>NZ_CP034587.1:2830000-7367863 GCF_003970715.1 Streptomyces luteoverticillatus | reverse complement strand
GGGTGTGCTGGGCTGGAAGCCGGACCGTCCGTCCGGACTCGTCCACGGAATCACCCGGCACACCTCGATCCAGCCCCTTTCGACCAACGAGAGAAGGATAGGGGCCAGGTCTCCCGGAGGCGCGGATGCGAGAGGCTCGTCCAGGTCGCCGCGGACTCCGGGGAGGATGTCGATCTCGAACGCGTTCAGCATGAAGGCGCTCTCGACGACGGACAGCTCTTTTGGGATATTCACACTGGAATTCTCGCATTTATGGAGAGGTGCCCGGACTTACCCCAAGGACAGGCCGCACACTCCAGCGGGACGGCCTCATCCACCTCTCTGGCAGCGGTGCGGGAACTACTCGGCGACATCCGGACAGAGGCAGCCGCACGGGGCGAAGTAGCGGCGGCCGACCCACATTGAGGCGGCCCCGCTCGGTGTACGAGCGGGGCCGCCGTCAGAGGGATGCAGCCAGGGCCCCGGATGGCTCTTACGGATTGGCGAAATCCGTAAGAGCCATCCGAGTGCGCAGCGGTCAGCGTCGCTGTGCTGGGGGTGGCGTGATCGCCTGCCAGGTCTCGTAGTCGCGGTGGCGCCCGTTGCGCCCCGGGTCTACGTCGTTGGTGACCACGCGGTCCTTGGGACGGTAGGTGTTGCAGATGTGGTCCCAGCCGTCACAGTCCTCGTTCGGGTCCAGTTCCGCCTCGACAGCGAGGAAGGTTCCGTTGCCGACGTTGGTGATCCGGTTGTCCGGCTCGAGCTGCCACCTCTGGGTGGGTTTGTTCTGGCATGCGGCCAGAGCGACCTCGCCCCACGCGCCATAGGGCTCGCCGATGTTCTTGCCCTGGGACTCCACGCACCACTGGCCGTCTTTGGTGCTGAGCTGTCCGTTGCGGCGGTAGACGAAGAGACCGGTATCGGTTCCGGTGGGCTTGTCGATGTGGGTCAGCTTTTTGGCGTTCACATCGGCGGTGAGGTACCTGCCGGTGGTCTGCAGCAGGATGGGGGTGTCGAAGGGCAGGAACCCGGCATCCACCCAGCCCATGCCCTTGAGGGCCTTCTCGACTTCAGCGGCGTCGATGGGCTTCGGGGTGAAGTTCCAGATCGCGCATGCCTGCTCGTCGTACCAGGGTCCTTCATTGCCGCGGCTGTCCTTCTCGCAGGCCGCTACCTTGCGGGCACGGCCGTCGATGTGACCGTCGTAGCTCAGCTCGGCCCACCTCTCCCCGAACGGGGTCACGAATTTCGCCTGGGTGTCCTTGTTTTCCCAGAGTTTGTTGAGTTTCTCCGTGAGGCTGCGGGCTACCGCCTTGCGGATCTCGGCGACCGACCTTGCGGACAGGGCGTCGACCCTGGCGTCGGCGTCGGCGAACTGCTGGTCTCCCACCCAGGTCTGCTTACTCAGGTCCGCACCGTCCGGGATCCTCCGGAGGCGTCGGCGGTGTTAATGACGCGGGCCAGTCCCTTGGCCGTGGCGCGCTGGACCTCGATCGTTTGCATCATGGCCACTGCGGACTGCACGACAGTGCGGGCACCGCCGCCTGCCATCCAGCCCTTGTCGCCGGTGTCCGAGACGACACTCATGACGCCGTCATGCCACCGCTGCTGCATCGTGTCCAGCATCGCGGCCTTCTCCGCGTCCTTCTTCGCGAAGCCGATGAACTGGTCCACGATGAACTCGACCGCCGCCACAGCCCATCCGACCGGGCCGGCCGCCTCCAGGCCCAGGAACTCGACGCCCTCCAGCAGCACGAACGTCGCGTCGAAGCCGAGGTGGGTCCAGTCCTGATTGACCGCGTCAGAAGACAGCTGCATGAGGTTGCCCACTGCGGGCATCATCGCGGTGAGCGCCGCGGCCTTCTCCAGGTCGCTGCTGTCGGACGTGAAAGCATCGGCAACGCCCTTGACCCACATGGCTTTGCCCGCCGCGTCCCCCAGCTTCGTCAGGCTAATGCCCGAGTGACCACTGTCCGAACCGGAGGGGCCGGACACGGCCTCGCGGGTCTTGTCATACGGCAGGTAGAACCCGGAGGCATCGCCCAGGGCTACCGAGAAGTCCTTGCCGAGCGTGACGTCCTTGACGTTGTCGACAGTGCGGAGCTTCTTCTCCACCAGGTCCTCGGCGTCCGCCTTGAGTTCCTTGCGGACCTTCTCCCAGTCCACCGTCCCTAGGCACGATGCCCCGCTTGAGCCGTCGCAGAGCTCCTTCGCACGCTCCTCAACACGCTCCTTCAGCCGCTGGCCCGCAGCCACCGCCTCTTCACACGGATCGACGGAACGTTTGGACCGCTTTCCAGGGTTCTTTACGCACGAGACACGGCCGCCGGTGGTCTCCCCGCCGGAGGCCGCCAGCGCGCCCCGTCCTTCCCGAGGATCCTCTCAGCCAGCTCCTGGGTCATGTTCTGGCCGCCGATGCGGACGTCCCCACCCTCACCGGCCGCGAGTTTGGTGAGACCGTCCCAGCTCTTGATGGTGTCGACAAGCTTCGACGAGGCAACCCATCCCCCGTTTCCCAGTTCTTCTTGACAGTACTGGCGAACCCGTCGAACCGGGCCATTTCCGGGCCGAGCAGGATGAGATCCCCGAGCTGCTCCTTCGGGAACCCCTTCGGCTCCTTCAGCTTCTTCTCCGCATTGCCGAGCGTGACGAGCGCCGTCTGGAACGACGTCTGCCCCAGCGTGCGTCCTGCCTCGACACCCAGGGCGTCATAGCCGGCGCCGAAGCCGAGATTCTTGAGCGGCGACTTGGCCGACTTGACGGCGGGCGGCACCTGCGCGTCCTTGAAGTAGTAGAACGTGTCGCCGGCTGTCCAGCCCTCGAAGTAGAGGTCCGCGCGCCTGAACCACAGGGAGACCTTGGCGTCCCCTCGAGCTGGAAGTCGACGGAGAAGTGGCTCTCCTTGGAGGACTTGTTGTATTCGGTGCGCAACATGTCAAGGAATTGCCCGTATTCCTCGACGGTGGCCCACGCCGGGAACGCCTTCATGCTGTTCGCGTCAGCGGGAGCCGCGGTACCGGTGCGAGCGGCGGCTCCAGTGAGGACGGCACGCGCATGCGCCTGTACAGCCTCATTGGGGCCGGGCTGAGGTGCGGGCAATGGTGCGGCCAGCGCCGCAGGGGCGGCGGCCCCCACCACGACAGCCGTGGCGAGCAGGCCGGCAATGGCCACTCGGGTCGGCCTCTTGAAGACCGGTCTCATCTCTTCTTCTCGCATTCGCCGGGCCAGACCGCCGACGCCGCCCGTCTCCCGCACCAGGCGAGAGAGAAGGCGGCGTCAGCGGCATGACCGAACCGTTCACTGGGGACGCGAGACCATCAGACGTGCACAAGCATCATCGAGGAGGCCAGGGCAACACCCACGGTGGGGGATGCCGACATGCAGCCTCGGTGCCAGTAAACGTCAACCGACTTCAGCAGGATTGTCGAAGCGTCAACAATGGCCCGGTCAAGTCTCGCTAAAGGAAAGGTTAGCAAATGATAATCGGGATAAGCCTCGCTGTGGCTTTCCCCTAGCCGTCGTTGGGGTCGTGTGTCGAGTTGGCTGGCTGTCGCGGAGTTACTTGGTGTACCTGATCCGCAGCTTCGGCGGGTTGACCTGGCCGATGCCAGCCGTCCGCCCGTAGTAGGTGCCCGCCGCATTGTTCGGGCCCAAAGCGAAGCCCGGCGTCGTGAACGCTTCGAAAAGGCGAGTGGCGAGGTGCTGACCGCGCCGCCGCAGCCGCTGGTCGTCGGGTCCGACGGCTTCGTGCCCGAGCCCTGTGTGCTGCACCCGGAGCAGGTGGCCACCTGCCCGTTCGCCGGCCTTCTGTCTGGGGAACTTTACGCCCGGATCGACGCCTGGGAGGAAGCCCTCGAACTCGAAGAGGAGGCCGAGCAGGCGGTGGACGGATGCGCGACAGAGCCGCCCGGCTACCAGTACGACCTGTCCATCCCGCCCGGCTGGCGCGTGGGCGGCTTCGCCTCCTGGCACGCGACCGATCCGTACCCGATGGACTGCTTGACCTGCGCGGCACCGATGCGCCTGCTGCTGACCACCGACAGTTCGGAATGGGACGGCGGCAGCGGAAGCTGGAATCCGCTGGAGGACCGGAACCGGCCCACTCACCATTGCGCCATGCCGACGGGGATCACTGTGGGCCGCTGGGGCGAGCTCAACATATTCGCCTGCCCCGACGAGCCCGAGCATCCGTACCGCTGGAGCATCCAGTCGCTTGTCCTGCCGCTGGAGAAGCGTGTCGTTCAGTCTCCCCGCGGGAGGCGGCCCGATGCCAGCGACGCGGGCAACTGCGGTGGCGTCCAGGCCCGCGACGGGGACACCGGCGTCCCGGTCCGGCCGCCACGGCAGTAGCCGTCCCGTACGAGGCGGTAGCCCGGTACCTGTACGGCGGCCAGCAGGGTTCCCCAGGCGGCGGCGTTGTCCTCAATGGCCGCGGAGACCCTGCGGAACTCCTCGGGGGTGGCGGCCGCGGTCAGGCGCTCGGCGTAGTGCCAGGCGTTGCGCCGCCACAGTACGAGGAGTTCGTGCGCGGTGAGGTTCGCGACCGGGTTCCACCGGGCGTCCGCCGCGGCGAGGAGCGGGTCGTAGTGGCGGGTGAGGTCCTGGACGGCGGGCTCGTACGCGCGGTCGAGAACAGCCTGGGCACGGTCGAAGTCGGCTTTGCGCGAGATCCCGTTCGGGGCGACGAGGCCGAGCTCGGCCAGTACGTAGGACATGTCACGCTGGATGTGCGCGTTGGCTCCCAGCAGGGCGTCCTGTGCGGCATTGGTCTGCCCCGTGCGTGCCACGGTGAAGGCGATGCTCCAAGCACGCGGCACCGGCTGTCCGTTCCGGTCGGACCGGTAGGCGTCCAGGTAGCGGCTGACGAACGCGGCGTTGAGGTCGCGGGCCGCCCACGTCGGCTCCGTGAAGAACGTGGGGCGGTCCCGCAGGACGTGCTGCAACGATTCCTGAACGCGCACGTACAGCGCGGCGAAGGGCGCGCGGTGGTCGCAGCCCAGTTCGTCGCGGACGGTGGCCAAGGTGTGTTCGAGCCTCCGCACGCAGCCCGGCACGGACCCCGCGCAGGACACCGCCCCGGGCTGTACCTGGCCGCCCAGGGCGGCGGCTTGGGCTGTTGGCGGGCTGACAACGTACAGAAGGGTCATCGTGGCCGCTGCCGCGATCGTCCTTACGAGGGTGGGCACGCGGCGGCCTCCAGAAGGCCAGAGGGGACGGTGGACTCGCAGCCCTCGTCGACGGCGGCCCACTGGTCCAGCATAGCCACGGGAGCACCGGGCGGGGGCCTGGATGCCGAGGAACTGGGGGAAGGCTCGTTCGATCCACTCGTCCCGGACGGTCGTCCTCACTCCCTGCGCTTCGGCGAGCAGGGCAAGGACTTGGCGAAGGTCCGCCACCGCTCGTCAGGGAACTCCGGGTCGTGGTCGATGTCGGCTCAGTCCAGGGACACGACGGGTTGCGTGAGGTAGTCCAGGTCTTCCCACTCGCCGTCGATCCCGCCAGTCGTGCACCCCGCGCAGGCGGGGCGCGGGATATCTTGGGGCACGAGCAGAGAGGCCCCCACGACGCCCTCCCCCGCTTCCTGCCCGTGTTCGTCTTCGCCGTCCGGCTCACCTGTAGCCATCGGTCCCCAGCTCGGCGTGCGAGGGTGACGCCGAGCAAGCCCCATCTCAGCGGACCCGTGCAGGTGAGGCCCAGTGCCTTGGCCGCCCGGCCGTGGGCAGACTCCGTCAGGGCCTGTACCTCCTTTCAGAGCGAGTTCACCGGTCACCCTCCTGAGTTCCTGGGCTGTGAGCGGCGCAGCCAGAGCCTCGGCCGCATCCTCCCAATGCTCGCGGCTGCTCGCGGAAGATCAGGACGACATCGAGGCCAGAGCCTGAGGCAGCGGCCAGCAGGGCCGCGGCTGCCGCCGACAGGCCGGGACGGATTCGCCGCGGTCGCGCAGTCGGTTCCGCTGAGGCTGTGCATCAGTACGTCGACGCGGCGATGGTGTTCGAAGCCCTGGGGCCTCATGCGGTCTTGCAGCCATGGATCCACGTCGCCGACGATTCCTACCGTCCGGAGTCGGCCGCCGTCGCTTTCCTGCGTGCGCGGGCCAGTGCTTGGCTGCGGCGGGAACGTCGAACTGATCAGTTGTCATGGGCGCGACCGCCTTTGAGGACGGTGCGCCAGTCCCCAAAGTTGGAGGTCTTTCGTGTCCATCCGCAGCCGACGACTCCGCCTTGTCGAACGGCAGCCGCAGGACCCACGCGACGACGAATTACTGCGCACGCTCGGGTACAAGCCGGTCCTCACCCGGCGTATGGGATCGTTCGGTAATTTTGCCATCAGCTTCTCGGTCATCTCCGTCCTGTCCGGCTGCATGACCCTGTACGGCTTTGGCCTCAACACGGGTGGGCCAGCGGTGATGATGTGGGGCTGGATCGCCGTCGGCATCATGGTCATGTTCGTTGGCGCGGGCCTCGCAGAGGTCACCAGCGCGTACCCGACCTCGGGCGCCTTGTACTACATGGCGGATCAGCTCGGCTCGAAGAGATGGGGCTGGTACACCGGCTGGCTCAATCTGCTCGGCCTTCTCGGGCCATCGCCGGCATCGACTACGGAGCCGCCCTGTTCACCGGCGCCTTCGCCAACCTTCAATGGGGCTTCGAGCCGACACCCGGCAAGACCATGGTCATCTACCTGTGCATCCTTCTCCTGCACGGTCTGCTCAACCTCTTCGGCGTCCGCCTGGTCAGCATCCTCAACTCCATCAGCGTCTGGTGGCACATCACCGGCGTCGCCGTCATCGTCGGCGTGCTGTGGGCCGTGCCCTCACACCACCAGTCCGCATCGTTCGTCTTCGGGAAGTTCGTCAACGACACCGGCTGGAACTCGCACTGGTACGTGATCCTGATCGGCCTGTTGCTCGCCCAGTACACCTTCTCCGGCTACGACGCCTCCGCCCACCTGTCGGAGGAGACCACCGGCGCGCAGATCAACGCCGCCCGCGGCATTGTCCGTGCCATCACCTGGTCCTGGCTCGCCGGCGGCGTACTCCTCGCCGGCCTCACCTTCGCCATCCAGGACTACAGCGGCACCCAGAACACCGACACAGGCGTGCCGCCCGCGCAAATCTTCCTCGACGCCCTCGGCACCAGTGGCGCGAAGATCCTCCTACTCATCGTGATCGTGGCCCAGCTGTTCTGCGGCAACGCCGAGGTCGCCGCGTGCTCCCGAATGGTCTTCGCCTTCTCCCGGGACGGCGCCCTGCCGGGGTCACGATGGTGGCGACGGGTCTCCGACCGCACCCGCACACCCGTCCACGCCGTGTGGCTGTCCGTCGTCGTCGCCGGCGTCCTCGCGGCCCCGTCCCTGTACAGCACCACCGCCTACGGCGCGGTCACCGCCATCAACGTCATCGGCATCACCCCCGCCTACGCCATCCCGATCTTCCTGCGCCTTCGCAACCGCCGCACCTTCCGCCCCGGCCCCTGGACCCTGGGCAGCTGGGGCCCCTTCGTCGGCGGGATCGCCGTGCTCTGGGTGACCTTCATGACCGTGCTCTTTCTGCTCCCTCAGAGCTACCCGGTGACGACCGAGACCTTCAACTACGCCCCCGTCGCCCTGGCCGCGGTCCTGCTGCTGGCCACCATCTGGTGGCGTGTAGCCGGCCGACGCTCCTACGAGACCCCGCCTACAGCAACGCCCGCGAGACCGCCGGACTCGAGGAAGAGATCGTCTGATGACCACCCCGCACCAACCGGCGTCACCTCCAGCAGCGAGCGGACGACTCCAGGCCATACCACCGGTCGGCTCAGCCTTGACAAACATCGAGAGCGCGTCCGGTCCAGGCAGGTGGACACGATGCCGGTCGCGCTGCCTGACCTCCAGGGCCGACTGAAGGCCAAGCGGCACGGCGCCCGTCACTTCCCCGACCGCATCGCCACCGAGGACCCGACATGTGCGCCCACGTACTCGCCACCGACGTCGACATGGCCCCGGCAGGCGGCTTCACCCTGACCTCTTGGGAAAGCGGCTACCAAGACCTCCGTGCCGTCCCCGGTCTTTCCGCCATCCGCTCCCTGCCGTGGATGCCGCGCACGGTGCTGGCACGTCGATGCGCAGTGCAGCAAGAGGCAGCCCCTCGATATAACGCCACGACAGATGCTGCGCCACCAGCTCGTGCGGCTGGCCGGCCGCGGGCTGACCGTAAAGACCTGGCTTGAGGCCGAGTTCATCGTCTACCAGGCATCTACACCCAGACTGCCGAGGGCGGCTACCGGCGGCCTGCGCCCGGTAGCCGGTTGCTGGTCATGGTCACCCCGGCCGACGTCACCGACACTGGGCCGCCGTCGATGGACCTTGCGCTACGCACGGACGGTTGGCCGGCCACTCTCCACGGGGTTGCGGCTGATCGTCGCAGCGCTGGCCGTGATGCTGCTGGCCGACAGCCTGCGCGAAGTGCTCAACGTCATGCGCTGGCTGGGCAGTACAGTTCCCATGCCCGTGATCGCGAGCGTCAAGCTACTGCTGGACATTGCCATCCCGCTGTCGTCATGGGCACCATCTATCCGGCATCGGTGTCTCGCCGGGCGAGCATCCGGCTGTGGTGGCACCACTCACCCGCGAGCACCACTGAGTCCACCCCGGCCCGATCAGAGGCGGGTTCACTCTTGTTGTCTGATCATCACGACTCCGCTCAGGGCCGGCTGGGACTGGCAAGGTGTTCCGTCGGCCCGCCGAAGGGCAGGATGAGGGTCCGCTTCGCCAGGAGCCAGACGCCGTCGATCTTACGGAACGTATCCTCGTAGTGGCCGACGTTCGCGGGTAACCGAGGCGGAACCAGCGCCCCGTCGGTATACCCGTCGACCCTGTAGGTCGCGAAGTATGTGGTCGCCGCCGCAGTGTCCGGCGAGTCGACGGTAACCAGGATGTTCGTGCACATCCGGCGGGACAAGCGATCCGTCGGTCGCGAACCGAAGTAGGCGCGCAGGGCTTCCCGGCCTTCAATCCGGCGCCCGTCATACGGCCATTCCCAGGCTCCGTCGGGGGTGAAGAGCTCGCACACGGTGCCCGGCTCACCAAGGTCGAGCCGGCGAACGAATTCCAGAATCAAACGCTCGCAGGCACGTTCCGCGACAAAATGCTCCATGACGTCAAGGCCGTGAGTAGTCATTCCCACTGCCTACCATCCATGCCCGCTCGCCGACGACTTGTTTTCAACCCAGCCCCGACAAGGGAGGCCGCACGCCGACCTCCCTCAAGGCGAGCCACATCCTGGCGAGAACGTTAACTTCTCCGGCACGATCAACGTCGAGGTCGACAACGAACTCGCCAAGCCCGACCTGGCTGGCTACCGGCAGCAGCGACCCTGTCGGGCGGACCGGACCTGACGGTGGGGCGCGCCCGCCAGCCAGTGTCCAACGGTTCAGGAGGGTGGGGCCATCGTCGGGCGCCGGGGCGGGTTGGACGACGGGAGGTCACGCGGCCGGTTATTTCGTGCCATCTGCCAATACGGCGGCTGGACAGAGGCGGAGGAGACTTTCTGCCGCGACTGCATCCCCGGTCGGCCTGTGAATCCGGAAGGCCGACGTGACCCGTACAGGACGAAACGCAGAAAGGGGCGGCACGTGAGCGCGCAGCAGTACGACGGGATCGGTGAGGCGTTCGAGGGGTTCAAGTCCCTGCCGCTGACACGTTACGGGGAGGTACCGAGCCTTCTCGGCATGGTTGGGGCCGTGAGCGGAAGGTCGGTTCTCGACCTGGCGTGCGGTACCGGTTTCTACAGCCGGGAGCTCAAGCGGCGTGGTGCCACGGACGTCCTGGGTGTCGACATCTCCGAAGCGATGATCGCCGCCGCGCGGGAGATCGAGCGGCGTGATCCGCTGGGTGTGCGCTACGAAGTCGGTGACGTGGCCGAGCTGCGGCCTGTCGGCCAGCGCTTCGACATCGCGGTGGCAGTGCAATGTCTCAACTATGCCGAGGGCATCGCGGCGATGAAACGGATGTGCCGCAACATCCATCGGAACCTGGTAAAGGGTGGAGAGTTCTTCATGCTCGCCCAGAAACCCGACTACCGGTTCGACTGCCCGTCCCTGGACAAGTACGGATTCCGCTGCGAACCGACCGGCGAGGAAACCGAGACAGGCCCGCGGGCGCGGGTCACGGCTCTCCTCGACCCTCAGCCGATCAGCATCGTCACCACAGCTCCGCGGCGAGAGGTCTACGAGGAGTGCCTGCGGGCAACCGCGTTCGGTGAAGTGGAGTGGATTCCACTGCAGATCTCCGAAGCCGGCATCCGACAGTTCGGCGAGGACTTCTGGGCGGACCTCCTCGCACACCCGCCACTGGAAATGCTGCGCTGCCGCACCTGACCGACCAGCGGGCAGGCCGGGCTCGAGCAGTTCCCGTACGGTGCCGACCCGCAGAAGGCCTCGGGACGGCACGAACCCCGCCGGAACGGACCGGGCGACTGGCGATCCTGCGGACCGATGGCCTCTGGAGGCGCATGCCCCCCGCGCCCGGTGTTCCGTCAGACCGTCGCCGTGCCGGTTTCGGGGCGCAGGTGGCCCGCGCCGTCCAGGCTCTTGGTCCTTACGAGGTCGGTGACATGCGCGACGAACGCGTCCAGGGGCATCGGGGTCTCCTTGCCCGAGCGGTCGCATACGGTCACGGAGCGTTCCTCGGCCTCGCGGCGGCCCACGACGACGATCAGCGGGATCTTGCGAGTGACGGCCGTGCGTACCTTGGCGTTGAGGCGGCCGTCGCCGGTGTCGATGTCGGCGCGGATGTCCGCGTCGAGGAGCGCGTCACGCACCTCGCGGGCGTAGTCGGTGAGTTCGTCCACGATGAGGATGACGCGGACCTGCTCCGGGGCGAGCCACACCGGGAAGGCGCCGGCGAAGTGTTCGGTGAGGTGAGGTGAGGTAGGCGCACCGGGTCCTGCCCCTGGCCGGTCCGGGCACCGGCGTCGAACCCACCGAGGAACTGCTGCGGCGCACGAGGTGCCTGGCGACATGGCGGCCGGACACCGGCTGGAGGACGACATGACGGTGACAGCACCACGCGACGTGGCCCTGGTCACGGGCGCCGGCGGCGGAATCTGCGCCGAGGTGGCCCGGGGCCTGGCCGCCGAGGGCATGCGGCTGATCCTGGTGGACCACGACGCGGAGGCGGTGCGGCGCGTCGCCGGGGAGCTCGGCGACCGACTGGCCTGCGACTCCCTGGTGGCCGACGTGACCGACGTACGGGCCCTGGAGGCGGCGTTCGCCGCGCTGCCGGCCGGCCTGCGGCCCGGTGTCCTGGTCAACGGCGTCGGCGGTGACACCCGGACACGCCCCCTGACCGAGCTGACGGAGGCCGGCCTCGAGCACGGGTCACCCACAACCTGACGAGCGTCTTCACTCTGACGCGGCTGTGCGTGCCCACGATGGTCGCCGCGGGCTGGGGGCGGGTCGTCAACCTCGCGTCGGTGGCGGGCCGTACGTACACCCGCTTCAGCAACGCCGCGTACATCGCGGCCAAGGCGGGCGTCATCGGGTTCACCAAGCAGTGCGCCTTCGAACTGACCCCGCACGGCATCACGGTCAACGCCGTCGCGCACGGGTCATCGGCACCGAGCGCATTCGCCGGGCCGGGGAGGACCGGCCCGAGAGCTGGACCGCCGAGCGGGTCAGCCACATCCCGGCCGGCCGCTTCTGGACCGTCGCCGAGGCGGCGGGGATGGTGCGGCACCTGTGCGGCGAGCACGCGGGCTACACCACCGGCACGGTCGTCGACGTCAACGGCGGACTGCACATCTGATGGACACGAAACATCTGATGGACACGAACGGAGTGGGGCACCCCATGAGCCTGGAACTCGGCCAGCGGGTCGTGATGGTCACCGGAGCGGGCAGCGGGATCGGCCGGGCGGCGGCCCGGCTGTTCGTGGGACTCGGCGCCCGGGTCGTCCTCGTCGGCCGCGGGGCGGAGACCCTGCGGGAGACCGCCGAAGATCTGCCCGCCTCCGAGGTCCTGGTGGCGCCCTGTGACGTGGCGAACGAGGAGCGGGTACACGTGCGTGGCCGAGGCCCCCGACTGGTTCGGGCGGCTGGACGGGGCGTTCAGACGCGGGCACGTTCGGCGTGTTCAACCCGCTGCACCAGGACACGGCCGGGAACTTCGACAGCGTGGTGGGCACCAATCTGCGCGGGGTGTGGGCGTGCACGCGGGCCCAGATCCGGGCCATGCTGGCCACCGGCGGCGGGGCCGTCGTCAACTGCGCCTCGGTGGCGGGGCACCTCGGCTATACCCCAGAGCCCGCTGTACTCGGCGACCAAACACGCCGTGATCGGGCTGAGCAAATCCGCGGCGCTGCAGTATGCAGGCGACGGCATCCGCGTCAACGTGGTCAGCCCCGGCTCCACCGACACGCCACTGCTGCGCGATCTCTACCGCGACCCGGACGCACTGGACCAGCGTGCGCGCCGGGCGTCGCTGGGCCGGCTGGGCTCCTGCGAGGAGGTGGCCAACGCGGCCGCCTGGCTGCTGAGCCCGCTGTCCGGCTATGCCACCGGCCAGACCATCGTCGTCGACGGCGGCGTGACCGCCGGTTCGGCCGTGACCCGGAGGTGAGCGGTACGCGGACGGGGCTGCGGCGTGCTGCCGCTTCGTGCCGTGTGTCGGCGCGCCGGACGGTGGCCCCGGGGTAATAAAGCATCAGGCCGACGCGCCTGCGCGGTCTCGTCGTCACTCGTCGTCCACGCGCCGTCGGTGGTCACGGCAGTGTCCGTGCACGCCCAGAAGCCGCTCTCAGCCCGCTCGGCCTCGAGCATCTGCAGGATGGTCACGCCATGCTTCCTTCAGGTCACCTCCCTCACGGGAGTAGCCTGTCGTTCAGGTTGAACGCCCGGCGGCGTTCTCTCGGAAGAGGGCCCGGCGCAGCCACTCGCGAAGGGCGGGCCGCTCTCCGACGCCATCGGCCGGCGCAAGGTCCTGGTCCCCGCCGTGATCGTCGCCGCACTGGGCTCCGCCGCCTTCGCCATGGCCACCAGCGTCGCCTGGCTCTTCGGCGCCCGCCTGCTCCAGGGCCTCGCCGTCGGCGCGGCCTCCGGCGCGCTGACCGCCGCCCTCAACGAGGCCGAACCCACCGGCAACCGCCGCCGCGCCGCGCTGGTCTCCACCGTCGCCTCCGTCGGCGGCCTGGGCACCGGCCCCCTCCTCGCGGGCATCCTCGCTCAGTACGCGCCCGCGCCCTACAAGCTCCCGTTCATCGTCGAGATCATCCTGCTGGTGCCGGCGTTCATCGCCGTGCTGCTCCTGCCGGTCGCCCGCCCCGCCACCAAGTGGCGGCCCCGGCGCCCGTCGATCCCCCCGTCCGTGCGCGGCGTCTTCGGCACCAGCGGCACGGCCGGCTTCCTTGCCTTCACCGTCGTCGGGCTCTTCCTCGCCCTGGTGCCCACCTATGTCACCAAGCTCTCCGGCAGCACCAGCCTCGCGCTCGCCGGCGGTGCCGTCACCCTCATGCTCGCCTGCTCCTGCCTCGCCCAGCTCCTCTCCTACGGCAAGCAGGCACGCATCCTCCAGATCACGGGCCTCGCGCTCCTTGCCACCGGCCTCGTCCTGCTCGCTGTCGCCGGGGGTATCTCCTCCCTGCCGCTGCTGCTCGTGGCCACGGTCATCGGCGGCGTCGGCCAGGGCATGGCCTTCCTCGGCAGCATCACCGAGGTCAACCGCACCGCTCCCCCGGACCGCCACGCCGACGTCATCTCCAGCTTCTACGTCGTGGTCTACCTCGGCGTCGGCGTACCCGTCATCGGCGTCGGCCTTCTCGCCCGCGCCATTCCCCTCCTTCAGGCCGTTCAGTGGTTCTCCGCCGTCGTCGCCGTCCTCTGCCTCATCGACCTGGTCGCTCTCTCCCGCCGCAAGCAGACCGCCTGACGACACGCATGCGGCCCCAGGCCGGTACCGATACCGGCTCACATGACTTGGAACTCCTGGAAGAGACCGCTGATGAATCTCACCGACCTCACCGATGCCTACCAAAGACTCGTCAAAGCGGCTGAAGGCATCACCGACGCCTTGCCGATCACGGACGCCGAGCACGCTGATGTGGCGTGGTTGCTGGCGCACATCGCTCTCAGCGATCGTGTCCTGACGACCGCGGCACGCGAGCTGCTCGGCGGCGCCACCAGCGTCGTCGTGGACAATCAGCCCGCCATGGATGCCCAGGCCATCGACGACCTGATCGCCGGCACGACCCACCCTCAGCGCATCGAGGTACTGCACCGCAATGCCGTGGAATTGATGGACCTGCTGGAGCTGATACCCGAGGGATCCTGGAGCGCCGATACTCAGCTGCGCATCCACGACCGCGACGGCCAGCATGTCTCCGACTCCCAGCTGACGTGGTCCGGCCTCATCGACATCCGCGCCAAGCAGAACATCCCCGGCCACGCCGTCCGGCTGGCCGAACTCGGCAATCGCGGGTGATCCCACCCGGCAGTGGGGCAACGCTCTCCGGCTTCGCCCCACTCCACCGCCCAGCACAAAGAGTCCGGGTGGGTTCCCGGCCCCTCTCGCGAGGACTGGAAACCCACCCGGACTGTGTGTATCGCAAACGTGGCGGAGAGGGCAGGACGAGGTCGCTGGGTGCCCGGTCGTGGTGAAGGCGTGGGGTCCGTTCCCGCACGTGCCAGCCCGCGCAGGGCCATGTTCTGAAGGAACAAGGGTAGGAGGGTGGTTGAGAGACTTTCCCTACAAGTGGAGGGCATCGTGATCGTCCTCGGGATCCTCTTCCTCGTCATCGGATTCCTGACCGGCATCTCCATCCTGTGGACCATCGGTGCAGCCCTGCTCGTCATCGGCGCCGCCCTATGGGTCCTCGGTGCGGCCGGACACGCGATCGGCGGCCACCGGCACTACTGGTAGAAGCGGGGGTGGCGCGCGAACACAACGATCGGTGGCCCGTCCGCCATCCGATATCCGGGGGCGACGAACACCCCCAGCCCGGCACGCCGCCGCAACGGACGCGGCGTCCATTGCGGTTCGAGGTCCCCAGGGGGGACGCACGCCCGGCGTGACGGAAGGAAAACCACACCACTATCGCAGCAGGAAGGAAGGCAGAGCCATGAGCAAGGCACAGGGCAAGGCCAAACAGCTCAAGGGAAAGGCGAAGGAGACCACCGGCAAGGCCACCGGCAACCGACGCCTGCAAGCCGAGGGCAAGGCCGAAGAGCTCCATGGCAAGACACAGGAGGCCGCCGAGAAGATCAAGAAGTCGACCGACACCTGAACTCGGCTCTCCCCCGGCGAGAGGGATAGGCGCCACCGCAAGGCCCTGAGCCCCCACAAGGAACACCCGGTCGGCTGCGCGCCAGCCAGTGGCGCGCAGCCCGCAGGACACACTGTCATCCCCGGTGGTCAGGGGGAGGGATTCGGCTCCGGCGAGGTGCCGCAACTGGCGCTGTTGACACGGCGTTCGGTCCACCAGGCAGCGAAGTCGAGGTCGTTGGAGGAAAGTTCGCCGACGAGCCGGGCACTGTGTCGAAGGCTTCGAGTACTGCTGCACTCCTCGTGGCCGGCACGAACGCTCCGCGAAGTTCCTCGACTGGCGAAGCGTTGACAAGCCGGCGTCCTTCGACGCCTTCCACGCCGTCCCGCTCATCGCCCCTCGGCTCCTGCTCCAGATCGTCGGCAGTCGCGCCGTCACCTCCTGGATGGCCGTCGAGATCCACCAGCGCGCCACCGGCCCCAAGGAACTCCACCGGATCGAGGGGGCCAGCCACGTCGACCTATACGACAAGGAGCAGTACACCGACCCAGCCATCGACAAGCTCACCGACTGATATACCGCCTGCCTCACCACCGTCCGATGAGCGCTCCCCGACTTTCCCTTGCAGGGCCCGGAACTGGCACCCTCGGGCTCGGGCCCGACAGCCCTTCTCGCCGGGCCGAAACCGGACCTTGCGGGGGTGTTGAGGCGGGCGTGACGATGGCGGCATGACGCAGCCGGGCGAGAACGCGGGCAGCAGACACAGCGGTCACGAGGGGAACAGCGGACACGGCAGAGGAGGCACGGCGCGGCGTACGGTGCTCGGCGCGGCCACGGTCGGTGCGACGACCCTGGGGCTGTCGTCGGCAGCGGCGATGTCACCAGCGGCGGGACCAGCACAGTCCGGGCCGGCGCGGCCCCCAGGCCCCGCCCGCCACCGGCCCACCGAACAACCCTCTTCGCGCGAACTCCGCGCACTGCTGCGGGAGATCGACCCGCACCGTATCGAGGCGACCGTCCGCAAACTGGTCTCCTTCGGCACCCGGCATACCCTGTCCGCCCAGGACGATCCCGTACGCGGCGTCGGCGCGGCCCGCGACTGGCTCCTCGCCGAGCTGCGCCGCCGCGCGCAGGCATCCGCTGGCCGGATGACCGTGGAGCTCCAGTCGTACGTACAGCAGCCCGCTCCCCGTGTCCCGGTGGCGACCAGGATCACCAATGTCGTCGCCACGCTGCGTGGGTCGGTCACGCCCGACCGGATCTACGTGGTCTCCGGGCACTACGACTCGCGGAACAGCGACCCCATGAACGCCACCGGCGACGCGCCCGGCGCCGACGACGACGCCTCCGGCGTGGCCGTCGTCCTGGAACTCGCCCGGGTCTTCGCGACCCGGAGGCCGGCCGCGACCCTGGTGTTCGCGGCGGTGGCGGGTGAGGAGCAGGGGCTGTACGGGGCCGGGCACATGGCGCGGACGTACCGGGGCCGGCAGGCCGACGTACAAGGCATGTTCACCAACGACATCGTGGGAGCCCGACCGCCGAGGACGGTTCGCGCGACCCGTATACGATCCGGCTGTTCGCCGAGGGGGTGCCGACCGCGGAGACGCCGGAGCAGGCCGAGGTGCGGCGCTCGGTGGGCGGCGAGAACGACTCGTCCTCGCGCCAGCTGGCCCGGTTCGTCCGGGACACCGCCGAGAACGACGCGACGGGAATGCGGGTGCGGGTGATCTTTCGCCGCGACCGCTATCTGCGCAGCGGCGACCACATCCCGTTCCTGCAGCAGGGCTTTCCGGCGGCGCGGTTCACCGAGCCCGCCGAGAACTACGCGCACCAGCACCAGGACGTGCGGATGGTGGACGGCAAGCAGTACGGGGACCTGCCCGAGTTCTGCGACTTCGGCTTCATCGCCCGAGTGGCCCGGGTGAACGCGGCCGCCCTGTGGTCGCTCGCCCAGGCCCCCGGTACCCCGCGCGGCGCGAAGATCCGCACCGCCGCCCTCGGCAACTCCACCGAGCTGGCGTGGGAACGAGGCCCCGAGCCGGACCTCGCCGGGTACGAGGTGGTGTGGCGGGAGACCACCGAACCGGAGTGGACCCACGTCATCCGAGCCGGGAACGTGACCCGGTACGCCGTCGACCTGTCCAAGGACAACGTGTTCTTCGGCATCCGCGCGTTCAACCACTCCGGCCTGCGCAGCCCGGTCGCTTTCTGCACGCCCCAGCCGTAAGGCCCCCGGGGCCGGCCCCGGGGCCGGAGCCTTTCCCGGTGCTCCACAGGGCACAGGACCAGCGGTGTCCGGTATACCCCTAATGCAGTGCGTACGAGGTCCGAGACGCGCTCCGCAAGGTTGGGTCCCGGACTGATCGGAACGGATGTCTCATCTTGGGGGCCGACCGGCATACGGAGGAAACGCGCCGTTGAGCCAAGAGCCCGCAGGTCGCCGCGTTGTGAGGCCCTCGGAGGAGATAGGCATGAGAGCCGCCCCACGTGGGGCGGCTCTCATGCCTATCTCCTCCGAGGGCCTGGATACCACCCCCGCCGATCTATCCTCCTTCCGACCCACCCTCAGACCCTATGGAGAGGACTGATATGCGCCTGCGCTGCGCCGTGCTCGACGACTTCCAGGACGTCGCCACCACCCTGGCCGACTGGAGCCCCGTTCAGGACCGGGTCGAGGTCGTAAGCCTCACCGGACACGTCGCCTCCGAGGGCGAGCTCGTCTCGGCGGTTGCCGACTTCGACATCATCGTGACCCTGCGCGAACGGGTCCCGTTCCCGGCCTCCTTGCTCGACAGGCTGCCTCGACTCAAGCTGCTCATCGCCTCCGGCATGCGTAACTCGGTCATCGACTACGCGGCCGCAGAGCGCAATGGCGTCACGGTGTGCGGCACCAAGAGCACCTCCACCCCGCCGGTGGAGCTGACCTGGGCCCTGCTGCTGGGCCTGGCCCGCTCCGTGGTTACCGAGAACAACATGCTGCGTGGTGGCGGCCCCTGGCAGTCCACCGTCGGCGCCGACCTGCACGGTCGCCGGCTCGGACTGCTCGGCCTCGGAAAGATCGGCAGCCGGGTCGCCCAGGTCGGCCTCGCCTTCGGCATGGAGGTGACGGCCTGGAGCCAGCACCTCACCAAGGACCATGCCGACGAGGTGGGCGTCCAACTTGCCGCTTCTAAAGAAGAGTTGCTCCAAACCAGCGACTTCGTCTCGCTGCACCTCGTGCTCGGCGACCGCACCCGGGGCATCCTCGGCGCCCCGGAACTGGCGCTGCTCAAGCCCACCGCCTACCTGATCAACACCTCCCGTGCGGGCCTCGTCGACCAGGACGCCCTGCTCGCCGCGCTGCACGAGGGCCGGATCGCTGGCGCCGGAGTCGACGTCTTCGACGTGGAACCGCTCCCCGCGGACCACCCGATGCGCACCGCACCCCGCCTGCTGGCCACCCCGCACCTCGGCTACGTATCGCAGAGCAACTACCGCACGTACTACGGCCACGCCGTCGAGGACATCGAGGCCTATCTGGCCGACACTCCGATCCGCCGCCTCGGCTGACGCCGCCTGTTACGCGGCTCGGTACCACTCCGGGCCCTGTAGGGGGCCTACCGGAATACGGCAGAAACAGGCAGCCGCAGTACATGCGGGCATCCGATCTTGTCCATGAGTCGCGTTCCCGCAGGTCATCGCGACCGCTGTCGCGGTGAATGCGCGGTTTACTGCGCCAACCCGGCGAGCTGTCACAACGCTGCGACCTGCGGACGCTTGGCTCAACGGCACATTTCCTCCGTATGCCGGTTGGCCCCCACCTTCTCCTGACCCGGAGAGGTCTCACCGAAGGCCGACACCGTCTCCGTGGTGAGCTTCGTGGCGGTCTGGTGGGCGCCGGGGTGACTCCGACACCCCTTCGGTCCGTTGAGACCTTGGTCAAGACAGGCAGCCCCCGGCGCCCTCCGGACCGTCACGAAACCCACCAGCATGCGTCGAACGGCTTGTGAGATGGCGGACCGACGAGTCCTGGCATTAGGTCGCCGCGTGGCCCGCATGCGCTCGTGACCAGCGCGAACAACCGGATGAAAGGCACGAATGTGAGGGTGTTCTGCGGCATTGGCTGGGCGGAGAAGCATCACGACGTCGCCCTGGTCGACGACACCGGAAAGATGCTCGCCAAGGCCCGCGTCAGCGACGACGTGACCGGCTACCGCAAGCTGCTGGACCTGCTCGCCGAACACGGCGACACCGAGGCCGAGCCGATACCGGTGGCGATCGAGACCTCCCGCGGCTTGCTCGTGTCGGTCCTGCGGGCCGGCAAGCGGCAGGTCTTCGCGATCAACCCACTCGCCGCTTCCCGCTACCGCGACCGCCACGGCGTCAGCCGCAAGAAGTCCGACCCCGGCGATGCCCTGGTCTTGGCGAACATCCTGCGCACGGACCTGCACATGCACCGTCCGCTGCCGACCGACAGCGAACTCGCCCGGGCCGTCGCGGTGCTCGCCCGCGCCCAGCAGGACGCGGTCTGGAACCGCCAGACGGTCGCCAACCAGCTCCGCTCGCTGCTGCGCGAGTACTACCCCGCCGCGCTGGACGCCTTCGTCACCGGCCGCAAGGGCGGCCTCGCCCACCCCGAGGCCCGGGCCATCCTGGCCGTCGCACCCACCCCGGCCAGGGCCGCGAAGATGACGAAGACCCAGATCACGGCCGCGCTCAAGCGCGGCGGCCGCCAGCGCCGCACGGAGGCCGAGACCATACGCCTGCGGGAAGTCTTCCGAGCCGAGTACGCTCACCAGCCTCCGCTGGAGCCTCCGCTGGCGGAGGAGGCCATGGGGCGGCAGATGCTTGCTCTCCTCCGCCAGCTTGACGCCGCCGCGGAAGGCGTCGACGACCTCGCCGAGGCGGTCGAGCCATCTTTTCAGCAGCACCCGGACGCTGACGTGATCACCAGCTTCCCCGGCCTCGGCAGCCTTCTCGGCGCCCGAGTGCTCGCGGAGATCGGCGATGACCGTTCCCGTTTCGCTGACGCACGCGCCCTGAAGGCATACGCCGGATCGGCCCCCATCACCCGGGCCTCGGGCAAGAAACGCTACGTCGGCCGCCGATTCGTCAAGAACGACCGCCTCGTCCATGCTGGCTACCTGTGGGTCTTCGCCGCCATCGACGCCTCGCCCGGCGCAGGAGCCCACTACCGGCGCCGTAGCGAACACGGCGACTGGCACGCGGCCGCCCAGCGCAATCTCTTCAACCGCATGCTCGGCCGGCTCTACCACTGCCTCCAGACCGGGCAGCCCTTCAACGAACAACGCGCCTTCACCCCCTTCCTTGAAGCCGCCCCAGCTTGACTCTTAGCGCCGTGAGATGTCTTGACCGTCCCGTGCACGCCTGGTTTGTCCGTGGCTGAGACCGCCACCGTTTTCTGCAGGCCGTTCGAGTGCCCCGCCTTCCGGATCGGGCGACTCGCGCAGCGGCCGTCGCTGGTCGGCAACCAGTGACGGCCGCTGTGCGGGTTTCACCCGTGCCAGAGTTGGGTCGCCCCTCCGTAGCAGTCCCACTGGTTTACGACGGTGCCGTTGGTGTGGCTCCACACGGCGTCCAGGCACTTGCCGCTGTCGACGTTGACGAAGTAGCCGCCGCTCGCCGCGAGGCCTGGGCCGCCGGGCTTGGCTTGTGCGTCGGCCGGCACGGCCGTTACGAGGCTGCCTCCGATGAGTGAGGCAACGCCGACCGCGAGAGCGACCATGTGCTTGGCGTGATTCCGCGCCATGATGTGGTGCTCCTTCGCTGATGCCACTGGCGTGGTGGGCACGGGCCGAACCTCCCTGTCCGTAGACCGGGCGGATGGCTCGGGAGAGGCTGGTTGCCGCCTCCGTTGCCAAAGTCCTGGAAGTTCCGACGTGGGTCGAGAAGCCTTTTGGACGACCCTGTGCGTTCTCGGACAGGGCGCGACCGATACCGGCGTCACCGTGGCAGTCAGCGGCCATGGCGGTCAGCGGGACGGGGGCGGGGTTCCGTCGCGAGGACGGGGATCCCGTCGCTCAGGTGCCGCCGCCGTGGAAGGTGACGGGCTTCTCGGTGTGTGCTCGATCAAGGCAGGATCTCCACGTACCCGTCGGTTCCGTGCACGCGGATCCGTTGCCCGTCGCGGATCAGCCGGGTGGCCTGCTCCACGCCCACGACGGCCGGCAAGCCGTACTCCCGGGCGATCACCGCGCCATGAGTCATCAGGCCGCCCACCTCCGTCACCAGGCCCGCGATTCCGACGAACAGCGGCGACCAGCTGGGGTCCGTGAAGGTCGTGACCAGGATGTCGCCCGCTTCGAGATCGGCCTCCGCCATGTCAAGGACGACACGGGCCCTGCCCTCGATGGTCCCGGCGGAAACCGGTAGGCCGATCAGGGCGCCGGCCGGCACGTCGTCGCGCCGATACGACCCGGTGACGGCCTCACCATCCGATGTGAGCACCCGGGGCGGTGTGAGCGCGAGGTATGACCGGAACGCCTCCTTGCGCTGCTGGATGAGCCGGTCGTCCACCTGGTGCGAGCGCACGACCTCGTGGAGTTCCTGGAACGTGAGGTAGAAGATGTCCTCCTTCTCAGGAAGCACGCCGGCCTGCACGAGCCGCTCGGCCTCCTCCAGCAGGGCCCGCTTGTAGACGAAGTAGCGGCTGATGATGCCGTACTTCGGGTACTCCCGGTACCCGATGAAGGTTCTGACCCTGTCGATCATCCGCTTGGCCTCGTCGGCTTTCCGGTCCCCGTCCGGCAGGGCCCGCAAGCGTGACAGCACGTCCTGTTCCTTCTTCCGCGCCTTCTGCCGCCCTTGCTCGAAACGCCGCTCGGCGGCGCCCGGCTCGAAGTTCCTGACGTTGTCGAGGATCACGGGCACGAGCGTGGTGGGACGCTCGCGCCAACGGGGCCTCGTGATGTCGATCTCGCCGACGCAGCGCATGCCGTACCGGTCGAGATAGGCCTCTATGGCGTCGCGCGCTTCGGTTCCACCCGGGAGTTTCGCCAGCTCGTCCAGGAAACCCGCGCCCTCTACGCGCTCGTCACCGACGCCCCCGTGGCCGATGCCCTCGTGCCCGACGCCCTGCAGGAACACCACCACCTCCGGCAGCGGGCGGATCACGTCCGCGACGTCGAGCAGTGCCAGTCCCATCTCCGATGTGACGTTGCCGGGCGCCGACAGCGTGAGCGTGTCAGCCGCGTTCTTCTCGCCCAGCCACTCCTGCAGCTTGTCGTTGAGCCACCACGTGGCCTCCATCCCCGCCATGATCACCTGAAGGCTCAGCGGGTCCCTGAGGACTCGCTTGTGCTCCTCGAAGGCTTCCAGCAGGAAGTCGAACAGCGCCGGCCCGGTCTTCGTCCGGATGTCGCGCTCCAGGGCGGCGATGGATACCTGGCTGCGCTCGATCAGCTCGGTGACGATGGCCGGATCGGTCTCGATGGGGGCGGGCGCACCGCCGGCCGCCGGCCCTCCGGGACCGGCGTCCGGGAGCGACGGGACGAAGTCGTCACGGCTGAGAACGGTCTCCAGAGCGTCCCTGACCAGCGGATCGCCTCTCCCTATGACGTCCAGGAGGGCGGCGCGGCTCGCGGGCGAGGCCAGGCGGCGGGTGACGTCGACGAACAGCCTTCCGCCCGCCTCGTGCATCGGCACCATGGCCGTGAGCTGCCACATGGAGAGCCCCAGGGGCTTCATGGGGTCGGTCATCATCTGCTGATGACCGACGGAGACGTAGACGTGGTTCTCCTGGTCGCCGGCATCGGGGATGGGGAACAGTGTCGTGATCGGCCGGCTCTGAACAATCTGGAAGTCGTCATCGACCCGGCACCATTCGATGTCCTGGGGGCGGCCGAAGTGCGCTTCGATCCGCCGCCCGAGTTGCACGAGCCGCACGGCCTGCGCGTCCGTCAGCGCCGGCTGATCCTGCAGCCGCGAGTCGATCGCCACTTCCTGCGTGCCGCCGGTCGGCAGGGCGTGCACGGCACGCTGTTTGGCGGCGATCGTCTTGGTGACGACTTCGTCGTGCCGCACCGTGCCGTGTCGCACCGTGAAGACGTCCGGGTTTACCAGGCCTGAGACCAGGGCCTCACCTAGGCCGAAGCCGGCGTCCACGGTGGCGACCTTCCGGTTGCCCGTGACGGGGTCGGCCGTGAACAGGATGCCGGCCGCATGAGGGAAGACCATCTGCTGCACGACCACGGCCATGTGGACCGTACGGTGGTCGATGCCGTTCCGCTGGCGGTAGACCACGGCCCGCTCGGTGAACAGCGAGGCCCAGCACCGGCTGATGTGCTGGAGGATCGCCGTCGTCCCCACGACATTCAGGTACGTGTCCTGCTGGCCGGCGAAGGAGGCCGTCGGCAGGTCCTCCGCCGTCGCGCTGGACCGGACGGCGTAGGCGGCTTGCTCGCCGAACCGGGCGAGCGCGCGGGTGATCGGCGCCGCGATATCGCCCGGGATGGCGATCCCTTCGATGGTCCGACGAATCTGCGCGCTGAGCGTGCGGATCGCTTCCCGGTCGTCCGGATTCAAGCGCGACAACTGATCGAGCCGGTCGTCGATCGACGGCGCTTCCGCCATGACCCGCCGGAAGGCGTCCGTCGTCACGCAAAAACCACCCGGCACGTGGATGCCTTCGATCCGCGACAGCCCGCCGAGGTGTGCGCCCTTGCCTCCGACGACCGCGATCTGCGTCTCGTCCACCTCTTGAAAATCCAACACGTGCTGCTGGTCCCACCGCTGGTTCGATCTCATCGCGTCCCCCATATGCCCACAACAACCCACACCCGTCGTGCCCCCCACTTCCGCGAGTTTCTGGCATCGGCCGATGATTCTGCGCCATGACCCGGGCCTTGCGGCAAGCCCCCAGTGCGCTATATGTTGAGAGTGGCAAGGAGAGAGCTCTCCTTGCCTTTGTCTTTTTCCACCCAAAGGGACTGACAGGTTTCTCGCTGAGCGGTAGCGCGCCGCGCGCAGGTACGCGTGCGCGTCGTTGCCCCGGGGCGGATGTCCTATCGGCCTACGGTCCAGTCGCGGAACGAGAAACTCTCTCCCGGTAGGCAAGCCGCTTCACCCCTCGAACCGCTGCCGCAGCCCTTCGAGGTACGGGCCATCCTCATGGATCGGTAGATGTGGCCGAGTCGAATTCCTACTCCGCATCCGACAGTTGCGCCGGCAGCGTCGCCGCATTTGCGATCGCGCGCACTTCGGAGGCGTAGGTGGCCCACGTGTCACGGCCGAGGTAGTGCCCGACGTCAGGCACTGTTCGCAGCCGGGCGCCCGGGATGGCTGCGGCGATGTCGCGGGCGGCAGTGGTACGCAGCAGCGGATCTCCTTCGCCGTGGAGGACGAGCGTGGGTGCGATGATGTCGCCGAGTGCGCCGCCGTGCCATTTGGCGCCGATCTGTCGGCTCTGAGCCTCGTCGTCGCGGAAGCTGACGACCCCGTGGGCGGCCTCGCGGCGGACGAACTCGCGGACGTCGCCCTCGTTGGTGCCCTGCCCGGGTGCGGCCAGGAGCCTGGTGACGTCCAAAGCCAGGGCAAGCTCCCCTTCGGGCGTCCGTGGGTGGCGCAGCCGGGTGAAGCGGGCGACTGTACCGAGGCGGACGTACCGCAGCACGCTGAGACCTCGGACGTCGCTCGGTACGGCGGAGGAGCTGGTGAGTGTCCGGACCCGTGTGCGGTGTCGGATGGCGATGCGTTGGGCGATCAGCCCGCCCATGGAGTGCCCGAAGAGGTGGGCACGCTTCCAGCCGAGGGCGTCCAGCACGGCGATCGCGTCGTCGGTGAGGTCTTCGGCGGTGTAGGCGGGCGCCTCGCGTCGGAGCAGCGCGACGAGCGGGTGAGCCCGGCGCCGGCCGGGGAAATGGGTGGATTCGCCCGCGTCGCGCTGGTCGTAGGCGACCACGTGGAACCCGCGTCGTACGAGTTCGTCCGCCAGGCCTTGCGGCCACCAGAAGCGTGAGGCCCCGAGGCCCATGACGAGCAGCAACGGGTCGCCACCGGTTCCGCCGAGCTCTTCGAAGGCGATCCGGACCCTGCCGTTGCGCGCATACCGCGTCGCCATCCTGTGCTCCTTCCGAGGCTTTGTTTGCGTACAGTGTTCGCGAATTTTGCGAACACTGTACGCAAAGGCTTAAGCTGGTGCAACCATGAATGGTTGCACCGGAGGTGACGTGTCAGTTGCGAACGAGACGGTGATCTGGCTGCGGCCCGAACGCGCGGCGGTCGGCCGACCGGCCGAGCGCAGCCGCGCCGAGATCACCTCCGCCGCGATCGCCCTCGCCGACCGTGAGGGCCTCGACGCGGTCTCCATGCGCCGGGTCGCCGCGCAGCTCGGCACGGGCGCGGCCTCGCTCTACCGCTACGTCGCCACTCGCGACGACTTGCTGGACCTGATGACCGACGCCACTGCCTCGGAGTACGAGCTGAATGAGCCTGGCGGGGACTGGCGGGCCGACCTGCTCACCGTCGCCCGCCAGACTCGGCGGATCATGCGCCGCCACCCCTGGCTGCCGGGTCTGATCGCCACCCGCCCGGCGCTGGGCCCGCACGCGGTGGACGTCCTGGACCGCTTCTTGGAATTCCTCGCCGACCACCCGGCACCGGCCGCTCGGAAGCTGGAGGCCTTCGCCCTCCTCAACGCGGTGACCGCGATGATCGTCCAGAACGAAAGCGCGGCCACCACCGTCGACACGGCCCGCAGCACCGCATACCTGCGCCATGTCGCGGCCGCCGGCACCCACCCCCGGATCACCGCCGCGCTCGTCGGCACCCCGGTAGCGGACAGCACCGCGACCACCGACCCCTTCGACGACGCCATGGCCCGCATACTCGACGGCCTCCTCGGCTGAACACAGCCGATCCGCAGGGATAGAGGCCAGTCAGGGCATGGCCAGGAGCTGGAGGGCCTGCCTGGCGACATTGTCGGGGAACAGGCACCATGCGCAGGCCTGCCGGCGGGGATGCCGCCAGGCAGCAGGGCCGCCATGGCCTTGTGCCCCGAGGAGGTACCTCACAGACTTTCCCCATGGGGCAGCTTCACGTGCGGGACTATGAGCAAATACTGGACCTCGCGGTGGCGGTCCTCGGAAACACCGACCCGGAAACGATATGGCCGCTGGTCACCAAGCAATTGCGCGAAGTCTTCGACTGCACAGGGGTGATGTTGTCCGGCCTGGACATCGCTGAGCGCGTCCTTCGGACGGAAGCCTGGGCGCCGGAATCGCATGGCCCTATTGCCTTGGAGCTCACCGAACGCTACCCCAGTCCGGACCAGCATCCGTTGACGCTCCACGTGGCGTCCGGCGGCACAAGCCCCGTCATTTTGAGCCGCATCAGCGAGAAATGGCGCCATTCCCCTTGGTACGACTCAGTCCGGGGGCCCGGGGGCGGGGAACAGCTCGGCCTGCCCACTCCCGGGGACCCGCTGGTGTTGCGCTCCCTCATCCTGGGGCGGGACCGTGAGTTCACCGACCGCGACCTCGCCTTGGCAACCCGCATCCAGCCCCTGATCCTGACCGTCGACAGCCAAGCCCGTGAGCTCCACCGCCTCCGCGCCGCCGCACCACTCTCCGTTTCCATCAGGCACGACCTGACGCCACGCGAGCTGACGGTGCTGAGCCTGCTGGCGGAGGGCCTGACGACTCATGGCATCGCTCACCGTCTGCTCATCTCCCCGCATACAGTCAACCGTCACCTCGAGAAGGTCTACCGGAAACTCGGCACCAACAACCGGGTCTCCACCGTCCTACTGGCCAAGCAGCACGGGCTGGTGCCCTGAGGCGGCTTCCCCTCCTTTCGGTAGACCGCCACCACCACTAACTCGCCAGCCACAGCCGGGGGTGCCAGTTCTTCTGCATAGCAGAGCCATGCCATGGCGTCATAAGCAGCACAAGCCTCACCTGGGACACAGGCGAGCGCGGCGGACCGCATCGGGGCAACCATCGGCCCAGTTCGAGAGTGATCCGGGTCCGGCGGGCCCTGTCGGCGGAGTGTGGTGTATCAGGAGATGGACGGGCCGTTCGGGATGGAGTTGACCGCCTCGACGGGCAGGTTCTGGATCTTGTTCCAGGCGAAGTAGTACTTGTCCATCGCCGCCGGACTGGTGACCCAGCGCTTGATGCCGTTGCTGAACAGATAGACCTCGGGCCGGCCCGAAGCCTTGCCGAGGAACGCGCCGTCGCTCAGCGCGCCGCCGGCCGTGATTTCCCCGACGTCGAGGACCGACACGACGCCGTTCCAGTCACGGAACAGGTTGTTGTAGGTGGCCGGGTTGGGTATCCAGTGGCGCCTGCCGTCGAGGACCAGGTAGATGTTCGGGGCGTTGACGGCCTTGATGCGCAGGCCGTTCAGGTCGGGTCTGTCTCTCTGCGGCTTCGTTGCCGAGCCGTGCGACGCGGTCTCCGGGGTCGTGGCCGCGGACGCGGTCGCCACCCCGGCGGAGGAGACGAGCATCAGGGCCAGGGCTGCGGCGCACCATGAACGTTTCGTCATTCTTCCTCCACGGATTCCGAAGAAGCTCGGGCCTTTGGGGCGCGACAACCGTCGTGGCAGCCGCCCCGACTGTCAAGAGACGTCCGCGGCCACCCCAAGGTCGGTCGGCGATTCCCCGCCAAGACCGCTCTTCGGGCTCGCCCGGCGATCCTCACGCACCTGACGCAGCGGGCCCTGTAAAGGTCAGTCCAGCTTCTTACCGAAGTGGAAGGCGTCGACGACCATGCGCTCGCGGAAGTAGAAGCGGTGGGCGTCGGTGCGGTGGGTGCCGGAGTCCAGCCGGAACTGGTGGCAGCCGGCCTCGCGGGCACGCGTCTGCAAGTGCTCCAGGAGCTGGTGCCCGGCGCCCGTGGAACGGGCCTCGGCGGCGGTGACGAGGTCGTCGACGTAGAGCATGCGCAGCGTGCTGGTGTTGACGGTTATGCGCCAACCGGCGACACCCACGCACATCCCGTTGTCGTCGTAGGCGGCGGTGAAGCGCAGCCCTTGCGCGTGCCCCTCCTCGTACACCTCCCGGAAGACTTCTTCGGTGAGGTGCGGGCGCAGCTGGCGCAGGACGGGCAGGAGGTCGGAGTTGAGGCGCGGGTCGCCGGGAGAGAGCTCGATGATCTTCATAGCCGCACACACTAGTAGTGCTTGGTCAGGTCGGTGTGAGTGTGGGCATGCCGGGGTGACGGGTGGGGCAGGCGCCGGTCCGGAATTCTCGGAGTAACAGCCCAGGGCCCACGGGTTTCCCTCCAGGTTCTCCAGCCCAGTTGACGTTTTCTTCGCCATTGCCGTACGTTCGTTACCCAGTTAGTAGATATTTGTCTACTAAGGGGCGGATCATGCAGCACCGGATTCTCAGGTGGCTCCGGCTCGTCATGGGAGTCGCTTCGATAGCGATCGGCGCCACGCATCTCGTCGCCGGTAGCGCCTCTGTACCGGGTGAGTGCTTCGCCGACGCGACCGTCGACAGCAGGGAACGGTTCTACGGTGCGATCTTCCTGGGGTACGGCGTCGCCTGGTGTACGCGGCTCAACGGTCCTCGACCTCAAGCCCCGGAGGTGAGATGAAGGTTGTGATAGCAGGTGGGACCGGCCAGGTGGGAACGATCCTGCGTCGCGCCCTGACAGCCACCGACCGCGAGGTCGTGGTCCTCACCCGACATCCGGTGCGCGCCGGCGAGGTCGGCTGGGACGGCCGGACTCCGGGCCCCTGGGTGAAGGAGGTCGACGGCTGCGACGTCGTGGTGAACCTCGCCGGGCGTAGCGTCAGCTGTCGTTACACCGAAGCGAACCTGCGGGAGATGATGGACTCCCGCGTGGATTCGGCTCGTGTGGTCGGTGAGGCCATAGGCGCCGCACGCCGACCGCCTCGTGTCTGGCTGCAGATGAGTACCGCCACGATCTATGCCCACCGTTTCGACGCGCCCAATGACGAGCGGACCGGCATCATCGGCGGCGACGAGCCGCACGTGCCGGGCTACTGGGGATTCAGTGTCGACATCGCCCGGTGCTGGGAGCAGGCGCAGCGGGAGGCATCGACGCCTGAGACGCGTAAGGTCGCCCTGCGCTCGGCGATGGTGATGAGTCCGGACCGGGGTGGTGTCTTCGACGTCCTGTTGTGGTTGGCCAGGCTGGGGCTGGGCGGTCCGGTAGTCGGCGGTGCCCAGTACATCTCGTGGATCCACGACCGCGACTTCGTCCGGGCCGTCGAGTTCCTGATCGACCGGGACGACCTCACAGGCGCGGTGAACCTCGCCGCTCCCGAGCCGCTTCCGCAGCGGGAGTTCATGCGCGTCCTGCGTAAGGCATGGGGCAGGCCGGCGGGGTTGCCCGCCACGAAGTGGATGGCGGAGATCGGTGCCTTCGCTCTGCGCTCGGACACCGAACTGCTCCTCAAGAGCCGTCGCGTCGTTCCGGGGCGCCTATTGGAAAGCGGCTTCTCCTTCACGTACGGACACTGGCCGCGGGCAGCTGCCGAGCTGGTGCACCGCGTGCGTCACAGGTGAGGTCTGCTTCCCCTCGGCCGGGTGGCGAACGCTCCAGCGCCGTCACGCGTTCGGCGTTCTGCTTCTCGGCCTGGCCTCCTTGGTCAGCAAGCCCTCGTCCACAGGCTTTGCAGGCGGCGACCTGAGCGGGGCCTGGCTTGGAGGATGGTGGGTAGGCGGTAGGAGGGTAGAGAGATCTCATTCGCAGCGGGAGGGAAGGTCTGGTCATGAGCAAGGCGCAGGGCAAGGCCAAGCAGCTCAAGGGAAGGTGAAGGAGACTTTCGGCAAGGTCGTCGGTGACCAGCGCATGGAGGCCGAGGGCAAGGCCGAAAAGCTCCACGGCAAGGCACAGGAGATCGTGGGGAAGATCAAGAAGTCAGGCGGCAGGTGATAGCCCGGCTCGGCAACTAGGGGGTAGGGGGGCGCTGAGCCACGGAAGAGGCTCGACAGCGCCGTCGGGCCCGCCAACGTCTCGGCACCGACGGGCAACGGGCATCGGATCGGCAGGAACTCTGCGGGATGCCGGGCCGGCCCGTTAACGCGTCGGTGGCCAGGCGCTCCAGTCCAGGAGTGCCTTTCGAGGTGCGTTCGGGAGTCACTTCCGTGGCGGCGGTCAGCGCGGCATCACCCAGCTCGGCACCCAGGTCCCGGTGGCGTCGTGGCCAGCGGCTGTGGTGGCGAGGTGGGAGCGGAGGGTGGTCAGTGCCGGGTGGGGGTTGTCGCGGTGCCAGAGGAGTGAGTGTGGGTAGACGGGCGTGGGGTCGGTCACCGGGATGCGGCGCAGGCCGTGGTCGGCGGGCCAGACGAGGCGGGTCTGCTCGCTCATGAACGTGGCCAGCGCCGGGGTGTCGGCGATGGTGTCGAGGAGGGCGTCGGAGCCGAAGTTGGGGCCGGTCGCCTCGATGGTGAGGCCGAATTCGGCGACGAGGTCGTCGTAGTAGGCGGCCCACTCGGTGCCGGGAACGATGCCGGGCATCCAGATCCGGTGCCCGGCGAGCTGGGCGAGGGTCACCGAACGGGCGGACGCAAGCGCGTGGGCGGGGCCGGTGAGGAGCTGGAGCGGTTCGTCGAGGACCCGGACGGACTCGATGTCCTCGGGAAGGGGCCGGCCGGGCGCGGCGACGGCGCGGAAGGACGCGTCGATCGTGCCGGAGCGGATGGCGGCGACGGCCGTGTCGACGTCGAACAGCATCACGACGTTGAGGTCGACCTCGGGGTGCGCCTGGTGGAAGCCGCGCATCAGGCCCGAGGCCGCGCCGCGCGAGTTGATCACGTCGACGCGCAGTGGGCGGCGGCCGGTGCGCACGGACGCGACCGCGCGCTCGGCGACGCGCAGCAGCTCGCGCGCGTGGGGCAGGAACGCCTGCCCGTCGATGGTGGGCTCGGCGCCGCGCGGTGTGCGGGTGAACAGCCGTACCCCGAGATCGCGCTCCAGCGCGGCGATGCGCTTGGAGACGGCTTGCTGGGTGATCGACAGGTCGACGGCGGCTTTCCGGAACTGGCCCGCTTCCGCGACGGCGACGAAGGTACGTACGGCTTCTAGGTCCACGCTGATTCACCTTAGTGAACAACTGGTGGTTGTGAAGTGTCGCCGGACTGGTTGTTTGACCTGCTGTTGTGGTCCTCGGTTAGCTCTCATTGGTCAACCTCGGATTGTTCGGGTGGGAGAGCATGGTGGGCAGGAGACGGTTGGGCCGGCGGTTCGGCTGGCTGTGGGCGGCGTATGCGGTGAGCGCTTATGGGTCCGGGCTGGGGTTCGGGGCATTGCCGCTGATCGCCGTGCTGGTGTTGCACGCCGGCCCCGCCGAGGTGTCCGCGCTGTCCGCGGTGGGACCTGCGGTGGGCGCGCTGATCGCGGTGCCGCTCGCGCCGTGGGTGGAGTTCCGGCGCAAGCGCTCGGTCATGATCGCGATGGACCTGACCCGGTTCGCGGTCATGGCGACGATCCCGGTCGCCTATGCCTTCGGCCGGCTCGGTTTCGTCCAGCTGCTCGTGATCTCGGTCGTGGTCGCCGCGGCCAAGATCGCGTTCAACGCGGCCGGCGGCGCCTACCTCAAGGCCCTCGTCCGGCCGGATGACCTGCTCGTCGCCAACGCTCGGTTCGAGTCCACGAACTGGAGCTCCATCGCGGTCGGGCCGCCGCTGGGCGGGGCGGCGATCGGCCTGTTCGGGCCGGTCACCACCGTGGTGGCCGACGCGCTCAGCTACCTGCTCTCCGCGCTGGGCATCACCGCGATCGGTGGCGGCCGGGAGGAGGCACCGCGACCGACCGGCACGAGCCAGGTCCGGGCCGGCGCGCTGCTCGACGGCTGGCGGCACATCATGGGTGATCCCGGTCTTCGGGCCCTCTACCTCAACAACATGCTCGTCTCCGGTCTGATCATGGCCACCGAGCCGCTGCTGGCCGTGCTCCTGCTCCGCCAGCTCGAGTTCCCGCCCTGGCAGTACGGCCTCGCCTTCGCCGCCCCCTGTATTGGCGGACTCATCGGCTCACGGCTGGCCCACCGTGTCGTGGCCCGCTATGGCCGGCACTGGGTCTTCCGAACCGTCGGCACCCTGCGCGCCATCTGGCTGATCGGCCTGGCCTTCGTCCGTCCCGGCGTCGTCGGCCTCGTCACCGTGATGGTTGTCGAGCTGGCGATCATCATCAACATGAGCCTGTACACCCCGGTGCTCGCCACCTACCGGCTCGAACGCACGCCCAAGCATCTCGTCGCCCGCACCCTGTCGGCCTGGTCGATCGGCCAGCAGGCGTCCATCGCCACCTGCACCGCGCTCGGCGGGCTGCTTGCCGATGTCACCAGCCCACGTACCGCCCTCACGGTCGCGGGACTGCTCATCCTGGCCACCCCGCTCCTGCTTCCCCGCCGCGACCAGACGACGCCGCAGCACGAACCGGAATTGGCTGCGTAGCCAAACTCATTACTGAAATCCGCAGGCCGCAGTTGCTTCGTCAGTGTGCGTCCGCGTCGACCAGGCACATCCACCAATAAGGAGAACACTCACGTGAGCACTGCCCCCGCGCTTGACCCCGCGCACACCGCTCTTCTCGTCATGGACTTCCAGCCCGCGATACTGGCCGCACTGCCTGAAGGCGGGGACCGCGAGGCCCTGCTCGGTCGCGTGGAAGGGGCCATCGCCGACGTTCGTACGCAGGGCGGCACCATCGTCTACGTACGCGTCGGCTTCACCGAGGCCGACTGGGACGCGATCCCGGTCGTCAACAAGTCCTTCGCCCCACTGGCCCAACACCGCGTCATGCACCACGAGGACCCTGCCACCGCCGTCCACGAGCGTCTGGCTCCCCAGGATGGCGACATCATCGTGCGCAAGACCCGCTACGGCGGCATGTCCACCACCGACCTCGACCAGCAGCTGCGCGAGCGCGGCATCACCACGCTTGTCGTCTGCGGCATCAGTACCAGCGGCGCCGTCCTGTCCACCGTCATCGACGCGGCCGACCGCGACTACCAGCTCTACGTCCTGTCCGACGGTGTCGCCGACCCGGACACCGAAGTCCATAACGTCCTCCTTCGTCGAGTTCTCCTCTCACGGGCCCACATCGTCGACACCGCCGAGCTCCACGCTCTGCTCCGGGCTGCCTGACTCCCGCACGCGCGGGAAACTCGGAGGCCAAGGTGAGCTGCGTGTGGTCGCCGTGGCGGCCACCGCCTGGCTGCGGCAGAAGCAGCGATAGGCCCGGCCCATTCCCGTCCGCTGCGGGGCATCAGCCCAGGACTGACGCAGTTGAACACGATGGCATCCCCGCCGTGACCTCGGTGAACTCGGATATCCGCCCTATGTCAACGAGGGTCGCAATCGAGCCAGTTACCCACCGATTACAGCTCTTCCCTAGAATTTTGCAGGCCCCTGGGAGCGAATCCGCGTGCGTTTGTCCCGCCCGCCCCGTTTTCCGAAGCCTATGGAGAGCCCCGATGGAGAACCAATGAGCGCTGCCCCGCCAGTCCCCGCCTCGGACCAGGCGCGGCTGGTCGAGGTGGCCACAGCCGACTTACCGCGTCTTGTCTCTCTGTTCGACACCGACTATCCCAATCTGGCTTTCGTCCACGCGGTCATCGACGGAGCCATCCCGGGCAGGGCCTGGGCGCACTTCCGGAATGGCGCGCCCGTAACCTGTCTGGTCGCCACCACAGCACCGTTCTGCCTTGCCGCCGGGGCCATGACTCCCGCCTTTTTCGCCGAGGCCAAGGTGCTGCTCGCCGGGCACGGCGACGTACAGCTCGTCCACCCGCCGGGCCCTGAGACCAGCGCCTGGGCGAAGCAGGCCGGCTTCACCGCTGGGCGGCGGCTGCACTTCACCCATGCCCATTCCGACTTCATCGCCCCTTCGCCGGCCGTCCCCGATGGCTACGAGCTGGTGCGGATCGACACGGAGACCTTCTCCGGCCTCGATTCCCCGATGGCGCGGAGTATCTTCGGCACGAGTGCCCAGTACGCCGAGCATGCGGTCGGCTTCGCCCTGGTCAAGGACGGCCGGGTGGCGGCAGACGCACATGGCGTCATCGGCGGCGGGCTGATCGAGCTCGGTATCCACACCCATCCGGACCACCGCCGCAAGGGCCTGGCGTTCGTGGTCCTCGCCGCCGCCAGTCGCTGGGGCGGCGAGCAGGGCCTGCGCTCGGTCATGACGTGTCACGCGGACAAGGCGCCGAGTATCGCGCTGGCCCGGAAGCTCGGTCTGACCGAGGAGTTTTCCTACTCGATAGCGAAAGTCATATGCTGAAATCCCCGTTATCCGAGGCGATTTCCCCCGCATCGGTGCGGCGTGTGCGTGAACTCATCGACCCGCACATTCGTCGTACGCCCTTGCTGCGGGCGAAGGCGCCGAGTCCGGTGGACATTCACCTGAAGTGCGAGAACCTTCAGGTCACCAATTCTTTCAAGGCCCGAGGTGCGCTCAGCGCGCTGCACGCGTACCGGCGGTTCCGTCCGGAGGTGTGGGCCCGCATCGTCCGCGACGGCGTTGTGACAGGCAGCTCGGGCAATTTCGCGCAGGGCCTGGCGCACGTGACGTCGGAACTGGATCTTGCGTACACGGTGGTGGTGCCGGATTCGATTCCGGAAGCGAAGCGGTCGCAGATTCTGGCGTACAACCCCAGGACGCGGATCGTGCAGGTTCCGTACCCGGTCTGGCGCCGCACGATGGTCTCCGCCTCCTTCCCCGACCTGCCGGGTTTCTTCCTCTCCTCGGAGAGTGATCCGTACGTCTCGCTGGGTATCGCGACGATCGGAATGGAGATCCAGGACGATCTGCCGGACGTGGACGCGGTGCTGGTGCCCTACGGCGGCGGGAACCTCGCCTACAGTCTGGCGACCTATTTGAAGGTCCCCGTCTACGCCGTGGAGATCAGCACCGGAGCCCCGCTGTCCGCGTCGCTGCGCGCGGGACGGCCCACGGATGTGGAGTACGAGCGGTCGTTCGTGGACGGCATCGGCGCGAGCTTCGTCATTCCGGATCAGTTCGAGCGGCTCAAGGACAAATTGGCCGGGGTGTTCACGGTGACTCCGCAGGAGATCGCGGAGGCGCTGTCGTCGCTGGCGTTCGCCGACAAGATCGTCTGTGAGGGCGCGGGAGCCGCGGCGTACGCGGCCGCGCTGAAGAACTCCTCCTCGTACGCCTGGCGCAACCCCGTAGCCGTCGTCAGCGGCGGCGTCATCGATCCCGACGTCCTGCTGCACACCCTGACCACCACCGGTCAGCCTCTGACCACGCCCATTTCCTAGCCTTAGAGGAGCGATATCAACATGAGTGGAACTCTGCCCGTCATCGAGCCGGTAAGCCCCGCCATCGGGGCTCGGGTCACGGGTCTCGATTTGTCGCAGGACGTTTCGGACCAGGCGTGGAAGACGGTCCAGGACGCCTTCCACCAGTACAACGTGCTGGTATTTCCGGGACAGGACATTTCGGTCGAGCAGCAGAAGTCGTTCACGGCACGCTTCGGGCCGCTGATGACGCACAGCCACCTGCTGCCGATGACCGTTGAGGGCCATCCCGAGGTGATGGTGCTCCACAACAACGAGCAGAAGCCGCCGGGGCTGAACGACTGGCACACCGACAACAGCGGCTGGTCCGAGCCCCCGCTCGGTACCTCCCTCTACGCCAAGGTCACGCCCAAGGTCGGCGGAGACACCCTCTACGGCAACATGTACCTGGCGTACGAGACGCTGTCCGCGCCCATGCAGGAGCTGCTGCTCCAGCTGACCGCGACGCACGACGTGCGCAAGGCGTTCGGCCCGGACTACGGCAACCTTCAGAAGTCGCTGCGCAAGAAGGGCATCGACCCGGACCAGCAGTTCGCGGGCCAGGACCCTGTGGAGCACCCGCTGATCCGTACGCACCCCGAGACGGGGCGCCGGGCGCTGTACATCTCCAATCCGTATGTGACGCGGATCAACGGCGTGACCGAGTCCGAGAGCCGGGCGCTGCTGGACTTCCTCCGTCGCCACATCGAGACCAACGAGCTGATCTACCGGCACCGTTGGACCCAGGGCGACCTGGTGATCTGGGACAACCGCTGCACCCAGCACCTCGCGGTCGCGGACTACTTCCCGCACGAGCGCCTGATGCACCGCCTCAACATCGCGGGAGAGAAGCCCTTCCTCAAGCTCTGACCACCTCTCCCCACCCGCCACGTCGCGCCCCTGCCTCGACGAGCAGGGGCGCGACAGGGAAAAGAGTGTCGCCCGGAGCGCCTCGACAACAAGGCACTGACGAGCAGGAGATCGCCGAGCTGTTCCGGGCTAGGGCGGCGGGCGAGCCGGAAGGCCCGATCGTCGTCCGCTACAACGCCCACCTGGCCGAGCTCGCCGTGCCCGAGTGGCGGGCGACGCTGGACGCTCTCCAGCGGCTTCCGGAGATCGGCGTCGACGAGCCGGTCGGCTACTGGGGCATCAACATGGGCACCGCGATCGGAATACCGTTCGTGGCAGCCGACCCCAGGATCACAGCCGCGGTCTTCGGCCAGCACTGGCCCGACGTCCTGGCCGAGAAGGCCGAGCAGATCACCATCCCGATCGAGTTCGACCTGCAGTGGGACGACGAGCACATCTCGCGCGAGGACGGCCTCGCACTGTTCGACGCCTTCTCCTCGAAGGAGAAGTCCCTGCACATCAACGCGGGCAAGCACAAGGAACTGCCCCGGTTCGAGGCCAACAGCGGGGCCCGGTTCTTCGCCCGGCACCTCGGCCGAGCGGTGACCGCGTCGGCCTGACGTGAGCGGTAGTGGTGTTCGGGTTGCGAGTTGGCACCACTACCGCGGCCCAGGTCGGCCTGGCTCTGTTCTGTTTCTACTCATGCCGTTCAAACACCCGGCTTGTCGGCAGTCGCCCCGAAGTCATACCTCGGGCACCAGCCGTAGAGCGAGGTTCTTTGCCCGGATGGGGGCGGGGTGGCTTCCCTGCCGCCCCGGCGATGATTTTCTGCAGCAGGCTGTAGGAGAGGATCGGCAGCAGCACCTCGGGGCGGTGGGAGAACCAGGAGGCGGCCAGCACTGCTGCCGCGCTGCTGTTGTTCATGCCGGTGGCGAAGGTGAGGGAGATTCCGTCCGGCTGGTCACAGCGCGTCCAGTAGGACATCCACCGGCCGCAGACGAAGGCCAGGAGGCACACCGCGCCGGACAAGCCGAGCACGAGCGCCAGCAGGTCCCAGTCCGGGTGGGCGAGGGCTTGTCCCAGGGCACCGGCCGCGTTGCTGTAGCAGAGCAGCAGGATGTTCACGATGTTGACGGCTTTGGCCACGGGCAGGACGCGGCGGGCCCGGTCCTCTCCGAGCAGCATCCGCACGGCGACCCCGGCCAGGCAGGGCAGCACCACCGACACCAGCGCGAAGACCCCCGCCCCGGTCCGGGCGATGATGTCGACCTTGGTGGTGTCGTCCAGAGCACCGGCACCGTACGGGCCGACCAGGTGACCGGCCACGTGCATCCCGAGCGGGACGGTGAGCGGGCTGAGCAGGGTGGAACCGATCACCATCGCGACGGCCAAGGGAACGTTGCCGCCCGCGTTCTGCCCCCAGGAAGCGGCGCCGCCGGCGATCGGCATCGCCAGCACCAACATGAGCCCGACCACCAGCCCCTCCACCTCGGCCGGGTCAGGCCAGGTACGCAGGACAAGGGCGATCGGAGGAAGTACGAGCAAGGGCAGCAGAGCGTTGGTGGCGATGCCCAGCACCAGCCGCACGGGACGGCACGCCACCACCCGCAGCTCGGCGACGCGAACCCCCAGACCCGCGTTGAACAGCATCACTGCCAACAACACCATCGGCACGGTCAGAGCGCCCGCACCCACATGGACCGGGAGCGCCAGTTTCCGGAGCGCCTCGCCGGGGGCCGGGAACACGCCGGCCAGCACGTAACAGGCCAGCATCAACCCCAGCAGCCACCGTTGCACAACCTTCACGACAGCCGTCACACATGAAAGTCTATTGGTCACACATTGCTACGATCGCTCGCTCGATGGGCGCATCAAGGCATCTGAGAGAGCGCATATCTCCGCGTGCGCCCTGTGAGTCACCATTTCGGAGGCACGGGAGACCCACGAGCGTGACAGCATCAGCAGCCCAACGAAGCATCCCCGATGGCCTGTGCGCCTTGGAGCGGTTCAGGCGGGATGGGCAGTCGGGTGCGAAAGGTGGTCGCTCCCGGGACGTCGAGGACGGCCAGGGTGCCTTTGTGGATGGCCGCGATGTCGCGGGCGATGGGGAGGCCGAGGCCGGTACCGCCGTCGTCGCGGCTGCGGGCGTCGTCGAGGCGGGCGAACCGTTCGAAGATCTTCTCGCGGTCGGCGGGCTCGATCGGCGGACCGTCGTTGGTCACGTCCAGGACGGCATGGCCGGAGCCCCGGTCGGCGGTGAGGCGGACGGTGATGTGACTGCGGGCGTGGCGTTGGGCGTTGTCGAGCAGGTTTGTCAGCAGCCGACGCAGCCACAGCGGGTTGCCGGGGATGGTGATCGACGTCGAGGCGTGGACGGTGACCTGGTGGGGTTCGGCGCCGCGGGCTGTGACTGTGGATTGCACCAGGTCGGCGAGGTCGACGGGTTCGTCGGGCCAGTCGTGGTCGGTGGTGTCCAGGCGGGCGAGCAGCAGGAGGTCGGCGGCGAGTGCTTGCAGGCGTTCGGTGTCCTCCAGGGCGCCGGCCACCAGGTCCGTGTGGACCTCGGGGTCGGAGTGGGCGAGGGCGACCTCGAGTTGGGTGCGCAGGACGGTCAGGGGGCTGCGCAGTTCGTGGGAGGCGTCCGCGATGAAGCGGCGCTGCCGTGTGCCTGCGGCCTCGAGGCGCTGGAGCATGGCGTTCATGGTGTCGGCGAGACGGGCGATCTCGTCGTCGCTGCGGGGTTCGGGGACCCGGCGGTTGAGGTCACGGTCCCCGATGGCGGCGACTTCGGCGCGGATGGCCTCGACCGGGCGCAGGGCACGGCCGGTCGCGCGCCAGGTGAGGACGCCGACGGTGACCAGTAGAACCGTGCTCAGTACGGCGAGGGCGGCGGTGGTGAGGTCTTCGGCGGCGTCGGCGGTGCGCAGGGACGCGCCGACGTAAACGGTGACAGGGCCGGTGGGGGTGGTGGCGGCGATGCTGGTGACGCGCTGGTGGTGGTGTGCGTGGCCCCGGGCGTCGAGGTTGAAGGTTCTGTGGCCGTTGGAATGGCCGACGGGGACGGCGAGTGGTGAGTGGCCGGTGAGGTTCTGGCTGGCGGCGACCACCGTGTGCTCCGCGTCGACGACCTGGATGAAGTCGGTGCCGTGGTCGAGGGGAAGCGGGCTGGTGAGGTGACCGTCGGTGGCGAGGCGGGCGACCGCCTGGGCCTGCTCGCGGGCGTCGGCCTCGACGGTGCGTTCCAGATTGACGCGCAGCAGGACGATGACGGCGGCCGAGGCTATGGAAAGGACGACGGCGACGCTGGCGCAGGCGGCGAGGGTGGTGCGGGCGCGGACCGAGCGTGGTGTCAGACGGTCGACGAGGGCCGCGGCGCTGGGGTGGCGGGCCAGGTGACGGTGGACAGCCGCGCGCAGTCGGTGGCGTGCGGCGCCGGTGGGTGCGCCGGCGGAGGTCTGGTCAGCCACCATCGGCCGCCAGTCGGTACCCGGCGCCGCGGACGGTCTGGACCGCGGCTCGCCCGAAGGCGGTGTCGATCTTGCGACGCAGGGCGCTGACGTGGACCTCGACGGTGTTGGGGTCGCTGTCGAGGGCGTTGTCCCAGCCGGCGTCGAGGATCTCCCGTTTGGAGACGGCCTCGCCGGCCCGGCGGGCGAGGTGGTCGAGTATGGCGAATTCGCGGGGCGTGAGGGGGATCGTGGTGCCGGCGCGCGTGCAGGTGCGGGCGGCGGAGTCGACCACGAGGTCGCCCAGGACGGTGCGCCGGGGCGCGCGGCTGCCGATGCGGCGGGCCAGCGCCTTGAGGCGGGCGACGAGCACGACGAAAGAGAACGGTTTGGACAGGTAGTCGTCGGCGCCGGTGTCGAGCGCCTCGGCCTCGTCCCATTCGCCGTCCTTGGCGGTGAGCATCAGGATGCCGACGTCACTGCCGCAGGCCCGCAGGCGTGAGCACACCCGGTAGCCGTTGAGACCGGGCAGCATGACGTCGAGCACGACCACGTCGTAGGCGTGCTCCATGGCCTGGGCCAGGCCGGAGGGGCCGTCGTGGGCGACGTCGACCGTGAACCCCTGGGCGGTCAGCCCGTGCCGCAGCGCCAGGGCCAGCCGGCGTTCGTCCTCCACCACCAGTACTCGCATGCCCACCAGGGTCGCAGGTCGCCGGACCGGGCAGTTGACGGCGTCCGCTGTTCTTCAGCCGATCTTCAGCAACGCACGGACATCCTGCCGGTGTCGCCCGGGGTCGTCCCGGGCCTGGCGAGGATCGGGGTGTGTCATGAGCGAGCCCATAGAGACGGGTGAAACGTTGCCGCAGGAAGAGCCGAAGGCCGCGGGCGCGGGCAGGACGCGTACGGGTTCGGGGCGTGCCGGCCGGTGGGTGCGCTGCCGGTCGGTGCGCTGGGTGGCGGCCGGGGCGGCCGTGCTGGTGATCGGTGGTGGCGCGGCAGCGGCGGTGGCCCATCACCACCACGAGGGTGAGGAGGGCCACGGTCACGGTCACGACCGTAGGACGGCTGCGGGTGACCGGGGATGGCACGACGGCGGGGACGACCGTGAGGACCGCAAGGACGGCGGGCGGGCCGACCACGCGGCGCCGGCACCGTTGCCGTCGACCAGCGCGGCCGACGCGCTGACCAAGGCCTCGTCGGCGGTGTCCGGCGGCAAGGTGGAGTCGCTGAAGCCGGTCACCGAGCAGGGAGGTGGCCGTGCCTGGCGGGTCGTGGTTCTGGGCGCCGACGGCGTGCGGCACGCGGTGACCATCGACGGAGCCGGCGACACGATCACCGGCAACACCGTCCTCGACGGCTGACCCACTCCACCCACCGACCGGGTGCGGCCCGGCCGCGCCGTACAGAAGGGAGCGCCGTCGTCTTGGGCGCCTTGACACCCACCCGAGCGGCCCACCGCCGCCAGTCTGTGCCGGCGCGGCCGGTCATGAGCAAGGTCCCGCAGGTGACGGCGGTGTTCTGGATCGTCAAGATCCTCACCACTGGCATGGGCGAGACCACCTCCGACTACCTCGCCCGAACACTCGGGCCCGTCCCGGCGGTCGGCTCGGCCGCCCTGTTGCTGGGCGTCACGCTGATCGCGCAGGGACGCGCCCGCCGCTATGTCCCGGCCGTGTACTGGGCAGCGGTGATCATGGTGAGCGTGTTCGGCACCATGGCCGCCGACGTCGCGCACGTCGCCCTCGGCGTGCCCTACGCCGCCTCCGCGACGGCGTTCGCCGTGGCCTTGGCCCTGGTGTTCGTCCTGTGGCGCCGGATGGAGGGGACGCTCGCCGTGGAGACGGTCGCGGGCGGTCGCCGGGAGGTGTTCTACTGGTGCGCGGTCATGGCCACCTTCGCCCTCGGCACGGCGGTCGGAGACCTGGCCGCGGCCACCTTGGGCTGGGGCTATCTGCCCTCCGGGCTGCTGTTCGCCGCCCTGATCGCCCTGCCCGCGTTCGCCCACCGCTTCACCGCCGTTTCGTCGGTCCTGACGTTCTGGTGGGCCTATGTGCTCACCCGGCCGCTCGGCGCGTGCTTCGCCGACTGGGCCGGCGTCAACCACGAGCGCGGGGGCCTGGACCTCGGCACCGGGCCGGTCAGCCTCGTCCTCGCGGTGGTCATCGCGGCGAGCGTGGCCTGGCTGAGCGCCGGCGAGCGACGCGTCCTGCGGGCATCGGACTGAGGGTTCCTGTCGTCCGACCGGGGCGACGTCGCAGCCCGCACCTGCCCAGTTCCCCATCCCCCATTAACCGAGAGGCGCCCACCGGGGGCGCGGATCATACAGCAGTGCCGGCCTCCTTGTACGCGAACAGGGCACACCGGTGTTGAAAGCCCGATATCCGGTGGCTGACGGACCGACATCCCCGATGATGGGATCTACGCCGAGGCAACGGATCAAGGAACACGGGAGGTGCGCCGTGGCAGTGGAGGCCGGTACACGGCAGGAAGAGCGCGTCGTGGGACGGGTGTGGACGGTGCGTCTGGACCCTGACGGTCGCCCCTCCGTCGGCGCGGTGAGGCTTTCCTGCTCCCGCCCGGCCTGCGCCGATCAGCGCTTTCCCGGCGGCGCCGCTGTGGGGCGCAAGGCCGCGATCGGCCACGTCAAGGAGCACCTGGCCCGTATCCGCGAGGGCGGTGGGCCGCGCGGCGACGCGTGGTGCGCATGCCGTGCCGCAGGCTGCGCGTGGCACACCCCCGGCTCTGCCGCCGGACGGCCAGGCGGCGCGCCGCCGGCGGCGGGAGCGGTGCGGTGCGAGGGTCCGGCGGTCCTGACCGTGTACGCGGACCGGGCCGGAAGGCTGTGGCGGATCGCGGAGACGTGCGCGCGGTGTGCGGCCGCCACCCCCGACTGCCGCGTCCTGACCACTGCCCCACCCTCGGCCCGCACCGAACAGATGGAAACGGTCCAGGCGCCGCAGAAGCCGGACGTGGAAGAGGGTCCCGCAGGCGGCAGGGGGCGGGATGGTCTGGCAGCGGCTTTCTCCGACCACCACGGCTCCTCCCCCGCCGCTGGTGCTTCGTCGTGTGCGACCGCCTCACCGGCGCCGGTGCCCCGTGCCCGCGCAACCCGACCAGTCGCAGCGTCCCGGCGGGCGAAGCGGTCGGGGAAGATCGCCCAGCGCATCGTGCCGCGTGACCTCGAGCCCGAGGTGCTGCGCCTGGAGCTCATCGAGCTCGGGGACGCGTTCCGCGCCTACCAGCAGCGCACCGAACCCGATCTCACCGTCCTCGCCACCCTCCACGATCGCAAGGCCCGCGCCTTCGACCTGTGGGCCGATGCGAGCGGTGACGACTCCCTGCGCCACGAGGCCAGGCGCGCCGAGAAGGCCGCGCAGACCACCCTCGAGATGCACGCCAACCGCACCGGCCAGCCCCTCGGCGACGGGCCGGTGGTGGAGCGGCTGCTGACCCGCTCCCAGGCCGCGAGCGCCCGTACCGTGCTGGACTATGTCGCTGCCCACTCCCCGCACCCGGAGGCCGAGGTGCGCCTGGCGGTGCTCATGCTCACCTTGCGGTCCGCGCGCGCCGGCATCGGGAATGTCACGGGCCAGGACCTGACCGGCTGGCTCCAGGGCGATGCCGAGCAGGTGGTCGAGCGGCTGGTCGCGTCCGACTGGCTGCGTCTGCCCGGCACCGTCGCCGAGCTGATGGCCTCCCGCCCCGAGGACCCCGTTGCCATCACTGTTCCGGCGCTGCTGCCCGAGCAGTCCCGTCCGTTCGCCTTCGGCAAGACCACCCGGGCGAGGATCTCCGGCTGGGCTCAGAAGGTGGTGGGCGACCGGAAGATCCGCAAAAAGAAGGCCACTGCGGCGGGCCGGCTCCTCGCCCTGTACACCGCCGCCCACACCCGCCCGGATGGCCGCCTGGGACATGCCGACGACGATGGGCTGCGCCTGGACCAGCTCGCCGTGTTCTGCGCCCTGCCACCCGAACAGATCGCCGAGCAGGCCGGCCTGCTCATCGCCGCCGGCTGGCTCGCCGAAGCCGACACCGCCGGAGACAGGCTGCGCGGACAGCTAGCGGAACGGGCCTTGCCGCTGGGAGGGCTGCTGTAACGCGCGAGGGCGCCACAGCAGCCGTAGGGCCCGGCCCCCAACCGCGTGAGGGGGATATCCCCCCTCACGGCCCGGGGGGTCGCTCCATGCCCCGGTGGTGTTGCCAACCGGCATGATCCATCCATGACTTCACGTCGAATGAAAGTCCGCGTCTTGACCGGTGCGGCGCTGCTCGGCAGTGTGCCCGCCCTGGTCGCTCCGGCCTCGGCAGCCGGCACTCACGGCGGACAAGCGCAAGGTGGGGCTGTCGTCTCTGTCGAGCAAGTGGCTGACCTGACAGAGCAGGATGTGGTCGGGGAGCTCAAGGGAAAGATCGACTCGTCCCAGGTCCGCTATGGCGTGACCGCCCATCGGGTCACCTACCGCACCACGGACAGCGCGGGCGCCCCCACGACCGCGAGCCAGCTCGTCGTTTTACCCAAGAACGGTGCGCGCCACCTGACCACCGTCTCCTGGCTCCACGGCACCACCGTCTACCGTAAGGACGTCGCCTCGGAGAATCCGAAGTCGAACGACCGGCTCGCCGCGCTGTTGTTCGCGTCGACCGGGCGGGCCGTTTCGGCGCCCGATTATGTGGGCCTCGGCTCGGGTGAGGGCTTCCACCCCTACGGTGACCCGCGGGCCACGGTCGCGGCCTCGGTGGACGGGTTGCGCGCGGCGCGGACCGTCGCCCACCGGGACGGCCGGGAGCTGAAGCGGAAGGTTCAGGTCAGCGGGTTCTCGCAGGGCGGGCCCGCGACCATGCTGGTGGGCCGGGCGCTTCAACAGGAAGGTGCCGACCACTACTTCCGGCTCGGGGCACTCGCCCCGGTCAGCGGTCCCTTCGACCTCTCGGCCTTCGAGGCCGCCGCGGCCAATGACAAGATCGTCAAATCCGGCCTCTACCTCGCGTACTTCATCACTGCCTGGAACAAGATGTACGGCCTTTACACGTCACCCGGCGACGTCTTCCGCTCCCCTTACGACAGCAAGGTGGAGACCCTCTTCGACGGCCATCACACCACTGCACAGATCGCCGGCGAACTCCCGGCGGCGTCCAAGGACCTGTTCACGGAGGACTTCCTGAACAAGGTCCGCAAGCCCGCCGGCGTCCTCAAGGACAGGCTGCGCCTGATGGACAACACCTGCGACTGGCGACCGGACGTACCGGTGGAGATCTTCCACGGCCGGGGCGACAAGGACGTCGACTTCAGCCACGCGGAGTACTGCGCCGACCAGCTGGCGGGGAACGGCGCCGCACGCCGGCTGACCGACGTCGGGGACTACGACCACAATGGATCGGTGCGGCAGGCCCTGCCCCGGATCGTCAGGTTCTTCGACGAGTCGGCCAAGCCGACGGGGCTGTAACTTCCTCCTTTCACGGTTCCGCTGCCTTCAGTGGGTCGCGGCCTCGCCCATCTGTCGGTGGACCCGCAGCGTGGACCGGGAGGTGTCCCGCCGTAGTCGGAGGTGGTCGTGGGGGTGGGCCGGTAGATCGCTGGGCCCGTCGGGTCGCTCGGTGGCCGCGTCCAGCAAGGCGCGGATCTCGTGGGCGAACTGGGGGCCGGGCAGAGGCAGCTCGCTTCCGGGTTCACGAAGGTAGCCGACGGCGACGGCGGTGGGCACGTAGTCCATCAGTTCGCCGACGACGGCGGAACGTGTGCGGGTGGTGTGTCTGGCGAGACGACGCAGGACCCGCAGAATCGTGCTGGTGGCCGCCTCGTCGTCGTGACGCAGTACGACGGGCCTGCCGTCCCAGTGGATGGTGGTGCCCACAGCACCGGTGTGGGGCTTCACGTCGTCGGTCTGGTTGTGCCACCAGCGGGCGGTGTGGGTCTCGCCGAGGGCGAGATGGTGGAGGTAGAGGCAGTACGCGGCGGCGGGCTGGCCGGCACCGGCGGCGTACTGCCACCAGAACCGGGCGCCGTCGCCGGTGTCGGTCAGCTGCAGGACGCAGGCCAGCACCAGGGCGCTGCTGGGTTCGGGGACCTGGTCGGTGACGAAGGCGGCAACCGCGGTGACGGGGGTGTGGGTGACCAGGGTTTCACACAGGGCGCGCAGGTCCTCGGCCGCGGACACCCTCGGCGTCGCGCCCGGCGTGACGGGCGACCGGGTGCCTGGTTGGGCTTCACGGGGTGGGACGGTGTCGCGGGGTACAGGGCGGTGGCGGACGAGCAGTGCCCTGGCCAGGATGTCTTCGAGCGATGTCATGAGGTGGGTCCTCCGGTGTGGTGCGGCAGCTCGATGGTGTCGGCCAGGAAGCGTTCGGCGTGGCGCTCGTCGGACCGTACGGCGGCAATCGGGATGCCGAGGAGGTCGGAGACCTTCTCGGGGCTGAACCCGCACATGTGTCGCAGCACCACGACGTCGAGCTGGGCAGCGGGCAGTCTGCTGATCGCGGTGAACAGCTCCAGGCTCTCGGCCAGCTGGGCCGCCTCTCCCTCCAGAGAGGTCTGCGCGCTCAAGGCGACGGTATCGAAGGCGGCCTCGCCCAGTAAGGGCCGCTGGTCGCGGTGGTCGGCCTTGGCCTGGACGGTGGCGCGCAGGATGTTCCAGGCGTAGCGGCGGATGTCCGGGCTGGCGAGGGCGTCGTCGAAGGAGAGCCAGAGGATGGCGAAGGTGTCCTCCACCGCGGCGTCGAGCGCCTCATCGTGCAGGAAGGCCCCGGCATAAAGTCGGTAGCACTCTTCCACCATTGAACGCAGGGCGTCGTGTTCCAGGGGCGGTCCGGACCGGGCGGTGGCCAGGGCGATGGTCCCTTCGGTGGACCGTTCCACCCAGTCCCGGCTCTTGCCGGCGTCGAGAGCCGCTTGCTTCCACAGCCGGTACAGGGGCCAGCCTGGGATGTTCAGCTCGGTGGCCAGGCGGTGGATGACCTCCCAGCGCGGGTAGTGGCCCACACCACGCAGCAGCTCGGAGAGCTTGGACTTGGCCAACGGAACACGAATGCTCAGGTCGCTGAGGGTGTGGCCGCTGGCGAGGTAGTGCTCGCGGGTCGGCTCCAGCCAGGCACGATGGGAGCTGCCGACGGTGGAGGCGATGGGGCCGAGCTTGCGGCCGGGACGGACCGGGCCCGGCTCGGAGGCCGGGCCCGGTGTGTTGATCGACGTCGTCACGGGGCGTCGTCCTCCTTGTCGGGCACCGACGCCACACGGTGCCCGGAGGCGGACGAGGACCGCGGGGGAAACCCACGTAGCACCTGGGTCACGGTCAGACCCAGGACGGGCGCCAGCGAAGCAATCAGCGTCACATGGCCCATCGCCGCCATCACCGTGCTCCAGCCGAACACCATCATGGCCAGCACCAAGAGCAGCGCTACTTTCCTGGTGTCCATCACACTCCTTTGTGTCATGCCGCAGCCATCCGGAGCCGCATCAGCAGTACCCCTGCCAACCTGCGGGTGCCGAACCGCAGTTGAGGGGAGCATCAGCATGGACCGGCCATGACCCGCTACGCCACGTGATCAAGGAATCGCGGAACTTTAGAGTCCATGGGGTGCCGGGTCGGCGCCCGGAGTAGCCGTTTCAGCGCGCGTAAGCACACCGGGAAGGTTGGACGGGTGAAGTTCCCGATTTTCCTTGCAATCCCACCGGAGACCCCTGTCATATGGAGACAGGACACCTTGGTGTCGCCCTTCCGTCCGGAAGAGGCTCGGCCCCCGTGCCGAGAATGAAGGGGGCGCGTGCCGCCCGTTCCCGCCCGGCCTGAGTTGGAGACCGGGCGGGAACGGAGCACCCCTTCGCAGGGGAGACGACCGTAGCGCAGGGCGCTGACACTGACGCGGCGGATTACGCGGCGGATTACATGGTGTCCTGCGGCGCTTCCTGGGCGACAGGTAGCCGCGGTGGGTTCACCTGGGGTGGCGTGAGCGTGCTGTGGACGTGCCGCGGGCGTGCCGTGGGGCCCGCGTCACCGGTCGGCCGGCGGCAGGAGCGGGCCGAGGGGGCCGAGGTCGAGGTTGAGGTCGTCCGGCGTAAGGCCGTAGCGGTCGCGAAGTTCGGTCATGCGGTCTGCGAGCAGCATAAGAGTCAGCCCGATGCGTTCCTCCTGCTCCTCCGAGAGATCGCCTTGTTCGACGCGGCGCAAGGCTTGACGCTCCATCAGCTGGCGGAGCAGTTCGATCACTGTCAGCACCAGCCGCATGAGGTCGCGTTCCACCGTGTCCTGGTCCAGTTCCATGCGCCGGGTCATGTGTGGTGTTCCTCCCAGGGCGACGGAAGCCGGGCGTCCACCGAGCCGATGAGGGCACGGAGGTTCACACGGACCAGGTCGACGTCCGCGATTCGCAGGGTGATGTCGCCCGCGATCACCACTCCCCCGGCCAGCAGCCGGTCCAGCAGGTCGACCAGGGACAGCCGTTCGGCCGGCAGCGGTCGGTCACCGGTCATCGGTGGTGCCGTCCGCAAGGCCGGTGGTCGCGGCGACGAAGGAGTACGGCACCCAGGGGCCGGTCAGCTCGACCATGAGCCCCGAGGCCGGGGCGCGCTCGACCTGTGCGCGCACCTTCGCGGTGAAGGCGGAGTCGTCGTCCCGCCGTACCAGATAGGAGGCGTTCAGTAGGTTGCGCCCGGGGTGGACGGAGAGGCTGGAGTTCTGGGGTGGGTGCAGGTGAGCGGCCTCGGCCGAGGCCGCCAAGGCGGTGTGGATCTGCCGCACCGCGTCATCGGCCTGGCGGGCCCGGTCCTCGTCCGCGCGGCGTTCGGCTCCTCGTCGCCTCAGGTAGGCACGGCCGACACCGGGGGCGGCGGCGGACCGGGCCTGGTCGGACTCCGCTGCGGGTGCCTTCGGCCCGCCATCGCCGCCGGTGGCCGGTGCGGTGGCGCTGTCCCGTGCTGCGGCGCCGGCTGGTGCGGTGGCACTGTCCGGTGCGGCGGCGCTGTCCGGTGCTGTGCGCGCTTCCGTCTCCGGGCTGGGCAGGGTGTAGATCTTGACGCCCCACTCCACCTTGCCGTCGAGGTGGTCCAGTGCCGTGGTCAGCGCTTCGTGCCGGGCCTGGAACATGCGGCGCAGGCTCGCCGCATCCCGGTAGACGGTGGCCAGCCGCAGCGGTAGCACACCGGCCGCCGCTGCCGACGATGCCGCCTCGACCACGGCTTGGTGCCGATGGGCCACCGCGGCGAGCCAGTCGAGATCCTCCAGGTGACGATGCAGCGGTTCCTCGTCGAAGTCGGTGGCGGGCACCCGGCCCGCCACCCCCACCAGGTCCAGGTGCCGTACGAGTCGTACGGGCTCACCTGCCACACCGGTCACCGGCTGGGCGTGGGGCGGGCGCGTGAGGTACTGGCCGACCAGGTCCGCATGGCGGGCGACGGCGTAGAGGTAGAGAAGCCCTGCCGAGGTGTCATGAGGGCAGTCGTTGGCTGCTTCTGCGCGGTCGGTGGCATCGCTGGGGCCGCTGGGGTTGTTCACCGCTGTTCCTTCCCGTCGTGCGCCTCGTGCGGCTGCGGTCGCTGCTGCCGGGCCTCGAGCTCGGCGATGCGGGTGCGCAGCAGCTCGTTCTCGGTCGCCAGCGCGCGGCGACGCGCGCCGGAAGAGAGGGCGGGATCGCTCTCCCACCAGTCGATCCCCATCTCCTTGGCCTTGTCCACGGAGACCACGATCAGGCGCAGTTTGATGGTCAGCAGCTCGATGTCGAGCAAGTTGACCCGGATGTCCCCGGCGATCACTACACCCTTGTCGAGCACGCGCTCCAGGATGTCGGCGAGGTTGGCGGAGCTGCCGGAGGGGGAAGGCGTATCGGGGAAACGCTGGGAGTGGATACCGGTCATGGCCGCTGTGCCTCTTCCTGCGGTGCGGTTGTCCGTCGTCAGTGCGTCCCGTTGGTGTACCCGTTGGTGTACCGGCGCGTCTCCTCCATGCGGTCCAGGAGCTCGTCTTCCCGCTGGTCGAACTCCTCCTCGCTGATCCGGCCCGCCGACAGCTCCGCTTCCAGTCGGGACAGTTCGTCCCGGATCACGGCCGGGTCGCGGGCGATGCGTTCGGCCTCGGCGAGGAGCTGTCGCAGCACCCAGCCGATGAGCATCAGATATCGGTGAAGCTGTAGGGCGGCAGCGGGCCGTTCACGCGCAGTTCCAGGTGCGGACGTTCATCGGCGAGCCGTCGCACGGCTGTCAGCAGGTGTTCCGCGCGTGGCTGTGCGATCAGGAAGGAGAGGTTGACGAACCAGCCGGTGCTCTCGGGCCCCACCCGGAGGCTTTCCGCGGCGGGCTCCAGGGCCTGGCGCACCGCCTCCGCGTCCACCGTCTCGCGCTCCCGGACGGCGGTGGCCACCAGTTCGCCGAACCGCAGCCGCTCCTCGTAGGTGCCGCCACCATTGCTCCGGTCGGCTTCGGCGCGCGCCCGGAGGTCCGGGTTCTGTGCGAGGACGAGGTGCAGCACCGCTTCCTGCTGGTGTGCGGCCTTGACGTTGTACTCCACCCGGCCTTCCAGCCGCTGAAGCTGTTCCTGGTACCCGTCGGCGTGCTCCCGGAGCACGTCACGGACGTCGTCGTCCGCCTCGGCGACGCTGCCGAATCGCATCGGCAGCGCGGCGGATTTCCGGCCCACCTCGGCCAGCACCCGCTGGTGTGCCAGCAGGTCACGCCGCTTGGGGCGCAGCCGGTCCGGGCAGTCGCTGACGACCGCGGTCAGCCCGGCCTGCTCCAGTTGTCGTACCGGCAGGGGTGGATCGCCGATCCCGGTGAGGTCTTCGGGCAGGTCGACGTCGCCACTGCGGGCGATGCAGTACACGTAGGTGCTCACTCGCTCTCCTCCTTCTTCCTGCGGGAGGCGGCGGTGCCGCGGCCGCGGCTCTCGCCTTCGTCGGGTGTGCGGTGGAAGGCGTCGGAGACGGCCTGGGCGGCGCCGGAGAGCGCGCCCTTCGTCTTGCCCCGCGCGCCGTGCTCGGCGCCGCCCTCGGTGATCTGGCCCACCAGCTCGGGCAGGCCGGCGCTGCGGTGGGGGCCGGCCTCCAGGTCGAGGCGGTTGCACGCCTCGGCGAAGCGCAGGTACGTGTCGACGCTGGCGACCACCACGCGCACGTCGACCTTGAGGATCTCGATACCGACCAGGGAGACGCGCACGAACGCGTCGATCACCAGGCCTCGGTCGAGCACCAGCTCCAGGACGTCATAGAGGCCGCTGGTGCCTCCTGCTCCCCCGGTCTGCGGGGGCGGGACAACACTCATCGTGGACACTTCCTCTCGGCCGTCGCACCGCGACGGCCCGGCAGGGTGGTGGGCCCGGCGAGGGCGCACCAGGTCGGCGAAACGGTCGCCTCGGCTGCCGGATGGTCACTTCAGCGTGGTCACTTCGGCATGCCACTTCGACATGGCCACTTCAGCGGGAGTCGGTCCTGCCGCGCTCGTAGCGCCGCACCCGCCGGTAGCCGGTCAGCATGCCTGCTGGATCGAGGGTCACCTCGTAGAGCCCCATCACGCTCATGGTCTCGGGGATCCGGGCGACCTCCACCACCTCGGCTTCCGCCACCCACCCGGCGTCCGTCCGCTCCAGCCGGCTGATGCCCTCGGTCCGCAGCCCCGTCAGCTCGGCGAGTTGTTCACTTGCCGCTCGCAATACTTGTACGGCTGTGAGCTCCTGCGGGTTCGCCATCCCGTCGGAACCTTTGGCGGGGGGCTGGGATGTCGCGAGCCTGCCGGGATTGTCGGGCTGATCAGGCTGGTCGGGCTGATCGGGATCGTCGGGCTTGTCGGACTGGCTGGCTTCCCTGTTGGACTGACTGGGCTTTCTGGGCTGGCCGGACCTTCTGGGCCGGCCGGGTGAGTCGGTCATAAGCACCTCCGCATCAGCTGTCGAGGGCCTTGCCACGCGCCTACCATTCCGCCGCATTCTCAAACCCTGAAAATGCCGCCCTTTCAAGATGGCGCGGGCGCGTGGGTGGTGACGATGGCGGGGGTGGTAGCGGGGGCGGGGGCGGCGTTCAGGAACCCCGCGCCGATCCGGCACGCATTACACGAGCGTGAGCGGGTACGCGGACGGTGGACAGGGCGCGGCGACCCCTGGCGCCGCGCTTCCGCGACGACAGCGAGGAAGCGAGGACCTGTGATGACGACGGTCAAGGAGACCGTAGAAGTGGACGTGCCTCTCCGCACCGCCTACAACCAGTGGACACAATTCGAGGAATTCCCGAACTTCATGGAAGGCGTCGAGGAAGTGCGACAGCTCGACGCCCGGCACAATCACTGGACCACCAAGATCGGCGGCATCCGGCGAGAATTCGACACGGAAATCGTCGACCAGCTCGCCGACGAACGGATCACCTGGCGTACCGTCGGCGGCGACACCCGGCAGAGGGGCACGGTGCACTTCCAGCGCGTGGACGACACACGTACCCGCGTGGAACTGGTGATGGAGGTCGAACCGAGCGGGGTCGCGGAGAAGGCCGCCGACCTGACCGGAACCATCGACCGGCGCGCCAAAGGTGACATGAGGCGCTTCAAGGAATTCGTGGAGAACCGCAGTATCGAGACGGGAGCCTGGCGCGGCCGGATCCGGCCGGGAGGCTGACACCGGCTCAGGCTTGTGTGTGTTGCATGCCGACGTGAGCGAGGACGTCGAAGACCTCTCCGAACAGGTCGGCACAAGCCGAGCCAGTGGCGCCCGTCGTGCGCGCGGACGCGACCCCTGTGTCCCTCGGGTGAGCCTTCGTAGTCGTCCAAGCCCGTGAGCACGAGGCTGCCTCTCGCAAGGAGCTGCCCCTGGCTGTCGGCGTCCTCAAGCAGCCGGGGGTCGAGCGTCTCGTCGTCAGGTACCGCGCTGGTTCAGTGCGGAAGCCGGGTCACGGTTCCCGAGCCGGCGGCGCGACCGTGGTGCCGGAAAGCAAAGGTCTGGCCTTCCTCAAGGGCGACGGGACTCGCCTCGCCGGCGTGCCGGCCACAGCCCTCCTCTATGCCTTCGACGGGAACGATCGCGCCGCCGCCGTATCCGACGATCTCCACCTCGTCACCTTTACGAACCCGCCCGCGCTCGATCCGGCCCGTCAGCATGACCACCCGGCCCTGGCCTCGGCGGAAGACATCCTCGACACGCATCAGGAACGGCTCGTCCATCGCATTCACCCATCCCTTCATCAGCCCACGCCGGCCAAGGAAGTAATCCTCTCACCGGTGCCCCGCCGATCCAGCCCGGCGGATCACGGCGAGCAGCGTCGGCGAATCCCACCTCTCTCCGTCGCCGCGCCTGTACCGTCTATGAGGTCTTCGGCGGCGTGCCGCCGGGACACGTCTGCAGCCAATGCTCGGGGGGACGCACAGGCATGGAGATCGAACTCGCGGCTGCGGTGGCCGCCTTGCGTGACGAGCTGACCGAGGCCGCGGCCTGTGGCAACGGGCAGGGGATCACTTTCCAGGTGGGCCCGATAGAGCTGGAATTCACCGTCGAACTCCGTCAGGACGTCAAGGCGAAGGCGGGCTTCAGGGCGTGGGTGGTCTCCGGTGACGGCGAGGCGGGACTGGCGCGGGGCCGTACGCACCGGGTGAAGGTGGCGCTGACACCTCAGGGTCCTGACGGGGACGTCTTGATCCACAGAAGGCGGCTGGCGGCCCCGGGGCCGGGTGACGTGTCCGGCCGTATCGAGGAGTGACGCGCCGAGGGGCAGCCGAGGGGCAAAGGGCCGGGCCCGTCTCCGGGCGCGGAGATTCACGTACGGGGGGGCATCACGGTGAGCAGCGATCTCATGGTCGGGGTCGACGGGCCCGAGGGGCTGGGGTCGGGGTACGTCATCGCTCCGGGACTCGTCCTGACCTCGGCACACGTCGTGCCGGCGGTGGGCGGGGCGGTGACGTTCTTCCGTCCCGGCAAGGACGGACAGTACGCCGCGACGGTGGCCTGGCGGGGCACACCCGGGGGACGCGACGACGCGGCCCTCCTGCGTTTCGACGACCGTTTCGAGGACGGGCACCCCGACACGGATGGGGCACCGCGGCCGGTCGCACCCGTTCGGTGGGGGCGGCTCGTCACCCACCGGCCCGCGACCGGCTGCGAGACCTGGGGCCTGCCGGCCGTCGTCCAGCGGGAGCATCAGGCGGTGGAGATCCTGCACGAGCAGGGAACCGTCAACCGCGCGGATCGCTCCGTCAACAACCGCTACCTCATGCGCCTTACGGAGCGGGCCGCTCCGTGCACCGACCCGTCCGGGCAGGCGATCTCGCCCTGGGCGGGCCTGTCGGGCGCGGCCATGTTCTGCGACGGGCTCCTCACCGGGGTGGTCTGCACGGACTTCAGCGGTTTCGCGCACACTCGGCTGGAAGTGGCACCGGCCTACGTCCTGCTCGGCGACGACGGCTTCCGCCGGGTCCTGGCGGAGCACGGCGTAGGGACCGTACTCGAACCGGCCGAGTGGGCACACCTGTCCGGCCTCTCGCCCAGGGCCGGGGACCGCCGCGCGGCGCGCGCCTTACCGGCGTCGCCCGCGGCGCTGCTGGAGGCCAAGCATGCCGTGGTTCCCTTCCGCGGTCGCGAAGAGCTGCTCGCGGAGTTGCGGCTGTGGTGCGAGGAACCCGGCCTCGATGTGCGTCTCGTGCACGGGCCGGGAGGACAGGGCAAGACCCGTCTGGCCCTTGAACTGACGGCCCGGCTGGAGAGCGACCGCTCGACGGTGGTGTGGCTGAAGAGCGACGCGAAGGCCGAGGACATGGCGGCGCTCGGCGACACGGCTGTCGCGTTGCTGGTGGTCCTCGACTACGCCGAGACGCGTGTCGAGCAGCTGACCGCCCTGCTCAAGATGATCGTCTCCCGCCCGCTCTCGACGCCGTTCAAGGTGTTGCTGCTCGCCCGCACCGCCGACGACGACTGGTGGCAGCCCGCGCGGCGGGTGAACAGCGACACCCGCGACCTCCTCGAGGACTTGACCGAGACCCCGCTACCACCGCTGGAACCGAACCTCGAAGGCCGCGCCGATGCCTACCGGGACGCCGTGGAGTATCTGGCCCGGGCCCTGCCGCACGTGCGCGGGCAGGAGCACCACACGTGGCCGAAGGTCGCCGCGACGGTGACCGACGCTGTGCGGCGCTGGCCCGACCGGCTGGACGGTCCCGGGCTGGACACGGCGCTCGCGCTTCATATGACCGCGCTGGCCGACCTCCTGGACGAGGCCGTTCATGCCGCCGCGGCTCAGTCAGGGGCCCTGACGGAACCGGTGGCCGGCATCCAGCCGGTCGCCACTGCCGGCCGCAAGACCGTGCGCGTGGAACAGCGACTGCTCGACCATGAGGCCAACTACTGGGAGAGCCCCGCCCAGCAGCACCCACTGATACAGCTGGACGAGGAGACCCGCAAGGACGCCCTCGCCGCGGCCTTCCTGTGCGGCGCCGACTCCCCCCGCCAGGCGGAAGCCCTCCTCGGCCGCATCTCCTACCTCAGGGACCACGGACGAGCGTGCCACCGGGCCCTCACCGGCTGGATCGCAGCGCTCTACCCACCCCGCGACGGCAAAGCCTGGGGCTCCCTACGGCCGGACCGGCTGGCCGAGTACTTCGTCGGAGAGCGGCTGGCCAAGAACCCCGACCTGGCACAGGACCTGCTCGGCGACGACGTGACGGCGGACGGCCGTGGACCACACGACCGCCGACCATACGACCTCACCGACGCCCAGATCGCCCAGCTGCTCACCGTCTACACCCGGGCGGCCGCCCACCCCGCCCACCGCGACGCTCTCGACGAACACCTCACGGAGTTGTGCGTGAGCCGTCGAAACGTGCTGACACAACCGGCGATCAACGTCGCCACACACGTCGAGCGGCCACGACCGCTGGTGTCGGCGTTGGACCGGCTGGCCGACGAGCCCAGTGCCATGCCGGAAGACTTACTGGAACTGGCCGACCGCCTGCCGCGCCCGACGCACGCGCTGGGCCCACTGGCCGCGAAGGTGACCGAGCGGCTCGTCGAGAGCCATCGCGAGCGGGCCCGTGAGGACGCCGCCTGCCTGCCCGGCCTCGCCCTGATGCTGCGCCGGCTGACCGGCCGCCTCGGTGATGTGGGACGCACCCGGGAGGCGTACGAGGCCACCGGCGAGGCCGTCGGGCTCTACCGGCGGCTGGCGCGGGAGGATCCGGCCGCCTACCGGCCACACCTCGCCGCCGTCCTGCACAACCTTTCGCTGACCGCGCGCGCTCTGGGCAAGCGGGAAGATGCCTTGGCATCCGCCCAGGAAGCCGTGGAGATCTACGGTGAGCTGCGTCTCGCCCGGCCGGACGCGCACGAGTTCCGGTCCGGTCTGGCCCATGGCCTGGGCGCTCTCGCCCAGGCCGAGGGCGAGCTGGGCCGACCCGAGGCGGCGCTGGCGGCGATGGACGAGGAAGTCGGCATCCGACGCGAGCTGGCCGACGAACACGGCGACGGCGCCCTGCCGGAACTTGCCGCCGCCCTGAACAACCGGGCCATCTGGCTGATGGAGTGCGGACGCGTCGAGGAGGCGGTGCCGGTGAGCGAGGAGGCCGTCACCTGCTACCGGTCCCTGGCCGAGCGACGCCCCGACGCCTTCCGCAACGGTGTCGCCCGCAGCCTGAGCACGTACTCCAACTGCTTGCATCTCGCGGGCAGGCCGAAGGCCGCGCTGGCGGCGACCGAGGAGGCCGTCGAGATCCGGCGCCGGCTGGCCGGTGAGCGTCCCGGTGTGTACCTCGCCGACCTCGCGCTCAGCGTGCACTCCCTCGCCATCGACCTGGCCGGGGCAGGACGGCCGGACGAAGCCCTGGCACGGGCCGCCGAGGCCGTCGGCCTCTACCGGCATCTGGTCGAGAAGGAACCCACCGGATTCCGGCACCGGCTCGCCAACTCCCTCAACACCTACGCCCATCGGTTGAACGACGCGGGGCGGCCGGCTGACGCGCTGGAGGCCGCCCGGGAGGCGGTCGGTCTCTACCAGCCCCTGTTCACGGCGGAACCCGGGGCGTTCAGGGCCGATCTCGCCATGAGCCTGGACACGTTGGCCGGCCAACTGGAGGAGACCGGGCACCCGGAGGACGCCTTACGGGCCGGCGAGGAGTCGGTCGGCCTGTACCGCGCGCTCGTCGGGCAGCGCCCCGACGCCCCGCTCGACGACCTGGCGAGCGCTCTGACCAACCTCTCCCGGCGGCTGAACACCCTCGGGAGAGCGGACGAGGCCCTGGCGGCGCTGGACGAAGTGGTCGGCATCCGCCGCCGTTCGGTGACAGCGGATCCGCTCGGCAGGTCGCGGTCACGGTCACGGTCCGTCCTGGCGGGCGCACTGCTGGCCAGGATGCACTGTCTGTGCGACGTCGGGCGGACGGAGGACGCCGTGGCTGTGGCGGCCGAGGCGGTGGAGCTGTATCGCGGGCTCGTAAAGGAGGATCAGGACGAGAAGGAGGACGCGAACGGGTACGCGCGCGGGTTCGCCATGGCTCTGTCCGGTCTCTGGCTCATGCGGTCCCGGGCCGGCCAGACCGCCGAAGCACTGGCCACGCTGGAGGAATCCATCGAGGTCAGTGGCCGTCTGCTGGGGCTGGAGCGGGAGGAGGACACCGACTCCGCGTCGGCGTACGGCGAGGAACTGTTCGTGCTCGGCACCCAGCTCTCCGCGGCGGGCCGCCCGGACGACGCGGCGCGCGTCATGCGCAGAGCCGTCACCGCGCTCCGGCAGCCGTCCAGGGATGGCTTCGCAGAGCCTTCTCCCCGGCTGCGCACGGCCCTGTCATGTCTGGCGACGTACCTGATCGAGGCGGGACGGCGTACCGAGGCGCTGCCCGTCGCCGAAGAGGCGACCGAACTGCTCGGCGACCTCGCGCGGCGAGACGATGCCTACGAGAGTCCGCTGCTGGCGCACTCGCTGTGGCTCCTCGGCTGCCTCCAGCACAACGTCGGCCGGCGGGAGGCCGAGGAGACCCTGCGACGGGCCGTCACCGCCGCGGATGCTGTGCCCTCCGTCGGCGGACGCGACGTCGTCCGTGGCCTGGCCCGCTCCGGCCTGGGCGTGCACCTCGTGGAAGGGGGCCGGGCGGCCGAGGGCCTGGCGTACGCCCAGGAGGCCGTCACCATTGCCCGCGACCTGATGGGTGCCGATCCCGCCCACGGCAGAGTGCTGGCCCTGGTGCTGATCGACCTCGGCCGCCTCCTGGCACTCGGCTCACCGGCGCGTGAGGAGGCCTTCCGCGTCTCCGTAGAGGCCCTGGCCGTGTCCGAGCAGGTGGCGACGGCCGGAGCGGCGGCCGACGGACCGGTTCTGGTCTGGGCACTCGCCCACCACGGCCTGCGGCTGAGCGAGGCCGGGCGGCACACGGAGGCCCTGGACGCCACCGCCCGGGCGGTTTCCCTGAGCCGCGGCCTGGCCGCCCGCCACCGCGCGGCACACGAAGACCACCTCGCCTTCGCGCTCTACGCCTACGCCAGGACCCGGCTGCTCGCGGACACTCAACGGGAGGAGGCGAGAGACGCCATCACCGAAGCGGCTCCCCTGTGGCAGGCGATCGCCGAGAACGAACCGGGGCTCGCCGCCCCCTACCTCGATGTAGTGACGGAGACCCATGCGCGCCTCACCGCCGGCCCGGAGTGAGATCGCCTCGCATCACCTGACAGCCTGATTTCTGGTGCTTTATGGCAGCCGTCCGACGCCCGGAAGTACTTGTTATTGTCATGTCCACGGATCAACGAGAAGCCGAGGTCATGACCAACCACTGCTGCGAGGCGATGAACAGCCACGTCGACGTACGCTGCCACGAGCACGACGACGTCTACGCCTGCCCGGACACGCTGATCGGCTTCAGCACCAAGTTCCAGGAATACGGCCTGATCATCCACGACGGTGGCACAGCGAGCGTCATCATCGAGTTCTGCCCCTGGTGCGGACGCCGTCTTCCCGAGTCGCAGCGGGAACGGTGGTTTGACGAACTGGAACGCCGCGGGATCGATCCATGGGAGGACGAGGTCCCCGCGGAGTTCCAGGACGCCCGCTGGCTGGACTCATCCCCCCGCAACCACCGAACCGGCAGCACTCCCGACCGCTCCTGAGACCCCTGGACTGCCCGCCGTGAGTACCGACATCTACGGTTGCATCGAGGTCCGGCATCCGTGCGCCGACGAAGACTGGTACGAGTGGGAGCCGTGGCAGCGTGCGATGGACCTGTCCCCGCTGTACCCCGGGCAGGATTACGCGGCGTTCGGCTGCCTCTTCGGCGTCCGCGACTACGCGGGCTGGGAACCTCTCGCCGCGGGCCGGGGCCTACCCGCTGACGCGTCCACCGCCATACGTGAGGAATTCGAACAGGCCAAGGCCCTCGATGCGGCAGTGAACAGCCCGACCTGGGTGAGCTGGGAGGAACTGGACCAGGCTGACTTGGGCCTCTCCCCCGAAGGCGTTCGTGGTGTCCTCATCGCGCGGGAGGGTGACACGCCGTCCATCGAAGCCCGCTACGTCGTGCGCGACCAGTGGCCGACAGAATTCGTGGAACGGCACGGCGCGCCTCCCCTGGGCGTCAGCCCGCTCGGGGCGCCGTACGGCGAGCCGTACGGCGAGTGGGCCTCCGGCGCGACGAGGTTCTGCTACCAGCGTTTCACGCGCCGGGACGTCCTCGGGCCGGGCACCGGCTGGGAGCACGTATTCGCGGTCATGCGGGCACTGGCCGGCCGTTTCGGCGGCAGCGGCGTCCGGCTGGTCGTGTACTTCGACTGACTGGTATGGCTGGCGTCCCTCGGCGGCATGGGAGTTCGGGAACCCCGACGCGAGCGCGTGAAAGCAACCGACCGTGCCCGAGCCGCCACGCCTGCCCCTGGAATATCCGGGCGATCAGCGAGGCGTAAACTCTGATCATGAACGGGCGAGAGACGGCGCTCCGGCGTCGTATTCGGATCTGGCTGGTCATCTTTATCGTGGGCCTCGCCCTGAGCGGACTCACAGCCTTTCCCTTGGTCACCGAAATGCGATGGCTGGACGAGGCCCTGAGATCCGACGGCTCACCCGTTCCCGAATGGTTGCCGGGACTGATGGAGTGGATCGGCCGGGTACGGGAGGGACTTGAGGCGACGGACGGGAAGTACCCGTTCGTGCTCTACGGCACCGACTGGCTCGCCTTCGCCCACCTCGTCATCGCCATCGCCTTCTACGGCCCGTACCGTGACCCGGTCCGTAATATCTGGGTCGTCGAATTCGGAATGATTGCCTGCGGGGCGATTGTGCCGCTGGCGCTGATCTGCGGTCACATCCGCGGGATTCCGGTCTACTGGCAGCTCTTCGACATGTCGTTCGGCTTCTTCGGGGTGATCCCGTTGCTGATCGTACGTCGCATGATCAAGCGGCTGGAAACGTACGAACTGGCGGCATAGCGCGTCGCCAAGGCCGCGGCAGCCACGCGTCTGTCTGGCCCGGGGACGCTGCCGGCCACGCGACCAGGCGCCCAGGCGGGACCTGCCTGCCCCGGGCACGGCAGGGCACAGCTGCCCGGCCGTTCGTATGCGGCTTCGCTCCGGTTGTGACGGTCGGCGCTGCCTGGCGGGAATTGCAGGACCTCGCTCGGCCCTTCCTTCAGCACCCACCCAAGCAGCCTCCGCTGCTCGTCGACCCAACCCTCTTCAAGAGGGGACAGTGACATGGCCAATCGACGGCATAGCCAATCGACCGCTGTCGAGCGAGCACTTACAGCCGACACCTAGGCAACATCGACGCGTTGCGTCCCCGCGATCGTCGCGCGCAGCACCGCACGCGCCTCGTCGAGTTCGGCAGCTCGGGCATCGAGGTCTGCCAGCCGGGAGCGCAGGGTGTCCAGCACCCCCGGGCACGGGTGCACGGCCTCCCCGGCGCGGGCCGTGCAAGGCAGCAGGGCACGGATGGTGCGGACGGGCAGCCCGGCTGCGAGGAGGGCGCGGATCCTTCGCACGACCTCCACGTGCGACTCGTCGTACCAGCGGTAGCCGTTCGGGAGCCGGTCGGGCAGAAGGAGCCCACCGCGCTCGTAGTGGCGCAACAGCCGCTCGCTGGTGCCAGTGCGTTCAGCCAGTTCCCCGATGAGCACTCCGTCCAACCTCTCCCCCGGTTTGACCTTGCCACCATGACAAGGTGCGACGTTGGCCTCCTGGCTACCGACAGCTCAGGAGACCTCGATGATTATCGATGCACACAGCCACGTCCACGACCCGGTGGCGAACCACATCGCGTTGCTGGACGAAGCCGGTGTCGACCGCGCGGTGCTGTTCCCCACCCGCCCGCACCCGGAGCGGGCGACGGACCTTGCCGGGTTGCGCCGGGAGATGGCGGTACTGCACCGCGCGCTCGAAGGCTCGGGGAACGGGGCCGACAGCTTCGCCCGCGCCCAGCAGGAACTGGCCGCGGCACTGGCCGCGCACCCGGACCGCTTCATCGGCTTCGGCTCGGTCCGGCTGGACGCCAGTCCGGAAGACATCGCCGAAGCAGTGGCACGGGACGTGGTCGACCGGGGCCTGCACGGCATCGGCGAACTCACCCCGCCGCCGGGCGGCGCGGCCACGGTCGAACCGGTGCTGCGCGCGGCCCACGACCACGGCGGCCTGCCCGTCGTCGTCCACGGCTCCGCCCCCACGACAGAGCCCGACCTGCACACACTGGCCCGCCTCTCGGCCCGCTACCCGTCGGTCCCCCTGGTCGTCAGCCAGGTCGGCGGCCAGCACTGGATGACGGCCATCGAGCTCGTACGGGATACGCCGAACATGTACCTGGAGCTGTCGACGGCGAACATCGTCTTCGCCCTACGGCTGGCGATCCGCGAGATCCCGGAACGGACGTTGTTCGGATCGGACGCCCCGTACGGGGACCCGGTCCTGGCACGCGCGATGGTGGAGCGGGTGACGCCCAGCGGTGAGGTGCGGGAACGGGTGCTGGGGGCAACTCGGCTCAGTTGCTGGGACTGTGAGCATCCTCTGCCTCCCGTGCGGATGGCCGGGCCAGTTGGCGGGTGGCGGAGTGACGGGTGATGGTATCGACGCCACGTGCAGATTGGCGGTGCTCCCCAATGCGCGCGCGGGCCTGCGGGCGGGCGGGCCATGATGGCGATCATGCGCCACCTGTGTACGCCCATGAACTGAGGACGGTGGGCAGGAGGCCAGTGGCTGGCCTTGCTTCGTGTGCGGGCTAGTGGGGAGCAGGTCACGGCGTCGGTTGATGCCTCGATGAGGGAGTCGTAGAGAGTGAAACCGCCTGCGACTGCCTTCCTCAACGCGTCCGGTTCGATCAGCAGCCGGTGCCCGGCTGTGGTCAGCGCCGTCCGCAAGGTGACGGTCGTTAGGAAGAGTCGGCCAGTGCCTGCGTCGCCGTGTTCAGCAGGTCAAGGGGAACTGCGGCTTCGTCCGGTGGGAAGCAGAGCTGCGCCTTTCACGCCGGTCCAGTCCGTTTTCCAGGTCGACTGAGAGAGATCCCAGCATGGCCAGCCGACCGTCATCCGAGCCGAACGGTTCAGCGACGATAACCTGCGTCCTCATGACACGTACTTGGGTCTTGCCGATGTTGTTTGGGAGCTGCGGCTTGGCCGTTGCGACGGGGCTGACCCTCACGGGAAAACCAGGCGCAGCCACTGCGCTCCTGTTGGTATTCGTGCTGCTCGCAGGTGTGCACTCGCCTCTGGTCTTCCCGGGGTCGATCGGTGCGCTGGAAGCACAGCGCCGCAGCGCGGTCGACGGTCGACCGATCGTCTTCTGGCGGCCGGGCTGCAAGTATTGTTTGCGACTGCGCATCCGGTTGGGTCGTAGCGCCCGCCGGCTGCACTGGGTCGACATCTGGCGCGACCCGACTGGAGCAGCAGCGGTCAGGGCAGCCAACGGCGGCAATGAGACGGTGCCGACTGTCGTCGTGGCTGGCCAGCCGTATATCAACCCGGCCCCTGAATGGGTGCGCGCACAGCGCTACCCTTCCGCGTGACTCGAGAGGGGCGGCATACCGGCAAGGCGCCCGCCGGCGCCATAGACGGTCAGCTGGTTTGACACGATCTGTGTGGGCAGCCCTTTGGGGAGGGGTTCTCCGCTGCCTGTCATGCCTCATCGGTCCCCGGATGGGGAATACCACAGGTCGACGCCTGACCAGTCGCCGGTCATGCCCGTGCAGTCGCGGCCCTGAGAGCGGCGAGCCCAAGAGACTCTGATCAACTTTTAGGGAAGGTTTGTTGGTTGTCCGGGTATCAACTCAGACGGGTTCCGGAATCGGGCCGAGGAGCTTGACCACGCGCTCGCGCAGAAGGAGGTACTCCTCAGAGGGGGCCGCGCGCCGTGCGGTCGGGCAGGACGTCGACGGGATGCCCGGTCTCGATGTCGATCAGGATCGTGGTGTAGACGTGCCCGCGTTGGAGAGCGAAATCGCCCACTCCCAGTGCGTGCTGGCGCTGCCCTAGCGGTCCAAGCGACGGTGGCCCCGTCCGGCCATCTGTCCTTATGGCCCCATGGAACGAGGGCCGGCCTTTCTTCGATGTTCGGACCGGCCGCACGACCCGAACAAAAGGAACCGCCATCTGCCGGGCGCTGGCCGAGCACGAGCACGAGCCCTCCAAACGCGAGGCATACCCAGAGGTGAACGAGGCAGCGCGAGCCGACCTCGCCGTGCTCCGAGCCAGCGGAACCGCCTGGCTCATGTACGGCGACGACAGGATCCGCTCGGTGACGCCGTGCTACGTCAGCACCTGGCGCCGGCATTTCGGTAGCTGTCAGGGCTGATCTGCGGTGTCGGTGTCAGTGTCGGTCGCGTGTCGGGGCTGTCGGCCCGATGTCGATGGCTCGTCGGAGGGGTCCGGCACCTTTGGGGAAACGGCCGGCCGGAGTCGCCCGGCAGCCCGACCCCGAGGAGCCATCATGCCCACTCCCGCCACTCCCGTCACAATCATCGGCGCCGGACTCGGCGGACTCACGCTCGCCCGCGTCCTGCACGTCCACGGAATACCCGTCACGGTCTACGAGGCGGAGCCCTCCCCCGACGCGCGTTCGCAGGGTGGGATGCTCGACATCCACGACTACAACGGGCAGCTCGCCCTCCAGGCGGCCGGTCTGATGGACGAGTTCCGCGCCATCGTCCTCGAGGGCCGCCAGGCGATGCGGGTCCTCGACCGGGACGGGACCGTTCTGTTCGACAAAGCCGACGACGGCACAGGGGGACGCCCCGAGGTGCAGCGAGGGGATCTGCGACGGATCTTGCTCGACTCGCTCCCGGACGGCACTGTCCGGTGGGGGCACAAGGTCATCGGCACCCGTACCCTCGGTGAGGGCCGCCACGAGGTGACGTTCACCGACGGCGGCACCGTCGTCACGAGCCTGCTGGTCGGCGCGGACGGTGCGTGGTCGCGGGTCCGGCCGCTGCTCTCCACCGCCGTACCCCAGTACACCGGCACGTCGTGCGTCGACACCTACCTGTTCGACGCCGACACCCGGCACCCGGCCGTCGCGAAGGCCGTCGGTGGCGGGTCGCTGATCGTCACCACGTCGGGCAGGGAGATCTTCGCCCACCGGGAAAAAGGCGACACCCTGCACGCCTACGTGGGGCTGTCCGAGCCGCAGGACTGGTTCGCCGCCATCGACTTCACCGATACCGCCGCGGCCACCGCGCGGATCGCGGCGGAGTTCGACGGCTGGGCACCGGAGCTCACCGCCCTGATCACCGACAGCGACACCGCGCCGGTCCTGCGCCCCCTCTACACCCTGCCGGACGAGCACCGGTGGGACCGGGTCCCGGGAGTGACCCTCGTCGGTGACGCCGCCCACCTCGCGGCCCCGAACGGCGAAGGCGCCAACCTGGCCATGCTCGACGGCGCCGAGCTCGGCAAGGCCCTCGCCGCGTACCCCGACGACATCGAGGCAGCGCTCACCGAGTACGAGCAGGCCATGTTCTCCCGCAGCGCCGAGGTCGCCGCTTTTGAAGGGGTGGAGTTCCACCGGATCGACTCCGATGGCAACACAGCCCACGGCCTGATCAAAATGACCGGCGAGAAGGGTCGATGAGCCGCTCAAGCCCCGAACCTGAGCTGCCCTTGCCTCCCTCGCTCGGCTCCTGCCTCCTCGGCGCTTCCGCTACGTCGGCCACGGAGGCCATCCGCGCCGCCCTCCGGGCCGCCTGAGCGACTGCCGTCGCTCGCTGATACATGGCCCCACAAACCAGGAGAACCGCAAAGGGTTCCTCGCAAAGACCACATTGCGAAGAACCCTTTGCGGTCTAGCCTGTGCAGCATGGCTGGCACCTCGAGCGACTGGGCCCTGCGGCTCACGCCCGAGGAAGCCGCCGCCCTGTACCGGGAGTTGACGGAAGTCATCGCGCGCTACCGGCGAGACGCGCCGGAGACGGCGGCGAGTGCCCCCCGAGGGAGCCGAACGGGTCACCGTGATCACGCAGATCCTGCCCGAACTGGACGCGCCTGCCGCGTCGTCGCTTCCTTCCGGCCCTCAGGAAGAGCAAGGAAGCCAGACGTCATGACCGACGACGCCTCGGAGGCCGGCAGCATACCCGGCAAGAGGTCCTTACGGCCGCTGGGCGGGGTGCTGGCCGCCATGGTTGTGTCGCTGACCGGCACACGAATCTCCGTTGTGGCGCTGCCCTGGTTCGTCCTCGTCACAACCGGCAGCGCCACGCAGACCGGACTGGTCGCCTTCTGTGAGATGACTCCTTACGTGGTGGTCAAGGCGTTCACCGGACCGCTGGTGGACCGGATCGGCCCGCAGGCCGTTTCCTGGACCACCGATCTGGCCAGCGCGACCGCCACCGCCGCGGTTCCCCTGCTCCACGCCCTGGACCTGCTCTCCTTTCCCCTTCTGCTGGTTCTGGTCGCGCTGATCGGTGCGGCCCGGGGACCCGGCGATCTGGCCAAGGAGGTGATGGTCCCGGAGGCGGCTGAGCGTGGCCGAGTGCCGCTGGAGCGGGCCACCGGTCTGGCCGGTGTGATCGAGCGGCTCGCCTCCGCCGTCGGCCTGGCGGTCGGCGGATCCCTGGTGGCGCTGCTCGGCCCCCTGACCGGACTCGCCGTCAACGCGGGCTGCTTCGCCCTCGGGTCGGTGATCATCAAACTCGCGCTGCCTCGCGGCATGGGACACGCCGTCGAGGAAGCCCCCTCGCCTGCCGGGGGAACGGAACCGGGCTACTGGCGGCGGTTCGGCGAAGGCTTCACCTTCCTGCGCGGCGAGCCTCTGCTGCTCACCGTCGTCGTCATGTGCGGCATCACCAACCTGCTGGACGCGGCGATCACCTCGGTGCTCGTACCCGTCTGGGCCAGGGAGTCCGGCAATGGGCCGACCACGATCGGCCTGATGGGCAGCGTGATGGGGGCCGCGGCGGTCGGCGGGAGCCTGATCGCCGCGTTGGTCGCGCACCGGCTGCGGCGGCGGGTGGTGGTTCTCACCGGGTTCCTGCTGGCCGGGGCACCGAGGTTCCTGATCCTCACCTTCGATGCTCCGCTGGGGGTGGTACTGGCCGTCTTCGCGGTCAGCGGGTTCGGTGCCGGCTTCGTCAACCCAGTGCTGGGGGCCGTCCTCGTCGAGAGGGTCCCACGCCGCATGCTGGGCCGGGTCAACGCGCTCGGTGACTCGCTGGCCTGGGCCGGGATCCCTCTCGGCGGACTGCTCGCCGGGCCCACGGTGACCGCTGTCGGACTCGTGCCGGTGCTGCTCGTCTGCGGCACCGCGTACTTCCTCACCACGAACCTGGCAGGGCTCCGGCCGAAATGGCGCCAGATGGACCGTCCTGGTGGGCAAGACGTCCTGGCTCACCCGACTGCTCGAACAGCTGGTCCCCGTCCCGACGCCGACCAGGGTGCCCCCGTCCCGTGAGACCGGCGGCCCGGTGACCATCTTCTGCCCTGCGCGGATACGAATTTCAGACTCAAACCGATCAGGTACTCGACATGTGTCGATCCCGGAATACGCGGAGGCGACGCCGAGATCAAGCGTATGTATGTGATCCCGGAGGCTCGCGGCCGTGGTCTCGCCAGGAGAATGCCGGCCACCCTTGAGGACAACGCCCGGGCATCGGACCGCACCCGGATGGTGCTGGAAACCGGCATCAACCTGACAGCGGCCGTCTCTCTCTACGTTTCCAGCGGCTACGAGCCCTGCGCCAAGTTCGGGCACTACCGCTTCGATGAACTCAGCCGCTGTTACGCAAAGCCACTAGCAGCCGTCATCACCGGCCCTTGGACCGCGTGGATGTGTGCATCACGGGCTTTCGCGCATCGAGCACAAGTTCCTCATGCTCAAGCCGCCCCAGGCCGATGAGGCCTTGGCGGCCAGGCAGAATGAGCGACATGGCCAACAAGGAAGACATCGGATTCACGCTGCCGCGCGGGGCGACAGGATTCTTCCAGCCGGAAGACGGCCTGCTCCCGAAGACTGACCTTCGGGCGTTCCGTGCCGCCCTGCATACCGCTGCCCGCATCGCCGGAGGCGAAGTGGGCAAGGTGGAGGAACGGGCTTATCCCCGGACCTTCCACACCGCAGAGGTCGTTCAAAGCGCGGGCGTGAGCATCGTCTTGTGCCATGCCCATTTCCCTTGGATCGCCTTCGCCCAATCACGTGGGGACTGGCACGAGGAGGAGTTCCTCGTGCCGCCGTCTTGGGCCAGCTCATTCACCGCACTGGGTTTCATGGTCCTCGGCAGCGAAAAACTCGCCACGCCACTCTCGCGCATTGATACCTCATTGCTTACACAGGGCGAGTGGCGTCAGGTCCGCTACCACGGCGTCACCACGCTGGGCGGAGTTCTCTTCAATGCGTGGGACTGACATCCGCAAGGAGGTCGCAGTCAACGCTGGACTCCATCTCCCTGCCGTTGACCGCCGCGACCTGCTGGCTGCTGGCCCAGCGGGGCGGCGAGTGGGGGCACGTTCCGGGCGTCCTCTCCGCCCTCGGAGCGCCGGGCTGCTCGCGGCAACGGGCGCCGAATCCGTCCGCCGCCGGCCCGGCCTGCCGACCAGCTCGGTACCGCCCGGGAGTGGTCGTCGGCGCCCTCCGCGCACTGATCGCTGCGGATGACGAGGGCCATGTCATCGGTAACGTCGGACGCCCGCCACCTGTCCTGGAACGAGCCGACGAAGGTACGGGTGCGGGGGTGGACCAGGGAACCCCCTTTCCGTCGCTCTTCGGCTGTCACGCGGCGTCCATGCCGCCACCGTGCGCGAGGCGTATACAAGGCCGCCCAGATCTGAGGGTTCAACCTGACCAATACTCCCGCGCAGGCCATATGACATGGTGATCACGTGCTTGTCGTGATTATGATGCTTCTTCTTGCCGTGCCCGTAATTGGTTGCCTGCTGTTCATGAAGGCTGTACGCGTTGTGGTGACCCGGCGGCTTACCCGCAAGAGCGGTGCCGCTGCCTGGGCGGAAGGGGCGGGCTGGCTGCTGTGCTGCGCGGTGCTGGCGTACGGAGTGGGGGTGGGGGCCATGTTCCTGTCCCCCTGGCCCGACTGGTGCCCGGTGGTGAGGTTTCCCGACGACCCCGACCCTTCGGCCGTGCCCCCTCACCCCCGTGTGGAGAACAGCTGGTTTCCGCTGGAGGCCCGCTGCGTCTCCGACGTTCACGCTCCAGTCGACTCCATTCCCTCAGCGGTCAACCCGGTTCTCCTGACGAGCCTCGCGGGCGCGGCGGGCTGCGTGTCGATGGCAGTTTGGCACCGGCGCGGTGAGAAAGGGGGTTCGCACTGAGGCCAGTCGGCCTTGCGGCCGATCCGGACGACTATGGCTCGGCGGGTACTCGGCCTCCCGGCTTCGACGCCGGGCAGTACAAGGACTGCCACGGGATCGCATGCCGGATCGGGCGGCTCAAGCAGGGCCGAGGCGTGGCCACGCGATACTGCAAGCTCGCGATCCACTACGAAGCGACCGTCCCGCTGACACGGATACGCCAGCCACTACGGCATGCGGCCCGGAGTTGCCCGCTGGGATGGTGCGGTGGCGGGCAGGGTCACTGGTCGGTGGTCAGAGCGAGAAAGCCATCGACTTCGCCCTGCAGGCCAGGAGGGATGTCGTGCGTGGTGGAGAGGAGCAGGCGAAGCGCACGAGCAGCTTGCGGTACTCCGGCCCATGCTGCCCGGTCCCTGGTCAGTACAGTCGACAGCAGGTCGCCTTCATAAAGGTCACCTTCCACCAGCGGATCGGCATGGAGTAGCTCGAAGGCTCTGGGAAGGAGGTGAGGCAGGCCGACGTTCTGCCCGATCAGCAACCGGAGGTCCTCGGGGCTGAGCACGCTTATCGGCCTGCGGCGCAAAGCATGTACCTCGGCAACGAGACGAGTGACGTCCGCAGGCGGGGCAGGCCAGCGGGCACCCTCAATCTCCTCCAACGAGCGAGATTCACGTTCAGGTCCAGTCACCTGCCCATTGTCCCCCATCAACATTTCAAACAGACCCTGGTCCCGGGTCAGCGCCGCAAGTGGCCCGCAGCCCAGGTCAGCGAGGTGCGGGGAAACGGCCGTGCGAACGTACACGATGCCGCCCGAGCGCTGCCGGGCATCGAGGAGCTACGCAAGCCCCGCCTTGGGCTCGCCATGGTGGACGCCGTGCTCTGACCGGGGGGGGAGGCGCGGCCACCAGGCCCATACCTGCCGCTTTGCCGGTTCGGTTCAGGGCCGGGTCGTGCCGGCTACCGAGTGCCGGAATGAAACGATCACCGGTGGGGTTCAGGCAGGCAGAGTCCGCGCCCCATCGAAAGGCGAACCGCATGACCATCCCCTCCGCCCCCACCCCCCTCCCCGCCCCGCTCGCCGACCGCGACGTCGTCATCATCGGCGGAGGGTCGGGCATCGGGTTGGAGGTTGCTCGCCGGGCAGTCGCCAGTGGGGCGCGCGTTGTGATCGGCGGGCGGAGCGCCGGGAAGCTGGAGGAGGCGGCGAAGTCACTCGGGGAGCAGGTGCGTTGGGGTGTGGTCGACACCACCGACCAGGACTCGCTGGCCGCGTTCTTCGACTCCATCGACCGGATCGACCACCTCTTCACTCCTGCTGCCTCCTACCAGGTGGGCCCCATGCGAGAGCTCACCGACAGCGAGGCCGAGAGCCCCTTCGTCTCGAAATTCTGGGGGCAGTACCACGCGGTCAAGCACGCGACCGCGAAGCTGACCTCCCACGCCTCTGTCGTGTTGATGTCCGGCGCCGCGAGCGTCCGTCCCCCGGCTGCCGCACCCGCCTATGTGGCCTGCAACGCGGCCATCGAGGGGCTCGGGCGCGGACTCGCGGTGGAGCTCGCGCCCGTCCGTGTCAATGTCGTGTCGCCCGGCACCATCGACGGCAATCTCTGGGCGCAGCGGCCCGCCCATATACGCCAGGCCAGCTTCGCCCAATACGAGCGTGACGCCCTGCTGCGCCGGCCCGGCACCGAGAGCGAGATCGCTGACGCGGTGCTCTTCCTGTTCACCAACACGTTCATGACCGGCTCGACGCTCTACCCCGACGGCGGCTACGCCCTGCGCTGACAGCTCCCGGCTCTGCCCAGCCCTGGCCGGCCGCCAGGGATGAAAAACCGGCACCCGGCCACCGCGGCCGCGGCATCAGGCCGGCCCGTGGCGCTCAAGACGTGCCACCCCGGCGTCGAGGTCGATCCCGGTTCGCGGGGCGCCATCCTGCTCGTCGTCCCGCAGCACCAACTCGATGCGGCGCTGTTCCAGTTGGGCCCGCTTGCTCGGGTAGATCAAAGCGTGCAGTTCCTCCGTGGCCGTGGCACCCATGCCCCGGCTCCCCCGCTCCCGTTCCTTGGAACGGCCAGGCAGCCACCCCCGGCGCCGAGCCTGCCGGACGACATACTGGACGGCCGCCAGGACGAACAGCGGTATCACCACGATCAGCACCACGAACGGGCTTGTCAGCAAGCGCATCATGAGCTGACAACGTCAGCCGTCGCACTCACGTTCCAACCGATTTGGAACGGGGCTGATGACTCACTCCACCGGTGCCGGAGGGCAGGTTTTGCCTCGGGCGGGCCCAGTGCAGTGATCTGGGTGTATGTGGGGGTCTTCTGCCATCGGGGGCAATGAACACGGCAGCCGGCCGGCCCGAATCCGGGTCGGCGGACTCGTGAATACCGGGGCTAGAACGACCAGTATCGTGCGCGACCGGCCTGGGGCCAGTGAATCAACGGGGCACCCCGAGGCGCACCGCTCGCGTAGTGGCTGTCCTGGTGTGCGTCAACTTCTCGTAGATCTTCCATAGATCGTCCGTGGCTAGCGTCCCAGGACGTCAGCAGGCGAATACGCGTGTGCTGCGGAGAGGGGTTGTGCCGATGAGCCTTGACGACGCGATGGGCCTGGAAAACGCGATCGCGATCACCGGAATGTCCTGCCGTCTTCCCGGGGCCCGGGACGTCGAGGAGTTCTGGCGCAACCTGCGGGACGGTACGGACAGCATCAGCCGGTTCGGCCGGGACGAGTTGCTCGCCGCGGGGGTGGACCCGGTGCTGGCCGACCACCCCGACTTCGTGCCGGCACGTGGTGTGATCGCCGACGGTGACCGGTTCGACTGGGAGCACTTCGGTTACAGCGCGTCCGAGGCCGAGGGGATCGATCCGCAGCAGCGGGTGTTCCTGGAGTGCGCGGCCCAGGCGCTGGACGACGCCGGAGTCGATCCCGCACGGGCCGAGGGGTGGATCGGTGTGTACGCCGGGTGCGACGTCGCCGCCGCGCCGCCGGTGGCCGGTGCGGACCCGGCCCGGGCCACCATGCGGATCATCGGGTACGAGAAGGACTTCCTGGCCACCCGGGTCGCCTACAAGCTGGGGCTGCGCGGACCCGCCGTCACCGTGCAGACCGCCTGCTCGACCTCCCTGGTCGCCGTGCACCAGGCCTGTCGCGCACTGCTCGGCTACGAGTGCGACACGGCGCTGGCCGGGGGTGTGACGGTGCGGCTCCCGGAGGCCGGGGGCTACCTGTACCAGGACGGGAACATCCTGTCCCGTGACGGTGTTTGCCGGCCCTTCGACGCTTCCGCCAGTGGCACGGTGAGCAGCAGTGGCGTGGGTGTGGTGGTGCTCAAGCGGCTGTCCGACGCCCTGGCGCAAGGGGACCGGGTCATCGCGGTGATCCACGGTTCGGCGGTCAACAACGACGGCGGTGAGAAGATCGGCTTCACCGCTCCCTCGGTGACCGGGCAGCGTGACGTGATCGAGCTGGCGCTGGCCCAGGCCGGGGTGGATCCGGAGCGGATCGGTTACGTGGAGGCCCACGGTACCGGGACGCGAGTGGGCGACCCCGTCGAGCTGGCCGCGCTCACCGCCGCGTACCGGACGGAAACCGGCCGCGAGGGCCGCGATTCGCCCTGTCTTCTCGGTGCCGCGAAGGCCAACATCGGTCACACCGGTGCCGCGTCCGGAGTCGCCGGGTTGATCAAGACCGCGTTGATGCTCCACCACCGCGAGTTCGTGCCGACCCCGCACTTCGAGCGCCCCAACCCCGAACTCAAGCTGGACACCACCCCGTTCAGGATCAGCACGGAGCTGCGGCCCTGGGTGAGCGAAGGGCCGCGGCTGGCCGGGGTGAGCTCGTTCGGGGTCGGCGGGACCAACGCGCACCTGGTGCTCGGCGAGGCGCCGCCGTCGGCCGGGTTGTCCGGGGGCGAGTCGATGGCAGAGCCGGCCGTCCTATGTCTGTCGGCGTCCTCGCCCGAGGCGCTCGCCTCCCTGCGCGAGCGCCTCGCCGATCGGCTTGACGAACAGCTCGACGCGTCGGACGCCCCCGTCCCCGCCCTCGGCGACGTCGCCCGTACCCTCGCCGCCCGGCGCCGGTTCCGGCACCGGGTGACGGTGGTGGCCGACCGGCCCGCCACGACCGCGCGGCGGCTGCGCGAGGCCGAGCGGTCCGCGGTCGCCGGGCGGGATCCCGAGACGGCCTTCCTCTTCCCCGGCCAGGGTGCGCTCCGAGCGGGGTACGGGCGGGGGGCGCACGCCCTGCTGCCGGTGTTCCGGGACGTGTTCGAGGACTTCCGGGCGCAGGCCCGGCGCCGCTTCGACGTGGACCTCGCGCCCGTGCTCGACCCGGCCACCCCGGCGGAGTGGTTCGCCGACACCAGGCACCAGCAGCTCGGTCTGTTCGTCCTGGGCTACGGACTCGCCCGGCAGTTGGAGAGCTGGGAAGTGCGTCCGGCCGCGTTGTTCGGGCACAGCGTCGGCGAGTACACCGCCGCCGCGGTGGCCGGGGTCTGGAGCCCGGCGGACGCGCTCGGTCTGGTCTGGGAGCGCGCCCGGGCCATGCACGAGGCCCCTCCGGGACGGATGCTGGCGCTGCGGATCGACGCGGAGCGGGCCGCCGCGCTGCTCGGCCCGGACGTTTCCCTCGCCGTGGACGGCGGCGACCATGTCGTCCTCTCCGGCTCGGTGCGGGCGATCACGGAGCTTGCCGTGGCGCAGCGCGGGCAGGGCGTCGAAGGGCGCCTCCTGACGACCGAGCACGCCTTCCACTCGTCGTCGATGGCCTCCTCGGCCGACGTGCTGCGCCGTGCGGTGGCCGGGACCGCGCGCCGGGCGCCCCAGGTGCCGTTCGTCTCCAACCTGACGGGCGGCTGGGCCGAACCGGCCGCCGTGGGCGACCCCGCGTACTGGGCCGGGCAGCTCCTGGGCACGGTCCGGCTGGCGGACGGGCTGCGCACCCTGACCGGCGGGGGCGCGCGGGTCCTGGTGGAACTCGGGCCGGGGGACGCGCTGAGCCGGCAGGCCGTCGGCAGCGGCGTTGCGGCTGGTGCGCGGGCCGATGGGGGCACGGCCGTGCCCCTGCTCGGCCGTGACCCGGAGCAGGAGGAGTCCGCCGTGCTGCGGGGGCTGGGGCGGCTGTGGGAGAGCGGGGTGGAGGTGCCCTGGGAGGAGGTGCGTCCGGGTGGCGGGCGGGGTCGGCTGGTGTCGTTGCCGCCCCATCCGATGGATGGGACCCGCTCCCGGCCGGCGCCCCACCGGGACCCGGTCGAGGCCGCCGGGGAGGTGCCCGTAGGAGCGGAGCCCGTCGGGGGCGGGCAGGCGCCGGTGCGCGTCGCCGCCACCGCCGTACGACGGCCCGGGGCCGAACCGGACCGATCCGACGACCTGGCCCGGCGGCTGGCCGAGGTGTGGCGTGCCTCCCTCGGGGCCGACTCGGTGCTCGACGGGGACGACTACTACGAGCAGGGCGGCTCGTCCCTGATGGTCGTGGGCCTGCTGGCCGAGGTCAGGGCGCGGACCGGGGTCCAGGTGCCGGCCTCTGCCGTGGCCACCTCCCTGACCTTCGGTCAGCTCGTCGCCATGGTGCGGGAGCGGACGACACCGGACACCAGCAGCTCCGATCGAACCGCCGTGGCCGACGTGCCGGGGCTTACCCTGCTGCGCGAGGGCGGCCCGCGTGCCCCGTTGTTCCTGATCGCGGCGTCGGACGGCGGCACGCTGAGCTACCGCCACTTGGCGGCCGCGCTGGACGGCTCCCGTCCCGTCTACGGCCTCGAGTCGCCGGGGATGCGCGACCGGCGCCGCACGCTGTACCGGCTGGAGCAGATCGCCGCCCATCAGATCGGCGTCCTGCGCCGTGCCCGCCCGGACGGCCCCTACCTGCTGGGAGGCTGGTCGTTCGGTGCGATGGTGGCCCATGAGATGTCCCGTCAGCTCGCCGCCGAAGGCGCCCGGGTGGAGCTGCTGCTGGCCATCGACGGCTACCTGCCGGACACCGGCGGCCGACCGGTCGCCACCCTGCCGAGCTGGCTGAAGCAAGCCCTGTCCTTCCAGCTGGAGGCCCGCGTCAAGCGCGGCCGTTCGAGGCTCCTCGGTGGCGGCGGCCCCGCCCTCACCACGGCCGCCGGCGTGTCCGGCCTCGTCCGCGTGCACAACGCGAACCTCACCGCGATGCTGCGGCACCGGCCCCGGCCCGCGCCGTGCGACCTGGTGCTCTTCAAGGCGGCGGCCGACGAGGCCGTGTGCGCCGAGCTCGCCCGGCGCCTCGCCCCGCTGTACAGGGGTGGAGTGCGGGTCGAGCCGGTGCCCGGCGACCACTGGTCGGCCCTGAGCCCCGAGCACGCCGCCACCCTCGCCGGCCGGCTGAGCGCGCACCTCGACGCGCTGGGCTGAGCCTCGCCCGGACGGGCCCCAGACCTACCTGCGCGAAACACCGACCAACCCGAACCAGCCAACCGACCCGACCGACCCCACCGATCCAACCGACCCGACCGATCCGACCGATCCGACCGATCCGAGACAGACGAGGATTCCCGTGTCAGATACCGACCGGGCGAGCTGCCCGCACCTCGCGGGCGCCGCCCCCACCGTCCATGAACTCGACGCCGACTTCACCCGCGACCCCTTCCCCGAGCTGGCCCGGCTGCGCGAGGCCGGCCCGGTCCACCGGGTGAAGCTGCCCAACGGCACCGAGCGCTGGCTGATCACCCGCTACGACGAGGTGATGGCCGCGCTGGCCGACCCCCGGCTCAGCAACGAGCTCGCCCGCGGCCTGGCGAAGGTGCTGCCGCCCGAGCCGCTGCCGCCGAGCTGGCAGGTGGCGCTGCGCACCAGCGCCCTGCTCGGCCGCGCGATGGCCAACCTCGACCCGCCGGACCACGACCGGCTGCGCAAGCTGGTCGTCCGGGCCTTCAGCGCCAAGCGGATCGAGGGCATGCGCTCGCGGATCCAGGAGATCACCGACGAGCTCTTCGACGCCCTCGCCGGGCAGAGCGAGTTCGACCTGGTGGAGGCGGTGTCCAACCAGCTGCCGATCACGGTGATCTGCGAGCTGCTCGGCGTGCCGTCCTCGGACGCCGACCTGTTCCGCACCGCCGCTCGCGTCCTCGGCGGTTTCGTGCCGGACGACGAGGCCGCCCGCCGGACGATCGAGGCGCTGGACGCCTTCGACGCCTATGTGCGCTCGCTGGTCACGGCCCGCCGCGCCGAACCCGGACCCGACCTCTTCAGCGAGCTCGCCAAGGTTCCGGAGGACGGGCAGGGGCTGACCGACGACGAACTGGTCAGCATGGCCGGACTGTTGCTCTTCGGCGGTTACGAGACCTCGGCTCAGCTGATCAGCAGCGCGGTGCTCTCACTGCTCCGCCACCCCGACCAGCTGGCGGCGGTGCGCGCCGACTCCTCGCTGCTGGCGGGCGCCGTCGACGAGGTGCTGCGCTTCGAGGGCCCGGTCAACCCGGGGCTGAACCGCTACGCGCTGGAGGACGTCGAGATCGGCGGTGTGACGATCCCCCAGGGCTCCTACGTGGTCCTCGGGGTCGCCGCCGCCAACCGCGATCCGCGGCACTGGCCGGAGCCCGACCGTTTCGACGTGACCCGGACGGCGACCGCCAAGCAGCTCGGCTTCGGCTACGGACTGCACTACTGCATCGGCGCCCGGCTGGCCCAGCTCGAGGTCGAGATCACCCTCGCCACGGCGCTGCACCGCTACCCGAAGCTGCGGCTCGCGGTGCCGGCCGACGAGCTCCACTGGCGGGCCGGTTCGGTGCGCGGGGTGAGCGAACTGCCGCTGCGCGTCGACTGACCTGGGGCCGGGGCGGGTCGGGTCGCGGCAGGTCGGGTCGGGGCGCACCGGCGCCTCGCGCAGTACACCGTCTGCCCCGGCCCCCGCGCCCCCTCCCCCATTCCTTCAGTTCTCCCCCGTTCTTCCTTCGAGAGGTACTGCTATGTCCGGGATCGCCGGTTGGGTCGACCGCGGCCGCGACCTGACCCGTGAAGGTGCGGCCGCCGCTGTGATGACGGCCCGCCTCGTCACCCGAGGCCGCCACGGCGAGGCGCTGTGGTCCAGCCGCTCCGCCGTGCTCGGCCACCGCGCCGACGCGCTGGACCGGGCGGGCGCGCAGCCCGCCGTCGTCCGCGAGGACGGCGAGCCGATCGCCGTCATCACCTTCGACGGCGTGCTCTACAACGCCTCCGAGCTCCGCTCCCTGCTGGCCTCGGACGGCCGCCGGGGGCCGTTGGAGACCGACGCCGAGCTGGTGCTGCGGGCCTATCTGCGCTGGGGGCCGGCGGCGGCCGAGCGTCTGGAGGGAATGTTCGCGTTCGCGGTCTGGGACGTGCGGGAGTCCGCGCTGCTGCTGTGCCGCGACCGCTTCGGCGTCAAGCCGCTGAGCTATCTGCCGCTGCCCGAGGGCGTGCTGTTCGCCTCGGAGGTGGCGGCGCTTGCGGCGCACCCGCTGGTGAGCACCGAGCTGGACGCCGAGGGGCTGTGCTCGGTGCTGGCGCAGGTGCGCCGCCCCGGGCACGCGGTGCTGCGCGGTCTGCGCGAGGTCAGGCCCGCGCACGTGGTGCGGTTCGGCCGGGACGGGGTCACCGAGCGGCGCTACTGGGCGCTGGAGGCCCGTCCGCACACCCAGGACCTGGCGGGGACCATCGAGACGGCGCGCGGCCTGCTCGACGACGCGATCGCGCGGGAGGCGGGCGCCGGCACACCGTCGGTGCTGCTCTCCGGCGGGCTGGACTCCAGTGCCCTGACCGGTCTGGTCGCCGAGGTCGCGGGCGGTGCCCCGCGCACCTTCACGGTGTCCTTCGGTGACAGCGCGGCGGCGGTGCCCGACCGGCCCTTCGCCCAGGCGGTGGTGGAACGCGTCGGCTGCGACCACCGCGAGGTGCTGGTCGAGCCGGGAGAGCTGACGGATCCGCTGGTCCTCGACGCGGTCCTGGCCGCCAAGGACTTCCCGTCCCCCTTCGGCGACAAGAACCTCACCCCGTACCTGTTCTACCGGCGCGTCGCCGAGCACTCGCCGGTGGCGCTCAGCGGGGAGGCCGCCGACGCGGTGTTCGGCGGGCTGATCAGCGAGCAGGAGCGGGCGTCCGCCGGGCATCGCACCTTCCCGTGGATCGAGCGGGCGCGCACCTTCGGCATGGCGCACGGCATCGGCAACGGGCTCTTCGACGCGGGGCTGCTGGACGAGCTGGGGTTCGCGTCCTTCTGCGCGGAGCGCTACCAGGAGGCCGTGGACGAGGTGCAGCACCTGTCCGGCGCGCCCGACGACGACCGGCGGGCCCGCGAGATCGACCACCTGCACATGACCAGGCTGTACGAGCAGGCGGTCAACCACTCCGAGCGGCTGGGCGCCGCGGCGGGGCTCCAGGTCCGCTTCCCGTTCTCCGACCACCGGCTGTTCGGCTACCTGTACAACGTCCCCTGGCGGATGAAGTCCTTCGACGGCCGGGACAAGAGCCTGCTGCGGACGATCGCCAGGGACCTGCTGCCCGCCTCCGTGCTGGACCGGCCCAAGGTGCCGTTCCCGATCACCTACCACGCGGGGTACAAGCAGTCGCTGACCGCCCGGCTGCGCCGGCTGCTGGAGGACCCGGGCGCGCCGGTGCTGCCGCTGCTGGACCTGTCGGCGGCCCAGCGCACGGCGGACGATCCCAGGGCGCTGGACCGCGGCGGCTGGCTGGGGCGTGCCGACGTGGAGATGGTGCTCCAGCTGGACGGCTGGATGCGCACCCGTCAGATCGTGCTGGCGCTGTGAACGCCCCTCCCGTTTCCGTATCCCGCGCCACCGCCCCGACCGCCCCCACCGTCCCGACTCCAGTGAAGGCCCACGTGACGATGACCGGACCCGACCGTCCACTGCTGCACGAGCTGTTCGACGAGCGTGCCGGGCGCCACCCCGACCGGGTCGCGCTGCGCGATGCCCACGGCTCGCTCACCTATGCCGAGGCCAAGCTCCGTTCCGACTGGCTGGCGGCCGAGCTGCGCCGCCGCTGCCCGCGGCCCGGAGCGCTGGTCGGGCTGCACCTGGAGCGCGGGGCCGATGTGGTCGTCGCGATGCTCGCGGTGCTCAAGAGCGGGCACACCTACGTGCCGCTCGATCCCTCGTACCCGGCCGAGCGCCTGCTGTTCACCGCCCGCGACGCCCGGCTCGCCCTGATCGTCTCCGACCAGGAGGTGCCCTCCGAGCTCGCGGAGCTGCCGGTCCTGCGCCTGGACGGGCTCGACCGGCCCGACGGCCCGCCGGCCGCTCCCCCCATGGCCCCAGACGACGTGACGCCGGACGCGCCCGCGTACGTCATCTACACCTCGGGTTCCACCGGCCGTCCCAAGGGGGTGCGGGTGCCGCACCGCAACGTGGCGGCCATGGTCCGGGCCTGCGCCCGCCGCTACGAGCTGCGCGAGGGCGACGTGTGGACCCTCTTCCACTCGTACTCCTTCGACTTCTCGGTGTGGGAGATCTGGGGCTCGTTGCTGAGCGGCGGCACGCTCGTCGTGGTGCCGCACGCGACGGCGGCCTCGCCGCAGGCGACGCTGCGGCTGCTGACCGACGAGGCCGTGACCGTCTTCAACGTGGTGCCCTCGGTCTTCCGCCATCTGACCCGGGCGGCCCGGCGCGCCGACGCGGTGCCGTCGGCCCTGCGGTACGTGATCTTCGGTGGGGAGTCCGTCGACATCCGGGACGTGCGGGCCTGGCGGGAGACGGTGGGCCGGTCGACCCGGTTCGTCAACACCTACGGCATCACCGAGGCGACCGTGTTCGTCACCTACCGGCTCTTCACCGACGAGGAGCTGGACCGGGCGGAGGACGCGCCCGGGGGCGACGCGTTCGCGTTCGACATCGGCGAACCGCTGGACGGCTGGGAGTTCCGGGTCGTCGGTGAGGACGGAGCGCCGGTCCGCCCCGGTGAGACCGGCGAGATCGTGGTGGCCGGTGACGGAGTGGCGCTGGGTTACCTGAACCGGCCCGAGCTGACCGCCGAGCGCTTCCCGCTGCTGCCCGTCCCCGGCGGCGGCACCCGGCGCCACTACCGCAGCGGCGACCTGGCCCGGCTGCTGCCGGACGGCATGTTCTGCTTCGCCGGGCGGGCCGACGACCAGGTGAAGATCAACGGCTTCCGGATCGAGCTCGGCGAGGTCGAGGCCCGGCTCCAGGACGCGCCGGGCGTCCGGGAGCTGGTGGTGGTCAGAACGGTCAGCCGGATCGGCGAACCGATGCTCACCGCCTTCTACACCACGCCCGACGCCACCGCGCGGGGGGACGGTGAGCGCGACGAGCGGGAGCGCTCCGAGCGGCTGGCCGCGTACGCCCGCCGGGCGCTGCCCGCGCACATGGTCCCCGGGCGGTTCGTGCGCCTGCCCGAACTGCCGGTCAACCCGTCCGGCAAGACCGACCGCAAGGCGCTCTCCGCGTGGCAGGGGCACGCGCCCCGGCCGGCGGCGACCACCCGCTGACACGACACGACCCGACCTTCCGTACGTCCCGAAGGACCGTGATGGCTCCACGCACCCGCAACCTCGCCAGCGACCCCGACCGGCCCAGCTTCCTGGAGGAGCTGTACCAGGGCCGGTTCCGCTGGGACCTGATCCACCCCTTCCCCGAGCAGCGGCCCGAGGACCGTGAGCGCGGCGACGCGGCGGTGGCCGCCGTCGGCGCCCTGCTGCGCGAGCGGATCGACCCCGACGAGGTCGAGGCCGACGGCGCCCTGCCGGACGGCTTCCTGGCCGAACTGGCCGAGCGCGGCTACCTCCGGCTCCAGGCCGGCTCCGACGTGGGCGGCCACGGGCTGTCCTCGTACAACACGTTCCGGGTCATCGAGGAGGCCGCCTCCCGGTGCTTCCCGGTGGCGGTGCTGCTGGGCATCGAGAACGCCCTGGGCGCGGGCGCCTTCCTGCCGGTGCTTCCGCCGGGGCCGCTGGCCGACCGGGTCAGGGCGCACGTGCTGGCGGGCGGTCTGTCCGGCAGCGCCGACACCGAGCCGGAGGGCGCCGCCAACCAGGGGCGCGGCACGACGGCGACCGTGGTGGAGGACGGCGCGGCCTATCTGCTCAACGGGCGGAAGATCCAGGTCGTCAACGCCCCGGCCGGGGGTCTGTTCGGCGTCACCGCCTCGGTTCGGGATCCCGACGGCACCGAACGCAACCGGCTGTTCTTCGTCGACGCCGACACGCCCGGGGTGCGGCGCACCGGCCCCCAGGAGCTGATGGGCATGCGCGGGTTGCCCTTCGGCGGGCTCGACCTGGACGACGTGCGCGTGCCGGCCGAGCTGGCGCTCGCCGAGCCCGACCCGGAGCACACCTCGCGGCTGACCCCGGCGGTCTCGCTGCTGGTGGTCCGTGGGCGGCTGTACATCATCGCCGCCCCTTCGCTGGCCACCGCGAAACTCTGCCTGTCATGGGCGCGGGACTTCACGGCCGGCCGGTCGGTGGACGGCCGGGGGCTCGGCGAGTACGAGGAGATCCAGCGCCGTCTCGCCGAGAGCCAGGCGGAGATCTTCGCGCTGGAGAGCACGGCCCGCTGGAGCCTGCTGGGCGAGGACAACGGCACGGACGTCAACCTCAAGTTTGAGCAGAACGCATCCAAGAACATCTGCTCGGTCCTCGGCTGGCGGGTCGCGGAGCGGACCCTGTCGATGCTCGGCGGCGCGGGCTACGAGACCGCGCGGAGCAAGCGGGACCGGCAGGCGCCCCCGCACGCCGTGGAGCGGGCCTTCCGGGACGTGCGCGGCCTGCGGATCACCGGCGGGGTGGACTTCCTGCTGGACCACTGGAGCGCGTCGCGCACCCTGCTGTCCTACTACTACCCCGAACCCGACCACGCGGCCGAGCTCGCCGCGAATCAGGCCCCGTTGCTGGCCGGCTTCGGTGACGACCACGCGCTGTCGGCCCGCAACCTGGCGCACCTGACGTTCGTCCAGGAGCAGGTCCACCGCTTCGGCCGCGACTGTCTCGAACTGACGCGTCGCCACCCCGACCGCGCCGGACTCGCCGCCAGGCAGAGGCTGATGATCCTGCTGAACCGCACGGCCACCGAGCTGCTGACGATGTCGCTCACCCTGGCGCGGGCAGCGAGCCCCGGCACCTCGGGCGACCAGGAGGTCCAGGACCTGGCCGACGTGTACTGCACCGCCGCCCGGGCCCGTCTCGCCGCGCTGCGCCACGAGCGCGCGCAGGAGGAGGGCGGGGAGGGCGAGGACAACATTTCCGCCGCCGTCGACCGGCTGGCCACCGCCGTATCGAACCACCACCCGAACACCACCGGCACCACCGGGGCCGTCCGATGAACGAGGAACCGATGAGCGAGGAACCGACCATGACCGACGCCCCCGGGGTCCCCACGACCGGCAGCGAACTCCCGCTCTCGGTCGGCCAGGAGGCCATGTGGATCTCCTGGCGGCTCGACCCGCTCCAGTGGACGCACATCATCCCGACCCCGTACCGCGTCACGGGCACGCTCGACCCGCGGCGGCTGCGCCGCGCCGTCGCCGCGCTCGGCGAGGCGTACCCGCAGCTGCGCGCGCGGGTCGTGGAGGGCCCGGGAGGCCCCCGGCTGAGCTGGGCCGACGCGCCGCCGATCCCGGTGACCGAGCACACCGTCCCGGGCGACCCGGTGCAGGCTGTACGGGCCACCTGGCAGCGCCCGTTCGACCTGACCGCAGGCCCGCTGGCGCGGGTCGACGTGCTGCACGGCGACGAGGGGAGCGTGCTGCTGATCGCCGTGCACCACCTGGTCCACGACGGCGCCTCGGTCCTGCTGCTGCTGGACGCGCTGCGCCGCGCCTACGCCGGGCAGCCCCTGGCCCCGGCCGACCACATCGGGCCGCTGACCGCCTTCGCCCGGCGCTCCCGCGAACTAACCGACACCTCCGCCGGCGACGCACAGCGCGCCCACTGGCGCACGGCGCTCGGCGACGGCACCGGCTACGAACTGCCCGCGAGCGTCGACGAGCCCGGCTACACCGTGCTCAGCACCGAGGTGCCCGCCCCCCTGGTGCCGCGCCTGCGGGCGCGGGCCGAGGAGCTCGGCGTGTCGTACTTCACCGTGCTCCTCGGCGCGTATTTCGCGCTGCTGCGGCGCTTCGCGGGCGAGGACGACCTGCTGGCCTCGATCCCGTACCACGGCCGCTCGGCCGGGGAACTGCGCGACAAGGTCGGCTACTTCGTCAACGCCCTGCCCATCCGCCGACGGGTCGGGGGAACGGAGAGCTACGCCGAGCTGATCCGCGCCCTGCGCGGCGACGTCAAGGCCGCGATGGCCAACGGCGACCTGCCGCTGCCGGCGATCCTGCGCGAGGTCGGCCTCACCGGCTGGCAGGCGCACGCGCGCAGCCACCAGACGGTCTTCCAGTACTGGCACGCCGGGCTGCGCCAGGACGTCGACGTGCAGCGGTTCGAGCTGCGGCCGGACGGGGCGCCCGACGGGGTGGGGTGCGTGCTGAGCCTGCTCGACATGGAGAGCAGCGCCGACTACACCCTCGCCGTCATGGTCCGGGAGGACTCCGGCGGCACCCATGTGCTGTGGAAGGACCCCTCCGGGGCCTGCGGTCCCACCCTGGTGGCGATGATGGCGGCGCACTACACCGAGGTGCTGACCGCCGTCGCAACGGACCCGCACGCGCCCGTGGGCGCGCTCGGCGAGCGCGTCGACGCGGTGACGGGCCCGGTGAACACCCGCGAGGTGGCCGCCCTGCTGTGCGACCACCCCGCCGTGCGACACGCCGTGGTGACGCCGACCGGCGGCGACGCCGAACTCGCCGCCCGCCTGACCCTCGACCCGGCCGCCACCGCCGACGTGCCCGCCACGCAGCTGACCGACCTGCTGCGCGAGCGACTCGGGGAGCGGGCGCCCCGGGTCCGCTTCGGCACAGTCGATTCAGACTCCGGCTCCGGTTCCGGTTCCGAGGTCGCCGCCGCCAGGCAGGCGGCCTCGGCGGACAGCGCCACCACCACCGCGCTGATCGAGCTGTGGCAGGACGTCCTCGGCATCGACGGCATCACTCCCGACGACTCCTTCTTCGAACTCGGCGGACACTCTCTGCTCGCCGCCGAGCTCGCCGACGCCATCACCCGGCGCCTCGATCTCGACACCTCCGTCCGCGCCGTCTTCGAGCACCCCCGTCTGGGCGAGCTCGCCGCCCACATCGACACCCTGCGCACCCCCGGACCGCTCGAGGAGGAGGCCGAGGAGGCGGCGGCCGAGGTAGTGGCGGCCAAGGAGCCCCGGTCGTCGTTCCCCGCCTCCGGTTTCCAGGAGCGGATCTGGCTGGCCGAGCGGCTGGAGCCAGGGAGCGCCGCGTACAACGTGCCGCTCGCCTGGCGCATACCCGGCGGGCTGGAGAAGGGTGCCCTCGCGCGGGCGCTGGCCCTGCTGGTATCCCGGCACGAGATCCTGCGCACGTCCTTCGTGGAGCACGACGGGCGCCTGCGGCAGGTCGTCGACGAGCCGTGGTCGCCGGAGCCGGAGTTCCTCGACCTGCGCGGCCGCGACGACCGCGAGGACGTCCTGCGCGAGCGGCTGAACGGGCTGGCCCACCACGCGTTCGAGCCCGCCTCGGGGCGGCTGCTGACGGCGGCGCTGGTCCAGTTGGGCGAGGACGACCAGGTGCTGTTCGTCTGTCTCCACCACCTCGTGTGGGACGGCGGTTCGGCCGGTGTCTTCCTGCGGGAACTCGCCGACTGCTACGCGGCCGTCGGGCCGGTCGTGCGGGCCCCGGAGCCCGTCGAGGCCGGTGCGCTCCACCCGGCCTCCGCGCACCAGGGCCGGATGGGCTTCATCGACCACTTCGAGCGCGGTGTGGTCTACGACGGGCCGCCCGTCTACCACAACCTGCCGCTGTACGTACGGCTCGACCGGGCGCCCGAGCCCGAGGCGCTGCGCGCGGCGGTGACCCGGGTGGAGCGGGCCCACGAGGCGCTGCGGACCACTCTGGTCCTCGTCGACGACCGGATCGCCCAGTGCGTCACCTCCGGCACCCGCATCGCGCCGCACTGGTTCGAGCCGGTGGCCGACCACGCCGGCCACGCCGATCCCGTCGACGCCGTTCCCGCCGCCCTGCGCGCCTGGGCCGCCGAGCCCTTCGACCTGGCCGCCGGTCCGCTGCTGCGCGTGGCCGTCCAGCCCGACACCGACGGTGGGGCGTGGCTCGCGCTGGCCGGGCACCAGGCGGTGGTCGACCGGGTCTCCCTGACCGTCCTCGCCGAGCAGATCCTGACCGCCCCCGACGCCGCACCCGACGCCTCACCGGACGCGGGTCCCGGCTACCGCGACTGGCTGGAGGCCCTCCTGGAGGACCGCAAGGAGCGCGACCTCACCGCCCGCGCCGAGGAGCTGCGCGGCGACATCGACCCGCTGCGGCTGCCCGAGCGTCGCCCGCGCGAGGCGGTGCACGTCTACCGGGAGCAGTCCGTCCCGCTGCGCCTGCCCGCGAGCCTGCCGCTCGAACGCTTCGCGGCGGAGCGGGGGCTGAGCGAGGAGCAGGTGCTGCTCGCCGCCTTCGCCGTGCTGCTGAGCTGGTACTCCGGCCAGGACGAGATGGTGCTCGGCGTCGCCGACGCCAACCGCCGGGACGGATCCGGCACGGTCGTGGGGCCGCTGGCGAACCTGCTGCCGCTGAGGCTGAGTACCCCGGTCTCGGCCTCGTTCGACGATCTGGCCGCCGCGGCCGGCACCGCGCTCGACCGCGCCCGCAACCACCCGCTCGCCGCCTTCGACGAGCTCGTGGCACGGCTCGACCCCGGCAAGGACATGAGCCGGACCGCACTGTTCGACGTGTTCTTCTGCTACGCCGCCGGACCGCGCTCCCTCATCCTCCCCGACGGCACCGGCGCGCGGCTCGTCGAGGAGGGCAGCGGCTACGGCAAGTACGACCTGACGCTCTTCCTGCGCCCCGACGGCGCCGCCCTGGACGGCCGGCTGGTCTTCAACGGCCTGTACTTCGACGAGCCGCAGATCCAGTTGATGGCCGAGCACTACGGGCGGCTGCTGGAGCAGCTGCTCGCCGCGCCCGGGCAGCCGGTCGGCGAGGCCGATCCGCTGACCGAGCAGGAGGCGCACACCCAGCTGGCGGTGTGGAACGCCACCGAGGCCAAGTACCCGCGGACCACGCTGCACGCGCTGGTGCGCGAGCAGGCCTCCGTGCGGCCGCAGGCGGTGGCCCTGTCCCACGGGCAGGAGCACCGCACCTACGGTGAGCTGCGGGCCCGCGCGGAGCTGCTCGCCAGGGGCCTGGTGGCGCGCGGGGTCCGGCCGGGCGAGCTGGTGGCCCTGCTGCTGCCCCGGGGCCTGGCCCAGGCCGAGGCGATGCTGGCGGTCCTGCTGGCGGGGGCGGCGTACCTGCCGATCGACCCGGCGGTGCCGGCCGAGCGGCAGTCCTTCATCCTCTCCGACTCCGGCACCCGCTTCGTGGTGGCCGACGAGGACACGGCCGGACGTCTTGACTTCACGGGCGTGGTGGTGACGTCCGAGAAGGGCACAGCCGGGCAACCCGGCTTCACGGGCACCGTGGTGACGTCCGAGGAGCTCGCCGCGACGCCCGGCGCCGACGGCGCGGCGCTGCCCGACACCGGCCCCGACTCCCCCGCGTACTGCATCTACACCTCCGGCACCACCGGGCGCCCCAAGGGCGTCGTGGTCAGCCACCGCAACGCCGTCCGGCTCATGGTCAACGACCGTTTCCCCTTCAGTTTCGGCTCCGCCGACGTGTGGACGATGTTCCACTCGTACGCCTTCGACTTCTCGGTGTGGGAGCTGTTCTGCGGGCTGGCCCACGGTGGCCGGGTGGTCGTCGTCCCGGAGGAAGAGGCCCGCGACGCCCGGCAGTTCTGGCGACTGCTGCAGCGGGAGCGGGTCACCGTCCTCAACCAGACGCCCAGCGCCTTCCGGCAGTTGCTCGCGGTGGAGGAGGAGTCCCCGGCCCCGCTCGACCACCTGCGCTATGTGATCTTCGGCGGGGAGCAGCTCCAGCCCGCGATGCTCGGCGGCTGGCTGGACCGCCGCCCGCAGGTCCGGCTGGTCAACATGTACGGGATCACCGAGACGACCGTGCACGTGACCGTCCGCACCGTCACCCGGGCCGACGCGGACGCCGACCGCAGTGTGATCGGCACCCCCATCCCGACCACCACCGTCCACCTGGTCGATCCGCGCACCCGGGGCCGGTTGCTGCCGGTGGGGGCCGTCGGCGAGATCCTGGTCGGCGGCGAGGGCGTCACGGCCGGCTATCTGGGTCGCCCGGAGCTGACCGCCGAGCGCTTCGTGCCGGATCTGTTCGGTGGCGGCACCCTCTTCCGCAGCGGTGACCTGGCCCGCTACCGCCCCGACGGCTCCCTGGAGTACCTCGGCCGCGGCGACTCGCAGGTGCAGCTTCGCGGTTACCGCATCGAGCTCGGCGAGATCCAGTCCTGTCTGCGCGAGCACCCGGCCGTGGCGGACGCCACCGTGCTGGTCGAGGACGACCGGCTCGTCGCCTATCTGCTGACCGCCGGTGAGCCGCCGACCGGGGCCGATTTGCGCCGGCACCTGGGGGCCAAGCTGCCCGAGTACATGATCCCGGCCCGGTTCCGCACCGTGCCGGAGATCCGGCTGACCGCCAACGGCAAGCTGGACACGGCGGCCCTGCGCGCCGACGGCGTGCCGCTGGAGAGCGCCGGGACGGGCGAGCCGCGCACCCCCACCGCGCGGACGCTGGCCGCCCTGTGGGCCGAACTGCTGGGCGTGCCCTCGGTCGGCGCGGACGACTCCTTCTTCGCCCTCGGCGGCCACTCGTTGCTGGCCGTGCGGATGCTGGGCCGGGTCACCCGCGACTTCGGCCCCGCTCTCCCCTTGCGTACCCTCTTCGAGAGCCCCCGGCTGCAGGACTTCGCCGACCTGGTCGACGCCCACACGGGAACGGCCCCCACGGGCGCCGCTTCCGCTGGTGCGGACGAGGCGACGACGGGGCAGTTGCTGCCCGCCTCCGGTTTCCAGGAGCGCATCTGGCTGGCCGAGCGCGCCGCCCCGGACGACGCCCGCTACAACGTGGTGCTCGCCTGGCGGGCCGAGGCCGGGCTCGACGCCGGTCTGCTGCGCCGGGCGCTGGACGACCTGATCCGGCGCCAGGAGATCCTGCGCACCCGCTTCGTGGAGCACGGGGACCGGCTGCGCCAGCTGATCGGCGAGGCGTGGAGCCCCGAGATCGAGCCGCTCGACCTGCGGGCCGCCGTCGCGCCCGACGACGGTCTGCGGGACTGGCTCGACCGGGCGGCGCGCCGCCCCTTCGACCCGGCCTCGGGCCGGCTGCTGCGGGTGGCCCTGGCGGACACCGGCGGCACGGACCGCGTCCTGTTGCTCTGCCTCCACCACCTGGTGGTCGACGGCGAGTCGGTGCCGGTGCTGCTGCGCGAACTGGAGCGGTCCTGGAACGCGGTCGCCCAGGGCCGGGCGGCCGAGCCGCCCGCCGTCCAGTACCGCGACTTCGTGGCCGACCAGGAGGCCGAACGCGACGGCGATCGCCGCGCCGCCGACCTCGCCCACGCCACCGAACGGCTCGCCGGCGCCCCCGCGTACGCCCACCTGCCCGAGCCGACGGTGCCCGGGCCGAACGGCGCGGTCGCGATCCCGCTGCCGGCGAACACCATGGAGCGGCTGCGCCGGCTGCAGTCCGAGCAGGGCGTGTCCTGGTTCATGGCCGCCGCCACGGCGCTGGCCGTCCTGCTGCACCGCTGGACCGGCCGCCCGGACGTCACTTTCGGCGTCCCCGTCTCCACCCGCGACCGAGGCCGCTTCGCCGAGCTCCTCGGGCCCTGCCTGGACCTGACGGTGCTGCGGTCACGTCCCACCGTGGACGCAACGCTGCGGGACGCGGTGCGGGCCATGCGGTCCGAGGTGCTGGAGGCGTTCGAGCACCGCGGCGCCCCCTTCGACGAACTGATGGAGCGGCTGCGGCCGGAGCGGCGCCCGGGCCGGACGCCCTACGCGGACGTCGCGCTGAACATGAACCTGCTCAGCGGCCGTCGCACCGTGCTCGGCGGCAGCGAGCTGCGCCCGCTGTTCTTCGACTCCTTCTGGGAGCAGGAGACCAAGTTCGCGCTGACCGTCACCCTCTCCGAGCAGGACGGCACGCTCTCCGGCGCCTTCTCCTACCGGGGCGACCGGTTCGCCGCCGAGGACGTCCGGCTGCTGGCCGAGGCGTTCGGCCGACTGCTCGCCGGACTGCCCGAGCTGCTGGACCTGCCCCTGGACGGTCTCGGGCTGCCGGCCGCCGTCGGCGGCGAGCCGCTCCGGCTGCTCCCGGCAGCCTCAGAGGTGGTCGCAGACGTGGCCGTGGACGTCGCTTCGCCCGGCGCGGCCGCCCCGCGCGGGCGGGTTCAGTACCGGGACTACGTCGCGGCCCAGGAGGCCCGGCGGGAGGGCTCGCAGCGCGCCGCCGACCTCGCCCACTGGGCCGAGCACCTGGCCGGGGCCCCGCCGTACCTGGACTTCCCCGCGCCCCGGACGAGCGGCCCCAACGGCGCCGTGCCGATCCCCCTGGCCGACGGTCTGCTGGAGCGCTGGCGTCCGCTGCTGCGGGAGCACGGCTTCACCCCGTACCTGACGGCGGCCGCCGCCCTGGCCACGCTGCTGCACCGCTGGACCGGCACGGACGACGTGGTCTTCGCCGGGCCGCTCGCCCACCGTGACGAGCCGGAGTTCGCCGATCTGCTGGGGCCGTGCCTGGACACGGTCGTCCTGCGGTCGCGTCCCGCCGACGGGGCGACGGTGCTCGACCTGCTGAACGCGATGCGCGCCGAGCTGCTGGGCGCCGTGGAGCACCGGGACGCGCCCTTCGAGGAGATCGTCGACCGCCTCAACCCGCCCCGCAGGCCGGGCCGCACCCCGTACGCCGACGTCCAGCTGAGCCTGGAGACCGCGAGCGACCGGCAGCCCACCCTGGCCGGCCGGCCGCTGACGCCCTTCGACTTCGACCGGCAGGGCGCCGGCTTCCTCGGCAAGCTCGGGCTGACCGTGGTGCTCACCATCGACGGAAGCGCGCTCAGCGGTGTGGTGACCTACCGGGGCGACCGCTACCGGCCCGCCGACGTGGCCCAGTTCGCCACGCTCCTCGGCCGGATCATGAACGCGCTGCCCGACCGGCTGGACGCGCCCATCGACGAACTGGAGCTGACCGGCACCGACCTCGCGCCGCTCCTGGCGGCCGAGCGCGGCCCGGCCGCGCCGCCCGTCACCACCGTGCCCGAGCTCGTGGCCCACTGGTGCGCGCGGCAGCCCGGGGCGCCGGCGGTGGAGACGGCCGACGGCACGCTCGACTACCGGAGCCTGGCCGAACGCGCCGACGCGCTCGCCGACCGGATCCGTCCGCATCTGCGCGCCACCGATCCCGTGGTCGCGCTCGTGCTCGGCCGGGGCGCCGCACTGCCCGTGGCGATGCTGGCCGCGTGGCAGGCCGGGGCCGCGTTCTCCCCGATCGAGCCGGGACACCCCGACGACCGGATCGACTTCATCCTGGACGACCTGGACGCCTGCGCCGTCCTGACCGACGACCCGGCGTTGCGCGCGCGGCTCGCCGCCACGGGCCGCCCGGTGCTCGATGTCAGCGGCGCCCTCGCCATGGATATCACCGCCTCCCCGGTGACCCTGCGCGTCCCCGATCCCGAGTCCACGGCCTACGTCATCTACACCTCCGGCACGACCGGCCGCCCCAAGGGCGTCGCCGTCCGCCACGGCGGCCTCGGGCGGCTGGTGCTGTGGGGCCGTGAGTCGTTCGGCCTCGGGCCGCACGACCGCGTCGCCCAGGTCCTCAGCCCCGGCTTCGACGCCTCGCAGTGGGACATCTGGTCGGCCCTCGGTTCGGGCGGCTGCGTGGTCCCGCTGGAGGGCCCGGTGCTCGCCCCCGAGCTCGCGAGCTGGCTGGACGAGCGGCGGATCTCCACCTGCCTGGTGATGACCCCGCTCGCCGAGGCCATGTGGAACGCGGGCACCCCGGCGCCCCGGCACCTGCGCCACCTCCTGGTGGGCGGCGCGGCCTTCACCCAGTGGCCGCCCACCGATCTCCCCTACCGGGTGCGCAACGTCTACGGGCCCACCGAGACCACCGTGTTCGCGCTGCACCACGAGTTCACCGGCGACCAGGAGGGCCCGCTGAACCGGCTGGGCCGGCCGCTCGCCGGGGTGGAGGCCCTGATCCTCGACGCCCGGGGCCGGCGCTGCCCGGCCGGTGTGGTGGGCGAGATCTGCCTGGGCGGCGCCCTCGTCGCCGCGGGCTACTGGCGCCGGCCCGGACTCACCGCCGAGCGTTTCCGCCCCACGGGGCCGGACGGCGAGCCCGGAGTGGTCTACCGCACCGGCGACCTCGGCCGGCGGCTGCCCGACGGCACCGTGGAGTTCCTCGGCCGCGCCGACCGGCAGGTCAAGGTCCGTGGCTACCGGATCGAGCCGGGCGAGATCGAGGCCGTCCTGCTGGCCGAGCCCGAGGTGGCCCTGGCCCGGGTGCAGGCGGACCCGAAGCGCTCCCCGGCGCTGACGGCCTATCTGGTGCCGGGCACCGGGCGGCGCCCGGAGGCGACGGAGCTGATCGGGCGGCTGCGCGCCAAACTGCCCGCCTTCATGGTCCCCGAGGCCGCCGTCTGGCTGGACGCGCTGCCGCTGACGCCCAACGGCAAGGTCGACGAGGCCGCGCTGCCCCGGCCGGGGCGCGAGGACCTGGCGACCCGCTCCGACTGGGTCGCGCCCGGCACGGGTCTGGCGCGGCGGATCGCCGAGGTGTGGTCGGAAGTCCTGGGCCTGGCCGAGGTCGGCGCCCACGACAACTTCTACGACCTGGGCGGCAACTCCCTGCTGCTGGCCAAGCTGCACAGCCGGCTGACGGCCGTGCTCGAGCGGGACCTGCCGATCTCGCGGCTCTTCGAGCACCCGACGGTCGCGGCCCTCGCGGACGCCCTCGGCGACCACCCGAGGCCGGCGGACGCGACGGGGGCCGACGGGTCCCGGGCCCGGATCGACCTGCGCGACCGGGCGGCCCGCTCCCGCAGCGCCGCCGCCGCACGGCAGGCCCAGCGCCGCCGCTGACCGCCCCCGCCGGCCCGGGCCGCGCCCCCGAGACCTCCTCGGGCGGCGCGGCCCGGGCCCGAAGGGGCCCGGGGATCCGCCTCCACCAACCGAAAGGGACGACATGGAATCCGCGAAGGACGACATGGAATCGACAAGCCCCGCCGCCTCACCGCCGACTCCGGCAACCGCGACCACAGCCACGGCCACGGCCATGGCCGACCACCGGGCCACGCTCCGGACGCTGCTGTGCGCGGAGGTGCTGTCGATGACGGGCTCCCAGCTGAGCGCCGTCGCACTGCCGTGGTTCGCCCTGCAGAGCACCGGGTCGCCGGCCGCCATGAGCAAGGTGATGGCCGCTCAGATGGTCGCCGTCGCGGTCTTCGGCCTGCTGGGTGCCTCCCTCGCGGGACGGCTGGGCCCCCGGAAGGTGCTGCTGCTCGCCGACACCGCCCGCGCGCCGCTGATCGCCCTGGTGCCGCTGCTGCACTCGGCCGGACTGCTCGGCACGCCGGTGTTCATGGTGCTGCTCTTCGCGGTGGGCTCCTTCTTCGCCCCCTACGTGGCCAGCCAGCAGGCCATCCTGCCCGCCCTCGTCGGCGACGACGAGACGCTGCTCAGCAAGGCGAACGCCCGCCTCCAGGGCGCCACCCGCCTGACCATCCTGCTCGGACCGCCGGCCGCCGGACTGCTCATCGCGGCGATGGGGGCCCCGGCCGTGCTGTTCCTGGACGCACTCAGCTTCCTGTGCTCCGCGATCCTGCTCCGCTGGGGCCTGCCGCGCGACCTTCCCATCGCCGTGGCACCGCGCCGCGGCCGGCTGCGCGACAGCATGGCCGTCCTGTTCCGGGACCGGATGCTCGGCCACTGGACGCTCGCCCAGATCCTCGGCGAGAGCGCCTGGCAGGCCCTGTTCGCGCTCATCCCCGTCTTCGTCCTGCTGCGGCACGGATCGTCGACCCTGTCCGGTGTGCTGCTGGGCGCCTTCGGCGGCGGCGCGCTGCTGGGCACCTTCCTGGTGGGGCCCGCCCTGCGCCGGCTGTCCAACCTGCGCCTGGCCGTCCTCGGCCGGGCGGGCCAGGGCATCGCCTTCCTGGCCCTGCTGCTTCCGCTGGGGCCGGGTGCGCTGACGGTCTTCCTGGTCGTGGTGGGGCTGTTGAACGGTGTGTCGAACGCCCCGATGGCGGCGGTGCGCACCGCCGCCATCCCGGCGCCGCTGCGTTCCTCCACCCTCACCGTGATCGCGGCCGGCGCGCTGTCGGGGGCACTCTGGGCCTGGCGGCGGCGGGCACCGCCGTGGAATCCGCGGGCATCCAGCGGACGTTCATGGGGCTGGCGATCGTCCAGGCCTTCGGGGCCGCGCTCTTCCTCGTGGGCGCCGCGTCCGCCGCCCGGCGGCGGGAGGTGGACGGCTGAGACGGGGACCTCGACCTGGTCGTACGACTCGTTCGTCCGACTGGGTCGGTACGATGGGGCGATGGCTCACGTCTCCGCGGCCGAGCGCCGCCCTCAGCTGATCAAAGCGGCCATCGACCTCATGACCAGGGAGGGCGTCGCCGCCGGCAGCACACGGGCCATCGCCGCCGAGCTCGGCGTCGCGCAGGCCACGGTCCACTACACCTTCGGTACGAAGGCGGACCTGTACCGGGCGGTCCTGGAGCGGCTCACCGACGATCTGACCGCGCGGGTCGAGCGGGCGACGCCCGAGGACGCCGGATTCGAGGAGACGATCGCCGCGCTGGCCCACGCCTCGTGGCGCACCGTGCGGGAGGAGCCGACCCGCTACCGGCTGCTCACCGAGCTGAGCATGCTCGCCCTGCGGACCCCCGGTCTGAGCGAGGCCTACGAGGGCTACTACCGGGGGGTGGGCGAGGTGACGGCGAGGCTGGTGTCCGAGGCGGCGGCGCGGGCCGGGTACGAGCTCGCCCAGCCCGCGGAGACGATCGCGCGGTTCTTCCTCGCCGGCTTCGACGGGCTGACGCTGCAGCGCCTCTACGCGCCGGACGAGTTCTCGGAGGACGTCGGCCTCCGGGTCCTGGTCTCCGCGACGCTCGCCCTGGCCGGGGGGCGGCTGGAGCCGGCGGAGATGCCGACGGGCCGGCGGGTGGCGGGCTGACGGACGTCGTCAGCCGGCCCAGACGTCCTCGGCGTAGCGACCGGACTCGGCGAGGGAGACCAGCCAGGTGGCGGCCTCCTCGTCGGACCCGCCGGTGTGCTCACGGTGGACGGTCATGAGCGCCTCCCGCACGGCGGGGGCCATGCGGCGGCCGTCGCCGCAGACGCGGACCAGGCCGCCGGCTTTCAGTACGGCCCAGATCTCCTCGCTCTCCCGCGTGATGCGGTCCTGGACGAAGCGGGCGCCGTTCTCGGGCGCGTGCATGAAGGCCGGGCGCATGCTCACGGCTCCGGCCGCCTCGGCGGCTTCGAACTCCTCGCGGTGGAGGTAGTCGACGTCGGGGTGGTCGCAGCCGAAGTAGCACAGCAGCGCTCCGGCCGACCGGGTGTACAGCCGGTCGAGGATCGCACCCCGGAAGGGTGCCAGCCCGGTGCCCGCGCCGACCAGGACGACCGGCACGGACGGGTCCTCGGGGAGCCGGAAGGTCTCGCCGCACGGCAGGACGCGGGCATGAAGGGTGTCACCCGCCGTCACGTTCCGGAGGTGATGGGAGGCGATGCCGCGGAAGGTGCCCTCGCCGCTTCGGTGGGGTGCGGCGAGCAGCGACACCATGAGGTCCACCTCGCCGGGCGACGCCTGGGCGGACGAGGAGATCGAGTAGTGGCGCGGGCGGAGGACCGGGAGCAGTTCCAGGAAGCGGGCGAAGGGCAGCTCGCAGGCGCGGTGGTGTTCCAGCAGGTCCAGGACGCTGCGTCCGGCGGCCGTCACGCGTGCGCGGAAGGTCTCGGGGTCCGCCGCGGCGAGTTCGGCGAGAGGGCGCTTCTCGGGTGGGCAGGCGGTGTGCTCGGCGAGCACGGCGATCTGTTCCCGGGTGGCGGGGTCCTGCAGCTCCACGAAGTCGGTCAGCAGCCGGCGCAGGGTCAGCGGGCGGTCGACGGGCAGGGAGTCGCCGCCGCGGCGGCGCGCGTGGAGCCGGACGGTACGGTCCAGGTCGAGGCCGAACCGGTCGGCGACCCGCCGTACGAGGGCGGCCGGGTTGCTCGGGAGCACGGCCAGGTGGTCGCCGGTGCGGTAGGTGACGCCCTCGGGCAGCCGCAGCCTCAGGAAGCGCTTGGACCGGCCGAGTTCATGGCTCATGTCGACGAGTTCGTAGGCGTCGAGCACTTCCATCGGCTGTACGCCGTGCCGTGCCGCGAGTTCGCCGGTGACCGACTCGAAGGCGTCCTGGATCTCGTACAGGCCCGGGTGCCCCTGGGGCTCCTCCGGCCCGGCGGCCGTTGGGTGGCCGTACCGCTCCAGCAAGGCGGTCCACAGGTCGTCCGTCCACCGGCCCACGGCGCCCGCGAAGTCACCGGAGGCGTCGGCGGCGCCGCGCTCCAGCAGTGGGGTGGCGCCGGCCGCCGTCAGGCGCTCGTCGATGAGGGAGGGGACGCGCTGATAGGTGGCCGCCCAGTTGCGGTCGCCGACGCCGAGCACGGCGTACTGGACGCCATCGAGCGAGCCGGGCTCGAGTCCGTCCAGCGACGCGACGAACTCGGCGGCGTCGTCGGTGGGCCTGCCGTTGTAGGAGGCGGCCACGATCACGACCGGGCCCTCGACGGCGCTCAGCCTCTCGCCTGACGCGTAGTCGTCGAGGGGTGTCACGGTCGGAGCGAACCCGCGTTCGTCACCGGCCGCGGCCAGATCGCGGGCGATGCCCGCGCAGGTGCCGAGGTTGGAGCCGTGCAGAAGGGTGAGCGCGGTGCCCGTGGCCCGTCGGGTCGGGGAACCGTCCCGGCCGGCGGGGGCGTCGCTCGCGGCGGCCGTGGGGCGGCGGCGCTCGTCGTCGGTGCGCCGGGCCAGTTCGAGGGTGAAGCCGTCGGGCTTGATGGTGAGGGTTTGTTTGATCTTCAGTTGGTAGTCGGCGTGGTCGATCAGCCGGTAGCGGTGCGTCAGCAGGCCGAGCAGCAGGGTGGCCTCGTGGAGGGCGAACTGGCGGCCGATGCAGGCGCGTTCGCCGTTGCCGAACGGCTTGAACAGGTGGACCGAGCGCTTCTCCTCCCGCTCGGGCGTGAAGCGCTCGGGGTCGAACAGTTCGACGTTCTCGCCCCAGGCGGGGTCGCGGTGGAGGGCCGGGGTGTAGATCGTCAGCGTCTGCCCCTTGCGCACGGCGTACTCGCCGCCGATGACGGTGTCCTCAAGGGGTTCCACGGCGAAGCCGGGTGCGGTCGGCCACAGCCGCAGGCTCTCGTTGAGCACCTGCCGGATGTAGGTGAGCCTGCCTATGTCGCCGTAGTCGGGTTCCGGGGTGTCCGTGTCCCCCCACAGGGCGTCCACCTCGGCCTGGGCCCGCGCGAGCACTTCGGGGTGTTTGGTCAGATAGTGGAGGGCGAAGGACAGGGCGCCGCTGGTGGTCTCGTGCCCGGCGATGAGGAAGGTGATCACCTGGTTGCGGATGTTCACGTCGTCCAGGGGGTCGCCGGTCACCGTGTCCCGGGTGTGCAGCATCCGGCCCAGCAGGTCGTCCGTGCTCGTGTCGCCGGATGCCCTGCGCCGCCGGACGACCTCGTCGACCAGATCCGTCATCAGCTCGACGTCCCGGCGGAACCGCTCGGCCTGCTTCCGCTTGAACAGCTCCGCGCCCGGGATGGATTCGACCCGTTCCTGGGCGAAGGCCAGCGTCCGTGACATCGCGTCGACGAAGGGGTGGAGCCGGTCCCGGCGGAACGACTGGAAGTCGTAGCCGAAGCCGCACAGTCCGATGGTGTCGAAGGTCAGCCGGGTCATGTCCTCGGGCACGTTCACCGCCCGTTCCCCGGCGGCCCGGTCCCACTCGGCGATCAGGGACCGGGCGACCCGGAGCATGGTGCCGTGGTAGTCGCGCATCGCGCCGAGCGAGAACGCCGGCATCAGGATGTCGTGGGCCTTGCGCCAGTTCGGCTCGTGGCCGAAGGCCGTGAACAGGCCGTCCCCGGCGAACCGGCGGACCTCGATCAGGTCCGGGGACAGGCTCTTGCGGAACCGGGACTCGTCCGACAGCTCCGTCACCAGCTCCAGGCCGCCGACGACGACGGTCTCGGTCCCGAAGGCGCGGAGCCGGAACACCGGCCCCAGCTCCTTGACCTCCTTCATCAGAAGGGCGTGGCCGTCGGCGCCCCTGAGCAGGTCGAGGGCATGGCCGATCAGGGGCAGCGCCGGCCGCTCGGGGATCGTCCGGGCGGCGCCAACGGGGGTGTGCGTCATGGGCCTTGCCTTTCGTCGCACTCCAGCAGTCGAGTGGGGCCCAACGTACAGACGACATTGTCAGTCGACAATGTCGAGCGATTGTGTTGCTGGACACGGCTGGTCGACTCAACCGGTGAGGGGGTACGCGGCGTCGGCCGGAAGACGATCCGGGCGGAACGGGGAGGGGGTGGAACGGGAGCCGGACGTGCGGCGGATCGCGGCTCGGATTCGAGCGGAGGCGGATCGGACCGGCTCAGCGGGACGTTGCGGGCGTGGTCTTCTTGCGGGCGCGGTACGCGGCTGCCTTGATCTTGTTGCCGCAGGAGTCCATCCCGCACCACTGCCGGCGCATGCCCCGCGAGCGGTCGATGTAGGTGCGGGTGCACTCCGGGTTGCCGCACTCCTTGAGCAGGGGCACGTCCGCCCCGTTCAGGAGCTCGACGGCGTGCCGCGCCACCATGGAGAGGGCTTCTTCCGGCGTCGCCTGCGTCCATCGCCCCGCCGGAGTGAGCTGCGGCACCGCGGGCGGCTTGCGTGCCGCGTTGTTCACGACGGTCAGCGCCGCCCTGTCGTACTCCTGCCCGAGCCGACGGGCTGTGACGAGCTGGTAGATCGCCTCCCGTACGGCCCTCGCCTGCTCGACGTCGGCCTCCTGCCCGGGGGAGACCGCGTCGACGAGGCCGGACTCCACGTGCCAGGCGTTCAGCCTGCCGGGCGTCGTGAACATCTCGAAGCGCACCGAGCGGCGCGCTCGCAGCGTCGCGGCGAAGTCAAGTGCCGGATTACCGCATACGAAGACATGGTCGAGATTCACATCACCAGTCTGGCAGGTGACTGGTGTGGCGTCGAGCAAGATCCGCCGCCGGCGCTCCGCTCAGAGGCCGAGGTCGACGGCGACGCAGGAGAAGAACTTCCACGACCCCTCGGAGTCGTGGGCGTGACGCGCCGAGTCGTTCACCGAGGCCGCCCTTTCCTCGACCATGTCCTCGTAGCGGATTCGCTCGGGCAGCCGGCCGAAGCGCGCTCGGCGTGCCGCCACGGCAGTGGTGTCGGTGTTGCTGCCGTGTTCCATGTCGGACTCCGTTCAATCTCGGGCGGATACTTCCGGATGCTTCGTCAGAATCGGTCGGCGTCGACGACGGCCTGGGCGAAGGCTTCGGGCGCCTCCTGGGGCAGGTTGTGGCCGATCCCCGTCAGGGTTCGGTGCTCGTACGCGCCCGTGAACCTGTCGCGGTACGAGGCGTCGGCGCCCGGAGCCGTGAAGGGGTCCCGTTCGGGGTCGAGGGTGACGGTGGGTACCTCGATGACCGGCCGCGCGGCGAGCCGCTTCTCGAGTCCGTCGTAGCGGCGCTCGCCGTCGGCGAGGCTCAGCCGCCAGCGGTAGTTGTGGATGACGACGGACGCGTAGTCGGGATTGTCGAACGCTGCCGCGGTGCGCTCGAACGTGGCGTCGTCGAACTCCCACGTAGGGGAGACGGTGTCCCAGACGAGCCTGGTCAGGTCGTGCCGCAGGGCCTTGTCCTCCATGGCGAGCCGGCCTCGTTCGGTGGCGAAGTAGTACTGGTACCACCAGGCGTGTTCGGCTTCGGGGGCCAGCGGCTTCAGATTCGCCTGGCGATCGGTGATGAGGTACCCGCCCACCGAGACAAGGGCCTTGCAGCGTTCGGGGTGGAGCGCGGCGACGATGTCGGCGGTGCGCGAGCCCCAGTCGAAGCCTGCCAGAACGGCCTTCTCCACCTTCAGGGCGTCCATCAGGGCGATGAGGTCGACGGCGAGGGCCGACTGCTGGCCGTTCCGGAACGTCCGGCCGGAGAGGAAGCGCGTCGTGCCGTGACCGCGCAGATACGGGACGATCACCCGGTAGCCCTCCTCGGCCAGCAGAGGGGCGACGTCGACGTAGCTGTGGATGTCGTACGGCCAGCCGTGCAAACAGATGACCACGGGCCCGTGGGTGGGGCCCAGTTCGGCGTAGCCGACGTTCAGCAGGCCGGCCTTGATCTGCTTCAGCTGCGGAAGGGTGGCTGCCGATGTCGGCGTCGGTGTCCCGGACGCGCTCCGGGTCTCGGCGGACGCGCTCCACGAGCCCCCCAGTCCGGTCAGCGAAACGGCGGCCGCGCTCGTGCCCAGCCCCACGGCCTTGCCGAAGTCACGTCTGTTGATCATGCGAATCACTCCGTGCGTTCATGTGCGCCGGCTTCTTCGATGGCCGACTGTCACACAGACTGACGTCACCGGTCAAACAGGTGACGGGAAATCGGCGGCCGAGGCGAGGAATTCACGACACATACCCCCAGGGGTGAACGTGGGCACAGCCCTTGGCGCCGAGCGCCGGTTCCTCGATCCTTGACGCAACGGCTCGTCAACGCGGCTTCGTCATCCGGCCCGGGGAGACACACGAACATGAGAAACGCCTTGCGTACACTGCTCGTTCCGGTGGCCGCACTGGCCGGCACCGTGCTGCCGGTCTCCACAGCCCACGCCGCCGGCGGGTACGACCGTTGCCCTGTCGGCTACTACTGCATGTTCTCGGGCCTCGACGGCACCGGCGAGATGATCCAGCTACGCGGAAGCACGCCGGACCTCGCCCCTCTCGGCATGAACGACCGGGCAGAATCGGACTGGAACCGCACATCTTCGACCATCCATCTCTGGTCCGACGCCAACTACACCGGCTGCACGACCGTCACGTCCGCCGGGCCGACCGGCAAGGGCAACTTCTTCCCCGCCTACCGGGACTTCCTCAGCTCCGTGCAGTTCGACGGCCCGGGCGGTCCGAGCTGCGGCACGCCGCCCGGCGAGGGGCGCTGACCACGCCGGGCCTCGAGGCGAAGTCAGGACTCGGCGCTTCTGATCACCGCGAACGGGGCTCCGAAGGGGTCGAGGAACATGCCCACGCGTCCGATGCCCGGGGCGTCCATGGCCTCGATGAGGACGATGGCACCGTGCCCCGCCGCCGAGGCCACCGCTGCGTCGCAGTCGGCGACCTCGAAATAGGGGTGCCATTCGGAGCGGGAACCCGCCGCCAGGTGCCCCTCGGGCAGCTGCATGAGGCCACCGTGCACGGTCTCCACTCCGCCGCCCGCAGGCCCGGCGACCTTGTACTGGAGGCCGCCGCCCACCGGCAGGTCCCGGGTGTCCCAGGGCAGGACGGCACGGTAGAACGCGTCCGCCGCGGCCAGGTCCGTCGTGTACAGCTCGACCCAGCTGACCGAGCCCGGCTCGTTGACCAGATCCAGCCCCCGCACGTCACGGGCCTGCCAGACCGCGAACTCGGCGCCGGTGGGGTCGGTGAAGCCGGCCATCCGGCCGGCGGTGAAGACGTCACCCGGCGCGATGCGGACCGTGCCGCCCGCCTGCTCCACGGCCTTCGCCGTGGCATCGGCGTCCTCCGCGCGGAAGTACACCGTCCAGGCCGAGCCGGCCCCCTCCTCCGTCAGGGGCCCGACACCGGCGACGGTTCTGCCGCCGAGCCGGAAGAAGCCGTAGCCGACGGCGGGGCCGGCCGAGGCGTACTCCCAGCCGAAGACCGCGCCGTAGAAGGCGACGGCGGCGTCGATGTCGGGGGTGCCGAGGTCGAGCCAGGCCGGCCCGCCGGGGACTTGGGTGGACGTCAGCATGGGTGCCCTTTCGGCCGCGGGAGCGTGTCGGTGCGCCCGGCGGGGGCCGGGCGGGCCTTGCGGGAGACGATCGGCTCTCAGCATGGCAGGGGGCACTGACAATCCCGCCGAGGCGCCGTCCGGCGTGCCGGAGGCCGACGCGCTCCGGTGTGCACGCATCCCGCTTCCCAGCGGCCCGCGCCGCCCGGGCCGGGCGGAAGTGGGGGCGGGCGCCGGCTCGTCGCGTCAATCAGCGGTCAGCGGTCAGGCGGGTCAGCGCGGGATCGGGCCCTCGAGTTCCGAGGCGTACGGCGGCTGGGCGCCCGCCCGGGAGCAGGTCAGCGCGGCGGCGCGGGCGGCGAAGGCCAGGACGTCGCGCCATTGGTCCGCGTCCAGGGCGGGCGTGCCCGTGAGCGCGCCGTGGTGGTCGAGGCGGTGCAACAGCGCGGCGTTGACGGTGTCGCCCGCTCCTATGGTGTCCACGACGTCCGTCTCCGTGCCGGGGACGGACACCTCGACGCCGTCGCGGGTGCGGACGGTCAGGCCGGCGCCGCCCCGGGTGAGCACGACGGCGTACGGACCCGACGCGAGCCACTCATCGACGGCGGCCTCGAGGTCGGTGGATTCCGCGAGCCAGGCCGCGTCCTCCTCGGAGAGCTTGAGCACGGTGGTGTGGGGCAGCCAGGAGCGGAAGCGGGCCCGGTAGGCGTCGGCGTCGGGGATGAGGCCCGGCCGGATGTTCGGGTCGAGCGCGGTGAACAGGCCGTTCCCGGACGCGCGGCGCATCAGTTCCTCGTACGCCCCGGCTCCCGGCTCCAGGACGAGGGAGCAGGTGCCGAAGGAGATGGCGCGGGCCGCCGGGGGGAGGCCGGCGGGGAGCCGGAAGAGGCGGTCGGCGGTGCCCTCCGCGTGGAAGGTGTAGGTGGCCGAGCCGCCCTCGCCGATGTGCGCCACCGCCAGGGTGGTGGGTTCGGGGCCGCGCTGGACCAGGGAGGTGTCCACGCCGTCCGCCGTCAGGGCGCGCAGGAGTGCCTCACCGAAGTGGTCGGTGGACAGCCGGGAGCAGAAGGCGGCCGGGGAGCCGAGGCGGGCGAGGGCGACGGCGGTGTTGTAGGGTCCGCCGCCGCGCCGGGGCAGGAGGGCGGGCAGCTCGTCGTCGGTGGCGGGCCCTGCGGGGACGAGGTCGATGAGGGCTTCCCCGGCGACGATGATCATGTGTGGTCGGTGCCTTTCGACAGGTCTTGGTCAGCGGATGTGAGCGTCGGTCAGGGCTTCGGTCGGCACTTCAGTCCGTGCAGCCGCAGGAGCCGCGGTGCACGAAGGCGCAGGGCAGCCGGAGGGTGCGGGGGGCGCGGTCGGGGTCGGCGAGCCGGTCCAGGAGCAGGCCGACCGCTGCCGCGCCGATGTCGCGGCTGGGCTGGGCGATGGCGGTGAGGCGGGGTTCGAACAGGTCGGCCCAGGAGAAGTCGTCGAAGCAGGCGAGCGCCATGTCGCCGGGGGCGCTGCGGCCCGTCGCGCGCAGGGCCTGGAGGGCGCCGATGGTCATGGCGTTGTTGGCGGTCACCAGGGCGGTGGGCGGCCGGTCGAGGCCGAGGAGGTGGTGGGTGGCCCGTTCGGCGCCGGCGGCCTGGGAGTTGCCGTCGACGACGAGTTCGGGGCGGTACGGGAGGCCGGCCTCGGCCAGGCCGGTGCGGTAGCCGGCGACGCGTTCGGTGGTGGTGCTGAGGCCGGGTGTTCCGGCGATCAGGGCGATGCGGGTGTGTCCCCGCTCGGCCAGGTGGGCGACCAGTCGGGCCATCGGCGCCTCGTTCTCCGCGCACACCTGGTCGTAGGCGTCGCCCACGAGGCGGTCGAGGAAGACGGTGGGCACCTTCATCCGGTCGAGGTGGTCGAGCATGGCGCCGGGGGCGGCGGACGGGGCGACGATCATGCCGTCGACTCGCCGCTCGTGGAGCAGCCGGACGGCCTTGAGCTCGTGTTCCGGGTCGTCGTGCGGGTCCACGATGAGGAGGCTGTAGCCGGCTTGGAGGGTGCTCGCCTCGACGCCCTGGAAGATCTCGGTGAAGTACGGGTTGCTGATGGCGGAGACGGCGAGCCCGATGGACTTCGTACGGGAGGTCACCAGGGAGCGGGCGAGGGTGTTGTGGGTGTAGCCCAGTTCGTCGATGGCGACCCGGACGGCGTCGCGCGTGGCGGGGCGCACGGGGCGGGTCGCGTTGAGGACGTGGGAGACGGTGGCCACGGAGACGCCCGCGTGCCGGGCCACGTCCGCCATCGTTGCCATGGTCCCCGAGCCTCCTGTGCGGCGGGGTGTCCACCGCTGTTGTCGTCGTCCGCCGCTGCCGTCGTCGATGCCGATCTCGAAATTACCTCATGGCTTCTTCGACGTAAACGCTTGCGCAAGCGTTTACGTCGAGGTTACGGTCCCGCCACCGCACAAGGAAGTCCGCACAAGGAAGTGAGGAGCGAGCCGATGCGAGCAGTAGTGGTCACCGGTCCCGGTGAGGCACGGTTGACCGAAACAGCCGATCCCGTCCCGGCCCCCGGCGAGGTCGTCGTCGAAGTGTCGTCGTGCGGCCTGTGCGGCACGGACATGCACATCCTGGGCGGCGAACTGCCCTCCGCCGGGTATCCGCTGGTGCCCGGGCACGAGCTGACCGGGCGGGTCGTGGCCCTCGGCGCGGGCGTGACGGCGCCGGCGGTGGGCGCCCGGGTCGCCGTCGACCCCAACCTCCCCTGCGGGGCCTGCCACTACTGCCGTATCGGGCGCGGCAACCTCTGCGACGACTACAGCGCGATCGGCGTCACGCGTGACGGCGGCTTCGCCGAATTCGTCGCCGTGCCGGCCCGCTGCGCCTACGTCCTGCCGGACGAGCTGTCCGACGCGGCCGCGGGCCTGGTCGAACCGCTGTCATGCGCGGTGCACGGCCTCAACCGGCTGCCGCGCCGCCCCGGCGAGCACTATCTGATCTACGGCGCGGGCACCATGGGGCTGATGATGGCCGCGGTGGTGCGCGGCGCGGGCGCCGCCTCCGTCTCGGTGGTCGACGTCAACGCGGAACGGCTGGCCTTCGCCGAGTCGTTCGCGGCGGACGCCGTGGCGACGGACGCGGACGTGCTGGACCGGCCGCAGGGCTTCGAGGTCGTCATCGACGCGACCGGCGTCGTCGCCGCCATCGAGGACGGGCTCACCCGGGTCCGCAAGGGCGGCACGTTCCTCCAGTTCGGTGTCGCCGACCCGGCGCGCACCGCTGCCTTCTCCCCCTTCGCGGTCTACAACCGCGAGATCGACATCATCGGCTCGATGGCCGTGCACAACAGCTTCCAGCCCGCCATCGACCTGCTCGCCGCCGGGCTCGACCTGGACCCGCTGGTCAGCGATGTCTTCGGGCTGGAGGGCTTCGACGAGGCGGTGGCCGCCTTCCGCGCCGGAACCGGCCGCAAGCTCCACATCGTGCCGACGGGGACGAGGACGTCATGAGCGGCCGGAACGGGCCGGGCGGCCTCGCACCCCACTCCCCCACCGCACGGCACACGCTGGACCGGATGGGCATCCCCCGGCCCCTCTTCTGGGGGTACGTCGGCCTGTTGCTGTTCATGATCGGCGACGGGGTGGAGACGAGCTATCTGTCGAAGTACTTCGGCGACGACCTCGGGTTCTCCGCGACCGGCGCCGGCGCGATCATCACCGTCTACGGCGTCACCGCGGCCGTGGCCTCGTTCCTGGGCGCGGGTCTGCTGTCCGACCGGTGGGGCCCCCGGCGGGTGATGGCGGCGGGGGCGGTGATCTGGGTGCTGTTCCACGCCCTGATGCTGGGGGTCGCCGTCCCGGCGGGGAGCTACTGGCTCGTCATGGTCACGTACGGGCTGCGTGGCTTCGGCTATCCGATGTTCGCCTACGGCTTCCTGTCGTGGGTCATGGCGGTGGCGCCGAGGGACCACCAGAGCAAGGCGGTCGGCTGGTTCTGGTTCTGCTACAGCTCGGGGTACCCGATCATCGGCTCCTTCGTCTTCGCCGCGGTCACGCCGTCCCTCGGCTTCTACCGGACGCTGTGGCTGTCCCTGGCGGTGATCCTCGCGGGCTCTCTCGTCGTCCTGTTGCTGCTCCGCGAGCGGACGGGGTTCAGCGGCCTGGCGCCGGGCCGGGACGCGCGGGCCGAGCTGGCCGGCACGTTCCGGATCCTGGTGGAGAAGCCGAAGCTGGGCGTGAGCCTGGTCATCCGGCTCATCAACACCACACCGTCGTTCGGCATGTGGGTCTTCATGCCCTTCTTCGTGCGGGACCTGGGTTTCAGCGACGGGGAGTGGAACTCCCTGCTCGTCGTCATGATGGTCGCCAACCTGGGCGCCCTGCTGGTGTTCGGTGTGCTGGGCGACAACTGGAGCGGGCGCAAGACCTGTGCCCTGTTCGGTGGCGTGCTCGGCGCCGTCGGCTGTCTGCTCTGCTACTACCTGCCCGCCGCGGCCGGTTACGACTTCCCGGTGGCGGCGGTCGCGGTCGCCGTCTACGGCGCGGGGCTGGCGGGGTACGTACCGCTGCCCGCGATGATGATCGCCCAGGCGCCGGAGCGACAGGGCCAGGTGATGGGCGTGTATACCCTGGGCGCCGGGCTGAGCGTCGCGGTCGGCCCACTGATCGGGACGGTGACATACGGTTCGTTCGGCTTCCGGGGCCTGGTGTGGGTCTACGCGGCACTGCTGCTGCTCAACGCTGTGCTGTGCCTGCGGGTCACGTCCCCGGGGGACGGGCTGCCGGTGCCGCCGACGGACGGTGCGGGGGACGTGCCCGGTGGGGGCGGGGAACGCCGTGCTCCCCGCCCCCGAGGTCAGCAGCGCCCGGGGCCCGCCTCCGTCAGCGGACGAACTTCCAGGTGATGCCGTTGACCACGCCCTTGTCGAGCGGAGCCAGCTTCTGGAAGGCCGTTTGGCTCAGGTCGATGTGGTTGCGGTCGCACGAGGGGCACTTGTCCTTGACCGGCACTCTGATGGACTTGCCGTTGTAGCTCACTTCCACCGATATGCCCTTGCAGAGCGGGTCGTTGTTGGGGTTGCCGGACGTCCACCACGCGGCCGAGACCGCGACCAGGTCCTGGGAGGTCGCGTCGATGGGAGTTCCGCAGGCGCCGTAGCCCTTGTCGGTGTAGTAGGTCATCTTGCCCGTCACGGCCCGGCCGATCGGGACGTCCGCCGCCGCCGGTCCCGCGCCGAGCGCGATGCCGGTGGCCGCGGCGGCCAGGACAGCGGCCGCGTAGCGCGCACGCTTGAAGTCACGCATAAATCTCTCCTCGATTTCAAGGGCCATTCGGGCAACCTTTTGCCCGGAGAGGCGTCAGTGGCGGCTCATCGCCGCACGAAGCCTTGGGACAGCGGCATTTCCTCGGCACGCGTCCGGCTTCCGGCATATGGTTGCCACGCCGCTCAAGGCCCTCGCAAGCCCCTTCCGCCGCAGTTGTCCTGAAGTCATGGGTAAATACGGCGAGTTAGGCCGGTGGCGATACCTGCTGTTGACATCCAAACTCGCCCGGATATTCACTGCACTTCGCGACGGTGAGAGATCCCGCAGACCGCCACTCGCGGCTCTGATTCGCCGTCAGCGATTCGCTCGATCCCCACTAGGAGCCATCGTGAGAAGAAACCGCGTCGCGGCCCTGCTGCTGGGCTTACTGGCCCTGATCGGCATGGCCGTCCTCGCCCCCGCCACCACGGCGAGCGCCGCCGGCCCCTGCGACAACGCGAAGACCTGGACCGCGGGTACCTGGTACACGACCGGCACGGTCGTCCGGTACACCGACGGGCGGTACTACATCGCGGAGCACGACAACCCCGGGTACGACCCGGTCATCAGCACGTGGTACTGGGACCCGTACACCTGTCAGGGAGGCGGCGATCCCGGCAAGCCCGGCGCCTTCCCGGTGAGCGAGGCGCAGTTCAACCAGATGTTCCCGAGGCGGAACGCCTTCTACACCTACAGCGGGCTCGTCGCCGCGCTGAGCGCGTACCCCGGATTCGCCAACACGGGCAGCAAGGAGATCAAGCAGCAGGAGGCCGCCGCCTTCCTCGCCAACGTCGACCACGAGACCGGCGGACTGGTCTACGTCGTCGAGCAGAACACCGCCAACTACCCCCACTACTGCGACCGCAACCAGCCCTACGGCTGCCCGGCCGGCCAGAGCGCCTACTACGGCCGGGGACCGCTCCAGCTCAGCTGGAACTTCAACTACAAGGCGGCGGGTGACGCCCTCGGCATCAACCTGCTCAACAACCCCTCGCTCGTCCAGACCGACGCGGCCGTCTCCTGGAAGACCGCGCTGTGGTACTGGAACACCCAGCGCGGCCCCGGCACCATGACCCCGCACGACGCCATGGTCAACAGCCGTGGATTCGGGGAGACGATCCGCAGCATCAACGGCTCCCTGGAATGCAATGGCGGCAACCCCGGCCAGGTCCAGAGCCGGGTGTCGAGCTATCAGCGATTCACGTCGCTCCTCGGCGTGACGCCGGGTGGCAACCTGTACTGCTGACGGCGGGAATCCCGCGGCGGTTTCCGGGAATTCTTTTCCCGGAAACCGCCACGGGTTGCCCGGATTTCCTCGCGCGGTCAGCGCAGTCCGAGCGCGGTCGTGATCGTGGTGAACAGCTCGGTCTGGTCGGTGACTCCCTGGACGCGGTCCGAATTCGGGCCCCGGGCCGAGATGCCCACCTGGGTGCCGGTGTGCTCCTGGCCATCCTGGGGTGTGTCGGTGGTGGAGTAGCCGACCTTGACCCTGCTGCCCTCGTCGGTGACGAGGGTGGCCGACAGCCCGGGCGGGTTGACGTCGACGGGGAGGATCTGGGTGCTGTGGGCGTGGTCGGCGGTGGCGACCACCAGGGTGTCGGGGTGGCGGGCGGCGTAGTCCTGGGCGGCCTTGACGGCGCGGTCGAACGCGGCGGTCTCCCCGATCTGCCCGCAGGGGTCGGCCTCGTGGGCCTGCTTGTCGATGGAGGCGCCCTCGACCTGGAGGAAGAAGCCCTTGTCCGGCCCGCTCCGGTCCTTCGTCCTGGCCTCCAGCAGCCCGATCGCCTTGGTGGCCAGCTCCGCCAGGGTCGGGGTGCCGGCCGGGCGCGCGGGGTTGGTGACACAGCGCTGCGGCGGGGTGCCACCGGCGGCCGCGCGTTTGCCGCTCCACTCCACCGGGAGCGAGTCCGGCGAGAACAGGCCGAGCAGCGGGCGGTCCGGCCCGGCGGCCCGCAGCCCGCGCTCGTCGGTGACGACGTGGTAGCCCTGCTTCTCCGCCTGCTGGGTCACGGTCAGCCCCCGGTACGGGCCTTCGGTGATCCTCTGGTCGAAGCGCTGCCGGCCGCCACCGAGGAGCACGTCCGGGCGCAGCCGTACGGACTGTTCGGCGATGGAGCCGGGCCCGCCGCGGCCGATGGTGTCGCGTGGGCAGCGGGCCATGTCGGCCGGGCCCTGGCAGCCGCGCTCGGTGACGTGGGAGGCCATGGCGGCGGGGGTGGCGCCGGTGAGCTCGTCGGTGGTGACCGATCCGGTGGCCAGGCCCTTGCGGCGGGCGAGTTCGAGGACGGTGGGCACGGCGACGTCGGTGTCCGGCGTCTTCGAGACGCGGCCGTTGACGGTCTTGCGGCCCGTGGACCAGCCGCTGGCGCTCGCCGCCGAGTCGGTGACGTAGTCGGGGCGGCCCTTGCTGTCGACGGAGTACGTGGTGTATTTGCCGGTCGCGGGGAAGCGGTCGAGGGCGAGGCGGCCGCCGGCGCCGACGGTGTAGTCGCGGGCCAGGGTGACTTCCTGGTCGCCCATGCCGTCGCCGATGAGCAGGATGACGTTTCTGGCCTTGCGGGGGTTGTGATCGGCGTTCCCCCCGCCCGTCGGCGCGGCCGCCGTGGGCAGGGCGGCGCCGGCGACGAGGAGTGCCGCGGCGCCCCACACAAGGCGGGCGCGACGGGGGCGACGGGCGGTCGGTGTGTTGCGGGAGGTGCGGAAGAGCCGTAAGTGGGTGGCTGCGTTCAATGTGCTGACCTCCGAGTGCGCGGGACCGGGTTCGCAGGACCGTGGGCGGCTCGGAGCCACGCGCCGCCCACTCGAGCGAATGGGTTGGCACGCGAGCGTACGCCGTGCCATGGATCAATTGTCAACAAGGGGCACTGGCCGAACGTGTCGGCTCGCAGCTGAGGTTGGCCACGGCGCTGCGCGACGTCCGGGTGCGCGACCTCGCCCCGCGCACCCAGGGACTCTCGCCCGCCGCGCTGGACGCGGTGCCGGCCATCGTCGACAAGGCGCGGAAGGTCCAGAACCTGTCGTCGGTGACCGACGACGGGCCGCCGCCCGACGCGAGACCGTAGCCGTGAGGCACGGGCGTCGGGGTCGTCCGTCAGCCGAGCCAGACGATGTCGATGACGTGCAGACGCGCGGCCGCGCGGTTGATCCAGTAGACGGCGGTGAGGTGCCCGATCGCGGCTGAGCGCACGTCCTCGCCCTCGGGGTCCCGGCGGTCGAAGGCCGGGAAGGACCACGGGTCACGGGAGGCGATGTCCAGCACGTCGCGGAGTGTCTCGCGGACGGGCTCCGGAAGGGCGTCCAGCACGCCGAGAGCCTTCGGCGACAGCCGCGCCGGCCAGGCCGCGTCGCTCACGGGCGGATCCCGAGCGCGTCCTCCGACGCGACGCCGTCGGAATCGTCCATGCCGGCGGCGAGGAACGCGTCGACGGCCGGGGTGACGGCCAGGCGCGCCTGCCACGCGCGCACGACATCGTGGACGGGCGTGAGGCTGTAGCTGTAGCGGGCGTCTTCCAGGGCCTTCGCCCAGTCCTGCTCGAAGGCCGGCACCCACCGCTCGGCGCGGCGGTCGGCACGGATGCGCGCGAGCAGTCGCACGGCCGCGGCGGGAGCGGGGGCGGGCGGTGGGACGGACGGCGGGGCCGGTGCGTGGTCGGGCCGGGCGCTCATGGGATCCTCCATGCGAATCTCAACGCCACAGTAGCCGCCGGGGATACGACGGGCGTGACGGGAACGGAGCACTTCGGCCATCCCTCCTTCTCCCCCTCCCCGGTGTCAGGCTCCCCCAGTATCAGGCGGTGTGGTCCGCGAAGGGGCCGCCGGTGGTGAAGGCCCGCCCGGCGAAGCGCTCACCGATGAGGCGGTGAGTGGCCGCGTCCGGATGGAGCCGGTCGGGCAGGGGCAGTTCGGCGGCATCGTCCTGGCCGTAGAGGTCACGGCCGTCGAGATGGTGGAGGTTCGGGTCGTCGGCCGCCCGCTGCCGCACGATGCGGGCCAGTTCGTCGCGGATGACGGTGAGGGTCAGTTTCCCGCCGGCGCGCTCCGCCGGGTCGCCCGTGGCCCGGAAGAGCAGTCGTCCGCCGCTCAGGGCGGCGAAGTCCGGGGCGCTGGGCCCGGGGGTGTCCTCGTGGATGGGGCACAGGATGGGCGAGACGACCAGCAGGGGTGTGATCGGGTGGCCGTCGCGGATGGTGTCGAGGAAGCCGTGGACAGCGGGGGCGAAGGCGCGCAGGCGCATCAGGTCGCTGTTGACGAGGTTGATGCCGAGCTTGAGGCTGATCAGGTCCGCGGGGGTGTCGCGCAGGGCGCGGGCGGTGAACGGATCGAGCAGGGCGCCGCCGCCCAGGCCCAGGTTGATCAGTTCCACGCCGCCGAGGGAGGCGGCGAGCGCGGGCCAGGTGGTGCTGGGGCTCGCGGCGTCGGAGCCGTGGCTGATCGAGCTGCCGTGATGCAGCCACACCCTGCGGCCCCGGTCCGGTATGGGCTCGACGGGGGCATCGGTGCGCAGGGCGACGAGTTCGGTGGTCTCGTTGTGCGGCAGCCAGATCTCGACGTTCTTGACGCCTTCGGGCAGGCCGGTGAAGCGGACGGTGCCGGCCGGGCCGGGCCGGTGCTCGGCGGTTCCGGTGGCCATGTCGATGGTCAGGGTGTTTCCGCCGGTCACATGGGCCTGCCTGGTCAGGCGGCCGTCGACGAGCAGGTCGTACACGCCGTCGGGGCGGGGCGGCACTCCCACGTAGACGCGCTTGGTGGGCAGCGTGTCGAGCTCGACGGCGGTGGCCCCCGTCCGGAAGGCCAGCCGTACGCCGGAGGGCTGGGACTCCGCCATGGCGAGTTGCCCGTCGGCGCACTGGGCGCGGGCCCGGGCGGGCAGCCGGTGCGGCAGCAGGCCGTGGGGGGTGCGTTCCAGGTCGAGGGCGCCGCGGAGGATGTCCGCGGTGATGGGCGTGGTGATCCAGTCGTGCTCGGCGGTGTGCATGCTCTCAGCCTGTCGGTCGGGCCTGTCGGTCGGCTTGTCGGTCCGCTTGTCGGGCGCGTTTTCGGGTCAGGAGGAGGGCCGGGCGCGCAGCAGGGCGTCGAGGGCGTCCAGGGTCCACTCCCAGGACTCCTGCGAGCCGGGGGCGCTGTGGCTGAAACCGCCGCTCGCCTCCAGGCTGACGTAGCCGTGGAAGACGCTGCCCAGCAGCCGTACCGCGTGGGTCTGGTCCGGCTCCGTCAGGTCGTAGCCGCGCAGGATCGCCCGCATCATCCGGGCGTGCCGGACGCCGGCGCTCGCGGCCGCCGTCTCGGGGTCCAGCCTGAGCCGGGCCGCGGTGTAGCGGCCGGGGTGCTCACGGGCGTAGTCGCGGTAGACGTCGGCGAAGGCGGTCAGCGCGTCCTTGCCGGCCCGCCCGGCGAGGGCGTCGGCGGCGCGGTCGGCGAGTTCCTCCAGGGCGAGCAGGGCGATCCTGGTCTTCAGGTCCTGGGAGTTCTTCAGGTGCGAGTAGAGGCTCGCGACCTTGACGTCGAACCGTCTGGCCAGTGCCGAGACGGTCACCTCGTCGAAGCCGACCTCGTCGGCCAGCTCCGCTCCCGCCTGCACGAGGCGTTCCGTGGTCAGTCCCGCGCGTGCCATAGCGTCCCTCCCGTTCGCCTGAACCGATTATGCAGTTACCTAAAGGCTTTAGGCAAGCGGGAGGGGCGTGTGGCTCCAGGGGCCTCGTGGCCCCAGAAGCCCTCATGGCTCCAGAGGCCCTAGTGGCTCCAGAGGCTCAGACCAGCTCGGGCTGTGGTTCCGGCTGCCGTGCCGGCGTGGCTTTCGGTTCCCACAGCTTGGTGGTCCGTATGTAGCCGTAGATCACCGAGATCATCGACAGCATGATCAGCGGTCCGAACACCCACGGCTGCTCGGCCATTTCCACCGACAGATAGCGGTACGACAGCAGGAGGGCGGTGAAGACCGCCGCACCGTAGGCGACCAGCTGGATTCCCGACCGGTCCCAGCCGCGCTCGAGCGAGCGCAGAGCCGCCTCGATCGTGAGCGTGAACACGACGCCGGCGACGATGTCCGTGCCGTAGTGGTAACCGAATCCCAGCGTCGCGCCGAGCGTGGCGATCAGCCAGAACACACCGAAGAAGCGCAGAATTCGCGGGCCCCTGCGGGAATGGATGAATATCGCAGTGGCCCACGCCGTATGCAGGCTGGGCATGCAGTTGCGCGGGGTGATCTCGTTGAACGGCATGTGGTGCGGCACACCGGTGGGCGGCGTGTTCGGCCACAGATCGGCCACCGCCCAGTGCCCGCCGTCGGCGCCGTAGGCGAAGATCGGCCCGACCACCGGGAAGATCATGTAGATGCCGGGGCCGAGGAGGCCGATCACCAGGAACGTGCGCACCAGGTGGTGACTCGGGAAGCGGCGCTCGGCCGCCACGTTGCGCAGCTGGTACAGCGCGACGACGACCGCCGCCACCGCGAGCTGGATGTAGACGTAGTCGAGGATGTGGTCGCCGATCGGGCCGGTGGCCCTGACGATCCGGCCCGCGAGCCACGACGGGTCGCCCAGCGCGTGGTCCGCGGTCGCCACGTACTGGTCGAGGACCGTCGGGCGGGTCTTCGAGGTGACGAGCAGCCAGGTGTCGCCTGTCTTGCGACCGGCGACCAGCAGCAGTCCCAGCCCGACGCCCTTCAGCAGCAGGGCGCGTTCCCGGCCGGTGCGGCGCGTGACAGCGATGACCGCGTAGCCCAGGACCACCCACAGCGCGCCGTTGCCGAACATCATCTTGGCGTCGAACGCCCACCGCACCAGAAAGAAGACGACGTCGATGCCGACCGCGACACCGGCCGCGATCATTCGTTCCCGCCAGGTGAGCACCACCATCATCAACGCCATGCTGGCGTACAGCAGCGGCCCCGATTTGGGAGCGAATATCACCTCGCGCGCCTGGTTGGTAATCGGCCCGCGCATTCCGTAGTGACGCGCGGCGATCTCCAGCGCGACAAGGAATCCGAGGGCCACCACACTCGCCACGGTCCACAGTATTACCCGTGGTTGACGCCACGCGGAGAACGCAGATCTACGATTTATTCGCGAGTCTGTAGATATCAATTGTCCGGCCGTTTTGTTAGATATTGGGTAAAGGGAGTGCTTGTCGCGCTGGGTGACATGTTTTCGGGTGAAGGGCGGGCGTCGGGGGCGGTCGTCTTGTGATCGAACATGCTATCGGAGCGGTTGGGGGCGGGTTTGGCCGGTCATGGGTGGCGCGAAGGCCACTCCCGCTGGCGCACTCGCGCCGGGCGCGGATCGCGTCCCGGCCACCTGGCCGCCGCCCCGCCGCCGCCCCGCCGGCAGCGTGTCGGTGCGGGTCCGGTCTTCACCGCGATCTCGTCCTCGACCGGGCCGGTCGCCATGAGTCCCTGGGCTCCGGCAGCGCGATAGGTCCGCCATATCGCCGCAAGGTTACGGGCCTTGAGGCGGTTGTCGCCGGGGCGCCGACCGGGACGGGGCGTTCCGTCGGTGCCGACGTGATCGGACGGTACGCCCTTGGCTCGCCGCGCCATCTGGGAGAAGACTGGGATCATGACGACAACGCTGATCACCGGAGCGAACAAGGGTCTCGGCCACGAAACCGCCCGCCGTCTTCTCGCGGCGGGCCACACGGTCTACATCGGCAGCCGGGACGCCGAGCGGGGCCGCCGGGCGGCGGAGCGGCTGGGGGCACGGATGGTCGTCCTCGACGTCACCGACGACGCCTCCGTCGCCGCCGCGGCGAAGACGATCGAGGCCGACGGCGGACTGGACGTCCTGATCAACAACGCCGGCATCGAGGAGCGGACGCCGGACGGAGGTGTGGCCGGGCCGGCGGAGATCACCGCCGACATGATGCGACGGGTCTTCGACACGAACGTCTTCGGCGTCGTGCGTGTCACCCATGCGTTCCTGCCGCTGCTCCAGCGGTCCGCCGCGCCGGTCGTGGTCAACGTGAGCAGCGGCCTGGCCTCGCTGACCCGCGCCGCCGACCCGGACACGCCGGGCTTCGGTTACCCCGGCGTCGCCTATCCGGCCTCGAAGGCCGCGGTCAACATGATCACCGTGCAGTACGCGAAGGCCTTCCCGAACATGCGGGTGAACGCGGTGGAGCCCGGCTACACGGCCACGGACCTGAACCAGCACTCCGGCACGCAGACCGTCGAGGAGGGCGCCGAGATCATCGTCCGCATGGCACGACTGGGCCCGGACGGCCCCACCGGAGGCTACTTCGACGTCGACGGGCCGATCCCCTGGTGAGCCGGGGCGGCGGGGCGGCGGGGCGGCGAGGCGGGGCAGCCACTCCCGTTCCATCGCCGGACCGGAGGTCAAACTCAAGCGCGGGCTTACGGCAGCTGTGTCAGCTGAATGAGGTTGCCGCAGGTGTCGTCGAGAACCGCCGTCGTGAACGGTTCCATGAGCGTCGGCGGCTGGGTGAACTTGACGCCGAGGCCGGTCAGGCGCGTGTGCTCCGCGTGGATGTCGTCCACGGAGAAGGAGGCGGCCGGGACTCCGTCCGCCATCAGGCCTTCCTTGTACTGCTTGGCCACCGGGTGGGTATCCGGCTCGAGCAGCAGCTCGACGCCGTCGCGGGCGGCCGGGGAGACGAGGGTGAGCCAGCGTGCCGGCCCCATGGGGATGTCGTTCTTCTTCTCGAAGCCCAGCTTGTCGGTGTAGAAGGTCAGGGCCCTGCTCTGGTCGTCGACGAAGACGCTGGTCACGTGAATGCTGATCATGATGCCTCCGGCGGGTTCGCGCCTGAGCCACCGGACGGCGATCTGCTCAAGCGGTTCGGTGTGCAGGTCATGGAACGTGTAGCCGCCCTGGCGGCGTGCGCGCACCAGCTCCGGTCGCCTCCAGTGCGGCAGGCTCAGCGCGTTCCTCATGGTTGGGGCGGGCGCAGACCTCGCAGAGCGCGTGACTGTTCCGCTCGGACAGCTCGTCGAGATTGTGCGTCGGGGGTGGTCCGCGAGTGCCTGGAAGACATCCTCCGTCATGCCGCCGCGAAACTGTCCGTTGTCACTTGCGTGTCTAGCTGAGGCAACGCTCGCCGATGTGATGGCGGAGCTCGACGACCTGAACCCCACGCGGTGAGCCCGGCCTCGCCAGGGAGCTTCGGCACACCGGCGGGACAAGGTGTGATCCCCAGAGCCCGGATGCGGGCTGCCCGTCTCCGCAGGACCCGCTCGGTCGGGCCGTGCGCGTGGCGGTACGCGGCCTGCTCGTCGGTGACGATCAGGACGCGGTCCTGGCCCCGGTAGTGCCGGCGCACGGCCTCCGTGGTGTCGGTACCGCCCAGGCTGCCGAAGCGTTCCAGTACCTCGAGGACCGACTCGCCCTCGCGGTGGACCACAGGCGCGCTGGTCGTGCCGAACTCGACGAGGTCGGCGTGCGCGGCGCGCATCGACACCGCCGTGCCGCAGACGGCGGCGGCGTCCGCGCGGTTGAGCCGGGACCGGTCGGACAGCGGCGACCACATGGAGCCGGAGCGGTCCACCGGGATCAGGGTCCGGCCGGGGAGCGCCGGGACGTTCGCCAGCGAGTGGCCGAGGGCCTGCTCGAGCGACCAGGCCCAGCGCAGCGACGGGGCGTGCTGGTACGCGGCCAGGTACAGGAAGGGGAACTGCCCGGACCGGGCCACCTCCTGCGGATCGGCGATCCGGGCGGCCACCCGCTGGGCGACTTCGTCGGACACGCCGGCCTCGTCGAAGTTCCGCAGGTTGCGGACGAGGGCCATGGTGCCCATGGAGGTATGCCGGCCTCCCAGGTCATGCCCGCGTCCGCGAGCCGCTCAGCGCCGACGGGGCCGGTGATCAGGGCGCGGCGTTCCGCGACGGGCACGACCATCAACGCCTGGTGCGCGGCGAGGGTGCGGTCCGAGGCGGGCGGGCGGGCGCTGTCCGGGTTGTGGCGGCAGTCGAGGGCGTCCCCGAACAGTTCGCTGACGGTTCGTCGGGCCGTCGTCCGTGGAGCCGTCAGTGGCGCCCGCGTCCAGCCGGGCCTTGACGTACTCGGCGGCGCCGACGAGCAAGGCGGTGCGCATCCGGCCGTCGCCGCGCAGCCGTCCCAGGAGGCCGGCGGTCCACGCGGCGTCCTCGACGGCGAGCCTGCTCACGAGCGCGGCGAACCGATCGTCGCGATCCGTGGTCTTCTCATAGTGGGTCTGCTGGGAGACGAAGTCGGCGACCGCGTGCAGGAACAGCTCGGAGCGGTCGTCGCGCGCGTGCCCCTTGCCGCCGGGGTGGGTGCGGGTGTGCCCCGTCGTGGTCACAAGCGAGGCCGGGCGGGCCGGCGTGGCGGCACGGGTGTTGAAGCGTGCCATGTGAATTCCCCCGAATTCTTCCTGGCTCATGAAGATTCATGCGGACTCATGCGGGGAAGCACGGCGGAGGGCGGCCGAGAACCCGCGGCCGGCTGTTCCGAGAAGTAACCGTCACCTGCGCACCGGACACCCGGCCGCCGCCAAGGGTTCTTGACGGTGCCGACGGATGCCCACCCCGGGAGTCAGTAAGGCTTGCGGGCCTCGATGAGGAACCGCGCGGTGTGTGCCACGAAGGGGCCCTCGCTGTGGATGCGTTCGTGCAGCTCGCGCAGGCGGTCCCGGTACCGGTCGACGGTGAAGTCCGGGACCATCCAGATCACCTTGCGGAGGAAGTAGACGACCGCGCCGACGTCGAGGAACTCGGTGCGCAGGGATTCCGCGCGGACATCGACGACCTCCAGCCCGGCGGCCTCCGCCGCGCGGCGGGCGTCGTCGGGGTGCCGCTTGCGGCGCACCTCCTCCGGCTGCGGGCCCAGGAAGTACTCGACCAGTTCGAAGACGCTCGCGGGACCGACCTGCTGGGAGAAGTACGTACCCCCGGGCCTGAGCACCCGGGCGATCTCCTCCCACCACACCGTCACCGGGTGCCGGCTGACGACCAGGTCGAAGGCTTCGTCAGCGAACGGCAGCGGTGGCTCGTCCTCGTCGTGGACGACGGCCGCGCCGAGGGGGTGCAGCAGCCGGGTGGCCTTGACCACGTTCGGCGGCCACGACTCCGTGGCCACCACCAGCGGCGGTAGCTTCGGCACCCCGGCGAGTACCTCTCCCCCGCCGGTCTGGATGTCCAGGGCCGCCGCGGCATGCGCCATGCGCTCGCCCATCATGTGCTGATAACCCCATGACGGGCGCTGCTCGGTGGCCCGGCCGTCGAGCCAGGAGAAGTCCCAGCCCGTCACGGGGGCCTCTTCCGCCTCCGCCACCAGCTCCTCGAAGGTTCGTCCCATGTCTGGATCATTCCAGTTCGTGCTGGGGATCCGCGACCGGATTGACTGCGGGTCGGCGCGCACGGGTCAGGCGCACACGGGAAAGTGGATTGCCCCGCTCTGTGCCGTGTGGCTACCGTCGCCGTTCATGATCCCGACTCTGCGCACCGCGCGCCTGTTGCTGGAGCCGTACGTACCGGAGGACGAAGAAGGCTTCGTCGCTCTGTTCCAGGACACGAGGGTGTCCCAGTGGATGGGCGACGGCCCGGCCTCCGAGGCGGACGACCGGGCCCTGTTCGGGCGGATCTTCACCAAGGTCTACGCCCGGAAGCTTTTCGACGTCTGGGCTGTGCGCCGGGACGGAGTCCTGATCGGGCATGCCGAGATCAAACCGACCGATGTGGTCGGTGGCCACGAGATCGTCTACGCCCTGATCCCCACGGCATGGGGTAACGGCTTGGGGACCGAGCTGGCGGAGAAGCTCGTCGCCTACGGCTTCGACACGCTCGGGCTGCCCGAGGTGCACGCCACCGTGGCCGCGCGGAACCATGCCTCGCTGGCCCTGCTGGGCAGGATCGGCTTCGAGCACGTCCGGGACATCGAAGAGGACGACGGCACTGTCACGCAGGTGTTGACCTGCTGTCGCGCCGCGACACAGGGCCGGGCGAAAGCCGTCGCGTGACAACCCACCTCCTTCCCCACGCCGCGTGAGGTTCGAGCCCGCCCGCGCGGGCCGTCCTCGGCGTCCCGCCCCCGTACGCCCGTTCCGGCGGCCGCGTTCCGCGCCCACTATCGGGGCAGATGCCAAGGAAAGAGGTAAGCCCATGAAGTCGAGGACCTTCCGCCTCGCACCGGCGGCGGCGACCGTCACCGCGGTGCTGTTGCTGGCCGGTACGGCGGGGGCGGCCGTCGCGGCTCCGTCGGATGAGTCCCCGAGCCCGAGCGGCAGCGCCACGAGCCAGCAGGTCGACCCGGTGAAGGAGCACTGGGACAAGCACGGCCCGTACGCCGACGAGCAGACCTGCCGCAAGGCCGGCAAGGACGGCCAGGACCACGGCAACTGGCACGAATACCAGTGCAAGCGCGAATACAACAACGACCAGTACAAGTACTACTGGTGGCTGTACACCCACTGACGACGAGCGGCTTCGCCGCGTGATCCGCCCCGTGTTCTCCGGGTGACCGCCCGGAGCACACGGGGCGGTGGTCGAGCCGCGCGAACGCTGGGCCGGCCGGGGGATGCCCCGGAACGGTTGGCGCTCGGCGTCGGCGACCCACCGTACGGTGGGCGCCATGGACGACACGGCCCCGGAATCCGGGTGGCCCGGGCAGGACCTGGATCATGCCGTCCTGATCGCGTCCAGGTTGAAGGAACGTCTCTACGCGACGATCACCATGATCGCGGTGGTGGTGGGCCTGGCGCATTCCGGGCATGCCGGACCGAGGGGTGCCGCCGTGTCGGTCGCGGTCACAGCGGTGGGGCTGTGGCTGACTTCCATCGTCGCGGACGGGCAAGCGCATCGGGTCATGCACGGGCCGGAAGACAGCGGGCGGCAACTCCGGCAGACGCTGTTCGTGTCCAGCCCGCTGCTGCTCTCGGCTGTCGGACCGCTGGTCCTCATCGCGCTGTCCGCTCTCGGGGCGATGGAGTTGCGGACGGCGCTCCTCACCGCGGCGGGGGTGAGCGTGGGGGTGTTGTTCGCGTGGGGCTGGTACGGAGGCGTCCGCATGGGCGCCCACACGGCTGTCGCACTGCTGGCCGGGGTGGCGGACGCGGCGATCGGCACCGTCGTCGCCCTCGTCAAGGCCGCCGGTCACTGACCGGGCTCCGCGCCTCACCGCTTCGCCTCACCGCTCAGCCCGGGCGTTCCGGGCCGGACGGGGGCGGGACCCGGCTCCCTCCCCCTCGGAGCCGGGGCCCGGGGCCCTGTTCGGGCCGCTCATCGACGAGGATCCCGCGTGCTCGCGAGAGCGAACATCCCCATATCTAGGGGGTTGACACGGTAGGGGCCGGGATAATGCTGTCCGCCGTGTCACGTGCCGCGAAGAGCTCATCGCCGCGCTGTCCTGATCAGGCCTCGGAAATTGGGACGCGGTGCCGGTGCCGGCTCTGGCAGGCTGGCGGGTCAGCAGATCGTCCTTCCTCAACGGGCCGACCCGCCGGCCGCAGGAGCGTCTTGTGATCCCGTCCCGTCTCGTGCCCTTGCTGAAGCAGTTCGACTTCGCGCGGAAGCGCCTCGCCGACCGGCTGACGGGTCCCGTCATGGACAGCGGCGACGGGGCCGACACCGAGGTCGGCCCCATGGCCGATGCCGAGTTCCTCTGGGAACCGGTCCCGGGCTGCTGGTCGGTCCGGCGGCGCGTGGACGGACCGGGGCCGCGAGCGACCTTCCTGGCCGGTAGGGGCGAATGGGGCCGCGACGCCGCGCCGTACCCGCACCCCTGGCCGCCGCCGTTCACCACCATCGCCTGGCGCCTGAGCCACCTCAGCGAGATGCTGACCCTACGCGCGGACCACACGGCGGGCGGCCACGTGCTGACCCGAGACGACTACCTCGACCACGGGGAGGTCGCGGGGGCGATCGCGGCGTTCGACGCGGGCGCGGCCGCCTGGCGGAAGGCACTGCTCGGCATCGACGACGATTCCGTGCTCGACACCGTGGGGTACTGCGCCTATCCCCATGGGAGCGACGCCGAGGAACCGTTCGTCGATGTCGTGTGGTGGGTCAACCAGGAGTTGCTGCACCACGGCGCGGAGATCGCGCTGATACGGGATCTTTACCGGGCGCGACAGCGGTGACCCCGCGACCCCGCCGGAACAACCTAGGGTCAGGCCGTCAGTGACGGGTAGTCGGTGTAGCCCTGGTCGTCACCGCCGTAGAAGGTGGTCGGGTCAGGCGTGTTGAAGGGGCCGCCCTGCTGCAGGCGGTGGGGGAGGTCGGGGTTGGCCAGGAACATCGAGCCGAAGGAGACGAGGTCCGTGGTGCCGTCCTTGATCAGGGCGAGCGCGTCGGGGCCGGTCGTCTCCGGGTGGGTGAAGGGGTTGAGGATGAACGCGCCCGGCCAGTTCTCGCGCAGGTTCAGGGTGAGGCCCCGGTGCGGGCCCTCCATCAGGTGGAGGTACGCCAGTTCCAGCGGCGCGAGCGCGCGCACGAGTGCGCCGTAGGTCTCCTCGAGGTTTTCTTCGGCGATGTCGTTGAAGGGGTTGCCGGGAGAGATACGGAAGCCCACCCGGTGGCCGCCGATGGCCTCCGCGACGGCCGTGGCCACCTCGACCGCGAAGCGGATCCGGCCCTCGGTCGTGCCACCCCACGCGTCGGTGCGCCGGTTGGAGTTGGGCGCGAGGAACTGGTGGACGAGGTAGCCGTTCGCACCGTGGATCTCCACACCGTCGAAGCCGGCGTCGATCGCGTTGCGGGCGGCGTCGGCGAAGTCGGCGATCGTCCGCCGGATCTCCTCGTCGGTGAGCTCCCGCGGCGTGACGAACGCCTTCGGGCCCTCGTGGGTGAAGACCTGGCCCTTGGCGGCGACGGGTGACGGGCCGACGGGGACGACACCGTCGGGCAGGAGGCTGGGGTGGCCGATGCGTCCGGTGTGCATGAGCTGCGCGTAGATCACGCCGCCGTCGCGGTGCACGGCGTCGGTCACCGGCCGCCAGGCGGCGACCTGTTCGGCCGAGTGGAGGCCCGGGGTGTCGGGGTAGCCCTGGCCGACGACCGACGGCTGGGTCCCCTCCGTGACGATCAGCCCCGCGCCGGCGCGCTGGGCGTAGTACACCGCCGTCGATTCCGTGGCCGTGCCGCCCACGCCGGCGCGGCTGCGGGTCATGGGGGCCATGGCGATGCGGTTGGCCAGGCGCACGCCGCCCAGCAGGAACGGTTCGAACGCAGTGGTCATGTCACTAGTCCTTTGCTCGGGCCGGCGTCCGGGGACTGCCGACCGTGGGCCGTGCGGATCGGCAGCGGATCCGATTTACCTGTCCGAACAAGTACTCTCGCGTCGGCATTCCCGGCAGAGGGTGGTCTGCGTCACGGCCGCCTCGCAGCTAGGCTTTTAGCTGTCCGAGCAGATACTGCCGCTAGAAGGGATGCCTGGTCCATGAAGGAAGCCGCCCACAAGAGGACGCGGCCCGACGCCGCCGGTACGGCGGGGCGCGGCGCGGCCATGGTCACGGTTCCCTCGTCCGCCGGCGCCGGGCCGATCAGCCATGCGATCTTCCGCGTCGCCCGGCTGCACCGCATGCTCGCCGGGCAGCTCCTGCGCCGCGTCGGGCTGCACCCCGGCCAGGAGCTGGTGATGATGCAGCTGTGGGATCTCGGCCCCCAGCGTCAGGCCGATCTCGTCCGGCTCCTCGACTCCGACGCCGCCACCATGACCCGTACGGTGAAGCGCCTGGAGAGCGCCGGTTTCGTCCGCCGCCGCCCCAGCCCCACCGACAAACGGGCCGCCATCATCGAGCCCACGCCCGCCAGTCAGGCACTGCGCCGGGAAGTCGAACGCGTCTGGGACGAGCTGGAGAGCCTCACCACCGACGGCCTCACCGGCGCGGAGCGTGAGGCCGCCGCGGGCGCACTCGAGCGGTTCGAGGTCAACCTCGCTCGTGCCAACGCCAGGATGAAGGCATGAACGATATCGCCGTCCGCCCCTGCCGGAGCGAGGAGTTGTCGGCGGTCGCCGCGCTTCGCTGGCATTGGGTGCGAGAGAAGTACGGGACTCCCGACGCCGCGCTGGACGAGTTCGTGCCCCGCTTCGTGACGTGGGCGCGGGAGAACGAGTCCACGCACCGGTGCGTGGTGCTGGTCCGGGGCGACGTGGTCATCGGCATGGCGTGGTTGGCGATCACCGGGCGCGTGCCGCACCCGGGGGCGTTCACGCGGACGTCGGGGGACGTGCAGTGCGTGTACGTGGTGCCGGGTGAGCGTGACCGCGGCCTGGGTGGGGAACTGATCGAGGCGGTCCTGGCATGGGCGCGTGAGCTGGGCCTGGAGCGGGTGACGGTGCACTCGAGCGACCGGGCCGTCCCCGCGTACTCCCGGCACGGCTTCGAGAACTCGCCGCGTCTGCTCCAGTACGAGGTGGGCGGGGATCGTCCACCTCGGTGCCGTGACACCCACTCACGTTAGTGTTCGCGGGTGAACCTTCATGTCGTCATAGGATTCGGGCCCGCCGGGGCCGCCACCGCCCGGCTGCTGGCCGAGCGGGGCCATTCGGTACGGGTCGTCACCAGGTCGGGTCGAAGCCCGGAGCCCGGCATCGAGCACGTCGCGTTGGACGCGGCGGACAGCGAGCGGCTGAGCGAGGCCGTGCGGGGCGCGGCCGCGCTCTACAGCTGCGCCGCACCGCCCTACCATCGCTGGGCGAGTGAGTGGCCGCCGCTGGCCTCGTCGCTCTGCGCGGCGGCCGAGGACACCGGGGCCGTCCTGGTCATGCTGGGCAACCTCTACGGCTACGGGCCCGTGAACGGTCACGGTCCCATGACCGAGGAGCTGCCGCTCGCCGCCACCGGGCCCAAGGGGCGGGTGCGCGCGGCCGTGTGGGAGCAGGCGCGGAAACTGCACGAGCAGGGTCGTATCAAGGCGGTCGAAGTGCGGGCCTCGGACTTTTTCGGGCCCGTCGTGACCGACGGCGGGCATCTGGCCGCGCGGGTCGTGCCACGGCTGTTGCGCGGCAAGGCGGTCTCCACGCTCGGGAACCCCGACGCCCCGCACAGCTGGAGCTATCTCCCCGACGTGGCCGCGGCTCTGGTCGAGGTCGCCGGTGAGGAGCGGGCGTGGGGGCGGGCGTGGCACGTCCCGACGGAGCCCGCGCTGTCCGTCCGGGACATGGTCGGCCGCCTCGCGGATCAGGCGGGAACGGGGCCGGTCGCGGTGCGCGGGCTGCCGCCCGCCGTGCTGGGTGTCGCGTCGGTGTTCTCGCCGCTGATCCGCGAACTCAAGGAGATCCGCTACCAGTTCGACCGGCCGTTCGTCATCGATGCGAGCGCTTACGAAGCCGCGTTCGCCGTGCGCGCCACGCCTGTCGCCGAACAGGTGAAGGCGACGGTGGACTGGTGGCGTGAGCGACTGGCCACCACCCGGTGACACCCGGGCACCCCGGCACCCGGGCACCCGGCGGCGGCGGTGGCGGCTTCCCTTCCCTCACGGGTTCCCGGCCGCCGCCTCGTCGCCCCTCCCCCGGTCGAGCGGGCGCGGGGCGACGGCCGCCCCGAGTTTGTCGGGGTTGCGCACGGCGTACATGCCCTGGATCAGGTTGTCCTCGATCTCGAAGATCAGCACGTTGTCGAGCCGGTCGTCCAGGCTGACCAACAACGCGGGCAGGGCGTTGCAGTTCGTGAACTCCGCCCGGGCTCCGGCCGCGCTCGTCCTGGCGAGCCCGGCGACAAACCGTGCGACTTTCTCGCGTCCCACGACCGGGCGGCGGGCGGCGCTGACCCGGCCTCCGCCGTCGGAGACGTGGACGACGCCCGGCGCCATCAGGCTCATCAGGGCCGCGACGTCACCCGTGCCGGCCGCGCTCAGGAAGCGGCCGACGATCTCCTGTGCGGCGCGAGGGTCGTGGTGGAAACGCCTGCGCCTCGACCGCACGTGCTCGCGGGCGCGGTGCGCGATCTGACGGGCCGTGGTCTCCGTCTTGCCGACCATGCCGGCGACCTCACGGTGGGAGTAGCCGAACACCTCGCGGAGCACGAACACCGCGCGCTCGTCCGGGCTCAGTGTCTCCAGCACCAGCAGCATCGCCATGGACACCGACTCCGCGAGCACGGCGTCCTCGCTCACGTCCGGTTCGGTGCGGACCGGTTCGGGAAGCCAGGGCCCCACGTAGTCCTCGCGCCGGCGCCGGGTCGTGCGCAGATGGTTCAGCGCCTGCCGGGTGACCGTACGCACCAGGTACGCGCGCGGGTGCTCGACGCGCTCCTGGTCCACACCGTGCCAGCGGAGATAACTGTCCTGCACCACGTCCTCGGCGTCCGCCGCGCTGCCGAGGATCTCGTACGCGATCGTGAACAGCAGCGGCCGGCACTCCGCGAAATCCCGCCCCGTGCTCAACGCCCACCCCGCATGCCGATTGTCGCCTCTCCCCTGCATATATGACTCACCATGTAGACACCGCGCGGGCCGGATTCGTGACGCCGACGCCGGTGACTTGTGCCACACGATGCGTGTTCCTGTCTCACAGGAGTGTCACGCACAGGGCCATGTCGCCCCAGTCGGTCGTCCGGTACCCGGCCGCCGGGTCCGTGAGGTGCTGGGCGCAGACGTCGTCGATCGCCTTGCCGGCCGGCGCTTCGATGCGGTGGAACACCTTGAAGAAGTGCTTGGAGCCCTCGTGGTTCCAGGAGTCGCGTGCTCGCATGAGGAGGCAGGGCATGGTGTACCACTCCGTGTGGGTCGACTTGATCTCCTCGGCGACGCAGTCACCCGCCTGAGCCGTGTAGATCCCCTTCTCGAAAAGGCTGCTCTCCACGCTCACCAGGGCCATGACGGCCAGCGCGACGGCGAGGACGAGGGACCCGATCAGCGCGTGGCGCGCGGAGAGGCGCCGTCGGAAGGGCCGTCCGCCGTGGGTGGGGCCGGTGCTGGCGGCGGCTTGGCTCGCGTTCTTCTCGGGCGGCCGCCCGGCGGCGACGGCCGGGGTGGGCGTCGTACGGGCCCTGAACACCGCGATCGTGGCGCCGGTGCGCAAGGACTCCCCCGGGCGGTGGTACATGGCCCGCAGGACTCCCCGGACCGGTGAGGTGATCACGTATTCGTCGCGGTCCGCGACCACCTCGAGCAAGGGGTCGCCGAGGGCGACCGCCTCGCCCGCCCTCTTGCGTGGGCGGACCACGGTCACGTTCCGGATGCCGTCCCACCGGCCGACCGGGATCGTCGGCATGAAGAGGGTGTCGTAGCCGGAGACCACGCTGAAGCGGGCCCTGACGGTCCGGGCCTGTCGCGACGGTTCCTTCGCGGGGGGCGTGGGGGGCGTGGGGGCCGCGGGGACAGCGGGAGCCGCGGGGGCAAGTGGTCGTGGTGGGAGAGCCACCTCCGTGGTCAGGGCCCTGGTTCGTGCCGCCTGTTCGGTGATCAGGTCGGTGACGGCGGGCGGGAGCCACATCGTGGTGGTGCCGACGTGCGCGGCGCAGTGGTCCAGGATCTCGCGGACGCCGGGCCGTTTGCCCGGGGCCTTGGCCAGGCCCGCCGCGATCAGTGGGGCGAGCTCGGGAGGAACGCCGAGCAGGTCGGGCTCGTCATGGACGACGCGGTAGACGACGGAAGCGGTGGGGCCGTCACCGAACGGGCCGCGTCCGGTGGCGGCATAGGCCAGCACGGCGGACAGGGAGAACACGTCGCTGGCCATGGTGGCCTCGCGGCCCTGGAGCTGTTCGGGGGACATGAAGGGCGGGGTGCCGATCACTCCCGACTGGGTGACGCGGGAGGTGGCGTCCAGTGCGCGGGCGATCCCGAAGTCGATGACGCGGGGACCGTCCTCGGCGAGGATCACGTTCGCGGGCTTGAGGTCGCGGTGCACCAGATCGCAGCCGTGGATGGCGCCCAGTCCCTCGGCCAGTCCGGCCCCGAGCACGGCGACCGTGGCGGCGGGCAGTGGGCCGCAGCGGTCGACCGCGTCGCGCAGGGACGGGCCGGGGATGTAGGACGTGACCAGCCATGGTGGGTCGGCGCCGGTGTCCGCCTCCACCACTTGCGCGGTGTAGAAGCCGTTGACCCGGCCGGCGGCGTCGACCTCCTGGGCGAACCGCCTGCGGAACACCGGGTCCCCGGCGAGCTCCGGCCGTACCAGCTTCACCGCGACCGTCCGGCCGCCACGGGAGCGCCCGAGGAAGACCTGTCCCATTCCCCCGCCGCCCAGGCGTGCCACCAGCCGGTACGATCCGACCACCCGTGGGTCGGCGGGCAGCAAGGGTTTCATCAGGCTCATCAGGTCGCGCCCCCGTTGCGACGACACACAACTGCTTCCTCGATGCTGGCAACAAAATGTCCGCCTGTGAAGCATCACGACCCGATACAGGCCACCCAGGTCACGCTGGGATCGCCCCGCTCCGGCCGCTCGGGGCGACCGGTCACACGGCGGCATGGTCGATCCACAGGCCCAGGGCGAAGTGCGTGCCCACCGACGCCAGCCACAGGCCGGTGATGGCCGCCGTGCCCTTGCGCGGCACCGCGCCCTCGGGGCCGCGCCAGACCCGTACTCCGGGGTGACGCTCACCGGAGCGTCGGGGTGCTACTTCCCGGCCGTCGGCCGGTAGGTGCACACGTGGACGCCCGTGCCGCTGGTGACCGTCGAGACCAGCTCCAGGGAGCGCAGCTCGCCGTCGCCGGGGAAGATCGTCTTTCCGCCGCCGAGGAGCACCGGCATGATCATGAGCCGGAGTTCGTCGACCAGGTTCTCCCGGAGGAGGGTCCGGACGAGGGTGGGGCTGCCCATGACGAGCAGGTCGCCGCCCTCGGTCGCGCGGAGTTCGCGGATGCGGACGAGCACCTGGTCACCGGGGATACGGGTGGTGTTGTGCCAGGCCAGCTGGTCGTCGCGCAGGGTGTGGCTGACGACGTGCTTGGGGATGGCGTTCATCCGGTCGGCGAACGGGTCGCCCGCGCGCTCCGGCCAGGCGGCCGCCATCGTCTGCCAGGTGCGACGGCCGAACAGCAGTGCCTCGGCTTTCGTCAAGGCGTCCGCGAAGGCGCCGCCCACCGTCTCCGGTTCGAAGAACGGGTGCGACCAGCCGCCGTGGGCGAACCCGCCGTCGGTGTCCTCCTCGGGCCCGCCCGGTGCCTGCACGATGCCGTCCAGGCTGATGAACTCGCTCACCACGATGCGCACGACTCGCTCCTCGTCCTCGATCCGCACGGCCGCGGCACCCGCCGCACGCCCCTTGAGGGATCGTCTCTTGAGAGATCGTCGCATCGACCACTGACAATGCCCGTGCGCGGCGACGACACGGGCCGCGCCCGGCGAACCCGGCACGGCCCGTCGCGTCATTCGGCGATCGCGGTGGCGGGCTGGCCCTGCTCCGTCTGGAGGAGGCGTTTCGCCTGCATGCGGGCCACCGACAGGAGGGCGCGCGAGCTGTCCGGGTTCTTGTCCGCGTCCTGGTAGGTCAGGCCGGCGATGGCGGTTCCCACCCGTACCGTCAGCGTGATGTTCGGCCCGGCGTAGGGGGCTCGCGGGTGGGCGAAGGCCGCGCTCTCGTTGCCGACGCGGGGCATGGAGAGGGCGCTGCCCCGGTCCGCCTCGGAGCCGGTGCGGTTCTGGTAGGCGGTCTCCGACGTCCGCAGGTCGGGGTAGGCGAGCAGGGTGATGTCGACGACGCCGGCATCGCCCTGGGGCCGGTACTGCGCCATGCCCCGGCTCCCGTGGAGCGTGCAGTTCTCCTGCGGCTCGCCGTCCTTCCGGCAGCGCTCCGCCTCCGGTACGTCCCGGACGCCGAGCGGCACCAATCCGGCCCTCCAACCCGTCGGCATGCTCTGGAGGTCGGGCAGCGCGCGCCGCAGGGCCTGGGCGTCCAGGACCGTGTCCGGAGTGGTGGGAGATTCGCTTCCCACGGGCTTCCCGGTTCCCGTGGGCTTCGCCGTACCCGCGGCGGTGGGGCGGTCCGCGTCGCGCGCGTCCGTACCGCCGCCGCAACCGGCCGTGGCTCCCAGGGTCAGGGCGACGGCAAGGGCCCAGCCGCCGTTCCGTGTCCTCCATCGAGCGGCGCGCACGTGTTTCCTCCCGTTCTCCCGCGTCGCCGACGAAACCGACGAAGCCGGGTACGCATGTGATCGTCTGTGATCGTCGTTCAGGCCGCGGGGCGCGGCAGGTCCGCCGTGTCGGGGGACACCCGGGGGTGCGGGATCGCGGCCTCGCCGCCCTGGCGGAGGGAGACGGTGCGCTCCGGTGCGGGGATGCGGATGCCCTCGGCGCGATAGCGCTCATGGAGTCGCTTGATGAACTCGTGCTTGATGCGGTACTTGTCGCTGAATTCGCCGACCCCGAGGATCACCGTGAAGCCGATCCGGGAGTCGCCGAAGGTGTGGAAACGGACGGCCGGCTCGTGGTCGGGGACGGCGCCGGGTACCTCCTTCATCACCTTCTCGGCCACCTCGATGGTGACCTCCTCGACGTGCTCGAGGTCGCTCTCGTAGCCGACGCCCACCTGAACGGTGACGGACAGCTTCTGCTCGGGCCGGGTGAAGTTGGTCATGTTGGTGCCGGCGAGCTTGGCGTTCGGGATGATGACCCGGTTGTTGTTGAGCTGCTCCACCACCGTGTTGCGCCAGTTGACGTCGACGACATAACCCTCCTCACCGCTGCTGAGCCGGATGTAGTCACCGGGCTGGACGGTCTTCGAGACGAGGATGTGCACGCCCGCGAACAGGTTCGCCAGGGTGTCCTTCAGCGCGAGGGCGATCGCGAGACCGCCCACGCCGAGGGCGGTGAGCAGCGGAGCGATGGATATGCCGAGCGTCTGGAGGATGACGAGGAAGCCCATCGCCATCACCACGATGCGTGTGATGTTGACGAATATGGTGGCCGATCCGGCCACTCCGGACCGCGACTGCGCCACGGTCCGCACCAGGCCGCCGACCACGCGGGCGGCGGTGAGGGTCGCGGCCACGACGATGGACGTCGTCAGGGTCTCGTTGACGATGTGCCCGACCGGACGGTTCAGCGGAAGGGCCGCGGCCGCCGCGGCCAGGCCGCCCGCCACCGCGGACCACGGGGCGATCGTGCGCAGGATGTCGACGATGATGTCGTCGCCCTCCCACTTGGTCCGCAGGGCCCGCTCGGCGAGCCAGCGCAGGATCACCCGCAGGACGAGGGCCGCGGCGAGGCCGACGGCCACCCAGATGCCCGCGACGATGGCGTCGTGCAAAGTCAGCGCCCGGTTCACCGGCGTCCTCCCTCGGCTCCGGAGAGCGGTGCCACGGCGTCCCACGCCACTGCCGGAGACGGCGATCCGGAGTAACGATTCATCAAGTTGTACCTGCCTGTCCCGAAATCACGGTCGCGCCGGGTCCGGGGACGGCCCGGCGCGATCATTCATCCTGCACCACGGGGGTACCGGGCCCGCACGCCCGGGTCAGTTGACGACCGTGTCCACCAGCAGCATCACGGCCACCGCGACGGCGAAGAAGGCCACGACGCCGCCGCAGCCCTTGGTGAGCACGGGGCGCGCCAGACCGCCCGGGCGGCCCCGCGCCGTACGGAGCGCGGAGAGGCGGGCCAGAAGTGCCGCCGGAACGACGAGCGCCGTGACGGCCAGCCACCACCACGCGTACACCTCGGGCGCGCCGACGGCCCCGGCCTCCACGCCCGCCGCCAGGCCCGTCGCGCCCACGGCCGCGCCCGCCACCACGGCGGCTCCGGCGGGCGTCCACCACCAGGCGTCGCCGCCCCCGCCCCGGGTGCCCACCAGGTACGCCAGGGTGGCGGCGGGCATGACGAGCAGCAGGGTGAGGATCGCGGAGAGGACCGCCAGGACGCCGAGCCAGAGCGGCAGGGTGACAACGGTGAGCGCGGGGCTGTCCGCGTCGGGCGGGAGGTGCGCGATTCCCCACAGGAACAGGACGGTCGCCACGAGCGATATCTCCACGACCAGCCCCGCCCACGAGGCGGCCACCGCCGACCACGTCCATACGCTACGACCTGCTGTTTTCGTGTGCACGCACTCATGATGCGCGGCCCGTTCGGGCACCCGTGCGCCGGGGCGCCCGACCGGTCGTCAGGTCAGCGCGGCCACCGTGGCGGTGGCCAGCAGCGCCGTCGCCGCCGTCAGCGCGGCGGCGGGCCCGGGGCCGAGGTGGAGGGCGGCGCCGCACAGGGCGCCCGTGAACATCGCGGCGAGGGAGGCGAGACGGCGCACCGTGGGGGCGCCGAACGGGTCGTCGGCGAGGCCGGTGATCGTGAAGGTGAGGACGGTGGTCTTCAGGTCGGGCACGGCGATCCTGCGGACGACAGCGTTCTGCATCCCCATGCCACAGGCCAGGAGTGCGATGAGCGCTGCCTGTACCTCACCGCCGCGATGTCCGGTCGTGAGGACCACGGCGAGCGCCGCGCCGACGAGCGTGGTGTGGGCGGCGGTGACGGAGACGAACAGCCGTCCCTTGGCTGTGATCCGGCCGGCCGCGCGTCCGGTCGCCCACGCCCCCGCGACGAAGGAGCCGACGGCCAGCAGGGAGTGGCGGGCCGACAGGTCCGAGGCGCCGGCCAGGGCGAAGCCGAGGAAGACGACGTTCCCCGTCATGTTGGCGACGAAGACATGGCCCAGTCCGAGGAAGCTCACGGCGTCGACGATTCCGCTGACGACCGTCAGCAGAACGAGGAGGGCGGGCAGGGCGCCGTACCGGTTGGCGCCGTCCGGGAAGAGCCGCTCGGCGGCCCGGTGCAGCATCTTCGTCATACGGTGTGCACGATAGCGGAGCCGGGCCCCTCTTCCCGGCTCATCCTCCGGCCGTCACAGGACGCGCTTGATCTCGCCCCGGACCCGGTAGAACCCGCCCGACGCGGGCGAGAGCTCCTCGACGACATAGCGGGCGCCCGGCAGCCGTACGGCGCGCGGGAACTGGACGTTCCACGTGGGGTCGTAGCCGTCGGAGACCACGTGGACGCGCAGCCTGCCGCCCTGCTGGACGCATTCGACGACGATGCCGCCGGCGGGCACCGCCGACACGCTCTGGACCGTGGTGGCGGGCGCGTACGTCGGCAGGGCGGCGGCCGACTTGATGTCGAGGGGCGTCGGCACCGTGCCGGACTGGGCCGCCGCGATGGCCGCCTCGCTCGCGTCGACGCACACCAGGGAGCCGTCGGTGGTGACCATGTACAGCTTCTCGTCGAGGTACTGCATGGACAGGGCCGAGCCGCTGCCCGTGCCGAGCTTCCACAGCCGTGTGCCGTCCGCGGCGAAGCAGTAGACGGACGACGACGAGTCGCCGGCGAAGACGTAGCGGCCGCCCGGGGCGGTCGCGCAGGAGTAGACCGCCGAGTCGCAGGCGTAGGTGGCCTCTATGGCGCCGTCGGCCTTGGCCAGGCGCTGGACGACGGTGCGGTTGGTGCCCGCGTAGACGGCGTGGTCCTCCTGCCAGCCGAAGAGCACCGCGCCCGTGGTGCGGGTGTGCCACAGCTCGCCGCCGCCGTCCTGGGCGTAGGCCGTGACGCCGGCACTGTGGCCGTGGTAGACGGCGCGCGCGTCGCGGCGGACCATCCAGGCGTGGCCGCCGCGGCTCTTGCGCGACCACTGGTATTCGTCCTCGTGGTCGATGACGGTCAGCCCGCCGTCGCGGTCGGCCACGTTGAGGACGCCCTCGTGGATGTCGAGCCAGAAGATGTCGACGTCGGAAGCGATCTGGTACGCGGCGAAGGGCAGTTTGGCGGAGAGGTCGTAGACGGTGCCGTCGTCGCAGCCCGCGTAGATCCAGAAGTCGTCCGCGACGAGGCACTTGACGCCGTCGGGGAGCCGGTAGCGGGCGAGGACCTCGCCGTCGTGGCCGAGGGTGTAGACGTCGCCGTCCTGGTTGCCGACCCAGCAGCGGTCCTCGTCGACGTGGATGCCGAACGCCGGGGCGCCCGTGCGGAACCGCCACAGCACCGGCGCCACGGCCCGGGCGGTGGAGGGCGCGGAGGCGACCTGGCGTCGGGTCACCGGGCGGGCGGCGCGGCCGCCGGGCACGGCGGGGGCGTAGCCCTTGCGGACCTTCTCGCCGACCTTCTTCGCCGCGGCGGCCCGGGCCCGCTCGACGCTGGGGAAGGTGGAGGTCTGCGTCTGGCCGGCGGCGCCGATGCGTCCGTAGCGGACCGTGACGGTCGTCGCGTCGACCGTCACCTCGTAGAACTTGTGCGCCCCGCCGCCCTCCTGGGACAGCTCCAGATAGGTGGTCGTCCTGGTTCCGGACATGGCTCGGCCCCTCTCCCGCCGGTCACGGTGACCGGCTGTCAGCTGGGAGAAACGCTAGGGGCGACCACTGACAATCGGCCCCGGCCCGCGAGACTCGACGCACGAGGCCCGGCCCGCGAGGCCCGACGCACGAGGCTCGGCGCACGAGGCTCGGCGCACCGGCTCGATGCGCGAGCCCCCGTGGACGCTTCAGGCTCACCTCCCCCACCGTCCCGTTACGGGTTCTCCCTCGATCGGGCGAAGACCACCCGATCGCCTTCCAGGTCCCGCGGAGCCCGCACTAGGGTTCGGGAACCCCACGGATTCCCGGCGATGACGCGGCAGCGCGTCGGAAAGGGGGAGGCACTGTGTCCGTGTACAAGTACCGGTGCGACAAATGCGGTATCACCTGGGACGAGGTCTCCACGAAGCACCAGGCCGAAGTGGAGCGGGACCAGCACCGCAGGGACGCGCACGGGGGCGGCGCCCCCGACGGCGACAGGATCGAGGGCGCCACCGACCCCGGGTCGTGGCCCTCCGCGAGCACGCTGATCGTGACGCTGGTCGCCGTCGTGCTGCTCCTGGCCTACAGCCGCCGCTAGGTTCCGCGCCCCCGGAGAAGGCCGGGACGACGCCGGAGGTGGCCACGCCGCGCACAGCGCCTCATATCGCCATATGACGGTCATACAGGACTTAGGCTCTCGCCATGGTCAAGATGACGGGGCTCCTGAAGCGGCTGGCGATCGGCCGGGCCATGCGCAGCGAGGAACTGCACGAGACGTTGCTGCCCAAGCGGCTCGCCCTGCCCATCTTCGCCTCCGACCCGCTGTCCTCCGTGGCCTACGCCACCCAGGAGATCCTCCTCGTCCTCACCCTCGGTGGCATGGCGTATCTCCACTTCACGCCGTGGATCGCGGCCGCGGTGGTGGCTCTGATGGCGGTGGTGGTGCTCTCCTACCGCCAGGTGGTGCACGCCTATCCGAGCGGTGGCGGCTCCTACGAGGTGGTCTCGACGAACCTCGGGGATGCGGCCGGTCTGGTTGTCGCCGCGTCACTGCTGGTCGACTATGTCATGACGGTCGCGGTGTCCGTCGCGTCCGGGGTCGACAACACCATCTCGGCCGTGCCCGAGCTGGCGGGGTACCGGGTGCTGATGGCGGTCGGGTTCGTCGCGCTGCTCACCGGGGTGAACCTGCGGGGGATGCGCGAGTCCGGGCAGGCCTTCGCGGCGCCCACGTACCTCTTCATCACCGCCGTGCTGATCATGGTGGTCACCGGGCTGTTCCGCTACGCGGTGGGCCGTCCTCCGGTGTCGGAGAGCGCCGGGTTCGGTGTCACCGCCGACCCGCGGGACGCGGGTCTGGCGGGTTTCGCGCTGGTCATGCTGTGCCTGCGGGCCTTCTCCAGCGGTTGTACGGCCCTGACGGGCGTGGAGGCGATCTCCAACGGCGTTCCGGCCTTCCGCAAGCCCAAGTCGAGGAACGCGGCCACCACGATGAGTGTCATGGGCGTCATCGCGGTGGCCATGTTCGTGGGGGTCACCGCTCTCGCGCTGATCACCAAGGTGCGTATCACCGACGACTCCTGCCGGCTCACCGGCCTGCCCGGCGACTGCGGCTCGTACACGCAGCGGACCGTGATCGCCCAGCTCGCCGCGGCCGTGTTCGGCGGGGAGCACAGCGTCGGCTTCTACCTGGTGCAGGCCGCCACCGCGCTGGTGCTGATCCTGGCCGCGAACACCGCCTTCAACGGCTTCCCGCTGCTGGCGTCGATCCTGGCCCAGCACCGCTATCTGCCGCGCCAGTTGCACAACCGGGGCGACCGGCTCGCGTTCTCCAACGGCATCATCGCGCTGGCCCTGGCCGCGGGGCTGCTGCTGTGGTTCTACCGCGCGGACGTCACCAGCCTGATCCACCTCTACATCCTGGGCGTCTTCACCTCCTTCACCCTCTCCCAGACCGGCATGGTCCGGCACTGGAACCGTGAACTGCGCGCGGAGACCGACCCCGTGCGGCGTCGGCGCGGGCAGGTGGCCCGGGTCATCAACGCGTCCGGCGCCGTCGTCACCGGGCTCGTTCTGGTCATCGTGCTGGCCACCAAGTTCGTCCAGGGCGCCTGGCTGGCCGTCGTCGCCGCGATCGTGCTGTGGGTGATGATGCGGGGCATCCGCCGCCACTACGACGCCGTCGCCGCGGAGCTCGCCGTCACCGATCCGCGCGGCGAACTCATCCGGCCCTCCCGGGTGCTGGGCATCGTCCTGGTCTCGACCCTCCACAAGCCGACCCTGCGCGCCCTGGCCTACGCCCGCGCCTTCAAGGCGGACCGGCTGGAGGCGTTGACCGTCGCGGTGGACCGGGGCGAGACGAAGTCCCTCGAACGGCAGTGGGAGGAACTCGGCACCGACGTGCCCCTGAAGGTGATCGCCTCTCCGTACCGCGAGATCACCCGGCCCGTCGTCGAGTACGTCCGCTCCCTCCGGCGCGAGAGCCCGCGCGACGTGGTCGGGGTGTTCATCCCCGAGTACGTCGTGGGGCACTGGTGGGAGCACCTGCTGCACAATCAGTCCGCGCTCTGGCTCAAGAGCCGGCTGCTGTTCACCCCCGGCGTCATGGTCACCAGCGTGCCCTGGCAGCTCACCTCGGCCGGTCGCGCCGACCACCCCGCCCGCCGCGCGCCCGGCGCCACCCGCCGCGGCGAACCCGCCCCCACACACCAGCACCACCACCGGAGCGGCTGATTCCTCAAATCCCTTTCGGATCAATGCCGTTGCCACCGCGTGAGCGCCGACTTAGGCTCACCTAAAAAGTTGGCGGACGCGAACACCACAACGGAGGGGGCGGCATGAGCGAGCCGGACGACCACGGACGGCGCACGGCGGCGGACGAGGAGCACCACGGCATCGTGATGGGGCTGGCCTTCGGCCAGATGGCGGCCCAGACCCTGGGTGCCGCGACCCGGCTGGGGGTCTTCGACCTGATCGGCGACGGCGAACGCACGGCCGACTCCCTCGCCGAGGTGCTCGGCACCCGGCCGCGGGCCACGTACCGGCTGCTGCGCGCGCTGGCGGCCCTGCGGCTGCTCGCCGAGGGCGCGCCGGGCACCTTCACGACGACTCCGGCGGGCGACCTGCTGCGGTCCGGCACCCCCGGCTCCCTGCTGTCCGTGGCCCGGATGTTCACCGACCCCGCGATGCTCCGCGGCTGGGACCTCCTGGACGAGAGCGTGCGGACGGAACGGCCCACCTTCGACACCGTCTTCGGCACGGACTTCTTCGGGCACCTCAAGAAGCATCCGGAGCTCTCCGCCGAGTTCAACGCCGCGATGAGCCAGGCCACCCGGATGGCCGCCGACGCCATCCCCCACCACTACGACTTCGGCCGGTTCGGCACCGTCGTCGACGTCGGCGGCGGCGACGGGACCCTCCTCGCCGCCATCCTGCGCGCCCACCCCGGGCCGCGCGGCGTCGTCCACGACAGCGCCGAGGGCCTCGCGCAGGCCGCCGACCGCTTCGCCCGCGACGGCCTCACCGACCGCGTCACCCTGGAGACCGGCGACTTCTTCGCCTCGGTCCCGGCGGGCGGCGACCTCTACCTGCTCAAGAGCGTCATCCACGACTGGGACGACGAGCGGTGCGCGACGATCCTGCGGCACATCCGCGCGGTCGTCCCCGACGACGGCGCCCTGCTGCTGGTCGAGCCGGTCCTGCCGGCCACCGTGCCCGGCGACGGCTCCGCCTTTCCTTACCTCACCGACCTCAACATGATGGTGAACGTCGGCGGACGCGAGCGCACCGCGGACGACTTCTCCGCGCTGTGCGACACGGCCGGTTTCGCCCTCCGCGCCATCACCCCGCTCCCCCACCCGATCAGGTACCGGCTCATCGAGGCCACGCCGGTCTGACACGGCCGTCCGACACGGCACGGACGACGGAAACGTCTACAGCGCGGTAGACAGTCACCGGGTTTGTCGGCATGCTTGATCTGCCGGGGCGCAGTGGTCCGCCGTGCCCGCTCGTCCTCTGGAAAGGGCCGTGACGTTGTCCCCCTCCTCGCTCGTGACGGCCTCGCCGCTGGCCGTCAACGTCCTCGACGCCCAGTCGCTCCTCACCGCCTTCGGAGTGCTCGGGGTGGGCATCGTGCTGTTCGCCGAGACGGGGCTGCTGATCGGGTTCTTCCTGCCCGGTGACTCCCTGCTGTTCACGGCGGGCCTGCTGTGCACGGGGGCCTCGGGCACGGGCGTGCGGCTGGCGCTCGTGCCGCTGCTGATCTCGGCGGCCGTGGGCGCGCTCGCCGGGTCGCAGTGCGGCTATCTGCTGGGGCGGAAGGCGGGCGGCGCCCTGCTCGCCCACGGCCGCTCGGCGCGCCTGCGCGAGGGGGCGGAGCGGGCGGAGGTCCTCCTCCAGCGCTACGGGTACGCGAAGGCCATCGTGCTGGCCCGTTTCGTGCCCGTGGTGCGCACGGTGCTCAACCCCATGGCGGGTGCCCTGCGGGTGCCCGCGCGCACCTTCACCGTGTGGCAGGTGACGGGCGGCCTGCTGTGGACGTCGGGGCTGATCCTGGGCGGCTACGCCCTCGGTTCGTCCATCCCGAACGTCGACCGCTACCTCCTCCCCGCCGTCGCCGTGATCGTCGGGGTGTCGCTCGTCCCGGTCGCGGCCGAGCTGTACCGGTCCCGCCGGACGGCGGCGCGGCGGGAGAGCGAGGCGGAGAGCCGGTAGCGTCAGAGCGCGCGTTCCACGCTCCACAGCGGCAGGCGGGCGAAGAAGGTCACGGCCTCCTCGCGCCAGTGGTGCCACGAGGCGGCCTCGGCGGACGCCTCCTCGGCGTAGCGGCGCATGTCCGAGCGGAGCCTGTCCTCGACGCCCCGGTGCCTGGCGATCTCGCGGACGCGGTCGACGGTCGCCGACGTGCCGTGGGGGTCGCCCAGCGCGGATTCGACGACGGCTCGTTCGTCGTCGGTGGCGGCGGCCAGGACGGCGCTGAGGGCGTAGCTGCGGCGGCCGGCGCGGAGGTCGGAGCCCGAGGGCTTGCCGACGACGTTCTCGTCGCCGAACAGGTCCAGGTAGTCGTCGCGCATCTGCTCGTAGATGCCGACCAGCGTCGCGTAGCGGCGCAGCCGCGCGTCGTGGTGGGCGGGGTCCTCGCCCGCGGCCAGGAGGCCCAGCCGCAGGGGCGCGAGGATGGAGTAGCGGGTGGTCTTGTAGTCGGTGACGGTGTGGAGGAGCTCCTCGTCGGGGAGCGGCACGAAGTCCCGTTCCAGGTCGAGGATCTGGCCGGTGACCGTGTCCGCCGCCGCGTCCGTCTGCACCCGCAGCATGGCCTGGCGCAGCTCGGCGGGGATGTCGGCGTCCAGGAGGACGCGCAGGGACAGGAAGGCGGCGAGGTCGCCGGCCAGGACGGCGAGGCCCAGGGCGGTCTGTTCGTGCCGGGGGAACTCCTCGCGGTAGGCGTAGTACGTCGAGGGGCCGCCGCGGCGGGCGGGGGCGTCGTCGATGATGTCGTCGTGGATCAGCCCGTGGGTCTGGAGCAGCTCGATGCTGAGGGCGGCCTCGTCCAGGCCGGGCACGTCGTCGGTGGTGACCAGCCGGGCGGCCTCGTGGAGGAGTGCGACGCGCAGGCGTTTGCCGCCGCGCAGGGAGAGGTCGCGCAGGAGTTCCAGGCAGCGGGGGGTGAAGCGGCTCCGCGCGGGGGTGCCGAGGTCGGCCGCCAGGGAGTCGAAGTACGTCTCGAACCGGGCGTTGAACCGGTGCCGGTGTCCGGCGACGCGTTCGAGGGCGGTGGCCGTGGCGGTGTCGTTCATGGACGACATTGTCCGCGAGTGCGGGGCGTGGCCCCGCACTCGTCCGGCGGAGCCGGGCCCGGCGGGGGGTCAGGCGGTGGCGGGGGCGGGGACGTACGGCCCGTAGGCGTTGTCATGGGGCTTGCTGTCACTGGCCAGGAAGACCAGCAGGACGATGGCCCCGACGAACGGGATGAGGCTGAGCAGCAGCCACCAGCCGGAGCGGTCGGTGTCGTGCAGCCGGCGGGCGGCGACGGCGAGGCCGGGCAGGAGCACGGCGAGGCTGTAGAGGAGCCCTAGGACGGGGCTCGTGCCGAGCGCGGAGTCGATGATGGACAGCAGGATGCCGATGACGAAGTTGATCAGAGTGAACATCCAGAACTCCGGGCGGCGCGCCCGCCCGCTGAACGTCGCGTATCGCTTGAGCACGTCCACGTACCAGTGCACTTTGTCCCCCTGGAAGCGCGACGGGCCCGGTCCTCGACGACCGGGCACTCATGCCGAACGTAGGGCGCCCCGGGGGGTTGGTCAATGGCGCTGCCGGGGCGCCCGGCTGCTCACTCCTCCTCGGTCACGACGGTGTCCGTGCACGGCCAGAAGGCGGCCTCGGTCGGCTCGGCCTCCAGCATCTGGAGGGCGGTCACGTCATGTGTCATCTCATGTCACCCCCTTTCCGAGCGAAGCGGTGGGCGCTCGCCCGGCCGTCGTGCCCGCGCCGGTGAGCGTTCGGGGCAGCCACAGGCGGGGACCCCCGTCCCGCAGCCGCAGCAGGAAGGCGAGCACGCCGGCGAGCCCGGTGCCGTAGTCGGCGTGGACCGACGTCCCGGTCTCGTCGGGGGCGAGGACGCGCCCGGCCCGCAGGGTGTGCCGGGCGTGGAGACACCCGGCGAGGTCTTCGGCCCAGTCGCGGTAGCGCTGTTCGCCGCACACTTCGGCGAGGTCGAGGAGGAACTCGCCGTCGCCCGCGAGACCGTGGCACTGGGCGGTGCCCGCGTGCCGGCGGGAGCGGTGGACCGCGACCGCCGCCCGGACGGCCGCGTCGAGGTACGCGGTGTCGCCGCTCGCGCTCCACATGCGCAGCAGGAACGTGCCGATGCCGGACGATCCGCCGCACCAGGTGGTCCGGCGGGGCCCGCCGGAGGGCCCGGCGGGCCAGTACGCGGCGCCGTCGGTCACGTCGGCGGCGGCGAGGAGGGTGCGGGCGGCGGCGTCGGCGTGCGCGAGGTGGTCGCCGTCCCCGGTGGCCAGGCCCACGGCGAGCAGGCACGCGCCGACACCGGCAGTGCCGTGGGCGAAGCCGTAGTGGACGACCTCGGCGGGGTCCGACAGGCAACCGGGCGGCACGGGCCAGAGCAGGCGCCCGGCGCGGCGGGTGGCCGCCGCGGCCAGCGCGGCGGCGCCCGCGCGGGCCCGGTCCAGGAAGTCGCCGGCCCCGGTGGCCTCCCAGAAGCGGAGCTGGGTCAGGGCCGCGCCGGCGGTGCCGTGGCAGACGTCGGGGTTGGGCCACGCGAGGGGCACACGGCGGGCGAGCGCCGCCGCGACGTCGGCCAAAGCCCGGTCGTCCAGGGCCTCGGCGGCGTCGAGGAGGGCCCACGCGGTGCCGGAACGGCCGAAGTACAGGCCGGGCAGGACGCGCGGCTCGCGCCCGACGTGGCGGGTGATCCACGCGGCGGCGCCGGCGGTGGCCTCGCGCACGGCAGGGCCGGAGCCGGCGCGGCAGGCGCGTGCCAGGACGCCGAGGACTCCGGCGGCGCCGTGCTGGACGTTGAAGGCGTCGCTCGTCGCGCCGTAGGGCGACGGCGGCCAGAGCCGGTCCGTGCCGCCCGGGTCCATGGTCGCGAGGAGGTGTGCCAGACAGCCGTCGGTGAGCGGAGTCAGGTCCGGTCGCGGCGCCGGGGCCGTCGGTCGGGCCGCCCGTCCGGTGAGGGCGCGGCGGACGTCCACGAGGGCGGGGCGCCGGGCCGGGTCGGTGCGCAGCAGGGCGAGGACGAGCGGGGTGAGGCGGCGCGCCGTGGGGTCGTCCCGGCCCAGGTGGCCGAGCCATTCCCCCAGCCGCTGCCGGTCCGTGCGCAGGGGCGGTTCGTCGGGGGCGAGGAGCGGGTCCGCGCCGGTGACGAGGTGGAAGAGGGTGGCGCCGAGGCTGTAGAGGTCGGAGGAGAAGGAGGCGGTGGCGCCGGGCGGGGCGGCGCGCTGCTCGGGAGCGGCGTAGCCGGGGGTGTGCGCCCGGGTGATGGGTTCGCGGTGGCGGACGAGGAGTTCCAGGTCGATGAGGCGGAGTTCGTCGTCCTCGGTGACCAGGAGGTTGGCGGGGTTGAGGTCGCGGAGTACGTAGCCCTTGCCGTGCGCGTACGCGACGAGGTCCACCAGGCGGAGGGCCAGGCGCACGACGAGGTCGTGGGGCAGGCCCCGGTCGGCGTCGCCGGTGGTGAGCCGGTCCGCGACCCAGCGGCGGAGGGTGACGCCGGGGAGGTCCTCCAGGACGAGGAACAGGTCCCCTTGCTGCTCGAAGAGGGCGACGGGACGAGGCGTGAGACCGCCGGCGGCGAACTCCTCCAGCATGGCGGCCTCGTGGCGCCGCGCGTCGCGGATGTCGCGGCCGGCGAGGGTGGCGTCCGTGTGGGGGCGGCCCTGTTTGACGACGACGGACGCGCCGGTGTGCCGGTCGGTGGCCCGGTAGACCCCGCCGGTGAAAGCGTGCCGGATGACTTCCTCGACGACGTAGCGGCCGTCGAGGAGGACGGGCCGGGGCGTCGCGGGAGTACCCGGTTCGGTGGGCTCGGTGAAGGTGAAGGGGTCGCGGGGTGCCCAGTCGGGCGGGGCGAACCACGCGGTGCGGCGGTCGCGGCGCAGCGAGCCGTCGGGGGCCCTGAGCATGGCCGTGCGGGTGGCGTCGTCGGCGAGAACGGTGACGCCTCGGTGGGCGCCGTAGCGGTAGTGCACGAGGCTGCCGGGGCGGTAGGGGCGGTCGGAGAGGATGCCGGGCCCGGCCAGTCCCTGGGTGGCGTCGTGCAGTTCGGCGGCGAGGGCGCGCAGGCGGGGGCCGTCGTCGTCGGGGTAGACGGTGAGGAACTTGCCGCCGCCCGCGCGGTCGGCGGCGCGCGAGCACAGTTCCGCCACCCGGGCGGGTGTGGCGGCGAACTTGTACGAGCACCGGTGGCGGGCCAGCACCTCGGCCGCCCGTGTCAGCACCGCCTCGGCGGACAGTGGGGTGGCGGAGAGGTGGAGTTTCCAGCCCTGGACGCGGGTGGTTCCGCCGGGTGGTGTGACGGAGCACCAGAAGGCGCCGGGTCTCAGGTGCCAGTCGTCGAGCCGGTGGGCGGCGAGGACGGACCGGACGCGGTCCTGGAGCGTGGTGTCCGCGTGTTCGCCCGTTCCCGTCGTCGTGTGCGCCGTCGTCGTGTGCGCCATGGTCGGGATCCTCCGCCGGCGCCGGTGCTCAGGGCCGGGCCGGGAGGCGGGCCGGCAGGTCGGTCGCGGTCCGGGCGGCGATCCTGGCCCGGTCGGCCGGTGTGCCGAAGCGCTGGTCCAGGCGGCGGGCGGCCGCCGCCCAGTCCCGCATGGTGCGGACGCCGCCGAGCGCCTCGACGACGAAGGGGTCGGCGCACCGCGCCGCCACGCGCTCCCAGATGACCTCCGGGGCGTCGCGCAGCACATTGGCGACGGTGCCCAGGTAGGACGACATGGCGCGGACGTCGCCGTCCGGTTCCACCTGGAGGACGGGCGGGACGCCGTTGGCGGCGATGTCGTCGGGGCGCATGAGCAGCCGCATGTTGTCGTCGACCATGACGCTCAGCCCGGCGGGGGCGAGGGAGCGGAGGTGCCGGGTGCGTTCCCGGCTGGTCAGCCGGGCGACCTGCTCGTCGTCGAGGAGTTCGTGCTCGGCGAACTCCTCGCGGCTGGCGAGCCCTCCGGGTACGGTCAGACCGAAGACGAGGGTGCGCATCGCGGGGAGGAGCGGGGCGATCCGGGTGCAGAACTCGTCGAGCTGATCGAGGTTGCCGCGCATCACGGAGCAGTCGATGCCGAACGTGCCGTGGGCGACGCCTTGGGCGGTGAGCTCGCGGGAGGCCTCGTCAAGGAAGCGCAGCGCGTTCATGGCCCGGTCGAAGGAGCGGTCGCGGCCCCGGATGCGGTTGTGGACCTCGGGCGTGGTGCCGTCGAGGCTCACGGCGACGCGTTGAAAGGTCGTCAGGATGGCTTCGGCCTTCGCCCGGTCGACGTTCCAGCCGCTGGTGTAGAGGGCGGTCCGCACGCCGGCGTCGGTGAAGCGCCGGGCGATGTCGAGGACGCCGTTCACCACGAGGGGTTCGCCGCCCGCCAGGACGACGTTCCGGGGGCGCAGGGCGATCAGGGCGTCGGTCAGCTCCAGGAGCCGCTCGCCCTTGAGGTGCCGGGACGGCCGTCTGCCGGACTCCGAGTAGCAGTGCGTACATCGCAGGGGGCACGCGTAGGTGATCTCCCAGATGATGTCCGTGGGGCCGCCACCGCTGTTTTCCTTCACCGGGCACTCCCGTCCCCTGGGGGCGTGTGGACGGGATTGAACGTAGCGGCGGGAGCGACGGCCGGCGACCGTCGTTCCGCTGAGCGGACCGGGCCGGGCCGGTTTGCCGTTCCGGCCCGGTGACACGATCCCCTCCCCCAGGCGTCCCCGTCGGCGCGGCCGGGTAGGCATACCCGGCCGTCCCACGCGAACCGCGAGCCGAAGGAGCACCTCATGCCCAAGGTCCTGATCGTCACCGGCGACGCCGCCGAGGACCTGGAGGTCCTCTACCCCTACCAGCGGCTGCTGGAGGAGGGGTACGAGGTGGACATCGCCGCGCCGTCCGTGAAGAAGCTCCAGTTCGTGGTGCACGACTTCACGGACGGCTTCGACACGTACACCGAGAACCCCGGGCACTCCTGGAACGCCGACGTCGCGTTCGCGGACGTGGAGCCGGACGGGTACGCGGCCCTGGTGATCCCCGGCGGTCGGGCGCCCGAGTATCTGCGGCTGGACGAGGACTTCCTGCGGATCGTGCGGCACTTCTTCACCGCCGCCAAGCCCGTCGCGCAGATCTGCCACGGCGCGCTGGCCCTGGCGGCGGCCGGGGTGCTCGACGGGCGTCGTACGGCCGCTTATCCGGCCTGCGCGCCCGAGGTGCGGCTGGCGGGCGGCACGTTCGTGGACGCGGAGGCCGTGGTGGACGGCAACCTCGTCTCCGCCCGGGCGTGGCCGGACCACCCGGCGTGGATGCGCGCCTTCGTCGAGCTGCTGCGCGTGCGGGCTCCCGTCAAGTCCTGACAACGGACGGGTACATTCCTCGTATTGTCGTGATCACGATCACGGTTCGGACCGGCGCCGATCGCCTACAGTGCCCCTCTCTCACAACCTCCCCACCGGAAAAGGGCGTTCCATGGCGGTCAGTCGCAGATCCGTGCTCAAGGGTTCCTCCGCCGCGGCGGCGGCCTCGGTCGTCGGTGCCGCCGGGGAGGCCGCCGCCGCGCAGGCCCCGGCGACGGCCCCCGCCGGACAGCCCTCCACCGGCCCGCTGTTGCAGTCCAGGCCCCACCGGCTGGGGGCGCCCGGCGTGCTGGGGGTGCATCTCCAGTTCGGCACCGATCCCGCCACCGAGATGACCGTCTCCTGGATCACTCCGCAGTCCGTGCGCCGGCCGCAGGTGCGGCTGGGTTCGCCCGACGGCGGGCACGGGCGGGTGGCCGAGGCCGAGACGAGGACGTACCGGGACGCGCTGTCGAAGGAGGAGGTGTACGTCCACCACGCCCGGCTCACCGGCCTCCGCCCGGCGACCACCTACCTGTACTCGGCCGGCCACGACGGCGCGACCCCGGAGACCGGATCGTTCACCACCGCGCCGCGCGGCCGCAGCGCCTTCACCTTCACCAGTTTCGGTGACCAGGCGACCCCCAACCTCCGCCGGGTCATCCACCTCCCGGACGGCGTCCCCTCCCCCGTCAACCGTTTCCCGCTGTACTCCAGCAGCCAGGTCGGCTCGCCGGCGTCCGCGGACATCGTCTCCGCCGTGGAGCGGGTCGCCCCGCTGTTCAACCTGATCAACGGCGACCTCTGCTACGCGTCCGTCGCGGGCGCGTGGGGCACGAGCCGGCCGGCGACGTGGGCGGACTGGTTCATCAACAACAGCCGCTCCACGCGGCTGCGCCCCTGGATGCCGTGCGCGGGCAACCACGAGAACGAGAAGGGCAACGGGCCCATCGGCGCCGCCGGCTACCAGACGTACTTCTCGCTGCCGGGCTCGTCCGCCGCCTCGGACGAGGAGACCCGGGGCATGTGGTACGCGTTCACCGTCGGCGCGGTGCGCTTCATCAGCCTCGCCAACGACGAGGTGGCGCTCCAGGACGGCGGCGACACCTACATCCACGGCTATTCCGGGGGCGCCCAGCGCCGCTGGCTGGAGCGCGAGTTGAAGGCGGCGCGCGCCGACCGCGGCGTCGACTGGATCGTGGTGTGCATGCACCAGCCGATGATCTCCAGCACCCGGTCGGCGGGCAGCGACCTGGGGATCCGCGAGGCGTGGGGCCCGCTGTTCGACCAGTACGGCGTCGACCTGGTCGTCTGCGGTCACGAGCACCACTACGAGCGTTCGCACCCCCTGCGCGGCACGCTCCCGAACGACGCGCGCACCCCCATCCCGGTGTCGACCCGGACCGATGTGATCGACACCGGCAAGGGGACCGTCCACATGGTCATCGGCGCGGGCGGGAACATCGCCACCACGCAGGACGACATGTTCGACACCCCGCAGGCCCGGGTCATCATGGGCCTGAGCGACAAGGTGACGTCCTCCGGTCACAAGGAGCCGGTGTACGTCACCGAGGACGCTCCTTGGGCCGCCGTGCGGGACCACAAGTACACCCACGGGTTCGCGGCCTTCGACGTCGACCCGGGCGACCGCCACGAGGGCCGGACCCGCATCCGGGTCACGTACTACACGTTCGGTGGGCCCCACGGCGACCTCACTCCGGTCGACACCTTCACCCTGGAACGGTCGCGCTCCGACGCCCACCGGGCCTGATACCGGCGGCGCCATGGTGAAGAACCGTCAAGGATGACACCATCGTGCCGGAAAAAGGGGGTGTACCTCGGTCAACCCCGCTCGCGGGCTGGTCGGGCTGAGTAACATCCCGCAGCAACACCGGCTACGAGGAGAGCGAGCTGCAGTGACCGACGAATCCGGCGACACCAACATCCAGGAGCGGTACGCGGCGCGGTTCGCCGCCGACCTGGAGAACAACACCAAGGAGCGGGAGGCGATCCGCTCGAGCATCGCGGAACTGCGGGCACGCCTGGAGCGGTTGGAGACCGAGGCCGCGTGGCTGTCCACGATGCGGGGCGCGGTCACCACGGCCCCGGGCACGGGACGGGGCGAGCGGCCCGCCGAGGCCGGGCCGACGGCCGGCGCCCCGGCCACTCTGCAGGCCGATACCCGGGCCGACACTCAGGCCGATGTCACGGCCGACGACGCCTCGGCAGAATCGCCGGCCGAGGGTGACGCCCCGGCGCCGGACGCCGCTCCGCAGGCCGTGCCCCGGCCGCGCCGGGCGAAGAAGGCCGCCGCCGGCCAGCGCGCCCGCAAGGCGAAGGCGGCGCGCGCCAAGTCCGCCCCCGCGCCGGAGGCGAAGGCAGCCGAGAAGCCGGCGGCGAACGGCCGGAGGACCGGGCCCACGCGCCGGGATCTCGTCCTGGGGCTCCTGGCCCAGCACCACGAGCCGCGGACGGCCGGCGAGGTCACCAAGGAGCTGGAGGAGGCGCACCCCGAGCGCGCCGCCAGCACCCAGGTGGTGCGCAACGCGCTGGAGTCCCTCGTCTCGACGGGGGACGTGGAGCGCGAACGGCAGCAGAAGTCGGTGTTCTACACGGTCCCCGGCACCGCCGTCGCCGCTCCGGAAGCCGTCGCCGGAGCGACCGGTGAGGACGTCGCGGCGGGCGTCTAGCCACCCCGGCCGCCGGCGCCGGAGCCCAAGGGCTCCGGCGCCGTCCCGCGCGCAGTCGCGGACGCGCGGGAGCGACTGGCGCGAATCCACGTGGTGCGCCGGTGGCCGCGCGTCACCGCCCTGACCGCTGGGCAGGGTGAGAAGGCGAGCGGCGAGGCGCGCCGCCGGGTGATTCCGGGAGCCGGTATGACCGATGCAGCCGTGGACGCGTCGCTTCCCCGGCAGGTCGCCGACGGATACGTCGACGACCTCGTCCGGCTCGACCCGATCGTCGGTACGTTCATGGGCGACCCGCTGAGCTCGGGACGGCTCCCGGATCTCTCCCCCGACGGGCACGACGCGAGGGCCGCCCTCGCCCGCGCCACCCTGGCGCGGCTGACCGCGGCCGAGGCCCACCCGGGCGCGGACCGGGGTGTGGAGCGGCTCTGCGCGAAGCTGCTGCGCGAGCGGCTGACCGCCGGGCTCGACGACTACGAGGCGGGCGAGGAACTGCGCCGGGTCGACAACATCTCCTCACCGCTGCACCGCGTCCGCAAGGTCTTCGCGCTCATGCCCACCGGCACCGAGGACGACTGGGCCGCGCTGGCCCAGCGGCTGCGGGCGGTGCCCGGCACGCTGGAGGGCTACCGCGCCTCGCTCGCCGAGGGCGTGCGGCGGGGGCTGCCCGCGGCTCCCCGGCAAGTGGCCACCACTGTCATCCAGCTGACGGAGTGGCTGGCCACCGGGGGTTTCGCCGTGTTCACCGCCGACGGCCCCGAGACCCTGCGGGGTGAGCTGTCGGCGGCAGCGGAGGTGGCGACGGCGGCCGTGGCGGAGGCGCGGGACTGGTTCCGGGACGCCTACGCCGCCGCCGTCGAGGGCGCCCCGGACGTGGTGGGCCGCGAGCGGTACATACGGGCCGCCCGCTTCTGGAGCGGAACCGACCTGGATCTGGACGAGGCGTACGCGTACGGCTGGGCCGAATTCCACCGGCTGCGGGAGGAGATGCGCGCCGAGGCGGAGAAGGTGCTGCCCGGCGCCGGGTCGCCGTGGGAGGCGCTGTCCTGGCTGGACCGGCACGGGCGGGCCGTCGAGGGCGTCGAGGAGGTCCGGCGGTGGCTCCAGGAGCTGATGGGCGAGGCCATCGAGGCGCTGGACGGTACGCACTTCGAACTGGCCGAGCAGGTCAAGCGCGTGGAGGCGCGCATCGCTCCCCCGGGCGGCGCCGCCGCGCCGTACTACACCCAGCCGGCGCTGGACTTCTCCCGGCCGGGGCGCACCTGGCTCCCGACGCTGGGCCGGACCCGGTTCCCCGTCCACGGCCTGGTGTCGACGTGGTACCACGAGGGTGTGCCGGGCCATCATCTCCAGATGGCCCAGTGGACGCTGGCCGCCGGGACCCTGTCCCGGTACCAGACGAAGGTGGGCAGGGTCGGCGCCACCCTGGAGGGCTGGGCGCTGTACGCGGAACGGCTCATGGACGAGCTGGGGTTCCTCACGGACCCGGCGCACCGGCTCGGCCATCTCGACGGCCAGATGATGCGTGCGGTGCGCGTCGTCATCGACATCGGCATGCACCTGGAGCTGGAGATCCCCCGTCACTCGCCGTTCCACCCCGGGGAGCGCTGGACGCCCGCCCTGGGGCGGGAGTTCCTCGGCCGTCACTCGGGCCACTCCGCCGACTACGTGGAGAGCGAGATCACCCGCTATCTGGGCAGGCCGGGCCAGGCCATCGGCTACAAGCTGGGCGAGCGCGCCTGGCTGCGGGGCCGGGCGGCCGCCCGCGCCCGCCGCGGTGCCGGGTTCGATCTCAAGGAGTGGCACATGAAGGCGCTCGCGCTGGGTTCCCTGGGGTTGGACGACCTGGAGCGCGAACTCGCGGCGCTGTGAGCCGGGCGGCGTCCCGCCCGACGCGCCGCCGGGTCACCGGTCGTCGGCGTCGGGGGCCTCCCGTATCTCCAGGGGCCGGGTCGCGGGGCCGTTGAGCACGGCCCCGTCGGGGGCGAAGCGGGAGCCGTGGCACGGGCATTCCCAGGTCCGTTCGACGGCGTTGAACGCCACCAGGCAGCCCAGGTGCGTACAGCGCGCGGAGACGGCGCGCACGGTGCCGTCCTCCTGCCGGTGGACCGCGCACCGGCGGCCGTCGACGCGGACGACGGCTCCGCCGCCGGGCGGTACGTCCGTCTCCGAGGCCGCGCGCCCGGCGCGCAGGCGGTCCGTCAGGAAGCGGCGCCCGAAGGCCACCTGGTTCCGGAGCGCGGCGGGTGCTCCGCGTACCGCGCGGCCGGGTCGCCACGGGTCGTACAGGCCTGCCCACGAGGGGATCGTCCGTCCGACGACGAGCTCCGTCAGGAGCCGGCCGGCCATGACGGCGCCGCTCAGGCCCCAGCCGCCGAACCCCGTGGCGACGTAGGCGTGCGCGGCCCCGGGGCGGCGGAGGCCGACGAACGGCACGGCGTCGGCGGATTCGTGGTCCTGGGCCGTCCAGTGGTGGAGGATCCGGGCGCGCGGGAAGCGCTCGGTGGTCCAGTGGACGAGCCGGTCGAACCGGCGGGCCACGTCCGGGTCCCCGGGGGCCGAGCACTCGCCCGTGACGATCAGCAGGCGGCGCTCCTCGTCGTACGGGGCGGTGCGCACCGACCGGCCGCCGTCCTCCCGGGTGACGTACATGCCGCCGGGGTCGTCCCCGACGGGCAGCGTGGCGGCCACCGCGAGTTCGCGGCGCGTCGAGAGGCGGGTGTACAGCAGGCCGCGGTCGAGGACGGGGTGGTGGGTGGCGAGGACGACGTCCGCCGCGGTGACGACGAGGCCGTGCTCGGTCGTCACCCGGCAGGGCGTGCCCTCCTTGAGACCGGTCACCCGGGTGTTCTCGTGGACGCGTCCGCCGCGCGCCAGGATGTCGTGGGCGAGGGCGAGCAGGTAGCGGCGCGGGTGGAGCTGCGCCTGGTCCTCGACGCGTACGGCGCCGGTGATGGTGAAGGGCAGTCCGGTCCCGGTGGTGTACGAGGCGGCGAGCCCGGCCGCGCGGGCCGCCTCGGCCTCGGCCCGAAGGTTCTCGTGGCGGGTCGTGCCGGTGGCGTAGGCGTGGGCGGGCAGCCGCTCCAGGTCGCAGTCGGCGCGCAGCGCCGCCGCGATCTCGCCGACCCTGTCGACCGCCTCGGCCATAGAGCGGGCGCACAGCCGCGCGGCCTCCTCGCCCCGCGTCCGGGCCAGCCCGGCGTAGCCGAGGGGGTGGAGCGCGGTCACCTGGGCGGTGGCGCGGCCGGCGCTCCCGGCGGCGAGGTGTCCGGCCTCCAGCACGACGACCGAGCGCCCGGCCTCGATGAGCTCCCACGCGGTGCTCAGCCCCGTCGCGCCGCCGCCGACGACGGCGACGTCCACGGTGAGGTCGGACGTCAGGGCGCCGGCGCCGGGCACGGTGGGGGCGGTGGTGGCCGTCCAGTACGGCTCGGCGACGCCGGGGGGAAGGGGGCCTGGGCCGGGAAGGCGTGACATGCCGCCCGGGTGCCCGCGTCACGGCGCCCGAAGCGTGGGAGGGTGCCGAATACGGCCGTCCGGGTGTACGCGGGACGCCCACGGTGCGCCGTGCCGCTGCGCATCCGCACGGTAGTCCGCCGTACCGCGTCGCCCGGCCCCGTGTGCCGGGCCGTCTCTCACCCGTTCGCCGGAACGCCGGGCCCGCCTGCCGATGTCGGCCGACCGGCGTGGCCTGGAGCGGCATGCCCGCCGGTGCGCCGTCCGGCCGGTGGCCGACGGCCTGCCGTCGCGCGTGCGGCTCCCGGGTACGGCGGCCAGCATGGACGGTGGCCGCCTCGGGCCGGTGAGACGAGGAGGAGACGGTGGCCGCTGACACGCCGCCTCCTCGGTGGCTCTTCCCAGCCGAGGCGGAGACGACGCACGGGGCGGACGAGAAGGCGGCGCGGGCGCGCGAGCACCGGCTGCTGCGGAAGGTGCTGGAGGGCACCGCGGCCTCCGTCTTCGTGCTCGACACCCGGCTGCGCTACCTCTACGTCAACCCGGCGATGGCGCGGATGTCCGGCATACCCGCGGCCGCGTTCCTGGGCCGTACCGTCGGCGACGTCCTGCCCGAGCTCCAGCGGCCCGACGACGTCCTGCGGCAGGTGCTCGCGGACGGCCTGCCCCGGGAGGTCGCCGTCACGGGACGCACCCACGCCCGCTCCTCCTACGCGCAGCGCCAGTGGCGGACCGTCTACCACCGGCTGGAGGACGAGGGCCGGATCGTGGGCCTGTGCGGCATCGGCGTGGAAGTGAGCGGCCTGCGCCAGTACGTGACGGAGCTGGAGGCCGCCCATGAGCGGCTCGCCCTGCTCGACACGGCCGCCACACGCGTCGGGACCACCCTCGACGTGGAGACCACGTGCACGGAACTGGCCGACTTCCTGGTGCCGGCGCTGGCCGACGCCGCGAGCGTCGAGATCACGGAGGAGGAGGCCGGCGGCACGCCGCCCCCGGCGCCGGGCATGCTGCGGCTGCGCCGCATGGCCCTGTCGGCGGTGCCGCGACTGATGCGGCACCTGGCCCGGTTCGGCGAGCCGGGCGACCACGTGGACGTCCAGCGGGGCTCGGCGATCCGCCGGTGCCTCGACACCGGCGAGCCGTGGGTGGGCAACCTCGCCTCGGACGAGCTGCTCCGGCGGATGGCCCCGGACCCCGGCCGCGTCGCGGCCTATCGCGCGGCCGGCATCCACTCCCTGTTGGTGGTGCCCCTGCCGGCGCCGCAGCACCCGGTGGGGACGCTCATCCTGTCGCGGGCGGGGGAATCGCCGCCGTTCGCCGAGGACGACGTCGTGGTGGTGCGGGAGCTGGCCGCGCGGGCCGCGGTGACCGTGAGCAACGCCCGTCGGTACACCCACGAGCACGCGATGGCCCTGGAGTTGCAGCGCGCCCTGCTGTCGGAGCCCGGCAGCCCGCATCCGGACGTCGAGACGGCCTCGCGCTATCTGCCGGCGGGCCGCAGCGCCCTCGTCGGCGGCGACTGGTACGACTCGCTGGCGCTGCCCGACGGGCGGACCCTCCAGGTGATGGGCGATGTGATGGGCCACGGTTTCGCGGCGGCCGTCGCCATGAGCCAGTACCGCTCCCTGCTGCGGACCGTCGGCACGTCCGGCGCGTCGCCCGGCGCGATCCTGGAGCGTGCCGACCGGGACGCCGCTCGGATCGGTCTCGACCGTGTCGCCACGTGCCTGCTGGCGCTGATCGATCCCGGCGCGGGCACGATCACGGCCGCCCGCGCCGGGCACCTGCCGCCCGTGCTGCTGCGTCCGGACCGCGAGGGCGAGTTGCTGGACGTACCGGCCGGTCCCCCGCTGGGCACCGCGCTGTGCGGCTACGAGGCGCGCACGGTGCGCATGCCGCCCGGGAGCGTCCTGCTGCTGTACACGGACGGGCTGGTGGAGCGGCGGGGGGTGGACATCGACGTGTCGCTGCGCGCGCTGACGCGACTCCGGCTGCCGCTGACCGGCCCCTTGGACGGTGTCCTCGACACGCTCCTGTCCCGGCTCGCCGAGGGCCCGGCCGAGGACGACATCGCCCTGCTCGCCGCGCGGCTGCGCCGGGACCCGGCCTGAGAGCCGGCCCGGACCCCGGCTTGAACGCGTTCAAAAACAGGTCTACAGTCTCGATCAAGAAAGTTTTGAACACGTTCAAGAAAGGCATGGGACGTGGACCTCACCGTCGTCGCGTACGCCATCTATCTGCTGGTCGGCCTGGGACTCACGATCTGGGTCGCCCACACGCTGAGCCGCAACGGCCGGGTGTTCCTGGCCGATGTCCTGAACGGGGACGAGAAGCTCGCCGGAGCCGTCAACCATCTGCTGGTGGTGGGCTTCTACCTCGTCAACCTGGGATTCGTGGCGCTCTACCTCCAGGACGACTCCGCCGTCACGAACGCCCGGGAGGTGTTCGAGACCCTGTCGCGCAAGCTCGGCGTCGTGCTGCTGGCGCTCGGCGTGATGCACCTGGGCAATGTGTACGCGCTCAACAAGTTCCGCCGCCGCGGCATGGCGGACCGCGGGCAGCTCCCGCCGGTCCCGCCGCAGGGGTGGCCCGTCGCCCCGCACGGCTACCCCGTCCCGCACGGCCCATGGGCCCCGCCGACCGGGCAGTGAAGCCGGAGGAACTCCCTCGCGAGCACGCGACTAGGCTCTGACCGTGCCAGCAGAGAAAGAGCCCCGAGCCCCCAAGAGCGAGCAGACCCGCGCCCTGATCCTGGAGACCGCCCTGAGGCTGTTCCAGGAACGCGGCTACGACAAGACCACGATGCGGGCCATCGCCAAGGAGGCCGGGGTCTCCGTCGGCAACGCGTACTACTACTTCGCCGGCAAGGAGCACCTGATCCAGGGCTTCTACGACCGGATCGGCGCCGACCACCGGAGCGCCGTCCGCGAGGTCCTGGACCGGGAGACCGATCTGGAGGCGCGGCTGGCCGGAGTACTGCTGGCGTGGCTGGACGTCGCCGCGCCGTACCACGAGTTCGCGGCGCAGTTCTTCAAGAACGCCGCCGATCCCGACAGCCCCCTCAGCCCCTTCTCCTCCGAGTCGGAGCACGCCCGGGAGGCGTCCATCGCCATTCACCGCGAGGTGCTGGCGGGCTCCCGGGCGAAGGTGCCGGCCGAGCTGGCCGACGCGCTGCCGGAGCTGATGTGGCTCGCGCAGATGGGGCTCACCATGTACTGGGTCTTCGACCGCTCCCCCGGCGGCGAGCGCAGCCGCCGGCTGGCCGTCCGGGGCGCCCGGCTGACCGCCCGGGGCGTGTCGCTGGCCCGGTTCCGGGTGCTGCGGCCGCTGGTGCACGAGGTGCACGAGCTGTTCACGGACTTCCTGCCGGGGATGGCCCGGACGGTCGCCGCCCGCGCCTGAGAACCGGGCCCGGCGCGGAAAACCCGGCCGACTCGGGCATCGCGGATGTTACCGGCAGGTTTCCTCTTGACTTAGAACATAGCGGGAGGAAAATTGCCATTACCCAGACAACCGGTGAGAGCCGCACCATCCGATGGAGACGTTCATCGGGTCCGAGTGACCCCCATCTCGGCAAACTGGCTAGGCCCCCGGAAGGGCCCGGAACCGATGGCGAAGTCGAGGCGACGACCGAGATTCGTGAGTCGGGGACGGAGCGCCGGGGGCTGTCGCATGTCTCTTGGCCTGGATGCCCGGCTTCTCTCTTGGCCTAGACGCCCGGCTTCCGCCCCTGGACCGAGTACATCAGGCAGGAGGCGGCCAGGAAGTCGGGGTGGCTCATGGCCGCCCGCGCGGCCTTCAGCCCCTCGTCGGTCAGGCCGGCCGCCAGGAAGCGGTCGCACAGGTGCCGGGTGTTGTGGATCTGGAGGGCCGTGCCCGGGGAGTCCGCGCGCCAGCGCTGAACCTCGGGCTCCGCGTCGATGTCGGTCAGCCCCGTCGCGTGCAGGGCGGTGGCCGCGTCCCGGCCCCAGGTCAGCGCCGCTCCGGCGGATTCCAGCAGGGCGGTCTTCGCGCGGAGGTACGCGCCGTAAGCTGCCCGGGCGCCCTCCCCGGACTCACCCACCGGGATCAGCGGGCCGTAGGTGGTCTCGTCGAACTCGTCGAGCTGGAGCCATCCCCCGGGCCGCAGCGCCGCCACGAGCCGCCGGAGTACGTCGAGGCGTCCGGGCAGGTGAAGCAGGACCAGACGGGCGTGGACGACGTCGAACGCGTTCTCCGGGAGCGGGTCGGCGGTGATGTCGTGCGTGAGCACCCGCAGGCCCGGCGCGGGCGCCAGGTGCCGCGGGGTGACGTCCGTGGCCAGCACCGATCCCGTGGGCGCCACGCGCCCGGCCAGCCACCGGGCCACGCTGCCGCCCCCGGCCCCCACCTCCAGCACCCGCGCGCCGGGGCCCACGCCGAGCCGGGCCAGCCGGCGGGTGGTGAAAGGGTCGTAGGCGGCGGCCAGACAGCGGTGCTGCTCGGCCGCGTGCTCGTTCTCGTTGTCGAAGACATAGCCGTGCGGCGTCGTCGTCACGGGCCGAGAGTAGGACTCCGGCACCGGCGCGTACAGGCCGCCTTCAGGGGCCTCGGCCGATGGAACGGGCTCGTTCGGCCGGACGGGCGAGTGCCGCTGACGGGATCGTCGTACGAGCGCGCCGCCGTGGCTCAATGGCGGGACGCGCCGCCGCGCGTCGTGCCCGCGGCGGCGCGGTGACCGTGCCCCCGGGCCGCGCGACGGGAACCTCGAGAGGAGTGGCGGGTGAGGCAGCGGCAGCGCGACGACCCCTGCGGGGCCGAAGTCGCCCGTCCGGCGCGGCTGAGCGACACCGGCCTGCTGGAGGCGCCCGAGCCGCCGGTCTGGATGCGGTGGCTGCCCGCCGTCTTCGTCGCCGCCGTGCTGCTGCTCGAACCGCTCACGCCCGTGCAGTGGCCCGTGAGCTTCCTGCTCATCGCCCTTCCCGTGATCGCCGCCTTCGCGCACGGCCCCGTCGGCGTCGCCGCCGTCACGGTCTTCGCCGTCGCGCTGGAGGGCACCCTGGCCGGCAGCGTGTGCTGCGCGGGGCGCCCGTCGCACGATCTGTGGGAGCGTCATTACGTGGGCGCGTACGTCTCCACCGCCGTCGTCGGCGTCCTGGGCACCGTCCTCGCCGCGCACCGGCGGCGGCAGGCGGCCCGGCTGGTGCGGGTCGGCTCGGTCGCCAGGGCGCTGATGCTCACGCTGCTGCGACCGGTGCCCCGTGAGGTCGGCGAGGTGCTGGCGGCCGGGGTCTACCGGCCCGCCGAATCCCTGGTCGGCGGCGACCTCTTCGACATCCGGGCGACGGACGCGGGTGAGCGCGCCGTCGTCGGCGACGTCCGCGGCAAGGGGCTCGCCGCCGTGCGGACCGTCGCCGACCTGCTGGGCTGCTACCGCCAGGCCGTCCACGACGCGGGCGGGCTGGCGCAGATCGCCGTCAGCATGGAGCGCTGCGTGGCGCGCGAGGCGGCGGCGGTGCCGGACGACGAGCTGTTCGTCACCGCGATCCTCGTCGAGTACGACGCGCTCGCGCGGCGGGTGGAAATCGTCAACTGCGGCCATGTGGAACCCGTACTGATCTCGGACGGCGAGGTCCGCTGCCTCGCCGGGCCGCCCGCCCTGCCCCTGGGACTGGCGGCGCTCGGCACCGAGGGACCCGTCGCCTACAGCCATCCCTTCGGGCCCGGTGACGTGCTGCTGCTGTGCACCGACGGGCTGGTGGAAGCACGTGACGCGGCCGGGGACTTCTACCCCCTCCTGGACCGGCTGCGCGACCGCTTCGGCGGCCGCCCGGCCCCGGAGCCGGAGGAGGTCATCGACTTCCTCGACGCCGACCTCCCCCGGCACACCCTCGCGCTCCACGACGACGTGGCCGTCCTCGCCATCGCCCCGCGCGCACGGCCTTAGCCGGGCGCCCGGCGCGTCAGCGCTTGCGGCTGTACGTCCGTACCAGGGCGCCGTTGTCGAAGGTGCGGACCGACTCCAGGGCGAAGTCGGTGACCGCGAAGTCCGAGCCGAACATCGGCATGCCCGAGCCGTAGACCTGCGGATAGGTCTTGATCACCAGCTCGTCGATCTCGTCGAGCAGTTCGCCCGCGATCTGGGAACCGCCGCAGAGCCAGATACCGAGCTCGCCGTCCTCCGCCTTGAGCTTGCGGATCGCGCCGGGCACGTCCTCCGTGATGAGGGTGACGTTCGGGTCGGGCGACTCCCCGAGCGTCCGGCTCGCCACGTACTCGCGCAGGTGCCCGTACGGGCTGGTGACGCCGGTGTCGAGGGCGAGCTGGTAGCTGCCCCGGCCCTGGACCACCGTGTCGAACCGCCGGTTCTCCAGGTCCTGGAAGCCGAGGGCCTCGCGGCCTCCGGCGGCGACGGTCTCCGGGTATTCCGTCTTCAGGAAGTCCAGGAACTCCTCGGTGACGAACTGGTACATGGACGACGCGTCACCCTTCGGGTCGCCGATGAAACCGTCGATGCTGCAGGCGACGAAGTAGGTGAGCTTGCGCAAGGTGATCCTCGATTTCGTAGGCGACGACGCAGATACGCCATTATTGACGATGTCTCACCTGCCGGGACTGGGAGTTACGCCACAACGTCCCAGGTGACGGGCAGTCGGTGGACTCCGTAGAGGCTCATGGGGCCACGCGTCGGCACCTCCTCGGGCGGGACGGCCAGGCGCAGCGTCGGGAAGCGGGTGAAGAGCGCGGGCAGGGCGACGCGCAGTTCCACGCGGGCCAGTTGCTGGCCCAGGCACTGGTGGATGCCGTGGCCGAAGGCGACGTGGCCGGTGGCGCCGCGGCGCAGGTCGAGCGCGTCGGGCTCGGGGAACCGGTCGGGGTCGCGGTTGGCGGCCTGGAGGGAGAGGGTGACCGTCTCGCCGGCCTTGATGAGGGTGCCGTCCACCTCGACGTCCTCCAAGGCCGCCCGCATCCCGGTGTGGGCGATGCTCAGGTAGCGCAGCAGTTCCTCGACGGCCTGGTCGGCGAGGCCGGGGTCGGAGCGGAGGGCCGCGGCCTGGGCGGGGTGGCTCAGCAGGGCGAAGGCGCCGAGCCCGATCATGTTCGCGGTGGTGTCGAGCCCGGCGGAGAGGAGGAAGCTGCCTATGCCGGCGAGCTCGTCTTCGGTGAGCTCGGTGGTGGTCAGATCGCTGAGCAGGTCGTCGGTGGGGGCGGCGCGCTTGACGGTCACCAGCTCGCGGACGAATTCGGTGAGGGCGGCCAGGGCGGCGTACTGGTCCTCGACGGACGCGCTGCCGTCGCCGACGGTCGCGGCGCGGCGCCGGAACTCCGCGCGCTCGGCCTCGGGCACGCCCAGCAGTTCGCAGATCATCAGGGCCGGTACGGGGTGGGCGTAGGCCGTGACGAGGTCGAGGCCGGGGCCCTCGCGCTCCATGGCGTCGAGGTGGTCGGCGGTGATCTCCTCCACCCGTGCCGTGAGCGCGCGCATCCGGCGGACGGTGAACTTCCCGGCGAGGAGGCGCCGGTAGCGGGTGTGCTCGGGCGGGTCGATGCCGGTCATGTCCCCGAGGGGGGCCGGGGGGAGGGTGGTGAGGCCGGGGAGGGCGACGGGGAAGTGCATGAGTTCGTAGCGGGAGCTGAAGCGGCGGTCGGCCAGGATCGCGCGGACCGCGGAGTGGCCGGTGGCGAACCAGCCGAGGTGGCCGTCGGGATAGCGCATCCGGCGCAGCGGCCGGCTCTCGCGTATCCCGGCCAGCTCGGCGGGCGGGTCGAAGGGGCAGCCCTGGGGCCGCTCCAGCGGCGGTCCGTCGAGCGGCGCGGGTTCGGGCAGGGTGATGGGCGGTTCGTTGCGCATGGCGTCCTCCGGTGTGGGCGTGAGGCCAATGGTGCCATGATGGCACATTGTTGGCGCCATCAGAAGAGCCATTAGTGCGCCATGCTGGCTCGATTCACATCGGGAAGGCTGCGGTATGAAGCGATATGACAGGCACTCACTCGTCCCCGGAGGGCTCACACGTGTCGGACCGTTCGCTGCCGGTGGAGCCCGGCACGCCCGAAGTGGCCGTCCAGGAGCGGCGGCTCCGCCGCGACCTGGGGTTCTGGGGACTGACCGGAATCGGTTTCTCCAACATCGTCGGCTCCGGCTGGCTGTTCGCCGCGATGTACGCGGCCCAGACGGCGGGCCCCGCGTCCCTGCTCACCTGGATCGGAGCGGGCGTGCTGTGCGGGCTCGTCGCCCTCGTGATGATCGAGCTCGGCGCGTCACGACCCGAGGGCGGCGGGACGGTCCGCTGGCCGCTGTACGCCAGCGGCCGCCTGGTGGGCACGCTCGTCGGCTGGTCCGTCCTGCTGTCGGTGGGCGGCACCGCGGCCGAGATCAGCGCGATCATGCAGTACGCCAACCACTATCTCCCCGGCCTCTACACGGGCCACACCCTCAGCGCCTCCGGCCTGGGCGTCGCCGTGGCGCTGAGCACCCTGCTGACGGCGCTGAACTGGTTCGCGGTCCGGACGTTCGCCCGGCTCAACAACCTCGTCTCGGTCTTCAAGGTCGTCATGCCCGTCGTCACCGTGCTGGCGCTGCTCGCCTCCGGCTGGCACTCCGGGCGGCTGACCGACCACGGTGGTTTCGCGCCCTACGGCTACGCCGCCTGTCTGTCCGCGCTCGCCGGGGGCGGCGTGGTGTACTCGGTGAACGGCTTCCAGGCCCCGCTGGACTTCTCCGGCGAGGCCCGCGACCCGCGCCGGACCATCCCGGCCTCGGTGCTCACCGGCATCGGGCTGGCGCTGCTGATGTATCTGGGGCTCCAGCTGGCCTTCCTCTTCGCCGTGCCCGAGGACCTCCTGGGCGGCGGCTGGAAGGGCGTGAGCTTCGAATCGCCCTTCGGCCAGCTGGCGCTGATCTTCAACCTCCACTGGCTGTCCACGCTCCTCTACGCGGACGCGGTCGTCTCACCGGGCGGTTCGGCGTACGTGGGCGTCGCCATCGACGCCCGGCACACCTACGCCCTCGCCAAGAACGGCACCCTGCCCCGGGCGCTGATGAAGGTCGACGGCCGCTCCGGGATCCCGCACCGGGCGCTGGCGCTGAACCTCGCCGTCATCGTGGTCTTCCTGCTGCCGTTCGGCGGCTGGCAGCGCATCGTCAGCATCATGGGCGACATGTATCTGCTGATCTATGCCGCGTCGGCCGTCGCCGCCGCGGTCTTCCGGCGGCAGCCGGGTGCGCGGATGGCGGGCTGGGTGCCCGGGCTGCGCTGGATCGCGCCCGTCAGCTTCGTGGTGTCGAGCGAGTTCGTGTACTGGTCGGGGTGGCATGATCTGCGGCTGGCGCTGCCGCTCGTCCTGGCCGGGCTGCTGATCTTCCTGGTGATGCGGCGCGCGGGTGGCCAGGACGGGCCGCTCCTCGCCGAACTGCGTACCGGGGCCTGGCTGGTCGTCTACCTGGCCGTGCTCACGCTGTTCTCCTGGCTCGGCACGTTCAAGGGCTCGGGCCGGCTGCCCGCGCCGTACGACTCGCTGACCGTCGCCCTCTTCGCGCTGGGCGTCTTCTTCTGGGCGGTCCGTTCGGGTGTCCGGCAGTTGCCGCCCCCGCTGGACACTCAGGCGTGACAAGCCGGCGGCTCGCCGTGGAACTCCGTCATGCGGGCGAAGAGCTCGTCCATGTCGAGGTGGCTGCCCCGGACCTCGCCGCGCTCCTCCGCGTACGCGCGGAACAGGTTGGGCACCAGGCGCTCGGCGTCCACCCAGCCGGCGTACGGGCCGGGGCCCGCCGCGCGGGCGGCGGCGAGCGGGCCGAGACCGGCCGCCAGGCCGTCGCGGGCCAGCACGCGCAGCCGGCGCAGATAGGCCTCGTTGTCGTCGAGCACGCCGGGCCCGGCGACCGGGCCGTGGCCGGGGACGACGACCTCGGGGCCCAGCGCGCGCAGCGCGTCGAGCGCCTCCAGACAGCCGGCGACGGAGCCCATGGGGCAGAACGGCGTCACCCCGTTCATCACCAGGTCCCCGGCGAACAGCACGCGCTGCCGGGGCAGCCAGACCACCGTGTCGGCCGCCGTGTGCGCGGGACCGAAGGACAGGAGCTGGGCTTCCGTGTCCCCGACGTGCAGGGTGACCCGCTCCCGGAACGTCAGTTCCGGCAGGGCCGGGCGGAGGGCGCCCCAGTCGACGCCGGGCCACAGTCCGGTCAGGTGGAGCCCGGCGCGCGCCATCCACGCGCGGGTGTCCTCGTGCGCGACGATCAGGGCTTCGGGGAAGAGGAAGTTGCCGAAGCTGTGGTCGCCGTGGAAGTGGGTGTTGACCAGGATCGCGGGGGCGGCCGGCGCTACGGAGAGCACGGCGGTCCGCAGGGACCGGGCGCGGGACTCGGTGGCGACGGTGTCCACCAGCGCCGAGCGGCCGGCCGAGACGATCAGCCCGGCGTTGTTCAGGCACCAGCCCCCGTCGGGCTGGACGTAGGCGAACACGCCGTCGGCGACCTCCAGCGGCTCCGGCGCGCGGCTGCCCGGTCCATGGCCGGTCATGGGGCCTCCTCGGTCCTCGGGGACGGTTCCGTCGCGCTCATCGTCCGTCCCCGGGCTGGAGTTCCCGTCGAGCGGCCATGGACCGGGCGGGCCGCGCGCCCGATCCCCCCGTTCCGCTACAGGCGCTTGAGCACGTGCAGCAGGTACGCGTCCCGGTTCAGCGGGTCCGGGCCCTGCGGGCGCGGGCGCACCGGGTGGCGTCCCCGGACGGGCCGGTAGCCGTGGAAGGCGGACAGGAAGACGCCCTCCCCCTGGGTGAGCGCCGGGACCTGCTGCTCGAAGCCGTGCGTGCGGCCCGCCGCCAGCAGGCCCTCCAGCCGGTGGACGTCGCCGTCGGCGACGGGCGGGAAGGGCGTCGCGCCCAGTTCGGCCAGTTTGGCGAGGACCGGGCTCAGGGTGCCGGCGGGCAGCTCCAGTTCGAAGGCGTCGACCGGTTCGTGGACCTCCGTCCCGGCCCGGCGCAGCGCGTCCATCAGGACCAGCGGGGTGACCTTGCGGAAGTCGTCCGCGGCGCTGACGGGGCTGGCGTAGCCGGTGTGGGTGAGCGTCACCAGGCAGTCGGTGACCTGCCAGCCGTACAGGCCGTGCCGCAGGGTCGCGTGGACGGTCTCCTCGATGGCCTTGTGGAACGCCCGGGGCAGTGAGCCCAGTTCGACGGCGAGGCGGAACACCACGCCCTCGCCGGGCCCGGCGGGCTCCACGCGGAGCCCCACCGTCGCCCAGAAGTAGTTCTCGGTGCGGGCACCGATCTCCTCCAGTGCCGCGCCGACGCCGGTGGGCTTCTCGATGTGGACCGTGCGGGTTTCCTCGAAGCGGACGGCGACGCCGAACTCCTCCGCGAGCGTGGTGTGGATGATGTCCTTCTGCACCTCCCCGTAGAGGCGCAGGACGGCTCCCCCGGTGTCCGCGTCCTGCCGGAGCTCGATGTGCGGGTCCTGTTCGGCGAGGGTCGTCAGGGCCGTGTGGAGCCGGGGCGCGGCCTCGGGTCGCAGGGGGCGGACGACGGTCTCCAGGGCGGGCGGGGCGAAGGCGCCGGTGTGTCCGGTGCCGTCCGCCGGGCCCAGCCGGTCGCCGACGCGGAGGTCCTTGAGGCCCCGGACCTGTGCGATGTCCCCGGCCTCCGCCCGGGCCTCGACGGTGGTGGCGCCGCGTTCGAAGACGCGCAGCGAGGTGATCCTGCCGGGGTGCCGGGTGAGGTGCCCGGAGTGGTCGGTGCGGTGGAGGACGGCCTCGTCGCGGGCGGCGAGGCTGCCGGCGGTCAGATGGAGGTAGCCGATCCGTTCGCCCCGGGAGCCGCGTTCGATCTTGAACACGGTGCCGGCCGGTTCCCCGCCGGGGCGGGCGCCGTCCGGGGCGGGGAGCAGATCCCGTACTCCGGAGAGGAGTTCGTCGATGCCCTCGCCGGTGACGGCGGAGCCGAAGTACACCGGGTGGGTGAGTCCCTCGGCGGTCTGGCGGGCGAGTTCCGCGGTGTAGTCCTCGGGCGTGAGGGTGCGGGTGTCGTCCAGGTAGGAGCCCAGGAAGGCGTCGCTGTGGCCGGCGAGGACCTCCGCGAGTTCGCCGGTGAACGCCGGGTCGTCGAGGGTGCGCGCGCGGACGCGGGTGGCGGGCGTGCCGAGGCCCGTGACGGTGGTCATGGCGACGGCGGAGCCGGTGAGCCGCCTGCGGATTCCGGCGAGGACGGCGTCGGTGTCCGCCCCGGCGCGGTCGGTCTTGTTGACGAAGACCAGGGTGGGGATCGCGAGCCGGCGCAGGGTGCGCATCAGGACGCGCGTCTGCGGCTGTACGCCTTCGACGGCGGAGACCACCAGGACGGCGCCGTTCAGCACGCGCAGGACGCGTTCGACCTCGGCGATGAAGTCGGAGTGCCCCGGGGTGTCGATCAGGTTGACCTTGAGGTCGTCGAGGACGAAGGCGGCGACGGCCGAGCGGATGGTGATGCCCCGGCGGCGTTCCAGTTCCAGGGAGTCGGTCTGGGTGGTGCCGTCGTCGACGCTCCCCACCGTGTCGATGACTCCGGTGCGGTGGAGGAGGCGCTCGGTGAGGCTGGTCTTACCGGCGTCGACGTGGGCGAGGATCCCCAGGTTCAGCTTGTTCATACGGGCTCTTCACAGTGATGGGTGCGGGCATGCGGTCCTTGGTCGTCGGAGCTCCGGTCGCCTGCCGCATGATGTCCCTCTCTCCGCGTCCGCTGTGAAGTGGCCCGTGAATGGCCGTGGAATGGCCCGTGAAACGGCCCCGCACGGTCTCGTGCGGGGCCAAATCAATCAGTCGCCGTGGGGGTTGTCCAACGGTTTTCCCCCGGGGCGCGGTCCGTGTCGTCAGCGGAGGGCGTTGAGCACCGCGTCGGCCCTGACGCGCTCACCCGTGGCGTTGGGGTGGAGCGGCAGGGTGGGCTTGCCGGGAATGAGCGGCTCGATCCAGGGGTCCGCCGAGCAGGGGTCGTGCCCCGTGGTCGGGGTGAGGGTGTCGACGAAGGTGGCGTCGTTGGCGGCGGCGGTCCTGGCGGCCATCTTGTTGAGGTCGCCAAGGACGGTGCGCAGATAGGCGATGTCGCCGGTGGTGATGGGCATCTTGCCGAGGCAGGTCCGCGGGTCGTCGGGTACGACCGACGGGTAGCCGACGATCAGCACCTTGGCGCCGGGCGCCTTGGCGTGGATCCGCTGGAGGCCGTCGGCGAGCTGGGGGGCGACGGCGTCCAGGCGCTTGCCGAGCGTGTCCTTGTAGAAGTCGCGGCACGGCGCCCCGAAGGGGTTGGTGAGGGCCAGGCCGGAGCACGCCACGACGACGTCGACGAAACCGAGGTCCGACGTGCCGAGGTTGTTGCCGCCGATGGTGAGGGTGACGAGCTTGGTGTCCGGCTTCACGGCGTCGAGCTGGGGGCCGTTGACACGGATGCCCACGTCGGTCTGCGCCGTGGTGAGGGCGCCCACCTTGGCCGCCGCGCAGGTGACGTCCGTGTACGAGACCGGTTTGAGGCTCGCGGCGAGGAGACGGCCGTAACTGCGGTCGGAGCGCAGGCACAGGCCCCCGGAGCTGGCGGGGATGCCGGCACCGGCGGCGTACGAGTCGCCGAGGGCCACGTAGGAGGTACCGGAGTAGGAAGTGCCGGAGCCGGCCGGGCTCGCCGCCTGCGCGGGGCCGGCCACGGCGGTGGCCAGGGGGGTGGCGAGGAGGGCGCAGCCCGCCAGCAGGGCGGGCCATTTCCGGCGGGAGGTGACGCCGTGGCCGGCGTCCGTACCGTCGTCCTTGGTGGTGGTCGCTGCTCTGGGCACGGGTCCTCCTGGGGGGTGCGGAGAGGTGAACGGACGACGAAACCGGCCGGTAACGTTGCGGATATCGTCGTGGGCTCCCGCCCCATGGGCCACGTACCGGTGCACAGTGATGACGTCGGCCCGTTGTCCCCGGGCACAACGTCGCCCGGATCCCGTCTCTGTTTGTAACCTGCGGTACATGAACCGCACTTCGCCGCCGCCCGCCGAGGTCGCCCCCGCCGCCGCCGTGCTGCTGGGGCGCGCGCGGGACGTGAGCGAGCGCATGGCCCTGCGCATCCGGGCCCAGGTGGCCTACTACGGCAGCGAGGACCGGGTGCCGTTCGTGGAACTGGGCGCCTCCTGCCGGGACAACACCGAGCTGGTGCTCGGTCAGCTCGTCGACCGCCGGGGAGCCGACCTGGCCCCGGCGCGCAACACGGGCCGTGAGCACGCCCGGCGGGGAGCGCCGCTGGCGGAGTTGCTGCACGCCTATCGGGTGGGGTCCGAGTTCCTGTGGTCCGAGCTGGCCGCCCTGGTCCGGGCCGCCGACGGCATCACCGTCGACACCGTCGCCTCGCTGGCCGCCTGGTGGGTGAACGAGGGTCTCGCGGCGGCGGCCGGGGACGCCTACCGGGAGGCGGCCTCGGAGCTGGCGCTCCAGCGGGAGCGCGAGCGTTCCGCGCTGGTCGAGGCCCTGTTCACGGGGCTGCTCACCGACCGCACCACCGTCTGGGAGGCGGCCCAGGTGCTGGGGCTGCCGACCGAGGGGCCGTTCGTCGTGGTGGCGGCGGACGTGCCCGCGCCGGGCCGGGAGGCGCTGCCGGGCATCGAGTCCCGGCTGCTCGCCGAGGAGGCGCGCTCGGCGTGGCGGCTGCTGCCCGACCTCCAGGTGGGCGTGGTGGCCGTGCGGGGCGCGGGCGGCGAGGAGGCGGCCCTGCGCGTCCTGGGCCGGGCCGCCGGCTCCCCCGTCGGGGTCAGCCCGCCGTACGCGGCGCTCCAGGACACGCCCCGGGCGCTGCGGCTGGCGCGGCTCGCGCTGTCCGGGGCGCGGGGGCGGGCGGCGGGCGTGGCCCGGTTCGACGACAGTCCCGTCTCCCTGCTGGTGGCGGCGTCCCCGGAGGAGGCCGGACGGATCGCGCGGACGGTCTTCGCCGGCGTCCTGAAGCTGCCGGCCGCCGAGTGCGCCCGGCTGCTGGAGACGCTGGAGCAGTGGTTCGCCGCGGGCGGTTCGGCGGCGGAGGCGGCGAAGCCGCTGTACTGCCACCGCAACACCGTCCGCTACCGGCTGCGCCGGGTGGAGGAGCTGACGGGCCGTTCCCTGCGCGACCCGCGCGCGGTCGCCGACCTGGCCGTGGCGCTCGGCGCCCTGCGGCTGCTGCCCGACGGCCCGGCCTGAGCGCGCACGCGGGCGGGACGGGAAAGGAACGTCGGAGAGGCACGTCGGAAAGACGTGCCGGAAAACGTGTCGGAGCCGGGTCCCGGTCGGCGGGAAATGTATGCAGGAGGAATGCACCTCCGGCCCCGGTCGCGGAGGGCCGAGGGGCCCTGGCACGGCAACCCCGCGCTCATCGCGGCGCCGCTCGCGCTCATCGCGCTGATCGTGGTGCTCGACCTGTGGACGGGGAAGTCCATCCAGTTGGGCCCGCTCCTGGTGGTGGCGCCGGCGATCACGGCGACGTTCGGCAGCCCCCGGCTCGTCGCCCTGGTCGCGGCCCTGGCCGTGGGCGCGCAGCTCGTGCTCAGCGCCGTTCTGGGCGGGGTGACCACCGCGAACCACGAGGCCCAGATCGGCGCCCTGCTGACCATCTCGCTCTTCGTCTTGGGCTTCCGCTACGCGCACGAACGGCACGAGCGGCAGCTCGGCCGGGCGCGGCTGGTGGCGGACGTCATCCAGCGGTACCTGCTGCGCCCCCTCCCCCAGCGCGTCGGCCCGCTGCGGGTGGCGGCGGTGTACGTCGCGGCGGAGGCGGAGGCGCGGATGGGCGGCGACCTCTACGCGACGGCGCGCACCCCGGACGGCAACCGGTTCCTGATCGGCGACGTGCGGGGCAAGGGCCTGCCCGCCATCGGGTCCACGACCCTGCTGCTCGGCGCCTTCCACGCGGCCGCGCACCGCAACCCGCCGCTGGCCCGGCTCGTCGCCCATCTGCACAACACCGTGTACTGGGACACCGTGGCGCCCTCGGACGAGCCGGACAACGAGGAGGGGTTCGTCACCGCCGCGGTGCTGGACGTCCCGGACGAGGAGCCCGTGATCCGGCTGATCAGCTGTGGCCACCCGCCGCCGCTGCTGGTGCACCGGGGGCGGGTCACCCCACTGACGGTCCGTGACCCGGCCCTGCCGCTGGGCGTGGGCTCGGACATGGAGGCGGACGACTACGAGGTGGAGACCTTCCCCTTCGAGGCCGGGGACCTGCTCCTGCTCTACACGGACGGGGTCACCGAGTCCCGTGACGCGCGGGGCGTCTTCTATCCCCTCGCCGAGCGGGTCACCGCCTGGCGGGAACGCGACCCGCAACGGCTGGTCCAGCGCCTCCACGACGACCTGCTCCACCACGCGGGCGGCACCCTCACCGACGACGCCGCCCTCGTGGCCGTCCTGCGCTGCCGCTGACCGGGGGCGTCAGCGGGACAGGGCGCCGCACGCGCTCTGGAGCACCCCGGAGTACTGGCTCACCACCGGCAGGGACTTCGTCTCGCCGTGGCACAGCGTGGCCTCGGCCGGGGCGGCGAGCCGGCCGAGGGGGACGGGCTCGGGCTTGGCGCCCGGTCGGGCGGCGTGGGCGGGGGACGCGGTGGCGCAGAGCACGGCCGTGCCGAGCACGCCGAGAGCGACGATCCTTCTCATGCCCGGCCCAACGATCCGTCAGGGCCGGTGGATGCGCCCCGGCACGGAACCACCACTGGTTTTCGTGTACGGGGTACGGTAATAGCTCATGACGGTATGACCACGGTATGACCGGAAGAGGAAGGGAGGTCGCCATGGCCCGTACCGGCTCGTCCGGCTCGTCCGGCCGTCCCGCCGGGGTGGATCCGGAACGGCTCTGGTCGCGCCCCGGACGCCCGCGCCGGGGCAGGCCGCCGGCGCACAGCCGCGAGGCGATCACGGCGGAGGCCGTCGCCCTCGCCGACGCCGAGGGGCTCGCCGCGGTCACCATGCGCGCGGTCGCGGCCCGCGTCGGGGCCGGGACGATGTCCCTCTACAGCTACGTCCCCAACAAGGAGACGCTGCTGGAGCTCATGATCGATCACGTCGGCGGCGACCATTCCCTGCCTGCCGAGCCCTCCGGGGACTGGCGCGCGGACCTGCGGCGGATCGGCCGGGAACAACGCGCGATCATGCGGCGGCACCCCTGGCTGCCCGGGGCGCTGTCCGCCCGGCAGACGCTCGGCCCCAACACCCTGGGGGTCCTGGAGTACGTCCTCGCCGTGCTCGAGCCCGCCGGCCTGGACGCCCGGGCCCGGCTGGAGACCTTCAGCCTGCTCACCGGCTTCGTGGCCAGCCACGTCTCGTACGAACTGGCCCAGGAGCGGCTGATCGAGGCGACGGGCGGCGCGCCCGGCGCCCTGTTCGAGGCCCAGGCCCGCTATCTGCGGTCCGTCGCGGAGGGCGGCGACTACCCCCGGCTCGCGGCGGCCCTGGCGTCCCCGGTCGACGACTCCTCGCCGCAGGCGGTCTTCGACCGTCTCCTCGACCGCATGATCGACGGACTGACGGCGACGGCGTGACGAACGCGTCGGCCCGCCGGGGGCCGTTGCCCGGTGGGCCCCGCCGGAGCGGGACCCACCGGGCGGACCGTCAGGTGCGGTAGGCGTAGTACACCGCGTCCGGGTAGGACGCGATGATGCTCGCCAGCGACTTCCGGAAGGTGTTGGTGGAGTGGTACGTCATGTACGGGATGCCGACGCGGCTCTTGTACGTGACGATCATGGAGTGGTCCTTCGAGCCGTCACGGTCGAAGTCCATCTGGAGGATGTCGCCGACGTCCATCTGGTAGACGTTCTTCAGGTTGGTGACCCGCTTCGACGACATGGCGTACCAGGACCACTCGTTGGCGCCCACGAAGGACGTCGACTCGGCCTTGCTGTTGTACCACCACTTGCGGTAGTCCGAGTCCGAGCCGGGCTCGTCCTTCCAGCCGCCGGCCCGCAGGGCCTGGCTGATGAAGTTGGTGCAGTCGCCGCCGCCGGCGTCGTACGAGCGGTACTGGGGGTTGTAGTTCCGCCAGTACTTCTCGGCGTAGGCGGCCATGGCCTTGTAGTCGTAGCCGCCCGGCTTCTGGGACTTGGGCACCGGGCGCGCCCCCCAGGATATGGAGGCCGGGGTGGCCTTGGGGAAGCCCTCGGTGTCCTTGGCGGGAGCGGCCGGAGCGGTCTGCGGCTGGTTGATGGCACCCGGGCCGTCTTCCTGGGCCTTGAGATCCGTCAGCTCCCACTTGCCACCCTTGCCGCGGGTGAAGGTGAGGGTGTGGTGGGAGGTGAAGCCGGTGGTGCCCGGCTCGTCGCCGTGCACCTTCTTGTACGTCAGGACGGTGGTCTCGGTGACCTCGACCGTGGCGCGGTCGCCCTTGACCGTCGTCTTGTCCGTCGTGACCTTGGTGTCGGCGTTGGAGTACGCCTCACCGAGGGAGGCGAGGCGCTTCTTGCGGGTGTACAGCGAGGACACACCACGGCCCTCGGTCCTCTCCATACCGCTGGAGAGGCGCACCTTCTTCTCCTGCGGGGCGTTGTAGCCCCGCTCCTGCTGTCCGTCCACGAGTGCCGCCGTGCGCTGGGTCAGCACGTCGTCGGCGATGCGGCCGAAGGCCGCCGTGGTGGCGCCGTCGACCTTGTGGTCTTCGGACGCGTTCGCGCCGGGCAGCAACAGGGCGGAGGCACCCACTGCCAGCGTCGCACCGATGGCGATGCTCAGTGTTCTCTTCTTCACGAAGTTTCCCCTTGTCACCCGGTCCGTTCGGACCGGGAGTCGGAATCTTCGCATGAGTTTTCGTACCGTCGGTCACATGGTCGACTCAAGCACCAAAAATCCCTGTTCAAGGGGGTGTACGGGAGCCCGGAGATCTTGGGGCGTACCGTGGGAACCGGTCAACCGGAATGCGCTCGGCGCCGCTTGCGGGGGTCACCACTCCACGGTGAACCGGGCGGGGGCGATGACGTTGATGCCCTGTTCGTACACAGGTGTCCGCTCCGCGACCCGGCGCATTCCCGGGTGGCGGCGCATGAGCGCGGCGACGCCGGCGCGGGTCACCGTCCGGGCGAGGTTCACACCGAGGCAGTAGTGCAGCCCGTGGGAGAAGTGGAGACTGGTGCCGAGGTGGGGACGGTGGGGGTCGAAGGAGTCCGGGGCGGCGAAGTGCCGTTCATCCCGGTTCGCCGAGGCCGTCAGGGCCCAGACGGCCGAGCCCGCCGGGATGCGGACCCCCTCGACCTCCACATCGGCGGCGGTGGCGCGGAAGACCCCCGTGGCCAGACCGGAACGGCGGAGGGTCTCGTCGAACAGGGCGTCGAAGCGGCCGGGTTCCGCCCGCAGCCCCTCCCAGCGGCGCCGGTCGCGGAGCAGCTCGTCGCACATGTTGATCAGGGCGAAGCTGCTCGGCCGGATGCCGGCGGTGATGATGTCGAAGCTGAAGAGGCTGACGAGCTCCTCGTCGGTGTAGTCCGCCTCCTTCTGGGACACCTTCCGGGTGAGCAGGCTGATCAGATCGTCCCCGGGGCGGCCGCGACGCTCGTCGATGACCCCGGCCAGGTACTCCTCCCACGCGCGGATGTCCTTGGCGTAGTCGAGCTGGACGTCCGGGGCGGGCCTGCCGAAGAAGAAGTCGTTGAGGGCCCGGTGGCCGCGCAGGACGCGGTCGCGGTCACCGGCCGGGAAGCCGGCCAGCTCGATGACGACGCTGTTCGCCAGCGGGCGGGCGTACGACTCGACCAGGTCGGCCGGGGGCCGGTTGGGCATCCCGTCGAGGTGCCGGTCGGCGATCGCGCGGATGCGCTCCTCCAGGCGCGCCACGCCCCGGAACGAGAAGTACTGGGTGAGCGGCCTGCGCAGCCGGTCGTGCACCGGCTGGTCGTCGAACCCCATGTTGGGGGCCGAGAAGGTGCTGGTGGCGGCGAGGATCTCGCGGACCTCGGGCGGGTAGCTCGCCAGGATGAAGGACCGGGTGGCGGCGGGGAAGCGCCGGGGGTCCTTGAGGATCCTCGCGACGTCGTCGTACCGCGACACGATCCACATGTTCAGCTCTTCGCTGAAGAACACCGGGGCCTCGTCCCGCAGCCGCTTCATCACCGGGTACAGATCCGGCGAACCGGGCGTGAGGAACACCGCCGACACGGCCGCGGAAGTGAGGGGGCTGATCTCGGTCGACTCCGGCACGTTCCAGCCCGCCCTCGTTGGTGCTCGTCGGTCCACCCGTGGGGATCCCCGCGATGCCCTGGATCCCCACAACAGTGCATATCAACGTATCAACGCTGAATGCTCCCCAGAAGGCCGGGATTCACCGGTCCTTCGGTGCGACCCCCGGTCCGTCGTCCGGCCCATCGCCGGCTACGCCTCGTCGGTTACGTCCTCGTCGGCCGGTTCCTTCAGGACCCGCGGCTCCACTCCCGGCAGGGCCAGCACCCCGGCCGTCACCAGCAGGGCGCCGACCGCCGCGGGGAGCAGCCACCACCCGGTGCGGATGCGCTCCCCGTACACCAGGAGCCCCAGCGTCAGACTGACCGAGGCGTCGCCCAGGGTGAGGGCGGGCTGCGAGGCGATCAGCGGGCCGGACTCGACGGCGTTCGACAGCAGGAACAGCGAGCAGGCCCCGGACGCGGCGAAGGCGTACGTCTGCCACGTGGTGAAGAAGGCGGCGGCGCCGTGCGCGGCGAAGGCGTGGACGGCGGCCTTCATCAGCGCGGCGGTCAGCGCGTAGCCGATGGCCGCGGCGGTGCCGAAGAGCGCGGCCCGGGCCCGGCCCCGGGGGCGTCGCAGGGCCGCGCCGACGCACAGCGTCATCGCGCCGGCGGCGACGGCCAGGGTCAGCCCCCAGAGCCCGAGGCCGACGCCGGCGTGCCCACCGGAGGGCGAGGCCGCCGCCAGCGCCATCCCGATCCCGGCGGTGACGGCGATGACGGCGGCCCACCCCCGGCCCGGCAGCCGGCGCCGGAAGGCCACGCCGGCGATGAGCAGCGCGAAGGGGAGCTCGGTGACGAAGATCGGCTGGACCAGGGCCAGCGAGCCCATCGTCAGGGCCAGCGCCTGACAGACCGCCGCGCAGAGGATGGCCGCGATGCCGCCGAACCACACGGGCTGGTGGAGCAGATGGCGGACCAGCCTGAGACTGAAGGCGTCGTCCTTGGGCGCGGTCCGTGCCGCCGCGCGCTGGAGCACCATGGCGGTGGCGTTGCTCACGGCCGCCAGCACGGCGAAGAGAGCGGCGAACGGCGCTGACACGGAAAGGCTCCTCCGACGGGGCGGGGCGGGGCCGGGGCGGCTGTCGCTGACGACACTGGCAGAGCGGTGGGGCGGGGCGGGCCGGCCACGCGCGGGCCGGCCACGCGATTCCGTCGTCCGGCCGCTGACGCCACGGGCTCCCGGGCGCCCCCGAGGCCCGAGCACCAGCGGATGTATGCGCCATCTCCCGCCCCTTTACGGCCAATTGACACCTTGTTCACTTCCTCCCCCCTGCCCCTGACGTGTGGGCGCCGGGAGAGTCGTAGCGGTCATTCGTGTGGCACCGCGCGACTCCAGGGAGGGATCCCCATGCCCGACATCACCCGGCGCAGGCTCCTCGGCACGGCGGCCGGTACGGCCGCGAGCGCGGCGGCGCTGTCGCTGCTGCCGTCGAGCGTCCAGCAGGCGGTGGCCGCCGGCCCGGCGCGACGTGGTTCGCTCGAGGACATCCGGCACGTGGTCCTGCTGATGCAGGAGAACAGATCCTTCGACCACTACTACGGCACGCTCAAGGGCGTCCGCGGCTTCGCCGACCCCGACGCCCTGAAGCTCCCCGACGGGCGCAGCGTCTTCCACCAGCCCGACGCGCAGAACCCCAAGGGCTATCTGCTGCCCTTCCACCTCGACACGCGCAAGACGAAAGCGCAGGCCATCCCGTCCACCGACCACTCCTGGCGGATCCAGCACGAGTCGTGGAACGGCGGGAAGATGGACCGCTGGATGCCGGCGCACCGCAGAGCCGACGCCGACGGCAAGAACGCCCCGTACGTGATGGGCTACCACACCCGCGAGGACATCCCGTTCCAGTTCGCCCTCGCCGAGGCCTTCACCATCTGCGACAACTACTTCTGCTCGGTCTTCGGGCCGACCTGGCCCAACCGGCTGTACTGGATGACCGGCACCAACGACCCGTCGGGCACCCGGGGCGGCCCGGTCATCAGCAACACGGCCCCCACGCCGTACCGCTGGACCACCTACCCCGAGCGGCTGGAGGCGGCGGGGGTCAGCTGGCGCGTCTACCGGCAGGAGGACGACTACGGGACGAACCTGCTGGAGCAGTTCCAGCAGTTCAAGAACGCGAAGCCGGGCAGCCCGCTGTACGAGCGGGGGCTGCGCGCGTCCGCCGAGGGCACGTTCGAGGACGACGCGCGCAACGACCGGCTGCCGGCCGTCTCCTGGTTGCTGCCCACCACCGCCGGCTGTGAGCACCCCGACTCGATGCCCGCCGCGGGCGCGGACTTCATCGCGAAGAAGCTGGAGGCGATCGCCGACAACCCCGAGGTGTGGCGGAAAACCGTCTTCATCCTGAACTTCGACGAGAACGACGGGCTCTTCGACCACGTGCCCCCGCCCGTGCCGCCGAAGGGCACCAAGGACGAGTTCGTGGGCGGCCTGCCGATCGGCGGGGGCTTCCGCGTGCCCTGCCTGGTCGTCTCGCCGTGGACGGTGGGCGGCTGGGCCGCCGGGGAGGCCTTCGACCACACCTCCGTGCTGCGCTTCCTGGAGCGCTGGACGGGGGTGCGGGAGCCCAACATCAGCGCGTGGCGGCGCCGTACCTTCGGTGACCTCACCTCGGCCTTCGGTTTCGGCTCGCCCGCCGCGACCCCGCCCGCGCTACCGGGCGACACCGAGGAGCGGCTGCGCCAGGCCGAGTGGGACGTCGCCCATCTGCCGGCGCCCACGTTCCCGGGGGCCGCGCAGCGGCCGCCGACGCAGGAGCCGGGTACGCGGCCGCGGCGGTAGGCGACACCGGCGGTGTGGCGCCGGTCCCGCGCGGGGCCGGCGCCACGGGCTCGCCGCGGGATGTCGCGTCGTTCACGACGCCCGCGCGGGTGCCATGGGAGGCCGTACGGGCGCGGGGTCCCGCAGGCCCGCGCTGACGGCCCGGCCCGTCCGGGCGACGGCGCGGGCGAGCCGTCCCAGGTCGTGGGCCGGGTCGACCATCGCGCACAGCCCGGCGACGGCCTCGCCGCCCGGAGCCGTCAGCGGCACGGCGACACAGCACACGCCGGGCACCAGCTCCTCCCGGTCCAGGGCCACTCCCCCGTCGCGGATGGCCATGGCCTCCCGTCGCCAGGAGGCCGGCAGCGGGTCCAGTGGCACCCTCGGCGACGCGGCGGCCACCAGGACCTTTCCGGCGGCGGCGTACCAGGGCCAGGTCGCGCCCGGCTGGAAGGGCGCCAGGTGGTCCACCATGCCGGGCACGCCCTGGACGGCGAGGGTCCGGCCCTCGCGCAGCACGCAGATCCCGACCGAGGCGCCGGTGGCCCGCGCCAGCCGGCGCATCGGGCCGCGCGCCGCCGCGCACAGCCCGGGTGGCGGCTGCCAGCCCAGCCCGAGGCGGAACATCCGTGACCCCATCCGGTACCGGGTGCCGTGATGTTCGACGACACCGAGGTCGACCAGCTGCTCCAGGAGCCGGTACGCCGTGGTCTTGGGCAGCCCGCTGTCGGCCGACAGCGCGGTCAGCCCGGCCTCCCCGGCCTGCCCCAGGGCTTCCAGCAGGGCGAACGCCCCCTCGAGAACACCCCGTCCGGGAACCGGCCGCTCGCCGGTCCCCCCGGCCGCGGATCTGGCCATCGCCGGTCCCCTTCCGAGGTCGTCCTCCGTATGCCGCCGTCCGGAACGAGTGAACTCCTCGGGGCTAAACGCGCCCTAAATGCGCTGGCCGCCCGGCGGCGGAGCCGCGGCCACCGTCCGGGCCGGGGCGGCGTCACATCGCCGCGCCGTCGCGGGCCTCGATACGGAAGCCGAACGCGGCGGTGCCGGGGTCGACCGCCGTCGCGCCGCCGTCGACGGTGAGGGTGGCGCCGTTGACGAAGGAGGCGGCGGGCGACAGCAGCCAGGCGATCGCCTCGGCCACCTCCTCCGGCGCACCGGGGCGCCCCGCCGGAAGGAGCCGGGTCGCCTCCTCGTACGCCGCGTCGGTGCCGCCCTCCCCCAGGCCCGTCTCCTCGGCGAAGCGGGCCATGCGGCGGTCGGCCATCTCGGTGCGGATCCAGCTGGGGCAGACGGTGTTGGCGCGCAGCCCCCGGTGGCCGTAGTCGACGGCGAGGGAGGAGCAGAGCTGGCGCAGGGCCGCCTTCGAGGTGGCGTACGCGGCGTTGGCCGTGCCGTTGCGCAGCGCGGAGACCGAGGCGACGGCCACCACGGAGCCCCGGGTCTCCAGCAGGTGCGGCAGGGCGGCGCGCAGGAGCAGGAAGGGGCCGGTGAGGTTGGTGCTGATGACGGTGTCCCAGTCCTCGACCGAGAGGTCGCCGACGGCGCCGCCGCGGCCGACGCCGGCGTTGAGCACCACGCCGTCGAGCCGTCCGTAGGCGGTCAGGGCGGCGTCGACGAGGCCCGCGACGGCCTCGGGGTCGGCGGCGTCGGAGGGGTGGGCCAGGGCCCCGGTCTCCTCGGCGACGCGCCGCAGCGGCTCGGGGCGGCGTCCGGAGATCACCACCTGGTGCCCGGCCGCGCGCAGGAGCCGGGCCGTGGCGGCGCCGATGCCCGTCCCGCCGCCGGTCACGAGGACAACGCGCTGATCGGTCATGGTCGTACCGCCTCCGGAGCTGATCGCTGACATATCGTCAAAGATCATACGGACGCGGTGCCGGGCCGGCCCTGCCGCTCCGGGGCGCCCAGCAGCCCCACCTGCGCGGCGCGGGCGCCGGCCTGGAAGCGGCTGACGGCGCCGAGCTCCGCCATCGCGGCCTTCATGTAACGGCGGCACGTTCTGGTGGAGATGGCGAGCCGGCGGGCGATCACCTCGTCCTTCAGGCCGGCCGCCATCAGCCGCAGCACGGTGCGGTTCAGCTCGTCGACGACCTTCTCGTACTGGGCCTCCCGAGGGTCGAAGGGCTGGGCGAGGACCCAGACGTCCTCGAAGCGGCGGTGCATGAAGTCGGCGACCGTCGCGTTGGTGACCATCGCCGCGCCGCCGTCGGTGCCGTCCTCCGGCGCCTGGGGCACGAAGGCCACGGACCGGTCGAAGACCACGACGTACTCGCAGACCTCGGCGCTGGTGCGCACCTCGGCGCCGGCCTCGGCGGCCTGGCAGACGAAGGCGCGGGTGGCCAGGCTGGCCCGTTCGGCGTGCTGGTGGACGACGCGCATCCGCACGCCCCTGCGCAGCAGGGCGAGGCTCCACTCGCGGGTGTGGCGGACGGCGTCCGTGTCGCGGCCGCCGTTCGGCTGGATCATCACGGCCTCGTCGCGGCAGCGCCGGGCGGCCGCGGCGAGTTGGCGCCGGACCTCCTCGGGGTCGTGGATGGTGCGGGTGCCGTCCGGCGGGTGGGGCGAGGGGGCGCTGTCGAGGTAGACGGGCAGCAGCGCGTGGAGCTGGCCGCGGACGTGGGCGATGCGCCGCTCGTGCTCGTGGATGTCGCGTTCGAGCGGGGCGACCACGACGGCCTCGGCCAGTTCGGGGTGGACGGGGACGAGCGGGCCGCCGGCCCCGGTCGCGGAGAGCAGCCCCATGCCGTGGAGGGTGTCACGGGCCCGGGCCAGTTCGTCCGGCGGGACGCCGAGCCTTTCCATGATCGCGACTTCGTCGAAAGAACCGTGTCGCAGGGCCAGTGTGTAGACGGAAACGCAGGTCGAATCCAGATCGCTCAACTTTGCCCCCCGGCATTCTCAATGTCCTTGTTCGCTCCCACGCTTTCCGCTTGTTGCCAGGTCACTATAGGACACCTCTATCCGGTTGTTGCCAGGTCACTATAGGACAGCGGGACGTCATGGCCCGGAGAGCGTCGGCGCCCGCATACTCGAGGTGTCGGGGCCGGTGCTGCGGCACTCACCCGTGCCCGCGACGGCTGAAGTTGCTACATGGGGGGACTACGGGGTGCGCAACAACCGGGCGAACTTTGCCCAGATCATCGATGTCGTCAACTTCCTCCCCGAGCGAATCGTCACCAATGGGTCGCAGTCGGCCGGTGACGAGCTCGGGGACGACCCGTTTTTTCGGGGGGTGGCGGAGCGCCGCTTCGCCTCCCCGGACCACAGCTCCGCCGAACTCGGCGCGCTCGCCGTGGAGAAGCTGCTGAACCGTACGGGTGTGGCCGCCACGGACGTGGATCTCATCATCTACAACTGCGTCTTCAACGACACCTTCTGGCCGGGCATCGGCCCGGCGGTGCAGAAGGCCGTCGGCGCGGACCGCGCGATGATCCTCCAGGTGGACACGAGCTGCTGCTCCTGGCTGTCCGGGGTGCGGACGGCCGCCGCCTTCATCGAGTCCGGGCAGCACCGCAACGTCGTGGTGCTCACCGTCACCAACTTCGTCTCCCGCCTGCCGGAGTTCCAGAAGTCCTCGCGCTCGCGCGTCCTGGGCGACGGTGCCACCGCGACCTTGCTGGCACCCGGAGAGCAAACGATTCTCTCCACGTACGAGCGGTCGCACGGGGAGAACTACGGGCTGCTGCGCTTCGAACCCGATGAGGTCGACGGGCAGTTCCGGCAATTCTGGGAGCGCGGCTGCGGCCCCATCACGGTCAACTTCACGCGTGAGCGCATCGACGCGCTGCGTGAGAACGCGATGCGCCTGGTGCCGGAGGCCGTGGGGATCAGCCTCGACCGGGCCGGGCTGGAGAGCCGGGACGTCTCGCTCCTCATCACCCACCAGCCGAACGACGAATATCTCGCCGAGTGGCGCCGACGCTGTGGCATCGAACCACCGCGCACGCACGACACGCTGGCCAAGTACGGGAATCTCTTCGCGGGATCGATCCCGGTGACCCTGGCCGACGCGCTGGACAACTCCCTGGTCAAGCCGGGTGACATCCTTGCCCTCGGCACCTTCTCCAACGGCGGGGACATGGTCAGCGCCATGACGCTGCGCTGGCCCGCCGCCCGCGCGTGAGCACCACCGGATACGGTGTGCCGCTCCGCTGATTTCCGGGAATTCACATACGGCTTCTTGACGGCCGTTGAAACACCGTTCCCACAACCTTTCCGGACCACAGTATTCAAGGAGGCGTCATGACGCCTGAACCGAATCCCGCCGCGCCCGCCGACGATTCCGACCTGGCCCGGCTCGATCTCATTCGCTGTGAGAACACCGACGCGGAAGAGATCCACAAACTGATGCTCGGCATGACCAAGGAAACCTATTCGCACGAGGAGATATTCGGCCCCTACTGCACGCTCGGCGAGCACATAGACGTCCCCTTCGACGTGGTCTTCGACTATCTCGCCGACATCCGTTCCCTGGAGGAATGGTCGTACAGCATGCGGGAGCTGAGGCACATCGGCGGCGGGCTCTACCGGGGCCGGGAGGCCATCCAGCCCAACACCGAGATCTTCATCCGGGCGGAGGTCACCAAGGGCCCGCAGCACGGCCAGGTGGTCTGGCCCTGCGCCTGGGACCAGGGGCAGGAGCTCTGGATGCGCTACTACTTCACCATCATCGACGCCTGGCCGACCCTGCGCCGTCCCGGCACGGTGATCATCTGGACCAACTGCCGCCACCCCTACTACGACCGTGAGGTCACGGACGTGCCGGAGTACATCGCCGCCGGCCGGGCGCGCACCGACCGGTACTGGGTCGGTGACATCTGGCCGCAGTTCGACGCGATCCACAAGGTGGAGATGGCCAACCTCAAGCGCATCCTCGAGCACCGGTTCTCGGTCGGCGCCGTCGGCCCGGCCGGTTCCCCCAGCGTGTCGGGACCGAACGATGCGACTGGATGACGCGCTGGTCAGCACGCTCCGCGACTGGGACGTCCGCTATGTCTTCGGGGTCAGCGGGGCCAACATCGAGCACGTCCACGACGCCATCCACCGCCTCGGCGGCGACCGGCTGCGGTCGGTGATGGCGCGGCGCGAGGACGGCGCCGCGTTCATGGCCGACGGCCGGGCGCGGGTCCACCGCACCCTCGGCGTCTGCTGCGCCACCTCCGGTGGCGGCATGGTCAACCTGCTGGCCGGGCTCGCCGAGTCCTACGCGGAGTCGGTCCCGGTGCTCGCCCTCATCGGGCAGCCGCCGCTCCATCTGGAGGGGCGCGGCGCGTTCCAGGACTCGTCCGGGATCGGCCGCACCGTCGACGCGGTCGGGCTGCTGCGGGCCACCACCAAGCGCGTCGCCAAGATCGAGGACCCGGCCGACTTCTGGCCCGAGCTCCACGCCGCCGCGGTCGCGGCGCTCACCGGCCGGCCCGGCCCGGTGGCGCTGCTGCTGCCCCGGGACGTCTTCGAGAGGGCCGTGGGGCCACGCCCCGAGGACTTCCCGGCCGAGCTGTCCGCGCTGCTCGCGCCCGCCGAGGCCGCCCCGCACACCGTCCGCCCGCTGTTCGACGCGCTGCGCTCGGCCGAGCGCCCGGCGCTGCTCATCGGGCACGGGGTGCGTCGCGGCGGCGCCTCTGACGTCGTCACCGAGTTCGCCCGCCGCGCGGGCGTCCCGGTGGTCGCCACCATGGCGGCGCGCGGCGAGTTCCCCAATGACGACCCGCTGTTCCTGGGCGTGGCGGGCGTGGTGGGGCACCCTTCCGCGCACCGCTACCTGAAGGAGTCGGACCTGGTCGTCGCGGTCGGCACCGGGCTCGGTGTGATGACCCGGGGGCCGCTGGGCCCGCTGGACCCGGCGCGCCTGGCCGTGGTCAACATCGACCCCGGGGAGGCGGAGCGGGCCACCGCGCCCGGCCTGGTCGTCGCGCGGGACGCCGGCGCCGTCTTCCGTACGCTGCTGGAGCTGCTCGACGCCGAGCCGTTCACGGCGGCGCCGCCCGACGGCTACGAGCTGCTCCGCTACCGTCCGCGGCTGGCGCCCGACGCGGGCGGGGAGCCCTCGCCGCGCACCGCCCGCGACACCCTGCGGCAGAGTCAGGCGATCCGGGCCCTCGAGCCCTACCTGCCGCGCGACGGCCACATCGTGCTGGACGCGGGCAACTGCGCCTCGGCCGCGATCCATCTGGCGCACGTGCCGGAGGGCGCCTCGTCGACCATCGCGCTGGGCATGGGCGGCATGGGCTACAGCATCGCCGCGGCCATCGGCGCCCAGCTGGGCTCGGCGCCGGGCACCCGGTCGGTGGTCCTCTGCGGGGACGGGGCGTTCCTGATGAACGGCTTCGAGGTGCACACCGCCGTGGCCGAGCGGCTGCCCGTGCTGTACGTGGTCTTCAACAACAACATGCACGGCATGTGCGTCACCCGGCAGCAGACGTTCTTCGACTCGCGGCTGGAGGCCGTGCGCTACCCGCCGCTGGACGTGGCCACGGTGGCGTACGGGCTGGGCGGCCCAGACCGGCTCTGGGTCGGCACCGCCGGCACCCTCGACGAGCTCCACGTCCGGCTCGCCGACTACCACGACGCCCACGCGCATCTGCCGGGCGTCCTCGAACTGCGGCTCCCGGTCGAGGAGGTGCCGCCCTTCGCGGCCTTCCTCCCGGAGGACGAGCCGACGTACGCCGTCGGCCGCCGCACCGACAGCCGGGTACTCGCCGGCTGAGCACCAGGAAACACCGCCACCGGAAAACAATCAGGGGGAGAAAGATGGAGCAGGACACTCGCCGTGTCGTCGACACCGGGGAGGCCGCCGTCGGCGGCGTCGCGCTCGGTACGGCACCGCCCGCCGCGGTCCTGGACGACGCCGCGCGGGCCGGGGCGGTAGCCGTCGCGCCCGGCGACGCCCGCTACGCGGACCTGCGGCGCGGGTACAACCAGCGGTGGATCTCGAACGCGGAGTCCATTCGTCTGGTCCACACCCGGCGCCAGGTGGAGGACGCGGTCCGCGAGGCGTTCGCGGCCGACAAGAAGATCGCGATCCGTAGCGGGGGGCACTGCTACGAGGGCTTCGGCATCGACGCCAAGCTCCTCCTCGATCTGTCGCACATGAACGCCGTCTACTTCGACGAGCGGCGCGGCGCCTTCGCCATCGAGCCGGGCGCGACGCTCGGCGAGGTGTACCGGGCGCTGTACAAGGCCTGGGGCGTCACCATCCCCGGCGGCGCCTGCCCGTCGGTGGGCATCGGCGGGCACATCGCGGGCGGCGGCCACGGTCCGCTGTCGCGGCTGCACGGCCTGACCGTCGACTACCTCCACGCCGTCGAGGTCGTCACCGTCAACGCCGCGGGCAAGGTCGTCACCCTCGTGGCCACCCGCGAGGACTGGGAGGAGGGCCGGCCCAAGGGCGCGCTGTGGTGGGCCCACACCGGCGGTGGCGGCGGCAACTTCGGCGTCGCCACCCGCTACTGGTTCCGCGCCCCGGGTGTGCAGGGGAACGACCCGGCCACGCTGCTGCCCAAGCCGCCCGGGGAAGTCTTCCTCTCGACGGTCACCTGGCAGTGGGCCGAGGTGACGGAGGAGAGCTTCACCCGGCTGGTGCGCAACTACAGCACCTGGTGCGAGAACAACAGCGCCGCGGACTCGCCGTACGCCGCCCTCTACAGCCAGTTCATGCCGACGCCGCGCGCGGCGGGCTCGTTCTCCATGATCGCGCAGTTCGACGCCACGCGGCCGGACTCCGAACAGTTGCTGAACGACTTCCTCGCGGCGGTGAGCGCGGGCACCGGCCTGACGCCCAAGACGCAGGTCCTGCGACTGCCGTGGCTCCACGCCACGATGTGGCCGAGCCTGACGGGGCCGAACACCCCCACGTTCAGTTTCAAGGCCAAGTCGGCCTACCAGCGCGCCTGCCTGCCGGACGAGCAGCTGCGGGCCATGTACCGGCACCTCGGGGGTGAGGTCGCCTACGGCAACCCGGCCGCCCGCCTCCTCATGATCACCTTCGGGGGAAAGATCAACACCCGCCCCCGGGAGGCCACGGCCTACCCGCACCGCGACTCGGTGATGGAGCTCCACTACGTCACCACCTGGGTGCCCGGCACGGACGAGGCCCCCACCTGAAGTGGCTCCGGGACTTCTACGCGGACGTGTACGCGCCGACCGGCGGCGTGCCCGTGCCCAATGACGTCACCAACGGCTGCTACGTCAACTACCCGGACACCGACCTCGACGACCCGGCGTACAACAGCTCGGGCCTGTCGGCCCACCAGCTCTACTACGCCGCCAACCTCGAGGCCCTGGTCGCGGCCAAGCAGGCCTTCGACCCGCACGACGTCTTCCGCCACGCCCAGTCCATACCGGTGAAGTGAGGTCGGAGAAGGATGACGCGATTACACGAGCTCCGGCTGCACCTCAACGAGAACCCCTACCCGCCACTGCCCGAGGTCCGCGAGGCCCTCGCGGCGCAGCTGGACGCGGTCAACCGCTATCCGGAGTTCACCCCGGTCACGCTCGTCGGGATGATCGCCGACTGGCTGGGGGTCGCCCGTGAGGCGGTGGCGGTCGGCAACGGTTCGGTCGGGATCGCGCTCCAGGTCCTCGACCTGTGCACGGGACCGGGCGACGAGGTGGTGTACGGGTGGCGGTCGTTCGACGCGTATCCCATCATCACGCGGATGGCCGGGGCCGAGGCCGTGCAGGTGCCGCTGACGGCCGCCGGTGAGCAGGACCTCGACGGAATGCTCGCCGCGGTCACACCGCGGACCAGGGTCGTGGTGCTGTGCAACCCGCACAACCCGACGGGCACGGTCTTCGACCGCATCGCGCTGAAGTCCTTCCTCGCGGCCCTGCCGGAGCGCGTCACGGTCGTCCTGGACGAGGCGTACCACGAGTTCGCCCGCGACCCCGGGATCCCCGACGGGCTGGACCACCTCGCGGACCACCCCAACCTCCTGGTCCTGCGCACCTTCTCCAAGGCCTACGGGCTGGCCGCGCTGCGCGTCGGCTACTGCGTCGCGGCGCCGGAGCTCGCGGGGCGGCTGCGGGAGGCGTCGCTGCCGTACGGCATCAGCCCGCTCGCCCAGGTCGGGGTGGCGGCGTCGCTGGGGGCGCGGGAGCAGCTCACGGCGCGCGTCGACGCGATCGTCGGCGAGCGCGACCGGCTGCGCGAGGGGCTCGCCCGTCTCGGCTGGCACAGCTTCCCGAGCCACGGCAACTTCCTGTGGCTCGGGGCCGGGGACGCGAGCGAGCGCCTCGCGGCGGCGCTGGGCGGGGCCGGGGCGCTGGTGCGCTGCTACCCGGGCGAAGGCGTGCGGCTGACCGTGGGCCTGCCCGAGGCCAACGACCTCGTCCTGCGCGCCGCCGGACCGGCGGCCGCCTGACGAAAGGCCCCTCCCTTCACGGGGAGGGGTCCCACCGCGTCCGGCCGAACCTCGGGCCGGCTGCACCACTGAAGGAAAAACCCATCGATCGGGCAACCGATCGCGGAGCACGGGAAGGACGAGATGAGCGAGACATTCTTGGTGCTGGGCGCCACCGGCAAGACCGGCCGCCGGGTGGCGGACCGGCTGCGGGAGGCAGGGAAGACGGTACGTGCCGCGAGCCGGAGCGGTGAGACGCGCTTCGACTGGCAGGACGAGTCGACCTGGGCGGCGGCGCTGGACGGCGTCCACGCCGTCTACCTGGTGGCACCGACCGTGCCGAGCCAGGCGTGGGCCGTGGTCCCGCCGTTCGTGCGGCAGGCCGTGGCGGCGGGCGTCCGCCGGCTGGTGCTGCTGTCGGCGCGCGGCATCGACGCGGCGGGCGACGAGAAGTTCCTGACCTCCGAGCGCGCGGTGCGGGACTCGGGGCGGAGTGGACGATCCTGCGCCCGACGTGGTTCGCGCAGAACTTCAGCGAGGCGTTCTTCCTCCCGCAGATCCTGGAGGGCGTCCTCGCGGTGCCCACCGGTGAGGGCAAGGAGCCCTTCATCGACGTCGAGGACATCGCCGACGTGGCCGTGGCCGCGCTCACCGAGGACCACCACGCGAGCAAGGTCTACGAGCTGTCCGGGCCGGAGGCGCTGACCTTCGGCGAGGCCGCCGGGAAGATCGCGGCGGTGCTGGGCCGGGAGATCCGCTTCGTGGACCTCGACGGCGAGGCCTTCCTCAAGGGCTCGGTCGAGGCCGGTGTCCCGGAGGAGCACGCCGGGGTGTTGCTGGGCCTGTTCACGGCCATCCGCAACGGCTTCGACGCGCACCTGAGCACCGGTGTCCGGGACGCGCTGGGCCGTGAGCCCCGGAGCTTCGACGCGTACGCGCGCGCGGCCGCCGGAGCGGGCGCCTGGGCCGGCCAGGCCCGCTGATCACGTCCACACACGCGGTGGCCGGCACCGGCGGGTGCCGGCCACCCGGGGAGGAGGTCGTATGAACACCCACTCGTACACCGGCGTCCAGCCGCTGACCCCGGCGCCCCTGATGGCGATCGCGGACGGCTTCCGCGTCGCCAAGGTGCTCGCGGTCGCGCTCGACTTCGACCTGTTCACCAAGCTCAGCGGCGGCGAGGGCACCACGCCCGAGGAGTTCGGCAGCGCCGAGGGGCTCGCCCCGCGCCCCGCGACGCTGCTGCTGACCGCGTGCGCCTCGCTCGGGCTGCTCGACAAACGGGACGGACGGTACGTCAACTCGGAGCTGTCCGAGGAATTCCTGGTGCGCGGCAAGCGCTACTTCTTCGGCGACCTGGTCACCTTCACCGACCGGCGCGAGTACGACGCGTGGGGCAAGCTCGACGTCGCCCTGCGCACCGACCGGCCCAACACCTGGGACCCGGACACCGAGCAGACGCTGTTCGACCCGCAGGACGAGCACATGGCGGAGCTCTTCCCCAAGGCGGCGCACTCCGGTGCGGTGTTCACCGCCCGGGCGATGGCCCTGTCGCACGACTTCGGCGCCTACCGGAGGCTGCTGGACGTCGGCGGCGGGCTGGGCTCCTTCTGCGGCGAGTTGTGCGCGCACCACCCGAACCTGCGGGCCACCGTCTACGACCTGCCGTTCGTCAGCGGGATGGCCGAGAAGCGGCTGGCGGAGACGGAGGTGGGCGACCGGGTGGACGCGCTGGGCGGGGACTTCTTCGCCGACGGCCTGCCCACCGGCTACGACGCCATCCTGCTGACCAACATCCTCCACGACTGGAGCGACGAGGAGAGCGCGCGGATCCTGGCGAAGTGCCACGACGCGCTCGGCTCCGGGGGCGAGGTCATCATCGGCGAGGCGTTCCTCGACGACGACGGCACCGGTCCGGTCGCGGGTGCCGTGGCGGGCCTCAACATGCTCGTCGAGACGGCCGCCGGCACCAACCGCAGCCGTGCCGCCTACACCGAAATGCTGAACCGGGCGGGCTTCACGGACGTCCGCCGGCTCGGGCTCGTCGTCGACGCCCCGCTGATCAACGGGGCGCTGGTGGCGCGCAAGGCCTGAACGTTTCTGTCCGGCGGCCCGGGTCCAGGGGGAGACCAGGGCCGCCGGAAAGTGGGGGATCCGAGGGAGCGGACCACCCGGACGACATCCGCGGGGCGATGAGGAGGACTCGTCCCTGGTGGTCGTCACCATGGCGCCGGACCAGGGCGCCAGGGGAAGTAAATATATTTACCGCCGAGTACGCAAGGGCATGAAAAAATTCATGCGTACGAAGGTGATGAAAACGGGCCCGGTCGGTCCGGGCCCGCTCAGTCCTCGAGGAAGAAGGCGTGCTGCTCCGCCGCCTGCTCGTACTTCTCCAGCCGGAGCTGGGTGCGCTCGGGGTCGGCGTCGGCCATGGCCTGGAGCAGGGCCGCGCACAGCACGCCCGGGGCCGCGTACGAGTCGAAGACGAGGCGGGAGCCGGTGGGTGCGGTGAAGGTCACATCCGCCTCGTCCACCAGCGGGCCGAGGGTGAGATCGGTGATCAGCGCGACACGCAGGCCGGTGCCGCGGGCGGCCCGGACGGCCGCCAGGGTCTCCTTGGCGTGCCGGGGCATGGCGAAGGCGAGGACCCAGGTGCCGCCCGCCTCCCGGGACTGGAGCAACGCGTCGTAGGCGACGCTGCCGCCCCGGGAGACCAGGCGGACGTCGGGGTGGACGCGCCGGGCCGCGTAGGCGAAGTACTCGGCCAGGGAGACGGAGATCCGCAGGCCCAGCACGGTCAGGGGGACCGAGCGGGCCAGTTCACGGCCGACGTCGAGGATCCGGTCGGTGTCGGCGAAGACGCGGCGCAGGCTCTCCAGGTTGGCGATCTCGGCGTCGACGGCCGCCTGGAGTTCGTTGCGGCGGCTCTCCGCCCGGACCTCGGGGGCGCCGGCGACCGCGTTCAGGGCGATGGGCTGGAGCGCCTCGCGGAGGGCGGGGTAGCCGTTGAAGCCCAGGGAGGTGGCGAAGCGGGTCACCGAGGGCTGGCTCACGCCCACGCGCTCGGCCAGGTCCGTGATCGACAGGAACGCGGCCTCGGTGAGGTGGTCGGTGATGTACTGCGCGATGCGCCGCTGGGCCGGGGACAGCCGGTGGCCGCCGAAGAGGGCGCGCACGTCATCGGCCGGGGGCGGCTCGGCCCCCGGGGGCCGCCCGCCCGGGGTGATCGCGGACGCCTGCGCGCGTGCCTGCTGCCCTGATCGCACCGGTGTGCCCCCTTCTCGACTCTCCGGCTCAACATAACCCACGCACCGTGACCGGTGAGAGGTGATCGTCCACCGATGCGGCGGGCCTGTCGAGGGCTCAGTAACCGGCCGGGCGGACCGTTTCGGGGGCGGTGCGGTGTCCGGCCGTGGTCCGGCGGTCCCGGCGGGGGCGTCCCCGTTCGTACGACCGGAACGCGGCCACGCACACCAGGAGGGCGGCCGCGAACACGGGCAGCCAGGCGAGCCGGGCGAGCACCCAGCCGGGCCCGTCGGGCGGGGTGTGGAGGCCGGGCAGCGGGCCGCCGGCGAGCAGGCCGGTCGCGGTGACCGCCATCATCGCGGTCTGGTGCCACAGGAAGACCGTCATCACGGAGAGGTTGAGCAGGGCCACGGCCGCCCAGAGGGCGGGGCGGCGGGTGAGGAGCCGCCGCAGCGGGCCGAGCAGCAGCAGGGCGGCGCCGCACTGGGCGAGGCCAAAGGTGACGGCGGCGAGGGTGGGCGGGTTGAGGTTGGAGACGGGGGCGCCGGGGACCCCGACCATGGAGGCCGGGTAGCCGGCGTACAGGACGAGTCCGGCGGTGGCGGCGCCACCGCCGAGCAGCAGGGCCCATCCGGTCGCCCGGCTCCGGGGAAGGCGCCGGGACCAGGCGGCGCCGAGGCAGTACGGGACGAGCCAGCCGGCCGCCACGTCGATCCAGCCGAGCCAGGCGGGCGCGCCGAGGCCGAAGCGCAGGACGTCGACGGTGAGGACGACGGCGAGCGGCCAGGCCGGGTGGAGCCGGGCGGCCGGCGGGGTCGCGGCCGTCAGCGCCGTGAAGACCAGCAGGAACCACAGCGGGGAGAGCACCAGGTTGCCCAGGGTGCGGACGGTGTCCGGGCCGGTCCCGGCGGCGAGCATGGCGGCCGCCGCCACGGCCCAGACGGTCAGCACGGCGACGACGGGACGGAAGAGCCGGGCGACGCGGGCGCGCAGCCATACCCCATAGCCGGTGCCCCGGGCGCGGGCGGCGGCGTGGCCGCGCGCGGCCACCATCCCGCCGACGAGGAAGAAGACGGCCAGGGTCTGGAACACCCAGGTCGCGGGGGTGAGTCCGGGCAGGTGCTCCAAGGGGCTCGCGCCGTGGACGGTGCCGCTGTCGGCGACCAGGGCGGTCACCAGCCAGTGGCCGAGGACGACGCCGAGGACGGCCAGGGCGCGCAGCGCGTCGAGGGCGCGGTCCCGGCCGGGCGGGGTGGCGGCCTCGACGCGCCGGACGAGGTCGCGGAGGGCGGCGCGGGAGGTCATCGGGTCGTCCCCTCGGGCGTCCGGCCGGAGACGATCCGGGCGATGTTCGTCAGGGATGTGGAGCCGGGCTTGAGGTAGTCGCTGTGGCCGCCGTCGCCCGCCGGGAAGACCCGGGCGCCGAACGCGGGCGAGACGGGGTCGGTGCCGAAGCCGACGCTGGTGAAGTGGAGCGGGATCCGGGCGTGGGGGATGTCGCCGATCCAGTCGTCGGCGCCGCGGCCGGCCCAGACGGTGGCGCGGGTGCGCAGCGCGGCGGCGTTGTCGCGGCCGGTGCCGGGGCTGCCGAAGAGGACGATGTCCGCGACGTCCAGGCCGGGGGCGGCGCTGCCGCAGACCACGGAGCCGTAGGAGTGGCAGAGGAGGGAGAGCCGGGCCGTGGGCGCGGCGGCGCGCAGTTCGCGGACGAAGCCGCGCAGGGCGGGGGCGGCGGAGTCGGCGAGGCCGGGGCTGATCGTGTCGGTACTGAGCAGGGTGGGCGTCCGGTACCCGAGCCAGGCGACGACGGCGGCGCGGTCGCCGAGCTGTCGCTGGAGGGCCGTGGCTCCGTCGCGCAGTCGCCCGTAGGAGTCCAGGTTGGTGTCGGAGCCCGGTATCAGTACGGCGATCCGCTCGGCGTGGGAGAGGTCGCCGAGGACCTCGACGGTGCGGCCGCCGTCGCGGCCGTCGAAGGAGAGGAAGTGCCGGGCGGGGTCGGCCATGGCGCGCAGGTTGGCGGCGCGCCGGTGGTCGCCGTGGGCGGTGGCGGTCCGTTCGGCGGCCAGGATGCCGGCGCGGCCGGTGGTGTAGCGCTCGGCGAGCGTGACCGGGGCCGTGTCGCGCAGCGGGGCGAGCGGGGCCGGGGCGGGTGCCGGTACGGCCGCGGGCCGGGCGGCGCCCGCCACCGGAACGGCCACCGAGGCGGCGACGAGGGCCGCGAGCAGGGTGCGGCGCAGGCGGCGGCTGCGAGGGCGGGGCGCCATGGGTGGGTCCTTCCGTACCGGATCTGTGGGGTGCGGTACGGAAGGTAGGGAGACGGCCGTGCGGCCGGCGTCCCGCCGGGGAGCCACCTTTCGTGTAGCTCCGGGGTATGACGGGTAGGGGGCCGGCCCGGCGCCATCGCGGGATGGCCAGAAATCGACGCTTCGTCAATTCCCTTGCACAACTGGTCAGTTGTGCGATTGATGGGGTACGGGGTGTTATCTACGCTCGCGGGGTGACTCTTCCCACGGAACCCATCGGCAGTGTTCCCCGTACCCCGGAGCTGCTCGCGGCCATGGCGGCCCACGCGTCGGGCGAGCTCGACGACGCCGGTCTCGCGGCGGCCCAGGACCTCGCGGTCCGTGACACGATCGCCCGCCTGGAGGAGGCCGGCTCGCCGGTCGTCACCGACGGCGAGCAGGCCAAGCCCAGCTTCGCGACGTATCCCGTCGCGGGGCTGGACCGGCTGGCGCCCGACGGCGTGGTGATCCCGTTCGCGGACGGGCACACGCGGCGGCTCCCCAGACTGACGGCCGGACCGCTGCGCTACACCGGCCACGCCGACCGGTACCTGGCGGCCGCCCGGCGGCATGCGAAGGTGCCGGTCAAGCAGGCCGTCATCGCCCCCTCGGCGCTGAGCCTGCTCTATCCGCCCGACGGCATCGACGGCTACCCGCGCGAGGCGTTCCTGGACGACCTGGCGAACGAGGCGGAGGCGGAGATCCGGCGCTGCCTGGAGGGCGGCGCGCACGTGGTGCAGCTCGACTTCACCGAGGGGCGCCTCTCCCTGAAGCTGGACCCCTCCGGAGGGGTGCTGGAGCAGTTCGTCGAGCTCAACAACCGGGTGCTGGAGCGGTTCTCCGAGGCCGAGCGGGCGCGGATCGGGGTACACACCTGCCCCGGCGGTGACCTGGACTCCACCCACAGCCTCGACGTCGACTACGCCGGGCTGCTGCCGAGGCTGCTGCGGCTGAAGGCGGGGAACTTCTACGTCCAGCTCGCGAGTGAACCCGATCCGGACAAGGTGCTGGCCGTCATCGCCGAGCACCTGCCCGCCGATGTGCGGGTGTTCGTCGGGGTGACCGACCCCATCGACCCGCGCGTCGAGACTCCCGAGGAGGTACGGGACCGGGTGCTGACCGCCGCCCGCCATCTGCCCGCCGACCGGCTGGGCACGTGCGACGACTGCGGGTTCTCCCCCTTCGCCGACGACACCTCCACCTCCCGCGAGACCGCGTTCGCGAAGGTCCGCGCCCGGGTCGAGGGCACCGCCCTGGCCGCCGCGGCACTGGGGGTGTGAGCGCGTACCACGAGCGGGTGGCGCGCGCGGTCGCGCGCGCCACCCGCCCTACGGCCGGGCCCTCACGGGCGGCCTCTCACGGCTTGGGACACTCCTTCCACGCGAAGTGGTAGAGGGTGTTGATGCTGCCGTCGGTCGAGTCCATCGCCATGAGACTCGTGGTCCTGGTGGGGTCGGAGGTGCCGGCGTCCACCCGCAGCTCGGTGTTGATGTTGAAGTAGCGCATGGCGCCGCACGGGGCGTAGACCAGCTGATCGATGTCCGTGGTGTCGGACGCCTGCCAGTCGTCGTTCTGCGGACCGCTGAAGTGGTGGTTGACGAAGGCGGTCTGGGACTGGCCCTGGAAGTAGTAGCTGGCCCGCTCCAGGCCGGTGGCGCCGCTCTCCAGGTGGGCGAAGCCGCGGTAGTCGGCCTTGGCGATCGCGTAGGTGAAGCCCTGGGGGACGTGGACGTTCAGGCTGAGCTGACAGTTCTTGCGGAAGTCGGTCGGCTTGGCGCCCACGCCCACCTGGGCGATGTAGCCGCTGTACGAGACGGTGAAGGCGGTGTTGTCCGGCGAGACGGCCACGTGCGCCGTCCCGGCCGGGCAGCCCGACCCGTTGACTCCCACCACGTCGATCACGATCCGGTCCGGGGGCGGCGGCACGGTCGTGGCCACCGTCCCGGGAGTGAAGGTCGCGGCGAGGAGCGCCACGGCCGCGCCACCGGTCGTCATCGGTACCGACATCGAGTTCCCTCCCACTGCCTAGGGGCGCGCTCGGGCACCGGACGGCCCCCGGTCAGGGGCATTCCTTCCAGGCGAAGTGGTAGAGGGTGTTGACGCTGCCGTCGGTCGAGTCCATGGCGAGGAAGCTGTTGGTGTTCGACGGGTCGGAACTGCCCGCGCTCACCCGCAGTTCGGTGTTGACGTTGAGGATGCGCTGCACGCCGCACGGGGCGTAGACGAGGGAGGCGACGTCGGTGACGTCGGAGGTCTGCCAGTCGTCGCTGACCGGGCCGGTGAAGCGGTGGCTGGCGGAGGTGGTCTGGGACTGGCCCTGGAAGTAGTAGCTGGCCTTCTCCAGGCCCGCCGCGCCGCTCTCCAGGTGGGCGAAGCCGCGGTAGTCCGCCCGGGAGATGGCGTAGGTGAAGCCCTGGGGGACGTGGATGTTCAGGCCGAGCTGGCAGTTCTTGCGGAAGTCGGTGGGCTTGGAGCCGACGCCGACCTGGGCGAGGTAGTTGCTGTAGGAGACGGTGAAGGCGGTGTTGTCGGGCGCCACCGCCACGGCGGTCGTACCCGCGGGGCAGCCCGAGCCGTTGACCGCGACCACGTCGATCACGATCCGGTCGGGCGGAGGAGCCTTGGACGCCGCGGCGGCCTGGGGCGAGAAGGAGGCGCCGAGGAGCGCCACGGCCGCGCTGCCGACGATGACCGGTCTGAGCATGGGAACCTCCGTGCTGGTGGGTGGTGTCCGAGAGGACGCCCTTCGCGCGGTCCATGGCAGCACCGGCCATAGGGCATGTACAGCTCAACTCCAGCCACCTCCGCTCCCCCGCCTGGTCCAGCGCCGGGGCGGGCCTGCCGCCGAGGTGGCGGGCGGCCCGGCCCCGGCGTGGTTCACCGGCGGACCGATCCGTGCCGCCAGCCGGCTTCGGGGCGGTCGAACCAGACGTGGACCTGACCGGTCCCGATACCGCTCTCATAGGCGCTGAAGCGACGTCCCGGAGCCGTGCACTCCGCGCCGCCCAGCGCTCCGGCGAGCATCAGGTAGTGGCCGAAACGCGCCTCGGGGGCGAAGCGCCGGTACTCCGGCATCGTTGCCACGACCCGGTCGTGGCGGCCCTCCTCCAGCCACGCGATCCGCTGCTCGTCGGCCGCCCGGGCCTCGGGGGTGACGATGTTGTCCGGGTCCCCGGCCATGCGGTCGCGCAGCTCGGCCAGCGGCCGGAAGCGGTGCGAGAGCCCGCCCGAGGCGAGCAGCAGCACCTTCCGGTCCAGGTGGGCGACGGCCTCGGCGATCACCTCGCCGGCCCGCAGATGGTCCTCGGTGGTCGCGGTCTGGCAGATCGAGACGGACACCCAGGGCGTCTCCGGCCGCCCGAGGTACGTCCAGAGGTTGAGCGTCGCGTAGTGGATCGGCAGATACGGGTCGTCGTTCGCCGCGAGCCACAGCGGGCGCTTCGCCGCGAACTCCGCGACCGCGTCGGCGAGTTCCGGGTCGCCGGGCAGGTCGTAGGACAGCCGGTTGATGGCCCCGGGCATCTCGTCCGAGGTGAACAGGCCCGCCCGGCGCGGATGGGAGGTGATCACCGTCTCGGTCGTGGTCGCCCAGTGGGAGTCCAGGACGACGACGGTGTCGTGCTCGACGGTGTCGATCACCTCCTCGCGGAGGTGCCGCAGCCCGGTCGCGAGGGTGAAGTCGCGGCCGCCGTTCTCCTTGACGCGTATGTGCTCGGGGAACATGATGACGGGCGCGTGCGAGAGCAGGCCCGCGCCGACGATGTCGCCCATGACGGATCTCCTTTACAGGACGGGGACTTCACGGGACGAGGAGGAGCTTTCCGGAGGTGGCGCGGGAGGCCAGGTCGGTGTGCGCCCGGTGCGCCTCGGCGAGGGGGTACGTCCCGGCGACGGTGAACCTGAGCGTGCCGTCGGCGATGCCCCGGAACACGGCGTTCGCCCGCCGTTCGAACTCCTCGACGGTGGCCCGGAAGTGCTCCAGATAGGGCCGGGTCAGGGTCAGCGAGCCACCCCACAGCAGCCGCATCACGTCGACGGGCGGCACCGCGCCGCTCGCGCCCCCGAAGAGGACCAGCGTGCCGCGCACGCGCAGCGAGGCGAGGCTCGCCTCGAAGGTGGCGGCGCCGACTCCGTCGTAGACCGCGTGGACGCCCTCCCCGCCGGTGAGCGCGCGGACCTCGGCGGCCAGGTCGTCGGTCTCCGTGTAGCGGACGACCTCGTCGGCGCCGTTGGCGCGGGCGATCCGCTCCTTCTCCCCGGTGGAGACGGTGCCGATGACGCGGACGCCGCGCCGCCCCAGCATCTGGGTGAGCAGCATGCCCACTCCCCCGGCGGCGGCGTGGACGAGCACGGTCTCGCCCGCGCGGGCCGGGTAGGAGTCGTGGGCGAGGAAGTGGGCGGTCATGCCGTGGACGAGGACACCGCCGGCGGTCGGCAGGTCGATGGCGTCGGGTACCACGATGGCCTTGTCCTCGGGCACCAGGACCCGCTCGGCGTAGCTGCCGAGCACGGTCGTCCAGGCGACCCGGTCGCCGGGCGCGAAGCGGGTGACGCCGGGGCCGACGGCGAGGACGACGCCGGAGCCCTCCTCGCCGGGCACGCAGGGCACGGGCAGCGGATAGCGGCCCTCACGCCGGTAGAGGTCGATGAAGTTGACGCCGGCGGCGGCGAGCTCGACGAGGATCTGGCCCTCGCCGGGTCGCCCGGGATCGGGCTTCTCGACGTAGAGCTGGACCTCCGGTCCCCCGGTCTCCCGGATCTCGATGGCGTGCATCAGTGCGTTCCCTTCACATCGGTCAGCGTGACGTCGTAGGTGCGCAGCCAGTCGTCCATCCGGACGGTGGATTCGACGAGGATGCGCTCGAACTCGGAGAGGCTGCCGGTGGCGGTCCTGCCGGTGAGGCGCTCCACCGCGCCGGCGTCCAGGTAGGGGCGCAGCGGCGCCCCGCCGTCGTCCGCCGCCTTGGTGAGGCCGGTGATGAGGGCGCGGTCGTAGGCGGGGTCCTGGATCGAGGGGTAGGCGGCCTTCTTGCGGCGGAGCACCGACTCGGGCAGCAGGCCGTCGGCGGCCGCGCGCAGCAGGGCCTTCTCCTCGCCGCTGAAGGTCTTCATCTCCCAGGGGACGTTGAAGACGTACTCGACCAGGCGGTGGTCGCAGAACGGCACCCGGCCCTCCAGGCCGACGGCCATGCCCATGCGGTCCTTCTTGTCGAGCAGGATGGGCAGCCAGCGGGTGAGGGTGACGTAGCCGAGCTCGCGGGTGCGCCGCTCCTCGGCGCTCTCCCCCGCAAGGCGCGGGACCTCGGCCAGGGCGGTGCGGTACAGGTCGGCCTCGTACTCGGCGAGGTCGATGCCGTCCACGAACCACGGGTGGAACAGCGACCGGGGGTCGAGGCCGCGGTGGGCGCCCAGCTTGAGCCAGGGGAAGGTGCCGGCCGCTCTCGCCTCCGGGTCGGAGAACCACAGGTAGCCGCCGAAGACCTCGTCGGCGCCCTCCCCCGACAGGGCCACGGTCGCGTGCTCGCGGACGGCGGCGAAGAGCAGGTGGAGGGAGACGTCGAGGTCCGCGAAGTTGAACGGCAGGTCCCACGCGCCGAGGACGGCCTTGCGGACGGCCGGGTCGAGGAGCCGCGCCCGGTCCAGGGTGATCATGTGGTGGTCGCTGCCGACGTGCCGGGCGACCTCCAGGGCGTAGGGGCCGTCGGGGGTGGGGCGGATGGCGTCGGCCCGGAAGTTCTCGGTGTGGCCGGTGAAGTCCACGGAGAACGTGGCCAGGCGTTCCCCGTCGGCGGCCCGGGTCCGGGCGGCCAGCGCGGTGACGGTGCTGGAGTCCAGCCCTCCCGACAGCAGCGAGACCAGCGGCACGTCGGCGACCATCTGCCGGGGGACGATGTCGTCGAGAAGCTCGCGGACGGTGGCGACGGTCGTCCGCAGGTCGTCGGTGTGGGGGCGGGCCGTAAGGGCCCAGTAGCGCTCCTCGGTGATCCCGGAGCGGCCGACGCGCACCAGGTGGCCCGGCTTGACCTCGCGCATCCCCCGGAAGGGCACCCGGCCGGGGGTGCGCAGGAACAGCAGCGCGTCGCACAGCTCCTCGGGCCCGGCGGCGGCCTCGGCCAGGGGATTGGCGAGGATCGCCTTGGGCTCGGAGCCGAAGAGGACGCCGCCGTCCGTCGGGTAGTAGAAGAGCGGCTTGACGCCGAGGCGGTCGCGGACGAGCAGCAGTTCCTCGCGGGCGGTGTCCCAGATGGCGATCGAGTACATGCCGTTGAGGCGGTGGACGAAGTCCGCACCCCACTGGAGGTAGGCGCGCAGCGCCACCTCCGTGTCGCCGCGGGTGGTGAACCGGTGGCCGAGGAGGACGAGTTCCTCGCGCAGCTCCCGGAAGTTGTAGATCTCGCCGCCGTAGGAGACGACGGCGCGGGGCCGGTCGCCGGGGCCGCGCTCGGGGGTGCGCATCGGCTGGGCGCCGTGCTCCAGGTCGATGACGGCCAGGCGGCGGTGGCCCAGGGCGGCGTGGGTGTCCAGCCAGACGCCCTCGGCGTCGGGTCCCCGGGCGGCCAGGGTGCGGGTCATGGCCGTGACGGTGGTGTGCTCGGCGGTGAGGTCGCGGGTGAAGTCGACCCACCCGGTGATGCCGCACATGTGGTGTCTCCGTTTCTCGGTGGCGGTCGGCGGTCGGCAGTCGGCGGTCGGTGGGGCGCTCAGTCGGTGTGGGTCAGGTCCTGCCAGGGCCCCCGGCGCCAGCCGTCGGTGTCGTAGTCGTCCAGGCAGTCCTGGACGAGGGCCTCGTAGCGGGCGAGGCTGCCGCGCTTGCCGGCCCAGCGCAGCGCGTCCAGCCGGACCTGCTCGCCGTTGCCCGAGTAGTTGCGCTCGTAGAGCTCGTGGCGGCCGCCGAACTCGGTGCCGATCGCGTCCCAGACCAGCTTGAGGAGCTTGATCCGGTCCTCGGCGCTGGTGTCCGAGCCCCGGTAGAAGCGGTCGATGAGCGGCCGCAGTTCGGGGTTGGCGAGGTCGCGGGCGCTGGAGGGCACGGCCAGCGGCGCACCGCCGAGGGTGGTCTCGAAGAGCTCGTGGACGCGGTCCCAGATCTGGGCGTTGTACATCCGCATCGCGGAGGCGTGCTCCAGCCGGGGCACGACCGTGCCGCCGCTGCCGGGCTCGGGGTCGTACGCCATGGCGGAGGTGAGCGCCCACACCATGTCGCGCATGGTGACGATCTCGCCGACGGCGGCCTGCACGCCCCGGAAGGCGTCGGTGCCGTTCGCCCTGGTGCCCCGGGAGAGCAGCCCGGCCATCAGCTCCAGCTTGACGCTCAGCCGGATCCCGGACTGGAAGTTGTAGAGGTTGGGGAAGCCGGAGGTGGCGTAGAAACCGGTGGCGCGCTCGATGTCGCGGTATACGAGGACGTCCTCCCAAGGGATCAGCGCCTCGTCGAGGAGGAGCACGGCGTCGTTCTCGTCGAAGCGGCTGCTGAGCGGGGCGTCGAACGGGCTCGTCCCGGCCTTGGCGTAGGGGGTGCGGCTGACGAGCTTCACGCCGGGGTTGTCCATCCGGACGAAGAAGACCAGCGCGAACGGCTCCGCCTTGCCCGGGACGAGGGCGGCCGAGCCCACGGGGGCGACGAACCCGGCATTGGTGATCGCCGAGCCCGTGGCCAGCATCTTCGCGCCGCTGACGACCACTCCGGCGTCCGTCTCGCGCACGGCGCGGACGTAGACGTCCTCCATGTCGTGGATGGCGCGCTTGCGGTCGACCGGCGGGTTGATGATGACGTGGTTGAGGTAGAGGGCCTTGCGGGCGAATTCCTCGTACCAGGCGGTGGCGTTGGCCGCGTACGGGCCGTAGTAGTCGGCGTTGACGCCGAGGCCGGCCATGAAGGACGCCTTGTACTCGGGGGTGCGGCCGAGGAAGCCGTAGCTCATCCGCGCCCAGGTGGCGATGGCCTCGCGGGCCTCGACGAGCTCGGCGGCCGAGCGGCTGGGCCTGAAGAACTTGTGGGTGCGGATGCCCGTGGCCGTATCGACGCCGGTGAGGACGTCGGCGGTGGCCGGGTCGTGGAGGGCGTCGTAGAGCCGGGCCACCGACAGGGCGGAGTTGCGGAAGGCGGGGTGGCGGGTGACGTCCTTGACGCGTTCGCCGTCCAAATAGACCTGGCGGCCGTCGCGGAGGCTCTCCAGGTACTCGTCGCCCGTCATGAGGGTGTCGTGGGTGGTCATCGCACCAGCCCCGGGTTGTCCAGCGCCGGGGTGCCGAGCACCTGGACGCGGCGCAGATGGCGGGGGGCGCCGCTGGTGAAGGCGTTCCGGCCGTGCAGCAGCGAGTAGTTGTCGGTGACGACCAGGTCACCGGTGTGCCAGCTGTGGGCGTAGAGGTGCGCGGGGTCGTACAGGGCGGCGCGCAGGGTGCGGTGCGCCTCGGCGATGTCCTCCTCGGGCAGGCCCGTGAAGCGGAGGTCGGGGTGGTTGACGAAGCCGGCGTCGTCGGTGGCCGTGGGCTCGTTGTAGCGGATGACGGGGGTGCCGCTGTGGGGGTGGGTGGTGACGAGCGGCGAGACGGTGACGCTGTCGTAGAACTCCATCTTGCGCTGGTAGGTGCCGGTGACCCGGGACCACTGCTCGACGATCGCGGGGTCGGTGTTCCGCAGCACGGCGGCGGTGTCGGAGAACGTGGTCTCGCCGCCGTTGCCCGCGCCGGGCGCGTGCACGCACTGGAATATCTGGAACTCGGGTATCTGCTCGCGGTACATGCCGTCCCAGTGCATCGGCATGTAGCTGGAGTCGAAGATGTGGTCCTCGGGCCGCTCCTTCTCGACCAGTTCCAGGACGGTGCCGAAGGGCCAGACGCTCGGCTCGCCCCAGCGCTCGCAGTACGCGGAGAGCTTCTCGGGCGTGCCGAAGGTGTCGAAGCCGCGCAGCAGGAGGACGCCGTGTTCGCGCACCAGCGCGCGCAGGGGGTCGATGGCGAGGTCGCGGACGTGGGCGCCGGGTTCCGGTGCCTGGATCGCCACGCCGAAGGGGGCGATCGCCGTCACGGCGTAGCGGCCGTCGTGGAGCGGGCCTGTGAGTGGTCCGTGCTCATCGGTCACGGTGGTCTCCTCGGGCGGAGTGGGGGTGGGGGTGGGGGTGGTGGTCACGCGCAGGCCCTGTTCCACGGCTCGCGGTGCGCGGGGGCCGGGGCGGGGGCGGGGGCCGTTCCGGCGGCCGCCGGTTCCAGGACGTAGTGGCTGGGGCGGCCCGCCCGGTACGCCAGCGCGGCGCCCGCCGCCTCGGCCTCGGCCCGCTTCATGAGCGTGTAGCGGCCGCCGGTCTCGACGGCGACGCTGTGCCAGGGCGTCAGCCAGACGTCGGGGGTGTCGGCGAGGAGGATGCCGATCTTGTCCGTGGCGCAGGGCTGGGGGTGGATGGACAGCCGGACGGCGGCGGGGAAGAGCTGTCCCAGCAGGTCGCCCCACGCCTTGCTCCGCTGGATGACGCCGTAGGCGAGCTTGCGGCAGTGCCGCTGAAGGGCGGACCGGGTGCCGGTGTAGCCGGGGCCGGAGAGGTCCTCCAGCATGAACCGGGTGATGCCCCGGTACATGGCCAGCGGGGCGCCTCCGGCGCGGACCTCCTCGCGCAGCTCCTCGACGGTGGGGGCGTAGCCGGAGGACAGCATGGCGCGCATGTCGACGTGGCCGGCGCCGCTGTAGACGTCGTCGAGGGTGAACTGCTCGAGGTGGGTCGCGCCGATCCTCTTGATCATCCGGTCGATGCCCCGGACGTAGCCGGTGACGTCCTCGTCGCTCACGCCGAGCAGGTCGTTGAAGACCCGGCCGTCGGAACAGAGCAGAATGGCGGCGCCGGGCGGGTGGATGGCGGCGATACGCTCGCACAGCCCGTCGAGGAAGCGCAGGGCGAGCTCCTCGGCGAGGTCGGGCAGCGGCCCGAGGACCTTGGCGGGGTTGGGCGACTTCGTCGGGAAGGCCGGCAGGACGAAGTCGATGCGCCGTCCGCTCTCCATGGCGCTGCGCACCGTGTCCAGGTGGTGTCTGACACACCGGAGGCAGACCCGTCCGGCGCAGCCTCCGTCGCGCGGTCTGCGCTGGTGGGCGAGGACCTCCCGGAGTACTTCGACGGCGGCCAGTTCGATATCGGGTGCGGCTGGATCGGACACCGCGTCTCCCTTCGTGGACGTGGCTCCCACGGTGCCGGGCGGGCGCATGAGAAACGCACAAGGACCACGCGGCGCGGCGCGCGGGCCTGTCGGGCCCGCGCGCCGCGCCGTGGTGAAGGGGGCCGGGCGCTATGCCGAGGGTGTTCCCTGGGCGAGGGGGCGTGCCGGGGTGCCGGTGCGCGCGGCGGCTATCTCCAGCCGGGCGCGCTCGGCCCAGTACGGCATGCGCAGGCCCCGGAACCCGGCCAGGGCCTCGGCGAGGTGGCCCGCGCCCCGGCCCGGGTCCCCGAGGGCTGCGTGGGTGCGGCCCAGCCAGTACGCGGTGAGGGCCGCGCCCCGGCGTTCGCCGAGCTCGGCGAAGATGGACGCCGCCTCGCCGAGCGGGCCAAGCGCGCGGGGCGCCTGGTCGAGACCGAGGCCGACGTGCATCTGTCCCAGCGTCAGCAGGGCGTACGCCTCGCCCGGGCGGTGCCGCACCATGCGGAACCCGGCCAGGGCCCGGTGGAGATGACGGGCGGCGCGGCCGAACCTGCCGTGCCCGATCTCGGCCCGGGCCAGCATCTGGAGGACGTCGGCGAGCGCGAGCGGGTGGCCCAGCCGCTCCGCCGCCTCCAGGGCCGGTTCCAGGACGTCGATGGCCGCCGCCTCGCGCTGCCGGCACAGCAGGGCGGAGCCCAGGCTGCGCAGGGCGACGACCCGGCCGTGCGCGTCGCCGAGGCGCTCCATGACGGCGGCGGCCGTCTCGGCGTCCTCGTGGGCGAGGGCGGCCATGCCCCGGTCGGCGACGGCGAAGCTGCGGTGGGTGCGCAGCCGGGCGGCGTGGTGCTCCTCGCCCAGCTCGTCGAGGCGTTCGATGGCCGGGGCCCAGCGGGTCACGGCCTCGTCCACCTGCCCCCGTACGGCCAGGGCCCTGGCCAGGGAGCCCTGGGCGACGGCGGCGGCGACGGGGTCGCCGTCGGCGGTGGCCCGGTCGAGCGCGGCCTCCGCGACCCGCTCCCACTCGTCCCACCAGTTCCGTTGGTGGCAGATGTCCTCCATGACGGCGGCGAGTTCGGCGGTCTGCGCGCCGTAGCCGGAGGCGGCGGCGAACTCGACGGCCGTGACCAGGCCGGGCCGTTCGCTCTCCAGCCAGCCGAACGGGTCGTCCGTCGCGGCCCTCTGGGGTTCGCCGGTACCGGGCCCGGTACCGGCGACGTCGCCGGTACCCGCCCGGACGAGCCGCTCGGCGGCGGCGCGGACGCGGCAGAGGCAGTCGTCGAGCAGCCGTGCCACGGCCGCCCGCCGCCATTCCTCGCTCTCCTCGGCGAGGGCGCGCTCGGCGGCGTAGGCGTGCAGCAGCTCGTGGGTGCGGTAGCGGGGCCGTCCCTGACCGTCGACACGGGCGACGCGTACGAGGTTCGCTTCGAGCAGCGCGGCGAGCAGGGCGTCGGTGGTACGGCCGGACCCGGCGCCGGGCTCATGGGAGGGGTGCGGGTCGGGGTCCGCGGGGCGGTCGCCGGGCGGGGCGGTCAGGAGGGCGGTGAGGGCCCAGGCGGGGAACTCGGGTGAGGGGAGCATGCCGATGGCGCGGAAGGCCCGCGCGGCGTCGGACGGCAGATCGCGGTAGGTGGCGGCGAGCCAGACGTGGGCGGTGAGTTCTCCCGCCGGGTGCCGGTGCTCCTCGGGGCACCCTCGTGCCTCGGCGAGACGGTCGGCCAGGCAGCTCACCCGCCAGTGGGGGCGGCTCGCGAGGGCCGCGCCCGCGACGCGCAGGGCCAGGGGCAGACCGGCGCAGCCCGCCAGGACCTGTTCGGTCGCCTCCGGTTCCACGGCGAGGCGCCGGGTGCCGATGATGCGACACAACAGGGTGGCCGCCTCCTCGTCGTCGAAGGGGGCGATGTCGATGAGGTGGGCACCGTCGAGGCCGGCGAGCCGGTTCCTGCTGGTGGCGAGGACGGCGCATTCGGGGGCGCCGGTGAGCAGCGGGCGGATCTGGTCCGCGTCCCGTACGTCGTCGAGGACGACCAGCGCCTTCCGGTCGGCCGCCAGGGAGCGGAACATCGCGACGCGGTCCACGGTCGCCCTGGGCACGGACGAGCCGGGGACGCCCGCGCGGCGCAGCAGTTCCGCGAGGAGCGCGGCGGGCGTGCGCCGGGGGCCGCGCGCGCCGTCCAGGTGGAGGAACAGCTGGCCGTCGGGGAAGGCGTGCCGCAGCAGGTGGGCGAGGCGGGTGGCCAGGGTGGTCTTGCCGACGCCCGGGGGGCCGGTGAGGACCACCACGGACGCGGCCGGGGCCGGCCCGGCGGACGGGCCGGCGGATGGGAGCGCGCCCACAGGACGCGCGGCGGCGAGTTCGAGGAGCGCGGCGGCGCGGGACATCACCAGGTCGCGCCCGGTGAAGTCGGCGATGTCGGAGGGGAGCCGGGGGTCCGGCCGCCAGACGGCCACGGGCCGTACCGGCTGGACGGGCCGGCCGGGCGCGTCGCCCAGCGCCGGGTCCCTGGTGAGCACCGCGCGGTGCAGTCCCCGGAGCTCGTCGCCGGGTTCGAGGCCGAGCTCGTCCCGGAGGGCGGCGCGGGCGAGGGCGTACGACTTGAGCGCGTCGCCCGGCCGGTGGCAGCGGTACTGGGCCACCATCAGCTTGGCCCACAGTGACTCGCGCAGCGGGTCGCGCTCCACCTGCGCCAGCAACTGGCCGACGAGTTCCCGGTGTTCGCCGAGGGCGAGCCGGGTCTCGGCGTAGTCCTCGAAGGCGGTCAGCCGGGCCTCCTCGACGCGCGCCACCTCGATCTGGAGGGCCTCGTGGTGCGTCACCCGGTCGAACGCGCGGCCGCGCCACAGCGCGAGCGCCTCCCGCAGATTGCAGACCGCTCTTCGCTGGTCGCCCTCCGCCAGCGCGACCCGTCCCCGGGCGACCAGGTCCTCGAACCGGTACAGGTCCAGCTCGTCGGGGTCCACGCGCAGTTGGTAGCCGCGGTGGCCCAGGCTCAGCCGGTCCTCGCCGGAGGCGGGACCGAGCACCCTGCGCAAGGCGGCGACGTAGCTGCGGACGTTGGCGTGGGCGGACGCGGGCGGGCTCTCCCCCCAGATCTCGTCGCACAGACGGTCCGCGGACACGGCGGTGTTGGCGTTGACCAGCAACGTAGCGAGCAGCGTGCGTTGTTTCGGCCCGCCGAGCGGCAGGGCCCGGCCGTCCGCGACGGCCTCGAGCGGCCCCAGCACCTTGAACTCGACGCGCGGAACATCGACCCGCATGGCCACCCTTCCACCGGCCGCAGGGCACAGCGCGTCACCGCTCCGCCGTTCGCGACTCGAACGAATGTAAGTCCTTCAACCTTAGGGTGAATGCGGTGGACGATGTTCCACTTGCCGTGGTCAGGGGCGGTACGGACCGGGACCGCTGCTCCTCGACTACTCCTCGATGGCCCCGCCCACGGCCCGCAGATGGTCACGGAACGTCAGGGACGGGTCCTCCCGGCGCCGGGCGAGGTAGGCGTCGAAGCGCACCTGGTCGCGCAGGGAGACGCCCGCGCGAATGCGTTCGGCCTGGCGGCGCTCGGTGTCGCGGATGCTCTCCGCGAGCGCGAGGAGCTCTCCGGCGCGGTCGGCCGGAAGGAACAGCACGCCGTCGTCGTCACCGACGACCACGTCCCGGCGGCTCACCGTCCACTCCCCCACCGTGGCGGAGCCCAGCGCGTCACCGGGGCGGGCGTCGAGGCGCAAGGGCCCGGCCGGGATCGCCCCGAGGCTGAAGACGGGCAGCCCGATCGCCCGGATGTCGGCGGTGTCGCGGTGCAGCCCCCAGATCACGACGCCCTCCAGCCCGGCGCCCCGGGCCTCCAGCACCGCGAGGTCGCCGACGCACGCCTCGTCGAGCCGGCCGTCGTTGTCGACCACGAGGACGTCGCCGGGCGCGGCGTTCTCGAACGCCTCCAGGAAGACGTCGACGCTGCCGACGTGCCGGGCGGGCAGCACCCGGCCGGCCAGCCGGCCGCCGGGCACCACGGCGCTCAGCCCGGCGGGCCCGCAGCGCACCGGGACCCGGGCGCGCACGCACGCGTCGGCCAGATGGGCCGTGGTCAGTGACGCGCAGCGCTTCCGAAGCTCGTGCTGGTCCATGCGGTCTCCCCCATGCGCGATGTCCACCTAGGTCACGGTCAGTTTAGGGGCGGGGACACGTACGGGAATCCGTTGGGCGCCCGTTCGCCTCGGACCTACCATCGCGCGCATGACGACTCATCACGAGATACTCGAAACCGCGCTGGCCCGGATCACCGCCGGTTACGTGTTCCCCGAAAAGACGGCTGCCATCGACGCTGCGATCCGGCGCCGGCTGAACGAAGGCGCGTATCAGGACCTGGACGTGCGGGAGCTGTGCGAGCGAGTCACGGACGACCTCCAGAATGTCTGCCCGGACAAGCATTTGCGGCTGTTGTGGGCCGAGGAGCCGCAGTCGATGGACGAGGAGCCGAAGGACGTCGCTCGCGCCCGTTTCGCGCGGTACGCAAGGGAGAGCAACTACGGCATCCGGCGGGTGGAGCAACTCGACGACAACATCGGCTACCTCGACCTGCGCATGATCGCCCCCGCCGACCTGGGCGGTCCCGCGATCGCTGCCGCCATGCGACTGCTCGCTCCCACCGAGGCACTGGTCATCGACCTGCGGCAGTGTCGGGGCGGCTCACCGGAAGGCGTGCAGTTGTGGTGCAGTTACTTCTTCGCTGACGACGGGGTACACCTGAACGACATCTACGAGCGGGCCACTGACTCGACCCGCCAGTACTGGACCCTCGGGCACCTCGCCGCACCGCGCTACCTGGACCGCCCGGTCACCCTGCTGACCAGCGACCTCACCTTCTCCGGCGGAGAGGAGCTGGCGTACAACCTCAAGGCGCTGGGGCGCGCCACCTTGGTCGGCCGGACCACCCGCGGTGGCGCCCACCCCACAGACCGTATTCCGGTCACCCCGCACGTGACCGTGACCGTTCCCGCCGCCCGCTCGATCAACCCGGTCACCGGCACCAACTGGGAGGGCGTCGGTGTCGAGCCCGACCTGGCCGTCGCGGCCGGGGACGCGCTGAAAGCGGCGCTGGAGCACCTGCGTAAGCAGATCGGCTGAGCAGCGTTCGACCGGGCAGGGCCAAGGCCGTAGGACCGGACGGGGACGGCTTCCCGGTCCGGAACTTCGGCGGTGCCGGGTGTCGCAGCCGCGATGGCACCGGCCACGGCCATCCGGCCGCAGGATTCATGCCGTCCCCGGCAGCGAAGGCGGCGACATGCGGGAGCAGCCGACTTGCGTTGGAGTGTGCTCCAACTCCTAGTTTTCTGTTTGTCGCCGGATGGCCGGAACGACACTGTGAGCTGGATGGAGCACGACATGACTGCCGAGAACATGACCGCGGAGACCCGCCAGGACCGTTTCGAGCGGGGGATGCGGGTGCTCTCCACCATCGACGGCGAAGCCGGCGAACGGGTCGTCTCCTCGCTCGCGGACATCTCGCCGGAGCTGGGCCACCAGGTCGCGGCCTGGGGCTTCGGCGACATCTACAGCCGCCCGGGCCTGGCGCCCCGGGACCGGCAGCTGGTGACCATCGGCATGCTGACCGCGCTCGGCGGGTGCGAGCCGCAGCTGGAGGTGCACGTCAACGCCTCGCTGAACGTGGGGCTGACGCCCGAGGAGATCGTCGAGGCGATGCTGCACTCCGCCGTCTACTGCGGTTTCCCCAAGGCGCTCAACGCGACGTTCGTGGCGAAGAAGGTGTTCGGCGAGCGCGGTCTGCTGCCGGTCGGGGGACGGTAGACCGGGGCGGCGCGGTCAGGCGGCGGGGATGGTGGCGCGGAACTTGCCGGCGAGGTCGGCGCCGCGGATGACGCCGCCCGTGTGGTAGGTCAGGCCCCAGGCGCTGATCGCGGAACCGTCGGCGAAGAGGCACATGTCGCGCAGATGGTCGCTGTCCCGGGGCTCGCCGTCCTTGATCCAGCCGCCGACGTCGCTCTTGTGGTTGCCGAACTGGGTCGTCCCGCCCAGGTTCGCGCAGTAGACGGCGGACGGGTTGCCCTGCGGGTGCTGCGGCAGCGCCGGCTTGCGGACGTACGCGAGCGCGGCGAGGGTGGGCAGGTCGGCGTCGAGGGTGTCGGCGGCCACGGTGATGCGGGACGTGTCGGCGGCGGTGAATTCGCACAGCTCCCGCTGCCCGCCGAGCGGGCTGAGCCTGCCGCCGGCGTCGTAGAACGGCCGGTACGTGCCGGCGACGCCGCCCTGGGACGCGCACCAGGCGGCCGGGGTTCGCGGGAGCGGTTTCGACGGCTGCGCGGCGGCCTGTGTGGCGGCCGCCGCCACAGCGGCCGTGACGAGGGTGACGGCAAGGACGCGTGCTCGCATGTTGCCTCCCGTGAGCGATGAGGCACACAGTCTCCAGCGGGTTGTGTGTACGCGTCAACGACGCGTTCCGCTTGCGCGGGCGCGGCGGGCTTGAGCCCCTCCCCACGCTCCTTACGCTCGTGCACGGGAGCACTCGCCGACGCCCCGGGTCCCGTCCGGCGCACGATGCCGCCCGACCGGCGCCTCTGACGTGCTTCACGAGGTCCGGCTTGCCGAACTCCGCAGCACGGATGCCCTGGACTCTCCCTGGCGGCGGTCGGCGGCTCCCACATCCGGGCCTTAAGGGGGGCCCAAGTCAGCTGATCCCGCTTCTCCAGGCCGTGCCGCCGGTGCGAGGCAAGCGCGGCCGGCCAAGCGCCGCCCGGACCTGGTGCCGGCCGACCGTGGCCTACGACCACGACAGGTACCGCCGCCTGGTCTGGGGCCTCGGTCGTGAAGCCGCTGATCGCCCGCCGCGGCACCGAACGCGCGTTCGCCCACCCGCGCTGGTTCCGTCGCCTGCGGATCCGCTGGGAGATACGCGACGACGTCCACGAAGCCTTTCTCACCCTCGGATGCGCACTGATCTGCCGGCGAAGCCTGAACCCCCCGATAGGGGTTTCAAGACAGGCTCGGCTTACGTTGACGGCCTGGTGGCCGACCTCAGATCGGCTTGCGCCACACGGAGATGTGCTTCGCGGAGTCCTGGGTGAACGGCGCCCCGTCCCAGTCCGCGACGCGATGTTCCAGCTCGAGCCCAGCGATCCGTGCCATCAGGTCGAGCTCTGCCGGCCAGGCGTACCGGTGCCGGGAGCTGCCGCGGCGGTAGCGGCCGTCGTCACCATCGCAGGTGAAGTGGTGCGAGACAAGAATCTGCTGCACCAGGTCAAAGGTGTCGAAGCCGAGATGCTGCTCTGAGACGTCAAACGGCACCGCGCCCTGGCCGGGCGGCAGGAGCCGCAGCGGCGGCACGCCCAGCTCGATGACAAATCGGCCGCCGGGCTCCAGATGCCGTGCGGCGTTGCGGAAGCACTCGACCTGCTCGTCCTGCGTGAGCAGGTTCGTGATGGTGTTGTAGACGAGGTAGACCAGGGTGAACTTGCCGGGAACGACGGTGGTGGCCATGTCCCCGATGGCTACCGGGAGCGTGTCCGCGTCGATCTTGCGCCGCAGGACCGCTGCCATGTGCTCGGACAGTTCAATGCCCACTACCGGCACGCCGCGTTCCTGGAGCGGGACGCCCACTCGTCCGGTTCCGATGGCGAACTCCAGTGCCCGGCCGTCTCCGGCGAGCTCGGAGAGGAAGGCGAGAGTCGGTCCGAGAACGGCGACCGAGGACATCTCGGCCTCCTCGGCGTCGTAACGGTCGGCGGTCGCACGGGTCCACAGCTCACTGCTCGTCACGGGCGGCCACTTTGCCGGGTACCGAGGGGCGCTGTCGACGCATTTACCTTCCACCAGCTCCGATCACACGGTTTGGGGCCGGGCCGTCCTCGTCGGCGGCGGTGTGGTCAAGCGGGAGGTCGGCTCCAGCGCCTTCAGCGTCTTCTCCCCGCCGGCCACCGGGAAGATCACCCGCCGCACGATGCCCGACGGCTCCGACAACGCCGCCTCCGCGACCCGCCGCGGCGGCGTCATCCGCTCCAGGTTCGCCGGGTACTCCTTCGACGCCCGCGCCCGTCACGCGTCGACCAGCTTCTCCGACACGTCCGCGAACAGGTCCGGGGCACCGGGGTCCCTCTTCAGCTCGGCGAAGTGCGAGCGGCCGCCGCCCGCCGCGGTGGTGCCGCCGTCCCCGTCCTGTCAGCAACAACGAGAACCCGAGCCGGGTCGCCCCGGACTTGTTCCGCACCCGCTTCATGTCGTTTGTAGAGCATGTATCGAAAGTGCGTGCGGCGGTGGACGTGCCGTAGTACTCCTGGGAAGAGACAGGAGACAGGTTCGTTCTCGTTTGGAGTCATCGATGGCCGTTCGCCGTGTCGTGCCCAACATCCGGTCGGAGGCCGCGCAGGAGAGCCGGGAGTTCTATGGCCTGCTGGGCTTCGAGGAGGTCATGAACCACGGCTGGATCATGACGCTCGCCTCCCCGTCCAGCCCGGCAGCGCAGATCAGCGTCATGACCAGCGACAAGACCGCGCCTGTCGCCCCCGACATGAGCGTCGAGGTGGACGACGTGGATGCGGCTTATGCGGTCATGCGGGAGAACGGTGCGGAGATCATTCACCCCTTGCAGGACGAGGAGTGGGGCGTGCGGCGGTTCTTCGTTCGCGACCCCAGCGGACGGGTGGTCAACGTGCTGGGCCACCGCTGACGGCGCGGCGGGCGGCGCCGGGACGACGAGTGCGGCGGCGCTGATCAGCGCCGCCGCACTTGTGATGCGAGCTCTCGGTCTTGCCGTCCGTCTTGCTGTGCGTGCTCTTCGCTCGCGCAAGGTTTCCCCCTCAAGCTGCAGGAACAACTGTGGGCGGAGCCATGCAAGCGGTGGTGTGTCGGCCCATCAATGGGCCGGGTTGTCGCGCGAGTGGAATCTGGCCTTGATCAGTACGCGGAGTTGACGTTGTCCATGGAGCCGTACTTGTCGGCGGCGTAGGCGCAGGAGGCGGTGATGTTGGCGACCGGGTCGTAGATGTCCCAGGAGGTGCCCTCGACGTGATACGCCTTGAACGTCGGGTCGATGATCTGCAGCAGGCCCTTCGACGGCACACCGTTGACGGCGTTGACGTCCCAGTCGTTGATCGCACGCGGGTTACCCGTGGACTCACGCATGACGTTGCGCTTGATGCCGTCGTAGGAAGCCGGGATGCCCTTGGCGCTCAGGATGTCCATCGACTGCTTGATCCAGCCGTCCAGGTTGTCCGCGTAGGCCTTCTTCGCCGGGGCGGCCGGCTTGGCGGCGGGGGCGGCGGGCTTGAGGGCCTTGCGCTCGGTGGAACGGTTGGCGCGCTCCTGGTCGGCCTTGGCCTTCGCGTCGGCCTTGGCCTTGGCGTCGGCGGCGGCCTTGTCGGCGGCGGTCTTCGTGGCGGCCTCGGCGGTGGTCTTGGCCTGCGCGATGGCGGCGTCCGTCTGCTGGGCGATCTCGGCCTGCTGGGTCTCACCGAAGGAGCCGGCGCTCTGCGCCACCGTCTTCAGCGTGTGGGTGTCGGCGGCGGTGGCCGGGACGGCGGCCAGGGCGACAGCGGCACCGGCGGCCACCAGGACAGCGGTGGCGGAGATCTTGTGGGCCTTGGGCAGAGCGGTATAGCCGGAGGAGATGGTGGAGCGCATAACTGAGCTGAACCTTCCAATCGCGGATATCGCCGGTGGCCGTCATTGGCGCGAAGAGAGCGCCGTTTCTCGATCGACGGCGCCAGGCGACCCCGTAATTGTTAGCGGCGGCGAAAGCCCATGGCAAAGGTGTGACCTACTACGCCACACCCAAGAAAACCAGGTTCAGACCACCGGAGAATCCCCGCTTCGCGCCGCAGGGCGAATCGGCGCTCCACTATCCGTCTTCGTATGTGATCCAGCTCCCATGAGCGGCCTCACAGCGCAGCCCCTCGCCACCCACACCGAGCGACTGTGTGAACACGCTGCGCTCGCTGTCCGGTAATCGGTGTCATTCCCCCATCCATCGGTCAACTCACGACCAACTCTTCGTCGTGGACCTGCCAAGTACACGGATTCGGTGGCACGCTCACCACGGCTCGTCCCAGCACGGGCCCCGCACGACCCCACCGAACGCACAGCAGGCACGACCCCGGCGGCGACCCGCCGCCGGGCCCGCAGCAGGCCGTTCGAAACGGCCGGGCCCAAGGAGTTCGCGTGAGACCCACCCCCCATGACGACCGCCGTTCCTCCCTCCGCTCCTCCCGCCGGACGCGGATGAGCGCGGCGTTCGTCGCCGCGGCCGCGATGGTGGCCGCGGGCGTCCAGGCCGGCACCGCCGGCGCCGCGCCGGGTACGGCGGCGTCGGCCGGTGCCGCCGCGGCGTCCCCCGCCCAGCGCACCGCCCTGATATCCGCCGCCCAGGACGGTTCCGGGGCCACCGCCCGGTCGCTGGGCCTCGGCACGCAGGAGCGGCTGGTCGCCAGGGACGTCGTCAAGGACGCCGACGGCACCGTGCACACCCGCTACGACCGGACGTACGCGGGGCTGCCCGTCCTCGGCGGCGACCTGGTCGTGCACGTCAAGGGCGACCGGCGCACCGTCACCAAGGCGACGTCCCGGAGCATCGCCGTGCCCAGCACCACCCCCAAGGTCCCCGCCACCACGGCGCAGCGGACCGCGCTCGCGCACGCCTCCGACGCCAGCCTCGCCCGCCCGGCCCAGGACACCGTGCGCAAGGTCGTCTGGGCCGCCTCCGGCAAGCCGGTGCTGGCCTGGGAGTCGGTGGTGACCGGCACGCAGAAGGACGGCACCCCCAGTCAGCTGCACGTCATCACCGACGCCACCAGCGGCAAGAAGCTCTACGCGTTCGACGGCATCGAGACCGGCACCGGCACGGGGCAGTACAACGGCCGGGTCACCATCGGCACCACGAAGAGCGGCAGCTCGTACCAGATGCGTGACAACACGCGCGGCGGGCACCAGACCACCGACCTGCGCCAGGGCTCCTCCGGCAGCGGCACGCTCTTCACCAACTCCTCCGACGTCTGGGGCAACGGCAGCGCGAGCAACCGGCAGACCGCCGCCGTCGACGCCCACTACGGCGCGCAGGAGACCTGGGACTTCTACAAGCAGACCTTCGGCCGCAACGGCATCCGCAACGACGGCGTCGCGTCCTACTCCCGCGTCCACTACGGCAACAGCTACGTGAACGCCTTCTGGGACGACAGCTGCTTCTGCATGACCTACGGCGACGGCCAGGGCAACACCCACCCCCTGACCTCCCTCGACGTCGCGGGCCACGAGATGACCCACGGTGTCACCTCGGCCACAGCGGGCCTGGAGTACAGCGGGGAGTCCGGCGGCCTCAACGAGGCGACCAGCGACATCTTCGCCACCGGTGTGGAGTTCTTCGCCAAGAACCCGAACAACCCGGGGAACTACCTCATCGGCGAGAAGATCGACATCAACGGCAACGGCACCCCGCTGCGCTACATGGACCAGCCCAGCAAGGACGGCGCCTCCCTCGACTACTGGAGCCCCGACGCCGGCGGCGTCGACGTCCACTACTCGTCGGGCATCGCCAACCACTACTTCTACCTGCTCTCGGAGGGCAGCGGCACGAAGACGATCAACGGCGTCACGTACGACAGCCCCACCTACGACGGCTCCTCCGTCCCCGGCATCGGCCGGGACAAGGCCCTGGCCGTCTGGTACAAGGCGCTGACCACGTACATGACGTCGACCACCGACTACGCGGCCGCCCGCCAGGCCACCCTCCAGGCCGCGGCCGACCTCTACGGCAGCGGCAGCACGGAGTACAAGGTCGTCGGTGACACCTGGACCGCCGTCAACGTCGCCTGACGCACGAAAGCACGAAAGGGCGGCGGCGCCCCGGGGTGGGGTGCCGCCGCCCTTCGCGACGCGTGGGGGTTGTGTGGCTCTTAGTACGCGGAGTTGACGTTGTCCATCGAGCCGTACTTGTCGGCGGCGTACGCGCAGGAGGCGGTGATGTTGGCGACCGGGTCGTAGATGTCCCAGGAGGTGCCCTCGACGTGATACGCCTTGAACGTCGGGTCGATGATCTGCAGCAGACCCTTCGACGGCACACCGTTGACGGCGTTGACGTCCCAGTCGTTAATCGCACGCGGGTTACCCGTGGACTCACGCATGACGTTGCGCTTGATGCCGTCGTAGGAAGCCGGGATGCCCTTGGCGCTCAGGATGTCCATGGACTGCTTGATCCAGCCGTCCAGGTTGTCCGCGTAGGCCTTCTTCGCCGGGGCGGCCGGCTTGGCGGCGGGCTTCAGAGCGGCGCGCTCGGTGGAACGGTTGGCGCGCTCGTCACCGGCCTTGACCTTGGCGGCGGCCGTGGTGGCGGCCTGGGCGACGGCGGCGTCGGTGGCCTTGTCCAGCTCGGCCTGCTGGGTCTCACCGAAGGAGCCGGCGTTCTGCGCCACCGTCTTCACACCGGTGGTCTCGGCGGCGGTGGCCGGGACGGCGGCCAGGGCGACAGCGGCGCCGGCGGCCACCAGGACAGCGGTGGCGGAGATCTTGTGAGCCTTGGGCAGAGCGGTATAGCCGGAGATGGTGGAGCGCATAACTGAGCTGAACCCTTCCAATCGCTTGCGTCGCAGTGGCCGTCATTGGCGCGAACAAAGAGCGCCGTTTCTCGGTCAGCGGCGCCGTGCGACTCAGCAATTGTTAGCGGCGGAAAAACGCCCTGGCAAAGGTGTGACCTACTACGCCACACCCAAGAAAACCAGGTTCAGACCAGAAGCCGAATGCCAGGATTTCCCGCATCGGACGGATGTCGTGCCACTACCCCGCTTCGTATGTGAGCCGGCTCTCATGGGCGGGCTCACATCCGGCACCCGATTCACCCACCCGATGTGATCGCACGCTCACGCGAAGGGGTACGTAGAGCCGCGACCCCTGGAGAGAGGACGGGATGTGCCGAGCGACGGTCCGCGGCGAGGCCTGCGGGTGCGGCCGACGTCGTCGTGGTTCACGGCCGGCTTCAGCGTGGGGCTGGGGCTGACGCTGGCCTATACGGTCCTCGACACCGTCCTGCGCATCAGCGGCATCCTCACCCTCCTCCTTCTCTCCCTCTTCGCGGCGATCAGCCTGGAGCCCGTGATCGCCTGGATGACCAGGCGACGGATCCGCCGGGGCTGGGCGGTCACCCTCGCGGTCGCCGGGCTGCTGGTGCTGCTGGCGGGGTTTCTCGCGATGGTGATCCCGCCCGTGTCCGAGGAGGCGGCCGCGCTCGTCGACGCGGTGCCGAAGTGGGTGGAGCAGCTGCACGACCACCGCTCGTTCCTCGGGCGGCTGGAAGAGCGCTATCACCTGCTGGACCGGGCCCGCCGGGAATTCGGGCCGCACCTCGGCACCACGGTGGTGGGCGGGCTGCTGGGCGCCGGGCACATCGTCGTCAGCGCGGTGACGGGCGCGGGGCTGGTCATCGTCATGACCGTCTACTTCATGGTCGGGATGGAGCAGCTGAAGCGGTTCGCCTACCGGTTCGTCCCGCTCAGCCGCAGGCCGGGCGTGATCCAGCTGACCGAGGAGATCCTGCTGCGGGTCGGCCGGTACATGCTCGGCAACGTCGTCACGTCCGCCATCGCGGGTCTCGCCACGTTCGCCTGGTGCGCCGGGATGGACGTGCCCTACCCGGCCGCGCTCGGTGTCTTCGTCGCCCTGATGGACATGATCCCGATCGTGGGGTCGACCATCGGCGGCATCGTCGTCAGCCTCGTCGCCCTGGCGGTGTCCTTTCCCGTCGCCCTCGGCACCGCGGGCTTCTACATCGCCTTCCGGCTGGCCGAGGACTACCTGATCATGCCCAAGGCGATGAGTTTCGCCGTCAATGTGCACCCCATCGTCACGGTCGTGGCCGTGGTGGTCGGCGGGGCGCTGCTGGGTATCGTCGGGGCGCTCATCGCCATCCCCGTCGCCGTGGGCATCGGCATCGTGCTCGACGACGCGGTCTTCCCGCGCATCGACCGCGCCTGACCAGGCGGGAAGCGCGGCCGGGGCGGGTGGTGTAAGCAGGAGCCATGCACCTTCGGCGAGCACCCGGGACGCCCCGATCGCCGGGGCGGCCGAGCCGGGCGCTGATCGCCGTTCCGCTGATCGTCGTCGTGGCCGTCACCGTGGTCGACGTCCTCGCCCCGCCCGCCGTGCACCTGGGGCCCTTCCTCGTCGCCGCGCCCGCCATCACGGCGTCCTTCGCGGGCCCCCGGCTGACGGGGGCCGTCGGCGTGATCGCCGTCGTGGCCCAGTCGGTCGTCGCCGTCGTCCGCACCAGCCTCACCGACCTCAACCACACCCTCCAGATCAGCGCCCTGATCCTGATCTCGGTGATCGTCACCCTCTTCGCCCACCGTCGTGAGCGGCGCGAGAAGGAGATGACGCAGCTCAGGTCGGTCGCCGAGGCGACCCAGGGCGTGGTGATGCGGCCGTTGCCCCGGCGGGCGGGCCCGCTGCGCATCGGGTCCGTGTACCACGCGGCCGAGGCGGAGGCGCGGATCGGCGGTGATCTGTACGCGGTGGCGCGCACGGCGCGGGGCACCCGGTTCGTCATCGGGGACGTGCGCGGCAAGGGTCTGGAGGCCATCGGTGACGCCGCGCTCGTGCTCGGCGCCTTCCGGGCCGCCGCGCACCGGCAGGCCGAGCTGCCGGTGCTGGTCGCCGACCTGGAGGGAGCGCTCTCCTCCGGGCTCGGCGACCCGGACGGGGCACGGGAGGAGCGGCCGCACCGGGAGGAGGCGTTCGTCACCGCCGCCGTGCTGGACGTGCCCGACACCGGGCCAGCCCTGAGCATGGTCAACTGCGGGCATCCCCCGCCCCTGCTGCTGCGGGACGGGCGGGTCAGCGCGCTGGAGGTGGAGCAGCCCGGGCTGCCGTTGGGGCTCGCCGAGTTCTCCCCCACCGGTTTCGCCGTGGAGTCCTTCGCCTTCGGGCCCGGCGATCTCGTCCTGCTGTACACGGACGGGGTCGTGGAGGCGCGCGACGCCGCCGGGCGGTTCTATCCGCTGGCCGAGCGTCTGGCGTCCTGGCCGGGCGGCGGGCCCGAGGCGCTCCTGCGGTATCTGCGCGAGGACCTGCTGGCCCACTCCGGAGGTTCTCTCGGCGACGACGCCGCCCTGGTCGCCGTTCAGCGCACGGCGACCGAAGGGACGGGTGGCGGATGAGCAGAAGGGTCTCGCGCCAGGAGTTCGACACGCTTTTCGACGCGGTCCGCGCGTGGGGGCGCTGGGAGGAGGCGCCCGACCGGGGGGCCTGGAACCGGGTGACGGACGAGCATGTGCGGCGGGCCGTGTCCCTGGTACGGTCCGGGACCGTGGTGCCGATGGGACGGCCGTGGGACACCGTCTCGGGGCCGGACAACGCCAGGCCCGCGCTGCACTACATGTCCGGCCTCGGTGACGTCGAGGCCCCCGAGCCCGCCACCCACAAGGACTTCCTCGGCGCCGACTACCACGGCAAGGCCGTCAGCCACCTGGACGCGCTGTCCCACATCGCCTACCGGGGGCGGCTCTACGACGGCGGTGCCGCCCGGGAGCTCGTCGGCGCGGCGGGGGCCCGCTTCGGCGGTGTCTCGGCGCTCGGTCCGCTGGTGACGAGGGGCGTTCTGCTGGATCTGCCGGCCGTCCGGGGCCTGCCCTGGCTGGAGCCCGGGGAGGCCGCGGGCCCGGCGGACCTCGCCGCCGCCGAGGCGGCGCTCGGCGCGCGGATCGGCGAGGGCGACGCGGTGCTGGTGCGCGTCGGCCGGTACCGCAGGCGCGCGGAGCTCGGCCCCTGGGACGCCGACGCGGCCTGCGCGGGGCTGCACGTGGACGCCGTGCCCCTGCTGGCCGAGCACGGCATCGCGCTGCTGGGCGGCGACGGCGACAGCGACGTCCGGCCGTCGCCCGTCGAGGGCGTGCACTCCCCCGTGCACGCCCTCGCCATCGCCGCGATGGGGGTGCCGCTGCTCGACAACCTCGATCTGGAGGAGCTCTCGGCGGCCTGCGCGGCGGCGGGACGTCATACGTTCCTGCTGGTCGTGGCACCGCTGAACATCCCGGGCGGCACGGGCTCGCCCGTCAACCCCGTCGCCGTGCTCTGACGCCTCCGTCATCTGGACAAAGTTCTAAAATGGAACATCGGCGCACCAGTGAGGGCGGTGATCCGGATGGGGCTCTTGGCGGACGACATCGGCCCCGTGCTCGCCCGGGACCAGTTCCTCCGGGGCGAGTCCGTCGAGGCTGCCGTCCGCAACCCGATCCTGAACTCCTGGCAGCGTTCCGTGTCCCTGGGGCTCTCCCCGGACGGCTGTGAGCTCCCCTTCGTCCAGGACCTCGACATCGAGGGGCGGCTCGCCCGCGCGGCCGGGCCCGTCCTGGACCGGCTGCGGGAGCGGTTCGCGGGGCGGAGCGTGAACGTGTCCCTCGCCGACGGGCGCGGGGCCGTGCTGCAGCGCCGCTTCGGCGATGCCTCGATGGCCGGCCGGCTGCCCGCGATCCAGACCGTGCCCGGCTTCGTGTTCGACGAGAGGTTCGCGGGGACCAACGGCATCGGCCTGGCACTGGCCGAGCGGCGGCTGATCCACGTCTACGGCGCCGAGCACTTCGCCGAACGCTCCCAGGCCAACGCCTGCTCCGCGATACCCGTCCGGGACCCGCTCAGCGGACGCATCGAGGGGGTGCTGTGCCTGGGCTATCCGCACACGGACGTGGCCGTGGCCCTGGACATCGTCATGAGCAAGGCGGCGGGGGTCATCGAGCAGCGGCTGCTGGACCAGAGCTCGGCGCGCGAACGCTCCCTGCTCCAGGCGTACCTCGACATCCGGCGCCGGCTGCCGGCCGCCGACGGACAACCGGTCGAGCCCGTCACGAGCCGGCTGGACCCGCGCGACCGGATGATCCTGGAGGAACGGGCCACCGAGCTGATCTCCGCCGCCCAGCGGGCCGCCGTGGAGGTGGCCCTGCCCAGCGGCCGGCGGGTCACCCTGGTGAGCCGCACGGTGACGAGCTCCTCCGGCGTGGAGGGCGTCGTCGTCGAGGCGGTCGTGCCCACCTCGGACACGCGCCTCACCGCCCCCACCGAGATCGTCACCGGTACCCCGTACTCCACCACGCCCGCACCGCTCGCCGATGCCCGGACGCCCGCCCGCGCCGTCGCCACGGCGTTCGTCCCCGGTACCACGGCGCGTACGTCCGGCACGCCCGGCGGCACGCCTGACGGCACGGGGGCCGGTGGGCTCGTGCTCGTGGGTGAGGCGGGGGTGGGCAAGTACGCCGTGGCGGCCAGGCGCCGCCTGGAGCTGCTGTCCGAGGCCAGCACCCGCATCGGCACCACCCTGGACGTGAGCCGCACCGCCCGGGAGCTCGCCGAGATGGCCGTGCCGCGCCTGGCCGACTTCGTCACCATCGACCTCCCCGAAGCCGTGCTGCGCGGCGACGAGCCCACCGACCCCACCCGGGACCTCCACCGGACCGTGGTGCACGGCATCCGTGACGACTGCCCCTTCTACCCCGAAGGCGAGCGGGTCCACCTCCAGCCGACCACGCCCCAGCTGCGCTGCCTGACCGGCGGGCGGACGGTGCTGGAGCCCGATCTCAGGTCCGCCGCGGGGTGGATCGCCCAGAGCCGCGCGAACGCCCAGCGCATCCTCGCCCACAACGTCCACTCCCTCATCGCCGTACCGCTCCTGGCCCGCGGCATCGCGCTGGGCATCGCGAGCTTCTACCGCGCGCGCGACCCCGCCCCCTTCGGGGACGACGACCGTTCGCTCGCGCAGGAGCTGGCCACCCGCGCCGCCATCTGCATCGACAACGCGCGCCGCTACACCCGTGAGCACGCCATGGTCCTCGCCCTCCAGCACAGCCTGCTGCCGCAGGGCTTCCCCGAGCAGAACGCCGTCGAGGTCGCGCACCGCTACATGCCCGCAGAATCGGGCGTCGGCGGCGACTGGTTCGACGTCATCCCCCTCTCCAGCGCCCGCGTCGCCCTCGTCGTCGGGGACGTCGTCGGGCACGGGCTGCACGCCGCCGCGACCATGGGGCGGCTGCGCACCGCCGCGCGCAACTTCGCCGAGCTGGACCTGCCCCCGGACGAGGTCCTCATCCACCTGGACAACCTCGTGGGCCGCCTCGACCGGGAGGAGTGCGGGGACGACCCCTTCTCCGGCATGACCGGCATCATCGGCGCGACCTGCCTGTACGTCATCTACGACCCGACCTCGCAGCGGTGCGTCATGGCCCGGGCCGGTCACTGCCCGCCCGCTCTGGTCCTCCCCGACGGCGCCGTCACCTTCCCCGACCTGCCCGCCGGACCACCGCTGGGGCTGGGCGGCCTGCCCTTCGAGACCGCCGAGTTCCGCCTGCCCGAGGGCAGCCAGCTGGTCCTCTACACCGACGGGCTCATCGAGGACCGCGATCGCGACTTCGACACCGCCCTGGAGCAGTTGCGCCGGGCCCTGGCCCACCCGAACCGGCCGCCCGAGGAGACCTGCCAGGCCGTCGTGGAGGCCGTCGTCCCCGAGCACCCCGCCGACGACATCGCCCTGCTCGTCGCCCGTACCCACACCCTCGACCCGCACCGTGTGGCCACCTGGGACCTGCCCGCCGACCCGTCGCTCGTCTCCACCGTGCGCGCGGCGGTCGCCCGGCAACTGGCCGCGTGGGGGCTGGACGAGATCTGCTTCGACATCGAGCTGCTGCTCAGCGAGCTGGTCACCAACGCCGTCCGGTACGGCAGCGGCCCCATCCAGGTGCGGCTGCTCTACGACCGCACCCTGACCTGCGAGGTGTCCGACACCAGCAGCACCGCCCCGCACCTGCGCCACGCCGCGACCACCGACGAGGGCGGCCGGGGTCTGTTCCTCGTGGCGCGGCTCTCCCAGGCCTGGGGCACCCGCTACACCGCCGAGGGCAAGGTCATCTGGGCGGAGTGCGCGCTGGAGATGCCCTCGGGGAAGGCCGGCGAGGCCGCCGGGCCCGCCCTGGACTCCTTCGGGTCCCTCGGCTCCTTCGACGACATCCCCGCGATCTGACGGACCATCCGGCGCCGGGGCCGAAGGGGGACGTAGCATGTCGGACATGCGGTATCTCGTCCGCATCCGCGGCCTCAGCAAGCGGTTCGGCGGCACCCTCGCGCTGGACGCGGTCGACCTCGACATCCCGGCCGGCTGCGTCCTGGCCCTGCTCGGCCCCAACGGCGCCGGGAAGTCCACGCTCATCAAGGTGCTCGCGGGCGTCCACCGCCCGGACGCGGGCGAAGTGACCGTCGCCGGGCACCCGCTGGGCACCGACGCGGCCCGCAGCGCCATGTCCTTCATCCACCAGGACCTGGGCCTGGTCGCGTGGATGACGGTCGCCGAGAACATCGCCCTGGGCACCGGCTATCCGCGCCGCGCCGGACTGATCTCCTGGCGGCGCGTCCGCCGGCGGTGCGCCGAGGCCCTCGGCGTCGTCGCCGCGCACCTCGACCCGGACGCCGTCGTCGCCGACCTCACCCGGGCCGAACGCTCCCTGGTGGCCATCGCCCGCGCCCTGTCCGTCCGGGCCGCGCTGATCGTCCTGGACGAGCCGACCGCCAGCCTCCCGGCGGCGGACCGCGCGCGGCTCTTCGCCGTCCTGCGCGCCCTGCGCGACCGCGGCCACGCCGTCGTCCTCGTCACCCACCGGCTGGACGAGGTGCGGGAGGTCGCCGACACGTTCGCCGTCCTGCGCGACGGCCGCGTCGTCAGCCACGGCCCGGTCGCCGGCTACCCCACCAGCCGGCTGGTGCACGACGTCGTGGGTCACGACCCCGGCCGCCACCACGCCCCCGCGCCCGCCACCGGGCCGGTCGTCCTCGATGCCGACGGCGTCCGGACGGAGCACACCGCGCCCGTGAGCCTGCGGCTGCGCGCCGGCGAGGCCCTCGGGCTCGTGGGGCTCACCGGCGCCGGGCACACGACCCTGGGCCGTGCCCTCGCCGGGGCGCGGCCGGTCCTCGGCGGCCGGATGCTGCTGGCCGGCCGGCCCTACCGCCCGGACACCGTCGCCCACGCCGTCGCCGCCGGCGTCGGCTTCGTCAGCAGCGACCGGCAGGGCGAGGGCTGCGCCCCCGACCTGTCCGTACGGGAGAACTTCCTGGCCAACCCCCGGGCGGGCGGAACGCCCGGCACCCACTGGATCAGCCCCGGCCCCGAGCGCGCCGAGGCCGTCGCTCTGATCGAACGGTTCTCGGTACGGCCCCGGGACAGCGAACGGCCGATCGCCACCCTGTCCGGCGGGAACCAGCAGAAGGTCATGCTCGGCCGGTGGCTGCGGCTGCCCCGGACCCTGCTGGTCCTGGAGGAGCCGACGGCCGGGGTGGACGTCGGCGCCAAGGCGGCGGTCCACCGGCTGCTCCGGGAGGCGCTGGCCGACGGGCTGGCCGTGCTGCTCGTCTCCAGCGACTTCGAGGAGGTCGCCGACGTGTGCCACCGGGCCCTCGTCCTCGTGCGCGGGGCCGTGGCGGCGGAGCCGGCCGGAGCGGCCCTGACCGCCGCCGCGCTCACCCGCGCCGCCTCGGCCATGCCACCGCTCACCGGGAACCCCGGCGAAGACCCCGGCGCGGGAACCAGCGCGCGCCTCGACGGAGACGCCCTCGGCGAGGGAGATTCCGGCGGGGACAACGGCCGGGACGCAGGCGGGAACCGCGCCACCGGGGCGCCGGAGTGACCCCGCCGGGCCCGGGCCGACGGCTCCTGGCCGGCCGCCCAGACCGCCTCGGGCACCTCGGCCACCTCCTCGGCGCCTACGGCCTCCTCACCCTCACCGTCCTGCTGTTCATCGCCTTCTCCCTCGCCCTGCCGGACACCTTCCCCACCCTCGACAACATCTCCGCCGTCCTGTCCAACCAGTCCATCCCCGCCGCCCTCGCGCTCGGCGCGACGATCCCCATCGCCGCCGGCCGGTTCGACCTGTCCATCGGCTACGGCCTCGGCCTCGCGCACGTCATGACGATGCGGCTGATCGTCACCCACGGGTGGCCCTGGCCGCTCGCCTGCCTCGTGGTGGTCCTCGGCGGCGCGGCCGTCGGCGGTGTCAACGGCGTCGTCGTCGAATACGCGAGGATCGACTCGTTCATCGCCACCCTCGGCACCGGCAGCGTCATGTACGCCGTCACCGGCTGGATCACCGACGGCGCCAGGGTCGTGCCCGGCCCGCACGGCCTCCCGGCCGCCTTCACCGACCTCTACGACTCCCGGTTCCTGGGCCTGCCCGTCCCGGCCTTCTACGTCCTCGCGCTCACCGCCGTCCTGTGGCTGCTCCTGGAGCGGCTCCCCCTGGGCCGGTACCTGTACGTCATCGGCTCCAACCCCCGCGCGGCCGAGCTCGTGGGCATCCCCTCGCGGCGCTTCGTCATCCACGCCTTCACCGTCTCGGGCGTGGTCGTCGGCGGCGCCGGGGTCCTCCTGGCCGCGCAGCAGCAGATCGGCAACCCCAGCGTCGGCATGGACTACCTGCTGCCCGCCTTCGTCGGCGCGCTGCTCGGCTCCACCGCCATCCGGCCCGGCCGGGCCAACGCCCTGGGCACGCTCGTCGCCGTCACCGTCCTCGCCGTCGGCCTCGCCGGCATCGGCCAGCTCGGCGCCCGCTTCTGGGTCACGCCACTGTTCAACGGCGGCACCCTGCTCGTCGCCGTCGGCGTGGCGGGCTACGCCGCGCGCCGCCAGCTGCGCCGCCGCCGCGCCGAACCGTCCGGGGTCGCTCCGTGAGAGGGGTCGCTCCGTGAGAGGCGCGCGCGGCGGGACGACCGGAACGGCCATGGCGCTCGTCCTGCTGCTCGCCGCGCCGACCGGCTGCGAGCGGGGTTCCTCCACCCGTCCCGCGCCCCCGCCGCCCCCGAGGACGGCGACCGCCGGCTGTCCCGGCGCCCTGGCCCGGGCCGGCGCGGCCGTCCGCCGGGCCCAGTCGGCCGACCCCGCCTGGAACGGCCCGACCACCGGCCCCCGGGCGGTCCCCGGCAAGTCCCTCGTGTACGTGGCGCAGTCCATGACCAACCCCGGCGTCGCGGGCACCGTGGCGGGCGTACGGGACGCCGCGCGCGTCATCGGCTGGAGCGTGCGGGTGATCGACGGCCAGGGCACGCCGTCCGGCATCCAGGCGGCGTTCAGCCAGGCCGTCACCCTGCGCCCCTCGGGCATCGTCGTCGGCGGCTTCGACCCCCGGCTGACCTCCCGCCAGGTGGCCCGGGCCGACGCCGCGCGGATCCCGCTCGTCGGCTGGCACGCGGTCGCCGCTCCCGGCCCGAGCGAACGTCCACGGCTCTTCACCAACATCACCACCAAGGTCGAGGACGTCGCCGGGATCAGCGCGGACTGGGTGATCGACCACTCCGGGGGCGACGCCGGGGTCGTCGTGTTCACCGACGCCTCCATCCCCTTCGCCCGGCACAAGTCCGACCTCATCAAGAAGCGGCTCGCCACCTGCCCCGGGGCCCGGCTGCTGGCGGAGGAGAACATCCCCTGCCGGACACGAGCAGCCGCACCCCGCAGGAGGTCTCCTCGCTCCTCGCCCGCTTCGGGGACGCCTGGACCCACTCCGTCGCCATCAACGACGTCTATTTCGCCGACGCCGCCCCGGCCCTCCGCGCGGCCCGCAGGAAGGGCGGCGGCGCCCCGTACAACATCGGCGCGGGCGACGGCGACCCTTCCGCCTTCGAGCGCGTCGAGAGCCGGCAGTTCCAGGCGGCCACCGTGCCGGAGCCGCTCTCCCAGCAGGGCTGGCAGGCCGTCGACGAGTTCAACCGCGCCTTCTCCGGTGCCCCCGCCAGCGGCTATGTCATGCCCGTCCACATCGCCACGGCGGCGAACAGTGACGACGCCACATCCTGGGATCCCCCCGGGTACCGGGAGGCCTACCGGAGGATCTGGGGCGGTGATGCCAGCGAATCGAAGGGAAACTGGCGGTGAAGAGTGGCACATCTCGCAGTGGACACCCCTTGAAGGCTCGAAAGAGCATCGGGTTAGCATGTGAGCGCCTCCTAGCTCGAAAGAGAAGCCTGTGACTGTCAACGACGACTCGTTCACAAACTGGAAGAACCGCGAGGAGATCGCGGAGTCGATGATCCCCATCATCGGGAAGCTGCACCGCGAGCGGGACGTCACCGTTCTGGTGCACAGCCGCTCCCTGGTGAACAAGTCGGTGGTCAGCATCCTCAAGACCCACCGATTCGCCCGGCAGATCGCCGGGGAGGAGCTCTCGGTCACCGAGACGCTGCCCTTCCTGCAGGCTCTCACCACGCTCGATCTCGGTCCCTCCCAGATCGACATCGGCATGCTGGCCGCGACGTACCGGACCGACGACCGCGGCCTGTCGGTGGAGGCGTTCACCGCCGAGGCCGTCGCCGGGGCCACGGGCGCCAACAAGATCGAGTGCCGCGAGGGACGCGACGTCGTCCTCTACGGCTTCGGCCGCATCGGCCGCCTCGTCGCCCGCCTGCTGATCGAGAAGGCCGGCTCGGGCAACGGCCTGCGGCTGCGCGCCATCGTCGTCCGTCAGGGCGGCGAGCAGGACATCGTGAAGCGCGCCTCGCTGCTGCGGCGCGACTCCATCCACGGCCAGTTCCAGGGCACGATCACCGTCGACGAGGCGAACAGCACGATCGTCGCCAACGGCAACGCGATCAAGGTGATCTACGCCAGCGACCCGTCCGAGGTCGACTACACGGCGTACGGCATCAAGGACGCCATCCTCATCGACAACACCGGCAAGTGGCGCGACCGCGAGGGCCTGTCGAAGCACCTGCGCCCCGGCATCGACAAGGTCGTCCTGACCGCGCCGGGCAAGGGCGACGTCCCCAACATCGTCCACGGCGTCAACCACGACACGATCAAGCCCGACGAGCAGATCCTGTCCTGCGCCTCCTGCACCACCAACGCGATCGTCCCGCCGCTGAAGGCGATGGACGACGAGTACGGTGTGCTGCGCGGCCACGTGGAGACCGTCCACTCGTTCACCAACGACCAGAACCTGCTGGACAACTACCACAAGGCCGACCGCCGGGGCCGCTCGGCGCCGCTCAACATGGTCATCACGGAGACCGGTGCCGCCTCCGCCGTCGCCAAGGCCCTGCCGGACCTCAAGGCGCCGATCACCGGCAGCTCGATCCGCGTCCCGGTCCCGGACGTCTCGATAGCGATCCTCAGCCTGCGCCTCGGCCGTGAGACCACTCGCGAGGAGGTCCTCGACTACCTCCGCAACGTCTCGCTGACCTCGCCGCTCAAGCGTCAGATCGACTTCACCACGGCTCCGGACGCGGTCTCCAGCGACTTCATCGGCTCGCGCCACGCGTCGATCGTCGACGCCGGCGCCACGAAGGTCGACGGCGACAACGCGATCCTCTACCTCTGGTACGACAACGAGTTCGGCTACTCCTGCCAGGTCATCCGCGTCGTCCAGCACGTCTCCGGGGTGGAGTACCCCACCTACCCGGCCCCGCTGGCCTGATCCGGGGCAATCCCCGTGACCGCGGCCTCCGTTCCCCTGTGTGCACAGGGAAACGGAGGCCACAGCCTTTGCCATTCCGGTCAGGGGGCCGGTTCGAGGCCCCAGGCCACGGCCCGGCCCGCGGCCGCCACGCGGTTGGGCACGTCGAGCTTGGCGAGGATGTGCTCGATGTGGGTGGCGACGGTGCGCGGGCTGACGTACAGGCGGTCGGCGATCTCGCGGTTGGTGCGCCCCTGGGTGAGTTCGGCCAGTACTTCCAGCTCGCGCGGGGAGAGCGCCGCCGGGCGGGCGACCGTGCGGCACACGACGACCGTGCGGTCTCCCTGACGGGTCAGGTGCAGCTCGAGCATCCGCTGCCGGTACGGCACCAGCACCGTGGCCGGCAGGGTGCGCCGCGCGGCCGTCCGTCGCAGCAGGGCCACGAGCGGGGAGCCGGCCTCGGTGAGGCCGGGCAGCGGCTCCCCGCTCAACGGCACCGGAGCCGCTTCCCCCGCGCCGTCGGCGTCCGGCAGGAGCACGGCGCAGGTGTGGCCGGAGCCGCCGGGCCCCTGGGAGCGGTGCCCGGCGAGCGGGTCGGCGACCGCCGCGAGGCACTCCCCCAGCAGGGTCAGCACGGCCCGGACGGCCGGCTGGTCGCACCGGGCGCGGGTGGTGCTGAGGTTGAGGATGCCCACGTACCGGCCGTCGGTGGAGAACAGACACTGGGCCACGCCGTCCTGGACGCCCAGGGGTTCGAGGACCTCCTGGATCCCGGTGGAGGCCCCGCGTACCGGCGCGGGCACGTCGTGCCACCAGCTCGTCGTGCCCGGCGTGTGCCGGATGAGCGCGAAGGCCGGATCGTCGTGCAGCCGGGTCTCGATGTAGCGGGTGGTGCCCGCCGGGTAGCTGCCGGCCAGCGTCACATGGCGGCGGAGCAGCGGGTCCCACCGGGAGAGCGCCGCGTGGTCGTGGTCGATCAGCGCGGACAGCGCCGTCAGGACGGCGTCGGCGTCGCCCTTCCCCCGCACGGCGTGGCGCGCGGCCTCGCGTACGCCCAGGGCGGCTCCGAGGAGGTCCGTCGTGCTCGGCTGTGCTGTCATCCGGTCAGAATGATCAACGGGTGTCCGCACGTCAATCCGGGCGTCGTTCCGGGCGTCAGACGGTGAGCTGGTCGTGGACGATCTCGCCGCCGACGGCGGTGAACACCACGGGTATGGCGGGGATGTCGTGCGGGTCGGCGGTCAGGAGATCGTCCGAGAGCACGCACAGGTCGGCGACCTTGCCCACCTCCAGGGTGCCCTTCCAGTCCTCGGCGAAGTCCTGCCAGGCCGCGTCGGAGGTGTAGGTGCGCAGGGCCTCGGCGAGCCGGATGCGCTGGTCGGGTCCGCTGACGCGGCCGCTGGCCCGGGACTCGCGGAGCATCATCGTGGAGACGCCCTGCCGCCAGTCGGGGAGGGTGACGGGCGCGTCGGAGCCGCTGGTGACGGTCACGCCGGCGTCGATCGCGTCCCGGTAGGGCCACTCGTAGCCCGCCCGCTGCGCGCCGACGAACTCCTCCTCCAGGTCCGCGACGGTCCATTTGATGGTGGGGTTCATGTTGACGCCGAAGCCGTGCCGCGCCAGCGTCCGCATGCTGCGGGCGGTGAGGAAGTCGCCGTGGATGACGTAGTGGCGGGCGTCGGGGCGGGGCCGCTCGGCGGCGGCCGCGGCGAAGGCGTCGACGACGGTGTCGATGGCCCGGTCGCCGGTGACGTGGACACCGGCCTGGTACCCGGCGGCGTGGGTGTACCGGATCATCTCCGTGATCTGCGCGACGCGTTCGTCGTCGGTGTCCCCGCCGACGCACAGCGAGCCGCAGCCGCCGCCGATGTACGGATCGTGCATCCAGGCCGTCTTGTTGACCGGGATGCCGTCGGCGAACAGTTTGACGCCGAGGACGGCGAGGCGGCGGGGGTCGGTCGAGGGCAGTTCGTCCATGGCGGACAGGTTCCGGATGAAGTCCTCGGCCGTGCTGGTCATCCCGGTGGGCAGGAGCAGGACGCCGACGCGGGCGGTCAGTTCGCCGTCGGCGAGCAGGCGCCGGTAGACGTCGAGGGTGCTGTGGGCGAGGGCGCCGCGCATCAGGGCGTCGCCGCCCGGGCCGAGGCCGGGCTCGGTGTAGCTGGTGATGCCGAGCCGGGCCAGGGTGCGCAAGGTGGCCCGGATGGCGTCGGCGCGCACTTCCGCGGAGAGGATGGGCAGCGCCCCGTGGACGAGATCCTGGGCGCCCTCCTGGAGGAGGCCGGTGGGCTCGCCCGCCGCGTCGGTGACGACGACCCCGCCGGGCGGGACGGGGGTGTCGCGGTCGACCCCGGCGCGGGCGAGGGCCGCGGAGTTGACCCAGGTGGCGTGCCCGGTGGCGGAGTACAGCAGGACGGGGTGGTGGGGGCTGACGGCGTCCAGGTCGTGCCGCGTGGGCAGCCGGGAGGGGTCGGCGACGCACTCGGCGAGGTAGCCCGCGTCCCATCCGTGCCCGGTGATCCACTCTCCGGCGGGGGTCGTCTCGGCGGCCTTCCGCACGGCCTCGGCCGCATCGGTGAGCGACCGCACGGCGGGGTGGGAGACGTCGACGGACAGCGGGGGCATGGTCAGCCCGAGGGCGCAGCCGTGGAGGTGCGAGTCGTTGATGCCGGGCAGGAGCGTCCCGCCGCCGAGGTCGATGATCCGGGTGGCGGGGCCGGCGTGCGCCATGACCTCGTCCCGGTCGCCGACGGCGCTGATGTGGCCGCCGGTGACGGCCAGGGCGGAGGCGACGGTGAAGCGGGAGTCGACGGTGAGGACCGAGCCGTTGACGAAGACGAGATCTGCCGGGGCGGCGGGCACAGTGATGTCCTATCTGACGGGATCGCTGACGGGGCTCCCGCTCGATCGGGCGGGAGCTGTCAGCACTGTGCGTCCGGTCCGGGTACGCGCACATCGGTCATCCAACCGATGCCCGGCCGTCAGGACATCAGGAGGTCAGGACGCGGGGACGAGCCGGTAGCCGTCGCCGTCGGCGGTGACGTGTCCGGCGGTCGGGGGCGGGAAGTGGGTGCCCAGCAGGAGGGTGTCCGTGCCGGCGAGCGCGGCGAGGAGGTCGCGGCGCGTGCGGACGGCCTGTTCGGGGTCGTTGTCGACGCAGCTGGTGATCGCGGGGTGGGCCAGCTGCACGGGGTGGTGGACGCAGTCACCGGTGATCACCGCCGTCCGTCCGGCGCTGTGGACTTCCACGGCGACCTGACCGGGGGTGTGCCCGGGGGTGGGGAGCAGCCGGAGGCCGGGGGCGATCTCGGTGGGGCCGCCCTGGACGTCGGCGAGGTCGACGAGCCCGGCGTCGCGGATGGGGTCGACGGAGTCGCGGAACATCTGGCGGCGGTTCTCGTCCATGGTGTCGGCCTGGCCCGCCCAATGGTCCCATTCGGTGCGGGAGGTGACGTAGCGGGCGTTGGGGAACGTGGGGATCCACGTTCCGTCGGCGGCGGCCCGGGTGTTCCAGCCGACGTGGTCGGTGTGGAGGTGGGTGAGGACGACGAGGTCGACGGTCTCGGGCGCGAAGCCGGCGGCGGTGAGCCGCTGGAGGTAGCCGGTGTCCAGCCGGTCCCAGGCGGGGTTGGCGCGGGTCTTGCCGTTGCCGATGCCGGTGTCGACGACGACCTTCAGGCCGCCCGTCTCGAAGGCGAAGCTGTGGCTGGCGAGGCGGAGGGTGCCCTCGGGGGTGGCGAAGCCGGGCCGGAGCCAGGGCTGTCCGGTCACGACCCCGGGGGTGGCGGCGGGCAGCAGCCAGGCGCCGGTCTCCGGCGGGAGGGCGATCTCGTCGACGCGGTGCACGACGATGTCGCCCACCGTCCAGGTCTGCTCGGTCTGCTCTGTCTGCTCGGTCCGGTCCATCGGAAAGCCCCTCCATCGACCCAAAAGCTCATTCTTTGCGTTTGCTGATCGTAGCCCGTATGCTCCGCTAACGCAAAGAATGAGCTTTTGAGCGAGAGGCCGAACGCCCCATGATCACCTCAGAGGAACACGAAGCCGCCGTGGCCGCCACGGCCCGGCACATCCGGAACGTGATCGGCACCCTGCGGGAACTGGACCTGGGCACGACCGCGCCCGCCGCGGCGTACCACCCGGGAGAGGAGCGGACCGATGGAACCGTATGAGCTGAGCCTCGCCGAGGCGGCCGGGGCGATCGCGGCCGGCGGGCTCTCGCCGACCGAGCTGACCGGCTCCGTCCTCGCCCGGATCGACGCGGTGGAGCCGCGCCTGAACGCCTACGTCGAGGTCCTCGCGGACGCCGCGCGGCGCGACGCGGCGGCCGCCGAGCGGGAGATCGCTGCGGGGCGGCGACGGGGCCCGTTGCACGGCGTCCCCATGGCCCTCAAGGACCTGATCGACGTGGCGGGGCTGCCGACCACGGCCAGTTCCCGGGTGCGGGAGCACCATGTGGCGGAGCGGGACAGTACCGTCGCCGCCCGTCTCGCGGAGGCCGGCGCCGTCCTGCTGGGCAAGACCCACACCCACGAGTTCGCCTATGGGCTCACGACCCCTCAGACGCGGAACGCCCGGGCCGCCGACCGGGTGGCGGGCGGTTCCAGCGGGGGCTCGGCGGTGGCGGTCGCCGCCGGGACGGCCACGTTCGCCCTGGGCACGGACACCGGCGGCTCCATCCGGGTCCCGGCGGCGCTGAACGGAGTGGTGGGGCTGAAGCCGACGTACGGGCTCGTCCCCGTCGACGGGGTGGTCCCGCTCTCCTGGTCCCTGGACCACGTCGGCCCCCTCACCCGCACCGTGGGCGACGCCGGGCTCGTGCTCGCCGCGCTGACCGGGCGCGAGGCGCCCGCGCCGGGCGGTGTGGCGGGGGTACGGGTGGGCGTCCCGCGCAACCACTACTTCGAGCGGGTCACGCCCGAGGCGGCGAAGGCGGTACGGGCGGCGACGGCGCGCCTGGCGGATCTCGGGGCGCGGCTCGTGGACGTGGAGATCCCCATGGCCGACCACATCCAGGGCACGCAGTGGGGGCTGATGGTGCCGGAGGCGTCCTCCGTGCACGAGGAGACCCTGCGTACATCCCTGGAGCTGTACACGCCGGACGTCCGCCTGCTGCTGGAGGCCGGCGAACACGTCCTGGCCGGCGACTACCTGCGGGCCCAGCGCGCCCGCGCCCTCATGCGACAGGAGTGGGCGCGGCTCTTCGCCGAGGTGGACGTGGTCGCGGCGCCGACCGTGCCCATGGTCGCGGCCCGTGCCGACCAGCCGGCCGTGGCATGGCCGGACGGCACCATCGAGACCGTGTCCGACGCCTACGTGCGGCTGTCCGCCCCGGCGAACATCACCGGCGCGCCCGCGCTGTCCCTGCCGGTCGGCGTCGACGGCGCCGGGCTGCCCATCGGGATGCAGCTCATCGGGCGGCCGTTCGGCGAGGCGACGGTCCTGGATGTCGGCCGGGCCGTCGAGGAGGCCTACGCGAGTCTCGCGCGGCCCGCTCCGCTCGCGGCCTGACCCACCGCCCGGCCCGATGACCCGGCCCGATACCCCGCCCACCTTCACGCAATGATTGTGCGTTAAGGTGGGTGGTATGAGCGCCAGACCAGCCGTCCGCCCCGGCGGACGCAGCGCCCGCGTCCAGGAGTCGGTGCACCGGGCCGTACGCGAGCTCCAGGCGGAAGGGGCCGCTCTCACCGTGCCGCTCGTCGCGGCACGGGCGGGAGTGACCCCGTCGACCGTCTACCGCCGCTGGGGCGATCTTCAGGAGCTGCTCTCGGACGTGGCGGTCGAGCGGCTGCGCCCCGACGCGCCCCCGGCGGACCACGGGAACCTGCGCGCGGATCTGGAGCACTGGGCCTCGGCGTTCCTGGAGGAGATGTCGTCCCCGGCCGGCCGGTCCTACATCCGGGACGCCCTCGCGGGCGACCCGGAGGGGCCCAACGCCGGGCGGTGCTCCGCGTACGCGCGCGAACAGGTCGAGGCGGTCCTGTCCCGCGCCGCGCGGCGCGGCGAGCACGTGCCGGAGGCCGAGACGGTGATGGACCACGTCGTCGCCCCGATGATGTACCGCGTCCTCTTCCGCCCAGGTCCGCTCGACGCGGCCTACGCCCGGGAGCTGGTCGCCACCGTCTTCTACCGGCTCATGCCGTTGCCGTAACGGATGCGGCCCCGGTGCCTGTTGGGGCGGACACCGGGCCCGTCGGCGGGGTTGTGCGTCTCGGCCACCGGGTCGGAACCACCGCCACCCGGCTGGGTCTTGCCGCCGCCTCGGCCCTGGCCGTCCTTGCCCGGGCCCGGCTGGTGGTCGGCCTCGTCGTCCGAGCCGCAGTCCATGTGGGTGTGGGTGTCGGTGTCCGAGTGGGCGTCATTCATGTCCGAGCCGGTGTCGGAGTCGCTGTCCGACCCGTGGTCCGCGCCCGGCCCGCTGTCGTGGTGGTCGGAACCCGACGGAGCCGAGGGACCCGGGAGCGAGGGAAGCCGCGGGAGCGGCGGGAGCGGCGGGAGCGGCGGCGGAACCGGCAGCGGTGGGATGACCGGAGGCCCGGAGCGCGCCCGGCTGCTGGCTGAGATCCCGCGATCGGGCGACCGGACGGGACGCGCAGCGGCGGCGCCGGGGACCTGACCTGAGGGCAGGGCGGTCAGGGCGGTCAGGGCCCACCGGAACCCGGCGTCCCGTGCGCGGCCCCCTCCGTGACCGTGACGGTCATCCGCTCGGAGACGCTCCACCGGCCATCGGCGCGGCCGACGACATAGCTGACCCGAACCGTGCCCGGCGCGGGCCACGGGAGGTGGAAGAGGGTGCTCGCCCCCACCGCTGAGGCGGCGACGAGCCGGGTGTCGACCAGTGAAGTGCGCAGGACCCCAGTGTCCCAGCGCAGGCACACCTCGTCCCCGGCCGACATGCCCGCATACGGGCCGACGCGTACGACGAGCGGCGCCGCGCCGTCGAGTGCCGTGATCGCGCCGTTCCTCGCGCCGTTCACCTCGGGCGGCGCGAGCGGCTTCTCGTCCATCCTTCAGGACCTCCTAAGGACGCCGCCGTCCGTCCGCCGGGCGGCGGCGGCGGACCCGGCCCCGGCCCCGGAGCCATCGTCCCCTGCCCGGCCGCTCCGTACACGTCCTGTTTGCCCTGAGTCCATGCCCCCGTAAGCGGAGTCGTCGCGGACGCACCGCCGCCGCGACCACCGGGAAGCGCGACTACCGAGAGGTGAGTGCCTTCGACTCGCGCTCCAGCCGGCGCCGCTCCCTCCCCTTCGGGTGGCGGACGACGACGCCGGCCATGCCGCCGGTGCCGGTGACGCGGAGGAGCGGGGCGTCCGGGGCGTGGTCGGGGGTGGTCCTGTCCGTGACTCCGCCGAGGCCGGGCTCAATGCCGCTGGTCTCGGCGGCCCAGTCGTCGGGTATGACGACCGTGACGCCCGCCATCTGGCCATGGATCTCCAGGTCGACGGCACGCGACGGGCACTCGGCCCGGGTGAGGTCGAGGACGACTCCGCCCAGGCCACCGTGGGCGGTCACCCGAGACGGGACCGTCCACGGGCCCTTGCGGACGACACCGTGCAGACCGCCCTTGAGGACCAGCGGGCGGTCCTCCACCAGCTCCCGCACCGAGCCAGCCGCACCTCCACGGCCCGCGCCCTGGAGATCGGCCGTCAGTACGGCCAGCTCGCCGTGCGTCTTCGCGTCGAGCGCCCGCTCGAGTCGCTCGTCCAGCTCGTGGAAGTCGATGCGGCCCTCGACCGCGGCCTGTTGAAGGCGCCGCACGACCGTCTCGCGGTCGGCGTGGGACGCGCGCTGTTCGCCCCAGGGGGCGGCTTCCGGGAACCCTGTCGTCATGGCTACGAGCCTAGGGACGGCGCCTGCCCGGCCGACCCCGGGAAGCCCCTGGGGCGACCCTGATCCCGACCCCTACGGGACCCGTCCACCGTCGTGTCCGCCGTAGAGTGAGGGTGCCGGGCCGCGGTCCAAGGGGGAAGCCATGGCAAGGAGCCACAGCGAGTTGCTGCGCGCGCTGCCCGTCGCGCTGAAGCAGCACGCCGCGCGCCGTGGCGGGAACACCGCCTACGAGGACGCGCTGGAGCGGAGCGGGGCGTGCGTGGACGTCCTCGCGTGCGACGTCACCGACCGTGCCCGGCTGACGGACGTCGTCGCCCAGTACGCCGCCGCGCTCACGACCGTCGTCCACGCGGCCGGTGTGCTGGACGACGGCATCCTGGAAGCCCTCACGCCCGAACGGCTGGAGGTCGTGCTCCGGCCGAAGGCGGACGCGGCCTGCTCGACGCCCTCGCCCACCACCGCGCCGCCCTCGGCCTACCGGCGCTGTCCCTCGCCTGGGGCCCGTGGGGCGGGGACGACGGAATGGCGGCCACGCGAGCCGGCCGCGTCGGCAGGGCGGCGCTGGAGAGAGCGAACAGGGCAGACAGGGCGGGCGGGGTGCTGCGGCCGATGCCTCCCGCCCGGGCGTTGGACCTGTTCGACACCGCCCTGGCCACGGACGGCCCTGTGCTCGCGCCGCTCCTGATCGCCCCACCGCGCATCGGCGAGGCCCCCGGCCGGGTCCCGCCGCTCCTGCGGGAGCCGCGGCGCCCGGCCCGCCCGACCGCGCACTTCCCAGCCGACGGCAGCCACGGCCACGGCTACGGCTACGGCTACGGACACGGACACGGAGACGACCACGGCTCCGACGCGACCCCTGCCATGGCATGGCGGCATCGGCTCCGCGCGTTGCCGGACGACGCCGGGCGGAAGTCGGCGCTGCTGGAACTGGTCCGTGCGGAGATCGCCGAGGTGCTCGCCCACCCCGACGGGTCGGCCGTGGCACCCGACCGGCTCTTCCCTGGAGCGGGGTTCCGGCTCCCTCACAGGGGTGCTGCTGCGCAACCGGCTGAGCGCGTGCACGGGGCTGGCCCTGTCCGTGACCGTCATCTTCGATCGTCCGAGCGCGCGGGAGCCGGCGGGTCATCCGCACGAGGAGCTGCGCCGGGACGGGGCCTTCCCGCCGCCGCTCTCTTGAGCAGCTCGTTCACCGATCCGGTGAAGCGGGGGCCCTCGACGAGGCGGCAGCCGATGGTCCAGGCGCCGGGGTCGTCCCCCAAGTGGTGATCGGCCGCCTCCGTGACGGCCCGGGCCAGCCGCATCGCGCCCTGCTGGTCCTGAGCGGTGATCACGCACTGCCGCGGGTGCCATCGCGCGATACCGGGCAGCCCGGCGGCGTCGCGCAGTACGAGGTCCGCGGGGTGGGCCAGATCGAGGATGTCGTCGACGCCGACGCCGTCCCAGGCCGTGTACGAGAAGGCTGCCGCGAGGGAGCGGTCCGGCCGCATCGGCAGGGCGCGCAGCAGGTGCAGTCCGGTGGGCCGGTCGGAGAGGAGCCGGGACCAGACGAACGAGTCGGTCCACCGGCCGGCGACCAGGGCGCGCAGCTCCGCCGGGCACCGGGGGTGGGTCACGAGCTCGGCCGCCTGTCGGCGCAGGTCCGGGCTGTCGGCGTCCAGCGACCGCCGGACGGCGTCCCAGTCGAGGTCGATCCACCGCTCGTCGGGCTCGGGGTCGGGCTCCACGGCGTACTGGCCGAAGAGGTGGTCGCGGCGGCGCCGGTCGTCCGCGAGGGCGTCGCGCAGGGCCCGCGCGGTGTCTTCGCGCGTGGCGGTACCGAAGGCGGGGCGGACCTCGTCCAGGAGTGCCCGGTCGCCTGCCGCCACCACGTGGGCGAGCAGGTCGTAGCGGCCGGCGCGCGCCAGCAGCAGGCCGGCGGCCAGTTGTTCGCCGGCGTCCAGATGGATGCGGTCGCGCTCGTAGCCGGGGGCGGGCCCGTCGGGCAGCAGGGCGCGCAGGCGCAGCAGTGGATGTCCGGCCAGCAGGAAATCGCGGGGGAAGGGGGCGTCGGCGAAGGGCCAGGCGGCTTCGCCGTCCCGCCAGGCCGTCAGGAACGGGGGCAGGTCGGGGCGGGCGAAGAGCGCGGACGAGCCGGGGCTGACGAGCGTGGTCGGGCGGGCCCACGCCTGCCGGGGGTCCCACAGCAGGCCCTCGAACGAGTCCCGTCCCCGTTCCGCCCGCTCGCTGTCCTCGGCCGCCGTCCGCGCGTCGCGGCGTATGGCGCGGCTCTTCGCCCACAGGCCCTCGGGCAGCCGGTCGCCGGGCAGCCGGCCATTGGGCGTGGTGAGCAGTCGCAGCCGTGCGGCGACCTCCTTCAGGAGCTCGTACGAGCCCGCGTAGTAGAGCAGTGACGGAATCCGGGCGGTGGCAGGCATGTGCCCACGCTAGCCGGGGGGTTCGGCCCCGTCGTACCCGCGTCGTTCCCCCGTCGTACCCCGGACGGAGCAGCGTCCTCTGGCGCCGGGCCCCGGGCGGGCATAGGAAGGGGTGGGCGGTCGACGGCGTGCCAGGAGGAGCTGACCGGATGCAGATCGTGGTCGATCTCAATCGGTGCCAGGGGTACGCCCAATGCGTGTTCCTCGCCCCGCAGGTGTTCGAACTGCACGGTGAGGAGGCCCTGCTGTACGTGCCCACGGTGCCGGAGGGCCAGGACGGGCATGTGCGGCGGGCCGCCGCGGCCTGCCCGGTGCAGGCCATCACGGTCGGCGAGCAGGCGGGGGGCGACGCCGGTGTCGGGTGAGAGGCGGGACGGGCGGATCGTCATCGTCGGGGCTTCGCTGGCCGGGCTGCGCGCGGCCGAGGCGCTCCGCGACGGGGGGTTCGAGGGCGAGCTGACCCTGGTCGGGGACGAGCCGCGGCGGCCCTACGACCGGCCGCCGCTGTCCAAACAGGTGCTGCTCGGCAAGGCGGGCGCCCAGGATTGCGGGCTGCCGGGCCGCCGTGAGCTGGACGCGCGGTGGAAGCTCGGCGTGGCCGCCGCCGGGCTCGACCCGACGAGCAAGAACGTGCTGCTCGCCGACGGGGAGCGGCTGCCCTACGACCGGCTGCTGATCGCCACCGGCACCCGCGCCCGGCCCTGGCCGAACCCCGACGAGGCCGCGCTGGAGGGCGTCTTCACGGTCCGTACCAGCGACGACGCGGGCCGCCTCGCCGCGGCCCTGGACGCCGGGCCCCGGCGGGTCCTGGTCATCGGCGCCGGGTTCACCGGCTCCGAAGTGGCCTCGGCCTGCCGGGAGCGCGGCCTGGAGGTGACCGTCGCCGAGCGCGGCCGGGCACCCCTGATCGGCGCGCTGGGCGGCACGGTCGGCGACTGGGCCACGAAGCTCCAGCGCGCCCACGGCGTCGACCTGCGCTGCGGCGTCACGGTCACCACCCTCACCAGCGCCAATGGGCGGCTCACCGGCGCCGAGTTCTCCGACGGCGGCCGGATCGAGGCCGACGTCGCCGTGGTCTGCCTGGGCGCGGTCCGCAACACCGAGTGGCTGGCCGACACCGGCCTCGCGGCCGGCCCCCGCGGCGTGGCCTGCGACGCGGGCTGCCGCGTCTTCACCATGTACGGCATCGTCACGGACGACGTCTTCGTCGCCGGTGACGTGGCCCGCTTCCCCCACCCGCTGTTCGAGTACCAGATGGTCGCCCTCGAGCACTGGGGCAACGCGGTGGCCCAGGCCGAGGTGGCCGCCCACAACATGATCAGCCCCGGTCCGCTGCGCCGGCCCCACCTGGCCGTACCGACGTTCTGGTCCAGCCAGTTCGGCCTCAACATCAAGTCGGTGGGCGTGCCGACCTTCTCCGACCAGGTCGTCATCGCCCAGGGCTCGACGGACGAACGCCGGCTGGTGGCGGTGTACGGCTATCGCGGGCGCGTCACGGCCGCCGTGACCGTCAACCGGGCCAAGTGGCTGGAGCACTACCAGCGTCTGATCGAGACCGCCGCCCCGTTCCCGCCCGGCCCCGGCGCCGCCGACCACCTCGCGGACCGCGAACCCGTCCCCTCCGACGTGCCCGATCCCCGGATGCTCACCCACGGCCCGACCGTCGCCCTCACCGGGCACCTGCCCGACCGCCGCCTGACCCTGATCCGGCCCGCCGGCTGACACAGGAGCCCGTCCATGTCCTCCGAGACCCTCTTCCGCCGGATCACCGACTACGCCCACCGCCCCGACCCCTACCCCCGCTACGCCGAGCTCCGCGAGCACGGCGTGGCACGGCAGGAGGACGGCAAGTACCTGGTGGGCACGTACCACGAGATCGCCGCGCTGCTCCACGACCCGAGGGTCAGCTCCGACGTGCGCAACCGCACCGAGCCCGACCCGGACCTCCTGCCGCAGGAGGGACTGCCGCCCGCCTTCATCGGGCGCGACGACCCCGAGCACGACCGCCTGCGCCGCCTGGCCATGCGACCCTTCGGCCCGCCCCACTCCCCCGGCCGGGTCGACGCGCTGCGCGGCGACATCGCCCGCGTCGCCGGGGAGCTGGCGGACGGGCTGCGGGACAAGGAGCGCTTCGACCTCGTCGAGGACTTCGCCTTCCCGCTCCCGGTCACCGTCATCTGCGACCTGCTCGGCGTACCGTCCGAGGACATCGCCCAGGTCCACACCTGGGCCGACACGGTCGTCTCGGGGCTCGACTTCACCCCCGGCGAGGACCCGGGGCCCCGCCGGCGCGCCGCGCACGAGGCGCGGACGGCGATGGGCCTGTACCTCGGCGGGCTCGCCGAGCAGCGGCGTCGTCGCCCCACCGACGACATGCTCTCCGCCCTGGCCAACGAGAGCGGCCCCGACGGGCTGCTCACCCAGGAGGAGCTGATGGTCACCACCGTCCTGCTCCTGATCGCCGGGCACGAGACCACCGTCAACCTCATCACCAACGGCATGCTCACCCTCCTCCGCAACCCCGAGGCCCTCGAACGGCTGCGTGCCGAGCCCGAGCTGATGCCGGTCGCCGTGGAGGAGCTGCTGCGCTTCGAACCTCCCGTGCAGTTCCTGCCCCAGCGCACCCCGCTGGCGGACATCGAGGTCGCGGGGGTCACCATCCCCAAGGGCGTCCCGCTGGTCCTCGTCCTCGCCTCCGGCAACCGTGACCCGCTGCGCTTCCGCGACGCCGACCGTTTCGTCCCCGACCGCGAGGACAACGTCCACTTCGGCTTCGGCAGCGGCGTCCACAACTGTTTCGGCGCGCCCCTGGCCCGGCTGGAGACGCAGATCGCCCTCACCACACTGATCGACCGCCTCGGGAACCCCCGGCTGCTGGAGGATCCGCCGGAGTACCGCAGCAGCCCCGTCCTGCGCGGCCCGCGCCACCTGCCGCTCGCGCAGGAGCCGCGCTGACCCTCCCCACGTCCTCGACCACCCACGATCAGCGCTCTGGCCGCCCATCTGTCGTCGTCCGTGAGGTGATGCGACAGCCCGTGACCAGATCGAGGCTGATGCTGACCGTATGGGTCATGTCGCCGCCGATCCAGGGTTCGAGGGCCTCGTGGTAGCGCTGCTGGAGGTCCGGATCCCGGACGAGGCGGGCCTCGCCCGTCACCACCACGCTCCACCCGGTGCGCCGCTCGGTGTCGAACTCGTCGGCTTCGTACGCCACCACCGCCCCGTCGCGTGCCGGACCGAGCAGGGCGGCGCCGGTGTGGGCTCGGATGATGACGCGGTCGTCGAGGAGGACGTGGTTGACGGGACGGACGGCGGGCAGTGCCTGATGGCTGAAGACCAGTCGGCCGATCTTCGCGCCCTTCAGCAGTCCGAGCGCCTCGTACCGGGAGAGCGATTCGGTGATACGGGCCATGTCTGTGATACGGGCCATGTCCTCAAGTAGACCCAATCGCCGGTCGGGCTCCTAGGGCTGAACGGTCCCGGACCAGGGCCCCTCGGCCGCCCACGTCGGGGCCCACGGCCCTGTCGGCCGCCCGCCGGGGCGGCCGATCATGATCCCGTCATTGACCGGAAATCGTGTGGAGTTGGTGGTCCGTGGACGGTATCGGCATGGGAGCGGACGAGAGGACCGGGGAGCGGCGCGCGCCGGTGGCCGGCGCGGATCCCGCCCGGAGTCCCCTGGGTTCGGTGGTGGACTGGCTCACCACCACGGACCACAAGAGGATCGGGACGCTCTATCTGGTGTCGGCGTTCGCCTTCTTCGTCATCGGCGGCCTGATGGCGCTGCTGATGCGCGCCGAGCTGGCCCGTCCGGGCACGCAGATCATGTCGAACGAGCAGTTCAACCAGGCCTTCACGATGCACGGGTCGGTCATGCTGCTGCTGTTCGCCATGCCGCTGTTCACGGGTTTCGCCAACTGGCTGATGCCGCTGCAGATCGGCGCGCCGGACGTGGCGTTCCCGCGGCTGAACATGCTCGCTTTCTGGCTCTTCCTCTTCGGCTCGCTGATCGCGGCGGCCGGGTTCCTCACGCCGCAGGGGGCGGCGGACTTCGGCTGGTTCGCTTACGCGCCGCTGTCGGACGCGAACCACTCCCCCGGTGTCGGCGCCGATATGTGGATCATGGGGGTGGCCCTGTCGGGATTCGGCAGCATTCTGGGCGCGGTCAATTTCATCACCACCATCATCGGAATGCGCGCGCCGGGTATGACGATGTTCCGCATGCCGATCTTCACGTGGAACGTGCTGCTGACCGCCGTGCTCATCCTGCTCGTGTTCCCCGTGCTGGCGGCGGCGCTGCTCGCCCTGGAGATGGACCGGAAGTTCGGCTCGCACGTCTTCGACTCCGCCAACGGCGGGGCGCTGCTCTGGCAGCACCTGTTCTGGTTCTTCGGCCACCCGGAGGTGTACGTACTGGCCCTGCCGTTCTTCGGCATCGTCTCCGAGGTCGTGCCGGTGTTCTCCCGGAAGCCGATGTTCGGTTACTGGGGCCTGATCGCGGCGACGATTTCCATCGCCGGTCTTTCCGTGACCGTGTGGGCACACCACATGTATGTCACCGGCGGAGTGCTCCTGCCGTTCTTCTCGTTCATGACCTTCCTGATCGCGGTCCCGACCGGGGTGAAGTTCTTCAACTGGATCGGCACGATGTGGAAGGGGTCGCTGTCCTTCGAGACCCCGATGCTGTGGGTCACCGGATTCCTGCTCACCTTCGTCTTCGGCGGGCTGACGGGCGTGATCCTCGCGGCGCCGCCGCTCGACTTCCACGTCTCGGATACGTATTTCGTCGTGGCCCACTTCCACTACACGCTCTTCGGCACCGTCGTGTACGCCATGTTCGCTGGGTTCCATTTCTGGTGGCCCAAATTCACCGGCAAGATGCTCGACGAGCGGCTCGGCAAGATCACTTTCTGGACGCTCACCGTGGGCTTCCACACCACGTTCCTGGTGCAGCACTGGCTGGGCGCCGAGGGCATGCCGCGCCGCTACGCGGACTACCTCGCCTCCGACGGTTTCACGACGCTGAACACCGTCTCGTCCATCGGCTCGTTCCTGCTGGGCCTGTCGATCCTGCCGTTCTTCTACAACATCTGGAAGACCGCCAAGTACGGGAAGAAGGTCGAGGTCGACGACCCGTGGGGCTACGGCCGCTCGCTGGAGTGGGCCACCTCCTGTCCGCCGCCGCGGCACAACTTCACCTCGCTGCCGCGCGTCCGCTCCGAGTCCCCGGCGTTCGACCTCCACCACCCGGACGCCACCCCGGACGTCGCCTCGGGCATCGCCTCGCACGTCTGACCGCCGTCGCGCCCCGAGGGGAGAGAGATGTCGAACCTGGTCCTGGCCCTGGCCGCGGCGGCCCTCACCGTCGCCGGAACCGTCTGGTACCTGCCGGCCGTGGCGGAGCTGCGGGCCGGTGCCGACCGGCCGTTGTCCCGGCGGGTCTCGGCGGCCGGGTGCCTCACCGGATGGGGCGCCTGCGCGGGCGCCGTCCCGCTGCTCCTGGCACCGCCGTGGCTCCCCCACCTGGAGCGCCTGCTGTCGCGGGCCGCCACCGACACGGACTCCCGGCCCGCCACCGCGTGATCGGTGCACGACCGCCGGGAAGCACGACCGGCCCACCCGGAGGAGACTGGAAAAGGGGCGCGCAGGAGGTGAATCCCCAGCGGAGAGGACGCGATGGCTGTGCACCGCGAAGGACGGCTGGACGGGCAGGCGGCACTGGTCACCGGATCCTCGCGCGGCCTGGGCCTGCTCATCGCGCGGGAACTGGCCCGCCGGGGCTGTTCCGTGATGCTGTGCGCCCGTGACGCGGCGGAACTGAAGCGGGCCGAGGCGTTCGTCCGCGAGAGCTGCGGGAACGGCACGCGGGTGCGTTCGGTCACGGCGGACGTGACCGGGCCCGGTGTCGCCCTGGAACTGGTGGACGCCACCACGGAGGCGTTCGGCGGCCTTGACGTGCTGGTCAACAACGCCGGCGTGATCCAGGTGGGGCCGCTTGGCGCCATGACCGAGGACGACTTCCGCTCCGCCATGGAGACCATGTACTTCGCCCCGCTGCGGCTGACCCTCGCCGCGCTGGAGGGCATGCGCGAGCGCGGCCACGGCCGGATCGTGAACATCTCCTCGGTCGGCGGCCGCATCCCCGCGCCCCACCTGCTGCCCTACGACGCCGCGAAGTTCGCCGCCGCCGGGTTGTCCCAGGGGTTGCGGGCGGAACTGGCGCAGGAGGGCATCAGCGTGACGACCGTGCTGCCGGGGCTGATGCGCACCGGCTCGCACCGGGGCGCGCGCTTCAGCGGTCAGGCGGGGCGCGAGTACGCGTGGTTCGCGGCCGCGGCGGCACTGCCTCTGCTGTCGATGGACGCCGAGCGGGCCGCGCGGGCGATCGTCCGCGCCGCCGAGCGCGGCCGGCCGGAGCTGGTGCTGACTGCCCTGGCCAAGGTGGGCGTGCGACTGCACGGCGTGGCGCCGGCTACGACGACCCGCGCGCTGTCGCTGGCCGCACGGCTGCTGCCCGGCCCCGGGCCGGACCCGCGGCACCTCGTGCCCGGGCACGAGGCCGCCCGTGAGACGGGCTCGGCGGCGCTGGGACGGCTGACGGTCCTCAACGACCGCGCCGCCGACCGTTACAACCAGCACGCCGCCTGAAGGTGGGCGACCACTGGCAGCCCAAGGAGCACGGGCGCAAGGGTCTGTCGGACGAGCGGGCGCGGCTCCCGCGCGGCGTCAGCGACAAGTCGGCCGAGGGCGTGGACACGCAGGCCACGAAGCGTCATCTGCGGGAGGTGGCCAAGGAGTTGCACGTCGAGGGCCGCTCGCACATGGACAAGGGTGAGCTCGTCGACGCGATCCGCAAGGCCAACGCGCGGGCGACCGCCGAGGCCCGTCGCTGAGGCCTCGACTCACGTCTTGCGGGGGTGCTGCTTGCGCGGGGAGTCCTCGTCGTGTTCCAGCGCCTCGGGGTCCCGCCATTCCTCCGATCGCGTCATGCGGCCCGTGCGGGCCTGGTGCTCCATCGCCTTCTTCAGCTCGTCGTCCTTCTTGGGGCCGTGCTTGCTGCTGCGCTCCATGACCACACCGTTCCTTGTCCAGGACCGTTCCTTGTCCAGGGGTGCCGGGGGCTTCCCTCTTCCCCAGCCTAGGCGGCGCCTGCCCGGGCGGCGCGGCGGCGAAACGGGCCGGCGGCCGGCAGGTCGAGGGTGCGCAGCAGGTTCATCGCGGCGGTTGTGGGTGATGACGACGACGGTCGTCCGGTCATCGGCCATGGCGGTCTCCGGCACTCGGGCGGGCGGGCCGTCAGCATCCGGATGTCGGCCTCGAGGCCGGGTGGCAGCGGGCGGCGGCGCGCGAGGGCGGCCGGGAGACGGGCCAGGGTCTCGGTCAGGGCCGCGCGGGTCTCGGGGTCCCGGTGGGCCGTCGCGGCGACGGCGAGGGTGAGGCGCAGGGCGACGGGCAGGGGGCGGCGCAGCCAGGCGGTGAGCAGTTCGTTGCGCAGCTGGCGGGTGCGGCGGCCGGCCTTCGGCGGGCCGGTGCCGGGGTGGTGGTGGGCGACGACGTCGGGGCAGTGGGCCACTCCCCAGCCGTGGGCGGCCAGGTCGTAGGCGAGGATACCCTCCTCGCCTCCGAAGAACAGGACGGGGTGGAAGCCGCCCGCCCGTAGGTAGGCCTCGCGGCGGACGACGGCGGCGCAGGCGAGGAAGCCGAGGACGCTGGGTCCGGGCAGGTCGGGGTCGCGGCCGAGCGGGGAGCGGGCCAGCACGTCGTTGAGGGGGTCGGGCTCCTCGCCCGGGCCGACGAGCGTGCGGGCGGCGAGCAGGCCCAGGCGGGGGTGGTCGCGCATGAGGCGGGCGGCGCGCGGGCCAGGGCGCCGGGTGCCCACCACGAGTCGTCGTCGCTGAAGGCCACGAGGGGCGTGGTCAGGCTCAGCACGCCGTGGGTCCGGGCGGGGCGCCTTCGTTGCGGGACAGGCGCAGCAGGCGGACGTGGGGGAAGCGGGCGCGGACCATGGCGGCGGTGCCGTCGGTGGAGGCGTTGTCGACCACGACGATCTCGGGTTCTCGGGGAGGGCGGTGAGCCGGCCGAGGGTGGTGGCGAGCCGGTCGGCGCGGTCGCGGGTGGCGACGACGACGCCGACGGAGGGGTGACCGGCGGTCACGGAACGCCTCCGGCCGGGGGTCCCGCCCGCTCGTGCCGTTCCGGCTCCGGACGCCGCATGAGGGGCTGCTCCTTCCCGCCGCCGGCCCCGCCGCCAGTGTCGTCGTTCTTCAGCAGGCTGGCATACGACGGGGCGCCCCACATCTCGGTGCCTCGCGAGCCGCGACGCCGCGTCCGCTCGCGCTACGCGCCCCACGGCCGGTTCAGCCGAACCGCGCATTCGAGCATCAGGGCGTGGACGAAGGCTTGCGGCAGATTGCCGCGCATCTGCCGCAGACCGACGTCGTACTCCTCGGAGTACAGACCGGCCGGTCCACAAGCGGCGCGGTTGCGCTCGAACCAGCGGTACGCCTCCACTTCGTGGCCCTGCCGGTGTTGCGCCAGGGCCACGGCGAATCCGCACAGCAGGAACGCGCCCTCCGCCTCGTTGAGCGGGCGTCCGTCGTGGCGGAAACGGTAGGCGAAGTGGTCGTCGGTCAGCCGACGGGTGTAGGCGCGCAGGGTGGCGGCGTTCCGCGGGTCGTCCGCCGGCAGGGCGCCCCGGACGAGGGGCATCAGCAGGGCTCCGTCGAGACCGGGGTCACCGGGAGAGCGCTGCCAGCGGCCCGAAGGGTGCAGGCTGTGCGCGGCGGTGTCGGCGATCAGCGCGTCCGCCAGCTCCGTCCAGCGTGCCGTCCGGGCGGTCGACGGGCCGGCTCGCGCCATGGCCCGCAGTCCGGCGGCGCAGATCAGCCTGCTGTGGGCCCAGTGCCGGGGGGAGAGCTCCCACATGCCGGAGTCGGGCTCCCTCCAGCGCCGGTCGATCGCCTGGGCCGCCGTCTCCGCGGCCCGTCGGCCGTCGTCGTCCAGCCGGTCGTGACGCGCGGCGGCCGCCAGCAGGAGCAGGGCCTCGCCGAAGGCGTCGAGCTGGAACTGTTCGCCGCCCCGGTTTCCCACCAGGTCGTGGCCCCCCGGATAGCCGGGAAGCTCGAGCCGGTGCTGACCGGGGACGTCGCGTCCTTCGGCGGTGTAGACGGGGGCCAGGCCGGGGCCGTCGTCGAGCAGCCGGGCCGTGGCGAAGCGGACCGCGTCGTCGAGCAAGGGGTGGGCCTCGTCGGCGGCGACCGCCTGACCGGCGATGCACAGGTCACGGATCCACACGTACCGGTAGTCGTAGTTGCGGTCCTCCCCGGCCCGCTCGGGCAGGCTGGTCGTGGCGGCCGCCACCATGCCCCCGGACCGGGCGGTCAGTCCCCGCAGGACCGCGTACGACTGACGGGCGTCCCGGGGGGCGACGGTGCCCTGGAGGCGGGGCACCGCCCGTTCCCACGCCGTCTCGGTCTCCGCCCAGCACCGGGCGGCCTCGGGCGGCCGCGGCGGCAGTTCCCGGTCGCTGATCTCGAGCACCAGGTCGTGGCGGGTGCCCGGCTCGACCGTCAGGTCCATGGTCAGCCTGTGGCCCTCCGGGCCCTCCGGGCGGGCGTTCGCCCCACCCGACCAGCGCATCCGCAGCTCTCCGACGGCCCCGGTCCACACCCCGTCGTGCTCGTGCGTGGCACGCAGCGGGCCCTCGCCGAAATCCGCGCGGGGTTCCAGCACCACGGCCAGCCGCGCGCGGTCCGGTGAGGCGATGATCCGGCGGAGGATGACCGCGCAGTGCGGGTCGCCGGGGAAGGCCAGCGCCTCACGGCACTCGAACACGCCCTCTTCGGTGATCCGGCGGGTGCGCCAGATGAGCGACCCTTCCTCGTAGCGGCCGCCCCAGACGTGGCGGGCCACCGGAGTGGCCGCGTAGACACCCCTGCCGCCGATCAGAGTGGAGAAGACGGCACCGGAGTCCCAGCGCGGCGCGCACATCCAGGTGACGTCGCCGAAAGGACCCACCATGGCACCGCGTTCACCGTCCGCGAGCAAGGCGTACCGGTCCAGCGGCTGAGGCGGGAATTCACCTGGCATGCGGTCCGACTCCCCTCCCGGCCTCAGTAGCCGCCCAGGAGGCTTCGCACCCGGCGCAGGGCCTCGGGCCCGGCGGCGCTGTGCCGGCGCGACGGGTCGGCGGGGCGCCGTCCCCACGGCAGCAGGACCCGTACGGCCGCGTCGCTCTCGATGGCGACCGACACCACGCGGTGCTCGGTCACGCCTCGCACCACGTGCCGTCGCGGGGCCCGCGCGCCCGCACGGCGTGCGCGAACGCCGCCGGCTCCGGGAGGGTGGCGTCGACCTGAGAGGGGACCATGCGCCATGGGTTCCAGAATGGCCCCCCGGTCAAACCAATACGGGCCGCGATCGTGTGATCGCGGCTCGGCGCGGTCCCCTTTACGCGGCTGTCTGGAAGGCGGGCTCGGCGGCCCGGACGCCGGCCACGGCAGGGACTGCCGTGGTGCGACGGCGGGCAAGGGTGCCGGCACCGATGACGGCCACGATCACCACACCACCGATCACGAGAGCGCCGCGCTCACCGGCGCCCTGGACCAGCAGGCCCAGCATCGGCGGACCCGCCAGACTCCACCCCGTGCTCACACTGCGCCACACACCCAGGACCCGGCCCCGCATATGCGCGGGAGGATCGGTCTGGAGCACGGTGGCGGTCGCGGTGTCCACCACCGACTCGGCGATGGCCATCGGCACCACCATCAGCAACAGCATGCCCAGGACGGGGCTGAGCCCCGCCACGATCTGCAGCACCGCACCCGCCGCCGCCAGCAGGGCGACCAGCCGCACCGTGGGCCGCCGCAGCCGCCCGGCCACCACCGCGCCGACGATGCCGCCGACGGCGAGCAGGGCCGAGACCAGGCCATACGCGCCGGCGCCGCCGTGCAGCGGGCCGGTCACGAGCGTGGCCAGGGTGAGCTGATAGTTACGGCCCAGGACCGCGCTCACCGCGCCGATCACGGCCAGCGCCACCAGCGCCCGACGGCTGAAGAAGAACGCCAGACCACCACGAGCATCCGACTCCCGCTCGGCAGGCACCACCGCAGCGGCGGCGGCCTGGGGATGCAGGCGGAGGAAGGGGATGACGGCGGTCACGAAGAGGAACGACAGACCGTTGACCACATACGCCCCCGCCGTACCGATCACCGCGATACCCACGGCCGCCAGCGCGGTACCCGCCAGCCGGCCGACGCTGTGCACGACCGAGCCGAGCGCGATCGCGGAGGGAACGTCCCGCTCCGGGACGAGATCGTTGCCCAGCAGCGACGTGGCGGGCCCGTCGACGGTGGCGATCAGGCCGGTGACCGCCGACAGGCCCATCAGGACCGGCAGCGACAGCTCACCGAAGGCCACCAGCGCCGCCGTGGTGAAGGCCACCAACGCCAGCAGCGCCTGGCTCACCGCGGCGGTCAGCTTCCGCGGCCAGCGGTCGACGACCGCGCCACCCAGCAGCCCGAACAGCAGGCCCGGAGCGGCCTGCACCGACAGCGACAGACCCGTCGCGGCGGCCGAGCCCGTCAGCTGCAGAACCAGCAGGTTCTGCACGGTCAGCTGCATCCACGTGCCCAGATTCGACACCAGATTCGCCGCCGACCACCACCGCATACTCCGACCGCGCAGACAACGCCACGGCGACCTGTCACCAGAGGCCGCCCCACGACGGGCGAGGAGCGCGCGGACAGGCCGCACGACAGCGGTTTCGGGCGTGGCAAGGCCGGCATGACGGCGGAAACTGCGGAAAGGGAGGCGCAAAGGTCCGGTCCGGAGGTCGGGAACAGCGGGCCGGCCACCAACGCACCCCAAACCGGGCAGCGAGCACCCCGCGAGGCGCGGGCCGGAAACACCGGGCCCGCCCACTAAAAGGGCAGATCCGGCATCCCGGACATGGTCACAAGCGCTTCCCCACCCGGGGAAGCGCGTCCGCTATGCGGTGGATCACACCCTGGAAACCCCCTGCTCACGGCGCAGCAGGGTGCCCCACGTCACGCGGCCGCCGCCGACGCCGGCGTCAGCAACGTCTTGACCATCCCGTCCCCCTTGGCCTGGAACGTCCGGTACGCCTCGGGAGCGTCCTCCAGCGGGAGGACGTGTGTCGCGAAGCCCTCCACGCCGAGCGGGTCCGCGTCGTCGAGCAGCGGGAGGATCTCCCCCACCCAGCGCCGGACATTGGCCTGGCCCATGCGCAGCTGCACCTGCTTGTCGAAGAGCGTCATCATCGGCATCGGGTCGGTCATGCCGCCGTACACGCCGGAGACGGAGACGGTGCCGTCGCGCCGTACGATCCCGATCGCGGTGTGGAGCGCCGCCATGGAGTCGACGCCGGCGTGCTCCATCAGCTTCCGCGCCCACGGACCGGGCAGCAGCCCGGTGAACTGCTGGGCGGCCTTCCAGCCGGGTGAGCCGTGTGCCTCCATGCCGACGGCGTCGATGACCGCGTCGGTCCCCCGGCCCTCGGTCAGGTCCTGGACGGCGGCGACCAGGCCACCGTCGTCGCCGGTGTGGTCACGCAGGTCGAGCGTCGTCACGCCGCGCGCGGCGGCCCGGGCGATCCGCTCGGGCACCAGGTCCACGCCGATGACCAGGCCGGCGCCCCGGTGGAGGGCGATCCGGGCGGCCATGTCGCCGATCGGTCCCAGGCCCAGGACCGTCAGGCTGCCGCCGGGCGGGACGGCCGTGTACTCCACGGCCAGCCAGGCCGTGGGTAGGACGTCGGAGAGGTAGACGTACCGCTCGTCCGGCGGCCCCTGCGGCACGCTGACGGGCATGGTGTCGCCGAAGGGGACGCGCAGGAACTCGGCCTGCGCGCCGGGGACCTGGCCGTAGAGCCTGCTGTAGCCGAACAGCGCGGCGCCCTTGTCGTGCGACCGCACCTGGGTGGTCTCGCACTGCGACTGGAGGCCCTGGTCGCACATGAAGCAGTTCCCGCACGCGATGTTGAAGGGCACGACGACCCTGTCGTCGGCGGCGACGGCGGTGACGTCGGGGCCGGTCTCCTCGACGATGCCGATCGGCTCGTGACCGAGGATGTCGCCCGCCTCCAGGAAGGGCCCGAGGACTTCGTAGAGGTGGAGGTCCGAGCCGCAGATCCCGGTCGAGGTAACGCGGACGATCACATCCGTGGGTTCCTCGATCCCCTCGTGCTGCCTCGTGCGCGTTCGGAAGCCGGAACTCCGGCCTCTCCAGCTCACGCCCCGCGCCCGTCGGCCGCAACCCGGGTCAGCCGCCGTCGGCGCCTCCCACGCGTGCCACCACCCGGTACGCGTTGGAGAACCGGGTGCGGCGGACGAGCGGGGCCGTGAGCTGCTCGACGGCGAAGGCGGCGAGCAGCAGGGGGACGGCCGCCCAGAAGAGGGCGGGGCGCAGGGCCCGCCGGAGCAGACCGGGCGGGGCGGGGTGCCAGGGGGCGTCGTCCCGGGGCAGGAACCGGCTCAGGGCGAGGAGGACCGCGCCGGCCAGGTCGACGGGGATGTGGGGCTCCCGCCGGTCGACGGCCACGACGGTGCAGCCCAGTGACTCCAGTTCGTCGCGCAGATTGGCCGCCGGGATCAGGTGGAGGTGCTGCGGCTGGAAGTACGGCACCCACCAGCGGCCGAGGATCCTGGCCGTGAGGCATTCGGGGTCGGGCACCTCGATCACCAGGTGGCCGCCCGGTTCGAGAACCGCGAGGGCGGCGGCGAGCTCCTGACGCGGGTCCGGGGTGTGTTCGAGGCAATGGAACATGCTGACCACGTCGTAGCGGCCCGCCAGCTTGGGCGCGAGGTCGGTGAGCCGGCCCCGGTGTCCTTCGGTGACGTGGCCGAGGCGCTCGGCGTGCTCCACGCCCTCGCCGATGTCCAGGCCGTCGAAGACGGTGGACGGATGGATCTCGCGGGCGGCCTGCGGGAAGTGGCCCTTGCTGGTGCCGACGTCCAGCCAGCGCCGTGGGCGGCAGAAGGGGAGGACGGAGCGGGCGGCGGCGAGGTAGCGGTTGCGGGTGAATCCGGCGTCGGCGAAGCCTTTCAGGGCTTCGCCGCTGAAGCCGTCGTAGAAGTCCCGGTAGTAGAAGTCGAGGCCGTCCGCCGTGAGCCGGGGGTTCTGGAAGGAGTGGGCGCAGTCGCGGCACTGGTCGAGGACGAAGGTGCCGGGCTTTCGCTGGAGCAGGTCGACGGTGCGCAGCCGGGTACGCAGCCGGGCTGACCCGCACCAGGGGCAGTCGGCACGGCGGGGGTGGTGGAAGCGCTCCGTGCCCTGGGCGAGTTCGCGCTGGTAGGCGGGGCGGAGGCGGGCGGCCTCGGCGCGTCGGTCCATGGGTTTCACCGTCTTTCGGGTCGTGCGGCGCGGGCCGCCAGTCGTTCGAGGTGCGCTGCCGCCGCCCGGCTGCCTCCGGCCGCGTGGAAGGAGTCGCGGACGCGGTGGGCGGCCGCCCGGTACCGGGGGTCAGTGAGGACGTCGTCCAGCGCGGCACCGATGGTGTGGCGGTCGCCGCGGCCGAAGCGCACCCGGACGCCGGCGCCCGCCGCCGTGACCTGGGTGGCGACCACGGGCTGGTCGTCCCGGATCGGCGCGACGACGAGGGGCACCCCGTGCCACAGGGACTCCGCGACGGTGTTGTGCCCGGCATGGCAGACGACGGCGGATGCTCTTTCCATCAGGGCGAGCTGGGGCAGCCGGGGCGCGGCCAGCACGTCGCCGTCGGACATCCCGCCGAGTGCCCCGCCCGGGTCCGCGATCACCGCCTGGGCGGTGCGGGCCCGCGCGCGTACGGCCGCGGCGCACTCGGTGAGGAAACGGTCGCCGGTATCGGTGTTGGCGGTGCCGAGGGAGACGAGCACGGTGGCCCGGCCCGGGTCCAGCCACTCCCAGGGGAAGGGGACGCCGGGGGTGCGGGTGGCCGGGGCGGGTCCCACGTAGCGGCTCTGCGGCCGGTGGACGGGGGGCTCGCCCGCCAGCGCTCCGGTGGTGAAGACCAGGACGAGGTGCGGGGAGAAGCGCGGGTCGTGGGTGTGCGCCGGGTCGCCGAGGGATGCGCGCAGGCCGCCGAGCAGCCCCGCGATCCACTCCTCGACCTTGGGCGTGGTGGTGAGCGCGGCGGAGAACTCGGCGGGGGTCGTGGCCGAGGTGGCCCACGGGACACCGAGCCGTTCGGCGGTCAGGGCGCCGGCCAGGGCCTGCTGGTCGGCGACGATGACGTCCGGGCGGAAGGCCGCGACGGCCTCCCGCACCCCGGGCGCCATGGCCGTGGCGAGCGGCCCCAGGAAGTCCTCCCACAGGAAGCGCAGCGCGGCGAAGCCGCGCAGTGCCGGCGGTCTGCGCACCTCGCGGAGGGTCGCGCAGGGGTATGTCCGCGCGTCGGGCCCGGCCCACTCCTCGATGAGCTCGGGGCAGCCGGCCCAGCCCACCCGGTGGCCGCGCCCGGCGAGCTCGGCCGCGACGCCGGCGGCCGGATTGATGTGTCCCACGAGCGGCGGCACGACGAAGAGAAAGCGCCTCTCCCCTGGGCCGCTCATGTCCTTACCGCCGCCCCGGCCCGGTGCCCCGAGCCGAGCCAGTCCACCAGGATTCCGGCGACCGTCCGGGGCGCTTCGACGAGCACGGAGTGGCCGTACCCGTCGACGCGCACGGTGCGGCAGTCGGGAAGCAGGGATTCCAGGTGGGGCGCCGTCTCCGCGAGGTCGGAGGTGCCCCCGTAGACGGCGAGGACGGGCACGCCGAGGGTGCGCCAGCGGTCCTCGGCGGGGACGCGGCTGGCCGCGATGTCCTCGGCGGCCGTGGTTCCGTGCAGCAGCGGGCAGGAGCGGCGGCCCAGCCTGGCCTCGTGCCCGCCGTAGTGCTCCGCGAGCCAGGGCAGGGCCCGCTCGTCGCGCAGCCGCCGCGCCGCGTCGGCGAGGATTCCGCCGAGTTTCTCGGCCCAGGCCGGGGTGGGGGGTTCCGACTCGACGACGAGGACGCTGGCGAGCCGGCCCGGGTGGTGGAGCGCGTAGTCGAGGGCGACGGTGCCGCCGAAGGAGGTGCCGACGAGGTGGACGTCGCCGGACGGGTGCAGGCCGTCGAGGAGGGCGGCGAGGTCGCCGGTGAAGTCCTCCAGGCGGTAGCCGCTGGCGGGGCGTTCGCTGCGGCCGTGCCCGCGCTGGTCGTACATCACCACCTGGTGCCCGGCGGCGGCGCAGGCGGGGGCGACGGTGAAGTAGTAGCTGGCCAGGTTGTCCATCGCGATGCCGTGCACCAGGACGACGGTGTCCCCGCCGGGCCGCCCCATGCGGGTCACGTTCAGCCGTGGGGAGCGGACCGCCGTCACCGCAGGCAACCGGCGACGTAGCGGACGACCTGCCCGACGGAGAGCCCGATGATCTCCGGCAGTTCGAGGGAGGCGAAGAACCGGGGGAAGTCGACGCGGTCGCCGTACCGGCTCCCGAGCAGGCCGGTGAGCGTCACCAGGTCGATCGACTCCAGGTCCAGGTCCTCGACGAACCGCGTGTCCATGGTGAGGGGCGTGGCCTCCAACTCGACCGGGTCGAGCACGGCGGACATGGCCTCGGTGAGCGCGGTGAGGACCTCGGCCTCGTCCGGGCCGTGGGCCGGGGCGGACGCGTCGGGGGTGGGGGTGGTGGTCACGGGGGGTTCTCCTCCTGGTGCTGCCGGCGGTGGTCGTCGGCCCCGTCCCCGGTCCGGGCGGCGTCCTCGGTCCAGGCGACGACGTACCGCCGGGGACGCAGGCCGGAGGGGTTGGCCGTCTCGGCGAAGGACACGGAGTGGACGCGGCCGGAGGGCGCGCGCACGGTCGTCCGGCCGGCCTCGTCCACGCGCACCCGGAAGTCGCGCGGCCGGCCCATCAGCCCGGTGCCTTCCGCCTTGGCCGCGGCCTCCTTGGCCGCCCAGACGCGGGTGAGGGCCCGCGGCCCGCCGCCGAGCCGGTCGAGGAGCGCCCGTTCGTCGTCGGCGAGGACGGCGTCGCGGGTGGCCGCCGGCCGTTCGGTGATCTCCTCGATGTCGATGCCGACGGGCGCGGCGCCGACGGGGCGGACGAGGGCGACGGCGGCCTCCTCGCAGTGGGCGAGCGACAGATCGAGCGGCGGGAGCTCCCGGCCGTGGACGCCCTCGGGGTGCGGCCGTCCGTCGGCGTCGTTGCGGACGCGGATCTCGGCGGGAAAGACCGGCCCCGCGCCGTGTTGCCACAGGTGGTGGCGGACGGCGTCCTTGGCGGCGATCCGGCCGAGCAGCCATTGCCGTCTGCCGCGCGGCGGCCGGTCCGCGTAGGCCCGGCGCTCGGCGGCGCCCATCAGGTTGCGGACCGTCAGCTCGCGGGAGGCGGGATCGGGCCAGTGGTCGAAGACCAGGTGCCAGCCGCCGTCCCGCGCCTGGGCCACGGTGCTGTGCCCGGGCCGCCGTCGGATGCCCTCGGTGACGGCCGGCGAGTCGAACCGGCGGTCCTCCCAGCCCCGGATCTCGCACCAGACCATGCCGTCGCGACCGAGCTGGAGGTCGGCCGCCAGTAGCGTCTCCGTGAGCGAGGTGATGCGAATGTGGCAGTCGACGCGCGTGCCGGGGGCCGGTTCCGGGCCGTGGTAGCGGATGTCGCGGATCCCGGCGGGCAGCACGACGGTGCGGTCGGCACGGGTGGCCATGAGCCAGTAGCCCAGCAGTTGCCCCGCGTTGTCGAGGAGCGCGCCGGGGGCCGGCGGGGCGGTGAGTACGCCGCGTACGTGCCGGTCGCCGAGCGCGGTGACGGCGGTGACGCCACGGAAGAGCGGGCCGTGGAACATCCACCGCTCCTCGTACATCCGCCGGGCCGAGACCGTGGGCACGGATTCGCCTGCGGGTACGGGCCAGGCGGGGGGTGGTGCCGGGTGGCGGGGCGCGGTCTCGACGTCGGCGCGCGCGTACCGGCCGAGCTCGACGTGCCGGCGGTCCGCTCGTCGCCCGTCCGGGGCCACGTTCACGGGTACGTCGACGGGCGGCTCGGCGGCGAGCCACTCGAGGAACCGGGCGTCCCGGACGGCCACCGGCGTGCCGCCTCCGGACGCCGCCACCGCGTCGGTCATGTGCCGGACGAGCGTCGTGGCGGGCACGACGGGCCAGCGGTCGCCGAGGTCGGGCCAGCCGGGCCGTTGGGCGAAGAAGCAGTGGTCCACCAGGTAGGGCATGGTGTCCAGGCTCACCCGTATCGAGCGGCGGTGGACGACGTCCGCCGCATCGCGGTTGTCCGTCGTGTCGCGCTCCGCGCTCGGAGCGGGCATCGGAGCGGGGATCGCCGGGGCGCGGGGCGTCTCCAGTGCCGTGAAGACGGCCGTGGCGGCGTCGGCCGTCTCGGCCAGCAGGTCCCGCAGCTCCCCCGCCTCGGGGAAACGCCCGGCCACCGCGTCCAGCCGGCCCGGTCCGCCGAGGGATCCGCTGAGGGCCGTACGCAGCCGGTCCCGTGTCGCGGGCTTCAGGGACACGGGACCGGCGTCCAGCGCCAGCCGCACCCCGGCTCGTACATCGGCTCGTGTGCCGGTCCGTCCGCCGGTGGGCAGGGCGCGGAAGTCGGGGTCCGCGCCGAACGCCCACAGCCCGGCCACGACCCGGCTCAGCTGGGGCAGGGCGCCCCGGCGGGCGTGCACCGCCGTGACCGCCAGATGCTCGCGCTCGCCGAGCGTGTCGCCCACCAGGGCGGGCAGTTGGCCCTCGCCGGCCTGGACGAAGGCCCGGAACCCGGCGGCGTGGAGGGCGTCGACGAGGCCGCGGAAACGGACCGGCTCCAGCAGGTGGCGGACGAACAGGTCCCGCACCGCCGGGGGCTCGTCGGGGAAGGGGGCACAGGTCGTGCCCGACCACACCGGCACCGTGGCCCGGTGGAGGGTGAAGCGCTCCATCGTCTCCCGGATCGGCCCGAGGTAGGGCGCCAGCATGGGTGTGTGGAAACCGGAAGCGAAGGGCAGCGCCTGGCCGGTCACGCCCTCGGCACGCAGCCTTTCGGTCACGGTCGCCACGTGGCGCGCCGGGCCGCAGACGACCGTCTGGTGGGGCGCGTTGTCGTGGGAGAGGACGACCTCCGGCACCCCCGCCAGGGCCGCCGCGACCCGGGCGGCGGACGCTCCGAAGGTCACGTAGGCCAGGTCCGGGACCTGTAGCGCTCCGGGGTCGAACGTCCGCAGGAACCCTTCCACTTCGCCATCGGCGAAGATGCCGCCGACGCCCATCGCCGCCCATTCGCCGACGCTGTGGCCGGCCAGGGCCTCGGCCTCGATACCGCATCGCCGCAGCACGGCGGCCAGCAGCCGTCCGCTGTCGACGACGGCGGCGCCGTGCTCCGCCACGTCACCGACGCGGGCCGTCCCCCAGCGGGGGCGGGGCAGCCCGAAGTGGCGGGCGAGGTCGTCGCCCCGGTCCGTGAAACGGGCTTCCAGGCCGGGGAAGAGGAAGGCGGTGCGCCCACCGCCGGCCGGACCGAGCACCGGCCGGGGCGCGAACCACACGTCGCGCCGGCCGCCCCACGCCCGGCCGCGCGCGACCAGCTTCCGGGCCAGGGCGAGCCGCTCGGCGCTCGGCCCGGCCACCGCCAGCCGCGCGCCTCCCGTGCCCGTGCTCGGGACGCGCAGACTCGGGTCGTCGGCGTCGAGCAGCGCGCGCAGCTCCTCGGGGGTGCCGGCGGCGAGGCGCAGGACCGGTTCGGGCTCGGTCACGGCCGTGGTCACCGCACCGGCGCGAGGGGCGAGCGGGGCGCGGGCCGGACCGGCCGGCGGGCGGAACTCCTCCAGCACCACGTGGGCGTTGATGCCGCCGAAGCCGAAGGCGTTGACCCCGGCCCGCCTGGTCTCCGCCTCCCAGGGGCGCGCCTCGGCGGCCGGGCGGAAGCGGGTGGCGAGCAGGTCGGGGTGGGGGTCCTCGCAGTGGAGGGTGGGCAGGAGCGTCCGCCGGTGGAGGGCCAGCGCGGCCTTGATCAGGCCCGCCGCCCCCGCCGCCGGCATGGTGTGGCCGATCATCGACTTGACCGAGCCGATCACCGCGTCGGGAGCGCCGGGAGAGTCGGGAGCGTCCGCGCCGTCCGGCGGGCCGAAGACCCGGCGCAGCGTGGCGATCTCGGCGGCGTCCCCCTGCGGCGTCCCCGTGCCGTGGGCCTCCAGGAGGCCGATCGAACCCGGGGCGCGGGGGTCCATGCCCGCCGCCTCCCAGGCGAGCCGCACCGCCCGCACCTGGCCGTCGGGGTCCGGCGTCACCAGGCTCGCGGTGCGCCCGTCACCGGCCACCCCGGCCCCGCTCACCACGGCGTACACCCGGTCGTCGGCGCGTACGGCGTCCGCCAGCCGTTTGAGGACGACGATGCCCGTGCCCTCGCCCATGAGCACCCCGTCCGCCTCCCGGTGGAAGGGGCGGATGCGCTGTGTCGGGGACAGCGCTCCGAGCCGGGCGAAGACGGACCACAGCGTCACGTCGTGGCAGTGGTGGACGCCGCCCGCCAGCATCACGTCGCAGCGTCCGGCGGTCAGTTCCGTGATCGCCTGCCGGACGGCCAGGAGCGACGAGGCGCAGGCCGCGTCGACCGTGTACGCGGGGCCGCGCAGGTCCAGGCGGTTGGCGACGCGCGAGGCGGCGAAGTGGGGCACGAGCCCGATGACCGAGCCGGGGTCGTCCGGTCCGAGCGCCTCCTCGAAGGCGGCGCGGACCCGTGCCAGGCGCTGCTCGCCGAGCTCGGGCAGCAGCTCCCGCAGCGTGCGGACCAGCTGCCCGGCCGTGCGCACCCGCTGGTCGAGTCGCGCGAGACCGGCCGTCAGATAGCCGCCGCGGCCCAGCACCACCCCGGCGCGGGTCCGGTCGGTCGCGGCCAGGCCGCCCGCGTCCGCGAGGGCGGCGGCGGCCGTGTGCAGGGCGATGAGCTGGTCGGGTTCGGTGGCCGGGACGGCGCCGGGCATGATGCCGAACGCGGCGGGGTCGAAGCCGGCCAGCCGGTCGTCGACGAACCCGCCGCGCCGGCAGTAGATGGCGTCCGGCCCGTAGGCCTCCTGGTCCCAGCGGCCCTCGGGGACCTGGGAGACGGCGTCGACGCCGGTGACGAGGTTGTGCCAGTACTGTTCGAGGCCGTCCGCGCCGGGCAGGGTCACCGCCATGCCGACGATGGCCACGGGCGTCTGTTTCGTCTGTTCCGCTGTCACGGCTGCCACCCCGGGGCGGCGTGGACGACCTCGTCCGTGTCGTCGTCGCCCCACGCGAGTTCGCCGAGCAGTGCCGCGACGCCCTCCTCCGGGGCGATCAGGCCGATGCCGCGCCGCGCGTACTCACGGGCGAGCTCGGGGCCGACCATCCCGCCGTGTTCGGCGTCGGGGGCCCATGGCCCCCAGTGCACCGTGAGCGCGCGGGCGCCCGTGGCCCGCCGCCATCGCCGGCCCAGGACGGCGAGCGCGTCGTTGGCGGCGGCGTAGTCGGCCTGGCCGCGGTTGCCGGAGACGGCCGCGACGGATCCGAACAGCACGACGAACCGGGGTGGTTCGGGGATCCGGCGCAGCGCGGTGAGCAGGGCGCGGGCCCCTTCCGTCTTCGTCTCGTACACGCGGCGGAAGGAGGCCGGGTCCTTGTCGGCGATGAGCTTGTCCTCGACGATCCCGGCGGCGTACACCACGCCGTCGATCCGCCCGTGGCGGGCGTGGGTCTCCTTGACCGCCTGCTCGACGGCCTCCGCGTCCCGCAGGTCGATGGTGCGGTAGCCGGCCTGTCCGCCTCCGGCGCGGATGCGGTCGAGGGTCGCGGCGGTCTCGCGCCGGGCCGTGATCAGGCGTGTCTCACGCTCGATTTCGGCCGGCTCGAGTCCGCCGTGCGCGGCCAGTGCCGCTCGCAGCGCCGTCCGGCCGCTGACGCCCGCCGTGCCCGGCGGCTCCGCGGCGTCGATGTCGCCGGTACGGCCGAGCAGCTCCACCCGGCACCCGGAGGCGGCGGTAAGGGCGACAGCGAACCGCGACCCGATCCCACGCGCACCGCCCGCGAACAACACGACGGCCTCGGGCCCGAGCCCGAGCCGACCGACGGCCGACTTGGCAGGCTCCTGCCGGGCGGAGGCTGGCCCATCGGCGGCCGACCCGTCAGGCGTGGCCACCGGGCCCGGCGCGGCGAGCGAGTCAGACGCCGCCGGCACGCCCGACGCCTCCGACGCGCTCCGCGCCGCCGACAAGCCCGGCGTGGCCTCCCGGGGCTCGGCGACGGCCAGGCGGCGCCCGCGCTCGGCGCGTTCGACGACGGGTGCGCGGTCCGGTGCGAGCAGCTCGCCGACGACCGCGTCGACGACCTGCGCGGCGGCCCATCCCCGGGGGACGGACACGACGCGGGCGGTCGTCGCCGGGTATTCGCGCGCCACGGTACGGAAGAAGCCGCCCAGTCCGGCGTCACCCCTGTCGCCGGGGTCCGCCCGGCGTACGCAGAGGAGCCAGCGCGGCCCGCGTCGCAGCAGCTCCTGGTAGCGGGGGAAAGTGTCCGGCAGCACGGAGCCCGCCGCCTCCTCGCCGGGGCCGACGAGGTGGATCACCCCGTCCGTCCGTCCGGAATCCTCAGCCGCCGTGTCGCCCCCGGACAGCGTGACGTGCGCCTCCAGATGCCCCAGCCGCTCGGCGAGGGGCCCCGCCAGGGGGCCGTTCTCGCTGTCCAGGACGAGGAAACGGCTGTCCCGCAGCACCGTGGAGCCGTCCGCCGCAGGCGCGTCGTCCAGGGGCACGGAGCGCAGGACGTACCGCCCGGGAGCGGTACCGGCCGTACTGGTACTACCTGCCTCCACCGGCCCGGCAGAGGGACCGGACGCGGGCCGCTCCCCCGCCCGCGCCGACAGCCATTCGGCGATCTCCGCCGCGGTGCGGGCCCGGGCCAGTGCCTCCACGTCCGTGTCGGCGGCCGAGGGCAGCTCCAGCCCGGCCCGTGCCAGCCGCTGCACGAGCTCGCCCGCGATCTCGGTCCGCTTGATGGAGTCCACACTGAGATCGGCCTCCAGATCGAGATGGGGCTCGATCATCTCCCGTGGGTAGCCGGTCCGTTCACTGATCACCGAGAGCACGGTGCCCAGCACGTCGGGCCGGCCGACCGCGAGCCGGCGCCCGGACGCGGCGGGGACATCGGCCACGGCCGGCACCGACGCGGGCGCGGGGACGGTCACGGGGACCACGCCGTCGCCTCGCCGCTGATCCCCCAAGTACGCCAGCAGAACGTCCCGCTGCGCCGCCACCGCCTCGCGGCTGCCGCGCAGGAACTCCCTCAGCAACGCCTCGCCGGCCCCGACCTCCGGGCCGGAGCTCGCGGCGCGCCCCACGGCCGCCGGCTCCGGCCCGGGACCACCAAGCCGCCGCGCCGGCCTGAGCCCTCCCGGCGGGACCGCGCCCTCCGCCGTCCGGACCAGATGGCCGTCCACGATCCACCCCGGCCGCTCCGGCAGCCGCTCCGGATCGGCCACGACCGCGTCCCGCCCCGCGAACAGGGCCGCCGCGTCGACCGGTACGCCGCCCGACACGGCAAGCCGGGCCAGCGACTCCAGGTGCCCGCGCAGCCCCGCGTCGGCGTGCGGCTCGAAGGGCACGGCCAGATGCGGGCGGTCGGCGAGCGTGGCGCGGACGAGCCCGGTGAGGGCCGTCCCCGGGCCCGCCTCGACGAAGACGCGGGCACCGGCCGCGTACATCGCCTCGATCTGCTCGGCGAACCGCACCGGCGCCGTGATCTGCCCGGTCAGCCGGGCCCGCGCACCGGCTTCGTCCGCCGGGTAAGGGGCCGCCGTCTCGTTGGACCACACGGGGAACTCCGGCGCTCGAAAGGGGCGTTCGGCGAGCACCGTGCCGAACGCGGTCGCCGCCTCCTCCATCACCGGGCTGTGGAAGGCGCACGCCACATCGAGCCGGCGGGCCCCGAAGCCCGCGTCCTCCAGCGCCGCCACCCCGAGCCGCACCGTCTCCTCCGGGCCCGAGACGACCGTCTGGGCCGGGGAGTTACGGGCGGCGACCACCACCCGGCCGGCCAGTCCGGCGGCCTCCAGCACGGTCTCGACCTCCGCCGCTCCCGCCGTCACGGCCGCCATGGTGCCCGGCTCGTCACCCGCCGCCGCTGCCATCGCCCCGGCCCGCAGCGCGCTCAGCTCCGGCAGGGCGTCGGCGGGGAACACACCGGCCGCGCACAGCGCCACGAGCTCCCCGTAGGAATGCCCCGCCGCCATCGCCGGGCGGATCCCGAGCTCGGCCAGCACGTCGTGGACGGCCAGGCAGGCCGCGCCGAGGGCCGGCTGCGCGTCGCGCGTGTCGGCGAGCCGGCGCCGCCGCGTCTCGTGCTCGTCCGGTCCGAACGCGGCCGGTGGGAACATCCGGGCCACCGGGGCGCCGCGCAGATGCCGGCGTGTCTCCGGGAACGCGACGAACAAGTCGGCCAGCATGCCGGGCCGTTGGCTGCCCTGCCCCGGGAACAGGAAGGCCGTCTCTCCCGTGACCCGTTCGGGTCCGGGCAGGAGGAGGCCCGGCCCCGGCCGCCCGGCCAGCGCGGCCCGCAGCAGCCCTGGCAGTTCGGCCGGGGACGACGCGACCACCGCGGCGGTGACCGGCCCGGCCGCCGTGTCCGCCGCCCGGCGTGCCGCCGTCAGCGCCAGATCGCGCAGCCGCCACGGCCGCCACACCGCCTCCGCGTCGTCGGAGCCACGGATCGCGTGGGCCTCGTTCGTCTCCGCCAGCCGCAGCAGGTCCTCGATCGCCGCGTCGCCGCGGAAGAGGAACAGCTCCGCCGGCCAGCCACCGACGTGCCGCCGCGGCGGCACGTCGTCGCCGCCCTCCAGCACCACGTGGTAGTTGGTGCCGCCGAAGCCGAAGGCGCTGACCCCGGCCACGCGCTCGGCGGCCGGCTCCGCCGCCCAGGGCAGCGCCCGGTCGTGGAAGACGAACGGGCTGCTGTCCGGCCGCCACGCCGGATCGGGCCGCCGCAGGTGGAGCGTCGGCGGCCGCACCCCGGTGTGGAGCGCCAGCGCCGTCTTGATCAGTCCGGCCAGGCCGGCGGCACACTTCGTGTGGCCGATCTGCGACTTCACCGAACCGGCCACGCACCCGCCCGGCTCCGCGCCGGCCGCCGCGAACACCTCCGACAGCACGCCCAGTTCCGTGCGGTCGCCGACCGCCGTGCCGGTGCCGTGGGCCTCCAGCAGGCCGACGCGGGCCGGGGAGATCCGGGCCTGCGCGTAGGCCCGCTCCAGGGCCGTGCGCTGCCCCTCCGGCCGTGGCGCGGTCAGCCCGAGCGACCGGCCGTCGCTGGACGAGCCGACGCCCTTGACCACCGCGTAGACCCGGTCCCCGGCGCGGCGCGCGTCCGCCAGCCGCTTCAGCACGAGGCACGCGACGCCCTCTCCCAGCGCGATGCCGTCCGCGTCGGCGTCGAACGTACGGCAGCGGCCGGTGGGGGACAGCGCGCGCACCGATGAGAAGAGCAGGTAGTCGTTGATCCCGTTGTGCAGGTCGGCTCCCCCGCACAGGGCGACGTCCGCGGCTCCCGTCACCAGTTCCTTGCACGCGGCGTCGAGCGCGGCCAGCGAGGAGGCGCAGGCCGCGTCGACGGTGAAGTTGGCCCCGCCGAGCCCGAGCCGGTTGGCGATGCGGCCCGAGACGACATTGGCCAGCATTCCCGGGAACGAGTCCTCGGTCAGTCGCGGAAGCCGTTCCTCCAGCTCCTTCGGGAGCCGCCCGCCGAGATAGGACGGCAGGACGGTCCGCAGGGTGATCGCGTGGGACAGATCGCTGCCCGCCTCCGCGCCGAAGACGACGCACGTACGGTCGCGCGGGAACGCCCGGTGCTCGTACCCGGCGTCCGCCAGGGCGCGCCGGGCCGCTTCCAGGGCCAGCAATTGCACCGGCTCGATGGAGGCGAGCGAGGAGGGCGGGATGCCGTAGCGGAGGGGGTCGAAGGCGATGCCCGGCAGGAAGCCGCCCCACTTGGACGCCGAGACGTCCGCTGCCCGGGCGCCCTCGCCGTGGTGCAGCGCCGGATCCCAGCGTGACGGGGGCACCTCGGTGACGGCGTCGGCACCGCCGAGGACATTGGCCCAGAACGCCGGCAGGTCGGGCGCGCCGGGGAACATGCAGGCCATCCCGACGATCGCGACGTCCAGCGGCTCGGGGACGGGCGGCCTGTCCGCCACGTACGGGGCTGCCGTGCGGGGCCGGTCCCCGGCCGGGGATGCGGACCTCCGCTCGTAGAAGGCCGCCGCGCGGTCCGTCACGTCCCGGTGCAGCTCGGCCACGGTGGTGACGGCCTGCCGCAGCACCGCCACTTCCCCGGCCATGAAAAGGCCCTCGTCCAACTGCCGCCGCTCGTCCACCTCCCGCAGCGCCTCGCCCACCCGCTCGACGCCCTTGCTGGCGACGCGCAGCCGCCCGATGTTGAGTCGCTCCAGCCGGTCCCACGCCTCCCGCCCGGAGACCCCCTCCCGGCGCAGCTCCTCCTTGTGGGCGGCGTACGCGTCGGTGTACGGGCTGGGGGCGCAGCGGATGACGTGCCCGGGGGCGGCGTCGAGCAGGACCGTGCGCTCCGCCGCGGCGACCGTGCGCTGGAAGAGCGGCCGTACCGCGCCGCACTCCACCGCCTCGCGGCTGAAGAGGTACGCGGTGCCCATCAGCAGCCCGACCGCCACCCCGCGCTCGGTGAGACCCGAGGACAGGGCGGCCACCATGGCCGCCGACCGGGCGTCGTGCACTCCGCCCGCGAACAGCACCTCGACGCCCGCCGGCCCGTCGCCCTTCCGCGCGTCCAGGAAGTCGGTCAGGACGCCGAGCTGGGCCTCCCACAGCGGGAAGGCGTTGCGCGGCCCGATGTGGCCGCCGCACTCGGCGCCTTCGAAGACGAACCGCCGCGCGCCGGCGGCCAGGAACTGCCCGAGCAGTCCGGGCGAGGGGGCCTGGAGGAACGTCCGGATGCCGAGCGCCTCCAGCGCGGCCGCCTGTGCCGGGTGGCCGCCGGCGAGGACGGCGTGGGAGGGGCGCAGTTCCTTCACGGCCTCCAGTTGCGCGGCGCGCACCGGCTCGGGCGCGAAGCCCAGGATGCCGACGCCCCACGGCCGGCCGCCGAGCGTGGCGCCCGTCTCCTTGAGGAGCGACCGTGTGCTGCCGGGGCCGGCCAGGGCGAGCGCGACGACCGGGAGCCCACCCTCGTCCGCCACTGCGGTCGCGAACCGCGCCTGGTCGCTGACGCGCGTCATCGGCCCCTGGACGACCGGGAGGGCGGTGCCCAGCGCCCGGCTCATGGCCGAGCCGGGGCGCAGCAGCCGTGGTGCGCCGGGGTCCTGGAGCGCCTCGTCCACGGCGGCGCGCAGGGAGCGTACGGCGACCGCCACGGTCCGGTGGTCGCGGGCGAATCTCTCCGCGAGGAACGCGTCCTGCCCGAACGGCACGGCGCGCCCGCGCGGCGCGGCCTGAAGGGCGGGGTGGCCGGGGTCCAGCACGCGCCGCCCGTCGAGGACGGTGGTGCCGGTGCCGTCCGACGAGCGCAGCAGGCGGGCGAGCCAGGACGGGGTGGCCGCCTCCGCCAGCAGCGCCAGTTGTACGTCGAGCACGACTCCGGCGGCTCCGGCGAGCACGGCCGCGGCGGCCGTGCGGGGCCCGATCCCGCCGCACGCCCACACCGGGACGCCCAAGTCCTCGTCCGCCAGGAGCTGTTGGAGCAGCACATATGTCGACAGCTCGCCGGTGGGTCCGCCGCACTCGCTCCCCCGGCCGATGACGCCGGCCGCCCCGGCCCGTACGGCGGCGCGCGCCTCGGCCAGCGAGCGTGCCTCGGCGAGCACGGTCACCTTTCGCGCCCGGTCCACGGGCCATCGCACGCCGGGTGCCAGGAGGACCGTGCGCGGTCCCCCCTCGGCGTCCGGGCCGAGCACCTCCTCCGGCCGTAGCGCGCACTCGTCCTGGACCCGCACCCCGAAGGCGCCGTGCGCCCATTGGCGCATCAGCCCCAGTGCCTCCCGTGCCCGGCGGTCGCCGCGTCCGAGATCGAGTACTCCGAGCCCGCCTGCCGCGCAGACGGCGGCCGCGATGCGCGCGTCGGGCTCGCCGAAGGGACTGACACCGATGACGGTATGCACCACGGAGGCGTCTCCCCACCACGCGCACGACTGGTCGACTCTCATCACCGTGGCACGGAAGATCGGTCGGCGGTAAGGGCGTCCGGCGGGGCGCGCGGCCGCAGTCGGGGGGACGCGAGGCGGTGGCGGGCGCCCGTCGGGTCGTCCGCGACCCGTGGCCTCACGACGCGTCAGGGCGCCGACGGGGCCGGGGCGATGATCAGCGGGCAGTCGGTGCCGTGGATCAGGCTACGGCTGGTCGAAGCGACCAGCGCTTCCCTGAGTCCGCTTCTTCTGCGCGTGCCGACCACGAGGCAGCGCGCGTGGCGGGACGCCGAGGCGAGCATCGCCGCGGGGTCGCCGACGAGGACGTCCTGCCGGACTGCGACACCCGGGTACCGCTCCCGGTGCGCCGCCAGGGACTCCGAGAGGTCCGCCCGGGCCTCCGCCAGGGCATCGGTCCTCCCCGCGTCCCGGGGCGTGCGGACCAGGATCGCGACCAGGCCGACCCCGCGCAGGGACGCCTCCTCGAAGGCCAGGTCGACGGCTGGGCGGGCCGAGGGCGAGCCGTCCGCCCCGACCGCCACGGGCGCGTCGTCCGGCACGCCGGGGAGCGGCTCCCGGACGAGCACGACCGGGCAGGCCGGGTGTCCGGTCAGGGCGTCGGCCTCGTCCCGGGGCGTGAAGAGCGAGTCCGCCACGGCGTGGCGTGGTGTGGGCAGGACGACGAGACTCGCGGACCGGGCGGCTTCCCGCAGGACCCGTGGGGGGCGCCCGGAGGCCAGCTCCGTGTCGATCTCCAGCCCGGGGTGGTGGCGCAGCGCCTGGTCGCGTGCTTCGCGCAGCAGCGTTTCCCCCCGCGCGTGGATATGTGTCGCCCAGGTGTGGGCCCGGCTTTCGGGTTCCGCGTCCGGGAGGGTGATCGCCGCCCCCGCCTGGACGTACAGCAGCCGCAGGGGGAGGCTCCGGAGGGCCGCCTCGTCGGCCGCCCAGCGCACGGCGTGCTCGCCGAGGGGCCGGTCGGAGACCTCCACGAGCACGGCCTGCCGGCTTCCCACCATCAGGAGACCTCCTCCGGTCCGTCCTGGCCTGCTCTATCTCTGCCTCCAGAGTGCTCTGTCTCCAGCGTGCGGCCTTCACCGGCATCGCGCACGGGGCGGCCTGGGGGCAGGGGGCCCGGGGTATGGGAGCGGTGCGTCCGGGCATGCCTATGGCGACGCCCTGCCCTGTGGAAGCGGGCTCATGCCCGGGGCCCGGTATCGCTGTCGGTACTCACCTGGAGTGCGATGGACACGCTCACGACGGGGACGCTAGCGGTGCCGGGCGCTCGGCTGTACTACGAGGTACGGGGTGCGGGGCCGCCCCTGTTGCTCATCACCGGTGGCAACAGCGACGCGGCCGTGTTCGAGGGCTTGGCCGCCGCGCTGGCCGCGCGCTTCCGCGTCGTCGGCTACGACCCGCGCGGCATCTCCCGCAGTGTGCTCGAGGGGCCGCCGGTGGAGCAGCGGGTCGAGGTGCACGCGGACGACGCGTTCCGCCTGCTGGAGCGTCTGTTCCCGGCGGGCGAGCCGGTCCTCGTGTTCGGCAGTTGCCTGGGTGCTCTCGTGGGGCTGGAGCTCGTGTCACGTCATCCGGGGCGGGTGCGGGCGGTGGTGGCGCACGAGCCGCCCGCCCTGGGCCTGCTGCCGGACGCCGAGGAGCACCACGCGCTCGTCGACGACGTCCTGCGGACGTTCCACCGCGAGGGCGTGGCGTCGGCCCTGCACAGGCTCAGTGCGCTCTTCGGCGGCCGTCCCGCGCCGGCGCTGCCCGAGGAGCGCGACAACTCCGCGTTCTTCCTGACTCATGTCATGCGCCCTGCCACACGGTTCGTGCCCGACTCCGCCGCGCTCGCGGCGGTGGCGGACCGGGTCACGATGGCGGGCGGCCACGATTCGCGTACGTATGTCATCCACCGCCCTGCGGTGGCCCTGGCGCACCGGCTGGGGCACCGGCCCGCACTGTTCCCGGGCGGCCACGCCGGATACGCCGGACAGCCGGGGGCGTTCGCGGAGCGCCTCGTCGAGGTCTTCGCCGCCCGGCCGGCGGGCGGCGGCGCGGACCGGGGCGGGGCCGGAGGTCCGGGGGCGCCGGCATGCGTATCGTGATGGGGGCTCAGAACTGCGGGTTCGGTCCGGTCGCCGAACTCGCCGCGGTCTCACGGCTGCTCGCCGGCCACGAGCGGGTGTTCGTGGGTGACGGTGTGGCGGCGTCCTTCGCGCGGGCCAACCCGGACGCCTTCGACGACATCCGGCCGGTGTCCGGGGCCGTCAGCGCGCTCCTGGAGTCCAGCGATCATGTGGTGTCGGCGATGGACGCGGACCTGGCCCTGCGGGCCGTGGTGGCGCGACGGCCGGTGGTCATGGTGGACAGCCTGTTCGGCTTCTGGCGGCTCGGGCGGCCACTGGCCCGGATCCGCGACCTGTGCGAGGGGCTGCCGCGCTCCGGATACGCGGCGGCTGACGCCCACCTCCGTGAGCTCTCCCCGCACGAGCGGATCGTGGCCGCGCATCTGCTCGCCACCGACAGCGTGGTGCAGAACTTCCCGGGGATCGACGCACGCCTTGCCGAGTTCGCCGCGCTCGGATCGGGGCCCGCCGTGCACCTGACCGGCGCGATCATCGATCACACCGGCCTGCCGGCGCCGGGTGCGGCGCCCCCGGAGTACGACCTGCTGGTCAATGTCGGCGGTTTCAGGAACTTCCTGCTGGATTTCGAGTCGCACAACGACTATCTGTTGCTGCTGGAGCGCCGGCTCGAGGACCTGCCGCGCGACTGGCCGAGGTTCCGGCGCGTGCTGGTCTGCGGCGGCCCCTTCGCCGGACGGCGGGGGCGAACCGTCTCGTCCGCCGGCCGGGAGACCACCTTCCGTTGCCTGCCCCGGCGCGAGCTGCTGCGGCAGGTGGCGAACACCCCCGCGTACCTGATGGCACCGGGGCTGACCGCGCTCCACGAGGCGCTGGCCCTGGACCGGCTGCCGCTGGCACTGCACGAGCAGCACTACGCCCACGTCTTCACCGTGCGACGTCTCGGCGGCACGCTCTTCGGGCGGACCGCCAACCGGTTCTCGGACGTCGTGCCGTACGACGACGTACCGGAGGAGGACTTCGCCGGCACCGCGGCCCTGGTGAGGATCGCGGGCCGGGTACGGACCGACGAGGACCTCTATGCCGCGTTCCGGCGTTCCTTCAACGAACGCGTCGAGCGGTACCTCTCGCTCACGCCGACGCAGCGACGGCTCGGCGTAAGGGAGTTGCAGGACGTTCTCGGAGGTGAGCCCGTCTCCTCGGTGGTGGCCAGGATCTTCCGGCCGGGCGGCCGGGGCCTCACGTGATCGTGAGCGTCGTCACTCCCGTGGCGCCCGTGAAGCCGGTGGTGAGGCACCGCAGCACGCCCGGTTGCGGGAGGGTGATGATCTCGACGGCGGTCCGGCCCTTGAACCGGCCCTTGACGACCTTGCCGGTGATCGTGGTGACGACCTGGCCCGCCACCTCCGTGCTGCTGCCGCTGATGTCGGCGACGCTCGTGTCGCCGGTGCTCCAGCGGAAGGTCCGCCGCGCCGTGAAGCCCTCAAGAAGGTCGTCGCAGCCGGCGAACAGCCCGAACGTCTCCTGGTACGACCCGCTCCGCACCTTCCCTCCCACGTCGACGCACGACACGAACCGTCCGTCGGTGGTGACGTCGAAGTGCCGTGGCCGGAAGGTGACTCCGGGGCTGTAGGAGACGGACTCGGTGCCCTGGCACTGCAGGAGGACCGACCGCCGGTCGTGGCCGTGCGCCGAGGCGGACGCCATGGGCGTCGCCGCCAGGGCGAGGGCGGCGGTCGCCGCCGCCAGGGCACGGGTACGTGAACGCCGGCGTGATCTCTCAACGGTCATGGTCCGTGGCATCCCCTGCCCGGACGCCCGCGACACGGGCGTGCGGGAGTGACCGGAGTGGGGTCCGTTCATGGGCAGGCGCCCGTGAGAGGGCGAGCGCCGCCCCGAGGGCCCGCGCGGCCGGTCACTTCTCGTCGAAGAGGAGCTCTTCCGAGGGGTGGGTCATCTTCACGGTCTCGCCGTTGGTGATCTCGACGACGTTGTGGAGGCCGGTGATGAGCTTGGACTCGTGGTCGGCCGACAGGACGCGGAACTTGTCCGCCGCGCCGCCCAGGTACGCGGGGAAGCAGGCCAGCGACGTGTTGCCGAGCGACAGGTACTCCTTCAGCCTGCGGAACAGCTTGGGAAGGATCACCGCGCCGTTGTCGGTGATCGAGGCCATCCCGGTGACCTTCGCCCCGGTGAGGGTCACATCGCCGAGCGTGTCGGAGGTGATGTTCCAGATGCCCTTGCCGGGGTCGGCCTTCGCCGTCAGGGCGGCGGCGGTCATCGCGCGGCGCAGCTCGGCGGGGAAGCCCGAGTAGAAGGTGGGGTAGGCCAGTCCCTCGGCGAGCAGGTGCTGGTTGGCCGTCTTCTCCAGGAGCGTGGCCCTGACGTCGATCTCGTATCCGCTGGCTCCCACCGGGGGGCCGGGGACGACCAGGGCCACGCAGCGGCCGAAGACATCACTGCCGCGGGTGAGGATGTAGCCCGGGACCCTGTCGGGAGTGGCGGAGATGGTCTCGTGACCGGTCTGGAGGTCCAGGGTGCGCCGGATGTCGGTGAATCCGAGCCACGTCAGCATCGCGTCCGTGGCGGCGTCGGCGAACTTCCTCGGCTGGCGCTCCTCCGTTCCATAGTTGCCGGAGTAGTGGGTCTCCAGCGCGTCGATGCCCTCGAGTCGCACGTCGACGTGGCCGTCCGCCGCCGGCTCCGGTTTGTGGCATCCCTGGACGAGCTTCCATTCGCCCACGTAGTCCGGGATGAACGGGACGGTGTCCCCGTCGGGTCTGGTGTGGCCGGAAAGGTGAAAATTTCCCTTGATCAGCAGCATGGGCATGGCGTCTCCCATGGACTCCGGGACGGGCCATTGCCTCGCGAGGCGCTTGCGGAAGAAGCGAACCGGCTCGTTTCCATGCTGCGACCGCTCCGGCGCGACCGCCATTGGAAGACCGGGTGGGGCGTGGACGTGGCGTCGACGCCACGTAGATAAGCCGTAGAAAGGCGCTCCGTACGTTGATGTCAGTCGCCGGGAAGAACCCCGGGGCCGCCCCGGAGACGGGGAGCGTCGCACACGAAGTGAATGGAGTCGACATGAACAACTTCGACGAGCTGTTCGAGCTGGACGTCATCGAGATCGCCGCCACCGGCGAGGACGAGCAGGCCGCCGCGGTCCAGGCCGCGACCGGCTCCTGGCCGTTCTACTGCAAGACCACCATCTGACGGTCGGTCCTGCGTCCGAACAGGATCCACGAGTGAGGCGGCCCGACCCCCAAGGGCCGCCTCACTCGTTCCCCCGCACCACTCTGGAGGCTCCCCGTGGCGGCACCCACGGCCCAACCGGGCAGTGACATCCCCGGTCCGTCGACCTTCCGTTGCGCGGACACCCTGCTGTTCCGCGCCGCGATCCGGCCGCCGGAACCGTCCGGCGGCCCCCAGGAGCCCTGCGACAGCGGCGACGAGGCGGAACTGCGGGAGCATCTGCGCACCGCCGCGGCCGACGACCGGCTCAGGGAGGCGGTCTCGCTGGCGAGTCCTTCCCTGAGCCGGACCCTCGACGCCGTGCTCGCCGGAGAGCCGGTGCGCGCCAAGCAACTGCGGCGCGCGGTGCGGGCGCTGGCGCGGTACCGGCTGCGGATGTCCGGCCGGGCCACGCCCTTCGGCACGATGGCGGGGGTCGCCGCCATCGGCTTCGCCGACGGGCCGGCGACGGCCGGGGTCCGCTGGGGCGAGCGTCACCGCAAGGCGGTGCGGCCCGACATGGGCTGGCTTACCGAGGTGGTGGCGCGGCTGGAGCGCGAGCCGGCCGTGCTGCGGCCGCTGCGCGTCGTCCTCAACGACCTGTGCTTCGTACGGGGTGACCGGCTGGTCGTCCCCTACGTCCCGGCCCCCGGGGCGGGAACCCGGCCGGTCACCCAGGAGGTGTCGGTACGGGCCGGCGCGGTGGTGCGCCACGTCATGCGGCGGGCCGCCCTGCCCGTGCCGTTCGGTGATCTGGTCGCCGACCTCCTCGCCGCCTACCCCGGGGTGTCGGCCGCCACCGTGGAGCGGCACCTCGTCGACCTCGTCGGATCGGAAGTGCTGCTGACGGAGCTCCGCCCGCCGCTGGACGGCGCGGATCCGCTCGGCCATGTGCTGGACCTGCTGGCCGCCCGGGATCGCGCGGCCGAACCGCTCCCCGGCCCCGTGGCCCTCATCGCCGCCGAGTTGTCGGCGGTTCACAAGGAACTGGCCGACTACGCGGCGACGCCGCTCGGCCGCGGCCGTGGGGCCCGCGACGCCGCCGGCCACCGGATGGCCGCCCTCCATCCCTCGGACCACCTCCTCCAGGTCGACCTGGGCCTCGACGTGGACGTCCGGCTGCCGCCCGCCGTGCGCGCCGAGGCGGAACGGGCGGCCGAGACCCTGTGGCGGCTGGCCGCGGCCCGGCCGGGCCCGGCTCATCTGCGCCAGTACCACGTCGATTTCCTCGAACGGTATGGTGCCGGGCGCGCCGTACCGCTGACGGAACTCCTCGATCCGGACATCGGCCTCGGCGGCCCCGCCGGGTACCGGCTCCCCGCCACCGCGCGGACCGCCCAAGGGAGTCCGGCGGACGCCCGGGAGCAGCGGGAGCGGGGCCAGGACCGGCTGCTGACCGAGCTCGCCCAGGAAGCGTCCGTCAACGGCGAGCGGGAGGTCGTCCTGGACGACGCCCTCGTGGAGCGGCTCACCGCCGGTGACGAAGAAGCGCCGGCCCCGCCGTCGTTCGAGATGCTGGCGCAGTTGCTCGCCGACTCGCCCGAGGCGCTGGCCGGCGGTGACTTCCGGCTGGTGGTCACCGGTGGGGCGCGTACGGCGGGAGCGCACGCGGGGCGCTTCGGGTTCGTGCTGGGCGCCGACGACGACCGGGTCACCGAGGTGGTGCGGCGGGTACCCGGGGCCGCGCCCGGCGCCGTCCCCGCGCAGTTGATGTTCCCGCCGCCGCTCGGCGCTACCACCAACGTGGCGCTGGTGCCGCGCCGTCTGACGCACACCATCACGCTCGGCGCGTTCGCCGACCGTACCGACGGGACGGAGCTCGGCGTGTCCGACCTGGCCGTCGTCGCCGACGTCCACCGGCTCGCCGTGGTGGCGCCCCGGCTCGGCAAGGAGGTCGTGCCGGTCGTCCCCAGCATGCTCGCGACGGTGTGGCACGCGCCGAACGCCGCCCGGTTCCTGCACGAGGTGACCCAGCACGGCTTCCCGGCGTGGCCGCGCTGGCGCTGGGGGGCCGCGGACGACCTGCCGTACCTGCCCAGGGTCCGGCGCGGGCGCACGGTGCTCGCCCTGGCCCGCTGGCGTCCGACGGACCCGGCGCTCTCGGAGCGGGCCACCGCGCCCGCCGACTGGGAGCGGCTCTTCGACGCCTGGCGCTCCCGCTGGCGGGTGCCGGACCGGGTGGAGAGCGTCAACGGGGACAACCGCGTCGCCCTCGACCTGCGGCGCCCGTTCCACCGCGCGCTGCTGCGCGACGAGTGGCTGCGCCGCCCGGGCGGCTTCCTCCAGGAACCGCCGACGGACTGCGGCCACGGCTTCGGCTGGCTGACCGACGGCGGCGAGCGGTCCGGCCGGGTCAACGAGATCGCGTTCCCGATGCTCCGGTCGGCCCCCGCGCCCGGCGGCGCGGGCGCGTCCGCCCTCCGGCCCGTGCCCGTGCCCGAGCCCCGCCGTGTCCGCGCCGCCCACGCCCCCGGCTCGCGGTGGCTGTACGCCAAGGTGTACTGCTCGGCCGAGCGCCAGGACGAGATCCTCGCCCGGCGGCTGCCCCGGCTGCTGGAGGGGCTGCCCGGTGAGGTCGACCGCTGGTTCTACCTCCGTTACCGCGACCCGGACCCCCATCTGAGGCTGCGTTTCCACGGCGAGCCCGCCGTCCTCACCGGCTCCCTGCTGCCCCGGCTGCGGGACTGGTGCGACGGGCTGGCCGCCGAGGGGCTCGGGGACAGGCTGGTGCTGGACACCTACGACCCGGAACTCGAACGCTACGGAGGACCCGCCGCGGCAGCCGCCGCCGAACTGGCCTTCCACGCCGACAGCCTGGCCTGCCGGGAGCAGGTCGAGCTGCTCGACAGCCGTGCGCTGTCCCTGGACAGGACGGTGCTCAGCGCGCTCGGCCACGTCGACCTGGCCTGCCGTGTCGCGGGCACCACGGAGGGCGTCCGGTACCTGCTCGACCGCCCGGTGCCCGACGCCGAGCCCTCGCGCGCCGCCAAGGACCTGGCGCGGGAACTGATCGACCCGTTCGGCGGCTGGCAGCGGCTGCGCGCGCTGCCCGGCGGCCCGGCGCTGCTCGCGTGCTGGGAGCGCCGCGCCCCCGCACTGACCGCGTACGGAACGCTCCTCCGGGAACTCGGCGCGGGCACCGGACCGTTGGGCTCCCTCCTGCACATGCACCACAACCGGCTCACCGGCATCGACCGTCCTGCCGAGGAGCGCTCCTTCGCCCTGGCCGCCGCGGCGCTGCGCAGCCGCCGGGAACGCCTCCGGGCGGCCCGGTGAAAGCGCGGGTGGGGGTGCCGATGGACGTGCCGATAGGCGCGCCGGTGGACGCGCTGCGCCGACGGGCCGCCGACGTCGTGGCGACCGTCGCGCGGCGGCTGGCCGACCCCGCCGTCGAAGCGGCCCGGGACGTGTCCGCCTTCCGCGCGGCGAGCCTCGGCGACGGCGCGCCGGGCATCGCCCTGCTCCACGCCGAGCTGGCCCGCACCGATCCGGCGCACCGGACCGCCGCCCAGGCGTGGTTGCGGCACGGCGCCGCGCTCGCCGCACGGGCGACGGCTCCCGGGCCGCAGGGGCTGTACGGGCCCGTGGCCGCCCTGTCGTTCGCCCTCCACCGGGCGGCGGCGGGTCCCGCGGCCCGGGACCATCTCGCGCGGCAGGTCGCCGGGATCGCGGGCGCCCGGGCCGGGCGTGAGGAACGGCGCGTCGCCGAGCGCCTCGGCTGCGCCGACTTCACCGCGTACGACGTGATCAGCGGGCAGGCCGGACTGGGCGCGCACCTGCTGGAGCTCGGCGGCCCGGCCGAGGCCGCCGTCGCGCGCCTGGTGCGGGCGCTGACGTCGCTGGCCCGGCCGGTGCGCGTGGACGGCTGGCTGCTGCCCGGCTGGTGGGTGGCGCTCGCCGGGGACTCGTACCGGCCGGTGGACCCGGCGGAGGGGCACGCCAACCTGGGCATGGCCCACGGCCTCCCGGGCCCCCTCGCCCTGCTGGCCCTCGCCTGGCGGCAGGGGGTGCGGGTGCCCGGCCAGCGGGCCGCGATCACCGGTTTCGCCGAATGGCTCCTCGTGCGACGCCGGACGGACGGCGCGGGATCCTGGTGGCCGGGTCAGCTGGCCTCGGGCCCCGCGCGACCCGGGGCGGGGCCGCCGTCCTGGTGCTACGGCACCCCGGGCATCGCCCGTGCCCTCCAGCTCGCGGGCCTCGCCCTGGGCGTCCCCCGCTGGCAGGAGGCCGGCGTGGAGGCGCTGCGGGCCGCGCTGAGCCGTGCCGCGTCGGCGGAGGCGGAGCCGTCGGCCGAGGCCGGGCTCTGCCACGGGGTGGCCGGTCTGCTCCAGACCACCTGGCGCGTCGCCCGCGACAGCGGCGACGCGGAACTCGCCGGCCACCTGCCGGGGCTGGCGGCCCGTCTGCTGGACCTCGTCGACGGGGAGCGGCCGTTCGGCTTCGCCGACGCCCCGGGCGAACGGCCGCCCGAGGAGCATCCGGGCGGTTTCCTCACCGGCGCGGCCGGCGCGGCGCTCGCCCTCCACACCTTCGCCACGGACACCGCGCCCGCCACCCGCTGGGACCGCGCGCTGCTGCTGGCCTGATGAACAGCCGGAACCCGACCAGCCGGAACCCGGCAGCCAGACGGAACCCGACAGAGAGAAGAGACCGCATGCACCGGGAGGAACTCACCCGCTGGGTGGGCGACACGGACGCCTTCCTGGACCGCTGCTGGCGCACCACGCCGGCCGTCTTCCGGCCCGGTCCCGGCGGCGGGCCGGCCGCGCCCCTCACGCTGGAGGAGATCGACACCGCGGTGGCCGGGGGGTTGTTGCGCGTTCCCCACCTGGAGATCGCCCGGGCGGGCGACCCGGTGCACTCCTCCCGCTACACCCGCTCACGCACCGTCGCGGGCGTCACGACCCCCGGGTACGCCGACCCGGACCGGGTACGCGAGCTGCTCGCCGAGGGCGCCTCCCTGGTGCTGCGCAACGTCGAGCACTGGCACCCGGCCACCCGCGCGCTGACCCGCGCGCTGGAGGGCGAACTCGGCCGCCGCGTCGAGGCGTTCTTCTTCGTCACGCCGCCCGGGGCACAAGGGCTCGAGCTGCACCGCGACGACGCCGACGTCCTGCTGCTCCAGCACACCGGCAGCAAGCACTGGACCGTGCGCGGCGGCCCCGGCGACGCCGACTGGAAGCCCGGCGCGGTCGCCGACGGCGGCCCGGCCCTGCTGACCGACACCCTGCGCCCCGGGGAAGTGCTCTACATCCCGCGCGGCTTCGCCCACGAGGCGGTGGGCGGCGAGGGCCTCTCCTCCCACCTCTCGCTCACGATCCGCGAGGTCGGCACGCAGCAGCTGTTCACCTCGCTGCAACGCCTGCTGCTCGGCTCCCTGCCGCTGCCGAGCCGCCCGCCGGCCGACGACGACCTCCACGCGGCCGCCGAACTGCTGCTCGACCGGTTCCGCGCCCGGCTGCCGGAGCTGACCGCCGCTGCCGTGGTGGAACACGCCCGCCGCGCGCAACTCGCCGAGGGCGCGATCCCCGGCCTCGGCTCCGGCCCGGGCATCGCCGCGCTGGCCGCGCACCTGGGCACGGCCCGCCCGGCCGCCCCGGCGCCGGCGGAGGGAAACCCATGAACGACGACGTGTACGGGCTCGGCCTGCCCCCGCTCCCCTCGGACCACCACGCCATGCGCGCGGTCGTGATCGTCGAGTGCCTCACCGAGAACGGCCCGGCCCTGCGCTACATGTACACCGGCACCAGTAGCTGGGGTGCGCTGGGGATGATCGAGGCGGCGAGGATCCGGCTGGCCGGCTCCCTGGAGCCCGAGGCACCCTGGGAGGGCCGTGGAGAGGGCGTCTGAGCTCCGGTGTCGAGTGCCCATATATCGAACGTAGATGGGCGGCGCGCAGAATCACCGCATCGAAACCGCTCCACCGAGAGACAGGACCCTCCCGTGTCGCGCACCTCCGTGTCCCGCAAGCGCCGTACCGCCGTTCTCGTCCCGGCCGCCCTGGCCGCCTTGCTGGTCACCGCCGGTCCCCTGTCGTCCGTCACCGGCTCCGGCGGTGCCGCACGGACCTCCGCCGACTCCCCCGTCACCCACTTCACCGTCACGGACGGGCACAACGGCAACGGCCGCGGCAACCACGACCAGACCGAGTACAACACCAAGGCCTGAGGGGCCGTCGCCCCCGGCCCGCGCTACGCCGGCGCGGGCCGCACGCCGTCGAGGCTGTCGATGCCGTGGATGTCGTCGATGAGCGCACGCACCTGCGCGGCCTCGGGCAGCCCGGTGCGGGTGAAGACCTCCAGCGCCTCGCCCGCCTGCTCCAGCGCCCGTCCGTGGTGGCCGGCGCTGTGCGAGACCCGGGCCCGCGTCCACAGCGCGTAGCCCCGGTCACGGTCGCGGCCGGGCACCGTCCGGTAGTAGGCCACCGCCCGGTCCGCCGCCTCCAGCGCCTCCTCGGCGTCGCCCATGACGCGCAGGGTCTCGGCGTACCGGTACCACGCCTGCGCCTGCTGGCCCGGGATCCCCTCCGTCGCGCAGAGGTCCAGGCATTCGCGGTAGCCGGCCAGCGCCTCCGGGTACCGGCCCAGTTCGTGGAGGGCCTGCCCGCGCACGCACAGCGCGTGGGCCACGCCGTGCCGGTCCGCCATCTCGCGCAGGGCGGCCAGTGCCTCCTCGCAGGCGGGCAGCGCCTCCTCGGCCCGGCGGCCGCGGATGCGGGCCAGCGCCGCGTTGAGCGTGGTGATCAGCTCGCCCGACCGCTGCCCCCACTCACGGGCCAGGACGAGCGCCTCGTCGAAGAACTCGGCCGCGTCGTCGTAGCGCTGCTCGAACTGGGCTATCACGCCGAGGTCGTTGCACGCCTGCTGCAGGATCGCTCGGTCGCCGGCCCGCCGGCAGAACCCGGCGGCCAGCTGGGCGTGGGAACGGGCCCGCGTCAGCCGGGTCTCCTGGATCGCGGCGTTGCCGCAGATGAAGTGGGCGCGGCCGGCCGCGCGGTGGTTGCCCGCCAGGGCGGCGGCTTCCGCCAGCGCCTCGGCGGCGAGGGCCATCTGCGCGTACGGGACGTCCTGGCCGAACGAACTCAGGGCCACCAGCAGGTCGGCGGCCGCCGTCAGCGGCTCCTGTTCGGCGGCCTCCCACCGTCTGACGAGCAACTGGACGGTGTGGAGCGCGCAGTCGAACTCGGTGATCACCCATTCACGGGCCTCGGCCAGGTCCGTGAAGCGCGGGCCGTCCCGCCGCACGGCGCCGGCGGCGATGGTGCTGTGCACCGGGTCGCCGGGCACCATCCACCTGAACGCCTCCCCCGCCATCTCCAGCAGGTGGTCGAGCAGCCGGCGCTCCACGTCGGAGTCCGCGAGGTCCTCGTCGGCCGGGGGCAGCTGCCGGGCGAAGTCCCGCACGAGATCGTGGTACCGGTAGCGGCCCGGTGCCGGTGACTCGAGCAACGCGGCGTCGACCAACGGCTCCAGCAGGTCCTCCGCGTCCGCCTCGGCCAGGCCCAGCGCGGCGGCGGCCGCGCCCAGCCCGATGTGCGGCCAGGCGACCGAGGCCAGCGACCGGAACACCCTCGCCTGCGGGTCGGTCAGCTGGCGGTAGCCGAGCTCGAAGGCGGCGGCCACGGCGAGGTCGTCGGCGCGCAGCTCGGCCAGCCGGCGCCGCTCGTCGGCGAGCCGGGCCACCAGGTGCGCCACCGTCCAGCCCGGCCGGGACGACAGACGGGTGGCCACGATCCGCACCGCCAGGGGCAGGCACGCGCAGGCGACGACCAGCGCCAGCGCGGCCTCCTCCTCCGGGGCGACCCGGGATTCGCCCACGATGCGCCGCACCAGACAGAGCGCCTCGGCCGTGCTGAACTCCTCCAGCCGGACATGGGCGCCGGAGGGCACACCCACCAGGCGCGCCCGGCTGGTGACCACCACCGCGCAGTGGGCCGCTCCCGGCAGCAACGGTCTGACCTGGGCGGCGTCGCGGGCGTTGTCGAGCAGCAGCAGCACCTTGCGGTCGTCGAGAAGGGTGCGGAACAGCCGGGACCGGTCCTCCAGGGAGCCGGGGATCTTCCGCCGGGAGACGCCCAGCGCGGTCAGGAAGCTCACCAGAATGGTGCCGGGGTCGGCCGCGTCCGTCCCCGAGCCGCGCAGGTCGGCGTAGAGCTGACCGTCCGGGTACTCCCCCTTGATCTGGTGGGCCACCCGGAGGGCCAGGGTGCTCTTGCCGATGCCGCCCATCCCGCTGACGGAGGCGACGGCGAGCGCGGTGCGCTCCGGGTCGGCCAGGGCCCGGCACAGCTCGGCGACCGCCTCGTCGCGGCCGCTGAAGTCGGAGATGTCGGCCGGGAGCTGGGCGGGGCGGGCGGGGGGCGCCGAGGCGCCGCCCTCCCTCGGCGGGCGCTCCGCCGCCGGCCCGCCCGAGGACGGGGCGAGCTCCGGGTCGCAGGCCAGGATCCGCTCGTGGAGGGAACGCAGCTCGGGCCCGGGATCCAGGCCGAGCTCCAGCGCCAGCACCTCGCGGGCCTTGCCGAACACCGCCAGGGCGTCGGCCTGCCGTCCGGCGGCGTAGAGCGCCCGCATGAGGAATCCGTACGACCGCTCCCGCAGCGGCTGTTCCCGGATGAACGCGGTCAGCTCCGGGACCGCCTGGGCGTGCCGGCCCAGCAGCAGGTCCAGGTCGAAGCGCTCCTCCAGCAGGGTCAGCCGCAGCTCGGACAGCCGGGAGCGCTGCCGGTCGGCGAACGGCCCGGGCACCCCCGCCAGGGGCTCGCCCCGCCACAGGGACACCGCCTCCGTCAGCAGAGCGGCGCACTCGTCGTGCTTCCCGGCCCCGCGCGCCCGCGCCGCCTCCGCCGCCAGGTGCTCGGCCCGGAAGGCGTCCACCGACAGCGGCTCCTCCGCGAGCCGGTAGCCGTCGCCCACCCTGGCCAGCACCTGCGCGTCGCAGCCGGCCGCCGTCAGCAGCTTGCGCAGCCGCCACACATAGGTGCGCACGATCATCACCGCCGAGTCCGGCGCCGTGTCGCCCCACACCCCGCTCACCAGCTCGTGCAGCGGCACGGCGTGACCGCGCCGGAGCGCCAGCATCACGAGGGCCGCCTGCTGTTGCGGCGGCCCGCACGGCACGACGGCCTCACCGTCGCGGACGCCCACGGCTCCCAGCACAGAAAATTCCACAGTCTTCCCCCCACCACCGGCACAAGTCACCGTCCGGAAGAGATCGCTTTGACACGCCCGACACGCGATGATCCCATGGGAGGAGTTGGTGCGATCGATGCGCGATACCGGTATCGGACAACCGTGGCCGCCGCGCGTCATTTCCGACCGATCGATCGCGGAAGACGGGAATCGCGTCATGACTCGAGAAACCGGGAAGTCACGGCCGATCGTATTCCTTGGCACACCGCAGGGTGACGCCGCGACCACGGTGCCCCCGGAGCTCAGGGAATGGGAAGCGGCTGTCATCCGCTACGCGGAGCTCAGGGAAGACATCCAGGAGGGTTCCGGCGGCTCCTGCGCCTTCTCCGTGAGCGGGAACCCGCCCGAGGCGGACGACTCCAAGGTGGACTACACCCTCATGTGAGGGATCCGGCATGTGGAGGATCCGGAGCCGAAGGTGAAGACGGGCCGTCTGGCGATCCTCACGGATTCCGCGGATCTCCACGCGCTGCTCATGCGGCATGTGCTGAGGGCGCGTGGAAGAATCGCCTGCGACGTGATCGAGACGGACAGCCTCTGCGAACGCGGCGGGTTGAGCTGGTCCGACACCGAGAGCCTCGTGTCGGCCAAGGGCGGGGAGCCCGTGGACGTCGGGGACCTCGATGTCATCTGGTGGCGGCGCGGCAACAACTTTCAAAGGATCCCGCCGCACATCACGAATCGCGCGGACGTCGAGATCATCAACAACGACTGTCGTACGACGCTGGCCGGAATGCTGTGGAATGACTTTCGGGGCACATGGATCAGCGACCCGCACGCGACCGCGACGGCCGAGAACAAACTCGTTCAGCTGCGCGCGGCGCGGGCGGTCGGCCTGCCGGTGCCACGCACTCTCGTGAGCCAGGACCCGAAAGTCATCAGGGAGTTCTGCCGCTCGGCCGAGGGCGACGTGGTCGTGAAAAGCGTTCGGGGCTGTACCGGCGCGCCGACGTTCACGCGCGAAGTGACCGATGCCCTCCTCGGGGAGGAAGCGTCGATGCGCTTGGCCCCGGCCGTCTACCAGGAATGCGTTCCGGGGCAGGACCATCTTCGGGCACTGGTCCTGGGAAACGAGGTCCACGCGGTGACGATCCACAGTCACGATCTGGACTGGAGAGGGAACCTGCCCGGAAGCTTCCGGACCGCGAACGTCGATGACGCCACTTCCGGCGGTCTGGTGGAGGTACTCAGGCGCCTTGGGCTGAGAATGGGAGTGGTCGACATGAAGATGGACAGCAATGGAACGCCCATCTGGCTGGAGGTCAATCCTCAAGGCCAGTTTCTCTTCATGCAGGCATTGAGCGGCCTGGATCTGATCACGCCGTGCGCGGACTACTTCGAGCGGGAAGCGCTGTCCGCCGCGCGCCTGCGCGACTCCGGGAGGCGGTGAGCACGATGGAGCGTCCCGTGGTCGTGGGCGTCGACGGGTCGGACGGCTCTCTCGCCGCCCTGGACTGGGCCGTGGCGGAAGCGGCCCGCCTCCGGCTCCCCCTGCGCGTGGTCCACGCGTCACTGTGGGAGCGCTACGAAGGGTCGGTGCCCTCGTTCACCGGGGAACGGCAGGCGGAGGAGCTGGCGGAACAGCACATCATCGCCTCCTCCGAGGAGCGGGCCCGCCGGCTCTCCCCCGAACTGCCGGTGGACGCCGTGGCCTTGCCCGACGAGGCCGTGGCGGCACTGGTGCAGGAGTCGCTCGGTGCGGCGGTTCTGGTGACCGGTTCGTCCGGGCGGGGCGCTGTCAAGGCGTTCCTACTGGGCTCCGTGAGCCTCGCGGTGGCAGGCCGTGCCCACTGCCCGGTCGTCGTCGTGCGCGGCGAGGAGCGCAACGTCAAGGGCATGAGCGACCGGGTCGTCGTCGGCGTGGGCGAGGCGGACGAGGCCGCTGCCGCCGTACGGTTCGCCCTGTGCGAGGCCGAGGCGCGCGGCTGCGGGCTCGAGGCCGTACGGACCTGGCGTGCTCCCCCGCCGTCGGTGGACCCCTTGACCGTGCTCGATGCCACCGCCCGGGCCTACGAGGAGCAGGCCACCGCCGTCCTGGCCGAGGTGCTGGAGGAGGCCATGGCCGAGCACCCGGGGGTGTCCGTCACCCGCACCGTGCTGGAAGGACCCGCGCACCGGATGCTGCTCGGCCCGGCCGCCGACGCCGATCTGCTGGTACTCGGCGCCACCAGGCAACAGGGCCGGCCCGGCCTGCAGCTCGGGCGGGTCAGCCACACGGCCCTGCACCGGGCCGCCTGCCCCGTCGCGGTGGTGCCGCACCGGTGAGGCCGTCCGCGCGCGCCGTGCCCGCTCGGCGGCGCAGCGCTGGCACGAGCCGTCACGTTCTGTTCCCCTGGGAGGGCGGCCGGCCTGCCGAGGCGGCCACGTGGAGGCTGGGACGATGCACGACCCGGGTGAGGACACGGTGGCCACGCGGTGTGCGGTGCGCCGCGAGCAGCTGGGGCTGAGCCGTGAGGAAGTGGCGCGCCTCGCCGGTATGTCCGTCCCCTATCTGAGCCAGCTCGAGACGTTCAGCGGGGATTTCGACCCCGCCGCCCTCATGCGCCTCGCCGCCGCTCTGGAGATGCCCTATGACGAACTCACCGAGGGCCCACGAGAGGCGGCGCCCGGGCAGCAGCCCGCCGGTGCCAGCCATCTGCTGACGCGCCTCTCCGAGGACGACTGCTGGCGGAGGCTCGGCACCCACGGCATCGGCAGGGTCGGCCTGACCGTCGGGCCCACTCCTGTCGTCCTGCCCGTGAACTTCCTGGTCGACGGCCGCACCGTCGTCTACCGGACCGAGGTGGGAGGCGCCACGGCGGCGGACGACGGGGGTCCGCTCGCGTTCGAGGCCGACCACATCGACGCGCACGTCAGCCGTGGCTGGAGCGTCCTCATCACGGGTACGGCGGAACACATCACCGACCCGGACGTCGTCGAAGCCCTCACCACCCGCCCCGGAGCGCGGCCCTGGGCCGGTGGCACGCGCGACCTGTGGATCCGCGTCCGCCCCGGCCAGGTCACCGGGCGGACCGTCCAGAGCCGGTGAAGCGCCACGGTTGTGCGTTGTGCGTGGAGGGGGCGGTCGCCGCCTCACCGACCGTCCTCCTCGCGGAGGACGTCCAGTACCACGGCCCCGTCGACCGTCTCATGGGTGACGAGCAGCGAGGCCAGCCGGTCCAGGGCGGGCCGGTGGTCGCGTAGCAGGGCCAGCGCCCGGTCCTCGGAGCGCCGGACCATCCGGGACACCTCCTCGTCGACGATCCGCTGCGTCTGTTCGGAGTAGGGCCGGCGCAGCAGGTCCTCCGGTGGGGTGTCGCCGAGGAACTGCGGCGTCCCCGAGGCGTAGCCGACGGGGCCGAAGGCCGGGGAGAGGCCGAACTCCCTGACCATGCGGGTGGCGATCTGGGTGGCGCCCGCCAGGTCGTTCGCCGCGCCTGTGGAGCCCTCGCCGAAGACGACGAGTTCGGCTGCCCGGCCGCCGAGCCGGACGGCCAGGAGGTCGGTGAGGTAGCTCTCGCTGTAGAGGTGCCGCTCGGCCTCGGGGAGCTGTTCGGTGACGCCGAGGGTCACTCCGGCGGGCAGGATGGTCACCTTGGCGACCGGGTCGGCGTGTTCGCACAGAGCGGCGACGAGGGCGTGCCCGGATTCGTGGACCGCCACCGAGTGCCGTTCCTCGGGGAGGAGGGCGTTGGACGTCTCGCGGCGGCCCAGCAGTACCCGGTCCCGCGCGGTGTCGACGTCGTGGGCCGTGATGACGGCGCGGTCCGCGCGTACGGCGTTGATGGCCGCCTCGTTGACGAGGTTGGCGAGGTCCGCTCCGGAGAATCCGGGGGTGGCGCGGGCGACGGCGTCCAGGTCGACGTCCTGGGCGAGCGTCTTGCCGCGTGCGTGCACCGCGAGGATGGCGGCGCGTTCGTTCTGGTTGGGCAGGGGGACGGTCACCTGCCGGTCGAAGCGGCCGGGGCGCAGCAGGGCGGGGTCGAGGGCGTCGGGGCGGTTGGTGGCGGCCAGGACGACGATGCCGCTGCTCTGGTCGAAGCCGTCCATCTCGGCGAGCAGCTGGTTGAGGGTCTGTTCCCGTTCGTCGTTGCCGCCGAGCCGGGTGCCGCCGCCGCGGCGGCCGCCGACGGCGTCGATCTCGTCGATGAAGATGATCGACGGCGCTCGTTTGCGGGCCTCGTCGAAGAGGTCGCGGACGCGCGAGGCGCCGACTCCCACGAACATCTCGACGAAGGCGGAGCCGGTCACCGACAGGAACGGCACGTCCGCCTCGCCCGCCACGGCGCGGGCGAACAGCGTCTTGCCGCTGCCCGGGGGCCCGACCATGATGACGCCGCGCGGCCCCTTGGCCCCGGCGGCGGCGTAGCGCCCGGGGTTGCGCAGGAAGTCGACGACCTCGCCGATCTCCTGTTTCACGCCGTCGTACCCGGCGACGTCGTCGAAGCGGGTGGTGGGCCGCTCGGCCTCGATGATCTTCGCTCGTGAGCGGCCGATGGCGCTGATGCCGCCGCTGAGGGATCCCGCCGTCCTGCGGATGCTCCACAGGAGGATGCCCATCAGGACGATGAAGGGCAGCACGCCCACGAGCACGGACGTCCAGACGCTGCCGCCGCCGCGCGTGGCGGAGATGGTCACGTGGCGGTCCTGGAGGCGCTGTTCGAGGCCGCCGGTGCCCAGGGCCGTGGGAAGTTGCGTGGTGAACTTCTTTCCGTTGGTGAGGGTGCCGTCGACGGTTCCCTTGTCGCCGATGTCCACCGTCTTCACCTGGCCGGCGTCCACCTTGCCGACGAAGTCGCTGTACGAGAGCTGCGCGGCGGTAGGGGCGGAGAGCCCCCGGGCCAGCAGGACCACCAGGAAGAGGTTCAGCAGGACCAGGGGCAGCATCCAGCGCCGCCACGGAGAGGCGGGAGGCGTGGGAGGCGTCGGGGGCCGAGGGCGCGGCTTCGCCGGCTCCCCCGGCGGTCGGGGCCGCGCCGGAGGGGCCAGGTGCCGGTGCGGCAGCCGTACTCGAGTGATCACGCCTGCTCCTCCCGCACGAGAGGTTCCCTTACCCGGCGGACGGCCTCTGACCTGGCCTCTTCCACCCGGCATGCAGGGGCCACGCCACTGCACCAGTATGGGTGATGGTCCCGGAAAGCACGATCGGCTGGGAGGTGGCCATGGTCGCGTCCACGGACCGCCGACCGGTCGTCGTCGGCGTCGACCCCGATCCCGCCAGGCGGATGGCGCTGGCCTGGGCCGCCGACGAGGCGGCCCGGCGCGGGGTGCCGCTGCGCCTGGTCCACGCGGAGGGAACGCCCACCCGCGGCTACCGCAGGCGCGAGGTCCGGCCGTCCTGGGAGGAGTGGAACGAGGCGCTTCACTCGGCCGGGGAGCACGTGCTCCAGGAGGCGGCGGCGTTCGGCGAGGCCCGGCAGCCGAAGGTGGAGGTGTCGGGGCTGCTGGCCGAGGGGGACCCGGTGTGGGTGCTGCGGGAGCAGGCGCGGGACGCCACCGCCGTGGTGGTGGGATCCCAGCGGCTGAGCCGGGTGAAGGAGGTCCTCGGCTCCGCCTCGGTCGCGCTGCCCCTGATGGCTCACGCGTCCTGCCCGGTGGTGGTCGTACCCGAGCCGGAGCACATCACGCACGAGCCGTACTTCGTCGTCGGGGTGGACGGCAGCCCCCACTCCGCCGCGGCCGTCGACTTCGCCCTTGAGGAGGCCGCCCTGCACGGCGCCGTGCTCCGGGCCGTGTACGCGTGGTGGCCGGGGCACTTCGACGTACGGGACGAGCAGGCCGCGCGGGAGGAGTGCCGGCGCCTGCTGTCCGAGACCGTGGCCGGCCTGACCCCGGCGCACCCCGGGGTGGAGGTGCGCCACGAGCTCCTGGCCGGGCACCCCGTCGAGGTGCTCACCAAGGCGTCCGCCCATGCCCTGGGGCTGGTGGTGGGCACCCGGGGCCACGGCGGCTTCACCGGCATGCTCCTCGGCTCCGTCAGCCAGGGCGTGCTGCACCACGCGCGGTGTCCCGTCATCACCGTCCCGCACGCGCCCGCCCCGGAGCCGGAGTGAGCGCGGAAGGCGCGGGTGGTGGCACGGGTGACGTCTTCGAGCGCGTGGCCGGTCTGCTCCGCCTGGCCCGCACCGCGCTGAGCCAGGCCACGACCGTGCTGTTCCAGCCCACCGCCAAGGGCGAGAAGAAGATGGCCGCCGTGGACAGGGCGCTCGGGGAACTCTGGCAGGAAGCGGAGGACCTCGCCTCGGCGGGCCTGGCCACGGGCGCCGACCAGAACGGCGACATCCGCACCGTCATCACCGACATGTACGTCGGGGAGGACGTGGGGCGCATGGGCGTGCTGGCCCGCCAGGTGGGTGACATCGCATGGGCACGCCAGACGAAGCCACCCCTTCCCGGCCCCGTACGGGAGGCCGTGCGCGGCATCGGGGAGGACTGCCTCGCGCTGGTCGGCGGCGCACAGGACGCCGTCGCCTCCCCCGCAGCCGCACCGGTCACGGACGCTCAACTGGCGGATATCGGCGCTCAGCACGTCCGGCTGTGCCGCGTGCTGCTGTCGGGAAGCGCGTCGCTCGACGTCGTCGACGCCGTGGACGTGTCGGTGCTCAGCCGGTGCTACGTCGAGTCCGCGCAACGGGCCGCCTCCGTGGCCCTGCACATGGCCCTCTTCCGGGAGACGGCCCCGGCGTCATGAGCGCATCGCGGCGTGGCTGGCAGTTCTGGGTCGACCGTGGCGGGACGTTCACGGACATCGTCGCCCAGGCCCCGGACGGGCGTCTGCTGACCCGCAAACTCCTCTCGGAGGATCCGGCGCGCTACGACGACGCGGCCGTCGAGGGAATCCGCGGACTGCTCGGCCTGCGCGACGGCCAGGACATTCCCGTGGGCACCGTCGAAGCGGTGCGCATGGGCACGACGGTGGCGACCAACGCCCTCCTGGAGCGCGAGGGCGAACGGACGGCGCTCGTGATCACCCGGGGGTTCCGGGACGCGCTGCGCATCGGCTACCAGAACCGCCCCCACCTCTTCGACCGCGAGATCGTCCTCCCGGAGGCCCTGTACGAGCGGGTCGTCGAGGTGTCCGAGCGCGTGACGGCCGAGGGGGAGGTCCTGTGCCCGCCCGACCTGCGCGCCCTCGCCGCCGACCTGCGCCGCGCCTTCGACGACGGCATCCGTGCCGTCGCCGTCGTGTGCGTGCACAGCCATCTCCACCCCGGGCACGAGGAGGCGATCGGGGAGCTGGCCGAGTCGATCGGCTTTCCGCAGATCTCGCTGTCGAGCGAGGTCAGCCGCCTGATGAAACTGGTGCCGCGCGGCGACACGGCCGTCGTCGACGCCTACCTGTCCCCCGTCCTGCGCCGCTACGTGGAGCGGGTGGCGGACCGGCTGCCCGGCGTGCGTCTGATGTTCATGCAGTCCAACGGCGGCCTGGCCGAGGCCGGCCATTTCCGCGGCAAGGACGCCATCCTGTCCGGGCCGGCGGGCGGCATCGTCGGCATGGCCCGGATGTCGGAACTGGCCGGCTTCGAGAAGGTCATCGGTTTCGACATGGGCGGCACCTCCACCGACGTGTCGCACTTCGCCGGCGCCTACGAGCGGGTGGTCACCTCCCAGGTCGCGGGGGTCCGGCTGCAGGCGCCGATGCTGGACATCCACACCGTCGCGGCCGGAGGGGGCTCCGTACTGCGCTTCGACGGCGGTCGTTACCGGGTCGGCCCCGGCTCGGCCGGGGCACACCCCGGCCCCGCCTGCTACCGCGCCGGGGGTCCCCTGACCGTCACGGACGCCAATGTGATGCTCGGCCGCGTCCAGCCCGCCCACTTCCCGCACGTGTTCGGACCGAACGGCGACCAGCCGCTGGACCGGGACGTCGTCCGCCGCCGCTTCGCCGAGCTCGCCGAGGAGATCCACGAGAGCACCGGTGACCGGCGCACCCCGGAGCAGGTCGCCGAGGGCTTCCTGCGGGTGGCGGTGGCCGGCATGGCGGCCGCCGTCAAGCGCATCTCCGTCCAGCAGGGCCGTGACGTCACCGCGTACGCGCTGACCACGTTCGGCGGCGCCGGCGGCCAGCACGCCTGCGCGGTCGCCGACTCGCTGGGCATCCGCACCGTCCTCGTACCGCCCATGGCCGGGGTGCTCTCCGCGCTGGGCATCGGCCTGGCCGACACCACCACCCTGCGGGAGCGGTCGGTGGAGCTGCCCCTCGAAGAGGCGAGCATGGGCCGGATCCGCACCACCGCCGACGAGTTGGAGGCCGCCACCCGTGCCGTGCTCCACGACGAGGACGTCCCGGCGGACCGGGTCCGGGTGACCCGGCGCGCGCGACTGCGCTACGACGGTACGGACACCGCCGTCACCGTGGATATGGGCGAACGGAACGCCATGCTGGAGGAGTTCGAGTCGAGCCACCGGTCGCTGTACTCGTTCCTGCTGGACCGTCCCGTCGTCGTCGAGGCGCTCTCCGTCGAGGCCACCGGCCTCACCCCGCAGCCCGACCTCACCCCCCTCGGCACGCCCTTCGCGCGAGGCGGCGGCTCCGGCACCGTCCGGCTTCACACGGACGGCGCGTGGCGCGACGTACCGCTCCGGGAACGTGAACGCCTGGCTCCCGGCACCACGGTGACCGGCCCGGCCGTCATCACCGAGGCCGACGCGACGACCGTCGTGGAACCGGGCTGGCGGGCCGAGGTGACAGAGGGCGGGCACCTGCTCGTCCAGCGGGCCGCCGCGCCCCTGGAAGCCGACGTGGCGACCAGGGCGGACCCGGTCATGCTCGAGATCTTCAACAGTCTCTTCGTGTCCATCGCCGAGCAGATGGGGGCGCGCCTGGCGTCGACCGCGCAATCGGTCAACATCAAGGAGCGGCTCGACTTCTCCTGCGCGCTGTTCGACCCCGGAGGCGGTCTCGTCGCCAACGCCCCGCACATCCCCGTACACCTCGGCTCCATGGGCACCGCCGTCAGGGAGGTCGTCCACCGCCGCTCCGGGACCATGCGGCCCGGCGAGTCCTACGCCGTCAACGACCCGTACCACGGCGGCACCCACCTTCCCGACGTCACCGTGGTCACCCCGGTCTTCGACGAACGGCCGGACGGGCACGACCCGGCGCTCCTCTTCTTCGTCGCATCCCGTGGCCACCACGCGGAGATCGGCGGGCTCACCCCGGGGTCCATGCCGGCGAACAGCCACGAGATCCACGAGGAAGGCGTCCTCTTCGACAACTGGCTCCTCGTCGAGAACGGACGGCTCCGGGAGGACGAGACCCTGGAACTCCTCACGTCGGCGCCGTTCCCCTCCCGCGATCCGGCGACCAATCTGGCCGACCTGCGCGCCCAGATCGCCGCCAATCGCAAGGGCGTCGAGGAGGTCGGCAAGATGATCGACCACTTCGGCCTGGACGTGGTGCGGGCGTATATGCGTCACGTCCAGGACAACGCCGAGGAGGCCGTCCGGCAGGCCGTCACCGGCCTCTCCGACGGTCACTGCCGCTACGAGACGGACTCCGGCGCGGTCATCGCCGTGCGCGTCACGGTCGACCGCCGGCAGCGGTCGGCCACGATCGACTTCACGGGCACCTCCCCGCAACTGGAGTCCAACTTCAACGCGCCCACGGCCGTGGTGAACGCGGCGGTGCTGTACGTCTTCCGCACCCTCATCGCCGAGGACATCCCCCTCAACGACGGCTGTCTGCGCCCCTTGCGCATCGTCGTCCCACCGGGTTCGATGCTCGCCCCCTCCTACCCGGCCGCCATCGTCGCCGGCAACGTCGAGACCTCCCAGGCCCTCGTCGGCGCCCTCTACGCCGCCCTCGGGGCCCAGGCGGAGGGGAGCGGCACCATGAACAACGTCACCTTCGGCAACGACCGCCACCAGTACTACGAGACCGTCGCGTCCGGATCGGGCGCCGGCCCGGACTTCGACGGCACCTCCGCGGTCCAGACCCATATGACGAACTCGCGCCTCACCGACCCGGAGGTGCTCGAGTGGCGCCTCCCCGTCCTGCTGGAGGAGTTCGCGGTCCGCACCGGCAGCGGGGGCGACGGCCGCCGGCGTGGCGGCGACGGGGTCGTCCGCCGGCTCCGCTTCCGCGAGCCCATGACGGTGAGCACCCTCTCCGGCCACCGCCGGATCCCGCCCTACGGCATGGCGGGCGGCCGGCCGGGCGCCCTCGGCTCGAACCGCGTGGAGCGGGCCGACGGGAGCACCACGCCGATGGCCGGCTGCGACTCGGTCGACGTACGGCCCGGCGACGTGCTCGTGGTGGAGACCCCCGGCGGAGGCGGGTACGGGCCCCCGTCACTCGCGCAGCCCGACCCGGTCGTGGAGACGGCGCAGCGGCCCGGGTGCCCACCAGTTGGCCCGGCCCGCCAGGCGCATGAACGAGGGGACCAGCACGGCGCGCACCAGGGTCGCGTCCAGGACCACCGCCAGCGCGAGGCCGACGCCCAGCAGTTTCAGCAGCGTCACGCCGGAGATGGCGAAGACGAACAGGACCACGGCGACCAGCACGGCGGCGGCCGTGATGATCCGGCCGGTGTGCTGGAGGCCGAAGGCCACCGACTCGGTGTTGTCGCCGGTGCGCAGGTAGCGTTCGCGGATCCGGGAGAGGAGGAACACCTCGTAGTCCATGGAGAGCCCGAAGGCCACGCAGAAGGTCAGGATCGGGATGGTCGCGTCGAGTGTGCCGGTGTGCAGCGGGCTGCCCACCAGCGACGCCAGGTGGCCTTCCTGGAAGACGAAGACCATGGCCCCGAAGGTGGCGCTGAGGCTGAGGGTGTTGAGTACCAGCGCCTTCACCGGCATCAGCACGCTCCCGGTGAACAGGAACAGCAGCACCAGGGAGGAGCCCACCACGATGCCGATCGCGGCCGGGGTGGCACGGGCGATGGCGGCGGTGCTGTCCTCGACCTCGGCGGCCCGTCCGCCCACCCACACCGTGGCCCCGTCCGGCGGGTCGGCCTTCCGCAGCGCGCGGACGAGCGCGGTGCCGGAGGACGAGTCCTGTTCGACGGCGGAGACCACGGAGAGCAGCGCGGTGTCGCCATCCATCAGAGTGGCCGGGCCGGGGTCCTGGACCTTGCGTCCGGCGGCGTAGGAGCCGGTGGCCGCGGTCACCTGCCGGACGTCGTGGACCGAGGACAGCGTGCGGGCGTAGGCGTCCAGGTCGCGGCCCGCGCCCCGGACCACCACCGGGACGGTGCCCAGCGCGCCGGCGTCGAACCGGTCGCGCAGCAACTGCGTGGCGCGGTGCACCTGGGAGTCGGCGGGCAGTGAGCGGTCGTCGAAGAGGCCGGAGGAGACCCGGGTGAACGGGGACGCGAGGAGCAGCAGCAGGACGATCACTCCCCCGCCGTAGAGTGCCGGGCGGCGCATCACCGCCGTGGCGAACCGGTACCAGCGGCCGTTCTCCGGGGCGGCCGCGCGCCGCTCGGGCGAGCGGAGCCGGGCGAATACGTCGTAGCGGTCGACCCGGTGGCCGAGGACGGCCAGCAGCGCGGGCAGGACGAAGGCCGCGCCCGCCGCCGCGGTGAGGACCACCACGATCCCGCCGTACGCGAAGGACCTGAGGAAGAACTGGGGGAAGACCAGGAGGGCGACGAGGGACAGGGCCACCGTGAGCGCGGAGAACGCGACCGTCCGCCCGGCCCTGCGTACGGTGGGGACCAGGGCCTCGCGCACGGTGGCGCCGGTGCGCAGCTCCTCCCGGAAGCGGGCGAGGATGAACAGGCTGTAGTCGATGGCGAGTCCGAGGCCGAGGGCGGTGGTGGAGTTCATCGAGTACACGGATATGGACACGGTGCCCGCCAAGGCGTTGAGGACAGTCCGGGTCGCCAGGACCGACAACAGCGCGATGACCAGGGGCAGGGTGGCGGCCACCGCGCTGCCGAAGACCAGCAGGAGGAGGACGAGGGTGATCGGCATGGCGACCGCCTCGGCCAGCAGGAGATCGTGCGCGGTCTGCTCACCGACCTCCGACTGCACCTGCGCGGGTCCGGCCGCCATCACCGTCAGGCCCCCGGCGTGCCGCCGGATGTCCGGGACCAGCCGCTCGGCGGTCCGCGCCCGGTCGTCCTCGTCCCCGCTCAGGGAGAGGGTGACGAGCCCGATAGTGCTGTCCCGGGAACGTAACGAAGGGGCCCGGCCCGCCGTCCAGTAGGAGGTGGCGGCCCGCACGCCCGGGGACCGTTCGGCGCGGCGGGTCAGTTCCGTGCCGAGGGTGGTCGTCGTCGGTGTGTCGACCGGGTCGGCGCCGCGCAGGAGCAGCACGAGGTCGTCGCCGGCGGTGGGGAAGTGCTCGGCCACCAGGCGCGCGGCGTGGGAGGATTGCGCGCCGGGGTCGGAGAACCCGCCGTGGACCAGCCGGTTCTCGACGCCCAGCCCGCCGATGCCGGCCAGGACGAGGGCGACGGCGCTCACCCACAGCACGGCGGCGCGCCGCCGGTACAGCGAGGCGCTGAGGCGGTCGGACATGAGGGGCCTCCCTGGCCGGTGAGGTTCCGGAGTACCGTACGGAGCCGATTCCTGTCACCACTACAACTCCGCCTTGTTTCAGGGCGGTCCGGTTGATGGCCCGGGGCGGTGGTGGTGATACTTGGCCCTTACGCGGTGACCCGAGGCGAAGTGGGGCCCATGGATCAGCGACACGCACTGCGGGAGCTGTTCGCTCTCGACCCGGCGGCCGGTCCGGGCGACGGGGAGCTCTTCCTCGGGCGGCCTCCCCTGGAGCTGTCCTCCCCGGTGTACGGGGGGCATCTGGCCGCGCAGGCGCTGGCCGCAGCCGGGCGCACGGTCGCCGAGGGGCTGCCCGTGCACTCCGTGCACTGTTCCTTCGTCCGGCCCGCCGTGCCGGCCGTGCCGTTCGGCCACCGGGTGGAGCGGGTGAAGGACAGCACCGCGTTCGCGCTCCGCCGGGTCCGGGCGGACCAGCGCGGCCGGGAGGTGTTCGCCATGACCGCCTCCTTCCACCGCCCGGAGCCGGGCCTCGACCACCAGGACCCGATGCCGTCCGTCCCCGGCCCGGAGGAGCTGCCGACCTACGAGGAGCGGCTGACGACGGCGTTCGGCGAGGTGATGCAGCCCCTGGGGATGCCGTACGACCTGCGCTTCGTGGGGCCGTTGAGCTTCGACGCGGAAAAGGACCCGGCGCTGGTCTCCCCCAGCACCCTGGTGTGGGTGCGGGCCAGGGGCGAGCTGCCGGACGTGGCGGGCGCCGGTCACGAACGGCTGCTCCACGCCTGCCTGCTGGTGTACGTCTGCGACGTCACCATGCTGGAGACGGTCGTGGTGCGGCACGGCGTCTCGTGGTTCCACGCCAGTGCCCGGAGCGTCGACTACACGGTGTGGATCCATCGCCCTTTCCGCGCGGACGACTGGCTGTTGTGCGCCCACCGGACGCCTGTGGCCTCCGGTGGGCGGGGGCTGGTGCTGGGCAGTGTGTTCACCCGTGACGGGACCCTGGTGGCCACCCTCGCCCAGGAGGGCCTGCTGCGGGTGGCCGCCGAGCGGGGCGCGACCGGTTGAGGGGCCGCGCCTCCGGTCCTGCATATCTAGACCACCAGCCCCCCGGAGATCTCGATGGCCTGTCCGGTGATGTAGCGCGCCCGGTCGGACGCGAGGAAGCACACCAGGTGGGCGACGTCCTCGGGAGTGCCGAAGGCGTGGCCGGGGATCAGCGATTTGAGGAACTCGGCCTTGTCCTGCGGCATCTCGGCGGTCATGTCGGTCTCGATGAGCCCGGGGGCGACCGCGTTGACGGTCACGCCCCGGGCGCCGATCTCCTTGGCCAGCGCCTTGGTGAAGCCGATGATCCCGGCCTTGGCGGCCGAGTAGGCCGTCTGGCCGGGGATGCCGTGCAGCCCGGAGGTCGAGGCGATGTTGATGATGGCGCCGCCGCGCTGCTTCACGAGCGGCATGAGCAGCGGCTTGGTGACGGTGTACATGCTGTCGAGGTTGGTGCCGATGACCTCGTGCCACTGCTCCGGGGCCATGCGGGCGAACAGTGTGTCGCGGGTGACTCCGGCGTTGTTGACCAGGACGTCGAAGCGCTCCAGGTGGCCCAGGGCCTCGGTGGCGAAGCGCCGGGCCTCCACGGTGTCGGAGACGTCGGCCCGGAGCGGGACGCAGCGCCGCCCCGGGTGGGCGGCGCTCAGCTCGTCGGCCAGGGCCTGGGCCCGTTTCTCGTCGCTGTGGTAGCCGAAGACGACGTCGGCGCCCTGCGCCAGCGCCAGCCTCACCACCGCGGCTCCGATGCCGCGCGAACCGCCGGTGACGACGAGCCCCCTGTCCGCCAGGGGAAGGTCGTCCGTCACTGGTCGCTCCGGACCAGCGGCAGGGTCGGACGGGACTCCTTCTTGCGCCGCGCGGCCTCCTCGCGCAGCTCCCGGTAGCGTTCCTCGGCGATCAGGGCGGAGATCATGGGGGCGTAGAACGCGCCGTCGCCGACCAGCTTGATGCGTTCGGGTGTGATCTCGGCGTAGCCCCGCTCGGCCAGGGCGTCCCAGATGGTGGCGAACTTCTCGTAGATGTCGAGAGAGAAGGCGGCGCGGTACTGGACCCGGTCGATCTCGGTGCTGATGAGGCTGCGGAAGAGCACCATGAGCAGCCAGTCCTCGGGGCTGTGCCGGAAGCCCCGTTCGACGGGGAACCGGCCGTTGTCGACCGCCGCCTTGTACTGGGCGAGGCTGCGCTGGTTGATGAACGACCAGGACCGGCCGGGCTCGAGCATGGGGTTGCCGAAGAAGGTGATCGCCGCGTAGCCGAGGCCGAGGGAGTCCACGTGGTCGAAGCGGGTGGTGTATCCCTCGCGGAAGTCCCGGGCGGTGGGGTCGCCGGGGCGGCGGAAGTTGTACGTCGAGAGCTGCTCGTAGCCGTGGTCGAGGAGGAAGTCCCGTCCCGCACGGTACAGCTCCAGGTTGGCCAGGGTGCTGGGCAGCTCGTGGTAGCGGTTGAGCGCGAAGTCGGTCGGGCCGCCGACGTTCAGCTCGTAGTGGGTGATGTCGTACACGTCCCAGGAGACCAGGGTCTCCAGGTCCTCCAGCAGGGTGTCGACGGTCTGCTGGGGCCAGCCGAAGATGAGGTCGACGTTGGCGGACAGGCCGAGTTCGCGGGCCCACTCCAGGCTCTGGATGACGTGTTTGGTGGTCTGCTTGCGTCCGCTGAAGCTGTTGAGGCGTTCATTGATCTGCTGGACGCCCATGCTGACGCGGTTCATCCCGGAGTCGCGGATGGCCTGCATCTTCTCCCGGGTGAAGAGCTGCGGGATGCCCTCCAGGGTGAGGTCCGCCTCCTTCGAGATCTCGGGGAAGAGGCGGCGCACCGTGTCCATGATGCGGTGGTAGACGGGGGCCTTGTAGAGGTTCGAGGTACCCCCGCCGAAGTACGCGCCGACGAGGAGGCTTCCCTCCATCTGCTCCCGGTACATCTCGGCTTCGCGTTCCACGTAGCCGTAGTAGTTCTCGAGCGCGGCGTTGCCCTGGAACTCCTCCACGGGGAACAGGCAGTACCCGCACTTTCCGGGGTCGGTCTTGATGCAGTACGGGACGCCGATGTACAGGAACACCGGTGCCGTGCCGGCCGCTTCGCGCAGCCGGCGGCGGTCCTCGCCGATCTCGTCGAGCGGCACGTCCGTCTCGTTCCAGAACCGCGGCGACGGGAAGCTGTGCTGGATCTTGTTGACCTGTCGTTCGCCCAAGTGGGTGTCGATGTAGTTGTTGACGTAGTCGGGGGATAACACGTCGCTGACACTTCCCCTCTGAGTGGGATCTGGGTCAGGAGCCCGTGGGGTCCGCGAGGATCACCTGGTGGAGGAGGTAGTCCGCCAGTTCCTCGATGCTCTGGTACTCCAGTGCCTCCATCGCCTTGAAGCGGAAGTCGAGCTTCTCCTGGATCCGCCGCTGGAGTTCGGTGATGCTCAGGGAGTCCAGGCCGACCTCCAGCAGGGCCAGGGAGGGGTCGAGACTGTCGATGTCGATCTCCAGCTCGACCGACATCCGCCCGAGGGTGTCGGTGATCTCGTCGGTGAGCCAGCCGATGACCGCCTGCCGGCGCTCCTCGGCGGGCAGGGACTCCACGCGCTCCCGCAGTTCCCGCCGCGAGTCGCCGTCCTGGGAGCGGTCGGCCGGCGCGGCCGGGACCGCCGAGGTGTCGGTGAGCGAGGCGATCCGCCGGAACTCCACGTCCTCCAGGTCCGCGAGGACGTTCCCGGTGTCGTCGAGGACGCTCAGGTGGGCCGTGAAGGCCGTCCCGGTGTCGTTGGGGCGCAGGCGGACGTGGCCCCAGATCCGCTCGGGCAGGGGCCCGCGCAACACCATCCGGCCGATGCCGACCGGGATGTAGGTGCCCCGGGGCGCGCCGTCGCGGGCCGCGGCGGCGGTCAGGTGGAGGCAGCCGTCGAGCATGGTGGCGAAGCTGTGCTCGTGACCGACGCGGGACGTCCCGTCGGGCGTGGCGGTGATCCGGCCGAGCGCCTGGCCGCCCGCTTCGTCGAGCCACACCTCGCGGACGGTGGAGAAGCTCGCGCCGTACTCCATGCCGTCCTCGCGCAGCAGCCCGTAGAGCCGGCCGGGCGCGAGCGTCGTGGGCATGGCCGCGCGCAGCTCTTCCGGGGGCGTTCCCGGCCGGGCCCGCCCGGGAGCCGGGCCGACGTTCCCCCGGCAGTACCGGGGCGGGCCGTCGCCGTCGGATCCGGCCACGGTGAACCGGAAACGGCCGCCGGTGGCGGGCCCGTCGTCCTCCAGTTCCACCTGGACGCCGGTGGGCCGGGCCGGGGCCAGGAGGAGCGGCCGGACGAAGTCGACGCCGGTCAGCTCGACGGGCGCGGAGCCGTGGCCGTCGGCGTAGGCGTCGACGGCCAGCTCCAGGTAGCCGGTGGCGGGGAAGACGGTCGAGCCGAGGATGCGGTGGTCCGCCCACGGTGTGCCCGGTCGTACCTCGTGCCGGTGGACGGTCCGGGTGGCGGGCCGCGGCTCGGCGGGGGCCGGTGCCGATGCCGGTGTCCGACGGTTCCGTTCCGGGGCCCTCGGCTCGTCGCGGCCGGCGTCCGGCGCGGGCGTCACCCAGTACCGGTCCTTGCGGAAGGGGTACTGCGGGGCGGACGAGGTACGGCGGTGGCCCGGGCCGCGGTACAGCGCGGGCAGGTCGACGGTGGCGCCCGCCGTGAACAGGGAGCCCGCGGCGGCGAGAACGTTGCGCACGTCCCGCCCGTCCCGCCGCAGGGTCGGGATCACCGTCACGTCGGTGGTGCCGAACGCCTCCGGGATGTACGCCGCCAGGGCGGGGTGCGGGCCGATCTCGACGACCGCGGTGCAGCCCAGCGCGGCCACCGCGCGCATGGCGTCGTGGAACCGGACCGGACGCCGGACCTGCTGGCCCCAGTACTCGGGTCCCTCGGCCCCGGTCAGCGCCTCTCCCGTCACATTGGAGATCACCGGCACGGTGGGGGCGGCCGTGCGGAGGGCGGCGGCGGCCTTCCCCAGCTCGGGCAGGACCGGGTCCATCAGCGGCGAGTGGAAGGCGTGCGAGGTGCGCAGCCGGGTCGTCCGGACGCCCTGGGCCCCGGCGAGACGCGCCACCTCGTCCACGGCCTCCGCGCCGCCGGAGACGACCACGGCGCGCGGGCCGTTGACCGCGGCGACGGAGACGTCGTCCTCCCGTCCCGACAGCCAGCCCCGGACGGTCTCCGGGTCGGCGGCGACGGCCAGCATCAGGCCGTCGCGCGGCAGTTCGCCCATGAGGCGTCCGCGCAGCGCGCTGAAGCGGGCCGCGTCCTCGAGCGGGAGCATGCCGGCGACGCACGCGGCGACGATCTCACCGATGCTGTGCCCGACGACCGCGTCCGGGACGACTCCCCAGGAGCGCAGCAGGGTGGCGAGCGCGTACTCGACGGCGAAGAGCGCCGGCTGGGCCAGGCGGGTGTCGTCGAGGGCCTCCGGGGCCTGGTCCTCGAAGAGGAGCCGCAGCAGCGGCACGGGCAGTTCCTCGTCGAGCACTTCGGCGCAGCGGTCGATCGCGGCGGCGAACTCCGGTTCGTGCGCGTACAGTTCGCGGGCCATGCCGGGGTACTGCACGCCCTGGCCGGTGAAGACGAAGGCCGTCTTGGCGGGCTTGGCGGGATGGCCGCTGGTGACCGACGGGGGCGTCCGGCGGGTGCGCCACAGCCGGAGGTCGTTGGCGATGCCGACGGGGCCCCGTCCGGTGACCGCGAGGCGGTGGCGGAGCGTGGCGCGCCCGGCGGCGGCGGTGAACACGGCTGCCGGCAGGGCGCTGTGGTCACTGCGGGAGAGGTGCTCGGCCCAGCGCTCCGCGAGGCCGTCCAGGCTCTCGGGGGACTTGGCCGACAGGACCAGCAGCTCGGCGGGGCGCGGCCCGGTCTCCTCGGTACGCGGCGTGGGGCGCGGCGCCTCGCGCAGGATCGCGTGGGCGTTGGTGCCGCTGTAGCCGAAGGAGTTGACGGCGGCCAGGCGTGGGGCGCTCCCCCGGGGCCAGGGCACGGGCTCCCCGGGGATCTCCACCGCGGCGCCGTTCAGGGCGATCTTGGGGTTGAGCCGGTCGAGGTGAATGCTGGGGTAGATGGTCTCGTGGTGGAGGGAGAGGGCGGCCTTGACGACGCCGAGAAGTCCCGCGGCGGCCTCGGTGTGCCCGAAGTTGGTCTTCACCGAGCCGACGTAGAGGGGCCGGTCCGGGGTGTGGGCGTGGCCGTAGGCGCCGGCGATGGCGTTCATCTCGATGGGGTCGCCGACGGGCGTCCCGGTGCCGTGCGCCTCGACGTAGTCGACCTGGGCGGGGTCGACGCCGGTGCGGGAGAGGACGTTGCGGATCACCTGCTCCTGGGTCCGGCCGTTGGGCGCGGTCAGCGCGGGGGTGCGTCCGTCGTGGTTGATCGCCGTGCCGACGACGCTGGCCAGGATGGGGTCGCCGCGCTCCTCGGCGAGCGACTGGCGGCGCACCAGCGCGGCCACACAGCCCTCGCTGCGGACGTAGCCGTCCGCCTTCGCGTCGAACGCCCGGCACTCACCGCTGCGGGAGAACAGGCCCAGCTTGCAGAAGGAGATGTGCACTTCGGGCGTGAGGATCAGATTGATGCCGGCGACGATGGCGGAGTCGCACTCGCCGGTGAGAATGGACTGCCGGGCCAGGTGGAGGGCGGTCAGCGACCCGGAGCAGGCGGTGTCGACCGTGAGGCACGGCCCCTTCAGGTCGAGGAAGTGGGCGATACGGCCGGCGCTGATGCTGATCTCGTCGGCCATCGAGTCATAGGCCGTGACACCGGCGAGGCCGCCGATGTCGTGCTTGAGCACTCCGTAGTTGTTGCTGTTCATCATCGCCACGAAGACGCCGGTGTCGCTTCCCCGGATGTCCTCGGGGTTCTGCCCGGCGTGCTCCAGGGCGTGCCACACGGTCTGCAGGAGCAGCCGCTGCTGCGGGTCCATCCGGACCGCCTCGGCGTCCGAGATCCCGAAGAACGCCGCGTCGAACCGGTCGGGGTCGTCGACGAACCCGCCGTGGCGGACGTACGTCTTCCCCGGGGTCAGGGGGTCGGAGTCGTAGAGCTCGTCGACATCCCACCGGCTGGGCGGGATCTCCTCGATGCAGTCCCGTCCTTCACGCAGAACGGTGTGGATGTCCTCCAGCCCGTGGACGTTCCCGGGCAGCGTGCATCCGATCCCTACTAATGCGATGGGCTCAGCGTCCATGCCGATTCTCCTTCGGCGGTGGGGGCGGCGCTGTCGCGAGAGGCCGCCGCGGGCCACGGCCTGGGACAGTCACCGGGAGTGGATCATCGCGCGCGTTCAGTGCCGGGGTCTCGAACGCGGTCGAACTGCCGCGCCGGGCACAGATGTTGGCCGAATTCGGTTTCGACACACCCGAGCAAGGCTAGGGGGCGGGCCGACGAGGGGTCAACAGGCAACAGGGCCACGATGACACCTCGCCGTCGGCCTCGGAGGAGCGCGATCAGACGGGCGCGGGGACGCGCGCCTGGGTGATGAGTCGTTCCAGCAGCGAGAGCAGGCAGCCTCGGACGTCCTCCCGGGAGCGGGCGTCGAGCAGGAGGACGGGGGTGTCGGGATCCGTCAGGTGCAGGGCCGCCTTGATCTCCTCTGCTGTATACGGCTGCTCGCCGTCGAAGCAGTTCGCGCCGACGACGAACGGCAGTCCGCGGTTCTCGAAGAAGTCGATGGCGGGGAAGCCGCGGTCCAGCCTCCGGGTGTCGACCAGGACGATCGCCCCGAGCGCCCCGCGCAGCAGGTCGTCCCACATGAACCAGAAGCGTTCCTGGCCCGGTGTGCCGAAGAGGTACAGGGCCACTCCGGCGTCGGTGAGGGTGATGCGGCCGAAGTCCATGGCGACCGTGGTCGCCGTCTTGTTCTCGATGCCGTCGAGGTCGTCGACCCCGACGCCCGCGGACGTCAGCCGTTCCTCGGTGCGCAGCGGATCGATCTCGGATATGGCTTCGACCAGGGTCGTCTTGCCGACCCCGAAGCCCCCGGCCACGAGGATCTTGACGGGGGACGCTTCCGGAGCGGCGGTGGTGTCGTCGTCGGTGTCAAAGCCGAGCAAGGTTGTCCCTGATTTTCATGAGCAGGTGAACGTTGGAGGTCTCGGAGGCGTCCAGCGGTGGCCGGTGGCGGATCAGGCCGCGCTCCAGCAGCTCGCCGAGCAGGACCACCATGGGGGTCAGCCGCATCCGCATCCGGGCGGCGATCTCGGCGACCGCCCGCCCGTTCGGCGACGGGCACATGGTGAGGATCTCCTGCCACTCCGTGGGCAGGCTGCCGTGACCGTGGCCGGCGTCGGCGGCCGCCGTGATCACGGTGTCCATCGTCAGGCCGTGGCGGGACGCGGCCGTACGCCCGTCGGTGAGGGCGTACAGCCGCGTCCGGCGGCGCCGTCCGGGCCGGGGGTCGGCCGCCATCAGGCCGTGGGCGTCTGTGCGCGCTCGGGGGTACCCAGCCACTCGCCGAGCGCCTGCGCGGCGCGGACCGTCTCGCCGCCCAGTTCCCCGAGCCGCGCCTTGCGGGAGGCCACCACGATCAGCGTGCTGCCCGATCCGCAGCCGACGATGCACAGGTAGCGGTCGTCCATCTCGACGAGCTGGCGGATCACTCCCCCGCCGTCGATCTCCCGCGAGATGGCCTTCATGGTGGACGCGATGCCGGAGGCCGCCGCGGCCACCCGTTCGGCCTGGTCCCGCTCCAGCATGTAGGCGCTGAGCTTGAGCCCGTCGTTGGAGAGGAGCACGGCTCCCTGTATCCCCGCGATCCTGCTCAGGTTGTTGTCGAGGATGCTGTAGATCGCATCGTTCTGTGTCGTCGTCATGTGCGTCGTCGTCATGGCTGGTCCTGTCGGAGCTCGAGTTCCACTTGCCTGGTGCTGTCTTCGTAGTCCGCCCAGGCGTCGGCCACCTCTTCGGGCGTGGCGGCGTCCTGGCCCGCCGGTTCGGCCGTACGCGGCTCGCGGAGCCGCCGGGCCAGGTGGGTCTGCGGGACGCGCTCGGGGAGGGCCGGCCGGCCGGGGACGTCCCCGGAGCCGGTGGCGCCCTCGGCGCCGGAGCGGGCCGGGGCCTCCGGCGCCGTGTTCCCGGCCGGCCGCACCTGCTCCTTGCGTACGCGACGCGGCAGTCCCGGGGTGCCGGGCGCGGGCCCGTCCGCCGGATCCGGGTCATCGGTCCCTCGCGGCGCGACGAGCCTCGGCCGCCGCTCGTCGGCGGGTCGTGGCGCGGGCGCGCGCTCCCCAGCCGGCTCGGGCACCTCGACGGGGCCGGACACCTCGACCGGCCCGGGGACCAGGGCGCCCTCCCGGGTCGGCACGAGGTGCTCACCCGGGACGATCACCACGGCGGACGTTCCGCCGAACGCCGACCGGCGCAGCGTGACCGTCGCACCGAGCTGGTCGGCGAGGTGGCCGACCACGAAGAGGCCGAGCCGGTGCGCGTTGCGGGCCAGCACGGAGTACGGCGGGGCCGAGTGCAGCCGGCCGTTCATCTCCTCGTACCTCTCGGCGGTCACGCGCGGGCCGCGGTCCTCGATCTCGACGCAGAGGCCGTCGCCGACCAGTTCGGCCCGGATGGCGACCCTGGCCGTCGGCGGGGAGAAGCGGGTGGCGTTGTCCAGCAGCTCCGCCAGGAGGTGGCTGAGCTGGCTGATCACCTCGGCCTCGACACTGGTCTCGTCCATGGCGTGCCGGTCGATGCGCCGGAAGTCCTCGACCTCGGCGGCCGCCTCCCGGAGCAGGTCGGCGACGCGCATGGGCTCCATGTGGGGGTCGGGGATCTCGCCTCCGGCCAGGATGAGCAGGTTCTCGATCTGCCGCCGCATGCCCACCGTGAGCTGATCGGACCTCATGAGGTCGGCGAGGAGCGCCTCGTCCTGGCCGTAGGCGTCCTGGATGTGCTCAGTGAGGGCGAGCTGCCGGCTGACCAGGTTCCCGGTCCGCGCGGCGATGCCGGAGGCGAACACGCTGAAGCCGTGCCGCTCGTCGGCGAGCTTCCGGTGGCCCTCGACGGACACGGCGACGACGCGGGCGAAGGCGTCGCTGACCCGTCCGACCTCGTCCTGTTCGCCCCTCGGGCGCGGCAGCGCGTCGGTGCCGACGTCCTCCCCACGCTGGAGGCGGTCCACGATGTCCGGCAGGGTCTTCTCGGCGACCGTCACCGTGCGGTCGTGGAGAGAGCGCAGGCGGCGCAGGACCGAACGCGTGGTGAAGACCACGACGGCGACGACCAGCAGGAGGGCGGCGCCGCCGGCGGCCACCAGAAGGACGACCTGGTCCTCCAGCTGCGCCGCCCGGTCGTCGGCGTGGGCGAGCAGCTCCTGCAGCTCGCTCTCGTCGAGGGTGGACAACTGGGCGGAGAAGGTGCTGTAGGCGGCCCGCCAGTCGCCGACGTCCGGCGGCAGCACGACGCCGGAGGAGACGTCCCGGTGGTCGGAGACGACCGCCTTCTCGATGCGGGACTTGATCTGCCAGGCGTTCGAGGTGAGGATCCGCTGGAGGGCGTCCTGGTCGTCGAGGGGCAGATCCTGGGCGATCGTGTCGTACAAGTAGTCGCTCGCGCCGACGGCTTCGACGAATTCGCCGAACCTGGCGGACGTCAGCTTTCCGGAGGGGCCCGCCAGCGCGAGGATGGCGTCCTCGCGGGCCACCACCTCCGCCGCCGAGAACAGGCCCACGAGCGATGTCGTCTCCTGGGTGAGCCCGCCGTCGTCGACGTGGCTGAAATCTCCGTAGCAGCGAATCGTTCCGCTGATGACGTCGGTGTAGAAGTCGACGGCGTCGTCCGGGCTGCCGTGGCGCGCGTCGGCGCGTTCGCGCTGGGCTCCCAGGTCGGCCAGTCGCCGCGTGACGTCGCGGAGGCGGTCCTTCGCCCGGTCGGTGTGGAGCTGGTCGGGGTCCGAGGACTTCAGGAACACGGCCACGGCCCGGTCGGTGTCGTCCCGGCGCCCGCGCAGATCGGCCCCGGAGACGGGCATGCCCGACCACCACGCGGCGGTGACCGCGCGCTCGGCCTGCAGAGTGGTCATGAGCCGGTACAGGGGTACGCCGGTCTGCCGGCCGGCCACCACGTCCTTGCGCAGGTGCCGGGACTCCTGCACCGACCGGTCGGAGCTGATGACGACCTGGACGCCCATCGCCACGGTGGGCACCACCGCGAGCCAGACGAGCAGGGTACGCAGGCGCACGGGCCGTCGGCGGCGGCTTCTCGGTACCGGCTCGCCCGGGTCCTCGGATCCTGTGGGGGTCATCAGTCCTCGTCAAACACGGCCGGTCAATTCGGAGTGGGTGCCGATCATAACCAGCCACTTCCGGGGACCTCGGCCGAGGTCTGCCGCGGGCCCGGCCGTAATCCGTTTGACCGGGCGACAGGCCGACGCTGCACTGTGAGCGGGGCACCACGCGTCGTGGTGCCGGTATCACGGGGAGGCGGCGGCACCGATGGAGATCCGTCCCACGACCGACAAGGATCTCGACGTCTTCGTCGACACCCTGCACGCCGCGTTCGGGGACTTCCCGCAAACCCCGGCCGACGGTGGCGGCGGGCTCTGGTGGTCGGCGCTCGAAACGGACCGCTGCCTGCTCGCCCTGACGCCGGACGGCCGGCCCATAGGCACCGCCGGCGCGTACTCCTTCGAGCTCACCCTGCCCGGTGGGACCCTCGCCCCGGCCGCCGGGGTGAGCTTCGTCGGCGTCCTGCCCTCGCACCGGCGCCGGGGCGTCCTCAGCGCGATGATGCGGCATCAGCTCGACGGGCTCCGGGCGCGCGGGGAGTATCTCTCCGTGCTGCTGGCCTCCGAGTTCCCGATCTACGGCAGGTTCGGCTATGGACCGGCGACGTACACGCGGCAGCTGACAGTGGCGCGTGGGCAGGCCGCCTTCGCCCTCCCCCGGGCACGCGGGACCGCCGGCTCGGACACCGGCTCTGACGCGCTCACGGGCTCGGTCGAGCTGCTGCGGAGTTCCGAGTGCGGCGAGATCCTGGAAGAGGTCTACGACCGGTACCGCCGCGCCCGGCCCGGCGCGCTGTCCCGGCCGCGTCGCTGGTGGGACCTGCGCGCGGGGCAGCCCCCGATCGCGCCGACGCCGCGTCACATCGCCCTCCACCGGGACGCCGACGGCGTCCCGGACGGTTACGCCAGCTACTGGGTCGATTCCGGCATCCTGAAGGTCGACGAGACCATCGCCACCGACGATGCCGTCGTCACGGCCCTGGCCCGGTTCGTCCTCGGACACGACCTGGTCACTCGGGTCGAGTTCAAGCACTTCCCGCCCGAGCACCCGCTGCGCTGGCAGCTCGCGGACTTCCGGGCCGGCCAGGTGAGCGACGACACCGACTGGCTCTGGGTGCGGCTGCTGGACGTCCCGCGCGCGTTGACCGCGCGCGGCTGGTTCGCGGACGGCGAGCTCGTCCTCGACGTCGACGACCCGTTCCTCGGCGGCCCCTCCTCCGCGGAACGCGGCCGCTACCTGCTGACGGTCCGGAACGGCAAGGCCGACTGCGTCCCGACGGACCGGGAGCCCGACCTGTCCCTGGACGTGAGGGACCTGGGCTCCGTCTACCTCGGCGGCACCGCCCCGAGCACGCTCGTACGCGCCGGGCACATCCACGCCCACCACCCGGACGCGGCCGCCCTCGCCGACACCCTCTTCCGCTCCGACCGCGCCCCGCACTGCCTGCACTGGTTCTGACCGCTTCGCGGTTCCACCGACGGGGATCCACTTCTTTCAGGTGATAACCACTGATTGTCGTGATGGGGTGATTTTCCGCCGCTACGGTGATCGGGTCAGTGGGGGCCGGCACCGGGGGTGGGTATGGAGCTGGAGTACTGGCTCGGGCGGGGAGTCGACGCTTTCCGGGAGTGGGCGAGCGCGTACGGCGAGTTCGCGACGCATACCTCGATGGCGGTCGACGAAGCGGCCTGTGAGGTGGCGTTCGAGGAGCTGACCGCCCGGCTGCGCGGCAGTTACCCGTTCTTCCACCCCTGCTACGCGGGGCAGATGCTCAAACCGCCGCATCCGGTGGCGATCGCCGGTTACGCGGCCGCCATGCTGGTCAACTCCAACAACCACGCGTTGGACGGCGGTCCGGCGACCTCCGCCATGGAGGAGGAGGTGGTGGAGCAGCTCGCGGGGATGGCCGGGTTCACGGCCCACCTGGGGCACCTGACCAGCAGCGGCACCCAGGCGAACCTCGAAGCCCTGTTCGTCGCCCGTGAGAGCCGCCCCGGCACGGCGGTCGCCGTCAGCGCCGAGGCGCACTACACCCACGCCCGGATGTGCCACCTGCTGGGCGTCCCCGTACAGACGGTGCCGGTGGACGCCCGTGGGCGCATGGACATGGGCGAGCTGGACCGGCTGCTGTCCACCGGGGTCGCCGGGACGGTCGTCGTCACCACGGGTACGACGGCGCTGGGTGCCGTCGATCCGCTGCACCGCGTCGTCCCGCTGGCGCGCCGGTACGGGGTGCGCGTCCATGCCGACGCCGCCTACGGCGGCTTCTTCCGACTGCTGGCCGACGGAAGAACGGACGGGAGAACCAACGGAAGAACCGACGGAAGAGCCGACGGGCGGCGGGCGTCCCTCGCGCCGGAGACCGCCGCCGCTCTGCGGGCGATAGCGCAGTGCGATTCTGTGGCGATCGATCCGCACAAGCACGGGCTGCAGCCGTACGGTTGTGGAGCGGTGCTGTTCGGGGACCCGGACGTCGCCCGGTTCTTCCGGCACGACTCGCCCTACACCTACTTCACGTCCCGCCGGCCCCACCTGGGGGAGATCAGCCTCGAATGCTCCCGCTCCGGCGCGGCCGCCGCCGCTCTGTGGCTGACGCTGAAGCTGCTGCCGCTCATCCCGGATGGACTCGGGGCGGTGCTCGCCGCCGGGCGGCGGGCCGCCGTCCGCTGGTCCGAGCTGATCAACGCCTCTCCGTACCTGGAGCCGTACCAGCCTCCCGAACTCGACATCGTGACGTACTACCCGGCCTCTCCGGTGAGTTCGCCACCTCGCCTGTCCCGTGTCGGCGTGGCGAGCGAGGAGGTGATGCACCGGGGGATGAACGCCAAGGAGGACCCCGTCTTCCTCAGCGTCGCCCGTGTCAGCGCCGACGCGTTCACCGCCCGCCGCGCCGATGCCGTCGCGGACGCCGACGACACCCACGTGCTGCGCAGCGTGCTGATGAAACCGGAGAGCGAGCTGTATCTGGAGCGGCTGCACCAGCGGGTGGAGCAGCTGGCCAAGGCGTCCTGGACTGCTCCTCGGAGGCGCGGCCGATGAACAGCGATATGCCGCCGGTCCCGCTGCCCCTGGCCACAGACTCGCGCATCCCCGTCCGGGCGGTGGCCGATGCCACGACCGCCGATTACGACCGGTACTTCCACATCGCGCGTCACGCGCCGGACCTGACGTCCTGGACCCGCGGCGTGCTACGACTCCAGTCAGCCGTCCTCGCCGACCTTCCGCACACCGGTCTCAACGACTCCCAGCGTGCCGCTGTCCTGACCGGCCTGGTGCACGCCTCCCACGCCACACTGGCCGCGTGGCTGCCGTCGGTGCCGGGATCCGTGCCGGGATCCGCACCGGACGGTCCCACCGACGGACCGGGCGACGCACTGCGCCGCTGGAAACTCGGCCATCAGCTCTTCCATCTCCTCCTGACCACCATGAACAGCACCCTCGACGACACCCTGGCCACCGTGGGCGCGGCACGGTGGGGTTCCGTTCCCCACGGCCTGGGGCGGTTGCGGGCGCTGTACGACGCGGCCACCGCCACCATGGCCTACGCCTCGGACTTCCCCGCCTCCGTCTACGCGAACGACGTACGGCCCACGATGGAGCCGCCGTTCGCCCCACCGGGCTTCTCCGGAATGCTCAATCAGGAGCACCAGGTCATGACCGAGCGGGCGCGCGCCCTCACGGCCGCGCTCGGGGGCCTGTCGCCGCTGACGCCTTCCCTCGCCATGATCCACCACGAGGCGGCTCTGCTGCGGGCGGCACAGCGGCGGAACCGGAAGGCGCACGCCGAGATCTGTGAGCGCTGCGTGCCGGACGGCGCCTCGCTCCTGCGTCAGCACACCACCCGGGACAGGAGCGACCGTGCGACAGATGAGTGAGCGCGTGAGTCCTGCCCCGCAGGCCGTGGGGGATATCGAGGGCATCGACGCACACACCGGTCTGCGGCTGCTGGCCGGCCTGGTCGACGAGGTCGTGTGGCTCGACCACTGCCCCGCCGTGAGCGCGTCCTTCCAGCCGACGCCTCCCTGGCTCCGGCACGAGCCGGTCTCCGCCTGGCAGCCGTTGCCGGAACCCCCGGAACCCCAACCCGGCCGGCAGCCGTGCCCGCCGCCCGATCCTCGCCGCGTCTGTGTGTCCTTCGCTCCCGAGCACGGGGACAACGCCCGTATCTGGGCCCGTACGCACGGCTACCGGCTGCTGGCCCCGGACGCCGGCGTCACGGCGTGGGCCGCCGACAAGGTCAGCGCCACGCGACTGTTCGCCGAGGCCGATATCCCCGTCCCGCCCTTCGTGGTGATCCCCGCGACGGGCCGCGAGCCTGCGGAGGCGTACTGGAACGGCCGGTGGCCGCGTGCCGTCGCCCAGCGGGCGGAGAACAACCTCCTCGGCCGCGGGACCGTCCCCGTCGACGGGCCGTCGGGGCTGCGGGCCCGCCTGGAAGCCTGGCCGGACGAACCCGTCAAGCTCAGCCGCTTCTCCCCCGGGATCTCCCTGACCGTCACCGCGTGCGCCGGGCCGGACCGGACCGTCGTCTCGGCGGTCTCCCACCAGCTCGTCGGACTGCCCGAACTGGCCGCCTCCTGGGGCGCGCACTGCGGCAACCAGCTCGTCGGCCCGGACGACCTGCCCGAGGGGCTGTACGGGCAGGCACGGGCGGCCGCGTACCACGTGGGCGAAGTCCTGCGGGGACGCGGTTTCCGCGGTGTCTTCGGCCTGGACCTGGTGGAGGACGGCGGCCGGCTGCGGGCCGTCGAGGTCAACCCGCGCTTCCAGACGGTGGTGTCGCTGGTCCAGACCGCCGAGGGCGCGACGGGCCTGCTGCCGTCCCTGGGCCTGCACGTCCTGTCCTTCCTCCTCCCCGCCCTGCCCCCTCCGGCGGCCGGACGGTTGCCGGCCAGCCTGCGCCCCAGCCAGCTCGTGGTGCACGCCCGTACGGACTCCGTGGTGCGCCGCCCGCCCCTGACGGGCCGCTACCGCAGGCTCGGCGGCGCGGTGACGGGACCGCTCGACGGGCCGCCCGTGGTGTCCCGGCTGGCCGATGACGAGGCGCTGTGGTGGGCCGTCGCCCACTCCGGGCCGGTCACCGCGGGCCAGGAGCTGGCGCTCGTCCAGTTCCCGGGGCCGGTCGCGGAACTGCTGCCCCGCCCACGGCTGCGGCCCGACGCCTCAGCCTGGATCGCGGCCCTCGCCCCGGACGCGGAGGAGGGCGACGGGTGCACCGAGAAGAACGACCGGAACGCCGAGGAAGAGGAGTGCTGGCACGACCGGAACGCCTGGAAGGACGACCGAAGCGCCAGGCAGGACGACGACCGGCGCACCGAGGACGAGCTGCCGCCCCTGCGCCTGGACGAGCGGCGGATGCGCGAGGCAGGCCGCCACGCCATCGACCTCGTCATCGACCGGATGACGACTCCCGGCTCCCGCCCACCCTGCCACGCCCCCTCCCCCGGCACTCTCCGGGTCGCCCTCGACGAGCCCCTCCCCGAGCACGGCACACGCGACCTGCCCGGCCTCCTCGACCACGTCACCGAGCGGGCACTCGCCGAGGCGACCCGGCTGGACCACTCGCGCTGCTTCGCCTTCGTGCCCTCCACCGGCAACTTCCCGGCCGTGCTCGCCGACGCGCTGGCCTCCGCGTACCTCTCCGTCCCCGGCGCCTGGCTCGTCGGAGCGGGCCCCACCCAGATCGAACTGACCACGCTGCGCTGGCTGAAGACATTCCTGGGCCTCCCGGACGGCCACGGCGGCCTGTTCGTCAGCGGCGGCTCCACGGCCAACCTCACGTGCCTGGCCGTAGCCCGCGACCACCGACTCGACGGCCGGCCGCAGCCGCACGCCCGGCTGTACTGTTCCTCCCAGGCCCACCCCTCCGTCGCACAGGCGGCGCACCTCCTGGGCCTCACCCGCGAACAGCTCACCGTCCTGCCCCCGGACGACGACCTGCGTCTGGACGCCGACGCCCTGGCGCGGCGCATCGGCGGTGACCGTCGCGCGGGGCTGCGCCCCTTCGCCGTCGTCGCCACGCTCGGCACGACCGGCACCGGGACCGTCGACCCGCTCGACCGCGTGGCCGATGTGTGCCAGGAGGAAGGCCTGTGGCTGCATGTCGACGGTGCCCACGGCGCGGCCGTCGCCGGCACCCCACGCGGTCACCATCTGCGGAACGCCCTCGGCCGGGCCGACTCCCTCACCGTCGACCCGCACAAATGGCTGTTCCAGCCCTACGAGATCGGCTGTGTCCTGCTACGGCGTCCCGAACTGCTCCCGGAGACCTTCGGTGTGGCACGCCACGCCCTGGACCAGGGCTATCTCCGGCCGGCCCATCCGGCCGCCCCGGCAGGCGAGGAGGTCAACCTCTCCGACTACGGCCCGCAGCAGAGCCGGGGTCTGCGCGCCCTGAAGCTCTGGCTCTCCCTGAAGACGTTCGGCGCCGGAGCCTTCCGCCGGGCCATCGAGCAGGGCGCGGACCTCGCCGAGTACGCCGCCGGGCTCGTCGAGGCCCACCCCGAGCTGGAGCTGGTCACGCCGCCGAGCCTCGCCATCCTCACCTTCCGCTACCGGCCCCGGGACGCGCCCGCGACATGGGACGCCGACGCGGCGCAGGCGCACATCAGCCAGCGGGTGTGCGCCGACGGCGGAGCCGTCCTCCTCACCACCACGGTGCGCGGAGCCACCGTGCTGCGCATGTGCACCATCAACCCCACCAGCACGCGCGCCGACGTCGCGTACGTACTGGACCTGGTCACCCGCTACGGCCGCGACATCTGACCTGGAACGGCCGCCCGGTCAGACGATCACCAGCGTCGACGGCCCAGTGATCAGCTCCACCCCGCCCCTCGACGCGCACTGCAGCGGATCGAATGTGAGCTGAAGCCCCGGTGAGGCCACCGTGTGTCCCGTGAACTTCCCTTTCACCACCCGGCCCACAACCATGACGACCGCATGCCCGGCCACCTGCTGCACATTCCCCAGGCGATAGACGACCGTCGTCTGCTCCCCGGTGTTCCAGGTGATCCGCTCGACGGTGGTCGCATCGGAGAAGAAGCAGCCGTTCCACCCGCCACCGCTGATCGAGGACACCCCGGACCGCAGCGCCGGATCGCTGGAAAGACACGTGTACGCACCGTCGCCGCCGATCCGGGTCCGCCGCGCCGTCAGCGACAGGCCGGGCGAGAACGAGATGGTGTTGCTCCCCGCGCAACTCACGGCAGCGGCATCGGCAGCGTGCGAGGCGTGCGCCGACGCGTCGGGCGCCACGTGCACCAGCGCGGCCAGCGCCCCCGCCACCACGCACCCGAGCCTCCGCCCCCACGAGAACCGTCCGCCCATATCCGCCCACCCCTCCCGCAAAGCCACCGCGTACCGACTGCAGCATCCTTTCGCCCCGACCCGAAGCACGTCCGGCGCACGAGGCAGAAGCCGACGACGAGCAGCAGCACGGTGCCCGTGGGCGGCGCGGGACTCCACCAGCGCGCCCCGCCAACGCCGCGTCCCTCGCGTCGCGGACAATCGATGCCGACGGCCTCCAAGACCTCCCGGACGGTCTTCACAGGGTGGCCGACGACGGCCTCCAGTGTGGGGTCGGTGGCGTTGAACTCGCCGTTGCGCGATGCGGCGAACATCATCAGCGCGAACTCCGCGGCCGACCGCGGCATCCCGCCGGCGACCTCTGTGAATATCCACTCGTCGTCGTCCATGACGACTCGGGTGACGGTCCGTCCGGTGACGCGGCTGAGGTTTCAGCGACGTCACCGAAGCCCAGCGCGCGGGGAGCCGTCAGCGGCGGTGTGATCCCATCGAGCACTCCGTCGTCGGCCAGGGCGACGGCTGCAACGCCCCGATACCACCGCGGTGTCGCGCACCGTCCTCCACCGACCGACCGTAGTGCCCCTGAACATCGCCGGGAAGGCGCCCGTCCGCCCGCACACCCGGCTCGCCGACCGCCCGCATCGACTCGCGGCGGCACGAGGCGAGGAACGCCGAGCGGTCCTCGTCGCAGACAGGTCAGCCGACCCCGTCCCGCTCGCAGCGGCCGGCGGTTCCGCCTCCCGGGGCGTGGAGGCAGACGAGATCGATGTCGGAGGCGCGGTGACTGAGGTACCGGCCCACACATTCGTTATCGGTCGTCCGGCCGATAGAGGTGCAGAAGGCCACGGCGGAACGGCCGTCGGGGAACGATCCCGGCGCGTAGACCACCCAGTAGCCCGGGCGAAGGGACGCGTAGGAGTCGCTGCGCAGGACCTGGGCTCCCGGCACCTGTCTCCGGACGGCGGCCAGTTCCCGGTCGCGGGCTCCGGTGCCGTCGGAGACGCTGACCGAGGCCAGCTGGGCCAGCCATCCCCCGGCCGGTGCCTCCCCCTCCTCGGCCGACGGTGACGGGGAGGCGGATGAGAGACCCGAGTCCGAGCCCGGGCCGGTGGGCAGGCCGACCGCATCCGGTGCGGGGCCGCGTGCCGGCGCCGGCTTGCTCGCGAGCGGCGCGGAGACGGTGGGAGCCGGGGCCGCGGACGTGCCCGAGGCCGTGGCGCTGCTGTCATTCACGGCCCTGACACACAGGGCAGCCGCGACCGCACCTGTCACGAGGCAAGCGAGGACGATGACGCCGCGTCGGACTCGCCCCCGGGCGCTCCCGGTGCCCCCGGGCACCGCAGTGGTACCCAGAGCCCCATCCCATGTCGGCTCGCTCGCGGGCCCGGCTGCGCGCGCATCCACCATCGTCGGCACATGAAGCGCACGAGGCACATGAGGCACCGCCGTATCCCCGTCAAAACCGTCCCCTCGTGCGACGGCGGCCAGCATCCCGGCGAGTGCCGGCGCGGCGGGACGCTCCGCGGGGACCCTGGCCAGCACCGACCGGAGGACGGGCTCGAGCGGGCCGGCACGGCGTGGTGCCGGGAGGGGGACCTCCCGTACGGCGGCCAGGGTCGCCAGCGGGGAGTCACGCCGCAGCGGGCTGACGCCCTCGACCGCCGTGTAGAGGAGCATCCCGAGAGACCAGAGGTCGGCCGCGGGCCCGCCGCGCTCGCCCGCCGCCCGCTCGGGTGCGACGAACTCCGGTGTCCCGACGACACCGCCCTCGACGGTCAGTCCCGGCAGCCCCTCCATCGCGGCGATCCCGAAGTCCGTCAGCACCGACGTGCCGTCCGGTCTCACTATGACGTTGGCCGGCTTCACATCCCGGTGCTCCACCCCGGCCTCGTGAGCGGCTCGCAGAGCGGCCAGCACATCGCACCCGATCCTGGCGGCACGGTCCGGCGGCAGTGGGCCCGATTCCAACAGCTCCTGGAGGGAGGTGCCCGCGACGAGCTCCATCACCAGCCACGGCACGGGCTCGTCGTCGAGAACCTGATGGATGGTCACCACGTTGGGGTGCTGGAGGCGTGCCAGTGCCCGCGCCTCGCGGAGCACTCGCTCACGTACGCGTGCCGCGTCACCGTCGCCGTCCGTCCCCGGATGTCTGACCTCCTTGAGCGCGACCTCCCGTTGCAACTGCAGGTCACGCGCACGCCAGACAGTGCCCATCCCGCCGCTGCCCAGCCGTCCCAGCAACAGAAAACGCCCAGCCACCACCCGGCCCTCGTCGCCTCCTGGCTCCGTCCCCACCCGTGCCCCCGTCACTTCGAGCCCGCCCCATACCCAACTTGCCCGCAGGCTACAGACGGTACCCGGCGGCGGGAGCACCACCCAGCGCGGCGGCATACCGGTAGGGCGGTTGGCGGCCTCGCTCAGTGTTCAGAATCGGCTACGGAGCAGCGACGCATGGATGCGGGCGATGGCACGCAGCACCTCGTCGCGGTTCTTGGCTTGCTGCATCCACGCGGGCAGGCGGGCCACGACAGTCATCTTCCGGCCGTGGTCGTGCCAGGCGATCCCTTCTCGCAGCGGCGCCTCCACGAATCTCTTGATCAGGGCCAGGTGCTCCATGTTGTAGGCCCATAGCCTGCCGTGCCTGGTCTCGGTCTGCAGCCACAGACGGAGACCGAAGTACGGGTCCGTGGCCGGCCCGTACCGGTCCCGGTGGAACGCCACGTAACCACGGTTCCACCCCCTCGCCCTCCCATAACTCCGGCAGACGAGACGCCTCGATGCGAAGAGGCCCGTATCTTGCGCACCGGTCGGACCCGGTACCGGCACGACATGCGCGACCTTGTCACAGTTGGGGCAGCGCACGAGGACGGACCCGAGGAAGTCGTACTTCGTGCGGCGTGGGTCCCGGAAACGAACAGGTGGGGCGGTCGGACTCATCGAACCATTATGCGAGCCGGAGCACCGAAGGTCCCTCGGCTACGCCTGGCCCCTCGCTCGGACCGCCTCCACCGCGATGCCCGCGAAGCGCGGGCCCACGGTGTTGCGCGTTTACCCAACGCTGATCCGAGTGCCTCGCTCACCATAAAGTCAGCACTGCCTGGCACGGGCATACTGCTGGAACCCGACGCCAACCAGCACGGGTACCAGGGCGACGCCACTCTCCTGCGGGGCATCGCCCCGACGAGGCAATCGAGGCAATCGGCGGCTCACGGCGGTGGCGTGACGACAAGCTCCCGCCGCAACAGGCAATACCTGCGACGGCGGCAGACCCGGCACACGATCCCCGAGCGCCGGGACCAGCGGGCCGACCGACAGCGGCGCGACAGTCACGGTGGTCAGCCACCGTGTTCAACCGGTCTCGGTATACCCGCACGAACGAGGTCAAGCGAGCCATCAGCGTGCTCAAGTGCTCGGGCCGAGCCACCAGGTTCGGCAAAAGAGCGTACGTCCGGGACCCGGATGGGGCTCCGGTGAGGACCTTTCGGACCGGCCCGAGATCACCAACCAACACCGGTGGCCGGTCTGAGCCTGCCAGGTATCCGGATCGATCACCCTTCATGGAAGGTAGATCGGTCCGAGTAGGTGGCAAGTCGGTTTCGCATCCCCGGGTTGAAGTGCGGTCATACCGATTAGTACTGCAATCACAGTTATGGGATGTGTCCGCGTTGTTTGTAGTGACTGTTGCGGGCGCGTGTCTGGCTGAGTCTTCGCCAGTGTGACCAGTCCAGATGGTGGTGGATGGTGAGGTGGGCGGGGTGGAGGAGATGGCCGATGAGGCGGCGTATCTCTGCCACGGACAGCGGTATCAGGCCACCGCTGTTTCCCCTTTTGAGAGTTCGTGGGCGCGGACGGCGGTGAGTGCGGCGAGCGCGGCCATGGCGAGGGTGATGTGCCGGTACCAGGCGTGGTAGAGGCGGACCTGGTAGTGGTCCAGGCCGCACTCGCCCTTCGCGGTCTGGAAGCACTCCTCGACGGCCCAGCGGGCGCCGGCAACCCTGACCAGGTCTTTCAACCGGGTGCCGACAGGTCCGTAGCAGACGTAGTAGGCGATACCGGCCGGGTCTTTGAGGCTGCGGCGGGCCAGGACCCAGTGGCCGTGGCCGTTCTCCCACCAGATCCGGATCGGGATCCGCGCCCACTGGTACATGCGCTCGCCGTGGGATCCCTTTCCCGCGGACAGACGCTTCCAGGCCTGCGGTGCGAGACCGGCCACCAGCTCGTCGACACGCCGTTCGCCCATGCCACGCGTGATGACGGTGTCGCTGGTCTTCACGCACATCACGTGGCGGACCGCCCGCTGTTCCATCCACCACCGCAGGGATTTCGACTGCCCGTAGGCCTCGTCCGCGGTGACCCACGCGAACGGCACCCCGGCCTCCATGGCACGGTTGAGCATGGCCTTGAAGTGTTCGGTCTTCGTCGCGAAGGGAACCTCGTCCGGGATCCCCGCGTCCTGGCACCGCTCACGGTCGTCCGTCCATGAGGCGGGCACGTACAGTTCCCGGTCGATCAGAGCCCGCCCCTTCGACGAGGCGTAGGCCAGGAAGGTGCCGACCTGGCAGTTCTCCGTCCGTCCGGCGGTTCCGGAATATTGGCGCTGGACGCCGGCAGACCGTACGCCCTTCTTCAGGAACCCGGTGTCGTCGCCGATCAGGACAGCGTCCCTGTCACCGATCGTCTCGACGACGTAGCCGCGCACGTCGTCACGGACCCCGTCAGCGTCCCAGTCCGCCTCGCCCAGCAGGCGCTGCATCCCGATCGGCAACCGGTCCCCTGCCCGCTCCGCCAGCGTCCAGCCGTTCTTCCGCTCCAGCGGAGCGATCAGCCCCCGCATATACGCAAGAGCCCGACCCCGCGGCTCCGACCTCGCGAAACGCGACGCAAACCGGGCATGCAACCCAGCCAGCACCCCGTCCCACTCCTCAACCAACCCCACCCCGAGCTCAGTCACACGTCAACTCAACCACACCCAAGTGTGATTGCAGTATTAGGTCATACTTTCTCGGTGTCTATAGCCACGGAGATCCCAGCGCCCGCCCCTCGCCCGAAGCGCCGCAAGGCGCTGTGGCTCATCGCCTTGGCCGCGGCTGCGGCCCTGGGCGGCCTGACATACGCCATCACCGGGGTCGAGGACACCGTCGACGAGGGTCTTCAAGAACGCCCGATGGCCTGCTCGGAGGCCATGTATGCCATGGGCTGGGTGCTTCCCGACCACGCGAGCGACCAACGGTGCACCGAACTCAGCGGCGGCCTTGCGGGCCACACGCAGTCGGGCACCTTTCGCATCGCGCGCGCCGATGCCCGCCCCTGGCTCGCTTCGCTCTCCGGAGAGCGGAATCGGCCGGGCGGGGCGGGATCCGACAGCGCGGTGGAACGGAAGGAAGGACTCGCCCTCGGCGTCCTCAGGCCGCCGGGCAGTCTTCAGGCCGATGAGGTGAGGGTGGACGTCCGCTGGGAAAGCGAGGACACCGCAGTCGTCACCTTCGAGACGTTCGACTACTGAGGACCTGGTCCGCTGCTGACGGCTTCCTCTCTTGATGCGTGTGATGCGTGTGATGTGTGCCGAGCGCAACGGACCCCCTCGGGGCTCGGGCTCGGGCACCAAGCCGGATAAAAGTTCAAGCCAAACCCAGTGCAAGTTCCACGCACGGACACGAGTTCGACGAGGTGGGACGGATAGCTTCGTCAGCATCAGTCACTTCACGGGGGGACCCATGCTTCGTCGTCACATTCCGGCAGCCGCGTTCGCCGTACTCGCCTTGGCCGGCTGCTCCAGCAGCCCCGCGTCCAGCGCCGCCATATCCGCAGAAACGAATCTTCAGCCCGCCGGCCACACTGCGGCGGCAAGCGACGGGAGCATACCGACGGGCCCCGGACCGCAAGCGCGATACACCGTCCAGAAGCAGCCCGCGCCAGGCACGTGCCACTTCCGCTACACCCAGGCCCAGGAGCCGCTGCCGGATCCGGCGTGCACGCCGGGCGCTCTGAGCCCGGCCGTCACGCAGTCGAACCTTGCGCAGACGATCTGCAACCCGTCCGGGTACACCAAGGGCATCCGCCCGCCGGTCTCGGTCACCGGCCCGGAGAAGATCGCGAACGCGGCCTCCTACGGCGACAAGGACTCCCTGCACGACGCCGAGTACGACCACCTCATCAGCCTCGAGCTCGGCGGCGACCCCAACGACCCCCGCAACCTCTGGGTCGAGCCGCCCTCCCCCGGGCACACGCCCGGCGGCGGCCCGAACAACCCGAAGGACCAGGTCGAGTCGAAGCTCCACACCGCGATCTGCTCCGGCCAGGTACAGCTCCGCGACGCCCAGCAGGCCATCGCCGCCGACTGGACCACGGCACTCACCAAGCTGAAGGTCAAGTAGCCAGGGCGCCACGCGAAAAGGCCGGACGGTCCCAGCCCCGCCCACCGAGCCGCGTTTCCAATGGAAACGCGGCCCAGCCCGCATCGGCAGCGAGCGCCGGCATCAAGGGGGCCCACCCACACCAGAAAACCGCATGCCCAACGACTCCGGCCAACCCTCCCCACGAAGCCGCGTGGATAATCAGGAGGCCGTGCCCATGATGGTTGCGGCACACTCGCCAGGTGATCGTTTTGCAACCTGTTCTGGAGATGTGTTCCCCCGACGGCTTCGCCCTCTGGCCGGTCGCCGAGTTCGAGGCGTACGGCTTCTTGCCCCTCAGCGGCGCGCTCGGCCCGGCCGAGCTCGGTACGGCGATCATGCGCATCGCCGACTGCAACAACGTCGAGACCGACGACGACCGACCGCCGCGGCCCGCCGACCCGCTCGGATCCTTCTTGCACGGACTGCTCACCACGCACGACCTCTTCGCGCCCGGCGGCCTGCGGGTCACCGACACCACCACCGGCACCACCTTGCTGCCCGGCTGCTGCAACGGGCTGGAAGAGTGGCGTGACTGGCTTGAGATCCTCGACGGCGACGGCTGGGCCTCCTTCGGCCACGACCCCTCCCCGCTCGCCGAACGCTTCGGCGACACGGTCCGGCTGACCGTCGACGCCGAGCAGGACGACAGCCCCGTGATCGAACTCCCCCTCTCCGAGCTGCGCCGTCTGCTCGCCACGGCGGAGCGCGACATGGCCGACTTCCTCCAACTGGCTGCCGACTGGGCCGCCCAGTACCTGCCCGACCACGCCGCCTCGGTCACCGTGGCCCTCGCACGCGCCTTGAACCTGCCCGCGTCGTCCGTATGTTAGGGACGTGCCCTTCCGCGCCGACGGGAGGAGCCCGAGACGAGACGACAGGGAGCACACACCGTGGACCAGGAGAACGTGAGAGCCACCCTGACTGTCGCCGCGCCCGCCGCCGGGGTGTTCGCGGTGCTGGCGGATCCGACGACCCATTCCGCGATCGACGGCACCGGCTGGATTCAGGAATCCGCCGACCAGGCACCGCTGACCGAGGTGGGGCAGATTTTCCGGATGAACATGTACCACGCCAACCACCCAAACGGTGACTACCAGGTGGCCAACAAGGTTCAGGTGCTCGACCCGCCGCACGCCATCGGCTGGCTGACGGGACAGGAGAAGGACGACGGTCAGCTGGAGTTCGGCGGCTGGATCTGGCGTTACGACCTTGTGCCGCTCGGTCCGTCCGAAACCGAGGTCACACTCACTTACGACTGGTCGGCAGTGCCGCAGTCCATCCGGGAGTACATCCAGTTCCCGCCGTTCGACCCTGAGCATCTCACCAATTCGCTGCGCCACCTGGCCGAGCTTGTCTCCGGTAGGTGATGTCGTCCAGCGCGCGGTACTCAATGCCGCTGCTGCCGTCCGCTGGGGGGCCGGACCGGCCGCCGGTTGACCCACGGCAGACATATCGCCGGGGCCGGCGATGGCTTAGTCAGCCGATTTCCCGTTGTCGGGGTCGGTGACGGTGTCCGTGTCCGTGTCCGTGTAGACCACCAGCGTCTGTTCCGGGTGTTCGGCCAGATGGAAGGCGGTGTAAGCGAAGTCGGTCACCCCGTGTCCCGGGCGCCGTAGCCGTTTCCGTCCGCCGTGCCGGACCTGCACGTCGTACTGCGGCCACCAGGCACGCGCTTCAGGGCTGCCTGCGTTCAGCTCGTCGATCAGCCGGGTGTACCGGGGGTCGCCCGAGTGCCGTCCGGCCAGCGTTCTCAGTCGCGCGAGCAGGCCGCGTGCCTCGATCTCCCAGTCGACGAGCACGGTCCGGGCGGCAGGTTCGAGGAACACCCAGCGGGCGAAATTCGCCGGCCGGTCCACCGCCGTGGTGAGGTGCGGGAACAGTTCGTCGGCCGCCTGATTGCGGCTGAGTACGTCGTAGTTGCCATCGATGATGTATGCCGGATGCGGCTGGAGCAGAAGAGGTACGGCTGCCACTTCGGCGGCGAGTTGCTCGGGTTCTCCGGTTTCGGCCGCGGCCGTGTGACCGGCGAGTTCGAAGAGATGACGGCGCTCGTGCCGGTCGAGCCGCAGCGCCGAGGCGAGGGCGTCGAGCACCTGATCCGAGGCGCGGATGTCCCGGCCCTGCTCAAGGTACGTGTACCAGGTGGCGCTGATCCCGGCGAGCAACGCGAGCTCTTCCCGGCGCAGACCCGGCGTCCGCCGTCGGCCGGTGTGCGGCAGTCCGGCCTGGTCAGGGGTGATCCTCTCCCTGCGGCTGCGCAGGAACGCGCCCAACTCTCGGCGCCGATTCGGCTGCGTCTGCATGGTGGATGGCACTGGATGGCACTCCTGGTTCCAGAATAAACAGGCTCTGGATACCAGGCTAAACATTGCACAGACTGGATCCAGAGCGGGAGGCCCGGCCTTTCACCGATGCCCTGCGTCATCACCGGCCACCGGTAATCCGGAAAGAAAATGAGGAAGACATCATGTCGGGAATCGACGGCAAGGTCGTTGCGATCACCGGAGCCAGCAGTGGCATAGGCGAGGCGGCCGCGCTACTGCTGGCCGAACGAGGCGCGCGGCTCGTCCTGGGTGCGCGCCGGTCCGAGCGCCTCGCGGAACTGGTGGCGCGGATCGAGAAGTCGGGTGGCACGGCCGTGCAGACCCGTACGGACGTCACACGACGGGATGACCTGCACAACCTGGTCGCACTGGCCGGCGAGCGATTCGGCCGACTCGACGTGCTGGTCAGCAACGCCGGGCTCGGCACGATCTCGCCTCTGGACGATCTACGCGTCGACGAGTGGGACCGGATGGTCGACGTCAACGTCAAGGGCGTGCTGCATGGAATCGGCGCCGCGCTGCCGGTCTTCCGGGCCCAGGGCACGGGTCACTTCGTCACCATCGCTTCGACTGCCGCGTTTCGCATCGTGCCAGCCATGGCAGTCTACGCAGGCACGAAGTTTGCTGTCCGTGCCATTTGCGAGGGCTTGCGCCAGGAGGCCGGTGACTCCCTGCGGGTGACCACCGTCTCGCCCGGCGCGGTCGGGACCGACTTCGCCGAGGCATCGACGAACCCGCAGGTCCGAGCACGCATCACGGAGATGCGGGACCGGATCGCGATCCCGCCCGAGGCAATCGCCCGAGCCATCGCGTTCGCCATCGAGCAGCCCGCGACCGTCGACGTGAACGAGATCGTCGTCCGGCCCACGGCCCAGAGCTGACCCCGCTCCAACTCGAGGCGCGTCGTACTCCCGGGCCCCGAAACGCAAGCTCGGCCGACCCGTTCCCCGGGTCGCGAGCGATCAGGGCATGGCGGATGCCCAGAGCGCGGATGCCTAGAGTGACGCCATGATCCTGCATGCCGACCAGTCGCCACTCGACCTGCTCGATACCTACCTTGAGGCTCTCTCGGACGCGCTCGGCGACGGCACGGATGCCCTCTTGCCCATCCCGGAGCCCCTCGTTCCCACCGGCGAAGACGCCGACGGAAAAGACGACGAACTCCTTTCCTGGGCCCTCGGCCGGCTCCGTACCATCCCCCGCCAGCCGAAGGATGACTTCCGGCTGGAGGTCGGCAGCCTCCTGGCGGAGTTCCGCAGCCGCCGCAGCCCCTGGAACGCGGCGGCATTGCGGCTGCTCGACGACCACTACACCTTTGTGGCCACCGGTCCTCGCCGGCACGAAGACTGGGCGCACGACGTACTCGCCGTCATGCACCGGTCAGCCCCCGACCCCCGCGGGTGGATACGACTCGACTGGGACCGTACCAACACCGTCCGCCACACGATGCCCGCCTACCCTTTCGATCCCCCGGTCGCCTCGCATTTCCCCGACATCCTGCACCGCCTGGACGAGGAGGCTGCGGTCGCCGCGCTCGCCGTCATGACCGAGGAATGGCAGGCGGAAACCGCGCCCGTCCGTTCACGTCCGGACCGGGATGCCGTGCTGGCGGATGCCCGGACACTTCTCGGCCGGTACGGTCCCACAGCGTGTTACTGGACCAACGCCATGGCCGCCGCTTCCGGCCCGGCCCCGGACTTCCTCACGTCGGGTCTCTCGGGAAGTCGCTCCCACAGCTTTCTCACCGGCGAATACCTCAACGGCCTCGACCTGCTCGACGACCTGGGGCTGATCGCGGTGAACGAGAACGAGGTGGGCGTCTTCTGGTCGATCGGCGCCTATTAACTGATCGTTTCGGAATGACACGCTTGGTCAGATGGGTGTGCGCTGCGAAGATGCGACCTCGACCGGACGAGACATGGGCAGCTTTCAGAGGCCCGGATCCGGATGGGGCCAGGTTCGTCGACCTGGCCAAGCCGTTGCAGGACTTGGAGCTCGCCCTCGCTCCAGTTGACGGTCGACAGCCTCCGTTGCAGCTCTTCAAGAACTGCATGGTGCGTATCAATGGGTCCGAGGCTCGCCTCCGCTATTGACACAGCGTTTGGCTGTCCGCTGGAACCGGCGCAGACATATCAGGCTGCAGGCCAGTTCGAGCAGCCCGTGGTGGAGGTCAGCGCAGTCGTTCGTAGCGGGTGCGGAGCCGTTTGAACTGGAGCGGCCAAGCGAAGATACGCTCGACCGACCAGCGCACCTTGTCCAGTCCGGAACCGTGGACGACGTCTCGTCGGGTGATCAGGGGTTTGATGCCGCGTTTCCACAGCAGGCGGCGGCACACGTCGAAGTCGTAGCCCCGGTCGGCGTACAGACACCGAGGTTTGTGGCGGGGGCGTCCCCGCAGCCCCGGATCGGCGGGATGGCGTCCAGTAGCGTCAGGAGCTGGGTGACGTCGTGCCGGTCGCCACTTGTGAGCGTGACGGCGAGCGGGTTCCGTAGCGGTCGACGACCAGGTGGTGCTTCGAGCCGGGACGGGCACGGCCGATCCCCACATGGATGAGGGCGCAGGGCGGCGGCATTGTCCCGGAACGCGGGCCGGCCGACTCAGGAGTCACCCTCCATGGTTTCGGGTGGCTGCGGCGACCGCGGCGAAGCCGTAGTCAAGCATCTCCGTCTCGTACGACCGGACGGCGTCGAGCAGAGATGCGCCCGAGGTTAAGTGGGAAGCGAGCCGACCCGCGTCGTGGATCGCAACCCCTGCGCTGATGCCGGCGGGGGCCATCGGATGCGCCGCGTCACCGACCAGGGTCACCGGCCCCGGTGACCACAGCTCGGGGCGTTCAGAGATCTGGATGCTCGCGGGTACGACGTACCTGGGGTCTCCCAACCGGATCAGTGCCCTCAGCGAGGGGTGCCAGTCCGCCACGGTTATCGCCGCCAACTCCAGCAGGTCCGCGGCATCGAGCCCGAAGAACCCTGGACCGTAGACTCGGGACGGTGCCGTCACGGCCCACATGACGTAGTCGTCGGCCGCCGGCAGCCCGAAGCCGGCCGGGTCGCGGCGGAACCGCTGCGCGGCCAGCGCGAGGCGACGGCCGTCCGGGCCCATGACGCCCAGGAACCCTTCGAGCGCCGACGGCGGCGTCAACTCCCGCGCCCGGGCGGTCAGCGGCGTACGGCCGTAGATCAGCCGACTGTCCTGCACAGTCACCCGAAAGCCCGGCAACAGTTGCCGCCGGACACCGGAGTTGACCCCGTCGGCCGCGACCAGCAGATCACCCTCGGCGGTGGAGCCGTCGGTGAGGAAGACCCGCACGGTTCCGTCGTCCAGCAGCTCGTAGCGGGAGAACCCGGCACCGAAATGCGTCGAGCCCATCACATCCCGCAACATGATCCGACGGAGGGTGAGCCGGTCGACAGTGATGCCCGCGACGCCCGGGGGAAGTTCGATCTCAGCGATGTCCCGCAGATCGGGCCCAGCCATACTCACTCCGCCACCGGGCACACAGGACGTGGCAACGGCCTGCTCGTACGCCTCCGCGGGCAACCACGTGCGCAGCGCCGCATCGCCATCGTCGTTGATGTGGATCCGGTAACCCTGCGCGCGGGCGTCGATGGCGGCATCCCGCTCGAAGAGCCGGACGTCATGGCCGTGCCGACGCAGACCATGAGCGAGACACGGGCCGGCCAGCCCGGCACCGATGATCAGAACACGCATGGTCAACCCCTTTTGAGACAGTGCGCCCGTGGAATCTCCACCGACACCCCAGTGATACCCACGCGGCCGCAACCGGCACTGCACCGCCGCGCCCTCGATACACAAGGCACGCTCCTCAACTCCAGCCCGTCACACCGCAGGCCCCGCTCCCGGCGACAGCACCGCGCGCGGCCCCGACGGCCCCGCTTGGCGGCTTGATCCATTCCAGGAGTCGATGGCGTTCCTGTCCGCCGCCCAGCGCAAGGCGAGTCTCGAACTCACCTCCGACAGCCCGGACATCGAGCAGATTGAAGCGGACGACTCCGGTTGTGTGGAGTGGCCGTTCCTCGGCTGCGGCAATACCCGGATGACACCAGCGCCTTCGGACAGTTTCCGCCACAGCACCCGGTTCTCCATCATTGACTGGTGCAGGGCGCCGACCAGCTCCTCGACATCGGCCCCTGAGCCAGGCGATCTCTTCGGCGTCCACAGCCCGCAGCTCTGTGAGCCGCCAGCCCTGTTGGCGCAGCCGTCGTTCGCTGTCCGGCGTCTACCTGCGGGCGCGGACCTGGTCGGCAGCCCTACGGGACCCCTGCCGGCACGAACACGCCCGCACCTGTTGCCCTGCGCTCCAGCTCGATCCGCAGCAGCGGCCCCGCCCCATCGAGATCATCCGCAACCTCCGTGAGCGCATCACCGAGGCCCGTTCCAACGGCTGGCTCGGCGAGAGTGCTCGCCTCATGGCCGAGCTCACCAGCCGGACGTCCGCGATCGCCTGCACGGCCCAGCAGCCCAGTCACCTGTGACGTTCTCGGTCTCGACGACTGGCATCCACACTCCTTCCACGCTGTTGACCAACACACGCGGGCCTGAGCTATCCGGAGATGGTGCTGAGGTCGGCGCCGGTCAGATCGCAGCTCGCGTCCCACAACCGCGCCGCGATGCAGGGATCGGCGAGGTGGTCCCACACCGGTTCGCGTCGGGGCTCGCCGCGCAGGCCGAAGACGCGCGGACCCCACAGCTGGCCGCCACGCACGGCCGGGTCGAGCACCGCTCGGACCGCGGGCCATGCGCCGGCGTGCTTGCCCTGGACGAGGAGGGCCGCGGGTGCCGCGCTCAGCCGTGCGCCAGCGGTTCGCACATGGACCGGTGGCCGTGACGGGGTGAGGGAGTCCAACGCACCGCCGGGATGGACCACCACGCTGGCCACCGTACTGCCGGCAGCGCGCAGGCGGCGGTCGAGTTCGAGGCCGAAGTACATCTGTGCCAACTTGGAGCGGCCGTAGGTGCGCTTGGGTCGGTAGTCCTTCCGGGACTGCAGGTCGTCCAGGTCGAGCCGCTCGGACTTCGCCGCGAAGCTGCCCATGGTCACAACGCGGGCCGCCGGCGCGGCCGACAGCAGCGGCATCAGCCACTGGGTCAAGGCGAAGTGCCCGAGGTGGTTCGTGCCGAACATGAGCTCGTGACCGTCCCCGGTCTCCTTGCGCGGCGGGTCGTCGAGCGCGACGCCTGCGTTGAGGACGACCGCGTCAAGGCGCTCCACTTCCAGCGATTCCACCGCTGTTGCGAGCGACGAGAGGTCGGCGAGGTCCAGCCGTAAGGCCCGCACCCGCGAACCGGGGACACGCGCACGGATCGAGGCCATGGCCACTTCGGCCTTGGCGGGATTCCGGCTGCCGAGCACGACGGTGGCTCCGGTTGCCGACAACTGCTCCGCGACGAAGTACCCGATGCCGGCGTTGCCGCCGGTGACCAGGAAGACGCGGCCATCGGCACCGGGCAGCCGTTGGACACTCCAAGGTGGGGCGGGCGATATGGACAACATCGCGATGGGACTCCCTTGCTGTTGAAGGCGGCTGCGGCTGTTTGCTTGGGTAACTCGACACCCACAGTTCCAGCGGCCACCGACACAACGCCTGTGGATCACCGACAGTCCTGCCGTAGGGCCGATATCCCGCCGACGCGGGGCCAGCCCATGGCCGCCAAGCCGCCGTCAACAACCTCCGCACCATACTCACCGCGTTCAGGAACCCCGAGCCCTGGGCACCGAGCCAAGGCAGGGACGTCGCCATCAAGGTCGGCCCGTTCACCAAGCACGCCCACACCCGCCCCGGCGACGACCACAGACCCGACCTCAACGCCGTCGCCCTGACCCCACCCGACTCCCCATACGCTGCAGCCTGCACCCATCGCTACACCGGCAAGGACTGGCTCCGCCGCGAGAGCGCCTCGATCCTCGGTACCTGAAACCCGGCCCACACCGTACTCACACACGCCGCAGCGGGCCCGGACCTGCCCGACGACGTCGGCATATCGCCCGCGAACTACGCCGCCGTCTGCTGATCGGAAGCCACTCGCCGGCGAGCCCGCGACCCCAAGAACACCTGACCGGGCGCGGGGTCGTCCTCACCATCTACAACCCGGCTCAGGCGTAAACCCCGCCCTCAGGAGTCCCAAGGGAGCCGTACCGCCTCGATCTCCTCGTCGCCGAGCAGCGCCTCGATCAGCCCGGCCGGGCCCGAGACCTTCGTACCCCACAGATCCCAGTCCGTGTAGGTCGCCCACGACCGTCCCTCCGGCCAGAGGTTGGACGGGGTCGATTCGTAGTCCGGGTGGTCGTAGAGGCGCCACGCATCGCCCAGCCGGCCCCGAAGGACCCGGTGGTTGTCGAAGTCGTATTCCACGGTGAGCAGCGGGTTGTAGAAGGCGAAGCACACGGTGTCCGGGCCCGCCGGGCTGTGGTCGACGAGGAGCTCGATCAGCCGGTTCCAGGTCGGCCGGTCGAGGGCTCCTTCGGTGGGCGGCTCGATGCCCACGGGCCAGCTGCCGTCCGGCAGCCGCCCGTCCGGCGAGCTGCGGTACGAGGGGAGGTATCCGTCCCGGACCACCGGGCCGCCCGTGCGCCGGGCGAGCTCCGCCCAGCGAAGCCGGCGGTATTCCGGCCCCGGGCGCTCGGCGTGCCCCAAGCCACCGCCGGTGGCCACGCCCCGCCCCCGGAGGAAGCTCAGGTCGTGCCCGCCGATGACGACGGGACCCGTGTCTCCGCGGGCTTCCTCACCGATGCGGCGCAGTTCGTCGTGGGAGAGGCTGCCGGGGCCGAGCTCGTGCTCGTACATGGCGTTCAGCACCCATGCGCCGTCGGGGTGGTCCGGCGTGTGGAAGCCGGTCACCCCGTGCGCGTCGCCGGTCAGCTCAGCCAGCCAGTCGGCTTCGTTCGACGATGTAAGCGGCCACAGTGCGGATATCTCGAATATCTCGGGCATGCGACGAGATCTTGCCATTCAGCGGCGCCCGGTCCGTACGAATTTTCCGTGCGGGGCCTTGCACGGCCCTCAGGCAGAATGACCTCCCATGTCAGGGGGAACAGAAGACGCCACATTCGCACAGTTGCTCGCCCGCGCCGGGTTGGAGGCGGAGGAGGCAAAGCCCGTCGAGGACGTCCTGTGGCCCCGGGCCGCCTGGCGGCCCGTCATCGCAGCGGACGCCGTTCCCAGCGTCGCCGTCCATCGGGACCGCGCCGACCTGGTTGCGGAGCTCAACGCCCAGTGGCATCGGCTCGCGACCGAGCGGGGCGTCATCGGCACCGATGGTGCGTTCCTGGTCAACGTCGCGGGGAGCCGACAAGGGCCCGCAGCTCATGGCTGGACCCGCGTCCGGCTCGCCGCGCGGTGGGATCTGGCCGGAGTGCTGGGCGAACGTCCCGGGCAGCCGGAGTTCGTCACGCTCTCGGCCGACAGGAACACCCTGCTGGGGGTGACGACCGAGGAGTACGAGGTCTGGCTCATCGCCGTGGAGGGGCTCGGTCGGCGACGCCTGGCGGCCGCGGAGGCTGCGGCCCGGGAGACTCCGCAGGAACGGGACGCGGCCTGGGCGTCACTCTTCAACAGCCCTGGCCCCGGCCTCGTGAAGCGTCTTGCCCAGCTGTGGGCGCTGGGCCTTTCCCGCAGCCCGGCGGCCTCCGAAGACGTTCTGCAGGGGCTGCTCGGCCACTCGCACCACCTGCCCTGGCGCCGGGACCTGCCGCCGTCAGTCGTGGACGCCGGGCTCGCGCACCCGGAGTGGCGGGTGCGCGGCCTGTTCGCGGAGGCCCGGCCCACCGTCACGCCCGAGCAGTGGACGCGCCTCGTCCTCATCGAACAGGACCCCAGGCGGCGCTGGATCCTCGCGACGCTCGCAGTGGACCGCCGCGAAGAGCTCACCGGCCCCGCATACGAGCAGCTCGCCGCGGACCCCGCCGCGCGGACCCGCGCGGAAGCCGCCCGCCTCAAGGGCATGCCCGCCCATCTCCTGACGGCCCTGGCCACGGACCCCGAGCCCACCGTCCGGGCATCGGCCTGCCGACCGGCCTGGCCATACCTGAACGACCCCGCCCGCCAGAGTCTGCTCGACGACACCAACCCCGAAGCCCGCACCGCAGCCCTGCAGCGACATCATGAAGAACACCCACTGACCCGAGCAGCCTTCGAAAGTGAGGAGCTCCCAGCCCTCGGGGCCGAGGCGCTGCGGCGCTGCCGCCTCGACCGGGACCTCGCCGAGACTCTGGCCCGCCAGGGCCACGCGGACGAGCGCCGCATGCTCGCGGACAACCCCCACCTGGACCCGGACCTCACCGCCCTGCTCGCCCGCGACCCCGACGACGACGTCCGGTACCGCGTTTCCCTACGGCCCGACCTCACCGAAGCACAGCGGGCGGACATCCGCATCGAAATCGACCCGCGTGCCCGGTTCCACGCCCTTGACTGGGTGGTGGCGCTCCACCACGATCCCGAGGCCATGCGCCGCCTGGCCGCCTCCTCCCACCCGCTCGTGCGCAGAAGCGTGGCCCGCGCCGAGCGGCTCCCCGAGGACGTCGTGGCGCTGCTCGCCCGGGACGAGGACCGCGTCGTCCAGCTCTTCCTCGCCGAATCCTGCGACGACGCCCCAGCCGACATGCTGCTGCGCGTGTGGCGCTGGTGGACCGGCAGCCTCAGCCACCCCGACCGGCCGCGCGGCCACCCCAACTTCCCCCGTCATGGACTCCTCCGGTATGTCGACGACCCGGATCCCCGCACGCGCCGGCTGGCACTCGACGACCCCGCCTCGAGCACGGAACTCGTCGAACGGTTCAGCCGCGACAAGGCCGAGGAGGTGCGACTGCGGGCGGCGGAAGATCCGCGCCTGACCTCAGCAGCCGCGGTGTGGCTCCTCGACGACCCGTGCGAGACCGTACGCCGGGCGGCGGCGCTGCACCCCCGCCTGCCCGCGCGCGTCCTGTGCCGGCTCCTGCGCGACGGCGAGACCGCCGAGACCGCAGCGGCCAATCCATCCCTGCCGGCCGAGGTCATGGGGCAAATGGTGCGGTGTCTCGCTGGGTGAAGCACTGGATCCACGTGGTGGGCCCGGGCCCGGCGAAATTCCATGGTGCTCACGCGGCCCCACCCCGTACGGTCCTGGCCATGCTGCCGCCGGTGGAGACAGACGAACAGTGGGATGCGGTCGTGCCGGACGAGTCGGTGATGCGGCCTGCGGTGGAGGACCTCTGCGGGCGCCTCGGTCTGGCCGGCGCGCCGCTCGTCCGGTTCCCGGAAGGGACGCAGCCGGTCTATGCGGTGGGCGACGAGCACGTCCTCAAGTTGTTCCCCGGAGCCGCCGCCCGGGACGGCGTCGCCGAAGGGCGGGTGCTGTCGCACGTGGAAGGGCGGCTGCCCGTCGCGACGCCGCGCGTGCGCGCCTGCGGCCCGTACGAGAACGGCTGGCGGTACGTCCTGATGTCCCGGCTGCCCGGCGAGAGCCTGGCCCACTGCTGGGACCGCATACCGCCGGCCGATCGCGAACGGCTCGTCGCCGGGATCGGCGAGGCGCTCGCCGTGCTCCACTCCCTCGATCCCGGCCCCCTGGAGGACGTGCTCGGCCCCGGGGACTGGGGCGCCTTCCTGGACCGCCGGCGCGAATGCGCCGTGGAGCAGCAGCGCACCCGCGGGCTGCCGGCGGCCTGGCTGGAGCAGATCCCGGAGTTCCTGGACTCGGTCCCGCTGCCCCGGGCCCCGCGCCGTTCCCTGCTGCACACCGAGGTCATGCGCCAGCACGTGCTCGTCGATGTCGATGCGGATGGTTGGCGACTGACCGGCCTCTTCGACTTCGAACCGGCCATGGTCGGCGACCGCGCCTACGACTTCGTCGCCGTCGGCCTATTCGTCAACCAGGGCGAACCCGCGCTGCAGACCCGCCTCGCCACGGCATACGGCCACGCGTTCGCGCCGGACGAGCTGCTCGCGTACACCTTGCTGCACGTGTACAGCGATCTCCCCCGGTATCTGCGGGAACTGCCCGTACCCACCACAGGGACGCTACCCGCCCTGGCCGAGGCATGGTTCGGCACGGCCTGACGCGCCGATGGGCGAACACCACACCGCCGCACGGCCAGACGCCGGACCACCCTGTGTAGGTCCCTTGGCCAGGAAGCAACGGCCTGCCTTCGGGGCCAGGCCGGTCCTCACCAGGTGACCGGGAGCGCCTCGACTCCGTAGACCGCCGAGCCCTCGCGGAAGCGGAGGGCGTCTTCGGGGACGGCGAGAGCCCAGCGGAGAACTCCACCCTTCCGACCTGGATTACGCACCGCCCTGGCAGTGGGGCCTGAAGGGTGACAACGCCTCCGGGACCTCCAAGGCGTACAACAACGACAAAATTTCCTCCTTCCGGTTCTACTGCCCGTAGAGAGCGCGGGGCACTCGACCGGATGAGCGCGCGCCGCTCACGCGTCCGGGTCGCCAGATGAGGTACTCCCAGGCGAGGAGGACGTCGACAGCGATCGATTGTGGCTTCTGGGGATGCGGGTTGAAAAACGCCGGTGGCGGGAAATCACAGCGGCCTGACACCCCATCAACTGATTGCCGCCAGAGACCCATGAACGTCGACGATCCCGGTGTCCTGTCCCGTCGCTTCCCCTTCCACGACACCCGCTGTCCGCCCTGCCCGAGAGCGGCCGGCGTTGATGGGTGAGCGACGACATGGGCTCAGCGGTAGCCGGTCAGGCCGTCCGCCAGTTCCTCCTCGTCACCGTCGCGCCGTGCGTAGAGGGCCTGTTGGAGGGCGAAGGTGCCGCGGATGGCGGCGATGCGCCCGCTCACGCCCTCGTCCGCCCCGCGCAGGGCGAGGACCTGCCGGAGGAGTTCCTCGCCGTAGCCGGCACCGATGGCGGCGAGGTCCTCGGCGGGGTCGCCGAGGGAGATCCCGTCCCAGTCGACAACGCCGCTCAGCCGGGGCAGCCCGTCGGCGGTCTCCCACAGAACGTTCTCGCCGCCGAGGTCGCCATGCACGACGGCAGCGGTGAGGTGCGGGAGGTCGCCGAGGGCGGCCAGTTCCCGCTCGGCCCGCTCGCGGCCGGCGGGGGACATCAGCGGGAAGAGCTCCGCGCGGACACCGTCCGCGAACTCCCGCCACTCCCCCTCCGGTGCCTCCGGCAGGGCCGCGCGCACCTTGTCGTCGGCACCCGCCGCGGCGAGCCCGGCCAGCAGGGTGGCGTACTGCCGGGCGACCGCCACGGCCACGCCGGGGGCGGCGAGGGCGTCCTCCTCCAGCGGGGCGCCGGGGATGCGGCTGAGCACCAGGTAGGCCGGGACGCCGACCGACGCGGCGCCCTCGTCCAACGGCTCGGGGGTACGGAAGCCGAGGTCGATGCCGGCCAGGGCGCGCAGCACGGCGGCCCGCTCGGGCAGCCGGGCCGCGGCGGCCTCGGTGCGGGCGAAGCACACGACCCGCTCGGCGCCGATCACTACATGGTGGAACTGCCCTTGGTGCACGACCCACTCGTCGGGCCTGTCACCGGGCAGCAGCCGCTCCAGCAACACGCGGTACTTCTCGAGAACGTCCATGACGAGCGCTTTCTCCTTACGGTTACCGGTTCCGAGGTATGACGACGCATCCGATCGAACATGACATGCTGCGACACCTGTAGTGAGCGGACGGTGGAAGGACCACCGGGAAGTCATCAGCGGGATCTTGTTCCGTATACGGACTGGCATCCCATGGCGGGACCTTCCAAGGAGGTTCGGGAGCCGGCAGAACCTGTTACGACTGGCATCGGCGCTGGTCCGCGGACGGGACATGGGAGAGGATCTTCCGGGTTGTCCAGGCTGATGCCGATACGAAAGGCCGCAGCCGGCGCGCGCAAGCAGGCGCCGTGGAAACCTGGCAAGCACGCCCAGCCCATGCGGCACCGTGCGGATGAGACCCTCGGTCGTTCCCGCGGTGGCCTGACGACGAAGATTCACCTGGCAGGTGAGGGCGGACTCCGGCCGTTGGCCATGCTGATCGCGCCTGGGCAGTGGGGCGATGCCCCGCAGATGTTCCCGGTTCTGGAACGTATTCGCGTGCCCCGCCCTAACGGTGGCCATCCGCGCACCAGGCCCGGAACACCTGAGCGGCGGCAAAGCGTACTCATCACGCCACAACCGCCGTTCGCGCCAGCCCTGCCACAACCGTCCCGGTCAGCACCCTGCGAAGCGCAGTGAACACGCTGTGCCTCCTCGGCCGGTCAGTTGTCGCACACGGGGGGGACGAACTGGTCGCTGACGTCGCCGATCGCCCCGCAGACAATGGTCTGGACTGGGCCGTCGGCTTGGGCCGGTGTGGCCACGGCCACACCAGCGAGAGCGAGCACGCGGGTGCCTGTGGGCCGTACGCGCACATCGTGGCGGACTTCGAGCCGCCAGGCCCCGACGGCGGCCTGGAGTTGCTCAGCCTGCTGCCGGAGCGCCGACTGCCCTCGGAGTACCTCCCGTGGTTGAAGGAGGGCCCGTGGGAGGGCCTCGGCGGGGTTGCCGCCGCTGTGCTGGTCACCGACGGCAGCTTCCACGACGTGGACTCCTGCGAGCTCGGCTACAAGATTGCCGGACAGCAGGCAGGCCGGGCGGTTCTCATCGGCGCGGGGCTGCTGCCGCCCGAGGCCGCAGCAACGCTGCGCTGGGCGACGTGGCCGGGCATGCCGAGGCTGAAGCCGTCGGCTGTGGCGGGAGTCCGTCGACGGGTCCCGTAGTCATCGACGGCCGTTTCAGTGCCCAGCGAAAGCGGCCCGATGGCGCATTCCATTGGTGAAGGCAGCGGACACACCGGTCCTGGCTCACTGGTTCTGGCGGTGCCGCCACACGTCCTGCAGCGGCCAGTAGTACGGCGACGTCCGGTCGACGGTGCCGTCGAGGGCGTCCAGCAGTGCGTCACCACGGTGGTCGTCGCGCAGAGCCAGCTGCACCGCGGCGGTGACGCGTACGGCCTCCTCGGAGTCGGAGAGGCAGGCGGCCAAGGCGTCGCAGGGGGCCGGGTCGTCGGTCCGGGCCCGCAGGAGGGCCCGGCAGGCGCCTTCGCGGACCTGGGCGTCCGTGTCCCGGGTGCAGGCCAGGACGGCGGCCAGGGCCTCGGGGTCCGCCTGCTGGACCTGCCAGTGCAGGCCGCCGACCGCCCAGGACCGCACCTGGGCGTCGGGATAACGGGTGAGAGCGGGCAGCGGCCCCTCGGCGCGGGGGTCCATCGCGCCGGCCAGTCCGGCGGTCAGAGGCCGCATCACACGGGGGTCCTTCTCCTGCTCCGCCCAGGGCAGGAAGAGGTCGACGAGCGGGGTGTCGAAAGGAGACTCCTCGTCCTCACCGCTTTCGTCGTAGAGGTTGACGCAGCGCAGCACGTCCGCTCCGAAATAGCGCGCCAACGGGTCGGGGTGGTGCCGAAGGGCGGCTGCGGCGTCCCAGACGGGCGGCAGTGCCAGGCCCTTGCGTCCGGCGGCCGCGACGACGGTCGCTCCCCACACCGGGTGGTCGACCTCGGGCTCGGTCATGGCGCGGTCCAGCAGTTCGGCGAAGGGCGTGGCGATTCCGCAGCACCATTCCAGGTGGGTGAGGATCGCGGTGTGGCCGTCGCGGACAGTCCGCCCGCCGATCACCAGCTCGCGGCAGATCTCGCCGTCGCCGTCGCGTACGGTCCGCCGGTAGATCCCCGCTCCGGTGCCGATCGTGTGCCAGTGGCGGGCCAGTGCGAGGGCGTCGCGGCCCTCGCGGTCCGTGACCCGGGGGTCGGCGCCGGCGAAGTGCAGGGCGGTGGCGATGTCGTAGGCACCGCGGTCCACGGCGCGCAGCAGCGGCGTGCGGCCGTCGGCGTCGACGCCGTCCAAGTCCAGCGCGTCGGGACCGGCCAGCTTCAGCAGGGCATCGAGGATCCGGTGGTCGAGGGCATCCGCGGCCAGGCGCAGGGCGGCTGCGGCGTGCGGGCCGCGTGCGTGAGGGGTGCCGTACTCCTCCTGGAGCAGGGCGGCCACTGCCGTGGTGTCGCTGTTGCGGACGGCCGCGAGGAGCGGGTGTTCAGGGGAAGCCATGTGCACAGGGAGTGGGGGGAGCCTTTCGAAGATGAGGGCCAAGCGCGCCTTGCGGTCAGCCCGCGCCGGGCGCAGCGTCCGGGCTCGGACGTCGTTTGCGGCGCGCGGCCGGACGGTCCAGTGTAGGGGCCTGTCGGCTACCAGGGGATGGCGAGCCGGCGTGGTGCGGGTGTTCACGAAGACCCGGGCCCTGGAGCACCGCCCCGGCACCCGCCCTGTGGGGCGGGTTGTGCGAAGCGCGGGGGCCATCCTCGAAGGCTCGCGCAACTGCCGCACCCGCCCGACGCACAGCACGGCGGCCCGCCTTCCTGCGCGTCGAGATGGGTGACGGCATCCCGTGCAGTGGGCCCCATACGACTCCGCCCCTCACTACCTTCCCTGATGGGGACGGACCGTTGCGCCGAACGGATGCGAAACATGCCGTCCGGGGGTTCTCCCTACTCCGCAGGGGCCCGTTGGCCGAACCTCGGATGGGCCCACTGACCGGATGGATCAGCTCCTCTTGATCGCGGAGGCTGAGCACGTCGCACATGCTCGTCCGATCGGAGAACCAGTGTTCAGCTTGAAGTCCCCGCGCCGCACGGCGGCGCGCACCGCCGTGGTGGCCCTGGCCGGAACTGCGTGCGCCGCCATGATGGCCGGCAGCGCCGACGCCATCGTCAACGGCAAGGATTCCACGCAGCGTTACCCGTCCATGGTGTCGATACCGGTGACAGGTGTGGACGACCCCACGTTCAAGGGTGTCTGCGGGGGATCGTTGATCGACTCGAAGTGGGTGCTCACAGCCGCCCACTGCGTGGACCCGACGCTTGTCACCCTGGACGGCGCCGTCCGGATCGGCAGTGAGTGGAGGAAGTCCGGGGGCACGGTCCGGACCGCCGCGAAGACGGTGTCCCACCCGGGCTACAGGAACGGCGAGGGCGCCGGCCCCAACCTCAACGACGTCGCTCTGATCCGCCTGAACCGCCCGGTCGCCGAGAAGCCCATCCGCGTCGCCGACAGGCCGGGGCAGCCCGGTACTCCGACCCGGCTCTTGGGCTTCGGCACCATCGACGACACACCGGACCCCACCAAATGGGTCTTCCCCGACCGGCTCCAGGAACTCGACACGCGCAGAGGTGCGGTCTCCGAGTGCGCGCCGGGCTTCGCGGACAGCACCCGCCTGTGCACGATCAGCCAGGTGCCCAAGGCCATGGCATGCAACGGCGACTCGGGCAGCCCCCAGCTCCAGCAGGACCGGAAGCGGCGCTGGGAACTCATCGGCGTCACCTCGGGCCCCGGTGCCCCAGGCGTGCGCTGCGGCGAGAGCCCGGGGCTCTACACCAGCGCGCCCGCCTACGTGGGCTGGATCCATGAGGTGATAGGCCGCAACGACTGATTCGGGACGCCGACACGGTGCTCGTGCCGCTCGCTACGCCGTACGCACCGGCACCAGCACCAGCACCAGCACCGAGGTGAAGGGCACACCTTGTGGTGGGCTGTCGAGGCATACGCCTCGCCGGCATCCAGGACTCTTCCCACCTCGTGGCCTTGGAAGGCGACGGTAACTGTCTCGGTGAGGCGCTGCAGAGGGTCGGCGGGCGAAATCCCGCCCGCCTCCAGCCGGGGCGGCTTCGTCTCACTGGGGTCAGGAGTCCCGGAAGTTTGGCGAGGGAGCCCGGCTCGTGCCCGATGATTCGCCCAAGAAACACTCGCTCGACCCGTGGCGGGGGCAGTACGCGGACCGCGCGGCCCACATGATCGCCTCCGACGTGCGCGCCCTGCTCACTCTCGGGTTCCCGCCCGGAGGTCGTCTCCCTGGCCGACGGCTTGCCCAACGTCTCCGCGCTGCCCATGGACACCGTCGGCGCCGTCATGACCGACCTCATGGCGCAGAACGGGCCGGTGGCGTTGCACTACAGCTCAACGCAGGGCATCGCCTCGTCACGAAGGTCCTGCGCGGCGGGCGATGCCCCTCCCTTCTGGTGATCTTCATGATCGCCACCCGACGGCGCACCAGACGCCCGCGCTTAAAACTCCCCCATTATTGGTAATGGTTTCTGTTTTCATATAGCGTGACGGCACACACCCGACGATGGAGGTCCCGTTCCCATGGCCGTGCCCAAGCGGAAGATGTCCCGCTCCAACACCCGCCACCGCCGCTCCCAGTGGAAGGCGAGCGCGCCCCACCTGGTGCCGGTCACTGTCGAGGGCGCCGTGCATCTGGTTCCACAGCGCCTGGTGAAGGCGTACGAGCGTGGGCTGCTGCGCCCGGAGGGCTGACGGCCATGACCGATCACCGACTGCCGGTGACTGTCCTCTCCGGCTTCCTCGGCGCGGGCAAGACGACCCTCCTCAACCACGTCCTCGCCAACCGCGACGGGCTGCGCGTCGCCGTGATCGTCAACGACATGAGCGAGATCAACATCGATGCCGCGCTGGTGCGGGGCGGAGAAGGCGCACTGTCGCGGACCGAGGAACGCCTCGTCGAGATGACCAACGGCTGCATCTGCTGCACCCTGCGGGACGATCTCCTCGAGGAAGTGGACCGGCTGGCCCGCGAGGGACGCTTCGACTACCTGCTCATCGAGTCGAGCGGGATCTCCGAACCGATGCCCGTCGCCGCCACGTTCGCCTTTCCCCGGGACGACGGCGCGACGCTCGGCGACCTGGCCCGGCTCGACACCATGGTCACCGTCGTGGACGCCGCGAACTTCCTCCCCGAGCTCGAGGGCGGCGACGGCCTGGCGGAACGCGGCCTCGACCAGTACGAGGACGACGAGCGGACGGTAAGCGATCTCCTCATGGACCAGATCGAGTTCGCCGACGTCATCGTGGTCAACAAGCTCGACCTGGTGGACGCGGCGGACGCCGTCCGGCTCCGGGCGTCGCTCGCCCGTCTCAATCCGGCCGCCCGCATCGTGCCGGCCGAGCACGGCCGGGTGGACCCGTCGGCGATCCTCGGCACCGGCCTCTTCGACCTGGAGCGCGCCCAGCAGGCGCCCGGCTGGGTGAGGGAGCTCAACGGCGACCACACCCCCGAGACCGAGGAGTACGGCATCTCCTCGACGGTCTTCCGCGCCGGGAGGGCCTTCCATCCCGAACGGCTGTGGACGTTCGTCACCGAGGAGCTCGACTCCGGGGCCTATGGCCACGTGCTGCGTTCCAAGGGGTTCTTCTGGCTGGCCGGACGTGACCGGGTGACCGGGCTGTGGTCGCAGGCCGGAGCCGTGGCCCGGTTCGAGCCCGCCGGCGCCCGCGAGCAGGACGGTCAGGACGGGCAGGGGCAGGGGCAGGAAATCGTCTTCATCGGTACGGAGTTGCGTCCCGAGGCACTGCGGCAGGCGCTGTCCGCCTGCCTCGTACAGCCGGACGAGTCGGGGACGTCATGGTCCGATCCCTTCCCCGCCTGGGATGCCCACGGCCTGGACGAGGTCACCTACGAGCACGACCACGGGCACGACCACGGGCTGGCGGCAGCCCGAGCGTAACTGCCTCGAGCATGAGACCCGGACGTCAGCCGTCCCGCCAGGGTTGCCCTGGCGGGACGGCACTCGGCGTAACGACGCCGGCATCCGACTCGTTGTGGTCCCTTCACACGGTGGGCGGTGGGCGGTGCTCGGCTACCCGCCGCACTGACACGAGCCGCCGGACTGGCATCCGCAGCTGCAGCCCGGACCGCAGGTGCAGCCTGAGCTGCACGTCGGGCCCGAAGCGTGAACGGTCATGGTCAGCGCTCCTTCTTCGCTCATGCGGCTGTCCCATAAAGCGAACACCCGGCCGGTTCTTGACCGCAAGAGGCAGGACGTGGGTAGCGGTCCTGGGAAGGGAGAACCAGCCCCTCTCGCCGGATGCGCGCCTGCGGCTGCGGGGCGGCGGTGGCTTCTTGGTGCCCGGGTCACCTTCTGTCGCACGGCGTGTTTCCAGCCGACTTCCGGCGACTTTCGTGAATCCCCGGCGCGGCCGACACTGGAAGGGCAGGCTCTCCCGTCGGACAGATCCGATCACGCGGGGGAGAAGGAAGGCTTCGCCATGCAGACCAGCGCGCACACTTCTCACGCGAACCACACCCACGAGCACGGTGCGGAGTGCGGGCACGTCGCCGTGCCGCACGGCGACCATGTGGACTACGTCCACGACGGGCACCGTCACGCCCGGCACGAGGGGCACTGGGACGACCACTGATCCTGGGACGACCACTGATCTTCAGGGCGTCCGTGCCTGATCGTCCTTCGGGCGGCAGTCCGGACAGCGGCCGGAGAGTTCGACGGCGTGGCGGACGTCGGCGAACCCGGAGGTCCGGACGATCCGTTCCGCCCACTTCTCCACAGGGCCGGATTCGACGGGCAGGCTGAGGCCGCACTCGGTGCAGATCAGGTAGTGGCGGTGGTCGGGGCCGGGGCGGTGGCGGAAGAGCCGCTCGCCGTTGCTGTCGCGGAAGATGTCCGCACGGCCGGCCTCGGCCAGCGTGGTCAGGGTGCGATAGACGGTGGAGAGGCCGACGGACGAGCCGCCGGCCACGAGCCGCTTGTGCAGGGCCTGGGCGCTGATGAAACCTACGCCCCCGCGTTCAAGGCGGCGATCTTCTCGGGCCTGTCGGGGTCGTCGCGATCGATGCCCAGCGCCTGGTATCGCTGGGCGGCCGCGGCGGAGAAACGGTCCAGATACGGCGAGGTCAGTTCGGCCGGGTACATCGGATACTCGCGTTCGACCACCGCCCCCGCCAGCGCCCTGGCCGTCGCGTGCCGCTTCAGTTCGGCCAAGGGTTCACCGGCCACGACATACACATGCCACGGCTGAATGCCCGCACGGCCCGGCAGTTGTCCACGGCCTCATCACATCCACGCATGCTTGTCCTCTCGCCCAACGACAACCACCTGACTACCCGATTCAGCGACTGCGAGGCCGGCTGAGCACGATGTCGGCGGCCATGGCGCGCACTTCGGCGTGGGTGTGGCCGGGGTGCTCGGCGGCGAGGAAGTGACTGCCGATGGCCAGGCTGAAGGCGAGCAGACTGCGGGCCTCGATCTCGTCGGGGTCATCGCAGAAGGTGCCGATCGTCTCGCGCAGCAGGGTCATGCGCTCGTTGTCCACCCGGCGCAGGCGCGCGGCGGCGGCCTCGTCGCGCCGTGCCCAGTCGCGGATCGCGAGGTCGATCGGCAACAAGTGGTCTGCTGACAGCGTCAGTTGTCCGGCCAGGCGGATCTTGTCCCATGGATCGCCATCGAGGTTCCTGACTCGTTCGAGTACCTCGTCGACGCTCTTCCGCTCCCAGGCGTCGAGCATCGCCTCCAACAGTGCGTCGCGATCCGCGAAGTACCCGTAGAAGCCGCCTTTGGTGACCCCGAGCGCTTTGGCGAGAGCCTCGACCCGTACGGCGTCCACGCCTCCGGAGGCAAGCACCCGGAGCCCCTCCTCGACCCAAGCCTCGGGCGGTGTGCGCTTCGCACCCACGATGCGTCTCCTCTCACTCCCCGCACCTGCTATACGGCATCGTATAAGCGGGCTAGCCTCACTGTTGTACGCCACCGTATACAGCGACGCGGGAGAGATTCCATGACCGTCGGATTTGTCGCCTTCCACTACCCCGCCCCCGAGTACGTCGAGGAGTTCAGCGACCGCGTACGCCAGGTCGCCGACATTCTGCGGTCCCAGCCTGGATGCCTGTCGGCCCGCCCCTGGGTCACGCCCGGGAACGACGCAGTCGTCTCCACTGTGGAATTCGAGTCCCAGGACGCCCTGGACGCGGCGTTCACCGCGACCCGCGAGCAGCTCGCCCCGATCACCGTCTTCGACGAGCGGGAGCGCAAGCCCCGTCAGGTCCACTACCTCGAGTCCAGGTAGGAGACCGCCGACGATGAGGCTTCCTGACGCCGCCCACACCTCTCGGCCGTGGCGCATCCATGAACTCGCCCCCGATTTCCGGGTGGAGGACGTGTGGTCCTTCCGCACCCCCGGGGCCGGGCCGGACGACTTTCCCATACTGCTCACCGCGCTGCGAGCGGCGGGCGGGCTCAGCACGCAACCCCCGCTGATCCGCTTCCTGTTCGCGGTGCGCTGGAAGCTCGGCGCCCTGTTCGGCTGGGACTCCCCCGAGGCCGGCCTCGACGGGCGGGTACGGTCGCTGTGCGACCGCCTGCCGGACGACCTGCGCGGCCCCCTGACCGCGACGGCGGGGCCGGACACCCCGTTCACCACCGTGTACCAGCTGCACGACGAATGCGCCGACGAGCTGGCGAACAAGACCGTCCACACCGTCTGCCACCTGGGATGGGTACAGACCGACAGCGGTGAGTACGAACTGCGGATGGCGGCCCTGGTCAAACCCAACGGCCGGTTCGGACGGCTGTACATGGCCGGCATCAAGCCGTTCCGCCATCTGATCGTCTACCCGGCGCTGACCCGCCAGTGGGAACGCGCTTGGCTCGACCGCGAACGTCTGTGCGCCCAGTCACAGTAGCAAGGCGTCTTCCCCGAGGAGGGCGGAGCCAAGCCCGAACCGGCACCCCACACCTCCACGACTGCCCGCCCAACAGGGGTATTTCCAACGCCACGCGTGAGGAACATCGATGGTTCATTCCACGTCCCATCCGCAGGTTTCGGACAGGGTGCGCCACGTCCCGGTGCCACCTGCCGCGCATGCGCTCAGCACACTCGCTCGGATCGACTACGAGAACGCTTTGCTCGCCGAGCTCGATCCGGCACAGGACCGCACCGCCGAACAATGGGCGCGAGCCGTTCTGGAAGACGCACCCACCGGCATGCAGCGGGCCCTCACACAGGGATGGACGTCGCTCGGCCTAACCCTCGGTCCAGCCCGGTCCGACGGATACCTGCTCGGCTGGCCGGTGCGCCACAGCACCCCGGACATCGTGCTCCTCGCCGCCGACCCCACCCTCGGACTGCACGCCGAGCTGCTCTTTGAACGTCGGCAACGCACACTGCTGTTGGCCTGCTTCATCCAACTGGACGACGACACAGCACGCGCCCTATGGGCCGCGGCCGAGAGTCGACACCCCCAGGTCATGCACCAGCTTCTCGAACAAGCCATATCCCGGACGGCCTGACCCCGTGCAATCAACGAAACGAGCAATGTGGGCGGTCGAGCGGTCTGTACCGCTCTGAGCACCACGAGGTGGAAACCCTCTCCATGCACATCAACGAGGAACCGGACCGCACGGCCGGCCTGCCCGCCGACGATCTCGCCCAGCCGACCGACACCGGCACAGAAGAGAGGACGACACCCGCGGAGACTCCCCTCTACCCAGGTGAGAGCACCACGCCGGAGGAGGCCGAGGGCTCAGGCGGCGAGTCCGCCACCAGCGCGACCGACGCCCAGGGCGAAGCCGGAACGTCAACGGAGGAACTCCGCGGGGCACCGCGACGCTACCGCTCCTTCTTCAACCGGCTGCTCAGCACCTGAGAACATCATCGGGCACCGCTCGGCCCGGCCAGTGAGCCATCGTCCGCTGACGTCTCCGGGTCCCGGTCGGGCGCATCGGGTGCCCGATCAGGAACCGGCAGGCTGTCGCGGTCCTCCGCACACTCCTGCCCGAACTACCCACCCTCAGCAAAACCGGAGCCGCGCTCCTGGACGAGTGACTGCGTGGCTGATGACACGACGGCTTCCCGACGGTCCGGAGAGGGGCTCAAGCGGGGAAGGTGCCCTTCGGAGTCCAATGATCTGCGTGCTGCTCGTGCCAGGTCCCGGGCTGCCGTATCCACGCGGCCAGTAGCCGGAGCGCCTCTTCGGAACTGGAGCCCGCCTCGGCTGTGTAGACACTCAGCCGCTGGTCCGGGTCGGCGGGCAGGGTGAGGGACTCGTAATTGAGGGTGAGCGGGCCGACGATCGGGTGATGGAAGTGTTTGGAGCCATGCGTGTGCCGATGCACGTTCTGGTCGGCCCACCAGCGGCGGAAGTCCTCATCCCTGATCGAGAGTTCGCCGACGAGTTCGGCCAGCAGTGGATCGTGGGGATGGCGTCCGGCGTCGCGCCGGAGCGAGGCGACGATGTCCTGGGCGTGGGTGTCCCAGTGGGTGTACAGCGAGCGGGCGGTCTCGTCGCAGAACATGAACCGCACCAGGTTCCGCTCGCGGTGCGGCAGCGCGTCGAAGTCGGTGAGCAGCGCACGTGCCATTTGGTTGGACGCGAGTACGTCCAGTCGCCGGCCCAGCACAAGGGCGGGGGTGTCCTCGAGGATCCGGAGCAGGTCGCGCAGTCCCGGGCGAACCGGCTGCGGACGCGTCGCCGTGCGGCGGGGCCTGCCCGCGGCGGGCTTGGCGAGCTGGAACAGATGGGTGCGTTCGACGGGATCGAGGCGTAGCGCGCGGGAGATGGCGTCCAGCACGGTCTCGGAGACGTTCAGCCGGCGTCCGCGTTCCAGGCGTATGTAGTAGTCGACGCTCACGCCCGCCAGTCGCGCGACCTCTTCGCGGCGCAGTCCTGGCACTCGCCGGGAGCCGCTGTCGTCGGACAGGCCCGCCTGGCGCGGGGTGATCCGTGCCCGCCGCGAGCGGAGGAATTCACCGAGGGCTGTGTTGCGGTCCATGCCCTTCAGGATAGGTCCCAAGATCGCCCCGGCGGCCGGAGAAGGGGGGACTGCCAGTCCCCCGGTCCGGCTGTCCCCGGGGCGAAGCGGACCCCCCGGAAGCCGATCAACGGCCGATTCCGGTGCTGAAGTGGAACGTGTCGAGACCGACCGGGGCCCAACCGCCCCGGTCGACCTCCGTTCGCATCCATTCACATCTGTTCGCACCTGTTCGCATCGTTCGAAGGGAACTACTGTGTCGAGCACCAAGACATTCCTGATCACCGGCGTCAGCACCGGCCTGGGCCGCGCGTTCGCGTGCGCGGCGTTGGCCGCGGGCCACCGGGTGGTGGGCACGGTGCGCACGCCCGCCGACGCACGGGCCTTTGAGGCGCTCGCCGGCGACGCGCACGCCCGCATCCTGGACGTCACCGACCATGACGCGGTGGAGACGGTCGTGGCCGAGACCGAGCGCGACCTGGGCCCGATCGACGTGCTCGTCGCCAATGCCGGGTACGGCCATGAGGGCCTGTTCGAGGAGTCGTCGATGGATGACCTCCGCCGTCAGTTCGAGGTGAACGTCTTCGGAACCGTGGCGGTGATCAAGGCCGTGCTGCCGCACATGCGGGAGCGCCGTTCGGGCCACGTCATCGCCGTCACCTCGATGGGCGGGCTGGTCACCATGCCGGGCCTCAGCTTCTATCACGGCAGCAAGTTCGCGGTGGAGGGCATCCTCGAAACGCTCGGCAAGGAGGTCGCGGGTTTCGGCATCCATGTCACCGCCGTCGAGCCGGGCAGTTTCCGGACCGACTGGTCCGGCCGCTCGATGATCCGAGCACCCCGTGTGATCGCCGACTACGACGAGCTGTTCGAGCCGCTGCGCGCCCGGCGCGTCCACGGTCGCGGGCAGCAGCCGGGAGATCCGGACAAGGCCGCGGCCGCGGTGCTGCGCATCGTGGCGGCCGACCAGCCTCCGACGCGCCTACTGCTCGGCACCGACGCGCTTCGGCTCGTCCAGGCCGGACGCGACGCCTTCGAGCGCGACATGCTGGCATGGGCCGAGTTGTCGGCCTCCACCGACTTCGACGACGTCAGCCGACCCGCCTGACGCCTCTCGCTGTCGGGCCCCCAGCGCGGGGCCTCGGCGGCGGCCGTCATCACCGCCCCCGGCCGTCCAGGGCTGCGCATCCGCACCCCGGAGCACCGCGGACCGGTCCGGCGAGGCCGGAGCCACCCTCTACGAACCTGCGGGGCCGGCGTCCCCGGCTCGGGCGGCGGCCGCCGCCTCCAGCAGGGACCAGCCGTCGATCTCTACCGCCCGCCACTCCCCCGGCTCCCATCCGCGAGCCGATGCCTCATCGAGCAGGGCCCGGACGGCGCCCGGTTCGTGCAGGTTCAGGGAGCCGCCCTGGACGTACCCCACGTCCCCGGAGCCCGAAGGGAACCCGCCCGGGACGTACCGGCCCGGACCCTCGACGAAGACGATGTGCAGCGACCCGCCGGTGTCGGCCGACTGCGGGTACAGCGTGAGCGTCTGGCGGCAGCCCTGGGAACGGCCGTCGGCCAGCACACGGTGACTATGGCGGAGCGTCCACAGGTACGTGCACCCATCGACGACCAATTGCCGGGGCTTTCTCGAACGACGGGGCACGGACCCAAGGGTACGCGGCCCGGCTCGCTGTTCCCGCTCAGTCAAGGAGTTGGAAACCTGACGCCCGAAAGGGACACGAGCCGGTGCGCCGTGATCGGATCGGCGCAGCCAACGTCGCTGCCCCTTGGAGACTTTGTGGCCTTACGGATAGCCATCACCGCTGAGCCGATACCTTCGCATGTGTCCGCGCTCGATTACGTCGCAGGCCCGGCCCTTGAGCAGGGCCATGATGTCGCGCTTTACGCCCCCCCGTATGTTCTGCCGTGAGAAGCTGTCCCACTTCTGACTGTCACTGTGACTGTGCTTTTCAGGCGGCCAGTTTGTGGCGCGGCTACACCGTCCGTCCAGCTGGCTTCATTGTCAGTGCTCTGTGTCATGATGCGGGCACGTCCCAGGGGAGTGGGCCGTGGACTACTGATTGTCAGGGGCTGGAGATGGGTGCGGGTACGGAGCCGGACGGTTCGTCCAGGTCCGACGAGGAGTGGGAGCGGTTTCTGCGCGAGTCGGTGGCGGGTGCCGCCGACGCGCCCAAGGAGCCGTCGGCGCGGGCCCGTGCCGTGACGGAGCGGCTGCGCGCGGAGCCCGGTCACGGCATGGAGGGCTGGCGCAGCTACACGCCCGCGCGGCCCAGGAGGCGTACGGGCTGGTATGTGGTCGGGCTGCTGGCCTCGCTGGTGCTGCTGGTGGTGGCGCTCGTGCCGGGGCGGGTAGTGGACCTGTTCGCCGGCGATGACTCCCCATCATCGGCAGCGCCCGGCCCGGGTACCCCGGCGGAGGCAGCCCAGCGCCCCACCGTGGACGAGCCGTTCCGTGGCTCGCCGGCGGCAAGCTGGGCGGGCGGAGCGGCGGGAATCACCATGCCGAAGGCCGGGGCGGTGGGCTGGATGAGCGCGGCCGAGGTCGAGCGAGCCCTCGCCAGCAGCCGGGACTTCCTCGTCGCGTCCGGCCTGGACCGCGGGGTGCTGCAAGGCGAGCGCCCCGAGAAGGCGATCGCGCTGATCAACCCGCACCAGAAAGACGTCCAGGACCTTCTGAAAACCGCCTTCCTGACTCCGAGCGAGAAAAACGACCCCCTCCTCCTCTTCAGCCGCTTCCAGCCCTCCCGCACCCACCTGGTCGGCGATGTCGTGAAGACCCGGGGCCAGCTCACGTACCGGGAGGGCGAGCGCGGCGCGCTCCAGGTGACCGCCGACGTCACCTTCGTCTACCCGGTAACCCGCGCGGACGCGGGCGGCGACGAGATCGTGCGCACGATCGTCCGGCGCGAGCTGGTCCTGAGCTGGGACAACCCCGACAAGGTGATCACCGAACCGGGCACCTTCTCGATCGTCTCGTACAAATACGACATGACCAACGGCGGCTGCGGCGCCCCCACGGGCTACTTCACCCCACCCTTCGGCACGGACCGCCGTGCGGACAAGGCCGGCACGAAGATCGACCCGTACGACCGCAGCGCGCCGGTCGGGCGGGGCGAATCCTCCGGCGACGCGTGCGCCAGGGCGACACGGTCCTAACGGGTGTTATCCGGCGGCGACGAGCCCAATCCCGAGGACGATGAACATCCAGCTGCCGATCCGCTCCCAGCACCGCCCGGTGCGCACATGTGGCGGGGTTGAGGTCCGTGCCGATCAACTGGCGCGGACCTCACGTCACATTTGGGGTACCTCGCCGAGGATGCGGGACAGCTTCTGAAGCCTGGCGGCGAGGGGTGGAGTTCCACGGGGCGGGAACGGACTGGACCTGCGATCCCGCCGTCCAGCAAGCGGCGGGTGAGATCTGGAAGAAGTCCGGAAACTCACCTTTCAACCGCTATATCTTCGGCCAGGTATGGCCGGATCAGGCAGCAGCGAAGGCCCATGACCTGATCATCGCGTGGAGGCGGGCGCGGCCTGACCTGGTGATCGCCGAGTGCAGCGATCTCGGCGCGCACCTTGCGGCGAAGGTCCTGGATCTGCCCGTATTCGCGGCGGACAATGGTCTCGGCCCGGTACTCCTGGAACTCTGGGATACCGACATCGCGCCCGCGTTGACGTCCCTCTACAAGCGGCACGGCCAGGACACGCCCGTACTGCCCGCGATGCTCACCCCCGCACCGGTTCCGTGGTTCTACCGGACGCCCCCGCCCCCACCCGCGGCACGCGCGGTCCGACGCACCGTCGCGGAATTCCGGACCGTCCTCCCCGAGCGGCTGGACCGCTCCCCCTCCTCCCGCCCGCTCGTCTACGTGAGCCTGGGCACCTTGGCCACCGCGATGCCCGGTCTCCGGGCTGTCGTGGGGAGTGTGTACCGGGAGATCCTGGCCGCACTTTCCGGAATCGACTGCGATGCGATCGTGTCCGCGGGAGATCTCGCGCAGGACCTGCCGAGCACGGACCCCAGCATCGAGGTCGTCGAGCACGTCCCGCAGCCCGTGCTCTTGCGCCGCGTGGACCTGTTCGTGACGCACGCGGGCCGGGCATCCCTGCTCGACGCGGTGCAGGGCATCACACCCGTCCTGGGCATGGGCGTTCTCGCCGACCAGCCCGACAATGCCGCCGTGTTCGCCCGGCGCGGCCTCGGCCGCGCGCTGGAACTCACGGCGAGGCGCGGCGAGATCGCTGATGCCGTGACAGCCGTCCTCGGCGACTCCCACTACAACGACGCCATGACCGCCGCCAACGCGGAGCTGCCACAGCTGCCACCACTCGACATCACGGAACTCCGGGACCGCGTCTGATTCATGAGGCGTTCGGCTGCCACCACCCGACCTGCGAGACCTGCGAGAGCGTCCGGGATCGCGTGGTTCCCGGAGGTGTACTGGAGGCGGACATGGTCGCCCAGCAACGGACGGCAGCGTCACGTTCCCGCCTGCTCGCTGCGGTCACCGGCACAACGGGCAGCGGTCCGGGGCAGTCGACGGCGAGGGCCGCTTGCGACCGCTCTGTGACGCATGGGGCCTCCGAGCGCCCTGCATGCGGACCCGGCCTGGCCTGGCCCGGCTATGTCCGGCACGCCAGATCTTGACGTTTTCCTGACGCCTGTCCCGGGCAAGGCCAGGAATCCGTTGCTTACGCTGGCTCGGCTGTCCACACGATGGCCGAATTCCCACCTCGACAGAGCACCAGCCCAGCAGAGCACCAGGAGCACCACATGGCCACCCCGACCGACACGCGCACGAGTCGTCTGCGGGGGTGGATGCTGGAGGGGCTCTCCGACATGGGCAAGGGGCGTCCGTCCCAGGCCGCGCCGGCACTCGAGCACAAGGGTCAGCCCTGGTGGCGGGTGATGTGCCTGACCGGTGTCGACTACTTCTCGACGCTCGGCTACCAGCCGGGCATCGCCGCCCTGGCCGCCGGGCTGCTCTCCCCCATCGCGACGATCGTGCTCGTGATCGTGACCCTGGCCGGCGCGCTGCCCGTCTACCGGCGCGTGGCCGAGGAGAGCCCGCACGGCGAGGGTTCGATCTCGATGCTGTCGCGGTTGCTGTCCTTCTGGAAGGGCAAGCTGTTCGTCCTCACGCTGCTGGGCTTCGCCGCGACCGACTTCCTGATCACGATCACACTGTCGGCCGCGGACGCCTCCACCCACCTGGTGGAGAACCCCAATCTGCAAGGGGCCCTGCACGACAAGCAGGTGCTGATCACCCTGATCCTCATCGCGCTGCTCGGCGCGGTGTTCCTCAAGGGCTTCCTGGAGGCGATCGGCGTCGCCGTCGTCCTGGTCACGGTCTACCTCGCGCTCAACGCGGTGGTCGTGGTCACCGGCCTGTGGCACGTCCTCACCGAAGGCCACGTCGTCACCGACTGGACCGCCGCCCTCACCACCGAGCACGGCAACATCTTCGTCATGATCGGCGTCGCCCTGATCGTCTTCCCGAAGCTGGCGCTCGGTCTGTCCGGCTTCGAGACCGGTGTGGCCGTGATGCCGCACGTCAAGGGCGCCCCGGACGACACGGAGGACCGGCCCGCCGGGCGGATCCGCGACACCAAGAAGCTGCTCACGACCGCCGCGGTCATCATGAGCGCCTTCCTGATCATGACCAGCTTCATCACGACCGTGCTCATCCCGCACAAGGAGTTCGAGCCCGGCGGCAATGCCAGCGGCCGCGCGCTCGCCTACCTGGCGCACGAATACCTGGGCAACGCCTTCGGCACGGTCTACGACGTCTCGACCATCCTCATCCTGTGGTTCGCGGGTGCCTCCGCCATGGCCGGTCTGCTCAACCTGATGCCGCGCTACCTGCCCAAGTACGGCATGGCCCCGCACTGGGCCCGCGCCGTGCGGCCCATGGTGATCGTCTTCACCCTCGTCGCCTTCCTCGTCACCTGGCTTTTCGACGCCGACGTCGACGCCCAGGGCGGCGCCTACGCCACCGGTGTCCTCGTCCTCATCTGCTCCGCCGCCATCGCCGTCACCATCGCCGCCCGCAAGGCCGGCCAGCGCGGCTGGACCATCGGTTTCGGCGTCATCTCGGCCGTCTTCCTCTACACCACCGTCCTCAACGTGATCGAGCGCCCGGACGGTGTGAAGATCGGTGCCTGCTTCACCGCCGGCATCCTCCTCGTCTCCCTCCTCTCCCGCCTCGGCCGCGCCTTCGAGCTCCGCGTCACGCATGTGGAGCTCGACGAGATGGCCGAGCGGTTCGTTCGCGACATCTCCCAGCGCACGCCGCGCTTCATAGCCAACGAACCCGACGAGCGCGACGCCACCGAATACCGCGAGAAGATCGAGCAGATCCGGGCCGACAACGACATCCCCACCACCGAGGACTTCGTCTTCGTCGAGGTCACGGTCACCGACCCCTCCGAGTTCGAGGCCGGCCTGACGGTACGCGGCGAGATCATGCACGGCCGCTACCGCGTCCTCACGATGGAGAGCTCCTCCGTCCCCAACGCCCTCGCGGCCTTCCTCCTCCACTCCCGCGACCTCACCGGCACCCGCCCCCACGTCTTCTTCGAGTGGACCGAGGGCAACCCCTTCACCAACTTCGTCCGCTTCTTCCTCTTCGGCCAGGGCGAGGTCGCTCCGGTCACCCGCGAGATCCTGCGCGAGGCCGAACCGGCCCGCGACCGCCGCCCCCGCGTCCACGTCGGCTGACCGGCCGTCCACCGCGCCGGCCGGAACCACAGCGGGCGCCCCTCGTCTCCATCGCGCGGGCCTGGTGGCTGTCGGCCTCCACGCCGCGCAGCAGGGGCACGGGCGAGTGGCCGGTGCGGCGGAACCCGGGCGCGAGCGCGTCCGGCTCGATACGTCCCGCCGCGCAGGTGAGGCCAGGCTGACGTGTCTCAGCGCAGGTCCGGGACCGTTTCGACGGTGCCGTTGAGTCGTGCTCGCTCGGCCGCGAGGACCGCCATGTGGCTGGCGAGGGAGTCACGCGGGCCCGACTTGATCCGCGTGGCGTCTCCCGTCGCCACGGCCTCGACGAAGGCATCCATGAGTCCCGCGTCCCCACCGCCGTGGCCGCCTGCCGCCGTCATCTCGCCCAGCCGAAGAGGCGTGACGTCCTCTTCGCCACGGGTCAGGAAGTCGTAGATCCGTATGGTCTTGCCGTCACCGTACAGTTCGCCTCGGGTACCGAAGATCCGGGTTTTGCGGTCGGCGGCCTCGTTGAACGCGGTCATGGTGAAGGTGGCGGTGGCTCCTCCGGGAAACTCCATCGCGACAACCTGGTGGTCGACCACGTCGTTGTCGCAGGCGTACACGCACCGGCCGTAGGGCCCGGTGCGCAGGGCCCGCTCGAGTGCTTGCGGGGTGAAGTCGTCGACGATGACGCCGAGTGGCCAGCGGTGTTCGCCCCGTTCGAGCATGCCGCCGTAGAAGCGCGCGGCCGAGTAGGGGCAGTCGGCCTCGACCAGGCATTCGACGCACCGGTCGGCCGCCCCGGCGGGCCGGTTGGCCGGGGTGAAGTGCGAGAGCCGGCCGAAGCTGGAGAGCCGCTTCGGCGACTGCCCCACGATGTACTGCAGCCAGTCCAGGTCGTGACACGACTTGGCCATCAGCATGGACGTGGCCCCGTCGGTGTTCCGCCAGTTGCCACGGACGAACGAGTGGGCCTGGTGCCAGAAGCCGACGGGCTCCAAGTGCTGGACGCTGACGATGTCACCGATCCGTCCGGAGTCGACGACGGCCTTGAGCGCCTGCGTATAGGGGGTGTAGCGCAGGACATGGCCCACGGCGAGCATCACGCCGGCCTTCTCCACCGCGGTCACCACCCGTCGGCAGGAGTCCTCGTCCAGCGCCATCGGCTTTTCCAGCAGGATGTGGTACCCGAGAGCGGCGAATGCCTCGGTGGGCTCGACATGCGCGCGGTCGAGCGTGCAGATCAGCACGGCGTCGGCGATCCTGCCGCGAGCGGCGAGCTCCTTCCAGTCCGAAACCGCGTTCCCCGGCACGATGCCGTGCTCTTCGACGAGCCGGGCGCGACGCACGGTTCGTGGTTCGGCCACACCGACGACGGCCGCCCGGTCAGGATGCCCAAGGGCCCACTTGGCGTATCCGGTGCCTCGGTCGCCGGCACCGATGACGAGGAGAGAGACAGGTGGCATGGCGCAAACCCTAATGAGTCTCATGCGCCATGGAAGGGGCTTTCAGCAGTTCGGTTCCGTCGCTCCAGCCCGGCGGCCTGATCGCGCGCTACGCGTACGGAAGGCCGTTCCCCCGACCGCCGCGGACCAACGGGCCCCGGGCCCCCGACGCCGCCCGCGCCCGCGCCCTCGTTCGAAGAGCTGACAGTCAGCGATGCCGACGTTGCCGCGCCCGGCCCGAGTACGGCTACAACCCCCGCAGCCCCCGCCAGCTCAAGGCAACTGCCTCGTCCAGTGCATAGGAATACTCGTTACCCTGCTCCCGCCAGTGGAGCGGCCAGTTCCGGCGTCCGTGGTCGGCGTGGGTGACTCGGCTCAGCTTGGACAGCGTGCCGGTGACCCCCGCACTGCTGCGGCCGAGGCGGGTGGCGAGCGCCTCAAGAGTGAGTACGACCCCGGGCTCGCGTGCCAGCTCGTCGAGCAGGCTCGCGGCGTCCTGGTGGATCGAGGGCCACGGGTGCCGTGCCAGCGCGTCGAGGTCGGAATCCGTCCAGGGCGCCTGCGGCAGGTGCTCACCGCCACTGATCGTGAGGTCGGAAAAATCGGACAGAGCGCCATTGGCCGTTGTGCCCATGCTCATGAGTGTTGCATCCCCCTTGTGAAGATTCGACCGTCAGCGTACCGGCACTGTCCGTCGCCATCCGGGGTGTGGCCCTGTCCGAGACGTGGGCGCAGCTTGGCGGGGCCGGCCGACCGTCGACCGCCGAGCCGTCGGCGGTCCCTGGCCGGATCGCCCGTCGCGCGGCCCGGAGCGATCAGGGCTTGCCGACCGAAGAGCCTGTTGTCAGTGGGATGTGTCAGAGTCCGGGCATGCTCGAGATCGTGGTGAAGACGGAGAACCGGGAGCGGCACGTTCGCGTGACCGCGGAGGAACTGGCCGGGCTGGTGCGGCGCATCGGCGGTGACGGTGACCGTTTCCTCGTGATCCAGCGGATACCCGACCTCCCTGACGACTTCGCCCAGGTGTGGCACGAGGCCGGCGGTGACTACACGCTGGAGCACCGCGAAGGTGCTGCCGACCGGCACTTCCAGGCGATGGCCGACAAGCCCGAGGACGTGGCCGCCGCGCTGGTCGGCTGGGCCCGCCGGGAGCCCGGCTGGGACGCCGGACTGGCGTGGTCGCTGCTGGACATGGGCCGCACGCGCGAGGTCCCGCCGCTCGACCTCGACGAGGACGAGCGCGAAGAGCTGGAGAAGCGCGTCCGCGAACTGCTGGTCGGCGGCTACTCCTCGCGCGCCGAACTGGCCGAGCTCGCCGAGGAGTATCCGGCCACCGAGGATCGCCGACCCGTCTCGCGCGAGCAGGCCGTGGCGCTGGCCGACCGAATGTGGCTGGAGCGTGTCGCGGAGCAGGCCGAATGGCAGGGCGAGACCGATCCTGAACGGCTCACCCGCGCGTTCACCGCCCTGCGGGAGGCCGGCATCACCGCCCGCGAGAACTTCACCTGCTGTCGCAGCTGCGGCCAGTCCGAGATCGGCCTCGAAGGCGAGCCTGATGCCCGCGGGTTCGTCTATTTCCACGCCCAGTGCACGGACTCCGCCGCAGCCGGTCACGGACTGACGCTCCTCTACGGCGGCTTCGACGGATCGTCCGGGACCACCGCGTCCATCGGCCGCGAAGTCGTGGCCGCCCTGGAGGCAGCCGGACTGGGCGTCGAGTGGGACCATGACCCCGCCCGTGCCATCACCGTCACTCCCCTGGACTGGCGCCGACGTCTGATCGGCTAGAAGGGTGGGCCGGTAACGAGCAGACGGCGGCCGGAGCGGGCTGATCGCCACGATCGGTCGTGCTCGCCGGTAGGTGCCTGCCCTCGGGGGTATGGGCCGCTGGTCGCTGGACCGGCCTGACCAGGGTGGCAGCCGCCTGGCCGGGGTGGTGGCAGCCACCTGGCCTTGCGGCGGCTGCGGCCTACGCCCAGCCTGGCCCGCGGTCCGGGTCCGGGTCCGGCGCCCTTCCGCTTTCCGCCTCCTCGATCACGTGCTCTCTTCTCGGTGGGCGGAGAAGGCACCTGCGGCAGCAGCCAGGACCGCCGTCTCCGCGGCCCGTGCCGGGAGTTGCGGGTCCGGAGCAGCACGCAGGAGCACCAGCTGGTGGTAGAGCGGTGCCGTGGCGGCGATCAGCAGGCTTCGCGCGTCCGTGTGCCGCGTGGGGAGTTCGCCGCGCTCGATGGCGCGCTCGACGAGGATCTCGCACTGGGCGTACCGGTCCGCCCACAGCCGCGTCTGGGCCCGCGCGGCCTGTTCGGAGTGGAACGAGGCGGCCATCAGGGCGACGGCGAACGACGGCTGTACGACCAGGGACTCCTGGATCTCCTGGTTGAGAGCCGTCAGATCGCCGCGCAGGGAGCCGGTGTCCGGCGGCTGCCAGTCGATCTCACCGGCGGCGTCGATGACGTCGACGAGCAGGCCGCCGACATCGCGCCAGCGCCGGTAGACCGTGGCACGGTGCACTCCGGCCCGCGTCGCGACGCCCTCCATGGTGAGTCCTTCGTGACCGCCCTCGGCGAGCTCGGCGCGCACCGCGTCGAGTACCTGGGCGCGGACGCGGGCGGTGCGACCGCCCGGACGGCGGTCCGTTGGCGTGTCCAGTGGGTCTGTCATCAGGGATCGATATCCGGTTGATCTAGGTGGCGGGCTGTGCCAGCATCTTAACGCGACGGTTGTCGCTTTCACATCCCCAGAGATTCACATCCACAGAGAGGGGCTATCTCCGCGATGCCTCCCGTTCCCGCCGACCCCACCGTGCTCCACCCGATGCCCGGGCACCCGCGCGTGGTTCTGCTCAAGCCACTGGTGAAGTCGCCGTTGATCGAGGTCGGTGACTTCTCCTACTACGACGACCCGGACGACCCGACCGCGTTCGAGACGCGCAACGTCCTGTACCACTACGGTCCCGAGCGGCTCGTCATCGGCAAGTACTGCGCGCTGGGCACGGGCACCCGGTTCATCATGAACGGCGCCAACCACCGCATGGACGGCCCTTCCACCTTCCCGTTCCCCACCATGGGCGGCTCCTGGGCGGAGCACTTCGATCTGATCACCGACCTGCCCGGCCGGGGTGACACGGTCGTCGGCAACGACGTGTGGTTCGGCCACGGCGTCACGGTCATGCCCGGTGTACGCATCGGTCACGGCGCGATCATCGCCGCCGGCGCCGTGGTCACCGGCGACGTCCCCGACTACGGCATCGTCGGCGGCAACCCCGCCCGGCTCATCCGCACCCGCTACGACGCCGCGGACATCGCCCGGCTACTCGCCGTGGCGTGGTGGGACTGGCCGCTCGAGTACATCACCAGGCACGTACGGACGATCATGTCGGGGACCGTCGCCGACCTGGAGGAGGCCGCCGCGCGGATCGACCAGCCCTGACCGCACCAAGCCGACCGCCGACCGGCCCTGACGCCGCGTCCTCGCGCTCATCCACGAGTTGGTGACCCGCGGACACCGGGTCACCTACACCAACGATCCGTTCGTGGCCGACCGGATCGAGTCCACCGGCGCGGAGCTTGTGCCCTGCACCTCCAGGTTGCCCGTCGCCGACAACGACTGGCCCGCCGATCCCATCTCCGCGGCGAGCCTCTTCCTCGACGACGCCGTCCAGGCGCTCCCGCAACTGCGCGCCGCCTACGACGACGATCCAGCCGACCTGTACCTCTACGACATCGGCGCCTATGCCGCACGCGCCCTCGCCGAAGCGCAGGGCCGTCCCCTCGTGCAACTGTCCCCGACGTTCGTCGGCTGGGACGGCTACCAGGAGGAGGTCGCGGCGCATTTGCGGAAGCTGCCGGGCGCCGACGCCTACCGGGACAGGTTCGGGCGGTGGCTCGCCGGCGGCGGGGCGACCACTACAGACGTGGACACATTCTCCGGCCCGCCCGCCAAAGCGCTCGCCCTGATCCCGCGCGCGATGCAGCCGCACGCCGATCGAGTCGACACCGGCACGGTGACCTTCGTCGGCACCTGCTTCGGCAGCCGGGCGGTCACGGACGGCTGGACCCGCCCGGCGGCCGCGGAGCATGTGCTGCTGATCTCGCTCGGTTCGGCGTACACGCGCCGGCCGACGTTCTACCGCCAGTGCATCGCCGCCTTCGGCGACCTGCCCGGCCGGCACGTCGTACTCCAGATCGGCAAGCACACCGACCCCGAGGAACTCGGCACCGTCCCGCCCAATGTCGAGGTGCGCTCCTGGGTCCCGCAGCGGACGATCCTGGAACAGACCGACGCCTTGCCGCAGGGAGCCGAACAGTTCATGAACGCCGACCGGCTCGTGGAACTCGGCGTCGCCCGCCGCGTGGACACCGCCCACGCCACCGCCGAAACCCTTCGCGCGGCGCTGAACGACCTGCTCACGGACCCGGAACGGATCAACCGGTCCAAGCAGTTGCAGGCCGCCGCCCAAGCCGAGGGCGGCACCCGGCGCGCTGCCGACCTCATCGAGAACATCCTGCCCGCCGCCGAGAGCCGCCCTGTGTTCTGAGCGCTGCCGCTTCCCTCCGCATGCACGCGGCCCACCCATCCGCATCGCCCTCGAAACGGACGAGTCACGCCGCCGGGTCCAGCCGACCGGGCTGCGTACCGCAAGGAATACGAGGGCTGGATCGGCAGCCTCGCCGCAGCCGGGAATCTGGTGGGCGGCGAGGCCCTGGAGACCGAGCACTTCACTCCCGCGACGGTGCGCAGAAGGGCCGACGGGACATCAGTCGACGGCCGGGTTCGGGTCGTATGCCCCCGACACGAGGCCGAGATCGTAGGGGGCATTCACCGAAGCGGCGCATGTGCCCAGCCATGACTGCCTACCAGGCCGTCGAAGCACCCCTCCGCACCTCCTGGCGACCTGGAACGGCGGTGGCTAGTCGAATGTGAGCAGGATCGCGACCGTGTTGCCCTCGGCGTCCAGGCACTCGGTCGTATTGGAGCCGTCCGGGCTGACCAGGACGCCCAGCACGGTGCCCGTGCCGGCCTCGTCCGGGATCATCAGCCAGTCGTTCGTGAAGTCCCCCTCGACCGGCTCCACCGGCCAGTCGGCCGGGTCCACCGAGGCGCGCTGGAGCATCTCGCGGAGATTCTCCAGCATCCAGTCGTCGCCCCCGGCGGCGCGCGCGTGCAGGGTGGCCCAGGCGCGCTTGAGTATCCCGGCGCCCGGCTCGATCCAGGTGCTGCTGGGGTTCGCGTGCACCACGGCCAGGCCGGACGGGGTCGCCACGCGGTCGCCCCACTCCTGCGTCCGGACCGGGACGGTCTCGCCGGGGTGCACCAGGACCGCCACCGGCACGCCGGGGGCGTCCTCGCGGGAGACGAGGTAGACCGGCGTGCCGCCGGGCCGCATCGGGAAGCCCCCGCCCTCCGGCCCCAGCGGGTCGTAGATCGTGCCGTTGGCAGCGACCCCCTGGATCAGGCCGAGCCGCTCGATCCGCCAGCCGTCGACGGTCCCCTCCGCCTCGGACGGATCGGCCAGGACCGCGCTCAGCGCGGGCAGGTACTCGTACTCGTCATCGTCGTAGGACATCCGGTCTTCCCCAGAACTCGTAGGTGATGGGGAGCGTAGACCGTGGCACTGACACACCGGGGCCGGCCCGGGGCAGAGCCGTATCGTCGGCCGGACGCGCGCCAGCCGGACCTCAAGAGGACTCACGATCCGGCCGGGAGCGCCGGATACACGAGGTCATCGCGCGGGCCGGCCGGCCGCCCCGCCGCGCCTTCTCCTCCACATACCGTCAGGTCGTCCCCCCGGCTACTCCACAGGAGTTCCTCACCGCCTGTACAGCGGCGCGAGGCGCCGGCGACCGATATCGCTACGATGCTGCGTTATCGGCCGACGGCAGCTGTCCTGCTCAGTCTTCCCAGGGCCAGTACGCGTCCCGGCCCGCTTCGAGCAGCGGCACCATGCGGAACGCCGCGTCGGTGAGGCCACCGAAGGTGTGCCGGTGGGCGGAGCCGGACGGGCCGTGGCCGGGCCGGTAGCCGGCGAGGTTCCAGGTGTAGACGGGGATATCGGCCGGGACCTGCTCGGTCGGGCCGCCCGCGTGGTGGTACGAGGCCTGCTCGTCGGTGACGATCAGGACCCGGTCCTGACCCCGGTAGTGCCGGCGTACGGCTTCCGTGGTGTCGGTGCCACCCAGGCTCCCGAAACGCTCCAGCACCTTCAGAACCGACTCGCCCCGGCGGTACGCCACGGGCGCGCTGGTGGTGCCGAACTCGACGAGGTCGGCGTCGGCGGCGCGCATCGCCACGGCCGTGCCGAAGATGGCGGCGGCGTCCGCGCGGTTGAGCTGCGACCGGTCGGACAGCGGCGACCACATCGAGCCCGAGCGGTCCACCAGGATCAGCGTCCGTCTCGCGAGCGCCGGTACATTCGCGAGCGAGTGACCGAGGGCCTGCTCGAGCGACCAGGCCCAGCGCAGCGACGGGGCGTGCTGGTACGCGGCCAGGTACCGGAAGGGGAACTGCCGCGAGCGGGCGACCTCCTGCGGGTCGGCGATCCGGGCGGCCACCCGCTGGGCGACGTCGTCGGAGACGCCGGCCTCGTCGAAGTTCCGCAGGTTGCGGACGAGGGCCATAGTAGGACTTCGTTAGGTCTGTCTTGGTCTTGTTGTGTGTGTCCTGGTGGGCAGGGGTTGGTGGCAGGTGGTGCAGATGCCGGTCCAGCACCTCAGGATGTCCTGGAGAGTGTCGAGGATTTGGTAGAGGGTGAGACCGGTGTGGGGGCTTTTGGGGCCAGGCGTTGTTCGGTGAGGAAGGCGTGGGCGGCGGTGACGAGGGTGACGTGGTGGTGCCAGCCTGGCCAGGAGCGGCCTTCGAAGTGGTCCAGGCCCAGGCCGTGTTTGAGTTCGCGGTAGTCGTGCTCGATCCGCCAGCGGATCTTGGCCAGATGCACCAGGTCGGCGATGGGGGTGTCCGCCGGGAGGCTGGACAGCCAGTAACCGGTGGGGGTCTCGGCGTCTTCGGGCCATTCGGCCAGCAGCCAGCAGTCGGGCAGGACCCCGTCCCACCAGCCCTGCCCGGCCGAGGCCGCGGCTTTGACCGGACGCTCGACGGCCTTGCCCGCGGGACGGACGCGCACGGCGGCGAACCGGGAACGCAGTTTCCCTCTTGATCCGTTCCGCCAGGTCACGGTGGTGAAGGCTTCTTGTCCGAGGCCGGTGGCCAGGGCTGCTACCGAGGGTGCCCGGTGGCGGTAGCGGGGCTGGGGCCGGCATCCGGTGGGCCCGTTGCGGGCCGGGGCCGAAGGCTCGGCGTCGAAGGGGTGGGCGGTCACGTCCGCGCGGATGGCCAGGACGTAGGCGAGTTTGCGGTCGGCCAGTGCGGCCCGTAGGTGTGCGTTGGTGCCGTAGGCGGCGTCGGCGACCACGACCGGTGGGCTCATGTTCCAGCCGGCGAGGGTGTCGAGCATGTCCAGGGCCAGTCGCCATTTCTCGCGGTGCGTGACCCCGGGCGGGATCCGGGTCGTGGTCCGGCGGGCGGTGTCCGATGCCCATTCCTCGGGCAGGAACAGGCGCCATTGCAGCGGGCAGGAAGCCGTGTCGGTGGCGGCGTGGATACTGACCGCGACCTGGCAGTTGGCCTGTTTGCCCAGCGCCCCGCAGTACTGCGGGGCCACCGCGACCGACATCCGGCCGTCCTTGGGCACCGACACATCATCGATCACCCAGGCCACCGGGTCGATCAGCGGCAGCATCCGCTCACAGATACGGCGCTGCACCGGAACGGGGTCCCACGTCGACTGGTTCACGAACTGCTGCAGGTTCTGCTCGTTGCCGTCCGGCAGCCGCGCGGCCATCGCCTGGACGGACTTCCGGCGGCCGTCCAGCATCAGCCCCCGCAGATAGCAGTCGCTCTTGGCCCGCTGGTCCTTCCGCGGCACCGACGCGAACACATCAGCGACGAACAACCCCAACTTCACCCGAACACGGCCCACTTCAAGCGCGTCCATACACCCAACATGCCACCGAACAAACCCGCCAGGAAGACCTAACGGAGTCCTAATAGTGCCCATGGAGGGTATGACGGCCTCCCACGCCGCCGCGTCCATCGGGCCCTGCAGCCAGCCCGCCAGCGCCTCCCACGTGATGCCGGCCTCTGCAAGACGCTCGGCACCGCCCGGACCAGTGACCAGGGCGCGCCGTTCGGCGACCGGGACGGCCATCAGCGCGCGGTGCGCGGTGAGGGTGCGGTCCGTGGTGGGCGGGGTGGCGGTGTCGGGGTTGTGGCGGCGGTCCAGGGCGTACTGGAACAGGTCGCTCTGCCAGGGCTTGTCCGGGTGGGGCGTGGGGTGGACGAGGTTGAGCACGTCGCCGAAGCGGTAGCCCTTGGAGGCGGTGTCGTACTTCAGGAGGTTCCGGCCGGTGTACAGGCGCCGTACGGCGTCGGCGATGCCGCGCTTGACGGGCTTGGGCACGTTCCGCCCGTACGTGGAGGTCCAGTAGGCCAGCATCTCGCCGGGCTCGTCGGCGCGGCGCAGCACGGAGTCGACGACCTGACGGTTCGTCGGGCCGTCGGTGGCGTCGGCGTCGAGGCGGGCTTTGACGTACTCGGCGGCGCCGACGAGGGAGGCGGTGCGCATCTGGCCCTCGCCGCGCAGCCAACCGAGCAGGCCCGCGGTCCAGGCGGCGTCCTCGACGGCGAGCTTACGCACGAGCGTGCCGAAGCGGCCGTCGCGGGCGGTGCCGTTCTCGTGGAAGGTCTGCTGGGAGACGAAGTTGGCGATCGCGAGCAGGAACAGCTCGGAGCGGTCGTCGCGCAGGTGTCCCTTGCCGCCGAGGTGGGTGCGGGTGTGCCCGGTCGTGGTCACGGGCGAGGTCGCGCGGGCCGTCTTGGGCGCTCGGGTGTTGAAGCGTGCCATGTGAATTCCCCCGAATTCATTCGGGGAAGCACGGCGAAGGGGCGTCCGAGATCGTTCGTAAAGGTCGGCGACGGTACAAGACAGCTGCTCTTCCTGACTGAGCTACACCAGCCCGAAGCTGGGACGGGATTCGAACCCGCGGCCGGCTGTTCCGAGAAGTAACCGTCACCTGCGCACCGGACGCCCCGGTGCCGCGCCTCCCGAGTTCAGATGTGGCCACGGCATGGGATTCGATCACAACGAAGTAGCCGTGCCCGACGCACCGGGAGGTGCGTGAAGCCTAGCGTCCAGAGATCGAGGCGGCGGAACCGACAAGGTGCTCTGCCAACTGAGCTACACCGGCCTGTGTGCCGGCGGCGGGACTCGAACCCGCGGCCTCCCCATTAAGAGTGGAAGTAGGTCCTGCCTTCGCACCTGGACGCTGATCACTGTAGGGGGCCGGCGAACCGGCGCGCCAAGGGTTTTCGGTTCCCCCGTGCACGCTCGCCCAAGAGGTCGACCGGGGGCCCCGGACGGGACCGCGGTGCTCGCCCCAGGCGTAACCATTCGCTGCTCAAATGGCTGGGAACGGCCCTGGGTCGACCTCAAGGCCGGTGGGAGCATGAACACGCCAAGGAATAGCGTCGGTCGCCTTGATGACTTTCAGGGGGAATCATGCGGATAGGCACCCGTATGCGCACCGCCTCGGTTGCGCTCGCTGTCGTTGCGGCCAGCCTCGCCTTCACCACAGCCGGAACCGGATCCGCCAACGCGGCAAGCTGCCCTTCGGGCGGCCAGGTACTCGGGGCTATCCAGAGCATCAAGGTGGGCAGGCAGACCATCGGCCAGTTCTACCTCGGATGGAACTGCAGCGGCGCCTACACCGAGGTCAACCTGTGGAACACCAACTACGTCAACAACTGGAGCTTCGGCCAGGTTGACGTGAAGTCCAGCTCGAACAGCTCCGCGAACTCGAACAAGCCGGTGCTGAACAACGGCACGTATTGGTTTGACGCCGGGTACATTCCGGTGACTGGCGTAACAAACAACCGCGAATACACCGGCAACTGGAACTTCACCGCCAATGGGCACTCCTGCTCCGGCCAGACCACGACGTGGAACTTCTCCTACGGCGGCCCGAGTACCACCAACAACCACCCATACTCGAACTGCAACTGACACCCGGGGCCCGGAGCCCGCCACCGGCTGCCGCTGTGACGGTCGTTGCGCTGTCGTGGATTCCCAGATGATGCACACCGTCGGCCTGTCCGCAACGCCGGCCCCGCTCGGGACGCAGGCGTGGAGCGATGACCGCGACAGCAGGCCGGCGGTCATCTTCGCGGCGTCGCACCGCGTCGAGCCACTGCTCGCCGGCCAGCGGCCACCATGGACGGACGACGACTTCCACCTGACCGAGGAAGACCTGGCCAGCCGGGACTCCACCACCAACGCGTTCGAGGCGTGGTGCGCGGCACAAAAACCGCAGCGCCCGCCACCGCCCGCACCGCCCGCCACGGCGTCCGCACGGCCCGCGGCACAGGAGCCCTCCGCGGCCGGTGAGTGAGGTCCGCAGCTTCCCCGTCAAGCGCGGCTGGGTCGTCTTCGACCTGGGAGGGATTCGGCCACCCTCGTCTCGGCGACGACATCGGTGCTCGTCACCTGGAACGGACACCCCCGCAGGCGCAGGCCGCGCAGAACTGACACAGCCGGCCTCCCGCCGCGACACGATCACGCCTGCCCCGCCGCGCCCCGTCCCTGCGGGATGCTGGAAGCCCGCCGCCGGAAGGCCCCGGCAGGCGGCCCGGCATCAGGAAGGCACGCACTGCCATGAACAGCGGCCCCAGCGACCCGGCGTCCACCGGCGCACGGGGCACGGCCCCCGGCGCCGGGCGGCTGTGCCTGGTCACCGGCGCGACCGGATACATCGGCGGCCGCCTCGTCCCCGAACTCCTCGCCGCCGGGTACCGCGTGCGCTGCCTGGCCCGCACGCCCGACAAACTCCGCGACCATCCCTGGGCCGGCGAGGCCGAGGTGGTGCGGGGAGACGTCACCGACCCCGGATCGGTCGCCGCCGCCTTGGAGGGGGTCGACGTCGCCTACTACCTCGTCCACGCCCTCGGCACCGGCCGCCACTTCGAGGCCACCGACCGGCGAGCCGCCCAGAACTTCGCCGAGCGCGCCGAGGCCGCCGGGGTACGCCGCCTGGTCTACCTCGGCGGCCTGCTCCCGGCCGGGGTACCCGAGCGAGAACTGTCGCCCCACCTGCGCTCGCGCGCGGAGGTCGGCCGCATCCTGCTGGCCAGTCGCGTGCCCACCGCCGTCCTGCGCGCCGCGGTCGTCATCGGCTCCGGCTCGGCCTCCTTCGAGATGCTGCGCTACCTGACCGAACGCCTGCCGGTCATGGTCACCCCCAGCTGGATCCGCACCCGCGTCCAGCCGATCGCCGTCCGCGACGTGCTGCGCTACCTCGTGGGCGCCGCCGGGCTGCCGCCCGCCGTCGACCGCGCCTTCGACATCGGCGGCCCCGACGTCGTCACCTACCGCGACATGATGCGCACGTACGCGCAGGTGGCCGGGTTGCCCCGGCGCCTGATCCTCACGCTGCCCGTGCTCACCCCGCGGCTGTCCAGCTACTGGGTCGGTCTGGTCACCCCCGTCCCCGCCGGCATCGCCCGGCCGCTGACGGAGTCCCTGCGCCACGAGGTGGTCTGCCGCGACCACGACATCGCCCAGTACGTGCCTGACCCGCCCGGTCATCCCTACGGTCTGGCCAAGGCGATCGAACTGGCCCTGTGCCGGGTCCGGCAGGCCCAGGTCGCCACGCGCTGGTCGTCCGCAGCCGTGCCCGGCGCCCCCAGCGATCCGCTGCCCACCGACCCGGGATGGGCGGGCGGCAGTCTCTACACGGACGAGCGGCACATCGCCGTCCCGGCCTCGCGCGCGGCACTGTGGCAGGTCATCGAGGGCGTCGGCGGCGTCAACGGCTGGTACTCCATGCCGCTCGCCTGGGCCGCGCGCGGCTGGCTGGATCGCTTCGCCGGCGGCGTCGGGCTCGGCCGCGGCCGCCGCGACGACCGCTACCTGCGGGTCGGCGACTCCCTCGACTTCTGGCGCGTCGAGGCCCTGGACCGCGGCAGTCTGTTGCGGCTGCGCGCCGAGATGCGCATGCCCGGTCTGGGCTGGCTGGAAATGTACGCCGAGGACGCCCCGGGCGGTGCGGGAGGCGAGCCCGGGGCCGGCTCCCGCTACCGCCAACGCGCCGTGTACCACCCCCACGGCCTGCTCGGCCACCTCTACTGGTGGGCCGTCAGCCCCTTCCACGCCGCCGTCTTCGGCGGCATGGCCCGCAACATCGCCCGCGCCGCCGCCCGACAGCCCGATCCCGGCCCCGACGTCGGCGTCGGCGTCGGCGTCGGCTCCCGTCCGCGGTGACCAGAACCGGGCGGCCGACGGGCCCTGGCCGGCCCGCGCACCCTCGCGCTCGTCGCTCCCCCGGGTCCAGCTAGAGGTCGTAGACCGTGACGGCCAGGCCCCGGCTGACGAGCCGGGCCCGGATCAGCGGTTCGATCCGCTCCCAGAGCCCCCGGCCAGACCAGCACCGATGCGCGGCATATGGACGGACGCGCCCAGGCGCAGCGCGACCTCGGCGAGGTGGTGCAGCGCCTGGTCGATCGCCTCGTACCGGACGGGGGTAGCCGGATCATCGACCGCAAAAACAACGGCTATCGCTGGCCTGCGCCGATGCCGGGGGCCCGGGCGGGCCTCCTCTCGCAGGTACCACTTCCTTCCGGCCGGGAGAAACGCAGCATCGCAATCAGGACATGTGCACGGTCATTTCGTTTGGGCCTCAGGAAGGGGCGCGGCGTGATCGCCGACCGTGGGTTTTGCGACCGACCGGGAGGGCTGGAGCCGCGTGCGGCTGCCATGACGGCCCCTGGCTCGGCCTCGGGGAACATCGGTGCAGCGGTTGGCGCTGAGATCGATCATGGTCGGCCAGCGCACCGGTCAGGGGCTCCGCTGGGGTTCGCGAAAGGTCGCCGGGCGGATGCCGGGGCTGGCAGGCCGAGGCATACAGGAAGTTCGCCGAGGAGCCGACCCGCCCCGAGCTGGAGCGGGTCTTCTTCTTGGACGACGTCGACCGTGACCTGATCGCCCGGCGACGCTCCTCGCACCACCAACTTGGCTCCGCGCTCCAGATGTGCACGGTCCGCTACGTCGGCCGGTTCCTCCCGGACGATCCGCTCGACGCGCCGTGGCCGGTGGTCGAGCACCTGGCCGTGCAGCTCGGTATCGAGGACCCCTCGGTGGTGAAGCGGTACACCGAGCGGCCGAAGACGACGACGGCGGGCAGGAGTGAGTATCAGGAGCCGATCGGATCAATCCGTGACGGGCAGGCACTCGGCGAGCAGGGCGACGATGTCACGCCAGGCTCGCTGCGCGTGCCGTGGGTGGTAGCCGACGCCGGGAGGCGCGGTGTGGTCGACCGTTGGGTGGTGGAAGGCGTGAAGGGCTCCTCCGTAGACCACGAGGCGCCAGTCGACGCCCGCGGCCTGCATCTCTGCGGTGAACGCCTCTCGTTGCGCGGGCGGCATGATCGGGTCTTCCGACCCGACCCCGGCCCATACCGGGCAGCGAATGCGTGCCGCCTCGCCCGGCCGGCCCGTGGTCAGTGCGTTGACTGTCCCAATCGCGCGCAGGTCGACGCCATCGCGACCGAGTTCCAGTGCGACCGCGCCCCCGGTGCCGTAGCCGACGGCGGCGGTCCGGTCGGGGTCGGCCCGTGGTTCGGCACGCAACACGTTGAGCGCGGCGTGACCGATTCCTCGCATGCGGTCGGGATCGGCGAGCAGCGGCATGCAACGGGCCAGCATTTCCTCTGGGTCTTCCAAGTAGCGTCCGCCGTGGAGGTCGAAGGCCAGCGCCACGTACCCCAGCTCGGCCAGAGCCTCGGCCCGCCGGCGCTCGACATCGCTGAGCCCCATCCCCTCGGGTCCGATCAGGACTGCGGGCCGGCGCTCGGCACCGGCCGGGAGCGCGAGGTATCCGCTCATCGTCAGGTTGTCGGCCGGGTATTCGACCGTATGGGTTGTGACCGTTGTCATGCGACTGGACGATAACTGCCTCCCCGGCCGGTGACGCCGCCGGGCCCGTCACGAGAAACCGCGTACAGGCTCCGCAGAAAGCACCGGCACCGAGACCAGGTCCCGGGGACCGGCCAGACCACCTCGTCCCCGGCGAACCGCCACGTCGTCGTCCACCGCCGAGGCCACGCTTCTCCCAGCACCAGCAGATCCCGTACGGCCCCGCCCACCCCGTACGGACCGAGGAGCTCATCCAGCCCGCACGTAAGGCCCTGGACGAGACACCGTGCAGGTGCTCGAAGACGAAGCTGGACCCGCTGATGTAGGCGAACAGCGCGGCCGAGGAGAAGTTGCCGGCCCCGCACACATCCGCTCAGTTGTCGACGATCACAAAATACGGCTCACCATTGATGATGCGGGCTGAACGGGTCGCTTGGGCCAGCTCGTTGCCCGCCGCCTCGTTGTCCTGCTCGGTGACATGAGAGCGCACGCACGCCGCCGTATCGGGGTCACCCCGCATGACCCTCACATTCGCCACATCCCACACGCCGCCGACCGCCTTAGGCAGGATGTCCACACACAGGTTGTTCGGCTTGCCGCCCTCAGAGGACCGGGCAAAGGGGAACTCGTCACAGGAGTCTTCCGGTACCAAAAGAGGGTCCCTCGGGAACGGGTACGGGAGGTTCTCGCACGTCCTACGGCGCTTGGTCTTCGTCCAGGACTCCTCGGAATTAGGGTCGCGGTGCAGGGGGTTCATCTTGGTACCGGTGACAGCGGACTTGAGATTCTTCTGCGCCCACTCGTAGCTGACGGCGGCGGCCCTGTATTGCGACTTGTGGAACGTCACGTTGGCCATGTGCGTATCGTCGGCGCAGCCGGGCCCGTTACCGACCTTGTTGTCACAGCGAAGCCAGGGGCCCTGCCAGTCGTCCATGGTGTTGCGGGGCGTTCCGGGCGCGAGGATCGTCCCTGTCGCGTGGTAGAGGAGCTGGGACCGTGTCTCGCTGTCCTTGGCGACCGTGGTCCTGTAAGTGATCTTCGTGAAGAGCTCCCTGCCCACCGCCGGAAGGACCTGCCCGCCAAAAGCCGTCCCGCCCGTGCACGGGCCGGTGCAGTCGGCCCTCAGGTTAAGCGTCATCTTGGGCATTTTTTCTGTTTTCTGAGTGATGGCCGCGCGAACCTCCTCCTCCCACTCAGTTTTGCCGACCCTGGCCGAGGTGATGACGACGCCCTCGGCGTGCTCGATCACCGTCTTCCCGTCAGCACCACGAAGCTCGTAGCCGATCGGGCGCTGTACGCAGTACGTACTACGGGCGGTGTTGACCTCCTTTATGCCTTCCCTGCACAGATCGAGCGGATCGGCCGGGTCGACGTCGGGGTCGCGGGCCGCGACGCGGGCCGTAGCCGGTCCGTGGGCGCCGGCCAGGCGGTGCATGGCGGCCAGGTCGCGGGCGGTGGCCGGGCCGCCCGTCTTGAAGCAGAACCAGGCGGCGCCCTGGCGCCGGAGTGCGGAGCCAGGGGCGGTGGCCGCGCAGGTGCCGTGGCCTTGGGGGCCGCCCGGCCGGCCGACGGCGGTGCGGCGGCGGCCGGTGAGGCGCCCAGGGTGAGAAGGGCTGCGGTGAGGGCGAGGGCGGCTATAGCCGCCGGCAGCCGTCTGGCGCGTTTCAAAGGTGGTCCCCCCCCTTTTTTTTCCGGTGGCATGTAAATCCACTCGGGATCGAACCGGCGTAGTGCCCGTCTGCGTCAGCCAGAAATGGGTCTTCCACGATCGTTCTTCGGCCCGTTCGGGCCTCACACCGACGCCCGTCTTCGAAGCGTCACTTCCGCGGTCGGCAGGACGCGCGGGCACGGCGGCCGTCGCTGGGCCGCCGAATGGGGCAGCGGAGACCGGCGTCGCCCCTGACAGGGCACGGCGCCGTCTGTTCGGTCTTCGGCCCCATCCTCCGTGGTGACGAAGTAAACCTGGTAAGAGCATGTTCGCTTTCTCCTTGTTTTCCGATTAGTTGTGTTCCGTTCCCGTGCTGGATGCGGTCGGGGATCCTGCGGAAGCTGCCGGGTCGGCCGTCGGTATCGACGCATCTCCTTCCGGCTCACCGCCAGGCACCGTCTGGCTCGATTCGCTGGATTCCTTTCTGTCGCGCCGATGCCTCTCTGCCCCCATCGTTCATAGGGCCGTTCACGCTGGCGCGCAAACGTTCAAGGCGTCACTGCCGTCGGAGGTCCTCGATTTCAGAATGCGCAAGTTGGCCGAATATCGCGACGGCTTGGCGGCAGTCGGCCGCGCCGACAGACGATGAAATCCGTTCTGGCAGTCGCTGGCCGTCGAGGCGGCCAGCGAAATCACGACTGAAACAGCCCATCCGTGCGGCGGCGGTGCCGGATCGTAGCACCGCGGATGAAATCCTGATGAACCCCGGGCAGGTCAAGGCTGCCCAACAGCCCATGAGGGGCGTGAGTTCCGCCTCGGACCGGCTGATTCCGTCATCGTCACTGCATCGCTGCCGACGCTAAATTCGCCTCGATCGGCCATCGATCCCCACCACATAACTGGCAGGGTTCCGGCCCGGGCCGACATGGAGCCCGGCCAAAGAAAGGGCATGATGAGCCACTTAAGAACTCCCGGCCGCAGAGCCAGAGGGCTGATCGCCCTCACCGTAACCGCTGCATCCACGCTCGCTGCCATAACTGCCGTGGCCGGCCCCGCCGCCGCCCAGGGCGCCACGCCCGCCGCCGACGCCAGCGCCGTTCAGGCCGGGCAGTCCTGCACGGCGGCCGACCTGGGCAAGCGCCACCCGTTCATCAAGTCAACCGAAGTCGCCCCGACGATCACCCACTTCAAGGGCTGGTACGTCACCGAGGGCACGACCGGAAGCCACTCCGTCTCCACCAACACCCAGACGTCCATCTCCGTCTCGGTGGGCCTCAACGGCAACATCCAGGGCAGCTTCGGCACCGAGGCTCTCGGCATGGTCGGCGCGAGCCTGGGCCTCAACGTCCAGGTCACCTACTCCTCCACGTCCAGCGTGTCCGACACGGTGAACTGGAACTTCAACCAGCCCGGCTACTACGGCGTATACAAGGGCACCAAGAAGGTCACCGGCACCTATGGCAGTCTCAACTGCAACCGCGTCCTGCAGGGCGACGGAAGTTGGGCGCTGAAGTGGATCGAAGGGGCCGACACCGGCAGCTACACCACCTACACCGCACTCGAAGAAGGCGCGGTGCGCTGCGAGGACAAGGTCCCCGCCAACAGCATCATGGCCAAGGCCCAGCGCCTGTTGGACTGCGGTTCCCCCGCCTCCACCGCGAAGCACCCGGCCGGGCCGGTCCCCTCGGCGAAGGCCGACAAGGCCAGGCACGAAGCCGAGAAAGCCGCCAAGGCCGAGAAGAGCATGAAGGCCACCCGGGCCGCCAGGCCCGCCCCGCGCGCCGCCCTGGACTGCCGGCCCGGCGCCTACAAGATCGACGTTCCCGGCAAGCCCCTGAATTGGAGCGCACCACTCCTGGCCAACGACGGCATCCGCCTGCGCGAATCCAACTGGACCAGCGCCCACCTGGACAACTGGCGGCTGTGCAACGTGACGGAGCGCAACGGGGTCATCGAGGCGTCCCTGTGGAACTGGGGCAACGGCGGATGCGCGACCATCCCGGCGGACATCGCCAACCTGGAGCAGGCCTACCTGACGACGGCCAACTGCGGGGAGGACGACCTCCAGCGGTTCTACATCTACCGCGACGTACCCGGCAGCACGAAGATCGGTCTGCAGAACAAGTACACCGGCTCCATGCTGGGCCACGACCGGTACGCGGACGGGGAACTCATCCGCCAGTTCTCCAGCGGCAGGCAGGACGGCACGGGTACATACACCCTGACCGCAGTCTGACGGCCCCCACCCTGTGAGCGCGGCCCCGCGCGTGAACCCCGACCTCCCGGTTCCGTGCGGGGCCCTCTGCGCCCCTACCCCGAGCCCAGCCTCGGGGACCTGGGCGTGTTGCTCGATCGTCACGGTGTCGGGTGACCGGATTCCAGGGGTGTCGGCGAGAGATAGATCTTGGTGGTCAGACCGCCGCGGGACCGTCCGAGGGCACAGTCGCCGGGCTCGCCGGCCGGGGCCTCTATTTTTGCGGGCCTTTTGCGGGCCTTTTGCGGGCCCCGGCCGCGTGCTGGTGAGCGCGCACGATCGTGGAGTCCACCGCGACGACCCAATCCAGGTCCTCCTCGGCGTCGGCCTGGGCGAGCAGGGTGGTGAAGACCCGTTCCCAGGTGCCGTCGATCGCCCAGTTCCGCAAGCGGTTGCAGACACCCTTCCACGAGCCGTACTTCTGTGGCAGGTGGACCCGCTGCGAACCAGTCCGGAACTGCCAGGCGATCGCGTCGATCACCTCACGGCGATCACGCCACCGACCACCGGTTCGGGGAGCCCGGTCCGGCGGCAACGGATCGATCCGCGCCCGCTGGGCATCCGTCAACGGCAGGGTGCCGCTGCGTGCCTGTCAGGCGCCGAAACGGCCGCGTGCGCTCTCGATGTGACCGAGGTGCTGGTGGGTCCAGCCGCAGATGGCGTCGACCACGGTGCGCAGGGCACGGCCCGGATCGGTGAGTGTGTACTCGACTCGCGGCGGCACCGTGGGGTGCGCCTTCCGGTCGACCAGGCCGTTGCGCTCCAGCATGCGCAGGTTCTGGGTGAGCATCTTATGGCTGACGCCCTCGACCTCGTTCCGCAGCTCGCTGAAGCGCAGGGTGCGCTCGCCGAGCGCCTCGATGACTGCCCGCTTGAGGACTTCTCCTCGCACATCCCACAGCCCTCCGAGGGCTCCGTTCGCGGAACGGCCACCGTGACCGTTCCACGAACCGCCAGCGAGGCTTGAGCGAGCAGGCCGTCGCCGCCGCCATCGATGCCGCCCGCCGCATGCTGCGGCTGCGCACCGGATCGGGCCCAGGCGGCGGACCATCGACGAGCGCTTCGCCGCCGAGCAGCCGCTGAGGCGAGACCGACCACTTCCTGGCCTTCGCCGGCAGCGCGGCCGTGGACGCGGCGCTGCCCCGGAGAGGCGCGCCGGCGCCTTCGCCGGATCGCTGTTGTGAGCGATGGTCGCAAGGGCAGCTGGGCGCTGTGGCGGCGGTGAGGCAGGCGTGGCCACCCTCACAACAGTGCCTCGGAAGACCTGCCCGAATCGAAGGCTCCCCCGAATCCGCTCCCACTCCGCGTCCGTAACCACACAGCGCATCCTCGCAGCCCCGCCACGCGTGAATGAGCCCGCGGTGTCGGCGCCTCGGCCCGCGACGGGCGAGAAAACACGTTGGCCGGCTACCGCCGAGGTGCGACGATGCTTGTTTTCCGCGTGGAGTGCTTTTGTTCGTTTTCGTCTGTGCGAGGTGTGAGGCCGAGCTGACCACCCCGTTGTCCCAGGTCGCTCTACCGGTCCACGCGCATCAAAGCTATGGGAACGGGGCACAGTTGCCCGTGCTCATGGAATCGGGGACATTCGCCGTGGACCCGGAACCCTGGGGACGGCCGTGGCGGCTGTGGGACGAGATCGACCCGGCCGAGGCGGAGGCACGCGGCATCTACGCGCCGGTCCACGCCCTGTCCGACGGCGCGTCCGGCACGATCGTGGTCGCACCCGGGGATATCCGGGGCACCCACCTGATTCCTGAGAAGAGTGGCAGCGGCGGCTGCTGCGGCCTCGACGGGAGCGGCGGCCCCAACATGGCCTGCTCGGCCTGCGGTCTGGCCGTGGCGAGCAGGATCGACGACTGCTCGCTCTGGCAGGCGGTGTGGCTCGTCCCGGACGCAGTGCGCCGCGTCCCAGTGGGCGGTACCGCCGCGGCACCGCTCTCCTGGGACGAGCTGATCGAGGAGGGGAAGAGCTCACCCCCGTTCGAACCAATCATCACCAGAGGGGCGTCAAGGCTTGGGCCGAGTCACTACTGGTCATGGAGTCCGCGATGGGAGGCGGCAGCCGGCCAGGCGCTCGCCCATCTGGTGGCGGCGTCCGAAGGCCGGCCGGTGACGGTCCCGGACGGCCTGATCACGGAGATCTTCCAACGCGCCCTCGATACACTCCTGCCCGCCGGGCCGCCGCGACGACGCGCGGTCCTGGCCGGGCCAGGACGGCCCGCCCCCGAAACAGGCGCGGACATCCTCCTTGTGCCGGTGCATCCGCAGACAGGCCAGGTCTGGACCCCCGTCGGCCCTGCCGCACCCGCGTACCCGGTGCCGCTGCCGCTGGGGGTATGGGCCTGGATGGCCTTTGCCCCGCCGCACTTGCCCGTTCCCTCGTCGGGCGGCATACCCCGCGATGTCCTGCGTGACGACCCGCTCCCACCACGCCCCGCTTACCTGTTCCAGGCCGACTCAAGCACGTTCCAGCACACTCTGGTCCGACTACCAGCCGCTCGCAGCCCATGGCTGCGCAACATCCTCGAGAACCTCCCACACCACAGGTCGGCCGGCCTCTTCTAGCCATCTGACACCTGGCACACATCCATCGGGGGCACGGGGCATGGTGAAGCGAACCGTCCCCTGCGCCATCCCACCGGCAGTGCTTGGTCGGCCTGGCATGGCCGCCAGTGGGGTCGAACGGGCGCGCGCCACGTCACGACACGACACCGGCTTGCCGCGTGTCGCACAGCAGGATGGACTGTCTGCGCGGCAGTGCGCGGCGCTCAGGCTTTCACGGTCTGTGGTGGGGTGGCGGCCGGTGGGCCGTCGCCGAGGCTCACGTCCACTTTCGGCAGACCCATCGGCCGGCGAGCGGTTGATGATGTGCTGCAGGACACCGGTCTCCTCCCGAAGGGCGTCTTGGCGAAGTGCTGGCGAAGGACCCGGTGATCACGACGGGGAGTGTCAGTGGTGGGCTGTTGAATACGGGCCATGACTGTTCACGATCTTGTGGCCGCGCTGCCAGGCCCCACCGTTCTGGCTGCCCGTTCTCGTGCGTTCGCGCTGCTGGGCAGCATTCTCGACGCCTCTGCCCCGATGCACACGTTCGTGCCCGGCTGGCGTGGGAGCGCCGACCTGGCCTGTATGGAGAACGGCTCCGGTGACCAGTACGCGATCGTGTTCGACGCGGCCGGGGTGTTCCTCCACGGGTTCGACCACGAGTGTGACGCCACCCCCTGGCGGGAGGAGCCCCGGGCGCACTGGCCCGGCCTGCTCGACGGCCTGCCGGCCTCGCTCGCCCACTACCCCGTGGATCCGGAGTTCCAGTTCGACGGGTTCTTCGACGCGACGGTATGCGCGTGGTACGAGACAGGTGCCGACGGGTGGCGGTGCGGGCCTGTCGAGTTCGGTGCCGGCGAGTCCGACGGCGCCGAAAGGCTCTTCGACCTCCTCGCCGACGGCAGCCCGGGGGCGTACGTGGAGTTCGCCGAGGACTACTACGAAAGGCCGGTCGATCCCGGGGCCGTGGCCGCGGTCCTGGCCGGCGCCCCGCTCACCCGCCGGACCGTCGCATCGCTCTCCCCCACCGCGGACTTCGACGCCATCGCCACACAGGCCCGCACGCTGGGCTACACGGTGTACGACAGGCCGACCCCGTGACGCCCACCGGCCTGCGGCTGCACCTGGCGTGAGCCCCGCCGACGGCCGTCGGGGGCTGACGCCGCGTGGGCTGCTGCCCGCCCCCCAACGGCCTGTGCCGTCAGCTGGGGGCCGTCAACTGGGGCCGGAATCCTCCTGGTCGCTGGTGTCGGCGACGAGCAACCCGGCGAGCCATCCGCCGAGGGGGCACCCCGCGTGGTCGCGTTCAGCTCACTGCGGCGAGCCGTCGCAACGGGGCGGGCCTGATGGGCCGCGTACGGTTCTTCGCCAATGAGCTCAGAGGGTGGTGAAGTCGGTGGTGAAGTCGGCGATGTGTTCGGTGGCCCAGGTGGTGAAGGGGCGGGCGGGGTGGCCGGTGAGCTCCTCCACGGTGCGGGTGAGAGTGGCGGGCTTGCCGTCGTGGGACTCCCACCAGTTCAGCAGGGCGTCGGCGTAGGTGGCGGATATGTAGTCGGCCATCTCCTGCTTCCATTCCTCGCGGGTGACGTGGTTGATCGTGACGGGTCGGCCGGTGACGGCGGCGAGTTGGTCGATCTGCTGGGTGAAGGTCAGCGACTCGGGGCCGGTGAGGGTGAACCGGCCGCCGTGGTGGCGGGGGTCGCTCAGAACGGCGTGGGCGGCTTCGGCAACGTCCTTCTCGTGGATGGGGTCGTTGTGGGCGGCGGGGAAGGGAAGACTGACGGGCCGTCCGGCCTTGATGAGCCAGGCCCAGGCGCCGGCGTTGGAGGCGAAGGAGCCGGGCCGCAGGATCGTGGTGGTGATCGACGAGGCGAGCAGGGCCCGCTCCACGTCGAGGTGGGATTTGGCGAGCGGGTCGTTGTCGGGGTCGGGGCCGAGCACGCTGGAGGAGGACAACAGCACGATGTGGGTGACTCCGGCCCGGCGGGCGTGGTCGATGAAGTCGGTGACACGGTCGGGGGAAGCGTAGAGGAAGACGGTGGTGATGCCGGTCAGGGCCGTGGGGAAGGTCGCCGGGTCGGTGAGGTCGAGGCGGATGGTGGGGACGCCCGCGGGCGGGGTGAGGCCCTCGGGGCGGGCGGAGCCGAGCCGGACCGGCAGGCCGTCGTGGTGGAGCAGGGTGGTCAGGTGGGTGGCGACCGCGCCGCGGCCTCCGGTGATCAGAATCATGGTGTTCGGTTCTTTCCGCTGGTCAGAGGTCAGAGTCAGGTAGTGGTGAGAAGTCAGTGGTGCTGGGGCTGGGCGGCGCGGGGAAGCAGGCGGACCAGGCCGCAGCAGCCGAGGGTGATGGCGGCCACGATCAGGAGGCTGGTGGTCATGGCGTGGGCGGGGCGAGTGGGGGTGTGGAGGTAGACGGTGGTGACGGCCGCCGCGCCGAGGGCGTTGGCGAGTTGCTGCACCGCGGTCAGGGAGCCCGAGCCCGAGCCGGCTTCGGTGGGGGTGACGTCGCCGAGGGTGATGTCGTAGACGGTGCCGAAGCAGGTGCCCATGCCGAGCCCGATGACCAGGGCGGCGGGGACGATGACGGTGGGACCGGTGGCCGTGCCGGTGGCGTGGACGGCGGCCCAGAGGCCGAGCGTGCCGGCGAGGGTGGTGAGCAGGCCGATCAGAACGAGGGTGCGGCCGAGCCTGCCGATGAGCCGGTAGCAGGCGATCGAGGCGATGACGATGCCGACGGCCATGGGCACACTGCCGGTCAGCGCGGTGCGCAGGGGCGAGTAGCCCAGGCCGCCCTGGAGGAACAGCGAGACCACGTACAGCAGCCCGGCGACGGCGGCGAAGAAGGCGATGCCCAGGGCCAGCCCGGAGGCGAACCCGCGGTTGCGGAACAGCGAGGGCTGGATCAGCGGGTTCGCGGCGGTGGTCTGGCGGTGGGCGAAGAGGGTGAAGAACACCGCTCCGGTGGCGAGGGCGGCCCAGGCGGTCAGGCGCCAGCCGTTCGCGGAGCCGTGGATCAGCCCGTACAGCAGGCCGGACATCGCTCCCGCCAGCAGCAGTGAGCCGGGGGTGTCGATCGCGACGGTACGGTCGCCGGGGTCGCGGGGCAGGAGGCGGGGGGCGGCCAGGAGGGCCGCGCCGCCGAGCACGATGTTGATCAGGAACATGGAACGCCAGCCGAGCCCGAAGGGGTCGGTGTCGATCAAGGTGGCGGCCAGGATCGGTCCGCCGACCGCGGACAGACCCAGGACCGGGCCGAAGGCGCTGAACGCCTTGCCGATCTGGTCGCGCGGGAAGACGGCGCCGAGGATGCCGAAACCTTGCGGGATCAGCAGGGCGCCGAAGGCCCCCTGCACCAGGCGGGCGGCGATCAGCATGCTGGGGCCGGTGGCCAGGCCGCAGGCGACGGAGGCCGCGGTGAATCCGACCAGGCCCGTCAGGAAGATCCGGCGGCGTCCGTACTTGTCGCCGAGACGGCCTCCGAGGACCAGGAGCACGCCGAGCGCGAGGGCGTAGGAGGCGCCGAGCCACTGGACGAGGGACGGCCCGCCGTGGAGGGAAGCGGTGATGGTCGGGGCGGCGAGGTTGGTGATCGTGGCGTCGATCAGGTCGAGGACCTCGGCCGCCAGGATCACGGCGAGAACGGCCCATCGCCGGGAGGGGGAGAGTGTGCCCGCCGTGGCGGGCATGGCGGTGGTGCTGGTCATGAGAGGACTTCCAGGCAGCGGGACGAATCGCGGACAAATCATGGACGAATCACGTTCGTCACGAACAACGTTCGCTTCGACGGTAGGTAACGAACGCTGTTCGTGTCAAACAGCGTTCGCTCCGGGGGCTAGGCTTACCCCATGAGCACGCAGCCGATCAGCCGCCGCACGCGGCCCGCCAAGGCTCCCCTCAGCCGCGACGTCATCGTGCGCACGGGGCTGGAGATCCTCGACCGCGACGGCCTGGACGCCCTGACCATGCGCCGCGTCGCCAAAGAACTCGACACCGGCCCGGCCTCGCTCTACGTCTACGTCGCCAACCGCGACGACCTCATGGCCGCCATGCTCGACGAAGCCCTCACCCAGGTCCCGCTGACCTCACAGGGCACCTGGCGGGAACAGCTCCAGGCCCTGGCCACCGCCGCCATCGAGGCCATGAGCCGCCACGAGGGCCTGGCCGCGGTCGCCCTCGGCGCCATCCCCACGAGCGACAACGCCCTGCTCGTCCTCGACCGCATGCTCGCCCTCCTCAAACAGGCCGGCCTCGACGACACCACCGCCGCCTGGGCCGTCGACCTCTTCTGGCTCCACATCGCCGCAGCCGCCACCGAACAGAGCGCCTACGACGCCAGAGGGTCCGAGGAAGAGGCCACCATCAGCGCGGCCGACCGCCGCTACGCCTCCCTCCCCCCGACCGCTACCCGATGATCACCTCACTGCGCCAGGCCCTGTTCTCCCCCGGCGACCGCGACACCTGGGGCCTGAACGTCCTCATCAACGGCATCCTCCACACCCCCGCCCGTTGATGTTGACCTTCGAGTCGGTTGAAGCTCGATGATGGCGAGGTGCCAAATTCCGAGTTGATGCCGATCGGGGTCTTTGCCCGGCGCAGTGGCCTGACCTCCAGCGCGTTGCGGTTCTACGCCGACTCCGGGCTGCTGCCCCCTGCCGAAGTCGACCCGGTCACGGGATACCGCTACTACGGTGCTGACCAGGTGGTGCGGGCGACCGTGCTGCGTCGGCTCCGCGAGATCGCCATGCCCCTCGCTGCTGTCGAGGCGGTCCTCGCCGCGGGTGCTGACGAGGCGTCCCGGCTGCTCGATGAGCATGTCGCGAAGATCGTCGGGAATGCGGCAGTGGCACTCCAGAAGGCGGCTGTCATCAAGGCCGCGCTCGGGAACATGCCCGGTCTGCCGATCGCGGCGCTGAAGGGGCCCGTGCTGGCGGACGCGGTCGAGCAGGTCCTGACCGCGACCGCATATGAGCCGGGGATGCCGGTACTCGCCGGCCTGCGCATCGAGGCGAATCATGAGGCGGTCACTCTGACCGCGACCGACCGGTACCGATTCTCCATTCGAACCCTGGTGCCGACGGAACCACCGGGGCAGACGTGGGCCGGCACGGTCAACGGCGACGATCTGCGGGCCGCGGTCGTCGAGATCCGCCGCAGCGCGCTGGTCCGGCTCGAAGCGGTGCCACACGGGATCTGGTTCCGCGTGGCAGAACGGGAGGACCGGCATTGCCGGTTGCTGTCCGAGGAGTTCCCCGACCATCGGCTGATGCTCGCGTCACTGGGCGAGGTCACCACCCGCGCGACGGTCTCGAAGGACCTGCTCCTGCGCGCCCTGGAAGAACACCCTGGCGAACGTATCGCGCTGCACATCGCCGACCACGGCGTGCACATCCGGTCAGCAGACGACGGACATCCCGGCATCCCACTCCCAGCCACCGTGACGGGCGAGTCCCTCCAGATCTGGTTCGAGCTGACCACGCTCTATCCCGCCGTGAGCACTGCGATCGGCCCCGACCTGATGCTCGACCTGAGAGGAAACAACCAGCCCGTCACCATCCGCTCCGCCGACCGCGGCGATCTCACCACCTTGGCCATGCCCATCAAACCCGACCACGCAATCTGAAAACCCGACCACTCGATCTGAGAACGCCGACGAGGAACATCCATGACCACCGCACCTGCCAGCTCCGACCCGACCATGGAAGCCATCGGCCAAGCCGTCACGGAAAGCCGAACCGGTGACGGTGCTTCCGCCGCCAGAAGCTCCTGAGCCTGTGGTCGGCGATCGGCGTCACCGGCGACCCGCTCCACCGCTGCTCCCTCGCTCACTACCTGGCGGATCTCTACGAAGATCCCGCCCAGGCCCTCGCCTGGGACATCCGCGCCCTGGACGCCGCCGACGCCGTGACCGAGCAGCGTGTCCAGGAGCACCACGCCAGCCTCCACATCGCCGGCTTCTACCCTTCCCTCCACCTCAACCTGGCCGACAACTACCGCCGGCTGGGTTCCTTCGAAGCCGCCACCCAGCACATCAACGCGGCCAAAACACACGCCCCCAGCCTTTCTCAGGATCCCTACGGTGACCTGATCCGGGGCGCGATCCAAGAGGTCGCCGAGGCCATCGCCGAACAGGACCGCACACCACGAGCCTCAGCACCCGGCTCCACTGCGTGACACACAAGAACACGCCCCCTCACCATGGAAGGGCGATGCCGCCTCATCGATCGTTGACGCACGAGACCCATCGCCCACGCCGCAGCCGGGATGGGGATTTCCCGGGGGCGTGCGCACCGAAGTGGGCCAATCGATACCGGCGTCACGGCGAACTCGGGCTGGGGGACCGCTCTTCTACGCCGCGCCACCAGCCGACCGCGACACCGTCCGAGCTCCTTGTGCTCATGGAAGAGCTGCGCCGGACACACAAATGGTCTGCTGTCAGGATCGCCTTCGAACTGGCCCAGTCCGGAACGCCAATCATCCGGGAGACCGTGATCAGGCACTTGGCCGAGATCGGCATCAACCGAAGCCGATTTGCCGATTCATCACCCCAACGGTGAGGGCAATCGACAGCCGCGGAGAATCCACGCTCGACGGCCCGGCCACACGATTGCACGTGACGTGACGAAAGTAGGCCGCCGCGGCCGCGCGGGGGAGCCGGAGCTGGGTATGCGCCGCGATCACGAGCCACGTCCAACGGTCCACGGCCTCGGGACTACAGAGCCTGGGGCGGGTCCAGCCGAGCGTCTGCTTCACAGAACGGAAAGTATGTTCAAGATCGAAGCGCCTCAATAACACTTGCCACCGCAGGTCGACGTCCTCGCTGGTCATGCCGGTCTTGGAGGACCACAGCCAGACGGGCAGCGGGTCACCTCCGCCGGGCAGATGCCCCCCTGGAGGCGGATGAGGGTGCCCTCGATGATGGGGAAGTCACCGTCGTGGTCGATCCACGCGCTGCGGGTGGTGAGGCGGTGGTGGATGCGATCCCAAGCCATCGCGGTCGCGGTTCCGTAGCGGTCGGTGACCTGCACCGTCTCCGTGTCGGGCCCACCTCAGGCATCGGGCTTGGCGAAGCGGAACTACTTGCCGTGCTTCGGCGGTCGCCCGCCCTGGGGGTAGGGGCAGAGCATACTCCTTGAGTGAGGGTGTCGGCCGTCGCATGACACGGTCCGCACGCATCCGTCCCAGCACCTCGACGGGCAGGCCGGTAAGGAGGTAGGCCATACGCGGGACGTCGAGCCGGCGTCGAAGACGACCAGGATGTCCGGGTCGCCGTCCTCCCACTGGCCTTGGCTGGTCAAGTCGTTCACGACGCGGCGAACCTGCCGGGCGGTGACCTCGGCGACATCATCGTCGGGGCCGAGATGAACCGCGGCCAGCAGCTGGCACCACGAGGTGCGGCCTTCGTATAAGTGCGGTTCTGTGACGGAACACATGCTCATGGGAGGGTCGTCCGCATGTCCGGTGAATGCCCAGGTGAGTGACACCGTTCGAGACGCCGTTCGGGCCAGCGGTTACGTGACGAGCGAAGGAGACCGGTCCAGACCGGGGCAGGGCACTATGGCCGAGCGGCTACCGCGGAGACTCCGACCGACCGCAGCTTGCGGGCGAGGAATTCCATCTCGGGAAGGGTTCCCGAGAACTCCTCGGCCAGCACACGGTCCAGTGCAGTCATGGCCTCGGTCAGGTCAAGGCCGAGTTCAGCCCGCAGCACCCGTATGATCGCGATGCTCTTCCCCCACGGGGAAGTTACCCGCAACCATGCCGCTCCGTGCTCGGAGAGCAACTGATCGCGGAGGTCAGATGGCAGTACGTCGTCGCACACAGCCATCGCGAACCCGCAAACCGAGCAGGTGACCTCCACGTCCCACCGCAGAGAGCCGTCCACCAGGGCCTGGACGCCGCAGCACTCCAGCCGGGCACCGCAGTCCTGGCACACCGCCGAGTACGTGATGGACTCCAACACTGCCTGTCCCATCCCCACCTCCAACAGAGCAAGGTTAAACGAAAAGCCGAGCTTGTTCCTTAACCTCCCCATCACGCTGTGCGATGAGGAGGTTAAGGAACAAGCTCAGGCCGAACAGCACCTGTCCGCTGGTGACGTGGGGCGCGTCCCTATGGGTGGATGCTCAGCCGGGTCAGTGCCGTGGTGTGTCGGATGCCCTCACCGATTACGCAGTCGGTCGGAAGGCTGCCCGGCACTGTCTGAATGATCTTCTCGGCAGCCGCCCCTTTGCCGCGGCCGCCGACGACTGTTCCCTTGAGCAGGGCGGTGTTGATACCCGCCACGCGGACAGAGGGCCCGGCCTGGTAGGCGATGACCGTAGTGGCACCGTCCGCGTAGTGCAGGATCTCCTTGGACCGGTTCCAGGAGAGGAGCAGGCAGCTTCCTCCGGTCTCCCCTTCGGTGTGGTACACGGCCGTGATGCCGTGGCCTGAGGCGTCCGTGCAGTGGTACGTCCCATCGACGGTGACCTTGGCGGATCCGGCGGAGGACAGGCCGAGCCCCGGCCCGTAGGTGATGTTCTCCTGGCCCGTGCAATCCATGGCGGCATGGTCGTGCGCCTGCGCCGCGGGTACCCCGGCGACGGTGCCCGCGAGCAGGACGAGGGAGGACAAGGTGACTCCTGCGCCGCACTTGCCGATCACGATGAGTCCTTTCGTAGCCCGAACACGGTGTGGACAGCGCCACTTGGCTACCCACTGACATCTCGGATCGCACCGCCTTCCTGGACGGGCAGGAGCATCATGGCGTCCCCACACCCCGGTGTGCGCCTTGCGCCTCACCGCGAGCCCTACCCGGGGCATTGCGGCGGCGTCACCGTGAACCATCACGGGACCCACGCGCAAAAGGAGTTACCGATGAGTGACGCGCGTCCGGCAGCACCCAGGGTGGCCTCCGTGGCGATGGCCGCACCTCCACACCGGCACCGGCAGCAGGAGATCGCAGCCGTGTTCGCCGAGGCGTTCCTCGGCGCCGACGCCGCCGCGCGCCGGAAGTTCACCGGACTCGCGGCCCGTTCCGGCATCGACTACCGCAACCTCTCCCTGCCGTTGGCCGAATACCGTAAGCCCCGTGACTTCACCGAGTACAACCGGACATGGGCGGCAATGGCCCGTCAAGTCGGCCAGCAGGCCCTGACCCGCGCCCTTCAGGCGGCGGAGATCTCACCCGACGAGGTCGGGGCCATCGTCACGACCACCACCACCGGGGCCTCGGTCGCGTCCTTCGACGCCGGCCTCGTCCATCAGGTGGGCCTGGATCGGCATGTGGTCCGGATGCCACTGTTCGGCCTCGGCTGTGCGGGGGGCGCCGCCGGACTGGCGCGGGTGCATGACTATCTGCGCGGCCATCCGGACCAGGTGGCCGTCCTGGTCTCCGTCGAGCTGTGCTCGCTGAATTTCCAGTGCGCCGACACTTCGGTGGAAAATCTGGTGGCCACCGGCCTGTTCGGCGATGCCGGGGCGGCCGTCGTGGTTCTCGGCGCCCACCGGGCGCGGCGGGCTCTCGGTCCGGAGCTGATCGCGGCCCGCAGCTGCCTGCACCCGGGCACCGAACACCTGATGGGCATGCATCTGGGGACCGACGGGTTCGCAGTATTCCTGGCCCCGGACGTCCCGGACGCCGCCGAGAAGCACCTGCCCGGCGAGGTGCACGGCTTTCTGGCGCAACACCGGCTGACCACGGCGGACATCACCTCCTGGATCTGCCACCCCGGCGGCCCGAAGGTCCTCGAGGCCCTGGACCGTTCCCTCTGCCCGCCGCCCGGTGCGCTCGCCCACAGCCGGACCTCGCTGGCCCAGTGCGGCAACATCTCGTCCGCCTCTGTACTGGATGTGCTGCACCGGACCTTGGCCGATGCCGGCGGCCCGCCCGCCCCCGGATCGCACGGCCTGCTGCTCGCCCTCGGCCCGGGACTCACCACCGAACTGGTGCTGCTCAACTGGCCCTCTGACCCTGTTCCTTACCGTCGAGCCCGGCCATGTGGTCACTCTTTGGCGTGATCGCAGGGTATGGGGGAGGTTTCCCCGTGATCCTGAACTCGGCGACGAGATGCAGGAGTGCACTGGGAGAGTCGTTGGGATGAGTCCGCTGATGCCGGCTGGCGGACGGGATGTGTTTGCGGAGCTGTCACGCTTTCGGACGGCCTTCCACGGGTGCCTGTCCAGGCGGGCGGACGCGTTCTTCGAACTGGCCGACGCGCTGTTGTGCTCGGACGCTTCCTGCTCGCCGGATCGGCTGTTCTGCCTGGTCCACGGCCGCAACGGCCGCTCATCGGACCACTTGGTGCCGGGCTGGCCGTACTCGTTCGTCGCCGCGCTCACCCCGGACCGCACCTCGTGGACGCAGGTCCTGGACGCGGTCCGGCTGGGGCCCGCCGACGACGCCGCGGCCGTGACCGCCGACCAGCTGCGGGCTGTGGCCGAGCGGCTTATCGCGGCTGGTCAGTGGCAGCGTGACGACCGGGACATCCTGGTCGTGATGGACGCGGGTTATGACGTGATGCGCCTCGCCTAGGTGCTGCGCGACCTGCCCATCGAGCTGGTCGGGCGCTTTCGTTGGGATCGCGTGCTGCGGCTACCGAAGCCGCCTCGCGTCTATGACCCGAGGGGCGGTCGGCCGGCGAAACACGGACCGGAGTTCCGCCTGGCGAAGCCGGAGACCTGGCCGGAGCCAGCGGTGGTGACCTTCAACGACACGCCCCGCTACGGCAAGGCCGAGGCCCGCGCGTGGAACCGGGTCCGCCCCCGGCTCACCCACCACTCGGCCTGGATCGGCCTGGACAGCGAACTCCCCCTGGTCGAAGGCACATTGATCCGCCTCAAGGTCGACCACCTTCCCGGCGACCGGGACGCGCCACCTGTCTGGTTATGGTCCTCGGCCACTGGCACCGCCCTGGACGACGTCGACTTCGTCTGGTCGTGCTACCTGCGCAGATTCGATCTTGAACACACATTTCGCCTGTTCAAGTAGTCCCTGGGCTGGACCCGCCCCAGGCTGCGCGACCCGCGGGCAGCGGACCGGTGGACTTGGCTCGTCATCGCAGCCTATACGCAGCTCCGCCTCGCGCTGCCGCTCGCAGCCGACCAGCTCAAGCCCTGGGAGAAGACCACCCGTCCCGGCACTGCGCTCACCCCGACCCGCGTCCGGCGCGGGTTCAGGAACATCCGCCCCCCGCCTGGGCAGTCCGGCCCGTGCACCCAAACCCACCCGGCCAGGACCAGGACGGCCGACCCGGCTCCAAGAACCGGCACCCCGTCACCCGCTACGACGTGGGCAGAACCGGGATCAATCAAGCCGCCGGGCTCCTCGGAAGGCTCTGGGTAGCGGTGGTTCGGGTTGACGCCACGGTTTTAGTAGAGGCATCCTCCACCGTCTCGGCGACACGGCTGGCCAGGTCCTCCCACGGACGTGGAGCGACGACCGGCACGTCGACCGCCCGCGCCTGTGCGGCGAGCCACCGGCCGTACAGCACGCTGACGCGTGCGCGATGGCGCTGTGGTCCGGCCTCCGGCTCCCGGCGCAGGTAGTTGGCCGTCACCTGCCCCTCGTCGTCCTCGTGGAGGAAGACGGCACGGACCGGACCTTTGGGCGTCGCCGGTCCGGGCAGGACGTAGTCCCCTTCCAGGATCACCGGGGTGTCGGTGCCCACATGGTTGGCCACCACCGCCTCGATCGCCGGCGCCAGCGCTTCGGCGATCGCGATCTGCCGCTCAACCACCGATTCGGGCGTCTGGCGGGCGGCCTCCGGGTGAGTGCGCCAGAAGTGGACCTCCGGCAGGTGCTCGGGCAGTGTCACCGCAAGGAGGGCCTCCACGATGTCGTCGACCTCCACGACAGGGACGCCGTACCGCCGCGCCAATGCCCGCCCGACACCGGTCTTCCCCATCCCCGACGCGCCCCCGACGACGAGCACCCGCCAGTCGGGAAGACTCCTCACCTCATCCGTACCGTCCACGCGGGCAGAATACTGTAGCCGCTTCCAATCAGAGATGGCCGCGCTGTTGACCGCAGTGGTCACGCCTCATCAATGCCGGGGCCGGCTGGCCGGACCCCGACTTCACTGAAATTTCAGTCCGCGCTGCCAGAGTGCAGGTCGACACCAGGACGGCGATATGGGATGGCCCCGCGCCCCCGAACGCAGACGCCGGAAATCACCACACGACTGACGCCATTCTGCGATTCAAGCCGGGCCTTCATTCACTTTTCGGCCGGTTCGTCACGGCCTCTTAAATCCATCTCATTCCAAGGAGATGCATGAGATTCACACGGGTCGGCCTCCTGGCAGCGGCGGCGGCGCTGCTGCTCGCGCCGCTCACGCCCACGCCCGCCTCGGCCTCCGCCCCGGCCCCCGCCCAGGCTCCTCAAGCGAAGGGGGTGGCCGACCGGCCGGACTTCCAGCTTCCCTTCCCCTGCGACAGCGTGATCGAGCTGAAGACCTACCGGGGTCACAACCCGGACGACAAAAAGATCGACATGTACCGGCAGGGCATGCGGGAGGGAAGCCCCGTCCTGGCCTCGGCCGACGGCTACGTGCACGAGAACTTCTCGCCGGGCGGGCTGGAGATCCGGCACGGCGGCGGGTGGTTCACCACGTACATGCACATGACCGGCGTCGCGAAGGCCGGCACGTGGGTCAAACGCGGTGACGTGGTCGGCTACATGGGGGACGTCGGATCGGAAGGCAAGCCGCACCTGCACTACGAGCAGCTCTACAACCCCGACAGCGACCAGGACGCCGACAACCAGCACATCGTCAACCCCGTCCTTCAGGGGCGGGGGCCGCTGGTCATGGACCCCGACAACCCGATCACCATGACCAGCACGAACTGTGGCGTGTCCACTGGCAGCAGCCTGTTCGCCCAGTCCCCGGACCGTTCCGGTGTGTTCCAGTGGTCCGGCAACGGCACCGCGTGGAACAAAGTCGGCGGGCCGGCCGGAACGCTGTACGCGGGCGGTGCGGGTCTGTTCGCGACCAACCCCGCCAACGGGGATCTGTTCAAGATGAACGGGCCCAACAACTGGAGCAAGGTCGGCGGACCCGGCAAGATGTTCGCCGTCACCGGCAACGGCCTCTTCGGGCTCTCACCCGACGGCACCGCCGTCTTCCAATGGACAGGCAACGGCACCACCTGGAACAAAGTCGGCGGAGCGGCCGGAACACTGTACGCAGGTGGAGCAGGCTTGTTCGCCACCAACCCCACCAACGGGGACCTCTACAAGTTCAACGGGCCGAACAACTGGAGCAAGGTCGGCGGACCCGGCAAGATGTTCGCCGTCACCGGCAACGGCCTGTTCGGACTCTCACCCGACGGCACCGCCGTCTTCCAATGGACCGGCAACGGCACCACCTGGAACAAAGTCGGCGGTCCGGCTGGGACGCTGTACGCAGGCGGTGCGGGCCTGTTCGCCACCAACCCCACCAACGGCGACCTGTTCAAGATGAACGGGCCCAACAACTGGAGCAAGGTCGGCGGTGCAGGGCACCAGTTCGCCGTCGCCGGAGACGCGTTGTACGGCCTGTCGCCCAATAGCGACGCTGTCTTCAAGTGGAGCGGCAACGGCACCGCGTGGAACAAGGTCGGCGGTCCCGCCTCCTTCATCGCGGGCCGGTAGCCGGCGACGTCACCAGCGGACGGGCCCTGGCCGCCTGGGCCGGGCCCGTCCGCTCTTTCCTCTGGAGCCACGTGTTCTCACGCATCACCCTGGCTGCTGCCTTCGTCACGGTGTCACTCGCGGTCTCACTCGGGGTATTCCCCGCCGTCGCCGCCCCGGCACCTGACCGACCCCCCTCCCCCGCATCCGCCAACACCGCCTCCGCCAACACCGACTCGGTGACCGCCGACTCGGTGACCACCGGAGACTTCGTGCAGGTCTACAACCCTGGCACCGGGGAATCACAGCCCTGGTACATCAACGACCACACCTTCATCCGTGACGAGACCACCGGGACCTGGCACCTGTTCGGCATCACCCACGCCGAACCGGCCGACCCGGAGAACGAGGACTCCTTCGCGCACGCCACGGCACCCAGCCTGCGCGGGCCGTGGACCAAGCAACCCATGGCCTTGACAGTCGACCCCTCCTACGGAGAGTCGCACCTGTGGGCACCGCACGTCATCCGCTCCGGCTCCACCTACTGAGGTTTTCGTGTGGGTGTCGGGTTGTGTCGGGTGATCGTGAGGCCGGTTTCGGTGAGGCAGCCGTCGATCAGGTCGGGCCGGTATTGGATCTGCCGCAAGCCGTGGCGGAGGGTGTGGGTGAGGTGGTCGGCGTCGGTGAAGGCGGTGTTGGCCAGGGGGCCGCGCCGTAGCAGGGACCAGATGCCCTCGACGGGGTTGAGATCGGGTGCATAGGTGGGCAGGTGGACGATGGTCAGCCAGTCATGGGCGTCGACGTATTGCCGTATCCCGGCTGCCCGATGGGTGTTCAAATTGTCCCAGACAAGGATGATCGGGCCTCCCAGCTGCTGGTGAGCGCAGGTGATCAGGTCCCGGTAGTCGGTCCAGGCGAAGCTCGTCCGTTCATGTTTGCGTTTGTTGTAGACGCGGGGCCGGTAGATCAGCCGGGAGCGTTCGCCGGGCCGGTAGCAGACCATGGCCGCGACCGAGATGCGCCGGAAGGAACGGCCTCTGACCCGCACCACCGGGGTGTGCCCGCGCCGGCCCCAGGTGCGGGCGCGTGGCGGCGTCATCGAGAAACCGGCCTCATCCTCGAAGCAGACCCAGGCCCCGAGCGCCGCCGCGGTGTTTCCACGCGTGGCCACACGTCCTTCTTCCACAACCGCACCGCATGCTCGTCACGCTCCATGGCACGGCGGGCCGGGCATTGCCAGGACCAGCCGTTGCGGTGCAGCAGACGCCACACGCCCGCCACCGACACGGTCAGGTGAAAATGCCTGCCGATCACCGTCTTGACCCGCGCCAGTGTCCACCGCTGGTCCTTCCAGCCATGCGCCGCCGGCCCCTGGGCCAGCAGCTCTTCGAGCACGGCGAACTGCCGGGCGCTCAGCTTCGACCGATTTACCAGGCCTGTGGCCTCCAGGCCCCGCATCCCGCTCTCACGCCAGGCACGGCGCCAGCGTTCCACCGAGCGTTCACTCACGCGCAGGTCCCTGGCGATCACCGCGGTCTTCACTCCCTGGGCAAACCGCTCGCCTGCTTCCATCCGGACCCGCTCTCTCAACGCCTGCTGGCCGGCGGTCAGCCCGCCCCCTTGCGCGTATCGCATGCAACCGGCGTACCGCAGGGATCATCAACCGTCACGGCCCGACACCACAGCGAAAACGTCAGTACTACATGTTCTACGCGGGCGGGCAGACCATCGGCGACCCGACCAGGAGCCAGATCAACCTGGCCACCTCCACCGACCTGGTCCACTGGGAACGGCGGCCCGGAGGGCCACTGTTCCGTGACGGGCTCGAAGCACGCGATCCGATGGTCGCCCGGGTCGGATCCCAGTGGGTCATGTACTACACCGCCACCGAGACGGCCACCGGGGGACGCAACATCGTCGCGTACCGGACGAGTCAGGACCTGATCACCTGGAGCCCCCGCAAGACCGCGTTCACCGCCTCCGGCGACGGCTGGACCGAATCCCCGTACGTGACACAGCACAACGGCCTCTGGTACCTGTTCACCGGCGGCTCCGCACCGGCCGACTACGTCGGGGCCGAGGTGTACGCCAGTTCCGATCCGCTGCACTTCACGGCCACCGGCCAGGTGGGCCGCCTGCCGTCCCACGCCGCCGAAGTCGTCACCGACCGCGACGGGAGTCAATGGCTCAGCAGCGCCGGCTGGGGCACGGGCGGAGTGGACCTGGCACCGCTCACCTGGCGGGCGTCTCCCTACACCCCGCGTCATCTGTACGCGCTGAGCCCCGACAAGAGCGCCGTCCACCAGCGGACGTCCGGAGACTCCTGGACGAGGATCGGCGGACCGGCAGGCACACTGATCGGCGGCGACGGCGGCCTGTTCGCCACCAACCCGACCACCGGCGATATCTTCAGGTACAACGGCACCCCGGACAACTGGACCAAGATCGGCGGACCAGGGGCACAGTTCGTCGTCACGGGCGGCGCACTGTACGGGCTCAGCCCGGACAAAAAAGCCGTCTTCCGGTGGACCGGATCAGGGACCACCTGGACGAGGATCGGCGGACCGGCCGCCACACTGTACGCAGGCGGCGCCGGCCTGTTCGCCACCAGCCCGACCACCGGCGACGTCTTCAAGTACAACGGCACCCCGGACAACTGGACCAAGGTCGGCGGCCCCGGAAAGACCTTCGCGGTCACCAACGAGGCACTGTACGGCCTGTCGCCCAACGGTGGTGCGGTCTTCAAATGGACCGGGTCGGGCACGACCTGGACCAAGGTCGGCGGACCGGCCGGAACTCTCTACGGCGGTGGCGCAGGGTTGTTCGCCACCAACCCCGGCAACGGCGACCTCTACAAGTTCAGCGGCGTACCGGACAACTGGTCCAAGGTCGGTGGTCCCGGGAAGACCTTCGTGGTCACTGGTGACCGGCTCTACGGGTTGAGCCCCGACAAGAGCGGCATCTTCCAGTGGTCCGGGTCGGCGACCTTCCAATGGACCAAGGTCGGCGGACCCGCCGCGAGCATCGTCACCGAATAGCGATCGCCAGACACACCTCCCCCTCCCCTATCGCACCCCCGTCCCAAGGAGATGCATGAGGATCAGATGGACCGGCTTCCTGGCGGCGGCAGCACTGCTGCTCGCACCGGCCACAGCCCTCCTGCCCGCCGCCCCGGCGGCGGGCGCAACCACCGCGACAGTCCCGGCGGCGAACACCGAGGTCGCCACCACCCCCTCGTTCCAGCTCCCCATTCCCTGCGGGCAACGGTGGACGACGTCCACGCACGATGGACACGCCAGCCAGTACATGGTCGACATGGTCTCCGTCGGCGGAGCCACCCAGGGCACACCCGCCCTGGCCTCGGCAGGCGGGCGCGTCGTCACCTCGCAGTTCGACAGCCAAGCCGGCAACTTCATCGTGATCGACCACGGCGGCGGCTGGCAGACCCGGTACCTGCACCTGGACCGGCGCGACGTCGCCGTCGGCGACGACGTGGAGCAGGGCCGACAGATCGGCGCCGTCGGCAACACCGGTAGCTGGACCACCGGGGCACACTTGCACTACGAGCAGAAACTGAACGGCTCCGTCGTGCAGGCCACCATTGACGGGCACCTCGTGCCCGTCACGTGGGAGTACAACCAGCACTTCGAGACCAGCGGCAACTGTGGTGTGTCGACCGGCAGTAGCCTGTTCGCCCAGTCCCCGGACCGTTCCGGCGTCTTCCAGTGGACCGGCAACGGCAGCAGCTGGATCAAGGTCGGTGGGCCGGCGGGCAGGCTGTACGCGGGCGGCGCCGGTGTATTCGCCACCAACCCCGACAACGGGGACCTGTTCAAGATGAACGGGCCGAACAACTGGAGCAAGGTCGGTGGACCCGGCAAGATGTTCGCCGTCACCGGCAACGGCCTATTCGGGCTCTCACCCGACGGCAGCGCCGTCTTCCAGTGGACCGGCAACGGCACCACCTGGAACAAAGTCGGTGGGGCCGCCGGAACCCTCTACGGCGGTGGCGCCGGCCTGTTCGCCACGAACCCGAACAATGGGGACCTCTACAAGTTCAACGGGCCCAACAACTGGAGCAAAATCGGTGGCGCCGGGGCACAGTTCACCGTCACCGGAGACAGCCTGTTCGGACTCAGCCCCGACAAGAGCGCCGTCTTCCAGTGGACCGGTAACGGCACCGCGTGGAACAAAGTCGGCGGCGCTGCCGGAACCCTCTACGGCGGTGGAGTCGGCCTGTTCGCCGCCAACCCCACCAACGGCGACCTGTACAAGATGAACGGACCCAACAACTGGAGCAAGGTCGGTGGCGCGGGCCGTGACTTCGCCGTCGCCGGAGACGCGCTGTACGGCCTGTCGCCCAACAGCGACGCGGTGTTCCGGTGGACCGGTAACGGGACGGTGTGGCAAAAGGTCGGCGGACCCGCATTCTCCATCGCGGGCCGGTAGCTGACGTCACCCCAAACGGCCCACCGGAGTCTCCTCTGACACGAGGGTTTCGGTGGGCCGCTCCGGGACTGCGTCAGCGACGTCCGGGCCCCGGTCAAGGAGTTCGCCCTGATCGAGGACGCCGGTCGCTTCGCCGCCTACAAGCGGCCCGAGCTCTTCCTCGACTTCCTCCTGAACCGTGTCCTGCACACCTTCCCCGGCATCCGATAGGACGGTGCCCCATGCGGGGACTTGCCGGTCGTCGGGCCCTGCGCCCACCAGTCCGGCCGTGGCCGTGGCTGGTGCGCTGCCAGTCACGTCACCAGCGGTCGATGCCCATGGTCCGTGCCGCGTCGTGAATGGCCACGTAGTGATAGGGCGTCATACCCGACCTCTTGATCGGGGCGTTCTTGTCCTTTGCCCGGAACTCGTCACGCGAGCAGGCGAGCAGGTTGGTGCCATAGCCGACCGGCACGTCGCCCGTGCCGTGTACGGGGTGCGACTTCGCGGCGGTGTCGCTGCCGGCCTTGGCGAGGATGCTTCGGGCCTGATTGTACGCGGCGGCCTTGATCCTGGTCGGGTTCGCCAGAGTGCTGGTATCCGTCACGACGGAGCGCACCCTGCATTGCACGGCGACGGCCTGGTCGCCCCGCTCGCCGGTCGCGCCGGCGGTCGGTGAGGCAGTGGCGAGGGTCGCGGCCGCTGCTGCCACGGCCAGTCCGGTGCGCATGGCCAACTTCATGACTGGAGGTCCTTTCCGGTCGATCGAGGGGGCACGAGCTCCTGACGATCGCGCGCGTAGGTCCCGTCACGGGGACGCCTGAGAGGAACTCCCGCACCTCTGAGACCAGTTGATGCCAGTTACTGCCATCGAAGCTACACCTGATGTCATTCACTGTCATCACGTAGAATTCCAGACATGGGGAGATGGGAGCCGAACGCGCGCGGGCGCCTGGCCAATGCCGCGCTGGAGCTCTACAACGAGCACGGCTTCGAGCAGACCACCGTGATGGAGATCGCCAAACGGGCCGGCCTGACGGAGCGGACCTTCTTCCGGCACTACGCCGACAAGCGCGAAGTGCTGTTCGCCGGCGCTCCCGCGATGAGAGAACTGCTCGTGGCGGCGGTCACCGACGCGCCGCCGTCCGCGCCACCGGTCGACGCGCTGGCGGCGGGGCTCGACGCGGTCTGCGAGATGTTCGTCGGCCGCCGGGAGTACGCGCGGAAGCGACAAGCCGTGATCTTGGCGAACGCGGAACTCCACGAGCGGGAGCTGGTCAAGCTCGCCACGCTGTCGGCCGCGGTCGCCGAGGCCCTGCGTCGGCGCGGCGTCACGGAGCCGGCCGCGAGCCTTACCGCCGAAGCGGGAATCGCCGTCTTCAAGATCGGCTTCAAACGCTGGGTCGCGGAAGCAGAGGAACGCGAGATGACGCAAGTGATGCGGGAAACGCTGGACCAGCTCAAGAATCTCACCACAAGTGACTAGATTCCGCCCTTGGGGCACCGACGGCCCGGGCGCCCCGGCCGCCGGGAACCCACGGGCGGACCTGACCCCGCGCGGAGCAGGCGGTTCCAGCAGGGACGGAGCCGCGTTCGCGAGATGCGCTCTCTTCATTTGCCCGGTGGCTCACAAACCGGCACGCTGAGGACTGTCCGTCGTCCAGTCGGCCGACGTACGTGCGGTCGTACGGGACTTGCTGCCCCGACTCACGAAAGCGGAACAGGAATCCGTGACCACGCACTGCGACGTGGCCCGCGCCGCCGCGCTGGTCTTTCCGCCGTCGCTAGTGTTGTGACTGGCATGGTTCACCGTGGTCGAAAGGCGGCCCGCGCGACGAGCGCACGCGAAACGGCTGGTATTACTGGGGCATGCAGGAAGAGATTGCACGCTCCGCGATCGACACGTTCATCTCCGCGTTCAACGCCTCGGACGACAGCTATGTGACTGCCCTGCTCTGCCAGGCTCTGACCTCAGACGTGGTCTTCTGGGGGCCGTTGGGTCGCAGCGAAGGAATCGCGGCGGTCGAGCGGTTCGTGCTGGACATCCGGCGCCACCCGGCGGGGACCGGCACGATGGTGCGCTGCTCGGCGGTGGACATGCCTGACGAGTGGGCCCGGTACCAGTGGGTCTTCACCACGCCGAATGGAGGCCCCCGCCTGGCGGGAACGGACGTCGTCCATCTGCGGCGGAGCCTCATCGACCAGGTCATCGTCTTTGCGGGGGAGATCGAACCGCCCGCCTCTTGAGTCGTCCTTCTGTCGCTGTCCTTGTCCTGAACTTGCCCCCTTTCGGCGCTCGGGGGCTGCGGTTCGCGGTGGGTCAGGCCGTGGTGTTGAGGGGGCGTCCGCCCCAGCGGATGCCCTTCTCGCTGCGGACGCGGGCGCGTTCCTTGGGTTGGGCGGTGAGTACGTCGGGGTGGCGGGTGTTGGCATTGCGCCGGCGCGGGCAGCGATGCAGTGCCTGGGTTTGCGTGGGGTGGCCGCGGTGGTGGGAGTCGGCCAGGGTGAACTGCCGAAGCGGGCCGAAGGCAGCGGGCCGAAGTGGGCCTCGATCGGATTGGCCCAGGAAGCGTAGGTCGGGGTGAAGCACAGCTCGACCTTGCTCTTCTTCGCCCAGCGACGGATGTCGGCGCCGGTGTGGGCGGAGAGGTTGTCCAGGATGATGTAGACCGGGGCGCCGTCGAGTCGGGCGGCGCGGATCGGCTTGAGCGCGGCCAGGGTATTGGCGGTGCCCTTGCGACGTCGGTTGACGCACCACAGGCGGTCGTCGCCCACGGGTAGCAGCCGTGGAAGTAGGTGACGCCGTGAGTACGGCGGTAGGTCACCGACAGCCGGTTCGGCTCACCCTGTTTCGCCCAGCAGGAGCCCGCGGTGGGCCGGATCCCCAGGAGCCCGAAAAGGAATCGCACGAAGGGGAGGGAACTCGCGTGCATGGACCAATGGCTTTACGTTGCGGTCTCGCGGCGCTGACGGCCGTCCGCCATGGGCAGAGCACGGCCAACGTCCTTTTCGCCGAGGCCGGGAAGACCGGGAGTACGGACGTGCTGATGGAGGGCGGCGACGCCCAGGTGCCACTGTCCGGCCTGGGCCGGCAGCAGGCCCGGGCCGCCGGGCGATGGCTCGCGGCCCTGAGCCCCGCCGACTCTCCCGAGCTCGTACTCTGCTCGCCCTACCAACGGGCCCTCGAGACCTAGGACCGCATGCTCACCGCCGCCCGCGAAACCGGATACACACCTCCACCGACACTCGTCGACGAGCGGCTGCGGGACCGCGAGATGGGCATATTCGAACTCCTGCCCCCCGCAGCCATCGGAGCTCAGGCTCCCCACGAAGCGGCCCGGCGCGAACGAACCGGAGAGTGGTACTACCGCCCGCCAGGAGGCGAATCACTCGCCGACGTCACCGTACGCACCCGCGACTTCCTGCGGGACCTCCACGACAGTGCCACAGGCCGGCGAGTGATGGTCATCGCCCACGACGCGGTCGTCGTGGCGATCCGGCACGCCCTCGCGGGCCTCGGCAGCCCAGCCCCTGATGCCCCTCCCGTACCGAACGCTTCGATCTCCCGCTGGGACGGCGACGGCGCCCACCTGCACCTCACCGACTTCGGCACGATCACCCACCTGGAGGAGCTGTCCCCGCCATGAATGGCGGCAGCAAGGAACCGATCCTTCCCCAGCACCCAGCTCCTACCTGGCTGCCGGCCGTGCGCGGCTTCCCGGGCGAGGAGCCGTTCGTGGCGGGGATCCCGGGCCTGCGGCTGCACAGCGAGCGCGACGGGCAGCTCGTGTTGAGGATGTGGGACGGGCACGGCTGTGTCCCGGTCCCGCGGGCCGACCCGCGGCCGGCGGACCTCGGTGACGCTCTCACCCGCCGACTCGCCGCTCTCATCACCTCCGGCACCCTCCGCATGGGCGACGTCCTCCCCGACCCCATCGGCATCGTCACGCAAATCGGCGGCCGCGGCGGCCGCCGCCCGCTGGGCCCAGCAAGCCATCCAGCACGTCGCCACCCGCTACGGGCTCCTGCGCTACCGTCCCCTGCGCCCTGGGGACCGATGCGGCTACCCCCCTCCCGGCCGGAGGCAGTAGGGGCTGCAGCGCGTCCACGGATCGGCCGGAACGTAAGGTGCCTTGGTGTTCCTTCTCCGCACTCGCGCCGCTTGCGCCGCCATAGCCCTGTCCACGCTGTTCGTCACGGCCTGTTCCGCCACCGGAACGGACCGGGACGACCCCGAGGACACCGCGTCCCCGGCCACCGCCGGCCCCGACGCCTCCGGAGCGCCGGCGAACGTACGGCGACCGAGCCCGGACGCCGTCTTCGACTACCAACTCGGCGGCGCGTACCCGCCCGCCGGGAAAGTGCGGGCCGTCTCCCGCGACCGCGAGGCCAAGCCCGCCGACGGGCTCTACAACATCTGCTACGTCAACGCCTTCCAGACGCAACCGGGCGAAGCCGTCGGCTGGTGGAAGAAGCACCATCCCGACCTGCTCCTGAAGAACGACGACGGACACCTGATCGTCGACAAGGACTGGGACGAGCCCCTTCTGGACATCTCCACCCCGGCCAAGCGCGAGGCCCTGATGAACATCGTCGGCCCATGGATCGACGGCTGCGCCACGGCGCGTTACGACGCGGTGGAGCCGGACAACCTCGACTCCTACGAACGGTCCGACGGCAAGCTCACCTCCCAGCACGCGACCGCCTTCGCCCAGCTCCTGGCGGCACGCGCACACAAGCGGAACCTGGCCATCGCCCAGAAGAACACCACCGCCCTGCTGCCCCAGCACGCCCGCATCGGTTTCGACTTCGCCGTCGTCGAAGAATGCGGCCGCTACAAGGAATGCCCCGAATTCAGCCACGCCTACGACGCCCGGGTCTTCGACATCGAGTACGGAAAGAAGGACTTCACCGCTGCCTGCCAGGCGTGGGGGAAGGAGTTGTCCATCACCCTGCGCGACCGGGAGGTCAGCCCTGCCGGTAAGCGCGGCTACGTCTACGAGTCCTGCTGAGAACCCGCTCCTGTCGCGGAATCGTGGGGCGCGCTGCCTCCGGTCATGTATTGAGCCGTCCCATGTCCGAACGACCAGTCGGCCGAGGTGTTCTCGGCCAGGGTGATCAGTACGTTCCGGGGCTCGGTCCCCGCGTACTCGCGGGCGAGCTCGGCGATGCGCCGGTACAGCGCTTGCTTCTGCGCGGCCGTGCGTCCGGAGCGCAGCGTGATCGCGACGTACACGATTCCGTCGTCGCGGTCGGCGCCGAGGTAATGGCCGTAGCGCAGGACGCTGGTGGTGCCGTCGTGACCGGTCAGGACCTGGAACAGGTCGTCCGGCGGGATGCCCAGCGTCTCCTGGAGGGCTTGGTGCACGGCGCGACCGAGTGCGTCGAGGCGGGGGCGGTCGGCGCCTATCGCGTCGATGCGAACGAAGGGCATGTCGGCTGTCTCCTCGGGATCGGTGAGGGAGCGTCAAATCGGCGGGGCCGTAGGACGGCGGGCCCCGTTGTGATCACTGTGCAGTGTACATACCAGTAGGTACAGGAGCGCGCCCGCGCCCGCTTTGCCCCGGGCAGCCCGCTGAGCCCGACGGGCAGCGGCTCCCGGCCTCAGGCGGGGAGCGCGGCGGCCGCCGGCAGGTCGTCGTTGTGGCCGGTGACGCCCCCTCACTCAACAGGTGCAAGTGGTCCGCCCGCACGCCGAGGTCCTCCAGAGGGACGTCCACATTGCCCCGTGCCCGCGTGGCGCGCCAGAGTGCCACCCGGAAGCCGACGCCGCGCGGCAGCTCGCCGAACAGTTGCGGCAGCCACACACAGCAGTCCGTGCGTCCACACGTTGTCGCCCCCGGCGCCGGTCCGCCACGCGGTCCCGAGGACGGGCCCGAGGCCGTTGTCCTGGAAGCGGATCGAGGTTCGTTCCCGGTCAGGGAACGGAGGCGTCGCCCATGCCGTGACGGCGGCGTTGAGGAGGAGCCGGTCGGTGTCAGTGGCAGCACGTACGGTCTGTGCATGGTTGATCAATGGGCAGGGATTCGCGAACGCGTCGCGACGTTGAGCGTTCAGTCGGCCGGTAATGAAGTGTTCGGGGCGCTCGGGCACGGCTGGGTCCTGGAGGAGCCGCTCGCTGAGGATGGTCTCGCTGAGCTGGAAGAGCAGATAGGCGTGAGGCTGCCGGAGGAGTACCGCACCTTCCTTCTCCACGTAGCCGCGGGCGGCGCAGGCCCCGCTTACGGCCTGTTTCCCGTGCGGCGTACGCAAGGACGTTGGCGCTGGGAAGGCGACGGCGTCGACCTGGCCGACCTCTCCCTGCTCGCCGAGCCATTCCCTGAACAGGGCCCGGACCCCAAAGCCCTCGAAGAACTCCTCGCCCAGCGCCCCGAGGAAGAGGACTTCGACGAGATCGAGAACTTCGACGACGCCGTCGAAGCCTGGGATGAGCAGTGGGACGCCGTCATGTTCGCGCCCGAGCGCACCGCCGGCGCCATCGTGATCTGCCACCTTGGCTGCGCCCTGCGAGAGTGGCTGATCATCAGTGGCAGCCACCGAGGGACGGTCTGGGCCGACAGCCGGGTGGATGACGTCGACCTCAAGCCGCTCCTTGACGATGACGGCAAGCCGGTCACCTTCGCCCGCTGGTACACCGACTGGCTGGAGCGGGCCGAGCACACGGTAATGGCGACATCGCCGGACGTGTGACGCAACCCCCGACCCCACAGTGCCGTACGGGCCCCGCCCTGAGCGCGCTCCTTGGCAACTGGGTGCCGAACCTGGACATGTGAGCGCACGGCACCGATGAGGCCGGAAGGCAACTCCGTTGGGCCGCTCGGCTGAAAAATCAGCGGTTCGGGCACAATCAGGAGTCGTGTCTACCTCTCGTGATCTCGCTGCCTCCGGCCCCGACCCCGTGCACCTGACGGAAGTCGAGTGGCAGAGCCTGCGACAGGAGGCGAGCGAGCTGGAGGTCGCGTGGCAGGAGACCTATCAAGCCCTCGTCGAGGCGGCGTACGCCGAGCCGGCGCTGCGCGCCCTCTACCCGTTCACCAGCCACTGGGCGCTGCGCTTCTCGACCACCACCCGCCCTCGCCTGACCATCGTCGGTCCATGTCTGACGGCCAACCGCGACGGCACATACGGGGTGGGAAGGAGCTTGATCAGCGCGGACCTCGGCCAGTGCGCCACAGCACATGAGGCCGTGGCCTTGGCAGTGCGCCACCTGCCAAGCCCCGGCCCCGTCACACTCGGCGACTGACCCTGCCCGGTATCAGGCCGTCCGTCCAAGTGCTGCCGGCGATCACCCGAGCACCCGGCTCGGCACGCTCAGGCCGGCCAGCTCGAACGCTCAGTGACACGGGCGCGGGCGTGTAGCTGCTTGGCTCCATGCGTGCAAGGGCTCGGCCAGCTCTGCGTTCTCGCCGCGGGCGACGGTCTGGAGGAGTTCGGCGGCGATCGTGGTCTCGCCCGTCCAGGTAGCGGGTGTGCCGAGTTCGGGAAAGGCGGTGCGGGCGCGGCGGGCGAGGTCGGGCTGGTGGAGGCCTAGGCGCAATACCGGTGACTTTGGTGCTTGTTGGTCGTTGGGTGTGGTGTGCCGAGGCCTGGTCAGGTGAAGTCGTCGTCGGGTGAGCGTCTGTCGGACCGGATTGCTCTGGGGGTGCTGACGCGGGTGTTCCCGCCGGAGCTGGTGGATGAGGTGGTTGCGGGGTGTGGGCGTACGGAACAGCGGTCGCGGTTGCTGCCGGCCCGGGTGGTCGTCTATTTCGTGCTCGCGATGTGCCTGTTCTCCGGGCAGGGGTATGAGGAGGTCGCCCGGCTGCTGACACAGGGGCTGGAGGGTGTCCGGCGGTGGGACAGGCCGTGGCGGGTGCCTACCACGGCGGCGATCGGCCGGGCCCGCCGGCGGCTGGGCCCGGAGCCGTTGAAGATGTTGTTCACACGGGTGTGCCGGCCGGTGGCCCGCGAGGACACAGCCGGTGCCTGGTATCGCCAGTGGCGGCTGGTCGCGGTGGACGGCACTGTCCTCGATGTCCCGGACACCGACGCCAACGCGGGGTTCTTCGGCCGGCCCGGCTCGGGCCGGGGACAGCAACGCGGCGCGTATCCGCAGGTGAGGGTCGCCGCCCTGGTGGAGTGCGGAACGCATGCGGTGTTCGCCGCGACGACCGGGCCCCTTTCGGTTCACGAACAGCACCTGATCCCCCGCCTGCTGGACCGGCTCGAGTCAGGGATGCTGCTGATGGCCGACCGCGGCATCACCGGCTTCGAGCTGTGGCGAGCCGCCTCGGACACGGGCGCGGACCTGTTGTGGCGAGTCCGCAAGAACATCGTCCTCCCGGTCCTCGAGTACTTCGGCGACGGTTCCTACCTCTCGGAGATCGTGGCCGGCGAAGACCGCGCCCGGCGCAACCCCGCCGTGGTCCGGGTGATCGAGTACACCCTCGACGGCCGTGACGACGACACGGTCTACCGGCTGATCACCACCATCCGCGACCCCGGCCAGGCGCCCGCGGCCGAGCTCGCCGCCCTCTACCACCAGCGGTGGGAGATCGAGAACACCCTCGACGAGATCAAGACCCACCAGGGCGGGCACCACCTCGTCCTGCGCTCACGCGACCCCGACGGAGTCGAGCAGGAGGTCTACGGATTCCTCCTCGTCCACCACGCGCTACGGGACGTCATGCACCACACCGCCCACCAGGCCGGCCTCGACCCCGACCGGATCTCCTTCACCCGCACCCTCAACACCGTACGCCGCCACGTCACCGCCCAGGCGGCACTTTCCCCCTCCCGACTCAGCCGGGCCCTGGCACAGACCGGCCGTGAACTGCTGGAACGACTCCTGCCACCCCGCAGACCACGCACCAACCCCCGCGTCATCAAACGCAAGATGTCCAACTGGAAACTCAAACACCCCCACCACCGCAACCCACCCCACCCATCGGACCCCGTCCCCACACTGGTGCCACCCACCAAACCCACCAGCAAACGCCAGAAACGTCCTTAAAACAGCGGTATTGGGCCTAGGCGTAGAGGGTGGCTTGGTCGTAGCCGTAGGGGCTCAGCCCCAGCTTTCCCTGCCATCACCGGAGGGAGAGGGCGGCGGCCACCACGGCCCGATGCCCTCCAGATCGGTGAGGTCGTCGAGCACGACCAGCCACGAGCGGGGGGACCGCCAGTTGTCTGGCTCTCCTTCTCGGCCGAGAAGCGGGGGCCTTTCAAAGTTGCTGCTGTCAGGTCGTGGGCTGGTGGGCTGAAGGCTCTGCATGAGCGGTTTGTGCACGGTCTCGGCAGGTCGGAGCCGCGTGAGTCGTCCCTGGCCTATGCGGGGGGGTGATGGCCCCACCGGAGCGGAAATACGGCTAGACGCTGGCGGAAGAGGCCGGGCATACAGGCCCGGACCGGATCCACCGGCTGCTGAACCGATCGGCTGGGACGCCGGACGGCGTCCTCGGCGTCGTCCGGGAGTAGGTGGTCGAGTATCTCGGTGACCCGGAGGCGGCCCTGATCGTGGACGACACCGGCTTCCTGAAGAAAGGCAGTGCCTCGGCCGGGGTACAGCGGCAGTGGTCCGGTACCGCGGGCCAGACGGAGAACTGCCAGGTCGGGGAACCCGGCACAGACTGCCGGACGTGCTCACTCACCGCGCGGACGTGCTCACCGCGACGGCTGAGGCACATCGGCGATAGCCCTCGCCTCGCGCTGTGGAAGGCCGGTGATCTGCCGGATCCAATCGACCAGCCCGGACACACGGGCGAAGTAGTCCTCGCGTCCCTCCGCATCGCACTCGGGCGCGCCGACGCTTCCGCTGGTGAGTCCGACGAGTTCAAGTCGGCCGTGGTTCTTGTGCATCAGTGGGCCGCCGGAGTCTCCATAGCAGGTGGCCTTGTGGTTCCGTATCAGGGTGCAGACATGAATGTCGCGGTTGATACCGGGGCTTCGGTAGCAGTGGGTGCCCTCCCGCTGGGTGATCTTTTGCAGCATCTCGGGGAGGGTTTTTCCCTGTTCGTTCGTAAGGCCCCATCCGGCGGTGATCAGGCGCCCGGAGTAGCGCACCAGCCGGTTGCTCGGCAGGGCGATGGGCCGGATGGCCCGAGTGAAGGTGACGGGCTGTTCGAGTCGCAACAGCGCCGCGTCGTACTGAATGGGGTCCGACTCGCGGAAGTCGGGATGGCGGATGGTCTGGGCGACGCCGATGCTGCCCGAGGTGCTGGTCTTGCGAGCGATGGTGCCCAGTTGGACGCGGATGGTGGTCTTCTGCCCGATGCAGTGCCCGGCGGTGATCACCCATTGCCGGTCCAGCAAGGATCCCGCGCATGCCCCTCTGAACCGTCCGTCGGGCCCGACGAACTGGACCTGGGCCATCCACGGGTACGCGGCGGCATCCGTCACCGGGGAGCCCCCGATGATCGGGTTGGGCGCCGTGGCGGCGGCCGACGCGGTCGACGCCGTGCCGCACATCATTGCCAACACCGCCCCGAGCAGGGCGAGAACCTCTCTCCACCGCCCGCGCGCGGCGCCCGGCCATAATCGGTTCAACTGTTACCCCCGGTTGGTCGACGACCTGTGAGGGGATCCTCCCCTACACACACCGGTGATCCTTCCCTCGCGGCAGGGGCGTCGAACAAAAATCGCGCAACCGTCCAGCGGGCGTGACACCATGCGCGGATGCCTTTCCCGCACCCCGACGGCGACTACGCGATCACCACCATGTACTCCGTGCCCGATGACGCCTGGTACCTGGAACTGGACCTCGTCGCCGAGCAGCGAAACCTCCTGACCGCGATCGTGCCCGACGAGGACCCGGCCCGAGAGCCGACCGTGTGTTTCAACCCCCATGCGCGGCACTTGGACGTCCCGTACGAGGTCATGCGCTGGTTCATGGACCAGGTCGAGGAGGAGGTCCGCACCTCCCGCGGCTGGATGCGGCTGCGGCCCGAGCTCGTCGAGGTCATATACCGACTTCGCCAGGAGTATCTGGGCGTCATCGATGACGACTCCTTCTTCCACGTCCTGGCGGAGGTGCGCGGCGCAGTCCCCGAGGCGGACCTTCCCGCCGTTCTCGAGGCCGCCGTCGGTCGGAGGCCGGACGGTACGACCGTCCAAGGGGATAGAACCTAGAGGTAGCCGCCTCGCTCGCCAGGACACGACTCGGCAGGAGTCGGGTCCTGGCTGGGGAAGAAGCCAGCTGGGTCGCGGTCTTCCGCCGGCGCAAGGGACTTGGCTTCTGGCCAGGAGTGCCCTTCCGGCTGAAACAGCCATACGTGCAGGAGCGCGCCCGAGGTGTCTCGCAGTTCACTGACAAGTTCAGTAAGTGTGCCCGCGCCACGCACAGAGTGACGGACCGGCATCCCCTCGACCGCTGGTGTGGCATAGGGGGTGACGCCCTCTTCGTAAATTCCTCTGAGAAACGGATCTGCTTGGCAGAGTTCAGCCATCGAGACGAGTGTAGGGTTTTCCCCGTGCAGGGAAGGGGCTACGCGTAGACCCCCGACCAGCAAGGGCGCCCACCTTCGGTGTCCTGGATGGCGGCGACTTCAGATCTCTTTTCAACTCCTCCGCTCAATCCGATGGGTGGTGGGCCGCGTGATGCCCACCCGCTGCGCTTCTGACAGCCAGAGAGCCTGAAGTCCAGCCGCCGGCAGGAAAAGCGAATGCGGCCCGCGTGATCCGCGCGGGCCCTTTCTCTTGCCTTCACCGCCGGCGCTTCACGAGGCGCCGGATCGGCGCCGACCGCGCGCCGCGACGGCCAGGAGCCGACCGGGTTCGCCGCCGTGTTCGAGAGCCTGATGTCCGACCGCGCCTAGAACCTCCCCGCCGCTGACGGCGACGTCCTGGACCAGTGGCCGGGCCATCGCGGCCACCGTCTCCCCGAACCTGCCCGCACCCATCCAGGCGGGGACTGTGCCGCGCCCCGCCGCCATTACCCAACGCTTCCGCACGCGCGCTTGCGATTCCGCTCCGCGTGGGCATTCGATCGGACGGAGACGCAATACCCGTGACCAGCCTGCTCGGTGCCGTGTTACCCGAGCATGGGCACCCTCCACCGCCGGGCCGTAACCGGCGTCGTCCTCGCCGCAGTCCTTGGCTTGGCGAGGCTCACCCTTTCCTGTGTCGTCGCACGTCTTGCATAGGAGCTGACCACCGAGGCAGACGAATGCCTGGCCGTATCGCCGCAACCCCAGCACTCCACAGGGCCGTGGTAGCTCATGCCGCCGCCCCCGCCCGGCGGGCGTGCAGCAGCTCGCGGGCAGCCGCGCCACCGCGCACGGCAGCATCGATGGCGGGAGCAACACCGGCTTCGGCGTCGTCATCGGACCGGCATGCCGGGCACAGCGTCTCGCCGTCCACCGGCCGGAACAGCCGGGGCTGTACGTGATGCCCGGCGCACTCCCGCATCTCGCTCACTCGCGGGCTCGCGGTCGTACGGCGGTCGGCTTCGCGCTGCTCGGCGAACGTCGGGGTGCTCGGCATCTTCCGCGTCAGCCGGTTACGCACCAACGCACCCGGGCTGTGCACGACCTCGGGCAGGCCCACAACCAGCGCTTCCCGCAGGTCCGGCATATCGGCGCCGCGCTGGAACCACTCACCGGCCAGGACCGCCAGCTTCGCCACGTCCCTGCCGGAGAGCCGAAGGCGTGGTTCGGCGTGCGCGATGGCAGCGAGGGCGAGGCCACCGCGCTCCACCAGCGGCGGCGGGACCGTGCACACCGGGCGCTGCCTGCTGGCGGAAGGCTCTTCCCCCTCCCGCTCTGCGGCCGCAGGAACCTCGTCGGCCGCGGCCTCCGGCTCGACGGCAGGGGCGGGGCCGGGGGTGGGGGTGGGAGAGTTGTAGTTCTTCTTCTCAGTCTTATTAGGGGAGCGGCCGACGGCCGGGCGGTTCGGTTCACCGGTGGCCGGAGACTGAGCACTCGGTCGCCCGTCCCGGGCCGCCTCGGCCTCGGCAGCCGTCAGCGGCACATTGCTGATCATCTGCTCCGTGACCCAGCGACCTCCGTCGCCCTGCCGCCGCCACTCGTGAACGAACCCTTCGGCAATCAGCTCACGCTTGGCAGCGCAGATGGGGGCGGTGTGAGCCCAGAAGCTGGGAAGCCTTTGCGGAAAATCCGGGGGCTCTGCTGCCCACTCCGTCCGCGTCCGAGGCCACCGGGGCCGGACACAGCGGTCGGCGGGGCCGTATGAATGATGGAGGCGCTGCAGAGCAGCGTTGCCCCTGCTGTCACGGTTTCCGGACGCCGGCCGGTGCTTCCGGGTCAGTGGGCGCGCTGTCCGGTGGTGGAACGTTGTTCGAGGGTGATGTCCATGCCGCGGACGCTGTGGTGGTAGACCGGGGAGAAGCCGGCATGGATGAGGGCCTCTTCTTGGGCCGCGGTGGCGCGGGCAGCGGCCTGGCGGGCGGCGCTGGAGAGGTGGTTGCAGTCGACGCGCCAGACGCGGGAGGTGTGGGCCAGGCGCTGTTGTAGAAGGTCCGGGTCTGCGGGCAGGTGGTTCAGGTCTCCTAGTACGGCGGCCGTCTGTGCCCGGCCCAGGTCGGGGCGATTCGCGAAGGCCTCTTTGAAGGCGGTGGCGATCAGGCCGCAGCGGGCGCCGCTGAAGAGGAGGGCGTCACCGGGGGCGTCGTGGACGCGCAGGGTTCTGATCACGGCGCGGGTGTCCCAGGGGCGGCTGTCCTCCTGGCGTATGGCCAGGTGGGACGAGGCGAGGGGGACGGCCACCAGGACCACGAACAGCACGCGCAGGCGCAGGGTGGTGAGGGTGGTGGCCGTGGCGAGCAGCAGGGCCAGGGCCGGCAGGCAGAACAGCAGGTAGCGGTAGGCGAATAGGGGGTGGCCGAGCGAGACGACCGCCAGGAGCAGCGGGGGGACGGTGAGCCAGGGCGCGCCCACCGCGAGGGCCAGGGGCGGGGCCTTGTGCCGGCGCGCCACCAGGAGGGTCAGGGTGGTGAGGGCGGTGAGGGTGAGCAGGAGTTTCAGGGTGGTGGGGAGGGTGTCCTGGCCGGGGGTGAGGAGCCAGGTGAAGTAGCTGAAGGGGGTTCCGGCGGTGACGGGGGCGGCTTCGCCCACGGCGGAGCTCTGGGCCGAGGCGAGGATCAGCAGCGGGACGACGGCGGCGATGCCCGCTGCCTGGGCCAGTAGCAGACGTTTGACCATGCGGCGGCCAGGGCGCCGGAGGGCCAAGGTGACCGTGTGGGCAGGCACCAGGAGCAGTCCCAGCAGGTTGAACCAGCCCAGCAGGGCGAGCAGCACGGCGTAGCCGACGAGCCACCGGCCCCGGGCATGGCTGTGCAGGGCTTTCACCAAGGCGCATGTGGCCAGCACCGCCGCCGCCATGACGAAGGCGAACGAGCGGGCTTCCTGCGCGTAGCGCGACGTGGTCGGCAACACGGCCAGCAGCAGCCCGGCGTAGAGGCCGAGACGCGGACCGCCGAGCAGCCGTCCCAGCCGGTTGAGGCCGGCCGCCGCGACGGCCGCCGCCATCGCGGAGGGCACCCGCGCGAGGAACTCGTTGAGCCCCCCGTTCAGCTGCCCGACCAGGTACATCAGCACGTAGTGCAGGCCGTGCACCGCGTCGACCCGTCCCAGCAACTCCATCAGCTCCGGCCAGGACCGCCGCGCCACGTCGATGGTGACGACTTCGTCGGTCCACGCCGAAGGAATCGTGTTCCCCAGAGCCCGAGGCCGAGCGCGAGGGCCGGCGACACCCACCCCGCCGCACGCGTCCACCGCACGCGGCGGGTGGATGCGTCCGGTATGACAGGCAGGTCGCTATCGGGCGCGGTAGTCGTCATCGTGGTGCTTTCGTCGTTCAGCTTCACTGGGCCGGCCGCAGGGCGGAATCGCAGGTGCGGCACGGGCCGGAGCGGGCCAGCGCGGGCCGGCACGGGCCCGTCGGATCCCGGCTCGACGGCGGGCAGGTGCTCGTGTCCGGCGTGGTGGGGTCACACACTGCCGGAGCCGACCCAAAGATGATCTAAAGATCCTGAAGATCGTCTTCAGGGAAGAAGGGGCTCGGCGTGCAAGTCTTGACCGTGTGCAAGACATCCTGGTCGTCGAGGACGACCCTCAGCTCGGGCCCGCCCTGCGTCGCGGCCTGACCGCGGAGGGCTACCGCGTCGAACTCGTCCGTGACGGCAACACCGGACTCGAGCGGGCTCTGGCCGGGGACCACGCGCTCATCGTGCTGGACATCATGCTGCCCGGCCTGAACGGCTACCGGGTCTGCGCCGCTCTGCGCTCCGCCGGTCTGCGTACGCCCGTGCTCATGCTGACCGCGAAGGACGGCGAGTACGACGAGGCGGAGGGGCTGGACACCGGCGCCGACGACTATCTGGTCAAACCGTTCTCCTCGGTAGTCCTGCTCGCACGTCTGCGGGCGCTGCTGCGCCGGGGCACCACCGCCACGGCCGGGCGGTCCGTGCTGCGTGCCGGCGACCTGTGGGTCGACCTGACCCTCCATCGCGCGGGCCGGGGTCCGGTCGAGTTCGCCCTGACGCCGAAGGAGTTCGCCATCCTCACCTGCCTGGCGCGGACGCCGGACCACCCGGTGTCGAAGGAAGAGATCCTGGCCGAGGTCTGGGACCCGGCGTACACCGGGGGCACCGCCATCGTGGAGGTGTACATCTCCGCGCTGCGCAAGAAGGTCGATGCCCCCTTCGCCGCGCACAGCATCGAAACCGTCCGCGGATACGGCTACCGCCTCACCGCCCGGGAACTGCCCCGGTGACCGCCCGACGGCATCACCTACTCCGGGCGGCGGCACTGTTGCGCGCCCTGCCCGGACAGGTGCGCATCGCATTCGTGGCGGGTGTCACCGCCTTCGTGCTGTGCGGCAGCGGTGCGTGGTGGCTGTTCCAGCACGTCCGCGCGGACGTCTACGCCAGGACGGAGGAGCGGGCGTTCGGGCTGTCTCTCCAGCTCGCCGCCCAGGCGGCCACCGGCAAGCAGCCCCTCAGCGATCCGTTGCTCGGCTGGCCCCTCATCGAGATCGACCGGGCCGGTCGCGTCACGGTCGCGGCCGGCGGTGCCCAGGACCTCGCCGACCTGCCCAAGCTGCTTCCCCCGCCGCCTGCCCCGCCTCCCCACCGGGCGACCGGCTCCCCGGAGCGGGGCACCGTGCATGTCGGCGCGGTCGACGAACGCGAGCACGAGCGCTTCCACCGGTCCGACGGGACGCTGAAGCCGCCCGCCGACGCCGACACCCGGGCCGAGGAGGATGCTCGCACCGCCCACCAGAACGCCCACGCTCTCGCCCACCACACCATGACCGTCTTCGCCACCGCCGTGCGCACCCCCGCGCACGCCTGCCGGCTGCCCACCGAGCCCGACGGGTCGTGCCGCTCCACCCTCTACGTCCTCGTGCCCTCATACATCACCGAGCAGGCCGGCGCTCCCCTGCGCGTCCCGCTCCTGGTGGGTGTGCCCCTCGCCGCGCTGCTCGTCGCCGCCCTCGCATGGGCCGCCGCGCGCCGCTCCCTGCGCCCGGTCGAGGCCATCCGACGCGAGGTCGCCGAGATCACCGACACCAGCCTCGACCGCCGGGTCCCCGTGCCCGACGCCCGAGATCCCGTCCGCCGCCTGGCCCTGACCACCAACATCACCCTGGACCGGCTGGAGACCGCCGTGGAACGCCAGCGCCGCTTCGTCGCGGACGCCTCGCACGAACTGCGCTCCCCCGTCGCCGCCCTGCGCTACGAGCTCGAAACCGCGCTCGCCCACCCCGACACCATCAACCCTCACGAGGCCCTGCGCGACGCCCTCGCCGCCACCCACCGCCTCAACGCCCTCACCGACGACCTGCTCCTGCTGGCCCGCCCCGACCACCCCGCCGCCCACTCCCTCGTCGACCTGGCCGGCCTGGCCTCGGAACTCGTCCACGAGTACCAGCACCGCGGCCACCCCGTCTCACTGGGCAACAAACCCGACCAGGCGCCCGTCCGCGGCGACGGCGCACAGCTCCACCGCTTGCTGCGCAACCTCCTCGACAACGCCGTACGGCACGCGCACACCGCCGTCGTCCTCGACGTCACCACCGACGGCCGGACACACACCCTCACCCTCCACAACGACGGCCCACCGCTACCCCCGGACGAGTACGAGCACATCTTCGAGCGGTTCACCCGCCTCGACGAGGCACGCGCCCGCGACACCGGCGGCAGCGGCCTCGGGCTGGCCATCGCCCGCGACATCGCCGAACGCCACCACGGCACCCTCACCGCTCACTCCGACCACCCCCACCCCGGCACCACCTTCACCCTGACCCTCCCCGGAGCAGGCGGTGCCGCCGCAGAGGGCTGCCTCTGACGTACACCTTCCCGCGCCCCGAGCCCAGCGCCGGGAATCCCGCAGAGGAAATCAGCCGTCTTCCCGGCCCGTGGTGCGCGAGAGGCTCGTAGAAGCCGCGAGCCTCACCCAATGAGCCCGGAGAAGTCGAAGCTCAGGATTGGCAGGCCCGTTTCGGGCAGGGCCGCATTCTGGCCCCGCTGGACCTCGGCACGACCGTCGCCTTCGAGCTGCCCTCCAGCAGGCCCCCACCGCCTCATCGCCGCCCGCGAGGCCCAGCCCTGACCACCCCCTGCTCGTCTGCAAACCCCGGCCGGCAGCCCGGCCGGAGATACCGCAGAACCAGCTACCGCTTGATCGTTTCCGGCCGCAACGCAAGCTCTCGATCGGGTGACGGGACACGACAGGGTGAATCGCACAACGACCCACAGGCGCCCATCCCAGCAACGCCGGGCCCGTTGACCCGTCATCGAATTTCTGCGCGACAAAGCGCCCCCGGAAGGCCGTGACCACACCCGTCCGGGGGCCGTTTTCCCGATCACTCGTCCGACCCGCTCGTCAATGAGGAGGCGAAGTGCATCACCACTACAACCGGTCCACAAATGCCACGGGGGTGCGGTTGCGAATCGAACATGACCAGACAGGACCCGCCTCCCGCCACGCTGGAACGGCCCCGGGGAGGCGAGCGTGAGGAAGCCGCCCCGCTACCGGCTCGTGGTGGACGTGATGGTGCTCATGGTCCGCAGCGACGGGCGCGTCCTGCTGCTCCGCCGGGCCGGGAACGTCTACGCCTCCGGGCTGCTCTGCCCGCCCAGCGGCCACCTGGAACACGGCGAACCAGTCACCGCCGGCGCCCTGCGCGAGGTCGCCGAGGAGGTTGGGGTCACGATCACGCCCCGGGACCTGGAGTTCTGCCACGCCATCCATCACCGCAGCCCCGAGGGCGAGGGCCGCATGGGGATGGTGTTCACCGCGCAGCGGTGGACGGGCGAGCCGACCAACCGAGAGCCGGAGAAGTGCTCCGGCCTGGTGTGGGCGGACCCCGCACGACCACCCGCGGACTGCGTGCCCTACACCGCCGCCGTCCTGACGCGCTTCTGCGCCGGGGACCTGCTGTCCGAACACGGCTGGCCCACCACCGCAGGGGGCACGGCATGAAGCTGAGGACGACAACAGCTCCTGCCGAGCCGGCAGGCTCGGAGTCGGAGCGGCTGTTGTTCGGCGGGCCCCTGCTCTACGCCGCCCGGTGGGCCGACCACGACAAGGCGTTCTTCGAGATGTCGCTGTGGACCATGGCGGCCAAGATGCCCCGTCTGGTCGCTCTCACCGTCCGCCTGGCCTGGCGGGCCGACCGCCGGTCCCTGTGGACCGTCGGGGCCGGAGAGCTCGCCCGCGGGATAAGCCAGGCCATCAGCCTCATCGCTGTCAACGCCGTCCTGGCCACCGTGCTGGCGGCCGACACGATCGGCTACCGCGTGCAGGCCGCGATTCCTGCCATGATCGGTGTGGCGATCACCGGCATCATCGGCGCCCTGGCCACCGCCGCCTCCACCACCGGAACCGGCCGCCTCGAGCCCAAAGTCGAGCGCGTCGCCACCGAGATGTACCTCGCGCGAGTGGCCGGCGTCGAGCTGTCGGCGATCGAGGACGCCGACTTCAACCGCCTCATGGACTCCGCCCAGTACGGCGCGAGCGCGGCACGCCGGATGGTCAACGTCTGTACCGGTGTCGTCGGCTCCCTCGTCTCCTTCGTCGCCGCCGCAGGTGTCCTGACCGTCCTGCACCCCGCCCTGCTCCCCCTCCTGATCCTCATGACGGTGCCGCGCTCGTGGGCTTCGCTGCGCAACGCCCGGGCCCGCTACGCCAGCTACCTCAAGTGGATGCAGCATTCCCGCGCCGGACGGCTGCTCTCCAGCACCCTGACGCGCACCGGTCCGGCGCCGGAGATCCGCGTCCACGACGTCGGCCCGTTCCTGCTGCACCACTTCCGCGGCATGTCCGAGGCATCCGAGGCAGAGCAGTCCCGCCTCGCCGCCAGCAGCGCCCGGATCCGCCTGATCGCCTCCGCCCTGACCGGTATCGCCGCCGCCCTCACCTACGCCGCCCTCGGAGGACTGCTGGCCACCGGCGTGATGTCCCTGTCCATCGCCGGCACCGCCGTGCTGGCCATCCGCAGCGGCGGACAGAGCCTGACCACCCTCGTCCTCCAGGTCAACAACCTCTACGAGGAATCCGCCTACGTCGGGGACCTCGAGCGCCTCTTCACCGAGGCGGCGAAGTACGCCATCCCGACCGGCGGCACCCCCGTACCGGACGACCTGTCGCTGATCCGCTTCGAGAAGGTCACCTTCCACTACCCCGAAGACGCCGACGACCCGAAGGAAGCGGACGCCAAGGAGCAGAGGCCGGCACTGAAGGGCGTCACCCTCGACATCCCCATGGGGAAGATCGTCGCCTTGGTCGGGGAGAACGGCTCCGGGAAGACGACCGTGTCCAAACTGCTGGCGGGTCTGTACCAGCCGGACAGTGGCAGCATCCGGTGGGATGGCGTCGATGCCCGCGCCCTGGACCGCAGGCAGTTGTGGTCGCGGATCGGCATGGTCAGCCAGGACTTCCACCGCTGGCCCTTCACCTGCCGTATGAACATCGCCATCGGGCGGCCCGGGCGCCCCGTCGACCAGGCGGATGTGGAAGAGGCCGCCGCGTACGCGGGTGCCGACAAGGTCGTGCAGGACCTGCCGAGGGGCTGGAACACGCTGCTGTCCAAGGGCTACAAGGGCGGGCACCAGATCTCCGGCGGGCAGTGGCAGCGCCTGGGGATCGCCCGGGCCCGATACCGCGATGCCGAGATCCTCATCGTCGACGAACCCACGTCCGCGCTCGACGCGAAAGCCGAGCTGGAGGTCTTCGAGCAGATCCGCAAACTCGCCGACGGCGGACAGACCGTCGTCCTGATCACCCACCGCCTCGCCTCCGTCCGCCACGCCGACCTCATCCACGTCCTCGACCAGGGCGAACTGGCCGAGTCCGGCACCTTCGAAGAACTGCTGCACAAGCCGGCCGCGGGCGTCTTCCGCGAGCTGTATGAGATGCAGCGCGCCCAGTTCCAGGACACCACGCTGCCGGGCCAGCGCAAGGCGGCCGACGCGGCGGAAAGGAGCAACGCCAGGTGAGCGGCGCCCCGGCGGGAAAGAGCCTGTGGCGGCACCCGGATTTCGTGCGCTACTGGTCGGCGTGCGCGGTCGATGTCGCGGGCAGTGGCGTCACGGCGGTGGCGCTGCCGCTGATCGCCGTCGTCTCCCTGCACGCCAGCGTGTGGCAGGTGTCACTGCTGTCGTTCGCCGAACGGCTACCGCCCCTACTCGTCGCTCTTCCCGCCGGGGCACTCGCCGACCGCCACCGCAAGCGCCCCCTGATGACCGGCGCGGTACTCGCGTGTGGCGCCGCGTTCGCCGCCGTCCCACTCGCCGACGCCGCAGGCTGCCTGACGCTGGAGCTGCTGTACGCGGTGGCCCTGGTGACCTCGGCCGCCAGCCTCATCGGGTCCACCCCAAGGATCAGCTACCTGCCGTCCCTAGTCCCCCGCGAACAGTTGCTGGAGGCGAACTCGAAGATCGGCGTCGTGGCCTCATTGGCCGACAGCGCCGGAGCCCAGCTCGGCGGCGCGGTCGTCGCACTCCTCGGAGCCGCCCACGCCGTCTCCCTGGATGTCGCCTCCTACCTGGTCTGCGCGCTCCTCCTCGGCAGCATCCGCGCTCCCGAACCGGCACCGGACCCATCCGCGCGGAAGGGTTCATTGCGCGCTGAGATCGCAGAAGGCATCCGGTACGTGCTGCGCCATCCGACGATCCGGCCGCTGCTGCTGACCGGCACCGCCTTCACCGCAGCCTTCGCCTTCCTCACCACCTTGTGGACTGTGTACCTGCTGCGCGAACTCCACTACACCGCCGGGACCCTGGGCTCCCTACTCAGTGTGGCCGCCCTCGGCGGGGTCGCCGGCGCCCTCGCCGTCCGCCGACTCGTCGACCGGTACGGGCCCGCCCGCGTCATGCTCACCGCCCTGGCCATCATCCCGTTCACCGAATTACCGCTCCTGCTAGCCGCCCCCGGCCTCACCGGCCAGGTCACGATCGCCGCGGGCATGTTCGTTCAGCTGGCGTGCGCCACCGTCCAGGGCTCCACCCAGCGCAGCATCCGCCAGGCCATGTGCACCCCCGGCATGCAGGGGCGCATGCTCGCCACCGGCCAGTGGGTCACCTACGGCACCCGCCCCCTGGCCGCCCTCCTCGCCGGGGCCTCCGGCACCTGGCTCGGCCTGTGGAACACCCTCGCCCTCGGCACGGCCGCCCTGGTCCTCCCGTTCCTGGTGCTCCTCGCTTCCACCATCCGCACCCTGCACCACGTCCCCGTCGTCACGCCCTCCCCCGGGCCGCCGCACGTTGAAGGAGAACCGGCTTGATGATCGAGAATCCGACCGCCTACTGGGAAACCCTCTGGGCCGCCGGGCGCCAGTACCGTCGGCTCACCGACTGCGAGACCACCGTCCTGGACCGTCAAACGGGGCCGGGAGACGGGCGGCTCGCCCTCGACATCGCCAGCGGCGACGGCGCCCTCGCACGCCACCTCGCCAGCCGCGGTTTCAAGACGACCGGCGTGGACTGTGCCCCGAGCGCCCTTGCCCTCGCGAGCACCGGCCCGTCCTCGGCCGCGGTGACCTTCTGTCGCGCCGACATCGAGTCGTCCCAGCCGCCGCCCCTGGCGGAGCGGGCCTTCGCCGTGGTCACGGCGCGCCTGGTCTACGCCTTCGTCAAGGACAAGCCGGCCTTCCTCAGCCGCGTACGCGGACTACTCGCGCCCGGCGGGCTCTTCTGGGTCGTCACACCCTTGACCGCGCGCGTTCCTGCGCACCAGGCGCCGACCGGAATCACGGCGGCCGAGGAAGAGTTGCTGTCCAGCGGATGGTTCGCTGTCCGCGCGACGGACATGGACTACCTGCGGTGTTTCGCCCTGCGCCCGTGAAGCCAGGGAAGGAATAAGGGAGTCGGAGTGGACGACGAGATTGTCAATGGGCGGGCGTGGGCCAGGTATGGGCAGCATCATCTGGATCGAGGCACTCGCCTACCGGAGGTCGAGCGACTCGATTGGGGGTTCTGGGGAACAGGGCCCGGCGCCGAGGTGCTGGGCGACCTGTCGGGGAAGCGCCTGCTCGATATCGGTTCCGGCACGGGCCGCTATCCTGCCCACCTCGCTCTCGCCCGTGGGGCAACCGTGGACGCGGTCGAGGCCTCGCCCACCCAGCACTTGCGCGCTACGGCCCGCTACAGCAAGGTTCGAGGCGTGCGCTTGGTGCGGGCCGATGCCGTGGACTTCCTCAAGGAGGGGGCAGCGCCGGCATACGACATCGCGTATTCGGTGCACGGCTTCGGGTACATCGATCCGCACCAGCTCCTGGACGCTCTGGCCCGCCGGGTGCGGGAGGGTGGGAGCCTCGTCTTCTCCGTGCTGCACACGAACTCGAGCGGGGCGGGCCCGGAGGGCACGGTCACTCCACGGGAGGAGATCCTTCCGCTGGCTGGCGGCGGTGAGCTGACCGTTCGTATGTGGGTCCTGAGTCCCTTGCTCTGGGAGGACCTTCTCGTCGAAGCGGGCTTCCTCGTGGAACACATTGCCGTGCTGCGGGCACCTGAGCAAAGCGATCCGCTCGCCTGCACCCTGATCATGGCGCACCGCCGGCGGAGATGAACAGCCGCCGCTACGATCCGTCCACGGTACGACCCGCCGGGGCCCCTTCTCTTGAGCGAAATCTTCCCGGCGAGGCTGGACTCACCGCGCGGGGTTCGGTCGCCGAGCTCCGCCATCGCATCGGCGAGCATTGCCTTGGGCCAACTCAGAGCGCCCCCACCCGGCACGTGCGAAATTCAGCCCATGCCAATCATGGTATCCCGGCTGGCCGGGCTAGACAGGCAGGTGAAATCTTGCCTATTTCGCGGCGGCATGACGGACGATGTCTTCCAGGCACTCGCGGACCACCCCCGACGCACGATTCCCGACGAGATCTCCGAGCGGAACAGCCACGCGCTCTTCGAGGCCTGCGCCCGCCTCACCAGGCAATCAGTCGGTACCCCGCATCCCCATGAGGCCGGCACGCTGGCTCACCCTCGTCTCCCCGGCCGCCCGCGACGGCGTCGAGCTGCTGCTCGAGCCGGATACCCACCCGGTGGCCAAGCAGTACAAGGAAGGCCTGATGGCGGACGGAATCCCCGCCGCCTCCTTCTCCGTGGACGACATCCACGCGGAGCACACGCGCCTGACCGGCCTCGGCGTCAAGTTCACCCAGCCGCCGACGCTCATGGAACCGTTCACGACGGCGGTTCTCGACGACACCTGCGGCAACCTCATCCAGCTGACACAACTGCCGTAAGCCCGCCCTTCAGTTTTGACCTCCGGCCCGGTCCGGTCGGGTCAGGTCGGCGCACCGGCGAAGTGGCTCGAGGCCATCCCGCGAAGAGGAGCAAGGGGCCGGGCCGTCACGTGTGCGAACTCTCCAGCGCCGGGGGCCTCGATCTGACGGAGGTTGTCGTGGCCAGTGCCGTATCAGACAACGTTCGCCCTGCTGATGCATCCGTTCCGGATTTCTCTGTGCACCGACCCACCCAGGACGCCCGCTGCCGGGTGTGGTGTGAAGGAATCACCAGGTGACGGTGAGGTGTTCAGGGCTGCGCAGGGCGGTGTTGGTCGGCCAGTGGGCGGGGGCGTCGGCCTCCGGGAGGCTGAGGGCGAGATGGGGGCAGGTGTGGAGGAGGTTGGTGAGGGTTTGCCGAGCGAGGTGGAGGGCGAGGGGGGCGCCGGGGCAGTAGTGGATGCCGACGCCGAAGGCGAGCAGGGGCGGGGCATCGGTGCGGGTGGGGTTGTACGTGTCGGGGTCGATGGTGGGGTGGCGTTCGTCGCGGGCGGCGGAGCCGAGGAGGAGGAGGAGGAGGAGCAGTCGGGCGCCGGCGGGGAGGCGGGTGTCCGCGATGCGGGTGTCGCGGGTGGTGACGCGGAGCCAGCCGATCAGGGGCGGGTCGTAGCGGAGGGTTTCCTGGACGGCCATGGCGACGGTGTGCGGTTCGGGGAGCAGGGTGGTGTAGGCGTTGGTGGCCAGGAGGTGGTGAAGGGTGTTGGCGATCAGGCGCGGGGTGAGTTCGGCGTTGGAGATGAGCAGGTCGACGGCCATGGAGGCGACCTCGACCCGGGTGAGTTCGGGGTGCCGGTTTCCCTTGGCGTGGTAGTCGAGCAGGGCTCGCAGCACGTTGGTGCCGGGGCGTGTGCCGGCCTGCTCGACGAGTGGGGGCGGGGCGGTGGCCAGCTGGTCGACGTGGGTGTTGCAGTAGGTCCACAGTTCGTCCAGCGCGCAGGCGGCGTTCTTCTGTTCGGTGGGGTCGAGGTGGCCCCAGATGAGGTCGGACAGGAGCGTTTCAGCACCGACACCGCGACCATCGCCATCGCACTGGCCCTCTACCGCGGGCGCACACTACTTCGGACCCCCGTGCAAGCGACTTCGGACATTGACAGTCCGTGGCCGGAACAGCGCCGGGTCACGCGTCGGCCTCCTTGCCCCTGTCCCGACGCGACGGACCGGCGACCTCGTGGGATACGCGGCGCGTGTCTATCAAGGGACTTACCCGACTGGCAGATCCACGCCCTCACCGAAGCAGGCTGCATCCGGATCTTCCGGCGCTCGAAACGACCGCCCCTGGCGGGTGCCTGGTGCTCCACGTCTTCGCCGCCTCGGCGGTTAACTCCGGCTCGCCGATCGAGCAGGGCTGTGCCCTGGGCGGCCAGGTCAAGGACATTGTCTGACCTGGCCGCGTAATCCCCTGAAGGCCCGCCCAAGCCGGGCCGATCGCCACTGAAGTGCGACGCAGTTCTCCTGCCTCATTGACTCTGGCTCTGGCTCTGGCTCTGGCTCTGGCTCTCGGTTGAGGTTGGTCGCGCGCCTCAGAAATTCAGGTACCGCTCCAGCCGGATGGGCTCGGTGCTGCCCTTCACATAGACGTCCGCTGTCAGGTTGAACATCCCCCAGGCCGCCGTGGTGAGCTCGAAGCCCGTCGAGCGATTCGTGACGACGCGGTCGGGGTCCCGGAATGTCGGGTGCAGGTGGTAGACAACCCTGGTGACACGGTCGAGATCGGAGTCGTTGTCGCCCTCAAGGGCGATGCGGAGCCGGAAGTACCTGTAGCCATTACGGTCGACCGCACTGTCGCGGTGCGCGCTGTGAACCAGGTGGACTCTGGGAGCGGCATCGGTCGGGGTCTCGGTCAATTCGGCCAGTGGCGGCGGCACTTCAAGAACGGGCTGCGCGCCCGGCTGGGGCTCGGCCCCTGACGGGGTCTGCGGTGACGAGGGACCGAGCTTTATCCCTGATGCCCCCGCCTCGAAGGAGTCGCCACGCTCGACTCTGCTGTTGATCGCTTCGATGAGCCGCCCCAACCCGGCGCGGAACTTGAATGCGAGTGTCAGCACCACGATCGGCCAGATCAAAGTCTGAAGAAAAGGTATCCAGTCCTTCATTTTCCCCCCAGGTATCCACGCCGCCAGGTCGGTGTCGACCGCCGACGCAGTCTCTCACCGGGCTTGTACGAGTCACAACACAATCTGCGCTGACCGAGATCCCAAGCCATGTGGACATTCTCGAGGCGATGGTCCCGGCGGTCGGAAGCCTGTGTGTCGCCGTCCACTGGTGTGCCGCTGGCGGGGCAAGGAGCAGCAGCAGATGAGGGCAGGCTCCGGCTCCGTATCGTGGTGATCACGTATACGCACAGACAAGGGGTTCGTGCGCGGTTCGCGGTTGCCTCGCCGGCCATGGTTCTGGCGGTCGTCGCCACGACCTCCGGCTGCGGCTCGCGGGGCGGTCCGGGGACTCCCCCGGCCGAAGGGCTGGCGACGAAGTCGACGACTTCGAGGTCCCCCCCTCGAGCCGGGGGTGGCAGGGCCACGGCATGACCGTTCGGCAGGGGGCGGTGGTCGCCCGCAAATCCGGTGGATTCTCCGCTGCGGGCGAGCCACAATCCCTGGAGAATCGGGGCGGGGAGAGCTTTTTTGGATGTGTTCGTGTGTGCCGGGTGCGGCACGGAGTTGACGGCGCCGGTGTCCCGGGTCGCCCTCCCCGTTCATACCCACCACGGTGGGTGGGAGGAACTCCACCCCCCGCTGATGGAGCCCTCGACGTACGCCGTCGAACCTGAGCCCACCGGGCCGCCCTGGCGGCTGTGGGAGGAGGTCGGAGCGGAATCGGCTGCTCAGCAGGGCGTGTTCGCACGGGTGTATTCCGTCTCCTTCGGCGCGCGGAACAGGATCGTCATCGCCCCCGGCGACTCCCGGTCCATGACCCTGCTCCTCGACAAGTGCGAAGGGTATTGCCGGGGTGTGGATGGCCGGGCCGGTCCCAACCTGGCGTGCGAGGGATGCGAGCGGGCCGTGGCAACCCGCATCGACGACTGCGGATCGTGGCAGACGGTGTGGCTCGAGCCCGACGCGGTCGTACGCCGCCCCTCGGGAGTCCCGGCCGGTCCGCCTCCCGACTGGAACGATCTGGAACACGCTGAGCATCGCGTCCCACCCGTCGAACCCGACGGGTCGTGGAGCCGTCGCTGGGAGGCGGCGATCGGAGTCGCCCTGGCCCATCTCGTGGCGGTCACCGAGGACCATTCGGTGAACCTCCCCGACGGTCCCGTCGCCGAGTTGCTCGGCCACGCCGTCGGCCGGTATCTCCCCGCAGGGCCCGGGGCCCGGTCCGTGGGGCTGGCCGGCCCGGGCATCCCCCTGCCCAGGCCTCGTCCCGACGTCCTCCTCGTCCCACGCCACCCCCTCACCGGGGTGCCCTGGCGTTCGCCAGACGATGAGGGGGCTGTGGTACCGCTGGACAGCGGGGTTTGGGCCTATCTCGCCCACCCGGGCGAGACCTCGCCGATGCCCGCGACCGGGGCCCTCCCGGAGGGCGTCCTCCGCGACGACTACCCCCTGCCTCCTCGCCCCCGCTACCCGCTGGCACCCCAGCGCCACGCCTTCGAGGACACCCTGGTCCGCCTACCCGCCGTACGAGCCCCCCGGCTGCGCAGGTATCGCGACGTGTGAGCTTAAACGGAACCCCGGGGCGGCCGATGGCATGGCGACCGCGAACGAGCCCCGCGATACTCGATCGGCCGCGCCTGCTACTCGTCGAGAGTGATCACGTCCTCGGTGTACGGCGTCATGTCGCGCATCCTGGTCTTGGGCTGCTGCTCGTCCTCCGGCTGGTCATTGTCCGGGGTGTCTTCTTCATCGGACTCTGGGAACTCCGGCTGGTCGGTGCTCAAGCGTCGCTCCTTGTAGCGGCGGATTCAGTGCGCGTCTTCAACGACCCGGCTGCTCCACCAGTCACCGCGCATTCCGCGTACAGAAGCAGCACGAAAGGCGAGCCTCGCAGCTGCGGGGCTGAGGCCCCGGGCCGGCCTGCCCGTTGTGCCAGCCGGGGTTCAGAAACAGGCACTGACCTGCGCCAGCGGACGGCCGGCGCACTCCTCCAGCAGCGCCTGGCGCAGTTTGGCCCGGGTCCGTGCCGCGCGGCGGTCTTCGTGCACGCCGCTCATCGGGATGCCAGGACGGCGCCGAACGCCGGCGCACCCGGCAGTGCCTGGGCGAGCAGGATGCGCCGGTTGGGTGTGCCGCGCCCGGCGTGGTCGTGCGGGCGACCGCATTTCCCCCCATGATGGAAATGAGGGGGCGAGGTCACGGAGGAAGTAGTGAGGATGCAGACCGTTGTGGACCTCACGCGCTGCCAGGGCTACGCGCAGTGCGTGTTCCTCGCGCCGGAGGTGTTCCACCTGCACGGGCAGGAGGGGCTGCTGTACGCCCCGGCCGTCCCCGACGACCAGGTCGAGCGCGTGCGCCAGGCCGCGGCGGCGTGCCCGGTCCAGGCGATCCTCCTCGGTGAAGAGGTGAACGCGGGTGCCCGGTGACCTCAAGGACGGCCGCTTCGTCATCGTCGGCGCGTCGCTGGCCGGGTTGAGGGCCGCGGAGGCATTGCGCGACGAGGGCTTCACCGGCTCACTGACCGTAGTGGGGGACGAGCCCCATCCGCCCTACGACCGGCCACCGCTGTCCAAGCAGGTGCTCCTCGGCCACGCGGCAGCGGACACCACCGGGCTGCCGATGCGGCGGGACCCGGACGCCGACTGGCGGCTGGGCGTACGTGCCACGGGCCTGGACCCGCTCGCGAAACGGGTGGCGCTGGACACCGGCGAGTCGTTGCCCTTCGACCGGCTGCTGATCGCCACCGGGACCCGTGCGCGGCCCTGGCCCCACCCGGAGGAGGCCGCCCTGGACGGGGTGTTCACCCTGCGCACCCGTGACGACGCCGGAGGGCTGGCGAAGCGGCTGGCCGCCGGGCCGCGGCGGGTCCTGGTGATCGGTGGCGGCTTCACCGGCTCGGAGATCGCCTCGGCCTGCCGGGAACGGGGGCTGGAGGTCACGGTCGCCGAGCGCGGCCCCGCGCCCTTGGTGGGCGCGCTCGGCGGCACCCTGTCGAAACTCGCGGCCGTCATGCAGCGCAACCACGGGGTGGACCTGCGCTGCGGGGTGACGGTCACCACCCTGCGCGGCGACGGGAACGGTCGCTTCAACGGTGCGGACCTGTCCGACGGCAGCCGCGTCGACGCGGACGTGTGCGTCGTGGCGCTGGGAGCGGTCCGCAACGTGGAATGGCTGGCGGATTCCGGACTGGCGGCGGGCCCGCGCGGTATCGCCTGCGACGCCGGCTGCCGGGCCTTCAACATGTACGGGATCGTCACCGACGACGTCTTCGTGGCCGGCGACGTCTCCCGCTTCCCCCATCCGCTGTTCGGGTATCAGATGCTCTCCCTGGAGCACTGGGGCAACGCGATCGCGCAGGCCGAGGTGGCGGCCCACAACATGGTCAGTCCGGGCCCTCTACGACGCCCGCACCTCGCCGTCCCCGAGTTCTGGTCGAGCCAGTTCGGGCTCAACATCAAGTCGGTGGGTGTGCCCGCCTTCTCCGACCAGGTGGTGATCGCCCAGGGCTCTCTGGAGGCGCGGCGTCTGGCGATGGTCTACGGCTACCAGGGGCGGGTCACCGCCGCGGTCACCGTCGACATGGCCAAATCGCTCAACTACTACCGGCACCTGATCGAGACCGCCGCTCCGTTCCCGCCCCCACCCGGCGCGGCGGACCGCGCGATCGCGGCCGACATCACCATTCCCTCCGACGTGCCGGACCCGAAGGGGCTCACCCACGGCCCCACCGTGGCACTCACCGGGTACCTGCCCGACCGCCGGCTGACCGTGGTGTAGAACCCGCCCACCGACCCGCGTCCCGCCCGACGACGAGGAGCCACCATGGCCTCCGACACCCTGCTGGCACGGATCACCGACTACGCCAGCCGTCCCGACCCCTATCCGCTGTACACGGAACTCCGCGAGGCCGGTCCCGTGGTGCGGCAAACGGACGGCAGCCATCTGGTCGGCACCTACCACGAGATCGCCGCTCTGCTCCACGACCCGCGCATGAGTGCCGACCCCCGCAGCCGAGGCGAGACGGCACCGCACCTGCCGTTCCTGCGGCTCGACGACCCCGAGCACCACAGGCTGCGCACCCTGGCCATGCGGCCGTTCGGCCCACCGCACAGCCCGGGCCGGGTCGATGCCATGCGCGACGAAATCGCCCGGATCACCAAGGAGCTGACGGACACCGTCCAGGCGGGCCGGCAGATCGACATCGTCGACGACTTCGCCTACCCCCTGCCCGTCACGGTGATCTGCCGGCTCCTCGGCGTACCGCGCGAGGACGAACCGCTGCTCCGGGAATGGTCCGACGCCCTGGTCACATCCGCCGACGTGAAGCCTGGTGAAGACGCCACCGAACGGACCCGGGCGGGTGATCAGGCACGGACCGAGATGGGCCGTTACCTGTTGGACCTCGCCGAGCAGCGCCGTGACCAGGCGACCGACGACATGCTCTCCGCCTTCGTCAACGAGCCGGACCCCGGCCTGCGGCTCACCCCAGAGGAGCTCGCGGAAACCGCGATCCTGTTGTTCATCGCGGGGCACGAGACCACGGTCAACCTCATCACCAACGGTGTGCTCACCCTGCTGCGCCACCCCGAGCAGCTGGACCGCCTGCGTCGCGAGCCCGACCTGCTGCCACGAGCGGTGGAGGAACTGCTGCGCTACGAACCCCCGGTCCATATGCGCGAGCGCGTCCCCCTCGCCGACATCGACGTCGCCGGCACCACGATTCCCGCAGGCGCATCCGTCGTACTGGTATTGGCCTCGGGCAACCGCGACCCCATGCGGTTCCCCGAGCCCGACAGGTTCGACCCCACTCGCCCGGACAACCAGCACCTCGGCTTCGGCAGCGGCATCCACCTGTGCTACGGCGCCCCCCTAGCCCGCATCGAAGCCCAGGCCGCACTCGGCGCGCTGATCCCCCACCTCGGTACGGCCCGCCTGGTCCAGGACCCGCCCCCTACCGGCAGAACGCCATGCTCCGCGGACCCCGCCACCTCCCCGTCCAACTATGACAACGTACGCGCTAACGCCAGGGCGCACCGCGGTCTGCCGACATTGTCGGCACAAGGGCTGATGCCCCGGGTTCAGGCGTAGGCGTCCTCGACGGCGGCTCGGCGCACTGTGCGCAGCGCCGACCTGAGGCTGTCCAGATCGGTCGAGCCCAGGGCGAGGCGGATCGCCTGTGGTGTGTGCGTGGAGGTGGTGAACGGCTCCGCCGTGGTGACCGAGATGTGCCGGCGCGTGAGGGTGGCGGTCAGGCGGTCGGCGCGTGCGTCGTCGGGCAGTGGCAGCCAGGTGAAGTAGGACGAGGGGTGGCCGATGAGCGGGAGGCCCGCCAGCTCCTGCCTGACGAGTGCCTGGCGCGTCTTGGCGTCGTCTCGTTTCCGCGCTTCCAGGTGGTTCACCGTGCCGTCGTCGAGCCATCGGCAGGCGATGGCGGTGGTGAGGGCGGGGGTGTTCCAGGTGGTCGCCCGGATGGTGCGTTCGAGCGAGGGCACCGCAGGTGGCGGGGCGAGGACGAAGCCGACCCGCAGGCCGGTGGCGATGCTCTTGGACAGTCCCGAGACGTAGACGGTGATGTCCGGCGCGGTTGCGGCCAGAGGCGGTGGTGGGTCCTCGACCAGGTAGGCGTATGAGGCGTCCTCGATGATGAGCGGACCGTATTGTCGGGCGATCCCGATCAGGCGGGTGCGGTCGGTTGCCGACATGACCCAGCCCAGGGGGTTGTGCAGGGTGGGCATGGTGTAGATCGCGCGCACCGGGCGGGTCGCGCACAGTTTCTCCAGGGCATCGAGATCCGGTCCGTCGGCGGTAGTGGGGATGGGCTCCAGGTCGAGATGGAAGGCGTGCGCGAGCACCTTGAAACCCGGGTAGGTGAGTGCGTCGACCGCGACGACGTCGCCGGCGTTCAGCGTGGCCATGATGGTGATGGCCAGGCCGTGCTGGGCACCGTTGGCGATGAGGATCCGATCCGCGTCGGCGGTGATTCCCCGGCGCCTGAGGTGTCGTGCGATGGAGGCTCTGTCCTGTGGACGCCCTCGGTGTGGCTGGTAGCGCAGCAGCGAGTCGAGATCGCCGGAGGTGGCCATCTCTCGCAGGGCCTGCCGCAGGAGATCGGCCTGGCCGGGCAGCGACGGGTAGTTGAAGTTGAGGTCGACCGTGTCCGGGGCGACGGCTTGCTGATCGATGCCGTGACCGGCGGGGATCGTGATGTCACGCACGAACGTGCCGCGACCCTGCTCCCGGCTCACCAGGCCCATCGCTTCCAGCTCGGCGTACACCCGGGTCGCGGTCACCACGGCGATGCCCTCGCGGGCGGCGAGAGCGCGGTGGGTCGGCAGCCGCGCCCCCGGTGCCAGACGCCCGGTCCGGATGTCGGACGCGAGCGCGTCGACCAGCTTTTTGTATCGCGGGGCTGCCATGCGCCGGATTGTATCCATGACAATTCTTTGGCTGTCCTGCTCGCGGGTCCTTACCTTCGAGTCCCAACTCACCCGGAAAGGACAGCCGTCGTGCACATCGCCATCCTCACCTTCGAGGGCTACAACGAGCTCGACTCCCTGATCGCGCTCGGTGTGCTCAATCGCATCAGGACCGATGACTGGCGCGTCACCATCGCGACCCCCAGCCCCAAGGTGACGTCGATGAACGGGGTGGTCATCGAGCAGATGTCCACTCTTGAGGAGGCCTGCGCCGCTGACGCCGTCATCATCGGCAGCGGCATCGCCACCCGCGAGGTCACCGAAGACCCGGCGATCATGAACGTTCTGCGGGGCCTGGACCCCTCGCGCCAACTCATCGCGGCGCAGTGCTCCGGCGCGCTCGTGCTGGCCAGGCTCGGCCTGCTCGACGACATCCCCGCCTGCACCGACCTCACCACCAAGCCGTGGGTCGTCGCCGCCGGCATCGAGGTCCTCAACCAGCCCTTCTGCGCCAAGGACAACATCGCCACCGCCGGCGGCTGCCTGGCCTCGCACTACCTCGCCGCCTGGATCATCGCTCGCCTTGAGGGGAACGAAGCCGCCGAAGGCGCGCTGCACTATGTCGCCCCGGTCGGTGAGAAGGAAGAATACGTCGAGCGCGCCTGGCGCAACATCGCCCCCTACTTGCCCGTTCCCGCACCGGCGCTCGTCTGACCAACCAGTCGCAAGCAACGGCCGACCAGGAAGCCGCGACCTTCGCGACGACATCCGGACGGCGCAGCGTCTCCGGGGCGACCGCAGCGGCGACGATCCTCCCTCGACACCTCCGCGACCGCCGTCTCGCAGGCGGACCACAACACGCACGAGGCACGCACGACCGCGCAGCAGAGCCTGAACCAGACCGGGGCCAGCCCGCCGGACCGGGGACGGCGCACTTGCTGGTGGGCTCCCCAAGTGACCGTGGAGCGGCGGCTCGACGGCTGCTGCTCCACGGTCATGGTCGTGGTCATGGTGCTGTGTAGCCGCCGTCGATCAGGTGGTGGCTGCCCTGGATGAAGGAGGCGCGGTCGGAGAGGAGGAACGCGACGAGTTCGGCGACTTCCTGCGGCCGCCCCAGGCGTCCTTGCGGGTGGAGGGAGACCAGGCCGGAGCGCAGGGTGGCGTTGGTGTCGGCGAGTAGCGGGGTGTCGACGAAGCCCGGTGCGACGGCGTTGATCCGGATGTTCCGGTTGGCGTATTCGAGGGCGGCGGTCCTGGTCAGGCCGATGACCCCGTGCTTGGCGGCGACATAGGCGGAGCAGCCCGGGAAGCCGGTCACACCGAGTACGGACGCCATGTTGACGATCGCGCCGCCGCCGGCGGCGAGCAGCGCGGGAATCTCGTACCGCAGGGAGTGGAAGACTCCGTGCAGGTTGGTGGCGACGACATGGTGCCAGGTCCCGACGTCGTATGTACCGGTCTTCTGCGGGATGGCGGCGATGCCGGCGTTGTTCACCGCGAGGTGCAGGCCTCCGTGTGTGTCGACTGTATGTGCGACGGCCGCCTCCACCGAGGCAGGATCGGTGACGTCGACGGCGACGGCGTTCGCGTCGCGCTCAGCGGTGCGCAGTGCGGCGGCAGCCTGTTCGGCGCCGGCGAGGTTGGAGTCGGCGAGGACGACGGTCGCCCCGCCCTCGGCGAGGCGGTGGGCGACGGCAAGTCCGATGCCGGAAGCGGCGCCGGTGACCAGGGCGACCCGGTCGGCGAACTCGACGGGAACGGTACTCATCGGCGGGGTCTCCATTCGCTCGCTCGGGGGGGGGCGAGGTGCCAGCCCGTTCCGGTGCTCGCCCGGCTCTGGCCAGTGGTGGCCCGACGGGGCTGCCGGGCCGTGTCTCGATGAGGTGAACGGGCGACGGTCACTGAAAAGGCGTGTCGGCACATGCGTGAACGGCTGTCAGCCTCCCCACCCCACAGCCCATTCCACACTTGCCGAACAAGGTGCACGGGAGCCCCTGAGGGCTGGTCGACGGTGTACGCGCCCGGGCCATGCCCCGGGCGCTGCCGCGCGCATCCCGGGTGCCGCCGATGTCCTTGGGCACCATCCGCCCGGCCCGTATCGGCGATCCGAGCGGGTGTGGTGCACTTGCGGCGGTCTCACCACCACTCCCAACGGGCGCACCGGCCCCGGGCAGTCGCGTGATCACGTGGTCCGGCGCACCTGCCGCGGCGGCTCGGCAGACGACACACCGGCCCGTTCGGCCCGCGCCCGGCACAGCTGCCGGGCTGGGCCAAACGGAGGACGCGGCGGTGACCGCCCGCTCAGCGGACACGGCCGACCGCCCGAAGGCCCAGCCGCTCGGTCACTCGGTCACTCGGTCGCCCGGGAGCCTCGACCGCCTGGGGCGTCGTGAGCTCGGTGGGCCCTGGGAGACGAAACGGGCACGGCGCCCGGGATCAGCTGCGGCCGGTGTGCCCACGACGCCGGGCAGCTGTGAGGCGAGCCGAGCGAGCAGGTCCTGTGTGGCAAGGCCGCCGCCCTGGTCGATGTGGTCAGCAACGGCGATGGCGTGCGTGCGCGGGTCGAGGTAGGCGCTGTAGGTGGTGATGATCCGCTGTTCCAACGGCCACGCCGAGGAAGCCGCGGGCGGCGGTGAGCCGGGGCCCTGTTCAGGGGGACCAGCCACCACTCGGTCGGGGCACGGATGGCCACGCCGGCCCGCCGGCCAACGATTCACAGCGGCGCGCGGCAGCCGGAAGCGGAAGCCGCTGATCGTCGCCACGTTCACCCAGGGCTGAGGCGCGTCCGACGGGTCGGTGCGGATCCCGGGCGTCGTCCGCCTGTTGATCGTCCGTTGATCTCAGGGTGATGTACTCCCTCCTGACAATCCGCCCAGCCGAGACAATGGAGGACTCGTGCTCAAGCACATCGCCGCCGGCATCATCACCGCAACAACCCTCGCTATCATCGCTGCCCTGGCATCCCCGGTAGCCAACCACCCCAAGGCCGACGAGACCGTCTCGGCAGCATGGTGGAATCACCCCTCGCACCACGTGAACTGACGGCAGGCCCGCACGCCACGGTACGTGGCCGGTTTCCGGATCCGCTGGACACGCCTGGGACTTCGGTCGGAGGCATGCTTCTTGCGGGTGGCGGAGTCGGCAGCCGACGTTCGTCCCGGTCGGGCATGCGGCGGACCAGGGCGAGCAACACGGGTAACACGAGCGCCGTCTCGGCGTCCTCGGCGCCGGCGGCGCGCGACGGCCGCGTTCGTCCGCTGATGACAGCGCCATGAGACAAGCGTCAGCTTCCTGGCGTGAGGCCGACCCAAGTGTCCGCAGTCCTAGGGATCACGTACAGGAGGTCGGTACCCCCGTTCCATCCGAGAGGGACGACGTAGTAGGCGTCCGGGCCCTCGACCAGGCGCCGCAGCCCGGTGTACCGGTAGCGGTGTCGCCGTCCGGCACCGAGGTCCTCCTCGTGCGTGCCGTTCAGGCTCCACGGTCCCCGTCGAAGCCCGCCGAACAGTCCCTGGCAGGCCAACGAGCACCGCCGCATCGAAGGTGGGAGCCCGCCACCCACTCAGCCAAGACGAGCGTGCCGTATTGATCACACACCGGAACCGTCACCGGGAAACGGCGCGTCCGGATGAAGCGGACCAATCGCCTCAAGAATGGAATCTCGTGACTCTCCCGGACCACGCTTCCTCCCCCTGGCCCGCTCACTCGCCCAGGCCCGGCGGCCGGCCTGGCCGGCGTCCAAGGGCGCGCTGGCGATGGCTGGTGCCCGTCGTGGGCACTGCGGCCGTCATCGCGGCCGTGGTGAGCCCTTTGCGTTTCGTCGTGGTGGAGGCGGTGTTCGGGCCTCATGCGACATCGTGCTCGGAGGTCATGGAGTTCGCCGGAGCCCGGATGCCCCGGCAGGCCACCGGCAAGAAGTGCGTCGATGACGGCGGATGGCTCGACCGCTCGTACTCGGCGGAGTTCACGATGCCGCGCGAGGACGTCGTGGCCAGGCTCCAGGAGGCCTTCCCCCGGGTCAGACACCACGTGACCGAGTGTTCGGGCAACTCCTGCGCCGTAGCCGGCTGCGAGTGGGACACCTGCTTCAGCAACAGCCGCGAGGACAGCGCGCCCACCGGCCAGGCCGCGATCGTGCAGCTGGAGGTCCGCTACGAGGACCGCGACTCGGCCCGGGTCCAGCTGAAAGCGTTCAACATCTAAGGGGCGAAGCCACACCGCCCCCTCCCGCGCCGGTAGCCCGAGTTCCAGTCGGGGCGACCCGCCCGGCACCAGGTGACGCGACCGGACCGGGGGCATGCCAGACGCACCGGCGGTGCCGGTCCTGAGCGGGCGATCGCCACGGCGTCGATGTCCCCGCGGGGGCGGCCCTCGCGCGCGGGAAGCAGATCGATGTACGCCTTGCCCGGCTCCCTGACCTGCGCCGCGACGCACCAAGGGGCCACGAAGCGCGCGGGCATGCGGCGGTAGAGGGCGTCGATGGCGCCCGGGTCTCGCTGATGAAGGACGGGCAGATCCACAGTGCCACGGGAGACAACGTCCGGCCGCATCCGGCCACTGTCCGCCCGGCCGGAGGGCCCGTACGTTCACGTCACTGGCCTGCGTGTCTTCCAGGGAGTCCTCCATGAGGAACTCACCGAAGCCGTAGTGACGCCAGCTGGTCTCCGGGGGAGCTTCGCGCGGGGGCAGTGGGTTATCGGGCCTGGCGTACCTTGACACCGCCGATGAGGGAGTAGGAGCGGACCTTGATGACGGCGCCGCCGGGCTCGCCGGCGATGTCCTTGCTGCGGCCGCCGAGGAGGGAGAAGCCGCTGACCTCGACCGTTGTACCGGCGGGGACGGTCAGGTCGACGCCACCGAGGACGGAGAACGCGTCGACCTCGGCGGAGGCCCCTTCGGGGTAGGCGAGCTCCGCGCCGCCGACCAGGGCCGCCTTCACCACGTGAGTAGGGCCTGCGGGCAGCTCGGCGTCCGTGTGGTCGAGTTTGGCCCCGCCCACCGCAGCCACGTGCACCGTCCGCTCCCGGGCCGCGAAGGCGCCCTGCTGCTTCAGACCACCCAGGAGCGAGAGGCTCCATTCGGTGCGGCAGGGGTGGGACGCGGTGTTCTTCGTGATCTCCATGTCCCCCAAGTTATGTCCGGGGCCAGGCCCGCTGTCAGTGTCCGCAGGCAGCAGTTCAGGGATGACAAACGTCATGGGCAGGACACGCGCTGTATACGCCCTCGCGCACGCCGACGCTCACCGGCTGCGGGTCAGGAGTGGTAGCCGGCGACGTTCGTGCGGGTGGCGGCGGCGGTGGCGGTCATCGCGGTGAGGAAGCGCTCGGCGGTGTCGAGTTCGGCCGGGGTGAAGGCGTCCATCGCGGTGAGCAGCGTGCCGATGGCGGGGCCGAAGAACGTCCAGCCGAGGTCGACCGCCTGTGGTTCGACGGTGAGCAGGACCCGCCGGCGGTCGGTGGTGTCGCGTTCGCGGCGGACCAGGCCGAGCCGCTCCAGCCGGTCGATGAGGGTGGTGGTGCCGGCGGAGTTGAGACGCAGTTGTTCGCCGAGCCGGCCGGGGGTCATGGGGCGCTCGGCCCGGGCGGCGTCGAGCAGGGCGATCAGGGCCCGCAAGTCGGTGGGGTGCAGTCCGTGACGGGCGGCGAACTCCGCGGCCAACAGGTCGAACTCGACGGTCAACGCGCGCAGTTGATGGACCAGTCGCAGCCGGGGATCATGCCGGCTCTCCTCGGTATCCATTGACGCATCATCCTCTCGCTTGCCTAGTATCTCGCCCAGCGAGAGAATATCGCCATCTCCCGAGGAGCCGGTGTGTCCGAGACATTCTTCGCCGCGTACGACGCGCTGCTGGCCCGCTGGCCGGCCGGCACTGCCGAGCAGACCGTGCCCACGCCCTACGGCCCGACCCGGGTGCACGCCTACGGACCGCCGGACAGCCCGCCGCTGGTGCTGCTGCACGGCGGCGGGGCCACTGGCACCGCGTGGTTCGCCAACGCCCCGGCGCTGGGTGCCCGGCACCGGGTGTACGCGGTCGACATCCTCGGCGACGTCGGCCGCAGCGAACGCGCGGGCCTGCCGCTGCGGACGCCGCGGGACCTCATGACGTGGCTGGATGCCGTGCTGGACGGGCTGGGGCTGACGACAGCCGCCCTGTGCGGGCACTCGTACGGTGGCTGGGTGGCCGCCGCGTACGCGCTGCACGCGCCGCGGCGGGTGCAGCGACTCGCGCTGCTCGACCCGACGCAGGTGTTCGGCGGGTACCGGCCGGGCTACCTGCTGCGCGCGCTGCCGATGCTGCTGCGGCCCACCGCGCGGCGAGTCGGCGCGTTCCTCGACTGGGAGAGCGCGGGGACCGGCGTGGACGAGGACTTCAAGCGTCTGTACGTGCTGGGCGCGACTCTGCGGGGGCGGGGCCGGCCGGTGGTGGGGCACACGCTCGACCCGGCGCCGCTCGCCATGCCTGTGCTGGTGCTGTTCGCCGGGCGCAGCCGGGTGCACGACGCCGAAGCGACGGCGGACCGGGCCCGTCGGCTGCTGCCGCGGGCCCGGGTCGAAGTGCTGCCGGGGCTGGGCCACCACGCGCTGCCCACCGCCGGCGCTGCGGCCGTGGACACGATCGTGCTGGAGTTCCTCGACGGGTCCGCCCGCGGGGTGTCATCCGCCTCGGCGAATGTGCCCGAATGATCGTGCGCCGAGGCCGGAGCTCCCGGTCCCCGACCGGCCAGTGCTACCGCGCTGTTGACTGCCCGTCGCGGTAGCCGGCGGCTGACCCGTAAACGGCGGGACGGCACGCGTCCGGGCGTTCTTGTCGTCATCCACGCCTTCGCGTGCGCGTCGGATACCTCGCGCAGGACCTGGACGACGACCGCGCCCCGGCTCGTCCCGGTCGGCCCCAGGGCGGTGACCTTTCGGCCCGCCCGGTGTGCGAGCCATCCTGCGCATCGCGGATCAGCCCATGCCGCCCATGCCAGCCGTCCATGGTCTTCGCCGACGGTCCCTGTGATGGGAGCGGTGGGCGTGGGCGGCTGTCGCGGCATCGAGGGCGTCTTGCCCAGGCGCCTGGCACCCGGGACGAGCTCGCCGTCGCTGGCGGGCTTCATACCCACGGTCCAGGACCCGGTCGGCCCGGGAGATCTTCGGTGCACGAGGGCCCTCGGCGTTATCGTGGCCGCATGGACGAGAAGCGAGCGCTTCGCGTCGTGGACGCGCTGCGGCAGCGGGGCACGGATGCTCACCTCGCCCGCGAGGGCGTCTACCAGATCGGCGTGCGCGTGGCCTTGCGCGACGGCCGCGAGGCGGTCTGGGACACCGACGACACGGCCGGCCTGGAAGCGCAGGTCATGCGGGACGGGATCCTCGTCGGCTTCGTACCCTGCATCGAGGGCTCCGAGGACTTCGACGTCGACCAGACCGTCGACGCCATCGTCCGGGCCGACTACGACAAGCCGATCGCCCGCGAGCGGCCCACGGCTCCACCGCCGTCCACGCCACTCCCCCGGGAAGGCGGCGTCTTCCGCCGCTTCCTCGGCGGCTTCCGCGAGCGCTAGAGCAAGCCAAGGCGCAGATCATCGCCGGGCTGACCGGGGTGTTCGGCACCGAATTGCTCGCCGAGACCGCCGCGATGGCGCGACGGACGCTGCCCCGTCAGAGATAGGGATGGGCTGGCTAGAGGGTGTCCAGCAGGTTCTCACAGATCCATAGCCGGACGCGGCGAGGGCGACCGCACCCCGGCAGACGTACGCCCCGGCTCAGCCGAGCACCGGCAGCTCGTCCCGGGCCACGTCGCCGGCCGCGGCCAGGAATGCCTCGATGTCCTCCTCGCCGAGCCGGGTGGGTGCCCAGTCTCAGTGGATGTGGGCATTGAGTCACGTGGTTCACCGCGCCCCTTACGGGGCGCGGGTCCCCCGGCCGCTCACGGGAAGTCAGCGGTTGTCGCCCAGTTCCTGGTGCATCTGGGGCTGGTCGTCCTGGTCGTGGGTCAGTGCGTAGCGCTGGATCTCGTTGTACGCCTTGGAGGCGATGCCGATGATCTCCTTGTAGGGGTTGACGCCGGTGACCTTCTCGGCGCTGCCGCCCAGGAGGCCTCCGCCGATGCCGCTGACCAGGCCGTGGCCGGTAGCGAGAGGCTGGGCGGCGAGGTCGAGGGCGCTCTTGGGGAGTCCGGCCATGTCGGCGTACTTGTCGGTGAGCGCGTGGCGGATCATCGCGACGAACGCGTCGTGGACGGGACCGGGGTAGAACTTCTTGTAGAAGTCGAGGGCCTGCTTGGTCATGAAGACGCCGTCGTCGGTCTTCTTCCACTCGTTGTCCCGCACCTGCTTCCACAGGCGCGTGGTCTCGTCGGCGTCCTTGGAGACCATCCACTTCTCCGGGGTGCCGAGGTAGTGGTTGACGTAGTACCAGGCGCGCATGAAGCCGTTGGCGTCGTCCTTGGAGACGTCGATGCCGAGGTTCTTCATGGCCTCGAGGATCTGCACGCTGAACACGCAGATGGCGCCGGTGGTGTACTTCTGCGGGACCGGCTCGCCCCACTTGGCGTAGTCCCACACGCCGCTCTTCTTGTGGAGCTGGCGTACCGAGGCGTGGACCAGACGGACCTTCGTGACGTTCGCCGCGAGGGTCCCGTCACGCGTGGCGCCGGCGTTCCCCATGTCGATGAACAGCCGCGAGGACTGCGACAGGCGCCGGCCAGGGCCGTCGACGCCGCCGAGGCGGCCGGTGGAGCGCAGGGTGAACGCCCCAGTCGGGGAGAGGTAGGTGCCGATCAGGCCGACGGTGCCCTGCAGCATCGACGCCGTGCCGTGGTGGTGGCGGAAGAAGCCCTCGACGGCGGTGGAGTCCGCGTCCGTCCAGCCCGGCGGCGGTGCCTCGGCCTGCTTCAGGAAGTCCGCCAGCCGAGGCGGCAGGTTCGAGTAGTCCTGGCCGGGCTTGAGAGTGCCGATGGTGCGGAAGAGGGCGTTGACCCCGTCCACTTCCTTGTTGTCGATCAGGTCGGACACCAGCTGGTCGGCCGGCGGATCACCCGCCTGGTTGGCGAGCTCGAGCTCCTGCTCCACGTTCTGGGTCGTCAGAGGCACAGGGACTTCCTTCTTCCGTTCGAGGTGGAGTCCACTGGTCGCGTGGCGGCGTCCGTGCCGCCGGTGTGGTGCTCGGACAGATCGGACAGAGATGAACCAGTGAACAGGAGCATGCTTTCCGGCCCCGTCGGCACCGCACGACGAGAGAGGAGAAGAATCGTTTCTTCGTCACCCGAACGAGCAATTTCCGCCCTCCCGGCCCCTGAGCGGACCGGAGCGACCGGTAGGCGGCACCAAGCCGATCTTGGTTCCGGTTGACAGTTGGAGGCGTCAGCCGCATGGGGCCGACGGTACTGGGCGTTCGGCGGCAGGGCGGGGCTTGCGGATGGGTTCGACATGATGGACGAGCTCGAGAAGATTCGAGAAGAACGGTGCCCCCGATGCGTTGCTGTGGCTGGAACGACACGGCATCGACTTCACGGCCGTGCTGGCGCTGATGGGGGTGTTGCCAGCACTCGCCCTTGTCCGGCCATGGGGACGGACACTCCCCCGGCGGCTGCCGCTCACACCGGCCTGGGCGGGAACGCTGTTGATCCCCTACGGCCTGCTGACCGCCGTACTCGCCCTCAGCAGGACCGGCGATAGCGCCGCGCCCGTCAGCTCGTCTCGTCAGGGGCATTTAAGAAAGCGGACAGCTCCGCGAGCACCCTCTGGCGCCTCTACTGGGGTGCGGGGTCGGCGGGCAGGAGCGGGCGGATGGCGCCGAGGACGGAGCCGACGCATACGTCGCGGAGTTCGGTGCGGGTGCAGGTTTCGCTGGTGAGCCAGTCGACGACGAGTACCCGGACGAAGACGAGCCAGCTCTTGAGGACTTGGGAGACGGCCTCGCGTGCGGTGTCGTCGGCGAGGGGCAGGACGCTCAGCAGCCGGGCGCGGATGACGTCGAGTTCGTTCGCGATGATGGTCTGGATGAGGGGGTCTCCGGCGAGGACGCGATTGCCGGCGAGGACGGCGTTGCGGTTCGCGATGAAGTAGTCGAGGTGGGCGTCCATGCCCTCGACGAGTTGCTCGGTGAGACTGCCGGTGGAGTCGAACCGGCTCTTGGCGAGTAGCTGGTCGGCTGCTTGTTGGTAGATGGCCGCGAAGAGGTCGCGCTTGTTGGGGAAGTACCGGTAGAGCAGTGCCCGGGATACGCCCGCGTGCGCGGCGACGTCCTCCATCAGCACTTCCTCGTAAGGGCGGGCGGCGAAGAGGCGCGCGCCGACTGCGAGGAGCTGGGCGCGGCGGTCGGCGGGGGTGAGGCGCTGGCGGGGTGGCATGAAGGAAGGCTACTTGACACGCATCTACTAGTGGCCGCTACGCTAGTAGACGCGTGTCCACTAAGTAGGGGGCGGTGGGTCATGGCCAGAACTCTGCGGGTACTCGCATGGGTGATGGGGATCGCGTGCGTGGCGATAGGGCTGTATCACGTGGTCGCGGGGAACGCGGCGATCACGGGCGCCGAGGACGCGGGCGCGACGGTCGACAGCTTCGGCCGGTTCATGGGCGCGATCTTCGCCGGATACGGGCTGGCTTGGCTGTGGGCCGTCCGGCAGAAGCCGGTCCCGGCGGTGGCGGTGCGGGTGCTGACCGGGATATTCCTGCTCGGCGGGCTCAGCCGGGTGCTGTCGATCGCCGTGGAGGGCCGGCCGAACGGGTTCCAGGTGATGCTGATGACGATCGAACTCACGTTGTCTCCCGTGTACTTCTGGCTCGCCCACGCGGAGGAGCGAGCGGCGCGAGCACGGGCCTGAACCGTTCCGCCGTCTCGGGGGAATGGCGGAACGGTTCAGCCCTGGGCTCGCGCCGCCGGAGTCGGCAGGCCCCATCACCAGACTTCGTAGGGCCTGCCCGGGCCGCCTCCCGACGGACGCCCGCCAGGTACGCCGGACAGACCATCGGGGCATGCACCCGGAACAATCCGTTGAAGGGGGTTCGATGTCGAGTATCGAGCTGTCGTCCGGGCCGATCGGCTACCAGGACACCGGCGGGAACGGCCCGGTGCTCGTGTTCGGCCACGGCGTGCCGATGGACGGTGCGCAGTGGCGCAAGGTGGTGCCGCTGCTGGACGGGTATCGCTGCATCCTGCCGACGCTGCCCCTGGGGGGCCATCTTCGGCCGATGGAGCCCGGCGCCGATCTCTCCCATCGTGGTGTCGCACGGCTCCTGGGCGAGTTCATCGAGCGGCTGGGGCTGGACGACGTGACCCTCGTCCTCAACGACTGGGGTGGCGGCCAGTTCCTCGTCCTGGAGGAGCAGGGCCGAAAGGTCGCAAGGATGGTGCTGGTGGCCTGCGAGGCATTCGACAACTACCCCCCGGGACCGGCGAAGGCACTGGCCGCCGTGTGCCGGATCCCCGGCGGCCTCCGGCTTCTGACCCAGCTGATGCGCATCCCCGCTGTCCGGTCCCACCCCAAGGGATACGGCGGAATGAGCCGTCGCGGTCTCCCGGACGAGATCGTGAAGGGCTGGTTCGCTCCGGCGACTCGGAACAAGGACATCCGCAGGGACTTCGCCAAGTTCGCCACCTCGGCCCCCGACCGCGAGACGCTGCTGGACTGGAGCCGGCAGCTGAGTGGTTTCGACCGCCCGGTTCTGGTCGTCTGGGCCACCGAGGACCCCTTGATGCCGCGTGAGCACGGCCCCCGGCTGGCCGACCTGTACCCGAAAGGACAGCTGGTCGAGATCACCGACTCCTCCACACTCGTCCCCGAGGACCAGCCCGAAAAGCTCGCTGCCGTCGTCAAGGACTTCCTGCGTCGGACCGGCGCGGATCCATCCACCGGCGCGCCGTCCGAGGGCGGGTGACACCGGGCACCGCTGCCAGCTCCGGGAAAAGGGGCCCGAACCGTGGACGCCCCGGTCTGTTCGCACCGCAGGGCCGCCGCCGCGCACTCCGTTCTCGCGGCGGTGGCCCCTCTTGCGGCTCAGCTCAGGTGGGTCGTGGCGTATACCTCGATGGCGTCCCGCTGGGATCATCCGGGCCGGACACTCGCGCTGTCCGGCCTCGATCCGGGCCTCTCTCGACGTCGCGGTGTGCTGCTCGATCGCCTCGGCCAGCTCCGGGAAACCGCGCAAGGTTCCCGGTACTTCCTGGTCACGTCCGGCGGCGGGTGACATTACTGGAGGCCAACACACTGCCGGGCCTGTCACCACGGGGCAACCACGCCACCATGGCCCGCGCAGACGGCATCCACTACCCCCACCCTGATCCGCCACCCCGTGGCCAGCGCGTTCACCAAGCCCGCCTACCGGCCGTAGACCGACGCCGTGGGCCGACGCTGTGAGCCGACGCCGTGGGCCAAGCCCTCGGGGCGCGGCCCTCACCGGCCGGCGCGCACCCGGTGCGCCTCACCGGCGTGCAGGACGGCGCGCGGTGCGCACTGGGCGGTGCGGTGCGCCCGGTGCGCGCCACAGAGTGACTCTGTCGATGTGGGTACACGACCGGCTCGCACGGGACGACCGAGCCGATGAGCTCCTTGACCGGGCGCGCCGGTGTCGGGGCCACCTTGGCGGCCCAGTGGCAGCATGTGCCGTCCATCGCCGGCGTCGCCGCCTTGGACGTGACCCTGCGGGGCGAGTCTGTTTGACGCCAGGTCGCCCAACACGACTCCGACCGCTATCACTTGACCGGAGAGCCCTCCTCCCCCGTGCCCCACCCGCGCCTGGCTACCGGTGGTCACCTGCGGCACGGTTCGGCAGGGCGGCGGCACGCGGGCGGCGATCGCCCTCGTCGTCATCGTCCGCCACTGGTGCCTGCGCCCCATGCCTGACCAGCAGCATACGTGGCGTCAGCGTGCGAACTTTTCGACGGCCGCTGGGGTGACGGGAGTGAAGAAGTTGACAAGGTTGCCGTCGGGGTCGCGGAACAGGAGCGACCGGTTGCCCCAGGGCATCGTCGTGGGCTCGGTGACGAAGTCGGAGACGAAGCCGGTCAGGTTCTGGTGAACACGGTCCACGTCGTCGACGAGGAACTCGGTGATCACGCTGTGGTTGTCCGCCGGGCGGGCGGAGCCCGGGGCGAACAGCGGGACGGTGCGGGTGCCGGCGATCGCGAGGGTGGCGCCCGCGGTCCTGAGTTCGGCGAAGTCCTCGGTGGCCCACGTCGCCCGCGCTCCCGTGGCTCGCTCGTAGAACTCGACGAGGCGCGCTACGTCGCCGGTGATGATGCGGATCGAGACGAAGTTCATGGGGATCTCCCTGGCTGTGCTGAAGGTGTGCACGTCGCGTCGCAGGCTAGGAGAAATAGGGGACAGAATCGGTCCTGTATTCGCGTTAGGCTGCGAACATGTCTCGACCCACCGGCCGCGTGCTGACCCTTCTGGAGCTGCTGCAGTCGGGTGGCACCCGAACGGTGGCCGAGCTCGCCGACCGGCTCGGCGTCGAAGGGCGCACCGTGCGGCGATATGTGGACCAGCTGATCGACCTGGACGTGCCCGTGGAATCGGTGCGCGGCCGCTACGGCGGATACCGGCTCGCCCCCGGGCACCGCTTGCCTCCCCTCATGCTCAGCGACGACGAGGCGCTGGCCGTGCTGCTCGGCCTGATCGCCGGCCGCCGAACAGGGCTGACGACGACGCAGCACACGGCGAGCGAGACGGCATCGGCGAAGATCCGGCGGGTGCTGCCCAAGCACATCGCCCGTCGGCTCGACACCCTCCTGGAAGCTCTCGCCTTCACGGATGAGCCCGGCGAGTTCGACACCCCGAACGCCGGAGTCCTGCTCACCATCGCCGATGCGGTGCGCCACCGCCGACCGGTCTCGATCCGTTACACCGACCGCGGCGGACGGCGGAGCGAACGCACGCTGCACGCGTACGGGATCGTCGCCCACGCGGGCCGGTGGTATGTCACGGGACAGGACGCCCGGATCGGCGAGGACCGAACCTTCCGGCTCGATCGCATCGCGGACGCGAGGACCCTGCCCGGCTCGTTCGAACCGCCCGTGGGCCCCGGTCCGGCGCAGCGCGTGTTGTCGGCGTTCGCCACGGCCGAGTACCGGCACGAGGTGACCTTGCGGATCCACGGGACGGTCGGGCAGATCCGTGCCCGCCTTCCCGCCGGCGTCGCGAGCCTGGAGGAGCTGGAGGAGGACGCGCCCGTGGCGGGCGAGGACCGGGCGACCGAGCGCTGGCTGCGCGTCGAGCTGCGGGTGGAGCGGCTCGACTGGTTGCCTCCGGTACTCGCCTCACTCGACCGGCCGTTCGTCATCGAGCGCCCCGATGAACTGCGCGGCCTCGTCACCACGCTCGCCGATCGCCTCACGTCCTACGCCCGCGCCAAGCCTGGCAGGAGGCCTGACAGCGAGGAACCGATGCCATGAGACGGCACGCCGCTCGGAGTGGTCGAGGGCTCTTCCCGGAGGCGCCCTTTCCGGAGGTGCGCTTCCCGAAGGCGCCTTTCCCGGAGGTGTGCTTGGCTCTCCCGACTTGCCCGGGGAGGTCAGTGGTCGGCGGCGGCGACGGTGAGCCCGAGGCCGATCAGCGCGATGCCGCCCGCGCCGCCGATCATCGACAGGCGGCGTTCGGAGCCGGTGAGCCAGGTCCGGGCGGCCGACGCGCCCAGGCCCCAGAGGGTGTCGCAGATCAGACCGATACCGGCCGGGATCAGGCCGAGGAGCATCATCTGCAGCGGGATGTGCCCCGCGTCGTGGTTGACGAACTGTGGGAGGACCGCGGCGAAGAAGACCAGGCCCTTGGGGTTGGTGGCACCGACGAGCAGACCGTCCAGGACTGTGCGCAGATCGCCGCGCCGTTCGCCCTTCTGGGCTGTCAGGTCGGTGCGCATCCGGTCGCGGTTGCGGAACGCCTGGACGCCCAGGTAGACGAGGTAGGCGGCGCCGGCGAGTTTCACGGTGGTGAAGACGGTGGCTGAACTCTGGACGAGGGTGCCCAGGCCGAGGGCGACGGCGAGGACGAGGGCATAGCAGCCCAGGAGGTTGCCCAGGACGGTGGCGAGCGCCGTGCGGCGGCCGTGGGCGAGGGCGCGGCCGACGACGAACAGGACGCTCGGGCCGGGGATCGCGATCACGACGAAGGACATCGCGGCGAACGCGAGAAGGCTTTCGGTGGTCACCATGTGGGCCGGTACTCCTGATCTGTGCCACACGGCCGGTGGGGCCGTGTGGTGTGTGCGTGGTGTGCGTGGTGTGCGTGGGGCGGGGTCGGCATGAACCCGGGACAGGGTGGGGGGCGGCTACCGGGAGACGGGGACCACCTGGGCGCGCGGGAGGTGGGCCCGGACGGCGGAGTCCACCCGGTCCTCCGCGCGCAGGGCCACGAGCGGCAGCGGGATGTCCGGGGTGGTACAGGCGAGCGTCTTGACCGCTTGCGACCGGGGGAAGGTCAGTGCCTTGCGTTCGGCGACGCTGCGCGCGGCGGTGTGCGCGGCGGTGTGATCGTGGACGGCGTACGGGCAGCCGTCCGCGTCCGGCACGGCTCGCCAGGGTGCCTCGGGCCTGCTCATGGGGACCTGCGGCTTTCGCTCGGCGAAGGGTGGGTGACCTGCGGCAAGGCGGTGCGCGGTCTGCCTTGAGACTGATCGACACGGCGGGATCCGATCAACTGATTGTGAAATCCTGCAATCGTGATCACCATGCGCTTCGCCGAGACGGCCGAGGAGGACATCGCCTTCTCCGTGTCACCGCTACTCGAAGCCGTTCACTCCTGGCACGTGCTCACCGACCCCGGACACCACGCGCTGCACGTGCCGTGGGTCCGGCGGTGCCGCCGGCTGCCCGCCGCTCTGCGCCGACGGATGCGCGAGCAAGGATTCCTGGTGGCCGACTACATCCCCGCGTTCTTCGAAAGCCGGGCCGGTGATCACGACGCCGACTTCGCGGACCAGCTCTCGGCCGTACGAACGCTGCCGCCCGCCGTGCTGGCGGTCGAACTCGCCCGGACGCTCGTCGACACCACCCGCTGGACCGGACACGACCTCGTCCGCGATCCCGCCATCCGCGATGCGGTTCTCGCCGAGTGCCGGCGGACCGACGCCAACCGGGCGGCACGGCTGGACCGCGTCCTCACCGACCCCCTCCCCGTCCTCGAAGAGGCGTTCACCGTCCTGGAGGACTACTGGAGCGCCGCCTTCGCCGAAGAGTGGGAGCGCGTCGAGCCCTCCCTCTACGAGTCGATCGCGCAGGCGGGAGCCCGGATCGCCCGGCAGGGTCTGTTCCCGATGCTCCGCACCCTGGTCCCCCAGATCCGTATCGACCCCGCCAGGCGGGCTCTCCGGCTCGACCGCCCCCACCACCACGACATCGCCGTCACCCGTGACCGCCCAGTCACCTTCACCGCCAGCCGCTACGTGTGGCCCCACGTCCGCGTCACCTGCGACGCCCCCTGGCCTCTGCGGATCACCTACCCCTCCCTGCCCCTCGCCCCCGCCGCCCGCCCCACCAGCCAGGAAGACACCCTCACCGCCCTACGGGCCCTGGCCGCGGCCCCACGCCTGCAGATCATCACCCACCTCTCCGCCCAGAGCCGCACCACCCAGGAACTCGCCACCCTCGTCGGCCTCTCCCCGTCGGTGACCTCCCGCCACCTCCACCAGCTCACCCAGGCAGGACTCACCACTACCCGCCGCGAGGGCTACTACGTCCTCTACTCCCTTGACCCCACCCGCTTCGACCACATCGCCACCATCCTCGCCGCCCTCGCCCCGAGGACGGATCCCTGACAGGGGTTCACTGAACCCGGAACGCCGACGTTTTCGGGGCCTGCCAACTGCCCGGGGTTGCCAGTAGTGGGCACTGCGTCGCATCGCCGTCCGCGCGGGCGCTCTCCCCATCCTGTTGAGCCAGGCCCTGGTGAGGGGTCCGTCGAAGTCCACCCGGCTGGGCACCCGGCCGGGCAGGTTGGGAAAGGCGCACCCGTACCCATGCCTGGGCGAATGACCACGCCGCCCCGCCCAATCGGTTGACCTCACGCACGACTTGGCCGGCTGCCGAGCCCTGCGCTCCCGGACGTCGAGGGAGCCGCCGGACCGGCCTCCCTGGTCGGCACCTTCTCCGGGGGCGGTGACATGTCCCAGCCATAGGTATATGGTTTCGCCCATTGTTACCCACGGTCAACTCGTGGCCAACGATTGTTCGTTGTTGTACTTCTCGGCGAATCACCCAACCCCCCTCAGCCCTGCCGACGTGCACCGGACACGGTTGCGCACGTCGCGGAAAGGCATGCCCATGTCCCGAATACGACTCCGGAGACCCACCGTTCTGGCCGCACTGGCAGGTATCGGCACCTGTCTGGCGACGATCGCCGCACCGTCCGCCTCCGCGAGCACGACGCCTCAGGCCGGCGCCTGCACGATCGCCCCTACGGGCAAGGAGTCCGAGGCACCGCTCAGCTGTCTCGGCGTCACCACTTCCCTCGACCGCCTGCCCGCCGTCGGCGAGCAGGCCACCCTCGCCGTGAACGTCACAGTGCAGACCAGCGTCAAGCGAGCCGGTCTGTCGGTGCAGCTGCCGCCCGCGCTCCGGATGAGCGGCAACGACTCAGGCCTCACCGAGGCCACGACGGACGCGTTCGGCCAGCGCACCAGCCGGGTACTCACCCTCACCCCCGGCACCCGCACCATCAAGCTCAAGGTGAAGGCCGTCGCCGCCGGACCCGCCCAGATCCAGGCGGACATCAGCGACATCGACCGACCCGACCCGCGCCGCGCGGGGCACGACTCGGTGGAGCTCACCATCGGCAAGGCCAACGGTTCCTCCATCAAGGGCATGTCGGTCACCAAGGCCGACACAGCCCCGGTCCAGAGCCCCGGGCCCGGCATCCACCCGCCGCGCCTCGTCACCCCCAAGGCTCCCGCCCCGGGGTCGGCCGCCTCCGGCCCGGCATCCCCGCGCGCCACCGCGCCGGCCGCCCCCGCCGCCCCCACCGCCCAGGTCTGCGTCAGTGGCACCTACCGCAACCGTTTCCAGTCCGCCGAGGGCGGCAGTTGGAACGGCAAGGCCAACCGGGACGAGCCGGTCAGTAACGCCAACATCACCCTGTGGGGCAAGCCGACCGCCAACAGCGCTACGCAGAAGCTCGCAACGGGGATGACCGGCAACGGCGACGGCAGGTTCAACCTCTGCTACACCCCGACCACCTCCGTCACCTCCAAGCTCTGGGTAGAGTTCCAGACCCAGGCCGGCGGGATGTGGTCAGTGGTCGACGGCAACGGTCGCCTCTACTCCACCGCCACGTACTCGCAGGACAACGTCTCGCGCGGCATCAGCCTGGGCAATGTGTACGCCAACAGCGGCCAGAGCCGCGCCTGGCACGCGTTCGACACCCTCAACAAGCTGTGGTGGAACCGTGGTTCCACCACCAACTGCTGGGCCGGCAGCCAGAGCGACGGCCGCTGCACCCCGATCACGGTGCAGTGGTACCCCGGCTCCACCGACGGCACGTACTGGACCACCAGTGAGGACAAGATCCACCTCGCGGACAACGACCCCGACTCCGAGCACACCACCGTCCACGAGGCCGGCCACGCCCTCATGGGCAAGCTCTACAACGGCTGGTGGCCGAACGTGACCAACTGCTCGCCTCACTACGTCAACCGCGCTTCCTCCACCAGCTGCGGCTGGACCGAGGGCTTCGCCAACGCGGTGTCGTTCCACACCTTCAACGACACCACCTACTACTGGGGCAACGGCAGCTCGCTGAACCTCGCCAATGACCGCACCACCACCGGCATCGACCAGGGCGACGCCTGCGAGGCCCGCGTCGCCACCGCGCTGCTCGACCTGTGGTCCCAGGTCGACGGCGGCTGGACCAGGAGCAACACCATGATGTCCAAGACCTGGCAGTCCAGCTTCCGCGAGTACTTCCTCACCGACCGGCCCGCTTACGGCCTGGACACCGGCGCCAAGGCCCGGAACGTCCTCTACAACCACACCATCCAGTACTGATCCACCGTCGCCTGGCAGGAAGCGCTGTACGTTGGCGTACACGCGGCGCCCCTCCTCGACCGCCGCCACGAGGGTGCCGATGGCATCGCCGGCAGGACGAGGTCGGCGGCCTGCCGGGCGACCTCGGTCCCGCGCCGGCCCATGGCCACACCGATGTCGGCCCGGCGCGGGGCGGCCCCATCGTTGACGCCGTCGCGTGTCACGGCCACCACGTGCCCGGCCTGTCGCCGTGACTTGACGATGCGGAGCTTCTGCTCCGATGTCCTACGGGCGAACACCCGCACCGCCCTGCGGTCCTCTACGGTGCCGGCCGATCGGCCGGAAAGCTCTGTCGGTCCGGCTGTGCAGGAGCCGCGCCACCGTTGTACGGTGCGCGTGCCCCGATCACGTGGGTGTTCCGTTCCTCGGTCAGGAAAGGACAGTCGCATGGGCAAGAGGTACAGACGCGTCCTTCAATTGTTCAGCGCCCTGGTGCTCATGGTCGCCGCACCGGGCGTCGCCACGGCGGCCGGCTCCGCCGCCCGTACGACCGGAATCGTCTTCGGTTCCTCCATCGCCGCGGCCCGCAACGTGGACGGCCGGCTCGAACTCTTCGGAACCAACAGCGGTGACGCCGTCTTCCACCGCTACGAGACCAAGGGTGCGACCGGCGACTGGTCGTCCTAGGCACAGTTCGACGGCGCCTTGCGACCCTGAGGATCGTCCCGCGCGTCCGCCCAGAACCCCAGAAGGGACCGTCCGCCGCGCGACCCACGTCGCCAGCGGCCGGTCCCCGGGCCCGTCTCCTCCGGAATCAGCCGAAGGGGACCTGGTCGGTCATGGGAGCCGGGGTTGGTCCACCGGGTCGGGTTCGCCTGGATGTCGTTCCACATCTCGGCCTATCCCGAGTGGCGCAAGCAGGCCGAGCGCGCCGACACTTCCTGGTCGGCGCGGCGCACGGCCGCCTGACGGTGCTTGAGGTGAGTGCCTGTGCTTGGGGTGGATCAGCTTCGGTCACCAGGCAATCGGGGGCCGGCCGTTCCCGGCCAGGTGTTGTGGGACATGACGTTGGTGGCACAGGCCGATGCTGTGAAATGGAGGTGCTTCGACGGGCATTGGTCGGGTAGCGTGCGGGCCATGTCGAGTCCTGAGTCGGACAGGGTGGGGGCTTACGGTCACGCCGTCAGCCCCCTGAATCACTGAGTTCACAGCTCTGCCGTCCCGCCGCGCGTCGTTCCGTGGCCGGACGAGCATGCCCTTGGGGGCTGACCGCGGTGACGAGATGACCTTCTCGTGCTTCTCCTCACCTCGGAGCCACTCGATGCCTTTCCCGCTGTACCTGCTTGCCCTGGCTGTCTTCGCCATGGGCACCTCGGAGTTCATGCTCGCCGGCCTCCTGCCGGACATCGCCTCGGACCTCGGCGTCACCGTCGGGGCAGCAGGCGTGCTCACCCCGGCCTTCGCAATCGGCATGGTCCTCGGTGCCCCGCTCATGGCAGCGCTCGCCCGCCACTGGCCCGTGCGGTCGAGCCTGCTCGGATTCGTCCTCGTGTTCTCGGCAGCCCACGCGGTGGGCGCTGTCAACTCAAGCTTTCCGGTCCTGTGCACGACCCGGATGGTCGCGGCGCTCGCGAACGCCGGGTTCCTCGCCGTCGCTCTGACGACCGCCACCACGCTGGTCCCCGCCGACAAGAAGGGACGGGCGCTCGCCGTGCTGCTGTCGGGCACCACGGTGGCCACGATCGCCGGCGTCCCCGGCGGATCAGTGCTCGGCGCATTGCTCGGCTGGCGGGCCACGTTCTGGGCCGTCGCCGCGCTCTGCCTGCCCGCCGCCGTCGGCATCCTCACCGGAATCCCGGTACGCCGCATGCCGAAGAACCCGGCTGACGGGCCGCCGCTGCGAGCGGAGTTCGCGCAGCTCAAAAGTCCGCGGCTGCTGCTGGTCATGCTGCTCGGCGCGCTGGTGAACGCGGCCACTTTCGCGAGCTTCACCTTCCTCGCCCCCATCGTGACCGACACCGCCGGGCTGGGCGAGCTGTGGGTCTCCGTCGTCCTGGTGCTCTTCGGTGCCGGTTCCTTCGTCGGCGTCACCGTCGCCGGACGGCTGTCCGACAAGCGTCCGAGCCTGGTCATCGCAGCCGGCGGTCCGCTGCTGCTCATCGGCTGGCCGACCCTGGCCGCGCTGGCCGCTCGGCCGGTCGCTCTGCTCGTCCTCGTGTTCGTCCAAGGCGCGCTGTCGTTCGCACTGGGCAGCACGCTGATAACGCGAGTCCTCTACGAGGCGGCCGGAGCACCCGTCATGGCCGGCTCCTACGCGACCGCGGCCCTCAACATCGGAGCCGCCGCCGGACCCCTCATCGCCGCGACCACCCTCGGCTCCGCGGTCGGAGACCTCGGGCCGCTGTGGGCAAGCGGACTCCTCGTCGCCACCGCGCTGCTGATCGCGTTCCCCTCACGCGGGGTGCTCACGGCCAGGCGAAGCAGTGAGGCTCTCCGGTGACGCGCGCGAACGCCCGTTGAGCATCGAGGGCCGCCGAAGGCTCGTCGAGCGCTGTCGCCCCGTGCCGATCGCCCAAGCCGCCACCGAGACCGGCGTCTCCCGCGCGAGCGCCACCAACGTCATGGCCGGCAACAACTAGGCTGGCGTGATGGGCAATATCTTCGGCAGCGGCGGCGCGGGTGACGACCTGGACCTGTCCAACGGCGGGACGGCCGTCTTCCTCGACGTGCTGTGGCTGGCCGTCTCGGACCTCGCCCGCCGGCCGTGGGACTTCCGGTTCGCCGCACTCCTCGCCCTGCAGGACCAGACCGTCATGGGACGCGGGGTCGTCGGATTCGACCTGGAAGACCTCGACTGGGGCAGGACCCCGGCCGAGCGGGCGCGGAACAAGGATTTTGTGCTGCGGGTGATCGATCTCGCCCTGGAACGGCACCGCTGGGACGAGCTGAACTACGAGCCACCGTACGTACCCGGCTACCTCCAGCGGTACCGGGCCGTGGTCGTTGCCTTCACCCCACCACCACACCCCTCCGACGAGGAGGTCTTCCCAACCCCGGACATGGCCCTCACGGCCTCGTGCGTCCACCACCGGGTCCTGGACGCCCTGCCCTACTGGGCAGGATGCGTTTTCTGCACCGGGGACACAATGCGGTCGCCCGCCGGCCAGGCGGGAATGGAGCCCACCGCCACGACGCAGCGACCCTGCGGCGACAGTCCGGCGCGTTAACCGGCCCCCAGCCTGCTTGCGCACCAGCTGGGGACCGGGCTCTCGGGCTCGTCGGTCAGCCCGTCCGGCCGCCGTTTGGCGAATCGGTACCCTTGCCCGGCTCAGGCCGTACACGGAGGAAGATCGTGGTGCCAGGCTCCGAGTCCCCATGGCTGACCTTCAGCACCACCCGGTCCTCCTCCCGGCCGGCCCGCAGCGCGGGGAGCGCGGCCCGGCCCCGGGCGTCCGTGAACAGGAGGGTCTCTGTAGTTCCGTCGCCGAACGTCGTGCCACTGTCGGAGACCACATGGCAGGTGAGCGGCACACCGGGAATGGGCAGTCCCTTGCTGACGTACTGCACCACGCCCGGCATCCCGGTGAGCTGCCCCGGCACCGTCTCTGTCACGAGCTGGGACACGAACTGGGTTTTCCCGACGACGCTTTCAGGGTCGTCGGGAATCGGATACTTCCCGATCGACATGTTGGCCGGGTTGGTGTACCAGACCCATTTACCGTGCTTGTCCACGCACAGCCCCATGGCCTCGCCGCCGCTCGGAAGAGCCGAGCCCGGAAGCTCGGTGATGCTCATGTCCGTACGGAAGCGCGCGATCCTATTGCTGCACGCCACCCAGAGATTCCCGTCCGTGCCCAGCATCATTTGCCGAGGGGCGCCGCCTTCGGCGATGTACCGCCGCGTCCAGCTGCGGAGGGCCGTGTCGTACCGGCAGATCTGGTTCGGATGTTCGGTACCTACCCATATCGCATCCCCGTTGGGGCTGGCGACGACATGAACCGGTTTCTGACGGCTGCCCCCGGGGAGCGGAATGGGCTCAGGTTGCTTGTCCTTGGCCGGGGTATACCTATATAGGCTGTTCGTTTTCCGCGGGCAGTCTCCTGTGCCGGCCTGACCCGTCGCCCAATAGGTGCAATCTCCGGGTGATTTCGCGTTCACCGGAGCGGTAACGGCCACGGACCAGAGCCAGGTGTCGTAGACGGGGTTCTGCCGGGCGTCGGGAAACGGATAGTTGCGAGGAGTGCCGGTCTCGTCTTCTGGGTCACAGTATCCGACCATGGTGTACACGGGCTCGGCGAACATGACCCAATAGGAATACACGGGCGTCCCGGCGGCGCCCGTGTCGATCAGAAGCCATGTGATGGCCTCAGCCCTGGAGCAATAGCCGAACTTGAACGCGGTGAGTCGCTTCTGGTTCACGATGTCATATTTGACGATCGGGTCTTCGTCCGAATCCGAGGGGGAGGCGAACCATACGACCTTCCTATCCTCCGTTCCCTTCGGGCTGGGGTCCGGAATGATCCCGGCGGAAGGGATGGGGACGTCGTTGCGTACCGGGACCTGGTTGGCAAGACTTGTCGGATTCACCTGGACGAGCTTGCTGTCCTGGGTCGTCACCCAAAGGTATCCATCCGGCCCGACGGTGACGGAGTGCGGAGTAACGATGCCATTGAGGAGAGGATATTCCTCGGGTTCGCCGGCGCCGGGCATTCTGGACCACTCCCTAGATGCACAGCTCGAGAATGTAGCGTCTTCCGGACGAAATCGATCGATATCGGATACTATCGGCCCGTCATGGGCGCCGTGCAAGCGGCCGCTGGAAGATTGGCTTGAACACACGACGTGAGGTGCACGTTCAAGCATTTGGCTTCTCTGCGTCTTTGTGGCCCTCTGCGTGGCATATCTATTACACGTGCTGCCGTGAATGTGGTGTCAGAGTACGGCTCTGGGTGTGCGTGAGGCACCCTTGGGCGTAGCTATCCCGCCGGAGCGAAAAGGGGACATGGGGACGGGACCGAAGCCGGAGCCCTGCCAGCCGCTCCATACGACGGGAAACTCCGTCAGGCTCAGCCCGAGGGCACGGGCCGGGGGCACGGGCCGGGGCGATCACCTCGAGGGCGAAAGCGAGACCGGTGGTCCCGGGCGACGGCCGGTACGGATCGGGCACGCGGCACGGGAAGGTGCACGTCCCGAGCTGCCGTGTGGGGCGATTCCACTGCGGGTGTCTCCTTCGCGCGAAGTACAAGGTGCGAGGTACCAGGTACGAAGCGTTGGGTGCTGCGCGTGCAAGGTTCGCGGGAGTGGCGCGGGTGTTGCACGACTAAGGCGGACAACAGCGCACGCACCCGCGCCGCGTCGGCGCGGGTGCGTGCCGTCCATCACGAGGCGGATTCAGCCGCCGCTACTGCTTGGTGTCCTCCAGGTCGGCGATGACCAGGACCTCGACGCTGCCCTGGTAGGTCCACCGCTGGTTCCTCGCCTCGTCCGGGCGGGGGGCCAGCTGGGCCTCCACCACCACCTCACCGGACGTGTGACCACTGCTCCGCCACAACGCCGAGACCTTCTGGACACCGATCTCGAAGTCCTCGAGCTGGCCGTTCGAGCGGACTTTGTTCCAGCGGGTGGTGCCGGAGGCGCCGTCGCGGCCGCAGGGCGGCGGGCGACGCCGGCACGGAGACCGGGAGGTGCTGGCGGCGATCGTGTTCGTAGCGACGTCCGGCTGCACGTGGCAGCAGTTGCCTGCAGTGTCGTTCGGGCCGTCCGGGGCCACGGCTCACCGGCGGTTTTCCGAGTGGACCAAGGCCAGGGTGTGGGCGAAGCTTCATCGCCTGGTCCTGGACGAGCTCGGCTCCCGCGGGGAGCTGGACTGGTCCCGCTGTGCGATCGACTCGGTGAATATGCGGGCCCTGAAAAGGGGGACCTGACGGGTCCGAATCCTGTGGACCGAGGCAAGTACGGCTCGAAAATCCACTTGGTCACCGAGCGGACCGGTCTGCCCCTCTCCGTGGGGATCTCAGGAGCGAACCTGCACGACAGCCAGGCGCTCATCCCTCTGGTCAAGGGCATACCGCCGGTCCGTTCCCGCCGGGGACCCCGGCGACGCAGACCGGGCAAGCTCCATGCGGACAAGGGCTACGACTACTCCCACCTGCGGCGATGGTTACGCGCGCGCGGTATCACCCACCGCATCGCCCGCAAGGGCGTCGAGACCTCCCAGCGACTGGGCCGGCACCGCTGGACCATCGAACGCACGATGTCCTGGCTCGCGGGCTGCCGCCGGCTCCACCGCCGCTACGAGCGCAAAGCCGAACACTTCCTCGCCTTCACCAGCATCGCCTGCACCCTCATCTGCTACCGCAGACTCACCAAATGAGATGACGTCTTAATCGCCAGGAAGAGCCCGCCGGAGAACAGGATTAGCACGACGAAGGTGGCGGACAACACCACGCCGATGGCGGCCGGCAGGTGGGGGCCATGACCTGCTGTACGTCGAGCAGCCTGGCGGGCGGCCCGGTCACCAGCGGCGCTGTCGGGGCGCGGGTCGTGCGTACGGCACGGGCGAGCCGGGCACCGGCGGGACCGAAGGGTTCGGTGGGGCCGTAGACGGCCAGCGATGTCCCCGCGGTTGACAGGTACCGGTCCGCGAGCGCGTAACTCGGCCCCTCGGTACAGGAGCCGTGCGCGTAGATCCCGGTCGCGGTACGGACCGAGACCGCGCCCGGCAGCGCCGACAGGCGTCGGGCATAGCGGTCCAGTTCCGCCGACCGGGCAGCGTTGCCGCCCGGGACCCAGCCGGGCAGGATGGCGTCCAGTTCCGTGTGGCCGAAGTCGGGGAACTCCATGCGCACTGCGCGCATCGCCGCGACGGCGGGGGCAGTGCCGGGCAGTACCCGCTCGTCGCTCAGGGGAGAACGACACATGCCGGAACGGCAGCGCCAGCACCACCAGCACCGCCCCCACGGCGGCCGGAAATGACCCATATTTGATTTCGATTTGAACGATGCCTTGATGCGGCCCGGACTGCGACCTGCGACGACCGTTTCGGAGGGGCTGCTTCAGAACGCCCCTGAACTGAGGTTTGCGTTGAGTTCCAGCCAAGTCATTGATCGCCGATATTGAGCCGAACCCGCCGGCCGTCGAAGAGGGCGAAGCAGGCCTCCTCCACCGACGTCGGCGCCGCACTGGCTCCACCACGATGCGGGCGGCGGCCTCCATCGACCAGCGGAAGATGCCGAGACAGCCGGGAGCTTGAGCACTCACCCACCGCGTCGCCCAGCCAGTGGGCAGCGCACAAGTCAGCGCTCCGTTTCACGACGGTGCGGGATGAGGACATCGCCGGCACCGGAACATCAGGCATCGGGGAACGGCCAGAGTGGCGGGTCCACGCCAGTACGTGCTGGTCCACCGTGTATGCGGCGGCATACGAAGGAAGGCCGCCTCAGCCCGGGCCGGTGGGGCGCGCATGAGTGTCGGTCACCGCGTCGAGGTACGGGCCGACGAGTCCTGGTTCGCTCTCGGCGATCGCCCGCCACAGGAGAGCCACTTCGGTGATGACGTCAATCGCCTCCTCCCATCGGATGTCCGCGAGCAGCCGGGTCGTCGTGGCGTACGCGTAGAGCGCGAAGGCGAGGTGGTCCTCGTGTGCCGCGCGGTGGCGGGCGGCCAGGCCGCGGCTCAGGGGAACCGCCCGGGCGGTGGCGTCCAGGGCCTCCGTGTGCCGCCCGGCCTCGCTCAGCCGCAGGCCGTGGTGGGCGGGTGCCCAGACCAGAACCGGTCCGTCGGCCGCCGCTCCGGCCGTCGCCACCTGCTCGGACACGGCCAGCGCCTCTGAGGAGACGCGGAAGGCCTCCTCACGCGCCGATGACCCTGCGGCGAGTCCGCTCCCGCCTCGCCGCCGTCTCCCTCCGGCAATCCGACTGGGCACTGAGGGACCGCCAGGTGGTCTCGCCCGCCCGCTCCGCCAGTCCGACTACGGCTACTGACCCGTTCCCGGCCCCCGCCTCTGCTGCTACTCGCCAGCATCGAAGCCCCCTCACGGTGATCCGACTCCATGGCGGCGCGGCAGGACGACAACTCCCAACTACACCGACGTTAAAGGGGATTCGCTTCGTCGCACGCATGCCGCACTGCTATGGTGCCCCACATCGTCAGCGACTGTCAGGCGCCAGACACGTCACGGCCATCCGTACCCCCGTTCTCGCCCCCGTGCCCTGCCTTGGCTCGCATTGGAGCGTTGATGCTCTTCTCAGGAGATCCGTCCCGGCCCCGGAGCACCGTAGCATCGCGATTGCCCCGTTCCGTCCGCTGCGGGCCTTCGCCGTCCGCGGTGCGGGACGCCGCGGTTTCGGGCACCCGGAGCTTGCGACACCCTCCTCCCGCCACGCTCCGGCGGCCGACTGATCGTGCCACGCCGCGCGCGGTGCCTGCCGGCCAACCAGCTCTGCCACCGACGCCGGACGGTTTCCGGAGCATCATGTGGCCCGCCACCCGATTTCCTGTTCCCCCATAGGTGGTTGAGACCCCCCTTGCCCTTTCTGCTCTTTTCCATGCGGAGGTTCTCGATGGGTACCTCAGCACATGCACGACGGCAGCGGTCCGAGCCGCTGGACGACGACGAGCGCATACTCAAGGAGCTCGGTTACACCCAGCAACTGCACCGGCGGATGGGCGCCTTCGGTAACTTCTCCGCTTCGCTGTCGGCCATCTCCATCATGTCCGGGACGCTGCTGCTTTTCGGCTACGGCCTGAACAGCGGTGGACCGGCGGTGGTGGTGTGGGGGTGGCTCGCCGTGGGGCCGCTGGTGCTGTGCCTGGCCGCGGCGCTGGCCGAGATCACCTCCCGCTACCCCACCAGCGGCGGCCTGTACTACATGGCCCGCCGACTCGGCGGTGAGCGGTGGAGCTGGTACACCGGCTGGCTCAACCTTCTGGGGCTGCTCGGCGGGATCGCGGCCCAGGACTACGGCATCGCGACCTTCACCGCCGCCTGGGCGAACCTGCAGTTCGACTACGAGCCGACGCCGGGGTCCCTGCTGGTCATGTACGCGGTCATCCTCGCACTGCACGCGGGCCTGAACCTCCTCGGCAGCCGACTGATGAACGTCCTCACCTCCCTGAGCGCGTGGTGGCACCTGGCCGGGGCAGTCGTCATCATCAGCGCCCTGACTCTCATCCCCTCTCACCACCAGTCGGCCGGCTTCGTGTTCTCCGAGTTCACCAACAACACCGGCTGGTCGAGCCCCGTGTACGTGATCCTGCTGGGCATGCTGCTGCCGTGCTTCGCTCTGGCCGGCTACGACACGTCGGCCCACCTGAGCGAGGAGACCAGTGGGGCTTCGGTGGCCGCGGCGCGCGGGATCATCCGCTCGGTGGCGGTGTCCTGGATCGCCGGCGGCATCCTGCTGGCCGCCTTGCTGTTCGCCATCCAGGACTACGCCGCGACGCTGAGCAGCCGGACCGGGGTGCCGGTGGCGCAGATCTTCCTGGACGCGCTGGGCGTGGCGACGGCGAAGGCGTTGCTTCTGGTGATCATCGTGGCGCAATTCCTGTGCGGCTACACCGTCACCGCCTCCGCCAGCCGCATGATCTACGCCTTCGCCCGGGACGGTGCCCTGCCCGGCTCGGCGCGCTGGCAGAAGGTCGCCCGCCGCACGGCCGTTCCGGCCAACGCCGTCTGGCTCGCAGTCGGTGTCGCCTTCGTGCTCGCCCTGCCGTCCCTGTATTCCGCCACGGCGTTCTCAGCGGTAACCGCGATCTCCATCGTCGGCTTCACCCCGGCCTACGCCATCCCCGTGCTCCTGCGACTGCGCCACCGGGACCGGTTCACCCCCGGGCCCTGGCACCTGGGCCGCTGGAGCCGGCCGATCGGCTGGGTGGCGGTGCTCTGGGCGGCCGGGGTCACCGTGCTGTTCCTGCTGCCGCAGTCCAGCCCGGTCACCGCCACGAGTTTCAACTACACGCCCGTCGCCCTGCTGGTGGCCCTCGTCATGGCCTCCGTGTGGTGGCGCTTCGGACGCCGTTCCTACGGTGTGCCCACTCCGGCACAGCGAACGCCCCACGACCAGGCCGAAGAGGCCGAGAACATCATCTGATGACATCCGAACCACATGCCTCGAGTAGAGTCCCCGCTGACTGCTCAGGGACCTCTCCCGGCACAACAAGTCATGGAGGCACGGTGACAGTTTCCGCCGAGTCCATCGAATCGGTACAGCAGCTCACCACGGTCTGGCGGACTCTGGTGCTCGATCGCGACGCGGACGCGGACGTGCGCGACCTTCCGGGCATCGCTGTTCGCTGGGCCGACAGCCGGTTCGGATTCCTGAACTGCGTCACCTTGACCGAGGAGGGAGCAGGAGCGGAGCTCGTCAGGCACCGTCTGGGCCAGGCGGCGGGGATCATGCGGACGAAGAAGCACCCGGGCTTCTTGTGGCTCTTCGAAGACCTTCTCGACAACGAGGCCCGCTCCGCATTGGAGGCGACAGCCGAGCAGGCCGGCCTCCAGTACGCCTTCCCCGGTACGGGCATGGCCGGCGACCTGCTCCCCATCCCCGAGCCGGTCCACCCCGATCTGACGTTCGCCCGCATCGGCACCGACGAGCAGTTGCAGGCCTACGCCGACCTCCAATCGCGCGCGTACGGGCTCCCCTTGGAGGATGGCCGCGACGGCCTGGCCGGGTCCGCGCTCTGGAAGAACGAGGTCTACGCCTACCTGGCCATGCGAGGCGACGAACCGGTGGCGTGCGCCGCCACGGTCGAAGCACAAGGCCGCCTGTTCGTCGCATTCGTCGCCACGGACCCGCGGTGGCAGCGCAAGGGCTACGGCGAGGCGGTCACGCGCAAGGCGCTCTACGAAGGCGCGCGGGCCGCCGGGCCGACCCGCGCCACGCTGCACGCCACCGCCGCCGGAGCCCCCGTGTACCCACGCATCGGGTTCAAGCCGAACACGCCAATCCACTTCTACAGCCTGAAAGGCTGATCCGGTAGGCGGGGAAGGCTGGGATTCCATCACTTCCGCGAGGGGGTGCGGGCCCTGGACCCGGCACGGACGACACCGCCTCGGTACCGTTCCCGGTCGGCCCGTCAGGAAGGCGGCATCAGAGCCGACTTGAGCTGGTCAATCGCCTGAGTGCGCGCCCTGACCGCCGAACCCTCGGCGAGTCTGGACGTCCGGACGATCTGAACCGGCCCGCAAGAACCATCACAACGCCTGGCCGGCCGGCGGGCCCCTAGTGCCGCGGACCCGCTGTCGTCGCAACCGGCCGAAAGCAACCCGACGAGCTGCCCGGCGTCCCGCAATGGCGTCTATCCGGGTACCGGCCACCATGGGCATGACCGTGGTGAGAACCCGCGTCGGAGCACTCCGGCGAGGCTCCTCACGTCTCACGCGAGCCAGTCTTCCATGCCGCGGTCATGCCGCGGTCATGTAGCGCGTCCACAGCTCGATCGGCAGCGAACTGCCCACCGTGCCGTCGGGTGTTCCGCCTATGCCGTCCAGCTGGAGCAGCTCCTGCGTCCTGGGTTCGATGCGGGCGAGCGAGACCGCGGTCGACAGGGAGTCGCGGTAACCGACGTACCAAGCGGACTTGTTGTCCTGCGCGGTGCCGGTCTTGCCGGCCGTGCCGGGCCCGGCGGCCCGCGCCGGCTGAGCCGTGCCGACGCGGACCGCCTCGCGCAGGGCATCGTCCACGGCCCCCGCCACACGCGGCGGCAGGGCCTGCTCGGGCTCCGGCCTCTCCACGGGCACGTCGTCGCCGTTGCGCCGGAGCCCGGCGACCGAGTACGGCTCGGTGTGCCGGCCCTTGGCGGCGAACGTGGCGTAGGCGTCGGCCATGCGGATGGCGCTGGGTGTGGAGGTGCCGAGCGAGAACGACGGCCGTTGCTCTCCGAGGCTGCTCTCCAGCAGGCCCGCCCGCGTGGCCACCGTGCCGACCCGGTCCAGTCCCACATCCATGCCCAGCTGCAGCATGGGGGTGTTGACCGACCGCGCGACCGCGTCCTTGAGCGAGATCTTCCCCCAGGACTCGTCGCCGTCGTTGACCGCCCTGACGATCTTCCCCGACCGGTCCCAGTAGGGGCCCTCCGGGGTGAGCAGCGAGATCTTGTTGTCGCCGTCGTAGAGCGTCGCCGGGGTCACGGGGGCGCGGGGCTTGCCGCGCTCGCGCCGCACCCCATCACGCAGGGCCGCCGCGTAGACGAAGGGGGTGAAGGCGGTGCCCGCCGGGACAGCGGACGAATTGGCGTCGTTGAAGCCCTGTTCGAGGTAGTCCGGCCCGCCGTACAGGGCGACGACGCGCCCATCGGTGGCCACCGACGCGGCCCCGATGCGCACATCGCGGTCGGACGGCTGCCGGTCCGGGGCCAGACCGTTCCGCGCCTGCTCGGCCGCCCGCGTGAGCGCTGCCATCCGCTTCTTCTCGAACGTCGTGCGGATCTGGTAGCCGCCGAGCGCGAAGTCCCGCTCGGAGACACGGGAGTGGGCCAGCACATAAGCACGGGCCGTCTCGACCAGGTAGCCGGTCTGGCCGGCCAGACCGGTGACCTTGGGCGGGGCGAGCGGCTCGGGGAAGTGCGTGTACCGCGCGCGCTCCTGTTGGGAGAGCCTGCCGGTGGCCACCATCCGGTTCAGGACCCAGTTCCAGCGCTCCACCGCGCGCTTGTGGTTCTCGGCGCCGGCCGCCGGATCGTAGAGCGCGGCCCCCTTGAGCAGGGACGCCAGGAAGGCGCCCTCGCTCACGTTCAGCTGCGAGACGTCCTTGCCGTAGTAGGCGCGGGCGGCCCGCTGAATGCCGTAGGTTCCGCGCCCGTACCAGCTGGTGTTGAGGTACTGCTCGAGGATCTCGTCCTTGCTCATCCTGTTGTCGAGCTTGATGGCCATGAACATCTCGGTGAGCTTGCGCGAGAAGGTCTGCTCCTGGTTGAGGTAGGCGTTCTTCACGTACTGCTGGGTGATGGTCGAACCGCCCTGGGTGTCACCCCCGGTGGCCATCCTGGAGACCGCGCGGACCATGCCGCTGGGAGAGACCCCGCTGTCCGAGTAGAACGTCTCGTTCTCCGCGGCCAGCGCCGCCCAGCGGACCTTCTCGGGCACCTGGTCCAGCGGCGTGTCCTGCCGGTCGACCTCGCCGGTGCGAGCCATCTCACTGCCGTCGGCCCAGTAGTAGACATTGTCCTGCTGGGTGGCGAAGGCGTTGAGGTCGGCTGGTATGTCGGTGCGCAGGAACATGACCGTCAACAGTCCGGCCACGACGGTGACAGCGAGGCCGAGCAGCCCCAGCGTCTGGCGCCACGACGGTACCCAGCGCCTGAAGCCTGTCCGGCCCGGGCGGGGATAGGCCGGGCGCAGTCGTGACCCGGCGGGCGGGGCTTCCCGCTTCCGGAGGCGGAGTCCGTACGGACGGGGGCGAATGATCATTGGAACGTCCGGTGAACGGGGCAACGGTGAACGGGGTAAGGGGCCCGGCCGCCCAAGGGGAGACGGCCGGGCCGGTACGGGGGGGGTGGGTCAGCTGATGGCGGAGGCGCAGGTGGTGGGGGTCGCGTGCGCCGGGTCGAGCGCGTTGGCCACCTCGTGGAAGGCTACGCGGTCGATCGTGCCGATCGCGGCGTGCTCGGAGATGTCGAGCTTGCACAGGTCCTGCAGGACGACGTTGCGGACGTCCGGGCCGTTCAGGAACTGGGAGGTGTAGGGGGTGGCGATCTCGTCGTACTTGGTCGAGATGACCGTGTACTTCACCCCCGGCACGGTGTCGGGCTTGGAGTTCAGCTTCTTCAGGAATTCCGAGCCCACCAGCTGGTCCTCGACCCCGGGCAGGGTGAGGGAGAAGACCTTGCGCGCGCCGGGGACGGTGTCCACGAGGCGGTTCATCCCCGAGGCGGTCGTCCCGTGGTTGTCGGGGGCGATGCCCACGAGCTTGCCGACCTTGCCGGCACCGTCCAGGAAGTTGAGGTAGTAGCGCGGCAGGGGGCCGCCGCCCTGGGAGTGACCGACCAGGTCCACCTTCTCGGCTCCGGTGGACTGCCGGACCTTGTCCACGAACGCGGACAGTTGCCCGGACGACTTCTCCACCGGACCCAGGCCGTTGAAGAGCGGCACGCCGGCCTTCTGGCCATAGTCCAGGGAGTAGACGCAGTAGCCGCGCTTGACCAGGTACGGGGCCAGCACCAGCCAGTTGTCCCAGGAGTTGCCGAAGGTGCCGTGCATCAGGACGACGGGCTGGGGGTGAGCGGCGGACGGCTTGCAGGACCAGTCGTTCCAGCCACTGGTGACGGTCTTCTCGGCCTTGCCGGTCTTCGCGTCGACCGGGGCCGCGGACGCGGAGGCGGAGCCGAAGGACAGGGCCAGCGCCAGCGCCGAGACGGTACCGGCGAGCACGCGGAGGGATCTTCTACGGACGGAGCTTTCGCGTACGGACATGGAGCTACCTCGCGAGTGGGGGTTGAGGGAACCGGCTTCGGGCCGGCCTACGGGGTCAGCTGACGGCGGATTTGCAGGTGGTGGGGGTCGCGTGCGCCGGGTCGAGCGCGTTCTTCACCTCGTGGAAGGCGATGCGGTCGACCAGGCCCAGCGCGATGTGCTCGGAGACGTCGAGCTTGCACAGGTCCTGGACCACGACGTTGCGCACGTTCGGGCCCGAGAGCTGCTGCGACTTGTAGGGCGTGGCGATCTCGTCGTACTTGGTCGAGATGACCGTGTACTTCACCCCTGGCACGGTGTCGGGCTTGGAGTTCAGCTTCTTCATGAACTCGGAGCCGACGATCTGGTCCTCCACGCCGGGGACGGAGAGGGACAGCACCTGGCTCACGCCGGGGACCTTGCGCGCGAGGGTGCCCAGTCCGGAGGCGGTCGCGCCGTGGTTGTCCGGGGCCAGGCCGATGAGCTTGTCGACCTTGGAGGCGCCGTTCATGAAGTTGAGGTAATAGCGGGGCAGGGGGCCACCGCCTTCGGAGTGACCGACGATGTCCACCTTCTTCGTGCCCGTGGACGTGAGCACCTTGTCCACGAAGGCGGACACCTCTCCGGCCGACTTGACCAGCGGTCCCTGGCCGTTGAGCCCCGGCATGTAGGGCAGCTTGCCGTAGTCGAGGGAGTAGACGCAGTAGCCCTGGGCGGCCAGTTCCGGAGCCAGCACGAACCAGGTGTCCAGCTGGTTGGCCCAGGTGCCGTGGAGGAGGACGACGGGGTTGGGATGGGCGGCGGACGGCTTGCAGGACCAGTTGTTCCAGCCGCTGGTGACGGTCTTGCCGGCCTTTCCGGTCTTCGCGACGGCCGGGGCGGCGGGCGCGGAGGCGGCGATCGCCGTCACGCCCAGGGCCAGCGCCGAGGCGGCGCAGGCGAGGGTGGGGACGGATCTCTTGCGCGGGGACATGGGGGGGTACCTCACAGGGTGGGGTGGGCAGGAGTGGGGAGTTACTCGACCAGGGACTTCCAGTCCGGGGACTGCGCCGGGTCCAGCCGGCGCATCCTCTCCAGAACCTGGGGATCCTGGACGTCCAGCCAGTCGGCGAGCTGTTTGAAGGTCACGCAGCGCACGTCCTCGCGTGTGCAGACCGACTTCACGACGTCCTCGACGGCCTTCATATAGATGCCGCCGTTCCAGTTCTCGAAGTGGTTGCCTATGAACAGGGGCGCCCGGCTGCCGTTGTAGACGCGCTCGAAGCCGTTGAGGTAGCTGTCCCTGGTCAGCTTGCGCCACTGCTCGTACTTGGCCGGATCGCCCTGGGTGCTGTCACCGGACTGGTTGTAGAGGAAGTTGAAGTCCATGGAGAGGACTTGTCGCTCGGTCCCGGGATAGGGGACGAGCTGCAGCGGGAAGTTCCAGATGCCGTCGGTCTTCGACGGCCAGAGCTGGAAGTCGCCGGGTGAGCTGGCGTCGTAGCGCCAGCCGAAGGACTTGGCGGCCTTGAGCAGGTTCTTCTGGCCCTCCAGGCAGGGAGCCCGGCCGCCGGCCAGCTCCTTGCGGTAGTCGAAGGGCAGTGGGGGAAGGTCTTTGTATCCGGTGTTGGTCTTCCAGTTCTCGACGAAGGAGTAGGTCTGCTCGATCTCGCTCTTCCACTCGTCGACGCTCCAGTCGTCGCCGCCCTTGGTGCCGCAGAAGTGCCCGTTGAAGTGCGTGCCTATCTCGTTGCCCTCCAGCCAGGCGCCGCGCAACTGTCGCAGGGTGTCCCTGATGTGCTGATCGGTGGCGTACGAGATCTCCATCTCACCGCGTTTGTGCTGCGGTGGCCGGTATTCCGGCGCCTTCGACTTGGGCAGCAGATAGGTCCCGGTGAGGAAGAACGTCATCTGCGCGTTGTTCTCCTTGGCGACCTCGCGGAAGTGCGAGAACTGCTCGTCGTCGCCCTGGAGGGCGCCGTCCCAGGAGAACACCACGAACTGCGGCGGCTTCTCGCCCGGCTTGAGCTTCACCGGCTTGGGCTGGTGGGGCTGCGGGCCGGTGGAGGAGGTCGAGCCGTCCCCCAGGATCCGTACCTTTCCGTCCCACTTCCCCTCCGGCTTCGAGGCCTCCGGCAGGGGTGGGGTGGGGGTCGGTGGAACGGACGGAGGAGCGGACGAGGAACGGGTGGAGGGAGGGGAAACGGCCCTCTTCCCGGCTTCGTGCCCACCGGAGCCGCAGCCCGACAGCAGCCCCAGCGTGAGGGCGGTCCCGGTCACCAGGGCCACCGCGCCGCGTGCCGTACGCATCAGGTGCGGTAGGCGTACCACTTGGTGAGCGGCAACATCACCGAGAGGCTCAGCATCGACCGCCGGTAGGTGTCGAAGGAGTGGTACGTCAGATAGGGAGTGCCGAGACTGTCGCGGTAGGTCACCAGCATGGTGTGGTCCTTGGACCCGTCACGGTCGAAGTCCGCCTGGAGGACGTCCCCGACCTCCATCTGGTAGACGTACTTCAGCGGCTTCACCCGCTTCGAGTTCTGCGCGAACCACGACCACTCGTTGACGCCGGTCCAGGAATCCGACTGGGTGTCGGACCCGTACCACCACTTGGTGTAGTCACCGGCCTTGCCGGGGGCGTGCTTCCAGCCGCCCGCCTTCAGCGCCTGACTGACGAAGTTCGTACAGTCGCCGCCTGTCCCCAGCGGATACGCCCGGTAGTCCGGGTTGTAGTTCTTCCAGTACTTCTCGGCGTATTCGGCCATCGCCTTGTAGTCGAGGCCGGTCGCCGTGTCCTTCGGCAGCCGCTTGGGGAAGGGCCAGACGCTCGCCTCGGGCGCGTTCGGCATGTCGCCCGCGGCGGCGGCCTTCACCTTGGGCGCCGTCGGCGCGGGCGCGTTGATCTGCGGCATCTCGTCCAGGGCCCTGATACCGGTCAGCTCCCACGCCCCGTCCCCGGCGACGGCGAAGCTCAGTTCGTGGTGTGCCTGGAAGCCGGTGTCCTCCGGCTCGTCACCGCGGATCTTCCGGTAGGTCAGCCGCGTGGTCTCGGTCACCCGTATCACGGCCTTCTTGCCGTCGATGCCGGTCCGGTCCACCGCGACCCGGGTGTCGCCGGCGGAGTACGCCTCGCCCAGGACCTTGAGCTCCTTCTTGCGCTGTCGCAGCGAGGCCACCACGGACTTCTCCGAACGCGCCATCGCGGAGGAGAGGTGCGCCTTCTCCGCGGACGGCGGAGTGGCGTTCCCCTGCACCTTGCCGTCGACGATCGCCGCCGTCCGGTCGGTGAGCACGACACCCGCGATACGGCCGAAGGACTCCGCCGTCGCCCTGTCCACGCCCCCGGGCCGGGCCGCCGCCCCCGCGGGGTTCGCCGGCATCAGCGCGACCGGCAACGCCAAGGAGGCGACCACACCGGCGGCGGCTCTGAGCGTCAATGATTTCACGGGACTCCATTCTCCATCCGGCCCTTTCCGAGCCGGGCAGCAGGAATCCTCGCACACGGATCACGAATGACAACCCCGAGTCGGAGAAAAGTTTTCGAGCGGAATTCGCATCCGATCCGAAGCTACCTCAATCAGCAGTAATTACAAGGGAGTTGAGCCTGTCACCTCGACTGGTACGGACTATTCTTGCGGTAATTCCGCACCCGTTGCGGGCTTCCCACAATTCCCTTGCGGGAAGCCCGCAACCGGTATCGACCCGACCATGAATGTGATGTACACCATTCACGCGACAATACCGATCCAGGTATTCCCTTCGCGCCTTGCCGTGCAATGATCCAGCCAGGCCCCACCGGGAAAGTCGGGCCGCGTTTCCGACGACCTTCGAGGTCGCGCGCCTCTTGTCCTGTCCCGCCCTCACCGGCACCGATCGCGGCGTCCCTCTCCGGCCTCGGGTGCCCGAGGCTCCCGCGCGGTCCCGGTGCTCCCCCCCAACGACCCTTTGCTTCGCTCTCGCCTCCCTCTCGCCTCCCTCTTGTCTCCGGAGTGCCCGTGTCCACAGAAACAATCCTGGGCGTCAGCCCGTTCGGCGAACCCGATCCACGCCTGGTAGCGGCGGTCTGCCGGGCCGGCGGCCTGGGCGTGCTCGATCTCGGAAGGGGTCGGCGCCGCGCGGCCCGCGCGGCCCTCCAAGTTCCTGTGGGAACGCTTCCTCGGGCCGCTCGCCGAGCACATGGCGCCCGGAGTGCGGGCGGCCGTCGGGGAGTTCCGGCCGGACGTCCTGGTGGCCGACCAGCAGGCCGTCGCCGGCGGCCTCGTGGCCGAGCGGCTGGGGCTGGTGTGGGCCACCTCGGCGACCACCACGGCGGGCTTCACCTCGCTGTCCGGCCTGCCCGAGGTCGACGCCTGGATCGCCGGGAGGATTGGGGAACTGCGGCGGCGGATCGGCGACCCCCGGAGCACCGCGGACCCCCGGCTGTCCGACCGGCTGGTGCTGGCCTTCAGCACCGAGGCCCTGGCCGGACCGGTCCCGCCCGGCGGCGGACAGGTCCGGTTCGTCGGACCGTCGCTCACCGCCCGGCCGGCCACCGGCGACTTCCCCTGGCACCGGCTCGACCCCCGGACGCCCACCGTGCTGATCACCCTCGGCACGGCCAACGCCGAGGTGGCGCCCCGCTTCCTCGCCGCGTGCGCCCAGGCGGTGCGCGGACGGCCGGACCGGGCACAGGCGGTGATCGTCGACCCGACGGGCACGGTGCCGGAGTTCGCCGACCGGGTGCTGGTCCGGCCGCACGTTCCCCAACTGGCCGTGCTGGAACGGTGCGACGCGGTGATCTGCCACGGCGGCCACAACACCGTGTGCGAGGCCCTGTGGCACGGCCTCCCCCTCGTCGTCGCGCCCATCCGGGACGACCAGCCCGCCGTCGCCGCCCAGGTGACGGACGCCGGGGCGGGCGTACGGGTCCGGTTCAACCGGGCGACCGCCGACGTGCTGGGCACGGCGCTGGACACCGTCCTCCACGAACCCGGCTGCCGCGAGGCGGCTGGGAGGGTGCGCGCGTCGTTCCGCGCCGCGGGGGGCGCCGCGGCCGCGGCCGCGCACCTCGAGGCCCTGGCGGCCGGGGCGAAGTGACCCGCAGGCCCGTAAGCCCACAGGCCCTGCCGAACGAAAGGTTCCGCCCATGACCTGACGTGACGTGTTCCCACGCCCCCTCTCGCAGGGACAACAGACCCCTCACACCAATCCACGAGGATCCACTATGCGCAACCTCCGCAGAGGAGCGGCACTGGCACCAGTGCTGCTCACCTCCCTCTCGCTCGCCCTGGCCGGCTGCTCACCCTTGGGGAGCGGCTCCACCGACGCCTCGGACGAGACGGCGAACAGTGCAATCAGCGCTCCCCCCAACGACTTCCTCCTCGGGAAGACGCCCCCGGCGGGATCCGAACCCAGCGCGGTGGCCATTCCGGCGGGCGGCGGCGTCAAGACGCGGAAGTCGGCGGTGAAGGTCGACTCCATCGACCGGAACAGCGGGCGCGCCGTCATCTCCCAGACCCTCGCGCGGCCCACCCCGAGCGCGTCCGGTACGCCGGGGCCGTCGGCGACGGGCGCGGAGAAGCAGCCCACGGAGGGCAAGCCCGTCGCCGTGGGCGACATCGTCGCCAGCAAACCCGTGCCCGGAGCGCCCCAGGGCCTCCTGGCCAAGGTCACGAAGGTGGAGAGGACGACCTCGAAGGGCACCGAGGTCCGTACCGCCCCGGTCGATCTCTCCACCGTGCTGGGCGACACCGAGGTCAAGAGCAAGCTGCCCGTCGCCCCGTCCGGCTTCAAGGTCGATTCGCTCGTCCCCGGGGTGAAGGTCTCCTGGGCCGAGCGCGGCAACGTCCACGCCGGACCCGAGGGCCTCAAGCTGCCCTTCGGCAGCCTGCGCGTCGACGTCGACACCTCGCTCGACACGGAGAAGGACGCGAAGGGGGAAGGGGTGGAAAGCCCCACCAAGGCGTCGTTCAAGGGCTTCGTCCAGCTCGCACCCGAGGTCGACTTCAATTACTACGGCCGCGGTTCCGGCGACGGCCCGTCGGGGACCGGGCTGCGGCTGACCGGTGACTGGTCCTCGGCGTTCCATTTCAAGGGGCGGACGGCTCCCACGACGAACGGCAAGCCGGTGAGGGTGCCGTTCGTCGTCCTCCACGCCAACCCGACCTTCTACATCGGCGAGCTGCCGGTCACCGTCAACATCGATCTCACCTGCTACGTCCTGATCGACGCGGCCGGCAGGATGAGCCTTGACGTCCAGCAGGACCCGGTGAAGGGAGACTTCACTCTCGGCTCCGCGTTCAGTCTGCGCGAGGGCTGGCAGCCCGAGGCCAAGGCCGGCTTCACGCCCGGGACGCTGAAGGCGAGCGCGTCGGCCGCGGCTGACGCGAAGATCCGGTTCGGCACCGAGGCGAACCTCGGTCTCTACGGCAGCGTGGGCGTGAAGGGCGACGTCGCCGCGCCGTACGTGCGCACCGAGGTCAAGGGCGGGGCCGGCGCGTCGACCGAGGGCAGGGCCGCGGCCGACGCCGACTGGAAGCTGTTCGCGGGAGTGGACCTGGAGGGCTGGGTCATGCCGTATCTGAAGATCGGCGGCGTCCAGGCGCTCGCTGTGCGCCTGCCGATGCCCCAGGTGCGGCGCGAGGTGCAACTCGCACACGGCAAGGGAGCCATACGGATCCCCCAGCCGCGCACTCCGCAGGACGACACGAAGCCGGGTGACACGAAGCCCGGTGACAAGGACCAGTCCGGCGGCGGCAGGCCCCGGCGCCACTGACGCGCCGGCGCTCGGACCGCCCGATAGGCGGCGCCTCAATTCCCTTTGCCTATTGCGGGTTTACCGCACCCATTGCGGGTTTCCCGCAAAACCACAGGTGACACCGCATCTATTCGCCTTTTGTGTCGTGTAGTTGCATGCCGAATATGACATGCGTAATCCATATGACGTAATGTCTCGGCGAGTTGTCGATCAAGGCGCTGCCGTTCACCACTGATTGATGACCGCGGCAGCGCCCTCCTCTCTCCCTCACCGTGGCCGTCACGGCGGCCCGTGACGGCCTCTACAACCACACCATCCAGTACTGATCCGCCTCGCCGATCAGCAAGAGAAGAAACCCCATGCACATATTTCGTGGATCAACCCGCACATCGACGCACACACATGCCGCCCCCGCGTCACGGCGCAAAAAGGTGCTTCTGGCCACGACCGGCGCCGCCGTCCTGTCGGGCGGGCTCCTGCTGAGCCTCTCCCCCCAGGCCCAGGCCAGCGTCACCGGCTCGGTCACCGGTGGCCGGGGCAATTTCAGCACCGTCAACCAGCGGTCCCAGCCGTCGCTTTCAGCCGCCATCACCGGAAAGTCATGGGTCGGCGACCAGATCCCGATGACCTGTCGCACCACCGGCGACGTCGTCGAGAACAACTCCCGCTGGATCTGGTCCGGCAAGTACTACATCGCCGACGCGTTCATCCGGGAGAACACCGGGGGGCTACCGCTCTGCGCCTCCACCCGGCCCACCGACAGGCCCACCGGTAACCCCACTGACAGGCCCACCGGCAATCCCACCGGCCGGAAGGCCCTCGACATCAGCATGCAGAAGCAGGTCAAGGACCAGTGGTGCTGGGACGCCACCGGCCTGACCATAGCCAACTTCTGGGGCTACAACCGCTACGACCAGTACGACTTCTGCCGCCTGGCCGCCCAGAACAACCGGCTGGACTGCAACAACCGCCCCGCCACCCTCGGCGACATGGCCAACGCCCTCCGCAACATGGGCTTCCGCAACAGTGGCAGCGACCTGTACCGCAACGCCTCCTTCGGCGAGACCCGGACCGAGATCGCGAACGGGCGCCCGTTCGCCGTCCGTATCGGCTGGAACTCCGGCGGCGGCCACATGAACGTCGTCTACGGCTACGACAGCACCACCAGCATGATCGCGGTCGGCGACCCCTGGCCCACCACGAAGACCTATACCTGGTGGAACTACTCCACCTACTCCGGAAACAACTCCTTCCGGTGGACCCACACGCGCGTCGGCATACACGGCTAGAACGACCGGAGGAAACGACCCACCATGCACCACTCAACCCGACGCGCCGCCACCCTGTGTGCGGCCACTGCCGTCGCCGCCCTCTGCGGAGTCGTTCCCGCGCAGGCCGCTGACGGACCCACCACCCCCGCGGCGACCGACATCACCGCCGCCCAGAAGGTGCTGCGCTCCGGCCAGCTTCGTGACACCGTCGCCCGCTTCCTGACGGCTGCCGCCGAGCGGGACGACCCGAACGGCGACGCCCAGGCCGGCGGCGGCGGCGCGGACGGCGGCGTGGCCGGCGCCCCGCGCAGCCCCGAGCGGTCGCCCGCCACCGCACCCGGCTTCGACCTCAAGAAGCCGGTCCCCTTCTACGAGCTGTCGCCCGAGTTCGTCGCCGGCAAGGCCAAGGCCACCGCCGGCGCGGCGCTGCGGCTGTCCTACCTCGCCTCCCGCGTCTCGGCCGCCAACGGCCGTCAGGCCGCCGTCCTGCTCGCTCCGGGACAAGGCGGCAGCGCCTGGCAACTGGCCGGCATCCGTGACGGCGACACGGACATCAGCGCCGCCGAACGCGGCACGGACCAGGAACGGACCTTCATGGAGCCGCAGATCCACGGTTGGTACCGGCTGACCGGCAGCGGCTCCGTCGAGCCTCTCAACAAGGAAGCCCGGACGGCCCTGCAGGGCAAGGCCCGCGTCCCGCTCGCGGAGTACCAGCAGCTCGTCGCCAAGCGCTACGGCGACAAGCTCCCCGGCTCGGCCTACGACCGCAAGGGCCTCGCGGGCGGCTACGCCCTCGCCGAGGACCAGGCCGCCACCGCCCCTTCCCGCCCCTGGCTCCCGGCCGCCTCCGGCGCGGCGGCCCTGACAGTGTCGGGCGCGGCGGTCCTCCACCTGTACCGCCGACGCCGCTCGGCCTGATCCCGCCCCTGGCCCGTACGGGCCAGGGGCCACGCCGGCGCCCGCACGCCCGGCCGGCCGGCTAGGACGACCGGGCTCTCCGGCAGCTGCGCAGCGGGAACACGGCCCGGACGACCGTGCCGGCGGCGCCCGCGGTCCTGGCGCTGAAGGTGCCGCCGTACGCTTCGCAGCGCCAGCGCATGCCCTGCATGCCGTACCCCTCGGTGACTCTCGGCGGGTTCGGTCCGAGACCGCGCCCGTCGTCGGTGACGGTGAGGCTGATGCCCTCGTCGCGACAGGCGAGGGCAAGGGTGATGTGCCGGGCGTCGGCGTGCTTGACCACGTTGGTGAGCGCTTCCTGGGCGACCCGGTAGACGGCGAGATTCACACCGTTCTCCCCCGCGCACACATGGGGCCGGTCGCCCTGGACCTCCACGTCCACCACGAGCCCGTTCTCGGCGGCGACCTGTGCGGCGAGGGAGGTGACCGACTCGGCGAGCCCCAGCCCCTGGACGGCCGCCGGGCTCACGGTGGCGATGATGCGGCGCAGCGTGCCGGCCTGTTCGTCGAGGGTGCGGGACGCGTCCTCCATCGCCGCGCGCAGCGCGTCGGGGTCGTCCAGCGCGCGGGCCGCGTCGAGCCGCCGCCGGGTCAGTGCCAGCAGTTGGAGGACTTCGTCGTGCAGCTCGCCCGCGAGCAGGCCCGCGTGGTGCTCCTGCCGCTCCACCATGGCACTGGCCCTTCCCCGGCTGAGGAGCACCTTCACCTCGGGCCAGGCCGGGACGGCGTACGCCGATGCCGCCAGCAGGAACGCCAGGGCCACGTGGTCCGTCGCCGCGGAATGGGCCAGCCGGTCCACGCTCAGGGCCGTGAACCCGCAGCAGATCATGATCAGCAAACGGCGGGCCCGCCGCATCCCGCAGGTCAGCAGTGCGAGGGTGCCGGTGGCCAGGGCGATGCTCGGGGTCGAGATCGTCCGGGGCGGCAGCCGGTCGTGGGTGAGGAAGTTGGCCGCGTAGGCCACGACGCTGACCAGGGTGACCGCGATGCAGAAGCCGCTGAGCGCGCCCAGGGCGAGCGGCTGTCGTGCGGTGGCCGGCCCGGCGGTCCCGCTACACATCGGCGGAGCGGTTCTGCCGGGCGTACGCGACGAGCTCGGCCCTGGTGACCAGGCCCAGCCGGGCACGCAGAGCGGCCCTGACGCTCTCCACCGTGCGGACGCTGACCGTCAGCCGCGCGGCCACCTCACGGTTGGTGTGCCCTTCGGCCAGCAGGCCCAGGACCTGCCGCTCCCGCAGTTGCAGCTCCGGCTCCCGGCCCTGGTCACGGGCCAGCCCGGCACCGAGGGAGGGCTGTACGTACCGTCCTCCCGACGCCACCGTCCGTACCGCCAGGACCAGCTCCGACACGGGACTGCTCTTCAGCAGATAGCCCGCGGCACCGGCGGCCAGCGCGCCGCAAATGATCGCACGGTCCTCATAGCAGCTCTGCACGAGAATTCCCATCCCCGGCGCGGCGGCGAGGAACTGGGGAATGACCTTGAGCGCCAGCCCCGACTCCAGCCTCATGTCCAGCATCAGCACATCGGGCCGCTGCTCGGAAACGACCTCCAAGGCCTCGCGTTCGCAGGCGGCCTCCCCGACCACGACGAAGCCCTCGGGCTCCAGGAACGCCCGGGTTCCGGCTCGAACGGTCGGATGATCCTCGGCCAGGACCACTCGCACGGGACCCCCCTCTTCTGCATAGCCTCTCGGGCGCGAGGAAAACATGGCTGTTTTGCCGCCCCAGTGAATGCGTTCACCTTCCGATGTAGTGGCCAACCTTGTCAACCGACGAAATTCCCGAAAAGGACGGTCAAAAATTCAATTTCCTGCGGCTGACCCGCAGAAATCTTGCGGACTTCTACGGGAATCCGACCGTTTCGGACGCGGACGCCTTTCGCCGGAAGAGGGCCGCGACACATGACTCCCCATCAAAAGCGCAGCGCGGTAGCGCGGTCCGGGGGAATTCCGGGCCATCCCCATCGGTCATCCCACCCGCGCGGCGAACGCTTCGCACGCCCGCTCGCCGAAAGCGTCAGCGCCCGAACCCCCGAGGGGAGAAGAGGCGCCAGTCCCCCGCCACGGCGGGTGAGGGCGACGGCGGTCAGGGCGAGGGCCGGGGCCGCCGAGCAGAGTGCCAGGTGTGGGGGTGTGCCCGTGGCGCCCGTGGCGCCTGATGTGCCCATGGCGACCGTCGTCATCGCGGCGCCGTTGGCCAGGCCCAGGCCGCAGCCGGTCAGGGCGCAGGAGCCGGCGTTCAGCCACAGGGGTGTGGGCCTGCCGCCGCCGAGGCTTCCCGTGAGAAGGCCGGCGGCGATGCAGAGGAGGCCGGTGCGCATCAGGTGGGCGCCGCCGCCGGGGGCTTTGGTGCGCCGGGCCGCCCGGAAAGGGCTGAGGCCGTGCGCCCGGGTCAGTTCGAAGTACGTCAGGAGCGCGGGCACGCGGACCAACGGCTACGTCGCCGCCTTCCGGGGCGACGAGCTGTACCGGGCCTCGTACGCGTTCGGCACCGTGGGCGTACTGCTCCGTCCCTGATGCCCGCCTGTCCGGAGAGGGCACGCGCTCTCCGGACAGCACCTCACGCGCCCCGGCCTGTCCCCTCGTACCGCGGCCGGGGAGACGCCAGACTGTGTCTCCTCGCCGCTTCCCGCTTTCGGAGAGCGGGCCGTACACGGCGCCCCCAAGGGGAGGATCGGTGAAGGTCGGTTCCTGGAACGAGTGGGATCCGCTGAAGCACGTCGTCGTCGGCCGGGCGGACGGCACCATGGTGCAGGCGCCCGAGTCGGCGGTCGTCCGTGACTGGCCGGAGGACGGCTTTCCACTCGGCACGTACGGGCCGTTGCCCGAGGAGATGACGGCGGCGGCCAACGAGCAACTGGACAACCTCGCCCACGTCCTCGAGTCACGCGGCATCCGGGTCGACCGGCCCCGGCCGCTGGACTTCAGCCGGCCGGTCGCCACCCCTGAGTGGTCGCAGCAGAGCATGTTCGGTGCCATGCCGGTCCGGGACGTCCTGGTGGTGATCGGGAACGAGCTGCTGGAGGCGACCATGTCGTTCCGCAGCCGCTGGTTCGAGTACCTGGCACACCGGCCGCTGATCGAGTCCTACTACCGCGCCGACCCCGGCATGCGCTGGGAGGCGGCCCCCAAGCCCCGGCTGACCGAGGCGTCCTACCGGCCGGGCTTCCGGGACGAGTACGACGCGCTGCCGTACGAGGAGCAGATCGCCCGTGTCAGGGCCGGGGAGCTCGTGCTGACCGAGGCCGAACCGCTCTTCGACGCCGCGGACATCGCCCGCTGCGGCAAGGACCTGTTCGTCCAGCAGTCCCTCGCCACGAACGCGGCCGGGATCCGCTGGCTCCGGCAGCACCTGCCGGAGCACCGCGTACACGGGGTGACGTTCGAGAACCTCCACCCCATGCACATCGACGCCACCTGGGTGCCGCTCCGCCCGGGGCTCGTGCTGCACTGCGCCGAGCGGCCCGCCGACGAGGACCTGCTGCAGTACTTCAAGATCAACGACTGGCAGGTCGTCCGGGCCGCCACCCCCGGGCGGCAGACCCCGCCACCCCTGTCCGCGTGCAGCCGCTGGCTGTCGATGAACGTGCTGGTGCTGGACCCCGGGACGGTCTGCGTGGAAGCGAGCGAGACCGCACAGATGGAACAGCTCGACCGGCTGGGCTTCGAGGTCGTCCCGGTGCCGTTCTGGGACGTGGCCCCCTTCGGCGGCGGACTGCACTGCGCCACGCTCGACGTCCACCGCGAAGGCGTACTCGAGGACTACTTCCCCCGGCGATCCGGCAGGTTCTGAGGCCGGGAGTGAGACCAGGAGTCAGTGCCCGTGGTGGATGCCCTCGGTGATGCAGGTGGTGTCGCTGAGTACCGCGAAGTCGGGGTTGCCGCAGTTGTCGCTGTGCCCCGTCGCGTCCCAGGCGGCGATGTTGGACAGCAGCCCGCGAAGACGAAGCGGACCTCCTCCACCGACGTCTCCGTCTCCCGCACCGTCTCCACCGCGATGCGCGCCGCGTCCTCCATCGGCCGGCCAAGTCTCACCCCTATCGAACGGTCACTTTCAATACCAACTACTGGGGCATCGCTACGCGATTGGCGGGAATGAGGCGTTCCCATGCTCTGGGTCACCGGATAACAATTACTAACCTGCCTGGCTCCACTTGCAAGCGTCGGAGGCACCGGGCCGGGGTGTGGCCGCACTCGGCAGCAGCCTGCTGATTGCAGCGATGCGAATGTTGCGCACTGGAACAAGGTCGACACCGACGGTAGAACTTCCCACGGGGGCAAAACCCCGCAAATTAGGCCCGGCAAAAGAACGGTACTGGTAGGCCTGGGCACATGCGAGCACGCACAGCGGAATCGACATTTTGATTAACCGCTACGGCAGCAACACGCATGGTCCGGAGTTCAACCCGGGGAAAGCGCACCTCTCGTGGACAACCATGTTGCTCTGGCCGGACTCTGGGCCCGACCGGCAGCGACCCCGTGGTGCCGGTCGGCCGAAGGTCTTCTTCCACCAGCCCGGGTCAGACCCTCCTCCTGGCCGGACACAAGGACAATCAAGGGGAAACACCGTCATGAGCGCCCCGACACCGCCCCTCACTCCCGCGGTGGACCTCGCCGGGACCAGAGAAGCCGTCGATACCTGCCTGACCGGCTTCCTCGACCGCAAAATGCGCGCCGCAGCCTCAGAGGGCATGCCCACCGAGGCCATCAGCGTCCTGCGACGGTTCCTTACGTCCGGTGGCAAACGCCTGCGTCCGCTGCTGTGCGTCTGCGGCTGGTGCGCCGCCGGCGGCCACGGCGACACCACCACGATCGTGCGAGCGGCCGCGTCGCTGGAGATGTTCCACGCGTTCGCTCTCATCCATGACGACGTCATGGACCGCGCCGCCACCCGCCGCGGCGCCCCCACCGTCCACCGCCGCCTCGCCCAGCACCACCGAGAGGGGCGGAGCATGACGGCCGCCCGACACCTGGGGGTCAGCACGGCAGTGCTCGTCGGCGACCTGGCACTGGCCTGGTCCGACGAACTGCTGCCCACCGTCGACCTCACCTCCCGTCAACTCGGTGCCGTGCTACCGCTGATCGATGTCATGCGCAGTGAGGTGATGTACGGCCAGTACCTGGACGTCACCGCCGCCGGCCACCCCACCGGGGATGTTGAGTACGCGCTGCGGATCGCGCGTTACAAGACCGCCAAGTACACCGTTGAGCGGCCCCTGCACATCGGCGCCGCCATGGCCGGTGCCCCGCTTGCGGTGCGCGAGGCGCTGAGCGCCTTTGCCTTGCCGGTCGGTGAGGCCTTCCAACTCCGCGATGACCTCCTTGGTGTCTTCGGCAAGCCGCAGATCACCGGCAAGCCGTCGCTGGACGACCTGCGCGAGGGCAAGCACACCGTCCTGGTGGCCCTGGCCCTTGAGCGCGCCACTCCCAGCCAGCGGCACATCCTGGACGCGCTGCTCGGCAACCCGGACCTCGACGACGCCGGGGCCGACCGCATCCGCCGGGTGCTCACCGCCACCGGCGCCCGGGCCGAGGCGGAACACATGATCATCATCCGCCGCACACAGGCACTGCGCGTCCTGGAGGCCGCGCGGCTTCCGCCCGCCGCCACCGCCGCCCTGCGCAAGCTCACCGGCGCCGCAACCGCGAGGACGTCATGACCACCACCGCAAGGATCACGCAGTACAGCCGGCGGCCGCACGTCACACGACGTCGAACGATCTGCAGGCGGAGCGGGCCGATGGCCAAGGAGGCACCCGCGGATCGAGCGGGTCTGGACCGCGCCGGGGTTTCCCGACCGCGCCGAGGGCGGCCCTCGAAGTCAACGACGCCATGGTGAGGACGACATGATGGATTCGACCACGATGGCCAGGCTGCGTTACCCGTTTCCCAGCCTGATGAACCCTCATGCCGAGGCGCTGCAGCAGCACACCGACCGGGTGTGGATCGACGAGGAGTGGGCGGGCATCGTGCCGCCCGAGATCGCCGAAGGGTTCAAGCAGGTCCGGACCGCCTACATGACGGCGTTCTTCTTTCCGTCGGCGACCTGGGAGCGTCTGATCCCGCTGGCCCGGATGATGCTGTTCTCCCTCTACCAGGATGACGTGTACGAGCACGCCTCCCCTGACCAGGTGCAGCACCTGCGGCATCAGACGGTGGCCGTCGCCCGGGGCGAGATCACGCCGCAGGAGGCGGGGGTGCCGCTCGCCCGGGCGATCGCGCAGATCCGCGCCGAAGCCCTCGCCTTCATCCCGCCCACCTCGGTGGCACGGTGGGCCGATGACCTCGACCTGTACTTCCAGGGCCTGGAAGCCGAGACCACACACCTCGCCGCCGACACCGTCCCGGGCATCGAGGAGTACATGGCCATGCGGGAGAAGGCGCTGATGATCCACCCGTTTCTGGCCCTGAAGGAGATCGAGACCGGCACCGTGCTGCCGGAGGGGATCCACGACCACCCCGTGGTCCGGCGGCTGAAATCGCTCACCGTACGGATCACCGGCTGGTTCAACGAATTCCAGTCCTACGACAAAGACATGCGCACCGGCATGGGGAACGTGAACTTCATCAACGTCCTGGCGCACCACCACCGCATCTGCATCGACCAGGCCCGCGAGGAGCTGTTCAGCATCCACGACCGTGAACTGGACGAATTCGTCCGCCTTCAGCGAGACCTTCCGGACTTCGGCAGATGGTCGGACCCGGTCGCCCAGCACATCCACCACTTCAGTTTCGTGATATCCGGCTGGCGAGGCGTCGACAAACATATCCACCGCTACGACCCCGAGTACTACCCCGACCAGGACACCCTCTGCGCCACCGCCGGAAAGGACCCGACGTGACCAGCACCGACCACCAAGGCCCGACCGCCCCCGGCCAGTCCGATACCGGCGAGGAACTCGTCATCCCCCGCCTGACCTACCCGTGGCCAACCATCGACAGCCCGCTGGCCGACGCTCTCGACGAGGAGACCTTCCGCTGGTACGACGAGGACTACGCGGACGTTTTCCCGGATCCGGCCGACCGGGAACGCTACCGCAAGCAGCTTCTCTCCCGGGTCACCCCGTATATGTTCCCGACCGCCAACGACATCGACCGACTGCGCCCGGCCGCCCGGTGGATGAACCACATCACGCTGATGGACGACTTCTTCGACCTCACCCCGGCGGAGGAGATCGCCCCGCTGCGAAACCGCATCTATCAGGTCATGACCGGTCGTGACGATCCCAGGCCAGGGGAACTCGGCCTGCTGCGGCAGCTGGCCGCCGCAAGGGAGGAGTTCCGCCGGTACGTGCCGCAGTTCTGGATCGACCGGATGGCGCTCAGCCACTGGCAGTACATCCACTACGGGCTGATGGAGGAGGTCGCATTTCGCAGGCAGGGCATCTACCCATCGATCCACCGCTGCCGCATGATCCGCATGCACTCCATCGGCCAGCGGCCTTTCGCCGACCAGATTGAGCCGGTGACCGGTGTGCTGCTGCCGGGCGACGTCTTCAACCATCCGGTCGTCCAGCGGCTCAGAGACCTTCAGGCGTGCGTGATCGCCCTTCAGAACGACATCAGCTCCCTGCACAAGGAACTCGCCCTCGGGCAGAACGAGGTGGTCAGCCAGATCCTGAGCGTCCGCCACCACCGCCAGGTGAGCCTCCAGCAGGCCGTCGACGAAGTGGTGGCCATGCACAACCGGGACGTGGAGGAAATATGGTCCCTCCAGCAGTGCCTCCCCGATTTCGGCCCCCACCAAGCGGCAGTAGAGAACTACGTACAACACCTGGGAATCCAGATCGCCGGGCTCCAGAACTGGTACGACCGGATCGGCCGGCAGTTCCGGTACGGCTACGGCGGGTTCGTCATCCCTCAGTACGGCCGGAAAGAGATCAAGATCAAGACGAAGATGGCCTACGTCGACCCCGATGGCACCCCGTACGAGCCGCCACGCATTTACGGATACGGCCGGGAGGAGCGCTCTGCCGGAGCCATCGACGACGCCCTGCGATATGCCAACGACAACGGCACCCCCTGGCAGGGCCAGGAGAAAGCCGACTGACTTCCGCCCGGTTCGTTGCAGGCGTCGAGCGGAAGGCGTCGACGGGGACTTGTCGAGCTAAGCGGTGGGCGACCTGGGCGATGGCCCGATGCGGCTGGGCCTGTGGGTGACGTACCGACGGGCTGGACGTCAGCGTGGAGACCTCCTCCCCGGGCCGCATCAGCGGTGACATCGCGCTCGAGGGGGTCGGCGGCGAGGCCATGACCCACGTCGGCGCCGAGATGCTTCCGGCCGCCGAGACGGCACCGGTCCTGCCCGCGCTGATCCTCGTCGCGTACCTGGTCGATCGCGTACCTGGTCGCTCGCGGCTTCGCCTGACGATGGGTCACTGAGCCTTTTTCATCCTCTGTTTTCGCAGATCAGCAGGGTATGGATGGCTTGGACGATGGTTCCGATGCGGTTGGTGCTGCAGCGGGTCTTGCGGAAGATCCGCCATTGCTTCAGCTGGGCGAAGGCGCGTTCGCCGGGCGCTCGGAGTCTGGCGTGGACGCGGTTGAACCGTTGGTAGTGGGCGGGGAGTTCACGATGGCCGTAGTAGGGGGTGCGGACGGTGGCGCCGGCGCCCTGGTAGGCCCGGTCGGCCAGGACGAGGATCTCCCTGGTCAGACAGGTCTGGAGGATGCCGTGGGCCCGGGCTGCGGTGAGGTCGTGGGTGCGTCCGGGCAGCGCGCGGGAGAACCACAGCGGGGTTCCGTCCGGGCGGGCGACGACCTGGATGTTCATCCCGTGCTTGCGGTGTTTCTGGCTGTAGTACGGCTCGTCCGCGGCGATACGGTCGGTCGGGATCAGGGTGCCGTCAACGATGACGAAGTCTCCTTCACCCAGGCCGGCGAGAGCCTCGCGCAGGCCCGGGGCCCAGGCGGCCAGGATCTTGATGGTCTCGTCCACGTAACGCCAGGCTGTCGTCGTGGAGACGCCGAAGCCACCCGCCACCTGCGCGAACGTCTCATTCTTCCGCAGATGGGCGAGCACCAGCAGGGCCTGCCTGAAGCAGCCCAGTCTCCTCCACGGCGACTTCAGCTCCTGCCGACGGGCATGGATCAGCCACGCGACATGCTCAACGAGCTCATGCGGGACATCAAGCATGGAAGAATACGGAACCAACAGGGCCCCTCGGATGCCGGTGTGATGAGTGAAGTCACCACGCCAACGACGAGGGGCCCTGCTGTGTTACCCCACCTGACCCGCACGTTTCACCCTTCAAGAGCCAGGATGAAAAGGGTTCACTGATTTTCCAGTACGCCACGCACCATTGACGCCGCCACCGCGTCCCCGGACACCACCAGGTCAGGCCTGTCGCGCGAAGGCGGCCCGGGCCACCGCATGGCCGGCGTCGAGGACCAGTGCCTGGCCCTTGGCCTGGGCCTTGTGCAGTTCCGCGTGGAGGGGGGACTGTTCGGACGCGAACAGGACGTTCACACGCCCGTCCCCCGAACCCCGTCGGTCCACCGGGGCGACGGCCACCGGTTCGCCCGCGTCGTCCGTGACCCACAGGATGAAATCGTCCCTCTTGAAGAAGCCGATCTCGGTGATCGGACTCGGGTAGTGGTGGACGCCGCCGCCCTTCGGCAGCTCGGCGCTGTGGTCCTTCTTGGCCAGGGGCACGCTGGCGTTGCAGATGGAATCGGTCCACCGCTGGACGCCGTCGGCGTCCGTGATGGGCGTGTCCAGCAGTTCCCGGATGCCGAGTTCCTCGACGGCGTCGGGGAAGCCCGCGTAGAGCCGCCGCGCGTTCTGGCGCAGCAGGTCGACCTTGGCGGGGTCGGCGCAGAACTGCGCGGACCACTCGATGCCGGCCATGTTGCGGACCATGAACCAGCCCTGGTCGTCCTTGACCCAGAGGCCGCCGCCGTGGTGGTCCTCAACTGGTTCCGGTCCGTAGAACGGGTGGTCCAAGCTGTCCACGAGTTTGTGCATCTGCTTGCGGGATGCCACATACTCGGGTGAATCACTGCGTGGAGGATGCCCGGGGATGTTGATGGTCCAGGGTTTGTCCTCGTGTTCGACGTGCGGCTTACTCGGGTCTGTTTGTGGAGTCATGGTCACGCGGCCTTCCCGTGAGCCATTGCTGTTCGCACCGTGCGCACATGGTGCGCCTATGGGAGCGTCCCCTCCTTGATTCAGCCTGCGTCTCGCCGCTGGGTCAGTCAAACCGGGAACCGACCGTTCCAACCGCTTGGTTGGAACGAGCAGACTTCCACCGGTGACGAGTGGTTACCGGCGGGTTCGTCAAACCGGCGGTCAAACCCGACAACAGAGAACAATGCCGTGTCCTACAGCGAGGTCCTCCACGCCCGTGCCGGCCGGGCACGGCCCACCCTGTGCCACGTCAGGCAACCTTTGCCTCGTAACACAGGCGTGGGTTCCCCTATTTGGATCGCATTTCTCGCGATGAGCCCGGCAAGTACGATCCCGGGTTTTCAGGAGCCTTCCACGAAGCGCGCACCCGGCCCGGGCGTGCGGCAAACGTCTTCCGGGGCGAGGTGGCTGTGCCCAGCGGTGCATTCGAGGACGACCTTGACCGGCTCATCGCATGGGCTCGCGTCGTCGACGGGCCGGTGGCGGACGATGACCGACGGGCCCTGCGGGTCGGCGAGGTATGCGTCGCCCCATTCCAGCAGCGCCACGAGCGTGGGCCGCAACGCCCAGCCCCGCTCGGTGAGTTCGTAGGCGAAGCGCTGACGGTCCCCGGGCTCCTGATACGGCACGCGGCGCATCACTCCCGCGGCCACCAGGGTGTCGAGCCGGGTCGCCAGGAGATTCCTGGCGACCCCGAGGCGGGAGTGGAACTCCCCGAACCGGCGCGCGCCGTCCAGCGCTTCGCGGACGATCAGCAGCGACCAGCGCTCCCCCACCACCGAGAGGGCGCGCGCCACCGAGCAGTTCACCGGGTCGATTCGCCGCGTCTCCATGGGACGAGTGTATCCATCTGGGTTTACAAGCTGTACTCAGCCCTCATAGGCTCCCATCTGAGTTGCAGAACTAAACCCAGAGGGGAATCGATCGGCCATGCCCATGCTCGACGTATACATTCCCGACGGCGCGCTCCAGCCGGACGCCGAAGCGGCGCTGCTGAACCGCATCACCGAGATCCTCATCCGCAACGAGGGATTCGACCCCGCCGACCCGGTGGTCCGTTCCGTCTCCTGGCTCTGGCTGCACCGGCCGGCCGGCGTCTACATCGGCGGAGAACCCGCGGACGCGCCGCGTTACAAGGTCGTCCCCTCCGTCCCCGAGGGCCAGCTCGACGAGCGCAAGCGTGCGAGCGTCATCGCCGAGGTCACCGAGGCGATCCTGGACGCCGAGAACGACGCCTGGCCGCGTGACGCCCGCCGGATCTGGGTGTTCCCCACCGAGATCCCCGAGGGCCACTGGGGCGGTCGGGGCCGGATCAGACCGCTCGCGACGATCCTCGCCCGGCTCAGCGGCGGCGACACCAAGCGGGCCCGTACGCTCGCGCGTGAGCGGATCGCCGCCAGCCGAGCCGAACACGCCCGCCTGCCCTGACGAGCGGGGCACGAAGCGGAGATCGATACAGCCGGTGACACAGCCGACAGGGCGACGTCAGTTCCCGTCGGACGAGATGCGCAGGTGGGCGAAGACCTCGTCGAGGGAGATGCCAGTCCTGTCCTTGCCGCCGGACGGGCCGGGATGGCGGAGCATGGCGGCGAGGGCGCGGGCGACGGCCGCGCCGACGATCTGGAGATCACGGCGAAGGACGGCACCATCGACGGTGACCCCGATGGCACCGTCGTGGTGGAGCTGAAGAACCGGGGTGGCCGCAGCTGTGCGATTTCCGGGTACGCGGGCGTCGATCTGAAGACCAACGCGGGGTCACTGTCAGCGAAGCGCACTGGTGAGCAAGCCCCCTCGGCCATCGTCAAGGCCGGGGAGTCGACGTTCTTCGGCATCAACTATCCGTACAACAAGTCGGGTGGCTCCGGTATCCGCGTCACGGGAGTTCTGGTGACCCCGCCGAACGAGACGAAGACGGTCTCCCTTCCTTGGCCGGGCGCCGCCACGTTGCCCGTCACGGACGGCTCCGGCTCCCCGGTGAAGGTCGGCCCGATCGGAAGCGCCGGTCAGGGCGGTTGATCCGGCGCACCGGCGAACCGTGACACCACACCGCCGGATGCCCCAGGGGCCCGGCCTCGAAGAGCCCCGACGGGGGGGGTAGAGGCCGTCGGGTTCTCCGCAGGCAGTGCGCGTCACCGACGCCGGACCGCGGTCATGCCGAAGATGACGCACCAGGAGTGGGACGCGGCGGCACTACGGCTGCTCGGCGCCCCCTACGTCTTCGCGGCCACCAGCCCCCGCCAGCAGCACGAGGACTGGACGCACGGCGTCCTCGCCGTGCCGTGAACGCGGGCCGCCGGGGCAGGCCGTCTGCGGATCGCGGTGCGGCAACTGCTGTCCGGAAGGCATAGGGGCTCTTGGCACGGCCTGCGATCATGTGCCTCTCGGCTCCGTCACGCCAGGGGCACCGACACGGGGGAACCAGTCACCGGGCCGCGGCACGACCTGCGGACTGAACCCGTGCGGGACGGGTCCATCCCGCACCTCCCGGTCCCGCCACACCGCCTGCACCCCGGTCGGCCGCATCCCGAACCGCCCGCGGCATCCAGACCCGAGGGCGCCGGACCGCCTCAGAGCTGCTCCGGGACGACCTCCACGCCGGCCGCGAGCATCGCGGCTGTGACCCGTCGGGCCACAGCCTCGTCGCAGATCATCAGCATGGTCTGCGGATCCCCCCGGTGGCAGGGCAGGTGGCCGCCGCCGGCCTCCAGCAACTGCCACTGGTCGCGTTCCGTGGTCCACAGCGGCTCGAGTTCGGCCAGGGCGCGCTCGACCTCGGCCGCCTCGGCCCCAGCCCTCGCACGGCGGCCGGCCGGCGCGGGCGGCGGGATGGTGTGCAGGGTGACGCTCGTCAGGTAGCCACGCCAGTCAGCGGGCCGGATCTGCAACTCTGGAGGCCGGTGGTCGCCGAGGGCCTCCAGCACCTCGGCGGCCGGGTAGCCGAACAGGTCGATGTCTCCGAGGACGACGGGTGTGCCGCCCGGGACGCCCGACGCCGACCCGCCGCGACTCAGCACGACGGAACGCAGCGGCAGTTCGCCGGACGTGGCCGCGGCCCGGCCCGCCTGGCCCGCGTGGGCGGTCACTTCGACGTCGCCCCAGCGGGCGGTGTGGGTACAGGAGGCTTCCGGCAGCGGCCGGACGCGGCCGAGCCCCGCCAGGACCCCGGCCGCCGTCCGCCAGTCCGACCCGAAGCGCAGGGTACCCGTGTCGCCGGGCAGGGCGACCCCGACACCGGGCAGCAACTCGAACATCGGCCGATGGTGCACCGGGGCCCGGCGAGGAGGCAAGCCGGCTGCCTCTAACCCGTCGGGCAGCCGTTGCTGTAGAGCGTGTCTGGCCGGACGGGGCGTCGTTGATCCGGCCACCAGGCCGCAATGATGAGCGGCTCATACGACAGGAGTGCAGCGATGCTCTTGCCCATTGTCGGTCAGCTCTTGGGCCTAGCCGTGGTCGGGCTCCACGCCCTCGTCGGAGGCGTGATCACCCAGCTGGCTAGCCTGCTCTGAGAACAGTCCGCTTCCCAGGGCCTCGGGCGGGGGAAGCCTCGGGACCTTCCTTGGCCCGAGGCTTCCGGCCCTAACTGATCGTTTCAGAATGAGGTTCGTAGGCGGCGGAGGCATATGAGGCTGCAGGCCAGTTCGAGCAGGCCCTGGTGGAGATCGGCGCGTCGCTCGTAGCGGATGCGGAGCCGTTTGAACTGGTGCAGCCAGGCGAAAGCGCGCTCGACCACCCAGCGCACCTTGCCCAGGCCGGATCCGTGGGCGACGCCGCGTCGGGCGATCAGCGGTTTGATGCCGCGTTTCCACAGCAGGCGGCGGTACTTGGCCAGTGCCAGCCGTCATAGCAGCGGACCTGGCAGTCGCCGTCCATGCCTCATTGCCGCTTCGCACTCGGCAAGGCGAATTTCCCGAGATGCGGGGTTCAGGTAGCCTTCCTCATAATTCTCCGATAGTAGGCCCTTATGAGATGGTTGCGTGAATCCAAGGTGTCGGGATAGTCATCACCAAACAGTCGACGTCGACCAGCAAATGCTATTTCATACAGCGGGATGGCCCGGTCCATATCATCCGCGGCATCATAAAGCAGCGCGAGGCTATGGCATGTCCGAAGCGTATCGGGGTCACTCCCTCCCAGATCCTGCCACTGGACTGCGAGAAGTATCCCGTACAGGGGAATGGCCTGGTCATCTCGATGCCCAGTATCACTGTAGGCGGCGGCGAGATTATGCGCCGCCATCATCGTGAACCGATGGAGACCCAAGGTTTCACTCAACGCAAAATAGGTCTTCTCGTATAGGGGGATCGCCTCGTTCAGCCTATCTGCCGCGCGATAGGCAGCGGCGAGATTATTACGCGTTGTCAGGCACTCAGGATGATTTTCACCGGCGATGCGTTCGTGAGCGGCAAGAATCTTTTCCAGAATGGTGATGGCTCTACCCTCATGGCCTGTAGCCAGGTAGACGCTGGCCAGGTTATTGCGGGCGACGAGTGTGCGCTGATGCAGGCTTCCCACAGAACGCCGATATGAAGATATAGCACGCTCCAGGCACTCGATCGCCCTACCATAAGAAAACTGAAAGTAGTGGAATGCTCCCGCGTCGGAGAGAAGCTCGGCGATTTCGAAGGTATCGACGGCGGGTCGCGAATATGATGTGAGGGCATCCACATGGGGTAGGAACGATCTCCATGCCGGCCAGCGTTCCGGCCCCATCCCGTGAGGCTGCCCCCGGAGTAGTTGTTTGGTTGCCTGCGTCCACGCCTTTTCGATGTCCTGCGATTGGCGATGTGGATCATCGTGGTCAGGAGTGCGTGTAACGGCCTGCACTAGTCGGTGCACCGCGAGGGTCTCACCGTCCACGGTGAGCATGCTATAGGCGGCAAGTCGTCCGATCGCATGAAGTATTGCCGGCGGTTCCGCAAGTCCATTTAGCAGAGAGAGAGGGATGCCATCTGGCGCATACCAGGCCAGAATCCGCAGGAAGTGTTCAGCGAAAGGAACAGAAGCCAGCCGATCCAGAGTTACATGCCAGATCCGGGCGATTGTGCGCTCAGCATCCCCGCCTTCGGCAGTCACGTTATACATGGTGACTGGGTAGTCGGCCAGCAGAGCCAGGTATCGGCGGGGGGTGGCGCCTGCCTCCGCACAGTATGCAGCGGCCTGTTCTATCGCTAGTGGCAGGCATCCCAACTCGGTACATAGGTCCCCTGCGCCATCGAGGTCGTGCGGCCCGCGGTGGGTCAGAATTCTGGCGATGAGGTCTACTGCCTCTGCATGGTCCAAGACGTCTAGGCGAATTTGTTCCGCGATTCCGTGCCACCCGGTAGCCCGTCTACTGGTGATCAAGTAGCGGCCGGTAGGCGCGTTGGCTAGCAAAGGTTCGACGTCGCCGGGGTTGCTAACGTTGTCCAATATCACGAGCCATTGGTCGTGGGCTGCAAGCCACCGTACCGCCCATCCGCGCAGCTCCTGCACCTCTAGGACTCCGGACATCGCCGGTTGTAGGGCGACGGCAAGCGCGGCCAGCCCGGCGTCGATGGCGGCCGGGGAGTCGGCGGCAATCCACCAAATTGGGTTGTAGTCGGCGGCACGGCTGACCGCCCAATGAACGGCAAGGGCACTCTTGCCGATCCCGCCAAGACCATGTACCGCCTGGATTACCGCCCCGCCTGGTCGGGTCATAGCTCCGTCCAGATCCGCCAGCGCATGGTTCCGACCTACGAATACCCCTGATTTCTTCGGAAAGTTCGCCAGCCCAGGTGCGGATTGGACCTCCGCCGCAGGCCGGAATGCTCCTGGGGGCAGCAGCGTGGCATGTTCTGGACGGTAGAGCACGTTCGTTGCATAGTCGCCGGTGGAAGCGATTCCCGAGATATCACCTTCCGCGCTGATCGACCGATCGACCGCCGTGTTCGAGGAGGGCAATGCTGGCGTGGGGGGTTCATCTTTTCCCCACCGAGGTCGGCTACTCATGGGCTCTGGGTATTGGTTGTGTCATCGCCGGTGGAAGCGATTCCCGAGATATCCCCGCCGGCGTTGATCGACCTATCCTCAGCTGAGGGATGTTGGACTGTGGGGCTCATCCGTTTCGCCCACGACGCTCCCCATAGGGCCGCGAGGGCGGCGAGGGCCAGCCCGACGCCACATGCCACCCCCCACCGCTCCGGTGAGGATTCCATCAGAGCTGGTAGCGCAAACGCGCCCGCGAGCCATGTGAATACGCAAAAAACGGCCAGCGTTACGATTCCAGACACCCACCACCTGGCATTCATGTTCATCCTCCGCGTGTATCGCCGAGTGATCTGCACCGCCGACCCGGCGGAGGGAACTGGTGAGTCAGCTCCCGGTGACGTAGCCACCTTTACTATCAATGCCACCTCGGTTGGGGGATGCTCGCATCCCGAGGACAGCACGCAGCGAGGCGGGCTGCGTTCTGAATCCACAACGCATGCCCACAGCGTTCGCCGCCAAGCCCAACGTGGTCGCCCTAACTGAGCGTTTCAGAATGAGTTGAGCTGCGAGCCTTGTGTTTGCCGATCTTGGTCGGCAGGGTGTCCGGGTGCGTGATGATCTTGTTGCTGACGACCTGTGGGAGCGGGTGGCCCCGCTGCTGCCACCCGCTCCCGAACGGCGCCGCCGGTATCCCGGGCGGCTTCGCGTTCCGGACCGGGCGGCTCTCGCGGGCATCATGTACGTCCTGCGGACCGGCGTCGCCTGGCGCGACGTCCCGGCCGAGACCGTGGGCTGCTCCGGAGTCACGGCCTGGCGCCGGCTGCGGGACTGGACCGAGGCCGGCGTCTGGCCACACCTGCACGCCGCACTGCTGACCGAACTCCGCCGCGCGGACTCGTTGGACCTGGATGACTGCTCCGTGGATGGATCGCACGTCCGGGCCCTCAAAGGGGGGATCACGTCGGCCCCTCGCCCGTCGACCGCGCCCGCCCCGGCTCCAAGCATCACCTGATCGTCGACCGGCACGGAACCCCGCTCGCCGTCACGCTCACCGGCGGCAACCGCCATGACGTCACCCAGCTCCTGCCGCTGCTTGACGCCGTCCCGCCGATCCGGGGCCGACGGGGACGCCCCCGCCGCAAGCCCCGACGCCTGTACACCGACCGGGGCTACGACTTCGACAAGTACCGCCGCCTGCTGTGGAAACGCGGCATCAAACCGCTGATCGCCCGACGCGGCGTCGCCCACGGATCCGGCCTGGGCAAGGTGCGCTGGGTGGTCGAGCGCGCTTTCGCCTGGCTGCACCAGTTCAAACGGCTCCGCATCCGCTACGAGCGACGCGCCGATCTCCACCAGGGCCTGCTCGAACTGGCCTGCAGCCTCATATGCCTCCGCCGCCTACGAACCTCATTCTGAAACGATCAGTAAGTGGCAGCGATGCCCCCGGCGCCGCAGCAAGCGGCGTGTCGCCCAGCTGGCATACGCTTTGTCGCCCAGTACCCGTGCCGGTGTCGTGCGAGGTCGGCCCGTCACAGTCGACTGACACCGTCCAGTCCACCCGGCCCACCGTGTCGTCGCAAACCTGGAGGTGCTCCAGCAACGTCGCCCAGATCCCGTCCACTTCCCAGCGGGCGAACCGCTCGTAGACGGTCTGCCATGGCCCGTACCGCTCAGGGAGACCGCGTCAGGGAGACCGCGTCAGGGAGCCCCGGTCCGCAGCCGCCACAGCACACCGTCGACCACCTGGCGGTGGTCACGCCATGGACGGCCACGTCCGCCCCGCTTCGGCAGCAGAGGTCCACTCCGCTCCCGTGCCGCGTCCGTCAACTCGCCTCGCACTGAAACAGGATCACCCTCGAAAACGCCCGTAGGAGCTCGGTGCGCGCAGGAGCCCGCACAGGGCCTTCGGGTCGGGTGCGGTGCGTTGGACGGTGCCGTCGGGGCGGACCAGTGCCGCCGCGGTGTGGCCACTGCGGAGCCAGCGGTGCAGGGCGGTGCCGGGCGGGGCGGTGACCAGGACACCGCCGCGGTCGTGGATCTCGGAGCGCAGTGCGGGGGTGACGGCTGCGGAGGTGACCAGCGCGTAGCGGCCCGCGGTCAGGTCGTCGAAGCGTCGGCCGTCCGGCAACGGGGCGTTGGGGCACAGACGTCCCGCGAGGCCGAGCCCGAGCCGTCCGCGGTCGACCAGGGCTGACCGGTGCAGGGCCGGGGTCCGGCTGTCGAGAATGCGGTTGCTCAGACCGGGCAGCCGGTGCAGGCGGGGTGCGAGCAGACGGCGAAGGGCGCTGCCGGTGTCCCCGCCCGCGGTCATCGCGGCGCCGACCAGCTTGGCGAGGTTGATCATCGAGCGGGCGTGAGGCTTGCGTTCCGCCTCGTAGCTGTCCAGCACGTGTTCGGGGAGACGGCCGTCGAGGACGGCGGCGAGCTTCCAGGTGAGGTTGGCGGCGTCGCGCAGGCCCGCGCCCATGCCCTGGCCGATGAAGGGCGGCGTGAGGTGGGCGGCGTCGCCGAGCAGGAAGAGCCGCTGCTCGCGCCAATGGTCGGCGATCTGGGCGCGGAAGGTGTACTCCGCCGTGCGCACGATCTCCAGTTGCTCCGCGCGGAGGTCGCCGGTCCAGGGTCGGACGAGGGAGTGCAGGCGGGTCATGTCGCGGTAGTCTTCCGCGCGTTCACCGGAGAGGAGCTGGAACTCCCAGCGGTAGCGGCGCTCGCCGATGCGCATGTAGGTGGCCGCACGCACCGGGTCGCAGACCTGATGCACGCCCTCCCACTGGGCCAGGTCGGCGTCGGTGGCGAGGTCGACGACCAGCCAGCGTTGCGTGAAGACCAAATCCTGCATGGTGGAGCCGATCGTCGAGCGAGCCAGGCTGTTCGCGCCGTCGCAGCCGAGCACGTACCCGGCGGTCACGGCGCTGGTCTCGCCGGTGCTTCGGTCGGTGAGCCGGACCCGCACCTGTCCTTCGTCGGACTGCTCGATGTGTCGCCGCGGCCAGCCCGGTGGGGCCGGCGCCGATGACGACGACCGGGACAGCGCGGACGGTCATGACATCACCGGTCCGGGCGTCGGCCGGGACCAGGTCCGCCGCAGGGCGTACTGGTCGAGGACCGCGCTGACGGCCTCGCGGTCACCGGTGCCGGGGGTGATGGACAGGAGGACGGAGCGCCGTCCTCGATCGCCGCGTCGACGTGGGTATCGTGGCCGTGGCCGACCAGGGCCTCCGCGACGGCGCGCCGGGTGGCGTCGGCTCGCAGGGCGAGTTTGCAGGGCTTGCCGACATCGGTCACCGGCAGCGCGGCGAGGACGGTCACGGACTTTGGTGCGGCCGCGGGTTCCGGGACGTGCTCGGCGGCCCACAGACAGAGCTCGTCCTCGCTCACCTCCACCTCCGGTACGCGGGTCACGTACGCCACCACCTCTGGTACGAGGGTCACGTACGCCACCGGGACCTCGCCCGCGTGCGGGTCCGGGCATCCGACCGCGCCGGCGCCCCTGACGTGCGGGTGGGCGAGCAGCGCGTCCTCGATGACGACCGGGTCGATGTTGTGGCCGCCGCGGATGATCAGGTCCTTGGCACGGCCGGCCAGGTGGACGAACCCGTCCGTATCGAGTCGGGCCAGGTCGCCGGTGTCGAGCCGGCCGTCCACGAGTTTGCCGAGGCCGTCGAGGACCGGACGGCCCTGGGTGTCGCGGCCGGTGACGTAGCCGACGAACACGGTCGGGCCGGCGATCGCCAGCAGGCCGGTCCGCCCGGCGGACAGCTCTGCCCACGATTCCGGGTGGACGACCTTCACCTGCTGGTAGGGCATGCGCTGCCCGACCGCGCCGTGGCGCGGCGCGTCAGGGAAGCCGCGGGCGCCGGCACAGGTGGCCTCGGTCAGGCCGTAGCCCTCGACCAGGGTCACCCCGGTGCGGGCCTCGAACGCGGTGCGGACGGCCTCTGGCAGCGGTGATGCGCCGACCATGGCGTACCGCAGGCTGCTGATGTCCGCCGCCCCGACCGGGCACTGGGCGAGCACCTGGTAGACGGTCGGCACGGCGCTCATCGCGGCGATGCCGTAGTGCTCGACGATCGACCAGACCCCCCCCCGTACAGGGCCGGTTCGCGGTAGCCGAGCGGTCCTGCCCACACCACCTGCCGGCCCTTGAACAGCGGCGCCAGCAGCGTGACGACCAGGGCGTTGACGTGGAACAGCGGCAGCGCGGCGAAGACGACGGCCTCGCCGTCGAGCAGCGAGTTCGTGAGGAAGACGTCGAAGTCGCTGAAGCGCCGGTGCAGGACACCCTTGGCGCAGCCCGCCCCGTCGGTGACAGCCCGGCTGGTCAGCCCGTTCGGGCCCTCGGCCGACGCGTTGATCGCCGCCCAGTCGTGGCACTGGGTGGATCCCGCCCATCGGTGCCGTGGAGGCGGCCCAGGTGTTGCGTCCGAAGGGTCGCCTGGCGATCTTCGGGCACGTTTTCGAACCGCCTGCCGAGGCGGCCGAACCCTTCGCCGCGGCCTACCGGCGGGTGGCGCCCGACTCGCCGTTCGCCAATCAGCCGGCGCGACGCCCACTGGAGATGTACCAAGCGGGGTACGCGCAGATCGCCGACAGGATCCGTGAGACCGAGCGGTTCCACGACCCGGAGCAGTGGCGATTCGACTGGGGGCAGTCCCACACCCGCGACCAGTGACTGAACCTGCTGCCCACGACTGACGGCCTCACACGACTTCGCTGCGACCAGCCGACCGAATCCTGGGCGCGGTCGGCCCTGCCATCGACACCCTGGTCGGCCGCTTCACGATGCACCACACCACTGTGGCGACAACCGCCGTCCGCGCCGACACTCCTTGATCCGCCGCTCGGCGACGGCCACGGCGGAAGGTGCCCCCGCTTCCAGGTGCGTTGTGCGGGGTCCCAGCCGTTCGAGTGGCGCACGTTCTTTCCGCGGCCCTTCTCTTCCCTTTCGAGACCCGTGGGTTGCTTGTCGTCGCTTTCGGCTCCGATGCCCCATGCCCGGCAATCCGACGATCCCATCATGGCATTCATCAGGACCGACCGGAGGAAACAGGGCTCCCGGCAAGCCCCCGCACCCCCGGCCGGGCGGCGTTTGCGGGTCCGCCTCATCGCGTTCCATTTCGCGAAAAAGCCTTCGCATGATGCTTATCGGGGGAATCACCCTCTTGGGCTAGGTTCCCCCTCGATCCTCCTATGACGTAGGCACATGCGTGCTCTGATGTCACCGGCCCTCACGGGACCGGGCTCCCACCGGGAGGGAGAGCCCGGCGCCCGCCGGGAGGCCGGAGCAGCCCCGTACTCGTCGCACCCATCCGCGGGAAGGCAGGAACATGGGCAGAATCAGGTTCGCCACCACGGCATCGGCCGTGGCACTGGCGGTGTCGGGGGTACTCGTGGCCGCAGCAGGCACGGCGCACGCCGAAGCGGCCTACGACGACATCACCATGCTCAAGCAGGAGAAGACCCAGTGGTGCTGGGTCGCCTCCGGGCTGACGATCGCCAAGTACCAGGGGTTCGGCACCACACAGACGGACTTCTGCACCCGGGCGCAGCCCTACTACGGCTGCAACAACCAGCCGGCCACGCTCGACGACATGGCCCGGGGCTGGGGCAGTCTGGGCATGACCCATACCGGCTCGGGCCTGTCCAGCGCGGCCACGTTCAACCAGGTCTACACCGACGTCAAGGCCGCCCGGCCCGTCGCCGCCCGCATCGGCTGGACGTCCGGCGGAGGCCACATGAACGTCGTCTATGGCTTCGACACGTCGAACAGCACCATCGCCGTCGGCGACCCGTGGCCGGACACCCAGACGTACACGTGGTGGAACTACAACGACTACGTCAGCAACAGCTCGTTCAAGTGGACCCATTCCCGCATCGGCATCTCCGGCTAAGGCAGGCGACATGCGCTTCATCAGGGGCACAAGAGCGTTCAGCCGGCAGGCGGCCTCCCGGCTCTCCCGCCTGTCCATCGTGCTCGCACTCGGCGCGTCCGCGCTGCTGTGCGGCGTCGGCCCGGCTCACGCGGCCAAGGACCCGCTCCCCGCCGACATCCCCAACTACCAGGCCGCCCTCGACGCGGTGAAGTCGACCGCGGTCCGCAACACCGTCTGCCGGTTCCTCAGCGCCCCGCTGCCCACGGGTGGCGGAACCGCGACGGCGAAGCCGATCCCCGACAAGGCCGATCCGTGCGAGGGCCTGCCGGCGTTCACGATCAAGGACCCGGTGGCGCTGAACGAGATCACGCCGGGCTTTGTCGCGGGCACGGCCCGGCCGATCGCCACCGAGGCGATCAAGCTCACCCAACTGGTGTCCTCGCTCAGCGCCACCGTCAACGGGCGGAACGTCACGGTGTTGCTCGCGCCCACCACGGGCGGCGGCTGGCACCTGGCGGCCGTGCGCGACGGCGACGACGACGCCGTCCAGGCGAGCAAGGCCACCGTGGGGACGCTGGTGTTCAGCGAGCCGCAGATCCGCGGCTGGTACCAGCTCAAGCTCACCACCGTCGAGCCGCTCAACGACCAGGCCAGGCAGGGCCTCGGCGGCCAGCCGTCGGTGTCGCTCGCCGACTACCAGAACCTGGTCAAGGCCCGCTACTCCGACAAGCAGCCCGGCTCGGACTACGACACCAAGGGCCTCTCCAGCGGTTACGGTCCGGGGCACCCGGCCGGACGGCAGGCGTCCACGACTCCGCTGATCGTCGGCGGTTCGGGCGCCGCGCTCGCCCTCGCCGGCGGCGCCCTCGTCATCCGCCGCAGGCGCGCCGCCTCGCACTGACCGTACCGGCGCGGTAAGGCACCCCTCCTTCGCCCCGGGCCCGGCCACACGCCGAGCCCGGGGCGAAGCCGTTGCCCGGGCGATGCCCGGCTGCCTGACAGGAAGGTCCGCGAGCCTCTCGGCGCCGACGGCACACCGCGCCCTTGCGGGGCGCGGGTCCCCCGGCCGCTCGTGACCAGTCAGCGGTTGTCGCCCAGTTCCTGGGCGCCCACCACCGGACATCGAGGACCTCGTCCTCCTGCCGACGGATACCGCGGAACCGCTCGGCAGGGATGTTCATGACGAACACGAAGTGCAGCGAGTCCCGCGTGCGCTGCAGCGGCCCGAACCACGTGCCCGGGCGTGCGTGCCGTGGAGGGCGAGCCGGTGGACGAGCGGGCCTTTGAGGCGATCGTCCGCCGCTACCGCCTCACCGAGCACAAGCGCCGGCTGCCTGTCGCTCCCTGAGCCCCGCCGACGGCCGCAGTGCGGGTACTGCCGACCCGGTTCCGCTGACTCTTCGGCCGCGGGACGGCGTAGGCGGCGTCCCGGCTACGGGTTCTCCTGCAGGGTCAAGCCGTAGTAGTCGACGTGGTAGTCCCCGACCCGCTGCGCGTGGTCGCTCAGGCTGAGGTCCAGCGGGGACGGGACGCCCAGGGCGCGCAAGGTGTCGGTCATCATCCGGGCCAGTCGGCGGCCGTCCACCTCGCCGATGCCGAAGTCCCCGGAGTGGTAGGGGGCTTCGAGCCAGTGGTCCAGGGCCGCCGGGCGGGTGGTATGCGGGATCCAGCCGAAGGAGCCCGGATCGGCGATGCCCGGTCCGAGCGGCTCCGTGTCGTAGACGATCTCCAGCCGTTCGCCGCAGGCGAGGTGGAAGAGGATGGGGCCGTAGGTGCCGGGCACCCGGGCGTGGAAGCCCAGGTCCAGCTCGATGCCGAGGGCGTGGGTCTCGGCGGGGAGAGTGTGGAGGAAGTCGCCGAGGGTGTGGGAGAAGACGTCCCAGTCATCGGTGCGCCAGCGGCCCGGGAAGCCCAGGCCCGCGTTGGCGGCGACGCGGCGGGAGCCGAAGAACCCGCCGACCGCGTAGTGCTCGCCGTGTCCCTGCCGCCAGAACCAGTCTTCCACCGGACCGGTCGGCTGGAGCAGCAGTTCGGGGCCGTGCTCGCCGGCGTGCAGCTCCAGCGTGTTCACCCGCTCGCGCCAGCGGAGGAACGGGCTGCCCCACGGCGGGGCCGAGTCGTAGAACGGCCCGGGGTCGCCGTACGCGCCCATGACGGGGGCGGGTCCGAACTCCTCCGTCAGCGCCTCGGCAACCGTCCGGAAGGCCGCGGCCTTCCCTGCGGCACCCCCCTCCGGCAGCGCGACGGGAACATAAAGCCCCACGTACTCCTCGCCGCCGTGCACGTAGTCCTTCTCGAAGCGGCCCGTCGGCCGCAACCGGGGCGTCCACCACGGGGATGCCCCGGGCTCCGGGCCGGTGGCCGGCCGCGGCCCGTCGGGGCCGTCCCGCCACTCCCAGCCGAGGCCCTCCACCACGGCGCGCAGCGCCGGCCCGCTCCAGCCGTCGGTCTTCGCCGCCTTCAGCCTTCGCGCCAGCTCCAGCACGCGTGCCTCGTCCCAGGCCCCCGTCATCGCGAACTCCTCGTTCCGTTCCGTGCTCGTGTGACAGCTCTTGTCACTCGTGCGACAGACCTTGTCATACGGCACTGACAACGGCTCACCCGTCGGCGTCGGCCGCCGAGTGGCCGCCGAGTGGGACGAACCTGTTCGCGAATTCTTGTTATCAGGGCTCCGGTCCGGCGTCTCCCAAGTGTTGGACCAGTACTCAGTGACCCGCATCGGAAGTGATCCACGTGAATCGTGAACCCCAGGCTCCGGCGTTCGGCCCGGACTCCGAGGGCGGTCGGCGCACGCGCCGACGCCGTAGCAGGCGCCCCCGGCGGGCGATGGTCATAGGCGGAACGGTGGGTCTGATAGCCGTCGTGGGCGGTGGGTACGGCATGGCCCAGTCGTTGTCGGGCGGCGGGGAGCCCCGCGCGAGCGCCCCAACGGCGTCCGAGTCGACCGCGGACCAGGCCACCGTGCCGTCCGAGGACCGTCCCTCCGTGGCGGCGGCCGCCTCGTCGGCTCCCGGCGCGCGCACGGCGACCCCGTCCCCGAGCGCGAGTACGCCGGAGACCGCGGGCAAGGGCCGGGACGAGGAAAAGAAGAAGCAGGCCGGGACGGGCGCCCAGGAGGGGGCGGGGCAGGATGCCCGTACGTCCGCCAAGTCCGGGGACACGCCTTCGACCGGCGACAGCGGCAGCGGCAGCGGCAGCGGCAGCGGCAGCAGGAACAGCAGCCGGAGCAACAGCGGGAATGGGGACGGGAACGGGAGCGGCAAGGGCCCGAGCAGTGTCCGCGAGACCTCATCCGGCGGTGGCGGCGCCAGGGCCGGCGGCGCGAACGGCACGTACGTGCGGCAGATCGTCGACATGGTCAACGCCGAGCGCGCGAAGGCGGGCTGCTCCCCGGTCGCCATCAACGCGAAGCTGCAGGCGGCGGCCCAGGGCCACTCCGACGACATGGCCGCCCGGAACTACTACGACCACACCAGCCCGGAGGGCAAGGGCCCCGGCGACCGGATCACCGCCGCCGGTTACCACTGGAGCACGTACGGCGAGAACATCTTCAAGAGCCCCCAGGACGCCCGCACGGCGATGGACGGCTGGATGAAGAGCTCCGGCCACCGCTCCAACATCCTGAACTGCTCCTTCAAGGAGATCGGCGTGGGCGTCAACTTCGCGTCGAACGGCCCTTGGTGGACGCAGAACTTCGGCGCGTCCTTCTGACCCTCTCGTGACCGCGCGGGCCGGCGGCGTCCTGCCGCCGGCCCGCGCGGCACCACCTCGGCTTCCCGCCCTCCGCTTCCTGGCGTCCAGCCCTCTCACCCCGCTCGAAGTGGCCCACGGACATCGCCTTCAATTGGCCTCCTTGCGTGATCCAATGCCTGTGTACTGTCAAGGCATGCCCCAGCTCCTTCCGCCCACCGGGCCGCAACGCACTCTCGCTCTGGCGCAGTTGAGCAACTCCGTCGGCGACGGCGCCTACTACGTCACCTCGGCCCTCTACTTCACGCACGTCGTCGGTCTGGCGCCGGCCAGGATCGGTCTCGGCCTCACCGTGGCCTGGGCGGTCGGCTCGTTCGTCGGCGTGCCGCTCGGCAGAATCGCGGACCGGCGCGGGCCGCGCGGCACGGCCGTGCTGCTCGCCCTCGCGACCGGCTCCGCCGTCGCCTCTTTCCTGGTCGTACGGGGCTTCCTGCCGTTCCTCGTCGCCGCCTGCCTCTACGCCACGGCGCAGTCGGGTCTGGCGGCGGCCCGGCAGGCGCTGCTGGCGGGTCTGGTCTCCGAGCGGGAGCGCACCGGCGTGCTCGCCCACCTGCAGTCGACGCTCAACGCGGGCCTCGCCGTGGGCGCCGCGCTCGGCGGCCTCGCGGCCTCCTACGGGACGGGGACGGCCTACCGGGCGGTCTTCGCGGTCGATGCCCTGAGCTTCGTCCTCTGCGCGCTGCTGCTCGCACGCCTGCCGGCCGTCGCACCCGCGACCGCGCCCCAAGGGTCGAAGTTCGAGGTCCTGCGGGATCGGCCCTACGCCGTCGTCACGCTCCTCAACGCCGTCCTGCTGCTCCGGATGCCGTTGCTCAGCCTCGGGCTGCCACTGTGGATCACGGAGCGCACGGACGCCCCCGAGTGGCTGGTCTCCGCGCTGTTCGTGCTCAACACCGGCGCTGTGGTGCTCTTCCAGGTCCGTACGGCCCGCTCGGTGAGCGGGCTGCCCACGGCCGCGCGAGCCGTCCGCCGCTCCGGCGTGCTGGCGCTCGCGACCTGCGTGGTCTTCGCCTTCTCGGCGGGGCAGTCGCCCGCGGTCGCGGTGGCCGTGCTGATCGCCGGTTCAGTACTGCTGGCGGCTGCGGAGATGCTCCAGTCGGCCGGTTCCTGACAGATAGGCTTCGACCTGGCGCCGCCCGGGCGCATCGGTGAGTACCAGGGCTTCTTCGGCACCGGCACCACGATCGCCCGCACTCTCGGGCCACTGGTGCTCACAGGTCTGCTGACGGGCCTGGGAGTGCTGGGCTGGTTCCTGCTCGGCGGGCTGTTCCTCGCGGCCTCGTCCACGCTGTCGCCGGTGACGCGGTGGGCAGCCCGAACGCGCCGTGACGAGGCCCCCGCATCCGTCCCGGTCGCGCGCTCGGCGGCCTGACTCCGGACCGGAGCAAGGCGAGGCGGAGAGCCGGAGTGCAACCGCCCCAGCACCGAACGCTGCACACCGTCGTAGTCCACCGTGCGGCGCACCCGCCGGAGCCGGTACGGACGGTTCGCCGCGCGAGGGGCGCGCGCAAGGTGGTGCGGTGCGCCCCTGGTCTTTACCGTGAACCCGTTGAGCGCTCGCACCAACAAGTTGTAATGGGCCTCGTCGGCATGCGTGATGAATAGATAGCTCGCATGCAGCTGGGGCGGCGAGCCTTTTCGGCAGTGGGAATTGAGGCGCCGACGCGGTGAGATGACACGAGCCGCTCATCACCTGGCGCGCACTATCCTCACCCATCCATCACCGAACCATGACAGCGGGCCGCTGCATTCAAACGCCCCCAATGAACGGGGACAATGACGCACAAGCGTTCGCGATGAGTAATGCGCCATAACAGTTGTGGCAGTCGATGCCACATGGCGTCCCATGCGCCGGACGGCCGCCCGACGCTCAGCCCGGACCGGCCGCCGCTCCAAGGGGAGGCCCCGCAAGGTCCCTGCCGCGAGGTCTGCCACAGGCATTGGCCGGAAGCACAACCCCACACAAATCGCCTGCTGGCAGGGTGACTTGTAGGCCCTTACGGTGAATCCGCAGACCAGCTCCGTTGACGGATGCGGCGACGGAGCCGCCCTGGCCCCGGTCGGCCCGGCACAGGGCGGCAACCATGGGATGGGGGCGGATGTGGACTCAGCAGATGTGCCATCGGACGAAGGCCGGGAGAACCGGGCCCTGCCGGTGAGTCTCCACCCGGAGCTGGACGAGGCGCTACTGACGCGGTTCGTCGGCGCGCTGGAGTCGGGCAATACCATCGGGCTGGCGCCCCTGCGCGCCGAGGAGGCCACGGAAGCCCGCCGGCTGGTCCGGTTCAGCCGGGTGACGGTGCCCAGGGCTGGAGGGGCCGGGCTGGACGGCGCACTGTGGAAGCACCCGCCCGGCGAGTCCCGACCGCTGATCGTCATGCCCTCGCCGTGGACCGACTTCGGCTGGTGGATCTACGCCGTCCAGGCCACCCTCTTCGCGCTGGAGGGTTACAACGTCCTCGCCTACACCGCACGCGGCTTCGGCCAGTCCGAGGGAGAGGTCGAGGTCGCGGGGCCCGAGGACATCGCCGACGTGCTGGCCGGCCGGAACATTCCCAAGACCCTGGAGTGGGCCCGCAAGCGGTCCCCGTACACCTACGTGGATTGTCTCAACAGCCGTGCGGTTTCTGTGTACTTCGCACATGCCTGGCACGAGACGCTCTTCCCGACCAACCAGACGCTGAAGGTGTTCAACGCGCTCACCGGACCGAAGCGCCTCATCCTGTCGATCGGCGACCACTCCGGCCCTGAGTCACCCGGCACGATCGGGCTACCCAACCGGATCTGGGAGGGCGCGCACCGCTGGCTGGCCCACCATCTCAAAGGGGAGCCCGACGACAACGACACCGAAGGGCAGGTGTCCGGTCACCTGATGTGGAAGGGCCCCCGGGACGACGCCGAGACCTGGGACGCCTTCACCGGACGTCCCGAGCCGCTGTACCTGACCGGCGCGGCCGAGGGCACGGGCGACGGCGCGCTGACGGACAAACCCGAAACTGGTTGGACCCTGACCTTCCGGACCGGCATGGACACACCTGCCACCGTCGCCGACAGGATCATCAACACCGGCTACCAGGAGATGAACGGGCGCCCCAAGGAGTACCGGACCGGTGACATCAACCGTGCCGACGCCGGAGTGTGGGTGAGCGCGCCGATGACCACCGGCGCCACGCTCCGCGGCATCCCACGGCTGCGGCTGACGTACACTGCGAGCTCCCCGCAGATGACGTTCGTGGCGCACCTCTTCGACGTCGACGACACCGGGAAGGCGCACATCATCACGCACGCGCCGTTCACGGATGCCGACGCCGCCATCGGCCGGCCGGTAACCGCCGACATCCTGCTCCAGGCCACCGGCTACAGCGTCCCGGCCGGGCACCGGCTGATGCTCGTCCTGGACTCCAAGGACCCCTTCTACAGCGACGCCAACAAGCTCGGCACCACCATCACCGTCTCGTCAGCGGCCGACGACCCGTCCTACCTCGAAATCCCACTGGTCTGACCGCCCGGGGGCCCTGACCGCTCCGTGAACGGCCGAGGCCAGGGCGGCTGCCGGGCGTCGCCCGCCTGCCAGAGGGAGCCGCGAACCGTTCCGTCATGGAGGGCCACCATCCGGCCGGACGGCAGCGAGAAGTTGCGGCGCTTGTGACCAATGGCTGGCGGCCGCCACCGCGTCGGGGCGTCCGCCGGGGACACGGGGACGGGTTGTGGGCGAGGGCGAGGAGAAGGTCTCCGTAGATGTCGTGGCGGCCGGTGATGCGGTCATGCAGGAGGTGGGCAGCGCGATCGGGCCGGCCGGCGTCGATGAGAGCGCGGGCGAGGGCACCAGCGACGGGAGCCAAGACCTCGGAGCAGTCGGGACAGGAGCTGACTTCCTCCGTCACATAGCAGTGCTGAGCCTACAAGTGGTCACAGAGGACAACTAATCCCATGCATATGGGAACATTCCCCCGCGTTTAGAGCGCCGGGGGCGAGTAGAGGGGGAAGAACATGACGGTTCCTTCGACTCCGGGCATGACCTGGGGCACGGTGACCTCGCTCGGCGGGCAGCTGACCGGCAATCCGGCGGTGGCGCCCTCGTCGGACGGCCGCCTGGAGGTGTTCATCAGGAACCGTGCCGACAACGCACTGTCGACCAGTCATCAGCAGACGTGGGGCGGTTGGTCCGACTGGGAGAAACTGGGCAACAGCGTCCTGTCCGGCGATCCCTCCGTGCTGCGGACGGCCGCGCGGCGCATCGGGGTGTTCTTCCGGAACAGCGACGGCAACCTCGAACACCCCTGGCAAACGGTCATCAACGGGAGCTACGGCACTGGGGCGACGCTGGCCACCCATATCGCGGGCGACCCGGTCCCCGGGCTGGACGCCGACGGCCGTCCGGAAGCGTTCTTCCGGGGCACCGACGGCGCTCTGTGGCACGTGTGGGAGACCACGAAGTCCGGCTACGGAAACTGGACCGGCCCGGCCAGCCTGGGCGGATCCATGTCCGGCGACCCGGCCGTGGCGACGGACGCCCGTGGCAGGCTCCAGGTGTTCTTCCGCAGCACCGACGGTCATCTGTGGGTCGTCCGGCAGCGGGACGCCAACAGCGACGGCTGGGACAGCCCGGTGAGCATCGTGGAGAACATCGGCGGCGACCCGGTCGTCGGCATCAACGCCGACGGGCGTCTGGAGGTGTTCTTCCGGGGCACCGACAACGCACTGTGGCACCTGCCGCAGACCGACGACTACAACGGCTGGGACAAACTGACCGGCCTCGGAGGCACCCTCACCGGAAACCCGGCCGTCGCCAGGGCCGCCGACGCCCGGCTCGCCGCCTTCCACTGGGGTGGCGGCCACCTCTGGGTCAGCGAGCAGACCATCGTCAACGGCGCCGACTGGAGCGCCCACGAGCGGATCGCGCAGAACATCGGCGGCGAACCCGTCGTGGAGGCCAACGCCGACGGATGTCTGGAAGTGTTCTTCCATGGCACGGACCACGCGGTCTGGCACGTCGCCCAGATGTTCGGCCAGCAGGCAGCGGGATACGCGATCTCGCCCTGACATCCGCTGCCCCCACGCCGACGTAGCAGCGGGCCGGCTGCGTCCGGCAGTTGTCGGTCGCCGTCGCCGTGGGAGATGCCGGTGTCACACGGGGGCCCGCGGGGGCGTGCCCCCCGTCGTGGGTGGCGGGAGGGGGCCCGTGAAGCCCGGCATCACCTGCACCCGATGCTCACCACCACGGCCATCCCCGCCCTCGCAGCGCCAAGACTCTCATGGCCTTTTGCAATCAATCGACAACCGCCTGTAGTGGACGGTTGGTGAACGGTTAAGGGGGATGACGATGAGCACTGCCCACGCGGCAGCCACAGGTGGCGAGCAATCCGCCCCTCCGATCAGCACGTATGCGGGGACGGGTGCCGGGATCTTCGGTGGTGATGGTGGCCTCGCCACCGCCGCCCAGTTGCAATACCCGATTGGGGTGGCGGTGGACAGCACTGGCACCGTCTACATCGCCGACCGACACAACCACCGGGTCCGGAAGGTCACGACTGACGGGAAGGTCAGCACGTACGCCGGGACGGGTGCTGGGACCTTCGGTGGTGATGGTGGCCTCGCCACCGCCGCCCAGTTGCAATACCCGACTGGGGTGGCAGTGGACAGCACTGGCACCGTCTACATCGCCGACCAACACAACCATCGGATCCGGAAGGTCACGGCCGATGGGAAGATCAGCACCTACGCGGGGACGGGCGCCGGGACCTTCGGTGGTGATGGCGGCCCCGCCACCGCCGCCTACTTGAAGTACCCGGCGGGGCTGGCGGTGGACAGCACTGGCTCCCTCTACATCGCCGACCAACACAACCACCGGGTCCGGAAGGTCACGACTGACGGGAAGATCAGCACGTACGCCGGGACGGGTGCTGGGACCTTCGGTGGTGATGACGGCCCCGCCACCGCCGCCCACTTGCAGTACCCGTTTGGGGTGGCGGTGGACAGCGCCGGCTCCCTCTACATCGCCGACACGAACAACCACCGGGTCCGGAAGGTCACGACTGACGGGAAGATCAGCACGTACGCCGGGACGGGTGCTGGGACCTTCGGTGGTGATGACGGCCCCGCCACCGCCGCCCACTTGCAGTACCCGGCGGCGGTGGCGGTGGACAGCACTGGCTCCCTCTACATCGCCGACCAAACCAACCACCGGGTCCGGAAGGTCACGGCCGATGGGAAGATCAGCACCTACGCGGGGACGGGCGCCGGGACCTTCGGTGGTGATGGCGGCCCCGCCACCGCCGCCCAGTTGAAGACCCCGCTCGGGCTCGCTGTGGACTGCGTCGACACCCTCTATATCGCCGACCACGCCAACAACCGGGTTCGGAAGGTCGCGTCGGCGAAGATGGCAGGGCTGCCCGAGTCGGGCACGGTGGTCTCCTGGGCCAACGTCCGGAGCAGGTTGCGGATGGGGGTCCTGCGTGAGTCCACCAAGGACGGGGCCGAGGTCCATCAGTTGCTCGCCGCCTCCAGGGATCACCAGCGGTGGCGGCTCGTCGCGACGGGCCAGGACAACGGTGAGGTCCTGTACAGGATCGAGAACGTGCGCAGCGGCAAGGTCCTGGAGGCCGGCGGGCCGCAGGAGACGGCCTGGGCGGTGATCGCGCAGCGCGCCTACGAGGGCGGTGACGCACACCACCAGCAGTGGAGGCTGATCCCGGTGGGGTCGGTGACCGACACCCCGCGGGTGTACGAGATCGCGAACCGGAACAGCGGTCTGCTTCTGCAAGTCGACACCAACGCCCGCACGGCGATCAAGCAGGATGGGTCGGAGGGCGACCATCGGCGCCGGCAGTGGCAGTTGCTTCCCGTATGACGCACGAGGGGGGCGGGGACGACCTCGTCCCCGCCCCCCTCGGCGCTCCGGTCCTACTCGAATCGGGATGGTTTCTCGGCGGTCGGCTTGGACGCCTGGGCTTCGGGTGCCTTGGGTGCTTCGGGCGCCTTGGGGGCCTTGCTGTAATCGCTCTTCTTCGGCTTGTCCTCCAGGTCCTGGTTCTTCTGAAGGTCGGGGTGCCCCGTCACCGTCGTACTCGACTTCTGCATACCGGCGGCCGCCGCCGTGGACACCGAGCCGGGATCCCGCGCGTACTGCGCCTGCGCACCGGCCGACTTCTGGGTGGTCCGGATGAAGGAGCCGAGGAAGCCCAGGACGGCCCGCGCTTCGGGCGACTGCTCCTGCACGACCTTCGCCCGGGAGGATGCCCCGTGGATGCCGCTGGTGAACAGGCTCGTGGTCTTGTCGTCGTACGTGTCGTCGTCGGAGTCCTCGAAGTCGACTCCCGCCCCCGGCTGTGGCTTGTCGCCCTCGGTGGTCACCGAGAAGAGCCCCGCGCCCTGGCCCGCGAAGCCGAAGATGTTGTCGAACACCATGGTCGTCACCCCTGGTCGTCGTCTGCCCGGTTAGGGCTGCTTGTGCAGCGCCCGTTGGCTGTCGGTCAGGCTCTCGCTGTCGAACATCGTGTGGTGGACATCCAGGGCGGAGACGATCTCGGCCAGCCCCTGCATCCGGAAGCCACCGCCCGCCAGGTCGAGGTCGCCGATGGGGCGGGCGACCACCCGGTCGAGGCCGGGGTAGTCCCCGGACTGAGGGGGAGACAGGACTGCCACCGGCACGTCGTACTTCACCGCGATCAGCCCGGAGAAGGTCACCGGGATCTCGTAGCAGTACTGCTTGCGGCAACGCCGCTGCGTGGCGATGGTCTGCACACGGGAGCTCGGCGGGACCTGGCCGGAAATCTGCGATCGCGAGGTCCAGCTGGTGGTCAGGGAGCCGCCGACGGAGGCCGTGATACCCAGCATCAACTGTGCGTTGAGCGTCGCGGTGCCGGTGGCGGTGCCCGTGGTATTGAAGCCCACCGAGTTCGTCATCGAGTTCGCCGCGGAGTTCGTCATCGCGTTCCGCATGCCCATCTCGGTGGCGTTGGCGTTGTCCACCCCGACGTTGTCCTTGCTGTTCTTGTTGGTCACCGTGTTCGAGTTCCTGCCCGACACCTCGTTCTGGAGCTGTGTCTGAAGCTGCGTCTGAAGGTCCATCCGGAGCGTGTTCTGCAACTGCAACTGGAGCTGCGCGCTGACGCTGCCACCGAAGGTGAGCTGGGCTGTCCCCTGGAGCGACCACGTGATCCCGTTCGACACGGTGAAATCGACCGAGTCGGTGAAGGTCATCGGAGATGCCTGATTGCGGTTGACGTAGGCGCGCGAGGAGAACGTGTCGGGCGGGGGCTGGCCGATATCGCACCGCTCCTCGATCAGCGGCTCCCCGAGGTTGATGTAGGCGATCCAGCCCAACTGGAAGGCGGAGCCGGGGAAAGAGCCGAAGCTCGATTTGTTCACGGAGAACCCGACGGGCTTGTGCAGCACACCGTAGTCGTCGACGTAGACCAGGTTGGGGTGGTTGAGGATGGCCTGCCAGGTCTGCTCGATGTTGAGCTCCCGCAGGTTCTTCTTCGTCAGCGGCTGGCGCTTGGCCCGATCCAGGTTGTACGCGTTGGAAGACATTTCCCGCCCTCGACTAATCTGGCCGAATTCTGCCCGGTGAAATGCAAACAAGGCTCTGCGTACGTTCCGAAAGGCGAACCTAGCACGGGCTCCGCCCGCCTGGAAGGTGTCTCCGTATTATGTGCTCAATCGAGTGACAGGACTCGACGACTATCTCAACTCATCTGAGTTATAAGGTAGATTGAGAGCTGACGATTGCCCGATCGAAGACTTCCGGAATCTTCTTTCCTGTCGATTCCGTAGCCTTGACCGTGGCTGCGGACGAGGTGTCCAATCGGCTTTGGAGTCGCTTCGATCGAATGCGGCTGAGTATGCGGAGATATCGCGCGACAGGCCACTGCACTGAGCGTCCAACCCGTTGTTCTCCCCTTCGGAACAGGTGAGGTTTCCGCGATGTACACCCAAGAACGCACGGTAATGTCGAACCTGGTGGTCGGCGGCCCGGTAGCGGTGAACAGCTATGACAACGCGATCGTGGCGGCGCTGATCGAGAACCGGCCGGTCATGCTCGTCCACGCCTTCAACGGCGGCTACCTCCGGCCGACCGAGCTGGCGGAGGCGAGCCACGACAAGGGAGTCAAACTGGCCACCGCGCTGGACCCGGCCACCAAGGAGGCGAAGGGCCACCTCTGGCACATCACCCCCGCCGGCTTCTTCGGACAGCGGCCGCTGTACTTCATCGAGAGCGCCGCGGGCCAGGTCCCGCCCCAACCCGCAGGAGCGAGCCAGGCCGACGACGGCCGCGGCGACGACGGCGTACCCAAGCCGCAGCGCAGGCGCATCACCATCCACCAGGACGCTCCCAAGAGCACGGCCGACACCGTACAGGTGGGCCTGCCCGACAAGGTGGGCGACAAGTGGCGCGGGAAGAACGGCGCGCCCGAGGACACCCAGCTGTGGGTCGTCACGGTGACGCCGTGGGGCGGGATCACGTTCGTGCCGATCACCCACCCCGACGCCATCCTCGGGTTCAAGGACCACGCGGTGGCGGCCGACAGCGAGGTGCGCCTCACCTACAACTGGGGCGGGGACTTCACCGGGACGGTCATCAACACGTTCTACCCGCGGCTGCCCAACGAGTGGAGCGTTCCCTACCACCACGTCTTCACGTGACCGGCGGCCACTACCGCGCCGCCCCGGTCCCGAGCCCACGCCCCGACCGCCTGGAAGAGGCAGACCGATGCCCGTGCCCACGGAAGAAGTGAAGCTTCAGATCGTCAACGCCGCCACGGGAAAGGTCCTCGGTGCCAAGGCCGCGCCGGGCGCGGACGGTGCGCTCGTCGTCCGCGACTTCCCCGATGACGGCCCGAGCCCAGAGCAGTGGCAGCTCATCCCCGTGCAGGCCGCGCAGGACGAGCAGGCATATGTGATCCGCAACGCGGCCAGCGGCAAGGTGCTCGACAACCCCGCCGCCGCGGACCGCGGTGTCCGCCAGTGGAACGCCGCCGCCGGGAACAACCAGGCCCAGCAGTGGCGCCTCGTCCCCGTTGAGGGGGAAGCGGGCCTCTACTTCATCGAGAGCGCGACCGATGACGCGGTCCTCGACCTCGCCGACCCCGGCCCGGACGACACCCGGATCGTCCTGCACGAGTACGACGACAGCGCTCAGAGCCAGCGCTGGCGCCTGATGCCGGCCGAGCCCGAGCGCACCAGCGACCCGGTGCTGCGCTGGTCGCCCCTGAGCCACTGGAACAGTCGCCAGTCCTGGCGGCTGGCCTGCTCGGGCGCGCTGCGGCCGGCACCCGGCGCGACGCCCTCCTTCAGCGACATGCTGCTGGTCCTTCAGCGGTTCGGAAGCGACCAGGACGCTGGCGGCTGGAAGAGCGACGGGGCCCAGCGCTCTCCCAGCGGGCAGCCGACCTGGTGGGCTGGGCTCGGTGCGCGGTTTCTCGCCGACGCCGCGGGAACCGGGCGGGCGGACATCGTCGGGCTCAAGCCCGCGAAGGGCATGGTGACGTCGTCCAGCCAAGGTGACGGCACATTCGACGACGGAGAGCGCGTCCTGCACCCACCCGCGCCCTCCCCGAGCCCCGCGGACCTGTGGACCCTGGCGGACACGACGGGCGACGGCAGGCCCGACGTCGTCGTGCTGTCCGCCGACGGCGTCCGGGTGCACCCTCAAGCCGAGGACGGGACGTATCCGCCCCCGGGCGGCGAGCCCGTCGTCAAAGCGTTCGGACACGGCAACCAGGCCGGCGCCTGGCTGGCCGACAAGCATCCGCGCCTTCTCGCCGACACCACCGGCGATGGCAGGCTCGACATCGTCGGCTTCCACGACGACGGTGTCTGGGTGTCCCTCCAGGATGAGGAAGGAAAGTTCGCTCCGCTCGCCGACGAGCCGGTCCTCCGGGCCTTCGGCCGCGACGAAGAAGCGGGCGGCTGGCTCACCGACAAGCATCCCCGCTTCCTCGCCGACACCACCGGCGATGGCAGGCTCGACATTGTCGGCTTCCACGACGACGGTGTCTGGGTGTCCCTCCAGGACGAGGACGGCACGTTCCCCGACCCTCTGTACATCCTGGACGACTTCGGGGTCGACCAAGGGTGGAGCTCGGTCGAGGAGCACCCGCGGTTCCTGCTCAAAACCACCGGTGACGGAGCAGTGGACATCGTCGGGTTCGGCCCGCAGGGCGTGGTCGTCTCACACGGGCGCGGCGACGGCACGTTCGACCCCTCCAAGCTCGTCCTGAACGACTTCGGGTTCGCCCAGGGCTGGACGGGCAAGAAGCACCTCCGCTTCCTCGCCGACGTCACCGGCGACGGCAACCCGGACATCATCGGCTTCGGCAACGAGGGCGTCTGGGTATCGCACAACCGCGGCGACGGCAGCTTCGAGCAGGCCCAACTGGTGTGCCGTGGCTTCGGCTACCACGACCACGCCGGCGCCTGGCGGGTCGGCCGCCACCCCCGCTTCCTCGCCGACATCACCGGTGACGGACGCGTCGACATCGTCGGCTTCGGCGGCCCGGGCGTGTACGTGGCCCGAAACCTCTACCGCCACTTCAGGACCCGATAACCCCCGGAGGACCTCCACAGCCACATCATGGCGACTCGTCATCGGCGTACCGTAACCGGTCACCCCGACCCGATGTGCGGCCTGGCACGCCTTCGCCTGCGAGGCCGCACAACGAGCAATCGCAGTAACAAGCTACTGCGCCGACCGGTGCGCCGACCGCGGCCGATCGCGCCGCGCCCCGCGCCCTCATCAGGGCGCGCGATAGGGCCGCTCACGAGCAGCTCAGGACCTGGCGCTGACCCTGGACGAGGCGGTAGACCTCCCGGGCCGCATACCGCTTCAGGCAGCGGATGATCTCCCGCCGGGTCTTCCCTTCCGTGACCCGTCTCTCGTAATACGCCTGGGTACGCGGATCCCAGCACAGCGTCGAGTCAGCACAATGCGGTACAGGGCAGCATTCGCCTACCGGTTTCCGCCACGGTTGAGCCGACGATGGCATCTACTGCCCGAGGAGTATTCAACCGGGCTCGCCCCACACAAGGCGGCGAACGACGCTTCGCCGCGCAAGCGGTCCGCATTGTCCCTCATAGAGCTCGTAACAGGATCTTGCCGAAGTGCCCTGGCCGGGCGTGACCGATGTGAGGATTCGACCGTTCGTGGTGTGTGACGACTCGGCCGTGGATCGTGGACGATGGCTTGTGGGTGCTGATCGAACCGTTGCTGCCGCCTTGGCCGGAGCGTTCACCTGGGCCGAGACCGGGGCCGGATCGGCTGGGCCTGCAGGGCATTCTCTATGTCCTGCATCAAGACATTGCCTGGCACCTGCTGCCCCTGGAGCTGGGATTCGGCTCCGGACAGACCTGCTGGCGGCGCCTGGACCGCTGGGAAGAGGCAGGGGTCTTCGAGCAGTTGCACCGCCTCCTGCTCGCCGAGCTCAACGCGGCCGGCGCACTCGACTGGAGTCACGCGTGCGTGGACGGCAACGACATCACCCAGACGCTCCCCCCTTGGTCGACGGCATCGCGCCCGTCGCCGGGCGACCCGGCCGACCGCGACGGCGGCCCGAGTGCGTTCTGGGCGACAAGGCGTACGACTCGAAGACTGTGCGGCGTGACCTGCGTCGCCGCCGGATCCTGCCGGTGATCTCCCGCAAGGGATCCCCGAACATCAAGGGCCTGGGCAAGCTCCGATTCGTCGTCGAGCAGACCTTCGCACTACTCCACCAGTTCAAACGCCTCGCCGTCCGCTGGGAACGACGACTCGAACTCCACGACGCCTTCGTCTCGCTGGCCTGCAGCATCATCTGCCGGCGCCGGCTCAAGAGACAGGTAGCGTGATCACCTGAGGGTTGAGTGAAGATCCAGACCGGATGCGACGGCAAATGCCATCCCGGATCCGGTGGGCCATGGCGTCCGTCTGGGCGGCACCGGGCCCGACCACATCTGCGGACTATGGGGAAGGATGCATCTGTGTCGCACGGCATGGTGAGAGCGAGCGAGCTGCTGACCCAGGACGAGGTCGGACTGCTGACTCGTGCACTCCTGGAATGGGGCGGACCCGCGCACTGCAGCGATCAACTCGCGGTCGGCATGGGGTTCGGCGGCACACAGGACCTGCTCGACCAGGGCCGTAGGCTCCGGAACGCGCTCCGCGAAGACGCCCCCCTCAACGCAGCGGACTGGGCGAGGACACTTCTGGCTACAGAGATCGTCTTCGTCAGCGACCTCGCCGGTTCGGGCGTCGAATGGTCAACGACCACGGGGCGCGATGACGAGGCGACGATCAGGATGCTGCGCGTAATCCAGCGGAAGCTGGCCCGGACGGTCAGCCGCTATTACGGAAAGCGACCGAGCGAGTAGTAGCCCGGAAGATCGCTTCGTCAGCTTGCACCATTCGAAGATCTCTCCCGACCGATTCACCCTGGGCCAACTTAGATGATCCTGTTACGAGCTCATAGCAGCCAACAACAGTGGCGCTCCGCGGTCCGACCCCCACAGCGGCGAACAGCCTGGGGTAGTGCTCCTCAATCAACTCGGACAGACGTTGTTGCAGTTCTCTGACCTGCCCGTCGAGCTGCTCGATTCGCTCAGCCAGCGTGCGCAAGGTGAATCTCGTAGCCCGCAGTACAGGATCCGTGCCCTCTCCGCCTTCGCCCAGCAGCGCACAGGCGCGAATGAGAGCTGGGCGCTTCAAGCCGGCCAGCTCTTCTCTCAGCGCTGGACGGCAGTGACCAGAACCGCTCTGAGCTGGCGGACAAGCGGTCAGTCACGTCACCTGGCGGGCGAACGCCTGGGTACGCACGTAGTCGAAGAGGACGAAGCGGGCCTCCTCCACGTTCGTCTCCGTCGCCCTCACCGTCTTCACCGCGATGCGGGCCGCGTCCTCCATCGGCCAGCGGTAGACGCCCGTCGAGATCGCCGGGAACGCCACCGTCCTCGCGCCCAGCTCGTCCGCCACCCGCAGGGACTCCCGGTAACAGGACGCCAGCAGCGACTCGTCGCCGCCGGAAACCTGGAACAGCGGGCCCCGGTGTTGCGCGTTTACCCACTGCTCACCCAGTGACCAGCGACCGTCAGCGCCCGAGCCCCCAAGGGGAGAGGGAGTGAAGTCACCTGCCCGCCGACGAGCATGAGCTCAGCGGTGTTCGTTGCCAGGTCCACGACCACCGACACCGTGCCGTGGCCCGGACGTGAGTGAGAGCCGTCGAAGCGCAGCTCGGCCAAGCGGACCGGGGCGGGAAAGCCCTTCCCGTACTCGAACCACACGCCCCGCTTGCTGGCGAACACCCTGACACCCCAGGTGATCAGCTTCTCGCGGCGCTCCACCGGGGACGCCGAGTCCCCCACGGGCTGGACTTGCGAGGGTCAGTGCCCCAGCGCCGCCTTGGCCGCGACGATGACGAGGCCGAGCAACAGGTTGATGACGCCCTCCGCGACTGCCATCCGCCGGGACGCGCCCGCCCGGATCGCGCCGAGGGTCGCCCAGACGACCTGCTGGGCCACCGCCACGGCCAGAGCCAGCCAGGCCGTGCCGGACCGGTCCGCTCCGAGCAGCGGGCCGATCGCCACCGCTACCGCGGGCAGCACCGCGGCCTCCACGATGGACCACTCGTGTCCCGCGACCCGCCGCACCTCGCGGTGGTCAAGGGGTCTGCCGATGACCCGCTCGCCGGCGACCTGCGCGTACACGTGCGCCGCCCAGAACACCACGCCCGTGACCAGCAGCAGCACGATCAGCTGAAGCCGCGGGAAATCACCGACGCTTCCGGCCGTGGCCACCACGGACGCCGCGAGCAACGAGCCGTACACCGCGCCCGCGTAGTCCGTCCGAGCGGAAGGGCGCCGCTCCTCGTGCGAGGGTTGCCCGCTCGGGGCCGAAGAACTACTCACCGACCCACCATGATGGACCGAATCGCAATCTTCCGGTCAGCGGCGCCGGGCGTACAGGTGACTGGGCCGGCATGGCATACAAGGGGTTCGCTCGACGACGGACGCGGCACGCCGTCACCAGTCGATGTGCGCTGCCATCCAGTCGGCCAGGCCGTCTTCGTCGTCCGCGGAGGGCAGGTCGGGGCCACAGGAGAGGGGGGTGCAGGACAGCTGCAGGTGGGTGAGGTATCCGTAGGGGCCGTTGTCGGCTGCGGGCCCGAGGATCAACGCGTGGGTGAGGGTGCGCCAGACGCGGTGCGTCAGCGCGGGCCCCGCCACCAGGGCCGCGGGGGACGAGATCGTCCGCTCCGGGGGCGCGCCGAGATGGGCGGTCACCACCTGCGCGGCCTGCGCGAGTACGGCTTCGCAGTCCTCGTCGGTGCCGGGCCTGCGGCCGCTCCAGCCCGGCAGCTCCTGCCAGCGGTCCATGAGGCCGTACAGCCAGGGCCCGTTCGCCATGTCCTCGTCGTGCGGGTTGACGGGGTAGACCTCTCCGAATACCAGGAAAGTCCGTGCGTCGGGGTCCCCGAAGGGGCTGGCGCTGTCGCAACACAGCACATGCTGGTCCGCGGTGCGGAAGGACTCGCAGACCAGGCTGTCCTCCCAGGACCACCCCCGCCGCCGTACTTCGTCTTCGACCGCGTCGAAGTCGTCGGCGACGTGGGACGCGGCCGCCAGAGAGACGAGTTCGGCGACGGCCCCGGCAGTCAGCGGCCGGTGGGCAAGGGCATGTATGGGGAGCGGCATGCGCAACACCCTAAAGGTGGTGCTGTCGTCGCCCGGCCACGTGCTCCGCTCCACCGACCTGTCGCGTGATGGCCGCGAACAGGCGGCGCAGATAGTCCATGCGCCGGTTGTCGACCCGTCGCGGGCGCTGTGCCACGGCCTCGTCGCGCCGGGCCCAGTCGCGGATGGCGAATTCGGTGGTGATGCCCGTGACGGGCCCCTCGTCCACCGAGGCGATCGCGAACAACCGCTCCAGCCTGGCCCTGGCGTCGCCTCCGCCGCTCTCGACCTGTTCGATCTCGATCCACTTGCCGCGGGGTGTGCGGGCCGTGGCCATGCTGTGTCTCCCTTCAACACTCCCCCGTCTAGGGGTCGGCGCATGAGGCTCCCCAGGACCGCGCGCACCTCCCGCCGCTGGCGGATCCACGAGATCGCCGGTGACTTCCGGGTCGAGGACGTGTGGGCACTCCCGACACCCGGCGGTCCCGACGACTTCCCGCACCTGGTGCGCCAGATCGCGAACGGGGCCGGAGGCGGGACCGCCGTCTCCTCCCCCGTCTACCGCCTGCTCTTCGCGATCCGCTGGAAGCTCGGGGCACTGCTCGGCTGGGACAACGACGACGCCGGCACGGGTGCCCGGGTACGGACGCTGCGGGACCGGCTGCCGGCGGACCTTCGCAAGGGCCCCCAGGACGCCGATGCTCCTTCCGGCCCGTTCACCCCTCTCTACCAACTGCCCGACGAGTGGGCGGCCGAGCTGGCCAACCGGACCCGTGCACGCGGTGATGCACCTCGGCTGGGTACCGGACGAAGCGGGCGGATATAACGGCCGGATGGCCGTCCTGGTGAAGCCGAACGGGCTGCTCGGAACCGTCTACATGGCCGCCATCAAGCCCTTCCGGTTCCTCGGGGTGTACCCGGCACTGCTCCGGGCCATCGGACGTACCTGGCAGGCGAACGCCGACGAAAGGAACGCGGGATAATCGCGCCCGCGCGGCGAACCGGTCGCCCGCCGGACCGGAACGACCGCCACAGAAGCGACATCATGATTTTGTCGGGTCATTCGAGGGTCTGGCCCAGGTTGTGTGACGTGGTCACGGAGCGTCAGGCCAGAAGGGCTCGGAGACTGCCAACTGGCCCGCGCCCCGCCAGATGGGGCAGACGCGTTTCCCGCCGCGCCGACGGCAGTTGCCGCGCCCATGGGGTTCGCTTGGGCACCAAGCCGCGTCCACCGCGGCCGTGGCGGACGCCCATTTGCTGGACTTGGCGTCCAGGTGCGTGCGGCGCCGTTGGTTGATGCGGGAGCAGCCGGCTTCCACAGAGATGCACCAGCCTGCCCCTCCTGGTGTGGCGCGAGCGCTTCGGTGATCCTGTTTCAGGATCAGGCCCGGAGAGTCACATGATCCATGATCACCTCACCCGCGGCATTCCAGCGCTTTCTCGTCATCTCCCGGCCGTTCTCGTCGAGAACGACCAACTCCGACAGCCGGCCGTTGGCGTGCCAGTACCGCCACTCACCTACCGCGGCACCCATGTCGGTCACGCCCTCGGCCCGCTTGGTCCCGTCCGGCCACCACTCCTGCTGCCGCCCGTGCTCGATGCCCGAGAAGTAGGTGCCGAGTAGCAAGGTGTGCCCGTTGTCCGCGAGTTCCTCGACTTCGCCGGTGAACAGTTCCCCTTCGTAGCAGGTGCGCCCGTACTCGTCCAAGTAGGTCTGATCGCCTTTGACGCGTACCGCCTGCACTGAGGTCGGCGTCGCCCTGGTCGGTTTCACCGGCGGCTCGGCACCACCGCGAGCCTCGGTGGCCCTGGGCCCTGACTCGCGCTCGGTGGCGCGCTGCCGGCGGGCTTCGATCTTGCGCGTGAGCTCTGCGTGCCAGCGCGCGGCGTTGCTCCCGTCCAGTTGTCCGGCGAAGGCGGCACGGGCGGCGTCAACGAGTTCGGGAGGGGCCCCCGGACCATACTTGGCGATCTCCCACAGCGCGTCATCCGTTTCCATGTCGAGCCCGGTGTGGGTCCGCAAACCCTGGCCGCTCAGCACCTCTTCCAGCACGGCGGCGAAAACCCTCGTCAACTGGTCGTCGGTCGGCCGATCACGGCACACGGATCCACCCCTCCCTCGAGCGAACGAACCGCCCCATCCCTGCACGACGCCCGGCGCGATCCTGTGGGTTCCCGCCGTCGGGCAACCGCGACACAGCGCCTGATGGGTTCACCAGCCGGTGGTTTGGTCCAGCCATTCGATTGTATTGCCGACTTGGTATGCCAGGTGCTCTTCAGGCTTGTGGCCGAGAATCGCGCGAGCCAGCGGCTCCAGACCCAGGGTACGCACCCAGATCCGGGTCCGACGCATCTGCTCCCGGTCGGCGCCGGCCCGCCTCGGGTCCCACTGCTGCGCGAACAGCCATGCCGCGTCGAGCGCGGGGCCGAAGAGCTGGGCCCGGTCCCGGCCCAGCACACTGACCAACCGCCCCCGCCCGTCCCACAGGAGGTTTTCGGCATCCAGCCTGCCGTGCACCAGGCAGGGCTCCGGCACGAGGAGGTCCCGCGCCTGGCCGATACGCCGACGTGCTTCGCGGCGCCTGGTCCACGGCAGCCGCGGAAGCACCTCACCGAGTATCGGTTCACCCCAGCCCTGGCGCCATGGCCGCCCACGCCTTCGTGCGGAACACCCAGCACGTCCCGGAGTGGGCCACAGTCCCCCTCGGACAGCGGCCCCGGTACCTTGAACGGCAGGCCCAGCCGTGCCAGCCGGCGTAGCAACTCGGCCTGGCGCGGCAGCACCGCGGCGGAGGAGAGTGTGCGCGCCACGCGAACCGCGGTGGTCCCGGGCAACAGCAGCACGTCGTGGACCGTCCTCGGGCACCCGTCGTGGTCGGCGTACGCGCTCGCCGAGTTCGGGATCGGCCGCTCGACGGCGTACCGACTACTCGACCTGGCGGCCGCCGCCGAGGCAATCGAAGGCACCGTCCGGGCCGAACTCGGGGTGTCCCACGCGTGGGACACCCCGACCTGGTCCACCAGGAAGCCGGCGGTGCCCCGCTCCCGGCTGAGCTGGTCGGCGGGATCGCCGCAGCGGTTCATGCCGCCCATCCTCTCTGATAGCTCACAACGGGGCGGCAGAGAAGTCGAAAAGGTTCAGCCCAAGAGGCACAGATGTTTTGGCCTGTTCAGTGCAACGCTGGTCAGCGGCGGGGTAGCACGCCCAGGAGGGTTGCGGTCAAGGCCTGCTTCAAGTAGTCCTTCAGATCCAAGTGGAAGCGGGCCAGGTCGGGCTCGGCCTCGTAGGCCGCCTGCAGGCTGGGTGGGGGCGTGCTGAACGCCGACAGCGCGCCGGCCATGACCATGGTCTGCAGGCTGAACAGTGTTGCGTTCTCACCCAGCTCCGGCAGGTACTTCCGGATCAGGGCGGTCATGGTTGTCAGGCGGTCCAGGGAGGCGCGCTTGTAGCGTGCTACGACCTCGACGGAGACGTTGTGTTCCAGGACGCTGCCCTGTGCGCCGAAGAGCTCGCACAGCACCATTCGGCCGGACAGCGAGCGACTGAGGATCTCGGCCACCGCTGCCGCTCGCTCGGACATGGGGAGATCTTCGTCGATGCCGGCGGCCAACTCCCCTGCCAGTTCCGTCAGCCACTCCCGCAGAAAGCGGTCGAGCAGCTCCAGCAGCACCGCCTCGCGAGACTCGAAGTAGCGCAGCACGTTCGGCTTCGCCAGGCCTACCCGGCGGCTGAGCTCGTTCAGGGTGACCGCGGCCACAGGCATCTCGTCGAGCATCGCCGACGCCATGTCGAGGATCGCCCGTCGGCGGATCTCCCGCTGCTCTTCAGTTCGCGCCCGCTGGAAAGTCACGATCGCCAGTCTAGATTAGGTACCTTCGGTACGTTGACAACATACCGAAGGTATTTTAACGTCGGCAACACAAGATACCTTCGGTACGTTATCTAGCTGGGAGCCTGGCATGGGCGAGAAGTGGACGACGGCGAATATTCCGGATCAGCGTGGGCGGGTGGCCGTGGTGACCGGGGCCAACACCGGCCTGGGGTTCGAGACCGCCAAGGCGCTCGCCGAGCATGGGGCGTCCGTGGTGCTCGCCGTGCGCAACGTCGAGAAGGGCGAACAGGCCGCGGCCCGCATGAGCGGCGAGGTGACCGTGCAGGCGCTGGACCTGACCTCGCTCGACTCCGTGCGGACCGCGGCGGCGGCGCTGCGGTCCCGGCACGACCGGATCGACCTGCTGATCAACAACGCCGGCGTGATGTACACCCCGAAGCAGACCACCGCCGACGGCTTCGAGAGGCAGTTCGGTACCAACCACCTCGGCCACTTCGCGCTCACCGGGCTGCTGCTTGACCTGATGCTGCCGGTGCCCGGCTCGCGTGTGGTGACGGTCAGCAGCACCGGTCACCGCATCCGGGCCGCGATCCACTTCGACGACCTGCAGTGGGAGCGGTCGTACAGCCGGGCCGCCGCCTACGGTCAGTCCAAGCTGGCCAACCTGATGTTCACGTACGAGCTGCAGCGCCGGCTCGCCGCGCACGGCACCACCGTCGCGGTCGCCGCCCATCCCGGCGTGTCCAACACCGACCTCATCCGCAACACCCCCGCCGCGCTCCGCCTGCCCGTCACCTGGCTCGCGCCGCTGATCACCCAGACGCCGGCCATGGGCGCCCTGCCCACCCTGCGCGCCGCCACCGACCCCGGCGCGCTCGGCGGCCAGTACTACGGTCCCGGCGGGCGCAACGAGGTCAAGGGCCACCCCCGACTGGTCACCTCCAGCCCGGAGTCGTACGAGGTAGCCGTCCAACAGCGGCTGTGGGCCGTCTCCGAAGACCTCACCGGCGTGAAGTTCCCCGCCGTTCAGTCCCAGCAGAACTCGTTTCCCTCCGGATCGGCAATCACGATGTAGCCCGCGCCGGCAGGAGGCGCCGGCTCGTCCGGCGCTCCGCCGCCCGACGGTCGGCGGGATCGAGAAGAGCCGCTACCGGAACATGCGGGAGCTGCGTCCGCGTAGCGGTGGGACGGTGAGCATCCGAATACTCTTCGTCTTCGATACCGAGCGGCGGGCCAGGCCGCATACACGTACGCAAGGCGGATCCTGGCCACGCCGGGAAATGATCTCTGCGACCGTGGGCACTGATGAGTGCCAACCGCGGAATCAGTCCTGGCAGAGGACTTCCGTCGGTGCCCCCACACCGGCCGCTGCCCCGTGACGGGCCGAGGACGGCTTTCCTACCGCGCCGCAGATGGCCCTCAAATACGACGGGTCTGTCGCTCAACTGCTTCACGCCCACGGCTACGGTTCGCACCACTCCGTTCGCCACGCCGCCGTCGCCGATCCGGACTGCTTGTGGCAGAAATGCGCCGACTGCAACTACAGCGGCGTGCATAGGCACGGTCCGACTACCTTGTACGACCTCCAGAGTCCTCCGGTGCTTGGGTCAGGGAGTCGGCGTACGCCGCCAGCGCCTTGATGAGCTGCCGGTATCTCTGTGTGGCGCGCGGCTGGTCAGGGCTTTGATAACGGGGTGTTCCGGTCCGGTGGGGTCGGGGCGGCCGAGCGGGCAGCGCGGGGCCAAGGCGACGCCACGCAGGACGGTGACGGCCTCCCGGCCCGTTCCACCCCTGAGTAGCGATGCGGCCGAAGCCGCGCCGCTCGATGCGCACCCACGTGTGCCGGTCCGTCCGGGCCCCGACCGAACGACGTTTACGCACCAGCGACAGCCGGTCGAGAACCGTCAGCAGCGACCGCTCCACACGCTCCAGCACCTCGTCAACAGGCTCACGGCGGAGATCGACGGCACGCGACACGGGCAACGCCATGGACGGACCGTAGCAGCCGACTGCCCGCTTACAGCGCCGCCCGGAGGATGGCGGATGGCTCGAGCAGTCGCGGCCTACGTCACCCCTTGCCCGACGAGCCGCGGGGCGACGCAAAAGACGGGCGGCCGACCTCGGGTGGTGGACCCACACCCGACCGCCAACCAATAGATGAACTTCACTCGATTCAGCTACCTCTGGTGCGGGGTTGCCGGGACTGTCATGCTCGTGCACGACACAGCTCATGCCAGATAAGTCCCACTAAAGTGGAGGGATTTCGCATGCGCACCAGATTCGCTGTAGTCTCCCTCGCCCTTGCTGCCAGCCTCGGTGGCATCGCTCTGGCTCCCACGGCAGACGCCGCCCACCATCAATCCGCCCCCTTGTCCGTCGCGAGGCTCGTGAAGGCGCCCGGCTTCAATGCCGCTGGGACCTGGTCCATCTACCAGAGCAACGTGCTCATCGCCACGCTCAATGTGACCCAGGACGCCCAAGGGAACCTCACCGGCACCGCCTCGAAGAGCGGCAGCAGCGCGACAGGCACCATCGACCAGGGCTTTGTGGACGGCAACTACATCTACTTCGTCATCCCCTGGTCCGACGGCACCAAGGGCCGCTACATCGGATCCCTCGGCGCCGACCGCCACCTCAGCGGGGTCTCGACCGACCTGGCCCATCCCACCAGCCAGGCCACCTGGAACACCACCCAGGCGTTCTGAGCCCTTTGACATCGTCTGTGCTTGTCATGTTCTGCAAGATCCGCAAGCCGAAGGAGGACCGCAATGTTCCCTGCGTCCACTCGTAGCCGGGCCGCCACCGGTGCGGCGGCGGCACTGCTCCTGACGGCGACTGCCACGGCACCGTCCGCCATGGCCCACGCCGCTCGCGCTCGACTGGCGACCTTCAACTGCGCCGGCTCGATCAACGTGAACGTCCATCCCCTCAACGGGGCCGTCGACGGCAGAAGCGGCAGCGGCTTCCGCTGCGCGACGCCGGACGCGTCCTTCCCGGCCGAGCTCACCATCTCCGGCTCGGTGACGAGCAGCAGCGACCTCGTCTTCACCACGAGGACCACCGACAGCCTCAGGCGGACCGACACGGGTCAGGTCATCCAGTTCACGATCGACCGCCGCTTCGACCGGGACTCCACCGCGGCATCCGGCAACGCCACCGAACGCAGCACCGGCGGCCAGGGACGGGACTCCGGGACCGGGACCTTCGGAACGGGGACGGGCCTGGTGACATTCCTGATCACCAACAACTACATGCTCGATGTCACCGTGTGACCGCTGAGCGGAGGCGGCGCCTGCGGACCCTCGCCACGGTCAGCAGGCGCTGCGTCCAGCCACACGCGCTGGCCGTCGCGGGTGACGGTCAGGCCGGCGCGGTCGCGGTCGGGACGGCCGAGAGCCTCCCACTTCCGGTAGCCGGCTTCGACCTCGTCCCACAGCCGCCGGGGCCCGTACTGCTCGACGGTGAAGGTGTCGTGTCCGGGGACGTAGTCCACCGATGCCCAGGACTTCCGGTCATCGGCGAGCACCCACAAGGTGGCCTCGTCGCTGCCATCGTTGGCCTCAACCAGCAGGGACCACGCGTCCCGGAGGCCGAGGCCGATGAAAAACTTCGCCTCGTACTCGGCCTCCAGGTCCCTGGGCGAGACCGTGGTCGTGCTGCGGACGGCGTCGTCCTGGTGGTGAAGGAAGTCGTGCAGGTAGCCGCGGGGAGGCCGGTTCGTGCGTGAGCGCATGAAGGCGGGGTAACCGCTGAACCTGCCTTCGGCGACGCCGTCCCGGACGTCAAGGACGGCGAAGGAGTACGAGTGGTAGCTGCCGCCCCAGGGCGCGACGATGCGCCCGGCCGGGGTCTGCTCGACCCACGCGTAGGGGATCTCGGGGACGGTGAACGTCGCGAGCCACCGGTCGTACGGCGCACCGTCCGGGTATCCCTTCTCGGCGTCGCCGCACACGACGTGCGGGCTGTACCCGGCGGATGCCAGGTTCTTGATGGCCTGCCCGACGATCGCGGGGTCGACGTCGATGCCGAAGACGTCGCCGGAGCCGAGCCGGTGGGCCAGCCAGGCGAGGTTGTAGCCCGTGCCGGCTCCGGCGTCCATCACGCGGTGTCCCTCGTGCACGTCGAGGAGCTGGAGCATTTCCAGCATGAGCGAGGGCATGGAGGACGAGGACGTCGGCAGCCGGTACGCGTCCTCGCCGAGGTCTCTGCCGTCGTTGATCTGGGTGACGAGCGGCAGGTCGCCGTAGACCACGGTCAACCACCGCTCCGGCCGCTCCCCACGCGACAGGGGCCGGTCGTCGACCTCGATCGTGTCGGGCACGAAGAGCTTGCGGTCGACGGAGGCCACGGCGTCCTTCCACTCCGGGAGAACCGCGCCCTTGTTGGTCAGGATCTCCAGGAGTCGTCCCGGTGAGCTCACGGACGACTCACTTCTTCTTCGGAGGGTCGGTCACCGGCTTGTTCCACTGGCCGTCCTTCTCCTTGTTGGACTGGTTCTTGTCGCCTTCCTCGCCACCCTTGCCGTCACCATGCTTACCCATCGCAGGCATCTCCCTCCGGTCGGGCCGGTGTTGCGTGGACCAGGAAGGTACAGAAGGAGCAGGGACAGCGCCAGGGCGGGCCGGCCGGTCGGCCGATGTGGACAGGTGGGCAACGCGGGGCACGGGTGGCTGGGTGCAAGTTCTGTGCGTTCTCCCCGCAGAGCCGGAGCGGCTGGGACAGCTGAACCTTCCCGCGCACGAGGCGGTGGTGGAGATTCCCCAGGCACCGGGCGGCCGCGCGTGGAGGCAACACCGCCCGCGCGCGATGCTCTCGCGCGGCGACACGAGCCGCGCATCTTCCTCACCCGCGCTGCCGACCCTCCAGCCGGTGACCGCCCCCGCGGGGGCAGGGGAGCTGTGTTGGGTGCCCTACCGGCACGCGCCGCGCGTGCTCACCCACCTGGACATCCCCGAGCTCGGTGACTTCCTCGACGGATACATCGGCGGCTGGCTCCCGGACGGCTGGATCACCCTCGGCAGCCCCGGACAGCCCCCGGGAGGAACGCGCCGAGCCGACGAATCCTGAGCCTCCGCCCCCTGCCCGGTGTACTGACGCCTTCCGTTACGGGCGCGCCGCCATTGATGCGCGCTGCCCCTGCGTGGTGCGAGCCGGTGGATGCAGCAGTGAGCCCACTTCCCGTCTGCGCAGGGGTAGGTGCTGCGCTGCCTGATGGGCATGGTGACGGGCATGAGGCGAACTTCGTGGTGGGGCCGCCGTCTCCTGGCGATGCTGGTGTGCCCGCTGACCGTTGCGTCTGTCGCCGTCGCGTCACCCGCGCACGCCGGCAGTGCTCCTGCCAGTACCGGGCGCGAGCTGGGATACGCCGCGCTCGGCGATTCGATCGCGTCCGGCCTCGGCGCCGGCAACTACTAGGCGTCCAGCGGCAGATGCAGCCGCAGCGCCAGTGCGCATCCTGCGCTGTGGGCCGCGGAGCATCACGTGGGCGAGTTCCGCTTCGCGGCGTGCTCGGGAGCGAAGACCTCCGATGTCACCGCCACGCAGCTATCCGGCCTCGATGGCGGCGTGAGGCTGGTCAGCATGACCGTGGGAGCAAACGATGTGGGGTTCTCCGATGTCCTGAAGGCGTGCGCCATGCAGGGCGAGCAGGAGTGCCTGCAGCGCGTCGGGCAGGCCAGGGACGACATCGATCACACGCTCCCCGGGCGGCTGGACGCCCTGGACAAGGCGGTACGGGAGAAGGCCCCGCAGGCCCGTGTGGCGGTCCTCGGCTACCCGCATCTGTTCTCCGCCGGGACCTGCGGCGGGCAGCTGGTCAGCCCGCGGGGTCAGGCCGCGCTCAACGACGCCACCGACCGCCTCAACGCGGTCACCCGCGACCGCGCGCAGGCCCACGGGTTCGTCTTCGCCGACGTCACCCGCGCGTTCACCGGCCACGAGCTCTGCTCGGACGCCCCCTGGACCATCTCCCCCTCCCTGTTCACCCTGGACAGCGCCTATCACCCCAACGCCACCGGCCGGCGCCAGGGATACCTGCCCGCCCTGGAAACCGCGGCCGGGGCCGGAAGCGGCATCTGACCCTGCGCAACCAGGGTTGCGAGTCAGGCGCCGCCCGATGCGCGTGGACGCCTGCCCGGACGCGTGGTGAACGTCAACTGCTGCGCACGCCGCCATGTCACGGACCAGGCGGCACTTTCCCCCTCCCGACTCAGCCGGGCCCTGGCACAGACCGGCCGTGAACTGCTGGAACGGCTCCTGCCACCCCGCAGACCACGCACCAACCCCCGCGTCATCAAACGCAAAGTGAGCAACTGGAAGCTCAAACACCCCCACCACCGCAACCCACCCCACCCACCGGACCCCGTCCCCACACTGGTACCACCCACCAAACCCACCAGCAAACGCCAGAAACATACTTAAAACAGCGGTATTGCTACTCGAGCGTGTCCGACGAGTCGCCGGGCTGAGCCTCGGTTGTCGTGTGGCCTCAGGCTCTGCACGCCTGAGGCTGGCCCAGATTTTAGGGTCTCGTTCGGGTGACATCCCGCATGCGGGACCGTTTCTGCTGGTCATGCCTCTTGCGCGGCCACGAGGTTCTGGTCGCGGACAGTCGATACTGACGGTGCGCACACTCTTTCGCGAGAGGAACATGCATGGGTGACACGCTGCACGTGGGCGATGAACTCGGTCTCGGTCGATCCCTGCAGGGTGGTGCCTACACCCTGACGCTGCAGAACGACGGCAACCTGGTGCTCTCCGAGCCGGGTGGCGTTGTGTGGGCGACCAACACCCATGACAAGGGGGTTCAGCGGGCCGTACTCCAGGAGGACGGCAACTTCGTGCTCTACACCGACGACGGCGCGGTGTGGGCGACCGACACCAACGGCGAGGACGCCGACCGGCTGGTGGTGCAGGCTGACCGCAACGTGGTGCTGTACGGCAAGGACGACAGCCCGCTGTGGGCGTCGGACACCAACACCGACGACCCGATCGCCGTCGAGGAACCGGTCGCAGCCGCGGTTGCCCAAGAGGAACCCTCGCCGACCCCCCAGACCTACACCGTCGAATCCGGCGACACCCTGTGGGCCATTGCCGAACGCTTCTACGGTGACGGCAACCGATACCGCGACATCGCCGCCGCCAGCGGCATCGACAACCCGGACGTGTTGGATGTTGGCCAGGTATTGACGATTCCGTGACCCCGCCCCCCATGATGGGGGGGAATGCATCAGACGCTCAGGACTGTCCGGGTGAATCCTCATCGGAGCCACAGCCGGATCGCGGCGAGGGCGACCGTGCCGTGGAAGACGTACGCCCGCTTCTTGTAACGGGTGGCCACGGCACGGAAACCCTTGAGCGCCAGGACGGTGCGTTCCACCTCGTTCCTGCGGGCATACCGTTCGCGGTCAAAGCCGGCGGGCCGGCCGCCCTGACTGCCCCGGCGCCGACGATTGGCCTGCTGGGATCTTGGTTCGGCGATGGTGTGCTCGATCTGCCGTCTGCGCAGGTAGCGCCGGTTCCGGCGGGAAGAGTCCGCCCGGTCGCCGCCGAGGTGATCGGGACGGCTCCGGGGATGACCACCAGCAGGGCGCGGCACTCGGATACGCTCCAGCACCGGAATCTTCTGCGGTGCGTCGCCCCACTTCGCATGGCCGCCGAGTACCCCGGCAAACACGTCGAGTACAAGCGCGCCTTCGCCGAAGGCGACCACGTCATCCTCCACTGCCACCAGACCTGGCCCGACGAGGAGTACGCGGGCATCGACATCTTCCGCTTCGACCAGAACGGAAAGATCGTCGAACACTGGGACGTCCTCCAAGTCGTCCCGGCCACCTCCAAGAATGACAACACCATGTTCTGACCCGGAGGCCGTCGAGCAGTACGACGCCGTGCCGGTACCCGCAGGCTGACGCCCCGCTTCAGTCGGCGGCCGACTCGCCTTCGTCGTACTACTCGACGGCCTCCGGGTCCCGCAGCGGGCGCAGGCCCTGGCCGGGGCCGCTGGCCTTGATGTTGAACAGGTAGCGGCCCAGGAAGTTGATGTGCCGGTCCTTGAGCTGGGAGAGGCGGGCGACCTCCTCGTCCTTGATGTCGTGGCCCTCGGCGCGGAGCTGGGTGACGGCGGCGTCCAGGTAGCGGGTGTTCCAATAGGACGACGGCGTCGAGGACCAGGCCGAGGGCGGCGAGCTGGTCCTCCTGACCCCCGCAGTACGCCGGGCGGATCTGGCCCCAGCCGCCGTGGCAGATCGCGCGGGCCAGGCGGTGGCGGGACTCCTGCACGGTCAGCTGCCGGTTCATCAGCCGGCGGTAGGTGTCGTCGACCGGGTGCGACCAGCGCGACCAGGTGCATGGTCTTGTCGACCCGGCCATACTCGACGAACGCTGCGCCGAGCGGGGTCGGTGGCCCTCGCGGCCGAACATCCGCAGCAGGTCGTAGGCGCGGACCTGGTTGGTGATGAGCGACCCGGCGACGCGGAGCATGTCCGGCCAGTGCGTGGCGATCCGCTTGAGGTTCACCTTGTGCAGGCGATGGCCTCCAGCGGCCCGTACCCGGCGGCCGGCGTCTCGCCGTCGGGCACGCGGAGATCTCCTCCACCCGCTCCATGGCCCGCACCATCGCCGTGCCCGTCGACTTCACCGGCGGGGCGCGCAGCCGCTCCAGCTCCGAGACCCGCCTGCCCTCCGGCACCACCAGCAGCTCGGCCAACGCCGGCGCGAGCGCCGCATCCGCTCGGTCCGCCGCGCGGGCCACCGCCTTGTACAGGCGCCGCTCGGCCGCCGTACGCGCCTCCGACACCCGCCGGCCAGCACCGAGACACCCGGCAGCAGCACCCGGTTCTTCCACAGCCACGTCACCGCGTGGCCGAACAGTGCCACCGGCCCCTCAGCGTGCGTCCACGCCCGCCCGTACAGGAAGCTGCGTAATTCCCGCCCCCACTTCCGGTCGGTGAAGTCGCGGTATTTGAACCGCCTCTGGATCTCATCGGCGTGCTCGTACACCGTCGAGCGCCGCTCGGCGTACCGCTTCACGCACGAGGCGTCCGCGATGCCGAGCTGTCCGGCCAGGTACTCCACGGTCTCCCACGGCACGGCGAGCGGGTCCTCCCCCAGAAACCGGCCGACGTAGCGGACCGTACAGATCTGCACCGCCATACCCAGCCGGTGCGCGTCCGCACGACGCAGCGCGATCAGATCGCGGTCGTCATCGTCGAGGAAGAAGAACCGCTCCAGCTCCGGGCGCGTGGGTGCCTCGGTGAACGTCACGTACGCCTCGGCCTGCTCATCAGTCAGAAACTCCACCGGCACGAGGCGGACCGTAGCCAGCGCCGGTACCACTCGACGATCTTTCCGTAAACCTCGGCGAGGCCACGGAACGGTGTGCTGGCCGACCAAGATCAATATCGCCGGGATTTCCTGTACCCAACTACTCGCACCCGGGAGACGTGCCGACAAGCCCCTGCAGCAGTGAGGACCACCGGCGAAGCGGGGATCGCCTCTCCTCTCCAGGACGGCTCGTGAGCAAGGCCGGCAGTTAAGCCGCTCAGGGAACAAAGCGCAGAATCAATTTCGGGGAACTGCGTCTCCAGGCAGAACCGGTCGCCGGACAGGGGCCGCACGCGAGCCAATTCGCCTTCCGCAGGGCGTACTTGGTGATCTGAAGAGAGATCACTACGGGATACCTGCAACTCGGGTACCGGAGGAATGTCACAACCACAGCAAGACCATGTGTCCCTTTTCTATGTTTTTATATAGTTTCTGGAGTGGCGCTAGATCTCCTCCGCCTCCGGAGCCGGTCGTCGGACCCGAGCGCGATTGGATAAAACGACGCGCCTGGCGTCAGCATGAGGCCCTCCCCCTCACCGTGGTCCTGCCAAGGCCCGCAGGTGAGGGCTGCCCACCCCCGTCCCCTGGAGGAAGCCCTATGCGAACCCGCGCCCCGCGAGACCTGGCCACACTGCCGTTTGCGCACCGCCTCAACCCCTTCACCGGGGAGATCGAGCGATCAGGCACATACGAATGGCTCCACTTCGAAGGCCGAACCTTCGACGACGCGGAGGGCAGCAGTTCCCTCTTCAGTGAGTCGGCCTTCTCCTCGGTCACCTTCAACCGCGGCCGTTTCCGCCGCTCGCGCTTCGACGACGTGTGGCTGCACACCGTCCGGATGGTCGGCACCAACCTCGCCGAGACCACCTGGCTGGACAGCGAGTGCACCGCCAGCATCTTCGCCGGCGCCGAGGTCCACGGCGCCGAGATGCGCCGCACCGTCTTCCATCAGTGCAAATTCGACTCAGCCAACCTGCGCGCAGCCACACTCAAGGACGTGACGTTCGTCGACTGTCTCCTGCGTGACGTGGACTTCAGCGGAGCAACACTCAATGGCGTGTGCTTCCCCGGCTCCGCCCTCGACGGGGCCCGCTTCGACAAGGCCACGCTGACCGCCGTCGACCTGCGCGAGGCCACCACCCTGCGCATCGCTTCCGGGACCGGATCCCTGAGTGGCGCGACAATCAGCACAACCCAGCTATTCGACCTGGCACCCCTCCTGGCACAACACGTCGGCTTCACCGTGAAAGACGACTGAGCAGACCCAGAACAGCCCCTGGCCCCAGGGGCGCAGCCCTTCACCGAGCCATCGAAATCTTCTGCTTCGCCTGTCAGGCCCCATCACAACTGGGATACGCCGTACCGGCCATGGCCGAAGGAATCGCGCTTCAGGCGTCCGGCCATGAACGGACAGTTCTTCGCCCTTTCCCGGTGAGAAGCGATCAACTACAACCATGGGACGTCACAGGCCGGGCCTGCGTGCCACGATCGGCTCGCAGCGGTGGGACCTTTGTGCGCGCGACGCAAGCACCCCCTGCGCCCAGGAAAGGCAGGCGGATGACCAGACGCACCGTTTCTCACGGGCATGACCCCAAAGGCCGGGCGGCCTGCCCCTGTGGGGCCGAGGTCATCCGCGCGGACGGTTGCGAGGCGGCGAACGAACAGTTCCGGGGGCTGCTCGAATCAGCCCCCGACGCCATGGTCATCGTGGACGACACGGGCGCCATCCGTCTGGTCAACTCCCAGACGGAGGTTCTGTTCGGCTACAACCGGCACGAGCTGTTGGGTCGTCCGGTGGAAGTCCTCGTACCCGGCCGGTTCCGCGACCGGCACGCGGCACACCGCAAGGACTACGCGCACAATCAGCAGTTCCGTCCCATGGGCGCCGGGCTGGACCTCTACGGGCTCCGCAAGAACGGGCACGAGTTCCCTGTCGAGATCAGCCTCAGCCCGCTGCGAACGGGTGAGGGAGTGCTGTTCTCGGCGGCCGTGCGCGACGTCACCGAACGCAAGGCGGCGGAAGCCGAGCTGACCAGGCTCTACGAGCAGCAGCGGCACGTCGCGCTGACGTTGCAGCACAGCCTCATGGGCACCCCACCCGACGTGCCCGGCCTCCTCACCGCCAGCCGCTATCTGCCCGCCACCCAAGGCGCCGGCGTCGGCGGCGACTGGTTCGACCTCGTCCCGCTGGCGGACGGCAAGGTCGGTGTCCTGATCGGCGATGTGATGGGCCGAGGTCTGGAAGCAGCCGCCGTCATGGGCCGGCTGCGCTCCGCCGCCAACGCCTTGGCCCGCACCGGCATGCCGCCCCACAGGCTGATGGAGGTCCTCGACGCCATCGTCACCGACCTCCCCGGCCAACTGGTCACCTGCTGCTACCTGGTGGTCGACCCCGGCAGCGGAGAGATCACCCTCTGTTCGGCAGGGCACCTACCGGTGCTCCTGGCCGCTCCCGAGCGCGACGTCCTGCCGTTGCCCGCACCGGTGAACGTGCCGTTGGGCGTGAGCGGCTTCCCGCACGAGCAGGTGACCCGCACCGCGCCACCGGGCGCCACTCTCGTGCTGTACACCGACGGCCTGGTGGAGACGCCCGGCACCGACATCGAGAAGCAAATCACGGCCCTCACCACCGCACTGGGCACGGCGCTGGACAAGCAGCAGAACCTGGAAACACAAGACCTGGAGGCAGTGGCGGACTCGGTCCTCTCGGCCCTGCTGCCGCGCAGCGCGGGCGACGACGATGTGACCCTGCTCCTGGCGCAGCTGCCGCCCCGCATCGTCCGCTGACCGCTGACTGCTGACCGCACTCCGCTCGTCCAGCCGCTCGACCACCGGCGATCGGAAGCGGCGCACCGTCGTGGTACGTCGTCCCGCACAGCTTCGCCACCACACCTCGGCATCGTTCCAGTCCTATCGTGCAAGCTCCGCTGCGCGATCGGGCACCCGTGTCTGTCGATCCCGAGGAGGCCGCTGGTATCCGGTGGAGGGTGGGCGGGGCGGCAGATCGATGGCAGGCATCGGGATGTCGCGGTACGGCACCGTCGACAGCAGGTGGGCGATCATGTTGATGCGGGCCGAGCGCTTGTCGTCGCTCTCGACGACGTACCAAGGCGCCTCGGGAATGTCGGTGTGCGCGAACATCTCGTCCTTCGCCCGCGAGTACGCCTCCCAGCGGGTGATCGACTCCAGGTCCATCGCCGACAGCTTCCAGCGCCGTGTCGGATCCGCCAGCCGGTCACGGAACCGCTGCTCCTGCACCGTGTCACTCACCGAGAACCAGTACTTGCGCAGCAGGATCCCGTCCTCGACAAGAAGCCGTTCGAATACGGGGCACTGGCGGAGGAAACGCGCGTACTCCTCGTCGGTACAGAAGCCCATGACGTGCTCGACGCCCGCGCGGTTGTACCAGCTGCGATCGAACAGAACGATCTCCCCGGCGGCGGGCAGCTGTCCCACGTAACGCTGGAAGTACCACTGCGTGCGTTCCCGCTCGGTCGGCACAGGCAGCGCGGCGATCCGGACGACACGCGGGTTCAGGCGCTGGACGACCCGCTGGATCGCGCCACCTTTTCCCGCCGCGTCGCGCCCCTCGAAGACCACAACGAGCCGCCGGCGCTCGGCCCGCACCCACTCCTGGAGCTTGACCAGCTCCACCTGAAGCCGCAGCAGCTCCCGCTCGTACAACGGGCGCGACAACCGGTGCGGTCGATCGTCGTCAGTCACTGTCCTCTCCTCCCGTACGCCCCTCCCGACACTACGGCGCGGACCTACCCGGCCGGCCCCGCCTGGGCCGAATGGGCCCGGGTGCCCTCCGATCGGCCCTGGCGGCAGCCCGGCGCGAAACCCAGGCTGGGGAAAGGCTCCTGACAGGGCCCCGTCCAACCCTTCGGAGGCAGTCATGCGGGACGTCACGACGTCGGCACCGGCCACCACTCTCACCGACGACGAGCTGCGGGCCCTGGACGCTCACTGGCGGGCCGCGAACTACCTGACCGTCGGGCAGATCTATCTGATGGCCAACCCGTGGCTGGAAGGGATGTACGCCGAGACCTACCCCGACGTCAACCGGAACGCGGCGGGCATGGAGCGGCTCTTCCGGCAGTTCTCCTTCCCGGCGGCGTACCCAGCCACGTCGCCCCCGAGACCCGCAGGTCGATCCACGAGGGCGGGGGAGCTGGGCTACTCCCTCTCCCACGCCTACGGAGCCGCAGGCGCGCCGCCTCGCACTGACCGTACCGGCGCGGTAAGGCACCCCTCCTTCGCCCCGGGCCCGGCCACACGCCGAGCCCGGGGCGAAGCCGTTGCCCGGGCGACGCCCGGCAGCCTGACGGGACGGTCCGCGAGTTGCTCGGCGTTGACGGCACATCGCGCCCTCGCGGAGCGCGGATCCCCCGGCCGCTCACCGGGAGTCAGCGGTTGTCACCCAGTTCCTGGTGCGTCCGGGGCTGGTCGTCCTGCTCGTGGGTGAGTGCGTAGCGCTGGATCTCGTTGTAGGCCTTGGAGGCGATGCCCATGATTTCCTCGCAGGGGCTGACGCCGGTGGCCTTCTCGGCGCTGCAGCCCGGGAGACCACCGCCGATGCCGCTGGTCAGGCCAGGGCCGATGACGGTGAGCCCCCGTCCCGCCACCGGCGCTTCCCGCCCTACGGCATGGCAGGCGCCGCCCGGGCGCGCAGCGCTCTGCGCTCAGCCCGGCACACTGGACCGCTCGGACCGGAGGGAAACCCGCCCCGGTCACGGTACGGCCGTCCATGTCCACGGGCGTGGGCCCTTGCGGCCGCGCAGGCAGTCGACACGGTGCTGTGCTTCCGCGCGGGCGTGAGGGTGTTGGTCGGCGATCTGGAGGGCGAAGGTGACGATGCGCAGTTCCCGGATGCCCGCCAGGACTGAGTACCCGGGCCACTAGGTGACGTCCATGCTGTAGGCCGAGCAGAAGTCCTCATACGCGGCTGCCGTGACGGTGGCGGTCGTGCGGTGCTTCACCGAGGTGGAGACGAGGTCCCATTCCGGTGGTCCACAGCAGGTGTTCTCCAGGTCGAGGAGGCAGGCGGTGCCGTCGGCGTCGACGGCGTCGTTTCCGTCCCAGGCGTCGCCGTGCAGAGCGCACAGCGGCAGGCCGGCCGGGAGGCCGGCGAAATCCGCGGCGAGCCGGCGAGCGTGGTCCTGGAGCCAGCGGCGGTCATCGGTGGTGAGAATGCCAGCGTTGGCGATGCGGCGTGTGGGCTTGGTGAGGGGTTCGAGCGGCGGCAGGCGGAGGGAGGCCGGCGGGGGTAGCTGGTGCATCTGCTTCAGCAACCGGGCAACGTCGGCGGCGGTTCCCGGCCGGTGGGGTGTGAGCTCATCCCAGAACGTCACCGGCTGCCCATCGACGAGGGCAGGTCGATCGACGACCGCCGGACGGGCGGTGTGAACGCCGTTGTCGGCGAGCCATCGGGCCACGGCCAGTTCCCGTTCCGCGATCTCCTGCCCGTTAAAGCGGTCGAGGCGGGCGACGACCCTGCCCGGGAGCCTCCAGATGGCTTCGGGGGTGGCCAGCAGGGCGACGATCGTGATCGGCTGGTCGCAGTGTGGGCAGTTGCGAGTAGCTGCGGGCTCCAACGGGTCGTACCCCTTGGAGAGTTGCCGAGGTGCTGCGGGGTGGGGTGTGGAACCAGGCGGGTGATGGAGGCTCGGTCCGTGTCCGGCTGGGCGGCTCTCACCGAGCCGGCGGGCTCGGCCCTGGTCGCGGGCCTGGCCGCGGAGACGGTCGGCCTTTCTGCGACAGGCGGGAGAGCAGTAGATCTGCCGGACGCTGCGTGACGTCTCGACGGTGCTGTTACAGAGGGGACAGGCCCGTTTCTCTAGGGCCTTTGCGCTGGTGCGGGCTGCGTTCCGGCGTAGGCAGGCGCTTGGCCGGGGTGTGAGGGCGGGGCGCCCGAGGTGCCATCTCGTCCGGCGGGTCCGCGATGTGGCGGCTGAGGGTGCGCCCGGCGGGCTGCGACGCCCTTGCGCCCGACAGGCATAAGTCTACGAGTGTAGACTTGCGCGTGTCGGATGCCTCGCACCACCACACAGCGCGGGCCACGAAGCGGGCCCTGAGAGGGAACACAGGATGAACCTCAATCTCATCGGCAAGCGCGCACTCGTCACCGGCTCGAGCGCGGGGCTGGGCGAGGCCACCGCGAGATTCCTGGCGGCCGAGGGCGCCGGGGTCGTGGTGCACGGCCGGGACGCGCGCCGCACGGAGCGGGTCGCCCGGGAGATCCGGGAGGCCGGCGGGACGGCCGACGTGGTCGTCGGCGACCTCGCCGACGACGACGCCGCAGCCGGCGTCGCCCGCGCCGCCACCGCGGGCGGTCCGGTCGACATCCTCGTCAACAACGCCGGTTCCTACCGGCACTTGACCTGGGCCGAGGCCACCCCCGACGAATGGCGCGACACCTACGACGCCAACGTCGTCTCAGGCGTCCGGATGATCCGGCACCTGGTCCCCGCCATGCGCGAACGCGGCTGGGGCCGTGTCGTCACCATCGGCGGCGGGCTCGCCTCCCAGCCGATGGACGCCCACCCCCAGTACAACGCCACCCTGGCCGCCCGGCACAACCTCGCCGTCTCCCTTGCCCGCGAACTCAAGGGCACCGGCGTCACGTCCAACGTCGTCTCCCCCGGAGCGATCCTCGTCGAGGCCACCAAGGACTTCTTCACGGGGATCGGGCCCGCCCGCGGCTGGGGCCGGACCTGGGACGAGGTCGAGCCCAACGCCGTCCAGGCCCTCATCCCCAACGACCAGGAACGTTTCGGCAAGCCCGAGGAGGTCGCCGCGGCCGTCGCCTACCTCTGCGGCGACCACGCGCAGTACATCAGCGGAGCCACCATCCGCGTCGACGGCGGGCTCATCCGCTCCGCCTTCTGAGCACCGACGGCGGGTCGCTAGCCTTGGGTGCCGTCAGGACCGGTTCCCGTCGCCGCGGACGTGCCACCCACCTCGTGGACGACCGGTTCGAGCATGTCGGTGAGCAGGGCGATGAGGCGGGCGTCGTCGGCCGTGGCGAGCGCGGTGGTGCCGACGACGCCGCGCAGCAGCCACGTCCCGGCGACCAGCGCGAGGGCGAGCTGCGCACGCACGTCGGCGTCCGGCCCGTCGAGCAGCCCAGCCAGGCGAGCACCCACATTGGCTTCCACGCCCCGCCGGACGATGTCCGCCGCCTCGGGATCCGGTGCCGAGCGCAGCAACAGGAGGAACGGGTCGAGCCGCTCGGCGTCGGACGCCGTGCGCTCGGTGAGCGTATGGGCGATGGCCCCCGCCAAGTCGGCGCGTTCGTCGCCGACGATGGTCGGCGGCGCGAAGGAACGCGCGACGGCCTGCGTGAACAGGCCCTGCTTGGAGCCGAAGTAACGGTTGACCATCATCGCTGTCACCCCCGCCCGCTCGGCGATCCGACGCACTCCGGCACCCGCGTACCCGTGCTCGGTGAACTCCACGACCGCGGCGGCGAGGATCGCCTCGCGCGTGGCGGCGGCGTCGCGCTTACGGGCGGGTTGCGCAGTGCTCATGCCCGGGAGCATACGGGACGCATCGGGGCACGGAGCAACAAGTCCGCGTCCGGACATGGATGCGCGACGTGGTGACCGAGGCGTGGCGCCGCGCCGCGACCTCGACGGCGCCCCACTGGCGCCTCGGCGCCGGGACGCTGCCCGCCCTGGCCGAGGCCTGGCTCGGCACGGCCTGACGACGCCACGCCTCACCAGGTGACCGGGAGCACCTCGACCCCGTAGACCGTCGAGCCCTCACGGAAACGGAGGGCGGCTTCGGGGACGGCGAGTCGGAGGGTGGGGAAGCGGCGGAGCAGGGCCGGCAGGGCGATCTTCATTTCCAGGCGGGCCAGTTGCTGGCCGAGGCACTGGTGGGCGCCGAAGCCGAAGGACAGCTGGGCGACCGGACGGCGACGCAGGTCGAGGTCGTCGGGGCGCTCGGGGACGAGCCCGGGGTCACGGTTCGCGGTCAGGGGAGAGAGCAGTACGTGCTCGCCTTCGGCGATCCGGTGGCCGTTGATCTCGACGTCGGTCACGGCCGTGCGCAGGAGCGGTGCGGGGATGGCGAGGTGGCGCAGGAGTTCCTCGACGGCCGTACCGGTGACCGCGGGGTCGTCGCGGAGGGCGGCGAGCTGGTCCGGGCCGCGGAGCAGGGCCAGCACGCTCAGCGCGAGCATGGTCGCCGTGGTCTCGTGTCCCCCGACCAGGAGGGTGGTGCCGAACCCGATGAGTTCTTCGTCGGTGAGCTCCGCGCCGTGCTGCCGCACCACCGTGCCCAGCACTCCGTCCCCGGGGGTTGCCCGGTTGCGGGCGACGATGTCTGCCATGGCGGCGTTCAACTCGGCCGAGGCGGCGACCAGCCGGTCGGCGTCGACGGTCCCGTCCATGATCACCTGGGAGCAGCGCTGGAACATGGACCGGGTCCCGTAGGGAACGTCGAGCAGTTCGCAGATCGCCAGCGACGGGATGGGCAGCGCGAACGCCTCGACCAGGTCGACGACCGGTCCCTGCTCCGCCATGGCGTCGAGGTGGTCGGCGACGATCGTCTCGATCGCGGGACGCAGTCGCTCGACCTGACGGACGGTGAAACTGCCGGTGAGCATGCGGCGGAGGCGGGCGTGCTCCGGGCCGCTGTAGGCGGGCAGGAAGCCCGGGTGGTTGAACAGGGTGCGCGGCAGCGTCGGGTCGATGCCGTTGCCCGTCACCAGGCGCTCGTCCGCGAAGGCGGCCCGGACGTCGCCGTATCCGGTGATGACGACGGCCTCGATCTCGCCGCGCACCGGATGGAGGACGCGCAGTCGCGGAAGGCCGTCCTCCTCGCGCATCCGGCGCAGGTCCGGCGACGGGTCGAACGGGCAGGTCCCGTCTCGTTCAGAGGCTACGAAGGACGCCGGGCGGTGGTCGGGCATGCTGGTGCTCCTCAGCTGCTTCGGTCCTGGGAACGCGGTCGTGTGAGTGGAACGGGAGGCGCCGACTGCCCGTGGTACCGGGTGGAGGCGTGGTGCCAGTCGTGGGCACCGCGGATGGTGGTCCGAAGCGCCTCCGTGCAGTAGCGCTGGAGCAGGTCGCGTTCGGCCGGGTCGAGGTGGCTCGTCGCCGTGGCGCCGAGCAGGGCCCGGTGGGCGCCGGTGAACAGTTCCAGGGCTTCGGCCCGGCGGCAGAGGGCCTGGTCGATCGCTTCGGCCCGGGAGAGGCCGTGGTCCCGTTCCAGGCAGAGCACCAGGTTGTTGCGCTCCCCCAGTGCCGTGTCCTTTTCCAGGGAGACGATGTCGTTGTCGCAGATGATGAAGGTCTTCGTCATCTCACGCATGACCGACAGGTGCGGCAGCGCGTAAAGGTGGTCGGGCAGGACGCACGAGGACAGACGCTCGGCAAGGTCGACGACCGGTGCCACGCCGATGGTGTGGCGCCGGACCCGCAGGTATGTGCTCAGCGACATGGGCGCGCCGGTCTGTCGGCTGCGCGCCTCATGGACGTGGTGGTCGAGGTAGGACGACCAGTGGGCCGCCGATCGCTGGATCCAGTCCTCGGGCATGTCCTGGCAGCTGCGTCGGCGCATGTCGGCGAAAGCACCGGCCAGGGGCAGCGGGGACGCCTCGCCGCTGGTGCCCTCCTTGACGAGTCCGACGAGGTGGCGGACCCGCTCGGGTGACCGGCCCCACTCTTCGTCGAGCGCGTCGTCGAACAGGAAGTACCAGCTCTGCTGGTCGACTCCGAGGTCCAGTTCGCTTCCGGTCGCGTTCGGATAGAACATGGCCGCGATCAGCGGGAACTGGCCCCTGAGGTGGTGGGCCTCCGCCGCTTCCGAGGACAGGAAGCCGAAGGACTTCGGCCAGGCGAGGTGACGGTCGTGGGCGGCCCGGAAGTCCGGACTGATCCGGCGCGGGAAGGGAACGGGATCCGGGGTCTGGACCGGGGCCGGTGGCCCCGGATCCACGGACACGTACTCTGCTGTCGAAGTCGTCAATGCCGTCGATGTCATGGTGTGGCGCACCTCCGGGAAACGGGGCCGGCTCAGCCGGCCGGCCAGGGTGAGACGCGCATGGGCAGCGCATTGGGCCGGATCAGCGCTTGGACCACCGGCCGGACCCGGTGCCCCTCGACCGGCCGAGGTCGCCACCGCGAGACGATCGCGCGCAGGACGACGAGCATCTCGGTCATCGCGAAGTGGTCGCCGATGCACTTCCGGTTGCCGAGGGCGAACGGGACGTAGGCGCCCGGTGGAAGGTCCTTCTCGGTACGGGCGAGCCACCGGTCCGGGTCGAACCGCAGTGGCTCCGGGTAGTACGCCGGGTCGCGGTGCATCGTCACCGCGCTGTAGACCAGCTCGGCTCCTCGCGGGAGCTCGACCCCGCAGACCCGCACCGGCTCCAGAGCGCGCCGCATGAGCAGCCAGCTGGGCTGGTGGAGCCGGAGTACCTCCCGGAGGAACCGGTCGGTGAAGGGAAGCGTGGCCGCGCCGGGCAGGGCGCCGGCGGGCAGCGCGTCGCACTCGGCCCTCATCCGCCGGGTGATCTCCGGGCGCCGGCCGAGTTCGTGGAGCGCCCAGGACAAGGTGGTCGATGTGGTCTCGGCACCGGCCATGAGCAGGGACAGCAGCTCGTCGCGGGCCTCCACGTCGGTCATCCCCCGCGGATTCCCCGGGGTGCCCGCGAGCATGACCGACAGCAGGTCACCGCGGGCGGTGGGGGCCTGACCGGCCTGCTGAGTCTGCCGGGCCTGCCGGACGGCGGTGTCCGCGAGTTCGCGCAGCGCCGCGGCCGCGGCCAGGTACTTGCGGTGCCCCAGCACACGTGAAGAGGCGATCGGCGCGGGCAGCACAGTACCCACGAAGACCCCGCGCATCACCGTGGTCAGATGCTCGGCGACCTGTTCCCCCAGTTCGGCGACGGCCGCGGCACCCTCCGGGCGTTCGGTGCTGAACAGCGTCGCCACGAGCATGACCGTCATCATCCGGCGCATCACCACGTCCATGGCGATCACCTCGCCCGGACGCCAGGCCGACACCTGCTCCTCGGCGATGTCGGTCATCGTGCCGACGCACGCCGCGATGCTGTTCCGGTGAAAAGCCGGTTGGAGTGCGCGCCGTTGCCGAAGGTGGAAATCCCGCTCGGACGTGATGATGCCGTTCCCGATGAAAGGCCGTGCGACGTCGAACAGCAGCCCTTTGCCGAACTTCCTGCTCTGCGTCAGAAGAACGTCGTGGACGGCCTCCGGTGAGTTCAGGATGAACACCGGCCGATTGCCGAGGAATATCCTGACGATGTCGCCCCGCGTCCTGACCGATTGCAGGAACTCCACCCGTTTGACGGCCAACTGTGGCAGGTGGCCGAGCAAGGGTAAGCGCCCCGGCACGATGGGGGCCGCCACCGCTGGAGCGGTGATGGAACGCACAGCTCTGCACCTCCCTGAATCGTGAGCCCGAAAAGGCGCTCGCTTTTTGAAAGTTCGGCGGAACCTCAGCCGGCGTCAGCGTCGTCGGCAGGCTTCACGAGGGTGTACATGACCGCCCGCTGCTGCTTGTGGCGTTGGACGCGTCCCTTGGCGACCAGGGACTCGAGGGTGTTCCGTACCACCTGCGGTGTCGGATTACGGCTCGGGTCCTTCTCCAGAAGTTCGTCCCGCAGTTCCTTCGCCGAACGGGGTTCGTCATGACCGGTCAGCAGGTCCATCAGCGAGTCCCCGAGCAGAGGCCGGCCCGGCTTCCCCTTCGCGTCGCTCTTCGTCCTGGTCCCTGCCGACGCCGTCCCGCTCGGCGTCGAACGCCGCGTGGTCGCTCCGGCGGCACTTCGGCGCTTCGCCTTCGCCACCGCGGGCTCGCCCTGTGCCTGCTCCGGCAGACGCGAGGCATCGGCGAAGCCTTCGTACCTCTCGGCGAGATTGAGGATGTCCGACAGCAGGGCTTCCTCCTGCTGAAGCAGCTCGATCTTCTTCGCCAGCTCCTCCTGGCGCCTGCGGTTCTCCTCCAGTTCCGATGCGACCTGTTCCACGTACCGCGATCGGAGCTCGGCCGCTGCTTGGCTGCTCACACCTTCACTCCCTTGATATGGACGACGCGATGTCGACGCCGGACGGCTCGTCGAACATGTTCGCTCCTCACCTTAAGGGCAGACATGCCTCTGCGTGTAGGCACAGGCATGCCGGGACTTCACGTATGTCCGTCCGTCAGCACATATCGAACGGTGACTCACACCTTGTGGTCACACCTGCCTTACGTTGACAGCCCGATCGCACACATGTCAGCATCGCCACCCGTTGAACGGGCTCCGACGCCGCGGCCGCGCGACACACTCACGCGGCTCCGGCCCGCCCATCCACCCCCATGACTGATCCGCCCGGTCGTCACGCAAGGCCCGTCGCGGTGATCGGCATCGGGTTCCGGGCTCGTGACGGGCCGCGGCGGACGGGAAAGAGAGACGGACAGTTGTCCATACGCACGCCGGGACGCGGGTCCCGGCGCAGACCGAGACCTTGGTGGGCAAGCGCCGCGGCGCAGGCCCTGTGCGCGGCGATGCTCGCCTCGCTCGTCACGTTATTCACACCGCCCGCGCCGGCGCAGGCGGTCGAGGACCTCGACAAGCGCGCCATCACGTTCAACATGCAGGGTGGCACCCGCTGGGAAACCGTCAGGACGAATCTGATCAAGGACGCCGACGTCGTGACACTGCAGGAGGCCACGACCGCTCCCTGGGACTTCACCAAGAACGAAGTGATCACCGACAACCTCGGTGACACCGCGAAGACCCCGACCGGGCTGCCCAGCCTGAAGTACCGGGTCTACGCCCAGCAATGGGGTGAGCGAAGGAAGCAGGGGGTGCTGCTCTACCTGGACATCCTGGGCAGGGACGCCTGGGGCGCCGGTACCGGCGCCGACACCGGTGATCCGGAAACGGAGAACAACAGCCAGAAGTCCATGGCGATCTGGCTGCGGGACGCGCCCGACGACCTCAAGGACCTCAAGGACCGCGTCAAAGTCTTCCCCGCCCAGGACGTGGGCAACAAGTGGATCAGGTCCCGTCCGGCGTTCGGTGTGAAGGTCGGCAACACCTGGTACTTCGACATCCATGCCGCGTCGATCCGTTCCGGTGACACGCCCAACCATCACACCGTCGCTCTGATCGACACGATCTCCCGGACCATGGCCGGCGAGCGATGGCGGGCCCTGGGCGACTTCAACAGCGCCGCCGCCCCCACTCGCGGCAGGTTCCCCAACACGTTCTACGCGACGAAGAACGGCAAGCCCGACGGCACGCCCACCACGACGCAGAAGAGCGGCTTCGCACTGGACTACATGATCGCGAGCGATCAGCTGAAGAACCTCGACGTGTCGACGACCGGCCGGAACGGCGGTTCCGACCACAATCCCGTCAGGTTCACCCCGCGGAACACCCGCGCGTGCGCCACTGACTGGAGCGAGCCGACGCGCTACAACTACGACGCCGCCGTCTGGCTCGCCGCGCGTGCCGTGGAGGACGCGTGCGGCCCGCCTCCTGCGGTCGTCTCCATGGGAGACAGCTACATTTCGGGCGAGGCGGGACGGTGGGCCGGTAACGCCCCCGCCTCCGCGGCCGGCTCGGCGTGGGGCACCGACCGGGCAGCGGTGAACTGCAACGGTGACGAGAGCCTGTGCGACCACGACGCGTCCAAGGTGTACGGCGACACGTCGTACGACAAGGGCGGAAGCGGGTGCGACCGATCGGATTCCGCCGAGATCAAGGGCCTGACGGTCGACGACGTACCGCTGGAACGGCGTTTCAACATCGCCTGCTCGGGAGCGACGACGGACAACGTCACCACGACCGGCTTCAAGGGCCGGCGGCCCCAGATCGACGATCTGCGCGACATCGCCCGGAGCAACGAGGTGCGACTGGTCGTGCTGTCGATCGGCGGCAACGACCTGAAGTTCGCCGACATCCTCCAGGACTGCGTCAAGGCGTACTTCTACCCGTCCCTGTTCAACAAGGGCTGCCGCGGCGCCAAGGAGAAGGAGTTCGCCGACGGCCTCGACCCCGCACGGGCGAAGATCGTGAAGTCGGTCGAAGCGATCCGGAACGTGTTGCGCGAGGCCGGGCAGGAGGACGGCTCGTACCAGATCGTGCTGCAGTCCTACCCCAACCCCCTGCCGCTCGGCCGCGACTACCGCGACCCGGAGAACGCGCCGGTCCCGCCCGCCAACTACAGCCGGTACCTGAGTGGCGGATGTCCCTTCCTGGACGCGGACAGCGACTGGGCGCACTCCTCCGTGGTGCCCCGGATCAGTGCCATGCTGCGTGGCGCCGCCAACGAGGCCGGGGTGTCCTTCCTGGACCTGCAGGACGCGTTCGCCGGGCACGAGCTGTGCGGCAGGACGACACAGCAGGCGGGCAAGGACCACAAGCTCTCCTCCCCGCTCCCCGCCGAGCGCGCCGAGTGGGTGCGGTGGGTCCCGTACCTCGTCGACGGCCTCAAGGACCTGCCCTGGCAGGCCCAGGGGAACCAACAGGAGGCGATCCACCCCAACCACTACGGCCAGCTCGCCCTGTCCGCCTGCCTGACCAAGATCACGGCGAAGCTCGGCCCGGCCCCGGTGGCCTCGTCCTGCGTGGGCAAGCCGTCCGGCGCTCCCGGCTCCGTCGACGGAAGTGTCGACAACAGTACGGTGCTGAGCAAGAGCAACCGCCGTGCTCCCGTGGCCGGACTGCCGGACTGGAGCCGGGCGGGATACCGCGCCGGTGAGGTGCTGCCCGCCGCCGCTTCCCGCACCTCCGACCCCACCTGCCGCATCACCCCGTCCGAGCTCGAGCAGCGGTTCAAGGTGAGGCCCGACGACGGGCAGGACGACACGGCGGGGCTGCAGAGCGCCATCGACCGGATCCGCGAATCCTGCACGCCGGGCGCGGGTCCCAACCGGCTGTCGGTGATCGAGCTGCCCAAGGGCAGGCTCGATGTCAGCAAACAGCTCGCCGTGGACGCCTCCTACCTGGTCATCCGTGGACAGGGCTCGGACCCGGACGGCGGCACGCGGATCGTCTTCCGCCCCGACGAGAACACCCGCTACGACAAACTCACCGAGAAGGGCGAGCGCTGGAACCAGGGGGCGATGGAACACAAGTGTGAGTTCACTACGGGCAACAACGTCGGATCGGGTGGCTGGATATGGCCCGGACGCGGACTGTTCCGGGTGCAGACCCGCGAGGTCGCCGAGAAGTACCTCAAGATCTGCGGCTACCCCTCCAAGATCCCGGAGAACCGCCGTGACCTCTTCGAGGGCTCCGTCAACCAGCACTGGGAGTCGGGCGTCGCCGTGGCCGGTTCCCCGGCCGACGCCAAGTACGCCGCGCATCAGGGCGACCGGGTGATCCAGCTGGACCCCAAGGCGAAGACGGACGCCTTCAAGCCGGGCGGTGATCTGTGGGTGGGCGCGGCCAACAGCCTCAAGTTCTACCAGTCCCAGGAGGTGGCCGGGGCCGCGGCGGACGACGGCCGACTGGAGAACCTCCACATGCGCCAGCAGGTGTTCACCATCGCCTCGGTGGACGCCGCCCGCCACACCGTCACGATCGACAAGCCGCTGGAGTTCGACGTCCCGGTCGACTCCACTTCGGACGGCTCCCCGCCGCTGGGGGTGAACGGCAAGCCCTACCCCAGCAAGGTCACCGCGCTGAAGATGATCAGCGATGTGGGGTTCGAGGACTTCTCCTTCACCGAGGACATCAACGGTCTGCCCAAGCTCGGCGGCGGTACGTATCGGCTCAGTCCGGCCGACGCGGTCCACAACTACGGCAACATGGCACCCGAGTACGCCATGCACGGCATCGTCTTCAAGTGGGCCGCCGACTCCTGGGTACGCGGTGTCCGCGCCGACATGACCGGCTCCCACCCGGTCGTCACCGAGGTGGCCAGGAACATCCAGATCGAGCACAACGTCTTCGACGGCGCCTGGAACAAGGGCAAGGGCGGCAACGGCTATCTGCGCGGATCCCGCGTCTGGGACTCCGTCTACGCCTTCAACACCAGCCGCAACCTCCGGCACTTCACCTTCCAGTGGTCGGCTTCCGGCAACGTCGCCATCGGCAACGACCTCGACTCCGACCTGAACCTGCACGGCGGCTGGGAACACCGCAACCTGTTCGAGAACAACACCGTGCATGTTCCCTACAACCACTCCTCCGGCGAGTGCACCACCAACTGCGGCGGTGAAGGTGGCGCCGGCGACAAGGGCACCTGGTGGCCGGTCTACTGGGCCGCCGGCAGCAAGGGCATCGGCTGGTCCGGATCCACCGGCCCGCAGAACGTCTTCTTCCGCAACACTCTGACCAAGCAGACGACCCCAGGCGGCCCCTACGAGCCGTACCAGCCCTACGCCGACACCTCCAGGGTGTTCCAGTTCGGTTCCGCCGCCGGCGACGCGAGCGTCTTCCAGCACCTGAAGGGCGCGGGCGGCCCCATCCAGGACTGGGCGGACAACGAGCGCCACGACTACACCGGCGGTGACGGGGTCAACGCCTCCAGAGCCGACGCCGGTCGTTCCCTGTTCCTGCGCGACTACCGCTCCTGAGTTCGACCCGTGGCCGTGCGCGCCCGTTTCCAGCGGATTTCGGCCCGCTGGAAGCGGGCGCGCCTCGTATGACTCCCTGGCATATGGGTGAGATCTATTTGTTCACACGTGTGCGTTGGCCGACTTTCAACCTTGTGTGTGTTTCGAGGGCGTGATTGCCTTCAGGTGTGAACGGTCGACATGTAAGAGACACGATGATGAACCGACGCCTTCTTCTGCGTACGAGCAGCGCAGCGGTGGCCGGCGCGCTCGGCGCGGCCGCCCTGCCGGACACCGTGGCGACGGCCGCCGAGGCCACCCCGGGCCCTTCGGCCCGCCCCATCGGGGGCTCCGGTCCGACCGATGGCGTCACGCGCAGGCTCCTCCAGGAGCACCCTTCGCCCGCCGAGGGGTGGGAAGCCGTGCAGACACTCGTGGAGATCCCGCGCCACAAGGAGTCGGGGCGGCACAGCCATCCCGGCGTCGAGGTCGGCTACATCATCCGCGGTGACGTCCTGATGGAGTTCGACGACAGACCGCCTCTCCGCCTGCGCACGGGGGACCCGTTCTTCATCCCGGAAGGCGCCATCCACAACGCCCGCAACGTCGGCACGGTGACGACGATGATGCTCTCCACATACGTCGTCGACGCGACGAAGCCCCTCGTGACGACCTACTAGCCGGCGAGAAGGTCCGTGGTGGTGACGTCCCAGTCGACTCCGGAGAGCTCATGGCCGGCGGGAACGAGCGCGTAGGTGTGATCGAGCCACTCCGAGAGCGGTGGTATCGGCAGTTCGAACAGCGCCGCCATGTCGCCGGAGGTCAACTGGAGCCAAGCGGTCGCCCGGTTCTCCGGGTTCGACGGCCAGATCTGGATGTCGCCGACTCCGCTCCTCGAGCGCAGCCCCTGCCGGAGCAGGTCCCGTCCGATCCGCCACAGGGCGCGCGGACCGCCCTCGACGCCGAACTCCACACACACGATCAAGGGGGCTCGCGGGTCGAAGCTGAACTCGGCCCTGATCGCCTGGCGTGCAGAGACGCTCAGCACGCGCTCGATGTCCAAGGTCAGGTGGGGTCGACCGTGCCGTGCCGTTCTGTCGGCATGTACACCTGGTTCGTAGCCGCTCATGACGCGTGGGTCCTTACCTGGGGGGAAGCTGGCCCGACCCACTCTCGTCCCCTGCGGAGCACCGCGCATAAGTAAGTTGACCGCCGAAATCAGGCCCTGACCGCGTTCGGCGATCGGCGGCGTTAAGTCATTCGACTGCCCAGGGCGTCGCGCAGCGCGGCCCGGGAGGTGATGCCGAGCTTGGGGAAGACCCGGTAGAGGTGCGAGCCGACGGTGCGCGGTGACAGGTGCATGCGTGCGCCGATCTCTTTGTTGGTCAGGCCACCGGCGGCGAGATCCGCGATCCGGCGTTCCTGCCACGTCAGTGCCGCGAGGCACTCCGCGGAGGGGGAGGTGGAGCTGGGCGCGCCCGCGGCGCGGAGCTCGGCCCGGGCTCGTTCGGCCCAGGGGGGTGTGCCAAGGCGTTCGAATGTTTCGGCGGCGAGCGTGAGGGGGTGGCGTGCGGCTTTGCGCCCTTGGGTGTGGCGGAGGCGGATCCCGTGGGCGAGGCGGACGCGGGCGAGTTCGAAGGGGAAACCGGCGGCGGCGGGGTGGGTTTCGGCGCGGTGGTACATGTCGTCGGCTTCGGCGGGGTCGGTGGCGGTCATGGCGAGGGCGCCGTAGGTGAGGAGGGCGAGGCGGGGGGAGACGGCGGGGAGGCCGGCGCGGTGTGCGGCGAGGGCGTGGCGACGTGCTTGTTCGGCGCGGCCGGTGTGGAGGGCGGCCTCGACGAGGTCGAGGAGGGTGCGGGAGGCTTGGTGGGCGTAGGAGGTGAAGGTGCCGGGGGATGTGATGCCGATGGCGTGGAGATAGGCGGCTTCGTAGTCGCCTTCGGTGAGGGCGGCGGCGGTGCCGATGGCATCGGCGATCTGGGTGAGGAAGCCGACGCCGCGGGGGCGGGCCCAGGTGTCGACGGTGGCCTGGAGCTCTCGTGCGCTTTCGGTCCGTCCGCGCATCGCGGCGAGGAGGCCGAGGTACGCGTGTGTGTGGTGAGTGAACAGCGCGTAGTCGTGCGCCATCGTCAGGTCCAGGGTGCGCTGTCCGGTCCGTTCGGCCTCGTCCCACTCCCCCACCGCCATCTGGTCGAGCATGATCAGATGCAGCATGGTCATGGCCGACGCCACGGCCCCGGTCTCCACCTCGCGGTCGACGGTGCGCCGGAAGTGCGGCTGGTACTGGCTGAGGGTGTCGACGTGGTAGGCGGCGACGCCCAGGTTGGTGGTCTCCCACGGTTCGAGAGTGCGGAGATCGGCGAGGGCGCGCTCCACCCGCTCGTGCACGCCGGTGCCACGACGCACCACGTCACTCCAGGCGTCCTCGTAGGTGCGGGAGTTCGGGGACACCAGGTCGCCCAGGGAGCCGAGCAGCTCGTGTGTCCGCTCCCACGACGTCTTGTCGCTCGCGTACTGGCTGATGGCCAGGAGAAGGTTCACCAACCGGGTGAGTACCTCGTTCGGTTCCCGCACTCCCCCGTCACGGATGTTCTCGATCGCCGCCATGATGTGACGCTGCGCGGACCGCACGTCCCCGTCCTCGTACAGCGCGACGTAGGCCGATGTGAGGACCGAGGCCGGGGATTCGCTCGTCCCTGTCGTGGTGTCAAAGCGGACCAGTTGCCGGGCCCGGTCCAGCAGCCCGGCCTGGCCGGCGACGAACGCCGCGTCACCCAGTCTCCGGGACCGTTCCTCGTCGCTCCGGCTCAGCTCCGCCGCCCGGGTCAGCCAGGACACGGCGGTCAGCGAGGCGCCGCGCAGGGTGGCGGAGTCGGCAGCCGCCTCCAGCGCTGCCGCGACCCGCTCGTCGGGGTCGACCGCGGAAGCCGCCAGGTGGATGGCGCGCCGTTCCACGTCCTCGCGGTGCACGTGCGCGAGGACCGCGTGGGCGGCGCGCCGTTGGCAGGCGGTCGCCGTCCGGACGACCGCCGACCGAACCAGAGGGTGCCGGAAAACGAAGTCGCCGCTGAGGGGATCCATGTCCAGCAGGCCGCGTGCCGCCGCCTCGTCGGCGTCCGTCATGCGATAGCGCGTGCCACGGCCGTGTCCGGTCGCCGTGCCCGCTCCGACGCCGTCCAGGGCACCGCGCAGCAGTTCCGCGCGCACGGCGTCACCGAGTGCCGCGATACGGGCGCCGTAAACCTGCTGAAGGCGCAGGGGCAATGGCAGGGGCAGGGGTATGCCGGTGTGTCCGGGCGATTCGTCCCGGTCGCCTCCTGCCCGGCCACCGTGCGTCACATGGGGTGGCAGCTCCAGCAGAGCCAGCGGGTTCCCCTGGGCCTCGTCCAGGATCAGACGACGGATCCGGGGATCCAGACCGGGGCTGCGCAGGTCCAGGAGCTGCTCGGAGGCCTTCCCCGACAGCGTGGTCACGGCCAGTTGCGGGAGCGCCGCCGTGTCGAAGCCGGAGGGTATGTCGGAACGCAGGCCGACGAGGAGCCTGACCGAGCTGCCGCTGAGTCTTCGTCCTACGAACCCGCACACCTCGATGCTGGAGGTGTCGAACCACTGGCCGTCGTCGAGTACCAGCAGGAGGGGTTTCCGCGACGCCGCGAGGGAGAGCAGGTCGAGGACGGCGATACCGAGCGTCATGACCGAGGGCGGCGCGCCCTCGCCCCCGCCGAAGACCACGTCGAAGGCCCTTCGGTGACTGTCGTCCAGCTGGTTGACGCAGGGGAGCAACGGATACAGGAACTGGTGCAGGCCGGCGAACGGCAGCTCCGACTCGGCCTCGGCACCGGCCGCCCTGATCACCCTGTGTTCCTTGCCCGAGGCGAGGTCGGCGGCGTGATCCAGCAGGGCGCTCTTCCCTACGCCCGCGTCGCCCCGCAGGACAAGAGCCCCGCCCCCGGTGCCCGTCACGAACCCGGACAGCGCCTCCTGCTCGGGCTCCCGGCCGATCAGCGTCCCGTCGATCGACTCCATCGTCCCCACTTCCTCCCCGCTTCCTCCCCCGTCTTCTCCTCCGCCGGACCGGCCCCTGCGAACCTCAGGAACGCGCCGTGTCAGGACGCTCCGAGGCCGCGGAGCAGGGTGTCGACGACGACGTCCGCCGCCTGACCCGGACTCAGCTCGGGCAGCTGCCGTGACACCAAGTGCATGAGCTGGGGCAGTAGCGCGCTCGCCCACCCCTCGGGTTGGTCGCGGCGCAGGACGCCCTCGTCGGTGGCCCGCCGCAGAAAGCCGTCGACCTCGCGGACGGACACGTCCCTGCGCCGGCGGATGGCCTCGTCGGTGAGCATGCGGGCGAGATCGACGGGCCAGGTGCGATTGACGGCGATGACGTTCTCGACGTAGCGGTGCAGGGCGACGGCGACGGGTGCCTCCCGCAGCCGGGCGTCTTCGATGGCCTGCTCGACGGCGGTGAGGCGGGCTTCGTAGATGGCGGTGAGGAGTTCCTCGCGGGAGGCGAAGCGCCGGTAGACGGTACGCCGGTCGACGCCCGCCGCCGCGGCGATGCTCGCGATGCTGGCGCCGGGGTCGGTGGCGAGCATGCGGGCCCCGGTGGTCAGGACGGTTTCCAGGTTGCGCGCTGCGTCGGCTCTCACCGCACCGAGTCTAGCGCCACAAGCTGGCGGCACAGACACATTTAAGTGCTACATTGCCGTGACAGTTAGACGAGATGGATCGTCAAAACGAAGCGATACCACCGGAAGAGGGAAAGCACGTGATCACGTACGGTCGGCTTTTCATCGGGGGCTCCTGGGTCGAGCCGAGCAACCCGGACCTGCTCGACATCGCCTCGCCGCACGACCGGTCGGTGGTCGGCCGCGCCGCCCAGGCGCGGCCGGCGGACATCGACCGGGCGGCGTCCGCGGCACGGGCGTCCTTCGAGGTGGGTGACTGGCGCCTGACCCCGCCGGCCGAACGGATCGCGGCCTTACGGAGGTTCAACGCGCTGCGCGAGGAGAGCGCGGAGGAGATCGCGCGCCTGATCTCCCTGGAGAACGGTTCGGCCGGATGGTTCACCCGCGCCGGACAGCTCGGCCTGACCCGGCAGGCGAACGCCTACCTGAAGGCGGCGGAGGAATTCGGCTGGGAGGAGACGTTCGCCCCCTCCGACCCGGCGTCCCCCGTGCGCAGCGTGGTGCGCCGTGAGGCGGTCGGCGTCGTGGCGGCGGTGATCCCGTGGAACTCGCCGTTCTCCTCGGCAACCTCGAAGATCATCCCGGCTCTGCTCGCCGGCAACTCCGTGGTCCTCAAGGTGTCCCCGGAGAACTCGCTGAGCATGGGCTTCCTGGCCGACCTGCTGGAGCGAGTGGGCCTGCCCGAGGGCGTGATCAGTGTCCTGCCCGCGGACCGGGAGACCAGTGAGTACCTGGTGTCGCACGAGGAGGTCGACAAGATCGCCTTCACCGGCTCGACGCGGGCCGGCCGCCGCATCGCCTCGATCGCGGGCGAGCGGCTCAAGCGGGTCAGCCTGGAGCTGGGCGGCAAATCCGCCGCGATCATCCTCCCGGACGCCGACATCGAGAAGGCCGTCGCGGGTGTGAAGTTCGGCTCCCTGCTCAACAACGGCGAGTCGTGCGTCGCCCAGACCAGGATCCTGGCACCACGCGGCCGGTACGAGGAGGTCGTGGCCGCGTTGAAGGAACTGGTGGAGTCACTGCGGGTCGGCGACCCGAACGACCCCGACACCTTCATCGGCCCGATGATCCGCCCCGATCAGCAGGAGCGCGTGCGCGACTACATCCGGCTCGGCATCGAGGAGGGCGCCCGCCTGGTCACCGGCGGCCCGCAGATCCCGGCGGGCCTGGAGAAGGGCAACTACGTCACGCCCACCGTCTTCGCCGATGTCGACAACTCCATGCGCATCGCGCGGGAGGAGATCTTCGGCCCGGTCCTCGTCGTCATCCCCTACGACGACGAGGACGACGCCGTCCGCATCGCCGACGACTCCGAGTACGGCCTCTCCGGTGGCGTCTGGTCCTCCGACGAGGAGCACGCCCTGGCGGTCGCCCACCGTGTCCGAACCGGTACCGTCACGGTCAACGGCGCCTCCATCGGCTTCGACGGGCCGTTCGGTGGCTTCAAGGCCAGCGGTATCGGCCGCGAATACGGCGCGGTCGGCCTCGGCACCTACACCGAGTACAAGACCATCACCGTGTGACCCGCCGTCCGGCACACGCGACCTGAGGCCCCATCACGCCGGGACGACGTGGTAGCTCAGCCCCGCCCACGGAAGGTCGGCCTGTGCGAGAGAACCGGTGGCCCACGAGTAGGCGCCGGTGCAGCCTGCCCCGGGATACAGCACCACGGACGCGGAGCCGGAGACGACCTGAACGGAGCGGGCCGATGCCGGCAGGGTGTGACACGTACCGAGGTCGTCGAGGTCGACCTTCGACACCGTCCCCGTTCCGTGGACTCCCGAGTACAGGTACGCGCCCTCCCGTAACGGAGGCCAGTCGGCGGCGTTCGCCGTCCCGGCCCCGAGGCCGATCAGAGCCACGGCCGTGGTGACGGCAGCGGCGACGGCACGGAATTCCACCCTGGGGATGAACATGCGAACACCTTTCGTGTCTGACGAGACCGGTGGAGACATCGGCCGGTGGAGACATCGGCCGCCCGGCTCGTTCGGGCGAGTGTGGTCGATGGTGAACCCTCGCATGTTCAAGCGTGTGTGGGTGAGTGCAATACCAGCCATGCATACGTGTGACTGGCGATGCGGCCCCATGCATACGTGTCTCTGGCTAACGTATAGTCAGCAGCCATATGTGGCACACACCTAGTAGGACTTCGTTAGGTCTGTCTTGGTCTTGTTGTGTGTGTCCTGGTGGGCAGGGGTTGGTGGCAGGTGGTGCAGATGCCGGTCCAGCACCTCAGGATGTCCTGGAGAGTGTCGAGGATTTGGTAGAGGGTGAGACCGGTGTGGGGGCTTTTGGGGCCAGGCGTTGTTCGGTGAGGAAGGCGTGGGCGGCGGTGACGAGGGTGACGTGGTGGTGCCAGCCTGGCCAGGAGCGGCCTTCGAAGTGGTCCAGGCCCAGGCCGTGTTTGAGTTCGCGGTAGTCGTGCTCGATCCGCCAGCGGATCTTGGCCAGATGCACCAGGTCGGCGATGGGGGTGTCCGCCGGGAGGCTGGACAGCCAGTAACCGGTGGGGGTCTCGGCGTCTTCGGGCCATTCGGCCAGCAGCCAGCAGTCGGGCAGGACCCCGTCCCACCAGCCCTGCCCGGCCGAGGCCGCGGCTTTGACCGGACGCTCGACGGCCTTGCCCGCGGGACGGACGCGCACGGCGGCGAACCGGGAACGCAGTTTCCCTCTTGATCCGTTCCGCCAGGTCACGGTGGTGAAGGCTTCTTGTCCGAGGCCGGTGGCCAGGGCTGCTACCGAGGGTGCCCGGTGGCGGTAGCGGGGCTGGGGCCGGCATCCGGTGGGCCCGTTGCGGGCCGGGGCCGAAGGCTCGGCGTCGAAGGGGTGGGCGGTCACGTCCGCGCGGATGGCCAGGACGTAGGCGAGTTTGCGGTCGGCCAGTGCGGCCCGTAGGTGTGTGTTGGTGCCGTAGGCGGCGTCGGCGACCACGACCGGTGGGCTCATGTTCCAGCCGGCGAGGGTGTCGAGCATGTCCAGGGCCAGTCGCCATTTCTCGCGGTGCGTGACCCCGGGCGGGATCCGGGTCGTGGTCCGGCGGGCGGTGTCCGATGCCCATTCCTCGGGCAGGAACAGGCGCCATTGCAGCGGGCAGGAAGCCGTGTCGGTGGCGGCGTGGATACTGACCGCGACCTGGCAGTTGGCCTGTTTGCCCAGCGCCCCGCAGTACTGCGGGGCCACCGCGACCGACATCCGGCCGTCCTTGGGCACCGACACATCATCGATCACCCAGGCCACCGGGTCGATCAGCGGCAGCATCCGCTCACAGATACGGCGCTGCACCGGAACGGGGTCCCACGTCGACTGGTTCACGAACTGCTGCAGGTTCTGCTCGTTGCCGTCCGGCAGCCGCGCGGCCATCGCCTGGACGGACTTCCGGCGGCCGTCCAGCATCAGCCCCCGCAGATAGCAGTCGCTCTTGGCCCGCTGGTCCTTCCGCGGCACCGACGCGAACACATCAGCGACGAACAACCCCAACTTCACCCGAACACGGCCCACTTCAAGCGCGTCCATACACCCAACATGCCACCGAACAAACCCGCCAGGAAGACCTAACGGAGTCCTACTAGTGACCTGAGTCAGAGATTCGTCGGCAGTAGGCGGCGACCTTGTCGAGAATCTCGTCGGCTGTCTTCGTCCAGACGAAGGGCCTGGGGTGCTCGTTCCAGTCGGTGAGCCAGGCTCGGATGTCGCGTTCGAGGGCCTGGACGGAGCGGTGGACGCCGCGCTTGAGTTTCTTCTGCGTGAGTTCGGCGAACCACCGCTCGACCAGGTTCAGCCAGGACGCGCTGGTCGGTGTGAAGTGCAGGTGGAACCGCGGATGGGCCAGCAGCCACTTCTTGATGTCGGGTGTCTTGTGGGTCGCGTAGTTGTCCAGGATCAGATGAACCCGCAGACCGGCCGGGACCTCCTTGTCGAGCTTCGCGAGGAACTTCTTGAACTCCGCTGCCCGGTGGCGACGGTGGAGCGATCCGATCACCTTGCCGGTGGCGACCTCGAGAGCCGCGAAAAGAGTGGTCGTGCCGGCCCGGACGTAGTCGTGGCTGCGGCGTTCGGGAACGCCGGGCATCATCGGAAGGACCGGCTGGGACCGGTCCAGGGCCTGGATCTGCGACTTCTCGTCCACGCAGAGCACCAGGGCCTTCTCCGGCGGGTCCAGGTAGAGGCCCACGACGTCGCGGACCTTGTCGATGAACAGCGGGTCCGTCGACAGCTTGAACGTCTGCGACCGGTGCGGTGCCAGGGCGAACGCACGCCATATCCGCGAGATGGTCGACTGCGACATTCCCGTGGCCGCGGCCATCGACCTCGTCGACCAGTGGGTCGCGTTCTTGGGGGTCTCCTCGAGCGTCTTGACGATGACCCGCTCGACGTCAGCGTCAGTGATCTTCCGCGGGACACCCGGCCGCGGGTCGTCGCACAAGCCGTCCAGACCCCGCTCCAGGAAGCGCCGCCGCCAGGTGCGGACCGTGTCCGGTGCGATCCGCAGCCGACGCGACACCTCCATGATCGAATGGCCCTCGGCGCACTCCAGCACAATCCGCGACCGCTGAGCCAAAGCCTGAGCCGTCGTACGGCGACGCAACCAGCCCTCCAGCACCGCCCGCTGGGCATCAGTGACCGACAACGGTGGAATCTTCGGACCCGGACGACTCATGTCCAACTAACGGCGAATCTCCGACTCAGGTCACTAGCGCCCTCCAGGTGATCCAGGCGTGGCGCAGTCAGGCAGCCGTTCCGTTCGGTGATGCCGAGTCTCGATACGACCCAGAGAGAAGAAACCCATGACACTGAAACCGTTCAAGCTGACGGTCGCCGCTTTCACAAGTGCAGTTGCCGGAGCGGCGCTGCTCTTCTCGGCGGGACCGGCGTCCGCGGACAACCCTCCTTACAGCGACTGCCCGGCGTGGGCACTGTGCCTCTACCAGAATGGCGGCGGAACGGGTTCGAAGGTGGTTGTCACACCTCCCCCGGCGGGCGGCAACACAAAAATCGTGAGACTCATAAACACCCATTTCCTGAACGGGGAACTGGCCGACAACCAAGTCTCGTCCTGGCTGAACAACTCACAGTGCTCGGTGCAGTTCTGGGACGACCCCAGCGGAGAGCTCCACCCTTCCGACCTGGATTACGCGCCGTCCTGGCAGTGGGGCCTGAAGGGCGACTACGCCTTCGGGACCTCCAAGGCGTACAACAACGACAGGATTTCTTCCTTCCGGTTCTACTGCCCGTAGTGAGCGCAGAGACTCCGACTCCCAGCGGCCTCGCTCGATGCAGTCCACGTAGATCAGTGCCGCGCTGGTGAGGTGGTACGGCACGTGGTGCGCGGCCAGGTCAGGTGACCGCCCCCGTCGCTTCCCCTTCTACGACCCGCTGTCCGTCCTGCCCGAGAGCGGTCGGCTTTGGTGGGAGGAGCAGCTCATGGAGCAGGGCCCGCACTCCACGGGGGAGGCGACGGCATGGGCTCAGCGGTAGCCGGTCAGGCCGTCCGCCAGCTCTCCCCCTCGTCACCGTCGCGCTGTGCGGAGAGAGCCTGCTGGAGGGCGATGGTGCCGCGGATGGCGGCGATGCGCCCGCTCACGGGCTCTGGACTCGGCGGTGCTGGAGGACGCGGTGGCGACCCAGGACACGGTCACCCAGCTCGTCGCCGCGATCCGCCGGGTGATCCGCGATGTCCCCGGCGCCGGTGCGGTAGCCGCCGTGCACTGCCGGGCCCACGATTACACCGATCCGGGCAAACCGAGGATCGCATGGAACGATGAGGAGGCCCGCGCCCAGCTCGTGGACGCACAGGTCACCGACGCCCTCAACCTGCTGGGCCGTCTCCAGCCGGACAGGGCGGGACAGTGGCCCCGCTCCGCTCGGACACCCACCCCGCCGCCCGCACCGGGCGACGGCCGAGCGTATGACAGGAGGCTGTCGAGGTGTCTGCGATGCCGGTCGGCGGGCTGGTACCCCGCGCCGTCGAGAACGCCGCTGACGTCGTCGTCCGCAACGCGAAGATCCATACCGGGGATGCCCGTCGCCCCCAGGCGGGTGCCCTCGCCATCCGCGACGGCCGGATCACGGCCGTGGGGGACGACGTGGACTAAGCGATCTTGGTGATTTGTGGTGTGGCTTGGGTAGGCGACCTGGTGGGAGGGGTTGCCATGGTGATGACGCCGCTGCGGGTGGAATTTTCACCAGCCCAAGTCGCCGAGTTGCGGCGGCGGTTGAGGTGTCGGGAGCTCGTGCCCAACGAGCGGATGCGACTGGAATGTGTACGGCTCGCGGCCCAGGGCCGCACGGCGCCCGAGATCGCGATGGTCCTCGAGAAGCACGTGGTCACGGTACGAGGGGCATTGCATCGCTTCCTCGACGGTGGGTTCGAGGCCCTGGCCGATGCGCCGCGACCGGGGCGGCCACCCCGGTGGAAGCGCGAGGACCTGGACGCGCTGGAGGACATGCTGGATGCCTCCGCCGCCGAGGGGCGGATCTGGACGCTGCCGGCGCTGGCCGAGTGGCTGCGCCGTGAGCGCGGAGTCGACCTGGATTCCTCCTGGCTGTCGGTGCTGTTGCACCGAGACGGGTTCCGCTGGAAACGCACCCGCGACAGCATCCGGCACCAGGCCGATCCGGCCCTCCAGGCCGCCGCATGGGAGCGGCTGGAGGGTTTACGGCTGTACGGCTGAGGTCCGAAGCCGGTGTGGAGGATCTGTACTACCTGGACGAGTGCGGGTTCTCGCCGACCCTGCCCACCGGCTACACCTGGGCTCGCACCGGGACACGGGTGGTGGTGAACCGGGAGGACACCAAGAACCGCCGGGTCAACGCACTCGGCGCGTTGAACGACACCGGCCCCCGGCCCGAGCTCGTGTGGACCACTGTCGAGGGGAAGATCGACGCGGAGATGGTCCTCGACTTCGTTTGCACTCACATCGCCCGGTTGCCCGGCGGCGCCGACAGCCTCGGCGCACTGTCCGGCGTCCAGCGGCACCGCCCCTGCGCCATCGTGCTGGACAACGCTTCCATCCACCACACCCAGCTCTTCAAGGGACGCCGCGAGGAACGCGCGGACATCGGGGTCCATCTGTTCTACCTCCCTCCGAGATCACCGGAGTTGAACCGCATCGAATGCGTGTGGCGCTCGGTCAAGTACCAGGACACGCCCGTCCGCGCCTATACCAGCACCCCCGAACTGCACACCGCCATCGACACCGCCCTGACGCGGCGAGCAGCCACGATGACCCCACACGCAACTCAAATACCCAGGGCCGCTTAGTGTTGTGAAGCGTCTTCGCAGGTAGGAAGACACTGCTAAGCACAGGCAAGTAAGGCATGTAGGGAGGGCGGACACGGGCGCAGAGGCTGGGAATGCCCGACCGGACTATGCTTGGCCCCGGTCGCCGGGCAGCTGGCTGTGGCCCGCACAGCAGCTCCTCGCGACAGCGGTCCAAGAGCCGGCATTCCGCGCAGGCTTCCCGCCTCTGCAACTCGCGGAAACGCGCGAGGACGTTGTGCGCGTCGCGATCCGCATGGCCCTGTGGAGCACTGCGCGAGTATCGAGGGCTCGCGCTCGTGGCATGACGCGCTCGGCCGGTAGCCGGGGCCCCGGCGCTGCACCGTTCCGACCGGTCGGCGGCACAAGGGAATTGGCGGAGCGGAGTCAATGACTCAGCCGCCGTTCGTCCCGTGAAGACTCTGGTGCACCCCTGGCCAACTGCCGTGTGCCTTTGTTAGGTTGCGTCGGAACCGACCTTCGGCCACTCGCCCTTCGGGCCGTAGCGGTCATCTCTCTGATCCGCTGACACCGTTTGGGAGAGGCATGCGCAAATTCAGAGTGTGGCACGCCGCGATCACGGGCATCGTCGCCGTCGCCGTCGCCGCCGTGCCCTCTGTCGCGTCCGGCGTTCAGGGGCAGCCTTCGTCGATGACTGCCGGGAGCGACGCGTTCTACGCCTACAACAGCAGCAAGCCGCTGTCCTCGTACAGTCCCGGGGACGTGCTCAAGGTCCGGACGCTGCCGTACCACGTCCTGGGTATCGCGACCCCCCTCCAGGCGACGCAGCTGCTCTACCGCACCACCGACGCGCAGGGCCACCCGTCCGCAGGCGTGACCTCCGTGCTGCGCAGCCCTGGTGGCGACGGCCGCAAGGTCGTGTCGTACCAGTCGTTCTACGACTCGCTCGACCCCGAAGACGGTCCATCCCGGGCGGTCGCGGGCAACGTCAGGCTGCCCGGCGGCTTGATCGCGAACGGCGAGTCCACGCTCGTGGCGCCGCTCCTGCTGTCCGGCTACGACGTCGTCCTCCCTGACACCGAGGGGCAGGCCGCCCACCTCACGGCCTCCCGCGAGTACGGGTACAACACGCTGGACTCCCTGCGTGCCGCTTCCAGCGCGGCGTCGAGGACCGGCATCAGCCCCGACGCGCGCGTCGGCCTCATGGGCTACTCCGGCGGCGCCGTCGCGACCAACTGGGCCGCCTCCCTCGCGCCCAAATACGCCCCTGACGTCAACAAGCGCCTGGTGGGGTACGCCGAGGGCGGGGTGCTCGTGAAGCCCTCGCACATCCTCAGGTACATCGAAGGCAGTCAGGTGTGGTCCGGGCTCATCCCGGAGTTGCTCATCGGGCAAGCGCGTTCGTACGACTTCGACCTCAAGAAGTACCTGAACGACTACGGCAAGCAGCTGGTCGACGAGCACCAGCACTCCTCGATCGCCGACGCGCTGGGCCACTACCCCGGTCTGACGTGGAAGAAGATGGCGAAGCCGGAGTACGCGAACCCGAACTCCGTACCCGAGCTCGTCGAGGCGGTCAACAAGTCCAACCTCGGCCTGGCACCGACCCCGACCGTCCCCGGCTACATCGGTCAGGGCAATGCCGGCTTTCTCGAGGGAACGACGAGCAACATCGCGGGCATCGGCTCGGGCGACGGCATCACGGTCGCCGGGGACACACGGGCGCTGGCGCGGAAGTACTGCGCCGAGGGCGACGCCGCGGTCTGGTACCAGCAGTACGACGCCCTCAGCCACTTGACCGCGCCCACGGCCACGGTGCCCACCGCGCTCGCCTGGCTGCGCGCCCGGTTCGCCGGCAAGGAGGCCCCGTCCTCCTGCGGCAGCATCGCCGAAGGCAACTCACTTGCGGCTGACGAGACGGTCCCCGCCGGATGAGGACCTGACGGGGGCCGTAGCGAAGTTCGCCAAGACCGCTCAGCTCCACTCGTCGGGCTGTCCACCACCGTGGTGGACGCCCTCGGCCGGCGCGTGGTGCCCGGTCTCAACGACTCTCACCTCCATGTGATCCGGGGCGGTCGCAACTACGTCCTGGAGCTGCGCTGGGACGTGTCAGGAGTGCCGCACCGTACGATGCGGGCCCGAAGGACGGGTCGCTGACTGCGACGTGCTGTCGTCTCACCCGACAGCCAGGATCTGACCGGTGGCGCCGAGGGTAGTGAGCCGGCGTCTGAGCGCGGCGACGGCACAGCCGTCTTCCCGCTTGCGGTACAAGGCGATTGCGGTGTCGAGGTGGGCGGCGGCTTCAGCTGTGCGGCCGTGGCTGTCCAGGAATGCGGCGAACTGGGCCTGGGCGAGCCCGTGGAGGTGGTCGTCGCCGGCGTCACCGCTGAGTTCGACGAGACGACGCCAGGTAGTCTCGGCCACCGTGGTGCGGCCGAGCCGATCCAGGGCGTGGGCCTCGAAGCCCAGAGTGCCCAGGGCCATCTGGGACAGCGGGCGGTCGGCCAGGAGCTGTCGTGCCTGACGGGCGCGGTGCAGCAGTTCCTCGGGCGGGCTGACGGCCATGTCCGCCATGCACATGCGGTGCAGGACGAACGCCTCCAGGAAGGCGTCGGCGACACTGGCCTCTTCCAGGGCCTCGGCGAAGTGCTGCTGCCCCAGATCGGCACGGCCCAGGTCGTGATACGTCGACCGGCATCAGGTACCAGGCCTGGGCGTCCTTGTTGTCGAGCTTCCAGGTGTTCGCGATCTCCGCGCTGCTGCTGTGGTTGTGGACGCTGAGGAACAGGTCGTCGCGGCCGTTCTTGAGGAAGTAGGAGTGCCCGAGGCGGACAGGCGAGTCGGTCATGATCCCTCCGAGGGACGGGCGCTGCGGACAGCACTGTGGTCGGCCTGCGGTTGCAGAGCGCCAGTCGCTGCCTCGACGGCAGCGCGAGGGGCAGTAACCAAACCATTACCAAGAGTAACCGTTTCGTCATGCGCAGGCGCGCCCAGAGTCGTTCGCAACGGCCGCTACCCGTCGCGGTGGTCGTCATCGGCCGTCGGCTCCGGCAGCGGCCGGTGCCCTGCCTCCTGCGGCCGGAAGAAGGCGTATCGGCCCAGGAAATTGATGTGGTCGAACCCGGAGCGGGGACAGGCGGGCGAGGAGGTCGTCGGTGACGGGAAAGCCGTCGGCGGCGAGCTGCTTGGCCGCCCTGTCCAGGTAGAGGCTGCTCCACAGCGCCACGGCGTTCAGCGCCGGCCCGAGCGCGCCGAGCTGGTCCTCCATGCCCTCCCGGTAGTTCTGCCGCAGTTCGCCGCGCTGGCCGAAGAAGATCCGGCGGGCGAGGCGGTGGCGGGCTTCGGTGATGTTGAGGCCCCGCCCACACACGGCTCGGCGAAGCCCTCGCCATCTGACCCGGCCCGGATGGACGGCTCACAACGGGGCCTCGGTCTGCCCGGTTACGTCCCCGGTGACCAGCGCATTCGCGAGATCACGAACCGCGTGGAATGGGCGCGGTGTGCGGCTCGGCCGCGGGACGCTGGTGGTCACGGGGTGGGCGGGGTCCAGTCAGCGGGCAGGCCGGACTGGGCGAGGACGCGGTTGATGGCGTAGTAGTCCTGGTCGGAGGTGATCTGGCGGCCGTTCAGGTCGAGGAGGGTGGCCATCGGCACGGCGAAGGGCTTGGGTGCGCCCTTGATGTGGCCGGCGTACACGGCTTCGGTGGTGATGTGGTCGCCGTCGCGGTGGGCGGCGTTCACGGTGACGTAGACGTTGTCGATGAGGCTGTCGGTGCGCGCCCTCGCTCGCCCACAATCACGTCGGCACACCGCACGCCGACGACTCGTACACGCGGCGTCGTCAGGGCATGCCCCTGCAACAGCGCGGGCTGATCCGCAGCTACAACAGCGGACGCCACCGCTACGGGCTCGCGGATCTCCTACCCCCGAAACTCGAACAACTGCGCTGCGCCCTCGAACGGGAGACCGCCGCCGACTGACCCCTGGCGTGATCGCTGGTTCCCGTCCCGTCAGACCACCCGGCCGTTGTGGATCGACGATCATCTCAAGGGGCCCGGAGGGGGGCGCGCCCCTTCTCGCCCCGGCGAAGCTCGTTCGCATCCTTCGACGGTGACGTCGACAACGCTGCCACTCATTAGGCTGCCGTGCCCTTTGCCGCTGCCTGTGGGTCCGCTCCACAGTGCAGTGGCCCGGGCTCATCGGCTGCTACCCAGCCTCACGTCGGCGATCTCATTCCAGGTGATATGTCTTCCACCGTGCCACTGGGATACGAGAACGAGGCGTTCCGCGCGCAGCGTGACTGGTTCCACACCGTGGTCCAAGAGCCACACCTTCATGTTGAGGTGATCCACCTGGGAGGCGTTGGCGCCTAATGGTTGTGACCGAGAGTTTTAGCTGGCGGATCATGTTCTGAACCGTGGAGGTCAGGAGCTTCCCGAGAATCCTTGTTGGCGGATCTTGAGGGGGCCAGGAGCGTGGGTCAGTAACGGGAAGTTGGTCTGGCGTGTGTGATCGCCGGTAACCGGGCGTCTGTCTGGTCCGGTGTGCCGGTGGCGGGTGCGGGACCTGCGCTCACCGTCCTGATGGAGCCCGCCATGCTCGCCCTGCGCCGCCTCACCCAGGAGCACGAGTCCGCCCGCCGCAACGTCTGAAGGGCAGCGGGGCACTCAGCGGTCTGCCGCGCTACCTACGGGAGGCACGAACCCCGGCGACAACGATCGCGATCAGGATGGACACCAGGAAGAGCGTCACCGCAGGCCACAGCGGATCGCCGTTGATGAGTGCGTTCATGAGCGTGCGGAAACCGGCACCGATGAAATGCATGCGCGTACCGTAGCGTCACCCGTCGCCAGGCGGAGCGCCAGAGTTCCACGGACAGGAATCCCCGCCGTCGTCGCAGTAGCCTTCCCCCTCATCCGCTGAACCACTGCACCCTCGCTCGGCTACGGCCTGGCGGGGGGGCTTCATCGTCCCAGAAGCGTGTAGCCCGCGTACGGATCGTGATCATTCATGCGGAATATCATGGTATGCGCAATCAGAGCGGCTGTTCGAGGCCAAGCCGGTCGAACCGAAGCGACCGCAGGCGCGTGCGGCCGGGATGGGCAAGAAGTTCCGGGCGTTCGACCCGGGCCAGGTGCTGCTCCTGCCGCCATCGCTGGACGACTGGCTACCCGAAGACCACCTGGCCCGGTTCGTCGCCGACCTGGTCGACGAGGTACTCGACCTGTCCCCGGTCCTGGCCGACTACACCGAAAAGCGCGGCTACCCGCCCTACGACCCCAGGCTGATGGTCCGCCTGCTCATCTACGGCTACACCACCAGGGTGCGCTCCTCCCGGGCGATCGAGCGCAAGTGTGTCGACGACGTAGCGTTCCGGTTCCTGGCCGCCGACCAGGCCCCGGACTTCCGCTCGATCGCCCGGTTCCGCCGCCGCCACCTGGACGCCCTCGCCGACCTGTTCCTGCAGTCCCTGCACCTCGCGCAGATCGGCATAGTCAAGATGGGCCGCGTCGCTCTGGACGGCACGAAGCTGGAGGCCAACGTCTCCAGGCACAAGGCCATGAGCTACGGTCGGCTCATCGACAAGGAGGAACGCGTCGAGGCCAAGATCGCCGCCCTGGAGGCCATGACCGCCGCCCTGCTGGCCGACGCCGAGGCGACCGACACCGCCGAGGACGCCCGGGTCGGCTTCGACGGCAAGGACACGGACCTGCCCGCCGAGCTGGACCGCCGCGAGAAGCGCCTCGCGCGGTTGCAGGCCGCCCGCGCCCAGATCGAGGCCGAGGCCACCGACAAGGCTCGCCGCCACGCCCAGGACAAGGAACGGAGCCGCCAGGCACGCGCGGGCGGCAGCGACGAGCAGGCCGTCATCGACGCCGGCGAGAAGGCCGCCGCCAAGGCCCGCCCGAAGCCGAAGAACCGGGCCAACTTCACCGATCCGACTCGCGGATCATGAAGAACAGCGACGGCGCCTACATCCAGGCCTACAACGCCCAGGCCGTCGTCGACGAGCAGCACCAGATCATCACCGCCGCCGACGTGACGACCAACGCCTCGGACGCGCTGAACTACACCGCCATGCTCGACCAGTCCGCCGCCAACACCGGTACCCACCCCGAGCAGGCCCTCGTCGATGCCGGATACTGCTCCGAGGCCAACCTCGAAGCCGCGAAAGACCGCCAACTGTCCTGTGGCACCGACACCTTCATGGCCACCGGCCGCCTCGGCCACGACGAGCGGGTTCCGCCCGCACCCCGCGGACGCATCCCGAAGGACGCCACGCTGAAGGAGCGCATGGCCCGCAAACCGCGGACCAAGCCCGGCCGGAAGGCCTACAGCCGCCGCAAGGCCATCGTCGAACCCGTCTTCGGCCAGATCATGACCTGCCAGGACGGCCGCCGGCTCCTCCTGCGCGGCGAGGACGGAGCCCGAGGAGAGTGACGCCTGCTGGCCGCCTGCCACAACTTCCGGAAGGTCTTCCGCCACACCGCAACCGCAGGACTCGCCGCCGCGATCGCCTGAACGCCCCGGCCACCGGCCTCTTCCACGACGTCCCGCACCGGCAGTCTCATCCATCAGCGCCGGAAACCCGGGCCGGATTCCCCAGACCGATCCAGGCGATCACGGCCCCCGGCCAGTTGCTCGTTACTGACCCACGCTCACCTCCCTTTATTGCCCTTTATTGCCAGGAGATGGTTTCTGTCCCGGGTTCTGCGGTTCTGATCTTGCTGGGCTTGCCGGCTGGTGGTGATCGCGCGGGCGTGTGGGCGTCTCCCCGCAGGGGCCGGTGTCGAGGGGGATGGCTTCGATCGAGCGGCCCTCTGAGCCGGCCCGGGGTTTGCACATGCCGTAGCGGTATGTGGTCCAGTGTGGGGCGAGCACGACTTTGAGAGGTTTCCTTCATGCACCTGCCCGCGATTCCCCGCAGTGTCAAGATCGGTGATGCCGCGGCGTTCACCGGGACCACGCCCCGGGCCATTCGCCACTACCACGCGATCGGGTTGCTGCCCGAGCCGGAGCGGGGCGCCGACAACCGCCGCCGCTACGGCTACGACGACATGGTCCGCCTGCTGTGGATCCGGAAAATGGCCGACGCCGGCATCCCGCTGGACGACATCCGTACCGCCTTCGCGGACGCCGACGGCATCGAGGACTCCCTGGCCCGGCTGGAGGAGTCCCTCGCCGCCAAGGCGGCGACCATCGAAGGCCAGCAGGCCGCCATCCACCGCCTCCGCGAGACGGGCAGTCCCCTGGGTTTGCTCTCCCCGCTGGTCGCTGACCGACTGCGTCACCTCCCGCCGGGGGCATTGCGTTCCTCCGACCTCGACGCCCTGCTGGTCTTCGAGCGCATCGTCGGCCCGCTGGGCGCCGCCATCGCCGCCAACCGGTTCCTCGCCCTGGCCGCCCGCCCCGGCCTGCGGGCCGAGGAAGACCGTCTCGCGCAGGCCGAAGCGGCCCTGGACGACACGGTCTCCCCCGACGACCCCCGCATCGACGTCCTCGCCGCCCAGCGGAGCACCCACGAGAGCGCCCTCTACTCCGCCATCAAGGAGGAATGCCTGGAAGAAGCCCTCGACACTCTTCTGGAAGAGCACGCCGAAACCGGGGACGAGGAGGAAGACCGGGCGGAGAGCGCCGAAGAGGAGGAAGGTGAGCCGGCGATGAGCACGATGGAGGCCATCGGCAAGATGCCCTACGACTTCTCTCCGGCCCGTATCCGCTACGAAGAGCGCCTCGCGGAACTGATGCACTCCACCGACCAGAGCGACGATATTCCCTCGCAGGCCGGCTGAGCGGCCGCTGCTGTTGCGTTGACCGCGCGGATCAGAGCGTGTGGGAAGACGTAAGGGGCCGGGCTTCCACCGCCACGGCACGGGGCGGACACGCCCTCGGGGTCATCAGCACAGCGGTTGTCGGTGAGGTCGACCTTGGCCGGTGACGTACTTCGGGATTCACGATGCCGGGACTGCCTGATGACGCACGCTGGTCCTACCGCGGATGGTCCGGCCAGCGCCAGTTCTCCAAGGAAAACCCCAACAGTGAAGATCAGGACCGAGACCCCGCACGACATCGACCGCGTGCGCGAGGTGATCACCGCTGCCTTCGGCTCCTCCGAGGACGCCGACCTCGTGGACGCCCTGCGCGCCGACGCCTGCTGGATCCCCGAGCTCTCCCTCGTCGCCGAGGACGAGACCGGAACCGTCATCGCGCACATCCTGTTCACCCGCGCCGCCATCGGTGATACCCCGTCGCTGACCCTCGCCCCGGTCTCCGTCGACCCCGCCCGCCAGGGCACCGGCGTCGGCAGCACCCTCATCCGCGCCGGCCTCGACGCCGCCCGGACCCTGGGCGAACACACCGTCACCGTCCTCGGACACCCCGCCTACTACCCGCGGTTCGGCTTCGAACGCGCCGACGCACACGGGGTCACCTGCACCCTCAGCGCCGGCCCCGACGAGGCCAAGATGGTCCTCTCCCTCGACGACCACCCGATCCCGTCCGGTGACATGACCTTCGGCAAACCCATGGCCGACGCCGTCAGCGCCTACCAGCCGCAATAGCCGAAGCAGCGAAACCCCAGGTCGCTGACCTGGGGCTTCGCCATAAAGCGCACGACGGGAATCGAACCCGCCCCATCAGGTCGCGAACCGGCCGCCACGTGGCAGTGATCAGGCTCCCGAACTGCAAGTACGTCCTCACTGATCGTTTCAGGACGAAGTTCGCAATCGACGGAGGCATATGAGGCTGCAGGCCAGAACGAGCAGGCCCTGATGGAGATCGGCGCGTCGCTCGTAGCGGGTGCGGAGCCGTTTGAACTGGTGCAGCCAAGCGAAGGCACGCTCGACCACCCAGCGCACCTTGCCCCAGTCCGGAACCGTGGGCCACGCCGCGTCTGGCGATCATCGGCTTGATGCCACGCCTCCACAACAGCCGACGGTACTTGTCGAAGTCGTAGCCCCGGTCCGCGTAACAGGCGCCGGGGCTTACGGCGAGGCCGCCCCCGTCGGCCCCGGATCGGCGGGACCGCATCCAGCAGCGCCAGGAGCTGGGTGACGTCGTGCCGGTTGCCACCGGTGAGCGTGACAGCGAGCGGGGTTCCGTGGCGGTCAACGATCAGGTGATGCTTGGATCCGGGACGGGCTCGGTCCACGGGCGAAGGGCCGACATGATCCCCCCTTTGAGGGCCCGGACATGCGACCCGTCCACGGAGCAGTCGTCCAGATCCAGCAGGTCGGCACGGCGAAGCTCAGTCAGCAGGGCCGCGTGCAGGCGGGCCCAGACACCGCCCTCAGTCCAGTCCCGCAGACGACGCCAGGCAGTCACTCCGGAGCAGCCCACGGCCTCGGCGAGGACGTCGCGCCAGGCAACACCGGTCCGCAGGACGCACATGATGCCAGCGAGAGCTACCCGGTCCGGCGTGCGAAGTCGCCCGGGATGACGCCGGCGCCGTTCGGGAGCAGGCGGTAGCAGCGGGACCACCCGCTCCCAAAGGCCGTCAGGAACAAGATCACCAAACACCCCGGACACCCTGCCGACCAAGATCTCCAAGCACAAGGCCCGTGACTCAACTCATTCTGAAACGATCAGTTAGGGGCGCCATGCAGTGGGCTTTAGAGTCGGCGGCCAGCGAGCTCGTCGACGAGCCGGGCGGCTTCGTGGCGGGCCGGCTCGAGCCGGGGGTCCTGCAGGTGAGCGTGCCGTCCTGCGGCCTTCGCACAGAAGAACCGCGCCATCAGCCGCCCTGATCTGCTCTCCAGGTCCTGGCGCCGTTCCTTCCACACTCGGGCGGCCAGGGCGGGGACGGCGAGTGCGTTGCCCCATAGGGTTGCCGCGTCGAGTCCGCGGGGCGCCATGCCCCAGTCCTCCCAGTCGATCATCGTGAACTCAGGGCCGGTCACATTCGCCCATGTCAGATCGGCATGCGCTGTTGTCCACTCGTCCACCCGGGTGTCGGCCACCTCGGGGAAGGTCTCCCGGATGGTTGTGGTGACCAGTGCTCAAGGCCAGCAGCGCACCCGTGAACGTGCCCGGAGACATCGCGCCTCAGGTCGCGACGAGCAGTGGAGCCGGCCGTGTCATCGAACGTCTGGAGCTTGTGCTGCACAGTGGCCATCGCGAGCCATCATCGGGACCCCTGTCACGTGTCACACAAACGCCGTGACCGGGGCCCCAGCATCAGCTACTGCGGAAGGTGCCGACCGCTGCTGGTTCCGGTACCGGAACACCAGGCCGCGGCGGACCCGGAGCGGTGCGGCGTCCCCAGCGCGTGGGCCGGCAGCGCCCGCGCGATGCCGCGGCGCCGGAGCGCCTCGGCGTACTGGTGCGCCGGACAGGCGCCAGAGTTCCTGTCGCCGATCCGGCAGCCTCCGGCGGCCGGGAGGTGTACGTGGCCGAAGCCGGCAAGGGGGGCGGGCAGCAAATAGACAGCGCCGTGGGCGCGCTCAACGGGCCGCGGGTCCAGTAGCTGCCCGGTCAGGCCCGAGGGGGCGACGAACAGCCATTCGTGGCCGGGCACACCACGAGGGCGTTCATCTCGCAGGTGTACTCGCGGGAGCGCTTTGGACAGGGCCGGAGGCTCCCGAGCATGTGATCAGGAATCTACGGCTGTCAGGGCGGTGGCTCTCAGTCGCCGCGCCGCACCCGGGCAGCCTTGCGGGCCTCGGCGAGCATACGGGCCTCGCCGGCCTTCCGGGACTTGCCGCCGGTGCCGCGGGAGGCGCTCTTGCTGGTGCCCAGGCCGCGGAAGGGGGCGTTGGTGTTCTTGGCCCGGGGTGTGGCGGGCCCGCCGTCGAGCGGGGTGCCGGAGGGGGCTTTGGCACCGGTGATCCGGCTCAGCTCCGCCTCACCCGAGCGCACCTTGGTGACCGTCGGCTCGATGCCGGCCTCAGCCATCAGCCGGCTCGTCTCGCGGCGCTGGGCCGACAGCACCAGCGTGACGACAATGCCGGACCGACCGGCCCGGGCGGTGCGGCCGGCGCGGTGCAGATAGTCCTTGGGGTCGGTGGGCGGGTCGACGTTGACCACGAGATCGAGGTCGTCGACGTGCAGACCACGGGCCGCGACATTGGTCGCCACCAGGACGGTGACCTGGCCGTTCTTGAACTGTGCGAGGGTCCGCGTGCGCTGCGGCTGGGACTTGCCACTGTGCAGGGCCGCGGCGTGCACTCCGCTGGCCCGCAGATGCCGGGTGAGCAGGTCGACCGCGTGCTTGGTGTCCAGGAACAGCAGTACGCGGCCGTCGCGGGCGGCTATCTCCGTGGTGACGGCGTACCGGTCGGGGCCGTGGACGACCAGCACATGGTGGTCCATCGTCGTGACCGCGCCCGCGGAGGGGTCGACCGAGTGGACGACCGGGTCGTGGAGGTAGCCGCGGACCAGTTGGTCGACGTCGCGGTCCAAGGTGGCCGAGAACAGCATCCGCTGGCCGTCGGCGTGCACCTGGTCGAGCACCTCGGTGACCTGCGGCAGGAAGCCCATGTCGCACATCTGGTCGGCCTCGTCGAGAACGGTGATCCGCACTCGTCCCAGGCGGCAGGCCTTGCGCTCGATGAGGTCGTGCAGGCGGCCGGGGGTGGCGACGACGACCTCGGCGCCATCGCGCAGCGCAGCGATCTGCCGACCGATCGACATGCCGCCGACGACCGTGGCCATCCGCAGCCGGAGCGCGTCGGCATACGGCGCGAGCGCCTCGGTCACCTGTTGGGCCAGCTCCCGGGTGGGCACCAGGATCAGGGCGAGGGGCTGCTTCGGCTCCGCGCGCCGCCCAGCCGTCCGTGCGAGAAGCGGCAGGCCGAAGGCGAGCGTCTTGCCCGATCCCGTACGCCCGCGCCCCAGGACGTCGCGTCCCGCGAGGGCGCTGGGCAGCGTGGCCGCCTGGATCGGGAAGGGCTCGCGCACGCCGAGCTCGGTGAGCGTTCGCAGAACCTCGGCCGGCAGTCCCATGTCGGCGAAGGCGGCCGGGGACGCCGTCGGGGTGAGGGTCACCGGCTGGGCGAGGTCGCCGTGCGAGGTGCCGAGGCGGTCCGGGTGGTTCATGAAGAGCCTTCCGCATGGGGAACGTACCGAGGAAGGCCCGGCAGGAACGAGCAGCCGACGAACAAGAGGAACCGCACGGACGGAGTCGCCAGCTGTCACAGCCGTCCAAACGTTTGAGGATAACACAAAGTGATATTTCGACCCGGCTCTGTGGTACTGATCGCTCCGCCTGCGTCGATGACACGACACAAGCGGAGATCCGTTTCCGACGCGCCCAGTACTCCAGCCAGTACTCCAGCCGTAGATCGTGATCGTTATCGCCGCGCTATCTTGCCGGGCATGCAGGCAGTGGACTGGGACGAGGTGCGGGAGCGGACCATCGCCCTCTACGCACGACGGGGAACGGACGCCGGCGGGCAAAGCGGTCTCCCGCCGGCCTTGAGCGAGACGCAGGTACGCCAGGCCGAGGAACAGTTCGGCGTGACGTTCCCCGACGACTATCGTCAGTACCTGCTTCGTGTCAGCGCCGGTGGCCGGGTGCGCACGCTGCGGTTCGACGGGTCACGCTGGGGCTGGGACGGCGCCCGGGACGCGGACCACGCGAAGCTGCATGTCCCCTTCCCCGATCACGACACGGCTCTCGCGGCGAGTGAAGATCTTTGCGAGAAGGAGCCGAAGCGGGAGGACCACGCCTCGGCCGCGGCGTACCAAGCTGATCACGACGCCTGGCAAGAGGCCGCCGACGCGGCCGAAGAGGCCCGGGCTTACGGGGCCGCCTTTCTCTGCGACGACGGCTGCGGCTTCTCCACGCTCCTGGTGACGAGCGGCCCCATGCGAGGGACCATGTGGTTCGACGGACGCGCGACCTGCGATCGTCTGAACCCGCTGCTGAACGATGCCCGCCGACCCGCGAGTTTCGCGGAGTGGTACCTCGACTGGCTCGCCCGCGAGGAGCCGCTGACGACCCCCGAACAACGCCACGCCGCCCACCGGAGCTGGCAGGCGGGAACGGACACGCCTATCTGGTTCCGCTGGTTCGACTCATAGGCCCGGGATTCCATCCGCCAGGCGCGATCTCGCACGCGGGGCCGGGGCGACCACTACACGGGCCCTGACCCCGGAGTTTGGACACCAGAGACACTTGGATCTTGATGGTCTGGGTGGTCAGGAGTCCCGTACAGATGGCAATGAAGCACTACCCCGCCGAGTTCAAGGCGGACGCGGTCGCGTTGTACCGGTCGAGGCCGGGAGCGACGATCAAGTCGGTCGCCGAGGACCTCGGGGTCAACACCGAGACGCTGCGCAACTGGATCCGGGCCGACGACGGACGACGCCCCGGTGCCCACTCCCCGACGCAGGCCGCCGCGCCGGCCCAGGTCCCGGAGCCGACGGAGGCTGAGCTCGCCGCCGCGCGCAAGAGGATCCGCGAGCTGGAGGAGGAGCGCGACATTCTGCGCAAGGCCGCCCGGTATTTCGCTGGGGAGACGCGCTGGTGAACCGCTTCCAGTTCGTTGACGATCACCGGCGCCGCTACGGCGTGAAGCGGCTGTGCACCATCCTCGGGATCGCCCGGTCCAGCTTCTGCTACTGGCGCAGGACCGTGCCCGCACGGGCCGCCCGGCAGGCAGCCGACGACCAGCTCGCGCGACGCATACGAGCCGTGCACACCGCCTCCGACGGCACCTACGGGGTCCCGCGCATCACCGCCGAACTCCACGACGACGGCGAGCGTGTGAACCACAAGAAGGTCGCCCGTGTCATGCGGACCATCGGGCTCGCCGGCCTGCGCCTGCGCAGGAAGTACCGCACCACGATCCCGGACCCGGCCGCCGTGAAGGCCGCCGACCTCATCGGACGTGACTTTACCGCCGAGCGGCCGAACATCAAGTACGTCGGCGACATCACCTACCTTCCTGTCAGCGGCGCGAAACCGCTCTGCCTGGCGACCGTCATCGACCTGTGCTCACGCCGTCTGGCGGGCTGGGCGATCGCCGACCACATGCGGGCCGAACTCGTCGTCGACGCCCTGGCGGCGGCCGAGCGGACCCGCGGCAGTATGGCCGGCGCCATCATGCACACCGGTCACGGCTCGCAATACACGAGTGCCGCGTTCGCCGACGCCTGCGCCAGGACGGGCGTGAGAAGGAGCATGAGCGCCGTCGGCAGCTCGGCGGGCAACGCCGCCGCGGAAAGCTGGAACGCGTCCATGAAGAGGGAAACCCTCAAGGGTGCAAAGGCATGGCCCACCGCTCGCCACGCACGGCTCTCGGCGTTCCGCTGGGCCAGCCGCTACAACACCCGACGCCGTCATTCCCGCCTCGGACAACGCTCCCCGATCACCTACGCGAACGCGTTCTTCGCACCCTCAACTACACTTCCCCAAGCCGCATAACCCCGTGTCCAAACTCCGGGGTCAGGGCCCTGGCACGGCCTAGCCCCACGCACGGACAAGCTTGCCAACCACTACCACGCTGCCCTCCACCTGGCCGCCTTGTTGATATGGACCAGGAAAGATCCACGGGACACCCCCTGGTCAATTTGGCGAGCGCGAAGCATGACACTGCGACGACAATTAGTCACGCGGTCCGAGCTCGTTGGATCGCCCCTACTTACCTCACCAGGCGTTCAAGTGGCTGGATTTCTCGAACGATGCCAGGGCAGGTGTGGCTATCGGTCAGGTTCTCGATGGGCCGGATTGATGGGCAACCCTCTGCACAGCACTCGTCCCGTCTGCAGGGTTCTGGTAAATCCCTCCCTGCATGCGCTCAACCCCGGGCAAAGGCCCAATCGGAAGAAGGGGGAACATTCATGCTCACACACGCAAAGGCCACTGTCGGCCTCACGGCCGCCGGCCTGGTCCTCGGTCCGACCGGCACTCTCGCTGGCGCAACCACAGCCACTGCCGCACCCGCCCAGCAGGTACACACCCAGACGGTCACCGTCCAGGCCGTCAACAACCTCGGCCTCAGCACCAGCGAAGGCAAGAGCGTACAGTGCTACGTCCGCGATGCCGGATTCGACCCCGGCACGATCGACGGCCGGCTCGGCACCAACAGCTGGATAGCCTGGCAGAATTTCCTCAACGACCGCGGATTCCCCGCTGGAACCGCCGACGGCATCGTCGGCCCCAAGACCATCAGCGGCCTCCAGAGCTTCCTCGTTAAGCTTGGCTACGACACCGGCGGCGTCGACGGTGTCGCCGGACCCAAGACCAGGGACGCCTGGAAGAAGTTCTCCCACCTCGGTCAGGGCGGAGACGGAAGCTGGTGCTGACCACCCGTCGCGGCACCCACCTGTCCTGATCAACTCCGACCAGAACCTCACCCTGGCTTCGAACCCCCACCCCGACCTGTACCTCCGGAAACTCTGAGACCACCCTCTCTTGAGAACGACGCGAGGGCGTGGTCTCAGAGATAGAAGCGCGGGGCCAAGATCGAGCACCGAGCAGCACGGCCTCCGCCGAACGCCGCGCTTCTACGAACGGGCCGGCTATCGAGCCGACGATACGGCTCAAGACGACGTCGACGACGAGATCACTCTCACTGAGCTCCGCTACCAGCGCGTGCTCTGATTTCAGCGACGATTTGCGCATCCTGGTCAGTTCGAAGACCGCTGTCCCTTGTCCCAGCGGTCGATGCGGAGTTCGCACCTCGGGTGATGCGCCTGGTCATGGCTCAGCGGTCGGCTCGCCGGCCCCAGCCCCGCTGTGGCCGGGCGGCCTTCTACGATCCAGTGCATGGATCCCGAGCTGCTGGACCGGATCACCGCGCGGTGCGCGGAACTGGACGAACTCGAAGAACAGTTCGCCAAACAGTTGACCGAGATACGGCCGAGCGAGATGAACTCGCCATCGCCGAGCGGGTCCTTGAGCGGATGATCCAACGGCTCGCCGACGAACGCGCTCGGCCATGCCGAAGCCCGGGCAGGTGGGCGGGCAGGCGGTGATGCTGATCCCGCACCGCACACCGGACGTGGAGGAGAGCGTGCTCCCCGGCCGAGTCACGCCCGCCACCACATGAGCACGAGGAGATCCGCCCGACAGCCGGGCGCCACGAGTACCTGAAGCATGCCCTGGCATGGCGTTCCAGCAGGCATGTGCCACCACACGGCAGCCCGGAGCCGTGCACGACGGTCCACGGACGGTGCCGTGCTTGTCCGCGTACCACTCGATGGTCTGCCTGACCCGGGCAGGACGTTCCCGAACCACTGTCTGTCGAACCAGTGGAAGAAGATCAAGAAGGCCGGCGAGGTGGACATCCCCGACGGCATAGTCATCTACAGCTTCCGCCACTTCTTCGCCCGAACTGCCTCACCCACGGCATCCCGATCACCGACGTCGCCGAACGGATGGGACACCGAAGCCTGGACATCACCTTCAAAATCTTCAGAGGCCAACCACGCCGCCGCAGCGGCACAGCTCCCGGCCGACCCCGATGGGGCGCACATGCGAGCACGCGAGCCGTAGGCGCACCCTTGTGCGCCCATTCACTGGTATGGCTGAATTCCATCGCTTGGGGTGACACTTCGAGCCCCGGGACACCCACAGGCGTTCTCCCGGCTCCCCACTCCAAGGAGGTACTGGTCATGCGCTCTATACGATGTCGCCTCGCTGGTGTCACCGCGGCCACCGTTCTCGCGGCCGGCGCGATGGTGACGATGGCCGCTCCAGCCCACGCCTTCACCTGCCCCGCCAACAGGGTGTGCGACTTCAGCCACTCGTTCTACGGGGACGCCGCCGAGGTCGACAACCCCGCCACCGATCAGTGCGTGACGACGAACTTCCGCGCGCACTCGACGGAGAACAACACCACCCACAACCTGGTGCTGTTCCTGGACAAGAACTGCACCGTGCCCAGCGGCGTTCAGGTCCAGCCGCTGTCCAACATGCCGGTGGACAACTACTTCTCGTACCGCGCCGACACCTTGTGACCCGAGCGCGCTGACGGTGCGGATTCACGGGGCAAAGAAGCATCGTGAAGCCGGCCAGTGAATACCTCGTCCGAGGGATCTCGAAGCTTAGGCCACGGGTCTAGGGTCATCTCTCGCAGACCTCCCTACGACGAGGAAGCCCGTCCCCATGATTGCGGGCCCTTGCTCCTCCCCGGACATGGGCCCGCAATGCTGATCAGGTCTCGTGAATGCGGGTGAAGATCTCGTCCAGCCGCGTGATGTCCTGTGGCATCAGCCCGGGTCCAGCGAGTCGTGCAGGGCCGGGTGGCGGCGCGCCGGGTTGGTGAGCGTCGGTACGAGGGCTCCGATGTCGTCGGTGGCCGGTTCGCCCCCGGTGACCTCCACCACTGCGGCGCGCCCGGCGTCCACCGCCTCCGCGAGGACGTGGGAGTGGTCCAGCAGCAGGTCGACGGTGCCGTATGTGTTCGGCAATGAAGTCCTGGTCTTCTGCCCCCCCCAGCGGCGCGGACGGCCAGCACGCTGGGCGTCACCCGTCCGATCACGTCCTGTACGTAGCCGCCGGCCGTCGTGCCGTCCTGAACGGCGGAGCGGGTTGCCGCGACCGCGCCGCACGCGTCGTGGCCGAGCACCACGACCAGAGGCGCCCCAGCACCTCCGGTCCCATGACGTGCCCGGCGGTGCGCACAGCGAACAGATCGCCCAGCGCTGGGTGATCGAGTGTGCCTTCGCTTCCATCAGCGTCTGCTCGTTCCGGCCTGCGGCCTCATGTGCCTACGTCGCTTGCGAAACTCGTCCCGAAAGATCACTGCCAAGTGCCGGACGGTTTTCCAAGCTGATGGCGCGGGTTCGATTCCCGTCATGCGCTATGGCGAAGCCCCAGGTCAGCGACCTGGGGCTTCGCCGCTTCGGCTATTGCGGCTGGTAGGCGCTGACGGCGTCGGCCATCGGTTTGCCGAAGGTCATGTCACCGGACGGGATCGGGCGGGCGTCGAGGGAGAGGACCATCTTGGCCTCGTCGGGGCCAGCGCTGAGGGTGCAGGTGACCCCGTGTGCGTCGGCGCGTTCGAAGCCGAACCGCGGGTAGTAGGCGGGGTGTCCGAGGACGGTGACGGTGTGTTCGCCCAGGGCCCGGGCGGCGTCGAGGCCCGCGCGGATGAGGGTGCTGCCGACGCCGGTGCCCTGACGGGCGGGGTCGACGGAGACCGGGGCGAGGGTCAGCGACGGGGTATCACCGATGGCGGCGCGGGTGAACAGGATGTGCGCGATGACGGTTCCGGTCTCGTCCTCGGCGACGAGGGAGAGTTCGGGGATCCAGCAGGCGTCGGCGCGCAGGGCGTCCACGAGGTCGGCGTCCTCGGAGGAGCCGAAGGCAGCGGTGATCACCTCGCGCACGCGGTCGATGTCGTGCGGGGTCTCGGTCCTGATCTTCACTGTCGGGGTTTCCTTTTCTATGGCGATGGAGTCGTGGTCGGGGTGGTGGTGTGGGCGGGGCGCGGCTGCGGGTGAACCCTGCCCGCGGCCGCCGAGGCCGGGTCACAGGGTGAGCAGGGCGCGGCCGGCGGCCTTGGGGTCGGCGAGGGGTCTGAGGGCGAGGCGGACCAGGGCGAGCGGGTTGTCGTCGCCGGCGATGCGGTTGGCACTGAGCTCGCCGCAGGTCGCGCATTGGTGGATGATCATCCACTCGCCGTCGGTGCGGACGGACATGCCCAGTGCCTCCATCCGGCCGCGGCAGTCCGCGTCGCGGTCGCCGGGGATCTTCCGGTCGACGTGCAGGCTGGCCAGGCAGTTGGGGCAGTGGTTGCGGTGCGCGGTGCCGGGGGCGTCCAGGGACACGTCGAGGCGGCAGGAGGCGCACCGGAAGTCGTTGGCCCGGTGGCCGCCCTGGGTGTGCAGGACGTCCTTGTGCCGCTGCGGGCGGCGGTGCTGACGACGGTTGTTGTTGCGTGACATGGCCGTGTTCCTTTCCTTCTCGGGCGGTCAGAGGGTTCCGAACGCTTCGAGCGGGAAAGGAGGTTGGGCCAGCGGGCGGACCGCCATGCGCATCAGGATGAGCTGGTTGTCGTCCGCGCAGACCGGGTTGGAGGTGAGCTCGTCGCAGCGCACGCAGCGGTGGATCACCATCCAGTCACCGGTGCGGAGCACGGCGATGGCGATCGGGGACATCCGGCCCTCGCAGTCGCTCGGGCCGCCCTCGACGTGGTCGAGGACGTGCCGGGAGCGCAGGCAGGACGGGCAGTGGTTGCGCGGCACGCCGTCGGCGGCGTACGCGGACACGGTCAGACCGCACCACGCGCAGGCGAAGGTGCTGAGGTTGAGAGTGTTGTTGGTGGTGTGGCTGGACACCCGGGTGCTCCTTGCTGGGAAGTCGGTCAAGACAGCAAGAGCAGGCCGAGTGGCCTCGTCAGAGAGCAGCCCGATGACGCCGTGGGACGGCGGGCAGGCAGGTCAGAGCACCGGAGGACACGTCCGGCAGCGGCCCGGAGAGTCGGGCAGCGGAAGGCTGCGGACGGTTACGCGGTACGGCGAGGCGCACTCGGCGCGGGCCGGGACATCAAACACCTTTTTCCAGGGCACACAGGCCCAGAACGAATCAGAACGACCGGCTCAGGCTAGCAGGGCACCTTCTGTAGCCGTCAACGCATTATTCAACGTACCCCGCCCCTGAGGAGATCAACGTCCCTGAAAAGTCATACCGCCAGGATGTCGCTGCCTGATGGCGTGTGGCGGCATCCCAGCGGCTCCCAAGGGGCTCAGGCCAGGTAAACGCTCTCGGTGGCGAGGAACTCCTCGCGTTCCTCGGGCGAGGCGTCCTCCAGGATGGCGCCCAGGGCGATCATCAGCCGGTCGCGGGGCGTCTCGGCGAGGCCGCGCTCCCCCACCGCGTGCCACTGCTCCGCGCTCACGTGGAGCGCGACCAGCGGCATCACCTCCCGCTCCTCCTCGTCGAGGTGGGCGCACAGCTGCCGGTGGTGCGTGCGCAGCGCCTCGGCGAGCTCGTCGCGGTCCTCGAGCAGGGCTCGGACCTGCCACCGGTCCATGAGCCGCTGGACCTCGGCGATCCCTTCGGTGAGCGCGTGGTGCTGCGCCTCCATCGCCAGGACCTGTTCGGCATCGAGGTCCAGGTGGGGCAGCAGCACCGGCCACAGCATCTCGTCCTCGCCGGTGTGATGGGTGTGCAGGCCGACGGAGTACAGCCGCCAGTGCTCGGCGAGGATCCGGGAGCGGGCGGTGTCGGCGGGGCGGACCTCCTGGACGAGTTCGGCCAGCAGGCGCGACTCGCGGCGGAACACCTGGTGGATCATCGCCATCTCGCGGGTGTAGGGGTGGACGGTGGTGTCGGAAGGGTTGCTCGCGTTCATGACTCCCAGTCTTCGGAGCCCGGTTGCACGCCACTTGCAGCCGACTTGCCACGCGTACCCGCCCGGTGTGCAGAGCAGATGCAGCCGCAGACCCCGGAAGAAGCGGGAGCGGGAAGGGCAGTAGCCGTATCCGGCCCAGCCGGCCGGCTTCGAGCGCTTGGCTGTGGGCCGTGAGCGGGCGCACTCGACGGGTGTGGAGTCCACAACCCGCACATCGTCGTGCCACGGGTCGGTGTCCCGGCGTCCTGGCGGGACGCGACGGCGTGCTCAGGGCTCGATGACCAGACGTTCGACCAGGTTGTCGCGGAGGGCGAACCGATAGCGCAGGTCGACGCTGCCCCCGGGGAAGTCGCCTTCGAGGTGGTGTGTGGCGACGTAGTGGGTCGGATCGATCTGCTGCGCCTCGGTGAGCTCGATGGTGTAGGTGAATTCAGTGGCGGAGCGGTTCAGCCACTGTTCGATCGCAGGAGCACCCTGGTACGTCCTGCCCTCGTCGATCACGGTGGCATCGCCGGTGAAGGCGGTGACCGCGGTCGCGGTGTCGTGGTCTTGGTGGGCCTTCAGGTAGCGGGTGATCGCCTGGGGCAGGTCGCCCGGGGTGACGGTGCGGGGCTGATGGCTCATCATGACGGTCCTCTTGGCCGTGGGGGCTCAGACGGTGGGGGTCGTGCCGCCATCGATGACGTGTTCGGCGCCGACGATGGCCGAGGCGCGGTCGGAGACGAGGAAGGCGACGAGTTCAGCGACCTCCTCCGGTCGGTTGGGGCGGCCGAGGGGAATGCCGCCGAGCGAGTCCATGAGCCGGTCCAGGGCGGCTTCCTGGGTGACACCGGCCTCCTGGGCGATCCGCGCGACCAGGTTGTCGGCCGCGGCGGTCCGGATGAAGCCCGGTGAGACGGCGTTGACGCGAACGCCGTGCGGGGCGACCTCGTTGGCCAGACCCTTGCTGTAGGTGGTCAGTGCCGCTTTTGCCGCGGCGTAGGCCAGGGTGCCGTTCCACAGCGGCATGCGGCGCTGGATCGAGGTGACATGCAGGATCACGCCCCTGCCGCTCGTGATCATGCCGGGCAGAAGGCCGCGGTCCAGGCGGACCGCGGCCAGCAGGTTGACGTTGAGTTCGCGGGCCCAGTCCACCTCGCCGAGCGCCGAGAATCCACCGGCCGGAGCCTCGGAGCCGCCGAGGGTGTGGACCAGGATGTCGACACCTCCCAGGCGTGCCTCCGCTTCGGCGGTCACCTGGTCGGCACCTTCGGCGGTCGACAGGTCGGCAGCGATGAAGGTCTTTTCCTCGACCTCCTCGGGGCGGCTGCGGGCGGTGACGAGCACGTCGGCGCCGGCCTCGGCGAGCCGTCGGGCGATGGCGGCCCCGGTGCCCTTGGTGCCGCCGGTGACAAGGGCACGGCGGCCTTCGAGCGATTCGCTGACGGGGCTGGTCATCGTGTCTCCCGATACCTGGTGTGCGTGTACGGCGCGACGCCCGAGCTGCTAAACCGGAACTGCTAAAATACCCGAGCTGCTAAACCGGAACTGCTAAAATAGAAGCCACTAACTTCGATTTTAGCAGCAACCGAGGGGATGGCCACCTTGGCGAGCCGCGTCAGGCTGGAGGACCGGGAGTGCCCGCTGTCCACGACGGTGGAGCATGTCGGTGAGTGGTGGACGCTGCTGATCCTCCACGACGCCTTCGACGGCTACACCCGCTTCGATCAGTTCCAGGAGAACCTGGGCATCTCCTCGAGCATGCTCACGGTCCGCTTGAAGACCCTCGTGACGGACGGATTGCTGGAGCGTCGGCCCTATCGGACCAACCCGGTCCGCCACGAGTACGTGCTGACCGAACTCGGGCGCTCCCTGCGCCCGGTGATCGTTGCCCTGGCCGCGTGGGGCAATGCCCGGCTGGAGCCGCACGAACGCAGCATGATTCTCGTCGACGCGGAAAGCGGGGAGGAGGTCGAGCCCGTAGTCGTCGACGCCGGCACCGGCCGCCGACTCGACGACAGCCATGCATACGTCTTCGCAGCGGGCCCTGCAGCCAGCGACGCCATGCGCAGCCGCTACGGCCACCGGCGGCCGGGCCCAGTGGCCCCGACGGCGGGTACGTAGGCGGGCCACGGCCAAGGACAGCTCGGCCGGTACCCGAGCACGCCGACGCCGTGACCGCCACCATCACTGGATCCGGCACCTACACCGCCGAGGCTCTGTTCAGCCTCTATGGCGATGCCGTCCGCCCCGGCCCGGCACCCGCCGCAGACACCGAGCTCCGCGCCGCCAAGCCCCTGGTCCGCAACCACGACGGCGTCCGCGAACGCCCTGCACGAGGCATCCCGAACCGGCCCGACGGGAGACCGTATCCCCGCCCGAGGGCGCGGTGATCAGGGCCATCTCCAAGCGCGCCGGGGCTCAGGCCGGGCAGACGCTCTTGGTGAAGAGCAGGTCAGTCACCTCACCTGCGCGGCAAATGCCTCGTACGCACGCTCGTCGAAGAGGACGAAGCAGACCTCCTCCACCCGCGTCTCCGTCTGCCGCACCGTCTCCACCGCGATGCGCGCCGCGTCCTCCATCGGCCAGCGGTAGACGCCCGTGGAGATCGCCGGGAAGGCGACCGTCTTCGCGCCCAGCTCGTCCGCGACCCGCAGGGACTCCCGGTAGCAGGACGCCAGCAGAGATTCGTCACCGCCGTGGGAAATCCGAAACACCGGGCCCACCGTGTGGATGACCCACCGTGCCGGCAGGCGGCCCGCCGGGGTGGCGACCGCCTGGCCCGTGGGGAGGCCCTTGCCGTAGTGGGCGGCGCGGAGGGCTCGGCAGGCGGTGAGGATGTCGGGGCCGCCCTTGCGGTGGATGGCGCCGTCGACGCCGCTGCCTCCGAGGAGGGAGGAGTTCGCCGCGTTCACGATGGCGTCGACGTGCTGCTCGGTGATGTCGCCCTGGACACAGGTGATGGTGGTCATGACACCGTATTCAGCCACATTATCCGGGTACGGGGCAGTCCTGCCTGCGGTTTTACGCAGCGATCGGTGAGATCCGCCCGTTCGGGAAGGGGAAAGCGGGCAACCTGTCACCGGGCCCGTGCCTCCTTCTGTTGTGTGCGGCCGCACCGTCACGCACGAGCGAGGCGCGGGCTTCATCGACTTCATCGCGTACGGCACGCGGGAAAACGAGGGATACATGGGCGTGGGAGGAAGGGTGACGTCCCGGGCGGGGGTGGGGCGGGGGCGTGGGGCCGAGCTGCTGATGCTGGGTTTCGCGGTGCTGCTCACCGTGCTCGGTTACGCCTCCGTGGGGCTGGCCATCGATGGCCGGGTGCCCGAGGCGCTGCCGTGGTACGCCCTCGGGCTGTCGGCGGCCGCCGCGGTCGCGCACGCCGTGGTGCGGGGGTTCGCGCCGTACGCGGATCCGCTGATCCTGCCGATCGCCATCGGGCTGAGCGGGCTGGGGCTGGTCCTGATCCACCGTCTGGACATCTCGTACGCCCTGCGCTGGCACTCCGAGCCGTTCGAGCGGAACCAGCTGATGTGGAGCGGCATCGGTCTCGCCGTCTGTCTGGGGATCGTGGCGCTGCTCAAGGACCACCGGCTGCTCCAGCGGTACACCTACATCATGGTGTTCGCGGCGCTGGTGATGCTGATGGCCCCGGCGTTCTTCGGCGCGGACGCCTACGGCGCCAAGCGGTGGATCAAGCTGGGCGCGCTGTCGTTCCAGCCGGGCGAGTTCGTCAAGATCGCCATCGCGGTGTTCTTCGCCGGGTACCTGACCGTGCACAAGGACGCCCTGGCGCTGGCCGGCCGGCGGGTGATGGGCTTCCAGCTGCCGCGCGGGCGGCAGTTCGGGCCGATCGCCGGGGTGTGGGTGCTGAGCCTGCTGGTCCTGATCTTCGAGCGGGACCTCGGCACGTCGCTCATCTTCTTCGGGCTCTTCGTGATCATGCTCTATGTGGCCACCGAACGCACCAGCTGGGTGGTGACCGGGCTGCTGATGTTCGCTGTCGGAGCGGTCGTGGTGGCGTCCTTCGAGCCGCACGTCCACGGCCGTGTCGCCGCCTGGCTCCACCCGATGGACTACTACAAGGTGCCCCGGCCACCCGGGGTCGTCTCCGACCAGGCCGCGCAGGCCCTGTTCAGCTTCGGCAGCGGCGGCGTCCTGGGCACCGGGCTGGGGCGGGGGCACTCCGACCTCATCAAGTTCGCCGGGCGCAGCGACTTCATCCTCACCACGGTCGGCGAGGAGCTCGGGCTCGTCGGCATGACGGCCCTGTTCCTGCTGTTCGCGCTGCTGATCGAGCGCGGTCTGCGGACCGCGCTCGACGCCCGCGACCCCTTCGGGAAGCTGCTGGCCACGGGGCTGTCGGGGGCGCTGGCGCTTCAGGTGTTCGTGGTCTCCGGAGGCGTCATGGGCCTCATCCCGCTCACCGGCAAGGCGCTTCCCTTCCTCGCCTCCGGCGGCTCCTCGCAAGTCGCCACGTGGATACTCATTGCACTGCTGCTCAAGATCAGCGATTCCGCCCGTCGGCCCGACCCCGGGCCTGCGGCCGGGGTGGACGAACAAGCCACTCAGTTGATCCGGCAGTAGCTGTCCACATCACGCCTCGCCGTCCTTCGCCCACAGCGAGCGGACGTGCCCCAGGTGGCGCGTCATGCACGCCTCGGCGCCCTCGGCGTCCCCCGCCAGCATCACGTCGAGGAGCTCCAGGTGCTCCTCCGCCGAGTGGATCAGCTCGCCACGCTCGTCCAGAGCGTCCAGGCCGTAGAGGCGCGAGCGCTTGCGGAGGTCGCTGACCGTCTCGACGAGGCGCTCGTTCCCGGACAGGGTCAGCAGCGCGAGGTGGAACTGACGGTCGGCCTCCAGATAGCCGATGAGGTCGTGGTCGCGCGCGGCGCGCACGATCTCCTCGGCGACCGGGCGGAGCGCCTCGAGGTCCTCGCGGGCGGCGGTGCGCGTGATCCGGCCGACCGTGGGGACCTCGATCAGCGTGCGGATCTCGGTGTACTGGTCCAGGTCCCGCTCGTTGACCTCGGTCACCCGGAAGCCCTTGTTGCGGACCGGCTCGACGAGGCCCTCGCGGGCCAGGTCGAGCATGGCCTCCCGCACGGGCGTGGCGGAGACGCCGAAGTCCTCCGCGAGCCCCGGCGCGGAGTAGACCTGGCCGGGGCGGAGTTCGCCGGAGATCAGGGCGGCCCGCAGGGCATGGGCCACCTGGTCGCGCAGCCGCTCGGTGGCGGTGATGAGGTTGCGCTGCTTGAGGTGCCCCATGGTGTCCGACTCCCTTTTGTACGCGGACGCGGTCTGGTGTGTACCCGGACGCGGTCTGGACCATCCAGCGTACAATGTCACATTGCGTGACCGGGCGCCAGGGTGTACGTACGGCTCGACGTGTAGAACTCCAGCGCCGCGCGGCCCTGTTCGCGCGGGCCGTGGCCGGATGCCTTCGCGCCGCCGAAGGGCAGGTGGAAGTCGACTCCGGTGGACGGGGCGTTGACGCGGATCATGCCGGTGTCCAGGCGGTCCAGAGCGTGCAGCGCCGCGTCGAGGTCCGCGGTGTGGACCGAGGTGACCAGCCCCTGCGCGACGGAGTTCGCCATCCGTACGGCTTCCGCCGTGTCCCGCGCCGACAGCAGGGCCGCGATCGGGCCGAACACCTCCTCGCTCAGCAACCGGTGACCCTCCGGCACCTTTTCGACGAGCGTGGGGGCCGCGTACCAGCCCGGGCCCGCAAACGAGGGACCCGACGCGACCGCATACAGGCCCTCCCGGGCCCGCTCGAAGCGGTCACGCGCCTGCTCGGAGATCAGCGGTCCGCACACGGTGGCCGGGTCCGCCGGATCGCCGACAGCGAGCGTCCTCAGCGCTTCGGCCAGGGCCCCGCGCAGAGGCTCCTGGGCGGCGCCGACGGCGATCACCCGGCTGGTCGCGGTGCACTTCTGGCCCGCGTACCCGGCGATCGCGGCGGCGATGTGGGCGGCGGCCGTCTCGATGTCGGCGTCGGGCAGGACGATCGCCGCGTTGAGGCCGCCCATCTCGGCCTGGACGGGGACGCCACGGGCGGTGGCGGCGCGGACGACCGCGTCCCCGACGGCGGTGGAGCCTGTGAAGGAGACGACGTCGGCGGTGGCGACCAGGGCGCCGCCCTCGTCGGCGCCGCCGGGGGCGAGGGTGAACACCCCGTCCGGCAGCGCGTCCGTAAGGATCTCAGCCAGGCGGCGGGCGCACGCGGTGGCCTCGGGGGCGGGCTTGAGGACGACGGTGTTGCCCATCGCCAGCGCCGGGGCGGCCTTCCAGCTCGGAATGGCGAGAGGGAAGTTCCAGGGAGTGATCAGGCCGGCGACACCGTGCGGGCGGCGGCGGGTGAGCAGCAGCCCGGAACCGGCTGCCGCCTCGTGGACGGTTCCGGTGGGCTCGTAGGGGGCCTGGGCGTAGTACCGCCAGATCGCGGCGGTGCGGGCCACCTCGGCCCGCGCCTCGGCGATCGGCTTGCCCACCTCCCGTACGGCGAGCGCGGCCAGTTCCCCGGCGGCGGCCTCGACGGCGGCGGCGACGGCGGTGAGCGCCGAGGAACGGGCGGCGGCGCCGGACGCCGCCCAGCCCGGCTGGGCGGCGCGGGCCCGCTCCACGGCGGCGGCCACGGCGGGCGCGCCGGCCGCCGGGAACTCGCCGAGGACGTCGGAGGGGTCGGCCGGGTTGCGGGAGACGAAGGACGTCGAGGACGTCGTCATAGCAGGAAGCCTCCGGGGAAGGGGTCGTCCGGGTCGAGGAAGTACTGGGCGGTGCCGGTGATCCAGGCGCGGCCGGTGATGGTGGGGACGACCGCCGGCAGCCCGCCGACCTCGGTCTCCCCCACCAGGCGGCCGGTGAAGCGGGTGCCGATGAAGGACTCGTTGACGAAGTCCCGGCCGACGGGCAGCAGCCCCCGGGCGTGCAGCTGCGCCATCCGGGCGGAGGTTCCGGTGCCGCAGGGCGAGCGGTCGAACCAGCCCGGGTGGATGGCCATCGCGTGCCGCGAGTGTTGGGCGTCCGAACCGGGGGCGGCGAGGTAGACGTGCTTGAGGCCGCTGATCTCGGGGCGCTCGGGGTGGACGGGCCGGTCCGGGGAGGCGTTGACGGCGTCCATGATCGCGAGGCCCGCGGCCAGCAGGTCGTCCTTGCGCGCGCGGTCGAAGGGGAGCCCCAGCGCGTCGAGTTCGACGAAGGCGTAGAAGTTGCCGCCGAAGGCCAGGTCGTAGGTCACCGCGCCGTATCCGGGCACCTCGGCCTTGCGGTCGAGGCCGAGGCAGAAGGAGGGCACGTTGGTGAGCGTGGCGGACCTGGCCGCGCCGTCCTCGACCCGTACGTCGACGGCGATCAGGCCGGCCGGGGTGTCGAGCCGTACGGTGGTGACGGGCTCGACGACCGGCACCATGCCCGTCTCGACGAGCACGGTGGCGACCCCGATCGTGCCGTGCCCGCACATCGGCAGCACGCCGGAGACCTCGATGTACAACACACCGTAGTCGGCGTCGGGCCGGGTGGCCGGCTGCAGGATCGCCCCGCTCATCGAGGCGTGGCCGCGCGGCTCGTACATCAGCAGGGTGCGCAGGTGGTCCAGGTGCTCGATGAAGTGCAGCCGGCGCTCGGCCATGGTGTCGCCGGGAATCACCCCGACGCCGCCGGTGATGACGCGGGTGGGCATGCCCTCGGTGTGCGAGTCGACGGCGTGGAAGACGTGACGGGTACGCACGGACGTCCTTTCAGCAGTGGCCGTCGGCGACGGCCTTCTCGGTGGCGGCCCGGACCTGCGCCTCGGCCTCCCCGGTGAGGGGGAAGCGCGGCGGCCGCGTGGGGCCGCCGTGGCGTCCGGCGATGTCCATGGAGAGCTTGATGGCCTGCACGAACTCGGTCTTCGAGTCCCAGCGCAGCAGCGGGTGGAGGGACTTGTACAGCGGCAGGGCCGTGGTCAGGTCACCGGCGACCGCTGCGCGGTAGAGCTCGGCGCAGGCGGCGGGGAAGGCGTTGGGGTAGCCGGCGATCCAGCCGACGGCCCCGGCGACGGCGAGCTCGAGCAGGACGTCGTCGGCGCCGATGAGCAGGTCGAGTTCGGGGGCGAGCTCGGCGAGCTCGTAGGCGCGCCGGACGTCGCCGGAGAACTCCTTGACCGCCACGATGTGACCGTCGGCGTGCAGCCGGGCGAGCAGGGCGGGGGTGAGGTCGACCTTGGTGTCGATGGGGTTGTTGTAGGCGACGACCGGTATGCCGGCCCGGGCGACCTCGGCGTAGTGGGCGCGTACGGCGTCCTCGTCGGCGCGGTAGGCGTTGGGGGGCAGCAGCAGGACGGAGCCGCAGCCGGCCTCGGCGGCCTGCTCGGCCCACCGGCGGGACTCGGCGGCGCCGTAGGCCGCGACGCCGGGCATCACGCGCGCGCCGTCGCCGGCCGCCTCGACGGCGGTGCGCACGACGCGGGCGCGCTCGTCGGCGGTGAGGGTCTGGTATTCGCCGAGGGAGCCGTTGGGGACGACGCCATCGCAGCCGTTGTCGAGGAGCCAGCGGACGTGCTCGGCGTAGGCGTCGTGGTCGACGGAGAGGTCGTCGCGCAGCGGGAGCGCTGTGGCGACCATGATGCCGCGCCAGGGGCGGACGGGGGTCCAGGAGTTGACGGTCATGGTGCGGGCCTTTCTGTCATCAGCCGGTGGGTGGGTGGTGCGGCCCGGACTCGGGTGCGAGGCCGGGTGCGAGGCCGGGTGCGAGGCCGGGGTCAGGGCCGGGTTCGGGTTCGGGTCGGGAGGCGAGGGCCCCTAGCGAGACGGGTACGGCCAGTGGTCTGCGTTCGGCGGACGGCGGCACGATCCCCTCCGCCACGCCGCCGTCCGCCGTGCCTTCCGCCGCCAGACAGGCGACGGCCGCCCCGCACATCCGCCCCTGGCACCAGCCCATGCCGGCGCGGGTGAGGAGCTTGACGGTGCGGGCGTCATGGGCGCCGAGGTCGCGCGCCGCTTCGCGGACGCGGCCGGCGGTGACCTCTTCGCAGCGGCAGACGTCGGTGTCGTCGGTGAGCCACCGCGTCCAGCCGGGGCCGGGGGCGTGGGCGGCGGCCATGGCCTCGGCGAAGGCCCGCATCCTGGCGCGGTCGCGGCGCAGGCCGCGCAGCCGTCCACCGGTGTGCGGGGGCCGGCCGACGAGCCGGGCGGCGATGGCGAGACCGGCCAGTTCGCCCTCGGTGCGGGCCAGCGCCCAGCCGCCGATGCCGCCGGGCTCGCCGGCGGCCCAGAGGCCGGGTACGGAGGTGCGCTGCAGGTCGTCGAGGTCGAGTGCGGTGGTGCCGTCGGGGGTGCGCCGGGTGGCGCAGCCGAGGGTGGTGGCGAGTTCGATCTGGGGTACGAGCCCGTGGCCGACGGCCAGGGCGTCGCAAGCGATGCGGCGCCCGGTTCCGGGCACGGGCCGCCAGTGGCGGTCGGTACGGGCGACGGTGACGGCCTCGACGCGGTCGGTGCCGTGCACCTGGGTGACGACACTGCGGGTGCGCACCGGTACGCGGTGGCGCAGCAGTGCCGAGCCGTGGACGGCCGCTTCGAGGAGCTTGTGGGGGTTGGTGGCGAGGGCGCGGGGCCGGCGGGCGTAGCCGAGGTAGCCGGAGGCCTCGACGACGGCGGGCACCCGGGCGCCGGCGGTGGCGAGCGAGGAGGCGACGGCGAGCAGCAGGGGGCCGCTACCGGCGACGACGACGCGCTTGCCGGGCAGGACGAGTCCGGCCTTCAGCATGGCTTGGGCTCCGCCGGCGCCCACGACGCCGGGCAGGGTCCAGCCGGGGAAGGGCAGTTGCCGCTCGTAGGCGCCGGTGGCGAGCAGGACGGCGCGGGCCCGTACGGTCACCGGTTCGTCCGCTTCGCCGTCGGTGCCGGTGAGGGCGTGCACGGTCCAGCGGTCCTCGGCCTCCCTGGTCACGGTCCACACGTGGTGGCCGGGCAGGTGTCTCACGCCGCTCGCGGCGAGGCGTGCGCGCAGGGCGGCATAGGCGGGCCAGTCGTGGTGGAGGGCCTGCGGCCGGCCGGTGCCGAGGGCGGGGGCGGGGTGGCGGAAATACTGGCCGCCGGTGTGCGCGGCGGAGTCCAGCAGGGCGACGGACAGCCCGGCCTCGTTCGCGGTGACGGCACCGGCGAGGCCGGCAGGGCCGGCGCCGATGACGGCGAGGTCGAAGGCCTCAGACGGCGAGGTCGGCACGGCCGTGTCCCTCCTGGGTGGTGACGCGGTCGCCGGGTCGGGCGGGTACGAGGCAGGCGCGTCGGTTGGGGCGGCCGTTGACGGTGGCGAGGCAGTCGAAGCACTGGCCGATGCCGCAGAAGGCGCCGCGCGGGCGGCCGCCGTCGCGGGTGGTGCGCCAGGCGAGGATGCCGGCCGCCCAGAGCGCGGCGGCGATGCTCTGGCCGGGCAGGGCGGGGACGTCACGGCCGTCGAAGGTGATCGCGAACGGCGGACCGGGCTCCGCCCCGGCCAGTTCGACGGGCGTACGGGCCACTGCGGGCCTCCTTTCGGGGGTGGATGAGCGGGGGAACGGAGCCCTGCCCTGGACGGGCGGGCGTGGGACGGGCAGACCCGGCACGGGACGGTGAGCGGGCTTCGGGCGACGGGCGGCCGACCCGGCACGGGATGGTGACCGGACTTCGGACCTTGGGCTTCGGGCTTCGGGCGGCGGATGGCGGGCTTCGGACGGCGGTCGGCGGGATGCGACGGACGACGGTCGGCGGACGGTGGGCTTTGGGCGGCAGGCGGCGGGATGCGACGGGCGGCTTCGGGCGGCGGTCGGGCGGAATCGCGCGGCGCGCGGCGGTCGGCACGTGATGGCGCGCGAGCGGCGCGGTCGGGTCAGGATCCGGGCATGAAGCGACCGGGGTCGAACGGTCCGGTGTCGAGCGGTGGTTCGGCGTCCGTCAGGAGCCGGGCGAGGATCAGCCCGGTGGCCGGGGCGAGGCCGATGCCGGCGCCCTCGTGGCCGCAGGCGTGCAGCAGTCCGGGTACGCGCGGGTCGGCGCCGATCGCGGGCAGGTGGTCGGGCAGGTACGGGCGGAATCCCGCGTACGTCCGCATCGCCCGTATCCCGGCCAGGACCGGGAAAAGGGCGGTGGCCTGCGCCGCGAGGCGGCGCAGCGCCTCCACCGACAGGGTGCGGTCGAAGCCGACGCGCTCACGGCTGGCGCCGATGAGGACGGGTCCGGAGGGGGTGCCCTCGACGACGGCCGAGGTCTGGAGGGCGGCGGAGCCGCTGGCGACGTCGGCGACGTAGTCGGCGGCGTAGACCTTGTGCCGTACGACGCGCGGCAGGGGTTCGGTGACGAGGACGAAGCCGCGGCGGGGCATGACGGGCAGGTGGGACCCGGCGAGGCGGGCGAGTTCGCCGCCCCAGGTGCCGGTGGCGTTCACGACGCGCGGGGCGCGCACCGTGCCGGCCCGGGTGCGGACGCCCCGCACCCCGCCGTCCGGCCCGGTGAGGATCGCGGTGACCTCCTCACCGGTGCGCACCCGCGCACCCGACGCGCGCAGCAGGTGGGCGGCGGCGAGGGCGGGCTGGACCTGGGCGTCCTGGGGGTAGTGGAAGCCGCCGGCGAGGCCGGGGGCCAGGTGCGGCTCCAGGTCGGCCAGGCGGTCCGCCGGTATCTCGTGGGCGGTGACGCCGACCGTCGCCTGCGCGGCGGCGAAGTCCCGCAGCGCTTTCATGCCGGCGTCGGCGGAGGCGACGACCAGGCCGCCCTTGGGCTCGTACTCGACCCGCTCCGGGAGCCGGTCGGCCAGCTCGTGCCACAGGCCGGTGGAGAGCAGGGCGAGTTCGAGTTCGGGGCCGGGCTCCTTGTCGGAGACCAGGAGGTTGCCCTCACCGGCCCCCGTGGTCCCGCCCGCGACGGGACCACGGTCGAGCACGGTGACGGAGAGGCCGTGGCGGGCGGCGTAGTAGGCGCAGGCCGCGCCGACCACGCCCGCTCCGACGACGATGACGTCCGGTGAGTCGCTCGTGAACACGGCAGTAATATTTCACATTGCACTAGCCGCTGCCAAGACTTGACGAGCGATCAGCCCTCGAGCAACTCCCCCATCCAGGCTTCGATCGCGTCCGGAGTGCGCGGCAGCGCCCCCGACATCAGCCGCGCCCCTTCGGCCGTGATCACCAGGTCGTCCTCGATCCGCACCCCGATCCCGCGCAGCTCGGGCGGCAGCGTCTCGTCGTCGGGCTGGAGGTAGAGCCCGGGTTCGACGGTGAGCACCTGCCCCTCCTCCAGGACGCCGTCGAGATAGGCGTCGGCCCGGGCCTGGGCGCAGTCGTGGACGTCCAGGCCGAGCATATGGCCGCTGCTGCAGAGGGTGTAGCGGCGGTGGAAGTCGCCCTCGGCATCGGCCAGGACGCCCCACTCGGCGAGGCCCTCCGCGATGACCCGCATGCCGGCCCGGTGGAAGTCGCGGAAGCTCGCGCCCGGCTTGAGGGCGGCGATACCCGCCTCCTGGGAGGCGAGGACCAGCTCGTACACCTGGCGCTGGACGGGCGAGAAGCGGCCGGAGAGCGGCAGGGTGCGGGTGATGTCGGCGGTGTAGAGAGTGTCCGTCTCCACTCCGGCGTCCAGCAGGAGCAGTTCATCGGGGTTCAGTGGTCCGTCGTTGCGTATCCAGTGCAGGACGCAGGCGTGGGCTCCGGAGGCGGCGATGGTCTCGTAGCCGGTGCCGTTGCCCTCGGCGCGGGCGCGCAGCCCGAAGACCCCTTCGATCCACCGCTCGCCGCGGGGGTGGGCGAGGGCGCGCGGCAGCGCCCGGACGACGTCCTCGAACCCGGCGGCGGTGTGGTCCACGGCCAGCTGGAGCTGCTCGACCTCCCAGGCGTCCTTGACCAGGCGCAGCTCGCTGAGGACGGAGGCGAGTTCGGCGTCGGTGGACGCGTCGCGGCCGGGCGGCAGCGAGCCGAGGGCCGTGCAGCGGATGCCGGTCATGCGCTCGGCCTCGGCCAGGTCGGGGCGTCGGCCGACCCAGAACTCGCCGTAGCGGCGGTCCCGGTAGAACTCCTCGCCGACGCGCGGCGAGCGGGGCCGCAGGTGGAGGACCGCCTCGTGGCCGCGGGGGCCGTCCGGCTCCATGACGAGGACGTGGCCCGCCTGTTCCTCGCCGGTCAGCCCGGTGAGCCAGGCGTACGCGCTGTGCGGGCGGAAGCGGTGGTCGCAGTCGTTGGAGCGGACCGTGAGCTCCCCGGCGGGGACGAGCAGCCGCTCGCCGGGGAAGCGCGCGGAGAGCTTCGCCCGGCGGGCGGCGGCGAGGTCCGCCACGGGCAGCCGGATGTCGCCGGGCAGCGGGGTGGCCGCCCAGCCGCCGGCCATGAAGCGCTCGAACTCCGGAGTGATGGGCAGGTCGTGACTTACCGTCCGGAGCGCGGTGGCCGCCGATTCGTTCGCCGGTTCGTTCATGGGACTCCTCCTCGGACACAGGTGGGTAACGGAGCAGCTGATCCCTTGTCAGTGCAATTTCACATTACTATGTTACGGGTCACATTTCAGCCAGCAGTTCGGCTGTTCGACTGTTCACGGAGTGACCACTGATGAACAAGCGCACCCGTACGGCTCTCGCCGCCCTGGCGGCCTCCCTCGCGCTCGGCGCGTCCGGCTGTTCCGGCGGACACCGGGCGGGCGGAGGCGGCGGGGACGGCACCGGGCACCCCGCCGCGGCCAAGGAGGGCACCGTGGTCGGCGGCACGCCGCGGAAGGGCGGCACCCTCACCGTCCTCTCCAACCAGGACTTCTCCCACCTCGACCCGGCCCGCAACTGGGTCATGAACGCGATGGACTTCGGGACCCGGCTGCTCTACCGCACCCTGGTGACCTACAAGGCCGCCCCCGGCGTCCACGGCAACGAGCTGGTGCCCGACCTCGCCACCGACCTCGGCACACCCTCGAACGGCGCCAGGACCTGGACGTTCCACCTCAAGCAGGGGGTGAAGTACGAGGACGGGACACCCGTCACCGCGCAGGACGTCAAATACAACGTCGAGCGGTCCTTCTCCCCCGACCTGCCCGGCGGCGCCGACTACGCCGCCCGCTACCTCGCCGGCGCCGACGGCTACCAGGGCCCCGCCCAGGGCAGGCACCTGGACTCGGTGAAGACCCCCGACGACCACACCATCGTCTTCGAACTGCGCAAGCCCTTCGCCGAGTTCCCCAACGCCACCGCGATGCCCACCTTCGCGCCCGTACCACGGGCGCGGGACAAGGGCCCGCAGTACGACAACCGGCCGTTCTCCTCCGGCCCCTACAAGATCGATACGTACGCGCGGGGCAAGAAGCTGGTCCTGGTCCGCAACGAGCACTGGGACCCCGGGACGGACGAGGTGCGCAAGGCCTACCCGGACCGGCTGGTCATGGTGATGGGGCTCAAGGCGAACCAGATCGACGACCGGATGATCGCCGACCAGGGCCCCGACGCCTCCGCCGTCCCCTGGTACGCGCTGCGGCCGGAGAGCGCGGTCAAGGTGCTGCCCCACGCGGCGGTGCGCGAGCGGCTCGTGGCCGAGTCCACCAGCTGCACCGACATGGTCCAGATGCACACCGGCCGCGCGCCCTTCGACAACGTGAAGGTACGTCAGGCCGTGCGCTACGCCCTCGACCGGGACGCCGTCCTGACCGCGTCCGGCGGCCCCGCCTTCAACGACCTGTCGACCGCGTACATGCCGGCCGCGCTCTTCGGCGGCACCCAGCCCGACACGCTGAAGGTCCCCGCCGAGGGCAACACGGCGAAGGCCAGGCAACTGCTGAAGGAGGCCGGCAAGCCGGACGGCTTCTCGACCAGCATCACGGTCTCGTCCGGCGACAAGGGCCGGGCCGAGGCGATACAGCAGTCCCTCGCCCGGGCCGGCATCAAGGTCACCATCGAGACGGTCGACCCCTCCGCGTTCTACGCCACCATCGGCGACACCAGGAACCGCACCGACATGGTGTACACGGGCTGGTGCCCCGACTACCCCTCCGGCTCCACCTTCCTGCCCTTCGTCTTCGACGCCCGCTACATCAAGGAGAAGGGCAACTCCGGCAACCACTCGCTCTTCCGCGACGACGCGACCATGAAGCGGATGGACGAGATCGCCGCCATGACCGACACCCGGCAGGCGGCCGAGGCCTGGCAGCGGCTGGACGGCGCCATCCTCGCCAAGGCCCCGGCCGTGCCGGTGCTGGTCCGCCGCTACCCCCTGGTCGTCGGCGGCAACGTCGCCGGCGCCTACGGGCAGACCTCCTTCGGCGGCCAGCTCGACTACGCGACGGTCGGTCTCAAGGACCCCGCCAAGAGCAAGGGCTGAGAGGGCCGACCCGACATGACCACCACCACGACCCCCGTACCGGCCGACGCGCCCGCCGGCAGCGGCCCCTGGCGGCTCGCCCGCGCGGAACTGCTCCGCCGCGCCTCCGTGAAGATCTCACTCGGCGTCATCGCGCTCTTCCTGCTCATGGCGGCGGGCGCCCCGCTGCTGAGCGCGCTGTGCGGCTTCTCGCCCGAGGAGTTCGACAAGACCGCCGTCGACCCCTACCTGGGCGGTACGCCCATCGGCCCGCTCGGCGGCGTCTCCGCCGACCACTGGCTCGGCGTCGAGCCCATCACCGGCCGCGACCTCTTCGCCCGCGTCGTCCACGGCGCCCAGGTCTCACTGCTCATCGCCCTCACCGCCACCGCGATCGTCGTCGCCGCCGGGACGGCGGCCGGCATCGCGGCGGGCTACTTCGGCGGCCGCACCGACGCCGTCCTCTCCCGCCTCATGGACCTCACCATGTCCTTCCCCTCCCTCATCTTCATGATCGCCATGCTGTCGGTGGCGAAAGACGTCAACCGCGTCCTGCTGATGACCGCCGTCATCGGCCTGTTCGGCTGGCCCGGAGTCGCCCGGGTCGTCCGCGGCCAGACCCTCTCGCTCAAGCGCCGCGAGTACGTCGACGCGGCCCGCGTCAGCGGCTCCGGCCCCTGGCGGATCCTCACCCGCGCGATCCTCCCCGGCGTCGCGGGACCCGTCATCGCCTACACCACCCTGATCGTCCCCGGCATGATCGCGACCGAGGCGGCGCTGAGCTACCTGGGCGTCGGGGTCCGCCCGCCCACGCCCTCCTGGGGGCAGATGATCGCCGAGAGCGTCGCCTTCTACGACACCGACCCCATGTACTTCGTCATCCCCAGCACCTGCCTGTTCCTGACGGTGCTCGCCTTCACCCTGCTCGGCGACGCGCTGCGCGACGTCCTCGACCCGAGGAGCGCCCGCACGTGATCCTCTACATCGGCCGCAGGCTCCTCGGCGTCATCGGTGTGCTCGTCGCCATCGCCGCCGTCACCTTCATCATCTTCTACGTCCTGCCCTCCGACCCCGCGGCCGCCGCCTGCGGCAAGTCGTGCAGCGCCGAGCGGCTGACCGCCATCCGCGCCCACATGGGCCTCGACCAGCCCCTGTGGCGGCAGTTCGCGGACTTCGTCACGGGCATCTTCACCGGCCGCACCCTGGGCAGCGGCCGGTACGCCCTCCACTGCGGCTTCCCCTGCCTCGGCTACTCGTACGAGAACTCCGAGGCCGTCTGGGACCTGCTGATGGACCGGCTGCCGGTCTCCGCCTCCCTGGCCGTGGGCGCGGCCGTGCTCTGGCTGCTCCTCGGCCTGGGCGCCGGGGTCACCGCGGCCCTGCGCAAGGACACCCTCACCGACCGCGTCCTCATGGTCGGTGCCGTCGCCGCCGCCTCGCTGCCGGTCTACTTCACCTCGATGATGCTGATCTACGCCCTGATCCGCACGGCCGGGCTGCTCCCCTACCCGCAGTACGTGTCCCTCGGCGACGACCCCGTCCACTGGGCGTCGAACCTGCTCCTGCCATGGCTGGCCCTGGCCGTCCTGTACGCCGCCATGTACGCCCGCCAGAGCCGCGGTTCGATGATCGAGACGATGGCGGAGCCGTACATCCGCACCGCCCGAGCCAAGGGCCTCCCGCGCCGCACCGTCGTCGTCAAGCACGGGCTGCGCGCGGGCATGACCCCGATCCTCACCCTCTTCGGCATGGACCTGGGCGGGCTCCTCGCGGGCGCGGTCATCACCGAGTCCATCTTCGGGCTCCCGGGGATCGGCCGGCTCTTCTACGGCGCGCTGTCCACCGGCGACCAGCCGGTCGTCCTCGGCGTCACGCTGCTGGCCGCCGCCTTCATCGTCGTCGCCAATCTGGCCGTCGACCTGCTCTACGCCGTCGTCGACCCGCGAGTGAGGTACTGATGACCGCCGACGCGCCCTTGTTGACCGTCACGGACCTGACCGTCACCTTCCCCACCCGGCACGGGCCCGTACGGGCCGTGGACTCCCTCGGCTTCTCGGTACGACGCGGCCGTACCCTCGGCATCGTCGGCGAGTCCGGCTCCGGCAAGTCCGTCACCTCCCTGGCCGTGCTGGGCCTCCACACCTCCGCCGAGGTCACCGGCTCGATCGTCCTCGACGGCCGCGAGCTGGTCGGACTGCCCGAACGCGAACTGAACCGGCTGCGCGGACGGCGGATGGCGATGATCTTCCAGGACCCGCTCTCCAGCCTCCACCCCTACTACACCGTCGGCGAGCAGATAGCCGAACACCACCGCGTCCACTTCGGCTCGGGCCGCCGCGCCGCCCGCAGACGGGCCGTCGAGACGCTCGGCGAGGTCGGCATCCCGGAGCCCGCGCGCCGCGCGGGCGAGTATCCGCACCAGTTCTCCGGCGGGATGCGCCAGCGCGCGATGATCGCCATGGCGCTGGCCTGCGAACCCGACCTGCTCGTCGCCGACGAGCCGACCACCGCCCTCGACGTCACCGTCCAGGCCCAGATCCTGGAGCTGATCGCCCGGCTGCAGCAGGAGCGCGGCCTCGCCGTCGTCCTGATCACCCACGACCTCGGCGTCGTCGCCCGCGTCGCCCAGGACGTGCTGGTGATGTACGGGGGCCGGGTGGCCGAGCACGCTCCCGTCGACGCCCTCTTCGCCGACCCCGCCCACCCCTACACCCGGGGGCTGCTCGACTCCGTCCCCCGTCTCGACGACCCGGACGACGCGCCCCTGCGGGCGATCCCGGGCAGCCCGCCCTCGCTGCTGGCCCCGTCCCCCGGGTGCCCCTTCGCGCCGCGCTGCCCCGTGGCGGCCGCCGCGACGGGCGCCGAACGGCGCCGGTGCGCGGAGACGCGGCCTCCGCTCGTCCGGGACCGGGACCGCCTGACGGCCTGTCACCTTCCCCTGCGCTCCGGCGCCGGCACCCCCGGAGGCGCCCGATGACCACGACCGCCCGTCCCCTGCTCTCCGTCCGGGACCTGACGATGACCTTCCCCGGCCGACGAAGCCGCTCCGCTCCCGTACGGGCCGTCGACGGGGTCTCCTTCGACCTGGCCCCGGGCGAGACCCTGGGCCTGGTCGGGGAGTCCGGCTGCGGCAAGTCCACCACCGGCCGCATGATCGTACGGCTCCTGGAACCGACCTCCGGGTCGATCGCCTACGACGGCCGGGACATCGGCCGGCTGCGGCAACGCGAGCTGAAACCGCTCCGCAAGGAGCTGCAGATGGTCTTCCAGGACCCCCACTCCTCCCTCAACCCGCGCCAGACGGTCGCCCGGATCATCGCCGACCCCCTACTGGTGCGGGGCGCCTCGGCGGCGGACGCCCGCCGACGGGCCGTGGAACTGATGGAGCTGGTGGGGCTCATCCCCGAGCACGTCGACCGCTATCCGCACGAGTTCTCCGGCGGCCAGGCCCAGCGCATCGGCATCGCCCGCGCGCTCGCCACCGGCCCCCGCCTGATCGTCGCCGACGAGCCGGTCTCGGCCCTCGACGTCTCCGTGCAGGCCCAGATCGTCAACCTCATCGAACGGCTGCGGCGGGAGCTCGGCATCGCCTGCCTCTTCATCGCCCACGACCTGTCCGTGGTGAAGCGGGTGTGCGACCGGGTCGCCGTCATGTACCTGGGGCGGATCGTGGAGATCGGGGCCAAGGAGCTGCTGTACACGGCCCCGGCCCACCCCTACACACGGGCCCTGCTCTCGGCGGTGCCCCTGCCGGACCCGGCGGCGGAACGGACGCGCGAGCGGATCACCCTGCTCGGCGACCCCCCGAGCCCGGCCGCGCCCCCACCCGGCTGTACGTTCCACCCGCGCTGCCCCGCCGCGCGGGACATCTGCCGGAGCGAGGCGCCGGCGCTGCGCATCGCTGTGCCGGGCGAGGCGCGGCAGGTGGCCTGTCACTTCCCGGCGGTGGAGGCGGTCTGAGCGCTGGGGGCGAGGGGCGGTTCGGCACCGCCGGAACGGTGGACGGTGGCTGAGCACCGTCGCGGCGGGGATTCCTTTCCCCAGGCCCGCCCCTTCCCGTAACCGGGGGCAAGCCCCGGCCCCCGGGGTCTCTCGGAGCGGACGCTACGACTTCGTGACGCGGACCGTGTCGCCAAGGACGTCGGAACGCAGCACGTCGACACGCACTCCGGCCGCGGCGTCGACGAACGACTCGCCCGCCCGGTACGGCGCGTCGTCCAGCGGCCGGCAGCCGCTCGGCGGGGTGGTGCCGGGCCGGGCGTCCATCACCCGGATCGGCCCCTTGCCGGTCGGCACGGACGAGTCGACCTTGTACACCAGCGCACCGGTCGCGCAGGCGCGCGCGTCCGTCCCGGCCGCCCGCCGTGACTCGACGACGTAGGCGGTCGTGGGGCCCGTGCGGACGACGGCCATCTTGACGCCGCCGCCGTGTTCGACGGCGGTCAGGCGGACGGTGTCGCCGCCCCTGGTGGCGCGGCAGACCACCTGGCGGTCCTCGGTCCAGCCGAGTTTCCACGACTGCCAGGCGAAGTACTGCGGCGCCGCGCCACCGATCAGGCCCATCACGTCCCAGCCGCCGGTGAAGCGGTGGGCGTCGTCGCCCGCGTCGAAGGCGTAGAGGTCGGGCAGGCCGAAGGTGTGGGCGGTCTCGTGGCCCACGATCCTGGGCCCCCAGCGCCGGATGTCCTGGCCGAAGGTCACGGCCCATTTCAGCCGGTGGCCGTCGGCGACGACGCCGGGCGTGCCCGGCTCGTGGATGTAGGTGGGCGAGAAGGAGATCGCGGTGGCGTTCCGGGTGGGCACGACGTAGACCATGTCGTACCGCGCGAAGTCCACGTGGGGGTCGGCCGCGGTCACGGCGTCCTTGACGTAGGCCTCGTGGGTCTCGTGGCTCAGCCCCCGGGCGAAGCCGTAGTCGGTGGACGCGTGGGGCATGCGCACCCAGCGCCGGTGCTCGGTGATGGCCGGCCACGCCTTGCCATAGGAGGCCTTCCGCATCCAGTCCGCGCCGGGTGTGACGCCCGCGGCGACCTCGGCCGGGGACTCGGTGGCGGGCGCGTCGGGGAAGTCCACGAAGACCATGGCGACCCGGACCGGGCCGGAGGGGCGCTTGAAGACGGAGTGGTCGGTGTCGTGGCCCTCGTCGGTCCAGCCGGTGGTGCCGGGCAGGGCACAGGCCGACGGCCGGTCGCGCGGCGGCGCGGTCGCCGAGGCGGGTGGTGCGCAGAGGAGGAACAGGGCGGCCATGGCCGGTAGAAGTGCCGGTCGGTGGGAAGGGTTTCCGCTCATGGAATCGCGAACTCCCGTCGTTGGGGCGCGTGATGTTTCGCATAAGAGTGCTGAGGCACATGTCCACGCATCCGCCGGCGGCCCGGGAGGCAGCGCATGCACGGTGACGTGAACGTCACCCCAGGTCAGCGCAGTTGTCGCACTGACTCGCGACATCATCCGAGCCAACGGATTCCTAACTTCCGTTTAACTCCTCCGAAAATCGGTTCGTTCTGAGGGCTTGTCAGTGCCATTTCACATTACTACGTTACACATCACATGCCGCCGCACGGGTCCCCCACGCACCACCCGCAACAGAGCCCACCCGTAACAGAGGCGGCCACTCCACCTCCCACACAGGAGTTCATCGGTGTTCCACTCCACCCTCGTGCGCAGATCCCTGCTGACCACCGCCATCGCGGTGACCCTCTGCGCCACGGCCGTCCAGACCGGCTACGCGGACTCCCCCGCCCCCGCGAGACCCGCCGCCGCCCCCACCGCGGCCGTACGACCCGACGCCGGCACGCCCAACCCCTTCGACGAGGTCACCCGCCTCGCCAAGGCCCCCGAGCAGCGGACGGCGAAGTCCAGCGCGCCCGGCGAACTCACCGACGGACGCGTGCCCGGGCCGCAGGAGGCCAAGGGCGGCAAGGGCGTCGCCAAGGGCGTGGCGAAGCCCGTCGCCCCGCGCGTCAACATCGGCGGCACCAGCGTTCCCTGCACCGTCGACGGCGTCAGCCGGCTCTCGCCCGAGCAGTTCGCCGACTTCCTCATGGACCCGGCCGTCACCGCCGACGGCTGCCTGCGCGACGTCCTGTGGACGTGGGACTCGCGGATGACCCGGGTCTTCTCACGGGAGAACGTCCGGGCCGTCGCCCAGCGCGCCGAGCGCTACGGCTACTGGCACGACGGGAAGAACACCTCCCACGTGCTGGAGATGTTCACCTACCTCCACGCGGCGGCCTACCACGACTTCTCGCACGACGAGATCGACCTCTCCGACGCCACGACCGTCGAGGCCATCCGCCGGGCGGTGTACTACTTCGGCATCGGGCAGCACACGTTCGACGCCACCCGCGTCAACGGCGAGACGCTGCGCGAGGCCCTGTACGCCGCCAGCTCCCCCGGGCTGCGCCAGCACCAACTCCCGCTGATGAAGCGGATCCTGGGCATGTCCGACGCCTCCCACCCCGACACCGCCAAGGACGCGGGCTGGGGCGGCGCCGCGCTCGGCGCGCTGTCCGTGAGCTACCTGGGCGTCAACAACAACGACACCGCCTTCCGGTCGGCCGTCGCCGCCGACCCCGCCTACCGCGCCGCCCTCAAGGCGTTCGCCGGCTACGCCCACCTCAAGGGCACGGACAACGCCTGGGTGGCCCGCGACGCGGTCAACGAATACGGCCGCCTCGGCCAGATCGACGCGCTCAAGGGCGAGGTCACCTCCTCGCTGGGCGGGCTGCTGGACACGGTCGTCCGCTCCTTCGGCCAGGGCAGCGAGCCCTGGGGCAAGGTCGTCAACTGGCTCAACGAGTACGGCGCCTGCAAGCAGTACGGGGTGTGCAAGGCGGACATCGACCGGCGCCTGTTCCCGAACACGTACACCTACGACAACGGCGGCATCAAGGTCCGCACCGCGCTCGACCGGGCCACCGTCGACCGGCTGTACTACGCGAGCAAGCAGGTCAAGGCGCAGTACCACCGCGTTCTCGGCACCGACCAGCCGCTGGCGGACGACACCAACTCCACGCTGAACATCGTCCTGTACGCCTCGCGTTCGGACTACGAGATCTACCACCCGCTGCTGACGGGCATGAGCACCAACAACGGCGGCATCTACATAGAGAACGGCGCCACCTTCTACACGTACGAGCGCCGCGTGCCGCAGGACTCCACGCTGACGCTCGAGGAGCTCTTCCGCCACGAGTACACCCACTACCTCAACGGCCGCTGGGCGGTGCCCGGCAGCTTCGGCGAGGGCCCGTGGTACCAGAACGACCGCACCACGGCCATGGACGAGGGCACGGCCGAGTTCTTCGACGGGTCGACCCGCGGCGAGGGCATACGGGTGCGCAAGTCGCTGGTGCAGGGCATCATCAACGACACGGCGGGCGGCAAGCCGCGCATGACCGTCGACCAGCTGCTGCACGCCGAGTACGACCGCGACGGCTTCCGGTTCTACAACTACGCCGGCACGTTCTTCGAGTACCTGTGGAGCGAGCGGCCGTCGCTGCTGCGGGAGATGTACGGCTACCTGCGCGCGAACGACGTGGCGGGCTTCGACGCCTGGCGAAGCCGCATGGGCCGCGACACGAATGTGCAGCGCGACTACAACGCGTTCCTCGACAAGCAGATCGGCAAGGTCAAGGACCTGTACGTGCCGGCCACCGTCTTCACCCCGGTGAACCGGCTGCAGGACGCCTCGGCGGCCGCCGTCCGCTCGTCCTTCGCCGCCGCGACGGGACAGTCGCCCGACTGCAAGGCGGCGGGCTCCTCCGACCGCCCGCGCTTCGTCTGCACCGGCCGGATCACCGCGAACCTGAGCAGCCCGGGCAACGCCGACCTGGTGTTCAAGGACATGTCGAAGACGATCGACTACTTCGTCCTCGAGCGCACCAAGGCGGGCGCCAACAACTTCGCCGACATGAACTGCTCCTTCGGCAAGGTCGACCTGTGGTCCGACCGTGCCGCGGGCACGGCGGACTTCAGCTGTGAGGGTCCGCTGAGGGGCTGACCCGTCCGGAGCCCCCGGGCCGGTCCTTCGGGGCCGGCCCGGCGGCTTACGGGAATAACCGCGCGGCAGGTGGTATTCCATGGAGGCAGCCGTACGACGAAGAACGAGGGGACGGATGACATGCCACTCAAAGGCGAGTACGAGCCGAGCCCGGCCAAGTGGGTGCGGGACCAGGTCGAACTGATCGAGCGCTCCGGGGGCACCGAGGGGACCACCCTGCAGGGCGTGCCGGTCATCCTCCTGACCACCCGGGGAGCGAAGAGCGGCAAGCTCCGCAAGACGCCGCTGATGCGGGTGGAGCACGAGGGCGCGTACGCCGCCGTCGCCTCGAAGGGCGGCTCCCCCAAGCACCCGGTCTGGTACCACAACCTTGTCGCCGACCCCCGGGTGGAACTGCGGGACGGCACCCTGCTCCAGGACATGACGGCTCGTCAGGTCACCGGCGAGGAGCGGGCCGCGTGGTGGGCGCGGGCCGTCGAGGTGTGGCCGGACTACGCCGAGTACGAGACGAAGACCTCCCGTGAGATCCCCGTCTTCGTCCTGGAGCCCTCCCCCGTCGCGCACTGATCCCCGGCGGCCGGGTGGGAGCCGAGTGGCATGGGACCGGGACGTCCGGGCAGACGCACGAAGAACTGTCGTCCAGATCCGCCCGGAGGAGAATCCATGCTGCTCGCCCACCCTGCCCTGCTCGACGAGCTCGTCCGGCGGTACACAGCGCTCGAGCGCGCACTGGCGTCGGGCGACGAGGACCCCGCGACCCTGCGGCGGCGGGAGGACGTCGTCTACACGCTGTGCGTGTCGACGGGCACCCGCGACATCGACGCGGCGCTGACCGCGGCCCGGCGCCGGCTCGACCGGAGGGATCCGGACGCGGCCGGCGCGCGGGCCGCCCTGCGGCTGCCCGAGGCCTGACAGGCCCGGGCGGCCACAGCAGGCCCGGACGACCTAGCAGGCCCGGACGTACCAGACGGGGCCCCAGTCGCCGTTGACCGGGCCGTAGGGTGCCGGCGGGGTGGTGTAGATCAGCCCGTGGTTCTTGTTGTACATCCGGGCCCGGGTGCCGCTGGACTGGTTGTTCTGCCAGGATCCGCCGCTGTTCCAGCCGTCCGGGATCTCCTGCTGGACGCCGCAGTCGGAGACGTTCCACTGGTCGCCCGAGCGGTTGGCGCCCTTCCAGCCGCAGAAGTACAGGTACGGGCAGGAAGCGGCCACGGCGGTGCGGTCCAGCACGCCGTTCAGCTCGCGCGCGTACGTCTCGCCGGGGACCGTGACCAGGATGGTGCCGCCCTTGACGGCGATCTTGTTGAGCGCGATCCGCCTGCCGCCCGTCGCGTCGACGTACGCGTCGACGCGCTGCCGCAACCCGTCCGCCTGAGCCGCCGTCAGGCCCGCGCGCACGGCCTGGTCCGTGAAGGCGGAGCGGGTGTCGGCGGCGCTGTTCGTCGGCACGATGGCGGCGGACAGTCCGGCGAAGGCCACGGCCGCGGCGAGGGCGGCTCTGTGGGATGTACGCATGGGTCCTCCATCCAAGGGTGGTTGCCCCTGCTGCCTACCGCAGGGGGCGCGTACGTCGCCAGGGCGACGACCGGCCGGGGCGGGCAAACACGCCAGCCGCCCACCAGGGCCCATGCGGCACACCCCGGACGACGGCGGCGGCAAGTCGGCCGGATTACCGACCGGCCACCTCCGCCAGGTAGTCCTCGAGGCCGCGGCGGGGCAGCCAGCCCTGGGCGCGGGCCTTGCCGGTGTCCAGGACGACGGGGTGGGCGAGCTGGTCCACGGCGTAGCGGGAGAGCCCGGCCTCGGCGCCCGGGCGCAGCCGTGCCGCCGCTTCGGCGGCGCGGGCGGCGGACCGGGCCAGGCCGAGGGGCAGGTGGCGGATCCGGGCACGGACGCCGTGGGCCCGCAGCACCCGGCGCAGTGCCGCGTCGCGGTGGTGGGCGACGGCGTCGGCGATGTTGTAGGCGCCCGGCGGCCAGCCGGGGGCGGCGAGCGCGGCGTCGGCGAGGTTCTCCACCGCCGTCAGGCTCAGCGGTACGTCCGGGCCGGGCAGCAGGAGCGTGCCGGCGCGGACGCGGGAGCGAAGCCGGGGCAGCAGGTTGGGGTCGCCCGGTCCGTAGACGGCCCGGGGGCGCAGGACGACCGCCCCGGCGGCCAGGGCGAGGCGTTCGCCGGCGGCCTTGGTGCGGCCGTAGGCGTTGAGCTGGCCGGAGACCGGGTGGTCCTCGCGGACCAGGGAGCGGTCGGCGCGGGGGTCGTAGACGCTGGCGCTGCTGATCCAGACGACGGGTCGCCCGGCGGCCGCGTCCATCAGACGGGCGGTGCCGTCGACGTTGACGGCGCGCATCATGGCCTCGGCGCGGGAGCCGGGGGCGGGGTCGCCGACGGCGGCCGCGCAGTGGACGATCACGTCGGCGCCCGCGAGGCCGGGCGCCTCGCGCGCGGCGTCCCAGGGGACGTGCCGGCCGACGGGGCCGGGGCGGCGTCCCACGCACACCACGTCCGCGAACCGGGCTGCGGCGAGGGCGATGTGGGAGCCGCAGAAGCCGCTTGCCCCGGTGACGGCTATGCGGAGCAAGCGGCTCATGTCGACGCTCCGACCACCAGCGATCTCCAGCCGGGCAGCGCGGCCCGCCGGTCGGCGCGGGCGCGGAGGACGACGGGGCGGTGGGGGGCGAGGGCGTGCAGGAAGTCCTCCAGCTGGGCGGTGGCGAGCCGGGCCCCGGGGCAGGCGTGCGGTCCGGCACCGAAGACGAGCCGGGACAGGGCAGGTTCGGCCGGGTGGTGGCAGTCGGGGTCGTCGGTGTGGGCGCGGACGGCGTGCCGGGCGACGAGCAGCAGCCGGTCGCCGGCCCGCACGGGCCGGCCGCCCAGGGTGCCCGGTCCGGCGGCGACGCGGGGCAGCAGCGGGGACGGCGCGGTGACGCGGAGCAGTTCCCGGGCCAGGGCGGGGCGCGTCGTGTCGTCGGCGGCCAGGTCCCACCAGCCGGCGTCCGCGCACCAGGCGGCGGCGCGGGGCAGTGCGGCGACGACGGTGGTGACGGAGGCGACGGCGAGCATCGCCCGCGCGGCGGCGTCGTCGGAGTGGGCGCCCTCGGCGAGCAGGTCGCTCAGCCGCCGTGCCGCGGCGCCGGTCCGGGAACGGGCCCGGGGGCGGGGCAGGGTGGGGAGGTGTTCCCGTACGGCCGCCGCGGCGGCGTCGGCGGCGGCGTCGGCGAGCCGCACCGGGTCGGCGTCCACGCCCAGCAGTGCGCACGCCGTGACCCCGGCCGTCTCCCGGGCGAGCGCCACGAGGTCGACAGGACGTCCCTCGGCCAGCGGGGCGAGGCCGCGCGTGAGGGTGGCCTGCCACAGCGGGCGGAGGCGGGCGACGCCCGCGGTGGACAGGTCGTCGGCGAGGGCCCGGCGCGCGGCGCGGTGTGCCGCGCCCTGCTGGTCGAACAGCACCCCGCCGGTGGGGGCGTCGCCGGCGCCCAGGGCGGTCCGGGCGGCCTGCCCGGTCGTCCCGGCGGCGGCCCGGTCCAGCGGCAGGCGGGTCAGCGCGTGCCGCAGGGCGTCGGCGTCGTTGACGATCAGGGTGCGGCCGACGCGCAGGACCGGCCTGCGGCGCGCGGCGGCGAGCAGGGTGAACAGGACCGGGTGGCCGGCCCGGTAGACCCGCAGGTCGCGCCTGCGCGCGGCGGCCACGGCGGCCGGACGGGCCGTCACCGCGCCCCGCCCCTCGGGCCCTGGTCCGTCCCGCGCCCCGCGAGGATCGCCGCCGCCTTGCTCGCGGCCGCCGCGCGGTCCGGTTTGCGGGAGCGGCCCGCGAGGGGGACGGTCGTGAGGAGGACGGCGTCGGGGCGGGCCGTGCCCATGCGGGCGAGGGGCGCCGCGAGTGCCTCGCGCAGGGCGCGGGGATCGGTGCCGGGGGCGGGCTGGACGAGGGCGGCGAGTCGTTCGTCGCCGTCCGGCGCGGGGACGCCCACGAGCAGGGCGAGTTCGACGCCGGGAATGTGCAGGGCCGGTTCGTACAGGCCGGGGTAGATGTTCTCGGCGCCGCGCAGGACCATGTCCTTGCGGCGGCCTTCGAGAACGATCCGGCCGCCCGCGTCGAGACGCGCCCGGTCGCCGGTGCGCACCCACGGGTCGGGGTCCTCGCCGAGGTAGCGGTGGCGGGCGGCGGGCCCGGTCAGGAGCAGTTCGCCGTCGGGATGGCGGCGGGCCTCGACGCCCGGCAGCGGGGTGCCCACGAGGTCCCCGTCGCCCGTGAACGCGGCCTTCTCGGCCTGTTCCACGGCGGCGGCCGGGAAGAGTTCCGTCAGCGCGTAGACGCCCCACGCCTCGGCCGCCCCGGCGCGCTTGACGCGTGTGAGCAGTTCGGCGCTCGCGGGCGCCGAGCCCGTCCAGACGCCGCCGGTGAAACGGGCGCCGGCGCCGAGCGCCGCCCGCAGTTGGGGCGGCGTCAGGTAGGTGGACTGGGGGCGGAGCCGGGCGAGTTGGCGGGCGAGGACGCGGGGCGGGCGCGCGGGGAGGGCGACGGGGGCGCCCTGGGCCAGGGACGGTACGAGGACGAAGAAGGTGCCGCCGAGCACGGCCCGTCCGGCGCGGGGCGCGACGAGTTCGGTGACGGCGCGCATGCCCGCCGCGAGGGACGAGCGGGTGTGGACGACGGCGCGCGGGCGGGCGGTCGTGCCGGAGGTGAAGACGATGGCGGCGTCGCCGTCGCCGTCCGGCCGCGCGGGCAGGGCGGTGCGTGGGGCCGTGAGGTCCAGGGGCGCGGCGCAGCCGGGGAGGCGGGGGCCGAGGGTGGCGACGGGGCCGAGCGCGGCGAGGTCGGGCAGGGCGAGGCGGGCGCGGCGGGCCAGGGGCCGGGCCCAGCCGGCGGCGGCCTGGGCGGTGGCGTCGGCGAGGACGAGGGCGGGCCGGGCCAGGGCGAGGCGGGCGCGTAGCACGTCGGGGCCCGCGCCGGGGTCGAGGACGGCGGCGCGCAGGCCCAGCCGGTCGGCGGCGAGGAGGACGGCGAGGGCGCGGGGGCCGGGGCGTACGGCGACGCCGATGGTATCGCCCGCGGTGAGGCCCCGGGCGCGCAGGGCGGCGGCGTAGGCGTCGGCGAGCTCGGCGAGCTCGCCCCGGGTGGCGCGGACGCGGACGGCCCCGGTGCGGGTGGTGGTGAGGACGGCGGGGTGGTGGGGGCTGCGGCGCAGGGTGTGGTCGAGGCGGTCGAGCATCAGCGCGGGTCCTCCCCCAGGTGGCCGCAGCCCTTGTCGAGGTACCAGCGGGCGGTGGCGAGGAGGCCGTAGGCGCGCAGGCGCCGGGTGGAGTTCTCCACGACCATGTCCTCGGCGTGGGTGATGGCCGTGGTGTGGCGGCGGACGCGGTTGAGGAAGGCCCGGTCGGTGGGTGAGGGGCGGCGGGGCATGCCGCCGACGGTGAGGTACAGCCCGGCGGTGATGGCCATGTTGTTGCCGGCGTGCATCCGGTAGGGGGCGAGGTAGCCGTGCCGGCGGGCGTGGGCGGGGCGCAGCCGGCCGAAGGCGGCGGCGAGGGCGACGGCGGTCCGGAAGGCGGCGCGGCCGAGCGGCCCGTGTTCGTCGTGGCGGGCGTCGACGCGGCCGCAGACCAGCCGTGGGCCGGGCCGCCGGGTGAGGGCGGCGCGGGCGGCGGCGGTCCAGCCGGGCCGGGGCAGGCAGTCGGCGTCGGTGCGGGCGAGGTAGGCGGCGCCGTGGTCGATGGCGTGGCGGAAGGCGGTGTCGACGGCGCTGCCGACGCCCTTCTCGGGCTCGTCCAGGACGTGGACGGGGAAGGGGGCGCGGGCGGCGAAGTCCCGGGCGATCCGGCCGGTGGCGTCGGTGGAGGCGTTGTCGACGACGACGAGGGTGAAGTCGCGGTCGTGCTGGGCGGCGAGGGCGCGCAGGGTGTCGCCGATGCGGGCCTCTTCCTGGTGGGCGGGGACGACGACCCACAGTTCGGTGGTCACGCGGCCGCCTCCGACTTCTCCCAGACCATGGTCATGACGCTGATGCCGCCGCCGAGGCCGACGAACAGGACGCGGTCGCCGGGGGCCAGTCGGCCGTGGATCCGGTCGAGCTGGACGCCGAGGGTGGCGCTGGCGATGTTGCCGAGTTCGGGCACGGTGAGGACGAGCTTGTCCTGGGGGACGCCGCTGAGTTCGACGAAGCGTTCCAGGTAGGGCAGGGTCACCTGGTGGACGAGGACGTGGCGGTAGTCGTCCCAGCGCAGGCCGGTGCGGTGGCGTACGCGGTCGAGGACGGCGGTGCCGGTCTTCTCGAACACCTCGCGCAGTTCGCGGCCGTCGCCGTGGAAGTAGGTGTGCTCCTCCGAGCGCGGGTGGCGGGAGCCGCCGCCGAAGATGCCGCCGACGGCCCAGTGCTCGGAGCGGGTCTCGGTGCCGACGTCGAGGATGCCGCCCCGGTCGACCGGCTCGACGACGACGGCGGCGCCGGCGTCCCCGAAGGTGTAGCCGGCGAAGCCGTCTCGGAACTGCCGGGGGCCGGCGGGGGAACGGCGTATCGCGCGGCTGGGGGTCTCGCCGGTGACCACCAGGGCGCGCCGGGCGCGGCCGGCCAGGATCATCGCGCGGGCCGTGTCGATGCCGTTGAGGAAGCTGTTGCAGGCGTTGCTGACGTCGAGGGCGTGGGCGGTGGAGCCGAGGGCGGCCTGGACGATGTGCGCGGTGGCGGGTTCGGCGACGTCGCGGGTCGCGGAGGCGTATATCAGCAGGTCGATGTCGAGCGGGTGGAGACCGGCGGAGTCCAGGGCGCGGCGGGCGGCGCCGAGGGCGAGCGTCGAGGCGTACTCGCCGTCGGCCGCGACGCGGCGGGTGACGATGCCGGTGGTCCGCCGGAAGAGCCCCCGGGGCAGCGGGAGCCCGGCGGCGCGGGCCACCTCCTCCTGCAACCGCTCGGAGGTCAGGGTCCGTTCGGGCAGGTACGACCCGGTGGCGGTGATGCCGGCCCCGCCCCGGGGCCGGCACACGGTCTTGCTGTTCTCGCACATGCCGTCAAGCTTCCGGCGGCTTCGGGGTGGCGGCGTGAGTACGCGTACTCAAGTGCGGCTGAGGAGTTCAGGCAGAACGGTGGGCTCCGCTCTGAGCCGCGGATACCGGGCGTGCGGGGGTCAGTCGCAGCGGGACGTGGCGCACAGCCGCCACTGGGCGGGCCAGTCGGGGGCTCCGCGGCCGGGCGTGTTCTCGGTGATCTGCCAGTAGCGGTCGCGGTTCCACTCGCGGGCGGTCACCTTGAGCCGTTTGTCGGGCAGTTCGGTGACGGTGCTCGGCTGGCTGAGGCCGACGCCGGTCTCGGGCACGGCGCCCATGGGGGCGGGCGGCTGCCAGACGCCGTCGTCGGGCGACTGGGCACGGGACTCCATGGCGCGGCCCGTCGTGCGGGAGGAGGCCATGGCGACGAGGGTGCCGTCGGAGCGGGTGAAGAGCGAGAGGAAGCCGTGGTACGGGAAGGGGGCCAGGCCGAAGCCCTCGGGGGCGGACCAGGCGCCGCCGTCCGGGCCCTGGACGGAGTGGCAGAAGCCGCCGTGGTCGAGCCAGAACAGCTCCAGGCCACCGGCGGCGTTCTCGGTGGCGGTGACGAAGGAGGCCTTGGGGCCGACGGTGCCGGCGCTGACGCGCTCCCAGGTCTCGTAGGCGCCGCCGGGCTCCCGCTGCGCGCGGTGCCAGACGAAGGGCAGGCCCTGGGTGGCGGTGGGGTCGTAGAACACCTGGAACTGGTCGACGCGGCCGTCGGACCGGGTCACGGAGACGGCGTCGCCCGCGGCGCCTCCGGCCACGCCGCGCGCTCCGCCGTCCATGGCGCAGCCGCTCGCGGCGGTCGCCGCGCCGGGCGGCGCCGCCGGGGCCGGCGGCGCGACCGCCAGGGCTCCGGCGCAGGCGAGGGCCAGGGCGACGACGGCACGTAAGGAACCCCTCAGTGATCTCCCCATGGCCAACTCCTACCCCACCGGGTCACTTCACACACCGGTCGCCCACCGGTTCCGATCAACGGAATGTCAAATTCCAGCCAGAGGCGCTACTTTGAGCCCACATCGGGGTCTGTATCGGTGTATGCCCGCACATTTTTGACACGTTTTTGACACCGTTTTTATCCAGCTTTTTTCGCAAAGCGTTAAGGAAGACATATGTCTGGCAGAAGTTCACGCTCGGTGTGGTCGGCCGGTCTCGCCACCGCCACGATGGCGGCGGGACTGTTCGCCGCCGCTCCGGCGGGCGCGGTCACGGGCCCCGAGGCCAAGGACGGCGCCTACGCCTACACCGCCAAGCTCGACATCGGCGAGGGCAAGCGGTCCTGTTCGGCCGCGCTGGTCGACGCGCAGTGGGTCGTCACCGCGGCGAGCTGCTTCACCGACACCGCCCAGCAGGCCACCTCCCTGGCGCACGGCAGGCCGTCCCGCAAGACGACCGCCACCGTCGGCCGCGCCGACCTCGGCACCTCCACCGGCCTCGTCACCGAGGTCGTGGAGCTGGTGCCCCAGGCCGGCCGCGACCTGGTCCTCGCCCGGCTGGCCCAGCCGGCCGCCGGCGTCTCCCCCGTGGCCCTGGCCGCCATCGCGCCCGCCAAGGGCGAGGTCCTCAAGGCCGTCGGCTACGGCCGGACGAAGACCGAGTGGGTGCCCAACAAGGCGCACACCGCCCAGGCCACCGTGGACGGCCTCGCCGCCACCACCGTGAACATCACCGGCAAGAGCCTCGACGACTCGCTGTGCAAGGGCGACACCGGCGCCCCGCTGCTGCGCGAGAAGGACGGCAAGGCCGAGCTGGTCGGCGTCAACGTCGCCTCCTGGCAGGGCGGTTGCCTCGGCGCCGCCACGGGCGAGACCCGCACCGGCGCGGTCGCCACCCGCACCGACGACCTCGGCGACTGGATCCGCACCACCGTCAAGAGCAACACCAACGTGGTGGGCGTCGCCTCGGGCCGCTGCCTGGACGTGCCCAACGACAAGGGCACCACCACTCCGATGGTGTGGGACTGCTGGGGCGGCAACAACCAGAAGTGGACCTACACCGCCGACAAGGAGCTGCGCGTCTTCGGTGACATGTGCCTCGACGCGGCCGGCGGCGGCACGGAGGGCGGCACCCCGCTGATCATCTGGTCCTGCAACGGCGGCAGCAACCAGAAGTGGAACCTCAACGACGACGGCAGCATCTCCGGCGTCCCGTCCAACCTCTGCGTGGACGTCAGCCACGAGGCGACCGAGAACGGCTCCCCGGTCGGCCTCTGGTACTGCAACGGCGGCAACCACCAGAAGTGGAAGCGCGCCTGACCCGGCCCGCGCCGCGTGAACCCGCGCCCCCTGTCCGTCCGGCGCACTCCGGACGGACAGGGGGCGCGACCCTTTTCCCGCGCTCTGCCGGGCTACGGCCCGGGAGGCGCCGCGCTCCCGGCCTGGGCCGTCTCGATGTCCTCGTGGAGATCGGTGGTCGCCTCGGCGGCGGCCGCGCCGGAGACCAGCAGGCACGCCAGCAGCACGGCCGACACGCTCCGCGCCCGGGCGAAGGCGCCCCGCGCCACCGGCGGCGCGGAGAGCAGCGCCGCCACCCGGCGGGGCACCGGCCCCGCCGCCGCCGGCAGCGCCCCGGCCGGGCGGACCCGTCCGGCGGGCGCGGCCGAGGCGACCAGCGCCGCCCGCGCCACGGCCCGGGCCGCCAGCCTGCGGTCGCCGACCGCGACGGCGGCCGCCTCGTCGGCCCACCGCTCCACCTGGAACGCCAGCGGCTCGCGCAGGCCGCGCAGCGCGGGGTGCGCGCAGGCGGCGAGCCGCGCGAGCAGCAGCAGAAGGTGGTGCCGGCCCGTCAGATGGGCCCGTTCGTGCGCCAGCAGCACCGCGCGCTCGTCCGCGTCGAGGCCGCGCAGCATGCCGGCGGTGACCACGACGCCGCCCGGCCGGCCGGGCAGGGCGTAGGCGTCGGCGCCCTCGTCGGGCAGCACGGTGAGGTCGCCCGCGCGGGAGTGCCCGGCGAGCTCCCGGGAGACCCGGGCCCGCGCGGCACGGTGGCCGTGCAGCACCCGGGCGACGGCGACGGCCACCGCCCCGGCGGCCACCGCCGCCACGACACCGACGGGCACGGCCGCCGGCGCGACGCGCTCCAGCAGCGGCACGGACAGATGGCCGAGCGACGCCACCACGGGCAGCCGCAGCACCGCGGCGCCCGCCAGCAGCGCAAGGGCCGCCCCGGACAGGCAGGCGAGGGTGACGGCGGCGGCCACGAGGAGCAGCGCGGCCGGGCGCGGCGGCAGGGCGGCGGCCAGCCGGCGGGCGGCCGGCACGGCGAGGAACGGGATGATCAGCGGCGCCCAGACGGCCCAGGTCACGATCGCTCCCCCGGTTCGGCGGCCTGCTCCAGCAGCTCCCTCAGCACGACCTCGTCGGCCGAGGTGAGACGGGAGACGAAGCGGGCGAGGACGCCCTGCCGGTCGTCGCCCTTGTCCAGCTCGGTGTGCATGCGCTGGGCGGCGAGGGCGGCGCGGTCCTCGACGGCCGGGCTGTAGGCGTAGGCGCGCCCGGCGCGGACCCGGTCGAGGGTGCCCTTGGCGTGGAGCCGGGCCAGGGTGGTGGCGACGGTGGTGCGCGCGAGGGGTTCGGTGAGCGCGGCCTGGACCTCCGGCGGGGTGAGCGGGCGGTCGGCCGCCCAGAGGACGACCAGTACGGCCGCTTCCAGCTCGCCGGCCTGTCGGCGTATGTCCTCGGTCACCGGAACCTTCCTCTCCTCGCGATCGTCTACCGTCATGTAGACCGTCTATCGGAATGTAGACGGTGGCGTGCCCGTGGGGCACGTCCGTCCGTCCCCGATTATGGGAGGCCCCGCGCCCCATGCTCGCACCACCCTCCGCCCTTCCGGCCGCCCCCGTCCCGGCCGCGGCCGCGCCGACGGGCCCCTCGCTCGCCTTCGACGGTTCCACGGTCGACGGCGGCTGGTACACGGACGTCACCCAGCTGGCGCGGCACTCCTCGCCCCTGCTCAACGACGTCATGTCCGCGTGGTCCTCCTACGGCCTCGCCCTGTTCGCGCTGCTGATGCTGGTGGTGTGGTGGCGGGCGCGGCGCGCGGACGCCGCGACGATGGCCCGCGCCCTGGCCGTGCCACTGGTGGTCGTCCTCGTCTACGGCGTGGACATGGTGCTGAAGTCGGTGGTGCGCGAGGTGCGGCCCTGCCGGTCGATCCCCCACAGCTTCACGCTGGAGTCCTGCCCGGCGCCGTCCGACTGGGCCTTCCCCAGCAACCACACGGTCATCGCCTTCTCCGCCGCCACGGCGCTGTGGCTGCTGGACCGGAGGCTGGGGGCGCTCGCCTTCCTGGCGGCCGTGGCGATGGGCTTCTCCCGGATCTGGGTCGGCGCCCACTATCCGCACGACGTCGCCGCCGGCGCGGTGGTGGGCGTGCTGGTCGCCCTGCCCCTGGCGGCGGCCTCCGGCCGGGCGGCGCCCTGGGTGGAGCGCGCCCGGCGCGGCAAGCTCCGTCCACTGCTGGCCGCCGGCTGAGCGAGGCCGAACGAAGGGCGCCACCCCGGAGGGTGGCGCCCTTTCGCGTGCGGTGGCGCCGGTCAGCCGTCCCGGCCGCCCCTGGCGTCGACCTGGACGAGGGCGTGGGTGCCGCTGGTACGCCAGGGCAGCCCGCCGCTCTCCAGCGTGGTCACCGTCGCCTCGTCGAGGCCCGTGATCACATCGGACTTGAGGGTGCGCAGGGCGGCGACGGGCCCCGGGAAGTGGGCCGTCCGCTCGGTGAAGGGCGTGGTGGCCGGCCAGTGCCGGTCGTCGACGAGCCGCCGGTAGTTCAGGTCGCCCTTCATGACGGTCACCGTCGCCGCCGCGAACTCGGCGCGCAGGTCGCCGGGCATCTCGGCGTACGGCAGCGGGGCGCAGAAGAACGGGTGGGCGCGGACCTCGAGTTCCCCGCCGGCCATCGCCCGCCACAGCCGGTCGCCCGTCTCCGCGGCGCTCCTGCCCGGTGCCCGGCGCAGCCGGCGCAGGGCGTCGGCGACGTCGGCCATGGTGGCGTCGGAGACGTAGTAGGGGTGCGGCTTGACGTGGAGGACGGCGCGGCGGGCCCGGCCGCTCCGCAGGAGGTGGTCGAGGAGGACCAGGTCGGGGATGAGCTCCGGGCCGGCGTTGTCCGCGACGAGGTGGACCTCGGCCGGGCGGCCCTCGGGCAGCAGGGACCACAGCAGGGCGCTGTCGTCCGCGACGAGGGCCGGGTCCGCGCCGCCGGCGCCCACGTCGCCGGCGGTGATGCGGAAGCCCAGGTCGGCCCGGTTGCCCCAGAGCGCGGCCCGCAGCAGGGCCGCGCCCCGGGCGGCGGGGTCCGCCTCCTCCAGCCGGTCGAGGACGGCCAGCGCGTCGTCGACCGCCGGGCCGGCGAGTTCCGCGTGCTTGAACGGGGCGAAGGGGTCCACGCCCTGCCACGGGCCGGGGGCGAAGTAGCCGACGGCGTCGAGGAGCCTGCGGTAGAAGTAGCTCTCGGCCCACAGGAACGGCGCGGCGAACCACGAGGTGCCGAGGTGGCCCCGGTCCCAGGCCCGCCACCGCTCGTGGTCGTGGGCGCCGGCGGGCAGCGGCTCGATCACGCCGTCGGCGAGCTCGGCCAGCAGGGCGTCGAGGGCCCGGTGCCCGTCCGGCCCGTAAGGAGAGGCGTCGCGCAGCCGCTGGACGAGGGCGGGGTGGCGCTTGGCCCACACCTCCCACGCGAACGAGCCGGGCTCGTCGCTCCGGATCACGGGGGCGTCGACGGGAGCGTCGTCAGGTGCGGGCACGGCCTTCACTTCTCCTCCCACTTCTCCTCCATGGTGCGGCTGCTCCGCACGGTACCCGGCGGTCGCGTCACTTGAGGGCGCTGCGCTTCTTCCACTGGTCCCAGGTCTCCTGCCAGACCTCGAGGCCGTTGCCGACGTCCGTGATCTTGGTGCTGTCGGTGTTCTTGACCTCGACGGTGGAGCCGATCAGCAGGAAGTCGTAGATCTTCTTGGCGTCGCTCGTGGTCATGCCGAAGCAGCCGTGGCTGTTGTTCTCCACGCCGATGGAGTTGTTCCAGGGCGCGGAGTGGAGGAAGGTGCCGGAGGCGGTCAGGTGGGTGACCCACTTGGAGTCCAGCATCCACTGGTTGCCGTAGCCGATGGTGGCGGAGTCCATGGTCTCGGCGGCGTTCTTGCTGCGCACGGTGTGGATGCCGCCGCGGGTGGGGTCCGTCGGGGAGCCGGCGGAGCCCATGATGTGGCCGACCTCCTTGCCGTCCTCGATCATCGTCAGCTTGTGGGCGGGGACGTCGATGACGGCCTTGCGGTCGGCGCCTATGGAGAAGCCGAAGTCGTAGTTCCGCGCGAACCAGCCTCCCTCGCCGGAGTCGACGCCGGACAGGTTGCCCTTGACGGAGACCTTGGTGCCGGTGGGCCAGTAGTCCTTGGGCCGCCAGTCGATGCGGTCCTGGCCGGACCAGTCCTTGACCCAGCCCCAGGCGCCCTCCACCTTCGGCTGGGTGGTGACGGTCAGGGACTTCTCTATCCCGGCCCGCTTGTCCTTGTCGACGGGGTGGTCGAAGAGGATGGAGACCGGCATGCCCGTGCCGACGGTCGTGCCGTTGCCGGGGGTGTTGGTGAGCTTGTTGACCTTCTCGGCCTGCTCGGTGGTGAAGGTCGCGGAGGCGGTGGACTCCTTGCCCTTGCCGCTCTTGCCGCCCTTGGCCTTGGTGTGGACGGTGTAGGTGGCGCCGGGGCCGGCGTTGCCGTCCGAGGTCCAGGAGGCGCCGTCGCCGGACATCCTGCCCTCGACCTTGTTTCCCTTGGCGTCCTTCACCTCCACCTCGGTGAGCCGCCCGCCGTCGGCCTTCACCGAGATCGGCGAGCCGAGTTTGACGGCCGTGCCGCTCCCCGGCGTGATGGTCACCTTGGCCTCCGCCCCGGCGTCGGCCCCGGAACCGGAGCCCGAGCAGGCGGTGAGGACGAGGGAGCCCATGAGGGCGGAGGCCCACAGGACGGAGCGACGGCCCGTTCCGACGTGCACGTGAATGACCCTTTCTCGCAGCGACAGACACCTCTACAGATGATCTGCACGCTTGTACGGTTGCACGGGGAATCGAAACATTTGCGCGATACAGCCAGTAGGCGGCCGGACGCCCTGTTCGTGCGTCACCTCACGGGACGTCACGGCCTCACAACCTCCGGCCCGAAACCTCCGGCCCGCGTCGACTACCCGATCGACGGATCCCGCGCCGATTCGTTCCCCCGCCCCCGTACCGGACACGTAGCGTCCGGTCGTGAACGGTGTGCGGGGGATGTGCGGGGATCGTCGAGGGGGACGGGGACATGACGACAGCTGACGGGATCGCCACCGGATCCGGGCCGGGCGGCGGACGGCCGCCCCGCCGTGACGTCCTGCGGTACGGGGCGGCGGGCGCGGCCGGGGCCGGCGCCGCCGGCCTCGCCGGGCCCGCCGCCGCGTTCGCCGCCCCGCGCGGCGGCGGGAGCGGGCGGCGCGGCGGCCGCCGGGTGGCCGTGCTGGGCGCGGGCGTCGGCGGGCTGACGGTCGCCCACGAGCTCGCCGAGCGGGGCTTCGAGGTGACCGTGGTCGAGCGCCGCGCCGTCGCCGGCGGCAAGGCCCGGTCCCTGTACGTCCCGCACAGCGGCACCGGAGGCCGCCGCGACCTGCCCGGCGAGCACGGCCACCGAGGGGTCTTCGGCTTCTACCACAACCTCCCGGACACCCTCCGGCGGATCCCGCTGCCCGGCGGCGGCAGCGTCTTCGGCCGGCTCACGCCGGTGACCTGGATCGAGTTCGCCCGCACCGGGAACCGACCGGACATCCCCCTCCCCGTCAGACCCGGCTCGCTCTCGCTGTCCGGCGCGCCGCTGCTGGTCGCCACACTCGGCGGGCTGCTCGCGGAGGGGCTGCGGCTGCCGCCGTGGGAGGCGGCCCACTTCGCCCGGCTGGCCGTGACCCTCTTCACCAGCTGCGACGAGCGCCGGTTCGGCCAGTGGGAACACCTGGCCTGGTGGGACTACATCCAGGCGGACCGCATGTCCGAGGACTATCAAAAGCTGCTCGGCGGCGGGGCGCAGCTGCTCCAGGCCCTGCGGCCCCCGACCGCCAGCACCCGCACCTGCGGCCAGGGCCTGGAGGCCATCTTCTACGACCTGCTCGGGCGCGGCAGCGACGGGCCCGCCGACCGGATCTTCGCCGGGCCCACGAGCGAGGAGTGGATCGGCCCCTGGGTCGCCCATCTGCGCGCCCTGGGCGTCCGGTTCGCCTTCGGCCGGACGGTTACGCGGCTGGAGTGCCGCGCCGGACGCGTCGTCTCCGCGACCGCCCGCGACCACCGGGGCGCGCCGGACCGTATCGACGCCGACTGGTTCGTCGCGGCGGTCCCCGCCGACCGGGCCGTACGGCTGTGGAACGCCGCCCTGCGCGCCGCCGACCCCCGGCTCGCGGCCATGGACGGGCTGCGGCACACCTGGTGCAACGGCGTCCAGTACTTCCTCCGCCGCCCCGCGCCGGTCATCGCCGGGCACATCGTGCACGTCGACTCCCCGTGGAAACTGGTGTCGATCAGCCAGTCGAAGCTCTGGCGCGCGCCGTTCGAGCGGACGTGGGGCGACGGCCAGGTACGGGAGTCGCTGTCCGTGGACATCTCCGACTGGGAGACGCCGGGCATCCTCTACGGCAGGCCCGCCCGGCACTGCACCCGCGAGGAGGTCGCCCGGGAGGTGTGGGCGCAGATGCGCGCCCACCTCGGCCGGGCCGGCCGGTCCGTCCTGGACGACTCCCTGCTGCACTCGTGGTACCTGGACGAGGCGATCACCGAGGGCCCGGACGGGCTGCGCGAGGACGACCCGTACCTCCTCAACAGCACGAGTTCCTGGGAGCTGCGTCCGGACGCCGTGACCGCCGTCGGGAATCTGTTCCTCGCCGCGGACTACGTCCGGACGTACGCCAATGTGGACTTCACCTCGATGGAGACGGCCAACGAGGCGGGCCGGCGGGCGGCCGCCGGGGTGCTGACCGCCGCCGGCGCCTCGGAGGCGCCCGAGGTACGGACGTTCCGGGGGTACGAGGCGCCGGAGTTCGCCGTGCTCAAGCGCGAGGACCGGGAGCGCTGGCGGCGGGGGCTGCCGCACGTCCTGGACACCGGGCGCCGGTGACGGCCGGGGTCAGGCGAGGCGCGCGGTGACGGCGGCCAGCCTCTCGACGCCGGCGGCGAACTCCTCGGGCGTCAGCGCCTGGAAGGGGAGGCGGAGGAAGACCGTGCCGGCGGGCGGGGCGGCCGACCCCGGATAGAAGGCCGAGCCCCGGGTCAGGAGCACGCCGTCCTTCTTCGCCGCCGCCAGGAACGTCTTCTCGTCCGTGGGGACGGGCAGGTGGACGCTGACGTAGTAGCCGCCCTCGGGGACGGCGATCAGCGCGTCCTCCCCGAGGTGCCGTCGGACGGCGGCCACGGCGGCGTCATGACGGGGCTTCAGAAACCGGACGGCCCGCTCGATGTTGCTCGCGGCCAGCCCGGCGGCCAGGCTCCGGGCGGCGACGGCCTGGAGCAGGGGCGCGGGCGAGAGGTAGGTGCCCTCGGCGAGGGCGGCGAGGGCGGTCACCGTGTGGGGCTCGGCGATGACGTAGCCGACGCGCAGCCCGGGGCTGAGGATCTTGCTGAGGGAGCCCACGGTCAGGACGCGCCCGCCGGGCGAGAGCTCGGCGAGCGGGGTGGGGGCGGTCCCCTCGAAGCGCAGTTCCCGGTAGGGGATGTCCTCGACGATGACGAAGCCGTGCTCCTCGGCGAGGCCCACCAGTGCGCGGCGCTTGTCCTCGCTGGTGGTGACGCCGCTGGGGTTCTGGAAGTCGGGGATGACGTAGAGGAAGGCGGGCGTCCGCTCGGCGAGCCGCTCGCGCAGGACATCGAGGTCGAGGCCGTCGTGGCGCAGCGGGATGCCCGTCACCCGGGCGCCGTGGCGCTCGAATATCTGCACGGCGCGGTCGTAGGTGGGGGCCTCGACGTAGACGTCCGGCCCGGTGTCGCGCAAGAGGTGGGCGGCGAGCAGGTCGAGGGCCTGGAGGGAGCCGTTGGTGACGAAGATCCGCTCGGGGTCGGCAGTGTGGAGCTTGGCGAGTTCCTCGCGCAGGGCGAGGTCGCCGGTGTGGTTGCCGATGGGTGCGTACTGGAAGACGTCGTCCGGCTGCTCGGCGAGGACGGCCGCGGCCTGGGCGGCGAGTTCCTGCGCGGGGATGGCCTCGCGCGGGGGGATGCCGCGGGAGAAGGGGAACATGGGTGCCTCCGTAGTCTGTGGCCCCGTAAGGGGCGCGGGGAACTGCGCGACCAGCCACCGACGGCCCGCGGCCGACTGACCGCGCGTCGGACTGAGTGCTCAGCCGCGGCCGGCGGGGACGACGACGTCGCGCCCGATGTCCGCGACACTTTCGACGCCGAGCTGCAGCAGGGTGTCCTCGATCTCGCGCCGCAGCAGTTCCAGCACCGCGCGGACGCCGGCGCGCCCGGCGAGGGCGAGGCCCCAGAGGTAGGGGCGGCCCAGACATACGGCGTCCGCGCCCAGGGCGAGGGCCTTGACGACGTGGACGCCGGAGCGGATGCCGCCGTCGACCAGGACGACGCCCCGGTCGCCCACGGCGGAGGCGACCTGGTCCAGCGCGACGAGGCTGGGGATCTCGCCGTCGAGCTGGCGGCCGCCGTGGTTGGAGACGATGACGCCCTGGGCGCCGAGGTCGAAGCAGCGGCGGGCGTCCTCGGGGCTGAGGACGCCCTTCACCAGCAGCGGCAGAGCGGTGCGCTCGCGGATGCGGCGCAGGTCGTCCCAGGTGAGGGCGAGGCGGTCGAGGCGGGCGTTGGCGGGGATGTCGCCTTCGAGGATGCCCAGCGCCCGCAGGGTGCCGAAGTCGACGAAGGGCGGGGTGCGGAACCCGGACCGCAGGGTGGAGACGCGGCGGGCCGCGTGGCTGGCGTCCACGGTGACGACGAGGGCCGAGGCCCCGGCCTTCTCGGCCAGGGCGACGGTGGCGTCGACGTCGTCGAGGGAGCGGTAGGCGTAGAGCTGGAACCAGCTTCCGCCGGGCGCGGATTCGGCGATCTCGGGGTAGGGGTAGTGGCTGTCGGTGCTGACGACGGAGATGGTGCCGGCGTCCTCGGCGGCCAGCGCCGTGGCGATCTCGGCGTGTTCGTGGAGCAGCCGCTGGGGGCTGGTGGGGGCGAGCAGCACGGGCAGGGAGAGTTGCTGGCCGAGGACGCCGGTGCGGGTGTCGGGGGTGGTGCCGGCCGTCGTGAGGACGCGGGGGCGCAGCCACACCTCGTCGAAGGCGGCGGTGTTGGCGCGCACGGTCTCCTGGGTGCCGGCGCCGCCGGCCACATAGGCCCGGATGTCGGCGGACAGGACGGTTTCCGCGGCGCGTTCGAAGTCGGGCAGGGTCAGTAATCCGGCGAGTTCTCTGTGTGCTGGCACTTGAATGTCCTCCGGGGAAAGGGAATTTCACTTGCCGGCCGAATGTCAGGCGAACCGAATGTCAGGCGAATTGGTCGAAGGCCATCTTCACCACCATGCCCGTCACGACGAGGACGAGGACGGTGCGGACGAATCCCGAGCCCTTCTTGAGCGCCATGCGGGAGCCCAGGAGCGCGCCGGTTATGTTGCCGACCGCCATGCCGAGGCCCAGGGCCCACAGGACGTTTCCCTGGAGCGCGAAGACGGCCAGGGCGCCGAGGTTGGAACCGGCGTTGACGACTTTGGCCATGGCCGCGCTCTCGAGGAACTGCTTGGCCAGCAGGGAGGTGAAGAGGATGATGAGGAAGGTGCCGACGCCGGGCCCGAAGAGGCCGTCGTAGAAGCCGATGCCGCAGCCCGCGAAGGCGATGACACCCATGCGGCGGCGGGTGCTCGTGGCCGACTGCAGGCTCTGGACGCCGAAGTTGGGGCGGAAGGCGACGAAGAGGGCCACGGACACCAGCAGCACCATGATGACGGGGCGGAACCAGTGGGTGGGGACGCTGGCGGCGGACAGCGCGCCGAGTGCCGCCGCGGGAATGGCCAGTCCCGCGGCCGGCAGGACGACGGACCGGTCCAGTTCGGTGCGGCGGGCGTACATGACGGCCGCGGTGGTCGTGCCCATGATCGCGGCTATCTTGTTGGTGCCCAGCGCGGTCGCGGGCGGGAACTGCGGGAACGTCAGCAGCAGTACGGGGATGAGCAGCACTCCCCCGCCGCCCACGACGGCGTCCACCCAGCCCGCGGCGCCCGCGGCCAGGAGCAGCCCGGCCACGTCGTACCAGTCCATGTCGTCCTCGATTTCACGTGCCGGAACGATGCCTGGTGCCCGCCGCCGGCCCGGCGGGCACCTTGATCACACCACGCCCCGGATGTCGGCCATCCGTGGGATCACGCGCGGGCGCCGCATCATGCGCCGGGCCCACAGGGGGGTGGAGCGCAGCGAGTAGAAGCGGCGCAGCCAGCGGTCCGCGCCGTCGTAGCGGGGCGCGAACGCGGAACGGCCGTGCGCGGCGACGTGGTTGTCGACGATGACGAGGTCGCCGGGTTCGAGGACGATGTCCCGGCACACGGTCTCCAGCGCCCGCGCGAGGGCGTCCAGGGCGCGGGTGCCCCGGGTGTCGGCGGCGCGGGTGTGGTGGGAGTTGAAGCGCAGGAAGGCCCGGTCGGGGTCGCCGAAGATGACGGGGTGGGGGCCCGAGAGGGGTGGTGGCCCGGCGGCGGTGTCGCGGGTGAAGGAGGAGGGGTAGGCGCTGTGGTAGACGGGCCGCCGCAGGGCCTCGACGTCCTCGGGCGTCAGGTGGGCGATCGCCTCGCGGACCGAGGCGACCCGGGTGGCGGCGACGCCGTCGTGGTCGCGGCGCAGGCAGAGCAGGCCGAGGAAGTCGGGACGCAGCGGGTGATGGACGTTCTCGGTGTGGAAGTCGAAGGCCACGGAGCCGCTGTTCTCGATGCGGGTCTCCTCGCCGGGCACGGGGTGGACGTCGTGGATGAGGGCGCCGGACTTCTCGTCCTGGTATCCGACGAGGGAGCCGAGGAGGTCGGCGACGAGGGTGAGCGTCCCGTCGGTCGGGTGGCCGTCGAGGGCGGCGGTGCCCTGGCCGGCCGGGGTGGGCGGGACGTCGCCGACGTCGAGGCCCCGCAGCAGGAAGTGACCGTGGGGGGAGGTGCCCTCGGCGAAGTCGACGAGGGGCTCGCGCAGGGCCGGTGGCAGGTCCAGGCGGAGGAAGGACATGGCACCCGCCCCGGCGTCGGGGAAGCGGGCGGCCATTTCGGAGAGCTTCCATAATTTCTCGCGGTCCGGCCCGCTCAGCCGGTGGGTCCGTCTTATTTCCGCTACGAGGGCCACGGTGTTTCCTCCAGGCAGGTGCGAACACGAGCGCAGGCGCTTTTCAGAACGGCGTGAGCCGGAAGCGAGGAAGTGGAGGGGAATTCGCTGGCGGTAAAGGCGTGATCACGCTATCCGGGCAGGTCAAATCATGTCAACGAGTGATTCCGGACAGCGGACGAGAACGTTCCCCGGCGCCGCGCTCCTTCCTGGATAACGCCCCTGAGCTGCGGCGACGAGGGCGATCGACGCGCCGCGCGACCGGGGTCCGAGTGGTGTCCGGCGAAGCGTTTCGGCCAGCAACATTTATGGAGCGCAAAGTTCCGGCAATGCATTGGTGTTATCGCACGAGGCGCGGGGGCTTGACGTAAGGAACTTGTAACACGGCGTGACCTGACGTTCCGTCGCATGCGTGGTTGGCTTTCCGAGGCCATCCGTGTTTCTCTTGCCCGCCTTTTCCCAGGGAGTTCCGTGTCCACCGTCTGCCGACCCGTGCTCTGTCTTCCCGAACACACCGTGACCCTCGACGAGGCCGTCTCCCATATGGGCGCGCTGCACTCCGGGCATCCGAGGATCGGCACGGCCCAGCGGCTGATGCGCAACACCTCGGTGCGCACCCGGCATCTCGTCGACCCCTTCGCGGACGTCGTACGCCCACGGACGTTCGGCGAGCGCATGCGCCGCTACGCGGAGGCCGGTACCGAGCTGGGCGCACGGGCCGCCCGGGGCGCGCTCGCCGAGGCGGGCACGGCGCCGGACGAGGTGGACCACCTCGTGCTCGTCTCGTGCACCGGGTATCTCCTGCCGGGGCTCGACGCGCGTGTGGCGGGCCGGCTGGGGCTGCGCCGGGACGTCCGCCGGCTGGCCTTCACCCAGGTCGGCTGCGCGGGCGGCGCGTACGCGCTGGCGCGCGCCCGGGAGCTGGCCGCCGTCCGCCCGGGGTCCGTCACCCTGATCGTCGCGGTCGAGCTGTGCTCACTGTCGTACCAGCCGGGGGACGACAGGATCGCCTCCTTCGTCTCGACCGCGCTCTTCGGCGACGCGGCGGCCGCCTGCGTCGTCCGGGAGGACCGGCCCGGGCTACGGCTCGACGCCTCCTACGAGGACCTGGCGCCGGACACCCTGGGCCACATCTCCTACGAGGTCGACGAGCTCGGCTTCCACTTCGACACCAACCCGCGGATATCGCGTGTGGTCGCGGAGGCGATGCCCGGCCTGCGGCGCTGGCTGGAGGACGAGACGCCCGTGCTCGCTCCGCAGCCCGACTTCCTGGTCGGCCACACCGGCGGGCCGCGCATCATGTACGAGGTCAGCAAGGGGCTGGGCATCCCGCCGGCCATGTTCGAGCTCAGCGAGAACTCCCTGACCCGGCGGGGCAACACCGCGAGCGTCGTCGTCCTCGACGTGCTGGAGCAGACCTTCGACGACCCGCCGCGCGCCGGCGCCCAGGGGCTGGTCGTGGCGTTCGGGCCCGGGGTCACCACGGTGGCGGTGACCGGCACGTGGGTGTAGCGAGGGGCCGCCTCCCGCGTACGCACGAGGGCGCCCCGTAAGGGGCGCGGGGCCGTGTCGATATGCGGCTGCCGCCGCGCGGGCGCGACCAGCCCCCACCGGCCCGCGGTGACCGGACACCGTCCTCCCGGCAGAGCGCTCAGTCCGTATGGAGCGCCGGGTCGCTGACACCCGGCTCGCCGGTCTCGACATGTCCGGCGAACCGGCGCAGGAAGCCGGGGTCCGTCTCGGAGACCACCGTGACGTCGTACCAGCGCTTGCCGTGGCGCGGGTCCACGGTGTGGGTCACGGTCCGGCCCGCCCGCACCGTGATCGTCGCGCGCCCGCCGCCGTAGGCGTCGGTCACGGTCAGCCTGCGGTCGGCGCCGCCCGGGTTGGTCAGGGTCAGCTCCAGGCGGCCGCGGCGGCCGTCGTGGCGGGCGGTGACCTCGGGGGCCGCGGTGGTGCCGGGGCCCTTGAAGACGCGCAGGAAACCGTTGGGGCCGTGCACCGACAGGTCGTAGGCGCCCTTGGAGTACGCCGTGTTCCAGGTGTCGGAGATCTTCTTGCCGGCCTCGGCGGTGTACGTCCACGGGCCGTCGGCGCGGTTCGCGGAGGTGACCGTGAACGCGGCCCCGGCGTACTCGCCCCCGCTGAAGGTGAGGGTGAAGCGCCCGGTGGCGGGGGTCGCGGCGCCGTCCGCGAGGGGTGCGTAGGGCAGCGGCCGGGTGCGCTTCGTACCCCGTTCCTGCCGGGGCATGGCGGGGTCGGCGGGTGGCTTCGGCACATAGTCGGGGTGGCGCTCGCGGTCCTTGGGGGCGTAGGCGTCGGTGTCCGGCAGCCCGTCGTACTCGGTGCGCTTGAGGCCGAAGTCGAACGCCGAGGTGAGGTCGCCGCAGATGGCGCGGCGCCAGGGCGAGATGTTGGGCTCGGCGACCCCGAAGCGGCGCTCCATGAACCGGAGGATCGAGGTATGGTCGAAGGTCTCGGAGCAGACGAACCCGCCGGTGCTCCACGGGGAGACGACGATCATCGGGACGCGCTGGCCGAGGCCGTAGGGGCCGGCGGCGTAGTGGCCGTTGCCCTTGAAGACGTCGAGGGCGGTGTCGACGGTGGAGAGGCCCTGCGCTGCGGAGGCGGGCGGGAAGGGCGGGACGACGTGGTCGAAGTAGCCGTCGTTCTCGTCGTAGGTGATGAACAGGGCCGTTCTGCTCCACACCTCGGGGTCGGAGGTGAGGGCGTCGAGGACCTGGGAGATGTACCAGGCCCCGTAGTTGACGGGCCAGTTGGGGTGCTCGGAGAAGGCCTCGGGGGCGGCGATCCAGGAGATCTTCGGGAGCCGGCCGGCCTGGACGTCGGCCCGCAGGATGTCGAAGTAGCCGTCGCCGTTCTTGACGTCCGTGCCGGTGCGCGCCTTCTCGTGGAGCGGGTCGCCGGGCTTGGCGTCGCGGTAGGCGTCGAAGTACAGGAGGGAGTTGTCGCCGTAGTTGCCGCGGTAGGCGTCACTGATCCAGCCCCAGGAGCCGGCCTTGTCCAGGCCGTCGCCCCGGTCCTGGTAGATCTTCCAGGAGATCCCGGCCTTCTCCAGCCGCTCGGGGTAGGTCGTCCAGCCGTAGCCGGCCTCCTCGTTGCCGAGGACCGGGCCGCCGCCCTTGCCGTCGTTGCCGGTGTGGCCCGTCCACATGTAGTAGCGATTGGGGTCGGTGGCCCCGATGAAGGAGCAGTGGTAGGCGTCGCAGACGGTGAAGGCGTCGGCGAGCGCGTAGTGGAAGGGGATGTCCTCGCGGGTCAGGTACGCCATCGTGCCCGCGGATTTCGCGGGGATCCACTGGTCGTACCTGCCGTTGTTCCATGCCTTGTGGCCGCCGGCCCAGTCGTGGTTGAGGCCGGCGATGAACTGCATGCCCAGGTTCTCGGCGTCGGGGCGGTAGGGCAGGACGTCCTTGGCGCCGTCGGGCTGGTGGAAGACCGTCCTGCCGTCGCCCAGGGTCGCCGGGCGGGGGTCGCCGAAGCCGCGGACGCCCTTGAGGGAGCCGAAGTAGTGGTCGAAGGACCGGTTCTCCTGCATCAGGACGACGATGTGCTCGATGTCCTCGATGGTGCCGGAGCGGCGGCGGGCGGGGATGGCGGCGGCACGGCCGATGCTGTCCGAGAGGGCCGCGAAGCCCGCGGTCGCGCCGGCGATCTGGAGGAAGCGCCGTCGATTGAGTTCAGCCATGGGTGAGGGACCTCTCGGGTGTGAGGGCTGGCAGCAGCAGAGTGGTCCAAGAGCATCCAGCGCCGGGGAAGCGGTGGTGTCGTCAGTGTGACGGCGGGTGGTACACGGAGGGAACAGGCTTGCCGGGGTGGAAACGGTGAGGGGCCGGACGCCCTAGCGGGTGTCCGGCCCCTCGGCCGTCAGGTGCCGCGCGGGGCGCGGCGGTGGTGGATCAGGCGTTGTCGCCGGTGGCGACGGCCTTCTCGGCCGCGGCCTCCTGCTGGGCGCGGGCGACCTTGCCGCGGACCAGGTACCAGCCGCCGACCAGGGCGGCCACGATGACCGGCAGGCAGAACACCGTGTCGCGACCGGCGCCCGGCTCGGCCGCCATCAGACCGAGCACACCGGCCAGGAAGACCAGGGTGACGATCTGGGTGTAGGGGGCCCAGGGGAGCTTGTAGCCGGGGCGGGTGACCCGGCCGTCCTTGGAGCGGCGCCAGAAGAGGAGGGAGCAGACCATGATCATGCCCCAGGTGCCGATGATGCCGATGGCGGCGAAGTTCAGCACGATCTCGAAGGCGTCCGCCGGGACGACGAAGTTCAGGCCGACACCCAGCACACAGAAGAACGCGGTGAGCAGGATGCCGCCGTAGGGCACCTGGCCCTTGTTCATCAGGCCCGTGAACTTCGGCGCGGAGCCGGACATCGCCATCGAGCGGAGGATGCGGCCGGTGGAGTACAGGCCGGAGTTCAGGCTGGACAGCGCCGCGGTGAGGACCACGAGGTTCATCACACCGGCCGCGCCGGGGATGCCGACCTTCGACAGGACGGTGACGAACGGGCTCTCGCCGGCGTGGTAGGCGGTGTACGGCAGCAGGAACGCGAGCAGGATGACCGAGCCGACGTAGAAGAGACCGACACGCCACATGATCGAGTTGATCGCCTTCGGCATGATCTTCTCGGGGTTCTTGGTCTCGCCCGCGGCGACACCGCACAGCTCGACGGAGGCGTAGGCGAAGACGACACCCTGGATGACGAGCAGCATCGGCATCACACCGGTCGGGAAGACACCACCGTGGTCGAGGATGTTCGAGATGCCCGGGGTGCTGTCGCCGACCTTGTGGCTGCTGGCCAGCAGGAAGATACCGACGACCATGAAGATCGTGATCGCGGCGACCTTGATGATCGCGAACCAGAACTCCATCTCACCGAAGTACTTCACGGAGATCAGGTTCACCGTGAGGACGACCGCGAGGGCGATCAGCGCGAGCACCCACTGCGGGATGTCGCTGAACATTTTCCAGTAATGGGTGTAGGTCGCGACGGCCGTGATATCGGCGATACCGGTCGTGGCCCAGTTCAGGAAGTAGAGCCAGCCCGCGGTGAAGGCGCCCTTCTCCCCCATGAACTCACGCGCGTAGCTGACGAACGCGCCGGAGGACGGACGGTAGAGGACGAGCTCGCCCAGGGCCCGGACGACGAAGAAGGCGAAGAGGCCGCACACCGCGTAGGCGATGAAAAGGGACGGGCCCGCGGTGTGGAGACGGCCGCCGGCGCCGAGGAAGAGGCCGGTGCCGATCGCTCCACCGATCGCGATCATGTTGACGTGGCGGGACTTGAGGTCCTTGCTGTAGCCCGCGTCACCCGCGTCGACGTGCGAGGACGTCGCGGCGGGAGCCGGGGTGTCGGCCGCAGTGAGGGTGCGGTCACTCATGTATTTCTTCGCCTTCGTTCCGTGGGGGAGGCAGGACCGGGCCGCACGCTGATGTGGGGGTGACCTCCATGCCCGGGGAACGGCCGCGCACGGCCCTCTCCCCTGCATCGCCGGGGCTTCCCGGCGATGGCCCGGTGTTCATTCCGGGAACCGGCTGGCGACGCCGGTCCTCGGTGGTGTTTCACGAGGTCATGCCGTGAATGGTGAGAGGCGCGCAAGGATTCCGTCAAGGGTTAACGGAAAGTTGACATTTTCGAAAGCCCGGACTAGGCGGGGCCCGACGTGCGCCCTTTTTGACTTTCCGCTACGGATCATTGACGGCGGGTGGATATCGCTGCCTATTCCACCTATCCCCCGCGCCTCCGGGCGGGCCGCCCATTTGCGCCTGCATACGGTGCTTTTCCGGTCCCGGGGCGATCTTGGAGCCCGCTCGGGGCACCGGAAAGGGGCCCCGGCGCTGCCGGGGCCCCTGTGTCCTTCCGCACCCTGGTGATCAGGGTCACATGTCAGGGCTCCTCATCGTTCCCGGAGCCGTTGCCGCTGACCACCGGGATGTCGTTCAGCACGTGCGAGAGCGGGTCGTCGCCGTCCTGAAGGGTGGAGTTGTCCGTGCACTGCTGCTGTTGCTGCGAGGTGAGGACCGGGATGTCCTCGAGGCCCACATTGATCAGCAGCAGGACCGACTGGAGGCCGAGCTTCCCGATACCGACGCACACCTTGTCGAGGCTGCCCTGGACGGCGGTCATCTGCGGGCTCTGCTGACCGCCGGTCGCCGTGGCCCCGTGCTCGGTCTCCGCGCCGTTGGCGTTCAGGGTGGTCCTGCCGTCGCGATCGAGGGCCACGGCCGGGGTGGCCGAGACCCCGACCGCCGTGGCGGTGAGGGCGACCGTCGCGAGTACCTTGTGGAGCACGTCCCTGCCTCTCGGTCGAGTGTTCCTCCCGCGCGGGAGGCGACCTGAGTAACTGCGGCGTTCCGGAGAGGTTCCGAGCACTCACTCATTCGTCCCAATGGCCCCCGAAGAGACCCCGACTCCTCCGATCAGCGGACAGAGCACACCCCACGACGCACCGTAAATCCGGCATATTTACACATATCGGCGCTACGTTATGGGGCCTACGAACGCGCGTTTGCCGACCCGCGAAGGACGCCCCCTGATGCTCCTCCACCGGCCCCGTCTGTCGTTCCTCACGCGATGTGCCCACGGCACCCCGCACCGCGCCCTGGCCACGCTCGTCCTGCTGGGGCTGGTCGCCCTGCTCGCGGCGGTGGGGGGCCACGGGGTCTCGGAGCGCCTCGCCCCGGGCGGCTGGACGCCGGCCCGGGCGGAGTCCACGCGGGCCGACGCCTTCCTGGCCGAGCGCTTCGGGGCCGGCCGGCCGCACCTCGTGCTGCTCGCCACGGCGCGGGGCGGCGTCGACGAGCCCGGGGCCGCCCGGGCGGGCCGGGCGCTGACCGAGCGGCTCGCCGCCGACCCGCACACCGCGTGGGTGCGGGGCTACTGGCCGGGGTCCCGGCCCGAGCTGCGCGGCCGGGACGGGCGCGCCGCCGCCGTCGGGGTGCGGTTCAGCGGGGACGAGCGGGCCGTGCTGGCGGCCGCCAAGGCCGTCACGGCCCGCGAGTCCGGGCGGTCGGGGCCGCTGGAGGTCACCGTCGCCGGGGAGGCGGCGCTCTTCGCCGAGATGGAGCGGCTGAGCACCGAGGGCGCCACGCTCGCCGAGATGATCATCGCCCCGCTGGTGCTGCTGATCATGCTGTGGATCTTCGGGAGCCTGGTGGCCGCGCTCCTGCCGGTCGTCGTCGGGGCCTTCGCCGTCGTCACCACCACCGCGCTGCTGCGGCTGCTGAGCGAGGTGATGACGGTCTCCGTCTTCGTCCTCAACATCGCCACCGCGCTCGGCTTCGGGCTGGCCGTCGACTACTGCCTGCTGATGGTCAGCCGCTACCGCGAGGAGCTCGCGGCGGGGGCGACGCCCGTACGGGCCGCCGAGCGGGTCCTCGCGACCGCGGGCCGGGCCGTCGCCTTCTCGGCGACCACCGTGGCCGCCGCGCTGGGCGCCCTGCTGGTCTTCCCCCTGCCGCTGACACGCTCGCTGGCCCTGGGCGGCGCGGCCGTCGCGGTGTGCTCGGCGGCCGGGGCGCTGCTGCTGCTCCCCGCGCTGCTGGTGCTGCTCGGCCCCCGGATCAACCGCTACGACGTCTTCGCCCGCTGGCGCCGGCGCGGCCGGCGCGCCTTCGCCGAGGGCCGCTGGTACCGGCTCGCGATGTGGGTGACCCGGCGGCCCGCGCCGGTCGCCCTCGGCACGCTGCTCCTGCTCGGGCTGCTGGCCGCGCCGGGGGCGGACGCGCGGTTCGGCATGTACGACGACCGGATCCTCCCGGCGTCCTCGCCGGTCGCCCGGGCCTCGCAGCGGCTGCGCGCGGACTTCGACGACGAGAGCGGGAACGCGGCGAGCGTCGTGCTCCCGGGCCTCCGCGTCACGCCCCGGCCGGAGGAGGGGGCCACGGCGGAGGCGGGGGCCGGTGCGGCCGAGGCGGCGGATCCCGAGGACGCGGCGGACGCGCCCGGCACGCCCCGACCACCCGACGCCTCCACCACCGCCGTGGACACCTACGCCGCGCGCCTCTCCCGTCTCCCCGGCGTACGGCAGGTACGGACGGCCACGGGCCTCTACGCCCACGGCCGCCGCGCGGTGGAGCCCGGGCCCTGGGCGGCGGGCTTCACCGGGCCCGCCGGCACCTGGCTGAGCGTGATGCCGGACGCCGGCGTCTCCGTCCTCTCCCCCGACGGCCGGCTGCTCACCGAGCGGCTGCGCCGGGCGCCCGCGCCCACGGCCGCCCTGGTGGGCGGGCCCGGCGCCCGGCTGACCGACACCGAGGACGCGCTCGGCGACCGGCTGCCCGCGGCCGTCCTGATCACCGTGGCCGCCACGCTGCTGCTCCTGTTCGTCTACACCCGCAGCCTGCTCGTGCCCGTCAAGGCCGTGCTGCTCAACGCGCTGAGCCTGGCGGCGACGTTCGGGATCATCGTCGCCGTCTTCCAGCAGGGCCGGCTCGACGTGCTGCTGGGGCCGCTCGACGGCCCCCGCACCACCGATGTGGTCATCCCGGCGGTGATGTTCTGCACCGCGTTCGGCCTCTCCATGGACTACGAGGTCTTCCTCCTCTCCCGGATCCTCGAGGAGCACCGCCGGGGCAGCCCCACCGACCTGGCGGTCGCCGTCGGCCTCCAGCGCACCGCGCGGCTGTTCACCTCGGCCGCGCTGGTCTTCGCCGTCGTCATGGGCTCCCTCGCCGCATGCGACCTCGTCATGCTCCAGCTGATCGGCTTCGGGCTGGCCGTGGCCGTGCTCCTGGACTGCACGCTCGTCCGCGCCCTGCTCGTCCCCGCGATCATGTCGCTGGCCGGCCGGGCCAACTGGTGGCCCGCCACGCGCCACCGCGCCCGCGACCGCTCCGGCCCCGACACGGCGGGCCGCTCCGGCCGCCCGGCGCCGACAGCCGTCGGAGGGGCCTGAACCGGCCTCTCGACGACGTGTCACGCCCCCGGAGCGGTCCGGGCGGCCGCATACTGCGATCACGGCGCCGGACCGGAACCGGGTCGTCAGGAGGGCCACGGGTCATGATCAGCACATCGCTCGCCGCGAGCACGACCCGCCGCAGGCTGCTGTACGCGCTGGCGGCCGCCGGCGGGGTCGCCGTGGGGGGAGGGACGGGTGCGGCGGCGCGGGAACGGGGTGCCGAGGCCGGGGCCGGGGCCGGGGCCGACATGGGGAAGGCGCGGGAGATCCGGGCCGAGTTCCTCCACGCCTGGTCGGGCTACAAGCGGTTCGCGTGGGGGCACGACGAGGTGCTGCCGGTCTCGGGCGGGCACCGGGAGTTCTTCGCCGCCGGGCACCCGGTCGGGCTGTCGATCGTCGAGGCGCTCGACACCCACTTCCTGATGGGGCTCGACGACGAGGTGGGCCTGTGCCTCGACTGGATCGACGACCGGCTCGACTTCGACATCGACGCCCCCTTCCAGGTCTTCGAGACGACCATCCGGCTGGTCGGCGGGCTGCTCGCGGGACATCTGGTCACCGGCCGGCGGGCGCTGCTGGACCTGTGCGCCGACCTGACGGACCGGCTGCTGCCCGCCTTCACCCGCTCCCCCACCGGCATGCCCTACCGGTTCGTCAACCTCCGCACGGGTGCGGTATCGGGCCGTACCGTGCCGCTGGCCGAGATCGGCACCCACATCCTCGAATTCGGTCTGCTGTCCGAACTCACCGGTGATCCTCGCTATCTTCGGGCCGCCAAGGACGCGCTGGGCGCTGTGGTGCGGCGGCGGTCCTCGCTCGATCTGCTCGCCACCACCATGAACGTGGAGACGGGCGAGTGGGCGGACCGGGCGGCGATCGCCGTCAATCCCCCTGTGGACTCCTTCTACGAATATCTGTGGGGCGCCTGGACGATGTTCCGGGACGAGGACTGCCGGGAGTGGTTCCGGACGCTCACGGCGGCGATCAAGAAGCATCAGGCGGAGCGGTCGGACGGGCTGCTGTGGTTCCGGCGGGTGGACTTCCGCACCGGCGCCCCGCTGGGGCGGCGCCAGTCCTCGCTGGCCGTCGCGATCCTCCCGGTGGGCGGCGACAACGTCCTGGCGGCCGACTACTACCGCTCCTGGACCGCCGTCCTCGACAAGTACGCCGTCATCCCCGAGGAGATCGAGTATCCGGGGCTGAAGGTCACCGACCCCCGCAACGAGCTGCGGCCCGAGTACGCCAACTGCGCCTTCGAGCTGTACTGGCAGACCGGGGACCCCTTCTACCGCACCACGGCGTGGCGCTACTTCGAGAACCTCAAGACCCACCACCGCGTGCCCGGCGGCTACACGGTCGTCGCGGACGTCACCCGCCGGCCCATGACCAAGGGCGACCACTGCCCCGCGTACGTCTTCGCCGAGAACTTCAAATGGCTCTACCTCACCTTCTCCGACACCCCCCGCTTCGACTACGCGCGCGGCTATCTGAGCACGGAGGGCAAGGTGCTGCGCGGCGCCCGGCCGCCCGCACGCGCCCGGCTCGGCTGGCTCTGACTCGAACTCCCGTTTACACGCAACCCTGTTGTGCGCAAAAGCGTCTTGAGTGGTGACAGCTGCCGCCGGGCTCCGGCCGGCGGCACGGGGGAAGCGTGTACGGGGGTACCGCATGACCGAAACAGTGCTCGGCCCTGCCGGAAAGCAGGAAGCCGCAGCGGAGCTCACGCCCTTCGTCGACGCCTTGCGCGTCCCGCCGGTGCTGCGGCCCGGCCGCGCCGAGGCGCTCAGGGGCATCGAGATCAACCAGACCACCACCTGGGCGCGCCTGCACTCGCAGCTGCCGCCCACCCGGGCGTGGACGTACGAGGGCCACTTCCCGGGGCCGACCATCGAGGTCCGGCGGGGCCGCCGGCTCCGCGTCGCCTGGAGCAACCGGCTGACGGGCGCGCATCCGGTGGTGGCCGTCGAGGCCGTGCCCGTGCCGGGCGGGCCCGACCCGGCGGACGAGCCGGGGCGCGGCGGCGCAAAGCCGCTGGCCGAGGTGGCCGCGCTGCCCGCGTGGACGGTCACGCATCTGCACGGCGCCAACACCGGGGGCGGCAACGACGGCTGGACGGAGAACGCCGTCTCGCCCGGCGACAGCCAGCTCGCCGAATACCCCAACGACCACCGGGCCGTGGCCTGGTGGTACCACGACCACGCGATGGACATCACCCGCTGGAACGTCTTCGCGGGCCTGGCCGGGATGTACCTGGTGCGGGACGACGAGGAGGACGCCCTGCGGCTGCCGCGCGGCGCGTACGAGATCCCGCTGATCGTCCAGGACCGCAATCTCGACCGGGACGAGGACGGCCGGCTGACGGGCGGGCTGCTGCACAAGACCGTCGTCGTGGCCCACGACGCGCAGGGCGGGAACCTCACCCGGGCGTTCACCGGCCCGTACACGCTGGTCAACGGCGTCATCTGGCCGCATCTGGACGTGGCGGCCCGGTGGTACCGGTTCCGGGTGCTCAACGCCGCGAACGCCCGGACGTTCGAGATCGGGCTGGTCGACGACGAGACCGGCGAGCCGGTGCGGGGCGCGATGTGGCAGATCGGCACGGACGGCGGGCTGCTGCCGCGGCCCGTGGCCCTGGACGAGCCGCTGCCCGTGGCGCCCGCCGAGCGCCTCGACGTGCTGATCGACTTCGGTGCGCTGCGCGGCCGCCGGGTCCGGCTGGTCAACGCGGCCGCGGGGGTGCGGTATCCGCAGATCATGCAGTTCCGGGTGGACGAGGCGGAGGTACGGGACCCGTTCACGCTGCCGGAGGTCGTCTCCGGCTCGTTCCGGCGCATCACGCACGAGACCGCGCCGGAGCACGGCCACCGGCTGCTCGCCCTCACCCCGCCCGGCACCGCGGGCAGCGGCCACCCGGGGCTGTGGGAGATGCATCCGGTGGAGCCCGGCGCGGTGGCCGTGCCGAGCGAGGGCGTGATCCAGATCAAGGGCCCGGACGGCACGGTGCGCACCTACCGCCGGGGCGCCACGACCTTCGACGACGCGCTGGGCTTCATGGTCGAGCACGGCGCGTGGGAGCAGTGGAGCTTCATCAACCTGGGCGGTCCCATGCACCCGATGCACATCCATCTGATCGACTTCCAGGTCCTGGGCCGCGAGCTCTATCCGACGGGCGCGGGAAGCGGCTTCGACCAGACGCTGGGCGGTACGCGCGCCCCGCTGGAGTACGGCGGGGCGGCGCCGGTGTCGGAGAGCGACGCGGGCTGGAAGGACGTGATCCAGGTGCCGCCGGGTCAGCTGGTGAAGGTCATCGGCCGGTTCGAGGGCGCGAAGGGCCGGTTCATGTACCACTGCCATCTGCTGGAGCACGAGGACATGGGGATGATGCGGCCGTACGTCGTCATGCCGCGCGAGGTGATGGCCTTCCACCACGGCATGTCGGGTGGTCATGACGGCGGTCACGACGGTGGCGGTGGGCATGACGGCGGCCATGACGGTCATGGTGGTCACGGCGGCTGACACCATGCCGCCGGCCCGGCCGGACGGCCGGGCCGGCGGTGGTCACTTCGCGGCGGGCAGCGTCCCGAGGAAGTCCAGGAGCGCGGCGTTGACCTCGTGGGGGCGCTCCTGCTGCGTCCAGTGGCCGCAGCCCGGCAGGGTCACGCTGCTGTGCAGCTTCGGCGCCATGTGTTCCAGGTTCGCGATGACCTGGTCCATGCCGGGGAAGGACCGCACCACGTCGCGGTCGCCCGCCATGTACAGCGCGGGCACGTCGATGGCGCGGTTCTGGAAGGGGGCGGTGAGCTCCCAGTTGCGGTCGATGTTGCGGTACCAGTTGAGGCCGCCGGTGAAGGCGTGGTCGCCGTGGTTGGCGTACTCCCGGGCGAAGGCGGCGATGTCGTCCTCGGTGAGCCAGCCGGGGAGGCCGTCGGGCTCGGGCATGGTGCCCAGCAGGGACTCGCCCTTGACGATGACCCACGGTCGGGGCGGGTCGGTGACGGGGCTGTCGCCGGAGGCGCCGACGAGCAGCCGGCGGAAGACCGCCGTGGGGTCGGCCGCCAGTTCGGCGTCGGCGCGGCCGGGCTCCTGGAAGTAGATCTGGTAGAAGCCGTCGCCGAGCACCGACCCGAGGGCGGTCAGCGGGGGCACGGGGCCGCGCGGGACCGGCGGCACGCTCAGGCCCACGACGCCGCGTACGACGTCGGGGCGGAACAGGGCGGTGTGCCAGGCGACGGGGGCGCCCCAGTCGTGGCCGACGACCACCGCGCTCTCCTCGCCCAGGGCGTGGATCAGGGCGATGACGTCGCCGGTGAGGTGGAAGATGCTGTAGGCGTCGATGGCCTCGGGCTGTTCGCTCCGGCCGTAGCCGCGCTGGTCGGGCGCGACCACGCGATAGCCGGCCTCGGCCAGCGGCCCGAACTGGTGGCGCCAGGAGTACCAGCTCTCCGGGAAACCGTGCAGCAGCAGGACCAGCGGTCCTCGCCCCTGTTCGGCGATGTGCAGCCTGATGCCGTTGACTTCGACCGTGCTGTGCTCGACCGCGCTGGTCACATGCCCTCCTGCGATTCACCTGCGAAACATGCTGTCTCGGGCTCAACGGTAGAGGGAATGCGTCTGTTCCGCCCCGGGGTTGGGAGCCCCGGGGCGGGAAGCGAGCCGGCCTCGACCGGGGTCGGTCGAGGCCGGCCGGGGTTCAGGACGGGGTGCCGCGGGCGACGAGGGTGCGCACCAGCCGGCAGGTGGTCACGGAGGGCTCGCGCACCCCGATCTGGACGGCCGCCGTCCGTATCCTGCGGTCCGTCGCCCGGTCGGGGGTGTAGACACCGGAGTGCAGCAGGGCGATGGCCAGGCGCATCGCCTTCAGCTGGCGGTTGTACGTCTCGTACCAGTCGCGCGGCTGTCCCGCGGGCAGGCGTTTCTTGGGCAGGGTGGGAAGGCTCGGCAGGTTGGGGTGCGGTGTCGCGACGGCAGCGGCCATGGGCGTCCTCCTCAGGGGTCGTGGACCCTTGCTCCACACCCCCGATTCTACTGCCGGGCACTGACAATCGCCCCAGCTCAGAAGGGGATTCGCCGGGAGCGGCCCGGCCGCCGCCGGAACCGCTCCCACCGCGCGTGCGCCCCGGCCCGGGGGCCGGGTGCCGCCGGGCCTACTTGTGCGCCGCCGCCGGGGCGGGCGTGGCGCAGGCGATGTCGGTGCTCGTCTGGAAGACGCCGTCCTTCTTCGCCTGGCCGCCCTGGTACTCGTAGTAGAGGTACGAGTAGAGCTCGATCTTCCGGCTGGGGCCGCAGGCCGAGTCGGGGGCGATCTGGTAGGTCAGCTTGGCGGTGCGGGTGGCTCCCGGGAGGACCGGCACGTGGTAGCGCAGGGTGCCGCTCTGGTTGGCCACGTCGCACTGCACGGTGTCGCCGGTGCAGGACTTGAACGCGTACTTCAGGGCGGGGTCCTGCGAGGTGTTCCAGGTGGGCTGGATCGACTGGTACACGAACTGGGTGTTCGTGGTCTGGTCGTTGGTGAAGGTGAGGGTCACCGTGACCGTGTCGCCGGGCTTGGCGGTCGCCTTGTCGACGGTGACCGTCATGGGCGCGGCGGGGGCGGCGGAGGCCGGCTGGGCCATGCAGGTCAGGCCGGCGGCGAGGGCGAGGGTGGCGGACAGACCGAGGCGTCTGAATCTCTGTGAGCGCATGGCCGAGGACAGTAGACACGCGACCGCGACCTGACAGCACCCCCGGATGAGGATCAGCCAAGGTTTAGCCCGGTGATGTGGCGTACGTTGCTGGTGCGTGGCTCGATACCCCATGGGGACAGGTGTGCGAAGTTGGCCGGGATGTGCTGATGGGGCGCGCCGGAAGGGGACGGGAGCGCGCCAACGACGCCCCGGAGGGGTGTGGTTCGCGCCGCCGGCCGGGCGCTGCCCGACTCGTGAAGCGGGTACGGAGAAGCCAGGAGCGACATGTCCCTTTATGCGCGGAAGTCGTGAATATTTCCGTCCGCCCTATTGGGGCGCGCCACCGGTCGCTGAACACTCGACTCATGCGTCCGCTCGCCGCCGCCCCCGTCGCGATCGTGGGCATCGCCGGAATGTTCCCCGAGGCAAACGACGTCCGGGAGTTCTGGGACAACATCGTCTCCGGCCGGGACTGCACGGCCGAGGTGCCGCCCGCCTGGTGGAGCCTCGACGACCACTACGACCCGGACCCCTTCGCCCCGGACCGCACCTACGCCCGCCGCGGCGCGTTCCTGACGCCCCCGCTGTTCGACCCGCGCGCCTTCGGGATGACACCGCGGACCGTGGACTCCACCGGGCTCGTCCAGTTGCTCGGCCTGATGGTGGCCGAGGACGTGCTGCGCGACGCCGGCTGCCCGGGCGCCGAGTGGTACGACCCCGCCCGCACCGGCGTGGTCCTGGGCGTGTGCGGCACCAACTCCACCCTGATACCGCTGGCCGCGCGGCTGCTGGGCCCCGCCCTCGCCCGGGCCGTCACGGAGCACGGGACGCCGGAGGAGGAGGCCCGGCGGGTCGTCCGGACGTATCTGGAGCGGCTGCCCGCGTGGACCGAGGACTCCTTCCCGGGGGTGCTGGGGAACGTCGTGGCCGGGCGGATCGCCAACCGCTTCGGCCTCGGGGCGGCCAACCACACCGTGGACGCGGCCTGCGCCAGCTCGCTGGCGGCGCTGCGGGCCGCCGTCGACGAGCTGGTCTCCGACCGGGCCGACCTGATGATCACCGGGGGCTGCGACGCCGACAACTCCATCGTTTCGTTCATGTGCTTCAGCAAAACACCCGCGCTCTCGCCGAGCGGGCGAGTGCGCCCCTTCGACGCCGGGGCGGACGGCACCCTGATCGGCGAGGGCGTCGGCATGCTGGCGCTGCGCCGCCTCGCCGACGCCGAACGGGACGGCCAGCGGATCTACGCCGTCCTGCGGGGCCTGGGCGGCTCCAGCGACGGCCGGGGCACGAGCATCTACGCGCCCAGCGGCACCGGACAGCTCACGGCGCTGCGCCGCGCCTACCGCGACGCGGACTGCGCGCCCCGCTCGGTGGGACTGATCGAGGCGCACGGCACGGGCACCCCGGCCGGGGACGAGGCGGAACTGGCCGCCCTCAACCGGCTCATGGCCACCGGCCCGGCGGACGGGACGGTGGACGGGACCACGGACGACGGGGCGGGGGACGGCGGGGCGGAAGGCGACCGGTTCGTCGCCGTCGGCAGCGTCAAGTCACAGATCGGGCACACCAAGGCGGCGGCCGGCGCGGCCGGGCTCATCAAGGCGGCCCTGGCGCTGCACCACAAGGTGCTGCCGCCCACGCTCCATGTGGAGCGGCCCGGCCCGGAGGCGGCCCGCGCCGACAGCGTCCTCTACCTCAGCACCTCCGCGCGGCCCTGGCTCCACGACCCGGGGCGGCCGGTCCGCCGGGCGGGGGTGTCCGCCTTCGGGTTCGGCGGGGTCAACTACCACGCCGTACTGGAGGAGCACCGGCCCGGCCCCGGCGCGGAGCCCCCGGCCGGGCACCGGGTCCCCCGGGCGCTGCTGTGGCACGCGCCCGGCCCCGACGAGCTCCTCGCCCGGCTGGAGCGCGGCGAGCCCCCGGACGAGGGGCCCGTCCCGCCCGGGCACGCGCGCCTCGGGTTCGTCGCCGGTGACGCCGCGCACCGGGCCGCGCTCCTGGCCACCGCCGTCGAACACCTGCGGAACGGCCCCGGGCGAGAGGCGTGGCGGCACCGGCGCGGCGTCCACTACCGGCGGGCGGCGCTCCCGGAGGGGACCCGCGTGGGTGCGCTGTTCGCCGGGCAGGGGAGCCAGTACGTGGGGATGGGGCTGGGCGCGCTGCTCGCCCTGCCCCCGGTGCGCGCGGCCTTCGACGCGGCGGGCGCGCTCTTCCCGCCCTCGGACACCCTCGCCCGCACGGTGTTCCCGCCGCCGTGCCCGGCCGTCGACGCCCGGCGGGCCGAGGAGCGCCTGCGCCGCACCGCCTACGCCCAGCCGGCCGTCGGCGCGCTGGCGATGGGCCAGTACCGGTACCTCGCGGAGCTCGGACTCAACCCCTACGCGGTCCTCGGCCACAGCTTCGGCGAGCTGACGGCGCTGTGGGCGGCCGGGGTCCTGGACGACGCCGCCCTCCCGGCCCTCGCACGGGCCCGGGGGCTGGCGATGGCGGAGGCCACCGAAGGAGCGGACCCGGGCGGGCTGGTGGCGGTGCGCGCCCCGGAGGAGAGAGTGCGGGAGCTTCTCGCCGCGTGCCCGGGGCTGGTGGTGGCCTGCCGCAACGCCCCGGACGAGCAGGTCCTGGGCGGCCCCACGGCCCTGCTGGAACGTTTCGTGGCGCACTGCGCCGAGCTCTCGGTGCCCGTCCGGCGGCTGCCGGTCGCCGCCGCCTTCCACACCCCGCTCGTGGCGCGGGCCCACGACGCCTTCGCCACCGCGTGCGCCACGACGGACTTCGCCGCGCCTCGCCTGCGGGTGTACGCGAACACGGCGGGCGCGGCGTACGGGCACGGCCCGGACGCCGACCGCCGGACACTGGCCGAGCAGTTGCGCAGGCCGGTGGACTTCGCGGCCCGGGTGCGGGAGATGCGTGAGGACGGCGTCGGCGTGTTCGTCGAGTTCGGCCCCCGGAGCGTGCTGACCGCGCTCGTGGAACGCACGCTCGCCGGGCGACGGGTGGAGACCGTGGCCTGCGACACCGGGCCGGAGGCCGACGGCGCGGCCGCCCTGAAGGAAGCGGCGCTCCGGCTCGCCGTGCTCGGCCTCCCGCTCGTGGGGCTCAACCGCTACGACGCCCCTCCCCCGCCCGAGCGGCCGGCGCCCTCGAAGGTCGCCCGGCGGCTGGAGGGCCCGAACTTCGCGGCCGTGGCGGCGCGGCGGGCGGCGGAGCGGCGGCCCGCCCATCAGGGGACCACCGGGCAAGGGGCCGCCGAGCGGCGGCCCGCCTCGTCCGGCGCGGTGGTTCCCCCGGCGGACGCGGTGGCCCTGACGCGTGCCGCCGCCGAGCACCTGGCCGCCCACACCCGGTTCCTGGACGGCCAGCTGGCCACCTCCGAGGAGCTGGGCCGGCTGCTGCGCGCGGGCGCGGCGAACGGCGGGGTCTACGCCTCCCTGGCCGCGGCCGTCCGGGCCATCGCGGACCACGACGTGGCGGTGGCCCGGGCCCACACCCACGCGAGCGAGGTCGTCGCCCGGCTGCTCAGCCCGGATGCCCCGCCCCCGGCTCCGGCCGACGACGACGCCGTACCCGTCGCCGCCCCCGACCTACCGTCACCGGACCGCTCCGCCCTCGCCGAGCTCGTCGCCGCCCACCGGAGCGGCGAACCGGACCGCCCGGCGCCCGACGGACCGACGGCCGCCGACCGGGCGGAAGTGACGCGGGTCTTCCACGAAGTGGTCGCCGAGAAGACCGGCTACGACGTCGACATGATCGAACCGCATCTCTCCATCCAGGAGGACCTCGGCATCGACTCGCTCAAGCAGGTGGAGATCGCGGCGGAGGTCTGGCGCCGCTACCCGGTGATCACCAGGGAGGAACTGTTCCGGTTCAGCGAGGCCCGGACCGTCGCCGAGCTCACCGAGATGCTGGAACGCATCCTCGCCGAACCGGCCCGCGCGCTCCGCCACACCGAGGACATCCCGCTCGGCCGCGCCTTCCCCGTCCTTCGCCCGCTGCCCGCCGTGGACGTGCGGACGGACGCCTACCCGGACCGGCCGTGCGCCGTCCTGCTGGACGAAGGCGGCCCGCTCGGCGCGGCGGTGGCCGGGGCGCTCCGCCCCGCCGGCTGGCGCGTCCTCCGGCTGCTGCCGCCCGGTGCCGAAGCCGTGGCGGAGGACGGCCACGTCCTGTCCGACCTGTCCGAGGAGGCGCTCGCGCGCGGCGTGGGCACGCTGCTGTCGGCGACGGAACACGTCGACCTGTGCGCCATCGCGATGAGCCGCCCCGCCGGCGCGGAGGCCGACGAGGTGATCGCCCGGCTGCGGCACGCCGTCCTCGTCGCCAAGCACCTGTGCCCTCCCCTGCGGAAGTCCGCCGCGCGCGGCACCCGGGCCGCGTTCGTCACGCTCACCGGGCTGGACGGGCGTCTCGGGTACGCGGGCGCGGGCGGCGACCCGGTGGCGGCACTGGCCGGGGGCCTCGGCGGACTCGTCAAGTCCGTGGCGCTGGAGGCCTCCTCGCTCTTCTGCCGCGCGCTGGACGTCTCCCCGGAGCTGTCGGCCGACGCGATCGGCGCGGCGTTCCTGGCGGAGGTCTCCGACTGCGCCACCGACGTCCGCGAGGTCGGCTGGGACGGCACCCTGCGCCGCGCCCTCGTCCTGGCCGACGCCCCGGACCCCGTCGTGCCCGCGCGGCCGGATCCGGCGGGCCTCTCACCCGAGGATCTGCTGCTGGTCACCGGCGGGGCGTCCGGCATCACCGCGTGGTGCGTGGCCGCCCTGGGCGCCGAACTCCCCTGCGGCTTCGTGCTGCTGGGCCGCACGGAGCTCGCCGACGAGGACGATCGGGCCGACGAGCCGCCGCCCCACCGCCGGATCCGGTCCCTGGTCGAGGAGCTGCGCGCCCGGGGCGCCGAGGCCCACTACGTCGCGGCGGACGTCCGCGACGCCGCCGCCCTGGCCACGGCCCTGGCGCCGTACGCCGACCGCATCACGGGAGTGGTGCACGGGGCCGGTGTGCTGGGGGACTCGACGCTCGGGGAGCTGACGGCCGAGTCCGTCGCCCGGGTGGTCGACACGAAACTCGCCGGACTGCACAACGTGCTCTCCTGCCTCGCCCCGGACCGGCTGCGGCGGCTGGTCCTCTTCTCCTCCGTGTCGGGCTACTGGGGCAACGTCCGGCAGACGGACTACGCCCTGGCCAACGAGGCGCTCACCCGCTACGGCCTGGCCTTCGCGGCGGCGCACCCCCACTGCCGGGTGACACCCGTCGTCTGGGGGCCGTGGGAGGGCGGCATGGCCGCCCGTCTCAGCGAGTTCTACAGCCGGCAGGGCTTCCCCGTACTGACGCGGAGCACCGGCTGCGAGCACTTCCTCGACCTGACGCGGCCGGACCACCCCGACGGCACCGTCCTCGTCGGGCCGCTGCGCGCGCCGTTCACCCTCGCCACCGAGCCGCCCGCCTCGGGCCTGGCCGCCCGGCGCGCCCTCGCCGGCCTGGAGACGGAACCGGCGCTGCGCGACCACCGCTGGTCGGGGGCCGCGCTGCTGCCGCTGACCGCCGCCGTCGGCTGGGGCCTCCACGTCCTGGAGCGGTGCCGGGGCGCGGCCGGGCCGGTGACGGAGTGCCGGGACTTCCGCGTCCGGCGGGGTCTGTACCTCGACGGCTCCCAGCCGGGCCACGCCCTGGCCCGGCTGGTGCCGGACCCGGCTGACCCGGGCGCCGCCGTCGTCACGGTGTGCGCGGTGGACGACGGCCGGGAGACCCGAGTGCTCTACGAGGGCCGCTACCGAGCGGCCGGGCCGCCGCCCGAGCCACCCCGGCGGAACCTGCCGCCGCACCCGTTCCGGGACGAGCCGCACCCCGTCTACGCGGACGGCGGCCTCTTTCACGGGCCGTCCCTGCGGGGGCTCAAGGCGGTGCTGGAACAGGGCCCGGACCGGCTGGTCGTGGGGGCCGCGCTGCGGGACCCGGGCCTCGCGCACGGCGCGTACGGGGGACGGCTGTACAGCCCCTGCCTCGCCGATCTGCTGGTCCAGGCGGCGGCCCTGCTGGGGATGACGCGCTTCGGCCGCGCCCCGGCGCCCGTCGGCGTCGAGCGGGTGGAGCTGTTCGCCCCGCTGCCCGACGGGGAGCCGTTCTTCATCGTGGCCGAACCCGGGGCCGCGTCGGTCATCGACCTGCGGTGCGACGTCACCGCGTGCGCCCCGGACGGCCGGGTGCTCCAGCGCTGGACGGGCCTGACGCTGGTCTCCTTCACCGATGAGGAACTCAAGGCCCGGATCACCGCACCCCGCCCCGCCCCGACGACGGGCTGAGAGGGAAGGACGGCGTGGACGAACTCGACTTCGACGGCATCCCCCTGGAGCCACTCCACCGACCGCGCCCGGACCACGACCCGGCGGCACCGGTGCCGGACGGCACGGCCACACCCACCGGCATCGCCCGGATGCTCGCGCGCGAAGCGCAGCGGGCTCACGCGGCGGCGCTCGACGCCCACCGCGCCCTCAGCGCCTGGCAGGCCGGCCTCGTCGCGGCCGGCACCCTCCTCGCCCCGGCCCCCCGCCCCGGCGGCGTGCCCGACGTGTGGGAGCGGTGGGGCGGCCCCGCGTCGGCGCTGCGCGCCGCGGCGCGCGCGCTGGCCGAGGCCATGGCACCCCGCCCGTGCCCCGGCGTGTTCACCGCGACCTGGCACGATCCGGTGCCGTACGCGCCCGCCCCGCTCCGCGCCCACTCGGCACCGGACGGCGCCTGCGAGGTCCTCGACGGCGAGCGCGCGATCCTCACGCTCCGCGCGACCGACGACGCGACCGACGAGGGGCCGCCACGGCGTCAGGTGCCCCGGTTCCCGGAGGAGTTCCACCCGCACGCGGTGACGGACATCCACCGGCTGACCCGCGCGGAGCTCGACGCGCTCGCCGCCGGGGACGTCGCGGGCGTGTTCGGCCCCGCCCACGACCAGCGCGGCCTGGAGCCGGACGAGCTGCCCGCGCCCTGGCCGGCCCGGCTGCTGGAGGAGATCACGGTCGGCCCGCGCGCGGGCCGGTACGGCCAGGGCCTGCTGACCGCCACGGCACGACCGGCCGACGACGGGAACGTCGGTCCGCGGTGGCCGTACCCGGTCGCGGCGGCCCTGGAGGCGCTGCGCGTGTACGCCTTCCACCAGGGGCTGCATCTGTGCCTGCCCGGGGCCCGGGTGCTCCCGCTGCCCGGCCGTCCCGTGCGCGTCGAATGGCGGGGCGGCCCGGCCGGGCCGGAAACGCCCGGCGAGCCGTGGCGGCTGACGGTGGAAGTCGTCGAACTCGGGCTGCTGCCGCGCCCGTACGCGGTCGCCGACTGCGAGATCACCTCCGGCGGGCGGGTCGTGGCACGGCTGCACGACCTCGGCGCGACGGTACGGGAGCGGCCCGGCGCCGGCCTGGCGCCGCATCCGGAGCGGGGCTGCTGCCGGAAGACGTCCTCCGGCGCCCGGGCCCGCTACCACGAGCTGCACATCGCCCACACCGCCGAGGGCGATCCGGCGGAGCTCGGCACGCTCGGCGCGGCGGTCACCGCACCGGTCCGGCCACGCCTGCCGCGCGCGGGGCTGCGCATGGTCGACCGGGTCGTCGACCTCCACCGGAGCGACGGACCGGAGCGGGCGGGCGCCCGGCTGGTCACCGAGCACGACGTCCCGGCGGACCCCTGGTACGCCCGGGAACACGGCAGTGGCCTACCCGTCTTCGCCCTGATGGAGATGGCCCTGCAGCCCCTCGGGCTCCTGGGCGGACTCTCCGGGGCCGCGCACGCGCATCCGGACCGGCCCCTCGTGTGCCGCAATCTCGAGGGCCGGGCACGGCTGACCCGGGCGTGCGACCCGCGCTCGTCGACGGTCGTCCAGGAGTCCGTGCTGCTGTCCGCGACCGTCTTGCCGGGGGCGGTGGTCGACCGGTACGCGTTCTCGCTGAGCACCGGCGGCGAGGTCTTCTGCACGGGCGAGGCGGCACACGGCTATCTCACGCCCGAGGTGCTCGCCCTGCGGCAGGGCCTGGACGGCGGCACGGAGACGCTCCCGTGGCTGGAGAGGCGGCCCGTCGCCCCGGCCGGGGCGCGTCGGCCGGACGTACGGCACGACGGCCGGCTCGGGCGGGGCCGGCTGGCGCTGCTGGAGGACGTGGTGCTGGTCCCCGGCGGCGGGGAGCACGGCGCCGGGTACGTGCTGTGCGCCAAGGCGGTGGACCCCGGCGACTGGTTCTTCGGCCGGCACTTCCCCCACGACCCGGTGCTGCCCGGGTCGGTCGGTGTGCAGATGCTCTTCCAGGCCGTGCGGGCCTTCGCGCTGTACACGGGGCTCACCGACGGGCCGCCGGGGCCGGGCCCCGATGCCGTGCCGGGCGAGGAGCTGCGCTGGACCTACCGGGGCCAGATCCTGCGCGGGCACCGGCGGGTGCGCGGCGAGGTCCACATCCGCGAGGTCCGCGCGGCCGGCGGCACGGTGCTGGTGCGCGCCGACGGCAGTGTGTGGCGCGACGGCCTGCGGATCCACCGGGCCGACAACATCGCCGTGGCGCTGCCGGACGCCCGCCGGGGCGCGCCGTGAGGGGCCGCCGGCCCGGCGGGCCCTCACTCCACCGCCGTGTGCTCCGCCGCGTGTTCCCGCTCGGTGTTCTCCTCCTCCACCGCCCGGCGCAGCTGGGCGTCCTGGATGAGGCTCGTCGGGTAGAGGACGCGGCCGAGCGCGTAGGGCTGGGCGTACACGGCGATCAGCTGGCGGATCTTCGAGCCGTCGGCCTGGGACGGCACATGGGCGGCCCGGACGGGGACGCCCTCGTCGTCGGCCCCGGGGAGACCGGCCCACATCTCCTCGGCGGCGCTCATCAGCTCGTCGGCCTCCTCGCGCAGACGGTGCCAGGCGCCCTCCCGCACTGCCTGCTCCATGGCGGAGAGCGAGCCGAGGATGGTGACGTAGTCCTCGGCCAGGCGCTCCTCCTCGGGGGTCGGTTCCAGCGCCTTGACGGCCAACTCGGTTGCGTACACGGACACCTCCACGAACGGACGGGGGGATCCGGGACCACACGTACGGTCCCGGCCCACGGCATCGTCGCGCCCCGGGTGCGCGGCCGTCACTGTGCACTCTGACCGTGCTGCCATTTATCACCCGCTCGGCGGAGCGCCGGGAACGGCCGCCGGGGTCGCGGGCCGACGCGCCGGTTGACTGTGCGCCATGTTGATCTCGTGGATGGCGAACCGGACGCGCCGTCGGCCGGTCGTGTCCCGGCTGCCGCTCGTGGCCGCCGCCGTGGTCTGCGCCTTCCTGCCGCCGGGGGCGGTGCCGGACACCGGGGGGCCGCCCGAGGTCGTCTCGGCGCGTCCGCTGACGGCGCTCGACGAGGCGTTCGGGAAGTACGCCGACCGGGTGCGCGATCCGGGCCACTGGACGGGCGGCGACAGCACGTACTCGGTGCCGGCGTCCGCCGGTGAACTGTGGGTCTTCTCGGACACGTTCCTCGGCACGGTACGGCCCGACGGCTCCCGCTCGCCCGTCACCGGGGAGGGCGGTACGACGCCGTTCGTCCACAACAGCTTCGTCCTGTGGCCCCCCTCCGGCGCCCCGCGCACGGTGACCGGCCGGGACCGGGCCGGGCGGCCCGACGCCCTGGTGTCGCCGCCGGAGGCGGGCGAGTGGTACTGGGCGCGGGCGGGGATCCCCGACGGCCGGGGCGTCGCGGTCGTCTACGCCCGGTACGCGCGGACCGGCACCGGGCCGCTGGACATCGCCTGGCGCGGCTCGGTGCTGGCGCGGTTCCGCGAGGAGCGGCTCTCGCGACCGGAGTCGGTCACGGCGCTGCCGTCGTCGGCCGGGATCTCCTGGGGCGCGTGGCTGGCCCGGGAGGGGAACCGCACCTACGTCTACGGCACCGAGGCGGCCCCCTCCGGCGGTTCCTACCTCCACCTGGCCCGGGTCGACGGTCCCGGCCTGCGTGGCGCGTGGCGGTACCGGGCCGCCGACGGCTCCTGGTCCGGCGAGGAGTCGCGGGCCGCGCGGCTCACCGGTCCCGGCGGGGCCGCCCCGCGGGTCTCGGACGAGCTGAGCGTGGTCCGGCACGGGGCCTGGTACGCCCTGGTCACCCAGCGGACGGACCAGCCGTTCAGCGCCGAGCTGCGGCTGGCCTGGGCGCGCTCCCCCGGCGGGCCCTTCACGGCGCAGCGCACGGTGTACACGGCGCCGGAGGCGGGCCCGGACGGCGGCTACCGCAACCCGAACGTCCTGGCGTACAACCCGCACGAGCACCCGGAGCTGGAGCGCGGCGCGGACGAACTGGTCGTCTCCTACAACGTCAACAGCCTCGTCCCCCGGGACGTGATCGACCGCGCGGGCGTCTACCGCCCCCGTTTCCTGCGGATCAGGGTCAGGACCATCCGGTGATGGGCCGTCAGAGCTCGTCGTCCATGGCCAGCCGCCGCACCCCCGGCAGGTGGCCGTCGAGCTCGCCGGGCTCGAACCGGCACATGCCCACGACGTGCCAGAACTCGCCCGCGATGTCGCCGTCGAACTTGTAGCCCCCCGAGGGGTTGAGGGCGGCCCAGCCGCCCGGGACGCCGATGAGCGTGGCCCGCGCCGCCGGGTCGCCGTCCTCCGGCAGGGACCACAGCCGTACCGTGCCGTCCTCGGCGCCGCTGGCCAGCAGGGAGCCGTCGGGGCTGAAGGCGAGGGCGAGGATCCGGCCGGTGTGCCCGGTCAGCCTGCCGGTCCCGGTGCCCGTCAGCGGGTCCCACAGGCGGACGGTCCGGTCGTCGCCGGCGGTGGCCAGCAGGGAGCGGTGCGGGTGGGCGGCGGCCGTCCACAACCGTCCCGTGTGGCCGCGCAGCCGGTGCGCGACGGCGCCGTCCCGCCAGACGATGGCCTGCCCGTCCCAGGAGGCGCTGGCCAGCCAGGCGTCACCGGGGCCGTGGACGACGGCGTACACCCGGTCGGTGTGGCCGGCGAGTTCGGCGACGAGCCGGCTCTCGGTGAGGTCCCACAGCCGTACGTAGGTGTCGTCGCAGCCTGTGGCGAGCCCCCTGCCGTCCGCCGTGAAGGACAGGGAGCGCACCCGGCCCCGGTGCTGGCCGAGGGTGGTCACATGGGCGCCGGTGCTGCGATACCACAGCCGGACGGTGTCGTCGTCGTTGGCGGTGGCGAGGATCTCGCCGTCGGCGCTGAAGGTCTCGGCCCAGACGTGGTCGGTCTCGGCGTCGATCTCGCGCTGGTACTCGCCGGTCTCGGCGTTCCACACATAGACGTCGCCGTCGCTGCTGGAGGTGGCGAGCAGCGGGCCGTTCGGGGTGAACACCGCGGAGACCAGCCGGTCGTTGTCGCCGGTGAGCTCGCGCACCCGGCGTCCGGTGGCGGGCTCCCAGATCCGGACGACGCCGTCGTTGCCGCAGGCCGCGAGCCGGTCGCCCGACGCGCCGAAGGCCAGGCTCACGACCTTGCGGCCGTGGCCGCGCAGGACGCTGCGGCCCCGGCCGGTGGTGGTGTCCCACAGCCGGACCGAGCCGTCGTTGCCGGCCGACACCAGCAGTGGTCCCGACTCGGGGGCCGCCGGGCCGCCGTGGGGGCGGAAGCGGCAGGCCCACACCGAGCCCTGGTGGTCGGCGGGCTGCCGGCGCAGGGGCGCGGCCGTCCAGCCGGCCGCGGGCGGGGCGGCCTGGGTGATCCGCCAGAGCCGGACCGAGCCGTCGCTGCCGCCGGCCGCGAGCATGCCGCCCTCGGGGTCGAAGACCACCTGGTACACGGCCCCGCCGCCGAGCAGCGGGGGCCCGGCGGCCTCGCCCGTGCGCGGGTCCCACAGCATGACGTGGCCCTCGGTGTCGCCGCTGGCCAGCAGGGTGCCGGAGGGGTGGAAGTCCAGGGTGTAGACGCGGCCCGGGTGGCCGGCGCAGGCGTGTCGCTGCCGCAGGGTGGCGACGTCCCAGACCCGGACCGTGCCCCCGTCGCCCTCGCCCATGTCGCCGGTGGCCAGCAGGGTGCCGTCGGGGCTGAAGCGGGCGCGGTAGACGGCTCCCCGGTGACCGTCGAGCTCGCCGAGGAGCCGGCCGGTACGGGTGTCCCACAGCCGTACGCACGCGGCGGCGTCGCCGGTGGCCAGGACGGTGCCGTCGGGGCTGAACACGGCGGTGTAGACGGGGGCCTTGTGGCCGGGGAGGCGGTGCTCGGCGGTCCCGCCGGTGACGTCCCAGAGGGTGACGGTGCCGTCGGCGTCGCCGGTGGCCAGCCGTTCCCCGGTGAGGTCCAGGGAGACGGGCCAGACGCCGCCTTCGTGGACCTCGAGCCGGTGGAGGCACCGGCCGGAGACGGGGTCCCACAGCCGTACGGTGCCGTCCGCGCCGCCCGTGGCGAGGACCCCGCCGCGGAACTTGACGGCGTAGACGCGGCCCGTGTGGCCGTGGAGGGTGCGCAGGGCGGTGCCGGTGGCGGCGTCGCAGACCAGGACGCCGCCGTCCTCGCTGCCGAGGGCGAGGAGTTCGCCGCCGGGGCTGAAGGAGACGGGTTCGGGCAGCCGGCTGGTGCGGGTGTCGAAGCCGTAGGGGACGCCGACGGCGGCGGGGCGGAATCCGGGCTCGGCGGTCAGGCCGGGGGCGACGGCGGCCGCGCGGAGTTCGGGGGTGTCCAGGACGGCCGGTTCGGTGACCGCGTTGATCAGGGCGGCGCGGTGCCAGCGGCCGCCGTCGACCCGGACGCCGCGCAGGTCGGTGCCGATGAGCCGGGCCCGGCGCAGGTCGGCGCCGCGCAGGTCGGCGCCGCGCAGATCGGCGTCGTCGAGGCGGGCGCCGGCGAGGCGGGTGTCGCGCAGGATCGCGCCGGAGAGGTCGGCGCCGACCAGGCCGGCGTCGGTGAGGTCGGCGCGGGTGAGGTCGACGCCGGAGAAGTCGCGGTAGGAGAGGTCCTCCCCGGCGAGGACGGCGCCGCGCAGGTCGGTGTGGGCGGGGATCCGCAGCCTGCTGAGGATCTTCATGGCGTTGGCCCGGGCCGTCTCGCCGGCCGCGCCCTCCGCCGCGCCGTCCTCACCGCCGAGGGCCCGTTCGGCCCACTGCTGGCAGGTGCGGTGGTCGGCGAGGTCGCAGAGGAACTCCACGGCCAGGCGGCTGAAGGGGCGGCGGGCCAGGAGGTCGGCCTCGCCCGTCTCGCCCCGGCCGAGCCGGACGGCGGCCTCGCGGGCCACCAGCCATTCGGCGACGGAGCCGTGGATGAACCGGAAGAGGCTGTCGTCGGTGCGTACGAGCAGGCTGCCGGAGCCGACGGAGTGGGCCGCCTGGGGCACCGAGAGCCGGGAGTCGGCGAGCTCGGTGAGGGTCTCGGCCACGTCGTTGAGTTCGTCCAGGCGCAGGGCGCTCTCGCCGCTCTCCCACAGCCGCAGGGCGAGGGTGGTGACGGCCTGCCACAGCTGGGCCAGGTCCAGTCCGGGGACGGCGCCGGGCCCGCCCCGGCCGCGCCGGGCCTCGAAGCGCAGCCAGGAGGTGAAGACCTCCTCGTAGAGCCCGGCGGGGCTCAGCGCGCGGCCGGCGCCGGCGACGGCGCGCAGCCGGTCGTGGTCGAGGTCGGCGACGAAGCTGAGCAGCCGGGGGTTGCGGCTGAGGGCGAGCAGGTCCGGGATGCCCTCCAGGAGCCGGAGCCGACGGTCGGCGGCCTGTTCGTCGCCGTAGCGGTTCACCAGGTAGGAGCGGATCTGCTGGGGGGTGAACTCCTGGACGGCGAGGACCCGGCGCTGCGGGAGCAGCCCGACGCGTTCGCCGAGGGCGGTGAGCACCTGGGCCTGGGAGCTGAAGTGCTGGGTGCGGCTGCTGACGACGATCTTGGCGCTGTCGACGGCGGCGTCGAGGAGGACCTGGAGGTGGTCGGCGGCCCGGTCGTAGGTGACCTGGTTGACGAGTTCGTCGAAGCCGTCGAAGAGCAGGACGATCCGGCCCTGGCCGAGCATGTAGCGGAAGGCGCGCAGGTCGATGGTGTCGACGCCCTGGCCGGCGAGGTGGGCGGCGACGAGCCCGTCGAGGGTGTGGGCCCGGTCGAGCCCGCTGAGCTGGATGAGCACGGGAACGAGGTGGGGCAGTTCGGCGGGGACGCGGCGGGCGATCTCGCGCAGGGCGAAGGTCTTGCCGTGCCCGAAGTCGCCGAGGAGCAGCAGGAAGCGGCCGTGGTCGGCGTCGAGGAGGCGCAGGACGTCGTCGACGAGCCCGTCGCGCTCGGTGCCGCCGGGGCGTTCCAGTTCGCGGTAGCGCTGGGGGAGGTAGAGGGAGGGCTGGTACTGGGGGTCGGCGGCGAGCCGCTCGGTCTGGGCGGCGACGTAGCCGCGCAGGTCGAGCAGGCCCTGGAACTCGGTGAAGCTGCGGACGAGGACGCCCCGGCGGCGGGCGTGTTCGCGGAGCTCGCGCGGGGGCGGCGGGCCGTCGTGGACGAGCTCGGCGTCGGGTTCGGCGCCGGAGGCGTGGACGTGGTCGATGAAGCTGTCGACGTCCTCGGCGCGGGGGGTGCCGACGAGGACGCCGACGCGCTGCTGGCGGACGAAGCCGGACTCGGTCCAGGTGACGAGCAGGCCGGGCGGGTCGCCGGGGAGGCGGCGGAGCTGGACGTTCTGGTGGCGGACGCGGCAGACCTCGGCGACGCGGGAGAGCAGGGCCTGCTGGGGTCCGGGGGCGGCGCGGGACTCGTCGGGTCCGGTGGGCGGCGCGTCGGGGGCGGGGGTGCCGGGATCGTCGGGGGCCGGGGCGGCCGGCTGTTCGGGGGCGAAGACGTGGTGGGAGCCGCGCCAGCCGAGGGTGTAGCGGCGGGGGGCCTCGCCGGGGCTCTCGGGCCAGCGGGTGAGCCCGTCGCGGGTGATCTCCAGGAGGCGGTAGTGGCCGGGGGCGGCGGCGCCGAGGACGGGCAGGTCGCGGCCGGCCAGGGGCAGGACGGCGGCGCCGGCCCCGGCCGGGCCGACGGCGCGGGCGGTGGTGGCGGGGCCGTGGAGCAGCAGGTGGAGCCGGGGCGCGGTGAGCCGGGTGAGGACGTCGGTGTCGCGCAGCGTCGCGGCGGCGGGCCGCCGGCCGGGCGTGGTGCCGCCAAGGCGGCCGGGGTCGGGGCCCAGGGCACGGCCGGGCGCGGGGGCCGTGGGGGCGGGGTCCGGGGCGGTGCCGGAATCGGGCGCGAGGGTGCCACGGGTCTCCGGGGCGTGGCGCAGGGCGCCGAGGCGCAGCCAGCCGTCGCGTTCGTAGGGGCGCAGGGCCTGGGCGAACCAGGCGGCCTGTTCGGGACCGAGCAGTCCGTACTGGTCCTCGGGGCGGTGGCTGTGGGCCATGGAGGAGTTGAGTCCGGCGACGACGGTGCGCAGGGCCGGGACGGGGAAGAGGGTCCAGGGCTGGTCGCCGTCGAAGACGGCGTCGAGGCCCTGGTAGAGCTCGCGGAAGAGGCGGGCGTAGTGGCGCCACTTGGGCCAGTAGGGGGGCCGGGGGCGCATCTCGTCGGCCTCGCAGGTGGCGAAGTAGGCGCGGCAGGCGGCCTCGCTGACGTCCTGTCCGCCGGGGACGATCACGAGCCGGTCGGCGGCGAGACCGAGGCGGGCGCGCAGGCCGGTGAGGAAGGTCAGGGCCTGGTCGCATTCGCGGGGGCTGCCGGAGGCGGTGAGGTCGCCGGTGACGACGAGGAGGTCGGGGGCGGGGGCCCCGGCGTCGGTGAGCTCCACGAGGTCGCCCCAGACGGCGGCCTGGAGTTCGGCGGGGTCGGCGCCGCGGCCGAAGCCGGGGCCGGCGAGGTGGAGCACGGAGACGGTGTCCCGGGCGCGGTGGCCGGTGGCGGCCTGGGGGTAGCCGGGGGCGGTCGCGGGGCGGCGGCGGCCGGCCCAGCCGGGGCTGCCGGGGCCGGGCCCGGCGGGCGGGACGCTCATGACGGGGGTGGGTGCGGGGCCGTGGGGGTGGCCGGGGAAGCCGGGGTGGTGGTCGGGGCGGGCGCGGCCGTCGAGGGCGTGGCCGACGCGGGTGAGGAGGAGTTCCCGGGCGGCGGCGGTGTCGTGGACGCCGACGAGGTCGACGTAGGTGATGGTGGCGAGGAGGCCCTCGACGGGGATGTCCTCCACGCGCACGGTGATCAGTCTGCGTTCGGGGGCGTCGGGGTCGGCGCGCAGCGCGGCCTGCCACTCCATGCGCCCGTAGCGGGAGCGTTCGTAGTTGCGGGAGAGGACGGCGATGACGGCGGCGGACTCGCTGACGCCCCGGTCCATGAAGTCGACGAAGTTGGTGCCCGGTACGAAGTCCCATGCCTGGAGGACGATGCGGTATCCGGCCTCCTCCAGGGTCCAGGCGATCCAGGCCGCCCAGCGTTCGTCCGCCGGGGAGTAGCTGATGAAGAAGTCCAACGGCCTTTGCCGCTCGTCGGTTTCCTGGCGTGCCACCATGGCCCCATCCTAGGAACGGAGTTCTCCTGGGTCACTGTGTTCGTCATGAACGCTGTGTCATGCTCGGGGCGTGCGTGTCTTACGAGGGCTGTCCTCGCGTCTTCATCCCCTGGACTGGCTCGCGGGCGGGATCCTGGTCTGTGGTCTGCTGTCCCTGGCGACGGGGCTGCTTCCGGCGGGGCCGGCCGGGGACGCGATGCGGCGGATCGCGCCGTTGCTGGCGTTCCTGGGCACGGTGATCGTGCTGGCCGAACTCACCAGCCGGGCCGAGGTGTTCGACGTGGTGGCCTCGGGGGTGGCGCGGGTCGGGCGGGGCAGTTACGCGAGGCTGTTCGTGCTGTGTGTGGTGTTCGCCTCGGCCACCACCATCACGCTCAATCTCGATACGACGGCCGTGCTGCTGACGCCGGTGATGCTGGCGCTGGCGGGCCGGGTGGGGATCGCGGCGGTGCCGCTGGCGATGACGACGGTGTGGCTGGCCAATACGGCGAGTCTGCTGCTGCCGGTGTCGAACCTGACGAACCTGCTGGCGGCGGACCGGGTGGCGCTCTCGCCCATGGGGCTGGCGGAGCGGATGTGGGCGCCCCAACTGGCGTCGATCGCGGTGACGATGGGCTGCCTGTGGCTCTTCTACTGGCGCCGGGGCCGCCGAGGTGCGAAGTGCTACGTTCCGCCGGAGGTCCACCGGCCCGCCGACCGGGTGCTGTTCCGGGTGTGCGCGGTGGCCTGCGCGGGTTTCCTGCTGGCGATCCTGATCGACGCGGTGCCGCTGTGGACGGCGTCGGCGGTGGCGGCCGCGCTCGCCGTGGCGGCCTTCGCGGTACGCCGACGCGCGGCGCTGCGGCTGTCGTTGGTGCCGTGGCGGCTGTTGATCCTGGTGCCGGGGTTGTTCCTGGTGGTGGAGACGGTCAATGTCAACGGGCTCCACGAGCTGCTGGCGCGGGCGGTGGGCACGGACGGCGGCCTGCCGGGGATGCTGCGGGCGGCGGGCGTGGGCGGGGGACTGGCCAACGTCCTCAACAACCTGCCGGTCTACCTGGCGGGCGAGTCGGCCGTGCCGGTGGGCAACCACGACCAGTTGCTGGCCCTGCTGATCGGCACCAACGTCGGCCCGGTGATCACCCCGTGGGCCTCCCTGGCGACCCTGCTGTGGTTCGAGCGCTGTCACGCGCAGGGCGTTCGGGTGTCCCCGGGGCGGTTCATGGGGACGGGCGCGGTGCTGGCCGTGGGGGCCCTGCTGGCGTCGGTGGGCGCGCTGGCCCTGACGGGCTGAGCCCTACGGCGTGGGCGCCGTCGTGGGGCGGCCCTCCGCGACCAGTTCCAGGAGGTCGGGGAGAACCTCCGGCCGCCCGGCGACGAAACTGCGGTCGGTGTCGGGGCCGCCGACGCCCCCGTGGAAGGCGCCGCCGTCCAGGGCCCGGATGGCCAGGCCCGCCTCGGCGGCCAGCAGCGCCCCGGCGGGCAGGTCGATGGCCTCGGCGCGGTAGCCGACGAAGCCGTCGATGTCGCCGCGGGCCAGCATCGCCCAGGCCAGCAGGGGCGCCCACAGCTGGAGCACCCGCCGGGAGCGCGCCTCCAGGGCGTCCTTGAGGGCGCGCGCCACCGGGTCCCGGCGGGCGACCGCGTGGCCCTGCGTCCAGGCCAGCAGGGGCCCGGCGGCGGACGGGCGGCCCGCCGGCCCGGTCAGCCGGCCGCGCGGCCCGTACGCGCCGAGGCCCGCCGAGGCCGTCCACGTGCGGTCGGTCACCGGGTCGTGGACGACGCCGAGCACGGGCGCCTCGCCGACGCACAGGGCGATGCCGACGGCGTAGGCGGGCAGGCCGATGACGACGTTGTTGCTGCCGTCGAGGGGGTCCACCAGCCAGGTGCGGCCGGTCCGCTCGCCGCCGGGCGCCGCCGGGACGGGGCCCGCCTCCTCGGAGAGGATCCGGTCGCCGGGGAAGCTCTCCCGGAGCCGGCCGACCACCAGGCTCTCGGCCATCAGGTCGAGCTCGGTGACCACGTCGCCCCGGTCGTCCTTGGCCCGCACGCCGTAGTCGTCGTGGAAGCGCGAGCGCAGCAGCGCGCCCGCCTCCCGGGCGGCGCCGACGGCCACCCGGCGCTCCGCCGCCAGGGAACCGGCCGGCCCGCCCGGGTCCGGGGACCCGGCGCGGCCGTCGTCATCGGCAGTGGTGTCCATCGATCCTCCTCAGGACGGTGCGGGCCGTCCGGGCGGTCTGCGCGGCGTCGCATGTCTGTCGTACCACCCGGTGCGCGGGGCCATGCACCGGTCCCAGGGTGAGGTCGCGGCGCCCGGGCAGGGAACGGCCGAGCAGCAGCGTGGCCGCGACGGTGCCCGGCGGGACGACGGTGGTGTGGAACTCCCCCGCCGGGAGCCGGTAGATCCCGCCGGCGACGCCGGTCTCCTCGGGGCCGGGCGCGCAGCTCACCAGGCGGGGAGTCGGCCGGATCTCGTCCACCGCCGGCGCGTCGCACGGCCCACCGGCCGGGCCGGGGCCGGCGGCGGTGCTGCGCACCTCGAAGAGCCGGTGCGTGGGACGGTCGGGCTCGTCGCGCACCCGGACCCGCAGATTGCCGACCTCCCCGTACAGCACACAGCTGGTCAGGTCCCAGCTGTGCGCGTGCACGGGCGAGGTGGTCGGCCGGGCGGGCGGGCCCGCCGGCGCGTCGCCGAAGACGTGGACGCACACTCCCCGGTCGCCCTCGCGCCGCACCGGCAGGCACAGGAACCCCAGCGGATGGCGGACGGCGCGCAGCGCGCGCCGCCCGAAGGCGACCTCCTCCAGGACCGTCACGGCCGCCGCGAACAGCTCGCCGACCGCCGCCCCGTCTCTCGTCCCCCTCGCCATGGCCGCTTCGACGCCGCGGCAGTCCACGGGGCTGCGCACTGGAAGCTCACCTCCGGTAGGGGTTCTCCGCGTGCAGGGCCTTGTCGATGATGTCGCCGACGTCGCGGTCGGTGTAGGAGGCCGGGAGCGGCAGGCCGAGCCCCTCGAAGAGCCGGACGACCTCGTCGACCGTGGGCTCGTCGCCGAGGGGGACGGTGCGGGTGAGGTCCAGGGTGTGGGCCTGTTCCCGGCTCTGGTGGAGCTCGGTGAGGTAGTAGTCGTAGAGCGGACGGTCGCGCTCCACCAGCAGGTTGACGCGCTGGGGGTCGTCCTGGGTGATGATCAGGCAGGAGCTGGAGAGGTCGAAGCGGAGCGTGGGGACGACGGAGGAGAGATGGACGTCGATCTCCAGGGTGTCCAGGCGCTGCCGGTACCAGCAGGCGGCGAGCACGGTGGCGAGGGACTCCCTGCGGGTCCGCTCGGCGGTCCAGGCCTCCGCGGGCACCGCGTGCAGCCGGTGGGCGAAGGTCTGGCGGAAACGCGCGTAGGCCGCGCAGGCCTGTTCGTCGGCCGGGCTGACGATGTCTATCTTCATGGTGAGGGAGCGGCGTTGCCGCTGGGCCTCGCGGACGCAGACGGGGAGGGTCACGGCGCGCAGATAGGTGCCGGTGCCGCCCTTGAAGACCCAGCGGTCCGTGGTCAGCCGGGCCCGGTCCAGGGCCGCCTCCAGCTCGGCGCCGGACAGGGAGCGCACCATGGTGAGGTCCTCCAGGGCGTGCCGGGTGCCGCTCATGGCCGCGCGGATGTCGGTCGTCCGGCGCCGCCGCTCGGTGAGCGTCCCCAGCACCAGCGCGGCGAGGACCAGCAGGATCGCCCCGGAGGTGATGTTGTCCTTGACCGGCATGTCGAGGACGTCGAGGACGCCGATGGTCAGGGCCGCGCCGAGGGCGATGACGCCGTCGAGGTTCCTGATGGTCCAGGCGACGGCGTTCTCCACGCCCCGCCCCAGCCGTGCCGCCGTGCCCGCCATGGCTCCCAGCCTCTCCCCCGGTTACGGCAATCGTATGAGCCGGGTGCGGCGGGCGGCCAGGCATATACCCGGTGACAGGTACGTTCCGCGCCAGGGCGGCTCCGGTGCGGTCGCGGGGGCGAACCGGCCGGAGATGGGGGCGTGTTGGCTCAGCCGCCGGTCACCCGCAGGGTGGTGGGCCAGCCGTGGCGGTCGAGGATCCGGTAGAGCTCCTTGATGTCGGCGGGGCGGAGTTTGACGCAGCCGTGGGAGGTGTAGTCGGCGGGGCCGTCCCAGCGCTGGTACCCGCCCCGGCCCTGGCCCCCGGAGCGGGTCATCTGGCTGTGGATGAACAGCTCGGTGCGGTCGGTGCCGTCGTGGCAGCGCTTGGTGCCGAGCTCGACGGCGTAGCCCTTGATGAGGTTGCCGTCATATGCCCGGTGGTGCCGGCCGAGGGTGTACGTGCCGTCGGGCAGCCAGCCGCGGCCGCGCAGGCACTCGTCGGGCACCTTGCCCGAGCCGGCGCGGTAGGTGACGACGGGCCGGCCGTGCCGGACGTACGTGAGCCGGGAGTCGTCCGGGGTGTGCTTGGTGAACCTCAGATAGGTGCCGCCCCCGCCGGCCGTCGCCCGGTCGGCCGGGGCGAGGAGGGCCGTGGTGGCGAGCGCGGCGGCCAGCGCGCCGCGCAGAAGGGCGTGCCGGGCCGGGGAGGACGGACGACGGGGCATCGGGAGGTCTCCTTGGCGGTGGCCGGTGGTCGGTGGCCGGCGGTGGAGGCCGGGGTGGGGGTCGGGGTGGGGCGAAGATCACAGGGCGGGGCGGGATCCGGCCGGTGGGCGCTGAGTACGGTGAGCGGGTGCCCATGCAGAACGTGTTCCCCACCCTGGCGCGCTGGCGGCGCCGGGCCGCTTCGGCGGCCGTCCACCGCGGCGCCCGCTGGGTGCGGGAGGCCGGGGCCGTGACCGCCGAGTGCCCGGGCCCGTACCGCTTCCGCCGGCTCGGCCGGCACTCCCGGCTCGCGTTTCCGCAGGGCACCATCTTCGGGGAGCCGTGGATCGAGATCGGGGAGCACTGCGTCATAGCCCAGGACGTGACGCTCACCGCCGGGATGCTGCCCGGGCTCGACCTGGGGCGGGAGACGATCGTACGGCTGGGCGACGGCGTGGTGCTGGGGCGCGGCAGCCATGTGATCGCCGACGCGCCGCTGACCATCGGGGACGACTGCTTCTTCGGCCCGGGCGTGTACATCACGACGACCAACCACAGCTACGACGACCCCGAGGTGCCCGTCGGCAAGCAGTGGCCGCGCAGCGAGGCCGTGGAGATCGGCTCCGGCAGCTGGCTGGGCACCGGGGTGGTGGTCCTGCCCGGCGCGCGGCTCGGCCGGAACGTGGTCGCCGCGGCGGGCGCGGTCGTCCGGGGCGTGGTGCCCGACCACGCGGTGGTCGCGGGGGCGCCCGCCCGGATCGTGCGCACCTGGGACCGGGAGGCGGGCTGGCAGCCGCCGCTGCGGACGCCGGCGCCGGTGCCCGTCCCCGAGGGCGTCACGGCCGAGCAGCTGAAGCGGCTGGAGCCGGGCCCGGCGGACGGCTGCTGAGGGCTCGCGCCCGCGCTCACCAGGCCACGGGCAGGGTCTCGGGACCCCTGTTGATGGAGCCCCGCCGCCAGCGCATGTCCTTGGGCTCGACGGCCAGGCGCAGCCGGGGGAAGCGGTCCAGCAGGGTGGAGAGCATGACTTCGGCCTCCATCCGGGTCAGCAGCGCTCCCACGCAGTAGTGGGCGCCGTGGCCGAAGGACAGGTTGGGTGCCTCGTCCCGGCCGAGGTCGAGGCGGTCGGGGTCGGTGAAGACCGAGGAGTCCCGGTTGGCGGCCAGGTAGGAGACGTAGACGACGTCGCCGTCGCGGATGGTGGTGTCGGCGACGGTCAGGTCGGCGGTGGCGATGCGGGGCAGGCCGACGCCGTTGCGGTGGGGGATGTAGCGCAGCAGCTCCTCCACGGCCCCCGGCAGCAGCTCCGGCTCGGCGCGCAGCCGCTCCAGTTGCGCGGGGTGGGTGAGCAGCGCGTAGACCATGTTGGAGACCTGGTTGCGCACGGCGTCCATGCCGTTGAGGACGAGCATGACGGCGAGCGAGACCAGCTCGGCGCGGCTGAGCTCCTCCTGCGCGTGGGCGGCGACCAGGGCGCTGAAGAGGTCGTCGCCGGGGTCGGTGAGGCGACGGTCGGCCAGGGTGCGGAAGTAGCCGGCGATCTCGCGTTTGACCGCCTCGCTCTCCGTCTGGGTGTGGTCGCTCGAGAGGATGACGGCGCGCCAGCTCTGGAGGAGGTCGATGTCGCGGGTGGGCACGCCGAGCAGATCGCCGATCAGCTGGGCGGGCAGCGGGCCGGTCAGGCACTCCGTCAGGTCGGCGGGCGGGCCCTGGCGGGCCATGCGCTCGGTCATCCGGTCCGCGAGCTCCTGGGCGCGGGGGCGCAGGGCGGCCACCCGCTTGCGCCCGAAGGTCTGGGCGACCAGGCGGCGCAGCCGGGTGTGGTCGGGCGCGTCCGTGCGGCCGATGCCGCCGGCGGGGGCCACCACGTGCGGGGTCATGCTGGTGACCGGCCGGTCGACGGTCAGGGCGCGGCTGAGGGTGGGGTCGGAGGCGACGGTCTTGACGTCCTCGTAGCGGGTGACCAGCCAGGCGTCCCCCTCGCCGAAGCGCATCCGGACGCGGGCGATGGGCTCCTCCCGCAGCAACCGGTGGAGCAGGGGGTCGAATTCGAGGGCGGGCAGCGGTTCCACGGGCCAGTCGTGCACCACGCCGCCGGGACGGCGGTCGGGAGCGGCCCCCTCGGCCTGGGACGACTCCGGGAAGGAAGCGGTCATGCGCGTTCACGTCCTCATCTCGTGCCGGAGGCCCCGGGCCGCCCGACGGAACAGTCCCGGACATACTGGCTATTCCCACGCCGGAAAGGTGCATTCGCCGGGCCGGGGAATGCACCCACAGGAGTGAAGGACGGGCCCTCGCGGGGCCCCGGCCCGGGACCTCGCGGCCTGGGGCGAGGCCATTCGGCTCATTGCGCGGCACTGCCGGATTTGCCCCCGCGCCGGTTCGGGGGTAATTCCCATCAACGGCTCATCCGACGGTCATCGGGCATTCATCGGCCGCTCCCGCGATGACCGTCGCGTTACCGTCCCCGCCCGATGTCGATGCAGGCCGCAGGTACAGTCGCCGCTGGACTGACAGGGACGCCCGCCGGGGCGGCCCCTTGCACCAATTATCAATGCCAGGAGGCAGGATGAGCGCGTCAGAAATCGGTGCCGCCGAGGTGCTGGCAGCGGTCCGGGACATTGTTCCGACGCTCCGGGACAACGGCCGGAAGACCGAGGACCAGCGCTGGATAGTGGCCGACAACATCGAATTGCTGGAAAAGGCGGGCGTCTTCCGTGTCGCCGTGCCCAAGAAATTCGGTGGCCTGGACCTCCCGGTGGCCGACCAGGCCGAGATCATTTCCGAGATCTCCCGCGGCTGCGGCTCGACCGGCTGGGTGTCCATGGTGTGGATCTCCACCGCCTGGATCGCCAGCCTCTACCCGGACAAGGCCCAGGAGGAGATCTTCGCCGAGGGCTCGGTGCGCATCTCCGGCGGCTTCACGCCGGGCGGCACCCTCAAGCCGGTGGACGGCGGCTACATCCTGAACGGCACCTGGCGCTTCAACACCGGTGTCCCCGGTGCCCAGTGGAACGTCCACGCCGCGCTGGTGGAGAACGAGAGCGGTGAGCACGAGGAGCTCTTTGCGATCGTGCCGACCTCGGACATCGAGATCGCCGACGACTGGGACGTCTTCGGTGCCTCCGGTACCGGCAGCGCCACCTCCACGGCCAAGGACGTCTTCGTCCCGGCGCACCGGATCGTCGGTGTCGACGTGTACGACGCCTCGACCCGCGACCGCTGGAACGCCGACCTCAAGGGCCGCAACTACAACCTCACCAGCTACATCCTGGCCACCTGCGCCCCGGTGTACCTCGGTCTGGCCAAGGGCGCCCTGGAGCTGTTCCTGGAGCGCACCCCGGGCAAGGCCATCACCTACACCAACTGGACCGACCAGGCCGAGCACCCCTACACCCAGGTCCAGGTGGCCCACGCGGCCAACAAGATCGCGGCGTGCGAGGCGCTCCAGAACGTCTGGCTGGAGGCCATGCAGCGTCCCACCGACGCCGGCGAGAAGATGACGACGGAGGAGAAGGTCGCCGTCCGCGGTCAGGTCGGCTATGTCGTCCAGGCCACGAAGGAGGCCGTCGAGACGCTGTTCAACATCAGCTCGGCGTCGGCCATCCTGCGCGGCGCGCCGTTCCAGCGGAGCTTCCGTGACATCGCGGCGCTGTCGCTGCACGGCCTGCTGACGCCCGTCGGTTCCCTGGAGGCGCACGGCCGCGTCCTCCTCGGCCTGGAGCCGGGCACCGACTACATCTGATCCGCCGCCGCGGCGACCCGTGGCGTGAACGGGCGAGGACCGGCGGGCATTTCCGCCGGTCCTCGCGCATGACCGCACGACGTGTACGACCCCCGCACGGCCCGGCCCCCTCGGGCCCTCGCTCCCCCACCCGCTCCCTTCCCCGGCCGTGCCGTCGGCGCTCCGACGACACGGCCATCCGACATCCCATCGAAGGATTGCCATGAACGCTCACGACTCCGGCTCCGTGAAGGTCACCGACCGCCGGCTGGGCCGCCGGTCGCTGCTGAAGGCCGTCGGAGCCACCTCCCTGGCGGCCTCCCTGAGCCCGGTCCTGGCCGGCACCGCGCGGGCCGCCGAGGAGACCCGGCTCGACGCGATCGTCATCGGCGCCGGCTACGCCGGCGGCACCGTGGCCCGTGAGCTGGGGGCCAAGGGTCTGCGGACCCTGGTCCTGGAGGCCCGCGACCGCATCGGCGGCCGGATATGGACCGGCAGCTTCGCCGGCCAGACCGTCGACTTCGGCGGCGGCTGGCTCGGCCCGCAGCAGGAGCTGGCCCAGAAGGAGGTGGCGCGCTACGGGATCAAGACCTTCTACGAGACCCCCGGTGACCGCGCCATGATGCCGGGCGAGACCGGCCTGGTCGGGACGGACCTCTCCACGGTGTCCAGCCGGCTGTCCGGGCTGTTCAAGGAGCTGTTCAAGAACTCCGAGTCCTACTTCGAGCACCCCGCCGACCCGCTGTTCCGCAAGGACCTGCTGGCGGCGGTGGACCCGCTCTCGCTCGAGGACCGGCTGCGGCAGCTGTCGGTCTCCCCCGTCGACCTGAAGTGGCTCAACGGCGGCTCCGCCGTCTACGCCGGTGGTTCGAGCTCCTGGGCCGGGCTGACCAGCATGGCCCAGTGGTACCAGCTCGCGGGCGGCACCTACGAGGGCTTCGAGTCCACGATGGGCATCAAGCCCGTCGGCGGTATGACCGCTCTGCTGACGGCGATGCTGGCCGACTCCAAGGCCATGGTGAAGCTCAACTCCCCGGTCAGCTCCGTGACCGAGGCCAACGGCAAGGTCACCGTCCAGGTCCAGGGCGGCGGCGCGTACACCGCTCCCGTGGCGGTCGTCGCGACCCCGGCCAACGTCTGGAAGTCCATCACCTTCAACCCCGGCCTGCCCAAGGCGCACACCCAGGCGACCACCCAGGGCATGGGCGTGCCGCACGCCACCAAGATCTGGGTGCTGGTCAAGGGCAAGGTGGACGCGGTCTACGGGCAGGCCCCCGAGGGCTCGCCGATCCTGATGCTGGTGCCGCAGCAGCAGCTTCCCGAGGGCCGCCTCTTCGTCGCCTTCGGCGGTCCGTCGCTGGACACCAACGACAAGGCGAAGGTCCAGACGGCGGTCCAGGCGTTCCTGCCCGGGGCCGAGGTGTCCGACTACCGGGCCACGGCCTGGCACGAGGACAAGTACGCGATGGGCGGCTGGGGCATGCGCCGTCCCAACCAGCTGCTCCAGCTGTTCCCGCAGATCGAGCAGCCGCACGGCCGGATCGTCTTCGCCGGCGCGGACATCGCCAAGGGCTGGCACGGCGCGTTCATCGAGGGCGCGATCGAGTCGGGCCTGCGCGCCGCGCAGCAGGCGGCGACCCTCGCGGGCTGATCCTCCGCGCCGCTGACGCGCCACTGACGCGCCGCTGACAGCGAAAACGCCCCCCGCCGAAGGCTTCGGCGGGGGGCGTTTTCGCTGTTTCGCCCGGGTCAGGCGGAAGGCTTCTTCAGGACCTCGATGAGGCTGGAGAAGCTGTTGGCCTCGAAGCCCTTGCCCATGCCGCGCTGGAAGATGTCCTGGACGGCCTTGAGCAGGGTGGTGTCGACGCCCGCGTCCTCGCTGGTGTGGAGGATGTGGTCGACGCTGGCCGCGCCCATCGCCAGGCGGTCCACGTCGCCGGGGTACTCGGCGTTGTCGACGTGCTGGGTGTAGAGCTCCAGGAAGTGCGGCATCATCGTCATCATGTTGGAGGCGTAGGGGAGCAGCTCCTTGGCGGAGACCCCGTTGGCCTTGCCCAGCGCCAGCGCCTGGTAGAAGCTCAGCATGCTGGTCCAGAAGATGATCATCTGGGCCTGGTAGTACATGGCCGCGAGGCCCGGGTCCTCACCGCGGTAGTCGGCGGCGGTGAGAACCTCGAGGGTCTCCTTGTACGTGTCGAAGACCTCGCGCGGGCCGCTGTAGTAGGTGGAGGAGCCCTCCTTGCCGATCAGGGGCGGGGGCACCTGGACGCCACCGGTGACGTGCTTGGCGCCGTGGCCGGCGGCCCACTCGAAGGCCGCGCGGGCCTTCTCCGGGGTGTCGGAGCTGAGGTTGATCAGCACCCGGCCCTCGAGGGCGGCCGTGGCCGGCTCGAGGATGGCGTACATGGCGTCGTAGTCCGTGAGGCTCAGCACCACGAGCTCGTTGGCCTTGAGGGCGTCCTCGATCGAGGGAGCCAGGACGGCGCCCTTGGCGACGAGCTCGTCGGCCTTGCTCGCGGTCCGGTTCCACACGGTGACAGGGTGGCCGTTCTCCAGGAACGCGGTCACCATCGCCTGGCCCATCGGGCCGAGCCCGATGACGGTCACTGCCTGCTTGCTCACTGGTTCTCCTTGATTGTTACCGCGATTGATACCGCTGTGCCGCTGATACCGCTGGGTGTCGCTCCGCCGTCCTGACGGGGGTGCAGCAGGACGGAGGGGCGGCGGTCCGCCCGTTCTAGAACGAACGCTCTACCCAGAAGAAACATAGCACAGCGCTAGAGCGAACGCTCTATCCGTTAAACTCATGGAATGCAGACGACCAAGCCGCGACACGACGCCACCGAGGGAACGGACGCCGCCGTCGGCACCCGGGACCGGATCGTCCGGGCGGCGGCCCGGCTGCTCCAGCGCCAGGGATACGAAGGGACGGGCATCAAACAGATCGCCCGTGACGCCGAAGCCACCCTCGGCTCCGTCTACCACTTCTTCCCCGGCGGCAAGCAGGAGCTCGCCGTGGCCGCGATCCAGCACGGCGAGCGCGAGTTCGCCGACATCCTGCGCACCGGACTGGCCGCCGACGACGACCCCGCCGAGGCGATCACCGCCTGCACCCGGCTGCTCGCCGACTCCCTGCGGGAGTCCGACTGGATGGACGGCTGCCCCGTGGCGGCCACCGCCCTCGAGACCGTCGGGCGCGCCCCCGCCATCCAGCAGGCCTGCGCCGAGGCCATCGGCCACTGGACGGACCTGGTCGCCGAGAAGCTGCGCGGCCGCCTCGACGAGGACACCGCCCGCGATCTGGCCTGCGCGGCGATCAGCACCCTGGAGGGCGCCGAGCTGACCGCGCAGGTACTGCGGAGCGAGGAGCCCCTGCTGACGGCGGGCCGGCACCTGGCCCGGCTGATCCGCACCTACAAGTAGGACGATGGCGCTCATGCTCTCTTTCGGGAGGGTTCTCGCTGTCGCACTTGACCGTGCGTCAATCCCGCGCCGACCGTAACGCGCAGTCACCCAACCCGTGCCCACCGTGCGGTAATCGCCCGGTCATCGCCGCAGGACAGCCCACGATGACCGGACGATGACCGGTGTCCGGCGAGCGCCCCGCCGGAGGGCTCCCTGGACCTCGCGGGCACCCTCCGCCACACTCTGGCCCATGCGATGGACGGACATCGAAGAGATCGCGGCGGCCCTCGCCGAACAGCACCCCACCACCCGGCCGGTGACGGCCGATCTGGTCCGGATCCGGGACTGGGCCGCCGGGCTGACCGGCTTCAGCGACGACCCGAGCCGCTGCAACGCCCGGCTCCTGGAGTCGATCCAGCTCGCGTGGAGCGACAGGACCACCGTCCGGGAGGACAGAGCCGGCTGACGTCCCGGGCCCACGACGCCCCCGGCCGCCCCCGGGCCGCTCAGAGCGCCAGGACGCTCCGGGCCGCGCGGCGGCCGGAGAGCAGCGCGCCGTGGACCGTGCTGCTGTGGTCGGCGCTCGTCGCCTCGCCCGCGAAGAACAGGCGGTCCCCGACGGGTTCGGCCAGGACGTCGTGGTCGCCGGGCTCGAAGGCGGCGGCCGGGAAGGAGTACGAGCCCCGGGCGAAGGGGTCGGCCGCCCAGCGGGTGAGCCGGTACGCCGAGGGGTCCGGCACCCTGTCCCCGTAGACGCCGCGCAGGACGGCGAGGGCGTCGCCCACCACGGTGGCGTCGTCCAGCTCCTCAAGGCGGCGGGCGACGGGCCCGCCGTGGAGGACGGCCAGCACCGGGGCCCCGGTGACACGCCGGAGGTCGAACCAGTTGGCGAAGGCGCCGTGCGGGGTGTCCTCCAGGCGGATCACGTCGCTGTCGTCCCAGAACGCCTCCGCGAAGCGCAGGTAGAGCTTGTCGTAGACGCCCATGCCCAAGCGCTCGATGACATCCGCCTTGGCCTCGGGGAGCTCCGGGGCGAAGGTGACGGCGCCGGCCTTCAGCACCCCGAGCGGCAGCGTGACCACGACCCGGTCGGCGGTGAGGACGCCCTGGCCGTCGGTGTGCACCTCCACCTGGCCGCCTCCGTGTTCGACGCGGGTGACGCGGTGGCCCAGCCGTACGTCCAGCCCCCTGGCCAGGTGGTCCGTCAGCTGTGCGTAGCCGCCGGGAAAGACGGCCTCGACGCCCTCGTAGTCCTTGCCCCAGATCACGGCGGTCAGGGCCAGTTCCCCGATGCCCGCGCCCCAGTCGTCCTCCGCCATCCGGCCGCACGCCTCGAGGACGCGCCTGGCCCGCGCCGGCTGCAGGCCCGCGGCGCCCAGCACGGCACGCAGCCCCTCGGCGAGGGACAGCCCCGGCTCGGCCCGCGCGGCGAGGGCCTCCAGCGCACCGCCGACGGTCTTCAGGTCCTTCCCCAGGGTCTCCGCCTCGGCGCGGGTGAGGCGCCGGCCGTCGGGGGTGTAGGAGACCGTGCCGTCCTGGCTGCCGTAGTCGAGGGTGCCGACGTCGTACACGGCCGTGGCGGCCCCCGCCTCCTCGGCGAGCTCCGCGACGGGGTTGTCCTCGACGCCGTGGATCCACGAGGCGCCCAGGTCGATGCGGAGCCCCTCCCACTCCTCGGTCCACAGCCGCCCGCCGGTGCGCTCCCGGGCCTCCAGGACCGTCACGTCGTGGCCCGCGCGGCGCAGTTCCCGGGCGGCGTATAGCCCGGCCATCCCCGCGCCGACGACCAGGGTCCTGCGTCCGTCGCCGTCGGTGGGCGCGGCCGGAGTGCCGGTGCGGTGGATCGTCATACCGGAACCGTAAGCGATGGGCCGCGATCACGGCGGAAAACGGCCGGGGCCGACCGCACGCCTTTGACGCGCCCCTGTCAATCCCTCGCCGTGCGTGGCACGCTTTTCTGACGCACCGTCGAATCCGCACCACTCGTCTGCCCGGACCCCGGCAGCCGGTCCGGCCCCCCACACGGCCCCGCGCCCCACGCGCCCGGCCTCGGCAGAAGGAGTACGCGTGAGACGTCCCCACCGCAGCACCTCCGGCATCCTGCTGGCCGCCGGCACCCTGGTCGCCCTGGGCACTCCGGCCACCGCGTCCGGCGCCGCGCCGGCCGGGGCCGAACGGGCCCCGGAGACCGCGCACACGAGCGCGGCCCAGCGGGACGCCACCGCCTTCTGGACCCCCGAACGGATGCGCTCGGCCACTCCGCTCGACCTGCCCGCCGCCGCCCCGGACGGTCCGGCCGCCTCGGCGGTCCGTCCCGCCGCGGAGTCGCGCGGCGCGGTGTCCACCGTCGCGCCCACCGCCCCGGCCGTCCCGTCCACCCGGGTGGCGTCCATCCCGCAGGCCGGCGGGCCGTGGACCGGGGGCGGCGCCGTCACCCACACGATCGGGCGAGTGTTCTTCACCTTCCAGAACCGCACGGCCTCCTGCTCCGGCGACGCCGTGACCAGCAAGAACGGCAGTGTCGTGCTCACCGCCGGGCACTGTGTGAAGTACCAGGGAAGCTGGCACACCAACTGGGTCTTCGTCCCCGGCTACCACGACGGGCAGTCGCCGTACGGCACCTGGGCGGCGGCCAAGACGCTCTCCACCCCGCAGTGGACGGCCAGCGAGGACATGAACAACGACATCGGAGCCGCCGTCGTCGGCCCGGTGGACGGCAAGCGGCTCACCGACGTCGTCGGCGGCCAGGGCCTCGAGTTCAACGGCGGCTACAACAAGGACATGTACGCCTTCGGGTTCCCGGCGGCGTCCCCGTACGACGGCAGCAAGCTGATCTACTGCAGCGGGACGTCCACGAAGGACTTCCTGCTCACCCAGGACCACGGCCTGGGCTGCAATATGACCGGCGGGTCCAGCGGCGGCCCGTGGTTCACGTCCTTCGACGAGTCCACCGGCGCCGGGCTCCAGGCGTCGGTCAACAGCTTCGGCTACACGTTCCTGCCGAACACGATGTTCGGCCCCTACTTCGGCGACGAGGCCAAGAACCTCTACGACACGGCGCAGAACACCTGACGCCTACGCGCGACGTCCCGCCCCCGCGTGGCGGGGACGGGACGTCCACGTACGGGCGGGTCAGCGCTTGACGGCCCGCAGGATCACGAACTTCGGGTCGCTCGCGACGACCTCGCACTCACCGAAGAGCCTGCGCAGCCGGACGTGGTAGCCCAGGTGCCGGTTGCCGACGACCCACAGCTCCCCGCCGGGGCGCAGCGCCGCGCGGGCGCCGGCGAACATCCGCCGGGCCGTGGTGTCGGTGGTGGCCTGGTGGCTGTGGAAGGGCGGGTTGTTCAGGACGAGGTCAACCGACGCGGCGGGGACGCCTTCCAGGCCGTCGCCGACGCGGAACGTGGCGACGGCGTCCGGTCCGGTGTTGTCCCGGAAGGTGGCCTCGGCGGAGGCCACGGCCTGGTGGGACTCGTCGGTGAACAGCAGCTCCGCCTCGGGGTTGGCCAGCGCCGCGGCGGTGCCGACGACGCCGTTGCCGCAGCCCAGGTCGACGACGCGCTCGGGGCCTCGGCGCTCCGGCAGGTGCGCGAGGAAGAAGCGGGTGCCGATGTCGAGGCGGTCGGGGCAGAAGATACCCGCGTGGTTGGTGACGGTCATCCCGGAGGCCGGGCCGATGCCGGTGGGCAGGGCGTAACGGTGCGGCCAGGGGTTGGCGGGGCGGGCGGCGGCGGGGTCCGGCGTACAGAAGATGAGCCGGGACTTCTTCACGGCCAGGGACGTCCGGGTGGGACCGAGGATCGTCTCGAACAACCGGAGCGTCGAGGTGTGGATCTCGGTGACCCGGCCTGTGCCGATGACCACGGTGTTCTCGTGGACGGCGGGCGCGAGGCGGTGGAGCTGGTCCTCCAGGAGCGCGAGGCTCTTGGGCACGCGGACGAGCAGGACGTCGATCCGCTCGGGCGGGGTGTCGCGGGTGGACAGCAGCCGGACGTCACCGGCGGGGACGCCATTGCGCGCCAGGTTGGCCCGGGTGGCCTCCTGGCCGAGGTGGGAGTCGGAGATCTGGGTGGGCCGGTGCCCGGCGAGGGCGGTGACCAGGGCTCCCCACCGGTCGCCCACCACGACCACGGTGCCCGAGAGGTCCGTGCCGGCCTCCGCGAGGTGCTCGAGCAGGTACTCGTCGGCGGAGTCCCAGGCGCGGAGGGTGTCGCGGGGGTCCTCGGGGAAGCGGGTGAGCTCGTACTCACCCCGTGACGTCGTGAAACGGTTCATTGTGCCTTCAGGCTAGCCGAGGGGCCGCCGGGGCCCGCCCTCGGCGGGTCCGGCGGCCGGCCGCTCCCCCGGCGGGGCCGGGCGGGTCAGCAGTCGGGGACGTCCGGGAGCTTGTCGCCGGGCGAGGAGACGTAGATGTTGGTGATCCAGCCGCCGTACTTGGGCAGGTAGGCCCACCAGTCGTTGGTGTACGGGGGAACGGTGACCACCTGTCCGCGTTTCTGGCAGCCCGCCAGCACGTCGACCCCGGCGGGCAGCGTGGTGAGCACGGCGGAGTCGGTGCCGGCCCGGGCCCGTACTCGTACGCCGGAACCCCAGGTGCCGAACCAGCTTCCGGGGGTGCGGGTGGCGCCGGGGACGTTCAGCTGCCGCACCACCGCGCCGAGGTCGGAGTACGCCTTGCCGTAGGGGGTGCCTTCGGCGTGGAGGGTGAACACGGCGACGATGGTGCGGTCGGCGGCGCCCACGGTGCCGGTGGTGTGGAGGGCGGGGCGGCGCAGGTCCACGCCGTCGGCCGGGGCCGGGGCCCGGGCGGGCGTCCGGGCCGGGGCCGGGGGCCGGGTGGCGGCCGGGCCGGTGGCGCAGCCGTTGGAGTCGAAGCCGGACCAGCCCTGTTTGACGGCCCAGGGCCGGTCGAAGACGGCCGCGATGCCGAAGCTCTGGTCGTAGCCGTCCGTGCCGCAGCGGGTCGAGGCGCGCAGGTTGCCCATGACATAGTCGCGGACGGGCGCGGGCGCCTCGTCGAGGAGGTACCGGTAGATCCGGACAGTGTCCTCCGCCGAGAGGGCGGTGTAACCCCAGTACCCGGGCCGGTCGGCCGGTGGCGGCGCGGTGTCGGCCAGTTTCAGCCGTGCCACCATCCGCTCGACGATGGCGCCACCGCCGTCGCGGTCCCAGAACGTGCCGGCCGCGCCGTCGTCGCTGCTGCGCAGCATGACGTCCAGCAGCGCCCGGTCGGCGTCGGGTATGGGGTACGAGGGACCGCGGTCCCACAGGTAGTCGAGGGCGATCAGCAGTTTGACCACCGAGGCGGAACGGAACCGGGCCCGGGCGTTCAGTCGCTCGGTGAACGTGCCGGTCTGCCGGTCGAACACCGCGATGCCCGCGCTCACTCCGGCCGGCAGGCCGATGGCCGCCGAGCGCGCGGAGGACGCCGCGCCGACGGCGGATGTGGTGCACAGGGCGGCCAGGGCCAGGACGGTGAGGACCACCGCCGGCCTCAGGACACCGATGAAGCGGATCTGCAACGCGCTCTCCTCCCGGACGGCGATCCCCGCGATGCGACCGGCTCCGCGGTGTGCCGCGGTGGTCGGGGATCCACTCCGGATGGTGGGGTGCGGCGGGCGCGCGGTCACCGGTATTCGGTCAGCGTCGAAGACGGCCCGTCAACCCCGCCCGGACGGTGGGCTGTCGGCCGTCGGCGAACGGGTGTGTCATGGCACCATGGAAGGTCGGCGCGCCGAGGAAAGGGGAGGTCCTGTGGGCGGTCTGGACAAGAGTTCCGCGAGCGGTCCCAACAAGGGGAGCGGTCTCAACAAGGGGTTGGAACGGGTCGTGGTGGCCCTCCGGTGGGATCCGAGCCCTCCGGGCGCGGCTCCCCACGATCTGGACCTGATCGCGGCGACGTACGGCGCCGGCGACCCCCACGGCGAGCCCGCCTACCTCGTGCACTTCGACAGCCGTTCCCCCGACGGCACGATCACCCTCAACCGGGACAGCCAGGACGGCAAGGGCTTCGGCGACGACGAGGTCCTGACGCTGGAGCTCGACCGGCTGAGCCCCGACTACGTCCGGGTCGTCGTGGGCGTCGCCATACAGCAGGGCGACGGGCGGCTGACGTTCGGCGGCGTCGCGGGGACGAGCGTGCACGTGCGGGAGGGCCGTGAGCAGCTGGCGGAGGACGACTTCTCCGGGGTCGGCGGGGCGACGGCGGCGAGGGTCGCGGAGTTCGTCCGCGACGGTTCGGGGGCCTGGACCTTCCGGGGCGGCGTCCACGGATTCGACGCCGATCCGGCGGCCTTCGTGAGGGTCATGGGGCGGTGAGCCCTCGCCGGTGCCCGGCGCCGACGTCCTCGACGGCGCCGGGCGCCGGTGCGTCCCACACCCGGCATCAGGAAACCGGTCCTCCGGTTTGATCGAAAGATGGACCGCTCATATATTTGCCCCAGGTAACTATGTGAGCGGCGGCCGTCACCGCCGCCGCCGGGAGGAAACCCTGATGACCGCCACCCCCATCACCTTCCGCAATTACGTGGAGGACATCCTCGATGCCCTGAACACCACCCCGGACCGGCCCGCCTTGAAGCACGAGGGCCGGACCGTGACGGCCGGTGAACTCCGCGCTCTCGTCTTCCGCATGGCGCGCGCCCTGCGCCGGCTGGGCATCGGTCGCGGACAGACCGTCACCCTGCTCAGCGGCAACCTCCCCGAGGTCATCGCCGCCCGGTACGCCGCCAATCTCCTCGGCTGCACCGTCAACCACCTCTACAACAAGCTGTCGGCGGAGTCGCAGGCCGCCATCATCGAGGACGTCGAGACCCGGGCCCTGATCGTCGACCCGCGCTGGGCCGACCGGGCCGTCGAGGTGAGCGCGCAGGCGCCGGTGAAGCACGTCCTCACCCTGGGGCCCGCGCCGCTCGGCGAGGACCTCCTGGAGCTGGCCGCCGCCGAGTCCGCGGAGCCCCTGCCCGGCGAGGCGCGGCCGGACGACTTCTGCACCATCCGCCACACCGGCGGGACCACCGGCCACCCCAAGGGGATCTGCACCACCTTCGGGCAGATCGCCTCCCACCGGATCTGGCCCAAGGACTACCCGCGCCGGCAGCTGCTGTGCACCACCGTCGCGCACGCCGGGGGCATGTTCGCCGACACCACCCTCCACTCGGGCGGCTTCGTGGTGCTCCAGGAGGACTTCGACCCCGCCCAGGTGCTCGCCGCCGTCGAGCGCGAGCGCATCACCGACCTCTTCCTGCTGCCGCCGCTGCTCTACCGGCTGATGGACCACCCGGACGCGGCCACCACCGACACCTCCAGCCTGCGCTCCCTCACCTACGGCGGCTGCCAGGCCTCCCCCGCCCGGCTCGCCGACGCGATCCGGCGCTTCGGCCCCGTGCTCGTCCAGTTCTACGGGCAGAGCGAGGTGGGCGGCATCAGCATGCTGCTGCACGATCAGCACGACCTGGCCCGCCCGGAGCTGCTGCGCACGGCGGGCCGGATCCTGCCGGACGTCGAGGTGGAGATACGCGACGAGTCCGGGCGGGTGCTGCCGCACGGCGAGCTCGGCGAGATCTGCGTCCGCTCCCCGCACGTCATGAACGGCTACTGGAAGCAGCCCGGGCTGACCGCCGAGGTACTGCGCGACGGCTGGCTGCACACCGGCGACGTGGGCCGGCTGGACGACGAGGGCTTCCTGACGGTCGTGGACCGGCTCAAGGACATGATCATCGTGGTGGGCGGCCACGTCTACACCTCCGAGCTGGAGGACCTCCTCAACTCCCACCCCGACGTGACGCAGAGCGCCGTCTTCGGCGTCCGCGACGCGGACCGCATGGAACAGGTGCACGCCGTCGTCGTCCCCAGGCCGGGCGCCGAGGTGGACGAGGCCGGGCTGCGCGCGCTGGTGCGCGAGAGCCGTGGCGCCATGTACGAGCCCGCCCGCCTCACCTTCGCCGAGGCGCTGCCGCTGACCGAGGCGGGCAAGCCGGACAAGAACCGGCTGCGCGCGGAGGCGGAGCGGGCCGCGGCGTGACGGGCGCGCCAGGGCGGGCGAATCGTTACTCCTTGGCGTCCGCGTAGCACCGCACCACCGCCGTGGTGAGCGGGAACCGCACGGGCGTGTCGCCGAAGGCGATGCGCCCGTGCGGTCGCCCGACACGTGGGTGAGCAGCCGATCCGGCGCCCCGGGACTCACGGTCGCTGTGGTGTGGTTGGCGTCCTGCCGAGTTCAGGCGACGACGGCGCGTACGAGGAGGGTTCCCAGGGCCTCGTCGCCCGGCGGGGGCACGACGCGCGCGTCGACGTCCGTGAAGCCGCTGCGCTTGAGCAGGTCGGCCCACATCTCGGGCGGGTACTGCCAGCGCAGGACCGTGAGTTCCCGTTGCCGGCCTTCGAGCCACTTCCCGTGCATCCGCTGAGGGCCGTAGGCGTCCGGGCCGGGCTCGGCGTGGCTGAAGACGAAGACGCCTTCCGGCGCCAGCCGCTTGGCGACCAGCGGGAGGAGCTGTTCGGGGTCGGTGAACCAGACCGCGCCCCACATGGAATAGATCGCGTCGTACTCCGTGGCCTCGGTGACGAGGAAGTCGCACACGTCGGCGTGATTGAAGGTGACGCCTGGTTCGTCCGCCCACCAGCGGCGGGCGCGCTCGGTCTGGAACGCGGAGAAGTCGACGCCCGTGACCTGGGCGCCCCGGCGGGCCAGGTGGACGGCGTCGGTGCCTTCGCCGGGACCCAGTTCGAGAACCGTGCGCGGCGCGCCGAGGAGTTCGGGGCCGGGACCGTGGCCGGGGAACTGCGTCCACTCGAACCGGCCCGGCTCGGGGGCCGGCTGCGCGCCCTCACCCCGGTGGGGCTTGTAGAGGTCCCAGTACTCGGCGGGGGTGAGGGGCGGGCGGGACATGGGCCTCCTCGCGAGGAACGGCGGGCCGCGTGAGTTCGCCACCGTACCGGCACCGCCCTGCCGCCGAGGCGTGTTCGCCGGACTCCGCCCGCTTGGCCCATGAAGCGGCCCGGGTGCGCTCGTGGCGCCCCCGGGCCTGACCGTTTCCGGTTCGCTCAATGACAACTGGTGCCCGGGGCACATGGGCCGCACTTGGCGTAGTCGGCTTCCCAGAGCTTCCAGTCCACCTCGAACCCGTTGTCGTGGATGATCTTCGCGGTGCGTTCCACCGAGCCGTCGTACTTGAACTCGATCTCGGGATGTGCTCCAGGAATCGGCCCTCGAAGTGCTCGGCGCAGAACTCCCGGTAGTTCCTGGTGTCCAGGATGAAGGTGTGAACGGCGATGTCCACGGTGCGGCCGCAGCACATCTCCAGCTGCTGACCCCACTTGTCCATCGCGGTGATCAGGTACGACACAGCCGCGTGGAACAGGCGGTTCGCGTACACCTCGTCAAAGGGGTAGTCGCGCATCAGCAGCAGGATCTCCCGCTCCCACACCTCCGGCTTCACGTACTCCCGGGGGTCGCGGACCTTCGGCCTGCCCTCGACTGCCGTTGCCATGCTGTCCTCCTTGGTCCGATGCCTTCACCCCACGGCCGGGGCGCTCCCTCAGTGCACCGCGCCCACGCCGCTCTCGGTGATCCATTGCCGCAGGTCGCACACGGTGTGCAGATGCTGCACACGCCCTCGACGCGCCCCGCGGCGACGCGTACCGTGGGCGCGCCGGTCCCGCGCCCATTGGGGGTGTGATGAGCACCGATCCGCTGTGGAGGACGGCCGAGGCCTCCGCCCTGGCCGAAGGACGTCAGGTCGGCGCCCTCATCCGGCTCGGCCGGACCCGCCGCGGTTGGCGCCAGGCCGACCTCGGCCGGAGACTGGGGTGTTCGGCCTCCACCGTCTCCCGGCTCGAACGCCACGGGACGGGCGACCTCGGCCTGCTCCGACACGCCGCGCGCGAGGTGGGGTTACCGACAGATGTTCTGGCCACCGCCATCGGCCTCACCGAGGCGGCAGCCACTACAGTGGCGCCGTCTGGTCCGCGTCGTGAGGAGGACCCGTTGCGCCGCCGCACACTGCTCACCACTGCCGGAGTGGCGGGCACCATCCAACTGCCGGCCGGTATCGACGACGCCCTGGCAGCCATCCCCACCTCACCAGGCGGGGCCGCGCCGGGCCCTCCCCGCCTGGCACAGGCCCAAGCCCTCTTCGACGCCGGCCGGCACGCCCGGCTCCTCGAAGCGCTGCCGACGCTGCTGGCCGAAGCCCACGCCGCCACCCGCACCGGGTCGCGGACGGCGTACGCGACCGTGTCGTCGTGTTACTCCCTGGCCTCCCGGGTCCTGACGAAGATCGGTCGCTACGAGCGGTCCCGGCTGACCGCGGACCGGGCACTGACCTACGCGGACCTGTCCGGCAGCGCCCTCGCCACAGCCGAGGCGTCCCGCGAGCTGAGCATCGTGCTCCGGCATCAGGATCAGCCGAAGGCGGCCCAGCGTCTGGTCGACCGCGCCCTGACCGCCGTCGAGCGCACGGGGCTGGCCACACAAGCACAGGCGATGGCATACGCCCAGATGCTCTGCACCACCGCGTACACCGCCGCCCGCGCCGGTGATCGCGACCGGGCCCTGACACTCGTGCGGGAAGCCGGCCGTGCGGCCGCGCGCCTCCCCGACCAGCCGGCGGCGGGCGCCGTGTTCTCGATCAGCCCGGCCGCGGTCACTCTCTACGAGGTCGGCGTGCACTGGGCCGTCGGTGACGCCGGCACCGCCCTCCACGCCGGCCGGAGCCTGCACCCCGCGCAGTTCTCCACAGCCGAACGGCGCGCCCGCATGCACACCGACCTCGCCCGCGCCTGGTGGCAGTGGGACAAACCTCAGCAGACCGCCGACGCTCTCCTCCACGCCCTGCGTGTCTCCCCGGCGGAGGTACGGGACCGGCCCGCCATCCGGCGCGTCGCCGACGACCTGATCAACCGGCATCCCCGTACCGTCGGCGCACGGGAACTGGCCTCGGCCCTGGGCACCCGCGCCCGCGCGGGGACTGGTTGAAGCCGACGGCCCGTCCGGCCGATGTCGTTGCCGGCCGCCCGCCTACTCCTTGGCATCCGCGTAGCACCGCACCACCGCCGTGGTGAGCGGGAACCGCACGGGCGTGTCGCCGAAGGCGATGCGCCCGGCGCGGTCGCCCGCCTCGCGGATGGCCGCCGCGACGGCGGGGGCCTCCTCCTCGGGGCAGTGCACGATCACCTCGTCGTGCTGGAAGAAGACCAGCTCCGCCGCCATGTCCGCGAGGGACCGGCGGACCAGGGCGAGGACCATCACCGCCCAGTCGGCCGCGCTGCCCTGGACGACGAAGTTGCGGGTGAACCGGCCCCGGGCGCGGGCGCCCGCCGTGCCGCCGGGGGCGGCGGGCTCCTCGTCCTGCGGGATGCCCGCCTCGTCGTACGCCCCGGCCGTGGCGGAGGGCGGGCAGGTGCGGCCGAGCCAGGTGCGCACCAGGCGGCCCTCCTCGCCCGCGCGGGCCGCGTCGTCCACGAAGGCGACGGCCGCCGGGAAGCGGCGGCGGAGGTCGGCCATGTGCTTGAGGCCGTCGCCGGAGGTCTGCCCGTAGATGGCGCCCAGCATGGCGAGCTTGGCCCGCTCCCGGTCGCCCGAGAAGGCGCGCTCGGCCAGGTCGGCGTAGAGGTCGCGGCCGCTGCCCGCGACGTCCATCAGCCCGGGGTCGCGGGAGACGGCGGCCAGCACCCGGGGCTCGATCTGGTCGGCGTCGGCGACGACCAGGCACCAGCCCGGGTCGGCGACGACCGCCCGCCGCACCACCTTGGGGATCTGCAGCGCCCCGCCGCCGTTGGTGGTCCACCGGCCCGTGACCGTGCCGGCGGGCAGGTACTCGGGCCGGAAGCGGCCGTCGCGGACCCAGGACTGGAGCCAGGACCAGCCGTGGGCCGTGTGCAGCCGGTAGAGCTTCTTGTACTCCAGCAGGGCGGGGACCGCCGGGTGGTCGATCTCCTGGAGCTCCCAGGCCCGGGTGGAGGACAGGGCGATGCCCTCGCGGGCGAAGGCCCGCACGATGTCGGCCGGCAGGTCGGGCCGTACGCGCACGCCGTCCCCGAAGGCGCGGGACACCTCGTCGGCCAGCTCGGCGAGCCGCCGGGTCTCCTGACCGCCCGGATAGCGCTCGCCCAGCAGCGCCAGCAGCAGCTCGTGGTGGACGTCGGCCCGCCAGGGCACCCCGGCGCGGCCCATCTCGGCGGCCACCAGGGTGCCGGCGGACTCGGCGGCGGTCAGCAGGCGCGTCCGGCCGGGGTGGGCGGTGCGCTCCGTCCGGGCCAGCTGCTCCGCGTACACCTCCAGCAGGGCCGTCAGCTCGTCCGTGCCCGGCGGCAGGGGCACCGGGCCGGGGGCGAACAGGGACGGCTGGGTCTCCGCCGCCCGCGCGGGCGGGTCGGCGGGCACGGGCAGCCCGCGCAGCCGCGCCCAGGCGGCGGGCAGTGAGCGGGGCTGGCCGGACTGGCCCTCCTCGTGCCCGATCAGCAGCGCCTCGGCGGCCTCGACGTCATAGCAGCGCTCGACCCGGACGCCGGCCGCGAGCAGCCGCCCGTAGGCCTCGGCCGTGGACCGCCACACCCAGCGGTCCACGCCGGGCCGCGACCGGACCGCCTCGGCCAGGCTCTTCTCCGTCTCGACGGGCCCGGCGGCCCGCCCCTCCCCGTCCACCGGGCACAGGCGCGCGCTCCCGTCGTCCGTCTCGGCCACCGCCCATCTCATGACGGAGAGTGTCGCACCGGGGTCCGACAATCACAGTCCACACGGGTCTGCGGCCGCCCACCACGCGGTCTTCGGGGGCCCGGAGAGAGGGTGAACGAGGCGTCGCCGGACACCGAGTGCGGTGTCCGGCGACGCCGGTTCAGCGGGTGGCGGGGGTCTTCGGCGCGTCGGCCGGGACCGCCGCGCCGGATTGCTCGCGTGGGGCCGAGCCGGCCACCACGCGGCTGCGCCCCGACGGGCGGCGGACGGCTGCGATGCCGACGCCGGCGAGGACGATCAGGCCGCCCAGGGCCGCCACGGGGGTCGGCAGGACGCCCATGAGGGCCGCGTCCAGGGCCAGCGCCGCGACCGGCACCGCGTAGAGCACGAGGGAGCTCGTCGAGGCCGTGGCCGCCTCCAGCACGCGCGACCAGGTGCAGAAGGCCAGCGCCGTGCAGCCGAGGCCCAGCCACACCACCGCGGCGCTCTGGTGCCAGCCGGCCGCCGCCGCCTGGCCCACCGCCCGCGGGGCGAAGAGCAGCAGGGGCACCAGGCCGAAGAGGCTGCCGTAGAAGATGCAGTCCATGCCGGAGTAGCGGCACAGCAGGGGCTTCTGGAGGATGAAGGACGTCGCCTGGGCGGCCGCCGCGAGGACGACCATGATCATGCCGGAGTGCGAACCGCCTCCGCCGCCGCCGGACATGGCGACCACCAGGGCGCCGGTCAGGGCCACGAGCAGTCCGCCGACGCCCCAGGCGCCGGGCCGTTCGCGCAGCACGAGCATGCCCAGGACGGTGGCGAACACCGGGGAGGTGGCGACGAGCATGGCGGCCGTGCCGCCCTCGACGTGCCGTTCGCCGGCGTAGAGCAGCAGCTGATAGGCGGTCATGCCGGTGAGCCCGAAGCCCGCCATGCGCGGGATGTCGCCGCGGCGCAGCCTGCTGACGCGGCCCGTGAACAGGAACGGCAGCAGGAGGACGACGGCGACGGCCAGCCGCAGGACGGCCATGGCGGTCGGCGTGTAGCCGTCGAGCGCGACACGGATCGCCGGGAAGGCCGAGCCCCACAGGATCGCGGTCGCGGCCATGAACTTCCAAGGGGTCGCCACTCGGCGCTCGCCCACCAACGGAAACACCGCCTCTGACGGGTCGGGAAAACCAACGTCTGCGACGCTACCGAGATTCGACCCATAAGTCGAATAATGAATTCCGTTATTGGATCAAAGGAATCCTTTGAGCTCTGAGTGGCGGGCCGGCCCGGCTTCTCCTACCGTCGAACCCGACGAAGTCTGAGCGGACGGCGGAGGAGCACCGGGTGATGAGCGGCCTCGAGACTGCGGACCATGTCAGCGTTCACCTCACCGGTTGCGCCAAGGAGGACGCGAGTACCGTGTTCGGCGCGCTGGAGGCCGCGTTCCCCGAGGTCGGCGAGCCGGGGACGACGGGCCGGGGACCCGCCGAGGAGGCCAAGGGGGGCGCCACGGTGTGGTGCATGATCGTCGACGCGCGGACCCGTGCCACCCCGCGCGCCGTCGCGCCGGCCCGGCTGGCGTCGCCCGTCACCGTCGACCTCTTCGGCGCCGCCGACCCGGTGCGCCAGGTCAAGGAGGAGCTCGGCGTCGTCTTCGGGGTGGAGGACCACGGCACGGTGCCGGGCGAGCACGAGCTGGAGGTACGGCTCCAGCTGGGCTCGCACCCCGACGCGTAACCCCCGGCCGACGCCCCGGCCGACGCCCCGGCCGTTCCGCGCGCTGTCGTGCCCGCGCCCCCGGAGGTATAACGGGTGGTGTCGCGCCTCCGCCGAGGAGGGTCGGTCATGAAACACGACATCGGGCCGCGGCAGGCCGTCGCGCCGCCCATCGAGGACCACGGCGTCATCGGCGATCTCCACACCGTCGCGCTGGTGGGCGTCGACGGCACCATCGACTGGTGCTGTCTGCCCCGCTTCGACGCGCCCTCGGTCTTCGGCGCCCTCCTCGACACCGGGCGCGGGGGCTCGTTCTCGGTCCGGGTGCGCGACGTGGAGCGCACCAAACAGATGTACCTGCCGGACTCCAATGTGCTGCTGACCCGTTTCCTCGCCGAGGCCGCGGTCGCGGAGCTGTACGACTTCATGGTGCCGGACCATCCGTCCTGCCCGGCGAGCGACGTCCGGCAGATCGTCCGCCAGGTGCGGATGGTGCGCGGGAGCGCCACGGTCGAGGTGGAGTGCCGGCCGGCGTTCGACTACGCCCGCGCCACGCACACGGTCGAGGTGGTCGAGGGCGTCGGCGCCGTCTTCACCAGCCCCGCCGGCACGCTGGTGCTGCGCTCGACCGTGCCGCTGCGCGCCGAGAGGGACGCCGCCGTGGCGACCGTCGTGCTGGAACCGGGCCGGACGCTGGAGCTCGCGGCCCAGTGGGGCGGCGAGGTCCGCCCGTTCGGCCGCGGGGAGGCGTCCCGGCTGCTGGACGACACCCTGCGCTACTGGGACGGCTGGCTGCGCCGCTCCACCTACCAGGGCCGCTACCGGGAGGCGGTCGAGCGCTCCGCGCTCGTCCTGAAGCTCCTCGTCCACCAGCCCACCGGCGCCCTCGTCGCCGCGCCCACCACCTCACTGCCCGAGTCGCTGGGCGGGGGCCGCAACTGGGACTACCGCTACACCTGGGTCCGGGACGCCGCGTTCACGCTGTACGCGCTGATGCGGCTGGGGTTCACGGAGGAGGCCGCGGCGTTCATCGACTGGCTCCACCACCGCTGTGTGGAGGCGCCACCGGGCACCGGCCTCCAGGTGCTCTACGGCATCGACGGCCGCTCCGAGCTGCCGGAGACCGTGCTCGACCACCTCGCCGGTTACCGCGGCTCCCGCCCGGTGCGCATCGGCAACGCCGCCGCGAACCAGCTCCAACTCGACATCCACGGCGAGTTGATGGACTCCGTCTACCTCTACAACAAGCACGGCGAGCCCATCTCCTACGAGCTGTGGGAGGCGCTGAGCCGCCAGCTCGAATGGCTGGAGAAGCACTGGGAGGAACCGGACGACGGGATCTGGGAGACGCGCGGCGGCCGCCGGCGCTTCACCTACTCCGCGCTGATGACCTGGGTCGCCTTCGAGCGGGCCATGCGCATCGCCCGTCACCGCGGCATGCCCGCCCCGGTGGAGCGCTGGCGCGACGCCGCCGCCGCGGCGTACCGCTACGTCCAGGAGGAGTGCTGGTCGCCGGAGCTCGGCGCGTACGTCCAGTACGCCGAGGGCCGCACGCTGGACGCGTCCCTGCTGGTCATGCCGCTGGTGAAGTTCGCCGGCCCGTCCGACCCCCGGTTCCTCTCCACGGTCCGGCGGCTGGAGGACGAGCTGGTCAGCGACAGCCTCGTCCACCGCTACCGGACCGACGGCACCGACGGGTTCCTCGACCGGGAGGGCACGTTCAACCTCTGCTCCTTCTGGTACGTCGAGGCGCTGGCCCGGGCCGGGCGGGTCGGCGAAGCGCGGTACATCTTCGAGAAGATGACCACCCACGCCAACCACCTGGGCCTGTACGCGGAGGAGATCGGCGCGGCGGGCGAGGCCCTGGGCAACTTCCCCCAGGCCTTCACCCACCTCGCGCTCATCAGCGCCGCGACCAACCTCGACCGCGCCATCACCGCCAACCGCGCGCCCACGTCCCGGCACTGCCGGCCGTGACCCCGCAGGCCCCGACGCCGCCGGCCGTCAGCCGACGGTCACGCGGCCGCCGAGGTCCACCGTGCCGTCCCCGTGACAACGCGTCAGGATCACCGATCCCACGCCCTGCCGGACGACGAGGTCCCGTCCGAGCTCGGCGGCGAGGGTCAGGGCGGCGGCGCCGGTGGCCTCGTCCTCGACGATCCCGTCGCCGCGCCGGGGAAAGCCCCGGGCCCGGACGCGCCCCGCGGCCTCGTCCTCCCAGGCCCAGGCGTACAACCAGCCCTCCCCCGGCGGCGGCGCGGGCAGCGCGTCCACCTCGGCGACCGAGGCGAACCGCTGGGTGCGCCGCCCTGCCGCCCACCCGGCCCGCGCCCGGATCCAGGTCGTCTCCTCCTCCTGCCACGTGGGCACCTCCCCCGCCGGCGGGCGCAGCACGTCCACTCCCCGCCCCCGCCGCCGCAGCCACCACGCGACGCCGACCAGCGGATGCCCCGCGAACGGCAGCACGGAACCGGGCGTCCGGATGTCGACGAGGCCGGTGCCGGGGTCGTCGACGAACACCGTCTCACTGAAGCCCAGTTCCGCCGCGAGCGCCTGCCGGGACTCCCCGGGGACCGCGCGTCCGTCCTCGACGATCCCGAGCGGATTGCCGCCTCCGCCATCCGGTCCCGTGAACACCCGCACCACTATGTGATCAGCCATGCGGGTGATTGAACCAGCCGCGGACCCGGACGAGGGAAGAGGCACAACGTGCTGCCCGACTTGCCCGACCCCCTGACGACCCTGGTGCGGCGCCACCGGGAGCCCGCCGTCGTACAGGCGGTCCGCTCCACGCTGGCGGCGGTGATCTCCTATGTGGTGGCCCTCCAGCTGAGCAGCGAGCAGGCGCCGCTCACCGCCCCGCTCACCGCGATCCTCGTGGTGCAGGTCACCCTGTACTCCACCCTCACCACCGGCATCCGCAGGGTGAACTCCGTGGTGGCGGGCGTGCTGATCGCCATCGGCTTCAGCGTCGTCGTGGGCCTGACCTGGTGGAGCCTGGGGCTGATCATCCTGGCCTCGCTGATCATCGGGCGGTTCGTCCGCGCGGGTGAATTCGTGCCCGAGGTGGCGATCAGCGCCATGCTGGTCCTGGGCGTGACCCGGGTGGGCTACACCGCGTGGGACCGGGTCCTGGAGACCCTCATCGGCGCCGTCGTCGGCCTGCTGTTCGACGTCCTGTTCGTCCCCCCGGTGTGGGTGCAACCCGCCAGCGAGGCCATCGAGCACCTCTCGCGCCGGATGGGACGGCTGCTCCAGCGCGTCGGCGAGGAGCTCGTCGGCCACACCCCGGTCGCGGAGGCGGCGGCCCGGCTCCACGAGGCGCGCCGCCTGGACCAGGAGATCGTGCAGGTCGACGCCTCGCTGCGGCAGGCCGAGGACAGCCTGCGCCTCAACCCCCGGGTCAGGGAGGGGCTCCTCCACCGGGTCGTACTGCGCACCGGCCTCGACGCCCTGGAGATCACCGCAGTCGTCCTGCGCGTCATCTGCCGCACGCTCACCGACCTCGCCAAGGAGCGCACCGGGGAGACCCTGTTCGCCCCCGATGTGGCGGAGGCCCTGCGGGAGGTGTTCCTCCACCTCGCCCGCGCGGTGGAGAGCTTCGCCGTCCTGATCACCACCCAGGTGAGCGCCAACGCCGAGGAGGCCGAGTCCCGGCTCGTCGCCGAACTGGCCGCCGGCCGCGAGAGCCGCGACCGGGCGGCCGAGCTGCTCCTCCAGGGCGTCCGGCGGCACCCGCGCCAGTGGCAGCTCCACGGGGCGCTGCTGGCGGAGATGGACCGGATCCTGGACGAGCTCGACGTGGAGAAACGGACCGAGCGCCTGGCCGAGGAGCTGGACCGCGCCGCCCGCGAACAACGCGACCGCCACCCGACGCTCCACCGCGTCCAGCGCCGCCTCCGCAGCACGGGCTACGGCTGGCGCAGCGCGACGGGCGGGCAGCGGGTCGATTGACTTCCGCTCCCCGGACTAGGAGCCCGGGGATTCCTACCACGGTCGACTAACCGTCTCGGTGGGTTCCTGCTTCACCGCGCTGGGCCGGTACGAGTACCGGTCTTACCTGCGCTCCACAGGCTGACACCGCCAGTCCGGCGGCCTTGGCTACGTTGACAGCCGCGTTGATGTCCCGGTCGAGGACGGCCCCGCAAGCCCCGCATTCCCACACGCGAATGTGCAGGGGCTTGGGGCCGTCCTTGACGCCGCACTGCGAGCAGGCCTGGGAGGTCGGCTCGAACCGTCCGATGGGGAGGAAGCCGCGGCCGAACTTCGCGGCCTTGTACTCCAGCATCGTCAAGAACGCGGACCATCCCGCGTCGTGGACGGACTTGGCCAAGCGCGTACGGGCGAGCCCCTTCACCGCCAGGTCCTCAACGGCAATCGCTTGGTTGTCGCGAATGATCCTCGTTGAGAGCTGGTGGTGGAACTCGCGCCGTGCGTCGGCCACCCGCGCGTGAGCGCGGGCGACCTTGGTGCGGGCCTTGTCCCTGTTCTTCGATCCCTTGGCCTTGCGGGACAGGCGGCGCTGTTCCCTCTTGAGTTTCTTCTCGGCCCGGCGCAGGAAGCGCGGGGCGTCGATCTTCGTACCGTCGGAGAGGACCGCGAAGTGCCCGAGGCCCAGGTCGATGGCGACGGCGGATGCCACGTCGGGCAGCGTCTCGGGGGCGGTATCCACAACGAAGGACGCGAAGTATCTCCCGGCGGCATCTTTGATCACGGTTACCGTGGACGGCACGGAGGGGAGGTTACGGGACCACTTGACCCGCACGTCGCCGATCTTCGGCAGGGACAGGTCCCCGCCGGTCGTGATCTTCCATCGGGCGTTCGCGGTGAACCGTACGGCCTGCCGGTTGTCCTTGCGGGATTTGAACCGGGGCGCTCCCATGCGCGGGCGCTTGCCCTTGAGGCCGTCGAAGAAGTTCCGGTATGCGGTGTCCAGGTCCCGGAGGGACTGCTGGAGGACGACGGCGGACACCTCGCCGAGCCACACGCGCTCTTCGGTGAGCTTGGCCTTGGTGATCAGCAGTTTGGACAGGTCCCCGGTCTTCGGGAGCGCCTCGCCTGCGGCGTGGGCGGTCTCACGGGCGCGAAGCGCATCGTTGTAGACCACCCGCGCACACCCGAACGCCCTGGCCAGCGCTGAGCGCTGAGGACCGTTCGGATACAGGCGGAAGCTGTACCTCAACTGCATACCGATCACCCTACTGCAGTTGGTTTATGTCTGAGTATCAGGACATCCGCACTGGCCGGCACTGTGTCTTCATCCTCCACGCACACTTGGTTTTCGTGACGAAGTACCGGCACAAGGTCTTCAAGGACGCCCACCTGACGCGCATGGAAGAGATCATGCGGGCCGTCTGCGCCGACTTCGAATGCGAGCCGGTCGAGTTCAACGGCGAGAACAACCACGTCCACCTGCTCGTGAACTTCCCTCCGAAAGTTGCCCTGTCCAAGCTGGTCAACAGCCTCAAGGGCGTCAGTTCTCGCAGGCTCCGCCAGGAGTATCCGGAACTGGTCCGACACTACTGGCGGGCACAGCGGCTGTGGTCCGGCTCGTACTTCACCGGGTCGGTCGGCGGGGCTCCACTGTCGATCGTGAAGCAGTACATCGAGCAGCAGAACCGGCCCGTCCGAGCTGAAGTCGACAACGCGGACCCGTGCGCACAGCGCGAGTCAGAGCACTTCTCGGAATCGCTTCACCACCAGGCTAAAGCCCGGTGCACTGCGATGAGAACCGGGTAGCGGACGCGCCCGCCGGCCGCCCGTCGCGGCTAGCGCGCCCCGTCCACCTCGTGGCCGGTCGCGCGGCCGCGGCGGGCGGGGGCGCGGCCGGCCGGCTGCTCGGGGGCGGGGCCGGTGGGGATGGGCGGGATCTGGCGGGACTCCGGGGCGGCGCAGAGGAGGGTCATGCGCTCGCCGCAGTGGCGGATGTCGAGGCTGTCGCCGTCCAGGAGGGTGTAGGTGGCGGTGGTCCCGGTGATCTCCACGCGCACCCGGCGCTGGCGGAACTGGACGGTGAAGGCGAGGCGGCCGAGTTGTTCGGGCAGCCGGGGGTTGAAGGCGATGAGCCCGTCGTCCTCGCGCATCCCGCCGAAGCCGATGACGAGGGCGAACCAGGTGCCGGCGAGGGAGGCGATGTGGATGCCGTCGCGGGTGTTGCCCTCCAGGTCGGAGAGGTCCATCATCGCGGCCTCGCCCACGTAGTCGTAGGCGAGCCGCATGTGGCCGACCTCGGCGGCCATCACGGCCTGTCCGCAGGCGGACAGGGAGGAGTCGCGCACGGTCAGCTGCTCGTAGTAGGCGAAGTTGCGGGCCTTCTCCTCCGGGGTGAAGGCGTCCCCGCGCAGGCACATGGCGAGGACGAGGTCGGCCTGTTTGACGACCTGTTTGCGGTAGAGGTCGAAGTAGGGGAAGTTCAGCAGCAGCGGGTACTGGTCGGGGTGGGTGCGGGCGAAGTCCCAGAGCTGGTGGCGGGTGAAGCCCTCGGACTGCTCGTGCACCAGCAGCTCGTCGTTGTACGGGAGGGTCATCCGGGTGGCCGCGTCCCGCCAGGCGGCGGTCTCCTCGTCGTCCACGCCCAGGTTCGAGGCGAGGTCGGGGTGGCGTTCGGCGGCGGCCGCGGCCTCGCGGAGATTGTGCTGGGCCATCAGGTTCGTGTAGACGTTGTCGTCCGCGATGGCGCTGTACTCGTCCGGGCCGGTGACCCCGTCGATGTGGAAGTCGCCGTGGTGGTCGTGGTGGCCCAGGGAGCGCCACAGCCGGGCGGTCTCCACCAGCAGGGGCAGCCCCACCTCGCGTTCGAAGGCGTCGTCGCAGGTGGCGCGGATGTAGCGGACGACGGCGTCGGCGATGTCGGCGTTGATGTGGAACGCGGCGGTGCCGGCCGGCCAGTAGCCGGAGCACTCGCTGCCGTTGATGGTCCGCCAGGGGAACGCGGAGCCCGCCAGGCCGAGCTGCCGGGCCCGTTCCTGGGCCTCGGGCATGGTGTTGTACCGCCAGCGCAGGGCCTGTTCCACGGCCTGGGGCGCGGTGTAGGTGAGCGCGGGCAGGACGAAGGTCTCGGTGTCCCAGAAGCAGTGGCCGTCGTAGCCGGGGCCGGTCAGGCCCTTGGCGGGCAGGGCGCGGGCCTCGCCGCGGGCACCGGCCTGGAGGACGTGGAAGAGGGCGAAGCGGACGGCCTGCTGGATCTCGGCGTCACCGTCCACCTCGACGTCGGAGCCCGCCCAGAACTCCTCCAGGTAGGCGCGCTGTTCGGCGGCCAGGCCCGCGAAGCGGGCGCTGGTGGCGGCGGCGAGGGCGGCGTCGACCTGGTCGCGTACGGCGGGCGCCGAGCGCACCGCCGACCAGCCGTGGGCGACGATCTTCTCCACGCGCAGCTTCTCGCCCGGTCGCAGCCGTGAGGTGACGGTGAAGCGGCCGAGGTCGTCGACGCTCTCCGACGCGGTCTCGGCCTTGGGGCCGTCCACGAAGTGCGCGGCGGCCACGCCGACCCGCAGGTCGCTGCGGGCGGTGCGGTGCAGCAGCCGAATGCGGTTGCCGTGGGCGGCGTGCTCCTCGGAGACCAGCGGGGTCTCCAGGACGGCGGCGGCGCGCGGATCGCCCTCGGCGCGGGGCAGTTGTTCGTTGGCGACGAGCTCCGACTGGACGACGATCCGCATCTCGTCGTCGAGCGGCTCGACCTCGTAGGCGATGGCCGCCACCGCGCGCTGGCTGAAGGACACCAGCCGGGTGGAGCGGACGCGGACGCTGCGGCCGCTGGGCGAGGTCCACTCGGCGGTGCGGTGGAGCAGCCCGGTCCGGAAGTCGAGCAGCCGCTCGTGCTTGTGGCACTTCCCGTAGCGCAGGTCGAAGGGCTCGTCGTCGACGAGGAGGCGGATGAGCTTGCCGTTGGTGACGTTGATGATGGTCTGGCCGGACTCCGGGTAGCCGTAGCCCGCCTCGGCGTACGGCAGCGGCCGGAACTCGAAGACGCCGTTGAGGTAGGAGCCGGGCAGGCCGTGGGGCTCGCCCTCGTCGAGGTTGCCCCGCCAGCCGACGTGGCCGTTGGAGAGGGCGAAGACCGATTCGCTCTGGGAGAGCACGTCCATGCTGAGCTCGGTCTCGCGCAGGCACCAGGGTTCGACCATATAGGACGGATGGGTGATCACGGGGCCTCCTCCAGCAGTTCCGCGAGGTCGTCGACGACGACGTCGGCGCCGTGCCGGCGCAGTTCCTCGGCCTGGTCGGCCCGGTTCACGCCGACGACGAAGCCGAAGGCGCCGGCGCGGCCGGCCTCCATGCCCGCCAGGGCGTCCTCGAAGACGGCGGCGGCCCCGGGTGGTGTGCCGAGGTCGTGGGCGGCGGCGAGGAAGGTGTCGGGGTGGGGCTTGCCCGGCAGGTGCCGTTCGGCGGCGACGATCCCGTCGATCCGCACCTCGAAGAGGTCCTCGATGCCCGCCGCCGCCAGTACGGCCTGGCAGTTGGCGCTGGAGGAGACGACGGCGCGGCGCAGTCCGGCGTCGCGGGCGGCCCGGGCGTAGCGGACGGAGCCGGGGAAGGCCTCGACGCCCAGTTCCTGGATCTTCGTCAGGACGAGGGCGTTCTTGCGGTTGCCGAGCCCGTGCACGGTGTCGCGGTCGGGCGGGTCGTCCTCGCTGCCCTCGGGGAGGTGGATGCCGCGCGAGGCGAGGAAGGTGCGGACGCCGTCGGCACGGGGCATGCCGTCGACGTAGCGGTCGTAGTCGGTGGCGTCGAAGGGGCGGAAGTCCGCTCCGTCGCGGCGGCTCAGGAAGGCGTCGAAGGTCTCCTTCCAGGCGGCGGCGTGGACGGTGGCGGTGCGGGTGAGGACGCCGTCCATGTCGAACAGGCAGGCGTGGACGGTGTCGGGCAGGCCGAGACGGGTCATGGTGTGGCGCCTTCCCCGCTGTCACCGATGTCATCCGGGAGGTACCAGCGGTGCGGGGCGATCAGGTCGCGGACGGCGTCGGGCCCCCAGGAGCCGGGCGGGTAGGGCAGCACGTCGCCGGGCGACTCCAGCAGGGGGGCGGAGACCTCCCAGAGCCGTTCGATGCCGTCGGAGCGGGTGAAGAGGGCCTGGTCGCCCAGCATGGCGTCGAGGATGAGCCGTTCGTAGCCCTCCAGGCCGTGCCGCCGCCGGACGGAGTCGGCGTACCGGAACGTCATCCTGGCGGGGCCGAGCCGCATGCTCGGGCCGGGTTCTTTGACGAGGAAGCGGGCGGCGATCCAGCCGGGGTCGTCGAAGTCGACGACGATGGCGTTGGCGCAGGAGTCGGCCGGGGGCTGCGCGCCGGGGAACATCCGCAGCGGGGGCTCCTTGAAGTGGAGGGTGACGACCTGTCGCCGGTGGGCGAGCGATTTGCCGGAGCGGAGGTAGAAGGGGACGCCGGACCAGCGCCAGTTGTCGATCTCGGCGCGCAGGGCGATGAAGGTCTCGGTGCCGGAGCGCGGGTCGACGCCGGGCTCGGCGCGGTAGCCGTCGTACTGGCCGCGCACGGCCCGGCGGGGGTCGAGCGGCCGCATCGCCTGGAAGACCTTGTTCTTCTCGTCCCGCAGGGCCTTCGCGCCGAGGTCGGCGGGCGGTTCCATGGCGACGAAGCCGAGCACCTGGAAGAGGTGGGTGACGACCATGTCGCGGAAGGTGCCGGTCTGTTCGAAGAACGAGGCGCGGCCCTCGATGCCGATCGCCTCGGGGACGTCGATCTGGACATGGTTGATGTGGTCGCGGTTCCAGACGGGTTCGAAGAGGCCGTTGGCGAAGCGGAGGGCGAGGATGTTGTCGACGGACTCCTTGCCGAGGAAGTGGTCGATGCGGAAGACCCGTTCCTCGTCGAAGACGGTGTGGAGGGTGTCGTTGAGGGCGCGCGCGGAGGCGAGGTCGGTGCCGAAGGGCTTCTCGACGATGACGCGGGCGCCGTTGGCGAGTCCGGTGCGGCCGAGTTCCTCGACGACGGAGGCGAAGGCGGCGGGCGGCACGGCCAGGTGGTGGAGGCGGCGGGGGCTGCCGCCGAGGTCGCGTTCGGCCGCGCGGACGGCGTCGAGCAGCGGCCGGGTGTCCTTGGGGTCGGCGGCCCCGAAGCTCAGGGCGCGTTCGAAGGCCTCCCACTCCTCGCCGACGGGCTTGGCGGAGCAGAATTCGGCGACGGCGCCCCGAGCGCGCTCCCGGAACTCCTCGTCGGTGAGCGCCTCCGAGGCGGGCGCGGTGCCCACGACCCGGTAGGCGCGGGGCATCAGGCCGGCCAGGGCGAGCCGGAAGAGGCCGGGGAGCAGCTTGCGCCGGGCGAGGTCGCCGGTGGCGCCGAAGAGCACGATGACGTGGTCGTCGGGGGTCGGGGAGGCAGCCTTCACACCCTCAACCTTCCGGCAGCCCCCGCCCGCGCGCGATTCGCGTCACCCGTTCAGCGGACGGGCAGGGCGAGTCCGGTCGCGGCGGAGTGGAGGGCGAGGGTGGCCCCGGGCGGGTTGCGCGCCACGTACAGCGGGTCGGTGCCGGTGACGACGAGGGCGAGCCGGTGGCCGGCGGGGAGGTCGTAGACGGTGGCGAAGAGGTCGAAGGACGCCTCGAAGGGGGTTCCGGGGGCGCGGTGGGCGAAGGAGTACGGGGCGTGGGTGACGAGCGTGGCGGTGCCGGTGGGGGCCAGGTCGTAGAGGCGCGCGACGAGGGTCCCCTCCGCCGCCGAGGGGGTCACCCGGGTGCGCAGGGCGGGGATGCCCCGCAGCCGCCGGGGGCGGGGGTCGGGGGACGTCCACCAGAGGGCGGCGGTGCCGTGGCCGGGTGACGGGGCGTCGGCGTGCGGGCCGCGGTCCGGGCCGGTGTGGATGACGGGGTCTGGGCCCGTCCTCGGCTCCAGCGGGGGGACGTGGTTGGCGGAGGCGGTCGCCCACAGGTCGTCGTAGTGCTCCCCGGGGTGGCCGGGGGGCCGGCCCCGGGCCTCCAGGAAGACGGGCGGCTCGGTGCCGGGGCCGCCGGGCCGGCCGCGCAGGTGGCGGTCGAACCAGCGCTCCGCGCTCGCCGGCGGCGCTTCCGTGGCGTGGTCGTCCCGCCGGTACTCCAGGCGCTTGGCCGTGCGGAGGCGGCTGAAGTACCGCCCGTTCCGGTTGGGTGACTCGACGGTCGCGGACCAGGTGTGGGCCAGCAGGACGGCGGGGGCGTGGGCGTTGAGCCGGTCCAGGTGGGTGATCGGGGAACGGGCGCGGGCGAAGGAGCGGAAGGCGGGCGTGGGGTCGGGGTGCTCCGCGTACTCCCGCAGGGCGCGGCGGACCTCCGGGTCCGGCCGGACCGCCCCGGGGCGGGCGGCGGCCCGGAACAGGGGGTGGGCCCGCCGCCTGGTGCCGCCGCCGTAGAGCCCGTCGAGGAGGTCCACCCAGCCGCCGAGGGCGGCCACCGCCCGTACCCGCCGGTCCTCGGAGGCGGCGAGCAGCCCGATGCCGGCGCCGTACGCCGTGCCGTACAGGCCCACCCGCCGGGCGTCGGCGGGGGTGCGGGCGAGCGCCCAGGAGATCACGGCGGAGGCGTCGGCGACGTCCCGCGGCCCGGCCATGCCGAACGCGCCGCCCGAGCCGGGCAGGCCGCGCGGCCGGTAGCCGACGACGACGTACCCGGCGGCGGCCAGCCGCCGGGCCGCCGGGTCCTGGTGGGCTGCGGGGTACGGGAAGGGGGCCGGCATCACAACCAGCGGGTGCGGCCCGGGGCCCGCGGGCGCGTGGACCTCCGCCCGGAGCCGCACCCCGGGCGCGACCTCGATCGCGGTGACCTCCGGGCCGCCGCGCACGGCCCGGACGGCGGCGGGCGCGGCCACGGCCGGGGCCATGGCGGACACCGTGAGGAGGACGGCCGCCACCAGGGCTGCCAGGGCGGACCGGACCGCTCGCATGGGTCACCTGCCGACGGGCTCGATACGGGCGCGCATCACCGGAGCGCGTCGGTCCGGCGCCTGTGGGAGCCCGCGGCACGACGGCCATACTTACTGACCGCAGCCTCTCGAACACGGAGGGTGACCGGCAAGGCGTCCGGGCCCCGTCCACCCGTCCTGATGAACAACACCCGCCCGGGGATTGGGCGTTGGCCCGGCGGGGCAGGGGACCTCAATGCCGTGCGGCGTGGGTGACGGGGAGTTCGCGCGGGCCGCGCACCAGGAGCCCCGGGCGGTACGGCAGCCGTTCCGGCTCGGTGGCCAGGGCCAGTCCGGGGAGCGCGTCGAAGAGCCGCGGCAGGGCGATCGTCGCCTCCATCCGGGCCAGGCGGGAGCCGAGGCAGAAGTGCGGCCCGTGACCGAAGGCGAGGTGCGGGGCGGGCCGCCCCACGCCCGCGTCCCGTTCCCCGCCCTCGTCCCGTCGCGCGCCGTCGTCCGTCGCCGTGCCGTCGCCCGTCGCCGTGCCCGCGAGGTAGCGGGCGGGGCGGAAGGCGTCCGGGTCGGGGAAGCGCTCCGGGTCGCGGCCCGCCGCCGCGAGCACGACGAGCACGGACTCCTCCGCCGGTATCACCGCTCCCCCGCCGAGGTCGACGCGCTCCGTCGTACGCCGCCAGGTCGTGCCCTCCAGGGGGCTGGCGTGCCGCAGGGTCTCCTCGACCACGGCGGCCCACCGCGCCTCGCCGCCCTCCCGGGCGGCGGCGAGCTCGCGCGGGTGGGTGAGCAGCAGCAGCGACGCGGAGGCCAGCAGGTTCATGGTCGTCTCATAGCCCGCGAAGAGCAGCAGGAACGCCATGGCCAGCAGTTCGCCGTCGTCGAGACCGCCCTCGCTCGCGTCGTGCACCAGCGCGCTGAAGAGGTCGTCGCCCGGGGAGCGGCGCTTGTGCGCGATCAGCGTGGTGAAGTACGCGTGGAGCGCGGCCCACGCCTCGTCGGTCGCCCCCCGTTCCAGGGCGTCGGTGGGCGAGCCGACGCGGTAGGTCCACTCCCGCAAGGAAGCCCGGTCGGCCTCGGGCACGCCCAGCACCTCGCCGATCACGAGCACGGGCAGCGGGAAGGCGAAGGCGTCCACCAGGTCGACGGTCCCCTCGCGGGCCAGCAGGCTGGACACCTCCGCGACCAGGCCGTCGGTCAGCCGCTCGATCCTCGGGCGCAGGGCGTCCACGCGGCGCGGGGTGAAGGCGGCCGTGGTCAGCCGGCGCAGCCGGAGGTGGTCGGGGGCGTCGGAGTTGAGCATGTGGCGGGCGAGGCAGGCCTGGGCCCGCCGGGCCGGGGAGTCCGGCTTGGGGCGCCCGGCGCGGGGTGGCGGCACATTGGAGAAGCGGGGGTCGGCGAGGACCTCCCGCGCCCGGTCGTAGCCGGTGACGAGCCAGGCGTGCGTGCCGTTGGCGAGGGCCACCCGCGCCACGGGGCCCCGGGCGCGCAGCCGCGCGTAGTACGGGTACGGGTCGTGTGCGAAGCCGGGGTCCGCGGGGTTCAGGGTTTCGGGCACCCGCTCATCCTCACCGATCACGGTGCGTTCCCGGCCCCGGGGCCTTGTCAGCGCTGCGGGGGCGGGCCTGTGCGGTTCCTACAAAGCCCTGCGGTTCCTACGAAGCCCTCACCGGGAGTCGGCCGGGGTGCGGCTGACCGTGCGGCCCAGCCGGGCGGCGGCCCGGGCGAAGGCGGCCGCGTCGTGGACGGCGGCGCCGCCGGGGTCGTTGTTGAAGTACGAGTAGACGTCCGCCCGGTCGGGCCAGGTGTCGGCGATCCGCCCGGCCCAGCTCGCCAGCGCCTGCCGGCCGTAGCGGGGCCACGGCTCGGCCGCGCCGCAGTGGAAGCGGACGTACCCCCAGTCCGCCGTGCGCCACAGCGGGGTCACCGGCCGGGAGCCGTGGTCCGCCCAGCACAGCGCCGCGCCGTGGCCGGTGAGGACGGCGCGGACGTCGTCCGTCCACCAGCTGTCGTGCCGGGGCTCGACGGCCACGCGGACGCCCGCCGGGAAGCAGCCGAGCACGGTGTCCAGGGCGGCGGCGTCGCAGCGGAGGGTGGGCGGGAGCTGGAGCAGCACGGGCCCCAGCCGGTCCCCCAGCCCGGCGGCGTGCCGCATCAGCCGGTCGACGGGCTCCTCCGGTTCGCGCAGCCGCTTGATGTGGGTGAGGTAGCGGCTGGCCTTGACGGCCATGACGAACCCGTCGGGGACGCGGGCGCGCCAGTCCGCGAAGGTCTCGGGCGTGGGGAGCCGGTAGAAGGCGTTGTTGTTCTCGACGGTGGCGAAGTGCCCCGCGTACTCCTCCAGCCACAGCCGTTGCGGAACGTCGGCGGGGTAGAGGCCGCCGCGCCAGTCCTTGTACTGCCATCCCGAGGTGCCGACGAGGAGGGGCATGGGTGATCCCTGCCCCGGGACGGCGCGCGTAGTTCACTGGTCTCCGTGGAGTGCCTCTTTTGCGCGATCGCGGCCGGCGAGGCCGACGGACACCGGGTCCTCGACGACGGGACGGCGGTGGCGTTCCTCGACGCCCGTCCGCTGTTCCCCGGCCATGTGCTCGTCGTGCCCAGGCGGCACGCCGAGACGCTCACCGACCTGCTGCCGGAGGAGATCGGTCCGTTCTTCACCCGGGTGCGGCGGATCGCGGGCGCGGTGGAGCGCGGCATGGGCGCCGCGGGGTCGTTCGTGGCGGCGAACAACCGGGTCAGCCAGTCCGTGCCGCACTTCCATGTGCATGTGGTGCCGCGCGACCGCAAGGACGGTCTGCGCGGCTTCTTCTGGCCGCGCGGGCGCTACGCGTCGCAGGACGAGGCGGCGGAGGTGGCGGCCCGGGTCCGGGCGGCGCTGGAGGACTAGACCTGGGCCGGACCTGGACTGGACCACGGAAGGTCCCGCGTGGACTATCACCCCCGATCCGGTCATATTGGGATTACGGGGGCCGGAGGTGTGCGCATGCGATTCGACGACCGAGTGGACGCGGGCCGGCGCCTCGCCGGCCGGCTGGAGGACCTCCGCGACGCCGATCCGCTGGTGCTGGGCCTGCCGCGCGGCGGGGTCCCGGTCGCCTTCGAGGTGGCGCACGCGCTCGGCGCCCCGCTGGACGTCATCCTGGTCCGGAAGCTGGGCGTCCCCTACCACCGGGAGCTGGGGTTCGGGGCGATCGGCGAGGGCGGGATACGCGTCATCTCCGAGGACATCATGCGGATGAGCCGGGTGGACGAGGACGACCTGGCCGAGGTGCAGCGCGCCGAGGAGGCGGAGCTGGCCCGGCAGGCGAAGCGCTTCCGGGGCGGACGGCCGCGGATCCCGCTGACGGGCCGGACCGTGATCGTGGTCGACGACGGCATCGCCACCGGCGCCTCCGCGTCGGCGGCCTGCCGGGTGGCCAGGGCCGAGGGGGCGGCCAGGGTCGTGCTCGCCGTGCCCGTCGCGCCCCCGGACGCGGCCGAGCGGATCGGCCCGGAGGTGGACGAACTGATCTGCCTCAGCACGCCGCCCCTCTTCTCCGCCGTGGGCGAGTGGTACCGCGACTTCTCGCAGACCGCCGACGAGGAGGTCGTCGCCCTGCTGCACAGGAACGCCGAGGAATCCGGCGGCGACGGGGACGACGAAAGCGACGGGAACGACGGGGGTTGCCGGTCCCGTACCGGCCCGGTCGAGCTGCCGGTGGAGGACGGGCGCGTCCGTCTGCCCGGCGATCTGCACATGCCCGCCGGGGCCGCCGGCATCGTCGTCTTCGCCCACGGCAGCGGCAGCAGCCGCTTCAGCCCCCGCAACCGCGCGGTGGCCGAGGCGCTGGCCGAGGCGGGGCTGGGCACGCTCCTGTTCGACCTCCTCACCCCGGAGGAGGAGGCCGACCGGGCGAACGTCTTCGCCGTCGGGCCGCTGGCCCGCCGGCTGACCGAGGTGACCCGCTGGCTGCGGCGCCACACGGCCCTGCCCGTCTGCTACTTCGGCGCGAGCACGGGCGCGGCGGCCGCCCTGCTGGCCGCCGCCGACGCGGCGGAGGAGCACGCGCGGGGCGAGGGCGAGGACATCACCGCCGTGGTGTCCCGGGGCGGCCGCCCCGACCTGGCCGGGGCCGACCGGCTGGCCCAGGTCACCGCGCCGACCCTGCTCGTCGTCGGCGGCCGGGACGAGACGGTCCTCGACCTCAACCGGCAGGCGGCGGCCGCGCTCCGCTGCGAGAACCGCCTGGCCGTCGTGCCGGGCGCCACCCATCTCTTCGAGGAGCCCGGGACTCTGGACGCCGTGGCGGACCTCGCCCGCGAGTGGTTCACCGGGCACCTGGCGGCACCGCCCGCCCCGGCGGGCTGAACCATCGTCATACGGCAGGTGAGCACCATGGAGAAGATCGTCGACTGCGCCATCGACATGCAGTTCCGGGAGATCGACGCCACCACCCAGGCGGATGTCCGGCTCCGGATGCACGACGGCTCCGGCATGAGCGCCCAGGGCATCGCCAACCGCAATCCGGACGACCGCCGCCAGCAGCGCGTCGGCGAGGAGGTGGCGGCCGCCCGGGCCCTCAACAACCTCGCCGAACAGTTGCTGGCCAAGGCCAGTGACGACATCAGGGAGGTCATGCACGAGGACGCGCAACTGTCGCACTGAGACCGAGGAGCGAGCATGCCGCACACAGCCGACTGGGAGGTCCGCCTCCACCTCTTCGAGGACGAAGGAAAGACGACGGCGCGAGCGGTCCTGGAGACGGGCACGTCCTCCCTGACCGGCACGGGCACCGCCCGGCGCGCGGCCGGCGACGAGGACGTGCCGGACATCGGCGACGAGTTCGCCGCGGCCCGCGCCCTGCGCGACCTGGGCGGCAAGCTCCTGCGGACGGCGGAGCACGACGTCGAGGCCAGGGGCGCCGCTCCCTCCCCCAGGGAGTCGACGCCGTACGGCTGGGACATGTGACGGGAAGGCCGGTGCCGTTGCCCGGTTTCCGCCCGATTCCGTCGGCGAAGTATCGAAAGGGGGCCACTGAGGAGGGGGCGGACATGACGGTGATCGTCGGGCTCGCGTACAACGGGCGGGTGCATCTGGGCGGGGACTCGGCGGGCGTCGCCGGGCTGAGAATCACCGTCCGCCGGGATCCGAAGGTCTTCCGCAACGGCCCCTACGCCATGGGGTTCACCACCAGCTTCCGCATGGGTCAGCTGCTGCACCACGCGTTCAAGGCGCCCCGGCCCAAGGGGGATCTGGACCGGTTCATGACCACCGTCTTCGTCGACAAGCTGCGCGCCTGCCTCAAGGACGGCGGCTGGGCACGCAAGGACTCGGAGCAGGAGCAGGCCGGGACGTTCCTCGTCGGCATATACGGCCGCCTGTTCACCGTCTACGACGACTACCAGATCGCCGAACCGGCCGACGGCTACGCGGCCGTGGGGTGCGGCAGCGAACTCGCGCTCGGCGCACTGCACGCCACCGCGGGCTTCGGCCTCAAGCCGCGCGCACGGCTGTCCCTGGCCCTCACGGCCGCCGGTCACCACAGCGCCGGGGTGTCCGCGCCGTTCAGCTATGTCACCGCGCGCAGGGGCCCTTCCTGAGCGGGCGGCCCCTCAGCCGGCGGGCCACAGGGCGAGCGCCGCCAGCAGCCCGATGCCGGCCGCCGCCCACGCCACGTAGTCGCCGACGTGGCCCGAGTGGAGCCGGCGCAGCGGGGCGCTCCAGCGCCCGCCGGGCCGGCCGGTGCGTACGGCCGCCGCGGCCATGCCGGTGGCCAGCGCGGCGGACAGCAGGCCGAGGCCCGCGCCGGACCAGGTCCACCACGGGGTGGCCCCGGGGTACGCCGTCGCCCGGCCGTCGAGGACGGCGGCGGCGTAGCCCGCGTGGTCGGTGAACGCGTGTGCCGCGCCGGCGACGCCCCGGGCGAGCGCGGGGACGGTGCCCACGGCGAGGGCGCCCACGAGGAGCAGGGCCGCCACCGTCACCATCGGCGGGGGCGGTCTGCGCACCGGGCGTCCGGTCTCGGGTTCCTCGTCGCCGCCGGTCTCCGGTTCCTGGGTGCTGGGCTGTCGCCCGGCGCCCAGGAAGACGTGCGCGGTCACGCGCAGCACCGCGCCGCCCGTGATCGCGGAGACGAGGACGAACAGCGCGGCGAACCAGGGGGACGCCTCCTCGGCCAGGGCCTTGCCCAGGCCCGTGCCGAAGGGGGGCAGCCCGGCGAGCGCGAGGCCGCCGGCGGCGAAGAGCAGGCCGATGCCCGTCATGTCCCGGCCCCGCCCGTGGAGTTCGCACTCGTCGACGCTGCCGTACCGGTCGAGGAGCATGCCGGAGCAGGCGAACAGTGCGGCCTTGGCCCCGGCGTGGCCCAGGACGTACAGGCACGCGCCCGTCGTGCTCTCCGGCTCGGCGGCGGCCAGCGCGACGAGGAACAGCCCGGAGTGCCCGACGGTGGAGTAGGCGAGCAACCGCTTCACGTGCCGTTGCTGCCAGCACATCACCGCGCCCACCAGCGCGGTCGTCACCCCCAGGACGAGGAGGACCCGGTGGGCGTCGCCCGCCGGGACGCCGCCGGGTCCGGCGAACACGGTGGTGCGGACGCGCGCGGCCCCGTAGACGCCCATCTCCACCATCACCCCGGACAGCAGCATGCACACCGGGGTGGGGGCGACTGCGTGGGCGTCCGGCAGCCAGAAGTGGAAGGGCACGGCGGCCGCCTTCACCAGCAGCCCCGTCAGGATCAGGACGAACGCGGTGACGACGAGGACGTCGGCACGCGGCCGGGTGTCCAGTTGCCGGCCCGCCTGGGCCATGCCGAGCTCGCCGGTGCGGGCGTAGAGCAGGGCGATGCCGAGCAGCGAGGCGTAGCCGCCGAGGGAGTTGACGAACCCGAAGGCCAGGGCGCCCTGGACCGGACGCTTCTCCTCGACGTGGTAGCCGGTCAGCGCGTATCCGACGACGCCCATCAGCTCGAAGAAGACGAACGCGTCGAAGAGGTCGCCGGTGAGCGCGAAGCCGCACATGCCCGCCTGGAAGAGCAGGACGAGCGCGGGGTAGGCACCCGGGTGGCCGTGCGGCGGCTCGTCGAAGTAGCGCCAGGAGTAGACGAGCACGGCGGTCACCAGCAGGGACGTCAGCCCGGCCAGGCCCAGGCCGACCCGGTCGCCGACGAGCACGATGCCCGCGCTGTGCCCGTGGAGCGGCGTCCAGTCCCCGACCCAGGTCACGGCCGTGCCCCCGGTGAGGAGCACCGCCGAGAGCCCGGTGCTGCCGGCGGCGCAGGCGAGGCCCACGGACTCCGCCACCGGGCGTGCCATCCGCCGGCCCGCGCCCACCAGGAGGGCGGCGCCGAGCAGGGGTACCGCCACGATCAGCGGCAGGAACCGGTCCATGGCCCCTCAGCCCCTCAGCGCGAAGAGTTCGTCGGGGTCGGTGGTGCCGAAGCGTTTGGCGGTCTGGACGACCAGGGCGAGCAGCAGCGCGGTCACCGTCGCTCCCACGACGACGTCGGTCAGGGCCAGGGCCTGGACGACCGGGTCGACCACGGTGACGCCGGGCTTGACGTCGGAGAAGACGGGCGCGGTGCCGCCGTGGCGGTAGCCGACGGACAGCAGCAGCACATAGGTGGAGGACTGGGCGACGGCCAGACAGCCCACGGCGTGCACCAGGTCGCGGCTGGTGGCCAGGCCGTACACCCCGACCAGGAAGATCCATCCCGCGACGAGGTAGGGCAGCACCGTCATTCCCGGTCTCCTTCGATCTCCAGGGCCTGGCTCAGGAAACGGGCGAGCAGGACGACGACGGCCGAGGCCACTTCCACGCCCACGGCCGCGTTGAGCAGCGGGACGGTGCCGCCGGAGGCGAGCGTGTTGAAGGTTCCGTACGGCAGGACGTTGGCGAGGTACGCCGCGCCGGCGACCAGCCCGCCCACGCCGGTCAGGACGTAGGCCGCCTCGCCCAGGGCGTCGCCGATCTCGTACAGGCCGACGGCCCGGACGCGTTTGAGCGCCGGGTAGTCGATGGCGACGTACAGCAGGTGGAAGGCGGTGGCGACGACGACCCCGCCCTGGAATCCGCCGCCGGGGCTGAGCTGGCCGTGCGCGATGACGTACAGCCCGACGAGGAGGGTGACCGGCAGGGCGGCGATCCCGTAGCGGCGCATCGTGGCGGGCACGGGCACGGGGCGTGGTTCCGAGGTCCGCTCGTCCTCGGTGCGGCGGAGCAGGACGACGGTGCCGAGCACGGAGGCGAAGAGGATGCTCTCCTCGCCGAGGGTGTCGAAGGCGCGCTGGTCGAAGTTGACGGCGGAGACGGTGTTGGCGGTGTTCCGGCGCAGGGCGGCCTCGACCGCGCGGTCGCCGTAGGGGTGCCAGGGGCCGCCGAAGGACGGCATCCGGAGGACGGCGGCCACCAGCAGTGCCGCCGTCGCCAGGAGGCCGGCGGCGAGGACGCACAGCCGCGCGCGCCGGCTCATTCGTGTCGCTTTCCGCCGTGCCGCTCCCGCTGCCGCCGGACCTTGCGCACCGTCAGCAGGATCATCAGCGGGGTGAGGGCGGATCCGACGCCGAGCTGGGAGAGGCCGACGTCGGGCGCCTGGAGGACCGTGAAGAGCACGGCGAGCCCCAGGCCGAGCAGGGAGAGGACCACGGCCTGGCGGGCCGGGTCCCGGTTGAGGACGGCGGCGGTGGCGGCCGCCGCGACGAACAGCAGCGAGGCGACGACGAGGACGTCGTCGACGGCCGGGTCAGCCATGGCGCACCGCCTTGGTCGTGGCCACTCCCCCGGCCAGCAGCAGCGCGCCGATGACCAGCAGTTTGACGGTCGCGCGGCCCGGTCCGGTGACCACGCACAGCGGGAGGACCGTCGCGGCCGTGCCGGCGGCGACGACGGGGGTGAGCCGGCGCGTCCCGGGCGGCTCACCTTCCTCCCCGGCGAGGAGGAGCCGGGCGAAGACGAGCGTCCCGGCGGGCCCGAGCACCGAGACGACGAGCGCGAGGTCGACGTAGGCCGGTCGTCCGTAGCCCTGCGCCAGCAGCAGGAACACCAGGCACAGCAGCAGCGTCGCGTAGTTCTGCGCCACGACGCGCCGCCCGGGGGCGCCCCGCGCGGCGCCCCACAGGCTCGGGCCCACACCGGCGATCAGGAGCAGCGCGGCGGCGGCCAGCCACCCGTTCACTCGCGCGCCGCGCGCCGGGCGGCGCGGGCCGCCCAGGCCCCGGCCAGGGCCGCCGCCGCCCCGACGGCCAGCTCCAGGACGTCGACCGTGCTGATGAGCATGATCCACAGCGCGGTGAGCCCGGCCCACCAGCCGGCGGCCTCCAGCGGGCCGCTTTTGATCCGCACCCGGTTTCACCTCCGTGCCCGGCGAGAACGCGCCCCAGTATCGGCCTCCGGGCGATGGGGACCAGGGGAATGGTGATGGTGTGTCGCGGTTTCGCCGCCGGTCCGGTGTCCGGCGCTCCGCCGACGTGCGGGGCGGCCGGACTCGTGGAACGGTGTGGCGAGGTGCCGCGGGCCGCCGCGGAAGCCGACCCGTCGCGAGGGGATGCGGAAGCATGTCGGTCACGTCGTTGACGAGCCTGGACGAGTTCGAGAGGGCCATCGCCCTGGAGCGGCCCGTGGTCGTGTGCTTCTGCGCCACCTGGGCCAATCTCTGCCGGACGATCGTCCCGGTGTTCGAGAAGCTCTCGGAGCTGCCCGAGTTCACTCGCGCGGTGGGCTTCTACAGCGTCGACGTGGACGAGGCGTACGACGTCGTCCAGAAGGCGGGCGTCGGTCCCGTGCCCGCCTTCATCGCCTTCCGGGGCGGCAGCAGGCTCGCGGAGGTGGTGGCGCCGGCTCCGGACGCGCTGCGGGAGTTCGTCCTCGCCGCCGGGGACTCCTGAGCGACGACCACGCGGTCGTCGGGCGTCAGCCCGGCAGCCGCTCGGCCGCGTGCCCGGGCAGCAGCTCCGCCACGACGGTCTCCAGGAGCCGTACCGCCTCGCCGACCGACGCGCGGACGGGGTCGCTGAGGCCGTGGACGACGTCGGGCTCGTCGCCGCGCATGCGCGTGAGCGGCTCGCAGCCCACGAGCACCACGCGGGGGAAGGCCAGACCCTCCCAACCGGCCAGTTCGCGCGCGGTGGCCAGGACCTTCACCGGGTCCATGCCGTGCGCCTCGGGGACGGCCGGGGCGAGGTCCGTACCGGGTCCGTCGACGTCCAGGACGTACAGGGTGCCCGGGGCGCCGCCGCGCGGCACGGCGTCGACGAGGACCGCGGCGTCGTAGCCGTCCAGCAGCCGGTAGACGAGGTCCATGCCCCGGATGCCGAAGTCGGCGGCGTCCACGCCGTCCGGCAGGGAGGCCTCGCGCAGGGCGGCGATCACCTCGGGGCCGAAGGCGTCGTCGGCGAGGAAGATGTTGCCGATGCCCGCGACGAGGACGCGCGGGCGGGCCGGGGCGGTCACCGCCGCCGCTCCGGGAAACGGCGGACCGGGCGCGGCCGTGAGAGCCGGTCCAGGTGTTCCCCTGCGCCCGGTGCCGGCTGTTTGCGGACGAACGCCGAGCGCAGGGCGTGGTAGGGGGCGTCGGGGGTGAAGAAGGCCGCGCGCATGTGGCGCAGTTCGTCGGCGCGGTATGCGGCGAGCGGCCGGATCCGCTCGTCCTTCTCGCGGGCCGCCTTCTTCGCGGCGATCCGGGCGGCCGTGTCGGTGTGGCGGGTGAGGGCGTCGGCCGTGCGGGCGACGGCGGCCGCGAACTCCCCCGGTGAGGCGGGCAGGACGCGGTCGACGAGCCCGAGGACGAGGGCGCGGGCGGCGCTGACCGGCGCGGCCTGTTCCGTCAGCGCCGCCGCCTGTTCGGCGCCGACGCGCCGGGGCAGGGTGTAGGTCCAGTACTCGGAGCCGTACAGGCCCATCAGCCGGTAGTGGGGGTTGAGGACGGCGCCGTCGCGGCACCACACCTCGTCGGCGGCGAGCGCCAGCATGGCCCCGCCCGCGCCGGCGCCGCCGCCGACGGCCGCGACGACGAGCCGGTCGGTGGTGGTCAGCACGGCCTCGACCAGGTCGTCCATGGCGTTGATGTTCGCCCACGACTCGGCGGCGGGGTCGGCCGCGGCCTCGATGACGTTGAGGTGGATGCCGTGGGAGAAGATGTCGCGTTCGCCGCCGAGCACCAGCAGCGCGGTGGGGCGCCGGCAGGCCTGGCGGTAGGCGTTGAGCAGGCGCCGGCAGTGGGCCGTGCTCATCGCGCCGCCGGGGAAGCGGAACCGGAGGAAGCCCACCGGTCCGGCCTCGGTGTAGCGGATGTCGCTCCAGGTGTGCCGGCCGGGCGGCGGCTGGAGGGGGGCCGGGATCTCGGGGACGGGCGGCAGGCGGTCGCCGAGGGCGAGGGCGGCGGGCAGTTTCAGGCCGGGCGGACCGGATTCCGTGCGGCAGCGCCGCAGTTCGGGGATCCACACCGCTCCGTCGGCGGTCGCGCGGCAGACGGCGCCCGCCCGGGTGGCCAGCACCCGCCCGGGCCGGCCGCGCAGCCGGTCCTCGGCGTGGCCGCCGTGCAGGAACCACTCGGCGCCCAGGAGTTCGTCCCGTACCCCCGGCTGAGAGTCGGCGGCCCGCAGGGCGCGCAGCACGGACTCGGTCGGCTGCTCCCGCCAGTCGATCCGGCGCTCCTCCTGCCGCAGGTACGGGCGGGCCCGCACGGGCAGGCCGGCCTGGGGGCGGGGTGTCCAGCGGCCCGAGGCGTGACGCTCGACCGCGAGGAGGACGGCCCGGACGGCGGCGTCCGCGACCTCCCCCCGGTACAGGTCGCTCTTGGCCACCCCGTCGGGCACGGCGAAGCCCTCGTCCGCCCAGACGGCCCCGGCGTCCATCTCCTCCTCGGCCTGAAGCACCGTCACCCCCCAGTGGCGGGCGCCGTCGCGCAGGGCGTGGTCGAGGGAGGACGGGCCCCGGTCCCCCGGCGGCCCTGGGTGGACCACCAGGCAGGTGTGCCGGGACCAGACGTCCCGGGGGATCGCCGTGCGCAGCATCGGCGCGACGACCAGGTCGGCCGGGTGGCGGTCGACCGCCGCGCGCACGGCGTCCTCGTCGTCCACCACGGCGACGGCCGGGCTGTGGCCGTGGTCGCCGAGTTCGGCGAAGACCCGCTGGGTGAGGCTGTTGAACGCGCTGGCGACGAGCAGAATGCGCACGGCGACCGTCCTCCCGTGTGGGATGCGTCGGATGGGGACTGGGGGGCGGGTGTGGCCCGCCGTTCCCGAGGCGATCGTCACCGAGCGGCGGCGGGGCGCGACGGCGCGCGGCCGTGCGGGTGTGCGGGATTGCGCCGCGCGGGCGAATACGTGCGGCCGCATGGACCGCTCCGGCCCCGCCGCACGGCCGGGGGCGCCGCGAGCCGGTCACTGTGGGGGCGTACGTGCTCCCGTGGGGCACTTGACGGTCACGGGCGACGGGAGCGGCGAGGCGGATGCACGAGCTGTCCATCGCCGAGGCGATCGTCGAACGGGCGGCGGAGACCGCCCGGCTCCACGGCGGCGGACGCGTCACGGCGGTGCGGGTGAGGGTGGGCGAGCTGGCGGGCGTCGTACCCGACGCGCTGCGCTTCTCCTTCGAGTTGGCCAGGGCGGGCACCGCGCTGGAATCGGCGCGGCTGGTGGTGCGGGACGTCCCGGCCCTGGCCCGCTGCGCGCCTTGTGGCGGCGATTTCGCCGTCGGCTCGCCCCCTTCGATGTGGTGTCCGCGCTGCGACGAGCTGTCGCGGGAACTGCTGGGGGGCCGGGAGCTGGAGGTCACCGCCATCGAACTCGAGGAGGCGAGCGGGTGATGTGCCGCGTGGTGGATGTGCGACGGGCGGTCCTGGCGAAGAACGACACCCTGGCCGGTGCGCTGCGCGAGGAACTCGCCGGCCTGGGCACGATCGTGGTGAACCTGCTGTCCAGTCCGGGCAGCGGCAAGACCGCCCTGCTGGAGCGGGTCCTGGCGCACACGAGCGCGCGGGGCGTGCCCACGGCGGCGCTGACGGCGGACCTCGCCACGGAGCACGACGCGCGCCGCCTGGCCCGCTCCGGCGTGCCCGTCCGGCAGGTGCTGACCGGCGGGCTGTGCCATCTGGAGGCCGCGCAGCTCCGCGCCCATCTGGAGGGCTGGCTGCCGGCCGGCACCCGGGTGCTGTACGTGGAGAACGTCGGCAATCTCGTCTGCCCGGCCTCCTACGACCTGGGCGAGACGCTGCGGATCACGCTGATGTCGGTGACGGAGGGCGAGGACAAGCCGCTGAAGTACCCGACGGCCTTCGGCCTCGCGCATCTGGTCGTGCTCACCAAGACCGACCTGGAGCGGGCGGTGGGCTTCGACCGGGCGGCGTTCGTACGGAACGTCACCGGCGTCAATCCCGGGGTGGAGATCGCGGAGACGTCGGCGCGGTCCGGGGAAGGCGTGGAGTCGCTGGTGGACCGGGTGCTGGCGGTGGTGCGGGGAGCGGCCGTCCACCGGCCGGTGATGGCGGCGGCCGCCCCCGCGCACTCCCATGGCACGGATGGCGGGCACGCCCTCCCCCTCGGGGACCCGGCGGGCCGCCTGCCGTGACGACGGCCCGTCAGGCGTCCCCCGTCCGGTGCCGTCTGGTCGTGCGCGGCACGGTGCAGGGCGTCGGCTTCCGCCCGTTCGTGCACGGCCTGGCCCGTGAGCTCGGCCTCTCCGGCTATGTCGTCAACGACCCGGAGGGCGTCGTCACCGAGGTGGAGGGAGCGCCGGAGCCGGTGCGGGCGTTCTGCGAACGGCTCACCGCCGCGCCCCCTCCGCTGGCCGTGGTCGTCTCCGTCTCGCAGCGGGCCCTGCCCGCCCGGGGCGGCGGGGCGGGGTTCACGATCCTCCCGTCCGGGACGGGCCCCGGGCGTACCCGGGTGCCGCCCGACGCGGCCCTGTGCGACGGCTGCCTCGCGGAGCTCACCGATCCGGCCGACCGCCGCCACCGGCACCCCTTCATCACCTGCACCCACTGCGGGCCGCGGTTCACCCTCGTCACCGGCCTGCCCTACGACCGCCCGCGCACCACGATGGCCTCCTTCCCGCTGTGCGAGCGGTGCGCCGGCGAGTACGCCGACCCCACCGACCGGCGCTTCCACGCGCAGCCCGTGTGCTGCCCCGGCTGCGGCCCCCGGCTGCGGCTGGAAGACGGCCCCGACACGGCATACGGCACGCGGTACGGCGCCGGGGCCATGGCGGAGGCCCGGGCGCTGCTGGCGCGCGGCGCGGTGCTGGCCGTCAAAGGGGTGGGCGGCTATCACCTGGCCTGCGACGCGGGCGACGAGGACGCCGTCGCCCGGCTGCGGGCGGCCAAGGAGCGCGGTGGCAAGCCCTTCGCCGTCATGGCCGCCGACCTGTCGGCCGCCCGGTCCCTCGCCCCGGTGGGCGAGGCCGAGGAGCGGCTGCTGACCGGGCCCCGGGCCCCCGTCGTCCTGCTGCGCCGGGCCGGCCCACCCGCCGTGCCGCTCGCCCCCTCCGTCTGCCCTGGTGCCCCCGACATCGGGGTGATGCTGCCCTACAGCCCCGTGCACCGGCTGCTGTTCGGGCTGCCCGGCGACCCGCCCGGCCCGAGGGTCCTGGTGATGACCAGCGGCAACCGGTCCGGCGAGCCGATCGTGACCGACGACGCGGAGGCCGCCGAACGGCTGTCGGAACTGGCCGACGCGCGCCTGGCCCACGACCGGCCGATCCACGCGCCGTGCGACGACTCGATGGTCCGCGTGCGCGCCGACGGCAGCGTCCTGCCGCTGCGCCGCTCGCGCGGCTACGTCCCCGAACCGCTCGCCCTGCCCTTCGACATCCCGCCCCTCCTGGCCGTGGGCGGCGACGTGAAGAACGCCTTCTGCCTGGGGCTCGGCCGTTCGGCCTGGATGTCCCAGCACATCGGCGACCTCGGTGAACTCTCCGCGCTCACGGCCCTGGAGCGGGCCGTCGAGCACCTCACCGGCCTCACCGGAGTGCGGCCCGAGGCGCTGGCGGCCGACCGTCACCCCCGCTACCGCTCGGCCGCCTGGGCCCGGGAACGCGCCCGGGGGCGCCCGCTGCGGCTGGTGCAGCACCACCACGCCCACATCGCCTCCGCCATGGCCGACGCGGGCCTGGACGGCACCGCGCCCGTCATCGGCGTCGCCTTCGACGGCACCGGCTACGGGGACGACGGCGCGGTGTGGGGCGGCGAGGTCATGCTCGCCGACTACACCGGCCACCGGCGCGCGGCCCACCTCGCCTATGTGCCGCTGCCCGGCGGCGACGCGGCCGTCCGCAACCCCTGCCGCATGGCCCTGGCCCACCTGCGGAGCGCCCGGCTCCCCTGGGACCCGGCCCTTCCGGCGGTGGCCGCCTGCGCGGAGGACGAACTCCGGCTGCTGGCAAAGCAGCTGGAGCGGCGGGTGGCGTGCGTGCCGACGTCCAGCATGGGGCGGCTCTTCGACGCCGTCTCCTCGCTCACCGGCGTCCGCCACCGGGCCGGGTACGAGGCGCAGGCGGCGGTGGAGCTGGAGGCGTACGCGGCCCGGGGCCTGGCCGATCACGGCCCGCCGTACGCGTTCGCGCTGCGCGGCGGCCGGGCGGCGGAGGACGGGCCGTGGCTGCTCGACCCGGCGCCGGTGCTGCGCGCGGTCGTGGCGGACGTCCGCGCCGGGACGCCCGTGGAGGTGGTCGCCGCCCGTTTCCACCTGGCCGTCGCCGACGCGGTGGCGGCCGTGTGCGCGGTCGTCCGCCGCCGGTCCGGTGTGGGCACGGTGGCGCTGACCGGCGGGGTGTTCGCCAACGCGGTGCTGGAGGAGGAGTGCGCCCGGCGGCTGGCCGGCGCCGGTTTCACGGTGGTGCGGCACCGGAACGTGCCCTGCGGCGACGGGGGGCTGGCGCTGGGTCAGTTGCTCGTGGCCGCGCGGGCGGGCGAGCGGAGAGGAGAGGACCGTGTGTCTTGCGGTGCCCGGCAGAGTCGTCGGGGTTGAGGAGCGGGACGGCACCCGCATGGCCAAGGTGGATTTCGGCGGCGTCGTGAAGGACGTGTGCCTGGCCTATCTGCCGGAGATCGAGGTCGGCGACTACGCCATCGTGCACGTCGGCTTCGCCCTGCAACGGCTGGACGAGGAGGCGGCGTTGGCGACGCTGGAGCTGTTCGCCCGGATGGGCGCGCTGGAGGAGGAGTTCGGCGACGCGTGGGGGCTCGCGGCCGCCGAGGCGGGAGAGCCGGAGGTGCCGAGGTGAGGTATCTGGAGGAGTTCCGCGACCCCGCGCTCGCCCGGCGGCTGCTGGACGAGATCCACGCGACCGTCACCCGGCCCTGGGCGCTGATGGAGGTGTGCGGGGGCCAGACCCACTCGATCATCCGGCACGGCATCGACCAGCTGCTCCCCGCCGAGGTGGAGCTGATCCACGGCCCCGGCTGCCCGGTGTGCGTCACCCCGCTGGAGGTGATCGACAAGGCGCTGGCCATCGCCTCCCGCCCGGACGTCGTCTTCTGCTCGTTCGGGGACATGCTGCGCGTGCCCGGCACCGGCCGGGACCTGTTCCGGGTCAAGGGCGCCGGCGGCGATGTGCGGGTGGTGTACTCGCCGCTGGACGCGCTGGAGATCGCGCGCCGCACCCCGGGGAAGCAGGTGGTGTTCTTCGGCATCGGCTTCGAGACGACCGCGCCCGCCAACGCCATGGCCGTGCACCAGGCGCGCCGGCTGGGCGTCCGCAACTTCAGCCTGCTCGTCTCCCACGTCCGCGTGCCACCGGCGATCGAGGCCGTCATGAGCTCGCCCCGCTGCCGGGTCCAGGGATTCCTGGCCGCCGGGCATGTGTGCAGCGTGATGGGCGTGGGCGAGTACCCGGAGCTGGCCGAGCGGTTCCGGGTGCCGATCGTCGTGACCGGCTTCGAACCGCTGGACATCCTCGAAGGCGTCCGCCGCACGGTCCGCCAGCTCGAGCGCGGCGAGCACCGGGTGGAGAACGCCTACCCGCGCGCCGTCCGCGACGAGGGCAACACCGCCGCGCTGCGCATGCTCGCCGAGGTCTTCGAGGTGACCGATCGCGCCTGGCGCGGCATCGGCACCATCCCGGCCAGCGGCTGGCGTCTGGCGGAGGACTACCGGGAGTTCGACGCCGAGCACCGCTTCGCCGTGACGGACGTCAGGACGCTCGAACTGGCGGCGTGCCGCAGCGGCGAGGTGCTCCAGGGCCTGCTCAAGCCGTACGAGTGCGAGGCCTTCGGCACGGCCTGCACCCCGCGCACGCCCCTGGGGGCGACCATGGTCTCCAGCGAGGGGGCGTGCGCGGCCTACTACCTCTACCGCCGCCTGGCCCACGGTCCGGCGGCCACGACCGGCAAGGAGGCGAGCTCCGTTGGCTGAGGGCATCGTGGAGACGGCCGGCGCGCTGCCGGACCCGGCGGAGTGGAGCTGCCCCGCGCCGCTGCCGGACCGGCCCGTCGTCGTCATGGGCCACGGCGGCGGCGGGGCGCTGTCGGCGGAGCTCATGACCGAGGTGTTCGCCCCCGCCTACGGCAACGACATCCTGGCCGTCCTCGGCGACTCGGCCGTGCTGCCCCTGGGCGGGGCCCGGGTGGCCTTCTCGACCGACTCCTACGTGGTGCGGCCGCTGTTCTTCCCGGGCGGCTGCGTCGGCGACCTGGCCGTCAACGGCACCGTCAACGACCTGGCCATGAGCGGGGCGCGGGCCGCCTACCTCTCCTGCGCCCTCGTCCTGGAGGAGGGCACGGAGCTGGCGGTGGTCGAACGGGTCGCCCGGGCGATCGGCACCGCCGCCGAGGCGGCCGGGGCCGTCGTCGCCACCGGGGACACCAAGGTCGTCGACGCCGGGCACGGCGACGGTATCTACGTCACCACCTCGGGCGTGGGGCTCGTCCCGGACGGGGTGGACATCCGCCCGCAACGGGCCCGGCCGGGCGACGTGGTCCTCGTCAGCGGGCCCGTCGGGCTGCACGGCGTGGCCGTGCTCAGTGTGCGCGAGGGCCTGGAGTTCGGTGTGGACGTCGTCAGCGACACCGCGCCGCTGGGCGGCCTGGTCGCCGCGATGCTCGCCGCCACCCGCGATCTGCACGTGCTGCGCGACCCCACGAGGGGCGGCGTGGCGGCGGCCCTCAACGAGATCGCCGCCGCCTCCGGGACGGGCGTCGTCCTCACCGAGGAGGCGGTGCCGGTGCCGGAGGCGGTCGCGAACGCCTGCGGGTTCCTCGGCCTCGATCCGCTCTATGTGGCGAACGAGGGGCGGCTGGTGGCCTTCGTCCCCCGGGAGCACGCGGACGCCGTACTCGCCGCGATGCGCGCGCACCCGCAGGGGGCCGGGGCGGCCGTCATCGGGGAGTGCGTGGCCGAGCACCCGGGCATGGTGGTGGCCCGCACCGGGCTGGGCGGCACGCGCGTGGTGGACCTGCCGGTGGGCGAGCAGTTGCCCCGGATCTGCTGAGGGCACCCCCGGGAGGGCGCTCAGATCTCCTCCTCCATCCGGATGGCGTCGCGCAGCTCGTCGAAGGCCTCGCCGCCCTCCTTTCCCTCGTGGTGCGCCAGCAGGGCCTTGGCGATCGCGTCGAGCTTGCGCTGGATCGCGTGCTCGGCCCGCAGCTCGGAGTTCTTGAGGAGGGCGAGCAACAGGAGCGTCACACTGGTCATCAGGCCGGCGGCGAGCAGTTCGAGTTCCGTGGACAGCTGGACGACGTGCATGGCCACGAAGTTGGCCACCAGCAGGAAGCACAGCCCGAAGAACGCGCGGGAGCTGGTGAAGTGGGAGGCCTTCTCCGCCAGCCGCTCGAAGGGCCGTCGTTCACCACCGCGCTCGGCCGGGTGCCGGATCGTCACGCCCTTCCGGGTACCCGTCCGGCTCCCGGTCACACCACTGCGCGCCGGAGCGAGCACATCCGGACAGATCATGTGAAAGTGGGGTGACTCCGCGCGCACTAGGGAGACCGCATTGGCACCGAACCGGGTGGGCACCGCAGCCGATCCCGCTTCCCCGTCGGAGTCCGCCTTCGACCGGGTGCGCGCCGTCGCGGACGCCGTCCTCTACGAGGGCTATCTGCTCTACCCCTACCGCCGTTCGTCGGGCAAGAACAGGGTGCGCTGGCAGTTCGGCGTGCTCGCGCCGCGCGACTGGGCCGAGGCCCAGGGGCCGGAGACGCCCGGCGTGGCCGGTTCCGCCGACTCGTGGCGGCAGCGCACCGAGTGCCTCGTCCGGGCGACGGGCCCCGACCCCGTGGTGCGGGTACGGGTGCGGTTCCTCCAGGTGCGGCGGAAGCGGGTGGAGCGGCGCACGCCCACCGGCGGTCACGCCCCGGTCGACACCCTGGAGGTGGCCGGGGCCGTCCACGTCCCCTTCGACGAGGCCGTCCCGCACGAGTGCGACATCGCCGTCCCGCTCGCCGACCTCCTGGCGCACGAGCGGGAGTTCGCCGTGGGGGCGCCCGGCGGGACGGAGACCGAGGAGTTGGACGGGGGCGCCGGGCGGGTGGTGCGGCAGCGGCTGCCGCTGCGGGCCCGGACGCTGCTGCGCGCCGAGCGCCTCGACGCCCGGAAGGGGCTGTTCCGGCTCAGGGTGCGCACGGAGAACACCGGGGCGGCCGGGCCTCGGAGCACGCGCGAGGAGGCGCTGCGCCACGCGCTGATCGCCACCCACACCGTCATCGGCGGCGACGGCCTGTGCTTCCTCTCCCTCCTCGACCCGCCGCCGTGGGCGCGCGCGCACGCCGCGGGCTGCCGGAACCTCCACACCTTCCCGGTGCTGGCGGGCGAGCCCGGCACATGCGACCTCGTCCTCTCCTCGCCCATCATCCTGCCCGACCGTCCCCGGGTGGCCCCGGAGAGCCCGGGCGATCTCCACGACGCCGCCGAGATCGACGAGATCCTCACCCTGCGCACGCTGCTCCTGACCGACGAGGAGAAACGCGAGGCGCGGGCCACCGACCGGCGGGCCGCGGAGATCCTCGACCGCGTGGACACCATGCCGCCGGAGGTGTTCGGCCGGCTGCACGGCGCGATCCGTTCGATGGGGCCGCGCGCCACCGGGGCGCCGGTGCCGTGGTGGCGGGAGGGCGGGGACGACGGGGTCTGCCCGGCCACGGACAGCGTGCTCGTCGACGGGGTCGTGGTGGCGGCGGGCGGCAGGGTGGTGCTGGCACCGCGCGGCCGGGGCGCCGACGCGCAGGACATGTTCCTCGCCGGCCGTACCGCCCGGGTGGCGGGGGTCTTCCACGACGTGGACGGCAGTGTGCGGCTGGCGGTGACGATCGAGGACGACCCGGCGGCGGAACTCCACGACTGGTACGGCCGGTTCCACTACTTCCGGCCGGAGGAGGTACGGCCCCTGGCCGCGAGCACCCACGACCAGGTCCATGACCGGGAACGAGGGAGGACGAGGACATGAGCGGCGACAACGGTTCCGCCGGTACCGGCGAGGCGACGGGCTTCGACGAGATCGACATCCTGTGGATCTCCGAGGGGATGAGCTGCGACGGCGACACGGTCTCCCTGACCGCCGCCGACCGGCCCGCCCTGGAGGACGTGCTGCTGGGGCTCGTCCCCGGCCTGCCGAAGGTGAACCTCCACAACAAGGTCCTCTCCCCCACCCTGGGCGGCGAGGAGTTCCTGGCCCCCTTCCGGGCCGCCGTCCGGGGCGAACTGGAGCCCTTCGTCCTCGTCATCGAGGGGTCGGTGCCCAACCAGAACATCATCGAGGGCGACGGCTACTGGACGTCCTTCGGCAACGACCCGGAGACCGGCGAGCCGCTCACCCTCAACTGGTGGATCGACCGGCTGGCGCCGAAGGCCTGGGCCGTGATGACCGCCGGGACGTGCGCCGCCTACGGCGGCATCCACGCCATGGCGGGCAACCCCACCGGCTGCATGGGCCTGGCCGACTACCTGGGCTGGGACTTCCGGTCCAGGGCCGGGCTGCCCGTGGTGAACGTACCGGGCTGCCCGATCCAGCCCGAGAACTTCATGGAGACCCTCGGCTGGATGCTCCAGCACGCCGCCGGCACGGCCCCCGCGCCACCGCTGGACCACATGCTGCGCCCGCAGTGGCTGTTCGGCAGGACCGTGCACGAGGGCTGCGACCGGGCGGCCTACTACGAGCAGGGCGACTTCGCCATGGACTACAACTCGCCCAAGTGCCAGGTGAAGATCGGCTGCTGGGGCCCGGTGGTCAACTGCGACGTCCCCAAGCGCGGCTGGATGGCGGGCGTCGGCGGCTGCCCGAACGTCGGCGGCATCTGCATCGGCTGCACCATGCCCGGCTTCCCCGACGCCTTCATGCCGTTCATGGACGAGCCCACCGGCGGCGCCCTCTCCGCCACGCTCATCAAACCGTACGGCGCGCTGGTCCGGCGCCTGCGCGGCATCACCAACACGGCCGTCAACCGCGAGCCCAAGTGGCACCACAACGGCCCCGACCTGACCAGCGGCTACGACCCCACCTGGCGCTCGCGCGGCACCCACGCACCGCGGAAGACCCGGGCGACGACACGAACGAAGAGGCGAGAACTCACATGACGGCAACGGCCGACCGGTCCACGGGGGAGCGCGAACCCGCGCGGATCGTGGAGATGTCCTGGGACCCCATCACCCGGATCATCGGCAACCTCGGCATCTACACGAAGATCGACTTCGCCAACCGCGAAGTGACCGAGTGCCACAGCACCTCGTCGCTGTTCCGCGGCTACTCCGTCTTCCTCAAGGGCAAGGACCCCCGGGACGCCGGCTTCATCACCTCGCGCATCTGCGGGATCTGCGGCGACAACCACACCACGTGCTCCGACTACGCCCAGCAGATGGCCTACGGCGTCAAGCCCCCGCCGCTCGCCGAGAGCATCGTCAACCTCGGCGAGGCGGCGGAGTACATGTTCGACCACACCATCTTCCAGGACAACCTGGTGTTCGTGGACTTCTGCGAGGCGATGGTCAAGGCCACCAACCCCGGTGTCCTCGCCCGCGCCGAACGCACCCAGGCGCCCCGCGGCGAGATCCACGGCTACCGCACCGTCGCGGACATCATGCGCGCCTTCAACCCCTTCGAGGGCGAGGTGTACAAGCAGGCGCTCAAGATCAGCCGGATCACCCGCGAGATGTTCTGCCAGATGGAGGGCCGGCACGTCCACCCCTCCACCCTCTACCCCGGCGGCGTCGGCACCCAGCCCACCCCCACCACCTTCACCGAGTACCTCTCCCGCCTGATGCGGATCCTCGACTTCGTCAAACAGTCGGTGGCGATGAACGACGACGTCTTCGACTTCTTCTACGAGGCCCTCCCCGGATACGAGGAGGTGGGACGCCGCCGGATCCTCCTCGGCTGCTGGGGCGCCTGGCAGAACCCCGACGTCTGCGACTACCGCTACGAGACGATGAACGACTGGGGCAAGGCCATGTACGTCACCCCCGGCATCATCGTGGACGGCAAGCTCGTCACCAACAATCTCGTCGACATCAACCTCGGCCTGCGCGTCCTGCTGGGCAGCTCCTTCTACGGGGACTGGACGGCCGAGGAGCCGTTCGTCACCCACGACCCGCTCGGCAACCCCGTCGACATCCGCCACCCGTGGAACCAGACCACCCTGCCCGAGCCGCAGAAGCGCGACTTCGACGGCAACTACAGCTGGGTGATGAGCCCCCGCTGGTACGACCAGGGCACCGGCAACCACCTGGCCCTCGACACCGGCGGCGGCCCCCTGGCCCGGCTGTGGTCCACCGCCCTCAACGGGCTCGTCGACACCCCCTACGTCAAGGCCACCGGCCACAGCGTGCGGATCACCCTGCCCAGGAGCGAGAAGCTGCCCGAGACCACGCTGGAGTGGAAGATCCCCCGGTGGAGCAACACCATCGAACGCGACCGGGCCCGCCCCTACTTCGTGGCCTACGCCGCCGCCATGGCCTTCACCTTCCTGGAGCGCGCCATGGACATGGTCCGCTCCGGCGAGACCCGCACCTTCACCGACTTCGAGGTGCCGGACGAGGCCATCGGCTGCGGCTTCCACGAAGCGGTGCGCGGCGTCCTCTCCCACCACCTGGTGATCAAGGACAAGAAGATCGCCAACTACCACCCCTACCCGCCCACCCCCTGGAACGCCAGCCCGCGCGACAGCTACGGCACCCCCGGCCCGTACGAGGACGCCGTGCAGGGGCAACCGATCTTCGAGGAGAACGGGCCGGACGACTTCAAGGGCGTCGACATCATGCGCACCGTCCGCAGCTTCGACCCCTGTCTGCCCTGCGGGGTGCACATGTACCTCGGCCGCGGCCAGGTGCGGAAGACCGTGCACTCCCCGACCTTCGGCGCCGGCCATGGCTGACCCCACGCCCCTGCTGACCCGCGCCGACGACCTGCTGGGGCAGCTGGAGGCCGCCCCCGGGCCCACCGCGCGGACCGCCCTGGAGGCCGTCCGGGTCCTCACCGAGCTCTACGGCGAGGCCCTGACCCGGGTGCTGGACGCGGCCGGTCCCGCGCTCGCGGAGCGCCTGGCCGACGACGAGCTCGTCGGGCATCTGCTGGCGCTCCACGGCATCCACCCCGAGCCGGTCGAACGGCGGGTGGCCCGGGCCGTCGAGGCCGTCCGGCCCGCCGTACGGGACCGGGGCGGCGAGCTGCGCCTGGCCGGGGTCGCCGACGGTGTCGCCACCGTCCGGCTCAGAACGTCCGGCTGTCCCTCCTCCGCCGCCGGTCTGGCGGACGCCGTCCGGGAGGCCGTGCTCGCGCTCGCCCCCGAGCTGTCGGACGTCCGCCGGGCGCCGGAGGACGAGGAACGGCCGCCGGACGAGCGACGGCCCGGCGCGTTCGTCCCCCTCGACGCCGTGCGCACCCGGGCGGCGACCGCCGGGAGGCCCTCGTGACCGGCGGGGCCCTGGCCCGGGTCATCGCCCGGCCGGCCGCCGGGCCCGCCGACGACCCGGACCGCTGCGATCTGTGCGGCGTCCCCGCCGAGGACGGCCACCGGCATCTGTACGGCACCGGACGGGCCGAGGTGCTGTGCGCCTGCCGGGCGTGCGCCCTGCTCTTCACCCGCGAGACCCCCGAGGCGGCCGGTGAGGACCACTACCTGCTGATCCCGACGCGCCGGGTCCGCCTTCCGCCCGTGCCCACGGAGGGGCTCGGCGTGCCGGTGGGGCTCGCCTTCTTCGTCCCGCGCGCCGACGGCGAGGTGACGGCCCACTATCCGAGCCCGGCCGGGGCGACGCGCTGGGAGGTCGTCCCGGAGAGCTGGCGCGAGGTCGTCGACCGGTGCCCGCCGCTGCGCACGCTCGTCCCCGAGGTGGAGGCCCTGCTCGTCAACACCGCCCGGGGACGGCAGGACCACTGGATCATCCCCGTCGACGACTGCTACCGGCTCGTCGCCCTGGTACGGCGGGAGTGGCGCGGCCTGTCCGGCGGCGACCGGATCCGGCCGGCGATCGAGGGCTTCTTCGCGGATCTCGCCGAACGCGGCGAGGACGCCCGGAGGTAAGGAGAGAGCGCATGGGCCGCATCCGGGTCGGCAAGGCCGACGTCAAACCCGACACCCCGACCCACGTCCGGGGCGTCCACGAGGGCAACAAGGGCCCGCACACCCGCCAGACCGGCCACCACGAGGACGGCACGTCCGACGCCCGGCGGTCGACGGGCATCCACGCGAAGGGGCACGACGCCCTCCTGGACGTCATGCCGAACATCCCGCCCGGCTGAGCCGGGCGCCCGTCGACCGAAGGAGTGCGACTCATGGCCAGACGACTGCTGATCACGCAGGCCCTGGTGGCCGGAGCGGTGACGCTCGGCATCCTGGTGAAGGAGTTCCCGGGGCTCGTCCGGGAGATCCGCATCTGGCGGATGGTGGGCCTCCGCTCCAGGACGGCCCGTTCCTGACCGCCCGCCCAGGACGGCCCGTTCCTGAACGGCCTCTTCTCGACCGCCCGTCCGGCCCGCCGCGCCGGTGAGCCCCGGCGGGCCGGCGGACGGTTCACCCGGAGGCCCGCCGGCCCCGGCCGGTGAGGAAGTCCCTGGCCCGGTCGAGCAGCCCCGTGCCGGGCACCAGCGGTCTGACGGCCGGCTCGGCGCGCGGGGCCGGCGGCCTGGGCCGGGTCGGGGCCGTGGCCCTCCCGGCGCGGACCTTCTCGCCCAGCTCCCGCAGCACCTCGGCCGGGCAGACGGCCTGCATCCGGGGGAAGAGCCGCTGCTCCTCCTCCAGCACGTGCGCGGTGACCTGATCCACCAGCGCCAGGAGCAGGAGGTCGAACTCCTCCTCGGCGGGCCCGCGTCGCTCCAGCTCCGCGAGGACGCGCTCGATGCCGGCGTGTTCGGCGAGTTCCCGCCCCTCCCACTCCGCTCCCCCGGGCAGGTGCTCGCGGACGGCGGGATACAGGTGCTGCTTCTCCAGGGCCCCGTGGCGCACCAGCTCGATGGTGGCGCGTTCGGTCAGTTCCTTGCGCTCCGTGCTGCCCGGGGCGGCGGCGCGGACGCGCTCGAAGAGACGCTGCACCTTCAGGTGGTCGGCGGTGAGTTCGCCGATGAGGTCCGCGTCCGCGGGGTCCCTGGGCACCGTGCTCCTTCCGGCGGGCGGGGGCTGCCTCGTGTGCCTCACTCCTTCCCCTCTCCGGGCGGAACCGCGCGGCGGTTGGGCCGATCGGCAGCACCCGTTGGGAGGAACGCCCGGCCCGTCGGGCCGGGGCTCTCCGGCGCACGGCCGGGGCCGTGCCGTGATCTATCTGTCGACATCTGTCCACCGGCGGTGGGACCGGTCCCGGAGGGAGCGTGGTGAACGCATGCTGCTGCGGAAGCGGAGGGCGATGCTCAGGGCCCGGGCGCGGCAGGCCGCCTTCACCGGGTACGTCGGGCTCGACCGCCGCGCCCCGGTCTCCGAAGTGGCCAGGGCGCTGTTCAGGAAGGCGTTCCCGGACCACTGGTCGTTCCTGCTGGGCGAGATCGCGCTCTACAGCCTGATGGTGCTGCTGATCACCGGCACCTATCTGACGCTGTTCTTCGACCCGGACCTGAGCAAGGAGGTCTACCAGGGTTCGTACGGGCCGCTGCGCGGGCTCCTCGCCTCCAACGCCTACACCTCGACGCTCTACATCAGCTTCGACGTGCGCGGCGGGCTGCTGATCCGGCAGACGCACCACTGGGCGGCCCTGGTGTTCGTGGCGGCCCTGGGTGTGCACATGCTGCGGGTCTTCTTCACCGGCGCGTTCCGCCGGCCGCGTGAGCTCAACTGGATGATCGGCGTGACGCTGTTCATGCTCGCGCTGCTGGAGGGCTTCTGCGGCTACTCGCTGCCGGACGACCTGCTGTCGGGCACGGGGTTGCGGACGGCCAATACGATCGTGATGTCGATCCCGGTGGTCGGCACTTACTTGAGTTTCTTCGTGTGGGGCGGGCCGTTCCCGGGACACATCGTGATGCGCCGCATGTACATCGCGCATGTGCTGCTCGTGCCGGGCCTGATGATCGCGCTGGTCGCGGCGCACCTGCTGCTGGTCGTGTATCTGAAGCACACCCACTGGGCGGAGCGGGGGCGGACGAACCGCAACGCGGTCGGCATGCCGATGTTCCCGCAGTTCGCCACCCGGTCGGTGGGGCTGAACCTCACGGTCTTCGGTGTGCTCGCGCTGCTGGGCGGCATCGCCCAGGTCAACCCGGTCTGGCTGTACGGGCCCTACCGGGCCGACCAGGTGTCGACGGGCGCCCAGCCGGACTGGTACGTGGGGTTCCTGGAGGGCGCCCTGCGGCTCATGCCGCCGTGGGAGAACGTGGTGGGCGGTCACACGTTGATGTGGAACGTCCTCCTGCCCGCGGTGGTGCTGCCCGGCGTGCTCTTCCTGGTGCTCTACCTCTACCCCTTCTTCGAGAGGTGGGTCACCGGGGACCTCATGGAGCACCATCTGTGCGACCGTCCCCGGGACCGGCCCGTGCGCACCGCCCTGGGCGTGGCGGCCGTCGTGTTCTACGCGGTGCTGCTGGCGGCCGCGGGCAACGACGTCACAGCGATGATCTTCCGGGTGTCCCTGGAGACGCTGACCTGGATCTACCGTGTGGCGGTGGTCGCCGGGCCGCCGCTCGCCTTCCTCGTCACCAAGCGGGTCTGCCTGGCGCTGCAGGCCCACGACCGCAAGCTGCTGCGGGAGGGTGAGGAGACGGGGGCGGTCAGCCAGTCGCCGGAGGGGCGGATGCGCGAGGGGAGCCGGCCGTTGGGGGCCGCGTACCGCTACCGGCTGCTGGTGCGCGACGTCCCGGCGCCGCTGTCCCGCCCGGCGGTGGGGTCGCCGCGCCGGTACCGGCTCCGGGCGGCGCTGAGCTCCTGGTACTACCGGGACCGGGTGGAGATGCCGGCCACCACCGAGCAGCGGCTCCAGGTCTCGGGCCGGACGCTGGGGCCGCTCCCGGGGGCGGAGGAGGAATAGGCGCCGGGGCGCCCGGGTCAGTCGTCCGCGTTCACGAACTGGAAGACCATGCCGAGGATTCCGGCGACGGTGACGGCGGCTCCCATGATGAACAGCCACAGCCCGTAGACGATGCCGAGCACCAGCAGGGCCGCGCCCAGGGCGGTGAGGGGCGGGTAGCCGCTGTGCGGCGGGAAGAAGTCCAGCGCGCCGCCGCGCTCGTGGATCCGCCCGTCGCGGCGGTCCTCCGGTCTGCCGCCCTTGCGGCGGTGGTTCACGGCGCAGAAGAAGGCGATGACGGACGCCATGAGGAAGCAGACGGTCAGCGCCGCGCCGCCGGCCGGTTCCCGGGCGAACCACATGTAGACCGCGTCGGTGAGGAGGAAGAAGACCGCGACACCGGCGAAGAGACAGGCCTCGGTCTTCATTCGCTGTGCTCTCCCAGCGTGTCGGGGGTCGGCTCGGCCTTGCCGGAGCCGGCCGGCAGGGCGCGGACCTCCGGGTGGTGGAGGTCGAAGGCGGGCGAGTCGGAGCGGATCCGTGGAATCGCCTCGAAGTTGTGGCGGGGCGGTGGGCAGCCGGTGGCCCACTCCAGCGAGCGCCCGTACCCCCAGGGGTCGTCGACCTCGACCTTCTCGCCGTACCGCGCCGTCTTCCAGACGTTGTACAGGAACGGCAGGGTGGACAGGCCGAGCAGGAACGCGCCGATGGAGGAGACGGTGTTCAGGACGGTGAACCCGTCGGCCGCCAGATAGTCGGCGTAGCGGCGGGGCATGCCCATCTCGCCGAGCCAGTGCTGGACGAGGAATGTCGTCTGGAATCCGGTGAACAGCGTCCAGAAGTGCACCTTGCCGATGCGCTCGTCCAGCATTTTCCCGGTGAGTTTGGGCCACCAGAAGTAGAAGCCGCCGAACATGGCGAAGACGATGGTGCCGAAGAGGACGTAATGGAGATGGGCGACGATGAAATAACTGTCGGTCAGATGGAAGTCCAGGGGCGGGGAGGCGATGACGACTCCGCTGAGCCCGCCCAGCAGGAAGGTCACCATGAATCCGACCGACCACAGCATGGGTGTCTCGAAGGAGACACTGCCCCGCCACATGGTGCCGATCCAGTTGAAGAATTTCACCCCGGTCGGTACCGCGATGAGGAAGGACATGAGTGAGAAGAACGGCAGCAGTACGGCGCCGGTGGCGAACATGTGGTGGGCCCAGACCGTGGCCGAGAGCATGGTGATGGCGATGGTCGCGCCGACCATTCCGGTGTAACCGAAGACGGGTTTGCGGCTGAAGACCGGCACGATCTCGGTCACAACGCCGAAGAACGGCAGGGCGACGATATAGACCTCGGGGTGGCCGAAGAACCAGAAGAGGTGCTGCCAGAGCAGGGCCCCGCCGTTCGCGGCGTCGAATACGTGGGCGCCGAATTTCCGGTCCGCCTCCAGCGCGAACAGGGCCGCCGTCAGCACGGGGAAGGCGGGCAGCACCAGAACCGCCGTGAGCAGGACGTTCCAGGTGAACAGCGGCATCCGGAACATGGTCATCCCCGGGGCCCGGAGGCACAGGATCGTGGCGATGAAATTGACCGAGCCCAGCGTCGTGCTCACTCCCGTCAGCACCAGGCCCATGGCCCACAGGTCGCCGCCCGCGCCCGGCGAGTAGACGCCGCCGTTCAGCGGGGCGTAGGCGAACCAGCCGAAGGACGCCGCCCCGCCGGGCACGACGAGCCCGGAGACGACCATCAGCCCGCCGAAGAGGAACAGCCAGTACGTCAGGGCGTTCAGGCGGGGGAAGGCGACGTCGGGGGCGCCGATCTGGAGTGGCATGACGGCGTTGGCGAACCCCGTGAACGTGGGGGTCGCGAAGAGCAGCATCATGATCGTGCCGTGGATGGTGAACAGCTGGTTGTACTGGGTGGTGCTGAAGAGCTGAAGTCCCGGCCGGGCGAGCTCCGCCCGCATCAGCATCGCCAGCAGGCCTCCGAGCAGAAAGAACCCGAAGGAGGTCACCAGGTACATGTTCCCGATCGTCTTGTGATCGGTCGTGGTGAGGTATTCCCTGATCCGGCCGCCCAGGCCGCCGCCCAGGTCGGAGGAGTCCTCCGGGGGCTCCAGGACGCGATCGATCTCCAGCTGCGGCATCGCCTCTCCGTTCCCTGCGGCCGTGACCGGTAAACGGGGCATTCAGCCGTCGGGCACGGGAGCGTCACCCGTTCGCCCGCGCCGGACCCCGGTTGCGGTCCCGGAAGGCAAGGAGTGAGCTGGAGGCACAGGCAATTCCGTCCTTTCCGTCCTTTGGAGTGGGGATCATGGGCAAGGCGAAGGGAAAGGCCAAGCAGGTCAAGGGCACCCTGAAGGAAACCGCCGGGCGCGTCACGGGTGACCCGAAGCAAGAGGCCCGGGGCCATATCGAGAAGCTGGAGGGAAAGGCCCAGGAGGCGGCCGCCAAGGTCAGGAAGTCCGGCAAGTAGCGATGCGGGAGCGCCGCCCCCGGCGGCACTCCCGGGCCTTCCCGGCGCACCGCCCCGGAGATATCCTGAAACTTGATGAAACAACCGAGTAAAACTCAGGAGATCGTCGTGATCATCCTAGGTGTCATCCTTCTCATCGTCGGATTCTTGCTGGGTCTCCATATCCTGTGGACGATCGGCATCATCCTGCTGGTCGTAGGCCTGATTCTGTGGGTCCTGGGGGCGGCGGGTCACGCCGTCGGCGGCCGGCGTCACTATTGGTAGGAGGCCGCGGTCATACGTGAGAGGCCCGATGGTTGACTCTCCCGGCCGGGGGTACGCGCTCCTGAGCCGAACCGATGGAGGTAATCAACCATGGGCATGGGATGGTGCATCGGCCTCATCGCTGTGGGCGCGATCCTCAGCTTCGCCGTGGACTGGCACGTACAAGGCATGAACATCACGCTTGTCGGCCTGATCCTGATGGCGGTCGGCTTCCTCGGCACCGCCGCGTATGTGAGCGTGTTCAAACGCCGGCATACCCAGCCGCCACCTCCGGCCGCCCCGGTCATCGAGGAGGACCACCGCTTCACCCGCTGAGACTCACCCGCCGCGCTGCTTCCGGAGTTCTTCGGTCAGCGCGGCGCCGAACGCCTTGAGGTCCTTGGGCTTACGGCTGGTGATCAGCATGTTGGGGCCGTCACCGCAGACGACGACCTCTTCGTCGACCCAGTTCCCGCCCGCGTTGCGAATGTCGGTGCGCAGACTGGGCCAGGAAGTGAGGGTGCGACCGTCGACGACGTCGGCCTCGACCAGCGTCCACGGGGCGTGGCAGATCGCGGCGACGGGCTTCCCGGCGGTGAAGAACGCTTGGATGAAGGCGATGGCGCGTTCGTCCAGGCGCAGCGCGTCGGGGTTGGCGACTCCGCCCGGCAGCACCAGCAGGGCGTAGTCGTCGGGCCGGGCCCGGTCCAGGTCGGTGTCGACGGCGAAGGTGTCCGCCTTGTCCAGGTGGTGCAACGCCTGGACGCGCCCCGCTTTGGTGGAGACCAGCTCGGGGGTGCCTCCGGCGTCCCGCACGGTCTGCCAGGGGTCGGTGAGTTCGATCTGTTCGACACCTTCCGGTGCCACGAGGAACGCGATGCGCATCTCGGGTGACACTCCTTTCCCAGGGGTCCGGTCCCGCGGTTATTTCCTGCGTTCGTACCGGTGCAGCGCCCAGCCGGGGAGCCCGAACCAGCAGAGCACCAGCCAGGCGACCACGCCGCCGACCACCCAGGGCACCGCCGCGTTGTGGAGGGCGATCCGCAGGATCAGCAGCAGCGCCGAGGTGACGGTGGCCAGCAGCAGGACCACGCCGGCCATGGTCAGCCGCGCGGCCCAGGTCACGGTCTGTGCCTTGAGCCGGTGTCCGCTGACGATCCGGTGGAAGGCCACCGGCCCCACCAGGGCGCCGGTCGTGGCCGCGCCCAGCACCACGGTGACGACGTAGATGGCACGGTCGGTGTCGCCGAGGGTGGCGAAGCGGGGGGTGAAGGCGACGGTGAGCAGGAAGCCGAAGAGGATCTGGACACCTGTCTGGGTGACGCGTACTTCCTGGAGCAGTTCGGTCCAGCGGCGGTCCGCCCGTTGGGCCGGGGACTCGTGACGGCCGTCCCGCCTGGGCCCCTCGGCTTCCGGCGGGTCCGTTCCGGCTGCTCCGTTCGCGGGCATGCGGCCCCCCGTGACCGGGTCAGCTCCGGCCCAGGGCCCGCTTCAGCTCGTCCTTGTTCATGTTCGAGCGGCCCTCGATGTTCTTCTGCTTGGCCTCGTTGTAGAGCTGTTCCTTGGTCGGGCCCTGGGAGCCGGAGTGCGAGCGTTTCCCGCCGCGTTGCGAGGACGACATGTCCTGGAGCGAGGAACGGCTGGCCGTCTTCGACTCCCCCGAGCGGGCCCGCTCCTTGTTGACGGTGCGCGCCGCGATCTCCTCCGCCCGTTTCGTACTCTCCCCCGGTCCAGCGCGCTGTCCTTGATGTGCTCGTACTGCCGCTCACGCTTGGAGCTGGAACCCCTGGGCATCACCGACTCCTCTCGCTCATTCACGCACATGCCCACCGTGGCACTGGCGACACCACGGCGCAGGGCGAGAGCCGCCGATCGGACGGTGCGGGGGCGACACTGTGACCGACCCCAGGGAGGATCGACATGTCACAAGGACCCGAGGGCTACGACGCGGGGCCCTATGTGCCCGAAGGAGCCGGCCTGCGTGCCCTGAGGGACGCGGCGGCGGGCTGTCAGGGCTGTCCCCTGTACCGGGAGGCGACCCAGACGGTCTTCGGCGCCGGTGACACCTCGGCGCGCATGCTCCTGGTGGGCGAGCAGCCGGGCGACCAGGAGGACCGGCAGGGCCGGCCGTTCGTCGGCCCCGCCGGCGGTGTGCTGGACCGGGCCCTCGGCGAGGCCGGCATCGACCCCGAGGGGACGTATGTCACCAACGCCGTCAAGCACTTCAAGTTCGAGCCGGCGCGGCGCGGCAAGCGCCGTATCCACAAGGCGCCGGACCTGAAGGAGATCAGGGCGTGCAAGCCGTGGCTGGCGGAGGAGCGGGCCGCGATGCACGCGGGGCTGGTGGCGGACCTGAAGGTCGCGGCCCGGCTGCTGGGCTGACGCGGGGCGTCCGCGGCCCTCGGAGTTCGCGCGGGGTTCAGAGTTCGCGCAGGGCCGGGAGGAGTTCGGCGGCCGCCCAGCGGAGGTACTCCTCCTGGTGGCCGCCGCCGATCTGGACGAGGGCGATCTCGGTGAACCCGGCCTCGGCGTAGGGGCGGACGGCCTCGACGAAGTCCCGCACGTCCGAGCCGCACGGGATGGCGTCCGCCACGTCGTCCTTGGTGACGAACCGCGACGCCGAGGCGAAGGCGATGTCGTGGGGGAGCTCGGCGTTCACCGGCCAGCCCAGCCCGAACCAGCGGAACTGGTCGTGGGCGCGGGCGACGGCCGCGTCGCGGTCCCGGTCGTAGCAGACGGGCAGCTGGCCGACGCGGGGTTTGCCGGAGCCGCCGTGGCTGTCGAAGGAGTCGAGGAGTTCCTTGCGCGGCTCGGTGGCGATGACCAGGTCGGCGAGGTGGCCGGCGATGCGGCAGGAGTCCTCGCCGGAGACGGCGATGCCGATGGGCGGGACGGGGTCGGGCAGGTCCCACAGCTTCGCGTGGGCGACGTCGTAGTGGGCGCCGTGGTGGGTGAGCGTCCGGCCCTCGAACAGGGCCCGGATGATCGTCACCGCCTCCGCCAGCTTCTCCTGCCGGATGTCGACCGAGGGCCAGCCCTCACCGACCACGTGCTCGTTGAGGTTCTCCCCGGAGCCGAGCCCGAGCCGGAAGCGCCCTTGGGAGAGTGCCTGGACGGTGGCCGCCTGCTGGGCGACCACGACGGGGTGGTAGCGGGTGGTGGGGCAGGTCACGAAGGTCATCAGCGGGATGCGGGAGGTGGCTTGCGCGGCGGCCCCGAGGACGGCCCACGCGTTGGGGCTGTGTCCCTGGGAGGCGAGCCAGGGGAAGTAGTGGTCCGAGATCACCGAGAAGTCGAAACCCGCCTCCTCGGCGCCCACGAGATGGGCGACGAGATCCCTCGGTCCTGCCTGTTCCGTCATCATCGTGTAGCCGATTCGCGCCATGGGTTCCGGTTTCCCGGCATCGGTGGGCGGAAACCGGAACCCACACGTACGGCTGTCGGTTCAGGCCCGTTCCATCCGGCCGAACGGGCTGGCGTCCAGGTCCGCCAGGAGCGCGGCGGGGTCGCGGTAGACGGCGATCGCGCCCGCCTCCTCGAGCTCGGCCCGGCCGATCCCCCCGGACAGCAGCGCCACACAGCCCACTTCGGCCCTGCGCGCCGCCTCGACGTCCCAGACGGTGTCCCCGACGAACAGTGCCCGTTCCGGGGGCACGTCCGCGTCCTCCAGGGCCTGCCGCACCGGGTCCGGCGCGGGCTTGCTCGCGTCCACGTCGTCGGCGCTGGTGGCGTCGCGGATCGCGTCGTCGGCGCCGATCGCGCGCCGCAGCGCCTCGAGTTCGCTGCCCTGCGCGGACGTGGCCAGGACGATCCGCCAGTCCCGGTCGGCGAGGGCGCGCAGCAGGTCGGCCGCTCCGTCGAGCACGGGGAGGCGGTCGAAATAGGTGGCGTAGAGGGACTTGTGCGCCGCGTCGAGGGCGTCGTCGCCCTCGTGGTCGCGGTCCTCGCCGAGCAGCCGGTCCAGGAGGCGGCCCGAGCCCATGCCGACGGTGTGGTGGATGTCCGTCATGGCGACGCGGTGGCCCTGCTGTTGGAAGGCCTCCCACCAGCAGACGGCGTGGAGGTAGTTGGTGTCCACGAGCGTGCCGTCCACGTCGAAGACCGCCGCGCGGGGGTGCGGGGACCGGGCGGCGGTGGTCATGTCGTCGTACGCGGTCATGGTTACCGCCTCGGAGGTCGCGGGTAGGCGATCGGGGGTCGAGGGGACGGCCGGTGCCGTCCTCACAGGTCAGGCTGGCACCTGCCCCGGGCCGGTGCCCGCCATGCCTGCTCCGTTTGGACGGTCCGTCCCGGTTGCGGACGCCGGCCGGGCGGCGTGGGGTGGAGATTCCCGGCTGGAGTGGAGGTCATTGCGGTGAGGGTGACGTTACGACGGCGGTTGCGGCGGTTCCTCGGGGCGGGGGTGCCCGGGGCGGAGCGTTTCGTGAACCGGGAGGCCCGGCGCCACGCCGGGGTCGACGACGCCACGCGGCGGATCCTGGTCGGCTTCGTGGTGCCGCTGTGGATCGGCGCGGGCCTGGCCGACTGGTGGCTGCACCGGCGTTCCGGCATCGAGAGCACCGCCGGCACCCGGGAGTCCGTCATCCACGCGGTCATGCTCACCGAGGCCGGGTTCCCGGTGGTGCTCGGGCTGTTCTGCCAGGTCGACGCGGGCGTGCTCGCGTGGGCCCTGCTCGGGCTGTGCGCCCATCAGGCCACGGCGTTCTGGGACGTGGCGTACGCGGAGGAGCGGCGCCGGGTCACGACGACCGAGCAGCACGTGCACAGCCTGCTGGAGACCGTGCCGCTCATGGCCGTCCTCTCCCTGACCGCCCTCCACTGGGACCAGGCCCTGGCGCTCTTCGGGCGGGGCCCCGCGCGTCCGGACTTCTCACTGCGCCCCAAGGCCCGGCCGCTGTCCGGCCGCGCCCGGGCGGGCGTCCTGGCGTCCGTCGCCCTGTGCGTCGCCGTCCCCTATGCCGAGGAGCTGTGGCGCTGCGCCCGGGTGGACCCGTCGCTCGCGAGCCGGCCCCGGCCGCCGCTGCCCGCCACACCGACGCTCCGCGTCGGGAACGCGTAGGGGAATCCGCCGCACGGACGTCTGTCCGCCGCCGACCGGGGAAGGCGGTCCTTCATGGACGCCGACACGACCGTGCGGAGCGTGCGGGTGGTCGCCGCCCCGGGGCCCGGCGGGGGGCGGGGTCACCGCCCTTCGTGAGCGGGGCGGCCGAGCTGGCGGACCGTCCAGCCCGCCGAGCGCCAGGTGCCGGCGTCGAGGAGGTTGCGGAGGTCGACGAGGACCGGCCTGGCGACGAGGGTGGCGAGGCGGTCGGGGGCGGCGTGGCGGAAGTGCGGCCATTCGGTGGCCAGGACGACGAGTTCGGCCCCGGTGACGGACGCCTCCAGGTCCGTCTCGTAGGTGAGGTAGGGGTGGTGGGTCAGCGCGGTGGGCACCGCGAGGGGGTCGTGGACGGTGACGGCGGCGCCCCGCCGGTGCATGAGCGTGGCGATCGCGAGGGCGGGGGATTCACGGATGTCGTTCGTGCCGGCCTTGAAGGCCGCGCCCCACACCGTGACCTTCGCTCCGGTGACGGCGCGGCCCAGGGTCTCCTCGACGAGGCGGAGGGCGGCGGCGGGCCGTGAGTCGTTGACCCGCTCGGCCGCGTTCAGGAGGGCGGCCGCCTCGGGGGCGTCGAGGGCTTCGGCGGCGGCGGTGAAGGCCCGGATGTCCTTGGGCAGGCAGCCGCCGCCGTAGCCGGGCCCGGCGGTCAGGCCGCCGCGGCCGATGCGCGGGTCGAGGCCGATGGCCTCGGCGAGCTGCTGGACGTCGGCTCCGGCCGCGGCGCACATGTCGGCCACCCCGTTGATGAAGGCGATCTTCAGGCCGAGGTAGGCGTTGGCGGCGCTCTTGATCAGCTCGGCCGTGGCGTGGTCGGTGACGCACAGCGGGATCCCCCGGCGCAGCAGGGGGCCGTAGAGCTCGCGGACGACGTCCTCGGCGTGCCGGGAGGGCACTCCGGCGACGATGCGGTCGGGCGCGAGGGTGTCCTCCATGGCGTGTCCCTCACGGAGGAACTCGGGGTTCCAGACGACCTCGACGCCCTCCCCCGCCGGTGCCCGGCGGGCCAGCAGTCCGGCCAGCTCGCGGGTGGTGCCGACGGCCACCGTGGACTTGCCGATGACGACGCAGGGCCTGGTCAGGTGGGGGCCAGGGCTTCGGCGGCGCCGAGGACCTGGGTGGTGTCGTAGCCGCGTCCGGCGGCGTCGAGGGGGGTGCCGACGGCGAGGAAGTGGACGTCCGCGAAGGCGGCCGCCTCGGCGAAGCCGGTGCTGAAGCGCAGCCGTCCGGTGCCGGCATGCCGGGCCAGCAGGTCGGCCAACCCACCTTCGTGGATGGGGCATTGACCTCGCGTCAGGCGGTCGATCTTCGGCCGGTCGAGGTCGACGCCGATGACCTCGTGGCCGATCTCGGCCATCGCGACGGCGTGCGGGATGCCCAGATGGCCGCAGCCGATGACGGATACACGCATGGAGCCGCTCCCTTCCTCGTCGCCCCTCCAGGCTCGCCCCGCTCCCCCGGACCGGCAATCGTGTCCCGAGTGGAGTGGTCCGGGGTGCTGTGCGAAGCTGTGATGAGTCGCTACTCGCTGCACAGACCGGGCATCCGTGATCGGGCCCGTGAGCAGCCCCCCGAAAAGCAACGGACCCCGGGCCTCCATCTTTCGCGCCAGGAGCGCGAGCGGCCGGAATCGATCCCGCGTTGCCGACGGTCCCCCTCATCTCCCCGGCCCCGCGCCGGACTTGTCGGCCGCGCACTGTGCGAAGGAGGGCCGTCATGGGCGGAGAGTGGAACCGCGCGGTGGTCACCGGCGGAGCCGGTTTCATCGGGTCCCACATCTGTGAACGGCTGCTGGCCGGCGGGACGGAAGTGCACTGCGTCGACAACCTGTCGACCGGATCCCGCGAGAACATCGGACACCTGACGGGCAGCGCGGGCTTCCGCTTCGTCGAGGCCGACGTCACCGACCCGGCGGCCCTCGACTCCATACCCGGGCCGGTCGACCTGGTCCTCGACCTGGCCTGCCCGGCGTCCCCCCGCGACTACCTCCGGCTGCCCATCGAGACCCTGGAGGCCGGCAGCGTCGGCACCCACACGGCCCTGGAGCGGGCCCTGCGGGACCATGCCCGCTTCCTCCTCGCCTCCACCTCGGAGGTGTACGGCGACCCTCTGGAGCATCCTCAGCGCGAGCGGTACTGGGGCAACGTCAACCCCATCGGCCCGCGCAGCGTCTACGACGAGTCCAAGCGCTACGCGGAGGCGCTGGTCAGCGCGTACCGGCGCACGTACGACGCGGACACCGCCATCGTCCGCATCTTCAACACCTACGGCCCGAGGATGCGGGCCGACGACGGGCGCGCCGTGCCCACGTTCATCCGGCAGGCCCTCGCGGGGGAACAGGTGACGGTCGCCGGGGACGGCAGCCAGACGCGTTGCCTCACCTACGTCGACGACACGGTCGACGGCATTCTCGCCCTCGCCGCCAGCGGCTACCCGGGACCGGTCAACATCGGCGGGTCCGACGAGGAGCCGGTCCTCGAACTGGCCGAGCGGATCATCGGCCTGACCGGTTCGGCGTCCACCGTCCGCTTCGTCGACCGCCCGGTGGACGATCCCGGAAAGCGCCGTCCCGACACCACGACGGCCGAGCGGCTGCTGAGCTGGCGGCCGCGCGTGAGTTGCGAGGAAGGGCTCAAGCGGACCGTCGAGTGGTTCACCCGGCCACTCGCCCCCTGAGAACCCCTCACCCCCCTGAAACGCCGTTCCCTCGAGCGGCCGCCCCCTGTCGCCGAAGACGGAGCACGCCATGCGCATCCTCGGAATCAACGCGCTCTTCCACGACCCCGCGGCCGCCCTCGTCGTCGACGGGCGGATCGTCGCCGCCGCCGAGGAGGAGCGGTTCTCCCGGCGGAAGCACGGCAAGCGACCGGTGCCGTTCGCGGCCTGGGAGCAGCCGGTCCGGTCGGCGGCGTGGTGCCTGGAGCGCGCCGGGCTGCGCCCGGCCGATCTCGACGCGGTCGCCTACTCCTACGACCCCGCGCTGGCCCGCCCGGCGGACGCCATGGGGCTCGACGACCCCTGGGACGGGCTGCGGCAGACGTACGCCCGGGAGGCGCCCAGGTTCCTGGCGGACGCGCTGCCGGGCCTGGCGGCGGAGCAGGTCCGCTTCGTCCCCCATCACGTCGCCCACGCCGCCTCCGCCGCGCTGGCCGGGCCGGACCGCGACAGCGCCGTCCTGGTCCTGGACGGGCGCGGCGAGTGCGCCTCGCATCTGGCGGGGGTGTACCGGGGCGGGGAGCTGGAGGTGCTGGCCGCGCAGGATCTGCCGTCCTCGCTGGGGCTGGTCTACGAGGAGCTGACGGAGCATCTGGGTTTCCTGCGCAGCAGCGACGAGTACAAGGTGATGGCGCTGGCGGCCTTCGGGAAGCCGAGGTTCCTGCCGGAGCTGCGCACCCACATCCACGCGACGGGGGACGGCGGTTTCCTGGCCCGCGCGGTGCCGTGGGAGGCGCTCACCGAGCCCCGCGCGGCGGGGCGGGAGTGGACGCAGGACCACGCCGACCTGGCCGCGAGCACCCAGGCGTGCCTGGAGGAGGTGCTCCTGGACCTGGCGCGCTGGCTGCACGGCCGGACCGGTGCCGGGACGCTGGCCCTGGCGGGCGGGGTGGCCCTGAACTGCGTGGCCAACACGCGGCTCGCCGTGGAGGGCCCCTTCCGTCGGGTGTGGGTGCAGCCGGCGGCCGGTGACGCGGGGACCGCGCTGGGCGGCGCGCTGCAACTGGAGGCGGACGGCGGCCTGTTGCCCACTCCCATGAAAGGGGCGGACCTGGGCCGGGAGTGGTCGGACGAGGAGCTGAGGGGCTGGCTGGAGCGTGCTCGCGTGCCGTACGAACGGCCTCCCGACATCGCCGAGGCGGTGGCCCGGGAGCTGGCGCGGGACGGCATCGTGGCCTGGTTCCAGGGGCGCAGCGAGTACGGGCCGCGCGCCCTCGGGCACCGGTCGCTGCTCGCCCATCCCGGGCACGTGGCGAACCTGGAACGGCTCAACCACGTCAAGGGGCGCGAGGAGTTCCGTCCGGTGGCCCCGATGGTCGCGGCGGACCGGGCCGCCGAGATCTTCGAAGGGCCGCTGCCCAGCCCGTACATGCTCTTCGTCCACCGGGTGACGCGGCCGTGGCGGGACCGGATCCCGGCGGTCGTGCACGTGGACGGCACCGCGCGGATCCAGACGGTCGACCCGGCGCGGGAGCCGCTGGTGGCCCGGATGCTGGCCGCGTTCGAACGGCGGACGGGCCTGCCCGTGGTCGTCAACACCAGTCTCAACACGGCGGGCCGGCCGATGGTCGACGATCCCCGGGACGCGCTGGAGTGCTTCGGCTCGGCACCGGTGGACCTGCTGGCGCTCGGCCCGTACGCCGTGCGCCGGACCCTGCTCTGCGGCACGCCGGAGGAGCCATGAGCACCCCGCCGGCCTACGCGGTCGTCGTTCCCACGCTCGGGCGCCCCTGTCTGGAGCGCTGTCTGGCCGCGCTGGCCGGATCCGTGGGCCCCGCCCCCCGCGAGGTCGCCGTCGTGGACGACCGGCCAGGGCCGCGCGGCGGGCTGTCGCCGCTGCCGCTGGACGCGCTCGGCGAGCTGCGCGGCGTCGCCAGAGCGGCCCACAGCGGGGGCAGGGGTCCCGCCGCCGCCCGCAACACGGGCTGGCTGACGGTGACCACGCCCTGGGTGGTGTTCCTCGACGACGACGTGCGGGTGACCCCCGCCTGGCGCGCCGACCTGGCCCGCGACCTGGCCCGGGCGGAGCCGTGGACGGGCGGCGTGCAGGGCGTGCTCGACGTGCCCCTGCCCACCGACCGGCGGCCCACGGACTGGGAACGCGGCACCGCCGGGCTGGCCCGGGCCCGCTGGGCGACGGCCGACATGGCCTACCGCACCTCCGTGCTCGACGCCGTGGGCGGCTTCGACGAGCGTTTCCCCCGGGCCTTCCGGGAGGACGCCGACCTCGCCCTGCGGGTCATGGCCGTCGGGTGGCGGCTGGAGCGGGGGACGCGCGTCACCCGGCACCCGGTGCGCCCGTCCGGCCTCCTGGTCTCGCTGCGGCAGCAGGCCGGCAACGCGGACGACGCCCTGATGGTGCGGCTCCACGGGCGCGACTGGTGGGGGCGGGCGGAGGCGCCGCGCGGGCGGCTGCGGCGGCACGCGCTGATCACCGCCGCCGGGGCGGGGGCGGCCGCCCTGGCGCTCGCCCGCCGCCCGGCCCTCGGCGCGGCGGCCGCACTCGGCTGGGCGGCGGGGACCGCCGAGTTCGCGTGGGCGCGGATCGCGCCGGGCCCCCGGACGCCCAGGGAGGTCACGGCCATGGTGGCCACGAGCGTCGCCATTCCGCCGCTCGCCGTCTGGCACCGGCTGCGCGGCACCCTCCGGCACCGCGGCCGGCGGCCGCTGCCCGGCCGGTTCCCACCCCCGGTGCCCCCGGAACCGGTGGCGGCACCCGTGAGGCCCCCGGCATGAGCGGCCGCGCCCTGCCCGCCGCCGTACTGTTCGACCGGGACGGCACGCTGATCGAGGACGTCCCCTACAACGGCGACCCGGCCCGGGTCGTGCCGCTGCCGGGTGCCCACGAGGCTCTCGCGCTGTTGCGGTGGCGGGGCGTGCGCACCGGTGTGGTCACCAACCAGTCGGGCATCGGCCGGGGCTTGCTGACGGCACGTCAGGTGGCGGCGGTCAACGCCCGGGTGGAGCGGCTGCTCGGGCCGTTCGACGTGTGGCGGATCTGCCCCCACCATCCGGACGACGGCTGCCCCTGCCGCAAACCGGCGCCGGGGCTGGTCCTGTCGGCCGCCCGGGCGCTGGGCGTGGCCCCGGACCGGTGCGTGGTGATCGGTGACATCGGCGGCGACATGGAGGCCGCGGCGGCGGCCGGGGCGACGGGTGTGCTCGTGCCGACACCGCTCACCCGGCCCGAGGAGGTCGCCCGCGCGCTCCGCCCGGCACCCGATCTGCCGACGGCGGCGCGCCTGGCCCTGGGCACGACCGTCCTGCCGGTGCCGGAGGGGGGTGGCCGGCGGTGAAGGCCATGGTGGCGCGGCTGGACAGCTTCGGCGACGTTCTCCTCGCCGGGCCCGCGATCCGTGCCGTCGCCGCCCGCGCCGAGCGCGTCACGCTGCTGTGCGGCCCGCTCGGCGCCCCGGCGGCGCGGATGCTGCCGGGGGTGGACGAGGTGATCGAGTGGGACGCCCCCTGGGTGGGTTTCGAGCCGCCGCCGGTGGACGCGGCCGACGTGGCGCGGTTCGTCGGGCGCGTCGCGCAGGACCCGCCGGACGTGGCGCTCGTCCTGACGTCGTACCACCAGAGCCCGTTGCCGCTGGCGCTGCTGCTGCGCATGGCCGGCGCACGCCGGCTGGCGGCGGACTGCGAGGACTACCCGGGCGCGCTGCTGGACCTGCGGCACCGCAGGCTGCCGCACCGGCACGAGGTGGAGGCCGCGCTCGACCTCGCCGGGGCGGCGGGTTTCCCGCTGCCGGAGGGCGACGACGGGCGGCTCGCGGTCCGCCGGACGCCGCCGGGGAACCGCCCGGCCGGCGCGGACGGTTACGTGGTCGTCCACCCCGGCGCCGCGGTGCCGGCCCGCCGCTGGGGGCGGGACCGGCTCGCCACGACCGTGCGGCTGCTGTCGCGGGCGGGCTACCGGACCGTGGTCACCGGCGGCCCCGGCGAACGGGAGCTGACCGCCTCCGTCGCCCACGGCTCCGCCCTCGACCTCGGGGGCCGCACCACGCCCGCCGAACTCACCGAGGTGCTCGCCCGGGCGGCCGTGGTCGTCGCCGGCAACACCGGGCCCGCCCATCTGGCGGCCGCCGTGGGCACTCCGGTGGTGTCCCTGTTCGCCCCGGTGGTGCCGGCCGAGCGGTGGGCGCCCTTCGGCGTGCCGCACGTGCTCCTCGGGGACCAGCGGGCCCCGTGCGCCGGCAGCCGCGCCCGGGTGTGCCCCGTCGCCGGGCATCCGTGCCTGAACGAGGTGTCCCCCGAGGACGTGCTGGCCGCCGTGGAGAAGCTCACCGGGCGCGCGCCCGGCCTGGAGCCCGGCCCGGGCGGGGCGGAGCCGGCCGACCGGATGGAGTGGTCACCGTGAGGATCCTGTTGTGGCACGTGCACGGCTCGTGGACGACGGCGTTCGTCCAGGGCCCGCACACCTACCTGGTGCCCGTCACCCCGGACCGGGGGCCCGACGGGCGGGGGCGCGCCGCCACCTTCGACTGGCCCGCCTCCGTCGTCGAGGTGCCCGTGGACCGGCTGCGCGACACCGACGTCGACCTGCTGGTCCTCCAGCGCCCGCGCGAGTTCGAGCTCGTCCGGCGCCTCCTCGGCCGACGTCCCGGACGGGACGTGCCCACCGTCTACCTGGAGCACAACGCCCCCGGCGGGCCCGTGCCCGACACCCGGCACCCCGCCGCCGACCGGCCGGAGCTGACGATCGCGCACGTCACCCACTTCAACCGGCTGCTGTGGGACTGCGGCACGACGCCCACGACGGTGATCGAGCACGGCATCGTGGATCCCGGACCGCTGTGGACCGGCGAGCTGCCACGGGTCGCCGTCGTGGTCAACGAGCCGCTGCGGCGGGGCCGTACGACCGGCACCGACCTGCTCGGCCACTTCTCCGAGGCGGCCCCGCTGGACGTCTTCGGGATGCGCACCGAGCACGTCGCGGAGCGCCTCGGCCTGCCGCCCGAGCGGTGCCGGGGGAAGGACCTGCCTCAGGCCGCGCTGCACCGGGCGATGGCCGAGCGCCGCGCGTACCTCCATCCGGTGCGCTGGACGTCCCTGGGCCTCTCGCTCCTGGAGGCCATGCACCTCGGCATGCCGGTGGTGGCGCTGGCCACGACCGAGGTCGCCGAAGCCGTCCCGGCGGGCGCCGGGGTGGTCTCCAACCGGCTGGACGTCCTGCGCGACGCCCTCCGCCGTTTCGTCGCCGACCGCGAGGCGGCCCGGGAGACCGGCCGGGCGGCCCGCGCGGCGGCGCTCGCCCGCTACGGCCTGCCCCGGTTCCTGGACGACTGGGACCGGCTGCTCAAGGAGGTGACCCGATGAAGATCGCCATGGTGTCCGAGCACGCGAGCCCGCTCGCCGCCCTCGGCGGGCCGGACGCCGGAGGGCAGAACGTCTACGTCGCCCGGCTGGCGGGCCGGCTGGCCGAGCGGGGGCACGACGTGACCGTCTACACCCGCCGGGACGACGACGCCCTGCCCGACCGCGTCCCCCTCCCGTCGGGCGCCGTGGTCGAGCACGTGCGGGCCGGTCCCGCGCGGGCGGTCCCCAAGGACGAGCTGTACGCGCACATGCCGTGCTTCGGCGCCCGGCTGGCCGACGCGTGGGAGGCGGAACCGCCCGAGGTGGTGCACGCCCACTTCTGGATGTCCGGCCTCGCCGCGCTGCTGGCCACCACCCACCTCACCGTGCCGGTCGTGCAGACCTACCACGCGCTGGGCACCGTCAAGCGGCGCCACCAGGGCGCCGCCGACACCAGCCCGGCCGGACGGCCGGACGTGGAGCGGCGGATCGGCATGTCCTGCTCCAGGGTCCTGGCCACCTGCTCGGACGAGGTGCGGGAACTGCGGGCCATGGGCATCCCCGGGCACCGCTGCTCCGTCGTGCCGTGCGGCGTGGACACCGAGCACTTCACCGCCCGCGGCGGGACGGCCGCCGCCCCGGGCCGGCGGAACCGGCACCGGCTCCTCGCGATCGGCCGGCTCGTCGCCCGCAAGGGCGTCGACGTCGCGGTGCGCGCGCTGGCGGACGTGCCCGACGCGGAACTCCTGGTGGCGGGAGGACCACCCGCCGACGGCGTCCCGGAGGACCCGGAGGCGGCACGGCTGACGGCCCTCGCCCGGCGGCTGGGCGTCGCCGACCGGCTGCTCCTCCTCGGCTGCGTGCCGCACGAGGACATGCCCGCCCTGATCCGCAGCACCGACGTGGTGCTGTGCACCCCGGTCTACGAGCCGTTCGGGATCGTGCCGCTGGAGGCCATGGCCTGTGGCGTGCCGGTGATCGCCACGAACGTCGGCGGGCACCGGGACACGGTGGCGCACGGCGAGACGGGACTGCTGGTCGAACCGGACCACCCGGCGGAACTCGCCCGGGCGGTGCGGAGTCTCCTCGGTTCACAGCGGCGCCTCGCGTCCTTCGGCGCGGCCGGGCGGGCGCGCATGCTCGGCGGATTCACCTGGGACCACGTGGCGGACGGCGTGGAGAGCGTCTACGACCGGGTCGCCGCCCCGCTGTCCCTTTCCTCCGGAGGTGCCCGATGACCGCCACCCGCACGAGCAGGCCCCTCGCCGCGCACGGCGACCACTGCGGACGTCTCCTGACCGCCCTGGAACGGTTCCGCGCCGAGCAGGCGGCCACCGCCGAGCGCTGGGGGGCGCGGCTGGCCACGACGCTGGCCGCCGGCGGCAGGCTCCTCGCGGCGGGCAACGGCGGCAGCGCCGCCCAGGCCCAGCACCTCACGGCGGAGCTCGTGGGCCGCTACCGCGTGGACCGGGCGCCCTTCTCCGCCATCGCCCTCCACGCGGACACCTCCAGCTGCACCGCCATCGTCAACGACTACGGCCCGGACGAGTTGTTCGCCCGCCAGGTACGGGCGCACGCCCGCCCCGGCGACGTGCTGATCCTGATGTCCACGAGCGGCGCCAGCCCCAACCTGCTGTCCGCCGCGAGGGCCGGGCACGAATCAGCCGCCCACGTATGGGCGTTGACCGGACCCGCCCCCAACCCGCTGGCCGAGGCCGGCGACGAGACGCTGTGCGTGGAGGCGGGCTCCACCGCGACCGTCCAGGAACTCCACCTGGTGGCGGTGCACCTGATGTGCGGCGCCTTCGACACCGAACTGGGCGTGTGAGAACGAGCGGAGCGAGAAAGGGGCTGTCGCCCATGAACGGCACGACCGGTACGAGTCCCCTGGTGGTCGTCGGGGACACCCTGCTCGACCGGGACCTCGTGGGCACCGCCGAGCGGCTGGCGCCGGACGCCCCCGTGCCGGTCCTGGACGACTGCTCGGAGCACGTCCGGCCCGGCGGGGCGGCCCTGGCCGCCTGCCTCGCCGCCCGCGCCGGGCGCGCCGTCACCCTCGTCACCGCGCTCGGCACGGACCCGGCCAGCCTGCGGGTGCGCGGGCTCCTGGAGGCCGTCATGACGGTGGTGGCGCTGCCCCTCGACGGCGAGCTGCCCGAGAAGACGCGCGTCCTGGCTGGCGGACGGCCCATGGTGCGGCTCGACCGGGGCACCGGCCGGGCCGCGGCGGCCACCGACACGGCCCGCCGGGCCGTGTCGCGGGCGGCGGCACTGCTCGTCGCCGACTACGCCCGGGGCACGGCCGACGCGCTGCGGGACGAGCTCGCCTCCCGCGCCCGCCGCGCGACCCTCGTATGGGACCCTCACCCCCGTGGCGGACCCCCCGTTCCGGGAGCCCGGCTGGTGACCCCCACCGGCGCGGAGGCCCGCCGGTTCCTCGGCCACGACACCGAGGGCGGCGCGGAGTTGCGCGCGACGGCCCGGATGGCGGAGGAGCTGGTCGTACGGTGGCGGGCCGCCGGGGTGGCGGTCACCCTGGGCCCGCGCGGCGCGCTGCTCTCCAACGGCGACAGCCCCCTGCTCGTACCGGCGGCCGCCCGCTACGACGGCGACGCGTGCGGAGCCGGCGACTGCTTCGCGGCCACGGCCGCCGGGCTGCTGGGCGACGGCGCGCTGCCGGCCGAGGCCGTGCAGGGCGCGGTGGCGGCGGCCACCCGGTACGTCGCCGAGGGCGGGCCCCGTACCGCCGTCCGGGAGGACGTCCCGGAGGCGCCCGCCGACGCGGGCGACGAACGGGACGACGGCGTCCGGCTGGCCCGGCGGGTCCGGGCGGCCGGGGGCACGGTCGTCGCGGCGGGAGGCTGCTTCGACCTGCTGCACGCCGGACACGTCAGCATGCTCCAACAGGCCCGGGGCATCGGCGACTGCCTGATCGTCTGCCTCAACTCCGACGCCTCGGTGCGCCGCCGCAAGGGCCCCGGGCGGCCCATCAACCCGCTCGCGGACCGCATCCGGGTGCTGCGGGCCCTGCAGTGCGTCGACGCCGTCGTCGCCTTCGACGAGGACACCCCGGAGAACCTGGTCGCCCGGCTCCGCCCGCACGTCTGGGTCAAGGGCGGCGACTACTCCGTGGAACAGATGCCGGAGGCCGCGCAACTGGCCTCGTGGGGCGGGCAGGCGGTGCTACTGCCGTACGTCGACGGCCGGTCGAGCACCCTGCTCGCCACGCGCGCGGCCGCCGCGCGCCGGCCGTCGTGAACCGGCGGCTGCTGGTCCTGCGGGCGCTGGGCCTCGGCGACCTGCTCGCCGGGGTGCCGGCGCTGCGGGCCCTGCGCCGCGCGCATCCCGGGCACGAGCTGGTCCTCGCCGCCCCGCCGGAGCTCGGCGAGGCCGTGGCGGCGACCGGCGCCGTGGACACCCTGCTCCCGGCCGCCGCCCCCGGGCGCGCCGTGCCGGCGGCCCTCGACTGGACCGGGCCGCCACCCGACATCGCCGTGGACCTCCACGGCAACGGCCCGCCCAGCCACCGGCTGCTGCAGGCGCTGCGCCCCGCCAGGCTGCTGGCCTTCGCCCATCCGGAGACGCCCGAGGTGGACGGCCCGCCCTGGACTCCCCACGAGCACGAACGCGAGCGCTGGTGCCGGCTGCTGCGCGCCTACGGCATCCCCGCCGACGCGCGCGACCTGTTGCTGCCGCGCCCGGCCGCCGCCTCGCCCGCCCCGGGCGCGGTCCTGGTGCACCCGGGCGCGGCTTCCGCCGCCCGGCGCTGGCCGGGCGGGCGCTACGCCGCCGTCGTACGCGGGCTGCTGCGGCGGGGGCACCGGGTGGTGGTCACCGGTGGCCCCGGCGAGGAGGAGCTGGTGGGCGCCGTCGCGATGCCGGGGGCCGAGCCGTTCCCGGGCGGCCTGCCCTTCGGGGTGCTGTCGGCGCTGGTCGCCGGGGCGTCCGCCGTGGTCAGCGGGGACACGGGCCTCGCCCATCTCGCGGTCGCCCACGGCACGCCCAGCGTCACCCTCTTCGGGCCCGTCGCCCCGGCCCTGTGGGGCCCGCCCCCTTCGCCGAGGCACGCGGCACTCTGGCACCCGGGGCCCCCGGGGGATCCGCACGGTGACGTGCCGGACCCGCTGCTCCTGCGCGTCGGGGTCCCGGAAGTCCTGGCCGGCGTCCGCGATGTCATCGGCGTGGCCGGAGGTTCCCACACAGGTTCACACCCCTGGGCGCCCCGGCGCGCGTCCGGGACCGGAGCGTGTGAAGGTGGGCCGAACGGGACGATCGGCGGATCCGGACCCGCACGGTCCCGCGCACCGAGGAAACGGGGCATCATCATGACGCACGATCCCGAACCCGAGCGCACCCCCGGTCTGGAGCCGGGCGGCGGGGTACCGCCCGGTGAGACCCCGCCGGGCGAGGACAGCACCGGGGGCGCCGGCCCGCGCGACGACCTCTCGCGGGGCTGGGCCAAGGGTCCGGTGTTCGTCATCGGCGCCCTGGTGTTCCTCTTCGCCGTCACCGTCCTCATCTGGGCCGCGATCGTGTGATCGCGGCCCGGAGCGGCGCCTCTTGGGCCGGTTCCGGCATCCCCGGCATGGTCACAAGCGCTTCCCCGCCAGGGGAAGCGCGCCGCCTGTGGGGTCGCTCACGCCACCCTCGCCGGCCGTGAGACCGCGGCGCAGACTGCCGAGGGCCCTCGTGAGGATGCGGCTGACGTGCATCTGCGAGACGCCGAGCACGGCACCGATGTCCTTCTGCGTACGGTCCTCGAAGTACCGCAGGTACAGCACGCGCCGTTCGCGCTCGGGGAGGGCGGCGAGCAGCGGCCGCACCGCGTGCCGGTCCAGGACGAGGTCCAGCGCTCCGTCGGCTCCTCCCATCGTGTCCGCCAGTGACGGCCCGGACGCGCTGCCGTAGTCCTCGAGGAGGCGGGTGTGCTGGGTGCTCTCGGCCCGCAGGCCCTCGCGTACGTCCGTCTCGCTCATGCCGGTGACCGCCGCCAGGTCGGCCGCCGTGGGAGCGGCGCGGAGCTCCTGCTCCAGGGCGGCGCGGGCCTCGCGGAGGACGGAGCACGCGTGCTGGAGGTGGCGGGGGACGCGCACGGTCGAGACGAAGTCCCGGAAGTGCCGCCGCAGTCCTCCGGTGATGGCGGGGACCGCGTAGGAGGGGAAGGCGTGGCCCAGGTCCGGGTCGAAGTTGTCGACCGCCTTCACCAGGGCCAGCGCGGCGACCTGCCGCAGGTCGGCGGCGGTTTCGCCACGGCCGCGGAAGCGCCGGCTGATCCGTTCGGACATCGGCAGCCAGGCTTCGATGATCTCCCGGCGGACGCGCTCGTGTTCCGGCCCGCCGGGTCTGAGCCTCCTCAGCCGGGCGAAGGCCGCCGCGGTGTCGGGGGCTTCACGTGCACGGGGCCGTCGGGGCATCGTCGGCGCGTTCCTCACGGGTCATCGCGGCGGGGCGGGCATGGGTCCACTGTCGAAGAGCCCTGAGCCGCCCGCCATCCGACGGGGGCCGTCCGGTGTTTGAAGCAGGGGCGTCCGGGTCACTCGTGGTGGATGCGACTTCTCGTTCCGCCGGGCGTGTACCGGCCGCAGGAGGACACCCGTCTCCTGGCGGCCGCCCTGCGCCGGGAGGGCCTGCCGCGCGCGGCCCGTGTGCTGGACGTCGGTACGGGCAGCGGCGTCCTGGCGATCGCCGCCGCCCGGCAGGGGGCCGCCGAGGTCACGGCGGTCGACGTCTGCGCCCGGGCCGTGCTCACGGCTCGTCTCAACGGGCTGCTGGCCCGGCGTCGTATCCGGGCGGTGCGCGGCGACCTGCTGTCCCCGGTCGCCGGCGAGCGGTTCGACGTCGTGCTCGCCAATCCGCCGTACCTGCCCACTCCCCGGGCCGGTGTCCGCCGCGGGGGCCGCCCGGGCCCTGGACGGCGGCCGGGACGGCCGTGTGGTGCTGGACCGGCTGTGCGCGGACGTGGCCGCGGTGCTGCGGCCGTCGGGCGTGCTGCTGCTCGTGCACTCCGCGCTCTGCGGGGTGGGTCCCACCCTCGCGCTGCTGACCGCCGCGGGGCTGCGCCCCCACGTCATGGAGCGCCGCGTCGTGCCCCTGGGCCCGATGACGCGCTCCCGTACCGACTGGCTCCGCCGACGGGGGCTCCTCGCGCCCGGGCAGGAGACGGAGGAACTGGTGGTGATCCGTGCACAGCGCCCCTGAACCGCGGGCGACGCGGGTACGGCAGGAACCCGGCGGCCCCGTGCTCGTCGAGGGCCCCGTCGAGGCCGTCGCCGAGGACGGCACGATCACGCGCTCGGACCGGCCCGTGGTCGCCCTGTGCACCTGCGGGCGCAGCCAGATCCTCCCGTGGTGCGACACCAGTCACCGCAACCGTCCGGCCTCCGACCGCGACGGAGGATGACGTCACGCCGCGTGATCAGTCGAGGGGTGCGCGCAGGGAGCTCCTGCCCGCCTTCCACGCGGTGAGGAGGTGCTCGGCGAGGCGCTCCTCGAGCCATACGGTGGCGGCGATCCCGAAGGCGACGTCCGGCGCCAGCCGGGGCTCCTTCTCCAGCAGGTCGCCGATGACCTCGTGGCGGACGAGTTGTTCGTGCACGGCGTCCGCCTCGACGTGCTCGGCGTAGAAGCCGATGGCCGCCTCCCCCGCGCCCAGTCGTCGCAGCGCCTCGACGAGCCGGCGGGAGCCGGGCGGGGAGGTGCACTCCAGGACGGCGAAGTGCCCGGCCAGGGCGCCCCGGTGGACCCGGTGCAGCCCCAGGAGCGACATGAGGTTGACGGTGGCCAGGGTGACGGCCGGGACGGCGGGCGCGTAGTGGCCGTAGGAGTCGTCGAGGTCCAGGTCCCGCAGCAGGCCGGCGAAGAGCTCCGCGTGCACCCGCTCGGCACGGCCGGCGCCGAACTCCTCGTACTCGACGGTGACCAGGGCGGCCTTGGCCCGGCCTGTCAGCCGGGGGATCATCCACGCGTGGGGATCGGCCTCCTTCAGCTGGTAGAGCGACCGGTGGGCCGCGTACTCGCGCAGGTGCCACCGCTCGCCCTGGTCCCGCAGGAACCGTGTCACGTCCTGGCCGTCCGCCCGGTCCAGCACCAGTTCCCGCAGGGCGTCCTCCACGTCACCGGCTTGCGGGACGTCGGCGCGGAGGGCGAACAGGAAGCGCCGCTCCAGGGTCTGACGCAGTTCCAGCAGCGCCGGGTCCCACTCCCAGCGCTCGTCGACGCCCGCCCAGCCCCGGTAGTGGAGCTCGTAACAGAGGTGCAGGGCGAGCTGGAGGTCGTCCCCGTACACGTCCGCCCGCTCGGCGAGCCCGGGGCCGGGCAGCGCTCGGCGGCCCGGGGCGTGGGCGAGGGTCTCGGCCAGTGCCGCGGAGAGCTCGCCCCGGGGAGGCGGGCACGCCGCCGGGCCCCTCATTCCTCGGCGGTCCGCTGCGTCCGCACGCGCGCGAAGTGCAGCAGGTCCGAGCAGGCGAGCGCGGTGAGCGTCGCCGTCGCCAGCCGTGTCGCGCGCGGCGCGAAGACCATTCCGGCGGCGGCCGCCAGCGCGGCGATCGAGGCCACGTAGACGCCCATCGCTCCGGCGTAGGCCCCCAAGGGGTGGTCCTCACCGCCGGTGTAGGCCTCGCCTTCCTCCTCCAGGTTCCGTCGCAGACGCCCGGGGGCGTCGTCAGGGCTCGGCATGGGCGCGTCCCTCCTCGGAAGTACGGGGCTCGGGCAGTACGGGTCTCGGGCGTACGGGGCCCATCCAGCGTCGGGTTGCCGGACACCGCCGCGGTAAACCCGTCTGTCGTGCGGGGCGGGGCGCGGGAAGGGCCCGGCCCCCGCCGCGGTCCGGCCCGCTTCAGTTCAGCAGTCCGGGGCGGTACGGGAAGCGGTGCTGTTCCAGGGCCTGGACCAGCGCGTCGGCCAGTTCCCCGGGGGCCGCCGTGCCGTTGGCCGTGAGGATGCCGTACTCCGCCGCCGCCTCGCCCAGGACGACGTCCCCGGGCAGTTTGGCCGCGGTGAGCAGACGGGTGGCCTCGCCGAGGACGGCCAGGGGCTTGCCGTGGCGGTAGGCCTCCTCGACGAAGCGCACGGCCGCCGGTTCGGCGGCGAGCGCGTTCACGGCCTCGGCGCCGTCCGGGACGAGCACGGCGTCGTAGAGGACGGAGGCCATGGTGGGCAGCGCCCGGTCGACCTTCACGGTCCCGCCGCCGACGGCCGGTACCTCACCGTCCTTGGCGGCCAGGACCTCCACCAGCACACCGCTGTCCGTCAGCCGCTCGCGGACCGAGGCGACCTGGCCGGCGTCCGTGCCGGCGGCGACGAGGACGGCGAGTTTGCGCGTCCGGGCGGCGTTCTCCCCGCGCAGGTTCTCCTGGCTCAGGGCGGGCGACGACGCCGCGGTGATGCCGGCCTCGGCCTCCGGGGCGGGCAGCCCCAGCCCGTCGGCGACGGCCGCGGCCAGGTCGCCGTTGACATGGGTCAGGTTGCCGACCATGCGCTCGCGGACCGGGCCGGACTCGACCTTGCCCAGTTCGAAGCGGAAGGCCTCCACGATGTGGCGCCGTTCCCACTCGGCCATGCTGTTCCAGAAGAGCGCGGCCTGGCTGTAGTGGTCCTGGAAGCTGGGGCTGCGCTCCCTGATCTTCTGCCCTTCGACGCGTTCCGCGTAGTGCCGGAACACGCCGGGGCCGCCGCCCGCGCCGGCGTGGGCGGGGCAGCCGCCGCCCAGCGAGTTGGGGAAGTAGTTGGTGCCCGGGTGGATGATCTGCTGTCCGTAGCCGTCCCGGTGGTTGTGGTTGACGTCGGCGAGCGGACGGTTGACGGGGATCTGGCTGAAGTTCGGGCCGCCGAGCCGGATCAGCTGGGTGTCGAGGTACGAGAAGTTGCGCCCCTGCAACAGCGGATCGTTGGTGAAGTCGATGCCGGGCACGACGTTCGCCGTGTGGAAGGCGACCTGTTCGGTCTCGGCGAAGAAGTTCTGCGGGTTGCGGTTCAGGACCAGCCTGCCGACGGGGCGGACCGGCACCTGCTCCTCGGGGATGATCTTCGTGGCGTCGAGCAGGTCGAAGTCGAAGGAGAACTCGTCCTCCTCCGGGACCAGCTGGACACCCAGCTCCCACTCGGGGTACGAGCCGGCCTCGATGGCCTCCCACAGGTCCCGCCGGTTGAAGTCGGGGTCGCGGCCTGCGGCGATCTGGGCCTCGTCCCAGACGAGCGAGTGGACGCCCAGCAGGGGTTTCCAGTGGAACTTCACGAAGGTGCCCCGCCCGTCGGCGGTCACGAACCGGAAGGTGTGCACCCCGAAGCCCTGCATCATCCGGAAGCTGCGCGGGATGGCCCGGTCCGACATCAGCCACATCAGCATGTGGGTGGTCTCGGGCTGGAGGGAGGCGAAGTCCCAGAAGGTGTCGTGGGCCGAGCCCCCCGTCGGCATCTCGTGCTGCGGCTCCATCTTCACCGCGTGCACGAAGTCGGGGAACTTGACGGCGTCCTGGATGAAGAACACCGGCATGTTGTTGCCGACCAGGTCGTAGTTGCCCTCGCGGGTGTAGAACTTGGTGGCGAAACCCCGTACGTCACGGACGGTGTCGGCCGAGCCGCGCGGGCCCTGGACGGTGGAGAAACGCACGAACACCGGGGTGCGGCGGCCCGCCTCGGCGAGGAAGTCGGCGCAGGTGTACTCGCTCAGGGACGCGTACGGCTCGAAGTACCCGTACGCCCCGGCGCCACGGGCGTGGACGACCCGCTCGGGGATCCGCTCGTGGTCGAAGTGCGTGATCTTCTCACGGTTGTGGAAGTCCTCCAGCAGGGTCGGGCCCCGGGTGCCGGCGCGCAGCGCGTTGTCGGTGTCGTCGACGCGTACGCCCTGGTCGGTGGTGAGGGCGTCGTGCTCCGGCGCCGCGCGGAAACACGTCAGCTGTTCGTCCTTCGGGTCCTCTGCCGTCCGGGCGTCCCGGTGCGACGGCTCGTGATGGGCGGCCACGTGAGCCCTTCCTCTCGTCAGGTCGCGATGAACCGTTCCTTCCGGTCCCTTCGGGTGCCCTCGACGGCCGGACCAAAACCGCATGACTCGTGCGGATCGGGAAACGCGTACCGGAGACGGCCGATGTGCGTTGGCGGGGCTGGACGGACCGTGCGATGTTGGCCGGAGGATCGCCAGGCAGGTCACGGCTCACGGAAGGACTGATCCGCATGGGCGACACCCCGCGCGACAAGGACAAGCGCGAGAAAGCAGAACCGGCCGCCGAATCACGCGACGCCGCCCACCGGTCCCAGGAGATCACGGAGCTGGAGGAGGAGGCGATGCGTGAGGCGAAGCGGGGCACGGCGGAGTCTCTCGACCGTGCTCTCAAGGCCGCCGAGCGGGCGGCCAAGCTGAGGCGCGACAGCCAGACCTGAGTCCACCGGGCCTGAATCCACCGGACCCGAGTCCGATTCCGGCAGGGCGGTCTTCACCCCGCCCGGGGCGAGGAGCAAGCTGGGACGGCATCGTCGCACGCCCGTCCCCTTTCCCGGAGGCTGTCATGCGGGAGGCCACCACCACCCCGGCCACCACCCCGGCCCCGGTCGGCACCCTCACCGACCAGGAGCTACGGGGCCTGGACGCCCATTGGCGGGCCGCGAACTACCTGGCCGTCGGGCAGATCTACCTGATGGGCAATCCCCTGCTGCGGGAGCCGTTGCGTCGCGAGCACGTCAAGCCCCGGCTGCTGGGGCACTGGGGCACCTCGCCGGGCCTGAACCTCGTCCACACCCACCTCAACCGCGTCATCCGGGCCCGCGACCTGGACGCCCTGTGCGTCTGGGGGCCGGGCCACGGCGGCCCCGCGGTACTGGCCAACTCGTGGCTGGAGGGGACCTACGCCGAGACCTACCCCGACGTCGGCCGTGACGCGGCGGGCATGGAACGGCTGTTCCGGCAGTTCTCCTTCCCCGGCGGCGTGCCCAGCCACGTCGCCCCCGAGACACCGGGATCGATCCACGAGGGCGGGGAGCTGGGCTACTCCCTCTCCCACGCCTACGGAGCCGCCTTCGACAACCCGGACCTGCTCGTCGCCTGCGTCATCGGCGACGGCGAGGCCGAGACCGGGCCGCTGGCCGCCTCCTGGCACTCCAACAAGTTCCTCGACCCCGTCCACGACGGGGCGGTCCTGCCGATCCTCCACCTCAACGGCTACAAGATCGCCAACCCGGCCGTCCTCGCCCGCCTCCCCGAACAGGAGCTGGACGACCTGCTGCGCGGCTACGGCCACGAACCCCTCCACGTCACCGGCGACGACCCCCTGACCGTCCACCGGGCCATGGCCGCCGCCCTGGACACCGCCCTCGACCGGATCGCCGTCGTCCAGCGCGCCGCCCGGCGGGAAAGCGCCACCGGGCGCCCCCGCTGGCCGGTGATCGTCCTGCGTACGCCCAAGGGCTGGACCGGTCCCGCCGAGGTCGACGGCCTGCCCGTCGAGGGCACCTGGCGCGCCCACCAGGTGCCGCTGGCCGGGGTCCGCGACAACCCCGAGCACCTGGAGCAACTGGAGGCCTGGCTGCGCTCGTACCGCCCGGAGGAGCTCTTCGACGAGCGGGGCCGGCCACGGCCCGAGGTGCTCGCCTGCGTTCCCGAGGGCACCCGCAGGCTCGGGGCGAGCCCGCACGCCAACGGCGGCCTGCTGCTGCGCGAACTGCCCCTGCCCCCGCTGGAGCGCTTCGCGGTGCCGGTGGACAAGCCCGGCGCGAGCCTCCACGAACCCACCCGCGTCCTGGGCGAACTGCTGGCGAACGTCATGGAGGCCACCCGCGAGCGCCGTGACTTCCGGCTCGTCGGCCCCGACGAGACGGCCTCCAACCGGCTCCAGGCCGTCTACCGGGCCACCGGCAAGGCATGGCAGGCCGAGGTACTGCCCGTCGACGAGCACCTCGACCGGCAGGGCCGCGTCATGGAGATCCTGTCCGAACACACCTGCCAGGGCTGGCTGGAGGGCTATCTCCTCACCGGCCGGCACGGGCTGTTCTCCTGCTACGAGGCGTTCGTCCACATCGTCGACTCCATGGTCAACCAGCACGTCAAATGGCTGCGCGTCACCCGCCGCCTCCCCTGGCGCCGACCCATCGCCTCCCTCAACTACCTCCTCACCTCGCACGTCTGGCGTCAGGACCACAACGGCTTCTCCCACCAGGACCCCGGCTTCATCGACCACATCCTCAACAAGAGCCCCGAAGCCGTACGGGTCTACCTCCCGCCGGACGCCAACACCCTGCTGTCGGTGGCCGAGCACGTGCTGCGCAGCCGCGATTACGTCAACGTCGTCGTCGCCGGCAAACAGCCCTGCTTCGACTGGCTGAGCCTGGAACAAGCCCGCGCCCACTGCGCCCGGGGCGCCGGCACCTGGGCATGGGCCGGCACCGAGGACGGCACCCGCGAACCCGACGCCGTCCTCGCCTGCGCCGGGGACGTCCCCACCCAGGAGGTCCTGGCCGCCGCCCAGCTCCTCCGCCGCCATCTGCCGGGGCTGACGCTCCGCGTGGTCAACGTCGTCGACCTGGCCCGGCTGCTGCCGACCGAGGAGCACCCCCACGGGATGCCGGACCGCGAGTACGACGCCCTCTTCACCACCGACAAACCGGTCATCTTCGCCTACCACGGCTACCCCTGGCTCATCCACCGCCTCGCCTACCGCCGCGCCGGCCACGCCAACCTCCACGTCCGCGGCTACAAGGAGATCGGCACCACGACGACGCCCTTCGACATGGTCGTGCGCAACGACCTCGACCGCTACCGCCTCGTCATGGACGTCATCGACCGCGTCCCCGGCCTCGCCGTCCGCGCCACCGGGGTGCGCCAAGCCATGGAGGACGCCCGGACCCGCCACCACACGTGGATCCGCGAACACGGCACGGACCTCCCGGAGGTCGCCGACTGGACCTGGGGGGCCTGACCGCCCCGGGGCCGCGCACGGGGATCCCACGCGTCGCAGCCGCCGCAACAGAACGACCGCGGCGCGCCCAGTCCCGCACGGGCCCCGCCGCGCGCCCCCGTCAGCGGCGAAACGCCGGTTCACCGGACCCGGAGCGTCGGGAATCCTGGAACGGCCGTCACGCCGCTCCGGCCCCTTCGCCCCGCCCTGCCCTGCCCTCCCGCGAAGAGCCGGCCTCGACCACCGGGAGTCCTCGTGCGCCCTCGTCCGGCGATCCACGCCCTCCGTCCGGCCCCGCTCGCCCTCGCCACCGCCCTCGCCACCGTCGCCGTCTGCGGCCTCGTCCGGCCGCCCGCCGCCCAGGCGGCGACGACGGAGTCCCTCCGGAAGGAGATCGTCACCCTTGTCAACGCCCAGCGGTATGCCGCTGGTTGCTCGCCGCTGCGGGTGAGCCCCCAGCTGACCGCCGCCGCCCAGAAGCACTCCGACGACATGGCCGAGGGGCACTTCTTCAGCCACACGGACCCGGGCGGCGCGGGCCCCGGGAGCCGGATATCCGCGGCCGGCTACCACTGGGACGCCTACGGGGAGAACATCGCCCGCGGCCAGGCGACCCCGGCCGCGGTGATGGACGCCTGGATGGGCAGCGCGGGCCACCGGGAGAACATCCTCGACTGCTCGTTCCGGGAGCTGGGCGTCGGTGTCGCCGCCGGCCCCGAAGGGCCCTTCTGGACACAGGACTTCGGGAGCAGGGAGTAGTCGGGGAGTGGTTCTCACTCCGTCGCCGGCAGGGGCTGGTCGGTCCAGATGGTCTTGCCGGTGGGGGTGTAGCGGGTGCCCCAGCGCTGGGTGATCTGGGCGATGATGAACAGGCCCCGGCCGCCCTCGTCGTCGGCGGCGGCGTGGCGCAGGTTGGGCGCCGTGTGGCCGGTGTCGGAGACCTCGCAGACGAGGCTGCTGTCGCGGATCAGCCGGACGTGGACGGGACCGCCGGCGGCGTAGCGGACGGCGTTGGTGACCAGCTCGCTGACGATCAGTTCGGTCGTGAACGCCAGGTCGTCGAGGCCCCATTCGCGCAGCCGGCGGGTCGTGGCGGCCCGGGCGTCCGCGACGGCGGTCGGTTCGGCTTCCAGTTCCCAGACGGCCACCTGGTGTTCGCCGAGCCGCCGGGCGCGGGCCAGGAGCAGGGCGGCGTCGTCGTCCACCGGGCCGGGCAGCAGGGCGGCGACGGTGCGGTCGCAGAGCTCCTCGAGGGGGCGGTGGCAGTGGGTGAGGACGCGGGTGAGCAGGCGGAGCCCGGTCTCGGTGTCGTGGTCGGGGGTCTGGACGAGCCCGTCGGTGAACAGGGCGAGCAGGCTGCCGTCGGGCAGGTGGAATTCCGTGCTCTGGAAGGGCGGGCCGCCCAGGCCCAGGGGCGGTCCCGCCGGGAGGTCCGGGTAGCTGACGGCGCCGCAGCCCGGGTCGACGACGGCGGGCGGCGAGTGTCCCGCGCGCGCCATGCTGCAAAATCCGGACACCGGGTCGTACACGGCGTACAGGCAGGTGACGCCGAGGGCCTCGTCGCGGCCGGTGTCCGGCCCGGCGCGGGCGTGGCCGCGCGCCCGTTCCTCGGCGGCCTGTTCCTCGGCGTTCTGGCCGACCACGTCGTCCAGGCGGTCGAGGAGTTCGTCCGGCGGCAGGTCGAGCCGGGCCAGGACGCGGACGCTGGTGCGCAGTCGGCCCATGGTGGCGGCGGCGCTCAGCCCGTGGCCGATGACGTCCCCGACGACCAGGCCGACCCGGGCGCTGGAGAGCGGGATGACGTCGAACCAGTCGCCGCCCACGCCGGAGCGGCTGTCGGCGGGCAGGTAGCGGCTGGCCGTCTCGACGCCGGTGAGCGCGGGCAGGTGTCGGGGCAGCAGGTCGCGCTGGAGGTTGAGGGCGGCGGTGTGCTCGCGGGTGATGACGAGCATCAGGACGACGCCGATGAGCAGGGCGCCGAGGCCCACGACGCTCACGCCGCCGGTCCGTCCGATGATCGGCAGGTCGAAGGAGGTCGCGCCGTAGTGGGGGTCGGCGTAGACGACGAAGGCGGCGTAGCAGAACAGGCAGAGCATCATGAGCCCGCCGAGGCCCGGCAGCAGTCCCTTGTACAGCAAGTCGCGGGGGCTGCGGGTGAGCAGGGCGCGGTAGTACCAGACGCAGGCGAAGCCGGTGAGGCCGTAGTAGAAGGCGATCGCGAGGCCGACGGCCTTGATGGAGTCGGCGAGGACGTCGCCGCTGATGACGGTGAGCAGGGCGAAGAAGCCGATGGAGACGGCGCCCACGCCGACGGTGGACCAGGTGGGGGTGAGGAATCTGTGGTGGACGCGGGCGAAGCGGGAGGGGACGGCCTTGTGGGCGGCCATGGAGAAGACGGTGCGGGCCAGGGGCAGGATCGTGGTCTGGGTGGAGGCGACCGCCGAGGTCAGCACGGTGAAGATGAGCAGCTTGGTGAGGAACCAGCCTGAGCCCTGGGTGCCGAAGACGGCGCCGCCCAGGCCGGAGAGGACGTCGCCGGCGTTGGCCGCGTTGCCGAGGCCGGTGCCGTCGGTGCCGATGCCGGCGAACGCCTGTGCCGAGGTCGCCACCAGGGCGTAGACGACGAGCAGGAGCACGGTGGAGACGACCGCGGCCCGCCCGGGGGTGTTCCTGCTGTCGGCGGTCTCCTCGTTGACGGCGACGGCGGTGTCCCAGCCCCAGTAGATGAAGACGGCGGCGAGGATGCCCTCGGTGAGGGCCTTGGCGGAGGGGACGTGGAGGGGGTTGAACCAGGAGGCGGAGACGGGCAGCGACGTCGGCGGGGCGCCGGTGCCGTAGACCCTGACCAGGGCGGTGACGGCGAACAGGAGCAGCACGACGACCTCGACGCACACCATCCAGCACTGGAGGACGGCCGACACCTGGATGCCGACGTAGCAGACGGCGGTCGTCAGGGCGATCCAGGCGATGCCGGCGACGGTGGTCCACAGCCGGCTTCCGGCGAGCGAGTCGTACCCCAGGAGCCGGAAGCCGTAGATGCCGGCGATCTCGGCGAGGTTCGCCATGGCGATGATGTCGGCGACGATGATGCCCCAGCCGCCCATCCAGCCGACGCGCGGGCCGAAGGCGCGGGAGGCCCAGGTGAAGGTGGTTCCGCAGTCGGCGTCGGTCGCGTTGAGCTCCCGGAAGGCGTACGCGATCAGCAGCATGGGGACGAAGGCCAGCATGGTGATGATCGGTGCCTGGAGGCCGACGCCGGCCACGATCAGGCCGAGTGTGGCCGCCAGGCTGTACGCGGGGGCGGTGGAGGCCATGCCGATGGCCACCGAGGAGAACAGCCCCAGGGCACCGGCCCTGAGCCCCTTCGCGCCGGGCCCGGGGCCGGGCGCGAGCGGCGTGGCGGGCTCGGCCTGAGCGGTGGAGACCTTCACCCCCGCGTCCGGCTCCGCGGCTCGCGGGGTGAGCCGCCGGTGGGGGGCGGGGTCGCCGCCGAGGCCGTCTCGTGCATGGTGTCTGCCCTTTTCTCGCCTTTTCTCGCTCGTGTGCGTGTGTTCTCGCCGGGTGCGTGGGTCAGCGGACGCGGTAGGGGCCGGCCCGGTCGTTGCGCAGCGTCAGCCCGTGTCCGGGGGTGCCGTCCCGGCCGGGGTGGATGACGCCTCCTTCGGGGTCGAGGGTCCCGTCGAAGAGCAGGTTCTCGATCCGGACGTGGTCGTGGAACCACTCCACGTGCCGGAGGTTGGGCACGGCGGCCGCCATGTGGGCGTGGGCGTGAGGGGCGCAGTGCGCCGACACGTGGAGTCCGCGGGCCTCCGCCAGGGCGGCGGCGCGCAGCCAGACCGTGGGGCCGCCGCAGCGGGTGGCGTCGGCCTGGAGGCAGTCCACGGCTCCGGCGGCCAGCATCGCGCCGAAGTACGGCAGCGTGTAGCCGTATTCACCGGCTGTCACGTCCACGGCGGTCGCGGCGCGGACGAGGGCCAGGCCGGCCAGGTCGTCGGAGGAGACCGGTTCCTCGAACCAGGTGACGCCGTGGTCGTCGAGGTACCGGGCGACGCGGACGGCCTGTTTGCGGGTGTAGGCGCCGTTGGCGTCGACGTAGAGCTCCACGCCGTCCCCGACGCTCCCGCGTGCGCGGGCGACGCGGTGCCGGTCGCGGCCCTCCCCCCGGCCCCGGTCCTCCCCGATCTTGATCTTGACGCGTGGAATGCCCTGTTCCGAGGCCCAGTGCCGCAGTTGGCGGTCCTGCCGCTCGTCGTCGTACGTGGTGAAGCCGCCGCTGCCGTAGACGGGGACCTCCGCCCGGTGGGCGCCGAGGAGCCGGACGAGGGGGAGGTCCAGCAGCCGGGCCTTGAGGTCCCACAGGGCCAGGTCCACGGCGGAGATCGCGCCCGCGACCAGCCCGGGCCGGCCCATGTTGCGCACCGCCCGGCTCATCGTCTCCTGCGCGGCGGGGACGTCCCAGGCGCTGTGGCCGACGAGGAGCGGGGCGAGCTCTGAGGCGATCACGTCGGCCGTGGCGGGCGCGCCGTAGGTGTAGCCGAGGCCGGTGGTGCCTTCGGAGAGGACGGTGGCCAGGACGAGGGTCGTCGAGTTCCAGGCCAGCGTTCCGTCGGCTTCCGGCCCGTCCGTGGGGACGGTGTAGACGGCGGTCTCGACACCGCCCACCACCGGGGTCATCGCCGGCCCCCGGCTGGGGTGCGGAGTCCGGCGCGGGCCCCGGCGGCCAGCCTTCCGGCAGCGCGGTCCACGAGCGCCATGATGGTCAGCGCGGGATTGGCGCTGCCTTGGGTGGGGAGCACGCTGCCGTCCGTGAGGAGCAGGTTGGGCACCGCGAAGGTGCGCAGGTCCGCGTCCACGACGCCGTGCTCGGCGTCGCGCGCCATGCGGCAGCCGCCGACGAGGTGCGCGTACCGGTTGATCGTCATCACCTCGCTCGCCCCGGCGGCCCGCAGGATGTCCTCCATCACCGCCTCCGCCGCCCGGATCACCTGCCGGTCGTTCTCGCACTGGCTGTAGCTGAAGTGGGCCACCGGGAGCCCGTAACGGTCCTTCTCCTCGGCGAGGGTGACGCGGTTGCCGGGCTGCGGCAGCAGCTCGCACAGGGCGCCTAGGGTGGCCCAGTGGACGTAGTCGCGCATGTAGCGGCGCAGGTCCTCGCCCCAGTGGCCCTGGGCGGTGACGTGTTCGGCCCAGACGATGGGCAGGGGCGAGACGTTCTGGATAGAGAAGCCGCGCCGGTAGGGCCGGTCGGAGCGGGTCTCGTAGAACTCCTCGCTGGTGACCTCCGGCGGCGGCGCCTTGTAGGAGCGCACCTCCTCCGTGAACCGGCCCGAGGTCTGGGGCGCGCCCTGCACCATCACATAGCGGCCGACGAGGTCGTGGTCATTGCACAGGCCGTCGGGGAAGCGCCGACTGGTGGAGTTCAGCAGCAGGCGCGGCGTCTCGATGGAGTATCCGGCGACGGCGACGGTACGGGCGCGCTGGAACCGTTCGCGGCCGTCGCGGACGTAGCGGACGCCGGTGGCCAGGCGCCCTTGTTCGTCCAGTTCGACGCCGGTGACCATGCACTGGGCGCGGATCTCCGCGCCGTGGGCGAGGGCGTCGGGCACATGGGTGATCAGGGTGGACGCCTTGGCGTTGACCTTGCAGCCCTGGAGGCAGAAGCCCCGGTAGACGCAGTGCGGGCGGTTGCCGAAGCGGCCGTTGGTGATGGCGACCGGCCCCACGCGGGCCTCGAGGCCCAGCGCCGCGGCGCCGCGCAGGAACACCTCCCCGTTGCCGCCCACGGGGTGCGGCGCGTGCGGATAGGGGTGGGGGTCGCCCCAGGGCCAGTACTGCCCGGCCACCGGGAGCTCCTGCTCGATCCGTTCGTACGAGGCCCGCAGGTCGGCGTAGTCCAGCGGCCAGTCGGCGCCCACGCCGTCCTCGGTGTAGGTCCGGAAGTCGGAGGGGTGGAACCTGGGGGCGTACCCGGCGAAGTGGACGGTCGAGCCGCCCACGCCCCGCCCGGAGTTGTTCGCGCCCAGGGGGACGGGGTCCTCGCCCGCGATCACCCGGGGGTCGTTCCAGTACAGGTGGTGGGAGGCGGCCTCGTCGCTGACCCAGTCGCTGTCGGGGTCCCAGAACGGGCCCGCCTCCAGGCAGACGACCGACCAGCCGTACCGGCTCATGCGCTGGGCCAGGGTCGCGCCGCCCGCGCCGCAGCCGACGACGACGAGGTCCACCTCGTCGCGGTCGTCGAAGCGCCGCATGCCGTCGACGAGCCGGCGGTCGAAGCGGGCGTCGCCCCGGGGGAGCAGCCAGGCCGAGGCGTTGCGGTCGCGCACCCGGCCCAGGGGGGAGGTGGTCTGCCGGAGGGTCTCGGTCGCGCTCCTGAGGAGGCCGGCGATGCCCGTGCGCGGCGCGCCGGGCCGCGCGGGCAGGTCGTCGTCCTTCTCGCCCTCGCTCCCGTCGTCCTCGGGCGGCGCCTCCCCCGGTTCGGTGTCCGGCACTTCCCAGGGCTCGCGGAGGCCCAGGCCCAGGCGCATATAGCCGCGCGGGTAGGCGGGGCCGCCGTAGCCGATCTCGTTCCAGGCCCAGGGGTGGGAGTAGAAGGCGGTGGCCGTGTAACGGGTCCACAGGCCCCAGACGTGACCGGCCGTCAGGCCGCGCCAGCGGCCTGCGCCCCGGGCGCGGACGGCTTCGATCAGGGCGCCCCGCCGCTCCCGCGGCAGCTCGGCGAAGGGGGCGTCGTACCATTCGCGCGCGTCGTCGTCGAGGCCGCGCAGCGAGAGCCGCCACGCCGTGTCGTCCTCGGGCATGTCCTCGAACCGCCACCCGTCTGTCTGCCGTTCGGCGAGCCGTGCGTCGATCATCTCCAGGACCGGCACCTTGGGGTCGTCCCACTGGGCCAGCAGGTGGTCGAAGAGCGGGGTGGCGACGGCTTCCTCGGCGAGGGTGAAGAACCGCGGCTCGGGCTGGCGGGCCGTGCGGGCGAACACCACGGCCGAGGTCGTGGCGTCCCAGGTGCCGGCCTGTGCGAGGACGTCATGGCCGGCGAACCGGGAGGGGCGCCGGCCCGGTGTCGTCCCCGGCGGCCCCCCGCGCCCTCCCTCGCGTGCCACGGGTCATCGCTCCCTGCGCAGCAGCGCGGCCAGCAGCCCCATGCCGCCGACCATGGTCACCAGCAGCGGGGCGAACAGCGGGGGGCCCGTCTCGATGTTGTAGCGGGCCAGCGACCAGCCGCCGGGCTTCTCCGCGATGCCGCGTACGTGGAGGTACGCGCCCTGGAGGCCGTTGGCGGCGATGGCCGCCGAGGCGATGGGCAGCGCGGTGCGCGCCATCCGTTCGCTGAGGAACCCGGCGACGCCGGCGGCCGCCCCGACCGGGCCCAGTACCACCGGCCACCACATCACCCGGTTGCCGAAGCTGGCCCGGTCGTGCTCCAGGTAGATCTCGGCGGCGGTGATGACCGAGCCGGCCGCCGTCAGCAGGGACAGGGAGCGTTCGAAGCGGCCGTGGCGGACGTTGCGCGCCAGCCGGGCCGGAGCGAACGGGTTCCGGGAGCGCGGGATCACTTCCCCTCCTCCGTCCCGTGCCCCCGGTGCTTGCCGCCGGGCAGCATCTCCTGGATCTTCGCCTTGAACCCCTGCCGGACCATGGCGGCGCGGTCGCTGTCGCCCTTGAGGACGGAGGCCGTGGCGGCCTCGATCTGGTCGAGGGTGGCGTGCGGCGGGATGGGCGGTACGGCCGGGTCGGTGCGGAAGTCGATGACGAAGGGCTTGTCGGCGGCGAGGGCCCGCTCCCACGCGGTGGTGACCTCCTCCGGTTTCTCGACGCGCACGCCGTCCAGCCCGAAGGAGCGGGCCACGTCCGCGTACGGCACGTCCGGGAGGGACTGCGAGGGCAGGAACTGGGGGGCGCCGGACATGGCCCGCATCTCCCAGGTGACCTGGTTGAGGTCGTGGTTGTTGAGGACGGCGACGACCATCCGGGGGTCCTGCCACTCGCGGTAGTACTTGGCGGCCGTGATCATTTCGGCCAGGCCGTTCATCTGCATGGCGCCGTCGCCCACGAGCGCGATGACGGGCCGGTCGGGGTGGGCGAACTTGGCGCCGATCGCGTAGGGCACGCCCGGTCCCATCGTCGCCAGCGTGCCGGAGAGGGAACCGCGCATGTCCCCGCGCATCCGCAGGTGCCGCGCGTACCAGTTCGCCGCCGAACCCGAGTCCGCCGTGATGATCGCGTCCCGTGGCAGCAGCTTGTCCAGCGCGTGGACGACGTACTCGGGGTTGACGGGGTCCGCGTCGACCGCCGCGCGCCGTTCCATCACCTCCCACCAGCGGGCGGTGTTCTTCTCGATGCCGTGCCGCCAGCCGCCGTGCTTCTTCGGCTTCAGCTGCCGCAGCAGGCGGGTGAGCGTCTCGCGGGCGTCGCCGACGAGGTTGATCTCGAAGGGGTAGCGCAGCCCCACCATGAACGGGTCGATGTCGATCTGCACCGCCCGCGCCTGCCCGAACTCCGGCAGGAACTGGGTGTAGGGGAAGTTCGAGCCGACGACGACGAGCGTGTCACAGTCGCGCATCATCTCGTACGAGGGCCGGGTGCCCAGCAGGCCGATCGCGCCGGTCACATACGGCAGATCGTCGGGGAGCACGTCCTTGCCGAGCAGCGCCTTGGCCACGCCGGCGCCGAGGAGGTCGGCGAGCCGCTCCACCTCCGCCCGCGCGGACCGGGCCCCCTGGCCGACGAGGATCGCCACCTTCTCGCCGTCGTTCATCAGCTCGGCGGCCCGGGTGATCTCCTCGTCCGCCGGCACCGGCGCGTACGCGGGGGCGCCCAGGCTGGACGGCACCATCTTGAACGCGTGCGTCGGCGCGGAGTAGTCCAGCTCCTGGACGTCCGCCGGGATGATCAGGGCGGTCACGGTCCGTTTGGCCCGCGCGGTGCGCATCGCCCGGTCCAGGACGTTGGGCAGCTGTTCCGGGACGGTCACCACTTCGCAGAAGTCCGAGGCGACGTCCTTGAAGAGGGTGTGGAGGTCGACTTCCTGCTGGTAGGAGCCGCCCATGGCGCTGCGGTTGGTCTGCCCGACGATGGCGACCACGGGCACGTGGTCGAGTTTGGCGTCGTAGAGCCCGTTGAGGAGGTGGATGGCCCCCGGCCCGGACGTGGCCGCGCACACGCCCACCTCGCCGGAGAACTTGGCGTAGCCGACGGCCTCGAAGGCCGCCATCTCCTCGTGGCGCGCCTGGATGAAGCGGGGCTTGTCGTCGGCCCGGCCCCACGCGGCCAGCAGTCCGTTGATGCCGTCCCCCGGATAGGCGAACACCCGCTCCACACCCCATTCGCGCAGGCGCTGCAGGAGATGGTCGGACACCTTGACGGACATGGTTCTCCCTTCGAGCGTGCTCTTGCGGGCTTCACCGGGGTTCACGCGCTCGGTCCACCGCGGCCGGCGCGCGAGCGGATGGCCGCCCGGCACCGCTCCCACCTCCGTCTCCACGACTCACCGTGGCACCGGGCGTACGTCCGCGCAGGGAGAGCGCCGCCGATCGGGTCAGCCGCCGGGCCCGCTCCCGGTACGGCTCCCCGGTACGGCGGGAGCCCGCCCTCGCTTCTCCGCGAGAACGGGCTCCTGCCCGGAGAGGCCGGATTCACACCCCCTGCGCGACCCGCCGCCCGGTGCCGGTGACGACGCCGACCGGGCCGGGCACGCGCGGCGAGCCGGCCGCCGCGGCGAGCATGATCTCCCTGACCCGGTCCAGGTACTTCGGCACACCCGCCGCGGCCTGCGGGGTGTCGGGCATGCTGACCACCAGTTCGGCCCGGTCGGAGAACCAGTTGAACCACAGCGACACGCCACGGGCGTTGTCGGGGCCGGCCAGGACCGTCGCGTCCGCGCTCAGGTAGTCACGGGAGCCCGGCACGGACCGCCCGTCCAGGTAGGACACCATCGGCGGGATGGTCGGGGCCTCCCGGCCGTCGAGCAGCAGTTCGAGCGCCCGGTGCAGCGGCACGTCATAGCCCGTGCGGGCGCGCTGGAAGCCCTGCTGCGCGGCGGAGATCGCGTCGGCGAGATGTGGCGAGGAGGGCAGCCGGAACATCAGGGGCACGAAGTTCACCAGCCAGCCGTGCGCGTGCAGCATCCGGGGGGTGCCCCTGGTCGACACGACGGTGAGCACACGGTAGACGTCGTTGCCGGTGAACTCCCGCTGTGCGAGGGCCAGCGCGGCGAAGGCGCCTGCGGCGAACCCGCCGCCGTGCCGGGCGCAGTGGGCGCGGAAGGCGCGCGCCTCGTCGCTGGTGAGCACCGGGTACGCGTGGCGTACGCCGGGCAGCAGTTCGTCGGTGTCGTTGCCGAGCTCGACGGGGAAGCCGGGGAAGCCGCCGTCCCCCGCGGCCAGGAACTCCGACCATGTGGCGAGCTCCGGCGAGTCCGCCGTCAGCGACGCGGAGCGTTCCCGCTCGCGGCGGTTGTGGTCCAGGTAGCCGGGTGCCGGCGGCAGGTGGAGCGCCGCGCCGGTACGGGCCGCGTGGTAGCGGGCGCGCAGCTCGTGGAACAGCAGCGCCAGCGAGTGCCCGTCGGTGTAGGCGTGGTCGATCGCGAAGTACACGGTGGACACCGTGTCCCGGCGGATCACTCCGGCCAGCAGGCTCGGCCATCCCACGGCCGTCTGCTCGTCGATCCTCCGGTGCACGTGGGCGCGCAGGTCGTCCCCGTCCGTGAAGTCGCCCACGCGCACCGGGCGCACCGTGAGCGAATCGGGTGGGAGGCGGAAGCCGGCCGGGTTCCCGTCCTCCGGTTCGTACCAGCTGTGGAAGGCCTCGTGCCGGCGGACGAGCCCCTGCCACGCGCCGGTGAGCGCGTCGAGGTCGGCCCGGCCCTCCAGGTCGAACGTCATGGCCACCCAGGGCGACTGCCGTCGCCCGATGGCGCGGTGGGCGGCGGCCAGCTCGAAGTGCGACCTCTGGAAGAGCGACGCGGGCACGTCGTGCGGGACGGGGGCCCGGTCGGTGGCCGGCTCGAACTCGATCACTTCGCCCGGCTCGGGCCGCCAGTCGAGGATCTGGGTCATACGCACTGCGGGGCTCCTTCTCCATTGCGGTACCGCGCCCCGTCAGGGGCGCGGGGAACTGCGCGATCAGCCACGACGCACCCGCAGGTGACGTACCGGACTTCCAGCGGAGCGCCTAGGCGGGGGTGGGCAGGGCTTCGGCCCGGTGGCCGTCGGCGGCGCGGGTGGCGGCGTGCGCGGTGGCCAGGACGAAGCGTTCGACGTTCGCGCGGGCGACGGGTGTGTCGGGGAAGCGGGTCGACAGGTGCACGCCGTGGTCGCTCCTGGTCAGCCACACGTACACCTCGGCCGGGCCGTGGACGCGGCTGCGCAGCATCGTGTCCCCCCGCTGGGGCGGGGTGCCCGCCACGCGGCGTACGTCGATATAGGACACGACGAACCGGGGGCGGATCTCCCGGCGCAGCATCCGGCTGATGTGCGGCGGCGAACTGCCCGGTCCGGGCCCGCGCCGGCGCAGTTCGGCGGCGGCGAGGGCGACCGTGCCGGCGAAGGGCGCCCCGGCCGCCGCCGGGATCCGCACCGGGTGGAGGCCGACGAACCAGCCCGGCGCCGAACGCCACGGGCCGGTGCGGGTGTTGGCCAGGCCGATCGCCGCCAGGGGCCGCTCCCCCGCGACGTCCGCCGTGGCGAGCGCCAGGCAGGCGAGCATGCCCGCGGCGGTGGTGCCGCCGCTCGCGCGTGACGCGGCGGCGAACCTGGCGGCGGCCGGTCCGTCGAGCAGCCGGCGGTAGGCGCTGCGCTGTGCGAGCGGTGTCCCGGACGTCCCGAGCGGCAGGGGGAACGCGGGCGTCCCGCCACGGGCGTCGTCGAGCAGGGCCTCCCAGTGGTCCGTGCGCTCGGGCCCTCTCGGCAGCCGGCCGATCAGGTCCCGCTCCTCGGCCCCGAAGTCCAGGTAGGTGGGCCCGGCCCGGCCCTCGGCACGGCCTGTCAGGGCGGCGCGGATCTGCCCGGGGACCATGGCGAGCGTGTAGGCGTCCACGACGCCGTGATCCGCCCCGGCGAACACCGTCGTCCCGCCCGCGCCCTCGACCGTCGCGAAGACCATCTGCGGCCAGCCCAGCGGGTCGGCCCTCCGGTCGAAGAAGGCCTCGATCTGCCGCCGGGCCGAGGCGCCGTCGGCGAAGACGCCGGCGTCCTCCTGCCGCAGCGTGACGGCGCCCGCGGGGAGCGTACGACGCACGCAGTGCCCGGGGGTCGGCACCAGGGTGCTGCGCAGGTGTTCGTGCCCGCGCAGCCAGGCCGTGAGCGCGGCACCCAGCTGGTGCCGGCCTGCGCGGCCCACGGCGAACGACACCCCGATCCAGGCGGGTTCCACGTACCCCGGCCCCCGGGCGGCGGCCGTGCGCACGTGGTGCTCGTGGACGAGCGCGGGCGTCCGGGGGTCGTCGGCCCAGGCCGAGGCCGGGGCGGCCGGTGTCCAGAAGACCAGTCGGCCGGCGGGAACGGCGCTGTCGCCCAATTCTGTGAATTCCAAGGATTCCCTCCTCGATAAACCCCCGGCGAGAAATCCCCGGTGTGGCCTGCGGAAGCTATCCGGGCACGATGAAACAAAAATGAAGGAGCGATCTTTTCGCTGATCACGGAGGCCGGGACGGCGGCCCGGAAAAAACTTGCCTTGTTGCCCGCCAAACGCGCTGCTAGCGTCTGCCCCCGTCATTCGATCCGCACCGCGCCATTTCCCGGCCGGGCCGACGGAGGGTCAATTCATGAACGCACCGTTCCCGCAACCGTCCTCGGATTACGCCGCGCTGCGCCGCGACCCCGAATACGCCGAACTGAACCGCGCGCTGCTCGGCCTGGTCCCGGCCGGCCCGGCGCCGGCCGTCCTCGACGTGGGGTGCGGGGACGGGGCCGTCAGCGAGCTCCTGCTGCGGCGCGACCCGGCCACGTCCCTGGTCGGCGTCGACCCCGACCCGGCGCTGCTCGACGCGGCGCGGGCCCGGCTGGGCGACCGGGCCCGGTTCGCCGTGGGTGACGCCTCGTCCGTCTCCCGGCTGTTCCCGTCGGAGGTCTTCGACGTCGTCGTGCTGGCCAACTGCGTCCATCTCGTCCCGGACCTGGCCGAGGCGCTGGACGCGATCGGGCGGGTCCTCGCCGGCGGCGGGCGCCTGGTGTTCAACTCGGCGTTCTACTCGGGCGCGGAGTCTCCGGCCGACCTGCCCCGGTACGCCGAGCTGGTCGGCACGGCCCGCGCCACCGCCCGGAAGCGCGGACTCCCCCTGACCCGGTCGGTCGCCGGCCGGCCCTCGGGGCTGCGCAGGACGGCCGAGGACTACCAGGCCGCCCTCGCGGTGGCCGGATTCACCCATGTCGTCACCGACGAGCGGGCGTTCATCCTCGGCCCGCGTTTTCTCACCGCGTTGTGCTCGACCCCGATGTTCGCCACCGCCGCGTTACCCGGGGTAGCGCCGCACATCGCCGCGGAACTGCTCACCGAAACGCTGGAAGAACTGTACGAGCGCACCCCGTTCACCATCACGCGGCGCTGCGTCTACTTCTCCGCCGCCCGGCCGTGAAACACCCCACGTCACGCCACGAAAGGAATTCGTCATGACCGAGGTATGGAACGTCGTCACCCGCGCCATCACCGGCATCCGGCCGGATCTGGGCGACTCCGGAACGGCCGTCACCCGCGATTCCGCGCTGTTCTACGCGGCCGACCCCGGCCAGCCGGTGCTCGGCCTCGACTCCATGGAGGCGCTGGAGCTGATCAGTGCCCTTGAGCAGGAGTTCGGGGTCGAGCTGGCGGACACCGGCATCCGGATCGCCGACCTCCACACGGTCGGGGACGTGGCCGACGCGATGGCGGGGGCACTGTGACACCCAGCGGCACTGTGACACCCGGGGACGCCGTGACACCCCGGGCGGCGCGCCACCGCGTGCTGGTGACCGGCATCGGCGTCGAGTCGTGCGCGGGCGGCACACCGGACGAGCTGTGGGACGCCCTGGCCGCGGGGCGGCCCGCGATCTCGCCGCTGGAGCTCGAAGGGCCCCTGCCCTGCCAGGTCGCGGGCGTGATCCGGGGGTTCGACCCCCGCGAGCACATGTCCGCCCAGCAGGTCCGCCGCACCTCGCGCTTCCAGCAACTGCTGTTCACCGCGGCGATGAAGGCACGGGACGACGCGCGGCTGCGCACCGCGCCGGGCGCCCTGTACGTCGGCACCGGTGGCGGCGGGCTCGACGAGACCGCGCGACTCGTGACCGTACTCAACCGGAGCGGGTGGCCCCGGATGGACCGGCTCGGGCTGCTCCGGCTGCTGCCCAACCAGGCCGCCGGGCTCGTCGCCCAGGAACTGGGCGTCACGGGCCCGGTGCTCACCCTCTCGACCGCCTGCGCGGCCTCGACGGACGCCATCGGAGCGGGCCTGCGCGCGGTGCGCGACGGCACCGCCGACGTGGTTCTCGTCGGCGGTGTGGAGAGCTGGCTGGACATACCGGCGCTGGCCTCGTTCCGTCTGCTGGACGCGCTCTCCCAGCGGCCCGCGGCACAGGCGGCGCTCGCCTCCCGGCCGTTCGACCGTGACCGCGACGGCATGGTGCCGGCCGAGGGCGCCGCCGTGCTCGTCCTGGAGTCCGAACGGTCCGCGCTGCGCCGGGGCGCGACCGTCCACGGCGAGGTGCTCGGCGCCGCGTCCACCTGCGACGCCCACCACCCCGTGGCGCCCCGGGCGGACGGCGCGGTGGCGGCCAGGGCGATCGAGCTGGCCTGCGCCGACGCCGGCCTGGAGACCGCCGCCGTGGACCTGGTCAGCGCCCACGGCACCTCGACGCCGCAGGGCGACCGGGCCGAGACCGCGGCCGTCAAACGGGCGTTCGGCGCGCACGCGCGGCGCGTGGCGATCACCGCGCCCAAGTCGGTCGTCGGCCACGCGTGCGGCGCGAGCGGGATCCTGGAGAGCGTCGGCTTGCTGCGCGCCATCCGGGAGAAGTACGTGCCGCCCACCGCGAACCTGCGGAACCCGGATCCCGACTGCGACCTGGACTACACCCCACTCGTGGGCCGCCCCGCCCCGATCGGCGTCGCCGTCAAGCAGAACTTCGGGTTCGGCGGCCACAACTCGGCGGTGGTGTTCGGCGCCGCCTGAGGGCGGCGCCGAACGACCGTCATCGAGTGGGGGCGGCGGCGCGGCGCGCCCGGTAGGTGCGGGCGAGGTGGTCCTGGAGGCGGGCGTGGCGGAACTGGTAGACCGCGCCCGCCTGACGCAGCACGCCCCGCTGATAGGCGTCCTCCAGAAAGGCGACGACGGCCCAGGGCAGCCGGCCCGTCAGCGGCAGCCAGATCCGGCAGAACACCACCCACTGGCCCCACGCGCTCAGGGCGAAGACGTAGCCGATGGCGACGCAGAGCCCGCTGATGAGGCCGAGCTTGACCGAGGCCCCGGCGCCCCAGACGAGCGGGCCCAGGAGCACCGACAGGGGCCGGACCGCCAGCGAGGACCCGACGCCGGCCAGGAGCCCGAAGGCGGGTACCCAGACGAGGAACTGGGCGACGACCGTCCGCCGGTTCGTCCGCAGCAGGCCGACCGGGTTGACGGCGGACCTGATGTCGAGAGGGGTTTCGAGGAAGGCCAGGAGCCCCAGGGCGGCGCCGCCTCCCAGCGTGAACACGAACCCGAAGAACACGGCGTCGTAGAGCCCGAAGGACAGCATGCCCAGCGGGCCGGTGCCCCGGAGGAGGCCCTTGAGCACGCCGTGCTGGAAGCCGTAGCCGATCCCGAAGACGAGCCCGCACAGCAGCCCCAGCACCATGCGGCCCCTCGCCCTCCGGCCGGACGCCGCGCCGGCCCTGCCGAAGACCCTCACGCGCATGCCGGACGGCGGCACCTCCGTGTTCCTGCCCGCGACGAGGAGCCAGTAGGCGAGCGCGCTGATGAGCCCGGAGAGGAACCCCGTCGTCAGCCCCTCCGCGATTTGGAAGCGGAGGGTGTCGAAGAGGAGGCCGACGACGCAGTCGACGACCCCGACGACCACACAGGTCAGCAGCGCGGTCACCAGGACGCGCGCCGGGCGGCGCACTCCTGAACCGAGCCGCCACCACTCCAGGTCGGGGGTGTCGAGCCGGGTCAGGTGGTGGGCGAGGTAGCCGAGCCAGTACTGCGCCCGTTCCGGGTCGACGCCGCGGCGCGGGGCGCCGTCCGGGCGGTGCTCCGGGCGGAGGCGGTAGGCGGTGGCGGTGAACGTCTCCAGAAGGTGGTCCTCCACTCCTCCGGGGCCGGCGAACCGGTGGATGTCGAGGAGCGAGGCCGGGTCGCGGCCCGGGGTGTCGCTGTAGACGGCGCGGGCGAGCGTGACCATCAGCGGGGTGGTCAGCACCGCGGCGAGCTGCTCGGCCTCCCGGCCGCGCGGCCGCTCGCGCAGCGCGCTCAGCACGGGGTGCCACCCGGTCGTCGCGGCGTCCCCGCCACGGGCCTTGCGCGTGGTGCGCGGCAGGTAGTCGGCCAGGTCGTCGAGGGTGAGGTCCGTCAGCTCCACGGCGGCGGCGGACGTGAGCACGTCGGTCTCCGCCACCGCTGTGGCGTACTCGGCCGGGCGGCTCGTCAGCAGCAGGGGGAGCGTGGTGGCGTTGAGCGCCTCCAGCGCGGGGCGGTGCAGTCCCCCGGCGATCTCGTCGAAGCCGTCGAGCACGGGGAGCACCCGGCCGGCCTCGACCAGCGCGGCGGCCAGACTCGGCCCACCGGGCGCGGCCGCGCCGGCGAGGCCGGGGTGGTCGCGGATCAGCTGGGCGGTGAGCCAGTCCCGGAAGGTGATGGCGGTGGGGTCCCAGGCGCCGATGCCGAAGATGACGGGTACGGGGTCGCCGCCGCTCCTCGACGCGACGTAATCGAGGACGAACCTCGTGGTGAGAATCGACTTCCCGGAACCGGGCCGCCCCAGCACGACCAGCCGCCCGGAGGGGATCCGCCGGTATACCTCCACGACCTCGTCCAGCCGCCCCCCGAGCGCCAACGGCCCGTGCGCGCCGCCGCGCGCGGCTCCGGCGGGCAGCCGCCGGATGTTGGCCCAGTGATCGGTCAACTCCTCGGCCACGGCCCCCCACCGCACGGGCAACGGATACGGATCATGCACCTGCCGCTGCTCCTCCTCCCGCTGCCACCGCGCCGCCACCGCGTGAGCGAGCTGCTCGGCGACGCCGGCGAGGGTGTCACGCAGAGCGGGCTGGCCTGCGGCCCGCTCTATGGGGGCCGGGCGCCCGGCGGGCGACTCGGCTGGGACCGGCCCCCCGGTGGCCGAGCCGACGGGAACCGGCCGCCCCGCGACGGGACCGGCGGAAGCCGACGTTCCCTCGGCGCGTTCGGCTGGACGCCATGGTCCCGTGGCCGCTTCGACGGATCCCGGATGTCCAGGGATCGGTTCGGCGGAGGCCGAGGCCCCAACGGCTTGCTCGGCTGAAACGGGCCACCCCGTGGCCGGTTCGGCGGGAGCCGACGACCCGGCGGCCTGTTCGGCCGAAACCGAGCGTCCGGTGGCCGGTTCGGCGGGGGCCGACGGCCCGGTGCCCCCTTCGGCCGGAACCGGCCGCCCCGTGGCCGGTCGAGCGCGGCCGGGCCAGCCGTCGGACCGGCTGCCGGGCAGACCGTCAGGCCGACCCTCGGTCTGGCCGTCAGGCCGCCCGTCGGGCCGACCGTCCGACCGGTCGCCGGACCACTCGCCCGGCCCTCCGTCAGGCAGACCGTCGGGCAGACCGGAGGCCCGTCCCTCCGCCCGGGCCTCCGGCCCGGTGCGGCGGACGGCGGCGGCGAGTAGTTCGTCGCTCTCCGCCGGCGCCAGCGCGAGCGCCTCCGCCAGGCGCCGCACCGTGGTCACTCGCGGGTCCACTCGCTCGCCGGTCTCCAGGCCGCGGATGGTGCGCACGCCCACCCCGGCACGTTCCGCCAATGCCTCCTGAGTCATTCCCGCGTCGCGCCGCAGCCGCCGTAACAGCGTGCTGAACTCACTGGCCACAGATCACGGCCTCCCCCTCGAACCGTCGAACTCTCGACCACTCGGACAGGTGTTTCACCAGGTGACGGACTCTAGCGTGGCCACCGGCCGCATACGGCCGGTCGTTTGGCCTGTCCGTTCCCCCTCCCCCGGGGCCACCTTCGACGTGATCCACCGCGGAAAGCGGAAGCGGTTCGACTCACGGGGAGCAGCCACGATGCCGATCACCAAGACCACCGGCCGGCAGGCCGTCCCGCTCGGCCGCCAGGAGCGCGACGTCCTCTACGCGGTCGGCTGCGGCCTGCGGGACGACGAGATCGCCACCGTCCTCGCCATCCCCGAAGAGGCCGTGGCCGGACACCTCGCGCGGATCCTCGCCGCGCTCGGGCTGCGCGACCGGGCCGCCGCGATCGTCCACGCCTTCGACTGCGGCCTCGTCGCCCCCGGCCGGGGCCCCCGCAGGCAGGCGACGAGCCTGCCGGGGACGAGCCCGCTGGCGACGAGCCCCCCGCCACCGGCCGGCGCCGCCCGCCACGCCCCCGGCCCGCGGCTACGGATCTCGGTGCTCGGCCCCCTGCGGGCCTGGCGCGACGGGCAGCCCCTGGACCTGGGCCACCTGCGCCAGCAAGCCGTGCTGGCGGCGCTGGCCCTGTGCCTGGGCCGGTCGGTCAGCCGGCAGGAACTGACCGACGGGGTGTGGGGGAGGAACCGCCGAACACCAACGTCGTGCCGGTGTACATCTACCGGCTGCGCAAGGCCCTCCACGCGGGAGGCGGCCCCGACTCGGTGATCGAGCGCGACCGGAGCGGCTACCGGCTGCTCCCCGGCGCGGTCGGCGTGGACGTGGCACGCGTCGAGGAGCTGGTCACCGCGGCCGGCGGGGCCGAGCGGGCGGGCGATCTGGCCGAGGCGGTCCGCGCCTGCTCCCAGGCGCTGGACCTGTTCCGCGGCGAGCCGCTGGCCGGCCAGCCGGGCCCCTTCGCGGAGCTGGAGCGGCTGCGGCTCACCGAGCGCAGGATCGTCATCGTGCAGCGCAAGCTCGACTGGCAGCTGCGGCTGGGCCAGCACGCCGAGGCGATCGCCGAGCTGTCGGCCCTGGCCGTGGCGCAGCCCCTGAACGAACCCGTCGCCGCGATGCTGATGCGCGCGCTGTACCTCAGCGGCCGGCAGGGCGACGCGCTGACCGTCTACGACCGCACCCGCCGCCGCCTGGCCGACGATCTGGGCGTCTCCCCGGGCCGGTTGCTGCGGCACACGCACCGGACGATTCTGCGCGGGGACGACATCCGCCTCGGTCTCACCGGAACGACGCGGTGAGCGACCCGACGCGGCGTACGCGCGGCGAGGAGCTGCTGCTGGCGAGGATCTCGGCGGCCGCGGGCCGCGAGGGGCTCGGCAGGCGGCGCGCCACCCACGCGACGGCCGCGCGCACGGCACGCGCGGCGCACGCGGGCATCCGCGGTCTGCTGGCCCTCGTCCGGCACGGCGGGGCCGCCGGAGCGGCGAACGCGCGCGACGCCGCGCGCCTGGACCTGTACGAGAACGGGATGACGGTCGCCGTCAAGGGCCGGATCCACGTCGTCCGCTACGACACGACCTCCGTGTTCCGGACGGAAGCCGCGCGTCCGGGCGATGCGGGCCGTACGGGCGCGGCCTGCGCGCTCACGGACGTCGACGGGGAGCGGGTCGTCCTGCGGCTGCCCGGCGGTCCGAGGCCGGGCGGGGCGCCGGAATGGTGGTCCGAGGTCGAGCGGGGCGTCGTCCGCGCCCAGTTGCCCCGGGCGCTGGCCGCGCTGGCCGGGGGCGAGCGCCTGGTCTTCGGGGCCGTCTGGCTCACCGGGGCGGAGATCGGGTGGGGAGAGGTCCGCGCGCGGTGGTCGCGGGTCCGCTGCCTCCGGACCGGGCCGGGGCCGGGAGTCGTCGCGCTCGACATCGACGGGACGTGGCACGAACCGTCCCCCACCGAATCCGGAATCCCCAACACCGCCGTCCTCCGCGCGCTCGTGGAGCGCCTCGGCCCGGGCGGCGGCGCACGCTGAACTCTCGGCGAACCAGCAGCGGCCTGGCGAGCGGTTTCATCACGATGTCAACGGCGGCCCCTAACGTCCAAGCGTTCCAAGCCGGTTCTGATCCGGCTCGACGACCACAAGGAGACACAGAGCGATGACCCTGGCCCGCAGATGGAGGAAGGCGATCGTCGCCGGGGCGGCGGCGGTCATGGTGGCCATGACCGCCGCCGTGCCCACCGTCGCCCACGCGGATCCGGCGCGCCACTACTACCTGGAGCTGGGCGGCACCGGCTCGGCGGCGCCCGCGCCCGGCTGCACCGGCAGCTACGCGTTCGCCAACCAGCACCTCGACGGGGGCATTCCGGTGCCGGTGTGCTACCCGGCGAGCGCCGGCCCCTGGCTCAACGGCCACAACCAGTTCCCGGACCCGACCGCGCCGAGCTTCGACACCAGCGTCCGCGAGGGCTACCGCAATCTGCTGGCCGCCGCCGAGGACACCCACCGTCGCGACCCCGGCGCCCGCCTGACGATCGTCGGCTACTCGCAGGGCGCGCAGGCGGCCGACCAGGTCCTCCAGAAGATAGCGAGCGGTGAGACCGGAATCCCCCGCTCCCTGGTGAGCGGCAAGCTCTACTCCGACCCGATGCAGCCGGGCACGGGCATCTGGGCCAAGCTGCCCAAGGGCTGGAGCGCCTTCGGTTTCACCTCTCCCGGCCCGGGCCCGGAGAAGTTCGACGGCATCCCGGTGCGGCGCTTCTGCATCCGCACCGACGGCGTGTGCGACGCGACGGCGCTGTCGTCCATCGGCGGCTTCCTGCAGCAGCACCCGAAGTACCAGCGGGACGGCAACGTCATGACGAAGACCATCGCCCAGGACGGTGGCGAGGGAGTCGTCTGGTACGAGCCCTGACCAGCTCCCCTCCACGGGGACCAGTGGCCACGGGGGTGTGCCCGGGGGCGGTGGATCACCACCGCCCCCGGGCGCGAGCGCGTCCGGGTTTCAGTCCCGCCCGGTGTCGAGCAGGTCGGTGACGAATTTCCGTACGCGTCCCGCCCGTACGGGAGAGACGCCGTGGATCACCTGGGCGCCGTACGCGACGGCGACGCCCGCCCCGGCCGCGGTGGTCCACCGGGTACGACGGGCGCCCCGCAGCCACGCGGGCTCCGCGTCGTGCTGGTGGGTGTCGGGCCCGGGAGCGTGCGGAAGCCGGTGCGTCAGGGCCGTCGCGGGCTGGAAGCCCTCCGCCTCGCCGGCCAGTTCGCCCGTCCAGACCGAACCGCTCGACGTGGTCTCGACGTAGAAGTCCCCTCCGTCGTCCGCCTCCTCGAGCACCACCCGGATACGGCCGATGCGGCGGGGCGCCACCGACGGCCGGGGGATGCCGTCCAGGTGGGTGGGCACCCGCTCGCCCGTGCCGAGCTCGGTGTAGCCCCAGGGCGCGGCGGCCCGGACGGAGGGCATGACCCGGCGGATGACGGGCAGCGCGCGCTCGGTGGCCTGCCGCAGGACCTCCTGCGCGGCCGCCGGGGCCGGAACGACCTCCGCCTGGTGGCGCGGCACCCAGCCGGCGGCCTGCCGCTCCTCCGCCATCACCTTGCGGAGCTGGGAGAGTTCGTCGGCGACGAGGAAGTCCTCGACGGTCTGCAGTACCAGGGTCTCACTGATGTGGATCACGCTGCCTCCAGGGCCGGCCGAGTGCGGGAGCGTGCGTGGATCGGGCATTGCCGCCGTCTCCACCGTGCCGGGAGTAGCGCGAACGGTCCAGTCTCCGCGTCGGGGGACGGCGGCAGAACGGCCGCCGTGTCTCGTTCGCGGCCTTCCGCTCGGCACACGCGTCCTGTTGTCTTCCGGGATGGTGAAGGCCGTGACAGCCGATGTGATGATCGTGGGGAACGGGGCGCTGGGTCTGTCGGTCGCCGTCGAGACGGCGCTGCGCGATCCGGCCCTGCGGATCGCCGTGGTCGGCCCGGAGCCGCGCCCGGGTTCCGCGTCGGTGGCGGCGGGAGCGATGCTCAACTGCTTCGCCGAGGTCACGGAGCGTACCGGTGACCATCCGGCGTCCCGGGCGAAGTTCGCGCTGGCGCGCGAAGCGGCCCGGCTGTGGCCGGACTGGCCGGCCCGGCTCGCGGAGGCGGCACGGCACGCGGCGATGCCGGTCGGGCGCGCCCGGGGAACGCTGGTCGTGCTGGGGGCGCGCTCCGCCGGTGACGGCGTGGGCGGCATGCGGGCGATCCGCGCGGCCACCGAGGAGCACGGCGAGCCGTGCGAGGACGTGGATCCCTACGGCATCGGCTTCTTGGAGGCGGCGGCGGGCGATCAGCCCGTGGACGCCCTGTACCTGGAGAACGAGGGGGCGGTCGACGCCCGGCGTGTGCTCGCGGCGCTGGACGCCGCCGCGTCCGGGCTCGGCGTCACGCGCGTCGCCGACGAGGTGACGTCCCTGGTGACGTCCTCGGCCGAGGACGCGGTCACCGGAGTGCGACTGGCCTCGGGAACGACGCTCGCGGCGGGCGCCGTCGTCCTCGCGGCCGGCGCGGCGACCGGGCGTCTGATCGAGCGGCTGCCTCCGGGCATGGTGCAGCCGATGCTGAACGGTACGGGCGTGGCGCTGGAGACCGAACGCGTACTGGGCGAGGCCGTGCCGTACGTCGTGCGCACGCCCACCCTCGTCGGCGGCTGCGGACTGCACGCGGTGCCGCTCGGGGAAAAGGCCGAGTACCTGGGGGCGACCAACCACGTGTTGCTCGACGCGCCCGCCGGGCCGCGACTGGGCATCGTCCAGGCACTGCTGGCCGGTTGCGTCGCGCAGTTCGACCGGAACATCGCGTTCTCGGCCGTGCGGCACTGGCACTACGGCCTGCGGCCCGTCACGCTGGACACCTTCCCGCTCCTGGGCCGCGCGCCGATGCGCGGCCTGCTCTTCGCGACGGGCACCTACCGGGACGGCTTCCACAGCGCCCCGGCCATCGCCCGCCACCTGGCCGGACTCCTCACCGAGGACGCCCCCGCGGAGAGCGATCCGTACGCGGTCTTCGCGCCCGGCCGCGAGCCCATCCAGACGATGACGGTGGACGACGCGGCGGAACGCTTCGCGGAGATGGCGCTCCTCGTCGCCACGGAACGGGGCATGAAGCTTCCGTACTTCCTGGACACGGAGCCGATCGCCGCGGCGGGCCGGCGGCTGGCGCGGGAGTGCGTGGAACGGCTGGGCGTCCCGGTCGCGCTGGCACCGGAGGTCCTCGGCGCCGTGTCCGAGGCCGGCGCGGACGGGGTCCGGCGGGTGGCCGGCTACCTGTCCGCGTCATCCTCGGGCGCGCCCGCTTCCCGCGCGGACGGGGCGGGTAGGAAGGGCGTGCTGCCGGCCGGACGCGCACACGGCGGGTAGGCCCGGTCCATCTCCGGCCACGTCAGGGGAGAGTATGCGACACACCGGTCCAGGACGTTCGGCGAGCCCCTCGCTGTTCCGCATGCTGGAGTGGCACGAACACATCGAGGCGGAACGCCAACAACCGGGCGCTCGCGTGTTCCTGTCCGACTACAACGGCGACCACCCCTATGTGGAGAAGTACCTCGGCGAACTCGCCGATACCGCGCCGCGCCATCTGGCGGACATCACCCGCTACGCCGGTCTCGACGAGGACGTGCGGCTCCGGTCCAGGATCGCGGCGATGCACGAGCGGTACGACGGAGTGGCCTACAGCGAGCGGAACGTCGTCCCGTCCGGCGGTTCGAGCAGTCTGCTCGGGACGTTCGTCACCTGGCTGGCCATGAACGGCCACCGGCGGGTTCATTACGTGGCGCCCGTCTACTACAAACTCGCGTACCTCTTCCGCGCGTTCGGCATCGAGCCGGTTCCGGTGGCGTCAGGCCACGCGTACCAGCCGGAATTCGACCTGAGCCTGCCCGACGAGCGAACGGTCCTCGTGCTGACCGACCCCGTCTGGTACGCCGGTCGCCGCGTGCCGCAGGACGTCCTGGACGCGATCGCGGCATGGCAGCGGACCACCGGCTCGCTGGTGTTCGTGGACGGCACGTTCCAGTACATGCCCTGGGACGGCAGACCCGGCGAGGCCAGCGCCCGCCTGCCCGTCGAGCGCACGCTGCGCATGGTGTGCCCCACCAAGTACCTGTCGATCCACGGATACCGCTGCGCCCACCTGCTGGTGCCCGCCGCGCTGCGCCAGGAGCTGGCCGACCTCCACATCAACCTCCACGGGGACGTCGCCGTCTCCGACCGCCTCTTCGCCCACCGCGCCGTGGACGTCATGACACAGCACGGCAACGGCGACCTGGTCGGGCACATCCGCGACAACCACGCGCGGCTCACGGCGAGCGGCGCGCTCGCCGCGCGAATGCCGGTCGAGACGGGCTTCTTCCTCTTCGCCCGGCCGCACGTCCCGCACCGCTGGTTCCTGGCGCTCGACGAGCGGCACTTCGAACTCGACGGCCACCCCGGCTACGTCCGCGTCAACCTCCTCAACCGGGCCGCCATCGAGGCGCTGGCCGCCACCGTCGACAGCTTGGCGTCAGGTGGTGGCGTGTCAGGTGGTGACGTGGCCGGCCAGGGCGTGCCGGTGGCGCCACACTCCGGCTGAGAGGCGGGCCAGCAGCCGGGCCGCCGGATCGTCGGCCGCGCGGCCGTTCGCGAGCGGCCCGGTGTAGCAGACGGCGAGGACGTACGGCGGCGCGTCCGTGGGATGGACGACGGCGGCGCTGTGGCGCAGCCCGGGGAACCAGCCGTTCTTCCCGGCCAGCCGCGTGCCCGGCGGCAGCCCGGCCGCGATGTCCACGCGGTGGACGTTGTGCTCCAGCAGCGCCAGCACCTCCGGTTCCAGGGATTCCAGCAGCCGGACGAGATCCCGCGCGGAGACCCGGTTGTGCACGCCGGCGTCGCGACCCGCGTAGTCCTCGATCCCGCGCGGGCTGCCCCCGGCCGTGGCACCGGCCCGCCGCCAGACCCGGTCCACGGCCTCCTGCCCCACCTGGGCGAGGCACAGGTTGGTGGCGAGGTTGGACGAGTGGGTGACCATACGGCCGGCGAGCCAGCGCAGTGAGACCGGCTCGCCGAGCCGCCGCCACGGTAGCTCATCGCTGTCCCACGCGGGGTCGTTGCCGTAATTGCCGCCGCCCGCCACGGAACGGAATTCGTTGACCACCGGTATCCGTGTGTCCAGGTCCAGGCCGCTGCGGTGCAGAGCCGCCAGCACGGCCACCTTCATGGTGCTCGCCGCGTCGTGGGGGACGTCCGCGTTGCGCGACACCACCGGTCCGCTCCCCCGGGGCGCCACCACCATCGACAGCATCCCCGCATCGTAACGACCTCGCCCGGGCCATTCACCGGCCGTGGACGGATTCACCGGCGGTGGACGGATTCAACGGCCTGGACGGTGAGATGGGCGCGTTCGCGCAGTCCGGTGGACGTCAGGTAGTACTCCTCGACGGCGCGCGCCAGCGGGCGATCCACGCCTCTCGCCGTGGGGTGCGGCCCCGGGCGTACAGGCGCTGCAGGCACACCTCGCTCGGGGTGTCCACGAAAACGGTCAGGTCGTAGAAGCCGGCCAGCTCGGGGCGGGCGGTCAGGACGCCTTCGACGATCACCGTGCCGCGCGGCGGCTGTCCTCGGGTGAGGGGCGCGAGGACCTGGTCGCGCAGCCGCGGCCAGTCGAAGTAGCCGTGGTAGCCCTCCACGGTGTCCAGCGAGAACCGCCGGTCGTCGGGCATCGGGTGCAGGAAGTCGTCGCCGTGCACCACCGTCGCGCGGTCCGTCCCGCCCAGGTGCTCGGCCAGCAGGGCCGCCAGCGTCGACTTCCCGGCCCCCGCCCGGCCGTCGAGCGCGGCGAGCACACAGCCGCCGCCCTCGGCCGCACACCCCTCGACCGCCTCGGCGATCCGCCGCACCTCACGCCGCCACAATCCTCAACCCTCTGCCCGACGCCGCTGCCGCTGCCGCTGCCGCTGCCGCTGCCGCTGCCGCTGCCGCAAGGGCATCACTACCCCATGAACAGCAGTCTGCGCACCGCCACGGGACCGCTGCCCGTCTCCGCCGTACGGGGCCCGGTCCTCCCCCACGAGCACCTGGCGCTGGACCTCACCCGGCGCACCGACCGGGAGGCCGTGTTGCGGCCGGATGTTCACGGTCGCCACGTCACGGCGGAGCTCACCGGGCTCCGCGAGGAGTACGGCCTCGCCCTGGTGGTCGAGCTCACCTGCCGCGGCATGGGCCGCGACCCGCGTGCCCTCGCGCGGATCTCCCGGGAGTCCGGGGTGACGGTGGTCGCCGGCACCGGCTGGTACTACGGCTCCTTCCTCCCACCCGAGGTCCACCGCGCCGCCGACGCCGCTCACCTCGCGGAGGTGCTGGTGCGGGAGATCGAGGACGGCATCGCCGGCGGCGCGGTCCGTCCCGGGGTGATCGGAGAGGTCGGCAGCGGCGGTGAACGGCCCAGCGCCGCCGAACGGCGCGTCCTGACCGCCGCCGCCCTGGCCGCGACCGCGACCGGCCTGTCCGTCACCACCCACGCCCACCTGGGCGTCGGCGGCCCCGCCCAGTTGGAGTTGCTCACCGGCGCGCGGCTGCCCGCGCACCGCGTCGCCATCGGCCACCAGGACCTGCTGGACGACCACGCCGTCCACCGCGCCCTGGCCGCCGCGGGCGCGTACGTCGCTTTCGACACGATCGGCAAGGAGCGGTACACCGACGACGGCACACGACTACGGCTGCTGATCGCCCTCCTCGAGGCCGGCTTCGCCGACCGGGTGCTGCTCAGCTGCGACATCTCCCGGCACGCCTACCTGTCGGCAGAGGGCGGCCACGGCTACGGGCACCTCTTCCGCTCGTTCCTCCCGAGGGCACGGGCGGCCGGCGTCGGCGACGAGGTGATCGACCTGATCACACGACGCAACCCGCTCCGCTTCCTGTCCGACGGCGGGAGCACCCGGATAGGCTGAGCCGATGTTCAGCAGAATAGGACCGTTCGAGGCACTTGTCCTCGGCGTCGTCATCGTGGCCCTGTACCTCGCGCCGTCGGTCATCGCGTTCCGCCGCGGGCATCCCAGACGGCTGCTCGTCCTGACGATCAACCTCGTTCTCGGCAGCACCCTCATCGGCTGGGCCATCGCCCTCTACCTCGCGACCCGCCCCGCCCCGGACCACGGTCGGCCCGCGACCATGTGACGGGCCGTGTGACAGTCGTCTCGAACGGCCGCGAGGTCCACCAGGGCGGTGACGTATCGTCGGGAGTCCTGAGCGCGGCCACTCGGCCCGCGACCCATGTGCGGGGCGGCCCGCTTCACGCCACGGTCTCCCGCCATCCGCAGCTCGGACAACGGAGGTACCGCACTTGCATGCCGACACCGACCGGCCGACCTTCCTGCTGGTCCACGGAGCCTGGCACGGAGCCTGGTGCTGGGACCCCGTACGCGCCGCGCTCGACGCCGACGGCTGGCGGTCCCACGCCGTCGACCTGCCCAGCGCCAATCACCCGGCCGACCGACGGGACGGCACCCGCCCGGCGGGCATGCTGGACGACGCGGACGTCATCCGGGACAGCCTCCGGCGCATCGACGGCCCGGTAGTGGTCATCGCCCACTCCTACGGCGGCGTCCCCGCCACGGAGGCCATCGCGGATGCCAAGAACGTGGCAGGGGCCGTGTACCTCGCCGCATTCCAAGCGGACGTGGGCGAAAGCATGCTCACGATCCTTGGAACACCCGCGCCGGACGACGGCACGGGTCACACCCCGCCGTACGAGGACGCCCGGCGGATACTCTTCGACGACGTGCCCGAGGCCGAGGCCCGCCGCGCCGTGGCCCAGTTGCGCCCGCAGAGCGTCCGCGCCTCCACGGAGCGGGTGACCGCGGCAGGATGGCGCACCGTGCCCTCCGCCTACATCGTCTGCGACCGCGACCAGGCGCTCGACCCGTCCCGGCAACGCGAGCTCGCCAAGCGCGCCGATTCCGTCCACCGGCTGCCGAGCAGCCACTCGCCGTTCCTCTCCATGCCCCGGCGACTGGCCACTCTCCTCGGCCGGATCGCCACGTCCTCCCTTCCCGCCCCGCGACGATGACCCGCCGCCTCGCGACGGCGCATGGACCGCCCGTCGAGGCGGATCCACGACGATGTCGTCATGCCTGACGACCAGACCCACGAGCAGGTCCAGGAGTGGACTCGCCGGCCCGCCGGAGCCCCCGTCTCCGCCTCTGTCTCCTCCCCCGTCTCCTCCCCCGTCTCCTCCCCCGCCGACGGCTTCGCCGGCTGCCCGGCGGGCTGCGCCTCCGCCGCCTATCTGGAGCTCCTCGCGAACAGTGCCCCCGCCGAGGCCTACGAGCGGCCCGTCCTGCGCGCCCGCGCCGGCGGGGCGCCGCCGGGCGTGCTCGCCGCGGCCGAGCACGCCCGGCTCCTCGCGCTGCGCGTACGGGCCGAGTTGGAGGACCGCAGGCGGCGCGAAGCCGAACTGTCGGCCCTCTTCGCCACCGCCCACGACCTGGCGGGGCTGCGGGACATCGACGAGGTACTCCGGGCCATCGTCCGGCGCGCCCGTTCGCTGCTGGGCACCGACGCCGCGTACCTCACCCTCAACGACGCGGCCGTCGGGGACACCTCCATGCGCGTCACCGACGGGTCGGTGTCCGCCCGCTTCCAGGCGCTGCGGCTCGGCATGGGGGAAGGGCTCGGGGGACTGGTCGCGCAGACGGCGCGCCCGTACGCCACCGACGACTACCTGCGGGACCCCCGCTTCCGGCACACCACGACCATCGACTCCGGCGTGCGGGACGAAGGACTCGTCGCCATCCTCGGGGTCCCGCTGAGGCTGGGCAGCCGCGTCATCGGCGTGCTCTTCGCCGCCGACCGCCGCTCCCGTGTCTTCGATCAGCAGCAGATCGCGCTGCTGTCGTCCTTCGCCGCCCACGCCGCGGTCGCCATCGACACGGCCGACCTCCTCGCGGAGACCCGCTCGGCGCTGGCCGATCTGGAAGCCGCCAACGCGATCGTCCGTGAGCGCAGCGCCGCTGTCGAACGCGCCGCCGAGATCCACGACCGGCTCACCGAGCTGGTCCTGCGCGGCGGCGGGGTCCCCGGCGTCCTGGAGACCCTCGCCGAAGTCCTCGGCGGTGCGGCCGAGTTCCTCGAACCCGCCTCCGGGGACGGGCCTCCGGACGCCGTCGAGCGCTCCCGCTCCGAGGGCCGGGCGGTCCGGCACGGTGACGACTGGGTCGCCGCGGTGTCCGCCGGCGACGAACCGCTGGGCGCGATCCGGTTACGCGAGCGTCCCGGACTCGACCCCGCCGACCGGCGGACCCTCGAACGCGCCGCCATGGTCACCGCGCTGCTGCGCCTGGCCCGGCGCTCGGCGAGCGAGGCCGAACAGCGCGTACGCGGGGAGCTCCTGGACGACCTGCTCGACGCGCCCGGCCGGGCGCCCCGCCTCCTGCGCGAGCGCGCCGCCCGCCTGCGCGCCGACCTCGACGCCCCCCACGTCGTCCTCGCCGCCCGCATCGCCGACGAGTCCGCCGACGCCCCCGCCGACCGGCAGCGGCTGTGGGCCGCGGCCGCCCACCTGGCCGCCACGGAGCAGGGCCTGGCGGTGGCCCGCGACGGCGGGGCCGTGCTGCTCCTGCCGCACGGCCCCCAGGACAGTGGCCCCGAGGACGGAGCCGGCGTCAAGGCCGGCGGCATCGCCCGTCGCCTGGGCGAGGCCGTCCACTCCCCCGTCACCGTGGGCGCCTCCACTCCCGTCCTCGCGCCCGCCGCCCGTCCCGAGGGGGTCGCCGCCGCCTACGCGGAGGCCCGCCGCTGCCTGGAGGTGCTCCACGCGCTCGGCCGGGGCGGTGAGGGAGCGGCGGCGGACGAGTTCGGCTTCGTGGGCCTGCTGCTGACCGGTACCGGCGGCGGCACACAGGCGGCCGGCCGGTTCGTCGGCCGGACGATCGGGCCGGTCGTCGCCTACGACGCGCGGCGCGGCACCGACCTCGTCGCCACGCTCGACGCCTACTTCCGCTGCGGCATGAGCCAGGCCCGCACCAAGGACGCCCTGCACGTGCACGTCAACACGGTCGCGCAGCGGCTCGACCGGGTCGGCCGCCTCCTCGGCGCGGACTGGCAGTCGCCCGCCCGCGCCCTGGAGATCCAGCTCGCGCTGCGCCTGCACCGGATCTCACCGGCGCTCGGGGGCGAGTGAGGGCGTGCCGCGCCCGTTCGGGTCGTTCCGGTCCTCCTCCTGGTCGTGCTCGTCCCGGTCGTCGGAGAGGTCGCGGTGCCGTGTCTCCCGGGCACAGCCGACCGCCGCCACGGTCAGGGCCGCGGCGGCCATCACGTACAGGGCGACCGGGGCTCCGCTGCCGTGCTCGGCGAGCAGCGCCGTGGCGATCAGGGGGGCCGGGGCGCCGGCCGCCACGGAGGAGAACTGCGCCCCGATCGAGGCCCCCGAGTACCGCACGCCGGTCGTGAACATCTCGGAGAAGAAGGCCGCCTGGGGCGCGTACATGGCCCCGTGGAACACGAGCCCGACCGTCACCGCGACGACCAGCGCCCAGGACGACCCCGAGCCGGCGAGGGCGAAGAACGGGAAGGCCCACGCCCCGACGCCCACCGCGCCCAGCAGATACACGGGCCGCCGCCCGACGCGGTCCGACAGGGCGCCCCAGGCGGGGATGACGGCGAAGTGCACGGCGGAGCCGATCAGTACGGCGTTGAGCGCGGTCTGCTTGGACAGGTGGGCGTGTTCGGTCGCGTAGACCAGGACGAAGGCGGTGATGACGTAGTAACCGATGTTCTCGGCCATGCGCGCGCCCATGGCCACCAGGACGTCCCGCCACTGGTCCCGCAGCACGGCGACGACGGGCATCCGCTCGCGCGTACCGACGTCCCGTCGCCGCGCCTCGGCCTGTGCCCGCGCCGCCTTGAACACCGGGGATTCGTCCACGGACAGCCGGATCCACAGGCCCACGACCACCAGGACGCCGGACAGCAGGAACGGGATCCGCCAGCCCCACGCCGTGAACTCCTCGTCCGGCAGCAGGGTCGTCAGCACGGACAGCACGCCCGACGCCAGCAACTGTCCGGCCGGAGCGCCGGTCTGCGGCCACGAGGCCCAGAATCCCCGCCGTCGCGGGTCCCCGTGCTCCGCCACGAGCAGCACCGCCCCACCCCACTCACCTCCCAGTGCGAACCCCTGCACGAGGCGGAGCGTGGTGAGCAGGACGGGGGCGAGGGATCCGGCGGTCGCGTGCGTCGGCAACGCCCCGATGGCACACGTCGCACCACCCATCATCAGGAGGCTGGTCACCAGCAGCCGCTTCCGCCCCAGCCGGTCCCCGAAGTGCCCGAACACCAGCGCCCCCAACGGCCGCGCGGCGAACCCGACGGCGTAGGTGAGGAACGACAGCAACGTGCCGACGAGCGGATCGGAGCCGGGGAAGAAGAGCTTGTTGAACACGAGCGCGGCCGCGGACCCGTAGAGGAAGAAGTCGTACCACTCGATGGTGGTGCCGATGAGACTCGCGACAACGATCCTGGGGAGCGAGTTGGACGTTGGGGTGTGTGGGGAGGGGGTGGCCATGTGATCACTTCCGGGTGGGCGAGGGACGCGTCGTTGCGTCGCCACACCGTAGGAAGGGGCAGGCCCGGGACCTATGTCGTGGGGCTACATAGTTTGGGAGAGAGGTGTGGGTGGGGGAACCATGAGGGAGAGGGCGTGGACCGCGGGAATGTCTCAAAACCGCGGCCGGCGGTGGTCTGGCGGCACAAGCCGCTCACCCTCCCCGGTCGTACCTGACCGGGGAGGCAGACCCACGTTCAGCGGCCCGCTGTTCAGCGCAGAAGCGCAACAACCTGGCCGGCGAGAGCGACGTGCAGCAGCGCGCAGGTGAACCACGACTTGGTGTCACCCACACCATGCCGCACCACGCTGACCCAACCGACAACGGCCAGCAGGGCCGCAAGACCCCACAGCGCCCAGGCGATCACCAGCCACGGCGTGGACATGCTCGAGAAATACCTGATGGCCACCAAGGGGATGGTGATGAGCAGCGGTATGGCCCAGGTACCTTCGGTGACTCTCTCGTCGCCGGTCGCTTCATCGGACACCCGACGTCCTCTCTGCGAATGGGTGGAAAGCACACAGGTGAGCGGGAGCCTAAAGTCAGTGGGACAGGTGCCACCAGATGTCCTACACAGACATGCCTCCGGATGCTGCGCAGGTCGTCCAGCACGTCGCCACCCGCTGCCGGCTCCCGCGCTACCGGGCCCCTGCGTCCCGAGGACCCGGCGCCACCGTGGCGTCGACGGCGTCCGGAAGATCACACACTTGCCCTCAACCGCACTTGAGGCCCTACCGTCCCCGTACGGCCTGCCCCATGGGCGGGCGCGGAACCGAAGCACCAGGAGGGGCATCCCATGACGACCGAGCAGACCCCCGACGCCGAACTCGCCGGGCAGCCGGCCGCCCACTGGACCGGCGTCGCCTACGAGGCGCTCATCGCGTACACCCGCGCCCGGCAGGCCGAGAAGGGCTACACCCAGCCCCAGTTCTGGCTGCTGCGCAACCTGTCGGCGAACGACATCTCGCCCGACGGCGCGGGGATGACCCTGACCGAGCTGCGGGAGGCCATGGCCTCCTACATCCGGCCGGAGGACGACCTGTCGGCGGAGTCCAAGGTGCTCGTCGAGCGCGGCTGGCTGACCCGGGACGCCGAGGACCGGCTGTTGCTCACCGAGAAGGGCGAACATGCCCGCGTCGACCTCGCGCGCAACGCCCCCGCGATCCGCGCCGCCCTCCACCAGGGCATCAGCGACGCGGACTACGTCACCACCGTGAAAGTGCTCCGGCAACTGATCCGCAACGCGAACGGAACACCCGCCTGACAGCCCGAGGGGCTGGTCGTTGCGACCTGGACTCGACGCCTCCCCTGAAGGTGCAGGTGCAAGACCAGTGGCTGCGCGCGCGGGGCGTCGACACCGACGACGAGGACGCCTCCGTCGAGCGAGACGAGCACAGCGGGCGGGCGGCCGACCTCTTCCACGACGAGGAGGACCGCCGCGAGGCCCGCCGCCCGCGCGAGCGCTAGTGCGCCCGGCCCACTTCCAGGGCGAGGACTCCCGCCGCCACGAGCGCGATGCCGCCGATCTGGGCCCAGGTGAGCCGGTCGCCGAACCACACCGCGCCGATGACCGACACGAGCGTCACGCCGATCGCCGACCAGATGCCGTAGGCCACGCCCAGCGCCAGGCCCCGGGCGAGCACACGTGACAGCAGGAAGAAAGCGGTGACGTATCCGGCGACCACCACGGCGAAGGCGAGAGGGCGGCTGAAGCCGTCCGAGGCGCGCAGGGCGACGGTGGCGGTGACCTCGGCGCCGATGGCTCCGGCGAGGAGCAGCCACACCGTCACCGGACGGCGAAGGTGGTGATGACGGCGGCGTGGTCCGAGGGCCAGGTGTTGGCGGCGACGGCGGGGTACGGGCTCGGGCCGCCGGTGACGAGGGTGGTGGAGTCCAGGACCGTCAGGCCGTCGCCCGCGAAGAGGACGTAGTCGATGCGGTCCTGTGGTTCGGCCCGGCCGCTGCCGTCCTCGTGCAGGGGGTGGAGCGGGGACCAGGTGGCGCCCGGCGCGCTGACCGGGTCGGGGTGGGCCATCCGGTAGGAGTCGCGCAGTCCGGCTTCCTCGGCCGCCTTGCTGACGGGCCAGGCGACGGGCCCGTACCCGCCGTGCAGCGGGGCGGCGGCCTCGGTCCAGTCGAGGTGCGAGGGGGCGTTGAAGTCGCCCAGGAGAAGAACGGGGGTGGCATCGCGCGTCGCGAGGCCGGGTGCCATCGCCCGCAGGATGTCCTCGATCCCGGCGACCCGCCCGGAGGCCCTCTCGTGCTCGACGAGCACCGGGACCGGCCGCCGGTCGAGGCAGGCGTCGTACGGCCCGTAGGGCGTGTGGTTGAGGTGCGCGTTCCAGACGGTGACGCCCTTGGTGTCGTCCAGGCGGACGGTGACGCCGGTGGCGCCGTAGCCGGAGGGCGCGGGCTCGCCGAAGCGGTCGGTGATGGGGTAGCGACTGATGACGCCGAGGTTGTGGCCCGCCTGGTGGTGGTGGACGGTCCTGGTGGTCACCGACCACGGCCACGTGGACGCGGGCGGCCACGGGGGCGACACCCCCGAGGAGCGCACGGCCTGGCTCCCGGGCTGCGGCCCGCACTTCCCGCCGGGCACGCCCGCCGGCACCGTCCGCCACCCGGACGTCGCCGCCCAGGTCTACGCCTCGCTCGGCCGACCCATCGACCCGCACTGGACCCTGGACGGCCGCCCGTTCGGACAACCGGCCCCGGCCCCGGTTCCGGTGCCGGCGCCGGCCGGGTTGCGGCCGGCCGGGGTGTAGCGGTCGCCTCCGCGTGGGCGGCGGTCCGGCGTCACCGGGTGCCGCGCTCCAGCCGGAAGCGCTCCCCCCACGATCCCCGGATCGGTCTCCCACCGGGGGCGGGTGACCTCGGGGACGGATGCGCGCCCGGCGGCCGCCGCCGGGGTCGCGTCCGTCGCCTCGGTCGCGTCCGCAGCCGTGGCCCCCTCCGGCGCGGGGGTTTTCGGCGCGGGGCCCGCCAGGGCCGCCTCCGCGAGCGTGTCAATGACCCGGACCCGGGTCCACACGCGGTAGCCCGGCTCCGGGCTGTACCCACGAAGACCGTGCCGACTGGCCCCGCACCGCCGCCCCCGGGCAAGATGCCCCCGGTAGCCCTTCGCACAACAGTTCAGCGCGAAGAAGCGGTACACGCGGTGGAGGCCGCTGGGAGGAGCGGGTATGAAGTCCGTCAGCGAGGTCGACCTGCTTGCGGCCCGGGCACATGCCGGGCAGGTCGACAAGAACGGCGTGCCGTACATCGAGCACGTCCGAGCGGTGGCCGCCGGGCTCGCCCCGTTCGGTGACGACCTGGTCAAGGCAGGTCTGCTCCACGACATCCTGGAAGACACCGACTGGACCGCCGAGAGGCTGCGTGAGACCGGGGTCCCCGCCCGGGTCGTCGAGATCGTCGAGGCGGTGACCAACGTGCCCGGCATGCCGTACGAGGAGAAGATCGCACGCATCACCGCCGACCCCCAGGCGACCCTGGTGAAAATCTCCGACAACGCTCACAACTCACGCCCGGACCGGGCCGCTCAGCTACCGCCGGACAAGCGGGAGCGCCTCGCCGTGAAATACCGGTCCGCGAGAGCCCAGCTGTGGCCGGCCGCGCGCCAGGAGGACATCGAGGCGATCGTCCGCATCGTCAACCCGCCGCTGCTCGCAGAGCTGAGCGAGCATGTCGCGGCACTGGACGGCCGCCGAGGAGTCCCTCGATCAGGCAGACCCGGCCCGAACCTTCGTCCGATGCGACGCGGGGCGGAACGGGATCAGATGGGCAGCCCGACCAGCCCCCATCCGCGACGGTGGGCCTGAGCGACGACCTCGGCCCAGCCGTGGAGCAGCTTGGTGAATTCCTCGAACCGCTCGACCCAGTCCCCGGGGTCGGCGGTGACGTGGGCGGTGAACGGTCCGCGCAGTTCTTCGAGCCTGGGGACGACCGCGTCCCACGCCTGTACCAGGGCGCGGACGTCGGGGGGTGGGCAGTAGGTCCACAGGGCGCCGTGCCACGGTTCGGCGTCGTCCTCACCGGGGTCGGTGCCGGGCGGGTCCCAGATCAGCCCGGCGAGGAAGGCGTCCAGCGCGGTGCGCAGGTCGTCCGGGACGTGCTCGCGCATGGCGTTCCACCGTTCGCCCGCCCAGAAGTGCGGCTTGTACGAGCCCAGGGTGCCGCCGAACTCGTACCGTCCGCACCAGGCCGGGAACCTCTCGGGGGCCGGTGGCAGCCAGGCCCAGCCGTCCTCGACCGGTCCGTCATCGTCGTCCGGATCCGCCGCCTCCATGAGCGCGCTCTCGCGTTCGAGTTCGGGGATGTTCGCCATGTGGTGCCAGTCCACTATGAGGACGGTGATGTCCGCTCCCATGGTCAAGCGCTTCTTTCTGCCATGTTCCGGGTGGATCCTACCGAGTCCGGTCGGTCAGAGAAGTAAGGGAGTTCACCACCACCCTGGAGGAGATGCTGACCACCCTCATCGCAGGCACCCTCACCAGAGCGGAGCAATGAGCAAGTCCCCACCCGTTAACGAGTTGTCGATCGTTTGTAGAGCGGCACCCGGGATGGTCGAGACCAGTACGCAAAAGACGTACCACCCAGCCGGAAAGGTCTCGCAATGTCACTGAGAACGAGCCGCCCGACCGTCACGCGCCCCGCCTCCGCCGCGGCCGCCGTCCTCCTCGCCGCCACCGGGCTCCTGGCCACCGGCGGCGCGGCCAACGCCGCCATGCCCGCCGCCGTGTCCGCCGCCATGCCCCGCGCCGCAGCGCCCGCCGCCTCCGACACCCTCGCCAACGGCGGCACCCTGACCCCAGGCACGAGCCTGACCTCCGGTGACACCCGCCTCGTCATGCAGCAGAACGGCGACCTCGCCCTCTACACCACCAGTGCCGACGGCGCAGAGGACCGGCAGCCGCGCTGGCACTCCGGGACCACCGGCGAGGGCAACAAGGCCGAGCTGCGCGCCGACGGCAACCTCGTCGTCACCGCCCCGGACGGCGGCGCGCTCTGGCAGAGCCGTACCGGCAGCGACGACTGCCGGCACATGCCGTGGACCAAACTCACCGTCCGATCCGGCGGTGACATGTCGATCCTGGCGACGACCGACAGTGAGGCGCCCTACTTCGTCCGCCTCTGGTCGGCCTCCTACGGGCTCCAGTTCCCCTGCGGCTCCCCCGCCCGGTGAACACCCCCGCCCCGGTCCCGGCCCCCGCCCCGGCGCTGGGATTCGCTCTGCTCGGCCCGATGCGGGCCTGGTGCGACGGGCTGCCGGTCGACCTCGGGCAGCCCCGTTCGCACGAGGTGCTGGCGGTGCTGCTGGCCGCCGCCGGCCGGACGGTGTCGATGCCGCTGCTCGTGGACGCCGTGTGGGACGAGGGCGACCGGCCGTCCCGTCCGGAGCACTCGGTCCGTACCCATGTGTGGCGGCTGCGCCGGGCGCTGGCCCGGCACACCGCCGAGCCGTTGCTCGTCACCGTCGGCGACGGCAGGAGCGGGGGGTACGCGCTGCGCGTCCCCGCCCGTGCCGTGGACGCCTGGGCCTTCGAGCGCGCCGTGGCCCGGGCCGAGGAGATCCGGGCCTCCGGCGGCACGGCCGGGCAGGCCCGCGAGGTCCTCACCGGCGCGCTGGAGCTGTGGACGGGCGAGCCCCTGGCCGGGCTCCACGGACCGCACACCCGGTCCCTGCGCGCCCGCCTCCAGCGGACGCGGCAATCCCTGCTGGAGGCCCGGCTCCGCCTCGACGCCGAGCTCGGCGACCGGCCCCACCTGGCCGCCGAAGCGGGCGCCCTGGTCATGGAGTTCCCCGCCAGCGAGCCGCTGCGCGCGATACAGATGCTGGCGCTGTACCGCGCGGGCCGCCAGGCCGAGGCGCTGGGCGTCCACGAGGACACCCGGCGCCACCTCGGCACTCCGCCCGGCCCCGAACTGGCCGCGCTGCACCAGCGGATCCTGCGCTGCGACCCCGCCCTGCGGCTGCCCGAGGACAGCGGACCCCGGCCCCGCACACCCGGTTCGGGCGGCGCCTTCCCCACCCCCGTCCCCGGCTTCACCGGGCGCGAGGAGCAGCTCCGGGAGCTGACCGGGTTGCTGACTAGGACGGACGCCTCGGCCGTCGTCGTCTCGGCGGTCAACGGCATGGCGGGCGTCGGCAAGACGACGCTCGCCGTGCACACGGCGCACGAGCTCGGCGACGCCGCGTTCCCGGACGGACGCCTGTACGTCGACCTGCGCGGCGCCGACGCCGAACCCCTCCACCCCCACCACGTGCTGGAGGGGTTCCTGCGGGGATTGGGCGTCGCCGACGAGGACGTCCCCGACGACGCCGACGAACGCGTCGCGCTCTACCGCACCCTGCTGGCCGACCGCCGGATGCTCCTGCTGCTGGACAACGCGGCCTCCTGCGAACAGCTCAGACCGCTGATCCCCGGCGCCGCCGACTGTGCCGTCCTGGTGACCAGCCGCGCCTGGCTCACCGGACTCGCCGGGGCACATCACCTGCGGCTGGACGTCATGCCGCCCGCCGACGCCCTCCACCTGCTGCGGCGTACCATCGGCGACCGCGCCGTGGACGCGGAACCGGAGGCGGCCGTCGCACTCGTGGCCGCCTGCGGACACCTCCCGCTCGCCCTGCGGATCGTCGCCTCCCGCCTGGCGGCCGAACCCGGCAGGCCACTGGCGGACATGGTCCGGCGGCTGGCGGACGAACGCCGGCGCCTGGACGAACTGCGCACCGGCGACGCCGCCGTGGACGCCGCCTTCGAACTCTCCTACACCACCCTCACCCCCGAACAGGCCCGCGCCTTCCGGCTGCTGGCGGTCCTCGACGTCCCCGACCTCGCCCTGCCGAGCGCGGCCGCCCTGCTGGGGCTGGGCGCCGACGAGGCCGAGGAGCTCCTCGAATCCCTCGTCGAACTCAACCTGCTGGAGTCGCACCGCCTGGACCGCTACCAGTTCCACGACCTCGTCCGCGCCTTCGCCCGGGCCCGGGGCGCCCGCGAGGACTCCCCCGGCACGATCACCCGCGCCCTCGCCGGCCTGCTGGACTTCTGCCTGGCCACGGCCCGCAACGCCGACGCGGTCGCGCACTCCGCCGAGCCGGACGAACGCACGCTCATCGACGTCGTACCGGCCTCCCCCGGGCTCTCCTTCGCCACCGCCCGGGAGGCCACCGACTGGATGCGCGAGGAGACCGCCCTGCAACGGGCGCTGATCGCCCGCGCCTGCGCCGCCGACGACGGCCTGCCGCTGTCCCAAGCCGCCGATCTCCTCGACCGGCTCAACACGGTGCTCTCCGGCATCACCCACCTCACGGCGGTGTCGGAACAGGCCCGGCAGGTCGCCGAGGTCGCCGCCCGGCGCGGCGACCGGCCGTCCGAGGCCCTGGCCCGTTACGTGCGCGGGAACGCGCTGTGGCACGCCAACGCCTTCCCCGAGGCCGAGACCGAGCTCCACCGCTGCCTGGAGCTCTGCGGCCACGACGCCGACCTGCGGCTGTGCGCCTCGGCCCATCTCACGCTGTGCGCCCACGCCCGGGTCCGCGGCCGCTTCGCCGACGCGGTCGCGCACGGAGAGGCGTCGGTACGGTTCTTCCGGTCGCTGGACGCGGCGACCGCCGAGGGCACCGCGCTGGGCGAGCTGGCCTTCAACTACGCCCGCCAGGGCCGCCTCTCCGAGGCGCGGGCGGCGGCCGAGCGCGGCGCGGAGCTGCTCGGCGGGCGGGAGTCGGTGTCCAAGGCCATCGGCCTGTACTACCTGGCCCGGGTGCTGCGGCTGTGCGGGGACAGGGACGAGGCGCTGCGCCGGGCCGGCGCCGCCCTGCCGCTCTTCCGCACCCTGAACGTGTCCTCCTTCGAGGCCGCGTCGGGCAACCTGATCGCGGAACTCCACGCCGAGGAGGAGCGGTACGCGCTGGCGGCGCGGACCGCCGAGACGTTCCTGCCGCTCGCCCGCAAGGTCAGCGCGATGCTGGAGGGCGGCCTGCTCCGGACGCTCGGCCGCAGCCTCGTCCACCTGGGGCAGCGGGCCCGCGCCGGCGCCTGCCTGCGGGCCGCGCTGGAACTCTTCGAGGGGCTGCGGGCCGAGCAGGACGTCGCGGAGCTCCGCCGGCTGCTGGACGAGCACGCGCCGGACGAGCTCGCGACAGCGCCGTTTATCGCGCGGTGAACGCGGGGCGGCAGTCTTCGAGGCACAGCGACAACCGCCACCCCTCACAGTTCCCGGGAGGAACCCGTGAAGACCGCTCGCGCTCTCGCCACCCTCGGCCTCGGCACCCTGGCCACCATGGCCGCCGTCGTCTCGCCCGCCGTCGCCCAGGACACCAAGCCCACCCGCGCCACGACCGCCCAGCACTGTGTGATCGACACCGACACCAACAGCAAGTCCTGCTTCTCCAGCTACAGAGCGGCCATCTCGGCCGCCACCAAGGGCCGCGTCACCGACGCCCCCGACGACTCCCGGGCCGCCGCGCACGACAAGAAGCTTCAGGAGCGCCTGAGCGGTCCGCGCAGCGAGCACGGCGCGAAGTCCGTCCAGAACGCCCGGTCCGCCGCGGCCGCCGAGTCCCGCGTCCTCGCCACGATCTACAGCGACAAGGACTTCGGCGGCAACTCGCTCAACCTCACCGGCACCCAAGGCTGCCAGCGCTACTCCTGGTTCGCCAACCTGTACGACGGCTGGAACGACTCGATCAGCTCCACCTCCTCCGGCCAGTGCGACATCACCCTCTTCCAGCACTCCAACTTCCTCGGCTTCAGCCAGACCTACCGCGGCGCCGTCCCCTACGTCGGCGACGCCATGAACGACCAGGCCAGCTCGATCAGCTTCGACCGCTGACCCGTCCCCACCGCCTTCCCCACGGCCCCGCGCCGGGGCCACCCGGCCTCTTCGGAGGCGGATACCGTCAAGAACCGCTGATGCCCCGCCGGACTTCGGTGAATTCGAGGGGTCGTTGCAACACCGTGGTCGGTTGATCAGGCCGCGAGCAGTTTAGACAGGCGCTCGGCTGGGGTTTCCCAGCCGAGCGTCTTGCGTGGGCGGCTGTTGAGTTCGGCGGCGACGGCGTTGAGGTCCTCGCGGCTGTGGACGGACAGGTCGGTGCCTTTGGGGAAGTACTGCCGCAGCAGACCGTTCGTGTTCTCGTTGGTGCCGCGCTGCCAGGGGCTGGCGGGGTCGCAGAAGTAGACCGGGACGTCCGTGGCGATGGTGAACGCCCGGTGGGCGGCCATCTCCGATCCCTGGTCCCAGGTCAGTGAGCGTCGCAGATTCGCCGGAAGGGTCCTGACTGTCTCGGCCAGGGCGTCCCGGGTGTTCGGCGCGGTGTGGTCGATAGGGAGATGGACCAGCATCACGTAGCGCGTGGTGCGTTCGACGAGCGTGCCGATCGCGGACTTGTTCTCCGTGCCGACGATGAGGTCGCCCTCCCAGTGGCCGGGGACGGCCCGGTCGGCGGCCTCTGCCGGACGCTCGCTGATCATCACCATGTCCCTGACCGCGCGGGGCTGCCGCTTGCCGGACTGGCGGTGCGGGCGCCGACGGGCGCGTCCGGTCCGCAGGGCCTTGGCCAGCTCACGGCGGAGCTCACCCCGGCCCTGGACGTAGAGGGCCTGGTAGACCGTCTCGTGGGTCACGTGCATCTCCGGCCGGTCGGGGAACTGCCTGCGCAGAGCGTGGCAGATCTGCTCGGGGCTCCACCGCCGGGTCAGATGCTCCTGGATGAAGTCCCGCAGTTCGGGGTTCTGACCGATCTTTCCGGGCTTGGGCCGGGGCCGGCGGGCATCGGCGCGGGCCTGGGCCGCGTGCGGCCTGTAGTACCACTGGCCGCGCGTTCCGATGGTGCGGTTGCGGCGGATCTCCCGGCTGACAGTGGAAGGGCTGCGGCCCAGTTCGGCCGCGATGGCGCGGACGGTGGCCTTCTCCCGCAGCCGGTCGGCGATGTGGATGCGTTCGTCCTCGCGCAGGTACCGCGACGCAGTGGACCGTGGCGTCCGCGGAGCAAGCGCGGGCGCCACGGTCCGGTGGGGACTCGTCCTGCCGTTCCGCCATTCACGGCCGGTCCTCAGGTTGATCCCGACGACCCGGCAGGCTTCCTTGTTCGAGTACCCCAGCTGCATGAGGCGGAAGTATTCCTCCCGCTCCCGATGCAGCTTCTTGGCCCCCTGAGCCTTCCGCACCTTGCGGACCTCGAAGTCCATCGCATCCCCTGAGCTGGGGTGTTGCGACGACCACTAGAACTCAAGCTTCTCCGGCGGGGCATCGGGTTAAGGGGGCGACCCGCAGGGACAGAATGGGCAGGGCAATGGAAACGACCCCCGACGGGCAGAAGGGCGACGCGTCCGGCGACGCCGCGGACTGCGCTTGAAGCGAGCCCTGCTCGGCAGGTCCAGGGGCGGGCTGACCAGCAAGGTCCACCTCGCCGGGGACCGCAGGTGCCGGCCGCTGTCGACTACCCGACAGATGACGTCCCCTCGAACGTGTGAGCAGACATTCATCGGAGTGGGCGAGGAGAAGCCAAGGATATGTCCATCTCATAATGGGCAGGCAGCAAATGGGGCAGTAACACCCGAATCTTCCTCCGCGAGTGTTTCCCTGCCCCGGCCGACGGCGACTTCGACACCAAGTCATCCAGCTTCAGGGGACGTTGCATCATGACGAGCCGACAGTTCGCCACCGGTACCGCGCCAGTCGTGATCATCGGAGCCGGGCCGAGTGGCCTGGCAGCCGCCGCGATGCTGCGCCGGGCGAGCGTGCCGTCGGTCGTGCTGGAGCGTGAACGGATCGGGGCGAGCTGGGCCCGGCACTACGACCACCTCGCACTGCACACCGCCCGCCGTGGTTCGCACCTCCCCGGCCTGCCTCTGCCTCGTCGCTACGGCTCCTGGGTGGCGCGGGACGATTTCGTACGCTACCTGGAGCACTACCGCGAACATCACCGGCTCCAGGTGCGGACGGGCACCGCGGTCCACCAGGTCACGCCCGCCCCGGCCGGTCCAGGAGGCCGGTGGCGGGTGCACACCGGCGACGGCATCGTGGCGGCGCGGGCGGTAGTGGTGGCCACAGGGCGCTGCCACACCCCCCGTGTGCCCGACTGGCCCGGGCTGGCGGGATACGGCGGCACGCTGCTGCACTCGGCCGACTACCGTGCCCCCGCCCCCTACCGGGGGCGGTCGGTGCTGGTGGTGGGTGCCGGGAACAGCGGCACGGAGATCGCGGCCGCGCTGGCGGGCGCAGGGGCCAAGAAGGTGTGGCTGTCCCTTCGCACCCCTCCGAACATCCTGCCGCGCGACGTCAGCCGCTGGCACCTGGCCGGGCGGATGACAGAGCTCCTGCCCTTGGCCTTGCGTGATCGGTCCGCACTGATGACCCAGCGTTGCGCGCTGCCCGACCTCACCCCTTTCGGCGTTCCCCGCCCCCGTACCGGTCCCTTCACCCGCAACGCGCAAGAGGGGAACAACCCAGTGCTGGACCACGGGTTCGTGGCGGCGGTCAGGGCGGGCCGCGTCCAACCGGTGGCAGCGGTGACCGGTTTCGACGGGTCCCGGGTGAACCTGGCCGACGGGTCCCGCCTGACCCCCGACGCTGTGATCGCCGCGACCGGTTACCGCCCGTGCCTCGAAGAGCTGTTGCCGGGACTGGACGTCCTCGACGACTCGGGGCGCCCCGTCGTCACCGGACCGCGGACCTGCGCCGCCGCACCGCACCTGTACTTCGCCGGCTACACCAATCTCCTCAGCGGAGCCCTGCACCAGGCGGGTGTCGAGGCCCGCCGCATCGCCCGGGTCATCGCGACGGATACCGCCTCCGTGCCCCGGCAACGCCGCGCATCCGGCAGTAACCACCCTTCGTGATGCGGAGAGAGATGAGCCGACAGGAACGGCTGCGCTTGAGCGGGGTCCACAAGTCCTACGGCCGTACACCGGTATTGCGAGGGGTCTCCCTGTCCGTGCCGGCCGGTTCCCTGGTGGGTGTGGTGGGTGAGAACGGCGCGGGCAAAAGCACCCTGTTGCGTATCGCCGTGGGCCAACTCGCCCCCGACCGCGGGCGGGCCGAACGCGCGGGCACCCTGGGCTACTGCCCCCAGCGCGTCCGCCTGGACGAGGCACTGACGGTGGGGCAGCATCTGCGCCTCTTCCAGGCCGCCTACCGGCTGCCCGACCTCGGCAGGGCGAACGAACTCCTGGAGACGTTCCGTTTCGCCGACTGCCGACAGCGCAGAACCCGCGAACTCAGCGGCGGAACGCGGCAGAAACTCAACCTCACGCTCGCCCTGATGCACACACCGGACCTGCTGATCCTCGACGAACCCCACCAGGGCTTCGACTGGGACGCCTATGAACGCTTCTGGGCCGTCATGGAGAAGCTCAGGAACTCCGGGTGCGCCATCGTCGTGGTCTCTCACCTCCTCCACGACCAGGACCGTTTCGACACCCTCCACCATCTGCGCGCCGGCAGCCTGCACCCGGAGAGGAGGGCGGCATGAGGCACTGGGGCACCTCGTTCGCGGTCGCGCTGCGCTTCACCGTCCTCGGCCACCTGAACAACCGCCTCGCCCTGCTCATGGCTGTGGTCTTCACCCCCGGATGGGTCTGGGTCGCCGGTGCTTGCACCCCGCGTGCGCCTCTCACCATCCGTCTCCCCGCCCTCAGCCTCCATGTCGCCACCGATGTCAGCCACTCCATGCAGGTCGCCAGCGCCCTGCCCAGCGCCACCACCGTGATCGGCTTCATGATGTTCATGGCCACCTTCAAGGCCCGGGAGATGGACCAGCGACTGATCCTCGCCGGATACTCCCGTACCGCCCTGACGCTGGCGAGAGTCGTCGCTCTGGCCCTGGTGGCCGCGGTGCTGGCCACCCAGGTGACCGTGCTGCTCCGGGTGGCCGAGGGGGCGCCGCAACCCGGCGTGCTGTGGCTGGCTGGCTTCTGTGCCGCACTGGCCTACGGCGGCATCGGGACCATGCTCGGCACACTGCTGCACAGCGAGCTGAGCGGACTGTTTTTCATCATCACGTGCGTCTTCATGGAACTCACGTTGCAAAGCCCCCTCGCCAACCCGCAGGCGGACCAGCCCTGGCTGGTCCTGCTGCCGCTGTACGGTCCCGGCCAGACCGCCACCGCCGCGGCGTTCACCCACACCGACCCGGGCGTCGCACACGCCGCCCTCGGGATCCTGTGGTGCGCGGCCGCCCTCGGCACGGCGGCCGTCGTCGATCTCGCCCGCACCCGGGGCCACGGCCGGCACACCGCACCGGCGGAGCCGGCCGGGGCGCCGCCCTCCACGGAACAGGCAGAAGGCCACATCTCGTGATCCGGAGCGGAAGAGGAACCGGACGGCTGTGAACGGACTTTGCGCGTCCCGACGCGTTGGAGGCACCGATGACAGCACGTCCCCCCGCCGCTTCCTCAGCCTGCCCGGGCCGGCCATGCCACGGTCAACAGGGCCGTGGCCGAACGGAGACGACGCTGCCGGCCTGGCCCGGCCGTGACCGCTTCACGGCACCGCTGCTGCACTCCACCGACTTCCGGAGCCCCACGCCCTACCGGGGACGGAAGGTCCTCGTCGTCGGCTCGGGCAACGCTGGATCACGATTTCGCGGCTGCCGTCCGAGCCGGGCGCATCGTGCTCGTCGCCGCGGTGGACGCACTGGAGGAAGGCCGCGTGCTCCGCGCCATGGCCCGCAGCGTCCGGCGCAACGCGAGGGCCGGGCTGCCTGCCCCCGGAGCCGGCGCTCGGCCGGCCTGAACCGTGCCCGCCCCCGACCGCCGGCTCCCCGAGCGCACCCCTGTCCGGCAGGGCGCCTGCATTCCCTTCGGGGCGGGGGCCCACAAGTGCGTCGCGGAGCAGGGTCACAGCCGAGACCGACGGCCGTCCCGCACGCGTCGCCGCCCTGCTCGAACCACGCCGACTCGTGCTGCGCATCCGCATTGTGACCCGGAACAAGCGACGAACGCCTCAAGAAGTCACCTGACGGCCGGTCAAACCGTTGCTTGACAGCGCCTCGGTGAGTGCTACGCGTAACGTCGGCCGGTGGAGCGCGGCCCTCCAACGGCACGGCGGGTCAGGCAGCGGGGTCGCACGCCCCGGTCACCCGGCGGTCCGGTCGTTCTCGACCGGGTAGGGCACGAAGGTGCTGCTGTTCTGGTCGATGAGCAGCGGACGGCCCAGCGGTGGTGCGGCCCGCTGGGAGCAGTCGAGGCGTTCGCAGACGCGGCAGCCCATGCCGATGGGGGTTGCGGCGGAGGTGTTGGTGAGGTCGAGGCCGTCGGAGTAGACGAGCCTGTGGGCGTGGCGGATCTCACAGCCGAGGCCGACGGCGTAGGTCTTGCCGGGTTCGCCCCAGCCTCCACGGTGCCGGGTGACGGCTCGCGCTGTCCACAAGTACCGCTGCTTGTCGGGCATTTCGGCGATCTGGACGTGAATGCGTCCGGGGGCGGCGAATGCCTCGTAGACGTTCCACAGGGGGCACGTGCCGCCGGCCCGGGAGAAGTGGAAGCCTGTCGCCGACTGGCGTTTGGACAGGTTGCCGGCCCTGTCGACGCGCACGAAGGAGAACGGCACCCCGCGCAGCCTCGGCCGCTGAAGGGTGCTCAGCCGATGGCAGATGGTCTCGTAGCCGAGACCGAAGTGGTCGGTCAGACGCTCGATGTCGTATCGCGCTTCCTCGGCCGTCGCGTGAAAAGCGGCATAGGGCAGGATCAGGGCGGCGGCGAAGTAGTTGGCGATGCCGATACGAGCCAGCGCGTGGGCGGGTGATCCTGATGAGAAGTCCTCGGTGGCCAGCCGGTCGAGGTCCTCCCCGTGTTCCAGCAGGGCCAGTTGGGTCGCCATGCGGAACGCGCGCTGACCGGGCCGCAGCCGCGAGGAGAGGTGGAGGGTACGGCTTCTGTCGTCATAGTGGTGCAGCCGTGTGCCGGGCTCCGCGGCCAGGTGAACGCCGTGCGTCTTCGTGAGTCTCACGGTGAGGGCCCCGATCACCTCCCCCGGCCGGACGCCGATCTCACCGGCCAGACGCTCGGCCGCGAGGTCGGTCTCGTGCAGGTAGTTCTGGCGGCGGTAGAAGAAGTCGCGGATCTCCTCATGAGGCGAGGAAACGGTGCCTCGATCACGGTCCCTGCCGTCCGCCGCACCGGCCAGGCGCTCGGACAACTGCTGGTTGCGGCGGCCGAGGTCGAGCAGGATCTTGGCGACGTCCGGAAGCCGGGCGGCCAGGTCACCGAGGTCGGCGGCGGAGACCCGGGACTCGGCGATCTCCCCGGCGAGCGCCTCACGGAGGTCGGCCAGCAAGCGTGTCGTGTCCCGCTCGGAGAAGAATCCCGGGTCCACGCCGAACGCCTCGGTCAGCCGGAGCAGCACGGGCACGGTGAGCGGGCGGGAATCGTGCTCCATCTGGTTCAGATAGCTGGGGGAGATGGCCAGCACACGGGCGAGGTCCGCCTGGCTCATCCGACGCTCCTCGCGCAGCCGCCGCAGCCGCGCACCCGCGTACGTCTTGCTCACCGAACCGCTCCTCCCCACCAGGATCCGACTCCGGTCAGCGTACGGGAACGATCCGCCTTCAAACCCTTGGCAGGATTGGCAAATCCCGGCAGGAAGATTCACAAAGATTGGCACCCGTCCCAGCTTGATGGCACCCAGTGCCAGTGCCAGAGTCGTAGCGCGGCCCGCCGGACCCGGCAGTCACAGCCCGGAACCGGGGCGCGATTTCCGCCCTGACATCGGAGACCCGGTATCGGCAGCGACCTGCAACCCGCAACATTGCTCAGCTCCACCTCCCGGTGAGCGTGGGCCGCATCCTCCAGCAATACGACACGCAGTGCCACCTCTGTTCATCCTGACAGCGGGATTGGCAACCATCACAGACCGAGGAGACGGTGACAGCCATGGCAGAAGCGAGGGCGCAGACGGCCGAGGAACTGACGCGCCGCTGGGCCACTGACCCCCGGTGGCAGGGCATCGAGCGCACTTACGCCGCTGAGGACGTGGTCCGCCTGTCCGGCAGCGTCCGCGAGGAGTACACCCTCGCACGGCGTGGCGCCGAGCGGCTGTGGCGCCAGTTGCACGAGCAGGACTACATCCATGCGCTCGGCGCTCTGACCGGCGGCCAGGCCGTCCAGCAGGTGAAGGCCGGCCTTCAGGCCATCTACCTGTCCGGCTGGCAGGTCGCCGCCGACGCCAACCAGGCCGGCCACACCTATCCCGACCAGAGCCTCTACCCCGCCAACTCCGTTCCCCAGGTGGTCCGTCGGATCAACAACGCGCTGCTGCGCGCCGATCAGATCGCCACCGCCGAGGGCTCCGGGGACCGTACGGACTGGCTCGCCCCGATCGTCGCGGACGCGGAGGCCGGGTTCGGCGGACCGCTGAACGCCTTCGAGCTGACGAAGGCGATGATCGCCGCCGGTGCCGCGGGCATCCACTACGAGGACCAGCTCGCCTCCGAGAAGAAGTGCGGTCATCTCGGCGGCAAGGTCCTGGTGCCGACCTCGCAGCACATCCGCACCCTGAACGCGGCCCGGCTCGCCGCCGACATCGCCGACGTGCCCACGGTGATCATCGCTCGCACGGACGCGCTCGCGGCCAACCTGCTGACCACCGATGTCGACGAGCGCGACGCCGAGTTCGTCACCGGAGAGCGCACGGCGGAGGGCTTCTACCGGGTCCGCAACGGCATGGCGCCGGTCATCGCCCGCGGTCTGGCCTACGCCCCCTACGCCGACCTCATCTGGGTCGAGACCGGCACGCCCGACCTGGAGCAGGCCCGGGAGTTCGCCGAGGCCGTCCACGCCCGGTACCCGGACCAGATGCTCGCCTACAACTGCTCACCCTCCTTCAACTGGAAGGCCGCGCTGGACGAAGACCAGATCGCCAAGTTCCAGCGTGAACTGGGTGCCATGGGCTACAAGTTCCAGTTCATCACCCTGGCCGGGTTCCACTCCCTCAACCACGGCATGTTCGACCTGGCCCGCGGCTACGCCGAGCACGGCATGACCGCCTACGTCGACCTGCAGGAGAAGGAGTTCGCCGCACAGGCGCAGGGCTTCACCGCCGTCAAGCACCAGCGCGAGGTCGGCACCGGCTACTTCGACCTGGTCTCCACCGCCGTCAACCCCGCCTCCTCCACCACCGCCCTGGCCGGGTCCACGGAGGAAGAACAGTTCCACTAGGCCGCCACCAGGCCGCTACCAGGCCGCCGGCAAGACGCCCCGAGTCCGGCCGGCCCTCGGTCGAGCGGAGGGGGACGAACCGTCTCCGTCCCTCTCCGCTCCCATCCCCAGGAGAGCCCGATGACCATCACCGCACTCACCCGACAGGTCCGTGTCCTCGCCGCACCCGGCCACCGGCACGACGAGATCCTCACCCCCGCCGCCCTGGAGTTCGTCGGCCGGCTCGTCGAGGCGTTCGAGCCGCGTCGACGGGATCTGCTGAAGGAACGCCGCCGGCAGATCCTGCGACTGGCGTCGGGCTCGCCTCTCGACTTCCCCATGGTCACCTCTGCCGTGCGCGACGATCCCACCTGGCGGGCGGCGCCACCTGCCCCCGGCCTGACCGACCGCCGCGTGGAGATCACCGGCCCGCCCGACCGCCGCATGGCCGTCAACGCTCTCAACTCCGGCGCCAAGGTGTGGATGGCGGACTTCGAGGACGCGACCGCACCCCTGTGGGACAACGTCGTCGGCGGACAGCTGAACCTGCTCGACGCCATCGAGCGGCGCATCGACTTCACCACGCAGGAGGGTAAGGAGTACCGGCTCGGTGACCGGCCGGCGACCATCATGGTCCGCCCACGCGGCTGGCACCTGGACGAGGAGCACCTGCGGTACGACGGCCGCCCGGTGCCCGCCGCACTCGTCGACTTCGGCCTCTACTTCTTCCACTGCGCCCAGCGGCAGATCGACGCCGGATACGGCCCGTACTTCTACCTCCCCAAGCTGGAGAACCGCTACGAGGCCCGGCTGTGGAACGACGTCTTCCTGCTCGCCCAGGAACTGCTGGGCATCCCCCGCGGCACGGTCCGTGCCACCGTCCTCATCGAGACGATCACCGCCGCGTTCGAGATGGAGGAGATCCTCTACGAACTGCGGGAGCACAGCGCCGGGCTGAACGCGGGCCGCTGGGACTACCTGTTCAGCCTGATCAAGACCTTCGGTCACCGCACCGACTTCCTCCTTCCCGACCGCGCGAAGGTGACGATGACCGCGCCCTTCATGCGGGCATACACGGAACTCCTCGTCCGCACCTGCCACCGGCGCGGCGCCCACGCCATCGGCGGCATGGCCGCCCAGGTCCCCGGCAAGGACCCCGCCGCGAACGAAGCCGCGTTCGCCAAGGTCCGGCTGGACAAGGAGCGGGAGGCCGAGGACGGTTTCGACGGGTCCTGGGTGGCCCACCCCGCACTCGTCCCCGTCTGCCGCGACGTCTTCGACAACGTCCTCGGCGAACGCCCCCACCAGCTCGACCGCACCCGTGACGATGTCGAGGTCACCCCTGCCGATCTGCTGTCCGTGCGCCGGATCAGCGACAAGCCCACCGCGGAGGGGGTGCGCACCAACATCTCCGTCACGCTGCGGTACTACGCCGCCTGGCTGCGTGGACAGGGCGCGGTCGCGCTCGACGGGCTGATGGAGGACGCGGCCACCGCCGAGATCGCCCGTGTGCAGATCTGGCAGTGGCTACGGCACAGGGTGATCGACCGGGAGACAGTGACGGGACTGCTCGACGACGAACTCGTCGCGCTCGGCGCCGAGCACCCGTGGGCACCCGTCGACGACATCCGCGACCTCTTCGAACGGACGGCGATGACAGGCGAGTTGCCGCTGTTCTTCACCCCGGACGCCTACACCCGCCACCTCGTGCGCCGCCCGGAGGCGCAGGCGTGAGCGCGGGCATCGCACGCGTCGGCGTGGTCGGCGGCGGCCAGATGGGGGCGGGGATCGCCGAGGTGTGCGCTCGGGCCGGGCTGGACACGGTGGTGTGCGAGGTGGACGCCGTCGCCGCCCGTGTCGCCCGGGACCGCGTCGCCGCCTCTTTGGACCGCGCCGTACGACGGGGCAGGCTGAGCCACGAGGCTGCCGACGACGCTCTCGCCCGGCTCGTCTTCACCGGCAGTCTGGGCGATCTCGCCGACCGGCAGCTCGTCGTCGAGTTCGGCCACCCGCGCGGTTGAGGGACTTCGACGAGCCGAACCGTGTCGACGGGTCCGTTCGGCACGCGGTACGGCGCGCTACTCAGGCGTCTACGCCTCCGCAACGACGTGCGGCACCGGATCGTGTGGATCAGCCCGGGTCGGTACCGCAGACGTAGTACGCCTTGCCCAGCCCCGTGACCGTGCCGGTCAGCAGACCGACGGCGGCTCCCGCCGCCGCACCTTCGGGGCCCGCGGCAGCGCCGACGGAAGCGCCGGTCCCCATAGCGCCCAGCAGTGCGGACTTAATCGCTCCTTCCCCCATGCTCTTGCCAAGGATTTTCGCCATGCATTTGTTCCACTCGTCGGAGTTCTTGGGGTGCTCCTTTTCGGGGATCGGCCATATCGCGGGGCGCACCGTGCCCATCGGCGTGAACGAGGTGTGCCGGACCGAGGTGGCGGCGTGCGTGAACCCGGCGTTCTCGATGCCGGTGGACGCTCCCTTGAGCGAAGCGGCCTTGGCGGCCGGGGCCGCAGCGGTCTTGGCGGTGGTGTAGCTGACGGCGGGCATGGTCATGGAGCCGTCGATGGTGTCACCGGGCGCGTTCTCGATGGTCTGCGTGACGACGTTGCCGGACACGGTCAGACCGACCGAGTGGGTGGTCCCTTTGGTGTCCACGACGGCGCTCGGCTTGATGGTGCCGATCGTCTTGCCCGTGACGGTGTCGGTGAGCTTCAGCTTGTTGGGGCCGTCCTGCGACGCGATGGTGCCGTCGGGGAGATCCGGGGTGAACGAGGCCTTCGTGGCCATGGTCAGCGCCGGTGCGTCAGCGCTCGTCACGTTCGCGGTGCCGGGCTGGTTCGGGCTGGTGTGGGCGACGTACATCGTGGAGCCGGCCGCCGAATTGATGACGGGGACGGTCACGGTGGCGTCCGTCGTCCACGGCTGGTTGTCGGTGTCGAACGTCCACGTACCGGTGACCTTCTTGCCGATGGCCGCGAAGTCGACCCATCCGTAGTTCTTGCTGGGGACGGTCACGGCGATGCCGTTGATGGTCGACTCGTCGGACTGGTAGGTGGTGGTCGACTGGAGCTGGGTGGAGACCATGGCCTGGACCGGGACGGACACACCGGCCGAGGACGAAAGGCCCACACCGAACGATTGCGACCAGCCGGAGTGATAGATCGTGGTGAAGACCTGCGTCACCTTGTCGCCGGTGTCGTTGTACCAGACCGACGAGGCGGGCTGACGGGGCAGCGCCTCGGGCTGTCCCTCGGACTTCTGCGTCCACGAACAGGTGGAGGTCTTCTTGGAGCACAGGTCGGCGTAGTAGTCCAGCGCCAGGCTCCTGGCTTCGGCCGCCTTCGACGCGGGAACCGTCCACTCCTGGGTCGCGCTGCCGTTGCAGGCGTTGGGCTGGGCGAGGATCCCCCACAGGTGCAGGCCGCCCCGGTTGTCCATGCACCACTCGGTACCACTGCGGTCGTCACGGCGGACGATCCCGAAGGTGTTGGGCTTGCCGTCCACGGGACGGAAGTGCCACTGCTCGCCGTCCTGACCGCATGACTTCTGTGTGGCCGGCTGGGTGGCGTAGACGCATTTCCCGGACGACGTATTGGCGATGTTGAACTGGCCGGGGTCGCCCAGCTTGATGAGGCGGAAGTTCTGGTAGTTGGTGCCGTCCGGCGTGACGGAGATCTGGTTTCCGTCGTTGTTGCCCGTCGCGTTGAGGGTGCCGTTACCGTTGGTGAACGTGTAGGCGTCCGCCGGGGTCGCGGCTGCGGCTGCGGCCGGGGTCGCGGTCAGGGCGAGAGCCGGGCCCAGCAGAGCGGTGACGGTGAACGGGACGACCAACAGTCGCCCGACGCGTCTGAGAGAGGGTCTCATCTCAGTCTTCCTGTGAGGTGTCTATGTCGTGCTTACGTACTAGTCACCCCAGGCCAGGCGGAATATGACCTTCCATCACGTGATCCCCATCTCGTATGTATTCAAGACACATCTATGACTGGTTCTCTTCTCCAGGCACCGAGGGATCGGGGATCCACGTCGAGCGCTAACGCCACCAAAGCCCCAGCAACGCTGGTCTGGTGACACCCTCCCGGGACTTGTGCCACATCAGCTCTGCTCGTGATCGCCACACAAGCACGCTGCTCACCACACGTGGAATCCAGCGTTCCCCCAGGAACCACTGCTCATGAAGTCGCGTTCCCTACAGACCTCGCCGTGGCGTAGAGCCCGGCATTCACTCCGCACCGTCAGAAGCTCATGACTTCCACGAACTCCCCCGCGCAGATCACCCGCTCCTTCAGCCGGAGCGCCGGCATCATCGCCGGAAATCCCCGCAGCAGCGCTATGAGCGGGGTCCTGGCTGTAGCTGTCCGACCAGGTGGAAGATCTCCCGGGCCGCATAGCGTTTGAGGCAACGGACGATTCGCGACGGGGCTTGCCCTCCCTAATCCGGCGCTCGTCATACTCCTCAGTGCGCGGGTCGCCCCGCTGACGGGTGGAACACGATGCGATGGAGCGCGGCATTCACCTGACGGTCGCCGCCACGGTGGAGACGACGAAACTGTCAGCGTCCCGAGGAACGCTCGGCAGGACCGACCCCGGCGGAGGCGTAGTCCTGCCGTGCCTCCATCACGCCGAGGACCCGCTGCCCGGCCCGTCGTGGCCTTCGGCGTCGAGGCGGGGCAGGAGCCGGTCGAGCCGGCGTGGCGTCCACCAGTTGTTCTTGCCGAGCAGTGTCATGGTCGCGGGGACGAGGACGAGGCGGATGACGGTCGCGTCGATGAGGACGCTGACGGCCAGGCCGAGGCCGAGCATCTTGACGACGATGTTCTCGCTGATGATGAACGCGGCGAAGACGCTGGTCATGATGAGCGCCGCGCAGGTGATGACGCGTGCGGTGATCTCCAGGGCGTGGGCGACGCTGTGGTGGGGGTCTCCGGTGCGCAGCCAGGCTTCGTGGGCGCGGGAGAGCAGGAAGATCTCGTAGTCCATGCTGAGGCCGAAGACGATGGCGAACATCATCATCGGTACGTAACTCTCGATCGGCACCGTGCCGTTGACGCCGAGGGTGGGTCCGCCCCAGCCCCATTGGAAGACGGCGACGACGACGCCGTAGGACGCGGCGATGGAGGCGAGGATGAGGAGGGCCGCCTTGAGGGCCACGGGCAGTCCGTGGAAGACGGTGAGGATGATGAGGAAGGCCAGGCCGACGACGATGGCGATGATGAGCGGGAGGCGGCTGGTGAGCAGGTCGGCGAAGTCGACCTGGACGGCGGTGGTGCCGGTGACGTAGCCGTGGGCGGCGGTTCCGGCGACGGCTTTGGGCAGGACCGAATCCTTGAGATGGTCGATCAGGTCGGTGGTGCTCGCGGCCTGGGGCGAGGCCGTGGGGATGACGGTGGCGGTGAGGACATCGCCGTCGGTGGTGGTCTGCAGGGGGCTGACGCTCGCCGCCCCGGGCAGGTTGGTGAGGGCCACGGTGACCTGGTGGACGAGGGTGTTCCAGTCGGTGGGCGGTACACGGGTGCCGTTGACGACGACCGTGAGCGGGCCGTTGGAGCCGGGGCCGAACGCGGTGGACATCAGGTCGTAGGCGCGGCGGTCGGTGAAGCTCGTGGGGTCGGCGCCGTCGCCGATGCGTCCGAGCCGGATGGAGAACAGCGGGATGGCGAGGATGCCGACGATGACGAGGCCGCCGGCCAGGAACCGCCAGGGATGCCGTTCGACGCGCTGGGAGTACCGGTGCCAGCCCGCCTTGTTCTCCGTGGTGTCGGGGGCTTTCTCGGCGACGGGGGTGCGGACGTGGTAGCGGTCGATGCGTCGCCCTGCCAGGCCGAGGAGGGCAGGGGCCAGGGTGAGGGCGCTCAGGACGGCGGTGACGACGGTGAGGGCGGCGGCGGTGCCGAGTTTGCCGACGAAGGAGATGCCGGAGGCCCAGAGCCCGGCGAGGGCGATGATGACGGTGCAGCCGGAGACGAGGACGGCCCGGCCGCTGGTGGCCACTGCCCGTCCCGCGCTGACGGCGACGTCCATGCCGTCCATCACGTTCTGCCGGTGGCAGGTGAGGAGGAAGAGGCAGTAGTCGATGCCGACCCCGAGGCCGATCATGGTGGCCAGGGTCGGCGAGACGGTGGAGAAGGTGAACGCGGTCGCCAGCAGTCCCAGCCAGGCCAGGCCCGTGACGACGCCGACGAGCGCGGCGAGCAGGGGCAGTGCGGCCGCCAGGATGCTGCCGAACCCGGCCAGCAGGACCACCGCGGCGGCGAAGCCGATGCCTTCGCTGAGCGTGTCGTTGGGCTGCGGCCGGGCGAGTTCGCCCAGCGGTCCGCCGTACTCGACCTCCACGCCGGCCGCGCGCAGCGGTGCCACCGCCTGGTTCACCCCGTTCAGGTAGTCGTTGTCCAGGGTGGTCGGCGGGATGTCGAACCGCACCGTGATGTAGGCGGTCCGCCCGTCGGCCGACAGCGGACCCGCCGTCGTGGGCGATACGAGCAGGGGGTTGGTCGCGGCCAGCACGTGCGGCAGCCCCTGCAGGGCCGAGACCGTGCCGCCGATCTGCGAGGAGAAGGCCGTCAGGGGCTGGGCCGCGTCATGCAGGACCACGGGCGTGGCATAGCCGCCGGCCGCCGGGTTGTGCGCCTTGAGCACGTCCAGGCCCGTCAGCGACTGCGTACCGGGGAGGGTGAAGTTGTCGGAGAACGATCCCCCGACCGCCTTGTTCAGCCCCTGCAGCGCGGCCAGCGCGGCCAGCGCGGCCAGCGCGGCCAGCGCGGCCAGCGCGGCCAGCGCGGCCAGCCACACCATAAAGACGATCAAGAAGTGCCGGGCGCACCACTCCCCCAGCCTCAGCAGCGGCCCACGGGCCTGCGGCTCACCCCGTCCGGACACACGCCCTCCGGTGATCGTCGCCGCCCCCGAGCACAGTCAAAACCAGGTGCGTCGGGAGCGCATGCCGGCACCTGGTGAACGGGTGAGACGGGCCGCCGGACCGGTCCGGGACACTGTTCGCCATCACCCGACGGATCACTGCGCTCTGTGGGACGCCGCCCGGATGCCACCCTGAGAGGGAACCCGCGCATCGTCGGCCTGCGCTCGGCGCCGACGCGCTGGTGTGGAGGCTTCTTGACCGACCGGTACCGGCGATGGCGCTCCCGCTGGGAGGCGTCGGGGGCGAGCCGCGTGGTCGTACAGGACGTGAGATCGAGTTGCAGCAGCGGTCCCTCGGATTCGCCGCCCTGGGGTTCATGCTTCCGGAGCAACTCGCCCTGGGATTCGATGTGGCGCGTACCGTCCGGGAGTTCGGGCGGCAGGGTGAGGAATCGGCGTTCGATCGCGCTGTTGAGAAAGACCGACCGGATCCGCGGATCCTCGATGGAGAAGATGTCCAGCAACTCCTGCTGCGGATAGGAGAATGCCGGCACGGCCGTGCCGAGGCCCACGATCCGCGCCGTGGTGCGGGCCGGCGATAATGTCTGTGTCATCTGTCCACCCCAGGTGATGAGTCGCCCAGGTCATCGGTGGTTAGGGGTTCACCGACCCGGCGGCTCCGTCGTACCGGGCCCGCGCCGCGTCGATTTCCCTGTCATGTGCGGCCGCCCATTCGGCGACCGCCGAAATCGGGACGAGAAAAGTGTGTCCGAGATCCGTCAGCGCGTACTCCACGCCCGGCGGAACGCTGGGATGGACGGTCCGCGACACGAAGCCGTCGCGCTCCAGCGAGCGCAGGGTCAAGGTGAGCATCCGCTGGCTGATGCCCTCGATGGCGCGATGCAGTTCGTTGAAGCGGTAGCTGCGCCTGCCGAGCAGCATCACGACGAGCACGCTCCATCTGTCGCCCACCCGGCGCAGGACGTCCGTGGCCGGACACGCCCGGTGGTCGTCGACGCCGATGGGCAGGGGGATGTCCGCACGGATCACCACGGGCACCTCGGTGTTACCTACTGACATGAATGTGCCTCCTTTCGGGCCGGGGAAAGGCCGCTGACAATCGGGGAGTCGGCCGCTGGCCGACCGCATTCGTACTGACTCGAGGAGTTCGCATGTTCGTGGTGACCGGGGCCTCCGGCAAGCTGGGGCGGCTCGCCGTCCAGCACCTCATCGAGCGCGTCGACGCGTCGCGGGTCGTGGCGCTCACGCGCACCCCGGAGAAGATCGCCGATCTCGGGGTGCGGGTGCGGGCCGCCGACTTCGGCGACCCCGATTCGCTGGTCTCCGCGTTCGACGGCGCCGAGCGGGTGCTGATCGTCAGCACGGACGCCATGGGACAGCGGGTCCAGCAGCACACCAACGCCATCAACGCTGCCGCCAAGGCGGGGGTCGGTCATGTGCTGTACACCTCGCTGACTCGGGCGGGTGAACCGGGCAACCCCCTCGTGCTCGTGCCCGAACACCGGGAGACCGAACGCGTCCTGGCCCAGTCGGGTCTGGAGTTCACCGTCCTCCGCAACAATATCTACCCCGACATGCTGCTGATGCTGGCACCGCTCAACGAAGCGGTCCGCACCGGTGTGCTGGAAGGCGCCAACGGAGAGGGCCACGTCTCCTACATCACCCGCTCCGACTGCGCGGTCGCGGCCGCGGCCGTCCTCGCGGAGGGCGGGCACACGGGTCAGTTCCTCGAGATCACCGGCCCGGAGGCGGTGGACTACGCGGGCATCGCGGCCGCGCTGGGCGAGGCCACCGGCCGCGCGGTGCGCTTCGAGAAGCAGACCGAGGAGGAGGCCGCCGCCGCGTTCGCCGCGCGCGGCGTCGAGCCCGCGATGATCGCCGCCGCCACCCAGTTCTGGGGCAGCGTGAGCGAGGGCTGGCTGGACGTCACCACCCACGCGGTCGAGCGCCTCACCGGCCGGCGGCCCGCCTCCCTGGCGGAGTTCTTCGCCACCCGGCGCGAGGCTCTGCTCGGCTAGCCGGCACCGTCTCCCGCCCCCGAGGGCCGCGACCTGTTCCCGCATGTCGCGGCCCTCGGCCTGCCATCCGCTAGAGCCGGGCCGGACGGGCCGGGGGCGCGGGGCGCCCGGGGGCCCGGGGCGCGTAGGGGCCGGTTAGGGTCCCCCCCCGGGCGCCGGCGTGACTAGCGGCGGTAGACCGCCAGGACGTCTTCCTTCGCCGCGGCGAAGGCCGCGTTCGCGGCGGGCGGGATGGTCCAGCCCTTCCTCAGGTGAGGACGCAGTTCCGTTTTTTAAAACCCGGCCGATCGTGGAGTGGTCCAGGTCCGGGATGTCCTCGATCAGCGCCACGTGCCTCTCCAGCAGGCGCAGCGACCACCGGGCGTGGCCCTTGGGCGGCGTCGAGCAGGCCAGCGCGATCAGCCTCGCCTCGACCTCACCGGTCACCGGGGAAGGCACCGGAGGGCAGGCGCGTTCCTTCCGGCCGACCGTGGCCCACATGCCCACACATCGCCACCGGTCTCCGCGTACCGCTTCGAGACCAGCCGGACCGACTCACACGAGACCCCGACCCGCTCCGCGATCACCGCCCGCGAATCGACCTCGCCCACCGGCATATCCAGCGCGAGCAACACCCGCGCCCGCCTGATCATCGACGCACTACGAACTCCCGTCGTGGTCACCCGCACCAACGCCTGACGATCCTCAGCACTCAAGGCAACCGGATACTTCTTCTGCGACGACATGGCACCCCCGCCCGGCCGAAGTGAAGCGACGAGGCGGGGACTGCCGCGGCCGTCAACTCAACTAACCAGGAACATACACGGCACCCCCTGCGCCGTCCACGTCGGCCCCGACGGCGCCGGCCACTTCGTCAAGATGGTGCACAACAGCGAGGAATCCAGCGTTTTCGCAGGTCAGCGACACCATGACAGGGTCCGGGTCAGCAATTCGTCAGCATCGCACCGGACGGTCAGCTACCGCCCTCATCTGCACGACCGACTGGCCGCCTGAACGCGATCGCTTCTCAGCACCAACCACAGACGCCTCTCGCCAGCCAGCCAAGGAACACGCTGTCACAGACAGTGACCCGCACACAGCCGCGGAGGGCCTGCCCGATTCTGGCAGCATCCGCAGATCTCTGATCACACATTCGCGTATGAGCCCAAGAGACTTGCCAAGTACGTGCGAGCCCTCTGGGACTCTGGCGCTCCCCAGGTATCGAACACCGGGGAGTCCTCCATTGCCCGCGCCCGATCAGAGCATTCCCCGCGCTTCTCCCCCACCCCGCTCGAAGTGGAAGTTCATCGGGATCGGCTGTGGAGGACCCGCCCTTGTCCCCGTCGCGTTAGCGAGCCTCGGTGTCCTCGTCGGACCGCCAAAAAAGAACACCCATACGGCAAGCAGCGCTACCCGTGCCGTCTCCCAGAGCTCCTCGATTCGCGTGGCGAAGTCAGCCCAGCAGCACGCATCGCTCGACTCGTGCCCCCTTCGGTCCCACCACGCCTGCCCTCCAGGGGCATCCCGCCACTGCGCTCCCCCCAGGCCGGAGCTGGACCTGGTGTCAAGTGGCGGCCTGGAAGGTCACATCACCCGGGCTTTCCCCCCCCAGACTGCCGCGCAAGACCGGCGCCCATTGCGACTATGTGCCGCCTACCTGGTCCGCCCAATACGTGATGCCGACCCACGAGGAGCATGGCACGCATATGTCAGCACCGCGTTCTCGACCTTCTTGTAGCCACCGATCGAGACTCCCCCGGAGCGTCTCCGGCCGCGGCGGCCAAGGTGCGGATCCACAGTCCGGGGTCCGGTAGCAGGTGTGCCCGGAATCAGGGCTCAGACGCGGCGGCCGGTGACTGTGAAGGCCACCGAGTAGGTCAGCGTCTCCTCGCTGTCCAGGTGCGCCAGGAACGCGGCGACTGCCTCCTCCCCGGCCTCGGGCGAGCCGAGGGCGCGGGCGATGAGGGGGCGGGCGATGTCGAGCTTGAGCTCCCACTGGGCGCGCTGGACCGGGTCGATCCGTCCGGCGATCAGGTGGTACGGATCGACCCGGACGTCCAGGTCCGTCAGCCCGGCGCGGCGGGCGAGCCCGTACAGACGGCGCCCGGTGTGCGGGTCGAACCCGGCTGCCGCGAGCGCGGCCGTCACCGGGTCGAGCAGGGCGCGCAGTTCGGGGCCCAGGGGGTCGTGCCAGACGAGCTGGCCGTCGAGGTCGAAGAGTACGACCGTGCCACCGGGCCGGGTGACCCGGGCCATCTCGCTTACGGCGACGTCCCGTTCGGCGACGTACTGGAGCATCAGACGCGAGTAGACGACATCGAAGGAGCCGTCGTCGAATGGCAGCGCACGGGCGTCGCCGGAGCGCCGCGACAGGCCCGCCGCCCCCGGGCGGCCCGCCGCCAGCCGTTCGGGGTTGCCGTCGAAGGCGACGACCTCCGCCACCGGCCGGGCCCGGAGCACGGCCTCGGCGATGTGCCCGGGGCCCGCGCCCACGTCCAGCACGCGGGCCCCGGGGGCGGCCGGCAGCACCGGCTCCAGGTAGGTGCGTACCCACTCGTCGGCGTCGACCTTGGCCACCAGCCGGCCGGCCTCGCGGCGGTCCTCCATCAGGTACGGGACGGTCATGGGTTGCTCCTCGGGTGGGCGCCCCGGCCGTTCAGCCGTCGGGCGTACAGCTCGTCGATGTGCCGGTAGAAATCCGGGTACGCCTCCGCGAGCCACAGCGCGCGCGTGTACGGGCGTACGGGCTCGGCCCCGGCCAGGATCAGGTGGCCGACCGGGGTGGCGGTGGTGAGGGGGACGGCGGCGGGCTCGAAGTCCGCGTAGGCGTCGCGGGCGGCCGCCAGCAGGGTGTCCGTCGCCCGCCGGGCCTCGGCCGCGTCGAGATCCGGCGCGATCAGCAGGTCGCAACGATTCTCCAGGAAGGAGAAGTTGAAGCCCAACGGCCCCCGGTAGGCGAGCGCGGCGGCCCGCACCGTACCGGAGGTGTCGTACAGCGCCCAGACGCGGCGGTGGCGGCGCAGCCCGACGAGGCGGTAGAGCCGGTCGACGTCGGTGAGGCGCAGGTCGTCGCGGTCCAGGCCCTCAGCCCGTACATACACCTCGCCCCGGCAGTAGCGGGCCAGCTCCGCCAGCTCGGGGCAGGCGCCACCGTCCAGCTCGACGACGGTCCCGGCCGCTCCGGCCGCACCGAGCGCGTGGGCAAGCGCCAGCGGGACCATCACGTAGTCGCCGGGTGCCACGAGGGAGTGCTCGGGGCCGAGACTGTGCGCGATGGTGCCGAACGCGAGGGCGGCGAAGCGGTTGGACGGGCTGAACCAGTTCTGCGCGGCACCATGCTGCCGCTCGGCCATCCCGGCCGCCTGCGCGGCCAGCATCACCGCCCGCCCGCCGGCGAGGGTGCCCGAACTGACCAGGTGCTGGATCTGCCAGCCCGTGTGCGTGGAACGCCAAGAGGTGAGCGAGGCCCAGCCGCCGTCAGGCTCGTCGTAGCTCGCGACCCAGTGGAGCAGTTCCCCGGCTCGGCGGGCGCGCTTCCAGTTCTCCAGGATGAGTGGCCAGTAGGGGGCGAGTCTGGCCCGTTTGGCCGGGTAGAGGAAGCGGGAGCGCTCGTACCGGTCGAAGAGCTCGGCGGGCGGTATCGCATTCACCTCGCATCCGAAGTCGGACCACGTACCGGGGGCGGTCCGGTTCGCGACTGCGGCGACGGCCATGGGGCATGCGTGTCCTTTCGAGGAGTCTCCAAAGACGGGCGAAGACTCCAACGGTCGACACCCGCAAAGGTGACGGCCATTCGGGCGATGTTCTCCGGACGCGCAGACATCCGACATCATGTGGAGGTAGTCGGTATGGCTGCAGAGCGCACGGGTGTCATTGGCCTGATCAGGCTGAACACCCCTCCGCGAACTTGCGCGGGGCAGTACTGGCGTCGGCCCTGGGGATGCACAAGCCGACGTTCAAAAGGCTCGTCCGGCAGGCGGGCATCGACACACCCCATTGGACGGTGCTGCGGCCGGGCGACGCTGTCGACGCAGCCCTGGCCTCGGCCGGGCTGACCTACCCGGTGTTCGTCAAGCCGGCCTCCGGCGGTGCCGGCCTGGCATCGGGCATCGCCCGCGACGAGCAGCAGGTGCGTGATATCCCCACCGCCGCAGGCGAGTTACCGTACACGGAGTTCGTGATCGAGGAGTACGTGCCCGGCGGCCGCGACTGCACCGTGGGCCTGGTCGAGTTCGACGGGCGCTTTCGCACGCTGCCGGTGTTGGACGTGACCACCAGCCGCGAGTTCTACGAAAACCAGGCCAAACGGGACGCTTCGTTGCGCACCGAGCATTGCCCGTCGGTCCTTCCGAAGGACCTGACCGCCGGCATGGGCAACTGGCCCGGCACGTGTTCCGGCTGATCGGGGCGCACGGCGTACTACGGGGGGATTTCCTGGCCATCCCGAGTGGGTGGGTGACGCTGCTGGAGGCCAATACGCTGCCGGGCCTGTCGCCCCGGGGCAACCTCGCGACCATGGCCCGCGCAGACGGCATCGGCTACCCCGCCCTGATCCGCCAGCTGATGCTCAGCGCGTTCACCAAGCCCGCTTACCTGCCGTAGTCCTGGTGGTGCGGGGCCCCTCACGACGGCTCCGTGATGGCTACCACCGCCCCGCCATCGGTTCCGCTTCCCACCCGACCGTCTCGCGGACCTTGTCGGTGTACAGGTTCATCCGCAGAGCCTCGTACAGCCCGTACCGCACAGGCTGCGGTGTTCGTACCAGGAGAAGGCGGCGGCCAGTCCAAGGAAGGCCCAGTAGTTGCCTGGATTCCGCTCGTAGCGGTTGGTTGAAGCGGCGGTAGCCGGTCTGTCGGGGCATCTCGCATTGAATGGCCCGCCTCCGAAGTCGCATGTCTGTGATCAGACCGCACCGGCACGCGTTGGTATGCCTGTCAGGAGGTGAGGGCGGAGATACCGTCCCCCAGCAGCTTCAGCCCGAGGACGAAGAACAGGACCGCCATCACGGCGACGTTGTGCTGCGCTGCCCAGTCTTTCCAGTTGCCGAGCGTGGTCCTGGCTCGCTCTCCTCCGAGCAGGAAGACCCCCAGTGGGGCCAGCAGGCCGAGGGTGGCGACCAGGACGAAGATCGCCAGAGATGCGATCTGCTGTCCCACCGGAAGGCCGGCCGAGCCGATCGCGGTGCCTGCGGCGATGGTCAGCGGGGCGTTCTTGGCGTTGAGCGCGGCCAGGGCCAGTCCGAGCGCGAAGACCTTGACCGGCGTGAGGCGGTCGATCGCGCTCATCCACTTCGGCAGCTTGGCTTGTGAGGGATCCCTTGGGCGCCGGTGCCATTGCCGGGTGCCGAAGAGGACGAGGAACAGGCCCAGGGCGAGCTTGAGGGCTCCCACCCAGGTGGCCGGGTGGTTGCGGGTGGAGGCACCAGCCGGGGAAGCGATCGCCAGCATCACCGCGCCCAGCACCGAGAGTCCCAGGATCCAGCCGACGGTGAAGAGGACCCCGTTGAGACGCCCTCGGGGCGTGGCGAGTATGAGGATGACGGCGATGATGGGGAGCGGACTGACCGCGACGGCGGCGGCGAAACCCAGTACGTCACCGAGAACTGCGCCCATGGTTACCTCCGCATGAGGTCAGGGTGGCGATCCGGCCGAGGAGGGCAAGGCGCGAGAGGGTGCCCGATCGCCTCGGCGCGCAACGGGTCGGTGTGCGATCGGACGATCCACTGTCTCCACGGCGTCTCCCCGGCTGTGCGCAAGCGGCTGCCCGGGAATGGTGACGACGACATACTCGGTACGTCCCACTCGTTCCATTTTCCTGCCCTTGGCCGGATCTGTCCTCGGGAGTCTCTCGGGACGGGGGATCGGGCCGGCCCTCGCAGTGTCGGAGTTCCCCGGGGATCCGCCTGAGGTGACCGCGACGGCCGGGGCCCGGGATGCGCGGCGGTGCGTCCGTGGTGAGGATTGATTGGTGAGGGCGATGGCGCCTCATGTCTGGGCGCTTGGCGACCCCCGGACCGAGCCGTGGCAGGAGGACGGCACGATGAATGCGACGACAGGTGCAACCCAATCGGCTCACCCCGAGCGTCCGGGCAGGTCGGATGGGGTTTGTAGCGAGTTCACCGTCTATACGGAGATCAAGCCGGGCCATGCTGATGCGTTGCGTAAGGATCTCGCCGCGCTCTCCAGCGGGTCGTCTGACAAGGACTCCCGTGCGGCGCTGCGCCAGATCGGCACCCTGCATGACGCACGGCACGTGATCTTCGACAATGACACCCGGTTCATGTTCGCCAGCGTCTTCGACGGCTCCTGGGACACCTACATCGACGACTTCGCCCAGACGGTCGTCGGGGCGAACTTCGACAAGATCTTCTCGCACAGCGTTGGGTTCCCCGGCGTCGCTGACCCAGGGGTGAAGGACTGGTTTGTCGCCCACCAAGCCCCCGCAGAAGCCTTCGTCAGCTCTTATCCCGATCTGACCGTTCAGCAGATCTGGAAGGACCAACGCGTGGACAACGCGTTCCAGGCGGTGCTGGATACCCCCGAGTTCCGGGCGATGCTGGACAACCCGGCCAACGCGGAGCTGGTGGCCACGCCTGCCTTCCAGAAGCTGCTGGAGGAAGCCTCGGCCTAGCAGTCGGACACAACCAACCCTCAGAACGACCCACGATCGGTGGACCGTGCCGGGCACGGGTCGGCCGCTGCGGGTTTGCCCAGGCAGAGGCCGATAGGGCCGATATGGAGGCACAGGCGATCATGAACACGGTGGCAAGGGCAAGCAGCGGCGCAGCCGACATGGGCGTTGAGATCGATGACGTCCAGAGCGGGGCGCTGCGTCCACGGCCCGTGCCCTACGAGGGAAAGTTCGTCTTCCTGCGCGTCGATGACCGCCACGCCGGGCGCGCCCTGCTGCGGCGGCTGCTTCCGGTGACGGCGGGTGGTCTGCCCGACGTGGACCCGAGCCAGGATGCCTGGGTCGCGGTGGCTTTCACCTATGAGGGGCTGAGGGCTCTGGGGCTCCCCCAGGAGTCGCTGGACAGCTTTCCGCGGGCGTTTCGTGAGGGCATGGCCGCTCGGGCGGAGTTGATCGGCGACGCGGGCGAGAGTGCGCCCGCCCAGTGGGAGGCACCGTTCGGAACCGGCGATGTCCACATCGCGTTGAGCGCTCTCTCCTCCGATACGGCACAGTTGGACAAGGAGCTGGAGCGGGCCCGTGTCGCCTACGCGGACACCCCCGGTGTCCAGGTGATCTGGCAGCAGGACGTCCGCCAGCTCCCGACCGGGCGTACCACCTTCGGCTTCCGTGACGGCATCAGCCATCCGAATATCGAGGGCGTCGGGCTGCCCGGCTCCAACCCGCAGGAAGCCCCCATCAAGGCCGGCGAGTTCATCCTCGGCTACCCCGACGAGACCGGCAATCTGCCGCCCATGCCCCAACCCGATGTGCTGGGACGCAACGGGACCTACGCGGCCGTCCGCAAGATCCACACCAACGTGGCGGCCTGGCGGCAGTACCTGCGCGCGAACACCTCCAGCGCCGAGGCGGAGGCGCTCCTGGCGGCCAAGATGGTCGGGCGCTGGCCGAGCGGCGCCCCGCTGACGCTGACTCCGGAGCACGATGATCCGGAGCTGGCGGCCGATCCGCACCGCGTCAACAACTTCCTGTACCGGGAGAACGACGACCGGGGGTACCGGTGCCCCGCCGGTGCGCACATCCGGCGCACCAACCCCCGCGATGCCACCATCATCGGCGACGCGCGCATGCACCGCCTGATCCGCCGTGGCACGACCTACGGCCCGCCTCTGCCGGAGGGCGTGCTGGAGGACGACGGCGCCGAGCGCGGCCTGATCGGAGTCTTCATCGGAGCCCACCTGGAGCGGCAGTTCGAGTTCGTCAAGGCCGAGTGGGTCAACGACGGCAACTTCATCGGCTACCCCGGCGAGAAGGATCCGGTGGCCGGGCATCACGGCGGAACCGGCAGTGTCACCATCCCGGAGAAGCCGGTCCGCCGCCGCCTTCAGAACCTGCCCAGCTTCGTGGTCACCCGCGGCGGCGAGTACTGCTTCGTGCCAGGACTGCGCGCCCTGCGCTGGCTCGCCGAACTTGAGGACTGACAGCGATTCCCCCCTGAGGTCCGATCACGCTCTCCGAGGAGAGGTCGAAGGTCATGGCAGCACAGTTCGTCCGCTACACACCTGACGTCGAAGACGACGACCCGGACTTCGACCGCAACGTTCAGACGGTGATCGAAAAGACCGAGAGCTACATCGCCGAGTCGATCACGGCCGGCGGCACCGGACGAGCCCTCCGCGACGCTCATGCCAAGGGCTACGGGCTGGTCCGCGGGGAAGTGGAGATCCTGTCCGGGCTCCCCGCCGAGTACGCCCAAGGAATCTACGCGACCCCGGGAACCCACGACGCGCTCATCCGTTTCTCCAACGGCTCGCCCCATGCCGGAGCCGACGCACGCCTGGGCGCCGCCACCGGACTGGCACTGAAGATCTTCGACATCCCCGGCCCAACCCTGCTGGAAGACGAACCGGACACAGGCACCTTCGACTACGCCAACATCAACGGACCGGTCTTCTTCTGCAACACAGTCGAGCACTACCTGTTCATCCAGGAACTGTTCCTGGACGCACCGGCCTACTTCTCCCAGGGCCGACCCGGCGCACATCGCTTCTACACCGATTTCGTGACCGGAAAGGGAACCCTGGACCAGGACGACTGGGCATGGGACGAGTTCCTGGCCTTCCTCCGCCTGTCGAAGATCCCTCCGGCGAACCTGCTGCTGTCGAGCTACTGGACGATGGGCGCGGTCCGGCACGGGGACTACATCGCCAAGGTGCGCATCACCCCCGACCCTTCCAGTGCCGCCGCAGTGGTCCGGCGCACCATCGACCCGGCTTCCGCCCAGGAGGTCTTCCGACCGGCCCTGCAAGCCGAGTTGCAGGAGCGGCCCTACGCGTTCGGCATCCAGGTCCAGCTCTGCACCGACCTGGAGCGCATGCCGGTGGAGGACACCACCGTGGAGTGGCCCGAGCAGCTCTCGCCGCCCGTCACCGTGGCCAAGCTGCGGCTGCCACAGCAGGACATCTCCGGCCCGGAGAACCTGGAAAAAATGGACGCACTCTCCTTCACACCCTGGCGGGTCACCGCCGAACACGCCCCCCTGGGCAACATCATGCGGGCCCGCAAAGAGGTCTACCGCCGGTCTTCCATCGCGCGTCACAAGCTCAACCAACAGCCGCGCACAGAGCCCCGAAGCGCCGACGAAGTACTTGGCGCTTGACCCGGCCCACCTCCACGACGGTGCGTCAACCAAGGCCGCTCGCCTTCACGGTCCGCTGTCTTCAACAGCCTGACCGCCGGCCTGGCACGCATCACGTAGACAGGCCAGTTACTGAAGTTTTCGCGTGGGTGTCGGGTCGTGACGGGTGATCGCGAGGCCGGCTTCGGTGAGACAGCCGTCGATCAGGTCAGGCCGGTAGTGGATCTGCCGCAAGCCGTGGCGGAGGGTGCGGGTGAGGTGGTCGGCGTCGGCGAAGGCGGTGTTGGCCAGGGGGCCGCGCCGCAGCAGGGACCAGATGCCCTCGACGGGGTTGAGATCGGGTGCACAGGTCGGCAAGTGGATGCTGGTCAGCCAGTCATGGGCGTCGGCGTACTGACGTATCCCGGCCGCTCGATAGGTGTTTCGGTGGTCGGCGAACTCGCCGGAAGGGCAGTGGGAGGCCGTCACCTCGCGGAACGCGCTGGAGGGGAAGAAGACGATCGTGTCGTGGTCGGGTTCGATCTTGGTCGCGTCGGTGTGGATGCCGAAGTAGCTGTCCGTTCCGTGTGCCGTCAGGACCGTGTACCCATGGGTCAGCGTGTTGTCCATGCCCAGGATCTCGATGACTTGCGGGAGGCAGTCGGCGAGGTACTGGTGGAAGACCACGCCCTGGACAGGCAGGACCAGCGAATCGCGGTCCTTGTGCGAGAGCACGCCGGTCAGCGGGTCCATCACGGTCCCCGCCGTGAAGCCTGCCCGCCGGGAGATGGCGTAGGAGAGCAGAGCATCGGCGCGTGGTGTGCCGAGAAGTTCTCGACGCGACAGACCGGCGTGGGCACCACGGTATGCGGGGCCTGCTAAGCAGGCGACCACCGGTATACGAACGGCAGCACGTCAGCGCCGAGCTCGCCGTCGCGTTCCAGGACTCCTCCATACATACCCACGGCGCCAGACACACCTCGCAGGGGCCCTAGACGCGAACAAACCCCTCGTCCGCCAGTGACTCCCGCCACGGACACCCTCCTTGCACGGGCAGATGCAGACCCCCAGCCTGCGAATTTCCCCTCCGGATACCGCTTCGACGAGGGCGTGCCGCAGTTGTCCGCATGTCCAGCAGCCGAGCACTGACCGCATCCCGGCGGCTACGCCGTCGAGTTCCTCAAGGACATTGCCGACGCCGCAGGCACCGACCACGTCGAACACCCTACGGATGATCTCGAGAACGACGCCGAGCCCGCGGACGAGCGCCTTGACCGCGGCACCCTTGGCGCACGCCTCGCCGGCGTCGGCCACCTCGTCCTCGTCGAGCGCGGCCGGCACCCCAGCGCCTTGGCGAAGGCCGCGGCGGAGGCCAACTCGCCACCGCGCGACCCGTCGCCACGCGCAGAACCCACGCGCAGGTCGCGCGCATGGCGGATCTGCTCGTCGTTGTTCCGATACTGCTCAGCATGGTGGAGCTTCCGCTGGCGCTCGAGTCGTCCTGAAGGAGCCGTTGATTTCTCACGGGATCCGTGGAATCCATGGAAGGCGGGCGATCCGGAGGAGGAACCGATGAGTGGTCACCGCCCCGTGACATACGAGCTGGACGAGGGCTATTCGCTGTTCGTCATGGATGGCGGTAAGCACCCGTCCGCCATGGACACGGACGACTTGAAGATCGCCGACAGTGACGCCTTCGGCTTCATGAACCTGATGGTGTCGGCGGACCCCGTTCCGGACGACCTCCCCTGAGCCGGCGCCTCCATGGCTATGACGGCCGCGGCGGCGTGGCCGGTGCTGCTCCAACTGGCCCCGGCGATCGCGCTGGCCGTCCTGGGCCGCCTCGAACGGGCCAGCCGTCTCCGCGCGGCCAGGCGGTACCGGCCGGCCCGGCGCGGCCATCGGGAGCCGGTGGCCGTGGTGTGCCCCGTCTACCGGGAGGACCCGGCCCTCTTCGGCCGGGCCCTGCGCTCATGGCTGCGCAACGACGTGGCGGAAGTCGCCTGTGTGATCCATGAGAGCGACACCGCGTGTGCCGAGGTGGCACGGGCGCATGGCGTACGAGTGATCACCACGGCGGACCGGGACAAGCGCCGGGCGCTGCGAACCGGCTGGCAAGCGGTCACGGCGGGCCTGGTCGCTCTCACGGACTCGGACACGGTCTGGGCCCGCGATCTCGTGCCCACGGTCAGCGCACCGTTCACGGATCCGACGGTCGGCGGGGTGGCGACCCAGTCGTTCGTCCTGGAACCGGCCACGTTCTGGGAGGAGATCCGCCGCGGCCGAGGACCGATCGTGGTGATGGCCGCCCAGACCGTCCGAGGACAGGCACTGGGCTGCCTCCCCGGCCGCACCGCCGTCTACCGGCGCACCCTGCTCGAACAGGTCGGCCCCGACCTGGTCCAGCAGACCTTCCTGGGCGTGCGCTGCGGCCCCGGTGACGACACGCGGCTGTCCGCCCTGGCCCTCCGGGCGGGTTACCGGACGGTCCTGCAGGCCAACGCGCACGTCTGGTCCCGCTTCCCCGACACCTTCACCGGCCTCGTCCGCCAGAGACTGCGCCACCAGCGCAACAGCTGGCGGGAACACCTGAGCGCCCTGACCGGCGGATGGATCTGGCACCACCCCTACCTCGCACGCTGCGTCACCGTCTCGGTGATCCTGCGCCTGGGATTCCTCCTCAGCACGGCGTACTACCTCTGGCTGGCCACCTCCGGCCACCTCCTCGCACCGGCCGTAGTGGTGACCTACTGGTGCGGCCGGCGTCTCCTGCGCACCAGCCGCCTACTGCACCGCACCGGCCGACGGAGGGCCCTCGCCTTCAAGCTCCTGGCCACCGACGTCCTCTCCCACGCCCTCGACGCCTTCGGGCTCCTCACCATCCGCCGCCAGGGCTGGCTCACCCGCGGCAGCGACCGGACAACGTGAGGGCGTGAGGGACGGCATCCGCAAAGTGTCGGTGAACGGCGACCAATACCAGCGCCTCGTCGAGGATGCAGCGACCCTCGGCATCGACACGGAGATCACCGCCCGCACCCCCGGAACCGGGGGCTTCACGCCCGTCCCGAAACGGTGAGCGGTCGTGAACGGTCACAGCGCTCTCGTGGCCTGGGGCCCTGGCTCGGATGGCCACGACGGGACGGGCGGCAGTGCGGCCGGGGATCGGAGGTATGGCGGGCCGGCCTTCTGCACGAGCGCACTCCCAGGAGGCCGCCATCACTCATGCGGCTCCCACCCCTCGGCGCCCCACAGCCCGCAGCCTGCGGTGTCTCTTCAGTCCTGCCGCTCCAGCGCCGGCACCCTCCCCGGCACGGCGCACCGACCAGCCAGTGACCGACGCCACCTCTGAACGTCGCCCCGGCTCGCCCATGGTGATCCAGCTGTCCGAGCTCCAGCCTCCGACGTGACCGACGAGGAAACTACCCAGCTCGGGGAGGCCCAGGTTGGCGACCGTGCATGCCGCCTGCCGGCAAGACACCCAGTACAGCTCGCCCGTCCCAGCAGGGGCCGCCAGGGCTGAGGGGTCAGTGGTCCAGGTGATGAACATTCAGACTTCTCGGTACCGTCCGTGCGTGGCCGCCCCGCGGGAACGCGCTTGCTGGGACGCGTCCTTCCGTAGCGGCGGCCCAAGAGCCCCTGGCGTGGCCGGAGGGTCCGGAAAGCGCCATGCCACTGCGAGGCAGGGCTCCCACGCCCAAACGCTGAGCCCTCCTCGGTACGAGGGTCTGTCCGGCGTGATCCGCAGACAGGCCCTCGTCCTCGTCGAGCAGACACTCCCCCGGAGCAGCGTCTATGCGCACTGCCTCGCCCCGCGAGCGGCTTGGGGGGTTATCAGGACGCTTTGGGTCAGAAATCTCAGGAGCCAGATCACGGCACGACGGCAGCACCGCTGCCATCCTTTCCACCTGCGGATCACCAATACACCGTTGCCCCTCGTCGAGGGGATACTCGATGAGGCCCAGCAGCGCCCACGCGCCCCCGGGATCTTGGTCGCTACGGAACAGCGCGCCTGCGCGCATCGCGAGCCCCAGTCGCCGACATGCGCCCTCGATACGTCGCCTCAGCCACCACCTCGCCCCTCCTGTCGCGTCGAGAACGATGAGCCGGAGCACAGAAAGATCGCGCCGAACACCGTGCCCCAGTCAGTCCCTCAACGCGAGAACCCCCGCCGACACCTGGCCGGCTGGGGTTCCTCAGCTGTCACATTCCTGTCACCAACTCCGTCGACGCACCTGGACCACAAAGGCCCCACCTGCGTGAACGGCCACGGTCTGGACCACGTGGACGCCAAGAGACGCTTCCGCCTACCTGTGCCATGTGGCACCCAGGGGACTCCCCGCGCCCCACCGGGACCGTAGGCCGTCTCGCCCACCGCGACGCCGTACGACCGGAGGGTGATCGGGCCGTCGGGCGAGTCGAGGAACGCATGCGGGGGCATGCGCGAGTGGCTGCGACAGCCTGGTGGCGACTCGGCCCAGCCGGGTCGCCGACTCAAGAATCACGGCTCCTCAGCCTCACGGCGCCGACACCCCTGCAGTGTCACTGCCGGGCCGGCGCATCCGTCACCCTCCGTAACCCCTGACACGGCATCACTGTCGCCTTCGCCGACGCCACGGCACCGGCCAGGGCCCGCCCGCACATAGCTGACTAGTCGTCAGCTAAGTCAGCATTAAGTCGGCATCGGACCCGTCGGAACCCGCCCCGGACCGCCGCCAAGCGCCACCATCACGCAACCGCCAGACCGTGCCTTCGGGCGGCCCGGGCAGTATCGAGGCCCCGGAACATGGACTACGGCACCTCGCTCCGCATTTGTCCAGGTCACGCAAACGGGCTACAGCAAGGCGACTGGCTCAGGGCATCCTCCAGCGTGCCCCCAGTCGTACTCAAGCCCCCCGTGCGAGCATGCCCGGGCTGCTGCCCGGTCACCCGCGTGGACGATCCCGGGAAGATCCCCGGGACCTGCCGTGTTGACGCACGCACCAGCCTTCGACTGCACAGCGACAGGAGTGGACCACCGCAATGCCCAGCACCCCCGCCACCACGGCAACCGCACAGATCGGCGTCACCGGGCTCGCCGTCATGGGCAGCAACCTCGCCCGCAACTTCGCACGCCACGGCCACACCGTCGCCGTCCACAACCGCACCGCCGCCAAGACCAAGACCCTCGTCGAGCAGCACGGCCACGAGGGCACCTTCGTCCCCGCCGAGACCGCCGAAGAGTTCGTCGCCGCCCTGCAGAAGCCGCGCCGCATCATCATCATGGTCAAGGCCGGCGAGGCCACCGACGCCGTCATCGACGAGTTCGCGCCACTCCTCGACGAGGGCGACGTCATCATCGACGGCGGCAACGCCCACTTCGCCGACACCCGCCGCCGCGAGAAGGACCTCCGCGACAAGGGCATCCACTTCGTCGGCGCCGGCATCTCGGGTGGTGAGGAGGGCGCGCTGAACGGGCCCTCGATCATGCCCGGCGGATCGGCGGAATCCTACAAGTCGCTCGGGCCCCTCCTGGAGTCCATTGCCGCCAAGGCCGCCGACGGCACCCCCTGCGCCGTCCACGTCGGCCCCGACGGCGCCGGCCACTTCGTCAAGATGGTGCACAACGGCATCGAGTACGCCGACATGCAGCTGATCGCCGAGGCGTACGACCTGCTGCGCACCGTCGGCGGGTTCGCGCCCGAGCGGATCGCGGAGATCTTCCGCACGTGGAACACCGGGCGCCTGGACTCGTACCTCATCGAGATCACCGCCGAGGTGCTCGCCCACAAGGACGCCGCCACCGGGCGCCCGTTCGTGGACATCGTGGCGGACGAGGCCGAGCAGAAGGGCACCGGGCGGTGGACGGTGCAGACGGCGCTGGACCTCGGGGTGCCGGTGTCCGGGATCGCCGAGGCCGTGTTCGCCCGTTCCGTCTCCGGGCACAAGGAGCTGCGCGAGGCGGCGAACGGTCTGCCGGGGCCCTCGGCCGAGGCCGCGGCCCTCTCCCCCGCCGCGGCCGAGGAGTTCGCCGCCCGGGTGGAGGAGGCGCTCTACGCGTCGAAGGTCGTGTCCTACGCCCAGGGCTGGAACATGATCGCCAAGGCGAGCGACGAGTACGGCTGGAACATCGACCTCGGTGCCATGGCCGCCATCTGGCGCGGCGGCTGCATCATCCGGGCCGCCTTCCTCGACCGCATCCGCGCCGCGTTCGCCGCCGACCCGCAGCTCCCCACGCTGCTGGCCGACCGTCAGTTCGCCGAGGAGGTCGGCCGGGCCCAGGACGCGTGGCGCGAGGTCGTCGCCACCGCCGTGCGCCGCGGGGTGCCGACGCCGGGCTTCGCCGCCGCCCTGGCCTACTACGACGCGCTGCGCGCCGAGCGGCTGCCGGCCGCCCTGACCCAGGGGCAGCGGGACTTCTTCGGCGCCCACACCTACCGCCGCACCGACCGCGAGGGCTCCTTCCACACCCCCTGGAGCGGTGACCGCACCGAGGAGCAGACCGCCTGACGGTCCGTACGAAGTCGTGCCCCGCGACGCTCCGGCGTCGCGGGGCACCGCTATGGTCGTGACATGCCGGACGTGCCGCGTCACCCCCATGTCGAGACGGCCCTGCGCTATCACGAGGCCGTCGCCCGCTTCGCCACGGGCGAGGAACTCGCCCGGTTCTTCCACGAGGACGCCGTCCACCACGAGCTGCCCAACGCCCTCTTCCCCGAGGGCGTCGTGCGCGATCTGCCCGCCGTCCTGGCCGCGGCGGAGCGGGGTCGCGATCTGCTCTCCGAGCAGCGCTTCGAGGTGACGGGCGTGGTCGCGGCCGGTGACCGGGTGGCCCTGGAGGCCGTCTGGTCGGGCACGCTGGCCGTGCCCCTGGGGAAGCTGCCCGCCGGGCACGTCCTGCGCGCGCACATCGCGACGTTCCTGGAGTTCCGCGACGGCCGGATCATCTCCCAGCGCAACTACGACTGTTACGAATCGGGCTGATCCTCGGTCGGCTCATTCGGGGCTGTGCTGTCCCCGTGACAGCGCACATCATGAGCGGCGTCGTTCAGTACGGGAGATTTCCGCGAGTTCCGGGAGGCCCGATGCAGCACCGCTCACCGTCCCGCCGCACCACCCTCAGATCCGCCCTCGGCACGGCCATCGTCCTGGGTTGCGCCGGCCTCGGTACCGGCACTGCGGCTGCCGCCCGCCAAGGCGGGGTCTTCCGGGACGTGCGCGCCTTCGGCGGCACATGGGAAGGGGTGTACGACGGCCACCGGGCGCGGCTGAGGATCGTCGTCGTACGGCAGTCCCCCAGCACCCTCCACACCCTCTACCTCACCCTCACCGACCTCGACCGGGACGAGACCTTCACCGGCAGCCTCGAGGACCTCCCCGCGACCTCCCACCTGGCCGGCGGCATCGCGCTGCGCGGGTCCGCCGCGCTCACCCTGCGCGCCCTGGTGCTGCACACCCGGGACACCGACCGGCTCTCGGGGACGAGTGTCCGGGACGGCCGCGGCTTCCCCCTGTCCTTCCGCCGCTCCGGCACGGGCCCCGCCTACGTCGAGAACCGGCCGTTCCGCGACTACCGGGACTGGTACGGCGGGTACGCCGGGGAGGGCCACTACGCCGGTGACCTCGACGGCCGTCCCGCCGAGCTGACCGTACGGCGCGAGGACACCCCGGAGGGCACCCTCATCGCCTTCCGGCTGGTGGACGTCGACCGAGGCATGACCTGGGGGACGGCCCTGCGCGAGTCCGAGGTCCGCCGGTGGCCCTACGACCGGCAGCGCGACCCTCTCGCGGGCAGGACGCTGACGCCCGCGCGGTTCCTGGACGAGCCCCTCCAGGTCGACTCCCTGTACTGGCACGGCGCCAACGCCGCGTACGTCTCGGGCGCGAGCGCCGGGCCGGGCGGCCTGTACGGGATGTCCTTCGTCCGGCGGGCCGCCCCTCCCGCGCACGGCCGCTGACCCGCCGTCAGTCGTCGGCGGCGCCGCCCGTCGCCGTGCCCTCCTTGATGTCGGAGATCAGCCTGGTGGCGAGGTCCGACTGCACGCTGAGGTAGGTGTACGTCGGCTTCTTCTCGTCGCCCCAGGTCAGGCGGACCTTCGTCCAGGTGTGCCCGGCGCCGCTGTTGTCGTACGTGACCTGCCAGGCGCGCGGGGTGTTCTGCGCGCGGAGGACGCCGTCCACGGCGTTCTTACGCTCCCAGGTATCCAGGCGGGCGCGGAAGTCCTTGGTGAGGTAGTGCGCGCGCAGGGCGTTGGACAGGGAGGCGTCGGGCGTGCCCGTACGGGCGTCGACGTAGGCGCCGTAGAAGGACGCCACCCGGTCGACGACCGAGGACGTGCCGCCCTCGTGCGTCTGCGGGGCGTCGTCCGCCGCCGTGGCGGCGGACCGGGTGGAGGCCCCGGCGGAGGCCGCGAAGGCGACGGCCGGGACGGTGAGCGCGGCCAGCAGGGCGAATGCCACTCCTGAGCGCCAGGTGGGTCGGGTCGATCGGGTCGATCGGGTCGTACGCATGGCTCCCCCTCGGTTGTCGGGTGTCCTCTGCGGGACCCCCGGGTTGTGGGATTCACCTTGTACAGCGGGCGAGTTGGCGGAACAGTTCCCTCCCGGAACGGCTACCCGGAGGACCGGCTTTATGCGCGGTCCGGGTTTACGCGTGGGCCGGCTCTACGCGCGGCCGGGCTTTACGCGTGGGCCGGGGCGGCGGGCAGGGAGACGACCATCGTCAGGCCGCCCCCGGGGGTGTCCTCGGGGGTGAGCGTGCCGCCCATGGCCTCGGTCAGGCCCCGGGACAGCGCGAGGCCCAGGCCGAGCCCGGTGGTGTTGTCGGTGTCCCCCAGCCGCTGGAACGGCTCGAAGGCGCGCTCGCGGTCGGCGGGCCGGAGTCCGGGGCCCCGGTCGACGACCCGCAGCTCCACCCGGGAGGCGAGGACGCTGGCCGCGACGGTGACCGGGCGGCCGGGCGGGGAGTGCCGGGCGGCGTTGGCCACCAGGTTGGCCAGGACGCGCTCCAGCAGGGGCGGGTCGGCGAGGACGTCGGGGGCCCGTTCCAGGTCCGGGGCGGCCACCTCGCACTCCGGCGCCTCCGGCAGGCTGTCCAGGGCCAGGGGCAGGACCTCGACGAGGGCGGTGGGGCGCAGGCTCAGGGTCAGGGCGCCCGCCTGGAGGCGGCTCATGTCGAGGAGGTTGTCGACGAGGCGGTTGAGCTTGGCCATCGACTCGTCGGCGGTGGCCAGCAGTTCCTCGCGGTCCTCGGGCGAGAAGTCGACCTCTCTGCTGCGCAGGGAGCTGACGGCGGCCCAGCCGCTGGCGAGCGGGGTGCGCAGATCGTGGCTGACGGCGGCCAGGAGGGCGGTGCGCATCCGGTCGGCGGCCCGCACCGGCTCGATCTCGGCCGCCGCCCGGGCCAGCCGGGCGCGTTCCACGGCGGCCGTCAGGTGGGCGGCGAAGGCGGCGAGCACCCGGCGGTCGGAGGAGGGCAGCGCGCGGCCCCGCAGGACGAGTTCGGCGTCCTCTCCTATCGGCGTCCTGATCTCCTCGGTCGGGACGCGCCCTGACCCGGCGCGGGCCATGTCGGTGGGGGGCTCCCGGTCGCGGCCCCGGGGCCGCAGCTCGGCCGACTCCATGCCGAACGTCCGGCGGGTACGTTCCAGCAGGTCGGGGACGTCCTGTTCGCCACGGAGGATGCCGCCGGCGAGCGAAGTGAGGGTCTCGGCCGCGGCGGTGGCGCTCGCGGCGCGGCGGCTCAGGCGCAGCGAGCGGTCCACGACGGCCGCGACGGTGACGGCGAGGAGGGCGAAGACGACGAGCGCGAGGATGTTGTTGGCGCCGTGGATGGTGAAACGGCCCGTCGGCGGGATGAAGTAGTAGTTGAGCAGGAGGGAGGCCGTCAGTGAGGCCAGCAGCGCGGAGGCCACCCCGCCGATGCAGGCCACTCCGACGACGGCGACGAGGAAGAGCAGGGCCTCGCTGGTCAGGTTGAGGGCGACGGCCTCGGCGACCGCGTCCGCGCGCAGCGTCGCGGTCAGCAGGAGGGGCAGGAGCAGTCCGGCCGCGGGTCCGCAGATCCGGCGGACGCGGGAGAGGCCGCTGCCGGGGACGGACAGGCCGCGCCCCCGGCCGGCGCGCTCGTGGGTGACGATGTGGACATCGATGTCGCCGGACATCTCGACGACGCTGTCGCCCACGCCGCGCGCGGCGAGGACGCGGGCCGGCCAGCCGCGGCGGCTGACGCCGACGACGAGCTGGGTGGCGTTCTCGGCGCGGGCGAACTCCAGCAGCGCGGCGGGCACTTGGTCGCCGACGACCGTGTGGTAGGTGCCGCCGAGGCTCTCGACGAGCCGGCGCTGTCCGGCCAGCGCGGCGGGCGAGGCGCCGGCGAGGCCGTCGCTGCGGGTGACGTGCACGGCCAGGAGGTCGCCGCCGGAGGAGCGGGCGGCGATGCGGGCGGCCCGGCGGACGAGGGTGTCGCCCTCGGGGCCGCCGGTGAGCGCGACGACGACGCGTTCGCGGGTCTCCCAGACGCCGCCGATGCCGTGCTCGGCGCGGTAGCGCTGGAGGGTCTCGTCGACGCGTTCGGCGAGCCACAGCAGGGCCAGTTCGCGCAGGGCGGTGAGGTTGCCGACGCGGAAGTAGTGGGAGAGCGCCGCGTCGATCTTCTCGGGGGCGTAGATGTTGCCGTGGGCCATCCGGCGGCGCAGCGCCTCGGGGGCCATGTCGACGAGCTCGATCTGGTGGGCGCGGCGTACGACGTCGTCCGGTACGGTCTCCCGCTGCGGCACCCCGGTGATCTTCTCGACGACGTCGCTGAGGGATTCCAGGTGCTGGATGTTGACGGTGGTCAGCACGTCGATGCCGGCGGCGAGGAGTTCCTCGACGTCCTGCCAGCGCTTGGCGTTGCCGGTGCCGGGCACGTTGGTGTGGGCGAGTTCGTCGATGAGGGCGACGGCGGGGCGGCGGGCGAGCACGGCGGCGACGTCGAGTCCGGTGAACTCCAGGCCCCGGTGGTCGTGGCGCAGACGCGGCAGCGTCTCCAGTCCCTCGAGCATCTCCTCGGTGTGCGGGCGGTGGTGGCACTCGGCGTAGGCCACCACGACGTCGGTGCCGCGCAGGGCGCGGCGCCATCCTTCGTCCAGCATGCGGTACGTCTTGCCGACTCCGGGGGCAGCGCCGAGAAAGACCTTCAGTCTGCCGGGGCGGATGCCCGGAGTTTCAGGCGGAGCGCCGGCCTGGGCCATGGGTGTTCCTTCTGTCGGGGGCGAGGCGGGTCGCCCGGTGTGGAGGGGTACACGGCCATCGTCGGCCGATCCGGCCCGTGGGCGGCGGTACGGGGGCCGACGTTGACGCGTTCCTGACTTCGCCAGGTCACGGGCGGGGCGGGGACCGGGGGACGGGGTGGAACCCGGTGGATTTCTTCGGGGCGTGCCGGGAAGCCTGGTCGGCGGCAGTGCGGCCTGCGAGCCGCTCCAGCGCGCCGGATGGGGGAAGCCTCACGTGACCGCTCTGACCGCTGTGCTCCTCCTGGTCTCCTGCGCCACGCTGATCGCCACGGGCGCCCGGCGCTGGCGGGTCCCCGCGCCCTCGCTGCTGGTCGTCGGCGGGGTGCTGATCGGGATGTTGCCGTGGGTGCCCGCGATCCGGATCGCCCCGGAGACGATCAGCGTCGTGGTGCTGCCGCCCCTGCTGTTCGCCTCGGCCGAGGAGATATCGTGGCGCGAACTGCGGCCGGTGTGGCGGCCGGTGACCGTGCTGGCCTTCGGGTTGGTGCTGGCCACCGCGGCGGCCGTGGGCGTGGTTGCCTCCGCCGTCACCCCGTTGGGCGGCTCCACGGCCTTCGTCCTCGGCGCGGTGCTGGCCAGTACGGACCCGGTGGCGGTCACGGCGCTGGGGCGCCGGCTGTCGCTGCCGCCGCGCGCGCGGGTGCTGGTGCAGGCGGAGAGCCTGTTCAACGACGCCACGTCGCTGGTGCTGTTCAAGGTCGCCGTCGCCACGGCCGTGACGACGGGCGCGGTGTCCCCGGTGGCGTCGGGCGGCGCGTTCCTGGTCCTGGGCGGTGGCGGGGTGCTGGTCGGCGGCGCGGTCGCGGGGGCCGCGGCGCTGATCCGGCGGCGCACGGCCGATCCGGTGCTGGTGACGGTCGTCGCGCTGGTGACGCCGTACGCGGCGTACGCGCTCGCCGAGGACCTGGGGGCGTCCGGGGTCACCGCGGTGGTGGTGGCGGGTGTGGTGCTGGGCAGCACGGGCCACGGGCTGACGAACGCGGCCGTCCGGCTTCAGGTGCACGCCGTCTACGGCACGGTGGTCTTCCTGCTGGAGAGCGTGGTCTTCGCCGTCATCGGGCTGGAGCTGCCGGCGCTCGTTCACGAGCTGGGCTCCGCCGGGCGCGGCTGGCCGCTGGGGGTGCTGGCGATGACCGGCACGGTTCTGACGACCCGCCTGCTCGGCATCCTGCCGCTGTCTGTGCTGACACAGCGCCGGCAGGGCGACGGGCGGGTGTCCTGGCGCGTCCCGGCGGTGCTGTCCTGGGCGGGCACCCGGGGAGTGATGCCGCTGGCCGCCGCGCTGTCGATCCCGCTCACGGCGGAGGGTGGCGCGCCGCTCCCCCACCGTCCGCTGATCCTCGTGCTCACCACGGGCGTCGTCGTCCTCACCCTCGTCGTCCAGGGTTTCACCCTGGCCCCGGTGGTCCGCTGGTCCGGCATCGCGCTGGAGCCCGAGCACACGGCCCACGAGGAGGCCCGCTGCCGGGCCGCTCTGGCCGAGGCGGGCCTGGCCTGCCTCGCCGAGCTGGAGTCCGTGGAGGCGGCCTCCGCGACCGTCATCGACCAGCTGCGGCGGGGATTGCTGGCGCGGCTGGACCAGGCGGACGCCGATCACGACGGCGACAGCGTCTCGGCGGCCGACTACCGCGAGCTGCGACGGGCGGTGATAGCGGCGGAGAGCGCGGAGTTGCGGCGGCTGTACGAGGGGAATCGCGTCAGCGATATGACGCGGCGGCGGGTGCAGCGGGCGCTGGACCTGGAGGAGGCGGGGCTGGGTGAGTGAGGGGTTTGCCCCTGTCCCGCCCCTTCACCGTTTCCGAGGGGGCTCCGCTCCCTCGCACCCCGGGTGGGGGTTCGGGGGCGAAGCCCCTGAAAGAAACGGGAAGGGGTGGGACAGGGGCGAGCGCCGCAGGCCCCTCGTCTACTGCCGGCAGTCGACCACCGACCGGAGCTTCCCGGTCGTCGCCGTGCGCGCGAACTCCGCCGTGTCCGCCACCTCGACGTCGAGGTCGAGCAGCCGTTCCTCCACCGCCGAGCGCAGCTCCGGGTACCCGGCCAGCAGGGCCGTGCGCAGCGCGGACGGGTCGGCCGAGCGCTCCACGCGGACCGTGAGGCGCTCGCGCGCCGTGCCGTTCCCGAGGAGGACCTGAAGTTCCCCGGCGTAGCCGCAGTCTCCCTCCGCGAGGGTCACGAAGCGCCCGTGGTTGAGGAAGTACGTCGCGACGCGCATCACGTCGCCGAGCCTGCCCAGCAGTTCGAAGCGCGGGGCGTGGTTGCCGCAGGGGCAGCGGCCGGGGACGGCGCGGCCGAGGTCGCCGATGACGTAGCGGTCGAGGCGCTGGCCGCGCCGGGCGTGGGTGGTGAAGACGAGACGGCCGGTCCCGCCGGGTGCCACGGGCCGGTCGGCGTCGACGTCGAGGATCTCCAGCGTGTGGAGGTCGGCGTGGAGGTGGTGGACTCCGCCCGCGCTCTCCACGCACTGGTAGCCCAGCGGGCCGAGGTCCGTGCTGCCGTAGGTGATGGAGCGGACGGTCTCGATGCCGAAGCTCTCGGCGAGCACGCGGCGCTGCTCGGCCGTGAAGTGCTCCCCGCCGTAGAAGATCTTGCGGATGCCGCCGTAGGAGCGCAGCAGGTCGCTCTGGTCGTGAAGGAGCTGCCAGAGGTAGGAGGGCATCCCGAAGAGGGTGTCCGCCTCGTGGGCGACCAGGGCCTCGGCGGTGGCGCGGTGGTCGGGGCCGGCCGCGATGGGCATCTGGGTGCCGCCCAGCCGCTCCAGGATGGAGAAGAAGCTGATGAAGCCGCCGTACATGCCGCCGCAGTAGAAGAGGTTGGCGGTGCGGTCGTGCTTCGGGTCGTAGCCGGCGGCGAGCAGGCCGCGGGCGGCGGCGCGCATCTGGGTGTCGTAGTCGTCGTAGGTGAACAGGGACAGGGCGGGGGTGCCGGTGCTGCCGCCGCTGCGGAAGTACAGCTCGGCGTCGCGCCGGTCGACGGAGCCGTTGAGCTCCTGGACGGCGGCCTTGTCCAGCAGCGGCCCGGTGGGCGTGGGCAGCGCGGTCGGGCGGACCAGGTCGTCGAGGCAGGCGACGGTGGCGAAGCGCTCGTCGGCCTGGACGGCGACGCGGCGGCTGTAGCGCTGGAGCGCGTAGACGCCGTCGTGGGGCTCGCCCGCGTAGCTGCCCAGCATGGAGCCGACGGGCGTGACGCGGGTGGCGCCGGCGGCCAGGGCGAGACGGGAGAGCTCCGCTATGTCGGCGCGGGTGCCCGCGACGCCGGCGGTCTGGAGGTAGCGGCGCATGGGGCGCAGCGTGGCGAGCATCCGTTCCCGGGGCAGGGGCTTGACCCAGACGCTGCGGTGCAGCGGGGAGGCGGTGAGCGCGGGGCGGGTGTCGGCCATGACGCGCCAGGAGCCGTCGGGGGCCGTGTGGACGCGGGTGAGGCCGAGGTGTTCCTCGAGGCGGGCGATGAGCTCGGTGGTGGTGAGCTCGGCCTGTTCGGCGGTGTCCAGTTCGTCGCCGGACGGGCCGGGGGGCGCGGCGGCGAGGGCGGCGGCGAGGCGTTCGGCGAAGGCGAAGACGTCCTTGTCGTCGTCGGTGTCGAGGTAGACGACCTGGGGGCTGGAGCAGGCCTGCTGCTCCAGCAGGCAGACGTCGGCGGCGAGGGCGGCCAGGGTCGCCTCGTCCCGCCAGGCGTCGCGGGCGAGGTAGGCGAAGGAGATCTTGTGGCCCCACTCCACCAGGCGGCAGCCGGGCGGCACGTGGGCGGCCACGCCCTCGACGGCGGTCTCGCCGCCCCAGACGGCGACGGCGTCGGCGGGCGCGCACATCAGGCGCAGCCACTCCTGGCGGGAGGAGGAGAAGCGCAGCACGATGACGCGCCGGGCGATGGCCCCGCTCTCGTCCAGCGCGGCCAGTTCGGCGAGGAGGTGCTGGGCGAGGAGGGTGTCGGCGCCGGACGTCTTGAGGATGTTGACGTTGCCGGCGAGCAGTCCTTCGACGAGGCTCAGGGGCGCGACGGAGGCGGCGTTGCCGGGGGCGATGTGGGCGACGAGGCCGACGGGGGCCCAGGCCTCGTAGACGGTCTCCTTGGCGTCGGGGCGGTTCAGGCGCTGGGGGGCGGTGCCGCCGAGTTCGCCGCGGAGCTTGCGGGTGAGTCCGTCGCGGGCGAGGAACGCGCCGAGTTCGGCGAGGAGAGTGCCGTCCTCGCCCTCGGGCAGGTGGGTGGCGAGCCGGGCGCGGGTGGGGTGGGCGGGGTCGAGGAGGGCGGTGGACAGCGCGTCGCAGGCGGCGAGGACGGTCTCGGTGTCCAGGGGTTCGGCGAGCGCGGCCTCGACGGTGGCGGGCAGCGCGGCGAGGCGCCGGCCGGCCTCCTCGTCGTCGATGAAGGCGCCCTGCCAGTAGTGCGGGTTGGTCTCGGTCGTCACGACATGCCCTTCATCAGTTCGGCGGCGGCCACCGCGCAGCTCTTGTTGCGGCTCACTCCGGCGCGGCCGTGGATGGTGAACCAGTCGGTGTCCAGCTCGCAGCCGCACTCACCGCCGGGGTGGAGGGAGGCCAGGTCGCCCATGACGACGCTCTGCGCGGGCACGGACGTGATGTACGGGGAGACCAGGTGGAGGTAGCCGCGCTCGCCGTACCCGAGCGGCTCCAGCGTGCGGGTGGACCGGATGAACACGCGGGACCAGACGGGCGCGTGGAGGTTGTGGTGCGAGCACTCGATGTAGGGGACGCAGTGCTCGACGGAGCCGAAGGTGTCGCGGATCCGCTCGGAGGGCACGCCGAGCTGTTCGGTGACGCGGGCGTACAGCTCGTGCTTGCCGATCTGCCGGTCGGTGTGGCCCTTCCAGCCGCCGCCGAGGACGATCAGGGAGCCCTCGGGGAGGTTCAGGGGCGGAAGGCCCATGGCCCGCATCCGTTCCAGGGTGAACCAGAGGAACGCGGGGAAGCCCAGGATGCGGACGGGGACGTCCTCCTCGGCGAAGCGGCGGAGCGCGGCGACGCAGCCGAAGGGGTCGAACTCGTGGCCGCCGCCGGTGTTGCGGAGGGCGTACTCGACGCTGCGGGCGGGGGCGAAGTCGCAGAGGTAGTTGTCGGTGAAGGAGGTGCCGAGCTTGAGGTCGGGGGCGGGCTCGTAGCTGTAGAGCAGGTAGTTGACCGGCTGATCGGGGGTGATCCAGCCATTGCGCTCGAAGATCCGGGCGACCATGCGCTGGGCGGAGCGGATGGTCCACTCGTCGAAGAACATCTGCGACTTCTGCCCGGTGGTGCCGGACGAGGTGAGGTGCAGGTGGACGTCGTCGCGCGGGATCGACAGGACCTCGTGCCGCTTGAAGAAGTTCGCGTGCACCAGGGGCGCGCGGTAGGGCTCCTCGGGGGCGGTCCCCTGGTACAGCGAGCGGAAGAACGGGGAGCGTTCGGCGTGCCAGGCGTGGCTCTCGGCCATGGCGGCGGCGAAGAGCTCCTCCTCGGCGGGGCCGGAGGCGTAGGGGTCCGTCAGGTCGCACAGGCGCTGGACGTGCGGCAGCAGCGCCGGGTCGGGGACGTCGACGGGGGCGAGATGGGGGTTGACGGGTGTCATGAGGCAACCTCGAGGGTGGGCAGGTAGGTCGACGCCCAGGCCGCCGCGTAGGCGTCCAGGAACGGCTGGAGGGGCGCGTCGACGACCACTTCACGGAAGTCGATCTGTTCGGCGGTGCGGGACATCACGACGTAGTCGTGGAAGCCGTCGCCGTCGGACTCGGGGCGCATGGCCGGGTAGAGGGCGCTGGGGATGAAGCCCTGGGCGAGGAACGCCGAGAGCGCTCCGTGCTCGGAGAGCGGCACCAGCGCCTCCACGTAACCGGCGCCCGCGCGGGTGAGCGTGCGGGTGATGGGCTCCAGGTAGTCGGCGGCCGCGGCCGGGTCGGGCGCGGCGGCGATCAGGGAGCAGTAGCGTCCGGTGCGGTTGAGGTAGGCGTAGACCTCGAAGCTGTCGTCGTCGGACGCCAGCAGCGCGTTGGGGGTGTGCAGCGGGTAGAACCAGCGCTCACTGTCGGGGAAGCGCTCGTGGAAGCGGCGGCGGACGAACGAGGGGGCCTCGATCATCTCCAGCCGGGCCGCCGTCGTGGGGCGGGCGGGCACCGTCTTCGGCGCGGTGCGCCGGACGTGCCCGTAGTCGATGCCGAGGCTCGCGCCGACGGTGCGCAGGAGGGGGCCGAGCGGTGCGGGGACCTCGGCGACGGGGAGCCGCCGGTCCAGCACGCCCGGCGAGTGACGCGCGTAGAGTGCGAGGCTTTCCCGGCTGTTGAGGTCGACGGCGTTGGGCAGGACGCCCATGGGCCGGAAGCCGTTGCGGGACACGACGCGCTGGGGGCCGGCGCTGACGGTGCGGACCGTGGCGTAGACGGAGTCCAGGCGCCCGGTGTCCAGCGTCCGCCGGCACAGCTCGTCGGTCAGGGCGTGGGCGAGGCCGCCGGAGCGGCGCTCGGGGTGGACGGCGAGCCCTTCCAGCCGGCCGACGCGGCTGCCGGCCTCGCCGTGGACGGCCGCCGACGCGGCGAGCCCGCCGGAGCCGGAGTGACGGGCGACCAGCCAGAGGGTGTGCGGGTCGGCGATGAGCCGGGACATCTCGGCGGGGTCGGTGCCCAGGGCGGTGGGGTAGTGCGGGCCGTAGACGGCGTAGTAGAGCTGGCGCAGTTCGGCGATGTCGGCGGGCGTGGCCCGGTCGATCGTGACGGTCATCGCTTTCCTCCGGTGACCACGGGCTCGGACGGGTGAGCGGGGACGTCCTGGGCGGCGTCGGCGGTCTCGGCGGCGGCGCCGGTGTCCGGGTCGCGCAGGAGGGCCAGCGCGCAGGCCGCGGGCAGGAGTCCGGCCGCCTGGATCAGGCACAGGGTCTGCGGGGAGAGCCGGTCGCCCAGCAGGCCGAAGAGCAGGGAGGCCAGGGGGAAGGTCGCCCCGAGCACGGCCTGCATGACGGCGAAGAAGCCCGGCTTGTCGGCGGTGGGGACGAGCCGCTGGAACAGCGCCACGAACCGCACCCCGATGACGCCGACGCACCAGCCCGCGACGACCAGGCAGCCCGCGAAGACGAACCGTCCCGTGAACAGGCCGGGGGCGGCCAGGGCCAGGCCCATCAGGGTCAGCAGCCACGCGCCGAGGGTGGTGGGCCGGCCGGGGACGCGGGCGCCGGTGAACGAGCCGATCAGCGTGCCCACACCCAGCGACGCCTCCAGCAGGGCGACGGTGGAACCGCCGTCCGCCAGGACGGACTTGGTGTACAGCGGGATGACGACGAAGACGGCGGTGGTGAAGAGGTTCGCCGCGGTGAAGCAGAGCAGGATCCGGCGGACGAACGGCAGCCCGGCCAGGATCCCCCGCAGCGACCGGCGTCCACCGGCCTCGCCCTCCCCGGCGGCATCCTCCGCGCCGGGCGCGGCGGCCTGGGCGCGGAAGCGGACGGTCGTGATCAGCGCGGCCGCGACGAGATAGGCGCTCGCGCAGCCGACGGCGAGGCCCGCCACTCCGGCGGCGTCGACGATCAGGGCGCCCATGAGCGCGCCGCCGAGGCTCGCCAGCGACTGGGTGGACATCTCGAAGCCGGTGGCGGCCTCGATGTCCTCGTCGTCGACGAGTTCGGGCACGGAGGTGGTCAGGCAGGGGTCGAAGAAGGCCTGGCAGGCGGCCAGGGCCAGGGTCGCGGCGTAGGCGGCGGCGAGCGGCAGCCCGCCCGCGTACGCCCAGACGGCGAGGGCCGCCGCGGCGGTGCCCGCCGCCCCGGCGGCCGCGCGCAGCACGGAGCGGTGCGCGAAGCGGGCGACGGACCGGGCGACGACGGGCGCGAGCGCCACGGCGGGCAGCGTGCTGACCGCCATGAACAGCCCGGAGGCGAGCCCGCGTCCGTCGGCGACGGCATAGGCGATCAGCCACCAGGAGACGCCGACCTGGAACATCCGCACGGCGGCCTGGGTGAGCACCTGGGCCAGCCAGACCGTGCCGAAGGCGCGGTTGCGCAGGACGAGGGGCGGGCGGCGGCCCTCGTCGGTGGTCACGGCGGTCATGCGGTGGGCCTCTCGTCGATGACCCGGACGAGCTTGCCCGAGCGGGTGTTGACGACGAGGTCGCTGTTGCGGGCCCACTCCACGGTCAGGGGGTGGACGAAGCCGGCGGCCACGCTGTCGGGGTAGAGCGGACGGACGGTGTTGAGCCGTTCGGTGACGGCCTCGGCGAGGGGTTCCAGGCCCGTGGGGTCGTCGTCGCCGGGGGCGGTGGCCAGGCGCAGCACGAGGCCGTCGCGGCCGTCCCAGCGGCGCACCACGAGCTGAGTGCCCGTCACCCGGCCGTCGGTGTCGGCCTCGGCGACGGCGTCGAGCGCGTCCTGCGAGTAGAGGGAGACGGGTCCGACGCGGACGCCCTCCTCGGCGCGGCCGAGGATGCGGAAGTGTCCGGCCTCGACGTCGGTCCACTCGGCGCGGTCACCGGCGGGGAAGCGGATGACGGGCATGAGGCGGCGGAAGAGCTGGGTCACCACGACGCGGCCGGGGCGGCCGGGTTCGTGGATGGGTTCCCCGGTGGTCTCGTCGAGGATCTCGACGATCGTGTGCGGGGTGAAGACGCGGTGCACCCGGGGGTCGGGCCCGGGGACGGGGCAGCCGAGGAGGCCGGCGTCGACGCTGGCGTAGCCGAGGGAGCGCGGTTCGGCGTTGGGGAAGGCGGCGGCGAGCAGGCGTCGCTGGTCGGAGAAGAGCGCCTCGCCGCCGAAGAACAGCAGTTCCACGGCGGGGAGCTGACGACCCGTCGCGATCAGGTGCTCGGCCAGCCGGCAGAGGGTGGTCGGGGTGCCCGCCACCACCTGGGCGCCGAGGTCCTCAAGGGTGGGGACGGTGGTCTCGAGGGGGGCGCCGCCGCCGATGGGCAGCCGGACGTTGTCGACGGGCGCGTGGGCGAGCGAGTCCAGGACGAACAGGAAGCTGGCGTAGAGCTCGCCCGCGTAGAAGAGGTCGGCGACCCGGTGGCCGGGGCGCAGCCCGGCCTCGACGAGTCCCCCGCCGAAGGCGGTGACGAAGTCGCGCCACTCCTCGCGGGTGTAGCAGGAGAACTTGGGGGCGCCGGTCGTGCCGCCGGTCTTGTAGACGACGGCTTCGCCGAGGGGTGCGGTCAGCACCCGGTTGTCGCCCGGGGTGTTGGCGGCCCAGAAGGCGCTCTGCTCCACGACGGGCAGGTCGGTCAGGTGCCGGACGTCCGGGGGGAGGTCGGCGTAGAGCTCCGCGTAGAACGGTGAGTTCCGGCGGGTGAAACGTATGAGGTCCGATAGCGGGTGAACGGACATGCGGCCTTTGCCTAGGTGATGCGGACAGGGGTGCGTGTCTCCGGGGCACGGCGAAGGCGCGGCGAGGACTGCGGTCGCTCGCCACGTGCCGGTGCCCGTGTGTTCCGCGAGAGGCGTGCGGTACCGCTCTCGGCGTCGCTCCGGCGTCAGGGTCTGACGCTCGGTCACGAGGGAACGTCGTAGAAGATATCGCAGAATCCGCCCTCTGCTCACCACATGTCAGGTGAAGGTGGCGCGAAACCTCTGTTTCTTTTGTTGAAAGCCGTTCTTACCGAACTTCTTATGGCGTGGACGGCCCTACGCCCCCAGGCCCGCGTCCCGGGCCAGTAGGGCGGCCTGCACCCGGTTCTCACAGCCCAGTTTGGCGAGGATCCGGCTGACGTACGTCTTCACGGTGGCCTCGCTCATATGGATCCTGCGCCCGGCGTCGGCGTTGGACAGGCCCTCGCCGAGCAGGGCCAGTACCTCGCGCTCCCGTTCGCCGAGCTCCGCCACCCGTCGCCGCGCCTCCTCGCCCCGGGTGGCGACGGGGCCGGCGGCCAGCGAGTCCACCACGTGCCGGGTGGCGGCCGGGGAGAGATAGGCGGCGCCCGTCGCCGCCGCCCGGACGGCCCCGATCAGCTCGCCCGGCGCGGAGTCCTTCAGCAGGAAGCCGGCCCCGCCCTGGCGCAGCGCCCGCAGGACGTTGTCGGGCTCGCCGAAGGTGGTGAGGATCAGCACCCGGACCCCGGGGGCGTGCCGGCCCAGTTCACCGAGGGCCGTCAGGCCGTCGAGGACCGGCATCTGGATGTCGAGCAGCGCGACGTCCACCCGGTGCCGCCGGGCCAGCTCGACGGCCTCCCGTCCGTTCACCGCCTCCGCCACGACCTCGATGTCGTCGGCGGACGTGAGGATCATCCTGATGCCGGCCCGGATGAGCGGCTCGTCATCGGCGATGAGGACGCGGATCACCGGTGTCTTCTCCTGGGATGGTGTGCTGTTCGCTAGCTCTTGACGTGGAACTCGCGCTTGTCGGACAGTCTGCCGTCCTTGAAGCAGAAGCGGTAAACCGTGTCGACGGACAGCCCCCGGGAGTCGTCCGTGGACAGCAGCGTCAGGCAGCTGGTCCCGGCGGGGGCGGCCGGTATCTTGTCCTTGGCGTCGGAGGTGAGGAAGGACTTGCCGGACGGCAGCTTCTCCCGGACGTCCCGCTCGGAGTCGCCGACCTTGACGGACGCGTAGGTGCTCGGGTCGATCATGCCCTTGTCGACCTGGTCGATGACCTTGCCCATGGTGAAGACGGCCGCCACCACCAGGGCCACCAGGAGCAGCAGCGCGATTCCGCAGCCGAGCAGGCAGCCGTTGCTCTTCTTCGTACCCATGATGTCCTTGAACTCCTCGCGAGGGTCGAGCCGGTCGATGACCGCTCCACCCTCACCCGGGGCCCCCGCCCGGGGCTGCCGCCGGAAGTCTTCCGCCGGGTCGACGAAGGTCGCGCCGGTGGCGCTCCCTCGGGACTCCCGCGCCTCGGCCGCGTCATAGGGGAGGACGGCCGCGAGGCGGAAGCCCGCGCCGGCCGCCCCGGGGCCGGTGAAGACCATGCCGCCGACCAGCCGGGCCCGTTCCCGCAGCCCCGTCAGCCCCTCTCCCCCGCTGACCGTGTCCGCCCGGGGCTCCGCCGCCGCGGTCGGCGCCGCCGGGCCGTTGGCCACCTCCACCACCAGCGCGTCCGGCTCGTGGCGCACGCCCACGGTGATGGCGGCGCCCGGGGCGTGCTTGGCGGCGTTGGTCAGGCCCTCCTGGACGACGCGGTACCCGGCGTGATCGGTGGCGGGCGCCAGCGGCCGGGGCTCGCCCGAGCGCTCCAGGGTCACCTTCATGCCCGCCGACACGGCGGACTCGACCAGGCCCTCTATGCCCGCCACCACCCGGGAGCCGGGCCGCTCGTCCTCCGGGACGCCGTCCTTGAGGATGCCCACGACCTCGCGCAGCTCCCGCATGGCGGCCACCGACGCCTCGCGCAGCACGCCGACCGCCTCGCGCTGACGGCCGGTCAGCTCCCGGTCCACCTCCAGCGCGCCGGTCTGCACCGCGATGAGCGCGAGCTGGTGGCCCAGGCTGTCGTGCATGTCCTGGGCGATGCGCTGCCGCTCGCGCATCCGCGCCTGCCCGGCGATCATCTCGCGCTCGCGCAGCAGCTGGGCGTTGCGCAGCCGCAGGGTGTCCAGCAGGGTGCGCCGCTGCGTCCAGTAGCGCCCCGCGAGGCCGGGGAAGACCGCGGTCACCACGAAGAAGACCGTGGCGAGCGTGACCGTCCCGGCGGGCGAGAGCTCCGCCTGCCACAGGCTCAGGGTCAGATAGAGCGCGAAGGCGGCGCCGAAGGCCGTCGACGCCCGCAGCACTCCCGCGATCCGGTGCCCGGCGGACCAGCCCACGGCCATCAGCAGCAGGCTCGCGCCGCCCTCGGTGCCCCCGGACAGGGCCGACGTCGCGAGCAGCGCGGTGATCGGCAGGGCCCGGCGCGTCAGCGACAGCACCGCGGCCACCACGGCGACGGCGGCCATCCGCGGCCAGCCGTGGCCGCCCTCGGCCACCCCCGCGAGCAGCGCGAAGGCGGCGGCGAGCAGGCACTCCCCCACCAGCCTGCGCCGGCTCCACAGCCCCGGATCGGTCAGCCGCCCCGACAGTTCACGGGCCCACGATGTCGCGTTCACCCCCGCACTCTAGGCACTTCCCCCACCCCGGCACAGGCACCGAAGGTCGCTCGCGCGTGCGACGAAAGTTGATACGACCACGGACGAAGGGCCCGGCGGCCCGACGGTCCGGCAGCCCGGCCCGGCCGCCCGGCGAGGCGGGGCGGCCGGCCCCGCCCGTCAGGCCGGGCGTGCCGTGCCCGACGGCTGGTCCGTGCCGCAGTGCCGGCACTTCGCGGCCGCCGCCGGAAGGTCCTCCGAGAGGCACGCCGGGCAGGTCTTCAGCTGCCCGGGCTCCTCGAAGACGACGACCCCGCGCCGCGCCTGGACGTGCTTGTAGGGCACGACGATGAAGAAGTAGACGACGGCCATGAAGACGATGAAGTAGATCACGGCCGAGATGAAGGACCCGATGTCCAGGTAGGTGGCCCGGTTGCCCGCGCGGCCGAGCTGCCAGCCCAGCCCGAGGCCGTGCCCGCCCTGGAGCCGGGCGATGACCGGGTTGATCACGAAGTCGGTGAACGCCTTGATCAGCGTGGAGAGCGCCAGCGCGATGATCAGGCCGACGGCCACGGTGACGATGTCACCGCGCATGACGAAGTTCTTGAATCCCTTGGGCACGCCGAAAAGCTACCCTTTGCCCCACTTTTCCCCTCGTGCGGCACGGGGACGGCGCCCCGGATTCACCCCGAGGCCCACCTCGGGGGCTCGCCTAGGGCCTCGGGGGCTCGCCTCGGGCCCCCCGGGACGCGGCTGAAGGCCCGCCCCGGGACCCGCTTCACATCGCCGGATGCGCCGGGATGTGAGTGGCCTCCTCGATGTCGTGCCCGGCCTTGTCGAGCAGCTCCCGCGACAGCTTGTTCAGTGCCCGCGCCGCCGCGACCTCCTCGCCGACCCGCTGCTGCTCGGGGTCGTCGGGGTGCCTGACGGCCTTGCCCTTGGCCCGCAGCTCGGTGCCGTCCTGGAGTCTGAGCAGAGCGGCCGCCCGGGTCTTCTTCTCGATCTCGTCGAATTCGACCTCGACGTGCCAGCCAGCGATCTGCGTCATGGCGTCCTCCTCTGGCCCGCCCCTTCTGCGCTACCCCTCCAGCGTGCACCAGGCGGCCCGATTGCGACACCGGACGCAGCGGCCCCGTCAGGCCCGGAAGCCCGTCAGGCCGCCGCGGCCCCGAACTCGCGCATCGCGCCGTCGACGATCGCCTCCAGCCGCGCGTGGTGCGCGCCCCGCCAGTAGACCCGGCCGCAGGCCAGGCACTGCGCGAAGACGTCGTAGGTGTGGCGCGTGCCGTGCTCCAGGTGCTCGCGGACGGAGTCCTTGTCGGCGTCCTGGAGCGGGCCGTTGCAGGCGGTGCACCGCGTCCAGGGGGCGAGCTCGGGCGCGAACCGACCCAGGACGTCCCTCAACTGCTCCTCCGGCCGGTCGCTGTAGACGTACGCGCCGGCCCAGATCTCCCGGCGGCGCAGCAGCCCCCGGTCCCGGGAGAGCAGCACCCGGCGTTCGGCGGCGGAGAGCGCGGCCAGGGCGGGGTCGCCGATGTCCTCGCTCTCGTACGCCGCGTCGACGCCCAGCAGCCGCAGCCGGCGGGCGAGCGTGCCCAGGTGGACGTCCAGCAGGAAGCGCAGCGGCGCCCCCGGCACCTCCTGCGGCCGGGCCACCGCCTCGATCTCCACGCGCTCCCCCTCGGCCGGCACGTGCGAGACCGGCACCGGGCGCCCGTCGACGAGCAGCGGGCCCGCCTCGGTGAGCGGGACGCCGAGGGACTCCACGACGTGCCCCAGGGTGGAGACGCCGTCGGTGACCACCGGCGCGGCCGCCACCCGGCGCTCGGGGGACACGAAAAGCCGCAGTTCAGGGGCGACGCTGACAAAGATCACGGGACCGTTCACGCAGCCCAGCATGCCATCGCGCGGGGGCGTGGCGCCCCGGGTTTTCCGGGCCGCCGGGGAGCCGCCCCCGCGCCGCCCGCCCGGTCGGCGGGACGGTCGGCGGGACGGCCTCGGGACAGCCTCGGAACGGTCGGCAGGACGGGTGACTCGCCCGTGGGCCGCGTGCGTGTCGCCGGTGGCCGGGCCCGTCGCCGGTGGGACGCTGCTGCGCACCAATCAACCGGAAAAGAGTCCTATGGCATCAGACGAACGGTATGTCTGCTGCCCGGTGTCCGGAGTCCGGTCCCGATGTCCGGTCCCGATCGAGGAGAACGATCGATGGAAACCGCGTACGACCTGATGACCCGTCTGCTCACCGACCACTTCGGCGTTCCCGGGGAGCGGATCGCCCCGGACGCGACCTTCGAGGAGCTCGGCATCGGCTCCGTCGCCAGGGTGGAGCCGCCGGCCCCGGCCGCCGCGCCGGTCCGGCCGGGACGGTGAGCGAGCGGGAGGTCGCGGTCACCGGCATCGGCATGGTGACCCCGGCCGGCATCGGCCGCGAGGCGACCTGGGACGGGCTGTGCGCGGGCGTGGGCCTCGGCGCCCACGACGACGAACTGGCCGGGCTGCCGGTGGACTTCTCCTGCCGGGTGCCGGGCTTCGACGGCGGGGCGCTGGTGGGCCGGCAGGTCGCCTGGCGCAACGACCGCTTCATCCACCTGGCGCTGGTCGCCGCGCGCGAGGCTGTGGCCGACGCCGCGCTGGACCCGGCGACCTGGGACGGCGCCCGGGTGGCTGTCGTCATGGGCGTGGGGGGCAACAGCGCCGATTGCTGGGGCCGGGAGTACGGGAATCTGGCCGAGGGCCGGATCGAGGCCATCTCCCCCACCGCCCTGCTGCGCTCGCTGCCCAACATGGCCGCGGGCGAGATCTCCACGGACCTCCGGGCGCTGGGGCCGTGCCTGACCACGTCCACCGCCTGCGCCTCGGGGGCGACGGCGATCGGTACCGCCCGCGACCTGCTGCGCTCCGGCGCCTGCGACATCGCGATCGCAGGGGGCGCCGAGTGCGCCCGGCTCCCCATGGCCTCGGCCGCCTTCCACCGGATGCGGGCACTCTCGGGGCGCCGCCACGACCCGGCCGGAGCGTCCCGGCCGTTCGACGCCGAGCGCGACGGTTTCGTGCTGGGCGAGGGGGCGGCCGTGCTCGTCCTCGAGCGGCCGCGGGACGCCCGTGCCCGGGGTGCCCGCACACGTGGTGTGCTGTCCGGCTACGGCGCCTCCAGCGACGGTCGTCACCCCACCTACCCCGCCCCCGACGGCGCCGGCGCCCGGCGGGCCCTCGAGGCCGCGCTCGCGGACGCCCGCGCCGGCGTCGACGAGGTCCACCACGTCATCGCGCACGGCACCGCCGCGCCGGTCACCGACCAGGTGGAGGCGACCCTGCTGTGCGCGGTGTTCGGCGCTCCGCCACCGGTGACCTCGCTCAAGGGAGTGATCGGTCACTCGCTCGGCGCCGCCGGGGCGATCAACGCCGCCTGTACGGTCCTGGCCCTGGAGCGGCAGCTCGTCCCGCCCACCGCCAATCTCGACCGCCTCGACGACGGGATCGACCTGGACGTGGTGACGAAGGTGCCCCGGCGGCACCGTATGGCCGGCGCGATCAGCAACGCGTTCGGCCACGGCGGCCAGAACGCCGTCCTGTTCTTCCGGTCCACGTGACGCCCCCGGGAGACCTCGACACCGCGGCCCTGACGCCGGGCCCCCTCGGCGCCGGGGCCCCTCCGCACACGCGCGGCCCCGCGACGGACCGGCCGCGCCGGGTGCGCCCGTGGCTGGTTCCCGCGGCGGCCGCCGTGCTCACGCTGCTGCTGGCGGCGGTGGGCGCGGGCGCCTCCGGGCGGCTGGCCAACGGCGGCTACTTCGCCTCCGGTACGGAGTCGGCGCGCGCCGACCGGATACTGGCCGACCGCTTCGGCGCCGGCACGCCCGACCTCGTCCTGCTCGTCCGCGCCGAGGGCGGCGTGGACGACGAGCGGGCGCGGGAGGAGGGACTGCGGCTGACCCGGCGGCTCGCCGAGTCAGCCGGGGTGGCGAGCGTCCGGTCGTACTGGGCGGGCGAGGACGCGGGGCTACGGGCCGAGGACGGCTCGGCGGCGCTGGTCACCGCCGATCTGGCGGGCGGCGACCGGGACGCGACCCGCACCGCCGAGGCGCTCGTGCCCGGCCTGACCGGCACTCACGGGGCGCTGACCGTCTCCGCGACCGGGTCCGCGTGGGTGAGTGTGGAGGCGAAGCGGTACAGCAAGCCGGATCTGGTACGGGCCGAGCTGGTGGCGGCCCCGCTGACGCTGCTGCTGCTCGTGATCGCGCTGCGGTCGCTGGTGGCCGCGCTGGTGCCGCTCCTGATCGGCGTGGTCTCGGTCGTCGGCACGATGGCGGTGCTGCGGCTGCTCACCTACGCCATGCCGGTGTCGGTCTTCGCGATGAACCTCACCAGCGCGCTGGGCTTCGGGCTGGCCGTGGACTACGGCCTGTTCCTCGTCACCCGCTACCGGGAGGAGCTGCGCGCCGGCCGGCCTGTCGAGGCCGCCGTGCGACGCACGGCGCGCCGCGCGGGGCGTACGGTCCTGGTGTCCGCCTGCGCGGTGGCGCTGTCGATGTCGGCCCTGCTGGTGCTGCCGCTGCCCTTCCTGCGGTCGATGGCCTGCGCGGGCATGGCCGTCGCGCTGTTCTCGGCGGCCGCGGCCACGCTGCTCGTACCGCCCGTGCTCGCCCTCCTCGGCCGCCGGATCGACCGCTGGGACCCGTCGCGCCCGCTGCGCCGGGGCCGGGCGGCGGGGCCGCCGCGCCCGGACAGCCCGTTCTGGCGGCGCGTCGCGCGGACGGTGACCGGGCGGCCGCTGTGGTTCGGCGGGGTGTGCGCGGCGGTTCTGCTGCTGATGGCCTCGCCCTTCGCCCATGTGCGTTTCGGGTTGTCGGACGACCGGATGCTGCCGGTCGGTGCGGAGGCGCACCGCACCGCCGACGCGATCCGCGCGGGCTTCGCCTCCCCCGCCGACCGCACGCTCGCGATCGTGCTGCCGGACGTGGACCCGGTGCGGGACGCGGCGGCGCTGCGGGCGTACGAGCGCGACGTGTCGGACCAGCGGTCGGTGCGCTCGGTGGGCTGGGCCCGGTCGGGGGCGGGCGCGGGGTCCGGCAAGGGCGCGGTGCTGCTGGTGGCCGGGGCGCGGGAGCCGTACGCGCGGGGCGCACAGGACCTGGTGCGGACGCTGCGCGCCCTGCCGGGCCCGCCGGGCGAACACCTGGTCACCGGGCGGGCGGCGCTGCTCGCCGACACCAAGGACGCGGTGCGGGCCCGGCTGCCGCTGGCGGCGGGCATCGCGGCGGTCACGACGTGGCTGATGCTGTTCGTGCTCACCGGCAGCGTGGTGCTCCCCCTGAAGGCGCTGCTCATCGGCGCGCTGAGCCTGGGCACGAGCTTCGGGGCGATGGTGTTCGGCTTCCAGGACGGCCATCTGCGGCGCGTGGTGGGCGACTTCACGGCCACCGGGACGGTGGACATGACGATGCCGCTGCTGCTGTTCGCCATCGCGTTCGGGCTGGCGATCGACTACGAGATCTTCCTGCTCTCCCGGGTCAGGGAGCACTATCTGCTGACCGGCGACAACCGGGGAGCGGTGGTGGAGGGCGTCGCGCGGACCGGGCGGCTGGTGACGACGGGCGCGCTGGCGGTGGCCGTGGTCACGGGGGCGCTCGTCACCTCCGGGGTGACGCAGCTCAAGCTGCTGGGGACGGGGCTGGCCACAGCGGTGCTCGTCGACGCGGTGCTGGTGCGGGGGGTTCTCGTGCCGGCCTATTTGACGGTGGCCGGGCGGCTCAATTGGTGGGCGCCGCGGTGGGTCGCGCGGCTGCACGGCCGGTTCCGGCTCGTCCTGGAGCGGGGGCGCTGAGGCCCGCTCGCGCGGCGGCCCGGGCGGGCCGCCGCGCGTGCCGGCGTCAGATCGTCTGCGCGTCTATCACGAAGCGGTACCTCACGTCGCTCGTCAGGACCCTTTCGTACGCCTCGTTGATCCGGTCCGCGTCGATCAGCTCGATGTCGGCGGCGATGCCGTGCTCCGCGCAGAAGTCGAGCATCTCCTGGGTCTCCCGGATGCCGCCGATCATCGACCCGGCGAGGGTGCGGCGCCGGCGGAAGAGGGAGCCGGAGACGACCGGCAGCGGGTTCTCGGGGGCGCCGAGCTGGACCATGACGCCGTCGGTGCGCAGCAGGCCCAGGAAGGCGTTGAGGTCCAGGTCGGCCGAGACGGTGTTGAGGATCAGGTCGAAGCCGTCCGCCAGGGCCTCGAACGTGGCCGGGTCGGACGTGGCGTGGTAGTGGTCGGCGCCCAGGCGCAGGCCGTCGTCCTTCTTGCGGAGGGACTGGCTGAGGACGGTCACCTCGGCGCCCATGGCGTGGGCGATCTTCACCGCCATGTGGCCCAGGCCGCCCAGGCCGATGACGGCGACCTTCTTCCCGGGGCCGGCCTGCCAGTGGGCGAGGGGTGAGTAGACGGTGATGCCCGCGCACAGCAGGGGCGCGGCGGCGTCCAGAGGGATGCCGTCGGGTACGCGCAGGACGTAGTTCTCGTCGACGACGATGTGCGTGGAGTAGCCGCCCTGGGTGAACTCGCCGTCGCGGCCGGTGGCGGCGTAGGTGCCGACCGGGCCGCTCGCGCCGGTGCAGTACTGCTCCAGACCGGCCCGGCAGTTGTCGCACTCGCGGCAGGAGTCGACGAAGCAGCCGACGCCGACCCGGTCGCCGGGCGCGTGGCGGGTGACCCCGGCGCCGACCTCGGCGACGACGCCCGCGATCTCGTGGCCGGGCACGATCGGGAACGTCTCGTGGCCCCACTCGCCGCGCACGGTGTGGATGTCGGAGTGGCAGATGCCGGAGTACTTGATCTCGATCAGGATGTCGTGCTCGCCCAGCGCGCGGCGGGTGACGGTGGTGCGCTCCAGCGGAGCCTTGGGAGCGGGGGCCGCGTATGCGTGGACAGTGGTGTGGGTCATGCCTCGATCCTGCGGTCCGTCTCGTCCGGTAACCAGGACTCGGCTGGAAGTACGCTTGCGGTTCCTACCACTGGCAGGGTCACCCTCCGTCCGGCGCGCCCCCGCATACTGGTGGGTATGGATCAGCGCACCGAGCTCAGCGAGTTCCTCCGCTCCCGCCGCGCCCGGCTGCGGCCGGAGGACGTCGGGCTGACGCCGTACGGGGGCAGGCGGCGGGTGCCGGGGTTGCGGCGTGAGGAGCTGGCGCAGCTGGCCGGGGTGAGCGTCGCGTACTACACGCGGCTCGAGCAGGGGCACGGGCAGAACGTGTCCGCCTCGGTGCTGGAGGCGATAGCCGGTGCCCTGCGGCTCAGCGAGACGGAGCGGGATCACCTCGGTCGTCTGGTCAGGCCCGTCCCGAGCCGCTCGCGGGCCGCGCGCCCGCAGCGCGTCCGGCCCACCCTGCAGCAGCTGCTCGACACCATGGAGGGCGTCCCGGCGTACGTGCTGGGGCGGCGGACGGACGTCATCGCCTGGAACCGGCTGGCCTGCGCGCTGCTCGGCGACTTCCCCGCCGTGCCGCCGCAGCGGCGCAACATGATCCGGCAGCTGTTCCTCGACCCCGCCGCGCGCGAGCTGTACGTGGAGTGGGAGGCCAAGGCGGCCGACCTCGTCGCCTGTCTGCGGCTGGAGGCCGGGCGCCATCCGGACGACCCCCAGCTGGCGGCCCTGGTGGGCGAGCTGTCCGTCAAGAGCGAGGAGTTCCGGCGCCTCTGGGCGGCCCACAACGTGCGGGACAAGGGCCACGGCGTGAAGCGGCTGCTGCATCCCCTGGTGGGCGAGCTGACCGTGGCGTGCGAGACGTTCGTCCTGCCCGCCGATCCGGACCAGGTGCTGGTGACCTATCACGCCGAGCCCGGCTCGCCGTCCGCCGAGTCGCTGCGGCTGCTGGCCAGTTGGACCCTGGAGGCCGCTCCGGCGGAGCATTCGGCTTCCGTGACGCGACCCGGCGCTTAGTCGGCGCGCCGGGTCGCGTTCCGGTCAGGGTTCAGGGCAGTTGGGCTCCTGTCGCCTGGAGGGCGGCGGGCACGGGCTGGAAGAACGTCTCGCCGCCGGACGAGCAGTCGCCGCTGCCGCCGGAGGTGAGGCCGAGCGCGGTGTCGCCGTCGAAGAGCGCGCCGCCGCTGTCGCCGGGCTCGGCGCAGACGTTGGTGCCGATCAGGCCGTCGACCTGGCCCTCCTGGTAGTTGACGGTGACGTTGAGGGCCGTGACCTGGCCGTCGTGGACCTGGGTGGTGCTGCCGCTGCGCCGGACGTTCTCGCCGACGCGCGCCTCGCCGGCCTTGGCGATGCTCTGCTGGCCGCCGTCGTAGAGGTCCACGGAGCTGGGGTGGTCGGCGCTGCCGGTGTAGCGCACGAGGGCGTAGTCGTGGCCGGGGAACTCGGCGGCCTCGGTGGAGCCGATCACCCCGCCGAGCTGCGAGTCGGACCAGTCGCCCGACGCCTTGCCGCAGTGCCCGGCGGTGAGGAAGTACGGCTGGCCGTCCTTGGTGACGTTGAACCCCAGCGAGCAGCGCACTCCGCTGCCCCAGATGGCGTCGCCGCCGGCGACGAACGGGCGCAGGATGCCCGCCGTCCGTTTGATCGTCGCCTTGTCGCCGAGGTCGGCGACGGCCTTGCGCACCTGGTCCAGGCGGGCGCCCTTGACGGTGCTGTCGACGGTCACGACGAGCTTGCCGATCCTGGGGTCGACCGCCCAGGCGGTGCCGGGAACGGCGGCGTGGGCGTTCAGCTCCGCTCTGGCGGAGGCCAGTTCGGCGGCGGAGTGGGGGACGGGAGCCGCCTGGGCGCTCTGGAGGGTGAGCGAGGCCGTGGTCAGGACCACGGCTCCGGCGACGGCCAGGGCGGCCCGGCGCCCGGGTATGCGTGAGTGGTTCAACTCGTCGACCTCCTGCGAGTGGGGGTGTGCCCGTCGCGCGCACCGCGCGTCCGGGCCCGGAGGATTCGTACGGCACAGCAGCGACCGCACGTCGCGTGCATGCCAAGAGTTGCCGGACGAGTGTCCCGTCCGGACAAGCGGACGCACAAGAAGACATCCGGTCGCACACGACCACCCACGAACGCCCACCCGATCCGGCTCCGCCGACGGTCCACCGGGCGAGCGTCAGAGGTCACGCTCACGTTCGCCCGCGACGGGGCCCTGTGCGCAGCGCGTGCGCATAACGGACGGTGAAGGCCACGACTGTCCGGTAACCGCCGTTCCCCCGCCCGCCCTTCAGGCGTTCAGGAGATCGACGCCCGCGTCGCGCCCGGTGTCCGGCCGTATCTCCGCCAGCCGGAGCAGGGTGTGGCCCTCCCACAGCCGGTTGCCCTGGACCCGGAAGAGGTCCAGGGCCTCTGCGTAGCGCCCGGCGGCCTCCTCGGCCCGGCCGGCGCGCGCCAGGACCCGGCCCAGGCGGTACAGGCCGGCCGCCACCGGGTGGCCGGTGCCGCGCCGGCGGTGGACGGCCAGGCACAGCTCGGCCGCCGCCAGGGCGCGGTCGGTCCGGCCGAGGGCGAGGTGGGCCTCGGCCAGGGCGCCCGCCACGTCCGCCTCGCCGGCCCGGTCGCCGCACGCCCGGTAGGCGGCCCGTGCCTCGGCCAGCGCCTCGTACGCCTCCCCCGGGCAGCCGGTGTGGACGGCGTAGCGCGCCAGCAGCACCAGGCAGTCCGCCGCGGTCGGCGCGTCCGCCTCCGCTCTGCTCAGGGTGAGCGCCTCCCGGCAGGCGGCGGCGAGCTCCTCGAACCGGCCGGCGCTCGCGTGGACCCGGGCCAGGACGGCGTACGCGCGCCCGGCGGACCGGTCGTCGGCGAGCCGGAGCGCGGTCCGGGCCAGCGCCGGCGCCACCCGTTCCAGCTCCCGCTCGTACGCGCCGTACGCGAGGAGGCCGGCCAGCGCGCACAGCAGGTCGACGGCGAGGGCGACGTCGTCGGTGCCGGTGTCCGCCGCGGCCTCCGCCGCCGCGAGGAGCTCGGGGGCCTCGGCGAGGAGCCGGTCGCCGGCGGCCCCGGGGCCCGTGGCCGCGCGGGCCCTGGCGGCGGCGGACTCCAGGAGCCGCCGCAGGGCGGCCGCCCGCTCCGCCGGGGGCAGCGCCGTCCCGGCGCGCTCCCGGACGAGCAGCCGGAACAGGCAGGGGAAGCGGTAGCGGCCGGGGGCCGGGGACTCCAGGAGGCTGGCGTCCACCAGGGATTCGCACAGCGGCTCGGCCTCGTCCTCCGGGACGCCGAGGAGCGCGGCGGCCGTGTGCGAGGAGAAGCCGGGCCCCTCGGCGAGGGCCAGCAGGGCCAGCGCCCGGCGCCGGTGGGCGTCGAGCCGGTCGTAGGCCGGGGCGAGCGCCTCCTCGGCGGACATCCCGGCGGTCCTCAGCTCGGCGAGGCACCGGCCGTCGTCGGCCAGCCGCTCCACGAAGGCACCGAGCGTCCAGGACGGACGGGCCGCGAGCCGGTCCGCCGCGATCCGGACCGCGACCGGCAGCCGCCCGCAGGCCTCGACCAGCTCGGCGGCGGCCCCTGGCTCGGCGGCCACGCGGTCCTCGCCGGCGACGCGGGCCAGCAGGGCGTGAGCCTCCTCCGGCGTCAAAGCGCCGAGGTCGGTCAGCCGGGCGTGCGGCAGCCCGGCGGGCTTGGCCCGGCTGGTGAGCAGGACGGCGCAGCCCGGCGGGGCGGGCAGGAACGGCCGTGCCCGGCCGGTGTCCTCCGCGTTGTCCAGGACCATCAGCACCCGGCGGCCGGCCAGCAGACGGCGCAGCAGCGCGGCGCGCTCGGCCTCGCCGTCGGGCACGTCGGCCGCGGCGACGCCGAGGGCGTGCAGGAACGTGCCGAGCACGGCGGCGGTCGGGGCGGGCCGGCCGTCGGGCTCGCGCAGGTCCGCGTAGAGCCGGCCGTCGGGGAAGTGCTCGCGCACCCGGTGGGCGGCGTGCACGGCGAGGACGCTCTTGCCCACGCCGCTCGGGCCGGAGACCACGACGGTCGCCTCTCCCGTGATCAGCGCCGCGCACACCTCCTCGACGGCGGCGGCCCGCCCGGTGAAGTCGGCGAGGCCGCCGGGCAACCGGGCGGGGCGGACGGGCTCGTGCGGGCCGTCCGGAGTGGCGCCGGCGTCGGTGTCGGCGGTCAGCAGCCGGCGGCGGGCCTCGGTGAGCTCCCGGCCGGGTTCGAGGCCCATGTGTTCGGCGAGGACGCGGCGCGTCTCCTCGTACACGGCGAGCGCGTCGGCGCGCCTGCCGCCCTGGTGGAGGGCCAGGATGTGGAGCGCGCTCAGCCGCTCGTGCAGCGGATGCCGGGCGGCCAGGTCCGCCAGCTCGCGGAGGGCGGCGTCGGGGTCGCCGAGCTCCAGGTCGAGTTCGAGGCGTGCCTCGAACGCCATCAGCCGCTGGTCGCAGAGGTGCGCCCGGCGCGCGGGGACGCGGGGCCCGGGGAGGCCGAGCAGCGGCTCGTCGCTCCACAGGGCGAGGGCGGAGCGCAGCAGTTCCCGGGCCTCGCGGGGCCGCCCGGCGGCCCGGGCGCGGGCGGCCGCGGCGACCTGATCCTGGAAGCGGGCCGCGTCCAGCGCCTCCCGGGGCACCCGCAGGACGTAGCCGCCGGAGACGGACACCAGGACGCGTGACGGCGTGCCCGGGGCGCGCTCCGGCTCCAGCAGCTTGCGGAGCCGGGAGGCGTAGGTGCGGACAGTGCCCACGGCGCGCGGTGGCGGTTCCGCGCCCCACAGGGCGTCGACGATCTCGGCGGCCGAGGCCGCCCGTCCCTCGCGCAGCAGCAGCTCCGCGAGGAACGTGCGTTGCTGCGGGGAGCCGAGCTCCAGCGCCTCGTCGCCGCGCCACGCGCGCATCCGGCCCAGCACGGCGAACCGCAGTCCGCCAATGTCCGTTCCGGTCATGTTCGCCCCGTCTCCGTTCATGGGAACGGACGGTAGCCCCGGAGTCGTCTACGCGTGATTAACAAGTGATCTATGCGCAGGTCAGCGCCGTTGCCGGGGCCCGGGCCGGTCAGGAGCAGCCGCCACCGCCGCAGCTGGAGCCGGAGGAGCAGCTGTGGCCGCTCGAACAGCTGTGCCCGCCCGAGTGCCCGGAGTGGCCGGAACCGCTCGTGTCGCTGCCGCCGCCGGTGTCGAGGACGGCTCCGCCGCAGGAAGCCGAGGACGTCGAGGAGGAGGACGACGAGGTCGTGGCCGAGGAGCGACGGGAGCGGCCGGTCCGGCTCGTGGCACCGGCCCGGTGGCTCGTCCGGGTCCTGGACGCCTCTATCAACTGGGCCCTGAGCTTCTTGTCCGGCACGCGGCCGTGCACGGCGACGACGCCCGCCGCCCCGTGGGGGTGTTCCCCGACGGACTTCCGGCTCCAGGAGGCATCGGTGTTGATCAACCGGACGACGTTCCTGCCGAAGTCGGTGTAGGGGTCGCACGACTTGTGGGGGCCGTACGCCACCCGGGCCAGGACCCCGGCCAGGGCGAGCGCCAGCAGGACGACGCCCATGGGCCGGAAGGCGGCCAGGAAAAGCAGGACGACACCGGCGACGGCCCCGACGACCAGCCCCGCCGTCTGCGCGCGCGCCACGCGCTCCCAGTGGGCCTGCAAGCCCCGGGGCAACAGCATGTCCAGCTTCTCCAGGGACCGGCCGACCGCGTGGACGAGGGGATCGCGGCGCAACTCCTGGACCACGGTCCGCAGGGAGTCGCCCCAGCCCGCGCCGCAGTGCTTGAGCAGCGCGCGTTCCACGGCGTTGTGCGCGGTGGCGTCCCCCACGGCCACCCTGCCGTCGCGCACGGTGACGCGCCCGTCGGCGTGCATGGCGGTGATGACGGTGTCGACGACGCGTTCGGCATCGCCGAGGAGAAAGGCCACGCCGAGGAGGTCCGGGATGTCCTCGGTGCCGGGCGGGACGCTCCGGCCGCGGGCCTGCCGGCGGACGCGCCACAGCAGGACGGAGGGCACGGCGATCAGCGCCGCGCAGCACAGCGTCACCAGAAGGGCATAGAGCATGGGATCGGTTGCCTTTCGGTCAGCGCGCGAAACGCAGCCGGCGCAGGACGGCGGCCACCCGGCGGCGCGGGCGCCCCGGGGCCGGTGCGGCGGGGCCGGTCCGTTCGGCCAGCCACGCGGTGAGCCGGCGGACCCGGTCCGGGTCGGTCACGGCGCCCGTGCGCAGCAGGTGGCGGGCGAAGTCCAGGGCGTCCCGGCGGTAGCCGTCGGTCATGGGGCGGCCCCGGGCGTAGCCGAGGAAGAGGTCGCGGAAGTCGTCGCCGAGGATCTCCGCCGGTTCGGGGGCGATCTTGCGGACGACGCCGAGGCGCTTGGCGAGCAGCGCGCGGCGCTGGACGTCCAGGCGTGCCGGGTCGAAGCCGGGCGGGGGCGGGGCGTCCGCGACGAGCGCGGAGAGGAGAGCGAGCTGGGCCTCGGCGAGCCGGCGCCGGGCGGCGTCGGTGTCCGGGGCGGGGTGCCGCTCGCCGGGTGCCATGGCACGAGTGATCGGGTCAGCCATGGCAGCGGGCCCCTTCGGCGACGGCCCGTATCGCGTCGAGCTCGGCGGCCAGCTCGCCGGCCTCGGGGAAGTCGTCGTCGCGCTCCAGCAGGATGCCGGGCGGGGTGACGCGGTCGCAGAGCTCGGCGAGGACGTCCAGCACGGGCCGGGTGACGGGGTGGGCGTGGCTGTCGTGCCACAGTCCGTCGCGTTCGACGCCGCCCGCGACGTGGACGTAGGCGAGGGCGTCGAGGGGGAGTTCGTCGAGGGCGGTGGCCGGGTCCTCGCCGCGGTTGACGTGGTTGGTGTGGAGGTTGGCGACGTCGACGAGGAGCCGTACGCCGGTGCGCTCGACCAGCTCGGCGAGGAACCGTCCCTCACTGAGCTCCTCACCGGGCCAGGCAAAAAGGGCCGCGATGTTCTCGAGCGCGAGCGGTACGGGCAGCACCGACTGGGCGATGCGGACGTTCTCGCAGAGCACGTCGAGGGCGTCCCGGGTGCGGGGCACGGGCAGCAGGTGCCCGGCCTCGATCCGGGGGGCTCCGGCCGGGGCGGCCGCGGTGCCTCCGGCGCGGACGAAGGCGATGTGCTCGCTGACGAGCGGGGCGTCGAGGGCCTCGGCCAGCTCGGCGAGCGCGACGAGCCGGGTCAGGTCGGGCCGGTCGGCGCCGCCCAGGCCCAGGGAGACGCCGTGCGGGACGACGGTCGTCCCCCGGGCGCGCAGCCGCTGGAGCGGGGCGGGGAGGTGGTCGGGGCAGACGTTCTCCGCCACGACCTCCACCCAGTCGATCCCCGGCAGCCGTTCGATGTCCCCGGCGATCTCCGGCCGCCAGCCGACGCCGGTGCCCAGCACCGTGCTCATCCCCACCCCCGTGGCTCCCCCGTGGCGCGTCGCGCCCGGTGCGAAGGAGATTCCCCGTCCCGACTTGATCAATCCTTGGTCAGGGAGAGGGTAATCCTTGAAGCGATCTTCGGGGGAGGGTTCCTCCGGGTATCAGGCGGCGGGGGTCCCGGCGTCCTCCAGCAGGCCGGGGTGGTGCTTGCGGGCCACGCCCGGGTGGGCGCGCAGCCAGCCCTTGATCTCGTTGCGGCCGTACTCGGCGAAGAGCGGGTTGGTCACGTCCTGGGTGACGCCGGGCGCCCGGTCCGCGTGCGGGAAGGGCACGGGCTCGATGCGGGCGTCCAGCCGCGGGTTGTAGAAGAACGGGACGGAGAAGCGCTCCCGGTTCCCGGGCGGGCTGACCACGCGGTGGTTGGTGGCCTTGAGGTAGCCGTCGGTGGCGACCTCGAGCAGCTCGCCGAGGTTGATCACGAATGCGCCCGGCATCGGCGGCACGTCGATGAACTCCCCGTCGGGACCCTCGACCTGGAGTCCGCCGACCTCGTCCTGGAGGAGCAGGGTCAGGAAGCCGTAGTCCTTGTGGGCGCCCACGCCCTGGCCGGCGCCGTCGGGGGCGCTGCCGGGGTAGCGGACGAGCTTGAGGTGGAGGTGGGGGCGGTCGGCGAAGGCCTGGTCGTAGAAGTCCTCGGGGGCGCCGATGGCGGCCAGCAGTTCGTGCAGCAGCCGCTCGGCGACCGAGCTCAGCCGCTCGACCCAGCGCAGGGCGGCGGTGCGCAGCTCCGGCAGGGCGGCGGGCCACTGGTTGGGGCCCTCCAGCCACCAGTAGCCGGGGTCCTCCGGGCCGGGGACGCGGGCGGGGCGCTCGGCGCCGATGTCCAGCTGGTCGCGCCAGTCCTGGCTGCCGCCGGTGCGCTCGTCCCCGATGCGGGTGTAGCCGCGGAAGTGGGGGGAGTTGAGGTTGCCGATGGCGAGCCGGTCGGCCTCGGGGAGGGCGAAGAAGGCGCGCATCGTGCGCATCAGGTCGGCGGTCTCGTCGGCGGTGACGCCGTGGCCGGTCAGGTGGAAGAAGCCGACGTCGCGGGCGGCGGCGTGGAGGGCCTCGTGGAGGCGGGCGCGCTCGTCGGGGCCCGCGGAGGCGGCGGAGAGGTCGATGACCGGAAGCTTGTTCATGAAATGTCCACAGCATGAGGGCCCGGTTAAGCGTCCGGGGATGGCCGGACGACCCGTGCGACCGGCGCAGGGTGTGCGGCGGCGACGGGACCGGGGAGCGGCTAGGAATAAGAGAAAAGCGAAGAAAGCCAAGAGCGCGGGGAAAGACCGCGGGGCGGCCGCCCTGGAAGCGGGCGTCGCGAAGGTGTGAAGGTCAGCCGGACCGGCGACAGGACATGCTCGTGACACGGACGAAGTCCACGTGGCGGCGTTTGACGAGCGGGTTCACATTCCGAAGGGTATACGCCCCGGCGGGCGATCACGCCGTCGCACGGGGGTGGCACGCGTCACATGCCGTTAACAATCGGCGCCGGCCGTTCCGGGTGGGGCGCCCGGGGTGATCACGCCCGGGCCGGTCGGCCGCGGCGCTTGTCGACGACCAGGGTCCGCTCGTAGTGGCGCGTCTCCTCGATGTCCCCGGTATAGGGCCGGACCGCGTCGCGGAAGGGCGGGAAGTGCGGGCCGTGCCGGAAGCCGTGCTCGTGGTCCTCCAGCGAGGTCCATTCGATCCGCAGGACGTAGCGCTCCGGGTCCTCCACTCCGCGCGACAGCTCGTACGCCAGGCACTGGGGCGCGGCGTAGAGGTGCTCGGCGGCCGCGGCGTACGCCTTCTCGAAGGTGCCGCGGCGGACGGGGTCGGCGATGCGGTAGCGGACGTACTCGACGGTCAACGCGGGCCTCCTTCCTGGGCGCCGGCGGAATCTCCCGGCGTCCGGCGAGCCCGCCCGGACGCGGGCGTGTGGGGGCGCTGTCCGAGCGGGCCGACGGCCGGAGTTCCCGCCGCGCCGGGCACGCTACCAGCCGGAACGGCGCGAACTCCGGAAGCCGTGACGCGGGCGGCCGGCACTTCCCGGTAAGCCCCGGGCCAAAAGGAGTTGGATACCCCGGAAAGTAAATGACTCGCTGGGGCGAATGAGTGAAACTCCGGAACTTCCCCATTCACTTGCAGTTACTCAGTTCGCTTCCCGGAGGGAAACATCGATCGATCGAAAGGCATTGACGTGCTCAAGAAGGTTCTCGCCACGGCGGCCTTGACCGCCTCGGCGGTCGGCGCCGTCGCCACCCCCGCGATGGCCATCGGCAACGACCAGGACGTCGCGAACGCCAACGGCGCGAAGACCGCCTACGGCGACACGGCGACCGGGGGCGTGGAAAGCCCGCAGATGAGCCTGATCCAGGGCTCGCTCAACAAGCTCTGCCTGGGCATCGGGAAGGTCGGCATCCAGTCCGTCATCGGGCTGCTCAACATCGGCGTCCAGGACGTGCCGATCCTCACGTCGCAGCAACAGCAGCAGTGCACGGACAACTCCACGATCAACGACGGCGACGACCCGCTGTCGCACCTGGTCGACGAGATCCCGATCATCTCGGGCAACGGCTCGGGCAACGGCGACGGCTGACGGTCTCGCGATTCCGCGGGAATTCCCCCCGCTCCGGGTGTACGGGCCCCGGGGCGGGGGGATTCTTGTATGTCCGGATGTAGGGAGAAGCGAACCACCCGGTGTGATCCGGGAATCGAGGAATACGGCGACGCACACGGGGCCGGCCACCGGCCGGCCCTTGACCATGGGAGGGTCCGCACTCGTGATCGTGATATCGCCGGCGCTCCTGCCCGGCTCCCCCGGCTTCGACGGTTCGGGCATCGACGGTGGTCTCTACACGGAGATCACCCGGGACGCGCGGCACGCGCCGTGGCTGCTGAACGATACGGTCTCCACGTGGTCGGCATTCGGACTGGCGCTGTTCGCCGCGCTGATGCTGACCGCCTGGTGGCTCGCCCGGCGTTCGGACTCCCCGATGATGGCCCGGGCGCTGGCCACTCCCCTGGTGGTGGCGATGGTGTACGGAGTGGACATGGTCGTGAGGGTGGCGGTGCGGGAGGACCGGCCCTGCCGTTCGATACCGCGGAGTTTCACCCTGGAGTCGTGCCCGGCTCCCGGTGACTGGTCCTTCCCCAGCGGCCACGCGGTGATCGCCTTCGCGACGGCCGCCGCGCTGTGGCTGGTCGAGCGCCGGCTCGGGGCGGTCGCGGGGCTGGCGGCGGCGGCCATGGGCGCCTCGCAGGTGTGGATCGGCGCCCACTATCCGCACGACGTGGCCGCCGGCGCGCTGACGGGCGTGGCGCTCGCGGCGCCCCTGACCGTACTGGCGACCCGGGGCGCGCCCTGGGTGGAGCGGGCCCGCAAGGGCCGGTTGCGGCCGCTGCTGGTGACGGCCGCGTGAACCGCCGCCGGGCCGTGCCCGTGGCGGTGGTGGTCGCGGCCCCGGCCCTGATCGCGCTGGCCGTCCTGACGGCCCTGGTGCTGGCCAGGAGCGGCACGCCGTTCGCGGTGGACACGGCGGTGCGGGACGTGGCCCTGAATCATCGCGCGGGTCTCGGCCCGGCGGCGAAGGCCCTGACCTCGACGGGCACGGGCGTGGTCCCGTATCTGCTGGCAGGCGTGGCGGGTTGGATCGCGTCGGGGCGGGCGCTGGGCGTCGTGGCGGCGGAGGCGGTGCTGGGCGCGGGCCAGTTGGTACGGATCGGGCTGCGCGTCGCCGTGGACCGGCCGCGCCCGCCGGCCGACGGCTGGCTGAGCGCGGCCCACGGCGCGTCCTTCCCCTCGGGCCACGCCACGACCAGCGCGCTGGCGGGCGGGCTGCTCGCCTGGGCGCTGCTGCGCCGGTGCCCGGGCGGGCCCGGCCGTGCGGCGGCGGGCTGCGCGCTGCTGTGGGCCGTGGGGGTGGCGCTCACCCGGGTCGTGCTGGGCGTCCACTGGGCGTCCGACCTCGTGGGCGGCTGGCTGCTGGCCACGGGCTGGCTGGCGCTGACCCTGCCGGTCCTGGCCCGCTTCCCGGAGCGGCCGGCGCTCCCGGTCCGGCCGTGGTGGCGGCGGCGCAACCCCCGGATCGGGTGACCCGCCACGGCGGAGTGAATCACCGGCGGGACCGCCGCCTCCCCACCGCCGCTTGACGCATGCTCGAACTTCCGGACGAGAAAGCGCCCTTGGGGGGCCGTGGCGGCCCCCTCGCGGGCGTCGTTTTCCGAGCACTCGTCCGGTCCGGCGTCAACGAGGAGGCTCTGTGCGTCATAGCCCGCCCCGCCACCCCCGTCCCCAAGAGGCCTCGCCGTCCGAGCGGTTGCTGTTCGGCGGGCCGCTCCGGCACGACCAGGGCTGGAACAAGCACGAGAACGCCCATCTGGAGTTGTCCCTGTGGTCGATGGCGCTGCGGCTGCCGCGCCTCGTCGGCGCCACGATCCGGCTGGCCGCGCGGGCCGATCGCGGCGCGCTGCGCACGGTGGCGGCGGCGGAGCTCGGGCAGGGGGTCAGCCAGGCCGTCGGCCTGATCGCGATCAACCACGTCCTGGCCGCGGTGCTGGCCGCCGGCCCGACCGGGCAGCGGCTGACCGCGGCCCTGCCCGCCCTGCTGGTCGTCGCCGTCACGGGCGTGGTGGGCGCGCTGGCGACGTCGGCGTCCACCTCGGGCACCGGCCGGCTGGAGCCCAAGGTCGAGCGCGTGGCCACGGAGATGTACCTGGAGCGGGTCATCCACGTCGAGCTGGCGGCCATCGAGGACGAGGAGTTCCACCGCCTGCTGGACTCCGCGCAGTACGGGGCGTCGTCGGCCCGCCGCATGATCAAGTACTGCTCGGGGGTCGTCGGGGCGCTGGTGGCGTTCGTCGCGGCCGCCGGGGTGCTGACCGTGCTCCACCCGGTGCTGCTGCCGCTGCTGGCCCTGACGACCGTGCCCCGCGCGTGGGCCTCGCTGCGCATCGCCCGGGCCCGCTACTCCTCGTTCCACCACTGGGTGCAGCACGCGCGTGCGGGGCGGCTGCTGAGCGGTCTGCTGATCCAGACGGAGCCCGCGCCGGAGGTGCGGGTGCACGGCGTCGGCCCGTTCCTCCTGCGGCACTTCCGCAGCATGTCGGAGAGTTCGGAGGCCGAGCAGACCCGGCTCTCGCGCGAGGCCGCGCGCGTCCGGCTGATCGCCTCGGCGCTGACGGGGACGGCCGTCCTCGCCACCTATGCCGCGCTGGGCGGGCTGCTGCTGACCGGGGTGATGCGGCTGTCCGTCGCGGGCACCGCCGTGCTGGCCACGCGCAGCGGCTCGGCGAGCCTGGCCTCCTTGATCCTCCAGATCAACAGCCTCTATGAGGAGGCCTGTTACGTGCAGGACCTGGAGCGGCTGTGCCAGGAGGCGGCCGAGCGGGCGATCCCGGAGGGAGGGGAGCCCGTGCCGGACAATCCCAAGGAGATCCGGTTCGAGGACGTCTCGTTCGGCTATCCGGGCACCGCCGCGCGGCGGCCCGCGCTGGACGGCGTCAGCCTGACGATCCCCCAGGGGAAGATCGTGGCGCTGGTCGGGGAGAACGGCTCGGGCAAGAGCACCCTGGTGAAGCTGCTGGCCGGGCTCTACCGCCCGGACTCGGGGCGGATCCTCTGGGACGGCCAGGACATGGCGGGCCTCGACCGGGCCGGGGTGTTCGCGCGCTTCGCGATGGTCAGCCAGGACTTCCACCGGTGGCCGTTCACCTGCCGGATGAACGTCGCGATCGGGCGCACCGATCACGCCGTGTCCCAGGAGCGGCTCGAGACGGCGGCCCGGTACGCGGGCGCCGACGAGGTGGTCGAGCAGCTGCCGCGCGGCTGGGACACGCTGCTCGCGCGGGGCTACGAGGGCGGGCACCAGCTCTCCGGCGGGCAGTGGCAGCGGCTGGGGATCGCCCGGGCCCGCTACCGGGAGGGGCGGATCCTCATCGTCGACGAGCCCACCTCGGCCCTGGACGCCCGGGCGGAGCTCCAGGTCTTCGACCAGATCCGGCGGCTCGCGGACGGCGGCCAGACCGTGCTGCTGATCACCCACCGGCTGGCCTCGGTGCGGCACGCCGACGTCATCCACGTCCTGGAGCACGGCCGGCTCCGGGAGAGCGGCACCTTCGAGGAGCTGATGGGCCCGTCCTCGGCGGGCGTCTTCCGCGATCTGTACGAGCTCCAGCGCGGGCAGTTCGCGGAGGACGGCCCGGCGGTGCCCGGCTCCCGGGACCCGGACGGCGTCCCGCGGCGGGCTCCGCGCTGAACCGCGCGCGGGAGGGCGCCCGACCGGGTGCCCTCCCGCGCGAGCCCGCCATCCGGGGAGCACTCCCCGGTTACTGCTACAGTCGGCCAGGCAAACGGGGAACATACCCCACTTTCACTCCGGTCGTCTCCGGACGCGGAAGGGACTCCACCATGTCCACACCCGTTCTCATGGATTACTCCGACCCCGGCGCGGACCTCGCCGCCGACCGCACCGCCGCCTACGCGCGCCTGCGCGAGCTGGGCCCCGTCCACCGGATGCGCACCCCCGACGGCAAGGAGTCCTGGCTGATCGTCGGGTACGACGAGGCCCGCACCGCCCTGGCCGATCCCCGCTTCAGCAACGACCTGCGCAACTCGCCCGACTGGACGGGTGACGGCGGCGTCCCCATCGGCACGAACATGCTGCAGACCGACCCGCCGGACCACACCCGGCTGCGCAAGCTGGTCGCCAAGGAGTTCACCGCCCGCCGCGTGGAGGCCCTGCGGCCCCGGATCCAGGAGATCACCGACCAACTGCTCGACGGCCTGCCGGCCACCGGCCGCGCCGACCTCGTCGAGTCCTTCGCGCTGCCCCTCCCCCTGACCGTCATCTGCGAACTCCTCGGCGTCCCCGCGGCCGACAGGGCGGACTTCCGCGCCTGGTCGAACGAGATGGTCCAGCTCACCGACATGGCGGCCGCGGCCGCCGCGGCGCAGGCCATGACGGAGTACCTCCACGGCCTCATCGAGGCGAAGCGCCGCTCCCCGAGGACGACCTGCTCAGCGCCCTGGCGGCGGCCGCCGACGACGGCGACCGCCTCTCCCCCGCCGAACTGCTGGGCATGGCCTTCGTCCTGCTGGTCGCGGGGCACGAGACCACCGTCAACCTCATATCGAGCGCCGTGTACTCCCTGCTGAACCACCCGGCGCAGCTCGCCGAGCTGCGGGCCGACTGGTCGCTGCTGGACGGCGCGATCGAGGAGACCCTGCGTCACCAGGCGCCCGTGGAGCGGGCCTCCTACCGCTTCACCACCGAGCCCGTGGAGATCGGCGGCATCACCCTGCCCGCCCGCGAGCCCGTCATCGTGATCCTCTCCGCGGCCGGCCGGGACGGCGGCCACTTCGCCGACCCCGACCGCTTCGACATCCACCGCGACGCGCGCGGCCATCTGGCCTTCGGCCACGGGCTCCACCACTGCCTCGGCGCCCCGCTCGCCCGGCTGGAGGCGGCCGTCGCCCTCCGGAGCCTCCTGGAGCGCTGCCCCCGCCTGGCCTTCGACACCGACCGCCCGGAGACGCTGGACTGGCGGCCGAGCCTGGCCCTGCGCGGTCTGGCCGCGCTGCCGGTGCGCTACTAGGCCGCGTCCGGCGGATCTTCGTCACGCGCCACCACGGCGCCCCGTAGGGGCGCGGGGCACTGCATGATCCGCCGGATCCGGCCCCCGGGCCTCGCGCCCGTCAGCAGTCCAGGGGGTAGGGGACCTTCTCGGTGACGGGGCCGTTGTTGCGGCAGACCTGGTAGCCCTGGGCCTGGAGGTCGCTGACGATGTCGGGCAGGGCGTCGGGGAAGTTGCTGAACAGGTGGCCGAGGACGACGCCGTTGCGCTTCTCCTCCGGTGTGGCGTCGCGGACGCTCGCGCGGATGTCGTCCACGCTCCGCGCGTGGCCCTGGGTCTTCTCCCAGTCGTGGGTGTCGATGGTCCAGTTGCAGATCCGGAAGCCGAGCTCGGCCGCCAGCTCCCGCTCGCGCTCCCCCGCGTCGCCGTACGGCGGCCGCAGGAGGTTGCCGGCCACGCCGTTGTGGATCTCGTCGTGCAGCTCGTCGTCGTCGAGGCTGGGCAGATGGCGGTGGGTGTAGGAGTGGTTGCCCACCCAGTGGCCCTGCTGCCGCAGCTGCCGGGTGATCTGCGGGTACTGCGCGGCGAACTTGCCGATCAGGAAGAACGCCGCGCGGATGCCCTGCGCCTTGAGCTGGGCGCCGATGCGCACCGACCGCTCGGGGTCGTTGTAGGGCCAGTCGTCCAGCGTCAGCAGGACCCGCCCGGAGGTGTTGCCGCAGCGCTCGCGGTCGTAGACACCCTCGGGGGCGGGCGGGGCGGCGGGCCGGTCCCGGTGGCCGCTGTCGCCGTCGCGGGCCACCCCGTCGCCGGTGTCACCGGGGCCGCCCTTGCCCGCCGGGGCACCCCCGGCACGGTGGCCGTGGCACCAGGCCGGCAGGTCGCCGCGGCCGCCCTTGGCGCCCGCCGGCAGCGGTACGCAGTCCTCCTGGTCGTCGTCCACCGCGTGCACCGCGAAGGCCGAGCACGTCACCAGCGCGGAGACCGCGGCGGCCGTCTTCAGCGGAGCCCGCCGGCGCCGCCGGTGGCGCCCACGACCACGCCGGAAGACCTCACCGTATCCGGACATGCTGACTCCTCACGGATGACGGCCCGTCGGCAGACGCGACCCGTCACCTCACCCCGGCATCGACACCGGTTCGATGATCTTGACACCAACCCTCGGGCCGGACGGGCACTCTCGCAACCGCGGCGGCCGGGACGGTTGGGCCGCCCGGGTGGTGGCACCCGGGCGGCCGTGCCGTGCCCGGGCGTCAGCCGCGGGCGGCGGTGATATACGCCAGGCCATGGGCCCCGGCCTCGCCCTTGCTGCCCACGTCCAGGGTGGCGAGCACCTTCGGGGCGGTCAGGTCGACCACCGTCACCGTGCTGGACATGACCGCCGAGACATAGCCCGTCCTGCCGTCCGGCGAAGAGGTGACGGTCAGCGGGAAGACCCCGACCTCCACCCGGCCCACGACCTCCAGCGACCCCGGCGCGAAGACGGTCAGCACACCGTTGGTCTGCGCGCCGAGCTTGCCCCCCTCGCCCCGGGCCATCCGCAGCTCGCCGGCGAGCACGGCCCCGGTGACCGTCGTGTGCACCGGGAAGACCACGCCCTCGGTGGGCAGGGTGCGGACGATCTCCCCCGTGGCGGTCTCGATCACCCGGACGCCCGGGTCGGCGGCGGGCTCGGCCCCCGAGAAGTCGCCCTTGGGAGCGGCCACGTAGACATGCGCGCCGTCCGGCGAGACGGCCAGGCCCTCGCTGCCGGGCACCTCGATCCGCCCGGCGAACTCGCCGCGCTCCAGGTCGAGCACGGAGACGAAGGGCGCCTCCTTGTTGGTGGTGTAGCCCCGGCGGCCGTCCGGGGTGATCTCGACCCAGTGGGGGCCGCCGGCCATCACCGGGATCCTGCCGCGCCGCTCACGCGTCGCCGTGTCGTAGACGATCACGCCGCCCGGCTCGGTGTCGGTGGCCTCCACGCTGACGTAGAGCAGGCCGCGCGCCCGGTCGAGGGCGAGGCCGTGGGGCGCGTGGTCGGGGGCGGTGTCGAGTACGTCGACGACGGCGTGGGTGTCGGCGTCGATGACGGTGATCTGCCGGGCCCGGGCCTCGTGCATGCCGTAGTAGCCGTGGACGTAGCTGCTCGCGCAGTACAGCACCCGGTGGTCCGGGTCGAAGCACAGCTCGTGCGGTTCGGCGGGCACGTCGACGACGTCCAGCCGCTCATGGGTGGCGGCGTCGAAGAAGGTGATGGAGCACCCGGTCTGGCTGACGACCGCCAGCTGGTCACGGGTGGCGAAGGAGACATCGGAAGAAGCGGTGTTCCGCTCAGGGGAGTTCATGCCTCGATCCTCACCCCGGAACGGGCCGTGACTCCAGTGCAAGGTTGTCAACCGAGCGTTGCGCCGCACGCACTTGACGCCCCGCCACGCCCCCGCCTCACAGCGCGGCCAGCCACCGGGCGTCCAGGACGCCCTCCGCCGCGACGCCCGCCGACCCTGTGAGGAGCGTGACGGCGGACGCGTCGAGCGCCACCGTCAGCGGCCCCGTGACGTTCTCGACGACCGTGGTCTCCCGGCGGCCCGCGGCGTGCTGGACGGCCGCGGCCGCCGCGCACGCGGCGGCGCCGCCCGCACGGATCTCCCCGGCCCCGGGCCGGTAGGCGCGCACGCGCAGGCTGCCGCGCGGCAGCACGTTGACGAAGACCATGTCGGCGGACGGCACGAGCACGCCGACGGCCTTCGGGAAGGCGGCGGTGTCCGGCTGCGGCTCCTTGGTGAAGTCCAGGTACGACACGGGGGTGTCGATGACGCACACCAGGTGGAGGGCGCCCAGCGACACGAGCGTGCCGGGGAAGGACTGCCCGTCCGCCGTCACGCCCGCCGTGCCGAGGACGAGCGGGGTGGGCATTTCCACGGTCGTCCGGCCCTTGGCGTCGACGGTGACGCGCTGATCGCCCGCGCGGGTGCCGATCCACAGCGCCCCGGGCCCGGCGAGGCCGGCGACCGTCAGATAGCGGGCGACGAAACCGGCGCCGGGGCCGCAGGCCAGGGAGTGCGAGCCGTCGGCGTCCCGGCAGTCCACGAACCACTCGCCGCGCGGACGGGCGGACCCCTTGCCGGGGCCGGCTGCCGTCAGGCGCAGCAGGCCGTCCCCGCCGAGCCCGGTGCGCGGGTGGCACAGTCCCCGGATCGCGTCCTCGGTCAGCGCGACCCGGTTGCCGGGGTCGAGCAGGAGGAGGAAGCCGTCGCCGCCGCAGTGGCCCTTCACATAGCGGGGCCCGGGCTCGACGGCGGGCCGGTGCGCGGTCATCGACCACCTTCCCGGGCGGAGGTCCGGGCCCTCCGGCCCCTGGCTACTGCGGCATCGTGCGGCAGTCGCGGCGCGGCCCGCAACGCCTTCGCGGGTCTTCTCCGGCGGACTGCCGGGCGACTGCCGGTGGACCGCCGCCGGACCGAGCGGGGCGCGAGGCGGCGGTGCGCCGGCGGCCCGGTCCATAGCGGACGTCGGCGAGCGAAGGGGGCATCTTGACCGCTGGGATGAGCGTCCTACGCTGGGGTGGGCCGGTAACGAGGAGGCCCGCAGGCCGGTCGTGGCCGGCCGTGTGCCGGCGGGGAAGGGGCCCGAGGGGGAATGACGTTGACGGACGGTGGCCAGGGGCTCGCGTTCGGCCCGCTGCTGCGCCGCTACCGGCTCTCGGCGGGCATGACCCAGCAGGAGCTGGCCGGGGCGTCCACGCTGAGCGTGCGCGCGATCGGCGATCTGGAGCGCGGCAGGACGGGCCGCCCCCAGCGGAAGTCCGTGGAGCTCCTGGCGGGGGCGCTGGCCCAGGGGGACGAGGCCGCGCGGCGGCTCGTGGAGGCGGCGAGGGCCGCGCGGCTCGCGCCGGAGCCCGACGACGCGCCGGAGGAGCGGCCCGGCGACGACGCGGCGGCGCACGCCGCGCGGACGGACGGAGGCCGGGCGCCGGGGATGCGCGTCCCCGGCGCGCCCGTCTGCGAACTGCCGCCGGACACCCCGGATTTCACGGCCCGTCAGCGCGAACTGCTGGGGATCGAGGGGGCGCTGGCGCCCGAGGGGGTCCGGTGCGGGCAGCGGCTGACGCTGGTCGCCGGGCATCCGGGCGCGGGCAAGACGGCACTGGCGGTGCGCGCCGCGCACCGGATGCGCTCCCGGTTCCCGGACGGCCAGCTCTTCGTCCAGCTCTCCCCCGCCGGGCACCCCGCCCTCGGCCCGGACGACGTGGTCCGGCACCTGCTGCGCTCCCTGGGCGACCCGGCGGGCGGGGCGGGCCCGGTGGAGGAGGCGGGCGCGCGGCTGCGCGCCGCGCTGGCCCGCAGGCGGGTGCTGATCGTCCTCGACGACGCGGTCGCGGAGGGGCAGGTGCGCTGCGCCTGCCCGGGGGTGGGCGGTTCGGCGGTGCTCGCGACGTGCCGGCGCCGGCTCTCCGCGTTGCCGGGCGCCGGGCGCGTCGACGTGGGGGCGTTCACCACGGAGGAGTCGCTGGCCTTCCTGGCGCGGATGGTGGGCGAGGAGCGGGTGCGCCGGGAGCGCGCGGAGGCGGCGCTGGTGGCGGAGTTGTGCGGCCGGATCCCGCTGGCCCTGCGCGTGGTGGGCTGCCGGCTGCTGGCGCGGCCGCACTGGACGATGCGGACGCTCGTCGACGAGGTCCTCCACGATCCGCGCACCCGGCTGCGGGAACTGAGCTCGGGCGACCTGACGGTGCGCGCCGCCGTCGCGGCGGCGTTCGGCGTGCTGGACGACCAGACGCGGTGGGCGCTGCGCCGGCTGGCGGCGGCCCGGGCGCCGGGGTTCGGTCTGCGGGGCGCGGCGACGCTGCTGGGCTGCGGGACCGCGCGGACCCACCGGATCCTCGGCGACCTGCTGGACGGCCATCTGCTGGAGGCCCTCGACGGACGGCGGGCGGCGGAGCCGTCGTATGTCGTCCCGCCGGTGATACGGCTGTTCGCGCTGGAGGGGTCGGAGGCCGCCGCTACCGGGCCCGTGCCGCTCGTCCGGAGCGGGCCGGCGCGGTCGTAGCCGTTCCGGGGCGGGCAGGGCGGGGAGGTCAGCGGGTGGTGTAGCCGCCGTTGACGAAGAGGGTCTGCCCGTTGAGCCACCAGCCGTCGGTGAGCAGGAACTTCACATACGGCACGATGTCCTCGATCTTCGTCAGCTCGCCGTTCATGGCGGAGGACTTGTGGTACGCGATGGAGTCGTCGGTCTCGGCGGGGTAGAAGAAGCCGGTGTCCATGGGACCGGGGGCGATGTTGTTGACGGAGATGTTCCGCCCGAACAGTTCCTTGGACAGGGCGCGGGTGAAGTGCTCGACGGGGGCCTTGCTGCCCGCGTAGACGGAGTACAGGCCGGTGTAGGCGGCGAGCAGCGAGGTCACGATGGTGACGATCTTCCCGCCGTCCTCCACCCGTTTCGCGGCCTCCTGCATCATGAAGAACGCCGCCTTGGAGTTCACCGCGAACATCTTGTCGTACTCGTCCTCGGTGACCTCGGTCAGCGGCTTCTTGAGGACCATGCCGGCGGTGTTCACCACGCAGTCGACCTTGTCGAAGGCGCCGACGGCCACCTCGAACAGCCCCTCGACCTCCGCGACCTGGGTCAGGTCGGCCTCGTGCACGATCGCCTCGCCGCCCGCCGCCTTCACGGCCTCGGCGGTCCGCTGGGCGCCCTCCTTGGAGGACGGGCTGTTGAAGTGGACGACGACCTTCGCGCCGTCCGCGGCGACCTCCCTGGCGATGAGGCCGCCGAGGTTCTTCGACGCTCCCCCGATGACGACGACCTTGTCCTTGAGCGTACGGCTGGGCATGCGACCCTCCTCGGAGGGGGCTGACGACAAAGCATGACCACTTTATGGCGGTACATACCGCTTCGCATGCCGGTGTCCGGCGGTACGACCCCGGAGCTTCCGGGCGACGGAGGGCATTAGGCTAGCCTTACCTTATGACTTTGGCGCACGTGGACACCGAGGCGAAACCCGCCGCCGACCAGGCAGTTCCCAGACCGTCCCACGGCCGTCGGCGACTGGCGGCCATCGCCGCCGGACTGTTGCTCGCCGTCCTCGTGCTCGCCGCCCTCTCCCTGTCCGTCGGCGCGGGCGAGGTCGGCCCGGGTGCCGTCCTGGACTACCTCCTCGGCCGGCACGGCGCGCGCGACAACGCGCGCCTCTCCCTCGTCGTGGGCGACCTGCGGATCCCCCGCACCCTCACCGCGCTCCTCGTCGGCGCCGCCCTCGGCACCTCCGGCAGCCTCCTCCAGGCCGTCACCCGCAACCCCCTCGCCGAGACGGGCCTGCTCGGTGTGAACGCCGGCGCCTCGCTCGGCGTCGTGGCCGGCATCGCCTTCCTCGGGGTGCAGAGCGGCCTCGGCCACCTGCTGTGGGCGTTCGGCGGCGCCATCGCCGCCAGCGCGCTGGTCCTGCTCATCGCGGGGCGGCGCGGCGGCGGTTCACCGATGCGGCTGGTGCTGGCCGGCTCCGCGCTGGGCGCCACCTTCGGCGGGCTCACCAGCGTCATCGTCGTCAACTCGGCCGAGACCTACGACCGCTTCCGCTTCTGGGTCCTCGGCTCCCTCGCGGGCGTCGAGGACTTCGGCAAGCTCACCGGTCTGCTGCCGGTCCTCGCCGTCGGCTTCGTGATCGCCCTGCTGGTCGCCCGGCCACTGTCCGCGCTGGCGCTCGGCGACGACCTCGCCAAGGGGCTCGGCCACCGCCCCTCCACCATCCGGGTGATCGTCGCGGTGGCCGTCACCCTGCTCACCGCCTCCGCCGTGGCGCTCGTCGGCCCCATCTCCTTCCTCGGCCTCCTCGCGGGCTTCCTCGCCCGCACCCTCGCCGGGCCCCGGCTCACCGCCCAGATCACCTTCGCCGGGCTCATCGGCGCGGGCGTCCTCACCGGCGCCGACGTCCTGGCCCGGGTGGTCTCCCGGCCCTTCGAGGCACCGGTCTCCGTCATCGTCGCCCTCATCGGCGCCCCCGTCCTCATCGGCATCGTCCGCTCCCGGCGGCTGGGGGCGATGGGCATGACCGACCCCGCCACGCAGGAGACCGCGCCGCCGCCCAAGCGGCGGTTCGCGGCCCTGCGGCCGGCGCGCCGCGACGAGCGGGAGGACAGCATCGTCCTGCGCGGCGGCGCGCTCTCCGTGCTGCTGCCGCGCCGCGCCGCGCTCGCCGCGCTCGCGCTGGCGGCGCTCCTCGTCGCCGCCGTCGTCCTGTCCGCGTACGCGGGCCAGAGCGAGATGGGCCTGACCCGGACGTTCAACGCCGTCCTCGGCTCGGGCGACCGCTTCGACGTGCTCCTCGTCCAGAAGTTCCGGCTCGGCCGGATCGTCGCCGGGCTCACCGCGGGCGCCGCCCTGGGCCTGGCCGGCTGCCTCACCCAGACCCTCGCCCGCAACCGCCTCGCCACCCCCGAACTCCTGGGCGTCAACGACGGCGCGACGGCGGCCGTCCTCATCTCCACCACCCTCACCGGCACCTTCGGCGCCTGGTGGGCCGGCCCCCTCGGCGCGCTGGTGGCCGTCCTCGTCGTCACCACCGTCTCCGGCGGCCTCGGCCAGCGCGGCTACCGCGTCCTGGTGGTGGGCCTGGCCATGTCCGCCCTCGCCTCCGCCGTCACCCAGGTCGTCCTCACCCGCCGCTCGCTGAACTCGGCGAGCTCCCTGTACGTCTGGACCTCCGGCAGCCTCAACGGGCGCGGCTACTCGGTGGCCACCCCCGTCCTCATCGGCCTCGCCGTCCTCGTACCGCTCGCCCTCGTGGTCGCCCGGCAGCTCAACGTGCTGCGCTTCGACGACTCCACGGCGTCGTCCCTGGGCGTGGCCCCGGCCCGGGTGCGGCTGTTCTGCCTGCTGCTGGCCGTGGCCCTGGCCGGGCTGGCGGTGGGCATCTGCGGCCCGGTCGGCTTCGTGGCACTCGCCTCACCGGTGATCGCGGGGCGGCTGGCGGGGCCGGTGCGGGTGCCGGTGGTGGGGTCGATGTTGACGGGCGCCGTGCTCATCGTCGCCGCTGACACGGTCGGGCGGATCGTCTTCGACGGGATCGAGGTGCCGGTGGGCATCGTCACGACCGTTCTCGGCGGGCCGTTCCTGCTGTGGGTGCTGCTGGGGCGGTCGGGGGCGGCGCGAGTCTGAACCCGACGGGTTCGGGTGCGGCCCGGTGGCCGGGTTGTGCCCACCCTCCCCCAGCTACCGCTGGGAGGTGCCCCCAGCCCTGCGGAACGCCTGCCCACAACCCGGGGGGTTGGGGGCGAAGCCCCCAGGAAACGGTGAAAGGGCGGGACCGGGGCCTCCTCCCCACGGCACCTGCCACCGAAAGGAAGAGTCACATGGAGTTCCAGAGCCCCGCCCTGCGCGAGCTCGCCGACACCCCCGCTACCGCCGAAACGTTCTGGCGGCGCGTCACAGCCACCGGCACCCCCCTCGTCGAACCCGACCCCGCCGGGGATCCGGCCTGGCGCCTCGTCACCTTCCTCTGGCGCGACGACAGCGCCTCCGCCGTCCTCGCCCTGCTCCACACCGTCACGGACAAGGACCGCCACGCCCACGACCTCACCCCGCACCTCATGACCAACGTGCCCGGCACCGACGTGTGGGCCATCAGCCACCGGCTGCGGGCCGATCACCGGGCGTCGTACCAGTTCTCCGTGCACCGCGGCACCCGCGAGGACGCCCTGCGCACCGACCGGCGCAGCTGGCTGCGCGTGCTGGACGAGGCGCTGCCCGACCCGCTCGCCGCCGGGCCCTCGCTCGCGGCCCGTGACGGCCGCAACCCGTCCTCCGTGCTGGAGCTCCCCGACGCGCCGGCGCAGCACTGGGCCGCCCCGCGCGACGCCATAGCGCGCGGCACACAGATCGCCGCCGAGGTCGACGGGCGGCGCGTCGGCGTGCACCTGCCCGCGGGTCACACCACCGGCGGCGGCCCGTACGCGGTGGCCGTGCTGCTGGACGGCGAGATGTGGGGCCCGGTGCTGGACTTCGGGGCGACGCTGGACAACCTCCACCACGACGGCCGGATCCCGCCAACCGTGACGCTGATGGTGGAGACCATGGGCCGCGACCGGCGGATGGCCGACCTCAGCTGCAGCGAGGAGTTCGTCGACTGGCTGGCGGACACGCTGCTGCCGTGGGCGGCGCGCGAGTACGGGGTGACGGACGACCCGGCCCGTACGGTCGTGGCGGGGCAGAGCGCGGGCGGCCTCACGGCAGCGTTCGCCGCCTTCCGCAGGCCGGCACGGTTCGGGAACGCGCTGTCGCAGTCGGGCTCCTTCTGGTGGCCGGACGGGACCGAGTTCGACGGCGGCAGCGAGTGGCTGACCCGCCAGTTCGCGACGCGTGAAAAGCTGCCCGTCCGTTTCCATCTGGAGGTGGGCCTCCAGGAGTGGATGCTCCTGCCGCAGAACCGCCACCTGCGCAACGTCCTGGAAGCACGCGGCTACGACGTGGACTACCGCGAGTTCAACGGCGGCCACGACTACGCCTGCTGGCGCGGCGGGCTCGCCGACGGGCTCGTGGGGCTGCTGGGAAAGCAGCACCCCGCGTAGAAGCGACAAGAAAGCCCCCACGCGTCGCGCGTGGGGGCTTTCCCGGTGTCAGGCGGCGGCTGCCGCAGCCTCCGGCTCCTCGTCGAAAGGCGGTGGCGCCGGCGCCTCCTTAGGCATCCGCAGCGCGCCCAGCGTGCCGAGGGCGACAAGGCCCGCCGTGACCGCTATGGCCGCCCGGTAAGGGGCCGGGTCCGTCTCGTGCGTCCCGGAGCCGCCCCACGCGGAGATCACCGCGGCGACGGCCGCGATGCCGAGCGCGCCGCCCAGCGTCCGCACGATGGTGAAGAGTGCCATCGCCTGGCCCATGGCCGGCGGCGGTACGTCCGCGAACCCGGCGATCTGGACGGTCAGCACGGCCGTCCCCAGCACCAGGCCCACGCAGAACATCAGCGCCCGTACGGCCCACGCGTTCTCGGCCACACCCGGCACGGCCAGCGCGCCGAAGACGGCCGTGGCGAGCACCAGGGCGGGCACGGCGAGCCACCGGGGCCCGAGCCTGGGCAGCAGCCGGTCGGTGATCTGGGAGGCCAGCATCAGTCCGAGCGCCTCGGGGAAGACGCTCAGCCCGGCGTCCAGGGCCGAGGCGCCGAGCGCCGCCTGGTAGAGCAGCGGGAACGCGAAGAGCACGCCCATCAGCCCGGCCGAGGTCACCAGCGCGAGGACCGTGGCGGACGCGAACACCTTGTCGGCGAGCAGCCGCACTTCCAGCAGGGGCGTGCGCGCCTTCAGCAGGTGGACCCACCCCGAGGCCAGCAGGACGAGCCCGAGCGTGCCGGAGACCAGGACGGAGGGCGTGGTCCAGCCGTGCGCGGGGCCGAAGCCCAGCGCGTAGGTGAGGAGGCCCAGAGCCGGGGTGGCCAGCAGGAAGCCCGTCAGGTCGAAGGGGCCCTCGGTGCCCTCCACGTGCTCCCGGACGCCGAACAGCCCGAGCAGCACGGCCGCCGCCCCGATCGGCACGTTCACGAAGAACAGCCAGTGCCAGGACAGGTGCTCGGTCAGGAAGCCGCCGAGCGGCGGGCCGAGCGCCGGCATCAGCGCGGTCGGCACGATGAGCACCTTGGACAGCTTCATCCGCTCGTGCGGCGGGAAGGCCCGGAAGAGCAGGGTCATGCCGACGGGCGTCAACAGCCCGCCCGCGACGCCCTGGACGACGCGCGCGAGGACCAGCGTCGGCAGGTCCTGGGCCAGGCCGCAGACGGCGGAGGCCGCCGTGAAGACGGCGAGGGCACCGAGGAAGACCTTCTTGGTGCCGAAGCGGTCGCCGAGCCAGCCCGCGACGGGCAGGGCGACGGCGAGCGCGACGAGGAAGGCCACCTCGACGGTGTTGGCGGCCGACACCGGTTCGCCGAAGTCCCGGGCGATGGTGAGCAGCGCCGGGTTGACGACGGTGGAGTCGAGCCCGTTCATGCACATCGCCGCCGTGTAGACGACCACGACGGCGATGCGCGGAGAAAGGCCCCTCACCGGGCGGAGACCGGGGTCAGGTCGGTCCAGTGCTCGGTGATCCAGTCGGTGGCCGACTGCCGGGCGCAGGGCCCGTGGACGGTCGTCCAGCCCTCGGGCACGGCGGCGAAGCCCGGCCAGAGGCTGTGCTGCCCTTCGGCGTTGACGAGGACGAGAAACTCCCCGTCGCCGTCGAAGGGGTTGGCGGGTGCGTCGCTCATGGGGTCAGTTCTCCAGATTCCGCAGTCGGTCGGCGATGACGCTCGCGATGTGCGCGATCGGTTCGGGCAGGGTCATGTCCTTGTGCGAGCAGGCGACGTTCGTGTTGTCGATCCGCCCGGTCACATAGGGGGTCCAGGTGTCGGGGGTGAGGGTGTCGTCGATGGTGTCGACGGTGGCCCGGAAGAACAGCACGTCGCCCTTGAAGACGCGGTGGTCGAAGGCGCGCACCAGGTGGTTGGTGTTGAGGTAGGTGCGGTTGAGGGCGTCGAAGGTGGCGTCGTCGAGGCTGGCCAGCGGGGAGCCCTCGCGGCGCAGCACCTCGATGACGTTCGCCAGCTCCAGCGCTCTGCCCGCCAGGCTGTCCGGGCCGTGGCCGCCCATGGTGAGCAGCGCCTCCAGGGCCTCGGCCTGGTCGGGTACGGGCAGCTCGCGGAAGCCCTCGGCGGGGTAGGCGTCGAGGATGGCGAGCAGCTCGACCTCGGCGCCGAGGTCCTGGAGCCGGGTGGCCATGGCCTGGGCGATGATGCCGCCGGTGGACCAGCCCATCAGCCGGTACGGGCCGTCGGACTGGACCACGCGGAGCCGGTCGACGTAGTGGGCGGCGAGCTCCTCCAGGGTCCGCGGCAGCGCTTCGGCGGCGGTCGCCGGGCCGACGCCCTGGGCCTGGAGGCCGTAGATCGGCACGTCGGCGGGGAGGTGGCGGATGAGTCCGGCGTAGCACCAGCTGAGGCCGCCGGCGGGGTGGACGCAGTAGAGGGGTGCCTTGTCGCCGTCCTTGGCGGGGCGCAGGGGCAGCAGTACGTCCAGGGCGTCGGTGGCCGGCGCCTGGGCGTCGAGGGCGGTGGCCAGCGCGGCCGGGGTCGGGGCCTGGAAGACCGTGCCGATGCCGGTGTCCGTGCCGAGGGCCTCCTTGACGCGTCCGGCGAGGCGCACGGCGAGCAGCGAATGGCCGCCCAGGTCGAAGAAGTTGTCGTCCACGCCGACGCGGGGCAGGCCCAGGACATCGGCGAAGATCGCGCAGAGCTGTTCCTCGCGGGGGCCGCGCGGGGCGCGTCCCTCGGTGACGGCGGCGGCGAGGTCGGGGGCCGGGAGGGCCTTGCGGTCGAGCTTGCCGTTGGCGGTCAGCGGCAGCCGGTCCAGCAGGACGACGGCGGAGGGGACCATGTGGCCGGGGAGTTCGCCCCGGGTGTGCTCGCGGAGCAGGGCCGGGGTGGTGTCGTGGGCCGGGACGGCGTAGGCGACGAGGCGCTTGTCGCCGGGGGTGTCCTCGCGGACTACGACGGCCGCGTCGGCGACGTCGGGGTGGTCGGCGAGGACGGCCTCGATCTCGCCGAGCTCGATGCGGAAGCCGCGGATCTTCACCTGGTGGTCGGCGCGGCCGAAGTACTCGAGGGTGCCGTCGGGGCGGCGGCGGGCGAGGTCGCCGGAGCGGTACATCCGGCTGCCGGACTCGCCGAAGAGGTGGGCGAAGGGGTCGGCGACGAATCGTTCCGCCGTGAGGGCGTGCCGGCCGAGGTAGCCGCGGGCCAGGCCCTCGCCCGCGACGTACATCTCTCCGGTGACGCCGGGCGGCACGGGCTGGAGGTACGGGTCGAGGACGTAGACGCGCAGGTCGGGGATGTTGACGCCGATGGTGCTGGAGGTGCCGCCGGCGGCGCTCGCCCGGTCGAGGGCGATGTAGGAGACGTGCACGGTCGTCTCGGTGATGCCGTACATGTTGACGAGCGTGGGGCGTCCTCGGCGTGGCGGTCGTACCAGTCGTCGAGACGGCCGAGTTCCAGGGCCTCGCCGCCGAAGACGACGTAGCGCAGGGCGAGATCGCGACCCGGGTGCTCCTTGTCCGCCGCCATGAGCTGGTAGAAGGCGGACGGCGTCTGGTTGAGGACGGTCACGCCCTCGTCGGCGAGCAGGCCGAGGAAGGCGGCCGGGTCACGGCTGACGAGGTGGGGGACGACGACGAGCCGGCCGCCGTACAGCAGCGCGCCCCACATCTCCCACACCGAGAAGTCGAAGGCGTAGGAGTGGAAGAGGGTCCACACGTCGTTCTCGTCGAAGCCGAACCAGTGGTCGGTGGCGGAGAACAGCCGGGTGACGTTGTGGTGGGTGACGGGGACGCCCTTGGGACGGCCGGTGGAACCCGAGGTGTAGATGACGTAGGCGACGTCGCCGGGGCGCTGGGCCCGGGTGCGGTCCGCGTCGGTGAGGTCGCCGGCCGCGTACGCGTCGGCGTCGGTGCCGTCGACCAGGACGACCGGCAGGTCGTGCGCCGGGATCCGGGCGGCGGTCGCGGTGTCGGTGACGACGGCGGCGGGGGCGGCGTCGGCGAGCATGTAGGCGAGCCGGTCGGCCGGGTAGTCCGGGTCCATGGGGAGGTAGGCGGCGCCGCACTTGGCGACGGCCAGCAGGCCGGTGACGAGTTCGAGCGAGCGCGGCAGGGCGAGGGCGACGATGGCGCCGGGGCCGATGCCGCGTCCGGCGAGCAGCCGGGCCAGGCGGTTGGCTCGGGCGGACAGCTCGGCGTGGGTGAGGGACGCGCCGTCGCAGGTCACGGCCGTGCGGTCGGGGTGGCGGCGAGCAGCGTCCTCGTACAGCTCGACGAGGGTGCGGTGCTCCGAAGGGGCCGTTCTCCGGCCTGCGTTCCACTCCACGAGAGAGCGGTGGAGCTCCGGCCCGTCGAGGAGCGGGAGGCGGCCGACGGGGGTGTCGGGGTCGGTCGCGGCGGCGGTGAGGAGCCTGGTGAGGTGGGTGGAGAGACGTTCCGCCGTGGTGGTGTCGAAGAGGTCGGTGCGGAACTCCAGGAAGCCGGATATGCCGCCGCCGGGCCGCTCGCCTGCGTTGAGGGTGAGGTCGAACTTCGCGGTGCCGGTGGGCACGGCGGTCATCCGCGCGGCGAGATCCGGGCCCATCGCGAACGCGGCGTCGGGCATCGACTGCCAGGCGAGCATCACCTGGAAGAGGGGGTGCCGGGCCAGTGAGCGGGGCGGGTTGAGCTCCTCGACGAGCCGGTCGAAGGGCAGGCCGGCATGCTCGTGGGCGGCCAGGGTGGTGGTGCGGACGCGCTCCAGGAGGGCGCGGAAGGTGGGGTCGCCGGAGGTGTCGGTGCGCAGGACGAGGGTGTTGACGAAGAAGCCGACGAGCTCGGCGGTGGTGTCGTCGTCGCGCCCGGCGACGGGGGTGCCCAGCGGGATGTCGGTGCCGCAGCCGTAGCGGGTGAGCAGGGCGGCGAGCGCGGCCTGGACGGCCATGAAGACGCTGGTGCCGCTCGCGCGGGTGAGCGCGGCGAGCGCGGCGTGGGCCTCGGGGCCGAGCTCGAAGGGGACGGTGTCGCCCGCGGTGGAGGCGATGGCGGGGCGCGGCCGGTCCGTGGGGAGTTCGAGCTGGTCGGGCAGGCCGGCGAGGGCCGCCTTCCAGTGGTCGAGCATGCGGACGGCGGCGGGGGTGGGCGCGTCGGCGGTGCCGAGGAGGCGCTCCTGCCAGGCCGTGTGGTCGGTGTACTGGACGGTCAGGGGGGCCGCGCCGGGGGCCCGGCCGGCGGCGCGGGCGCTGTAGGCGGCGGCGAGGTCGCGGGCGAGGGGCGTGGTGGAGGCGCCGTCGCCGGCGATGTGGTGGAGCAGGAGCAGCAGGGTGTGCCGCTCGCCGCCATCCGAGAAGAGCGTGACGCGCAGCGGGAGTTCTTCTGCCAGGTCGAAGGAGTGGCGTACGGCCACGGTGAGGTCGGCGTCGAGCGGGGCGACGTGGAGCTCGGGGCGGGCCCGCTCGGGGGTGAGGATCAGCTGGTGGGGCTCGTTGTCGAGGGCCGGGTAGAGGGTGCGCAGCGTCTCGTGGCGCTCGGCGAGGTCGGCGAGGGCGAGGCGCAGCGCGTCCTGGTCGACGGGGCCGGTGAGGTCGAGCAGCAGCGGGATGTTGTAGGTGGGGCTGGGGCCTTCGAGGCGGTACATGAACCACAGCCGCTTCTGGGCCGGGGAGAGCGGCATCCGCTCGGTGCGCGGTACGGGGACGAGCGTGGGCCGGTCGGGGTCGGTGTCCCGGTCGCGGGCGAGGGCGGCGAGGGCGGCGGGGGTGGGGTTGCGGAAGACGTCGGCGAGGCCGATGGTGTCGTCGCCGAGGGCGTCGCGGACGCGGGCGGCGATCCGGCCGGCGAGCAGCGAGTGGCCGCCGAGGGCGAAGAAGTCGGCGTCGGGGGACGGGGCTTCGGGCAGGCCGAGGACGTCCTGGAAGAGACCGGCGACGATCTCCTCCTGGGGGGTGCGGGGGGCGCGGTGGCCGGTGGTGGTGGGCTCGGGGTCGGGCAGGGCCTTGACGTCGAGCTTGTCGTTGGCGGTGCGGGGCAGGGCGTCCAGGATCAGGATCGCGGTGGGCACCATGTGGTCGGGCAGTCGCTCGGCGAGGTGGGCGCGGAGCTCCTCGGGGTCGGGCGTGGCACCCTCGGTGGGCACGGCGTAGCCGAGGAGGCGCTTGCCGGTGGCGGTGTCGCGGGCGATCACGGCGGCGCGGTCCACGGCGGGGTGGCCGGCCAGGACGCTCTGGATCTCGCCGAGTTCGACGCGGAAGCCGCGGATCTTGATCTGGCCGTCGGCGCGGCCGAGGAATTCCAGGGTGCCGTCGGGGCGGCGGCGCACCAGGTCGCCGGTGCGGTACATCCGGGCGCCGGGCTCGCCGTGGAGGGCGCCGAAGGGGTCGGCGGTGAAGCGTTCGGCGGTGAGGTCGGGTCGGCCCAGGTAGCCGGCGGCGAGGCAGGCGCCGGCGAGGTACAGCTCGCCGGTGACGCCGGTGGGGGCCGGGCGCAGGGAGTTGTCGAGGACGTAGGCGCGCGAGCCGCGCACGGGCCGGCCGACGGGGGTGCCGTCGTCGTCGGCCAGCCAGTAGTAGGCGTCGACGGTGGTCTCGGTGGGGCCGTAGAGGTTGATGGGGCTCAGGCCCTCGGTGGCGGCGAGGCGGCGCCACAGGGGGTCGGGCACGGTCTCGCCGCCGACGACGACGAGGGCGGGGTGGTGGCGGCCCTCCGCCAGCAGGCCCTCGGCGATGAGCGCCTCGACGTAGGAGGGGGTGGCGTCGAGGTAGTCGACGCGGTGTTCGTGGACGTAGGCGGTGAGGGTGGCGGGGTCGCGGTAGGCGGTGTCGTCCAGGAGGTGGAGCTCGTGACCGTGGACCATCCAGATGACCGGGTCCCAGGAGGCGTCGAAGGCGAAGGAGGCGCTGTGCGCGATCCGCAGCCGGTCCCGTCCGGTGCGTATCCGGGCGGGGGCGATGTGGTCGGTGCCGTGCCCGGCGTGGAGGTTGGCGAGGGAGGCGTGGGTGACGAGGACGCCCTTGGGGCGGCCGGTGGAGCCCGAGGTGTGGATGACGTAGGCGGGCTGGTGGAGCGCGGGGGCGGCGGGTGCCGTGGTGGGCCGGGCGGCGATCCGGGCGCGGGTGGCCTCGTCGTCGAGGAGGAGGACGGGGACGGTGTGCTCGGGCAGCCCGCGCACGGCGTCGGCGGTGCCGACGATCCGGGCGGGGCGGGTGTCGTCGAGGACCGCCGTGAGGCGCTGGGCGGGGTGTCCGAGGTCGAGGGGCTGGCAGACGCCACCCGCCTTGAGGACGGCGAAGAGGGCGACGACGGTGTCGGCGCTGCGGGGCAGGGCCAGGGCCACGGCGGTGCCGGGGCGGACGCCCGCGTCGGCCAGCTCGTGGGCCAGGCGGTTGGCGGCCGCGTCGAGTTCGGCGAAGGTGAGGGCGGTGGCGCCGCTGCGGACGGCGATCGCGTCGGGGGTGCGGGCGGCCTGCGCGGCGAACAGCTCGGGCAGGGTGCGGTCCACGGGCGGCTCGGCGCGGCCGGCGGTGGCCCGGTGGATCTCGTCGGCGTCGAGGAGGTCGATGGTGCCGACGGGCCGCTGGGCGTCGTCGAGCAGCAGGTCGGTGAGGGCGTCGAGGTAGCGGCGCAGTCCGTGCTCGTGCGTGGCGAGGGAGCCGGCGTCGTAGCGCGCGGGGTTGGCGTCCAGGCCGAGGCGCAGGGTGCCGTCGGGGCCCGGGGTGACGCCGACGGCCAGGTCGTCGACGGGGCCCGCGGCGAGGTTGGTCAGCGCGCCGGGGAGGCCGGCGAAGTCCAGGTCCTCGTTCTCGAAGGGCTTGATGTTGATCATCGCCCCGAACAGCGGCTGCTGGGGGGAGGTGAGCCCGAGGTCGCGGCGGAGGTCCTCCTGGCGGTAGCGCTGGTGACGGTTGGCGGCCCGCATCTCCATGACGACGCGGCGGAGGAATCCGGCGCCGGTGTCCTGGGGGCGGACGGTGACGCGCAGCGGCATGACGTTGACCATCATGGCGGGGGTGCGCAGGGCGGTCTTGTTGGTGCGGCTCTTCAGCGGCAGGCCGAGCACGATGTCCTCGGCGCCGGTGACGCGGTGGAGGTAGCCGGCGGTGGCGGCGACGAGCAGTTCGGCCCAGGTGGCCTTCACCGTGCCCGCGGCGGCCGTCAGCCGGGCGAGGGAGCCGGCGGGGAGTTCGGCGGTGTGGCGCAGGACGGCCTGGGCGGGGGCGGCGGGGCGGTCGGAGAGCGAGACGGGCTCGGGCCGGTCGGCGAGGCGCTCGCGCCAGTGGGCGCGGTCGGCGGCGTGGCGTTCGCCCGCCAGGTAGGCGGCCTCGTCGTCGACGAGTTCGCGGAGGGTGCCGAAGGGGTGGGGAGTGGGCTCGGCGCCGGTGGCCAGGGCGGTGTAGACCTCGGCGAGGCGGCGGCCGATGAGGTTCAGGGCGTAGGCGTCGACGGCGAAGTGGTGGACGCGCTGGTACCACCAGTAGCGCTCGTCGGCGAGGCGGATGAGGGCGTGGGTGACGAGGGGGCCCTCGGTGAGGTCGACGGGGCGGGCGAGGTCGGCGGCGGTCCAGGCCGTCGCCTCGGCCTCGGGGTCGGTGGCGGTGCGCAGGTCGAGGCGGTGGAGGGCGGGCGCGGGGGCGGCGAGGCGCTGGGCGGGGGTGGTGCCGTCCCCGGCGGTGGCCAGCAGGGCGAGGGTCTCGGCCTCGGCGGTGGTCCGCTTCAGGGCGCGCTCGAAGAGCTCCTCGTCCAGGGGTCCGGTGATCTCCACACGGTCGCCGGTGTTGAGGACCGGGTTCGCGGGGTCGAGAGCCTGGGCGTAGAGGATTCCGGACTGCGCGGCGAGGAGCGGCAGTTCGGCGGAGTTCTCGTCCTGGTGGTGACGCATCGCGTGGGGACTCCCGGTTTCTGGCGAACGTTCCTGGTCGCACCGGTAACCCCCGGTGCGTCAGCTTAGGTAAGCCTAAGCTATTTTCTGATCGCTTGTGAGCGTGGGTCCGGCTGCCGAGGACACCGCGCGAAGACGACGACACTGGAGCGGACATGACCGTGGCCGAGGGCCTCAAATCAGCCATACGCGAGCGCGTTCTGGAACGCCGCGAGGGGCTTCTGGCGCTCAGCCGGCGCATTCACGCGCACCCCGAGACGGCCTTCGCCGAGCACCGGGCGGCCGCGTGGTGCGCGGAAGAGCTGCGGGAGCACGGCTTCGCCGTCACCGCCCCCGCCCACGGCCTGGAGACGGCGTTCACGGCGACCGTCGGCTCCGGCCCGGTCACCGTGGCCATCGCCTGCGAGTACGACGCCCTGCCCGGCCTCGGGCACGCCTGCGGCCACAATCTGATCGCGGCGGCGGGCGTCGGCGCGGCGCTGGGCCTGGCCCCCTTCGCGGACGAACTGGGCCTGACCGTCCGGGTGCTGGGCACCCCGGCCGAGGAGCGCGGCGCGGGCAAGGCGCTGCTGCTGGAGGCGGGGGCCTTCGAGGGGGTGGACGCGGCGATGATGGTGCACCCCTGCCCGTTCGAGGTGGCCGAGTTCCGCTCGTTCGCGCTGGGCACGCTCTCGGTCGAGTACCGGGGGAAGGCGGCCCACCCGAGCCTGAACGCCCACGAAGGCCGCAACGCCGCCGACGCCCTGACGGTGGCGCAGGTCGCGCTGGGGCTGCTGCGCCAGCAGTTGCCGCCGCAGTGGAAGGTGCACGGGGTGACCACGGGGGCGGGCACGGCACCCAATCTGATCCCCGACCGGGCGACCGCCGAGTACGAGATCCGCGCGTCGGCCGCCGAGGACCTGCGGGAGCTGCGCGAGCGCGTCGAGGCGTGCTTCCGCGCCGGGGCGCTGGCCACCGGCTGCGAGGTGTCGCTGACCCGTCCCGAGCCGGACTACCTGGACTTCCGCACCGACCCCGGCCTGATCGCCCTGTGGACGGCCAACACCCGGGCGCTGGGACGGCCCGAGCCTCAGCGGAAGGACGCCTTCGCCTGCACGGACATGGGCAACGTCTCGCACGCGGTGCCCTCGATCCACCCGGTGCTGGACATCACGGGCGGCGCGTGCGGCCCGCACGAGCCGGAGTTCGCCGAGGCGGCCGTCTCGCCGGAGGCGGAGCGGGCGATCCTCGACGGGGCGGTGGGAATGGCCTGGACGGCCGCCGACTTCGCGGCGGCGCGCCGCGCGTAGCGCGATGTGTCCTCAAACGCCGGACGGGCTACTGTGCTTTGTCCTCAAACGCCGGACGGGCTGACGAAAGTCAGCCCGTCCGGGGTGGCTACTTCTTGAGCGCCTTGGTGATGTCGTCGATGACGGCGTCGCTGGCGAGCGGGCCGCCACGGGTGGACCAGACCGAACCGTTCACGGTCACGGCGTGGTTCTTCTTCACCGCGTTCAGGTCCTTGTACGCGGGCTTCTCCTGGACGTCCTTGAGGGCCTTCTCGCCGTCCGAGGTCAGCGTGGAGAGGAACAGCCAGTCGCCGTCGATCTCGCTGATCTTCTCGAGGCTGAGCGCCGGGGTGTGGGCGTTACCGTCCTTGTCCTGCGTCTTGGGGCGCTTGAGGCCCATGTCCAGGGCGACGCCGCTGGCGAACTGCTTCTTCTCCATCCAGCTGGGACCGTCCGGGTTCCAGCGGACGATGGAGACCTCGGCGCCCTTGTTCTCGCCGAGCTCCTCGCCGGCCTTCTTGGCCTTGGCCTCGTAGTCGGCGATGACCTTGTTGGCCTTGTCCAGGCTGTTGACGGCGTTGGCGACACCCCGGAAGGACAGCTTCCAGTCGTCGGTCGGCGCCATGGTGACCAGGGTGGCCGGGGTGATCTCGCGGAGCTGCTTGAGGACGTTCTCGTCCTGCATGTCACCGGCGAGGATCAGGTCGGGCTTGGCTGCGAGGACCTTGTCCATCACCGGCTGGAGCAGGTTGCCGACGACGTTGATGCCCTTGACCTTGTCCTCCAGGTAGGCCGGGGGCTTGCTCAGGCCCTGCCCGTTGGTGATGCCCACCGGCTTGACGCCGAGTGCCAGCACCGCGTCCAGGTCCTCCTGGGTGAGGGTGACGACGCGCTTGGGGTGGGCGGGCACCTTGACGGCGGTGCCGGTCGCGTCCTTGATGGTGCGCGTCTCGCCGCCGGACGCCGCCTCGCTCTTCGTCTTGTCCGAGCCCGAGTCCGAGTCAGAGCCGCAGCCGGTCAGCAGCAGCGCGGCCGCACCCACAGCGGCGAGAGCCTGCGCCGCGCGGCGCGGGGCGGACTGGAGGAGACGGTTGGGCGAGGTCATCAGATGCTCCGGGCGTTGGAATACGAGAAGAGGGCGCCGTCCGGGATCACTCCCGCCGGACAACCTGGATATTAGGTTAGCCTTACCTTAAAGTCACCTCGCGGGGTGGGCCCCTTCCCTCCCGCCCTCACCGTCCGCGCCGCACCCGCACAGCGAAGCGGCCCGCCGGGAGCGGCGGGCCGCGAAATCCGTCCGGTGCCGGAGGCTATCCCTGACGGAGGAACAGCAGCCGGGCGAGCACCCCCGCCCGGCGCGATTCCGACGGGACCCCGTCCTCCGCGCCCTGGGGCGCGTCCGGTCGTTCCTCGACGACGACGGGGGCGGGCTCCGGATCGGGAGCGGGACGGTCGGCGCGATAGGCCTCGGCGCGCACATAGGCGCCGAGAGCGCGCGCGGCATCGATGCGCATGGCGTCACTCCTGTGTCTGAACTGCCGGCTTGCCGGGACGAGCCCGGGTGTCAGCGACGCCACCGCCCGGCGCGCGCGTCAGCGGCGAGGCGGGCGGGGCGTGGCTGTGCTCAGCAGCGCAGGACGGAATGCTGCGCGTGGCCCGCGGCTACGGTGTCGCCGGGCGACGTGACCCGTCCGCCGGGGAGCCCCCCGGTCCCCCCGGCGGACGACGCGAAGGCCGGCGGGCAGGTGATCCTGCCCGCCGGCCGCCCGACCCTCCCCGGACGTGGCACACGCTGCTCGGGCGCGCAGGCGACGCACTCGTCGGACGAGTCGTCGGACAGCGAGGCGGAGGCGAGGGTCTCCTCACGGACGGAGACGCGCTCCATCCCGGCGGACGCCGACCCGGTCAGCACCAGCAGCAGGGAGGCCAGCACGGCGACCGCGGCCCGCAACGCGGACGGCGGTACCGCTGTGCGACCCCACATCGACATACACCAAGCGTAGATTCCGGGCCACCCCGGGTGCATTCCGTCGATCGGGTGAGATTACGCGGCTGAGTGGGGAATTCCCGGATATCTCCGGACCGATAAGACGACCGAATGCCCGGACGCGGCCTGGCCGAAATCCCTCCCCTCCCCGATCGCCTCTCAACTGCCGCTCAACTCCCAGGACATCACAGGAGTCCTGGGAAGTGTCCGCAGAGATGTCCGCGTTCCCGTACGAGAGGCCAGGAAGATGACCGCACGGTCCTTACGCAGAGCACTGACCGGGTTCGTGGTGGCCGCGACGGCCGCCGGCGCCTTCACCGCCACGGCCCCCGCCGCGTCCGCCGCGCCCGCCGGGGGGCGCGACCACCGCGCGACCCAGGAGGTGATGGACGCCGAGGTCGCGGCGGGTGTGCCCGGCGTCCTCGGGCAGGCCCGGGAGAGAGTTCAGGACAGGACTGTCACCTGGAACGGGTCCTCCGGCGTCGCCGACCTGAACACCGGCCGGCCCCGGCTCCCCGAGGACCGGTTCCGGGTCGGCAGCATCAGCAAGGTCTTCGCCTCGGTCGTCCTCCTCCAGCTGGAGGCCGAGGGCAGGCTGAGCCTCGACGACACCGTGGAGAGCCGGCTGCCGGGCGTCCTGCGCGGCAACGGCGGTCACGACGGCCGCCACGTCACCATCCGCCAGCTGCTCAACCACAGCAGCGGGATCTACAACTACACCGAGGACGAGGACGTCAAGAAGTTCCTCTCCACGGAGTTCATGGAGCGCCGCTTCGAGACGCGCACGCCGCGCCAACTCGTGGACGTGGCCCTGCGGCACGAGCCCTACTTCGAGCCGGGCACCGACTTCCACTACTCCAACACCAACTACATCCTCGCCGGGATGATCGTCGAGAAGGTCACCGGGCGCCCCTACGCCACCGAGATCACCCAGCGCGTCATCCGCCGCGCCGGGCTGCGCGCCACCACCTTCCCCGGCACCTCGCCCGCGATGCCCAACCCGCACGGACGCGCCTACAGCAAGCTCCTGAAGACGGAACCGGACGCGAAGACGTACGACGTCACCGAGCTCAACCCGTCCTGGGGCGGCGCGGCCGGCGCGATCATCTCCACCACCGGCGACCTCAACCGCTTCTACAACGTCCTGCTGAGCGGAAGGCTCCTGCCCGAGAAGCAACAGCGGGAGCTGCTCACCACGATTCCCATGGGCAAGGGCTCGCCGGCCGGTTACGGCCTCGGCATCATGTCGGCCACCCTGTCGTGCGGGGTGACCGTCTTCAGCCACAGCGGCGGCATCCACGGCTCGACCTCCCTCGTCGTCTCCGACGAGAAGGGCGGCCACACCGCCGCGTTCAACTACAACGGCGACTGGCACGCCGATCTGGTCTCCCTGGTCCAGGCCGAGTACTGCGGCCCCGCCAAGCCCACCGGTGCCGCGCGCGACACCCTGAACAAGCTCACCGCCCTGCGCTGACCCGGATCTCCGGCGCGAGCCGGGGGCGGTGAGGTGTAATACGAGCGGACCGTGCCCGGTTCCCCGGACACGGTCCGCCTTCTCGACATTCCCGACGCGTCGTCCCGGCGCGTCCTCTCGACGGAAGGAGCGGCCGTGGAACGACCGGACCGGGAGCGGGAGGAGTCGGCGGCCCGTCAAGCGGCCGCGCAGCTCACCGCGCAGGGCGTCCACGGCGTCGCCCTCGCCTGGGTGGACAACGCGGGCGTCTCCCGCGTCAAGACCGTCCCCACGAGCCGGCTCGCGCACGCCGCCCGCTGGGGCGTGGGCATGTCGCCCTGCTTCGACGTCTACCTCGTCGACGACTCCAGTGTGACCAGCCCCCACATCGGCGGCCCGGACGGGGACCTGCGGCTCTTCCCCGACCTGGACCGGCTGACCGTGCTGGCCGCCCGGCCCGGCTGGGCCTGGGCGCCCGCCGACCGCTACGAGCAGCACGGCGGCCCGTACGCCGCCTGCCAGCGGCGGTTCGCGCGCCGGGCGACCGAGGCGGCGGCCGCCCGGGGGCTGCGGCTGCGCACGGGGTTCGAGACCGAGTGGGTCGTGGCGCGGGCGGGCGCGGAGGGCCCCGAGCCGGCCTACGCCTGTTCCGGCCCGGCCTATGGGATGGCGCGGGTGACCGAGCTGTCCGGTTATCTCGGCGACATCCTCGAAGCCCTCGCCGCCCAGCGCGTCGACGTCCTCCAGCTCCACCCCGAGTACTCGCCGGGGCAGTTCGAGGTGTCGGTCGCCGCGACGGACCCGGTGGGCGCGGCCGATCTCGCCATGCTCGTCCGGGAGACGATCCGGGCCGTGTCCCTGAACCACGGCCTCGACGCGTTCTTCGGGCCCGTCGTCGTGCCCGGCGGCGTGGGCAACGGCGCCCACCTCCACCTCAGCCTCTGGGAGGACGACCGTCCCCTCTGCTCGGGCGGGGACGGCCCGTACGGCATGACGCGGGAGTGCGAGGCGTTCCTCGCCGGGATCCTCGCGGAACTCCCGGCGCTGCTGGCCCTGGGCGCGCCGACGCCCGCGAGCTATCTGCGGCTCGCGCCCTCGCGGTGGGCGGGCGCGTTCCAGTGCTGGGGCCTGGAGAACCGGGAGGCCGCGCTGCGCTTCATCACCGGTGCCCCGGACGCCCCCGGGGCGGCCAACGCCGAGGTCAAGTGCTTCGACCCGGCCGCCAACCCCTATCTCGTCGTCGGCGCGGTCCTCACCGCCGGGCTGGCCGGGCTGGACGCCGGGCTCGCCCTGCCGCCGCCGGTGAGCGGCGACCCGGCGGCCACGGGCGTCGCGCCGCGCCTGCCCGCCTCGCTGGACGAGGCGGTGGAGCACTTCGAGCGCTCGGGGCTGCTGCGCGACGCGCTCGGCGACGCCCTGTTCGAGGCCGTCGTGGCCGTCCGCAAGGGAGAGGTACGGCTGTTCGACGGCGTTCCGCCGGAGGAGATCGCGGCGGCCACCCGGGGACGGTACTGAGGTGGCCGCCCCGCCGCTGCCCCCGCTGGTCGACCAGCACTGCCACGGCGTGGCGCGCGGCGACCTCACGGACGCCGCCTTCGAGGCGTGGCTCACCGAGTCGGACGCGGCCGCAGCGCCCGGCACCAGTTTCTTCGACACCCAGCTCGGCTTCGCCGTGCGCCGCTGGTGCCCTCCCCTGCTGGACCTGGAGCCGCACGCCCCGCCCCGCCGCTATCTCGACCGCCGCCGCGAGCTGGGCGCGGCCGAGGCCAACCGGCGGCTGCTGGGCGCGACCGGCATCGGCGCCTATGTGGTGGACACCGGGCTGCCGGGCGACCTGACGACGCCCCAGGAGCTGGCGGCGGCCGGCGGGGGCGTCCCGTGCCATGAGATCGTCCGCCTGGAGTCGCTGACGGAGGGGCTCGCCGACCGCGCCGACGGCACGGCCGCCTTCCTGGACGCCCTGGACCGGGCGGTGGCGGACGCGGCCCGCACGGCCGTGGGCTTCAAGTCGCTGGCCGCCTACCGGCACGGGCTGGACCTCCCGCCCGAGCGGCCCCGGCCGGCCGAGGTGCGCGTGGCCGCCGACCGGTGGCTGGTCACCCGTGCCCCCGGCGAGCGGCTGACCGACCCCGTGCTGCTGCGCCACCTGCTGTGGTCGGCCGCCGGCACCGGGCTGCCGCTGCAGATCCACACCGGCTTCGGCGACCCCGACCTGCGGCTGCGCCGCAGCGACCCGCTGCTGCTCACCGATTTCGTCCGGGCGGTGCGCCCCACCGGTTGCACGGTGGTCCTGCTGCACTGCTATCCGTACCACCGCGGCGCCGCCTATCTCGCGGCCGTCTTCCCGCACGTCTACGCCGACGTGGGGCTGACCCTCGCGCACACCGGGGCGCGGGCCGGGGCCGTGCTGGCGGAGATGCTGGAGCTGACGCCGTTCGGCAAGCTGCTGTTCTCGACGGACGCCTATGGGCTCGCGGAGCTCTATGTCGTGGGCGCGGAGCTCTTCCGGCGGGCGCTCGTCGGGCTGGTGACGGAGTGGGTGCGGGAGGGCGCCTGGCCGGCCGGGGACGCGGAGCGGGTCGCGGCCCTGATCGCCGCGGACAACGCCCGGCGCGTGTACGGCCTGAAAACCGCCGACGGGCACCCGGACACGACCAGGTGACCCGGCTACGCGCGGGGATCGCCGGGCGTGGTCCTCCTGCGGTAGGCGGTCGTCAGTTCGCGGCCGCATCGGGTTCCCGCCATACGGAGAGGACAATTTCGCTACTCTGGGCCGTCGAGCCGCCGACGCGGGGAGGACCCATGACCACCGGACCGTGGAGCATCGAGCGCATTCGCGACGCTCTCGGCAGCCCCGACCTCTCCCAACGCTTCATCGGCGAGATCGGCCGGGCCCCGGCGCACGAGATGCTGACCGTCTTCGCGAAGTGGCAGGGCATCGCCGAGCGCACGCTCGCCGCCGTCGAGCGTGGCCGACAGGCGGCTGCCGCCGAGGCGGCGGGCGGCGAGGTCCCCGGTGAGTGGATCGACATCACCCAGAAGGTCCAGGAGGACGCCGCCCTCGTTCGCTCCCACAGGACCCCCTGCGGCTGAGAACCTGGGGTGGTGTACGCGCTCAAGTACGACGCCACGATAGCCGCCGTCTGGGACTCCCTCCCGCCGTCGGTGAGCGCACGGCTCAGCGACGTCCTCGCCTCGGCCTGCACGGACCCGTTCACGGTGACCGTCCCGTACGGCGAGGACGACGGGATCATGCGGATGCTGGTGCTGGACGAGGTCCTCGTCGTCATCTACCTGGGGCACCAGACGAAGACCCTCCACATCTATCAGATCGACTACCTGGGCTGAGCCGCCCGCGCCGCCCCGGCCAGTACGTCGGCGGCCCGGTCGAGTTCCTCCTCGGTGTTGTAGTAGTGCGGGGAGAGCCGCACCAGCGGGTGGACGTCCCGGCCCTCGGTCCGCGCCTGGTCGGGCGAGGTCAGGCTCGCGTTGATCCCGTGCCGGGCCAGGGCGTCCTTGACCTCGGCCGAGGGCACCCCGGCCACCCGGGCGGTGACGATGGCGCACCGCTCGCGGCCCAGGTCGTACGTGGTGACGCCCGGCAGCGCGTCGAGCCGCTCCCGCAGCGCCGCGCCCAGGGCGAGGGTCCGTTCGCCGGTCACGGCCGGGCCGAGCTCCAGGGCCTGGCGGACGGCGCTGCCCAGGCCGAGGACGGCGGCGTAGTTCATCTCGAACGTGGTGAACCGCCGGCTCCCCGTCTGCCAGAGGAAGCCGTCCTTGTCGTCCCAGACGCCCGCCGAGACCTCGCTGACGTGGGGTTCGAGACGCTCCAGCGCCTCGGTGCGCACCCATAGGAACCCGGTCCCGCGCGGTCCGCGCAGGAACTTCCGGCCGGTGGCGGCGAGCATGTCGCAGCCGATCTCGTCGACGTCGACGGGAAACTGACCGACCGACTGGGTGGCGTCCAGGAGAAACGGCACTCCGGCCCGGCGGGTGATCCGGCCGATGGCGGCGACCGGGTTCACCAGGCCGCCGCCGGTGGGGACGTGGGTGACGCCGACCAGCCGGACCCGCTCGTCGATGAGCTCCTCGAGGGCGGTGGTGTCCAGCCGCCCGTGCTCGTCGTCCGGGACCACGACGACCTCGGCGCCGGTGCGCCGGGCGAGATGGAGATAGGCCAGCATGTTGCTGCCGTACTCGGCGTGCCCGGTCAGGATCCGGTCGCCGGGACGGAAGGGGATCGCGTAGCAGGCGGCCTGCCAGGCGTGGGTCGCGTTGTCGAACAGCGCCACCTCCCCGGCCCGCCCGCCGATGAGCTCGGCGATGGCGGCGGGGACCGCCTCGATGGCGTCGATCCGCTCGGTCGCGGCCTCGTAGCCGCCGATGCGGGCCTCGAGTTCGAGGTGGGCGGTCACGGTCTCCAGGGTGCGGCGGGAGAGCAGTCCGGCGCCCGCGTTGTTCAGGTGGGCCCGGTGGGCGCAGCCGGGGGTGCCGGCGCGCAGTGCGGCGATGTCCATGACGTGCGGTCCTCCTGAGGGAGAAGGGTCGTCCGACCGGTCGACTTCAGCACGGAACCGGGGGTGGCACCAGTACCACCCCGGGAACGGATACCAGCGGGATCGATCATGTACCTGCCGAACGCGAACATTGTCGATGTCACCGCACATCGCGCAGGAGGATTTCGATGTCCGCATCCGGTAAGCCCCGTCGTCGTACCGCGTCCGCCGTCTCGGGCGCCATAGCGGCCGCCCTGGCCGTCGCCGCCCTTCCGGCGGTCACCGCCCAGGCCGCCGAGGCCCACCCGCGTTCGGCCGCGACGGCGGTCGCGCCGTCCGTGCCCTCCCGGTACGCGGACCAGAAGCTCGACTGGCGGCCGTGCGAGGGTGACCCGTCGCTGGAGTGCGCGACGATGACCGTCCCGCGCGACTGGCACCACCCGGACGCCGGCCCGGACATCACGATCGCCGTCTCGCGGCACAAGGCGGGCGACCCGGCGAAGCGGCGCGGGGTGCTGATGATGGCGGCGGGCGGGCCCGGCGGCAAGGGGCTGTTGCGGCCCGGCGGCTTCGCGAAGGCGTCGCCCTCGGTGGCCGCCGTGTACGACGTGGTCAGCTTCGACCAGCGCGGTGTGGGGCGCAGCACCCACGCCGTGTGCCAGACGGCGGACGAGTTCCCGTCCTTCATGGCCGGTGACTCCCGGGACCGCTCCCCCGCCGCGATCCAGGCGGTGCTGGACCGCTCGCGGAAGTTCGTGAACGACTGCCAGGAGCGCAGCGGCGGGCTGCTGCCGTATCTGACCACCGAGCAGACGGCCCGTGACATGGACCTGTTCCGCGCGCTGCTGGGAGCGCCGAAGATCTCGTACTACGGCGCGTCGTACGCCACGACGGTCGGCGCCTACTACGCCACGCTCTTCCCCCGGCGCGTCGAGCGCGCCGTGCTGGACAGCAACATCGACTTCGGCAGCACGATGGAGCGGTGGATGACGGGCCAGCCGAAGAGCTTCCAGCGCCGCTTCGACGAGGACTTCCTGCCGTGGCTGGCCAAGTACGACAGCGTGTACCACTACGGGCGCACGGCCGCCGAGGCGAAGGCGAACTGGGAGCGCCGGCGCGCGGCCCTGCACGACCACCCGCTGACCGTCGGCTCGGCCGTCCTCGACCCCAATATGTTCGACGCCGGGACGAGCTCGGCGATCTACAAGACCTCGTACTTCCCCGCGCTGGCGGGGGCGCTCGCGGCGCTCGACCACTGGGACGACGCGACGCCGCAGGAGAAGGGCCTCGTCGGGCAGCTCTTCGGCCAGCACCCCGATCCGGGCTTCTTCGCCGAGTACTTCTCGGTCACCTGCAACGACACCCCGTGGAACCGTGACCTCGACCAGTGGATCGCGCGGAGCGCCAAGGACACCGTGAACCTGCCGCTGCTCGGCGCCCGCGAGCTCACCTACGCCTCCGTGTGCGCGTTCTGGCCGAGGTCGGGCGCGCCCGAGGTGAAGGTGACCGGCGCCGGCCTGCCGGCCACGCTCATGGTCAACTCGACGCACGACCCGGCCACCTACTACGAGGGCGCGCTGCGGGCCCACCGCGCGCTGCGCGGCTCGCGTCTGGTCACCGTCACCGGCGACGGCGACCACGGCCAGTACCAGAACGGCAACGCCTGCGTGGACGCCACCGTCGACGCCTATCTCCTCGACGGGAAGCTGCCCGCCCGGGACACCACCTGCGCCGCCAAGCCGCTGCCCGTGCCGGCCGGCGCGGCCGGATAGCCGCCGTGCCGTATCCGGTCCGGGGGCGTCCTCGTTGAGTCGGCAGGGCGGCGGCAGGAAGGCCGGGAGATGCGCATCCAGATCATCACAGCGGGCACGATGGGCTCGGTCGCCCCCTACACCGGTCTCGGCCACCGGCTGTTCGCCGAGGGCCATGACGTGGAGATCGTCACCCACGCCAAGTTCGCGGATGTGGTGGCCTGCTGCGGGCTGCGGATGCGCGCGCTGGCGGCGGACCCGTTCGAGGACCTGCTGGAGGCCCACGCCAGGATGCGGCGCGGCCCGCGGTCGCCGCTGGCCGGTGTGCGGTTCGTCCGGGCCACCGAGCGGGCGGCGGTCTCCCTCGTGGACGGGATCCTCACCGGCATCGACCTCAAGGCCGACCTGGTGCTGCTGTCGGCCATCACGGCGCCGCTGGGCCGGGTGGTGGCGGACTACCACGCGCTGCCGAGCATGGGCGTCTTCCTCCAGCCCGACACCCCCACCTCCGCGTTCTCCCCGTGCACGACGGCCTGGCGGCCGCCGGGGCACGTCAACCGGCTGCGCGGCCATGTGGCGAACGCCCTGCTGGACGCGGTCTACGCCGCCGCGAACCGGGAGCTGCACGCCCGGCTCGGCCTGGCCCACCGCGGCACCCACCGGTTGCGCGTGGCGCGGGAGCGCGCCGGCTGGCCCATCTGGCACGGCTTCAGCCCCTCGGTGGTGCCCCGCCCGGCCGACTGGCGGCCCGGGCTGGGCGTGGCGGGCTACTGGTGGCCGCACGAGTGCGCGGACTGGCAGCCTCCGGCGCTGGTCACGGACTTCCTCGCGGCCGGCCCGCCGCCGGTGTTCGTGGGTTTCGGCAGCATGATGCCCGGCGACCCGGGGCGGCTGGCCGGGCTGACGGCCGAGGCGCTGCGCCGGGCGGGGATGCGGGGGGTGGTGCAGTCCGGCTGGGCCGGGCTGTCCGTGCTGAACGACGACGTCATCACCGTCGGCCCGATCCCGCACGGCTGGCTGATGCCGCGCACGGCGGCTGTGGTGCACCACGCGGGCGCCGGGACGACGGCGGCCGGGCTGCGGGCCGGGGTCCCGGCGGTGCCGGTGCCGGTCCTCACCGACCAGCCGTGGTGGGCCGAGCGGCTGACGCGGCTGGGCGTGAGCCCGGGGGCGCTGCCGTTCGCCCGGCTGACCGCCGACCGGCTGGCCGCCGCCCTGCGCCGGGCCACGGGCGAGCCCCGGTTCGCCCGGCGCGCCACCGAACTGGCGGCCCGGCTGGGGCTGGAGGACGGGGCGGGGGCCGTGGCCCGCGCGGTCGCGGAGCGCGGCCGGTGACGGGCCCGCCTCCCGGCGCCCCCGGAAGCCCCCACGCGACGAGGAGACCCGTGACCCCGCACCCCCACCCCGCCCGCCTCGCCGCCGAGGCCCCGGCCCCGGGCGCCGAGCGCCCGGCCGCCCGTCCCATGCCGCCGCTGGACGCCTGGATGTACCGGGACCAGAACAGCGGGACGATCTGCCTCACCTGGTGCCTGGTCGCCTGGTTCCAGGGCTCGCCGCCGTCCCTCCCGGAGCTGCGCGGGCGGGTCCTGCGCCGGTGGGGGCACCACGAGCGGCTGTCCCTGACGCCCGGTACGCCCGGCGCCGCGCCGGACGCGTGGCCGGAGTGGACGCCGGGGCCGGACTTCGACGCCGGGCACCACGTCGTCGCGTCCACGGCGCCCGACGGGCTGGAGGCCCGGGCCGCCCAGTTGCTCGCCCAGCCCCTCGGCCCGGCCCGGCCGCCGTGGCAGCTCCATCTGCTGCCCACCGACGAGGGCTTCGCCCTGCTGCTGCGCACCCACCACGCCCTGCTGGACGGGGTGTCGGCCATCACGCTGCTGCGCGCCCTGCTCGACGCGCCGGCGCCGGCCGTGCCCGGCCCGCGCGCCCGGCCCGCGCCCGGCCGGGCGGACCCGCCCCGCCTCGGGCCGGTCCGCGCGCTGGCCGATCTGCTGCCCCGGGCCCGGCCGCTGCCGTTCCACGGGCCGGTGGACCCCCGGCGGGCGGTGGGCTGGAGCCGGGTGCCGCTCGCCGAGGTGAGCACGGCCCGGGACGCCCTGCCCTCGGGACGCGCGTCGGCCAACGCGGTCTTCCTCGCCGCGACGGCCGGGGCGCTGCGCGCGGCGGGCGCCACCGGGCGGCTGCCGTGGCTGCCGGGGGTCTGCGCCATGGTCCCCGTCGACGTGCGGGACGGCGACGGTCCGGTGGTCCTCGGCAACCACTACGCCACGGTCCGCGTGCCGCTGCCGGCGCACGACGACCCGCGGCGGCGGCTGGCGGCCGTCGACGGTTTCACCCGGCGGGCGGAGTTCAAGCGCCGGGCGCGGGCCCAGGCACGCCTGGTGGCGTCGCGGCCCCGGAAGCACGGGCCGCTGGGCGACGCCCTCGGCCGGTACGCGAACTCGCCCCTGTACTCCTCGCTGCTGTGCAGCAGTGTGGCGACCCACGCGGCCGGTGTGGGCATCGGCCCGGCCCGGCTCGTCGGCGTCGGCGGGCTGCCGCCGCTGGGGCCGGAGCGCGCGCTGGCGGTGACCATGTTCCTCCACGACGCGCACGCGGTGGTGGCCGTGGTCACCGACCACGGCCACCAGGCGCTGGCCGCGCGGCTTCCGTCGCTCATCCGCGAGGAGATCCACGCGATGCGTCCCTGAGTGGCGGATCGTGACCCGTACGGCCGACCCCCCGTTATCACGCCCTGTACGGCATATGGGCAGTAACGTCCCCCCATTGGCCGTCGTTCCTCTGGTGAAGGCCCCCCACGAACGGAGACCGGCCGTGCCGACGCGTACCGCCCTCTTGGAAGAGGTCATCCCGCTCACTCTCGACGGTTACGCGTACAGCGGCCGGGTCGTCCACCAGCCGGACGCCAGAATCGCGCCCATCGTCTTCGTGGGCGGTGCGTTCCAGTACCAGAACGCCTGGGGGCGGCTGGAGCAGGGATGCCTGGAGGCGGCCAGCGTCATCACGGTGGACCTCCCCGGCTGGGGCGGCGCGGACCGGCTGCCCGCCCGCTTCGGCTTCGACTTCCTGGCCGAGGCGCTGGACCAGTTGCTGTCCAAGGTCGCGCCCTGCCCGGTGAACGTCTTCGGCGCCTCCTACGGGAGCGCGGTCGCCTACCAGTGGGCCAGGCAGCACCCCGAGCGGGCCGGGCGGATCGCCCTGTTCGGCACGATGTCGCATCTGACGCCCGCCGCGCGCGCCCGGGTGCGCAGAACGCTCGAACTGGCGGACCAGGAGCGGCACGAGGAGTTCGTGCAGTGCGTCCTGGAGGGCATGATGTGCACCTCGCCGCGGGTCACCGTCTCCCGCCGGGCGACCGTCTCCCGCTGTCTGGCCCGGGCCCTACGGGACATGTCCGCGGACGATCTGACGAAGTACCGCGACAATTCCCTGCGGCTGCTGGCGAACTCGGCGCTGCCCTCGGGCCCGCCGGTGCGGGTGCCGGTCCTGGTGGCGACGGGCGAGCACGATCCGCTGAGCACCCCGGCGCTGAGCCGGGCGGCGGCCGCGCGCTGCGCGGACGCCCGGTTCACCACGTTCAAGGAGGCCGACCACCTGCTGCACCTGGAGTGCCCGGCGGCGGTGGTCGACCTGCTGACCCGCTTCTTCTCCGGCGACTCCCTGGACGGGCTGGACTACTGCTACCCGGTCGAGTACCTGCGGCGTCCGGCGCGGGGTTCGGTGCCCGCGCCGCGCCCGCCCAAGGAGCACTGAGAACCCTTCGGCGGGAACCGGCCGGAATCAGTCCTCGTGGGCGCCCTTGGGCAGCTTGCGGAGCGTCATCCTGGTCTTCGCCCCGAAGGCGTAGTCCAGCATTTTCGCGGCGTCCGGATAACGGGCCGCGGCGTCGTTGAGAATGACGCCGACGACCGTGCGGCCCTTTTCCGTGGCGGCGAATACGAGGCAGGGCCCGGCCGCCTGGGTCGTCCCGGTCTTCACTCCGACGACGCCCCGGTAGGAACCAAGGAGTTTGTTGGTGTTGTACCAGGTGTAGAGGCGATTGACGTTCGTCGCCTTCTGCTGGGTGTTCAGCGACCGGACCACCGAGCCGAACGCCGCGTTCCGCAGCGCGTGCCGGGCGAGCAGGGCGAGGTCGTGCGGGGTGCCGTAGTTCGCGCCGGTGCCGGAGATGCCGTCGAACGAGTCGTAGTGGGTGTCGCGCATCCCGAGTTCGCGGGCCTTGGCGTTCATGGCGGCGACGAAGGAGCGGGTGCGCTCCTCCTCCGTGTCCCCGCTGCCGAAGGTGTCGGCGAGGGCGTAGGCGGCGTCGCAGCCGGAGGGCAGCATCAGGGCGTAGAGCAGCTGGCGTACGGTCAGTTCGTCGCCGGTGCGCAGGTCGGCGGTGCTGGCGCCGGTCCGGGCCACGTAGTCGCGGTATGCCTGCTTGACGGGGACCTCGCGGCCCAGTTCCCCGGCGTGTTCGTCGAGGACGACCACGGCCGTCATGATCTTGGTGGTGCTGGCCATCTGCCGCCGGGTGTCGCCCTCCTTGCTCCACAGCGGGCGGCCCGTGCCGCCGTCGAGCAGGTAGGCGCCCTTGGCGCCGATTCCCGCCGGCCCGCCCGCCGCTTCGGCGGTGGCCGCCGGCAGGGCGAGCGCGACGGCCGCGACCGACGCGGTCAGCGCCGCTCCCCAGCGGCGCCGCCGTGCGTCGTATCCCCCATGTCGTCCCCCATATCGCTGCATAGAGTCTCCAGATTTCCTCGAACGATCGGATCGGGGCGTGCGCATGCTCGCACCCGGTGCCGCGCGGGAGGAAATTCCTTTCACTCTTCAGTGAATATGGTCGGATGATTACCCGAGGGTCGAACGGAATACCCGGTCAGATCGAGCAGAGGCCCTTCGCGTGGTCGACCGTCGCGGTCGCCTGCGAGTACGTCCACTCCGGGTCCAGCAGCTTGTTCTCCAGCTGCTTCGCCGCCTCCGGGTTCTCGACGATGTAGCCGAAATCCTGGAGCCAGGAGGGGTAGAGGTTCTTCGAGCCGATGTAGAAGGCGGAGCTGTCCACGGACACCAGCTTGTGGTGGAGGGCGTAGGGGTGGCCCTCGGCCCACTTGGCGCTGTCCGAGCTGCGGAAGGTGGCCAGCTGGAGGTTGGCGCACATGGCGGCCCGGGCCTTGCCCTGATCACCCGTCACCAGGGCGAGGCGGCCGCGGAGGGTGTCGCTGATCTCGGCCAGGGACTTGATCTGCGAGTAGCCGCCGCTGCCGACCGCGCCCCGGTTGGCCGGGTCGCTGACCACGATGCGGACCTTCACGCCGGCCGCGAGCTTGGCGGCGAGCTGGTCGTAGAGCCGGATGTCGTAGCGGGCGATGGGCGGGCAGGTGGCGTTGAGGTCCTGCTGGGAGATGACCACGCTGCGCTCGGCACTGGCCACCAGGGCGCGCAGGGCGCTCTCCTCGGGGTTGACCGTGTCGTAGTCGCGGTCGGCGTTGGTCTTGTCCGGCAGGCCGACGACGCACTTGGTGTCCGGGGCGGTCGGCAGCTGGGGCCGGAACGCCGAGGACGGGTCGGAGCCCTTGATGCCGACGCCCAGACCGCCGACCGCGATGACGGGGACGTTCCCGGTGCGCGCGGCGGGGGCCGGGTTGGCGTCCTTCTCCATCGTGGGCATGCAGTCGCCGCCCGAGGAGGTGAACCAGACGTTGGCGACGTTGCTCTTGTTCCGGCAGGTCCACGTCCACAGCGTGTCCAGGTAGCGGCCCGCCGAGGTGGCGGCGGGGCCGGTGAGGGCCATGTCCACGTCGGTCACCGGGTGTTCGGTGCCGACGTAGTCGCCCTGCCAGCTGTTGATGCCGCCGGCGACGGCCGAGGCGCCGTCCACGACGAGCAGCTTGGAATGGTTCCACGAGAAGCTGGTCTTGGACGTGGTCATCGAGGCGACGTTCAGCGTGACGCTGTCGGCCGCCTTGCCGAGCCGGGCCTTGAGGTCGTCCCGGTACTTCGACGGCAGGACGTTGATGTGATAGACCGGCGCGGCGCCGACCAGCACCCGGACCTTCAGCTTGTTCCCGGAGGCGACGGCCGCCTTGAGGCCGGCGGCTATCGCGTCCTGGAACGCGCCGTCGGGGAAGGGCGCGAGGGTGGAGATGTCCACCGTGCGTTTGGCCTGGGAGATGTTCTCCGTGATCTTCGCCAGCAGCCGCTTGGTGCCCGGGCGGTCGGCACACTTGTCGTCCCCCCAGCAGCCGGGGGTCTGCAGCAGCCAGCCCGCCGGGTCATCGGCGGAGGCGTCGAGCCTGTTGCCCTCGGTGCGCTCCCAGACGTCGCCCTCGAGACCGGGCGAGACCTCGCGCAGCGCCTTCTCCACGGCGTCGAGGTGCGGGGTGGCGGAGGAGGCCGCGAGGGCGGGGGCCGCCGGCAGGGCGGCGAGGGCGACGGCCGAGACCGCCGCGCAGGAGGCGAGACGGTGTAAACGGCGGAGCCGGTGGCGAAGCATTGGTGCGTCCTTCAACAAGTAATGATTCCGTGAACGGAAGGCCAACAGATGGCCAACGGAAGATCAACGCGCAGAAACTATCAGCTCTCCGGACGCGTACATCTCACGTATGACGCGCACTTCGGCCACCAGTCCTCAGAGGTACACGGGACCGCCTCCCGGATGGATTCGCCCCCTGCGCCCCTGGCCATAGCTTCGTGATCACTGGTGTCACGAAGAGAGGCAGACATGTACGGCAAGGCATTCGCGCCCGAGTACCGGGGCGCGCTCGGCGAGCTGTCGGTCAACTCCTCCCTGGAGGAGGTGCTGGCCAGGGCGGTGGAGCAGCGGCGGCGGGCGGAACTGGCCGGATCCGCGCTGGAGTCGGCGCACGCGGGGCTGGCCGTCGCGGAGTCCGCCCGGCGGCTGGGCCGGGTCACCGAGGCCAAGGAGGCGTGGAAGGCGAGCTACCGGGCGGCGCGGCGGGCCGGCGACGAGGGCGCCATGGCGTGGGCGGTGTGGAGCGGCGGCACCCTGGCCCGGCAGCGCGGCGCGCTCCCTCTCGCCCGGCGCCTGCTGACCCTGGCCGCCGGGCTCGCCGAGCGCGGCGGGGACGTCGTGGCCCGGGGCTACTCGCTCGCCGGACTGGCCGAGACCGGCCGGATACAGGGCGACTACCGGGCCGTCGCCGAACTGCACGAGAAGCTCCTGGCGGAGGCCCGGAAGCGGGGCGAGGCCCGGCACACGGTGTGGGCGCTGGAGGGCATCGCGCAGATGCACCGCAACACCGGCGACCACGACAGGGCCCTGGAGATGTTCGAGGAGGCGGCCCGGATAGCCGAGGGCGCCGACGACGCGCGGGGGCACGCCTGGGCGTTGCGCGGAATGGCCGACGTGCTGTCCCTGCGGGGCGGGACGGACCGGGCGCTGGCGCTGCTGTCCCGGGCGGAGACCACCTGCCGGGAGATGAAGCTGGCCGGCGCGCTGGCCTACAACCACAAGATGCGCGGCAACGTGCTCTTCCGGGCGGGCCGGTACGAGGAGGCGCGGGACGTCTACGCCGGTGCCCTGGAGGAGTTCCGGGCCATGTCCGAGCCGCGGGGCGCGGCGCTGGCGGCGCTCGGCCTGGTCAAGGCGCGGGCCCGGCTCGGGCGCGATCTGGCGGAGACGGCGGCCGAGCTGGAGGAGCTGCGGGGCAGGCTGGGCGGGCTGGGGCTGCTGCACGCCCGGGACATGGTCGACAAGGCGTGCGCGGAGCTCGGGGTCGTCCCCGGCCCGGCCGGATCGGAGGGCTGACGTGACGTCCGTCCGCACCCCGCTGCCCCCGGTGTCACCGGCCGGGGTGCTGGGCCGCTGCCGGGAGCTCGTCGAACCGGCCCTGCGGGAGGCGGTGGGCACCCTCCACCCGTGGCCGCGCCGGATGGCCTCCTTCGCGCTCGGCTGGTGCGAGGCCGACGGCACCCCGGTCACGGGCGGCGGTGGCAAGGGCGTCCGTCAGGCGCTCGCGGTGCTGGGTGCCGAGGCGGTGGGCGCGGCCGGGGACGAGGGCGTCGTGGCGGCGGTGGCGGTCGAGCTGGTGCACACGTTCTCGCTGACGCACGACGACGTCATGGACGGCGACGAACGGCGGCGTCACCGGGAGAGCGCGTGGCGGGCGTACGGCACCGGGCCCGCGGTGCTGGCCGGGGACGCGCTGTTCGCGCTCGCCGTCGAGACGCTCGCCCGGCACGGGGGCGGGCACACCGGGGCGGCGGTGGCGCGGCTGGCCGGGTCGCTGCGCGAGCTGGTGCGGGGTCAGGCCGACGACCTGCTGTTCGAGGAGCGGCCCTGGACGGGGGCGGCGGCGGTGCGCCCGGCGGAGTACGAGGCGATGGCGGCGGGCAAGACCGGTTCCCTGCTGGCCTGCGCCCTGACGCTGGGTCCGGTGCTGGCGGACGCCCCGCCACCGGTGGTGGAGGCGCTCGGGGAGGCGGGCCGGCAGCTGGGGGCGGCCTTCCAGGCCGTGGACGATCTGCTGGGCATCTGGGGTGATCCGGGCACGACGGGCAAGCCGGTCCACGGCGATCTGGTCCGGGGGAAGAAGACCTTTCCGGTGCTGGCCGCGCTGGCGGCGGACGGCCCGGCCGCCCGCGAGCTCGCCGCGCTCCTCTCCCCCGGCATCCCGCTGGACGCCGTCTCCGCCCGGCGCGCGGCCGGGCTGGTCGAGGCGGCCGGGGGCCGGAACGCCGCGCTCGCGGAGGCCCGGAGCCGGGTGGCGGCGGCCCGGGAATGCCTGTACGGGGTGCCGCTGGCACCCCGTACGGTGGACGAACTCGTCGCGCTCACCGGGTTCCTGGTGGACCGGCGGCTGTGACGGGGCGCGGGCCGCGCCCGCGGCCCGCGCTCAGGCGTTGCGCAGGACGACGACGCTGCTGGCGGCCTTGTCGTGGAGGCACTGGCGGTAGGGGCTGTCCCACAGGCACCAGAGGATGTTCAGCAGGCCCAGGATCGGCACGACGCCCATGAGGAAGTAGCTGAACATGCGCCACAGAGCGCCGCCGAAAGAGAGGTTCTGGCCGTCGGAGAGGCGTGCGACGCGGATGCCGCAGATGCGCTTGCCGAAGGTGGAACCCGACTTCGAGAGCATCAGCGGCTCGTAGAGCACGAACACCCCGATCATCCCGACGATCGAGACGAGGGCCGAGAGGGGGGCCGCCGCGTCGGCGGCCTCCGTGATCGCGGCGCTGATCAGCGACACGACGATCATGGGAATGAGCATGAAGATGCCGTCGAGGATGCGCGCGCCCAGGCGCGCGCCCTGGCCGGCGAGGGCCTGCGGCGGCGGGCCGCCCGCGCCCATCGGGGGCATCGGCGGCGGGTAGTAAGGGGATTGCGGCTGGCCGTAGCCGTAGGGGGGCTGCTGGCCGTACGGGGCCTGCTGGCCGTACGGGTTCTGCCCGGCCGGAGGCTGCTGGTAATGACTCACACAACTGATCCAATAGGAGACGCCGCCGATCATACAAATCGGTTTCGGGGGGCTGCGGAGATCGATGACAAACGGTTATCCGGAGAACGGGCGCGGATCATCGAATCCCCGGACATTGCCACAGCTTTCGATTGCGACCGCCACTGGCCGTGGCACGGCTGTTACACAACAGCGGGAAAACCGGCGGACGCGGATCATACGATCGGATCCTTCTCTCGCGGGCCATTTCCGCGGCACACCCCACACCGACATCGAGGGGAGATCCGTCGTGTCAGGGCGAATAGCGCGCCGCCGGATCCTCCGGGTCGCCGGATGCGGCCTCGTCGCCGGAGCGGGCGCGGCGGGCGCCCTCCAGTGGTCGGCACCGGGGGCACAACAGAGCGCGCGACGGGGGCGGTTCACCGCGCGGCCCGCGAAGGACGCCCCGGCGGAGGCGTTCGTCCACATCATGGCCCACGCTGACGACTCCCTGTACTTCATGAACCCGGAGCTGGAACAGTGCCTGCGCGGCGGGGCTCCGGTGGTGACGGTCTGCATGACCGGCGGCGAGTCCGACGGCCGCAACGCGCTGAGCCTCAGCCCCGGCTACGCCGGACTGCCCGAGCGGCGGCCCGACTTCGCCCGCGCGCGGATCAACGGGCTGCGGGAGGCGACCGCTTACATGGTCACCGGCGACTGGCTCAGCCCCTGGCACGTCGAACCGCTGACGCTCCTGCCGGGCTTCCGGGTCGAGTCGCAGACGCTCGTCGCCGCGCCCCGCGTCCAGCTGATCTTCATGGAGCTGGTCGAGGCCCGGGCCCTGCGGACGCCGCGCCGGGACAGTCTGCGGGGCCTGTGGCTGGGCGCGACGCGGGACCTCCCCACGCTCATGCCGACCGCGAGCCCGGTGGGCCGGGTCTTCCGTTACACCCGGGAGCAGGTGATCGACTCGCTCGCCGCCGTGCTGGAGCGCCACCGGCCCACCGTCGTCCGGACCCTCGACCCCAACCCCACGCGCCTGCCGCGCCAGCCGCACTACGCCGGCGTCCCTCCCGTGCTTCAGGGCATCGCCACCTACGACCACCAGGACCACACGGCCTCCGCCCACTTCGCGCAGGCGGCCCTGGCGCGGTACTGGGGGCGGGGGCCCGCCCGGCTCACGGCCGTGGACAGCTACCTCGGCTACGAGGTGGCCCTCCTGCCGGACAGCCTCGACGCCGCCACCACCGCCCGCAAGGCCGCCGTTCTCGACGTCTACGGCTGGGTCGGCGGCCGGAACTGCGGGGATCCGGCGGGATGCGGCGACCGCAAGGTCGGCGCTCGCTCGAAGGACTCCCGCTGGACGAGCAACCTCCGCCACCGCGCCCCCGGCGCGCGGTCCTGGGTGGCGCCGCTGCCGGGCGGGCGGCTCGCGGCCTTCGCGGTCCTCGGCGGCCAAGCGCACTGCTGGACGGAGACCGGGGCGGGCAGCGGCGTCTGGTCCGGGCCGGTGCCCCTCGGCGGCTCCCTGCTGGAGGGCCAGGTGGAGGCGCTGCGGCACGCGGACGGCACGCTGGGGCTGTTCTCCGTGCGCACCGTGCTGCCCGCGCCCGGTGTCCCCCACCGGCGCGAGGTGGTGACGGCGGCCCAGACCGGCACGGTGTCCGCCGGAGCCCCGGCCTTCGGCCCGTGGCTGTCCCTCGGCGCGCCGGAGAAGGACCCCTCGGGGTCGCTGGAGATGGGCTATCCGGTGGCGGTGACGGGCCGGGACGGCAGGGTGTTCGTCTTCGTGCGGAACCGGTCGGGCGGGGTGAGCTTCCGCTCCACCGACGGCTCCGGCGAGTGGGAGGCGTGGCGGTCCCTGCCGCCGGGCCCCGGGCGGCCCGTGGCCGTCCGGGACGGCCTGGACGCCGCCGTCGACGACGCGGGGCGCGTCCACGTCGTCGCGGCCGGCCTCCGGACCGTCCACCACTGGCGGTCCGCGGAGCCGGGCGGGCCGCCGCGTCCTGCCGGGCCGACCCTGCTCCCGGCCGCGACCGGCCCGCTGAGCCTGGTCGCGGTCCCCGGCGGGGGCATGCGCCTGGCCCTGCGCGAACCCGTCACCTCCCGTGTGATCGTCGCCGATCTGCGGCCGGGCGGGGCGGGCTGGCGGGTCACCGCCCAGTGCGCGCCGATCGGCGGCTACGGCCGGGTGGCGCTGGCGCGGGAGGGCACGCTCACCGTGCTCGCCGCCCGTGACGACGCCGGGCTGGTGCGGCTGTCCGCCGGCTCCGGCCGTCCGGGCCCCTGGCTCGGCGGGGGCGTCCCCCACCGGGGCACGGCCGCGCTCACCCGGGACTCCCGGGGGCGCGTGGTGGCGGTCGTGCTGGGCATGGACGGACGGCTCGGCAGCGCCCGGGTCAGGGGCACGGGAGGCGGCGCCGTCGCCGACTGGGTCACCCACGACGGCGGGGTCCTGGACGATCCGCTGATGTCCTAGTGGCCCTCGACCAGCTTCAGCGCCAGCCGCCGCGTCGCCTCGTCCGCCTTCTCCGGGCTGCCCGTGTCGAACGGCGGGTGGGGGTCGTACTCGATGGCGAGTTGCGTCGCCTTGGCCGTCGCCTCGTCCGAGAGGCGGGCGGCCAGGTGGATGCCCATGTCCAGGCCGGCGGAGACACCCGCGGCGGTGATGATCTTCCCGGTCTCGACGAACCGGCCGGGCGCCGGGACGGCCCCGAGTTTCTCCAGGTAGGGCCGTGAGGCCCAGTACGTCGCGGCCGGGAGGCCCTTGAGGAGGCCGGCGGAGGCGAGGAGGAGCGAGCCGGTGCAGACGGACGTGGTCCACGTGGTGTGCCGGTGGAGGCGGCGTATCCAGTCCAGGAGGACCGGGTCGGCCATGGCGGCGACGATGCCGCGGTTGCCGCCGCCGGGAACGACGAGGACGTCGGCGCGGGAGACGTCGGCCAGGGACCGCTCGGTGGCCAGGGCGAGTTGACCGGTGTCGGTGCGGACGGGGCCGGTTCTCCGAGCCACCGTTACGACGCGGACGCCGGGCAGGCGGCACAGCGTCTCGTAGGGCCCGACCGCGTCCAGGGCGGTGAAACCGTCGTAGAGCAGGACGGCGACCCGGATGCGCTTCTCCGCCGCCCTGGCGGGGCCGGCGGCCGTGAGGCCGACGGCCAGGGCGCCGGCCGCGGCGGTGCCCAGCAGGGCGCGACGGGTGGTTCTCTCCATGGCACAACTCCCTCTTGCGACACTTGACTTCCAAGGAGTCGGGCGGAGGGGCGGGTCGGTTCCCTGGAGAACGCGGCGAATGCCGTGGCCCGCCGGCGATGACGACGACGGCGGGCCCGGCGTCGCGTCACTTCTTCTTGATGTCCTGCTGGATGACGCGCTCGACGTTGCGCTCCGCGAGGGCGGTGATGGTCACGAAGGGGTTGACGCCGATGGAGCCCGGGATCAGCGAACCGTCCGTGACGTAGAGGTTCTCGTAGCCGGAGACGCGGCCGTAGAGGTCGGTGGCCTTGCCCAGGACGGTGCCGCCGAGGGGGTGGTAGCAGAAGTCGTCGGCGAAGGCCTTGAGCCGGGTGCCGAAGAGGTCGTAGCGGTAGATCGTCCCGTTGGCCTTGTTGACGCGGTCGAAGAGCGACTTGGCGGCGGCGACGGCGGGGGCGTTCTGGTCGCGGGTCCAGCGCAGGTCCGCCCGGTCGGCGGCGGCGTCGTAGACGAAGGTGCCGCGCTCGGGGTTCTTGGTGATCGCCAGGTAGAGGCTGACCCAGGTCTCCAGGCCGGCGGGCATCGGGGCGATCTCCGCGAAGACGGGGGCCGCCGGGTTGTTCCAGTCGTCGATGCCCAGGGCGGGGATGGACGACTGCTTGGCGCCGGTGGGGTTCCACATGTGGTTGGCGCGGGCCGTCATGATGTTGCCGTTGGGACCCCAGCCCTTGCCGATCTCGGAGCTGAGGTCGGGCAGGGCGCCGGTCTCCCGGGCGCGCAGCAGCAGTTCCGTGGTGCCGAGACTGCCGGCGCCGAGGAACAGATGGCCGCAGGAGATCTCCTTGGCCGCCAGCGTCTTGCCGTAGGCGTCCGTCTCCTCGACGCTCAGGACGTACGAGCCGTCGTTCTGCCGCCGGATGGCCTTGACCTTGTGGAGCGTCCGGATGGTGACCTTGCCGGTGCCGAGGGCGGCGGCCAGATAGGTCTTGTCCAGGCTCATCTTGCCGTGGTTGTTGCCGTAGATGACCTCGGTGGCGAGCGCCGACTTCGGTACCTCGCCGGCGGCCTCGCGGCGCATGTAGTCCCAGTCGTAGACGTTGGGCACGAAGGTGGTGCCCAGGCCCGCCTTGCCCGCCTGGTCGCGGGAGACGCGCGCGAACTTGTACCACTCGGTGTCCTCGAACCACTTCGTGTCGATGTGGTTGACGCGCAGGGTGGAGTTGGCGCGCGGGAAGTACCGGTCGTACATCTCGGCGGCGTCGACCTGCGGCAGGACCTCCTCGAAGTAGGAGCGCTTGGGCGTCACGGCCATGCCGCCGTTGACCAGCGAGCCGCCGCCGACGCCGCGGCCCACGTAGACGGACATCTGGTCGTAGTTGACCCGGTCCAGCACTCCGGCGTACGGGGTGATGTCACGGTTGACCAGGTCGAGCCAGAGGAACGAGCCGAGCGGGGCCTCGGTGCGCTTCTTGAACCAGCTGGAGCGCTCGTCGGGCTTGAGCATGCCGCTGAATATCCTGCCGTCCGCGCCCGGCTTGTCCCACTGCTGTCCCATCTCCAGCATCAGGGTCTCCACCCCGGCCTCGCCGAGCCGCAGTGCCGCGACGGCGGCGCCGTAGCCGGTGCCGATCACCACGGCGGGCACATGCCCCCCGCCGTCCCCGGCCCGGCCGGCGGCGTACGCGCGGGGTGCCGTGGAGATCGTCGTGGCTCCGCTGAGGGCGGCGGCGCTGAGGGCCGCCATGCCGAGCAGACGGCGGCGCGACAGGTGCTGGTTGTCTCCCACGTGGGTCCTGACCTTTCGGAGGCTGGTGAAACCGCTGATGAACGCTGTTGAATCCGGCGCTCAGCCAGTCTGCCCTCGGTTCCGCTCAGGAAAGTCCTAGAAGAATGACCAGACTTCGACAAGGAACTTGCACTTCTTCATAGAAAACGTTCAGAAGTATCGCTCTCCCCCGAAGCCGATATGTGTGGGACATATGACTCCTGTACGCTCCCGGCCGTCACCGACCTACCGGAGCGCCCTGTGCAGTTACCACTGGACCCCGCCACCGCCCTCCGCCCGGGCCATGTCCCCGACGCCCTGGACGCCCCCGACGCCTCCTGGCCGACGGCCCTCGCCGCCCCGCCCGCCGGAGCGCTCGACCTCTGGCTGCTCCGGCTCCCCGGACCGTGGCTCGGCGCGGCCGCGCTCGACGAGGCGCCGCTGGACGGCGAGGAGCGCGCACGGGCGGACTCGTTCACCCATCCCTTCGACCGCGCGGGCTATGTGGCGGCGCATCTGACGCTGCGTCGGATCCTGGGGGCGTATCTGGGCGTCGCCCCCGGAGCGGTGGAGCTCACCCGCGAGGCGTGTCCCTGCTGTGGCGGGCCGCACGGCAGGCCGGTCGCGCCCGGCGCGCCCTCCTTCTCCCTGGCGCGCGGCGACGGGCTGGTGCTCATCGGCGTCGCCGCCGCCCCCGTGGGCGTGGCCGCCGAGCGGCTCCCGACCGTGCACACGGTGACCGAGGCCGCCCGTTCCCTCCACCCCGCCGAGCACCACGAGGTGATGGCCGCCCCGGTGGTGCGCCGCCCGGCGGTCCACTCCCGGCTGCGGGTCCGCAAGCGCGCCTACCTCAAGGGGCTGGGCGCGGGCCTGGGCCGCTCCCCCGCCCTCGACTACGTGGGCAACGGCGGCCCGGACACGCCCCCGTGGCCCACCGGCTGGACGATCGTCGACGTACCGGCCGGCCCGGCCTCGGCGGCCGCGGCGGTGCGCGGCGAACTCACGGTGCGCTACGACGTCAGGCGGCTCAGCCCCGAGGGCCTCGCCGCCTGAACGTCCGCACTGGAGCGGCCACCTCCGGCGTCGCGCCCGCGAATCGACCGCGGGCGCGACACGGCGGCAGGGCCGCCGCCGCTACTCCTGATGACCCACTACTTCTTGATGAGCTCCACTACTTCTTGATGGTCCACTCGGCGGTCTCCTTGGCGAAGCCGGAGTCCGGGGTGAAGCTGATGGTCTTGACCTTGGCGTTCTCGGGCATCGAGACGACGACGTAGCCGAGGGCCTTCTGGCCCCCGCTGAGCTTGACCGTGGCGGGCATGTTGGCACCGGCGGTGGTGGAGCCGATGGAGTGGGTGTAGGCCTGGCCCGCCTCGTCCGTGACCTTCACGCCGTTGGCCGGGCTGTCGTCGTACACCTCCTTGCCGGTGTTGACGATCTCCAGCTGCGCGGCGACCCAGCGCTTGCCCGCCGAGGGCTTCATGAACTTGTTGTCGCTCTGGGCCGGGTCGGCGAAGTTCTTCAGCGTGACGGCGAGCTGGGCGCCGTTCTTGGCCTTGATGGTGACGGTGTTGCCGACGACCTGACCGCCGTCCTGCCCGGCGCCACCCTTGTCGGCGCCGGCACCGGCACCCTTGTCGGCGCCCTTGTCGGCCCCGCCCTTGCCCGGGTCGGGAGCGACGGCACCCTGGCTGGCGCTGTTGTCGGGCTTGGCGTCGACACCGTCGCTGTTGCAGGCGGTGGCGGTGGCGGCGAGTGCGATGACGATCGCGGCGGTGGAGAGCTGACGACGCATTGGTGTATCCCCCGTGGTGGTTCGGTTTTTGACGTGCACATTCTTACCCGCAGGTCAGAGCCGTTTTCGCCAACCAGGGGGCCTGTGGGCTTCCTGTGACATTCAGGTGATCAAACCGTGGCGGTGCATCCACCGCGACCCGGGGCCAATGGGGCCTATCGGCTCGGCACCCCGGAGCGGCCTCCGCCGAACCGGCCCGTGACCAGGCCCGTCAGCGCGTCGAGCTCCTCGACACGGAGCCGTTTCGCCAGGACGACGAAGACGCCGAGCAACGAGGAACCGCCGGCGACCAGCGCCGCGAGCGAGCCGACGACGCCGTCCCCCAGGCTCCGGGTGACGGCGAACGCGGCCGCGCCACCGACGAGGGCCGCCGGCCCGGCCGCGCCGCACAGCCGGGCGTACGTCCGGACGACACGCGGCCCGTCGAGGTCACCGCCCAGGCGTTCGCGCAGCCGCTTCCACGCGACCCCGACACCCACCGCGTAGGCGAGGCCGTAACAGGCCGCCATGCCGACGACCGCCCAGGCGGCCGGGAGCAGGAGGTAGCAGGCGACGGCCCCGGCACCGTTGACGCCGGCGACGACGAGCGTGTTGAAGAAGGGCGTCCGGGTGTCCTCGTACGCGTAGAAGCCACGGAGGACGACGTACTGCACCGAGTACGGGACGAGCCCGAGGCCGAACGCCATGAGGATGAGACCGATCCCCCGGGCGGCTTCGAGTTTCACCCCGGAGAACAGCAGCGTGGACATCGGCGATCCGAGCGCGAGAAACGCGAACGCGACGGGCACGATGACGACCGCCGACGTCCGGAGCCCCCGGGAGATGTCGTCGCGCACCGCTCCCCGGTCGCCGTCCTGGGCGGCGCGGGAGAGCCGGGGCAGCACGGCGGCCATGACGGAGACGGTGATGATGGCCTGGGGCATGCCCCAGATCAGCTGGGCGTTGGTGTACGCGGTGAAGCCGGCGCCCTCCTTGCCGGACGCCTCGCCGGCGGCGGTGGCCAGCTGGGTGACGACGGTCGCGCCCGCTTGGTTGGCGAGGACGAACAGCACCGTCCACTTGGCGAGCCGGACGGTCCGGCCGAGCCCTTGCCCCTTCCAGTCGAAGCGGGGACGGAACCGGAAGCCGGTCTCCCGGAGATACGGGATCATGGCCAGGGCCTGGACGACGAGACCGAGCAGCGTCCCGGCGCCGAGCAGCCGCACCCCCTCCGGCGGGATCGTGCCGACGCCCATGCTCGACGTGCCGGAAGTGCCGTAGACCCAGACGAACGCGCCGAACGTGGCGATGACCACGATGTTGTTGAGCACGGGCGTCCACATCATCGCCCCGAACCGGCCACGGGCGTTGAGGATCTGGCCCATGACGACGTGCAGGCCCATGAAGAAGATGGTGGGCAGACAGTAGCGGGCGAAGACGACGGCGACGCTGTCGGCCGCCTCGTCCCGGGCGATGCTGTTCGACATCAGCCGGACCAGCAGGGGTGCCCCGAGGAACGCGGCGGCGACGATGGCGCCGAGCGTCACCATGACGAGGGTGAGCAGGCGGTTGGCGTACGCCTCGCCCCCGTCCGCGTCCTCCTTCATGGCCCGCACGAGCTGGGGCACGAAAACGGAGTTGAGCCCGCCGCCGACGGTGAGGATGTACATCATCGTGGGCAGGGTGGCGGCCACGGTGTAGGCGTCACCGAGTACGGCGGTTCCCAGAGCGGCGGTGATCACAAGGCTGCGCACGAAGCCGGTCAGCCGGGAGGCCAGCGTGCCCGCGGCCATCACGGCACTGGATCTCGCCAGGCCGGACGCGCTGCCTCCGCCCGCGCGGGACGGCGGGCCCTTCACGGCCACGAGCCGCAGAGTGTCGGTGTCGAGGCCCCCCTCGGACTCCCGAGTCCCTCCGTGACGACTGCTTCGCAAGCCCGGCATACGACTTCCTTCCCACCACGATCGGTCTTGATCGAATGTGGGAAGCCACGCTAATCGCAGCGCCGAGCAGTGCTAACGGATCGGCATGCCCGAGATGGCGCGGGCGATCACCAGGCGCTGGATCTCGCTCGTGCCCTCGAAGACGGAGTAGATCGCGGCGTCCCGGTGCATGCGTTCCACCGGATAGTCGCGGGTGTAGCCGTTGCCGCCGAGGATCTGCATGGCCTGGGCGGTGACCTGTTTGGCGGTCTCGCCGGCGAAGAGTTTGGACATCGAGCCCTCCGCCGCCGTGAAGGGGCGGCCGGCCGTCGCCATCCAGGAGGCGCGCCAGACCAGCAGGCGGGCCGCGTCGACGCGGGTGCGCATGTCGGCGAGCTGGAAGGCGACGCCCTGGTTGTCGATGATCGGGCGGCCGAACTGGACGCGGGTGCGGGCGTAGTCGAGGGCCACCTCGTAGGCGGCGCGGGCGATGCCGACGGCCTGGGCGCCGACGGCCGGGCGGGACGCCTCGAAGGTGGCCATCGCGGCGTTGCCGCTCCGCTCGCCGCCGTTCGCGCGCTCGCGGGCGCGGGCGAGGCGCTCGTCCAGCCGGTCCTTGCCGCCGAGGAGGCAGTGGCCCGGGACCCGGACGCCCTGGAGGACGACCTCGGCGGTGTGGGAGGCCCGGATGCCGTGCTTGCGGAACTTCTGGCCCTGGGTGAGGCCGGGGGTGCCGGGCGGGACGACGAACGAGGCGTGGCCCCTGGCGCCGAGCTCCGGGTCGACCACGGCGACGACGACGTGGACGTCGGCTATGCCGCCGTTGGTGGCCCACGCCTTGACGCCGTCGATCACCCACTCGTCCTTGGCCCCGTCGTAGCGGGCGCGGGTGCGCATGGCCGAGACGTCCGAGCCCGCGTCGGGTTCGGAGGAGCAGAACGCGGCGATCTTCACATCGTTCGCGTCGCCGTACATCTGCGGCACCCACGTGCCGATCTGCTCGTCCGTGCCGTTGGTGAAGACGCTGACCGCCGCGAGCCCCGTGCCGGTGATCGCGAGGCCCAGGCCCGCGTCGCCCCAGAAGAGCTCCTCCATGGCCATGGGGATGCCCAGGCCCGTGGGGTCGAAGAACTGGCGGGCGTAGAAGTCCAGCGAGTAGAGCCCGATCCTGGCGGCCTCCCGGACCACCGGCCAGGGGAATTCCTCGCGTTCGTCCCACTCCGCGGCCGCCGGCCGCATCACCTCGGCGGCGAAGCCGTGGATCCAGTCCCGGACGGTCTCCTGCTCGTCGCTCAGCTCCGGCTCGAAGGCGGCCATGTCCCCTCCCGGCATGCGCTACTCACGGTAGCGGCAGTATGTTACCCACGGGTAAAGCCTGTCAACGGACCGCCACCCGAATCCGCTGTGTGGATCGGGTGTTACTTTGCGCAGGCATTTCGAATCACTGGGGCGGGGAGACACGTCTGATGGAGACCAGTCAGCGAGAAGAGCAGCACAAGGCGGCCGAGCAGCGGCGGAGGGAGCTGCTGGAGGCCGCCGACCGGGTGGTGCTGCGGGAGGGACCGGGGGCGTCGATGAACGCCATCGCGGCGGAGGCGGGGATCACCAAGCCCATCCTCTACCGCCACTTCGGCGACAAGGGGGGCCTGTACCGGGCGCTGGCCGTGCGCCACACCGACGCCCTGCTCGCCGGGCTGCGGGCGGCGCTGGACGCGCCCACCAACCGGCGCGAGCGGGTGGAGACGACGCTGGACAGCTATCTGGCGGCGATAGAGGCGCGGCCCCAGGTCTACCGCTTCCTGATGCACCCGGCCGACGAGGGCCACTCCTCGGACCAGGGCTTCGACGTCGGCCGCCACTCGGCACCGCTGCTGCGGCGCATGGGTGAGGAGCTGGCGCAGGTCATCGTCGAGCGCGTGGACCTCGGCCCGGACGGGGAGGAGCTGGCGCGGACCTGGGGCCACGGCATCGTCGGCATGATGCACGCCGCCGGCGACTGGTGGCTGCGGGAGCGCCCGTTCCCGCGCGGCCAGCTCGTCCGCCACCTCGCGGACCTGCTGTGGGGCCGCCTGGCCACGTCGGGCGACCGGGCGGACGGCCCGGGGTTCTGACAGAAGCCGACAGCGGTGCGGGCGTCAGCCCACGCGGTCGAGGGCCGGGGCCTCGGCACCGGCCTCGGCCGGGGACAGCCCGGCCCGCCGCGCCGCCCGCAGAGCGCGCCACCGCCGCGCCCCCGTGAGGTGGTCGAGGTAGAGGCCGCCGTCCAGGTGGTCGCACTCGTGCTGGAGGCACCGCGCGAAGAAGCCGGTGCCCCGCACCGTGACCGGGGAGCCGTCCAGCCGCACGCCCTCGACGACGGCCTCGTCGAAGCGCGGGGTGCCCGCCTCTACGCCCGGCACGGACAGACAGCCCTCGGGGCCGCGGATCACGGGGCCGTCGGTGGCGACGAGCCGGGGGTTGACGATGTGGCCCAGATGGCGGCGGTCCTCGTCGTCGGGACAGTCGTAGACGAAGACGCGCAGCGGCACGCCTATCTGGTTGGCGGCGAGGCCGACGCCGCTCGCCGCGTACATGGTCGCGAACATGTCCTCGACGAGCCGGGCGAGCTCCGCGTCAAAGGCCGTGACCTCCTCGCAGGGTGCCGCGAGACCCCGGTCTCCGAGCAGCCTCATGGGCCGCACACGTCCTGAACTGCCGGGAATGGTGCCTCGTCGCATGGGCCCAAGCGTACGTTCCCCGGGCCGCGGGTTCGGGCCCGCGGCCGGATCTCGATAGGCTGATCCCCGACCGGAGTCTCCTGGCCGGCCCTCGGCACTGAGGGGGCGTTCCACCGGCTGACCAGGAATTTACGGCCCGGCGCCGAACAAGGAGGACTAGGACGATGGCAGGCAACTCGGGGCCGCTGTCGCCGCGGGCCAAGCTCGCCGTGACGGCGGGCAAGGCGGCTGCGGCGGTTTCGCGCGCAGCGGGCCGCGGCAGCGGGTCGGTGATCGGCGGCAAGGTCGCGCTCAAGCTCGACCCCGACCTGCTGGCCCGGCTGGCAACGCACCTGGACGTGGTCCTGGTGTCGGCCACCAACGGCAAGACGACCACGACCCGGCTGATCGCCGAGGCGCTGCGGGCCAGCGGTCCGGTGGTGTCCAACGCCCTGGGCGCGAACATGCCCGCGGGCATCACCTCCGCCCTGGCGGGCGGCTCGGACGCGCGCTACGGCGTGATCGAGGTGGACGAGAAGTACCTGGCGGGTGTCGCCCGCGACACCTCGCCCAAGGCCATAGCGCTGCTGAACCTCTCGCGCGACCAGCTGGACCGCGCCGCGGAGACCCGCATGCTGGCGGAGAAGTGGCGTGAGGGCCTGGCCGGCACCAAGGCCGTGGTGATCGCCAACGCGGACGACCCGCTGATCGTGTGGGCGGCGTCCTCGTCGCAGAACGTGGTGTGGGTCGCGGCCGGCCAGGAGTGGAAGGACGACGCCTGGTCGTGCCCCTCCTGCGGCGGTGTGATGCAGCGCCCGGGCGACGACTGGTTCTGCGGCGAGTGCGGCTTCCGCCGGCCGACGCCGAGCTGGGCGCTGTCGGGGGACTACGTCCTCGACCCGCACGGCTCCGCGTGGCCCATCCACCTCCAGCTGCCGGGCCGGGCCAACAAGGCCAACGCCACCACCTCGGCCGCCGTGGCCGCGACCTTCGGCGTGCCGCCGCAGGTGGCGCTGGAGCGGATGTACCAGGTGCAGGCCGTGGCCGGCCGGTACGACGTGGTGAACTACACCGGCCGTGAGGTGCGGCTGCTGCTGGCGAAGAACCCGGCCGGCTGGCTGGAGACGTTCTCGCTGATCGACGGCCCGCCGGCGCCGGTGATCCTCTCGGTGAACGCCCGCGGCGCGGACGGCACCGACACCTCCTGGCTGTGGGACGTGGACTACAGCCGGCTCGCCGGGCACCCGATCATGGTCATCGGCGACCGCAAGCTGGACCTGGCCGTGCGGCTGGAGGTCGCGGGCGTGGACTTCCGGGTCTGCGAGACGTTCGACGAGGCGGTGCAGATGGCCCCGCCCGGCAAGATCGAGGTCATCGCGAACTACACCGCCTTCCAGGACATCCGCCGCGTCGTCGGCAACTGACCCACGGGCAGCACTCAAAGGATTGTGAGCATGAGCCAGAACAGTCTGCGTGTGGTGTGGGTCTACCCCGACCTGCTCAGCACCTACGGCGACCAGGGCAACGTCCTGGTCCTGGAGCGCCGCGCCCACCAGCGCCGCCTGGACGTCCAGCGCGTGGACGTCCGCTCCGACCAGCAGATCCCCACCTCCGGTGACATCTACCTGATCGGCGGCGGCGAGGACCGGCCGCAGCGGCTGGCCGCCGAGCGGCTGCGCCGCGACGGCGGTCTCAACCGGGCCGTCGCCAACGGCGCGATCGTCTTCTCGGTCTGCGCCGGCTACCAGATCCTGGGCCACGAGTTCATCAACGACCTGGGCCGGCGCGAGCAGGGCCTGGGCCTGCTGGACGTCATCAGCACCCGGGGCGAGGGCGAGCGCTGCGTCGGCGACGTCCTCGCCGACATCGACCCCCAGCTGGGCCTGCCCCGCTGACCGGGTTCGAGAACCACCAGGGCGTCACCCACCTGGGCCCGACGGCCCGCCCGTTCGCCCGGGTCCGGTTCGGCAAGGGCAACGGCACCGGCGACGGCACCGAGGGCGCGTTCAACGAGACCGTCTTCGGTACGTACATGCACGGGCCGGTCATGGCCCGCAACCCGCACATCGCGGACATGCTGATCAAGCTGGCGCTGGACGTCAACGCCCTGCCGCCGGTCGACGACCGCTGGTACGAGGCGCTGCGCGCCGAGCGGATCGCCGCGGCGACACAGCCCGCATAGCGGACGGTCGTGATCCCCGCCGCCCCGACGGTTTAGGGTGGCGGGGATTCCCACCGGACGACGGGGTCCGGTCCTTCAGCGGCCCCGCGGGGCCCCGATCCAAAAGGTCCCCCTGTCATGCGCATCGGTGTGCTCACCTCCGGCGGCGACTGCCCCGGCCTCAACGCCGTCATCCGTTCCGTCGTCCACCGCGCGGTCGTCGACCACGGCGACGAGGTAATCGGTTTCCACGACGGCTGGCGCGGTCTGCTGGAGGGCGACCACCGGCCGCTGGACCTGGAGTCCGTGGCCGGCATCCTCGCCACCGGCGGCACCGTCCTCGGCTCCTCCCGGGTACGGCCCGAGGATCTGCGCGGCGGCGTGGAGCGCGCCCGCGAGCACGTGGCCGCGCTCGGCCTGGACGCCGTCATCCCCATCGGCGGCGAGGGCACCCTCAAGGCGGCCCGCCTCCTGTCGGACGCCGGGCTGCCGATCGTCGGCGTCCCCAAGACCATCGACAACGACATCGCCTCGACCGACGTCACCTTCGGCTTCGACACGGCCGTGGGCGTGGCCACGGAGGCCCTGGACCGGCTGAAGACGACCGCCGAGTCCCACCAGCGGGTGCTGATCGTGGAGGTGATGGGCCGCCACACCGGCTGGATCGCCCTCCAGTCGGGCATGGCCGCCGGCGCGCACGCGATCGTGGTGCCGGAACGGCCCTTCGACATGGACGAACTGACGGCGGTCGTCGGCAAGCGCTTCGAGGCGGGAAAACGATTCGCCATCGTGGTCGTCGCGGAGGGCGCCAAGCCGCGCCCCGGCTCGATGGAGTTCGAGACCGGCGGTACGGACGTCTACGGGCACGAGCGCTTCGCCGGCGTCGCCCGGCAGCTGGCCGTGGAGCTGGAGCGCCGCCTGGACAAGGAGGCCCGGCCCGTCATCCTCGGCCATGTCCAGCGCGGCGGCACGCCCACCGCGTACGACCGGGTGCTCGCCACCCGCTTCGGCTGGCACGCGGTGGAGGCGGCGCACCGGGGCGCGTTCGGGATGATGACGGCGCTGCGCGGCACGGACATCACGCTGGTGCCGCTGGCCGAGGCCACCGAGCGGCTGAAGACGGTTCCGGCGGAGCGCTACGCCGAGGCCGACTGCGTGCTCTGATCCGGTCCGTCCGCCTCGCCCCGGGGCGCCCCCGGCCGTGGGCGCGGCCCGGGGCGCCTCTAGTCTGGTCCCGGCGCATCGGTGCGAAATGGGAGAGAGTGGATGGATCACGGCGGGCACGGCATGCAGGGCATGCACGGCATGATGCACATGGACATGCCGCCGTTCACGCTGAGCCGGGGTCTGCAGTTCAGCGGCGAGCCGTTCTTCATGATCGGCTGCCTGCTGGGGCTGGGTCTCTACGGCTGGGGCGTGGTGCGGCTGCGGAGACGCGGCGACGCGTGGCCGTGGGGCCGGGTGGTGGCGTTCACGCTGGGCGTGCTGAGCGTGGCGCTGGTGATGTGCACCAAGCTCAACGACTACGGCATGGTCATGTTTAGCGTGCACATGGTGCAGCACATGGTGATCAGCATGCTCTCCCCGATCCTCCTGCTGCTGGGCGCGCCGGTGACGCTGACGCTGCGGGCGCTGCCCGCGGCGGGACGCGGCCGCAAGGGGCCGCGCGAGTGGCTGGTAGCCCTGCTGCACAGCCGCTACATGCGGATCATCACCCACCCGGCGTTCACGATCCCCATGTTCATCGCGAGCCTGTACGCGCTGTACTTCACGCCGCTCTTCGACTTCCTCATGGAGACGAGGACCGGGCACATCGCGATGATGGTGCACTTCCTCGCGGTGGGCCTGGTGTTCTTCTGGCCGATCATGGGTGTGGACCCGGGCCCGCACCGGCCGGGCTATGTGATGCGGATGCTGGAGCTGTTCGCGGGCATGCCCTTCCACGCCTTCTTCGGCATCGCGCTGATGATGGCCTCGGAGCCGATGATCGGCACGTATATGCACCCGCCGGCCTCGCTGGGCATCGACGCGCTGGACGACCAGAAGGCGGGCGGCGGCATCGCCTGGGCGTTCAGCGAGATCCCGTCGGTCCTGGTGCTGCTGGCGCTGGTGTACCAGTGGTACCGCTCGGAGCAGCGGCAGGCCAAGCGGGCCGACCGCGCGGAGGAGCGCAGCGGCGACAAGGAGCTCAACGCCTACAACGCCTACCTGGCCTCGCTCCACGCGAAGGGCCAGCAGGGCTAGGACGAGGCGGGGCCCGGCGGGGGTATGGCGGTACGGACCGCGGTGGGGAGACGATGGTCTCCTGACCGCGGTCCGCGCGTATGTACGGCCGTTTCGTTTCCGTCCTGTGGCGGGGCCGCCGTGGAGGAGGTGCTGGATGCCCGGATCGACGAGGGCCATGGCGGCGCTCACGGTCGGGGGGCTGGTCCTGGTGACCGCCTACTCGGTGACGATCGGGAGCGACGGCTGGCTGTGGTTCGCCTGGGTCGTGCTGGGCGTGGCGACGATCGGGGCGATGGCGGCGCGCGGGAACTGAGCGCCGGGGGTGGGGAGGGTCGGGCGCTCAGAAGTGGAAGATCGCTCCGGTGGCGGTCTCCAGGAGACAGAGGTTGGGGTAGGTCCGCCGCCAGGACACCGTGGCGCCGTGCCAGGCCCCGTCGACGGTGGCAACGACCGGGTCGTCCTCCCGGGTGCACACCTGGCCAGGGCTGACGGGCAGCTGGTCGGGCCGGCCGCCCGCCCGTTCCAGGTCCGCGCAGGCCTCGGCCGCGTGGGGGTGGTGGCCGCCCGCGGCGGGGCAGTCGAGCCGGACGCCGCGGATCCAGGTGTTGCGCGCGCCGGAGATCGTGAGGAGGAGCCGTCCCGCCTCCTTCGCGTCCATCCTGTCGGCGCCCGCCGCCACGGGAGGCAGCGCGAGCAGCGCGGTGGCGGTCGCGGTGACGGTCGCCGCCGCTGTCGCGGTGGTGCGTACGGACATGGGTGCCTCCCGGGCGCGGTCGTGCCGGTCAGGGCACCGCGTGGGGCCGCCGTAGGGCAAGGGACCACACCGGCTCCTCACCCGTGTGGGGGGTCGTGGCCACCCGGGCGGCCGTCGGCCCGGCGGCGAAATTCCCTCGCCGTGAACGGCAGGTCGTCCGTACGCTCCCGTCCGTACAAAAGCTTCTGACAAGGGGGAACGTAATGAGCGCACGGCTGCGTGAGGTCGCGCGGGTGACGGAGTCGATCGTCGCCGACGGGGGCTATACGACACCGGGCGGGCGGTGGGCGGACATCGCCGACGCGGTCGTGGTGGCCCGCCGGGGTACGCGGCTGTACGGCCCGGAGCCGGTGGCGGTGCGACCGGCGGAACCGACGGCGGCGGTCTTCGAGGTGACGGCCGAGGGCAGCCTGGACGCGTCGCGCCGCCTGGCGGCGGACGGCGACGTCGCGGTGCTCAACTTCGCCTCCGCCCGCAACCCCGGCGGCGGCTACCTCAACGGCGCCCAGGCGCAGGAGGAGGCGCTGTGCCGGGGCTCGGCCCTGTACACATGTCTGCGCGAGGCCCCGGAGTACTACGCCGCCCACCGCGCGGACCCCAGCCCCTTCTACAGCGACCGGGTGATCCACTCCCCCGGCGTCCCGGTCTTCCGCGACGACCGGGACGGGCTCCTGGAGACCCCGTACACGGTGGGCTTCCTGACCTCCCCGGCGCCCAACGCGGGAGTGATCGCCCAGCGCACCCCGGAGCTCACCGCGCGGATCCCGGCGGCGCTGGCGGAGCGCGCGGGCCGGGTGCTGGAGGTGGCGGCCGCGCACGGCTACCGCCGGCTGGTCCTCGGGGCGTGGGGGTGCGGGGTCTTCCGCAACGATCCGGCGCGGGTCGCGACGGCGTTCGCCGGGCACCTGACAGGTGAGGGCCGGTTCGCGGACCGTTTCGAGCACGTCGTCTTCGCGATCCTCGACCGGCGGACGGACTCGCCGACCCGGGCGGCCTTCGCGTCGGTGTTCGCGGCCGGGGGGCGCTGAACGCGAGGTCCGCTGGGCGGCCGACGCGACCGAGGAGCGGGACTCAGCGCGCCCGCAGCGAGTCGAGAGTGGCGAGCGCGGTCGCGAGCAGCAGGTCCCGCCGGTCGTGGACACGCGCCAGGACCCGCAACCCGTAATACGAACTCAGAACCTGACGGGCGAGGGTACGCGCGTCGGTGCCGGTACGGATCTCCCCCGCGGCCTGCCCCTCGACGACGATCGTGTGGATCGCGTCCTCGACGCGGTCGAAGGTGCGCCGCACGACCTTCCGTACGTCCTGGTCCAGCGCCGCGGCTTCGATCGCCGCGCTGATCGCGAAGCAGCCACGCGGCCCGTCCGTACCGGCGTCCCCACCCGGGGCCACATCGGCGTCGATGGCGTGCGCCATCAGCGCACGCAGCCGCTCCTGGCCGGTCCCGGGCCCGGCCAGGAGCTCGACCTGCTCGGTGGTGGCGGTCTCGTGGTAGCGCTCCAGGGCGCGCAGATACAGCTGCCGCTTGCCGCCGAAGGTGTTGTAGAGGCTGGACGGCCCGAGCCCGGTGCTCTCGCAGAGGTCGCGGGTGGAGGTCCCCTCGTAGCCCCGGCGCCAGAAGGTTTCCATGGCCGCGCTGATGACGCGGTCCTCGTCGAACTGCCGTGGCCTGGCCATACGCCCACCCTAGAGGTTTTGTAACAGCCGTACAAAACAGGCTGACGTGGCGTCGGCTCAGCGCACGACGCCGACGGCCTCGATCTCGATCAGCCACGCGGGATCGGCGAGCGCGGCGACCTGGACGAACGATTCGGCCGGGAAGGGCGCGCTGTACGACTCCTCGCGCACCGCCTCGTACAGCTCCTGGTGCGCGATGTCCGTGACGAAGACGGTGACCTTCACCAGCCGGTCCAGCCCGGATCCGCCGCGTTCCAGGACGGCGCCGACGTGCGCCATGGCCTGCCGGGCCTGCGCGGCGAAGTCGCCGGGCGCGACCGTGGTGCCGTGGTCGTCGACAGGGGCCTGGCCGGAGGTGAAGACGAGGTCACCGACGCGCGTGCCGAGCGAGATGCGGGCCGGGGCGTACCAGTCGGGGGAGGCGGTGACGCGGGTGAGGGAAGAGGTCATGGCATTTTCTCCTTCTTCAGGGTGCGGCGGTTTCTTCAGGGTGCGGCGGTTTCTTCTGGGTGCGGCGGTCAGGCCACGGCACGGGTACGGGACTCAAGGGAACCGGCAGGCACGGAAGCGTTCCGCCGCATGCGTACGGCTCCGAGTACGCCCGCGAATCCGGCGGCGGCGAGGCCGGCACCGACCCAGGCGACGGAGGCGTAACCGAGGCCGGCGTCGATCGCGAAGCCGCCGAGGAGCGGAGCCAAGGTGTTGCCGACATTGAAGGCGGCGGTGTTGGTCGCGCCGACGAGAGTGGGCGCGTCGGGCGCGAGCGCGAAGACGCGCGACTGCAGCGCCGGGTTGGTGACGTACCCGGCGATGCCGAGCAGGAACACCAGAGCGACGACGGCGATCGCACGGTGTGCGGTCAGGGCGAGGAGTACGGAGACCGCGGCGAGCGCGCCGAGCCCCCAGCCGAGGGTCGCGAGCGGGCGGGCATGCGCGGTGCGCCCGCCGATGACGAGACCGATCAGACCGCCGGCGCCGAACAGGGCCAGGAGCGCGGGCACCCACTTCTCACCGATGCCGGTGACGTCGGTCAGCAGCGGCGCGAGATAGCTGAAGGTCACGATGACCGCGCCGAAAGTGCAGGCGGTGATGGCGTACGAAAGCCAGAGCTGCGGCCGAGCCATGCCGCGCAGCTCCGCCCGCACCGAGCGGGGCGCGTCACCGGGCGCGCCGTGATCCGCCCGGACGGCGATGAGGGTGCAGACGAGGCCGGCCACGGTCGCCACGGCCACGGCCCAGAAGGCGGCGCGCCAACTGGCGTGCCGGCTCAGGACGGTGCCCGCGGGGACGCCGACGATAGTGGCGAGGGTGAGGCCACCGGCGACGACGGCGACGGCCCGGCTCTTGGCGCTCTCGGGCACGAGCGTGACGGCGGTGGCGACGGCGACGCCCCAGAACCCGGCGTAGGCGAGGGCGCTGACGACGCGGGTCGCGAAGAGGAAGCCGTAACCGGGAGCGAGCGCGCCCGCGATGTGCGCGGCCACGAACACGGCCTGAAGCCCGACGAGGGCGGTACGGCGGGGAAGCCCGAGGGTGGCGACGGCGAGCAGGGGCGCACCGACGACCATGCCGATGGCGAAGGCCGAGATGAGCAGCCCGGCTTGAGGAATCGAAACCCCTAGGTCAGCGGCCATACCGGGAAGCAGCCCGGAGAGCATGAACTCGGAGGTGCCTTGAGTGAAGATGCCAAGCCCCAGAACATAGACGGCGATCGGCATGGTTCCCCTCCCATTTTGAATCGAACGCTTCAAAATAGGGGCAGCGATGATCGTCCACCCCCGGGACGGGACGTTAGCACGTTTTGAATCGATCGCTTCAAAACAAGCCGGAACAAGCCGCCGTCGGCGTCGGGGCCGTCGGTCAGACCCGCTCCCCCATCATCTCGGCGACGAGGAAGGCCAGGTCGAGAGAGTGCGCCCGGTCGAGCCGGGCGCCTCGGGCGGCCCGGTCGCCGGTGAGCGCCACGTGGATGCCGCCCGCGTGGGTGCCGCAGGCCCGGTGGACCTCGAAGAAGCCCCGGACCTCGTCGAGGAGGGCGTCGAAGTCGTGCACGACATGACCTCCGGCCGTCCGGACGGTGTTGCCGCGCACGGGGTCGCAGACCCAGACGGGCGTGGCGCCCGCCCCCTCGGCCTTGCGCACCAGCGCGGGCAGCCGGTCGCGGACGAGTTCGGCGCCCATCCGGGTGATGAAGGTGAGCCGGCCGGGGACGCGGTCGGGGTCGAGCCGGTCGACGCAGGCGAGGACGGTGTCCGGGTCGGCGCCGGGGCCGAGCTCCACGGCGACGGGGTTGTGGATCCGGGACAGGTACGCGAGGTGCTCGTCGTCCGCCGTCTCCCGGCCGGGCAGGGCGGTCCACAGCAGGTGGGCGCTGGTCGCGTAGGGCAGCCCGGTGCGGCCGTCGGTGCGGGTGAGCGCCTCCTCGTAGTCGAGCCGCCGCCCCTCGTGGCCCGCGAAGAAGTCGACGGTGTGGACCTCCTTGGGGTCGACCCCGCACGCGTGCATGAAGCGCAGGGAGCGCTCGATCCCGTCGGCGAGCTCCGTGTAGCGCCGGCGGGCCGGGGAGTCGGTCACGAACCCGCGGTTCCACTCGTGCACCTGGTGGAGATCGGCATGCCCCCGATACCGAAGGCGCGTACGAGGTTGAGCGTGGTCGCCGACGCCTCGTACATCCGGCGCAGCCGGTGGGAGCCGGGGTCGCCGGAGCCGGTGGGCACGCCGAAGTCGACGCGGCCGAAGTCGATCCGGCCGACCTTGACCACGGGGACCGAGGCCGCGTAGGTGAGGACCACGGCCATCTGGAGGAGCGTACGGAGGATGCCGCCGACAGACTCGGCGGTCGTCCCGTCGAAACTCCGGGCGCTCTCGCCCCCTTGCAGCAGGAACGCCTCCCCCGGGCGACGGCCGCGAGCCGGTCCCGCAGCCGGTCGCACTCCTCGGCGAAGACGAGCGGGGGCAGATCCTGAAGCGGCCCGGCCGTCACCGGCGGTCCGGCCTGCGGCAGTGGAGTCATCGTCCCCGTCCCTCGGCGAGCCGGCCGCGCGCGGCGACCGGCGGGATGTCCGGCCCAGGAATTCCAGCCCACCCGCCCGGCGCCGTCAAGAACCCCTGGCGGCGGGGCGGCGGATGTCGGCGAGGGGCGGCGCCTCGCACCGCCGGGTTTCCTTCGTCGCCGCCCGGAACGGGGCGCACCGGGACTGCACTCGGTCTCCACCGTCCGCTACGTTCCTGGAGGGAATCTGTCGGCAGGCAGCCGTCGCGGAAAGGTGAGCGGATGACCCGACCCGCCCCGGTCGAAGCACTCACGGCGTGGGATCGCCAAGCCGTCGGCGAGGCGGACTGGCTGCTCCCGCTGCCGCCCGCCTGCTCGCGCGCACCGGCGGACCTGGCCGCGCAGGTGACCCGGCGCCTGCGGAACGGCCGCGGGTTCGTCGTGATCCGCGGCTTTCCGGTAGATGGCCGCTCCGATCAGGAGTGCGCCGCGATGGGCCGGCAACTCGCCGCCTCGCTGGGGGCTGTGAGGCCGGCGGACCCCGGTGACCTCATCACCGTGTCCGACGCTGCCGGACTGGGCAAGACCGACCTCGCTCTGGGTCTCCACACCGACCGGACCCCGGCACCCCATCCGCCAAGGCTGCTGGGGCTGCTGTGTGTGCGACAGGCGGCACAAGGCGGGGAGACGCTGCTGGCCAGCGGCCATACCGTGCACAACAGCCTGCTCGCGGAGAGCCCCTGGGCCCTGCCCCGCCTCTATCAGGACTTCCACTTCGGCCGGGGAACCGGCTTCGACCGGCTCCGCCCCGTCTTCCAGCGGCACGGCGCCGACCTGCGCGTGCACTACAACCGGCGCGGGATCGAACGCGCCCAGCACGAAGCCGGCGCGACCCTGACCCCCGGCGAGCAGGCGGCTCTCGACGCCGTCGACCGGATCCTGTCCGACCCGCGCACCGTCCTGCGCGTCCCCCTCCGTCCGGGAGACTTTCTCTGGGTGGACAACACCGTCGTGCTGCACGGCCGCACCGCCTTCACCGACCCGCCCGACCCGTACGCCCGTAGGTGCCTGGCCCGCGTGTGGGTGGACTGAAACACCTCCGAAAACACCCGTGCCCCGACCCACAATGGGCCGGGGCACGGGTGCTCGACGTACCGCTACCGGGAACTACTTGGCGGCGGTGGCCTTCGGGGGCTCGGGGGTGGCGTGCGGGGTGCACGTCACGTCGGAGCCGCCGGTGAGCTTGCCGGTCAGGAGATACGCGTCAACCTTGGTGTTGATGCAGGGGTTGACGAGGCCCGTGACGCCGTGGGAGCCGGCGCCCTTCTCCGTGATCAGCTGCGAGCCGCGGAAGCGCTTGTGCAGCTCGACCGCGCCCTCGTAGGGGGTGGCGGCGTCACGGTCGGACTGCACGATGAGGGTCTGCGGCAGGCCCTTGTGCGTGGTGACCTCGATCGGGTTGTACTGCGGGCCCTTCCAGGTGGCGCAGGGCAGGTTCATCCACGCGTTGGACCACGTCATGAACGGGGCCTGACGGTCCACGCGGGTGTTGTCCCGGTCCCACTTGTTCCAGCTGGTGGGCCACTTGGCGTCGGCGCACTCGACCGCGGTGTAGACGGCGTTGCCGTTCTCCGCGGCGATGTTGCCGGCCTTGTCGGCCATGTTCGGGCCGGCCGCCTCGATCAGCGGCTTCTCGTCACCGGCGACGTACTTGCTCCAGGTCTGGGCGACCGGCACCCACGAGGAGTCGTAGTACGCGGCCTTCTGGAACCAGCCGATCAGCTCGGCCGGGCCGACGACCCCGCCGATGGGCTTGGCCTTGGCGGAGGCGCGGAGCTTCAGCCAGTTCTGGTGGACCGTGGCCTGGGTGGTGCCGAGGTGGAAGGCGTCGTCGTGCTGGGCGACCCACTTCTCCCAGTCCTTGAACCGGCCCTCGAAGGCGATGTCCTGCTCGAGGTTGGCCTTGTACCAGATGTTGTCCTGGGCCGGGTTCACGACGCTGTCGACGATCATGCGACGGACGTGCGACGGGAAGAGCGTGCCGTAGACGGCGCCCAGGTAGGTGCCGTAGGAGACACCGAGGTAGTTCAGCTTCTTCTCGCCGAGGGCGGCACGGACGACGTCCACGTCACGGGCGGTGTTCATCGTCGTCAGGTACGGCAGGAGGTCACCGCTGCGCTCGAAGCAGCCGTCCGCGTACTCCTTGGCCAGCTTGCGCTGGGCGCGCTTGTCGGCCTCGCCGGAGGGGACCGGGTCGGCCTTGGGGGCCTTGGCGAACTCCTGGGGGTCGACGCAGGAGATCGGGGCGGAGCGGCCGACGCCGCGCGGGTCGAAGCCCACGAAGTCGTACGCCTTGGCGATGTTGACGTAGAGCGGGTTCTTGCTCGTGACCCGCGTGGGGAAGCGCAGGCCGGAACCGCCCGGGCCGCCCGGGTTGTAGACGAGCGCGCCCTGGCGCTCGCTCGCGGTGCCGGTGGACTTGGCCCGGTCCACGGCGATCTGGATGGTGCGGCCGTTGGGCTTGGCGTAGTCGACGGGGACCGTGACGAAGCCGCACTGGATGGGCTTCGGCAGCTGCCCCCAGTCGGCAGGACAGTCCTGCCACTTCACGCCCGACTTCGCGGCCCGCTCGGCGGCGATCTTCACGCCCTTGGCCTCGGCAGCGCCTCCCGGCACGGCCTGCGCCGCGCCCGCCGTCGGTGCGGCCAGGAAGCCGGCGACGAGCGTGCCGGCCAGCACGGTGCCGGCCGCGCCGGCTATCGCGTTGGGTCTCAAGACAGTAATTCCCCCTGCTTCGTGCGCCGCCCGGAAGGCAGCGATGATCACGCGGTCTGCAGGTGGGAATCTTTTCGTCTCCCCTGCCACAAAGGACAGGGTGTGAGGGCGTTCTTTACTAATCCGTAAAGATGACGTAACGAGGCGCGACACGACTGGTGGCCTTCACCCCAACTGGCGCTAAAACGCCCGGATTATGTCGTTCAGCTCGCTTGCCCAGGAATCCAGTACCTTGCGCAGCTCGAGTGCGTCCCGCGCGACCGCGCTCACCACGACGGCCGGACCGGCGAGCGGTGTGACGGCGGCGGTCGCACCGAGCGGCCGGGCCGCCATCGGCCGTTCCTCGAAGACCGGGTGGACGACGACGAGCTGGCCGACCGCGCGGTGCCCCCCGAGCACCGCGCCGCCGTCCCAGCCGGGCGCCCCCGGCCCGTAACGCAGCTCCTGGTCGAACAGCGGCCGCCCGGCCTGATGGATCGTCAGCCGTGAGCGCAGCCGCCCCGGGAGCTCGTCCGCCCGGCCCAGGACCTGCTCCTCGCGGAGCAGCAGCCGGGCCCCGGCGCCGAGCGCGACGCGCGTGGTCGTCCGGACGTCGCTGCCGTGCGCGGAGATCAGCGGCTCGGGCAGCCAGCGCAGGGCGGCGCCCTCGGCCACGTCGATACGGGTGTCGTAGGTGGCGGGCGCGCCCGTACGGCCCGGCAGGGCGATCGTGGCGGCCGTGGTGGAGAAGGCCAGCGCGGCGCCGGCCTCGACGCGGGCGTCGAGCGTCAGCCGGTCGCCGCCGAGCGGGGCGCTCATGGCGCCCACGAGCGCCACCCGAGCTTCCGCCCCACGCCCGCCGACCCGGCGCAGGGCGAAGGGGCCTCCCCCCTCCAGGACGGGCAGGGCGGTGGCGCCCCTGCCGTCGGGGGCGGCGACGATCCGGGCCGCCGCCACCACGCCGGCGGGGTCGGGCGCGAGCGCCGTGGCCATGGCGACCGACGGTGTCACGCCGCCGCCCAGGCCGCGAGCCGCTCGAGCACCCAGTCCCGCACGGGGGCGACGCCGCCCTCCGTGGCGAGCGAGGTGAAGGCCACCGGGAGCTCCCCGCGCTGGGCCTTGGCGTCGCGCGCCATGCCCTCCAGGTCGACGCCGACGTACGGGGCGAGGTCGGTCTTGTTGACGACCAGCAGATCGGCGGTGGTCAGGCCGGGGCCGCCCTTGCGGGGGATGTCGTCGCCGCCGGCCACGTCGATGACGAAGATCTGCGCGTCGACGAGGCCCTTGGAGAAGGTGGCGGTGAGGTTGTCGCCGCCGGACTCCACGAGGACGAGGTCGAGCGGGCCGACCGAGTCCTCCAGGTCCTCGACCGCTTCGAGGTTCGCGGAGATGTCGTCGCGGATGGCGGTGTGCGGGCAGGCGCCCGTCTCCACGGCGGTGATGCGCTCGGGCGCCAGCACGGCGTTGCGCAGCAGGAACTCGGCGTCCTCGCGGGTGTAGATGTCGTTGGTGACGACGGCGATGGACAACTGGTCGCGCAGCGCGCGGCACAGGGCGGCGACCGTCGCCGTCTTCCCGGAACCGACGGGCCCGCCGAGGCCGATACGGAGGGCCCGGCGGGTGCCGTCGGGGCGGGTGGGGGTGGCGGCGGTGTAGGTGTGGCGGTGGGGGTAGGCGGTGGGGTGGTCGAGGTGCATTGGTTGTCCTCCGGGGAGTTGGTGTCCTCGAGCGCCGGACGGGCTGAGTTCAGCCCCTTCGGCGTTCGAGGAGCGGGGGTCCGGGGGCGGAGCCCCCGGGTGACAGCGGCTATGTGGCGAACAGCCGCACCGGCCAAGCCGCGTGCTGCTCCGCCGTGATGTCGAGCAGCGGCGCCGCCGACGCGGGGAGGGCGTCGAGCCCCTCGTCGAGCGCCCGCAGCGCCGCCTCGGCCGCCGAGGCGGCCACCTCGTCCAGCTCCGGCGCCAGCCGCGCCAGCACCGCCGTCGCCTCGAACGGGTCGAGGCTCAGCAGCCGCACCACCGCCGTCGCCGGCCCGCTCACCGCCTCGTACGCGGCGGCGTGGGCGACGGCCAGCGGGCCGAGCCCGGCGGCGCGGGCGACCAGCCCGAGGACGACGGGCTGGTGGGCGCCGCGTGGGAAGGCCGCCGCGAGGGCGTCGAGTTCGGGCGACGGCCAGGCGGCGCGCGCGGCGCGCATCAGCTGGCGGCCGAGCCGGCGCGCGGCTGCGCGCAGGGCCGGCGAAGGAGTGCGGGCGTCGGCGGCCGCGTCGACGGCGAGCGGGTCGATCCCGGCGGCCGTGGCGGCGGCGAGCCCCGCCGCCGTCAGCCCGGCGGTGTGCAGCCGCCCCCGGCAGAACGCCTCCAAGGACGCGCCGTCCATGACCCGGCCGGCCTTGACGGCCGCCTCGGCGCCACCGGAGTGGGCGTGGCCCCCGGCGGGGAAGCGGCCGTCGGCCAGGACGAGGAGCGCGGCGGACATGACGCCCATCGGCGCCCGGCCGGAAGGCGCGCTGCCGGAAGGCGCCCGGTCGGAAGGCGCCCGGTCGGAGATGGTGCTCATCGAATGACGCCCGTCAGAAGAGGAAGTACCGCTGGGCCATGGGCAGCTCCACCGCCGGGCGCGGCTCGACCAGCTCGCCCTCGATCGACACGGTGAAGGTGTCCGGGTCCACCTCGACCCGGGGGCGGGCGTCGTTCTCGCGCATGTCCGCCTTGGTGAGGCGGCGGGTGCCGAGGATGGGGACGAAGCGTTTGCCCAGGCCCAGCCGTTCGGGCAGCCCGTCGTCCAGCGCCCACTGGGTGACGAAGTTGAGGGAGTTGGCGGCGGGTGCCCTGCCCCGGGCGCCGAACATGGGGCGCGGCAGGATGGGCTGGGGGGTGGGGATGGAGGCGTTGGCGTCGCCCATCTGCGCGTAGGCGATCTGTCCGCCCTTGAGGACGAGCAACGGCCGGACGCCGAAGAACGCGGGCTCCCACAGCACCAGGTCGGCGAGCTTGCCGGTCTCGACGGAGCCGATCTCGTGGTCGAGGCCCTGGGCGACGGCGGGGTTGATCGTGTACTTGGCGACGTAGCGGCGGGCCCGCCGGTTGTCGGCCCGGCCGTCGCCGGGCAGGGCGCCGCGCCGTTCCTTCATCACGTGCGCGGTCTGCCAGGTCCGCAGGACGACCTCGCCGATGCGGCCCATGGCCTGGGAGTCGGAGGAGATGATCGATATGGCGCCGAGGTCGTGGAGGACGTCCTCGGCGGCGATCGTGCCGGGGCGGATCCGGGACTCGGCGAAGGCGAGGTCCTCGGGGACGGCGGGGTTGAGGTGGTGGCAGACCATCAGCATGTCGAGGTGTTCCTCGACGGTGTTGACGGTGTGGGGCCGGGTGGGGTTGGTGGAGCTGGGGAGGACGTTGGCCTCGGAGACCACCGTGATGATGTCGGGCGCGTGCCCGCCGCCCGCACCCTCGGTGTGGTACGCGTGGATGGAGCGTCCGGCGATGGCGGCGAGGGTGTCGCCGACGAAGCCCGCCTCGTTGAGGGTGTCCGTGTGGATGGCGAGCTGGGCGCCGCTCTCCTCGCACACGCTCAGGCAGGCGTCGATGGCGGCGGGGGTGGCACCCCAGTCCTCATGGATCTTGAATCCGACGGCACCGGCGCGCAGTTGGGCGCGCATCGCGTCGTACGAGACGGTGTTGCCCTTGCCGAGGAAGCCGATGTTGACGGGGTGACCCTCCATCGCCTCGAACATCCGGGCGAGGTGCCAGGAGCCGGGGGTGATGGTGGTGGCCTTGCTGCCCTCGGCGGGTCCGGTGCCGCCGCCCACGAGCGTGGTGACGCCGGAGGCCAGCGCCTCGTCGGCGAGCTGGGGGCAGATGAAGTGGACGTGGGCGTCGACGGCGCCGGCGGTGAGGATCCTGCCGTTGCCGGAGATGATCTCCGTCTCGGGGCCGATGACGAGGTCGGGGTGGACGCCGTCCATGGTGTCGGGGTTGCCGGCCTTGCCGATGCCGGTGATCCGTCCGTCGCGGATGCCGACGTCGGCCTTGACGATCCCCCAGTGGTCGAGGACGACGGCGCCGGTGATCACGGTGTCGGGGGCGCCCTCGGCGCGGGTGACGCGCGACTGGCCCATCGACTCGCGGATGACCTTGCCGCCACCGAAGACCGCCTCGTCCCCGGCGTGGCCGGGGCCGCCGCAGCGGTCCTCCTCGATCTCGATCAGCAGGCTCGTGTCGGCGAGCCGGATCCGGTCGCCGGCCGTCGGCCCGTAGAGCGCGGCGTACTCGGCGCGGGTCAGCTCAGGCATCGAGCGGGCCCCCGCACTCCCCGCGCAGCCCCTCGACGACGCGCTTGCCGCCGATGGGCACGAGATCGATCTCGACCGGGATGCCCGGCTCGAAGCGCACGGCGGTGCCGGCGGCGATGTCGAGGCGCATGCCGTGGGCGGCCGCGCGGTCGAAGGCGAGGCCCGGGTTGGCCTCGGCGAAGTGGTAGTGCGAGCCGACCTGGACGGGCCGGTCGGCGGCGTTGAGGACGGTCAGCCGGGTGCGACGCGGCCCTTCGTTGAGCCGCACGGGCGCGTCGGCGTGGAGGATCTCTCCGGGAATCACGGTGCCCCCCGTCACGCGATGGGTTCGTGGACGGTGACGAGCTTCGTCCCGTCCGGGAAGGTGGCCTCGACCTGGACGTCGTGGATCATCTCGGGGATGCCGTCCATGACCTCGTCACGGGTGAGCACCTTGCGCCCCGAGGACATCAGCTCGGCGACGGTACGGCCGTCGCGGGCGCCCTCGAGGATGTGCGAGGTGATCAGGGCCACCGCTTCGGGGTGGTTGAGGCGCAGCCCGCGGGCCCTGCGCCGCTCCGCGACGTCGGCGGCCACATGGATGAGCAGTCGTTCCTGCTCGTGCGGGGAAAGTTGCATGTATCCCACCTCAACACAGTGTTGACCTGGGGTTCTTCTCCCCGCGGCCCCTGACCGCAGATTAGGGCGCAAGCTTTTCCAACGCGTTAACCGGGATGACCGATTTTTGGTGTGCCCATGACCGGCACCCACGCGCCGGTCCGCGACGGGGCGTCAGCGGTGCGCGGCACCCCCCGGGTCGCGGTGCTCGGCCGCGATACCGAAGCGGCCGCGTTCGCCCGGAGCGGACGACGGCATCGGGCGGACCGTGGCGACCGTGCTGATCACCGGCTCCTCGGGCGCGGTCGCGGCGGACGCCGCGTCCTCCTCGAGTCGCCGCAGGTCGTCGGCGGAGACCAGGGCCACCAGCGGCTTCCCGTGACGGGTGACGACGACCCGCTCGCCGCCGTAGACGACACGGTTGATGAGGTCCGCCAGCTCGGCTCGGGCTTGCGTCACAGGAATCTCGTAGGCCATGACCCCATTCTAATCGCCTGTACGTCCTGTACATTTTTTACAGAGACCGATCGCGACGACCCATCGCACCGATCGAAAGGCGCAGCCATGCCCCGACCCCTCGCCCGTCACGTCCTGCCGGAGTTCACCGAGCGCACCAGCAGCGGGACCCGCACCCTGGACCCCTACTCCAAGCTGTTCTCCGAGCGCGTGATCTTCCTCGGCACGGCCCTCGACGACGCGACGGCGGGCGATGTGATCGCCCAGCTGATGTACCTCGAGCACACGGCGCCCGGGCAGGACATCGCGCTCTACATCAACTCCCCCGGCGGCTCCTTCTCCGCGATGTGCGCCATCTACGACTCCATGCGCTATGTCGACTGCGAGATCCAGACCTACTGCCTGGGCCAGGCGGCCTCGGCCGCCGCGGTGCTGCTGGCGGCCGGCACCCCCGGCAAGCGGATGGTGCTGCCGCACTCCCGGGTCCTCGTCCATGAGCCGGCCCTGCCCGAGCCCGTCCGGGGGCAGCCCTCGGACCTGGAGATCCAGGCCGCGGAGCTGCTGCGCGCCCGCGAGACCCTGGTGGGGATGCTGGCGCTGCACACAGGGCGGAGCCCGGAGCGCGTCCGGCGGGACATCGAGCGCGACACCGTCCTCGACGCGGCGGGGGCCGTGGCCCACGGCCTGGCCGACGCGGTGGTCACCGACCGCCGGGCGCGGCTCGCGCCGGCCGCGGGGAGGTGAGCGGGGTGCCGCAGCCGTCCCACCGGTTCCCTCCGGAGCTGCCGCCGCTGCCCGCGCTGACCCGGGCCGAGGGCGAGCTGGTCGACCGTTATCTGGAAGTACTGGATCAGCTCGGCCGGATCAACCCGGCGCGTGCGCAGGACACGTACGGCGGGCTACGAGCCGCGCAGAGGCTCGTGGTCGCGGCCGCGGGACTGCGTGACGCGCTGGCGACGATGCATGAACGGGGCGAACGACAGGTGTTCGCGGGAACGCTGGCGCGGGCGATGCGGGTCCTGGACGGCGAACGCCGGGCGTCGCGGGTGACCTTGCCGCCTCCGGCTGCGAACTGAGGAGCGGAAACATTCTTCCCTCGATCTCCTTCAGACAGCGGATGCGATCGTAGACAAGCCGTGGTGATCATGTCGGGCCGTACGCGCGGTTTGCGCTCGCGGTGATCGTCCGCGCCGCAGGTGACCGGCTCAACAGGGGTGATCCGCGAGAGTCAAATCGCCCCGCGTCCACCGGAATTACCCAACGGTGACGAGGCTCACATATGCCTGGATCCCCTCGGCGTGTCCGGCGCGGCTGCGCCAAGATCCCTCCGACGACAAGACCCCGCCACCACGGCGGGGCGGTCCGGGCGGACGCCGAACCCCGCCGCCGCCCGGGCGCTGGTCGACACGAGTGCATCGGCGGGGATGGAGGACCCAGGCACGACGGGACGGCCGGACCAGCCCTCGGGACGAGGGAGGGACCGGACCATCCCTTGGGGTGAAGCCGCCTCGGCGGCCGGGCATTCTTCGCCTGCCCGAACCCGACAGGTCATCCTTCACAGGCGGCTGACGAAGGGTTTGGCATGGGCGCGCACAAACGTCCCTCACGGCTGTCCAGGGCCGGGGTGGTACCCCTGTCCGTGAAATCCGCCCTGACTCTGGCGGCCGTCAGCGCAACGGTACTGGGCCCCGGCGCCGTCAACGACGCCGAAGCCGCAACCATCTCCACCAAAGCCCTGTGGATCGCGGCCTCGAAGGCGGGCTCCCCCTATGTGTGGGGTGGCACGGGCCCGTACAGCTTCGACTGCTCGGGGCTGACGCAGTACTCCTTCAAACGGGTCGGCAAGCAGCTGCCCCGTACCGCTCAGGAGCAGTACAACCGCACCGAACACATCCCCTCCCTCTCGCGGGAACAGGGCGACCTGGTGTTCTTCCACGGCCGGGGCGGCGTCTACCACGTGGGGATATACGCCGGGAACAATCTGATCTGGCACGCCCCGAAGACCGGTTCGGTCGTCCGCCTCGAGCGCATCTGGACCAGAAGCGTCTCGTACGGCCGAGTGAACGACTGAACCACCGGCGCGGGTGACGACCGGCGCGGCTACCGCTTCCCGCCCCCGTCGTCCCGCAGAATCCCATCGGCGTACCCGTCGCGCCGGACTCCCCGCGCGCCGGGCGCGCTTACCGTGGCAGCGGACCCGACTGCCGTGCGGTGCCCCCAGCGGCACCAGCGACATCCGGAACCCACCGGTTCCTGTGTGCGGCTCCACAAGAGCGCCGGGCCGGGCGGATCTTCCGCCCGGCCCCTCCGCGCTGCCGTCAGCGGACGGACACCGTCCAGGGCAGCGTGATCCACACCGTCTTGCCGCCGTCGGCGGTCGGGGTGACGACGAGCCTGCCGCCGTACTCGACGGTCAGCGCGCGGACGATCACCATGCCGCGGCCGTTGTCCTGCCGGCCGTCGGCGGGCAGCCGCCTGGGGTGGCGGGGATGGCTGTCGGTGACCCCGACGCGCAGGCGCTCCTCGCGGTCCAGCCGGAGCTCCACGGTGAAGGTGGGCGACTGGCCCCGGGTGTGCTGCACGGCGTTGGTGGCCAGCTCGGAGAGGATCAGCCGGATCGTGTCGGCCAGGTCCGTCCCGGCCGGCAGGCCCCAGGTGGCGAGCACGTCCATGACATGGCGACGGGCGGCGCGGACCGAGGCGGGCACACTCGGCAGGGTGACGGTTGCTTCCTGGTGATCAGCCATGGCGCTGTCCCTTTCCCACCGAGACTCGGCCCGGCTCTTCGCGCCAGCGTCCCACTGATAACGGCCACGATGGGTGTGATCCACCGGATTGTGGATATATCTGTCGCTCAAAGCGGTGAACTCTACGACGAGCGACCGGATTTGGCCGTGACACTGGTTTATTGACTCTGACGCGGGGCGTGTGAACAACGCGTCGAGGGTTATCACGACGCTTCCATGTGAGCGGCGGGGAGGGAGAGCTGATGCGGTACGGACCCGCGGTGCGCCGCCGCAAACTCGGCGCGGAACTGCGCCGCCAGCGCGAGCTGACCGGGATGACCAGCCGCGAGGCGGCCTGCGCGGTCGGCTGGCACCAGTCGAAGGTGAGCCGGATCGAGACGGGCAGCAGTGGCGTGAAACCCGCCGATGTGACCCGGCTGCTGGATGTCTACCGGGTGTCGGACCCGGAGCTGCGGGCCCTGCTGGGGGCCCTGTGCGGGGCGGGGTCGAAGGACGCGGAGGGATCACGGCGCGGCTGGTGGTACGCCTACCGCGACCTGCTGCCTTCGGCGTATCTCGACTTCATCAGCCTGGAGTCGGAGGCCTCCCACGCTCGCACGCTGGAGACCACGGTGGTGCCCGGGCTGCTGCAGACGCCCGACTACGCCCGGGCGGTGACCCGCGCGGCGCTCGGCGAGCCGCCGGCCCGGCAGGTCGAGGAGCTCGTGCGGGTGCGGATGGCCCGGCAGGCGGTGCTCGGGGGAAGCCGTCCGCTGCAGCTGTGCGCGGTGCTGGACGAGGCGGTGCTGCGGCACGAGGTGGGCAGCCCCGAGGTAATGGCGGGACAGCTGCGGCATTTGTTGGAAAGGGGCTCGCTGCCGCATGTGCGGCTGCACGTACTGCCGTTCACCAGCGGCAACCATATCGGCATCACCGGTCCTTTCGTTATCTTCTCATTTCCGCGCATCGCCGATCTGGACGTGGTTGTTCTCGACCACTTGACGAGTAGCCTCTATCTGGAGCGGAAAGAAGACCTCCGGGCGTACGCCTCCGCATTCACGACGCTCCGGGCGCACGCCCTGTCGCACGAGAAAACGTTGGAATACATCGCCGGGATCAGTGACGGCGCGTAGGGAGGCGACATGTCCGCAATGCCTCGGTGCGTACCCTCTCCATCGGCCCAGCCCGCTCGGTGCGACGCGGTATGGCACCGCAGCAGCTACAGCACGGGAATGAACAACTGCGTCGAGACGGCGCTCCTGGGTACGGGGCTGCTCGCCGTGCGTGATTCACGGCGCGACGCCGGCCCGGTCCTGCTCTTCCCCCGCACCACCTGGTCCGCGTTCGTCACGGACCTGGACGGCGCCGGCCCGGGCCGGGCCCTCGGCCACGCCCCGGTCCGTGTTCCGGTCCAGGGCGCCGACGGGGCCTGACACGACGAAAGCCGGAACCGTCAGGCGGCGGTCGGCGCGGTCCGTACGATCGTGTCGGCCGCCGCCGCGACCTCCGAGTCCGTCAGATCCGCCCGGGCGGTCAGCCGCAACCGCGAGACGCCGTCCGGCACGGACGGGGGCCGGAAGCAGCCGACGGCGAGCCCGGCCGCCCGGCAGTCCGCCGCCCAGCGCACGGCGGCCTCGGGCGAGGGGGCCCGCACGGAGACCACCGCCGCGTCGGGGCGCACGGCCACGAGCCCCGCCTCGGTCACCCTGCGGTGGAGCTCGGTGGCCACATCCCGGACCCGCCCGGCGCGGTCCGGTTCGCGGCGCAGCAGCGCGAGGCTCGCCAGGGCGCCGCCGGCCGCCGCCGGGGCGAGACCGGTGTCGAAGATGAAGGTGCGGGCCGTGCTGACGAGGTGCTCGATCACCCGGGCCGGGCCGAGGACGGCGCCGCCCTGGGCGCCCAGCGACTTGGACAGGGTGACGGTGGCGACGACGTCCGCGTCGCCCGCGAGCCCGGCCGCGTGGAGGGCGCCCCGGCCGCCGTCGCCGAGGACGCCGAGACCGTGGGCGTCGTCCACGAGCAGCGCCGCGCCGCTCTCCCGGCAGACCCCGGCGAGGGCGGCCAGCGGTGCGGCGTCGCCGTCGACGGAGAAGACGGAGTCGGTGACGGCGATCGCCCGGCCGTCGTGCGCGGCGAGGGCCTTGGCGAAGGCCTCCGGCTCGGCGTGCCGGACGACGGCCTTCTCCGCGCGGGCGAGCCGGCAGCCGTCGATCAGCGAGGCGTGGTTGCCCTCGTCGCAGACCAGGAGGGTGCCGCTGCCGACGGGGCCGGACAGGGCGGTGACGGCGGCGAGGTTCGCGGTGTAGCCGGAGGAGAACACCAGCGCGGCCTCGAAGCCGCAGAACGCGGCCAGTTCCTCCTCCAGCCGGGCGTGCAGTTCGGTGGTGCCGGTGACCAGCCGGGAGCCGGTGGCCCCCGCGCCCCAGCGCCGGGCGGCTTCCGCGGCGGCCTCGGTGACCTCGGGATGGCGGGTCAGCCCCAGATAGTCGTTTCCCGCCAGGTCCACGAGATCGCTGTCGGCCGCGCGCGGCCGCAGGGTGCGGACGAGGCCGGCGGTGCGCAGCCGCGCCTGCCGCTCGTCGATCCAGTCGAACGGGTCGCGGTGCATGGCCGTCCCTCGCGTTTGGTGGGTTTGCATAAAACCTAGCCGTCCCGGGGCCGGGGCAGGATGTGGCGATACACACACCTCGAATGCCGCCTGTTGTGCGATCTCTCCTTGGCCGGGGGCGGTGGAGTACGCGAGGATCTGCGCCATGGACCTGCTGAACACGCTGGTGGAGAAGGGGTTGCGGCGGGAGCTGCCGACCCGCGAAGAGGCGCTCGCCGTGCTGGCGACCTCCGACGACGAGCTGCTCGACGTGGTGGCGGCGGCCGGAAAGGTACGCCGTAAGTGGTTCGGGCGACGGGTGAAGCTCAACTACCTCGTCAACCTCAAGTCGGGCCTCTGCCCGGAGGACTGCTCGTACTGCTCGCAGCGGCTCGGCTCCAAGGCCGAGATCCTCAAGTACACCTGGCTGAAGCCGGACGAGGCATCGAAGGCCGCCGCGGCCGGTGTCGCCGGCGGCGCGAAGCGGGTCTGCCTGGTCGCCAGCGGACGCGGTCCGACGGACCGGGACGTCGACCGGGTGTCGAAGACCATCGAGGCGATCAAGGAGCAGAACGAGGGCGTCGAGGTGTGCGCCTGCCTCGGTCTGCTCTCCGACGGCCAGGCCGAGCGACTCCGCGAGGCGGGCGCCGACGCCTACAACCACAACCTCAACACCTCCGAGGCCACCTACGGCGCCATCACCACCACCCACACCTACGCCGACCGCGTCGAGACGGTGCGGCAGGCCCACGCGGCGGGCATGTCCGCCTGCTCCGGCCTGATCGCGGGCATGGGCGAGAGCGACGCCGACCTGGTGGACGTCGTCTTCTCGCTGCGGGAGCTGGACCCGGACTCGGTGCCGGTCAACTTCCTGATCCCCTTCGAGGGGACGCCGCTGGCCAAGGAGTGGCACCTCACCCCGCAGCGCTGCCTGCGGATCCTGGCGATGACGCGGTTCGTCTGCCCGGACGTCGAGGTCCGGCTGGCGGGCGGCCGCGAGGTGCACCTGCGGACGCTGCAGCCGCTGGCGCTGGAGATCGCCAACTCGATCTTCCTGGGCGACTATCTGACCAGTGAGGGCCAGGAGGGCAAGGCCGACCTGGCGATGATCGCGGACGCGGGCTTCGAGGTCGAGGGCGCGGGCGAGTCGACGCTGCCCGCGCACCGGGCGGACGCTGTTTCCGCCGCAGGTGGTTGTGGCGGGCACGCGGGCGGCGGCGGTTGCGGCCCGTGCGGGGACGGCGGTGCGGAGGCCGCGGCTCCGGCGGCGGGCGGCTGTGGCTCGGCGGGCGTCTGCGGAACGACCGAGGCGGAGGCCGAGGCGCCGGTGGCGGAGGCTGTCGGCTCCGTTGTCGGATCCGTAGAGGCCGGTGCGGCCGGTGCGACGGGGCAGGCCGCGCCCGGCGACGTCCGCAGCGACCTGGTGGCCGTGCGCCGCCGGGGCACGGGGACGGACCTGCCGCCCAATGCCTGAGCCGCTCGACCCCGGCCGGCTGCTCGATCTCGACCGGCAGCACGTCTGGCACCCCTACGGCCCGATGCCGGGCCGCCAGGAGCCGCTGGTCGTCGAGTCCGCCTCCGGGGTGCGGCTGCGGCTGGCCGAACCGGCCCACGGTTCACCTGAGTTGATCGACGGGATGTCGTCGTGGTGGTCGGCCGTCCACGGCTACAACCACCCCGTCCTCAACGCGGCCGCCCAGGCGCAGCTGGGACGGATGAGCCATGTGATGTTCGGCGGGCTCACCCACGAGCCCGCCGTCCGGCTGGCCGCCACCCTGGTGGACATCACCCCCGAAGGGCTGGAGCACGTCTTCCTCGCCGACTCCGGCTCGGTGTCGGTCGAGGTCGCGATCAAGATGTGCCTCCAGTACTGGCGTTCGCTGGGACGGCCGGAGAAGCGGCGCCTGATGACCTGGCGCGGCGGTTACCACGGCGACACCTGGCAGCCGATGGCCGTCTGTGATCCCGACGGCGGGATGCACGAGCTGTGGTCCGGGGCGCTGCCGAAGCACGTCTTCGCGGACGCCCCGCCCGGCGGCTTCACGGACGAAGCCGACCCGGCCTATGTCGCGCACCTGCGCGAGACGGTGGCGCGGCACGCCGATGGGCTGGCCGCCGTGATCGTGGAGCCGGTGGTGCAGGGCGCCGGCGGCATGCGCTTCCATTCCCCCGCGTACCTGCGGGTGTTGCGGGAGCTGTGCGACGAGCACGACGTGCTGCTGGTGTTCGACGAGATCGCCACGGGCTTCGGCCGTACGGGCGCGCTCTTCGCGGCGGACCACGCGGGGGTCACCCCGGACGCGATGTGCGTCGGCAAGGCGCTGACCGGCGGCTATGTCACCCTCGCGGCGGCGCTGTGCACGTCCCGGGTGGCGCGGGGCATCAGCTCCGGCGAGGTCCCGGTGCTCGCGCACGGCCCGACGTTCATGGGCAACCCGCTGGCCTGCGCGATCGCCAACGCCTCGATCGAGCTGCTGCTCTCGGGGGACTGGCGGACGGACATCAAACGGGTCGAGGCGGGGCTGCGGGCCGGCCTGGCCGGCGTCGCGGACCTGCCGGGCGTACGGGACGTCCGGGTGCTCGGCGCCATCGGCGTCGTCGAGCTCGACCACGAGGTGGACATGGCGGCGGCCACCCGTGCGGTGGTCGGCTCCGGGGTGTGGCTGCGGCCGTTCCGGAACCTGATCTACACCATGCCGCCGTTCGTCACGGCCGACGAGGACGTGGCGAGGATCTGCGCGGCGGTGGAGGCCGCGGCGCGGGTGGCGTAGCGGAAGAGTCGAGAAAGAGGTAGGACATGTCGGTGCTGGTCGTCACGGGTACGGGCACGGAGGTCGGCAAGACCGTGGTGACGGCCGCCGTAGCGGCGGCGGCGCTGGCCGCCGGCCGCTCGGTGGCCGTCCTCAAGCCCGCGCAGACCGGGGTCGCGGTGAACGAGCCGGGGGACGTGGCGGAGGTGCTGCGGCTCGCGGGTCCCGTGACCGGGGTCGAACTCGGCCGTTTCCCCGAGCCGTTGGCCCCCGCGACGGCCGCCCGCCGCGCGGGCCTCGCGCCCGTACGGCCCGCCGAGATCGTCCGGGCGGCGCGGGAACTGGCGCTCACCCACGACCTGGTGCTGATCGAGGGCGCCGGCGGGCTGCTGGTCCGGCTGGACGAGGAGGGCTCGACCCTCGCGGACGTGGCGGGACTGCTGGACGCGCCCGTCCTCGTCGTCGCCCAGGCGGGGCTGGGCACGCTCAACGTCACGACGCTGACCGCGGAGGCGCTGGCCGCGCGGGGGCTGCGACGGGCGGGCGTGGTCATCGGCAGCTGGCCGGCCGCGCCGGATCTGGCCATGCGGTGCAACCTCCCGGAACTGCCGGAGGCGGCGGGGGCGGCACTGCTGGGCGCGCTTCCGGAGGGGGCGGGGTCGTTGGCGCCCGCCGACTTCCGCCAGGGCGCGGTGAACTGGCTGGCGCCGGAGCTTTCGGGCACGTGGGATGCCGCACGCTTCGCGGCGGCGCAGGGAGTCTGAGCCCCGGCCCCGGCCTTTGGCGACGGTCCGGAGCTACCCCGATCCAGCGGTACCCGAGCCAAGTGCTGGAGGTCTACGCACCCGCCACGAGCGACCGCCGGCTAAGCCTGTTCCACTTCAGCCATAAGCATCCGAAGGGTGAGGGAGTGCTTTTCCGGCGGAAGCGCGTCAAGCGCTGCCCGTGCGTACCTGGCGCCACCACGCTTATCGCCGGACCGAGCCAGCATCAACCCTCGGTGCATTTCAAGATGGGTAGCGAATCGCGGAAGAGCTGAAGGCAGCTCCGACCGGGCTGCTGATTGAGCCTCTGCTGCTACCTTTTCTTCGCCAAGCCGCGCAGCAAGGAGAGAGACAAACACGTTCATGCGCCACCAGGGCACCGCATAGTCGGAGGTTTGTTCATCGGATGCCGCCCTGTCAAACACGTGGCGACCCCGGTTCATGAGCCGGCGGGCTGTCTCGGTGTCTCCCCGGACAGCTGCGGCATGTGCCTTCCCCATGATCGCATTCAGGAGTCCCAGCGACGGCTTGTCGCTGATCGCAATCGCCTGGTCGGCCAGTACATCGGCGACCCCGAGGGAAGCCCCCTCATAACCCAAGGCGATGGCCGCGCGCCCTCGGACCCATACTCGGGCGTCGTCGTCGCCGGATTGGTCTGCCGCCTCGGCAGCAAGGCGGTACCAATTCACAGCCTTGGCTCCGTCGGAGCCTGGGAAGGTTTTCGCGTAAAGAGTCATGAGCCGAGAAGCAACCGCCCAAAGCCGAGGGGTTTCGAGCTGTTGCTGGATCACCACCAATTCGCCGGCCACGCGCCGCTGAATGTCTGCGGCGCCGAGGCTCATGTATTCGGTTCCGTAGGTGGCCAGCCTGCTTTCCCAGTCGTCCACGGAGGGCCCACCGCGAAGGCGGGCAGCGAATCCGATACTGAGCAGGTCTGAGGCCACCACTGGCGCTATGGCGGTGGTGGCCACATCGGAGAGGAACGTACGACGTTTCACTTCACCCTCAAGAACCGCTAGGGGCACGTCCAGGACGGCCGACAGACATCGGAGGTAGAACGCTCCCGGTTCCACCTTGGAGCGTTCCCAACGGCTGACGTACTCACGACTGAGCCCCGTCCCGAAGGCATCGTTGATCCCGTCCGCCAACCGTCCCTGGGACCATCCTCGTGCCTCACGGAGGTCCCTGATCAATGCGCCGATGGCCATAGGTCCATCTTGCCCCTAACACTGCCCCCAGCTACGGCAAGAACCCACGTTCGAGCAGGACTTGCCCCTACCCATGCCCCTACACGGCCGGCCTCGGAAGCGGAACGTTGGGGCACACGAAGCACGCGCCCCCGCGACGAGGTTCGGACGGATCGGAACACGTTAACCACAACCAGGAGTGATCGTGGAGAGCATGACGAATTCCGAGGCAACGGCGGCGCCATGGGGTATGCGCCGCATGCAGCCGCTCCGCAACGGTGAGGCAACGCCGGCGTATGCGGGGCTGGACCCCGAGACGCAGACCGGACGGTGGCTCGGGCACGACGGTGGAGCCGTCCCGATGGAGCTGGGCAAGCACGGTACGTCCGTCAACACCTACCCGCCCACCCAGGTGAGCAAGGACGGTAAGCAGGACCCCGACTCGGGCCACGACGCCGAGCAGGACTAGGGGACACCGTGGACGGACGCCCGGTGCTGGTTTCGACGGGACATGAGGATCCAACCGCCGATCTGGTCATCGCCGAGTTGAACCGCCGCCGGGTGCCCGTCTTGCGGTTCGATCCGGGGCGGGATTTCCCCGGGGCGGCCGTGCTCGCCGCGAGAACTCGGCAGGGCGGTTGGTCGGGGACGCTCAGCATGGGATCCCGCACGGCCGAGCTGCATGCCGTGCGGGCTCTCTACCATCGACGGCCGAGCATGTTCGAGCCGGCCGACGAGGGCCAGGACGCGAGGTTCGCTGTACAGGAGAACCGACGTGGGCTGGGGGGCGTGCTCGGCGCACTGCCCGGCTGTCTCTACCTCAGCCACCCCCAAGCGATTGCCCGCGCCGAGTACAAGCCCGCTCAGCTCGCAACAGCCTTGGGGCTCGGGCTGCTGGTTCCCGAAACACTGATCACGAACGATCCGGCACAAGCTGAGGAGTTCTGTGACCAGTGGCCTGCGATCTACAAGCCGTTGCACGCGGGCGCGTACTGGGTGAACGGTGAGCCTGCCGGGATCTGGGCTGCGCGAGTAGGGCCGGGCGAGATTGACGACGCTGTGGAGCGCAGCGCTCACCTGTTCCAAGCGGCGGTCCCCAAGGTGGCCGACGTGCGCGCGGTCGTTGTGGGCAACCAGACGTTCTGTGCGCGCATCACAGCCCCGCCGGGCGTGCTCGACTGGCGAGCCGAGTACCGCGACTTGCGCTACGAGCCGACCGACTGTCCGACCGATGTGCGCAGCGCCCTGGCGGCGTTCGTCCAGGATTTCGGTCTGAAGTTCGGGGCGTTTGACTTCGCCGTAACCGCCGATGGCGCCTGGTGGTTCCTGGAGTGCAACCCGAACGGTCAATGGGCGTGGCTGGAAGAAGCGGCCGGCCTGCCGATCACTGCCGCGATTGCCGATGTACTGGAGAACGGAGAGTGCCCCACGTGAGCGACAAGTCATCCGAGCATCTGCGTCACGGGCTCGTCCAGCAGCTCAAGATCGCGGGCACGCTCCGAAGCCCGCAGTGGGAGGCCGCGCTATCGTCGGTCCCCCGTGAGGCGTTCCTGTCGCGGGGCTGGTTCGAGCATGACGGGAGCGGCTGGTACCACCCCGTGCGGCCCGACTCCTCAACGGCTCTGTCCCGGGCGTACGAGGACGACACCCTTGTGACCCAGGTGGCCGGTGCTGTCTTCCCCGAGCAAGTGGAAGGACGAATCACCGGCGTCCCTTCGTCGTCGTCCACACTGCCCAGTCTCGTGGTCCGCATGCTGGAGGAGTCGCGTGCTGCCGAGGGCATGACGGTGCTGGAGATCGGGACGGGGACAGGCTACTCCACGGCGCTGCTGTCCTACGTCGTCGGCGAAGACGATGTGACCACCGTGGAGGTGGACCGCGACTTGTCCGAGCGGGCCGGTATGGCGCTGGCAAGCGCCGGATACCGGCCCAATCGAGTGGTCGGAGACGGCCTGGCAGGCTGCCCCCAGGGCAGCCCTTATGACCGGACTATCGTCACCTGCGGCGTACGGACCGTCCCTCTTGAGTGGGTCGAACAGACCCGGCCCGGCGGCGAGATCCTGGTGACAGTCGGCGGCTGGATGAACGCATCCGAACTGATTCGATTGACAGTCGGAGACGACGGGACAGCAAGCGGTCCTGTCCTCGGAGGCGCGGTGACGTTCATGCTCGCCCGGCCGCAGCTCCCGCCGCCGCTAGGACTGCTGCCGAACCTCAGCCTGGGCGACGCGGAGCCGGCGGAGCTGGGGGCCGATGCGCTTGCCGACTGGACAGCACGGTTCATCGCGCAGTTCGCCGCACCGACAGCCCAGCGTCTCACCCTGGAACGCGACGGGCGCACGGAACACTTCGTGATCGACGTAGAGACTGAGACATGGGCGGCCCTGCATCAGGAAGACGGCCAATGGATGGTCCGGCAGCGAGGAACGGACCGGCTCTGGGACCGGATCAGTGAGCACGTTTCCCGGTGGCAGAAGGACGGGCGGCCCTCTGTAGAGCAGATGCGGCTGCATGTCGGCCCCGACGGGCAACAACTCACCTGGACGCCGAGAAGGCGCTGATTCAGCCCGTCCGGCGTTTGAGGACAGAGCACAGCAGCCCGTCCGGCCTTTGACGACAAGAAGGTGCTCGCCGTCCGCCCCGGGGAACAATCGCGGTAGCCGCCGTATCCCCGGGAAGGGGTGTGCCATGCCGCTCCGCAGTATCAGAAACCCGCACGACGCCGTGCACCATCCGGTCTTCGCCCAGGTCTGGGCGAAGGTGAGCCCCGTGCTGGACGAGCGGGCCGGGATGGGTGAGCACCGGAAGGAGTTGCTGGCCGGGCTTTCGGGCCGGGTCATCGAGATCGGGGCGGGGAACGGGCTGAACTTCGCCCACTACCCCGGCACCGTGTCGGAGGTCGTGGCGATCGAGCCGGAGCGCCGGCTGCGCCGGATGGCGGTGGAGGCCGCCGTGCGGGCCGGGGTGCCCGTGGACGTGGTGCCGGGCGCGGCGGAGGCGCTGCCGGTCAAGAGCGAGGCGTTCGACGCGGCCGTGGTCTCCCTCGTGCTGTGCTCCGTCCGGGATGTGCGGCGCTCGCTGGGCGAGTTGCGGCGCGTGCTGAAGCCGGGCGGTGAGCTGCGGTTCTTCGAGCACGGCGTCGCCCCGGGCCGGGTGCTGGCGGATGTGCAGCGGGGGCTGGACCGGACGGTGTGGCCGTTGCTCTTCGGCGGCTGCCACACGGCTCGTGACCCGCTCGCCGCCCTCTCCGGGGCGGGGTTCGAGCTCGGCGCGTACCGGCGGCTGCTGATGCCCCGGACCCGGGTGCCGATGCCCTCCGCGACCTGTGTGCTGGGGGTGGCGCGGCGGCCCGCCGAACCCACCGGCCACTGAACGGAGGCACCCTCCGGTATGTTGGTGGGCCACGACAACCGAGGGGGAGTTCCATGACACGTCCGTTCCGTTTCGCGGTCAACATGCTGAGCGGCGGTACGTCCGCCGAGTGGCGGGAGAAGTGCCGCCGGGCGGAGGCGCTCGGCTATGACGTCATCCTCGTGCCGGACCACCTCGGCATGCCCGCGCCCTTCCCCTCCCTGGTGGCGGCCGCGGAGGCCACGGAGCGGCCCAGGGTCGGCACGTTCGTGCTCAACGCGGGGTTCTGGAACCCCACGCTGCTGGCCCGCGAGGTGGCCTCCACCGATCAGCTCACGGGCGGCCGTCTGGAGCTGGGGCTGGGCACCGGTTACGTGCGCGCCGAGCACGAGCGGGCGGGGCTGCCGTTCGGTTCGCCGCGCGAGCGGGTGGACCACCTGGAGCGCACGGTCACCGAGCTCACCCGGCTGCTCGCCGACCCGGAGCACTGCCCGGCGGCCGCCCAGTCGCCCAGGGTGCCGCTGCTGCTGGGCGGCAACGGGAACCGCGTGCTGCGGCTGACCGCCCGGCACGCGGACATCGCGGGCTTCACCGGCACGGCCAAGGACGCCGCCGGGAACCTCCGGCTGATCAGCCCCGACGCGCTCCAGGAACGCGTCGCCGCCTACCAGGGCTTCGCGGCCGGGCGGGCCGAGCCCGCCGAGCTCAACTATCTGGTGCGGACGGTGGCGGCCGGCGGTGACCGGCGCGCCCTGGCCCGCGACCTCCTCGCCGACACCCCCGGTCTCACCGAGGACGAGGTGCTGGCCCACCCGGCCCTCCTGACCGGCACGGTCAAGGACATGGCCGAGCAGCTGCGGGGCCACCGCGAACGGTACGGCTTCACCTACTTCACCGTTGTGGAGCCCGCGCTGGAGGCCTTCGCCCCGGTGATCGAGGAACTGCGAGGCTGATCACACCCGATCGGCTTTGCTGGTCCTTTACCATTGATGGTCACCGTCGTCATTGATGGTGACCATCCTGTTTCCCAGGGATCCGACCCTGTGACGGACCCCGTCACGGACCCTGTCATGAGTGAAAGGTGTGAGCGTCCGCCCATGGGCGAGCCCCCCAGTAGTCCCCGGAGCCGACATCGCGCGGTCCTTCCGCCCCTGCCCGATCATGGGACGGAGGTGAACCGATGACCGAAGTCCTCCTCCTGGTGGTGGCACTGCTGCTGACGCTCGCGTGCGCCGTCTTCGTCGCGGCGGAGTTCTCCCTCACGACCGTCGAGCGCGCCGAGCTGGAGCGGGCGGCGGAGAGCGGAGAACGCGGCGCCGAGGGCGCCCTCAAGGCCGTCCGGAGCCTCACCTTCCAGCTGTCCGGAGCACAGCTGGGCATCACCGTCACCGGCCTGATCATCGGCATGATCTCCAAGCCGTCCATCGCCGCCCTGCTCACCGGCCCGGTGGAGGCGCTCGGCCTGTCCGCCTCGGTGGCGTCCCAGACCGCCCTGATCCTCGGCACGGTGATCTCCACCGTCGTGCTGATGGTCGTCGGCGAGCTGGTGCCCAAGAACTGGGCGATCTCCCGGCCGCTGCCGATGGCCAAGCGGGTCGCGGGCCCGCAGCGCGCGTTCAGCGCCGCCTTCCGCCCGCTGATCCGCCACCTCAACAACACCGCCAACCACGTGGTGCGCCGGATGGGCCTGGAGCCCGCCGAGGAGCTCGCCACCGCCCGTGGGCCGCAGGAGCTGATCGCACTGGCCCGCCACTCCGCCAAGGAGGGCGCGCTGGAGGCGGACACCGCCGAGCTGTTCGTCCGCACCCTGAACCTCGCGGACCTGACGGCGGAGAACGTGATGACCCCGCGCGTGCAGGTCATCGCGCTCGACGTCCGGGCCACCGTCGAGGACGTCGCCAACGCGACGCTCGCCACCGGCCTGTCCCGCTTCCCCGTCTACCAGGGCGGCCTCGACACGGTCGTCGGCACCGCCCACATCAAGGACGTCCTGGCCATACCGGCCGACGAGCGCCCGCGCCGTCCCGTCTCCGCGATCCTCCGCGAGCCCGTGCTCGTCCCGGAGTCGCTGACCGTGGACCGGCTGCTGGACCGGCTCGCCGGCAAGCGCAGCATGGCCGTCGTCATCGACGAGTACGGCGGCACCGCCGGCGTCGTCACCCTGGAGGACATCATCGAGGAGGTCGTCGGCGAGGTGCGCGACGAGCACGACCCGCACGAGCTGCCCGACCTGGCCCCCGCCGGCCGGGACGCCGACGGCCGCAAGCTCTACGACGCCGACGGCGCGGCCCGCACCGACCAGCTGGAGCACATCGGGCTGCGCGCGCCGGAAGGACCGTACGAGACCGTGGCCGGACTGATCGCCACCGAGCTCGGCCGGATCCCGGACGAGGGCGACACGCTCGAGGTCGCGGGCTGGCGGATCCGGGTCACCGACGCCTCCGGGCGACGGGCGGCCCGGGTGCTGCTGACGGCCCCCCTGCCGGAGGCGGACGGCGGCGCGGCCGCCGAGGGGGGTGCGGAGCGATGACGCTGGTCCAGCTGCTGATCGGGCTGGCGACGCTGGTCGCCAACGCCTTCTTCGTGGGCGCGGAGTTCGCCATGATCTCGGTGCGCCGCGGCCAGATCGAGCCCTACGCGGAGGACGGCGACCGCCGGGCCCGCGGCGTCCTGTGGGGCCTGAAGCACATCTCGGCGCTGATGGCCGCGGCCCAGCTCGGCATCACGCTGTGCACGCTGGTCCTCGGCGTGGTGGCCGAGCCCGCCATCGCGCATCTGACGACGCCGCTGTTCGAGGCGGTGGGCATGCCGGACGGGATGATCCACCCGCTGTCCTTCGTGATCGCGCTGGCCCTGGCCACCTATCTCCACATGCTCTTCGGCGAGATGGTGCCGAAGAACATCGCGCTCGCCGAGCCGGTGCGCACCGCGCTGGTGCTCGGCCCGCCGCTGGTGGCGCTGGCGCGGGCCCTGCGGCCGTTCGTCTTCGCCATCAACCGGCTGGCGAACGGGGTGCTGAAGCTGCTGCGCGTCGAGCCGAAGGACGAGGTGACGGCCGTGTTCTCGGACGACCAGCTCGCCCGGATGGTCGCCGACTCCAGCGCGGCGGACCTGCTGGACCGGCGGGCCACCGCGCGGCTGCGGAGCGCCCTGGAGCTGGGCAAGCGCCCGGTCCAGGACGTGGTGATGCCCCTGGAGCGCGTGGTCAGCGCCCACTTCGGGGTGACCCCGGAGGAGCTGGAGCGGCTCTCCGCCAGCTCCGGCTACTCCCGCTTCCCCGTGGTCGACGACGGCAGCCGCATCCTGGGCTATCTGCACGTCAAGGACGCGCTGGACGCCAAGCCGCGGGACATGCCCTTCCCGCTGCGGCGGATGCGCCCGATCGCGCGCGTCCGGGCGGACACCCCGATGGACGACGTGATCACGGCCATGAGCGGCACCGGCGCCCACCTCGCCGCGGTCATCGGCGAGGACAACCGGCTGGCCGGATTGGTCACCTTCGAGGACGTGCTGCGGGAGCTGGTCGGCTCGCGGCCGTGACGGGAGCCGGTGACGGGCGTCCATGACGGGGCCCGTGACCGGCGCTCCCCGGCGGCGGGGCGATAGGATCGCCCCGCCATGCCGATGAATGCCACGTACACGCACCCCGAGCCGTACTCCAGCTTCGTCGCCGTCGGCGACTCCTTCACCGAGGGCATGTCCGACGGCCTGCCGGACGGTTCCTACCGGGGCTGGGCGGATCTCCTCGCCGCCCGGCTCGCGGCCCGGACCACCAGCTTCCGCTACGCGAACCTGGCGGTGCGGGGCAAGCTGATCGCCCAGATCGCCGACGAGCAGGCCCACCAGGCGGCCGCCATGGGCGCGGACCTGGTGACGCTGGTGGGCGGGCTCAACGACGTCCTGCGCCCCAAGTGCGACGTGGACCTCGTCTGCGCCCGCCTCGCCGAGGCGGCCGACAGGCTGGCCCCGAGCTGCCGGCAGCTGGTGCTGATGCGCAGCCCGGGGCGCCGGGGTCCGGTGCTGGAGCGGTTCCGGCCGCGCATGGAGCAGCTCTTCGGCTTCGTCGACGAGCTGGCCGAGCGGCACGGCGCGCTGGTCGTCGACCTCTTCGGCGCCGACGTCCTGGGCGATCCCCGGCTGTGGGCCGAGGACCGGCTGCACCTCGACGCCGAGGGGCACCGGCGGGTGGCCGAGGCGGTCTGGCAGGCGCTGGGCCACCCGGCGGAGTCCGACTGGCGGGCGCCCCTGCCCCCGGCCACGCGCCCCGGCTGGGCCGCCCGCCGCGCGGCCGACGCGCGCTTCGCCCGGGAACACCTGGGCCCGTGGATCGGCCGCCGGCTGACGGGCCGCTCCTCGGGCGACGACCGGCCGCCCAAGCGCGCCGAGCTCCTGCCGTACGAGGCGCTGTCGTAGCGGCAGCGCCCCGCAGGGGCGCGGGGCTGTGACGCACCATGCGGCTCCGCCGCGCGGGCGCGACCGGCCACGACGCGCCTGCGGCTGACTCGCCGGCGCCCATCGAGAGCTCGTAGGGGAGCTCCCGCGACGGGGCGACCGCGGCGTGCGTCCAAATCGGCTCAGCGCCAGCGCACTCGTAGAAAGCCACAAACCGGGGCGGGGCGTCCGTCTGCGCGAACCGCCAGTAGACTTCGGTCACGTGACTGCAAAGCCCCGCATCCCCAACGTCCTCGCCGGCCGCTACGCCTCCCCCGAGCTCGCCGTGCTGTGGTCCCCCGAACAGAAGGTGAAGCTGGAGCGCCGGCTGTGGCTGGCCGTGCTCCGCGCGCAGAAGGACCTGGGGATCGAGGTGCCGGACGCCGCCCTCGCCGACTACGAGCGCGTCCTCGACCAGGTCGACCTGGTCTCGATCGCCGAGCGCGAGAAGATCACGCGGCACGATGTGAAGGCCCGCATCGAGGAGTTCAACGCCCTCGCCGGCCATGAGCACGTCCACAAGGGCATGACCTCCCGCGACCTCACGGAGAACGTCGAGCAGCTCCAGATCCGGCTCTCGCTCGAGCTGGTCCGCGACCGCGTCGTGGCCGTCCTGGCCCGGCTCGGCAAGCTGGCCGCCGACCACGCGGAGCTGGTCGTCGCGGGCCGCTCGCACAACGTCGCCGCGCAGGCCACCACGCTGGGCAAGCGCTTCGCGACCACCGCCGACGAGCTGCTGGTGGCCTTCGCCCGCACCGAGGAGCTCCTCGCCCGCTACCCGCTGCGCGGCGTCAAGGGCCCGGTCGGCACCGCCCAGGACATGCTCGACCTGCTCGGCGGCGACACCACGAAGCTCGCGGAGCTGGAGCGCCGGACCGCCGAGCACCTCGGCTTCGCGCACGCCTTCACCTCCGTCGGCCAGGTCTACCCGCGCTCCCTCGACTACGAGGTCGTCACCGCGCTGGTCCAGCTGGCCGCCGCGCCGTCCTCGCTGGCCAAGACGATCCGTCTGATGGCCGGCCACGAGCTGGTCACCGAGGGCTTCAAGCCCGGCCAGGTCGGCTCGTCCGCGATGCCGCACAAGATGAACACCCGCTCCTGCGAGCGCGTCAACGGCCTGATGGTGATCCTGCGCGGCTACGCGTCGATGACCGGCGAGCTGGCGGGCGACCAGTGGAACGAGGGCGACGTCTCCTGCTCCGTGGTGCGCCGCGTGGCGCTGCCGGACGCGTTCTTCGCGCTCGACGGCCTGCTGGAGACGTTCCTGACCGTCCTCGACGAGTTCGGCGCCTTCCCGGCCGTCGTCGCCCGTGAGCTGGACCGCTACCTCCCCTTCCTCGCCACCACCAAGGTGCTGATGGGCGCGGTGCGGGCCGGGGTCGGCCGCGAGGTCGCGCACGAGGTCATCAAGGAGCACGCGGTGGCCTCCGCGCTGGCGATGCGCGAGCAGGGCGCCGAGCGCAACGAGCTGCTGGACAAGCTGGCCGCCGACGAGCGCATCCCGCTGGACCGCGCCGGGCTCGACGCGCTGATGGCCGACAAGCTGTCCTTCACGGGCGCGGCGGGCGACCAGGTCGCCACCGTGGTCTCCCGGATCGAGGAGATCGGCAAGCGGTACCCGGAGGCCGCCGCCTACGCGCCGGGGTCCATCCTCTAGATGACCCCCGAAGAGCTGGAGGCCGCCCGCGACCGCCTCGTCCCCGACGTGGTCGCGGCCGGCCTCGACGTCCTGTTCTGCGGCATCAACCCCGGGCTGCTGAGCGCCGCCACGGGCCATCACTTCGCCCGGCCCGGCAATCGTTTCTGGCCGGTCCTCCACGCCTCCGGCTTCACGCCGCGCCGGCTGGCCCCGGCGGAGCAGGGCGAACTGCTCGCGTACGGGCTCGGGATCACCAATGTGGTGGCCCGGGCCTCGGCGCGGGCCGACGAGCTGACCGACGAGGAGTACCGCGAGGGCGGGCGCGTCCTTGAGGAGAAGGTCCTCCTGCTGCGGCCGAAGTGGCTGGCGATAGCCGGTGTGACGGCCTACCGCGTCGCCTTCGGCGACAAGCGGGCGCGGATCGGGCCGCAGGAGCGGACGATCGGCGACACACGGATCTGGGCGCTGCCGAACCCCAGCGGGCTGAACGCGCACTGGACGCTGCCGCGGATGGCGGAGGAGTACGGCAGGCTGCGGGCCGCCGCGACCGGGGGCTGACGCTCGCCCCTCGCCCTCCTACCGGCTACGATCCGTCCGGCAAAGGGCGCGCAAAGCTAGGAGGCGGCACGTGGGGCGGCTCACCGGCGGGGATCCGTCGCTGCTGCGGCGGATCAATTCGGCCGTGGTGCTGCACGCGCTGCGCGCCGCCGAGGCCCCCACGCTCACGGACCTGGTCAAGGTGACGGGCCTGTCCCGGCCGACCGTCGAAGGCGTGGTCGAGGGGCTGATCGACACCGGACTGGTGGTGGAGGCGGCCGTCGACGAGAGCGCGACGCGCCGTCAGGGCCGCCCCGCCCGGCGGTTCCGCTTCCGGGTGGAGGCCGGGCACCTGCTGGGCGTGGAGATCGGCCCGCACCGCGTCGCCGCGCTGATGGCGGACCTGGGCGGGCGGGTCATGGGCTCGGCCCATGTGGAGGTCTCCGCGACGGCGTCGGCCGACGAGCGCCTGGAGCGGGTGCGGGCGGCCGTCACCGATCTGCTCAAGCGCGCGGGCGTGCCCGGCGATTCGCTGCGGGCGGTGGGCGTGGCCACCCCCGGCATCGTGGAGGCGGACGGCACCGTACGGCTGGGCACGGCGCTGCCCGGGTGGACGGGGCTGCCGCTCGGGGAGCGGCTGCGCCGCTCGTTCCGCTGCCCGGTGCTGGTGGAGAACGACGCCAACGCGGCCGCCGTGGCCGAGCACTGGAAGGGCGCGGCCCGGCAGTCCGACGACGTCGTGTTCGTGCTGGCCGGGCTGAGTCCGGGCGCGGGCGCGCTGATCGGCGGGCGGCTGCACCGGGGCTTCGGGGGCGCGGCCGGGGAGATCGGCGCGCTGCATCTGCTGGGACGCGAAGCCACCCCCGAGGAGGTCCTCTCCCCCACCGGGGAACCGCTGCATCCGCTGGACGAGGCCCAGGTGGCCGAGGTGTTCGCGCTCGCGGAGCGCGGGGACGAGCGGGCGCGGGCCGCCGTGGAGCGGTATCTGCGCCGGCTCGTGCACGACGTGGCGGCGCTGGTGCTGGCGCTGGACCCGGAGCTGGTCGTGGTCGGCGGCTGGGCCGCCGGCCTGGACGGGATCCTGGAGCCGCTGCGCACCCGGCTGGCCCGCTACTGCCTGCGGCCGCCGCTGGTGGCCCAGTCGCTGCTGGGCGAGGCGGCGGTGGCCACGGGCGCGCTGCGCCTGGCCCTCGACCACGTCGAGAAGCAGCTCTTCGCGGTCGAGAGCACGGTCACCGCCCGGCGGTGACCGGCGGCCCGGCGGGCCGTGATTGACGGCGCGTCAGGGGCGTCAGGGGCGTCAGCCGGCCAGGAGCTGGACGGCGGGCGCCGTGGCGTCCCCGAAGGTCAGCCGGCAGGTGTCGGCGCGGTACGTGGCCACGGCGACGGCGGCGGTTCGGCCGCCCGAGAAGTAGCGCGTGGTGACGACGAGGACGGGTGAACCGGGCAGCCTGTCGAGCTGCTTGGCGTCGTCGGCGCGGGCCGAGCCGAGCTCCACGGCCTGGTCCTGCCCCTCCAGCCGCAGCCGCTGGAGCTCGCGCAGCACGGCGTGGGCGCGGGCCGGCCCGGTGGGCGGCGCGTCGGCGGCGAGGCCGGGCACGCCGGCGGCGGGCACGTACAGCACCTCGGTGGCGACCGGCTGGCCGCGCGTCTTGCGGGTGCGGCGGACGGTGTGCAGCGATGTGGCCGGATCCATGTCGAGGAGCCGGGCCACGGCGCCCGGCGGGGTCTGCTCGGCGGCGTCGACGGGCTGCCAGGCGTCGCCCGGCGCGCCGGGCCAGGAGTGCTCGGGGTCGGTGACCGCGACCCCCATCCGGGGCGGGGCGACGGTGGTGCCCACGCCGCGCCGGCGCTGCAGCCGGCCTTCGAGCTCCAGTTGCTCCAGCGCCTGCCGGAGCGTGGCCCGGGCGACGCCGAAACGGGCCGCGAGTTCACGCTCGTTGGGCAGGATCTCCCCCACCGCGAACTCCGAGTCCAGTGCGTCGCTGAGGACGGTTTTCAGGTGCCAGTACTTCGGCTCGGGCACCGGTTCCAGCTGCGTACTCCCCACCCTGACCCTCCGCAAAGCTTTTCGCGCGCTTATTTATTAAAGGTTGTTGCAGTATGCCTGCGACCATAGGGCGGTGGACGTACTTGGTCAAGACCAATGGCGTCGCGAACCGGACACTGTCAGTGCCTTCCGATACCGTCGGATACGGTTGTTGATCACCAGTACGAGTCGGTCGAAATCGACGGAACGACAGGAACGGCAAGGGGGCGGACGATGCGACAGGTCCCGGACCAGGTCACCGTGGTCACCGGAGCGAGCAGGGGCATCGGCGCCGCCGTCGCGCTGCGGCTGGCGCGCGCGGGGCACGCGGTGGCCATCGGTTACGAGCGCTCGGCGGACGCCGCGGAGAAGACGGCGGAGGCGGTGCGCGCGGAGGGCGTGGCGGCGGTCGCCCTTCAGGTGGACACCAGCGTCGAGAGCGAGGTCGACGCGTTCTTCGAGGCGGTGAAGGGGCGGCTCGGCGCGGTCACCGGTCTCGTCAACAACGCCGGGATCACGGGGCTGTTGGGCCGGTTCACGGAGACCCCCGTGGAGCAGATGCGCCGCGTGGTCGACGTCAACGTCACCGGCGCGCTGATCTGCGCGCGGCGGGCGGCGCTGGAGATGTCGACGAGTCACGGCGGGCAGGGCGGCGCCATCGTGAACATCTCCTCGGCCGCCGCCACCCTCGGCAGCCCCGGCGAGTACGTGCACTACGCGGCGAGCAAGGCCGCCGTGGACGCCATGACGATGGGCCTGTCCAAGGAGCTGGCCGCCGAGGGCATACGGGTCAACTCCGTCCAGCCCGGCATGATCGTCACGGACATCCACGCCTCGATGGGCGACCCCGACCGCCCCTGGCGCAAGGCCTCCGGGATACCGATGGGCCGTCCCGGCGAGCCGGAGGAGGTCACCGGGGCCGTGGCGTGGCTGCTGTCGCCGGAGGCGTCGTACACCACGGGCGCGGTGCTGCGCGTGGCCGGCGGCCTCTAGCCGTCCCCCGGCCCGCCCCGGCGCGCCGGCCGGGGCGTCAGGGCAGCACCCCCGTCAGCTTGTCGGGGTTGCGCATGACGTGGATCTCCGTGATGAGCCCGTCGGTGGCCTCGACGCTGACGACGCTGTCGGGCAGCCCCCGGGACAGCACCAGCACGGCCGGGCCGCCGTTGATCTCGACGATACGGAGCTCCGGGTCGGGCAGCGGCTTGGCGGCGACGCCGAGCAGGAAGCGGGCGACCTTGTCGGCGCTCTCCAGCACGCGCAGCGGGGCCTTGGCCTTGCCGCCGCTGTCGCCCACGAGGCGGACGCCGGGCGCGAGGAGGGCGAGCATGTCCTCGACGCTGCCGCCGGTGGCGGCGGAGAGGAACCGGTCGGTGAGCTCGCGGCGGCGCGCGGCGTCGACGTCGAAGCGCGGTCTGCGCTCGGCCACATGACGGCGGGCCCGCCCGGCGAGCTGCCGCACGGCCGCCTCCGAGCGGTCGAGGACCTCGGCGATGTCCGCGTAGGGGAAGCCGAAGGCCTCGCGGAGGACGAAGACGGCGCGCTCCAGCGGGGAGAGGGATTCGAGGACGACGAGCAGGGCGAGGGAGACGGTGTCGGCGAGCACGGCCCGCTCGGCGGTGTCGGGGACGGTCGTGCCGAAGTCGGTGGCGACGGGCTCGGGCAGCCACGGCCCCACATACGTCTCGCGCCGCGTGTGCGCGAGGCGCAGCCGGTCGAGGGCCAGCCGGGTGGTGACGCGCACGAGGTAGCCGCGCGGGTCGTGGACGTCCTCGCGGTCCGCCGCCGACCAGCGCAGCCACGCCTCCTGGACGACGTCCTCCGCGTCGGCGAACCGGCCGAGCATGCGGTACGCCACCCCGCCCAGGGTGGCGCGGTGTTCCTCGAAGACGTCGAGCAGGGGATCCGTTGCGTTCACCTCCTCATCCCAGCGGAGGGGGTGGCGGTTGTCCACGTGAACCGGGTCTCACAGGCTGCTCGCCGCCGGAGATCGCGCCCACGCTCTACCCAGCGGTAACCGTTGCTGACATCCTGTCTCGGTATGTCGCCCCACGGATGACGAGGAGCCGCCCCATGGCCGAGAAGATCTCCTTTCCCGTCGACACGCCTTCCGGACCGCGCACGGCGACGGTGGTGTACGAACGCCTCGGCGGCGGGGAGCCCATGGTCCTGCTGCACGGGATCGGCCATCATCTCCAGGTCTGGGACCCGGTGGTGGGCCTGCTCGCCGCCGAGCACGACGTGGTCGCCGTCGACCTGCCGGGTTTCGGGCTCTCCCCGGGGCTGCCCGGCGGGATCACCTACGACCTCAAGGGCGTGATCCCCGTCCTCGGCGCGCTCTTCGAGGCCCTCGGCCTGGACCGGCCGCACGTCGTGGGCAACTCCCTCGGCGGCCTGATCGCCCTGGAGCTGGGGCACCGGAAGCTCGTCCGGTCCGTCACCGCCCTCTCCCCCGCCGGATTCTGGACCCCCGGCGAGCGCCTCTGGGCCTACGCGGTGCTGCGGGCCCTGCGGACGGGCGCGGAGCGGCTGCCCGAGCCCACGGTGGCCCGCCTGGCCCGGACGGCGGCGGGCCGCGCCGCGCTGGTCGGCGCCATCTACGCCCGGCCGGGCCGCCGTTCGCCCGACGCGCTGGTCGCCGAGACCCGGGCGCTGCGCGAGGCGACGGGATTCGAAGCCACCCTGGCCGCCGGGCGCTCGCTGCTCTACGCCCACGACGTGCTGGACGTGCCGGTCACCATCGCCTGGGGCACCCGTGACCGGCTGCTCCCGCGCCGCCAGGGGGTGCGGGCGAAGAAGCTGATCCCCGGGGCCCGGCTGGTCCGCCTGCCCGGCTGCGGCCACGTGCCCATGAACGACGACCCGGCGCTCGTCGCCCGCGTGGCGCTGGACACCGCGCGCTGAACGCCGTTCACGGCGTGTTCGACTGCCGGGCACCTGGCCCCGGTAGGAACGGAACCACTGAGGGAACCGCTGATGAACGAGTCATCGGCCGGGCACAGGAGGTTTCGATCGATGGCGAAGGCATACGGCGGCTCGGGTGTCGGGCGGCGGTCGGTGCTGCGGGGTTCCCTGGCGGCCGCCGGGGCGGCCGCACTGCCGCCGCTCGCGGGGGCCACACCCGCACAAGCGCTGCCCGGACGGGTGCTCTCCGCGCCGGCGCAGCTCCTGTCGGGGCGGCCGAGCGCCGACTGGGGCGTACAGGCCGGTGATGTGACGGCCTCGTCGGGCCTGGTGTGGGTGCGCTCGGACCGTCCGGCCCGGATGATCGTGGAGACCTCGGCGACCGAGTCGTTCCGGAACGTCCGCCGCTGGAGCGGGCCGGTGGTCGGCCCCGGTACGGACTTCACCGGCCGGACGGCCCTGCGCGGCCTGCCCGCCGGGGAGCGCGTCCACTACCGGGTGGTCCTCGCCGACCCCGACGACTCCCGGCGCACGAGCCGCCCGGTGTACGGCTCGTTCCGCACGGCTGCCACGCGCCGTGAGGACGTCCGGTTCCTGTGGTCGGGCGATCTCGCGGGGCAGGGCTGGGGCATCAACCCGGACCGGGGCGGCTACCGCATCTTCGAGTACATGCGCCGGCTGGACCCGGACTTCTTCCTGTGCAGCGGCGACAACATCTACGCCGACAACCCCATACCGGCGACCGTCGCCCTGCCCGGCGGCGGCACCTGGCGGAACCTCACCATCGAGGAGAAGTCGAAGGTCGCCGAGACCCTGGCCGAGTTCCGGGGCGCGTTCCGCTACAACCTGCTGGACGAGAACCTCCGCCGCTTCAACGCCCAAGTGCCCACCGTCGTGCAGTGGGACGACCACGAGGTGCACAACAACTGGTACCCCGGCCAGCTCCTGGACGACGCGCGGTACACGGAGAAGCGGGCCGACGTCCTCTCCGCGCGCTCGCTGAAGGCGTTCTCCGAGTACTTCCCTCTCTCCACCCTCAGCCCCGACGCCGACGGACGCGTCTACCGGGTGCTGCGCCACGGGCCGCTGCTGGACGTCTTCGTCCTGGACATGCGCACCTACCGGAACGCCAACTCGCCGAACCGGCGGCCCGACGACGCCCAGGGCATCCTGGGCGAGCGCCAGCTGCGCTGGCTCAAGCGGGAGCTGTCGCGCTCCCGCGCGGTGTGGAAGGTGATCGCCTCCGACATGCCGCTGGGCCTGGTGGTCACGGACGGGCCCGTGAACTTCGAGGCGGTCGCGCAGGGCGACCCGGGCGCGCCGCTCGGCCGTGAGCTCCAGATCGCCGAGCTGCTGCGGCACATCAAGCACCGGCGGATCACGGGCACGCTCTGGCTGACGGCGGACGTCCACTACACCTCGGCGCAGCACTACGCCCCCGAGCGGGCGGCGTTCAAGGACTTCGCGCCGTTCTGGGAGTTCGTATCGGGCCCGCTGAACGCGGGTGGCTTCCCGGCGGTGAAGCTGGACGGCACCTTCGGGCCGGAGCAGCCCTTCGTCAAGGCGCCCGCGACGGCGAACGTCCCGCCCGGGCAGGACAGCCAGTTCTTCGGCGAGGTGGCCATCGACGGGGGCAGCGGCGAGCTGACCGTGCGGCTGCGGAGCGAGACCGGCGGCGTGCTGTTCACCAAGGTGCTCCAACCGGGGCGCGTCGGACAGTGACGCCCTCGCGGCGCGGTGGGATGGTGGCGGTCTCACCCGTCGCGAGGAAGGTGCGGTGCCGTGGCCGAACAGGTGGATGTCGTCGTCATCGGGATGGGCCCCGGCGGCGAGCACGTCGCGGGCGGTCTGGCGGAGGCCGGGCTGGCCGTGGTGGGCGTCGAGGCCGAGCTGGTCGGTGGAGAGTGCCCGTACTGGGCGTGTGTGCCCAGCAAGATGATGATCCGCGCGGGGAACCTGCTGGCCGAGGCCCGCCGGATCCCCGGCATGGCGGGCTCGGCGCGGGTCGACGCGGACTGGGCCCCGGTCGCCGCCCGGATCCGGGACGAGGCCACCGACGACTGGGACGACAGGGTCGCCGCCGACCGGTTCACCGGGAAGGGCGGACGGCTGGTGCGCGGCCGGGGGCGGCTCGCCGGGCCGGGGAAGGTGGCGGTGGGCGACGAGGTCTTCGAGGCCCGGCGCGGGATCGTGATCGCCACGGGCAGCAAGCCGCAGATCCCGCCGGTGCCGGGCCTGGATGCCGTGCCGTACTGGACGAACCGGGACGCGATCGCCGCGAAGGAGCCGCCGCGCTCGCTGCTGGTGCTGGGCGGCGGGGCGATCGGCGTGGAGCTCTCGCAGGTCTACGCCCGGTTCGGGACGCGCGTCACCGTCGTCGAGGCGATGGACGGCCTGATCCCCGCCGAGGAGCCGGAGGCGGGCGAGCTGCTGGCCGGGGTGCTGCGTGCCGAGGGGCTGACGCTGCGCACGGGCACCCGGGCGGAGCGGGTGCGGCACGACGGCGACGCGTTCGTGCTGGAGCTGGCGGACGGCTCGGAGCTGACGGGAGATCAGCTGCTGGTGGCCACGGGCCGCCGCGCGGACTTCTCCGGGCTCGGGCTGGACACCGCCGGCCTCGACCCGTCGGTCAGGACGCTGCCGACGGACGGCCGGATGCGGGTGGCGCCGGGGCTGTGGGCGCTGGGCGATGTGACCGGGCACGGGGCCTTCACCCATGTGGCGATGTACGAGGCGGACATCGTGCTCCGCGAGATCCTCGGCCGCGAGGGCCCGGACGCCGACTACCGCGCCCTGCCCCGGGTGACCTTCACCGACCCGGAGGTCGGCGCGGTGGGCCTGACCGAGAAGCAGGCCCGCGACAAGGGGCTGCGGGTGCGCACGGGGCTGTCGAAGGTGCCGGACTCGGCGCGCGGCTGGATCCACAAGGCGGGCAACGAGGGCCTGGTCAAACTGGTCGCGGACGCCGAGCGCGGGGTACTGGTCGGCGCCACGGCGGTGGGGCCCATGGGCGGCGAGGTGATGTACGGCCTGGCGGTGGCGGTCCAGGCGGAGGTGCCCGTGACCACGCTCCGGCACATGATCTACGCCTACCCGACCTTCCACCGAGGGGCGGAGGACGCGCTGCGCGACCTGGGCGCGTAAACATCAGGAAAATTAACCCAGCGGGCACAGAAGTGAACAGAAGCGTCCTTTACTCATCGGACACAGGGCGTTCGTGATCAGGCAACACCGCTCCGCCAGGGTGGGCCGCATGACCGACGAGACCATCGCGAAGAGCTCCCACCGGCACCACTGGCGCCGGGACCTGGTGGAAGTGGCCGCCCTGTTCGCCGCGGTCGCCATCGCCGACTCCGTCGCCGACACCGTCGTCCACGGCCCCGACGGCCCGGTCCTGCTGTGGGCCTCCGCCGGGGCCCTGCTGGCCACGGCGGGCTTCCACACCTGGTGGTCCCGGCGCCGGGGCCACGCGCCGCCGGCCGCCACGCCCCCGGCGGCGGCCCCCGGCGCCACGCCCACCCCCCGCTCCGGCGGCGCCACGACACTGTGGCGGATGCGGACGACCGTACGCGACGAACCCGGCAGCCTGGCCGCCCTCGGCCTGGCCCTCGCGGACCTCGGCGTCGACATACTGTCCCTCCAGACCCATCCGCTGGGCGACGGCACCGCCGACGAACTGCTGCTGCGCGCCCCCGCCACCCTGAGCCCCGCCGGACTCACCGGGGCCGCCGCCGAGGGCGGCGGCCGGGACACCTGGCTGGAGCGGGCCGACGCCCACGACCTGGTGGACGTCCCCACCCGCGTCCTCCACCTCGCCACCCGCACCGCCCTGGACGCCGCCGAACTGCCGCTCGCCCTCCGCCGGCTGCTGGGCCGCTGCACCATCCGCTCGATACCGTCCGCCTGCTCCGGCGCCGCCGGCGAGTCCGTACCCGACGAGGGGATGTGGGAGGGGACGGTGATGCGGCTGCGCGACCCCTCCGGCGGCACCATCACCATCGACCGCCCGTATCTGCCCTTCACCCCGACCGAGTTCGCCCGCGCCCGCGCGCTGGTCGAGCTCGACGCCCGCCTGGGCCCGCGCGCGGTGCGCCCGGGTGATGTGCTGACGCTGCCCGAGGGCGGCGAGATCACCGTCCGGCGGGCCGGCACCGGCGACCTGGACGCCGCCCGGGAGATGCACGAACGCTGCTCCCCCGCGACGCTCTCCCAGCGCTACCACGGCCCCGTCGGCGACACCGACCGCTATCTCCACCACCTGCTGAGCCCCCGCTTCGGCCGCACCCTGGCCGCGTACACCACGAACGGACGGCTGGTGGCGCTGGGGCATCTGCTGTGGGACGGCGACGAGACCGAGGTGGCGCTGCTCGTCGAGGACGCCTGGCAGCGGCGCGGGGTCGGCGGCGAACTGCTGCGCCGGCTGGTGGCCATGGCCGCCGAGGCGGGCTGCGGAAGCGTCTACGCCGTCACGACCGCCTCCAACACCGGGGTCGTCGCCGCCATGCGCGCCCTCGGACTTCCCCTGGACTACCAGGTCGAGGAGGGCACCCTCGTCATCACCGCCCGCCTCGCCGCCCGGCCCCCGGCCGCCCCGGCGCGTTCGATGACCGTACGCCGCGCCACGGGCGGCTGACCGGCGGTCCGTCGCGGGAAAAACCGGTGACGCGGCGGTACCGCGCGTACGAGGATGGGCGCATGCCGAACACCATCAGCGCACCGCTGCCCCGTCAGGTCGCCGACGCCCATGTCACCGCTCTCATCGAGCTCGATCCGATCACCGGCACCTATCTGGGCCTGGCGGAGAGCTCCCGGCGACTGCCGGACTTCTCCCCGGCGGGTCAGGCGGCCGTCGCCGACCTGGCCCGCACCACCCTGGCGGCACTGACCGAGGCCGAGGCGCGGCCCGGCGGGGACAGCGACGGCGAGCGGCGCTGCGCCCGGCTGCTGCGCGAGCGGCTGACCGCCGAACTCGCCGTCCACGAAGCGGGCGAGCACCTGCGCGCGGTCAGCAACATCCACTCGCCGCTGCACGCGGTGCGCGAGGTGTTCACCCTCATGCCGCTCGACGGCAAGGACGACTGGTCGGCCGTCGCCGAGCGGCTGCGCGCCGTGCCGGCGGCCATGGAGGGCTACCGCGCCTCCCTCGCCGAGGGGCTGTCACGGGGCCTGCTCGGCGGCCCCCGCCAGGTCACCACGGTGCTGGGGCAGTTGACGGAGTGGATAGGCACCGGCGCGGGCTGGTTCGGCGACTTCGTCGCTGGCGGGCCCGAGGAACTGCGCGCCGAGCTGGCGGAGTCGGCGCTCACCGCCACGGGCGGCCTCGCCGTGCTGCGCGACTGGCTGCGGGACGTCTACGCCCCGGCCGCCGAGGACGCGCCGGACGTCGTGGGCCGCGAGCGGTACGCCCGCTGGTCCCGCTACTGGAACGGCACCGACCTCGACCTCGACGAGGCGTACGCCTACGGCTGGTCCGAATTCCACCGGATACTCGGCGAGATGCGCGTGGAGGCGGAGAAGATCCTGCCGGGCGCGAAGACCCCGTGGGAGGCGCTGGCCCACCTCGACGCGCACGGCACCCACATCGAGGGCGTCGAGGAGGTGCGGGTCTGGCTCCAGGAGCTGATGGACGAGGCGATCGAGGCGCTGGACGGCACCCACTTCGAACTGGCCGAGCGCGTCAAGCGCGTCGAATCCCGCATCGCCCCGCCGGGCGGCGCGGCGGCGCCGTACTACAGCCAGCCGTCCGAGGACTTCTCCCGCCCGGGCCAGACGTGGCTGCCGACCATGGGCGAGACCCGCTTCCCGGTGTACGACCTGGTGTCGACCTGGTACCACGAGGGCGTGCCCGGCCACCACCTCCAGCTGGCGCAGTGGACGCACGTCGCGGACAAACTCTCCCGCTACCAGGCCACGGTCGGCATGGTCAGCGCCAACTGCGAGGGCTGGGCGCTCTACGCGGAGCGGCTCATGGACGAGCTGGGCTTCCTCACCGACCCCGAGCGCCGGCTGGGCTATCTGGACGCCCAGATGATGCGCTCCACGCGGGTGATCGTCGACATCGGCATGCACCTGGAGCTGGAGATCCCCGAGCACTCCCCCTTCCACCCCGGCGAGCGCTGGACGCCGGAGCTGGCGCGGGAGTTCTTCGGCATGCACAGCGGCCGCCCGGCGGAGTTCGTCGACAGCGAGCTGGTGCGCTACCAGGGGATGCCGGCGCAGGCGATCGGCTACAAGCTCGGCGAGCGGGCGTGGCTGACGGGCCGTGAGGCGGCGCGGAAGCGGCACGGGGACGCGTTCGACGCGAAGGCGTGGCACATGGCGGCGCTGTCGCAGGGGTCGCTGGGCCTGGACGACCTGGTGGCGGAGCTGTCGGCGCTCTGAGGCACGTACGGTGACGGCCGCCGCGCCCCGCGGCGGCCGTCACCATGAGTCAGCACCCGCAGTCGGCGGCGCCCACGGGTGCGGTCAGCGGGTCGGGGTCCCGGGCGCTCCGGCCCTCCCAGGTCTCCACCTCGTAGCCCTCGCGGATCCAGTACTCGATGCCGCCCAGCATCTCCTTGACGCGGTAGCCGAGGCGGGCGAGGACGAGCGCGGCCCGGGTCGCGCCGTCGCAGCCGGGCCCCCAGCAGTACACGACGACGGGGACGGCCGGATCCAGCTGTCCGGCGGCCAGTCGCGGGATGTCGGCCGTCGGCATGTGGACGGCGCCGGGGACGTGCCCCTGGTCCCAGGCGGCGGTGGAGCGGGAGTCGACGAGGGTGAACTCCGCGTGGCCGGCGGTGAGGGCGGCGTGGACGTCGGCGACGTCGGTGTGGAAGGCGAGGCGGGCGGCGAAGTAGGCGGCGGAGTCGGCCGGTTCGGCGAAGGCGGTGATCGTCATGCCCGCAAATCTATGCGGGCGGCTTCCGTCGAGGAACCAGCGATCCCCGGGAGACAACCCCTCTCGCCGCCGATTCCCACGGCGAAACCCTTGATTCGCCGGGGGTTCCCCTGTTAGACAGCGCTCATGACCGAACATTCGCCCGACGCCACCGACTGGCGCATACTCGACGCCCTCCAGAGCAGCGGCCGCGTCGGATACGCCGAGCTGGCCCGCATCGTGAACATGTCGCCGAGCGCCGTGACCGAGCGGGTGCGGCGGCTTGAGGAGGCGGGGGTGATCGGGGGGTACACGGCCGTCGTCAATCCCGAGCGGCTCGGGCTTCCGGTGCTCGCCTTCGTCCGGCTGCGCTACCCCAACGGGAACTACAAGCCTTTTCACGACCTCCTCGACACCACGCCCGAGGTACTGGAGGCGCACCACGTCACCGGCGACGACTGCTTCGTGCTGAAGGTCGCGGCGCGGTCGATGCGGCATCTGGAGGAGGTCGCGGGGCGGATCGGGGCGCTGGGGTCGGTGACGACGAGCGTCGTGTACTCGTCGCCGTTGCCCCGCCGGGCGATCAGCCGGGGAGCGGAGCCGTCCGCGGGCGGACGGCCGAGCCCGACCGGTCCTTGACGACGTGCAGTTGCGCGGGGACGCGCTGTCTGAGGTCGGCGACGTGGCTGACGATGCCGACCGTGCGGTCTCGCTCGCGCAGTGAGTCCAGGACGTCGAGGACCTCGTCGAGGGTCTGCTCGTCGAGGCTGCCGAAGCCCTCGTCGATGAAGAGGGTGTCCAGGCGGACGCCGCCCGCCTCCTCCGTGACCACGTCGGCGAGGCCGAGGGCGAGGGCGAGGGAGGCGAAGAAGGTCTCCCCGCCGGAGAGCGTGGCGGTGTCGCGCTCGCTGCCGGTCCAGGCGTCGACGACGTGGAGGCCCAGGCCGGAGCGGCCGCGCCCGGAGGTCCGGGCGTCGGAGTGGACGAGGGTGTAGCGCCCGCCCGACATCCGCCGCAGCCGGACCGTCGCGGCGGCGGCCACCTGCTCCAGCCGGGCGGCCAGGACGTACGACTCCAGGCGCATCTTGCGCTCGTTGCGGGCGGAGGTGCCCGCGGCGAGCGAGGCGAGCTCGGCCACCCGGTGGTACTCCGCGCGCAGCGGGGCCAGGCGGCGGGCGTCGGCGACGGCCTCGGCGGAGAGCCGGTCCAGTTCGTCGCAGCGGGTCCGGGCGGCGGCCTCCTCGGCGGAGGCGTGGCGCAGCAGCCGGGTCGCGGCGTCGGCGGCCGCGTGGGCCGCCTCAGGTGCGGCGGGCGGCAGCGCGGCGGCCTCGGCCGGGCCGGGGTCGGCCAGTTCGGCGGCGACGGCCGCCTCCTCGCGCCGCCACGCCTCCTCCCGTTGCTCGAGCTCCCGCCGCGCGGCGGTGCTCAGCAGCGCGGCGGCGGCCTGGGCGGGGGTGTCGAAACCGGCGCGGTAGGCGGCGTCGGCGAGCCGGTCGTCGGCCTCCTTGAGCCGGTCCGCCGTACGGGCCGTCTCGCGCGCGGCCTCGGCGGCGGCGGCGACGAGACCCAGACGGCGTTCCAGCAGCGCGGCGCGGTGGGCGACGCTCTCGGCGCCGCCGCGCGCCCGGTCCAGCTCCTCGGTCAGGGCGCGCAGTTCCGCGTCGAGGCTGTCCCGGCGGGTGGCGTGGGCGGCGAGGCGCAGCCGGGCCTCCTCCTGTCCGGCGCGGCGCCGCTCGTGCTCGCGTTCGGCGCTCTCCAGGGCCTGGCGGGCGCGGTGGAGGTCCTCGGCGGCGGCGCGGGCCCCGGCGTGGGCGCGGGCCAGGTCGTCGACGAGGGCGGTGAGCTCGGCGACGGTGGCCTCGCCGGCGTCGGCGCCGGCCACGGCCAGTTCCTCGCGCAGGGGGCGTAGCGCCAGGTCCGCCGCGTCCCTTGCGTCGTTGGCGCGCCGGCTCGCGGCCAGCGCCGTCTCCTCGGTGGCACGGTCCACCTGTCCGGCGGCGGCGCGGGCCGGGTCGGGGTGCTCGGTGGCGCCGCACACGGCGCAGGGCGCGCCGGGCTCGAGCCCGGCGGCGAGCTCGGCGGCGATGCCGCGCAGTCGGCGTTCCTTGAGGTCGAGCCAGTGCTCGTGGGCGGCGACGGCCTCCTCGCGGGCGCGCAGCAGCCGGGCCTCGGCGGCGGACACGTCGTGGGCGAGCGCGTCGCGGCGGCGGGCGGCGGCGAGCCGCTGTCGTTCGGTCTCCAGGCGCGTGGCGAGCCGTTCGGCCTGCGCGGCCGCTTCCTGTGCCGCGTCGACGCGCCGTTGGTGGTCCCGGCGGGTGGCGTCCCAGCCGGTCAGCCAGTCGGCGGCCTCGGCGAGGAGGGCCTCGTCGGCGTCGGCGGCCCGTTCCAGGCCCGTGGTCTCGGCGGCGATGGCCGCGGCGCGGTCCTCGGCGCGGCGGGCGGCGGCGAGCGAGCCGAGCTCTTCGCGGAGGGCGTGTTCGAGTGCGCTCAGTTCCTCGGCGCCCGCCTCGCGCCGCTCGGCGGGGAGGGGTGTCCTGGCCCGGTGCTCGGCCTGGGCGGCGGCCCGGTGCGCGGCCTCGGCCCGGTCGCGCGCCTCCAGCGCGGGCGCGACGACCTCGGCGGCCCGTCCCCGCGCCAGCCGCTCGCGGACCGCGTCCCGTTCGTCCCGGCCCTCGGCCAGGGCGGCGGCGCGGCGCAGGGCGTCCGCGTGCCGCCGCTGGAGCCGTTCCAGATCGCGCGCCTCGTCGGCGCGCTGCCGCGCGAGCTGGTGCCCGCGCTCGGCGGCGCGAGCCGCCGTGTCGGCGATGTCCCGCCGCTCCCGCGCGTGGGTACGGGCGAGGGCCGCCCACTCCAGCACGGCCTCGGCGAGACCGGCGTCGCCGGGGGTGAGCACGGCCTCGGCGCCGGAGCGCGGGCCGGGCACGCGCCCGGCACGACGGGACGCAGGGGCCGACCGGCCCCCGGCCTCCTCCGGCAACGCGGCCCCGTCGGAGGCGATCGCGGGCGCGGGCGCGCCCCGCCGGGGGGCTGGTCGCCGGGCGTCGGGCACCGTCGCCGGGTGCGGCGTGCCCACCTCCGGCAGGGACGGGTCGGCCGCCGCCTGCCGCATCCGGTGGCCGAGGGCGAGGAGCCGTTCGTCGCCCGCGCGTACCCGGGCCTCCGCCGCGCGGCGGAGTTCCGCGAGGTGTTCCTCCGCCGCGGCGAAGCGGCCGGTGTCGAAGAGGCGGCCGAGGAGCCGGGCGCGGGCGCCGTCCTCGGCGCGCAGGAAGCGGGCGAAGTCGCCCTGCGGCAACAGGACGACCTGGCAGAACTGCTCGCGGCTCATGCCGAGCAGCCGCGTGATCTCCTCGCCGATCTCGTCGTGGGAGCGGCTGAGCGCCTTCCACTCCGTGGCCCCGGCGGGCAGTTCGCGCAGCGCGCTGTACGCCTTCTCGCGGGTGAAGCCGGTGCCGCGCTTCTTGGGGCGGGGCTGCTCGGGGCGCCGGGTGATCTCCAGGCGGCGTTCGCCGGCGGTCAGTTCGAGGACGACCTCGGTGGGGGTGGCGGGGTCGGCGTGGTCGCTGCGCAGGGTGAGGCCGGCGCCCTGCCGGGCGCCGGGCACGCCGCCGTAGAGCGCGAAGCAGACCGCGTCGAGCACGGACGTCTTGCCCGCGCCGGTGGGCCCGTGGAGGAGGAACAGTCCCGCGCCGGCGAGCTCGTCGAAGTCGATGTGCTCGGTGCCGCCGAAGGGCCCGAAGGCGGTCAGGGTGAGCCGGTGGAGCCTCATGGGGTCACCTCGCGGGCGGCCTCGTCCAGACGTACGGAGTCGAGCGCGGCGGTGAGGACGGCGCGCTCGGCCTCGTCGGGTCCGGCGCCGCCGCGTACGTGTGCCACGAAGTCCTCGGCGATCTGCTGGTCGGTGCGGCCGCGCAGCCGCGAGGCGTAGGAGGCGAGGGGGTCCTCGGGGGCCCGGTCGGGTTCGAAGACCAGGCTGAGGGTGTGGGGGAAGCGGCGGGTGAGCCGGGCCATGGGCTCGTGGGGGCGCTCGGGGTCGGTGAGGGTGGCCTCGATCCAGCCGTCCTCGTGCCGGTCGAGCCCCGGGTCGGCGAGGAGCTCCTCCAGCCGGCCGCGGATCCGGGCGAGGGGGCGCGGCACGGGGCAGTCGAGGCGCTCGGCGGTGACGGTGCCGTCCCCGTCGAGGTCGACCAGCCACATGGTCTTGCGGTGGTTCGCCTCGGAGAAGGAGTAGGCGAGCGGGGAGCCGGAGTAGCGGACCCGGTCGGTGATGGCCTGGCTGCCGTGGAGGTGGCCGAGGGCGGTGTAGTGGACGCCGTCGAAGACCTCGGCGGGGACGGCGGCGACGCCGCCGACGGTGATGTCGCGCTCGCTGTCGCTGGTGGTGCCGCCGGCGACGAAGACGTGGGCGAGGACGACGGCGCGGGTGCCGTCGGGCCGGCCGGCGAGATCGGCCCGTACCCGGTCCATGGCGGCCCGGAGCACGGCCGTGTGCCCGGCCCCGGCGGCGCCGAGTCGCTCGCGGACGAGGGCGGGCTCGAGGTAGGGCAGGCCGTAGAAGGCGACGTCGCCGTGGTCGTCGGCGAGGAGGACGGGGGTGCCGCAGGCGTCGGGGTCGGTGCGCAGGTGTATGCCGGCGCGCTCGATGAGTCCGGCGCCGACGCCGAGGCGGCGGGGCGAGTCGTGGTTGCCGGAGATCATCACGGTGGGGACGGCGAGCTCGGCGAGCCGGTGGAGGGTTTCGTCGAAGAGCTCGACGGCGGCGAGCGGGGGCACGGCCCGGTCGTAGACGTCGCCGGCGACGAGCACGGCGTCGACGTGGTGCTCGCGGACGGTGCGGACGAGGTGATCGACGAAGGCGCGCTGGGCGTCCAGGAGGTTCACGCGGTGGAAGGACCGTCCGAGGTGCCAGTCCGAGGTGTGCAGCAGTCTCACAGGACGGCTCCGGCCCGCATCGTCTCGTCCCCTCCGCTGTCGTCTCCGGTCCCGGGGTGCGCACGCGTCGCACCTGTTCCGGACGGCACTCTGTCCAGTTCCGTCCCCCAGTTTCGCATCCGGTCGGGAGACGGGCGGCACGATCGGCCGAATGCGGGCGGCGGACCGCCGCGCGTCAGACGTCGCCGTACGCCTCCCCGCCCAGCTCCAGGCGGGCCGTGCCCGCCGTGGCGTCGGCGAGCCAGGCGCGGAAGGTCTCGACGTCCGCCTCGGGCAGCCCGATCTCGATGCTCACACCCGTGCCGTAGGTCACGTTCCGCACCTCGCGGCCGGTGGCGCGCAGTTCGTTCTCCAGCTTTCCGGCGCGCTGGTGGTCGACGGTGACGGTCGCCAGCCGGAAGCGGCGCCGGGTGATGGTGCCCAGGGTGTCGAGGGCCTCGCCGACCACGCCGCCGTAGGCGCGGATGAGCCCGCCGGCGCCGAGCTTGATGCCGCCGAAGTAGCGGGTGACGACCGCGACGACGTAGCGGGTCTCGCGCCGGACGAGCATCTGGAGCATGGGCACGCCCGCGGTGCCGCCGGGCTCGCCGTCGTCGCTGGCCTTCTGGACGGAGCCGTCGGCGCCGATGACGTAGGCCCAGCAGTTGTGGCGCGCGGTGGGGTGCTCCTTGCGGATCCGGGCGACGAAGGCCTGCGCCTCCTCCTCGGTCGCGGCGGGCGCGAGCGCGCAGATGAAGCGCGACTTGTTGATCTCGATCTCGTGCACGCCCTCGCGCGCGACCGTCCGGTATTCGTCGTGCATCCCGTAAGCCTAATTCGTCCCCGGAACTCGTCCGGATCTTGGCCGGATCTGGTGGGTGATCCCGGGAATGGTGGGGACGGGGACGCTCGTTGAGCGGGCATGTACGCAGAACCGGGGATCATCCGGAAGATCATCGAGGGCACCGGCCCCACCTGGGCGGTGGTCGGTCTGTCAGCCAACGAGCGGCGCGCGGCGTTCGGCGTGGCCGAGTTCCTGCAGCGCCACGGCAAGCGCGTCGTGCCCGTGCACCCCAAGGCCGAGACGGTGCACGGCGAGCGGGGGTACGCCTCGCTCTCGGACATCCCCTTCGACGTCGACGTCGTGGACGTCTTCGTCCGCTCGGAGCTCGCGGGCGCGGTCGCGGACGAGGCGGTCGCGGTGGGCGCGAAGGCGGTCTGGTTCCAGCTCGGCGTGATCGACGAGGACGCGTACGAGCGGACGCGGGCGGCGGGCCTGTCGATGGTCATGGACCGCTGCCCGGCGATCGAGATCCCCCGGCTGCGCCGAGGCCCCGTCCTTTCCTGAACCCCTTATGAAATCCCTTACGAAAGCCTGAAGTCCCCCCGGCGGGCGTGCGCTAGCGTCAGTCCATGATCGTTCCGCGTATGGCCCGCCCCGAGGACGCCGCCGAGATCGTCCGGCTGCGGCGGCTGATGTTCGCCGAGATGAGCGGCGAGGACTCTCCCGGACCGTGGGAGGCCGCGGCCGAGGAGACGGCGCGGCGGCAGCTCGCGGAGACCGGGCGGCCGGGGCTCGTCGGCTTCGTCGTGGACGGCTTCGCCGGGGAAGGCTTCGCCGGGGAAGGCGAACCGGTGGAGGGGGTGCCGAGGCTGGCGGCGTGCTGCGTCGGCCGGATCGAGGAGCGGCTGCCCGCCCCGGGCCATCCGACGGGCCTGTTCGGCTTCGTCTTCAACGTGTGCACCGATGTCCGGTACCGGGGGCGGGGTCTCGCCCGTGTGACGACAGAGGCGCTGCTCGACTGGTTCGCCGCGCAGGGCGTCACGCGCGTCGATCTCCACGCCTCGGAGGACGCCGAGCGGCTGTACCGCGGTCTCGGTTTCGCCGAGCACTCGCTGGCGCTGTCGCTCGACGTGTCGTCGCGGCGTCCGGCCGGTGCCGGGACGCCTCAGCGGGCGGGCGGCACGGCCACCGCCATGGTCATCTCGACCGGTTCGGAGCCGTCGTTGCGGTAGACGTGCGGCGCGTTCGCCTCGAAGGTGGCCGAGCTGCCGGCGGGCACCCGGTGTTCCGTCCCGTCGACGACGAGGGTGAGCTCGCCGGCCGTGACCGTCAGCAGCTCGACCGTGCCGGGCGGGTGGGCGTCCGAGGCGCTGCTGTCGCCGGGCACGATGCGCCACTCCCACAGCTCCAGCGGGCCGCGCGCCTCGGTGCCGACGAGGAGCGAGGTGTGGCTGCCCGCCTCGGTGGACCACATCCGTACCGTCTGCTCCCGGGGGACGACCCGGACGCGGGCGCCCTGCTCGTAGTCCAGGAGCGTGGTGATGCTGACGCCCAGCGCGTCGGCGAGCTTGACCGTGGTGCCGACGCTGGGGTTGGTCCTGGCCTGCTCGATCTGGATGATCATGCCGCGGCTGACTCCGGAGCGGGCCGCCAGGGCGTCGAGGGTGAAGTTGCGCTCGCCACGCCAGCGCTTGAGGTTACGGGCGAGTGACTGTGTGAGCTGGTCGAGGTCCGTCACGTTCGATCCCGTCCAATATATTTTTTCGCCAAGTTCAACTGAATGAACTACGGTGTCCCGGACTCCACTGTTCACCACACTGTACTGCGAGGTCCTTCCCATGACACCGGTCTTCGCCCTGGCCACCAGCCTCATGTGGGGGCTGGCCGACTTCGGCGGCGGTCTGCTCACCCGGCGCATGCCCGCCCTGACCGTGGTCCTGGTCTCCCAGCTGCTCGCCGTGGGCGCGCTGGGCTCGATCGTCGTCGCCACCGGCGGCTGGTCCGAGGCCGGCCCCCAGCTCTGGTACGCGGTCGCGGCCGGCGTCGTCGGCCCGGCGGCGATGCTCGCCTTCTACCGCGCCCTGGCCCTCGGCCCGATGGGCGTCGTCTCCCCACTCGGCGCGCTCGGCGGTGTGGCGGTGCCGCTCGGCGTCGGGCTCGTCCTGGGCGAGCGCCCGGGCCTGCTGCAGGTCGCGGGCATCGCGGTCGCCGTCGCCGGTGTCGTCCTGGCCAGCGGCCCGGGCATGGGCGGCGCGCCCGTGCAGCGCCAGACCCTGGTGCTCACGCTCGTCGCCGCCTTCGGTTTCGGCTCCGTGATGGCGCTGATAGCCGAGGCCTCGCACAACCTCACCGGGCTCTTCCTCGCCCTGTTCGTCCAGCGCCTGTGCAACGTGGCCGTGGGCGCGGGCGCCCTCTACGCCTCCGTCCGTCGAGGCGCCCCCGCCCTCCCCGAGAACGGCTGGCAGGGCATCCGCTCGGCGCTGCCCGCGCTCGCCTTCGTCGGCCTGTCGGACGTGGCCGCCAACGGCACGTACAGCATCGCGGCCAACAACGGCCCGGTGACCGTCGCCGCCGTCCTCGCCTCCCTCTACCCGGTGGTCACCGCGCTGGCGGCCCGGGGCTTCCTGAGCGAACGGCTGCGCGGGGTGCAGGCGGCGGGCGCGGGCCTGGCGCTCGTGGGAACGGTCCTGCTGGCGACGGGCTGACGGAGGCCGCCCGGCGCCGGGCTGACGAAGCGTCCGGCGCCGGGCGGTCAGTGGTTTCCGTGCCCGGCGCGCCAGCGGCCGGGGGCAGGGCGGTCTGGCGCTGGAAGAACGTGGTGAAGTTGGCCGAGTCCCCGAAACCGAGGTGCCCGGCGATGCGCGCGACGGGCAGGTCGGTGTGCGCGAGCAGCCGCTTGGCCTCCAGCAGGATCCGCTGGTCGAGGAAGTGTTTCGCTCCCAGGCCGGTGGCGGCGCGGGCCGCCCGGGTCAGGGTGCGTGGGTCGTAGCCGAGTTGGCGGGCGTATTCGGTGACGTGGTGCTGGTGCGCGAAGTGTTCCTCCACCGCGGCCCGGTAGCGGCGGAAGACGGTGTGGTTCTCGGCGTCGGCGGCGGGTGGCGAGGCCGACGCCGAGGGCAGGACTCGCAGGACGAGAGCGGAGAGCAGGTGTACCAGTACGGGTGGCGATGCCAGCTCCGGGTGTGCCACGGCCGTCGCGTGCTCGTGGCTCAGATGATCGGCGGCGCACATACTCAAATGCCAGTTTCGGTCGCCCAGTTGCCAGCTGGTAGGGGCGAAGACATCCGCCGCCGCCTGCCCCGCAGGACCTGAAACGGGCAGGAAGCCCGGCTCGAACAGGACCAGCGGCCCCTGCACCTCGTCGACGTCGGTCCAGCGATGCACGACGCCCGGCCGGATCCATACGACGGTCCGTTCCCGCAGCGGGTGGTCCACGAAGTCGGCCGTGTGCCGGCCGGCGCCCGAGGTCACCAGGGCCAGGACGTGGAAGTCCGGCCGTTGGGGCAGGGCGCGCCGGCGGGCATGGTCCATGGTCCGCAGCTGTTCAAAGCCGAGCACCTCGACACCGCGTCCCACAGGTGAGGCCGGGGCGTAGCGCAGCTGCCGGACCGAGGGAAGGACCAAGGGAAGCTGTCTGTTTTCCACAAGGATCATGCGCCTTTCGACCGGGTCTCTTCGGCGTGGGAACCATAGCGTGAGGCCATGACGACTACGGAAACAACAACTCATCCCGTCCCCGTGAGCGGTGGTGCGATCGGCGTCCGCAGGCAGGGGCGACGAGGGCCCACGCTGGTGTTCGCGCACTACTGGGGCGGATCGGCCGGTACCTGGGACGCGGTCGTGGGGAAGCTGCCTGCCGACTCCGCGACGGTCCGCTTCGACCAGCGCGGGTGGGGTTCGTCGCGGACGCTGCCCGGCCCGTATCACCTCGGCCAACTCGCCGACGACATCATCGCCGTGGTCGAGGGCCTCGCTCTCGACAGCTTCGTCCTCGTCGGGCATTCGATGGGCGGAAAGGTGAGCCAACTCGCCGCCGCACGCCACCCGGAGGGCTTGGCGGGGCTGGTGCTGGTGGCTCCCGCGCCGCCGCAGCCGCCGCCTGCCGTGACGGCGGAGTACCAGCGGTTCCTCGCGCACGCCTACGACTCGGCGCGGACGGTCGAGGAGGCGCTCGACCACGCCCTGACCGCCACCCGCCTTGAGGGCACTGTCCGAAGTGCCGCCGTGCGGGACAGCCTGGCCGGCGGCGACGCCGCGCGCGAGGAGTGGCCGCTGCGAGGAATCGCCGCCGACATCACGGACGCGGCCAGGGCGGTCAGCGTTCCCGTCCTCGTCCTGGCTGGAGAGGCCGACCAGGTCGAGCCTCCCCACGTCCTGCGCGAATGTCTGCTGCCCCACATACCGCACGCCCGGCTCGACACCGTCCCCGGCAGCGGACACCTACTGCCCCTGGAGGCCCCCGAAACCGTCGCGGCGGCCTTGGAGGAATTCACCGTCGGTCTCCCCCGCTGACCCGGAGCACCGCCGCGTTCGTCTACACCTCGCGGTGGGCCTTCGCCAGCTCCAGGTACATCGTGGCGTTGAGCCGGATGTGCTCGCGCTCGTCCTCGGTCAGCTCCCGGCGCACCTTCGCGGGCACGCCCGCGACCAGCGAGCCGGGCGGCACCCGCATGCCCTGGGGGACGAGCGCCTGCGCGGCGACCAGCGAGCCGGCGCCGATCACGGCGCCGTTGAGGACGGTCGCGCCCATGCCGATCAGCACGTCGTCCTCGACGGTGCAGCCGTGCAGCACGGCGTTGTGCCCGACCGTCACCCGCTCGCCGACGCGCACCGGGAAGCCGGGGTCGACGTGCACGGTGCAGTTGTCCTGGATGTTGCTGTCGGCGCCCAGCTCGATGGGGCCGCAGTCGGCGCGGAGCACGGCGTGGTACCAGACGCTGGAGCCGGCCGCGAGGGTGACGTCGCCGAGCACGACGGAGGTGGGGGCCGTGAAGGCCTCCGGGTCGACCGCGGGTTCCCTGCCCGCCACCGCCTTGATCAGCGCCCGTTCCGTCATCGTCCGATCCCTCCCTCGGTTCGCCGGCGCCTTCCGCTCTTCCCGAATCTCGAAGTCCATCGCATCCCCTGAGCTGGGGTGTTGCGACGACCACTAGAACGGAAGGTGACCGGGGGCCTTCGGTACGACGTGCTCGTCCTCGTCACTCCGCGGCGGCGACGGCCTCGGCCTCGGTGGGCCGGCCGGCGGTCGCCTCGTTCTGGCTCGCGGCCTTCTTGGCCTTGATCCGCATCACCACGAAGGAGCCCAGGCCGAAGAGGAGCGCGGCCACCAGGCCGAGCCAGGAGAACTTGCCGATCCACTCCTCGGCGACCTTGCCGACGGTGTAGATCAGCGCGACCGTGCCGCCGGCCCAGACGATGCCGCCGAGGACGTTCGCGATGAGGAACTTCCAGTACGGCATCTTCAGCACACCGGCCAGCGGACCGGCGAAGATCCGCAGCAGGGCGATGAAACGGCCGACGAAGACGGCCCACATGCCCCACTTCGTGAACGCCTTCTCGGCGGTGGCCACGTGGTGCGGGCCGAAGTGCTTGGGGAACTTGCGGCCCAGCCACTCCAGCAGCGGCTTGCCGCCCTTGCGGCCGATCAGATAGCCGATGGAGTCGCCGATGATCGCACCCGCGACGGCGCACCCGCCGAGCACGTACGGGTTGATGTGGTCCTGCGAGGCGGCGAGCAGCGTGGCGCTGACGAGCACGATCTCACCGGGCAGCGGGATGCCCAGGCTCTCCAGCCCGATCACTCCGCCCACCAGGAGGTAGACGGCGATGGCCGGAACTGTCTCGAGCCACTCCTGGATGTGCAACGCCGGATCCTCCCCGGTTGACGACCCGCTCGCGCGCGGCCTGATGTGTACGACCTGCCTCCGGCGCGCCATATCGCGCGTCCCGGAAGCCTACCTGGAGGTGAAGACTCGGATCCGGGTCCGCTGGTTGAGGCGGGACGGTCACATCTTCGCCACACCGTCCTCGCCGCGCGTGTTCCCGGCTCAGGCGGCCTCCCGGGCCGTGTCGGCGTCCAGGGCGGCGCTGAGCCAGGCGTGGGCGGAGCCCGCGGTGGGCTCGGGCGGGCCGGAGGGCGGGCTGATCAGCTCGGCGACGAGCCCCCAGTAGTGGTCGATCCGCAGATCCGCGGCGAGCTGGCCGCCGAGCAACCGGCGGAAGGCCGGGCTGTCGGCCGTGCCACGGGCGTGGGCGTAGGCGGAGACGAAGCAGTCGAGCGCCTCACCGGGCCGGGCGGGGCTCCCCGCCCGCAGCTCGGCCGAGGCCAGCGCGTACGCCTCGATCAGGCCGTCGTAGAGCACGGCGGGGCGGTAGCCCTCCTCGGGCCGGTGGACGGCGGGCCGGTTGTCCCCTCCGTCGCAGTCGCCGGAGACGAAGGCGTGGAGCCGGGCGAAGGCCAGCACCTGGGCCGGCGTCGGGTCCTCGGGGGCTGGGGCACGGCCTGGTCGATGATCGCGGAGGCGAGCCGGGCCGGGAGCCTCGGGGGAATCCAGGCCCGCCAGAAGCGCACGAGCGAGGTCGTGCTGGGCGGGGCGGAGACGGAGCCGATCAGCAGCAGCCGGTCGGCGCGCTCCTCGGCCGGGCAGTCCCGGAGCAGCTGGAGGGCGGCCTCGCGCCAGCGCAGGGCGGCCATCCGCGAGCCGATCTCCCGCAGCCGCTCGGCGATGACGTCCTCCAGGGCACCGTCCAGAGGGTTGTCGGCGGCGTCCTCCCGGCCGAGGACCCGGCCCACGTCCGGGACCGGCAGGTCCAGGGTGCGCAGCGAGCGGATCAGCCGGAGCCGGTCGAGGGCCTCGGGGCCGTACCGGCGGTGGCCGCCGGTGCTGCGCCCGGCCTCGGGCAGCAGACCGCGGTCGGAGTAGAAGCGGACGGTCTTGACGGTGGTGCCCGCGCGTTCGGCGAGCTCTCCGATGCTCCATGTGTCGTCGGCGAACACGCCCTTGAACCTCCCCCAGGTGGAGTTCCTACCGTACCGGCGAGCGCGGGCGGCCTGATGATCGGCCGGCCTGTGGACGATCGTTGACGAGGAGACGCGCATGACGGCATTCGTCCTGGTATCCGAGGCCTTCACCGGCGGCTGGATCTGGCAGGAGGTGATCGCGGGGCTGAGGTCGGCGGGGGCGGAGGCGCACCCGGTGACGCTCACGGGGCTGGGCGACCGGGCCCTTCCGGCGGGGCGGGGGATCGACCTGGAGACGCACGTCGAGGACGTGGTGCGGGCGATCGACGCCGTGGACGCGCCGGAGGTGGTGCTGGTCGGCCACGGCTACGGGATCCATCCGGTGCTCGGCGCCGCCGGCCGCCGCGCGGGGCGCGTGGCCCGGATCGTCTATCTGGACTCCGGTCTGCCGCAGGACGGTGACGCGCCGCTCAAGGTGGTACCAGACCCGACCGTCCACGAGCTGCTGGCGGGGCGGGAGGGGGCCGACGAGCTGGTTCCCGCCCCGGCGCTCGATGAGTGGCAGCGCTGGGGAAGCCTCGACGGCGTCCCGCAGGAGGCGCTGGAGCGGCTGAGCCGGCTGGCCGCGCCGCAGCCGGCGGGCACGTTCACCCAGCCGCTGCGGCTGGCGGAGGAGGTCCAGGGCCTGCCGACGACCGGTGTGCTGTGCACCGCCAACGGTTCGAGCATCGAGATGGTCGAGGCGTTCGTGCGGCTCGGCGACCCCCGGCTGCGGGCGCTCGTCGATCCCCGGGTGAGCTTCTTCGAGCTGCCCACCGGGCACTGGCCGATGCTCTCGTGCCCCGCCGAGCTCGCCGAGGTGCTCGTACGAGCCGCCGCGGGCGAGGGGCACCGGCTGTCGCTGGACGAGCAGCCGCAGGAGGCGACGTTCCTGCTGGACGTGCCGGAGCGGCCCCGCGAGCGGGTGGGACGGGTCGATCTCCACCTTCCGGACGCCGACGGGCCCCGTCCGGCGGTGGTGTTCGTCCACGGCGGGCCGTTCCCCGCCGGCCTGCGGCCGACGCCCCGGGACTCGGCCACCTTCACCGGGTACGGCCGGTACGCGGCGAGCCTGGGCCTCGTCGGCGTGACGGTGGACCACCGGCTGCACGACCTGGCCGATTTCGGGCGCGCGGCCGAGGACGTCGCGGCGGCGGTCGAGCTCGTCCGGGCCGATCCGCGCGTCGACGGGGAGCGCGTGGCGCTCTGGTTCTTCTCCGGCGGCGGGCTGCTGTCGGCGGACTGGCTGTCGGCTCCGCCGTCGTGGCTGCGCTGTGTGGCCGCGACGTATCCCGTCCTCGCGCCGATGCCGAACTGGCCGGGAACCGTGCCGGACCGCTTCCGCCCCGCCAAGGCGATCCAGCGGGCGGGGCGGCTGCCGTTCGTGCTCACGCGGGTGGAACTGGAGCGGCCGGAGATCGCGGCGACGGTCGTCGGGTTCCTGACCGCCGCCGAGAAGTGCGCGGCCGCCGTCGAGATCGTCGACGTGCCGCTCGCCCACCACGGGTTCGAGACGCTCGACCACACCGAGGAGACGCGGGGGGCGGTGGAGCGGGCGATGGGGGCGGTGCTGGGGCACTTGGGGGGCTGATCCGACGGGGCGGGAAAAGGGAAGGGCCCCTCCGCCGCTGGGGGCGGCGGAGGGGCCTATGAGGGCGGGTGCGGTTACACCTGGGGGGCGGCGAGGCCCATGGCGATGAAGTGGAACGGCAGGCGGCCCCACGTCCCACTCGTGCTCGCCGTGTAGATCACGGCCGTGGTCGTGGAGACGCTCGCGACCGTGACGATCGCCGTCGCGCTGCCCTGTGCCGCGGTGGCCACGACAACGGGCGGAGAAGTGAAGGGGCGGGTGAACGTGATCGTGAAGGTCGAGGTCCCTCCCCAGACCGCGGTGAACCCGGAGCCCGAGATGATGTTCGCGTTGGCCCCGATGGTTCCGTACACCCGCCGCTCCACCGGCTGCGGCGCGCTCACGCGGAAGCTCAGCTTCGCCGAGGTGGCGCCGATGGTGAGGCCGTCCGTGACGGTACGGTCGCCGGGGGCAGCGGTGGGCGCCGCCAGAACGTTGACGGAGTAGAAGCCCTCCGGCTTGTTACCGATCCCCTCGGCCTTGAAGCGCACGAGACGCCCGTCGGGGTCACGGCTCTCGATCGGCAGCGGCCGGTTGACACCGGAGTCCAGGTTGATGAAGCGGATCTCGCCGGTCGGGGGGAAGACCAGGCCCTCGGGGAGCTTCACCTGGATGATCTCGCCGGGGCCGACGGGGTTGCCGTCGACGTACACCTCGATCGTGAACGAGGCGTTGGCCCCCGGCTGGAGGATCAGCGGAGTCGGGTTGCCCTGGGTGATGTGGAACGCCATGTCTCTTCCTCTGTTTCCTTCTTCTTGTTGTGTGGTCACCCGTCGGCGACGGGTGCCTCGTGCGGGAGCCGGTCGCCCGGGGTGACCCGGTGGTAGGCCGCGAGCTGCGCGGCGGCGATCCGGTCCCAGTCCAGGTGGGCCACCCTCGGCGGCCCGTTGGCCCCCAGCTCCGCGCAGCGGGCCGGGTCGGCGGTAAGGGCGACGAGGGCGGCCGCGTACGCGTCGAGGTCGCCGGGCGGGACGCGTACTCCCACGTCGTCGGTGACCAGGTCGCACAGGCGAGGGATGTCGAAGGCCAGTACGGGGGTGCCGGTGGCCAGGGCCTCGGCCGCCACCATGCCGAAGGTCTCCTGGCGGCTGGGGACGCAGGCCAGGCGGGCCGAGGCCAGGAGGTCGAAGCGGGCGGGGCCGTCGACGCGACCCAGCCAGCGGACGCGGTCGGCGATGCCCAGCTCGGCTGCCAGGGCGCGGGCGTCGGCGGCGTGCGGGCCGTCACCGGCGATGTGGAGGTCGGCGGTGGTGTGCGGGGCGGCGAGGGCGTAGGCGCGCAGCAGCAGGTCCAGGCCCTTCGACGTCGTTTCGAGGCGGCCGAGGTAGAGCACGTGGTCGCCCCGCCGGCCTGCGGGCGGGATGAACGCGGCCCGGTCGACCCCGTTCGGGATCACTTCCACGCGCGCATCCGGGTTGCGCCGGCGCAGCTCCTCCCCCAGGTGGTTACTGACCGCGAGCAACGTGCTGTGGGAAGCGAGCCCGCGTCGCTCCACGGCGCCGAACGGCAGGTGGAACTCCCGGGCCTTGTCGGCCGCGAACAGCCACTGCACGAGCCCGACGACGGGCCTGCGGGTCAGGTACGGGACGCAGACGGACGAGAACGGGGCGGCGAAGTCCTCCACCACGACGTCCGGGTCGTGACGGCGCGTCAGCGCGCCCAGCCGAGTGACGACGACGGCGAAGTAGGCGATCTGTGCGGCGAAGCGGCTGCGGGCGAGCGGTCCCGGACGCGCGGGCAGCGGTACGTAGCGGACGCCGTCGCGGACGGTCTCGGTGGCGCCGGGCCACGGAGCGACGACGACGGTCACCTCGACTCCGCGCGCGGCCAGCCGCCGGTTGACCTCGTGCGTCCGGACCGAGCCACCGCCCGCGCCGGGCCGCCGGGGATCCTCGAAGCCCAGGTGGAGGACGCGGAACGGGCCGGGGCGGCGGGGCCGAGTGCGTAAGGCCGCCGCCGCTCCGGCCAGGACGGCGAGCGCCGCGAGGGACCACAGCACGGGGTACGGCCGCAGCGCGAACAGCGCGCAGCAGGCCACGGCACCCGCGCCGAGCGGTGCGGCGGCCTCCGCCGCCGGGCCGAGTCCGGGGACCCGGCGCCGCGCCCGTACGACCGTCACCAGCGCGACGGCGCAGGTCACGGTGGCCGAGCACCAGGCCAGGGCCAGGGGGTGGGCGGCGGTGAGCGCGTAGCCGGCGCCTCCGGCCAGGCAGCCGAGCCCCAGCGTCACGACGGCCGGCCGGGCCGGTCCCCAGGTCTGGAACACGACGCTCGCCAGGGCGGTCGTGGCGCCCGCGAACCCGGCCAGGGCCAGCGGCGGCAGCAGCGCGGCCGACGCGGCGTAGTGGCCGGGCAGGACGAGGCCGGTCACGGCGTCGGGGCAGGTGGCGATGGTGACGGTGACGGCCGCGCCGGTGATCCAGTGCGTCCTCAGGGCGTCACGGAAGCGATCGCGTGCCGCCGGGGACGGGCCCGCCGCGAGCCGGGGGAAGACGACGGTGGCCAGGGCCGTCGACAGGAAGAGCGGTACCCGGGCGAGGACGAGCAGGGCCTGATAGGGCGCCAGCCCGGCCGAGCCGCCCCGCACCGCCGTGGCGACGACCACGTCCAGCGTGAACAGCACACAGGTGAGGACCTGGATGCCGCCGATGACGGTGGCGTGCCGCCACAACCGGTGGTCGGCGCGGTCGTCGCCGCGCACCGGTTCGTCCGCGTCGATCGCCGCGGGCCTCCCCGCGTCCCCCCGCAGGGCGACGAACCCGGCCGCCGCGGTGACCGCCGCGCCGGCGGCGAAGGCGCCGACGGCCCCGGCGCTCCCCCACCCGGCCGCGACGGCCCCGATGGTGACGGCGATGCGGACGGCCACCTCGGCGAGGCGCAGCGCGGCCAGCCCGGCGAAGCGCTCCTGCCCCTGGAGGTACCCCGCTCCCACGGAGTTGAGCCAGAGCGTCACGCATGCCGCCGCCAGACCGGCGAGCGGGCCGGGACCGGCGTACGAGGCGACGGCCCCGCACGCCGCGACGGCGGTCAGGACGGACAGGCCGAGCGCCAGCCACAGGCACGTGCGCACCGACGACCGCCGTCGTGCGCTGCCCGGGGCGCTGTCGGCGACCTCGCGGGCCAGCACCCAGGGCACGGTGGCGCCGGCGAGGGTGCCCACGCTGAGCAGGACCGAGGAGACGGCTGCGTAGACGGTGAAGTCGGGTGCGGGCAGGCGGTGGACGAGGAACAGGGAGAGCCCGTAGTTGCCCATGCCGACCAGCACGGCGGAGAGGGCGAGGGGCAGGGCTCCCTGGGCCGTCCTCGTCACCGGAGACTCGGTGGTCGCGGCGGGAGCGGCGGTCGTCACCATCGTCACCCCGCCTTTCCGGAGCCGGCGACCAGGGCCCGTACGTCGTACACGCGCAGCGCGCCGACGGTCCTGCCGCGCTCGCTGTGGACGAGCCGGGCCTCGCGCTCGAGCACTCGTGGCAGCGCGGAACCGATCCGCGCGTAGCCCTGCTTCACCAGTTCGGTGGAGAGCACGAGGTAGTCGACGCGGTCGCGCCTGAGATCGGCCGTGGTCCGCCAGTCGGCGAGCCGGGCGCCGGGCAGGACGAAGGACGTGCCCTCGTCGGTGGCCGCGACGACGCTGCCCTCGGACAGGTGGGCGCGCGACCAGGCCAGGGTCCGTCGGAGGGCGTCGTCGTGGCCGGTGTGGACGCGCATCCAGACGACGGCGTTCGCGGTCAGGGCGAGAGCGGCGAGGACAGCGACCGTTCTAATCGCCATGCCCCTCGGCCGGAGGAGCAGGTCGGCCGCGAGCGCGAGGGCGGCGGTGCTGGTGACGACCAGCGGGTAGAACATCTGCTCCTCAAGGGTGCCCACCGCCATCGCGTACATCAGGTGCAGCAGGGTGCACGCGGCCCATGCCGTGATCAGGGTCCGCGCGGGCCGGTCGGCGAAGAGCCCGGGGCGCCGGGCGCGGCACCACAGCAACCAGGCGGTCGCGGCGGTGCCGAGGGCGATCAGCGCGTAGGGGACGGCGAACTGGCCGAGCTGGACGAACAGCCGGTCGGTGAAGGTGACCGAGCCGTCGTCGCTGTTGAAGCCGCTGATCTGCTTGAGGCCCAGCGCGCGGGCGATCCCGTCGGTCTTCTGCGCCCACCAGGGCGCCCAGTTGCCGGTGGCGGCGGTCGTCACGACGTAGACCGCGTATCCGGCGGCGGTGACGGCGGCCGCCGTCAGCCGCATCCGCCGCGTTTCGCCGCGCGCGGCGATCCCCAGGGCGGTGACCGGCACGAACGTGCCCAGCGCGTAGGGCTCCTTGGTGGTCACCGCGAGGGCGAACAGCAGCCCCGCGCCCACGCCGGTGGCGGCCCGGCCGCGTGGGGTCGCCGGGGTGCGGGCGAGCACCAGCATGCCGAGCGCGGCGGCGGCCGTCGCCTGGGTCTCCAGCATGACGCGGCTGTCGAAGCGGTTCAGGAACGGGTCCAGGGCGAGGAACAGCCCGGCGAGCAGCGCCGTCGGGGTCCGGACCGCGCGACGCAGCAGCGCGGTGACGGCGACGACGGTCAGCGCGCCCGTGGCGGCCACGACGGGCCGCAGGTCCAGGACCTGGTGGAGCAGGTCGCCGGAGGCCCGGCCGGTGACGCGTATGAACGCGGCGAGAAGGGCGAAGAGGGCGGGCGGGTGGAGGGCGAAGAACTGCCCGTCGAAGACGGGTCCTTGGCCGTCGGCGAGGTGGCGGCTGATGGCGGTGTAGTAGAGCTCGTCGACGTGCACGTCGTAGGAGCGGCTGATGAAGGACAGGCGCAGGGCGAGTGCGAGGGCGAGGAGGGCACCGAGGCATACGGCCCAGGTTGTGGTGGCGCGGCGGCGGCCCGGTTCATGCCGCCGCGCCCGGGCAGGGGGGTGGGCCTGCCAGCCGAGGATGTCGTAGTGGCGGGCGAGGCGGATGGACACGCGTGCGTCACCGGTGTCGACGCCTATCCGGGCCAGGACGGCCTCGGCGTCCCGTTCGTCGGCGCCGAGCAGGAGCAGCCCGGGGCGGGGTCCGGTGAGGTCGATGAGGTCGGTGGTGCGGAGGGCGGCGAGCTCGGCGCGTTCGAGAAGCTCGGCCGGGGCACGGACGATGGTGCACGCGTCGGTCACGGTGCGTCGCTCGGCGCCCTTCCCCCGGCCGGTCCGGCACAGTCGGCCGTCCTCGGCGGTGAGGGCGGCGAGGAGGTGGGCGGCGGTGGCCGTCCAGCTGAACCTGCCCGCCCACTGGCGGCACTCGGCCTCCCAGCGGGCCGCGTCCTGCGGCGCCTCGACGGTGCGCAGGGCCTTGGCGAGGCCGGAGGCGAGGTCGTCGTCGGGGCCCAGGAGCCAGCCGGTGACGTCGGGCCGGATGGTGTCGCGCAGTCCGGGGACGTCGTAGGCGAGTGCCGGCACCCCGGCCGCCGCGGCCTCCATCACCGACAGCCCCCAGCCCTCGGCGAGGGAGGTGGTGGCGGTGATCCACGCTGAGTCGACGAGGGCGTCGCGCTCCTCCTGTGACACGCGGCCGTGGAGGACGACGCAGTGGCCGACGCCGAGTTCGTCCACGAGCGCGGTGAGGGTGTCGCGGGCCTCGCCGTCGCCGACGATGTGCAGTTCGGCGCCGGGCAGTTCGCGGCGGAGGGCGGGCATGGCGTGGACGAGCCGGTCGACGCGCTTCTGCGTGACGAGCCTGCCGACGCAGACGACGCGCGGCGTGGGCGCGCGGTGGCGCGGCCCGGCGGAGGGCGGGGGCGTGTCGAGGCCGGCGGGCGCGAAGTGGACCGGTCCGCGCACCGCGAGCCGTCGGCGGATCTCGGCGCGGGTGGAGGGGGAGACGGCGCACACCGCGCGCCGCCCGTACACCAGCCCGCTCCCCCGCCCCTCCAGCCAGCGACCGAAACCGGCGACGGGCCGGGGGAACCACAGGGCGAACTGGCCCTGGTGGACGTGGTGGATGAGCAGCACGACGGGGGTGCGGCGGCGCACGACGAGCGGGGTGAAGAAGGGGATGCCGTTCTGCGAGTCGATGACGGCGTCCACCGAGCGGCGGTGGCGCAGCAGCCACAGCAGGACGAAGAGGTAGACGGTGAACCGGCCGCCACCACGAACCGCTGTGCCGAAGCGGGTGTCCTCGCGGCGCGCCGTGCCCTGGGGGCGGGAGGTCAGGTAGGTGACGCGGACGCCCGCGTCATGGAGCTGCCGGGCGACTTCCTCGCAGTACAACTCGGCACCGCCCGCCTGGGGGTGGCGACCGTCACGCCAGTTGCACACGACGACGTGGCGGTCGCGCCAGTCCTGAGTGGCGGGGAGGGCGGCTCGTAAGTCCGTCGGGTTCATCCCGCCCCCTCGGTCGCGGGGGTGGCGGGGGCGTGGTGGACGACGCGGGGCGGGAGGCGGTGCATGGTCCGGTGCAGCCGCCACAGTTCGCCGGCCACGCGGCGGCCATCGGCGAACGGCCGGAAGCTGGAACCCTCTTGGTCGCTCCAGACGACCGGGAACTCGGCCAGGCTCAGCCCGAGGGCGCGGGCCCGGGCGATCACTTCGAGGTCGAAGGCGAAGCCGGTGGTGGTGACGTCGGCGAAGATCCGCCGCGCGGCGCCGGCCTCGAAGAACTTGAACCCGCACTGGGTGTCCTTGACCGGCCCGGAGAACCGCCGCGTCGCCAGCCGGAACCCGGCCCCGCCGAGCCGCCGCAGCGCGGGTTGCCGGACGGGAACGCTCGCCCCGGTGCAGCGGCGGGAGCCGATGACGACCTGCCGGCCGTCCCGCAGCAGGGCGACCGCGTCGTCGATCGCGGTGGCGGGGGTGGCGAGGTCGGCGTCGCAGAAGCCGACCCAGCGTGCCGTGGTGGTGACCATTCCCCTGGCCACCGCCGCGCCTTTGCCACGACGGGAGCACCCGGTGACGGTGATGGGGATGCCGGAGGCGGCGAGCCGGTCCACGCACTCGGCCGTGCGGTCGCTGCTGCCGTTGTCGACGACGCGCAGCGAGGCGTTCAGGGGCATGACGCGCAGATGGTCGGCGAGGGCGAGCACGGTGGGGGCCAGGCGCCGCTCCTCGTTGTAGGCCGGGATGACCAGTTCGAGATCGTGGGCGGTGCCGGCCGGCGTGGGGCCGGTCCCGGGTGACACGGGTAAGGGGACGCGGGCGTCGTCCTCGCCCGGCGGGGTCGCTGCTGCATGGGGCGTACTCATGGCTGGGGGCGTCTCCTTGTGCGATGGCGTGCGGGCGCGCGGGAGCCGGTGGCCCGCCCTTGTGGGGGGCGGACTCACGGGCGGAGCTCGCGTACGTCGTGGGGCTCGCGTACGGGCGGGGCCACCGGCTCCGTCGGGCGGTTACCGGGTGGTGGCGCTGAGCCGTACGTGGGCGAGCAGCATTCCGGAGCTGCCGTCGGGGTTGGCGTCGAGCTCCGCGTCGAAGCCGGACCGCCCGGGGTTGGCGAACCGCACGGTCACCGCGGTGACGCCCTGGGGCACCCGGAAGGGCAGCCGGCGCTCGCGCCAGCCGGGGTCGTTGAGCTTCTTGTCGGGGTCGTGGGAGGCCGTGGTGCCCTTGCCGGTGTAGTACTGGACGTAGTCGTCCCAGGCCAGGACGGTCTTGGCGCCGCCCGGCTTTCCCGAGCGCACCTCGGCCCTCAGGTAGGTGGGCCGGCGGTAGGGCTCCTCGGGGTTGGGCAGGACGTGGTAGCCGGTGTGGAACGCGAGCTCGTAGGAGGCGCCGGGGGTGACGTCGACGGTCTGCTCGATGAAGCTGCAGGTGTTGTCACCGTTGATGTCGACGACGTTCTCACCCTTGTCGAAGGGGGGCTCGGCGGCGGCCGGGAACTGGCCGTCGGCGTCACCGTTGATCAGGTCGACGAGCCGGCCGGGCTCGCCGGTCTTCGAGGCCGCCCAGACGCCCCGGCCCTTGTACTGGCCGACGGTCCACGCGTCGAGCTTCTGGGCCTCCCGCCCGTAGAGGACTCCCTCCAGGGGGCGCCAGTCGTTGCCGGGCCGGAAGCGGACGTCGGTGAAACCACCGTTCTTGAGCAGGTTCCCGGGCACGGGGCGGGGCCCGGGCGGCCCGACCTGGATGCGCAGCGGCGCGGTGGCGGTCCCGATCCCCAGCCGGCCCCACAGGAGGTCCTCCAGGGCGTCGGGCAGCACCTGGATGTTGACGGAGTAGTAGCCGTCGGCCTCGTCGGACTGGTCCCCGAGATGGATGGAGTGGTTGAACTGAAGCCGCCGGTTCGCCGAGTCGTAGGGGAAGCAGGCGAGTTCCTCCCGGGGCTTCTTCGGGGCGTGGTAATAGACCTTCCCATCCTTGGGGAACGTCGCCCCCACCGGGAACTCCACCCAGATCATTTCCTTGTTGCCGCTGATCGGCGCACTACCGGGCGTCAGCCGGAGGTCTATCGCGAAGAACTCCTGCTGCTCCCTGGCGAGACGCATCGGCACGGGTAACGCCTGAGCAATGACGAAGGGCATTCGATCCACCTCTCACTTGTCCGTTCGAGCCGGGGAAGACATTACCGGTGAGCCGATAAAGAAATGCAAAACGGAGCAGTCCACTTCGGTAAACGCCGCGGTATCGAGCCAGTGGACTGCCGTAGAGCCAGCATTGCCGATCTTGAGAATCCCTGCTCCGGTTACCGCTGCGGCCGACAGGGCGTCAAGACGGCGTTGACCAGGCATAAACACCTGTAAACGTCCTTGGATGGAAGCGGCTCAAAAATGACGCCAATAAAGTTGAATCCGCACCGGAATCAGAGGCTGACCGAAACCCGACGGCAGGTTCCTCATCGATTTGGCAGATGCGTTGCGAGCCGTGCTACCAATGACCCGGCAAGCCGCCCGACGCCGAATTCACCGGCGCGGCGGACGGCATCATTTCCGAGCCCCATCGGAGGAAAAGACATGGCACTGTCCTTCAAGTCCAAGGAATTCCAGCTCCGCCTCACCCCGAGCGGTCAGGACGCGACGGTGGAATACGACTTCGAATTCCCCGGCGAAATCCGGCAGGACGACGACGGCTACGTTGTCGATGCAGCGATCAAGTCGTTCAAGTTCGACAACTACTACGGGAGCGTCCCGGAGGACTGGGAGATCGGTGGCGAGTCCATCGTCCTCGAGGTGAAGAACCGGGCCCGCCGCAAGGCCACGATCCTCGTGCGCGCCAACATACGTCCGCAGGAAGCGGTCAAGATGAATCCGGCCTTCCAGTTCATTGCGACCGTCAACGTGCTGGCCATGGCAGACCTCAAGGGTTCCACCTCCTGACCGGCGCTGACGGAGCCTGACAATCGAACGGTCACCGCCTACCTCCCCCTGAGGCGGTGACCGGGGTCGCGAAGCAATGAAGGCCCCACCCGGGCAACCGGGTGGGGCCTTCGGAGTACGCGGCGCCGGGCGTCGCGTCGACGACGGTCAGCGGCCCGCTGGAGCCGAGGCCGAAGGCGACGGACATCGGGGGAGGGCCGAGCCCGGGCAGCAGCCCACGCCCGCAGGTCGCGGTCGCGGCGGCGCCGGAAACCGTCCGGTCAGGTGCGGGCGATCAGGGCGTACCGCTCGTCCGTCACCGGGCCGCCCCACAGGCCGGGTTCGTCGCTGAGGTCGTCGATGCGTATGTCGGCGGCGAGGGGGCGGACGACGGCCGCGAGTTCCTCGGCGGCGATTCCCCGGTGCCAGGGGAGGGTTTCGGCTCCCGCCACATAGGGCGTGCCGCTCTGGCCGGCCTCGCGCCAGCGCCCTTCGACCAGGAGGAGGGTGCCGCCGGGGCGAAGCCGCGCGGTCCACTGGCGCAGGGCGGCGTGCGGGTCGGGCAGGGTCCACAGCAGGTGCCGGCAGACCACCGCGTCGAACAGGTCGTCCCCGGTGGGCGGGGCCGCGGCGTCCCCGACCAGGAACCGGCCCTCGAGGCCGGCGGCGGCGAGCTTGTCCCGGGCCTGTCCGACCATGCGGGGCGAGAGGTCCACGCCGGTGACGCGGTGTCCGTCCTGGGCCAGCAGGTGGGAGAGGGAGCCGGTGCCGCAGCCCACGTCCAGCACACGAGCCGGGCCTGACGGCATCCATCGGCGCAGCAGGCGCGCCCACGCCTGACGGGTGGTCTCCTCGCGCAGGCCGTGGTCGGGTTCGTCGTCGAAGTCGGTGGCGGCGGCGTCCCAGTAGGCGGTGATGGCATCGGCGTCGGTCATGGCGTGAATCCTGTCAGCCACCACTGACAATGCCCGAGCCCGCACCGTGGCGGCGGTACGGCACGGGACGGACATCTCGGCGGCGGGAATCGTCACCGCCGCCGAAGCGATGCGAAAGCAAGCCCAGGTGCTACGCGTTGGGGCGCAGCGTCCACCAGATCGTCATCTCGCCCGTCTCCGCGCCGTCCTCGCGGGTGATCGAGACGCGCACCGGGAACTCCGGGCGCTGTCCGGCGTCGAGTTCGGCGATGACGTCGGCGGCCGGGCGGCCGAGTTCGGCGGTCGCGGTGACGGGGCCCATGGCGAGCTTCTTGTAGCCGATCTCGGCCTTGACGGCCAGCGGCACGGCGCGGGAGAGCTGGGCGCCGAAGGCGGCGAGGACGATCGCACCACTGGCGGACTCGGCGAGCGTGAACATCGCGCCGGCGTGGGGGCCGCCGACGTGGTTGTGGTAGTCGGGCTGGTCGGGCAGCCGGAGGACCGCGCGCTCGGCGGTGATCTCGTCGAAGACGAGGTTGAGGGTGCGGACCATGGGCACGGTGGCCGCGAGGGCGTCGCCGATCGAGGGCGTGGTCTGTGACATGCCGGTAAGTTACCAATCAGTAGCACGATCGGGAAGGGGTGACGGCCACAACCGTTACCCACGGCCTCTATGGTTGTCGGCCATGTGGCCAGGACAGCAGCAGCCCGGGGGCGGACAGAACCCCCAGGACCCGAACGCGAACGCGAACCCGACCGGGAGCCCGAACGCGAACCCGTACGCACAGCCGGGTCCGGGTCAGCCCCAGGGCAACCCGTATCAGCAGCAGCCGGGCTACCAGCAGCCCAACCCCTACGCGCAGCCCGCCGGGGCGCCGCCCGTACCGCCCGGCGCGCCCCAGTGGTCCCCGCCGGGGGCGCCCGGCGCGCCCCAGCCGCAGGGTGGGGGCGGCGGCCGGGACAAGCGCACCACGGTGATCGCGATCTCCGTCGCGGCGGCGGTGGTCGTCGCCGCGGGCGTCACCGGCTTCCTGGTCCTCAAGGACGACGGCGGCAAGGACGACCCGGCGCCCGCCGCGAAGGACGCCAAGCCCTCCGCGTCCGCCCAGGCCCCGTCGCCCGCCGCGAGCTCCCAGGCTCCGCTGGACAATCCGCGGGCGGGCGGCAGCGGCGTCAAGCCCGTCGTCGACGGCTGGAAGGTCGTCATCAACTCCAAGCGGCACCTCGCCTTCGACGTCCCCGCCGACTGGGACGTACCGCAGGACGGGGCGGCCGTGCGGATCGACGACGAGGCCGACACGTCGGGCATGAAGCTGGCCGAGGCCATGTCCTCGCCCGCCTACTTCCAGCGGGAACAGTGCTCGGTCAAGAACGACCGGGGCACCGACGACACCTACTCGTCCGGGGTCGCCGGCACCAAGGGCGCCCAGGGTGCCAAGAGCCTGGAGGAGGCCGCCCAGAACGAGGCGGCGGCCTGGGCGTGGGCGATGTTCGACCAGAAGAAGCAGGGCAAGTACGACATCGGCAAGGGCACGGCCTTCAAGAGCGACCACGGCATCAGCGGCGCCACCGCGACCACCACGGTGACCGGCGTGCCCCAGGCCAACAAGTGCTCCAGCGACGGCAAGGCCTTCACCGTGGCCTTCAAGGACACCAACGGCGACTTCGCCGTCTGGGTCTTCTCCGGGGTCAAGGGCGGTCAGCGCGAGGTCGCCGACGACACCATCAAGAAGGTCATGAGCACCCTCAGGCCGCTCGCCTCCTCCTGAGGCCGGTCCTCCTGAAGGGGGGCCGACGCCAGGCCCCCCTCAGCCGACCGCTCAGCCGACCGTGAACGCCCCGCCGGGCGGTTCCGGCGAGGCCACCGCGTCCGCGTCCCGGACCGGTACCGCGCCCCGGGCGAACCGCTCCAGGCCCGCCCCGTACTCGACCCGCGCCGGGAACGCGTCGGCGGCGGACCGGCGGGCGAGGTCGGCGAGCGGCGGCTCCCGGTGCGCGGCGACCAGCACGGCGTTGCCGAACCGGCGGCCGCGCAGCATCGGCGCCTCCGCGATCAGGCATAGGTGCTCGAAGACGGCCGCGAACGTGGCCACCTGGGCGCGCAGGAAGCCGAAGGGCGCGCCGTCCGCGAGGTTCGCCACGTAGTGGCCGTCCGGCCGCAGCACCCGCGCGACGCTCCGCGCGTACTCCAGGGACGTGAGGTGCGCGGGCACCCGGGAGCCGCCGAAGACATCGCCGATGATCATGTCGGCGGAACCGGCGGGGGCCTCCTCCAGCACGGCCCGGGCGTCCCCGGCGCACACCTCGATCCCCGATCCGTCGGACAGCGGCAGGTGTTCGGCGACCAGCTCGATCAGGCCACGGTCCGCCTCGACGACCCGCTGGGCCGAGCCGGGGCGGGTCGCGGCGGCGTAGCGGGGCAGGGTGAGGGCCCCGCCGCCGAGGTGGAGCAGCGTCAGCGGCCGGCCCGGTTCGGCGACGGTGTCGAGGACGTGGGCGATCCGGCGCGCGTACTCGAATTCGAGATAGGTCGGCTCGTCGAGGTCGACGTACGACTGGGGCGCGCCGTCCATGGTCAGCAGCCAGGCTCGCGCCCGGTCCACGTCGGGCATGAGTTTGGCGGTGCCCTGGTCGACCTCGCGGGTCACGGGTATCGGTTCGTCCACTCCCCCATTGTTCCCCCCTCGTGGCGGGGCGGCGTCCCCCCTGGCACCGGGAGCGCCACCCCGCCCCACGCGCCCACGCCCCGCCACGCGCTCACGCCGCTACGGCCGTCACCGTGCCGGTGCCGATGGTGCGGCCGCCCTCGCGGATCGCGAAGGGCAGCCCGGCCCTCACCGGGAGGGGACGGTCCAGGCCGACCGTCAGGGCCGCGCTGCCGCCCGGGCCGGCGCTGCCGCGCGGCCCGAGGCCGATCTCGCCGGTGACCTCGGCGGTCCGCAGATGGAAGCGGGCCCGGAAGCCGGTGCGGACCGGGGTGCGCCGGCCGCCCTCGGCCGGCGTCAGCAACCGCGCCCGCGCGGTGAAGCGCCGGTGCACGGTGGCGCTGCCCGGCGCGGCGACCACGTCCCCGCGCCGTATCTCGTCCCCCTGCAACCCGCGCAACAGCAGCGCCACACTGTCGCCCGCCTGGGCGACCTCCATGCCGCGGCCGAAGGTCTCCACGCCCAGGACATGGGTGAGGCCGTATCCCTCGGGCAGTTCGACGAGGTCACGCGGGCGGACGGTGCCGCGCTCGACGGTTCCGGTGACGACGGTCCCGCGCCGGGGAACGATCAGGACGCGCTCGACCGGCAGCAGGAAGGGCGCGTCCGTGTAGCGGACCGGCGTGGGAAGGCAGGTGTCGACGGCGTCCAGGAGGGCCTCGATCGAGGCGGTCCAGCGCGGCTCGCCCCGCAGCGCGCCCACCGCGGAGACCCGGACGACGGGGGTGTGGCCGCCGTCGCCGCCCCGCGCGGTGAGCAGCCGCCGGACGTCCGCCTCGACGGCGTCGGCGCGCTCCGGCCGGGCGGCCTCGGCCTTGGTGAGGGCGACGACGAAGTGCTCCACTCCTGCGCGGCGGGCGAGGAGCAGATGCTCGGCGGTCTGCGGCCGGACGCCCTCCAGCGCCGAGACGACGAGGATCGCGCCGTCGAGCCCGGCGGTGCCCGACAGCATGTTCCCGACGAAACGGGGGTTCCCGGGCAGGTCGGCGTGGGCGTAGTGGCGGGTGTCCGTCTCGTACGCGACGTACGTGGTGGTGACCGTGGGGCCGGGCGGGACGCGGCGCGCGGCGGTGCGGCCGAGGCGTGCGGTGATGGCACGGGTGAGTGTGGTCTTGCCGTGGTCGAGGTGGCCCATGGTGCCGATGTTGAGATGCGGCTTGGTGCGGGCATAGGCCTGCTGGGTCATGGCTCCTTCTCTCCGGGATCTGCGGACTCTCTCCGGGCTCGGATCCGTTCCGGACTCGTTCCGGACTTGTGGACGGGGCGCCGCCGCGGCACCGTCGCCCGTCACCCGGGCCCGACCGCACCGGCCCCCGAGCGCGATGCTCGCGCACCGCCCGGGGCCCGTCGAATGCTTTTCGCCCGGTCTTCACCGCAGGTCGGCGGGCCGGCCGGGCGAACGGAAAATGACCGTTCGTTTCTGCTTCTGTGCCGTCTCACCGAGATCACACCGTCCTTACGGCCACGTCGGTTACGCTCCTTCGATGCTCGATACCGCCGCGCCGTCCCCCGGCCCCGCCGAGCGCCGCGCCCGTGCGCTGCTGTCCCCGTGGGTCCGGCTGGGGCTGCTCGTCTCGCTGGTCGGCGGGGCCGTCGTGGCCGTGCTGCTCCTCCATCCGGAGCGCCTGCTCACGGGCGGCTGGCCGGACCGGCTGTCGGGCGGGGCGGCGGCGCTGGTGCTCTTCGCCGGCGCGTACGGGCTGTGCACGGCGGCGTTCGTCCCGCGCCCGGTGCTGAGCCTGGCGGCGGGTGCCCTCTTCGGGGCGCCGCTCGGCACGACGGCCGCCGTGGTGGGGACGGTGCTGGGCTCGGCGCTCTCCTTCGGGCTGGGCCGGCTGCTGGGGCAGGACGCCCTGCGGCCGCTGGTACGGGGGCGGTGGCTGACGGCCGCCGACCGGCAGCTGAGCCTCCACGGATTCCGTTCGATGATGGCGCTGCGGCTCTTCCCCGGGCTGCCCTTCGCCGGCGTGAACTACTGCGCCGCGGTCTCCCGGATGGGCTGGGCGCCCTTTCTGCTGGCCACCGCCCTGGGGAGCGCGCCCAACACCGCCGCCTACGTCATAGCGGGCAGCCGCGCGGCGTCCCCCACGTCCCCCGTCTTCCTCGGCGCGGCGGGCTTCCTGGCCGTCACGGGACTGGCGGCGGTCTTCGTGGCCTGGCGGCGGCGCGGGCGCCGGGGCGGGCGAACGCCTGGCGATGCCCAGCCGTCCGGCGAGTGAACACTCGGCGCGAACTCCCGCACCCCAGACACACGTTCGACCAAGCGTGACATTCTGCGGCCGTCCCACCGGATCGACCGGATCGAGGTGCCGCGTCGGCGCGGACCGTTCCGGTCCACGCCACGACCACCGCTTTGAGGCCGCCGTCCTCATCTACTTCCGCCGGGACATCGCGCGCATCGTCTCCGCGTGGTTCCGCTCGCTCACCGACCGCCGGGCGCACCGGGCCGGCCGTGATCACGGCGCGACGGGCGGCCGCCACCGGGCCGTACGCGTGCGCAAGGGGCTGGCGGAGCTCGACGTCAAGGACAGCCTGGTCTTCGGCTTCTGCCAGGCCATGGCCCTCGTCCCGGGCGTCTCCCGGTCGGGCGACGATCAGCGGCGGCCTACTGATCGGCTACACCCGCTGCTCTTCGCGCTCGTCGGCGCGGGCGTCCTCGCCCCGCACGCCGGGGAACTCTCCTCCTGACCGGCACCGGCGGTACGAAACCGCTGATGTCGGATCATCCCCCGCATGACCCGACATCAGCGGACACGCCGGAGCCCGTCCGCCGGGAGGGACAACCGGCCGCCCCCTGAGTATATTGGCTCGGAGCCAGTCAACGCAGGAGTTAAAGCAATGTCTCCGCGCAGCCCAGCGGTCAACGAGGAGTTGCGACGCCGCTCCATCGAGCGCCTGCTGCTGGCGACCGTCGAACTCGTCGACGAGCGGGGCTACGAGGCGACGACCCTCGCGGACATCGCGGACCGGGCGGGCACCGCGCGCGGGCTGGTCTCCTATTACTTCCCGGGCAAGCGGCAGCTGCTCCAGTCCGCCGTGCACCGGCTGATGCACCTGGAGCTCGCCGCCTGCCTGGAGCACGAGCCGCGCACGCGCGAGGGGCACGCCCTGCTGGCCCGCGCGATCGACGCGATCCTCGGGCTCGCCCGGGACCGGCCCCGGCTGATGCGCACCCATATGGCGGGCATCCTGACCGCCGAGGGCTTCATCCAGTGCCCCGAGCAGCAGCGCCTCGCCGCCCTGCTGCGCGACACCATGGCCCACTACGGCTCCGCCGATCCGGAGGCCGACTACCGCCTGCTGCGCGCCCTGCTGATGGGCGCGGTCGTGGCCATCCTGCTGCCGGGGGCGCCGATGCCCGCCGAGCGGCTGCGCGCGGAGCTGTTCCAGCGGTACGCGCTCGCCTGGGAACTCGGCTTCCCGCCCGGAGAACGGCCACCGGCCCCGGGGATCTGACGGCTCCGGACCAGGGACCCGACGGCTCTGGACCGGGGCCTGACGGGCCCGGACCGGGGATCCGACGGCCCCCGACCCGCGAACCGGCGCGCCCCGTCTTCAGGGACCCGCACCCGTGTGGCCCTTCTGCCCCTGCCGTGACACGGCCGTCGATGGGATCCTGGACGCACCCGCGGGAAGGAGCCCCTGTGCTTCGCGTCGCAGTCGTCGGATCGGGACCGAGCGGTGTCTACACGGCCCAGTCCCTCGTGGAACAGCGCACGGTGCCGGGAGTCAGGGTCGACGTGCTCGACCGGCTGCCCTGCCCGTACGGGCTGGTGCGCTACGGCGTCGCCCCGGACCACGAGAAGATCAAATCGCTTCAGAACAACCTCCGCACCGCCCTGGAGCTGCCCGGGGTGACGTTCCTCGGCAACGTCGCGGTGGGCGACGGCCCGGGCGAGGTGACGCCTCGTCGGCTGCTGGATCTTTACCACGCGGTCGTCTACTGCGTGGGCGCGGCCACCGACCGGCGGCTGGGCATCCCGGGCGAGGACCTGCCGGGCAGCTTCTCGGCGACCGAGTTCGTCTCCTGGTACAGCGCCCACCCCGACGCCGCGCCCGGCGGGTTCGCGCTCGAGGCGCGCTCCGCCGTCGTCATCGGCGTCGGCAACGTGGCCGTCGACGTGGCGCGGGTGCTGGCGCGCCGCGCGGACGACCTGCGGCCCACCGACGTGCCGGACGCGGCCCTGGCCGCGCTCGCCGCCAGCCGGGTGCGGGAGATCCACATGGTGGGCCGGCGGGGCCCGGCCCAGGCCCGGTTCACCACCAAGGAGCTGCGCGAACTGGGCACCCTGCCGGGCGCCTGGGCGCACGTACGGGCGGACGAGGCCGCACTGGACCCGGCGTGGGCCGACCCCTCCGCGCTGTCCGCGGCCGCCCGCCGCAATGTGGAGGTGCTGCGGGGGTGGGCCGGGCGGCCGGATACCGACGGGCTCCGGCGGATCCGGCTGCGGTTCTTCCTGCGGCCCGTCGCCCTGCTGGGCGACGAGGCCGTACGGGCGGTGCGCTTCGAGCGGACGGCGCCGGACGGGAACGGCGGCGTCGTGGGCACCGGGCGGTTCGAGGAAATCGAGGCACGGCTGGTCCTGCGCTCGGTGGGCTACCGCGGTGTGCCCATTCCCGGGCTGCCGTTCGACCCCGAGCGCGGCACCGTCCCCCACGACCAGGGGCGCGTGCTGCGGGACGGTGCGCCCTCGCCCGGCGAGTACGTCGCGGGCTGGATCAAACGCGGGCCGACCGGCGTCATCGGCACCAACCGCCCCTGCGCCAAGGAGACCGTGGGCTCCCTGCTCGCCGACGCCCGGGCCCTCCTGGCCCGCCGCCCGGCCGAGGATCCGCTCACCGCCCTGCGCGCGGCCGGCGGGGACCCGGTGGAGTGGCCGGGCTGGCTGGGCATCGAGGCGGCCGAGGCCACGCTGGGGCGCCGGCTGGGCCGGGGCACGGTCAAGATCCCTGACTGGGAGGGCCTCCTCGGCGCCGCGCGCTCGGTGGAGTCCGCGCGCCCGGTGGAGGGGACGGCGGTGAACTGACGTCCCGGCCGGTCGTCCCGGCCGGGTGGCGGGCGATGGCGACGAGGGCGACGTCGTCGCCCAGGGAGCCGCCCGCGTGGACGACCAGATCGCCGTGGAGGCGCTGGACGAGCCGCTGGGGGTCGGTTTCCCGCCATGCCCGGAGCCGGTCGGCGAGGGGGTAGAAGACGCCGTCGGCGTCACGGGTCTCGACGACCCCGTCGGTGTAGAGCAGCAGGAGGTCGCCGTCCCGGTAGGGGAAGGTCTCGGCCTCGTAGTCGTCCTCGGTGACGCTGCCGCCCACCCCGAGGGGGAGGGCGGGATCCCGCACGGTCAGTTCCGTCGGCTCCCCGTCGCGCAGCAGGATCGGTGGCGGGTGGCCACAGTTGATGATCCGGAGCACCTGCTCGTCGTCGGGGATGTCGAGGACCGCTGCCGTGACGAACCGTTCCCCGGCCGAGGTGTCGCCGGTGGGCCACCCGGGCTCCTCGGACCCCTCAGGCTCATCGGTCCCCTCGGACTCCGAGTAGACGGCGTTCTGGAGGTGCGCCACGAGCCGGGGCAGCGGCGGATCGCGGTGGGCGGCGGCGCGGTAGGCACCGAGCAGCAGGGCCGCGTCGCCCACCGCCATCAGCCCCTTGCCCCGTACGTCGCCGATCATCACGCGGGCGCCCCGGGGAGTGCGGACGGCCGCGTAGAGGTCGCCGCCGATCTGCGCCCCGGCCTCCGCCGCGACATACACCGACGCGATGCGCAACGGCCCCAGCCGTGCCGGCAGCGGCCTGAGCAGGACCTTCTGGGCGACGTCGGCCACCCAGCGGGCCTGGCTGAGCTCCATCCGGTGGCGCTCGTGCACGGAGCGGAAGGCCACGACGAACAGGGTGATCACCACCAGCGCGATGATCTGCGCCTGGTGGTTGGACGTCCACAGCCCGCCGTGGAAGAGGCCGATGACGATCTGGGCGGCCACGGCGAGGGCGCCGATGAGGGCGGTGAGCCGGGGACCGGCGAACACCGCGGTGATCGTCGGAGCCACGACCAGCAGGGGGCCGAGGTGGATGTTGGGCGCGGTCAGCAGGTCCACCGTCACGATCAGCCCGATCAGCCCCAGCGGCACCGCGATCAGCGCACGGCTGGGGCGCCACGACTCACCGGGATCCGGCAGACGGTGCTGAAGGCGCATGCTTCCTGCTTACATTCCCCGCGGTCCGGGCGCCTGTCCAACACGAGGTCCAACACGGGGAGGGCCTGTCGCCGTCAAGGCCCGTCCAGAAGTAAGTCATAAAGGATGACAAGCCGGTGGCGGGCCCCCGGGCACCACGACGGGTGAATCCGCAGGACGCGCGGGACCGTCGCACCGGCCGGTCCGCGCTCCCGTCCGGGCATCCCCGACGGGCGCCGCCCTCGTCTCGCGTACGATCTTTGCCTCAGAGCGACACCGTCCATACGTGAGGACAGGGAGGCACGGCAGCCGTGGCTGCGAGACCCTTGAACGAGATCGTCGAACCGGGCTGGGCCAAGGCGCTCGAGCCGGTGGCCGGGCGGATCGCCGCCATGGGCGACTTCCTGCGCGCCGAGATCGCGGCGGGCCGGACCTACCTGCCGTCCGGCGCCAATGTGCTGCGCGCCTTCCAGCAGCCGTTCGACGACGTCAGAGTACTGATCGTGGGTCAGGACCCCTACCCCACGCCCGGCCACGCCGTCGGCCTCAGCTTCTCCGTCGCCCCGGAGGTGCGCCCGCTCCCGGGCAGCCTGGAGAACATATTCCGGGAGCTGCACACGGACCTCGGGCTGCCCCGGCCGTCCAACGGCGACCTCACCCCGTGGACCCAGCAGGGGGTGCTGCTGCTCAACAGGGCGCTGACCACCGCCCCGCGCAAGCCCGCCGCCCACCGGGGCAAGGGGTGGGAAGAGGTCACCGAGCAGGCGATCCGCGCGCTGGTGTCGCGGGGCAAGCCGATGGTGGCGGTGCTCTGGGGGCGCGACGCCCGTAATCTGCGGCCGCTGCTGGGCGGGGTGCCGTGCGTGGAGTCGGCGCACCCCTCCCCCATGTCGGCGGACCGCGGCTTCTTCGGCTCGCGCCCGTTCAGCCGGACCAACGACCTGCTGGCCCAGCAGGGCATGGCGCCGGTCGACTGGCGACTGGCCTGACACGGGCCCCGGCCCGGGCGATAGGGTGCGCGCCATGTCGCTTCGTACCGGCACGGCGGGCAGGGGCAGAGCGGGCGCGGTCCTGGGCGTCGACTCGGGCGGCTCGGGCCTGCGGGTGGCGCTCGCTCCGGCCGACGGCGGCTCCGCGCTGACCTGGTCCTCGCCCGTGCCCGTCGGCACGGGCGGGCGCGGCATCGACGCCCCGGAGCTGCTCGACCGGGTGCTGCCCGCCGCCCGGCGACTGCTCCACGAGGCCGGTTCGCCGGGCTGCGACGCCGTGTGCGTGGGCGCGGCCGGCATGGCGACCCTCGGAGACGACCTCCACGCCGTGCTGCCCGGAGTGCTGCGCGCCGAGCTCGGCGCCCGGCGGCTGGCGCTGGCCAGCGACGCCGTGACCGCCTACGCGGGCGCCCTGGGGCAGCGCCCGGGCGTGGTCGTCGCCGCCGGCACGGGAGTGATCGCGCTCGGCACCGCTCTCGGCCCGGAGGGCCGCTGGTGGCGCGCCGACGGCTGGGGCCATCTGCTGGGCGACTGCGGTGGCGGCGCCTGGATCGGACGGGCCGGGCTGGAGGCGGCGATGCGGGCATTCGACGGGCGCGCCGGGGGATCACCGGCGCTGCTGGCCCGCCTGGAGGCGGTCTTCGGCCCGGCGTGCGGGCTGCCCGGAAAGCTCTATCCCCGGCCGGACCGGCCCGCCGTGCTGGCCTCCTTCGCCCCGGAGGTGGGACGCTGCGCGCCGGACGACCCGGTCGCGGCGGGCATCCTGCGGGAAGCCGCGCGCCATATCGCCGCGTCCGCCGCGGCGGCGTGCCCACCGCTGCCCACGAGCGAGGTGGCGCTGACGGGCGGGCTGTTCCGCATGGGCGAGCCCCTGCTCTCCCCCGTCCAGGAAGAGTTGCAAATGCAACTACCGCAAGCCCGGATGGCGACTTCTCAGGGCGACCCCCTCGCGGGGGCATTGCGCGTGGCCACGGCGCTGACGGAGGACAGTCTCGCACTGCCGGTGGACGGTGCGCTCCTGCGCGTCGTTTGCTGATCACATCCGCACCCAACGCTTGAGGTGATGAATAAAACCGGACAGACCTTGATCATTTACCCCCACCTAAACGGACGAGTCCTATGAACGGCTAACATGCGGCGCCATGAGCTCCCCCACAGGGCCCACGCCGGGCCTGCCAGTACGAATGCCGCGTCCCCGCCAGCCCGGACGGCACCGGCGGCCGGAGCCCGCGGCCGCTCCGGCGGGTGCTCCCCCGCTGGTGCTCGCCGTGCCCGGGACGCCCGACATCACCACACGCCGCCTCGCCGAGGAGCTGCTGAGCATCGCCCGCTCGGAGCTTCCGGGCCTCGACGCGCGCATCGGCTACGTGGACGTCACCGAGGGCGGCGACGCCGGTGACGGCTTCCCCGCCCTGGACGCCGTCCTCGGCCACGCCTCCGCCCAGCGCGCCGCCCGCATGGCCGAGGCCGAGGCCGCCGAGGGCCCGGAGGGCGCCGCCGTCTGGGCACAGGCGCCCGACGCCGTCGTCGTGCCGCTGCTGGCGGGCCCGGACAGCGCCGTCGTCCGCCGCATACGCCAGGCCGTGATGAGCAGCGGCTCCGCCAGCGAGCTCACCGACGCGCTCGGCCCGCACCCGCTGCTCGCGGAGGCCCTCCACGTCCGCCTCTCGGAGGCCGGGCTGGCCCGCGCCGACCGCGCCCGACTGTTCACAGTCGCAACGGCCGCCGACGGTATCGTCCTGGCGACGGTCGGCGGCGAGGAGGCCGTGCAGTCCGCCGGCATCACCGGCATGCTGCTCTCCGCCCGCCTCGCGGTGCCGGTGCTCGCCGCCGCGCTGGACGAGGACGGCGCCGTCGCCCGCGCCGCCGACCAGCTGCGCGGCTCCGGCTCCCGGAACCTGGCGCTGGCCCCCTGCCTCATCGGCCCCGAGGTCGACGAGACCCTCACGGCCATGGCCGCCAAGGAGGCCGGCTGCGCCGCCGCCGAGCCGCTGGGCGAGTACCCGTCGCTCGGCAAGCTCGTCCTCGCCACGTACGCGGCCGCGCTCGGCATCACGCTGCCCGCGGCCCAGGGCGCCACGGCCGCCCGGTAACCCGGCCGTCCGCACCGCCACGGGAGGGGTCTCCACCGCCGGAGGCCCCTCCCGGCGTTTCAAGAACCCCACGACCACGAGGACCGGCGCCCCGCCAGAAGACAAGCCCGCGCGAGCGAGGACCGCTCCGCGGCAGCGCGGGGCGCAACGCCGCTCAGGCGAAGACCACGCAGGACGCTGCCGCGATCGCGACCGAGCCCGTCCGCGCCGGTATGCCCGTGTCCGGGTCGACGGTGAACCAGGTGACGTCCCCGGAACGCTCGTTGGCCGCGTACAGCACCCGCCCGTCCGGGCCGGCCGTCAGGTCACGGGGCCAGTGCCCGCCGCAGCCGACGGTGCCGAGCAGTACGAGCTCGTCACCGGAGGAGTCGAGGGAGAGCGTGGCGACACTGTCGTGGCCCCGGTTGGCCGCCCACAGGAAACGGCCGTCGGCGGAGACCACAGGAGCAGACGGATACGTCGGCCCCTCCGCCCCGGCCGGTACGACGCGCGTCTCGCTCAAGGGCTCGAGCGTCCCCGTCGCCCCGTCCCAGCGGCAGACGGTGACGGTGGGCTCCAGCTCGTTGAGGACGTAGGCGCGGTCGCCGCGCGGGTGGAAGACCAGATGCCGGGGGCCGCTGCCGGGGCGCAGCCGGGCCTCCCCGTGGGGGCCGGGAGCGCCGGTGACGGGGTCGGTCCCGTAGATCCACACCGAGTCCGTGCCCAGGTCGGTCGCGAGGAGCCAGCGCCCGGTGGGGTCGGGCACGACGGCGTGCGCGTGCGGCCCGGCCTGGCGGTCCGGCACGGGGCCGCCGCCCTGGTGCGGGAACACCGCCGAGGGGGCGCCCACCGCCCCGCCCATCCGGACCGGCAGGGCGCTGACGCTGCCGGAGCCGTAGTTGGCGGTGAGCAGCCACGGGCCGGCGGTGGCGAGGTGGGTGGGCCCGTCGCCCCGGACGGGGACGGGCGGGCCCAGGAGCGCGGGCCGGGCGGGATCCGCGAGCGAGAACGCCGCGACGGCCCCCTCGTCGGTCTCGCTGACCGCGTAGAGGACGTCACCCCCGGGTGAGAGTGCCAGGTACGACGGGTTCACGACCGCGTCGGTGGCGTGGACGGGCGTGAGCGCGCCCGTCACGGCGTCGACCTCGGCGACGGTGAGGCCGGGGCCGCCCGCCTCGGTGAACGAGCCGATGTACGCCCACCGGCGCCGCTGTCCTTCGCTGTCCTTCGTCATGACGTCCTCCCCCTCGCGGCCGGGCGGGTCGGTGCGGCCCGCCGAGCGTCGGATCACTGTCAGTGGCTCCGACGCTACACGGCGGCACTGACAACGCCGCGACCGGCCGGTTTCCCGGCCCACGCGCCGCCGCCTCATCGGGATGCCGGACCTGACATCAGGGGCCCGGGCCGACGTCAAGGGGCGGGGCCGACGTCAAGGGGCCGGGGGGCGACCGCTCACGCCGCGGAGGCGAAAACCCCGCGCGGCCCCTCGCGCAGCGGCGTGGCCAGCGAGGCGAGGGACGCCTCCAGGTCGCGCAGGTGGGCGAGGGCGGTCTCGGCGCCGGGGTGGTGGTGCGGGGCGGCGCCGGGTCCCGTCGCGGCTCCGGGCGTCTCCCCGGGCGCGGCCAGGGCCAGCAGCGCGGATTCGACGCGGTCGCAGGCGGCGGTCAGCCGGGCGTCGTGGGAGGCGGCGGGGTCGGCGGCGACCTCCGCCAGGCCACGGGCCTGGCGGGCGCAGTCGTCGAGGTGGGCGAGGACCGCCAGGGCCCGCTCGCGGCGCGCCCGCAGCGGGCTCAGCGGGTGGAGCAGCGGGGCGAGGGAGACCCGCACCTTGGTCAGGAGGAGCTCCAGCTCGGCGACGTGCGGGCCGGGGTCGGCCGACTCGTCGCCGGCCAGCCGGCGCGTGGACTCGGCGGTGCAGTGCCGCACGGCCAGCAGGGCCCGCCGGATCCAGGCGTCGGTGGCGGCGTGCGTGGTGACGGGCAGGACGACGGCCACGGCGACGGCCGCGCCCGCCGCGCCCACGAGGGTCTGTTCGAAGCGCAGCGCCAGCAGGCCGGGGTGGAGCACGCCGAGGAGCCCGTACAGCAGGCCGGCCATGACGGTCACGAAGAACATCATCCAGCTGTAGGAAGGGGCGGCGGTGTAGAAGATCCCGAAGACGCAGAGGGCGACCAGGGCGGCGGTGGGCGCGGGCGCGCCGTGCAGGGGTACGGCCACGAGGAGGCCGGCGGCGATGCCCGCGAGGGTGCCGACGACGCGGCGGAAGCCGCGGACGAGGGTCTCCCCGCGCGAGGCGGTGTTGACGAAGATCCACCAGGCCGTGCCGACGGCCCAGTACCAGCGCTCCTGGGAGACCAGCTGGCCGACGGCGAGGGCCAGGCCGCAGGCGAAGGCGGTCTGGAAGGCCTGCCGGGTGGTGGCGCGCGCGAGGCCCCGGGCGCCGAGGGGGGCGGGGGCGGCGGGCGGCGGGGTGCGCCGCTCGATGGGCCAGACCGCGAAGCGGACGCCGCCGGCCGCCGCCAGGCCCAGGAGCACCGCCGCGTACAGGTGCGGCAGCTGGGTGGGGACGGCGTGCAGGAACTGCGTCGCGAAGAACATCATGAAGCCGAAGATCCCGAGAGTGTTGCCCCGGGGGCCCCAGCGGCGGGCGTAGACGCCGCAGAAGACGACGGCGAGGAAGGCGGCGTCCCGGGCGAGCGGCAGCCCGTGCAGGGCGGACGCCAGCGCGAGGACGGGCAGGCCGACGGCGGGCAGCAGCGCGGTGGTGACCGCCTGGCGGCGGACGGTCGGGTCGGCGACCGTGAACAGGGCGAGCAGCGCGGCGAGCCCGCCGGTGATGGAGGCCGTCAGCGGCAGCCCGGACAGTGCCACGACGGTGACCGCGAGGCCCACGCCCAGCACGGCGCGGGTGGCGGTCCGCAGCCTGGCCCGGCCCGGATCGGGTGCCACGAACGCCCTCTTCAGCACTGCTTTGCGCCCCTTTCGACGTCTTGTATGGGAAACCCGGCATGAAAAAGGCGCCGCGGGAATCCGCAGCGCCATCGACCGGACCATCACACCATCACTACGGCGGGTGGCTCAAGAGTGCCCGGAAAAACTGAGCCATTGGTACAGTGCAGGCCGGAATGAACGACCACAAGGGAGCCGATGGCCCATGGCTGTGGACGCGCTGGACGCCAGGATCCTGCGACTGCTGCTGGAGCGGCCGCGGACGAGCGCTCGGGAGTACGCGCGGCTGCTGGGGATCGCGCGCGGCACGCTGCAGGCGCGGCTCGACCGGCTGGAGCGCGACGGTGTGATCACCGGGACCGGCCCCCGTCTCTCCCCCGCCGCGCTCGGCCACCCGGTTCTGGCGTTCGTCCACATCGAGGTCACCCAGGGCCATCTGGACAGCGTGGCGAACGAGCTCGGGGACGTGCCGGAGATCATCGAGGCGTTCTCGATAACGGGCAGTGGCGATCTGATGGCGCGTGTCGTCGCCCGGGACCCGGCGCACCTGGAGGACGTGATCCAGCGGCTGGTGCAGCTGCCCGGCGTAGTGCGCACGCGGACCGAAATGGTGCTCCGCGAGCGGGTGCCGTACCGGATGGTGCCGCTGGTGGAGTCGGTCGGGCGGGCGGCGCAGCGCACCACCTGACCGCCGGGCCCGTGGCGCCGTAGAGCCCTGCCATGCTGGGCGCGTGATCACTTCAAGCCCGTCCGCAAGCCCCTCCGCGCCTCTCGCGGTCATCTTCGATCTCGACGGAACGCTGGTGGACAGCGAGCCGAACTATTTCGAGGCGAGCCGGACCGTGCTCGCCCGTCACGGCGTACGGGGCTTCGGCTGGGACGATCACCTGCGGTTCGTCGGGATCGGCACGCTCGAGACGCTGGAGACCCTACGCCGGGAGCACCGACTCGACGTGCCCGTGGACGAGCTGCTCGCCGAGCTGAACCGCGCGTATCTGGAGCTGGCGGGGACGCGCACCGAAACATTCCCCCGTATGCGGACGTACGTGGAGCGGCTGTACGCGGCCGGGGTGCCGCTGGCCGTGGCGTCCGGCTCCTCGCGCCGGATCATCCAAACCGTGCTGGAGTGCGTCGGCCTGACGGACCGTTTCGCCGCGGTGGTCTCGGCCGAGGAGGTGCCCCGGGGCAAGCCCGAACCGGACGTCTTCCTGGAGGCGGCACGGCGGTTGGACGCGGAACCCGGGAGTTGCGTGGTGGTGGAGGACGCGCCTCCGGGCGCCGGGGCGGCGCACCGGGCGGGAATGCGGTGCGTGGGTGTGCCGTACGCGCCCACCGTGGCCGCGGATCCGGCGTTCAGGACGGCCGGGCTGCTGTTCCCGGGCGGCCAGGGGGAGTTCGATGCCGAACGGGCCTATACGTGGGTCTTCGACGGCCGTAGGGAATGAACCTTACATTCCGTTTTTTCCTCGTGGATTCATAGTGCGATCATCTGCACGCCATACCCGATTCACGAGGGAAAAGGTCCATTCATGGAGCTTAGAAGCAGATCCGTCCGCCGTCGGTACGCGGCTGCGATCGCCTCGGCGCTCGCGCTGGCCGTCGCGCTGCCCGCGGCGACCGCCCAGGCCGAGGGCGGCCCGTCCGACATCGCCGCGCAGGGCGCGTTCCTGCTCGACAGCGGAGCGAACCGCGAACTGTGGGGCAAGGACGCCGACACCCGGCGGCAGATGGCCAGCACCACCAAGATCATGACCGCGGTCACGGTGCTGAACAAGCGCGGTCTCGACCTGGACAAGCAGATCACCATCAAGCAGTCGTACCGCGACTACGTGGAACGCACTGGCGCCAGCACCGCCGACCTGCGGACGGGCGACACCCTGACCGTACGTCAGCTGCTGTACGGGCTGATGCTCCCTTCCGGGTGCGACGCCGCGTACGCGCTCGCCGACACCTTCGGCCTGGGCAACACGGAGGCCGCCCGGACCCGGCAGTTCATAGCCAAGATGAACAAGACGGCCGAGGACCTGGGCATGACCAACACCCGGTACGACTCGTTCGACGGCATATCGGCCAACGGGGACAACTACACCACCCCGCGCGACTCGGCGACCCTGGCCCGGTACGCGCTGGCGAACGACACGCTCGCCACGGTGGTCAAGACGACGACCACCAACCAGAAGGCCGTGAACGTCAACCGCACCTACCGCTGGGACAACACCAACAAGCTGCTCGGGTCCTACGACGGCGCGATCGGCATCAAGACCGGCACCGGCACGGCCGCCGGCCCGTGCCTGGTCTTCGCCGCCCGGCGCGGCGACCGCACGGTCGTGGGCGTCATCCTCAACGACCCCACGAACCGCTACCCCGACGCCGTGCGGATGCTCGACTGGGCCTTCGGCACGAAGACCGACGCGAAGGCCGAGCTGAAGCTGCGCCAGCTGCCGCAGTCGGCGCAGAAGGACTGATCCTCAGCGACCCTCAGCCCAGGAAGCTCAGCCGCACCTGGCGGTCCGGGTTGTCCACGTTGGTGTCGACCAGACACACGGACTGCCAGGTTCCGAGCTCCAGCCGCCCGCCGATGACCGGAAGGGTCGCGTGCGGCGGCACCAAGGCCGGCAGCACGTGGTCACGGCCGTGGCCCCGGCTGCCGTGCCGGTGCCGCCAGCGGTCGTCCGCGGGCAGCAGGTCCCGCAGCGCGGCCAGCAGGTCGTCGTCGCTGCCCGCACCCGTCTCCAGCACCGCCACACCGGCGGTCGCGTGGGGCACGAACACGTTGAGCAGGCCGTCACGGCCCCCGGCCGCCTCGCGCAGGAACGCCTCGCAGTGGTCGGTGAGGTCGTACACGCGCTCGGAACGGCCGGTGGTGATCTCCAGGACACGGGTGCGGAAGGTATCGCTCATGCGCCCATCTTCGTACGGATGTCGCGCGCCGTCGTACCGGTGACCCCGGTCGGCACCTGCCGGGAAGAGATCACCCACCCCGACAGTTAGTAGAAACATGAACGAAACCGGGGTGCGGGACGTCGAGGCCGTGATCGTGGGCGCCGGGCAGGCGGGCCTGTCCGCCGCCTACCACCTGCGGCGCGCGGGGTACGAGCCCGAACGGGACTTCGTCGTCCTCGACCGTTCGCCGAATCCCGGCGGCGCCTGGCAGTTTCGCTGGCCGACGCTGACCTACGGCAAGGTGCACGGCATGCACGCCCTGCCGGGCATGGAGCTGACGGGCGCGGACGACGACCGGCCCTCTTCGGAGGTGATCGCCGGGTACTTCGCGGGCTACGAGCGCGCCTTCGGCCTGCGCGTGCGGCGGCCGGTCGACGTGCGCGCGGTACGCGAGGGCGACGGCGGGCGGCTGCGCGTGGAGACGTCCGAGGGCGTCTGGTCGACCCGTGCGCTGATCAACGCGACCGGCACCTGGGAGCGCCCCTTCTGGCCCCGCTACCCCGGCGGGGAGAGCTTCCGGGGCCGTCAGCTGCACACCGCGGACTACCCCGGGCCGGACGCCTTCGCCGGGCTGCGCGTCGTGGTCGTCGGCGGCGGCACCTCGGCGGTGCAGCACCTGATGGAGATCGCCGAGGTGGCGGCCGCCACGACCTGGGTGACGCGCCGGCCGCCCGTCTTCCGGGAGGGGCCCTTCGACGAGGCACGCGGCCGCGACGCCGTCGCCCTGGTGGAGCGACGGGTGCGGGAGGGCCTTCCGCCGCAGAGCGTCGTGTCGGTGACGGGGCTCCCGATGACGGGCGCGATGGAACGGGCCCGCGCGGCCGGGGTCCTGGACCGGCTGCCGATGTTCGACCGTGTCACACCGACCGGTGTCGCCTGGGCCGACGGCACGGCCGTCGACGCCGACGTCATCCTGTGGGCCACCGGCTTCCGCGCGGCCCTCGGCCACCTCGCCCCGCTGGGGCTGCGCGAGGCGGGCGGCGGCGTCCGGCTCGAGGGCACACGCGCGGTCCGCGACCCCCGCGTCCACCTGGTCGGCTACGGGCCGTCGGCGAGCACCATCGGCGCCAACCGCGCCGGGCGCGCCGCCGTGCGCGAGATCAGGACACTCCTGGCGGAGGGCCCACCGGACGCGGCGGGTTCTTCCCAGGGGGCGCTCGCTGCGGCAGTATGAGGCGGCGGAGACGATCACTGGCCGGAGCGTCACCGACCGCGTCACCGACCGCGAGGAGATGGCCGAGGTGTCATGCGCGTAGGGCTGTTCGTCACCTGCGTCAACGACACGCTGCGGCCGAGCACCGGCCGGGCCGTGGTCACGCTGCTGGAACGGCTCGGCGTGCGCGTCGACTTCCCGTCGGCGCAGAGCTGCTGCGGCCAGCCCCTGTACAACACGGGCTACCGCCATGGCGCCGAGCCGCTGCTCCTGCGCACCGCCGCCGCGTTCGCCGGTCACGACTACGTCGTCACCCCCTCCGCCTCGTGCGCCGCGATGGTCCGGGACGCCTACCCCCGGATCGCCGCCCGTGCGGCCGCCGAGGGACGCCCCACGGAGGCGGCGCGGCTGCGTGCCGCCGTGGAGCGGCTGGTGCCCAGGACGTACGAACTCACCGAGTTCCTGGTGGACGTACTGGGCGTCGTCGACGTCGGCGCCCGCTTCCCGCACACCGTCACCTACCACCCCACCTGTCACGGTCTGCGCGCGCTGGGCCTGCGTGACCGCCCGCGCCGGCTGCTGGAGCACGTCGAGGGGCTCGAACTGCGCGAACTCGAAGGCGCCGACGAGTGCTGCGGCTTCGGCGGCACGTTCGCCGTCAAGAACGCCGCCGTCTCCGCCGCCATGGGCGCCGACAAGGCCCGGGCGATCACCCGGACCGGCGCCGCGACGGTCTGCGCGGCCGACAACTCCTGCCTGCTGCACATCGGCGGCACCCTCGCCCGGGAGAACTCCCCCGTGCGCTCCCTCCACCTGGCGGAGATCCTTGCCTGCACGGACGGAGTCGTACCGTGAGCCGTACGTACCTGGGCATGCCCGCCTTCCCCCGCGCCGCCGCCGAGTCGACGCGGGACGGCATGCTGCGCGCCAACCTCCGGCACGCCACCCACACCATCCGCGCCAAACGGGCCGCCGCCGTGGCCGAGCTGGAGGACTGGGAGCGGCTGCGGGCGGCCGGAGCGGCCGTCAAGGACCGCACACTGCGCCACCTGGACCACTATCTGCTGCGACTGGAGGAGAACGTCACCCGCGCCGGGGGCACGGTCCACTGGGCGGCCGACGCCGACGAGGCGAACCGCATCGTCACCGACCTCGTGCGGGCCACCGGCGAGCGCGAGGTCGTCAAGGTCAAGTCCATGGTCACCCAGGAGACCGGCCTCAACGCCGCCCTGGAACGGGCGGGCATCCGCGCCTACGAGACGGACCTCGCCGAGCTCATCGTCCAGCTCGGCGACGACCTGCCCTCCCACATCCTCGTTCCGGCGATCCACCGCGGCCGCCGGGAGATCCGCGACATCTTCCGCGACCGGATGGCCGACTGGGGCCGCCCGGCACCCGAAGGGCTCACCGACCGGCCCGCCGACCTCGCCGAGGCCGCGCGGCTGCATCTGCGCGAGAAGTTCCTGCGCTGCAAGGTCGGCATCTCCGGCGCCAACTTCATGGTGGCCGAGACCGGCACCCTGGTCGTCGTCGAGTCCGAAGGCAACGGCCGTATGTGCCTCACGCTCCCCGAAACCCTGATTTCCGTGGTCGGGATCGAGAAGACCGTACCGACCTGGCGGGACCTGGAGATCTACCTCCAGCTGCTGCCGCGCTCCTCCACCGCCGAGCGCATGAACCCCTACACCTCGATGTGGACGGGCACCACGGACGAGGACGGCCCCCGCGACTTCCACCTCGTGCTGCTCGACAACGGCCGCACCGACACCCTCGCCGACGAGGTCGGGCGCCAGGCGCTGCGCTGTATCCGCTGCTCGGCCTGTCTCAACGTCTGCCCGGTCTACGAGCGCGCCGGCGGCCACGCCTACGGCTCGCCCTACCCCGGGCCCATCGGCGCGATCCTCACCCCGCAACTGCGCGGCCTCGCCTCGCCGCTGGAGGAGTCGCTCCCCTTCGCCTCGTCCCTGTGCGGCGCCTGCTACGAGGTGTGCCCGGTGGCCATCGACATCCCCGAGGTCCTGGTCCATCTGCGGGAACGGGTCGTGGAGGGCGGGCCGGTCACCGTCGGCGGCAACCGGACCGTGATCAGGCCCGCGAAGCGCCACGCCCTGGAGCGCGCCGCGATGCGCGCCGCCGGCTGGACCTTCGACCACCCGGCCGCGCTGCGCCGGGCCCAGCGCCTCGCCGCCCGGACGCGCCACGCCCATCCCCGGCGGCTGCCGGGCCCGGGCCGCGCCTGGTCGGACACCCGCGAACTGCCGGAAGTGCCCGAGGAATCCTTCCGGGACTGGTGGGCCCGCACCCGGGGAGGGCGGCCATGACCGACGGCCCGGCGCGCTCCTCCAGCAGGGCGCGGATCCTGGGGCGCGTACGGCGCGCGCTGGCCGATGTGCCGCGCTACGAGCGCCCCGAGGATCACCCGGTTCCCAGGGACTATCTGCGGGCGCACGGCGAACGGACGTCGGCCGAGTCCGTCGACCTGCTCGCCGCACGACTGACGGACTACCGGGCCGTCGTGCACCGCACGGACCCGCCCGGGCTGCCCGCGGTGCTCGCGGAGCTGCTCCGTCGGCGCGGCGCCCACCGGGTCGTCGTACCGGCCGGTCTGCCGGACGGCTGGCTGACGGAGGCGGCCATCGAACAGGTCGTGGACGGCGCCGGGCTGACGGCTCATGAGCTGGATGCCGTGGACAGCGTGGTCACCGGGTGCGCGCTGGCGATCGCCGAGACCGGCACCCTGGTCCTCGACGCGGGCCCGGACCAGGGCCGCCGCCGCATCACTCTCGTGCCCGACCACCACGTGTGCGTGGTGCGGGCCCCCGGGCAGGTGGTGGACTCGGTGCCCCGGGCCCTGGAGCGCCTCTCCCCCGTCCGGCCCCTGACCTGGATCTCGGGCCCGTCGGCGACGAGCGACATCGAGCTGGACCGCGTCGAGGGGGTCCACGGCCCGCGCACTCTTGAGGTGATCCTCGTCGAGAGCCCGGAGCCGCCCTCCTGACAGCGCCCGCCCTTGTCAACCGTGCTCGTTCCCAAGGAGGAAGCGTGCCGGAACCACCCCTGCGCGGCATCACGGTCGTCGCCCTCGAACAGGCCGTGGCGGTCCCGTTCGCCACCCGTCAGCTCGCCGACCTGGGGGCCCGGGTCATCAAGGTCGAACGCCCCGGGCGCGGCGACTTCGCCCGCGACTACGACCGCAGGGCGAAGGGCCTCTCCGCCTATTTCGTCTGGGTCAACCGGGGCAAGGAGAGCGTGGTCCTGGACCTCAAGGACGCCACGGACCGGGCGCTGCTCGACCGGCTCCTCGCCCGCGCCGACGTCTTCGTGCAGAACCTCGGCCCCGGCGCCGCCGAGCGGCTGGGCCTGGCCCCCGACCCCCTGCGGGCCCGCCACCCCCGCCTGATCACCTGTGACGTCTCCGGCTACGGCACGAGCGGCCCCTACCGGGACAGAAAGGCCTACGACCTGCTGGTGCAGTGCGAGGCCGGGCTGGTCTCGCTCACCGGAACCCCGGACTCCGTCGCCCGGCCCGGGATATCCGTCGCCGACATCGCCGGCGGAATGTACGCCTTCACCGGCATCCTCACCGCCCTGTACGAGCGCGAGCGCACCGGCGAGGGCTCGGCCCTGTCCCTCTCCCTCTTCGACGCCCTGGCCGAGTGGATGGGACAGCCGTACTACGCGGAGGCGTACGGCGGAGCGCCCCTGACCCGCACCGGGGCCCGGCACCCGTCCATCTCCCCCTACGGGCACTACGGGTGCGGCGACGGTGGCCAGGTCTTCCTCAGCGTGCAGAACGACCGCGAGTGGCGGGCGCTGTGCGAACGCGTGTTACGCCGCCCGGAGTTGGTGGAAGACCCGCGCTTCGCGGACAATCCGCTGCGCCACGCCCATGACGAGCAACTGACGGCCGTCATCGAGGAGTGCTTTGCCAGGCACACGGCTGAGGGCGTCCTCGCCCTGCTGGACGCGGCGGGCATCGCGGCCGCCCGGCTGCGTACGGTCGCCGAGTTCACCGCCCATCCCCAGCTGGCGGCGCGGGACAGGTGGCGGGAGTTCGGCTCGCCCGCCGGTCCGCTGCGCGGGCTGCTGCCGCCGGTGACGGTGGCGGGCCGGGAGGCGGTGATGGGCGCGGTGCCCGCGCTCGGGGAGCACACGGCCGCGATCCGCGCGGAGTTCGAGGGGCCGGAGGGTCCGGGCGCCCGCCGAGGGTGACCCTGCCAGTGGTAGGCACGCTGTGCGTACGCGAAGCCGGGGGCTGGGTGGGCCGGGCCGTGATCGGCAGGATCTGTCCCGAAGCGGAAGATCGCCGGGGAACCGGCGGACCCATCCAGAAGGGGGACGGACCATGGCTGTACGGGCAGCGGGCCTCGACAGGGCGGCACGGGCCGGGACGACGGGCGGAGCCGACACGGGGGCCCGGTGGCGGGCGGGCTGGTCGGCCCCGGTGCAGCGGCCGAGCAGCGGCTTCGAGGAGAACTGGGCGGAGACCGGCTTCGACCGCCAGTCGGTGCGCCAGGTCGTCCGGGTGACGGACGGCGGCTCCGGGGCGCGGATCCGGCTGTCGAACCGCTACGGCGCGGCACCGCTGACCGTGGACGCCGCGTCGCTCGCCCTGGCCGGTGCGGGCGCCGAGGCCCGGCCCGGCACGCTGCGGTCGCTGACCTTCGACGGGGCGTCGTCGGTGGTCGTACCGGCGGGCGGCGAGGTCGTCAGCGACGCGGCGGAGCTCCCGGTCGAGCCGCTGTCCTCGGTCACGGTGACCGTGTACTTCGCGGGCCCGACGGGACCGGCGACCTTCCACGCGCAGGCCTATGCCACGAGCTTCAGGGCACCCGGCGACCGGACCGCCGACGCCGGGGCCGAGGGCTTCACCGAGCGGACCCACTCCTGGTACTACCTCTCCGACGTGGAGGTGACGGGCGTGGAGGTGACGGGCGAGGCGATGACGGGCACCGAGGTGACGGGCGGTGCCGACGTGGCCTCCGGGACGGTGGTGGCCTTCGGCGACTCCCTCACCGACGGCTTCGGCTCGACGGTCGGCGCCGATCGGCGCTACCCCGACGCGCTCGCCGAGCGGCTGCGGGCCGCCGGCCGCTCCCGGGCCGTGCTCAACGCGGGCATCGGCGGGAATCTGCTGCTCAACGACTCGCCGTGGTTCGGCGAGCGGGCGCCGGCCCGTTTCGACCGGGACGTCCTCGACAAGCCCGGCGTCCGCTCGGTGATCGTCCTCGTCGGCCTCAACGACATCGGGTTCAGCGAGGTGGACCTGCCCACCTACCGGCCCAACCCGCTGGTGTCGGTGGCCGAGCTGACGGCCGGATACGCGGAGCTCGTCGAGCGGGCGCACCGGCGTGGGGTCAGGGTGATCGGAGGGACGCTTCTGCCGTTCAAGGGCGCCGAGTACCACACGCCGCGGGCCGAGGCGAAGCGCGTCGCGCTCAACGAGTGGATCCGCACGTCCGGGGTCTTCGACGCGGTGGCCGACTTCGCCGCCGCCCTGGCCGCCCCGGACGACGCCGAGACGCTCGACCCCGCGTACGACAGCGGGGATCACAAGCACCCCAATGACGCGGGGTACCGGGTGATGGCCGGGGCCGTGCCGCTCGAGTCGCTCTGAGGCCCGGCGGCGGGGTGGCGCGCGGCCGGGCGGGCCGACAAGCCGGGCCGGGCCCGACCGCCCGCCTCGCGCGCGGGGCCAGACCTCCGGCCGCTGGGTCAGACCTTGGCCACCAGGGGGATGTCGCGCCGGACCAGCGCGGCGTAGTGCCCGTCGTCCGCGAGGAGCTCCTGGTGGGTACCGCGCTCGGCGATCCGGCCGCCGTCGAGGACGACGATCTGGTCGGCGTGGCGGACGGTGGAGAGCCGGTGCGCGATGGTGATCGTCGTGCGCCCCGCGGAGAGGGTGTCGAGGGCCTGCTGGACGGCGTGTTCGGTGTGGGTGTCCAGGGCGCTGGTCGCCTCGTCGAGGATGAGCACGGGCGGGTCGCGGAGGATCGTGCGGGCGATGGCGAGGCGCTGTTTCTCGCCTCCGGAGAAGCGGTAGCCGCGCTCGCCGACGAGGGTGTCGTAGCCGTCGGGCAGTGAGGCGACGTAGTCGTGGATCTGGGCGGCCTCGGCGGCGGCTCTGATCTCCTCGTCCGTGGCGTCGGGTTTGGCGAAGCGGAGGTTGTCGGCGACGGAGGCGTGGAAGAGGTAGGTCTCCTGGGAGACGACGCCGACGGCCCGGGCGAGGGTGTCGAAGTCGAGGTCGCGCACGTCCTCCCCGTCGATGAGGACCCGGCCGCCGGTGACGTCGTAGAGGCGGGGCACGAGATAGCTCAGGGTGCTCTTGCCCGAGCCGGTGGGGCCGACGACGGCGAGGCTGCCGCCGGCCGGGATGGCGAGGTCGATGCCGCTGAGGGCCGCGCTGCCGGGGCCGTAGGTGAAGGAGACGTTCTCGAAGGCGACCTCGCCGCGGATCTTCTCCAGGCGGACCGGGTGCGCGGGCTCGGCGATCTCCACGGGCAGGTCGAGGTATTCGAAGATCCGCTGGAAGAGGGCGGCGGAGGTCTGCACCTGCACGCCCGTGGACAGCAGCGCGACGGTGGGCCGGAAGAGGCCCTGCTGGAGGGAGACGAAGGCCACGAGCGTGCCGAGGGAGATGCCAGGGCCGCCGGTCCGCAGGGCGATGCCGGCCGCCCAGTAGATGAGGGCGGGCATGGCGGCCATGACGACGCCGATGGTGGACATGCGCCAGCGCCCCGCCATGTTGGTGCGCACTTCCAGCTCGACGAGCCGCTCGGACTCCTCGGTGAAGGCCTTGGTGAGGGAGTCGGCCCGGCCCATGGTGCGGCCGAGCAGGATGCCGCTGACGGAGAGCGATTCGGTGACCATGGAGGCCATGGCGGCCATCTGGGTCTGCCGTTCGGCCGTGATCCTCTTGCGTTCGTCGCCCACGCGCCGTCCTATCCAGACGAAGAGCGGCAGCAGGAGCAGGGAGACGACCGTCAGCCGCCAGTCCAGGGCGACCATCGCGACGACGGTGGCGATGACGCTGGTCAGGTTGGAGACGAGCGAGGTGGCGGTGGAGGTGACGGTGGCCTGCATCCCGCCGATGTCGTTGGCGATGCGGGACTGCACCTCGCCGGTGCGGGTCCGGGTGAAGAACGCCAGCGGCATGCTCTGGAGCCGCCCGTAGACGGCGGTGCGCAGATCGTGCATCACGCGCTGGCCGACGGTGGTGGAGATCAGGGTCTGGAGCACGCCGAAGACGCTGTTGACGACGGCCGCGGCGATCATGCCGAGCACCAGCAGGCTCAACAGGCCCATACGGCCCCGGGGGATGGCGACGTCGAGGACCTCGCGCAGCATGAACGGCGAGGCGACGGTCACGAGCGACGAGGCGGCGACGAGCAGCGCGACGAGCGCGAGCCGGCCGCGGTACGGGTGGAAGAGGCGGAGGATGCGCCGCACCTGCGCGGGCCGCTCCGGGTCTGCGGGAGGTGGTGTCCAGTCCAGTGTGTCGTGAGGCATGGGCTCCTTCAGCGAGGTCGGGTCCGGGAGTCGGACGGCACGGTGACGCCGGGTCGGTGCCGGGCGGCTCATGCGGCATGACACGTCCGGCACCGAACAGAGCATAGCTCACTGTTACCTATGCTCACAATGAAGGCTGTCCTGATAACATTGCGATCATGACGGCCCCCGACACGTCCGGCCAGCTCGCCGAGCAGCTGCTGAGGCTGACCCGCAGGCTCCATCGCGCGCAGAAGCGCTATCTGGACCCGGTCGGCATCACGCCCGCCCAATCGCGGCTGCTCCGCACCGTGGCGCACTACGAGGCGCCGCCGCGGATGGCGGATCTGGCCGAGCACCTGGAGGTCGTGCCCCGGGCGGTGACGACGCTGGTCGACGCCCTGGAGACCAATGGGGCGGTGCGCCGGGTGCCGGATCCGTCCAACCGCCGGGTGATCCGCATAGAGCTCACCGACCACGGCCGCTCGACGCTGCGCGCCCTGCGGGACGCCCGCCGCGCGGCGGTGGAGGACGTCCTGGCCCCGTTGGACGACGACCAGCGCGAGGTGCTGGGCGATCTGCTCGCCGAGCTGCTGACGGGCCCGGGCCGCAACATCCCCTGAACCGCTCTTCCCACGCGGCTCACGGAGGCCACCCGGCGCACGGAGGCGGGGGTGGCACGCGCGTGAACGCGCGCCCCACCCCCGCGTCCCTTCGGGTGACGGTCAGCAGCGCCGGCTGTCCTCCGTCAGCTCGCCCTGGGCCGTGGCCAGGGTGCGGTCGTAGCACGCGCCCGGGCCCAGGAGGCGATAGCGCTCACGGGAGACTCCCACGGCGTGACGCCGCTCCCGGGGGACGTTCTGGATGTAGGACGCGTTACCGGTGTAGGTGTCGTCCAGCCGGCTCCAGGTGAGCTGTTTGCCCGCCCGCGTGGTGCGCAGGTCGGCCTGGTCGCCCATGGTCAGTACGGTGTCCAGCCGGTCGTCGGGGGCGATGGTGGTGACTCCCTCCATGCTGTAGACCCGGTGGGCCGTGTTCACGGTGGCCGGTCCTCGGCCGGCGACCGTGACGGTCTCGTCGTCCGTCCAGCGGGCGCGCAGGCCGTCGGCGGTCTCGCGGTCCTTCCAGCGGTGCAGGGAGGTGGCGGCCAGCCGGCGGCTGACCGTGGTGGTGACCCGCCCGTGCGAGGTGTTCAGGTAGCCGGAGACGGTGAGCGCGTGGTCGGCGTCGGCCGATACTCGGTGCCGGGTGCCGGGCTGGTAGTCGACACCGCCCCGCGCGGTGCCGTCCTGGTGCCGGGTGAGCGCGCCGGTGACCACGGACGCCTTGGCGTCCTGCCAGACCAGGACGTTGACGGGGGTGTCCCAGCCGCTCTGTCCCTCGGGCACTCCGGCCACCGCGACCGATATCCGGTGCGGTTTGCCGTCGTTCAGCTGTCCCGCGAAGGGCGTGAGGTCGTACTCGACCGGCCGGACGTCGAAGGCTCGCGGGCCGGGGATCACGTACCACAGGAAGGGGTTGGACCAGCCGCCGGTCCAGACCGTCGGGTAGGGGGCGGCGATCCCGGCGAGCTTCCCGTCCACCGAGACGCGGACCTCCCGGGTGGGCCCGTCCTTGGCCTTGCAGGAGTAGGGCGCGGGCTCTGGCACGGCGAGGTACCAGAACTCCTCGCAGCCGCCGCCCGATCCGGTCGCGTAGACCTCGGCCACGACGCGCTCGCTGTTGCGCGGAACGGTCAGCGCGCCCTCGTACGCCGTGCCCGCCGCCCGCGCGCCGTCGAGGGTGAGGACCCGGTCCGGGGTGGCGGCCGGTTTCACGCGTCCCTCGGCCTTGTAGAAGGTCAGGGTCGCCTTGACCTTGATGACGCCGGTGTAGGTCTCGTTGACGAGGTTGCCGATGAGCATCTCGACGGGCTGCCGGGTGCGCAGGGCGGCGGCGTAGCGAGTGACGTCCTTCTCGACGTGCCAGGTGATGCCCTTGGGTGAGGGTTCGGGTGTCGAGGTGCGCAATACCTCGACACCGCCTATGCGGAGATAGCCGAGGCGGTCGAACTGCCGCCCGGCGACGGCGCCGTCGAGTTTGAGGACGACCTTGTTCCAGCGGTCACCGCAGCGCCCGGGGGGCGCGTAGGTGCTCTTGTAGGGCGTGTAGTCGCGGAATTCGGTCTCGGCGACGGTCACGGTGCAGGAGGTGGTGCGAGGGGTGGCCACGGGTGGGCCGGCAGTGATCGGATCGTGCCAGGTGGTGCCGAACTCGGTGGGTGCGGCGGCCGTGGCCGGTCCCGCGCTCAGCGCGAGTCCGGTGGCCGCGGCGCACAGCGCCAGAAGCAGTCGTCTCATGGGGCAGGAGTGAAGCGCGTCGCCGGGTGGCGCACCAGTACGAACCCGGCCTGATGGGCCGTGACCGGCCGGCCCGCGCGGGAAAACCAGTTGAACCGGACATCCCCCTGCCGAGAGCCTGGCACGGACCCCAACCACCCACTCCGAACCGGGATGTCATGCACATTCGCGATCTGCCGTTCGCCGATCCCGGCCGCCCGGACGTCCGGTCGGGCCCCCGCTTCCTGCTGTGGCTGGGGCGGACCCAGGTGGGCGGCCAGGCCAAGGCGATGCTCTGGGGCACGGTCAACATGGCGTCCGTGGCCCTGTTCCCGCTGGCGGCGGGTCTCGCCGTGCAGGCGGTGGTCGACCGCTCCGGCGCCCGGCTCGCGCTGGCGGCCGGTCTGATGCTGCTGCTCGGGACGATCATGGCGCTGGCCGACATGATGCTGCACAGGGTGTCGGTCACCAACTGGATCACGGCGGCGGCCCGGGTGCAGCAGCTTCTGGCCCGCAAGGCCGCCGAGTTGGGGGCGACGCTGACGCGCCGGGTCGCGGCCGGTGAAGTGGTGGCGGTGTCCACGGGCGACGTCGAGAAAATCGGCTGGTTCGTGGAGTCCGTCTCCCGCTTCATGGCGGCGCTGCTCACCACCCTGGTGCTCTGCGTGTCCCTGACGATCTACCAGCCCCTCCTGGGGCTGGTGGTCGCGGCCGGTGTGCCCGTACTGGCCCTGGCGGTACTGCCGTTGCTGCCGCACGCCACGCGGCGGGCCGACGAGCAGCGGGAGAAGGCCGGCCGGGCCACCGAGCTGGCGTCGGACACCGTGGCCGGGCTGCGGGTGCTGCGGGGCATCGGCGGCGAGGAGCTGTTCCTCTCCCGCTACCGCCGCGCCTCCCAGGAGGTGCGCAGGGCGGCCGTGCGCAGTGCCCGGATGTGGGCGCTGATAGCGGCGGTCCAGGTGGTGCTGCCGGGGCTGCTGCTGATCGCGGTGGTCTGGTACGGCGTGCGACTGGTCCGGGAGGGCCGGATCGAGGTGGGCGAGCTGGTCACGGTCTACGGCATGGTCAGCTTCCTGCTGCTGCCGTTGCGCCACTTCGAGGAGATCGCGCAGGCCTACTCCTTCTCCCGGCCCTCGGCGGCGCGTGCCGCCAGGGTGCTGGGGCTGGAGCGGGTCGGACCGCCGGACGGCGACCGGGAGGCGACCGGGCCGGGACCGCGCGGCGATCTGTACGACCCCGTCACCGGGCTCCTCGCACCGGCCGGGCGGCTGACGGCGGTGGTGTGCGGGGACCCCGACGCCGCGGGCCGGCTCGCCGACCGGCTCGGCGGTCACGCCGACGGCGGCGCCACCGACGGGACACCCTCCGTGCTGCTGGGCGGTGTGGCGCTGGACGACCTGCCGCTCGGCGCGGCGCGCGAGGCCGTGCTCGTCCAGGACAAGGACCCGGTACTGCTGTCGGGCACCCTCGCCGAGTTGCTGGACGTGCCCTCCTCGGGAGCCGTGGCGGCCGAGGCCGCTCTCGCGGCGGCGCAGTGCGACGACGTACTGGCCTCGCTGACCCGGTCCTCGGCGGAGGGGAGCGACGACCCGATGCGGGCCCGGATCACCGAGCGCGGCCGCTCGCTGTCCGGCGGGCAGCGCCAGCGCCTGGCACTCGCCCGCTCCCTGATCACCGACCCGGAGGCGCTGGTACTGGACGAGCCGACCGCCGCGGTGGACTCGCACACCGAGGCGCGGATCGCGGACGGGCTGCGCCGACTGCGCGCGGGCCGTACGACGGTGGTGTTCACCTCCAGCCCGCTGCTGCTCGACCGGGCCGACCAGGTGGCGTTCCTCCAGGAGGGCCGAGTGGCGACGGTGGGGACGCACGCCGAGCTGCTGCGCACCGACCCCGCCTACCGCGCGGTCGTCACCCGCCGGACGGACGAGGAACCGGACGCGGCGGACGAAGAGATCGACAAAGCGATGGACGACAAGGCGCTGGACATGGACGCCAAGGCGCTGGACGTGGAGCTCGCCGGCTTCGAAAAGGCCGAGGCCGACGAGGGCGAACAGATCGGCGAGCAGATCGGGGGAACGGCATGATCGGCCTGGCACCGCCGGCCTACGACCCGGCCGCACCGGAGTCGGCGACGACCCTTCCGGTGGCCGGAAGCACCACGGTCCGGAGCTATGCGAAGGGGATACTGCGCCGGCACCGGGGCGCCTTCGCCCTGCTCGTGGGGGCGAACGCGGTCGCCGTGCTCGCCTCCATGGCGGGCCCGTATCTGCTGGGCGGACTGGTCGAGGACCTCGCCTCGGGCGCGCGCGAGTTCCACCTGGGCCGTACGGTCTCCCTCTTCGCCGTCGCCCTGGCCGTCCAGGCGCTGTTCACGCGCATGGTGCGGCTGCGCGGGGCGGTGCTCGGCGAAGAGATGCTGGCCGACCTGCGCGAGGACTTCCTCGTCCGGTCGGTCGGCCTGCCGCCGGGCGTGCTGGAGCGGGCGGGCACCGGTGATCTGCTCTCGCGGATCACCACGGACATCGACCGGCTGGCCAACGCCATGCGGGAGGCCGTGCCCGAGCTGGCGATCGGCGTCGTCTGGGCGGGGCTGCTGCTGGGGGCGCTGACCGTCACGGCGCCGCCGCTCGCGCTGTCGCTGCTGGTCACGATGCCACTGCTGTACGTCGGCTGCCGCTGGTACTTCCGGCGGGCGCCGGGCGCCTATCGCTCCGAGGCCGCCGGCTACGCGGCCGTCGCCGCTTCCCTGGCGGAGACCGTGGACGCCGGGCGGACCGTCGAGGCGCACCGGCTGGGCCGGGAGCGCGTCGCGCTCTCCGACCGTCGCGTCTTCGAGTGGGTGCAGTGGGAGCGCTATACGTTGTGGCTGCGCTCGGTGCTGTACCCCGTCGTCAACATGTCGCATGCGCTGCTGCTGTGCGTCGTGCTGCTCCTCGGCGGGTTCTGTGTGCTCCGGGGCTGGCTGTCGGTCGGTGAGCTGACGACGGGCGCGCTGCTCGCGCAGATGCTGGTCGAGCCGCTCGGGCTGATCCTGCGCTGGTACGACGAGCTGCAGGTCGCGCAAGTGTCGCTGGCCCGGCTCGTGGGTGTACGGGAGATCGGCGCCGACGACGCCGACGAGCGGGTGCGCCCGGCGGGCCGGGACGTGCGGGCGGACCGGGTGCGCTTCGGCTACGCGCCCGGCGGCGATGTGCTGCACGGGGTCTCGCTCGACGTCCGGCCGGGCACCCGGGTGGCGCTGGTCGGGCCGTCCGGGGCGGGCAAGTCGACGCTGGGCCGGCTGCTGGCCGGGATCTACGCGCCGCGGACGGGGTCGGTGACGCTGGGCGGCGCGGAGCTCTCCCGGATGCCGACGGAGCGGGTGCGCCGACATGTGGCGCTGGTCAACCAGGAGCACCACGTCTTCGTCGGCGCCCTGCGGGACAACCTGCTGCTCGCCCGGCCGGACGCCGGGGACGACGAGCTGTGGTCGGCCCTGGCCGCGGTGGACGCCGAGGGGTGGGCCCGGGCCCTGGAGAAGGGCCTGGACACCGAGGTCGGCTCGGGCGGGCTCGCGCTGACCCCGGCCCAGGCCCAGCAGATCGCCCTGGCCCGGCTGGTGCTCGCGGATCCGCACACCCTGGTCCTGGACGAGGCGACCTCCCTGCTGGACCCGCGCGCCGCCCGCCACCTGGAGCGTTCCCTGGCCAAGGTGCTGGAGGGGCGCACGGTCGTGGCGATCGCGCACCGGCTGCACACCGCCCATGACGCGGACGTGATCGTGGTGGCGGAGGACGGCCGGGTCAGCGAGCTGGGCAGCCACGACGAACTGGTCGCGGCGGACGGCGCGTACGCGGCGCTGTGGCGCTCCTGGCACCGCTAGCCCGCCGGGCGGGGCGGGGGCCCGGGAGGTCAGAGGAGCTCCAGGGCCCCCAGCCCGCCCACACCACCGAGGATCATGAAGACCGGCATCAGGATCTTGACCTCGACGCGGCTGCCGGCCCGGAAGCGCATCGACTTCGGGGGGCCGAGGGGGTACCAGCGCTTGCGCGCTATGGGCAGCGGCCACAGGATCGGGCAGCCGGAGACCGTGAGGGCGTCCCCGATGTCGTGGACGAGCGCGCCGAGGACGATCGGCAGGCCCAGCCACAGGTACTCCTGGCCGGGGCCGGTGAACAGCCAGTGGGAGCCGTTGCCCGGTTGGTCCAGGATCCCGGCGAGGATCCAGGCGCTGGTGGCCCCGAGCAGCCAGACCAGTACGTCGCTGGAGGTCCGGGCCGCCCGCCAGAGCAGCCCCTCGACGGCGAGCACCATATGGACGAAGAGGATGCCGAGCACGGCCCAGCGGTCCCCGGTCATCGCCAGCGCCGAAGCACCGGCCCCTATCAGCACCGCCCAGAGGGCGGTGTGGGTCAGGGTGCGGTGGCCGCCGCTGCGGCGCGGGTCGGCCTTGGACTTCGTGGCCTTGTAGACAGCGTGGGACAGCTGGTCGATGATCCCGCACAGGATCCGCGATATCGGGCCGAAGGAGCGCGATATCGTCGCGGACTTGTGGTCGAGGTCCGGGGCCAGGGCGGCCCCGGCGCAGATCAGGGCGCCGACGACGAGCACGGGCCAGGGCATCGGGTGGTCCAGCGCGGCGGCCGCCGCTCCCACGCCGAGCCAGGCCGCCGCCCCGGAGAGCGAATGAGCCGGTCCCATCATCGTCGTGCCACCCCTTCGCCGGCCCGTGCCGGGCCACGCTGACGCCCTGTCGGCCACTCAGCGTAACGCCCGGATGATCATCGTTCGACCGGCCGGTTCCCTGATCCGGCCCGGGGCCAGGCAGTATGGGGGTGTGACCCTTATCGATCAGATGCCGAGCCATGCCGACCCCGATGCCCTTTTCGAAGCTTTCTCGACCTGGGCCGAGGAGCGGGGCATCACGCTGTACCCCGCCCAGGAGGAGGCGCTGATCGAGGTGGTCTCCGGGGCGAACGTGATCCTCTCGACGCCCACCGGCTCGGGGAAAAGCCTGGTCGCGGCGGGCGCGCACTTCACCGCGCTCGCCAATGACCAGGTGACCTTCTACACCGCCCCCATCAAGGCGCTGGTCTCCGAGAAGTTCTTCGACCTGTGCAAGATCTTCGGCACCGAGAACGTCGGCATGCTCACCGGCGACGCCTCGGTCAACGCCGACGCCCCGGTGATCTGCTGCACGGCCGAGGTCCTCGCCTCCATCGCGCTGCGCGACGGCAAGGACGCCGACATCGGCCAGGTCGTGATGGACGAGTTCCACTTCTACGCCGAGCAGGACCGTGGCTGGGCGTGGCAGATCCCGCTGCTGGAACTGCCCCAGGCGCAGTTCATCCTGATGTCCGCGACGCTGGGTGACGTCTCCCGCTTCGAGGAGGACCTGACCCGGCGCACCGGCCGGCCGACCTCGGTGGTCCGCTCGGCGACCCGGCCCGTTCCGCTGTCGTACGAGTACCGCGCGACGCCGCTGACGGAGACGCTGACCGAGCTGCTCCAGACGCGTCAGGCCCCGGTGTACATCGTCCACTTCACCCAGGCGGCCGCCGTCGAGCGGGCCCAGGCGCTGATGAGCATCAACATGTGCTCGCGCGAGGAGAAGGACGAGATCGCCAAGCTGATCGGCAATTTCCGCTTCACCACCAAGTTCGGCCGGAACCTCTCCCGCTACGTCCGGCACGGCATCGGCGTGCACCACGCCGGCATGCTGCCGAAGTACCGGCGGCTGGTGGAGCGGCTGGCGCAGGCCGGACTGCTGAAGGTGATCTGCGGTACCGACACCCTGGGCGTCGGGGTGAACGTGCCCATCCGCACGGTCCTCTTCACCGCGCTGACCAAGTACGACGGCCAGCGGGTGCGGACGCTTCGGGCGCGGGAGTTCCACCAGATCGCGGGCCGGGCCGGGCGGGCCGGATTCGACACGGCCGGCTTCGTCGTCGCGCAGGCGCCCGACCATGTCGTCGAGAACGAGAAGGCGCTGGCCAAGGCGGGGGACGACCCGAAGAAGCGCCGCAAGGTGGTCCGCAAGAAGGCTCCCGAGGGCTTCGTCAACTGGACGGAGAGCACCTTCGAGAAGCTCATCACCTCCGAGCCCGAGCAGCTCACCTCCCGTTTCCGGGTCACCCACGCGATGCTGCTGGCGGTCATCGCCCGGCCGGGCAACGCCTTCGAGGCGATGCGCCGGCTGCTGGAGGACAACCACGAGCCGCGCAAGAACCAGCTTCGGCACATCCGCCGGGCCATCGCCATCTACCGTTCGCTGCTGGACGGCGGCGTGGTGGAGCGGCTGGACGAGCCGGACGCCGAGGGCCGGATCGTCCGGCTGACGGTCGACCTCCAGTCGGACTTCGCGCTCAACCAGCCGCTGTCGACGTTCGCGCTGGCCTCCTTCGAGCTCCTGGACCCGGAGTCCCCCTCGTACGCGCTGGACATGGTCTCGGTCGTGGAGTCGACGCTGGACGACCCCCGGCAGATCCTGGCCGCGCAGCAGAACAAGGCGCGTGGCGAGGCCGTGGCGGCGATGAAGGCGGACGGCGTCGAGTACGAGGAGCGCATGGAGCGCCTCATGGACGTCAGCTACCCCAAGCCGCTGGAGGAGCTGCTGTCCCACGCCTACGACGTCTACCGCAAGAGCCACCCGTGGGTCGGCGACCACCCGCTGTCGCCCAAGTCGGTCATCCGTGACATGTACGAGCGGGCGATGACGTTCACGGAGTTCACGGCCCACTACGACCTGGCCCGGACCGAGGGCATCGTGCTGCGCTACCTGGCGAGCGCGTACAAGGCGCTGGACCACACCGTGCCGGACGACCTGAAGTCCGACGACTTCGAGGACCTGATCGCCTGGCTCGGCGAGATGGTCCGCCAGGTCGACTCGAGCCTGCTCGACGAGTGGGAGCAGCTCGCCAACCCCTCGGAGGAGAGCGCGGAGGAGGCCCAGGAGCGCGCCGACCAGGTCAAGCCCGTCACGGCCAACGCCCGGGCCTTCCGGGTGCTGGTGCGCAACGCGATGTTCCGCCGTGTGGAGCTCGCCGCCCTGGACAAGGTCGCCGAGCTCGGCGAGATGGACGCCGAGTCCGGCTGGGACGAGGACCGCTGGGGCGAGGCCATGGACGCCTACTGGGACGAGTACGACGATCTGGGCACCGGCCCCGACGCGCGCGGGCCGAAGCTGCTGCGGATCGAGGAGCGGCCCGAGGACGGTCTGTGGCGGGTCCGGCAGTCCTTCGCCGACCCCAACGGCGATCACGACTGGGGCATCACCGCCGAGGTGGACCTGGCGGCCTCCGACGAGGAGGGCCGGGCGGTCGTCCGCGTCATGGACGTCGGCCAGCTCTGACCCTCTCCTGGTCACGGGCCCTTTCCCGGTCATGGTCCGGCGGCGTGCGCGGCACTCCGCCGGACCGTGGCCTACCGACGCCCGCGCAGCCATGACCACAGCCTTCCCGGGCGCACGGACCGGGCCGCCGGCGGTTCGGCGTCACACTGCCGGGGCTCCGGCTCGGCCGCCGGTGCCTGCGCCGTCTTCCTGTTCCCGTCGGTGCCGGGTGCGGGCCGGGTGGCTCTGGCCTGGGGCAGGGTGGTCGTGAGGCAGTGGCGGTACCAGTCGATCTCGTCCGGGTCCTCGGCCAGCACCAGCGACTCGATCACTTCACGGGCCGCCGGGACCTCCGAGCGGATCCGGGTCAGCTCGGGGCGCAGCGCGATCAGGTACGCCCGTTCACCCGGGTCGGGCACGACCTGTGCCAGTTCCGGGGCGTCGAGCACGGCGGCGGTGGCGGCCGCCCGCTGCCAGGCGTCCGAGGCCTGGGCGGTCAGCTGGTCGACCCGGCGGGCGCGCCAGCCCCGGGCGCGGCGGTCGGAGTGTTCGTCCAGCGCGGTCCGCAGCAGGGCGGGGATGCGGCCGGTGAGCAGTCCTGGTTCGCGGTCGGCGAACTCCGCGAGGTCGGCCGCCAGATAGTGCCAGACGACGGCACGGTACCGGTTGACGTAGAAGCGGACCGGGGTGAAGCACCCGGCCCTGGCCAGGCGGGTGAAGCGGGCGGCACCGACGCCCATGAGCTCGGCCCCTTCCGCCGTGCCCACGGCCCAGAGCCGGGAGCGCAGCGCTTCGGGGAAGCCCTCGCTCGACCTGTGCCGGTCGATCTCCTCCGCCGGGACCCTCCGCCGCCCGTCCGGGCCGGCCGCGACGGTCCGTACCTCCCCCAGCTGGACGGCCAGTTCGAACTCGCGCGGTTTGAGCCCGAGCTCCCGTGCGGCCCGGGCCAAAGGGACAGCCGGCCCCGCCGGGCCGTACGCCCCGGTCCGCCCCCGCGCCGGCTCCGGCCGCCGCGTTTCCTGCCGTGCTTGTCGTACCTGTCCTACCTCCACGACGCCCTCCCGCCATCACCCGATTACTGACAGTGACGACGATAGCGGTGGGCTGCGACACCCCGCCGAGCCTGTGGATAACCCTGGCGGACACCCCGGGTGATCAGCGGTGCGCCGACGGCCGGAGTCAGCGGCTCCGGCCCCCGATGCGGTTGGCCAGCAAGGTCATCTCGTAGGCGATCCTGCCGATGTCGGCCTCGGCCTCACCGAGTACGCACAGGCAGCTCTCCTCGTCGGCGGCCGTCACGAACAACACGCCCCGATCGAATTCGACCATGGTCTGGCGCACGCCGCCCGCCCGGAATTGCCGGCCCGTTCCTCTGGCGAGGCTGTGGAGTCCGGAGGCGACCGCCGCCAGGTGTTCGGCCTCCTCTCTCGTCAGACTCGCGCTCGCTCCCGTCACAAGCCCATCGTTGGACAGCACCAATGCGTGGCGTATCCCGCCGCCCCCCTCGGCCAACTCGTCCAGCATCGAGTCGAGTTCCTTACCGATTCCCATGCCCGCCTCCCCGTTCGGCAATTCCCCGTAACCGCCGTGCAAGCCTTGCCCACCTCCGCGCTCCGGGCAACCCACCCTCCCCTCCGATGCGCATCCGTTCGCCAGTTGACACAGGATGCGGACATGACGCGGAAAATGAGCAAACAAGCCTTCATCCCGCGGACACCGTCGCATTATCCGGAGGTTCAAATCCGTGCCCACGGGGCACACTTGAACGACCGCAGGAATTTGCCGCTCACGGGGGCAGGTGATCCGCGTGTTCAACAAACTCCGCAAGCACTCGGAAGAGGCCCGGCGGGCACCGGCGCCACGGCCGCTCGTGAGTCGCCAGCACAATCTCTTCGAGGCAGCGGCGGCATATGTCACCGCCTGCGCCGAGAACGACTACGACAAAAGCATGGAGGCGGCGCGCTGGGTCTCGCCGGAAGCCCTCAGCTTCGGCGTGAACGAGCTGGCGTGCCGCGCCGTCATAGCCCTCGCGCGCGAGCGCGACGAATCTCCCCAGACGGTGGCCCGCACCCTCCTCGGCCTGCCCGCCGCCTGACGCGGGGCGCCGTCCGAGGTGGCGCCTGTCGCGCTCCGCTCGGCCGACGTTCCCGGATTCGTCACGTTGAAGTCGTGTACATGCCACCGCGCGCCGCCCTACGCTGCCAGCGCACTCGGCTCACACCCCCACCGATACCGCTTCGCCCGGAGGAGCTTGTGCCCGCCGCAGCCAGTCCCGCCCGTCGTCCCCACCGCCGCCGTCTCCGACTCCGCCGCCGCCACTCCCTCGCCCTCGCCACGGCCTTCGGCCTCGCCGCCACCTCCCTCGGCCTATGGGCCTCGGACTCCACCGCCGCGCCGGCCGTTCCCACACCCGACCACGTGGTGGTCGTCGTCTTCGAGAACCGCGCCTACGACCAGGTCATGGGCAGCTCCAGCGCCCCGTACATCAACTCCCTGGCGGCGGGCGGCGCGAACCTGACCGCCTCGTACGCCGAGACCCATCCCAGTCAGCCCAACTACTACGCGTTGTTCTCCGGCGACACCCAGGGCGTCACCGACGACAGCTGCGTCGACCCCGGCTTCAGCGAGGAGCCCAACCTCGGCTCGGAGCTGCTCGCCGCGGGCAGGACCTGGGCCAGCTACAACGAGTCCCTGCCCGCCGAGGGCTCCACCACCTGCGAGAGCGGCAAGTACCGCCAGAAGCACAACCCCTGGTTCGGCTTCGGCAACGTCCCCACCAGCACCGCGCACACCTTCGGTGCCTTCCCGAAGGATTACAGCGCCCTTCCCACGGTCTCCTTCATCGTGCCGAACATGTGCAGCGACATGCACGACTGCTCCATCGGCACCGGCGACACTTGGCTGAAGAACAACCTCAAGTCCTACGCGGACTGGGCCAAGACCCACAACAGCCTGCTGCTGATCACCTTCGACGAGGACAACCGCCTCAGCGGCAACCGGATCCCCACCGTCCTCTACGGCCAGCAGGTCAAGCCCGGTTCCACCTCCGACACCACGTACAACCACTACGACGTACTGCGCACCCTGGAGACCATGTACGGCCTCCCGCACGCCGGAAACGCCGCGAACGGCAAGGACATCACCGGCGTCTGGAACAGCTGACCGTGTATCTCGCGGACCGTCGCACCACCACCGGCACCGTCGGCCGGAAACCCGCTCCCGGCCGGCGGGCCGCCGTGCCCGCCACGGTGTTCGCCCTCGGCACCGTCAGCCTGGTCACCGACGTCTCCTCGGAGATGGTCAGCGCCGTCCTGCCGCTCTATCTGGTCGCCGGGCTGGGGCTGTCCCCGCTCGGCTTCGGGCTGCTGGACGGCCTCTACAACGGCGTCAGCGCGCTCGTGCGCCTCGTCGGCGGCCGGCTCGCCGACCGCGGCGACGGCGGCCACAAGACCGTGGCCGTCCTCGGTTACGGTCTCTCCGCGCTGTGCAAACCGCTGTTGCTCGTCGTGCACGGCGTCCCGCTGATCGGCGCCGTCCTGGCGGCCGACCGCACCGGCAAAGGGCTGCGCACCGCGCCGCGCGACGCCATGATCTCACTGGCCTGCGAACCCTCCGACCGCGCTCGGGCCTTCGGCGTGCACCGGGCCATGGACACCGCCGGGGCGCTGCTCGGCCCCCTCCTGGCCTTCCTCGTCCTGCGGACCGCCACCGAGGGGTACGACGCGGTCTTCACGGTCAGCGGCTGCGTAGCGGCCCTGGGCGTGCTCGTCCTCTGGCTGTTCGTTCCCGCCCGCCCCGACGAACCCACGAGCCTCGGCAAGCCCAGACACCCCGACAGTCCAGGGCTCCGCCCCGGCGAGCGGACTCCGCTCCGGGGCCTCCTGCGCCGCCCCGGTGTCCGCAGGCTGACCGCCTGCGCGGTGCTCCTCGGGCTGACCACCATCAGCGACTCCTTTCTCTACCTCACTCTCCAGCGCCGCCTCGCCGTCACCGAGGCGTGGTTCCCGCTGCTGCCCCTGGGCACCGCAACGGCGTTCCTCCTGTTTGCGGTGCCGCTCGGCGCGGTCGCCGACCGCTTCGGCAGGCGCAGGCTCTTCCTCTGCGGCCACCTCGCGCTCCTCGGCGCGTACGGGCTGCTGCTCGCGCCCCTGGGGAGCTCCCCCGCCCTGGCCTGCGCCGTTCTCACCCTGCACGGCACGTTCTACGCCGCCACCGACGGGGTACTGGCCGCCGCGACCGCCGACACCGTGCCCCGGGAGATCCGGGGCAGCGGACTCGCGGTCGTCCAGACCGGTCAGGCCGCGGCGCGCTTCGTCTGCTCGATCGCCTTCGGCGCGGCCTGGACCGCGTGGGGCGACCGCACGGCGCTGGGCGTGGCGGCCACCGGCCTCCTCGTCTCCGCCGCCGCCAGTGCCGTACTGCTGCGACCCCCGCCCGCCGACGCCCCACCGGAGCCCGCCCGTTGAACCGGATGAACCCGAACCGAATGAACCCGAACCGGAGAACCCGAACCGGATGAACCGCACCCGCCGACTGCTGATCCTGCTCGCGGCCGTCCTCCTCCTGACGGGGGTCGCGGTCGGCGCCACCCTGCGCGCCGCCGACCGGGCGGCGGAGAAGGACCGGCCCCGGGCGGGCGGCCCACCCGTACGGCCCGGCGCGGTCACCCTCGACGCCCCCGGCCGCGACGTCTTCCGGAACATGGCCTGGGGACCGCACCGCGACGAGATCGTCTCGGTCCCCGACGCCGACCCGGCCGGCCCCCGCACATCCTCCGGAGTCCGCTGTCTGCGCTTCCACACGGCGGCGGGCACGGGCGTCTGCCTCCAGTCGGTGCGCAGCGGCCTGCGGGACGTCTACCGGGCGGTGGTGCTCGACGCGCGCCTGCGCCCGCTGCGCCACTTCGACCTGGCCGGCATCCCCACCCGCGCGCGGGTCTCCCCGGACGGGCGCGCCGCGGCCTGGACGGTCTTCGTCAGCGGCGACTCCTACGCGGGCACCGCGTTCTCCACCCGCACCTCGGTCCTGGACGTCCGCACCGGGGAACTGGACCGGGATCTGGAGACCTACCGTTTCGTCCTGGACGGCCGGCCCCACCGGGCGGCGGACCTCAACGTCTGGGGCGTCACCTTCGCCGACGCCGGGCACTTCTACGCCACCGTCGCCACGGGCGGCAAGACCTATCTGGTGCGCGGGGACCGCGCGGAGCGGACGCTGCGCGCCCTCCACGAGAACGTCGAATGTCCCTCCCTGTCCCCCGACGGAACGCGCGTCGCGTACAAGAAGCGCGTCGAGGGCGTGTCGCCCGACGCGCCCTGGCGGCTGTACGTCCTGGATCTGCGTACCCTGCGCGAGACCGCCACGGCGGAGCGGCGGAGCGTCGACGACCAGGCGGTCTGGCGGGACGGGCGCACACTCGTGTACTCCCTGCCCGGCGACTACGGCTCCGATCTGTGGACCGTCCCGGCCGACGGCTCCGGCCGCGCGCGGCTGCTGACGGAGGCGGCGCTCGCCCCCGCGTTCATCGCGCGCCCCTGACGGTCACCGTGCCCCTAACGGTCCAGCTGTTTGCGGGACACCCTGCGCAGCCGCGTGCGCTGCGAGGGGTCGAGCAGCAGATAGGCGCCGACGGGGATGCCGACGATCACCAGCAGCGCCGCCCAGAAGGGCAGCAGCCACAGCAGGACCACCCCCACCGCCACACCGCCCACGGCGACCTTCGTCCTCTTAGTCATGTCCGTGCCTCCTTCGCGACGGCTGCCGAACGGTTTCAGCGTACGTCGGCCCGCGCGGAGGGGAGTGACGCGGCTCACCCGCGGAATCGGCTCGTCTGTCGCGTGTCTCCTGTACCCTCGGCCGCTCCGAAGCCCGCACTAGTCAAATTTGAGGAATGCGCAGCGCTGTGACTCCGCTCTCTGCCGCGACACCCTCCGACGTCTCCCTGCTCGCCCGCTGTCAGGCGGTCTTCCTCCCCGGGGACCCCGCCCGCACCGGGCGGGTCGCCTTCTGGCTCCCGGACGGCACTCCGCCCCTGGCGGACGGCGCCGTCGAGGAGCTGACCGTCGCCGTTCCCGACGGCGACGACGTGACCACGACGACCGTCCGGGCGAACGTGCTGCCCGTGCGCGACGCCGTCCCCGTCCTCACCCGCGCCCGGGCCGCCCGGGCCGACGAGACGGCCGCCTTCTGGGGCGCCGTCGCCGTCCTCGCCCTCCAGCTTGCCGCGCGCGGCAAGCTGCTGCCCGGGCTGACCGGCACCGACCACGACACCTGGCGGACCGGACCGCTCACCCCCGACGACACCCGCCGTGTCCAGGAGCTCGCCGCGGCCATGCCGCCCACGGCGCACGCCGTGCCGCTGCCGGGCGGCGGGATGCCCCTGCTGCCCGAACCCGAGGGGCTCGTCCGGTCCTTCCTCGACGCCGTCGCCGACGGCCTGCCCCGCTCCCCCGCCGCCGCCCTCGCCGCGGGCGGCCGCCCCTTCGCCGCCCCCGAGCCCCAGCGGGTGCCCGCCGCTCGCGCCTGGGCCACCGGGTACGACACGGCCGTACGGCTCTCCCTGCGCGTCGAGGTCCTCGCGCCGACGGGGTCCGGCGGGACGGACGACGAGCTCCGCCCGCGCTTCCGGGCCGTGCCGCAGTTGCACAGCCTCTCGGACCCGGCACTGGTCGCCGACGCCGCCGACGTGTGGTCCGGCGCGTCCCCGGCGGGCCGCGCGCTCGGCGGCGCCCGCATGAACGCGCTGCGCGCCCTGCGGCGCGCCGCCCACGCCTGGCCCGCGCTCTCGCCCCTGGTGTCGGCCTCCGTGCCCACCGCCGTCGATCTCGCCGACGAGGAGACCGGGGAACTCCTCGGCACGGCCGCCCGGGCGCTGGACGCGGCCGGCGTCGAGGTCCACTGGCCCAAGGACCTGGTCCGCGAGCTCACCGCCCGCGCCGTCGTCGGCCCACCGGACGAGGACGACGCGTCCGGGCACCGCTCGGGCATGCCCTCCCTGCTGTCCGCCGACAAACTGCTCGCCTTCGGCTGGCGTTTCGCCATCGGCGACCAGGAGCTGACGAGAGCGGAGCTGGACCGGCTCGCCGAGGCGAGCCGCCCCGTCGTACGGCTGCGCGACCAGTGGGTGCTCGTCGACCCGGAGGCGCTGCGCCGCGCCCACGCCCGCCGCGACCGGCGGATCACCCCCGCCGAGGCGCTGGGCGTCGCGCTCACCGGCAGCGCCCCCGCCGGGAACGACGACGAGACGGTCGAGGTGCGCGCGACGGGCTGGCTGGCGGCGCTCCGCGACCGCATCGCCGACCCCGAGGCCCGCCGGGAGCCGGTCGTCCAGCCCGCCGCGCTGGCCGCCACCCTGCGCGACTACCAGCTGCGCGGCCTCGACTGGCTGAACCGGATGACCTCGCTCGGCCTCGGCGGCTGCCTGGCCGACGACATGGGCCTGGGCAAGACCATCACCCTGATCGCCCTTCATCTCCACCGCCAGACCCTGCCGGAGGCCGCCGGCCCCACCCTGGTGGTCTGCCCGGCCTCCCTGATGGGCAACTGGCAGCGCGAGATCGAACGTTTCGCCCCCGGCACCCCGGTCCGCCGCTTCCACGGCACGTCCCGCGACCTGGACGCGCTCGGCGAGGGCGAGTTCGTCCTCACCACCTACGGCACGATGCGGCTGGACGCGGCGAGGCTGGCGGGCACCGGCTGGGGCCTGGTCGTCGCCGACGAGGCCCAGCACGTCAAGAACCCGTCCTCCGCGACCGCCAAGGCCCTGCGCACCATCGGGGCGAAGGCACGCGTGGCGCTGTCCGGCACCCCGGTCGAGAACAACCTGTCCGAGCTGTGGGCGATCCTCGACTGGACCACGCCCGGGCTCCTCGGCACGCTCGGCGCCTTCCGCAGGCGCCACGCCCGGGCCGTGGAGAGCGGCACCGACCCGGCGGCCGCCGAGCGCCTCGCGGCGCTCGTCCGCCCGTTCCTGCTGCGCCGCCGCAAGTCCGACCCGGGCATCGCGCCCGAGCTGCCGCCCAAGACCGAGACCGACCACCCGGTCGCGCTCACCAGGGAACAGGCGGGGCTGTACGAGGCCGTGGTGCGGGAGATCCTCACGGAGATCGCGGAGGCGGACGGGCTCGAACGGCGCGGGCTGATCGTCAAGCTGCTCACCGGGCTCAAGCAGATCTGCAACCACCCCGCCCAGTTCCTCAAGGAGCCCATCCCGGGGAAGCCCGGCGAGGTCGGCGACGGCCCCCGGATCGAGGGGCGCTCCGGCAAGGTCGAGCTCCTCGACGAGCTGCTGGACACCATCCTCGCCGAGGACGGGAGCGTGCTGGTGTTCACCCAGTACGTCCAGATGGCGCGCCTTCTGGAGCGCCATCTGGCCGCGCGGGGCGTGACCACCGCGCTGCTGCACGGCGGTACGCCCGTGGCACGGCGGGAGGAAATGGTCCGGCGCTTCCAGGAGGGCGGGATCCCGGTGTTCCTGCTGTCGTTGAAGGCGGCCGGCACGGGCCTGAACCTCACGCGCGCGGGTCATGTCGTGCACTTCGACCGTTGGTGGAATCCCGCGGTCGAAACCCAGGCCACCGACCGGGCCTACCGCATCGGCCAGACCCAGCCCGTCCAGGTGCACCGGCTCGTCGCCGAGGGCACCGTCGAGGACCGCATCGCGGAGATGCTGGCGCGCAAGCAGGCCCTCGCGGACGCGGTGCTGGGCGGCGCCGGGGAGGCCGCGCTGACCGAACTGAGCGACGCCGAACTGGCGGAGCTCGTGGAGCTGAGGGGGACCGGACGATGACGACGGCCGCACACGACCGGCGGGAGCGCGTCTTCGCGGCCCTGCCTCCGGAGGCCGGGCGGGACTTCGCCACCGGCCGGTGGGGCCGGGCCTGGCTCAAGGCGCTGGAGGACTCCGCCCTGGACGGCAAGCAGGTGAAGGCCGGCCGCCGGTACGCCCGCGCGGGAGCGGTCGGGGCGGTGTCCGTGCGGCCGGGGCGGATCACCGCGCTCGTCCGCGACCGGGACGGCGTCCCGTACCGCTCGGACGTGGTGGTCCAGCAGTTCACGGAGGCCGACTGGGACCGGCTCCTGGACGTGGTGGCCGACCGTCCGGAGCACCTCGCGGCGCTGCTGGACGGGGAACTGCCGCCGCACCTGGCCGAGGACGCGGCCGCGGCGGGCGTCGACCTGCTGCCCGGCATCGGCGATCTGGAGGCCGAGTGCGCCTGCGAGGCGTGGGACCACTGCCCGCATTCGGCGGCGCTGTGCCATCAGGTCGCCCGGCTGCTCGACCACGACCCGCTCGTCCTGTTGCTGCTCCGGGGGCGCGGAGAGCGGGAGTTGCTGGAGGAGCTGCGAGCGCGCAGTTCTCCGCGCGCCGCTGAGCACGCCCCGGAGCCGCCGGCGGGGATACCGGCGCGTGAGGCGTTCGCGGGGCGCGGCCTTGTGCCGCCGCTTCCGGATCCCCCGCCGCCGGTGGACGTGGCGGGGCGGCCGCCCGTCCTCGCCGGTGAGGGCGACGGGGCCGCAGAGGCGCACGGGCTCGACGTCGAGGCCCTGGCGTTCCTCGCGAGGGAGGCGGCGGTCCGGGCGCGGCGGCTGCTGGCGGAGGCGCTGGCGCCGGGCCATGAGCTGACGCCCGTGACCGGGGAGCCGACGGTGCGTGAGGACGCGGAGCGGCTGGCGGCGGCGGGGCCGCCGGAACGGGTCGCTGCGCGGCTCGCTCTGGTGGCTGGCTAGCGGCAGCCGGCCGGCGAGTCATCTGCGGGTGCATCGTGGCTGGTCGCGCAGTTCCCCGCGCCCCTTCGGGGCCCGGTCAGAGACCGAAGATGTCCGTGGGCAGGGCCGAGGGAAGCACCGTGGGCAAGCCGGACGGCAGACCGCTGGGCAGGCTCGACGGTAACCCGGTGGGGAGCGGGAAGGGTGATGTGGCGGTGCCCGACGTCCCGGTCGGCACCGCGCTGTGGCTCGGCGTGCCCCTGCCGGGATCCTTGCCGGCGAGGAGCACCACGGCCGCCACCGCGAGGACCGCGACGCCCAGCAGCGCGGCGACGGCCGTCGCGACCCGGCGCCCTCCCCCGCCGCCGGACGGGGGCGGCGGGTCCGGCCGGCGGGCGGGGCCGAAGCCGCCGGACGGTCCGTGAGGTCCGTACGGCGGGCCGGAAGGCGGCCCCAGCGGGGGGCCTGGTGGGGTGGCCATACGGCCAGCGTTCCCCGGCCCCGGCAGCCCGGCCCGCGCGGTGACCGTTCCGCTACGGGACCCGCTCGGGAACCGGACATTCCCCGGACGTTCCCTGGACGTTCCGGACGTTCCATCGACCCGCCGACGATGCGGCATTACCGGAATAAATATCCGTTAACCGTATGATTCGACCGATGACTGCCGAGATCACACGGACACGCGCCGTCGAGGCGAAGGCGGGCGCGGCCCGCCTTCTGCTCGCCTTCCGGCACGGCAATCAGGCGGCGTTCGACGACTCGCTGCCCGGGTCCATGGCGGCCGAGGAGGCCCGGGACCTCGTCGCCGCGCTCGTCTGGATCGCCAACGAGGCCGTCCGGAAGGCCTACCGGCCCGATGTCGCCGACCGGGTACTGCGGCACCTCGTCAAGCGGGTGCCGGACGAGCCGGGTTGGGTCGAGACGGACGAGGAGGCCGCACCGGATGTCGCAGTACTGCTCGAATCCGTGTGGCGGAAGGACACGGAGAGGGTACGGGAGCTGGTGCGCGCCACGCCCGACACGACCTTCGTGCTGGGCAGGCTGGTGCAAGCGGTCGCGCTGCTGCTGCCGGCGGTCCGGGACGCGGAAGTGTGCCGGGTGCTCAACGAACTGCGCGCAGGAACGTCTCCAGACCTGCCAGGTCGTCCGTGTTGAGGTAGTCCACGCCGGCCGCGAGGAGCTCCCGCCAGAGCGCGTCCCGCGCCGGGCCGGGCGCGTCCGGCGTGGCCCAGAAGCGGACCGTCCGGCCCTCCGCGTGCGCGGTGGCGACGATCCGCCGCAGTGCGGCCCGCTCGCGGCCGGGCATGGGGCCCACCCCCCGCCAGGTGAAGTTCTGCCCCCAGTTGTCGCTGACGAGGGGCGCGAAGGAGGCGGGCGCGCCCCCGAGGTCGGTGAGCCGACCGTCGTAGAAGGCGTGCCGCGTCCGCTCCGCCTCCATGGGGGCGCGGGCGCCGCGGTCACCCGAGACGACGGCGGTCACCGCGGCGCGGCGCACCCGCCTGCCGGACCACTCGGTGAGCATCGGGTGGTACGGGCGCAGGCGGCGCGACAGGGCCCGGTAGGTGGCGTCGCCCGGGGTCTTGATGTCGATGAGCAGCTGGAGGGTCAGGTCGTATCCGCGGTAGACCCGGCCGCGGTTGGCTCTGACGCGGCGCAGCAGGGGGTCGAGATAGAGGGATTCGAGCGTGCGTGCGGGGTCGAGGCCGGAGGCGTCGTGCGCGACGAGGAGCTCGTCCCCGACCAGCCAGATGTCGGCCTCCACGCTGTTGAAGCCGTGGGAGAGGGCGTCGGTGAGCGGGTGGGGGTGCTCGTAGTCGTTGTGCGCGTGGGCGCGGCGCAGCGGCGGCCTGCCGCGCCCGGCGTCCGCCGCCGTGAGCGTGGGCGCGGGCAGGGGCGTGGGAGTGGCGGGGGCGGCGGCCGCGAGGGCCGGGGCGGCGAGGGAGCCGGTGAGCGCGGCTCCGAGGGTGAGGACGGCGGATCGGCGCGTTCGGGTCATGGGGCTGCCTCCCGGTGGCTCGGTGAGCGAATAGGGGCGGGCTGCGCGCGCTGACGCTTGCGAGTATCGGGGCCCACCGGGCCGTTTGACAGAGCTGGGCCGAGAGTTGCGCCGGGCGCCGCCTGAGATTTCCCTGTCGTTCTTTCGGGGCATGGATAAGTCCCTTGCGTCGTGACAGAGTTGACGGGACCTCTGGGGAGACAGTGGGAAGACGTGGACGCCGCGTGCGCGCGGTTCTGACGGTACTGGTGGCATGGGTCTCGCTGGTCGGGGGCGGCACGGCGTGGGCGGGCACGGAGGATTTCTCCCCGCCGGAGCTGGGCGCGCCGTCGGCGCTGGGGCCCGGAGTGACGTATCGGGGGTTCTCGCTGAAGGGATCGAACGGACCGGCGTACGGGCATCTGCTCACGGTCGACCTGCGCGACCGTCGGGTGTCGGTGGACCTGCTGTATCCGGGCGCGGTGGGTGCCCGGGAGCGGCTGTCCCGGATGGCCGCCGACAGCGGCGCGGTCGGCGGGGTGAACGGGGACTTCTTCAACATCGCCGAGGCACAGCACCCCGGAGTGGACGCCACGGGCGCGCCGGTGGGGCCGGCCGTGGCGGGCGGGCACGACCTGAAGGCAGCGGTGCCGGACGGCCAGCGGTTCGGGCCAGCCATGCCGTCGGGCGGCACCACGGAGGACGTCCTGGGCGTGGGCGCGGACCGGACGGCCCGGCTGGACCGGCTCACGCTGCAGGGGTCCGTACGCGCGCGGAACGACGAGTTCCCGCTGAGCGGCTTCAATCAGTACGCGATCCCGGTCGACGGCATCGGGGCGTTCACCCCGGCCTGGGGCGCGGCGTCACGGCAGCGGGCCACCTGTGGCACGGACACCGACCGGGGCGCGCCGTGCAGCGACGACACCCGTGAACTGACCGTGCGCGGGGGCAAGGTGGCGGCCGTGGCGGAGCGGCCCGGCCGGGGCGCCGTCGCACGGGGTTCGGTGGTGCTGCTGGGGCGTGAGGACGGGGCGCGGCAGCTGCGCAAGCTCAAGGTCGGTGACCGGGTGACGGTCGACGAGTACCTGCGGCCCCGGCGTTCGGGGTCGTTGCGCTTCGCGATCGGGGTTTCCCCCTGCTACGCGGAGGCAGGCCGGTCCCGGGGCTGGACGCGGAGACCGCCGCCGTGCGGACCGCCGCCGGCCTTGCGGACCGGGGGCGGCGGCTGTTGCTGCTGGCGCTCGACGGCGGCGCCGCCCACCGTCCCGGGCTGACCCTGCTGGAGCTGGCCCAGGCGCTGAAGGGGCTGGGGGCATCCGACGGCTTCAACCTCGACGGCGGCGGCTCGTCGACGCTCGTCGCCCGGGAGCCGGGAGAGGCCCGGCCGACCGTGCGCAACCATCCGTCGGGCGGCGCCGAACGGCCCGTCCCCAACGGCGTGGGCATTTTTATCCGACCTTGACATCACCTTTCAATCCCATCCTTTTGAGTGATCGCCCCCATCGATTCGCACTGCTAGCTTCGAATGGGGGCGAGCGGGAATTCCCGACGGTTCCGCAATGGGTACTTCCGTAATGGATGGGTGGGCATTCGATTATGACGACGTCAGTGGAGACCGGCGCGGGCACGGATAATCCACCCGGGCGGCTGAGCCTGGGCACCGAGGCCGCCCGTAATCTGGCGACCACGACCAAGTCCGTTCCGCAGATGCAGGGGATCACCTCGCGGTGGCTCCTGCGGCTGCTGCCGTGGGTTCAGCTCTCCGGCGGTACGTACCGGGTGAACCGCCGGCTGACGCACACGCTCGGCGACGGCCGGGTGGAGTTCTTCACGACCGGCGCCGAGGTGCGGGTCATCCCGGCGGAGCTCGGCGAGCTTCCCCTGCTGCGCGGCTTCGAGGACCCCGCGGTCCTGGAGGCGCTGGCCGGGCGGTTCGTCCAGCGGGAGTTCCGCCCCGGTGAGCTGCTGGTCGAGGCCGGGCGTCCGGCGGACGAGGTGGTGCTGCTCGCCCATGGCAAGGCCGAGAAGTTCCACGAGGGCGAGTACGGCGAGCCGGCCGTGCTGGGCGTCCTGGCCGACGGCGGGTACGTCGGCGATCAGGCGCTGGCCGCCGAGCAGCCGGGCGAGTGGGATTTCTCCGTCCGGGCGGTGACGGCCTGTACGGTGCTGACGCTGCCGCGCGGGGAGTTCCAGGAGGCCCTGGACGGCTCCCCCGGCCTCAGCGCGCACGTCGAGGGCTATCGCCGCAGGTCGGCCCTCCCCCACAACGAGCACGGGGAGTCGGCGATCGACGTCGCCTCCGGCCACAGCGGGGAGCCCTCCCTGCCCGGGGTCTTCGCGAACTACGAGACCTCGCCGCGCGAGTACGGGCTGAGCGTCGCCCAGACGGTGCTACGGGTGCACACGCGTGTCGCCGACCTCTACAACGAGCCGATGAACCAGCTCGAACAACAGCTGCGGCTCACCGTCGAGGCCCTGCGCGAACGCCAAGAACACGAAATGATCAACAACCGCGAGTTCGGCCTCCTCCACAACGCCGATCTCAGCCAGCGCATCCACACCCGCAGCGGACCGCCCACCCCCGACGACCTCGACGAGCTGCTGGCGACGGTCTGGAAGGACCCGGGCTTCCTGCTGGCCCACCCGCGCACCATCGCGGCGATCGCCCGCGAGTTCAACCGCCGGGGCGTCTACCCGGACAGCGCGCAGGTGGGCGGGCACTCCCTGCCCGCCTGGCGGGGCGTGCCCATCTACCCCTGCAACAAGATCCCGATCACGGAGACGGGTGTCAGCTCGATTCTGCTGATGCGCACCGGTGAGGAGTCCCAGGGCGTCATCGGCCTCCACCGCACGGGAATTCCCGATGAATACCAGCCGAGCCTTTCGGTGCGCTTCATGGGCATCAGCGAGAAGGCCATCATGTCCTATCTGGTGAGCGTCTATTACTCGGCGGCGGTACTGGTGCCCGACGCCCTCGGAATCCTCGAGAACGTCGAGATCGGGCACTGAGGAATTCCGTCGAAGGCCTCTTCCCGTATGAGCGCGTGAAGAGGATCGTCACCCCGACAGCCGGGCGGGCCCGTCGGTCCGGGCACAGCCGCCGTCCGGCTCTCCGGGGTGCTCCGCACCACGTTTTCACAGCCTGATTCACACAGATGGGTGATCACCAGATATGACCACGTCAGTGGAGCCGGAGAACACCGAGCAGGCCGCTCAGGCACAGCTGAGCCTGGGCACCGGCGCGGCACGCCAGCTCGCGACGACCACCAAGTCCGTCCCCCAGATGCAGGGGATCTCCTCGCGCTGGCTGCTGCGCGTCCTGCCCTGGGTGCAGGTCTCGGCCGGCACCTACCGGGTCAACCGGCGGCTCACCTACACCGTCGGGGACGGCCGGGTGGAGTTCATCTCCACCGGCGCCGACATCCGGGTCATCCCGCCGGAGCTGGGCGAGCTGCCCGTCCTGCGCGGCTTCGAGGACGCCGACGTCCTGGAGGCCCTGGCGGACGCCTTCGTGCAGCGGGAGTACGCCGCGGGCGACGCACTCGTGGAGGCGGGGCAGCCCGCCGACCAGATCTTCCTCATCGCGCACGGCAAGCTCGCCAAGACCGGCACCGGCAAGTACGGGGACGAGATCGCGCTCGGCACCCTCGCCGACGGCGACTACTTCGGTGAGAAGCTGCCCCTGGAGCCCGACGGCACCTGGGCGTTCACCGTCCGGGCCGTGACCCGCTGCGCGGTGCTGACGCTCACCCGGCAGGCGTTCGAGGCGATCGCCGATCGTTCCGACGCGCTGCGCGCGCATGTCGCGGGCTTCGCGTCCCGGCCCGCGCCCCCCGCCAACAAGCGGGGCGAGGCGGACATCGCGGTGACCTCGGGCCACATCGGCGAGCCCGCCATCACCGGCACGTTCGTGGACTACGAGCTCAAGCCGCGCGAGTACGAGCTGAGCGTCGCCCAGACGGTGCTACGGGTGCACACGCGTGTCGCCGACCTCTACAACGAGCCGATGAACCAGCTCGAACAACAGCTGCGGCTCACCGTCGAGGCCCTGCGCGAACGCCAAGAACACGAAATGATCAACAACCGCGAGTTCGGCCTCCTCCACAACGCCGACCTCGGCCAGCGCATCCACACCCGCAGCGGACCGCCCACCCCCGACGACCTCGACGAGCTCCTCTCACGGCGCCGCAAGACCCAGGTCTTCCTGGCGCATCCGCGGACGATCGCCGCCTTCGGGCGCGAGTGCACCAGTCGAGGCCTCTACCCGAAGAACATCGATCTCCTGGGCACCTCCGTGCGCTCCTGGCGCGGTGTCCCCCTGCTGCCCTGCAACAAGATCCCGGTGAGCGACACCGGCACCAGCTCGATCATCGCGATGCGCATGGGCGAGGACAACCAGGGCGTCATCGGGCTCCACCAGACCGGTATTCCGGACGAGTTCCAGCCCAGCCTCAATGTGCGCTTCATGGGCATCAACGAGCAGGCCGTGTCGTCCTACCTGGTGAGCGCCTACTTCTCGGCGGCCGTCCTGGTCCCGGACGCGCTGGGTGTGCTGGAGGACGTGGAGATCGGGCGCTGAGGGGCGCCACCCGGCCGGTCAGGGCCTGACGCCGCCGACGATCTCGGCGGTGGCATTGATCCCGTGCGAGATGGTCGGCGCGACGCTGGTGCTGGCGAGGACGAAGCCCAGCAGAACGCAGACCATCGCGTGCGAGAAGCGCAGTCCCCCGTTGCGCATGAACACCACCGACAGAATCAGAAGCAACAGGACCATGGAAATCGATACGGCCATGATGTACCTCCTCGGTGCGGCAGCGGACGTCCGCCAGTCTTGCTCATCTCACCGCAGGGACCGGTGCGACGGGCATACGCCATCCGGGTGGGAATCACCGATTCGGCCGTGAACCGTGGAACGGATGCGCGAATCGGGGTCGGCTTCCCGCCACGCCCTGTCGTCGATGTCACCGTCCGCGTTCAGCACCGCCTGGTGCAGCCGCTGGAGCCGGAGCCCCGGGCCGAGGCCCAGCTCGGCCACCAGCGCCCTCCGCAGCCGCTGGAACACCTCCAGCGCCTGGGCACGCCGGCCGCCGAGGTAGAGCGCCCGCATGTACTGGCCGTGCAGTCCTTCGTGCAGCGGGTTCTCGACGGTCAGGGCGGCCAGTTCGGCGAGCACCTCCCGGTACATGCCGAGCCGCAGCTCGGCGTCGACCAGGTACTCGAGGGTGACCAGCCGCGACTCCTCGAGCTGCCGGCGCCTGGACTCCAGCACCCGGCCCGCCGGGACGTCCACCAGCGCGGGCCCCCGCCACAGCGACAGGGCGTCGTCGAGATCGTGCACACCGGCGTCGTCGTCGCCCCGCGCCAGCGCCTCCCGGCCGCTCCGCGCCAGCCGCTGGAAGCGGTGGACGTCCAGCGACCCCGCCCCGGCGGTGAGCCGGTAGCCGCCGGCCCTGGTGACCAGGACCTCGCGCGCGACCTCGGCCGTGGACATGCCCGTGGCGGACGAGAACATCTTGCGCAGGTTCAGGATGTACGTCTGCAAGGTGGTCAGCCCGCTCGCCGGCGGATCGTCGTCCCACAGGTCCCGCACGAGCGAGGCGACCGAGACCACCTGCCCCGTGTGCACCATCAGCATCGCCAGCACATTGCGCAGTTTCGGCGCGGTCGGCGCGTCCACCCACTCGTCCGCCCGCTCGTTCGCCCGCTCGTTCGCCCGCACGTACAACGGCCCCAGAACGCCCAGCTCCATCGTTCCCCCGTCTCCCCGTCTCCCCGTCGCCTCGCTCCTCGCCTCAGGGCCGCCAGCCGCCCGGCTCGGGCCACGGCTCGCCGAGCTGGCGGTAGGTCCCCAGGTAGTCGGGCCAGTCGCGGTGGTCACGGATCCTGCCGTCGACGAACCGGAAGAGGTGGATCTGCTCTCCGGAGAACAGCCGCCCCGTCGGGGCCATCCCCACCATGTCGCCGACGTGCCGGCCGTACAGGACGAGCTTCGCGCGCACCCAGTCGCCGCGCTCCTCGATGTCGACCTCCTCCAGCCGCGCGTCCTGGGAGAACGTCCTCTTCACCCACGCGACGTTCAGGGCGAAGAGTTCCGGTCCGCGCAGCGAGGTGAATTCCAAGGTCCCCGGGTTCAGATATTCCGGGTGGATGTAGTCCGCTACGTCGTCGGTCTTCCCGGTGTTGTACGCCTCGATCAGGCGTCGGACACTGTCCAGTCGCGCGCTCATGAACCTCTCCTCGCAGATGGGCTCCAAAGCTTGCCGACCCATTCTCAAGAGGCACCGTGGCGCGGAACAAGGGTCGCCGGGCCACTCACGGGCCTGATTCAACGCCGCGCCAGGCGTAGTCCACTGACGCTCCAACCGGTCTCCATTCCCGCCCGAGATCACGCCCCGACGCTGGGCTCGTCACCGGAGGGCGCCGCGCCGTGCGCGTCGGCGGCACAGACCGATCGGACCGGGAGCGCATCTTGGACACGTCGACCTACAAATCCGAAGTGGCCGCCGCATTCGACCGGGCCGCCGCCGCCTACGACAGGCTGGGGGTGGAGTTCTTCACCCCCATGGGCCACCGGCTCGTCGACCGTCTCGCGCCGCTCCCCGGCGAGCGCGTCCTGGACGTCGGCTGCGGCCGGGGAGCTTGTGTCTTCCCCGCCGCCGAGCGGGTGGGGGCGAACGGGACGGTGGTCGGCATCGACATCGCGCCGGGCATGATCGAGGAGACCACGAAGGAAGCCGCCCGCCAGGGCGTCGGCAACGTCCGGCTGCGCGTGATGGACGGGGAGCGCCCGGACTTCCCCGAGGGCTCGTTCGACGTCGTCACGGGCAGCTACAGCGTCATCTTCTTCCCCGACGCCCCGGCCGCGCTGGCCCGTTACGCACGGCTGCTCGCCGGCCGGGGGCGGATCGGCTTCACCACCCCGGTCTTCACGGACGACACGTTCCCCTTCCTGCCGCCGGTGTTCACCGAGCTGATCCCGCGCGAGCTGCTGCGGAACCTGCCGCCCGAGTGGCGGCCGGAACGGCTGCGGCAGCGCTTCAACAGCTGGCTCGCGGACCCGGCGGACCTGGTCCGGACCCTGGAGGGGTGCGGCTTCCGGGACGTGGTGTGCGAGGACGAGACCGTGCGTCTGGTGGCGGCGTCGGGGACGGCATGGGTGGAGTGGTCGCACACGCAGGGGATGCGGCTGCTCTGGGAGCACCTGGGCCCGGCGGACCGGGAGGCGCTCCGGGAGCGGCTGGTGTCCTCGCTGGACGCGCTGCGCGTGGACGGTGGGCCGTTGACGATCGACACGCCGGTGCGCTACGTGACGGCCGTCGCGGCACGGTAGCCGGGCAGGGACCGGGCGGGGACCGGGTTCTCGTCGCCCCCGCCCCGCCCCACCCCCGCGACCGTAGGGGTCCCGTCGTTCGTCCTCAGACGCCGGACGAGCCGTATCCGCTCGCCGGACCCGACGGTGTGAGGAGGCCGGCGGCCGCCGTCAGTGTCGCCAGATCCCGCTCCGGCGGGCCGGGGCGGGCCGGGAGGAGGGGGACGACCCGGCTGCCGCCCCGGCGGACGGCCGGGTGGCGGCGGGCCAGCCGGGAGAGGCCCTGGCCGGGGCCCGCCTCGACGAGCAGGTGGTCGCCGCCGGCCAGCAGGGCGTCGAGGGCGGGCCAGAACAGGACGGGTGCCACCGGGTGCCGTGCCCAGAAGGAGGCGTCGGTGACGTCCTCGTGGGTCAGCGGGGCCGTGGTGTAGGCGGAGTACACCGCCGTGTGCGGCGCCCGGACCGGTACGGTGGCGATCCGCTCCTCGGCGCCCCGGCAGGCGGGTGCCAGCATCGGGCTGTGGAAGCCGCTGAGCGAGGGCACCCGGCGGCAGGTGAACCCGGCTTCTCTCAGGAGCCGTTCGGTCTTCTCCAGGGGCCCGTTCGGCCCCGCGACGACCGTCTGCCGGGGGGCGTTGACCGCGCCGACGACGACGTCGGTGCTCAGGTACGGATCCAGTTCGGCGGGGGTCGCGGCCACCGCGAGCATGCCGCCGGGCGGTGCGGCGGCCAGCCGCCGCACCCGGTCCAGCACCAGGGCGGCGGCGTCCCGCAGGTCGAATACCCCGGCCAGGACGCCCGCCGCCATCTCGCCGATGCTGTGCCCGAGGAACGCGGCCGGGCGCACGCCCCAGCTCAGGACGAGCCGGCCGAGCGCGTAGTCGACGGCGAACAGCAGCGGCTGCGAACGCGTGACGTGGTCGATCGGCACTGCCGGGCGCTCGGCGAGCCAGTCGGAGCGCAGCCGCTCCCCCTCCTCCCCCATCGCCGTGAACACCTCGTCCATCGCCGCGGCGAACTCCGGCACCCCGGGGTGGAGCCCGGCCGCCATGCGTACGTGCTGGGAGCCCTGTCCCGGCAGCAGCAGGGCGACCGGGAGAGCGCCGCCGCTCACCGGGGGCTCTCCGCCGCCCGCGCGGTCCGGCGCAGCTCCTCGTTGACGAGGGCGACGAACGCGGCGGGCGTACGGATCTCCGCCATCTCCTCCTCCGGGAGCCGGAGGCCGTGTTCGCGCTCCACCCTGCTCGCGGTGGCCATCAGGGCGAGCGAGTCGTAGCCGAGGAGGTCGAAGTCCTGGTCGGCCACGTCCGGGGTGAGGTCGCCCGCCTCGTCCTCGCCCGCGCACTCGCGCATGATCCGGATCAGTTCGTCGATGGTGAAGTCACTCATGGGTTTTCCTCCATGATGGTCGTGAGAGACATCTAGTGAGGGACGTCAGGAACTCGTGCGCCGCACCACCATGGCGCTGTTGAACCCGCCATGACCTCTGGCCACGACGAGGGCGGCCCGGCCGGTGAAGGGGCGGGCGGTGCCGGTGACGAGGTCGACGGCGCAGTCCTCCGCCGGCCGGTCCACGTGCGCTGTCGGCGGGATGACGCCGTCGCGCAGGGCCAGCAGCGCGGCGGTGACGTCGAGAGGGGCCGCGCCCGAGTAGAGCCTGCCGGTCATGGTCTTGGGGACCGTGACCGGTACGCCGTACGGCCCGAAGACCTCGGTGAGTACCGCGGCCTCGGCCCGGTCGAGGGCCGGGCTGCCCGCGCCGTCGGCGAGGACCACATCGATGCCGGAGGCGTCGAGTCCCGCGTCCGCGAGCGCGCCGTCGACGGCCCGGCGCAGGGTGGTGCCGCGCCCGGTGGCGGGGTGCGGGTCGAAGGAGGCTCCGTAGCCGCTGATCTCCCCGTGGACGCGGGCGCCACGCTCGCGGGCCCGCCCGGCGTCCTCGAGCACGAGGATCGCCCCGCCCTCGCCCGGTACGTGGCCGGCCGCGTCCCGGTCGAAGGGCAGGTAGGCGCGGGCGGGGTCGTCGCGGTCGCTGAGGAACCGGGCGGCGAGCTGGGCGGAGAGCCCGTACGGGCACAGGGACGCGTCCATGCCGCCGGTGAGCATCAGCCGGGTGCCGGCGCGGACCCTGCGGCGGGCGTGGGCTATCGCGTCGAGTCCGCCGGCCTGTTCGGTGACGAAGACGCCGGTGGGCCCGCGCAGATCGTGCCGGATGGAGATCTGGCCGGAGTTGACCGCGTAGAACCAGGCGAACGACATGTACGGGCTGACGTGGCGCGGGTCCTTGCCCCACAGGTTCTCCAGCTCCCGCTGGCCGAACTCGAAGCCTCCCGACGCGCCGGCGGTGATCACGCCCCGGTCCAGCGGGTCGAGGTCCGCTTCGGGAGCTCCCGCGTCGGCCAGGGCCCAGTCGGCCCCGGCGATCGCGAACCGGGTGGTGCGGTCGGTCTGGGCGACGAGCCGGCCGGGGACATGGTCGCGGACGACGAAGTCGGTCACCTCGCCCGCCAGCGGGGAGGGGTAACGGCCGGGGTCGAAGCGGGTGATGCGGCCGATGCCGCTCTCGCCCTTCAGCGTCGCCGTCCAGTAGGCGTCCAGGCCGAGGCCGTTGGGCGCGACGACCCCGATCCCGGTCACCACCACTGCCGTGGTCACGTCCGCCGCCCTTCCGGCCCGGTGAGGACCATCGCGCTCTGGAAGCCGCCGAAGCCGCTGCCGACCGTCAGGACGGTGCCGGTCGGCTGGTCCCGGGCCGTCAGCGGCACGTAGTCGAGGTCGAGCTGGGGGTCGGGGTCGCGCAGCCCGGCGGTGGGCGGCACGACCCCGTGCCTGATCACCAGGGCGCTGGCCGCGGCCTCGATGGAACCGACCGCGCCGAGGGAGTGGCCGATGACGGACTTGATGGAGCTCACCGGCACCCGGTGGGCGTGCTCGCCCAGGCTGAGTTTGAAGGCGGCGGTCTCGTGGAGGTCGTTCTGGCGGGTGGCGGTGCCGTGGGCGTTGACGTAGTCCACGTCCGTGGGGTCGAGCCGGGCCTCGTCCAGGGCGGCGGTGATCGCGGCTGCCATCTCCCGCCCGTCGGGGCGCAGTCCGGTCATGTGGTAGGCGTTGCCCCGGCTCGCGAAGCCCGCGATCTCGGCGTAGATCGCGGCGCCGCGGGCGCGGGCCGCCTCGCGCTCCTCCAGGATCAGGACGGCGGCGCCCTCCCCCAGGACGAAGCCGTTGCGGGTGCGGTCGAAGGGGCGGGAGGCGCGCTCGGGGGTGTCGTTGCGGGGTGTCGTCGCCTTGATGGCGTCGAAGCAGGCGACGGTGATGGGCGCGATGGGCGCGTCCGTACCGCCGGCGACCATGACGTCGGCGGTGCCCTCCCGGATGAGCTCGCAGGCGTAGCCGACGGAGTCCAGCCCGGAGGTGCAGCCCGCGGAGACGACGGTGGCGGGCCCTTCGGCGCCGGCGTCCCAGGCCACCTCGGCCGCCATGGAGCTGGGCACGAAGTAGTCGTAGAGGTGGGGCGAGCCCTGGGTGTGGTCGACCAGCCAGTGGCGTCCGCCGTCGCTCAGCGCGACGTACTCCTCCTCCAGTTTTTGTGTGCACCCCACGGCGGAGCCGATGGAGACGCCGACCCGGTGGGCGTTCTCCTCGGTGACGTCCAGGCCGCTGTCGGCGAGCGCCTCGCGGGCCGAGACCAGCGCGAACTGGGCGGCCCGGTCGAGCCGTCGCGCGTCGGCGGGGGCGAGCCCCGCCCGCAGGGGGTCGAAGTCGCACTCGGCGGCCACCCGGGAGCGGAACGGCGAGGGGTCGAACGCGGTGATCGTCCGGGTCGCGGGGACGCCGGAGACGACGCGTTCCCAGAAGGCCTTCGTCCCGATGCCGCCCGGGGCCACCACCCCGATCCCGGTGATCACCACCCGGCGCCCGGTCATGCCGGGTCCCGGTGCGCCGGGCGGTCCGCGACGCGCGTCCTGCGCGTCGCGTAGAGGGCGGGTTCGCTGGTGCTCAGGGCGCGCAGCCCGGCGGCGTGGGGGCGGAAGCCGGGGTGCGCCACGGCCGCCTCGAAGGACTCGGCGTCCTCCCACTCGGCGACGTTGACGTAGTGTCCGGGCCGGCCAACGTGGCGGGCGAGGGTGTGCCGGAGGAAGCCGGGCCGCGTGGCCATGAACTCCGACGTCCGCGCGAAGACCTCCTCGAACTCCTCGGGGGAGGCGTGCACGGTGAACCTGTTGACGAACAGGACGGCGCCGGCCGCACCGGGGTCGTGTTCGGGCATAGTGCTGGACTCCTCGCTTCCGGACGGCCCTTGACAGGGCGTCATGGGCGCGCTCGCGTCCCCAACGTGCGGCCCGTTTCTCGCAAGCGGGTCGAAGACCGGTGGACCGGCCGGCGGGTCCGGGCCGCGCCGTCGCCCGGTCCAGCGCGATTCGAGCGGGCCCTGTCAGCCTCGCAGTCGTCGCACCACCGAGTCGCACCATCGAGCCGCACCGCGGAGGGGAGCGCATGAACCGACCCGACGTGCACGCCCGAGTGCACGAGACCGAGCACACGATCACGGTGGCCGCGCCGGCCGGGACCGTCTTCGGGCTGGTCGAGAACGTGGACGACTGGCCCCAGGTCTTTCCGCCGACCCTCCACGTCGAGTGCCTGGAGCGCGCCGGCGCCGAGGAACGGATCCGCCTCTGGGCGACGGCCAACGGCGAGGCGAAGAGCTGGACGTCCCACCGGACCCTGGACCGCGAGAGGCTGCGCGTCCGGTTCCGTCAGGAGGTCTCGCAGCATCCGGTCGCGTCGATGGGTGGCGAGTGGATCGTCGAGCCGCTGCCGGACGGGCACAGCCGGGTCCGGCTCACCCACGACTTCCGCGCGGTCGGCGACCTGCCGGAGAACGTGGCCTGGATCAGGCGGGCGATCGACCGCAACAGCGGCGCGGAGCTGGCGGCCCTCAAGGCCGCCGCCGAGCGGGCCGGCGCCGACGGGGCGGCCTTCACCTTCGAGGACACGGTGCGGGTGGACGCCCCGGCCGACGACGTCCACGCCTTCCTTCTGGAGGCCCAGCTGTGGCAGGAGCGGCTCCCGCACGTCGCCCGGGTGGTGCTCAAGGAGGACGCCCCGGACGTCCAGCTGCTGGAGATGGACACCCGTACGGCGGACGGCTCGGTGCACACCACCTCGTCCTTCCGGATCTGCCTGCCCGGCCGGCGGATCGTCTACAAGCAGCAGCGCACGCCCGCGCTGATGTCGGTGCACACCGGGCGCTGGGCGGTGGCGGAGGACCCGGCCGGGTCGGTGGTCACCTCCCGCCACACCGTGGTGATCAACACGGCGGCGATCGCCTCCGTCCTGGGCGAGGCGGCGACACCGGAGGACGCCCGGGCGTTCGTCCGGCAGGCGCTCGGGCACAACAGCACGACCACGATGCGGCACGCCAAGGAGTACGCGGAGGGGCGCGCGGGGGACCGTCCGGTGGCGCCGGCGACGTACGCCTCCCTGCAGCGGTTCTACGCGGCGCAGATGCGCCTGCTGGACGACGGCGAGGGACAGGCGTGGGCCGGTACCTTCGCCGAGGACGGCGAGTTCGCCCAGGACGCCGGGCCCGCGCCGCTGCGCGGGCGGGCCGCGATCGCGGCCGCGGCACGGGCGCGCTCGGCGCGGCGCCGGCACTTCACCGGCATGCTCACCGCCCGGCAGTCGCCGGACGGCACGGTGCGCACTCGTTTCTACGCCCTGGTCGTGGACACCGAGGAGGGCTCGGCCCCCGTTCTCCGGCTGAGCGCCTCGTGCCAGGACGCGCTGGTCCCCGACGGGGGCAGCTGGCTGGTGCGTCGCCGGCTGGTGGAGCACGACGGCCGGTGACCGGGCCCGGCCCACGCCAGAAGGTGCCCGGAACCCATGGAACGAAGCGACAGGAGGGGATTGCGTCATGACGGCTCTCGCCGACCCGGCCGTGGACCGCGACCACGCGGAGGTCGAGCACTTCTACGCCCGGCAGATGCGTCTGCTGGACTCCGGGGAGGCCGACGCCTGGGCGGCCACCTTCACCGAGGGGGCGCGCGGGGCGGTCGCCGCCCTGGCCGCCGAGGGTGAGACGCACCGCCACTGGGTCGGCATGCTCGCCGTCCGGCCGCGCGGGGACGGCTCCCTGCTGGCCGAGAGCTATGTGCAGGTGGTGGCCGTCCGCCCGGGCGAGGGGCCCCGGCTGCACCTGATGTGCACCTGCGCCGATGTGTTCGTGCGCCAGGACGGCGAGTTGCTGGTCCGGGAGCGCGTGGTCACCCGGGACGACCGGAGGTAGCGCGTGACCACGGACGGAACACGCGGGGTGATCGTCACCGGCGGTGGCACCGGCATCGGCCGGGCCGTCGCGCGGGCCTTCGCCGCTCTCGGGGACGGCGTCCTCGTGGTGGGCCGGACGCCGGAGACGCTGGCGGAGACCGCGCGCGGGCACGCCACCGTCCGGACACTGGCCACCGACATCACCGCGCCCGACGCTCCCGGACGGATCACCGACGCGGCGCTGTCGGCCTTCGGCCGCCTCGACGTACTGGTCAACAACGCCGCCACGGGTGCCGCCGGCGCCCTGGCCGGCACCGAACCGGAGGCGGTGCGGGCCCAGTTCGAGACCAATCTGCTCGCACCGCTGTTCCTGACGCACCGGGCACTGGACGCCCTGGCGGCCGACGGCGGCGGCACGGTCGTGAACGTCACGTCGTCGGGCTCGCTGGGCCGGCGGGCCTGGCCGCACAACGGCGTGTACGGCGCCGCCAAGGCGGCCCTGGACTTCCTGACCCGGACCTGGGCCGTGGAGCTCGCCCCCCGGGGCATCCGGGTGACCGGCCTCGCCCCGGGCGTCGTCGACACCGGCATCGGCGAGCGCGTGGGCATGACCCGCGAGGACTACGCCGCGTTCCTGAAGGGGATCGCCGAGCGCGTGCCGGCGGGCCGCGTGGGACGGCCGGAGGACATCGCCTGGTGGGTCGTGAGGCTGGCCGACCCGGGCGCGCGGTACGCCACCGGGACCGTGGTCGCGGTCGACGGCGGCCTGTCCCTCACCTGACGCGCACCGCGCGGGCGGTGCGCGCACACCGGTGAAGGACGCGGAGGCCGGTCATCCGGTCAGCCCGTCCCCCGGTCAGCCCGTCATCCGGTCAGCCGGTCCAGCAGGGCGCTCCTCGCTCCGGCGCCCGGCGCCTCCCGTTCGTCCAGCGCCGGGTCCGCGGCGAGGACCGCCTGGTGCAGCCGCCGCAGCCGGGGAGAGGGCTCGAGGCCCAGCTCCTCCACGAGGCGCCTGCGCAGTGCCTGGTAGACGTCGAGGGCCTGCCAGGGGCGGCCCGCCCGGTAGAGGGCCGTCATGCACTGGGCGTGCAGGCCCTCGTGCAGCGGGTGGTGCCCGATCAACTCGACCAGTTCCGACAGCAGTTCCACATGGCGCCCCAGCCTCAGATCGGCCTCCAGGCACCGTTCCAGCACCCCGAGCCGGCTCTCCTCCAGCCGGGCGACCTCGATCCGCAGCACGGGGCCGATACGGACGTCCACCAGGGCGGGTCCCCGCCACAGCGCCAGCGCCTCCCGGAAGCAACCGGACGCCACCTCGTGGCGGGAGGCCTCGGACGCGGCGCGGCCGGCTGCGACCAGCGCCTCGTACCGGGTGACGTCGACGGCGCCGGGGGGCGCCTCCCAGCGGTAGCCGCCGTACTGGGTGACGAGGACGCCCTTCGCGCCGACCGTCGTGTCCGGCCCCATCGCGGTGGTCAGCCGGCGGCGCAGCTGGAGGATGTAGGTGTGGAGGGTGGCGAGGGCGCTGTGCGGTGGCTCGGCGCCCCAGATCTCCTCCATCAGGGTCCGTACCGGCAGGACGCGGTTGGCGTGGATGCCCAGCAGCGCCAGGATCTGGCGTGGCTTGGCGGCGGTGGGAACGACCGACGCGCCCCGCACTTCGGCTGTCAGAGGTCCCAGCAGACTGATCTCCACGGCTTCTCCCCCATGACGATCCCGCGGGGCGCGTGGTCACGCTCGTGCGCCCCCTGCTCTCGAGCCTTCCCGGCGGCTCCCGCCGCGGCCAGTGCCACGGACCCGAACGGGCCGTGAATGCTGCCGTGGGCCCCTGTGAACTCCTCACGCCCGGGGCGTGAGTCCGTCACCGCGCCCGGCGCCGACGACGGGCGATGTCCGCCCGGCGGGGCGCTGTCCCGTCAACGGGTCGCGCGTGCTCCGGGAACGGGAGTGGCCCAAATCTCGTACGCTCGCCATAGGATCGACCACGCGTTCTCACGAGTGCTCTGCGGCGTACGGGGGAATCGATGCGGAATTCCGATGGCCATGACCTTCGGGAGGGCCGGCGCGCGACCCGGTACGGGGAGACCGCCCTGGATCCGCCCGCACTGATCACGGCCGCGGTGCTCGGCGGATTCCTCGCGCTGACCGTCTGCTACGTGATCGCGAGCCGGCCGGAGCCGCCGGTGCTCGGCGCCGCGCTGGCCCTGGTGCCGCTGGTCTTCTGCGTGCAGTTCCTCCACTCCGTGCCCCGGGCGGCGCCCCGCCGGGCACGCCACGGGTACTGGACGCTGGGCTGCCAGGCCCTGTTGACGTATCTGCCGTATCCGGCGTTCGGCGAGGCGTGGCTGCCGATGCCGGGGTTCCTGGCCGGTTCCGCGCTGGTGATCCTGCCCGCCCTGCTCGCGTGGCCGGCGTTCGCGGCGTCGGTCGCCTCGGCCGGCCTCATGGCGTCGCACGGCGGCTGGGACAGCCGCTGGCTGGGCGCGGTGACCAGCGCCACTCTGCTCGTCGGCCTCGTCGTGTTCGGGCTGGCCCGCTTGTCGGGCCTGGTCCGTGAAGTCCACGGGTCGCGGCGGGAGTTCGCCGAGGAGGCGGTCGGCCGGGAGCGGCAGCGGTTCGCCCGTGACCTCCACGACCTGCTGGGCTGCAGCCTGGCCACGATCGCCTACAAGAGCGAGCTGACCCGCCGGCTGCTGCCGGCCAAGAACACCCGGGCCCAGCAGGAGCTCACGGAGATCCTGGAGACCGCGCGGCAGGCCCTGTCGGACGTGCGGGCGGTCTCGCACCGCTACCGCGACCTGTCGCTGTACGCGGAGACCGCCGCGGCCGAGTCCACGCTCAGCGCGGCGGGCGTCCGCGTCACGCTGCGCGTGGCGCACGTCCCCCTGTCGCGGGCGGTGGAGACGGCACTGGCCACGGTGGTCCGCGAGGGCGTCGCCAATATGCTCCGTCACAGCGGTGTGCGCACCTGCGTCATCGAAGTCCGCCGGGACGAGCGGTCGGTGCGGCTGAGCATCGCCAACGACGGCGTGGCCGGGCCGGCGCGGGCCCGCTTCGGCGCGGCCGTCCCGGGCAGCGGCATCGCCAACCTGCGGACGCGGATGGAGGCGCTCCAAGGGCGGCTCGAGACCGAGGTACGGCCCGGGGGCTGGTTCCGCCTGTCGACGTGGGTGCCCCTGGGCGGCGCGTGGGCGGAGCGCCACGACGACACCGGGGTGGCGGATTCGGCGACCGTCGCCTGAGCCCCACCCGCGCCCACCGGCCGGCCGGCCGGCCGTCACAGCCAGCCCGCCTCGCGGGCGATTCGGACGGCGTCCATCCGGTTGCGGGCCCCCAGCTTGATCACGGTGCTGCTGAGGTAGTTGCGCACCGTCCCCGGGGACAGGAAGAGCCGGTTGGCGATCCTCACCGGGTCCTCGCCCTGCGCGGCCAGCCGGAGCACCTCCAGTTCACGGGGGTGAGCGGCTGCGTCGTCTCCTCCAGGGCCGCCAGCGCCAGCTCCGGGTCGATCACTCGCCGGCCGGCCGAGACGTCCCTGATGGCCTGGGCCAGCCGGGCGGGCTCGGTGTCCTTGAGGAGGAACCCCGACACCCGCGCGGCCAGGGCCCGGCGCAGCGTCCCCGGCTGACGGAGCCCGGTGAGCATCAGGATCCGGCAGCCGGGTACCGCCTCGCCCAGCGCGGCGGCGGCCGTGATCCCGTCCACCCCGGGCAGGTCGATGTCGAGCACCGCGACGTCCGGGTTCAGCTCGACGGCCATCGGCACGATCTTGTCGCCCCTGGCGAGCTCGGCGACCACGTTCATATCGGGCTCGAGCGCCATCAGCTCGGCCAGCGCGCGACGGAGGAGCACCATGTCCTCCGCGATCAGAATCCTTATCATCGCCCCCGCCCCCGGATGCCCGGCCCGCGTGTGACCTTGTGGAGGCCCCCGTCGCCGTGTCCGGCCGGGCGGACGGGCGCAACTCGCCCGTACCTGGCCCCCTTTGAGCATCGTAGAGGGGTCGGTGCACCGGGCACCGGTCCGCCTGCGGTGTCGGTGCCGGAATTCCCGGGCCGGTCGCCCCGGGCGGTCCCTCCATCCGGAGTCGAGCACCTCGCGAGGGGGCGTTGCCACCGTCGTAGCGTCCACGGCCCCGACGACGGGAGAGCACGATGGCACGGACGGCACGACGGGTCGCGTTCGTCACCGGCGCGTCCAGCGGGATCGGCCTCGCGGTCGCCGGGCTGCTGGCGGAGCGGGGGACGGCGGTGTTCGGGGTGGCGCGGGGCGCCGAGGGCGTGGCCGCCCTGCTCAAGGACCTGCGTGCGACGGGGCTGGAGGCCGACGGGACGGTCTGCGACGTCAGCTCCCCGGAACAGGTGCGGAACGCGGTGCGCACCGCCGTGGAGCGCTACGGGCGCGTCGACATCCTGGTCAACAACGCGGGCCGGGGCGGCGGCGGGGAGACCGCCGAACTTGAGGACGGCCTCTGGCTGGACGTGATCGACACCAACCTCAACGGCGTCTTCTACGTCACCCGGGAGGTGCTCAGGTCCGGCGGGATGCGGGACGCCGGCTGGGGGCGGATCGTCAACATCGCCTCCACCGGTGGGAAGCAAGGCGTGGAACTGGCCGCTCCGTATTCCGCGGCCAAGGCCGGGGTCATCGGCTTCACCAAGGCCGTCGGCAAGGAGCTCGCCAAGACGGGGATCACCGTGAACGCCGTCTGCCCCGGCTATGTGGAGACCCCCATGGCGCAGCGGGTGCGTCAGGGCTACGCCGCGCACTACGGGGTGAGCGAGCAGAGCATCCAGGAGCGGTTCGAGGCGAAGATCCCGCTCGGCCGCTACGCGACCCCCGAGGAGGTCGCGGGCCTGGTCGGCTATCTCGTCACGGACCCGGCCGCCTCGATCACCGCGCAGGCGCTCAACGTCTGCGGCGGACTCGGCACCTACTGACGACGCCCCCACGGAGGGATTCCGACGGGCAGACGACGCAGAGGATGCCTAGGCTGACGGAATGAGCCGCACAGTCCGGGACCGGTCCGCCGCCACCGTGCGGGAGTCGGGGGCGCCGGGGGCGCGCTCGACGCGGGAGGGCGCGGGGGCGCCGAACGGGTGACCGCGTGGCAGCGCCTCCTCCACCGGGTGCCCAACGGCTTCGCGCTCTTCTTCGGCCTGCTCGGCGTCTTCTGCGCGCTGACCGCCCTGATCCCGCCGCTGCGCCGCGCGGTGCGGCCGGTGACCCGCGCCCTGGACCTGCTGACGATCCCGACCGCCGCCAACCTCGCCTACGCCGTCTTCCTGCTGCTGCTCGCCGCCGCGACCGCCGCCCGCAAGCGGGTCACGCTCTGGTTCGTGCTGGCCTACCTGGCGCTGCTGGTCTTCACCGACGCGGTGCTGCTGGCCGTGGGCTACTGGGACATGATCCCCTCGCTGGCGCTCAGCCTCGCCGCGATGACGCTGCTGGTCCTGGCCCGGCGGGAGTTCTACGCGGCGTCCCGGCGCGGCGCGTTCCTGCGCGCCCTGCTGGTGCTGGCGGCGGGGCTGGCGGTGGCGATTCTGCTGGGCTGGGGGCTGGTGTCGCTGTTCCCGGGCACGCTGGAGCGCGGCGGCGGCAACCGGCTGCTGTTCGTGGCCAACAAGGTGTGCGGCGGTCTGGTCAGCGGGCGGCACTTCGCCGGGCACCCGCCGCACTGGCTGTTCTTCCTCCTCGGCCTGCTCGGCGCGCTGGCCCTGCTGAACGCGGCGATGACGCTCTTCCGCTCGCAGCGCCTGGAAGCGGCCCTCCACGGCGACGAGGAGCCGCGCATCCGCGCCCTCCTCGGCCGCTACGGCGGCCGGGACTCCCTCGGCTACTTCGCGACCCGCCGCGACAAGGCCGTCGTCTTCTCCCCCAGCGGCAAGGCCGCCGTCACCTACCGGGTGGAGGCCGGGGTCTGCCTGGCCTCCGGCGACCCGCTGGGTGACCCGGAGGCGTGGGACCCCGCGATCGCGGCCTGGCTGGAGGTCGCGGGCCGCTACGGCTGGCAGCCGGCGGTGATGGGCGCCGGCGAGGAGGGCGCCAGGGCCTACGCCCGCGCGGGGCTCGGCGCGCTCCAACTGGGTGACGAGGCCATCCTCCAGGTGGCCACCTTCGACCTGGAGGGCCGGGAGATGCGGGTGACCCGGCAGGCCGTCCACCGGGTGGAGCGCACGGGCGCGACCGTGCGCGTACGGCGTCACTCGGCGCTCTCCGACGAGGAGATGGGCGAGGTCATCGGGCGCGCCGACGCCTGGCGGGACACCGAGACCGAGCGCGGCTTCTCGATGGCGCTGGGCCGGCTGGGCGACCCCGCCGACGGGGACTGCCTGCTCGTCGAGGCGTTCGACAGCGAGGGCACGATGATCGCGCTGCTGTCGTTCGTGCCCTGGGGGTCCGACGGGATCTCGCTGGACGTGATGCGCCGGGACCGGGCGGCACCCAACGGGGTCATGGAGTTCATGATCAGCCGCTTGTGCGCCCAGGCCGGGCGCTTCGGCGTCAAGCACATCTCCCTGAACTTCGCCGTCTTCCGCTCCGCGTTCGAGGAGGGCGCGCGCATCGGCGCGGGCCCGGTACTGCGGCTGTGGCGCAGGCTCCTGTTGTTCTTCTCCAAGTGGTGGCAGTTGGAGGCGCTCTACCGCTCAAACGTGAAATACAACCCGGAATGGCGCCCCCGCTTCCTCTGCTACGCCGACGCCGGCGCCCTGGCCCGGATCGGGCTCGCCGCGGGCATCGCGGAGGGCTTCGTCGCGGTGCCGAGCCTGGGGAAGCTGTGGCGCCGGGGACGGGCCCGGGGCATCGCCAGCCCCGCCTCCACGGCCGGCCTCCCCTCCCTGTCCGAGCTGGGCTTCGCCCCCGGCGAGGGGGCCGGGGCGGCGGAGGCGGACGAGTTCGCGGGCCTGCCGGAGCAGGTCCGGGTAAGGCGGCACAAGCTGGACCGGCTGCGGGAGGCCGGCGTCGACCCGTACCCCGCCGACGCCCGCCGCACCCACACCCTGGCCGCGATCCGCGCCGCCCACCCCGGCCTGCCCCCGGCCTCCCGCACCGGCGAACGGGTGACCGTCGCCGGGCGCGTCCTGCTCGTCCGCGACCACGGCGGCGTCGCCTTCGCCGTCCTCCGCGACTGGTCCGGCGACCTCCAGCTGACCTTCACCCGGGACGGCTCCGGCGAGGAGCTGCTGCGCCGCTTCACCCACCACGTCGACCTCGGCGACCACCTGGAGGCCGAGGGCGAGGTGGGCACCACCGACCGGGGCGAGCTGACCGTCTTCGTCACCCGGGCCCGGCTCATCGCCAAGTGCCTGCGGCCCCTGCCCGACAAACGGCGCGGCCTCGCCGACCCCGAGGCCCGGGTCCGGATGCGCTACGTGGACCTCGCGATCAGCCCGGCGGCCCGGCGGACCGTACGGGCGCGCAGCGCGGCCGTCCAGGCGCTGCGCCAGGGCCTGCTCGACCGGGGCTTCCTGGAGGTCGAGACCCCGATGCTCCAGCAGGTCCACGGCGGCGCCAACGCCCGCCCCTTCACCACCCACATCAACGCCTACGACCTCGACCTGTACCTGCGCATCGCCCCCGAGCTGTACCTCAAACGGCTGTGCGTCGGCGGCATGGAGAAGGTCTTCGAACTGGGCCGGACCTTCCGCAACGAGGGCGTCTCGTACAAGCACAACCCCGAGTTCACGATGCTGGAGGCGTACCAGGCGTTCGCCGACTACGACGTGATGCTCGACCTGACCCGCGAGCTCGTCCAGGAGGCCGCGACGGCCGCCCACGGTTCCCCGGTGGCGGTACGGCCGGATGAGCACGGCAGGCCCGTCCGGCACGACATCTCGGGCCCGTGGCCCGTGAAGACCGTCTACGGCGCGCTCTCCGAGGCCCTGGGCCATGAGGTCGGCGCGGACACGTCCGTCGCGGCCCTGCGCGCCCACTGCGCCGCGGCGGGTGTGCCGCACCGGCCGGAGTGCGGACGCGGCGACCTCGTACTGGAGCTCTACGAGCGGCTCGTCGAGGAGCGCACCACGCTCCCGGTCTTCTACAAGGACTTCCCCACCGACGTCTCCCCTCTGACCCGCCCCCACCGCGCGGACGCCCGCCTCGCCGAGCGCTGGGACCTCGTCGCCTTCGGCACCGAACTGGGCACCGCGTACTCCGAGCTCATCGACCCCGTGGAGCAGCGCCGCCGGCTGACGGCGCAGTCCCTGCTGGCGGCGGGGGGCGACGCGGAGGCCATGGAGCTGGACGAGGACTTCCTGCGAGCGCTGGAGTACGCGATGCCGCCCACCGGGGGGTTGGGGATCGGGGTGGACCGGCTGGTGATGTTCCTGACGGGGTTGTCGATCCGGGAGACGCTGCCGTTTCCGCTGGTGCGGCACCGCTAGCGCTCGGCTTCCGGGGGCTCCGCCCCCGGACCCCCGCTCCTCAAACGCCGGAGGGGCTAAGGGGTCGCAGCCGCAACGTCACGATCTCGAACGGCCGGAGGGAAAGGCTGGTCGTCGCGGGTGCGACCGGCCGCTCCAGGAGGTCGCAGACCGCCACCTCCTCCACCTCGAAGCCCGCCGTCAGGCGAGCCGAGGCCCGTCCGCCCAGCGATTCGTACACGCGCACGACCACATCTCCACTCCCGTCGTCCGCCAGCTTGACCGCCGACACGACGACCGCGTCGTTGTCCACGGACACCAACGGAGCGACGCCGCCCGCCGCCCCCGGAACGCGCCGCTCCGGCAGGTTGATCCGGTACCCCTCGCGTACCGCGTCCCCCACGGACGCTCCCGGCACCAGCGCGTAGCAGAAGCGGTGGACGCCCTGGTCCGTGCGCGGGTCGGGGAAGCGGGGGGCCCGCAGCAGGGACAGCCGCAGGGTCGTGGTGGTACCGCCGGTGTCCCCGGCACGCGGTGAGCGCGTCACGTCGTACCCGTACGTCGAGTCGTCGACCAGCGCCACGCCCCACCCCGGCTCCTCCACATGGACGAACCGGTGCGCGCAGGCCTCGAACTTGGCGGCGTCCCAGCTGGTGTTGGTGTGCGTGGGCCGGTGGAGGTGGCCGAACTGGGTCTCGGCCGCGACCCGGTCGGTGTGGACGTCCAGCGGGAAGGCGGCCTTGAGGAACTTCTCCGTCTCGTGCCAGTCGACCTCCGTCTCCACCTCCACCCGGCGCTCCCCCTGCGGCAGCGTGATCCGCTGCTCGACCCGCGAGGAACCGAAGGTTCGGACGATCAGAACGGCGGCGCCGTCGTCCGTCAGCTCCAGCGTGTCGACGTCCGTCAGATCGGTGACCGTGTTGCGGTAGAAGCGGTCGACGTCCCACGCGTCCCACATGTTGGGGAAGTCCTGGTGCAACTGGAGGAGATTCCCGGCGGCCCCCGGTGCCAGGGTCTCGCGGCCGGCCCGCCGGTCGTGCACGGAGACGAGCAACCCGCGCTCGTCGACGACGACCGTCAGCAGGCCGTTGTCCAGCACGAATCCGCCGCCCTCGCGCGGCTCCACGGTGGTGGCCGGGGCTGTCGACGGCTCCGCCGAGGCCGCCGCTCCGAGCGCCGGCACGCCGCCCCGCGCGTGGGGGGCCGCGTTGAAGACGACCGTCGCCTCGCCGTCACCCGCCAGCGCCGCCAGCGCGTCCGCGATCAGCGACTCGAGTTCGGCGGCCACCTCGGCGTACGTCCGTGCCGCCTCCCGGTGCACCCAGGCGATCGACGTCCCGGGCAGGATGTCGTGGAACTGGTGCAGCAGCACCGTCTTCCACAGCCGGTCCAGCGCCTCGTACGGATACGGCGCCCCGGTCCGTACCGCCGCCGTGGCCGCCCACAGCTCCGCCTCGCGCAGCAGGTGCTCGCTGCGACGGTTGCCCTGCTTGGTGCGGGCCTGGCTGGTGAGCGTCGCCCGGTGCAGCTCCAGGTAGAGCTCGCCGGCCCACACCGGGGCGTCGGCGTACTCGGCATGCGCCTTCTCGAAGAACACCGACGGCTTCTCGAAGGCGACCTTCGCCGAGCCCTCCAGATCCGCCAGCCGCTTCGCCCGCGCCAGCATCTCCCGTGTCGTGCCGCCTCCGCCGTCGCCCCAGCCCGTGGGGGCGAGGGAGCGCGTCGCGCCGCCGCCCTTCTCACGGAAGTTGCCGACGGCGTGGGCGAGTTCGCGGCCCGAGAGCTGGGAGTTGTAGGTGTCGATCGGGGGGAAGTGAGTGAAGACCCGGGTGCCGTCCAGGCCCTCCCACCAGAAGGTGTGGTGCGGGAAGGTGTTGGTCTGGCTCCAGGAGATCTTCTGCGTCAGGAACCACTTGGCGCCCGCCAGCCGCACCAGTTGCGGAAGCGCCGCCGAGTAGCCGAAGGAGTCCGGGAGCCACACCTCCTCCGTCTCGATCCCGAACTCCTCCAGGAAGAAGCGCTTGCCGTGCGTGAACTGCCGGGCCAGCGCCTCCGACCCCGGCATGTTCGTGTCGGACTCCACCCACATGCCGCCCACGGGGACGAAGCGGCCCTCGGCGACCGCCTTCTTCACCCGCGCGTACACCTCCGGCCGGTGCTCCTTGATCCAGGCGAACTGCTGTGCCTGGGACATGGCGTAGACGAAGTCCGGTTCGTCCTCCAGCAGGGCGGTCATATTGGCGGTCGTCCGGGCCACCTTGCGGACCGTCTCGCGCAGTGGCCACAGCCACGCCGTGTCGATGTGCGCGTGGCCCACGGCGCTGATCCGGTGCGCGGAGGCGTGCGCGGGCGCGGCGAGGACGTCCGCGAGCCGCTCGCGCGCCCGTTCCGCCGTACCGCCGACGTCCTGGAGGTCCACGGCGTCCAGGGCGCGTTCGACGGCCCGCAGGATCTGCCAGCGGCGGGGCGAGTCCACCGGCAGCTCGTGCATCAGCTGCCCCAGCACGTCGAGGTCCTGGACGAGCTCCCACACCGTCCGGTCGAAGACGGCGAGGTCCATCCGGGTCAGCCGGTAGCGGGGCGTGTCGTCGGCGGTCTCGCGGTCGCCCAGCTCGGTGGGGCGGAAGGGGCGGTAGTCGAGGATGACGGGGTTGGCGGCCGCCTCGATGTGCAGCAGCACCGGCTCGCCGCCGGTGGCCCGCTCGGCGATCCGCACCCACTGGTTGCGCGGGTTGAGCCCCTTCACGGGCGAGCCGTCGGGGCGGTAGACCAGGCCCTCGCACTGGAAGCCCGTCATGTTCTCGTCGAAACCCAGGTCCAGCAGGGCCTCGACCGTACGCCCCGCCCACGCGTCCGGTACCGCGCCGGAGACGGTGAACCAGCTGGTGCCCCACGCCGGGCCCCACTCCGTGCCCACCGCGACGGGGGTGCGCGGCGCCGCCAGCCCTTCCGCGACGGGCACCGGCTCGCCGGGCGCGTGCCACACGGAGACCTCCAGCGGCACCGACTCGGGGTGGACGGCCGGGCGGATGCGCTCCTCCAGGACCCGCTTGAGCCGGGCCTCGGTGATGGTGCGGTCGTTGTGCATGCCTCTCCTTGTCCGGTCTTCGCGGTCTTCGCTGTCTTCGCGGTCTTCGTCCGGTGGCTACCAGCGGTGGGCGACGGAAGCGGGGGCCGACGCGGTGTAGAGCTCGTCCACGGCGCGCACCTCGATGCGGGTGGCCTCCTCGCCGGCCGTGCGACGCAGCGCCGGGACGTAGTAGGCATGCCCACAGGTGCCACCGAGGAAGCGGCGCCGGCCGCCGGGCACCACTTGGTGGAGCTCGTAGTGGCGTACGGTCCCGGGGCCCCGCCTTGTGGGCTGCCAGGTCAGGCGGAGCGCGGCCGTGCCGTCGGGGTTGCGGGCGGAGGCGGTGACGGCCGGCGCGTCGGGCGGGCCGGGCGGGACGGGCGGGCCGTCGTGGAGGGCGAGCTCGCCGAGCCGCCAGCGGACGCGTCCGCCGTCCGGGGCGGTGAGCCGGACGCCGAGGACGTGGGCGGTGGCGGCGGCGCGGCCGCGCAACAGGCGATCCAGGGGGAGAGTGGTGGTGGTCCAGCCGCTGCCGCCGGTGGGGAGGTCGCCTGCGGGGAGGTAGGTGAAACGATCCGGCTCGTCCAGGGCGACGGCCAGCTCCACGCGGACGGCCGCCGAGCCGGGTTCGGTGCGGTGGGCCAGCTCGGCCACGGTGGCGGGTGACAGCGGAAGTCTCGCCGCGTAGAGCTCGACGGTGGAGGGAAACGCGGACTCGCGGCCGTCGACACTCTCAACGCCGTCGACACCGTCGATGAGGAGGCTGCTGCCGCCGCGCCAGGCGTCGGCGAAGTCGAAACCGACGACGGGCCGGGCGGCGCCGGCCGTCCGTATGACCCAGCGGCGGCCGGGGAGCCGGTCCTGAAGCCCCAGGTGGTTCCAGGGCGCGTCGGCGACGCGCACGCCCCGCTCGTACCAGCCGAGGCCATGACCGGTGTTGAAGGTGGTGGCGAAGGGGAGGGAGGTGAGCGTGGAGCGGTCCGCGACCGAGGCCGCCGGAGCGCGCCAGGGCCCGGTGCCGGGCCGGGCGGGGTCCAGGGAGGCACTGGACCAGAAGCGGTCGTCGCGCGCGTGGAACGCGGCGGGGCCGCGATCGGTCCCGGGGAGGCTCTTCCACGTCCACTCGGGGCGGTAGAAGCCGAACGAGGCGACGTGGGGGCGTCCGGCGGGGACCACCGCGTCCCAGTCGACCCGGGTGTCCCAGCCGTTCGCCTCGACATCGATCCCCGCCCATAACTCGTACGGACTCCGGCCGAGGCTCCGGGCGAGCTCGCCGGAGGAGGTGAGGCCGGTGCGACTCCAGTTGAAGTTGAGGAACATGGTGTCGGCGGCGCGGAAGAACGGGGAGTTGCGGTCGTTGAGCTCGTTCTGCCAGGCGATGTCACCGGAGACGGCCATGGCGTCGTACCACGTCACCCGGAGACCCGGGCCGCCGCGCCGGCGGAGGTACGCGACGAAGTCCCGCGTGTCGGCCCCGAGCCGGGCGTCCCCGCCGCCCGTCTCGGCGTTGAGGAACCAGCCGTCGAAGCCGTACGCCCGGGCCACCTCGACCAGCTTGTCGGCGAGCGGGAAGCCGCCGTCGGCGTCGCGCCGCACGAGGTCGCGGGTCCACTCCAGCCGCCCGCCATAGGCGGTGGGCGGCAGGAAGACCGTACCGAGCACGGGCACGCCGTTGCGGTGCGCGGCGTCGACCACGGGCGCGTTGGGCGCGAGGATCAGCCCCTCGTCCGAGGAGCCGCCCCAGAAGACGAGCTCGTCGAGATAGGCCCAGTGCGTGAGGGCGTAGTAGTCGGCGGTGGCCGACCCCTGCGAGGGGTTGCCGGACGTCGGCGCGAATGCGGCGAGCGCGGAGATCCGCGCCTCGTCGCGCCGCGCGGTGGAGTTGGGGGGCGGGGGAACGAAGCGGGGGGCGAGGGGGACGGTGGCCCTGTTGAAGGCGAGGTCGGGGTCACCGGCGGGAGTCCAGGCGCGGAGACTGCGCCGACGGACACCGGGGGGTGGGGTGCCGGGTGGGAGGGTGTCGGGGTACCAGTAGGAGGCGTAGGGCTGGAGGTCGGTGGGGGCGGGCGTCACGGGCCGGGCGGCTGTGGCGACGAGCGCGGCCGCGAGGGCCTGGCGGCGGGTGAGGTTCATGAGTCCTCCCGGAGCGGGGGTCCGGGGGCGAAGCCCCCGGGAAACGGTGGAAGGGCGGGTCAGGGGCCAACAACCTCCGTGATCCCACGAGCGGCCAAATACCCCGCATCCCCCGCCCGCTCCGCGAGCACCACCCCCACCCTCCCCCCGCCGGAGGCCCCCCGCATCCACGCCTCGAAGAACGCACCTCCCGGCGCGCACACCCCCCGACCCGGCGCTTCCTCCGGCTCTCCCGCGTCCAGGACCAGCGCGGTCCGTCGCGCCCCCGCCTCCGCCACCGGGTGGCGGCCGCGTTCGCGCGCGTACCGCCCCACCACCTCCCCCACCGGCTTGACCACCCGGTCGTTCGTCAGCAGCCCCAGCCCGTACTCCAGCTCCGGGAAGTCCGCGAGGCCCCGGTCGACGTCGTGGGAGCACCACCACGTGATGCCCCAGACGTCCGGGCAGTCCAGGACGGCCTCGATCGTCGCCTCCGCGAAGGCCGCCGCGCCCGACGGCGGAACGTGCGGGGCCGGTGCCCCGACCTCCTGGAGCCACACCGGGCGAGCGGGGTCGTCGGCCCAGGCCTTGGACAGCTCGACAAGGTACGCGGCGTGCAGCCCGGTGGCCGGGGCGTCGTGACCGTAGCGCTGGGCGGTGCCGTCGAAGACCCACGAGTGGACGGTGGTCATGGCGCCGAGCCGGGCCGAGTGGGCGGGGGTGAAGGGGTGGGTGCCGTCGTACCAGGCGGCGTCGTAGGACGCGTGGACGTGGGGCAGGCCGGGCGCGCCCGCCTCGCACGCGGCGAGCATCCGCCGCAGCCACCGGCCGGCCTGTGCGGGGGTGACCGGGTCGGGGTCGGGGTGGGGGCGGCCGGAGAACTGGTTGATCTCGTTGCCGACGGTCATGCCGAGGAAGCCGGGCCGGCCGGCGAGGGCGGCGGCGAGCGTCGTGAGGTAGGCGGCCTGCGCGTCGACGACGTCGGGGTCGGTGAAGATGTTGCGGCGGTGCCAGGTGGTGGTCCAGGAGGGGATGAAGTCGAAGCTGGACAGATGGCCTTGGAGTCCGTCGACGGCGACGTCGAGCCCGCGTTCGGCGGCGGCGTCGGCCAGTCGCACGAGTTGGTCGACGGCTCGGGGGCGGATGAGGGTGCGGTTGGGCTGGAAGAGCGGCCACAGGGGGAAGACGCGGATGTGGTCGAGGCCGAGGGCGGCGATGGAGTCGAGGTCGGCGCGGATATCGTCGAGGTCGAAGTCGAGCCAGTGGTGGAACCAGCCGCGCGTAGGGGTGTAGTTGACGCCGAAACGCATGACGGTCGGGGCTCCCTTCAGCCCTTGACGGCGCCCTCGCCGACGCCGCGGAAGAAGTACCGCTGGAGGCAGGCGAACATCACGACGAGCGGGGCGACGGCGATGACGGTCCCGGCCGCCACCAGCCGGGGGTTCTGCGTGAACGTGCCGTGGAGGTAGTTCAGCCCGACGGTGAGGGTGAAGCGGTGCTGGTCGGAGAGGACGATCAGCGGCCACAGGAAGTCGTCCCAGGCGCCCATGAACGCGAAGATCGCGACGACCGCGAGGGTGCCCCGGACGGACGGTAGGGCGATCCGGGTGAAGCGCTGCCAGGCGTTCGCCCCGTCGATGACGGCCGCTTCCTCGATCTCGTAGGGAAGGGCGGCGAAGGCGTTCCGCATGAGGAGGACGTTCAGGGCGCTCACGGAGCCGGGGAGGACGACGGCGACGAGGGTGTTGTTGAGGTGGAGGTCGCGTACGAGCGTCAACTGGGCGATGACGATGGACTCCACCGGCACGAGCAGGGCCAGGACGAAGGCGAGCCCGGCCGCCCGCCGGCCCCGGAAGCGCAGCCGGGCCAGGGCGTACCCGGCCATGGCGGCGCCGACGAGGTTGGTGAGCACGGCGGCGGTGGCGACCTTGAGGGAGTTGAGGGCGTAGTCCCAGACGGGGATGGTGTCGGCGACCTCGGCGTAGTTGTGGACGGTGGGGTGCTGGGGGAGGAAGCGCGGGGGTGAGGTGTAGATGTCCTCGGTGGTGTCCTTGAGGGAGGTGGAGAGCTGCCAGAGGAACGGGCCGACGGTGAGGGCCAGTACCAGCAGCATCAGCGCGTATCGCAGGACCTTCTCCCGGCCCGGAGTCCGGAGCATCAGCCGCGCTCCTCGCGTCGGGAGCGGCCGTCATCGCCTCGGGCGCGGCCGTCCTCCTCGCCTCGGACACGGCCGGCCCGCAGGACGAGCAGCATCAGCAGCAGCGTAATGACGAAGACGACGAGGGAGAGCGCGGAGGAGTAGCCGACGCGGCCGTTGAGACCGGTGCCGGTGCGCTGGACGAGCATCACGAGCGTGGTGTCCTGCCCGGCCGGCCCGCCGGTGGGCCCGGCCATCAGGTACACCTCGGAGAAGACCTTGAACGCGGCCACCGCCGACAAGGCAGCGACCAGCACCATGGTCGGCCGTACGGCAGGGAGGGTGACGCTGAGAAAGCGGCGCAGGGCTCCGGCGCCGTCGACGGCGGCGGCCTCGTGGAGCTCGCGGGGGACGTTCCCGAGCGCGGCCAGATAGATGATCATGTAGTACCCGAGGCCCTTCCACACAGTCAGAGCCATGGCGCTGAACAGCAGCAGCCACGCGTCGCCCAGGAAGTCGACGGGCCCGGCGCCGAGGGCGCGCAGGATGCCGTTGACGAGTCCGCGGTCGTCGAGCATCCAGGTCCAGATCAGGGCCACCACGACCACGGAGGCGACGACGGGGGTGTAGTAGGCGGCGCGGAAGAACGTGACGCCGGGCAGTTTCTTGCGCACCAGCAGGGCGAGCAGCAGCGGGAGGAGGACGGTGCAGGGGACGACGAGGAGGACGTAGAGGGCGCTGTTGCGCAGGGCGGTCCAGAACTGCTCGTCGTCCAGCATGGCGCGGAAGTTCTCGAGCCCGGTCCACCGGCCGGGGGTGAGGGTGCGGGCGTCGGTGAACGCCTGGTGGGCGGTGGTGAGGAAGGGGTAGAGGCTGAAGACGGCGACGACGGCGAGGGCGGGCAGGAGGAAGAGCCAGGGGCTGAGGGCGCTCCCGTCCTTCCCGGCACGCCTGCGCCCGGCACGCCTGCGCTCGGCGCGCGTATGCCCGGCGCGGACTCGCCCGGCGCGCGTTGTCGCAGCGGGAATCTTCACGACGGCGGCTCAGCTCTGCCGGAGAAGTCTGTCACTCTGCGCGACGGCGTCGTCGAGTGCCCGCTGGGGGATTTCTTGCCCTGGAGGGCCTTGGCGACCTCGTTCTTGAGGACGGTCTTCATCTCGTCGCTCATCACCACGGGGGTGTAGTTGACAGCGCCCTTCAGCATCCTCGCTGAGGCCACGCGGACCCGGCCCTCGTCGGTGCCGTCGTCCTTCGTCCAGTACGGGTCGTCGAGCGATCCCCGGGTGCTGGGGAAGACGGTGACCTCGTGGGCGAATGCCTCCTGGTTCTTTCTGTCGGTGACGAAGTGGGCGAAGGCGATCGCGGCGGCCTTGCGCTTGCTCTTCCCGTTGACGGCCACACCCATCACGTACATGTTGGGCTTTCCGGTGTTGTTCGGCGCTTCCGCGATGCCGAGGTTCCGGTAGAGGGTGGGGGCGTTCTCCTTGAAGGTGGCCAGGTCGTTGGCGCCGCCGGGGTTCATGGCGACCTTCTGCTCCAGGAACTTCTGGCCGGATTTCTCGGGGGTGTTGGTGAGGGCCTGCGGGTCGAGGCCGCCGCGGTCGTAGAGCTCCTTGTATTTGGTGAGCAGTTCCACGCCCTTGGGCTCGTTGTAGGTGAATTTCGTGGCATCGCTGTTCATCAGCTTCACGCCGTAGCGGCCGAAGTCCTCGACGGACGGGGTGTTCGCGAGGGTGGCGATCCGTCCGCCGGACTTGGAGGCCATGGCGAGTGCGGTGGTGAACAGTTCCGCGTAGTCCTTCGGCGGTTTCTCGGGGTCGAGCCCGGCGGAACGGAAGAGGGCCTTGTTGTAGAAGAGCGGCCCCGTGGTGAGGTACCAGGGGAAGGAGTACGAACCGCCCAGCCCGGGGAGCGTGTTGCCCTGCCATGCCTCCGCCGTGTATTCGCCCTTGAAGCGTTGCGCGGCGTTCTCCTTGTCGAGATTGACCAGCATTCCCGCTCTGGCGAGCGGATAGGACAGGTCCGGGGAGACGTTGACGACGTCGGGCAGGGTGCCGGCGGCGGCGTCGGCGCTGAGCTTGTCCGCGTAGTGCTCGGCGGGCTGATCCAGCCAGGTGACCTTGACGCCGGGATTCTCCTTCTCGAAATCGCCTACCAGATCCTCGAAGTAGTCCTTGAAGTTCGCGCGGAGATTCCAGGTCTGGAAGGTGATGCCGCCGTCCCCGCTCCCTCCCCCGCCGCCGCCCGAACCGCAGGCGGTGAGCGCCATGGCGGTGGCGAGGAGGGTGGCGGTGACGACGAGGCGCCTATGCGGCTCCGGGCGGGATACGGGCATGGCGGACGAGCTCCTTCGATCGGGTCGGACGGTCGGTAGGAGGCCGGTCAAAACCTGCACCCGGCAAGGGAGTTGCGTCAATACTGCCGTCAGGCACTAATGCGCTTTAGTGGAAGGCAGCGATGCGCCGCAGACCGACGATCAAGGACATAGCGCGGCGCGCGGGCGTCTCGGAGAGCGCGGTGTCCTTCGCGCTCAACGACCGGCCGGGCGTCTCGGCGGCCACGCGCGAGCGGATCCGCCGGGTCGCCGATCAGCTCGGCTGGCTGCCCAGCGCCGCCGCCAGGGCCCTGTCCGGCGAGGGCTCGGCGACCGTCGGCCTGGTACTGGCCCGTCCCGCCCGCACCCTCGGCGTCGAGTCGTTCTTCCTCCAGCTGGTCTCGGGCGTGCAGGAGGCCTTGGCCGTGCGCGGGTTGGGCCTCCTCTTCCAAGTGGTGGAGGACGTGGACGCCGAGTGCGCCGCCTACCGGCGCTGGTGGGCCGAGCACCGCGTGGACGGGCTCCTCGTCGTCGACCCGCGCGAGGACGACCCGCGCCCGGCGCTCCTGGCGGAGCTGGGGCTGCCGGCGGTGATCGTGGGCGCGCCGGGAGCGGGTACCGTCCCGTCGGGCGCCGCGATCTCCTGCGTCCGGGCCGACGACGCGGCCGCGATGGCCTCGGTCGTCGACCAGCTGCACGACTTGGGCCACCGGCGCGTGGCGCACGTGGCGGGAGTGGCCGAGTTGGCGCACACCCGCCGCCGCATCGCGTCACTCCGCGCGGAGGCCGCCCGCCGGGGCCTGCGCGAGGTGACGTCCGTGACCACCGACTACTCCGACGCGCAGGGCGCCGAGGCGACCCGGCGCCTCCTGTCCGGCGAGCGTCCGCCCACCGCGATCGTCTACGACAACGACGTGATGGCGGTGGCGGGCCTGGCGGTGGCGGCGGAGCGCGGCGTGTCCGTACCGCATGCGCTCTCCATCGTCGCGTGGGACGACTCCGCGCTCTGCCGCAACACCCACCCCACCCTCACGGCCCTGACCCGCGACACAGCCGGCTTCGGCCGGCACGCGGCCGAGGAGTTGATCGCCCTGCTGGACGGCGGCCCGGCGCGATGGGTGGAGGACGCGGCACCCCGACTGATGGCGCGCGAGTCGACGGCGGTGGCACCCGGGAGCCGGCGGTCCTTGTCGTGACACCGACAAAAATTCACCGGCAACACCTCCCCATGTAACCGCCGACGGCCACACCATGGGGGCCGACGTACCCACCTCGCCCCCACCGGAGTTCGGCATGCGCGCACCCCACCCCTTCCGCCGGATCGCCGTGGCCGCCGGCGCCCTCCTGCTCTCCTCGATGTCGCTACTGGCGACCCCGGGCACGGCCCAGGCGGCCCCCGGCACGTACTCCCTGCTCGTCTTCCCGGATCAGAGCCACGGCACGGTGTACGACCTCATACGCTCGGCCGCGAAGTCGGTGGACGTGACCATGTACGAGCTGGACGACCCCGAGGTCGTGAACGCGCTGGTGAACCGCGAGAGAGCCGGGGCGACCGTCCGGGTGATCCTCGACGCCAAGCACCCCTCGGTGAACGAACCGGCCTACCAGGCCCTCACCGCCGCGGGCGTCGGCGTGGTGTACTCCTCCCCCGACTTCGTCTACACCCACCAGAAGACCATCACCGTGGACCGCGCGAAGTCGCTGATCCTGACGGGCAACCTGGACGCGAAGTACTACGCGACCGGCCGCGACTACGGCATCATCGACACGGACGTCGCGGATGTCGCCGCCATAGAGCAGACCTTCGACGCGGACTACACCCACACCGCCACCACCCCCTCCGACGGCGACAACCTGCTCTGGTCACCCACGGACTCCCAGGACCGCCTCCTCGCGCTGATCAACGGAGCCCGTTCCTCACTGGACCTCGAACAACTGGAGTTCGGCGCCAGTGCCCTGGTGGACGCGGTGGTAGCGGCCCAGAACCGCGGCGTCGCGGTCCGCGTCGTCGGCATGAACCCCGACCGCTACGCCGCCTACTTCGACCAGATCAAGGAAGCCGGCGGCACGGTCGTCACCTTCTCCTCGACGGAGGGCCTCTTCATCCACGCCAAGACGATCGTCGCCGACTACGGGACGGCATCCGCCAAGGCCTTCGCGGGTTCGCAGAACTTCTCCGACAACTCCCTCAACAACAACCGCGAACTCGGCTTGATCGTCAACGACGGGGGCGTACTGAACGGCGTCGAGTCGACGTTCAAGACGGACTTCGCGAACGGGATGCCGTACTAGGTACCGGCGGCGCGGCGAACGACGCTCAGCTCCTCGCCCGTCCGGTACAGGTCCCGTACAGTTCGATGAGCAACGTGCACAGGGCTTGCCCGGCACGGCTGAGCGTGCACCTCGTACGAACGGGGACCCCGGGCAACCGTTGTCAGCGCGGTGATACCCGTCGCGCGTACAAAGGCTCCAACGGAAACGAAGAGCCGCCCACATTGTGAGCGGCTCTTCATTGTTCCCTGCTGGTCAGCTGACGGGCTACGGGGCTCCTATGCGTAGAAATTCACCATAGATTCGATACAGCAGGACTGCATACTGATAATGGGCGTCGATGACTTCTCGCTCTTCCGTGGCCGCGCCTTCGCCGAATCGTTCCAGGCGAGAGATGATCCCTTCAAGCAAGCCCATGACGTCCCCCCGGGACGGCTGGAATATCCCCTCGTCGACAAAAGGGATCACCTGGGTCACATGTTCGTCAGCGAGAGCCAGGTCGCCATGAATGAGTGCCAGGTTCTCGCCTGCGCGCAACAGATTCCCGCCGCGGCGTAGGACGGGGAACGGCAAGCGCCGCCAGAGAGCGTAGTCCTCCATGAAATCCGACAACGACTCATCCTCTCATTAATCGGCACCATACCAGAAGGTTACGACCCTGCCGTCGGGGCCGATGATCCCGCCCTTACCCGTCTGGGGGTCCACGTATTTTATCCCGCGCGTACCGTCAGCCAGAGGCTCCAAGCTGGAGTTGAGGCCTTTCCTCCCTTCTGGCTGAGCAATGCCCGTCGCCCAGTCCTTCGCATCCTTGAGGTACTGCTCACGCGTGAAACCGTGCGCCTTCGCATGCTTGTCCCAGTGGTATTCGAACTGCGCCTCGGAGGACCTGTTACTGGTGTTGTTGAAGACGCTGTCGATCTTCTCCTTGCACAACCCTGTGTTGTGCACCAGTACGGGCACTGTGCCAGCGAGCACATAGTACGTGTGGATGTCGTCAACAGTGAGGTTGTAGACCTTGCGATTCTCGGTCCACGCACGGGTGTTGACGACCTTCTTCCGCTCCCCTTGGGGGGTGCGGAGCAGGTCGCCTACCTTGAGGCTCTTGGCTTCGATCCAGTCCTGTCGGTTCTCCACCCAGAACGGATGTGCGGAAGTGGCCGTGATCGTGCGGCTTGCGTTTCCTGAACCACCGAGATCGATCGCGACCTCAACGAGGTCCTTCTGACCCTCGCCAATGATGACGTTGGTAACCGCCCGCGCCCCGGCCTTGCCGGTCTTGGGGTCCGTGGCCAGGACCCGCTGCCCGATCCGGACGTCCTTGATCGGTTTGGAGGCTCCGTTGGCCATCAGTACCGGCGTGTCCGGTGTGAAGCTGTTGAAGAGCTTCTGCTTCGTCAGGCAGCCGGTTACCTCATCTATATCATCGACCTTCTTCTTGCCCTTTTCGATCGCCTCCTTTGCTTCCTTGATGTACTTCTTGGCCTTGGCTGATTCGTCGAGCATCTTGCCGATGCCCATGAGGCGCTTGACGAACTTGACGATGTCCGGAAGCTTTTCGGCGACCCTGAGGGCCTTGGTCCAGGGAACGTTATTGACGAGCGCCCAGAAGCACGCCTCGATGTTGCCTTCCTTGTAGCACTTCTTGACGTCCTCCCAGTCGATGAGGCCCTTGATGACCTCACCGCCGATTTCCATCAGGAAGTCCTCGAAGCTCTTGTTCGCGAGCTGCCGGAGCCTCTCGTACTCCTCGGGGTCGTATCCGGCCTTCTTGAGGATCTCCTTTTCGGTGTCCGTCAGTGCCGGAAGGTTGCCCTTCTCGCCAGCCTCGTCGACTGCCTTCGCGCGGTCCTGACGGTCGCGTTCGTCCTTCTCGGCCTGAGCCTTCTTGGCGACCTCGTCGGCCTCCTTGGCGTACTTGAGGGCGTTGTCGGCCGCCTCCTTGGCGGACTTGGCGTGGGCTTCGGCGGATTCGGCGAGCTTGCCGGCGGCGTCGGCATCTTCCTTGGCCTTGGTGGCCGCGGCCTGTGCGGTGGCGGCTTCTTGTTCGGCGAGATCGGCAGCACCAGCGGCGGCCGCGGCGTGCTGCTCGGCTTCGGCGGCGGCGCCTCGGGCGCGGGCCGCTTCGGCTTCGGCCTGGTTGGCGGCCTGGCGTGCGGCGGCGGCGTCGGCGTAGGCCTGGTTGGCGGCTTCGCGGGCTGCCTTGGCGTCTGCCTGGGCCTGTGCGTCGGCCTGGTTGGCGCGGGCCGCGGCCGCTCGGGCCTTGGCGCCGTCGACGGCGGCTTCAGCGGCGGACTTCATGGCGGCGGCCATGGAGCGCGTGGCGTTCGCGGACGAGCGGGCGGCGTCGGCCGCTGCCTTGAAGGCCGGGGCGACCTGGGCGTTGGCGCGCTTCGCGGCGGCTTCGGCGTCCTCGGCGGCCTTGACGGCCTCATCCGCCTTGGCCTGGGCAGAGGCGACCTGCTCCTCCCCCACCTCCTGGGCGGCGGTGGCGACCTCGGTGGCGAAGTCGGCGTCGATGTCCTTGCCCGTGAAGGGGGCGGTCAGCTCGATGGCGGTGTTCGCCGGGTCGGCGATACCGGCCGCGCTGGCCTTGGCCGCCGTGGACGCCTGGACGGCGATACCGGCCTGAAGACGGGCCATCGCGGCCTCGCGGGTGGCGCCTTCCGCCTCGTCCTTCGTACGGTTCGCGGCCTGCAGCGCGTTCTTCGCCTCGATCGCGGCCAGACCGGCCAGACGGGCGGCCTCGTGCGCGGCCACACCGGCACGCGCCTCCTGGGCCGTGGCCTCGGCGGCCTTGACGTTGGCACGCGTCGCCGCGGCGTGGGTTGCCGCAGCCTCTGCTTCGGCACGGTTGGCCGCCGCGTTGGCAGCGGCTGCGGCAGCCTCGGCCCTGTTCGCTGCCTCATTCGCACGCGCGGCGTGCGCGGTGGCTTCAGCGGCGGCGGCACGGGCGCGAGCGGCCGCGCCGGCGGCCTCCGTCGCGGCGGCACGAGCACGGACAGCGGCACCGCTCGCCGTGTCAGCAGCCCCCTGCGCCTGATCAGCAGCCGCACTTGAGGTTTCAGCATCCACGCGCGCCGCGGCCGCAGCGGTCTGCGCCTGAACGGAATAGGCCGTGCCCTGTGTCGCTGCCGCCATCGAGATGTGTGCCTGGGCCTTGGCCTTGTCGGCGTCGGCTTTCATTCGGGCTGTGCGGGCGTTGTACCAGGCCTCACGGGCCTTGGTCTCCATGCCACGGGCGTTGTCGTCCGCCGTGGCGGCGATACCCTCCTGCTTCTCGGCATCCGCCCGAGCCGAAGCCGCCGTAGCAGCAGCCGCCTGAGCCTCCGCCCGAGCAGCCGACGCCGTGCGAGCCTCAGCCTCCGCGCGCGCCCGAGCCGCAGCGGCAACGTCGCGCTCGTGCTCCGCACGCGCACGCGCCGCCGCGGCCAGGTCGCGCTCGCGCTCGGCGATCGCTCGCTGTTCGGCGGCGATCTTCGCCTGGCGTTCGGCTTCCTGGCGGGCCTCGCGGGTCTTCTTGGCGTGCTCCCAGGCCTCCTTCTCGGCCTGCTCCGCGGCGATCCGCGCGGTGCGCGCACGCGAGGCGGCGTCAGCGGCGATCTTGGCCTGCTTGTCAGCGGCCTCCGCCAGCTTCGCCGCCGTGGCGGCGTGCTGCTCGGCGTTCGCGCGCCACTGCTTGGCCTGCTGCTCGTGCAGCTCCGCCGCGTTCTTGGCGTTCAGGCCCTTGGCGTCCGCCTCGGTGGCCTCCACCGCGTGCTGCGCAGTTTCGCTCGCCTTGACCGCCGCATCCGCAGCCGCCGCGATACCGGACGCGACCTCCGACCACTGCGTGCCGTACGTCAGACCGGTCTCGACCAGCACATCCGCCTGGACCTTCGCCTGCGCCGCGGCCACCTGCGCCTGCTTGGCCGCCGTGCCCGCGTTCTCGACCTGGCGGGCGACTTCAGTCTTGACGTCGTCGTACGACGACAGCTTCTTGCCGGCGCGGTCGGCCGACAGCATGCGGTCCGCCTGGCGTGACGCGGCGGCCGCCTGGGTCATCGCGTTCGAGGCGTTCTTCAGCGCCTTGACCGCATGCCCGTGCGCCGCGATCAGCTTCGTACGGGCCTCGGCCGCGCGTGCCGCCTTCTCGGCCAGTTCACGCAGTTTGCGCGCGGCCTCCTCCGCCTCCTTCTGGGCCTTTTCAGCGGCGGCGCGGGCGTCCGCGTCCTTCTGGGCCGCGACCTGGTAGCCCTTTTCCAGGAACTCCGCGATCTTCGCGTCGTCCTTGGTGTCCAGAGCCGCCTGCGCGGCCTTCTTCACCTCCGGACCGCCGGAGGCCACGAGCATCTCGACGCGCTTGCGGTTCTCCTCCGCCCGCTTCGCCGCGTTCTGCTTGTCCGCCTCATCACGCTGCTTGGCGATCTTCGCGCCGAAAGCGAGGAAATCCGCGCGGTCCTTGGCGGTCGCCTTCGGGCCCAGGACACGCTCGACTTCCGCGTTGAAGAACTGGCCGCCCGTGCCGCGCAGCTTCTCGATCTCCGCGCGGTTCTTGGCGTCCGCGCCGTCCTTCTTCTCCTGGGCGCGCTTGCGGGCCTCCGCCTCACCGCGTTCCAGGAATTCCCGGATCGCGTTCGGGTCCGAGCTCTCCAGGGCCTTCTTGGCGGCCTCGCGGACTTCCTCCTCCGGGTCGAGGTCGGCGAAGTCCTGTACCAGCTGGCGGTCGCGCTCGGCGCTGAGCTTGTCCAGCTCCGTGCGCGGCGCCGGAGCCGGCCCGCCCGCCGCCGGCTTCGGCAGCGACGCCGCCAGCCGGTCCAGCGCCGCCAGCGCCCGCGTGGCCGAGACGGGCTCGGCCTTCGCCGTCGTGGCCGCCGTCGCCTCGCCCGTCGTACCACCCAATATCGCTACGACGACGGCCGCCGAAACGGCCCCTCGTAGCCGTCCGGCCCTCGGCCGGAATCTACCCATCACGGGAAGAACCCCTAACTGGAAAGGAATCAGAGAAAGTCCCCTGAACCCGCGCACGCGGGCAGGGCGGATCCGCCGAAGAATGCCGAAGGAACGCGGATCCGAGAGGTGGGGCTCAAACGCCCCAAGAATGGAGGGACTTCAAGACATCAAGCCTTGGCGCGCGTCTCGCCTGCCTGCGCCTTGTCGAACATGCTCTGCCAGAACGCGGCCGACTCCGCGGCTTCCGCCTGCTCCTGCGACCAGTTCCGCTCGTTCTCATCGGCCGACCGGCCGATGTTCTTCCAGAGCTCGTCCGCGGACGCCTTCGCCGCCTTGGCGATGTTCTTCCAGTTCTCCGCCTGCGCCGCTGCCGCCTCCCGCTCGGCCAGCCACGCCTTGCGCGCGGCCTCGGCGTGAGCCGACACGGTGCTCCAGGCCCGCTCGGCCTCGGCGCGGGCCTTCGCCGCGTCCGCCGAACCCTTCGCGGCCTTCTCCGCCGCGACGGCTTCCGCGAGCAGCCGGGACAAGGCGGCGTGCCGAAGCGTTTCCGCTTCCGCGATCCGCGTCCGGTACGCCTCCGTGTCCAAGGTCGCGCCGGTCATCCAGCCGTAGCCGAAGAACTCCACCACGTCCGCGTCCGTCGCGCCCGGGCGCAGCGCCCACTGGGCCGCCACCCGCACCTGCTCACCCGGGTCGTGATCAGCGATCGACGACACGAAGTCGCGGTCCTTGGCCGTGACTTCCAGCTTGTGCTGAACGTCCGCCTCCCGCGCGGCCCGGTCGCGCTTCTGCGCCTCGGCATAGCCCGTCTTCACAAACGCCGCCTGGTCGGCGACCGAACCCTTCAGCGCGCGCTCGGCCGCCGCCCGCGTCTCCGGAGCGAACTCCACCGCGTGCGTACGCACCACCCGCTCGCAGAACAGCCTGTTCCGTGTACGGGCATCCCGTATCCGCTGCTTGGCGGCGTCGAAACCGCCACCCGGAGCCAGCCACTCCGCGATCGCCTCGTCACCGCGCGCGCTCCGCAGAGCGTTCCAGGCGGACGTGCGGACCTCGACCGGCATGGACGACTTCGCCAGTCTGAGTACCCAGTTACGGGACGCTTCGGCCGCCGCGGCCTTTGCGGCAGCGCTCTCATCGGTCGGTTGGTCCCCTTCGACGGCCGGAGCCGCTGCCTCAACGCGCGCGTCCGCCCATGCCGGCGCCGCGTCCACCACAGCCACTCCACCAGCCAGCACGCTGACCGCCAATGCCTGCACGATCCACCACTGACGACTCACTCTTGACCCCCAAGGAACGTATGACTCACTTCTTGGCCCCCACATGGCGAGGGACAGCGCCGTGCCGCGCACGGCGCTGTCCCAGGGGCCGGCCGGACCGCGAGGTCACTTGACCGGCAGGACCTTCCACAGCTGGGCGGGGGTCTGGTTGCAGGTCCAAAGCTGCGCGAGGGCGCCGTTGTCCATGCCGCGGTGATCGATGTCCAGGCAACCGTTCTCGGTGTGCATGGGGCGCAGCTGGAAGAGCTTCTTGGCATCGTCGACGAGGGCCAGCCGCCAGCGCTGGTGCTGGATTCCGACGCAGCCCCACTGCTGCACCAGTGCCCCGGGCATGCCGTTGCCGTTCTCCACCTCCAGGCACTTGCCGCTCACCACGGACCGCAGCTCGAAGGAAGAGTCGGCGAAGGGGACCATGCGCCACTGCTGGGCAGGCGTGTTGTTGCAGTTCCACTGCTGGACCAGGACGCCGTTCCCCTTCTGCGCGTGGTCGACGTCCAGGCACTTGCCGCTGTGCGCCACCTGGAGCTGGACGACCGACTCGGCCGCCCCCGCGGCGACCGCGGACGGTGTACCGGTGGCCAGGGTCGCGAGGCCCGCGGCGGTGGCCAGGGCCGCCCGGGTGACGGTAAGGGTGAGGCGTTTCATCGTGGGAATCCGTTCCGTTCGTTCTCGTACGAGGGAGAGGGCAAGGGCGAGGGCTTCAGCGGCCGTCAGGCCGCGACCGGCTTGACGCGCCAGCGCTGTGCGGGGGTGCCGTTGCAGCCCCACTGCTGGGCGTTCGCGCCTTCCTTGAGGCTGCCGCCGGCGATGTCCAGGCAGCGGTCCTCGACATGGGTGGGCCGGAGCTCGTAGAGCTCCTTGGCGACGTCGACGAGGAGCAGTTTCCAGCGCTGCTGCGGCGCGTCGCCGAGACGCACCACCACTGCTGGACGTTCGTGCCCGCCTTGGTGCCGCTGTTCTCGACCTCGAGGCACCTGCCGCTGTGCTTGGCCCGCACCTCGAAGGTGCCCGCGCCGGCGGGGACCAGGTCGAAGAGCTGGTTGTCCGCGCCGTCGGCGCACTTCGTCTGCACGGCGTTGGCGCCGTTGCCCAGCCTGCCGTCGGCGATGGTCAGGCACTGGCCGCTGTGAGAGGGCTGGAGTTGCGCGACGGACGGCGTGGCGGGGGCGGCCTGCGCGGGCGTCGCGACGCCCGCCAGCGCGGCGATACCGGCGGCGGTGGCCAGTGCGGCTCGGGTGATCCGAGTCATGGGGGTGGGTTCCGTTCTGTCTTCTATAGAGCGATATAGAGCGATAAAAGCGAAATAGCGAACAGGCGTCGTCAGCGCGCCAGCGGCGTCGAGATCTTCCAGGTGGCGTCCTGGGCGAAGTCCTCGGCGGCGTCGTAGCGGTTCTTGCCGCTCTTGTCGGCCGCGTAGAGCTCGCCCCGGTACTGCCGCAGCCAACGCCCCGGCTGGCTCGCCGACTCGAAGGAGGTGCCGGAGCCGGTCAGGGCCTTGCGGGCGCACCAGGTGGCGTCCTTGCGGAAGGCGGTGCCGCGGTCGTCGGCGCCCATCCGCACCCGGCGGTCCTTCTGCGTCAGGTAGTAGCCGGGCTTGCGGGCGGACTCGAAGGAGTAGCACCCGGCCTGGTTGACCAGCGCGGGGACGACGACCCAGGTGGCGTCCTCGCGGTCGGCCTGCTTGCTCTTACCGCCGACAGGAGCGATGAACGCCTCCCCACCGTCCGCGTTCGACTGGCGGATGTAGAAGCCCGACAGATCGCCGGCGGCCGCCTGGAAGGACTGGCGCTTCGCCCGGTACTGGCTGTCCTCCTTGAGGAACTGCGCGACGTCCGCGTCGCTGCCGGCCAGCGCCTTCTTCGCCGAGGCCACGAGGTAGGGGTTCACGCCCGTCTTCTCGGCCCTGGTCTGGATCAGCAGGGCGAGCCGGCGGTCGCCGTCGGCGATCTTCTTGCGGCGGGCCTCGTCGTCGCGTTTGTACGCCTGCTCGGCGCCGGTGTGGATGAACTTCTTCCACTCGGCCGGATCGGAGCTCAGTACCGTCTTCTGGGCGGTGGTGTAGAGCTCGGTCCGCTGCGCGTCGGCGGGGACGCCGCGCAGCAGCTCGCGGAGGAAGTTGTCGTCGCCGAGGGCGAGCATGGCCTCGGACGGCGTGACGCCGAAGAGCGCGGCGGTGTTCTTGCGCGCGGCCAGCTCCCTGCGGCGCTCGGCCTCCTCGCGGTTCTTCTCCTCGAGGTCCTTGAGTTCCTGCGCCACGTCGACGCGGTGGGCCTCACGGATGCCGTTGGTGATGAACTCCTGCCACGCGGCGGCGTCCCCCGCCAGTGCCGTGGCGGCCGCCTTCTTGACCTCCGGGCCCGAGGCGTCGTGCTTCATGACGGCGCGGATGAAATTGTCGTCGCCGAGCGCGAGCAGGTCCGGGCTGCTCGGGATGCCCACGGCTATCAGCGCCTGGGACTTGGCGAGCCGGGCCGCGCGATCCGCGTCGGAGCGGTCCTTCTCCCGCTGCTTGTCGGCCTCGTACGCCTCGTGGATTCCGGTCGTGATGAACCGCGCGTGCTCCTCGTCGGAGCCGCTGACCATGGCGTCCTCGGCGGCCAGCCGGACCGCGTCCAGGCTCTGGCCGGCGTCCCTGGCCTTCTGCCAGAGCGCGTGGACGAAGTCGTAGTCGCTGAGCAGCAGGACGTCCGGGCTGGGGTCGAGGCGGACGACGGACGCCGCGTCGACGCGCTGCGTGTCGGTCGTCCTGATCCCTCCCTCGGCGGTCACCTTCGCGTCCGAGGGCTTCGCCACGGCGGTGCCCGGCGCGACGACGCCGACGACGGAGGCCAGTGCGGTGGCGGCCACGATCCCGCGCGACACTGCCCTGCGCATGCGTGCCGCGTCGGTCTGCCTCTTGAGCATTCTGTTTTTCACTACCTTTTCCGGCTCGGGAATTCCGGTCGTCGAAGACCGTGTGGGCGGGAATCGATCCGTGCGGGATCTCGTTCCCACATGCCCGAAGAGTCGGATCCGGGCGAGGGGCCGGTCAACGGGTTCCCCGGTTTCCCAAGCGGACCGGCAACCAGGGAAACCGCCTCTGAGCTGCGCATATACCTCGGGTCTCCGTACTCGGCACCTGATGAGATGATTCCTCCCGAATGTCAACAGGCGTCCACTCACCGGCGGATGTGCGACGGCCCTGGTCATCGGGAAAGGCCAAAGACAGTGACGGATGGGGCGACGTGCCGCGATGGAGTCGACGAAGCCGGGGCTTCCGAGGCGCTCCCGCCCGGTGAGCTGCTGCGCCGACTGCGGCGGGAGCGGGGGGTGTCGCTCGTACAGCTCGCGCGGCTCGCCTTCTACAGCAAGGGATATCTGAGCCGGGTCGAGAACGGTGAGAAGCCGCTGACGCTGGGTCTGGCCCGGGCGTGCGACCGGGCGCTCGACACCGATGGGACGCTGGAGCGGCTCGCGCGGGCGGCTGATGCCACGTCGGATCGGAAGTCCGCGTCGGAGGACTCCGGCGTCTGCCCGTACCGCGGGTTGTCGTCCTTCGGGCCCGACGAGGCGCAGTGGTTCTTCGGGCGGGACGAGGCCGTGGCCAATCTCGTCGCGCGGCTGGCCGAGCGGCTCGTGGACGGTGCCGGGGGGCCGTTGATGGTCGTGGCGCCGTCCGGGGCCGGCAAGTCCTCGCTGCTGCGGGCGGGTCTGCTGCCGGCGCTCGCACGCGGCGCGCTGCCGGCGCGCGGCGCGCACGCGTGGCCGACGGTGGTGCTCACCCCTGGCGAGCGCCCCCTGGAGACGCTGCTGGCTCAGCTGGCCGCCGTGAGCGGCGCCGCCCCCGCAGCGCTGGCCGACGCGTGGGAGCAGGGCCCGGAGACGTTCGGCGAGTTCGTCCAGGAGGTGAGGTCAGGGCCGGGCGGCCTCGTGCTCGTGGTCGACCAGTTCGAGGAGGCGTTCACGCTCTGTCAGGACGAGGACGAGCGGGGTGCCTTCGTGAACGCGCTCCTCGCGCTGTCAACCGGCGCGCCCCATGACGACGGCCGGTCGCCCGCCCTGGTCGTCCTCGGCGTACGGGCGGACTTCTACCACCGCTGTCTCGCCCACCCCGGCCTGGCGCTCTCCCTCCAGCGGGGCCACGTCGCCCTGGCGCCGATGAACGAGGCGCAGCTCCGCGACGTCATCACCGGCCCGGCGCGACAGTCCGGGCTGACCGTGGAGGCCGGGCTGGTGGAGATCCTTCTGCGCGACGCGGGACTCGCGCCGAACGGTGGCGCCCCGCGCCCCGGTGCGCTGCCTCTGCTGTCCCACGCCCTGCTGTGCACGTGGCAGCACCGCGACGGCGCTGCCCTGACCGTGGCCGGCTACCGGCTGACCGGGGGTATATCGGGCGCGGTGGCGTCCACGGCGGAACGCGCGTACCTGTCCCTCACCCCTCCTCAGCAGGAGGTGGCCCGGCGCGTCCTCCTCCAGTTGGTGAACGTCGCCGGGGAAGGGGAACGGGAGACCAGCCGTCCCGCCCGCCGGGCCGATCTGCTGGATCCGGAACGGGAAGCGAACGGGAAAGCCGACGCCGCCGCCGTGCTGGAGGTGTTCACCCGGGCCCGGCTGCTCACCCACGACGCCGACCGCGTGGAACTCACTCACGAGGTGCTGCTGACCGCATGGCCCCGGCTGCGCCGCTGGGTCGACGACGATCGCGCGGGGCTCCACATCCATCAGCGTCTGGCGGAGACGGCCGCCGAGTGGGAGGCGGAGGGCCGGGACAGCGGGCTGCTCTACCGCGGCGGCCGGCTGGCGGCGGCGCGGGAGTGGGCGGCCGCTCCGGGGCGTCATACGGTGCTCGGTTCGGCGACGCGGGTGTTCCTGGACGCCAGCGTTCATCACGACGGCGCGAAGAGACGGGCGAAGAAACGCGCTGTGAAGCGGCTGAGAACTCTGGCGTCGGTTCTCTCCGTGCTCCTCGTCCTGGCCCTGACCGCCGGTACCTTGGCCTTCCAGCAGTGGCGGTCGGCCAAGAGCAACCACCGGCTCGCCCTGTCCCGCGAGTCCGCGGCGCGGGCGGATCTGCTCGTCCGGGAGTCCCCCGAGGCGGCGATGCTCTCCGCGCTCACGGCCTATCGTCACTCACCCACCGTCGAGGCGCGCGGCAGCCTGCTGAGTGCCTACGCCCGGCATCGGGCCGACGATCTCGGCGGCCACCGGGGCACCGTCAACACCATCGCCTACTCCCCTGATGGGCGCGTCGCGGCCACCGGCAGCGACGACCACACGGTCAAGCTCTGGGACGCCGCGTCGGGGGAGGTCCTGGCGACGCTCCGGGGGCACACCCACAGCGTCAACGCGCTCGCGTTCTCGCCCGACGGCCGGACGCTCGCCTCCGCCAGCCACGACCGCAGCACCAAGGTTTGGGACGTCTCGACGCGCAAACTGCTCAGCACTCTCAAGGGCCATCAGGGCGGCGTCCTCGACGTGGCTTTCACCCCGGACGGGCGCACTCTCGCCACCGCCGGGCACGACCGCACGATCCGGCTGTGGGACACGGCCACCTACCGGCAGACGGCCGAGCTGGCCGGGCACGAGCAGCAGGTGATGAACCTCGCGTTCTCCCCCGACGGCCGGACGCTGGCCTCCGCGGGCAACGACCACACGGTCAAGCTGTGGGACACCGTCACCCTGAAGGAGACGGCGACGCTCGAAGGGCACACCGACTCGGTGATGTCCGTGGCCTTCTCCCCCGACGGCCGGACGCTGGCCACCGCGAGCGCGGACCGCACCGCGCGCCTGTGGGACGTGGCGTCCCGCCGCCCGCTCGCCACGCTCACCGGCCACACGGGGACAGTCGCCCGGGCCGCGTTCCTCCCCGACGGCCGCACCCTCGCCACCGCGAGCCACGACCGCACCATCCGGCTCTGGGACACCACCACCCACGAGACGACCACGACCCTGACCAGCGAACTGCCCGTCAACGGACTGCACGTCAGCCCCGACGGCCGGACGCTCGCCACCGTGTCGCTCGACCCGCCCGGGCCGGGCCCGGCCGCGGGCACCTCCGGCGAAGCGCCCGGCGCCGGCATCTGGGACGTGACGGCGGGCCGGATGACGACGCCGCTCGGCGCGCGCCGGACGCCCCGCCAGGTGGCCTTCTCCCCGGACGGCCGGACGCTCGCCGTCGGTGACGCCAACGGTGTGGTGAGCCTGTGGTCCGCCGGCGACCGCCGGCTGGTCACCACCCTCGCCGGGCCCGCCGAGGCCGTCACCGGGCTGGTCTTCTCACCCGACGGCCGGACGCTGGCCGGCGCGGGCGCGGACGGGGCCGTACGGCTGTGGAACGTGGCCTCCCGGCGCACGGTAGCCACCCTCACGGGTCACACGCGTGCCGTTCTCGCCCTCGCGTTCAGCCCCGACGGCCGTTACCTCGCCACGGCGGGCGACGACCGTACGACCCGGCTGTGGAACACCACGTCGTGGAGCTCGGACGTCATCGCCTGTGGCGACACCGACGAAACGGTCACCCTGGCCTTCAGCCCCGACGGCCGCACCCTGGCCAAGGGCAACGCCAACGGCTGGGTGCGGCTCGTGGAGGTGGCCTCCCGTCGCGTCGTCGCGGTCCTTCCCGGGCAGTCGGCCACCACGTGGGCCGTGGCGTTCAGCCCGGACGGCCGCGTCCTCGCCACGGCCGGGTCCGACGGGGACGTACGCCTGTGGGACACCGCCACGCGTCGCCGCACCCGGACCCTCACCGGCCACACCGGCGTCGTCAAGGCCCTGGCGTTCTCGCCCGACGGCCGCACCCTGGCCAGCGGCGCCGCCGACCGCACGGTCCGGCTGTGGGACACCGGCGGCAACCGCACCACCGCCATCCTCACGGGCCACGACGACACCGTCGTCTCCCTCGCCTTCCCGCCCGACGGCCGCGCGCTGGCCACGGCGAGCCTGGACCGGACGAGCCGGCTGTGGGAACTCGACGCCGACGACGTCGCGTCCCGCGTCTGCGCGCTCAGCACCACCCAGGAGTGGCACAGCCTCCTCACCGACCTGCCGTCCGGGGCGCCCTGCCCCTGACGCCGGGCGGCCGGTCCGCTCCCCACGTGCCGGACCGGCCGCCCGTGCGTCCGTCCCCGTCCGTCCCGTCAGTTGACGCGGATCGGCGGGGTGCCCGGGCCCGGCTTCATGGTCTTCTCCGCCATGGGCACCTGGAGCTCGCCGCCGGTGTCGTAGAGCGACAGGGCGGCACGCGCGGGGGTGTCCAGGCGGACGGTGTTGTGCGTCCACTCGACGAAGTCCGTGTGCCGCGCGCCGTCACAGCGCAGGTCCCGCTTGGCCTTCGTCGCCTTCAGCCACGTGGCGTTGGCGGGAGGGGCCGGATAGGAGGTGAGCGTGATGTCGAGGCGGTCGGTCGCCGAGGTACAGGCGTAGTCGAAGGACACCAGCACCGAGGGAATGCTCCCCCGCCCGATGGAGATCTTGTCGACGCTCACGAACGGCGCACGCCCTCCAGCGACGGTGGCGGTGGCGCCGGCGGCTGTCGCGGGAATCGCCGCGCCGAGTCCGGCGGCCGAGACCAGCAGGGCGACCCCTGCGGCGCGAAGGGAGGTGGGCTTCACTGGCGTGCTCCTCGAAAGCATCGTGGCCGAAAGGAACCGGCGTGGACCGGCACGGCCGAGTCCATCCCGGCCGCGACCGGCCGTCGAGGGGTTGCCCTGTTTACCGTTCGCGAAGGAAACCGGACACCCCCAAGTCATGGCCACTCCTTGACCTCCTGTTTAATTGCACTTTGTTCGCAATAGCAAGAGATCTTGATTAGAGGTGTGGGCATGACGGCCCGGTCCATACGGGGAGTGGCCGCCACGGCCATGGCCGGCATCCTCGCGGCAGGCGCGGCGGCCTGTTCGACGCCCGGCGGCGGTGACAAGGCCGGGAAGGGCAAGGACTCGCTCGTCGTGGGTCTCGCCAACGAGCCGGAGACGCTCAGCCCGCTCCTCGGCTACGGCAAGGACGGCAACTCGAAGATCTTCGACGGGCTGCTCCGCCGCGACTCCGCGATGAAGCTGGAGCCGGCCCTGGCCGCCGAGCTGCCGAAGGTCACCGACGACGGGCGGACGTACACGTACAAGCTCCGCAAGGGCGTGACGTTCAGCGACGGCAAGCCGTTCTCCGCCGAGGACGTGGTCTTCACCTACCGGACCATCCTCGACGAGAAGACGAACAACGCCGCCAAGGGCGAGCTCGCCGCGATCGACAAGGTCACGGCCGCCGGTGACGACACCGTCGTCTTCGCGCTCAAGTACCCCTACGCGCCCTTCGCCGAGCGGACCGTCCTGCCGATCGTGCCGGAGCACGCGGCCAAGGGACAGGACGTCAACACCGGCTCGTTCAACACCGCGCCCATCGGCACCGGGCCGTACGTCCTCACCGGCTGGAGCAAGGGCGAGAAGCTGACCTTCAAGGCCAACCCCGCCTACTGGGGCGGCGAGCCGAAGGTCAAGAAGCTCACCATGGCGATCATCAAGGACGACGACGTGCGCGCCACCCGGCTGCGCTCCGGCGACCTCGACGGCGCGATCCTGCCGCCGAACCTCGTCAAGGGCTTCAAGGGCGACAAGTCCAGAACCACCCTCACCGCCCGGACCACCGACTTCCGCGGGGTGACCCTGCCGACCGCGAACAAGGTCACCGGCGATCTCGCCGTGCGCCGCGCCCTCGACCTCGCCGTCGACCGCGACGCCATGGTCGACAAGCTGCTGGAGGGCGCGGGCCGGGCCGGCTACGGGCCCGTGCCCACGGACAGCGAGTGGTTCGCGAAGGGCACCGAGCGGCCGCACGACCTGGAGAAGGCGAAGAAGCTGCTGGACGACGCGGGCTGGCGGGCCGGCGGCGACGGCGTCCGGGAGAAGGACGGGCAGCGCGCCGCGTTCACCCTCTGGTTCCCCGCCGGTGACAAGCTCCGCGAGGAGCACGCCCTGGCCTTCGCCTCCGACGCCAAGAAGGCCGGTGTCGACGTCAAGGTGCAGAGCGGCACCTGGGAGGTCATCGAGCCGCGGATGAAGGAGGACGCCGTCCTCGCCGGCGGCGGCAACCCCGCCGACCCCGACTTCGACCTCTACAACCTGCTGCACTCCTCCCTCGCCCTCGACGGCTTCAACAACATGGCCGCCTACGGCGACCCCGCCGTCGACAAGGCCCTGGAGGAGGGCCGGCGCGGCGGTGACAAGGCCGCCCGCAAGGCGGCGTACGACGCGGTGCAGCGAGGTCTCGCCGACAACCCCGGCTATGTCTTCCTCACCCACGTCGACCACCTCTACGTGATGAACGGCGGCCGGAAGGGCCTCACCACCCAGGTCGAGCCGCACGACCACGGCCTCGGCGCCGGCCCGTGGTGGAACGTCGAGGACTGGCAGCCGGAGAAGTGACACACCGGTCCCTCCCCTGGGGGCCGATGGCCCGCATGGCGGGGCGGCGGCTGCTGGCCGCCGTCCCCCTGCTCGCCGTCGTGACCTTCGGGGTCTTCGCCCTCGCAGCCGCCTCGCCCTTCGACCCGGCCAAGGCCTACGCCGGCTCCGCCGGGCTCGGCGCCGGGCGGGACGTCCTGGACCAACTCCGCGCCAACCTCGGCGCCGACGAGCCGTTCGTCACCCGCTGGTGGGACTGGCTGGGCGCCGCGCTCACCGGTGACCTCGGCGAGTCGGCGGCGTTGCGCCAGCCCGTTTCGCACGTCATCGGCGAGCGTGTCGGGTGGTCCGTGCTGTTGTGCGGTGTCGCCTTCGCCGTGGCCGTGACCGTGGGGACGGTTTTGGGCGTTCTCGCCGCCCGGCGGCGCGGCGGATGGCTCGACCGGGCGGTCACCGCGCTCGCCTACACGCTGGAGGCGGCCCCGCCGTTCTGGGTGGGGCTGCTCGCCGTCTGGTTCTTCTCCGTCGAGCTGGGCGTCCTCCCGGCCGGCGGTCTCACCGACACCGGCACCGACGTCGCCACGGCCGGCCAGGTCGCCTCGCACCTCGTGCTCCCGGCGGCCGTCCTCGCCGCCACCCAGCTGCCGTGGTTCGTGCTGTACGTACGTCAGGGCGTGGGGGACGCGCTGGCGGAGGACCCCGTGCGCGGCGCCCGCGCCCGTGGTCTGCGCGAGCGGACGGTCCTCCTCGGCCACGCCCTGCGGTCCGGGCTGCTGCCCGTCCTCACCCTGATCGGCTCCCGCGTGCCCGAGCTCATCACCGGCGCGCTGCTGGTGGAGACCGTGTTCAGCTGGCCGGGCATCGCCTCGGCGACGGTCGAGGCGGCCACCAAGGTCGACTTCCCGCTGCTCGCCGCCCTGACCGTGCTCGCCACGGCGGCCGTGCTGGTGGGCAATCTGCTGGCCGACCTGTTGTACGGGCTGGTCGATCCGAGGATAGGTTTCGATGGGTAGCCGCACGATGGTCAGCCGCACGTGGGCCCTGCGGGTCTCGGCCGGTGTCATGGCCGCCGTCGTCCTCGCCGTGCTCGTCGTACCGCTCGCCGTGCCGCTGGACGAGCAGGCCGTCGACCTCGGCGCGAAGCTGCTCCCGCCGGGCGCGGCGCACCCCTTCGGCACCGACGAGGTCGGCCGCGACCTGCTGCTGCGCTGTGTGTACGGGCTGCGCGTCTCCCTGCTCGTGGGTGTGGTGGCAGCGCTCGTCGCGACCGTCGTGGGCACGGCGGCCGGGGCGCTCGCGGGCGCGTTCGGCGGCTGGCCGGACCGGCTGCTGATGCGGCTCGTCGACCTCTTCTCGGCCGTGCCGCACCTGCTGCTCGGCATCTTCGTCGTCGCCCTGTTCCGGCCCGGGATCTGGCCGGTGGTCGCCTCGGTGGCGGTCACCCACTGGCTGTCGACGGCGCGCGTGGTGCGGGCCGAGGTGCTGTCGCTGCGCTCCCGGCCGTACATCGACGCGGCCGTCTCCGGTGGCGCGTCACGCTGGCGCGTGACAGTGCGGCACCTGCTGCCGGCGGTGCTGCCGCAGGCGGGGCTCGCGGCGGTCCTGATGGTGCCGCACGCGATCTGGCACGAGTCGGCGCTGTCCTTCCTGGGCCTGGGGCTTCCCACGCACCGGGCGAGCCTGGGCAACATGGTCAACAGCGCGCGGGGTTCGCTGCTCGCGGGCGACTGGTGGCCCACGCTCTTCCCCGGCCTGTTCATCATCGTCCCCACCCTCGCCCTCGCGGGCCTGGCCGGCGCGTGGCGGGCGCGGCTCAACCCCCGGCACCGATCGGAGCTGACGCTGTGACGACGGTCCTTTCCGTCCGTGAACTGTCCGTACGGTTCCGAATGCCCGGCGGCAGGCATGTCGCCGCCGTCGGCGACGTCTCGTTCGAGCTGGCCGCCGGGGAGTGCCTCGCCCTCGTCGGCGAGAGCGGCTGCGGCAAGTCCGTCCTGGCCTCGGCGCTGCTCGGGCTGCTGCCCGGCAACGCCGAGACATCCGGGGAGGCGCGCCTCGGCGACGGCCTGGAGCTGCTCTCCGCCGACGAGCGGACGCTGGCCCGTACCGTCCGGGGCCGCCGTATCGGGCTCGTGCCGCAGAGTCCGGCCGCGCACCTCACGCCCGTCCGGACCGTGCGCGCGCAACTGGCGGAGACGGTCCGGGAGCTGACCGGCGCCCGAGGGGCCGCGCTGGCGGAGGCCGTGGAGGCGGCCGCCGCGCGGGCGGCGTTCCCGGCCGGTCACCTCGACCGCTATCCCCACCAGCTCTCCGGCGGCCTGGCGCAGCGCGCGGCCACCGCGCTCGCGCTCGTCGGCGACGCGCCGTTGCTGCTGGCCGACGAGCCGACGACCGGCCTGGACCGCGAGCTCGTCGACCGCACGGCCGACGAGCTGCGCCGCCACGCGGACGCGGGCCACGCGCTGCTGATGATCACGCATGACCTGGCGGCGGCCGAGCGGATCGCCGACCGCGTCGCCGTGATGTACGCGGGCCGCGTCGTCGAGATCGCGGACGCGGCCGTGTTCTTCGGCGCCGCCGGGCCCCGGCACCCGTATGCGCGGGGGCTGCTGGACGCGCTGCCGGAACGGGCGTTCACCCCTATTCCAGGCATGCCGCCGGAGCTGGGGGCGCTGCCCTCGGGCTGCGCCTTCGCGGCGCGCTGCGCCGTGAAGGCGTCGGCTTGCGAGGCCGTGCCGGCGCTCGTCGGCGGGGTGGCCTGCCACCATCCGCACCGCCCGGCCGCCGAGGAGGCCCCCCGTGCTTGAGCTGCGCGGCATCACCGCCGGGTACGACCGGCGCGAACCGGTCGTCCGCGATGTGTCGCTGACCATCGGCGACGGCGAGGCCGTGGGGCTGCTCGGGCCCAGCGGCTGCGGCAAGTCCACGCTGGCGCGCGTGGCCGCGCTGCTGCACCGGCCGGACGCGGGGACCGTCGTCATCGACGGCGAGCCCGCCCGTGGCTGGCGGCACCGCGCGCCGCGCGAGCAGCGCACCGCGTTCGGGGTCGTCTTCCAGCAGCCCCGGCAGTCGGCCGACCCCCGGCTGCGGCTCCGCGACCTGATCGCCGAGCCGCTGCGGGCGACGGGCCGCCGCGCCGAGGCCGCCGCCCGGGTGGACGGGCTGGCGCCGGTCGTCGGCCTGTCGGCCGAGCTCCTGGCGCGCCGCCCGCACGAGGTGAGCGACGGGCAGCTCCAGCGGGCGTGCGTGGCGCGGGCGCTGGTGGCGCGGCCGCGGTGGCTGATCTGTGACGAGATGACGGCGATGCTGGACGCGTCGACGACGGCGGCGTTGGTGGGCGTGGTCGAGGAGTACCGCCGGGAGAGCGGGGCGGGGCTGCTGGCCGTTGGGCACGACGCGGTCTTGCTGGAGCGGTGGTGCGACCGGACAGTGCGGTGGGGGAGCCCCTGACCCGCCCCTTCGCCGTTTCCCGGGGGCTCCGCCCCCGGACCCCCGGTCCTCAAACGCCGGACGGGCTGAATATGGTCCCCGTGATTAGGGTGACGCAATGACAACGTATGTGGCGCTGCTGCGCGGTATCAACGTCGGCGGCAAGAAGCGTGTCCCCATGCAGACCCTGCGGGAGCTGCTGGCCGGCATGGGGTGCGAGGCCGTCCGTACCCATCTCAACAGCGGCAACGCCGTCTTCACCCACGCCGGGGCCGACGAGGGGACACTGGCCGCGCGGCTGGAGGAGGCCATCGAACGGGAGCTGGGGTTCTCCGTGACCTGTCTCGTGCGCGAGGCGGGTGAGATACGCCGTGTCGTCGACGCCAATCCGTTCGCCGGGCAGGAGGTCGACCCCTCGCGGTTTGTGGTGACCTTCCTCGCCGGCCCGGCCGACCCGGCCACCGTCGCGGATCTCGACCCGGCGGCGTACGCGCCCGAGGCGTTCGCGCTGGGTGAGCGCGAGGTGTATCTCCACTGCGCGAACGGCATCCGGGACTCCCGGCTGGCGAAGGTGCTCACCGAGCGGCGGCTGGGCACAGCCGGCACCGGGCGCAACTGGAACACCGTGACGAGGCTGGCGGACATGGCCGGGGAGTGACCGCCGCGCTCAGCCGGACACCGGCTCCGCTTAGCATTCGAACATGAAGCTGCGTCTCCCCCGTCCGCGCGGGCGGCGGCTGTTCGCCGCCGTCGCCGCGGTCGTCGTGCTCGGTGGTGCCGGCACCTGGACGGTCGCCTCGGCCACCGGCGGCGATCCTCCCGTGCGCCGCGAGGACCGGTCGATCGTCATGCCCGAGGGCCCGGGCGGGGGCAAGGACACCGTCCGGATCGACACGTCCTTCTTCACGTCCGGCCCCGCCGACGAGCGCCGCCCGGCGGTGCTGCTCGCGCACGGCTTCGGCGGCAGCAAGAACGACCTGCGGCCCGAGGCGGAGGAGCTGGCCCGTTCCGGCTACGCCGTGCTGACGTGGTCCGCGCGGGGTTTCGGGCACTCCACCGGGCGGATCGGCCTCAACGACCCGGACCGTGAGGTCGCCGACGTCAGCCGGCTGATCGACTGGCTCGCCCGGCGCCCCGAGGTCCGCCTCGACGCGGCCGGGGACCCGCGCGTCGGCATCGCGGGCGGCTCGTACGGCGGTGCGATCGCGTTGCTCGCCGCCGGGTACGACAAGCGCGTCGACGCCATCGCCCCGCAGATCACCTACTGGAACCTCGCCGATTCCCTCTTCCCCGGCGACGTCTTCAAGAAGCTCTGGGCCGGGATCTTCTTCACCACCGGCTCGACCACCGGCTCGGCCTCGGCCGGCAAGGGCACCCCCGGCCCCTCCGGCTGCGGCCGGTTCGAGCGGAGCCTGTGCGAGATGTACGAGCGGGTGGCCGTCGCCGGGAAGCCCGACGCGGACGCGCGGAAACTGCTGGAGCGCCGCAGTCCTTCCGCCGTCGCGGACCGCGTCAAGGTCCCCGCGCTCATCGTCCAGGGGCAGAACGACTCCCTCTTCCCCCTCGACCAGTCCGACGCCGCTGCCGCCGCCATCCGCCGCAACGGCGCGCCCGTGGCCGTCGACTGGATCGCCGGCGGGCACGACACCGGCGTCGCGGCCGAGCAGGACCGGATCGAGCAGCGCACGCGCGCGTGGTTCGACCGCTACCTCAAGGACGACGAGTCCACGGGCACCGGACCCGCCTTCCGCGTCAGCCGCACCGGCGGCATCGACACCACCGACGGCAGGGCGCGGCTGCGCGCGGCGACCGGCACCCGCTACCCCGGGCTGCGGTCCGACACGCGGACCGTGCCGCTGACCGGTGGCACGCGGTCGTTCGCCAACCCGGCGGGCGCCGCTCCGCCGGCCGTCTCCGCCGTGCCCGGCGTCGGGGGCGGGCTCTCCCAGCTGTCGGGCCTCGGCCTCGGGGTGTCTCTGGACTTCCCCGGCCAGTACGCCCGTTTCGACTCCGCCCCGCTGGCCGAGGGCGTCCGCGTCACCGGCACGCCCACCGCGAAGGTGAAGGTCGCCTCCGACACCGGCGAGGCCGTCCTCTTCGCCAAGGTCTACGACGTCGGCCCCGGCGGCCAGCAGCAGTTGCCCGGACAGCTCGTCGCCCCGGTGCGTGTCGAGGACGCGAAGGACGGCAGAACGGTCGAGCTGCGCCTGCCCGCGATCGACCACACCTTCGAGGCCGGGCACCGGATGCGGCTCGTGCTCTCCGCCACCGACCTCGGCTACGCCTCCCCCACGCACCCCGCCACCTACACCGTCTCCCTCGCGGGCGGCGGGCTGAGCGTCCCGACCGCCCCCGGCGTGCGGACCGGCTCGGCCGGCCTGCCGTGGTGGACATGGGGGCTGCCGGCTGGCGGCGTGCTCGTCGCGGCGGCCCTGCTGCTCACCGGGCGGCGCCGCACCACCGCCCCCGCGCCCGACCCGGAGCTGGCCGACGTGCCGCTGCGGATCGCCGGGCTGAGCAAGCGGTACGCCAAGTCGGCGGACCGGTACGCCGTGCGCGACCTGTCGTTCCAGGTCGAACGCGGACAGGTGGTGGGGCTGCTGGGGCCCAACGGCGCGGGCAAGACCACGACGCTGCGGATGCTCATGGGCCTCATCCGGCCCGACGCCGGGGAGATCCGGGTCTTCGGGCACGCGATCCGGCCGGGCTCGCCCGTGCTGTCGCGGGTCGGCGCGTTCGTCGAGGGCGCGGGCTTCCTGCCGCACCTGTCCGGGCGGGCCAACCTGGACCTGTACTGGCGGGCCACCGGCCGTCCCGCCGAGGACGCGCACTTGGAGGAGGCCCTGGAGATCGCGGGGCTGGGCTCCGCGCTGGACCGGGCCGTGCGCACCTACTCGCAGGGCATGCGGCAGCGCCTCGCGATCGCCCAGGCCATGCTGGGCCTGCCGGACCTGCTGATCCTCGACGAGCCGGCCAACGGGCTGGACCCGCCGCAGATCCGGGAGATGCGCGAGGTGATGATCCGTTACGCGGCGGCCGGCCGCACGGTGATCGTCTCCAGCCATCTCCTGGCCGAGGTCGAGCAGTCCTGCACCCATCTGGTCGTCATGGACCGGGGCCGGCTGGTCGGCGCGGGCCCGGTCGCGGACATCGTCGGCTCGGGCGACACCCTGCTGGTCGGCGTCGAGGGCACGCCGTCGGAGGTGACGGTGGACAAGGTGGCCGCCCTGCCCGGCGTGGCGTCGGCCGTGCGGGCCGACGAGGGGCTGCTGGTGCGGCTCGACGGCGCGACCGTGCCGGAACTGCTGGTGGAACTGGTCCGGCTGGAAGTGCCCGTGACGAGCGTGGGCCCGCACCGGCGCCTGGAGGACGCGTTCCTGACCCTGATCGGAGGCTCCGCGTGAGCGGCACCACGGCTGTCGAATCCGCGCCCGGCTACCGGGCCGGCCGCACCCTTCCGCTGCGCGTGGAGGCGGCGCGGCAACTGCGGCGGCGCCGCACACTGGTGATGGGCGCCGTGCTCGCGGTGCTGCCGTTCGTCCTGATCGCGGCCTTCGCGATCGGCGGCGACCGCCAGGGCCGCGACGGGCGGGTGACCCTGATGGACACGGCCACCGCCTCCGGCGCGAACTTCGCCGCCACCGCGCTGTTCGTCTCGGCGGGCTTCCTGCTGGTGGTGCCGGTGGCGCTGTTCTGCGGTGACGCGGTGGCCTCGGAGGCGAGCTGGTCGTCGCTGCGGTACCTGCTGGCCGCGCCCGTGCCGCGCGCCCGGCTGCTGTGGGCCAAGCTGGCCGTGGCGCTGGCCTTCAGCGCGGCGGCGATGGTGCTGCTGCCGCTGGTGGCGCTCGCGGCGGGCACGGCCGCCTACGGCTGGGGGCCGTTGCGGATCCCCACCGGAGGCTCCCTGGACGCGGGCACGGCGACGGGCCGGCTGGCCCTCTGCGTGGCCTTCGTCTTCGTCGGCCAGCTGGTCACGGCGGCGCTGGCGTTCTGGCTGTCGACGGTCACGGACGCGCCGCTGGGCGCGGTGGGCGGCGCGATGGGCCTGACGATCGTCGGCAACGTCCTCGACGCCGTCACGGCGCTGGGCGACTGGCGGGACCTGCTGCCGGCCCACTGGCAGTACGCGTGGGCCGACGCCCTCCAGCCGCGCCCGGAGTACGGCGGGATGGTCAAGGGCACGGCGGTGTCGGTCGCGTACGCGGTGGTGTTCTTCGCGCTGGCGTTCCGGCACTTCCGGGGGAAGGACGTGGTGTCCTGATCAGGCCAGAGTCCTGGCCCGCAGCCCCTCGGCGAACGCCCGCGCCGCCTGGAGATCGGTGGCGTCGGGCCGTCCCTTCCTGATCCCGCCGACGAGCTTGAACGGCAGCCAGGTGTCGTACCCGCGGCACTGGAAGGTGTCGTTCACGTCGAAGCCCTTCCGCTCCAGGAGCCGTGCGAGGGAGCGGGTGTGGGGCCGGAAGGGCGGCTCGGGCAGTCCGCTGGTGGTGAAGACGAACGCCTTGCGGTACCGGCCCTCCGGCAGCGACTCGGCGAACCGGCGCAGCCGCGGGTGGATGTTCTGCGTGTAGATGCCCGAGCCGAATCCCACCAGGTCGTAGGCGGCGAGCTCGGCCGCGTCGATCTGTTCGGGCTCGACGACCCGGGCCTCCAGGACCTCGCCCATGACGTCGGCGATCCTCTTGGTGTTGCCGTGGGAGACGGAGGTGCACACGATGACGGCCTTCATGATGTCGCTCCTTTCGCTGTGGCTCGTACCGTGAGGACACCGCCCGGGCGACGGGCGTGACAGGAACGGGCTGTGGCGGCGATCACAGCCCTTGCCCGGGCTCCTCCGCCCCGTACACCGGCCCTTCCGTCCGCGCCCCTGCCAGCAGCTCCCGTACCGCCGTTCCCGCTTCTCCCGGTGTCCAGCGGTCGCGTTTGTCGGCCGTGGGGCCCGGGTGCCAGCCCTCCATGACCGTGATGCGGCCGGCCTCCGCCTCGAAGACCCGGCCGGTGACGCCGGTCGCGTCCGCCGACGCCAGCCAGACCACCAGCGGCGAGACGTTGGCCGGGGCCATCGCGTCGAACCCGCCGTCCTCCGGCGCGGCCATCGCCTCCGCGAAGACCCGCTCGGTCATCCGGGTGCGGGCCGCCGGGGCGACGGCGTTGACCTGGACGCCATAGCGGGCCAGTTCGGCGGCGGCCACGAGGGTGAGGGCGACGACGCCGGCCTTGGCGGCGGCGTAGTTGGCCTGGCCGACACTGCCCAGCAGCCCCGCGCCGGACGTGGTGTTGACGACGCGCGCCTCCGGCACGCTCCCCGCCTTCGCCCGCGCCCGCCAGTGGGCGGCGGCGTGGCGCAGGGGCAGGAAGTGGCCCTTGAGGTGGACGCGGACGACGGCGTCCCAGTCGTCCTCGCCGAGGTTGACGAGCATGCGGTCCCGCAGAAACCCCGCGTTGTTGACGAGCGCGTCGAGGCGTCCGTACGTCTCCAGGGCGGTGGCGACGAGCGAGCGAGCGCCCTCGTCGGTGGCGATGTCGCCGCCGTGGGCGACGGCTTCGCCGCCCCGGGCGCGGATCTCCTCGGCGACGAGCCGGGCGGGGTCCGCCGAGGCGCCCTGCCCGGCGGGCCCCGCGCCCAGGTCGTTGACGACGACCCGGGCGCCCTCGGCGGCGAGCGCCAGCGCGTGGGCGCGGCCGAGGCCGCGCCCGGCGCCGGTGACGACGGCGACCCGTCCCGCGTGGATTCCGGTCATGCCGTTCCTCCCTGTGCGGCCTGTGCCGCGGCGAGGAAGGCGGGGGCCTCGCCCCCGCCGTGGACGAGCAGGGCGGCCCCGGTGATGTAGGCGGCCCGGTCCGAGGCAAGGAAGACGGCGGCCTCGCCGATCTCGTCGGGCTCGGCGAGCCGCCCGGCCGGTACGGTCCGGCCGACGGCGGCCAGGCCCGCCTCGCCGCCGTAATGCGCCCGCGCGGCCGGGGTGCCGACCATGCCGAGGACGAGGGTGTTGACCCGGATGTCCGGGGCCCACTCCACGGCCATCGTGCGGGCCAGGTTCGCGAGCCCCGCCTTGGCCGCGCCGTAGGCGGCGGTGCCGGGCGAGGGTCGGGTGCCGCTGACGCTGCCGATCATCACGATCGCCGCGGCCGCCGGGCCGGGCCGCGCCCGCAGCAGCGGCCGGGCGGCGAGCGAGACGGCGAGCGGCACGAGGAGGTTGAGCTCCAGGACGCGGACGTGCCGGGCGGCGTCCGCCGAGTCCAGGGGCCGGTGGGGCGTGCCGCCGGCGTTGTTGACGAGGACGTCGAGCCGGCCGTACTCGGCGGCGAGCCAGGCGAAAACCTCCTCGACAGCCGCTGGTTCCCTCAGATCCGCGCTGTGGAAGCGGGCCGTCCGCCCCGCCGCCGTGACCGGCTCCCCGGGTGGGCGACGGGCGCACACCACGACGTGCGCGCCGGTGCGCAGAAAGGCCCGCGCGATGCCCGCGCCCACGCCCCGGGTGCCGCCGGTGACGAGAACGACCCGGCGGCCGTCCGGCTCCGGCCCGGGAGTTCCGCTCATCCACGCCTCCCCCGGCGAACGGTCCGCTGCTACCGTCGACAACGGACCGGTACCTAACAAACGTTTGGTGGAAAGGTAGCCGATGGGCATCTCCACCGCACGCCCCGAACCGGGCATCGCCGTCGTCACCGTGGACGTCCCTCCCGTCAACGCCCTGCCCGTCCGCGGCTGGTACGCGCTGGCGGACGCGGTCCGCACGGCCGGCGCCGACCCGGACACCCGCTGCGTCCTGCTCACCGCCGCCGGACGGGGCTTCAACGCCGGCGTGGACCTCAAGGAGCTGAGCGGCGGCGGCACGCCGGGCCACCGGGCCCTCGTCGACGTCAACCACGCCTGCGCCGAAGCCTTTTCCGCCGTCTACGACTGCCCCGTCCCGGTCGTCGCCGCCGTGCACGGCCACTGCCTGGGCGGCGGCGTCGGTCTCGTGGGCAACGCCGACGCGGTCGTCGCCTCCGACGACGCGGTGTTCGGGCTGCCCGAGCTCGACCGGGGCGCGCTGGGCGCCGCCACCCACCTCTCCCGTCTCGTACCCCAGCACCTGATGCGCACGCTCTTCTACACCTCGCGCACCGTCACGGCCGCCGAGCTCCACCGGCACGGTTCGGTCTGGCGCGTCACGCCCCGGCCGGGGCTCGCCGGGGCGGCACTGGAGCTGGCGCGGGAGATCGCGGCGAAGGACGGCGTGCTGCTGCGCATGGCCAAGGCCGCGCTCAACGGCATCGACCCCGTCGACGTCCGGCGGGGCTACCGCTACGAGCAGGGCTTCACCTTCGAGGCCGCCCTCGGCGGCGTCGGCGACCGGTACCGCGCCGCCTTCACCGCCGGCCGGCCGGGCCCGGGGAGGGAGGGGATATGACGGCCGACAAGAGGATGACCGCCGACGAGGCCGTGGCCCGGCTGGCGGACGGCATGACGATCGGCATCGGCGGCTGGGGGTCGCGCCGCAAGCCGATGGCGCTGGTCCGGGCCGTGCTGCGGGCCGGGCTGACCGATCTGACCGTCGTCTCCTACGGCGGCCCGGACGTCGGCCTGCTGGCGGCCGCGGGCCGGATCCGCAAGCTGGTGACGGCCTTCGTCTCCCTCGACTCGATCCCCCTCGAACCTCACTTCCGCGCGGCCCGGCAGCGTGGCGGGCTGGAGCTGGTGGAGCTCGACGAGTCGATGGTCATGTGGGGCCTGACGGCCGCCGCGCACCGGCTGCCGTTCCTGCCCGTGCGGGCCGGGCTCGGCTCGGACGTCATGACGGCGGGCCCGGGCCTGCGGACGGTGGTCTCGCCGTACGAGGACGGGGAGGAGCTGGTCGCCGTTCCCGCGCTGACCCTCGACGCGGCGCTGGTCCACCTCAACCGCGCGGACGCGCGCGGCAACGCCCAGTACCTGGGCCCGGACCCGTACTTCGACGACCTGTTCTGCGAGGCGGCCAAGGAAGCGTACGTCTCCTGCGAACGGCTCGTCACCACCGAGGAGTTCACGGACGAGGGCGGGCCGCAGACGCTGCTCGTCCAGCGGCACTGCGTCACCGGGGTCGTCGAGGCGCCGGGCGGCGCGCACTTCACCTCGTGCGCGCCGGACTACGACCGCGACGAGGCGTTCCAGGCGGCGTACGCGCGAGCGGCGGCCGACCCGGCGGCCTGGCGGGAGTTCGTCGCGCGCTTCCTGTCCGGCGACGAGGACGAGTACCGGGCGGCGGTCGCGGCGACACGCAGGGCGACACGCAGGCGGGAGGCCTCATGAACGTCAGCAGGGCCGAGATCTGCGTCGTGGCCTGCGCGGAAGCCTGGCGCGGCGACGGGGAGATCCTGGCGAGCCCGATGGGCACGGTCCCCACGATCGGGGCGAGGCTGGCGCGGCTGACGTTCGCCCCGGAGCTGCTGCTGACGGACGGCGAGGCGATGCTGATCGCCGACGTGCCGGCGCTGGGCCGCCCGGCCCGGGTGGTCGAGGGCTGGCTGCCGTTCCGCCGCCACCTGGCACTGGTCACCAAAGGCAGACGGCACGTGATGATGGGCGCGAGCCAGCTCGACCGGTACGGCAACCAGAACATCAGCCGCATCGGCGACGCGCGCCGCCCCGACCGGCAGCTGCTGGGCGTGCGCGGCGCGCCCGTCAACTCCCTCAACCACCCGGTCAGTTACTGGATCCCCCGGCACTCCCCCCGGGTCCTGGTCGAGCGCGTCGACATGGTCTGCGGCGTCGGCTACGACCGGGCGGCCGCCGCCGGGCCCGCCGCGACGCGCTTCCACGGCCTCCGGCGCGTCGTCACCGATCTCGCGGTGCTGGACTTCGAGACGCCGGACCGCACGCTACGGGTCCGCTCGCTGCACCCCGGCGTCACGGCCGAGGAGGTGCGGGCGGCCACCGGCTTCCCCCTCGACGTGCCGTCGGACGTGCCGCGCACCCGGCCGCCGACGGCGGCCGAACTGCGGCTGATCCGCGAGGTCGTCGACCCGGACGGCCTCCGCGACCGCGAGGTGCGGACGTGAGGACGGTGCGGGTGGACGTGAGGACGGTGCGGTCGTGAGGACGGCCCTCACCGAGCTCGTGGGCGTCCGGCACCCCGTCGTGCAGACCGGCATGGGCTGGGTGGCGGGCCCCCGGCTGGTGACGGCCGTCGCCGCCGCCGGGGGCCTCGGCATCCTGGGCGCGGCCACCATGACCCCGGAGCGGCTGCGGGCCGCCGTCCGGGAGGTGAGGTCCCGTACCGACCGGCCCTTCGGCGTCAACCTGCGCGCGGACGCGGGCGACGCCGCCGAACGCGCCGCGATCCTGATCGCGGAGGGGGTGCGGGTGGCGTCGTTCGCGCTGGCCCCCTCGCGGGAGCTGATCGCCCGCCTCAAGGACGCCGGCGTGGTCGTCATCCCCTCCGTCGGCGCCCGTCGGCACGCCGAGAAGGTCGCCGCCTGGGGCGCGGACGCGGTGATCGTGCAGGGCGGTGAGGGCGGCGGCCACACGGGCGAGGTCGCGACGTCGGTGCTGCTGCCGCAGGTCGTCGACGCGGTCGGCGTCCCGGTCGTCGCGGCGGGCGGCTTCCACGACGGCCGGGGCCTGGTCGCCGCCCTCGCCTACGGGGCGGCGGGCATCGCCATGGGCACCCGCTTCCTGCTCACCTCCGACAGCACGGTCCCGGCGCCCGTGAAGGCCGCGTACCTCGCCGCGTCCGTCAAGGACGTCACCGTCACCGACCGCGTCGACGGCCTGCCCCACCGCATGCTGCGCACCCCCTTCGTCACCGCGCTGGAGCGCGCGGGCCGCACCGCCACGCTCGTACGAGCGCTGCGGCACGCGGCGGCGTTCCGGGCGCTGTCGGGGCTGACGTGGGGACGGATGCTCCGCGACGGGCGGGCCCTGCGGCACGGCGGGGAACTCGGCTGGGGGCGGGTGCTGCTGGCCGCGAACACGCCGATGCTGCTGAAGGCGGCGATGGTCGACGGCCGGACGGATCTGGGGGTGATGGCCGCCGGGCAGGTGGCGGGGGTCATCGAGGACCTGCCGTCCTGCGCGGCGCTGATCGAACGGATCATGGCGGAGACGGAGGGGGTGCTGCGAGGATTGGGCCGGCATGTGCCGGAAGCGTAGGAGCGGATCGGAGGTCCGGGCGATGAACGACACGGCAGCCCGCACGCTGTGGGAGCTGTACGAACCCGTCCACGCCGTCGTCTACTTCGCCCCGGAGGCGCTGACCGCCTTCGAGGAGGCGGGGCTGCGGGGCTGGCGGCGCGGCTACTTCGCCGGACGGGCGGCACCGCTCGGGCCGGTGGGCCCGGAGCCGGTCACGGCGGCGTTCTTCGGCTTCGCGCCGGGGACGGTCGCCCGGGCGCTGCCATCGGTTTGGGACATCACTCCGCCTGCGCGGGCCCTGGAGATCCGGCGTGCGGGAGCGCGGGCCGCGCTGGAACGACTGCTGGCGGGCCGCGAGAAGGAGGCCGCCCGGGCGGGCGAACTGCTCGCCGAGGCCGCGCGCGGGCTCGACCCCGGCGGTCGGGTGCTTTTCGCGGCGCACGCCGCGCTGGCCTGGCCCGACGACCCGTTGGAACGCCTGTGGCACGCGGCGACGCTGCTGCGCGAGCACCGGGGCGACGGCCATGTGGCGGCCCTCGTCGCCGCCGGGCTCGACGGCTGCGAGGCGCTGGTGCTGCGGTCGGGCATCGACGTGCCGCGCTCGGAGCTCCAGCCCTACCGGGGCTGGACGGACGAGGAGTGGGAGGCGGCGGGGGCGCGGCTGGTGGGGAGGGGGCTGCTCGGAGCGGACGGGGTGGCTACGCGGGAGGGGCGGGCTCTTTTGGCGGTTGTGGAGGAGGGGACGGATCTGGCGGCGGGACGGGTTTGGGACGGGCGCAAGGTCGACGAACTACGCGCCCTGCTCGTGCCATTGGCGCAGGCGTGCGCCTCCGCGCTGCGGTTCCCGAACCCGATCGGGTTGCCGGGCAAGGAGTAGTGGCCCCGGTCCCGCCCTTTCACCGTTTCCCGAGGGGCTCCGCCCCCCGGACCCCCGGGTCCTCAAACGCCGGACGGGCTGAATACAGCCCGTCCGGCTCAGCCGTGGCTGAACACCGCGCTCGCCAAGGCCACATGGATCGCCGTGCCGCCCAGCACGCTCAGGACCGCGTTGCGGCGCCAGAGGTGGAGGCCGAGGGTGGCCGCGAGGGCCAGGGCGACGGGTGGGGCGGTCGTGAGGGAGACGTCGCGGAGGGTGTAGACGGTGAGGATCACCATCACGCCGACCGGCATGTGCACGCTGAGGTAGCGCAGGGTGTCGCTCGCCCGCAGGGGTGCGAGCGCGGCGAAGGGCAGGCAGCGGAGCGCCCAGGTGACGGCGGCGGATATGCCGATGGCGGCGGCTACGTACGTCGCGTTGTCAGGCACGGGCCGTCTCCCCTCGCGGCGCGAACGCGCGGCGGGCCAGGAGCCCGGCGGTGAACAGCCCCAGCGCGGCCAGCAGCATCTGCCCCGGCAGGACGAACCGGGCGACCAGCGCGCACACCAGGGCGAGGGCGGGCGTGGGGATGTCGCGCTTGGCGAGGTAGGCGTCGACGGCCAGGACGACGAACAGGGCGGTCAACGCGAAGTCCAGGCCGGTCAGTTCCGCCGGAACCAGCGCGCCGAAGAGCGCGCCGAGGGTGGCGCCGACGACCCAGTAGACCTGGCACAGCGCCTGGAGCCAGACGATCCGCCGGCCGCTCCAGCTGTGCGCCGACTCCCCCGTGGTCAGGGCGTAGGCCTCGTCGGTCAGCGTGTAGGTGCTGTAGACCTTGCCGGCGCGGCTCCTGACCCGGTGCAGCGGGAAGGACAGGGCGTAGAAGACGTGCCGGAAGTTGACCAGGAACGCCGTGAGCGCGACCTGGGCCAGCGGCGTCGCCGCGGCGATCAGGCCGACGAGGAGGAACTCCAGCGAGCCCGCGTACACGAAGGCGGTGATCGCGGTCGCCCACCACCACTGCAGCCCCGCGTGGACGACGAGCACGCCGAGGGCTATGCCCAGCGGGAACAGGGCCAGGCCCACGGAGCTGGAGTCCCCGAGGGCCGACCGGAAGTCGGACCTGGTGGGAGGGGGTGCGGTGACGTCTTGGCGCTCGAAGCCGATGGCCACGTCTGACGGGGCGTTCATGCGGCAATTTTAGGTTTTTGACCGCGTAATTTGGTTTCCGATCATTCCTCCGTTTCAGGCCCGTGGGACACTTCATTACATGGATAGCGTCGACCGAGAAATTTTGTTCCATCTGCGCCAGGACGGTCGTCTGACCAACGTCGAGCTGGCCAAACGGGTCGGTCTGACGCCGCCGCCGTGTCTGCGCCGGGTCAAGCGCCTGGAGGACGAGGGGATCATCACCGGGTACCGGGCCCGGATCGACCCGGCGGCGTCCGGCCGGAACTTCGAGGTGATGGCCGCCGTGGAGATCGGTGTCAACGACCTCCAGACGGTCGAGGAGCTGGAGTCCGCGATCGCCTCCTATGACGAGGTCGTCGAGTTCCACCGCCTCTTCGGGCGCCCGGACTATTTCATCCGTGTCGCCGTCGAGGACCACGCGGCGTACGAGACGTTCCTGACCACCAAGCTGATCGGGCTGCGGGCCGTCACCCGGGTCGACTCCCACCTCGTCATGAAGAAGATCAAGACGGACGACTGAGGGCGTTCACAACCGCTCGACGATCGTCACGTTCGCCTGCCCGCCCCCCTCGCACATCACCTGCAGCCCGAAGCGTCCGCCCGCCCGCTCCAGCTCCGCCACCAGCGTCGTCATCAGCCTCGCCCCCGTCGCCCCCAGCGGGTGCCCGAGCGCTATCGCGCCGCCGTTGACGTTGACGCGGTCCGGGTCGGCGCCGGTCTCCTTCAGCCAGGCCAGGACCACGGGGGCGAAGGCCTCGTTGACCTCGAAGAGGTCGATGTCGTCCACGCCCAGGCCTGCCTGGCGCAGCGCGTGGGCGGTCGCCGGGATGGGGGCGGTGAGCATGCGGATGGGGTCCTCGCCGCGCGCGGAGAGGTGGTGGATCCGGGCGCGGGGGGTCAACCCGTGGTCGCGGACGGCGCGTTCGCCCGCGATCAGTAGGGCCGCCGCGCCGTCCGAGACCTGGGAGGAGACGGCGGCGGTCAGCCGCCCGCCGGGGACGACCGGCTGGAGGGCGGCCATGCGGGCGAGGGAGGTGTCGCGGCGCGGGCCCTCGTCGGCCGTCACGTCCCCGTACGGCACGGTCTCCCGGGTGAAGCGGCCCTCGTCGGTGGCGCGCACGGCCCGTTCGTGGGAGCGCAGCGCGTACTCCTCCATGGCTTCGCGGGTGATGCCCCACTGGTCGGCAACGAGCTCCGCGCCGTGGAACTGGTTGACGGGCCGGTCGCCGTAGCGGGCGCGCCAGCCGTGGGAGCCGGCGAAGGGGCCCTGGGTGAGGCCGAGGGGTTCGGTGGCGCGGTGGAAGGCGTAGCCGATGGGGATCTGCGACATGCTCTGGGTGCCGCCGGCCACGACGAGGTCCTGGGTGCCGGAGAGGACGGCCTGGGCGGCGAAGTGGACGGCCTGCTGGCCGGAGCCGCACTGCCGGTCGACGGTGACGCCGGGGACCTCCTCGGGGAGGCCGGCGGCCAGCCAGCTGGTGCGGGCGATGTCCCCGGCCTGCGGGCCGACGGTGTCGAGGCAGCCGAGGACGACGTCGTCGACGGCCGCCGGGTCGACGCCCGCGCGCCGGATGAGTTCGGCGATGACGTGGGCGCCCAGGTCGGCGGGGTGAACGCCGGCGAGGGCGCCGGCGCGGCGGCCGACGGGGGTGCGTACCGCTTCGACGATGAACGCTTCGGCCGTGACGGGTGCGGCCATGGCGGGCTCCTAGGGTCGTGGGGCGATGCCGTCCAGGACCATGGACAGGTACTGCCGGGCGATCTCCTCCGCGCTGTGCGTCCCGCCGGGCCGGTACCAGGACGCGGCCACCCAGACGGTGTCGCGCAGGAAGCGGTAGGCGAGGCGGGTGTCGAGGTCGGCGCGGAAGGCCCGGTCGGCCACGCCGCGCCGGAGGACGCCCAGCCACATCTCCTCGAACCTCCGCCGGGAGTCGGCGAGGTAGGCGAAGCGGGGGTTCCCGGCGAGGTGCGCCGATTCCCTCTGGTAGAGGGCGACGGCCGGGCGGTGCCGGTCGATCTCGCGGAAGGACTCGGTGACGAGCGCGGTGACGGTCTCGCGAGGGCCGTGCCCGGCGGCGAGCACGGCGTCGTAGCGGGCCCACAGGTCGTCGAGGAAGCCGGTGAGGATCTCGTCGAGCATCGACTCCTTGGAGTCGAAGTGGTAGTAGAGGCTTCCGGCGAGCATGCCCGCCTCGTCGGCGATCCGGCGGACGGTGGTGGCCCGGTAGCCGTGTTCGGCGAACACCTCGGCGGCCGTGGCGAGGAGTTCCTCGCGCCGCGTGGCGGTGGTCTTCTTGCTGGTCGGCACGGTGCCATTCTCGTTCACGCGCGCTGGCTGCTGACGGCGACGGTCTCCCCGGTCATGTACGAGGAGTAGTCGCTGGCGAGGAAGACGATGACGTTGGCGATCTCCCAGGGCTCGGCCGCCCTGCCGAACGCCTCCCGTTCCGCCAGCCGTTCCAGCAGCCCGGGTGTGGTGACCCGGGCGAGGTGGGGGTGGGCGGCGAGGCTGGGGGCGACGGCGTTGACGCGGACGCCGTGGTCGGCGGCCTCCAGGGCCGCGCAGCGGGTGAGGGCCATGACGCCGGCCTTGGCGGCGGCGTAGTGGGCCTGGCCGCGCTGGGCGCGCCAGCCGAGGACCGAGGCGTTGTTGACGACGGCGCCGCCGGTGCCGCGCGCCCGCATGCGGCGCAGGGCGGCGCGGGTGCAGCGGAAGGTGCCGGTGAGGGTGGTGTCGAGGACGCGGTGCCACTGGTCGTCGGTCATGTCGGCGAGTTCGGCGGTGCCGCCGAGGCCCGCGTTGTTGACGAGGACGTCGAGGGTTCCGTGGCGTTCCTCGGCGAGGTCGAGGAGGGCGGCGACCCGGGCCTCGTCGGTGACGTCGCAGGGCGTCCCGGCCACGCGGTCCGCCCCGAACTCCCCGGCGAGCCCGGCCACTACGTGTGCGAGGCGGGACGCGTGGGCGTCGCCCAGGACCACGCTCGCGCCCTCCTCCAGAAAGCGGCGGGCGGTGGCGCCGCCGATGCCGGTGCCCGCGGCGGCGGTGATGACGGCGGTGCGGCCGGTCAGCAGGTCGTGGCCGGGTGGCGGGGGCGGCGGGCCGGAGCTCTCGACGCTGCTCATGGCCCCACGCTAACCTACCAAACACTTGTTAGGGAAGGATGGTTGATGACCACTGACCCTGTGGACGCCGGTCCTGTCGTGCGCTACGAGTGCGACGGCCCCGTCGCGACCGTCACCATGAACCGGCCCGCGTACCGCAACGCGCAGAACTCCGCGATGACCTACGCCCTGGACTCGGCCTTCTCCGAGGCGGCGGCCGACGACGGCGTCCGCGTCGTCGTCCTGGCCGGGGCGGGCGAGCACTTCTCGGCCGGGCACGACATCGGGTCGCCCGGCCGCGACGAGCACCTGCCGTTCCCCCGCCGGGCCGGGCTGTGGTGGGATCACTCCGGCAAGTCCGGCGCCGAGCGGCGCTTCGCCCGCGAGTCCGAGGTGTATCTCGGGATGTGCCGCCGCTGGCGCGAGCTGCCCAAGCCGCTGATCGCGAGCGTCCAGGGGGCCTGCGTGGCGGGCGGGTTGACGCTGGCCTGGGTGTGCGACCTGATCGTGGCGAGCGAGGACGCGTTCTTCGCCGACCCGGTCGTGCGGATGGGCATCCCGGGCGTCGAGTACTTCGCCCACCCGTGGGTGATGCCGCCCCGGATCGCCAAGGAGCTCCTCTACACGGGCGACCGGATGAGCGCGCGGCGCGCGTACGAGGTGGGGATGGTCAACCGGGTGGTGCCGCGCGACGCGCTGGCCGCCGAGACCCGCGCCCTGGCCGGGCGGATCGCCCGGATGCCCCGGATGGGCCTGGCCCTGACCAAGCGGGCGGTCAACCAGGCCGAGGATCTCCAGGGGCTGCACAGCGGCCTGGACTCGGCCTTCGCCCTCCACCACCTCGCCCACGCGCACAACGCGGAGACGTCCGGCGATCCGCTCGCGGGGATGGACGCCCGGAGCATGAGCCGGAGCGCGGGAGCGGAGTCCTGACGTGGACCTCGACCTCACCCCCGAGGAGGCCGCCTTCCGCGCGGAGGCGCGGGCCTGGCTGGCGGAGCACGTGCCCGCCGCCCCGCTCGCCCCGCCGGAGACAGCGCGGGGCTTCGCCGAGCACCGCGCGTGGGAGCGGGCGTTGTACGAGGGCCGCTGGTCGGCGGTCCCCTGGCCGTACGTGTACGGGGGCCGGGAAGGTTCGCCGGTGGAGTCGCTGGTCTTCGAGGAGGAGTACCACGCGGCGGGCGCGCCCGTCCGGATCTCCCAGAACGGCATCGCGCTGCTCGCCCCCACGCTCCTCGCGCACGGCACCGAGGAGCAGCGGGCGCGGATCCTGCCGCCGATGGCGCGCGGCGAGACGGTCTGGGCCCAGGCGTGGTCCGAGCCGGAGGCGGGCTCCGACCTGGCGGCGCTGCGCTCGGTCGCGGTCCGTACGGACGGCGGGTGGCTGCTCAGTGGGAACAAGACGTGGTCGTCGCGGGCGGTGTTCGCGGACCGGGCCTTCGGGCTGTTCCGCAGCCACCCGGGGGCGGACCGTCCGCACCGTGGGCTGACGTACGCGCTGTTCCCGCTGGACGCGCCCGGGGTGACCGTACGGCCGGTCGGGCGTCTCGACGGGAAACCGGTCTTCGCCGAGATCTTCCTGGACGAGGTCTTCGTCCCCGACGAGGACGTCGTCGGGGAGCCGGGGCAGGGCTGGCGGGTGGCGATGAGCACGGCGGGCAGCGAGCGCGGGACGGCGCTGCGCGCCCCGGGCCGGTTCACGGCGGCGGCCGGGCGGCTGGTGGAGCTGTGGCGTTCGGCCGCCGATCCCGGTGACACGGCGTTGCGCGACCGGGTCGCGGACGCGGTGATCCAGGCGCGCGCGTACCAGCTGTACGCCTACGAGCGGGTGTCGCGGCCGGAGCGGCCGGAGCGGTCGGGTCCGCCGGGTCCACCGCCGGAGGCGGAGGCGAGCCTGACGAAGGTGTTCTGGTCGGAGCTGGACCTCGCGCTGCACGAGACGGCCCTCGACCTGCTGGGCGCGGACGGCGAGCTCGTCGACGCCGAGTGGGCGCAGGGCTGGCTGTTCGCCCTGGCCGGGCCGGTCTACGCCGGGACGAACGAGATCCAGCGGGATGTGATCGCGGAGCGGCTGCTGGGGCTGCCGAAGGGACGGCGGGGATGAGGTTCGCGCTGGACGACGGGCAGACGGCCTTCGGGCGCTCGCTGGACCGGATGTTCGCGGCGGCGGACACGCCCTCGGCGGTACGGGCGTGGGCGCGCGGCGAGCACGGGCCGGGGCTGGCGCTGTGGCGCCGGGCGGCGGACGCGGGCGTGTTCACGCTGGCGGCGCCCGGCGGGCTGGGCGGGGCGGGACCGCTGCCGGTGGAAGTGGGCGTCGCGTTCGTCGAGTTCGGCCGGCACTGTGTACCGGGCCCGCTGGTGGAGACGGTGGCTGTGACGGCCCTGCTGTCGCGCCTGGCGGAGGCCGGGGAGGCTGCGCCCGCGAAGGAGTGGGTGCCGAAGCTGTGCGCGGGCCGGGCGCGGGTGACTTTGGCGGCGCCGGCCGGGGGGCCGTACGCGCTAGACGCCGACGCGGCGGACGCGGTGTTCGTGGTCAAGAGTGGAAAGGATGGCGCGGCGGCCGAGCTGTGGCTGGCGCCCGGTCACGGCCCGGTCCTGTCGTCCGTCGACCTCGCGCGGCGTCTGGCTCTTCCGGCGGCGGGCGGGGAGCGGCTGGCGGCCGGGCCCGCCGTGGGGTCGGCGGCCGCGTACGCGCGGCTGTGGGCGGCGTACGCGACCGCCGCGCAGGCGCTCGGGGTGGGGCACGCGCTCCTCGACCGGACGGTGGCCCACGCACGGCGGCGCGTCCAGTTCGGCACGGTGATCGGTTCGTTCCAGGCGGTCAAGCACCGGCTTGCGGACGCGCTGATCGGCCTGGAGTTCGCGCGGCCGCTGCTGTACGGCGCGGCCGTGGCGCTGGCGGCGGGCTCCCCGGACGCCCGGGCGGAGGTGGCGGCGGCCAAGGCGGCCGCCTGCGACGCGGCGTACGCGGCGGCGCGCACGGCGCTCCAGGTGCACGGCGCGATCGGCTACACGTCCGAGTACGAGCTGTCGCTGTGGCTGGGCAAGGCACGGGCGCTGCGACAGGCGTGGGGGTCGCCGGAGGAGTGCCGCCGGGACGCCCTGGAGCTCCTTCACTGAACTCTTTCACCAGTAAAACACCTGCTAATGTTTTTGTATGGCGAAGCTCCCTCCCCTGCCCCTGCGCGGTGTCGTCCGGCTGAAGCCGGCGGCGGACAGCTGGCCCCGGCCGGCGCTGAGCGCGGCCCTCGCGCTGGCCGTCCCCGACGTGACGCTCCTCGCGCTCGGCCGCCTCGACCTCGCCCTCTACACCGCCGCCGGCGCGCTCTGCGCACTGTACGGGCACGACCGGCCCTACGCCCGGCGCGCCCGGACGCTGGCCTGGGTGGTCCTGGGCGCGGTCGCGGGCATGGGCGTGGCCCTGACCAGTGCCGCCCTCGTCCACTCGGCTCCGCTGCTGGTGCTGCTCGCGGCGCTCGTCGCGGCGGCCCACAAGGCCGTGTGCGATGCCGCGCGGATCGGGCCGCCGGGGAACGTGGTGCTGACGTTCGTCACGTCGACGGCCTTCTTCGTGCCACAGCGGGTCGCGGAGGTGCCCGCGCACCTCGGGCTGGTCGCGGCGAGCGGGGCCCTGGCCTGGCTGATCTGCATGGCCCCGGGCCTCGTCCGGCCGCACGGGCCGGAGCGGATCGCCGTGGCGCGGGCCCTGGAGGCGGCGGCCCGGGGCGACCGGCACGCGGTGCTGGTGACGACGGAAGGGGCGCGGCGGGCGTGCGCGGGCCGGCCCGAGCTGGAAGCGCTGGCGGGGTGGGCGGAGACCGCGTCCGAGGCGGAGGCGGGGCGGCTGCGGGAGGTGGCGCGGGGGCTGCGCCGTGGGAATTCCCCGATCCCGCCCCTTCCCGATGCCGTGGGCTTCGCCCCCGGGCCCCCGTTCCGCGCCGACGCGCGGCGCCCTCGAACGCCGGACGGGCTGTATTTGGCCGCGGCCCGCGTCGCGCTCGGCGGCACCCTCGCCGGGTGGGCCGCCCTCGCGCTGGGCGGTACGCACCCCCACTGGGCCGTCGTCACCGCCGCGTCCGTCGTCCAGGCGCACGCCTCCGCGTCCTGGCAGCGCGGCGCTCAGCGCGTGATCGGCAATGTCGTGGGGCTGGCGCTGTTCGCCGCGCTGCTGCCCCTCGCCCGGACGGGCGAGGTCGTCATGGTGGCGGTCGCGCTCGCGCTCCAGGTGGCGGCGGAGGCGACCATCGCCCGGAACTACTGGCTGGGCAGCGTGTTCGTGACACCGATGGCGCTGCTGCTGGGCGAGTTCGCCGGGGCGCACCCGGCGGGCGGGACCATGACGGACCGGGGCGTCGACACGGTGGCGGGCGCGGTGGTGGGGGTGCTGGTCTGCCTGCTGGTCGCCGACGGACGGGCCGTGGAACGGGTGGAGGCCGCCCTCGGCCGGGTCCGCGACGCACGTGCCGACGCGCATGACAGCACGCGGGATCCGGCGCGGGCCCGGGAGCGGCTCGGGGCGGCGCTGCTGGAGCTGCGCGCGGCGGCGGACGTCGCGGCCGGCGAGCGGCGGCGGCACCCGCTGCCCGAGGCACGGGTCGCCCACGAGGAGCACGAGGGACACCGGGCCCTGGCCGCCCTCCGCGCCCCCGCACCCGCCTCCGGCTGACGCCGGCCGACGGCACGCGGCCCCTCCGGCGGGCCTCGACGGATCCGCCCGCACGCGTCGCGGCAGAATCTACCGGGGAACACCGACTGGAGAGGATCGAGAACTGTGGCCGAGGACGCCGAGGACATCGTCGCGCGCGTGCTGCGCCAGTGGCAGCGGGTCCACCCCGGACTGGACACCGCGCCGATGGCCGTGATCGGCAGGCTCAACCGGTGCGCCGCCCTGCTCCAGCAGGCCACGGACGCCCCGCTGGTGGGCGAGGGGCTGACGCGGGCGGAGTTCGACATCCTGGGCACCCTGCGGCGCACGGGCCGGGAGCTCACGCCCGGGCAGATCGCCCGGGAGACGTTCGCCTCGGGCGCGGCGGTCACCAAGCGGCTGCGGGTGCTGGAGGAGCGCGGCCTGGTCGCCCGCCGCCCGGACGACCGCGACCGGCGGGTGGCCCACCTGTCGCTGACCGACTCCGGCCGGGAGCTCATCGACGTGCTGATCCCGCGCCAGCTGGAGTATGAGCAGGCGCTGCTCGCGGGGCTCGGCAAGGACCGGCAGGACGAGCTCGCCGACACCCTTGCCGAGTTGCTCGTCCTCCTTGAGGGACGGCTCGGTGGCCTCCAGCCGTGAGCGGCCGGCGCCGACCGGTGAGGTTGTGCGGCTGCGGGCCGTCCGTGGCCGTTCGCGCCCACGCGGCGGTAGCCGCATAACGGCACTGCCCCGCGCCCCTACGGGGCGCTGGTGCGCGGCTGCGTGAAGCGGAGCATGTTGCCGGACGGGTCGCGGAAGGCGCAGTCGCGGACGCCGTAGGGCTGGTCGACCGGCTCCTGGAGGACTTCACCCCCGGCGGCCCGGATCTTCTCGAACGTGGCGTCGCAGTCGTCCGTGGAGAAGATCACGCCGCGCAGCAGGCCCTTGGCCAGCAGTTCCGCCATGGCCTGCCGGTCGGCGGGCGAGGCGTTGGGGTCGGCGAGCGGCGGTTCGAGGACGATCTCGACGTCCGGCTGCGCGGGCGAGCCGACGGTCACCCAGCGCATCCCCTCGAACCCGACGTCGTTGCGCACCTCCAGGCCGAGGATGTCGCGGTAGAAGCCGAGGGCCTTGTCATGGTCGTCGACGGCGATGAAGCACTGTGAAAGCTTGATGGTCATGTCCTCGACGCTACGAGGCGACGGCCGGATCCGCTTCTCCGATCCTGACCGGTTGCCCGGCGCCGGCCGGATCCCTGGTCCTGAGCGGCCGTGTGTAGATCTTCGCCACGCACGCCGGGATCGCGGCGCCCTCCTCGTGACGGCGGGCCCGGTACGCGCTCGGGCTCTCGCCGACCAGCTCGGTGAAGCGCGAGCTGAACGAGCCCAGTGAGGTGCACCCGACCGCGAAGCAGACCTCCGTCACGCTCAGGTCGCCCCGCCGCAGCAGCGCCTTGGCGCGCTCGATACGGCGGGTCATCAGGTAGTTGTACGGCGTCTCGCCGAACGCGGCGCGGAAGCTGCGGGAGAAGTGCCCGGACGACATCAGGGCGACGCGCGCCAGCGCCGGGACGTCCAGCGGCAGCGCGTAGTCGCGGTCGATCACGTCCCGCGCGCGGCGCAGCCTCACGAGGTCCTCGAGTGTCACGCGCTCCAGCATCGCACGGGGGTCCGACAGGGCACGGCCCCGCGACGTCAGGGCGACGTCAGGGCGCGGGCGTCGTCGAGGGGGCCGGGGCGGGGCTGCTGCCGACCCGGGGCGTGAGGAGCTCGTTGTCGCAGACGAGGTTCTTCAGGCCCTTGCCGTTGCCCATGAGGTCGACCTTGACGTCCTCGGGCCGGCGGTCGTCGGGCACGCCGTTGTGGGAGGCCGTGCAGACGAGCTGGTTGCGGGCGATGGCGCTGAGCCGGGTGGGGTCCAGGGGCAGCCGGATCGTCACCGTGCCGGGGACCGTGGCGACGACGACGGAACTCTGCGGCAGCTTCGGCAGGTCCGTGAACAGGCCCTGCATCCGCTCGGCCTCGTTGGGGCCCTGGAGCAGCAGGGCCACGGCCTCCTCCGCGCCGACCTCGCCGGCGGCGGGGCGGGAGCGGGGCTCGAGGCCGCCGGGGAAGCCGAAGTACAGCCGGACCTCCCGCACGGGGGCGCCGGGCTGCTTCGCGCCCTGCGCGGGCTGGCCCACCTCGATGACGTCGGTGGGCTCGACGCCGCACCCCGCCAGGACGCCCGCGAGGGCGCCGCACAGCGCCGCCGCGGCGGCCACCCGCCGCTTGTCCGTACGTCGCCGTCTCATGTGCCGTCTCATGACTCGTCACCTCCGCGCCGCAGCGGGAGGTCGACGGTGAACACCGCGCCTCCCCCGGGCCCGTTGGCGGCCCGTACGGTCCCGTCGTGCAGCCGTACGTTCTCCAGGGTGATGGCGAGGCCGAGGCCGCTGCCCTCGGAGCGGACCCGGGCGGCGTCCGCCTTGAAGAACCGCTCGAAGACGTGCGGCAGGACGTCCGGGTCGATGCCCTCGCCCCGGTCGGCGACCTCGATCAGCAGCCGCTCGCCGCTGTGCTCCCCGCCGTCGTACCGCTCCTCCGTGCGGACGGCGACGGCGACCGGCTCGCCGCCGTGCCGCAGGGCGTTGCCGACGAGGTTGGCGACGACGACGTCGACGCGGCGCGGGTCCAGCCGGGCCCGGACGCCCTCGGGCAGGTCGGCCGTGACCTTGTCCTGCCAGCCACGCGCCTGGAGGGTCTTGCGGACCGTCTCGGCCACGTCGACCTCGTCGAGGTGGAGGGCGGCGGCGCCGGCGTCGAAGCGGGAGATCTCCATCAGGTCCTCGACCATGCGGGCGAGCTTGCCGGTCTCCTGGCTGATGAGGCGCACGGCGTAGGCGGTGTCGGAGTCCAGCGCCTCGGCGTCCTCGTCGAGGACGTCGACGACGGCGGTCATCGCGGCCAGCGGGGTGCGCAGCTCGTGGGAGACGTCGGCGGCGAAGCGGCGGGAGTTGGCCTCCATGCGGCGCAGTTCGGCGACGTTCTCCTCCAGGGCGGCGGCCATGTCGTTGAAGGTGCGGGAGAGGTCGGCGAGTTCGTCGCTGCCGGTGACCTTCAGCCGGGTGTCCAGCTCGCCCTCGGTGATGCGCTGGGTGGCGCGGCGCAGCTCGCGCACGGGCCGCAGCACGCCGCGCGCGGCGAGGAGGGCGGGCACGATGGCCAGCGCGAGGGCGGGCAGGGCGCCGCTCTGGGCCGCTTCGACCAGTGCCTGGACGTTCGCCTCGTCCTCGCGGAGGGGCACCTGGGCGTAGACCTCCAGGCCGGACAGCTCACCGCCCTCGCCGCTGTAGGCGACGGGCAGGCCGATGGCGAGCCAGGGCTCGCCGTTGATCTCGACGCGCTGGAAGGCGGCGATGCCGGAGTGGACCTTCTTCTGCACGCCGTCGGGGATGCCCTTGGCGCCGGGGCGGGCCTTGGGGACCATGGCGCCGTCCCGGTAGCGGGCGTAGATGTTCCACTGCTGCGCCTGGCCGGCCCGGGCGAGGTTGGTGGTGAATCTGCCCAGGTCGCCGTGGCCGGGCGGGAAGCGCAGGTCGGGGACCTGGGAGTTGACCTGGGAACGCAGGGCGGAGACGGCCGTGTCCTGGGTGCGCTTGAGGATCGCGGTGCGGGCCTCGCGGAAGGTGAGCGCGGCCGTGGTGAGCGCGCTGAGCGCGGCGACGAGGAGGAACGCCACCACGAGCCGGGCCCGCAGGCCCCGGAAGAGGGTGCGCAGGGCCGGCCGTCCCAGGGAGGGGCGGCGCAGGTGGACCGGGCGGTTCAAGGGGCTCATGAAGGGTTTTCCGCGGCTCACACGGGGCCGAAGCGGTAGCCGAAGCCCCGGACGGTCTGGATGTAGCGGGGGGAGCGCGTGGACTCCTCGACCTTGGTACGCAGCCGCATGACGCAGGCGTCCACGAGGCGGGCGTCGCCGTGGTAGCTGTGCTCCCAGACGTGCTCGAGGAGCTGCTGGCGGCTGAAGACCCGGCCGGGGGTGGCGGACAGGTAGAGCAGCAGCTTCATCTCGGAGGGGGCGAGCGGGAGGTCCTGGCCGTGTCTGGAGACGAGCAGCCCGGCGCGGTCGATGGTCAGGTCGCCGTGGGTCTCGGCGGTGGCCTGCGGGACGGCCGGGTCGGCGCCGCCGTCGACGGGGGCGGCGCGGCGCAGGACGGCCCGGATGCGGGCCTCCAGGACCTCGCCGCGGGCGGGCTTGACGATGTAGTCGTCGGCCCCGGCCTCCAGGCCGAGGACGACGTCGATGTCGTCGCCGCGCGCGGTGAGCATGATGATGGGTATCTGCTGGGTGGCGCGGATGCGCCGGCAGACCTCGAAGCCGCTCTTGTCGGGCAGCATCAGGTCCAGCAGCACCAGGTCGGGGCGGAAGCTCTCCAGCGCCGCCAGCCCGGCCTCGCCGGTGGGCGCGCCCTCGACCTCGTGGCCGCGGCGGCGCAGGGTGAGGGTGACCCCTTCCCTGACGGCCCGGTCGTCCTCGATCAGAAGCACGCGTGACATGGGCACCAGTATCGGTCGTTCGTTCGCACGAATGCGCCCGGGGGCTCGCTCCCGCCGGAACTGTCACCGACTTCTCATAAAGCGACCCCCGTCACTTACACCCCGATGTGCCGCAGCAGCAAGGTACGGAAGTCCCGGTCGAAGTCCTCGTAGCGCTCGCGCAACCGCTCGCCCGGCCAGTCGGCGGGCAGCAGGGGCGCGGGCAGTACCGGGTCGGCCAGCAGGTGCCGGAGCACCGCCGCCGAGACCGTGAACCGCTCGGCGAGGCGGTCCGGCCCGCCCGGCAGCGCCTCCAGGGCGGCTTCCAGGGCGCGGGCGCGGCGGGCCCAGCCGGTCAGGTCCCACAGGCCGGCGGCGAGGGCGGCCGGGTCCTCTTCGGGCGCCCCGGTGAACAGCGCGCACTGCCCGGCCACGACGGGCGGCCACGCCGGGTCGCGGACGAGGTTGGCGGGCCGCGTCCAGCACCCCTCGCGCAGCTCGGCCAGGCGCAGCGCGGCCATCGCCTGCCGCAGGGCGGCGCGCTCGGGGGCGGGGCGCCGCTCGGCGGTGACGACGGCGATCTCCCAGCCGCCGGACCAGGCGCGGGTGCGGGGCGCGCGGCTGTCGTCCTGCCGGGCCTGGCGGTCGAGCAGCCGCTCGGTGAGCCGGTACGTGCCGTCGCGCTGCTCCAGGTCCCCGCCGGCGACCATCCGGGTCAGGGCGGTGCGCACAGTGCCCTCGGCGGTGCCGAAGAGCTCGCCGACGCGGACGAGGGCGCGGGCGGGGAGGGCGGGCGGGTGGTGGCCCAGGAGCGTCGAGAGCACGACCGAGCGCGCGGTCAGCGGCCGCAGGGCGAGGGAACCGGCGGAATCGACGGAATCGACGGAATCGACGGAATCAGTGGAATCGGTGGCGTCCATGGCTGACGAAACCCTATCCATTACAGCCTCGCATCACGCATCATAAAAGTGTAATGCCATTCGGACCGTGCCCCCGGAGGTCGCCGTGAGCGCCACGCACGACGTGTTCAACCAGGCCCCGCCCCTCACCGGCTTCTCCACCGCCGACGAGCCCGCGCTGCTGGAGGCCCTGCGCCGGGACGGCGGCGGCTGGGGCGAGGCCGAGGTCCGGGAGCTGGGGGCGCGGGCCGGTTCGGCGGAGGTGCGGGAGTGGGCCCGGATGGCCGAGGCGAGCCCACCGGTCCTGCGCACCCACGACCGCTACGGCCACCGGATCGACGAGGTCGAGTTCCACCCCGCGTGGCACCAGCTGATGGCCGCCGCCGTCGGGAGCGGCCAGCACGCCGCGCCCTGGACCGACGCCCGGCCCGGCGCGCACCTGGTGCGCACGGCGAAGTTCTACGCCTGGGCGCAGGCCGAGGCCGGGCACGGCTGTCCCGTCTCGATGACCTACGCCGCCGTGCCCGCCCTGCGCGCCCAGCCGGAGCTGGCCGCCGTCTACGAGCCGCTGCTGGCCTCTCGGGCGTACGACTTCGGGCTGCGCCCGCCGCTCGGCAAGCGCGGCCTGATCGCGGGCATGTCGATGACGGAGAAGCAGGGCGGCTCGGACGTCCGCGCCAATACCACCCGGGCCGTGCCCACGGGCGACGGCTCGTACGCGGTCACGGGCCACAAGTGGTTCACGTCGGCGCCGATGAGCGATGTCTTCCTGATGCTGGCGCAGACAGACGAGGGCCTGACCTGCTTCCTGATGCCGCGCGTCCTGCCCGACGGCACCCGCAACACGATGCGGCTCCAGCGGCTGAAGGACAAGCTCGGGAACCGTTCCAACGCCTCGGCGGAGATCGAGTACGAGCAGGCGCTGGCCTGGCCCGTGGGCGAACCCGGGCGCGGGGTGCGCACGATCGTCGAGATGGTCAACATGACCCGTCTCGACTGCGTGACCGGCTCGGCCGCCGGGATGCGCGCCGGGCTGCGGGAAGCGCTCCACCACACCGCGCACCGGCGGGCGTTCGGCGCGGAGCTGATCGACCAGCCGCTGATGCGCAACGTCCTGGCCGACCTCGCCGTCGAGTCCGAGGCGGCGACGACGCTGGCCCTGCGGCTCGCGGCGGCGCTCGACCGCTCCGAGGCGGGCGACGCCCGGGAGGGCGCGCTGCGCCGGCTCGCGCTGGCCGCCGGCAAGTACTGGGTGTGCAAGCGCGGCAGCGCCCACGCCGCCGAGGCCCTGGAGTGCCTGGGCGGCAACGGCTACGTCGAGGAGTCCGGCATGCCCCGGCTCTACCGGGAGGCGCCGCTGCTGTCCATCTGGGAGGGCTCGGGCAATGTGGCGGCGCTCGACGTGCTGCGGGCACTGACCCGGGAACCCGACTCGCTGGACGCCTACTTCACGGAGGTCGAAGCGGCCTCCGGCGCCGACTCCCGGCTGGACGCCGCCGTGGCCCGCCTGCGCGCCCTGCTCGGCGAGCTCTCCGACCCGCACCGCGCCCAGCTCCTCGCCCGCCGCGTCGCCGAGCAGTTCACGCTCGTCCTCCAGGGCAGCCTGCTGGTCCGCCACAGCACCCCGGCCGTCGCCGACGCGTTCTGCGCCTCGCGGCTCGGCGGCGAGTGGGGCCACGCCTTCGGCACCCTGCCGACCGGCACGGACCTGGGGCAGATCCTCGAACGCGCCCGGCTCAAGGACATCCCGTGACGACAGCTGTACGGACCGAGCGCCGGGGCCCGGTGACCACCATCGTCCTCTCCCGCCCGGAGGTCCGCAACGCCGTGGACGGCCCGACGGCCGCCGCCCTGGCCGACGCCTTCCGGGCGTTCGACGCGGACCCGGCGGCGCGCGTCGCGGTGCTGTGGGGCGAGGGCGGCGCGTTCTGCGCGGGCGCCGACCTCAAGGCCTTCGGCACCGCCCGCGCCAACCGCGTGGCGCCCGACGGCGACGGGCCGATGGGCCCCACCCGGCTGCGGCTGACCAAACCGGTGATCGCCGCGATAGCCGGGCACGCCGTCGCAGGTGGCCTGGAGCTCGCGCTCTGGTGCGATCTGCGGGTGGCGGAGGAGGACGCCGTCCTCGGCGTCCTCTGCCGCCGCTGGGGCGTGCCCCTGATCGACGGCGGCACGGTCCGGCTGCCCCGCCTGATCGGCGCCTCCCGGGCCATGGACCTGATCCTCACCGGCCGCCCGGTCCCGGCCGTCGAAGCCCACGCCATGGGGCTCGTCAACCGCCTGGTGCCGCCCGGGACCTCCCGCGCGGCTGCGGAGGACCTGGCGGCGGAGATCGCCCGTTTCCCGCAGACCTGTCTGCGGAGCGACCGGGCGTCGCTCCTCGACCAGGAGGGGCTGGACGAGGGGCGGGCGCTGGGCGTGGAACTCAGCTACGGAATGGGGGCGTTGCCGGAGGCGGCGGAGGGGGTGGCCCGCTTCACCGAGGGAGGACGGCGGCGCTGAGGCAGAACTGCAGGAGACCCGCGCTCACGTCCTTGATGACTTCCTCCATGTCGGCCCACGGCGGCTGGAATTCCTTGCCCCATTCGATGGTGTAGGCGAAGGTCTTCTCCTTCTTGTCGTCGGTGATGTGCCGGGAGAACGCGTAGTCGTCACTGGTCCCGCAGGTCGGGTAGAGATCGAAGCCCGACTTCGGGGTGTACGTGGTGCCCCGTACGTCGTGGAGCGCGTCGCTGAAGCTCCGCGCGAGCGCGGTCGCGGTGTCGAAGTCGTCCTTGGGGATGTATTCGCGATAGTCGGTGTCGCCGGCCAGGCCCCGGCGTCCGTCGTAGTCGGGGTTGCGGAAATCCATGGAACCGTCCTTGGACTGGTCCTCGTCGTCACCCCATACGTAGAGCATGTCCTCGGAATAGCTGTGAACGTCCACGAACCAGCGCGTGTGCGGGAATCTCTCTTCCAGGAGCCATCGGACGTTCCGGGTCTCGGGCTCGGAGAACGCGTAAGGCCCCTGGTAGACCTGCGGGTCGCACGGATCGCTCGACACGCGTACGCCCGCCGTGGGCGCGAACGCCTTGGCGGCGTCGAACAGGAAGTCGTAATTGCGGTTGATGTCGACGCCCACGCAGTCGCCGTCATGACCGGCGGGCGCGTGGGCCGGGTTGCGGTTCTTGCGCCACATCGCCTCGACGGTCTGGCTGTACCGGCGGCCGTCCGGATTGACGAGGGGGAAGACGACGATGTTCACGTTGTCCAGCAGCGAACGCACCTCGTCGGCGGTGAAGCTTTTGTGGCCGTAGCGGAGACCGGATCCGGACTTGTACGCCTCCAGCAGATCGGCGGCGAAATCGACGAGGATCTCGCAGCTTCCCCACTCCCGGGCGTGGACTCCCCCGATGAGCACGACACAGTCACGGCCATTGGCGGATGGCGCGCCCACGCGCAGCGCGTGGCAGGCGACTCCCTCGATCGACGTCTCGGGAAGCTCGACGAGTTCGCAGAGATCGGAGTAGGCGTGTGACAGGTTCACCGCCGCCGAGTCGACTTCGGCGATGTTGAGGTACGTCATCTCAACGCTCCCGCCTCTCGTCCTTCGTCTTCTCCCCGAGCCCGTGCGGAACCGCGTCGGGGGCCGCGAAGCGGTTTCCGGTGCCCACTTCTGCCTGCCGGGCCCGGCCGGTGGCAGTCGCGTCCTTCAGGACGTGCACGGTGACGCCGTCACGCCCGTCGATCTCCAGGGCCTTGCGCTCGGTGACATATGCCTCGATGCTCACCTCGTCCCCGGGGCCGGCGGTGCGGCACGGGCCGCCACCGATGTCCGGCCGCTCCTCCCGGAGCGTGGTGTGCAGCGTCTTGTCGTCCGTCGCCGTCACGCGTACGTGGAGCGTCCTTTCCCGGTCAGCCATGTCGGCTCCTTTGCGTTGCAGGGAGAACGTACTGCTCGAAGGTGTCCGGGATCTGGCCGCCATGGCCTCCCAGAATCCCCGCAGTTCCTTGCACGTCATGCCCTGCCAGGGCGCTCGTTTGCGTCGCACCCAGGACAGGGGATTCGCATAGCTCAGCCGGCGGTACGGGCGCAGGAGCGCCTGTTGCTGCCGGCAGAACGTCTCGCGCACCTCCGCGCGCGGCAGGGAGCCCATGGCGGGGTAGGGGCACAGCTCGAAGGGGCAGTCACGCAGGCAGGCGCTGCCCGGTGGCGCGCTCTCGGCCATGCCGACGGTTCGCTTGGGGTCCAGCGGCCGGCGGTCCTTGGTGAGGCAGGGCGGCAGTGCGGACCTGTTCGCGCGCTTGAGGCGCGCTTCCAGCTCGTCCACGTTCTCCTTGTCGCGCTCCGTGAGGTTGAGGAGAACGATGACGTCGGCGAGCAATTGCTGCGCACGGGGGTGCAGGGTGGTCCATCCCGCCGACGGCGGAATCCAGAGGCTGTGCTTGCGGTAGGCGCCGGGTTCGGCGGGTGAGGATCCGATGTTGCCGACCGTCCCCATCTCGTCGATCCAGACGAACCGCTCGGGGTGACCGCTCTGCAGGGCGAGCACCGCCAGGTTCGCCGCTTCGGCGACGAAGGGATGCAGCCGGTCTCCTCTGGGGGGCCGGACCTCGTCCTGGTTCCGGCCCTGCGGGTCCTGCTTGGTGCCCGCCATCTCCAGCCAGCGCCGCACCGCCTGGACCGGATCGGCTTTCGCCGACGCGTGGGTACGGCCGGGCTTCCCCGTTCCGCTTCTCGTCGAGCTGTCCGGGAGCTCCCACAGACACAGCGCCTGGATGAGTATCAGCTGTGCGAACCAGGAACGCGCGTGGGCGAGCATGCCCTCCGCCTGCGCGATGAGGAAATCCCGGGCCTCCTCGTTCACGTGCGGGTGCAGCTTCCGCCGGTTGGCGGCGCTCTTGAAGCCCTGTGCCAGGGCGATCTCCAGGGAGAGCGGCAGGTCCGCCTGGTGCGAGTGGGTGTGCTCCGGCTCCAGATGGCCGAGCCAGAGCCGGACCCGCTCCTTCGCCTGACTTCTGTGCGCTTCCCCGACGGATTCGGTCATCAGGGGCACCAGCCAGGCCCGCATGACGAACTTCCGCCAGATCTCGGCCCGGCGCTCGACGCTGTCCTTCTCGAATTTCGCGTACTGCTGACGGACTTGATCGTTGCCCGCCATCTGCCGGAGATAGAACTCCCGGGTCCGGTGTTCCACGTACGACTCGTCCCGGGTCTCCCTCCCGTACTGCACCCAGGGGTCGTCCTCCCGGGACATCTCCTCCTTGGGCGGCAGCGGGAACATATCGCGCAGGGCGTCGAAGGCCAGATCGCCCCCCGCGCCCATCTCCTGTGCGATGGCCAGCCTGATGGGGTACGAGGGCTCGACGGTAGCGATGGAGAACAGGACGCCGTAGCCGTTCCGGACCCGGTCGGCGATGTCCTCGCCGGATCCGGCCCCGGCGATCGCCCGGAGGACCTCGCCGAACCGGTGCACCAGCGTGAGCTTCGCCCCCTCGATGGTCCTCGGGTCGCCCGACCTGATCCACTTCCAGCGCCGGAGGACGGACCCCGCGATGGCCTGGAGTTCGGCGCCTTTCCGGACCTGATCGATTTCGAGGGCGGCGGTGTACATCTCCAGCGCCTTGGGATCCGTGCGGCCCTCGGCCGCGTGGAGCAGCCGCCGGACGACGTCCTGCCAGTCGACGTGTCCCCACCGGGAAACGTGCGGGCCCGCCCGGGACCTGAGGACGAGCCCGATGAGCAGTTCACGGCCCGGCCCCGGCTCTTCGAGCGCCTTGGAGAAGAAATCGCGGCAGGAGACGTCGAAATACCCGGCACCGAGATACGCCTGGACGATGCTGTGCGGGAAGCGGACCCGATTGCCGTGCGCCTCCACCAGGCCGAGTTGTTCGCCCTGCGTGGCGCACAGGGCCAGGAGCACCCGGCACTGGCGCATGTCCCCGCGCACCGGACAACGTACTCCCAGCCTCTCCGAGAGCCGCTCCCAGATCCCCGGGAATCTCGACTCCGCGTCGTTGTCCTTCCCGATCAGTTCGTCGAACCTGACTTCCAGCCGGTCCCGCAGCAGCCCTATGCCGGCCAGCGCGGAAACGACCTCGATGGTGGTCTCACGGTCCTCGGAGGACAGCGCGATATTGCCCCGGATATGCCCCGCGCTCAGAGCGCTCCGCCAGGTCTCCAGCAACTGCAGCCGCAAACCCACGCGGTCGGTGTCACGGGTGTCCAGTTTCTCCGAACCCTTGGCTCCGCCCAGGTGGTCGAGCAGGTGATTGTCCCGTAGCTGCCGTGCGATCTGCAGGTACAAGGGGGATTCCGCCACGCACGCCGTTTCGACGATCCAGTCCAGCCGGTGGTCGTCCGGGGCGACGCTGTCCTTCTCCAGATACTCCAGCGCCGCCTCCTCGCTGAGCGGCTCCAGATCGATGATCGCCGCCTGGGTGTTCTCCAGTGGTGAGTGCGGTCTGGAGGCGATGACGAGGGGGAGTTTCTGGCGCCGTGCCCGCTCGATCGCGTGCCGGATCTGGATGTCCCGTTCCTTCTGCTCGTCCCCTTCGGCGAAGGTCTCCTCGAGGCCGTCGGCCAGGATCACCACTTTGTCGTCGATGCACAGTTGCCGCCACACCCGCTCGCTCTGGTGGCTGGACAGCACACCGCGGTCCACCAACTCGGCGAAGCGCTTCATGCCCATCTCGTGGAAGTCCAGCCTTGCCCCGTCCAGTTCGGCGTCCCGCAGCCGTACCGGCACGGGGGTGGCCCCTTTCCTGGCCAGCAGCTCCGTGAGCTGGACGAGCACGGACGTCTTTCCCGTGCCCACACCGCCGACCAGCAGGTAGGGCCGTCTGGTGCGCCGGTCGCGCAGTGCCCGCGCGATGATGAGGCACACCTCTTTCCGCCCGACCACGTCCTCCATCGTCGGACCGGCCGTCGGGACCAGCCGACGGGCGTCCTTCTTGGCCGTCTTGTTCAGCGGTCTGCGCACCAGGACGTACTGGACGGCCAGAAAGACGCAGGTCGCCAGTCCGATGCTCAGGAACGGCGCCATGAAGCCGTACACCACCATGCAGCCGTTGCTCTTGCCCTGCTCGCAGAATCTCTGCATGGGTGACGGACGGTGGGTGATCATTCCGTACGCGCCTTCGCCGACCCAGCCCAGGAGAAGCAGACAGCCGAGGTAGGAGAGACGCTGCACGCACGTCTTCAACGACGGCTTCGCCCACCACCGCCGGGCCGGCGCCACCATGCTGCGCGCCGCCATGCGGACCCGCAGTCTTCGGACGAACCGCTCGACGGCGCCGGCCCCGCGGCACAGCCCGCGCCGGACACGGACCAGGGGCGGCCTGCTGGGCGGTGCGACTTTTCCCTTGGGATGTCTGATGGCGTAGTTCATGGTGCCTCAGCCCTTGCCGATCGGCCCTGAACCCTCCGTGCCTTCCCTCCGTCCCTTCCATCGTGCGCTGGGCCTCCGTCGCTGTCGAATCCCGGGCGCCGCAACGACCGGAGCGCCCGTTCTTCACGCCCGCGAGCCGGAATTTCACCCCTTCGGAGTAATTCGGCCGGACAGGTGGAAATTCGGGCCACCGCCCCCGCAAGATCCCCGTCGTGAATGCATGGCGCCGAACGGCACGGACCGGATGCGCGACCCTGGCGGTCGCCTTCGCGACGGTGGGGGCCGGGGTGCTCCCGGAGCCGCCCGACGCCGCGGGGCCCGCGAGCGGGATCGTCGTCACCGACGACCTCGTCGAGTCCCGGACCGGCGAAACCTTCGTGCACGCCGGGCCCGAATGCCTGATCGCCCGTGCCGAATCCACCCTGACCATGGCCTTCGCCGCCCTCTGCCCGGCGACCCCGGCACCACCACCGCCGCCGGTCAAGGAGCCCCCGCCGCCATCCCCCTCGCCCACCCCGCCGCTCCCGCTCAAGGCGGCGCCCGCACCGCCGCCCGCCCCGCTCGTGACGCCCGAGCAGCCGCCGGGCAAGGAGCCCCCGCCACCGGCCCCTGCTCCCCCGGCCCGCCCCGCGCCCGCGCCCCCACCGCCGCGCGCGCCCGCGTCGGCGCGGCACGTCGTGCGCCGGCCGTACCACCAGGCCGTCACCAAGCCGGCCAAGAACGGGGCTTCGCTCGTCACGCTCACGCTGGTGATCACCGCCCCCGCCGTGCTCGCCGCCGCCCTGCTGCGCCCGCGCGGCAGCGGCGGCGGTGGTGGCGCCGCGGGCGGCGGCAGCTGACCACCCGGTTCCGCCCCGCCGACCCCGCCGACCCTCCTTGGAGGTATCCCTTGTCCGAGTGGCTGATGCTGGCCCTCGCCATGGCCGCCGCGTGCGCGGTCGTCCTGTCGATCACCGTCCTGAAGCAGCGCCGGATCAGTGCGGACGACAACCCGCACGAGACCCCCGACGTCATCGAGTACATGACCATGATGGTCGGGGTGGTCTACGCCATCGTGCTGGGTCTGGCCATCGCCGGTGTCTGGGAGGCGCACAACGGCGCGCAGGACACCGCCCGGGCCGAGGCACAGGCCCTGCACGAGGTGAGCGAGCGGGTCCAGGCGTACTCCCCGGCCGCCCGTGAGCAGGTGCGCGCCGACGTGAACTCCTATGTGAGCTACACGGTCAAGACGGAGTGGCCGTCGATGCTCAGGACGGGCGAGCTCAACGACAAGGGCGCCGAGCTGCTCGAGAAGGTGCGCACCGACCTCACCTCGTACCAGCCGCGCGACGACCACGAGGCCCAGTCGTACCAGCCGTTGCTCGACCAGATCGGCGCGGCCGACGCCGCGCGCAACACGCGGGCGGCGAACGCCGGGCCGACGATGCCGGGCGTGGTCTGGTTCGGGCTGATCGCGGGGGCGCTGGTGGCGGTGGGCCTGATCTTCACGCTGCAGATCCGGCGGTCGCCGCGCGAGTTGCTGCTCGCCGGGCTCTACAGCGCGCTGATCGCCTTCCTCCTCTTCCTCATCTGGGACTTCAACACCCCCTTCGGCCATGCCGTGTCCGACACGGCGGGCCCGTTCAGCGATCTGTTCTCCATCTGACGGGCAGGTGCTTGAGGCCGTTCTGGAAGTTGGACGTCAGCCGGACCGGTTCGCCCGCCCGTTCGAGGCCGGGCAGCCGGTCCAGTGTCGCCCGCAGCATGGCCCGGATCTGGGCGCGGGCCAGGTGGGCGCCCAGGCAGAAGTGCGGGCCGAAGCCGAAGCTGACGTGGTCGTTGGGGGTGCGGGTGATGTCGAAGCGGTCGGGGTCGGGGAAGACGCGCTCGTCGCGGTTGGCGGAGGCGTGGTAGACGACGACCTTCTCGCCGCGCCGGACGCGCTGCCCGCCGAGCTCGGTGTCACGGGTGGCGGTGCGGCGGAAGTCCAGCACCGGCGGCCAGTACCGCAGCACCTCCTCGACGGCCGAGCCGGTCAGCTCGGGGCGGCGACGTAACGCCTCGTACTGCTCGGGGTGGTACAGGAGCGAGTGGAGTCCGCCCGGGATGCCGTTGCGGAGGGTCTCGTTCCCGGCGACGGCGAAGAGGAAGAACATGGTTTCGAACTCGGCGCCGGTGAGACCGCCCTCGCGCATCCGGGCCATGACGCTGCCGGGCCGGGGCGCGTCGGCGAGCGCGTGGGCGTAGGCGAACATGTCCGTGAGCGCCTCGGGCGAGCGCGGGTTCAGCGGCGTGCCGTCGGGTTTGAGGAGCGAGGCGGGCCGGTGGGCGAGGGCGGCCCGGCCGAGGGGGCTGAGGGTGGCGGGGTCGGCGGTGGCGGCGCCGGCGTGGTCGGCGTCCTGGTAGCCGATGATCCGGTCGGCCCAGTCCTGGAGCAGCCGCCGGTCCTCCTCGGGGACGCCGAGGATGCGGGCGAGGGTCCAGGTCGGCAGGTCGGCGGCGAGCTCCACGTAGTCGGCCTCGCCCCGGCCGGCGACGTCCTCGACGAGGGCGCGGGCCCGGGCCTCGATGGCGGTCTCCAGCTCCCGGGTCGCGCGCGGGGTGAAGGCGGCGGCGACGATGCGGCGCAGCCGGAGGTGGGCGGGCGGGTCCTGGTTGAGCATCATGGCCCGGACGAAGGCGAGGTCGCCCGCCGTGTCCGGGTCGCGGATCTGGGTGGCGCCCAGGTGCGAGGAGAACGTCCCGGCGTCGCGCAGCACGTGTTTGACGTCGGCGTGCCGGAAGACGGCCCAGTAGCCGGGTCCCGCCGGCCACGGCCCGACGGCCGTCTCGGGCACCCGGCAGACGGGGGCGTGGTCGCGCAGTTCCCGGAAGAGGGCGTGGGGGACGCCGTGGGCGTAGGTGGCCGGGTCGAACACTGCGGCGGGGCCGGCGGGCGCGCCGGGGTGCGTCTGGTGTGCGCTCACGGGCCGGACCGTACGTCGCCGGCTGGCGGGCCCGTCAAGGGGAGCGGACAATTGTCCGGATGCTCCCGGCCCCGCGCGCCGCCGGTCAGGGCCCGGTCGGGCCCCCGGAATGACCGGTTCGTGGCTAGGTTCCCCGCGCGTCGACTGGTGCCGCCGTTTTGGGGGTACTGAGCAACGGACGGGAGGTAGTGAGCGTGACCGACTGCTTTGCTGACAGGGAAGGCCTCACCCGGCCGGTCGGTGAATCGGAAGCCGACGCGTATGTGCGCGGCATCTCATTCAAGACCGGACCGCCCCGCCTTCTCGGTGTCGAACTGGAATGGCTCGTCCATGATCTGCACGACCCCACCCGCCCCGTCGCGCCGCACCGGCTGGCGGAGGCCGCCGACCGGGTGGGCGCACTGCCGCTGAGGTCGCTGTTCACGGTCGAACCGGGCGGCCAGCTGGAGTTCAGCTCCCAGCCCGCGGAGTCCCTCGCCGCCTGTGTCGCGGACGTCTCCGCCGATCTCTCCCTCGCCCGCGCGGAGCTGCGCGATCTGGGCCTGACGCTGGCCGGGTACGGCAAGGAGCCGTGGGGCGAGCCCCCGAGGGTCCGCAGCACCCCTCGCTACAACGCGATGGAGGTCTACTACGACCGCATCAACGGCGCCGGGCGCAATGTCATGTGCCGCACGGCGTCGGTGCAGGTCTGTGTGGACGCCGGGTACGAGGGGCCGGGGCCGCTGGGGTATCTGCGGCGCTGGCGGCTGGCCCATCTGCTGGGCGCGGTGCTGTCGGCGGCGTTCGCCAACTCGCCGCTGCTGCACGGCCGTCCGTCCGGCTGGCGGTCGAGCCGGCAGGCCTGCTACGCGCGGATGGACCCGGGGCGGACGGTGGCCCCGCCGGACTGGCACGATCCGCGGGCGGCCTGGGCGGCGTACGCGCTGGACGCGAAGGTGATGTTCGTCCGGTCCGAGGACGAGCCGTGGGCCGTGCAGCAGGCGCTGCCGCTGCGGCAGTGGACGCGTACCGGGCATCCCCGGCAGGCCACGGCCGACGATGTGGCGTACCACCTGACCACGCTGTTCCCGCCCATAAGGCCCCGGGGCCACCTGGAGCTGCGGATGATCGACGCGCAGCGGGGCGAGGACGGCTGGGTGGTTCCGCTGGCGGTCACGGCGGCGCTGTTCGACGACCCGTCGGCGGCGGAGACCGCCTACCGGGCGGTCAAGGGGCTGGGTGACGTCCCGGGCCGGGAGCCGCCGCCGAGGAACGCGCTGTGGCGGCGGGCGGCCCGGCACGGGCTGGCCGACCCGGAGCTCCACGCGGCGGCGGTGGCCTGTTTCGCGGCCGCGCGGGAGGCGCTGCCCCGGCTGGGGGCGCCGCCCCGGGTGCTCGACGCCGTCGAGGAGTTCACCGGCCGGTATGTGGAACGGGGCCGTTGCCCCGCCGACGATCTGCTGGATCTGGTGGGGGCACGGCAGGGGGGCGGGTCGTGAGGCCCGCCCCCGGGTCCGGCCCGGCCGCCCTGCGGGAGCGGGCCGTGAGTGCCCTGCTCGCCGCTCGCGCGCGCACCGGCGCGCTGACGACCTGTGTGGACGAGCGGGAGCTCGTCGCCCAGCACTCCCCGCTGATGTCCCCGCTGGTGTGGGATCTCGCCCACATCGGCAATCAGGAGGAGCTGTGGCTGTTGCGGGCCGTGGCCGGGCAGGAGGCGCTGCGGCCCGAGCTCGACCCGGTGTACGACGCCTTCGAGCATCCCCGGGCGGAGCGGCCGTCGCTGCCGCTGCTGCCCCCGCGCGAGGCCCACGCCTACGCGGCCGATGTGCGCGGCAGGGTGCTGGACGTGCTGGAGCGGGCGCCCGTGGAGGGCGGCGGGCCGCTGCTGGCGGACAGCTTCGCCTTCGGCATGATCGCGCAGCATGAGCAGCAGCACGACGAGACGATGCTCATCACGCATCAGCTGCGGGCCGGCCCGGCGGCGCTGACGGCGCCCGAGCCGCCGCCCGCCGCGCCGGACGCGGCCCTGCTGCCGGCGGAAGTGCTGGTGGAGGGCGGCCCGTTCACCATGGGCACGTCCACGGAGCCCTGGGCGCTGGACAACGAGCGCCCGGCCCACCCCCGGCTGGTGGCGTCGTTCTTCATCGACACGCTGCCGGTGAGCAACGGCGCGTATCTGCGCTTCATCGAGGACGGCGGCTACACGGATCCGCGCTGGTGGCGTCCGGAGGGCTGGGAGCAGGTGCGCCGCCATTCCCTGGCGGCCCCGCTGTTCTGGCGGCGCGAGGGCGGCGCGTGGGTACGACGGCGGTTCGGGGTGACCGAGCCCGTACCGGCCGACGAGCCGGTGCTGCACGTCAGCTGGTACGAGGCCGCGGCCTACGCGGCGTGGGCGGGGCGGCGGCTGCCCACGGAGGCGGAGTGGGAGAAGGCCGCCCGTCACGACCCGGCCTCGGGGCGCTCCCGGCGCTATCCGTGGGGCGATGACGATCCCACCCCCGAGCGCGCCAACCTCGGCCAGCGCCATCTGCGTCCGGCGCCCGTGGGCGCCTACGCGCGGGGTGCGTCCCCGCTGGGAGTGCGGCAGCTGATCGGGGACGTCTGGGAGTGGACGGCGAGCGACTTCCTGCCGTACCCGGGGTTCCGGGCGTTCCCCTACCGGGAGTACTCCGAGGTGTTCTTCGGCGACGGCCTGAAGGTGCTGCGCGGCGGTTCCTTCGCCGTCGACCCGGTGGCCTGCCGGGGGACGTTCCGCAACTGGGACCTGCCTGTACGCCGGCAGATCTTCTCCGGCTTCCGTACGGCGCGCGACGCGGAACCCGTCTGATGTGCCGCCACATCGCGGTTCTGGGCCCCGACGCCCCGCTCGCCGAAAGCCTGACGGATCCGCCGTACTCACTGGTGCGCCAGTCGTGGGCGCCGCGTCACCAGCGGAACGGGACGGTCAACGCGGACGGCTTCGGCGTGGGCTGGTACGCGCCGGGCGACCCGCTGCCCGCCCGCTACCGGCGGGCCGGGCCGATCTGGGGCGACGAGTCGTTCGCCGACATAGCCCGGGTGGTACGGACCCGGGCGCTGCTCGCCGCCGTGCGCGACGCGACGTTCGCAGGCGGGGACGGGGAGGCCGCCGCGGCGCCCTTCGCGGGCGGCCCTTGGCTGTTCAGCCACAACGGGGCCGTCGCCGGCTGGCCGGACACGGCGGAGGCACTGGTCCCGCTGCTGCCGCCGGGCGCGTTGCTGCGGCTCACCGCCCGCTGCGACTCGGCGTTCGTCTGGGCGCTGGTGGAGCACCGGCTGCTGGGCGGCGAACCGCTGGGGCGGGCGCTGGCCGGGACGGTCACGGCGCTGGCGCGGGCCGCCCCCGGGTCGCGGCTCAATCTGCTGCTCACGGACGGCGCACAGGTCGCCGCCACGGCGTGGGGCGATTCGCTCTGGTACCGCGCCGGGCCCGGTGAGCGCACGGTCGTGGCCTCCGAGCCGTACGACGACGCGCCGGGCTGGAGCGAGGTCCCCGACCGGTCGCTGCTGACGGCCGACCGCACCGGCGTGGCCGTCTCCTCTCTCACCCCACCCACATCAGGCATCGCACGCTTCCCGGATTCCCCGCGCAAGGAGCCCGTTCAGTGAGTCCGTTCGTCCTCACCCGTACCCTCCCCCTCGACGCGACGGCGGCCGCGCTGCGCGCGGACGTCTCCGAGGGACTGACCCGCTCACCGAAGGAGCTCCCGCCGAAGTGGTTCTACGACGCCCGGGGCAGTGAGCTGTTCGACGAGATCACCCTGCTGCCGGAGTACTACCCGACGCGTGCCGAACGCGAGATCCTCATCGCCCGCGCCGGGGAGATCGCCGCCGCGACCGGGGCCCGTACGCTCGTCGAGCTCGGTTCGGGCTCCTCGGACAAGACCCGGCACCTCCTGGACGGACTGTCGTCGCTGGAGGTGTACGTCCCCGTCGACGTCAGCGAGTCCGCGCTGGCCGGGGCGGCGGAGACGCTGCTGGCCGAGCATCCGTCGCTGACGGTGCACGCGCTGGTCGCCGACTTCCAGTACGGGCTCGCGCTCCCGGACGCCCCGGGGCCGCGGCTGGTCGCGTTCCTCGGCGGCACGATCGGCAATCTGCTGCCGCCGGAACGGGCGGTGTTCCTCGCGGGCATCCGCGCGGGGCTCGCCGAGGGCGACGCGCTGCTGCTGGGCACCGATCTGGTCAAGGACGAGAGCGTGCTGGTGCCCGCCTACGACGACGCGCGCGGGGTGACCGCCGCGTTCAACAAGAACGTCCTCACCGTCATCAACCGCGAGCTCGAAGCCGACTTCGACCCCGACGACTTCGACCACGTGGCCCTGTGGGACGCGCGGCGGGAGTGGATCGAGATGCGGCTGCGCGCCCGGGGCCCGGTGGTGGCGAAGATCCAGGCGCTGGACCTGGCGGTCACCTTCGAGCCGGGCGAGGAGCTGCGGACGGAGGTGTCGGCGAAGTTCCGTCAGGAGGGCGTGCGGAGGGAGCTGGCGGCGGCCGGCCTCGATCTCACCCACTGGTGGACGGACCGGGAAGGACGCTTCGCCCTGTCACTGGCGGTACCCGTGTGACGAGAGGGGCCGAAACGGGAGGCCGGTGACCGGTGCGGTGAGATCACCATCTCATCGCACCGGCACGCCGGGGCATGGTTCAATGCCCTGCGTGATCCCGCCCGTAGCCCCAGCCCCCCGCAGATTCGAGTAGCGCATGGTCGAGCCGCTGCGCCCCGGAGACCCCCGGCGTATTGGCCCGTACCGGCTGGAGGCCCGGCTGGGCGCGGGCGGCATGGGGCAGGTCTACCTCGGCACGTCGCAGGCGGGCCGGAAGGTCGCGGTGAAGCTGATCCTCCCGGAGCTGGCGAACGCCCCGCAGTTCCGGGCCCGTTTCAAGCGCGAGGTCGACGCCGCGCGGCAGGTCGGCGGCTTCCACACGGCCCAGGTCGTCGACGCCGACCCGGACGCCGCGTCGCCGTGGCTGGTCACCGCCTTCATCCCCGGCCCCACCCTGCAACGGACCGTCACCGAACGCGGCCCGCTCGCCCCCGACGCCGTGCTCCGCCTCGGCGCCGGACTCGTCGAGGGGCTCGCGGCCATCCACCGCTGCGGCCTCGTCCACCGCGACCTCAAGCCCGGCAACGTCATCCTCGCCGACGACGGCCCCCGCATCATCGACTTCGGAGTGGCCCACACCTCCGGCGACACGATGACCCGCACGGGCTCGGTCATCGGCACGTACGCCTACATGTCGCCGGAACAGATACGCGCCGAAACGATTTCCCCGGCCAGCGACGTGTTCGCGCTCGGCTCGGTCCTGGCCTTCGCCGCCGCCGGGCGCGCCCCCTTCGACGCGACGTCCGTGCCGGCCATCGTCCACCGGGTCACCAGCGAACCGCCCCGGCTCGACGGCCTGTCGGGCGAGCTGCACGAGCTGGTGGCCGCGTGCCTGGCCAAGGAGCCGGCCGACCGGCCGTCCACCGCCGAACTCCTCTCGCGCCTCTCGGTCACCGGCGGCTCGCCCGCCACCGCGCCCGTCGCCCCCGCCAAGCCGCTCCCCCGGCGCGCCCTGCTGTTCGGCGGGGCGGTCGCCGCGACGGCGGCGGCCGGCGGGGCCGCGTACTTCCTGTGGCCGGAGTCCGGTGCGAAGGCCTCGGCGAAGGACCGCCCGCTCGCAGCCCCGGCCACCGCCGCCCCGGACTCCACCAAGCCCGTCGCGCGCCTCACCGGCCACACCCAGTCCGTCGACTGCCTCGTCTTCGGCCCGGACGGCAGGACCCTCGTCAGCGGCGGCTTCGACAAGACCGCGCGACTGTGGGACGCCGTCACCGGCCGCGCGATCGCGACGTTCACGGGCCATACCGAGTGGGTCATGTCCCTGGCCTACAGCCGGGACGGCCGGACGCTGTTCACCGGAAGCTTCGACAAGACGCTGCGGCGCTGGGACGTGCGCACCGGCGCGCCGCTGGACGTCCTCGCCACGTACGACGGCGAGTTCGACAGCGTCAACTGCCTGGCGGTCAGCCCGGACGGCGCGACGCTCGCCGTGGGCGTCGGCAGCCGGGTCGAGCTGATGAAGCCGGACACAGGCCGCTCCTTCGCCACCCTCACCGGGCACACCGGCAGCATGGGCCACATCGCGTTCAGTCCGGACGGGAAGACCGTCGCTACGGTGGCCGCCGACACGGGCAAGTACGGCAGCATCCGGCTCTGGGACGCCGGCACCGGCGGCTCCGTCAAAACCTTGACGTCCGACGTGGAGAAGAACTTCGCGACGGCGGTGTTCAGCCCCGACGGGAAGACCGTCGCGGGCTCCGGGCCCGGCGTCCGGCTCTGGGACGTGGCCACCGGGCGTCCCACCGCGACGCTCACCGACGACCACGAGTACGTCCGCACGGCGGCGTACCGCCCGGGCAAGGCGGTGATCGCGGGCGCCGGAAGCTCGCGCGAGCCCGACGTCGGGGACCACCACGCCGGCAGGACCGTCAGCCTCTGGGACCTGTCCACCGGGCGCGTCGCCTCGACGCTGACCGCCACCGCGCCGCAGTCCAAGTACGACCCGTCGATCTCGGTCCTGGCGTTCAGCCCGGACGGCGCGACCCTGGCGGCCGCCGTCAACGCGTCGTCCGGGCGTGACGAGGCCGCCCACACGATCCAGCTCTGGAAGCTGCCCTAGCCGCTCGGCTCCTCTCACCGGAGCCCCCATTCCCTCTCACGGACGGTAACTCATGGACGCGTTGTGGCCCGACGACCCCCGGTGGGTCGGCCCCTATCGGCTGGAGGGCCGGCTGGGCGCGGGCGGCATGGGGCAGGTGTTCCTCGGGACGTCGCCGGGCGGCCGGAAGGTCGCGGTGAAGCTGATCCGCGCGGAACTGGCGGACACCCCGCAGTTCCGGACCCGTTTCAGGCGCGAGGTCGACGCGGCCCGGCAGGTCGGCGGCTTCCACACCGCCCAGGTGGTCGACGCCGACCCGGACGCCGCGTCGCCCTGGCTGGTCACCGCCTTCATCGCGGGGCCCACCCTGCAGCAAGTGGTCGCCGAGAGCGGCCCGCTCGACCCGGACGCGGTGCTCCGCCTCGGCGCCGGGCTCGCCGAGGGGCTCACCGCCATCCACCGCTGCGGCCTCGTCCACCGCGACCTCAAACCCGGCAACGTCATCCTCGCCGACGACGGCCCCCGCATCATCGACTTCGGCATCGCCCGCGCGGTGGACGCCAGCTCGCTGACGGCGACCGGCACGGTCATCGGCACCTACGCCTATATGTCGCCGGAGCAGATACGCGCCGACCGGGCCGGTCCGCCGAGCGACGTGTTCGCGCTGGGCTCGGTCCTGGCCTTCGCCGCCACCGGCCGCAGCCCCTTCGACGCGCCCACCCTCCTGTCGGTCGTCCAGCGGATCCTGGACGACCCGCCGGAGCTCGGCGCCCTCGACGGCGAGCTCCGCCGCCTCCTGACCGCCTGCCTGGCCAAGGACCCGGCCGACCGGCCGCTCGTCGCCGAGCTCCCCACGCGGTTCGCGGGCGCCGCCGGCTCGGGTACCGCGGCCGAGCGTCCGGAGCGGACGGTGGTCCTGACCCCGGCGGAACGGACGCGGGCCGTACCGGCCCCCGATCCGACACGCCCCCTCCCCGCGCCCCCGGCAGCGGCGAACCCGAGCGCCGGAGCACCCCCGTACCCCGCAGCGCCGCCTTCGGCCGTACCCCCGGCCGCCGCCCCCGCGCCTGGCGCGGGCGAGGCGGGCAACGCGACGCGCAAGCTGTCGCGGCGCGGTCTCCTCTTCGGCGGCCTCGGCGTCGCCGCCGTGGCCGCCTCGGTGGGCATACCCCTCTACCTGAACCGTGGGGACGACGAGCCGGATGCCCCGGGGCAGGCCGCGACGCGGAGTCCGGGCGCGGACGGCACCACCTTCGAGGGTGCCGTGAGCGTGCACGCGATCGCCTTCACGCCGGACGGCAGGACACTGCTCGCCTCCAGCGGGGATGGCAAGATCTGGCACTGGGACCTGTCCACCAGGCGCGGCACGACCACGCGCGTCAGCACCGCCGAGTTCATCCAGGCCAACGAGTTCAGCCGGGACGGCAAGCTCCTGTTCAAGGCGGACAAGAACAAGATCCTGGCCTGGGACGTGGCCACCGGGCGCGCCGTCGGCACCTTCACCGGCCCCACGGACTACCGGGGCCAGGACGGCCACATCTCCTCCATGAGCCAGAGCGCGGACGGCAGGACGCTGGCCGCGAGCACCCCGAAGGGCCAGTACGTGTGGGACGTGGCCTCCGGTCGTGGCCTCGCCGTCCACGAGGGCGTGAAGGGCGGGGCGGCGGCCTTCAGCCCGGACGGCAAACTGCTGGCCGGCGGGAGCCCCGTACAGGTGCGGCGGATGCCGGACGATCAGGTGCTGCTGACCATCAACGACAGCGCCGGGGCGAACAAGGCGGTGTTCAGCCCCGACGGCCAGATCCTGGCCATGACGGACACACTCACCACCATCCGGCTGTGGAACACCGCGTCCCGCCAGGACATCGTCACCCTCAAGGGCCACGAGGACATCATCCAGACCCTGGCGTTCCACCCGGCGGGCCGGTTCCTGGCCAGCGCCGACATGAAGGGCAAGCTCGTCCTGTGGGACACGACCTCGGGGACGCCCTCCGCCACCTACAAGGCCAGTGGCTGGATCCAGTCGGTGGCGTTCAGCCCGGACGGAAAGACGCTCGCGGCGGGACTTTTCGGCGGGTCCGGTCCCTCCGGCGACGACACCGTCCGGCTCTGGCCGGTGCCCTGAGCGCGCCCGCGCGTCACGGTATTAGCCTGCCCGTGTGAGCGAAAACGTGAGCGAGGGTACGAACGAAGGGCGGAACGCCCCCCTGCCGTCCGGTTTCGAGCGCGGCACCGACGGCCCCAGGGTCATCGTCGTCGGTGTCGACGGCTCCGACACCTCCTGGCGCGCGGCCGCCTACGCGGCGGGCCTCGCCCGCCGGCAGAACGCCCTGCTGGCCGTCGTCTACGTCCAGCCCCTCCTCGTGGGCGGGGCCGCCCTGGGCGCCCCGGTGGCGGAGACGACCGAGCAGGTCGCCGAGGAGCTGCTGGCCGAGATCCGCGAGACGACCGAACGCCTGCGGGGCGTCCATGAGGTCCGCTGGCAGTTCCACACCTTCCGCGGCGACCCCTACACCGGGCTGGTGGAGACGGCCGACGAGCTCAAGGCGGACGCGGTGGTCGTCGGGGCGTCGGAGCAGGCGGGCCACCGCATCGTGGGCTCGGTGGCGGTCCGTCTGGTGAAGGCGGGGCGGTGGCCGGTGACGGTGGTGCCGTAAGCACCATCCCGAAGTGCCGGATCGGCGGTGCCGGGTGAGGCTGAGGTGACATCCCCACCCCATCACCGACACCACACGGGAGGCGCCCCATGGGGCGACACACGTACGCAGCCGGAGCCGCCGTCACCACCGTCGCCGTCCTGTTCGCCGGAACGGGCGCGGCACAAGCGGCCGACCACCGCCGCCAGCTCCCCAGCGAGCGGGAGATCAGGAATCTGTTCGACCGGTGGAACGCCGCTCTGGGCACCCTCGACGCGAACCGCGTCGCCGACCTCTACGCCCCGGACGCCGTACTGCTGCCGACCGTCTCCGCCGAGATCCGCAAGACCCGGGCGGCGAGGGTCGACTACTTCAAGCACTTCCTGGAGAACAAGCCCGTCGGCAGGATCCAGGAGCGGGTCATCAACATCCTGGGCCGCACCAGCGCCATCGACACGGGCCTCTACCAGTTCACGCTGACCGACAAGCAGGGCCACAGGTCCAAGGTCGACGCGCGCTACACCTTCGTCTACAAGCTGCGCGGCGACAGGTGGCTGATCATCAACCACCACTCCTCGAAGCTGCCCACGGAGTAGCTAAAGTCGGGCGATGAACAACACCGCCCTTCTCGTAATGGACGTCCAACAGGCCATCGTGGACATCGTCGACGACGGCTCCGGCTACCTGCCACGGCTGCGCAGGGCGATCGACGGGGCACGGGCGGCCGGCATCCCCGTGATCTACGTGGTCATCGCCTTGCGCCCCGGCTTCCCGGAGGTCGGCACGCGCAACAAGCCCCTCGCCGCCATCGCGCGGGCCGGCCTCTTCGTCGAGGGCGCCCCGGGCACTGCGATCCACCCCGAAGTCGCGCCCCGGCCGGGCGAGGTGGTGGTCACCAAGCGCCGGGCCAGCGCGTTCTCGGGCAGCGACCTGGACGTGGTGCTGAGGGCACGTGGCATCGACAACCTCGTGCTCACCGGCATCGCCACCAGCGCCGTGGTGCTGTCCACCCTGTGCCAGGCGAACGACCTGGACTTCGGCCTCACCGTCCTCTCCGACGGCTGCCTGGACCCCGACCCGGAGCTGCACCAAGCCCTCGTCGAGCGGCTGTTCCCGCAGTGGGCGGACGTCGTCACCGTCGACGACTGGCTCAAGACGCTCGGCGCGTAGCCGGTCACACGATCCTGGCCGCGTCCCCGCCGCGTGCCCCCGATGGCCCACCCGCTTCGCGCCCGCGCCGCCGCTGGGGCACGGTGGGGACATGGGCAACCACACCTACCGGGTGACCGAGATCGTCGGCTCCTCGCCGGAGAGCGTGGACGCGGCGATCCGCAACGGGATCAGCCGCGCCTCGCAGACCCTCCGGGAACTCGACTGGTTCGAGGTGACCGAAGTCCGTGGCCACCTCGAGAACGGCGCGATCGCGCACTACCAGGTCGGGATCAAGCTGGGCTTCCGGCTGGAGGACACCTGACGCACCGGCCCGCCCCGGCCCTCGTCAGCGACCGCGCCGCCGGTACTCGCGGAGCAGGACGCCCAGAGCCGCGCGCGGGGACGGGCCGGCCGATTCGCGCAGGACTCCGCCGCCCTTCGCCAGCGCCGCCTCGTTCGTGAGGAGTTCCAGCGCGAGGAAGGCCCGCACGAAGGCACGGTGAGCGGGCGGCGCCAGCTCCGGCAACGAACGGCTGGCCAGAAGGTCGCGGCGGCTCTGCTCGAGGAGGTCCCGGAGCAGGGCGCGGGAGCGCGGGGTGTCCCGCTTCCGCTCGAGATCGGAGCGGGAGACCCCGTGCCGCGTCAGGATCTCCTCGGGAAGGGTGAGCCGGCCGTCCCCGAGGTCCTCGGCGAGGTCGTTGACGAAGTCCAGACGCTGGCTGCCGTCGATGTAGGAACGGCACAGCGCACGGCTGTCCTCGGGGTCGGCGTCGGGCGAGAGGACGAGGCACGCCACGAGCATGAAGGCCGGAAACGAGTACGCGTCGACGTACCGCTGATAGCCCGCCTCGTCCGCGAAACCACCGAAGTCCCTGTCCATCGGCGCCCCGGCGAGAAACCGCTCGACGTGCTCGCGCAGGCCGGGGTGGACGGAGGCGGTGTGCAGCAACGGGCGGAGCACGGGGTGAGTGCTGTCACCGACAGCCAGCCCGTCGCGCACTTCCTTCTCCCAGACCGTGAACCGGTCATCGCCGCCCGCCGGGTCGGTGGAGCTCTCCTCGGCGAGCAGATCGGTGTGATGCATGAACGCCGTGGCGGCGATGACGTGCGGAACGAGCTCCGGGGGCAGCAACAGCCGTACGGCGACATAGGCGTTCCGCTTGTAGCCCGCCACGAGTTTCCGCTGGCGGGTGTAGTCGTCGCGCAGACGTGGGTCACGGATGCCTGCGGTGGTGAGCGTCCTGCCCCACGTGTGCATGCTGATCGTTCTCTCCGGGAATCGGCGATGACAGCCGAGCCTAACCCCCTCGCGCGGGTCGCCTCCCCGTTCCGTGGTTCAGGCCGCCGCCGAGCGGCCGACGGCCGCCTGTTCCCGGCCACCCGGGACCGCGACGGCGGCCGCCGGGCGCGCCCCGCCGTCCACGGACCGCAGGGCCGCCTTGGCCTCGGACGCGTACGTGTCCACGTACTCCTGCTCGGACAACCGCCAGATCGCGTACATGATCTCGTCCGTGACGGCCCGCAGCACGGCCCGATGGTCCTCCATGCCCGCGTACCGCGAGAAGTCCAGCGGTTCCCCGAAGCGGATGGTGATGGGGACGACGCGCGGCAGCAGTTTCCCCGTCGGCTGGGCCTCGAACGTGCCGATCATCGCGCACGGAATGACGGGCGCCCCCGACTTCAGCGCCATCGCCGCCACCCCCACCTTGCCCTTGTACAGCCGCCCGTCGTGCGAGCGCGTCCCTTCGGGGTAGATGCCGAGCAACTCGCCGGAGCCCAGCACGCCGAGACCCGTGTCGAGCGCCGCCTGCGCGGCCTCCTTGCCGGAGCGGTCGACGGGAATCGCCCCGATGCCCCGGAAGAACGCGGCGACGAGCTTGCCCTTGACGCCGCGACCGGTGAAGTACTCCATCTTCCCGAGAAACCGGATCCGGCGCTTCACCATCACCGGCATCAGGAAGTGGTCGGAGAAGGAGAGATGGTTCCCCGCGATGATGGCCGACCCGTGCGTCGGCAGGTGGTGGAGCCCCTCGACCTTCGGCCGGAAGACCCACCTCAACAGCGGTATCAACACCACGTTCTTGAAGAAGTAGTAGAACACGCAGCAAGCCCCTTGTCCGCGCCGACCTGACCCCCGCGCCGACGCACAGTAGTAGGCTGCGGGGATCATGTGGAGAGTGACTATTCAGCCACTCTCAGTGATACCGGCGGTAGGGGCGGTCACATGTGCGCGTGCGCCTGCCGCTGATGGACCCCCATGCGGGCGGCGGCGTCGCTCATGCGCTGGACGTCCCCTTGGGCCTCCGCCTCGCGCCGCTGGTCCTTGATGGAGGCGCAGACGGCGCAGCGCGGGGCGGGCGGCCCGGCGGGACGGGCGAGGAGCTCGGTGGGCTCGGGGGCCCGGATCGCCTCCCTCGGGCAGTCCCACTCGAGCCCGCCGCGAACTGGCCGGAGTTGGACGTCCGGCCCCTCACGCCCCATCAGTTGACCGATCTTGCCCGTGCGCGCGTCCACGACGATGTCGCCGATACGGAAAGCCATGGCCAGGCCCTCATTCCCTGTCGCGTTCGGTGATCTTTCCTGCACTCCAGGCAACCGGTTGTCAGTGGGCGGCGGTACTGTGGGCGACGGTGGCCGGACTTAAACCCTTTAAACGGGGGCCATGGGCGAGGAGTTGAGTGCCTTGACGAACCGAGTGCCGAATACGGGTCTGGAGCGGCTGTACCGCGAGACCGCGTGGACGCTGCGGCAGTTCGCCCGCGAGGTGAACCGCATAGGGACGGAGCGCGGCACCCCGCTCAGGTACCAGGAGCCTTCGGTCCACCAGTGGCTGAGGGGCTACGTCCCGAAGGAGGAGGTCCGCCCGCTGATCCTGGAGGCGCTGTCCCGCCGCCTGAACCGTCCGGTGACGTACGCGGAGGCGGGCTTTCCGCCCCCGCCGGACGGGTTCCCCGACGGGGGCACGGTCGAGGGGCTCGTCGACCTCGGCCGGCAGGACATGGACCCGTCGCGGCGAAGCGTGCTCGGCTACAGCCTCTTTTCGGTGGCCTTGACGGTTCCGGGCTGGCCGGACGTGGTGGGGCGGATGGAGGCGGCGCAGCGCGGGGCGATCGGCCGCATCGGAATGCCCGATGTGCAGATGGTCATCGCCATGACCGAGCGAGTCTCGGAACTCGACGACCAGTTCGGCGGGCGGCATGCCCGGCCGATGGCAGCGGCATTCCTCGTGAATACAGTCGCGCCCTATCTGAAGGCCGACGGGCCCGAATCCGTGCGCAGAGCGATGATGTCCGCCGCTTCCGACCTCTGTTATCTCACGGGATATATGGCCGTCGATGAAGGACTTCACGGTCTCGCGCAGCAGTACTACCTCAAGGCCCTGCACCTGGCCGGTGCCTCCCAGGACCACCTGACGTTCTGCACGACGTTGCGCGGCATGAGCGTCCAGGCCGTCGACCTGGGGCACGGCCCGCACGCCATGCGGCTGGCCGATGCCGCCGCGGCGGCGTCCCCGCAGGCCGGGCCGCGTATGCGGGCGTTCCTCGCCGGGCAGCAGGCGCACTCCGCCGCGCAGCTCGGGGATCGCAGCACCGCGCTGATGTACCTCAAGGAAGCGGAAATCGCCATGGACAAGGCCGAGTCGCAGGCGACGACTTTCGGTTCCTACAACCCGTCGTCGCTCACCTACCACGTCGGCCAAGTCCGTTACGAACTCGGCGATCTGCGCGGGTCCATCGAGGCGTTGGAGGAGTCCGACCGGCTGCGCCACCATTCGCTCTGGCGCAATCGCGTGCGCTACCTCGCCATGCTCGCCGAGCGACAGTGCCAGATCGGGCATCTGGAAGCCGCGTGCGACACCTGGGCCAGGGCGTTGGACATCTATCCGCTGGTGCAGTCGGGCCAGTGCGACGAGCGCATGACGGAGATGTTCACGCGCATCCGTCCCCACCTCAAGAACCCCCACGCCCGCCATCTCCACGAGCGTGCCCGGTCCGTCGTACCGGCCACGCTCACCGCGTGACCGTCACTCCTCCGCCGTCGCCGTGGCGAGCGCCTCGTCGCGTACGTCGGGGTGGGCGTGGCGGCGCAGGGCCCGTAGTTGGTCGCGCCAGGGGGCCGACCAGTGCGTGCGGCGGCCTCCCATCGTGGTGAGGGCGACCGCGAACAGGCCGGCGGCGTGGCTACCGGCGGCGGTCAGGGCGCGGGCCGCGTGGGCGAGGGCCTCGTCGCCGGTGCGCGTGCCCAGGTGCTGGTTGAGGGAGGCGGCCGTACGGGCGGCGAGCGCGGGCCTGCCGTCGTGGCACCGGGCGAGGTGCTCGAGTTGCAGGCTCAGCGCCTCGGGGGCCGCGTGCGGATCGAGGGTCCGGGCGAGGAGGTCGGCCGCCTCGGGCCCGTAGTCCCCCAGCCGGTGGAGGAGTTCGGCGACCGCCGGTGCCGCTGCCCGCACGGCACGCGGCTGCCAGGTGCTCCTCGCCGCCAGGCCCGCGGTCAGGTGCCGGAGGCGCCGGCGGGCGGGACGGTCGCGGTCGGGCTCCGCGTCCGGGGTGCCGGGCAGGGCGTCGGCCTCGGCGAGGGCCGTGAGGGTACGGAGGAGAGGGGCGGCGTCGGGAGAGCCGGAGGGTGCCAGGGCGACGAGATCGCACAGCGCGTCGGCGGCCTGGCGCCAGCTCGCCCGGTTCTCCAGGTCGGTGACGGCGGCCTCCAGGAGGCGCGCGGCGTCCGGGGACCAGGGCGACCAGATGCCGAGCACCGGGTAACCGAGCCGCGCGACCTCGGGGTCGTCGGTCTCGCACGCGGCCCGCACGAGTGCGGCGTAGCGGGACCGGTGGTGCTCGGGCAGGTCGTAGGGCCGGCTCGCCAGGACGGCCTTGCGGAGTTCGCTCCTCCCGGCCGCCGCCGTCTCCAGCAGCGCCCATGCCTCGTCATGCGCGAGCAGACTCTTCGCGACCGCCACGCACGCGGCCCGCACGTCGTGGTGCTGGTCCGGCAGCGCGCACGCCTCGGTCAGGAGTGCCACCGCCTCCGGCGCGGGCAGCGCGGTGGCGGCGAGCCGGGCGGCTTCCTTCCTGCTGGTCACCTTGGTCCCGCTCGTGCTGGTGAGCAGTTGCCTCAGCTCGCCCGCCAAGGCGGAGGGGGCGACGAACCGGCTGGCGCGGGACGCGGCGGGGATCGCGACCCGGGCCCGGTCGCCGCCGGCGTGGGAGAGCAGCAGCCGCAGATGCCGCCCGGGGGTGTCCGTGCGGGCGAGGGCCGCGAGGGCGGCCTCGGCGAGCGGCACGTCGCTGTCGTCGGCGTAGCGCAGCAGCAGTTCGGCACCGTGTCCGGGGATCCACGCGGCCAGCCGGAGCGCGTGGACGCGCTGGTGGATGGTGAGGCCGTCGTCGGCCGCCGCGCGCGCCAGCAGCCGTGCGGCGGCGGCCTGCTGCGGCGGCGTCCAGGACGCGGTGTCGCGGCAGACGGGCGGCAGCCAGTGGCTGCCCTCGATCAGGAACCGTCCGTACGGGGGCGTGTCGCCCAGCAGGGCGTCCAGCAGATCGGTGCGGCGGCGCACGAGCGTCCACTGCACGTGGGAGAACGTGGCGGCGGACGGTTCCAGGGCGAGCAGCTCGGTGAGGCGGGCGTCCCGGGTGCGGGGGTCGTCCAGCCAGTGAGCGGCGGCCTGCTGTCCGTCGTCGGGGGTGCCGTGTTCGATCGCGCGCCGCAGCAGGGCCTGGAGCCCGGGTATGCCGTGGCCGAGTTCCTCGAGGGAGTCGGCGAGCCGGATGGTCTCCGTGAAGTCGGCTCTGTCGGCGGCGGCTTCGAGGGAGGGGCGCAGCGCGGCGAAGACCTCGTGCTCCTGGCCGGGACGCAGGTCCTCGCGCGAGGGCACGGCGCCCTGCAGCCGGGCGAGGGTGCGGAGCGCCCAGCCCGTCGGCTCGTCGTCCCCGCCGACCTGCTCGCGCAGCACCCCGCGCGCCAGGGTGCGCAGGGCGTGGCTCTCGGGCCACGAGAAGTCGCGGGCCTCGACGGTGTCGGTGGTGAGGCGCTCCAGGTGGGGAGCCGCTTCGCCTTCGAACAGCGAGGGCCGGAGGTCGGCGAGCGCGGCCAGGAAGGCGGAGCGTACCGGCTGCTGCTCGTTGCGCAGCCGGTCCAGGCCGGCGAGGAGTTCCGTGACGGCGGCGGGGTCGCGGGTGAGGGCCGCGTTGCGCACCAGCAGCTTGTAGGCGTAGGCGCGTTCCGTGGGCTCGGAGCGGCGGGTGGCGGCCAGCAGTTCCGCGCGGGCCTCCGCCACCGGCAGGTGTGCCACGGCCGACAGGATCAGCTGCCAACTGCCGCCGTACTCGCGGGCCTGCTCGGCCATGCGCCGGGCCTCGGCGTGGCGGCGGGCCCTGGGCAGCACGTCGAGGATGCCGTGCGACAGCGCGGCGTGGCTCGTGCTGCGCCCGTCCATCGCGATGTCGTAAGCCTCGGCACGCCGTGCCGGTGCCATCGTCTTCAGCATCCGTGCGAGGGCGCGCTGGTCGCGGCCCATCACGCGGGCGAGCGCGTCGAAGCCGGGCGGCCGGTGACGTACGAGCAGGCGCAGTACGCGCGGCTTCAGGCCGTGGAGCTCCCTGTCCTCGCGGCCCGGTGCCGTCAGGAGCCGGAGGGTGGCGTCCGGGTCGGCGGCGGCCAGCCGGCCGAGCCGCTGGTGGACGCGGTCGGGCAGCGTGCCCGGACACAGCCGTTCCAGCAGGTCGAGCACCTTCGAGGGCCGTGTCCCGATGGTGGCCGCCACGATGAAGCCGTATGCCTGCCACCACCTCCTGCGGTGGTCCTCGGTCAGTTCCGTGAGCCGGCGTTCCGCCTCGCGGAGGACGGCGTCGGGGTGGCGGTCGGCGAGCCGGCTCCAGGGGACGGTGGTGTGGAAGAGAGCGGGGAGCAGCTCCGCGACGGTGGCGGGCCCGCAAGCCGGCAGCAGCCTCGCCGCCTCGGCGTCGCCCCAGCGCTCGCGGACCGGCCGGACGAGTGCCTCGGCGACGGCTGTGCGCCGGCCCGCGACGACGGCTCGGACGATCTCGCGGCGGATGGCCATGGGGGCGTCGTCCAGTGCCGCCGTGACGTCGGCGTCGGGGATCAGCCCCCGCCGGACGGCAGTGACGGAGTGGCGTCGGACGGCCGGATCGGGGTCGGTCAGCCGGTCCCGCAGCCAGGTGACGTCACGGCCGGCTGTCGCGGCCGTGGCCGCGACGCCCCGTTCGTACGTCCCGCGCCCCGACAGTTCGTCCAGCGCCGCGCCCAGTTCCCCGCGCGCGCCGAGCTCGCGGGCCCACAGGGCGATGTGGCGCACGCGCTGGGGGAAGGGCAGGGGGGCGACGGTGGTGAGGAGCGCGTCGGCGAGCGCGGGGGCGGTGTTCTCGATCACGTGGCCGATTCTCGTCGTTCCCGCCCGGATCGCCAAAGGGCCGCCGGACAAAGGGGGCCCGAGCGGTAGGGTGCGGTGATCCCCGTACGCACGACCGAAGGATCCGCCCGGCCCATGTGCTTCGACGAACTCGCCGAAGTGGGTCCGTTCTTCGCCCTCCGCACCGGCGAAGGCGGCCTCCCCCTCCTCCACGAGGAGACCGTCCGGCGACGCGTCACCACCGTCGGGGAGCGACTGGGCACGGACGACACCCGCGTCGCCGCATCGATCGCGTTCCAGGGCATCGCCGGACGGCTGTTGTCGATCGGCCTGGGCTCCGCCGTGCTGACCGGCGAGGTGCCCGACCTCGCGGCGGGCGGCCTCCGCTGGGACCCCGCCCGTACCGCGCCCGACGACCTGTGGCTGCCGACCGCCGTCGCGCTGCCCGGCGAGCACCTCGGCTCAGCGGTCCTGCACGGCCTGCTGGTCCCGCTGCACGACCGCATCCGTGCCGTCACCCCCATCTCCTCCCCGCTCCTCTGGGGCAACGCGGGCTCGTCCCTCGCGGGCGCCCTGCGCGTCCTCCACGCCTGGCTGCTCGGCCGTCACCGGCCCGAGGACGCCGCCCGCGCCATCGCCCTGGCGGAAGGCGCCTTCGCGGACCCGCTCCTCCACGACACCGGCACGCTCACCACCACCGACAACATCACCTTCATCCGCCGCACCTGCTGCCTCTACTACCGCGTCCCTGGCGGCGGCATGTGCGGCGACTGCGTACTACGCCACCCGCCGCCTCACTCCGCCCGTCACTCCGACCGGCGCTGAGCCGGGGGCCACTGCCCCGGGGCGAGCACGCCGAGGACGTACGCCTTGGCCACCAGCGCCGTACGGTTGGGCACCCGCCAGCGGCGGCTGAGGCGGGTGAGGTGGTAGTTGACGCCGTCGACGGTGAGCCCGATCGCCTTGCCGATGGCCGCCGTTGTGGCCCCGGCGGCGGCGAGCTCCAGAATCCGCGCTTCCACAGCGCTCACCTCCATCGCCGGGCCGGCCGACGTGGAGGTTTCCGCTGATCGAACGCGCAGCACGGTCAGCAGCGCCGGATACGTCGGGGACGCGTCCCCGACCGGTTCGACCACGAGCTCGCCCTCACATCCCGCCCCTTCCCCACCGGCCGCCGTCCAGCGAACGTCGATGGCGTAGCGGGACCGGCGGCCCAGGCGCAGCGCCTCGGTGAGCCGGTCGAGCTGTGGGGCCGCCGTCTCGCTGGGCCGGAAGAGGTCCAGGAGGTTACGGCCGCGCACCTGGCCGGGGGTCAGGCCCCATTCGGCCGCCATGGCCGGGTTGACGGCGGTCACCTCGCCGTTCGCGCGGCAGATGGCGATGGGGACGGGCAGCCGGTCCATCAGCATCATGAAGTAGTTGCGCCAGGTGAAGTACGCCTCGTGCTCCGCGCTGTCCACCATTTCCGGTCCCCCTCGTTCGTACGGCGCCCGCGGCCGGCGCAAGAGCGACACGCCGCGAGTCACTGCACAATCATGCAGTGAAACGTACCGGCGGTTCGGTCCGGGGAGGTGACTCTGAAGTCATGACAGCGACGTCTCTCATCACCTCCGCCGTCCCCCTCGTCGACATCACGGCCGTCGGGGCCTCCGACACCCCTCTTCAGCAGGTCATGCGCCTGGCCCGCCGCCACGGGCCGATATTCACCCGGCGGCTGCACGGCTCGGACCGCCTGTTCGTGACCTCCCTGGAACTCGTCTCGGAGCTGGCCGACGAGCAGCGGTTCACCAAGTCCGTGGGCCCGGCGCTGGAGAACGTCCGGGAGTTCACCGCCGACGGGCTGTTCACCGCCTACAACGACGAGGCGAACTGGGCGAAGGCGCACGACATCCTGATGCCCGCCTTCGCCCTGGGCTCGATGCGCGCCTACCACCCGGCGATGCTGCGCGTGGCCCGCAGGCTGATCGAGTCGTGGGACGGCCACCTGTCCTCGGGCACCCCTGTCGACGTGCCCGAGGACATGACACGCATGACCCTCGACACCATCGGGCTGGCGGGGTTCGGCTACGACTTCGAGTCGTTCGCGCGCCCCGAGCCGCACCCCTTCGTCGGGGCGATGGTGCGCTGCCTGGACTGGGCGATGAACAAGCTGGGCCGGGACCCCGACGTGGACTTCACCGCCGAGGACGCGGCGTTCCGGGGGGACGCCGCGTTCCTGGCGGGCGTCGTCGACGACGTCATCGCCGCCCGGACGGCCTCCGGCGACACCCGTACCGACGACCTGCTGGGGCTGATGCTGGGTGCCCCGCACCCGTCCGACGGGACCACGCTCGACGCGGCCAACATCCGCAACCAGGTCATCACGTTCCTCATCGCGGGGCACGAGACGACGTCCGGCGCCCTGTCCTTCGCGCTCTACCACCTCCTCAAGGACCCCGTGTCGCTGCGGCTGGCGCAGCGGGAGACGGACGAGCTGTGGGGCGACGCCGAGGACCCCGAGCCGACGTTCGAGGACGTCGGGCGGCTGCGCTGGACCCGGCAGGTGCTGCTGGAAGCGCTGCGGCTGTGGCCGACGGCGGCCGCGTTCACGCGGGAGGCCCGGGAGGACACGCTGCTCGGCGGCCGGTACCCGCTGCGGGCCGGGGAGGGCGTGGCCGTGCTCACACCGATGCTGCACCGGGACCCGGTGTGGGGTGACAACCCCGAGCTGTTCGACCCCACGCGTTTCGACCCGGCCGTGGAGGCGGCCCGCTCGCCGCACGCGTACAAGCCGTTCGGCACCGGGGAGCGGGCGTGCATCGGGCGGCAGTTCGCGCTGCACGAGGCGACGATGCTGCTGGGGATGCTGATCCACCGCTACCGGTTCGTCGACTCCGCCGGCTACCGGCTGCGGATCAAGGAGACGCTCACGCTCAAGCCGGACGCGTTCACCCTCACGCTCGCCCGCCGTACGCCCGCCGACCGGGCCGTGAACCGGGCGGCACTGCCGACCTCGGCGCGCACGGAGACCATCCGGGCGGAGAAGGGCGAAGGCGGGCCCACCCGGGCCCGCACCGGCACGGGACTCCTCGTCCTCCACGGCTCCAACTACGGCACGTGCCGCGAGCTGGCCCGGGACCTCGCCGACGAGGCGACGCGGCTGGGCTTCGACGCCTCCGCCGCGCCGCTCGACGAGCGTGCGGGGGCGCTGCCCACGGATTCGCCGGTGGTGCTCGTCGCCGCGTCGTACAACGGCCGGCCGACGGACGACGCGGCCCGTTTCGCGGAGTGGGCCGAGCGCACGGCCGACCCGGGTGCCGCCGACGGAGTCCACTACGCGGTCCTGGGCGTCGGCGACCGCAACTGGGCCGCCACCTACCAGCGCGTTCCCACCCTCCTCGACGAGCGGCTGGCAGCGCTCGGCGGCACCCGACTGCTGCCGCGCGCCGAGGCCGACGCGTCCGGCGACCTCACCGGCTCCGTCACGGACTTCACCCGCGCGCTGTTCCGAACACTCCTGGAACGCCACGGCGACCCGGAGAGCGCAGGGGCTGTCACCGAGCCCCAGGACTCCCACAGCCCCGCCTACGAGGTCACCGAGATCTCGGGCGGCCCGCTGACCGCCCTGGCCGAGCGCCACGGCATGGTGTCGATGACCGTCACCGAGGCGTACGAGCTCACCGACCCGGCCCACCCGCGCACCAAGCGTTTCCTGCGCCTGGCGCTGCCGGAGGGAGTCACGTACCGCACCGCCGACCACCTGGCCGTGCTGCCCGCCAATGACCCGTCCCTCGTAGCACGCGCTGCCGAGCTCTTCGGCGCGGATCTCGACACGGTCCTGTCGCTGCGCCCGCGACGCACCACCCGCGACACCCTCCCCGTCGACCGTCCACTGACCGTGCGCGAACTCCTCACCCACCACCTGGAACTGGCGCAGCGCCCCACGCCCCGCCAACTGGCGGCGCTGGCGGAGCGCAACCCCTGCCCGCCCGAGCGGACGTCTCTGAAGCAGGTCACCGCAGACGACCCGCGATCGACGCTGGAGCTGATCGAGGACCACCCGGCCCTGCGCGGCGTCCTGGGCGCGGCGGCCCTGCCCGAGCTCCTGTCGCCGCTGCGGCCGCGCACGTACTCCATCTCCTCCTCCCCCGCCGTGGACGCCCGGCACGCCGACCTGATGGTGTCCGTACTGGAGGCCCCGGCGCGCTCGGGCCGGGGTGTGTTCAAGGGAACAGGTTCTGGGTACCTGGCCGCGCTGCGGCCGGGCGACACAGTGCTGGCCCGCGTCCAGCCGTGCCGCGAGGCATTCCGAATCCCGACCGACACCCGCACTCCGGTGGTGATGATCGCTGCCGGAACGGGGCTGGCCCCCTTCCGGGGGACGATCGCCGACCGCGCCGCCCTCGCGGCGAAGGGCATCGAACTCGCCCCGGCGTTGCTCTACTTCGGCTGTGACGCACCGGAAGCGGACTTCCTCCACTCGGCCGAGCTCCGCGCCGCCGAGGACGCGGGAGTCGTCTCCGTACGCCCGGCGTTCAGCGAACGCCCGGAGGCGGGCGGCGGCCCGTACGTCCAGCACCGGCTCGCCGCCGAGGGCGACGAGGTGTGGTCGCTGCTGGAGGCGGGGGCGCGGGTGTACGTCTGCGGTGACGGCGCCCGCATGGCGCCGGGCGTCCGGGCCGCGCTGCGCGACCTCTGCGCCCGACGGACGGGCGCGGACGCCCGGGCCGCCGACGCGTGGTTGCGCGAACTGACGGACGCGGGCCGGTACGTCGAGGACGTGTACGCGGCGGGGTGAGCCCCACGCACGTCCACTCCTCCTCGAACTGATCGGCGACGAGGCAGGGCCGCAGCGGCTACGCTGCGGCCTGAGCCGGGGGACAGGGAGGGCACAACCATGAGCGACGGCGAAGATCCGATACGCATCGGCCGCCGCCGGGCACTGACCGTCCTGGCCGGTGCGGCGCTACTGCCGGTGACGGGCTGCGGAAACGACTCGTCGCCGCAGGCAGCACCTTCGGAACCACCGCCAGCGGCCCGATCCGGCCCCGACGCCACCATCCTGATCATCAGGCACGGGGAGAAGCCGCGCGGTAGCACGCGCGGGATGGACGAGCACGGCGAGCCGGACAAGAAGTCGCTGACGCAGCGCGGCTGGGAGCGGGCCCGGGCCCTCCCGAAGTTGTTCGCACCCGCGACGGCCGCGTCCGGAGCAGGTGCCTCCGGACAGGCTGGGCTGCCCCGGCCCTCCACCATCTTCGCCGCCGCCGACTACGGCCCCAACGCGGGCTCCCGCCGCATGCGGCAGACCGTCACCCCGCTGTCGGAGGAGCTAAGGCTGCCGGTCAACACGTCCTTCTCCGAGACGGAGGAGGCGAAGCTGGCCACTGCCGCGCTGATGTCTCCAAGCCCCGTCCTCATCTGCTGGGAGCACTCCAGGATCGCGGACATCGTCAAGGGGCTGGGCGCGGCCGGCGCGCCCGGGGTGCCGAAGTCCTGGCCGGACCGGTTCGACCTGGTCTGGGTACTGACCCGGCGGGGCGGCGCCTGGTCGTTCCGGTCCGTCCCCCAACACCTACTCGAGGGCGACGCGGCACCCACCGAACCAAATAGGTGACCCCACGTCAGTTCCCGTACCCTACCGACCGTTCACATCGGCAAGGGACGGGGACGAACGGAAAATGACCATACGCAGCGGAATGATCGCGTCCGTGACGGCGGCGCTCCTGGCGATACCGGCGGTGGCGACGGACGCGGCCGCCGCGGAGCCCTCGGCGTCGTACGCGGCCACCACGTCGGTGGGCGTGCACAACGCCTATGAGAAGGCCAAGTACCCGTACTTCGCCGACGCCCTCGACTCCGGGGCCGCCCTCCTCGAACTGGACGTGTGGTCCAACGGCTTCGGCGGCCGTGCCTTCCGCGTCTCCCACGCCAACCCCGTCGCGAACGACAACAACTGCGAGGGCGCCACCTCCGCCGCCCGGCTCCGCACGGGCTCCCGCAACCAGCCGCTGTCCGGCTGTCTCGCCGACATCCGCGCCTGGCACGACGCCCACCCGGACCACCGGCCGGTGCTGCTCAAGGTCGAGATGAAGGACGGCTTCAACGCCAACAGCGGACGCGGCCCGGCCGAGCTCGACGCGCTCCTGACGGCGAAGCTCGGCGACGCCCTCTACCGCCCGGGCGACCTGCTCGGCAAGCACGCCAACCTCGACGAGGCCGTCCAGGCCGGCGGCTGGCCCGCGCGTTCGGCGCTCGCGGGCAAGTTCATCGTGGAGCTCATCCCCGGCACGGTCGAGGAGGGCAACCCGGCGGACCGGCTGTGGACGGACCGGGAGTACGCCGCGCACCTGCGCGACCTCGCCGCGGCCGGGCGGATCGGGTCGGCCGCGGCGTTCCCGGCGGTGCACGGGGCGGTGGCCGGTGACCCTCGGACGCGGTACGCCGACGCGTCGCTCCGGCCTTGGTTCGTCCTCTTCGACGGGGACGCGGCGACGTATGTGAACGGCGGGATCGACACGGGGTGGTACGACCGTCGTCACTACCTCGTGGTGATGACGGACGCGCACCGCGTGCCTCCGGCGATTGACATCACCCGGCCTACGGAGGCGCAGGCGCGCGAGCGGGTCGCTCTCATGGCGCGGGCGCATGCCAGTTTCGCCACGGCGGACTGGTATCCGCTGCCGCGCGTGCTTTCCACGGTCGTGTCACGCGGCTGACCCGCCATGGGGGTGCCCGCGCCTGGCGGCGCGGGGTGGGTGGTGCGGCCCGGTGGGCGGGTTTGTGCCCACCCGTTCCGCCCTGCGGAACGCCTGCCCACAAACGGCGTGAGGGGGCGGGGTGGGGTGGACGGGCCCTGGTAGGGGCGTGAAGAGCTCTTCGCCGCTGGAGACAAGGACGGGGCAACCCGTACCAAAGTGGCAGGCACCGCGAAGAGGTCAGCCCCGTAAGGGCCCGTCCGCCCCACCCCGCCCCCGACCCACATCACCCGATCAGACTGTCCCGCGTCCTTGACTCCCCCACGCGCCCACGCGAGCCTCGGGCGCATGACACGTCGCAGGAGAGTGACGGTGCTCGCCCTGGCGGCGACGCTGGGTGCCGGAACACCGGCAAAGGCGACCGCCCCCGACGGCGACCTCACCAGCCTCGTCAACCCCTTCATCGGCACCGAGAACGAAGGCAACACCTTCCCCGGCGCCGCCGTCCCCTTCGGCATGGTCCAGCTCTCCCCCGACACCGGCCACAGCACCGGCTACGACTACAAGGACCACCACATCCGCGGCTTCAGCACCGTCCACCTCTCAGGTGTCGGCTGCCGCATCGGCGGCGACCTCCCCGTGCTGCCGACCACGGGCGAGGTGACCCAGACGGACAACGCCCGCTACGCCGCCGAGTTCAGCCACAAGAACGAAACCGCCCGCCCCGGCTACTACCGGGTGCGGCTGGGCTCGCCCGGCGGCAGCGGCGGGATCACCGCCGAGCTGACGGCCACCGCCCGCACAGGGCGGCAGCGCTACACGTTCCCCGCCACCGAGCAGGCGAACGTCCTGTTCAACGCGGGCCAGTCGCTGCACAGGGCGGTCTCCAGCTCCGTCCAGGTCGTGGACAACCGCACCGTGCGCACGGCCATCACCGGCCGCGGCTTCTGCCAGGACACCCGCCCGTACACCGTGTACACGATCACCCGCTTCGACCGCCCCTTCCACGCCTACGGCACCTGGAAGGACGACCGGGTGACGAAGAACTCGCGCTCCTCCTCCGCCGCCACCGGCCGCAACGGCGCGTGGGTGCGTTTCGACACCACGGACGACCGCGAGGTGGAGGCGACGACCGCGATCAGCTACGTGGACGCGGCGGGCGCGGAGCGCAATCTGCGCGCGGAGGAGGACGACTTCGACCGCACGGCGGACGCGGCACAGGAGGCGTGGGAACAGCGGCTGCGAAGCATCGAGACCCAAGGCGGCACCCGGACACTACGCCGCACGTTCTACTCCTCCCTCTACCGCTCCTTCCTCTCCCCCAACATCGGCAGCGACGTCGACGGCCGCTACACCGGCTGGGACCAGAGAACGCACCGCGCCCGGGGCTTCACGTACTACCAGAACTGGTCGCTGTGGGACACGTACCGCACCCAGGCCCAGCTCCTCGCCCTGCTGGCGCCCCGCGAGGCGAGGGACATGGCCCTGTCCGTACTGCGCGTCGACGCGGAGGGCGGATGGCTGCCGAAGTGGGGGTACGGGACGGTCGAGACGAACATCATGACCGGTGACCCGGTGACGCCGTACCTCACCAACGCGTTCCACCACGGCCTGCTGGCGGGCCACGAGGAGGAGGCGTACCGCGCGCTCAAGAGGAACGCGGACGGGGTGCCGCCGCCGACGAACCCGGGGGTCGGCAGGGAAGGCAACGCCCAGTACCTCAAGGACGGTTACGTCCCGTACCTGCCCGACCGGCAGCGGAGCAAGCCGGGGGACTCGGACTTCCACGAGGGCGCCTCGGCGACGCTGGAGTACGCGCTGGCCGACGGCGCGCTGGCGAGGATGGCCCGGGACCTGGGCCATCGCGAGGACGCGCGCCGCTACACGGCCCGCTCCCGGAACTACCGCAACCTCTACGACCGGAAAACGGGCTTCTTCCGGCCGCGCGGCGCCGACGGCGAGTTCGCGGGGTCGGCCGACCCGGCGAAGAGCCCGGGGTTCCACGAGGGCACGGCGTGGCAGTACCAGTGGCTGGTGCCGCAGGACCTGCCGGGCCTGGTGGAGCTGATCGGCGGGAAGGACAAGGCGGACCACCGCCTGGACTCCTTCTTCGCCTACGACAGGCTGCTGACGGACCCGGCGCGCACCGCCCGCGAGGTGTGGGTGAACGGCCCGTACGACTACTACAACGCCGACAAGTACAACCCGCAGAACGAGCCGGACCTCATCGCGCCGTACACGTACCTGTCGACCGGGCGGCCGTGGAAGACGACGGACGTGGTGCACGCCGCGCTGACGCTCTTCACGGACACCCCGGACGGCATGACGGGCAACGACGACCTGGGGACGATGTCGGCGTGGATGGTGCTGTCGGCCATCGGGGTGTACCCGGTGCAGCCGGGGGCGGACGTGTGGGGCCTGAGCACTCCGGTGTTCGAGCGGGTGGACCTGCGGCTGGACAAGCGCTTCTATCCGCGGGGCCGGTTCACTGTGAGCGCGCCGGGCACCTCGCGCACGGACCGGTACGTCCGCTCGGTGCGGCTGGACGGGGAGGCGTACGACCGGACGTATGTGACGACGCAGGCGCTCCGCGAGGGTGAGCGGCTGGACTTCCGGGTCGGGCCGCGGCCCGGTGACTGGGGGACGGGCGCGGCGGCGGTACCGCCCGCCATCGGCTGATCCCGGGGGCCGGTGCGGGGCGGCGGCTTCCGTCGGGGCCCGCGCTCGGCCATGATGACGGCGATTCGCCCGAGGGGCGAGCCGCCCCTCGGGCCGACGAGAGGACGAGGCTATGGCCGGGCTCGGGACGGGGCGTGGTGTGCTGCGCCGCAAGCCGATCGAGACGATCGAGGAGGCGGAGGAGGCGGAGGCGCACGGCGAGCGGCTGTCCCGCACTCTGGGACTGTGGCAGCTGACCGCGATCGGCGTGGGCGGCATCATCGGCGCGGGCATCTTCAGCCTGGCGGGCACCATCGCCAATGGTGTGGCGGGCCCGGCCGTGCTGGTGTCGTTCCTGATCGCGGGTATCGCGAGCGCGGCGGCGGCGTTCTCGTACGCGGAGTTCGCGGGGCTCATCCCCCGGGCGGGCTCGGCGTACACGTACGGTTACGCGGTCCTGGGCGAGCTGGGCGGCTGGTTCATCGGCTGGGATCTGCTGCTGGAGTACACGGCGATCGTGGCGGTCGTGGCCATCGGCATCTCGGGGTACATCAACTTCCTGCTCGGGGAGGCGAACGCCCAGTTGCCGGCGTGGATGCTGGGGGCGCCGGGGACGGGGCACGGGCACCGCGTGGACCTGTTCGCGATGGTGCTGTGCCTGCTGATCGCCTATCTGCTGACCATGGGCATCAAGAACGCGGCCCGGTTCGAGACCGTGGTGGTGGGCCTGAAGATCATCGTGGTGCTGCTGGTGATCGCGGTGGGCTTCATGCACATCAAGAGCTCCAATTACCACCCCTTCTTCCCGTTCGGGCTGGGCGGCGCGTTCACGGGCGCGGCCACGGTCTTCTTCGCGGTGTTCGGCTATGACGCGATGTCCACGGCGGCCGAGGAGTCCAAGGACGCGCAGCGCCACATGCCGAGGGCGATCATGTACTCGCTGGCGATCTCGATGGTGCTGTACGTGCTGGCCTGCCTGGTGCTGACGGGCATGCAGAACTACAAGGACATCGACAAGGCGAGCGGTTTCTCCACGGCCTTCAAGTCGGTCGGACTGTCGGGGATCGCGGATGTGATCGCGGTGGGCGCGATCATCGGCATCCTCACGGTGATGTTCACGTTCATGCTCGGGGTCACCCGGGTCTGGTTCGCGATGAGCAGGGACGGGCTGCTGCCGAAGTGGTTCGCGCACACCCACCCGACGCGGCACGTGCCGACGCGGGTGACGTGGATCGTGGGCGTCGCCTCGGCGCTGATCGCGGGGCTGGTCCCGATCGGCGAGGCGGCGGAGCTCACCAACATCGGCATCCTGCTGGCCTTCGCGGTGGTGTGCACGGCGGTGATCGTGCTCCGCTACAAGCGGCCGGACCTGCCGCGTTCCTTCCGCTGCCCGGGGGTGCCGGTGGTGCCGGGGATCGGGGTGGCGGCGTCGATCTGGCTGATCACCTATCTGGCGTGGCAGACGTGGGTGCGGTTCGCGGTGTGGTTCGTGATCGGGCTGGCGGTGTACTTCGCGTACTCGTACAAGCACTCGGAGCTGGCGCACGCGGACGCGCGGGGGATCCCGCGGGACTGAGCGCTCTACGGGAAGTCCGGTACGTCATCCGACGGTGCGTCGTGGCTGGTCGCGCCCATGCGGCGGTAGCCGCACATCGGCACTGTCCCGCGCCCCTTCGGGGCGCTGCCAACCAGGGCGGGACCGCCGACCGCCCCCGTGAGCAGGGCCACCACCGTGCCGGCCGTGAGGAACGCGCCCGCCGGGGAGGCGTCGACGAGCGGCGGGAGGACGAGTATCGCGGCCACCGTTCCCACACGTGTGGCGGTGTGCTCGACGGCCATCAGCCGCAGCCGTTCGGCCGGAGGGTACGTCCCCAGGCGGGCCCGCATGGTGACGGTCCCCACGGGCACGGCCAGTCCCGACAGCAGGCACAGCGACCCGAGGACGAGGTCGGATCTCGCTGCCGCCATGGAGGCGGTCGCCAGGCCGTCGACCGCCCAGGCGGCGCAGCAGACGGCGAGCCAGGCGCGCGGCCGCAGGCCGCCGGCGACCGGGTTGCCGATGAGCGCGCCGATCCCGGAGACGGCGGTGATCAGGCCGTAGGCGCCCGCGCGGGTGTCGTGCCCGTCGGCGAGCAGCGCGGGCAGCCCGATCGTCGTCGCGGCGACGCACAGCGGCAGGGCGCCGTGCACGCCGATGGCCAGGCCGATGTCGGGCCGTTCCCGTACCAGCGCGGTGACGCTCACGGCCGGCCGCCGGCCGCCCTCGGCGGGGGCGGCCGAGGGAGGCGGGGGCAGGAGCCGGGCCAGGCCGGCCAGGGCCGCCGCCGAGACGGCGAACGCGGCGCCCACGCACGTGAAGAGCTGACTCTTCGTGACCACCAGCAGCAGCGCGCCCGCGCAGGCGTGCCCGGTGATCCGGGCCACGCGGCTGGTGAGGTCGAACAGCCCGGTGAGGGACTGGACCTGGCCGGGCCGCCCGAGGCCGGGCACCAGCGCCTCGAAGTTCGGGTCGAAGAGCGCCCCGAGCACGCCGAGGACGAACACGCCGCCCAGTACGACGGCCGTGCCCCGGGCGTCGGGCGACCAGGCGAACGGCAGGGCCACGGCGACGCCCGCGCGCAGGGCGTCGACGGCGCCCAGCGCTCCGTAGGAGGAGAAACGGGCGACGACGCGCCGGCCCACGACACCAAGGACGACGTAGGGCAGCGACTCCAGGAGGGCCACGAGCCCGGTGAGCGAGGCGGATCCGGTGCCCGCCCACACGCTCCACAGCACCGCCGTCGCGTACAGCCGGTCCGCCAGCATGGACAGGCTGCGCGCCAGCCACAGGACCAGCACGGGGCGCTGTCGCAAGAGCCGCGCGTACTCCATGCGTCGTCACCGTAGGAGGCGCGGGGAAGGGCGGAGCCGCCTTTGAGCGACAGGTCACTCGATCACAGGAGAAGTCATCACATGTGAAAGGCGGGTGTCACTTCAGCAGCCGGGACAGCCGCCGGTCGGCCAGCGGTTTGCCGCCGGTCTGGCAGGTGGGGCAGTACTGGAGTGAGGAGTCGCTGAAGGAGACCTCGCGAATGGTGTCCCCGCAGACCGGGCAGGGCTGCCCGGTGCGGCCGTGCACCCGCAGGCCCGTCTTCTTCTCCGCCTTCAGGTCGGCGGCGACGTGGCCGCGCGAGCGCTCGACGGCCTCGCGCAGGGTGGTCTCCAGGGCCTCGTAGAGCGTGGCGCGCTCCTCGTCCGTCAGGGAGGCGGCGAGTTTGAACGGGGACATTCGGGCGGCGTGGAGGATCTCGTCGGAGTAGGCGTTGCCGATGCCGGCGATGACGCTCTGGTCCCGCAGGACGCCCTTGATCTGCCGGCGCTCGCCGCGCAGCAGCCCGGCGAGGACGTCCGGGGTGAAGCCGGGCGCGAGCGGGTCGGGGCCGAGCCGGGCGACGCCGGGCACGTCCTCGGGGGCGTGGACGCAGTACACGGCGAGCCGCTTGTGGGTGCCCGCCTCGGTGAGGTCGAAGCCCGCGCCGTCGGCCAGCCGGACGCGCAGGGCCAGCGGCCCCTTGCCGGGGCGCGGCGGGGCGGCGGGGAGCGTGTCGTGCCAGCGGAGCCAGCCGGCGCGGGCGAGGTGGAAAACGAGGTGGGGGCCGTCACCGTCGCCGTCACCGTCGCCGTCGCCGGTGGCCAGGGCGAGGAACTTGCCGTACCGGCGTACGGCGGTGACCTCGCGGCCCTCGAGGGCGGACGGCGGCGGGTCGTAGGTCTTGAGGACGCTCACCGCGACGGGGAGGATCCGCTCGACCGTGCGGCCGACGAGGCGCTCGGTGAGGAAGCCCGCCAGGGCCTCGACCTCAGGGAGCTCCGGCATGGGTCCAGTCTGCCGTGCCCTGCCGGCGGGGCAACTCCGCGGGCGCCGAGCGCCGTCGCCGGGTGCGGCCCGGTGGGCCGGTTTGTGCCCACCCTCCCCCAGCTACCGCTGGGAGGTGCCCCCAGCCCTGCGGAACGCCTGCCCACAAACCAGGTCGTCACCAGTCGATGCGGTAGCCCGTGAGCCAGTCGCGGACCGGGTGGCCCGGTCTGGCCAGGCGGCGTTCGACCTCGGCGTCGCGGGCGCGTCGCTCCTCCGCGGTGACCGGTCTGCGGCGGGCGAGGGCGGCGCTCAGGGCGACGACGCGTTCGACGCGCTCGCGCCGCAGCCGCTCGTACCCGGCGAACGCCCGCGCCGTGCCGGGCAGGTCGCGCAGGCAGCGGGCGAGGACGACGCCGTCCTCGATGGCCAGCGACGCGCCCTGGGCGGCGTTGGGCGCGGTGGCGTGGGCGGCGTCGCCGATGAGGACGGCCCGCTCGTCGTGCCACACGGGGGTGCTGGGCAGGTCGTAGCAGTTCACGCCGACGACGTCGTCGCCGGTGGCCGCCACGATGGCGGCGGCGGGGGTGCGGTCGGCGGCGAAGACCTCGGCGAGGCGGCGGCGCCAGCCGTCGGGGGTGGCGGCGGCGAGGGCGGCCCGCGACAGCTCCGGCCCGGGGACGTTGGCGAACCAGAAGGTGCTGCCGTCCGGGGCCGTGGTGCAGCCGAAGAAGCCGCCCCGCCCGTAGTACATGCGGTAGGTGCGCGGCGGTGCCGGTTCGGCGCCGCCGAGGGCCGCGCGGGGGCCGGTGCGCCCGGAGACGGTGAACTGGCCGGTGTGGCGGGGCGGTGGCGCGGCCGGGTCGAGGAGGGCGCGGACCCGGGAGCGGATCCCGTCGGCGCCGATCACCAGCGTTCCCTCGGCGTGGGTGCCGTCCGCGAAGGACGCGACCATCCGGCCGTGGGAGCGGGTGGTGAGGCCGACGAGCCGCTTGCCGTGCTCGACGCGGACGCCCTGGCGGACGGCCTCCTCCCGCAGCACCCGGCAGAGCACGGCCCGGGGGACGGTGCGGGGGCTCAGCCCGGCCTCGCCCGAGCCCGACATGGGCCGCCGGCCGAGGAACCGGCCCGTCTCACTGTAGGACTCCACCGTGTCGGCCGGGCAGGAGACCGCGCGGACGGGCCCGTCCGCGCCGATGGCGCGCAGGGCCGCGAGACCGTTGGCGAAGAGGGTCAGGAACGAGCCGGACGGCCCGGCTCCGGCCGGGACCGCCTCGTAGACGGTCGCGTCGAGGCCGGCCCGGCGCAGGGCCATCGCGGCCACGGGTCCGGCGACGCCGCCACCGATGATCAGGGCATGGGCCATGGTCCGCTTCCGTCCCCCCACACGTCACAGCCGGTCGAACACGTGACTAGGACGAAACCAGACGGGATGGGGCCCGTCCAGAGCGCGTCACCCGCCCCCGCCCGCCCGTCAGCGCCCGGTCAGCGCCCCAGGGCGGCGGCGAGGTACCGCGCGGTGGCGCTCCCGGCGGCCCGCGCCACCTGTTCGGGGGTGCCGGAGGCGACGATCCGGCCGCCCTCCGCGCCCCCGCCCGGCCCCAGGTCCACGACGTGGTCCGCGCCGGCCACCACGGCCATGTCGTGCTCGACGACCACCACCGAATGGCCCGCGTCCACCAGGCCGTGCAGCTGACGCAGCAACACCTCGGTGTCGGCGGGGTGCAGCCCGGTCGTCGGCTCGTCCAGGACGTACAGGGTGTGGCCCCGGTGGGCGCGCTGGAGTTCGGTGGCGAGCTTGATGCGCTGCGCCTCGCCGCCGGACAGCTCGGTCGCGGGCTGCCCCAGCCGCAGATAGCCCAGGCCTACGTCCTGGAGGGCACGCAGGCCGCGCCGGGCGGCCGGCACGTCGGCGAGGAACGCGGCGGCCGCGTCGACGGTCATGTCGAGGACGTCCGCGACGGTGGCGCCCCGGTGGGTGACCTCCAGCGTCTCCGGGTTGTAGCGGGCGCCCCGGCAGGCGGCGCACGGCGCGTAGGTGCCGGGCAGGAACAGCAGCTCGACGGCGACGAACCCCTCGCCCTGGCACTCCTCGCAGCGCCCGCCGACGACGTTGAACGAGAACCGCCCGGCGGTGTAGCCGCGGGAGCGGGCCTCGTCGGTGGCCGCGAAGACCTTGCGGACGGCGTCGAACAGCCCGGTGTAGGTGGCGAGGTTGGAGCGCGGGGTGCGGCCGATGGGCTTCTGGTCGACGCGCACGAGCCGGTCGACGGCCTCCAGCCCGTCGGCCTTCTCGACACCTTCTTCAATAAGAGGGGCCGTGCCGTCGAGGTGGGCGGCGACGGTCTCCGCCAGCGCCTGCCCGACGAGCGTCGACTTGCCCGAGCCGGAGACGCCCGTGACGGCGGTGAAGACGCCGAGCGGGAAGTCCACGTCGAGGTCGCGGAGGTTGTGCCGGTTCAGGCCGCGCAGCCGCAGCGCGCCGGACGGTTTCCGGGGCGTCCTGGTGGGGGCGGGCGCTGCCTCGGGGAAGACGAACCGGCGGGTCGCCGACTCCGCTACGGCCGCGAGCCCCTCGACGGGCCCGCTGTAGAGCACCTGGCCGCCGTGCTCCCCGGCCCGGGGGCCGACGTCGACGATCCAGTCGGCGCGGCGCACGACGTCCATGTGGTGCTCGACGACGAAGAGGGAGTTGCCCGCCGCCTTCAGCCGGTCCAGCACGGTCAGCAGGGCGGCGCTGTCGGCGGGGTGCAGCCCGGCGGACGGCTCGTCCAGGACGTACACCACCCCGAACAGCCCGGAGCGCAGCTGGGTGGCGAGCCGCAGCCGCTGGAGCTCGCCGGCGGAGAGGGTGGGGGTGGGGCGGTCGGTGCTGAGGTAGCCGAGGCCGAGTTCGGTGAGCACCTCGATCCGGGCGACCAGGTCGCGGGTGAGGGTGGCGGCCACGCCGTCGTCTCCGCTGTCGCGGGCCGGGCGCAGCGTCTCCGCCAGCGCGGCCAGCGGCAGGGCGGCGAGCTCGGCGATGTCCCGCCCGGCGAAGGTGACGGCGAGCGCCTCGGGGCGCAGCCGCCGCCCCGCGCAGACCGGGCAGTCCGCGCTCACCAGGTGCCGCTCGGCGCGGGCCCGCAGGGCGGCGCTCTTGGAGTCGGCGAAGGTGTGGAGGACATAGCGGCGGGCGCTCATGTAGGTGCCCTTGTAGGGCCGCTGGATGCGCTCGGCCTCGCGGACGGGGTGCACGGTGACGACGGGCTGCTCGTCGGTGAACAGGATCCAGTCGCGGTCCGCGCGCGGCAGCTCGCGCCAGGGCCGGTCGATGTCGTACCCGAGGGTGTCGAGGATGTCGCGGAGGTTCTTGCCCTGCCAGGCGCCGGGCCAGGCGGCGATGGCGCCGTCGCGGATCGACAGCGACGGGTCGGGGACGAGGGAGTCCTCGGTGACGGTGTGGACCCGGCCCAGTCCGTGGCATTCGGGGCACGCCCCGGCGGGCGTGTTGGGCGAGAAGGCGTCGGAGTCGAGGCGCCCGGCGCCCTCGGGGTAGGTCCCGGCGCGGGAGAAGAGCATGCGCAGGGAGTTGGAGAGCGTGGTGACCGTGCCGACGGAGGACCGCGAGGTCGGCGCGGAGCGGCGCTGCTCCAGCGCGACGGCGGGCGGCAGCCCGCTGACCTCCTCCACCTTCGGCGCGCCCACCTGGTGGATCAGCCGCCGGGCGTACGGGGCGACGGACTCGAAGTACCGCCGCTGGGCCTCGGCGTACAGCGTCCCGAAGGCGAGGGAGCTCTTGCCGGACCCGGACACACCGGTGAAGACGACGAGGGCGTCGCGGGGGATGTCGACGTCGACGCCTCTGAGATTGTGCGTCTGTGCTCCGCGCACGCGGACGAGGGGGTCGTGCATCAGCCCGATACTAAGCGCTCCGCGGGAGTGGACGGCGTCATCCGCGGGCCGGTGGGGGCTGGTCGCGCAGTTCCCCGCGCCCCTTCGGGGCGCGGACCCGCACCGCACGCGACCTCCCACCGGCTGCGAAGCTGGCCGCATGCACCACATCCTCGTCGTCGACGACGACCCCACCGTCGCCGAAGTGGTCACCGGCTACCTGCAAAGGGCCGGCCACACCGTCACCCACGCCGCCACCGGCGAAGCCGCCCTCGCTGAGGCCGACCGCCGCCGCCCCGACCTGGTCGTCCTCGACCTGATGCTCCCCGGCGGCATCGACGGCATCGACGTCTGCCGCGCCCTGCGCGCGACGCACGACCGCCTCCCGGTCATCATGCTGACCGCCCGCGGCGACGAAGAAGACCGCATCCTCGGCCTGGAAGTGGGCGCGGACGACTACGTCACCAAGCCCTTCAGCCCCCGCGAGCTCGTCCTCCGCGTGGACTCCGTCCTGCGCCGATCGGCACCCACGAGCGCACCGCCCCTGCGGGCCGCAGGGCTGGCCCTGGACCCCACGGCTCGCCGCGCCACCAAGAACGGCACCGACCTCGCCCTCACCCTCCGCGAGTTCGGCCTGCTGGCCTTCCTCCTGCGCCATCCGGGGCGCGCCTGCACCCGTGAGGAGCTGATGCGCGAGGTGTGGGGCTGGGACTTCGGGGACGTGTCGACGGTGACCGTCCATGTCCGCCGGCTGCGCGCCAAGATCGAGGACGATCCGGCGAACCCCGCCCTGATCCGGACCGTGTGGGGCGTCGGCTACCGCTTCGAGGAACCCCGGCATGGGTGACAGCGACATGCTCCTCATCGCCCTGTACGCCTTCCTCGGCGCGGCCGCCGCCGGCCTCCTGGGCGCGCTGGCGCTGCGCGCCCTGCGCCATCGCTCGGTGACCGTCTCCCTCGCCGTCGTGGCCGCCGTGTCGGTGACCGCGATGCTGGCCGGGACGCTGGCCGTGGCCCGGGCGATGTTCCTGTCCGCGCACGACCTGACGGTCGTGACGACGGTGTGCGCGATGGCCGCCGTGGTCTCGCTCGCCACGGCCCTGGTGCTCGGCCGCTGGGTGGTGGCCCGCAGCGCCGACCTGACCCGCGCGGCCCGGTCCTTCGGCGAGGGCGGCACGTTCGCCGCCCCCGGCGGCGGTGCCACGGCGGAACTCGACGCGCTCTCCCGGGAGCTCGCCGCCACCAGTGCCCGGCTCGCCGAGTCCCGGGAGCGGGAACGCGCGCTCGACGCCTCGCGGCGCGAGCTGGTGGCCTGGATCTCCCACGATCTGCGCACCCCGCTGGCGGGGCTGCGCGCCATGTCGGAGGCGCTGGAGGACGGCGTCGCCGAGGACCCCGCGCGTTACCACCGCCAGATCGGCGCCGAGGTCGACCGGCTGAACACCATGGTGGGCGACCTCTTCGAGCTCTCCCGCATCCACGCCGGCGCCCTGCCGCTGCGCCCGAGCCGGATGTCGGTGTACGACCTGGTGGACGAGGCCCTGGCGGGCGCCGGGCCGCTGGCGCGCGAGCAGGGGGTGAAGCTGGTCGGGGAAGGAGACGGGGACGGGGACGGCGTGGCCGCCGTGCCGGTGGAGGTGGACGGCAAGGAGATGACCCGGGTCCTGGGGAATCTCCTGGTGAACGCCATCCGGCGGACCCCGCCCGACGGCACGGTCGCGGTGGCGGCGCGGCGCGAGGCGGACGCGGTGGTGGTGTCGGTGACGGACGGCTGCGGCGGCATCCCGGAGGAGGATCTGCCCCGGGTCTTCGAGACGGGCTGGCGGGGCTCGGCTGCCCGGACCCGGCCCGGGGGCGCGGGGCTGGGTCTGGCGATCGTCCGGGGCATCGTCGAGGCCCACGCGGGCCGGGCGTCCGTCCACAACGTGCCCGGCGGTTGCCGGTTCGAGGTGACGCTCCCGGCAGCCGGCCCATGAACAACATGAACTAACACCCGCCCCCTGAGCGTCAGCCTGTCGGGCCGCGCCACCCCGTGAAGGGTGATCACGGCCCAACACGCTGACGTGATCAGGGGTCGTGCGTCACGATGCACCCGCCGGGAGAGCGAGCAGCGACGACCGTGGAGCGGGATGGCCCATGTCCGACACCGGAGGCGAGTCAGATGTCGACGCCGACCCCCTGCGCAGGATCGCCGCGGCGATCGAGCGGGAGCGGGATCCCTCGACCCGGACGTGCCTGACCTGCGGCGGCCCGGCCCTCGTGGTGGTGCGGGAGGAGTCGGCCGGGAACAGTCCGCCGGTGATCAGCGCCCGGAAGGCGTGTGCGAACCAGGGCTGTGAGCGCCCGTGACCCCGGCGGCGGCCGTCCGTGCGGCCCAGCGCTGCTCGACCTTGGCGAAGCGCCAGTAGCCGAGGGCGAGGGCCCAGACCAGCACGAACAGTCCGACGATGACGAAACCGACGTTGTCGAGGTTCAGCCCGGAGATCCAGCCGGTGACCGCGTCGTCCAGATCGAGCTTCTCGTGGAGCACGCCCACCAGCTCGATGGTGCCGATGAGGAAGGCGACCGCGATGGAGAGCCCGGTGATGGTGAGGTTGTAGTAGACCTTTCTGACGGGGTTGGAGAACGCCCACTGGTAGGCGAAGTTCATGAACGTGCCGTCGAGCGTGTCGAACAGGCTCATGCCGGCCGCGAACAGCAGCGGCAGGCACATGATCGCGTACCAGGGCAGCCCGGCAGCGGCACCGCTGCCCGCCATGACCATCAGCGTGACCTCGGTGGCCGTGTCGAAGCCCAGGCCGAAGAGGAAGCCCAGCGGGAACATCTGGCCGGGGCGGCTGATGGAACGGGTGAAACGGCCGAGGACGCGGTTCATGAAGCCGCGCGAGTCGAGCTGCTTCTCCAGCTCCGCCTCGTCGTAGCGGCCCTCGCGCATGGCGCGGAAGACCCTCATGATGCCGGCGAGGGCGATGAGGTTGAGGATGGCGATGAGGTAGAGGAAGCCGCCGGAGACCGTGGTGCCGACGACACCGAGGGTCTGATGGGTGGTGGACTCCTCGTTCATCAGCGTCCCGGCCAGCCGGGTGCCGCCGGAGACCAGCAGCGTCAGCAGGACGACGACGCTGGAGTGGCCGAGGGCGAACCAGAAGCCGACGGAGACCGGGCGCTGCCCGTCCGCCATCAGCTTGCGGGTGGTGTTGTCGATGGCGGCGATGTGGTCGGCGTCGAAGGCGTGCCGCATACCGAGGGTGTAGGCGGTGACGCCGAGGCCGACGCCGAAGACCTTGGAGCCGACGGTGTAGTGGTTCGGCACGACCAGCAGGAAGAGCACGCCGAAGGCGACGACGTGGAGGGCGACGACGACGGCCAGCAGGCCGGCGGTCCGCACGGTGTCCTCGCGGCGCCACTGGAAGGCGGGCGCGGACGGTTCCGCGGACGGTTGTGTGGATATGGACATCTTGGGGTGAACGCTCCAGCACCTCGTGGATCATTTCGAGAATGCCGTGGCCGGTCTCCTGGCTTACGGGTGATGGCGTTACCGTCCCGCCTTCCCGGCAGCCGGACGCTGCCAGTGGCTCCGCGCGCCGGGGCACGCGGAAGAGGACGGTCACTCCCCGATCACAGTGGCGAGGGCCGCTCCGGAGTCGGCCCACGAGGGCCTCACCGGTCTTCCCGAACACCACGGCCGGGCAACCATAACGTCCCGGCCGATCCCCGGGGCAAAAATGTGGTACTTGCCATCTCTTCGCAGCAAGGCCCCGACACTTCGCAGGTGATGGACGGGCGGGTCGGCCCGGTGTACGAGTGCAGGAAGACTCCAGGGACGGACGCGAGAGGGCTGAGCGCCAATGGCGGACACGGCAGGGGACGTCGAGCGGAGGCCCGGGGAACCGGGGGAGCCGGTGGTGCCGGAGGAGCGGGCGGCGTTCGTCCGCCGCATCGGGCTGTTCCAGGCCACCGCCATCAACATGAGCCAGATGTGCGGCATAGGACCGTTCGTCACCATTCCCTTGATGGTGGCCTCCTTCAACGGGCCGCACGCGGTCATCGGCTTCGTCGCGGGCGCGGTGCTGGCCCTGGCCGACGGGCTGGTGTGGGCCGAGCTGGGCGCGGCGATGCCCGGCGCGGGCGGCAGTTACGTCTATCTGCGGGAGGCGTTCCAGTACCGGACCGGGAGACTCGTGCCGTTCCTGTTCGTGTGGACGGCGATGCTCTTCATCCCGCTGGCCATGGCCACGGGTGTGATCGGGTTCGTCCAGTACCTGGGCTATCTCTGGCCGGGGATGACGCAGACCCAGGGCGATCTGGCGGGCCTGGGCTTCGTCGTGGTGGTCGTCGGGCTGCTGTGGCGGCGGGTGGAGAGCATCGCGCGGATCACCGCCGTGCTGTGGGGCGTGATGATCGTCTCCGTCGTCCTGGTCATCGTGGCCGCGTTCACCCACTTCAGCCCGGACCGGGCCTTCACCTACCCGGCGGGCGCCTTCGACCTCACGACCGGTCAGTTCTGGCTGGGCTTCGCGGCGGGCCTGACCATCGGCATCTACGACTACGGGGGTTACAGCACCGTCGCCTACATGGGCGCCGAGATCAAGGACCCCGGGCGGACCATGCCGCGGTCCATCATCTACTCGATCCTCGGCATCATGGCCATCTACCTGCTGCTGCAGATCGGCACCCTGGGCGTCGTCGACTGGCGGGAGATGCTGGACCCCGACTCCACGGCCGGCTCCTCCGTGGCCTCGGCGGTGCTGGAGCAGACCTGGGGCAAGGGCGCGGCGGACGTCGTCACCGTGCTGATCCTCATCACGGCCTTCGCGTCCGTCTTCACCGGGCTCCTCGGCGGCTCGCGCATCCCCGTGGACGCCGCGCGGGAGAACGTCTTCTTCCGGCGCTTCGGCGCCCTCCACCCCCGGCTGCGCTTCCCGGTGCTGCCGCTGACGACGATGGGAGTCGTCTCGGCCGTGGGCTTCCTGATCGGCCGTCACACCGACCTGGCGACGATCATCCAGTTGCTGATGGCGGTCATGGTGATCCTCCAGGCGCTGTCGCAGGTGCTGGCCGTGACCGTGCTGCGGCGCCGGCAGCCGGCGCTGCCGCGCCCGTACCGGATGTGGCTCTACCCGCTGCCGAGCCTGGTGGCGCTGGCGGGCTGGCTGGTGATCTACGGCTTCGCGGACCGCAATTCCCCCGGCCGCCATCCCATCGAGTGGTCGCTGGCCTGGGTGGGCGCCGGGTGCGTGGCGTTCACGCTGTGGGCGGCGAAGGAGAAGGTGTGGCCGTTCGGGCCACGGGAGATCAGCGAGGACTACCTGCCCGGCGGGGCCTCGGCGCAGGAGCTCGCGGAGCCCGCGACCGCCGTCGCCGACAGCCCTGTCACCGACGCGGGGGACGACGGTCCGGACCCCGGCACGGACCCCGGCACGGACCCCGGTCCAGACCCCGGCACGGGCCCCGGAGGCGTGGCGCCCACCCCCGCCTGACGGAGCGTCGGCTCCAGCGGCCGGGCCGCCCGGACTCCTGCGGTCCGGCCGAACGGTGATAAAACGGCACCCATGCCTGTGACCACTGCCCCTCCCCCACGCGCCCCCGATGCCCAGCAGCGCAAGCTGCTCTGGCACCGCCTCATATTCGGGCTCTGGTACCGGCCCGTCGAGGTCCTCGACGAGGCGCGGGACCGGAGCGTCTGGGGAGCGGCGGCCTTCCTGTCCCTGCTGTGCGGGGCGCTGGGGACGCTGGCCAACGACTCCTTCTGGGTGCAGTGGGGGGTCAGCCCCCTGCTGGCGCTGGAGGCCATGGCCATCGGCTCGCTGGTGATGATGCTCGCCAGTCTGCTGCTGGGCGCCGCCACCCACGCCATCGCCCGCCGGCTCGGCGGCAACGGCAGGTTCGCCCCCACGGCGAGCCTGTTCGTGGTGCTGTTCTGGGCGAGCGATCTGCCACGGCTGATACTCGACACCTGGCTGCCCGCCGGCTCGGTGCCGGTGCGCGCCGCCGCGTCGGTCACGGCGGCCTTCGGCTACGCGCTCGCCACGCTGCTGATCCGGGGTCAGCACCATCTGCCCACCCACAGGGCGGTGGCGGCGGTGAGCCTCCAGATGCTGGCGGCGGTGACGCTGCTCAAGTTCCCGCCCGGCAGCGCCTGAGCGGACCCGTGTGAGGGGTGACGACGAAGGCCCGCCCGGTGCGACGGGGGATGCACACCGGGCGGGCTCGAGGACAGTTCTACCTCATCAAGGATGGGTTATGCATCAAAAACCTGTTCGGCCGTCCGAAGACCACCGGACGGGGAGCGATTTCAGGCCACGCGCCCGGATGGCCGGACGCCAGGTCAGCTCGTCCCTCGGAACGTCGAGTTCCAGATTTTCGAAGCGCTCCAGCAGCGCGGCGAGCGCGGTCTCCGTCTCCATCCGGCCCAGCGCGGCACCCAGGCAGTAGTGGATGCCATGGCCCAGCGCGAGGTTCCCCGAGCGGTCCCGTCCCAGGTCGAAGCGGTCGGGGTCGGGGAACCGGGCCGGGTCGCGATTGGCCGAGGCCAGCGACAGCAGGACGGTCTCACCCGCCAGGACCGTCACTCCGCCGATCTCCATGTCCTCCACCGGGAAGCGCCGGATCGCCAGCGGAGTGGGTCCGTCCCACCGGCTGACCTCCTCCACGAGCGCCGCGAGACCGTCCGGATCCTTACGCACCGTCCGAAGCAGTTCCGGACGGTCCAGCAGGGCGAGAACCGTGTTGCCGATGAGATGGGTGACGTTCTCGTAGCCGGCGAACACGATGAGGAACGCCAGGGACGTCAGCTCATCCCGGGAGAGGGCGTCCCCGGCCTCCTGCACCGCGATCAGGTCCGAGAGGAGGTCGTCGCCGGGCTCGGCGCGCTTGGTCTCGATGAGCGCGGTGAAGAAGGCCATCAGGGAGGCGACCGCCTCCTTCATCAGATGGGGCCGCGTCCGGTCGGGGGTGATCATGGCGTCCGTCCAGGCCCGGAAGTCGACCTGGTCCGTCCGGGGAACGCCGAGCAGATGGCAGATCACGACGACCGGCAGCGGGCCCGCGAAGGACGCCAGCAGATCCGCCCGTCCCGCCGGCTCGACGGCGTCCAGCAGCTCGTCGGCGAACGACCGCACCGGGCCGCGCAGCTTCTCCACCCGGCCCGGGGTGAACGCCTTCACCACCAGCCGGCGCAGCCGGGTGTGGTCGGGCGGGTCCATGTTCAGCAGGTTGGCGTCGAGCGCCGGGGGCAGGGAGAAGCCGCCGTAGTTGCCGGGCAGGGCGTTGCTCCGGTCGAGGGAGAGCCGGGGGTCGGCGAGGGCGGCGCGTACGTCGTCGTAACGGGTCACCAGCCAGGCGGGCTTGCCGTCGGGGCCCTCGAACCGGTGCACGGGGCCGCTCTCGCGGAGCCGGGCGTAGGTGCCGTAGGGGTCGGATATCAGGTCGGCCGTCGAAGGTGGGGTGTCGGTCGGTCGCATGGGATCCGACTCTAGACCGGACCGTCCGGTCCTTTTGTCCTGGATCGGGACGCCGGAGATCTCGATCGGGACACCCGAGAAGGGCGGGGGCGGAATCGCACAAGCGGCGCCGGATTCCGGCGGATCGTCGATCCGCCGGAATCCGGCGCCGGCCTGTGTCGTAGGCGGCCTTGACCCCCGTCCAGGGCCGCCTCGTCCATGGGCCGCGCGCCGTCAGGGACGGCGTGCCGCGCTGATCTCCCGTAGCTCGAGGAGTACGGCGTCGACCAGCGGATCGTGGAAGACGTCGGCGACGCGCGCCAAGTGCTCGTGCTCCTCCGCCGGGTCGGCGCTCACGGTCATCACCACGCTGTCGGCGGACGGCCGGGCCACGTGCCCCACGGTCTGGTTGCCCAGGCCCCTGCGGAGCGCGGCGGCCTCCACCACGGCGGCGGTGCGGTGCTCGTCGAGGGCGGCGGCGCCGGCCTTCTCCCGGGCGAGCTCCAGGGTGATGGGCTCGACGTGGCGGCGGACGCCGCGCTGGATGTCGCGGATCTCGGCCATCTGCCGGTTGGCCCGCCACTCCAGGTCCGCGAGCGGCCAGCGGGCCGTCCAGCGGGACTCGGGGATGGTGACCTCCGGGGCGTGGGCGGTGACCTCCCGCCACAGCGGCTCCAGCCGGCGCAGCCGGCGCCAGGCGGCGGCCCGGGGGCCGACGGCCGGCAGCGAGAAGCCGAGCAGCACCAGGAGCGCGGCCACCGAGGCCGTCATCGGCGCCACCCCGTTGGACAGCCAGTACTGCTCGTGGCCGGCCCAGCTCAGGACGAACCCGACGAGCTTGCACGCGCAGTACACCAGGCCCAGCCAGCAGCCCGCCGCCAGGGTCCGCAGCCCCTTGGCGAGCCAGGAGCGGCCCAGTTGGGCGGCGTAGCGGGGGCAGAGCGTACCGAGCCCGGCGAGGCTCACGCCGAAGATCAGCAGATAGAGCACCAGGAAGGCGACGACGCCCGGGGCGTCGGCGTAGGCGGTGCTGAAGTCGCGCGGGTGCTCCACGTCGTCCGGGCGGCCGACGAGGAAGCAGCCGATGGCCACGGCCCAGGTAAGCCCCACCGCCCAGACGGCGAGGCGGCTGCGCGCGGCGGCCCGGGTGTGGGACTTCTCGTCGCCCCGGCTGGTCCAGCGCAGCAGCAGCACGGTGGCGCCGGAGGCGAACAGCACGACGGCCGAGTAGAGGAAGACCATCGCCAGGTTCGCGACGCCCGTCAGCCGGTCGAAGGCGCGGTAGACGCTGGGCGCGGAGAACAGGAAGACGATCGGCACGCCGGAGGTCATCAGGGCGGTCAGGCCCAGGTCGACATTGCCGCGGTCGCGGAACCAGGCCCGGGCCTTGTAGCCGACGATGGCCCAGGTGACGGCGCTGAAGCTCAGGTAGAGGGCGTCGAAGGCGTCAAACACCGGCGCCCCTTCCGTCGGCGGACCCGTCCTGGATCTTCTGCCGGACGTGCTGGAGCGCGGGCCCCAGCGACGCGGCGAGCTCGGCGGCCTGACCCTCCAGCAGGACGTCCTGGCCCGGCGGCGGAGGCACCACCTTGGCCATGAGGAGGGTGCCGAGGATCTCCGTCTCGCGCTCGGTGAGGTTGTCGTAGCAGTGGTGCCGGGCCAGGCCCATGGTCAGCCCCATGCGCCGCATGGCGGTGGCCACGTCGACCGAGGGCGTCCACACCTTGAGGGCGTCCTCGGTGACGGCGGGATCCTGGTCGTGGCCCAGCAGCAGGTGGCCGATCTCGTGGAGCACGATGTGGACCTGGTGCCACGGGGACGTCTTCTGCTCGTAGACGACCCAGTACGCGTCGTCCGTGGTGGCCGTCATGCCGGAGACGACGCCGTCCAGGCTCATGGGCACCAGATGGATGGGCCGGCGCACATGGCGCGCGACGGCGTCGCACATGCCCTGGAGATCGGTCGACGCGGGCAGGGCGAGCTCCTGGATGAGCTGCTTGCACCGGCGACGTATCCGTCCCACGCGCATGCTTGCACCGTCCTCGTCCTCGGTACGCCGCCAGTTGGTGAAGAGGCCGTCCTCCGCTGTCACGGTCACGGTCGCTCCGCACCCCCCGCGTCGGGCGGGTCGGACGGAAGGTTCATCTGCTGCCGGAACTGGCTGATGATCGTGGTCAGGCTGTCCTGCACCTCGGGGGGCAGGCCCACCGAGCGCAGGGCGATGGCCCGGACGCGCTGGTCCCTCATCGCGACGAGGAAGCGGACCTCCTCCTCCACGCGCTCGGCCTGGGAGTCCGACAGATCACCCATCAGGTACCCGACCGGCACGGCGAAGAACTTCGCCAGCGCCCGCAGGACGTCCGGGCTGGGGTTGGCGCGCTTGCCGTTGCGCAGCATCGACAGATACTGCTCGGTGAGCGTGACGTCGCCGTACTCCTCCCCGCGGCTGATCTCCTCGGCCACGTGGCCGTTGGTGTACGGCGCGCCGGGCGGGTGCATGTTCGCGAACAGGTAGTTGAGCCGCTGCGCGAGCGGGCTGCCCACGTCACCAGCCGATGCCGGCCTGTCCCCCCCGTTTGCCATCTGCCCCGTTCCTTCACGCGCGTTGCGTCGCACCGCGGCCGCCTGGCCCGGTACGACATACGACTCATTACTGCCTTTCACGGCCAGTTAAGTCCGTGACGACTCCGTGATGACTTCGAGGGGCATCCTGTCATGCCCGGAACGCCGAGCACTAGTCCGTCGGCGGTTACGAGCGGATGACGGACTTAACCACGGGTTGAGGCGGTCCGGGCGGATCGGTCCGGGGTGGGTTCGCCTACGGTGGGGGCATCAGCGGAAGCGGGGGGGGCGCAGTGGCGCGAAACGGTTGCGGGGGCGGCATGGCAGGCGGTAAGGGCGGCGGGAGCATAGGGAGCCGGAAGCCGGAAGCCGGAAGCCGGAAGCCGGAAGCCGGAAGCCGGAAGCCGGGCTCTCCGGGCGAACCGGGCGATCTGCGCGTTCCGGTGGGGCCGGACGCCCGGCGGTGGCGGACGTTCCCCGGTGACCGACTCCTGGTCGCGGCGGCCCGCACCGTCACCTCCACCGTCCGCCTCCTCGACACCCTCCCGGCACTCTGCCGCTCCGACCCCCGCCTCGACGTCGTCTTCGCCTTCGACCCCACCTCCGCGTTCGGCGACGGCGTCCACGACCTCCTCCGCACCGCCGGCGTCCGGATCATGCCCTGGGGACAACTGGCCCGCACGGAATGTCACCTCGTCGTCTCCGCCAGCGAGAACATCGACCTGACGCCCGTCCCCGCCGCCTGCCCCGTCCTCGTCCTGCCGCACGGCGTCGGCTTCCACAAGCTCGTACCGGACGCGCGCGGCACCGGCCGGCGCCTCTCCGGGGTCATGGACGACGAGCGCGCCTGGCACACCGTCTCCCACCCCGACCAGATCACCCAGCTCGCCGAGCACCACCCCGCCCTCGCGGCCCGCGCCCGGCTGATCGGCGACCCCTGCCACGACCAGATCATGGCGTCCCGGCCGCTGCGCGACCGCTACCGCGCGGCGCTGGGGGTCCGGGACGGGCAGCGGCTGGTGCTGCTCAGTTCCACGTGGGGCCCGCAGTCCCTGCTCGGCACCGACCCCGGGCTGCCCGCCTGGCTGACAGCCGCCCTCTCCCCCGACGACCACCGCGTCGCCGCCGTCGTCCACCCCAACGTGTGGTCGGCGCACGGCTCCTGGCAGGTCCGCCAGGTCGAGGCGGCGGCCCTGGACGCCGGGCTGCTGCTCGTACCGCCGCAGCGCGGCTGGCAGGCCGCGCTCGTCGCGGCGGACGTCCTCGTCGGCGACCACGGCTCCGTGACCTTCTACGGCGCGGCCCTCGGCACGCCACTCCTCCTCGCCGCGTTCGGGGAGGAATCGGTACCGGGGACGCCGATGGGCGAGCTGGGACGCGTCGTCCCGCGCCTCGACCCGTCCGCGCCGATCGGCCCCCAACTGGAGCGGGCCGTGGCCGAGCACGACGCGGAGCGTGTGGTCAAGGTGGCGTCCGGCGCCTTCGTCGACCCCGGGCGGGCGCTGGAGCGGCTGCGGTCGCTGGTCTACGACCTCTTGCGCCTGCCCGAGCCGACGGACTCCGGCCCGCCGCCCCTGTACGCGGCACCCGAACCACGGGCCGAGGGCGGGCGGGTGACGGCTCTGTGGGTGCGCACGGAGGTGGCAGCCGAGGGAGTGGTGGCGGTGAGCCGGCTGCCGGTCGTGGCCGCCGAGCCGGAGGAGGGCGACGGTGTGTTCGTCCACCTCGCGTGCGACGAGGACGAGCGGGATCTGCGGCTGCTGGGTAGCGCGTCCGTGATCACGACCGGGTCCGCCCCGGGGGCTGCCGCGGCCGCGGCTTCGGCCCGCGAGACGCTCGCCCGGTGGCCGGGGTGCCGGCTGGCGACGGCGGGGTTCGCGGGTGGGTGTGTGAGTGCGCTGTGGGATGGGCGGGTGGTGGAGACGCGGGCGACGGGCGCGGCATTGGAGCCGGGGGTGCACGCGGCCGTCGTCTACGGGTTGTTGCGGGCCGGGCGGGAGTTGGGTGGGGTGGTCACGGTGCGGGTGGGGACGCGGGAGGAGGACGTGGTGATTTCGCCCCAGCCCCGCCCCTTCACCGTTTCCCGGGGCTCCGCCCCGGACCCCGCTCCTCAAACGCCGGAGGGGCTGGATGGCCCCCGGACGGGCTGATGCTCAACAACCGTTCGCGCAGCTCCCCGGCCCGGGGACTGCCCCCGGCCGCGAGCAGCTCGACCGCCCGCGACAGGTGCCCCCGCGCAGCCTCCGCGTCCCCGGAGCGCTCCAGCAAGCCCGCCAGTTCCTCCCTCACCTCCGCCTCGTAATGCCCCGCCCGCGTCTCGCGCAGCATCTCCGCCGCCCGCTCCAGCGCCTCCGCGCTTTCGGCGTGGCGGCCCAGCGCCGCCAACGCCCGTCCCGCCATGCGTATGTCGCCGAGCGCGCTCAGCGCCTCGTACGACTCCGTCAAGGCGGCGAGACCGGCCTCGCGGTCGCCGGAGGCGATGAGCGCTCCGCCCATGAAGAAGCGCGCCAGCGCGGCTCCGCGCGGCTCGTCCGCGGCGACGTTGAGGGCGAGGGAGTCGACGTAGACCCGTACGGCGCGGGCCGGGTCGTAGCGGTCCCAGTAGCGGCCGGCGAACTCGCGTACGGACGCGCGCAGCACGGGGTGGCCCGAGGCGTCGGCGAGGGTGGTGGCGGCTTCGAGTTCCTCGCGGGCCCGGTCGTGGTCGCCGGTGTCCATGAGGGGGCGGGAGAGGAGGCTGCGCAGGCGGGCCTCGGCGGCCTGCTCGCCGGTGCGGGCGGCCGCCTCGGCGCCGAGGGTGCCGGACTCGATCCAGTCCGCGAGGTGCCGGTGGTGGAGGTAGAGCGCGGTGAGGGACTCGGCGAGCTGCCAGACGCGGCGGTCGAGGCCGTGGGCGGCGGCGGCCCGCAGTACGGCGAGGGCGTCGGCGCGTTCGGCCTCCAGCCAGTCGAGGGCGGTGTCGCGCGCGCCGGGGCCGGCGAAGGGGTCCTCTTGGCCGGTGAGGAGCTCTTCGTGGTCGGTGATGCGCAGTCGGTTCCCCATGACGGCCCGGTCGGCGAAGGCGGCGCGGACGGTGTAGTGGTCGACGATCCGGCCAAGGGCCGCTTCCCGTTCGGCGGCGGGTTCGTCGGACTCGGCGCGGTCGCGGGCGTGGCGCCGGACGAGGTCGTGCAGCCGGTGGCGGTCGCTCATGGCGTCCTCCAGGAGGCTGGCGGTGTCGAGGACGTCGAGGAGCCGCCGCGCGGTGGCGGGGTCGGTGCCGTCGGCCGCGGCGGCGGTCTCCGCGTCGAAGCCGCGCCCGGGGAGCAGGCCGAGGCGGCGGTAGAGGCGCAGGGCGTCGGCGGGCAGGTCTCGGCAGGCGATGCCGAGGAGCACGGACATGCCGTTCGCGGAGTCCAGGGCGAGGGCGGCGAGCCCGCCGCTCTCCTGCTCCAGCTCGGCGACGAGCGCCGCGACGGTGAGCCGGCGGTGGATCAGCAGCCGGGCTGCGGCGAGGTGGAGGGCGGCGGGCAGGCCGCCGCAGCCCTCGACGAGCCGGGCGGCCGCCTCGGGTTCGGCGGCGATCCGTTCCGGGCCGCAGAGGTCCGTGAGGAGCCGGGCACCGCTGTGGGCGCTCAGGGGTTCGAGGGGCAGCAGGCGGGCGCCGTCGAGGACGAGCTCACCCAGGCGGCGGCCGCTGGTGGCGAGCACGGCGCTGCCGGGCGCGGCCGGGAGGAGCGTGCGGACGTGCGCGGGGCTGGTGACGTTGTCCAGGACGACGAGCACGCCGCGCCCGGCGGTGCGGGTGCGGTAGAGCGCGACCAGTTCGCCGAGATCCGTGGGCAGGTAGCGGTCCGCGACACCGAGGGCGCGCAGACACCGCTCGAGCGCGACGAAGAGGTCGCCGCCGCCCGACGGGCCGCGCAGCTCGGCGAAGTCGATGTAGAGCTCGCCGCCGGGGTACCGGCCGCGCGTGTCCTCCGCCCAGCGCCGTGCGGTGCTTCTCTTGCCGACGCCCGGTAATCCGGTGAGCAACGCCATCCTGGGCGGTCCGCCCACGTCCGGGTCCAGCCAGCCTCTGAGGTCGGCCAGGTCGTCGGTGCGGTTGACGAACAATGGCGTGCCGGGCGGCACTTGGTGCGGATCCGGGACCGGGGGCGGCGCGGGCGCGTGATGATGGTGGTACGTCACGTCGCGGGCCTGGATGACCGTCTCCGCCCGCCCCCCGAAGTGATTGCTCGTCCCACCCGCCGTCGGCTCACCGGCCAATGGTGAAGTCCCTGCCCTGGTAGAGGTTGGTGGCGTGGCCTCCGGAGAAGGTGTTGTTGACCGTGCTGTTGTCCACGGACAGCGTCGCCGACCGGGCCTGTTCGGCCCACTGCCGGAACTCCTCGGCGAAGGCGGCGTCCTGATAGACGCGCCCGAAGATCAGCGCTGCCAGCGACTGGACCTGCTGCTCGTCCCGGGGGTCGACGGGCAGGGCCACCGTGCCCTCCTCGTCCTCGCCGGCCTGGCCCCTGCCGAACGCCCGGCGGACCATGCCCACCAGCGAGCCCCAGGCCTGCCGTCCCGCTTCCGTACCGACGGATCCCGCCGCGGCCGTGACCGCGCTCGTGATCGCCCCCAACGACACCGGATCGACCATCAGTCGACTCCCCCCTCGTGTCCCTCATGAGCGGGCGGACCGGACGTCCGCCCGTCCGCGACAGGCTACCGCCACCCTCCGACAGCCGTGCCCGACGTGTCCGGGTTCACTGTCCGGTGTCTGTCCGGCGTCCCGGTGAATCCTGTCGCGTCGGCGACTCACCCCTCGCGCCCCTGCCGTAGGACGATGACACGCTCACCTCGTACGTGCCCTTCGTGCCTTACGCGCATCAGGGAGGAACCGCTCATGAACAGACCCGGATCCAGACCGTTCGCCATACGCCGTGGCGTCGTGGCGCTGCTGTCCGGCCTGGTGGCGGTGGCGGCGTCCGTCGCCCTGCCGGGCCCGGCGCTGGCGGCGGGTGCCCGGCCCGCCGGGCACCGCGTATCGGCCGCGGCGGCCGACGCCTACTGGACGCCCGCGCGGATGCGGGCCGCCGTCCCGGCCGTGGACGGCGGCAGACGGCCGGGCGTCGCGGCCGGTGTCGCCGGGCCCGTGCCGCCCAGCCATCCCTTCGACGGATTGCCGCAGGTGGGGACGTTCTTCTGGACCGACGGGCACAACACCGGCCGGTTCTGCGGCGGGACGGTCGTCCGCAGCCCGCACCGCGATCTCGTGGTCAGCGCCGCCCACTGCCTGCGCTCGCCGGACCCGAAGAAGCAGTTCTCGTTCGTGCCGCAGTACCACGACGGCCTCAAGCCGCACGGCGTCTTCCCCGTCGAGGACATCTACCTCGACCAGCGCTACTACGACCTGGGCACGGACGGCGGGGCGCGCTGGGACTACGCGGTGGTGCGGCTGGGCGACCGGGCCGACGGGACCCCGGTCCAGCGGGCCGTCGGCGGCTTCGACCTGGGGATCCGGCCGGGGTACGCGCACGACGTGGTCCGGCTGATCGGCTATCCGGGCAGCAGCGACGCCGTCTACCCCAAGCCGCTCGACTGCACGTCCTCCACGCACCGTTACACCAGTACGGATCCGGCCGCTCCCGGCGACTTCCTGGAGATCGCCTGCGCGGGGTACGTCGGAGGCACGTCGGGCGGGCCGTTCCTGGTGCGCGGCGACGACGGGTACGAGGTGATCGGCGTCATCGGCGGCTATCACACCGGTGGTGACACCCCCGACATCTCCTACAGCTCCTATTTCGGCGACGATCTGGTCGACCTGTTCGCGGACGCGGTCGAGGGGGCGGCGCCGGCCGAACCTGGCGGCGGGCGCTGACGAAGCGGACGGCGGTGCCGCCGGACGCCTTTCGCGTCCGGGGGCACCGCCGGGTGTGTACCGGTCCACCGCGGGCCGGTGGGGGCTGGTCGCGCCCGCGCGGCGGTAGCCGCATATCAGCCCAGTCCCGCGCCCCTACGGGGCGGCTACCGCCGTCGGGGGTGGCGGGTCAGTGTGTAGCCGCCTATGGCCGCGAGTGCGCAGAGCACCGCGCCGCCGATCGTCCAGCCCCAACGGCCGGACCACCAGCTGCCGTTCCAGCCGCCGTTGGGCTCGGCGAGGGCCGTCGCGTGCAGCGGCTTGCCGAGGGAACCGCCCTCGGCGTGGGCCCCGCCCATGTCCTCGGACGTGGCCTGGACCTCGGCCTTGACCGGAAGGCCGAGGTCGCGGTCGGGCGCGTCGGTGACAGTGAGCCGCACGTAGTACGCGCCTGGCAGCGGGTCGTTGGACCAGCGCTCGGACCAGGGCCGGACCGTGCGCAGCGTGCAGGTCAGGGCCACGGTGGCGGCCTGCCGGCTCGCCGTCGCGGCCTGCTCCCCGGCGGTGCAGGCCTGGCGGCGGCGCAGTCCGTCGTAGACGTCGAGCCGCCAGGTGGCGGCGCCGGTCCGGGTGGCCGTGTCGGGCAGGGTGACGGTGGCCTTCACCGTGGGCCGCTGCCCGGCGCCCGCCGGGAACTGCCAGTACAGGTAGTCACCCGTGGAGCCGTTGGCCGTGGCCTTCTGCCCCTGTTCGATGGCGACGGCGGTGCGGAAGGCGGTGCCGGCCTCACTGGGGGTGTCGTCGGCGACGGCCGTCCCGGCCGGGGCGAGCAGGGCCGCTCCCGCGAGCAGGACGGCGGTCAACGCGCGTTTCATCCGCATCAGTTCTCCCTCCACACGGCGATGCGCCAGCGGGCCAGCCAGCCGAACAGCAGGCCGGCGAGCAGTCCGGTCAGGCCCAGGACGAGGAGCAGCACCCAGCCCCGGCCGAGGCCGAAGGCGGCCAGGTCGGAGGGGTCGTCGGGCCCCTTGACCACGTCGACGGCCAGCTCCACCGGCAGTCCGGGGTCGCGCTTGACGGAGGCGGGCGCGGAGAAGGAGTTGGAGACCTCCAGGCAGACGGTCCGCGGCGCCTTGTCGTTGTCGTCCTCGGCGACGGGGTAGCGCAGTCCGGAGGCCATCACATCGGTGCGGCCGCTGCCCGCGTCGCTGCCGCGCACGAGCTCCTGTCCGTTCTCGCCCATCGCGCGGACGAGTACGCCGTAGTCGCGGTCGACGGGGCGGTCGGCGCCCACGCTCGCCGCGACGCGCAGCTCCTGGCCGGGCTTGACCTTGACCTTGTAGACGCGGTGCTGGGCGAAGGTCTCGCGGTCGGTCCAGATGCCGGCGCCGATCTCGGGCGCGGTCCGGCATTCCTCGGTGCCCGAGACGGCCTTGGGCGTCTCGACGGGGGTGTCGGCCCGCTTGACGAGCTGCTTGATGCGGCTGGCGAGGTCCTTGCGGTGGTGCACGGTGGTGTACGTGCCGCCGGTGGCCTCGGCGATGCAGCTGAGCTGCTCGCGGGTCTTGTCGTCCGAGGCGAGACCGAGGGTGTCGATGGTCAGGTGCGTGCCCTTGGCGGCGAGTTCGCGCGCCACGTCGCAGGGGTCGGGCAGGCCGCAGGAGTCCTCGCCGTCGGTGATGAGCACGATGCGGCGCGATCCGCCGTCCGTCCCCAGGTCCTGGTCGGCGCCGCGCAGGGCGAGTCCGATGGGCGTCCAGCCGGTGGGCTGGAGCTTGGACACGGCCTCCTTGGCGTCCGCTCTGTCCACCTTGCCGACGCGGTACAGCTGCTGGCTGTCGCGGCAGCCGAGCGCCTTGTCCTCACCGGCGTAGGAGGCGCCGAGCGTGCGGATGCCGAGCCGGACGCTCTCCGGCGTTCCGTCGATGACCTCGTTGAACGCCTCCTTGGCGGCCGTCATGCGCGACTGCCCGTCGATGTCCGTCGCGCGCATCGAGCCGCTGACGTCGAGGACCAGCTCGACCTTCGGGGAATCCTTCGAGGGCCCGTCCGCGGCGTTCGCCGGTGTGACGCCCAGGGCCAGGGCGGCGAGCAGGGCACAGGCCCCGGCCGCCAGCCGTTTTCTGATGATCATCCAAAGGATCCTAGTGACCGTCGAGCGCCAGGCTCAAAACGGCCGACGGTGCTGTCCGCACACCCGCGCGCCGGACGAGGGGCCGGCATGCCCAACACCGCTACTGCCTCTAGCATATGCCCGTCGGCGGCGGGCGATTTCGGCGAATTCCGGTGAGCTGATCCCGGATTTATTTGATGGAACTCCGGCAGTCCTGCGGCGTTTCGCGAAATGGCCGGGGATGCGCGATTCGTGCGATTCGTTTTCCGCACTGCGTAAAGCTAGGGTCACGCTTGGGCGCGTGCAGGGCGCCAGACGGTCGCCAAACCTACATCCAGGCCCCTGCACGCGTTCTTCCCGCAATTCGAACACCAGGGAGTCTCCATGACCCGATCCCCCCGACGCCGGCCGGTCAAACGGATTCGGCACCGCTTGTCCAACAACTCAGACAGTAGCAGGCGCTACGAAACCTTCCGTCGTCTGAACCGATCTGGCAACCCCATGCTTGCGTGGTTCCTGGCCGTCCCTGCCACCGGATTCCTGCTGATCTCCAGCATCCATGTCGAGCTCGCCCTCACGCCGGAGTCGCTCTACGCGGCCCTCACAGCGGCCGGAGCCGCTGGTGGCGGCTGTCTGCTGCGGCGTATCCACCGGCCGTAGCGAACGCCGGGCGCCGGCCGTCACTCGGGGGCCGGCGCCCGGCCCACCACGACGAAACCCGGGATTCCGGTGGGTATTTCCTTCACCCCGTCATAAAAATGATGGTCTACGCCAGCCAAACCGGCGACGGAACTTCCCCGGCTGAACCCTTTTCGTAGCGCGAGGACGGCACGGATGAATTTTTGCCAGTTCTGTAATACGCCCCTGCGAAGCGGGAGCGAGCCCAGAGTGGGGCGGCCGCAGAAGTACTGCAGCACCCAGTGCCGTCAGGCTGCCTACCGCACAAGGAAGAACGTCACCGTGGCGGCTTCCGTTCCCTGCCAGGACGCGACTCCGCGGAAGAACCGCCCGCCACTGCCGCGCCGGTGGGTGCCCGTCGGCAACGCTCCGGCGGCACACGCCGCGGTCCGCGGCTCGGACGCCGACGAGATCCTCGCGGAGATCGTCAAGGACATCCTCGAAGAGGTGCGCCAGATCCAGCGCAGCCTGAACTCCCCCGACGCCGAGGAGCCCCTGCGCAGGGCCGAGCAGATAAACGCCCAGCTCCAGAGCCTCACCGCCGGTCTGGTCGGACGCGCCCGCCACCGCCGGGTCACCTGGAGCCGGCTCGGCCGCCTGCTCAACATCAGTGAGGACACCGCGCGCCACCGCTACACCGACGCCTACATCCTGCGCCGGCTCAGCCAGCACATCCATATGCCCGCGGCACCCGCCTCGCTCAGCGCCCTCTACGGCCGGCCGCCGGCCCCGGGCTGCCCGGCCCCACCGCCGGGTTCGGTGGACACCCCCTTGTCCGCCCGTACGCCCGACACCCCCGCGTTCAACCGGCTCGCCCCCGTTCTGTCCATGCTCGCCAGGGCCTCGAAACTCCAGCTCCAGGTACTCGCCGCCCGCGCCGGCTGCTCGGCGTCCTATCTCTCACGCATCCTCAGCGGCGAGCGCGTCCCCGCCTGGCCCCTCACCGAACGCTTCGCCATCGCCTGCGGCGCCGACCCCGCGATACTGCGCAAGGTCTGGGAAAGCGAACGCCTCCGTGACAAGGAGAAGGTCCCCGCCCCCGTGGTCACCAAGCCGGGCGAGATCATCACCGAGCCCGATCGCCTCTTCGGACCGGCCCGCCTGATGTCCGCGCTACGCACCCTCCACATCCGGGCGGGACAGCCCGCCGCCTACGACATCGCCGTCGCCTCCCGGTGGCGCATCCCCTCCGACCGCATCACCACCATCCTCGAGGGCACTCAACGACCGAGCTGGGACGAACTGGCCCTTCTCCTCCACGTACTGGGCGGCCCGCTCGAACACTTTCGCCCCCTGTGGGAGGCGGCCACCCAGCACCCCGACCAGCCTCCGCCCGGCGCGGACGACGAGCCCCTCCACGAACAGGCCGGATCACCCGGCCCCCAGCCCGACGAAGCGGGAAACGAACTCCACAGCGTGCTCGCTCAGTTCAACGACGTCCTCAGCAACCCGGCCCTGATCGGCCATCAGCGAGCGGAACACTTACGCGCGCTCCTCGCCCGGCGCCGCGGCGCTTCCGCCCCGTGAACGACAAAGGCGAGGAACGCAACCGTTCCTCGCCATGCTCAACATATAGCGCACCGGGGGCCTTGCCGCAAGGCCCCGGTCGTGCCGCAGAATCACCCGGCGAAGCCAGGATCTGCGGAAATGAGATGTGTGATGATCGACGTCATCGTTGTGGGCAGTGGACCGACCGGCCTGATGCTGGCCAGTGAGCTGCGGCTGCACGGCGTGCGCGTGGTCGTGCTGGAGAAGGAGACGCGGCCCGCCGCGATGGTCCGGGCGATGGGCCTCCACGTGCGCAGCATCGAGGTGATGGACCAGCGCGGCCTGCTGGACACGTTCCTCGCGAACGGCACGAAGTACGAGAAGGTCGGCGGCTTCTTCGCCGCCATCGGCAAGCCGTGGCCGACGGGAATGGACACCGCGCATCCGTACGTCCTCGGCATTCCGCAGACCGTCACCGACCGCCTGCTGGAGGAGCACGCCACCGCGGCCGGCGCCGAGCTCCGGCGCGGCTGCGAGCTCGTCGGGCTGAGCCAGGACGACGACGGGGTGACGGTCGAACTGGCGGACAGCACGCGGCTGCGCTCGCGCTACCTCGTCGGCTGCGACGGCGGCCGCAGCACGGTCCGCAAGCTCGCCGGAATCGCCTTCCCCGGCGAGCCCAGCCGGGTGGAGACGCTGATAGGCGAGATGGAGCTGACCACGCCGCTGGAGGAGCTGACGGCCGTGATGGCCGAAGTCCGCAAGACCCAGCAGCGGTTCGGCGCCATGCCCCTCGGGGACGGGACGTACCGCGTCATCGTGCCCGCCGAGGGGGTGGCCGAGGACCGGACGGTCCCGCCGGCCCTGGAGGAGTTCAAGCAGCGGCTGCGGGCGACCGCCGGGACCGACTTCGGTGTGCACTCGCCGCGCTGGCTCTCCCGGTTCGGCGACGCCACCCGGCAGGCCGAGCGCTACCGCGTGGGCCGGGTGCTGCTGGCCGGCGACGCCGCGCACATCCACCCGCCGACCGGCGGGCAGGGCCTCAACCTCGGCGTCCAGGACGCGTTCAACCTCGGCTGGAAGCTGGCCGCCGAGGTGGCCGGCTGGGCCCCCGAGGGGCTGCTGGACACCTATCACGCCGAACGCCACCCGGTGGGCGCCGACGTGCTGGACAACACCCGCGCGCAGATGCTGCTGATGTCCACCGAAGCGGGCCCCCTATCCGTACGGCGGTTGGTCTCGGAGCTGATGGACTTCGAGGAGGTGAACCGGTACCTGATCGAGAAGATCACCGCGGTCGGGGTCCGCTACGACTTCGGCCAGGGCCACGAGCTGCTCGGCAAGCGGATGCGGGACGTGCGGCTGAAGAACGGCCGCCTCTACGAGCTGACGCGCGGCGGCCGCGGTCTGCTGCTCGACCAGACCGGCCGGCTCTCGGTGGCGGGCTGGTCGGACCGGGTCGACCACGTGGTCGACGTCAGCGAGGAACTGGACGCGCCCGCCGTGCTGCTGCGGCCGGACGGGCACGTGGCGTGGGCCGGTGACGACCAGCAGGAGCTGATCGCTCACCTGCCCAAGTGGTTCGGCGCGCCCGTCGGCTGAGCGCGCGGTTCCGGCCCGGATGGTCCGGGCCGGAACCGGCCTGTAACGGCCCGTCGGCTCAGTCGTCGTCGCCGCCCTCCAGGTTTCCTTCCGTCTCCAGGAACAGCTGCCGCAGCGCCTCCAGCGTCTCCGCGTCCGGCTTGGCCCACATGCCGCGGCTCTCGGCCTCCAGGAGGCGTTCGGCGATGCCGTGGAGGGCCCAGGGGTTGGCCTCCTCCAGGAAGGCGCGGTTCTCCGGGTCCAGGGCGTAGGTCTGGGCCAGCTTGTCGTACATCCAGTCGGGGACGACGCCCGTGGTGGCGTCGTAGCCGAAGAGGTAGTCGACGGTGGCGGCGAGTTCGAAGGCGCCCTTGTAGCCGTGGCGGCGCATCGCCTCGATCCAGCGGGGGTTGACCACCCGGGCGCGGAAGACGCGGGACGTCTCCTCGACGAGGGTGCGGGTGCGGATCGTCTCGGGGCGGGTGGAGTCGCCGATGTACGCGGCGGGGGCGGTGCCCTTGAGGGCCTTCACCGTGGCGACCATGCCGCCGTGGTACTGGAAGTAGTCGTCGGAGTCGGCGATGTCGTGCTCGCGGGTGTCGGTGTTCTTCGCCGCGACCGCGATGCGCTTGTAGGCCGTCTCCATGTCCTCGCGGGCCGGGCGGCCCTCCAGGCCCCGGCCGTAGGCGTAGCCGCCCCAGACCGTGTAGACCTCGGCCAGGTCCGCGTCGGTGCGCCAGTCACGGCTGTCGATGAGCTGGAGCAGGCCCGCGCCGTACGTGCCCGGGCGGGAGCCGAAGATCCGGGTGGTGGCGCGGCGTTCGTCGCCGTGGGCGGCGAGGTCGGCCTGGGCGTGGGCGCGGACGAAGTTCCGCTCGTGCGGCTCGTCGAGGCCGGCGGCGAGCCGCACGGCGTCGTCCAGCAGGCCGATGACGTGCGGGAACGCGTCGCGGAAGAAGCCGCTGATGCGCAGGGTGACGTCGATGCGGGGGCGGCCCAGCTCGTCCAGGGCGATGGGCTCCAGGCCCGTGACGCGGCGCGACGCCTCGTCCCAGACCGGGCGGACGCCCAGCAGCGCCAGCGCCTCCGCCACGTCGTCGCCCGCCGTGCGCATCGCGCTCGTGCCCCACAGGGACAGGCCCACGGACTCCGGCCAGTCGCCGTTGTCCGTGCGGTAGCGCTCCAGGAGGGAGTCGGCGAGGGCCTGGCCGGTCTCCCAGGCGAGGCGGCTGGGGACGGCCTTGGGGTCGACGGAGTAGAAGTTCCGGCCGGTGGGGAGGACGTTGACCAGTCCGCGGAGGGGTGAGCCCGATGGTCCCGCCGGGACGAAGCGGCCCTCCAACGCCTTGACGGCGTTGTCGAGTTCGTCGGTCGTGCGGCCGAGGCGCGGGACGACTTCGCGTGCCGCGAAGTCGAGGACAGCCGAGACGGGATCGGTGCCCGGCACCGTGGGTTGTGCCCACCCTCCCCCAAGCTCTCGGCTTCGCTCGAGCAGGGGGGACCCCCATCGCCCTGCGGGACGATTGCCCACAATGGTCGGGATGGCGGCCGGGTTCCAGTCCGCCGCCTCCATCGCCTCGATCAGCGCGCGGGCCTCCGCCTCCGCCTCGTCCGCCGTTGTGCGCGTCGCCGCCGACTCGTCCAGGCCCAGGGCCTCGCGGAGGCCCGGGAGGGCCGTCGTGCCGCCCCAGATCTGGCGGGCGCGGAGGATCGACAGGACGAGGTTGACCCGCGCCTCACCCGTGGGCGCGCCGCCCAGGACGTGGAGGCCGTCGCGGATCTGGGCGTCCTTCACCTCGCAGAGCCAGCCGTCGACGTGCAGGAGGAAGTCGTCGAAGCCGTCGTCGTCCGGGCGCTCCTCCATGCCCAGGTCGTGGTCGAGCCGGGCGGCCTGGATGAGCGTCCAGATCTGGGCGCGGATCGCGGGGAGCTTGGCCGGGTCCATCGAGGAGATCTGCGCGTGCTCGTCGAGGAGCTGCTCCAGGCGCGCGATGTCGCCGTAGGAGTCGGCGCGGGCCATGGGCGGCACGAGGTGGTCGACGAGCGTGGCGTGGGCGCGGCGCTTGGCCTGGGTGCCCTCGCCGGGGTCGTTGACGAGGAACGGGTAGACCAGCGGCAGGTCGCCGAGGGCCGCGTCGGGGCCGCAGGCGGCGGACAGGCCGGCGTTCTTGCCGGGCAGCCACTCCAGGTTGCCGTGCTTGCCCAGGTGGACCATCGCGTCGGCGCCGAAGCCGCCGTCCTCACGGGAGGCGGCGATCCAGCGGTAGGCGGCGAGGTAGTGGTGCGAGGGCGGCAGGTCGGGGTCGTGGTAGATGGCGATGGGGTTCTCGCCGAAGCCGCGCGGCGGCTGGATGAGGATCAGCAGGTTGCCGCGGCGCAGGGCGGCGAGGACGATGTCGCCCTCGGGGTTGCGGCTGCGGTCGACGAACATCTCACCGGGCGCCGGGCCCCAGTGCTCCTCGACGGCCTCGCGCAGCTCGGCGGGGAGCCGCTCGTACCAGCGCTTGTAGTCGGCGGCCGGGATGCGGACGGGGTTGCGGGCCAGCTGCTCCTCCGTCAGCCAGTCCTGGTCGTGGCCGCCCGCCTCGATGAGGGCGTAGATGAGCTCGTCGCCGTCGCCGGACGCGAGACCCGGCACCTCCTCGTCGCCGAAGTCGTAGCCCTCCTCGCGCAGCCGGCGCAGCAGGGCGACGGCACTGGCGGGGGTGTCGAGGCCGACGGCGTTGCCGATGCGGGAGTGCTTGGTGGGGTACGCGGAGAGGACGAGGGCCAGCCGCTTCTCGGCGGCGGGGATGTGGCGGAGGCGGGCGTGGCGCACGGCGATGCCCGCGACGCGGGCGGCGCGCTCGGGGTCGGGGACGTAGGCGGGCAGGCCGTCCGCGTCGATCTCCTTGAAGGAGAAGGGGACGGTGATGATGCGGCCGTCGAACTCGGGCACGGCGACCTGGGTGGCGGAGTCGAGCGGGGAGAGCCCCTCGTCGTTCTCCGCCCATGCCTCCCGGGAGCCGGTCAGGCAGAGGGCCTGGAGGATGGGCACGTCGAGGGCGGCGAGCGCGCCGGCGTCCCAGGACTCGTCGTCGCCTCCGGCGGAGGCGTCGGCGGGCCGGGTGCCGCCGGCGGCGAGGACGGTGGTGACGATGGCGTCGGCGCCGCGCAGGGCGTCGATCAGCTCGGGCTCAGGGGCGCGCAGCGAGGCCACGTAGAGGGGGAGGGCGCGGCCGCCGGCCCGCTCGATCTGCTCGCACAGGGCCTCGACGAAGGCGGTGTTGCCACTCATGTGGTGGGCGCGGTAGTAGAGCACGGCGATGACGGGCCCGAACAGACCGCGTGATTCCCGCTCCAGCGCGCCCCACGCGGGGGCGGCGGCCGGCGGCTCGAAGCCGTGGCCGGTGAGCAGCACGGTGTCGGAGAGGAAGCGGGCCAGCTGCTCTAGGTTGGCGGGGCCGCCGTGGGCGAGGTAGGCGTGGGCCTCGGCGGCGATGCCGACGGGGACGGTGGACGCCTCCATCAGCTGGGCGTCGGGGGCCTGTTCGCCGGTGAGGACGACGACGGGACGCGGGCCGGCCAGCAGCTGGTCGAGCCCCTCCTCCCAGGCGCGCAGCCCGCCGAGGAGGCGCACGACGACAAGGTCGGTGCCGTCCAGCAGGTCCGGGAGGTCGTCGAGGGCGAGCCGGGCGGGGTTGGCGAGCCGGTACGGGACCGGGCCGCCGGCCGCTCGGGCGCTGAGCAGGTCGGTGTCGGACGTCGACAGAAGCAGGATCACGGCATGCCTTCCTCGGGGTCCGCGCCCCGGGCGGTGGGAGGACGGCAGGAGTTCCTGACTCACCGCGGCAGCGCGCTCGCGCTGCCGGGCACACAGTGGCGGGACCGTGCCGGGATCACACCGGCTTCCTCCCCTGTCGCCGTCGCTGGCGAGAGTCATAGTAGCCAGGACGTTCCTTCCGGGGGCTCTGCCCCCGGACCCCCGCTCCTCAAACGCCGGAGGGGCCGACTTCGTCCCCCGTCGGTATGCTCGCCGCCATGTCCACTCCCCCCGAATCCCCTGGTCGCGAACGCGGCGACGCCTGCCCCGGCGCGCTGCGGCTGCACGCCGCGGACGACGGGGCACTGGCCCGCGTGCGCCTGCCCGGCGGGCTCCTGACGGCGCGTCAAGCCGACGTACTCGCCGATCTCGCCGACGACTTGTCCGACGGCCACCTCGACCTCACCTCCCGCGGCAACGTCCAGCTGCGCGCCCTCCCCGACGGCTGCGGCACCGCCCTGGGCACCCGGTTGCGCGAGGCCGGGCTGCTGCCCTCCGACCGGCACGACCGCATCCGGAACGTCGCGGCTTCCCCCCTGTCCGGCCTGGACGGAAAGGGCTTCGCGGACATTCGGCCCTGGGTTCGGGAACTCGACGGCCTGCTCTGCTCGTCGGACGACCTCACGAACCTCTCGGGCCGTTTCCTCTTCGGACTCGACGACGGCCGGGGCGACATCGCCGCCCTCGCACCCGATGTGACATTGATCGCAACCGAGGGCGGCCACCAGGCCCTCCTCTCCTTCGGCACCGGCCCCGACGCCCTGCGCGTCGCCGTCGAGGACGCGCCGCGCGTGGCGGTTCTGGCGGCCCGTGAGTTCCTGGCGGCGCTGCGCGAGAACGGCGGCAAGGCGTGGCGCGTCCGCGAGCTGGCCCCCGCGCTGCGGCCGCGCCCGGAGCGGCTCGCGGACCGGCTGGCGGCGGCCGGCATCGGCTCCGCGCCCGTGCCGCGCGCCACGCTCCCCCTCGGTGCCCCGGCCGCCCCCGGCGCGGTGGAGGGTCCCGGAGGGCGGTGGGCCCTGTCGGTGGCCGCGCCCCTGGGCCGGCTGACCTCCGCCCAGTGGCGGCTCCTCGCCCGTACGGCCGGTCAGGACGGTGCCGGCGAACTCCGGGTGACGCCCTGGCGCGGCGTCGTCGTCCCGGGGCTCACCGCCCCGGTGGCCGCCGCGCGCCTCGCCGGGCTCGGGGACGCGGGGCTGGTCGTCTCCGCCGCCTCCCCGTGGCACGGCGCGGGCGCCTGCACCGGCCGGCCGGGGTGCGTCAAGTCCCTCGCGGATGTACGGGCCGACGCGACCGCCTCCCTGGAGGCCGCGCGCCCTGGCGGGCCCGGGACGCTGCCCGTGTACTGGTCCGGGTGCGAGCGGCGCTGCGGCCACCCCGGCGGCCGGTGGGTCGACGTCCTGGCGACCGGCGACGGCTACCGGGTCGCCGTGCGGCACGGGGCGGAAGAGGCGACGGTCGCCGTGACCGCCCCCGCCGGCCTGGCGGAGGCCGTGACGGCGGCACGGAACCCACCCCCCACGACGACGCCGGCCGACGGCCCGCGCGGCTGAGCGCACCGCGGCGGCGACCAACCCCACGCAGAACCCAGCGACATGCATCACCCAGCGAGCGAGGGCACAGTGTTCGACTACGACAAGGACGGCGCGTCCATCTACCGCCAGTCCTTCGCCACCATCCGCGCCGAGGCGGACCTCGGCGGGCTGCCGCCCGACGTCGGCCGGGTCGCGGTCCGCATGATCCACGCCTGCGGCATGACCGACCTGGTCCGGGACCTCGCGTACTCGCCGGGGGTCGTGGCCCGGGCCCGCGAGGCGCTGCTCGGGGGCGCGCCGATCCTGTGCGACGCGAACATGGTCGCCAGCGGCGTCACCCGCAAGCGGCTGCCCGCGGACAACGAGGTGGTGTGCACCCTCGCCGACCCGGCCGTGCCGGAGCTGGCGCGGCGCATGGGCACGACCCGCAGCGCGGCGGCGCTGGAGCTGTGGCGCGACAGGATGGGCGGCGCGGTGGTCGCGGTGGGCAACGCCCCCACGGCGCTGTTCCGCCTCCTGGAGATGATCCAGGAGGGCGCGCCGCGCCCGGCCGCCGTGCTGGGCATCCCGGTCGGCTTCATCGGCGCGGCGGAGTCGAAGGACGCGCTGGCCGAGAGCCCGTTGGGGCTGGAGTATCTGGTGGTGCGGGGCCGGCGCGGCGGCAGCGCCATGGCCGCGGCCGCGATCAACGCGATAGCGAGCGAGGAAGAGTGAACGACAAGACCGTGCCGATGCCGACGCCCACGCCGGTGCCCACGTCGGTGCCCGCGCCCACCGGCCGGCTGTACGGGGTGGGGCTGGGGCCCGGCGACCCCTCGCTGCTGACCGTCCGTGCCGTCGAGGTCATCGCCTCGGCGGACGTCGTCGCCTACCACAGCGCCCGCCACGGGCGCAGCATCGCGCGTTCCATCGCGGAACGCCATCTGCGCCCCGGCCAGATCGAGGAACCGCTGGTCTATCCGGTGACGACGGAGACCACCGACCACCCCGGCGGCTACCGGGGCGCGCTGGAGGAGTTCTACGAGGAGGCCGCCGCCCGGCTCGCCGCGCACCTGGACGCCGGGCGCGTGGTGGCGGTCCTCGCCGAGGGCGACCCGTTCTTCTACAGCTCGTACCAGCACATGCACAAGCGCCTCGCGCACCGCTATCCGACGGAGGTCGTGCCGGGGGTGACGTCGTTCAGCGCGGCGTCGGCCCGGCTGGGCCGCCCGCTGGTGGAGGGCGAGGAGACGCTGACGATCCTGCCGGGCACGCTGCCCGAGGAGGAGCTGACCGCGCGGCTGGCCCAGGCCGACTCCGCCGTGGTGATGAAGCTCGGCCGGACGTTCCCCGCGGTGCGGGGCGCGCTGGAGCGCTCCGGGCGGCTGGCGGAGGCGCGGTACGTCGAGCGCGCGACGATGGCCGGGGAGCGCACGGGCCGGGTGGCGGACGTCGACCCGGAGTCGGTGCCGTACTTCTCGCTGGCCGTGCTGCCGAGCCGGGTGGCGGCCCTCCCGGACCGTCCGGAGGAGACCGCCCGGGACGAGGCCGTGGGCGAGGTCGTGGGCGAGGTCGTGGTCGTCGGCCTCGGTCCGGCGGGGCCGTTGTGGCTGACGCCGGAGGCGCGGGGCGCGCTGGCGGCGGCGGAGGACGTCGTCGGCTACACCACGTACGTGGACCGGGTGCCCGTGCGGCCGGGGCAGTGCCGGCACGCCTCGGACAACAAGGTGGAGTCGGAGCGCGCCGAGTTCGCCCTCGACCTGGCCCGGCAGGGCCGACGGGTCGCGGTGGTGTCCTCGGGCGACCCGGGCGTGTTCGCGATGGCCTCCGCCGTGCTGGAGGTCGCCGCCGAGGACCCGTACCGGGAGGTCCCGGTGCGGGTGGTCCCCGGTATGACCGCCGCCCACGCGGCGGCCGCCCGGGCGGGCGCCCCGCTGGGCCACGACTACGCCGTCGTCTCCCTCTCCGACCGGCTCAAGCCGTGGGAGGTCATCGCCGAGCGGCTGCGCGCGGCGGCGGCCGCCGATCTGGTGCTGGCCCTCTACAACCCCGGCTCCCGCAGCCGCCTGTGGCAGGTGGGCAAGGCGCGCGACGTGCTGCTGGAGCACCGCGCTCCCGAAACGCCGGTGGTCATGGCCCGTGACGTGGGCGGCCCCGAGGAGTCCGTACGGATCGTCACCCTCGGCGAACTGGAACCCGCCGAGGTCGACATGCGCACGCTGCTCATCGTCGGCTCCACGCAGACGCGCGTGGCGCGCCGGGGCGAGGACGGCGCGGAGCGGATCGTCTGGACGCCGAGGCGGTATCCGGAGGGCTGAGCCAAATCAGCCCGTCCGGCGTTTGAGGACCGGGGTCCGGGGCGGAGCCCCGGGAAACGGTGGAAGGGCGGGACCGGGGCACGGCTCGCCGCAGGCGGGGCCTCAGCCCAGTGCCCGCCGCAGCCACGCCACCGCCCCAGCCGGATCGCCGGCCTCCGGCACCCCCTCCGGTGCCGGAGGCCGGCAGACGACCACCACCGGAATCCCCACCTCGCGCGCAGCGGTCAGCTTCGCCGCCGTCGCCGCCGCGCCGCTGTCCTTCGTCACCAGGACGTCGATCGCGTGGCGCCGCAGCAGTTCCCGCTCGCCCTCCAGCGTGAACGGGCCCCGGTCGAGGAGGACTTCCATGCGCGGGGGCGCCGGCGGCTCGGGCGCGTCCACGGAGCGGACCAGGAACCACTTATCCTCGAGGTGCGCGAAGGCGCCCAGGCCCATCCGGCCCGTGGTCAGGAACACCCGCTCCCCCAGCGCCGGCAGGGCCCGTGCCGCGTCGGCCAGGGAGGCGACGTCCCGCCAGTCGTCGCCCGGCCCCGCCACCCAGCCGGGCCGGCGGACGGCCAGCAGGGGCACCCCGGCCGCGGCGGCGGCCCGCGCCGCGTTGAAACTGATCGTGCCGGCGAAAGGATGGGTGGCGTCGATGAGCGCGGCCACCTGCTGCTCACGCAGCCAGTGGGCGAGGCCCTCGGGGCCTCCGAACCCCCCGATCCGCACCTCCCCCGCCGGCAGCCGCGGCGCGGCGACGCGCCCCGCGAGCGAACTGGTGACCCGGAGCACCGGGTCGGCGGCCAGCTCCTCCGCGAGCCGTCGCGCCTCGGTCGTACCGCCGAGGATGAGGATGTGGCGCTCGGCGCCGGCGTTCACGATCCACTGCCCTTCCGTCGTCGCCCGGCCCCGTGTCGTCGTCCGGTCGTCGGCCCAGCCTACGGGCCTTACGGGCCCTACGGGCGGTGGCCAGCATGGCTGACGGCACGGCGGCCGGGGGCCGCGCCGCGCAGCTCCAGCACACCGGGATGCGGCACGGCTGGACGACGGGCGCCTGCGCCACCGCCGCCACCACGGCCGCGTACACAGCGCTGCTCACCGGCGAGTTCCCCGATCCGGTGGGGATCACGCTGCCCAAGGGGCAGACGCCCGCCTTCGCGCTGGCGGTGGAGGAGCGGGGCGACGGGTGGGCCATGGCCGCCATAGTCAAGGACGCCGGTGACGACCCGGACGTCACCCACGGCGCGCTGATCCGGGCCACGGTCCGGCTGTCGCCGCCCGGTTCCGGGGTGGTCTTCCGGGCCGGTCCGGGCGTGGGCACGGTCACCCGGCCGGGGCTGCCGCTGGCCGTGGGCGAGCCCGCCATCAACCCGGTGCCCCGGCAGATGATGCGCGAACACGTCGCGGAGGTCGCCGCCCGGCACGGTGGCACGGGGGACGTCGAGATCGAGGTGTCCGTGGACCACGGCGAGGAGATCGCCCGCTCCACCTGGAACCCGCGGCTGGGCATCCTCGGCGGGATCTCGATCCTGGGCACGACCGGCATCGTCGTCCCCTACTCCTGCTCGGCGTGGATCGACAGCATCCGGCGCGGCGTGGACGTGGCCCGCGCGGCGGGCCGTACCCACGTGGCGGGCTGTACGGGGTCGACGTCGGAGAAGGTCGCGGTGGCCGTCCACGGGCTGCCCGAGGACGCGCTGCTGGACATGGGCGACTTCGCGGGGGCGGTGCTCAAGTACATCCGCCGCCACCCGGTGGACCGGCTGACCGTCGCCGGCGGCTTCGCCAAGCTCTCCAAGCTGGCGGCCGGTCACCTCGACCTCCACTCGGCCCGCTCGCAGGTGAACAAGGAGTTCCTCGCGGAACTCGCCCGGCACGGCGGCGGTGACGACGCCCTCGCGGCCGCCGTCACCGGCGCCAACACCGGCCTGGAGGCGCTGCGCCTGTGCGAGGCAGCGGGCGTGCCCCTCGGCGACCTCGTCGCCGTGACCGCCCGCGACGAGGCGCTGGCCGTGCTGCGCGGGGCGCCCGTCGCGGTCGACGTCATCTGCATCGACCGCGCGGGCGTCATCGTGGGGCGCGCGGAGCCGAAGGGGCCCTAAGGGGCGCGAGGCTGTACCTTCCGGGGGGCAACCCCCGGACCCCCCGGGCGCGACCAGCCCCGGACGGCCCTCAGCCGCACTCAGCGGTTGACCGGCTTCGCCGCCTGGGACGTCGTACCGCAGGTGAGCGCGCGGGACGCGCGGCAGGAGCCTGCCTCCGGTTTCACCCGGTTCGGGTCACCGGCTCCTGGATCTCCGTCACCCATCCCGCCGGGTCGCCCTCGCCGTACGCGAGGTACACCTCGCGCGCGTAGCCCGTCGAGCGGTAGCCGTTGGCGTCGATCCAGTGGGCCAGGGCCTGGGCGGTGGGCACGATGTCGTCCATGGAACCGTGGTGAACGATGGTCGCCAGGGTGGGCGCGGCCGGCAGCTCGACGACCTCGAAGTCCTCGCCGTGGGTGTCCGCGCCGACGGGGAAGGCGACGTGGACGACGATCCCGCCGCCGTCCGGGGCGTCCTCGTAGTACTGGACGCCCGGTCCCGTCGGCGCGACGCCCGTGGCCGCCAGCCGACGGCACAGTTCGTCGAACAGCGGTCCGGCGACGGGGCTGATGTCCTCCGGGCCGAAGCTCGCCACCTGTGTGCTCAGCCGGGCCACCCGGACCGCCGGCACGCTCTTGATCACTACGTCGTGGGTGCTCATCCGTCCCTCGCTCTCGATCGTGCGGAGCCTCGCCTCGACCCGCGCCAGCCGGGCCTCGGCCGCCGCGGCGGCGGCCTCCAGCTCGGCGCGGCGCAGCCGCAGCATCCCGCGCAGCTCCTCGGTGCCCACCTCGTCGTCCACGATCGCCTGGACCTGCTGGAGGGTGAATCCGAGGTCCTTGAGCGCGATGACGCGGTTGAGCCGGGCGAGCTGTCCGGCCTCGTAGAAGCGGTAGCCGCTGTACGGGTCGACCCGGGCGGGGCGCAGCAGTCCGATGGCGTCGTAGTGGCGCAGCATGCGGACGGACACGCGACCGTGTCGGGCGAAGTCTCCGATGGTGAACATGATGAGCTCAGTTACGGGCCTGACACGGTGTGAGGGTCAAGCGTTCAGCCGTTCGCGCCGTCCGGGACCGTCCGGCCGCAGCTGTCCCGGTCCCGTTCGGCCGAGTAGAGGAAGCTGTCGGGGAACTGCCCGGCGGCGAGGGCGCGGCCGACGAGGATGACGGCGGTGCGGACGACGCCGGCCGCCTTCATCTGCCCGGCGATGTCGGCGAGGGTGCCGCGCAGCACGATCTCGTCGGGGCGGCTGGCCATGGCGACGACGGCGGCCGGGCAGTCGGCGCCGTAGTGCGGGAGGAGTTCCTCGACGACGCGGTCGGCGTGGCGGGCGGCGAGGTGGAGGACGAGCAGGGCGCCGCTGCGGCCGAGGGTGGCGAGGTCCTCGCCGGGGGGCATGGGGGTGGCCCGCTGGGCGACGCGGGTGAGGATGACGGTCTGCCCGACGGTGGGCACGGTCAGCTCCCGCCCGAGGGCGGCCGCGGCGGCGGCGAAGGCGGGGACGCCGGGGACGATCTCGTAGGGGATGCCGTGGGCGTCGAGGCGGCGGATCTGCTCGGCGACGGCGCTGAAGACGGCGGGGTCGCCGGAGTGCAGCCGCGCCACGTCCTGGCCGGCCTCGTGGGCGCGGACGAACTCGGCGGTGATCTCGTCGAGGTCGAGGTGGGCGGTGTCGACGAGCCGGGCGCCGGGCGGGCACTCGGCGAGGAGCTCCGTGGGGACGAGGCTGCCGGCGTAGAGACACACGCCGCACCGCGCGAGGGTCCGGGCGCCGCGCACGGTGATGAGATCGGCGGCACCGGGCCCGGCACCGATGAAGTACACGGTCATGGGAGACCTCCAAGGGAATGACGTTGGTGGGCGAAACCCGCGCCGAAGGCGCGGATAAAGCGTCACGGCCGGACGACAGCCCACTGCGTAACCGGCATCGCCGCCCGCCACCCCGTGAACCCGCCCACGGGCACCGCGTGGGAGACAGCCAGTCGCGTGAGCTCTCCCCCATGGGCGCGGTACCACTCCGTGAGCAACGCCTCCGACTCGAGCGTCACCGTATTGGCCACCAGCCGCCCCCCACGAGGGAGCGCCTCCCAGCAAGCCTCCAGCATCCCGGGCGCGGTGAGCCCTCCGCCGACGAAAACGGCGTCCGGCGTGGGCAGTCCGGCGAGCGCGCCCGGCGCGGTGCCCGTGACCACACGAAGCCCCGGCACGCCGAGCGCCTCCGCGTTGCGGGCGACGCGCCCGGCCCGCACCGGGTCGCGCTCGACGCTGACGGCCCGGCAGGAGGGGTGGGTCCGCATCCATTCGATGCCGATGGAGCCGGAGCCGCCGCCGACGTCCCAGAGGAGCTCGCCGGGCGCGGGGGCGAGGGTGGCGAGCGTCACGGCGCGTACGTGGCGCTTCGTCAGCTGGCCGTCGTGGTCGTAGGCGTCGTCGGGCAGGCCGGGGGTGAGGGGCAGCCGGGGCGCGCCGGGGGCGCGGCGGCAGTCGACGGCGATGACGTTGAGGGGGTCGCCGGGCGGGTGGGGCCATGCGTCCGCCGTGCCCTCGACGCGGCGTTCGCGGTCGCCGCCGAGCTGTTCGAGGACGGTGAGGGGGCTCGGCCCGTAGCCCCGTTCGCGCAGCAGCGCGGCGACCTCGGCGGGCGTCCCGGCGCCGGCGCTGAGCAGCAGCAGCCGGCGGCCGTCGTGGAGGGCTGCGGTGAGCGCCGCGAGGGGACGGCCCACGAGGCTGACGACCTCGGTGTCGTGCAGCGCCCAGCCGAGCCGGGCGCAGGCGTAGGAGGCGGAGGAGGGGTGCGGGAGGACGTCCAGCCGCTCCTCGCCCACGATTTCGGCGAGCGTGCGGCCGATGCCGAAGAACATGGGGTCGCCGCTGGCGAGGACGCAGACGCGCCGTCCCTCGTGCGCGGCGAGCAGGCCGGGTACGGCGGGGCGCAGGGGCGAGGGCCAGGCGACGCGCTCGCCGGCGCAGTCCCCGGGCAGCAGGCCGAGCTGGCGCGGGCCGCCGATGATCACGTCGGCGTGGCGCAGGGCCGCCCGGGAGGCGGGGGCGAGGCCGGGCCAGCCGTCCGCGCCGATGCCGACGACCGTCACGGGGGCTGGTGTCACGGAATGTCCCTCGAGGAGGTGGTGATCAGGGGCACCGGAACTCTACTGACCTGCGGTGACGGGGACACGACCGGGACCTTGTTGCATAGACTGTGCAATTACTACTGATAGGCAGGAGGGTCGCCGTGGCGCGTTCGCCGGTGGTGCTGGGTATCGAGTCGTCCTGCGACGAGACCGGCGCCGGTCTCGTCCGGGACGGAAGGCTGCTGGGCCACGCGGTGGCGTCCAGCATGGACGAGCACGCGCGCTTCGGCGGCGTCGTGCCGGAGATCGCGGCCCGCGCGCACGTCCACGCGGCCGCGCCCGTGGTGCGGGCGGCGCTGGACGACGCGGGGCTGGCCATGAGCGACATCGACGCGGTCGCGGTGACGACGGGCCCGGGGCTCTCCGGCGCCCTCCAGGTCGGCGTCGCGGCGGCGAAGGGCATCGCCTACTCGCTGGGCGTGCCCCTCTACGGCGTCCACCACCTGGCCGGGCACGTGGCCGCCGACACCCTGGAGCACGGCCCGCTGCCGAACCCGTGCATGGTGCTGATCGTCTCCGGCGGCCACACCTCGCTGCTGCTCGTCCGGGACCTGGCCCGCGATCCGATCGTCCATCTCGGCGACACGCTCGACGACGCGGCCGGCGAGTGCTTCGACAAGGTCGCGCGGGTCTTCGGGCTGCCGTACCCGGGCGGCCCGGCCGTCGACCGGGCGGCGCGCGAGGGCGACCCGCGCGCGGTCCCCCTCCCCCGGCCGCTGACCGGGCCGCGCGACGACCCGTACGCGTTCTCCTTCTCCGGGCTGAAGACGGCCGCCGCCCGCTGGGCCGAGCGGCACCGGCAGGCGGGCCGGCCGCTGCCCGTCGCGGACGGCGCGGCCTCCCTCCAGGAGGCGGTCGCCGACGTCCTCACCCGCAAGGCCGTGCGGGCCTGCGCCGATCACGGGGTGGGCACGCTCGTCGTCGTGGGCGGCGTGGCCGCGAACTCGCGGGTGCGGGCCCTCGCGCGGGAACGCTGCGATGCTGCGGGCATCGAGCTGCGCGTACCGCCGCTGCGGCTGTGCACCGACAACGGCGCGATGATCGCCGCCGTCGGCGATCTGCTGGTGCGGGCGGGGGCCGAGCCCGCGCCGCTCGATGTGTCCGTCGATCCGTCCGCGCCCCTCACGTACGCGGCCCTCCATCCCGTGGCCCGCCCGGCCCGAGCCGCCTGAAACGTCCGAGCCACCGACCCCGCCCGACCCGTCCGGAGCCGCCCTGTGCGTACCGCCGACATCCGCAGCCGCTTCCTCGACTTCTTCGCCGCGCGCGGCCACACCGTCGTCCCCAGCGCGCCGCTGCCGACGCCCGACCCGACGCTGCTCTTCGTCAACGCGGGCATGGTGCCCTTCAAGCCGTACCTGACGGGCGAGGCGGCGCCGCCGTGGCCGCGCGCGACGAGCGTGCAGAAGTGCGTGCGGACGCTGGACATCGAGGAGGTCGGCAAAACCACCCGCCACGGGTCGTTCTTCCAGATGAACGGCAACTTCTCCTTCGGGGACTACTTCAAGGAGGAGGCCATCGCCTTCGCCTGGGAGCTGTCCACTTCCGAGAGCGGCTTCGGGCTGGACCCGGACCGCGTCTGGGTCACCGTCCACCACTCCGACGACGAGGCGGCGGCGATCTGGCGGCGCGTGGCCGCGCTGCCCGAGGAGCGGATCGTCCGGCGGGGCGACGAGGACAACTTCTGGTCCATGGGCGTCCCCGGGCCCTGCGGCCCCTGCTCGGAGCTCTACTACGACCGGGGTCCCGCGCTCGGCCGCGCGGGCGGCCCGGCCGTGGACGAGGACCGGTACATGGAGTTCTGGAACCTCGTCTTCATGCAGTACGAGCGCGGGGAGGGCGCCGGGAAGACCGGCTACCCGATCCTCGGCGAACTCCCCCGCCGCAACATCGACACCGGCATGGGCCTGGAGCGGATGGCCACCCTCCTCCAGGGCGTCGACAACCTCTACGAGATCGACGAGACCCGGCCCGTCCTCGACCGCGCCGCCGAACTCACGGGCGTGCGCTACGGCGCCGACCACCGGGCGGACGTGCGGCTGCGCGTCGTCGCCGACCACGTCCGCACGGCCCTGATGCTGCTGGCCGACGGCACCGCCCCCGGCAACGAGGGGCGCGGCTACGTGCTGCGGCGCGTGCTGCGCCGGGCCGTGCGCTCGGTACGGCTGCTGGGGTACCAGGACCCGGCGCTGCCCGAGCTGCTGCCGGCCGCCCGGGACTGCATGCGGCACAGCTATCCGGAGGTGGCCGAGGAGTTCGGCCGGATCTCCCAGCAGGCGTACGCCGAGGAGGACGCCTTCCGCGCCACGCTGCGGCAGGGCACGACCGTGCTGGACACGGCGGTCGCCGAGGTCAAGGCCCAGGGCGGCCGGCTGCTGCCGGGCCCGAAGGCGTTCCTGCTCCACGACACCTACGGCTTCCCCATCGACCTCACCCTGGAGATGGCGGAGGAGCAGGGTGTCGAGGTCGACCGCGAGGGCTTCACCGCCCTGATGGCCGAACAGCGCGAACGCGCCCGCGCCGACGCCCGCGCCCGCAAGTCGGGCGGCGCGCTCGACACCACGGCGCTGCGGACGGTGCTGGACGCGCACGGGCCGACGGACTGGCGGGCGTACGAGGCGCTGACGACGGACTCGACGGTCCTGGCCCTGCTGGGGCCGTCCGGCCCGCTGCCGGCCGTCCGTACCGGGGAGATCGCCACGGCCGTCCTGGACCGCACCCCGTTCTACGCCGAGTCGGGCGGCCAGGACAGCGACGCGGGCGCGCTGACGGGCGCGTCGGTGGAGGCGGAGGTCCTGGACGTCCAGCGGGCCCTGCCGGGGCTGATCGTCCATCAGGTGCGGGTGACGGCGGGCGAGCTGGCGGTGGGCGACGCGGTGCGGGCGGCCGTCGACCCCGAGTGGCGGCTGGGCGCGCGGCAGGCGCACTCCGGCACGCACGTCCTCCACGCGGCCCTGCGGCAGATCCTCGGCCCGACGGCCCTGCAGTCCGGCTCGTACAACCGGCCGGGTTATCTGCGCCTGGACTTCCCGTGGCGCGGCGCCCTCGGCCCGGCCGCGCGGAGCGAGGTCGAGGAGGCGGCGAACCGGGCGCTGCGCCGGGACCTGCCGGTGGACGTGCGCTGGATGACGCTGCCCGAGGCGAAGGAGCTGGGGGCGCTGGCCCTCTTCGGCGAGACGTACGGCGAGCGGGTGCGGGTCGTGGAGATCGGCGGCCCGTGGTCGCGGGAGCTGTGCGGCGGCACGCATGTGGAGCACGCCTCGCAGGTGGGGGTGGTGGCCCTCACGGGCGAGTCCTCGGTGGGCGCGGGCATGCGGCGGCTGGAGGCCGCGGTGGGCTTCGAGGGCTTCGGCTACCTGGCGCGCGAGCGCGACCTGGTGACGCGGCTGGCGGAGCAGCTCCAGGCCCCGCGCCCGCAGCTGCCGGACCGCGTCGCGGCGCTGCTGGAGCGGCTGAAGGCCGCCGACCAGCGGTCGGAGGAGCTGCGTCGCCGCGCCGCGCTGGAACGCGCGGCGGAGCTCGCGGGCGCGGCGGCCGACGTCCACGGCACGCTCGTGGTCACGGCGACGACGGACGGCGACGCGCGCGCCTTGGCGCTGGCCGTCCGCGACCGCCTGCCGGCGGACCGGCCGGGCGTGGCGGCGATCGGCACGGCCACGGGCGACCACGCGACCCTGGCCCTCGCCCTGAACAGCCCCGCCACGGCCACCGGCCTGTCGGCCGCCTCCCTGGTCAAGACCCTCCTGGGCGGCCGCGGCGGCGGCACGCCGGAGGTGGCCCAGGGGGGCGGCGTACCGGCGGAGTCGCTGCGGGCGACGCTGGAGGGGGTGGCGGGGCTGCTGAAGGGTTCCGGGGGGGCGGTAGCCGACTGGTTCCGCGCGGACGCCGGCGGCGAAACCGGTACGGTGCGAGGAGCGCCGAGGACGGAGGACCCATGACCGCGCAGCACGCCGAAGAACCCGCCGAGCTCGTCCCGCGGCCGGAGCCGACGTTTCCGGCGCTGCGGGCCGCGCTGGCCCGCGTCGCGTCCTCGCGCCTCGCCGAGTTCCAGGCGGATCGGGATTCCGCGTTCACCGCCGCCACCCAGCACGCCTCCTTCAACCCGATCCGCATGTTCCAGATCAAGTGGGCGACCGAGATCGAGATCGAGCGCAGACCCGCGCTGGCCGCTCGCTACCGAGCGGCCCTGGACGGCGCGAACTCCTTCGACCGCGACGACCCGAGATGGCGCGCGGCCATGGACGAATGCCTGGCCGTCCGGAACGAGGCTCGGGCCGCGGTGACCGATGGCTGACGCTTGGGCCTGGGAATACGACCCCGACCCCGCCTACGTCATCGGCGGCATCGACAATCTCGCCTTCATCGCGAGGGTCGAGGAGCGCGCCGACGAACTGGTCCGCGCGGCTGCGGCGCTCTACCTGGACGGGACGAAGTACACGGGTGTCTCGCCCCGCATGCAGGAGGAGGCCGTCGACGCGTCGGGCATGTTCGTGTACCAGGTCGTGCCGCGCCACCAGCGGGTCTACATCCGCCAGGTGGCCTTCCTCGGGTCGTGACCCGCGGGCGGCCGGCGCTCAGGGTGGCGCCGGCCGGTGTGAGCGGGCCTACCAGTTCGACTTGCCGTAGTCCTTCAGGAAGCACCCGTACAGGTCCTCCCCCTCCTCGCCCCGCACGATCGGGTCGTAGACGCGCGCCGCGCCGTCGACCAGGTCGAGGGGGGCGTGGAAGCCCTCCTCGGCCAGCCGCAGCTTGTCGTAGTGGGGGCGCTCGTCGGTGATCCAGCCGGTGTCGACCGAGGTCATGAGGATCTTGTCGGTCTCGAACATCTCCTGGCCGCTGGTCCGGGTCACCATGTTCATCGCGGCCTTGGCGGCGTTGGTGTTCGGGTGCCCCGCGCCCTTGTAGCCGCGGCTGAAGACGCCCTCCATGGCGGAGACGTTGACGACGTACGCGCGACCGCTGGCCGCCCGCCGGGCCGCCTCGGCCATCGCCGGGCGCAGCGCGCTGATCAGGATGAACGGCGAGGTGTAGTTGCACAGCTGGGTCTCGAGCAGCTCCACCGGGGAGATCTGGTCGATGGTCTGCACCCAGGTGTTGGTCTCGACCACGTCCGGCAGGAGGCCGCCGGCGTCGATGGCGGTGCCGTCGAGGTGCCGTTCGAGGCTGGCGTTGCCCGCGACCAGGGCGAGGTCGGCGACCTTCTGGGCGTCCAGGCCGCTCGCGCCGAGCGGCAGCGCCGCCAGGCCGTCGACCGCGCCGGAGTTGAAGGCGCCGATGACGTGGTGGGCGGGCAGCTCGCCGGCGGGCAGCGGGGCGCCCTCGCCCTCGACCAGCGCGGCGTACGCGCTGGGCAGCCGGCGCACGGTCTGGGTGGCGTTGTTGATCAGGATGTCCAGCGGGCCGGCCTCGGCGACCTGCTCGGCGAGCGCGACGGCCTGGGCCGGGTCGCGCAGGTCGATGCCGACGACCTCCAGGCGGTGCATCCAGTCCGCCGAGTCCTCCATCGCCTTGAAGCGGCGGATGGCGTCCTTGGGGAAGCGGGTGGTGATCGTGGTGTGGGCGCCGTCGCGCAGCAGCCGCAGCGCGATGTACATGCCGATCTTGGCCCGGCCGCCGGTGAGCAGGGCGCGCTTGCCCGAGAGGTCGGCGCGGGCGTCGCGCTTGGCGCGGTTCTCGGTCGCGCAGCCCGGGCAGAGCTGGTGGTAGAAGTAGTCGACCTCGACGTACCGCGTCTTGCAGACGTAGCAGGAGCGCGGGCGCTGGAGGATCCCGGCGATCCGGCCGGCCTCGGTGATCGAGGACGGCAGGATGCCCTCGGTCTCGTCGTCGATCCGCTCGGCGGAGCCGGTGGCGGTGGCCTCGGTGACCATGCGGTCGTTGGCGGTCTTGGCGGCGCGGCGCTCCTGGCGGCGGCGCTGCTTCACCGTGCGGTAGACGCCGGAGGTGGCGCGCCGGACGGCGATCGCGTCGGGGTGGTCGACGGGCAGCCGGTCGAGCTCCTCGAGCACGCTCAGGAGGACGGCCATGCGCTCGGGGGCTATGCCCTCGACGCCCTCGGCGCCCGCGCCCTCACCGGGCTCGCCGGCGTCCGTGATCTCCGGGAGATCGGTGATCGACAGGTGGCCTGCACCGTCGCGGTTCTCTTCAGTGACGGTCATGGCCGCTGTGTTTCCCAGTCCGCTTGTTCGACAAGTCTTCCAGGAAACTGTACGTAGCCGAGCGCGGCAGCGCCAAACCGCTGCCCGGGGAGCTTGTGGCCGGGCCGTGCGCCGGGCCTTCGCCGACGGCGCCCCTCCCCCGCCCCGGCGCCGCCCGGAGCACCCCGGCGAGCGAGCCGGCCGCCCTCGCGAACTGCCGCGATCCACTCCCCCAACCGCCGCGCATCACATACGACTTATTGATCTTTCCGGGTTAATTGGGGGCGTTATCCAGCACATTTGCCCAATTCCCACCGAAACGGCAGTCACAATCGTCTCTCAACACCCCTTAGAAAGGTTTAGCCATGTCGCGTATCGCCAAGGCTGCTGTCCTGACCGCCGCCGTGGGCACCGCCGTGACCGGCATCGCCGGCGTCGCCTTCGCCGACGCCGGGGCGCAGGGTGCGGCCGTGGGCTCCCCGGGCGTCATCTCGGGCAACGTCATCCAGGTCCCGATCCACGTCCCGATCAACCTCTGCGGGAACTCGATCGACATCATCGCCCTGCTGAACCCGACATTCGGCAACGTCTGCGTGAACAGCTGATCACCACCCCCCTTTCTGCGCGCGTCTCAGCCGGACCGCGCAGCGCCGGGGCCCGGGTCACAGTCAGCCGCCGGACCCGTCCCCCGCGCGTTCGTGGCGCCCATCTCCCTCCTGATGGGCGCCACTGCCATGTCCGGCCCCCGTCGGCACCGAGCCCTCGGTGCCGGCGGCGGCGCCGGGCAGGTCGGGTATCTCCACGATCGGCGGCAGGTCGGGGGTCAGCCGCGAGTGCTCTGACGTCATGGCGGTGAGCCTTCCCTCACGTCTCCCCTCACGTCGGGGAGACCGGGGCGATGGGACGGGAACGGGGACCCTGGCGGGTCAGGCCGCGGCGAGCAGCTGTCGGCGCAGCTGGGCGCAGGTGCGGCTGAGAATGCGGGAGATCTGCATCTGGGAGACGCCCAGGCGCGCCCCGATCTGCTTCTGGGTGAGATTGCCGAAGAAGCGCCAGTACAGGACGTAGCGTTCGCGCTCGGGCAGCGCGTCCAGGAGGGGGCGCAGGGACTGCCGGTCGACGATCAGGTCCAGCGCCCGGTCGGCCAGGCCCAGGGTGTCGGCGAGGGGGAGGTCGTCGGCGCCGGCGACGGAGTGGTCGAGCGAGAGCGTCTGGTGCACGCCGTCCGCGTCGAGCCCGCGCCGCACCTCCTCCTCCGACAGGCCGGTCTCGGCGGCGAGTTCGGCGGGGGTGACCGCGCTGCCCGCGCCCCGCTGTTCCAGCCGGGCGCGGGCGGCGCGGACGGCGGCCCGCAGCTCCTGGTCGCGGCGCGGGATGTGCAGGGACCACACGTGGTCGCGGACGTGCCGTTTGAGTTCGCCGCTGATCGTGGGGATGGCGAAGGACTCGAAGGCGTAGCCGAGCCCGGGGTCGTAGCGGTCCACGGCGTGGACGAGGGCCAGCGCGGCCACCTGACGCAGGTCCGCCGGGCTCTCCCCGCACCTGCGGAAGCGGAGGCTGACGCGTTCGGCCATGGGCAGCCAGGCGGCGATCACGTCGTGCCGGAGCCGGTCGCGCTCCGGGCCGGCGGGGAGGGTCGCCAGCCGGCGGAAGGCCTCCTCGGTGCCGGGCGAGTCGGGGCGGCGCCCGCGGGGAGGGAGCTCGGTTTCGGCCATGGTCACAGTTGTCCCCTCGCTCGTGCGTCAAGGAGTGCCTGCCGGCCGGGCGCCGTCGGGGGCGCGACCGCCCCAGGGGGCCGCCCGTGGCCGGGCCGGGTTCCGGGGGCCGGGCCGGCCGGTGTCGGCCACGGTCGTCCCAGCATGACCCCGGCTCGCGCCACTCGCGACTCGGAGCTCCCGTTCGTCACTCAGAGCATTGCCACCCGGGGTGCGCGGGCGCCCGCGCCCTTACCTCACCGCGCCCGTCGGGGCCGTGGGTCGAACGGGTGACGCCTACCCGGTGACGGGCGTCACACCCGTCGCATCTTGACCCCTGATCCGTGCAATCGATTTCCTGTGGGCGCGAAATCGATTGCACGAAACGCTGTCGATCGCATGGGACGGGGGGAGGAACCGTGGCGAACATCAAGGACGTCGCCGAGCGGGCCGGGGTGTCCACGGCCACCGTCTCCCGCGTCCTCAACGGCCGTTCCCCCGTGGCCGAGACGCGCGACCGCGTCCTGGCCGCCGTCGAGGAGCTCGGCTACCGCCCCAACGTCGTCGCCCGCGCCCTGCGCACCGCCCGGACCCGCACCCTCGGTCTCGTCGTCAGCGATCTGCGCAACCCGTTCTTCACCGAACTCGCCGACGCCGTCGAGCAGGAGGCCCGGCGGCTGGGCTACAGCCTGATCATCGGCAACGCGGGCGAGAGCCCCGAGCAGCAGGACGACTACATCCGCACCCTCCTGGACCGCCGTATCGACGGGCTGATGGTCAGCTCCGCCGGCACCGGCTCCCCGATGCTGAGCGAGGCGGTGGACGCCGGCACCCCGCTCGTCCTCCTCGACCGCGCCGTCCCGGGCGTCGCCGCGCCCTGCGTCCGGGCCGAGGGCGGCGCCGCGCTCACCGAACTCGCCGCGCACCTGGCCGCGCTGGGCAGGCGGCGGCCCGCCGTGATCGTCGCCCCGGCGGGCACCCCGACCGGCGACGAACGGCTCGCCCGCTTCCGTACGGCCCTCGCGGCGCACGGCCTGGCCCTGCCGCCCACCCGCGTCGGCGCCTCACCGGACCCGAGCCCCACCGGCGGCCGGCAGGTGATGCGCCGGCTGCTGGAGACGGCCGAGCCGCCGGACGCCGTGCTCGCCACCGACAACCTGATGGCACTCGGCGCCCTGGACGAGCTCCGGGCGCGCGGCCTGCGCGTCCCCGCCGACATGGCGCTCGTGGCCTTCGACGACGTGCCCTGGTTCGCCCACCTCGACCCGCCGCTCACGGCCGTCGCCCAGCCGACCGGGGCCCTCGGCCGGGCCGCCGTCCACACCCTGCTGGAACGGATCGCGGGACGCCCCGCCGGCTCGGTCCTGCTGCCCGCCCGGCTCGTACGCCGCCGCTCCTGCGGCGAGTGACCCACCCACCGCCGGCCGAGAGGGGCGAGGCATGACAGGCGTCGACGACGACGCGCCACGCGAACTGCTGCGCGTGGAAGACGTGGTGAAGTCCTTCCCCGGCGTCCGCGCCCTGGACGGCGTGTCCTTGAGCGTGCGCGCGGGCGAGGTGCACGTCCTGCTGGGCGAGAACGGCGCGGGCAAGAGCACACTCATCAAACTGCTCGCCGGAGCCCACCGCCCCGACGCCGGCCGGATCCTCGCCGACGGCGAGGAGGTGACGATCCGCTCCGGCCGGGACGCCGAACGCCTCGGCATCGCCACCATCCACCAGGAACTCACCCTCGTCCCCGGCCTCAGCGTCGCCGAGAACCTCTTCCTCGGCCGCCAGCCGCGCACCGCCCTCGGCCTGATCGACCGGCGCGCCCTGCGGACCCGGGCCACGGAACTGCTGCGCCGGGTCCGCCTCGATGTGCCGCCCACCACGCCCGTGGCCGGGCTCGGCGTCGCCCAGCGGCAGATGGTGGAGATCGCCAAGGCCCTGAGCCTGGACGCCCGCGTCCTGATCATGGACGAGCCCACGGCCGTCCTCACCGCCGAGGAGACCGGCACGCTCTTCGGCATCGTGCGCGAGCTGCGCGCCGAGGGGACGGGCATCGTCTTCATCACCCACCACCTGGAGGAGATCACCGCCCTGGGCGACCGCGTCACCGTCCTGCGCGACGGCCGCTCGGTGGCCGAGGTGCCCGCCTCCACACCCGAGGACGAGCTCATCCGGCTGATGGTGGGCCGCGACATCACCGACCGCTACCCCCGCGAACGCCCCACGGAACCCGGCGCCCCGCTGCTGCGCGTCCGTGGCCTGACCAGGCGCGGGGCCTTCTCGGACGTCGGCTTCGACGTCCGGGCGGGCGAGGTGGTGGGCCTGGCGGGACTGGTGGGCGCGGGCCGCACGGAGGTGGCGCGGGCGGTCTTCGGCGCCGACCGCTACGACACGGGCACAGTCGAAATCAACGACAAACAGCTACCCCCGGGCGACGTCCGGGCGGCCATGCGGGCCGGGATCGGGCTCGTCCCCGAGGACCGCAAGGGCCAGGGCCTGGTCCTCGGCGCCTCCCTGGACGACAACCTCACCCTGGCCCGGCTGGACCGCGACACCCGCCTGGGCCTGGTAGACCGACGGGCTCAACACCGCGCGGCGACCGCCGTCGCCGACCGGCTGAAGGTGCGCCACAGCGGCCTGGACCGCGAGGCCCGCACCCTCTCGGGCGGCAACCAGCAGAAGATCGTCATCGGCAAGTGGCTGCTGGCGGGCGCCCGCCTGCTGATCCTCGACGAGCCGACGCGCGGCATCGACGTCGGCGCGAAGGTCGAGATCTACCGGCTCGTCAACGAACTGACGGCGGCGGGCCACGCCGTCCTGCTGATCTCCAGCGACCTCCCCGAGGTCCTGGGCATGAGCGACCGCGTCCTGGTGATGGCACAGGGCCGCCTGACCGGCGAACTCCCCGCCGCGACGGCCACCCAGAACGCGGTGATGGAACTGGCGGTCCGGCAGAACATCCAGGACGAGAGCGCGATGGAGGGCTCCGATGTCGGCTGAGGTGCTTCGAACGCCCGGGAGCACCGGGCAGTGGTTCACACGGGCGGTGCTCCGCAACGGACCGCTGGGCGGACTGCTCGCGCTGGTCGCGGCGATGACCGTCCTCTCCCGGGACTTCCTGAACGGACAGAACCTCCTCAACGTCGGGGTACAGGCATCCGTCACGGCGATCCTGGCCTTCGGCCTGACGTTCGTGATCGTGTCGGCGGGCATCGACCTGTCCGTCGGCTCGGTGGCCGCGCTCTCCGCCACGGTCGTCGCCTGGGCCGCCACCGGCCACGGCCTGCCCGTGTGGCTGGCCCTGCCGCTGGGCCTCGGGACGGGCGCGGTCGCGGGCCTGGTCTCGGGCGCCCTGGTCGCGTACGGGAAACTGCCCTCCTTCATCGCCACGCTGGCGATGCTGTCGGTGGCCCGCGGCCTCGCGCTCGTCATCTCCGGCGGCTCCCCGATCGCCTTCCCGTCCTCCCTCGCCCACCTGGGCGACACGCTCGCCGGCCGACTGCCGGTGCCCGTCCTGGTCATGGCGGCGGCGGGCCTGCTGACGACGCTGATCCTGACGCGCACCCCCACGGGCCGGGCGATGTTCGCGATCGGCGGCAACGAGGAGGCGGCCCGGCTGTCCGGCATCGACGTACGCCGCCGCAAGCTCACCGTCTACGCGCTGTCGGGGCTCTTCGCCGCCATCGCGGGCGTCGTCCTCGCCGCCCGGCTCACCTCGGCCCAGCCACAGGCGGCCGCGGGGTACGAACTGGACGCTATCGCCGCCGTGGTGATCGGCGGGGCGAGCCTGTCGGGCGGCTCCGGCAAGGCGTCCGGAACGCTCGTCGGCGCGCTGATCCTGGCGGTGCTGCGCAACGGCCTCAACCTGCTGAGCGTCTCGGCGTTCTGGCAGCAGGTCGCCACGGGCGCGGTGATCGCGGTGGCGGTGCTGCTGGACACGCTGCGCCGCAGGGCCACGCGATGAGGGGGCGCGCGATGAGGAGCCGCGCGTACGCCCTCGCGGCGGCTGCCCTCCTGACGCCCCTGACGGGCTGCGACAGGGGAGGGGACACGGACCTGGGCCTGGCCCTCTCCACGATGAACAACCCTTTCTTCGTGGGCATCAAGGAGGGCGCGAGGGCCGAGGCGAGGGCACGCGGCCTGAAGATCAACATCACGGACGCCCAGAACGACCCGGTCCAGCAGGTCAATCAGATGGAGACGTTCACCAGCCAGAACGTCAAGGCCGCCGTGATCAACCCGGTGGACTCGGACGCGGCCGTCCCGGCCGTGGGCGTGGCGAACCGGGCCAAGGTGCCGGTGATCTCCATCGACCGGGGCGTCAACGGCGGCACGGTCGGCTCGACCATCGCGTCCGACAACGTCGAGGGCGGCCGACAGGCGGCGAAGGCCCTGGCCGGCGCGCTGGGAGGACGGGGCAAGGTGGCGTTCCTGGAGGGCCGCCCGGGCACGTCGGCGGCCCGGGAACGCGCCAAGGGCTTCGAGTCGGGCATCAGAACCTACCCGGGCATAGAGGTAGTGGCGCGACAACCGGCGGACTTCGACCACACCAAGGGCATGGACGTGATGGCCAACATGCTCCAGGCGCACCGCGACATCACGGGGGTGTTCGCGGCCAACGACGAGATGGCCCTGGGCGCGGCGAAGACACTGGGACACAGAAATGTGAAGATCGTGGCCTTCGACGGCACCCCGGACGGCGTCAGGGCCGTACGCGACGGGACGCTGACGGCGACGGTGGCCCAGCAGCCGAGGCTGCTGGGCAAGCGGGCGGTGGAGTGGGCGGTCAGGGCCGCGCACGGCGAACGGCTGCCCGACCGGGTGAAGGTCCCGGTGGTGCTGGTGACCCGCGGAAACGCGGCGGACTTCGAATGACGCGGACTTTGAATGACGGTGACGACATGAGCGACAGACACACCTACGACGTCCTGGTGATCGGCTCGGCCAACGCGGACCTGACCGTCCGCGTGGACCGCCGCCCGAACCCGGGCGAGACGGTGCCGGGCACCGACCTGGTCGAGTCCGCGGGCGGCAAGGGCGCCAACCAGGCCGCGGCGGCGGCCAGACTCGGCGCCCGGACGGCACTGCTGGCCCGGGTGGGCGACGACCCGTTCGGGCAACTCCTGCTGGAGGCCCAGCACGCGGCGGGCACGGAACTGCGGCACGTACTGGTGGAGAAGGGCGCCAGGACGGGCACGGCGATGATCGTCGTGGGGCCGGACGGGGATAACACGATCGTGGTCTCCCCCGGCGCCAACGCCCGCCTCTCCCCGGCCGACGTACGGGCGGCGCGGGAGGTGGTGGCCGCCTCGGCGGTGGTCTCACTGCAACTGGAAATCTCGCTGGAGACGGTGAGAGCAGCGGTGAAAACCGCAACCGAATCGGGCGCAAGGATCGTCCTCAACCCTTCCCCGACCCCGAAAACCCTGGACACGGACCTCCTGACAGCGGCCAACCCCCTGGTGGTGAACGAACACGAGGCCGAACTCCTCTCAGGCCTGCCCGACGGAACCCCGACCGACCAGGCCAAGGCGTTGCGCGAGCGAGGCGCCCGTTCGGTGGTAATCACCCTGGGCGGCGAAGGAGCACTGATCCTGGACACAGAAGCAGCGCAACCCACCCAAATCCCAGGCGTCCCTGTTGAGGTAATCGATACAACGGGCGCGGGCGACGCCTTCACGGGCGCCCTGGCCCTACGCCTGGCCCGGGGAGCGACCCTGGAGGAGGCGGCGCGCTTCGCGGTCAGGGTCGGCGCGGCATCGGTAACGCGCCCGGGCGCCCAGCCGTCGTACCCGACGGCGGAGGAGCTGGCGTAGGGAGACGGCGAGGAGCCGGGACCGGACCGACAGGCTAAGCCCGCCGCCCCTGACGCGGCACCAGATCAACCGCACCCGGCGCCTCGGCCACGCACTCCGCCAGCGCCACGATCTCCGCCGAGACCCTGCCCACACCACAGGCGTCCCCCACCCGCAAAAACGCAAGGCGAGCCGTCGCAAGGTACTGGCCTGCCCCAGCGTTACGGCGCAGCATCCGGCACAACCGGCCGAGCGCCAGCGCCCCCTCACCGACAAGCAACAGATCGTCGAGCGCCTCACCGGCACTCAGCGCGTCCGCGAACGCCCCCTCCGCCTCGTCGAAGAACCCGTCCGCCAGCAGGGCCTCCCCCACGTCGAGCAGCGCCCGCGCGGCCGCCGCGCGCCGCGCGTGGAGCCGGGCGGCCTCGCCCTCGGTGACGCGCCCGCCCACCCCGTCCAGCGCCGGCCCGCGCCACAGCCCGAGGGCAAGCCGATACAGCTCACCGGCCTCCTCGGCACCACAGGACCCGGCGGCAGCCGAGCAGGCCGCCGCGTCAACCAGCGCGTCAAACTCGAACACATCGACACCAACCTGCTCAACGCAAAGCCGGTACCCCGAACCCGCACCGACAATGAGCGGCTCCACATGTCCGGCGCCCCGGAACGCCGCGCGCAACGCCCGGACGCACAACGCGATCTGAGGGCGCGCGGACAGGGGCTGCCGTTCACCCCAGATCGCATCAGCGAGAGTGCGGACGGAAACCACCCGCCCCCGGCCGAGAGCGAGCAGGGACAGCACGACGCGCTGTCTGCGCCCGTCGACGGCCACGGACCGCCCGCCGACACCGGCGGCAACGGGCCCCAACAACGCGAGAGTGACAGGAGAGGCGGCGCCGCCGAGAAACCCACCCTGAGCCCCCGCAGGGGTCGCCGTATCGGTCACCGTGATAGCGCTCATCGCTGTCCCGTCACCCGCCCCGGCGCTCGAGTTCGGTGGCGAAGCGCATCCAGGAGGCGGCGCAGTGCCGGGCGGCCTGGGCGACGGTCTGCCGCCGGTGGGCGGGCACGGCGTCGAGGAGCCGGCGCCAGCGGTCGCCGCCCATGGCGTGGGCGTTGAGCAGGCGCAGCAGGATGCGGCCGCCTTCGGTGAGCCGGAGCGAGGGATCCGTGCGGAGCCTGGACAAGGAGGACGAACCGTCACCCGCCGAGGAGGGGACGACGACCGGCGCGACGACGGCCGACGCGGCATCCCCCACGGCGGAGGAGACGACGGAAGAGACGACGGAAGGTACGGACCCCGTATCCCGCCGCTCCGCGTCCCGCAGTTTCTTGGGCACCGGGTCCTGCCCGAGCGCCAGCCGCAGCCGGACGTCGCGCGCCGTGCCGACGGCGATGCCGGCGTCGTGGGCGATCTCCCGGAGGCTCGCCTCGGGCCGGGCGGCGATGAGCGCTCCGGCGCGGCGCCGGCCGTCCGCCGCGTTGAGCGGGCGGACGCGGCCGTCGCGGCCGGTGCGGGTCGTGGTGGGGGCGGCGGGGTGGCCGGTGCGGCGGCGCAGGGTGGCCACCGTGCTGGCGGCCAGGCCCGCCGCCGACGCGATCAGCCGGTCCGACCAGTGCGGATGGCTCCGGATGATGCGCTCGGCGGCGGCCGACCGGTCCGCCCGGGTGAGGGGAAGGCCACCCGGCCGGGTGTTCGCCCGGACAGCGTGGACGAACGCGTCCTCCTCGCTGCCCTCGAAGAACCGGACCGCGATCCGCTCATCCCCCCGTAGACGAGCGGCTCGCAGCCGGTGCATTCCGTCGACGACCCGCAGGGTGGCGCGGTGGACGACGATGGGCGGCAGGGGGCTGTCCAGCCGGGCGATGGCCTGGACGTGGCGGGGGTCCTCCCCCGCCAGCCGCGGTGACGCCGCGGGCAGCAGGGACGTGAGGGGGAGTACGACGGTGTGCCGCTGTTCCGGCCCTGAAACCGTCACGAAACCCCCTCCAGAAGAACCTCCGGCCGACGGCGGATCGCGCCCGGCGGGCACGGCGCCCCAAGGCCCCGCCCCCGCCAACTGGTGACCGACGGCCCTCCCGGGCCGTCCAACACCAGTCGATCCGCCGACACCGAGGACGCTAGGCAGCGAGCGCGCTCGCTGTCAACCGTGTTATGCGCCGGGGCACATGACCGTGCACGGCTCGGCACTTGGCCGTGCGTGTCGGCCCGTAAGCTAGATTGACCGCGGGAGGGAGGTGCGATCATGAACGATTCCGAAGCCAGGGCCGCGCGGACGCTGGCGGACAAGCTCAACCACCTCTTCCGGACGGTGGTGCCGGACGGCCGGGAGCCGTACACCACGGAGGAAGTGGCGCGTGCGATCACCGCCGGGGGTGTCTCGATTTCCGGCAGCTACATCTGGCTGTTGCGGAAGGGGCAGCGCAGCAATCCGACACTGCGGCATGTGGAGGCGCTGGCGAAGTTCTTCGGCGTGCCCCGGCCTATTTCTTCGACGACCAGGTGACGGAGACGGTCAACGCCGACCTGGGCCTCCTGGTGGCGCTGCGCGAACCGCAGGTCCAGCGGGTCGCGCTCCGCGCGGCCGGGCTGTCGGCGGAGAGCCTCCACTCCATCAACGAAGTGATCGAGCGGGTACGCGAGTTGGAGGGCCTGCCGACGAACCGCGCCACCCCGCCCCGAGAGGCACCGTGACCGTCACCACCCGAACCATGCCGCACGGCAAGCTCATCGACATCCACCGCCCCGCGCCGGGCACCGCCCACGTACCGGTCGTGCTGCTCTGGCACGGCGTCGGACCCGACGAGCGGGACGTCATGCGGCCGTTGGCCGAGGCGGTCGCGCGCGAGGGGGTGCTCGTCCTCGTACCGGACTGGCGTTCCGACGAGCCGGACGGCGGCCGGGCGCAGTTGCTGGCGTCGCTGGAGTTCGCCCGGGCGCGGGCGGCGGGGCTCGGGGGCGATCCGGAGCGGTTCGTGCTGGCGGGCTGGTCGGCCGGCGGGTCGGCCGCGGTGGGTGTCGCGCTGCGGCCGGACATCGTCGGTGGCCGGCACCCGGCGGCCGTGGTGAGCATCGCCTCGCGTTATGACCTCCCGAACCGGACGACGGGCACGGCCCCACTGACCGACCTGACCGGCGTCCCGGAGACACCTGCCGTCCCGGTCACCCTGGTGCACGGCACGGCGGACACCCTGATCCCCGTCGAGCGCTCGCGGGACCTGCGGGACGCCCTGGCCGCGCGCGACCGGCCGGTGCTGCTGGAGGAGCCGGCGACGGACCACGCGGGCGTGATCATGACGGAGTACGACCCGGCGGCGGCCCGCTGCCGCCCGAGCGAGGACCCCGGCGTACTGGCGGCCGGCCGGACAACGGCCCGGGCGATCGCCAGGGCCGCCGGCAGGGCGTAGACGCAGCCGTCAGACCGCGACCCGGTCCCCCCGGGAGAGCCCCGAGCCCTCGGGAACGGCGGCCGGGTCGCTGCCCAGGTCGACGGCCCGGTTCCGCTCGTCGACGAAGACGACGCGCGGCTGGAAGGTGCGGGCCTCGGCGTCGTCCATGGTGCCGTAGGCGATGATGATGACAAGGTCGCCGGGGCTGATCAGCCGGGCCGCCGCGCCGTTGATGCCGAGCACGCCGGAGCCGCGCGGGCCCTCGATGACGTAGGTCGACAGGCGGGCGCCGTTGTCGATGTCCACGATGTCGACCTTCTCGCCGGGCAGCAGGTCGGCGGCTTCCATCAGATCGCCGTCGATGGTCACCGAACCCACGTAGTGGAGGTCGGCCTGGGTGACGGTGGCGCGATGGATCTTGGACTTCATCATGGTGCGATACATCGAGGTACTCCCGGAAGTAGGCTCCCTGCCTGCGTTTTTGCAGGTCAAGGGCTGTATCGCCAGTTTACAGGGCCCTGCGGTTCAGGGGGGTGTGAGGGTGTCGATCCGGGCGGTGAGGTCGGGGTGGGCGGTGGCCAGGTGGGGGCGGGTGGCGGCCAGGGGGGCGATGAGGTCGGTGGGGTCGTCGTGGGCGAGGGCCGCGTGGAGCTCGCCGAGCGGGCCTCGGGCGGCGGGGGGAAGGTCGGTGAGGGCGGTGATCTGGCCGGCGAGGCGGCGCAGCTCGGCGGCGTTGGCGCGGGCCCAGGTGGCGGTGGTGCGTTCGGCGGCCCGGGCCTGGCGGGTGGCCGTCACACGTTGTTCGCCTGTGGTGCCCTCGGGGCCGGGGCGGCCGCGCAGGTAGCGGCGTTCGGCGGCCTGGCGGCTGGCGACGCCGAGCGGATGGGCGAGATCGGCCCAGCTGGCTCCCGCGTCCCGGGCGGTCTCGATCAGGCCCGTCTCCCACCCGGCGAGCTGCTCGCGCACCTGGCGCAGCAGCACCAGGGAGGCCAGCGCCTGCTCCGGCCCGGGCCCGGGAGCGGCACCTCCGGGCGTGTCCGGGGCCTCCCGCCGGGCGTCGCGCAGGGCGTCGTCTATGGCGCGCAGCGCGGCCGCGGCGGCGAGGAACGACGCCGGGCCGTGGGCATTCGTGCTGGTCGTGGACGGCTGGTCGGCTGCGGTCACGAGCACCTCCCTCTGTTGTCATCACCTGGACGACATCGATGTTTGTCATCCACTGGATGACATGTTACAACGGAGTCAGTGAGGCGCATTGGCAGCAACTGCCCGAACCCACTGGAGGTGTTTTCACGATGTTGATGCGCACTGACCCCTTCCGTGAGCTGGACCGGCTGGCGCAGCAGCTGATGGGCCCGGGCACGTGGTCCCGCCCGTCGGCGATGCCGATGGACGCCTACCGCGAGGGCGACGAGTACGTGGTGGCCTTCGACCTCCCCGGCGTCACCGCGGACGCGATCGACATCGACGTCGAGCGGAACATGCTCACCGTCAAGGCCGAGCGGCGACCGGTGGCGAAGGCCGACGACGTGCAGATGGAGCTGTCCGAGCGGCCGCTGGGCGTCTTCTCCCGCCAGATCGTGCTCGCCGACACCCTCGACACCGAGCACATCCGGGCCGACTACGACGCGGGCGTGCTCACCCTGCGCATCCCGATCGCCGAGCGCGCCAAGCCCCGCAAGATCTCCATCGGCGTCGGATCCGGCCACAAGGAGATCTCCGGCTGACACCGGCCGGACGGGTGCGGAGAGCGGGCACCTGACCTCCCCTCATCCCGCTCTCCGCACCCTCCTTCGCAGCCCGAGCGAGAAGGGGTGGCGGCTGAGATGACCCTGCGACGCGAAGCGTTCCTCGGCCACGTGAGGGAACGCGGCGAATACAACACCCTGGAGGAGGCCGAGCGTGCGGCCCGTGTGGTGCTCGCGCTCCTCGGCGCACACCTGGTCGGCGGCGTTCGCGCCCAGTTGGCGGCGCGCCTGCCCGAGACGTTCGCCTTGATCCTGCTCAACCCGCTGCAGAGCGCCGAGCCGCTGTCCCCCGAGCGGTTCGTCCGCGCGACCGCCGCGTGGATCGAGGGCGCCACCGAGCAGACCGCGGCCTGGGACGTCAGCGCCGTGCTGTCCACCGTCGCCGACGCGGCCGGCGAGGACCTGCTGGGCCAGATCCTGCTCCAGCTCCCCGCCGGCTACGACCTCCTCTTCGGCCGTCCCCAGTCCACCTGACCACGAAAGGCATGCACCGCAGTGATCTCCGACGCGCGCGTACCGCTTCAGCACCGACGGCCGTACGGGACGGCGTACGAGCAGATGCTGGAGAAGGTCCGCTACCAAGGCGCCTACCCCACCCGCGAGCGGGCCGATGAAGCCGTCCGCCTGGTTCTCGCCGGACTGGGGCGCCAGCTGACCGGCGACGAACGCGTCGACCTGGCCGGCTGTCTGCCCCTGGAAGCCGCACGCGTGCTGACCGCGCAGGTCCCCGACACCCGGCCGCTGACCGGCTGGGCCTTCGTCAAGGACCTCGCCGCCCGCACCGGCGCCTCCCTGGCGACCACCCGTTGGGACACCGGCTCCGTCTTCTCCGCCGTCGCCGCCTATGCCGGCTCCGACCTGATCACCCGCATCCTCCGCCGGCTCCCCACCGGCTACGCCCTGCTGTTCGGCCGCGCCGAACTCACCCCGGCCACGGCCACATAGGCGAACGGGCAGCGCTACGTCGAGCCCCGGACCCGGGCGATGAGGAGGGCGACGTCGTCCTGGTCGTTGTCCTCGCGGAGCTCGGTGAGCAGCAGGTCGCACATGGCCTCGAGGTCGAGCCGGTGCCGGTCGAGGAGGTCGACGAGGACCGCGAGGCGGGTGTCGATGGCCTCGTCGCGGGTCTCCACCAGCCCGTCGGTGTAGAGGACGAGCTGGTCGCCGGGGGCCAGCTCCACGCCGACGCTCTCGAAGGGGACGCCGCCCACGCCCAGCGGCGCGCCCGTGGGCAGGTCCAGCAGGACGGGCCGGAGTCCGGGCCGCATCAGGACCGGGGGCAGGTGGCCGGCGTTGGCGACGCGGCAGCAGGATTCCTCGTGGTCGTAGACGGCGTAGACGCAGGTGGCGATGGTCTGGTCGAGACCACTGGCGGTGCGGTCGAGGTGGTGGAGCACCCGGCCGGGGTCGAGGCCGAGGCCGGAGAGGGTGCGGGCGGCGGTGCGCAGCTGGCCCATGGCCGCGGCGGCGTTGATGCCGCTGCCCATGACGTCCCCCACGACGAGGGCGCTGCGGGCGCCCTCCTGGGGGATGACGTCGAACCAGTCGCCGCCGACCTGGACGGCCGCCCCGGCGGGCTGGTAGCGGTAGGCGACCTCCAGGCCGACGAGGTTCTGGGGCCGCTGGGGCAGCAGGTTCCGCTGGAGGGTGAGGACGGTGGCGCGTTCGCGCTGGTACCAGCGGGCGTTGTCGATGCAGACGGCCGCGCGGGCGGCGAGCTCGCCGGCGAGGACGACGTCGTCCTCGCCGAAGGGCTCGGGGTTGGTGATGCGCTTGAGGTCCAGGGCGCCGAGCACCTCGCCCCGGGCGATCAGCGGTACGACCAGGTAGGAGTGGAGCCCGGCGCGGCCGAGGAGCTCGGCGGACGGGGCGTCGCGGGCGATCCGGGTCAGGTCCGCGGGGGCCACGCGGGTCAGCCGGACGGGCCGGGCGGTGTTCACGCACCGGGCGACCAGGCGGTCGGGGTCGTATTTGGCGATCTCCCCGGGCGGGTCGGCGGCCCGTACGGCGGCGGTGATGGCGTCGGTGACCGGGCCCTCGCCGCCACCGCCGCCGGCCGAGGCGACGGCGAGGGCCCGGAAGACGGCGGCCCGTTCGTCCGGCGGGGTGACGTGGCCGTGGAGGGCGGTGTCGAGGATGTCGACGGCGGCCACGTCGGCCAGGTCGGGGACGACGACCCCGGCCAGTTCCCGGGCGGTCTGGTCGAGGTCGAGGGTGGTGCCGATGAGCACGGACGCGTCGGCGATCAGGGCCAGTCTGCGGCGGGCCTCGGTGGCCGTCCGGTGCCGGTCGGTGATGTCGACGTCCGAGGTGGCCAGCCCCATCGGGCGGCCGGCGGGGTCCTCCAGCCGGTAGCAGGAGACGAGCCGGGCCCGCTCCCCGGCGGCGGTGTCGGCGGTGGGACCCACGGTGAAGTGGTCCACCAGGGGGACGCCGGTGGCGAGGACCCGGCGCATGGCCCGTTCCACCGCCTCGACCTCGCGGGCGGGCAGGAAGGGCAGCGCCTCGCGCACGTGCCGGCCCACATAGGCCCGGGCGGGCATGCCGTGGATGCGTTCCAGGGCCGGGTTGACCATGACGTACCGGAGCCCGGTATCGAGGATCGCGAGCCCGATCGGGGACTGGGCCACGAGCCGCAGCGACAGCGCCAGGTCCCGTTCGACGTCCCGGAGGATCTCCTGGTCGGTGGCCATGCCGAGGGCGTAGACCCGGCCGTCCTTGTCCTCCAGCCGCATGTTGCGGAATTCGAGGAGCCGGGTGGTGCCGTCCTTGTGCCGGGCGGGGAAGACCCCGGCCCAGCTGCCGCCGCCGCCCATGACCTTGGCGAACAGGCGCAGGACCTCGTCGAGGTTCTCCTCGTCGACCAGGAGCTGGGCGGCGTACCGCCCTAGGGCCTCGGCGGCGGTCCAGCCGAAGAGCTCCTCGGCCTGCGGGCTCCACAGGACGATCCGGCCGTCCTGGTCGAGGACCACCGCGGCGACGCTCAGCACGTCCAGCAGGCTGCCGGGCGCGTAGGGGGTGCCCCTGGCCCGGCCCGGGTCCGGCCGGAACGCGTCGGTCGTACCCATCCGAGGTCCTCCTTCCGCCCGCTCGGGGTGGTGCGGCGGCCTCGCCCGGGTGTGCGCCCGGTCCCTGTCCCGGTCCTCCTGCGTCTCGCCGTCACGCCGCAGCGTCTTCCATGTTCTCTCCGAATCCGCCCACCGCGCAGCCCACGGCCACGCGGCGGCCACGCGGCCGGAGGTCAGCGGAGGGGCGCGGCTCCGGGCAGCGGGAGGGTGAACCAGATCGTCTTGCCGCCGCCGGAGGTGTGATGGCCCCACTCGGCGGCCAGCTGCTCGACGAGCCACATGCCGCGCCCGTTCTCGCTGTCCAGCCCGGCCTCTGCGCACAGCGGCAGGCGGCCGCCGCCGTCGGTGACCTGCACGACCAGCTGGGCGGGGGTGCGGCTGAGGGCGAGCCGGACCTCTCCGGCGCCCCCGGGCACGTGCACGATGGCGTTGGTGACGAGCTCCGAGAGGAGCAGGACGGCGTCGTCGGCGAGCTCGTCGAGGCCCCACTCGGCCAGCAGGCCCCGGGAGAAGCGGCGGGCGGCCGCGACGGAGCGGGGCGAGGCGGGCAGGGAGACCGCGCCGGAGGGCGGCGGGCCCGGGCGCGTCCGGCGGGCCGCCCCGAGGGACGGCGGGCTGTGCACGCACCAGGGGGCTCCGTGGCCCCGCTCGCCGAGGACTCCCCAGGGGCGGGTCGTCCACGCGGCGATCGGCTCGTGGGCACTGGGAATGGCGTCGGCCGTATGCGAGGGACTCAAGGTGTCGCGTCGGAATGCAGGCATCAGGCTCTGGGGCGTTCGAGGGGGCGCGAGGGCGCCGGGCGAGGGATTCCCCCAACATTCGCCCCCTTTCCGCCACAGGTCTATACCCTTTGGGTTACCACCAGCGCACTGAGCGCGATAGCCCCAGGTCGGGACGGGTGCCTGGGGTGCAAAGTCGATGTGAGGGAGAACACGACGCCTCGGACAGGTCGGCCGCCGGGGCCCGCGTGGGGCGGGCCCCGACGGGGCGTCCCGTCAGGATCTGGCCGGGCACTCCTTCCACGCCAGGTGGTAGATGGTCTTGAGGCTGCCGTCCGTGGAGTCCATGGTCATGAAGCTGGTGGTCTTGGTGGGGTCGGAGGTGCCCGCGTTGACCCGCAGCTCGGTGTTGATGTTGAAGTTCCGCAGCTCGCCACAGGGCGCCCAGACCAGCGCGGCGATGGGCACGGAGTCGGTGGTCTGCCAGTTGTCCTCGTAGGCGCCCTTGAAGGTGTGGCTGCTCGGGGTGGTGACGGGCGAGCCCTGGAAGTAGTACGACGCCTTCTCGGTGCCCGAGGCGCCGGGCTCCAGCTTGGCGTAGCCGCGGTAGTCGGCGGCGGCGATCGCGTAGGTGAAGCCCTGGGGGACGTGGACGTTCAGGTTGAGCTGGCAGTTCTTGCGGAAGTCGGTGGGCTTGGACCCGACGCCCACCTGCGCGAGGTAGTCGCTGTAGGTCACGGTGAAGGCGGTGTTGTCGGGCGAGACCGCGACGGCGGCGGTCCCGGCCGGACATCCCGAGCCGTTGACCGTGGCGACCTCGATCACGATCTTGTCCGGCGGCGGGTTGGTGATGACGGAGGGATTGTGCGTGGACAGCGGGGCCGCGAGCAGGGTCGCGATCGCACCCGCGGTGAGAAGACCGGTGGGCATGGCGCTCCAATCGGTTGGGCGGCGGGAGTGACGACTGACTCATGTGCCGGTGACTCATGTGCCGGACGGCCGGGAGGGCGGGCGGCGATGCGGGTCGCGACGCTCGCGACACGACCCAGACAAGCCATGCTCATGACAATCCACGCCCTCTTCCGGGGCCGGTGGGACCGGGAGCGTTCGCATCGTAGGCGGCGGGAAGGGGGTTGACCAGACTCTCCGCCCGCGCCCGGCGGCGCCCCCCGCGACACCTCCGCCGGGGTGAATTCCCCGGATCTGGCCGAAAGTTGTCGTCAACCACGTATCCCCTGGTCACCGGGCGGGAACCGGTGCCGCCCGGTTGTCGCGCGCGGGCCTTTGCGCCAGACTGGTCTTTTAGTCAGGGCTAAAGGTGGCATGCTGCACCCAAGGAAAGCCCGGAAGTTCAGCTGGTGGGGGGACGACATGGCCTGGCGCAGGAGCGGTCACGAAGGCGGACACGGCGCGGCGCCGGCGGGAGCCCGGCTCGCCCGACAGACGACGGCCTCGCTGGCCGGCCTCCTCGCCGAACGGGACATGACCCGCAAGGAACTGGCCGAGCAGCTCGGCGTCTCCCCCGGCCGGGTCAGTCAGATCCTCTCGGGCGACGAGAACCTCACCCTCCGCTCGCTGGCCGCCGTAGCCGAATCCCTCGACGCCACGATCGAGATCACCTTCCGGGACGCCTCCGGCGCCCCCACCCACCATCCGGCGGACGACACCGCCGCTTCCGGCCGTCTGGAGACGGCCCCCGCCGCTCCCCTGGCCACCCGCTCGCGGCATCGCTGACTCGACGGCCGGGGCATCAGCGCCGGGAAACGCCCTGCGGGTCCGTGTCCGGCGCGCCGGGCCCGCCGCCCAGGGCCTCGTCCATGCCCGGCGGGACCAGATAGCGCTCCTTGATGGCGAGGATCTTCACCCCGTCGCTGCGCTTGCCATGGGTGTGCGCGAGCTCCAGCAGATGCCGCAGATACTGCTCGGCCTCCCCGAACGCCCGCTTGACCTGGCGGATCTCATCCGGTTCGGGCAGCCGGTCCTGGAGCCGGGCGGCCTTCTTGACCTTCGTCTCCACGGTGATCCACCTCTGCGCCGCCGCCCGCACCTCCTTGTGCCGCTCGTTGATCTCGCGTTTGGCCAGCGTCCGGGCCCGGTTCGTACGGCCCTGGACGTCGACCCGCAGCAGCAGGTGGGACCTGATGTCGTCGGCGTAGTAGTCGAGGTGCCAGCAGTCCCGGAAGCCCTCGGCCATCCGCTCGCACCAGTCGGCCCGGTCCGTCCGCAGGCGCAGCGCCAGTTGGTGGAGCAGCAGGGAGTTGCCGAGGGTGAGGACGGCCATGGCGGGGCCGCCGCCGTTGCGTTCGCCGCCCCGGCCCCGGGGGCTCACGCCCCAGCCGGTGGCGACGCCCACGGCCATCGGGGGCACGCTGGGGGTCAGCGGCAGCAGGACTCCGCTGGCCAGGGCGGCCATTCCGGAGGTCCACAGCACGACGCACAGCGCCAGCGCCGAGGAGCGCGCCGTCCCCAGCAGCCTGCCGTCCTCGCGGAAGCGGAAGACCAGGCAGATCCAGGTGACGGGCGCGCAGACGGCGGCGGGCAGGACCCACTCGGAGATGACGGACGCCTGGTCCAGTGCCACATCGGCTCCCGGTCTTCGAACTCAAGGGGGGCGGCCGCGCCTTCGTGACACCTGTACACCTGCGCCGAGAAGCACGGGCGGCGGCGCCGGACCGAGCGCTTGTCCCACTCGGCTCGACAGCTTTCACTCAGCGCGCACCGCGACGACCCGATGATGTTCCCACCACACCCGTTACGGCGTGCGATGATCCGGTCAACCTCTGGGGGCGACCGAACGATTCACGCCATTCCGGCCCGGCGACGCCGCCGGGCCGGGGCCGGGCGGGGCCGGAGCGGGTGCCCGGCCCGGCGGCGTCCGGTCGACCGGAGGGTCAGCCGCGGACCTTGGCGACGACGGCCGCGACCAGGGCGGTCAGGGCGGCGCGCAGCTCCTCGCCGACGGGCAGGCCGTCCTCGCCGAGGGCGGTGTGGGCCTTGGCCACGCACAGCTCGTCGCCGACGACGTCACTGCCGCAGGCGGTCAGCACCTTGCGCAGCTCGGCCTGGGCGAACTTGGCACCGTAGCCGCTCGGGCTGGCGCCGATGACGGCGGCGGTCTTGCCGTGGAGCGCGCTGGCCTGGTAGGGGCGGGAGGCCCAGTCGAGGGCGTTCTTCAGCTGGCCGGGCAGGGAGGAGTTGTACTCGGGGGTGGCGAACAGCAGCGCGTCGGCGGCGAGCATGGCCTCGCGCATGGCCCGCACACCGGCGCCCGGCGCGGCCTCGTCGTCCTCGTTGAAGGGCTCGACGGCGGCGAGGCCGTCCCACAGCTCCAGCTTCACCTCGGCGCCCGCCAGTTCGCCGGCCGCGCGCAGGATGGCGGCGTTGACGGAGGCGGTACGGGTGCTTCCGGATATCGCGAGGACGCGGACGGGTTCAGTGGTGATGGCGGTCATGTAAACAAGTTCTCCTGAAGTGACAAAAACGCCGCCTGGACGACGGCTTGACGTACTGAGGATCTGTCAACCAGGGAACGTAGCACCCGCACGGCCGCGGCCTGCCTCGGATGGGCCGTGACCTGCTCCGCAACGGCCGGGACGACCGGGAGGAATGCGGTGAAGTCGCATGAATGGGACGGTCCGGCGGGTGCGCCGTGAGCCGGGGCGCGCCATGAGCCGGGACGTGCTCTCCCGGCAGGCCCCGCGCCCGTACCGCACCCTGGCCTACGGCACCCACCGGGACCAGGTCGTCGATCTGTGGCCCGCGCCCCGGGACGGCGCTCCCCTGGTGCTGATCGTCCACGGCGGCTTCTGGCGGGCCGAGTACGACCGCAGGCACATCCGCCCCATGGCCAACGCCCTGGCCGCGGCCGGGTACGCGGTCGTCGCGGCCGAGTACCGGCGCACCGGGACGCCCGGCGGGGGCTGGCCGGGCACGTTCGACGACATCGCGGCGGTGGCGGACGCGACGGCCGGGCTGGCCACCCGCCTCGGCGCGGATCCGCGCCGGCAGGTCTGGGCCGGGCACTCGGCGGGCGGCCACCTCGCGCTGTGGGCGGCGTCGCGGCACCGGTTGCCGCAGGGTTCGCCATGGCACGCCGCGCGCCCGGAGGCGGCCGTGCTCAGCCTCGCGGGCTGCGCCTCGCCGACCCTGGCGGCGCTGTGGGACCTCGACGAGGGGGCGGCCCGGGCACTGCTCGGCGGGACGCCCGAGGGCGTACCGGAACGTTACGCCGCCGCCGATCCGGGGTGGCTGCTGCCCACCGGGGTGCGGGTGACGCTGGTGCACGGCACGGCGGACGAGCAGATTCCGGTGGCGATGAGCCGGACGTTCGCCGCCCGGGCCCGGCGGCTGGGCGATCCGGTGGCGCTGGTCGAGCTGCCGGGCGTGGAGCACTTCGCGCTGATCGACCCGCGTTCGGCCGCCTGGCCGGAGGTCCTCGCGGCACTGGCGGGGCTGGTGGAGTAGACGTCAGCCCGCCCGTCGCTCCTCCAGCGGCGGGTTCTCGGCCAGCCAGTCGAGATAGTGGGGGCTGCGGCGCACGGCGGTGGCGTAGACGCGGTCGGCGCGGGCGGCGATGGCGGGGGCGTGCGCGCTGAGCGCGCCCTGCCGGTGCCACAGCAGCAGGTGGCGGATCCGTAGCGGGGTGCCCGCCAGGGGGCGCGGGACGATGCCCGGGGTGGCGCGGAAGGTGGCCTGGCCCAGGCCCACCGCCTGGCCGTCGGCGATGAGTTCGCGGGCCGCCCCGGCCTCGGCATCGTGCCGGACCCTGGGGGTGAAGCCCGCGCGGGCGCAGGAGGCGGTGAAGGAGTCGAACAGGCCGTTGCCCTGACTGGCCGCGAGGGTCCACTCCGCGTCGGCCAGCTCCGCCAGCCGGAGCTCCGGCCGGGCGGCCAGGGGGTGGACCTGGGGCAGCAGGACGAAGACCGGTTCGGTGGCGACGACCGCCGATCCCAGACCGGGCGGCAGCTCGGAGGACGGCCGGACGTACTCGGCCACGGCGGCCAGGTCCTGCTGGCCGCTGACCACGAGGTCGGCGGCGGTGGCGAGGTTGGGCTCGGTGCGCAGGGTGGGCAGGGCGCCGGGGAAGAGCTCCTGGAGCTCGCGCACCAGGCCGACCGCGAGCGGCCCGGGGGTGGCCACGTACCGCAGGGGGCGGCGGCCCTCGGTGGAGCCGGTGTGCAGCGCGGACTCGCGCTGGATCGCCTCGATCGACGGCAGCACCGAACGCGCCCTGGCGAGCACGAACTCGCCCAGCGCGGTGGGCGCGGCACCGTGCCGGGACCGGGCGAACAGGGCGCCGCCCAGGACCCGTTCGATCCGCCGGATCTGGGCGGTGAGGGAGGGCTGGGAGACGCCGAGCGCGGCGGCCGCGCGGGTGATGCTGCCGGCGTCGGCTATCGCGCAGACCACCTTGAGGTGGCGCACTTCGAGATCCATAACCCGCATCCTATGGATGAATGCGATTACTTGAAAGTTCTAGCTCTTGCCAGGATGGTCCCTCCTTACAGCATCGAACGCTTACAGCATCGAACGGGATCCGGGAGGACACCGATGGCCGACAGGGGCGACGACGCGCTCATCGCGCGCCGAGTCATGGAGCTGGTCCTGCGTCATCAGCGCAAGGGGCAGCGGACGGGCGGCTGTGCGCGGACCCCCTGCCCCGACTGCCGGGACGCCCATCTCGCCCGCGTCACCCGGTACGTCGAGGCCGGCGAGCCGGTGCGGTTCGTGCTGCCGGCCTTCCCCGGCAAGTCCCCCAACGCCGCCAAGGTGCTCGGGACGCTGCCCGACATGGCGGAGCGGCTGGCGCTGGGCTTCCTCGCCGGGCTGACCGCGCGGATCCGCGCGGTGTACGCGCCGGGGGCCGAGATCCTCATCTGCTCCGACGGCCGGGTCTTCAGTGACGCGGTCGGCATCCCGGACGCCCACATCACCGGCTACCAGCGGGAGATGCAGCGGCTCATCGACGCGCTGCCGGAGCCGAGCGGCATCGGCCTGTTCAACCTGGAGGACGTCCCCGAGTTCGCCGGGCTCGGCCACGACCGGATGCGGGAGCTCCTCGCCGAGCGGTACGCCGAGCCCCTCGACTCGCTGAAGGAGCGCGTGCGGGCGGGCGAGGAGGTCGCGCTCTACCGGGCCATGACGCGCTTCCTGTTCGAGGACGCCGACACCCCCGGCCGCGCCGGCAGCCGGGCCGCCCTCCAGCGCGACGCCCGGAACCGCGCGTACACCGTGATGCAGCGCAGCAAGGCGTGGGGCGACCTGCTCGCCGAACGGTTCCCCGGAGCCGTGCGGCTGTCCATCCACCCGCAGCCCTGCGGCGCGGAGAAGCTCGGCATCCACCTCGTGGACACCCCGGACAACTGGCTGACGCCCTGGCACAGCGTGGCGCTGGACACCGGCGGCGGCCGGTACGTCCTGGTCAAGCGGAGCGAGGCCGAGGAGCGGGGCGCCGAGCCGGTCCTGGCGGACGGCCGCCCGAGCCACTACGCGCGGCCCGCGCCCGCGCTCGTCACCGCCGCCGCTCCCGTCGCGGTCCCCGCCGCCTGACCGGGCACCCCGTATCCACCGAAGGGCACAGTCATGATCAACCTCTCCGGTCACCCCGTCACCGCGCTGGAGCCGTTCGGCGTGCGCGTCGACGCCGCCTCGCCCGGCACCGACGTCACCGGACTGTCCATAGCCGCACTACGCGAACTGACCACACGTCACCATCTCGTGCTGCTGCGCGGGTTCACCGCCTTCGACGACGCCGGGGCGCTCACCGAGTGGAGCGCCCGCTGGGGCGAGATCGGCATGTGGCCCTACGGGCCCGTGCTGGAGCTCGTCGAGCACGACGAGCCCGACGACCACATCTTCGACCACCGCTACGTCCCGCTGCACTGGGACGGCATGTACCGCGAGCAGATCGCCGAGTTCCAGATCTTCCAGTGCGTCTCCGCGCCCGGCGAGGGCGACGGCGGCCGGACCACCTTCTCGCAGACCGAGGCCGTGCTCCGCGACGCCGCCCCGGAGCACCGGGAGCTGTGGGAGCGGGTCACCGGCCGCTACCGCCGGGCGGCCGCGGAGTACGCGGGCGAGTGCGTCTCGCCCGTCGTCACCACGCGCCCGGGCGGCCGCGCGGTGATCCGCTACAACGAGCCGGTCCCGGCGGGCGAGGTCTTCCTCAACCACCCGGACCTGGAGTTCACCGGCGTGCCCGGGGAGCTCCTGCCCGAGTTCCACCGCACGCTGCAGGCGGCCCTCCACGACCCGCGCCACCTGTACGCCCACGCCTGGCGCGACGGGGACGTCGTCGTCGCCGACAACTACACGCTGCTGCACGGCCGGGAGGCCTTCACCAGCCGCTCGCCGCGCCATCTGCGGCGCGTCCACGTGCTCGGCACCCCGCCGCTGGAGAACACGGCGCTGGTATACGGGTAGTGCTCAGGTCAGGGGCAGTTCGGCCCAGATGACCTTGCCCTCGGGGGTGTAGCGGGTGCCCCAGCGCTCGGCGAGCTGGGCGACGAGGAACAGGCCGCGGCCGCCCTCGTCCTCCGCCGCCGCGTAGCGCAGGTGCGGGGCCGTGCTGCTGGTGTCGGACACCTCGCAGATCAGGGCCCGCTCGCGCAGCAGCCGCACCCGGATGGGGCCGGAGGCGTGCCGGATGGCGTTGGTGATCAGCTCGCTGAGGATCAGCTCCGTGGTGAACAGCGCCTCCTCCAGCCCCCACTCCTCCAGCTGCCGGGTGACGTCGGAGCGGGCGCGGCCGACGACGGCCGGGTCGGCGGGCAGCTCCCACTCGGCCGACTGCCCGGGCTCCAGGATCCGGGTGCGCGCGGCGAGGAGGGCGATGTCGTCGGTCTGCTCGGCGGGCAGCAGCGCCTCCAGGACGGCCTCGCAGGTCTGCTGGGGCGTGCGGCCGGGCCGGGCCAGGGTGTGGGCGAGGATGGTCAGGCCGGTGTCGAAGTCGCGGCGGCGGTCCTCGACGAGGCCGTCGGTGTAGAGCACCAGGCTGCTGCCCTCGGGCAGGGTCAGCTCCATGGCCTCGAAGGGCATGCCGCCCACCCCGAGCGGCGGTCCGGCGGGGAGCTCGGGGAAGGTGACGTCGCCGTCGGGGCCGACCACGGCCGGCAGGGGGTGGCCCGCGCGGGCCAGGGAGCAGATGCCGGAGGTGGGGTCGTAGATGGCGTACAGGCAGGTGGCACCCGCGATCGCGGCCTCCTCGCCGGCCTCCGCCGCCTCCGCCGCCTCCTGGTCGATGCGGGCGACCAGCTCGTCGAGGTGCCCGAGGAGCTCGTCCGGGGGCAGGTCGAGGGAGGAGAAGTTCTGCACGGCCGTCCGCAGCCGTCCCATGGTGGCGGCGGCGTGGAGGCCGTGGCCGACCACGTCGCCCACGACGAGGGCGACCCGGGCGCCCGGCAGCGGGATGACGTCGAACCAGTCGCCGCCCACGCCGGCCTGGGCGGGCAGATAGCGGTAGGCGATGTCGAGGGCGCTCTGCTCGGGCACTCCGCGCGGCAGCAGGCTGTGCTGGAGGGTGACGGCCATGGCGTGCTCGCGGGTGAAGCGGCGGGCGTTGTCGATGCACACGGCGGCGCGCGCGGCCAGCTCCTCGGCCAGGGACAGGTCCTCCTCCTCGAAGGGCTCACTGCCCTCGGCGCGCCAGAAGTTCACGATGCCCATCAGCACGCCGCGCGCCTTCAGCGGCACGGTGATCAGCGAGTGGAAGCCGTAGTCCAGGATCTGCTGGGTGCGCGCGGGGTCCTGGGTGCGCCAGCCCACGGAATCCGAGAGCTCCGCCACGAGCACGGGGTGCCCGCTCATGAAGCCCTGGGCCTGCGGGGTGGGCGCCGCGAACCGGTGCACCTCGCCCGCCCCGTACAGGGGGTGGTCGTCCCGGACGCCGCTGAGCGCGACCCGGCGCAGCTCCGGGGCGCCGGCCGTCGAGGGGCGGGGCTCCTCACCGTGGAGGACGGGCTCGGCGAGGTCGACGGTGGCGTAGTCGCAGAAGCGGGGGGAGGCCACCTTGGTGAGCTCCGTGGCGGTGGTCCGCACGTCCAGGGTCGTGCCGACGGCCACGCTCGCGTCGTAGAGCAGCCGCAGTCGCTCACGGGCGACCTCGGCCTTGCCGGCGAGCGCGCGCAGCTCCGTGGAGTCACGCAGCGTGGCCACGCTGCCGGGCGGGCCGCCCCCGCGGTCGGTGGGCCGGTTGTTGACGGCCAGCAGCAGCTCCCCGACGGGGATCACCTCGTCGGTGGCGACCCGGCGGGAGACCAGCAGTTCCGCCATCCGGGGGTCGAGGCCGAGGCCGTCGACGGCCCGGCCCTCGACGTCCTCGGGCAGGCCGAGGAGGCGGCGGGCCTCGTCGTTGGCGAGCATGACCCGGCCGTCGCCGCCGACGATGACCACGCCCTCGCGCACGGCGTGCAGCACGGCGTCGTGGTGCTCGTACATCCGGGTCATCTCGGCCGGGCCCAGGCCATGGGTCTGGCGCCGCAGCCGTCTGCTCACCAGCCATGTGCCGCCCGTGGCCAGCAGCAGCGCGATGGCACCGGCGACCAGCACCACGGGCAGCAGCCGGTCGGCGGCGCTGCTCACGCGGCTGACCTTCATCCCGGACGCGACCATGCCGACGACCCGGCCCCGGTCGGTCACCGGGACGACGACCTGGAGCTCCTCTCCGAGGGGGCCGTTGACCTCCTCGACGGTGATGTGGCCCTGGAGCGAGGGCCCGATGGTGCCGACGAACTTCTTCCCGATGAGCCGGGGGTCGGGGTGGGAATAGCGGATGCCCTGCCGGTTCATGACCACGATGAAGTCGACGCCGCCCTCCCGGCGGGCGTCCTCCGCCAGCGGCTGGAGCACGGCGGCCGGGTCGGGGCCGCGCAGCGTGGCCACCATGCCGGGGCCGTGGGCGAACGCCTCGGCGGCGGCGAGCGAGCGGTCGCGCGCCGCCTGGAATCTGTCACTCCGCGCCTGGAGCAGCAGGGTGACCGCCGCGGCCACGACGAGCAGCACGACGATCAGCACCTGCAGCACGAACATCTGTCCGGCGACGCTGCGGGTGCTCGCCACGGCGAACCAGCGGCCCGAGGGCCTCCAGGAGCGGCCCTGGCTTCGGGCCATACCCCATGTCTACCCTGCCGCCCCCCGCCGCGCGAACGGTACGCGGCCACGCCGGGCGCTCACCGGCCACGTACCGGCCGGTCCGGAGGCGGTCCGGCGCGTGTCGGGAAGCGCCGAGCGTCGTTGACCGTATTGGGCCCAATCGCCCTCCTGTCCCGCAATCGAGACCAAGGATCCGTGATGCGCCTCATCCGCACCGCAGTGGCCGCCCTCGCCGGCCTTCCCCTCGCCGTCGCGCTGCTCGGCAGCACCGCGTTCGCCGCGAACGGCCAGTTCCTCTGGGTGGGCCCGAAGGGGAAGGCCTACTCCATCCAGAACCCGCCGGACAACAAGTGCTACGACATGGGCCAGGAGGCCCGCGCCGCCCGGAACGAGACGAAGTCGCCGGTCGTCGTCTACTCCAAGAAGAAGTGCAAGGGGGACGCGATCCGGCTCGCCCCGGGGCAGCAGGCGCCGCAGGGCGTCGGCTTCCAGAGCGTGATCTTCAACCCGCGCTGAGCCCACGCCGACGCGGAAACGGCATGAAACCGCCCCGACCGGCGTGCGCCGGTCGGGGCGGTGTGGCGTCGCGTGCGTACGGCCGGGCGGCGGCGAGCCGCCGCCCGGTTTCCGGGCGCGTCAGGCCAGGGTTCAGGCCAGGGTCGCGATGGCCTCGTTGAAGGTCGCGGACGGGCGCATGACGGCCGCGGCCTTGGTCACGTCGGGCTGGTAGTAGCCGCCGATGTCGGCCGGCTGCCCCTGGACGGCGTTCAGCTCGTCGACGATCTTCTGCTCGTTCGCGGCGAGCGTCTCGGCGAGCGGGGCGAAGGCCTTGGCCAGGTCCGCGTCGTCGGTCTGCGCGGCCAGCTCCTGGGCCCAGTACAGGGACAGGAAGAAGTGGCTGCCGCGGTTGTCGATGCCGCCGACGCGACGGGTCGGGGACTTGTCCTCGTTGAGGAAGGTCGCCGTGGCGCGGTCGAGGGCGTCGGCGAGGACCTGGGCGCGCTGGTTGCCCGTGGTCTTCGCGAAGTGCTCCAGGGAGGGGACCAGCGCGAAGAACTCGCCGAGCGAGTCCCAGCGCAGGTAGTTCTCCTTGACCAGCTGCTGGACGTGCTTGGGGGCGGAGCCGCCGGCGCCCGTCTCGAAGAGGCCGCCGCCCGCCATCAGCGGGACGACCGAGAGCATCTTGGCGCTGGTGCCCAGCTCCAGGATCGGGAACAGGTCCGTGAGGTAGTCGCGGAGCACGTTGCCGGTGACGGAGATGGTGTTCTCGCCGCGGCGGATGCGCTCGACGGACAGCTTGGTCGCCTCGACCGGGGACAGGACGCGGATGTCCAGGCCCTCGGTGTCGTGCTCGGGCAGGTACTGCTCGACCTTGGCGATCAGGTTGGCGTCGTGGGCGCGGGTCGCGTCGAGCCAGAAGACGGCCGGGTCGCCGGTGGCGCGGGCGCGGGTGACAGCGAGCTTCACCCAGTCCTTGATCGGGGCGTCCTTGGTCTGGCAGGCGCGGAAGATGTCGCCGGCGGAGACGGTCTGCTCCAGGACGACGTTCCCGGCCTGGTCGACCAGGCGGACGGTGCCGGTGACCGGGATCTCGAAGGTCTTGTCGTGGCTGCCGTACTCCTCGGCCTTCTGGGCCATCAGGCCGACGTTGGGCACCGTGCCCATCGTGGCCGGGTCGAAGGCGCCGTGGGCGCGGCAGTCCTCGATGACGGCCTGGTAGACGCCCGCGTAGCTGCTGTCGGGCAGCACGGCGAGGGTGTCGGCCTCCTGGCCGTCCGGGCCCCACATGTGGCCGGAGGTGCGGATCATGGCCGGCATGGAGGCGTCGACGATGACGTCGCTGGGGACGTGGAGGTTGGTGATGCCGCGGTCGGAGTCGACCATCGCCAGGGCCGGGCCCTCGGCGAGCTCGGCCTCGAAGGACGCCTTGATCGCGGCGCCCTCGGGCAGCGCCTCCAGGCCCTTGAAGATGCCGCCGAGACCGTCGTTCGGGGTGAGGCCGGCCGCGGCCAGGGCACCGCCGTGCGCGGCGAAGGTCTTCGGGAAGAAGGCGCGGACCACGTGGCCGAAGACGATCGGGTCGGAGACCTTCATCATCGTGGCCTTCAGGTGCACCGAGAACAGCACGCCCTCGGCCTTGGCGCGGGCCACCTGCGCCGTGAGGAACTCGCGCAGCGCGGCGACGCGCATCACGGAGGCGTCGACGACCTCGCCGGCGAGCACCGGCACGGACTCGCGCAGGACGGTGGTGGAGCCGTCGTCACCGGCGAGCTCGATGCGCAGCGCGCCGTCCTCGGCGATGATCGCGGACTTCTCGGTGGAGCGGAAGTCGTCGGCGTCCATGGTGGCGACGTTCGTCTTGGACTCGGCGGTCCAGGCGCCCATGCGGTGCGGGTGGGTCTTGGCGTAGTTCTTCACCGAGGCGGGGGCGCGCCGGTCGGAGTTGCCCTCGCGCAGGACCGGGTTGACGGCGCTGCCCTTGACCTTGTCGTAGCGGGCGCGGATGTCGCGCTCCTCGTCGGTCTTCGGGTCGTCCGGGTAGTCCGGCAGCGCGTAGCCCTGCTCCTGGAGCTCCGCGACGGCGGCCTTCAGCTGCGGGATCGAGGCCGAGATGTTCGGCAGCTTGATGATGTTGGCGCCGGGCGTCTTGGCGAGCTCACCGAGCTCGGCGAGGGCGTCGGCGACGCGCTGGCCCTCCTCGAGGTACTCGGGGAACCCGGCGATGATCCGGCCCGCCAGGGAGATGTCACGGGTCTCCACAGTGACCCCGGCCTGCGAGGCGTAGGCCTTGACCACGGGCAGGAAGGAATGCGTCGCCAGGGCCGGGGCCTCGTCGGTGTGGGTATAGATGATGGTCGAGTCAGTCACCGGGTGCTCCGCTCCACGTCTATAACATTGCTTGACATCAAGATATCTCGTACCGGGCGTCTCTTCGACAGGACCCCGTCCCCGGGGCTCCGCACGCCCGGAGTGGTACACATCTCGTCACCAAGGGTCAATTAAGTCCGTACTTGTCCGCCATGGGCGTGCGCCCCAGAATCGGCCTGTGCCTCAGAACTCTCCTGATTTCTCCCGGCGCGTCGGCTCCTGGGCGAGCCACCTGCGCTGGCATGACTTACCCGAGCCCGTGCGCGACAGGGCGGCCGACGCGCTCCGGGACACCGTCGCGGTGATGTTCGGCGGGGCGGGGACGACCGCCGCCCGGCTCGGCGCGGCCTACGCCCGTACCGGCCCCGGAGGTGTGCCCCTGGCCGCCGGCGGATCCGCCGCCCCGGACCGGGCCGCGTTCGCCAACGCGACGGCGGCCACCGCACTGGACTTCGAGGACGGCCACTACCTCGGCGGCGGGATCCACCCCGGGTCCATCGTCGTCGCCGCGGGCCTCGCCGCCGCCCCCGCGGGTACCACCGTCCGTGACTTCCTCACCGCGCAAGTCGCGGGGTACGAAGTGGGGCTGCGTGCCGGGGCGCTGCTGTGGCCCCGGCACAGCGGGGACTGGTACCACTGCACCGGGACGGCCGGGAGCCTCGGCGCCGCCGCGACAGCGGCCCGGCTGCGCGGCCTGGATGGCGAGGCCGTCACCCGGGCGCTCGTCCTGGCGTGGCAGCACGCTCCCATGGCCACCTTCGCCCTGCCGATGGCCAAGGAATCCATCGGCTGGGGAGCCTCCGTGGGAGTGGCGGCGGCGGAGCTGGCCCGAGCCGGCTACCTCGCCCTCCCGGCCGGGTACACGCCCCCGGCGCCGCCGGGATTCGCGGCGACACCCTTCGACGTCCCCGGCGCCGAGAAGAACGAGATCGTCGCGAGCCTGGGCGAGGAGTTCGAGGCCGGGCGGACGTACTTCAAGGCGTACGCCTGCTGTCGCTATATCCACGCGGCCGCGCACGGCCTCGGCACGCTGATGGACCGCCTGGGGATCGGCGCCGGGGAGATCGAGGAGATCGAGGTGCGGACGCACGCCGGCGCCCTCTTCCTGTCCGAGCAGGACCCGCGCACCCTGGAGCACGCCCAGTACAGCTTCCCGCATGTGCTCGCCGCCGTGGCCCTGGAGGGAGCCGCGGGCGCACGACAGATCAACGAGGACCGCCTCGGCGACCCGTCGCGCGCCGCCCTCGCCCGGCGGGTCCGGGTGACCCACGCACCCGACCTCGACGACGCTCCCCCGCCGCTTACCCCTCTTATGTACGGGTACGTTCCACCGGCGGCGCGGAGGCCACCGATCTGTTCACCGAGGCGCCGGGCGACCCCGGTGCCCCGCTGTCCGCCGCGCGGCTGCGGGCCAAGTGGCTCGAGACCATGACCCTCGCCGTCCCGGAGAACATCGCGGAGACGGTGCTCGACGGCCTCGCCGATCCCGCACGCGACCTGCATGAGCTGCTGGCGCCCGCCTGGAAGGCGGTGGCGGCGACCACGGACTGAGCCCCGCCCCCACGGTGTGCCCGTGCCGGATCCGGCACGGGCACACCGTTCCCGCCGCGGCGGCCGAATTCCGGCCCCAGATACTTGCATGATGCATATCACAGCGTTCAACTGAATTGTCGGGCACCTGCCGGTCCCGGGTCCGAAATTCCGGTCCCACCCTGCTCACAGTGACCGGGAGCCCAAATACCACTCCCCGCGCAGACCTCTTCGGTATCACTCGTGTCCATACCTCGCGGATGAATTCCGCGGCAATGACGGTCACGGTCGGTAAGACCCGGAACAGCCCGCTCCGCCGACCTGGAATCAATTGACAGGCACGCGACCCGGATGTGTATGTTCCAGGCGAGGTGAAGCAGCGCGCCGGCGTGATGAGGCAACGTATCCGCCGTCTGCCGCACGAGGCCTGGGGGATCAATTGCCTGTCACGTCACGCATCGCGAACGGTCTGTGCGCCGACGTATCCGGTCAGCCGACGCCGAGAGCTCCCGAGGGCGTCGTGAGAGTGTCGATCGGCGCTCTGTCGGCAGGCGATTCACCCCGACTGTGCGGTGCCGACGACGAGTACTGCCGGGTGCTGGCCGAGTCCGGAGCCGAGCTGCCGCCGATCGTCGTGCACCAGGCGACGATGCGCGTGGTCGACGGCGCCCACCGGCTGCGCGCCGCCGAACTGCGCGGCGACACCGACATCGCGGTGCGGTTCTTCTCCGGCAGCCCCCAGGACGCCTACGTCCTCGCGGTCAGAGCGAACACCACTCACGGGCTGCCACTGACCAGGATGGAGCGGACGGTCGCCGCGGACCGGATCATCGCGTCCCACCCGCAGTGGTCGGATCGGTCCATCGCGGCCGTCACGGGGCTGTCCGCCCGCACGGTGGCCGCGCTGCGCAGGCGTTCAAGCGACGCGATTGCGCGGTCGGACAACCGGATCGGCCGGGACGGCCGGGTCAGGCCCGTGAACAGCGCGGAGAGCAGGCGCATGGCGAGCGAGTTGATGGCGAGCGACCCCAACGCCTCTCTGCGCCAGATCGCCCGTCTGGTCGGCTTGTCGCCCACCACGGTGCTCGACGTGCGCCGCCGGCTCGACCGGGGCGACGACCCCGTGCCGGCCGGCCGCCGCAAGGCGCCTGGCCGGCCCCTGCCCCACCGGACCGAACGGCGCCCGCGCGGGGGCGCGGGCCACGACGACCTGGATGTTCTGCTGCGGAGCCTCGCCAGGGATCCGGCGCTCCGCTTCACCGAGGCGGGCAGGCTCCTGCTGCGCTGGCTGCATCGGCAGGCGGTCGACACAGAGGAACAGATCAGGCTGCTCGACGATGTGCCGGCCCATTGCGTGGAACCGGTCGCCGAGCTCATACGCCGCTGCGCCGAGCGATGGCTGGACTTCGCCGATCAACTGGAGCAGCGCATGAGCCGGACGGCTTGAGCCGGACCGTACACCCCACAAGCGCATAGCGTTTCCCGTCGGCGGACCCGCCGTGGCGGGACCTGCCGGGATGCCCTCACATCCCGGCAGGTCCCGCCACGGCGGGTCCCTTCGCGTTCACGGACCTTGCCGTACGGGTCCCCGCGCGTCTCGGGAAACGCATCCGGGGAATCCATGACAAATGCTTGACGCAACCGGCTGAATAACGTCTTCGCGCACGCCGGACGCCCGTTCGCGCGTCCACCGAACGTGCCTGCCGGACCGTGATCCCTCTCGTTAGCATCTCTTGCGGTCGAAACGAAAGCGCACTCGGCCCCTTTTCCCGGTCCTCCCGATTCACCCAAATTCGCTCGGCATCGACGGCGAGCCGCCGCCCGGCGTGCCGACGCGCGCTCCGGTTCCTTTTTTCCCTTCCTATGAGAGGAAAGCCATGTCCGTTCTTGACGACGCCGCACCCGTCACCGATGGCACCCCCGCGGATCCCACCCGGGCCTGGGGCTTCGAGACGAAGCAGATCCACGCGGGGCACACGCCGGACCCGGCCAGCCACGCCAGGGCGCTGCCGATCTATCAGACCACCTCCTACACCTTCGACAGCACCGCGCACGCCAAGGCGCTGTTCTCGCTGGAGGAAACCGGCAACGTCTATACCCGCATCATGAACCCGACCCAGGACGCGATCGAGCAGCGGATCGCGGCACTGGAGGGTGGTGTGGCGGCGCTGCTGCTCTCCTCCGGGCAAACCGCGGTGGCCTTCGCAGTACTCAACCTGGCCGCGGCCGGCGACCACATCGTGGCCAGCCCTCGGCTCTACGGCGGCAGCTACACACTCTTCTGCCACACGCTCCCCCGCTTCGGCGTCACGGTGTCCTTCGTCGACGACCCCGACGACCCGGAGCAGTGGCGTGCGGCGGTCCGGCCGAACACCAAGGCGTTCTTCGGGGAGACCATCTCCAATCCCCGCAACGACGTGTTCGACGTCGAGGGTGTCTCCGCCGTCGCCCATGAGCACGGCATTCCCCTGATCGTCGACAACACCGTGGCGACGCCCTATCTCATCCAGCCGCTGCGACACGGGGCCGACGTCGTGGTGCACTCGGCCACGAAGTACCTCGGCGGGCACGGGACCACGATCGCGGGGGCGGTGATCGACGGCGGCACCTTCGACTGGACGTCCGGCCGGTTCCCCAACTTCACCACCCCGGACCCGAGTTACCACGGTCTGGTCTACGCCGAGCTCGGTCCGCCCGCCTACGCGGTCAAGGCACGGGTCTCGCTGCTGCGCGACATCGGCGCCGCCGTCTCCCCGTTCAGCGCCTTCATGCTGGGACAGGGCATCGAGACGCTCAGCCTCCGGGTGCAGCGGCACGTGGAAAACGCCACCGCCGTGGCCGAGTTCCTCGCCGCTCGGCCGGAGGTGACATCAGTGGCGTACGCGGGCCTGCCCACCTCTCCCTGGTACGAGCGCGCCCGGCGGCTCGCCCCCCGGGGCGCGGGTGCCGTGGTCGCCTTCGAGATCGCGGGCGGTGAGGAAGCGGCGACCCGGTTCATCGACGCGCTGACGCTGCACAGCCACGTCGCCAACATCGGCGACGTACGGTCGCTGGTACTGCACCCGGCCACGACCAGTCACGCGCAGTTGAGCACGGCGGAGCAGCTCACGGCCGGGGTCACCCCCGCCACGGTGCGGCTGTCCGTGGGCCTGGAGGCGATCGACGACATTCTGGCGGACCTGCGTACCGGGTTCGCCGCCGCGGCCCGGTGACCGTCGACCTGCTGCCCGCGCCCCGGGTGGACTTCCCGCCTCCCGACGGCCGGCCCTGCCGCGTCGACGTGGGGCCACTGACGCTGGAGTCCGGCGAGGTGCTGCCCGAGGTGCGCCTGGCGGTGCAGTGCTGGGGCCGTCCCTCGGCAGCACGGGACAACGTCGTGCTGGTGCTGCACGCGCTGACCGGCGACGCGCACGCGGCCGGGCCCGCCGGGCCCGGTCAGCCCACCCCCGGCTGGTGGGACGGGCTGATCGGCCCGGGCCGGGCGGTGGACACCGGCCGCTGGTGTGTGCTGGCGGCCAATGTGCTCGGCGGTTGCCGGGGCAGCACCGGCCCGGCCGCCCCACACCCCGACGGCGGGGTGTGGGGCGGGCGATTCCCCGAGGTGAGCGTGCGCGACCAGGTCGCCGCCGAGGCGGCGCTGGCCGATGTGCTCGGCATCGGGCGGTTCGCCGCCGTGGCCGGCGGCTCCATGGGCGGGGCCAGGGCCCTGGAATGGACGATCGGGCATCCGCACCGGGTCGCCGCCGCACTGGTGCTGGCAGTCGGGGCCCGGGCCACCGCCGATCAGATCGGCACCCAGAGCACCCAGATCGAGGCGATCACCGGCGACCCGCACTGGCAGGAGGGGAACTACCACGGGACCGGCCGTGCGCCCACAGCCGGCCTCGCCCTGGCCCGGCGTATCGCCCACCTCACCTACCGCACGGAACTCGAACTCGACGAGCGCTTCGCCAACGCTCCGCAGCGGCCCGGCCGAGAACTGTCCGCGGTGGAGAGCTATCTGCGCCACCAGGCCCGCAAGCTGGTCGACCGCTTCGACCCGTCCAGCTATGTGGTGCTCACCCGAGCCCTCAACGGACACGACGTCGGCAGGGGGCGGGGCGGCGTGGACGCCGCGCTGGCCGGCTGTCCGGTGCCGACGGTGGTCGCCGGCATCGCGAGCGACCGGCTCTATCCCCTGCGGCTGCAACGCGAGCTGGCCGAGAAGCTGCCCGGCTGCCGTGAACTGACGGTGATCGACTCCCGTCAGGGGCACGACGGCTTCCTCACCGAGACCGGCGCCGTGGGCGCGCTGTTGGCCGCCACGCTGCGACTCGCCGACGGCTGAGAACTACCCGAAAAGGAATCATCGTGGCCCGCATCCCCTACCCGGAGTTCGACCGGGACTTCCGCATGCCGACCCACATCTACGGTGACCCGCAGGATTCGACCCTGCTCAACGTCTTCCGCGTGCTCGGGCACAGCCCCGGCCTGCTCACGGCCGTGGCGAACATCGGCTTCGCCCAGCTCACCGGTGGCGAACTGTCCGACTTCGAAAGGGAACTGGTGATTCTGGCCAGCTCCCAATGCTTCGGATCGACCTACGTCTGGGCCCAGCACGAGCGACTCGCCGCGCGCTTCGGTGTCTCCCGCGAACAGCTCGCCGCGCTCCGCTCGGGGGACTTCGCCGCCCCGTGCTTCGACGGCCCGCAGCGGGATCTGCTGGCCTTCGTCGCGGACGTGGCGACCCACACCCGAGCCGGGGACGAGTCGCTCGAGCCGGTGCGAAGGGACCGGGGGGACCGGCGGCTCGTCGAGATCATCGGGCTGGTCGGTGTGTACTTCCTGGTCTCCCGTGTCACCACGACCCTCGACATCGAGATCGACCGGCGGGAACTGGACGGCGCGCTCTCCGCCGTCGGCCACCAGGCGGCCGGCCCACTGCCCGGATGACCGCCGCGGTCATCACGCACACCACAGCGTCCCATCCCGAGTGAGAAGGGGGAAACAGTGCACAACACAACGTCGACCGGAGCCGGAGCCCCTCCGTACGTGCCCGGGGCCGTCGCCGTGATCGGCCTGTCCTGCCGGTTCGCCGGCGCGGCGACGCCCGCGGAGTTCTGGAGGCTTCTCGACGAGGGCCGCGACGCCGTCGGGGAAGTCCCACCGGACCGGTGGGACGCGACGGCGTTCCACGACACCGACCCCACGGCGCCCGGGCGGATGGTCTCGAGGCGGGGTTCCTTCCTCACCGGCGTGGACCGCTTCGACCCGGCCTTCTTCCATGTGTCACCGCGCGAGGCGGCCACGATGGACCCGCAGCAGCGGCTCATGCTCGAACTGGGCTGGGAGGCGCTGGAGGACGCCCGGACGCGCCCCACCGAGCTGCGCGGGCGCAGGGCCGGCGTGTTCGTCGGCTCCATCTGGGACGACTTCGCCCGCCTCGTCTACCGGGACGCCATGGCCGAGAGCACCACCCAGCACAGCATGCCCGGCCTCCACCGAGGCATGATCGCCAACCGGCTGTCGTACTTCCTGGGCACTACGGGCCCCAGCCTGGTCGTGGACACCGGGCAGTCCTCCTCGCTCGTCGCGCTGCACCTGGCGTGCGAGAGCCTGCGCCGGGGCGAGTCCGAGCTCGCGATCGCCGGCGGCGTCAACCTGAGTCTGTTGCCCGAGACATCGGTGATCTCCAGCAAGTGGGGCGGACTCTCCCCGGACGGGCGCTGCCACACCTTCGACGCCCGCGCGAACGGCTACGTCAGGGGCGAGGGTGGCGTCGCGGTCGTGCTCAAGCCCCTGGACCGCGCGCTGACCGACGGGGACCGCGTCTATTGCGTGATACGCGGTGGCGCGGTCGGCCACGGCGGCGGATCGACCATGACCACCCCCGACGAGCGGGCCCAGCGCGAGGTCCTCCGGCTGGCCTACGAGAACGCCGAAGTCGCCCCGGCGGACGTACGGTACGTCGAGCTCCACGGCACGGGGACAAGGGTCGGCGACCCGATCGAGGCCGCCGCCCTGGGAGCCGTCGTGGGCACCGCCGGCTCCGGCCGTACGCTGCGCGTCGGGTCGGTGAAGACCAACCTCGGCCACCTGGAGGGCGCGGCGGGCATCACGGGATTCCTGAAGGTCGCGCTGAGCATTTGGCACCGGCGTCTGCCGGCGAGCCTCAACTACCGGACGCCCAACCCGGAGATCCCCTTCGACAAGCTGCGGCTGACCGTCCAGCAGGAGGCGTCCGACTGGCCGGGCGCGGCGGACGAGCCGCTGATCGCGGGCGTCAGCTCGTTCGGCATGGGCGGTGCCAACTGCCATGTAGTGGTGTCCGATTCCCCGACACCCACCGCTGTCGGTACCCCGGCGGCCCCGCCCGTCATCCCCTGGGTCCTCTCGGGCCGCGGCCCGAAGGCGCTGCGGGCGCAGGCGGAGCGGCTGTGCGAACACCTCACCACGCTGGACGACGACTGGGACGCGACCGATGTCGGTTTCTCCCTGGCCACTACACGGTCCGTCTTCGACCACCGCGCCGTGGTCGTCGGCACCGACCGGGACGAACTGCTGGCCGGGCTCGCCGGGGTCACCGAAACGTCATCCACCCAAGTCCCGGGCGGTTTAGGATTCCTGTTCGCCGGCCAGGGTTCCCAGCACGCCGGCATGGGCACCGAGCTCTACACCCACCACCCCGTCTTCGCCCAGGCCCTCGACGACGTCTGCGCCACCTTCGGTGAACTGCCGGTGCGCGAAGCCATCTTCTCTGGCACCGGTCTCGACCGAACGGAGCTCACCCAGCCCGCGCTCTTCGCACTCGAAGTCGCCCTCTTCCGCCTGGTCACCTCCTGGGGTGTCACACCCGGCCACCTCATCGGCCACTCCATCGGCGAAATCGCCGCCGCCCACGTGGCGGGAGTGCTCTCCCTCACCGACGCCGCCACCCTCGTGGCCGCCCGCGGACGACTCATGCAAGCGCTGCCGGCAGGCGGCACGATGATCGCCGTCAACGCCGCCGAGTCGGTGGTCCGGCCCCTGCTGACCGGCGACGTCGGCATCGCCGCCGTCAACGGGCCCGACTCCGTTGTCATCGCGGGCGACGAGACCACCGCCCTGAGCATCGCCGAAGCCCTCGCGGCCCAAGGCCACAGGACCAAACGCCTCGTCGTGAGCCATGCGTTCCACTCCCCCCTCATGGAACCCATGCTCGAAGAATTCCGCCGGACCCTCGACGGCCTGACGTTCAATGCGCCCACCATCCCCGTCATTTCCACCGTCACCGGCCGGTCCGCCACCCCCGAACTCCTCGCCGACCCCGACTACTGGATCGACCACGCACGCAACCCCGTACGCTTCCTCGACGCCATCCACACCGCCGAACAACACAACGTACGCACCTTCCTCGAACTCGGCCCCAACGCCACCCTCTCCGCACTCGCCGTCGACTGCGCCCAGAACCCGGAGACCACCGCCGTCCCCCTCCTCCGCACAGCACAAGCCGAGGCCAAGACGTTCGTCAGCGCCCTCGCGCATCTCTTCACCCGAGGCGCCGACATCGACTGGGCCCGCGCCTTCGACGGCTCAGGCGCCCACTCCGCCGACCTGCCGACCTACGCCTTCCAACGCGAACGCCATTGGCTCGACACCCTGGCCACCCATGCCCAGCCGGAGCCGCGGACCGCCGAAGGCGCCGCCGTCCCCGCTCCGGAACGCGACGTCGCCCCCCCGACCGGGGCGCTCGATCCGCGTGCCGTACGCACGACGGTGGTCGAACAGGCCGCCGCTGTTCTCGGCTACGCCGACGCGCGGGACGTCGACCCCCGGCACACCTTCGCGGACCTGGGCTTCGACTCGTTCGCCGCCGTGGAGTTCCGCACGCGCCTCGGCGCCGCCGTGGGGCTGTCCCTGCCGACCGGTCTGGTCTTCGAGCGCCCCACCCCCGGCGAGGTGGCGGACTATCTCGTCGGACGGCTCGCGGGCTCGACCGCGCCGGAGCAGCGGACGGCCGTCGCGGCCGGACCCGATGACGATGACCCGCTGGTCGTGGTGGGTATGGCCTGCCGCTACCCCGGCGGCGTCGCCTCTCCCGACGACCTGTGGAACCTCGTCCGCGACGGCCGGGACGCCATCACCCCCTTCCCCACCAACCGCGGCTGGGCACCCGACCTCTACGACCCCGACCCCGACACCCCCGGCAAATCCACCACCCGCATGGGCGGCTTCCTCCACGAAGCCGACCGCTTCGACGCCCCCTTCTTCGGCATCTCCCCCCGAGAAGCCGTCGCCATGGACCCCCAACAACGGCTCCTCCTCGAAACCACCTGGGAAACCCTCGAAAACGCCGGCATCGACCCCCACACCCTCCGCGGCACCGACACCGCCGTCTACATCGGCGCGACCGCGGGCGACTACGGGCCCCGCATGCACGCGGCACCCGACAACGTCGAGGGTCATCTGCTCACCGGCACCACCGCGAGCGTCATGGCGGGCCGCGTCGCCTACACACTGGGCCTCGTCGGCCCGGCGATGACGGTGGACACGGCGTGCTCGTCGTCGCTGGTGGCCCTGCACCTGGCCGCGAAGGCGCTGCGCTCGGGCGAATGCTCGCTGGCCGTCGCCGGCGGCATCACGGTGATGTCGACGCCGGGCATGTTCCTCGAGTTCAGCAGGCAGCGGGGGCTGGCCCCGGACGGCCGGTCGAAGTCGTTCTCGGCGGACGCGGACGGCACCAGCTGGGCCGAAGGCGTCGGACTCCTCCTCATCGAGCGACTCTCCGACGCCCGCCGCAACGGACACCACATCCACGCGATCATCCGCGGCACCGCCGTCAACCAGGACGGCGCCTCCAACGGACTCACCGCACCCAACGGACGCTCACAACAACGCGTCATCACCCAAGCACTTCACAACGCCAAACTCACCCCCGCCGACATCGACGCCGTCGAAGCCCACGGCACCGGAACCCGCCTCGGCGACCCCATCGAAGCCGAAGCACTCCTCACCACCTACGGCCACAACCGCAACCAACCCCTCTGGCTCGGCTCCCTCAAATCCAACATCGGCCACACCCAAGCAGCCGCCGGCGTCGGCGGCATCATCAAAATGATCAAGGCCATGCAATCGGGTGTCCTTCCTCCCACACTGCACGCGGAGAAGCCGTCCGAGCACATCGACTGGTCCTCCGGCGCTATGCGGCTCCTCACCGAGGCCCGGGCATGGGACACCCCGCGTGCTCGACGCGCGGGGATCTCCTCCTTCGGCATCAGCGGCACCAACGCCCACGTCATCATCGAGCAGGCACCCCAGGACACCCCCAGCCCCGCACCGGCCGTGCTCCCCGTCACGCCGTGGGTCGTCTCGGGCCGCAGCCCTGAGGCGCTGCGGGCGCAGGCGGAGCGGCTGTGCGAACACCTCACCACGCGGGAGACGGACTGGCACCCCACCGATGTGGGCTTCTCCCTGGCCACTACACGGTCCGTCTTCGACCACCGCGCCGTGGTCGTCGGCACCGACCGGGACGAACTGCTGGCCGGGCTCGCCGGGGTCACCGAAACGTCATCCACCCAAGTCCCGGGCGGTTTAGGATTCCTGTTCGCCGGCCAGGGTTCCCAGCACGCCGGCATGGGCACCGAGCTCTACGCCCACCACCCCGTCTTCGCCCAGGCCCTCGACGAGATCCTCGCCGAATTCCCGAACCTGCCCCTGCGCGAAGCCGTCTTCTCCGGCACCGGTCTCGACCGTACGGAGCTCACCCAGCCCGCGCTCTTCGCACTCGAAGTCGCCCTCTTCCGCCTGGTCACCTCCTGGGGTGTCACACCCGGCCACCTCATCGGCCACTCCATCGGCGAAATCGCCGCCGCCCACGTGGCGGGAGTACTCTCCCTCACCGACGCCGCCACCCTCGTGGCCGCCCGCGGACGACTCATGCAGGAGCTCCCGGCAGGCGGCACGATGATCGCCGTCAACGCCGCCGAATCCATCGTGACCCCCTTGCTCACCGGGAATGTGAGCATCGCCGCCGTCAACAGTCCGGAATCGGTTGTCATCGCGGGCGACGAGACCACCGCCCTGAGCATCGCCGAAGCCCTCGCGGCCCAAGGCCACAGGACCAAACGCCTCGTCGTGAGCCATGCGTTCCACTCCCCCCTCATGGAACCCATGCTCGAAGAATTCCGCCGGACCCTCGACGGCCTCACCTTCAACCCGCCCACCATCCCCATCATCTCCACCGTCACCGGACAACCCGCCACCCCCGAACTCCTCACCACCCCCGACTACTGGATCGACCACGCACGCAACCCCGTACGCTTCCTCGACGCCATCCACACCGCCGAACAACACAACGTACGCACCTTCCTCGAACTCGGCCCCAACGCCACCCTCTCCGCACTCGTCCCCGACTGCGCCCAGGAACCCGAGACCACCGCCGTCCCCCTCCTCCGCACAGCACAAGCCGAGACCAAGACGTTCGTCAGCGCCCTCGCACATCTCTTCACCCGAGGCATCGACGTCACATGGGCCCGCGCCTACGACCGCTCGCGCGCCCACTCCGTCGACCTGCCGACCTACGCCTTCCAACGCGAACGCCACTGGCTGACGCCCTCGGCGGGCGACCGGGACCTCACCACGACCGGTCTCGACCCGCTCGCCCACCCGCTGCTCGGCACGTCGGTCGAGCGGGCGGACGGCGAGGGAGTCACGTTCATCGGGCACCTGTCGCTGTCGACGCACCCCTGGCTGGCCGACCACGCCGTTCTGGACACGGTGGTACTGCCGGCGACCGCGTTCATCGAGATGTCCCTGTACGCGGCCGACCTCGTCGGCTGCGCCGCCGTCGAGGAGCTGACGCTCACCGATCCGCTCGTGATCCCCGAGAGCGGCGGTGTGCGGGTACAGCTCACGGTCACTGGGGACGACGGGTCCGGGCGGCGGGACTTCACCGTGCACTCCCGGCGGGCGGACGAGGACGAGTGGGTCCTGCACGCCGCCGGAGCACTGTCCGCCGAGTCGGCGGAGACGGCGGCCGGGGCCGCCGAGTGGCCGCCCCGGGACGCCGAGGAGGTGGACCTGCGGGATGTCTACGAGCGCGTCGCCGAGCACGGCTACCGGTACGGCGCCGCCTTCCGGGGGCTGCGCGCGGCCTGGACCCGGGGCGACCGGGTCTTCGCCGAGGTCTACCTGGACGAGGGCGAGCCGGACACGTCCTTCCTGCTGCACCCGGCGCTGCTGGATGCGGCCCTGCACGTCCTGCTGCCCGGCGCGGCCGCCGAGCCCGGCCCGACACGTCTGCCCTTCTCGTGGTCCGGAGTGCGCCTGCGCGCGGCGGGTGCCGTACGGCTGCGGGCCGAGTTCGCCCGTACCGGGGCGGACACCGTGGCGCTGACCGTCACCGACGGGGCGGGGGCCCCGGTCGCGACGGTCCAGGAACTGCTGTGGCGGGAGGTGCCCGCCGCCGCGCTCGGCCGGAGCAGCGAGCCGGTGTCGCTGTTCACGATGGAGTGGCGGGAGGTTCCGCTGGGCGAGCCGGCCGGTTCCCCACGGATCCTGGAGACGCCCCGGGACCTGGCAGCGGAGGACCTGCCACCGGTGGTGGTCCTGCCAGTGCCGGCCGCGCCGGCGGGGGACACCGCCACGACCGTACTGGAGACCGTACGGACCTGGCTCACGGACGAGCGGTTCGCGTCCCGGACACTGGTGGTCCTGACGCGAAACGGGGAGACCGCCCCGGCGGCCGCGACGGCCTGGGGCCTGATCAGGTCCGTACAGACCGAGCACCCCGGCCGAGTGGTCCTGGTCGACACGGACGACACGCCCGCTTCGGCCGAGGCGCTGGCGGCCGCCGTCGCCACCGGTGAGCCCCAGCTGGCCCTCCGAACGGGCACGGCCTCGGTGCCCGAGCTGGTCCGGGCGCGCGACACGGCCCGCGACACAGCCGGGCAGCCGACGGTGTTCGACGCCGCGGGCACCGTCCTGATCACGGGCGCCACCGGAGCACTGGGCGGGCTGCTGGCCCGGCATCTGGTGACCCGGCACGGAGTACGGCACCTGCTGCTCATCAGCAGGCGCGGCGCGGCGGCGCCCGGGGCGACCGAACTCGTGGCCGAACTGACCGGACTCGGCGCGGAGATCCGTCTCGAGGCATGCGACGCCGCCGACCGCGACGCCCTTGCCGGGCTGCTCGCCTCGGTCCCGGCGGAGCACCCGCTGACCGCCGTCGTGCACACCGCGGGTGTGCTGGACGACGGCGTCGTGACCGCGCTCACCCCCGAGCGGCTGCTCGGCGTGCTGCGGCCCAAGGCGGACGCCGCGTGGAACCTGCACGAGCTGACCTGCGACCTGGACCTCTCCGCCTTTGTGCTGTACTCCTCGATCTCGGGTGTCATCGGCGCGGCGGGGCAGGCGAACTACGCGGCCGCCAACACGTTCCTGGACGCGCTCGCCCAGCACCGCAGGGCACTCGGCCTGACGGCCACCTCGGTGGTGTGGGGGCTGTGGGAGCAGCGGGGCGGCATGGCGGAGTCGTTGGCGGACAACGACATCCAGCGCATGGCGCGGGCCGGTGTCGGCGTGCTGTCGCACGCCGAGGGACTCGCGCTGTTCGACCGTGCCCTCGGTACGGACGAGGCCGTCGTCGCGGCCCTGCGGCTCGATCCCGCCTCGGCGGGGGCGTCCGGCGGCGGTGTTCCCGTACCGATGCGCGGGCTCGTCGGCGCGCGGACACGCCGGCGGCGCGAGCGGGCCGGGGCGCGGGAGCCGCTGGGGCCGCTTCTCACGGCGCTGCCCGAGGCGGAGCGGCGGGAGCGGGTCGGCGAGTTGGTGCGCGCCGAGGCCGCGGCGGTGCTCGGGCACGCGGACGCGTCCGCTGTCCGTGCCGAGGAATCGTTCCACCAGCTCGGTTTCGACTCACTGATGGCCGTGGAGTTCCGCAACAGGCTCGGGACGGCCGTGGGCCTGTCCCTGCCGACCGGTCTGGTCTTCGACCATCCGACGCCGGAGGACGTGGTGAGCCATGTCGTCGAGCGGCTGGCCGGGCCCGTCGCGAGTGCCGCTCCGAGGGCCGTCGCCGGTCCCGTCGATGATGATCCGCTGGTCGTGGTGGGTATGGCCTGCCGCTACCCCGGCGGCGTCGCCTCTCCCGACGACCTGTGGAACCTCGTCCGCGACGGCCGGGACGCCATCACCCCCTTCCCCACCAACCGCGGCTGGGCACCCGACCTCTACGACCCCGACCCCGACACCCCCGGCAAATCCACCACCCGCATGGGCGGCTTCCTCCACGAAGCCGACCGCTTCGACGCCCCCTTCTTCGGCATCTCCCCCCGAGAAGCCGTCGCCATGGACCCCCAACAACGGCTCCTCCTCGAAACCACCTGGGAAACCCTCGAAAACGCCGGCATCGACCCCCACACCCTCCGCGGCACCGACACCGCCGTCTACATCGGCGCGATGTACCACGATTACGCCCCTCCGGTGCACGAGATGCCGGAGGAGCTGGAAGGGGCGCTGCTGACGGGGAACACGGCCAGTGTCATTTCCGGCCGGCTGTCGTACATGTTCGATCTGACGGGTCCCACGGTGACGGTGGACACGGCGTGCTCGTCGTCGCTGGTGGCCCTGCACCTGGCCGCGAAGGCGCTGCGCTCGGGCGAATGCTCCATGGCGCTGGTGGGTGGTGTGACGGTGATGTCCACGCCCGGCACGTTCGTGGAGTTCAGCAGGCAGCGGGGGCTGGCCCCGGACGGCCGGTCGAAGTCGTTCTCGGCGGACGCGGACGGCACCAGCTGGGCCGAAGGCGTCGGACTCCTCCTCATCGAGCGACTCTCCGACGCCCGCCGCAACGGACACCACATCCACGCGATCATCCGCGGCACCGCCGTCAACCAGGACGGCGCCTCCAACGGACTCACCGCACCCAACGGACGCTCACAACAACGCGTCATCACCCAAGCACTTCACAACGCCAAACTCACCCCCGCCGACATCGACGCCGTCGAAGCCCACGGCACCGGAACCCGCCTCGGCGACCCCATCGAAGCCGAAGCACTCCTCACCACCTACGGCCACAACCGCAACCAACCCCTCTGGCTCGGCTCCCTCAAATCCAACATCGGCCACACCCAAGCAGCCGCCGGCGTCGGCGGCATCATCAAAATGATCAAGGCCATGGAACACGGGCTGCTGCCCCGGAGCCTGCACGCGGACCGGCCGACCGAGCACGTCGACTGGTCCTCGGGGGCGGTACGGCTCCTTGACGAGGCCCGGCCGTGGGATGCCTCACGGCCCCGACGGGCGGGGATCTCCTCGTTCGGCATCAGCGGCACCAACGCCCACGTCATCATCGAGCAGGCACCCCAGGAGGCACCGCGCTCCACGCCCGCTCCGCTCCCCGCCACTCCCTGGACCCTGACCGCCAGGTCCCCCGAGGCACTGCGGTGCCAGGCCGACCGGCTGCACGAACACCTCACCGCGCGGGACGATGACTGGGACGCGACCGACGTCGGCTTCTCCCTGGCCACCACACGGTCCGTCCTCGACCACCGCGCCGTCGTCGTCGGCACCGACCGCGAGGAACTGCTGGGCGGGCTCGCCGACGTGGCGGCCTCCGAGGCGGTACCGATCGCCTCCCGCGCCCGCGACAAGGTCGTCTTCGTCTTCCCGGGGCAGGGCTCCCAGTGGGAGGGCATGGCCGCCGAACTGCTCGACGCCTCGCCCGAGTTCGCGGAATCCATCGCGCGGTGCGAGCGTGCGCTGGCCGCGCACACCGACTGGAGCCTGACCGAGGTGCTGCGGCGCGCTCCCGGCGCTCCCGGCCTGGACCGGGACGACGTGGTGCAGCCCGCCCTGTTCGCGGTCATGGTCTCGCTCGCGGAGGCATGGAAGGCGCTCGGCGTCGTCCCGTCGGCCGTGATGGGCCACTCGCAGGGCGAGATCGCCGCCGCGTACGTGGCGGGCGGACTGACGCTCGAGGACGCCGTGCGCATCGTGGTGCTGCGCAGCCGGGCCCTGACGTCCATCGCCGGCCGTGGGGGCATGCTGTCCGTGCCTCTGGCCCACGACCGGGTGCGGACCCTGCTGGAGCCGCGGCCCGGCCGGTTGTCGGTGGCGGCGGTCAACGGCCCCAACTCGACGGTCGTGGCCGGGGACGCGGACGCCCTGCGGGCGCTGTGTGAGCGGCTGACCGGCGACGGGGTGAGGGCACGGATGGTGCCCGTGGACTACGCCTCGCACTCCCCCCATGTGGAGGACGTCCGGGAGGAGGTGCTCACCCGTCTCTCCGGAATCCGGCCGCGCCCTTCGGAGGTTCCGTTCTACTCGACGGTGACCGCGGAGCGCCTGGACACCACGGCGCTGGACCAGGACTACTGGTACCGCAATCTGCGGAGCACGGTCCGGTTGCAGGACACCACCCAGGCCCTGCTCGACGCGAAGCACACCGTGTTCGTGGAGATCAGCCCGCACCCCGTGCTGACGATCGGGATCCAGGACACAGTGGACGCGGGCGCCGGCGACGCCGTCGTCACCGGCTCGCTGCGCAGGAACAGCGGCGGCACCGCCGAGTTGTTCCGCTCCGCGGCACGGCTCTTCGCCGACGGGGTCCACGTCGACTGGGCCGCGGTGTTCGACGGGACGGGCGCGTCCCGGGTCGGCCTGCCGACGTACGCGTTCCAGCGGGAGCGCTTCTGGCTCGATCGCGCCGGCGTGCACGTCACCACCACCGCCGCACGTCCGCGAGGTCCGGTGGACAGGTTCGCCGGACTGGTCGGCCAGGAACGCTCCGCGCTGCTCACCGAGGTGGTCGTCGAGGAGCTCGCGCTGGCGCTCGGCCGGGGCAGGGGCGGCACGGTGGAGCCGACGGAGACATTCACGGAGCTCGGTCTCAACTCCCTCTCGGGGATGGAGCTGCGCACCAGGATCGCGACCGTCACCGGGGTCCGCCTGCCGGTCACGGCCCTGTTCGACCACCCGACCGTCGAACAGCTCACCAAGGTGCTCGACGAACTGATCACGGAATCGGCGCTCACGGCCGACGACGAGGACGGCACGGGGACCGGGCGGGCATCCGGGGACGGGCCCGCGACGGGCGTGGTCACCGGCGGCGATCCCAGGGTCGGCACGGCCGCGACCGGGTCCGTCGCACCGTCCACGACGCTCAGGACCCTGTTCCAGGAGGCGTGCGCGACGGGGCGGATCAGCGAGGGACTGGACATGCTGACGGCCGTCTCCCGGCTGCGTCCGGACACCGAACGGCTCACGCCGGCACGGCCCCCGATCCGCTTCTCCCGGGGGGAGGGAACCACCCTGGTGTGCCTGCCCTCGTTCGTGGCACCCGCGAGCCCCTACCAGTTCGCCAGGTTCGCGGCCGGCTTCCGCGACGAGCGAGAGGTGTACGCGCTGACCGCCACGGGCTACGCCGACGGCGAGCCGCTGCCCGCGTCCCTCGGCGCACTCGCCCGGGCGCAGGCCGAGGCGGTGCGCGCCTGCGCGGCGGGCCGGCCGTTCGTCCTGGTCGGATACTCCTCCGGCGGCTGGCTCGCCCAGGCGGTCACCGAGGAACTGCGCGAGGAGGACCGGCCCTCCGGTCTGGTGCTGCTGGACAGCTATCTGCCCGGGGACCCCGAGATCCTGCGGATCCAGTCGACCCTGTTCGACGAACTGGCCGCCAAGCCGGAGGTGGCCGATCTGGTCGAGGACGCCAACCTCACCGCGATGGGCCGTCATCTCGGCCTCTTCCGGCGCTGGACGCCCGCGCGGAGCGATGTGCCGACGCTGATGGTCAGGGCGTCCGAACTGCCCGGGGACTCCGGCGGGAAGCGGTCCACCTGGCCGTTGGCGCACACCGAGGTCACCGTTCCGGGCAGCCACGTCACGATGATCGACGAGTTCGCCGAATCGACGGCGCGCGCGGTCGCCGACTGGCTCGCCTCGTCCCTCTGACCCGGCCCACGATTGCGAAACGGAGCAAGTGAGTGCTGATCGTCCAGAAGTACGGTGGGTCCTCGCTGGAGGACACGGACCGGATAAGAAGCATCGCCGGACGGATTCTCGAAGCACACCGCAGCGGTCATGAGATCGTCGCCGTCTGCTCGGCGATGGGCGACACCAGCGATGAACTGATCGACCTGGCGGGCAGGGTGAGCGGCGCCCCACCCGCGCGGGAGATGGACATGCTGCTGACCGCCGGGGAGCGGGTCTCCAACGCCCTGATGGCCATGGCCATCAGGGACCTGGGGGGCGACGCCCGTTCCCTGTCCGGTGCGCAGGCGGGCATCTTCACGGACGCGTCGTACGGTGGCGCCCGCATCGTCCGCGTGACGCCCGTGCGGGTCCGCCAGGTGCTGGACCAGGGGGCCGTCGCCCTGGTGGCGGGGTTCCAGGGGCTCAGCCGGGACACCGACGACACCACCACGCTGGGGCGCGGCGGGTCGGATGTGACGGCGGTGGCGCTGGCCGCGGCACTGAAGGCCGATATGTGTGAGATATACACAGATGTCGACGGCGTGTTCTCCGCCGATCCGCGCATCGTGCCCGGCGCACGGCCCCTGGCAGCCATCAGTTCTGAGGAAATGCTCGAAATGGCGGCCACCGGCGCGAAGGTTCTTATGCCGCGCTGTGTGGAGTACGCCCGGCGGCACGGCGTGGACATTCGTGTCCGGTCCTCGTTCACGGACCGCCCGGGAACGCTTGTCTCTGATGCGGTGGAGGGTGCTGCGGTGGAAGGCTCGTACGTCACAGGGGTGACGCATACCCGGTCGTTGGCTCGGATCGCCGTGGCGGAGGTGGCCGACGATCCGGCCGCGGCGGCGGAGGTCCTCGGCCTGCTGGCCACCGCCGGGATCTTTGTGGACATGGTGCAGCACATCCCGGCCGGGCCACGGTCCGGGCTGGTCTTCACGGTACCGGCCGGGGACGGCCCACGGACGGTGGAGCTGCTGGAGCGCCACCGTGAGCGCATCGGCTGCGGGCCCACGCGGTGCGACACCGGTATGGGCATGGTCTCGCTTGTGGGAGCGGCGATCCGCAGCGATCCGGGCGTCCTCGCGACGCTGTACCGGACGCTGGCCGAAGCGGGCATCGGCGTCCGGACGGTCTCCGTCTCGGAGATCCGCGTCTCTGTGCTGTGCCTGGACGACCGGCTCGACGACGCGGTACGCGCGCTGCACCGATCCTTCGGGCTGGACGCCGCCGGCGAGGCCGTCGTGCACGCGGGGACGGGACGTTGACCATGGCGAGGACCCGACCCCTGAAGGTGGCCGTGCTCGGCTGCGGAGTGGTGGGCACGGAGGTCGTACGGCGGCTGCACGGGGCGGGGGCCGAATGGGCCGGCCGCGTCGGCGCGCCCGTCGAGATAGCGGGCGTCGCCGTACGGGACCTCGCCCGGCCCCGGGATGCCGGCATCGACCCGGCGCTGTGGACCGACGATCCGCTGGCGCTGGTCAAACGGGACGACATCGACATCGTCGTCGAGCTCCTCGGTGGCGTCGAGCCGGCCCGCTCACTGGTCGTCACAGCCCTGGAGCACGGCGCGTCGGTCGTGAGCGCCAACAAGGCGCTGCTGGCCGAGCACGGCCCGTCCCTCCACGGGACCGCCGCCGAGCAGGGCGTCGACCTGTTCTACGAGGCGGCCGTGGCCGCGGCCGTGCCCCTGCTGCGGCCGCTGCGCGAGTCGCTCGGCGGGGACGACGTCACCCGTGTCACCGGCATCGTCAACGGCACCACCAACTACATCCTGGACCGTATGACGCGGACGGGCTCCGGCTTCGAACCGGCTCTGAGAGAGGCCGTGGAACAGGGATTCGCCGAGGCCGACCCCACCGCCGATGTGTCAGGGGCGGACGCCGCCGCCAAGGCCGTCATCCTCACCGCGCTCGCGTTCCGCACTCGGCTGGATCCCGCGGACGTGTACCTCGAGGGCATCACCGAGGTGACCGCGACGGATGTGGCGGACGCCCGAAGTCGCGACCGCGTCGTCAAGCTGGTCGCGATGCTGGAGCGGGCCGTCGGCCGGGAGGAGGTGCTCGTACGGGTCCACCCCGCGATGGTCGCGCGCACGCATCCGCTCGCCGGGGTCGGGGGCGCCGACAACGCGGTGCTCGTCGAGACGGCCGCCGCCGGGCCGTTGCTGTTCCGCGGTGCCGGCGCCGGCGGTGCGCCGACGGCCGGCGCGGTCCTCGGTGATCTGGTGACGGCGGCCAGACGACGGCTCCTCGGCCACCGCGAGACCGTGCCACCGGTCGTCGTGCCGGGACACGTACGCCCTATGGCGGACCTGCGCACTCGCTACCACCTCGGGATTGACGTCGCCGATCCCGCCGAGGCCCTCGCGGAGGTGGCCGTCGTCCTGCGGACGCACGGGCTGCGGACGGATTCCGTCCGGCGGCGCAGGGCGGAATCGGGGCGGGACAGGCTGGTCCTGGAGACCTCGGTCGTCCGGGAGGCGGACCTGCTCGCCGCCCTGGCGTCCATCGCCACGCTGCCCTCGGTGGCTGCGCCGCCGCGACTCCTGCGGCTGATCGACCCCGTGGATGGCCTCGGCGACGAGTAGGCCGCCCGGATCTCCCGGATTGGCGATCCCGCGCCTCGCGGGATCGCCGATCCGGCTTTCCTGAAATTCCTTCGAGAATGAGTTCCACCGAGTGGCAATCATCTGAACACGAGGCCGTTCCCGCTGTTCGCGGGTGGTACACATCCTGTCCCTAAGGGACAGAAAATACCGTACTTGTATGCACCCACAACGCTCTGCACGATTGTCGGTATGAAGGAAGAAAAAACAGCGGATCGCCGCTGGGCGGTACTGGCTGTCCTCCTGGCCGGGATGCTCATGGGAGGCATGGACCTCACCATTCTCAATGTCGCGCTTCCGACCGTGGGGCGGGAATTATTGCCGTCGGGCTCCGAACTGCTGTGGATCGTCGACGGCTACGCGCTCACCGTGGCGGCGACCCTGGTGGTCTGCTCGACGGTCGGCGACCGGCTCGGGCGCAAACGGGTCCTGCTGACGGGGCTGGCCACGTTCGGGCTCGCCTCGGCCGCCGGGGCACTGTCCTCGGCGCCGGGTCAGCTCATCGCGGCCAGGGCCGTCCAGGGGCTGGGCTATTCGATGATGCTGTCCAGCACGGTGGTCATCATCCGGGTGGTCTTCCCCGTCGCGCGGGAGCGGTCACTGGCGTACGGGCTGTGGGTGGCGAGCTCCAGCACCGGAGCGGCGCTGGGGCCGGTGCTGGGCGGCGTGCTGGTGGAGAAGTTCTCCTGGGGCGCGGTGTTCCTGGTCAACGTGCCGATCGCGGTGATCGCCGTGCTCTTCGGCGCGGCCCTGGTCCCCGAGTCCCGCAACCCCGAAGCTCCCCGCTGGGACGTGCCCAGCGCGGTGCTTTCCATCCTCGGACTGGCCGGCGCGGTGTACGCGCTGCAGCACATCGGGCAGCCCGAGCGGCTGTCGCCGGCCACCGTGGCGTCGGGTGTCCTGGGCGTGGCCCTGCTGATCATCTTCACGCTGCGTCAGCGCCGCATCCCCAACCCGCTGCTGGACATCCGGCTCTTCACCGACCGGCGGTTCTCAGTGTCCACCGTGGCGATCCTGTGCTGCTACGGCGCCTATACGGGGCTGCTCTTCCTGCTGACACAGCAGTTGCAGCTGGTCGACGGGTACTCTCCGGCCAAGGCGGGCCTGTCCCTGGTGCCCATCGCGGTGGCCAGCGCCGTCGGCGGGGTGCTGGCCCCCAAGCTGGCCTCGGTCGTCGGCAACCGCTGGGGGGTGACGGCCGGGATGGCGGTGCTCGCCCTCGCCCTGATCGCGTTGTCGGCCGCCGGTGCGGCGGGCAACTACGCCTCGCTGGTCGCGGTCGGCCTCGGCTCGGGCATCGTGATGACCCTGGGCGCCGATTCCATGATGAGCGCGGCGCCGCCGGAACGGGCCGCCGAGGCCGGCGCCGTGCAGGAGGTGGGCTTCTCCCTCGGGGCGGGGCTCGGGGTGGCCGCGATGGGCGTCATCGCCACCGTGGCCTACCGGGGGGATCTCGCACCGGTCGAGGGGCTCACCTCGGCTCAGTCCGACGCGGCCGCCGGTTCCCTGAACACGGCGGTGGAGCTCGCCGGGAAACTCTCCGGCCCCGTGGGCAACGCCCTGCGCACCGGCGCCCGGGAGGCGTTCAGACACGGATTCTCAGTCACGACCGCGACGGTCGCGGCCGTCGTGCTGGCGCTCGCCGCCGTGGTCGCCGTCCTCCTGCGGGCCGGCCGGCCCGAGGCCGTCGCGCCGGCGGCCGACGACCGGCCCGCGGCGCAGCGGTCCACCGCCGGCTGAGCGCCCGGCGGCCCGCACCGGTCGGCCCCACGAGACGTCCACTGTCTCGCGGGGCCGGCACGGCTCCACTCGCGCCGGGCTCACACCAGCGAGGAATCCCGCTCCGGAACGCACACCGGGCCTTCGGGGTGACGGACCCGCTCCCGGTACCAGTTGCCCCACTCCTCCAACTGGTCCACAAGCCCCTTGAGGCTCAGACCGATGTCGGTCAGTGAGTACTCCACCTTCGGCGGGACCTCGTGGTACACGGTCCGCAGTACGAGACCGTCCTCCTCCAGGTCGCGCAGCTGGCGGGTGAGCATCCGGGGGGTGATGTCGGGCATCACGCGCTTCAGTTCACCGAAACGCAATTTCCCGCGGAACAGATATTTCAGGATACTGAGTTTCCAGACACCCCCGCAGACGGTCATCGCAACCTCGAGAGTGCAGTAGTCGAGCATCTCGTCCACGCGTGGCCGCATGTCCCTCCCGTCCGTTCCCTTCGATTACCAGCGCGATGGTATCCCAATGAATGGCTAGTACATCTGTCCGGTTCGGACCCTATCGGTCCGCCTTTTCCCGAAGAGCCTGCGGCTCCTTGAGCCCTGACATCGGGCGGCCCGTAACGGCAATGTCCGAATAACCCGCACCAGTGACCGAAAAAGGCGCCCTCGTCGATGACGAGGGCGCGGGACAGGCCGGCGGCGGGCCTCAGCGCTTGGGGATCTCGTCCCACAGCTGCTGGGCGGTCTTGCCGGTGCGGGCGCGCCACCACTGGTCGTCGCCGTCGTACGAGCCGTCGTGCCCGGCGACGTTCAGCTTGCGCACGATGTCGCCGTCGTAACGCGTGGCGACGTGGTTGAGGAAGTACGCCGTCGTCCGGTAGGCGTCGGTGTACTTGTCGGACGACCCGACGGAGGCGAGTCCGCCGTTCTCGAAGTGGTAGTTGCGCACCCAGTCGGCCACGCCCTCCACGAAGTGCCCCGGCAGGACGCGGTTCTGCTGGATGATGTGGACCTGCTCGTGGATCAGGAAGCCCGTGTCGCCCGGGTTGCGGCGGACGTAGTCGGGGTTGACGCTGACCATGTCGCCCATGGCGTAGGCGACTCCGGTGTTGGACCGGTCGAACACGATCCGGTATCCGGCGGGGGCCGCGTGGGCGTCACCTATGATCAGCGCGACCGTCTTGGGGAACCATGCCTCCAGGACCGGCTTCCGCTCCTCCAGCCAGCCGGCCAGGTCGGGGGCCTGCCCGGCGTCCAGGGTGATCCGCACGCCCTGGCCCGGCTGTGGCTGCGGCTGGGGGGCGCCGACGGGCACCAGTTCCCAGCGCTGCCCGGGGTCCCGTCCGTCCGGGCCCCGCAGCCCCAGCGCGATGCCCTCGCCGATGGCCGTCAGATAGCGGTCGCCCTCGTTGCCGCGCGCGGTCTTGATCCGGTACGAGCCGTTGCCGGCGTCCTCGAAGAGCCAGCGCTGGTTGGCGTCGCCGTGCTCGGGGAACAGGTGGGTGACCCCGGCGCTGAAGTTGTAGTCGAGCGCCATGCCCTGGCCGGGGGCGTGGGTGCCCCGGGTCAGGGCGGTCTCCAGCAGCCATGAGCCGTTGTCCTTGGCCCAGAAGACCCACTGCTGGGCCTTGGAGCCGTTGGGCTTCCAGCCCTGGACCCGGTTGCCGGTGGTGGTCTGGCTGGAGTTGACGTCGACGGTCAGGCCGTTGCCGGACCTGAGGGTGAACGCCTGGCCGTTCTGCGGTGTGGCGGGCATGCTTCCGTGCCTTTCGGTAATGGGGTGGGGCTGTCGGTGGGGGTTAGTCGGTGACGCGGAAGCCGTGCTCCGCGCCCAGCTTCTCGAGGGTGGTCCGGCCCGGGACGCCGTCGGCGTCGTCGCCCTCGTAGCCGCAGCGGCTCTGCCACTCGGCGTAGGCGTCCCGCGTGCTGGTGCCGAAGGAGCCGTCCAGCCACTCGGCGGCCAGCAGGCCCTCCGCGCGCAGGGCCCGCTCGACGACGAGGACGTCGTCGCGGTGGGTGGTCGCGCCCTGCGGGGCGTCGGGGTCGGTCCCGGCGGCGGCGATCACGTTCGCGAGGCTGACGTTGGGGGCGTCGGTGACGTCGGTGCCATCGGTGACGTCGCCGTCGGCGGCCGTGCCGGACGGCTCGTCGTCGCGTGCCGCAAGGCTCTCGCCCGAACCGGCGGCGAGGAGCGCGGACTGCGAGATGGCGCCCGGGTCCCAGTGGTCGTTGCCGGGGACGTTGGCGTGCCCGTAGTGGCCGCCCTCGTCGTGCCAGGTGTCGCTGTCGCGGCTGGTGGAGTCCGAGCCGTCGGAGGCGAGGTCGCCCGCCGGCCAGACGTCCGGGACGCCCCAGGAGCGGGCGGCCGCCAGCAGCGCGGCGAAGTTCGGGCCCGGCTGCCAGTAGCCGGTGAAGGGGTCGCCCGCCCGGGCCAGCACCTCGACCTGGACGCATACGCGGCCCGTGCGGTTGGTGCGGTCGTCGCCGTCGTTGCGCAGGGCGCGGGCGCTCTGGTCCAGCGGGCCGAACTGGCCGAGGCGGTCGGTCGTGGGGTCGTAGAGCAGGTGCGGCTCGGCGCCGATCTCGATCAGGTAGTCGGCCGTGGAGTCGAACTCCGCGTCGCCCGCGCCGCTTTCGGTGGTGTGCCAGACGACGCGGGCCGGCTCGTCGGGGGTGTCCATGTCGCCGCCGATGTCGCCGTCGCCCAGGCGTTCGGCACCGGGGATCCAGGTGATGCCCATGGGGGGTGTGTCCTCTCGGGTGTTGCTCGGGCCTTCGACTGTCGTCGCGGTGCCGTCAGCCGGCGAAGGTCTGCGTCCAGCGGCCGCCGCTGCCAGGGGAGAAGGCCGCCCCGAAGCGCCGGACGTCACGCCCGAGAATGTTGTCCCGGTGGTGCTGGCTGCGCATCCACATGTCCATGGTTCCGCGCACGTCGGAGCCGGTCGCCGCGTTCTCGGCCATGGGGACGTTCACGATGCCCACGTCGCCCATCCGCTTCCACGGCGTGCTGCCGTCCGAGCCGTCGTGGCCCAGGAAGTTGTTGCGCGCCATGTCGTCGGAGTGACGCTGGGCCGCCGCGCACAGCGCGTTGTCGAGGACCAGACCCGGCAGTCCGGCCTTCGCCCGCTCCTGGTTGACCAGACTCAGCATCAGCTCGACCGCGGAGCCGCCGCCACCGGGCTGCGGCTGGGGCTGGGGCTGCGGCTGCCGGCCGGGCTGGCCGCCCTGGCCGGAGGACGAGACGCTCTCCAGCCGCCACCGCTGCGCGTCGCTGCCGGAGTCGAGCTTCCACACACCCAGGAAGCGGCCGGCGCCGTCGGCGGTCAGGTAGGCGTCGCCGCCCTCCGTGCGCAGGCTCTTGAGGCGCACGTAGCCGTCGCCGGCGTCCTCCAGCCGCCACAGCTGGTTGGCCTGCCCGTGCTCGTTGACCAGGTGGGCCCGCCAGTTGGAGAAGTCGTAGTCGAGGACCATCGCCTGGCCGGGGCCGTGGGTGCCCTGCGTCAGCCCCGTCTCCAGCAGCCACGAACCGTCGGCCTTGGCCCAGAAGACCCAGCTCTGGGCGCGGGAGCCGTTGGCCGACCAGCCCTGGATCCTCGTGCCCGGCGCCGTATTGCTGTGGTCGACGTCGGCGACCACGCCGGTCGCCGAGCGGAGGACGTATATCTGACCGTTCTGCGGAGACATTTTCCCTGTTCCAACCGATCTTTAGCGCGGTGAGTTCTCGTTCCTGCTCCGCAAATACTGCCGGGGGCGGATCAACGGCCGATCGACAGGAAATAGGAGAACGCTCGACGGCACGTTCATGAATCGTCGATTTTTTGTGTGGCATGGTGATCAACGACCGTCACCCCAGGTCAGGGCGTGTCGGCGATCCTTCACCGAATCCAGGAGAGATAAACCATGGCCGGAGCCAGGGAATTCATCAGCGTCGCCCGGGAAGAGATCGGATACCAGGAGGGCTTTTCCGACGGGCACTGGGACAACGACAACAAGTTCGGCCGCTGGTACGGCATGAACGAAGAGGCCTGGTGCGGCATGTTCGTGAGCTGGGTCGCGGACCGCAGCGGGAACGGCGACATAGTGCCGCGCTACGCGTGGTGCCCGGCGGGCGTGGAGTGGTTCCAGGAGCGCGGCCGCTGGAGCGAGTACCCGGCCGTCGGCAGTGTGGTCTTCTTCGGCCCCGGCGGCGGTAACCACACCGGCATCTGCATCGGCTACACCGACGACGAGATCACCACCATCGAGGGCAACACCAACGACTCCGGCTCGGCCGAGGGCGACGGCGTCTACCTCAAGACCCGGCCGCGCAAGTCCTCGTACGTCTACGGGTACGGCGTCCCGGAGTTCCCCGAGGGGGCCGTCGTAGCCGACCCCGACTGGAAGGGGCGCCCCGGCGTCGTCCACTTCGGCGAGCAGGCCGACGAGTCCGACATCCCGGCCGGCCGCGACGCCACCCCCGCCCCCGCACCGCAAGAGGAAAAGCGCACGGCGGACGAGACCGCCACCGACTCCGACCCCGACCCCCGCCAGGTCGTGATCGACGGCCTGGCCTACGGCCCGGGAAGCAGCGGCGAGCACATCACCCGCCTGGGAGAGATGCTGGTGCGCGCGGGCTGCGGCGCCTACCGGGTGGGGCCGGGCCCGGAGTGGACGGAGGCCGACACCGAGTCGGTGCGCCGCTACCAGCGGATGATCGGCGACACGGGGGCCGACGCGGACGGCATCCCCGGCCCCCGGCAGCTGGCCCGGCTGACCGAGGAGTACGGCCGGTGAGCCGCGGGGCGGGGCGGCGCCGCGAGGCGACGCCCCGCCCGCCACACCCCCCCGGAGGCCACCGGCACCGGTGCGCAATTCCGGTCAAGGTCCAATCCCCAGCGGACAGTTGAGACAAGCGTCAACTGTCCCCGTCCTCAACCATACGCAGGACAATCAAGCTTCCCGCACGTCCCAGGGCCATCGGAGCCGAGGCGAGTCAATGCGCCAACCGCCTACTGGTCGTTGACGCCTGCCACACGCACATGCGTACGCTTCTCAATAATCCCGTTCCGCTTCAGCGGAACGGCGTGCGCGCGACACCGTTGGCGTTCGGCCCACTCCCCACGCTCGTGGCCCGGTGAACACGGAGGTCCGGCAGCTTGAAGACACACACCCACTCATGGCCCGCGTGGCCCAGGTACACCCCCCAGACCGAGGAACGCCTGCTCGCGGCGCTGCGGTCGGGCCGCTGGACGGTCAGCGGCGCCTACACCGGCGAGCGGTCCTTCGAGGAGTCCTTCGCCCGGGCCTTCGCCGAGTATCTCGGCGCCGCCCACGCGGTCCCCACCTGCAACGGCTCGGCGGCGCTCACCGTCGCCCTGGAGGCGCTGGACGTCGGCCCCGGCGACGAGGTGCTCGTCCCCGGCATCACCTGGGTGGCCTGCGCCTCCTCCGTCCTGCGCGTCGGCGCGACCCCCGTGCTCGTCGACGTCGATCCGGACACCCTGTGCATGTCCGTCGCGGCGGCCGAGGCGGCGCTCACCCCCAGGACCAAGGTGGTCATGGCGGTGCATCTGTACGGCTCGGCCGTGGACCTCGACGCCATGGGCGTGCTGACCCGCCGGCACGGCCTCGCGCTGCTGGAGGACTGCTCCCACGTGCACGGCGCCACCTGGGACGGGCGCCGGCTGGGGAGCTTCGGTGACGCGGCTGCGTTCAGCCTCCAGCAGACCAAGCTCCTCACCTCCGGTGAGGGGGGCGTCGCGGTGACCTCCGACCCGGAGATCCACTCCCGTCTCTACCGCAAACGGGCCGACGGCCGCCGGCACCGGACGGGCACCCCGCCCGGCGAGCTGGAGCTGGAGGAGCTGCCCGGCGTGCAGGGGTACAACTACTGCATGAGCGAGTTCAACGCGGCCGTCGCGCTGGACGGGCTCGGCCGGCTCGACGAGGAGAACGACCGGCGCAGAGCCTCCATGCGGCGCCTGGAGGAGCTGATCAAGGACATCGAGGGCGTGTACCCCCTCGTCCGGCCCGCCTCGCTGACCGCCGAGGCCGCCTACCAGTTCTGTGTCCGGCTGCGTCCCGAGGTGTTCGGCCACGGGGCCAAGCACAAGGTCGCCGCGCTGCTCTCCCAGCAGCTGGGGGCGCATATCGAGCCCATCGACTCGGCACTGAACCGCAACGACCTCTACCAGCCGCTCAGTTCCGGCTGGATCAGGGCCGGGACCGATCCCCGGCGGGCCCGGGAGCTGGACCCGGCGCGGTTCGAGCTGCCCGTCGCCGAGGCCGCGGGGGAGAACGCCGTCGTCCTCCCGCACTGGATGTTCCTCGCCCCGCCGGAGCGCATGGAGCTCGTGGCCGCGGCGCTGGAGACGGCCCGGACCCGGCTCGGCGTCGTCTGACGCCGAGCGAATCCGCGTTTCCGGCAGCCCCGCCCCATGGAGCAGCCCCACGTAGAAAGGGCACGCCATGAACTCCCGTACAGCGCCGGACACCGCCGTGCGCACGGTGACGGCGACCGGCGGCGGCACCCTCACCCAGGGCGACGCCGTCGACTTCCTGCGCACCCTGCCCGACGCCACCGCCCGGCTGGTGGTCACCTCCCCCTGGTTCACCGGCCCCTTCACGGCCTCCTCCACCGACCCCACCAGCCCCGGCTTCGCCAAGTGGCTCGACCCGTTCGTGGCGGAGATCGCCCGGGTGCTCCGGCCCGACGGCAGTCTCGTGCTGGAGCTGGGCTGCTGCTGGGCCAAGGACGCCCCCGTGCGCACCGTGCAGAACTTCTCCGCGATCACCGGCCTGCTCGCCGGCGGCGACTGGCATCTGCTCCAGGAGTTCTACTGGTACAACCCCGGCTTCCTGGACAGCGACGTGGAGTGGCGCGACCGGCGCCGGGAGCGCTTCGACGACTGTGTGAGCACGTGGTTCTGGCTGGCCAGGACACCCGACGTGCCCGTGGACGTCAAAGCGGTGCGCGGCTTCCAGAACCACCTCACCCGGACGTACGGCAACTTCCTCGTCCTGGGCGACTCCGCGGCCGACGACCACGGCCCCGCCGACGCGTCCGGCGATCCGTCCGGTGAGCGGGAACGGGCCCACGCCGAGCGCTTCCCGGTGGCGCTGCCCGAGTACTTCATCCGCCTGCTCACCCGCGAAGGCGAACTCGTCGTCGATCCCTTCGCCGGGACCGGGGCCACGGCCCTGGCCGCCGAGACCACCGGCCGCGCCTGGGCGTGCAACGACTTCTCGGACGAGGCGACCGGGATCGCCGAGCGGCGCATCGACGCATTACGAAGGTGATGGTGATGGACTCCCAGCTCCCTCCCCCGGCCCCCGCCGACCCCCGCGACCCTCAGGCCGACTCCCGCGACTCTCAGGCCGATCCCCACGACCCTCATGGTCCCCACGACTCCCCGCCGCCTCTGACCGAACGGCACTTCTCCCTCGGCGACCGGCGCGTCCGGGTACTCCTCGGGCACGACTGTCTCGACGACGTGGCCCAGGCGCTCACCGGACTGGACGCGGACCGCTTCGTGTTCGTCACCGACGACACCGTCCAGGGCGTGGTCGCGAGCAAGCTCGCGGGCGTCGTCGAGCAGACCGCTCCCGCCCTGCTGCTCTCCCACCCGCCCGGCGAGGCGCACAAGAACCTGGCCACGCTCTCCCGGTTCATCGACCTCTCCCTGGACTTCAAGGTCACCCGCCGCTCCGTCGTGGTGGCCGTCGGCGGCGGCATCCCCGGCAACATCGCCGGGCTGCTGGCCGGGCTGCTCTTCCGGGGCATCCGGCTCGTCCACGTCCCCACCACCGTCATCGCCGCCTGCGACTCGGTGATCTCCGCGAAGCAGGCCGTCAACACCGCGCACGCCAAGAACACGGTGGGGCTGTACCACCCGCCCGAGCTGATCGTCGTCGACTTCGGCGTGGTGGCCATGGGCTCCCCGCGCGACATGCGGTCGGGCACCTGCGAGACCGTCAAGAACGCGCTCGCCATCGACCCCGGCCAGATCCCCACCCTGCGCCGGCTGCTGCGACCCCGGGCCGACTACACGGCCTCCGACCTGGAGGAGATCTTCGAGCTGAGCCTGGCGGTCAAGAGCCGGCTGCTGCTGGAGGACCCCCATGAGAAGTACTCGGGCGTGCTGCTGGAGTACGGCCACACCGTCGGCCACGCCCTCGAACTCGCCAGCGCCGCGCCCGGCTCGGGGGCCGTCCCCGTCAAGCACGGCGAGGCGGTGGCACTCGGCATGGCCGTCGCGGCCGACGTCGCCCACCGGCTCGGCGCGCTGGGCGCGGACGCCGTGGCCACGCACGAGGAGCTCATCGAACGCGTCGGCGTGTGCCGCTGCCTGACCGCCGGGCTGGACACGGAGACGGTGATGCACCACATCGGCTTCGACAACAAGCGCGGCTACGAGGCACACACCTCCTCGGACGTGCCGATGGTGCTGCTCGGCGCGCTGGGCGTCCCGCTCGGCCTCGGCCAGCACTACCTCACCCCCGTCCCCCGCCGGGCGGTGCGGGCCGCCGTGGACGAACTGCTGCGCCGGGGCCGCGAGTGCGACGGGGGCCACGACCGGGGGCACGATGCCCATGGCTGAGATCGTCACGGCCCGCGCCCCCCTGCGGATCTCCCTGGCGGGCGGCGGCACCGACATCCCCAGCTACTCCGCCCGCCACGGCGGACTGGTGATCGCCTGTGCCATCGACCGCTACGTCGGCGTCACCGTCCACCCCCGGGAGTTCCGGGGCCGGCTGCGCACCGCCGCGGACTCCTGCGAGACCGTGGCGGAGGCGGCGCGGCACCCCGACCCCATGCTGCGGGCCTGCCTGACGCGCGCGGGGCTGCTCCGCGACCGCCAGGTCACCGTCTTCGGCGACGTGCCCAGCGGCAGCGGGCTGGGCGGCTCGGCGGCCCTGGCCGTCTCCGTGCTCCACGCCGCCTCCCACCCGCACGCCCACGCCCCGGACGCGGACGCGCTCGCGGAGACGGCGAGCCGGATCGAGATCGAGGACCTGGGCCGGGCCGTCGGCAAACAGGACCACTACATGGCGGCCCACGGCGGCGTCCGGCTGCTCCGCTTCACCCCCTCCGGGCAGGTGGAGACCGAACGCCTCGACCTCGACCCGGGCGTGCGCGCCGAGCTGGAGGAGCGGCTGCTGCTCTTCTACACCGGCATCAGCCGCGACGCCGGGGACATCCTCTCCGAGCAGAACCGCCGCACGCTTCAGGGCAACGGCGACGCGCTGGAGCGCCTCCACGCGATCCGGCGCATCGCCGACGACATGGCCGATTGCCTCCGCAAGGGCGACCTCGACGGCGTCGGCCCCCTCGTCGAGGAGCACTGGCGGCTCAAATCACGGCTCGGCACCCGGGTCAGCAGCCCCTGGCTCCAGGGCCTCCACGACCGGGCGCTGGCGGCCGGCGCCGCCGGCGGGAAGCTGCTGGGGTCCGGCGGCGGCGGGTTCCTGCTGCTGGTCTGCGCCCCCGACCGGCGGCAGGCGGTGCGCCGGGCCATGACCGGCGCGGGCCTTGTGGAACTGCGCTTCCGCTTCACCGAGCACGGCTCCCGGGCCGTCGCCCTGCCCTTGTGAACCACCGCTCCCACCACCCCCATCGGCCACACGAACGCACACCGAGCGAAGGGCGATCCAGCCGTGCTGGTCACCGTCGTCACCCTCACCCGAAACCGACCCCACCTGCTGGAGCGCGCCCTGCGCAGCGTCCAGCGGCAGGACCTCGACGCCCCCTTCCGGCACCTCGTCGTGATCGACGACTGCCACGAGACCTATACGTTCCTGCGCTCCCGCGAGCCGCTGCCCGCCAATGTCCGCTGGCTGCTGGCCGGGCGCGGCCCCGGTGACGTCTCCGGGCCGGGACGCTCGGCACGGCTGCGCAACATGGCCGTCCGCGCGAGCCGCGCCCCCTGGATCGGCTTCCTCGACGACGACAACGAATGGGAACCGGACCACCTCAGCAGCCTGCTGGAGTGCGCCGGGCGGACCGGCCATCGCGCCGTCCACTCCCACCTGCGGATGCTCAACGCCGACGGCAGCCCCTACCTGGAGCCGCGCGAGCCCTGGGCCCGCGACCCGGTGGAGGGCCGCGCCCAGTGGTCGCGGATGCGCGCCAAGGGCGTCGTGTCCCCCGGCGGCTGTGTGCGGCGGGACCGGCTCGACCCGCCGGGCACGGAGGATCCCGTCGTCTCCGTCGACACCGGCGAGTGGCTGCTGGCCCGCGACCTGCTCCTCGAGGTGCCTTTCCAGGACGTCTACGACGCCCACGACGAGGCCGAGTCCATCGGCGAGGACGACAAGCTCGCCATGGACCTCCGCACCCGCGCCGAGCCGGTGTCCTGCACGGGAAGGGCCACCTTGCGCTACTACCTCGGCGGCTACTCCAACAACTTCTCCCTCCCCTTCGACCCGACCTTCTCCTGGCGGGACTCCGGGGACGCCTCCGATCAGAAACCCGAGGCGGTCCGATGACGTATCACATCGAGAACGGAAGGGTGGTCACCCCGGAGGGGTGCGAGCTCAACGTCGCCCACCACTGCAACCTCGGCTGCGCCTCGTGCAGCCACCTCTCCCCCGTCTTCACCAGGTCCTTCGTGGCGCCCGAGACGGCGGCCGACGACCTGGCCCTGCTGGCGAAGTCCTTCCGGGCCCAGTTCGTGAAGGTCCTCGGCGGCGAGCCGCTGCTCCACCGGGAGCTCGTCCCCATCCTGGGCTCGGTGCGCGCCAGCGGCATCGCGCCGCGCATCGTCGTGTGCACCAACGGCGTGCTGCTGCCGCGCATGCGCGAGGACTTCTGGGCGGCGGTGGACGAGGTGGAGATCTCCGTCTACCCCGGCAAGGAGATCCCCGAGGAGAAGATGGCCCGGATCCGCGACCTCGCGACGGACCACGGGGTCACCCTGACCCTCCTCCACTACTCGCACTTCCGCTACTCCTACTCGGAGTTCGGCACCGGAGACGAGCGACTGGTGCGGCGGATCTACTCGACGTGCCAGATCGCGCACGTGTGGCGCTGCCACACCGTGTTCGAGGGCCACTTCTTCAAGTGCCCGCAGTCCGTGTTCCTCCCCCGGGTCCTGGACGACGTCGCGGACCCGTGGGAGGACGCGCTGGAGATCACGGACGACCCGGGGTTCGCGGACCGGCTGCTGGCCTACCTCCGGTCGCCCGAGCCCCTGCGGGCCTGCCGCAACTGCCTGGGCAGCGCCGGGCGGCTGATGCCGCACGAGCAGCGCACCCGCCGCGACTTCCGGCTGCCGCAGCGGCACCCCACCGAGGACCTCACCGACCGCGCGTTCCTGGAGCTGCTGGACCGCACCCCCGACGCGGACGACGGCTGCGCCGTGGACAGCGCGGCGGAATGGCACTCCCGGCTGACCGAGACAGCCGGCGCAGTGGGCCCGGCGTCCGCCCCCACCACCCACCACACCCCCAAGGGGACCTGATGCGAGCTCTGGTGACCGGCGGCTCCGGCTTCATCGGCCGCCACGTGGCCCGTCGCTTCCACGAGGAGGGCCACGAGGTCCTCGTCGTCGACACGCGGTGGACGCCCGACGATCCTTTCCCGGGCGCGGCGCTGAGCGTGACCGCGCGGCGGGAGCTGACCGACCTGTTCGCCTCCTGGCGGCCGGACGTGGTCCTGCACCTCGCGGGCGTCGCCGACGCCCGCGCCGTGCTGGCCGACCCGGTGACCGCCATGGACGTCAACGTCACCGGCACCACCGTGGTGCTCGACGCGGCGGCCGCCTCCGGTGTCTCCCGCGTCGTCCTCGCGGGCAGCTGCTGGGTGTACAACGCCATGCGGATCGAGGCCATCGACGAGGACGAACCGTTCCTGCCCACGGGCGCGGGCCACTTCTACACCACGTCGATGATCGCCAAGGAGCTGCTGGCCCGCGACTACGCCCGGTTGCACGGCCTCGCGTCCACCGTCCTGCGCTACAGCCCCATCTACGGCCCCGGCATGTGGCCCGGTCTCGTCGTCTCCGCGTTCCTGCGCGCGGCGGCGGAGGGCCGGGAGCTGACCGTCTTCGGCGACGGCTCCGAGCGCCGTGCGTTCCTCCACGTCCACGACCTCGCCGACGCCTTCCACCGTGCCACGGCGCCCATAGCCGCGGGCCAGGTCTACAACCTGGAGGGGCCAGAGATCATCACCACCGGGGAGCTCGCCGAGCGGGTCTCCGCGCTGTTCGGCGGGGTGCCCATCACCTACCGCGAGGAGCCCACCCGGCGCGGTGAGCTCGTCTACTCCCAGCGCTTCGTCTCCACCGCCAAGGCCCGCGCCCAGCTCGGCTGGGCCCCCAGGATCACCATCGACGAGGGGCTGCGCATGGAGCTGGAGCACCGCACGGACCGCAGCGGCACGGCGGAGGTGGGCGGCCGATGACCGATCCGCGGGTGGTCCCCGTCAAGCCCGACTTCTCGGCCGAGGACATCGCCGAGGTGCTCGCCGCCGTGCGCACCGGCCTGGAGACCGGGCAGCTCACCCAGGGCGCGCAGGTCGAGGCCTTCGAACGGGAGATGGCGGCCTACACCGGTGCCCGGCACGCGGTCGCCGTCGCCTCCGGCACGGCCGCCCTGGTCTGCGGGCTGCGCGCGCTGGCCGGCGAGACCGCCGGCGGCGAGGTGCTCGTACCGGCCAACTCCTTCTACTCCACGGCCGCCGCGCCCCTGCTCGCCGGGCTGCGGGTACGACTGACCGACGTGGACGCCGCCACGCTCGCGCCCGGCGTCCGCGAGCTGGAGCAGGCCGTCACCGACGCCACCACGGGCGTCCTGATCGTCCACATGGGCGGCATCGTCACCCCGGACCTCGAGGACATCGCCGACTGGTGCGCCCGGCGCGGCCTGTGGCTGTTCGAGGACTGCGCCCACGCCCACGGCAGCCGCCTGGACGGGCGCCACGCCGGGACGTTCGGCGCGGCCGGGGCGTTCTCCTTCTTCGCCACCAAGGTCATCACGTCCGCCGAGGGCGGCATGGTCACCACCGACGACGACGGACTCGCCCGGCTCGTCCGCCTGTACCGCAACCTGGGCAAGCCCGAACCCTGGCGCAGCATCCACACCGTGCTCGGCGAGAACGCGCGGATGAGCGAGCTCCACGCCGCCGTCGGCCGCACCCAGCTCCGCCGCCTCGACGAGTTCCTGGCCGTCCGCGACCGGCTCGCCCGGCGCTACACCGACGGCCTGGCCGGGATGCGCGGCGTCCGCCCGCTGCTGCCCGGGCACTCCCCCGCGAGCTGGTACAAGTACGTCGTCGTGCTGGACCCCGGTGTGGACCGGCAGCGGCTGCGGGAGCGGATGCGGGACGCCGGGGTGCAGCTGGGCGGCGAGATCTACGAGATGCCGCTGGACGCCCAGCCGGTGTTCGAGGGCCGGTTCCCGCCCGGGGAGCACCCCGTGGCGGCGGATCTGTGCGCCCGGCACATCTGCCTGCCCCTCCACACCCGGATGAGCGACGACGACACCGACACCGTGCTGCGCGCCCTCGACAAGGCCCTCGCCGAGGAGGACGTGACCCTGCCCCCGAGGCACTGACGGAAAGGGAACCCCTGTGCCCGCCCTGTCACCGGAAGAGCTGTACCTCTTCGACACCACCGGATTCCTGGTCGTGCCGGGCGTCTTCGGCCCGTCGGAGGTCACGGGCCTCCGCGCGGAACTCGACCGGCTCCACCCCGTCGACCCCGGCTTCGCCAACACCCGGCGCTACGACGACCTGCCCACCACCAGCGAGCTCTTCGCGAAGCTCGGCCGGGACGAGCGCATCGTCGGCCGGGTCCGCGAGGTCGTCAACCAGCCGCTGCGCGTCCTGGAGGGCTACGCGCTGCGGCGCGGCCGGGACAGCGTGCTCTATCTCCACGGCGGCAACTCCGAACTCCTCGACCTCGACGGCGGTACCGTGGGCCGCGACCTGTCGATCACCCACACCTACCACGACGGCAAACTGTTCTGCCCCTACGTGAAGGCCCTGGTCTACCTCAGCGACATCCGCTCCCCCGAGGACGGCTCGTTCTGCTACATCCAGGGCTCGCACAAGGCCAACTACCCCCTGCTGCGCCACCGCGCCGAGCGCGGCGAGCGCGCCTCGCTGATCGACGAGGGCTTCCCGACGCTCACCGACGTCTTCGTCGGCGCCGGCGACCTGCTGATCCTCAACGAGGCGCTGATGCACGGCACCCGCCGCAAGCGCACCCCCGGCGACCGCCTCCTGGCCGCCTTCGGGTACGGGCCGACCTACATGGCCGACTGGAGCGAGTGGGACGGCGAGACCGGCGACCTGCGCGGCACCGGATACGTCGACCACGACGTCGAAGAGGACTTCGTCCGCTGACCCCTCAACGACCGTGGTGTCCCCCGCACCCCGGCGCTCCCCGACACGATTGCAGGTACGCAGAGATGACGCAGGACTCCACCGCCGCCGGCCGTCCGGCCCGTGGCCCGTGGGACGAGTACCTGGACACCGCGGGCCCCCTCCTCGAGGCCATGGGCGACCAGGTCCACCGACTGATCAGCGAACTCGACGAGGTACGGCGCGACGGGGCCACGGTCTACCTGGCGGGCAACGGCGGCAGCGCCTCGGCCGCCTCCCACCTCGCCCAGGATCTCCTCAAGGGCACCTCCGCCGAGCAGAACCCGCCGCTGCGCGCGATCGCCCTGACCGACAACCTGTCCATGCTCACCGCCTACGCCAACGACTGCGGGTACGAGAGGGTGTTCGTCGAGCCGTTGCGGCTGATGGCGCGCCCCGGCGACCGGCTGCTGGTGATCAGCTGCTCGGGCACCAGCCCCAACGTGGTGGCCGCGGCCCGGTGGGCCAAGGAGGCGGGGCTGCGGGTGATCGCGGTGACCGCGGGCACCGGAGGCATCCTGCGCGACCTGGCGGACACGGAGGTCAACGCCCCCACCAAGGACGTCGGCATGGCCGAGGCCATGCACAGCATGATCTTCCACTTCGTCACCCAGTCCCTGCGTGACAACAGCGGCAGCACCCCCCACTCCCACCAGGGCTGAGAGGTCTCCCATGCGTGCAGCAGTGCTCAACGGCCCCCGCGACCTGTCCGTCGGGACCGTCCCCGACCCGGTGCTCCCCGAGGGGTGGGCCCTGGTCCGCGTCGCCTACAACGCGATCTGCGGCAGCGACGTCTCCCTGTACAACGACGTGTGGCACGGCGCCGCGTTACCGGCCGTACCCGGCCACGAGTGGAGCGGCACGGTCGCCGAGACCCGGAGCCCCCTGGTGTCCCCCGGGGACATCGTGGCCGGGGACATCGCGCTGACCTGCGGACACTGCTCGTGGTGCCGCGCGGGGCAGGTGGTGATGTGCCCGGAGCTGCGCGAGTTCGGCTTCACCGACCCGGGCGGCTGCGCCGAGTTCATCGCCGTGCCCGCGACGAACCTGGTGCGGCTCCCGCCGGGCACCGACCTGCTGGCGGCCACGCAGACGGAACCGCTGGCCGTGGCCCTCCACGCGCTGGACCGGGTGCGGCTGGAGGCCGGGGAGACCGTCGCCGTGCTGGGGTGCGGCGGCATCGGCCTGAACGTCCTCCAGGCGGCCCGGGCGTCCGGCGGCCGGGTCGTCCTCGCCGTCGACCCGATCGAACGGCGCGCCTCCGTGGCCGGATCCCTCGGCGCGCGGACCGCGCTGTCGGACGCCGAGGAGGTCGCGCGGTGGATCGAGGACGTGGGGCCCGCCGGGCTGCCGGACGTCGTGCTGGACGCCTGCGGCGAGCCGGAGGCGATCCGGCTCGCCGCCGAGCTGGTACGGCCCGGTGGCCGGGTCGGGCTGATCGGCTACAAGGTCGGCAAGCGGGTCGAGATGCCGGCCGCGCAGTGGCCGCTGAAGCTGATGTCGACGATCGGCGTGATGGGGCCGGGCCGTTTCATGCGCCGGGCGGCGGACCTGCTCGCGGACGGTGCCGTGCGCACCGACCGGGTCATCACCCACGTGCTGGGGCTGTCGGAGGCGGACAAGGCGTTCCGGCTCGCCGACCAGCCCGGCCCGGACGTGATCCGCGTGGCGATCCGTGCCGACGGCTGAGCGCGGGGAGGGAGGGGAGGGCGGCACGGGTGGCTGAGCTGCGCACGGATCCGCTGACCGGCCTCACGGTGGCGGTCGACGGCCGCCGCCAGGCCCGGCCCCGCGCGCGGAGCGCGGACTGCCCGTTCTGCCCGGGCGGGCTGGAGGCGCCGGAGGAGTACCGGGTGCGGCGGTTCCCCAACCGCTGGCCCGCGCTGGACGGGGGCCGGTGCGAGGTGCTGCTGTACGCGCCCGAGCACGGCGCCTCCTGGGCGACAATGGGGCTCCAACAGGCGGAGCACGCCGTGGAGTTGTGGAGCGAGTGCACGGAGGAGCTCGGCGCGCGGCCCGATGTGGGTTACGTGCTGCTCTTCGAGAACCGGGGTGCCGACGCGGGCGCGACCGTGGACCATCCGCACGGGCAGGCGTTCGGCCTGCCCGGTGTGCCGCCCGCCCCCGCGACACAGCTGGAGCGCAGCCGCGCGCTGGGCCGCTGCGCGCTGTGCGAGGGTCCGGCGAAGGAGCTGGTGGTGGCGGAGGAGGGCGGCTGGCGGGCGTGGGTTCCCGAGGCGCCGCTGTTCCCGTACGCGCTGCGGCTGGCGCCGCGCGTCCATCTGCCGGACCTGCCGGGCGCGGGCGCGGCCGGGCGGCGGGAGCTGGCCGCGCTCCTGACGAGGGTCCTCGGCGGCGTGGACGCGCTGTTCGGGCGCCCGGCGCCGTATCTGCTGTGGGTCCACCAGCGTCCCGCCGACGGCGGGGAGTGGCCGTGGGCGCATCTGTATCTGGAGATCAACGTGGTCTGGCGGGCTCCGGGGACGCCCCGGTACATCGCGGCGGGGGAGCTGGGCAGCGGGATGTACTTCACGCCGCTGGAGCCGGAGCGGGCGGCCGAGACGCTGAGGGGGGTGTGATGGCCCGGCGGCGGCGTCTGCCCCGGCCGGGCCGGCGTCCGTCCCCGGGCGCCGGGCGCCCGGGGACGGCGGGGTCAGGCGGCGAGTTCCGCGAGCTGGTCCACGAGGACCGTGATGGGGTCCGGCGGGATCTGCTTGCGGACGGCCACGGCCGCGCGGCGGCCCATCTCCTGCCACTCGCCGCGCGCCTGCCAGGCCCGTTCGAGCGCCTCGTCGAGGCAGGCGGCGGCCGGGGCGGCCGCGACGAAGCCGGTGACCCCGTCCTCGAGGAGTTCGGCATTGCCCGCCACGTCGCTGACGATCGCGGGCCGGCCGCAGAGCATCGCCTCGATGATCACGGTGGGCAGCCCCTCGGCCCGCGAGCACAGGACCAGGCCGTGGTGCTCGCGCCAGATCGCCTCGACGTCCGTGGTGTACCCGGCGAACTCGACGTTGTCGAGGGCGAACCGGTCGCGCAGCGAGCGCAGCACCCAGGCGTGGCTCCCGGAGCCGAACAGGGAGACGGTCAGGGGGCGTTCGCGCCACTTGGGGCGGGCGAGGACCTCGAAGAGCACGTCCTGGCCCTTGCTGATGGGGTCGAGCCGGGCCGGGCAGGCCAGCCGCAGCGGCTCGGCGTCCCCGGGCCAGGGCGGGGCCGCGTCGTAGTCGACCTTGAAGTGGCAGCGGACCACCCGGGCGTTGGGCAGGCGTGTGCCGACCTGGCGCTCGGTGATCTCCCGGTTGGCCTCGGACACGAAGAACGACGCGCGGGCCGCGCGATAGGCCACGGCCAGTCGCTGCGCCACGTCGTCCGCCGGCCATTCGAAGTCGGCGGCGGAGTTGGAGTAGGCGACGTACGGGTAGCCGCGCGTCCGGCACTCCTCCATCCAGCCGAGGCCCTCGTAGTTGTCGCCCTGGGACACGACGACGAGGTCGGGGCGGACCTTGTCCAGGGTGCTCGACTGGTTTTCGGACCAGGGGAGTTGGTGGACGGGGCGCAGGTCGTAGGGGGGCTGCTCCCAGCGGCGGTGGACGACGACCCCGGCCCGCTCGGCGGCGGCCAGCTCGGCGGGGACCTCGTCCCAGCCCTTGACGCTCGCGTGGACCTCGGCGCCCCGCTCCGTCCAGTTCCGCGCGGCCAGCGCCCAGTTCGTCTCACTGGGGCCCCATGGCGCCGTCTCGTTCGCCGAGACGAAAAGAATACGGAGTCGTGCTCGATCGGCGGTGCCCATTCTCGCATTGCCTCCATTCCGGCCCCCTCGGGGAGCCGAAAAGACCATAACAGTGAAAGCGGGTCAGGCAGAAGTGCGCACTTTCTTTCTGGACCGGGACGGCACCTTGAATGTGAAGCCGCCCGACGGCCGGTACATCAGGTGTCCCGCGGAGCTGGTCCTGCTGCCGGGCGCCGCCGAGGCCGTGCGCGAACTGAACGCGGGCGGACGGCGCGTGGTGCTCGTGACCAATCAGCGGGGCGTGGCCAGAGGCCTCATGACCAGCGCGGATCTGGCGGCCGTGCATGCGCGGCTCGCCACTCTGCTGCGCGGGCACGGGGCATTCCTGGACGCCGTTTACGTCTGCCCGCACGAGGTGGGCGAATGCGGCTGCCGTAAACCGCTGCCCGGGCTTCTCAAGGCGGCCATGCGGGATTTCCGGGACATCGATCCGGCGGATTCCGTGATGATCGGCGACTCCGAGTCGGACGTTTTGGCGGGCCGGGCGGCGGGCACCGGAACCGTTCTTCTCCAGGGCCCGGGAAAACCGAGGGAAAACACTGTGGCCGACCTTGTCGCGGCCGATTTACGAACGGCTGTCGGCCTCTTGCTCACGTCGTCGAAAGGCGGTCGCGCGTGAAGATCCTGGTGACCGGCGGTGCCGGCTTCATCGGCAGTGTGGTGACGCGCCGGCTCCTCGAGGAGGGGCACCGGGTCGTCGTTCTGGACGACCTGTCCACCGGGTTCGCCGACGCCGTCCCGCGCGGCGCCGAGCTCGTACGGGGCACGATGGCCCGGGCGCTGGACGTGCTGACCGGCGACCTGGGCCCGTTCGACGCGGTGCTGCACCTCGCCGCGCGGGCCCTCATCGACGACTCGGTGCGCCACCCGGAGCGGTTCTGGCGCAACAACACGGTGGAGAGCCTGACCCTGCTGGACGCGGTGCTGAGCGCGGGGGTCGGCCGGCTCGTCTTCTCCTCCACGGCCGCGGTCTACGGCCAGCCGGAGCGGGTACCGATCGAGGAGAGCGCGCCCACCGTGCCCACCAACCCGTACGGCGCGTCGAAGCTCGCCGTCGACCTGGCGCTGGAGGCGTACGCCCGGGCCCACGGTCTGGCCTCCGTGAGCCTGCGCTACTTCAACGTGGCCGGCGCGCTGGGCGAGTCGGGCGAGCGGCACGAGCCGGAGACGCACATCATCCCGCTGGCCCTGGACGCCGCACTGGGCGAGGGCGCGGGCCGGGAGTTCGCGGTGTTCGGCGACGACTACCCGACCCCCGACGGCACCTGTGTCCGCGACTTCATCCATGTCGCGGACATCGCCGACGCGCACCTGGCCGCACTGGCCGGCGCCGTCCCGGGCGAGCACCGCAACTACAACCTCGGCAACGGCAGGGGCTTTTCGGTGCGGGAGGTCCTCGACGCGGTGGCCCGGGTCACCGGCCGGCGCGTCCCCACCCGGTCGGCGGCCCGGCGCCCGGGGGACCCGGCCGTTCTCGTCGCCTCCGGTGAGCGCGTCCGCCGGGAGCTGGGCTGGAAGCCGGCGCGCCCGGGCCTGGAGGAGATGATCGAGGACGCGTCGCGGTTCCGCCGGGCGCGCTCATGACGGCTACGCTCATGACTGCCGCACGCCCGACGGAGGGCTTCCGTTTCCGCTACCGTACGTCCCACAGGAGCCGGGCCAGCTCCCCGATGTCGTCGACACCGGAGAGATCGAGGGGCACTTCCTCCAGGACGTCGAAGTCGTGGAGGAAGGTGAACCGGAGCATGTCCTCGGCGAAGGTGTCGGTCACCTGCCATTCCGCCCCTTCGAGCACCGCGGCGAGCAGTCCGCGGTCGGCGCGGAATGCGTTGAGGTGCAATTGGACGAGGCTGTACCGGGGGTCGCCCGCGTATACGTCGGTGAAATCGATCAGACCGGTCACCGACGCGTTCCCCGCATCGACGAAAAGGTTGGTGCCATGCAGATCGCCGTGCACGAATACGGGTTCGACGCCGTCGAGCAGTGCGTCGACGGGGGGCAGGAAGTCATCGACCGCGTCGAGCAGTCGTGGGGAGAGGTAACCCCATTCCCGGTGGTCCTCGACGGTGGCCGTGCGGCGTTCCTCGAGCAGTTCGGCGAAGACCGGGGAATCCGGTCGCAGCGCTCCCGTGCCGGTCAGCGGAACGGAATGCAGCCGGCGCAGTACCGCGCCGAACCGCCGGGCCAGCGCCAGTTGCGTCGGCCGGTCCGCGCGCGCCGTCGCCTCCCGCCACGTCGCCCCGGGGGCCGCGGCCATCACCAGGTACGGCCACGGCCAGCCGTCGCCGCCGGGGAACAGCTCGCCGCGCCCCAACAGCGGTGGGACCGGCAGCCCTTGGCCTGCCAGCACCTCGTAGGCCTCGGCTTCCGAGGCGTAGTTCTCGGGGCCGCACCAGTGCTCGCCGTAGAGCTTGACGACCGCGCCGGTGTCGGCGATCAGGACGGGGTTGGTGCTCTCCCCCGGGACCCGTAAGGCCCCCGGGGCGGGGAGGCCGACCGCGGCCAGCGCCCGCCGGCCCCAGGGCTCCCAGAATTCCAGGTCGTTCCGGAGTTTCGCGTAGGTTTCGTCCGATGTAATTTCCATCGGCTGGGCGGGGTATTTAGCGGGCACAGCATTCTCAGGCACGGCAGGTCCCCGATTTCTCCGCGTGTGGTGAATCTCTGCGTGTGGTGATGCCCTGTCGAATTCGGTTCAGGATAACATGGTCGGCCTGCCGGGCAACGGTGAAGCCCGGCCATTCGACCCGTCATTGCGAGGTGTGCGCATTGAACGTCGAGGGCGCCCCGATCCCGACGAACGCTTCCTCTCTCGCCGTACTCCGCCGACTCGGCCCGTATTTACGGCCGGTATGGCTCCCCGTCACCGGGGCGGCCGGCGCCACATTCGGAGCCCTGCTGTGCGGGCTCGGCATTCCCCTGGTGGTGCAGCGCGTCATCGACGGCCCGCTCGGCTCCGGCGACTTCGGCCGGCTGCCCTGGCTGATCGCCCTCGTGGCCGTGCTCGGCACGGCGGAGGCCGGCCTGTTGTGGGCCCGCCGCAAGCTCATCGCCCGCCCCACCGCGCTGGTGGAGTCCCGGATGCGGGCCGACCTCTTCGCCCATCTGCTGCGACTGCCCGTCGCCTTCCACGACCGTTGGCAGTCCGGCCAATTGATGTCCCGCGCGGTCAACGACCTGGTGACGCTCCGCAAGTACCTGGCCTTCGCGGCGGTCTTCCTTGTCGTCAACTCCCTCACCCTGGTGGTGGGTCTGGGCATCCTGTTCACCATCGCGCCCGAACTCGCCCTGGTCGGGCTGATCAGCGCGGCGCCGCTGCTGCTGATCACGTACTTCTACGAGACGAGCTACAAAAAGGTCGCCCGCCGGGCGCAGGACCAGTCCGGGGACCTCACCACCATCGTCGAGGAGACGATGCTCGGCACCCGCGTCATCAGGGCGTTCGGACGGTCCGGCGAGCGCACCCGGCAGTTCGTGGCCCAGGCCCGCCGGCTGCGGTCGACCGAGCTGCGCATCGTCCGCATCCTCGGCGGGCTGTCGACCGGCCTGCTCATCCTGCCCGAACTGGGCATCGCCGGCCAGCTCGCGGTGGGCGGCTGGGGCATCGCCGACGGCAGGCTGACGCTGGGTCAGCTCGTCGCCGCGATCACGATCAGCACCTATCTCCGCTGGCCCACCGAGTGCATCGGCTGGGCGCTGTCGGAGACGAGCACGGCCGCCGCGGCCTGCGACCGCTACTGGGAGATCAGGGACTGCCCGCCGACGGTCACCGACCCCGCCCGGCCCGTCTCCCCGGCCCGCCCCGCGCGGGGCCGGCTGCGTTTCGAGGACGTCCACTTCCAGTACCCGGACCAGCCGCGCCCGCTGTTGCGCGGCGTCGATCTGGAGGTGCGCCCCGGCGAGACGATGGCGCTCGTCGGCGCCACCGGGTCCGGCAAGACCACCCTGGCCTCCCTGGTCCCCCGGCTCGCGGACGTCACCGCGGGCCGCGTCACCGTCGACGGCGTGGACGTCCGGGACATCCCCCTGGCCGAGCTGCGGGCGATGATGGGCTGCGCGTTCGAGGACGCGCTGCTCTCCTCCGCCTCCGTGCGCGAGAACGTCGCCCTCGGCGTCCCCGCCGCCTCCGACGCGGACATCCGCGCGGCGCTGCGGGTGGCCGGCGCCGAGGGCTTCGTCGACGCGCTCCGCCCCCACGGGCCCGGCACCCGCATCGGCGAGCGCGGCATGTCGCTGTCGGGCGGACAGCGGCAACGGCTGGCCCTCGCCCGCGCGGTGCTGCCCCGGCCCGCCCTGCTGGTGCTCGACGACCCGCTCTCCGCACTCGACCTCCACACCGAGGCGGAGGTGGAACGGGCGCTGCGCGAGGTGCTGCGCGACGCCACCGCGCTCGTGGTGGCGCACCGGCCGAACACCGCGCGCATGGCCGACCGCGTCGCCGTCCTGGCCGACGGCCGCGTCCTGGCCGTCGGCACCCATCAGGAGCTCCTGGACTCCTGCCCGCACTACCGCACCCTGATGGCGACCCCTGGCGAGCCCGGCGCGGAGCGAACGGCAGGGGCCGGCCCGCGACTGGACAGTGAGGCGGTGACCCCGTGAGCGACACCACGTACGCCAAGCCGGACGAACAGGCCCCGGACTTCACCGGCGCTCTCTCCGCCGAGGACGCCCCCGTCCTCGACAAGGCCACCCAGGCGCGCGTCCACGCCCGTTCGCGGAAGCTGCTCGGCTCGCTGCTGCGCCCCTGGCTGCGCCGGTCCCTGCTGGCGCTGGCCGCCCTCGTGGCCGAGAACCTCGGCCAACTGGCCGGGCCCCTGCTGATCGCGCGCGCCATCGACGTCGGGGTACCGGAGGCGGTCGCGGGGCGGTCCGGCGCGCTCGTGTGGTGCGTGGCCGGCTTCACCGCGTGCGCCCTGGTCGCCGCCGGGGCGCGCTACGGCTTCTTCCGGCTGAGCGGCAGCGTCGGCCAGGCCGTCCTGCTGGACCTGCGCACCCGCATCTTCGAGCACGCGCAGCGGCTGCCGGTGGCCTTCCACGACGCCTACACCTCCGGTCGCGTCGTCTCCCGGCTCACCTCGGACGTCGACGCGGTGCGCGACCTGGTGGAGACGAGCCTGGACGGCCTGCTGACCTCGCTGCTGTCGGTGGGCGGCATCGCCGTCCTGCTGCTGTGGCTGGACCTGCCGCTGGCCCTGGTGGTCCTCGGGACGTCCGTCCCCCTCGTCCTGATGACCCGCTGGTTCCGCGAGCGGTCGCGGCAGGCGTACCGCCGGGCCCGCAACACCGTCGCGGAGATCCTCGTGGAGCTGGGCGAGACGCTGGGCGGCATCAGGGCCGTCCAGGCCTTCCGCGCCGAAGCCCGCGCGGCCGACCGGATGAACCGGCTCAACGACGACTTCCGCGACGCCCACACCGACGCCCTCCACGTGGTGGCCCGCTACACGGCGGGCGTCCGGCTGGTGGGCAACGTCTGCCTGGCCCTGGTGCTCGCGATCGGCAGCTGGCGGGTGGCGAACGACACCCTCCAGCTCGGCGTGCTGACCGCGTTCGTCCTCTACCTCCGCAAGTTCTACGACCCGCTGGACGAGCTCGCGACGTTCACCAACAAGTACGCGGCGGCCGCCGCGGCCCTGGAGAAGATCTCCGGCTTCCTGGCCGTGCGGTCCTCCGTGCCCGAACCGGCCGCCCCCGCCACCCTCGACGCCGACCGCCCGGGCCGCGGCCGGCTCCGGCTCCGGGCCGTGGAGTTCCGCTACACCCCGACGGGCCGGCTCGTCCTGCCGCGCCTGGACCTGACCGTCCCCGCCGGGCAGACCGTCGCGCTCGTCGGGGAGACGGGCGCGGGGAAGTCCACCCTGGCCAAGCTCCTCGCCCGGTTCTACGACCCGACGGCCGGCGCGGTGCTGCTGGACGGGGTGGACCTGCGGGACCTCGCCGAGGGCGACCTGCGCCGCGAGGTGACGCTGCTGACCCAGGAGAACTTCCTGTTCAGCGGCACGGTCGCGGAGAACGTCGCGCTGGCCCGGCCCGACGCGAGCGACGCCGACATCCGCGCGGCGGCGGCCGCGGTCGGCGCCCACGCGTTCATCGAGGCGCTGCCCGACGGCTACGACACGGACGTCAGCAAGCGCGGCAGCCGGCTGTCGGCTGGCCAGCGCCAGATGGTGGCCCTCACCCGCGCCTTCCTGGCCGACCCCACGGTGCTGCTGCTGGACGAGGCCACGTCCAGCCTGGACATCCCCACCGAACGCGCCGTGCAGGCCGCCATGGCCAAGGTGCTCGCCGACCGCACGGCCCTCATCATCGCCCATCGCCTGTCGACGGTCCTGGCCGCCGACCGTGTCCTCGTCATGGACGCCGGCCGCATCGTGGAGGACGGGCCGCCGGCTCGGCTCATCGACGCGTCGGGGCCGTTCAGCCGGATGTACCGCACGTGGATCGCGGCGGTGGGCGGGGATTGACGCTGCCGGAGCGGGCATGCCGGGCATACGATGCCCGGCATGCCGACGCTCCGCCTCCTGACCGGCGCCCCGGGCGCCGGGAAGTCCACGCTGATCGCGCACCTGACGGCGTATCCGCTGGTCGCCGTCGACTTCGACGAGCTGATCGAACCCATCGGCGAACTGCTGGGCGTGGACGTCAGATACTCGGCGGCGAGCCGGGTGTGGCCCGGTTACAACAAGCTGTGGGTGGAGATCGTCGCCCTGCTGCTGCGCGGCGACCGGCCCGTGCTGGTCATGTGCCCACTGGCACCGGGCGAATGGCGGCGCGCTGCGTCGGCCGCCTCGGCGGCCGTCCCGGAGGCCGCCGCCTGGGCACGGCTCGACTGCTCCGACGCCGACCGTCGCGCGCGCCTCGCCGCGCGCGGCTGGGACGACGGCCGGATCGAGGACGCGGTCGAGGACGCGGCGGAACTCCGCCGTGTCGTCGACCGGGAGTTCACCACCAGCGGCCGCTCGGCCAACGCGACGGCGGCGGCCCTCGCGGAGTGGGCCATCGGCTGAGCGGGGCGCCGGCTGAGCGGGGCGCCCCGAAGGGGCGCGGGGCTGTGTCGATATGCGGCTACCGCCGCGTGGGCGCGACCAGCCACGACGCACCCGCAGACGACGTCACCCGGCCCCCGTCAGCTCCTCGATCGCCTTGAGGGCCTGCCCGGCTCCGTCCTCGGTAGCCATGTGCCGCGCGGCCGCGCTCGCGGCTTCGGCGTACGTCCGATCGTTCACCGCCCGATGGAGCGCGTCCGCGAGCCGTTCGGCGGTGAGGGCCGGGAAGGGGATCGGATCGGTGGCGGCGCCGAGCGCGGCGAGCCGTCCGGCCCAGAACGGCTGGTCACCGGTGACGGGCACGGTGACCGCCGGGACCCCGGCGCGCAGCGCGGCCGCCGAGGTGCCGGCCCCGGCGTGGTGGACCACGGCGGCCAGCCGTGGGAACAGCGGGGCGTGCGGTACGTCCCCGATGGTCAGGACGTCGTCGCCGTCGGCTGCGAGGCCGGCGCTGCCGGACTGGAGGATGCCGCGCAGCCCGGCACGGCGCAGGGCGCGCACGGCGATCTCGCTGAGCCGTTCCCCGTCCCCGCCCGCCATGGACCCGAAGCCGATGAGGACGGGCCGGGGCCCGGCGCCGAGGAAGTCCTCCAGCTCGGCGGGCAGCGGTTCGGCGGGCTCGTGGTGGGGCCACCAGGTCCCCACGACCTTCAGCCCGGGCCGCCAGTCGGCGGGGCGCGGCACCAGGGCCGTGCTGAAGCCGTGCAGGACGGGCCAGTCGGCCTGTTCCTGCCGGCGGCGCATGGCGGAGGGGGACAGGGGCGGCAGCCGCAGCCGGTCGCGCAGTTCGCCGGCCGCCTGCTCGTAGAGGCGGTCGACCATGTGGAGGGCGAAGCGTCCCGCCGCGCGATTGGCGAGGCGGCCCAGTGAGCGGGTGCCGGTGACGGCGGGCGGGAAGTCGCCGGTCGGCGCGGTGGGCTGGAGGTAGACGCCGAGGCTCGGGATGCCGGTGGCCTCGGTGAGGTGCCAGCCGAGGGGGGCCGTGGTGGCGGAGAGCAGCAGCAGGTCCGTGTCGTCGTCCACCGCGTCGGCGAACCCCCGGCCCAGTTCGGTGACGAACGCGGCGGCCGTGCGCATCAGCTCACGTCTGCCCGTACCGGCGCCGCGCCCCCGCGTGTCGGCGGGGAGGCCGCGGAATTCCAGCCCGGCGGCGTGTACGAGGTGGGCGTAGGCGGCGGTGGCGGCAATCGTGACGTCGTGCCCGGCCCGGCGCAGCTCGGCGCCCAGACCGGTGTAGGGGGCGACGTCGCCGCGCGATCCGGCCGCAGCGATCAGGATCCTCATGAGTGCTCCTCGGAGAGGGAGTGGGTACGGCCGCCGTCGTGACGGGCCGCGTTGGCGTGGACCGCCCTGCCCACGTAGGCGGCCAGCCCGGGACGCTGCTGTGACGGCGGTACGACCAGGGCGAAGGCGCGCGGCTCGGTGACGAAGTCGTCCGCGATGCGCCGGTGCATGTCGGCGGGGCAGGAGGTGAACCAGCGCGAGATGTGCAGCCGGTGCTCCTCGGCGAGGTCCATGGCCCGCTCGCCGTCGCTGGGCTCCCCCTCGTCGAAGGCCGCGAGCAGCTCCGCGCGCCAGGCGGCGGCCTCGCCCATGAGCCGCCGCCAGTCCTCCTTGGTGTGGGCGGCGGCGCGCGCCATCGCCTCGCGCCGGCCGTCCGAGTGGGCCCACTTCAGCTCCGCCTGTGTGGCGTAGCTCAGATCGAAGGTGATCTCGCCGAAGACCTCGAAGCGCTCCTCGGGGGTCAGGGCGACCCCGGTCTGCTGCACCTCGATGGCCCGCTCCGCCACCTCGGCCAGCCGCCGCAGCCTCTCGATCTCCTCCCCGAGCCGCCGCTGCCGGGCCCGCAACTGCTCCAGGGCGTTGGCCTGCGGGTCCTCGAGGATCGCGGCGATCTCGTCGAGGGAGAAGCCGAGCTCGCGGTAGAACAGGATCTGCTGCAGCCGGGCGAGGTCGGCGTCCCCGTAGAGCCGGTACCCGGCGTGGCTGCGCTCGCTGGGCGAGAGCAGCCCCGCCTTGTCGTAATGGTGCAACGTCCGCACCGTCACCCCGGCGAAAGCCGCGACCTGTCCCACGGAGTAACTCATCCACCTGCCCTTTCGTCAGCGCCCAGCCTCGGGCCTGACGTAGGGGAGGGTCAACCGGGGTGGATGATGCCCGGGACGGCCGGAGCTCCCGTGTCAGTACAGGGCGGCGCCCATCGGGGAGTCGTCGCCGACGACATAGGCGCGGATCGCCGCCAGGTACGCGGCGCGGGCGATCCGCCCGTCGCCGTCGGTGTCGAGCGCGTCGAACGCGGCCTCGGCGTTGCCGGGCGGGTTGTTGAGCGCGGTGCGCAGGGTGGTGAACTCGGGCCGGTCCAGGGCGCCGTCCCCGTCGGCGTCGACGAGGTCGAACAGCGAGCCGAGCGCGAACTGGCAGACGTTGTCGAACTTGTCGCCGTCCACCCACGCGTCGTATTCGTCGAAGGTCAGCCGGCCGTCCCCGTCGGCGTCCATCACCTCCCAGGCCTTGAGGCCCTTCGCGCGGGCGGTGGCGACGAGCGGGTCGTCCTCCGTGCGCCCCGTCGCCTGGACCACTCGGTCGATGCGGGAGAGGTAGTCGTGCGCCGAGATGACGCCGTCCCCGTCCGCGTCCATCATGGCGAAGACGCGCCACGTGGGGGTGGGGGCGGCGGCTGTGGTGGTCGTACGGTCCAACGTGGTTTTCCTCCTGCTCGCTGCGGCGCGACGAGAGTTCGTCCCGCCGTGCATACCCAGCGTGCCGCGCTTCTCACGCGGCCACGGGCGGGCTCGTTTTCCCGCCAACCGTCGCCGCGTCGGACTCGCTTCCCGATCTTCTGGGAAAGATCCTTTCCATGTCCGACTTCCCCCGCGCCGATGACGCGGTCCTGTCCGCCTCCCCCACGCCGCTGCCCTACCGGTGGCGCTGGGCGGCGCTGTGGGTGATCCTCGCCGGAGAGGCGATGGACATGCTCGACTCGCTGGTGGCCACCATCGCGGCGCCGTCGGTCCGGGCCGAGCTGGGCGGTGGGGCCGGCGTCACCCAGTGGCTGGCGGCCGCCTACGCGCTCGCCATGGCCGTCGGGCTGATCACGGGCGGGCGGCTGGGGGACGTCGTGGGGCGCCGCCGGACGTTCCTGATCGGCACGGCGGGATTCACCGTCGCCTCGCTGCTGTGCGCGGCGGCCGTGTCGCCGGGGTTCCTGATCGGGGCGCGCGGGCTCCAGGGGCTGTTCGGGGCGGTGATGATCCCGCAGGGGCTCGGCATGATCAAGGAGATGTTCCACGGCCGGGAGCTCGGCAAGGCGCTGGGGATGTACGGGCCCGTGATGGGATTGTCCTATGTGGGCGGTCCGGTGCTGGCCGGCTGGCTGGTGGGCGCCGACTGGTTCGGGGCGGGCTGGCGCATGGTCTTCCTCGTCAACCTGCCGCTCGGGGGGCTCGCGTTCCTCGGCGGGTGGCGGTTCCTGCCCGCGTCGGGCCCCACGGCGAGGACCAGGCTGGATCTGGTGGGTGCCGCGCTGGCCTCGGCCGCCGCGCTGGCGGTCGTCTTCCCGCTGGTCCAGGGACGCGAACTGGGGTGGCCGGTGTGGGCCTTCGTGTCGATGACGGCCGGAGTGGCCCTGTTCGGGGTCTTCGGCTGGTACGAGGACCGTGTGTCGCGCGGTGGCGGTGACCCGTTGGTGGTGCCGGGGCTGTTCCGCAAGAGGGCCTTTTCGGGCGGGTTGGTGACCGGCGCGGCGCTGTTCGCCGCGGTGGCGGGGTTCTCGCTGGCGCTCAGCCTCTACTTCCAGTCGGGGCTGGGCGCTTCGCCGCTGAAGGCGGGGCTGGCCGTGCTGCCCTGGTCCGCCGGTACGGTCGTCGGCTTCGTGGTGGTGCAGGTGCTGGACGGCGCGGGGCTGCTGAGCCGGTACGGGCGCGCGCTGGTGCGGACCGGCGTCGTGGTGATGGCACTGGGTGCCGGGGCGTTCGCCTGCGCGCTGCGCTGGGCGGGCGCGCACGTCACGGTGTGGCAGGGCGCGCCCGCACTGGCGGTCGTGGGGCTGGGGTTGGGGCTGGTGATGGGCCCGTTCTTCGAGACGGTGCTGGGGACCGTGGAGCCGCACGAGACAGGGTCGGCCGCCGGGACGCTGACGGCGGTGCAGCAGTTCGGCAGCGCGCTGGGCAGCGCGGTGCTGGGCACGGTCCTCTTCTCCGCGCTCGCCGGCCGGGTCTCGGACGCGACGGGGGCCGACGCCTCCGGGACGCCGGCCCGCCTCGACTGGTCCCGGGCCATGGAGATCACCTTGGGCGCGGAAGCCGGGCTGCTCGCGATCACGCTCGTCGCGTCCTTCCTGCTTCCCGCCGAACCGGGCGTAACCACAACCGGTCGGCTGACCGGAAATGATGTTGGTGATTGACAGACGGAAGAGAACCGTCCAGTCTCGTTCAGCCGAACCGCCAGCCATAGCCTGACTATTGGCGTTAAGTCCCGCAAAACCTCTTGATTATGGGCGATTTACGACAGATATAGGGAGCCGTTTCATGCTGCCCAAGATGCCGCACCACGAACGTGAACGTTTCCTCGCCGAGCCGCGCGTCGGCGTGCTGGGCGTCACCGACCCCCGGGGCGAGCGCGCCCCGCTGCTGGTGCCGGTCTGGTACCACTACGAGCCCGGAGGGGACGTCGTGGTCCAGACCGGCCGGGAGATGGTGAAGACCAAGCTCCTGCTGGAGGCGGGCCGCTTCAGCCTCTGCGCCCAGGACGACAACCGCCCCTACCGGTACGTCAGCGTCGAAGGGCCCGTCACCTCGGTCACCGACCCGGCCGACCCCGAGATGCGCGAGGCCATGGCCCACCGCTATCTGGACCCCGAGGAAGCGCGTGCCTACCTCAAGGCGACGGCGCACCAGCTCCAGGGCGACATCACCTTCCGCATGCGCCCGCAGCACTGGCGCACCGCGGACTTCGCCGCCTTCGCCGCCGACTTCGCCGAGCAGGGCAAGAGCGACTCCGACGGCTGAGCCCCCACTCCCCCACCCACCGCACACCTCACACGGCACGGACGACATGACATCACCCACACCCCCCGAACCAGAACGAACAGGTCTCCATGACAGACATCGACGTTTCCGCCCGGCCGGCCCCCACCGCCCACCCCGGGACGGCCGGCGCGAGCGGCACGCGCGATTACCCGCGTGACCGGAGCCTTCCCGAGCTCTTCGAGGAACAGGCGGCGGCCCGGCCACAGGCCCTCGCCGCCCGGCACGGGGACCGCACCCTGACCTACGGGCAGCTCGGCGCCCGCTCCGACGCGCTGGCCGCCCACCTGCTCGACCGGGGCGTCGAGCCGGGCACGCCGGTGGGCGTGTGCGGCAGCCGCTCCCTGGAGGCGCTGGTCGCGCTGCTGGGCATCCTCAAGGCGGGCTGCGCCTACGTCCCGCTCGACGAGGACCTGCCGCCCGCCCGGCTGCGGGCCATGGCCGAGGACGCCGGGCTGCGCGCGGCCGTCGTACTGCCCGGCAGCACCGACCCGGTGCGCGGACTGCCCGTCCGCGTGGACTTCGACACGGTCGAGCACACCGCCGACCGCACCCCGGGCACCCGGCCCGCCGCCGCACCCACGTCCTCCGCCGCCGACTGCGCCTACGTGGTGTTCACCTCCGGCTCGTCCGGCCGTCCCAAGCCGGTGGCGATACCCCACCGCGGCGTGGCCCGTCTCGTCCTGTCCGACGGCGAGTTACCCCCGCCCGGCCCCGGCGACGGCGTGCTCCACGCCTACGGGCTGTCCTCCGACGCCTCCACCATCGAGATCTGGGGCGCGCTGCTGACCGGCGCCTGCCTGGTCCTGGCGGACCGCGAGGAACTCCTCTCGCCCACCGCGCTGGAGGAGCTCTTCCGCGCCCAAGGCGTGACCGTCGCCTACCTGACGACCAGCGTCTTCCACCTCGTCGCCCGCACCCGCCCGCAGGCCCTGGCGCCCCTGCGCTTCGCCTCCGCCGGCGGCGAGGCGATGGACCCCCGCCTGGCGAACGAGGTGCTGGCCGCCTGCCCCGGCACCACCGTCGTCAACTTCTACGGCCCGACGGAGAACTCGGTCGTCTCCACCGCGCACGTGGTGCGCGAACTGCCCGCCGACGCCACGCACGTCCCCATAGGCCGCCCCTTCGGCGCCACCGTCTGTCACGTCCTGCGCCCCGACGGCACGGCCGCGGCGCCGGGCGAGGAGGGGGAGCTGTACGTCGGCGGGGACGGACTGGCCCTGGGCTACCTCGGCGACGCCCGGCTGACCGCCGAGCGGTTCGTCGACCTGCCCGCTCATCAGTCGTCCGGTCCGCTGTACCGGACCGGTGACCTGGTCGTCCGGCGCGCCGACGGGCTGCTGGAGTACCGGGGACGGCTGGACCGCCAGGTGAAGCTGCGCGGCGTGCGCGTCGAGCTGGACGAGATCGAGGCCCGGCTGCGGGCCCACCCCGAGGTCGGCGAGGCCGTCGTCCAGCTCGAATCCGGCGCCCTGACCGCCTATGTCACCGCCACCACGCCCGGTGGCCCCCTGGACCTGCCCGGCATCCGCGCCTACTGCGCCGAGTGGCTGCCGCCCCAGACCGTCCCGGCGCTGGTGGCCATGGACCACCTGCCGGTGACCAGCGGCGGCAAGGTCGACCGTGCCCGGCTGAAGGCCCTCGCACCCCGGCCGAGCGAGGCCGATCCGTCCAAGGTCGAGGGAGTGCTCGACGCCCTCGCCGAGGTGTGGCACCAGGTCCTCCGGGTACGCCCCACCCCCCAGGACGACTTCTTCCGGCTCGGCGGCGACTCGCTGCTCGCCTCCGAGACCGTCACCCGCACCCTCGCGGTGCTGGGCCTCGACGCCGCACTGGGCTCCACCCTCATCAGGGCCCTGCTGGCGGCGCCCACCCTGGAGGGCTTCAGCACGGCCGTCCGCGCACTGCGCGGCGGCGCCGGCGGCCCGGCGCGGAACGAACCGGCGATCGACTTCGAGCGCGAGAGCGAGCTCGGCTTCGAGCTGCCGCCCGCCCAGGGCCCGGCCCCGCGCCCCGAGGACCCCCGGAACGTCCTGCTCACCGGCGCCTCGGGGTTCGTCGGCGCCTTCCTGCTCGACCGGCTGCTGCGCATGACGTCCGCGCGCGTCCACTGCCCCGTCCGGGCCTCCAGCGACGCGCACGCCGCCCGGCGGGTGCGCAACACCCTCGCCCGCTACGGGCTGAGCCTCGACGAGGCCGCCTGGCGGCGGGTGGAGTGCTTCCCCGCCGACCTGTCCGAACCCGGTCTGGGCCTCTCCCCCGACCACGCCGCCGAGCTGTCCGGCAGCCTGGACCTGATCGTGCACAACGCGGCCCGGGTCAACTTCCTCTACCCGTATGAGGAGTTGCGCTCGGCCAACGTCGAGGGCACCCGCAGGGTCGTCCAGCTGGCGGCACCCCGACGCGTGCCCGTCCACTTCATCTCCACCGTCGCCGTCGTCGCCGGTTTCGGCACGGCCGGGGTGGACAAGGTCGACGAGGACATGCCGCTGGCGCACGCCGACGGGCTCACCATGGGCTACGCGGAGAGCAAGTGGGTCGCCGAGGAGGTGCTGCGACGGGCGGCCGAACAGGGCCTGCCGGTGGCGGTGCACCGGCCGTACGAGGTGACGGGCGACCGGGTGACCGGCGCGTGCAACACCGAGACGGCCATCTGCTCCCTGTTCAAGACGATCGCCGAGACGGGCCTGGCCCCCGACATCGAGCTGCCGATGGACTTCGTGCCCGTCGACCACCTCGCCGAGGCCGTGGTCCACATCGCCACCCGCCGCCCGGCCGACTGGCGGGTCCACCACCTCACCAACCCGCGCCCGGCCATGCTCGCCGACGTCCTGGACCGGATGCGCGCGGCGGGCTTCGCGATACGCACGCTGCCCTACAACCAGTGGGTGGGCGAACTGGTGCGCCACGTCGCACGCAACCCTAAGAGCGCCACGGCCCCGTTCGTCTCCCTGTGCGTGGACCGCAGCCGCAACGCCGACATGTCGGTCAAGGAGATGTACCTCAAGGGAGTCTTCCCGGTCCTGGGCCGTCGCAACGCCGAGGAGGCCCTGGACGGCAGCGGGCTGGACTGCCCGCCCGTCGACACCGCGCTGCTCGACCGGTACCTGGAGTTCTTCTTCTCGTCCGGCTACATCCCGCGGCCCACTCCCGGAGACCCGTCGCTTCCCGGAACGGAGCACACAGCATGAACGAGCCCGAGGACCTCTCCGCTCTCGTCCAGGTCCCGGCCGTCGAGCCGGGCACCGCCGGGCCGCCGTGCGGCTACGCCCGCCTGCGCGCCGAAGCGCCCGTCGTCAAGGCGGAGTTGCCCAACGGCGAGACGGGCTGGCTGCTCAGCCGCTACGAGGACGCGCGGGCCGCCTTCGCCGACCCCCGGCTCGTCCGGCCGCTGCTCTCCGCCTGGCCGCCCCGCGAGGGCCCCGACGCCCCGCCACCGTGTCTGCCGACGTTCCTGGAGATGACCGGCGAGCACCACGAGCGGGTACGGCGCACCGTGCTGCCGCTGTTCGGCAGGCGCCGCCTGGAATTCATGGAGCCCCGGATCCGGGCCATGGCCGGGGAGCTGATCGACGCCATGGTGGCGTCCGCCGACGGCGGCACGGCCGACCTGGTCGCCGCCTATGTCGATCCGCTGCCATTGCGCGTCCTGTGCGAGACCACCGGGATCCCGCACGAGGACCACGGGATCTACCTCCCGCACACCCTCACCCTGCTCGGCGCCGCCGGCCTGTCGATGGACGAGGTGCTGGCGGCCCTGTACGCGCTCCAGGACTACGCCGAGGAGCTCATCTCCCGCAAGGAGAAGGAGGACGGGGGCGAGGACTACATCCACCTCCTGCTGGCGGAGAGCCGCCGCCCGGACGGCGGGATGACACGGGACGACGTGGTCAGCTTCGTCGTCACCATGCTGATGGCCGGCTACAAGACCAACATCCAGCACACCGGCAACGCGCTGTTCACCCTGCTCACCCACCCCGACCAGTTGCGGGAGCTGCGCGAGTCGCCGCAACGGATGGGCACGGCGGTGGAGGAGCTGCTGCGCCACGTCCCGCTGATGAACGCCATCAACATCCTCGTCGCCCAGGAGGACCTCACCCTCCACGGGCAGCACATCCGGGCCGGGGACGCGGTCATCCCGGTGCCCGCCTCCGCCAACCGCGACCCCGCCGCGTTCACCGACCCCGACCGCCTGGACCTGACCCGCACCCCCAACGCCCACGTCGCCTTCGGCCACGGGCCGCACGCCTGCACCGGCGGGCACCTGACCAGGCTGCAACTCTCCATCGCCCTCGAGGTGCTGCTGGAGCGGCTGCCCGGCATCGAGCTCGCCGTGCCGGCGGAGTCGGTCCCCTGGGACGAGTCCACCCCACTGCGGGCCCCCGCCCGGCTCCCGGTGCGCTGGTGACGCACCAACCCCTCGACGAAGTGACGAAGTGCGAAGTGACGACCGGACGACCGGACGAGAAAGGCCCGACCCCGTGACCACAGCCCCACACGAGGACCTGCCGCAGGCGGACCTCCCCCACTACCCCTTCAGCACCGAAGGCGTCCGTCTGGCCCCCGAACTCGACGAGCTGCGGAGCCGCTGCCCGGTGGCCAGGGTCAGCACCAACTCCGGCGGCGAGGCCTGGCTGGTCACCGGCTACGAGACGGCCCAGCACGTGCTGCGCGACCGGAAGTTCGCCCGGTCCGTGCTGGCCGACCCCGACGGGCCCGCCCAGGACACCCCGATCCTGGCACCCGAGCTGCTGGACGCCATGAACCACCTCCAGCAGGCCGGGCTGCGGGACGAGGTCCTCAAGGCGCTCGGCCGCAACCAGCCCGAGCTCCCCGCCGACTGGGTCGCCGATGTCACCCGTGAGGGACTGGACGCCATGGTCCGGCAGGGCGGTCCGGGTGACCTCCAGCGCCACTTCGCGGAGTGGGTCGCCGCCCAGTGCATGTGCCGGGTCCTCGGGCTGCCCTTCGAGGACCACGAGTGGCTCGCCGTACGGGCCGACCTCGACCTGACCATGGTGACCCCCACCCAGGAGGAGCTCGCCCGCAACTGGGAAGAGATCCGCGTCTACATGCACGAGTACATGGCCGCCCGCCACCCCGGGCGGCCCCGCGGCCTCGTCGACCGTCTCGCCGACCTCAACGCGGAGCGGCAGGGGCTGACCGACAAGCAGCTGTCGAACATCGTCTCCGTCCTGTTCGTCAGCGGTTACGAGGACTTCGCCGGCTTCCTGGGCGTCGCGGCGCTCACCCTCCTCCAGCACCCCGAGGCGATGGACGCCGTGCGCGCCCGCCCGGAAACCATGCCGCAATGCGTGGAGGAGCTGCTGCGCCACAGCGTCGTCCTGGGCAACGCCATCCCCCGCTTCGTCACCGAGGATGCCAAGCTCGACACGGCGGAGGTACGGCAGGGCGACCTCGTCCTGCTCTCGCTGGACGCGGCCAACTACGACCCCGCCGCCTTCCCCGACCCCGCCACCTTCGACCCCACCCGCTCCCCCAACCCCCATCTCCGCTTCGGCTACGGCCGCCACCACTGCCCGGGCGCCCACCTGGTCCGTCGGCAGTCCGAGACCGCCTTCCGCGTCCTGCTCGACCGCCTGCCGGGCATCCGCCTGGCGGTACCGGTGGACGAGGTGCCCTGGCACCCCAACCGCATGGCGATCATGCCGGCGGGGCTGCCGGTCACCTGGTAGCGAGGCCGGGGGCTCACACCTCGGGAGCCCCCGTCTCCGTCAGCTCGCCGTCGGCCAGCCGCAGCCACCGGTCGACGCGGATCTCCCACAGGAACCGTTCGTCGTGGCTGACCACGACGAACGCCCCCTGGTAGGAGTTCAGGGCGCTCTCCAGCTGGCCCGCGCTGACCAGGTCGAGGTTGTTCGTCGGCTCGTCCAGGAGCAGCAGGTGCGGGGCCGGTTCGGCGCACAGGACGCAGGCCAGGGTGGCGCGCAGCCGCTCGCCGCCGGAGAGCACCCCGACGGGCAGATGGGCGCGGGCGCCCCGGAAGTGGAAACGGGCGAGCAGGTTCATCCGCTCGGCCTCGGACCGCTCCGGGGCGTACTCGGCGAAGTTCTCGGCGACCGTACGGTCCGGGTCGAGCAGGTCGAGGCGCTGCGAGAGGTAGGCGACGCGCCCGTCGGCCCGCTTGACCGCGCCGCTCTCCGGGGCCAGGCCGCCGTCGAGCAGCCGGAGCAGGGTGCTCTTCCCTGCGCCGTTGGGGCCGGTCAGCGCGATGCGTTCCGGGCCCCGGATCGTCAGGTCGAGGCCGTTGCCGGCGAAGACGTCCTTGCCGCCGAGCCGGACGCGGAGCTGTTCGCCGAGGAACAGGTTGCGGCCGGCGGGCACGTTGGTCTCGGGCAGGTCCAGCGTGATGCGTTGTTCGTCGCGGAGTGCGCGCCCGGCCTCGTCCAGCCGGGCCTTCGCCTCGCTGACGCGGCCGGCGTGCATCTGGCCGGCCCGTCCGGCGGCTTCCTGCGCGCCGCGCTTCATGTTGCCGGCGAAGATGCGGGGCAGGCCGGCGCTCTTGAGGTTGCGGGCGGCGTTGCTCTGCCGTCGTTCGGCGCGTTCGCGGGCCTGTTGCATCTCGCGCTTCTCCCGCTTGAGCTCCTGTTCGGCGTTGCGGACGTTCTTCTCGGCGACCTCCTGCTCGGCGCGGACGACGTCCTCGTACACGGTGAAGTTGCCGCCGTGGAAGCGGAGTTCGCCGCGCGGGTCGAGTTCGGCGATACGTTCCATGCGGTCGAGCAGGGCGCGGTCGTGGCTGACGAGGAGCAGGCAGCCGGTGAAATTCGCCAGTACGTCGTAGAGCTTGTGCCGGGCGTCGAGGTCGAGGTTGTTGGTGGGCTCGTCGAGCAGCAATACATCGGGGCGCTTCAGCAGTTGGGCGGCGAGGCCGAGGGAAACCACCTGGCCACCGCTGAAGGTGCTCAGCGTGCGGTCCAGGGTGACGTCGGTCAGGCCGAGGCGGTCGAGCTGGGCGCGGGTGCGTTCCTCGATGTCCCAGTCGTCGCCGATGGTGGTGAAGTGCTTCTCGTCGGCGTCCCCGGACTCCACGGCGTCGATGGCCCGGATGATCGCGGCGACGCCCAGCACCTCGGCGACGGTGAGCTCGCCGGTCAGGGGGAGGCTCTGCGGCAGGTAACCGAGGGTGCCGGTGACGGAGACGGACCCGGTGGCGGGGCGCAGTTCACCGGCGACGATCTTGAGCAGGGTGCTCTTGCCGGCGCCGTTGGGCGCGACGAGACCGGTGCGGCCGGGGCCGAGGGTGAAGGACAGGTCCTGGAAGACGGGGGTGTCGTCGGGCCAGGCGAAGGACAGGTTCGAGCAGACGACGGAAACGCCGGAGATACCGGACATGAAGGTGACCTCGTGGGAGCGCAGTGACAGACAAGGGGAAAGTGGAAAAGGGGAACGACAACGAAGCCACTGACGGCGGTGCTTCCGCGCACCGGCCGGTGGCCTGTCGGGTCCGGGTGATCACCCGGAGATGTCGTCGTCCACCACCATGTCCGGTCTCCTCAACGCATGATCAGAATCCGTGCCAGTGTAAACAGCTTAGGCGGGGTGCGCGAAGGGTTTTCCTCGCAGGTGTGCGATGCCCCGGTCCAGGGCGGCCTCGAGGTGATCGATGGCGCCCGTCACGTCGTCAGGAGGATCAGCACACCGCCCTGGACCGCGGCCAGAAGGACCGCGGGCCCGGCACTCCCGGGCCGTCCGGCCCTTGCCCGGGCGGCTGCCGATCGCGCACCGGCCATGGAGAGCGACAAGCGCTACCGGTCACATGGTGAGCGCACCGGTTCCAGCGCTCGTGCGAGCAACGCCGTGCTCCGCGCGTAGGGGGTCCGTCCGCCGGGCCACTCGATGCCCGTGCGCTTCATCAAGCGCGTGAGACGGCACGTGAACAGGGTGAACCGGAAGGCTGCGAAAACATCGTAGTAGGTGAAGTTGCGCAGAGGGCGGCCGAGGAGGGAGGCGTAGGTGGCGACGGTCTCCTGCCGGCTCGGCAGGCCGGGGAGCCGGGGCAGGCCGAGGCCCTCGCTCAGGTAGCGGTCGGTGAACAGGTACCAGGCGAGGTCGCTCTCCGGGGCGCCGAGCGTGGCCAGTTCCCAGTCGAGGAGGGCGACCGGCTTCCGTCCCGAGTAGATGATGTTGCCGATGCGGGCGTCGCCCCACAGCAGCCGCGGCGGATCGGGCTCCTCCGGGCAGCGGGCCCGCAGCCAGTCGGCGGCGGCGGTGACGACGGGATCGTTCTGGGCGCCGTAGAACTCCAGGCGAGCCAGGCACTCGCCGAGCTGACGGCGAATGCCGACGGGGGCGGGGCTGGGGGCCGGGCCGTGGGCCACGTCGTCCAGGAACGACAGGTCCAGCGCGCCGGGGTCCAGGCGGTGGAGCCGTGCCATCAGCTCCAGGCCCCCGTTCCAGACCTGGGCGCGGTCGACAGGGTGGGCCTCCGCCAGCCAGCCGGAGCGGTGATAGGAGGGGACGTCCCCCGGCACCCGCCCGTCGATCCGTTCCATGACGACGAACGCCGAGCCCAGGAGCTCGCCCGACGGCTCGCTGCCATGGATCCTGGCCACGGGCACGTCGGTCCCGGCCAACAGCTCCTGGAGCCTGACCTGGCGGTGCCACGAGGACTCGGGCAGCAGGCTGTGGGTGGCGGGAGCCACCCTGATGGCCAGGGGCCGGACCAGACGCCGGCCCCGGTGGTTCCACGTCGCGTCGCACAGCAGCGTCTCCCCGCTGAAGCCGGTCTCGACAGGGGTGCGCACGGGTCCGATCGAGGGGGTCCCCTCGTCGGGGAACCGGTCGGCGAGCCATTGAGTGATCGCCTCACGAGTGCGCCGCGCTTCACGCCGCAGCGGTACGGGCATGCTTGCGCCTTTCCGGTCCCATACAGATGTCTGTCGCATCGCGAGCGGCGCCCTCGCGGTCGCTGGTCGTCACCGCGCCAGCATGGCGCACCGCCATGGCGGCCGTCGCCCCGTACCACCCGTCCGAGGTGCCAACTCCTCATCTCCGGTTGACGGTAGCGTGACCAGCCATGACCCGTTTCTCTCAAGCGGTCCGCAGGGCGATGGCCGGCGTGGTGGCCACCGCGGCGGAGTTCGGCTCAGCGTCGTCCTCGGCCGCCCTACCGGCGGGGCGTGCGACGCACACCCACGCCGAGCGACCCTGCACAGCCGCCGGCCTCCAGGCTCTCTACGGCTCGGAGAACCGCACCATTTTCAACGCCGCCTGGGAGACGGAGGGCCTCGGCACGGTGCTGGGCGTACTGCGCCGCCGCCACGCCCCGGCCACCTCGGCCCGGCCCCGGGGGCGAGGTAGGCGTGCGGGATCGGCCCGCCGGCCGCCTCCGCTCGTCCGATGAGCGCCACCCTACGAGCGGAGCCCGTGCCTCGCACGGCGGCCGGCGCCGCGCTAGTGACTCAGGGCGCTGTCCTCCGTGTCGGCCAGGTCGTCCACGACGTCCTGGAGGTTGCCCCGGTGGGCGAAGACCTCGCGCTGGCGGTCCGCGCCGCCGCGGCGCGCCGCCAGTTGGTTCACGAACGTGGTGGCCTGGTCGGCCTCGCCGTACTCCTCCAGGACCGGGCGCACGTGGTCGAGGATCCTGGCGGCCTGGAGCGGCATGGGGACGAGCCGCCCGGTCACGACGTCCAGGCCGTGACCGCTCCATCCGTCCCGCGCCGCACGCCAGTAGGACGCGCGCGGCAGCTCGCCGCAGACCGGCGGTCCGGGGCTCCCGCGCGCACGCTCATCAACGCGACCACGACCAGAGCCCTGACGATCGCCGCCAGGACAGCCGTGTCGGCGGCCGTGGCGGGCACGTCCATGGCCCTGACCTCCACCTGGCACTCGGTGAACTCACCGTCCACCAGGGGCCCGAGCGCCGCGGCAGCCCTCTTCACCACTCGCGTCCCGCCAGGTGCAAGGGTGCGGCTGCCAAGACGGGCGAGGAAGTACTCCTCTTCCACTCCCACGGTCGGCCACAGCATGCCGCGGGTACGCGAGCAGCGATGCGGCATCAAGGTGCCCACATGCCAAGGATCACCGCGATCGGGCAGCGGGACCCGGCCAACGCACCCAAACGGGCCACAGCACGGAAGATCAGCGCGACGCTCACCAGGCGGGCGGATCGCCGTAGCCGGGTCAGGGCCCCATGACGGCGATCACGGCCCCATGACGGCGATCGCCGGCAGTCGCCCGCGGGGCGGGCGGGGCGGGCCGATGGTGGGGCCGATCAGCCAGAGCAGCCAGTCGGCCAGGCCCGTCAGCCGGCCCATGGAGGGGGCGGCGCCCGGGAAGGCGCGGGCGGTGCGGGTGCGCTCCGTCAGCGCCCGGGCCGCCACATGCGCGAGGACGTCGTAGAACGTGCTCCGGCGGTCGTCCCGCATGCTCAGCAGGCCCAGGACGAGGCCGCGCTGGCGGGCGTCGTGCCGCCAGAGGGCGAAGGCCGACCGGCGCAGGAGGAGGGAGGTGGGGTCGTGTCCGGTCAGCGTGCGGTGGAGCGCGGCGCCGAGGCGTTCGGCGGACCAGGAGCGGGCGGTCCGTTCGGCGGCGTAGGCGGGGATGTCCGGGCTGTGGCGGGCGAGGCATTCGCCGTCCAGGAGCGCGAGGGTCATGCCCTGCGCGGCCAGGGGGTGGCCGTGGCCGACCGCGTCGCCGACCAGGGCGCAGCGTCCCCGGCCGAAGAAGGAGCGCTCGCGGAAGCGGGCGGCCGCCCATTGGACCTTGCCGGCGTCGAGCAAAGCGCGGAAGGCCGGGCGCAGTTCCTCGGGGAGTACGTCGGCGTAGCCGTGCCGTAGGTAACCACGGATGTCCGAGGGGCCGGGGCCGGGGAGGGGCACGTCGACGCAGAGGCGGACGGTGCCCGGCGCCACCTGGTAGGCCAGGACCGGGCCGGGCCCGCCGAGGAAGACATGGCCGTATCCGCCACGGGGCAGCCGGGCGCCGGGCAGCAGCAGTCCGGCTACGCGGGAGAGCCGCAGGGGCGCCTGTTCGTCGGGGCGCAGGAAGCGGCGCACGGTGGAGGAGCGGCCGTCCGCGCCGACGACGAGCCCGGCGGACACCTCCTCCCGGGTGGTGCGGGCCCGGCCGGTCGTCGTGACGGCCGTGACCCGCTCTCCCTGGCGGAGGGTGATGCCGGGAGTGGCGCGCACCGTGCGCAGCAGGAGCGTGGCGAGGACATGGTGGTACATGCTCACGGCGGTGCCGTGGGGATAGGGGCAGTGCAGCGGAGGCTTTCCGTCGGAGGTGTGCAGCCGGAACCCGCGGTTGGTGGTGAACTCGCGGCCGGCGGTGGTGATTCCCATCCGGTGCAGTGCGATCACCCCGGCCGGGTGGAGCCACTCCCCGGCCAGTTGGCGGACGGGGGGCGGGCAGGGGTCCACGACGAGAACGGTGGCGCCCTGCCGGGCTAGGCACAGCGCTGACATGCAGCCCGCCGGCCCGGCTCCCGCGACCAGTACATCCACGGTCCGCACGAGCTCCCCCTCGGTGTCTCCTTGGCCCTCTTCTGCTCGTATCGCAGGGTCGCTAAACTGCGAAATATGCGATGTGATCGCATATTCATGGCGCCTGCGAACGCGCATGAACGGGGCACGGCGGGGGCGTGATTGGGGGGCGTGGTGATCCTTGTCACGGGCGCTACCGGGCACTTGGGCGCCAATCTGGTCCGCGCGCTGCTGACGGATGGTCAGGACGTACGCGTGCTGCTCAGGGGGCCGGCCGGGTCCGCTCTCGACGGCCTGGCGGTGCACCGCGTACCGGGTGATGTGCGGGACCCGGCGGCGGTGGGGCGAGCCGTCTCGGGCTGCGAGGAGGTCTATCACTGCGCCGCCGAGGTCTCCACGAGGAGCGGCGGCGAGCGCCGGATCTACGACATCAACGTGCTCGGCACCCACCATGTGCTGGCGGCGGCCGGGCGGGCGGATGTCCGGCGGGTGGTGGTCACGGGGTCGTTGAGCGCGACCGGCTGGCGGCGCGGCGTTCCGTGCACGGAGGAGGACCTCTTCTACCCCTTCGCCGCGCACACGCCGTACACCGTCAGCAAGGTGCTGGTGGAGCACGAGTGCGTCAAGGCCGCGGCACGGGGGCTGGACGTCGTCGTCGCGACGTCCACCGCGATCATCGGGCCCCATGACTACCGGCCGTCCCGGATGGGCCGGTTGCTGCTGGACTTCGCCAATGGGCGGCTGCTGGCCTACGTCCCGGGCGGCTTCGAGTTCGTGTCCGTCGGGGATCTCGTCGCGGGGCACATGCTGGCGATGCGCCGTGGGGTCGCGGGGCGGAAGTACCTGTTCTCCACGCGATTCCACACGGTGGAGGAGATACTCGACCACTACGGCGAGGTCTGCGGACGACGCCGGCGCCTCCTGCGGGTGCCGTCGCCGGTGATGGCGGGGATCGCCAGGGCGGCCGCGCCGGTGGTGTCCGTGCTGGCGCCGCGTCATGAGATGCGGCTGACCCCGGCGGCGCTGGACTTCCTCCGTTCCCGGCGGCGCGCCGACTGCTCCCGGGCCGTCGCGGAGCTCGGCTACCGCCCGACGAGTGTGGCGCGCGCGGTGCAGGAGGCGTTCACCTGCTTCGCCCGGCGCGGGCTGATCGACGCCCGCCGGGTCGTCACCGTGCCGGTGCGGCGGCGGGTCGAGCGGCCCGTACGCCGCACGGCGGGACCGTCATGACCGGCCCGCCGGGCCCGCCCGGTTTCGGAACGGCGCGGGGCAGGCGCCAGAAGGTCCTCGCGGCCGGCCTCGACCCCGACCACTGGTACCCCGTGGAGTACGAGCGGGCGCTGCCCCCCGGGCAGGCCCTCGCCACCTCGTTCTGGGACCGGCCGATCGTCGTCTGGCGCGGCGCCGACGGCTCGCTCCACGCCCTGGAGGACCGCTGCGCACACCGCCAACTGCGGCTTTCGGCGGGCGTGGTGGACGGCTGCCACCTCACGTGCGAGTACCACGGCTGGACCTACCGCGGTGACGGCCGCGTGGTGCACTACGCCCACGACCTCTTCGGACGCGCCGAACCCGAGGTGAAGGTGCGGGACTACCCCGTGGCCACCCGCCACGGCCTGATCTGGGTCTTCCCCGGCGACCCCGCCCTCGCGGGCGGGCGGCGCATCCCCGGCATCCCCGAACTGACGGGCCCCAGGCCCTGGCCCCGGATGGACATCTCCTACGTCTGGCGGGCCCACCACTCCCTGATCATGGACAACACCAGCGACTTCACCCACGCCTATCTCCACCGCAGGTACCGGCCGTTCTGGGACGCCAAGCTGACCCGTCACGCCACGACGGATGATGGCGAAGGGGTGGAGATCTCCTACGACGCCTTCATCGGCGGCGGCCGCTTCGTACGGCACTTCGTCGACCGCAGGCGCGCCGACACCACCTCCATCGACATCACCTACCACTACCCGTACCAGTGCTCCGACACCGGCGGCTACATCAAGCACTGGCTCTTCCTCCTCCCCATGGACCGACGCACCACCCGGGTCTTCTTCCTCTTCTACTTCAAGGCCGACGGGATCCAGCTGCCCGGCACCGGCCTGACCATGCCCTACCGCTTGACCGCCCCCTTGATGCGCGCGGTCAGCGCGCTCACCGCGCGCCCGACCCTGTCCCAGGACGGCAGGGCGGTGGAAGGCGAACAGCTCGGCTACGAGCGGCACTTCGCCGCGCCCTCGGTCGAGCTCAACCCGGCCGTCCGGCTCTGCCAGGACCTGACCATCCGCAAATGGGGGGAACACCTTGCGCGCGACGCACACGCCCGGCGACAGCCCGGGGGCCGGCCGCGCCCCGAGCCCGGATCAGGCGCACCGCAAGGCGATTGAGCGACTGCTGTCCCTCCAGGAGCAGTCGGGTTGCTGGGAGGGCGAGATGGTGTGGAACACCATGATCCTCTCCCAGTACGTCATCGTGTGCCGCCTCGTCGGGCACGACCTGCCGGAGCGGACCCGGGCGGCGATGACGCTGCACTACCGCACGACGCTCACCCCGGCAGGCGGGTGGGGGCTGCACCCGGAGTCGGACACCTCCCCGTACTGCACGGCCCTCGCGCACGTCGCGCTGCGGCTGCTCGGCAACCACCGGGACGACCCGCTGTGCGCCCGCTCGGCGGCCTGGCTCCGGTCCCGGCCGGCAGGAGCGGGATCCGTGCCCACCTGGGGCAGGCTCTGGCTGGCCTTCGCGGGGCTGTACGACTACCGGGCCGTCAATCCGCTGCCTCCGGAACTCTTCCTGCTGCCGCGCCGGTTGCCATTCCACCCCGACCGGCTCTACTGCCACACCCGCACCATCTACCAAGCCATGGCCTACCTCTACGGCATCCGCTTCTCCGGCGACCTCGGCCACTCGCTCACCGCGGAACTACGGGAGGACCTGTTCGGCCAGGAGCGGCGCCTGCCGTTCCGGACCCGGCGCCGCCTGCTCGGCACCGACACCGTCGTCCCCCCGCACCCGCTGCTGCGGGCCGCGTTCGACGCACTCGCGCTGTACGAGCGCCGTCCCCCGCGCCGGACGCGTGAGCGCGCACTGGCCCGCTGCCTCGATCGCGTGACCCACGAGCAGGAGGCCACGCACCACCTCGGCCTCTCCCCGGTCAGCTCGCTGCTCAACGTCCTGGTGCTGCACGCCTCCGGAGCGGGCCCGGCGGACGTGGACCGCGCCCTGAAGGCCCTCGACCACTGGCGCTGGGAAGACCCGGAGCGCGGCATCCGCTACGCCGGCGCCCGAACGCAGACGTGGGACACCGCGTTCGCCGTCGAGGCCCTGCTGGCTCACCGGCCCGATGCCGATACCGATACCGACGCCCACGCCGACACCGATGCCCACGCCGACGTTGCCCTGCGCCGGGCCTGCGCGTATCTGCGCGACGCCCAGGTCACCGAGGACGTACCCCGGCCCGAGGTCACCGCCCGCGCCCCGGCCGCCGGCGGCTGGTGCGTCTCCGACAGCGCCCACCGCTGGCCGGTGAGCGACTGCACGGCCGAGGCGGTATCCGCGCTCCTCCACACCGCCACCCACGTCCCGGATGCCCCGGCACCCGACGAGCGGCGGCTGCGCCAGGCCGTCGCGTTCCTGCTGCACCGGCAGAACCGGGACGGCGGCTTCGGGTCGTACGAGCCGCGCCGGGGCAGCCGCCTGCTGGAGGCGGCGAACCCGGCCGAGATGTTCTCCCACTGCATGGTGGAGGACTCCTACACCGAATGCACCGGCTCCGCCCTGGTCGCCCTCGCGGAACTGAGGCGGCAGGCGGGACAGACGCACCGTGAGGCGGTGTCGCGGGCCATCCGGCGCGGCGCCCGCTTCCTGCTCCGCACCCAGTGCGCGGACGGCTCATGGCGCGCCGCCTGGGGCGTCAACCGCGTCTACGGCACCCTGTTCGCCGTCCGTGGCCTGCGCGCCGCCGGACTCGCGCCGACCCACCCTCGGCTCAAGCGCTCCGCGGCCTGGCTGGAGTCCGTCCAACGGGGCGACGGAGGCTGGGGGGAACACCATCGCGGATGCGCCGAGGACCGCTACGTCGAGCACCCCGAAAGCCAGCCCGTGACGACCGCGTGGGCGCTGCTCGCGCTGCTGCAGATCACCGGCCCCGACTCGGCGAGCGTGCGCGAGGGCGTCCGTTGGCTGTGCGAGCGGCAGGGGGAGGACGGTTCCTGGCATCAGGGGGCTGTGACCGGCGTCTTCTTCGGCACGGCCATGCTCGACTACCGCCGCTACGCCGACTGCTTCCCGCTCTGGGCGCTCGGTGCCCACCTCGCCGCCCGCCGCCGTACGGGCTGACGTCAGCCCGTACGGCCCCGCCGTGTCAACGCCTCGATCGTCTCGGCCGTCCCGGGCGACGGCGTGGGCAGGAGGGACATCCGGCCCCGGGAGGCCTGTCGGCGCAGCACCTCGGCGAGCTCCTCAGGGGTACGGGGCCAAGGCACGAGCCCGGCGCGGGCCAGCGTGGCGGCGTTCTGCCTGCCGTGGCCCGCCAGCACCCGGTAACTGACCGCCGGCACCCCGGCGACCAGCGCCTCGGTCAGCGACAGGCCCCCGGCGTTGTGCACCAGGACGTCGGCCGCGGCCAGCAACCGCGGCATGTCGTCGCGCCAGCCGAGCGCCACCACGCCGCGCGAGGCCGCGGCCTTGCGCCGCAGCCGGTCGTTGCGGCCGCACAACACGACGGCCACGGTGCCGGGCACGTCCCGCACGGCCGTGGCGCTCGCCATCACCTCACCGGAACCCAAGGCCCCCGCCGCCAACAGCACCATCAGCCGATCCGGCGAAACCCCCAACTCCGCACGCACCGCCCGGCGCACGGCCTCGTCCACCAGCCGACGGAACGCGGGGTCGACCAGCGGCCCGCCCACCGACATCGCCACTCCGTAACGCTCCGCGGCTTCGGTCGCGGTCGCCTCAAGGGCCGTCAGATACACATCGACCCCCGGATGCGTCCAAAGGCGGTTCGGCGCCGGATCGGTCAGGCAGCACACCACGGGCACGCCCAGCTCACCACTCCACCGCAGCATGCCCAGCGTCTGTGTGGCGAGGGGAAAGACCGAGACCACCGCGTCGAATCCGCCGGCCGCCCAGCGAGCCACCGCGCGGCGGGCCGTGCGGCACACCCTCTGCGTCGCCTCCCGGACGACCGAGTCGCGTTCCTCGCAGCGGGCCATCCAGTCGAACAGGCGAGGCGTGTACTGGGCCGTGAAGGCGTGCCAGCCCTTCAGCAGTGGCCGGTGCGGCCGGGGCAACGCGTCGAGGAAATCACGCACCTCCGTGGCCACGCCGCGTTCCCCGAGCTGCCGGACCAGCTCCCGCGCGGCACCGTCGTGCCCCGCCCCCATGCCGCCCGAAACCACCAGCACACGCGGCGGCCCACTGCGACCGGTTCCCCCGGCCCGCGTCACGCCGCGCCGCACTCGGCGAGACGGGCGACTTCGCGGGCGAAGGCCGCCGCCAGCCGACGGGCGTCGCCGGGCAGACGGTGGGTGGTCACGGCGACGACAGGGGTGTCGGCGTAGTTGCTGAGGACGAAGTGGCAGCAGCCGACCGGCGGCACGACGGACGACGCCACGACGCGGGCCACGGGATCCCCGTCGAGCGCCCACGGGGTGCGTCCCCACGGCAGACTTGTGCAACTGACAGCCGCATGTGAGGGCCGCATGGCACGGGCGAGCACGGCGTCCATGGCCCGTGGCCCCATGAGGCGCACCAGACGGGCCAGTCGCCAGGGCAGGTCCAGGGCACGACGGCCGAAGGCGTCCACGAGACCGCGGCACGCCGAGAGACGGGCGACCGGCGTATCGCCGTCGACGGGCAGGGGCAGACGGAGCGCGCTCGCCATGTTGCCCAGTTCATCGGCGTTCTCGGCGGTGCGGAGACTCACCGGGACCCAGGTGAAGACACGGCCGCGTCCCGGCCATCCGGCCGGGTCGCCGAAACAGCCACGAAGGGCTCCCGCCGCGGCCGCCATCAATGTCTCGGTGGTGGTCGCCGTGCCATCGGGCAGAGCCCGGCGGGCCGCCCGGAACATGTCGGCATCCACCGGTGACCAGGCGAGAGCCGGCTCGACACCGCGCCCCGGAGGGAGCGGTACGGCCAGTCCCGCCCGCAGGTAGCTCTCCGCGACGCGGCGCGGGTCGCTGCGCTCGGGGCGGCGCGCCGGCGCGGGCCGTGCGTCGCCGGGGCCGTCCAGGAGCAGACGCATCAACGTGATGGCCGATTGGCCGTCGGCCAGGGCGTGATGCATGCGCAGCAACAGCCCGTACCCACCCTCCGTCGGGCACGGCATGAGGCGCAGCTGCCACAAGGGCCGGTCCGGCGGCAGCGGATGCGTCAATGCCCCGGACGCCCACGCCTCGAGCGTGCGTCCGGTCGGATCCCGCAGGACATGGTGTTCGGCCACGAACGCGGACCGCTCGGTCCAGCGACGCCGGCCGGCGGCCGGCGCCCCGGGTGACGGCATCAACACCCACCGCATCCGCGGCAGATGGGCCCACCGTGCCGCCACGCGACGTCGCAGCTCCTCCGCGCCCGGTGGGCGGCCGCGGAGCAGGAAGACCACGCACCAGATCAGAGGGCCGCAAGTGTGCCGGGCCACGAACTCGTCCGCCAGCGAGAGAGGAACGCAACGGCTCATCAGCCTGATACTGCCTGCGCGGCGTGCGGACGAAACGCGGGGCCGTCCATAGGGCGACGCACCCGTCCAAATCGCGCGCGGGGCCGGCACCCCTCCGTCGGCCTTCCAGCGGGCCCGCACACCGACCGCGGTCTGACGACCTGTCCATTGAACCGGCGGCAGCCGGCTCAATGGCCCGTCAGCCGAAGAAGACCGAGGAGATGTCATTGTCAAAGCCGATGGCCGCCAGGTCGGCCACGTCACCGTTGACGATCCTGGACTTGCCCGTGCAGTTCCGCTCGGACCAGATCTTCAGGCTGCCCTGGGCCTGGAGGGAGGAGGCGACGTTGTCCCGGGGCACGTTCTGGCATCCCTTGCCGGCCAGTCCCTGGGAGGGGTCGCCGAAGTTCCGGTCGTCGAAGAGGACGACGCTGGTGGCGGGCTTGGCCTGGGGGCTGCCACTGCCGGCGTCGCCGTCGGCGCCACCGCCGGCCTTCTTGCCGTCGGGAGTGACACCGAACCAGGTGCCCCCGACGCCCTGGCCCTTGGTCTCGCCGGGCTTGGAGTCCTTGCTGAAACGGTACACGGGCCAGCCCCCGACCGTGACCTGGAGCGTGCCGTCATCCCGTTTGACGGTGCCGACCTTCGACTTGTCGACGCCGTCGAGGAAGACCTTGCCGCCCGGTGCGACGACGACCGGGGGCCAGGTGGACGCGCAGTCGCCGTCGCAGGTGGACTTCGACGGGTTCGCGGTGTCCTTGTCGAAGCGGTAGAGCGTGAAGCCCGCCCCGTTGACCACCACCGGGTTCAGTGCCCCGGCCTTCGAGGCCGACAACTGCACCCATCGCAGCGCCTCCGGCTTCGTCGCCGGTTTCCCGGGCTCGACTGCCCAGTCGCCTGTCTTGGGCGAGGCGTTGTTCGCCTTCGCGGTGCCGCTGAGGAGGCTCAGGTCCTGCCCGGCCGACGGGCTGCCGCCGGCGGCCCCGCCCTGGCCCGCCGCGGGAGCGGCCGCCGAAGAGGCGGATGCGGAACCGCCCTTGTTTTCCGCGCCGCAGGCGGACAGCAGAAGTACTCCACTCGTGGCGACAGAGACGATCACTGCGGTGTGTTTACGGATCACGGTTACCCCCCACGGTCAAACGCTCCGGTCCGCCCGAAGCCGTCACCAGCCCGTACGGGCCGGGCCCCGGGACAGCCTCACCCGGTTACCTCCTCGATACGTCTCCGATACGAAGTAACAACTGGACCGGTGACCTCCAACCGCCGCCGGAACGGGGGTTACGCCTCGTCCCGGTTGTCGTCCACCGTGGCGGCGGAACCCCGAGCCGGGCCGGGCGGGTGGGCTCACCGAGCGGCGTTCAGCGGCACAGGGTGCGCGTCGGCTGCGTCCAGAGCCCCACCGGGCCGGCCCCGGCGATGACGGCGGCGCGCCCGTGCGCCGGCACGGGCGCGGCCTCGTGGCGTCAGGTGGGCGATGCGGCTCAGCGGGCGCTGCCGAGGTTCCGGTCGGCGTCGGAGCCTTCGAGCATGAGGGTGGTCTCCTCGATGCGGCGGAAGCGGCCGTCGGGGGCGAACTCGCCGAAGAGGTAGACCTCCATGCGGACGGTGGAGCCGTCGGTCTTGATGACCTCCATCGTGTGGCGGTCGGCGTAGCGATCGCCGGAGGAGAGTTCGTCGTGCACCTCGACCGAGCCGCCGGCGACGACCGTGCGCAGGTGGGCGATGTGGGCGAGGAACTCGGTGCGGTCCGCCCAGCTTCCGTCGGTGCGCTGGCGGTAGTCGGGGGCGAAGTGCCGGTCGGCGGCCTCGTCGAGGTCGAGGCCCGGGGTGAGGAGCAGGTCGGTGAGGGCGGCGCGGACGTCGGTGCGGGTGCCGGCGACGGTCATGAGGGTCCCCTTGGGGTTCGCGTTTCGGCGGAAAGTGCGTGCGCTGAGCACGCATATGCACCGTACTACAGATTGCGTGCGTCGCGCACGCTATTCTTGGGCCATGACCGACGATGTGGGACACGAGATCGCCGACGCCCTGGGAACCCTGCTCAGGCGAGGCACCCGGGCACAGCTGTACGCCCGCCTGACGGACGGCCTGGGCGAGGCGGTGGACGAGACCACCTACCCCGTCCTCAGCGGACTCGCCCGGACCGGCCCGCGCAGCGCGGCCGACCTCGCGGGCGAGATCGGCCTGGACCGCTCCGGCGTCACCCGCCGCGCCACCCGCCTGGAGGAAGCCGGCCTGCTACGCCGGGAACCCGACCCCGACGACCGCCGCGCCACCCTGCTCGCCCTCACCGAAACCGGACACCGGACCGTGCGGACCACCCGGCAACGCCTCGCCACGCTCATCGAGGCGTCCCTCGCCTCCTGGCCACCCGAAGAGGCACAGAGCTTCGCCCGCCAACTCCACCGCTTTGTCACCACCGGCCCGTTCGCGTCCAAGTGACGTTCATGGTGCGGACCACCGCGAACTCCTCACCCGCTGCCGGCCCTTGGGCGGCGTCTCGACGATCCCGGCCCGGCGGCGGTTGGGTCTGTCGGTGATGGGACACCCTTGGTTTCATGGAGTGGACCCACACGCCACGTCGCCGGAGGCGCCGAAATGACGGAGATCCGGGGCGAACTCATCCGCGCGTTGCCGGGCGTGCTGGAGGCGCACGCGGCCCGATCCGGAGGAAAGACCGCCTTCCTGGACGCGCGACGGGGCGTCACGTACCAGGAGTTGGAAGTGCGGACCCGTCGGCTGGCGGGACACCTGGTGCGCTTGGGGGTACGGAGGGGCGACCGGGTGGTGCTCCTCCTGGGCAACCGGGTGGAGACGGTCGAGGGTTTCTTCGCGGTTCTACGGGCGGGGGCGGTGGGTGTTCCGCTCGATTCCGGGGCGGCGGACGTGGAGCTCGCCCACTTCCTCGACGACAGCGGAGCGGTGGCGGTGATCACCGAGCGGACGCTGCTGCCCCGGGTCTCGCGATTGGCCGCCGAACGGCCACGGTTGCGGTCACGGATCCTGGTGGTGGGCACGGAGGCCATGCCGCATGGAGCGGCGGCGGGCACGCACGTCTTCGAGCAGTTCGCCGGGGCGGACCCGGGACGCACGCCACGGGACGACCTCGGGCTCGACGAGGCGGCCTGGATCCTCTACACCTCGGGGACCACGGGCCGGAGCAAGGGGGTGGTCTCCAGCCAGCGCGCCGCGCTGTGGTCCGTGGCGGCGGCCTACGTCCCGTTCTGGGACCTGGGGCCGCAGGACCGACTGCTGTGGCCGCTGCCCATGTTCCACGCCTACGCGCACTCGTTGTGCTTGCTGGGAGTGGTGGCCGTGGGCGCGAGCGCGTACCTCCTCGACCGAGGCGCGAACGTCGCACAGGCACTCACCGAACAGCGGTTCACCATCATGGCCGGCGTGCCCGCCACCTACCGCCTGCTCACGAGCGCGGCCCGCGAAGCCTCCCTACGATCGCCGGCCGGCCTGCGTCTGTGCGTCACAGGAGGCGCGCCGTGTCCCCCGGAGCTACGGGCGGACGTCGAGGAACTACTGGGCGCCCCGCTGCTCGACGGCTACGGCAGTACCGAGACCTGCGGGAAGATCGCGGTCGAGCGGCTCGGTGGCTCAGGGGACGGCGGTCTGCCGGTGCCCGGCGTCGAGGTGCGGCTGACCGACCCCGCCAGTGGTGAGGATGTCGCCGACGGAGGCGAAGGAGAGATCCGGGTTCGCGGTCCCAACCTGATGCTCGGGTATCACGACCGCCCGGACGACACGGCACGGGCGTTCAAGGACGGCTGGTACCGCACGGGAGACCTCGGCCGCCGCGAACGGCACGGCGGGCTGCGCGTCACAGGTCGCGTCAAGGAACTGATCATCCGCGGCGGCGAGAACATCAACCCGGTCGAGGTCGAGAACGTGCTGCTCGCCTGCCCCGGCGTCGCGGACGGGGCCGTCGTCGGCAGACCGCACGACGTGCTGGGCGAGGTGCCGGTCGCCTTCGTGGTCGCCGAACCGGGGCACCGCGTCGACACCGACCGCGTACGTGCCCTGTGCCGGGAGCGGCTGTCGGGCTTCAAGGTGCCCGACGAGGTGTACGGGACCGACGCCGTGCCCCGTACCCCCTCCGGCAAGACCGACCGTTCCGCGCTGGCCCGGCAGCTGGCCGAGCGGCTGGGTCCGGCGCGCGAGGCCACGGCGTCCGCCCTGCGCCGGCGTCTGTCGGCGCTGTCCCCGTCCGGCCGGTCCGACGCCGTGCTGGGTCTCGTCCTCGCCGCGACGGCGCGGGCGAGCGGCGTGCCGGAACGGGGCCTCGCACCGGACCGGCCCTTCACCGCCTTCGGGATCACGTCTCTCGGGGGTGTGGTGCTGCGTGACCGGCTGGGCACGGTCACCGGCCTGGAGCTGCCCGCGACCTTGGTGTTCGACCACCCGACGCCCGCCGCCGCGGCGGCGTTCCTGGAGGCCGGGCTACTCGGTGGCCCGGCCCCGGACGGCGGCGCGGCGCGTGTGCCTCCGGCCGAGCCGGTCGCCGTCGTCGCGATGGCCTGCCGGTACCCGGGTGGCGTGGCCTCGCCCGAGGACTTGTGGCGGCTGGTCGCGGACGGGATCGACGCGACCTCGGACGTCCCCGTCGACCGAGGATGGGACCTGTCCGGTCTCCACGACCCGGACCCCGACCGGCTCGGCACCTCCGTCACCCGGCGCGGCGGCTTCCTGCGCGGGGCGGCCGACTTCGACGCGGCCTTCTTCGCGATGTCCCCACGGGAGGCACTGGCCACCGATCCGCAGCAGCGGCTGCTGCTGGAGACCACCTGGGAGGTCTGCGAGCGCGCGGGTATCGACCCGGCGGCCCTGCGCGGCAGCGACACCGGTGTCTTCGTCGGTGTGATGCACGACGACTACGCCGGCCGTTTCCTGCACCGCGGCCCGCACGAGCTGGAGGCGGACCTCGCCCTGGGCTCGGCGGGCAGCGTGGCCTCGGGGCGCATCGCCTACGCCCTCGACCTGCGCGGGCCCACCGTGACCGTGGACACCGCCTGCTCGTCGTCGCTGGTGGCCGTGCACTCGGCGGCACAGGCGCTGCGGTCCGGCGAGTGCTCTCTGGCCGTGGCCGGGGGCGTCACCGTCATGGCCACCGCGGCCCCGTTCGTCGCGTTCAGCAGGCTGCGCGGCCTCGCGCCGGACGGCCGGTGCAAACCGTTCTCGGCCGCCGCCGACGGCACAGCCTGGGCGGAGGGCGCCGGAGTGGTCCTGCTGGAGCGCCTCTCCGACGCCCGGCGCAACGGCCATCCGGTGCTGGCCGTCCTTCGCGGCTCGGCGGTCGCTTCCGACGGCGCGTCCAACGGCCTGACCGCGCCGAGCGGCCCGGCCCAGCAGGAGGTGATCCGTCAGGCCCTCGCCGCCGCCGGCCTGTCCCCGGCGGACGTCGACACGGTCGAGACCCACGGCACGGGTACCGCGCTCGGCGACCCCGTGGAGGCCCGGGCACTGCAAGCCGTGTACGGGAGGGAGCGGCCCGGCGACCGGCCGCTGTGGCTCGGGGCGCTCAAGTCCAACATCGGGCACACCCAGGCCGCCGCCGGTATCGGAGGTGTCATCAAGACGGTCATGGCGATGCGCCACGGACGGCTGCCGCGCGTCCTGCACTGCGAGGAGCCGTCACCGCATGTGGACTGGGCGTCAGGCGCCGTACGGCTCCTGACGCGGGAGGAGGAGTGGCACCCGGCGCCCGGCAGCCCACGCCGGGCCGGGGTGTCCGCCTTCGGCATCGGCGGGACCAACGCCCACGTCCTCCTGGAAGAGGCCGTTGAGAACACCGCTGAGCAGGCTTCTCCCGAAAGGCCCTGGAGTACGGTGCCGCCGCTGCTGTTGTCGGGCGCGGATCCGCGGGCCCTGCGCGCGCGAGCCGGGCAGGTGGCGCACCTGCTGCGGGAACGACCCGAGCTGACCTCGCTGGACGTCGCTTTTTCCCTCGCCACGTCCCGGGCGGCGCTCACGCACCGGGCAGCCGTGACCGCGGGGGACCGCGAGACGCTGCTGAAGGCTCTGGACGCATGGGCGGCCACCGGTGACGCGCCGGGAAGCTCCGGGGCGGGGCCGATAGCGCCGTCCGGGCGGCTGGCACTGCTTTTCTCGGGCCAGGGCGCGCAGCGGCCCGGCATGGGCCGGGGACTGCACGCCGTCTTTCCCGGCTTCGCGGCCGTCTTCGATGCCTTGTGCGAACGGTTCGACGGCACCGGCGACCTGGAGAGGCCACTGCGTTCCGTGCTGTGGGCGGACGGGAACACCGGCGATGCCGCTCTGCTGGACAGGGCCGACTTCGCGCAGGCCGGGCTGTTCGTCTTCGAAGTGGCGCTGTTCCGGTTGCTCGAGTCCTGGGGCGTGCGGCCGCACGCCGTGGCCGGCCACTCCGTGGGCGAGCTGACGGCGGCTCACGTCACGGGCGTCCTGTCGGAGCCGGAAGCGGTGGAGCTGGTCGCGGCCCGGGGGCGGCTCATGCGTCAACTGCCCGGCAGCGGGACCATGGTGGCAGTGGAGGCGTCCGAGGACGAGGCGGCGGAAGAGCTGGCGGATCTCGCGCACCGTGTGGCGATCGCGGCGGTGAACGGTCCGCGGTCGGTCGTCGTCTCCGGGGAGGAGGAGGCCGTACGCGCCGTCGCGGCCCGGTTCGCCGGCCGCGGACGCCGCACCACGCGGCTGCGGGCCGCCCATGCCTACCACTCACCGCTGGTGGAACCGATGCTCGCCGAGTTCGGCCGCGTCGCGTCGGGAATGACGTACGGGAAGCCGCGCGTCACGGTGATGTCGACGCTGACGGGACGCCGGGCGGAAGGGGGCGATCTGCGCTCGGCGGCGTACTGGGTGCGCCACGCCCGCGAATCCGTACGATTCGGTGACGCGACGCGTCGTCTCGTCCACGACGAGCGGGTCACCGCCTTCGCCGAGGTGGGCCCCGACGCGCAGCTCACGACAGCTGCCATGAGCGGCGTCGCCGGGGAGCGCGAGGGGCCGATGTGCACGGCCACCGTACGAGCCGGCGTACCGGAGGCGGAAGCGGTCCTGACCGCGCTCGGCCGGCTGCACGCGCACGGTCTGCCGGTGGACTGGCCCCGGGTGTACGCGGGCAGCGGCGCCCGGCGGGTGGATCTGCCGACCTACCCCTTCCAGCGGCAGCGCTACTGGCTGGACGACACGGCCCCCGCGTCGGCCGACGGCGGACATCCTCTGCTGACCGGGACGACCACCCTGCCCGGCACGGAGCGCCTGCTGTGCACCGGTCACCTTTCCGTCGCGGCCCAGCCGTGGCTGCGCGACCATGTCATCGCCGGGCAGGTGCTCGTACCCGCCGCCGCGTTCGCCGAGATGGTGGTCCACGCGGGCGACGCGTGCGGGCTGGACGTCGTCGAGGACTTCGCGCTGCTGGCTCCGCTGCCCCTGCCCGGCACCGGGGACGGGGTCCAGGTGCAGGTGGTCCTCGGTGAACCGGACGCCTCCGGCCGCCGCACCGCGGACGTCCATTCCCGCCCGGGAGAGTCGGGCCCGCTCGGCGCCTGGACGCACCACGCGACCGGGCGGCTCGGCCCGGCCACCGGGCAGGGAGGGCGTGATCGCGGCGCTTCCGCGTGGCCGCCCCGGGGTGCCGTGCCCGTGGACCTCACGGACGCCTACGACCGCCTGGCCGACGCCGGTCACGCGTACGGCCCGGCGTTCCAGGGCGTCACGGCCGTCTGGCGCGGGCCGGACGAGGAAGTGTTCGCCGAGGTACGGCTGCCCGGGGCGACGAGCGCCGACGCCGGGCGGTACGGCATCCACCCCGCCCTGCTGGACGCCGCCCTGCACGCGTCACTGCTCGCCGCGCCGGCCACCGGGCCCGCCCGGATGCCCTTCGCCTGGCGCGGCATGAGCGTGTACGTGGTCGGTGCCACGGCGCTGCGCGTACGCGTACGCGCCACCGGCAGCGACACGGCCTCCGTGGACCTCGCCGACCCGGCGGGGAGGCCGGTGGCCCGGGTGGATTCCCTGACCGTCCGGCCGGTGCCGGAATCCGTCGCTTCCGCGGCCGCGGAAGCGAGCGCGGCCGGGCGGCTGTACGGCCTGCGGTGGGCCGGCATCCGGGCCGACGGCGACGGACCGCCCCTGTTCGTGGCGGAACCCGACGACCTCGGCCTGCGCTCCGTGCTCCCCGAGCCGCCTGCCGCACGGCGGAGCGACCCCGGGGCGGTGGTGCTCTCCCTGTCCGCCCCCTCCTCGGGCGCCGACCCCGTCGTGGCCACCCATGTGCTGACCGCACGTGCCCTGGCCGTGCTGCAGGCCCGCCTGTCCGTCCCGGCCGCGCCCGGATCGCGCCTCGTCGTGGTGACACGCGGCGCCACATCCACGGAGCCGGACCTCCCGGCCGCGGCGGTGTGGGGTCTGGTGCGTTCCGCGCAGGCGGAGTATCCCGGGCGCCTCACGGTCGTGGACATCGACGGCCGACCCGATTCGCTACGCCTGTTGCCCGCCGCCGTCGCCACCGGCGAACCCCAGATCTCCCTCGCGGAAGGAGCCGTACGCGTCCCCCGGCTGGCCGGCTCACCGACCCGGCCGGGCGGCTTTCCGGCAGACGGCACGGTCCTGGTGACGGGCGGCACCGGAGCCCTCGGGGGCCTGCTGGCCCGGCACCTCGTGGCCCGGCACCACGTCCGCCGACTCGTCCTCCTCAGCCGTCACGGCCTCCGGTCGGCTGCCGCGCGGCGGCTCGCGGCAGAGTTGGAGGAGTCCGGCGCCCGCGTGGACGTGATCGCGTGCGATGCCGCCGACCGCGCCCGGCTGGCCGCCGTCGTGACCACGTACGCGCACGAGCTGACCGCCGTCGTGCATGCCGCCGGGGTCCTGGACGACGGTGTGATGGAGGCCCTGACATCCGGGCGGCTTGCCGCGGTGCTGCGGCCGAAGGTGGACGCCGCCTGGAATCTTCACGAGGTGACGAGGCGTCTGCCCCTGTCCCGCTTCGTCCTGTTCTCCTCGGCGGCCGGACTGCTGGGCACCGCCGGCCAGGCCAACTACGCCCCCGCGAACGCCTTCCTGGACGCGCTCGCGTACCACCGCGCCGCCCTCGGCCTGCCGGCGCTCTCCCTCGCCTGGGGCCCGTGGGCGGGCGGGGAGGGCATGGCGGCGCGCACCGCCGGCCACGGCCAGGCCCTGGACGGCGTGCTGCGGGCCGTCTCCCCCGCACAGGGCCTGGCGATGTTCGACGCCGCGCTGGGCAGCGGCGAACCGGTGCTCGCCCCGCTACTGCTGGACCGTTCCCGGCGGGCGGGGACCGTCGGGCGCCCGGTGCCGCCGCCTCTGCGCGGACTGTTGCGCACAGCCCGTCCGACTGCCGGGGCGGGTGCGGGTGCGGGCGACGATGCCGGATTCGCGGCCGGATCCTGGCGGGAACGGCTCGCCGCGCTGCCCGGATCCGACCGGGCGACAGCCCTGCTGGATCTCGTCCGCGAGGAAGTGGCCATGGTGCTCGGCCATGCCGGCGCGGACGCCGTGGCCCCCGGCCGCCCCTTCGCCGAGCTGGGCTTCGACTCCCTGAGCGGGGTGCAACTGCGCAACCGTCTGAGTACGTTCACCGGTCTGCCGTTGCCTGCCACCGTCGTGTTCGAGTGGCCGAGCGCCGCCGAGCTGGCCGGCCATCTCCACCAGGAGTTGAGCGGCGCCATGCTCGAAGAGTCCGACACCGCCGGGCCCGCCGCCCCACGGACAACGGGACGGCCGTCGCAGACCCTCACCTCCCTCTACCGGCGTGTGTGCGAGACAGGAGACGTCGTATCGGCGATGCGCCTGCTGGTGACCGCCTCACTCGCCGTGCCCGTCTTCGAACGTGCCGACAGCGGCCGGCACGAGCTCGCGCCCCTCGAACTCGCGGAAGGCACAGCTGATCCCGTGCTCGTGTGCTTCCCCGGTTTCTCCCCCGCCCTCGGCAGGCCCTGGCACGCGGCCCTGGCCGCCTCCTTCGCCGGCGAACGGGACGTCCTCGAGATCCAGCACCCCGGCGTCGTCCACGGCGACGCGGTTCCGCGCGACTGGGAGACCCTCGTCGACCTGCATGCCGGCACGGTGCGCAAACACCTCGGCGACCGCCCGTACGCGGTCCTCGGCTCCTCGATGGGCGGTTGCCCGGCGCACTCGGTGGCCGCGCGCCTCGCGGCGACGGGCACACCACCGGTCGGCCTCGTCCTCGTCGACACCTACCACGTCACCCCCGACCTCGAAGACGAACCGTGGCTGCTCGCCCTGCCCGCCCGTCTCCCCCTGCGCATGGGCGAGCGGTTCGACACGGCCGTGGACGACATGTCCCTGGCCGCCCTCGGCGCCTACACCCGCATCGCCCGCGGCTGGCAGCCGGAACCGGCAGACGTCCCGACCCTGCTGATCCGCGCCGGCGAACCGCTGCCGAGACCACCCGCCCACGGCAGGCCGGGCACGGTGTCCGACGAGCCGCGAACCTCCTGGCCGATGCCGCACACCGCCGTGGACGTCCCCGGCGACCACTGGACCATGACCGAGGAGCACGCCCACACGACCGCGCAGGCGATCAGAGCATGGCTCGGCACACAAGATCGCCCGCCACAACGACGAAGGTCCTACCTCCAGTGATGGAGACAGGACCTCTGAGCTGGGAAGATCCCCGCTCGATCTGTCGGGACGGCGGGATTTGAACCCACGACCTCTTGACCCCCAGTCAAGTTGACACCTCATCAGGTGTACACAATATCCATCAAATGGGGTTTCTCGACGTGGGGTATTAGGGGCATCGTTCGATGGTGTGCGGATCGCGTGTCCCAAACTGGTCCCAAGCCCGAGTCAAGGGCAGGGGTGCCGCCGCAGCCGTCGCGGCTCACGCCGGGCATCTCAGGAAGATCTGCCACCACTGCCTCGCCCCCGGGAGTACCAGTGGTCTTCGCCGATCGGGCGCCAATCGGCGAGTGCCCCTTGCCCTCGAATCGCGGATCGGCGTTGGTGGTGTAGATCGCGCGTTGGCAAGCATGCCCAGCGGAATTCCGCTGCAAAGATGGTCCGGGTACCACCACGCCATCGCCATGGCGGTACCTCGGTTACGCACCCGCCCGACGGACCTTCCCGTGGTTACCAGGGATACCACGCGCCGTTGTACCACTGCTCGTTGGCGTCGTCGTTGTGGTGATCCATGTTGAAGTCCGGCCAGTAGTTGTCGTTGTGGTTCTTCGGGTAGGTCCCGATACCGGCGGATTCGTCGCAGATGTAGTCCCAGTAGCAGATCGACTTGACCGGTACGTTGCCGAAGTTCCGGTCAGTGCCTGCGAGCGGGAAGCCGACGAGGGGGCCCCACGGCGAGGTGCTGCCGTTGGTGCCGGGCCCGCCCTGACGCTTGGGGTCCGCGAGGAGAATCGCGTTGACGTTGCCGCCGAACGTCTGCCAGTTCTCGCTGATCCAGACGTGCACCACCGCGGCGCCCAAGGAGTACCCGCCCATCTTGACGTGCTGTCCCGGGCACGCGGCACGTTGTTCTCGGACCAGCCGGTTCAGCTCGTTGACGCCCGACCGGACGCCCAGGCCGGTGGGGATATCACTCATGTACCCCACGTGCTGCTGGATGTTGCCGGTGAAACGGTCGTTGTCCCACCTGCTCCACGTGCCCCCGACAACGATCGTGTACGTGCCCTCGCACGGAGCTGTTGCTGCCCGTGCTATTGCCGCTTGCGCCGTGGACCCCTGCGCCAGCGAAAGCCCGGATGTCAGCAGAAGAGCGGCTAACGCGGCCGCGATTCTTCCTCTTCTCATTCGATTCTCCCGATGTAGTGGGCCTACGCGTCTGCCGTCCGATGCGGTGCACGGTCGGTCGGCCGAGTTCATCGGACGACAGTGGCAGTGGCCGATGAAATCCCTGTGAAACCCGTGGTGCCCGAGCGGACTCACGCCAGGGGCGGGCTGGCGGAGGTCCCGGCGATGATCTCGATACGGCCGTCGGCGTTGGCACCGGACCCGGACCCGGACGTGCCGGGACCGAAGCTCTCCCAGTCCTGCCATACGTTCGGCGCCGACTGTGCCTTGCGGTCCACCCGGCCCTCGCCGGAGGCAAACAGTTCGAGCCGCCCGTCGAGGTCACGTGTCGCGGACAGCGTTTCCGGCACCACCGGCTCGACCACAACCCGGCCCGGCCCACGATCATCCCCCGGCCGGCCGCCGCCGAGCGCCGCATCTGGACGATCGATGAGGCTGTCGTCTTCCTGCGGTACTGCCATGCTGCGGACCCGCTCATGGCCGATCTCGTCGAAGTCCTCATCGGAACCGGCATCCGCAAGGGAGAGGCTCTCGCCCTGCGCTGGGAGAATATCGACCTGGACAAGCGTGTCCTCTATATACACACCCCTCTGTCCGCGATCGACAACAACCGCCTCGTGATCACGACGCCGAAGACCAGGAGCAGCCGCAACTGGGTCGCGATCTCCCGCCGCGTCGCCGACGACCTGCGACCTCGCAGAGGCGAACGATGCCCCTCCACCGCCGAGGGGCTCGAGGGCGCCTTCGTCTTCCACCGCGACGACGGACAGCCACTCCGCCCGGAGTACGTCCTCAACCACTTCCACTACCGCTGCCGGCAAGCCGGTGTTTCCCGCACCACGATCCATGATCTCCGGCACCTGTCGGCCACCATCACGCTCAACGCCAGCGTGCCGCTCACCGTGGTGTCGAAGACCCTGCACCACTCGACGCTCTCCACCACAGCGAACATCTACAGCCATCTGACCGCCCAGGCCGCCCGCGAAGCCGTTGACGTTATCGACAAAGTCCTCACCCGAGCCGACCGGCCACCCACTGCCCCACGGCCGATCACTACCCCGCGACCGCTCCGCGACCACATCCCCCAGCTGCACAACCAGATGACCATCATCAGACAGCCCACCAGGACCAGGGGTTACTCCACCCCAGCCCCAAGATCTCCAACACCTGCGACCGCCTTGCGACCACAAGCCGACACAAATCAGAAAGGCCGTCCCCGCATCATGCGAGAACGGCCTCCGACCTGCGAAAATCGCTGGTCGGGACGGCGGGATTTGAACCCACGACCCCTTGACCCCCAGTCAAGTAGACATCCCCCAAAAAGGGGCAATCGACACCAAAAGACGCTTCTCAAGGTTGGGCATAACGGATTCCGTTTGGCAGCGTGCGCACCGTGTGGTCCCAAACTGGTCCCACTGGATGAGCCTGGCGCAGCTTGACCCTCCCTGCCGCAGCGCGGCCTTGAAGCGGCCGCAACGCCACCACCCTCCCTTGCTGATGGCTTATCTCCGTTGTGCGCCCCGAAAGGGGCGGTACGCCGCCTCATGGCGCATGGGGCCTGTTATTAGCGGCAGCTCGCGCATCGACTTGTGCTGCACAATGCCCTTGTGTCACATCCGTCCATCACGGTCCTCGACGAGCTTCTCCGCAGTCTGGCCGTCGGGCCCGCACGCCGGCGGCAGCTCGGCATGGTGCGTCAGGAGCTGACCGTCGCCCTCGAGCAGCACCTGCTGCCCGGCGGAGCCCGAAGGGATCTACCGCAGCTCCTCGACGAGGCGGTCCTACGGCACTACGTCCAGGTGGCGAAGACCGGCGCGCTGCGCAGTCGCCTGGTGAACGGCGAGAAGCCGCCCACTTCCGGGCCGACGAACGCTGCCCGGCTGGCCTGCCTGACGATCATCCGCCGGTCGGCGGGACTGCCGGTCATCGCCCTGGAAACCGCCGGACCTGTCACGCTGAAGTCCGTACCCGAGAGCGAGCGGCTCGGAGCCCTGCGACGCCGGCTGCGACACGATCTGTCGAGGGTTCGGTCACCCGCTCACGCCAGGTTCATCGCCGTACTGGCGGTCGCACTCGACACCCGGGCCAGAGTGGGAGAATTGGTGGCCCAGCGCATCGACCACCTCTCAGGAAACGGTCGAAGCATCGACATCCTCCGCCGACCACAGCACGGCACGGACACCCCGCCACTCCGCGAAACCCTTCCCCTGTCCCCGCTGAGCCGGGATGCCCTCGACCGCTGGCTCCCCATCCGCACGGAACTGACCGAAACCCTCGAGGGCAGCGCCACAGCGCTGTGGGTCTCCCTCGCCCACAACCACGCCGGAACGCTGCACGACGACGGCTCATACACCCGGCGCCGCCAGGGCATGCCTCTGCAACAGCGCGGACTCATCCGCAGCTACAACAGCGGGCGCCATCGCTACGAACTCACGCACCTACTGCCACCAAAACTCGAACAACTACGTCGTGCCCTGGAGTCCGAGGTGGACATCGATTGATCCCGCAGCCGGTACACCCGCACCGATCACCTCGTGTTCAGTTGCGACCGATTGCCCTTGGTCTCCCGGCACAGGGGCTGGCGCCGGTGCCGGGCACAACATAAAGCGGACCCGCCAAGTGCGGGGCTCGCCGCCGGGCGCCGTCAGTGGCGGGTACCCCACCACACAATGAGCAGGATCGCACCACATCTTGGGGCGTGCGCCGGAGCACACGTACACACGGTCCGTCGGCCCCTGCTCAACGAGGAGACCCGAGCACTTGATGTCCTGGCCGACTCCGCCTATTCCACCGCCGCCCTGTGGGCGACGCTGACCGCGGCCGGGCACCGCCTTCTGATCAAACCGGCCGCGTTGAAGAAGGCCGTCACCGGCGGTTTCACCCTCGACGACTTCCGCATCGACGCGGCGGCCGGCACGGTCACCTGCCCGGCTGGCCACACCACCGCCCTGCTGCCGCCAGGCGGCAAACACCAGCAGCGCAAAGCCTGGTTCACTGCAAAGCAGTGCACCATCTGCCCGCTCAGGCCGCGGTGCACCACCGCCAAAGGCGGCCGCGTCGTCACCTGGCGCCCGCACCACCACCTGCAGGAAGCCGCCCGGCAGCAAGCCGCCGACCCTACCTGGCAGGCTGACTACCGCCGCTGGCGTCCCGCCGTGGAACGGACCATCGCCTGGCTCGTCCACCGAGGCAACCGCCGCTTGCCCTGCCGCGGCACCATCAAAGGCGAACGCTGGATCCGCCACCGGGCCGCCGCCCTCAACCTCCGCCGACTGATCAACCTCGGACTCGACCACCACAACGGAACCTGGACCCTCGCCCCAACCAGCCCCTGACCAGGCGCAACGGGCCACCCCGACCCATTGACCGAACGACCCAACTCCAACATCTTCACTGGATTTCTAGAGCGTGTCTGACGCGTCGCGTGACCGGGCTGCGCGGACGTCGTTCCGGGCGGTGTGGGGCGAGGTGATCTTTTGGATCGGGAGTGGGCCCGGCTTGAGCCGCACTTGCCGAGGAACACGGGGTGGGCTGCGGTCGTGGTGCAGCGGGCCGCGCTGGCAGGATCACCGCATGCTCATCACACCGCGCCCCGGCGCAGACCGGAAGAACATCCGGCAGGCCCTCAGCGGCGTCCACACCACGGCGATGAACCTGCGGCGGCCGTACGGCAGCGCCTTCGAGGGGTTGCTGGCGTATCTGGAGTGGGCCACGGAGTCTGCGCGAATGTTGCGCTCCCAGATCAGTGACCGGGATCTCGACCAGCTCGTGTTCACTGACCGCTACCGGGCGCTGCTGGGCAGCTGCGGCACGCTCGCCGGGACCGCCCAGCAGCGACTCGTGAACGGCTTGGTCCAACTTGAGGTCGCCGAACGGATCGAGGCGTTCGAGGCAGCCGTGGCTGCGCTGGATACGCGGATCGGCCGGTGGAGCCAGCGGGAGGTGTTCGTCGTGGCCGACTCCAGCTTCTACATCCAGAACGAGGTGAAGCTGGCCGACGTCGACCTGCACGAGGTGCTCGACGTGCCGCGCTGGCAGTTCGTGCGCCTGCTGTTCCCGATCGTGGTGGTCGACGAGCTGGACGACCTCAAGGACGCCAGCAAGCAGCGGGCCCGCTGGCGTGCCGCCCACACGCTCGGTCTCCTCGACGGGGTCCTCAAGGGCGACACCCACGGAGTCCTGCATGAGGGTGAGCACACTGTTCAGGACGGCGAGACCCGCGGCAGGGTCAATGTTGAGATCATCCTCGATCCCCCCGGCCACGTGCGCCTGGACCGCCCCGATGTCGAAATCATCGACCGGATGGTGGCCATCCAGGGCCTGGCCGGCCGCGACGTGCGGTTGCTGACGTGCGATACGAGTCAGCACACCCGGGGCCGGGCCGCCGGGCTGCGGGTGACCAAGGTGGCGACGAAGGACCCCGGGGATGAGCCGGACTGGTCGGCCCCGGACAGGTCAGGCAGTGGCGTACGCGCGCAGCGACGCGCCCGGCAGGCCGAAACCGAGGCCCCGACGGCCAGTTGAGAGTCAAGCACCGCGGCAGTAACACTGCGCTACACGCCACCTGGCGGTAGCTATACCGAGACAAGGCCACTTCGGAGCGTTCATCCTGGCGGAAATGGGAGTGCATGCCTCCGAGAGCGGCCACACGAAAGACCGTGTCCACTCGATCACGACGGCCATTGACAACGCACGGAAGGCCCTTCCTGCCTCAACCCCAGTCGTCCCTCTACTTGCACCGGGCCGAGGCCCTGTACGAGACGGGCAGCACAAGAAGGTGATGCTGCGCGCTGGCCATCTGGAGCGCGTCACCAGCTCCCTGGGGCTGTTGTGAAGGGTGTGATGCTTCGCGACACCGTCAGGACCAACTGCCTCACTGAAGGCCGAATCTCCGGGAAAGATCTGGATGGCTTTATGGTTGCCCTCCAACCCCGAGGGCTCGCTCTGCACTGTCCAAGAGATCGGCATACGTGAGTACCTGAACTCTCGATAGATGTGAGTTGTAGGAGCGGATCGTCTGCTCTACCTGCTTGCGCTCGATTTCCGTGCTGCCCTTACGGCCCGGATGCCCGATTACCACGATCCCACCGGCGCGGCGGTAGTCATAGCTGATCCCGAGATCGTTTTCGTGAACCGTCTGCAACCCCATGCCGGTTTCATCCATAGTGCGGAGGTAGTTCATACACTGACCAACAGCCTTGTGGACTTCACTGGAGACGATGAAGTGATTTCGGTGACGCTCAACGACCTTGCATTCTGGCCCCTTTAGCTCAACGATTTGAAGACTTCCGTCAGCGCACACAAGTGGGATGTCGTGCTGATCCAAAGGCATTAGATCGCGTCGCTCGGCGATGCCTACGTACTGTCCTCCGAAAACCCAGTACAGATCCTTGAGGGCCTTTTGCATGGTCGTTTCGTTGGACCCGCCGTCCAGAGCAAGTTTCTGGAGTGCGGCCACCGTCTTGCGGCGTTGGTTGATGACAGCGGCTTCTGCGGCTGAGAGGCCCTCTGGTGTCGAGACTAGCCCGGATACGACGTCGGCGATGTCGTCTCGCTGAGCGAGGAGGCGTCCGAACTCCACGGCGCTGACGGAGGATTCTTTGTTCAATTTCCGTAGCTGCGCGATTCGGTCTGCTGCGGACTGAATGAATTTTCTGTACCCCATATCGGGGCATGGCTCGCGGACGAAGCCGTCATTTTTTCGATCGAAGGTGAGGTAGCAGATGTTGCTATATGTGCCGTCCCCGATGAGTTCGCGGAAAGCGCTTGTATAGCGGTCCAGGACGCTTTGCGGGGCCGTCGTTGCTGCGGGGTCTTCAAGCAACTGATGCGGCCAACGTCGTGGTTTTGTGGTCTCCGTTGTCTCTTCAAGGACGAACATCCGGCCAATGAAGGGTGTGAGGTGTGCGACCGTCGATCTCCGGTACGACTGCAAGAGGCCGATGGAATCTGCTACAGCTTCGGAGATTCGGTTTCTGAAATTTGGCCCTGCGCCGGTGCCGGACTGGAACACTATTTCCATGGCGGCGATCGGAACGCCATTGTCTAGAACGACGAGGTCCCAGAGCTTACCGCTCGGCGAGTAGGCGCTAGGGAGGGACTTCCTCAGCTCCGTGTGGATGGAATCGGCGTCGACTCCGGCCCTTACGAGGTCATCCGTGATGAACTGCATGATGGGCTGCCAGGCTTGCCTGATGGATACTGCCCCGCCCTCGTCCGGGCGGCTGTAGTGGCGAGTCCAGCAGGCCCGGACCGCATCGGTTGCCGGATGTTGCGCATCTCTGTCGACCATGCAGGACATGTTGCCAGGGGGGTCTGACAGCGAACGTGCAAGGCTGACGGGCCACATGGGGCATGTGCATGCGCCCCAGACACCCGAGTCCGGCAGGAGGTTTCCACGTCCTGCCAAGTCTCACCTGGTCAGGCGCCATTGTCAGAGGCTTCTGGTATCCCACCCCCCATGGGACTTTCTCCTGAGCAACCGGCTGTCGTGTACGCGATGCACCACCCCGGCTATGGGGCGGTCAAGGCAGGGGTCTGCCTTGAGTCACGGCGGAGGATCCGCGAACACGAACGCCGCGGGTGGGTTCTGCTGGCCGACTTCAGCACCCCCACGGCCCTTGACGCCAAGGAGATCGAGCGGGTGGTGCTCGACAGTATTGCGACCCGAGTGTGGGAAGCGAGTGGCTGGGGCGCCCGCGGCATCGACGGCTTACCCGGACACGGCACTATCGCGGGTTGCCGTCACTGCGGGGCCCCGCCCGCCACTCCTCGTCTTCGGCTTCTGGAGGGAGCATTCCTGTCCCCGGATCAGATGCCTCAAGGTGGTCGCTCTGAGACGTTCGATGCTGGGCTTGTCAGCCCTGCACGCATACGACTGGCTTTGTACTTCGCCGAGATCGCACAGAGGTCCCTTCGCTACCCCGAGCGGACTGATGAACTCGATCCATTTGAGGTGCGCCGAGACCAGGTAACCCGAGCCGCCCGCGCCGAACGGTACCGCCGGCCAATCCGCTGATGACTGACTGGCAGGAACGGTGTCCCGGCAGTTCGGGTGGCGCGGTTGTTCGTCCACGGATGATGTTCATTGGGCGATCTCCTCGAGCGGGACGACCACCGAGAGATACACGCGGGTTCCGGTTCCGTCGCGCATCGGTCTGTAGGAGGCCGGCCCGCAGTGCCCTGCCTTTTGCATGGCCTCGGCGAGGCGCCGCACTGCCCGGTCCTCGCCCACGAGGCGGACCTGGACGGGCTGACTAGGTAGTGTCTGACGGGTTGTGTGACCGGAAGGCGTCCACGTCGTTCCGACCCTCGTGGGGCGTGGTGATCTGTCGGACGCGGAATGGGCTCGGCTGGAGCCGCACTTGCCGAAGAACGCCGGTCGGGGTGGACGATGGAAGAGTCACCGTAGGGTGATCAACGGCATTCTCTTCCGTCAGCGAACCGGTATCCCGTGGCGGGATCTGCCGCGGCGCTTCGGGAAGTGGAAAACGGTCTATGACAGGCACCGCCGGTGGTCGGCGGACGGAACCTGGGACAGGATCCTGCGGGCCGTCCAGGCCGACGCCGACGCAGAGGGCCGGATCGACTGGAGCATGGTCAGCGTGGACTCGACATCCTGCCGGGCTCACCAGCATGCCGCCGGTGCCCGTAACCGCCCACCACGCGTTCCGGGCCGAAGCGGCCGACCTGCCCAGCACCGGGACGACGAGGCCCTTGGCCGGTCCCGGGGCGGGCTGACCTGCAAGATCCACCTGGCCAGCGACGGCGGCCGACGTCCCCTCGCGTTTGTCATCACGCCGGGTCAGTGGGGAGACGCCCCGCAGCTGATCCCCGTGCTCGAACGTATCCGTGTCCCCCGCCCTGCGGGAGGGCATCCGCGCACGCGGCCCGACCGCGTCAGCGGCGACAAGGCGTACAGTTCCCGCCGCAACCGGCGCTACCTACGACGTCGCCAGATCAAGCACACCATCCCTGAACGCAAAGACCAGCAGGCCAACCGCCGGCGCCGAGGCAGCGCAGGCGGCCGGCCCACCGGCTTCGACAGGGCGATCTACAAGCGCCGCAACGAGGTGGAACGCACGATCCACGCACTCAAGGGCTTCCGCGCCGTTGCCTGCCGCTTCAACAAGCGCGCGTACATCTTTCACGGCACGGTCACCGTCGCCACGGTGCGCCTTTGGCTTCGGCCGTAGATCGCCGGACGTCTAGCTCTTCAGGATCCGGCGAACCTCCGAGATGTCCAGACCGGTGAACTTGGCTATGTCCTCGAGGTCCATGCCGCGCTCGTGCATGCCTTTCACCAGTTGAGTCTTGTCGTCAGCCATCTTGCCTCCAAGCAACGTGATCATGGTCGGCCTGGATCTTACGCGCGCTCGCACGCTGCTGCACCGCCTGTCCTGACATCCGCCCCTTGCTGCATCCCTGCTTGAGTGGCAATTCGGCCGGGTTGCTGAGAAGGCAAGCCAGCCACAACAAGTCGACAGGCCATCAGATTCTGAGACCCGTCGGACAGGCCCTAACGCCCGGCGTGCGAGGCGGCCGTCGGAGACGGGGTCCGCCAGGAGCCAGTTGCACCCGAACAGTGCTTCCTTCTCGGTCTCATCCCAGCTGGGCGCTGAGGGCCGCACCGGCGGTGGTGTGGAGGGCGGTCGGCTCGTCAAGAGGCTGCCGGGTGCTGCCGGGAAGCAGGGTGGACGCCTGGCCGTCGCTGGTCACCGTCCGGCTGACGACGGCCGTCGGCAGGGCGCGGGCGTAGCTGCTCTTGCCGCGCACACCTCGGAACAGCCTCCTGGATCGAAGGACGGTGAACGCGCTCCGCAGCGCGACGCGTGAGACCTCGTGGCGTTTGGCGAGCTCGGCTGCGGTGGGGAGCGGGAAGCCGGGCGGGAGCTCGCCCGCGGTGACGGCACTGGTGATCTCGGCGTCCACCCACTCGTACAGCGCGCCGGGCGCGTTCGCGCACGGCATGCGGCCCTCGCCCCTGGGGGGAGGGCCGCATGCCGACAGGGGTCGGGTGCTCAGGGGGCGAGGCCGCAGGCGTTGGCGGCGCGGTCCGCCCGGACCCCGGCGACCGGGCCCTGCACGGTGGTGCACAGCTGCTGGCCCGCCGGCACACCCAGGCTGCCCAGCAGGCAACCGACGCTGTTGAGGTCGTTGTTGCGGTTGGGTGAGGGGCTGGCGGCCAGGTACCCCGCACAGGCGGTGTTGTCGGCGTGGGCGGCCGGCGCGGCGATGACCGCCCCGCCCAGGATCAGAGCCGCAGCACCCACTGCGGCAGAGAGGCGGGAGCGGAGAGTCGAGTTCATGATGTTTCCTCACGAGTCGGTGAGCAGGAACGAAACATAGGACCGGAATATGATCTTCCAGCCACTCGGTTCTGTAACCACACCATGCGACGATCGGTTACGTCACCTTCGGGTGTCACTGTCGGCGCGTGCTGTGCGCACCCCGCGCGGGGCCGGCCGTCCCGCGCCCCCAGGTCTGTCGGCCAGTTCCAGGCAATGCCGGATGGCGGGCTACAGGGAACCACGGCCCACGTACACGCCAGGGTGTCCCGGAACACCGGGGCGGCCTGGACGCATGCCGCAGTTGCTGGGGTCGGCTGTTGGGGTCAGGAAACGTCGAAGTTCACCGAACGGAGGCGGACGTCGGCACTCTGGATCGCCCCGTGGGGCTTCAGCACGTGCTCTTCTCCGGTGCAGTTGGAGAGGTCGAAGACGTGGGCATACGCGTCGGTGCTGTTTTGCGGCTCATCGGCGTACGAGCGGTTGTCGTCCTGGGTCTGCGGGAGGGTGTGGCAGGGCGTGGTGCCCACGTTCTTCGGGTCGGTCAGGGCAAACCTTTTGTCGGCGTCACTCTTCGTGTCGTAAGCCCCGTAGGTGAACGTGCCGGGCGGCGTCCGATGTGCCGGGCAGCATGAGGACCAGAGCGAGGGCGGCCACGGCGACGGACGCGGCGCGACGGAGTTTCACGATGGCGGGATTCCTTCCGGAGAGTTGCTCGAGCACGAACTGGCGAGAGCCGGAGAGACGGACCGGCCCCTCTCGGGCACCCCGCAGGGCGTGCGGCACGGCATGCGGATCGACCGGACGGCGCCCGGTCGCTGCCGTCACGGCAGCACCAGTGAGAGCCTTCCGGCCGTGACGGGCACGGGAGCTGTTCAGCGACATCGGCCCTTCACACGGGGCCACGCACCACGGGTCTGCCCAGCCGTCCCAGCGGCTGATCCCAAGAACACCACGACCACGCGAACGAGCGAGCGCCCCCAGGCCGCTCCCACCACCCGGGATACCCCACGCTCCGACGCTCCACCACGAAAGCCCCTTGTGCAGCCCCTCGTTGTGGGCTCATAAGCCGTGTCTCTTCTGTTTTCCGCCGGTGAGAGCGCTGGGGGCGAGGCGGGTCGTCTCGTTGCCTTTCGGTTGGGCGTCGATGGACGGAGGAAGGAACGGCAGCGGGGTCTCGGCTGCACGGAAGGGCGCCGACCCGGCGGAAGCCCGCGTCCACGGCGCGGCCCCGCCACGCCAGTTGCCTGGCCGGCAACACCTCTTCCGCCGTCGGCGGGCTGGACCTGTCACAGGTCTTCGTGATCCCGGCGACGGGCGGGACCCGATGGGGTTCGCGCGGGGCAGCAAGGCGCTTGAGCATGCGCCCAGTTGGTCGCCGGGCGGGAGGCGGACCGTATCCGGAAGGTGAGGGACGGCCGTCGCCGCGGTGCCGCCTGGCTGTTCCGCGGGGGCATCATTGATCGCCAAAGGGCCCCTCATTCAGGTGATTTACGTAGACCGTCGGATTAGCCGGCTCTCTGCGGACGATGCTTACTTCCGTGTTCCCCGAGCGGCGCCCATGGCGGGGTCACTCGGTGGGAATGGGGTGCGCCCGCAGTGCGGGCGCCATGACCGTAAGGAAATCGCCATGGGGTTCCCGGAGTTCACGCCGCGCGACGCCGGCCCGCAGGATGTACAGGATGCGGCGGCCGAGCTCGCGTTCGCGCAGGACGATTCCCTGCACGCCGAGGACTACTGCCGCTCCACCTGTAACCGGGGTGGGACCCTCCTGTGCACCGGATCTACGTGGTAGTTCCTCCAGTGCCCGGGGTGCCACGGCGTTCGCCGGGCGTCGGCGCCCCGGCCCCCGCGTCGGGAACGTGATCCGTCGACGTCAGGATGTGCTCCCTCGATGACTTCCGCGCCGGGCGTGGTGACACGCGACGACTCCGTCGAGGACCTGGTGCGCGGAGCGGCCCGCGCGGCCGGGCGTCACGTGCGGGTCCGCCGGTGGCTCTATGTGCACCGTCCCGGTGCCGTCCTGCCCGATCAGGGGTGGAAGCTGCACGTGGCGGCGCGTCCCGTCACCTTGCGGGAGACCCTGGAGCGGGTGTTGCCCGTCTTGCTGCGGGCGGACTGCGACTTCAAGACCGTCCTGGACGAGGCGGATCTGGCCGCGTTGAACTCGGCCCGCAACATCAACCCCGGGTGCCGTGGGTAAAGCGGTCACGGTCTATCCGGACCAGGGGCGGCCGGAGACGGCCGTCGCGCTCGCCGGTGCTCTCGCGGACGCGCTGTCGGGACTGGCAGCCCCGGTGGTGCGCAGTGACCGCAGGGTACGGGCGGACGCACCGGTCCACTACCGCTACGGTCCGTTCCTGCCGCGTTATCGCTTCGACGACGACGGCCGGGCCGAACTGGTCGTGACCGGCCCCGAGGGGCATGAGTTCCCCGGGGCGGCGGGGCCGGTGTACCGGTGTCCGCCCTGGGTGACCGACCCGTTCACCACATCCTCGGCGGGTACCGCTGTGGCTTCCGGTGTTCTGCTGGGCGGCCGGTACCGTCCGGTCGCGGGCATCCAGCGGACCGCACGCGGCAACGTCTACCGGGCCGAGGACACCCGCACCGGTGCGCCGGTGGTCATCAAGGAGGCGTACGCCTGGGTCGACGAGAAGTCCGACGGCCATGACGTGCGCGGCCACCTGCGCAATGAGCGGCGGATCCTGGAGGTGCTCGACGGGATGCCCGGGGTTCCCCGGTTCGTCGACCACTTCCGCCACGGCGAGGACGAGTTCCTCGTGACCGGCGACCTCGGCGAGGAGACCCTGTCGGCCGATGTCGCCGCCCGCGGGCTGTACCTGGATCCGGGTGACACCCGGCCCCCGCTGGTCGCACGCGCCGACGGACGCACGCTGTCCGGGCTGGCCGAAGGGCTGCTGCGCCTGCTCGACCGGATCCACGCCCGTGGGGTGATCGTCCGAGACCTGGCCCCGAAGAACGTGGTGATCTCCCCCGACGGCGGTCTGCACCTGATCGACTTCGACCTCGCGCACCATGCCGGGGTGCAGTGCGCCGGCCACACACCCGGTTACGCCCCACCGGGCCAGCGCGACAATCCTCCGGCCCGTGCGGAGGACGACTACTACGCCCTCGGCGCGACGCTCTTCCACGCCGCGACCGGCCTGCAACCGGTCGTCGCCGACGATGGCGAACAGCCGTGCACCGCGGCCACCTTGGACTGCCTGACCGCCGTACACCCCGCCCTCACGAGCGGGGAAGCCAAGGGCGCCCTCGCGCTCATCCCGGGCCTGCTGTCCGAGGAGTCCGCCGCACGCGCCGAGGCCGCCGCCGCCCTGCGCGCCGGCCCACCACCGCGTACCGTCGCCCGGCGGTCCGCGCACGCCGCCCCCGCCCCGCCACCGGCTTGTACGGACGAACGCCTCACGGCGAGCGCCGAGCGGCTCCTGCACCGCCTGCACCGGCACGCCGCACGCCCCGCCGACGACACCGGGACACCTCTTCCCACCTGCGTCTACCGGGGAACCGCAGGCGTCGCGATGGAACTGCTCCAGCACCCCGACACCACCTCACGCCAAGGTGCGCTGCGCCTGGCCCGCCGGGCCGCCCGCCCCGGGCCCGCCGGAACACCGCCGCCCGGCTTGATGTTCGGCGGCACCGGCACCGCGGTGGTACTCGCCACCACCGCCACCCACCCCGGCGCGGCCGACGCCGAGGACCTCCTGCACGCGGCACACCGGCTCGCCCCGCCGGACCCTTCCCGACTCCCGTCCGCCGCCGACGCCCGCGACGACCACACCCACGGCCTGGCCGGTATCGGCACGGCACACCTGCTGCTCGCCACCCTCACCGGCGACGACCGGCACCTGGACGTCGCCGACGCCTGCGCCCGCCGCCTGCTCGACGCCGGTTGCCGACGAGCCGCCGACACCCCCGGCTCCGGAGCCAGCGCCCTCCACGGATTCGCCCACGGCACCGCCGGCCTCGTCGCCTTCGCACTCGCCCACCGCAGCGCGCTCGGCCCGGACCGTCGGACGGACCGGGCCCTGGAGGACTGGATCGCCCAACTCGCCCGCCAGACACGCCAGTCGATCGCCGACACCACCGGCCCGGGGGTGCGCCCCCTGGCCGGCTCCTGGTGTCAGGGCCTGTCCGGCATGGGAACCGCCCTCCTGCGCGCCGCCCACGACCTCGACCGGCCCGACTACGCCGATCTGGCGGAGCGGGCCGCCCGGGCCGCACTGCACGTCGCACCGCGGATGACGGCGGTCAACCAGTGCTGCGGACTGGCCGGCCTGGGCGAATTCCTCCTCGACCTCGCCCGGACCACCGGCCGGCCGGACCACTGGCGTGCCCGGGCACGGCACGTCGCCGCCCTCGTCCTCACCCGCAGCCCTGATCCCGGCCGCGAGCCCGCACTGTGCCACGACCCGAGGCCCGTGGACGACCCCTCCGCGGATCGGCGAACCGCCTGGGCGACCGGCGACGCCGGTGTCCTCGGCTTCCTCCGGCGACTGCGCGACGACGGGGACCGCCTGTGGACACCGGCAGCTTCGGCACGCGTGCCCCGCGTGTCGGGTCCTGGCACTGTCTGACGATCACGGTTCACGAGGCGAAGCCGGCTGTCGGCTGCGACCGCCGGTGACGAGGGCCGCTCGCGACTGGTGAGCGGAGTTTCCCGGCCGACCGGGATCGGAACCGAGACCACGCGGTGCCTGTTTTTGCAGGTCAGGGGGTTACGGCGGCCTCTGGACGCAGTGGTCATGACGCGCAGCCGGGGTCAGCTGCCCAGACGGCGCAAAAATTCGTCTTCGTCCAGGACTTCGATTTCCTGGCCGGTTTCCAGGAGGGTCTGGGCCTTCTTGGCCTTGCCGCTCAGGGCGTCGCCGGGCTTGAGCCCGGTCTGGGAGGCGGAGACGAGGACGCTCGGTTTTCCTGGTGACGTTCTTCTCCGGCTGGGCCCCGACCTCGGCGAGCTTGCGGAACGCCTCGTCGCGGGTCATGGATGTCAGCGTGCCGGTGATGCACACGGCCGCCCCGTACAGCTCGCCGTCCGGATTCACGCCGGGCAGCGGTGTGCGGGCCCTGGCGCTGCGGCCCTCGCGTCCGCGTCGGCATCGTGGTGGTTGTCGAGGACGATCCCGGCAGCATCAGTGCAGTACGGCAGACCGTACGAGAGCAGCTTCCATGTGCGGCGGGCAATGACCTGCGAGCACGTGTATCGCAGCTCGGGCCAGGGCAGGCCCTCAGCGGTGCAGGCGGCCCGTACGACACTCATGTCGAAGCCGGCGTTGTGTGCCACGAGGGGGAGACCGTCGGCAAACGCGAGGACCTCGCTCAGCGTGGCCTTCCAATCGGGTGCGCTGCCACCGCGTCCGACGTGATGTGGTGGACAGCGACGTTGAACGGGTTGAAGTGGCTCAGGTCGGCGGGCGGCTGGATCAGCGTGCCCCAGCCCTGGCCTGTACCGCCTCCCTGGAGGTCTTCCTCCCGTGGTGCCAGGTACACAAGAGCTGAAGGTTCAACAGGTCATGGTCATCACCAGGAATGATGTGATCGACGTCCGTCCCTGGCTCCGGGCAACGCTCACCCGTCACCAGGACGGCCGCACCGGTATCCGTCACGACGCAGCACAGCAGCACGCCGGGTTGCCCAGTCCGCGGGCAGGCGCTGCCGGCGGTCACTGCCAGTCCAGGCCAAGGGAAACCTCCTCACGACGCTCACCGCGCCCACCGGCCCGGGTCAGCTCAGGGCACCCGGGGGTCGAGCACGGGGGGGGCGGGGGCTACGGGGCAATGGGGGCGCCTCCTCCTCGCATGGGGTCCGTTGCAGGGGCGATGGACTCGCCTGGTCAAGGGTGCGCACGGGCACGGTGTGTGCCGATATGGCTATTGCGCGCCCCGTGACGCCACCGTGCGCCGGAACGATTCCGCGTACAGGTCCATGATGTGGGACATGTCTTCTTTCGGATGGTTGGCCGCCGGTCAACGCCCCGAGCTAAAGGAGCCCCTCTTTCATGCGCCTTCGCTACGCAATCGGCTCGGCCCTCGGCGCCCTCGCGCTGGTGGTCACCATTCCCACCTCTGCCAACGCGGCCACCGGTACGTTCACTTACTACCCCTATGGCAGCACAGAGGCTCTCCGCCTCACCGATCCGACCGACGAGGTGTGCCACAAGCTCGGAAGTGACGACGAGGCCGCCTACGAACACGGCAAGAACGGCACCGACCTGTGGGCCATCGTCTACACGGATGAAGGCTGCACCGGTGAGGAAATGACCCTGGGGTCGGGTAAGGAAACAATCAACGACTTTACCTTCCGCTCCGTCAGGTTCCAATGATTCGTCGGCGGCTGGAACGCGGGATCATTGCCGCCAACTGCCGCTCTGCCAGGGCGCGGGCGAGCCGAATCCGCGACCTCAGTCACCACCCCGGCCTGGACCGGCGGAGATATGAGAGCCCCCACCGAGTGGGGGCTCCTTCGCCTACCAGGGCGCGGACTCGAACCAGCCCTACCGCTACGCGCCGCCCTCCGACCCACTGGACACCCACCAGTGCAGCGCGCACGCCTGCACCGCACCCCTTCCGCCCTGTGCGAACCTGGTCAAGGCCCGGACGGGGCGGTATCTCTACGCGGCACCGCAGCACCGCAGCACCGCCGAACTCCATCGCCGACTTCAGCCCATGGCACTCGCGGCACAGCACCTGAACGTTCCCGCCCGTGTCGGTCCCGCCCAGCGCGAGGGGCCGCACATGGTCCGCGTCGACCAGGTCCGCGGAGAAGGTGTCCAGATACCGGTCACACCACGCGTGCCCCTCTCCTGGACGAGCCGGTGCAGCCGTGCAGCACCGTCATACCGGACCGCCCGCCGCCGGCCCTGAGCACACCGAGCACCAACAGCGGGCCGCCTCTCGAACACCCCGTAGTGCCTCTCACGGCGCCCCCGGCGCGTCGCGGGCTCCGTGCAATCGATACAGCGCATGTACACCCCCTGTGGTGAGACCTGATCAGCGATGTACGTTCGGCCCAAAAGGGCGGTCGGGGCGCCACGAGGACGCCAGCGTTACAGTCATTACGAATTCTGAACCGCGCACCGTAGCGCGGGAATTCTCCCTTCTCACCCCTAAAGCCTTAAAGCTTGCTCTCGTACAAGGGTCGCCTGGACTGCCGCCCAGGGAACAGCCACGGGCTGTGGGAGGAGAGCAGGGCATTTGCTCGATGAGGGCATCCGGCGGTTCGGGCAGGTGATGGGCCGACCGCCGAGATTAAGCAAAAGCAACGTGAGCCCAGGGCTATCGTCCGGAACACCGGACTGCTCGGGCCGGAGGGAAACCCGTTTCGATCACGGTACGGCCGTCCATGTCCACGGGCGTGGGCCCTTGCGACCGCGCAGGCAGTCGACACGGTGCTGGGCTTCCATGCGGGCGTGGGGGTGTTCGTCAGCGAGGCACCGTGAAGTGGTTCAACGAATCGAAGGGGATCGGGTTCATCACTCCCGAGGGCCAGGGCAAGGACCTCTTCGTCCACTCTTCCGCGATCAAGGTCGATGGGGTCAGTGCCCTGATGGAGGGCCAGCAGGTCCAGTTCGCGATCGACGAGCGGGGAGAGAAAGGCCCCAGCGCCATAGACGTCACCATCGTCTGACAGCCACTCAGGCGCTGACGCTGATCCCGCCTCCCTGGCACGGCATCTGAACCCATCGCACACAGTCCCTGACATGTGGGAGGGACCCGCGGGTTCCCTCCCACATGCCTTCAGGAATCAGCGGGCCCGTCGGTTTCGGACGAGGTCGGCGTGCAGCAGGGTCGGGGGGGTGGGCCGGGTCTGCAGACGGTGGTCGAGGAGGTCGGCGTGGCCGGCGAGGGCGGTGGTGTTGTCGGCGGTCAGCGCGACGTTGTGGCACTCCACCGGCCTGCACTCCGACGGCGCCGGGACCGCGCGGTGCCCGTCGGGTGCGGCGCGGGGCCGACACAGTGCCTTGTCGGGGTTGAAGACGCAGGTGACGTAGGTGCCGGGGTAGACCTCGGGGTCGTGACGGGCCAGGACGCGGCGCAGGCGGTGCGGGTCGGTGACGACGGAACCGGCGAAGCCGGTGCGGTGGTGGAAATCGGTGAGGCGGGCGGAGGCTTCGTCGGCGGCGGGGCCGCGCAGGATGTGCTGGTGGTCGGTGGTCAGGGCGAGGAGGTGTTGGCCGCGCTGCATGGCCTGTTCGGCTTCGACTTCGGCTCGGAAGCCGGAGTCGCTGGTGCCGGCTTCTGCCCCGCGCCTACATCGAGCTCCTGAACCGCTGGGCGCAGCGGGAGGAGGAAACTTGGTCGACCGGGCCCGGGTCTGCTCCTCCTGCGGCGTCCAGGGCCCGTACTGGGGCGGCTGGCGGACATCGACCAGCAAGGGCTACGTCACCAGGTGCCCGCCGTGCTCCGGAGCGGCTTTCCAGCCCTACACCGGTCACCTGCGCGGGGTGCGGTACGAGTCGGCCCGTCGGCGCGGCACACGGGCCGACGACTACCTGTGCTGCCAGGAGAGCCAGGCGTCGGCGTGGGATCACTGCCACGAGCACGGCCATGTTCGAGGGCCGCTCTGCGGCAGCTGCAACACCCGCGAAGGCAAGACCCCGCCGTACTACTTCCTCCAGGTCGAAGGCGCCGCACTGCACCTCCTGGAGTGCCTCGGCTGCCTCAAACAGCGGCCCCTTCCCCGTCGCTTCTACCTGGACGTGGTCCGTGCGCACCTGGAGCAGGCCGAGCGGCACGGGGGCTGTCATCGGCAGCCGTACGCCCGCGAGCTGGAACACACGCACGGTGTCCACCGGTTCCGGCTGGAGTGCAGCGGCTGGCACGCGACCGGTAAAAGGACGGCGGGCGAAACCGAAGCGGACCGCGCGGGCGGGAGAAGCTATCCATTTGCCCTCATCGGGACAAATCGTCAGTGTCTTCCTATACCTTCTTGATGCCTGAGATTGAGCCCTTGGCGAACCCGTAGGAGCCCCCGACGGGTGATCCGGCCACGATCCCAGGGGGACCGAGTAGCACTCCGAGCAGCGCCGGCGCCAGGGAGTACTTCGCCGTTTGGCCGAGGATTCCGGGAATCGTCCCTACGGCCGACTTCGCCAGTTGCTTCGTATCCTCTGAGCGAAGGCGGTCGATAAGCTTCGGTCCCTTTTCTGGGACGTCGTCGGGCGTGGGGGCAGCATGGGCCGTTGCGGCTGAGGCGAGAACGGCGCCGGTGAGGGCGAGGACCGTCAGAGCGCGTGCTGTCTTGGTCATACAAGACCAACGATCACATGGATGCGAAGTCACGTGACAGTCTCGGTGGCACGAGCCTCTCATAAACGGCCGTTTCTGAGAGCGTGCCACGTCGCTCCTGGCGTCCTCGGGTGCCGGGCGTGAGAGTTGCGGTACAGGAGTCAGGCCGCTGCCCGGCAGACGCGTGACGTCCGCCGGGCGCCCCCGGTACCGGTGAGGGCTTACCACCTCACCGGGTAGTCGATATCCACGACGACACCGCTGATGATCGAGCCGGCTTGCAGATTCAGCGTGCGCTCAGGCAAGGAGCCAGGCGAAGACAGGTCAACTGGCGATGCGACAAAGAAGTTGATGGATAGCGCGCTTGTCACGCTGCCGTCAATGCCTGAGGCTGACGGCCGGGAAAACCTGGCACCGTTCACGACCGGGAGCACTGCCGGAGCGTACTTCCCGCCGCTGACGACCAGCACAGGCTGCCCGTCCACGTAGTGCAGGCTGAGCGCGCCCAGGTCCTCGGGGTTGACCTGGTCGGCCGGGAGGAACGCGGGCGAAGGCAGATAGTCGACCACGCCGTCCAGCAGTCCCCGCGAGGCCCGGTCCGGCTGGTTCGCCGCGGAACTGGCCGTGTACGCCGCAACAGTGTTCCCCGACCCGTTAACGACCGTCAGCTCTACCGGAAGGACCCCCCTTCCTCCGCTGACGAGCACCTCGGGCCTCCCCTCCGCGTAACGCAGGCCGAGAGCGCTGACGTCCTCGGGCTTAGCGTCCGGTGCCGGAACCAGCTCCGTTGGGGCGCTCGTCGGGTCCGTGGCGGTGTCATCCTGCTGGACATCCCAAAACGCGAAATCGCTTCCGCTTGGGCTCGTGGCTTCCGTGGTGCCGACGCGAAGGTCGTACAGCGCAACGGCGTAGTTGTCCGGGTTGACCACCACCATCGCGGCCGGGATGAAGCTCCCGCCCCTAACGCTGACCACGGGTACACCGTCGCGGTACTCGATCACCGGCGTGCCGATGCGCTCGGGACCTACCTTGCCGACCCTGAGTCCCTGGCCGTCATAGAGGTACCGCTCACCGTCATTCAGCGAGTCGGTCCGGTCTACCTGCTCTGCCATGTCCAATGCCCCTCACCGGCCGACGCTCTGTCGGCCCGTAGGGACCTTCCCATGATCCTCCGTCAACAAGCCATCACCCTCTGCCGCATCGGAGGCGTCCTCTGGCCATACCCCAACGACGAGCCACTCAGACCAGCGGGCCGGCTCGGATCACGCGCTGCACTTCCGGGTGAGGACTCGCAGAAGCAAGAACTCCCCACAGAGCCTCTGCTGGATGACTATGAACCGTGACACCTCCGCCCATGGATCGATCCCTCCATCGGGGCTCGTGTACAAGATCAGCTGGGGTTCAAAGAGGGTCTCCAGAACGGCCGAGACGACCCAGGCGCCGACATGCACAAAGTGTGGTCAACGTCAGTGGAAACCGGCCACGATCTGGCCGACGGGCTGCTTCGTAACGCCGTGGAACCGGGAGACCGTGAAGCCCGTATCGGAATCCCGGTCATGGCTCTGTCCTGCTGTGGCCAGCTCGCTTCACGGAGGACGCGTGCCGCAGGACATCGAGTTCCGCCTGCCCTTCCCCAGCTCGGTCAGCCGGGATCTGGAGGGTGCGCGGCAGCGCAATCTGGCCTGGGTGCGGCGTATGGGGCTGGTCAGGGAGGGCCGCTCGCTTCAGTGGTTCGCGTCGTGGGACATGCCGCTCCTGGCCGCCTGCGGCTTCCCGTACGCGCAAGGGCCGGCCTTGGACCTGTGTGCGGACGCGATGGCGTTCTTCTTCGTGTTCGACGATCAGTTCGACGGCCCCCTCGGTCAGGACCCCGCCCGCGCCGCAGCCGTGAGCCAGCAGCTGATCGACATCGTGCACGGCACCGCCCCCGCGCCCGGGGCGGATGCGTGCTCGGTGGCGTTCGCTGACCTGTGGGCTCGCTGCACCGACGGCGCGCACCCGGGCTGGGTGGCCCGTACCGCGTTCGAGTGGGAGTACTACTTCGCCACCCAGGCCCATGAGGCTATCGGCCGGCTCCGGGGGGCACCAGCCGACATGGAAACCTATCTGCAGGTCAGACGGGGCATCGCCGGGACCGACCTGCCACTGTCCCTGGGCGAGCGGGCGGCTGGCGTCACCGTCCCCGCCAGCGCCCTTCACAGCCCGCAGTTGAGGATCATGCGCCAGGCCGCCATCGACGTCACCTTCATGTGCAACGACGTCTACTCCCTGGAGAAGGAGGAAGCCCGCGGCGACATGGACAACCTCGTCCTCGTCCTCGAACACGCCCAGACGTGCACCCGCGACGAAGCCGTCACGGCCGCCCGCAGCGAAGTCGACCAACGTGTCGAGCGGTTTCGGGAACAGGTCCGCCAGGTCCCGGCCATGTGCCTGCAACTCGGCCTCACCGGCCCGCAGCGAGAGGCTGTGACCACATATGTCGAGGTCATGGGGTTCTGGATGACCGGCTACCACGCCTGGCAGACCCAGACCCGCCGCTACACCAGCGCGCTCCGGATCCTCCCTCACGCCGGGCCCGGCTACTTCGACGAGGTCCTGGGAGCGTAGATCCGCCTCGACGGACCAGCGCCTCCGCACCGCTCCTTCCCGGCCCTCGGACCCCTGCACCGGCGCCTGAGGTGCACCGCGAGCATGGGGTATCAGCCGCTGGACCGAAACCCGTAGTTGTCCAGTGACAGCGCGTCATGTCACGCTCTGGCCAGGTCGGCAGCGAGCCGATCAGCAAGGAGAACGACATGTCCGAGACCAACCCCGCGGCCAAGGGCCCGGCACCGGTCCAGCTGACGACCGGCACACCCGAAGTGGCCCCGACCCCGGAATCCGAGGTGAAGCCCGAGGAGGTGGCCGCGCTCACGCTGGAATTCCGGGATGGCGTGCCCGTCCTCATCGCCGACGGCGGGAGCCGCATCCCGGCCCACATCGAAGTCCTCGACGGCGAAGGAAACCCGGCAGCCGCCTACACCGCCGGCACCACGACGCCCACCACCACACGCCTGTACCACGTACTCGACGGCTACTACCTCCACCAGAACGACGACGACCCCGACTCGTGAATCCCGCCGCGCCCCCATGAATCGCACATGACGGCCCAGTGCACCTGGGCCGTCTCCTTGATCAATTTCAGGGCTGCATCCTGTTACCGCCACTACTCACACCCGGGTGCGTCCAGATCCGGCGGCAGAGGAGCACGGCGCGACGGTTCAGCCACGGCTTCCGTCCAGTTCAACGGAGTCAGCGGGAGGACGGCGTGCGGGCCGCCCCTGGCCTTCCCGGCACGACGGGCACAGCGGATTCTCCAGGGAGCGGAGTGTCGCAGTAACCCGAGTGTGCCCCCCTTGGCGCAGGTCAGCACTGGCTCGAGTGACCGCAGCGCACGCAACAGCTGTTGCATCACGGGAAAAGGGATGCGGGCAGTCGAAACTGTCCGTAAAAGGTCTGTTGCGCACAGTGCGCCATTTAGGAGGGTCGGCGGGCGTACTTCAGCCCTTACGCGGGCTGGGGGCGCTCACGCCGAAAGGGTGTTCTGTGGCATCTGTCTTCCTGTCCCAGAGTGAGCGTATCGAGCGGCTGCGTGCCCAGTTGCAGGGCCGGCCTGCGACTGAACAGGCGCGGCGGCTGGCCGCGGCGCCGCGGGATACGAGCCTGCTGTATGGGGTACTGCTGCGCGGCGCGGCCCGGCTGGATGCGGGCATGGAGCTGACGGACCTGGAGGCGCGGCTGCTGGTGCCGCTGGGGCACTTGCTCAGTGAGGAGGAGATCCGCGAGGCGGGGCGGGTTTTCGCGGAGGAGAGTTCGGTGCGCCACGCGCCCGAGCTGTTCCCCCAGACGCTGGCGGCGCGTCCGCTGGACGAGGGGTACTCCGTCACGGACCTGATCAAGGACCTCCCGCAGATGGAGGACGTCTCCGCGCAGGCCAACGTCAACGTGGTCGACATCGGTGCGGGCGAGGGGGACGAGTGCCTGGCCGGTGAGGAGTTCGGCCGGGTGGTGGAGGAAGCCGGGTACGGGCTCACCCTCGTGACTTCCTCCGCTCCGGCCGAGCAGCCGACCGCGGCCCTGCACGCCCGGATCCTGCTGGACAGGTTCCACTGCGTGGACGCCACCAACGGAGAGTCGGGCAAGGACGAGATCTACTGGGCGCTGAGCTCCGGTTCCGACGGCGGCGGCAAGCGTGCCCACCGGACCGGTGAGTACGGAGCCATCAACACCGGCGACTGGGCCACCTTCCGCACCGAGGACAAGACCCTCTTCGACGGGTCCATCAACAACTCCGTGGCCTGTCACATCGCCTGCTGGGAAGCCGACGACAGCACCAGCGGCTTCTACGACGAGATGGGGCGCAAGCTGCGCATCATCTCCGACGAGCTGGCGAAGTTCTCCAATCTGATCGGGGACCTTCCGGCCGGCCAGTGGGAGAACATGGCTGAGTGGATCATGCTCGGCTCGATGATCGTGCGGCTCATCGAAGAACTGATCGCCTGGCTGCGCAACGACGACGACTTCATCCAGGAACACACCATCGTCTTCGACCGCGCCGCCATCGCAGTCCTGGCCACGCAGCCGGACAAGACCCGTTCCCTCGACTTCGTCGGCGACGGTGGCGTCTTCCGGCTGTACATGAAGTGGGCGGGCCCCAACCCCAAGCACACCGTCGCCCTCTTCTCCGGCGGCAGGGGCACATGGCTGCCGCCGGTCCAGGCGTGGCCCGGGAGTGCGACCCCGTCCGCACCGGCACTGGCCGTCCACGACTCCAAGCTGTACTGCGCGGTGCGCGGCTTTGACGACCAGATCTGGGTCAGCCGACGGGACGGCACCACGTGGACCCGATTCGCAGCAGTCTCCGGACACGGGACGCATCACGCTCCGGCCCTGGCCTCCTTCAACGGCAGGCTCTACCTCGCCCATACCGGGCGGGACGGCAGCTCCTACGTCACCACCTCCACCAACGGTGCTGACTGGTCCGCCCCCGTACGCGTGGCGACCGCAGGAAGCACCGCCCCCACCCTGGCTGTCCGCAACGGCGCCCTGGTCTACGCCTTCGGCCACGGCTTGCAGATCTACTTCACCTACTCCTCCAACGGCACCTCCTGGCAGCCCCTCGCAGCCGTGCCGGGCCTGGGCGTGTTCGCCGGCCTCCACGCACCGGCCTTGGCCACCCTCCAGAACAAACTGCACCTGGCCTACCGCGACCCGTTCGGCGGCAACATTCAGACCACCGTGCACAACGGCACAAGCTGGAGCGCACCGACCCGCCTGGCCGGGACGACCCCGGACGGCCCCGCACTCGCCGTCCGCGGAAGCAACCTCTACTGCGCGATCCGCGGCCATGACAGCAACATCTGGTTCGCCGGGTTCGACGGCGCCGGGTGGGGCGGCTTCCAGAAAACCCCCACCGTGATCACCCTCACGGCACCTGCGATCGCCGCACCCAACACCGACGACCTCTACTTCGCCTACGGCTCCGCCGACTTCTGATCATCGCCGTGGGTGCCGTCATCGCCAACTGGCGACGACGGCACCCACGGTTCACCAGCTTGGGGCCGAGGCGGCCGGCCGTCGTCGCAGTCCATCTCGACCATCACCGGGCGTGAGCGCCGGTCCTCTCCGAAGGCAGGCCCACCCGCCGATCGGTGGAAGCCACACGGGCAGGACACCCGTTCAGCCGCTCTGTCCTGTGCCGGCAAACCGAAAGCGTGGGCCCCGCAAGCTGTGGATCCCGGGGCCCACGCTCAGCTGACCCGCGCCTCGGGCACCCAGGATGCCCCGCAGCCACACCCCTGCCCAGACGGCTCGCCGTACAGCTGGATCAGCCCGTGACCGGCCCCAAGACCGTGATCACCGGCTTAGTGCCCGACTCTGTCGGTGATCTTGAGAATGGCGATGTGGCGAGCGTGATCGCACCCATCCAAGCTCTGCCCACGGCGCGAGGAACTTCCTGTTCAGCGGCCTGATGGTCTGTCTGGCAGGACCTGGGCTCCCCCGGCCGCGACGTTCCCGTGAACGGAACTGTGGAGGCTGTTGTGGCCTGAGTGCCTGATTTCGATGGTCAGGGCGAGCGTCGTAACGTTCGGCGGGGTGGGTCGACGCCATCAACCCGCTGCCGCTGGTGCCGGTCTCCCATGAGTGATCGCGTGGAATCTGGGGGATTTTCCCCGCCAGGTCACTTGTCATGCACATCGCGGACTCTGCCCCTCGAAATGGTGACGTAGTCACATTTCCCGAGCAATGACCCCTTGATGGGGCTAGGGTCCCTGCCCTGTCGCCCCTTCGATGGGGCTGGCTTCGGAGCTAGAAGGTGAGGAGGCCAGTAATGCCTGACACTGCCATTGCTCCCTACGCTCAGGCCGCAGCCGTGGTGACCGCGGGCGGCGCCGTGGTGCGCTCGCAGGGGGTAGTCGGGGTAACCCATCCTTCCCCCGGTTTCTACGTGATCGAGGTCGACGCCAGTATCGAGGTGGACAAATCCGTTCCGATCGCCGTCCTGTGGCACACGCGGTACGGCGGCATCTGCATCAACCGCATCGTGGGCCAGACCATCCACGTGAGCACCTGCAACCTGCCCGATTACGCGGACCACGACTACGCCTTCCACCTCATCGTGCCCTGACGTCTCACTGGTGAGGTGCATGACGCACCACGCCCCCACCTCAGGACAGCGCGGCGGCACAGCTGGTCGTCGTGCCGTTCCGCAATTCCCTAGCAGCCGTTGGCTGCCCGCCCCAACAGGCAGGAGTCCGGTATGCCCAACCCCATCATCGCTCCCTACGCCCGCGCGGCCGCCCTGGTGGACCGGGACGGCACCCTCGTGCGCGCGAAGAACGTCACCGCCGACGTCCAGAAGACCGACGTCGGGGTGTACCGCGTAACCGTCGGCGAGAACATCGACACCACCAGCGCCGCGTGCCAGGCGACTGTGGCCGGCGGCAGTGGGGCCATCTGGGGCGCGGAGATCCATGTCCGCACCGATCCCTCCAACAACGACCACATCGTGACGGTCTTCACCGGCCGCAACGGCGCCCCATTCGACCAGCCTTTCCACCTCGCTGTTCTGTAGCCCTGTGGCTGGCGCCTCCAATCTGCTAAGCAGGTTGGAGGCCCGCATTGCTGCTGCACCAGACAGCTCGAGGAATGCGGGATCGTCGTCGTGACGACGATGAGATGGATGTTTGGTCAGGCAGCAGCCGGCATCGAGGCGAAGCCAGCTGGCTGCGGGGTCGTCTTCCGGGCCGGCTTGCGGGTCAGGCGGCGGGTCATCAGCGTGATGGACGCCCAGGTGATGAGCGACTCGCTGACCTGCGGCAGCCTCGGGCACTGAGGGATGAAGTCGCCGGGTGTGGTCCAGCGCATGCCCGGATGGCTAGCGCGGGTGGGTCGTCCTTGTGCCCGGTTTGACGAGATCCGCCCTTCGCGTCTGACGGGAGCGGGACAGTGGGCGGGTCCGCTGCACCGGAGGTGACCGAGATGTGCGTCCGCACCCGCCCTGGCTCGACAGTCCCGGAACTGACCGTACGAGTTGCCCGTGCCAGCAACCCCGCTGGCACCACCGCTATGTGCATCCGCGACCAGCTGGACGGGCTGTGGAGCGACGACGATTTCGCCGAGTGGTACCCGCGGGACGGCCGGCCCGGCCTGTCGCCGGCTCAGCTGGCCACGGTGTGTGTCCTGCAGTTCCTCATGGAACTGTCCGACCGCCAGGCCGCTGAGGCTGTGCGCTGCCGCATCGACTTCAAGTACGCACTCGCCATGGATCTCGACGATCCCGGCTTCCATCACAGTGTCCTGACGGACTTTCGCGCCCGTCTGGCCGAGGAGGGCCGGGCCGACAGGCTGCTGGATCTGGCTCTGGAACGGATCAAGGCTGCCGGGCTGGTCAAGGAGCGCCGGCGGCAGCGCACCGACTCCACCCACATCCTGGCCGCCGTCCGGGACCTGACCCGGATCGAGCTGGTCACCGAGGCGATGCGCGCGGCCCTGGAGGAACTCGCCCGCCGTGCCCCGCAGGAACTGGTGGGCCTGGTCACCGACGAGTGGGGGCAGCGATACGGACGCGCCGCCCGCCTCGGCAAGAACCCCACCCATCCCAAGACGCGCATCAAGTACCTCGGTGAGGACACCTATCTGCTCCTGCGCTACGTGCGTACCTACCTGCGCGGGCTGTGGGACGGCCCGCAGATCCAGGCGTTGCGCCAGGTCTTCCTGCAGAACTACTTCATCGACAGCCGGGAGCGCGTCCGGTGGCGGGAGCCTGATGAGACCGGACGGCCGCCGTCGGCCACCGCCGTCGTGTCGCCCTATGACCTCACCGCGCGATATGCGCGCCGCGGTGGCACCCGGTGGAGGGGGTTCCTGGCGCATGTGACCGAGAGCTGCGATGACGGCGCCGTCAACATCATCACGGACGTCACCACCACCCCGGCCCCGGTCTACGACACCCGGAGCCTTCCGGTGATCCACGCCCGTCTGGAACGCCGGAACCTCCTGCCGGCCGAGCACCTGGTCGACGGCGGCTACACCTCCGTGGCACTACGCGACCGCGCAGCCCGCGAGCACCAGATCCACCTGGTCGGGCCGGTCAGGAAGAAGACCACCCGCAAGTCCCGCAAGGGCAACGTGATCGACAACAACGACCCTCGAAGGCTCCGACGCTCAATCACCCCAGGTCAAAGCCCTAACCAGACCGGAGAACCCTTAGCGCACGATCCGACACGGATGTTCCTCAGACCCCAGTCCGAGGCGGAGAGGGATGGATGACGGCCTCAGGTGTTGAACACAGAAATCCCCGCGACAGGCCGTCGCGGGGAAGGTACCGCTGGGTTGAACCGTGACGGCTAACCCTGGTACGGGTGGGTAGTGCGGGCGTTGCGGAGGGCGGTGCCCCACCAGGCGAGTTGGTCGAGTTGTTCCTCGGCTGCGGTGTCGCTGGCGGTGTCGTGGGGGCGGCCGGTGTCGTCGAAGCAGGTCAGGGCGTTGTGGAGGCTGACGCTGTTGCGGACGGTGTGGGCGTGGAGTTCGCCGAAGATCTGGCGGAGGTGTTCGGCGGCGCGCAGGCCGCCGGAGATGCCTCCGTAGGAGACGACGGCGACGGGCTTGGCCCGCCAGGCGGTGGGGACGAGGTCGAGGGCGTGCTTGAGGGCGGCGGGGATGCTGCGGTTGTACTCACCAGTCACGACGACGAACGCGTCGGCGTTCTGTATGCGTTCGTTGAACGCGACCACCCGGGGGTCGGCGGCGGTGAAGTCGATGACCGCGGGCAGTTCGGTGGCGGCCAGGTCGATCAGGTCCAGGTCCATGTCGGGGCGGGTGCGGGCGATGGCCGTGTACCAGTCGGTGACGGTGGGGGCGAAGCGGCCCACCCGGGTGCTTGCGGTGATCACCGCGACGCGCAGCGGCTGGACGGCGGCCGGCTGAGGGACAGACATGAGAACTCCTGCTGGCGGTCGGTACGGGGTGGAAGGCAAGGTCAGCGGGTGGGCTGGGGGGTGCGCGCCGGGGTCTCGGCGGGTGCGGGTCGGTGGTTGATGAGGAGGGCTGCGACGAGCGCGGCCGCGGTGAGGATGGCGGTGCCGGCCCAGGTGGCGGTGGCGAAGCCGTGCACGGTCCCCGCGGTGCGGGCTTCTGCGTGTGCGCTGAGGTAGGTGGCGGTGGAGGTGGTGGCGATGGTGTTGAGGAGGGCGGTGCCGATCGCGCCGCCGACCTGCTGGCTGGTGTTGACCATGGCCGAGGCGATGCCGGCGTCCTGGGGCTGGACGCCCGCGGTGGCGAGGCCGAAGACGGTGGTGAACACGGTTCCCAGGCCCAGGCCGAGCAGGAGCATGCCGGGCAGGACCACGGCCGCGTACGAGGTGTGCGGGGTGATCTGGGCGAGCACGACCAGCCCTGCGGCGGCCACCAGGAGGGCGGGCGGCATCAGCGCGCGGGCGGGCAGGCGGGGGGCGAGGCGGGCGCCGATCTGCGTGGAGCCGGTCATCATCGCCACTGACATGGGCAGGAACGCGAGCCCGGTCTGCAACGGGGTGAAGCCCTTGACGGTCTGGAGGTAGAACGTGATGAACAGGAACATCGCGAACATGCCCGCCACCGACAGCAGCAGTGCCAGGTAGGCGCCGCCCCGGTTGCGGTCCAGGACCACCCGTAGGGGCAGCAGCGGGGCCTTCACCTTGCGCTGCACCACCACGAACGCGGTCAGCAGTACGAGGGCGAGGGCGAAGAGGAGGAGGGCGGCGGGGGCTGTCCAGCCGCTCTGTTCGGCCTGGGTGAAGCCGAAGACCAGGGCCACGAGTCCGCCGGTGGCCAGGATCGCGCCGGGGAGGTCGAGGCGGGCGGCGCGGGCTGCGGTGCTGGGCTTGTCGGTGATGTAGGCGAGCGCGCCGGCCACCGCGAGGGCGGCGAAGGCGATGTTGATGAGCAGGGTCCAGCGCCAGCCCCAGTACTCGGTGAGCACCCCGCCGAGGAGGAGGCCGATCGCGCTGCCGCTGCCGGCCATCGCGCCCATGATCCCGAACGCCTTGGCCCGCTCCTTGGTCGCGGTGAAGGTCACCGCGATCAAGGACAGCACCGCCGGGGCCAGCAGGGCGGCGAAGACGCCCTGGAGAGCGCGGGCGGCCAGGAGCATGCCGGTGTTGGCCGCGAGACCGCCCAGGGCGGAGGCGGCGGCGAAGCCGGTGGCGGCGGTGACGAAGGTGGGCTTGCGCCCCCACCGGTCCCCGATGCGCCCGCCCAGCAGCAGGAGCCCGCCGAAGGTGAGCGCGTATGCGGTGATCGTCCACTGCCTGCCGCTATCGGCGAAGCCGAGGTCCCGCTGTGCGGAGGGCAGCGCGATGTTCATGATCGTGCTGTCCAGCACGATCATCAGCTGCGCCAGGCAGATGAATACCAGCGCCTTCCAGCGCCGCGGATCTGCCTGCGCCTCGGTTCCGGTCATGACCAGTCGTCCTTCCCTGCACGAATTACTTCGATGGTGGAAGTAACCGTAAATTACTTCCACCATCGAAGCAAATGGCGGGTAGAGTGGCCTGACCAGCCCCGTTCACCCCATCCCGTTGAAGGAGGACCGGTGCCCGACCCGTCACCGTCCGAGACCCCCACCGCCGCCACGACCCCGCCGGGCGTCACCGGGCGGCCGACGCCGCAGCAGGACGGCTGGCTGATGGACCGGCTGCGCACCCACGACGCCGACTGGGAAGACCTGCGCCGCCACCACGCCGACTGGATGGGCCTGCACCCCTCCGACGCCACCGCCCTCTACGAGATCGCCGCACACGACCGCCGCGACCAGCCGCTCACCGCCACCCGCCTCAGCGAACGCCTGCGCCTGTCCCCGTCCGCGACCTCCGCCCTCATCAACCGGCTGGAGAAGAGCGGCCACATCCGCCGCACCCGCGAACACGAGGACCAGCGCGTGACCACCCTGCGGGCCAGCGACGCCGCCAAGCGCCGCTCAGAGGACTACTTCGGGCCGGTCACCACCGTGCTCCAGGAGATGACCGACACCTACCCGCCCGAACTCCTCGACCAGTTCGACGCCTTTCTCGACCACCTGCACACCACCCTGCGCACCCGGCTGGCCCCTCAGCCCGGCGCCTCGCCCGCCACCCCTCCGCACCCCACGGAGGCACCATGAGCCCCGCCCCCACCACGAAGACCGTCACCTACCTCAAGATGACGAACCCGGGGCAGCTGGCCCCCGCTCCCGCCGTGCCGGGACTGGCCCTGCGCCGCCTGGATGCCGCTTCCCCGCTGATCCGCAGCGTCCAGGCCGAGGTCGGTGCGGCATACGGCTGGCGGGCCTCCACCCGCACCCCCCAGCAGTGGGACGAACACCTGGCGTCCCGGCCCCTGCGCCAGCACTGGCTGATCACCCTGAACGACGAACCCGCCGGCGTCGCCTACCTCGAACCCCACCCCGGCGGCGACGTAGAAATCACCGCGTTCGGCCTCCTGCCCGCCCACCTCGGCAAGGGCCTGGGCGGCTACGCACTGACCCTCGCCCTCCAACAGGCATGGGCCACCCCGTCCCCCGGCGCCGCACGGGTGAGCCGGGTATGGCTCCGCACAAACACCAACGACCACCCCCACGCCCTCGGCAACTACCAAAAACGCGGCCTGCGCCCCTACCGGACCGAAACCAGCAGCTAGTAGGACTTCGTTAGGTCTGTCTTGGTCTTGTTGTGTGTGTCCTGGTGGGCAGGGGTTGGTGGCAGGTGGTGCAGATGCCGGTCCAGCACCTCAGGATGTCCTGGAGAGTGTCGAGGATTTGGTAGAGGGTGAGACCGGTGTGGGGGCTTTTGGGGCCAGGCGTTGTTCGGTGAGGAAGGCGTGGGCGGCGGTGACGAGGGTGACGTGGTGGTGCCAGCCTGGCCAGGAGCGGCCTTCGAAGTGGTCCAGGCCCAGGCCGTGTTTGAGTTCGCGGTAGTCGTGCTCGATCCGCCAGCGGATCTTGGCCAGATGCACCAGGTCGGCGATGGGGGTGTCCGCCGGGAGGCTGGACAGCCAGTAACCGGTGGGGGTCTCGGCGTCTTCGGGCCATTCGGCCAGCAGCCAGCAGTCGGGCAGGACCCCGTCCCACCAGCCCTGCCCGGCCGAGGCCGCGGCTTTGACCGGACGCTCGACGGCCTTGCCCGCGGGACGGACGCGCACGGCGGCGAACCGGGAACGCAGTTTCCCTCTTGATCCGTTCCGCCAGGTCACGGTGGTGAAGGCTTCTTGTCCGAGGCCGGTGGCCAGGGCTGCTACCGAGGGTGCCCGGTGGCGGTAGCGGGGCTGGGGCCGGCATCCGGTGGGCCCGTTGCGGGCCGGGGCCGAAGGCTCGGCGTCGAAGGGGTGGGCGGTCACGTCCGCGCGGATGGCCAGGACGTAGGCGAGTTTGCGGTCGGCCAGTGCGGCCCGTAGGTGTGCGTTGGTGCCGTAGGCGGCGTCGGCGACCACGACCGGTGGGCTCATGTTCCAGCCGGCGAGGGTGTCGAGCATGTCCAGGGCCAGTCGCCATTTCTCGCGGTGCGTGACCCCGGGCGGGATCCGGGTCGTGGTCCGGCGGGCGGTGTCCGATGCCCATTCCTCGGGCAGGAACAGGCGCCATTGCAGCGGGCAGGAAGCCGTGTCGGTGGCGGCGTGGATACTGACCGCGACCTGGCAGTTGGCCTGTTTGCCCAGCGCCCCGCAGTACTGCGGGGCCACCGCGACCGACATCCGGCCGTCCTTGGGCACCGACACATCATCGATCACCCAGGCCACCGGGTCGATCAGCGGCAGCATCCGCTCACAGATACGGCGCTGCACCGGAACGGGGTCCCACGTCGACTGGTTCACGAACTGCTGCAGGTTCTGCTCGTTGCCGTCCGGCAGCCGCGCGGCCATCGCCTGGACGGACTTCCGGCGGCCGTCCAGCATCAGCCCCCGCAGATAGCAGTCGCTCTTGGCCCGCTGGTCCTTCCGCGGCACCGACGCGAACACATCAGCGACGAACAACCCCAACTTCACCCGAACACGGCCCACTTCAAGCGCGTCCATACACCCAACATGCCACCGAACAAACCCGCCAGGAAGACCTAACGGAGTCCTACTAGGGGCGTGTCTCAGTAGCACAGAAGGGTGCGGCGCGGTGAGGCGCGGGTAGCGGCAGCGTCTGACCGGGCGGGATCGGTGTTCAGCTGACGGGAGTGCCCGTCTCGTCGGACAGGCCGAGGTGGTCCTGAAGCGTACGCCGGCCGATCTCGGTGAGAGCGACGGCGCGGCCGGTGCCGATCCGAGTGATCCAGCCGGAGTCGAAGGCGTGGCGGCACAGGGCGGCACCGACGGCACCGGCCAAGTGGGGGCGGCGTTCGGTCCAGTCCAGGCACGCGCGGACGGGCGGACGCCGTGTGGCGGGCGGTAGCGCGATGCCGAGACCGGCCAGCCAGGCGATCCCGTTGCCGGTGAGCGTCAGCCCCTGCTCCCAGTCCAGCAGCCCCCGGTCGGTCATCGCCTCGGTGATCGCGACCCCGAGGGCGCCCGCGAGGTGGTCGTAGCACGTGCGGGCGCGGGCCAGCGCCCGGCTCCGGTTGACGGCGGGCAGTGAACGGGGCGGATTGACGCGACGAGGCGCCATGGAGGCAAGGGTCTCGATCAGTTGGGCCGTCTCGGGATCGGCGAGGCGCACGTAGCGATGGCGACCCTGACGCTCCTGGGCGAGCAGTCCTCCGCCGACCAGGAGGTTCAGGTGCTCGGTGGCCGTCGAGGCGGCCACCCCGGCATGGCGCGCCAACTCGGTCGCGGTCCATGCCCGGCCGTCCAGGAGGGCCAGGCAGAAGCTTGCGCGGGTGCCGTCCGCCAGGAGTCCGGCCAGAGCGGCGAGGTCCGGGCCCTCCGGGTGCGCGTCATGGTTTCTCATCGCCGTCCATCATCCACCAGCGATCCTTCGGTGAGGGCCGAAGTGTCTTCACCCTACGGTCGACTCCCATGGACACCGCTACACGCAGCACCACGCCCGGCAACACGTCGGCCGCCCATGTGACCGTCGAGCCGAGCATCCTGTACTTCGGCACGCCGGTCGTACTGCTCTCGACAGAGAACGAGAACGGCTCCTTCAACCTCGCGCCGATGTCCTCGGCCTGGGCACTCGGCCACGTCATCGTCCTCGGTCTGGGCCCCGGGGGACAGACCGCGCACAATCTCCGCAGCCGACCCGATCTCGTGGTGAACCTCCCTGAGCCTGCCCAGTGGCCGGCGGTGGAGCGGCTGGCGCCGCTGACCGGACGCACCCCGGTACCCGTGGACAAGCGCGACACCTTCCGTTTCGAGCCGGACAAGTTCGCCGCAGCCGGCCTGCGACCTGAACCCTCCGAGCTGGTCCGGCCGCCCAGGGCCGCCGAATGTCCTATCCAGCTGGAGGCACGCGCAGCCCGGGTCCAACCCGACGCCTCCGGGGCGTTCCTCATCGTCGAAGCCCACGTGCTCAAGGTCCACGCCGATCCGCGTATCGTCGTCCCCGGCTCCCAGCACGTCGACCCGGCCACGTGGAGCCCGCTGATCTACAACTTCCGTCACTACTACGGACTGGGCCCTGAACTCGGCCACAGCTTCCGCTCCCAGACACCCCGGCAAGCCCACTGACCGATCTCGAAGCCGGTAAACGTAGGGGCAAGGTCGTCGTGACCGGACCAACGTCGCGGAACTGCCTTCTCAGCGACCCCAGAAGATCGAAAACCCGGACAAGCGCACCCCCTCCTTGCTACAGAGAGCTACTTGTCACTTCGCGGCAGCTTCGGGAGGACAGGGCCACGACCACAGCCGCCTGGCCTACAGCGAGGTCCACCCGGACGAGAAGGCCGCCACCTGCGCGGCCTTCCTGACCCGGGCCGCGGCCTTCTTCGCCACCTGCGGCATCGACCGCATCGAACGCGTCCTGACGGACAACGCCTGGCCCTACCGCAAGAGCTTCGCCTGGCGCCAGGCACTGACCGACCTCGGCGCGACCGGCAAGCTCACACGCATCTACCGGCCACAGACCAACGGCAAGGTCGAACGCTTCAACCGCACCCTCCTCGACGAATGGGCCTACCTGCGGCCCTACACCAGCAACGACGAACGCACCGCCGCCCTGACAGGCTTCCTCCACACCTACAACCACCACCGCTGCCACACCGCACTCGGCGGCAAGCCACCGATCACCTGCGTGAACAACCCTGCGGGTCAATACACCTAGGGGCTGTCTGATGGGTCGGTGACGAACCGAGACGAGAACTCGTTCCCAGGCGAACGACTCCTGGGGTCACCGCCGCAACCATCCATCGACAGCTTGACCAGGCATCAAGCCCGCCGGTGCCGAGCAGGCCCCCAACGGGGGGCCGGCGACTCACCGACGACGGGACACCTTTGGACTGTGGAGACAGGCACACCGTTGTCAGCACAGGCGCCAGAGCACACGCCAGCACGACGGCCCTGACCCCGGAAGGGACCAGGGCCTGTCGATCAGGTGTCACGTGCGGGGCTCAGCCTGAATAGCTGACGTACATGATGGCGTCCCGGATGGTGCGGATCTTCTCTGCTTCCTCGCCGGATATTTCCACCCCGAACTCCTTTTCCGGGGCTGTGAACAGCTCCTTGACGCCCTGTTCATCCCCGCCGAGGTCATTGATGAAAGAGGCGTCGTTCGTGAGCTCCCCCACCGGGATCCCGAACTGGGCGGCAACGATGTTCTTCACACGCTCTTCGATGTCCATGCACTCTCCTCTGTCGGAAGCGGACGGTCTCGCGTGACGGAAGCCCGGCACACGAAACCGGACGTGATCATTAAAGACGAGCCTGAGCACGAATCGTTGGTCGGGCCGCAGTAGTGACCCATCGGACACGCCCTAGATCCCCGACTAGGGGCTTTCGTCAGGTCCTCACCGGAGCCATAGCCGGATCGCGGCGACGGTGACCGTGCCTTGGAAGACGTGTTCTCTTGTCGTATCTGGTATCTACGGCCGGAAGCTCTTAAGGGCGTTGACGGTCCGTTCGACTTTGCTCCTGCGCACATAGCGGGCCCGGTCGAAGCCGGTGCGTCGGCCGCCGCGGCTTCCACGGCGTTGGCGGTTGGCTCGCTGGTCCCGGCGTTCGGGGATCGTGTGCCGGATCTGCCGCCGTCGCAAATATCGGCGGTTGCGGCGGGAACTGTACGCCTTGTCGCCGCTGACGTGGTCCGGGCGCGTCCTCGGATGCCCGCCGTCCGGGCGCGGGACACGGATACGTTCCAGGACCGGGATCATCTGCGGGGCGTCACCCCACTGCCCCGGGGTGACCAGAACGGCGAGCGGGCGGCAGCCTCCGTCGCTCGCCAGATGAATCTTGGTGGTGAGCCCGCCACGTGAGCGGCCGATCGCTTCGTCCGGCCGGTGATGGACGGGTTGCCTGCGTCGGCCTGGTAACCGCGCCGGGCGGTGGCGGGCCCCGGCGGCGTGCTGATGGGCGCGGCATGATGTGGAATCGACGCTGACCATGGACCGGTCGATCCGGCCCTCTGCATCGGCATCGGTCTGCACGGCCCGCAGGACCTTCTCCCACGTGCCGTCAGCTGACCATCTCCGATGCCGGTCGGTCGCCGCACCCCCTGCCACCACGCTGGCGGGCGACGCTCCGGACAGCGCTCACTACGGGCGGGCCCTCTCCCGCAACCTCGAGCGTGCCCTGGAGGTCACGCATCAGAGTCTGCGCCCGCTCGCTGAGAACACCGGGATCACCCACTCCACCATCAGCCGTGTCATGCATGGCAAGGTCATGCCGGATCTGGGCACTCTGGCCCGCCTGGAAGCCGCCTCCGGCTTCCAGTTGTGGCCCGGTCCCACCGCCTTGCCGTCGCGGAAATCGCCCGGCCGGCAGGATCCGGCGGGCCGGGTAGCCCCGCACCGCCGGGTGGCATGCCCGCCCGGCGCGGCCGGGTGCCGGTCGGCGTCCGTGTCCGGTAGGCGTGCTGGGGGTGTGCCTCTGTCGCGTGGATGTGGCGGGCGTTGCCCAGGGGTTTGCTGGCGGAAAATGCTTGGTCCGCAGCCCGCGCCGGTCAGGCGTGCTTGTGTCGCCCGTCACATGCCAGGCACAGTTGGCGGCGGCCCGGCGTCAGATATGGGTGGTTCCTTCAGGTAAGGCGAGTTGCTGGTCTGTTCTTCCCTTCTGCTGTGGTTCGGGGGCTGGGTCTCTGTGGCAGTGCGTGTGGGCGGCGTCCAGGAAATCCTTGAGCAAGCGGCTCCGGGGGCACCGGTCAAGGTGCCGGCCTCTGCGCTGCGTGGCCGCGCCCCCGACGTGTGCCCGGCGTTGCGTGGCGGCGGACTGCGGCAGGGAACGTGGCGTGCGACCCGAAGGGGTTTCGGATCACCGGGCAGGTCATCGCCGCTAAGCATCTGACGGTACGCGCCACGAGGTGGTGACCTTTCTGTCTCTCCATCGCCTCGGCCATTCAAGGCGCCCCTGCGGGGCAGCTTCACGTTCCCGAATCCGCGTCACGACTGGGGGGATTTCCCATGCCGGCAGAAGTGACCTTTTTCAACGTCGGTCAGGGGGACTGCACACTGATCGTGTTCTACGGAAAGGATCCGGCTAAGGGTGAGGCGGCCGTCCTTGTGGATTTCGGAACCACCAACGAGATCTCGCACAAGTTCAACGGCCCAGTGGCTGAAGACACGGTCCGCATGTACAACCACGTCCCCGAAGAGATCGCCAAGAAGCTGGCCGCGCTCAAGTCGCCGAACACGCTCGACCTCCTGATTCTTACTCACCCCGACCAGGACCACTACAACCTGATGTCCCACCTCCTGTTCACGCGCGGAACAACGGAGGAGGAGAAGACCACCACATTCAGGTTCAAGGTCAGGAACGTGCTTTACGCGGGAAAGCTGGACGAGTACACCAGTATCCGGGTCCGGGGCCCGCACATGAAGAAGGTCCTGCAGGACTGGAACAAGCACAAAACCGCAGCCGGGGACCAGGCGATCGAGAACCTCCCGCGCCGACTCGCTGCGGAAGTGGTGACCCCCGAACTCCTCGTGCCGATGCCAGGCGGCGGCGCGAAGGCGGGTCTTTATCTGATCGCGGGCATGACCGCCAGCCCGGACCTGGGTCCGCCTGCGGCGAAGAAGGCGAAGCCGGACGCAGAGCTCCCTTCGGAGGAGAGGGCCAACCGTCACTCCATCGCGCTGATGCTGTTGGGAGCGGCGACAGCGGACGGCAAGGCCCAGCGGGTCTTCCTGATGGCTGACACCGGCCACGAGGTGGAGTCGGTTCTGATGAGCAGGACAGGCCCTGACTGGGACATCGGACTCCGGAAGACCGGAATGTCCTGGCTCAAAGCAGGACACCACGGCAGCGCCGTCTCGACTACCCCAGAATGGCTTGATTTCATCAAGCCCGACGGGATCTTCATCAGTGCAGGGACGTCCAAGAACTACAAGCATCCGAGGCTCTCCCACCTGGCGAAGATTGTGCAGAAGTGGAAGAGTAATTCTCCTGTGATCCCGGAGGTCCAGCTGATTCCGGCGGACCCGCTGCTCCCCGAGATCGGGTACTACCACGATATTGCGGGAGAGCTGCCGCGCATTGTCGCTCCGGACAAGCCGCTCAACAAATTCCTGACGGAGCCCGGAATCCGGGGTGTGGCTACCAGCCTCGTTCGGTACGTCGACGAAGCCGCAGGGCGTACAGATATCGAGTCCGTCGGATACGACTGGCACCTGACGATCGACGTGGCCGGCCCGAACACCTACCGACTCACCTATTCCTGACGAGGCGGAGGGAAGCGCACTATGCCACTCACTGTTGCCGTGCTGCGCGAGAAACTGACCAACAGTGCGGGCGAGGAGTTCCGTCTGGCCCCGGGAGAGCTGGGGATCCCGGAGGCGGATGCCCTCTTCACCGCGCACCTCGGCGATCCCGCGCTGGCCATCTCCGGCGCCCAAACGGATCCCGAGCACCTGACCGTCGCCGGCAAACTGAGCCTGCTCCACCTGACCGAGCTCCTGCCTGCGTCCGTCTCCTTCCTGCCGGAGGGAGGTGACCTCGAGGACGACAGCGCTACGGTGACCGGCGTGCAGGTGGATGTGGCCCTGCCCGACGGGCCCATCCCGGAAGGTCACCTCGCTGCGGACCCTGCCGCCCTCCGCGACCTGGGCTTCGACGTGCTGCACCTGCTGCTCGACGTGAGCCCCGACGGTCTCGGGACGACCAGGGCCCGCGTCGGCCTCGGTGCAGAACTGCCGCTTCCCGGGCGCAGTGCGCAAAGTGACGGCAAGGCGTACGTGAGCGGTTTTCCACCCGATTCCGCGTCTGTGGCCTGGAACGTCAGTGGCGAGTTCCCGCCCGTCGCACTCCATTCCCTGAGCGACCTCGGCTTCCTTGCGCCCGGGGCCGGGGCGAACGGCTTCCAGGTACCCGAGATCTTCTCGAACGGCGCCGAGCTGTCCGTCACCGGCTTGTCGGTGAACTTCGCCGACGGCCCCGGGGGGAAGGTCTATTCCGCGTGGGTGCGGGTGGACCTCGACACCAGCTGGGAGGTCTTCCCGGGCTTGTTCGAGATCTCCGGGCTGCGTGCGGAGTTCGCCGTGCTGCCCAGGCCGGGCGGCCTCAAGGTGAGCGCACAGTTCGGTGGGCTGCTCACTCTCGCCGAGGACGTCAAACTGTCGGCCGCTGTCCGCGTTCCCGAACTGGGCGTGGTCGCGGAGCTGGTCGAGGAGGTCTCTCTGGAGCCGCTCCTGGAGCTGTTCCTGCCCGGCTCCGGTCTGCCCGCCGGGGATCTTTCCGTGCACCGGTTGCGGTTCGAGGCCGCCAGGGGGCAAAGCGGTCCCGTATACGGGCTCGACATGGGAATCGGCGGTGCCTGGCAGATCACGGACGGTATCGCGCTCTCGGGGATGGAGCTGTCCGTCCTCGTGGACGGGAAACAGACTGAGGGGCTCGTGGCCGCGAACTGGCTGCTGGGCAGCGGTTCACTGCGGATCAGTGCGGAGCGCCGGGACAACGTATGGAAGTTCGCGGGCACGGCGTACGGTGTCACGGCCGCTGACCTGTTCGGTGTCTTCGGAACCGATCCGCCCGCCATCCTCGACGACCTGGAGCTGGCCTCTCTCCACGCCGCTTTCGACGTTCCTCTCAAGAACATCGGCCTGTCCACCACGCTGGCCTTCCCTCTCGGCGACGCCGACTGTGCCCTCACGCTCACCGCCTCCCTGACCCGGCAGGGGGCCGGGTCCGGCTACGAGAAGGACATCAGCGGGGTGCTCCGGCTCACGCTCCCCGCCCCGGACACAGGCGAAGGCGATGCCCTGGCCCTGCGGGATCATCTTCTCGGCACCGAACAGCCCGGCCCGCGCGTCCTGGAGTTCGCCGTCATCTATGACGAGTCCGCCAGCGGTGCCACCGTGACCGCAAGCTGGACGGCCCGCCCCGGCGTGGCGCTCACCGATCTGGTCGCCGCGCTCGGCATGGAGCTGCCCAGTCTGCCCGAAGTGCTCCAGCCCGAGCTGGAGTCCCTGGGCATCCGCTACGACACCACAACCAAGCGCGTCATTCTCACCGCCGCCACCGAACACACCGGCTGGGTGTTCGTCACTCAGCCGGGAGCTGTCCCCGGTGCCCCGCGCACAAACCTCACAGCGGTACGAGTCGACCTGGACGCACGCGCCTCACACCTTCCGCTGGTCGGTGAGTCGATTCCGCCCGGCTCGGACCTCGTGCTCGACGGCATCGCCTTCACCTCGACGCCGCTGGGGTGGACCCCACCCCAGGCTGTGGCCCTCAACGCCGCGCTGGACCTCCTTGATTCCGGAGCCGAGCGCCGGCTGCCGCGCTTTGCCGCCGATGCGACGGCCGGGCCCGGAACCGCCGTCCAGATCGAGCTGGCCGTCGGCGGAGTGCGGCAGGCCCCGCTCGTCCTCCCGATCACCACCGGCACCGGCCGCACTCCCGCGGCCGCCATCGAGGGCCCGCGCGCCGAACCCGCGGCGCCGGGCGACGGCGCCTCCCGCGACCTGGAGCTCGCCTTCGGTCCGGTACGCCTCAATGGCCTGACGCTCGGATTCGCCAACGGCACGGTCTTCGTCGCGATCGACGCGGTCTTCACCACCGGCCCCGTACAGTTCGCGCTGCTCGGCCTCGGTATCGGGATCGACGCCCAGATGCGTCCCGTACCGGTGCTGCGGGGTGCGGCCCTGCTGCTGGAGAAGCCACCGCTGAGGGTCGTCGGCGCGCTGGAGCGGCGGACCGGCACCGGGTACAAGGAGCTGATCACCGGGGCGCTCGCGGTGGAGACCGGATTCTTCTCCCTCAAGGCCGTGGGCAGTTACGCCCGCAGCCAGGACGGCTGGTCGTCCGTCTTCCTCTTCGGCGAGGCCGGCGCGGCGGGCGGCGCCGCGCTCTTCGGGCCGCCGGCGTTCCAGGTCCGGGGACTCTCGGCCGGCTTCGGGGTGAACAGCACCGTACGTACTCCGGCCGTCACCCAGATCCCGGACTTTCCGCTCATCGGACGGCTGGCCGGGGGACCGGACGGGACGAAGCCGGAGGAGATGCTCGACCGTCTGATCGGTGCGCCCGGCCAGGTCGGCTGGGTGACCCCGCATCCCGACCGCTACTGGGCGGCGGTCGGCATCGACTTCACCTCGTTCAAGTTCATCGACACCCGCGCCCTGGCGCTGGTGGAGTTCGGCGACGCGCTGAAGGTGATGATCCTCGGCCGTACCTCCCTCACCTTCCCCAAGAACGCCGATGCCGGCCGCAAGGTGCACGCCCGCATCAACATCGATCTGAAGCTGGCGTACGTGTCCGCCGAGAGCCTGCTCTCCCTGGACATCGCGGTGGCCGAAGGCTCGTTCGTCTTCGACCCGGCCATGCAGCTCACCGGCGGGATCGCCGTCTACGTGTGGACCGGCGGGCAGCGGGCGGGTGACTTCGTCATCAGCATCGGGGGCTACCACCCCGCGTACCGGAAACCCGCCCACTACCCCACCCCCGCCCGGCTCGGCTTCGTCTGGTCGCCCGACGACAATCTGCGGGTCAGCGCCCAGGGCTACACCGCGCTCACTCCGAACGCCCTCATGCTCGGCGGGAAGCTGGACGCCCGGTACGACAAGGGCATCCTCTCCGCCTGGTTCACCGCATACCTGGACGCGCTGATCCAGTGGAACCCCTTCCGCCTCGAGCTCTCCCTCGGGATCCGCATCGGCGTCGCCTTCACCATCAAGGTGTGGTTCGTGAAAGTGCGGGTCTCCATCGAGGTCGGCATCAACCTCGACCTGTGGACTCCGCCGCTGGGCGGTCGTGTGACGGTGAAGGTGTGGTTCATCTCCTTCTCCTTCTCATTCGGTGCCGGCCGCCCGCCGGTCCCACCGATCGGCTGGGGTGAGTTCCGCCAGCAACTTCCGGAACTGCTCGCCATCACCCCGGAACGGGGGACGCTGCCGGACGTGGACGCGGCCGAGCTCGCCGCCCGCAGCGCCGCCGAGGCGCCCGAACTGGTCTCCGGTTTCGGGTTCACGTTCACAACGAGGGCAGCGGTCCCGGTCACCAAGGCCTTCGTCAACGACGTGAAGGTCTACGACGGCAAGCAGGTGGACGTACGCCCCATGGGCGAAGAGCGGATCACCTCCGAACACCGGGTGAAGCTCTACCGCAACGGCCGTCCCTTCGACGACTGGCAGGACTACGGCTGGACCGCTACGGCTGTCGAACAGGGCGTTCCCGGAGCCCTGTGGCGCAAGGGCAAGCCCGGCCCCGGGGACTCCGACCTGCTCCCGGACCATCTCATCGGCCTGCGCTTCGACGTGCCGAAGCCGGCCGAAGGGGACAAGGTCGGCCCCATCACCTCCGCCGCCCTCGACGTCGAGAGGCTGGACGACGGCAAAGTGCCGCTGCGCCACGCCGGCGTGGACGGGCCTGCGCCGGAAGAGAACAACGACAGCGTCGGCATCATCACCCGGACCCTCATCGCCACGAAGGACGACCGTACCGCGGTGCACTGCGCCCTCGCCTTTCTCGGCGTGGCTCCCGGCGGCCCGGAAGGGGATGCCGACGGCCCGCTCGACCACTGGGCCGTGCAGGCCGGTAGCTCTCTCACCTCCCCACCCCTGACCGCCCCTGCCACGAGGTGACCGGATGACCATGCAGCCCGACCTCGACATCACCTTCCTCGACCACCTGCGTCCCAAGGCCACCGCGGGCACGTACAAGGTCGTGGTCGATCAGGCGCTCAAGAAGAGCGGGGGCGGTTCGCTCGACCCCAGCAACGCTGCCATCTCGACGGAGAAGGCCTTCGAGATCCGGGCCCCGCAGTTCGTCCTGGACCGTGGCTCCCTCCACGCCTTCTACCCCGCCCCCGGCGCGAGCGGCGACTTCACCCGCGTCCTGCCCCACATCACCCTCAGCCGCGCACCGCTGCCCTGGGAACGTGAACAGCGCTGGTCACGGGCCAGTCGGCGGGCGCCGTGGCTTGCCCTGCTGGTCTTTCGGGAGGGCGAACTTCCCGACGACCCCGAGGCGCTGGGGGAGGGCGTCCAGCGCAGCGTCCCCGACCTCGTCACGCCCGGGGACCGGATCCTCGGCCCGGAACTCACGGACCTGCCGGAGACGGCGCTGGCCGGCAAGTGCACCACCATCGACGTGCCGGTCGCACTGTTCAGCGCACTCGTGCCGCGCGAGGAGGAGATGTATTACCTCGCGCACGGGCGGAAGGTGACCGAGCCCCGCCTCCTCGCCGACGGCGAGATGTTCACCAAGGGCGAGTTCTCCGTCCTGACCGCCAACCGCTTCCCGCGCGACGCCGGCAATTACGCCGTCCACCTGGTGTCGTTCGAAGGCTTCAACGGGCGGCTGGGCCCCACACCTCCTCCGGGATACGACCACGTTCGTCTCGCTTCGCTGTGGTCGTGGTCCTTCCGCTGCGACACCGACGCCGCATTCGATGCCAAAGCCATCCTCGAGAACCTGGTAGCACCCGGCAGCGAGAAGGCCGAGAAGCTCGAGCTGCGGCTCGTCCCCGAAGCCGCCACGCCGCCGGCCCCGGACGCCGCCCAGCGTGTCGCCCTGGAGCGGCTCCGCCTCGGCTACGTCCCCGTCCCGCACCGGGTCCTCTCGGGAGAACGCACCTACGCCTGGTACCGCGGCCCGCTCACCCCCGTCACCGCCCCGCCCGTCCCCGGGGGCGGGCAGGGCGGCGGGCACACCACCGCCGACCACGCCCTGATCTACGACCAGGAACACGGTCTCTTCGACGTCAGCTACGCCACCGCCTGGACGCTGGGCCGCACCATCGCCCTGGCCGACCCGCAGTACGCCACCGAGGCCACCCACGCCCGGCGCGAACTCGCCAATACCGCCGCCAGGTTCATGGCCCGCTCCGCCGACCCCGTGCGCTGTGCGGCGGCCCTGGACGACCCCGACGACGGGCGCAACCTCCGGGCCCTGCGCGAGCTCGCCCGCGACCGCGGCGGCCGCACCCTCGTCGACGCCCTGACCGCACCCCTGCGCACCCCCGACCCGCAGCTGCGGACCGCCGCGGCCCGCAGGCCGCGCATGAGCCGCGCCGACGCCCGCGCCGCACTCGCCGGCGAGCGCGCACAGGCCGTGCTGAGCACCGTCGCCGCACGCAACACCGGCACCATGCCCGGCTGGCTGGACCGGCTCGGGCTGCTGCGCGGCGTACCGTTCCCCTACCTCGTACCGGACGCACGGATGCTGCCGCCCGAATCGCTGCGGTTCTTCCGCATCGACGAGGCCTGGATCGACGCGCTCGTCGACGGAGCGAACAGCGTCGGCCTGCACACCTCGATGGACCGGCGCCTCGCCCCGCTGCTCCGGCAGGCCACCGCCGCCCACCGCTCCCCCTCTTCCAAGCCCAGGGCCGGTCTGCTGATCCGGTCGGCACTGGTGCCGGCCTGGCCCGAGATCCGCATCTTCGCCACCGACAAGGACGGCAACGCTCTCACCGAGCTGCGCCGCGACCACCCCGACCAGGACGTCCTGCTCTGCCTCTTCGACGGCGTGCCGGACCATGTGGTGCTGCGCGAGCCCGGGCAGGGCATCCACTTCGGCATCGACGCTGGAGACCAGATCAACCTGCGGCAGCTGAAGGAGAACGCCCAGCCGCCGCTGGGCGCGTCCCTCACGGGCAAGGACTTCCCTCCGCGCACGAGTGAGGACACCGTCTTCTCCGCCTATCTGCGCCGCAATGGCGAGGACGGCCCGAACGGCGTCCTGCACCTGCTCGACGGCGAGGGACGGCCCGGCCTCGTCAGGTCCCTGGCCCAGGCACCCGGAATCGATCTGGATGATCTGCACCCGGCGCAGCTGGCCGTGCAGTTCGTCAACGCACCCCTGGAGCAGCACCTGACCGTCCTTGGGCACCAGCCGTGACGAAGGAGCCCGATCCGCGATGAGCCAGACCGATCTGATCGTCCCGATCCAGCTCCACGCGCTGGTCTACAACCTCGGCGTGCAGGAGTCGCAACCCTTCCACCGCTGGAACCCTACGTTCAAGAAGATGCTTCAGGAACAGGCCCCGGCCGAGCCGGAGGCCAGCCCCGCGCCGCCGCTGGCGGACCTCGAGGACAAGTTCGGGGTGTATCTGCAGTGGCAGCTGCCGGAGGCCATCGCCACCGGCCACGTGGACCCGGAAAGCGGCGAGACCACCTTCCCTCTGATGCCCAACCGCTGGCTGATCGTCCGGTACGCCAACGGCAGCAACGGCAGGCGGCAGGCCGCCGGGTGGGTGGTGCAGAGCGACTACCTGCGCTCGGAGTACGACGTGCCGCCCAGCCCAGGGCGCAGCACCCACTTCCTCAACCCGCGCGGGCCCGGGGCCCCGTTCCTGGACTTCATCGGCCGGTGGCACCAGCTGGGGCCGCACGAGCCGTGGCGCGAACCGCGGCCCCGCGACCCCGAGCTCTCCCAGCCGTTCCTCACCGCGATCGGCCCCGGCCTTCCGGCCTTCGCCGCGTTCGAGCCGTACCACCGCAACGTGCTCTCGTTCTACGACGACCTGGGTGACCTGCGCGAGGATGAAAATCTCCCCCCGGAGGACAGCACGTTCAGCTATCTGGCCGTCGGCTGGTACTCCGAGAGGGACATCGACCTCCTCACCCGGGCCGCCGACATTCCCGGCCTGCTGCCACCGGACGCGGACGGTCCCGAGGACGTCCTCAAGGCGCTGGGATGGGCACTGCCCGAAGGCACGGACGGCCAGGAGCTGACCGACTCGCGGTACGTCGGCAGCGCACTCGGCGTCACCTGGCGCCGGACCCAGGCGCCACCGCCGGAGATGCCGGCCGTCGGACGGGTCAAGGTGGCGGCCGGGCACAGCACCGACGACGCCGCGGAGGCACTGGCCGAGCAGCAGACCGGCTCGCTGCGGACCGCGTCCTTGCTCAAGGCGCTGTACCACGGGGTGATCGACACCCTCGAAAGCGCCGACGGCGGATGCGAGGTGGCGGACGCGACCCGCTCCACCTGGTTCGCCGGCCGCAACGGCGGATACGCCTGGCAGATCGTGGACCGGCCCGGCGCAGGCGACGCGCCGGCGCGCCACCTGCGGGCGGAGGAGCCCGCCTGGCTGGACACACTCAACGCGAACCAGGCTGCCTACGACGCCCTGGAGCCCGAACTGAGGCGCAGCCAACAGCGCTTCTGGACCCTGTCCTGGCTGCACGGCCTGCCCGAGCACGAACGGCCGGAGGGCTTCGCCGCCCAGGCATGGGAACACATCCGCCCGGACAAACCCGGCAACCTCGCCGACGACGCCAGGAAGCTGCACGACCGGGCCGAGGCGCTGCTGAAGGCGATCCCGCACGGCAGCACTCCGGAGGCGCTGCAAGCCGCCATCGACGACTTCGCCGCCGGGAACGGGCTCCCCGACCACCTGGAGCTGAAGCGGATCGCCCACGAACCGTTCCACCAGCCCGCCGACCCCGTGATCCTCATCGAGGGCTCCGGAGCCCGCCAGCCGCTCGGCCGGGACCCCGACAATCCCCTGCCGTGCCGGCTGCTGAACGGTCTGCTCCGGGAAGTGATGATCGGCAGCGACTGGGTCCCGGTCCCGGGCGAGTACGCACTGCCGAACCTCGGCGGCGACATCCCACCCATGTGTGAACAGCTGGTTCCGGAGTTCGCCCTCCTGGACCGGGCCGTCATGACTCCGGGGTCCGGCGCCGGCCCGACCGCCCTGCACACCATCCTCTCCGGATCCGACGGCGAGTACGTCCGGGGCTCCCTCGCCGAGTACACGGCGGTATGGAAGCAGCCCTGGCTGCCGATGTACGTGCAATGGGACCTGCGCTACAGCCCGGTGCCGTACCGCACCGCAGACACCGACAACTGGACATTCAACGGCACCGACTACGACTGGGCCGGCAGCGGGTCGCAAGTCGGCAGCGAAGAGGACGCCCGGCAGCGGGCCTTCCGCGGGCGGTCCTTCCTCGCCCCCACGACCGTGTACGTGCTGCGCTCACAGATCCGCCGCTACCTGCAGACCTTCCCGGAACGGGAGACAGCCGGGCTGCGCGAACTCGCCCGGGACTGCGAGAAGATCGACGTGCTCTCGCAGAGCCTCGACGGCTTCAACGACTGGCTGCTCCGCCAGGACGGCGCCGCCCGACTGGTACCGGACGCCGCCACGGCGCATCTGACCGGCGACGGCAGTGTCGTACCCCGGCCGGGGTCACCGGCGCGGACCGGGGAGCCGGAGGACACCTTCCAGCCCGTGCGCGCGGGGCAGTTCTTCTTCATGGACCTGCGCATCATCGACCGCTTCGGGCGGGTCTACGACATCGTCGCCGACAACGACCACCGCCCGGAGCAGTTCCCTCTCCTGCGAGCCGCCAGCGTCACACCGACGGAGGGCACGGAGCTCTACCCGCACCTGCGCGGAGGCCAGCGATTCGTCCAGCTCCCGCCACGCATCTTCCAGGAATCGCGCGTACGCCTGGAGGCTGTGAAGGCACGCGACGGAGCGCGGTACGCGGGCGGTCCGCAGGCAGCGGACGCCGAGCGCGGACCGGTGGCCGGGTGGCTGATGCTCAACTACCTGGACAAGACCCTGCTGGTGTACGCCCCGGACGGCACCGGCCTCGGCGAACTCCGCGTGATCCACAACGAGGACGGGCAGAAGGAGACCGCCTGGAACCCGCTCCCGCATGCGCCGTACCCCGATCCGGAGGCGTTCGAGGCCGCCTACCCCCACCTCGCGCGCTGGGTCATCCCACTCCGTGGCGAGAACACCGGGCGGTTCGAGGACCTGCTCGAGACGATCGACGGCGCGCTGGACAGCATCGACTCCCCGCACGCCGAGGACGACCGCACGGTCGCGCGGCTCGTCGGCCGCCCGGTGGCACTCATCCGGGCCGGCCTGGGCGTCGACCTCAAAGGGCCCCCGCTCACCGACAGCAGCTGGGAAAACGTCCTGTCCCCGCCCGAGGAGGACTACCCCACCTATCGGTGGCCGATCCGCCTCGGCGACGCGGACCGCCTCTCGGACGGTCTGATCGGGTACTACGCCACAAACGGGGAGCCGGGTGACGAGATCAGCTATGACCGTCTGCACGCGGTCGACCCGCTCGGCGACAGCGGCTACACCGTCCCGATCGGGAAGGGCGAAGGACTGGCCATGCCCGCCAGGACCACCTGCCAAGAGCCGCTGACCCACCACCTCACCCTGCTCGCCGACCCGCATGTCCCCGTGCACGCCACGACGGGAATCCTGCCGGTCGTCTCCCTCGCCCTGCCGGCCGACCTGGTCCACCAGGCCCTGCTCCGGATCCGGGCGTCGTTCCGGCTCAACCCGCTGCTGGCACCAGTACGACAGACAGCGCCCCAGGAGCAGGACGTACCGCTGCCTCCCGGCCTCGTCATGCCGCAGCCCGCCTCCTGGCACGGGACGTGGACATGGGCCGAGCCATCCCGCCTCAACGGCGACGGCGACGTCCCGCAGTGGTCGGAGACCGTCATCGCCCCGGCCGACACCCGCTTCCACCCCGACGACCCCGCCCCGGAAGCCCGCGCCGGATACCTCCAGCTCGACCCGACCCGTCCCGAGTAGACGAAGGAGACACCCGCGCCATGTCCCAGCTCATCCGCTCCGCTTCCTCGCTGCTCGAGTACGCCATCGAGACCTACCCGCCGCAGCTCAACGCCAGCACCCCGAGCGATCCCGTCACCGCGACGCTGATGGTCACCGTCCGCCGCAAGGCACCGTCGGAGAAGGTGCGATGCGGCAAGCTCTCGCTCTGGCTCCGTACCGGGGAGGGCGGTTCGGCCTGGACCGACAACCCATCGGTGATGACGGGCGGAATCGAAGGCGGCGACGGGCCAGGGCAGGGCGACGGCTGGGGCTGGAGCGCCCGCGACGACGGCGAATGGCGCATCTTCGACTTCGAGCCCACCACGGACGCCGAGTTCGAGGGCTGGCAGCTCACCCTCAAGGTCTTCGAGATCGAGATCAACAACGCGCCGGGCTGGGCCGACGTCAAGATTGACGAGATGACATCGACCAGCGGCAGCACCACGCCGAAGACCACCAGCCACCGGGTCCAGAAGGCCCCGAAGGAGTTCGTCTTCCACAGCTTCAGCCCACAAGACCTCATGGTCGAGAACGGGCAGACGGTCACGCTGGGGTGGCAGGGCACCCAGACCGCCGCGTACTCGATGTTCTGGGATCAGGGCGAGGAGAGGAACCTGCAGTTCGACGAGGACCGCCCCTTCGGCACCTGGGTCTCCCGGCCCCTCCACGCCCCCACCGGCTTCATGCTCCAGGCCCTCTTCGAGCAGGACGGACAACGGTACGGGCGGACGCTCACCACCACGGTGAGCGTCATCAAGCCGGACCTGGAGGTCGGCAACCTCACCATCCACGGCACCGTCACCGCCAACGAGACCGTACACATCAACAAGGAGCTGCACGTCGACCAGATCCACAGCAACTCCGACACCCCCATCACACTCAAGAGCCCGGCGCGGATGGAAGACGACACCACGTTGGCGGGCGGCATCATCGTCCAGGGACGCGGCATCACCGTGGACGGGCCGGTCACCATCACCGGACCTCTCACCGAAATCGCACACTTCGGGAGTGGCTGGTCGCGACTGGCCTTCACGGCCAAAACAGCGGGAGTCGTGTATGGCCGGAAAACGGGCCCCCTTCCAAAGAGTCAATATTGGGGCTCTAACGGGAGCGGTACGGGCTATATGACGTATACCTATACCCCTGCAAAAACCGGGGAAATGAGCGTACAGACGGACTTGGCCACGGTGACAGAGAAAGGAGAAGGCACGTTCATTGTCCCTGTCGCGAAAGACCAGAAGTTCACCATCGGATTCGATGCTCCGTACCTAGATGAGGCTGCATGCAGGTTTTATTGGCTACCCTTCGGCAACGTGGCCGACTCGATCGCCCCGAGCCCCCTGGACGCGAAAGAGCAGGAGAGTGAATCCTGCGAGCAGGGTCCTGCGCGTTGAGCGACCGCCGACACAAGAAGGCGCGTACGCCCGCCGCATCCTCCCCACGAAATCGACCAGCCGTCGGCAACCGGTGACGCGCATGCAGCAGTCCACTGCTCGCAATTGCCGACTTCGGTGAGGATCTGCACGTGGATGGCGGCGGCCAGGGGGGCGACACTGCCGGTCTGGCGGGCCTGGGTGAGGTCCGCACAAACCGGCCTGGTCTCGCCGCAGAACAGCGGGCGGCCGCGAGTCTCATTGAGGACCAGGGCCTTCATGGAGGCCTGCTTGCTCTTGCCGGCGACGAACCGGTTGCGGCCAGGCCGCGGACCTGGATCTCGGTGGCATCGATGATTGCGGTCTGGCCCGTGGTGCCGGTGCGGGGGTACTCAGCCGCATGAAGAATTGGCCGACCAGGGTGCGATGCGCGCTGGTCAGCACGGCGGCAATTGACCTCGATGCACTCAGGAATGATCGACCTCAGGCATCAGTTACCCCTGGTTCCACAAGGCATTCCGCGCCTGGGTCGACACCCTCGACATCGCCCACTGTGTCCCCCACCAGGCCCGCCACACCCTGGCCACCAACCTCCTCAAAGCCGGCGCGAACCTCGCCCACATCAAGCGATACCTCGGACAAGTCTCCGAGCGCATGGCCGAGCACTACACCCACATCGCCAACCCCGACCCCCGGCTCAACGACGCCCTCAACGCCGTCTGGGGCACCGGTCCCGGCTCCGCAGAACCCGGCTTCGTCCTCTCCGGCGACGAACCGATGTCCCGAGAACAGGCCATGGCGCTGTCCATCGACCTCACCCGCCGCTCGACGCCAGCCGAGGGAGGCTTCTGCACCTTCCAGCCCGTCGTCAGCGGCGACTCCTGCCCCTGGAAACTGGACGGTCATAACTGCGACAAGTTCGTACTCTCCGGCGCCGACCTCGTCTACTGGCACCGCAAACGCGAGCAATGGCGCACGCTCGCCGAACGCTTCGCCGCCGGGTTTGGAAACACGTACTACAGCAGTCGTCGTACCGGTGCTGTGTCGGGCTTGGGGCCTGTTATTAATGCTCGCGCTGCGGCTTGCAGCACAATGTCCCTGTGTCACATCCGTCCATCGCGGTTCTCGACGAGCTCATCGACGGTCTGGCCGTCGGGGGGCACGCCGACGTCAGCTCGGCATGGTGCGTCATGAACTGACCGCCGCGCTCGAACAGGACCTGCTGCCCGGGCAAGCCCGACAAGAACTGCCACGGCTCCTCGACGAGGCGGTCCTGCGGCGCTATATCCAGGTGGCAGAAACGGGCGTGCTGCGTAGCCGCCTGGTGAACGGGGAGAAGCCCCCACATCGGAGCCGACGAACGCGGCCCGGCTGGCCTGCCTGGAGATCATCTGCCGGGTGGCAGGACTTCCGGCCCTCACCGTGAAGATTGCGGAACCTGTCGCGCTGAGGCCCGTCCCCCCCCGGAGCGAGCAGCTCAGAGCTTTGCGACGTCGGCTGCATCGCGACATGTCCGGGGTGAGATCGCCTGGTCAAGCAAGGTTCGTCGCCGTACTGGCGGTGGTTCTCGACACTCGCGCGCGGGCCGGCGAGCTGGTGGCCCAGCGCATCGACCACCTGTCGGGAGATGGCCGCAGCATTGATGTCCTGCGCCGTCCACAACACGGCACGGATGCCCCACCGCACAGCGAAACCATGCCCTTGTCGCCCCTGAGCCGAGCCGCCCTCGACCACTGGCTGCCCATGCGCGCGGAGCTGACCGAGACGCTCGAGGGCAGCGCCGAGGCGCTGTGGGTCTCGCTCGCCCACAATCACGCCGGAACGCTGCGGGACGACGGGTCGTACACCAGGCGTCGTCAGGGCATGCCTCTGCAACAGCGCGGGCTGATCCGCAGCTACAACAGCGGACGCCATCGTTACGGGCTCACGGACCTTCTGCCCCCGAAGCTCGAACAGCTGCGTCGCGCTCTCGAAGAGGAATGTGCGACACCCTGCGGGTTCCCCTGAGCCCTGCTGAGTCCCCGGGCCCGTGACCGGGAGGTTCTTCCTCCTTCGTGTGCCCTGCTGGCCTGTGACGTAACTTCGGGATTCATGAAGCGTTCTCATCTCGTCCGACCGATCCGCAGTCGGGCCGAAGGTGAGGAGGCTCGGGTTGGCGGCGCTGGCGGTCGTACGGGACCTGCGTGAGCATTGGGCGCCCGCGTCGGCGGAGGAACTGGAGCGTTTCGAGACCGACGTGCTGTCCGGGTTCGTCTTGGCGCGGGCCTCGGCAGGGCTGGCGGACGGCACCATCCGCGGGGACGTCGGTCACCTGGATCAGATCAGGTCCTGGTTCGGCCGGCCGTTGTGGGACATGGGGCCCGCCGACGCGGACGTGTACTTCGGGAAGGTTCTGCGGCACTCGCCCAGCGGCACTCGGCTGGGCCGGTCGCAGGCGCTGAGCACGTACTTCATGTTCCTGGAGCTGCGGCACAAGGTCGAACTGCACCGGATGACCGGCCGGGTGGTCGAGTGCCCGATCGACGAGATGAACCGGCCGCGCGGGGCCAAGGACGCCCAGTTGCGGATCCCGCCGAGTGAGCCGGAGATCGGGACGCTGTTCACGGGCTGGGGCGGCGGGCTGGCGACCTGCCGGAAGTTCGCTCCGACCGCCCGGAACTACACCGCCTCGAAGCTGATGTCCCAGGTCGGCCTGCGGGTGAGCGAGACATGCGGGCTCGACCTGGACGACATCAAGTGGGACCTGGGCCGCTTCGGCAAGCTCCATGTCCGCCACGGCAAGGGTGCCCGCGGCTCGGGGCCGCGCGAGCGGATGGTGCCGCTGATCAACGGTGCCGACCGGACGCTGCGGTGGTTCATCGAGGACGTGTGGGGTCAGTTCGACGACGATCACACCCGGCCCGGCGCCCCGCTGTTCCCAAGCGAGCGGAAGAACACCGACGGTTCCGCCCGCCGGGTCGGCGACGACGCCCTGCGCAATGGTCTCGACAACGCCGTCAAGGCTCATCTGCCGGGCTGGACGGACAAGTTGACGCCGCACGTCCTGCGGCATTTCTGCGCGTCCCAACTCTACAGAAACGGGTTGGACTTGCTCGCAACCCAGGAGGTTTTGGGGCATTCGTGGATCGCCACGACCATGCGGTATATCCACGTGCAGCAGACCCGGGTCGAGGACGCCTGGGTCGCCGGGATGGAACGGGCCGCGAAGCGGCTGGAAGGACTGGCCCGATGAGGTGGAACCTGCGGCTGACCGCCGCGAACAAGGGTATCTGGAAGGCGTCCGAGCTCCAGCGGGGCCTGGCCGAGCACGGCCTGGTGATCTCGGCCGGCAAGATGTCCGGGCTGTGGTCCGGCCAGCCGGTCTCACTCAAGCTGGAGGACCTGGACGTCATCTGCGTGGTCCTCGGCTGTGAGATCGGCGACCTGCTGATCCCTGAACCGGAGAAGGTCAGCCACCCCGGCCAGGCAGAGGAGACGGAACGGGCCGCGGTCGGTGCGGGAACCGCCGCGCCGAAGGTGATCCCCAAGCGCCGGGACGGCCGGTCGCTGCCGCCGGAGTGAGCCGATGGCACGGTTCCCGAAGGGCTACGTCAAGCCCACCGACTCCTGCGATGGCTGCCTGGCCTGGGGAATCTTCAGCGGGCGCCTCTGCCCCACCTGCTACATGTTCGGTCGCGGCCACGACTCGGCCGCATGCACCGGCTGCCGCCGCGTCCAGCCGCTGAAGTGGAACTACTGCCGCCTGTGCTGGTGCCAGGCCCGCCTCAGTGCGAAGGCCGTCGTCGGCCAGCCCGCGGACGAGAAGGACGTGCGGGACCGGCTTGCCGCCGTCCGGCATCACCAACTGTTCTTCGTCGGGATGCACTACCGCAGGAGACCGACCCCCGCGGCTCGGACGCGCGGAGGACGGCGGGGAGCCCCGCGCAAGCCGCCTCCTGCACCGGCCTGGCGCCCGGATCCCGGCTGGCGGCAGCTACCGCTGTTCACGCAGATCCCCCGTGACTACAGCCGGCTCGCCCTGGCCGACGCCGACCTGGCTAGCCCGTGGCTGGGCTGGGCAAAGTACCTCGCTCACCGGCTTGCCGAGACCCGCGGCTGGGGACGCAACATCCGCTTCGCCGTCAACCGCGGCCTGGCACTCGTCCTCACCGGCTACGTCGAGGGCGACGTCATCCGGCACACAGAGGTCTTCGCCCCGTTGAGGGCCCTGGACCTGCCGGTCGGCCACACCGTCACTGTCCTAGAGGAGATGGGAATCTTCGAGGACGACAGCGAACCCTCCTTCGAACGCTGGATCGCAGAAAGGCTGGAGGGTCTCGCACCCGGCATCCGCTCGGAGGCCGAGCGCTGGACCCGCGTCCTGCGCGACGGCGGCCCCCGCAGCCTCCCGCGACGGGAAGGCACGGTCTGGCTCTACCTCAACCGAGTCCGCCCGGCCCTGCTGGAATGGTCGAATCCCTACGACCACCTGCGCGAAGTGACCCGCGACGACGTCCTCACCTACATCAAGACACTGCACAGCCACCAGCGCCACGACCAACTCGTCGCCCTGCGCTCGCTGTTCACCTGGGCCAAGCGGAACGGACTGATCTTCCGCAACCCGACCAGCCGGATCAAGGTCGGGCAATACGAGTACGCCGTACTGCAACCGCTCGTCCCCGGGCAGGTCGATCGCTCCGTCGCGGCGGCCACCACCCCGGCGACACGGCTCATCCTCGCCCTCGCGGCGGTCCATGCCGCCCGGGTCGCCCAGATCGCCAACCTCATGCTCGACGACGTCGACCTCGGCAACCTTCGGTTGACCATCGCCGGGCGCGTCCGCCCGCTCGACGGTCTCACCCGGAAGCTGCTGCTGGACTGGCTGGAGCACCGGCGCCGCCGGTGGCCGAACACCGCGAACCTCCATCTACTGATCAACAACCAGACCGCCACCAAGACCAGTCGCGCCAGTAACCACTGGATCAGTGCCGCGATGCGCGGGCAGGACGCCACGCTGGAACGGCTCCGCGTCGACCGGCAACTCGAAGAGGCTCTGACCCACGGGCCCGATCCGCTCCACCTCGCCGAGGTGTTCGGGCTCGACGAGAAGACCGCGATGCGCTATGCGGACTCCGCACGGGCCCTGCTGGAGCAGGCCGCCGAGACCGACCCCGCGAGTTGACCGCGAACCCGCGGGTCCATCCCCCGGAATCAGGGCACCCCACCCTCGGGTTCAGGCTGAAGAACCTTCAGTTTCCGCGAACCCGCGGGGCTCTACGGCCTTGGGGCACATCGGTACACCGGTTAACGCTAAGCCGATGATCATGAGCTTCTAGCACAGCCGATCGGCCTGACGCCGCGGCCAGGCTCGGGCTCGACGAGAGTAAAGGCCCTCTTGGCGTCTCCCGCCGGGCCCGGACCGCTGTCAGGGTGAAGTGCCGGGCCGGGGCAGCAATCAGCTCGGCTGGTCGCCGATGTACCGGTAGATCTCGGCGCCGCTGTTGATGTGCCACACGGTGCCATCAGCGCCGGCGGCGATGTCGATGGCCGTGCCGGGGATCTTGATCCATGGGTTGCCGCCGCTGGCGTCGTTGTTGGTGTACCGGTAGATGCTGCCGGCGGGGTCGACGCCCCACACGTTCGTCCGGGAGCCGACCGCGATGCGCTTGAGGCTGCCGTTGACGCTCTTCCAGGGGTTCGCGCTGTCCTGGTCCCCGGTGTACCGGAAGACCTGGTTGCCGCCGTTGACCCCCCACACGGTACCGTCGGCGCCCGCGCCGATGTCACTCAGGGCCCCGGGGATCTTGATCCACGGGTTGGCGTCGTGGTTCGTGTACCGGAAGATGCCGCCTGCGGAGTCCACGCCCCACACGTTCGTCCGCGAGCCCGCGTCGATGCGGACCAGGCTTCCGGAGATGCCCTTCCAGGGGTTGGCGCCGTCGGTGTCCCCGGTGTACCGGTAGATCTGATTGCCGCCGTTGACACCCCATGTCGTACCGTCGGAGGCCGCCCCGATGTCGCTGAGTCCTCCTGGGATGTTGATCCACGGGTTGGCGTCGTAGTTGGTGTACCGGTAGATCGCGCTGGCTGCGTTCACACCCCACACCGTCGTCCTGGACCCCGCGGAGATGGCCGTGAGAGCCCCTGCGACCTTCACCCAATCCGCCATGCCGAAACATCCTTCCCCGAGCCGCTACTGACCCGGCCATCCTGGGTGAAAAGACGAGCTGACGGAGTGAGTGAATACTTGTCTTAACACTGAATGTGCCTATAAATCGATGTTTAACGGCCAATCGCCTTGCAGGCTGGGGGACGGGAACGGCTCGGCCGGCAGCGTTTCGACTTGAAGCGCTGTCCCACCCCCGGGGGATCGACACGCCTGCAGATTTCATGCCTCCCGCCGGGACGCCCCGCCAGCCGGGGGTGTGCGGGCCGAGTAAGCGATCGTGATGGAGCGAAGCGCGTCGTGCGGCTGCACTCCGATGCTTGAGCATCGCTGACGCTCCGGCTATAGGTCGCACGCGAATGAAAATTATGAACTCGACGCACTCTGCCTACTTTTCCACCCCCCTCTACCGGAGTTTACTGTGACATCGGCAGCCACGAAGACCGCGTACCTGTCGAAGACCAACGAGAAGGAAGCCGAGGCAAACCGCGATCCAGCCGTTATCGAGCATTGCGGTATCACCTTTAGGAACGTCACGTCGGCGTCAACTCGGTATGGTGCGTCAGGCGCTGACCTCCGCGCTCGAGCAGGACGTGTTTGCTGGCCAAGCTCAGAGAGACCTGCTGCGGCTCCTCGACAAGGCGCTCCTACGACACTACGACCAGGTGGCGGAGACCGGCGTACTGCACAGCCGCTGTGTTCGCGCCCGTGACCACCAAGGCGAGCGGACGGCCCAGCGCATCGACTGTCCGGAACACCGGACGGCTCGGGCCGGAGAGAAACCCGTTTCGTTCACGGTACGGCCGTCCATGTCCACGGGCGTGGGCCCTTGCGACCGCGCAGGCAGTCGACACGGTGCTGGGCTTCCATGCGGGCGTGGGGGTGTTCGTCTGCGATCTGGAGGGCGAAGGCGACCATGCGCAGTTCCCGGATGGCTGCCAGGACCGGGTACCCGGACCATGAGGTGACGTCCATGCCGTAGGTGGAGCAGAAGTCCTCGTACTCGGCTGCCGTGACGGTGGCGGTCGTGAGGTGCTTCACCGCAGTGGAGACGAGGTCCCATTCCGGTGGTCCGTAGCAGGTGTTCTCCAGGTCGAGGAGGTAGGCGGTGCCGTCGGTGTCGACGGCGACGTTGCCGTCCCAGGCGTCGCCGTGCAGAGCGCACGGCGGAAGGCCGGCCGGGAGGCCAGCGAAGTCCGCGGTGAGCCGGCGAGCGTGGTCCTGGAGCCAGCGGCGGTCATCGGTGGTGAGGATGCCGGCGTTGGCGATGCGGCGTATGGGCTTGGTGAGGGGCTCCAGCGGCGGCAGGGTGAGGGAGGCCGGTGGGGTGAGCTGATGCATCTGTTTCAGCAGCCGGGCGATGTCGGCGGCGGTTCCCGGCCGGTGGGATGGGAGCTCGTCCCAGAATGTCACCGGTTGCCCATCGACGAGGACAGGTTGATCGACGACGGCCGGACGGACGGTGCGAACGCCATTGCCGGTGAGCCAGCGGGCCACAGCCAGTTCTCGTTCAGCGGTCTCCTGGCCGTTGGGGCGGCCGATGCGGGCGACGATCCCGCCCGGGAGCCGCCAGATGGCATTGCCCGCGATGCGGATCGGCTGCGCACCTTCGGCAGAGACCCCGACCTGGTGGCAGGCGGCTTCCAGGACCCGGCGGGACTCTACGGCAACGGTGCTCACGCGTTGATCGTCTCCTTTATGCGTTCGCGGAGCTCCGTGACCTCTGGGATGCCGCGGTGTCGGTATCCGAGACTCGCGAGTTCGCGCAGCCCGTCCGCTGCGCGTCGAGAGCGCATCTGCCCGACGTCGGTAAAGGCCAGCGTTCCCATGGCGACGGCCTCGTGGGGATCCCCGACGGCCATGTGCAGGGCGGCGAGCTTCGTCCTGGACATCGCCCGGGATCGTACGTAGGCATCGGTGTGGAGCTTCACCGCGGTGTCGAAGCGCTCCACGGCCGCCGGCTGGTGGTGGCCTGCGAGGGCCAGGTCGTACAGAGCGTGGCCGGTGTCGCCCTGGTGCTGGGCTTCGTCGTAGTAGGCCATCCACGGAGGGTCGACGGCGGGGTCGCGCCGGGCGAAGGCATCGTCGGCTAGGCCGATGGCCTTGAGCGCCGCCTCGGTGTCGCCGAGCTTGGCGTAGGCGCGGGCCCGGGCGGTGTGGAGCATGGCGTGCTCGGTGGCGGTCAGCCGGTCGGAGCGGGCGAGGCCGAGCTCGGCATGGGTCAAGCCGGTGTCTCCGTCGTCGAGCCAGATGGCCTGGCGGGCGCGGAAGCTGTAGATCTTCGCACGCAGATGCCATTCCCCGGCTTCCTCGGCACAGGCTGCGGCGAAGGCGAACACGCGGCGAGCGTCGTCGTGGGCGTAGGCGTCGAAGTCAGTGGCGCCGACGACCATGCCGAGCCGCGCGGCGGCGGCGAACAGCTGCGGCCGGATCTTCTCCGGGCAGCGGCACTCGAGGAGGGCAGAGGCCCACTTCAGCTGTGCGGTGGCCACTTGTCGGACGATGCCGCCCCCGCCATAGGCGTTGTCCCAGCCGGAGACCACGTTCGCGGCGTCCTGGATCTGCTCGATGTCCTGAAGGCGCACGACGGCCGGGAGCTGCGCGGGCTCGGTGGGCGCGAGCAGGTGGGAGAAGGGAGAGGCCGCTATCGCGGTTGCGCCTCCAGCGGTGAGGAAGGAACGGCGTCGCACGTCACTCCAGTTGTCACTCAGCGTGTCATCGTCGAGTGACAGCATGACCGCCTCGGGAACACCCATACGGCCAGAGTCTGTCCCGTCCTTGGTCTTGTACGCATCAGGCCGGCCGTTGTCCGCTTCGGCTTCGACGTAGGAGCACATCCACTCCAGGATTCCGCCCGTGTCGAGCGCGGCGTCGAGAAGGCGCGCCAGCGGGGCCCGGCATATCCGCTCGCCCTTTTCGATCTTGCCGATCTGGTTGCCGCTGACGTGGACCAGGGCGCCGAGCTGCGTCTGCGACAGGCGCCGGACCATGCGCCAGTGGCGGAGGTGGGCACCGAACCGTTCCCTGACCGATCCTGTCGGGTTCAGTGGCTTCGGCGACTGCGGCATCGCGTCTCCTTCATCGTCCACGCCGTTGATGCGTACACCCGGGGACCGTACGCATCCGCTGCTTTCACAGCCGTGGCAGCGAAGTGCAGTATCCGTGCCCAGGCACAAGGCCCAACGACCATGATTCTCCCCGGTTTTGGGCACCGTCTTCCATCCCCCGTACACAACGCGGTGGGCCATCGTCTCGAAGCGATGAACAACGATGACTCGCCGCACCCGCAGACCGCTCAGGCTGGAGCCTCCCCATGCCCGTTTTTCCTGGCACGGCCATGTCCGGACCCACCCCCCGTCCGGAGCAGAAGCTCGAGAGCCCCGCCGAATCCCCCGTCGGAGCCCATTACCGGAAAGCGCACGGCGATGCGACGACCTGGCCCGCCCACGACTTCGAGGTCTACTACGACCTCGCCCGCGCGGTCCCCTTCCCCGATCTCGGCCCCGGGCAGATCCGGTGAGCGGGCTCGCGGCCGCGGTCCTACGCGGCCATCTCCTGTCGCATCCGGTCCAGCGCCTCGCCTGCGGCGACCCGGATGTCCGGCAGCCGCTGACCGGCGGCGCGCATCATCCGCTGGACTTGGTGCGGCAGTCGCTGCACCACCGCTTCGCCCAGCGCCACGTCCAGGGCCTCGGCCGCCCCAGCACGGTCCCCGCCGATGAGACGGACCTGGGCGACGGTGACCAGCTCGATCACCCGCCACTGCGGCGCCACCCTGGTCGTGAGTGCCGGCCGTTCCTCGACGAGCCGTATCGCCGCCGGTGCGCGGCCCGTGGCCAGGAGTCCGCGCAGGCGGATCTCGTGGAGCGAGTAGGGGTTGAACAGCGAGGTGTGCGCGGCCCGCTCGAGAAGGCTGTCGGTCTCGCGCATCACCGTGTCGAACAGGTTCCGGTCTCCGATGGCCCCGGCGGCACGGGCCAGGAGCGGCAGGACGGCGGCGCGGTCGTCGGACGTGGGCGCGATGGCGGCGGCGTGGCGCAGGCGTTCGACAGCGGCGCCGGTGAGGCGGGCCTTGCGCAGTTCGTTGCCGTGCATGCGCAGGATGCCGGAGAGCAGGGCGGGGTCGTCGCCGAGGTGGCGGGCCGCTTCCAGACTGCGGGCGGTCCAGCGGGCCGCGGTGGCCAGTCGCTCCTCGGGGAGCACGTTGCCGAGGGCAACGCCGAGGCCCACGCGGGCACGGGCGAGGAGCCGTACGACGTCACGTTCGCTGTGCCCGTCCTCGACACGGGCTTCCAGGCGGGCGACGAGGGGCCAGAGCTCGGCGACGGCTTCGGAAGCGTGGCCGGACTGGCGGGCGATCTCGGCGAGCCGGACGGTCGACTCCCCGAACTGCACCATGGCCCGGTGGTCGGTGTCGGCGACGTCGGTCACACCGAGGACGTGCGGCGGCAGGCCGAGCCGTTCAGCGACGCGGCGGCGGGAGCCGACATCGTCCAGCGAGCGTTTGCCGAGCTCAAGGGCCGAGACGTACGTCTTGTCGTAGCCCAGGGCCTCGCCGAGCTCGGTCTGGTTGAGCCGGTGGACGGCCCGGTGGAACCGCAGGATCGTGCCGAGTTCGCGGCTGGCGAGGACAGCCTCGGCCTGCGGGGTCGCCCAGTGCCAGACCACATGGCGGGCGGCGGGGCGGGGCGCCGACGGCATGACGTCGCACCTCCCGGCGGCCGGTCAGCGCTGCCGCTGCCCGTACCAGGTGGCGATGGCGCGCTTGTAGCCGTCGGGCATGTTCAGCTCCGGGACCTCGTCGGCCGTGAAGAGGCCGATGCTCTTGTGCTCATGGCTGACGACCGGCTCGCGATCCGGGGTGAGCACCGTGCAGCCGTACGTCACGATCAGCACGCGTCGGCCGGGGATCGGCTCGTAGATCCACACGCCGCCGTCGATGAGCGGCCCGGTCTTCACCTCCCAGCCGGTCTCCTCCAGCAGCTCCCGCTCGACCGTCGTCTCCGGACTGTCGTCGTCGTGCTCGAGGCGGCCGCCGGGCAGCTCCCACTCCGCGCGTTCGTTTTTGAGCAGCAGCACGCGCTGGCGGATGTCGAGAGCGACGGCCTTGACGGAAACGGGCCAGGTCGGGGGCTTGTAGGTCATCGCTGTCCTTCGTGCGTCGCCGGTCCTTGGAGCGTGCGGAACATAGCACGCGCCCGGCAACTCTCTGCCTGCGTAGGCGAATTGTCCGAGTCGACAATCCGTCGCTGTACCACGCCGCCGCTCCGAGTCGACCCTGGCCGCACCGTCCCCGAGGAGAGGAGCGCACTGATGCGCGAGGCCAAGCCGTTCACGGCCCACTACGTCGACGTCCAGTCGTCGCGGGCCGAAGAGGTGGTCCGCGAACGGTTACGCGACATCGGGATGATCACCCTCAGCGGCTTCACCTCCCGAACTGTCGTTCGCGAGTTCGCCTCCCGAATCATGGACATCACTCCTCACCGCGACAGCGACCCCGACGGGCTGACCACCCTCCGCGACACCCGCCGCCACATGCGCCTTGCCGGATACGGGGGTTTCGGCAACGGCGAACTCGCCCCGCACACCGAGCGCTCCGGCGTCCCCGAGCCGCCCCGGCTCATGCTCCTGGTCTGCGGCACCCCCGCCCACCACGGCGGCGACTGCCTGCTCACCGACGGCCGAGCGGTCTACGCGGACATCGCGGCACGCCACCGCGATGCCATCGTGGCGCTGAGCAAGGAGCGCACGGCGTTCTTCGGCGGCGGAGACGGCCACGCGACGCAGGTGTTCACCGAGCATCCCGATGGCCGGGTGTCCGTGCGGCTCAGGCTCGACGGCCTCGCCCGCTTCAACCCCACCGTGCAGAGCTACCTGCCGGATCTCCGAAGCACGCTCACCACCTACCAGATCCGGCTCCCGCTGGACGCCGGCCAGGGCTACCTGATCGACAACCAGCGCTGGCTCCACGCCCGCGAATCCTTCACCGGCAACCGCCTGTGCTGGCGCGTCCTCGGCGAACCCCGCTTCCCCCTCCTCCGCGGCTTCGCGCCCGCCTCGCGATCCGCCGCGAGGCCGACCGCATCCGGGCGGGTGGTCGTGTCGTGAGAACCGTCAAGACCGCCGCTGGTCGCCGACCTCGCGCTACTCGCCGGGGCGCTCCCCCGGCCAGGCAGGTCGACTACCCCATCGATGTCGACGACATCATGAGCACGGTCCGCGTCACCCTCGGCAGGCTGCCGCTGGCCGCCACCGTCGAGCACCTGTTGCTGCGCCTGCGCGGCCACATCCAGCTGCTGCTGCCCGAGATCGAGGCCAAGGGCTGGGCGCGGTACGGCCAGGACGACCAGATCCGCCTCATGACCGCGTCCGTGCGAGACAGGCTGAACAACGAGCCGAAGACCGGACCCGCGGTCGTGCGCTGTGTGTACGCCCAAGAGCTCGCCCACATCTGTCGCGGCCTCCTCGCTCTCGCGCTCGCCGAGCCGGGCTTCGAGCAGCCCTTTCCGGCGGCCGCTTCATGAACGACCGTGCACGGCCTCGACGCCGACTCGCCTGGTACGACCCCGTCGGCACCGTGTGCAAGTGGACGTACGGGGTCGGCGTCCTCGCCACGCTGGGGCTGCTCGGGCAGCTCGTCCGGCTCGAACACCACCACAACGCCGTCCCGAACCCGCCGTCGGCCAGCGTGCCCGATCTGCCGGCCGAGGAGTGATCGTCCACGCATCGCTCTCACCGGCATCCGAAGGCTCGGCACGCCCTTTCGAACCACGGCAGTCCCACCCCGGACTCGAGGGAGAAGAACATGGCCTCGACACCTCGCCCCGCGATACAGAGCCGTCACACCGATCCGGCGCGCCGCGGCGGACAGCGCTCGCTGCTCCTCGACCTCGACGGAGTCCTGCTCGACACACGACCGGTGATGCAGAAGGCGTGGGGCGCGGTCCAGCAGCGCCACCGCATCGAGGTGCCGTTCGAACAGTACGAGCAGCACTTGGGCCGCCCGTTCAACGACATCATGAGGCGCCTGACCGTGACCGATGCCGAGGCGGTGCATCAGACGTACTCGGAAGCGTCGAAGGCCGTCGCCCATCTCGCTCGACCGTTCGATGGCGTGGAGGAAGTGCTCCACACTCTCGTCGCCCGCGGGTGGCTCCTCGGTGTCGTCACGTCCAAGCCACTGGATCGTGCGGCCCCTCTGCTGGCGCAGCTCGGGTGCCCTTTCGGCTCGGTTCGCGCAGCCGGCGGTCCTGGCCGCAGCAAGCCGGCCCCCGATCCTCTGCTGCTCGCGCTCGTCGATCTCTGTGCTGATCCGGCGCAAGCCACTTTCGTGGGCGACATGGCGGTCGACCATGAAGCGGCGCGCCGAGCTGGAATATCCCGGCGCTGGCGCGCCCATTCGGGAGCCACGCCTCGCGGGGGCTCCCCTCCCCCGCTCCGCGAGCTTCCCCCGAACGACCAACGGCACGCCGACGAACAAGCCTTCCTCTCCGCAGTCACGACCCGACCGAACGAACTGGGGGGCATCCGCTCCTACCTCAGCCCGGGAGACTTCGCCGACCCTCTCCACCAACAGCTCTACCGCTGCCTGACCGCCTTGCATCACCGCGGCGAGCCCATCGACCCCATCACCGTGCTCTGGGAAGCCCAGCACCGCGGAGTCCTCGCCAGCACCACCCCCGAAACCGTCCTCACCACCTGCGCCCGCTCCGGCAACGATCCCGACTACTGGGCCACGCGGATCCTGGACCACGCGCTGCTCAGCACAACCGCCGCCTCCGCCGAACACATCAAACTCGCGGTAGACGACCCCACCATGACGCCACAACAACTCATCACGGTCTGCCGCCGCGCCCTTCGAGACCTCACCGCCGTGCGGCTACGGCGGCACCATGCACACCAACGACCGCCGGCCCCGCCTCTACGTTCCTCCCGGCCCCCGACACAACGCTCCGTGACTCGCCCACCCCCGAGGATCGCCCCGGTGAACCCTTTCGGGCCCAGCTACTCAGCCCCGCGTGCACCGACATCGAGTTCGTCGCGGTAGTTCATGCACCATCCGCCACCGCCACGCGTGGGATCGCGCACCAATTACGCGCCTGCATACCCGAGACGGAAAAGAGGGACGGCCCGTTCGAGGTCCTTCTCCGTACGAAGGCGCACCTCCAACGGGCCCGTACCGTGATGCCCGACATTCGTCACATCACGAGTGAAACCGGGGATCAGATCCACCTTGCCCGGGTCAGCATTCAGATAGATAAGGACATGCTGCTTATGCATGCGGCTGACACAGGCGAAATTCCGCAGTCTCCGGTAGGCGCGATATTGCTTACGGTCCACGTGGGTCACGTCATCGCCGAGGGAGACCAAGACCTCGCCGACGGCCGATCTCAGCTCTTCGGCCACACCACCGAAGTGCCGACCTGGACGAGCACCGACCCGCCGAGGACGCGGCTGGCGTTCCCGTCCCGTGACGGAGGCGACCGGCTCAAGCGCGAGCAGGTCACCGCCGAAGTACCGGTAGCGGACCAGGTCGATCGTGCGCTGGATCTCCCCGATGGCATGGGCGTCGTAGCGTGTGAAGTCCTCAGCGATGCAGATCAGCCTGGGATCGTTCCACAGCACCTGGGCCGCGGCGGCTGCGCCGAGGCGCTCGCGGACCAGGTGCTGGAACTCGGCCTTGTGGTCAATCAGCCACGACAGGTAGAAGAGCCCCTGGTTGATCACACCTGCATCCTGGCCGCGCTTGTACTCAATGATCACGGGCGCCCCGTTCTCATCAAGCCCGAGGGAGTCGATCCGGCCGCCGTGCCGTGGTCCCGTGCTGTACTCGCTGGCCAGGAAGCGCACGCCGAGGAAGGTCTCCATGTGCTGCTCGACCAGCTCCTGCAGGCATCGCTCGCGCGCTACCGGTCGCGCAGGAATCTCCTCCGCGCCGCCCGCCCCGACGTTGAACAACTTCAGACCTGACACGTCCACCCCTTCTTGCCTCCGCCTGCCTTAACGGCCGACGGAGGCGAGATTGTTTCCCGCTGCATGCTGGCCTGCAATCCGATTGCCGTGAACGTGGGGCAGGCGGTCCCACCGTGCACGCATCCCGCAGGCAGGGCTTCGGCGTAGTCACCTGATCTCCGTTTTGTGATCACGCGAGGCCGAGGAGGGCCAGTGGGCGTCGTGGATCACGGGCGTTGCGGCGGAGGGCGGTGGCGATGTTGGTGACGCCGTTCAGCCTCAGGGCGCCGATGGCGAGGTTCCGCCAGGCGGTCATCGCGCGTGGTGCGTTGCCGGTCCGCGGTTGGGATGCGCCCTCGGCGAAGGTGGTGTCGCGGACGTGGTGCAGGGACTCGATGCTCCACTGGCCGCGGACCAGCTTCGCAAGCTGGGCCGGGGCGGCCTGGTGGGCGGTGAGACTCGTGACCGCGTAGACGTCCACCGGTCGGCCGCCTCCGAACTGCGAAGCCGGGGTTTGGTCCATCCGAGAGTCTGCTTGAACAGGCGAACCGTGTGCTCGATGTCGAAGCGGCGGAGGAAGGACTGCCAGCAGCGGTCCACGTCGTCCTCGGTGGCGCCGTGCCCGACCACCACAACCAGACCGGCTTGTTCACCCCGCCGCTGGGCAGCTTCTCCAAGACCAGGCGGACGACGGTGCCCTCGATGGGAGGCAACGGCCCGTCGTGGTCGAGCCAAGCCGCCCGCCGGGTCAGCCTCGGATGCAGCCGGTCCCACGCCTGTGCGGTCGCTTTCCCGTAAAGCCGGGTGTCGGTGACGGTCACGGCCTGTTTGGCACCCCAGGTGGCAGAGTCGCCGAAGACGAACTCGCCACCGTGCTTGGGCGGCCGGCCCGGGCGGCACACCCGCGGTGGAGTCGACCGCCGCATGACGCGGTCGGAGCGGAGGCGGCCGAGGATCTCGACGGGCAGCTCGCCCAGCAAGTGGGCGATGCGGGGTGCGTCGTAGCCGGCGTCCGAGACGACCAGGACCTTCGGATCACCCGGCTTCCACTGGCCGGCGACCACAAGCCGTTCGACTACCTCGCAGATCTGGGCTGTGGTCACCGCGGCGACATCGGCGCCGGGCTCCAGGCGGATCGCATCCAGTACCGCTGTCCAGGACGTGCGGCCGGTCTCCAGTGCGGCGACGATCGAGTAGGGCCGGCCCGGGACCATCTGGTGCTTGCCTTTCCCGCGGCCGAACGTGTGGCAGAAGGACCGGTCAGCGCAGGTGTCGGCGTCCGGCCGCAGCCACGGAGAGACATCTGCGGCCAGAACGATCCGAACATCCGCCGCTTTCGGCAGCGGCATCGCCGGCCAGCGCGCGACGCAGTCGGGCGACGTCGATCCCCCCGGTTCAAGCCACCGTAAAGGGCTCCGTGCCCGCGGCGGTGTTCCGGTGCGAGCGCGAGGTCGACCAGCGTCCGCACCGGCCCGTCCATGCGCAACAACGCATCACACAACTCGAACAACGCGTCGCCCCGAGCAGCCAGGCAGGCGTACAACTCCGTCCGGAAGTGAGACAACCTCACGAATGCTTCCTGCCGGTCCCCCTGCAGCACTCTCGTCTCCACGGCCTCGGTCTGGTCAGGTGCGTCCTTGGTCGGAACACATGATCAGGCCGAGGCCACCCGCGTGTCCGGAATACTCAGGTGAGCGCCCCAGTTCGAGGGACGCTTCGTCTCCGGATGAAGGCAAACTCAGTTGATCTTCAGCAGCTCAACGTCGAAGATGAGTGTGGCGTTGGGCGGGATTATTTTGCCGACGGCACCGCTCCCATAGGCGTAGTCGGGCGTGATGGTCAGCCTCGCGCGCTCACCCAGTGACATCTGGGGTACACCCTCGTCCCAGCCTTTGATCACTTTGCCGATCCCGATCGGAGTCTTGAACGGCTCATTCCTGTCGTGGGACGAGTCGAACTTCTGGCCGTTCGTCAGCACGCCTGTGTAGTGCATCGTGACGGTGTCCCCTTTTTTGGGGAAGTTCACTCCGTCCCCGGGCTCGATGATCTCCCTAGTCACGCCCATGCGACCTGCCTCCGCTCGATGATGAACCTTCGCCGATGCTAGATCTCTTCACGCGGAAGCGACGGCCGACGGGAACGCCGAACGCCCCAGCTCGAGGGATATTTCGACCCTGCCAGATAAACTACAAGCTGAGAGGGAAAGCCGCACTTTGGCTTTGTCGGTGAGTTACGAGAGCGCCTGTTGCCCGGCGCCAAGATGGCTTTCCCCGGGAGAATGATGTCGCCGAGTTTCGAGAGCAGATGAGTGCTTGCTTCGGGACCATGGTTGTGCTCTGCATGGCGAGGGGGCGGGTTGCTGCCGGAGTCCAAGGTTGATCTGTACGCGGCGATCCGCCGTGCTGCCGTCAGGGCCGCGCGAGAGCGTCACACAGTGAAGCGGATTTTCGAACGGCTGCAGGATGAGCACCGCGCGGACGAGATCTCGTATCAGATGGTCCGCGCCGGAGGCGGGCGCTGAGCTCACCGGCTACTTGCTCCGGGGTACAACGGGCGGTGTCGGTCACGGACGCGCCATTAGTGCGTTGGCGGTGTCGGCTTGTCGGCGGGCTTTTGCTGCGGCGGGCAGGTAGCGGTAGCGGCTGGTGAGGAGGCGGTCGATGCGGGCGGTGCGGGCGAAGAACCGACTGGTTCGCCGGGTGTCGGTACTGGTCGAGGCGAGACCCAGTCGGTCGAGATAGGCCGGGGGCAGGGTGGGGACGGTGACCCGGACCGCATAGCGTGCGATGGGCGGCCAGGCGACTCGCCACAGCAGGGCGGGCACCAAGGGCGGTGGCGGAACGCCGGGCAGGGCAGGGCCCAGGGCGACCACGGCTTCGAAGAGGGTGGCGTGGACCCAGGCGTACGCCTGGGGGTCCAGGGCCCGGTAGGGACGGCCGTGGTGGTCGGTGCCGCGGATGCGCGCGTGCAGGGCTCGCAGCCGGCGGCCCTCGGCAGCGGCCTCGGCCGGCGTGCCGTAGACGAAGCGCAGGGTTGAGGCGAGGGTGCGGGTGAACCGCGGGAAGAAGTCGTCGCGGAAGTCGGAGTGCTCGGCGACGCCGGCACCGACGACGGGGTGGGCGGTCTGCAGAACCAGGGCGCGCAGGCCCACGCTCAGAGTGGCCCACCGGCCCATGCGTTCCCAGGTGACCGAGCCGGGACCGGGCAGGTCGGGGTGGGCGGTGGCCGCTGTGGAGCGGGATGGTGTTGTCATGGCGCGCCGTCAGGCAAAGACGGGGGTGCGGGCGGAGGCCAGTAGGCGCAGGCAGGTGAGCGGGTCGTCGCGCACTGGGGTGCGGGCGATGGTCACCCCGCGATCGACGACCTGGTTCAGGCGGTGGTGGTACAGGCCGATCAGGCAGCGGACGGAGGGGGCGAACTCAGGGGGGACCTCGTCGAACATGCGGCTCGCCCTCTCCAGGGCTTCCCGGGCGGTGCGCACATGGGCCGTCAGCAACGCGCGTAGGCCCGGCGTATCGACGCCCAGGGCGAGTTCACGGCGGGTGACGCCGTGCCGGTCCAGGTCGGCTGTCGGGAGCGTCATGCGCCCTTCGCGCAGGTCGTCGGCCATGTCGAAGAGGTTGTCGGTGCGCTGGATTCCGTCGGAGAGTACCCGGCAGGTCTGGGCGAAGTCGTGGTCCGGTACCTGGTGGGGGATCAGGCCGGAGGTGATCATGGCACCGGGCCAGGTGACCGCGTCGACGTATGCCTGATAGTCGGCTTCGGTGGTGAATCCGGTGAAGCCGATGTCGATGTGCATGCCTTCCAGTTGGTCGAGAGCCCATTGCGGGGACAGCCCGCAGGTTTGCGCGGTGTGCAGGTAGGCGCAGCATCGGATGCCGGGGGCGTTTGCCCTCTACCGCTTCGCGCACCTGGGCCGACCAGGTGGTCAGGTTACGGGTCTTCCGGTCAGCAGGGGCCCGGTCGTAGACGTCGTCGTTGAAGTGGATCAGTGCGCCGCCCGCGATGAAGTGCGCCTGGTAGTGGGCTGGGGCGGTTGCCCGGATGGCGAGCCAGCCCGTTGTCTCACGGCGGGGCATGTACCGCGCGATGGTCGTGTAGTCGGCCCGCAGTCGCGGGTCGTGCACGCCGGCCTGATGCCACTGGCATCCCGCTCGCAGTCACGCTGACCGGCGGCAACCGCAACGATGTCACCCAGCTCATTCCGCTGCTCGAAGCGGTGCCGTCCGTGCGGGGCAAGCGCGGCCGGCCCCCATGTCGCCCGGACGTCGTGTTCGGCGACCGCGGCTACGACCACGACAAGTACCGCCGCCTCGTCCGCGTGCTTGGGGTGAAGCCACTGATCGCCCGACGGGGCACCGGGCACGGCTCCGGACTCGGTGCCCAACGCTGGGTTGTCGAGCGCGCATTCCGCCCACTTGCACTGGTTCCGCCGCCTGCGGATCCGCTGGGAGATCCGCGACGACATCCACAAAGCTTTCCTCACCCTGGGGTGTGCACTCATCTGCTGGCGCCGCCTGGCAGCAGTTCAACGCCGCCACTCATAGGCGCCTGGTGACGTTTCGAGGACCTCGCGCGGCCACTCCTGCCGGACATGCCCGAGCAGCCTCCGCTGCTCGTCTATCACCCCTCCCCAAGGCACAAGGGACGGAACACAGGGACGCAAAAGTCGCTCACTTCTTCGGGGGGCGAAATGGTGTTCGCTTCGAACGGCGAATGAGTGCGCCAATTGCTGAGCCCTTGGCCATGGCTGCTCAACGGATCGCCATAGGCGAGGTGCCTCAGGAAGAGCAGCTAATCGTGTCAGGATGGCGCCATGAACAACGTCTACTTCGACATCATCATGCCCAGGCGGGACGCTGAGCGCGTCGTGTTCAAGCTGTACGACGACGTGGTCCCCAAGACCGCTCGCAACTTCCGCGAGCTGGCCACCGGCCAGCACGGCTTCGGCTACGCCGGGTCGTCCTTCCACCGCATCATCCCCGAGTTCATGCTGCAGGGCGGCGACTTCACCAAAGGCAACGGGACCGGCGGCAAGAGCATCTACGGGGAGACGTTCGACGACGAGAACCTCACCCTCAAGCACAACAAGGTGGGCCTCCTGTCGATGGCCAACAGAGGAAAGAACACCAACGGCTCCCAGTTCTACATCACCACCGTGAGTGCGTCGTGGCTGGACGGCAAGCACGTCGTGTTCGGGGAGGTCGTCGAAGGCTACGATACGGTCAAGACGATCGAGAGTTTCGGCTCGTCCAGCGGGACCCCCAGAGAAAAGGTCACCATCGCCCAGTCCGGGATCGTCAAGTAACACGCCTACAGGCCCGGAGAGCTCCGCAAACGTATCCCCTGAGCGCGTCGGCTGACGAAACCCGCCAACTGGCGCACTCCATCAATTCGGCCTCCTGATCCCCGAGCCCACCCTCGGGCCGAGATCAAGATCGGCTACGCGCGCGTCCACCACCAGGAAGAACCTGGAGCGCCAACCTTCGGCAACAGCGGTTCGGCCACCGCCCGTAGATTGTCACCAATCTCCACAGCTTCGACCGAGCTACCCCAGCCCCATAGCGTGATCAACTTGACGCAGAGTCGGATTCAACCACCCCAGTGGTCATTCTGTTAGAGGTTCTTAGGGCTTGCAGAGAATCAACATGCTGACTTGATCTCGCTTTGGGTGGGGTGGGGGGCAAGGAACGTGGTGATGTCGGCGGGTGTGCGGAACCGGGCGGTGGAGGCGTTGATGTGATGTCCGTGCGTTTCCAGGAGGGGGCGGACTTCCTGGTTCGCGCGGCTGATGGTCATGGCGGTGACGCCGAAGAGCTGACCGAGGAGGTCCATGGTGGCGAGCTTGCGCTGGTGGAGCACGGTGGCCAGGATTCGGTCGGCTGGGGTGAGCTTGGCTTTGGCGCCTGTGCCGGGGGCCACCAGGCGCTCGTGTCCCCGGCGGATGCGGAGTGTTCGCTCACGCTGCAGTTCCAGCTGGGGCATTAGGGCATCGATCAGCTCGCTGAGCTGCTGGCGGGGCATCCCGGTCAGTTCCGGGTCCTGTAGTGAATGCAGCGTCAGGCCAGGGTTTGTGCCCGCCGATGCCTGGTCTGCTGCTGTGCTGCTGACCGGGGTCGCTTCCAGGGGCAGCTGAGGGCGAAGGGTGTAGTTCCAGTCGCCGTGGAAGCGGTGGCGTGTGATCGGCAAGGCGGCGATGGCCTCGTCGCTGATGTGGATGCCGGTGGGGTACTGGCCGGTGTCGAGTTCGGCGTGCACGGTCAAGCCGGTGCGGGTGGTGGTTGCGGCGATGCTCTGGAGGACGACTTCGTGGCTGGTCAGGGGCCTGCCGCGCCAGTTCATGGTGATGTGGGAGAAGAGCCGGTGCTCGATCTTGTTCCACTTCGATGTGCCGGGAGGCAGGTGGCAGACGGTGATGTCCAGGCCGGTCTCGGCGGCGAGGGCTGCGAGTCCGGTCTTCCAGCCTCGGGTGCGGTAGCCGTTGGAGCCTCCGGCGTCGGCGGTGATCATCAATCGCCGTGCTCCTGGGTAGTCGTGCCGGCCGCGGGCCTGCCACCATCGGCGGATGGAGGCGACCGCGAAAGCGGCGGTGTCGTGGTCGGTGCCGACGTTGACCCAGCCGGTGTTCGCGGTCATGTCGTAGATTCCGTACGGGATCGCCTTGTCGGCCTGGCCAGGGAAGTCGTGGGTTTTGACCATCACTGGCTCGCCGGCGGGCTGCCACGAACGTCCGGCGTTCTTGTACTGCCCGACCAGCTCTTTCTTCTTGGTGTCCACGCTGATGACCGGGTCTCCGGTGTCCCTGTGGTCGCGCGCCTGCTCGTTGAGGTAGCGGAACTGGGCGTCCCGGTCCGGGTGCTGCGTGCCCTCGATGGTCTTGGCGTTGGCCTGCAGGCTGAAGCCTTCCTCGCGCAGCAGGTCACCGACCGTGTCGGCTGAGGCACGGTGGCCCTGGCGGGTGAGCTCGGCGGCGAGCGTTCTCGTGGACTTCACCGTCCAGCGCAACGGCGACATCGGATCACCCCGCATATCGGGCTCGACCAGGGCCAGCAGCGCGGGCCGCAGGCCCGGGTCCAGCTCGGCCGCTTTCTTCCGGCCTCCGCCCGGCCGGCGGACCCGGCCCAGCCGGGCCTCGCCCGTCTCCAGCTCGTTGACACCCTTGCGGACCGTGGTCTCACTGGCCCGAGCCGCCCGGGCGACAGCCCGTATCCCGCCGTGCCCCAGGATGCGTGCCTCGGCCCCCATCACCAGCCGACGCTGCCGTTCATCCAGATGCGGAAACAACACCGCGAACTTCACAGCAAGTTGTTCACGCGTCGACTCCGGTATGCCCACACCACATCAACGACCGTCGGAGCGTGAAGCAACACGTTGATTCTCTGCAAGCCCTTAAATGGCGTAGGAAGTCCTACCCAACCTTCCACGTGTCCCTCACAGCGTGCGCGGTGCCGGCAGGGGCGACCTCGCTTGCGGCGGTCGGTGAGTGGATCGCCGACGCCCCGTTCCATGTGCTGGAACAGCTCGACGTCCGGCTCGATCCGCTGCTGCCGCGGCGTCTGGCGCCCTCCTGGTCCGCCGTGCGCCGACTGCGGGCCCGCCTCAACGCAGACGCGCTGGACCGGGCGGTCGGCCGCTGGCTCGCCGACCGCCGCCCGCAACCGAGCGGTGGCGCTGACCTGCGCGGAGTGTCGGTGGACGGCAAAAGCCTGCGCGGCGCGGCCAGGACGAAGGGCCGCAAGATCCACCTCCTGGCAGCCATGGAGCACACCAGCGGCCTATCCCTGGCCCAGCTGGACGTCGGCGAGAAAACGAACGAGATCACCTGCCTCCGGCCCCTGCTCGACACCGTCGCCGACCTCGCCGGGACGGTGGTCACCAGCGACGCGCTGCACACCCAACGCGAGCACGCCAGCTACCTCCTCGGCCGGAAGGCCCACTGTCAAGGGCGGCCGGAAGAGTCTCCGCAAGCAGCTCAAGTCGCTTCCTTGGCGGGACATCCCGCTTCTGGGTCGGACGACGGAGACCGGCCACGGGCGCTGCGAGGTCCGCCGGATCAAGGTCGCCACCGTGAACAGGCTGCTGTTCCCCGGCGCCCGCAAGGCCATCCAGATCAAGCGCCGCCGTACCTGCCGCAAGACCGGCAAGACCACCGTCAAGACGATCTACGCCGTCACCAGCCTGACCGCCGAGCAGGCGTCCCCCGCCCGGCTCGCCCGGCTGGTCCGCGACCACTGGGGCATTGAGTCCCTGCACCACCTCCGCGACACCACGTTCGCCGAGGACGCCTCCCCACCGCGGACCGGCAACGCACCCCGGGCGATGGCCACGTGGCGCAACCTCGCCATCGGCATCCTGAAACGCTCCGGCGTCACCAACATCGCTGCCGCCCTCCGCCGCAACGCTCGCGACCCCCAACAACCGCTCGCGCTCCTCGGCCTCGGCCTCGGGTGATCAGAAACCGGGCATCATCCGACTACGCCGAAGCCCTGATCCCGCAGGTCGTCAGTCGGCAGCGCAGCCTCCTGCGGCTGGTGCGCCGCCATCCGAAGCCGTCGCCTCTCCGAGAAGTAGCGCGCGATTTATAGCAGGCATTCGCCGGTTATCCCAACCGACTGCGGTCAAGAAACTGGTCCTGTGCGCGTGTTCTCCGTCAGAGAATGCGCCCCCGTTTGAGTGGACTCTTCCGCGAGGTCGACCCAGTGTTGTGTCTCGCCGGAACCAGCCGATCAGCGATCGGAAACTCTCGCGGAATTCGCCTTGCACAGATCCTCGTTCAACCGCAGGAAGACCATGCCCGACCGCGCTACACCGCACATATCCCCTGCCTCCAGCAAAGAGATTTCGGTCGACTCTCTGACCGCCAGTTGGTACACCACGGAAGAAGTCGCCCGGCTCCTCAAGCGCGATCCCTCCACCCTCCGCCGGTGGCGCACCGCGCGCCCTCCGCAGGGGCCGCCTTTCGTGCAGCTGTCGCAGCGCGCTGTGATGTACAGCGCGCTCGACCTGCAGCAGTGGCTCGTCAGCCGCCGAATCGACCCGGCGCAGGCCGCCTGATGCAGAAGCAGATTCCGCCGATCGGCGTCAAGCTGTCGGTGGACGTGGAATACCGTGAGGGATTCCCCAATCCCCATCGCGCCCGCGTCAGATGGTTCGACCCCGAATCCGGCCAGCGCCTCTCCCGCTCGCGGATGCTGCCCACGGACGACGAAGCCCAGTCCTGGGTTGACCGGATGGAGCGCATCGCGCAGCGCGGCGTGAGTCCCGCCGTGGCGACGATGCCGCTTGCCGAATACGGCGAGTTGGAATGGGACCTGGCCATGCGCGGCCTGGAGCCCAAGACCATGGACCCGTACGGCGCGGGCTGGCGGTTGCGCGTCGTCCCGGCGATCGGGCACCTCGAAGTGCCCGTCATCACCAACGGAGTTGTCGACCGCACCGTCTACGGCTGGATCGCCGACGGTCACGGCCGCTCGACGGTCAAGAACTCCATCGCCCCGCTGAACCGGGTCATGGAGCAGGCCGTCCGCGACGGCATCATCGACGTCAATCCCGCCAAGATCACCGGCTGGCAGAGGACGTACCAGCAGGTCGAGGACGAACTCGACGACCCCCGCTCCCTGGCCCTGCGCGACTGGGACGCCCTCGACGACCTGGCCAACGCCCTCGTCGAGCGTTCCCACGACCAGTACCTGGGCTGGGGCGACGTCGTCCGGTTCTCCGCCTGCACCGCCGCCCGCATCGGCGAGGTCTCCGGCGTCCGCGCCCAGGACATCGACCGCCGCACCTGGACCTGGGAGTGCTGCCGCCAGACCACCCCGGGCCCCGGCGGCCTCATCGACAAGGGCACCAAGGGCAAAAGACGCCGGGCGGTCCCCCTCATCCCCGAGATCCGGCCCATGGTCAGCGCGCGCCTCGACGCCGTCGGGAACGACCCCATGGCCCGGCTCTTCACCGGACCGCGCGGTGGCCGGATCACCACCGCCATCCTGCGGGACGCCACCCACTGGGACGAGGTGGTCGTCCGCCTCGGCTACGAGCACCTGCGCCGCCACGACCTCCGGCACACCGGACTGACGTGGATGGCGGACGCCGGAATCCCCGTGCACGTGCTCCGCGTGATCGCCGGGCACGGTTCGATCACCACCACTCAGCGGTACCTGCACCCCGACCGCCGGTCGATCCACCTGGCCGGCGCCGCCCTCAGCCGCTACCTCACCGACGGCCGCCGAGAGGCCGCTGGTCCCAAACTGGTCCCAGAGCCCGCGCCTGTTCGGCACCTGCGGCTCGTCCGCTGACGCATACGAAAAGAGCCTCTGACCTGCGGTTTCCCGCTGATCAGAGGCTTCTTTCACCGTGTCGGGACGGCGGGATTTGAACCCACGACCCCTTGACCCCCAGTCAAGTGCGCTACCAAGCTGCGCCACGTCCCGGTGCTCGTCCGGCCCGGGCTTTCGCCCTCGCCGACCGCGCATGAGAACAATACCGCACTTCGCGCGGTGCTCGCTCACCCCTTGCGCCGCCCCCCCTCCGGCACGACGCGGGCCCCGCGGGGGTGTGACGTGGGTTACCCGTTCGGATGAAGAATCCCCCGCCCCCGGAGGTCGGCGGTGGGGGGTGCCACGTGGGCACCCCGGGAAACGGGCCTGGCGGGGGTTCGTGATCGGCCCAGGGTGTTGACCCATGGCCTGTGGGGCGTGCAACCATCGGCTTCCGCCATGGGGGCTGCCGCCCCGTGCAACTCCCCCGACCCAGGAGGACAGTTGGACACCACCTTCTCCCGACGCGGTTTTCTTCAGGCGGCGGCCGGTACCGCCGCCGTGGCCGGTGCGGCCGTCGCGCTGCCCGTGGACGCGATAGAAGCGGTGGCGGCCCCACGCGCCAAGGGTGGCGCGCTGTCGTTCACGGCCGCCACCAATGGCGCCGGGTCGCTCGCGCCGGGCGGCGGGCGGCTGGTCGTCGAGGTGCAGAACGTGCTGTGGTCCGTGCCGCGCGAGGGCGGGGAGGCCGTCGCGATCACCCCGGCCGATCTCGAGCCGACCAGACCGGCCTACTCGCCCGACGGGCGGCTGCTGGCCGTCTGCGCCTACCGGGGCGGCGGCTTCCACATCTGGACCCTGCGGCCCGACGGCTCCGGGCTGCGGCAGGTGACGGACGGGCCGTGGGACGACCGGGGACCGGCCTGGTCGCCGGACGGGACGCGGATCGCGTTCGCGTCCGAGCGCGGGGGCGACCCTGTGGCGGGCAGCCCCTACCGGGTGTGGGTGGTCGACGTACGGACGGGCGCGCTGACGCGGATCACCGGGGGCGACGGGCAGGAGGGGCCCGGGCAGGACGGGGCGTGGGAGGACTTCGACCCCGTCTGGTCGCAGGACGGCAAGCGGCTGCTGTTCGTCCGGGGCCAGGTGACCGGGGGCGCGCTCCAGGCCCGTACGGTCGCGTCCGTGGCGGCCGACGGGCGGGGGCCGGTGCGCGTCGAGCGCGCCGAGGGCGCGGCCGGCGCGCAGATCATGACGCCGGCCGTCTCGCCCACCGGGCGGCTGGCCTATCTGCGGACGACGGCCGCGCCCACCGCGACCTGCGTCCTCGTCGTGGACGGGGCCGTCGTGCCCGTCGACGGCGACGTGGAGCCCGTGCCGCCGCGCTGGGTCTCCCGCGACGAGCTGCTGCTGACCGTCGGCGGACAGTTCACGATCATCAGACCCGGCGCCGCCCCCGAGCCGCCCCGGGCACCCGCCGCCGACTCCCTCCCCCACCCCTCCGCCGCCCCCGCGCCCACGCCCCCGGCCGGCGCCCGGGGCGTACCGGCGGCGACCATCCCCTTCCACGCCGAGCTGCCCCTGGACCGGCCCCGCTACGAGGTCAAGCGGTACGACTTCGCGGACACCGGCGCGGTCGTCCGCCGCGTCCGCTCGCTCCATCTGCCCGCCCTCTCCCCCGACGGCCGTCAGGTGGCCTTCGCGGCCCTCAACGCCCTCTGGGTCGCGGAGATCGACAAGGGCGACCGGCCCCGGCAGGTTCTCGCCGCCTCCCCCGGGCGGTACGTCATGGCCCCCACCTGGACCCGCGACGGCCGGGCGCTGATCTTCACGGACGACCGCGACGGGCTCTACGCCGTCCGCCGCCGCGACCTCGCCTCCGGCGAGGAGACCGTGCTGGCCGACGGCGGGCGCGTCCACCCGGCGCTCTCCCCCGACGGCACCCGCCTGGCCTGCGTCGACATGTCCGGCAACCTCATCGTCCGCGATCTGGCGGCGGGCACGGAGAAGCTGCTGGCGGCCCCCATGGGCGCGGGCGGCCTGCCGGGCCGGCCCACCTGGTCGCCCGACGGGCGCTTCGTCGCCCTGTGCGACCGCAACCGCCTCAACCAGCGGTTCCGCGAGGGCTACAACCTGATCAGGGTCGTCGACGCCGACAGCGGAGCCGCCCGGCTGCACGCCCTCGCCCCGCACGCCTCGGTCTCCGACCGCTACGACTCCGGGCCCGTCTGGTCGCCCGACGGCCGCTCGATGGCCGTGATCAACGAATCGGCGCTGTGGCTGCTGCCCGTACGCGCCGACGGCACGCCCGACGGCGAGCCGCGCCGGCTGACCGACGAGGCCGCCGACCACCCCTCCTGGTCCGCCGACGGCCGCCGGATCCTCTACCTGTCCGCCGGGCGGCTGCGGCTGCTGGACGTGGCGGACGGCACCGCCCGCACCGTCCCCGTCGCCCTCGACTACCGCCGCCCCACCCCCGCCGACACCGTCGTGCGCGCGGGCCGCTTCTGGGACGGCACGGGCACGACCGTCCGCGAGGACGTCGACCTGCTCGTCCGCGACGGCCGGATCGCCGCCGTCGAGCCCCGCCGGGCCCGCCGGCCCGCCCTGCGGACCGTCGACGCCTCGCACCAGACCGTGATCCCCGGCCTCTGGGACGCCCACACCCACCCCTGGCAGTACACCTACGGCGGCCGCCAGACCGCCCTCCAGCTGGCCTACGGGATCACCACGGCCGTCTCCCTCGGCGGCTTCGCCTACGAGCAGGCCCGCATCCGCGAGGCCGTGGCGGCCGGCGCGCTGGCCGGGCCGAGGCTGCTGACGGCGGGCGAGCTGCTGGACGGCCCGCGCGTCGCCTACACCATGGGCCGCGCCCACCGCACCGAGGAGGGACTGCGCCGCTCCCTGACCCGCGCGACCGCCCTGGACTGGGACTTCGTCAAGACGTACGTCCGCGCGCCGGGCTGGGTCATGCGCGAGGCGGCCCGATTCGCGCACGAACGGCTCGGGGTGCGCACGGGCAGCCACCTGTGCTCGCCGGGCGTCCAGCTGGGGCAGGACCTCACCACGCACCTCCAGGCGACGCAGCGGCTCGAGTTCGGCCACGCCACGACGGCCACCGGCCGGGCGTACCAGGACCTGACGGAGATCTACACCGGCACCGACTTCCGCATGATCGCCACGATCTTCACCTCCGTCCCCCTGCTCGGCGAGACCCCGGACCTGGCCGAGGACCCCCGCGTCACCGTGCTGATGCCGCCGTGGGACGTGGCGACCGTCCGGCAGACCGCCGCGAAGGCGCCCACGGACGACCAGCTGACCACGCTGCGCCGCGAGATCGACGTCTACCGGAAGGTGCTGTCGGGCGGCGGCGTCGTGGCCCTCGGCACGGACGCCCCGCTCGTCCCCGTCGGCCTCTCCCTCCACCTCGGGCTGCGCGCCCTCCACCGGTACGGGCTGACGCCCGCCCAGGCGCTGCGGACGGCGACGGTGCTGCCGGCGCGGGCGTTCGGGGCGGAACGGGACCTGGGGACGCTGGAGGTCGGCAAGCTCGCCGACGCCACCGTGATCGACGGCGACCCGTTCACGGACTTCGACACGCTCGTGCGGACGGCTTCGGTGCTGCGCGGCGGCGTCCGCTTCGAGCAGCGGGAGCTCGTGGCCTCGTACGAGGGGACGGCCGACCTGGCCCCGCGCCACGGGCGGCTCCACGGGGAGTGGCTCGAGGTCGGGCGGCAACTGCGCCGGGACTCCTGCTGCGACCTGAGCGAGCTGGGCCACCTCGACGGGCACTGATGGACACGGCGGGCGGGCCCGGGGCCTGTCGCCCCGGGCCCGCCCGTACTCCGTGCGGCTACTTGTCGATCTACTTGTCGATCTACTTGTCGATCCGGTACGACTCGCCGTAGACCTTCCACTTCAGCGGCGGCCGGAGGTCGAAGTTGCCCTCGTTGAGGAAGACGCGCTGGGCCGTGTCGACGCGGCTGGTGTCGCTGTGGGCCTCCTCCTTCTTCATGACCTTCTTGCGGGCGTCGAGGAAGGCGTCGAGGTAGGCCTTCTCGTCGCCGCCCTGGGCCGGGGGCTTGGCCTTGGCGAGGGCGGCCTTGCGGATGCCGCCGAAGCTGTCCTTGCCGTCGCCGGGGCCGTGCATGACGATCGCGTCGTAGTAGACGAACTGGCCGAGGGTGCGCAGGCCGTCCGCCTTGGCCTGCTTGACGGACGGGTCGAAGTAGACACGGTCGCGCTCGGCCTCCTGGGCGTCCCGGAACGCCTTGTCCTCGTCGGCCGCCTTCCGCCAGGCCTCCTCGAAGGGCTTGCCGAGCCCGGCGTGCGAGTCGCTGCCGTTGACCTTGCGCAGGGCGGGAAGGTACTTGGCGAGCGGGTTGTCCGGCTTCTTCTTGGTGTAGCGCTCGACGAGCTCGAGCATGTCGCCGGTGCCCGAGGTGAAGCCGATGATGCCGCCGGTGTAGCCCCGGCCGTCGGGGTAGGGCTCGATGTACCGGAACTGTCCCCGCCAGTCCAGCGTGGAGTTCTCCGCGCTGGAGACCAGCCGCATGGCGATGTCCTTCTCGTACGGGTCGTCGAGCGGCGCGCCCGCCACGGCCGCGGCGGGGACCGTGGCGGTATGGACGGGGGACGGCTGCGCCGCCTGGGCCGCCTGGGCCGGGCCGGCCAGGGCGAGGGACGCGGGCAGGGCCATCGCCAGGACCGGTAAGGCGAGGCGGGCGAGGGTCGTATTCGCCGGCATGCGGAACTCCGTTTCGTGCAGGGCCATTGACTGGTGGTTAGGAAAGTTTCCTAACCGACACCGGGCATTGAAGCGGCAGCTCCACTTCACCCGCAAGAGGTCGCCGGTACGGCTGACGCGAATGGCTTGGATGCGCCTCAGCCGGTCGAGGCCCCGTGGACGGTTGCGTGGCCGCCCACGATGCTCGATGCCCGGCGCCGCTCGCGGCCCGGAACGCCGACTCCGCCACCTGCGCGTCAATGGATCGTTGATTGACCATTTGCTCATTTGCGGTGTGCTGTCACCACTCCACACACGGAGAGAACGAGAAGGGGAAGAACCGACATGGCATTTCACATCACTCAGGGAAACCCGAACCCGCTGACCCTGGCGCCGGGAGCCAACGCCTCTTTCACCATCGAGGTGTTCGTCGACGGCCTCCCGGTCGGCCCCGGCGAAACCATCCGCGTGAAACTCCCCCAAGGGCTGACCTTTCCGCCCGGCGGCCAGGTCCGCTATATGAAGATCGACGAAGGTATCAACGAACAACTGATGGACGTGAGCCGCGAACTCGACGGCAGCCTTGTGCGCTTCAAGGCCAAAGCGATCGGCAATCAGCCCGCGGGCTTCTACTCCGTCAACGTCCAAGCGCTGCCGGACGCCGCGGCGGGCCCCCGGACCGGCCCGGACGGCCTCGTCATCGGCACCACCACGGCGGCCTTGAACTTCCACATCGGCGCCCAGCAGCCACCGCGGCCGGTGGAGCGGCGGGTGCACGGAACCGTCGACGCGAACCGAAACATCATCTCCGGCGACGGCTTCGTCGTGAAGCCGGGTCTGACGGGGGTGCACAGGGTCGTCTTCACCGAGGCATTCGTTTCTCCGCCGACCGTCCTGGCCACTTTACGGAAGGGCGGTGAGCGGGGAACCCTCTCGGTCGAAAGCGTCGACACGGGCATGTTCGACGTGCGCACCGCGACCAACGGTGTCTGGACCTCTCTGGGGTTCTCCTTCATGGCGGTGGGCCTCGCGGCGCCGAATCCGTAACCGCCTCTCCGGGAAAACAAAGAAACTCACTGTTTCATTCGACAGTTGGAGGTACGCATGACCTCGTCGTCAGAGGCCGGACCGAGCATCGCGCCGACCGGGTCGCTCGACCCGATCGCGCTGGGGCGCGCCGTGGACAAGCTGGTGACGGCGGCTCTCGCCGCACAGACCTGGAGCCTGGTCGGCGCCGCCGAGGTGGCGGTGGAGACCACGGACAAGAACGAGGCGCAGAACATGCGCACGGCTCAGGAAGAGGTCAGGGACAGCGCTCGCGCCTACCTGGGCACGCAGGTCCCCGGAGTCGTCAAGAGGCTCGTCGATATCCAGAGCGCTGTCGCGCTCTTCCAGAGCATACGGACGCTGGCCGCGACGGCTCCCGAACAGTCGGCCGTCTGCCTCGACGCCGTGACGAAGGACTTCGGAACCTTCCAGCAGATGGCGGACGAGTTCGCCGGCCTGTACGAGGGTTTCTGCGAGCAGGTGAAGGCCCGGGGAGCCGTCCTCGCCGACCGCACGGGTGCCGAGATCAGGAGACTTTCCACGGGCACGGGGAAGATCCCCACCACGTCCCGTGCGCTGAAGGACATGCGGCAGACCGTGCGCAAGGACTTGGACGACGTCATCGAGGCGTCCCACAGGTCCGGGAAGGGGGCGCGGAAGATCCTCGATTCCGTCGCGGACTCCCTCAGGGGAATCGGGATCAAGGCCACTGGTGACCCGGAGGCCGGCGATGTCGGAAGAGCGCTGCAGAAGCTCCGCAAGGACACCGAAAAGCTCGAGACGCTCTACAAGGAACTTGCCGGGCAGCAGGCCGGGTTGCAGACGTTGCTGAAGGTCGACTCGGACTGCGACGCCTATGTGCGCAGTGTGTGCGCTGTCGCGGGGCCGGCCAGAGCCGTCGCCAACATGTGGCAGCAGATGTACGCGGAATACTCGGCGGCCGTGGTGAAGCACACGCGGCCCAGTGACAGTTTCGCGCTGGCCAAGGACATCGACGAGGCCGCCGTCAAGTGGGAATCGCTTCGGGAGCGGACGAAGACACTGAGTGCCGCGATCACCGGAAACTGACGCCCGGATCACCGGGAAACGCAACCGAAGGGAAGAGCATGACCACGGCCATCCAGACGAGCATCGCACAGCAGCAGCAATTGGGAAACGCGGTCGTACAGCAAGGGGGAATGACCGCGATCGTCCAGTCGTACGCGCTGAGCGTGACACAGCAGGCGCGGCTCGACCTGAGCCGTAGCGACAACAGCCAGATAAGGGCGTACGCGGCGGGGATCAACCAGGAACTGGACCGTGCCGCGAACACGGCCAGAACGTACCTCAACAATGTGCAGCCGCAATCCATGGCACTGCTCGCCGAGACCCGCTCGTACTTCGCTCTCCAAGGAGCGTTCGTCGACATTCTCCAGCAGAATTTACCCCCGAACACCGTGGCGCAACTGCTCCGTGCCATCCGGGACGATGTGGGCAGACTCAGGGACAAGGCGCAGCAGCACGCCACGAGCATGCAGGGCATGCGCGACGCCTTCGGGGCCAACGGAAGGGAGTTCGCCTCCTACGCCACCAAGCTGCACTCCGTGGTGGGCGGCGACCAAGGCATCCTCAAACAGCTGGACGACCAGCTGAAGCAGGTGAACGCGCAGATCCAGGCGAACTCCTCCAGGGCGGCGAACGGCTTGGCCATCCTCGGCGGCCTGGCCTTGATAGCCGTCGGCGTGCTCGGCGCGGTGTTCACCGGAGGGCTGTCCCTGGGGCTGGCCATCGGCGGCGGCGCGCTGCTCGTCAAGGGGATGGGGCGCACCAACGGGCAGGCTCTGGCGCAACTCCACGACCAGAGGGGCGAGATCCTCCGGAGGCAGCAGAGGATCCGGGACGAGGTGAAGCTGCTCCAGGCCTGCGAGGCCGGGCTGACCTCTCTGGGGAAGCAGGCGCACGAGGCGGCCGCCGCGGCGCAGAGCGTCGCCAACGGATGGGACAGCCTCAAGGCGTCACTGGGATCCGTCGCGGATTATGTCGACAGAGGCAGCCAGACAAACGTCGCTGTCCTGCGAGAGCTCTACCTGAGGGCTGCCGACGGGGTCACGCCCGACATCCTCAACAAGGTGTCCGCCATGGAGAACAACCTGACCACCGCACAGGTGGTGACGAATTCCAGCGCACCCACGAGCCAGATCATCCAGACCCAGCTCCTCCAGTACGCGTGATCGCCACGTAGGCGACGGTCATGACGCACCTTGCCCGGAGCGGCATCGCCGCTCCGGGCACTCCGCGCGCCACCTTCAGGCGGTGCCCGTCACCGCTCCTCGGCAAGGTCGAACTCACGCTGCAGTTCGGGCTCCGGGATGACGGCCGGGGCCTCGGGGCTGCGCCACGGGTGGCTGAGGGGAGGTGCCACCGCTCGCCACCAAGGATCCACGGGGACGGCGCCGGCGGGCTCGAAGGGTTCGCCGGGCTTGGGGAGCGCCACGACATACCCGGTCTCTTCCGCCGCGTCCTTCGACCACTCCGCGGGCTCCGCCCACGGGTGCGGGGCGAGGTTGAACGTGCCCCAGTGGATCGGCATCATGACGCCCTGCGTGGCGTCGCCGCCCTGGAGGTCGAGGTGAGCGCGCATGCCCTCCTCCGGGGTCATGTGGATGTCCGGCCAGATCCACACCAAGTGCAGATCAGCAGGCTAGGCAAACGCACACGTGGACGCGGCCGGGCATCCACGTCAGCACAGGCTCACCCAGGTGTCACAGATGTGGATGCTTGACACCTACATCCCATATGACACCAAAGTTGGGATTAGCCTTGTTTGACTCACCCTGGTCTGGACGCGGAGCTACGAGAGCCAGAGGAGCTGCGGCAGCGGGAATCACTCCTCCCTGCCCATGCACCGCGAGCCAGAGCTAGACCTTCGCCGCTTCGCCCTCATGCGGGGCTGCCGCGTGTTGGCGTCGCGGAGACTTGAACGTCAGCGCAACCAAGGTTCCGCCCTGGAAGCGACCCGAGTTGGGCGACTGGATTAACAACCGTGCCCCCGAGTTCGATCTTGCAGCTGCGGCCGTCGCGCTGGTCGCGGAGTACACGAGCATTCCGCAGGACGCCGTTTGGGCCCTGGTGGCCGCGCTCCGGGGTGCTGGTGAGGTGACACAACGGGTCGAGAACACCAAAACCGTACAGGCCGCCACCTGGCGAGTGCCGCAGGCACGCGAGCACACCCAAGTCTGAAGGTCAGGCCCACCCCTAACTGAGCCATGCTCCCTGCCGATTCCACACCATCCTGACGCTCCATCAGACGCCTCCCACCCCCGTTGCGTTGATGCACACGGATGTAAGGAAACCCCCTCCTCGGAGGGAGGGGGCTGTCGACGGGGGCTACGACTTGGCCTGGCAAACCCCTCGGTCCTCGGCCGGCTCAGGGGAGGTAGGTCTGCTGCCACTCCACTGAAGTCATTCGCAGCGCTGCTTCGGCGAGGGCCTGGGCCGATGCGGTCTTGAGTTTCGAGATGCTGCTGTCGATCCAAGGCCCGACGTTCTTGTAACCCTGTTCGCGATACTCCACGGCCTGGATGAGGCACTCAAGCTTGTCCGCGTCGTGTGCGCAGACGACTTCCAGTGAGTCGCCGTTTTCGTACTCGCTTACGATGCGTTGCGCTGCCGCCTTGACGGCGGGGTGCGACGCCGAGACTTGGTCCGCGGTGACCTTTTCGTTCGACGCAGCGTTCAGATACCGTCGGCCGACGTGCGGGATGTCTCCTACCCGGGTCTCCTGGGTGTCGTGCCACAGGCTCAGGAGGGCTGTCTTCGCCGGGTCGGCTCCCTCCATCATGGCCAAGACTGACCCGACGATGGCAGCTCGGAAGCTGTGTTCGGCGATGGTCTCCGGATCCTTGACCCCAGCGATCCACCACCCGCTCCTCTTGGCGCGCTTCAGCATGCCCATTTCCAGAAGGAAGCCAGCCGTGCCCTGGGCGTGCTCGGTCTCGTCGGCCATGTGGTACCCCTCCGGTTCGTCAGTTGCCATGCTCGCGTAGACGGTATGTCACCGTCCCAAGTTCCTGTCGAGATCTTGCCGAAATGCCGCCGCTGTCAAGGATGCGTTCGATGCGCTCACGGAGGTCGGCGGAGAGCTTCGGCGCAGCCTGGGGCAGCCAGGGACATGCCGTCAGGAGTGCCCACAGCGAGTGGGCATACAGCTCGACGTAGGTCGGAGCCTCATCCAGTCCTTGAACGAGAAGGCGCAGAAGGGTAACCGGGTCCCAGTCGGTCAGCCTGCGGTCAAGCATGAAGGCGTCATTACTCTGTGGTCCGCGGGCAGCGCCAAGCCAGTAAGCCCAATAGTTCAGGTTCGCGGCCTCGGCGGCCTCGTCGTCCACAAGGGAGCGGTTGATGAAGTCCAACAGCGGCTGCTGGTCACCCTGCCGGGCAAGTGCGGCTGCCATGGAACGTGCCTCCGCCCAGTGCTGTGACCAGCCTCGCACAGCGAGCACGCCGCGCCGGCTGTGCAAGGCATGAGACGTCCAGGCGGGTGCCCCAGGACTCCGGTCGTACGAGGTGAGATAGAGCGCCTGGCGGCGTAGCAGCGCGGCGCCGTCTCCTGCTGTGTGCGCTGCTTCCGCCGTATCGCGTAGTTGCGTGAAGAGGACCGATCGCTCCTGCACCGGCAGCCGGGGAGCGATGGGGGAAGCGCCACGACGGGTAGGCGATGGCCTGTTCGCGATCGACGGCGGCGGCGTACCGTTCACTGCCCAAGCGATCATGTGGGCAGTCGTGCGGGTGTGAACCCATTCCGCAAGGGGATGCTGGTCGGGACGCTGGGGAGGGTCGAGGGCCGCGCCGACAATACGGTCAGCATCCATCGCGGCTTCCAGGAGCTGGACAACGTCCCGGTCTGCTCCGAGCACCGGTAAGCGTCGTTTCAGGTCCAGCAGGCCACCTGCCCTCATGTTTGCCAGTGGCCGACGCCCTGACTCCCAGCCCTGGACGGTGGCGAGGTCGACCTCCAGGGCTTCAGCCAGCCCAATTTGCGTGTACAGGGCGCTCTCTCTGGCCAGGCGCAGAACGTACCCGGCGATAATTCCTGTGACCGCACGACGGCGTGCGGGCGGTCTTGTGGTCATGTCGGCTCCTCGAGTGCGTTCCACGGCGGAATACGTACTCGTAGTCAGTCCTACTGCATTGCGGACGACCGTACGGTCAGGCCATGGAATCGACCAGGGTCCTTTGGAGGGCCGGAAGTTGACCACCAGTTGCTCGCCAGCGGAGAGCGGGACACACGGAGGCTCGAACACATGACCAGGCAGAGGGGCAGGGACCCCGGCACCGCTCAGATGACGATGCGGGTCTCGCTGGACAGCGGACGCACCTGGGGACCCACACGCTACGTGCGCGCCGCCAAAACCGTTGAGGACGACCCGTTGCGCTTCCCGCGCTGCGAGTGCAGCCACTCCCCGGGTCACCGTTGCAGCGCGGCGCGCGAATTGGCCAGCATGACGGGAGGACACTCGTGATGATCCCGCCGCACATCGCCGCGCCGATCACCTACCGGCCGCCGGTCCTCTCTCTGCCACACACGTCGGCCGTCGGGTCCGTCGGGCACATCACGTGTGAGAACTGCCGCGAATCGATCACCTCGCAAAAGGCGTGTCTGGCCCGCGGTGACCTCGCCGAAGCAGCGAGGGTCGAGGCCCTGCGTGAGGAGCACACCCGCAGACACCACACGGGATAGCGCTGATGGCGATCCGGTACCACAATCCGTTCCCCGCCCGCGCGAGCGGATCGGCGGCCGATCACCCCAGCCGTCTGGTCGCGAGCGGCCGGGTTGGAGCATCATCGCCCCGGCTCTGGTCACGAGCTACCTGTCGGTGGCCTACGCGTGACCGGAGCTGGGGCGCCTCGCCCGCCGCCGCCCCGTGTGAGGCGAGTATCCCGAGCCCAGCCGGGCCGGGGCCTACGAGAGAAAGGGGGCGCGGCATGTCCGCGACCACCGATACCGAGCGCGTCACGTCTGCTACGAACCTCACCCTTGTTCGTCCTTGGTGCGCCGGCCGACTCGCGCCGTACCCGATGACCGTTCGCCGACCGCATGCCACGGTCACCATTGATCCCGCGACGCAGCTCGGCGTGTTCCGTGATCGCGTCGGCCAGGTCGTCGAGATGGGGAAGCACGGCACGAGCCAAGGAACCGAGACCTCGACCACCACGAACTCGGACTCCCGGAACGACCAGGGGCACGACCAGGACTCCGAGCAGGACTGACATCATGGCCGAGGAGAGGCCGGTGCTCGTGGCCACCGAGGCGGATGATCTGACCGCTGACATGGTGATCAACGAGCTCAATCGGCGGAACGTGCCGGTGGTCAGATTCAACCCCGCCGACATCGGCGCCGACCTGACGGTCTCGGCTCGGTTCGGCATCTGCCCGGCACCTGTGGCCGGGCAGATGCACACCCCGTCGAGAACCGCTGATCTGTCTCGTGTACGGGCGGTGTACTGGCGCCGTCCGGAGTGGCCCCGCTTCCCATACCTGCCCCCGACGATTCCCGGTTCGCCGCTGCTCAGGTCCGCTACGGGCTCGGTGGCATCCTCTACGCCCTTGACGGCCCGCTGTGGGTGAACCACCCCCTTCGCATTGCCGTGGCCGACTACAAACCCACGCAGCTTGCCCTCGCCCAGCGGCTCGGCCTCACCGTGCCACCGACGCTCGTCACCAACGCCCCTGCCGACGCGCGCGAGTTCATCGCCGCTCACGGTCAAGTGATCTCCAAGCCGCTGCGATGGACCCCGTATGAACGAAACGGCGTCCCGCTGACCGGCTGGGCGGATCCGGTCACCGCCGACGAGATCGACGACAGCGTCCGCGTGACGCCACACCTGTTCCAGGCCCGCGTGGACAAGATCGCTGACCTTCGGGTGCTGATCGTCGGTCGGCGCACGTTCACCGTACGCATTGACTCCGGCCTATTGGACTGGCGCAGGGATTACAGCGCCCTCTCCTACACCGTGGAAGGCCTGCCCAGAGGAGTGAACAAGGCGCTGCTGGCCTATCTGGATCACGTCGGGCTGGTCTCCGGAAGTTTCGATCTTGCCGTGGATCGAGCGGGGGTCCACTGGTGGCTGGAGCTGAACCCGAATGGCCAGTGGGGGTGGCTGGAGGGGAAGACCGGGCTGGAGATGTCCGCCGCGTTCGCCGACCTACTCACACGAGGAGTTATCTCATGATTGACACCGCGTCCGAGCGCCATCGCCTTGCCGACCTTCTGGTGGACGGTGGCGTCCTCAAGTCTCCGGGGCTGCGGAGAGCTGTCGAGACAGTACCCCGAGAGCTATTCCTCAACCCTGGGGTGTTTCTGCCTGAAACGGGGGGACGTTGGCGTCCTGTCCCTGCAGTCGGCGCAGACCCGGTCGAGTGGGCGCAGATCGCATACGACTGTGACACGCTCACCACTCAGCTCGACGGCCACCTGACCGCCGACCAGGTCGACGATCCCGTGACCGGCGTGCCCACGTCCTCATCGACCACACCGGCCACAGTGGTCAGCATGATCGAAAGCCTCGATGCGCAGGCCGGTCACCGCGTGCTGGAGATCGGTACAGGCACCGGCTACTCCGCGGCCCTGATGTGCCACCACCTCGGCGAGGACAACGTGACCACCATCGAGGTGGACCCTGAAGTGGCGGCCCGTGCGGATACCGCGCTGGAAACCGCCGGCTACTCGACGTGGACCGTGACCGGAGACGGGCTCCTCGGGCACCCACGCCGCGCCCCCTACGACAGGGTGATCGCCACCTGCGCGATCCGCCGAATTCCGTACACCTGGATCCAGCAGACCAACCCCGGTGGCGTTGTCCTCTCCACGGTCGGCTCGTGGCCGTACGGCACAGGCCTCGCGAAGGTCACGGTTGGCGACGACGGCACCGCCGAAGGCGAGATCATCGGCTGCTCTTCCTTCATGCAGGCACGGGCCCAGGCCGTCACTCCTGTGGCCGGAGACCTGTCCGCCCGCACCGCCTATGCCGACAGCGAGAGGGACACAAGGGTCTCTCCCCTCGTGCTGGAGGACTGGATGCCCGCCTTTCTCACCCAGCTCGCCGCCCCCGGTGCACAGTTCGTTCGCGCGACGCGCAGCGACGGCACCCCGCTGCTGTATCTCTTCGACCCGGAGCGCGAATCGTTTGCCGAGTTCATCGCGGCCGACAAAAGCTGGACGGTCCGGCAAGGCGGCCCGGTATCACTCTGGGACGACATTGAGACGGCGCTTAACGCGTGGCAGGACGCCGGCCGCCCGGACATCACTACCGTCCGCCTGCACGTCGACAGCGTGTGTCACACCTACTGGATCGGCGACCATCCCGCGCTGCGGTGGCAGCACTGCCTTGCCTGAACAGGAAACTTTGGTCGGCCACCGCGCGGGACGGGGTGGGCACACCGCCGACCACCGGCCTCAGCGCAGCAAACGCTCCTGAAGCGAGGACCGCCCGGCGGCGGAGAGCCCGAGCCCCTCGGCAAGGTACCGGTCGACCGTGCCCCACACCTCCCCGATCGCATCAAACGCCGCCCCCAGATAAGACGCCCGCGCCTCGAAGAGCGGAGAGAGCAGCTCCGAAACCTCGGGAGAAACCTCCGCGTCGCGCCGCACCCGATACCGCCGGTGCGGCGCGTTGGACTCCAGATAGTCTGCCTCGATCGCCTCGCGCGGAACGCCGAGCGCCAGCAGCGTCACCGCCACCGACAGCCCCGCCCGGTCCTTGCCGGCGGCACAGTGCATCAGCGCGGGCACGTCGCCCTCGGCCAGGGCGCGCACGACGCGCCCGTGCTCGGCCGTCCGCGTCGTGACGATCTTGCGGTACGAGGCGGCCATCCGGTCCGCCGCGCGGCCCTCGCCCAGCACGGACCGCAGCGTGGCCAGGTCGCCGTCGCGCACCATCCGCCAGAACTCGCTGCCGTCGGCCGGGTCGCTCAGCGGGAGGTTGACGTTCCGTACGCCGGGGAGGGTCACGTCCGGGCCCTCCAGCGCGATGTCCGCGGCGTTGCGGAAGTCGAATATCGTGTGGAGGCCCAGCGAGGCGAGGAACGCCGCGTCCGCCTCGGTGGCGTGGGCCAGGTGCCCGCTGCGGAACAGGACGCCGGGCCGGACGCGCCGCCCGTCGGCGGCCGGCAGACCCCCCAGGTCGCGGAAGTTGCGGACCCCCGCCAGCTCGGGCTCGGCCTGCGGGGCGGGCGGCGTCTGTGTCACGTGCGCTCCTCGGGGTGTTCCGGTCGTGGCGCCGATCGTATTCCGGGTCACGCCACATTGCCGGGGTGGGATACATCACGGCACGTCAACCCCTGGTTACGGTGGCGTAGGTCACTCAAGAACGTGAATGATGCACTGACGTGGCAGACGATTCGAATTCATTCAGCAAGAGCGCGATCGGGTCGTACGCAGCCGTCGGGGACAGCTTCACCGAGGGCGTCGGGGACCCAGGCCCCGACGGGACCTTCGTCGGCTGGGCCGACCGACTGGCCGTACTCCTCTCCGACCGGCAGGAAGAACACTCCTTCCGCTACGCCAACCTCGCCGTCCGCGGCCGCCTCCTGGACCAGATCGTCGAGGAGCAGGTCCCCCGGGCCAAGGAGCTCGGCCCCGACCTCGTCTCCTTCTGCGCCGGCGGCAATGACATCCTGCGCCCCGGCAGCGACCCGGACGACGTGGCCCTGCGCTACGAGGCGGCCGTCGCCGAGCTGCGCGCCTCCGTCGGCACGGTCCTGCTGTGCACCGGCTTCGACACCCGGGGCATGCCGGTCCTGCGCCATCTGCGGGGCAAGATCGCGACGTACACCGCCCACGTCCGGGCCATCGCCGACCGCTACGACTGCCCGGTCCTCGACCTGTGGTCGCTGCGCTCGGTCCAGGACCGCCGGGCCTGGAGCGAGGACCGGCTGCACCTGTCGCCCGACGGGCACACGCGCGTCGCGCTGCGGGCCGCCCAGGTGCTGGGCTTCGAGGTGCCCGCCGACCCCGACCAGCCCTGGCCGGACGAGGAGCAGCGCTCGGCCGCCGAGGTGCGCCGGGACAACGTCCACTGGGCGCGCGAGTACCTGGTGCCGTGGATCGGCCGCCGGCTGCGCGGTGAGTCCTCGGGTGACAACGTGGAGCCCAAGCGCCCGGACCTGCTGCCGCTGTAGGCCCGGGGCGGTCAGTGGGGGTGCCGTCCGTGCGGCAGGTCGGCCCAGACGACTCGGCCGTGGCCGCTGTCGTCGGGCCGGACCCCCCACTCCCGGGACAGCGCGCCGACCAGGAGCAGCCCGCGCCCGCTCTCCTCGTCCGTACCGCTCCGGCGTACCCGAGGCTCCGTCGGGGCGTCGCCCTGATCGGCGACCTCTATGCGCACCACCACGCGGCTCACCCGCAGCTGGCAGCTGACCTTCTCGCTGTCCGTGTGCCGCACCGCGTTGGTGACCAGCTCCGACACCACCAACTGGGCGTCGTCGCAGGCCACTTCGTCTATTCCCCACTCCCGCAGTCGCGTGAGGACTCGTTGGCGCGCCTCCGCCACGGAGGTGTTGAGGGCGGGGAAATGAAAGGCGTCCTGCCGCAGATGGCCGAGGAGAGATCTGCCGCAGAGCCCGGACGATGGTGCGTCATGGGAGAGGACCACTCCGCAACTATGTGCGATACGTATCAGTTGTGGCAAGGTTCAACCTGCAAATTACAGAATCGCAAGGACAGTCTGTCGGGCCGACAGACCGCGTGGCACACTGCTGGCATATGACGGCAGTTGGAGGGGGTGGACAGTGGCGGACTCGCGACCGGCGGGTGCCCCGACGGTCCTGAGGGTCGTGCTCGGCAAGCGTCTCCAGCACCTGAGGGAGCGGGCCGGGCTCTCCTACGAGGAGGCGGGCCGCGCCCTGGACGTCACCCACGCCACCGTCCGCAGAATGGAGAAGGCCGAGGTCGGGCTGAAGATCCCCTATGTGGAGAAGCTCCTCCACGTCTACGGGGTGCTCGACGCGGCCGAGGTCGAGGGCTTCCTCTGCCTCACCCGCGAGGCCAACCGCCCCGGCTGGTGGCACCGCTTCCGCGACGTCCTCCCCGAGTGGTTCAGCGCGTTCGTGAGCCTGGAGGGAGAGGCCAATCTCATCCGCGCGTACGAACCCCACTACGTCCCCGGCCTGTTGCAGACCGAGGAGTACGCCCGGGCCGTGCTCCGCGCCGGGATGCCGCACGCCCGCGACGCCGAGATCGAGCGCGCCGTCACCGTCCGCCGGGAGCGGCAGGGCCTCCTCGCCAAGGACGGCGCCCCGCTGCTGTGGGTGGTGATGGACGAGACGGTGCTGCGCCGCCCCATCGGCGGCCCGGACGTGACGCGCGCCCAGGTCGACCGGCTCATCGAGGCCACCGACATGCCGAACGTACGACTCCAGCTCATGCCGTTCGCCGCCGGGCCGCACCCGGCGATGTACGGCCCCTTCCACATCTTCCGGTTCCCCCTCCAGGAGCTGCCCGACATCGCGTACGCCGAGAACCTCGTCGGAGCCTCGTACTTCGACCAGCGTGACGATGTCTCGTCGTTCCTGGAGGCACTGGACCGGATGTGCGCGCAGGCCGCGCCGGCACACACCACCAAGGCCATCCTCGGTGGCATTCGTAAGGAGATCTGAACCATGGATCCGGACCGCGTCTACAACGGCATGCCCGCGACCGACCTCGGCACCGAGGGCTGGAGCAAGCCGTGGAGCGGCGGCAACGGCGGCAGCTGCGTGGAGGCCATGCGGCTGTGCGACGGCCGGGTGGCCCTGCGCCAGTCCACCGACCCCGGCGGTCCCGCGCTGATCTACACGCGTCACGAGATGGAGACCTTCATCCGCGGCGCCAAGGCGGGCGAGGCCGATTTCCTGCTGGCGTAGCGCATCCTCGGCCCTCGTGGCGAACCGAAAAACCGAACGGACGTATAGAAGGGCGATCAAGGCGTGATCGAGTACGGCGCGGACGGCCGGGGCACACCGGCCGAGGAGATCGACACCAGCAGGCCCCACCCGGCCCGGATGTACGACTACTACCTCGACGGCTGGGACAACTACGAGGTCGACCGGGCCGCCGCCGAGCGCGTCATCGCGGCCCACCCCCAGGTGCGCCTCTCCGCCCGCGCCAACCGCGCCTTCCTGCGCCGGGCCGTGCGGGAGGCGGTGCGCGGCGGCGTCCGGCAGATCATCGACATCGGCACGGGCATCCCCACCTCGCCCAACACCCACGAGGTGGCCCGCGAGTCCGCGCCGGACGTCCGCGTGGCCTACGTCGACAACGACCCCATCGTGGCCACTCACGCGGAGGCCAAGCTCACCAGCGCGGGCGGGGCGGGCTTCGCCCTCGCCGACGTCCGGGAGCCGGAGACGATCCTGGGGCACCCGGTCGTCCGCGAGCTGATCGACTTCGACCGGCCGGTGGCCCTGCTGCTCGTCGCCGTCCTCCACTTCGTCAAGGACGAGGAGGACCCGGCGGGCATCGTCGCCACCCTCGGCGACGCCCTGCCCGCCGGCAGTCTCCTGGTGATGTCCCACGCCACGGAGGAGCCCTACGAGGGCTACGCCCAGGGCCGTACCGACACCGTCGCCCGGGACGGCGTGCTGGACGCCTACAAGAACGCCACCGCCGCCCTCAACCTGCGCGGCCGCACCGCCATCGAACCCTTCTTCGGCGACTTCGCGCTCCTCGACCCGGGGCTGGTCCGGGTGCCGCTGTGGCGCCCGGACGGACCGGTCCCCGGGCCCCGGGAGCTCAGCGAGACCGTCTTCTACGGCGGCATGGGCCGCAAGGGCTGACTCGGGCGCAAAGACTGACTCAGGCGCGAGGACTGACTCATGCGCCGGGACGGGCCGGGATCTCGCAGCTGTCCTTGAAGCCCTGACTGGTCAGCCCCAGCGCCGAGTTGATCCGCGAGCGGAGGTTCTCCACCGCCACCATCGCCGTCAGCTCGACGAACGCCGCGTCGCCGAGCCGCTGCCGCAGCCGCTCCGCCAGGTCGTCCTCCACGGCCGGCGGGGTGGCGCTCATCGCCTCGGCGTACTCCATGACATCCCGCTCCAGCGGGGTGTAGGCGTCGCTGGACCGCCAGCGCGGCACGTCGCGCAGCTTGTCGGGGGCCATGCCCTGGTTGTGGCTCAGCCAGTAGCCGAAGTCCATGCACCACGAGCAGCCGATCGCCGCCGCCGACGCCATCACGGCGAGCTCCTTGAGCCCACTGTCCAACGCGTTCCAGCGGGCCAGCGACTTCTCGAAGCGCGCGTCGGTCATCAGCACCCTGCGGTTGTGCCCCATGGCGAGCAGCGGGTCGATGACCTTGCCGTAGGTCCGCCTGCTGTACCAGGCCGTGAGCCGGTTCAGCAGGGTGCGGGGCGGGGTGAGGGAGATGCGGGCCATGGCCGGTGCCTCCAGGGGAGAACGGTTGCTGTCACCCCTACGACGGGACGACCCCGCCCGGATGTGACATCACCGGACGAAGATCTTTTGTCGGTGCCCCAGGTGCCCGCGCATAGGCTGACCGCATGGACGGTGAGCTCTTCCCGCGGCCGGTGACCGAGGTCGCTCCGGGCGCCGTGCACGTCCCGGGCTGGCTGGACGAGGAAGCCCAGCACCGCCTCCTGGCGGCCTGCCGCGAGTGGGCCCGGCCCCCGGCGGGCCTGCGCACGGTACGCATGCCCAGCGGGGGCGAGATGTCCGTGCGCTCGGTCGGGCTGGGCTGGCACTGGTTCCCCTACGGCTACGCCCGCACCGTCGTCGACGGCGACGGCGCCCCGGTCAAGCCGTTCCCCCGTTGGCTGGACGAACTGGCGCGGGCCGCGGTGGCCCGCGCGTACGGCCGCCCGGCCGGGCCGGAGCCGTACGACATCGCGCTGGTGAACTTCTACGACGCCGGCGCCAAAATGGGCCTGCACCGCGACGCCGACGAGAAGTCCCCGGCGCCCGTCGTCTCCCTGAGCCTCGGCGACTCCTGCGTCTTCCGCTTCGGCCATCCGGGTGGCCGCACCCGCCCCTGGACGGACGTCGAGCTGCGCAGCGGCGATCTCTTCGTCTTCGGCGGCCCGTCCCGGCAGGCCTACCACGGCGTGCCCCGGATCCTGCCGGGCACCGCCCCGCCCCGGCTGGGGCTCAAGGGGCGGCTCAACGTGACCCTGCGCGTGAGCGGCCTGTGACGCCCGGCGGATAATGGGACGACCTGCCTGCCCGACCCTGGAGGTGCCGTGACCGGCTCCCGCCCGTTCCGCCCGCCCCTGGACGCGCTGCGTCCCGCCGCCTTCGGCGTGGATCCGGCGGGGGAGCGGATGGCGCGCATCCGCAGGTCGCCGCACTTCGCCGACGGCGTGTTCGTCAACCCGGAGGGCACGCGCCGTACGCCGTCCGGCTCCATGCTGAAGTTCCTGCCCACCTACTTCCGCAAGGAGGAGCGCGCCCTGCGCGCCCCGGTCCACGCGGTGCCCGTCCACCCCACCACCGTCGCCGACCTGGCCGTTCCCCCGGCCTCCGGGCTGCGGCTGACCTGGATGGGCCACTCCAGTGTCCTCGCCGAGATCGACGGCCGCCGGGTGCTCTTCGACCCCGTCTGGTCCGAGCGCTGCTCGCCCTTCTCCTTCGCGGGCCCCCGGCGGCTCCACCCGGTGCCGGTGCCGCTGGCCGAGACGGGCCCGCTGGACGCCGTGGTCATCTCGCACGACCACTACGACCACCTCGACATGCCGACCGTCCGGACGCTGGCCCGCCGCACCGGCGTCGCCTTCGTCGTCCCCCTCGGCGTCGGCGCCCACCTGGAGCACTGGGGCGTCCCGGCGGACCGGATCACCGAGCTCGACTGGCACGAGTCGACCCGGATCGGCGAGCTCACCCTCACCGCCACCCCCGCCCGGCATTTCTGCGGCCGCGCGCTGCGCAACACCCAGCACACCCTGTGGGCCTCCTGGGTGGTCGCCGGCCCGGAGCACCGGATCTTCCACAGCGGCGACACCGGCTACTTCCCCGGCTTCACCGCCATCGGCGAGCGGTATGGGCCGTTCGACGCCACGATGATGCAGGTCGGCGCGTATTCGGAGTTCTGGCCGGACATCCACATGACCCCGGAGGAGGGCATGCGCGCTCACCTCGACCTCCAGGGCGGCGACGCCACGCGGGGCGTCATGGTGCCGATCCACTGGGGCACGTTCAACCTCGCCCCGCACCCGTGGGCGGAGCCCGCGGAGTGGTCGAAGGACGCGGCGGAAGAGACCGGGTATGTCGTGGCGCTCCCCAAGCCCGGCGAACCCTTCGAGCCCGCCGGCGCCGTCCCCGTGGATCCTTGGTGGCGAGCGGTGGCACCTCCCATCAGCCACCCGTGGCGCAGCCACGAGGCCCCGGCCGTCATCCCGGAGACCGAACTGCAGCGTGAGTTCGACCTTGCCGAGGAGCGGTAGGGCGCCCTGCGGGACGATTGCCCACACCGTCACCGTGTCATCGCCTGCTTCACCAGGTTTCTGCCGAAGTCCCACATCAGGCTGCCGCCGTTGTGGGCTTCGTCCATGACTGCCGTGAAGGCCGTCACGAAGCGGTCCACCTCGCGTTCGCCGATGATGAGTGGGGGGATCAGTTTGATCACCTCCACCTCGTCCCCCGAGACCTGGGTGAGGATGCGGTGCTTCTGGAGCAGCGGCACCACGACCATCTGGGCGAAGAGGCCCTTGCGGGCCGCCTGGAGCATCGTCCAGCGGCCGCGCAGGCCCAGTGACCTGGGGCGGCCGAACTCGATGCCGACCATCAGGCCGCGGCCGCGCACGTCGTGCAGCAGCTCGTACTTGTCGACGAGCGCCGCGAGGCGGGAGCGCAGGAGTTCGCCCGTGGTGCGGGCGTTGGCGACGATCCCCTCGTCCTCCATGACGGCCAGGACCGCCAGGCCGGCGGCCATGGCCTGCGCGTTGGAGCCGAAGCTGGCCGAGTGGACGAGGACGCGGTCCATGGACGAGTAGACCTTCTTGAAGATCCAGTCCTTGCCGAGCGTGGCGCCCACGGGAACGTAGCCGCCCGAGAGCGCCTTCGCCACGCACACCAGGTCCGGCTCCACGCCCGGCTCGTGCTGGTGGGCGTAGAAGGCGCCCGTGCGCCCGATGCCGGTCTGCACCTCGTCCGCGATGAGGAGGGCCTTGTGGCGGTGGAGGAGGTCCTGCGCGGCGCGGAGGTATCCGGGTGGGGCCTCGTGGACGCCCTTGCCCTGGACGGGCTCGACGATCAGGCCCGCCACGTCGCCGCGCCGCAGCTCCCGTTCGAGGGCGTCCAGGTCGCCGAGCGGGACCGGGGTGTCCGGGAGCAGGGGCGCGAAGCCGTCCCGGAAGCCGTTCTCGCCGTTGACGGAGAGGGAGCCGACGGTCAGGCCGTGGAAGGCGTGGGCGCAGTACAGCACGCGGGGTCTGCCCGTGGCGTACCGGGCGAACTTCAGGGCGGTCTCCACGGCCTCGGTGCCGCTGTTGCCGAAGAACACCCGGTCCAGGTACGGGGTGTACGACAGCAGCCGCTCGGCGAGCAGGCCCGGCAGCGGCGGGCAGTCGAAGCGGGTGAGGTCGGCGAGCGAGGCGTCCAGGACGTCGTGGAGCGCCTTGCGGACCACGGGATGGTGCCGGCCCAGGCCCATCACGCCGAAGCCGGCGAGCATGTCGAGATAGTCCCGCCCCTCGGCGTCCCAGAAGTACGCGCCCTCCGCCCGCTCGTAGACCTTGTCGAAGCCGATGGTGCGGAGCATGCGCGGCAGCTGGTGGTTGAGGTGGCGGGCGTGGAGGTCGTAGCGTTCGCCGCCGCGCTCGGCCAGCAGCCGGGTCAGGTCGAATCTCTCGGTGCCGTCGGCGGTCATGCCCTGCTCGTCTCCTTCTCCTCGGCCTTGGCCCGCTCCTCGTCCCTGGCGAGTACGGCGCTGATCCGCCCGGCGATCTCGGCGGGGGTGAGCCCCACGTCCGCCAGCACCTCCGAGCGCTTGGCGTGGGCCAGGAACTGCTCGGGGATGCCGAAGGTGCGTACGGGCAGGTCGACGTCGGCGTCGCGGAGCGCCTGGGCCACGGCCCAGCCGACACCGCCGGCGCGGCTGTTGTCCTCGACGACGGCGACCACGCGATGGCGGGCGGCGAGCGGCGGCAGTGCCGGGTCGACGGGTTTGACCCAGCGCGGGTCGACGACGGTGCAGCTCGTGCCCCGGGCGCCCAGCAGGTCGGCCGCGTCCAGCGCCACCCGGGCCATGGCGCCCACCGCGACCAGCAGCACGTCGGCCCCGTCGGTGTCCGCCGGCCGGGCGAGCACGTCCATGCCGCCGGTCCGGCCGACGGCCGGGATGCTCTCGCCCACGTTCTCCTTGGGGAAGCGGACGACGGTGGGGGCGTCCTCGACCTCGACGGCCTCGCGCAGCTGGGCCCGCAGCTGGTCGGCGTCGCGCGGGGCGGCGATCCGCAGGCCGGGGACGACCTGGAGGATGGACATGTCCCACATGCCGTTGTGGGACGGCCCGTCGGTGCCGGTGACCCCGGCCCGGTCCAGGACGAACGTCACGCCGCACTTGTGGAGGGCGACGTCCATCAGCACCTGGTCGAAGGCGCGGTTGAGGAAGGTGGCGTAGACGGCGAAGACGGGGTGGAGGCCGCCCGTGGCCAGGCCCGCCGCCGATACCGCGCCGTGCTGCTCGGCGATGCCCACGTCCCAGACCCGGTCCGGGTAGGCCGTCGCGAATTTGGTCAGGCCCACGGGGTCGAGCATCGCCGCCGTGATGGCGACGACGTCGGGCCGCTCGGCGCCGATCCGTACCATCTCGTCTCCGAAGACCGACGTCCACGACCGCCCGGCCGGCGGGGCGAGGGGCTCGCAGGTGAGCGGGTTCATCGCGCCCACCGTGTGGAAGCGGTCCGCCTCGTCCCGCAGGGCGGGCTGGTAGCCGCGCCCCTTCTCCGTACGGCAGTGGACGAGGACGGGCCCGTGGAAGCGTTTGGCGCGGCGCAGCGCCGACTCGACGGCCGCGATGTCGTGGCCGTCTATCGGGCCGAGGTATTTCAGGCCCAGGTCCTCGAACATGCCCTGGGGGGCGAAGGCGTCCTTGAAGCCCTTCTTCGCCCCGTGCAGCGACTCGTACAGCGGTTTGCCGACCAGCGGCAGGCCCTGGATGGCGTCCTTGCCCCAGGACAGGGCGCGCTCGTAGCCGTCGGTGGTGCGCAGGGTGGCCAGGTGGTCGGCGAGGCCGCCGATGGTGGGGGCGTAGGAGCGTTCGTTGTCGTTGACGACGATGATCAGCCGGCGGTCCTTGGCGGCCGCGATGTTGTTGAGGGCCTCCCAGGCCATGCCGCCGGTGAGGGCGCCGTCGCCGATGACGGCGACGACGTGGTCGTTCCAGCGGCCGAGGACCTGGTTGGCCTTGGCGAGGCCGTCGGCCCAGCCGAGGACGGTCGAGGCGTGGCTGTTCTCGATGACGTCGTGCTCGGACTCCTCGCGCGAGGGGTAGCCGGAGAGGCCGCCCTTGCCGCGCAGCTTGGAGAAGTCCTGGCGGCCGGTGAGCAGTTTGTGGACGTAGGACTGGTGCCCGGTGTCCCACAGGATGCGGTCCGAGGGCGAGTCGAAGGACCGGTGCAGGGCGATGGTCAGCTCGACCACGCCGAGGTTCGGCCCGAGGTGGCCGCCGGTCCTGGCCACGGCGTGGACCAGGAAGTGGCGGATCTCCTCGGCGAGGTCGGTGAGCTCCTCGCCGTCCAGTGCCTTCAGGTCGCGCGGACCGCGGATGTTCTCCAGCAACGACACGTCGGCCCCCTCCTCCTGTCGTCGGCCCGGTGTGCCGGGCCGGGTGATCGGACTCCGCCGGTTTCATCAGAGGACGGTGACGGCCGGCGTGCCCGAGCCGGTGCCGTCCTTCTCCATCCGTTCGGCGAGCTTCATGGCCTCGTCGATGAGGGTCTCCACGATCTTCGACTCGGGGACGGTCTTGATGACCTCACCCTTGACGAAGATCTGGCCCTTGCCGTTGCCGGAGGCGACGCCGAGGTCGGCCTCGCGGGCCTCGCCGGGGCCGTTGACGACGCAGCCCATGACGGCGACGCGCAGCGGCACTTCCATGCCGTCCAGCCCGGCCGTGACCTCGTCGGCGAGCTTGTAGACGTCGACCTGGGCGCGGCCGCAGGACGGGCAGGAGACGATCTCCAGCCGGCGCGGGCGGAGGCCCAGGGACTGCAGGATCTGGATGCCGACCTTCACCTCCTCCACGGGCGGGGCGGAGAGGGAGACCCGGATGGTGTCGCCGATGCCTTCCGCCAGCAGGGCGCCGAAGGCGACGGCCGATTTGATGGTGCCCTGGAAGGCCGGGCCGGCCTCGGTGACGCCGAGGTGCAGCGGGTAGTCGCACTGGGCGGCCAGCTGGCGGTAGGCGTTGACCATGACGACCGGGTCGTTGTGCTTGACCGAGATCTTGATGTCGCGGAAGCCGTGCTCCTCGAAGAGGGACGCCTCCCACAGCGCCGACTCCACCAGGGCCTCCGGGGTGGCCTTGCCGTACTTGCCCAGCAGGCGCTTGTCCAGGGACCCGGCGTTGACACCGATGCGGATCGGGGTGCCCGCCGCGGCCGCCGCCCTGGCGATCTCCTTGACCTTGTCGTCGAACTGCCGGATGTTGCCCGGGTTGACGCGCACCGCCGCGCACCCGGCGTCGATGGCGGCGAAGACGTACTTCGGCTGGAAATGGATGTCGGCGATCACCGGGATCTGCGACTTCCTGGCGATGACCGGCAGCGCGTCCGCGTCGTCCTGCGAGGGGCAGGCGACGCGGACGATCTGGCAGCCCGCCGCCGTCAGCTCGGCGATCTGCTGCAGCGTGGCGCCGACGTCGGCCGTGACCGTCGTCGTCATCGACTGCACCGAGACGGGGGCGTCCCCGCCCACCGGCACCCGGCCCACCTGGATGCGCCGTGACGCGCGGCGTACCGCCAGGGGCCGGGCCGGTGGCACGGGCAGCCCGAGGGAGACGGGCTCCGCGGTGGCCATCGCGGTCAGCCCCGGTTTCCGGCGACGCTCTCGCGGGCCGCGCGCAGCGACTCCTTGAGCGAGCCCATGGTGGCGAGGACGGCGGTGGGCTCGTAGCCGCAGTGCGCCATGCAGTTGTCGCACCGGGGGTCCTTGCCGCGGCCGTACTTGTCCCAGTCGGTCTCCTCGATCAGCTCCCGGTAGGTGGGCACGTATCCGTCGCTCATCAGGTAGCAGGGGCGCTGCCAGCCGAAGAGCGAGTAGTTGGGGATGGCCCAGGCGGTGCAGGGGAAGTCGACCTTCCCCTCCAGGAAGTCGAGGAAGAGCGGGCTGTGGTTGAGCCGCCAGCGGGAGCGGTTGCCCCCGGCGAACGCCTTCCTGAACAGCTCCCGGGTCTGCTCGACGCCCAGGAAGTGGTCCTGGTCGGGGGCCTTCTCGTAGGCGTAGGCCGGCGAGATCATCATCTCGTCGACGCGCAGCTCGTCGTTGAGGAAGTTGAGCACCTCGACGATGGTCTGCGGGGTGTCGGTGTTGAAGAAGGTGGAGTTGGTGGTGACGCGGAAGCCCCGGCGCTTGGCCTCCTTGATCGCCTCCACCGCCTCGTCGAACACCCCCTCCTTGGCCACGGACTCGTCGTGGCGCTCGCGCAGCCCGTCGATGTGCACGGCGAAGGCGAAGTACGGAGAGGGGGTGAACTTCTCCATCTTCTTCCGCATCAGCAGGGCGTTGGTGCACAGGAAGACGTATTTCCGCCTGGCCACCAACTGGCGCACGATCTCATCGATGTGAGGGTGCATCAGGGGCTCGCCGCCGGCGATGGACACCATCGGCGCGCCCGACTCCAGCACCGCGCCGACCGCCTGGGCGACGGGCATCCGCTGTTTGAGCACCCCGGCCGGGTGCTGGATCTTCCCGCAGCCCTCGCACTTGAGGTTGCAGGCGTAGAGCGGCTCCAGCTCGACGATCAGCGGGAACTTCTCCCGCCGGCGGAGCTTCTGTTCGAAGAGATAGGTTCCCACCCGGATGGTCTGGCGAAGCGGCATGGCCATCTGGCTCACCTCCTGGGGAGCAGCAAAGAACGGTGCCATTCGAAAAAAGCCGGCAGGACGGTGCGGAGCACACGGAAAGCCGATATTCCCCCCCGCAAGGTCCCGATTCGCACAAGTTCATGTTCGGGAGCGTCCACGACCACTCTTACGGCCGCAACGGGGCGGGCACCGGCCCGCACGGCGCTTCGGAGCGTGGCCGCGGACTCCATGTCCACCGCCAGCGCCCCGGCGGCGTGCAACGCTCCCCGCTCCGCGCCCCGGACGACGTGGTCGGAGCCGACCAGCGGCCCGGTGTGGATGACGCGCCGGGGCGCCACCCGGGCGAGCTCCTTGGCGAGCAGTTCCACGCCGGCGCACTCCGTGCGGCCCGCCGGGTCGCGGGTCTCGTCGGCGACGACCAGGTCGCCGGGGTGCATCCCCGGCGCCAGGCCGGCGCAGAAGCCGGTGGCGATCACCGCCGTCTCGCCCCCGGAGCCGGGCGGGGCGCCGCCGTCGAGGGCCCGGGTCACGGCGCGTTCCGCGGCCTGCGGGCCCATCCCGGTGCGCAGGACGGTCACGGGTCCGGCCGCGCCGCCGAGGCCGCCGCGCAGGGCGAGGCGCTCGATACCGAGCGCGCAGGCGATCAGCAGCGGTGCGGGGGCGGGAGTACCCGTGCCGGCGGTCATCAGCCCTCCAGCGGCGTCTCGGCGAAGGGTTCGCCGTGGAGATAGCGGCCGAGGGCAGTGAGCGGGAACACCTGGCGGTACAGGTGGTAGTTGATGGAGAAGTCCCAGGGGAAGCCCGTGCCGGTGAAGTACGGCTCGTCCCAGGAGCCGTCCTCCCGCTGGGTGTCGGTCAGCCAGGTCACCCCGCGCTCCACCACCGCGCTCTCCCGCTCCCCCGCCGCCAGCAGCGCCATCAGCGCCCAGGCGGTCTGGGAGGCGGTGGAGGCACCCCGGCCGATCCATTCGGGGTCCCGGTAGGAACGGAGGTCCTCGCCCCAGCCGCCGTCCGGGTTCTGCACCTCGCCCAGCCAGGTGACGGCCCGGCGGATCGCCGGATGGGAGACGGGGATGCCGGAGACCACCAGGGCGGGCACCACGGACCCGGTGCCGTAGACGTAGTTGACGCCCCAGCGGCCGAACCAGGCGCCGCACTCCTCCTGTTCGCCCAGCAGCCATTCGACGCCCCGGCGGGCGCGCGGGTCGTGCCGCTTGCCGAGGACCGCCAGCATCTCCACGACGTGGGCGGTGACATCGGCGGACGGCGGGTCGATGACCTCGCCGAAGTCGCAGAAGGGCAGCCGGTTGGGGAACGGGCTGGTGTTGTCAGCGTCGAAGGCGCCCCAGGCGCCGTTTCTCGACCGCATGCCCACCGCCCAGTTGGCGGCCCGCCGGATCGCCTTCTCCATCCGCTCGGGGTCGGGGTGGCGGACCCGCTTGAGGGCGAGCACGACCTCGGCGGTGTCGTCGATGTCGGGGTAGGCGTCGTTCTCGAACTCGAAGGCCCAGCCACCGGGTGCCAGGTGCGGCCGTTTCACGGTCCAGTCGCCGGGGCGCAGGATCTGCTCGTCCAGCATCCAGTCGGCGGCCTTGACCAGCGCCGGGTGGTCGGGGGGCAGGCCCGCGTCGGCGAGGGCGGTGGTGGCCAGGCAGGTGTCCCAGACCGGGGACTGGCACGCCTCGATCATCCGGACGGGTGCGCCGTCCTCGTCCTCGTCCCAGACGGCGAAACGGTCCAGCGACTCGAGGCCGGCGCGCAGCACCGGGTGGCGGAGGTCGTAGCCCAGCAGGTGGAGGGCGATGACGGAGTAGACGGCGGGGGGCTGGATGCCGCCCCAGCAGCCGTCGTTCTCCTGCCGCTCGACGATCCAGCGGGCCGCCGAGCGCAGCGCGGCCCTGCGCAGCGGGGCGACGGGGAGGCGGTGGTAGACGTGGAGCGCCTTGTCCAGGCGCTGGAAGACGCCGTCCCAGCTGGTGGCGGGGGCGAGGGGGCGGGGCGGGGCCGGCCGGCGGGGGTCGGTGTGGAGCTCGTCGAGGGCGAAGGGCGCGGGGCGGACGGGCCGCAGGGCGGAGACGACGGTCAGGGGGACGATGGTCTGCCGGGCCCACTGGCCGAAGTCGTAGAGGTTGAGGGGCACCCACTTCGGCAGGTACATGATCTCGGGTGGGAGCTCGGGGAGGTCCTCCCAGCGCCACCAGCCGAAGAGGGCCAGCCAGATCCGGGTGAAGACGCGGGCGGCGGCGACGCCGCCCTGTGCGCGGACCCAGGCGGAGGCGGCGGCCATGTGGGGGGCGTCGGGGGCGTCCCCGGCGAGGCGCAGGGCGGTGTAGGCCTCGACGGTGGCGGAGAGCTCGGCGGGGCCGCCGTGGAAGGTGGCCCAGGTGCCGTCGGGGCGCTGCCGGGAGCGGATGAAGCGGGCCGCGGCGGCCGTGGTCCGCTCGTCGTCGACGCCCAGGAACCGGCGCAGCAGCAGGTCCTCGGCGTCCATGGTGACGTTGGTCTCCAGGTCGCCCTTCCACCAGCCGGCCGCGTCCTGGCGGGCCAGCAGGTGTTCCGTGGCGAGGGTGACGGCCCGCGCCGCGGCTTCACGCGTCTTCGGCGCTCCGGGGGCCGCCGTGGCGGGCGCCGGAACGGTGGTGCTGTGGCCGGCCTCGGCCTCGGGGAGCGGTGACTCCCCGGTGCCGTCGGTCGTCGCTGTCATGGTTTCCCCTAATGCAGTGAGTTCCTTCTCTGCCGTACTGCTGTGACTGCCGTACTTCGGGGGGTTCCGTCAGCCGGTGCCGCACACACGAGGCACCGGCCGGCGACCGCGGGACTACTTCGCGCCGATAGCGATCAACTCTTCCGCACGACGACGAAATCGGCGAGCCCGACGAGCTGCGCGCGGACCTCCGCGGGCATGTCCACGCCATCGAGGGCCTCGACGGCGGTGGCGTGCTGGCGGCGGGCCTCCTGCTCGGTCCACTCGCGGCCGCCCGCCTCCTCGATCAGCGCGGCGCGGGAGGCGAACTCCTCCTCGTCGAAGTCGGCGAGCTGCGCGTCGGTGAGCTTGGCATCGGCGGCGAGGATGCCGGCGAGCCGCTCGGAGGCGGGACCGCCGGCCGCGAGGGCGGCGACCACGGGGAGGGACTTCTTGCGCTGCCGCAGGTCGCTCCAGGTCTGCTTGCCGGTGGTCTCCGGGTCGCCCCAGATGCCCAGCAGGTCGTCGACGGCCTGGAAGGCGAGGCCCAGGTGGTAGCCGTAGGCCTCCAGGGTGTCGGCCGTGCGGTCGTCGGCGCCGCCGAGGACCGCACCGATGGAGACCGCGCAGGCCAGCAGCGCGCCGGTCTTGTTGCCCTCCATCTCCAGGCACTCCGCGACGGTGACGCGCTCGCGGTGCTCGTAGGAGATGTCCTGGGCCTGGCCGTCGATGAGCTTGCGGGTGGCGGTGGTGAGCCGACGGGTGGCCCGCCCGGCCTCCACCGTGCCGAGCTCCAGCAGGATCTCGTTGGCGAGCGCGAAGAGGGCGTCGCCCGCGAGGATGGCCTGGGCCGGGCCGTAGGCCTTCCAGACGGTGTCGCGGTGGCGGCGCTGCTCGTCCCCGTCCATCAGGTCGTCGTGCAGCAACGAGAAGTTGTGGACGAGCTCCACGGCGACCGCGCCCGGGATGCCGGTCTCGGCCGGGGCGCCGGCGGCCTCGGCCGACAGCAGGGCGAGGGCGGGCCGGACGGCCTTGCCCGGGTCGCCGTGGGCGGGCTTGCCGTCGATGTCGATCCAGCCGAAGTGGTAGGCGGCGACGGTGTCCATGGGTGCCGCGAGCCTGTCCACGGCGGCACGCAGCACCGGCGTGGCAAGCGTCCGTCCGCGCTCCAGCAGGGCGCGTACGCCCGCGGTGTCGACAGCTGGGATCGCCGATGTCACGGTCTCTCCTCTGGTGGTGGTCGTGCTCATGCGCGTCCCGCTCGCGGGTACGCGCGCCTTGAGGGCTCGCTGGTTCATACCGCCGCCTCCCGCAGGGGGCTCCGGTGGGGCAGGCCGAGCTCCGAGAGGGCCGCGCCGGCGGCGGCGAGACCGCTGCGCACCGCGCCCTCCATGGTCGCGGGCCAGCCGGTGGCGGTCCACGCACCGGCCAGGTAGAGGCCGGGCGCGTTCGTGGGGGCGTCGGGCCGGAGCCGGCCGACGCCCGGGGTGGGGGCGAACGTCGCCGTCCGCTCGCGGGTGACGAAGAAGTCCTTCACCCGTGCCGTCCGGGCGGCCGGCAGCAGCCGGGCCAGCTCGGGGAGGTAGCGCTCGCGCAGCTCGGCGACCGGCCGGTCGATGTCGTCCCGCGCGGCGGACTGGGACACGGCCAGGTACTGCGCGGCCTTGTCCCGGGCGGCGAGCCCGGAGGAGTCGGTGCGGTCGAAGACCCACTGCACCGGGCTGCCGAGCGCGGCGAAGAAGGGCTGCCGCAGGACCTTGCGGTCGTAGACGACGTGGAGGTTGAGGATCGGCGCGGTGTCGATGCCCAGCAGCCGGTCGGGTTCGTCGAGGGCGCCCTCGGGCAGCAGCGCGTGGGTCTCGCGCTGGGGCACGGCCAGGACGACGGTGTCGGCCTCCAGCCGCTCGCCCTTGCCCGGCCCGGCCTCGGTGTCGACCTGCCAGCCGCCGTCGGCCGGGCGGGCGATCCGGGTGGCGCGGGTGCGCAGCGCGACGCGGACGCCGGCGGCGTCCAGCGCGTCGCGGGCCATCGTGTCGTGGAGCTCGCCGAGCGGCACCCGGGCCCAGCCGATGTCGGCGGCGCCGGGCTCGGAGAGCAGGCCGGTCTTGAAGACCATGGCGGCCAGGGCCAGTGAGGAGTGCCCGGCGGTGGCGTTGAGGGTGGCCACGCCCACCAGGTCCCACAGGGCCTCGACCGTCCGGGGCGACTGGCCGCGGCGGCGCAGCCAGGTGCCGAAGTCGGTGCCGTCCAGGGCGGGGTCCTCGAGGTCGAGGGCGCGCAGTGCCAGCGCGGCCCTCCCGACCGAGGCGCGCTCGGCGAGCGAGAGGTGGGGGTAGGTGGCGAGGCTGGCGGCCAGATGGAGGGGGACGGGCAGGGCGGCGCGGCGCAGCCGGCCGAGGCGGGGCCTGCCGGAAGGGTGGCCGACGTCCAGGACGGGCACGTCGAGCCGGTCCTGGACGGGGGCCAGGTGGGCGCCGCCGATCCGGTCGAGGAACCAGCGGTAGGCGGTGCAGCAGCGCAGGTAGACGTGCTGGCCGTTGTCGACGGTCAGCTCGCCGCGGCGGAAGGAGAAGGCGAGCCCGCCGAGGCGGGGCCGGCTCTCCAGCAGGGTGACGCGAAGGCCCGCGGCGGCGAGCTCGAGGGCCGCCGTGACGCCCGCGAGTCCGCCCCCGATGACTACCGCGGCCGCCCCGTCGGGGCGGCCTGCTTGGTCCGTGCGGAGCCGGTCGGGCCGGGTTGTCGTTCGTTCTGTCATGCGCCCATCCCCTCGGCTGCTGTCAGGGACGCGTCCGCCGGGCGGAGGGTTGCGCACCGGTTTCCGGCGCGGTGGTTTCCGGTGCGGTGGACCGCCTCACCGGGCGTACGGCTCGTGCGGGTCGTCGTGGCGCGGGCGCGGGTCATCAAACGCGCCCCCTGGCGGTCTGCCGGTGGACGCTGCGCGCGTCGTACCCGGAGAGTCCGCGGACGGCGACGAGGGCCTTCTCGTGGCCCGGCAGGGAGACGCGGCCGCGCAGCACCGCCGTGGGCTCCTCGGCGATGCGTTCCAGCAGCCGGCGGTAGATGCCGGACATGGCCGCGACGCAGGCGCCGCTGCGCCGGTCGAGCATGGGGAGGAGCTTCATGCCCTCGGCGAACAGCGCGCGGGCGCGCCGGACCTCGAAGTGGACCAGGCCGGTGAAGTCCGCGCCGGCCGGGGGCAGGGCGGAGTGGAATCCGGCGGAGCAGCCGAATTTGGCGAGGTCCTCGGAGGGCAGGTAGGTGCGGCCGTTGGCCGCGTCCTCGCGGACGTCGCGGAGGATGTTGGTGAGCTGGAGCGCCAGGCCCAGCGTGTCGGCGTACTCCGGGGCGCGTGCGGCGTCCCGTGCGCCGGGCACGGTGCCGAAGATGCCCAGGGAGAGCCGTCCGATGGCGCCGGCGACGCAGCGGCAGTAGTGGGCGAGCTCGTCCCAGGTCTCGTAGGTCTCGCCGCGGACGTCCATCTGGACGCCGTCGATGAGCTCGTCGAGGCCGCCGATGGGGATGGGAAAGCGGCGCACGGCATGGGCGAGCGCGACGGCCACCGGGTCGGTGTCGTCCTCGTCGATGTCGCCGGCGCGGATCCGGTCGAGCGTGGTGCGGGCGTCCTCCAGCCGGAGCCGCTTGGACTCGGGGTCCAAGGTCCCGTCACCGATGTCGTCTATGCGCCGGGAGAAGGCGTACAGCGCCGACATGGCCCGCCGTTTGGCGGTGGGCAGCAGCCTGATCCCGTAGCTGAAATTGCCGGCCTGCTGTCCGGTGACGGCTTCGCAGTAGCTGTACGCGGCGAGTACCGGCGGCGACGTCTGTGGCGTTCCAGTCACGTCCCGGCTCACCCCTCTCTTCGCAGTGTCGCCCCCACCTCGCGCAGCAGGCTGAGCTTGGTGGGCTTGGGCGGTCCGGGGAGAACGTCGTGCCCCGCGGCGGTGACCGCGGCGAGTGCGGCCCTCCCTCCGCCCACGAATCCCGCGAGCAACAGCTTCAGCCTGCCGTGGACGCTACCCACCAGGGGGGTGCCTTCATTCAGCAGGCGCCGGGCGCGTTCCGCCTCGTACGCGACCAGGGCGCGCACTGACGCGCCGGCGGTCGGGAGGGCGAGGTCGGCCTCCGTGACGCGGAAGCGCGCCATGTCGTCGGCGGGCAGGTAGACGCGGTCGCGCCGGAGGTCCTCGGCGACGTCCTGTAGGTGTTCGACGATCTGCAGGGCGGTGCAGACCGCGTCCGAGCGGCGGACCCGCTCGGGGCTGGTGGTGCCGGTGATGCCCAGGACGAGGCGGCCGACGGGGTTGGCGGACAGCTCGCAGTAGGCGAGCAGGTCGGCGTAGGTCCCGTAGCGGCGGACGCGCTGGTCCTGGCGGTTCGCCTCGATCAGGCCCAGGAAGGGCTCGGGGGTCAGACCGCACCGGCGGACGGTCGGACGCAGGCGGAGCAGCAGCGGGTGGCGCGGGCCCGTGCCGGTGGTGTCGAAGACGCGCCGGAGGTCGGCCTCGAAGGCGTCGAGCATGGCGAGCCGGTCGTCGGTCTGCTCGCGGTCCAGGCCGAGCAGCTCGGCGTCGCGGCCGCCGGGGGCCAGGTCGCCGTCGCCGATGTCGTCGACGAGGCGGGCGTAGCCGTAGATCGCCATGAGATCGGCACGCCAGGAGCGCGGCACGAAGAAGGGCGCCACGGGGAAGTTCTCGTGCGCGGCCTTGTCGAGCACGGCGCGCGCGTGCGCGTCCGTCCCCGCGGTCATCGCGGGCTGCCCGGACCGGGGACGGCGTACGCGTCTCTGATCTGGAGAGTTCCCGTAACCATTGCCGTCACATCTCCCGTTCTACACTGCCGACCCAGAACATCCTATTTCGGACACGCCGCAGGGCGGGCCGTGCCCCTGGCCTCCCTCCGGGCCGCTTCATCGCGACCCCGGTGGCGGGACCGTCCGCGTGTATCGCCACGCCCCGGGCCAAAACAGCCGCAAAAGAGCAGGCTACAGCGTACGCCGCACAGGTGTCCGACGCTCGCCGGGGTATGTGCTTGATCCTCACAATGCCACGCGAGCGCCCAATCAGCCCTGACAATAAGCCAGTTGATCGTCACGGAACGGTCAAGGCCCCCGCCGCGACAGCGCGGCGGGGGCCTCGCACATCACATCCGCGTCAGCGGGCCGTTTCCTTCTCATAGGCCCGGACGACCTCGTCCGTCGGCCCGTCCATCAGCAGTTCCCCGCGCTCCAGCCACAGCACCCGGTCGCACGTGTCCCGGATGGACTTGTTGTTGTGGCTGACCAGGAACACCGTGCCGGCCTCCTTGCGGAGCTCGCGGATGCGTTCCTCCGAGCGCTTCTGGAAGGCCCGGTCGCCCGTGGCCAGCGCCTCGTCGATCATCAGCACGTCGTGGTCCTTGGCGGCCGCGATGGAGAACCGCAGCCGCGCCGCCATGCCGGACGAGTAGGTGCGCATCGGCAGGGTGATGAAGTCGCCCTTCTCGTTGATCCCCGAGAAGTCGACGATGTCCTGGTAGCGCTCGCGGATCTGCTCCCGGGACATGCCCATCGCCAGTCCGCCGAGCATCACGTTCTTCTCGCCGGTGAGGTCGTTCATCAGGGCGGCGTTGACGCCCAGCAGCGAGGGCTGACCGTCGGTGTAGACCTTGCCGCGCTCGGTGGGCAGCAGCCCGGCGATCGCCTTGAGCAGGGTCGACTTGCCCGAGCCGTTGGAGCCGATCAGGCCGATGGCCTGGCCCCGGTAGGCGGTGAAGCTCACGCCCTTGACGGCGTGCACCTCCCGCACCCCGGCGCTCGGCTGCCGGCGGACGATCCGGTTCAGGGCGGCCGTGGCACTGCCCCGGCCGGTGTTGCCGCCGTAGACGCGGTAGACGATGTGGACGTCCTCCGCGATCACGGTGGGGACGCGCTCGGCACCCTTGGGAATGATCTGCTCAGCCACGGCCGTACTTCTCCTCAGCCTTCCAGAAGTAGACGAAGCCGCCGACGCCGATCACCACGGCCCAGCCGATCGCCAGCAGCCATACGTGCGGCGGCAGGTGCTTCGCCCCGTAGTCGTCGATCAGCGCGTAGCGCATCAGGTCGATGTAGACGGCCGCCGGGTTGGCCCCCAGCAGATCGATCACCCACTGGGACGCGTGGGTCCGCTTGAGGTTGTCGACCAGGCTGTACATCACGCCCGAGGCGTACATCCAGGTGCGCAGCAGGAACGGCAGCAGCTGGGCCAGGTCGGGGGTCTTGCTGCCCGCGCGGGCCAGGATCAGCGCCAGTCCGGTGTTGAAGAGGAACTGGAACGCCAGCACCGGGACGATCATCAGCCAGGCCATCGAGGGCATGTGCCCGCAGGCGACCAGGACGAGGGCCAGCACGACCATCGAGTACAGCAGCTGCTGGAGCTGCTGGAGCGCGAAGGAGATCGGCAGGGCCGCCCGGGGGAAGTGCAGCGCCCGGACCAGGCCCAGGTTGCCCGCGATCGCCCGGACGCCCGCCATCGCCGAGCTCTGGGTGAAGGTGAAGACGAACACACCGGTCACGAGGAACGGCACGTAGGTGTTCACCGACATCGCGCGCTTCTGGTCCATCATCACGCCGAAGATGAAGTAGTACACGACGGCGTTCAGCAGCGGCGTGGCCACCTGCCAGACCTGGCCCAGCTTGGCCTGGCTGTACTGAGCGGTCAGCTTCGCCCGGGAGAAGGCGGAGATGAAGTGGCGCCGCTCCCACAGCTGCCGCGCGTACTCGCCCAGGGTCGGCCGGGCGCCGCTCACCGCGAGGCCGTACTTGCGGGCCAGCTCGGCGGCGGGCAGTCCGTCGTCGGGTGACGACGGCACAGTCAGGGCGACCGCACTGTCGTGCGTTGTCTCGCTCACAGTTGACACTTTCGTCCTCAAGGCGCGCTCCCGGGGCCCTGCCCCGGTGCGCGCCCGATGCTCTTCGACACGACTCTCGGATACGAGCTTGTCAGATCACGGGGGGACGACCCAGTCGGGTCAGGCGCCACACGGTACGCCACTTCATCGGGCGCCGTGGCCCGCACGGAGTCGTCCAGCCCTCCCGGAAGCCGCCCAGCCAGGCGCGCAGCGCGGGCAGGGAGGGCCGCCGGGCCAGGGTCAGCAGCAGCCAGACCCCGACGTAGACGGGGACCAGCGGCGCGGGCAGATTGCGGCGGGCCAGCCAGACCCGGTTCCGGGCCACCATCCTGTGATAAACGGCATGGCGGCTCGGGGCGGTCGTCGGGTGGTGGAGGACCATGTCCGACCGGTAGTCGATCATCCAGCCCGCGTCCAGGGCCCGCCAGGCCAGGTCGGTCTCCTCGTGGGCGTAGAAGAACTCGTCCGGCAGCCCGCCGACGTCGGCGAAGACCCGGGTGCGCGCCGCGTTGGCGCCGCCCAGGAAGGTCGTCACGCGCGAGGAGCGCATCGGGTCGGAGGCCCGCAGCCGGGGCACGTGGCGGCGCTGGGTGACGCCGGTGTCCGGATCGGCGATCCGGAAGCTGATGATGCCCAGCTCCGGGTCGGCGGCGAACGCCTCCCGGCACAGCTGGGCCGTGTCCTGGTTCGGCAGGTGCCCGTCGTCGTCGAGGAAGAGCAGGACGTCCACGTCCCGGCCGGCGGGGCCGAAGGCCTCGATGCCGACGTTGCGGCCGGCCGGGATGCCCACGTTCTCCGGCAGCTCGACGGTGCGCACGGCCAGGCCGGGCACGGACAGCTCGGGCAGCGGGGAGCCGTTGCCGACGACGACGACCTCGATGGGGTCGCCGGTCTGCTTGGCGACGGACTCCAGCAGGGCGCGCAGCTCGTCGGGGCGGTTGCCCATGGTCAGGACGACCGCGCCGACCTTCATGCTCGTATCGCTCATTTCAGCCTGCTCGACGCCAGGATGGACACCAGGTGCAGCACCGTCTGCAGCAGCGCGATGCCCGCGAGGACGGCGGTGCCGAGACGGGTGAAGAACAGGTCGCCGTGGGCCGCGTCCGCGATCGCGAGGACGAGGATCAGCAGGGACGCCTCGATGCCGAGGATCAGCCGGTGGAACTTCAGGGCGGCGGCGGCCTTGCGGGCCAGGGCCATGCCCGAGGAGCGCGGCTCGGACGCGGACTCCTTGACCGGCGGCAGCCCGGCCTGGTGGCGGGCGACGCCGACGAGGTCCGTCTCGGCCTTGATCAGGACGGCGCCGAGCGCGGCGAGCGTGCCGAGGAAGGCCCACAGCCAGTCGATCCGGCCGCTCCCCCACAGGTCGGCGGCGCGCAGACCCAGGCCGACCAGGACCGCGGCGTCGCACAGATAGGCGCCGACCCGGTCCAGGTACACCCCGGAGTTCGAGTACTGCTTCTTCCAGCGGGCGATCTCGCCGTCGACACAGTCCAGCAGCAGATAGAGCTGCACCATGACCACACCGAGGACGGCGCCCCAGATCCCCGGCACCAGCAGCGCCGGGAGCGCGAGGACGCCCGCCACGGTCATCAGGTAGGTGAGCTGGTTGGGCGTGACCCTGGTGTTCACCAGATGGCGGTCGACCCGCAGCGAGATCTCCCGCATGTACAGGCGGCCCATCCAGTGCTCGCCACTGCGCCGGTCCTTCACACCCGCGGGGTGGACGACCGGGCGGAGTTCAGCGACTGATGGTTTGTGCATAGTCGGCGTACGCGTCCCTGATCTGATCGGTGGAGAGGTCGAGGTGCTCCAGGATGGTGTACCTCCCGGGGCGGGTCTGCGGCGCGTACTCCACGATCGAGACGAACTCGTCGTCGGTGAAGCCGATGTCGCCCGGCAGCACGGGCAGACCGTGGCGGCGCAGCACCTCGACCATGAGCGCGGATTCCTGGTGGGCACCGCGCAGGTGCATCGCGAAGGCTGCCCCGAGGCCGCACTGCTCGCCGTGGCTGGCGGCGCGCCTGGGGAACAGGAGGTCGAAGGCGTGGTTGATCTCGTGGCAGGCGCCGGAGGCCGGCCGGCTGTCGCCCGCGACGGACATCGAGATGCCGGTGAGCACCAGGCCCTCGGCCAGCACCTGGAGGAAGGCGTCGTCGCCGACGCCGCCGGGGTGGCGCAGCACGGCCTCGCCGGCCTGGCGGGCCATGGCGGCGGCCAGCCCGTCGATGTCCTCGCCGCGCTCGCGGTGGGCGAGCTCCCAGTCGGCGACGGCGGAGATGTTGGAGATCGCGTCGCCGATCCCGGAGCGGACGTAGCGCGAGGGGGCCTCGCGGATGATGTCCAGGTCGATGACGACGGCGATCGGGTTGGGCACGCCGTAGGAGCCGCGGCCCGCGTCGTTGTCGAGGGTGGCGACCGGCGAGCAGAGCCCGTCGTGCGAGAGGTTGGTGGCCACGGCGACCAGCGGAAGCCCTATGCGGGCGGCCGCGTACTTGGCGCAGTCGATGATCTTCCCGCCGCCGAGGCCCACGACCGCGTCGTAGCGCCCCTTCTTCATGCGGTCGCCGAGCCGGACGGCGTCGTCGAGGGTGCCGCCGCCCACCTCGTACCAGGAGGCGCCCGGCAGCGCCGGGGCGAGCCGCTCGCGCAGCTGCGCCCCGGAGCCGCCGCTGATGGCGACGGCCAGCTTGCCGGAGCTGGAGATCCGCTGGTCGTGGAGGAGCCCGGCCAGGTTGTCCAGCGCTCCGGCGCGGATGTCGACGACGACCGGCGAGGGGATGAGCCTCGTCAGTACTGGCACGCGATCTCCCGGCCCTTGGCGAGGTCGTCGTGGTTGTCGATCTCGACCCACTTCACTTCGCCGATGGGGGCCGTGTCGATCTTGAAGCCGCGGTGGACGAGCTCCTGGTAGCCGTCCTCGTAGTACAGGTCGGGGTCGCGCTCGAAGGTGGCCTTCAGGGCGTCGGCCAGCTCGGCGGCGGCGTCGGCCTCGATGAGGGTGACGCCGATGTACTCGCCGGTGGCGTCGGCGGGCTCCATCAGCTTGGTGATCCTCTGGACGCCCTTGTCGGGGTCGACGACGACCTTCATCTCCTCGTCGGCGAGGTTCTTCACCGTGTCCAGGGCGAGGATGATCCGCTTGCCGTCGCCGCGCGCGGCGAGCAGCGTCTTCTCGACGGAGACGGGGTGGACGGTGTCGCCGTTGGCGAGGATCACACCGCGGCCGAGCACGTCACGGGCGCACCACAGGGAGTAGGCGTTGTTCCACTCCTCGGCCTTGTCGTTGTCGATCAGGGTGAGGGTGACGCCGTACTTGGCCTCCAGGGCCTCCTTGCGCGCGTACACGGCCTCCTTGCGGTAGCCGACGACGATCGCGACCTCGGTCAGGCCGACCTCGGCGAAGTTGCCGAGGGTCAGGTCGAGGACGGTCGTCGACTCCTCATCCCCTTCAGGGCCCACCGGCACCAGCGCCTTGGGCAGCGTGTCGGTGTAGGGGCGCAGACGCCGTCCGGCGCCGGCGGCCAGCACGAGGCCGATCATGCGGGTTCTCCTGTTTCGTCGTGGACTGCGGGCGCCCCGGAGGACACCCAGAACCGGATGCTCTCGCTGAGCACCACGAGCGCGATGGCGGCCGCCAGGACCGTCAGCGCGATGGTGAAGCCTCGGCCGTGCCACAGGGAGGCGGCGGCGGTGACCGCCAGCACGCGTCCCTCGTGCCCGCCGATGGCCCGTACGAGCCAGTGCGGGGGCGCGCCGGTGCCGCCGCGGATGCGGTACACCGTGTCGTAGTGATGGTAGGCGACCGCGGCGACCAGCCCGAAAGCCGCGGGCAGGGCGCCGGGGGCCGCCGAGCGGGCGGCCAGGAGCAGGACGATCCCGTACTCGGTGGCCCGGAAGACGGCGGGGAGCAGCCAGTCGAGCGGCCCCTTGAGGGCGTGCGCCACGGCGACGCCCGCGAGCAGCGCGTACACCGCGGCGGGGGCCAGGCCCTGCCAGGTGCCCAGGGTTCCGGCGGCCAGCGGCCAGACGAACAGGGCCACGGCGGCGAGCAGCGCCCAGTAGGGGGCGCTGTACGAGCCGCCGGGCACCCGGCGGCCCAGCAGGCGGCCCACGGCCTCGGCCACGGGGCCGGAGTCCACGAGGTCGGCCAGCGCCTGGGCGGCGCGGTCGGTGCGCTTCGCCTTGCGGGTGAGCGAGCGCAGCACCCGGCCGGCGGTGGTGTAGCAGGCGGCGAAGGCGCAGCCGATCAGCAGGACGACGAAGGTCACCCGGGGGGTGGTGAGCGCCGTGAGCAGCGCTATCAGCGCCCAGCGCTCGCCGATGGGCAGAATGATCATGCGCCGGGCCCAGACGGTCCAGCCGACGCTGTCGAGCCTGCCGGAGAGGGCGGCGGTGGGGCTGGTGTTGGCGGTGGCGTCGTGGTTGGCCTCGTTGAAGGCGAAGTCGACGACGTGCCGGCAGGTCTGGAGGACCATGGCGCCGAGCGCGAGCGCCCAGACGTCGTCGCCGCCACGGGCGGCGCCCAGGGCGAGGCCCGCGTAGTAGGCGTACTCCTTGGCCCGGTCGAAGGTCGCGTCGAGCCAGGCGCCGAGCGTCGAGTACTGCAGCGAGTAGCGGGCGAGCTGCCCGTCGGTGCAGTCCAGGACGAACGAGGCGATCAGCAGCACGCCGGCCGCGACGAACCCGGTCCGGGTGCCGGTGGCCGCGCAGCCGGCCGCGATCAGCGCGGTCAGCAGGGAGGCGGTCGTCACCTGATTGGGGGTGAGGCCGCGGCGGGCGCACCAGCGGGCGATGTACCGGGAGTACGGGCTGACGCAGAAGGTCGTGAAGAAGCCGTCGCGGGACTTCACGGCGGCGCGCAGCCGCACGGCCTCGTCGTCGACGGCGGCGACCTCCGCCAGCGCCTTCGCGCGGGCGTCCGCGCCCTCGGGCAGCTCGGCGACGAGCACGCCCAGCTCGGGGCGGTGCACGGTCACGCCGCCGGCCTCCAGCCGGGCGGCGAGGGTGTCGGGGAGCGGCTCGCCCAGGGCCGCGGCCTCGGCTGGGGTGGCCGGGCCGGTGCCGGCCCCTGCCTCGCCCGGCTCGACCGGGCGCGAGCCCTCCGGCCGGGCGGCCGCCGCGCCGGACGCGGCGGGCTTCGCGGCGCCCTCGGCCGCCGGGCGGCCGGCGGTCGGGGCGACCGGGGGAGCACTGGCCGGCGTCGGGCCGGCGCCCGCCGTCTCGGTCAGCGCCAGCGCGAGCGCCTGCCGCGCTTCCGCCTGGACCGCGAGGGCACCCGGTACGGCGCCCGCCGGGAAGCGGGGGTCGGTCAGGGCCAGGCGCAGGGCGTGGACGTGTCCCGTGAAGCGGGGGTCGACGACGGCGACGCGCTCGGCGGCCGGGACCGCGGCGAGCTCCCCGGCCGCGCCCGCGGCACCGGTCGCGGTGCGCACGTCGAAGCCGAGCGCCCGCAGGTCGTCCTCGAGCGAGGAGCCGGCGGGCGGCGGACCGGTGAGGATGGCGGTCGACAGACGAACTCACTCCTTGCGGCTGGCGTGGCCGCCATGCGGCCGCAGGACGCGGCGGGCGGCTGGCGTGCCGCGCCGGGCCCCGGTCTGCGGGGCGGCGCACGGCACACGACGGCAGAGGCTATCGGATCACCGGAAGGCCGAGTTCACCGCACGTGCACCCGGGCGTTCCCGGCCCGGGCGGGGGCCCGGGAACCGGCCCCTACAGGGACGTCCCGGACGTCCGGGCGGTTCCCACGGACGGACGAAACGTTTCCCGTCGGATGGCTGGAATAGGGTGCCGTCATGACGTGGCTGATCACAGGCGGAGCTGGGTACATCGGGGCGCATGTGGCGCGGGCGATGACGGAGGCCGGGGAGCGGGTGGCCGTCCTGGACGACCTGTCCTCGGGCGTGAGCGGCCGGCTGCCGGAGTCGGTCCCGCTGGTGCGGGGCTCGGTGCTGGACCGTGAGCTGCTCGACCGCACGCTCACCGGTCTCGGCGTGACGGGAGTGGTGCACCTGGCGGCGAAGAAGCAGGTCGGGGAGTCGGTCGAGAAGCCCCTGCTGTACTACCGGGAGAACGTCCACGGGCTGACCGTGCTGCTGGAGGCCGTGGTCGCGGCCGGGGTCCGCAGCTTCGTCTTCTCGTCCTCGGCGGCCGTCTACGGCATGCCCGACGTGGACCTGGTCACCGAGCGGACGCCCTGTCTGCCGATCAACCCGTACGGCGAGACCAAGCTCGCCGGGGAGTGGCTCGTCCGGGCGACGGGCGCCGCGCACGGCATCGCCACGGCGTGCCTGCGCTACTTCAACGTGGCGGGCGCGGCCCGGCCGGAGCTGGCCGACACCGGCGTCTTCAACATCATCCCGATGATGTTCGACCGCGTCACCCGGGGCGAGCGGCCGCTGATCTTCGGCGACGACTACGCCACCCCGGACGGCACCTGCGTCCGTGACTACATCCACATCGAGGACCTGGCGACCGCCCACCTCGCCGCCGCCCGCCGGCTGGCCGAGCGGCCGGGCGCGGGCGACCTGACGCTGAACGTCGGCACCGGGTTCGGGGTGTCCGTCCGGGAGATGGCCGACCTGATCGGCGAGATCACCGGGCGCCCGGAGCTGACGCCCGAGACGGCCCCGCGCCGTCCGGGTGATCCGGCGCGTGTCGTGGCGTCCAACGAGCTGATCGCGAAGGAGCTGGGCTGGAGCGCCCGCCACGGCCTCCGCGACATGGTCGCCTCCGCCTGGGAGGGCTGGTGCCTCCACCACCCCGAGGCGCGCCGCGCCTGATCCCCGCGATCCCGCCCCCGCCCGTAGTTGACTGGGCCCGACGACGGCTTCGGAAGGCGGCGGGCATGGGAGCGGGTCACCACCACGGCCACTCGCACGGGGGACGCCCGCCCGGTGCGACCGGCACGGCCGCGGCCGCCCACAAGGGGCGGCTGCGGATCGCGCTGGGCATCACCCTGACCGTCCTGCTGGTCTACGCGGTCGGCAGCGCGCTGACCGGTTCGCTCGCGCTGTTCGCCGAGGCGGGCCACATGGCCACGGACGCGGTCGGGGTCTTCATGGCCCTCCTGGCGATCCGTTTCGCCGCCCGCCCGGCCTCCGGCAGACGCACCTGGGGCTACGCCCGGGCCGAGATCCTCGCCGCCCTGCTGAACTGTGTGCTGCTGCTCGGCGTCGGCGGCTACGTCCTGATCGAGGCCGTCGAGCGGCTGGCGGAGCCCGCGCCGGTGCCGGGCGCGCGGACGGTCGTCTTCGGCCTGGTCGGCGTGGTCGCCAACGGCGTCTCGCTGGCCCTGCTGACCCGGGGCAGCAAGGAGAGCCTGAACGTGCGGGGCGCGTTCCTGGAGGTCCTCTCGGACGCCCTGGGCTCCCTGGCCGTGGTCGTCTCCGCGCTGGTGATCATGGCGACGGGCTGGACCCGGGCGGACCCGGTCGCCTCGCTGCTGATCGGGCTGATGATCGTGCCGCGCACGGTGAAGCTGCTGCGCGAGGCGCTGGACGTGCTGCTGGAGGCGGCGCCGAGGCACGTCGACATGGACGAGGTGCGGGCGCACATCCTGGCCCTGCCCGGGGTGCGGGGCCTCCACGACCTCCACATGTGGACGATCACCTCGGGGATGCCGGTGCTGTCGGCGCACGTGGTGGTGGACCCGGGCGCGCTGGACTCGGCGGGACAGGAGAAGATGTTGCACGACCTTCAGGACTGCCTCGGCGAACACTTCGCCGTGGAGCACTGCACCTTTCAGCTGGAGCCCGGCGGGCACGCCGAGCACGAGGCCGGCCTCTGCCGCTGAGGCCTCGCACCGAGGCCCCGAGGAATCGTCCGCCGTGGTCGTGGGCATTCCGTACGGCAGACTTGAAGGTGGAAGACCGACAATGAGGATGGTCAATGCCGATCACATCTGCCAAGGGCCGCTCCGCCGACTCGGACCGGCGCCCCGAGGCCGCCGACGACGCCGAACCGATCATGCTGGAGCTGGTCGACGAGGACGGCAGAACCATCGGCACCGCCGAGAAGGTCTCCGCCCACATCGCCCCCGGCAGGCTCCACCGGGCCTTCTCGGTCTTTCTCTTCGACGACGCGGGCCGGCTGCTGCTCCAGCGCCGGGCGCTGGAGAAGTACCACTCCCCCGGCGTGTGGTCGAACACCTGCTGCGGCCACCCCTACCCGGCCGAGCCGCCCTTCGTCGCCGCCGCCCGCCGCACCGGTGAGGAGCTCGGCCTGGCGCCCGCGCTGATGCGCGAGGCCGGGACCGTCCGCTACAACCACCCGGACCCGGCCTCTGGCCTGGTCGAGCAGGAGTACAACCACCTGTTCGTGGGTACCGTCGCGGCCCTGCCGGATCCGGACCCCTCCGAGATCGCGGAGACCGCGTTCGTCACCCCCGCCGAGCTCGACGCGCTGCGCGAGAAGTACCCCTTCTCGGCGTGGTTCATGACCGTGCTGGACGCCGCCCGCCCGGCGATCCGCGAGGTCACCGGGGACGCCGCGGGCTGGTAGGCCGGGAGCGCAGCGGCAGGGCGGCCCAGACCACCTTGCCGCCGCCGGCGGTGTGCTCGATGTCGTAGCAGCCGCCGGCCTCCTCCACCGTCGCCTGCACCAGCAGCAGGCCCCGGCCGCCGGTGCGCGGCTCGTCCTCGGGGCACGCCTCCATGGGCGCGGGGCGGTACGGGTGGTTGTCCTCGACGGCCACCCGGACCCACTCCGGGCCCACGGAGACCTCCACGGCCACCTCCGGGGAGAGCAGCGCCGCGTGCCGCACGGCGTTGGTGACCAGCTCGGAGACGATGAGCAGCAGCCCGTACAGCTGGTCCTCGCGCAGCGGCACCGCGCGGCGCCGGATCAGCTCGCGGACGGCGCTGCGGGCCGCGGGAACGGACCGGTCGAGCGCGGGAGCCGTCCAGCGCCAGCTCCCGTCGTACTCGGCGGGCTTGCGGGGCGCGGCCGCCCGCCCCGGCCCGGGCGGGCGTCCCCCGCACATCTCCATCTCCGTAACCCACCCCTCGCCGTGGCCCGACCACCTGTGCCGAGTGTTGGGAACCTTGGCGTCCGCTCCGGTGAGCTGACCAGAAGTCATCGCTATCGACGGATTCCGGCGGGGTTCGACCGATCACGCACGCGGCTGTCGCCCCGCAGACTGTTTGATCATGACTTCCTGGTCCCGGTTAGCATCCGCCCATGGAGCCCGCACTGCAGCTTGTGATCGACGGACCCGTCGCCACCGTCCGGATCGTCAACCCCGCCAAACGGAACGCCATGACCACCGGGATGTGGAAGGACCTGCCCGGGCTCCTCGCGCGCTGCGCCGCCGACCCGGCGGTCCGGGTGCTGGTGCTGACCGGCGAGGGCGATACGTTCTGCGCGGGCGCGGACATCACCACGCTGGCCGCCGACGGCGGCGTGGGCTCGCGGGACCTGGCGGTGGCGGCGGAGGAGGCGCTGGCCGCGTTCCCCAAGCCGACGATCGCGGCCGTGCGCGGCCACTGCGTCGGTGGCGGCTGCCAGCTCGCGGTCGCCTGCGACCTGCGGTTCGCGGCGGAGGGGGCGTCCTTCGGGGTGACCCCGGCGCGGCTGGGCATCGTCTACCCGGCGTCCACGACGCGGCGGCTGGTGGAACTGGTGGGCCCGGCGACCGCCAAGTACCTGCTGTTCTCCGCCGAGCTGATCGACACCGAGCGGGCCCTGCGCACCGGGCTGGTGGACGAGGTGTGGCCGGCGGACGCGCTCGACGGCCGGGTGGCGGAGTTCGCGGCGACGCTGGCGGCGCGCTCGCAGCTGACGCAGGCGGCGGCCAAGGAGTTCGCCTCGTCCCCGGCCACGGCGGAACGCGTGGCCCACTGGGCCGCGCGGGAACGCGGCAGCGGCGACACCGCCGAGGGTGTCGCCGCGTTCTTGGAACGGCGGATGCCGCTCTTCGACTGGACGGTCTGAGCGCCCCGTTCCGAGCGCCCCGAAGGGGCGCGGGGAACTGCGCGCTCAGCCCGGGACGGCCCGCAGCGACCCGACTGCCCCACCAGCGGGGCGCTCAGGCCTGACCGTCCGGACCCCCGTCCTGGGCGGTCGCGCCGTTCCCGACCGCGGGCCGGTGGGGGCTGGTCGCGCCCACGCGGCGGAGCCGCATATCGACACTGCCCCGCGCCCCTAGGGGCTCGCGCCTCTTACGGGGCCGCGCGCCTAGCGCGGCACGTACGCCGCGCGCCGCTCCGCGACGATGTCCGCGGGGGCCTTCTCCGGGGAGCCCGCGTCGAAGGGCGGCTGCGGGTCGTACTCGATCATCAGCTGGACGGTCTGGGCCGTCCGGTCGCCCGCGATCCGGCCGAGGAGCGCGAGGCCCATGTCGATGCCCGAAGAGACCCCGGCGGCGGTGACGTACTTGCCGTCGAAGACGACCCGCTGCCCCGTCGGCTCGGCGCCCAGGGAGCGCAACTGCTCCAGGTGGAGCCAGTGCGAGGTGGCCGGGCGGCCCGTCAGCAGCCCGGCGGAGGCCAGGATCACCGAGCCGGTGCACACCGACGTCGTCCAGGTGGTGTGGCGGTCCACGGCCGTCAGCCAGTCCCGCACGGGGCCGGGCTCGAGCGGCAGGAACCGGTCCGGACCGCCGGGGACGACGACGATGTCGGGACGCGGCACGTCCGCGAGGGAGCGCTCGGCGACGAGCGTGAGGTTGCCGCTCTCGTTGGGCACCGGCCCGGGCCGCTCGGCCACGAAGACGGTCTCCGCGCCCGGGAGGCGGCTGAGGGTGTCGTACGGGCCCACAGCGTCAAGTGCGGTGAAACCGGGATAAAGCAGGATGGCGATCTGCATGGCAAAGCCTTCTCTCGTACTCGAAGGAAATTGAAAGGGGATTGAAGGGGGATCGAAGGGAGGCGGTCAGACGGCGATCGGCTGAACCATGGTCATGGGCCGGAAGCGCCGCCGGTATTCGGCCGGTCCCGCCCCCAGGGCCCGGACGAAGGCCCGCCGCATCGCCTCGGGCGTGCCGTAGCCGCAGGCGCGGGAGACCTCCTCCACGCCCTGCCCGGTGTCCTCCAGCAGCCGCCTGGCGGCCTCCAGTCGCACCAGGTCGACGTAGCGCCCCGGCGTCATTCCCACCTCGTCCCGGAAGGCCCGGGCGAAGTGCCGGGGCGACAGGCCCGCGCGGTCCGCGAGCGCGTCCACCGACAGGTCGGCGGTCAGGTGCTCGACGATCCAGTGCTGGATGTCGCGGAGCGTCGGGCGTCCGGCCGTCTGGGCGGCGAGCGGGACGCTGAACTGCCGCTGGTTGCCGGGCCGGCGGAGGAAGACGACCAGGTGGCGGGCGATGGTGAGGGCCACCTTCCGGCCGTGGTCCTCCTCGACGACGGCGAGCGCCAGGTCGATGCCCGCCGTCACGCCGGCCGACGTGGCGACGCGGCCGTCGCGCACGAAGATGGGCTCGGGGTCCAGCAGCACGTCCGGGAAGCGCTCGGTGAACCGGTCGCAGTACGCCCAGTGGGTGGTCGCGCGCCGGCCGTCGAGCAGCCCGGCGGCGGCGACCAGGAACGCGCCGGTGCAGACGGAGAGCAGCCGCCCGGCCCGGGGGCCGTTGACGCGCAGCCAGGACACGATCCGGGGATCGGGTTCCAGGGCGCCCTCCCCGCCGGGGACGACGAGCAGGTCCGGCACGGCGCAGTCGGCGAGGGCCGCGTCGGGGGCGAGCCGCAGCCCGCTGGTGCTGCGGACCGGCTCGCCGTCGATCGTCGCGGTGCGCACCTCGTAGCCGCCCTCCGCGCCGCGCTCGGGCCGCACTCCGGCGAACACCTCGTGGGGGCCGGTGACATCGAGGGGCTGGATCCCCTCGAAGAGGACGATCAGCACCGTGCGGGTTCTCATGGCCTCCATGCTGGCCGCCCTCCCGTCATGGCCGCAATGACGGGTTCCCCACCTTTCCTGCCATGGGTGGCGACTGTGACCTTCACCCTTTCCTTCCGTACCAACCAGTACGTACGGTACGGGACATGACTTCTCTGCCCGTCGGCGCCGCCCGCCGCTGCCAAGCGTTCCTCAACCCCTTCCACTCGGCCCAGTACTTCTCCCCGGAGATCCAGCAGGAGGTGGGCGCCCTCGGCATCGGCGGCACCGAGAGCTTCGGCGCCGTCTATCTGGCGGGGCGCGCCGCCGCCTTCGGCCGGGTCGGACCGGGCCCGGTGACGGCCTCGTTCTTCAGCTTCAGCCACGAGCTGATCTCCCAGCACATCCCCGCCGTCTGGGACATCGCCTCCCCGAGGACATCCTGGCCGCGCGGCTGCGCGCCGCCGACGCCCAGCTGCGGCGGCTGCTCGGCGAGGAGACCGTGGCCTCCGCCGAGATGGCCGAGGCCGCCGAGCTCGCGCTGCGGGCCACCGAGGCGTGCGACCGGTCCATGCGCACCCTGTACGCGGCCCACGCCGACCTGCCCGTGCCGGACGCCCCGCACCTGGCGCTGTGGCACGCCACCACGCTGCTGCGCGAGTACCGCGGCGACGGCCACCTGATGGTCCTCGTCCAGGCCGGCATCGACCCGATCGAGGCGATCCTGACCCACTCCGCCACCGGCAAGGGCATGTCGCACAAGTGGCTGATGCGCACGCGTGGCTGGAGCGAGGACGACCTGGCCGCCGGCCGTGAGCGGCTGCTGGAGCGCGGGCTGCTGAACACGGACGGCACGCTGACGCAGGCCGGCGTGGACCTGCGCGAGGAGCTGGAGGACGCGACGGACCGCCTGGACCGCGCCCCCTACGAGCACCTGGGCGCCGCCGGTGTCGCGCGGCTGACCGAGCTGGCCCAGGGCTACACCACCACCCTGGTGCAGGGCGGCGCCTTCCCGTCCGACCTGCGGGGGTAGCCGCTCCGACCTGCGGAAACAGCCGGGCGCGCGGGCTCTGTCACCGATACCTGCCACAATGCGGATCGCGGCTCAGCGCGGCGGAACCGCCGCGGAACAGGGAAAGCGGAGCGTGATCGTGACGACGTCGACGTCGATCGAAGGCAGGATCGCCGAGGAGCTCGGCGTGCGGGAGCGGCAGGTGCGGGCCGCCGTCGAATTGCTCGACGGCGGGTCGACCGTGCCGTTCGTCGCGCGCTACCGCAAGGAGGCGACCGGGGCGCTCGACGACGCGCAGCTGCGCACCCTGGAGGAACGGCTGCGGTATCTGCGGGAGCTGGAGGACCGCCGGGCGGCGGTCCTCGAGTCCGTACGGTCGCAGGGCAAGCTCGACGAGGCGCTGGAGGCCCGGATCCGCGAGGCCGACTCCAAGGCCCGCCTGGAGGACATCTACCTGCCCTTCAAGCCCAAGCGGCGCACCAAGGCGCAGATCGCCCGCGAGGCCGGGCTGGAGCCGCTGGCCGACGGCCTGCTGCGCGACCCGGGCACGGACCCGTCGGCGGCGGCCGCCGCGTTCGTCGACGGGGACAAGGGCGTCGCGGACGCCGCCGCCGCGCTCGAGGGCGCCCGCGCCATCCTCACCGAGCGGTTCGGCGAGGACGCCGACCTGATCGGCGAGCTGCGCGAGCGCATGTGGTCGCGCGGGCGGGTGGCCGCGAAGGTGCGCGAGGGCAAGGAGGAGGCGGGCGCGAAGTTCGCCGACTACTTCGACTTCGCCGAACCCTTCACCGAGCTCCCCTCCCACCGGGTGCTGGCGATGCTGCGCGGCGAGAAGGAGGACGTCCTCGAGCTCACCCTGGAGCCGCAGGCCCCGGAGGAGTCCACCGAGGGTCCGAGCGCCTACGAGCAGATGATCGCCCGCCGCTTCGGGATCGCGGACCGGGGCCGCCCGGCGGACAAGTGGCTGGGCGACACCGTGCGCTGGGCCTGGCGCACCCGGATCGTGACCCACCTGGGCATCGACCTGCGGACGCGGCTGCGCCAGGCCGCCGAGGACGAGGCCGTCCGCGTCTTCGCGGCGAACCTGCGCGACCTGCTGCTCGCCGCCCCGGCCGGCACGCGCGCCACGATGGGCCTGGACCCGGGCTTCCGCACGGGCGTGAAGGTCGCCGTCGTGGACGCGACCGGCAAGGTCGCCGCGACGGAGACCATCTACCCCCACGTCCCGCAGAACAAGTGGGACGCCTCGCTGGCCACCTTGGCCCGGCTCGCCCGCGAGCACGGCGTGGAGCTCGTCGCGATCGGCAACGGCACGGCCTCCCGCGAGACCGACAAGCTGGCGGCCGACCTGATCGCCCGTCATCCCGAGCTGAAGCTGACGAAGGTGATGGTCTCCGAGGCCGGCGCCTCGGTCTACTCCGCGTCCGCGTTCGCCTCGCAGGAGCTGCCCGGCATGGACGTCTCCCTGCGCGGCGCGGTCTCCATCGCGCGCCGGCTGCAGGACCCGCTCGCCGAGCTGGTGAAGATCGACCCGAAGTCGATCGGCGTCGGCCAGTACCAGCACGACTTGTCCGAGCTGAAGCTGTCCCGTTCGCTGGACGCGGTCGTCGAGGACTGCGTCAACGGCGTCGGCGTCGACGTCAACACCGCCTCCGCGCCGCTGCTCTCCCGGGTCTCCGGCGTCAGCTCCGGCCTCGCCGAGAACATCGTCGCCCACCGCGACGCCAACGGCCCCTTCCGCTCCCGCAAGGCCCTCAAGGACGTGGCCCGCCTGGGCCCCAAGGCGTACGAGCAGTGCGCCGGCTTCCTCCGCATCCGCGGCGGCGACGACCCGCTGGACGCCTCCAGCGTCCACCCCGAGGCGTACCCCGTGGTGCGGACCATGGTGAAGGCGACGGGCGGCGACGTCGCCGCGCTCATCGGCAACACCGCGACGCTGCGCGCTCTGCGTCCCGAGGACTTCGTGAACGACTCCTTCGGCCTTCCGACGGTCACGGACATCCTCCGCGAGCTGGAGAAGCCGGGCCGCGACCCGCGGCCCGCGTTCAAAACAGCGGCCTTCAAGGAGGGCGTCGAGAAGATCGGCGACCTGACGCCGGGGATGCTGCTGGAGGGCGTCGTCACCAACGTCGCGGCCTTCGGCGCCTTCGTGGACGTGGGCGTCCACCAGGACGGCCTGGTGCACGTGTCGGCGATGTCGAAGACGTTCGTGAAGGACCCGCGCGACGTGGTCAAGCCGGGCGACATCGTGCGCGTGAAGGTGATGGACGTCGACATCCCGCGCAAGCGGATCTCGCTGACGCTCCGTCTGGACGACGAGGCGTCACCGGCCCGCGCCGCTGGCGGCGCGCCCCGCGAGCGGACGGAACGCGCGGAGCGCGGCGAGCGCGGGAGCGCTCCGCGCCGGGGCGGCACCCCGCGCCCCCGCCGGGCGGAGGGCGGCGGCCGCCCGGCCGCCACTCCCCCGGCCGACGGGGCGATGGCGGACGCGCTGCGGCGTGCGGGGCTGCTGGGCCCGAAGGGCCGGTAGCGGGGGCGCGCTCACACGTCGCGGCGCCTCACCACCAGCACGGCGAGCGCGACCGTGAGCAGCGGCCAGAGCGCGTAGACGATCCAGGAGCCGGAGACCGTGGCGGTGTACGCCAGGGACGCGGGATCCGGCTCCCAGGTCTCGATCAGGCGCTTCCAGGCGGCCGAGACCAGCGCGTGTTTGACGTCCGCCGACCAGCGGTCGCTCTCCGAGAACATGGTGGGCAGCATCAGCAGGACGAAGACGCCGGTGACCATGGTCGCGGCGGCGTGCCGGAGCAGAACGCCGAGGCCCAGGCCGACCAGCGCGCAGACCGGCGCCAGCAGCGCGGACGCCGCCACCGCCCGGAACACCCCGGGGTGGGTGATCGGCACGGCGGCGTGCCGTCCGGCCAGGAGGGTCTGGGAGACCAGGAAGGAGCCGAGGGAGGCGATCGTGCCGACCGCCGTCCACAGCGCGGCGGTGACGGCGGCCTTGGCCAGCACCACCGAGCCACGGGCGGGGACGGCCACGGTGGTGACGCGGATCAGGCCGCTGCCGTACTCGCTCACCACGCCGAGGGCGCCCATGCTGCTCGCGATGAGGATCAGCGTCCAGTAGCCGGCCGGTGGATAGGCGTCGTAGTGCCGGAAGCCGGCGGGGCCGGAGCCCGGGGCGTCGTCCGTCATCGTCGCCACGGCGGCGGAGCCGATGACGAACAGGACGGTGAGCGCGATCGTCCACGGCGTGGAGCGCAGGGACCGCGTCTTGATCCACTCGGCGGCGAACAGGTCGCGGAAACGGGCGGGCGGCCCGGCGGCGGAGGTGGTCCGGGGGGCGGGGGCGAGTGTCGTCATCGGGGCTGTCCTGCCTGGTATTCGGTGCTGCCGGCGGTGAGTTCCATGAAGGCCGACTCCAGCGAGGCGGTGCGGGTGGTCAGTTCGTCCAGCCGGATTCCCTTCTCGAAGGCGAGTGCCCCGATCCGGTCCGCCGGGAGCCCGGTGACGACGAGCCTCTCCGCACCGGCCGGTCCCTCCGGCTCGACCGAGGCGCCCGCCGCCGTCAGCGCGGCCGCCAGTTCCGCCGCCCTCGGCGTGCCCACCACGACGCCGCGCCGGGTGCCGCGCGCCGCGAAGTCCCGGAGCGGCTCGGCGGCGATGAGGCGGCCCCGGCCGATGACGACGAGGTCGTCGGCGGTGTTCTCCATCTCCGACATCAGATGGCTGGAGAGGAAGACCGTGCGCCCCTCGGCGGCCAGGCGCCGGAAGAGCCCGCGTACCCAGAGCACGCCCTCCGGGTCCATGCCGTTGACCGGCTCGTCGAACATGAGCACGGGCGGGTCTCCGAGGAGGGCGGTGGCGACGCCCAGCCGCTGTTTCATGCCGAGGGAGAAGCCGCCGATGCGGCGGTTCGCCGCCTCGGCCAGTCCCACCTCGTGCAGCACCTCGTCCACCCGGCGCCGTGGGATTCCGTTGCTCCGGGCCAGGGCGGACAGGTGGGCCGCGGCGCTGCGGCCGCCGTGGACCTGCCCGGCGTCGAGGAGGGCTCCGACATGCCGCAGCCCGCGCGGATGGCCGCGGAAGGGGACGCCGCCGACGGTGGCGGTGCCGGCGGTGGGCGCGTCCAGGCCGAGGATCATCCGCAGGGTGGTGGACTTGCCGGCTCCGTTGGGGCCGAGGAACCCGGTGACCCGGCCCGGCCGGACGGTGAAGGACAGCTGGTCGACGGCCGTCTTGCCGCCGTAGCGCTTGGTGAGCTCGTTGACTTCGATCACGGCACCGAGACTGCCGGGAGGGACCGCCTCCCGGCATGGGGCCACGGGCGGCAATCACCCGCCGGGCACTGGCCCGTGGGCGTACGTCCCCGGGCTGACGCCGCGCGGGTGACGGCCGGATAGTCTCGCGGCGTGAATCCGATCGAAACGAAGGCCGTGGCCTGGGCGGGGGCCGCCGCCTACCTCCTCATGACGGCCCTGCTGTTGGGGGCCGCGCCACGGGCGTCGGGCACGGTCCACGGCGTCGGGGCACTGCTCGCCGCGAGCCTGCTCACCGGCGTCGTGCGACGGCTGCCACCGGCCGCCCTCGCCCTGGCGCTCCTCGGATCCACGGCCGCCGTGGTGGGCCCCCCGAGCGCCGCCCACGCGATCCCTACGGCTTCGTACCAGGGCGAGTTCCTGGGGTACCTGGCGGTGGACCTCGTCCTGGGCATCGTCGTCGCCACCCGGACCCGCCGCGCCTCGGTCATCGCCGTGGCCGTGTCCTTCCTCGTGCAACTGCTGGTGATCGGCCTCTTCGCGCACGGGGACAACCTGTCCGTCAACGGGCTGATCGCCCTCCTGGCGATGGCCGCCTCCTGCGCGGCCGGCCTCCTCGTCCGTGAGCGCCGCGAGCACGCGGTGGCGCTGCGCTCGCGGGAGGTGGCCGAGGCCGTGACCGCCGAACGGCTGCGGATCGCACGGGAGCTCCACGACATGGTCGCGCACAGCGTCGGCGTCATCGCCATCCAGGCCGGTGTGGGCGGCCGGGTCATCGAGACCCGGCCCGAGGAGGCCCGCGAGGCGCTGCGCGCCATCGAGGCCACCAGCAGGGAGACCCTGTCGGGCCTGCGGCGCACACTGGTGTCGCTCCGTCAGGCCGACCGGGGCACGGCCGGCCCCGAGCGGTCGCCCGCGCCGGGACTGGCCGACATCGAACGGCTGGCGGCGGCGACCGGGGACGCGGGGGTACGCGTCGAGGTGCGCCGCGGCGGGAGCGGGCGCCCGCTGCCCGCCGACATCGATCTGTCCGCCTACCGCATCGTGCAGGAGGCGCTGACCAACGTGGTCCGCCACGCGGGCACCGGGAGTTGCCGGGTGACCATCGACCACGGCGACGAGGAACTGTCCGTGGAGGTCGTCGACGACGGGCGTGGCATCACCGGCGACGGCCCGGCCCACGGCTTCGGCATCGTCGGCATGCGCGAGCGGGTCGGCCTGCTGGGCGGCCGGCTCAACGTCGGCCCGCGCCCCGGAGGCGGCTTCCGGGTGGCGGCCCGGCTGCCGCTGCCCGCGCCCGGCGGCGTTCCGGTGAAGGTGGAGGCCCGGTGACCGTCAGGATCCTGCTCGCCGACGACCAGCCGCTGGTGCGGTCCGGACTGCGGCTGCTCATGGCCGACCAGCCCGACCTGGACGTCGTCGGCGAGGCCGCCACCGGAGCCGAAGCGGTCCGGCTCGCCGGCGAGCTCGAGCCCGACGTCGTGGTGATGGACATCAGGATGCCCGGTATGGACGGCATCGAGGCCACCCGTCTGATCACGGCCGGTCCCACGACGGCCCGCGTCCTGGTCCTGACCACCTTCGACGAGGACGACCACGTCCGCGGCGCCCTGCGGGCGGGCGCGAGCGGCTTCGTCGTCAAGGACATGGCGCTGGACGACATCCTCGCGGCGATCCGCGTCGTCGCCGCAGGCGACGCGCTGCTCGCACCCGGGGTGACGCGCCGTCTGATCGCGGACTTCGCCGGGCGCCCCGAGGCCGGGCCGCGGCGCCCGCCACGACCGGTCGAGGGCATCACCGAGCGGGAACGGGAGGTCCTGACCCTGGTCGGACGCGGCCGGTCGAACACCGAGATCGCGGAGGATCTCTTCATCACGGTGGCCACCGCCAAGTCGCACGTGTCACGGCTGCTCACCAAACTGGGCGCCCGGGACCGGGTCCAGCTCGTGATCACCGCCTATGAGGCGGGACTGGTGACCGCGCCTCGCTGACGGCCCATTCCTGCGCCCGACCGGATGAATGAGCGGCCTTCCCGGTGAGACCCACCCCGCCACCGGCCATCGATCACACGGGACGACGCGCGTCCGCGCCGTCGTCCCGTGTGACGTCCCGTCCTGACCCGACCAGGGGCGCCTACCGGAACCGGAAGAGGAGGCGGGCCCATGGACGGGTCGGACGGAGCGGCGGGGCGCAGCTACGCCGCTTGGCTGGTGGACGAGGTGTTCCCGGGGTACGGGACGCGGGAGGCCGTGGTGTACCGGGATCTCCGGATGACCTACGCCGAGCTTGCGGAAACGATTCGTCAGATGGCCGCCGGGTTCCGGTCGCTCGGCCTGGGGCCCGGCACCACCGTCGCCCTGGCCAGCGGGAACCGCGCCGAGGCGGTGTGCGTGCCGTTCGCGGCGCACCTGGTGGGGGCGCGGTTCCTGCCGATGCCGGTGGACCGGGGGCCGGCCGAGTACGCCAGCGTCGCGGCGAACGTTCCCGCCGACGTCCTCATCGTGGACGACCGGATCTCCGACACCTGCGCGCACGCCGTCACCAGCGCCTTCCCCGGCGCCCGCCTGTGGTCGCTGGGATCCCGCGGGCCGGCGCCGGACCTGATGGACGTCGTCCGGCGCGCCCACCCGGCCGGCGAGCCGCGGTGGGCGCACGCCGGGCAGGTGGAGACGGTGCTCTGCTCCGGCGGCACCACGGGCCTCACCAAAGCCATCCTCCACCGGCACCGGATGTACCGGACGATCCTGGCGAACCCGTTCCTCCCCGAGCCCGTGACGCTGCTGGTGACCAGCCAGATCGCCCACGTCGGCGGCCTGTACGCGCTGAGCGGCCTGGCCGGGGGCAGCACGCTCACGCTCGTCGACCGCTTCACCCCCGAGGCCGTGATCGAGGCGCTGACGAACGAGCCGATCACCGCCATGATGCTGATGCCGCCCATGCTGTACCGGCTGCTCGACCACCCGGGGCTGGCCGGCGTCGACTGCTCCCGGCTGCGCCGCGTCATGTACGGGGCCAGCCCGATCACCCCGGACCGGCTCCAGCAGGCCCTCGACCGGTTCGGGCCGGTGCTGTGGCAGCTCTACGCCCAGACCGAGGCGTTCGGCCTCACAGCGCTGGACTCCGCCGACCACCTCGTGGACGAGGGCAGACTGCTGCGTTCCGTCGGCCGCTCCTTCCCCGACATGGAGACGGAGGTCCGCGACGAGCAGGGCCGGCCCCTGCCGCCGGGAGAGGTCGGCGAGATCTGCGCGCGCGGGCCGCGCGTCATGGAGGGCTACCTCAACCAGCCGGAGGCCACCGCCGCCGCGTTCCACCCGGACGGCTGGCTGCGCACCGGCGATCTCGGCTACCGGGACGAGGAGGGCTACTTCTTCCTCATGGACCGGCGCAACGACGTGATCATCACGGGCGAGGCCGGGTCCACCATCTACTCGCCGCTCGTGGAGAACGCGCTGACCACCCATCCGGCGGTGCGGGCCGCCGCGGTGATCCCGGTGCCGCACCCGCTGTACGGGCAGGCCGTGCACGCCGTCGTCGTCACCGCTCCCGGGGCGCGTGTGGAGCTCGACGAGCTGCGCAAGTGCGTGCTGGCCGAGCTGGAGCGGCCCGTCTATCTGCCCGCGAGCTTCGAGTTCGTCGACGCGCTGCCGCTGACCCCCATCGGCAAGGTCGACAAGACCGCCCTGCGCGCGCCCTACTGGGCGGGCCACCAGGGGCTGCTCCACGGGGACACGACGGCGCGGGCGGAGTCCGCGAACTGATCAGCGAGCAGGCCGATCGTCGGCGGGCCGGGTGAAGGCGACGGTGGCCAGGGTCTCGGTGCTGGTGCTGTAGCCGATGACGTCGCCGCCGGTGGCGCGCTGCGCGCGGATGGCGTTGCCCCCGTAGCCGTCGGGGGTGACGAACAGGCCCCAGACCGGCGTCCAGTCCTCGGTCTCCCCCGTCACCGGGTCCACGACCGGCTCCGGCCGGGGCACGACCCGGCGCTGTACGACGAACCCGCCGTCGGCGGCGTCGCGCAGCACGTCGCGCCACTCCCGTTCCGGGCAGGCCCAGCCCGCGACGACGCCCGAGCCCGCGAAGCCCCGGCAGGGCTTGAGGATCAGCCGTTCGCGCTCCTCGACGCACCGGTCGACCAGCTGTGCGGTCAGCAGCCTGGTCCACGGCAGGATCCGTTCGGCCGCCCGCCGCTCGCGCGCGGACAGCACGGCGTCGCACCGGGGGTCGGACAGCAGGGCGAGGGCGCCCTTGTTGGTGAACAGGGCGCTGTCCAGCCCGGTCCACAGGACAGCCGTCCCCTTCTCGTCGGCGCGGGTGATCGCGGCGAGGCCGTCCTCGTGCCCGATGGTGTCGTCGACGGTGAAGAAGCGCAGCACCACGTCGACGCGGGCCGTGCCGACGAACAGCTTCCCGCCGTCGCCCCGCACGTCGCCCAGCTCGCCGAGGACGACGTCCAGCCCCTGGCCCTCCAGCACCGCGACGGTGGGGGCGACCGGCCGCCGGTACCGGGGCAGCGCCCCCGGCGCGAACACCAGGGCCACCACGGGGGACGGGCGCGGCGCCACGGCCCGCAGCGTCGCGGCCACGCGTTCGGCGGTCCGTACGTGCCGCAGCGCGTACCGCTCGGCGAAGGCGGCGAAGGCGGGCACGGCTTCCAGGGAGCGGGGCAGTTCGCCCAGTTCGAAGCCGCCCACCCCACCGGCGATGTTGAACTCCAGCAGCGCGAAGCGGCCGTGCTCGTCGCGGTAGAGGTCGGCCCGGCCGAAGCGGTCGGCGGGCCGCCCGGCGTGGGCGTGGCGCCGCAGCAGCGGGGCCATGCGGGGCTCGCCGCCCAGGGCCGCCCAGTACCGTTCGACGTCGCCGTCGAAGAGCCGGTCGGGCAGGGAGACGAGGACGTCGAAGAGGGCCAGCAGGTCGTCCACCGCCGCCCGCAGCTCCGGTTCGCCGGCGAACAGCGGCCGGGCCAGCAGCCGGGCGTCGCGCAGACAGCCCGGCAGCTCGGCCTCGGCGACGGCCCGGCTCAGCCCGCTCCCGTCGGCGCGGCACAGTTCGGCGCGGCACAGTTCCACGTAGCGCGCGGTCACCTCGTCCATGAACGGCTCTCCCACCGGTCGGCGTCACCGTTCGTCTTCGGCAGGAAGCCCGCGCCACGTGAGCGGCCGACGCTAGGCGGGCAGCAGTCCGCCCTCCGCCAACCGTCGGCGGACCTCGGCGACGGCCTCCTCGGACAGCGGCCGCTGGGGCGCGGCCGTCGCCGCGCAGTCGATGACGCCGAGCGCGCGCAGCGCGGCCTTGAAGCCGCCGAGCGCGGCGGCGCCGCCGCTCATCGTGGCGGTGTCCCCCGCGTCGACGAGGGCGAACAGCGCCGCGAGCCGGTCCTGCTCGGCCGCCGCCTCCGGCCAGCGCCCGGCCCGCGCGTGGTCGTACAGCCGGACGTACCCGGCCGGGTCGACGTTGCCCAGCCCGGGGACGACGCCGTGCGCGCCCGCCAGCAGGGCGGCGTCCACGGCGAGCTCGGAGCCGGTGAGCGCGGCGAAGGTGCCGTCGAGGCCGCGTTCGCGCAGTGCGACCAGCAGGCGGCGGAAGGCGCCCAGGTCGCCGCTGCTGTCCTTGAGGCCGGCGAGGGTGCCGTCCTCGGCGAGCCGGAGGAGGACGGGCGCGGTGAGCTTGCCGTGGACGTGCTGGGGGATGTCGTAGGCGATCAGCGGGAGGCCGACGGCGGCCCGGATCCGGCGGAAGTGGTCGGCGGTCTCGGCGGGGTGGGTCCCGGCGTAGAAGGGCGCGGTGGCGACGAGCGCGTCGGCGCCGTGGGCGGCGGCGGCCAGCGCCCGGTCGACGACGCGGGCCGTGGCCGTGTCGATCACGCCTGCCAGCACGGGCACCCGTCCGGCCACGGTTTCGACGGTGATCCGCAGTACCTCGTCGCGCTGGGCGTCGCTCAGGAAGGCGGCCTCGCCGCTGGTGCCGAGGGCGAACACCGCGTGGACCCCGGCGTCCAGCAGGTGTTCGACGAGGGAGACGAGGGAGCGGACGTCCACGTCGCCACTGGGTGTGAGGGGGGTGCAGAGCGGAGGGACGACGCCGGTCAGGGGTACGGGCAGGTGCGTCACGCGGTACAGCATTCCGTCCCGGCCCGCGCTGTCAAGACGGCGTGGCCGTCTCCACCAGGTCGGCCGCCGCCAGGGCGCAGCCCCAGGAGACGGTGATGCCCGCCCCGCCGTGGCCGTAGTTGTGGACGAGCCGGCCGCCGCCCGGCAGGGGTTCGGCCTCCAGGCGGACGCGCGGGCGGGCCGGGCGCAGGCCCACGCGGTGGCCGAGGACGCGGGCCCGGGCCAGCCGGGGGAAGACGCGGGAGCAGCGGCTGATGATGGCCCGGGCGGTGCGGGGCGAGGGGTCCCGGTCCCAGGCGTGTTCCTGGGCGGTGCCGCCGAGGACGGCGCCGTAGGGCTGGGGGAAGACGTAGACGGTGTCGGCCCCGGCGTCGTCGGCGGCGGTGAACCACTCGTCGATGCCGGGGTTCTCGACCACGACGAGCTGGCCCCGCACCGGGTGCACCGAGGGGTCGGGGACGAGGTCGCGGGCGCCCAGGCCGGTGCAGTTGACGACGACGGGCGCCGAGCGGGCGGCCTGGGCGAGCGAGTCGACCGGGCGGACGGCGACGGTGCCGCCCGCCGCGCGGAGCCGCCGGGTCAGGTAGTCGAGATGCGTGGTCATGTCCAGCAGCGGCAGGCGGACGCGTACCCCGCGGTCGAAGCCGCGCGGCAATTCGCCCGCGCCGGCGGCGCGCAGCCCCGGCACCCGGGCCGCCCACGCGCCGAGCTCGCCGGGGGCCTGGCCGGCGTGGGTGCCCTCGGCCAGGCGCACCCCGGTCCGTTCCGGCCGCCCGGCCAGGCCGGTCATGACCGCGAGCGAGGCGAGCGCCCAGTCGCCGGCCCGGTCGCGCGGCTCGATCCGGTAGGGCCACCACAGGCCCCCGGCCACCGCCGAGGTGGTCTCCGAGGACGGCGAACGCGTCCACACCTCGACGCGCCGGCCCCGCTCCGCCAGGACGACCGCGCTGGTCAGGCCGATGACGCCGGCACCGATCACGATCACATCGCTTGCCATGCGCCGACGGTACCGGCGAACTCCCCAGCGCCGGGCGGGAAGTGGCAGACCCGGGGAATGAACGGGCGGGTCGGTGCGCTGTCGCATAGGAGATCATCCAGCAGGGTCGATCTTGGAATAAGCCAACCGACAGGGGGATCCGAGATGGCGGACGCGGAAGCGAAGCGGGTCGCGGGGCTGGTCGCCGCGCAGGAGAAGGCGATCGCGTTGTTCGCCGAGGTGGAGGCGCGCGGGATCGTGGTCCCGGGGCGCGGGGAGCGCGAGGTGAGCGATCACATCCGGGACCTCGCGAACGAGATGTTCGGCACCACCAAGCACTGGCACAAGCGGATCGTCCGCTCCGGCCCCAACTCCCTGCTGCCCTACCGGGAGAACCCGCCGGACCGGATCATCGGCGAGGACGACGTCGCGTTCGCCGACTTCGGCCCGATCTTCGAGGAGTACGAGGCCGACTTCGGGCGCACCTACGTCTTCGGTCAGGACCCCGACAAGCACCGTCTCCTGGCCGATCTCCCCCGCGTCTTCGACGCCGGCCGCGCCGCCTTCCGGGCCGACGAGGCCATCACCGGCGCCGTCCTGTACGAGACGGTCGAGAAGCTCGCCGCCGAGGCCGGCTGGGAGATCGGCATCTGGCACACCGGCCACCTGGTCGGCGAGTTCCCCCACGAGACCAACGACGGGGCCAAGACGGAGTCCTACATCACTCCCGACAACCACAACCCCCTGCGCCGCGTCGACCGGTCCGGGCGGCCCTGCCACTGGATCCTCGAACTCCACTTCGTCGACCGCGACAAGGGCTTCGGCGGTTTTTACGAGCAGCTCCTGGACCTGGCCTGACGGCCGCCACCGCCGCCCGCAGGGCGCCGGGCCGGTTCGGCCCGGCGCCTGCCACCGCATAGAGTCGGTGCCCTTATGAGTGCCACCCTCGTCGTCAAGGATCTCGCCGCCGGACACGGCGACCGCACGCTCTTCTCCGGGCTCGACCTCGTCGTCGCCCCCGGGGACGTCATCGGGCTCGTCGGGGCCAACGGGGCGGGGAAGTCCACCCTGCTGCGGATGCTCGCGGGCCTCGCCACGCCCGAGCACGGCTCGCTGCGGCTCAGCCCGCCCACCGCGACCGTCGGCCACCTTCCGCAGGAGCCCGAGCGGCGCGAGGGCGAGTCCGTCCGGGCGTTCCTCGCCCGCCGTACCGGGGTCGCCGCCGCGCAGACCGCTCTCGACGCCGCCACGCAGGCCCTCGTCGACGGGGCGCCCGGCGCGGACGACGCCTACTCCGTCGCACTGGAGCGCTGGCTGGACCTGGGCGGCGCGGACCTCGACGAGCGGGCCGAGGAGGTCGCCGCCTCGCTCGGCCTGGCCATCGGCCTGGACCGGCCCATGACCGGCCTCTCCGGCGGGCAGGCCGCCCGCGCCGGTCTCGCGTCCCTGCTGCTCAGCCGCTACGACGTCTTCCTGCTGGACGAGCCCACCAACGACCTCGACCTGGACGGCCTGGAGCGGCTGGAGTCGTTCGTCACGAGCCTGCGCGCCGGCACGGTCCTGGTCAGCCACGACCGGGAGTTCCTGACCCGCACGGTCGACAAGGTGCTGGAGCTCGACCACGCCCAGCAGCAGGTGAACCTCTACGGCGGTGGTTACGCGGCCTATCTGGAGGAGCGCGCGACCGCCCGCAGGCACGCCCGCGAGGCGTACGACGAGTACGCCGACACCAGGGCGGGGCTGGAGGCGCGGGCGCGCACCCAGCGGAACTGGATGGAGAAGGGCGTCCGCAACGCCCGCCGCAAGGCCACCGACAACGACAAGATCGGCCGCAAGCTGCGCGCCGAGTCGACCGAGAAGCAGGCCGCCAAGGCCCGTCAGACCGAGCGGCTCATCGAGCGGCTGGAGGTGGTGGAGGAGCCCCGCAAGGAGTGGGAGCTGCGGATGGAGATCGCCGCCGCGCCCCGCTCGGGCGCGGTCGTGGCGACGCTGCGCGGGGCGGTCGCCCGGCGCGGGCCGTTCGCCCTCGGTCCGGTGGACCTCCAGATCGACTGGGCCGACCGGGTCGCCATCACCGGCGCCAACGGCTCCGGGAAGTCCACGCTGCTCGCCGCCCTCCTCGGCCGGCTGCCCCTGGACGAGGGCGGCGCCGCGCTGGGTCCGGGGGTGGTCGTGGGCGAGGTGGACCAGGCCCGGGCGCTGTTCTTCGGCGAGGAGACGCTGCTGGCGGCGTTCGGCGCGGAGGTCCCGGAGCTCGCCCCGGCGGACGTCCGGACGCTGCTGGCCAAGTTCGGCCTCAAGGCGGAGCACGTGCTGCGCCCGGCCGTGACGCTCTCCCCGGGTGAGCGCACCCGCGCGGCGCTGGCCCTGCTCCAGGCGCGCGGGGTGAACCTGCTCGTCCTCGACGAGCCCACCAACCACCTCGACCTGCCGGCCATCGAACAGCTGGAGTCGGCGCTGGCCTCGTACACCGGCACGCTGCTGCTGGTCACCCACGACCGGCGGATGCTGGACGCGGTCCACACCACGCGGCGGCTGGAGGTCGCGGACGGACGGGTGAGCGAGCGCTGAGCGAATCCGGGGCGGGAACCGGGCGGGCGCTGTCCGGAAGCTGTGGGAAGGCTGTGTGCGAGCTGGGCGAACGGGTGATGCCGGGCCCGAAAAGAAACCCAGCGTAAGGCCAACACTTCCCCAAGAGATCCCCATGGCGTCAGTGCTGTTTGACCATTGAATCAGCGGTGATACCCCGGGTACGGCAGTGATTTTGAAGCGTTGATGGGGTTACTCAGGGTCCGTTCGATTTACGGAACGTTGGGAACCGGCATACGAACCCCTCGTCGGCCCGTGTCGTCTGTGGATGCGGACGTCGTCCTGTGACGTCCGTGCCACCCACGTCGAATAGAGGCGTACCGACCGATGTCATCGACCCTCCCAGGACCCGCGTCCGTATCCACGGGCGCCACCGCGGACAGGGCGCGCTACCGGAGCGCCCCGCCGCACCCGGAGCGCACGCTGCTCGACGTGTTCGATTCCACCGCGGCCGCGCATCCCGACGCCCTCGCCCTGGACACCGGCGCCGAGACCCTGACCTACCGGGCGCTGACCGCCGAGGTCGCCGCCCGCGCCGACCGGCTGCGCCGGGCCGGCGCCGGGCCGGGCGACCGGATCGGCGTCCGCGTGCCCTCGGGCACCGCCGAGCTGTACCTGGCGATCCTCGCCGTCCTCCGCTGCGGCGCCGCCTACGTGCCCGTCGACGCCGACGACCCCGACGAGCGGGCCGCCACCGTCTTCCGCGAGGCCGGGGTCTGCCTGGTCATCACCGCCGACACCCTGCTGCCGGGCCCCGCCCCCGCCACCGGCCCGGGCCGTCCGCCGCTGCCCGACGACGACGCCTGGATCATCTTCACCTCCGGCTCCACGGGCGCGCCCAAGGGCGTCGCCGTCAGCCACCGCAGCGCCGCCGCCTTCGCCGACGCCGAGGCCGGTCTCTTCCTCAAGGACTGCCCGCTCGGCCCCGGCGACCGCGTCCTGGCCGGGCTGTCCGTGGCCTTCGACGCCTCCTGCGAGGAGATGTGGCTGGCCTGGCGGCACGGCGCCTGCCTGGTGCCCGCCCCCCGCTCCCTCGTCCGCGCCGGCCACGAGCTCGGCCCCTGGCTCGTCGAACGCGGCATCACCGTCGTCTCCACCGTGCCCACGCTCGCCGCGCTGTGGCCGCCGGAGTCCCTGGACCGGGTGCGGCTGCTGATCGTCGGCGGCGAGGCCTGCCCCGCCGAGCTCGTCGACCGCTTCGCCGTGCCCGGCCGCGAGATGTGGAACACCTACGGGCCCACCGAGACCACCGTCGTCGCCTGCGCGGCCCGGATGCACCCCGGCGAGCCCGTGCGCATCGGACTGCCGCTGGACGGCTGGGAGCTGGCCGTCGTCGACGCGGCGGGCGAGCCCGTGCCCTGGGGCGCCGAGGGCGAGCTGGTCGTCGCCGGCGTCGGCGTCGCCCGCTACCTCGACCCCGTCAAGGACGCCGACCGCTACCGCCCGTCGGCCGCCCTGGAGACCCCCCGCGCCTACCGCACCGGCGACCTCGTCCGCGCCGACCCCGAGGGCCTGGTCTTCGCCGGGCGCGCCGACGACCAGATCAAGATCGGCGGGCGGCGGCTGGAGCTCGGCGAGATCGACGCCGCGCTCAGCGCCCTGCCCGGCGTGCTGGGCGCCGCCGCGGCCGTCCGCACCACCCCGGCCGGCGGGCGGCTGCTCGCCGGCTACGTGGTGCCCGGCCCCGACTACGACCGTGAGCTGGCGAGAAAGCTGCTGGCGGAACGGCTGCCCGCCGCGCTGGTGCCCGTCCTGGGCGAGGTCGCCGAGCTGCCCACCCGTACCTCCGGCAAGGTCGACCGCGACGCCCTGCCCTGGCCGCTGCCCACCACCGGCGACGACGGGGCGGAGGGCGGGCCGCTCACGGGGACCGCCGCCCGGCTCGCCGACCTCTGGGAGGAGCTCCTCGGCACCCGGCCCTCCGCCGGCTCCGACTTCGTCTCCCTGGGCGGCACCAGCCTGGCCGCCGCGAAGATGGCCTCCGCGCTGCGCGAGCACTACCCCGGCGTCTCCGTCGCCGCCCTCTACCGCCACCCCGTGCTCCGCGACATGGCCGCCCACCTCGACTCCCTCGCCCCGCAGGAGGCCGTGCGGCGCGAGGTCCGGCCCGTGCGCCGCCGCATGGGCGCGGCCCAGATCGTGGTGCAGACCGCGCTGTTCGGCGTGGCCGGGCTGCGCGGGCTCGTGGGCCTGGCCGCCGCCGACAACGTCCTGGGGCTGCTGGCCCCCGAGTCCTGGGCCCCCCACACCTCCTGGTGGCTGGTGGTCACCGGATGGCTGATCCTGTTCAGCGCCCCCTCCCGCTTCCTGCTGGGCGCGGCCGCCGCACGCGTGCTCACCCGGGGCATCGCCCCGGGCGCGTATCCGCGCGGCGGCCGGGTCCACCTGCGGCTGTGGGCCGCCGAACGCACCGTCGCCGCCTTCGGCGTCCCCGCCCTGCTCGGCACGCCCTGGGCCACCTGGTACGCCCGCGCCCTGGGCTGCGCGGCGGGCCGGAACGTCTCCCTCCACGCCATGCCGCCGGTCACGGGCCTCGCCGAGTTCGGCGACGGCTGCGGCGTCGAGCCGGAGGCCGACCTCGCGGGCTGGTGGCTCGACGGCGAGACGCTGCGCGTCGGCGCGCTCTCCATCGGCGCCGGCGCCCGCGTCGGCCACCGCACCATGCTGATGCCGGGCGCCTCCCTCGGCGCGGGCGCCACCCTCGAGGGCGGCGGCTGCCTCGACGGCCACATCCCGCCCGGCCAGACCTGGGAGGGCTCCCCGGCCCGCCCGGTGGCGGTTCCGCCCGCGGGGACGCCTGCCGCTGGGCTCACGGACGCCGGGCCCCACCCCGCGCGCAGCGCCCACGTCCCCGGGGCGCGGCGCTCCGACGACGCCGGGCGCGGCGCCCGGACCACCGCGCGGCACCGTCGCTCGCGCCGGTGGTCCCTCGCCTACGCGCTGTCCCTCGCCGGGATGCCGCTGCTGCCGCTGCTGGCCTCGCTGCCCGCGCTCGTCGGCTCGTACTACCTGATCAAGGGTTGTGCCACCCTCACCACCGCCGGGCTGTGGCTGCTGGCCGCCGTTCCGGCGTTCACCTTCGTCACCACCATCTGCTGGATGCTGCTCCTCGCCCTGGTCGTGCGGATCCTCGGCCGTGGCATCACCCCGGGCAGCCACCCCGCCGACGGCGGCGTCGCCTGGCGGGTCTGGGTCGTCACCCGGCTCCTCGACGGCGCCCGCGCCGGTCTGTTCCCGCTCTACGCGAGCCTGGCCACCCCCGGCTGGCTGCGCCTGCTGGGCGCGCGGATCGGCCGGCGGGCCGAGATCTCCACGGTGCTGCCGCTGCCGTCGCTGCTCACCGTCGACGAGGGCGCGTTCCTCGCGGACGACACCCTCGTCGCCCCGTTCGAGCTCCACGCCGGCCGGATGCGGCTGGGCCGCGTCCGCATCGGGCGCCGGGCGTTCGTCGGCAACTCCGGCATCGTCGGCCCCGGCCGGAACGTCCCCGACCACGGCCTGATCGGTGTGCTGTCCGACGCCCCCGCGCACAGCGAGCCCGGCAGCTCCTGGCTGGGCCGCCCGGCGATGCCGCTGCCGCGCGTCGCGTCCACCGGTGACAGCGGCCGCACCTTCGAGCCGCCCCGGCGGCTGATGACGGCCCGCGCGGCCGTCGAACTGTGCCGGGTGCTGCCGCTGATGTGCGGCCTCGCGCTCGCCGAGGCCGTGCTGCTGATCGAGCAGGACGCCCTGGACGACCACGGCCTCGGCTTCGCCGCGCTCATCGCCCCGCCGCTGCTGCTGGCCGCCGGCATCGTGGCCGCGCTCACCGCGACCGCCGCCAAGTGGCTGCTCATGGGCCGCTTCAAGGCCGGTGAGCACCCCCTGTGGAGCTCCTTCGTGTGGCGCAACGAGCTCTACGACACCTTCGTGGAGTCCCTCGCCGTGCCGTGGCTGGCCGGTCCCTTCACCGGCACGCCGGTCCTCAACTGGTGGCTGCGCAGCCTCGGCGTGCGCGTCGGGCGCGGCGTGTGGTGCGACACCCACTGGCTGCCGGAGACCGACCTGATCTCCCTCGGCGACGGCGCCACCGTCAACCGCGGCTGTGTCCTCCAGACGCACCTGTTCCACGACCGGATCATGCGCATGGACCGCGTCGAGCTCGGCGCGGGCGCCTCGATCGGCCCGCACGGCATCGTGCTGCCGGGCAGCACGGTCGGCGAGCACGCGGCCATCGGCCCGTCCTCCCTCGTCATGCGGGGCGAGACGGTGCCCGCCGGGACCCACTGGGCGGGCAACCCCATCGCCGGGGCGACACCCCAGCTCGTGGGCTCGGCATGAGCCTCCGGGACCGCTTCGCGTGCAGCCGCCGCGGCCTCCTCACGGCCGCGGCGGCGCTCCCGCTGGGCGCCGCCGCGCTCTGCGTCGGTGGCGACAGCCGCCGCGTGGGAGCCGTGCCGGGCTACTTCCCCCGGCACGGCTCCCACGGCCACCGCACCCTCGCCTACGACCTGCGGCTCGGCTACGACCCCGGCCGGGCCTGGCTGGACGGCCACGCCCGGATCCACGCCGTCTCCAACGACCGTACGCGCGTGGTGGCGCTGGACCTGGCCCGGCTGGCGGTGCGCTCGGCGCACCTCGACGGGGAGCCCGTCGCGGTCCAGCGCCGCGACGGCAAGCTGCTCCTCACCACCGCCCGGACCCTCGCGCCCGGGCAGGCGTTCGTGATGGACGTCCGCTACGCGGGCCGGCCGAAGCCCGTCACCACGCCCTTCGGCGGCGTCGGCTGGGACCGCACCGGGGACGACCACGACGGGACGCTCGTCGCCTCCCAGCCCGTGGGCGCCCCCTCCTGGTTCCCCTGCAACGACCGCCCCGACGACAAGGCCGCGTACACCTTCACCGTCACCGTGCCCAAGGGCCACCACGCGCTGGCCAACGGCACGCTGCGCGAGCACATGCCCGTCGGCGACGGCTCGAAGGAGCGCTGGACGTACCACCACCCCGGCCCGATGTCGTCCTACCTCGCCGCCCTCTACACCGGCCGCTTCACCCACGAGGAGCGCGGCGGGGTGCGCAACGCCTACCCGCCCCACCTGGCCGAGCGGGCCCGTCACGACCTGGCCCGCCAGCCGGAGATGCTGCGCGCCTTCGCCGGGCTCTTCGGCGACTACCCCTTCGAGTCCTACGGGGCGGTCGTCGTCGACGCGGAGCTGGCGGCGCCGGTGGAGAACCAGACGCTGTCCGTCTTCGGCGGCAACCACATGGACGGGCGGCGCGGCTGGGAGACGCTCGTGGCCCACGAGATCGCCCACCAGTGGTACGGCAACAGCGTCGGCCTGGCCGACTGGCGGCACATCTGGCTCAACGAGGGCTTCGCCACGTACGCGGAGTGGCTGTGGTCGGAGCACCTCGACGAGGACGACGCCGACACCCTCGCCCGGCAGGCGTGGCAGGACCTCTCGGGCCGCCGGCAGAACCTCCGCATCGCCGATCCGGGCCGGCGCAGCCTCTTCGACGACCGGGTGTACGTCCGGGGGGCGTGCACGCTCCACGCGCTGCGGCTGGCCGTGGGGGACGAGGACTTCTTCCGCGTCCTGCGCACCTGGCACGACGCCCACCGGGGAGGCAGCGCGGACACCCCGGCTTTCCTCGCCCACGCCGGGAAAGTGACGGGCGGTGACGTGGCGGCGGTGCTCCACCCATGGCTCTACGACAAGCGCCTGCCGGACTTCCCGGCGTGAGCGCCACGGGATCGGAGATCATCTACCTCACAGATCCCCGTGACCCCCGGAGGCGCCACCCATGCCCGCCCTACCCACGCCCGACCTCGAAATCCGCGACAGCGTCCGCGCGTTCGCCCTCTCCCTCCCCGGCGCCTTCGAGGACTTCCCCTGGGACGAGAGCGCGGTCGTCAAGGTCAACAGGAAGATCTTCGTCTTCCTCGGCGCCGAGGGGGACACCGCGTCCCCCGGCATCGGTCTCAAGCTCATGGACGAGGCGTCCCACGGCCACGCCCTCACCGTCCCGGGGGCCGCGCCCATGCGCTACGGGCTGGGCCGCTCGGGCTGGGTGACCATCCCGCCGACCGGCACCGACGTGACCGTCGAGCTGCTCCGCGACTGGGTGGAGGAGAGCTACCGCACGATCGCCCCCAAGCGGCTCGTCGCCCGGCTCGACGCGGACTGACGCCGGGGTGGCGGGAGAGGGAACCGGCGGGCCGTGTCGGTGCGAGCGGCCCGCGACGCACGAGAAGGACGAGGTGGGGCGGGATGGGTGAGCACGGGCGGCGGCGGCGTCATCGTACGGTGGACCGGGTCGCGTGGGTCCTGGAGGCCGCCGCCCGGGCGCCGGGCGGGGTGACCGTGGCCGAGTTGGCACGGACGCTTCAGGCGCCGGCGAGTTCGGTGCAGGATCTGGTCAACGGCCTTGTGGCGACCGGTTTTCTGCTGGAACAGCACCGGCGCTTCCGGCTCGGGCCCGCCCCGCACGTCCTCAACCTCATCGCCGGGCGGGTGGTCCCCCGGATCGGCCAGGCCGAACTCGACGAACTGAGCCGTGTCGCGGGCACCCCGGTGCTGCTCACGGTGCGGGTCGGGCTCGACGCCGTCCACCTCGCGCGCGGGGGCGAGGACGAGATTCCCCGCCTCGTGCCGCTCGCCGACGAGCACGTCGCCCGGCCGCTGCTGCGTACCGCCGCGGGCCGGCTGCTGCTGGCCCTCACCGACGAGGTGGAGCGCCGCGGGCTGCTCGACGAGCTCGCCCGCCACGACCCCGAGGCGGTCGCCGAGTTCCGCTCCGCCCTGCCGGCGATCCGCGCGTCACGGATCAGCCGCAGCGAGGGACTGGCCGACCCCGAGGTCAGCGCGCTCGCGATCCCCGTCACCGAGGGCTCCCTCGTCACGGGGGCACTCGTCCTGACGCACCGGCGTCGCGGCCGCTCGGAGCGGCTGTTCCTGGACCGGGCGGCGGCCCGGCTCCTCGCGCACATCCAGGAGAGGCGGACGTGACGTCCGCACCGGTTCACGGATATCCGTGAATCCGGGCGCTCGCCCGGTGCCGGGAACGAGCATCCCGGCATGACTTCGAACACGCTGACCACGACCGGGCCGACGCCGCCCACCGGCGAGATCGTCTCCCGGCTGCTGCGCACCCTCGGCGACCCCGATCCGGCCCGGGGGGCCGAGGACGTCACCGTCGTCGGGGCCGACCCCCTGGTGCCCTCGGTGCACCGCCTCGCCGATGCCATGTCCGCCGCGATCGGTGTCTTCGGGCAGCAGATGGCGGCGGTCGGCGAACAGCGCGGCCACCGGCACCAGAGGGTGGAGGTGCGGGCCGAGGCCGCGATCGACCAGCTCATGGCGACGTATCACACGAGGCTGTCGGGGCGCCCGCTCGATGTTCTGCTCGACGATCCGACACTGCTCGGCAACAACGACTTCTACCGGGCGCGCGACGGCCGGTGGATCTTCATCATCACCACCTACCCGCATCTTCGGGACGCCGTCGCCTCCGTGCTGCGGTGCCCGCTCGACACGGTGGGGATCGCGCGGGCCGCGGCCGACTGGGACGCCTTCACGCTGGAGGAGGCCATCTGCGGCCGCGGCGGCGTCGCGTGCGCCGTGCGCACCCGCGACGAATGGCTCGCCCATCCCGCCGGGCGTCATGTGGCACGGCGCCCGGTCGTCGAGATCGAACGCGTCGGTGACGGACCGGTGCGGCCTCTGGAGCCGATCGGTGAGGCCGACGAGGCACTCGCGGGCGTACGGGTGCTCGATCTCACCCATGTCATCGCGGGTCCCGTCGCGACGCGGCTCCTCGCCCAGTTCGGCGCCGACGTGCTGCATCTGACGCGCCCCGACCGCCCCGACCCGATCCCGATGATCGCCATGACCGGCGGCGGCAAGCGCAACGCCTACTGCGACCTCCGCGACGCGCACGACCGCGCGGCCTTCCACGACGTGCTCCAGGAAGCGGACGTCTTCGTGCACGCCTACCGCGGACTCGCCCGGCACGGAGCGTCGACCGAGGAACTCGTCCGGCGCCGCCCCGGGCTCATCGCCCTCGAATACCACGCCTGGGGCGCCGACGGCCCCTGGGCCGAACGCGGCGGATTCGACCAGCTCGCCTGCTCGGCCACGGGATTCGCCGTCGAGGAGTGGACGGACCGGCCCTCGCTGCCACCGACGTACCTGCTCAACGACTACCTCGCCGCCTACCTCGGGGCCGCCGGCGTCGCGACGGCCCTGCGCCGGCGGGCGACGGAGGGCGGCTCCTGGCGGATCCGCGTGACCTTGGCCGGGGTGTGTCACTGGGTGCGGGAACTCGGGCTGCTGGCACGGGAGGACGTACGCGACCTGCCCCGGCCCGGGAGGACGCCGCTCACCGCACTCTCGACCACCATGACCGACTTCGGCCCGCTCACCGAACCGGCGACACCGTTCGCGTACAGCGGGCGTACGGTTCCCGCGCCCGGCCGGCGTTCCCCGCTCGGCTCCGCCGCGCTCCAGTGGCGGTAGCGCCCCGAAGGGGCGCGGGGAACTGCGCGACCAGCCACGACGCACCCGCAGACAACGTCCGATACCCCCGGAGGTACGCAATGCCCGAGAAACCGAGCGGCCCGCCCGGCCGAGGGCTCCTCGCCGGAGTCCGTGTCATCGAACTGGCCAGTGTGATCATGGCCCCGTACGCCGCCCAGCAGCTCGGCGACCTGGGCGCGGATGTGATCAAGGTCGAACCGCCCACGGGCGACATGACGCGCCACTACCCACCACGACGCCACCCCGGCATGGGCGGCCCGGCACTGAACCTGAACCGCAACAAGCGCAGCGCCGCCATCGATCTCAAGGCCCCGCACGGCCGCGACGCCCTGCTCGCCCTGCTGCGCACCGCCGACGTCTTCATCACCAACCTGCGCCCGCAGGCCCTGGAGCGTCTCCGCCTCGGGTACGACGACGTCGCGGCGGTCAACCCCGGCCTGATCTACGCCAACGCCCAGGGTTTCCGCAGCGACAGCCGCTACGGCACCCACGCCGCCTACGACGACATCATCCAGGCGGCCAGCGGCCTGGTCTGGCTCAACCACAAGGTCTCCGGCCGGCCGCACTACGTCCCCACCGTGCTGGCCGACAAGATCTGCGGCATGCAGATCGCCCAGTCGGTACTGGCCGCGCTGCACTACCGGGAGCACGGCGGCACCGGCCAGCACATCGAGGTCCCGATGGCCGACACCATGCTCGCCTTCAACCTGGTCGAGCACCTGGGCGCGGCCGCCCTGGAGCCCGACGGGGCGTTCGGTTCGGCGCGCTCGCTCAGCCCGGAGCGCCTTGCCCAGCGCACCGCCGACGGCTGGATGTGCATCCTGCCGCACAGCGACCGCGACTGGCGGGAGTTCACCGCCTTCGTCGGCCGCCCCGACTTGGCCGACGACCCGCGCTTCGCCACCGGACCCGACCGGGCCCGCAACGCCGACCAGTTCTATCCGCTGCTCGCGGAACTGACACCACGCCACACCAGCGCCGAGTGGCAGGAGTTCTGCGACCGGGCGGGCATCGCCGCCGCCCCCGTCCTCGACCTGGAATCCGCCGCCACCAGCGCCTACGCCCGCGAGGGCGGCCTGCTGCGCGATGCCGAGCACCCTACCGAGGGCCGCTACCGGGTCATCGGCCGCCCGGTCCGCTACTCGGCCGACCCGGAGCCGGAGCCACGCCCCTGCCCGGGCATCGGCCAGCACACCGACGAGGTCCTCCGCGAAGCCGGCTTCGACCCTTCCCTGCTGCACACCGCGGCTTGACCCACACCGACCCAGGAGCGAATGAACCATGTCGCCTTCCACGCTCTCACCGATCGCATTCCCTGACGTCGTCCTGCCCGAATCGGCCCGCCGGCTCCGTGCCGAGGTCCGCGCCTTTCTCGACGAGGAGCGCGCCCGCGGCACCGTGCTCGGCCGCCCCGACTCCTGGCTGGCCGGCTGGGATCCCGGCTTCAGCCGTCGCCTCGCCGGGCGCGGCTGGGTCGGGATGGCCCTGCCCACCGAATACGGCGGCGCGGGCCGCGGCTTCCTGGAGCGCTATGTGGTGATCGAGGAACTGCTCGCCGCCGGCGCCCCGGTCAGCGCGCACTGGGTCTCCGACCGGCAGGCCGGCCCGTCCGTCCTCCAGCACGGCACCGAGGAGCAGCGCCGCTTCTTCCTGCCCCGGATCGCCGCCGGACAGTGCTTCTTCTCCATCGGCATGAGCGAGAAGAGCAGCGGCTCCGACCTCGCCTCGGTCGCCACCCGGGCGGAACGCACCGCCGACGGATGGCGGTTGACCGGCACCAAGATGTGGACCGGCGGCGCCCACGTCAACGACTACGCCATCGTGCTGGCCCGCACCGACGAGGCCGAGGACAGGCACGCCGGTCTCAGCCAGTTCATCGTCGACCTGCGTGCCCCGGGGGTACGGGTCGAGCCGATCCGGCTGATGAGCGGCGAGCACCGCTTCAACGCCTGCCACCTCGAAGGCGTCCGCGTCCCCGACGGCATGCTGCTCGGACGGCGGGGCGACGGGTGGAAGCAGGTCACCGGCGAACTCGCCTTCGAGCGCAGTGGCCCGGAACGTTACCTGTCCACCTTCCCCCTGCTGGTCTCCCTGCTCCGCGAGCTGGAGCGGCGCCCGGCCACGGCCGAGCGGCTCACCCAGGTCGGCCTCCTCACCGCCCGTCTGCACAGCGTCCGCCGGCTGTCCCTCGGCGTGGCCGCGGCCCTGGACGCCGGAGCCTCGCCCGACATCCAGGCCGCCCTGGTCAAGGACCTCGGCACCCGCCTGGAGGGCACGCTGATCGACACCGTCCGCGGTGTCCTGCCGACCCCGGCCGATCCGCACGCCACCCCCGGCAGCCACCCCGAACTGCTCGCCTTCGCCCTGCTGCACAGCCCCGGCTACACGCTGCGCGGCGGCACCAACGAAATCCTTCGCGGCATCATCACTCGTGGACTGGAGCGGCACTGATGAACACCCACACCATAGACACCGGCACGCCCGTCATCTCCGCCGACGCCTACGACACCCACGCCTTCTACGCCGATCCCGACACCATCGCCGTCGTCGCCAACACCACCGCCCCCGACGCCGTGGCCCTTCCGGCCCCGGACGCCTCCACCGCCGAGCTCCTCGCCGCCGCCCAGGAGGCGGGACGCCGAGCGGTCCCCGCCCCACTGGCCGAAACGGCCCTGGTGGCCCGCCCACTGTTGCGCCGCGTCGGCCTCCCCGTGCCGGACGGCCCGCTCAGCTACGCCATCGCCCCCGAGCTCACGGTCCGTTACGCCCACCCGGCCGCCTCCCCCGTCGGCTCGGCCGGGTGTCTGGGCGACGAGGACACCCTGCTGGTCAGCGGCACCCTGCGCCGCGTCCCCTGGGCCCGCGCCGCCACCACGGTGGTCGTCCTGGCCACCGCCCCGTCGGGGCCGGTCCTGTTCACCCTCGCTCCCGACCAGGCCGTCCTCACCCCCGGCGGCAACCTCGCCGAGGAACCCCGCGACGACCTGTACCTCGCCGGCCTCGAGATCCCCGCCTCACGGGTCCGCCGGGTCTCCCCCGAACTGCTCGACGAGGCCCGGCTCCGCGCGGCCCTGGCCCGCTCCGCCCTGATGGCCGGGGCCGCCGAACGCTGCGTGGAGCTGACGGCCGCCCACACCGCCGCCCGCACGCAGTTCGGCCGTCCGCTCAGCCACTTCCAGGCCGTCAAGCAGGAGGAGGCGCGGCTGATCGAGGAGGCGGCCCTGGTCCGCGCCGCCGTCCGGGCCGCCGCCGCGCCGCTGGACACCGGCGGCCCGGCCGCACACCTCGCCGTCGCCGCCGCCAAGACCCAGGCGTCCGCCTCGGCCGCCGAGATCGCCCGTATCGCCCACCAGCTCCACGGCGCCCTCGGCATCACCCTGCTCAGCCCGCTCCACCTCGCCACCACCCGCCTGTGGTCCTGGCGCGACGAGGACGGCGACGAGACCTACTGGGCCCTCCGCCTGGCCGGGTCCCTCACCGCCACGACCCTCTGGCCCGCCCTCACCACCACGCCCTGACCCCTCGCCCCGCAAGACCCTTGTGGTCGATGGAACTCGTTCCTAACATCACGAGTGTTACAGCGGTTGTGTCACAAGGACGTGGGGGCCGTATGGGCGACGGGGCGGGCGCGACAGTGAGTGGGCCGCTCGCCGGGGTGCGGGTGGTGGAGCTGGCGGGCATCGGGCCCGGGCCGTTCGCCGCCATGCTCCTCGGCGATCTCGGCGCCGACGTGGTCCGCGTCGAGCGGCCCGGCGGGCCCGGGCTGGCCATCGATCCGGCCTCCGACATCACCAACCGCAACAAACGCTCGGTCCTCGTGGACCTCAAGTCCGAGGACGGCGCGCGCACCGTCCTCGACCTGGCCGCCCGCGCGGACGTGCTGATCGAGGGCTACCGCCCCGGCGTCGCCGAGCGCCTGGGCGTGGGGCCCGACGCCGCGCTGGCCCGCAACCCCGCGCTCGTCTACGGCCGGATGACCGGCTGGGGGCAGAACGGGCCGCTCGCCGCCGACGCCGGGCACGACATCGGCTACATCGCCGTCACCGGCGCCCTCGGGCTGACCGGGCCCGCCGACGGACCGCCCTACGCGCCCGCCAATCTCCTCGGCGACTACGCGGGCGGCTCCCTCTACCTCGTCATCGGGATCCTCGCCGCCCTCCAGCACGTCCGCTCCGGGGGACCCGGGCAGGTCGTGGACGCCGCGATCGTCGACGGCACCGCCCACCTCACCGCGATGCTCCACGGCATGCTCGCCGCCGGCCGCTGGCAGGACCGGCGCGGCGCCAACCTCCTCGACGGCGGGGTGCCGTTCTACGGGACGTACGAGACGGCCGACGGCGGGTACATGGCGGTGGGCGCGCTGGAACCGCGCTTCTACGCCGAGTTCACCCGCCTCCTCGGCCTGGCGGAGGGCACGCCCGGCCGCGAGGACCCCGCCCGCTGGGGCGAGCTGCGGGCCGCCATCGCCGAGCGCTTCAGGCAGCGCACCCGGGCGGAATGGACGGAGGTTTTCGAGGGATCGGACGCGTGCGTCGCGCCCGTCCTGTCGCTGCGCGAGGCCCCGGACCACCCGCACCTCGCCGCACGCGCCACGTTCACCAGCCACGGCGGCATCACCCAGCCCGCCCCCGCACCCCGCTTCTCCGCCACCCCCGGCTCCGTGCGCCGGCCGCCCGCGCGGCCGGGGGCGGACACCGCCGAGGTGGCCCGCGACTGGGACGTCCCCGGTCTCGAACGGCACGCCGAACGCCACGCGCCGGGCGTCGGCGCGACAGAGAAAGGCAGCCAGAAACGATGAAGCGTCAGCTCTTCACCGCCGACCACGAAGCCTTCCGCGAGACCGTGCGCACCTTCCTCGCCAAGGAGGTGACCCCGCACCAGGAGCGGTGGGAGAAGGACGGCATCGTCTCCCGTGACGCCTGGCGGGCCGCCGGGCGCCAGGGACTGCTGGGCCTCGCCGTGCCCGAGGAGTACGGCGGCGGGGGCAACCAGGACTTCCGCTACAGCGCCGTGCTCGCCGAGGAGTTCGCCCGCGCCGGGGCGGCCGGACTCGCCGTCCAGCTGCACAACGACATGGTCGGCCCGTATCTGGCGAACCTTTCGACCGAGGAGCAGAAGCGGCGCTGGCTGCCGGGGTTCTGCTCGGGCGAGACCATCAGCGCCATCGCCATGACCGAGCCCGGCGCGGGCTCCGACCTCCAGGGCATCCGCACCACCGCCGAGGACCGGGGCGACCACTGGCTGCTCAACGGCGCCAAGACCTTCATCTCCAACGGCATCCTCGCCGACCTGGTCGTCGTCGTGGCCCGGACGACGCCGGAAGGCGGAGCCAGGGGGCTGAGCCTGCTGGTCGTCGAGCGGGGCATGCCGGGCTTCGAGCGCGGCCGCAACCTCGACAAGATCGGGCAGAAGGCGCAGGACACCGCCGAGCTGTTCTTCGACGACGTCCGCGTCCCCAAGGAGAACCTGCTGGGTGAACCGGACGGAGCCTTCGGGCACCTGATGGCCAATCTGCCGCAGGAGCGACTGAGCATCGCCGTCTCCGCGATCGCCGCGTCCGAGCACCTGCTGGAGATCACCACCCGCTACGTCAAGGAGCGCGAGGCGTTCGGCCGGCCGCTGGCCAGGCTCCAGCACATCCGCTTCGAGATCGCCGAGATGGCCACCGAGTGCGCGGTCACCCGCGCCTTCCTCGACCGCTGCGTCACCGACCACGACCGGGGCGAGCTCGACGCCGTCCACGCCTCCATGGCCAAGTGGTGGGCGACCGAGCTCCAGAAGCGCGTCGCCGACCGGTGCCTGCAGCTCCACGGCGGGTACGGCTACATGGCCGAGTTCCCGGTGGCGAAGGCGTTCACCGACGGGCGGATCCAGACGATCTACGGGGGTACGACCGAGATCATGAAGGAGATCATCGGCCGCTCCCTGCTCTCCTGACCCCTCTCCCCCTGCCTCCCCCTGCTGACTTCCGAAAGGCCCACGCCCTTGAGCACCGAAGCGTACGTATACGAGGCGATCCGCACCCCGCGCGGCCGTGGCAAGGCCAACGGCGGCCTCCACGGCACCAAGCCCATCGACCTGGTCGTCGGGCTGATCCACGAGCTCCGGCGGCGCCTCCCGGACCTCGACCCGGCCGCGATCGACGACATCGTGCTCGGCGTCGTCAGCCCCATCGGCGACCAGGGCTCCGACATCGCCCGGATCGCCGCCATCGCCGCCGGGCTGCCCGACACCGTGGCGGGCGTCCAGGAGAACCGCTTCTGTGCGTCGGGCCTGGAGGCCGTCAACCTCGCCGCCGCCAAGGTCCGCTCCGGCTGGGAGGACCTGGTCCTCGCGGGCGGCGTGGAGTCGATGTCGCGGGTGCCCATCGCCTCCGACGGCGGCGCGTGGTTCGCGGACCCGATGACCAACCTCGACGTCAACTTCGTGCCCCAGGGCATCGGCGCCGACCTGATCGCCACGCTCGGCGGCTTCTCCCGCCGGGACGTGGACGCCTTCGCCGCGCGGTCGCAGGAGCTGGCCGCCGCCGCGTGGAAGGACGGCCGCTTCGACCGCTCGGTGGTGCCCGTACTCGACCGCAACGGCCTCGTCGTCCTCGACCGCGACGAGCACCTGCGCCCCGGCACCACGGTCGACACCCTCGCCGCCCTCAAGCCCTCCTTCGCGGCCCTGGGCGAGCAGGGCGGCTTCGACGCGGTGGCGCTGCAGGAGTACCACCGGGTGGAGAAGATCGACCACGTCCACCACGCGGGCAACTCCTCGGGCATCGTCGACGGCGCGTCGCTCGTGGCCATCGGCAACCGCGAGGTGGGCGAGCGCTACGGGCTGCGGCCCCGGGCCCGTATCGTCTCGGCCGCCGTCTCCGGCTCCGAGCCGACCATCATGCTCACCGGCCCGGCGCCGGCCACGCGCAAGGCGCTGGCCAAGGCGGGGCTGACCATCGACGACATGGACTTGATCGAGGTCAACGAGGCGTTCGCGGCGGTCGTACTGCGGTTCGTGGAGGAGATGGGCGCGGACCTGGAGAAGGTCAACGTCAACGGCGGCGCCATCGCGCTGGGCCATCCGCTGGGGGCGACGGGCGCGATGCTGCTGGGCACGGTCGTGGACGAACTGGAACGGCGGGACGGCCGCTACGGGCTGATCACGCTCTGCGTCGGGGGCGGGATGGGAATCGCGACGGTGGTGGAACGGGTGTAGCGCCTGCGGCGGGCCGTGCGCCGGTCCCACCCTTTCCCCGTTTCCTGGGGGCTACGCCCCAGCCCCCCGACATACCAGGAGCACCCGGCATGACCACACCCACCACCATCCGCTACGACCGCGACGCGACCGGCGTCGTCACCCTCACCCTCGACGACCCCGCCCAGTCCGCCAACACCATGAACGACGCCTTCAAGGCCTCCCTCGCGGCGGTCGCCGACCGCCTGGAGGCCGAGAAGGAAGAGATCCGCGGCGTGATCGTCACCTCCGCGAAGAAGACCTTCTTCGCGGGCGGCGACCTCCGCGAGCTCATCAAGGCCACCCCCGCCGACGCCCGGCGCGTCTTCGACGCCGGCATGGCCGTCAAGCGCGACCTGCGCCGCATCGAGACCCTCGGCGTCCCCGTCGTCGCCGCGATCAACGGCGCCGCGCTCGGCGGCGGTTACGAGATCGCCCTCGCCTGCCACCACCGCGTCGCCCTCGACGCGCCCGGCTCGAAGATCGGCCTGCCCGAGGTCACCCTCGGCCTGCTCCCGGGAGGCGGCGGCGTCACCCGCACCGTCCGCCTCCTCGGCATCACCGACGCCCTCCTCAAGCTCCTCCTCCAGGGCACCCAGTACAGCCCCCGCCACGCCCTGGAGGCGGGTCTCGTCCACGAGCTCGCCGCCGACCCCGAGGACCTCCTCGCCAAGGCCCGCGCCTTCGTCGACGCCCACCCCACCTCCCGCCAGCCCTGGGACGAGAAGGGCTACAGGATCCCCGGCGGCACCCCCGCCAGCCCCCGCTTCGCCGCGAACCTCCCCGCCTTCCCCGCCACCCTGCGCAAGCAGACCGGCGGCGCCCCCTACCCCGCGCCCCGCAACATCCTCGCGGCGGCCGTGGAGGGCTCGCAGGTCGACTTCGAGACCGCGCAGGTCATCGAGGCCCGCTACTTCACCGAGCTGGTCACCGGGCAGACCGCCAAGAACATGATCCAGGCGTTCTTCTTCGACCTCCAGGCCGTCAATTCCGGCCGCAGCCGCCCCAGGGACATCGCCCCGCGCACCGCCTCGAAGGTCGCCGTCCTCGGCGCGGGCATGATGGGCGCGGGCATCGCCTACGCCTGTGCCAGGGCCGGGCTGGAGGTCGTCCTCAAGGACGTCTCCGCCGAGAACGCCGCCAAGGGCAAGGCGTACTCGGAGCGGCTCCTCGACAAGGCCGTGGCCAGGGGCCGCACCACCGAGGCCGAGCGGGACGCGCTGCTCGCCCGGATCACCCCCACCGCCGGCGTCGCCGATCTCGCGGGCTGCGACGTCGTCATCGAGGCCGTCTTCGAGGACCCGGCGCTCAAGCACAAGGTCTTCCAGGAGATCCAGCAGGTCGTCGCCCCCGACGCGCTGCTGTGCTCCAACACCTCCACGCTGCCCATCACCCTCCTCGCCGAGGGCGTGGAGCGGCCCGCCGACTTCGTCGGGCTGCACTTCTTCTCGCCCGTCGACAAGATGCCGCTGGTGGAGATCATCAAGGGCGAGCGCACCGGCGACGAGGCCCTGGCCCGCGCCTTCGATCTCGTCCGGCGGATCCGCAAGACGCCCATCGTCGTCAACGACTCGCGGGGCTTCTTCACCTCGCGCGTCATCGGCCGGTTCATCAACGAGGGCGTGGCCATGATCGGTGAGGGCCTCCCCGCCGCCTCCGTCGAGCAGGCGGCGGCCCAGGCGGGCTACCCGGCGAAAGTGCTCTCCCTGATGGACGAGCTGACCCTCACTCTGCCCCGCAAAATCCGCGAGGAGACCCGGCGCGCCATCGAGGAAACCGGTGGCACGTGGGTGCCGCACCCGGCCGACGCGGTCCTCGACCGGATGGTGGACGAGTTCGGGCGCACGGGCCGGAGCGGTGGCGCCGGGTTCTACGACTACGTGGACGGCGAGCGCGCCGGGCTGTGGCCGGGGCTGGCGGAGCACTTCGGCCGGCCTGACGCCGGGCCGGACGCCGCGATCCCCTTCGCCGACATGGTGGAGCGCATGCTCTTCTCCGAGGCGCTGGACACCGTCCGCTGCCTGGAGGAGGGCGTGCTGACGTCGGTCGCCGACGCCAACATCGGCTCGGTGATGGGCATCAGCTTCCCCGGCTGGACCGGTGGCGCCCTCCAGTACGTCAACGGCTACGAGGGCGGGCTGCCCGGCTTCCTGGCCCGCGCCCGCGAGCTCCAGGAGGCGTACGGCGAGCGGTTCGCGCCGCCCGCGCTGCTGGTGGCGAAGGCGGAGAAGGGCGAGACGTTCACGGACTGACGCCCTCGGCCGGAGGGGTGTACGGGGGCTCAGCCCCCGTACGTCTCCCGCAGCTCCTGCTTGAGCGAGCGCTGGAAGGCGGTCACCAGCGCCTGTACCACCATCGGCTGCATGTGCGCCGACAGCGACTTCATCGCCTCGACCTGCTCCGGGTCGTCCTCCCGCTCCCGGTAGGGGCCCCAGACCTCCTCGTGGAAGAGCCGGGTGAGCTCGCGCGCCGTCGCCCGGGCGTGCTCCAGGAGGACCGTGCGGGCCGCGAGGATCGTCTCCAGCGCGATGGGCACGTCCAGGAGCGCCAGGCCCAGCCCCAGCAGCCCGGGGTCGACGCGCAAGGCGTCGCCGGATTCGGGACGTTCCAGGACGTTCATCGCGGCGAGCCGGTCGAGGTCGGTATCGGTGAGGGGGCGGCCCGCGCGCCGCTCCAGTGCCTCGCGCGTGGTCTCCTCGGCCTTGTCCGGGGTCCAGGAGGCCACCAGGGCGCGGTGGATGGCCAGGTCGTGGGCGCTCAGGTCGGCCGGGAGGCCGCCCAGATAGCGTTCGATGGCGGCCAGGGTGAGGCCCTGGTGCTGGAGCTCCTCGATCAGGGCGAGCCGGGAGAGGTGGGCGGAGCCGTAGCGGCCGACGCGGCGGGGGCCTATCTCGGGCGGCGGCAGCAGCCCCCGGGTGCTGTAGAAGCGCACGGTACGGACGGTCACGCCGGCGCGGGCCGCCAACTCGTCGACGGTGAGGGAGGTTTCCTGGGTCCCTGTGGTCATCTGCGGTGCCTCGCTCTCCTGTCGCGTCGTGCCCTGCGTGTTGAACAGTATTGCTGTGTCACCACCGCTGTGAAACCCGCAAACGGGAAGGGGCCCGTCGCCGTGGCGACGGGCCTCTTCGAGGGGAACCGGAGGGAACCGGGTCAGTGCTGGTGGCCGTGGCCGTCCTGCGCGGCCTGGATCTTCTTCCAGGACTTGGGCTCGACGGGCTTGGCCGGCGCCGCGAGCGCCTTGCCGGACTTGGCGGCCTTGGGGGCGGCCTTGGGGGCGGCCTTGGCGGCCTTGCCGATGCCGTCCTTCGCGGCGACGGCGGCGCTCGGCTTGCTGTCCGTGAAGAGCCAGGTGTCGAAGAGGCTCTTCAGCTGCTTGCCGGAGACCTTCTCGGCGTACGCCACGAAGTCCTGCACGGAGCCGTTGCCGAACTTGTTGTCCGTCTGCCAGCCCTTGAGGATGGCGAAGAAGGTCTTGTCGCCGACCCGGTTGCGCAGCGCCTGGAGGGCGACCGCGCCACGCTGGTACACGGCGCCGTGGAACTGGTTCTCCGCGCCCGGGTCGCCCGGCTTGACCTTCCAGAAGGCGTTGTCGGCCGGGATGCCGTCGTAGGTGTAGTCGGCGAGCTCCTGCGTGGTGCCCTCGCCCTCCTTGTCCGACCACAGCCACTGGGCGTAGGTGGCGAAGCCCTCGTTGACCCAGATGTCGCGCCAGTTCTTCACCGAGACGTTGTCGCCGAACCACTGGTGGGCGAGCTCGTGCACGACGAGGGAGGTGTTGGCGCCGTTCGCGAAGCCGGAGGGGCTGTAGTACGGGCGGGTCTGGGTCTCCAGCGCGTAGCCCGTCTTGACGTTCGGGACGTAGCCGCCGATCGCGTTGAACGGGTACGGGCCGAAGATCTTGCTCTCCCACTCGATGATCTCGGCGGAGCGCTCGACGCTGGCCTTGGCCGAGGCAAGGTTGTCGCCCAGGTCCTTGCTGTAGGCGTTGAGAACCGGAAGGCCGTCCGCCGTCTTGTCGGTGGTGATGTCGAACTTGCCGATGGCCAGCGTCGTCAGGTACGACGCCTGCGGCTTGGTGGCCCTCCAGTTGTAGCGCGTCCAGCCCAGCTTGGACGACTGCGACTTGAGCTCGCCGTTGCTGACCGTCTGCAGGCCGTCCGGCACCGCGATGGAGATGTCGTAGGTGGCCTTGTCGCGCGGGTGGTCGTTGCTCGGGAACCACCAGGCCGCCGACTCCGGCTCGTTGGCCACGACCGCGCCGTCCGGGGTGCGCTGCCAGGCCGAGTACCCGCCGATCTTCACCTGCGAGGGGGTGCCGCTGTAGCGGACCACGACGGTGATCTGCTTGCCCTCGGGCAGGGGCGCGGAGGGCGTGATCTCCAGCTCGTGGTCGCCCGACTTGGCGAAGAAGGTCGGCTTGCCGTTGACCGTCACCTCGCTCACGTCCAGGGCGAAGTCCAGGTTGAACCGGGACAGCGCCTGCGTGGTGGTGGCGGTGAGGGTCGCCGTGCCCTCCAGCTTGTCCGTCTGCGGCTGGTACTTCAGCCGGAGGTCGTAATGGGATACGTGATAACCGCCGTTCCCGGCCGTCGGGTAGTACGAGTCGCCGACGCCCGGAGCGCCCGGCGTGGGCTCGGCCGCCGACGCCGGGATCGCCAGCAGCAGGGAGGCGGCGGCCGCGGCCGGAACGATCAGTCTGTGACGCACGAGGCACTCCAACTCGTAGGGGGCGAGAGATCAATCGCAGCCTATGTACTCATTGAGTGAGCGGGTATGTCCATGGTGGTTTCTGTCATGTGATCGACACACCGGTGACACCGTAGCCCCCGCCAACCCCCTTCTGCACAGGGGTTTTCCCGCGCTACCGTCCGCCCCATGCCCATACGCTCGCGGAGATCCCGCATACCCTGGACGAAATCCCTCCCCACAGCGCTGATAGCCCTGCTGGCCGTACTGTTGCCGACCCCGGCGCTCGCCGCTCCCGCACCGAACGGCGCGAAACCACCGGGCGAGAGCAGACCCGTCTACTCCTACGACCGGGCCGTCCGCGAGTCCGTGTGGGTCGACACCCGCGTCGACGGCGACCGCGACGGCCGCGCCGACCGCGTGGCCGTCGACATCATCCGCCCCCGCGAGGCCGCCGAGCAGGGCCGCAAGGTGCCCGTCATCATGGACGCCAGCCCGTACTACTCCTGCTGCGGGCGCGGCAACGAGAGCCAGAAGAAGACCTACGACGCGCAGGGCCGCCCGGTCCAGTTCCCCCTCTATTACGACAACTACTTCGTCCCGCGCGGCTACGCCGTCGTCCTGGTCGACCTCACCGGAACCAACCGCTCCGACGGCTGCGTCGACATCGGCGGCCGCTCCGACGTCCAGTCCGCCAAGGCCGTCGTCGACTGGCTGAACGGCCGCGCCCGCGGCTACTCCTCCCGCACCGGGACCACCGCCGTCGCGGCCGACTGGACCACCGGCGCGGTCGGCATGATCGGCAAGAGCTACGACGGCACGATCGCCAACGCCGTCGCCGCCACCGGCGTCAAGGGCCTGAGGACGATCGTCCCCATCGGCGCCATCAGCTCCTGGTACGACTACTACTTCGCCAAGGGCGCCGCCCTCTACGACGGCGGCCCCGACGGCCTGGCCAACGGCATCGAGAGCCCCGAGGCGCGCGGCCGCTGCCAGGCCGTCCAGCGGGAACTCGTCGAGGGCGCGCCCCGCAACGGCGACTGGACGCGGCTGTGGAGCGAGCGCGACTACGTCAAGGACGCCGGCAAGGTGCGCGCCAGCGTCTTCGCCGTCCACGGCATGCAGGACCTCAACGTCCGCACCAAGCACTTCGGCCAGTGGTGGGACGCGCTCGCCGCGCACGGCGTCGAGCGCAAGGTCTGGCTGTCCTCGGCGGGCCACGTCGACCCGTTCGACTTCCGGCGCGACGCGTGGGTGTCCACGCTCCACCGCTGGTTCGACCACTACCTCCTCGGCTACGACAACGGCGTCGAGCGCGAGCCGATGGCCGACGTCGAGCGGGCCCCCGACCAGTGGTCCACCGACCGCGTCTGGCCGCCGACCGGCACGCGCACGGCCGCCCTGCGGCCGGGGGTCGGCGAGGTGCCCGGCGTGGGCACGTTGGGCACGGAGCCCGCGCCGCGCGGGGCCACGGCGGAGTTCACCGACGACCCCGCGCTCGGCGAGGCCGACTGGGCGACGCGGATCGACGAACCGACAGGCAGCAAGGCCGGGTTCGTCACCGGTCCTCTCAGCGAGGACCTGCGTCTCGCGGGCTCCTCGACGGTGCGTTTGACGGTCACGCCGTCGACGACCTCGGCGCATCTCTCGGCCGTCCTCGTCGACCTCGGCCCGGCCACGATCCGCAACTACGCGGGCGACGGCGAGGGCATCCTCACCCTCGCGGACAGCGACTGCCTCGGGTCCGGCACGGCGGGCGACACCGGCTGCTTCAAGCGGACAGCCGCCGACCAGGCCGACGTCGACCACACGGTCTTCAGCCGCGGCTGGGCCGACCTCGGCCACGCGGGGGACCTCGCTCATGGGATTCCGCTCATTCCCGGCAAGCCGTACACCATCACGCTGGACCTCGCCGCGACCGACCACGTCGTCCCGGCGGGCCACCGTCTGGCCCTCATCGTGGCCGGCACGGACGCGGGCCTCATCGTCCCGGCGAGCACGACGCCGCGCGTGACGGTGGACCTCCACGGGACGTCCGCCCAGCTGCCGCTGGTCGGCGGGACGGCGGCGTTCCTCCGCGCGACGCGGGGTGCGGCCGTGTCCGGGGGCGTCACCCCCGTGGCGCCCCCGCGCGGGCTGCGACTGCCGGAGCTGACGCACCGGCCGTAGCCCGGGGGCGGTTACGCCCATGGGGGCCGTAATCCGCTGGCCCTCGTCCCGGCCCGGGCGGGATGATGACGTGCTGCCTGCACGGCATCCGTGACAGCGTTCTCCCTGCCCGGGAAGGGGCTGCGATGACGATTCCCGCTTCCGGACCGCCGACGGGCTCCGGGCCCGAGGTCCGCACGACGGCCGGAGTGCTGCGCGGCCGTACGGAAGGGGGCGTGGCGGTCTTCCGTGGCGTCCCCTTCGCCGAACCGCCGGTGGGCCCGCTCCGGTTCGCCGCGCCACGGCCGGTGAAGGGCTGGGACGGGGTGCGCCCGGCCCTCTCGTACGGGCCGCCGCCTCCGCAGGCCGGTTTCTTCGGCATGGACGCGCTGTCGCGGGACGCGGCGGGCACCGACTGGCTGACGGCCAACGTCTGGTCGCCCGAGCCGTACCCGGGAGCGGGGCTCCCGGTGATGGTGTGGATCCACGGCGGCGGCTACAGCTTCGGCACCGCCGCCCTCCCCGAGTACGACGGGGCCCGCCTCGCGCGCGACGGCGGCGTCGTCGTGGTGACGTTCAACTACCGGCTGGGCATCGAGGGTTTCGCGCCGATCGAGGGCGCCCCCGCCAACCGGGGCCTGCTCGATCAGGTCGCCGTGCTGGAGTGGGTGCGCGACGGCATCCGGGCGTTCGGCGGCGACCCGGACCGCGTCACGGTCTTCGGCCAGTCGGCGGGGGCGGGATCGGTCGCCGCGCTGCTGGCGATGCCGCGCGCGGCCGGGCTCTTCGGCCGGGCGGTCGCGCAGAGCGCGCAGGGCACGTTCTTCTCCCCGGCGCTCGCCGCCGACATCGCCGCCGCCTGCGCCGCCGGGCTGGGGCTGCGGCCCACGGCGGCCGACCTGTCGGCCGTGGCCCCGAACCACCTGGCCGCCGCTGGTGACACGGTCGCCGCCAAGTCCACCTCGTTCGCCGGACGCTGGGGCCGGGCCGCCCTCAGGACGATCCCGTTCTCGCCCGTCGTCGACGGCGACATCCTGCCCGTCACTCCCTGGCAGGCCCTGGCCGACGGCGCGGGCCGGGACGTCGACGTCCTCACCGGCCACACCCGCGACGAGCAACGACTGTTCACCGCGATCGACGGCACGCTCGGCCGAGTGACGGACGAGCCGGCGGCGACCGCCCTCCGGGACTTCGCCCCCGGCCCGGACGGCCCGCGCCGGTACGCCGACGGTTTCCCGGCGGCGGGCCCGGAGGAGCTGTACGAACTGGTCCACTCGGACTGGCTGTTCCGCATGCCGAGTCTCCACCTCGCCGAGGCGCAGATCACCGGCGGCGGACGCGCCCATGTGTACGAGCTGACCTGGCCCGCCCCGGGAATGGGCGGCGCCCTCGGCGCGTGCCACGGCCTCGACGTCCCTCTTGTCTTCGGCAATCTGGCCAGCGGCCAGCCCGCCGCGCTCTTCGGCGAGAGCCCCTCCCCCGCCGGGGAGGAGCTGTCCGCGTCCATGCGCACCGCGTGGACGGCCTTCGCCACCCACGGCGACCCCGGCTGGCCCGCGTACGACGCCGGGCGGCGCCTCACCCGGGTCTTCGACACGCGACCGGCTGTCACGGCCTACCCGGAGGAGGCGTCCCGCCTCATCTGGCAGGACCACGCGTTTGCGGTGCTGCCGCTGATCGGCGAATAGGCGTGCCGGCTACACGGCGGGGTACCGTTTGACTCCCGTCAGGAAGGCGGACCAGGCGGCGGCGGGCAGGGTGAGCACGGGCCCGTCAGGATTCTTGCTGTCCCGGACGGGGACGACGTCGGTAGCCGCGTGTGCGGGGGCCCATTCGACGCACGTCCCGCCGTTCGCGTCGCTGTAGCTGGATTTCACCCATATCGAGTGGGTGAGGTCGGGGGTGGCGCTCATGAACGTATGCCTCCATAACGTGCCGGATGAGGCGGAGAGAATCCGGTAGGGACAGAGCGTTGGCGCGTAGCCGCTCATAGGTCGCACGCGCTTCGCCGACCACTCCCGGCGAGTCATGCACTTGCCCCTGCACGTAGCTCTCCGCGTACAGGACTTCGGTCCCGTCCTGCTGCCTGAGCAAGATAAACGGTGCGCCTCGCACTGGCGTGCCCCCGAAAGGGAGCACCTGAACCGTGATGTGCGGGTGCTCGGACACCGCCGCCAGGTGCTGGAGTTGCCCCCGCATGACGTCGGCGCCGCCCAGGCCGGACCACAGCACGGCCTCGTGCAAGATGACCCAGAACGACGGGGGATTAGGTCCGTCGAATACTTCCCGGCGTCGCATGCGGTCGTCCACATGTTGCTTGATGCGCGGTCGGGAGCCATCGGTAGGGGACGCCCGATAGACGGCTTCGGCGTACTCGGGCGTCTGCAAGATCCCCGCAACCAATACGGGCGAGTAGTCGCAGACAGTGGCCGCTTGGCGCTCCAGCTGAAGATATGGGAGCAGCCACGCCGGATTCCCGGCATCCGCCGCCCGTTGCCGCATCCGGGCGTAAACACCCGGCGTGCCGAACACCCGATCGCACATCTCCGCGAACTGTGGCGACGCGAGTTGCTGACCGCTCTCGACCTTGCTGACGTACGGTTGGCGGCACCACAGCTTGTCGGCCAGCTGGGCCTGCGTCCACCCGCGCGCTTCGCGCGCGAGCCTGATCTCCTTGCCGAACATCGCTGCGGGCGTTTCGACTGCCGCGTCCTCGCTCACGTGCTCAACTCCCTGCATTCCAGAGGTTTCTGGAATGACAAACCGTCTGGTCAGCCACATGTCACGGGTGGAGTCTTGATTCCCGTTCAGACAGCGCGGAACACACGGAGTTCGAACAAATGACGAAGCAAACCACTGCCACGATGACCTACCGCCCCGGCGTATGGCTCGTGGACACCCATCTCGACCGCCTCGGCTGCCTCATGGCCACCGAAGGCGGCAGGGCGCAGCTCCGACCACCGGGTGGCGGACGGGAGTGGGAGGCGCGGCCCGGCGCCCTCCGGCTGGCGACCGCCGTCGAGAAGCGCGCGGCAGGTGTCCGGTGACGATCTCGCTCCCCCACACCAGCGGCGGAGCGCCCGGCGCGCCGCCCTGCTCGCAGTGCGCGCTCTTCGCCCGCGCGAAGGCCGGCGCCGTGGAACGGTCCGACCCGATGGCCCTCGCCCAGTACGAGGCGGCCGAGAAGGCGCACTGGGCCCGGGCGCACCCGGAGCACCCGGTGAACTCGCTATGAGGCCTCTTCCGCCAGCGCGCGCCGGCAGAGGGAGTCGGCCGCGCGGGTGGTCTCGGGGAGCCGGTAGCGGGGGGACAGGGCCAGGGACCACGCGCAGGCGTGGTCGAGGTTCACGCGGTGGCCGACCGAGACGAAGACGGGCTTGACGCCCTTCTGGGTGCGCAGGGCCCGGCCGACCTCCTCCGCGCCGTCCAGCAGCGGGGACGTGTCGCCGCGTGCCGGGCCCGGCGCGTCGTATGTGAAGGTGAAGGGGTTCTTGGCGACGCCGATCGTGGGCAGGCCCGTGAGGACGCCGAGGTGGCTGGCGAGGCCGAAGCGGCGGGGGTGGGCCAGGCCGTAGCCGTCGCAGACGACAAGGCCGGGGGTGGCGGTGAGGCGGTCGAGGACGGCGAGGACGGTGGGGATCTCGCGGAAGGCGAGCAGCCCCGGCACGTAGGGGAAGGCGACGCGGCCCACGGCCGTCGCCTCCTCGACCACCTCCAGGGTGGTCCCGTCGAGCGCGACGGCCGCCGCGACGACCACGTCGCGCTCGTCGTCGTAGGCGACGTCCACGCCCACCGCGATCAGTGGCGCGCCCGGCTGCGGGCCGGGCTCGTCGAGGATCACCCGGCCGCGCAACTCGTCCTGCACGGCGGTCGCTTCCGCCTCGGTCGTAGGCCAGCCGGGCGGCAGGGGGCGGGGTGCGTCGATCATGGTGGCCCACGGTACCGGGCGGGGGCCCGGCCGCCGGGGCGGGGGTGCCGTCCCGGGCGGCTGGGCGTAGCCTGTCGATCATGTTCGTACTGGAACTGACCTACATTGCTCCCATCGAGCGCATCGACGCCGCGCTGCCGGAGCACGTGGCCTGGCTCGAGGCCCACTACGAGACGGGCGTCTTCATCGCCTCCGGCCGCAAGGTGCCGCGTGACGGCGGGGTCATCCTCGCGGTGGGCGAGGACCGGGCGAAGATCGAGGAGATCACGCGCAGCGACCCGTTCACGGTGGCGGGTGTGGCCGAGTACTCCATCACCGAGTTCATCCCGACGAAGACGTCCCAGGCCATGGAGCCGTACCGGCAGGAGCTGCCCTCCTAGTCCAGTCCTTCCGGCTAGCCCTTCCGGAACGTCAGCTGGGCGATTCGGCCCTTCTCCCCCGCCGCCCAGCAGCCCGCGCCCGGCGCGGCGGCGGGGGCGCAGTCGACCGTGTCGTACGAGCCGGTGTCGAAGGTCCGCCAGGTGCGGCCGCCGTCGGTGGTGAGCTCGGTGCCGGTGGGGCCGACGGCGAGGGCCGTGGTGCGGCTGTGCGGGAGCCAGGCGACGCCGGAGCGGTAGGCGGCCGGGGGCCGGTCGGCGGTGCGCCAGGCCCTGCCGCCGTCGCCGGTGGCGGCGGCCGCGCGGGGCGACGGCTGTCCGGCGCGGTAGTCGCCGCCGACGGCGAGGCCGTGGGCGCGGTCGCGGAAGGCGAGGCCGAAGACGCCCCGGGCGGGGTCGCCCGCCGGCAGGGGCGCCTCGGTGGCGGTCCAGGTGCGGCCCCGGTCGGTGGAGTGCAGCACGCGGGAGACGGCCGCGCCGCCGGTGGCGATCCAGGCGTCGCGGGGGCCGGAGCTCACGACGCACTGGCCGCTCGCGGCGAAGGCCGCCTCGCCGCTCAGCGCGGCGGGCAGTCCGGCGGCGGGCAGGGGCCGCCAGGCGCGGCCGCCGTCGTGCGTCTCCAGGAGCCGGAACCTGCCGTCGACGGGGTCGCCGAGGGCGATGCCGTGGCGGCGGTCGAAGAAGGTCACGCAGTCGTAGAAGGCCTTGGGGTCGGGGTTCCGGAAGGCTTCCGTCCAGGTGGTGCCGCCGTCTTCCGTCCGCAGGATTCTTGATGCGTCGCCTTCGCCGATGGCGAGGACGACGGCGTTCCGCGCGTCGAAGGCCTCGATGTCCCGGAACTCCAGCCCACGTGCGCCGGGCGGGGAGACATCGCGCCAGGTGGTGCCGCCGTCGCGGGTGAGCAGGACGGTGCCCTTGGTGCCCGCCGCCCAGGCGGTGGCGCGGCTCACGGCTGCGAGGCCGCGGAAGCGGGCGTCGGTGCCGGTGTTCTTGAGTTCCCACGCCGTCCCCGGCAGTTCCCACGCCGTCCCCGGCGCCGGGGTGGCGGCCCGCGCGGGTACGGCCGCCGGACCCGCCAGGGCGAGGACGGCCCCGCACGCCCCGGTGAGCAGGGTTCGTAAGATCTTCACAGTCTGTCTCATGCGTCTCATGGTGGTCCAGGTCCGCCCATCCTTGGCCGTATTCCTTGAAGTTCATTGCCATCAATGACAAATGTCTTCTTTTTCAAGGGCCGTGACGCAGCTCACGCTTGATTCATGTGCACGACCACGATCGTTCGGCCGTCTCACTGTGTAAAGCAGAGGAAGTCGCAACGGCACGGAAGCGCACCACCGGGAAACCAACCGCAAGGGAGCCGGCATTGTCCACTGTCATCGAACAGGCTGTCCAGGCACGCATCATCGCGTCGGCTCCGCCGTCCCGGACGGTTCCCGCGCTCCTGCGCTACGAGAGCGACGATCCGTTCGCGGTGCGGGTCGTCTTCCCGCCCACGGCCTCCCTCGACGGCGACGAGGTCGAGTGGACCTTCGCCCGGGAGCTGCTGGCCCGGGGCCTGCTCCGCTCGGCGGGCGGCGGGGACGTACGGGTGTGGCCGTGCGGCCCGCACCGCACGGTACTGGAGTTCCACGCGCTGGAGGGGGTGGCCATGGTGCAGATCGACACCCCTGAGCTGCGGGCCTTCCTCGCGCACACCTACGCCCAGGTGCCGGCCGGCGCCGAGGCCGGGCACCTCGACGTGGACAGCGATCTGGCCGCCCTCCTGGCCTGAACGGGTCACCGGGGACCGTCAGGGGACGTAGGCGAACCAGTCGGTGCCCGGCAGCGGGTGGGAGTGCCACCCGCGCGCGTAGGGCGGGAGGTAGGGGTGGCTCGGGTCGTACAGCAGCGCCGTGGGGATCCGGGCGGCGGCGCGGAGGATGTCGTCGGTGGTGTGGGAGCGGTTGTTGCCGGCGGTCTGGGCGGAGACGCAGCCCGCCTCGTAGGCGATGGGCTGGGCGCGGGGGCCGATGACGAGGCAGGGGGAGATGACGCCGAGGCGGCCGAGTTCATTGGCGGCCCGGCGGTAGCGGACGGTGGTGTCGCGGGCGTCGGCGGTGTTGACCCGGAGTTCCTCGAGCTGCACGGCGAGGTGGGCGGCGAGGACGGCACCCAGCAGGGCGACGACGGCGAACCGGCCCCGCCGGCCGGCCGCCGCCCCGGCGGCCCGTACGGCGTGCGCGGCGAGACCGGCGACGGGGAAGGCGAGCAGGGCGTAGACGGGCAGCAGGAAGCGGGGGGCCGCGTAGTCGAGCAGGAGCAGATAGGGCGCGGCGAGGGCCAGGGCGCAGGCGACGGGCAGGAGGGTGACGGCGGCCCCCTCCGGTTCGCGGGACCGGCGGGGCTCCCGGAGCTCCTGAGGCTCCTGCGGCTCCTGTCGGCGGACGCGCAGGGCGAGGGCACAGGCGGCCGCGATGAGGGCAGGGAGCAGCAGCCACCACAGGGAGTGGGCGATGGAGGGGCCGGCGATGCGGCAGGGGCGGCAGAGCTGGGGGCCGTTGAGGGCGCGGTAGGAGGCGCGGAGTCCGGCGCCGAGATGGGCGCCCATGCCGCCCTCGGTGTCGCTGGAGAGCGCGAGCCGCCGGCCGATGCCGCCGAAGCGCTCGTACGCCTCGGCCGCCCACTGCGCACCACCGGCCGCGAGCCCGCCGAGGACGGCGGCCGTGGTGGCGGGCGTGCGCCAGGCCCGTACGCCGGCGCAGGCGGCCGGCAGGGGCAGGGCGAGCCAGACGGCGTCGGGGGCGCGCAGCAGCGCCGCGGCGGCGAGGGCGACGGTGAGCCCCGTGAGGGCCCGGCGCCGGCCGGGGGCGTCGCGGCGGGCGCGCAGGAACCAGCCGACGGCGGCGACGGCGGCCAGCGCGAGCCAGAGGTTGGGCATGACCTCCGGGCCGCTGAGCACGGTGATCCACAGTCCGGTGAACAGCAGCGCGGCGAGCGCGACGCGGCCCCTGCCCAGCAGCGGCTCCCACACGCGGAACGCGGCGAACAGCGCGAGCGAGGAGAGCAGTACCAGCGCGACCCTCAGCACGGGGACGGAGGGAGTGAGGGAAACGATGGGCGCGACGAGGAAGCTGATGCCTCGTGAGCGCGGGGCGCTGAAGAAGGCGGCGGGGTTGCGGGGGTCCACCTGGGAGAGGTAGACGCTCTCGTCCCAGCCGAGGTCCATATGGGCGACGGCGTAGCACAGTTGCAGTACGGCGAAGGCGACGGCGACCGCAGCCAGGCGTACGTCGTGGTGCGGCGTAGCATCCTGGTCCGTGGTGGCGGAGGCGGGACCGGCGGCGCGCCGGTCGGTGGTGGCCATGCCCTCTTCTACCGCATCGCCGCCGCCCTCATCGCTCGCCATCTCTCATCATCGCTCGCCATCGCTCACCAGGGAGAGCTCGTCCCGGCGGCCTTGGCCCGGGCGCGGGCGGCGCTGATCTCGGCCTCGGCGGCCGCCCGGCCCGCCCAGCAGGCGGCCTCGGCGGACTTGCCCGGCTCGAGCTCCTTGTAGACCTCGAAGAAGTGCTGGATCTCCAGCCGGTCGAACTCGGGCAGGTGCCGGAGGTCGCGCACGTGCTCGTGCCGGGGGTCGCCGGCGGGCACGCACAACACCTTGTCGTCCTCGCCCTGTTCGTCCCGCATCCGGAACATCCCGATCGCGCGGCATCGGACGACTATGCCGGGGAACGTAGGGTCCCCGGCGAGCACGAGCGCGTCGAGGGGCTCCCCGTCCGCGCCGAGGGTCTCGTCGATGTAGCCGTAGTCGGCGGGGTAGCGGGTGGAGGTGAACAGCATCCGGTCGAGGCGGATGCGGCCGGTCTCGTGGTCCATCTCGTACTTGTTGCGGCTGCCTTGCGGGATCTCCACGACGACATCGAAATCCACGGGGCTCCTCCGGAGGGGTTCGGGGGCACCATGGTGGCGCGGTTCGCACCGCGTGCGCCACGGGGCGTTCACCCTGGGGAGGGTGCCCCAGCCCCGCCCTTTCACCGTTTCCCAGGGGGCTGCGCCCCCTGGGACCCCCACCGCGCGTCAGCGCGGGTCCGGGTCCGCGCCGGCCCGGACCAGGTCGCGGTCGGGCTGCCGCGCGTGGGGCAGGGCGGGGGCATCCGCAGGACGCTTCGCGTCCTGGACGGTCAGCGTCACCACCCCCGTCGCGGCCACCGCCCCCGCCACGGCGGCGAGAAGGGCGCCCGTCGCGCCGTAGCGGAAGACCTCGCCGAGTTCGGCGACGCCGATCGCCGCGGCCACCACGGGGTTGACGACGGTGACGGTCGCCAGCGGCGCGGCGAGGCCCGCGCCCCGGTAGGAGGACTGGGACAGCAGCATCCCGGCCAGGGCGAGGGCCGCGATCGCGCCGAGGCCCGGCAGGAGGGCCGGGATGTCGGCGCCGCGCGTCGTCCAGTCCTCGGCGACGGCCTTGGTGAAGACCGACGCCATGCCGAAGGCCGCGCCCGCCGCGGCGGCCAGCAGGACGCCCCGGGCGCCCGGGTGGCGCAGCCGGCGGGCGGCGAGGGCGGCCAGGGCCACGGCGGCGAGGGCCACAACCGCGAGCAGGGGGCGTTCGGCGCCGGCGAGGGTGTCGCCGTGCGGGGTCCCGGTGAGGCTCAGCAGCCCCGCCAGTCCCACCGTGGCGAGGAGGGCGCCGCGCCGGCTCGCCGCGCCGACGGGGCGGCGGGCGCACAGCGCGGCCATCGGCAGGGCGAAGACGATCGTCAGCGCGCCCAGCGGCTGAACGAGGCTCAGCGGGCCGTAGGCCAGGGCCACCACGTGCAGCCCGGCGCCGAGGCAGGTGAGGGCGACCGCGCCCCACCAGCCGGGGCGCCGCAGCGGCGCGTATCCCCCGCCGGGGCTGGTGGCGGCGACGCGTTCCTGGGCGATGGCCGCCCCGGCGTAGCAGACGGCGGACACCAGGCACAGCAGCACCGCCACGGCGAGCGCGCTCACGCGCCACCCCCGCTCCAGGTTCTCCACTCCGTCAGGTCGTGCTCGTGCTCCATCCCTCAACGATGCCTGGCGCGGGCGCCCGCGTCGTCGTACTTGAGTACGGGCTTTTCGGTACTCCGCTGGGAGTACGAGCCGACGATCCGAGGGGTTGCCGGGCGGCGTGGGGCCCGCGTCGATCACGGTCGGCGGGGGGAGCGCATCGCCCATGGGATGTCCGGACGATCCCCGGCCGTATTTCGCCGTACCGCGTCTACGATTTCGTCGACGCCGGGCAAAAATCCGCTGCCAGATTTCGAGCGTCCTCAAATACCATTGCGTTCTGACGGCCCCGTATGAAATTTGTACGGGTGCTCGAACGGGGAAAGCACGGCATTAACGGGGGGAACCACCAATGTCCGCGAACTCCATGGTTTGGCATGCCCACGCATTCGATAAATTCGAACGGCGAGGGCGCCACGTCACCGTCATCGGCGCCGGTGTCGCCGGTCTGGTGACCGCCTACGAACTGGAGCGCCTCGGCTATCGCGTCGAGGTGCTGGAAGGCAACAGCCGTATCGGTGGCCGCATTCTCACCCACCGGTTCGGCCCGGGCTCCGGCGCACCGTCCGTGGAGCTCGGCGCCATGCGCATTCCGTCCCACCACCACCACACTCTCGAATACATTCGAAAGATGGGGCTGGCCGGCGAACTCCGCACGTTCGCCACGCTCCTCTCCGAGGAGAACGCCTATCTCCACACCCGGAACGGCTTCATTCGCATCCGGGACGCCGCCGGCCCGCTGCGCGAGCACTTCCGCGCCGAGCTCGCGCGGCAGCGCCCGGACCACCGGTACACGACGGGCACCATCGTCTTCGGCACGTGGCTGACGGCCATCGTCGACGCCATCGCGCCCCCGGACCTGCGGGAGGCGCTCCGCGCCGACCTCCACCGCCAGCTGCTCGACATGGTCGACCACCTCGACATCACCGAGCACATACGCGGAGCGGCGCGCGACCGCGTCGACCTCCACACGTTCTTCGCCGCCTACCCGGGCATCCGCGCCGGGTGCAGCGGCCGGCTCAACAGCTTCCTCGACGACATCCTCACCGAGACCAGCCCCGACCTGCTGCGGCTGCACGGCGGCATGGACCAGCTGACCTGCCGTCTGGCGGGCCGGCTGCGGGGCCCGGTGGCCCTCGGCCACCGGGTCACCGGCGTCGACGTCCGTGACGACGGCGTCCTGCTCCAGGTCAAGGCGGGCGGCCGGACGGTCGTCAAGCGCTCGGATCTCGTCGTGTGCACCGCGCCGTTCCCCGCCGTCCGGCGGATGCGGCTGACCGGCCTGGACACCGACAAGCTGGCCGTACTGCGCGACGTGCAGTACTGCCCGGCCACCAAGGTCGCCTTCCTCTGCCGGACGCCGTTCTGGCGGCAGGGCGGCATCGAGGGCGGCGCCTCCTTCACCGGGGGGCGCATCCGCCAGACCTACTACCCGCCCGTCGACGGCGAACCGGGGCGCGGCGCCGCCCTGCTGGCCAGCTACACCATCGGGGACGAGGCCCGGAAGCTGGGCCGGATGTCGGCCTGCCGCCGCCACCGCCTGGTGCTGGACGAGCTCAGCGTGGCCCACCCCGAGCTGCTCTCGCCCGGCATGGTGCTGGAAGCCGTCAGCGTGGCCTGGGGGGACTCGCGCTGGCAGGCCGGCTGCGCGGTGCGCTGGGGCAAGAGCCCCGGCGAGGTCGAGGAGGAGCTGCTGCGCGCCGGACGGCCCGCGCACCGGCTGTTCTTCGCGGGCGAGCACTGCTCGACGTCGCCCGCCTGGATCGACGGATCGATCGAGTCCGCGCTCCGGGCCGTCGAACAGGTGGCGGACTTCGCCACCGACCGCCGCCGCACGGCCGTCTCCGGCCGGGCCAACCCCGCGGGAGCCCTGTGATGAGCGTCTTCGATCTGCCCCGGCTGCACTTCGCCGGCACCGCGACGACGAAACTGCCCACCGGCGCGCGGGGCGGGCTCGTGGATCTCGCCGCCAACCGGGCCCTGACCGGTGACGGGCGGCCATTCCCGGCCGACCGGCCGGCCGACGAGTACCACGACCACCTCCAGCGGCTCGGGCCGCACTTCGACGCCGCCGGGCGATCCTGCCCGGCGGCGGAGGGGGGAGTCTTCAGCGCGGCCAAGGGGCGGCACTTCGACGGCAACGGGCACTTCCTGCTGGACGCCCGGGTCGTCTCCGTCGAGGGCCCGGACGATCCGGCCGGCGCCCCGCCCTCCACCGCCGACCCGCTCGTCGGCCGCAGCGTCGACGTGTGGGGCCACTACAACGAGTACCTGCGCACGACCGTCAACCGAGCCCGGGTCTTCGACCTGGACCCGGCCTCCCGGTGGACGACCGCCCTGATGATCGGCCGGTTCGGCCTGGGGCGCCTGGGCCGTTCGCACGACGACGGCTACATGCTCAGCAACGCGGTCGAGGGCTTCCAGCCGCCGCGCTGGGTGGACTTCCGCCGGATCCTGGGCGTGGGCGAGCACGCGCTCGCCCGGGAGCTGGGCTACTGCGCCGTCCACCAGTTCGTCGTCACCCCCGAGGAGGGCGCGGACGGGCTGGGCTGGCTGCCGGACGCCCGGCTCTCCCCCGCCGTGCGCGCGCTGCGCGAGGCGGTGGAGGGCGGGGCGGACGGCCTGGTCGTCCAGTTCGCGCTGGACGACGTGACCTCGCCGCTCGCCCCGGACACGCCCGCCCTGTGGCGGGTGCGGGGGACGATCGCGCCCTGGCACGCCGAGGAACCGCGCAGCTATCCCGCCGGCCGGCTGCTCGCCCCCCTTCCGGGGGCGGGCGGCCCGCTCCACCACATGACGGTGGAGGTCGGGCACGGCCGGGCCGCGTTCAACATGGTCTCCGCCGTGCCGCTCACGGGCCGGGCAACGGAGGCGGGCCCGGGCCCGCTGCACCGGCTCGGGCCGCCGCTGGACGCCGGCGACCTGGAGCTGCGGTCGGCCGGCTCCGGCCGGCTCCTCGCCCGGCTGCCCGCCGGGTCGTACGCCGGTCCGAACGCCGGGGAGCTCACCTCCGGCATCGTCACCGTGCCCGCCGAGGCGGGCTGGGAGGCCGCCCCGGACGAGGCCCTGTGCCTGGTGCGGGCCGCCGCCGGAACCGGGGACCCGGAGGTGCTGCTCGCCGAGCGGGAGATCAACATCCAGAGCGACGAGGCCGTGGTGACCCTCCATCACCGCGACGCGGCGCACGAGCGCGACCACGCCGTCGAGATCCCGCTGCGCGTGTTCGTGCGCGGCCGCCCGGCGAGCGCCGGGACCGTCCACGCCCGCCAGTACTCCAACCCGCGCGCCCTGCCCGCCGACCCCGTCGCGGGCGGCGCGGGGGCGCGCTGCGGGGACGCCGTCCACCTGGGGATGCGCGGCGGGGACGGCGGCTTCACCGCCGAGTGCGCCGTGGAGACCGACGACCGGGGGCGGGGCCTGCTCATCCTGCGCGGCGAGCGGGCGGGCACCTGCCGGGTCCTGCTGACCACCGACCCCGCCGACCGGCCCGCCGCCGACCCCACGGAGGCGGGCTCCGCCTGGACGGCCTACGACGACGAGGACGCCCTCGGCTACTGGGCGGGCGCGGGCAGCCTGTCCGTCCGTGTCCTGCCCGACGACTGGCACCTGGACGACGTCCCCCGCGAGGACGTCGACTTCACCCTGCTGCACCGCGAGGTCTTCGCGTTCTACGAGCACATCTCCACCTTCATGCGCTCCGACGTCTTCAGCCTCGCCGACCGCTGCAAGGTGGAGACGTACGCCGAGCTGGCGTGGCAGATGTGCGACCCGCGCAACAAGGCGAAGACGTACTACATGCCGCCCACCCGCGACCTGACCGACCCCAAGGCCCGCCTCCTGCTGGCCTATCTGCGCAACCAGCAGGAACGGACCCGCCCACCGCTCACCGCCCCGGCGATCCCCGTGACCGAGCCCGCGATCACCACGCGCGGCGAGCTGTGGACCGCCCTCAAGCAGGCCGCCGCGCTGGAGCTCGCGGTGATGCTCCAGTACCTCTACGCGGCGTTCTCCGTGCCCACGCACGGCGCCGGGCGGGAGTACGTACGGCGCGGCCGGTGGACGGCGGAGCAGCTGGCGCTCGCGTGCGGGCAGGGCGGCGCCACCGTCGACGACGGGATCCGGGGCACCCTGCTGAACGTCGCCCGCGAGGAGATGATCCACTTCCTGCTGGTCAACAACATCATCACGGCCATGGGCGAGCCCTTCCACGTCCCGGTGCTCGACTTCGGCACGCTCAACGCCGAGCTGCCCGTCCCGCTGGACTTCGCCCTGGAGGGCCTGAGCGTCGGCAGCGTGCAGCGCTACATCGCCATCGAGCAGCCGGCCGGGCTCACGCCGGAGGTGCGCCGCGAGAGCGGCGCCCGGCCCACCGCCGTCCGGCCGCTCGGCTTCACCTGGAGCTCGGTGAGCGAGCTGTACGCGGGCATCCGGGAGGGGCTGCGGCGCGTCCCCGACCTCTTCCTCGTCGAGAAGGGGCGCGGCGGCGGCGAACACCACGTGTTCATGCGCGAATCGGTCAACACCACCCACCCCGACTACCAGCTGGAGGTCGACGACCTCGCCAGCGCCCTGTTCGCCGTGGACTTCATCACCGAGCAGGGCGAGGGCGGCGCCCTGGGCGACGCCGGGCCGTCGGACTCCTCCCACTTCCAGAGCTTCCTGCGGATCGGCGAGGCCCTGACCACCGAACGCGTCCCCGGGCCCTACGGGCGGCTGCTGCCCTGGAGCCCGGCCTACCCGGTGCTGCGCAACCCCACGGTAGGCGTCGGCGACGCGGCGAAGGACTCGATCACGGATGACGAGGCGCGGACGGTGGCACGGCTGTTCAACCGCTCGTACCACGTGATGCTCCAGCTGATGGCCCAGCACTTCGGCGAGAGCCCGGACGGCAGCCTGCGCCGCTCGAAGCTGATGAACGCCTCCATCGACGTGATGACCGGCATGATGCGTCCGCTGGCGGAGCTGCTGGTCACGATGGAATCGGGCCGCCGCGGCCGGACCGCCGGCCCGACGTTCGAACTCGACACCCAGCCCGCGTCCGTCCCCCGGCCCGACGTGGCGCGCCGCGCGCTGGCGCTGCGCCTGGACCACCTCGCGGCGGCGGCCCGCAAGTGCGAGCCGGTGCCGTCCCAGGTCGCCGAGATGGCGGCCTTCCACGCCGACTTCTTCCGCCGCCAGGGAGACACCCCATGAGCACACCGATACCCCCGTTCCGCCCGGAGGACGTCGACCCGGCGGACCCCTACGCGTCCTACCGGCCCTACCGGGAGCTCGACCCCGTCCACCGCTCCGGCGACACCTGGTACCTCTTCCGCCACGCCGACGTGGCCCGGGTGCTCACCAGCCGCCGCCACGGCCGGGGCGCCCTGCCCGCCGCGCTGCCCGAGCAGTGCCCGCACCTGCGGCGGACCGTCACCAACTGGCTGGTCTTCATGGACCCGCCGGAGCACACCCGGGTACGGGCGCTGGTCGCGAAGAGCTTCACGCCCCGCATCGTGGAGGCGCTGCGCCCCCGCATCCGGCGACTGGCGGCGGAGCTCACCGCCGAGCTCACGGCGGCGGACCCCGCCGATCTGGTGAGCGGCTTCGCCGCGCCCTTCCCAATCCTGGTGATCAGCGAACTGCTGGGGGTGCCGAGGGCGGACCGCCCCTGGTTCCGGGAACGGGCCGTGGACCTCCAGCAGGCGACGAGCTCCCGTGCGGCCCGCCGCTCCGACGGTTTCGCGGTGGCCGAGGCGGCCGCGCGGGAACTCGCCGCGTACTTCCGGGCCGAGCTGGCGAGGCGGCGGGCGGGGCGCGGCGCCGACGCGGCGGACCTGATCGCGGCGATGCTGGCGGCCGAGGAGAGCGTTCCGCTGGGGGACGACGTCCTGGTGGGCACCTGCATCCATCTGCTGACGGCGGGCCACGAGACGACCACCAACCTGCTGGCCAAGGGCCTGCTGGCCCTCTTCGCCCACCCGGAGCAGCTCGCGGAGCTGCGGTCGGACCCCAAGCTACTGCCGGACGCGGTGGAGGAGCTGGTGCGCTACGACCCGCCCGTGCAGATGATCAGCCGCTGGGCCAAGGAGGACGACGAGATATCGGGGCACACCGTGCGCCGGGGCGAGAAGGTCGTCCTGGTCCTGGGCTCCGCCAACCGGGACGCCGGCCGCTTCCCCGACGCGGACCGCCTGGACGTCCACCGCGACGCCCTCCGCCACACCGGCTTCGGCATGGGCATCCACTACTGCGTGGGCGCCCCCCTGGCACGAGCGGAGGCGGAGATAGGCCTGACGGAACTCCTGAACCTGCCGGGCCTGTCCCGAGCGTCAGAACCGATACGGTACGCGGACGACCTGATCTTCCACGGCCCGGCGAGGATGATGATCCGGACGGGAGCACGGTAGGGCGGGCGCTCCGAAGGCGGGCGCCCCGTAAGGGGCGCGGGGCTGGGGACAGTGCGCCCCGTAAGGGGCGCGGGGAACTGCGCGACAAGCCCCCACCGGCCCGCAGTGCAACGCGAACGCGCTCAGCCGCCCCGCCGAACGAACCAAGAGCCAAGGTACGCGTCCAGCGCCCGGACATCCCCCGCCCGGGCGCGCAGCCCGATATGCCCGTCCGGCCGGACAAGCAGCAACGTCCCGGGGGCGGGCCCTTCCGCCACCCCCTTCCCGGCCCGGATCCCGAAAACCTCCGCCCGCACGGCGTACCGGTCAAGAACCCGGCGCAGCTCGACCGTGTCGATCAAGCCCGGCACAGTCCCCGTCGTGGCCACGCCGCTCGCCGCGCCCACGAGCAGCGTCCAGCGCTCGTACGACAGCAGATCGTGGAGCCTGCGCTGCCGTCCGCTCTCGGTGACGGGCAGGTCGGGCAGCCGGTCGCCCGCGCGGAGGGCGCCGCGCCCGCCCCGGTCGGCGGCGAGCGGGCCGCTGCGGTAGTGACGGAAGAGCTCGCTGAGAAGGTTGCGGCCCTGCCGGTTGAACGTCTCGCTGCGCAGAAGCGCGGGCCCGAAAAGCCGCATCGCGGCAAGGGTCGGCACGGAGGGCGGCAGCTCCAGAACGTTGCGCCGCATCTGCCGCATCACCTCCCGCGCGATGGCGCGCTGCTCGGCGGTATAGGTGTCGAGCAGGGCGTCGCGGGCGTGCCCCTGGTGGACGGCGGCGAGCTTCCAGGCGAGGTTGTGGACGCCGCGCAGCCCGGTGTTGAGGCCGCGTCCGCCGACGGGGGCCCACAGATGGGCGCTGTCCCCGGCGAGGAGGGCCGGGCCCACGCGGAAGGTGGCCGCGACGCGGTCGTGGAAGCGGGCCCGGTTGAACCACTCGGGCTCGGTGGGCACCAGGCGGACGTCCGGGTCGTGGGCGACCCGGGCGACCAGCTCGCGCATCTCCTCGACGTCGGGCGGCGCGACGTGCCCGGGGTCCGGGTCGTCGCGGAAGCAGAAGAAGCGGTATCCGCCGCCCGGGCGCGGCGAGACGATGAGGCTGGCGCGGCGCTCGATGAAGAAGTACGTGGTGTCGGGGGCGTAGGGGTAGGGCCACCGGGGCCGGGCGTTGATCTGCACGGCCTGGAGGCCGGTGCGGCGCTCGCCCTCGAAGAGGAGGCCGAGCGTTCCGCGGACGACGCTGTGGGCGCCCTCGCAGCCCACGACCCAGCGGCAGTCGAGGGTCTCCAGCGTGCCGTCGGGTCCGCGTACGTCCACTTGGGCGGCGCGTTCGCCGGGGCGTACGGCGACGGCCTCGCTGTTCCAGCGGACCTCGGTGCCGAGTTCGCGGAGGCGTTCGGCCAGCAGTGCCTCGATGGCGATCTGCTCGATGGACAGCGGCTGGGGGAAGGCCGTGCCGGGGACGGTCATGGCGTGCCGGCCGATCTCGCGTCCCCGGACGTGGAAGACGGCCTGCCGCAGGGTCAGCCCCTGGTCGAGGAAGCGCTCCGCGCAGCCGAGGTCGCGCAGGATTTCCAGGGCGCGCTGCCAGAGGACGCTGGCCCGCACCTGCCGCTTGGTGCCGGGCTCCTTCTCCAGGACGGTCACGCCCAGTCCGTACTGGCGCAGGGCCACGGCCAGGGCCAGGCCGGTGGGCCCGGCCCCGATGATCACGACGTCCCGGCAGAAGCGGCTCATGGGCCTCCCCATCGCTCGCCCTTATGGTCGGGCATGCGAGGGGAGGCTTCAATGGGACGGCCAGGGGGCATTCGGGGGGCTCTCACGGGGCATTGACCCGTTCGGGCGCCCGTTCGACCCCGGTGCGGGCCCCGGCGCGCGTCAGTGCGCCTCCGCCTCCACGGGCTTGGGGATCAGGAAGGACGTGCCGAGGGCGGCGGCCATGATGACCACGCCGGCGATCATGCTGGTGACGTAGCCGCCGGCCGAGGCCGGGTCACTGGGCATGGCCGCTGTCTTGACCGCGTAGAGCAGCGCGAAGCTCAGGCCGGCACCGAGGTTGAAGGCGCCCGCGTTGAGGCCGGGCAGGAAGCCCGGGTTCTCCTTGGGCGACAGCACGATGCCCAGGCCGTTGAGGACGATGTTGGCGACGCCCGCGTAGGTGATGCCCACGAGGATCGAGGTGACCAGCAGCATCACGCGCGAATGGGCCGGGATGGTGAAGATCATCAGGATGACGGAGGCGGCGGCGCCGACCAGGCCCAGGCGCAGGATCCGCCCGTAGCCGTAGGTGGCGGCCAGCCGGCCCGCGATCGGGCCCATGGCGAGGCCGGCCAGCGCGTAGGGCGTCAGCGTCCACCAGGCGGAGGCCTCGGCGCTCATGCCGAGGCCGGCCTTGGCGTCCTGGGCGAAGGCGGGGATCAGGCCGTTCATGACGGCGAACACGCCGGTCATGGTGAGCACGGTGGTCAGCAGGATCGCCCAGGTGGCGCGCTGCTTGAGGTGGCGCGTGGCGACCAGCGGGTGGTGGGTGCGGTCCTCGGTCCGCCAGAACAGGGCGAAGGCGATCGCGGAGAGCACGACGAGCCCGCCGACCAGGCCCCAGTTCGCCGCGCCGAGCTTGCCCGCCTCGTTGAGGGCGACGAGCAGCGCGCCGACGGAGACGACGAGGAAGGCGACGCCCGGCCAGTCCATCGAGTGGGCGGAGGGGACCTTGGTCTCGCGGGTCAGCGTGGCGACGAGGACGGCCGCGATGACGGCCACGACGGCCATGGCCCAGAAGACGGACTGGAAGCCGTGGTTGTCGGCGAGGTAGCCGCCGGCCAGGGAGTCGACGCCGGCGATGCCGCCGTTGACGGCGGTGATCGCGCCCAGGAGGGTGCCGTAGCGCTTGGGCTCGGTGACCTCCATCCGCAGCATGATCAGGCACAGCGGGACGGTCGGGCCGGACGCGCCCTGGATGAGCCGGCCGACGAACAGCATGGGAACGCTCTCGGCCAGCGCGGCGACCACACAGCCGACGGCCATCAGCACCAGCATCCCCGCCAGCACCTTGCGGCGTCCGATGACGTCGCCGAGGCGGGGCAGGAACAGCGAGAACAGCGCGGCGGAGGTGAAGAAGGCCGTCTGGGTGAGGCCGATCTCCGCGGAGCTGGCGTGGAGGCTTTCCTCGATGCTCTTCAGCGCGGGGCTGAGCATGCTCGCGTTGAGCTGGAAGGCCACGCAGGCCGCGAGCAGCGCCGTGACCAGCACGCCCACGCGCACGGGACGGTGGCCGTCCCAGGTGGCGGGCTGGTCACCGGCGGGGTGATCAGTGTGAGAAACGTTCATGCTTCGACGTACCAATTCGTTCAAGGCTCGACCGCGACCAGTCTGTGGCAGACGGCGGGGACGGGCGACCCCGGCCCGGCCGGGCCGATCTGCCGCAAAGTGTCCCCAAAAATAGAAAAACCCCAGCGGAGCTGGGGTTTCCTCGGGTCTGGCGAGGTTTGGCCTCCCCTTTAGGGTACATGGACCCTTGTTGATCGTTTCCGGGCTCTCCGGAGTGCTGCCCGGTGGGAGCCGCTTCCCATAGGGTGAGTCCGGCCCGGCGACCGGGCCGGCGCAGGGGAGGGAATCGCATGGCGCCGAGACAGCTGCCCCCGTTACCCCAGTACCGGGGGGACGCCGTCACCCGACGGCTGTGCGCGACGACGCACCTGGACGAGGGCTTCACGCACAAGGTGCGACGGGAGTTCATGGACGACGGGCTCAAGGCCAACGGCCTGCCGCTCGGCGTCAACCTCATCGCGCTGGTACGGCACACCGAGGCCGCCTGGCGGCGCCGGGAGCGGCGGGACCGGCTGCTCTCGATCGTCCTGCTCGGCGTGATCGGCTCACTGCTCGGGCTCCTGGCGAGCCTCGGCGCCGGCGCGTCCACGGGCATGTGGTTCTGCCTCCTCCTTCTCGTCGTCCTCTTCGCGGGCGGAGGGGTGGTGGTCTGCCGGGCCGAGCACGACGCCCGGCAGGCGGCCCTCGACGCGTACCGGGACCCGCGCAAGCCGCAGGAGCTGGCACCGGCCGTGGCGCCGGAGGTGGAGAACCGCCTGGCCGATCTGCGCCGGCCGAACGTCCTGCCGTACGACGTGCGCGCCGAGTCGAGCAACCCCTTCGTCGGCAGCGGCAGGAAGATCAAGGAAGTCGTCTGGGAGTCCATCGACGTCAGCCGCCCCGCCGACTCCCCCACCGGCGGGAAGCTGGCCCTCGAACCCTTCGACGCGGTCGACCTCCACACCTACGTGGCCAAGAACATCAAGCACATCATCGGCCTGCCGGAGCTCAGGGCGCAGAACCGCCTCTACGTCCTCGGCACGAGCACCCCGTATCTGCCCGACCTGCTGCCCGATCCGCTGCGGCGGCCCGCCGCGCGCATCCCCCAGCAGTCCGTCCAGTCCGCGACGGTGCGATCGGGCGCGGGCATGCGCACGTATCTGAGCCTGGAGATGGTCGGCGAGGGCGGCAACGTCGTCGTCTCCATGCACCTGCGGGCCCGGCTCCTGCATCCCCGGCTGTCCTGGGAGGTCGCCGCCTATGTGGTGCCCCCGCTCCACGGCCGGTTCAGCGTGGTGCGCTACCTGCCCATCGAGGGCTTCGAGTACGGGTGGAGCCTGCTGCGCTTCGGCGTGTCGAACACCTGGCGGGGCGTGTGGGGCGCGCCCGGCCGCGCCGCCCGGCGGCGCGGGGAGCGGAAGCGCTACGCCCGCGAGCTGGAGCGGACGCGCCGGGCGATCTCCAAGCAGCACGCGGCCTACGACTACGGCGCCGACGACAGCCTGCGCAACTGGTGCTCCGACTGGAACGCCATGGGCCACACGGAACGCACCGACTCCCGGGACACCTTCCTCCGGCTCCAGCAGGGCGTACTGATCGCCACGGAACGGTTCCTGCAGGACCACAACGTCGACACCAGTGACTTCGACCGCGCCCAGCAGGTGATCGCCACCCAGACCTACAACATCTCCGGCGACATCACCGGCAACACCAACATCGGCGCCAACGGCCAGATCAACAACTACGCCCCCAGGGCGGAAGCTGAGAGGAGCCACCTTGAGCACGTACAACTTCCACGGCAACGTCTCGGGCCAGAGCAACTTCGGTGACCACGGCAGGATCGAGGTCCACCACGGCCAGTCCCCGGCCGAGGCGCTGCGGCTGGCCGGGGAGCTCGTGCGGCGGCTGCGCGCCGAGAGCCCCGGGCTCGCCGAGCCCGCCGACCTGGTGCGCGGCGAGCTGGCGCGCGCGGACGCCGAGGGGCGGTCCGTCGACCGGGGGCGGGTCCGGCAGTGGCTGGAGTTGATCACGACGGGGGTGGCGGCCGGCAGCGGTTCGCTCGCCCTGGCCCAGGATCTGGGCCGCGCCCTGGGGATGTGAACCCGGGCATGTGAGCGCGGCCCCCCGCTCGGTCGGCCCCCCCCACTCGGTCGGCCCGTCGCTCACTGGGCGCGGATCACGGCCCGCGCCCCGCCCAGGTCGATCTCCAGCCCGGCCCGCAGCGGCACGCTCCGGCCGGGCGGCACGTCCTGGGCGGTGCCGTCCGAGCGGCGGGCGCTCCAGGTCTTCGCCGACCGGTTGGCGAGGCCGAACACTCCCGGTTTCGTGGGGTGCTGGACGAGCTCGGCGACGACCGTGCCGTCCCCGTAGTCGTGGCGGGCGGGCTCGTCCAGGACGTGGTGCTCGTGCACCCGGGCGGAGCGGCGCAGCCGCAGGTGGCGCTCGGTGCCCAGCATCGGCGTGGTGATCACCAGGCGGGGCGGCAGGACGAGGGTGCTGCCGCAGGACCAGCAGGCGCGGGCCGTGGTGGAGAGGGGCTCGGTCATGTTCTGCCGGCCGCAGTTCGCGCAGTCCACGATCGTGTCGCGGACCTGCCGCAGGGCGTCGCGCCACTGCGATTCGCGGACGCGCCGGGACGGCTCGCGCAGCCCCTCGGTGAAGTTCTTGACGAACAGGGTGCGCAGCCTGGGCGGGACCACGGCCCAGGTGGCGAGGACGGTGCGCTGCTCCTGCGGGTCGGGCGCGTTGCTGTCGTCGTCGGGGTCGAAGACGAAGACGGGGTTCCGGCCGTAGAGGCGCTTCTCGGCGGCCTCGTCGAGGCAGCGGATGGCGAGCTCCGCCCGGCCCTTGAGCGGGTGGTGGTTCATGAGCAGCATGAACAGTAGAACGGACAGCGAGTGGAGGTCCGTCTGGGTGCCGGGGATGGCGCCCGTGTCGCCGCGCACCAGCTCGGGGGCCATGAACTCCATGGTTCCGGAGATTCCGCTGGCCTCGCCCTCGACCACGGCGTTGTCGTTGTCGCAGACGAGGACGTCGCCGTTGGCCGGGTCGAAGAAGATGTTGCCCCACGAGATGTCGCGGTAGGCGATGCCCCGGGAGTGGAGGGCCTGATAGGCCTCGACCATGTTCAGTCCGGCGGTCACCAGCGCCGTGGGCGTGGTGCGCAGCGTGCGGCGGAAGAGCGCGGGCAGACCCTTGAACCGCTCGGGGCGGATGTCCATGAGGTAGCCGAATCCGTCGCCGGGCCCGGGGACGAAGGCGTGCGGCCACAGGAAGCGGTCGTCGTCGAAGTCCCGGCTGACGAGCTCTTCGACGATCTTCCGCTGCTCGGGGGTGGCGCAGCTCGGGTAGTACCACTTGAGGGCCTTGTCGCCGAGCGGTGTCGTGACGCGGTGCACCTCGCCCTGGCCGCCGGCTCCCAGCATCCCGGAGACGACGATCTCGTCGCCCGTGTCGGTGGTGAGCCGGGCGCCTTCGTCGAGCATGCCGGACATCAGTCGCTCTCCGTTCCTCGGTCCTGGGGGCCGTCCTCGGAGGGGCCCGCGTCGGGGCCGCCTTCGCACGGGCCCGCGTCGTCCGGTCGCCGCCACACGGCGACCGCGGTGGTGTCGTCGCCCGAGTACGAGCCGGCGTGGTTCAGCCAGCCGGGCAGCGCCTCACGGATCGGCTCGGCGCCCTCCGCCGCCAGGCGTTCGTCCACCTCCCGGACGAACTGGACGAAGCCGTCCTGTGCCGCGAAGCTCTTCGACAGCCCGTCCGTGGACAGCGTCAGCAGGCGCGGCAGCCGCGCCGGGTCGGAGACGGGGGCCCAGTGCACCCGCATCAGGTCCCACGCCTGGCGGCCGCACAGGGACTCCGTCTCGTCCCCGAGCTCCGGTTCGGCCGGGGCGAGCGGGGCGCGGATCCTGCCGTCCGCCTCGACGAGCATCAGATCCCCGTCGCCCAGCTGCCAGGCGACCAGCAGACCGGGCACGAGGACCGCGCCGAGGAGCGTCGTGCCGTAGGCGAGGAGCTCGCCGCCCTTCGGCACGCCGTCCAGCGGCTCCTTGCGGACGTGCCGTTCGACCTCGTCCCGCCAGTCGCGCACGATCTCGCGGGGGACGCGGCCGCAGGCGTCGCGGTGGAGCTGCCGCAGGTCCCCCGACTCACGGGCGCGGGCCGCGAACTCGCGCCCGCGGTGGAGGAAGACGTCGACGGCGTAGCGCGCGCCGAGGCCGCTGCGCGCGTGGGCGGCCGAGCCGTGGCCGTCGGCGACGGCCAGCACGAGCGTGCCGTCGACCGTGTCGTCGACGTCGTACCAGTCCTGGTTGTGGGCCTTGCCCGGCCCCCGGACCGACTCGCGGAGGATCTCCCAGTGCGGCGGCACGCTCACCACACGTCGTCGTCATCGTCCTGGAGCTTGGGCGGCGCGAACGCGGGCCCGAGCTGCTTGGTGCCCGCCGCACCGCCGGCGACGGGCTGCGACGCGGCCTTGACGGCCGCCGTCGAGGCCCAGCGGATGGCGGCCGCCAGCTGCTTGGGGCTGTTCGCGTCCAGCACCGGGAGCTCCGGGTTGCCGAGGAACTCCTGGAGGACGCTCCGGTCGGCGTCCGCGCCGATGGCGATGGCGACCCGCACCGCCTTCTTGCCCCACGGGGTGGCGTCGATGGCCTTCAGGCCTGCCCGCCACTCGTCCAGGGGCTGACCGTCCGAGACCAGGGCGAGCACCGGCTTGAGCGCCCGCTGCGGCATGGGCGGCGTCTGAAGCTCGCGGGCCACCAGGGACAGGGCCGCGCCGAGGTTGGTGCCGCCGTCGACCTGGATGTCCTGCCAGGTGAAGTCGTCGATGGGGACGGGCTGCGCCTGATGCCACCGGGCGGTGCTGGAGAAGGTCAGGACCCGGACCAGCAACTGGGCGGAGGCGTTGTCGTGGGCCACCGACTGCATCTCCGGGATGGCCTCCCGGATCGCGTAGTTGAGCGTGCCTATCTTCTCCCCGAGCATCGAGTACGAGCAGTCGAGGATCCAGATGAAATGCACCGGGCGGCTCTCCATCGGGCCACCGGGAATGTCGCTCACGCGGGCATCACTCCATCAGTCCGTTCAGCGATAACAGGATGAACAACACGGTCGCGCAGACCGGGACGACGGCCGCCGCGACGAACAGGCCCAGCACCACGCGGCGTTGCCGCGCCACATGGGCGGGCAGCGCGATGGGCGTCCGGGTGGATGTGGATGTCACCGTGCGCGGTCTTCTCTTTCTCACCGTCCGACTCACCGTCCGAGCGCCCCGACCCTATCCGCAGGGACGCGCCGACGTCACGCCTTTACCTTGCCGTCCGGCTCGCGCACCTCGTCCACGAGCAACTTCCGTACGGGAAGTCCGGTTTGCCCCAGCAGCCACAGCACCGGCTCGGCGGCGCGCCGCTGTTCGCCGTCGAGGGCGTCCGCGCCGGTGGCGGCGCGGGCACTGACCGCCCAGTAGCGGGTGCGGCCGAAGGTGTGGCCGAGACCGCGCACGAGGTTGCCAAGGCCCACGCTCTCCAGCCACACGTCGGTACGGGGGCCGGGAACGGGCAGCGACACCAGCCGGTCCAGGACGTCCCGTTTGGTGACCACCGTGGCCACCGGGGTGCGCCCGCGACGGCCCGTCAGCGCCTGCATCTCCCCCGCCAGCCGCTCGTACGTGGCCATGGGGCCCTCCGGCGAGGGCCGGGCCCCGACGGCCCGGCCGCCGTCGTCGCCGCCGAGCCGCCCGCGCACGCCGGGCTCGGCGAGCGCGTCCACGACCAGCACCACCCCGTCCGCGTGCGCGAGGTACTGCTGCTCGCGCACGGCCCCGGCGTCACGGAGGCTCTCGCCCATCGGGTCGTAGAGGTACAGCAGCCTTCGGCGCCGGCCCTTCGAGACGAGGAGCATGAGGGCGCGGGGCTGTCGGCCGGTCGTGGCGTGGGCCCAGCCGTCGCCGTCCAGCTGCCGGTTGAGCGCGGCCAGTTCGTCCACGTCGGAGCGGGTGGCGCACGCCATGCCGAGCATGCCGCGCCGCTCCCACGAGGCCAGGCCCGCGACCATGGCGGCAAGCAGCATCGTCTTCCCCGACGACGTGCCCCCGACGACCGGCAGGTGCACGGTCCGCACCGCGCCCAGCTCCCGGGGGAGCCGCTGGTCGCAGTGCGGGCACGCGGCCGCCAGCTCGCCGCGCCCGCCGGGCAGGCTGGTGCGCAGCGCCGTCCCGCACACGCAGATCCGGCGCAGCACCCCGAACCGGCCCGGGCGCAGCCGCTCGTGGCGCGCCCCGCACGTCGGGCACCGGTGGACGGGCAGCGCGATCCGCCGGTAGCAGCCGGGGTGGGGACAGGCCATCCGGACCCCGCGCAGCAGCCTGCCCGTACCTTCCACGGCCCGGACGGCCACGGCCACGAGCGCCAGGGCCGCGCAGACCACGGCGACGAACAGCACGAGAAGGGCCACGGCCTGCGCGAAGAGCAGCCCGGCGAAGACCGCCGCGAGGCTCGCGCCCGCGCCGACCCCCACGCCCACGCAGCGCATCACGGTCTGAGTGAAGCCGTTCTCCCCCAGGGGACCGCTCGGGCGGCGGCCGTGGAACAGGTTGCGGGTGATCCGCCCGAACCATTCGTGGACGAGCGCGTAACGGACGGCGTGGACGCCGCTGAGCGTGGCGGAGCCGATGTCCGTCCACACCTGGCGGTACCAGTACGCGCCGTGGGCCGGTTCGCCCGCGCCGCCCGCCGCCGCCACCCGGGGGTCCATGACGCCCGCCTGCCAGGGCCCCAGGCAGCGCCCGGTCGTGTACAGGGCGCGCCACAGGAAGTCGGGGGCGACGCGCAGGAAGACGCCCGCCGCGACGAGGCCGTTGACGAGGAGGAAGATCCTCGTCGGCCACCAGGTCAGCAGGTCCGTCATGGGCGTTCCTCCCTCGGCGGCTCGATGTCGCCGGGGCCGCGCGCCCCGGCGGTCCCCGGCCGGTTGCCGCCCCGGGCGCGCCAGCGGCCGCTGATCCTGCCGAGGACGCCGGGGCGGTTCCAGTCCTGGAACGCGGACGCCCACGGGCCGCCCCGCCGCCGCAGGTCGCCGAGGAGCTCGTCGACGTCCTCGGCGGGCATGCGGCGCACCACCGGCCGCAGCACGGACGTGAGCAGCCCGGTGCGGATCTCCTCCCAGAGGGCGCCGGCGCCGGGCGCGGTCTGCCAGGCGGCGAAGCACTCGGCGGCGTAACCGGGCGTGCCGCGCATCCGGTCGGCGACGCCCTCCCGGCGGGCCGCCCGGTCGTACGCGCGCAGGAAGGGCTCGTCGCCGCCCTGGACGAGGGCGAGGAGCTCGCCCGGGGGCGCGGTGGAATCGAGGAGCCGTTCGGCGAGCGCGGTGCTCACGCGGGTCTCGATGCCGGGTTCCAGAGGAAGGGCCTGGGCGCGCAGGGCGACGGCCCGGCCCGCGTAACCGGTCAGGGCCTCGCCGGCCGTCAGGTCACCGGCCAGTTCGAGCAGCAGGAGCGCGGCTCGCTGCCGGGGGGCGAGGGTGGTGGCGCGGTTCAGGAGCAGGGCCTTGGCGAGCTCGGGCGCCTCGGGGTCGTCGGGTTCGCTGTCGAGGGCGGCCTGGACGAAGGAGTCGTCGAGGCCCGCCGCGCGGCACCACGTCTCCGGGAGCTCGGCGAGGAGAATGCCGGCCTCCACGGGGCGGATCGGGGTGCCGCCCCAGATCAGCCGGACGGCCGTGCGCAGGACGGACGGCTCCCCCTGGTGCTCGGCGCCCGCCGCCTTCATGAGGGAGTCGAGGAGCCCGGGACGGTCGGTGTGCTGCCCGGCCATGCCCAGGGCGGCGGCCATGCGCAGGTGGGGGTGGGGCTCGAGGTCGGCGCCCGGGATTCCGTCCGCGAGGACGCGGGCGACGGCCGCCGGGTCGCCCGTGGCGGCGGCCCGGTCGAGGGAGCCGAGGACGGCGGCCGCGAGTTCGGGGTGGGCGCCGAGCGCGGCCCGTACGGCGGCCCGGTCCTTGTCGTCGTTGTCGTCGTTGTCGTCGAGGAGGGCTGCGCTCATACGGGTCGTGAGGGCGGGCAGGGCGGCGGTCAGGTCGAGGCGGAGCGCCTCGGCGAGGCGGTGGAGGGACAGGAGCACGGGCAGGGGTTCGTCGGACGCCCGCGTCAGCTCCGCGCGCAGGTCGCGTACGAGGGGGTCCGTGATCGCGTGGCCGGCCAGGGGCGCGAACTCGTCGGCGAGCGCGGCCAGGGCCGTCCACTCCTCGGCGGTACGGGCCGTGCCGCCCGCCGCCAGCCCGGTGAGCAGCGCGAACCGGTCGGACGTCGGGGGCTGCTCCATGGCCCGGCGGGCGGCCGCCGTGCGGCCGGCCGCGTCGAGGGCGACGCCCTCGCGGGCCGCCAGGACGGCGAGGCGCCCGGCGTCGTACGGCGCGTCCGGGCCGGTGCCCTCCGGGTTCCGGACCGTCCCGGAGACCAGTTCGGGGAGCCCGGCCAGCCACAGGCGGGCGGCGACCGACGCCCAGGCGTCGGGCGCGTCGCGTGCCGGGCTGGAGCGGCCGCCCGCGCAGTCGTGGACGCGGAAGCGGCGGTCGGCGTCGGCGGCGTCCGTGTCGGCGTCGGGCGAGGTGCCGACGATCTGCTGCCGGGCGAGCCCGGGGCGGCGGGTGTACGTCGTGAAGGTCAGCCGGCCGGCCCGCTCGCGCGGGAGGACGGCGCTGGCGACGGCGATCCAGTGCGCGACGTCGGCGCTGTCGCGCTCGACGACGAGGAGTTGCGGCGCGTCGGGGTCCAGGAAGAGGTTCCGTACGTCCGCGAGGAAGGGTTCGAGCCGCTCGGCGCGGGCGCGGACGAATTCCAGCAGCCGCGCCTTGTCGATGCGCCCGGCCGAGGTGGGCTCCCCCGCCAGGACGCCGTCCCCGGGTGTGCTGTCGGCCCAGAAGGAGGACTCCCACGCCTGGATGGGCAGCATGCCGCCGGGCAGGGCGTCGGCCGGGGACAGCCGGACGGCGTGGGCGTGGAAGTTGCCGTACCGCCCGCTGTAGTCGGTGCCGGTGTAGACCGCGCGGCACAGCAGCCTGCTGCCGTCGGAGAGGAGGTGGTGGCTGAACGCGATGGGGAAGGTCGTGAGTTCGTCGGCGGTGGGGCGGGCGGGGGCGGCGCGCGGCGGCTCGTAGCCCACCAGTTGCTCCACCTCGCCGAGGAGGGCGGCGGGCAGGTCGTCGCTGACGGCGGTGAAGCGGAAGCCGGAGCCGTCCGGGCCGGGGGCGGCGGACGTGTAGTGCAGCTGCTGGAGCGTCACGCCTTACCCGCCTTCTTCTCCTTGGGCTTCTCCTTGTGGGTGGGCAGCAGGCCCCGGCGGGTCAGCAGCCACAGGAGCGGGTCCTCCACGCGGGTCGGCTGCGGGCCGGACTTGGGCGCGTCGGCCGGGGCGTCGGCCGGCGGCGGCGCGCCGAGCGCGGAGAGGCCGAACAGTCCCACGTCCGAGAAGTCGCTCTCGAGCTGCCGGTGCAGCGCACCGCCGTCCCAGCTCTCCAGGAGGGAGCGCACTTCCTCGTGGACGGCGGTGCGGTCGGCGCTGTCGAAGGCGCCGCCGTGGTGGGAGGCGTTGGTGTGCAGAGGGGAGTGCGGGGAGAGCAGGGGGCGCAGCATGTCGGTCTTGGTGAGGGCCACGGCGACGGGGGTCGACAGCCGGCCGCGCGATCCGGCGCGGCCGTGGCCGCGCAGTTGTGCCGCGATGTCGGCGGCGATCTGCTGGGGCGGGGTCTCCACGGCCGGCAGGGGTGGTCCGTCGCCGCCCGAGAGCTCGTCCCGGACGGAGGGCAGCTGCAGGGGGTCGACCAGGAGGATGATGCCGTCGGCGGCGGCCAGGTAGGCGGTGTAGCGGTCCATGGCGGCGGCGTTGCTCAGGTCCTCGCCCGCCGCGTCGAAGAAGACCAGGGCGGTGTGTCTGCTGCCGGTGTGCTTGTTCCCGACGGCCAACCGGCTGCGGGAGGGGACGCTCAGCCGGTACAGCAGCGGGTCGTTGAAGCCGAGCGCGGCGGGCCGGGTGGCGCCCGGCAGGTGGCGCCGCTCGTAGAGTTCGGCGGCCATGTCGCGGTCGCGGCGCTGGGTGTCCGCGCCCATCGCGGCGAGCGACGCCCGGTACGCGCCGCCGACGCGGTGGCGCAGTTCGTTGACGAGCACGGTGATGTAGGTGCTCTTGCCGGTGGCCTTGGCGCCCACGAGGGCGATGATGCGGCTGTCCTGGTCGCAGTAGTCGCTGGGCAGGTCGCTGTGGCAGCGCCGGCAGACGCGTACGGGCGTGGGGACGCCGCAGTCCGGGCAGGCCGCCCGTCCGCCGGCGCCACGCAGGGTGCGGAGGTCCCGGGCGCGGAGGTCGAGGGTACGGGGCGCGTCGAAGACCGGGCCGCGCATCCGGGCCTGCGGGGGAACGCTGGGGCCCTTGAAGTCGGCCCAGACGTCGTCGCGTTCGGGGTCGCAGTTCGTACCGCCGCGCACGCCCGTCGCGGACATCAGGCAGCGATAGCCGAGCCGGGCGGCCGGGCCTCGGGCGAAGCAGTAAGGGCAGATGACGGTCGTCATGTCAGCGCACCACCAGGTCCTTGTGCGGGGGCTCTTCGAGGCGTACGGCGTGGGCGTGCGGGCCGAGCAGGAACGCGCGGAGCGTATAGGGGCGCCGGATTCCGGCGGCCTCCACGGCCGCCTGGACGTCCCGGCTCACCGGCCCGCCGGTCAGCTCCCCGCCGCTCAGACGCAGCACGGGCGTGCCGTCTTCGGGCGTGCGGGGCAGGGGCTCGGTGGCGGTGCGGGCGACGAGCAGGAGCTCGGGGAGGCCCGGCGCGGCCTCCCCGACGACTTCGGCCCGTACGGCGACCCGGCGGCGCCGGCCGGCGAACCGTCCGCCGAGGCGCTCGACCGTGTAGGAGACGGCGACGTCGGCCGGGATCTCCGCCTCGGCCGGCGGGGGCGGGAGCAGCACGTCGGCGTCGGTGACGGCGAGCGGTTCGGCCTGGAAGCGCGCCGCCGAACCGGTCACGTCGATGTGCAGCCCTTCGCGGAAGTACGTGCTCCGGCCGATCCTGCGCTCGTCGGCCCGGCCGTCCTGCCACCAGCGGACGAGGACGCGGTCCGCCGCCCCCGGCCAGTCGAACGTCAGCCGGGCACGGCCGGGTCCGACCCGGCGTACCGTCAGCGCCTCGACGGCCTCCGGGACGTCGACGCGCACGCTCGGGCCGGCCACGGCCCGCTCGCCGAGGACGGTGACGGCGGTGAGGCGGGCGGTGGTGCCACGCGGAGGCCGGAGTCCCGCCGATCCGACCGTGAGCCATGGGAGTGCTGATGGGAGCCGGCCGGCGGTGGCGGGCAGGTCCTCTCCGGCCTGCGGTGGCGGACCCGGCCAGACCAGCAGGCGTACGTCGCCCCGGTCGCCTCCCGTCCAGCCGACGGTCAGGGTGCCCGGGGTGTCGCCGGGGCGGACGGTCAGGGCGGTCACGGCGTCGGGCCACGGGTGGACGGCCCGGCGGAGGCGCAGTCCGGGTGAGCGGACCTCGCGGCCGGTGGCGGTGCGGTAGACGCAGGAGATCCGGTACTCGTACGTGCCGGGTGCGAGGCCGTCGTCACGGAAGCCGTGTGGGCTCGCGGCGATCTCGGTGGCGGTCGTCTCCGGGCGCGGGCCGGTGCGGACGACGGTGACGCGGTGGGCCCCGGGCGGGGTGCGCCACGTCGCGTCGACGCGTGCCCGGGCGTCGGATGCCTGCACGTCCTCGACTTCGGGGGCGACGAGCAGCTCCGGGCCGACGAGGGGGAGGCCCGCGATCCGCCCGTCGTCGCCGTCACCTTCGCCGAGCGGCAGGACGGCGTGGCGGACGCGCTCGCCGAGGGGCGCGGCGGTGTCGGTGAAGGTGGACGTGCCGGTGGACGTGCCGGTGGCCTCCCCCAGCGTCACGGGGGCCTGCCCGGCGACGTACCGCAGGACCCGCCAGGCCCGTGCGTCCGGCCGCCAGTTCAACCGGACACCCTCCGGGCCGGGTTCGGCGGCGAGGGCGCCGTCGGGGCGGCAGGTGAGGATGAGGCCGCGCAGGGCGTGGGGGTCGTCCTCGGCGGCCCGTGCGGCGCGTAAGTAGCGCTGCGCGGCGGCCGGCGCGTCCCCGGCTCGCTTCAGCGCGTCCGCTTCCTTCAGCAGATTGTCCACGTGCCGGGCGCGGGCCTCGACCCGGGCGACGAGCCGGGCGAGCCGCTGGTCGCCCAGGGGCGTGGGCAACTGCCGGGTCAGGGCGCGGGCCTGCCGGACGCGGCGCTCGCGCCAGGCGTCCGGCAGGGTCTCGGCGGCGGTGCGCGCGGCGGGTTCGAGGCGGGGCGCGTGCCGGGCGGCGTAGGCGAGGGCCGTGGCCTCAGCCGGGTCGACGCCGAGGGCGACGGCGGCTTCGGGGCGGGGGCCGTGCGGGTCGTCCCGCAGCAGTCGCAGGAGTTCGTACAGGACGATCCGGCGCAGCCCCATCGGGTCCTCGGCGAGGACGGCGTCGTAGCGCGTCAGCAGCGCGTCCCACTCGGCCGGGCCGGTTGACGCGGCGCGGATCTCCGCGAGGCGGTCGCGGTCGACGTGGCGCGGCCGGCCGCCCCGGCCGGGTACGCGCAGCCCGTCGAGGACGAGGAACCGGACGGCCGGGCGCCCGCCGACGGGAAACAGCCCGTCGGCGGCGTGCCGCAGCCCCAAGGCCGCCTGCCGCGCCCGGAGATCGTCATATGCGGGCACAAGAGGCGAGACCGGCATGTCCGGAAGTGCCTGCGGCAGCCCCAGGATCCCCCCGAACTCCCGCCCCATCCGCCGTTGCCCCCGCGTTCCGATATACGTACGACATGCCATCTCACCAGATCGGGAGGCTTGTTGCCGAGGTTTGCCAAGATCCGCGCCGTGTGCCCGGTCACCGGGGTCATCCCGGCGTCGAGCCGGTGACGGAGGCGAGGGCGTGGTGGAGGGCGGAGTCGCTTGCCGGGTGGTCCCGCCAGCGGGCGGCGATGTGGCCGTCGGGGCGGACGAGCAGCGCTCCGTGCGGGCCGAGTCCGCACACGTCGGCGTGCTCGCCGGGCAGGGTCTCGACGCGCAGCGGCCAGGGCGCGGCGGCCGCCTGGCCCTCCCAGCGGGCGGGGTCCGGGGTGAGGAGGCTGAACCACTCGCCGAGGGCGTCGAGCGTGGAGCGATGGTCCGTGAGCCAGAGGTGGGGCATGCGGTGGCCCGGCGCGGCGGTGAGGACGTAGTCCGTTCCGCTGTCGGACGGCTCGGTTCCGGGTGGGGTGTCACCGTCGGCGTCGCCATCGGCCAGGACGGCGGTGGAACGGTACGTGACGCCGAGCAGGAGGCCGAGCTGGGCGAAGAACCTCTCCGTCCAGGGGAGTTCCACCCGGTCCGGCGCCGCTCCACCGGCCTGGAGCTGTTCGCGCCGCCGGTTCTGCACGCGCATCATGAGCTGGGCGTTGGCCACCGCCTGCTGGAGCGTCCGCTGGGCGACGGGGTGTCGTTCGGCCTCGTAGGTCTCCAACAGGCCCGGGTCGGCCCACCCGTTGAGCACACCGGCCAGTTTCCAGCACAGGTTGTGCACGTCGGAGAGGCCGGTGTTCATGCCCAGGCCGCCCGTGATGGGCATCGCGTGCGCGGCGTCGCCGGCCAGCAGGATCCGGCCGTGGCGGAGGCGCTCGGCCACGAACGCGTTCATCACCCAGTGCTGGACCCGCACCACGTCGACCGGTACGTCGGCTCCGGACCCGAGGGCGCGCGAGACGAGCGCGGGCCAGTCGGCGCTGGCGGCGCCCTCGGGGGTGGGGGCGAACCAGGCCCAGCCGCCTTCGGGGTAGACCGGGGCGAACAGCCCGTGCGTGGTGAAGTAGAGCCCGGCGGGCCGCTCGGCGCACCAGCGGTCGAGGTCGGCGTCGAAGACGACGGTGGTGAAGTCCCCCAGCGCCCCGGGCCCGGCGGTGCCGATGCCCAGGAGCCGCCGGACGGTGGAGTTCGCGCCGTCGGTGGCGAGGACGTAGCGGGCGCGGACGCGGGTCTCCGCGCCGGTCCGGTGGTCGACGAGCGAGGCGACGACGCTCTCCGCTCCCCGGCCCTGGTCCAGGGCGACGAGTTCGGTGCCGAAGCGCATCGGTGCGCGCGCCGCGCCGAGCAGGGTGGGTTCGAGCCGGTCCTGGGAGGTGACCACGCCGATGACGGGGCTCTCGGGGACCGGCGCGTCGACGCCGATCATCGCCGCCCTCGCGAAGTCGCGGTCGTGGAGGGTGTCACGGAAGCGGATGCAGCCGTACCGGGGCGCGAACGCGGCGTCCGCGATCCCGTCGGCGAGCCCGAGCCCGCGGAAGATCTCCATGGAGCGCACATTGACCAGCCGCGAGCGGGGGAAGGGGGACAGCTCGGCGTGTTTCTCGACGAGCAGGGTCCGTACACCCCAGCGCTCCAGGAGCGCCCGGGCGGTGAGCCCGACGGGCCCACCCCCGACGATCAGTACGGGCAGGAGGTCGTCGTCATCGCTGCCGCCGTCGGGCATGGGCATGTCCGTCATGGCAGCAATCTTCCGCACGGCGCTCCTGGCCGCAATGCCTGAATGCGCTGTCAGCCGCTGACGTTACGCGCCGACGTACGCCGCGAGGTGCTCGCCCGTGAGGGTGGAGCGGGCGGCGACGAGGTCGGCGGGGGTGCCCTCGAAGACGATCCGGCCGCCGTCGTGACCGGCGCCGGGGCCGAGGTCGATGATCCAGTCGGCGTGCGCCATGACCGCCTGGTGGTGCTCGACGACGATGACGGACTTGCCGGAGTCGACGAGCCGGTCGAGCAGGCCGAGCAGTTGCTCGACGTCGGCGAGGTGGAGGCCGGTGGTCGGCTCGTCGAGGACGTAAACGCCGCCCTTGTCGGCCATATGGGTGGCCAGCTTCAGCCGCTGCCGCTCACCGCCGGACAGCGTGGTGAGCGGCTGGCCGAGGCTGAGGTAGCCGAGCCCGACGTCCGCGAGCCGCTGGAGGATCCGGTGCGCGGCGGGGGTGCGCGCCTCGCCGGAGCCGAAGAACTCCTCGGCCTCGGTCACCGGCATGGCGAGCACCTCGCTGATGTCGCGGCCGCCGAGGTGGTGCTCCAGCACGGCCGCCTGGAACCGCTTGCCCTCGCAGTCCTCGCAGGTGGTGGCGGTGCCCGCCATCATCGCCAGGTCCGTGTAGACGACGCCGGCGCCGTTGCAGGTGGGGCACGCGCCCTCGGAGTTGGCGCTGAACAGCGCCGGTTTGACGCCGTTGGCCTTCGCGAACGCCTTGCGGATCGGGTCGAGCAGCCCGGTGTAGGTGGCCGGGTTGCTCCGGCGCGAGCCGCGGATCGGCGTCTGGTCGACGGACACGACACCGTCGTCGGCGGGGATCGACCCGTGCACGAGCGAGCTCTTGCCGGAGCCGGCGACTCCGGTGACGGCGACGAGCACCCCGAGCGGGATGTCGACGTCGACGCCGCGCAGGTTGTGCGCCGTGGCGCCGCGGATCGCGAGGACGCCCGTGGACTCCCGCACGGCCTCCTTGAGGGCGGTCCGGTCGTCGAGGTGCCGGCCGGTGACGGTGCCGCCGGCCCGCAGCCCCTCGACGGTGCCCTCGAAGCAGACGGTGCCGCCGTCCGTACCGGCGCCGGGGCCGAGGTCGACGACGTGGTCGGCGATCGCGATGGTCTCCGGCTCGTGCTCCACGACGAGCACCGTGTTGCCCTTGTCCCGCAGCCGCAGCAGCAGGTCGTTCATCCGCCGGATGTCATGGGGGTGGAGGCCGGTGGTGGGCTCGTCGAAGACGTAGGTGACGTCGGTGAGGGAGGAGCCGAGGTGGCGGACCATCTTGACGCGCTGCGCCTCGCCGCCCGACAGGGTGCCGGCGGGCCGGTCGAGCGCGAGGTAGCCGAGGCCGATCTCGGAGAACGAGTCGAGGCTGTGCCGCAGCCTGTCGAGCAGCGGCCCCACCGACGGCTCGTCGAGGCCGCGCACCCATGCGGCCAGGTCGCTGATCTGCATCGCGCACGCGTCGGCGATGCCGACCCCGTCGATCTTCGACGACCGGGCCCCTTCACTGAGCCGGGTGCCGTCGCAGTCGGGGCAGGTGGTGAAGGTGACCGCCCGGTCCACGAACTCCCGGACGTGCGGCTGCATGCCCTCCCGGTCCTTGGCGAGCATCGACTTCCGAATGCGCGGGATCAGACCCTCGTAAGTCATGTTGATGCCCGCGATCTTCATTCTGACCGGCTCGTGGTGGAGGAAGTCGTGCAGCTCCCGCTTGGTGAACTTCCGGATCGGCTTGTCCGGGTCGTAGAAGCCGGACTCGCTGTAGAGCCGGTGGTTCCAGCCGCCCGCCTTGTACCCGGGGACGGTGAGCGCGCCCTCGGCGAGCGACTTGGAGTCGTCGAAGAGCTGGGTGAGGTCCAGATCGGTGACCGCGCCCCGGCCCTCGCAGCGCGGGCACATCCCGCCGGTGCGGCTGAACGTCGCCTTCACCGCCTTCCGGGCCCCGCGCTCCACCGTGATCGCCCCGCTCGCCCGCACCGAGGGCACGTTGAAGGCGAACGCGCTGGGCGGCCCGATGTGCGGCGTCCCGAGCCGGCTGAAGAGGATGCGCAGCATCGCGTTGACGTCGGTCGCGGTGCCGACCGTGGAACGAGGGTCGCCGCCCATCCGCTGCTGGTCGACGCTGATCACGGTCGTCAGCCCGTCGAGGACGTCCACCTCGGGCCGGGCGGAGGTGGGCATGAAGCCCTGGACGAAGGAGCTGTAGGTCTCGTTGATCAGCCGCTGCGACTCCGCGGCGATCGTGTCGAACACCAGCGAGCTCTTGCCCGAGCCGGAGACACCGGTGAACACGGTCAGCCGGCGCTTGGGGATCTCGACGCCGACGTCCTTGAGATTGTTCTCGCGCGCGCCGTGGACACGGATCAGATCGTGACTGTCGGCGACGTGCGGGACGGGCGCGGGCGCGTCCGGTGTGTCCGGTGCGCCCGTCGTCCTGGACCTGGCCATCGTGTCTCCATCCGCCGGACGTCCGGTCCGCTCCAGGAGAACACAGGATCCAGCGGGGTTCAGAAGGCCGAGTGGGCGAACCAGTGGGCGAGCAGGTCACGGTCGCCCTCCGAGTGGAAGGCGTCGCTCTCGCGGTCCAGGCGGCCGTAGAGGAGCAGGAGCAGGTCCGCCGCCGTTCCCCGGACCGTGGCGTCCGCGGTGTCCGGTCCGGTGGTGCCCGTTCCGGGGGTGTCGGCCACCAGGCCGAAGCCGTCGGGGCGCAGGCGGATCAGCCAGTCGCCGGACTCGTCACCGTCCGTACCACCAGTACTGTCCGTACCGTCCGTGCAGAGGAAACGGATGGTCCGGTCGGGGGCGCGCAGTTCGGCGGTACGCGGCGCGAAGAGGGACGCGAACGGCAGGTTGGTGAGGAACTCGTCGATGCCGTCCACGGCCAGATCACGGTCGATGCGCGGGGAGAGCCCGAGGGCGAGTTCGGCGTCGGCCCGGTGGACGAGGGTCTCGAAGAGCATGCGGCGGACCCAGAACCGGGCGTGCTGGTCGAGCCCCCAGGCCCACATGGGCGCGTCCAGGTCGGTGCCGGCGAAGACCTCGGCGGCCTCGGCGGCGCCGTCGGTCAGCCAGCCCGGGTAGCCGTCGGCGTGCTCCGGCAGGCGCAGGTCGACCTCACGGCTGGACGGCGGCTGCTGGATCCGCCGGCGCAGCAGTTCGGTGAACCAGCGGTGCACATGGCCGGTGTGCCGGGTCAGGTCGGCCAGCGTCCAGCCCGGGCAGGACGGCACCGGGGTGGAGAGGTCCGCTGCCTTGACCGTGGCGACGAATCGGGCCGTCTCGGCCACGACGGCCGCGCCGTGCTGGGCGGGGTTCATGCCGATGTCCCTCCGTCGGTGACGCCCCGAGCGGGAAACCCGGGCGGGAAAACAGAAAAACCCCAGCTCAGCTGGGGTTTTTCGCTGTGTCCGAGGGGGGACTTGAACCCCCACGCCCGATAAAGGGCACTAGCACCTCAAGCTAGCGCGTCTGCCATTCCGCCACCCGGACCAGGTGTTTGTCTCGGCGGGGTGTTCCCCGCGGCGACATGGATAACTCTACCAAGGATTCGGAGTGCCTTTCACCAGGGATTTCTTCCGGAGCATAGGGTCCGTACATGGGCAATACGGGACACCCTCCCCGCTTCCCCGCGCCCGGTGGCGCTCCCCGGCGCTCGCCGCGACCGTTGTCGCCGTTGCGGGAGCATCTGCGGGACACGTTCTGGTTCGCCCCGACCGCGGGGCTGGTGGGGGCCGTCCTGCTGGCCCTGGGCGTGCTGGAGCTGGACAGGCTGCTCGTCGAGGCGCTGCGGGAGCAGGGGGCGTACGACGACATCGCGTCGCTGATCGCGGTCGCCGACGACCTGAAGGGGATCATCACGACGGTGGGCTCGGCGATGCTCACCTTCATCGGTGTGGTCTTCTCGATCTCGCTGGTCGCCCTCCAGATGGCCAGTGGCCAGATGACGCCCCGCGTGGTGCGGCTGTACGTACGCAGCCGGATCACCAAGTGCACGTTCACGGTGTTCCTGGCGACGTTCCTGTTCGCGCTGATGGTGCAGGCGGCGTACGAGTCCGGCGACGATCCCCGGACGATCACCACGGTGCCGGTGATCTCCGCCTCGGTGTGCGGGCTGCTGGTGCTGCTGAGCCTGGCGCTGTTCGTCGCCTATGTGAACTCCACGCTGCGGCTGATGCGGGTGAGTCACGTCATCGACCGGATCACCCGGGAGTCGTTCCGGGTGATCGACAGGCACGCGGTGGCCGAGGCCGGGCCGCCGGAGCTGCCGGCGGCCGGGGGCGAGGTGACGCACCGGGGGCGGGCGGGGGTGCTGCGGGACGTGCACATCGCCCGGCTGGTGCGGGTGGCGCGGCGCCACGGGGTGGTGCTGCGGCTGATCCCGCGCATCGGGGACTTCGTCGTGCCCGGCACGCCGGTGCTGACCGTGCACGGCGGCCCGCCGCCGCCCGCGCGGGCGCTGCGTTACACGGTGTCGGTCGGGGTGGAGCGCACGTTCCACCAGGACCTCGGGTTCGGGCTGCGGCAGCTGTCGGACATCGCCCAGCGGGCCCTGTCCCCCGCCGTCAACGACCCGACGACCGCCGTCGCCTGCCTGGACCGGATCACCCAGTTCCTGGCCGCCGTCGCCTGGCGGCCGCTGGGGACGCTCCACCACCGCGACCGCCGGGGCCGGGTACGGCTGGTGCGGGACCTGCCGGGGTGGACGGACCTCGTGGACCTCGGCTTCGCGGAGATCCGCGGCTGCGCCACCCACAGCCCACAGGTCACCCGCCGCCTCATGGCCGCCCTCGACGACCTGCGGCTGCTCGCCCCCGAGGACCGGCGGACGCCCCTGGAGCGGCACCGCACGCTCCTGGTCCACGCCGTGGAGGGCGCGGTGCGGGAGTCGGCGGACCGGGCGTTCGCGCTGCGGCCCGACCGGCAGGGGGTCGGCAGGTCGGCGCCCGGCGACGCGTGAGAGCGTTGCCCGGGACTGCCGATATCGCCGTATCCGACCATGGGGGCTGATCGATTTGGGACGGGTGACCGCACGCCGCCGCGTGATACGGGTCCGCGACGGGGCCGTGAACACCCGCCCGGACACCCTGGTGACGGAAGAGCCGCTGGAGATCCGGCTGAACGGCAGACCGCTGGCCATCACCATGCGCACCCCCGGCGACGACTTCGACCTCGCCGCCGGCTTCCTCGTCAGCGAGGGCGTCCTCGGGCGCGCGGACGAGCTGGCGAACATCGTCTACTGCGCCGGCGCGACCGCCGACGGCGGCAACACCTACAACGTCGTGGACGTCCGGCTCGCCCCCGGCGTCCCCGTCCCCGACATCACCCTCGAACGCAACGTCTACACCACCTCCTCCTGCGGCCTGTGCGGCAAGGCCAGCCTGGACGCGGTGCGCACCACCGCCCGCTGGCCCGTCACCGACGGCCCGGCGCCGCTGCGGCTCACGCCGGAGCTGCTCTACGCGCTCCCCGACCGGCTGCGCGAGTCGCAGCACGTCTTCGACCGCACCGGCGGCCTCCACGCGGCGGCCCTCTTCTCGTCCGACGGCGAGCTCCTGGACGTCCGCGAGGACGTGGGCCGGCACAACGCCGTCGACAAGCTCGTGGGCGCCGCGCTGCGCCAGGGGCGGCTGCCGCTGGCCGGGAGCGTGCTGATGGTCTCCGGGCGCGCCTCGTTCGAGCTGGCGCAGAAGGCCGTCATGGCCGGGATCCCGGTCCTGGCGGCGGTCTCGGCGCCGTCGTCGCTCGCCGTCGACCTGGCGGCGGAGACGGGGATGACGCTGATCGGGTTCCTGCGGGGCTCGTCGATGAACATCTACGCCGGGGAGCAGCGCGTGGCGCTGTAAAGCGCCCCGAAGGGGCGAGGGGAACTGCGCGACCGGCCACCACGCACCCGCGGATGACGTACCGGACCCAGCGGAGCGCCTACGCGCGGGGCGGGCGGGCCCGCCAGCGGCCGCTGAGCCTGCCCAGCACCCCGAAGCGGTCCCACTCGTGGAACATCTCCGCCCACGGGCCGCCGACCTGTCGCAGACAGCGGCGGATCTCCTCGACGTCCTCGGTGGACATCCGCCGCACCTCGGGCCGCAGCACCGAGTTGAGCAGCTCGGTGCGGATCTCGTCCCAGACCGGGGTGACGTCGGGGGCGGTGTGCCAGGCGACGAAGCAGACGGCGGCGTAGGTGGGGGTGCGGCGCAGCAGGTCGCGCACCTCGTCGCCCTGCGCCTCGCGGGCGTAGGCGCGCAGCAGGTACTCGTCCTCGGCGAGGACGAGGTCGGGCAGCTCGCCGGGGGCCGGGGGCGGGTCCATGCACAGCAGGTGGCGGGCGAGGGCGTCGCCGAGCCGCTCCTCGATGCCGGCCTCCAGTGGCTCGGCCTGCCGGCGCAGGCTCACCACGCGCGCGGCGCAGCCGGGCAGAGCGGCGCCGGTGGCGAGGTCCCCGGCCTGTTCGAGGAGGAGCAGGGCGGCGTGCTCGCGCGGCGGGAGCTCGGTGCCGTCGCCGAGGACGCTCTTGAGGAGGGTCTTGGCCAGGCGGGGTGCGACGGGGTCGTCGGGGGTGCCGGTGAGCGCCGCACGGACGAAGGGCTCGTCCAGGCCGGCGGCGTGGACGGCGCCCGGCGCGATGCCCTCCAGCAGGACGACGGCCTCCAGAGTGCCGAGCGGTTCGTCGCCCCAGACGAGGCGGTAGGCCGTGCGCAGGACGGACGGGGCGTCCTGGTGCTCGGGCCCGGCGGTCTTCACCAGGGCGTGCAGCAGGGCCGGGCGGTCCTCGTAGTCGGAGTGGACGTCGGCGTAGTCGTCGGTGGCGTAGTCGTCGGTGTGGTCGTGGGGGTACTCGACGGGGTACGGGCCGGTGGTGGGGGCGTCGGCGTGGCGCCGGCCGGGCGGGCTGCCGTCGGGCCCGGTGTCGCCGGTGTCGCGGCCGGTGTCGTGGTCGCCGGCACTGACGGGGCTGTGGCCGTTGGGGTGGCTGAGGCTGTTGGCATGGCCGGTGTCACGGTCGGCCTGGTCTCTCGCGGCGCTCTCGGACCGGCGCAGGGCGGACATCGGCATGGCGGCGGCCATCCGCAGGTGGGGGCGCCCCTCGAGGTCGGCGCGGGGGAGCTCGGCGGCGAGGAGGCGGGTGATGGGGCGGGGGTCCTCGGTGGCGGCGGTGTGGTCGAGGGAGTCGAGCACGGTGGTGCGCAGCCGGGGGTGGGCGTCGAGGGCGGCCCGCACGACCTTGCGGTCCGGGGAGGCCTCGTCGAGCAGGGCGGCGGTCAGCCGGGCGGTGAGCACGGGCAGGACGGCCTCGTGCTCGACGCGCAGGGCCTCGGCCAGGCGCAGGAGCGTGAGGAAGCGGACGAGGGGGGTGTCGGGCGAGTCGGCGGCTCGGACCAGCTCGGCCCGCAGGTCGCGTCTGAGGGGGGCGGCGGCCGACCGGCAGGAGGGCGCGGCGAACTCCTCGGTGAGCGCGGCGAGGACCGTCCACTCCTCGGGGGTGCGGTCGGTGCCGCCGGCGGCGAGGGTGGCGAGCAGCCGGGCCCGCAGGGCGGTGTCGAGGCTGTCGCCGGGTGCGTGACCACGGGCCCAGCGGGCGGCGGCCGTACGGCCGTTCGAGTCGAGGGGGATGCCCTCGCGGGCCGCGAGGGCGGCGAGCCGGTCGCACTCGTCGCCGGGGCCGCGCCCGCCGCCGAGGCCCAGGGGCACGCCCGTACGGCGCGTCGCCTCGGCGAACAGGGCGGGCTGGCCCGCCAGCCAGATCCGGGCCGCGACGGACGCCCACAGGTCCCGCTCCGCGCGGGCGGGGCTGGAGGGGCCGCCGGTGCAGTCGTGGACGCGGTAGCGGTGCTGGGCGGAGGCGGAGACGTGGTCGAAATCGGCGTCGGGAAAGGCGCCGACGATCTGCTGCCGGGCGAGCATGGGGTGCCGGGTGTACGTGGTGAAGGTGAGCCGGTCGGCGAGGTCGCGCGGCAGGACGGCGCTGGCGACGGCCACCCAGTAGGCGGTGGCGGCGCTGTCCCGCTCGATGACGAGGAGCTGCTGGGCGTCGGGGGTGCGGAAGAGGGTCCGGACGTCGGCGAGGAAGGGTTCGAGGCGCTCGGCGCGGGCGCGGACGAACTCGAGCAGGCCCTGCTTGTCGATGCGCCGGGCGGGGACGAACCCGGCCAGCGGCTCGGGGGCGCCGCCCTCGGGGGTGCGGTCGGACCAGGACGGGGACTCCCAGGCCTCGATGGGCAGCAGGCCGCCGGGCAGCCGGGCGCCCTCGGGCAGGCGCACGGCGTGGGCGTGGAAGTTGCCGTGCCGGCCGGCGCGCCCGGGGCCGGTGCGGACGGTGCGGCACAGCAGTCTGCTGCCGTCGGAGAGGCGGTTGTGGCTGAACGCCACGGGGAAGTCGGCGAGTTCCTCGGTGGAGGGGCAGTCGGGGGCGTCGTGGGGCGGTTCGTAGCCGATGAGCTGCTCCGCCTCCCCCAGCAGGGTGATGGGCAGTTCGGGGCTGGCGGCGGTGAAGCGGAAGCCGGAGCCGTCGGGGGCCGTGGTGGCGGTCGAGGTGTAGTGCAGCTGCTGGAGATTCACCTGACACCTCGTCTCGCCTCGGCCCACTTGTATATGTTCTCCAGCCCTGTGTAACGGGTGGTCGGCCCGGACGGGCCGCCGCCACGCCTCTGACTTCCCACCGTCTTCCCACGGTCGCCCCACTCGCGGGTGACATCCCACCAGATCCGGGGCGTCGGCGCCCGGGCTTTGGCGGGAAGTTCAGCCGCCGTCTCAGCGGCTCAGCCGCCGTCTCAGCGGCCGTTCCCGCTGCCGTCCTGGTCTCCGCCCGGCGTGGTGTCCGCCACGACGCGGGAGAGGAGGGCCAGGAAGAGCTCGCGCTCGGCGGGGGTGAGCGCGGCGAGGAGGGCCTCGTTCGCCTCGTCGCCGAGTTTGGTGAGGCGGGCGAGGCGACGGCGGCCGGCGGGGGTGAGCGCGATGGCGTTCTTCCGGCGGTCGGCGGGGTCGGGGGTCCGGGTGATCAGCTCCTGGGCCTGGAGGTCGTTGAGGATGCCGACCATGTCCTTGGGGTCGAAGCCGGTGGTGCGGCCGAGCTCGGCCTGGGCGACGGGGCCGAGGTCGGCGACGGCGGAGAGCACGGCGTGGTGCGGCATCCGCATGCCGTCCTGGGCGAGCGCCTCGGTCACGAGGCGGCGGCCGCGCGCGGAGGCGCGGTTGAGCAGCCAGCTGGGGAGGGCCTGGATGCGGGGGAGGGCGGGCTCGTCGTCTGCCTTGCCTGCCATGTCTGCCATGTCTGCCATGGGACGAGCCTAACCGAAACCATTGGACTTCCCAATGAAGTCGTGTAGCGTAGGGGCTACCAACGTTGGGGGTCCCAATAAATCCCCGGCCTGACTGTGCGGAGGTGCGTCGTGCGACGCGTTCGGTATACCGAGACCGGTGGCCCCGAGGTCCTGCGGATCGAGGAGACGGCCGTGCCCGTCCCCGGGCCCGGCGAGGTGCTGGTGCGCACCGAGGCGATCGGCCTCACGCTGCCCGTCGTCCGCAAGGTCCGCGAGGGCGGGCTGCCGCTGCCGACGGGCCCGGGAGGCGAGGTGGCCGGGGAGATCGCGGCCGTCGGCGCGGGGGTGACCGGCTTCGCCGTCGGCGACCGGGTGACGGGGCTGTGCTTCACCGACGCCTTCGCCGATTTCGCCCTCGTCCATACGGCGATGCTCTCGCCCGTCCCCGAGGGCGCGAGCGCGGCCGACGCCGTCGCGCTGGTGCGGTGCGGGCTGGTCGCCCTGGGGGCGTACGAGGCGGCGCGGCCGGCGGCCGGCGAGTCGGTGCTGGTGACGGCGGCGGCCGGGGGCTCCGGGCATCTGGCGGTGCAGCTCGCCAAGGCGCGCGGGGCCGGCCGGGTGGTCGCGGCGGTGAGCTCGGCCGACAAGGCGGAGTTCGCGCGGTCGCTGGGCGCGGACGAGGTGGTGACGTACGGGGACGAGTCCTGGGGCGCCCCGGTGGACATCGTGCTGGACGCGGTCGGGGGCGAGCTGCTCTCCCCCGCCATCGCCGCCCTCGCGCCGGGCGGCCGGATCGTGGCATACAGCTCGGGCGGCGGGACGATCGAGGCGTACGACCTGCTGGTGGGCGCGAAATCGGCCATCGGCTTCCAGATGGCCCTCATAGCCCGCGAGCGGCCCGAGCTGATGGAGCGCTGGCGGCGGGAGCTGTGGGAGCTGTTCGCGGCGGGGCGGATCCGGCCCCGGGTGGACTGCGAGCTGCCCCTGGAGGACGTGGCGAAGGCCTTCGGGATCATCGAGTCGCGCGCCAACCGCGGCAAGGTGATTCTGCGACCCGTGTGAGCGTATATGCCGCCTGGTCCTTGTGAGAGGAAGGCCCGCCCCGTACGTTGACCCACCGGACACGTGGGGCCGCCCCGACGGCCTTGACGCGAAAGGGACGGGCCATGGCGGCGCATCCTTCCACCTCTGGCAGTGCTGATGGGGAGTCCGCCGGAAGACCGGACGGAGGATCCCCCGGAAGACCGGACGGGCGTCGGCCCCGCACCCTCTTCCGATTTCGCTTCCGTGCCGCCGCCGTGTTCGTCCTCTCCGGCGCGTTGCTGGCTCTCGCCCTCCGTCCGGGAGCCGCCGGGGCGACGGAGGAGCCGGTCGGGCCGGGGCGGGCCGGGTTCGACGAGCGGGTCCTCTTCCGGGCCGACCAGGACCCCGGCTACGCCTGCTACCGCATCCCGGCCATCGTCACCACCACCCATGGCACCCTCCTCGCCTTCGCCGAAGGGAGAAAGGACAACTGCGGTGACGCCACCGACATCGATCTCGTGCTCAAACGGTCCACCGACGGGGGCCGCAGCTGGGGGGCGCTCCAGATCGTCGATCCGGGGCGGGGCGACACCCACGGCAACCCCGCGCCGGTCGTGGACCGCCGGACCGGCCGGATCGTGCTGGCCACCACCTACAACGAGGGCCGTGAGGATGCCGGGAACTGCGATGTGCCCTGCGACCGCACCCCCCATCTCCAGTACAGCGACGACGACGGCGTCAGCTGGTCGTGGCCGCGCGACATCACCGAGGAGATCCGGCCCCCCGGCTGGAACTCCTGGTACGCCACGGGCCCCGGGCACGGCGTCCAGCTCGGCCACGGGCCCCATGAGGGACGGCTGGTCATCGGCCTCAACGCCGAGAGCCACGACGGCACCCGCACCTCCGCCAACCACGCGGCGCTCGCGCTCAGCGACGACGGCGGGGCCCACTGGCGGCTCGGCGCGGTCGACACATACCCGGTCGCGGCCGACCGGACGTACCGTCAGAAGCCCTCCGAGCTGACGCTCGCCGAGCGGAGCGACGGCGCGGTCTACGCGGGCGGGCGCGAGCAGGACGGCACGGAGCTGGGCAACCGGGACGACGCCGTGAGCGGGGACGGCGGGGAGAGCTTCGACGCGCCGTTCCGGCCCCTGCCCGACCTCTACTCCCCCATGGTGCAGGGGGCGGTGCTCCCGCTGCCGTCCGGGCGCTGGCTGTTCTCGGCGCCGGCCGACCCGGACCGCCGCCGCACGATGACCGTCCGCTCCTCCTACGACGAGGGGCACACCTGGGAGAGCGCCGAGCGGGGGCGGCGGGTCACCGCCGACTGGTCCGGCTACTCCGACATGGCGGTCATCGGGCAGGACACGACCGGTCTGCTCTACGAGGCGGGCAAGGCCGACGCGCGCCAGGAGATCCGCTTCGCGCGGTTCACCGAGGAGTGGCTCGGCCCCCGGCGCGGCCCGGACCCGACGACGCCGGACCGGGCGCCCGGCGGCACCGGGGCGTACGTCCTCGGGGGCGCCCGCCCGGTGGGGGGCCGGTTCGGGGGCGGGCTCGGCTTCGACGGGACGGACTCCGCCGTACGCCTGCCCTTCCGGACCGCGCTGCCGCTGGGCACCCGGGACTTCACGGCGGCTCTGTGGTTTCGCTACCGGGCGGCGGCGGTCAAGGGCGAGCAGCCCCTGCTGTGGATGGGCGGGGTCGGCGGCGCACCGCAGGTGGCGTTGCGCGGGGAGCCGGGCACCGGCCGGGTGACCGGTCAGGTGACGGCGCTGGCGCCGGGCCCGGGCCCGTCCCGTACGGCGACGGTACGGTCGGCCGACGGCTACGGCGACGGACGCTGGCACCATGTGGCCCTGCGGCGTTCCGGCGGCCGGCTGACCCTCACCGTGGACGGCGCGTCGGCGTCGGTGCCGGACGTCCCGGGATCGGTGAGCCGCAACTCGACGTTCGGGGTGCACCTGGGCCAGAGGCCGGACGCCCGCGCCTTCCTGACGGGCGATCTGGAGGAGGTACGGGTCTACGGCCGGGCCCTGACCGACGCGGAGCTGGCGGCGGTACGCACCCACAACACGCCGGTCACCCGCCGGGACGCGGTGCTATGGCTGCCGCTGGACCGGATTGACGAGCCCCGTAAGGGGCGCGGGGAACTGCGCGACCAGCCCCCACCGGCCCGCAGGTGAACGAATCGACCTCCGCGCGGAGCGCTCACGCTCCGCCCCGCGCGGAGGCGGTTTCCATCGCCGAGCCCGCCGGCTCCGCCGGAAGGGCAACCGGCTGTTGCCGGGCGAAGCGCTTCGCCAGCACCGCGCCCACCATCAGCTGGAGCTGATGGAAGAGCATCAGCGGCAGGACGGCCAGGCTGGCCTGCGCGCCGAAGAGGACGGTGGCCATGGGCAGCCCGCTCGCGAGGCTCTTCTTCGATCCGGCGAAGGTGATGGCGATCCGGTCCTCGCGGCCGAAGCCGAGCCCGCGCGAGCCGAACGTGGTGAGGGTCAGCATCACGGCCAGCAGGACGGCCTCGACGCCCACCAGTACCACCAGCCGCCACGGCGAGACCTGTTGCCAGACCCCGCGCACCATGCCCGCGCTGAAGGCCACATAGACCACGAGGAGGATGGAGCCCCGGTCGACGAGTCCCAGCACCCGGCGGTGCCTGGTCAGGAAGCCGCCGATCCAGCGGCGCAGCAGTTGCCCGGCCAGGAAGGGCACGAGCAGGCGCAGCACCACCGACAGCAGTGAGTCCAGGGAGGCCCCGGCGCCGCTGCCGCCCAGCAGCAGGGCCGCGAGCAGCGGGGTGAGGACGATGCCGGCGAGGCTGGAGAAGGTGCCCGCGCAGATCGCCGCCGCGACGTTGCCGCGCGCCAGCGAGGTGAAGGCGATCGAGGACTGGACGGTGGAGGGCGTCAGGCACAGGAAGAGCAGCCCGGTGTAGAGCTCGGGGGCAGGACGTGGGGGACGAGGCCCCGGGCGGCGAGGCCCAGCAGCGGGAAGGCCAGGAACGTGCAGGCGAGGACCGTCAGGTGCAGCCGCCAGTGGCGCAGCCCGTCCATCGCCTCGCGGGTGGAGAGCTTGGCGCCGTAGAGGAAGAACAGCAGCGCCACCGCCCCCGTGGAGGCCCCGTCGGCGACGGTCGCGGCCGGGCCGCGTACCGGCAGGAACACCGCGAGCAGCACCGTGCCCAGCAGCGCGGCTATATAGGGGTCGACGGGGAGACGGGAGAGCGGTCGGGAGAGGAGACGGCGCATGCCTCCCACCCTCTCCGCCCCCTCGTTCATCGGGAACCCCGTACACCGCTCTGACTGCTATCACGATTGGCGATAACGTCGGGAAGCATGGGCAGCATCTTCGATCCCGTGCAGTTGCGTACGTTCCTGGCCGTCGCCCAGACGCTGAGCTTCACCCAGGCCGCACGGCGGCTGGGGGTGCGGCAGTCGACGGTGAGCCAGCAGGTGCGCCGGCTGGAGGAGGCCGCCGGGCGGCAGTTGTTCTCCCGGGACACCCACAGCGTGCGTCTCACCGAGGACGGCGAGGCGATGCTCGGTTTCGCCAGGACGATCCTGGAGGCCCATGAGCGCGCCGCGCACTGGTTCGCGGGGGCGCGGCCCCGGGGGCGGCTGCGCTTCGGGGCGTCGGAGGACTTCGTGCTGACCCGGCTGCCGGAGGTGCTGGAAGGGTTCCGGCGCCACCACCCCGAGGTGGACCTGGAGCTGACCGTGGAGCTCTCCGGGCATCTGCTGAAGCGGCTCGCGGCCGGGCGCCTCGATCTCGTCCTGGCCAAACGCCATCCGGCCGACGAGCCCGGGGGCGGCCCGGGTCCCGACGAGCCGCACGGCCGGCTGGTCTGGCGCGACCGGCTCGTGTGGATCGGCGCCGAGGGCACCCGGCCGGACCCGCGCCGTCCGCTGCCGCTGGTGCTCTTCCCGCCGCCGGCCGTGACCCGCGCCCGGGCCCTGGAGGTGCTGGAGCGGCACGCCCGCGCCTGGCGGGTGACCTGCACCAGCGGCAGTCTCAACGGTCTGGTGGCCGCCACCCGGGCCGGGCTCGGGGTGATGGCCCACGCGCAGGGGATGATCCCGCCGGGGCTCGTCCGCCTCCCGGCCGGCGCCGGGCTGCCGGACCTCGGCGGGATCGACGTCGTCCTGCTGCACGGCCCGGGCGCGCGGCGGGAGGGGCCGGTGCGCGACAGCGCGGAGGCCCTCGCGGACGCGATCCTGGCGGCGGGCGACCGGCTCCACTCCGGTTGGCCTCCACTCCGGTTGGCCTCCGCTTCGCTTGACCTCCACTCCGGTTGACCGCCCCCGGGACCGGGTACGGTCACGGCGCTGTGCCACGTCCGCGACGGCTGTGCCACGTGGCGAGGGCTGTGCCGCGTCCGCGAGGAGCGAGAGGTTGCGCGAGTTCACCGTGCCGTCCCTGGTGACGGCGCCCCCTGTCGGGGGGCTGGCGGACGTCGTCTTCGATCATGCCGCCGAGGATCCCGGCCGGGTGGCGCTGAGCCGGGCCGAGGGCGGCGTGTGGCGGGACGTGACCGCGGCCGCCTTCCGGGACGAGGTGCTGGCGCTGGCCAAGGGCCTGCTCGCCCAGGGCGTCCGGTTCGGCGACCGGGTGGCCGTCATGTCCCGCACCCGCTACGAATGGACGCTGTTCGACTTCGCGCTCTGGAGCGTCGGCGCCCAGCCCGTCCCGGTGTATCCCACCTCCTCTCCCGACCAGGTCTTGCGGATGCTGCACGACGCGGAGGTCACCGCCTGCGTCGTCGAGCACGAGGACCACGCGATGACCATCGGTTCCGTCATCGACCGCCTCCCCCGGCTCACCCGCCTCTGGCAGCTGGACGCCGGCGCGGTCGACGAGCTCACCGGCGCCGGGGCCCGGATCCGCGACGAGGTCGTCCACCGCCACCGGATGGCGCTCACCCCCGGCTGCCCCGCCACGGTCGTCTACACCTCGGGCTCCACGGGCCGCCCCCGGGGCTGTGTCCTCACCCACGGCAACTTCATGGCCGAGAGCGACAACGTCCTGCGCCGCTACGAGCGGGTCTTCCGCTCCCGCCCCGGCGAGCAGGCGTCCACCCTCCTCTTCCTCCCCCTCGCCCACGTCTTCGGCCGCATGGCGCAGGTGGCCGCGGTCCGGGGTGGGGTCAGGCTGGGCCACCAGCCGCGGCTGACCGCCGCCGCCCTCCTGCCGAGCCTCCGCTCCTTCCGCCCGACGTTCGTGCTCGCCGTCCCCTATGTCTTCGAGGGCCTCTTCGCCGCCGCCCGGCGCGCCGCCGAGCGGGAGGGCCGGGGCGGGCCGTTCGAGAAGGCCGTCGACGTCGCGGTGCGCTACGCGCGGGCGCTGGAGGACCGGGCCTTCGGCGCCGGGCCGGGCCCCGGCACCGCGCTCCGCGTCCAGCACCAGCTCTTCGACAAGCTCGTCTACGCCAGACTGCGCGAGCAGCTCGGCGGCCGGGTGCGGTACGCGATGTCGGGCGGCTCCGCGCTGGAGCGGCGCCTCGGGCTGTTCTTCGCCGGGGCCGGGATGACCGTCCTCGAGGGGTACGGGCTGACGGAGACCACCGGCGCCGCCGTCGCCAACCCGCCCGAGCGGACCCGCTTCGGCACGGTGGGCCGGCCCGTGCCCGGCACGAGCGTGCGGATAGCCGACGACGGCGAGGTGCTGCTCCGCGGCGATCAGGTGTTCGCGGGCTATCTGGGGGACGAGCGCGCCACCGGCTCCGCACTCCGGAACGGCTGGCTGGCCACCGGCGACCTGGGGACGCTGGACGAGGACGGCTATCTGACGATCACCGGGCGGAAGAAGGAGATCCTGGTGACCTCCGGGGGCAAGAGCGTCTCGCCCCTCGTCCTGGAGGAGCGGGTGCGCGCCCATCCGCTGGTCGCCCAGTGCCTCGTGGTCGGCGACGACCGCCCGTACGTCGGCGCGCTCGTCACCCTGGACCGGGAGGGAGTGGCGCACTGGCTCGCCATGCGGGAAATGCCCCGGCCCACCACTTCGGCCGAACTGGTGCACGACCCCGAGCTGGAGGCCGAGATCCGGCGGGCCGTGGTGGCCGCCAACACCCTCGTCTCACGGGCCGAGTCCATCCGCGCCTTCCGGATCCTGCCCGGCCCCTTCACCGAGGAGCAGGGGCTGCTGACGCCGACGCGCAAGCTGCGGCGCAAGGCCATAGAGAAGGCCTACGCCGACGAGGTGGAGGCGCTCTACCCCGCCTGACGCGTCGGTGACGTCCCCTTGATGGCGGGAGCGGGAATGCGGCCGACGATGTTCCGGTTGACGCTGGAGCAAGTGCATTCGCGAACGTAAGGATCGACTGCTGTGAGCAAGGTCCCCACCATCACCCTGAACAACGGCGTCGAGATGCCCCAGCTGGGCTTCGGCGTGTGGCAGGTCGCCGACGACGAGGCGACCGCCGCCGTCTCGACCGCCCTCGAAGCGGGGTACCGCAGCATCGACACCGCCGCCATCTACGAGAACGAGACGGGCACCGGCAAGGCGCTCGCCGCCTCCGGCATCGCCCGTGACGAGCTGTTCGTCACCACCAAGCTGTGGAACAGCGCCAACGAGACGTGGACGCGCGACAACGTGCTGCGGGAGTTCGACGCCTCCCTGGCCAAGCTGGGGCTCGACTACGTCGACCTCTACCTCATCCACTGGCCCCGGGCCATGCGCGAGGACTACGTGACGATCTGGCGCGCCTTCGCGGAGATCGCCGCGAGCGGCCGCGCCAAGGCGGTCGGCGTGTCCAACTTCCACGCGCCCCAGCTCGAGCGCGTCATCGCCGAGACCTCCCTGGTCCCGGCCGTCAACCAGGTCGAGCTGCACCCCGACTTCGCGCAGACCGAGCTGCGCGCCGTGCACGCGCGCCACGGCATCGTCACCGAGGCCTGGTCCCCGCTGGGCCAGGGCCGCGAGCTGCTGGGCGACCCGGTCCTCGCCCGCATCGGCGCCAAGCACGGCAAGTCGGCCGCCCAGGTCGTCCTGCGCTGGCACCTGCAGGTGGGCAACGTCGCCATCCCGAAGTCGGTGACGCCGTCCCGCATCCGCGAGAACTTCGACGTCTTCGGCTTCGAGCTGGACGCCGACGACCTCGCGGCGATCGCCGGCCTCGACGCGGGCAACCGGCTCGGCCCGAACCCGGACGAATTCGACTGGAGCTGATCGACCGGCCGGTCCCGCCGGGCGCGAGCCCGGTGGGACCGGCCGTCAGCGCGCCCCGTGGCCCGGGGCGACCGCCTCGATCCTGCGGGCCAGCTCCACGTCCAGCCCCGTGACCTTCCCGCCCACGCTGTGGGTGTTCACGGCGAGGGTCACGGTGTTGTAGCCGAGCGTCAGATCGGAGTGGTGGTTCAGCTCCTCCTGGATCTGCGCGATGTGTATCACCATGGCCGCCGCCTGGAAGTGGCCGTCGAAGGTGTAGCGGCGGGTGATCCGGTCGCCGTCCGTGGACCAGCCGGGGAGCTCCTGGAGGCGCTCCTCCACGTCCTTCTTCGAGAGCGGTTCGACTGCCATCACGCATCCCTTCGTTCTCGTCGCCCGATCGTTCTCGTCGCCCGACCGGCGAGGGACCTGCCACTCCAGCGTCCCATGGGGCGGCAGCGCTTTCACGCCAATGTGCGGCGGATGGCACAGCCGCGTCGGCGGCGCCCTTCCGGGACGTCTGGGACCCTCTTATGCTCCGCGCCGGGCATGACACGTTACCGGGCCGGCAGGGGGCTGTGGCATGGCGGATCGCACACGCAGAGGGTTCATCGGCGGCGCGGCGGCCGTCACGGCGACGGCGGCACTCGCGGGGACGGCCCACGCCGCGCCGCGCGGCGCTCCCCAGCAGGCCGGACGGCGCGTCGCCGTCCTCGGGGGCGGTGTCGCCGGGCTGACGGCCGCCCATGAACTGGCCGAGCGCGGCTTCGAGGTGACGGTCTACGAGCGCAAGTCCGCGCTCGGCGGCAAGGCGCGCAGCATGGACGTGCCCGGCAGTGCGAAGGGCGGCCGCAAGCCCCTGCCCGGCGAGCACGGCTTCCGCTTCATCCCGGGCTTCTACCGCAATCTCCCCGATACCCTCCGCCGTATCCCCTTCAAGGGCAACGCGAACGGCTGCCACGACAACCTCGTGCCCTCCAGCGAGGTCATGCTGGCCCGAACGGGCGGCCGCGAGGACCTCCGCATCCCCTTCGCCACCGTCGGCTCGCCGCCGCCCCTCCTCACCCCGGACGCGCTGCTGCGGGCGCTGACGGCCTACTGCGAGACGTTCTCCCGGCTGCGGGCCCATGAGATCGCGTACTTCGCGAACCGGCTGCTGGTCTGGTTCACCAGCGGCGAGCGCCGCCGCCTGGAGTCCTGGGAGCGCGTCCCGTGGATGGAGTTCACCGGGGCGGCGCGGATGTCGGCCGACTACCGGCAGCTGCTGGCCATCGGCATCACCCGCAACATCGTCGCGACCAAGGCCGAGGTCGCCAGCACCCGGACCGTCGCGACCTGCGTCGAGGCGTTCCTCCACAACGCGCTGGGCCGGGGCGCCGACGGCGAGCCCGACCGGGTCCTCGACGCACCCACCAACGAGGCGTGGATCGACCCGTGGACCGCCCATCTGCGCTCGCTGGGCGTCGTGTTCCACACCGGCTGGTCCGTGACGGACCTGCGGCTGGAGGGCGGCCGGATCACCGAGGCCGTGCTCGAGGACGCGGGCGGCGCCCGGCAGGCGGTGACCGCCGACCACTTCGTCTCCGCGATGCCGGTCGAACACGCCCGGCGGACCTGGAACGAGCAGGTCCGGGCGGCCGACCCACAGCTCGCGCGCTGCGACAGACTCAAGACGGACTGGATGACGGGCATCCAGTTCTACCTCACCGAACCCACCCCGATCATCCACGGCCACATCAACCACATCGACACCCCCTGGTCGATCACCTCCGTCAGCCAGGCCCAGTACTGGCGCCACCGGGACTTCCGGGCCGACTACGGCGACGGCACGGTCGCGGACTGCCTCTCCGTGGACGTCTCCGAATGGGACCGCCCCGGCATCCTCTACGGCAAGCCCGCCAAACGCTGCACCCGCGAGGAGGTCGCCCGCGAGGTCTGGGCCCAGATGAAGGCCGGGCTCAACGACACCGGGCGCCCGGTGCTGCGCGACGCGACGCTCCACTCGTGGTTCCTGGACCCGGCCGTGGAGCTGGACGGCACCCGCGCGAACAACGACGAACAGCTCTTCATCCACCCCACCGGCACCTGGTACGACCGTCCCCAGGCCCGCACCGCCATCCCCAACCTCTTCCTCGCCGGGGACTACGTGGCCGTCGACATCGACCTGGCCACCATGGAGGGCGCCAACGCCGCCGCGCGCGCCGCCGTCAACGCCCTCCTGGACGAGACCGGCTCCCGCGCCGAGCGCTGCGCCGTCGTCCCCCTCTACCGGGCACCGGAACTGGACCCGTTCCGGCGGCAGGACGACCTCCGGCACCGGCTGGGCCTGCGCAACGTCTTCGACCTGGGCTAGTACTCCGACGTGGGCTAGCGCTGGGCGTGACCGCCGCGACACGCGGTCTCCCGGACCCGAGTGCGCGGGTCCGGGAGACCGCCCGTCGTTCTCAGGGCCGCAGCGGGCCCTCGCAGGTGAAGTCCGCGGTGCCAGCCCTGCCGTCGGACCAGATGTCGACGGCTCCGAAGGAGCAGTTCATGTCGGAGAGGTTGTTGGCCGCCGGGGCGGCGCGGTCGAGGATGAAGTAGTCGACAGTGCCGGACATGTCACTGAAGACATGATCGGGGCTGCCGGAGTCCGAGAGGTTGGCGGTGATCCGGCCCGTGCAGGTGAAGCGCGGCTTGCCGGTGGTGTCGCCGTTCCCGGCGCAGTTCGGGGTGATTCCGGTGGCGCTCGCGAAGGCCGCACCTACCTGGTCGGCGGCCGCGTGGGTCAGCGAGCCCACGGGGGTGTAGTGGGTGTCGGGGACGTAGAGGTGGTCGACGTCGCGGATCTGCTCGTCGAGGAAGGCGTCGTACTCGCGCTGGATGGCGGCGTCCTTGCCCATGCGGGTGCGCCAGGCGTCGAAGCCCTTGGGGTCGTCGGCGCGCTCGTAGCCGTACATCTCCCGCAGCAGGGCGGGGTGCTCGCGCCACAGGAACTCGAAGAAGGTGCCCGCGTAGTTGTAGAAGCGGAAGCCGTCGCCGTCGTAGGTGGCGTGGAGGAACCGGTCGACGCTCATCCGGGGCTTGCCGCCGGCGGTGTCGGCGATGATGCCCTTGACCAGGGACTTGCGGACCTTGATGCCCTCGTCGCGGGTGGCGCCGTCGAAGAACTCGGCGGTGCCCTCGTCCATGGCGGTGGTCAGGTCGCCCTGGTACCAGGGGCCTTCGCCGAACATGCCGGGGACGGCCCAGCGGCCGTTGAGGTAGTGGGTGTACTCGTGGCGGAAGAGTTCCTCGAGGGTGAGGCTGGAGTCCTGGGGAACGCGGCGCTGGTAGGTGTAGAAGGTGGCGCCCTGTTCGATGTAGACGCCGCCGTTGTTGGTGCCCATGCCGGTCAGGAGGGGGTGGAGCACCTCGTAGTCGGCGCGTGAGGCGTAGAGGTGGATGTGGAGGGTGGCGTTGGGGTCGCCGGTCAGCGGGACGTCGGTGCCGAGCACCCGGAAGAACTGGGCCTTGACCTGCTTGCTCGCGTAGTAGAGCTGGTCGACGGTGGCCTGGTCGAGGGCGGTGCGGACCTCGATGCCGCCCTTGTCGTAGCGGTAGGCGCGTGGGAAGACCCGGGCCTCGATCTGGGGCTTGCAGACGTTGTAGGGCGCGCACGCCTCATAGGTGTTGAGCCAGGAGGCGAGGGAGGCCCAGGGGGCGCTGAGGTCTCCGAAGTTGGTCTCGGCGGTCTTCAGCAGCGCGCCGAGGTCGGTGGTGATCGCGGGGCGGAGGCCGTCGACCTGGCCGAAGCGCCCGTACTCGCTCAGGGCGTCGCGGACCGTCCAGGCGTTGGCCGTGCCCTTGAGGTGGGTGTGGCCGGAGAAGGCGCGGAAGGCGGCGCGGTAGCCGGAGTCGGCGGCCACGGCCCGGTGGAAGGCGGTGTCCTTGTTGCCGGGGTAGACGCCGAGGTAGTTGACGGTGAGGGCGGCGAGGGCCGCGCCGCCCCAGGAGGCGTCGCCGGCGGTGGGCCGGCCGGGGCCCATGGTGGCCAGGGTCTTGGCGACGAGGCCGAGTTGGTGCTGACGCAGGCCGGGCGCGCTGCCGGCGGTGAGCGCCTCGCGGAGGGTCTCGGCGTTCTGCCGGGTGACGTCGAAGGTGTGGGCGGCGGTGCCGTACGCGTCCGTGGCGCGGCGCATGGCGTCGACGGTCGCGGGGTCGGTGAGGTCGATCTCGTCGTGGGAGAAGTCGTGGTAGACGGCGGCGTGGAGGTAGGTGAAGAGCTCCAGGAGGTGGCTCGCGTCGTCCCCGGCGTGCCGTGGGGCGAGTTCGGCGGCGCGCCGGGCGACGGCCTGGACGTGGGGGCGGGAAAGGACGGGGACGAGGCGGGCGTCCCAGGTCCAGATCAGGCCGCGCAGACAGCCGTCCGCGGTGACGGCGGGGTCGGTGAGGAAGTCCGCGAGCTGGTCGGGGCCGAGCCGGGTGAGGCCGTCGAGGGTGCAGGGGACGGAGCCGCGCAGGGCGGGGCCGCCGGTGGGTCTGCCGGTTTTACTGGGGCTGCCGGCTCTGTCGGGTCTGCCGGGTCCGTCGGCGGTGAGGTCGCCGGGTATCCGGCCCGGTTCGGCCCGCTCGCCGCCGGGGACGGGGGTGCGGGTGGTGCTCCTGGGCGGGGCGGCGAGCCTGTCGACCTCGTCGCGCGGGTCGTGGACCGGGGCCGTGCCGGTGGCGGTCCCGGTGGCGGGCGTGGGTGTCCGGGCGGATGGTCGGGCGGGGCCGGCCTGGGCGGCCTGGGCCGTCGGCAGGGCGAGAGCGGCCGCCAGGGCGGCGGCCAGCAGCCCCTTGCGCACTGTGCGTAGCGCGTACACCGGTTCTCCTCAGGGGGGTTGATGTTGCGTCAGCTACGAGTGACGTGCGCCGCACCATAGTAATGTGACATTTCACTGACAACCCATAAGACCGCGGTGAACGAACTCTTGACCGATCGTTGATTCTTGACCGGTCGTTCTGGATACACCTAAGATCGAAGACGTGGCCAGGACCAAGGAATTCGATCCGGACGCCGCCCTCCAGTCGGCACTCGAGCTGTTCTGGGAGCGCGGCTACGAGGCGACGTCGATGGCGGACCTCGTGGAGCGCCTCGGCATCGCCCGGGCGAGCCTCTACGCGACGTTCGGCGGCAAGCGCGACCTCTACCTCAAGGCCCTGGAGCGCTACGGCGAGCAGAAGGACCCGCGCCTCATGGCCGAGCTGGCCCAGCCGGGCCCGGCGCTGCCGGCCGTCCGCGCCGTGGTGCGCCGCTTCGCCGCCGAGTCGGCCGGCGCGTCGTCCCGGCTCGGCTGCTTCGTGACGAACACGGCCGTGGAGCTGGGCCCGCACGACCCGGTCGCGGCGCGCCGGGTCGAGCAGAGCTGGCACCACGTCGAGGCGGCGCTGACCTCGGCCCTGATGCGGGCCGCGGCGCAGGGCGAACTCTCCCCGGACCGCGACCCGGTGGCGCTCGCCCGGATGTTCCTGGTCTTCCTGCAGGGCCTGCGCGTGATCGGCCGGCTCGACACCGCACCGGGCCTCGCGCGCGACGCCGCCGAGCAGGCACTGACCCTGCTGGACTGACACCCCCGATGGGCACCTCTGTGCTCTTTCATGCCCAAATTCAAGACCGATCGTTCTTTTATCTTTGTTTGCGTTATCCCGAGGAGTCATCGACATGACCACGCGTTTCTCCGGCAGGACCGTCCTCGTCACGGGTGGTGGCACCGGCATCGGCCGGGCCGTCGCGCTCGCCTTCGCCCGGGAGGGCGCCCGGGTCGTGGTCGCGGGCCGACGGGCCGAGCCGCTTCGCGAGACCGTCGCCGCCGTCGAGGCGGCGGGCGGCGAGGCCACGGCCGTCACCGCCGACGTCACCCGCCCGGCCGACGTCGAGGCCCTGGTCGAGCGGACGGTGAAGCAGTACGGCGGCCTGGACGTGGCCGTGAACAACGTCGGCGTGTTCGTCCCGCCCGCCAAGATCGCCGACCTCCCGGAGGACGACTGGCACACCGTGCTGGCCACGAACCTCACGGGCGTCTGGCTGTCGATGAAGCACGAGATCGCGCACATGCGGGCCAACGGCGGTGGCGCCATCGTCAACATCTCGTCCAACCTCGGCGCGCACCTGCGCGTCCCGGGGCTCGGCGCGTACGCCGCGAGCAAGGCCGCCGTCTCGACGCTCACCCGCAGCGCGGCCCTCGACCACATCGGCGAGGGGGTGCGGATCAACGCTGTGAGCCCGGGCCCCATCGAGACCACGATGTCCTCGCGGCCCGGCGAGTCGGCCGACGAGAAGGCCGAGCGGATGAGCCGCGACGTCCCGGCCGGCCGCGCGGGCAGCCCCGAGGAGGTCGCCGCCGCGGTCCTTTACCTGGCCTCCGCCGAGGCCGCCTATACGGTCGGCACGGAGCTCGTCCTGGACGGCGGCGTCACGGCCTGAGACCCGCCGGCCCGGGACACCACTACGGACATGAGGAAGGGGCGGGCCCCCCGGCCCGCCCCTTCCTCATAGGTCCTGCCGTTACGCGACCAGCTCCGGCTCAGCCTCCGGCTCGGCGGACTTCTCCGCCGCCGCCACGGGCTCGCCCTCGCGCTCTTCCGTCGCCGTGCGGCGGGCCGCCATGAACGCGTAGACGAGGATGCCGGCGAGGAGGAACAGTCCGCCCTGGTAGACCGCCGCGTACCCGGCGCCGGCGACGAGCCAGAAGGAGAAGCCGAAGCCGCCGAGCGCGAAGACCATGTCCCGCGTGAACCGGCCCGCGTGGACCTTCTCGCGCTCGCCCTTGAGCAGGAAGTACACCTGCGCGGCGGTGGCCAGGAGGTAGGGGACGGTCGCCGAGAAGGTGGTGATCAGGACCAGGATCTCGAAGACGCCGCCCGAGCCGGAGACGTAGTTGACGATCGTCAGCAGCGAGGCCAGCACCGCCGCGGCGAGCACGCCCGCCGTGGGCACCCCGCGCCGCTTCTTGCCGAACATCGCCGGGAACAGGCCGTCCTTGGCGGCCGCGTACGGCATCTGGGCGCTCATGAGCGTCCAGCCGTTGAGCGCGCCCACGATGGAGACGACGGCGGCGAAGGCGATCAGCGTGCCGCCCCACTGGCCGCCGAACATCGCGTCGACCGCGTCGGAGAAGGGCGCCGTGGACTTGGCGAGCTTGTCGTGCGCGACCGTGCCGAAGACCGCGACGGTGCCGAGCAGATAGACCACGGCGGCGCCGATGGTGCCGAGCACGCTGGCGCGGCCGACGTTGCGCTCCGGGTCACGGACCTCGCCCGCGCTCATCGCGGCGGACTCCACACCGATGTAGCTGTAGAGCAGGATCGCGGCCGAGGCGGACAGACCGCTGGCCCAGCTGCCGCCGCCCTCGGTGAAGGAGCCGAGGTTCTTCGGGTCGAAGAAGAAGAGACCGGCGACGGCGACGAAGAGCAGCGGGATGAACTTCAGCACCGTGGAGATCACCTGCACCGCGCCCACCCAGCGGGTGCCGGCGAGGTTCGCCAGCGCCGGGAGCCACAGCATGAGCAGGGCGATCACCAGGTCCGTGGTCTTCGAGGACGAGCCCCCGGTGAGCACGTGGAAGTAGCCGACGCCGGCGACGGCGAGGGCGGCGTTGCTGACCCAGGTCATCGTCCAGTACGACCAGGCGGACAGGAACCCGGCGAAGTCGCCGAAAGCCGCGCGCGCATAGACATACGGTCCGCCGGTGTGCGGATGGCGCTCGGCCAGCCGCCCGAAGACGAGGGCGAGGGCGATCGCGCCGATCGTCAGGACACCGAAGGCCAGCAGGCTGACGGTGCCGAACGGGGCGACCGAGGCGGGCAGCAGAAAGATGCCCCCGCCAATGATGTTGCCCATGACCAGGCAGATGGCCGTGGGGAGGCCGAAGCGGCGTGCGGGAGTGCCGTCGGTTTCTTGCATGGAAGGGTGCGCCTCTCGTACTGCGGGCAGGTCGCTGATTCTGTGGCGACTTCGCATCACTGTGCAAGAGCACAGGTATGTGCGACAGCACATATTGACCGCAGTGTGAGACGGCGCAAAATTGAAATTTTTTGTCCCGCGAGGTACGCCCGGCGACCGCAAAAGGTGCTGCGATCGGCGCCGCGCACCGTGATTCGTCCACCGCCGCGCGATCAAGCGGAACGGACCGCTTCGCTCCTGCCGACGGGATTCGCGCCCGCGAGCGAGGGAAACCCGGTCAGCCGCCCTGCTCCGAGGCGGGCGGGGCGGGCTCCTCGGGGGGCTCCCGGGGGTGGCCGAGGGTCGGGTCCAGCCCGGAGTCGTACGTCCCGGAGCCCCGGCAGTGGGCGCACTGCCCCGCGCGGTGGACGGTGTCGGCCGGCCCGGTGAAGGGGTCGGCGCCCGGGCAGTAGGCCAGCGCCCGTGTCCCGAACCCGGAGCCGTGGCACCACTGACATGTCCGCCCCAGCGGGTCCGGCCCGGACGGAGATGTGCGCTCGCTCACCGAAACCCGCCCCAGAGCCGCTCACCGGGCGCCGCCCGGTGATCACCGTTGGTCGCGACCCAGCCTAGACCGCCGGGGCCGCCGCGCCGGGCCCGCGCCGGATGTCACCCGATCGGGTTGCCTCCCCCATCCGTCCCCTATGGGACAGGACGTCCTTGGGCAGGACACCTCCGGGCAGGACGCCTCAAAGGACCTCTTCCCAGGCCCTGGCACCCGGTGCCAGACTCGGAGGATGATCAAGCGATCGTCCGAAGCCACGGACCACGTCTGGGCGTTGCTCGGCGGGGACCCCGCGCTCACGGCCTCCGTCGAATACACCGGCCCGGAGACGGCCCTCGCCAGTCGACTCCCGGCCCGGCTCCCCGTCCGGGAGGCGGCCCGGGCCACGGTGGCCGTCTGCGCGCTGGCCGCCGCCGAACTGCTCGCCGCCCGGCGCGGCGGGCCGCCGCCGCGCGTGCTCGTCGACGACGGCGCCGTCGCGACGGCGTTCGCCAGCGAGCGCCATGTGCGCCGCGACGGCCGCGCCCCGGCCTCCTTCGCCCCGCTGTCCCGCTTCTGGCGCACCGCCGACGGCTGGGTGCGCACCCACGCCAACTACCCCCACCACCGCGCCCGCCTCCTCGCCGCCCTCGGAGTGCCCGACCCGGGGCCGGACGCCGACGCCGCGCCACTCGTCGACCGGGTCGCCGCCGAGCTGGCCGGCCGGGAGGCCGCGCGGGTGGAGGAGCTGGTGTGCGGGGCCGGCGGGCTGGCCGTCGCCGTGCGCACGCCCCACGAGTGGGCCGTCCACCCGCAGGGCGCGGCGGTGGCCCGGCGCCCGCTGCTCGCCCTGGAGCGGCTCGCCGAGGGCCCGGCCCGCGAGCTCGGGGCGCCCTCGGGCGCGCTGCCCGCCGAGGGGCTGCGCGTCCTCGACCTCACCCGGGTCCTCGCGGGCCCGGTCGCCACCCGCACCCTCGCCCTGCTCGGCGCGGACGTGCTGCGCGTCGACTCCCCCTCCCTGCCGGAGAGCCAGGAGCTGCACGACGACACGGGCGCGGGCAAGCGCTCCACCGTCCTCGACCTGGCCCGCACCGCCGACCGCGCGACCTTCGAGGAGCTGCTCGCCACCGCCGACATCGTCGTGACCGGCTACCGGCCCGGGGCGCTCGACCGGTTCGGCCTGGCCCCGCAGGCCCTCGCCGAGCGCCGGCCGGGCCTGGTCGTCGGCCAGCTGAGCGCCTGGGGCAGCTACGGGCCGTGGGGCGACCGGCGCGGCTTCGACAGCCTCGTCCAGGCCGCCTGCGGCATCGCCGCCACCGAGCCGGGCCCCGGCGGCGGCCCCGGCGCGCTGCCCGCGCAGGCGCTCGACCACGGCACCGGCTACCTGCTGGCCGCCGCCCTGCTGCGCGCCGTCACCGAGCAGCGCGCCATCGGCGGCACCCATCTGGCCCGCTTCGCCCTCGCGCAGACGGCGGCCTGGCTGGCCCGTGACGTACCCCACGACGAGGGCGTGCCCGAGCCCGGCGCCGACGCCCACGACCCCGCGCCCTGGCTGACCGAGGCAGAGGGCCCGCTGGGACGGCTGCGCTACGCGCGCTCCCCCGTGGAGTTCACGGGCTCCCCGCGCGACTGGGCCCGGCGGCCCGGACGCTGGGGCGCCGACGCCCCCGCGTGGCTGTGACCCGAAGCGAGCCGGAACCCCGAAGCGAGCTGTGAGAGAACCCCCGCCGAAGCGAACGAGCGAAAGGGAGCCCGACGCGTGGCCACCACCATCCGCCGAGCCGTGCTGACCCTGCCCGCGGCCTCCCCCGGCCCGGAGAACCCGCTGCCGCGGCTCGGCACGCGCGGCGACGTCCACCGCCTGGACCGCGCCGCCATGGCGGCCCTGCCGCCCGCCATGGCCCGGCGGACGCGCTACGCGCCGCCGCGCTCCCTGCTGCCCGTACGCCGCCGCGACGACTACACCCGCACCCGGGTCCCCACCGACCTGGACGCGATCGTCATCGAGAACGACCGGCTGCGCGCCACGGTCCTGCCGGGGCTCGGCGGCCGGGTGCACTCCCTCGTCCACAAGCCGACGGGCCGCCCGCTCCTCTACTCCAACCCCGTCCTCCAGCCCGCCGGGTTCGCCCTCAACGGCGCCTGGTTCTCCGGCGGCATCGAATGGAACATCGGCGCGACCGGCCACGGCACCCTCTCCGTCGCCCCGCTCCACGCGGCCCGCGTGCCCGCGCCAGACGGCGGCGAGATGCTGCGGCTGTGGGAGTGGGAGCGGCTGCGCGACCTGCCCTTCCAGGTCGACCTGTGGCTGCCGGACGGCTCCGACTTCCTCTATGCCGGTGTGCGCGTCCGTAACCCCCACCACCGCGCCGCGCCCGTCTACTGGTGGTCCAACACCGCCGTCCCCGAGACCCCGCGCACCCGCGTCCTCGCCCCGGCGGACGCCGCCTGGCACTTCGGCTACGACCGCGCCTCCCTGCGCCGGGTGCCCGTCCCCCACTGGGACGGCGCCGACCGGACGTACCCGGCGGACGGCAGCCGGCACGCCGACTACTTCTACGACCTCCCCGACGGCGAACGCCGCTGGATCGCCGCGCTCGACGAGCACGGCCAGGGGCTCGTCCAGACCTCCACCGACGCCCTCACCGGCCGCAAGCTCTTCCTGTGGGGCGCGGACGAGAACGGGCGGCGATGGCAGGAGTGGCTCACCGAGCCCGGCACGGGCGGCTACGCCGAGATCCAGGCGGGCCTCGCGCCGACCCAGCTGGAGCACGTCCCCCTGGAGGCGGGTGGGGAGTTCGCCTGGCTGGAGGCGTACGGGCCGCTGACCGCCGACCCCGCCGCCGTCCACGGCGCCGACTGGGCGGCGGCGCGCGCCGAGGCCGCCGCGCGGCTGGAGGCGGCGCTGCCGCGCGCCGCCGTCGACGCCGCGTACGCGGCGTGGCGCCCCTACGCCGACCACCAGCCCAAGGAGACGCTGGCCACCGGCTCCGGCTGGGGCGCGCTCGAGGTCGAGCGGGGGCGTCTGGAACTGCCGGGCACGCCGTTCCCCGTACCCGCCGAGGACGACGAACAGCGGCCGTGGCGGGCGCTGCTGCGCACCGGAGCGCTGGGCGAGGAGGGTCCGGAGCCCGGCCCCTCCCTCGTCTCCCCCGCGTGGCGGGAACTGCTGGAGCACGCCGAGCCCGGCCCGCACGCCTCCTACCACCTCGGCGTCGCCCAGTGGCACGCCGGCGACCGCGCGCAGGCCGTCCGCAGCTGGGAGCGCGCGCTCCGGCAGGGCATGGGCTGGCCGGCCCGGCGCGCGCTCGCGGCGGCGGACGTCGAGCGCGGCCACCCCGAACGCGCCGCCGAGCGCTACGCGCGGGCGGTCGCGGAGGCGCGGGAGGCGGGGGCCTCACGGGTCGCGCGGACGGCGCTGGCGCTGGAGGCGATCCCGGCGTTGCTCGCCGCCGGACGGACCGAGGACGCCGCCGCCGTGCTGACGGCGGTGCACCCCACCGCACGGGCGCGGGGGCGGTTCCGGTTGCTGGAGGCGCGGATTCTGGAGGCGCGGGGGGATGCGGCGGGGGCGCGGGCGATCCGCGATGCCGGTGTTGTGGTGGAGGACCTGGGGGAGGGTGAGACTTTCCCCTGAGCCGTCATGGGTCCTCGATCGCCGGACGGGCTGACAATGTCAGCCCGTCCGGCCTCGGGGTCACCCCGCCCGGCGGTCGACGTACTCGAACACCGAGCCGTCCGGGTGACGGGCCACCAGGTTGCTGCCGATGGGCGTCCGCACCGGGCCCGCGATGATCTGCGCGCCGACCGCGCGCAGGTCGGCGAGGGCCTCGTCGACGTCCGTGACGGCGAGCGTGGCCGTGATGTTGCGCAGGACGGAGAGTTCGGCCTCCGGTCCGCTCATCAGGAAGAAGCAGCCGACGGCCGCGACCGAGACCCCGCCGCGCCGGAAGCGCTGGGCCTCGGTGCCGGTCAGTCGTTCGTACACCGCGATCGACGATTCCAGATCGCTCACGCACACCCTTAGCGAAGTCCCCAGAATGTTCATGAAAAGCAGGCTAGTGGCTCGTCTCGCATCGTTGGCCGGGTAATCGACGTGCCGCCCGGCGCTCGGGGGCGATCGTGTGCTGATATCCGCCCTGGATCAGACTGTCAAGGCATCGCCTCACTGATGCAGGCGAACGGGGGCTGCGTCCGCGACGTGATCCACCAACAGCCGGTGACCGGCAGCCTGGTTGACCAATCACATCCCATATCAGGGATGATCGACCCAATCCCCGTGCTTGGAGGGTGTACTTCGCGTAGCGTGCCATAAGTCAACTGATCCGGAAGGGAGGTGACTGCCCTGCAGACCGCCCGGCCACAGCAGAAATTCCGGGGGAAGAACAAAGCCCCGAAGTGGACCAAGCCCGACGACGGGATGGTGTCGGTGATGGTGCTGCCGCTGGCCGTCACCGACCCGGCCGACCTCGCCCGGCTGGAGAAGCTCTTCGGCGCGATGTGGTCGATCAAGCGCGCCGTCCAGCGCGACGCCCGCGCCAAGGTGGACGCCTACTGGTCCGCCAAGCACGAGCGCGACACCCACAGCGCGAAGGACGTACGACAGCGACTCAGCCTGTCCCGTGAGGCCCTGGAGCGCTGCGCGTACAAACACCTGGAGGCGGCCGGTCACCTCAAGCACCACGCCTCCAAGGCCCTGTCCATGCACATGGCCGACGAGGTATGGAACGGCGTACAGAGGCACCTGTTCGCCGACGCCACCGGCAACCGCCACGGCCGCCCCCGCGTGGGTCGCCGGCACGGCTTCACCCGTATTCCCGGCCGCGCTCGCTCCCACACCACCGCCAACAAGTGGGAGACCTTCCGCCTCGTCGGCACCTTCCGCGGCCACCTGATGGCCTACACCAGTGGCGGACAGCACGACCTGATGCAGCCGCGCCGGATGCCGAAGCCGACCCGGCCGAATGGCAAGGTTCCTACCGGCAAGGGCACCCGCAAAGCGAACTGGTGGGATCATGCAGGGCCGCTCGCCGTGGTGTTCGCCGGCGGCCCAGACGGCAAGCGCGGCGACCTCGTCCTCCCTGTCCGCATCCCCCAGAGCCCCGCTCAGGAGAACCGGGTACGGCACTTCCTTGAGACCGACGCCCGCTGGCACAAGGTCGATCTCGTCCGCCGTCGCAAGGCGTCCGCGCCGGGCGGCTGGGCGTACGAGGCGCACCTGACGGTCCTCGGCCCCGGCTACACCTCCCCTGCCGTCCGGCAGGTACGGCAGCAGGCTGCCGAACTGGACCGTATCGGCGGCGTGGACGGCAACGTCTCCAACCTGTCCGTCGTCTCCTTCCCCGCCAGCCTGGAGGCATCGGCAGGCGCCGCCAAGTCCTCCGAGATCGTACTCACCGACGACGAGCGGACGCGGCTGGAGAAGGAAGCGAAGAAGCGGCGCGGCCGGGCCAGGGCGCTGGAGCGTTCCCGCCGCGCCACGAACACCACACAGTACGTCTTGTCGAGGCGGCAGACCGCCCGCGCCGAACGCCGCGCTGCCAAGGGTCTGACCCCCAAGGCCGTGATTGTCCCGGGCGGTGCCCGTGCCGCACGAGCCGACGGGGTGCCCAAGCAGCCGTTCCGCCGCGACCGACTGTCGGCCGGCCACCGGGAACTGCGCGCACGCCAGGCCGAGGCCTCCGCCAGCACTGCCGAGTACCGACGCCACCGCGCCCGCGCTGTGGCCCGCGACATCGTCGCCGCCCACGGGCCCCGCCTCACGGTGGAGGACTGCGACATCCGCACCTGGTACCGACTGTGGGGAAGGCGCCTGGCCCAGACCACGCCGGGCATGCTCATTGGCGCCCTGGAGATCGAGTGCGAGGCTGCCGGTGGTCGCCTCGTGCGTGCCTCCACCTGGTCCACCGCTCTGTCCCAGCACTGCATGTGCGGCGAGCGCGTCGCCAAGACCCTCCGGGACCGCGAACACAAGTGCGTCGCCTGCGGCCTGCTCGGCAAGCGGGACCTGGTGTCCGCCGCTCTGGCCGCCTTCGTGGACTTGTCCAACCCCGACGACCCCAAGACCGCGACCCTGGACACAGCCCGATCACGGCACGCACAAATCGTATTCGCTCAAGGGCTGAAAGAGGCCCTGCGTGAGTCAACCACACCGTGCCAGAACACCCCTCGGGGCGCTGGCCGCGTGGCAGTCCCCGCCCAGCGGGTGACCTCTGCTCACCGAACCGCCGAACGACGGGACCGAGCAACCCCGGATGAGCCGCGTCCAGTGCGCGACCACGCCGGAGCGCCCGGCACCCGACCGGCGCGCAGTCCACAGCTCACCCTCTGGTGACCTACGGATCAAGTCTTAGTTGACCCGGCAGAGCAGTTCCCCGTGGAGCACCGAGAACCACGCGTCCTCGTGACGCCCCCACTCGTGCCAGGCCGCCGCGATCGTCTCCAGGCCCGCCCGGTCCGTGTGGCCGCCCTCGATCGCGTGGCGGGCATACGGGTCGGAGCGGGTGCGGTCGGCCCACAGGCCGCTCCACCAGGCGCGTTGCTCGGCGCCCGTCCAGCACCAGGCGCCGGCCGTGGCGGTGACGTCGGTCAGGCCGGCCCGCCGGGCCCAGGCCAGCAGCCGGCTGCCGGCGTCGGGTTCGCCGCCGCCGGCGCGGGCGACGTCCACGTACAGGCGCTGCCAGTCGTCGAGGCCGGGGACGCGCGGATACCAGGTCATGGCCGTGTAGACGACGTCGCGCACGGCGACGATCCCGCCGCGGCGGCACACGCGGCGCATCTCGCGCAGGGCGGCCACCGGGTCGTCGAGGTACTGGAGCACCTGGTGGGCGTGGACGACGTCGAAGGAGCCGTCGGGGAAGTCCAGGGCGCGGACGTCGCCGACGGTGAAGTCCGCGTTGGACACGCCGCGTTCGCGGGCGGTGGCGCGGGCGGTCGCGAGGACGTCGGGGGCGGCGTCGAGGCCGGTGACCCGGCCGTACGGCACCAGAGCGGCCAGGTCGGCGGTGATGCTGCCGGGGCCGCAGCCTATGTCCAGGATCCGGTGGTGGGGTTCGAGCGAGGGCAGCAGGTAGGCGGCGGAGTCGGCGGCTCTGCGGCGGCCGTGGGAGCGCAGCACGGACTCGTGGTGGCCGTGGATGTAGACGGCGCTCGCCGTGTTCCGTTCGTCGTGTCGTTCCGGCATGGTGGTCCCTTCGCTCCGTCGTGAAGTGGCGTTTCCACCGTAGGCCGTTCTCTCGCATCGTGAGAGTGCCGTCTTGCGATCCGGGACGGCGGGGTTTGTTCACTCCGCCGCCCGTGTCGGGCCGCCGCGCACCCCGTGATCTGCGAAGGTGTGAGGATGCAGCAGGTACCGCCCGCCCTCCCGCCGCCGGAGCGCGGGCTGCCCGTGCTTCCGGAGCTGGGCGAGCGGCTGGCGGGGGCGGCCGGGCTGGCCGGCCCCGAACCGGTCGGCGGCGGGCGGGCGCTGCGGGAGGCGGCCTGCGGCTACTGGGCGCGGCGCGGTCTGCCGACGGAGCCGGGGCGGGTCCTCGCGGCGCCGGGTGCCCAGCCGTTGCTGCTGGCCCTGTTCGCCTCGGCGGGCGGCGAGGTGCTGCTGACCCGGCCGTGCTCGGCGTCGTACAGCCCGCTGGCGCGGCTCGCCGGGCGGCTGGCGTACCACGTGCCGGTGCCGGCCGAGTGCGGTGGCGTGCCCGACCCGTACGCGCTGCTGGAGACCGTGCGCAGGATCCGGGCCGAGGGCGGTCGGCCGCGTTTCCTGGTGCTGTCGGTGGCCGACGACACCACCGGGACGGTCGCCCCGCCGGAGATCCTCCACGAGGTGTGCGAGGCGGCGGCTGCCGAGGAGCTGACGGTCGTCAGCGACGAGACATGGCGCGACACCCTCCACGACCCGCACGGGACGGTGTTCGTGGGGCCCGCCGAGATGTATCCGGACCAGGTCGTCGTCCTCACCGACCTCGCGGGCCCGCTCGCCCCCGCCGGCTGGCCGGCGGCGATCGCCCGTTTCCCGGCCGGGGGAGCCGGCCCCGCCCTGTACGCCCGCGCCGTCTCGCTGCTGACGGCGGTACGGGCCGAACTGCCGCCGCCGATCGCGGCGGCAGTGGGCTGGGCGCTGACCGAACCGGAGCCCGTCCGGGCCCGGTCCGCCGCCATGGCCCGGCTGTACGGGCTGCTGGGTGAGGCGGCGCGGGAGCGGCTCGACGCCGCCGGGGCGCTCTGCCGGCCCCCGCGCACCGGGCCGCACCTCTACGCCGACCTGGGCGAGCTGCGGGTGCCCCTCGCCGCGCGGGGCGTCACCGACTCCGTGGAGCTGGAGGAGCGGCTGAGCGCGGCGCTCGGCCGTCCGGTGCCCGGCGGCCACCGGTTCGGCGACGACCCGGACGCGCTGCGGGTGCGGATCTCCACCCCTCCGTTCCTCGGCACCGGCGACGACCGGCGGCGCCGGGCCCTGAGTACCCCGGATCCGCTGGCGGATCCGGATGTCGTGGAGGCGTTGTCCACTTTTGGATCGGCGTTCAGTGAACTCGCCGGTGACTGATCTACCGTCAGTCGGTGGGCGTACGACGGCGCGGGCCCCGCGCCCGTACCGCCAGGTTCCGGTTCCCCACGAATGGAGCCCCAGATGACCGAACAGACCGAGCGCCCTCTCGCGGAGCCGCGTCCTCTCGGGGAGCCGCGCCCGCTCGGCCAGGTCCGTTCCTGGCCCCGCTCGTTCGCCGACCGTCTCACCGCGCCGCTGCCGGGAGTGCGCGCCATGGCCCGGCTGGCCCGGGAGGGCCGGCTGCGGCCCGGCTCGGAGGCGCTCCGCGAGGTCCCGCTGCTGCCCGTCGAGCCGGGCCCGCTGCCGGCCGCCGACGCCGGCGCGCTGGCCGTCACCTGGGCCGGGCACGCCAGCTGGGTGGTGCGCGTCGGCGGGCTGACGGTGCTGACCGATCCGGTCTGGTCCCGCCGGATCCTCGGCACCCCGCCCCGGGTGACGCCAGTGGGAGTGCCGTGGGAGACGCTGCCGAGGATCGACGCCGTCGTCATCAGCCACAACCACTACGACCACCTCGACGCGCCCACCCTCAAGCGGCTCCCCCGCGACACCCCGCTGCTGCTGCCGGCGGGCCTGGCCGGCTGGGCACGCCGCCGCCGGTTCACCCGGGTCACCGACCTCGACTGGTGGGAGGCGGTCGAGCTGCCCGGCCCGGCGGGCCCGGTGCGCTTCGACTTCGTCCCGGCCCACCACTGGAGCAAGCGCACCCTCACCGACACGTGCCGGTCGCTGTGGGGCGGCTGGGTGCTGACCGCGCCGGACGGGCGGCGGGTGTACTTCGCCGGGGACACGGGCTACGGCTTCTGGTTCGAACGGATCGGCGAGCGCTATCCGGACATCGATGTCGCGCTGCTGCCCATCGGCGCCTACGACCCGCGCTGGATGCTGAGCCCGGTGCACACCGACCCCGAGGAGGCGGTGCGCGCCTGCGGGGACCTGGGGGCGCGGGTGCTGGCGCCGATGCACTGGGCGACGTTCCTGCTGTCCGCCGAGCCGCCGCTGGAGCCGCTGCGGCGGGTGCGGGCGGCGTGGGCGGCGACGGGCCGGCCCCGGGAGGACCTGTGGGACCTGCCGGTGGGCGCCTCACGGGTGCTCGCCGAGTACGACAGGAGCGTCACGGGGCTGATGTGACGGGTGAGTCCCGGCCTCTGTCGCTCAGCTGATTCCCGTGAACGTGAAGGTGAAGCGGTTGGCGCCGTGTCCGGTGCAGGTCAGGTGGGAGGGGAAGCGGCTGGCGCGGGTGTCGACGCCGACGGTGCGGGTGGTCTCGTCGTAGCTGAAACGGACGATGCCGTCGCCCAGGACCTCGTCCCCGCCCCGCCGGATCTCCAGCGTCACGGGCACGCCCTCCCGGATGCCGAAGTCCTGGGCGGGCTGATGCGAGGTCAGGGCCACGTCGAGGTTGTCCTCGCGGCGCAGGAGCCACAGGGTCACGTCCGGCCCGGCGTCGTCGGCCGCGTGGAAGTTCGCCCGGATCACCCGGCCCCGGGGCCCGTCGGGGGCGACGACGGCGAGGCTGTGGTAGCCGCCCGCGGCGATCCGCTCGGTGTGCCGGTGCCGCACGGCCTCCAGGATCCCCGACACCTGCCCGTCGCCGTCCTTGCCCGCGCCCAGCAGCTCGCCGTCCCGGGTCAGCGCCAGGCTGTGCAGATGGCCCGCCGCGACGGCCGTGACCCTGCGGCCCTGGGCGAGGCGCAGGATGCCCGACACCTGGTGGTGCCCGTCCCGGCCGGCGGCGAGCAGCAGGCCGTCGTCTGTGACGGCCAGGCTCTGCAGGGCGGCGGCGGACACGGCGACGACCTTCCGGCCGTCCGCCGCCGCCAGGATCCCGGAGACCTGCCGGTCGTCGTCGCGGCCGGCGGCCAGGATCCGGCCGTCCTCGGTCACCGCGAGGCTGTGGAAGTCGCCCGCGGCGACGGCGGTGACGCGGTGGCCCCGGGCCGCCGTCAGGATCCCCGACACCTGTTCGTCGCCGTCGTGCCCGGCGGCGAGCAGCTCGCCGTCCTCGGTCACGGCGAGGCTGTGCACGGCGCCGCCGTCGACGGTCGTGACCTTCTTGCCGCGGGCCGCGTCACGGGCGCCGGTGACCTGGCCGTTCTGGTCCTTCCCGGCGGCCAGCAGCCGGCCGTCCCGGGTCACCGCGAGGCTGTGGAAGCCGCCCGCGGCCACGGCGCCGACCAGCTCGCCGCGCGCCAGCGCGAAGATCCCGGTCACCTGGGCGTAGTCGTCGAGCCCGGAGACCAGCAGCCGACCGTCGTCGGTGACGGCGAGGCTGTGGTAGTCCCCGGCGGCGATCGCGCCGATCCGCTCGCCCTCCGCCGCCATGAGGATGCCCGGCACCTGACCCTGGAGGCCCAGCCCCGCCGCGTGGAGCCGGCCGGCGGCGTGGGCGGATACGGGCGGGTCGACGGCCAAGAGGGCCTCCTTCGGCGCGGGCGGGACGGACGGCGCAAAGGCCGCCGCCGTCCACGCTGGCCGCTCCGCCGGGCCGGGGCACGTGCGGGGCGGCCGAACGCGTGACGCGGCCGTCCCGGCGGCGTCCCTCGCGCGCTGAGCGCTCCGCTGGTAGTGCGGCTGGTCGGCTGCGGGTGCGTCGTGGCTGGTCGCGCAGTTCCCCGCGCCCCTTTGGGGCGCTGCCGGACCGCACGGGACTTAGGGGGCCGCCTCCAGGACGTGTACGCACAGCGGGCCGCCATGGGCCGGGTGGACGGTCCGGCGCTCGGGTCGCATGCCGAGCTTGCGCATGACGCCCTCGGAGGCGTCGTTGCCGACCGCGTGCACACTCACCACCCGCGCGAGGCCGCGATCGCGCAGCGCGAAGTCCAGCACGACGCGGGCCGCCTCCGTGGCGAGCCCGCGCCCCCAGAACTCCCTGCCGAACCGCCAGCCGATCTCCACGGCCGGCAGGATCTCCGGCAGGAACTCCGGCACCGACAGCCCCGCGAACCCGGCGAACCGCCCGCTCTCCCGCTCCTCGACGGCGAACAGCCCCACGCCGCGTTCCTCCCACTCCCGCTCCCACACGGCGATCCCGGCTGCGGTCTCCGCCCGGTCCAGGACCGAGCCGTCGCGGATCCAGCGCATCACTTGCGGGTCGGCGTTGATGGCCGCCATGGGCTCGACGTCGTCCTCGCGCCAACGGCGCAGCGTCAGCCGGGGGGTTGTCAGTCGGGGCGTCGGCGTACGGAGGGTGGTGGTCATGTGCGGATGCTGCCCAGGGGGGAGTCGCCCTACGCGGTGGTACCGCAGTACTCGGCCTTGACCACCTCTGTCGCTTCGAGCGTCGCCCAGTCGCCGTTGGCGTTGAACATCATGGTGTGCCGGCCGTCGGGGGACGAGGTGGCCTCGGACGTCGAGCCGTGGACGCCGCCGCCGTGCGTCCAGACGTAGCCGCCGCAGGGCAGGTCCATCCGGTACAGGCCCAGGCCGTAGGCGTAGCGCTTGTCGGGCGTCGGCACGGTGGTCAGGAGCTCCTTCTGCTGCTTCGCAGGCAGCAGTTTCCCGCCCAGCAGCGCGCCGAAGTAGCGGTTGACGTCACCCGTGGTGGAGATGATCTCGCCCGCCGCCCAGACCCAGGTGTTGGTGATCTCGGTGGTGTCCCAGATCTTCGCGTCCGGGTTCGTCTCGTGGAGGAGAAGCTTGCTGTACGCCCGGCCGTGCGGCTCCGGCATCTTCACCGACGTGCCGGGGAGGGTGGTCTCACGCAGGCCGAGGGGCTTGATGACGCGCCGTTCGACCTCGCTCGCGTACGTCCTGCCGGTCACCTTCTCGATGATCATGCCGGCGAGGACGTAGTTGGTGTTGGAGTAGTTCCAGCCCTTGCCCGGTGCGAAGTCGGGCTTGTTGGACAGGCCGGTGGCCACGAGCTCGGCCGGCGTCTTGGCGTCGTCGCGGTGCTCCGGCCAGCCCTCCCTGGCCATGTGCTCGAAGTTCTCGTCGTCGCTGTAGTTGAAGACGCCGCTGGTGTGGTTGAGCAGCTGACGGAGGGTGATCGCGCGGCCGTCGTAGCCGTTGCCGCGGACGACGCCGGGCAGGAGCTTCTCGACCGTGTCGTCGAGGCTCAGTCTGCCCTCGGCCTCCAGTTGGAGGACGACCACCGAGGTGAATGACTTGGTGATGCTGCCGATGCGTATGTGGTCCTCGGGGAGCCGCTTGCGGCCGGTGTCCAGGTCGGCGACGCCGGCGGAGGCGTTCCAGACGCCGTTCCCGTCCCGCACCTGTATCAGCGCTCCCGGGTGCCCGGCCTTCACCTGGGCGTCCAGGGCCGCCCGGGCGGCGGCATGAGGCGCCGCCGAGGCGTTCGCCGTGAAGGTGCAGGCAGTCGTGGCCAGCGCGGCGGCCGTCACCATGGCGACCAGCGACTTTCGTAACGTCAACACAGCCAGTTTCTTCCTTAACGAGGGATGTTCGGTGGGGTCTTCTCAGCGCCCCGCCACCGCGATGGCCGCCGCGTGGCCCGGTCCCGCCTCGACGTCGGTCAGCGTCCACCCGGGTGGCGCCGAAGCGGCGGCTCCCGTGCCGACGTACGTGGCCGCCAGGCTCTCCGCCAGCCCCGTGCCCGTCCCCTTGAGGTAGGCCTCCTTCCGCGTCCAGCAGCGCGCGAACGCCGCCGGGCGCTCCGGTTCCGGGAGGGCGGCGAGTTCGGCCGTCTCCGCCGGGTGGAGCATCGGGGAGACGTCGGCGACGACCGCCGCCGGTTGCTCCTCCTCGACGTCCGCTCCCACCGGCGTGTCCGCGAAGGCGAAGAGGGCCAGTTCCCCGGCGTGGGACAGGTTGAAGTGCAGCGGTCCGGCGACGGCCGGGCGGCCGTGGGGGCCGCCGCAGCCGGGGCAGGGTTCGCGGGTGAGGGCGACGTCGGCCGGTGGGAGGCCGAGGTACGCGCCCAGGAGGCGGCGCAGCCCCACGTGCGAGGCCACGAAGCGCTCGCGGTGGAGGGGGCGGAGGAAGCCGGCGGCCCGGGTCCGTTCGTCGGCGTCGAGGTCGTCGAGCGGCCACGTCGACCCGTCGGGGATCCTCAGCAGCCAGACGGCCGGGCCGCCGCCCGGGCGCCAGGGCCCGGGCAGCGGGTCGCGGCCGAGCTCCCGGGGGCGGATCACGGCGCCTCCGGGAGAGCGGTCGGACCGGCCTCGGCGGCGGCATCCGCCGAGGCCGGAGTCGTGGTGGCGGGGCGCTCCAGGCGGCCGTCCGCCGTCCAGCGGGCCGGGGTGCCCGTGCGGCGCACCCGGCCGAAGGGGGTGTCGACGAGGCGTTCCCCGGCGGCCCCGCGACCGGGGGTCGGCCGGTCGGCGGCCACGTACAGCTCGCCTGTGACGCCGGGCGGGCACGGCTGGAGGGCCGCGTCGAGCACGTACAGGCGGGTGTTCCAGGCGGGCCGCCCGATGGGCACGGGCCCGGCCTCGCCCGGCTCGCAGCGGTGGTGGGCGGCGCCGGCCGCCTCCCCCGTCCCGTACACCAGATGCAGCGCCACGTCCGGGAGCGCCCGGTGGAAGGCGTCGACGGCCTCGCGGGAGGGCGCGTCGCCCTCGCAGACGACCCGCCGCAGGGAGCCCACACCAGCGGAACCCGTCAGGTCCGCCAGGAGCGATCCGTCGCAGCGGACCGTCGTGACGCCCTGTTCGCGGACCGTACGGGCCACGTCCCCGCTCTCCGGCAGGACCACCGTGGCGCCTTCCCGCAGCGGCCACAACAGCTCCCGCAGCGATGCCTCCGAGCCGGCCTCGGCGTGGCGCAGCACGCGGTCGCCGGCCGTCAGCCCGCACCGGTCGCTCAGCCAGCGCAGCCCACCGTCGATCGTGGCGTGCGGGACGAGAGTTCCGCTGGTGGAACAGGCCGGGTGCTGGGGGGTGAGCGCGCGGCCGGGGTCGACGGGCGGCTGCGCGGCCACGGCGGCCGTCACCTCGGGGTCGTCCAGGTCGACGACGGGGACGTCCGGCAGCGTGCGGCTCGTGGCCGCGTCGGTCACGACGCAGACGGCGGCGGGGTCGTCGGGGGCGGTGAGCGCGCCGCCCGCCTTGAGGACGGCGAGGACCGCCACCGTCTCCCGGACGGAGAGGTCGAGCGCCACGGCGGCCCGGGCCCCGGGCCGGACGCCGAGGCCGGCGAGGTGCCGGGCGAGGCGGGAGGCCCGGGCGTTGAGCTCGCCGTACGTCAGGGTCAGGTCGCCGTGGACGAGGGCGAGGGCGCCGGGCGTCCGGGCGGCGCGGGCCTCGACCGGGCCGATGAGGGTGGTCGGGGGCAGGGCGACGGCCGTGTCGTTGAACTCCGTCAGCACCCGGGCGCGCTCCTCGTCCGTGGCGATGCCGAGACCGGCGAGCGGCCGGTGGGGGTCGCCGTCGGCGAGGCGGGCGAGGAGGTCGACGAAGCGGCGCTGGTGGGCGGCGAGTTCCCGGGCGTCGTACAGGGCGGGGTTGGCGTCGTGGTCGACGCGCAGGCCGGTGCCGTCGGCGCGGTCGTAGACGCTGACGGTCAGGTCCTCGACGGGGCCGCCGGAGAGGTTGTGGGCGGTGGAGGGGGCGCCGGCGAAGGTGAGCCCGTAGTCGAAGGGCATCACGTTGACCTGGGGCGCGCGGACCGGTTCGGCGGGGCGGTGGCGCTGGTGGCGGCGCGCGGCGCGGATGCCGAGGTCGGCCTGGTGGGCGAGCTCGGCGAAGGTGGTGTCGGGGGTGACGGTGAAGCGCAGCGGCAGGACGTTCATGACCATGCCGGGGATGCGCAGGGCGACGGATCCCATGCGGCCCATCATGGGCAGTCCGAGGGTGACGCGCTCGCTGCCGGTGGCCCGGGAGAGGTAAAGGGCCTGGGCGGCGAAGAGGACGTCGGGCCAGGTGGCGCGGACGGAGGCGGCGAGTTCGCGCAGCCGGGCGGTCTCCTCGGTGCCCAGGTGGGCGGTGCTCCGGAGGGCGGTGCCGGAAGGGGGCGCGGTGCGGCCGGCGAGGGTGGGGGCGTCGTCGGCGGCGGCGTGGCGGAGCCAGTGCTCGCGGTCGCGGTCCTGGGCGGCGGAGCCGTGGTAGGCGGCGTCCTCCTCGACGAGCGCGGCGAGCCGGCCGAAGGGGCCGGCGCCGGGGTCGGTGCCCGCCGCGAGGGCGGTGTAGACGTCGGCGGTGCGGCGGGCTAGGAGGGAGTGGCCGTATCCGTCGAGGACGGCGTGGTGGACGCGCTGGGACCACAGCCAGCGCCGTTCGCCGACGCGCAGCAGGCCGTGGGCGAAGAGCGGGCCGCGGGCGAGGTCGAAGGGGACGGCCAGGTCGGCGCGCAGCCAGGCGTGGGCGGCGCCCATGGGGTCGCGTTCGGCGCGGAGGTCGGCGGTGTGGAGGGGGAAGCCGTGGCCGGGCGGCGGGATGTCGACGGGCAGCTGCCGGGGTCCGGCGGGCGTGTCCGCGATCCGTACGCCCAGGGTGTCCGCCTCGCGGGCGACGCGGTACAGGGCCTGTGCGAAGAGCTCCGGGTCCACGTCGCCGTGGATGTCCAGGTACTCGGCGGTGGCCCACGCGGGGCTGCCCGGGGCGGGGTTCCGGGCGTGCCACACGGCCGACTGAGCGGCCGTCAGCGGCAGCCCCTCCGGCGCGACGCGCCGGTCGGGGCCGCTGCCGCTGACGGGCCGCTCGAGTGCGGTGATCGTCATGCCGAGGCCCCCAGCAGGGGTGCCCACTCCTCGATGGCCGGCTTCTCCGCGAGGTCGACGAAGGTGACCTCGGTGCCGTGGTCGCGCCGCCAGCGTTCGACGAGGGTCATGATGCGGACGGAGTCGAGGCCGTAGTCCACGAGGTTCTCGTCGTCGGGGACGTCGGCCGGGTCCTCGCCCAGCACGTCGGCGACGTCGGCGCGGATCTGTTCCAGGGTCAGGGCCACGGTGCTCACTGTCCTTCGAAGACGCGGTCGGTGGTGGTGACGACGGCGCACTTGGCGGCGGCCCAGGCGAGGGCCATGGCGTGGTCGCCGGCGGAGAAGTCGGCGACGGCGTCGGCGACGAGGAAGGGCTGGATGTCGCGCATCCAGGCGTCGCAGGCGCTCATCATGACGCCGATGTGGGCGTAGACGCCGACGACGATCAGCTGGTCGCGGCCCTGCTCCGCCATCCGCTCGGCCAGGTCGGTGCGGACGAAGGCGCTGTACTTCCACTTGGTGAGCACGGTGTCGCCCGCGTCGGGGGCGACGGCGTCGGCGATGGCCTTGGCGCGCTCGTCGTCGGGCAGCCCGGGGCCCCAGAAGTCCTGCTGGAGGCCGCGCTCGGCGGGGCTCTGGCCGCCGGGCTGGGCGGAGTAGACGACGGGGACGCCGAGGCGGGCGCACTCCTTCTTCAGCCGCGCGATGTTGGCGAGCAGCTCGGTGACGGGCGAGGCGCCGGTCTCGAAGGCGTCCAGGAAGTAGTTCTGCAGGTCGTGGACGAGCAGCACGGCGCGGCGGGGGTCGACCGTCCAGGCCACCTTGTTCGCGGGGAGGTCCGCGGCGGTGGGCATGGGGTAGGGGGCGATGGCGGGGAGCGCCATGGTGACGGTGGCCTTTCGTGGTTCGGGGATGCGTGCGGCGGGGTGGCCGGGGCTCAGTCGCGGGCGGCGGCCGTCTCGCGCAGCCGCGCGGCGATGGCGGCGCGGAGGTCCTTCTTGGAGACCTTGCCGATGCCGGTCTGCGGGAACGCCTCGACGAACTCGACGCGGTCGGGCACCTTGAAGGCGGCGAGCCCGCGCTCGCGCACGAACTTCTTGACGGCGATCGACTTCACCGGCTCGGCGCCCTCGCGCAGCACGACGTAGGCGCAGGTGCGCTCGCCGAGGTAGGCGTCGGGCATGGAGACGACGGCGACGTCGTGGACGGACGGGTGGGCGAGGATGTGGTTCTCGATCTCCTCGGCCGCGACCTTCTCGCCGCCCCGGTTGATCTGGTCCTTGGCCCGGCCCTCGACGACGAGGTGGCCCGTCTCCGTGAGCCGTACGACGTCGCCGGTGCGGTAGAAGCCGTCGGCCGTGAAGGCGCCTGCGTTGTGCTCGGGGGCCCGCCAGTAGCCGCGGATGGTGTAGGGGCCGCGGGTGAGGAGGTGTCCGGTCGCGCCCTGGGGCAGGTCGTTGTCCTCGTCGTCCACGACGCGGATCTCGTCGTCGGGCGAGATGGGGCGGCCCTGGGTGGTGACGATGGTGTCCTCGGGGTCGTCGAGGCGGGTGTAGTTCACCAGGCCCTCCGCCATGCCGAAGACCTGCTGGAGGGTGCAGCCGAGGGCGGGGCGGACGCGCCGGGCGGCCTCCTCGCTGAACTTGGCGCCGCCGACGAGCAGCACCTCCAGGCTGGAGAGGTCGTGCGGGGTGGCGGCGGCCGCCTCGGTCCAGACCAGGGCCAGCGGCGGGACGAGGCCGGTGAGGGTGACGCCCTCGGCCTCGATGAGCGGGAAGGCCACGTCGGGGCTGGGGCGGGGGGCGAGCACGACCCGGGCGCCGGCGTACAGGGCGCCGAGGGTGCCGGGCGAGCTGAGGGGGAAGTTGTGGGCGGCGGGCAGGGCGCAGAGGAAGACGCTGTGCTCGTCGACGCCGCAGATCTCGTTGGAGCCCCACAGCGAGTAGATGTAGTCGTCGTGGGTGCGCGGGATGAGCTTGGGCACGCCGGTGGAGCCGCCGGAGAGCTGGAGGAAGGCCAGCTCGTGGGGTCGGGGCGCGTCGGCGATGGCGACCGGCTCGGCCGGGACGTCGGCGAGGGCGGTGTGCTCGCCGGGGTCGCCGACGACGAGGACGTGCTTCAGGGTGGGGACTTCGGCCCGCACCTTGGTGGCGAGCTCACGGTAGTCGTAGCCCTCGGCGACGTCGGCGATGACGTAGGCGGCCGCTTCGGTGAAGGCGCAGAAGTGGCGGATCTCGGTCTCGCGGTGCGCCGGGAGGGCGAAGACGGGCAGGGCGCCGATGCGGAAGAGGGCGAAGACGACCTCGAAGAACTCGGCGACGTTCGGCAGCTGGAGGACCACGCGGTCGCCCTTGCCGATGCCGCGGGCGAGCAGGCCGGCGGCCAGCCGGTCGGCGCGGAGGTCGAGTTCGGCGTAGGTCCAGCGGCGTCCCTCGCCGGCCGGGTCGACGACCGCGATCCGGTCGGGGTGCTTCTCGGCGCGGTCGCGGAGCATCTGGCCGAACGTTTCGCCACGCCAGTAGCCCTTGGCCCGGTAGCGCTCGGCGAACTCGGCCGGATAGCCGGGCGCGTCGTCGAAGTCCTTGGTGCCCGTCACTGGTCAACCCCCACTGCCTGCAGGAACGTCTGGAACTTGGCGCCGGTCTCGGCGGTCTCCGCCTCCGGCGAGGACTGCTCGACGACGCCCGCGCCCGCGAAGAGGCGCAGCGTGCGCTCCTCGGCCTCGGCGCAGCGGATGGTGACGACCCATTCGCCGTCGCCGCTCGCGTCGCCCCACCCGACCATGCCGGTGTAGGCGCCCCGGTCGAAGGGCTCGAGCTCCCCGATGACCCGGCGGGCGGTGTCGGTGGGGGTGCCGCACACGGCGGGCGTCGGGTGGAGGGCGCAGGCCAGTTCCAGGGCGGAGACGGCGGGGTCGGCCGGCTCACCGACGACGGTGGTGGACAGGTGCCACATGGCGGCGGTGCGCACCAGGGTGGGGCGCGCGGGCACGTCGAGGGTGCGGCAGTAGGGGGCGAGGGCCTCGCGGACGGCGTCGACGACGACGGCGTGCTCGTGGAGGTCCTTCTCCGACTCCAGCAGCGCGGCGGCGCGGCGGACGTCCTCGGCGAGGTCGGCGCTGCGGGGTATGGAGCCGGCGAGCGGGTTGGCCACGAGGCGGCCGCCGCGCCGGGAGACGAGGAGTTCGGGGCTGGCGCCGAGCAGGGTGCGGCCGGGGCCGGAGGGGACGGCGAAGGTGTAGCCGGCGGGGTCGCGACGGGCGAGGCGCTGGAGGAGCGCGGGCAGGTCGAGGTCGCGCGAGGAGCGCAGTTCGAGGGTGCGGGCGAGGACGACCTTGCTGAAGTCGCCGCGCTTCATGCGCCGTACGGCCTCGGCGACGGCTCTGCCGTAGGCCGCCGGCTCGGGGACGGGCCGGATGTCCCAGTCGGCCGCGGCCGGGGCGGCGGCGGGCAGCGCGACGAGCGGGTCCTCGGCGAGCGGCGGCGCCCAGCGGACGGCCTCGGGCACGGCGAGCGCGGCGGGGGCGGTGTGGTCGAAGGGCACGGCGCCGACGACGACGGGCGCGGGGTTGCCCGCGAGGAGTTCGGCTTCGAGGGTCTCGGTGACCCGCCGGTGCAGCGGGGCCGTGCCGTGCGGGACCTCGGCGCGGGTGCCGTGGGCGAGCAGGGTGCGGGTGGGCGAGGCGAAGAACCGGGCGCGGCCGGGTTCGTAGGCGTCGAGCAGCGAGGTGGCGGCGCCGACGGTGGCCGCCGGGTCCACGAGCCGCCCGTCCGGGCGGATGCCTGGCCCGCGCTCGCTCGGCCGGTCGGCTACGGGGTGAACCGTGGTCACCTGCTGCTCCGTTCCCCCGGTGGGTCGCACCGGGTATGGGGGTGTTGAGGGGCCCGGGTGGGGCCGAGGTGTGTGGGGGGGGCGGGTGCGGCCCGGTGGGTGCGTTCGCGCCCACCCGTTCCGCCCTGCGGAACGCCTGCCCGCGAACGGGTCGGAACCGCTAGGCGCGGAGGGTCGCGCCGCCGTCGACGTAGAGGTCGTGCATCGTGATGTGCCGGGCGCGGTCGGAGACCAGGAAGAGGACGGCGTCGGCGATGTCGGAGGGCTCGGCGATCCGGCCGAGGGGGATGCCGACGCGGTACGACCCGGGGTCGCCGTCGATGACGCCCGCGGGCGGCTCGTCGCCGGACCACAGGGAGCGCTGCATCGCGGTGTCCGTGGAGCCGGGCGAGACGACGTTGCAGCGGACCCCGCTGCGGGCCAGCTCCAGCCCGAGGCACTTGGTGAACATGGTGGCGGCGGCCTTCGAGGCGGCGTACGCGGCCATGCTGGTGCGCGGCACTCCGGCGGCGTTGGAGCCGACGGTGACGATGCATCCGGAGCGGCGCTCGCTCATCCGGCGGGCGGCGGCGCGGGAGGTGTTGAAGACACCGGTGGAGTTGACGTCGAAGGTGCGCTTCCAGTCCTCGTCGGTGATCTCGACGACGGGCGAAGTCCGCAGCACCCCCGCGACATTGACGAGGATGTCGAGCGGCCCGGCGGTGCGTTCCACTTCCTCGAAGACGGCCTCGACGGCCCGGCTGTCGGAGACGTCGGCGGTGTAGTGGGTCACCTTTTCGGTGCCGTATTCCGTCTCGAGCGCCTTGACGCCGTCCTCCGTCGCGTCGACGGCCGCGACGCGCGCTCCCTGGGCGACCAGGGCGCGGGTCACGGCCTCGCCTATGCCCTGCCCGGCGCCGGTGACCAGCGCGATCCGGCCGGCCAGTGCGGACTGCTCCACAGCGGTTTCCCCCATTCCACTCGAATTAAGGTAAGCCTTACCTTACACAACATCTCCACCAGGGGGAATTGACGTGCGACCGGACAATCGGGCGCCCCGTCAAAAACCAAGGAGGCCAAGAGGGCGACGAAAAACCCGGGGGAAACAGATGTCGACCATTAGGTTAGGCTAACCTCATGCGACTCGTCGTCGAACAGCTCACCGCCGGATACCCCGGCCACCCGGTCGTCCACGGTGTGGACCTGACCGTCCCCGAGGGACAGGTCGTCGCCGTCGTGGGGCCCAACGGCTGCGGCAAGTCCACCCTGTTGCGCTCCATCGCCCGGCTGCACCAGCCGGAATCCGGCACGGTCCGGATCGGCGACGCCGACATCTGGCGGCTCGCCCCCCGCAGGGCGGCGCACCGCATCGCGCTGCTCCCCCAGTCGCCGCAGGCGCCCGAGGCCGTGACCGTCGCCGGGCTCGTCCGCTACGGACGCCACCCCCACCAGGGCCTGTTCCGCCAGTGGTCGCGCGAGGACGAACGGGCCGTCGAAGCGGCGCTGGAGGCCACCGGCACCACCGCGCTGGCCGGGCGCCGGCTCGACCAGCTCTCCGGCGGTCAGCGCCAGCGGTGCTGGCTGGCCATGGTCCTCGCCCAGGAGACGCCCGTCGTCCTGCTGGACGAGCCGACGAGCGCCCTCGACCTGGGGCACGCCGTCGACGTCCTGGAACTCGTCCGCGAGGTCGCCGCGGCGGGCCGCACGGTCATGATGGTCCTCCACGACCTGGCGAGCGCCGCCCGCTACGCCGATGTGATCGTGGCCATGCGGGACGGGCGCGTCGTCGCCCACGGCCCCTCCCGTGAGGTCGTGGACGCCGCCCTCGTCCGCGAGCTCTACGGGGTCGAGTCCGACATCCTGGCCGCCCCCGGCGACGGCTCCCCCGTCGTCGTCCCCGCGCCGCGCCGGCCCGCCGCCGCCCAGGCGGTCCGGGCGGCGTGAGTCGCTCCGGCGGCGTGCGTCATCCCGGCCACCCCCACGACTACGGCCACGGGCCCGTCACTTGACGAGCTCCAGGACGGGTATGCCCGGCACCTCCATCCCGAAGGTCTGGGCGTAGAGGGAGAGTTCCGCCTCCAGCGCGCGCACGATGTTGCGCTGCTCACGGAGACCGTGGCCCTCGCCCTCGAACGCGAGGTACGCGTGCGGCACGCCCCTGCCCTCGACCGCCGCCAGGAACCGCTCCCCCTGCTCGGGCGGGCAGACCGGGTCCTCCATGCCCTGGAGCAGCAGGAAGGCCGCGGTGAGCCGGTCCGCCCGGGATATCGGCGAGCGCTCCCGGTAGCGCTCGGGGACCTCGGCGAACGGGCCGACCAGGTACTCCGGATAGCGCGACTCCAGGTCATGGGTGCCACCCGCCGCCATGGCAGGCAGATCCAGCACCGGGAAGCAGATGGCCCCGCAGGCGTAGAGGTCCGAGGACACCAGCGAGGCGGCCGTCGTCCAGCCGCCCGCGCTGCCGCCGCGTATCGCCAGCCGGGCCCGGTCGGCGCCGCCCTCCTCGGCCAGCGCCTCCGCGACGGCCGCGCAGTCCTCCACGTCCACCACGCCCCACCGCTCCCTGATCCGGTCGCGGTAGGCCCGCCCGTAACCGGTGGACCCGCCGTAGTTGACCTGGACGACGCCGATGCCCCGCGAGGTGAAGTAGGCGATCTCCAGGTCGAGGACCAGCGGCGCCCGGCCGGTGGGCCCGCCGTGCGCCCACACCACGAACGGCGGCTCCTGATCGGCGGGGGCCGTGTAATCGGGGCTGTGCGGCGGATAGACATGGGCGTGGACGTCCCGCCCGTCCGGCCCGGTGAAGGTGCGGATGAGGGGCTCGGGGTAGTAGGCCGGGTCCACCGCGTCCCGGTGCCGGGCGCCGATCGCGCGGGCCCTGCCCGTACGGATGTCGAGCTCCACCACCTCGTAGCCGCTGCGCGGGCTGGCGGCCACCCCCACGACCCGCGAGCCGTCGGCCGCCAGGGTCGCGGCCCACTCCGTCCACGGCCCGGCGGCGTCCACCAGCTCCCCGGTGTCGGGGTCGAGGATCCCCAGCCGCTGGGCGCCCCGTCCGTGGACGACGGCCACCAGCCCCCCGGCCAGCGGGACGAACCAGCTCAGCCCCGCCCGCCACAGCGCCCCCGCGAACTCCTCCTCGCGCGGGCAGAGGTTGACGCCCTCCCCCGTCTCCGGATCCACCCGGTACGGATTCCACCACCCCGTCCGGTCGGTCACCGCCAGCAGCGACCCGTCGTGCGCCCACTCCACCTGGGCGACGGCCTCCGTCGCACCGCCCAGCACCGTCCGCGCGCCCGTCAGCAGGGCGCCGCCCGCGCCCTCCGTGACCTCGGCGACCTTCAGCTCCGTGCCCTCCCAGGGCATCCGGGGGTGGTCCCAGGCCAGCCACGCCGCCCGCCGGCCGTCCGGCGAGAGCCGGGGCCCGGTGACGAAACGGCTGTCGTCACCGGTGAGTTCGCGCACCGCCGCGCGGTCCCCGGCGGCCGAGCCGTCCAGCGGCACGGCGGCTATCAGCCGCCGCAACCGGTCCGGCCCCTCCCCGGTGAACTCCTCCAGCACGCACCACACTTCCCCGCGCTCCGGCAGCAGCACCGGATCCGCCCAGCGCAGACCGCCGCCCACGGACGACACGGGCGTCAGCGGCCGGGGCCCGCCGCCCGCCGGGTCGTCCGGCTCCCACACGTACAGCCGCTGGTCCGCGAAGTGGACGAAGACCACCAGCGGCCCGCCGGACCGGCGGGGCACGGCCGCCCAGGGGCGGCCGCCGTACTCCATGACCCGGCTGCGGACGTTCCACGGCGCGGCCAGGGCCGAGCCCTCCTCGCCGCCGGAGCGCCGGCGCACCAGGGTCGACCGGCCGCCCTCCGCCGGACAGGAGGTCACCCACCACACTTCGTCACCGACCGTGCCCACGAACTCCGGCCGGCCGTCGTGCGCCGCGGCGAGCGCGGCGTCGATCGGGGACCGCCAGGCTCCGTAGGGCGCCGTGGACACCATGATTGCTACGCCTCCCAAGTAAAGTGACCCGTACTCGCTGTACTCATGTGCTCATCAAGCCGTGCTCATCAAGCCGTGCTCATCAAGCTGTGCTCATCAAGAAATGGTCGAGCACCCGGACGCCGAAGTGCAGCGCCTCGACGGGCACCCGCTCGTCGACGCCGTGGAACATCGCCTGGTAGTCGAAGCCCGCCGGCAGCCGGACCGGTGAGAAGCCGTAGCCGACGATGCCCAGGCGGGAGAACTGCTTGGCGTCCGTGCCACCCGACATGCAGAAGGGCACCACATGCCCTTCCGGGTCGAACGCCTCGATCGCCGCGCGCATCCGCTCGAACACCGGGGCGTCCACCGGCGCCTGCAGGGCGACCTCCCCGTGGTAGTGCTCCCACTCCACATCAGGGCCGGTGAGCCGGTCCATGGTGGCGCGGAACTCCTCGGCGCCGCCCGGCACCGTCCGCCCGTCGACGAAGCCGACGGCGATCCCGGGGATGACGTTGACCTTGTAACCGGCGTCCAGCATGGTCGGGTTGGCGCTGTTGCGGACCGTCGCGGCCACCAGCGCGGCCGCCTTGCCGAGCTTGCCCAGCAACTCGTCCAGGTCCAGGCCGGGGGCGTCCACGTCGACGCTGATGCCCTGCACGGCCGCGATCTCCCGCAGCGCGGCCCGGACCGTCGGCGTGAGCCGCACCGGCCAGCGGTACTCCCCGATCCGGGCGATCGCCGCGGACAGATTGACCACCGCGTTCCGCGGGTTGATCTTCGAGCCGTGCCCGGCGGTGCCCCGCGCGGTCAGCTTCAGCCAGGCGGAGCCGCGCTCCCCCGCGCCCACCGGATACAGCCGCAGCCCCCCGTCGGCGTGGAAGGTGTACCCGCCGGACTCGCTGATCCCTGTCGTGCAGCCCTCGAAGAGCACGGCGTGCTCATCGGCGAGGAAGCCCGCGCCGGGCACCCCGCTGTCCTCCTCGTCGGCGGTGAAGGCCAGCACGATGTCACGCGGCGGGCGCACCCCGGCCCGGGCCCAGGCGCGGACGACGGCCAGGACCATCGCGTCCATGTTCTTCATGTCTATGGCGCCCCGGCCCCACACCACCCCGTCCCGGACCTCCCCCGAGAAGGGGTGGACGGTCCAGTCGGCGGGCTCCGCCGGGACCACGTCCAGATGGCCGTGGACCAGCAGGGCCTCCGCGCCCGGGTCGCGGCCGGGCACGCGCGCGACCACATTGGTGCGGCCGGGATCCTTCTCCAGCAGCACCGGCTCGATGCCCACTTCGGCCAGCCGCTGGGCGACGTAATCGGCGGCCGGCCGCTCCCGGCAGTCGCCACCGCCCCGGTTGGTGGTGTCGATACGGATGAGGTCGGAGGTGAAGCGCACCACCTCGGCCAGCGCCCGCTCGTCGATTCTGTCGACCCTGTCGACCCCGCGCGTCTCCTCAGCAGCCATTCCGCTCCTCCACCGCGACCGGCGCGAGGGCCGTGACACCCTGGAGCGGCGGATTGCCCCGTCCATGACGATCGTCACCGGCCACCGGCACTATCAGCACACCGTATGCGCCGGTGGCCGGGGAATCGGGCAGGCCCTCGCCCGCCCGCGCCCCGTTCACCCGGACGCCGGTGGCCGCCGCCGTGCCCGCCGAGATCAGGATCTTCATGCCTCGTCACGTTACGCGTCCGCGAACACCCCGACCAGGCCTGTGGATAACTCCGGCCGCCCGTACCGGCACAGCCGACGCGGGCAGCTCAGCCGGCACGGGCCACTCAGCCGTCTCCCCCGGCCGGCGCGTCCGCGCGGCCCACCACGAACCAGTGGGACGGCAGCATGATCCGCCTGCCGTCCGTGTGGAAGCCGGTCATGGCCAGCTCCGTCTCCCCCTCGGCGAGGATCGCGAGCCCGGCCCCGCGCAGCAGCCCGGCCACCTCGCCGCCGCACGCGGCGGCCGGCCGCAGGTCGTGGGCGAAGACGCGCCGGAACTTCTCCGCCGTGCCGCCGGAGGACCCGGCCGCCTCCGCGATGACGTCCTTCGCGGCCGGTTCGAGCTCCACCACGAAGGCGCGGCCCCGCGCGCCCACGAGCTCCGCGACCGCCGCCGCGACGGCCGGCCGGTCCTCGGGATCGCTCTGGTGGATGACCGCCCGCAGATACACATGGCTGTCGCCCAGGCGCTCGTGGAGGGCCCGGACCGCCGCCGTGTCCACCAGGTCCAGCCGCTCGTACGCGGCGAGCCCCTCCGGGTCCGCGCGGCGGGCGTGCTCCACCGCCGCCCGGGACAGGTCGACGCCGATCGCGCGCGGGAAGTGCCCGGCCAGCCAGCGGGTCCGGGTGCCGTTGCCGCAGCCCAGGTCGACGACGGGCAGCGGGAGTTCCCCGGGGAGCGCGAGCAGCGCCGGATGCGCCTCTGCGGCGGATTCCGGGGCGGAGTCCCAGATCACCTCGCCCGGCGCGCCGGAGGACGCGCCCCAGAAGCCCTCCCACGCGTTCAAGTAACGTTCCGTCACACTCATGGGCGCACCAGCGGCATCTCGAACCACACCGTCTTTCCCCGTCCCGAGTGACTGGCGCCCCATTCGCGCGCCAGAGCACTCACTACCCGCAGCCCGCGCCCGTATTCGTCCTCCTCTCCGGTACCCATCAGCGCCGGCAGCGTGTGGTCGTCGTCCGTGACCTCGCACAGCAGCACGTCCGTGCGCACCAGCCGCAGCCCCACCCGGCCGGTGCGGGCGTGCCGCACGGCGTTGCCGACGACCTCGCCGGCGAGGATCTCCGCCGTCGCCGTCGCCTCGTCCAGGCCCCAGGCGGCCAGTTGCGCGCGCACCAGCCGCCGGGCGCGGGGCGCCTCGTGGAGCTCGGGTGCCAGCTCCCACTCGGCCACATGGGCGGCCGGGATGCCGTTGAGGCGGGCCATGAGCAGGGCCACGTCGTCGTCGCGGCCGCCACGGGTGTTGAGGGCGCGGATGATGGTGTCGCAGGCGTCGTCCATGGACGCGGCGGGGTGGGCGGCGGACTCGCACAGCGCGGCCAGGCCCGCGCCTATGTCCTGCCCGCGCACCTCCACCAGACCGTCGGTGCACAGCACCAGCCGGTCCCCGGGAGCCACGCGGACCGTCACCGTCTCGAAGGGCACCCCGCCCACGCCTATGGGCGCTCCGGTGGGAAGTTCCAGCAGCCGGCTGCGCCCGTCCTCGGCCCGGACGAGCACCGGCGGGATGTGCCCGGCGTTGCCGATGGTGAGCTCGGAGCGGATGGGGTCGTAGATCGCGTAGAGGCAGGTGGCCAGATAGTGCTCGCCGAGCCGCTGGGCGAGGTCGTCGAGGCGGCGCAGCAGTTGACCGGGCGGCAGGTCGAGGGCCGCCATGGTCTGCACGGCGGTGCGCAGCTGGCCCATCATGGCGGCGGAGTGGAGGCCGTGGCCCATGACGTCGCCGACGACGAGGGCGGTGCGGGAGCCGGGGAGCTTGATGCTGTCGAACCAGTCGCCGCCGACCCGGCCGAGGCGGGTGCCGGGCAGATAGCGGGTGGCGGTGTCGCAGCCCGGCATGCGCGGGGTGAGCTGCGGCAGCATGCTGTCCTGGAGGGTGTCGGCGACGTTCTCCTGGTGGGTGTACATCCGGGCGTTGTCGAGGACGAGCCCGGCGCGGGCGGCGAGTTCGGCGCCGGTGGTGCGGTCCATGTCGTCGAAGGGCGCGCGGTCGGCGCGGCGCAGGAGCACCATGAAGCCGAGGACGACGTTCCGGGCCTTGAGGGGCACGACGAGCAGGGAGCGCTCGTTGATGAGGGGCCGCAGGTCCCGCTTCTCGAACTGGGCGGAGATCCGGTCCCCGAGCTCCTCGCCGATGCGGGGGATGAGGACGGGCTCGCCGGTGACCATGCACCGGAAGAACGGGGTGTGCTCGGGGAAGGAGATGGCCTCGCCGACGGGGACGGTGTCGTCCCAGCGGCCCGGCTCGTCGTTGTGCTCGACCCAGACGCGGTGCCAGACGGTGGTGACGTCGGGCGGGCCGTCGGGGAAGCCCTCGCCGGCGAGGACGGCGGCGCGCAGGTGCGTCCCGGCGAAGTCCGCGAAGCGGGGCACGGCCGCGCTGGTGACCTCGCGGATGGTGCGCTCGAGGTCCAGGGAGGTGCCGATGCCGCCGCTGACCTCGTTGAGGAACTCCAGGCGCTCGCGTACGGCCGCGTGTTCGAGGTCGGGCGCGGCGTCGGTGCCGGCGGCGGGCGCGCCGACGGTGTCTCTGCCGGGCTCCCCGGCCGTGGCCGCCCGCGCCGCCCGGGCGCGGCCGTACCGGCGCTCGGCGCGCCGGGGCACGCCCCAGTCCGGGGTGACGGGCACCTGGCGGAGCCGGTTGAACTCCAGGACCGGGTAGCCCAGTTCCAGTATCTGGGAGACGACGCGCCCGCTGGTCGCGGGGCCCATGGCGGGCAGGATGTCGGGGAGGCGCCGGGCGAGCTCCTCGGCGTCGGGGAAGGCGGTGTGCGGGGCGAATCCGGGCGCGGCCAGTTCCCGGCCGACATGGCCGCCCGCCGCTCGGCCGTACTCCGCCGGGCCGCCCGCCACCAGGCCGTCCGCCGCTCCACCGTCCGCCGCTCCGTCCAGGCCCGCCCCGCCGGTGCCGCCCTCGGCGGCGAGTACGAGGAGCCGTGCGGGGCCGCAGCCCACGAGGGGGTAGGCCCACCAGAGCACGTCGATCCGGCCACGCCCGGGGACGTCGCAGCGGGCCCGGCCGGCGCTGGGGTGGCCGGGCAGCCCGGAGAACGCGCCGCATATGGGCATGAGATCGCCGGCGGGGCGCCCGAGGGCCGCCTCTTTGCCGTGGCCGAACAGCCGGCTCGCTCCCGAGCTCCAGTGGGTCACCAGCCCCGTGGCGCCGACCACGGCCACCGCGAGCGGGATCCGCCCCGGGGCGGGCCGTCGCCACGCGGGGGCGGACTCCGGCGAACCAGGCTCCATGGGCGGTCGCTCCTTCGTACACGTACCCCAGATCTTCGCCACCGTCCTCCACCGTAGGCCCCGGCAGGGACGAGGGGTGCGGTATTCGGCGAAGAGGCCGCGCGCCGGGGCGCGTTCACCCCCGCCGGTGGCGCACCTTCCCAGGAACCGGTGCGCTCAATCCGTCGTTTCCGGCACGACTTCAGGTATCCGCTTCGGGTGCCTGAGAGATCCGGCGTCCGCGCGGTCAGTCGGCGTGTCCCAGCAGGAGGTCCCGTTCGGTGCGGCCACCGCCCGCGACCTGGAGGACGGTTGCGACGGGCGGGTAGCCCGCGGCGACGACCGTGTACTCGCCCGCCGAGAGGTCCACGAAGCGGAACGTGCCGTCGGCGCCGGTGATGGCGGAGTCCACGACGTTGCCCGCGGCGTCCAGCAGGGTGACGCGGGCGTCCTCGACCGGCCGGCCGCCGCTGGCCCGTACGGTGCCGCGCAGGACGGCGCCGCCCGCGAGTTCGATGTCCTGGCGGGTCTCCCGGGCGGACTGGACGCTCACGGGCAGGGCGGCGGGCCGGAAGGCGGGGGCGCTGCACGCGAGGGTGTACTCGCCCGCGACGAGTTCGTCGATGACGTAGCCGCCGTCGGGGCCGGTGCGGGTGGAGGCGACGACCTCGCCGTGGACGTTGGTCAGGGTGACGAGGGCCTCGCGCACCGGGGTGCCGTCGGCGGTGGTGACGGTGCCGGCCAGCCGTCCGGCGCCGCCGAGGACGACGTCGAGCTCGACGGGCCGTTCCCCGACGGTGACGGTGACGGCCTGCGGCTGGTGGCCGCCCGCGGCGGCGATCAGGACGTAGCTGCCGGTGCCGGGTGTGCTCAGCGCGTACCGGCCGTCCTCCCCGCTGGCGCCGCGGCCGATCTGCCGGCCCTGGATGTCGATGAGGGTGAGCGCGGCGCGCGGCACGGTCGTCCCGTCGTGGTGCTGGACGGCGCCGGTCACGGGGATGCCGGCGACGAAGTGCGGGGGCTCGGTCGGGGGGAGGACGGTGCGCGCGGAGGGGATGGCGGCTTCGGCTGCGTTGTGGGACACCAGTGGTTTCTCTTTCAGCAGGAAGGCGAGCAAAAAGCCCACGATGAGCACCGGTACGAGGTAGAGGAAGATCCGCGGCATGGCGTCGGCGTAGGCCCGGATGTAGCCGTCGCGCAGGGGGGCGGGCAGGGCGTGCACCAGCTGGGGGGTGAGGGAGTCCGGGGCCGGGAGCGCGGTGCGGGGCGGCAGTTCGGCGGCGAGGGCGTGCTCGAGGCGGCGGGCGAAGAGGGTGCCGAGGACGGCCGCGCCCAGCGAGCCGCCGAGCTGCCGGACGTGGTCGTGGGCGCCGGTGGCGGTGCCGACGTCGGCGGGGTGCGCGGAGTTCTGCACGGCCAGGACGAGGACGGGCAGGGCGAGGCCGATGCCGACGCCGAGGATGGCCATCCAGAGGCTGTAGACGAGCCGGCCGGTCTGGGCGTCCAGGTGGGACAGCAGGTACATGCCCTCTGCGGAGAGCGCGCCGCCGAGGACGGGCAGGAGCTTGTAGTGGCCCGTTCGGCTGACGAGGTGGCCGGCGACGAGCGAGGCGGCGACGATGCCGCCCATCATGGGCAGCATCAGCAGCCCGGACTCGGTGGCCCCCACGCCGTCGACCATCCGGAGGAAGGTGGGCAGGCAGTCGGCCGCGCCGAAGAGGGCCACCCCGGCGATCACGCCGAGGAGCGTGGTGACGATGAAGACGGAGTCGCGGAAGAGCCGCGGGGGGATGATGGGTTCGGCGGCGAAGTGCTCGACCATGACGAAGAGCAGGGCGGTGCCGAGCGCGCCGGCGGCAAGGCCGAGGACGGTCCGGGAGGTCCAGTCGTAGGTGGTGCCGCCCCAGGTGGTGAGCAGTACGGCGCAGGTCGAGCAGGCCGTCAGCAGCAGCGCCCCCAGGACGTCGAAGCGGGCCCGGCGCGTGGGGCGGGGCAGGCGGAGGACGCCGGCCACGACGGCGAGGGTGAGCAGCCCGAAGGGGACGTTGACGTAGAAGCACCAGCGCCAGGAGGCCCGGTCGGTGAGGAAGCCGCCGAGGAGGGGGCCGGCGACGGAGGCGAGTCCGTAGGCGGCGCCGATGGCGCCCATGTAGTGGCCGCGCTCCCGGGGCGGGACGAGGTCGGCGACGAGGGCCTGGACGCCGATGAGGAGCCCTCCGGCGCCGACGCCCTGGACGGCGCGGAAGGCGATGAGCTGGTCCATGGTGTGCGACCAGCCGGCGAGGGCGGAGCCGACGACGAAGACGGCGAGCGCGAAGAGGAAGACGGTCTTGCGGCCCCGGAGGTCGCCCAGCTTGCCGTAGAGGGGGAGGGTGACGGTGGCGGTCAGCAGATGGGCGGTGACCGCCCAGGACATCCGGTCGAGGCCGTGGAGCTCCCCGGCGATTTTCGGCAGGGCGGTGGCGACGACGGTCTGGTCCAGCGCCGCGAGCAGCAGCGTGAGCATCAGGGCGGCGAAGACCAGCCGCGTCCGGGCCCGGCCGGGTTCGGGGAGCGGGTCGGCCGGTTCGGCCGGGGCCGGTGGCGAGGGGGGCAGGGTGAGCGTCCTGTCGCTCTTCTCCAAGGTGGCCTCGAAGGTGGACCCGCCCACGTAACTTCTCCCCTCGTCGCGCCTGCGTTGCCGCCCATTTCTCGCATTACGCGACAACGGCCAGCAAGCGCGACGATTTGCCGGGGAGCGCCGGGCACGGCACTTTCTGCCGGTCGGAGGCGGTTTGGGCACAGCGGGGCCGGGCCGGGAAAACCACTCGAACCGGTGAGCCCGGACCGGTCCGGTCCGGGCGGTCCCGTTGGCCCGCGCTCAGCCCGCGCTGGGCCCGCCCTCCACCTCGGCGGCGAGGCGGGCGAGCACGGCGTCGTAGATGCGGCCGAGGCCCTTGGGGGCGAAGGCGCGCTCGAAGAAGCCGCCGATGCCGCCGGCGCCCTGCCAGGTGGTGGTGACGACGACCTTGGAGCTGCCCTCGCCGGCCGGGGTGACGGTCCAGGTGGTGACCATGGAGGAGTTGCGGTCCTTCTCCACGAGCTGTCCGTCGGTGGGCTCGTCGACCTCCAGGAGGCAGTCGCGCACCCGCTTGCTGGTGGCCTGGAGCTTCCAGTGCACGAGCGTGCCCTTGCCGTCGCCGCCCTCGCGCACCTCGTATTCGCTGAAGTGCTCGGGCAGCAGCTTGGCGCGCGTGCCGCTGTAGTCGGCGAGGGCGTCGAACACGTCCTCCGCGCCCGCCGCGATGATCCGCTCCGTCGTGGCCTCGACCTGGCCCATGGCTAGTCCTCCGGGACGTTGAAAGAAGTGCTGTCTTGCCGCTTACCGCGGGTGCGCGCAAAGCCAATCACCATCGGCGCGACCACCCAAAATCCGGGGGCGGCCGACGGCGGCCCGCACTAACCTCCGCACATGGTGACCATACGGACCATGACCGCCGCCGACGCGGCCGCGGTGGCGGAGATCCGGGTGAGCGGCTGGCGGGCGGCGTACACGGGGATCGTGCCGCAGGGGTATCTGGACGCGATGGACCCGGTGGCGAACGCGGCGGCGCACCGCGAGCGGCTCGCCTCGGGGGCCGGCCCGGTGGTGGACGCGGTGGCCGAGGCGGCGGGGGCCGTGGTCGGCTGGGCGTGTTACGGGCCCTGCCGCGACGCCGGCCGCGACCGGCCTCCCGGCACGGGCGAGTTGTACGCGCTCTACGTCCGCCCCGAGCTGATCGGCACCGGCGTCGGCCGGGCCCTGTGGATCGCGGCGCTGGAGGGACTGCGAAAGCTCGCAGGGCATGAGGGGGCGCGCGTGGTGCTGTGGGTCGCCAAGGACAACACGCGCGCCCGCCGTTTCTACGAGCGCGCCGGCTGCCGGCCCGACGGCGCCGAGCGGTCGGAGGAGTACGCCGGGACGGCCGTGCCGGAGGTCCGCTACGTGCTGGATCCGCTCCGCGCCCCCTGAGCCCCGCCGCGCCCGGCCAGCCGGGCCAGGGCGGCGACGGCGGCCGGGCGCAGCCGTTCGTGCTCGCGGGCGGCGACGAGCGTGGCCTCGGCGCGGCGGTCGCCGAGGGCGCCGAGGCCCTCGACACAGGCGCGGGCGATGGGCCAGCAGTGGTCGCGGGCCGCCAGCAGCCGCTCCAGAGTGGTGAGCAGGGCGGGCACGGACTCGGGGGCGCGCAGCTCGGTGAGGAGCCGGACGGGGTGGAGGGCGTAGGCGGTGCGCAGGGGGTTGGTGACGAGGGCGGCGGCGGCGCGGGCGGTGCGGGGGTCGCGCAGCCGGGCGAGGGCGTGGGCGGCGGTGGCGCAGCGCACGGGCTCGCGGTAGTTGAGGAGGAGGACGAGCGTCTCGAAGGCGCGGCGGTCGCCCTTGACGCCGAGGGCGAAGGCGGCGATCTCCCGGGCCCACAGGGGGCGTTCGGGGGCCACCAGGACCTCGGCGAGTTCGTCGCGCGCGCTCTCGTCGTCGTCCCGTACGAGCGCGAGCAGCCGTTCGTAGGCCGTGAATTCGGCCGGGGAGACCAGTTCGGCCCGGACCCGGCGCAGCAGCGCGCGGAATTCCTCGTCCATGTCCCGCTCTCCTCCCCGAGTGGCCTGGACCACATCGTAAGTCGCGCGTACGACCCCTGGCGCTCTTGGTTACCGGTGAGTTAATCTCCCGGCAAGAGCAGTACCCAGCTCCGGCGCCCGGTGACGCGGCCGCCGAGAGCGTTGACGTCGGTTCGGTGTTTCCCGAGTACGGCGCGCCCCGGGACAGGGGCCGCCGGTCGTACAACTCCCTTCCGTGGACTTCGCGGACCTCCCTTCGTCCGTCCCGGAAGCCAGGCCGCCGCCCTCGCGCGGGGCCGCCGACCGCCGTCCGCTCCCCCTCGACGCGGGGGAACACCTTCTGGAGTCTCGCGATGGACCGTACGTCCACCCCTGAGCCGTCCTCCCTCAGCCCGAAGTCTCTCAGGACCGTCGCCGTGATCGGGCTCGGCACGATGGGTACCGGCATCGCCGAAGTGCTCACGCTGGCCGGCCGCGAGGTCGTCGGTGTCGATGTCAGCGACGCGGCGGCCCTGCGGGCCGGCGCGGCGCTGGAGGCCGCCACCGCCCGGGCGGTGGAGCGCGGCCGGATCACCGAGCCCGAGCGCCGGGCCGCGCTCGCCCGCTTCCGGACCGCCACCGACCTGACGGCGGTCGCCGACGCCGATCTGGTGATCGAGGTCGTGCCGGAGGACTACGACCTCAAGCACGAGGTGTTCACGGCCCTCGACGCGGTCGTGCGCCCCGACGCGATCCTGGCGACCGGCACCAACGCCCTGTCGGTGACCCGGCTGGCCGCCGACTCGGCGCGCCCGGAGCGGGTCCTGGGCCTCCACTTCTTCAACCCGGCGCCGGCGATGAAGCTGGTGGAGATCGTCTCCTCGGTGCTCACCGACCCGGGCGCCGTGGCCGCCGTCACCGAGCTGGCCCACGAGCTGGGCAAGGAGCCGGTCGCGGTGGGCGACCGGCCCGGATTCGTCGCCGACGGGCTGCTGTTCGGCTATCTCAACCAGGCCGCCGCCATGTACGAGGCGCGCTACGCCACCCGCGAGGACATCGACGCGGCGATGCGGCTGGGCTGCGGGCTGCCGATGGGGCCGCTCGCGCTGCTGGACCTGATCGGTGTGGACACGGCCCGGACGGTCCTGGAGGCGATGTACGCCGCCTCGCGGGACCGGCTGCACGCGCCCGCGCCCATCCTGGGGCAGCTGGCGGCGGCCGGGCTGACCGGCCGCAAGGCGGGGCGCGGCTTCTACACCTACGAGTCCCCCGGCTCCTCCGCGATCGTGCCGGACGCCCTGACCCCGCCCCCGCCGGCCGCCCGGGCCGGGGGGCGCGTGGTGGACCGCGTCGGCGTGGTGGGCTCGGGGACGATGGCGAGCGGCATCGCCGAGGTCTTCGCCAAGGCGGGCCTGCCGGTGGTGCTGGTGGCGCGGACGCCCGAGAAGGCGGAGGCGGCCAAGGGGCGGATCGCGAAGTCGCTGGCGCGCGCGGTGGACAAGGGGCGGCTGACGGCCAAGGAGCGGGACGCCGCGCTCGCGGCCGTGACCCCGGCGGGCTCGCCGGACGCGCTGGCCGAGGTGGACCTGGCCGTGGAGGCGGTGGCGGAGGACCTGGACGTCAAGCGGGAGCTGTTCGCCGCGCTGGACAAGGTCGTCAAGCCGGGCGCGGTGCTGGCCACCACCACCTCCTCGCTGCCGGTCGTCGCCATCGCCCGGGCCACCTCGCGGCCGGGGGACGTCGTCGGGATGCACTTCTTCAACCCGGCGCCGGCGATGAAGCTGGTCGAGGTGGTGCGCACGGTGCTGACCGCCGACGACGTCCACGCCACCGTCCGCGCGGTGTGCGCCCGGATCCGCAAGCACCCGGTGGACTGCGGGGACCGGGCCGGGTTCATCGTCAACGCCCTGTTGTTCCCGTATCTGAACAACGCGGTCAAGATGGTCCAGGAGCACTACGCCTCGCTGGACGAGATCGACGCGGCGATGCGGCTCGGCGGCGGCTATCCGATGGGCCCGTTCGAACTGCTCGACGTCGTGGGCCTGGACGTCTCCCTGGCCATCGAGAAGGTGCTGCACCGCGAGTTCCGGGATCCGGGGCTGGCACCCGCGCCGCTGCTGGAGCACCTGGTGGCGGCGGGCTGCCTGGGCCGCAAGACCGGCCGCGGCTTCCGCGAGTACGCGAAGGCCTGACCGGCCCGTGCCCGCTGAAGGGGCGGGGTGGGGCGGACTGCTGGAACCCCGGACAGGTCCGTCCCGCCACGCCTGCACGGACGCGTGTTACGTTCCCCACATGTCCCAGCCCGCCAAGTCCGCCCGCGTACCGCGCGGGGCCACCGTCGAGTCAGGAGGAGCCCCGGGCCCGAAGGCCGCCAAGGAACACCGAGAGACCGGCGCCGGCGCCCGCCGCGCCGCCGCCCAGCGGCTCACCATGCGCCGCAAACTGGCCACGGCGGCGATGGAGTTGTTCGCGACCAAGGGCTACGAGGCGACGACCGTCGACGAGATCGCGGCCACGGCCGGAGTGGCCCGGCGCACGTTCTTCCGCCATTTCCGCTCCAAGGAAGAGGCGATCTTCCCCGACCACGACGACACGCTCGTCCGGGCCTCCGGCGTGCTGGACGCCGCACCACCGCACGAGAACCCGCTGGACACCGTCTGCCGGGGGATCAAGGAGGTGATGCGGATGTACGCGGCCTCTCCCGCCGTCTCCGTCGAGCGCTACCGGCTGACCCGTGAGGTGCCCGCGCTGCGCGAGCGCGAGATCGCCTCGGTGGCCCGCTACGAGCGGCTGTTCACCCGCTATCTGCTGGGTCACTTCGACGAGGCCGCGCACCACGCCGGCGACGACGACCCGCTGCTGGCGGAGGTCGCCGCCTCGGCCGTGGTCACCGCGCACAACCACGTGCTGCGCCGCTGGCTGCGCGGGGGCGCCCAGGGCGATCTGGAGGCCCAGCTCGACCACGCCTTCGCCATCGTGCGGGAGACGTTCGGCACGGGCATCGGCGCCGGGCGCGCCGACCGGGAGGAGCCCCCGGCCGCCTCGGCGCGGGCCCAGGGCGAGGTGCTGGTGACGGTGGCCCGGACGGACGCGCCGCTGGACGAGGTCATGCGGGCGATCGAGAAGGCGCTCAAGAAGACCTAGGGCAAATCCCGACAACTCATCACAATGGCCACCCCTTTGGGGTGGCCATTGTTGCTCATCCGTGCCCTCCGGATGACATCTGAGAGAAATTGTTGGCACGCAGTGTCTTGTCGAGTGGCACGCGGTGCCATACCTTGTCGGTGTCCGGGCGGCCGGCGCACCGACCACCGTCGAGCGCCGACTGTCCCCGCAGACCCTGTCGTGCGCGCCCGGACGCCTGCGTCACCAGGCATCGCTTTCTCCGCGCCACCCCGCGCGGGAGCACCACCCGCCGGACCGACGGCACCACCCCTCGCTCCACCCGCAGTCGCCGCTCCACCCCCGACGTTCCCTCAAGCCCGTTTCCACGACGTGCTTCGCCGGAGGCAAACCGTGAACCAGATCCTGGACGCGATCCTCGCGCCCGACAGCCGCGCCGAGGACTTCGCCGCGCTCCCCCTGCCCGACTCCTACCGCGCGGTGACCGTGCACAAGGACGAGGCGGACATGTTCGCCGGGCTCGCCACCCGGGAGAAGGACCCGCGCAAGTCCCTCCACATCGACGAGGTCCCGGTGCCCGAACTCGGGCCCGGCGAGGCCCTGGTGGCCGTCATGGCCAGCTCCGTGAACTACAACTCGGTGTGGACCTCGATCTTCGAGCCCGTGTCCACGTTCGCCTTCCTGGAGCGTTACGGAAAGCTCTCCCCCCTCGGCAAGCGGCACGACCTGCCGTACCACGTGATCGGCTCCGACCTCGCCGGCGTCGTGCTGCGCACCGGGCCCGGCGTCAACGCCTGGCGGCCCGGCGACGAGGTCGTCGCCCACTGCCTCTCCGTGGAGCTGGAGTCCGCCGACGGGCACAACGACACCATGCTCGACCCGGAGCAGCGCATCTGGGGCTTCGAGACCAACTTCGGCGGACTGGCCGAGATCGCCCTGGTGAAGTCCAACCAGCTGATGCCCAAGCCGCGGCACCTGAGCTGGGAGGAGGCGGCCGCCCCCGGGCTGGTGAACTCCACCGCCTACCGTCAGCTGGTCTCCCGCAACGGCGCCGGGATGAAGCAGGGCGACAACGTCCTGATCTGGGGCGCGAGCGGCGGACTCGGTTCCTACGCCACCCAGTTCGCGCTCGCTGGCGGCGCCAACCCCATCTGTGTCGTCTCCAGCGAGCAGAAGGCGGAGATCTGCCGGCGGATGGGCGCCGAGGCGGTCATCGACCGCAGCGCCGAGGGCTACCGCTTCTGGAAGGACGAGCACGAGCAGGACCCGCGCGAGTGGAAGCGGTTCGGCAAACGCATCCGCGAGCTCACCGGCGGCGAGGACGTGGACATCGTCTTCGAGCACCCCGGCCGCGAGACGTTCGGCGCCTCCGTCTACGTCACGCGCAAGGGCGGCACCATCGTCACCTGCGCCTCCACCTCCGGCTACAACCACCAGTACGACAACCGCTATCTGTGGATGTCGCTGAAGCGGATCGTCGGCTCGCACTTCGCCAACTACCGCGAGGCGTGGGAGGCCAACCGGCTCATCGCCAAGGGGAAGATCCACCCGACCCTGTCGAAGACCTACACGCTCGCCGAGACCGGCCAGGCCGCCCACGACGTCCACCGCAACGTCCACCAGGGCAAGGTCGGCGTGCTGTGCCTCGCCCCGGAGGAGGGCATGGGCGTGCGCGACGAGGAGATGCGCGCCCGGCACATCGAGGCCATCAACCGCTTCCGGAATGTGTGAGCAGACCACATGACTCAGCGTCAGAAGGATCGTCCGTGGCTGATGCGGACGTACGCCGGGCACTCCACGGCCGAGGCGTCCAACGAGCTCTACCGGCGCAACCTCGCCAAGGGCCAGACCGGCCTCTCGGTCGCGTTCGACCTCCCGACGCAGACCGGCTACGACCCCGACCACGTCCTCGCCCGCGGCGAGGTCGGGCGGGTCGGGGTCCCCGTCGCCCACCTCGGCGACATGCGGCGGCTGCTGAAGGACATCCCGCTGGAGCGGATGAACACCTCCATGACCATCAACGCCACCGCCATGTGGCTGCTGGCGCTGTACCAGGTGGTCGCGGAGGAGCAGGGTGCCGACATCGCCCAGCTGCAGGGGACGACGCAGAACGACATCGTCAAGGAGTACCTCTCGCGCGGGACGCACGTCTTCCCGCCCGGGCCCTCCCTGCGGCTCACCACCGACATGATCGCCTACACGGTGGGCCGCGTCCCCAAGTGGAACCCGATCAACATCTGCAGCTACCACCTCCAGGAGGCGGGGGCCACCCCCGTCCAGGAGATCGCCTACGCGATGTCCACGGCGATCGCCGTCCTGGACGCGGTCCGGGACTCCGGCCAGGTGCCGGCCGAGCGCTTCGGCGACGTCGTCGCCCGCATCTCCTTCTTCGTCAACGCGGGCGTCCGCTTCATCGAGGAGATGTGCAAGATGCGCGCCTTCGGCCGCATCTGGGACCGCGTCACCCGGGAGCGCTACGGCATCGAGAACCCCAAGCAGCGCCGCTTCCGCTACGGCGTCCAGGTCAACTCCCTCGGGCTGACCGAGGCCCAGCCGGAGAACAACGTCCAGCGCATCGTGCTGGAAATGCTCGCCGTCACCCTCTCCAAGGACGCCCGCGCCCGCGCCGTGCAACTGCCCGCCTGGAACGAGGCGTTGGGCCTGCCCCGCCCCTGGGACCAGCAGTGGTCGCTGCGCATCCAGCAGGTCCTCGCCCACGAGAGCGACCTGCTGGAGTACGAGGACATCTTCGCCGGCTCGCATGTGATCGAGGCCAGGGTCGAGGCGCTGGTCACCGAGTGCCTGGCCGAGATCGAGCGGATCCAGGGGATGGGCGGCGCGATGGCCGCCGTGGAGTCCGGCTACCTCAAGGCGCGGCTGGTCTCCTCGCACGCCGAGCGGCGGGCCCGCATCGAGTCCGGCGAGGAGAAGATCGTCGGAGTCAACTGCTACGAGGCGACCGAGCCCAGCCCCCTGACCGCCGATCTCGACACCGCCATCATGACCGTCGACCCGGCCAACGAGGCCCGCGTGGTCGCCGCCCTCCACGCCTGGCGCGACGACCGCGACGAGGTCCGCGCCCAGGAGGCCCTCTCGGCGCTGAAGAAGGCCGCCGCCGGCACGGAGAACCTGATGGCCGCCACCCTGGAGTGCGTCCGGGCCGGCGTCACCACCGGCGAGTGGTCCTGGGCCCTGCGGGACGTCTTCGGCGAGTTCCGCGCCCCCACGGGCGTCGGCGGCGCTCCCCTGGCCGTGGCCGCCGAGGCCGGCAGCCCGCTCGCGGCCGTCCGTGAGAAGGCCCGGCGCACGGCGGACGAACTGGGCGTCGGCAAGCTGCGGCTGCTGGTCGGCAAGCCCGGCCTCGACGGCCACTCCAACGGCGCCGAGCAGATCGCCGTACGGGCCCGCGACGCGGGCTTCGAGGTGGTCTACCAGGGCATCCGGCTCACCCCGGAACAGATCGTCTCGGCGGCCGTCGCCGAGGACGTCCACTGCGTGGGTCTGTCGATCCTCTCCGGCTCGCACACCGAGCTCGTCCCCGACGTGCTGGCGCGGCTGCGCGACGCGGGGTCGGACGACATACCCGTGATCGTCGGTGGCATCATCCCGTCCGCGGACGCCACCGCCCTCAAGGCGGCCGGTGTCGCGGCCGTCTTCACCCCGAAGGACTTCGGCATCACGGAGATCATCGGCCGTATCGTCGACGAGATCCGCACAGCGAACAGCCTCGACCCCCTGGAGGTCACCGCATGACCGGCACCACCCCCGCCAGCCGTCTCCGCCCGCGCCGCTCCTGCCTCGCCGTCCCCGGCAGCAACCCGCGCTTCCTGGAGAAGGCCCAGGGCCTCCCCGTCGACCAGGTGTTCCTGGACCTGGAGGACGCCTGCGCCCCGCTGGCCAAGGAAGGCGCCCGGCACACGGTCGTCGACGCGCTGAACAAGGGCGACTGGACGGGCAAGACCCGGGTCGTGCGGGTCAACGACTGGACCACCCACTGGACGTACCGCGATGTGATCACGGTCGTCGAGGGGGCCGGGCCCAACCTCGACTGCATCATGCTGCCCAAGGTGCAGGACGCCCAGCAGATCGTCGCCCTGGACCTGCTGCTCACCCAGATCGAGAAGACGATGGGCTTCGAGGTCGGGCGCATCGGCATCGAAGCGCAGATCGAGAACGCCAGGGGCCTGGTGAACGTGGACGCGATCGCCGCCGCCTCGCCCCGCCTGGAGACGATCGTCTTCGGGCCGGCGGACTTCATGGCGTCCATCAACATGAAGTCGCTCGTGGTCGGCGAGCAGCCGCCCGGCTACCCGGCGGACGCCTACCACTACATCCTCATGCGCATCCTGATGGCCGCCCGCGCCAACGACCTCCAGGCGATCGACGGCCCCTACCTCCAGATCAAGAACGTGGACGGCTTCCGCGAGGTGGCCGGCCGCGCGGCCGCCCTGGGCTTCGACGGCAAGTGGGTCCTCCACCCCGGCCAGGTCGACGCCGCCAACGAGGTCTTCTCCCCCTCCCAGGAGGACTACGACCACGCCGAGCTGATCCTGGACGCCTACGACTGGTGCACCTCCGAGGCGGGCGGCAAGAAGGGCTCGGCGATGCTCGGCGACGAGATGATCGACGAGGCGAGCCGGAAGATGGCGCTCGTCGTCGCCGGCAAGGGCCGCGCCGCCGGAATGGTCCGCACCTCCGCGTTCGAGATCCCGGAGGCGTGAGCGATGCAGTTCGGCCGCACCTATGAGGAATTCACGGTCGGTGATGTCTACAAGCACTGGCCCGGGAAAACGGTCACGGAATACGACGACCACCTTTTCTGCCTGCTGACCATGAACCACCACCCGCTGCACCTGGACTCCCATTACGCCGGGGAGACCACGGATTTCGGGAAGAACGTGGTGGTGGGGAATTACGTCTACTCCCTGCTGCTGGGCATGTCGGTGCCCGATGTCTCGGGCAAGGCGATCGCCAATCTGGAGATCGAGTCGCTCCGGCACATAGCGCCGACCTTCCACGGCGACACCCTCTACGGCGAGACCAGGGTGCTCGGCAAGACCCCGTCGAAGTCGAAGAGCGACCGCGGGATCGTCCACGTCGAGACGATCGGCTACAAGCAGGACGGCACCGTCGTCTGTACCTTCCGGCGCAAGGTGATGGTGCCCACCGCCGAGTACATCGAGAAGCGCGGCGGGGAGCAGCCCGGCCGCCCCGAGCCGATCATCCGGGAGAAGTGAGATGGGCCGCCTGGCGCGCACCGAAGGGCTGACGGACGTCCAGCGGGAGATTCTCGCCACGGTCCGGGAATTCGTCGACAAAGAGATCATTCCGGTCGCGACCGAGCTGGAGCACCGGGACGAGTACCCCACCCGCATCGTGGAGGGGCTCAAGGAACTCGGGCTCTTCGGGCTGATGATCCCGGAGGAGTACGGGGGCCTGGGTGAGTCCCTTCTCACATACGCCCTGTGCGTCGAGGAGATCGCCCGGGGCTGGATGAGCGTGTCGGGGATCATCAATACGCATTTCATCGTCGCCTACATGCTCAAGCAGCACGGCACCCAGGAGCAGAAGGACCACTTCCTGCCGCGCATGGCGACGGGCGAGGTGCGGGGCGCGTTCTCGATGTCGGAGCCCGGGCTGGGCTCGGATGTGTCGGCGATCACATCCAAGGGGGTGCGCGACGGCGACGAGTACGTACTGACCGGCCAGAAGATGTGGCTGACCAACGGCGGCTCGTCGACGCTGGTGGCGGTCCTGTGCCGGACGGACGAGGGGCACCCCGAGGGCACGGCCCCGCACCGCTCGATGACCACCTTCCTGATCGAGAAGGAGCCCGGTTTCGGCCAGGTCAAGCCGGGACTGACCATCCCCGGCAAGATCGAGAAGATGGGCTACAAGGGGGTCGACACCACCGAGCTGATCATGGACGGGCTGCGCGTCCCGGCGGACCGGGTGCTGGGCGGGGCCACCGGCCGCGGCTTCTACCAGATGATGGACGGCGTCGAGGTCGGCCGGGTGAATGTGGCGGCCCGTGGTTGCGGCGTCGCACAGCGCGCCTTCGAGCTGGGCGTTTCGTACGCACAGCAACGTCACACCTTTGGAAAACCCATCGCGCAGCATCAGGCAATTCAGTTCAAGCTTGCCGAAATGGGGACAAAGGTCGAAGCGGCCCATGCGATGATGGTCAATGCCGCCCGGAAGAAGGACTCGGGGCAGCGCAACGATCTCGAGGCCGGCATGGCGAAGTATCTGGCCTCCGAGTACTGCAAGGAGGTCGTCGAGGACGCGTTCCGCATCCACGGCGGTTACGGATTCTCCAAGGAGTACGAGATCGAGCGGCTCTACCGGGAGGCCCCGATGCTCCTGATCGGCGAGGGCACGGCCGAGATCCAGAAAATGATCATCGGCCGCCGGCTGCTGGAGGAGTACCGGATTCAGGGCTGAGACGGGGGTTGACCGGGGATTAAGTCCCATTTACGGTGAGATGGCGGTGATGGTGCAGAGAAGAAGATCACACCCTGTAGTCGCGGTTCGGCCATCGACTGGCCCTGGCGCTTAGCCAGTTGCCGCCCGCAACCGATAGCATCCCCGGAAAGCCGCCGTCCCCCGATCGTTATGCGGCACCCTCCGCTACGAAGGTCACCCATGCCCCACAGCTCTTCCTCTGCACCTCGCGACAGCCTCCGCGGTGTTCGCCTCGCGCGCGGAGCATCGCCGTGGCTCCTGCCGACCGTCGCCACGGCGGCCGTCAGCCTCACCAAGGCCCGCCGCTCCGGACGCTGGGCTGCGCTGGCCGTACCCACCACCGCTCTCGCGGCCGGCATGCTGTGGTTCTTCCGCGACCCCGATCGTGAGATCGGCCAGGGCCGGGTGATCTCCCCGGCCGACGGCGTGGTGCAGAGCATCATGCCCTGGAAGGACGGACGAACCCGCGTCGCGATCTTCATGAGCCCGCTCAACGTCCACGTCAACCGCGCGCCGCTGGCCGGCACGGTGACGTCGGTCGAGCACATTCCTGGCGGATTCGTGCCGGCCTTCAACAAGGAGAGCGAGAACAACGAGCGTGTCGTCTGGCACTTCGACACGGAGCTCGGTGACATCGAGATGGTCCAGATCGCCGGTGCCGTGGCCCGCCGCATCGTCCCCTACGTGGGGGCGGACACCAAGGTGGAGCAGGGCGATCGGATCGGCCTGATCCGCTTCGGCTCGCGCGTCGACGTCTACCTCCCCGAGGGCGTCGAGGTCGCGGTCGAGGTCGGCCAGGCGACCACGGCAGGGGTGACACGTCTTGACCGTGATTGATCCGGACACACAGGCCGCCTGGGTTCCCGAGGCGGAGGCCGAGGACACGGACCCCATGCCGCTGTCCACCCGGCTGTCGATAGCGGACACCCTCACCCTGGGCAACGCGATCTGCGGCTTCATGGCGGTCTATTTCACCACCACCGGCGTCCTCATCCCCCACCTCACAGGGAACGAGGACGGCGGCATGGCCCGCCACAGCGCGGCCACGGCCGTGATACTGATGCTGCTGGCGTCCGTCTTCGACCTCTTCGACGGGCTCGTGGCACGCAAGCTGCGCAGCTCGGCGATGGGCGCGGAGCTGGACAACCTGTCCGACCTGATCAGCTTCGGCCTGGCGCCCGCGTACTTCGTGGTCGTCTGGGGCATGGTCGCCGACGACGCCCACCAGCGGGTCTCGGCGGTCGCCGCGATCGTGGTGCTGCTCGCGGTCGTCCTGCGGCTGGCGCGCTTCTCGTGCGTGCCGATGCGGGACGGCATCTTCCAGGGCATGCCGAGCCCCTTCGGGGCGCTCACGGTCGTCTCGATCGTGCTGCTGGAGCTGCCCTTCGTGCCGACGCTGCTCGCGATCATGGGTGTGGCGTGGCTGATGGTCAGCCGGGTCGAGTACCCCAAGCCGCGCGGGCCGCTGGCGGTGGCCATGCTCAGCTGGATCGTGCTCAGCATGGGCCTGCTGGCCGCGTGGGCGTTCGACGCGCCCGGCGGTGAGCTCCTCCTCCAGACGGGCTGCGCGCTCCAGGTGGTCCTGGGGGCGGTGATCCCGCTGTTCGCGACGGCGCGGCGGGTGAACACGTTCCGCGACAACCGGCGCGAGGCGCGGGAGGCGGAGACCGCCGCGCGGTAGCGCGTTTCCTCGTACGACGGCGGTGGGGCCGGGCGATCTGCCCGGCCCCACCGCCGTTTGGCGTTCTCCCACCCGCCCACCCGATTGCCCCGCAAAGCGATGCTGGGCAACGGGTGGGCGGGTGGGAGAGGCTCTGACCTCAGCCGAGGTAGTCGCGGGCGATACGAGCGGCGAGACGCTCCAGCAACGGCCCCGCATGGGCCACGCACCGCTCCAGATCCGGCTCCAGCTCCGTGAGGGCATAGGCCCGCTGGATGCCCACACCCGCGAGGGTGGCGGCATCCAAGGAGAGCCGCCCGCACACGGCCACCACCGCCGTACCGCCCGCCGCCCGCGCCACCCCCACGGGCGCCTTGCCGTGGAGGGTCTGCTCGTCGAGCGAGCCCTCCCCCGTGATGACGAGGTCCGCTTCCGCCACGGCCGCGCGGAACCCCAGCACGTCGAGCATCACCTCGATGCCGGGCCGGAAGGCCGCCCCCAGCCCGGCCAGGGCGCCGTAGCCGAGCCCGCCGGCCGCGCCGGCGCCCGGCGCGGCCGCGTGGCGGCCGCCGTCCAGCAGCCACGCGTAGCGGGCGAGGGCCGCGTCCAGCGCGGCCACGTCCGCCGCGCTCGCCCCCTTCTGGGGCCCGTACACCGCCGCCGCCCCGCGCGGGCCGGTGAGCGGGTTGTCGACGTCGCTCGCCAGCACGATCCGGGTCGCGGCCAGGCGGGGATCCAGCCCGGACAGGTCGGCGCGGTCGAGCGCGGCCAGGGCGCCGCCCCCGGGGCCGAGGGGGCGCCCGTCCGCGTCGAGGAAGCGCGCCCCGAGCGCGGCGAGCATGCCCGCCCCGCCGTCGGTGGTGGCGCTGCCGCCGACCCCGAGCACGACGGTGCGGGCGCCCGCGTCGAGGGCGGCGCGGACGAGCTCGCCCGTGCCGTACGTGGTCGCGGTGAGCGGCGCGAGGCGTCCGGGCGGCAGCAGCCGCAGCCCGGACGCCTCGGCCATCTCGACCACGGCGGTGCCGCCGTCGCCGCTCAGGGCGTACGCGGCCGTGACCGGCCGCCCCGAGGGCCCGGTCACCGTCGCCTCACGGCGCCCGTAGCCGGCCGCCAGGGCGGCGGCGACCGTCCCGTCGCCGCCGTCCGCGACCGGCAGCGCCACGGGCACCACCCCCGGCGCCGCCCGCCGCAGCCCGGCGGCCACGTGCCGGGCCACCTCCACGGCGGTCAGCGATCCCTTGAACTTGTCCGCGGCGATCAGTACGCGTGTCGGTTCCGCCACCGTGCCGTCCTCGCTTCCCCGGCCCGGAGGCCGTACGGGTCGTCGCGCCGCGGCGACCCTACCGGGGTCAGGAGGTGGCGGGAATCTCCTGGGGATAGAACTGGCGCGCCCAGTGGCGGAAGGGGCCTATGGGGCCGTCGGCGTCGTTGAGGCCCGGATGGGGCAGATATGCCTTGTGATGCCAGATAGGCAGATCAGTCTGTGCGTCGTGCATCGTCCAACTGTTCATCCCGAAGCCCAAGGCACGCTCGATGCCGCGGCGCAACGGCGCGGGGACGCGGGAACCAGGCCCGGTGACGACGTGCGCGGCGCACCAGTACCGCATGCGCCCCGGACCTGTGGGGGTGGCGAGCAACCATTGCGCGGCCTTCATCCGCAGAGGCAAGGTGTCGAACACGATGAGCGCGGCGCCGAGCCCGACAAAATGAAGAACGATCTCCTGTGCGATGACGAAGGAGAGGAGGCCGCGGCCCACTCGGTACTTCATGGAATAGAACGGCCCGTCTCCACAGGGCTGCTCCAGCACATCGACGTATTGGAGACCGTGAATCTCGACAGCGTGCCGGTAGTCGACGAGGTTCTCCACGACTTCCTGTGGATGCCCAGCCAGCTCCGTCATCCGGAACGCACTCGGCCGAGCCGTCTCCGGGAAGTCGGGCACCTGCCAGGTCGGAGACATACCGTCGGCAGAGTGCCACACCCACACGATGCCATGCTTCTCGCGCACCGGGAGAAGGTCCAGCGAGACTTTCGGCGGCGTCCCATAAGGTGTGCGCACACACGAACCGTCGGTGTCGAAGGAAAACCCGTGAAATGGGCAGACCAGCAGTTCTCCGTCGATTCGGCCACCGGCGCCCAAATGAGCGCCGAGATGGGGGCAGTAAGGCCGCGTGACCTTCAGCCTTCCCCTGCGGGTCCGGTAGACGACGATGTCGGACCCCATGAAGGGAACGGCGCGGACCTGCCCCGTCCGCCATTCCTTGGAGAATCCCACACAGAACCACCCCGTGGGGTACGGGAGGGATTCCAGGTGGTTCTCGTTCGCTGCGGTCGCCGAGAAATTGGACTTGTATTCGCGCGCACGCATGGTCATCTCCGTCCACTCGATGTCGGCGGTTGTCGGCGCTGACGGTTCAGGGGGTGAGAAAACCGGAGGTGCGCCGGTAGCGGAGGGTGGTCTCCTGCCAGCGGAAATATCCGGAGATGCCTTCCTCCAACATCCGTACGCCCCGCAGCACGGGCTCCTTGGCCCGGCAGTGCGGGTCCTCCGGCAGGTCCACCAGCTCCCGCAGGCGTTCCGCGACTCTCACGAAGTCCCGCAGGCGCTGCTCCACCATGTGTCCTGCCTGGTCCGCGGCGTCCTGCAAGGACAGGCCGCGGGTCTCACGCAGCACGAGGACCAGATTGTGGGGGTTTCGGTAGTGCAGGTCCTTACGGACGGTGAAGGTGTCGTTGGACCACAGCCACAATTCGCTGGCGAAGGCGCGCAGTTCACCGTAGAGGCTGTGCCGCAACATGTCGGGGACGTCCACTCCCTGGAGCCCCTCGATCATGTCGATGGAAGAGCGCGTCGCCCCGCACACCCGGCGCAGCCGCAAATACGAGTCCAGGTCGGGGACGGCTTCGGCGGCCCGGTTCCGCGTCTCGGCAGCCATGGCTCGCAGGTACATCCGGAATGACACCGGGAAGCGACGTCGCACGTTGTCGGAGGCACAGGCGTGGAAGTCGCGCCAGAGATCCGCCAGCGCCCGGGCCAGCGGGAAGGTGAGGGTGTCGTCGAGGCGTCCGGGGCTGTCCACCACAGCACGGTCGACCTGGTCGAGGGCGTCGGCGAACGCGGCCGGGTCGCGGCCGAGCGGGCCGTCGTCGAAGATGTCGTCCCAGAGGAACAGCCAAATGATCCATTTCGCCAGGATGACCGCTCCTTCGCGGTCCGAGCGCGGGCACCAGAGCGCGGAGAACATGCCGCACTGCATGTCGGTGAGGCGCTGGACAGCCGCCGGCGTACGGTCCAGACCGTACTCGTGCGCCCAGTGGACGGCAGCCTTTTCCGCGTACTCGTGATGAGGGTTGAGCACGACGGGAAATGGGATCTCGTATCGGGGAACCCGATATTCCTTGAGGGCCAGTTGATCGCTCTCAAACGATTCGGAAAACAGTAGGGACTTGCTCAAGCGTCTCCCCTTCCGACCGAAACCCGAACTCCGTTGACCGGCTTGGCACATGATTCTTTGCTGCCCTCACCTCACGCCCCACAAACGACGGGCGGTCACGTCCGAGCGCGCACTGGGGCGCGGAGCGCATCCGTGACGGACCAGCAAAGATCAATGGCCGGGGACGCGCCCCCTCACATCGCTCAGGCGCCTTTGCGCCGTCCACCGTGGCGGGACCTCACAACCCGCGCCGTCGGTCCCGGTCCGCATAGGCCGCGATTGCCTCGCCGAAATGATGATGGTCGAAATCCGGCCAATAGACCGGCGTGAAGTAGAACTCCGCATATGCCGTCTGCCATGGCATGAATCCGGACAGCCGGCTCTCCCCCGACGTCCGGATCAAAAGATCGACATCCGGCTGTCCCGCGGTGCACAGGAAGTCCGCCAGCCGCTGCTCAGTGAACTCCCCGACGAGCGAGCCCTCGGCGTAGGCGCTGATGAGCGCCTGAGCCGCAGCGACGATTTCCCGCCGTCCGTCGTACGCGACCGCCACCGTCAGCCGGGCTCCCGGCGCCATGGCGGAATCCCGCTCCACGGCCCGGAGCGCCGCCGCCTGCTCCTGGTGCGGGAGGTACTCAAGGGATCCGACGACCCTGATCGGCCAGCGGGCCTCCGCGGCCATCCCGCGCAGCCCCTCCGTGATCGCCTCCACGATCTGGTCGACCACCTTGGGCTCCCGGCAGAGGTTGTCCCGGGACAGCGCCCAGACCGTCACGAAGGGAATGCCCAGATCATCGCACCAGCCCAGCAGCTCGCGGACCCGGTCGGCCCCCGCCCGGTAGGCGTCGGCCAGAGGCAGGCCGTGCCGTTCCGCCCAGCGGCGGTTGCCGTCGAGGATGACCGCCAGATGCCGGGGCACCTTGCCCACGTGGCCGTGCGGGCGGGAAGACCAAGGATGCGTTTCGGGCAGCATGACCGCTCCCCCAGCTCGAACATCGGATGGCTTATTTCTCCTTTCATCCTGACATCGCACGAACAGGGCGCCAGGGCGCGGCAGGAGGGCGCACGGACGCAGGACCGGCGTACCGCACACCCCATGGGGAACCCGTAAGGGCCGGGGGGCTCACGCGCGTCGCACACGCTCTTGGGGGAACCGCCGCACTCCCCCCGGGCCCGGGCGGCGTGCCAGCGCCACCGACCGGGGCGTTCCCGGCCATAGTGGGGCGTCATGAGCACCGAGCACACGGAGCGCGCGGAGGCCCCGGACGCGCCCCTCGTCGCCATCGGCATGGCCGCGGTCCTGGCCGTCGTGGCCTGGGCCGCGCTGGCCGGGAAGTCCTTCGACCGGGTCTCGACGTCGGCCCTGGGCTGGGTGCTGTCCAATTTCGCCTGGCTGTTCGTGATCGCGGCCGATGTGTTCCTCGCGCTGTGCGTGGTGATCGCCTTCAGCCGGTACGGCCGGATCCGGCTGGGCGCGGACGACTCGACGCCCGAGTTCGGCAATCTGGCGTGGATCGCGATGATGTTCAGCGCCGGCATGGGCATCGGGCTGATGTTCTACGGCGTCGGCGAGCCGCTCCAGCACTTCGTCTCCCCGCCCCCGGGCAGCGGGGTGGCGACGGACTCCCCCGCCGCCGCGCGCACGGCCCTGGAGTACTCGTTCTTCCACTGGACGCTCCACCCGTGGGCCATCTACGGCACGGCCGGGCTCGCGCTCGCCTACGCCGGCTTCCGCAAGGGCCGGGGGAACCGGCTCAGTTCGGTGTTCGTCCCCCTGCTCGGCAAGGAGCGGGCGGACGGCTGGCCGGGGCGGGTCGTCGACCTCCTCGCGGTCTTCGCGACCGTCTTCGGCACGGCGACCAGCCTGGGCCTGGGCGCCCTCCAGGTGTCCAAGGGCCTGAACATCACGGCCGGGGTGAAGGACACCACCGCCCTCGAACTCGTCATCATCGCGGTGCTGTCGGCCGCCTTCGTCCTCTCCGCCTTCTCCGGGCTCCACAAGGGCGTCAAATGGCTCAGCACGCTCAACATCGTGCTCGCGGCCGTCCTGATGCTGTTCGTCTTCCTGCTCGGGCCGACCGTGTTCATCCTCAACACGATCCCGGCCGCCACGGGCGGCTATCTCCACGACCTGCTCACGCTCGCCACCCGCACCGGCGCCTTCACCGACTCCCAGTGGCTGGGCGCGTGGACGATCTTCTACTGGGCGTGGTGGCTGTCGTGGGCGCCGTTCGTCGGCACGTTCATCGCCCGGATCTCCCACGGCCGGACGGTCCGCCAGTTCCTCGTCGGAGTACTGCTGGTGCCCAGCGGGGCGACGGTGGTGTGGTTCTGCGTCATGGGCGGCAGCGCGCTGCGCCTGGACCTCACCGGGACCGCCGACATGGCGGGCACCGTCAAGGAGGGCGCGGAGGCCTCCCTGTTCGCCCTGCTGGACACCCTCCCGCTGGCCACGCTCACCTCGTGGATCGCGATGGCGCTGGTGATGACGTACTTCATCACCAGCGCGGACTCCGCGTCCCTGGTGATGGGCTCGCTCTCCAGCCGGGGCGCCCTCCATCCGCGCACCTGGCTGGTGGTGGTGTGGGGCGTGCTGATGGCCGCGGTGGCGGCGGTGCTGCTGGTGGCGGGCGGGCTGAAGTCCCTCCAGTCGGCGACGATCCTGGTGGCGCTGCCCTTCGTGGTGGTGATGCTGGCCGTGTGCTGGGCGCTGCTGTCCGAGCTGCGGACGGACCCGGGCGCCGGCCCCGCGCCGCACCACGCCCTCCACGGGCTGCGGGACGCCCTGCGGACGATGGTCGGCGAGGCCGTCACCGAGCACGGCCCGGTACGCCACCACCGGCTGCGCCGGCTCGCGGAGAGCACACGGGACCGGGACGAGGAGGGACCGGGCGGGACCGCCGGGCCCTCCTGACCGGGGCGTCGGGGCGCCGCGACGCCGGGAAAACCCGCGTGCCGCCGCGCCCCGGCGCACGTACGCTCACGCCATGACAGACGCACGGCCTCTCGTGGCGATCCTCAGCGGCGCCGGCATCTCCACCGACTCCGGCATCCCCGACTACCGGGGTCCGGGCGGCCTGTGGCGGCGGGACCCGGAGGCCGAGAAGCTCGTGACGTACGAGTACTACATGGCGGATCCCGAGATCCGTCGCCGGTCCTGGCGGATGCGGCGGGACGCGCCGACACTGACCGCCCGGCCGAACGCCGCGCACGAGGCGGTGGTCCGCCTGGAACGGTCCGGCACCCCCGTGCGCGTCATCACCCAGAACGTCGACGGACTGCACCAGATGGCGGGCATGCCGGAGCGCAAGGTCCTCGAACTGCACGGCACGGCGCGGGCGGTGGTGTGCACGCGGTGCCACGCGCGGTCCGGCATGACGGAGGCGCTGGCGCGGGTCGCGGCCGGCGACCCCGACCCGGCGTGCGAGGCGTGCGGCGGGATCCTGAAGTCGGCGACGGTCATGTTCGGCGAGGGCCTGGACCCGGCGGTGCTGGGCCAGGCGGTGGCCGTCGCCAAGGCCTGCGAGGTGTTCATCGCGGTCGGTACGACCCTCAAGGTGCACCCCGCCGCCTCCCTCGCCGGTCTCGCGGCCGACCACGGCGCCCGGCTGATCATCGTCAACGCCGAGCCCACGCCGTACGACGACCGCGCCGACGAGATCGTGCGCGAACCGATCGGCACCGCGTTGCCGGCGCTACTGGCCCGGCTGGGCGGTACCGCCCCGTAAGCCGGGCGCCCCGTAAGGGGCGCGGGGAACTGCGCGACAAGCCTCCACCGGCCCGCGGGTGACCGGACCGCGATTCCGGCGGACCGCTCAGAACAGCCGCTCCGGACCGCTCTCGTGCGCCAGCAGCCGCCGCTTGCGCTCCAGCCCACCGCCATACCCCGTCAGATCACCACCGGCACCGACGACCCGATGGCAGGGGACGATGATTCCCACGGGGTTCTTCCCGTTGGCGAGGCCGACGGCCCGCGCGGCGCCCGGGGCGCCGAGGCGCTCGGCGAGCTCGCCGTAGGAGACGGTCCGCCCGTAGGGGATCCGCCGGAGCTCCTCCCAGACGCGGCGCTGGAAGGGGGTGCCCTCCAGGCGCAGAGGGAGGTCGAATCCGGTGCGTTCGCCCGCGAAGTACGCGGTCAGCTGGCGGATCGCCTCGGGGAACGGCCCGTCGGGGTCGAGGGGTTCGTCCGCCCGGCCGCCGAAGCTCTCCTGGGGAGGCCGGTGCCGCTGGCCGGTCATGTAGAGGCCGGAGAGGACGCCGTCGGTGGCGACGAGCGTGAGGGGGCCGTAGGGGCTGTCGACGACGGTGTGAACGCGGTTCATGGTGGGCATGGTGAGGTCTCCTCGCGCGGGCGGGGCGTCAGGCGGGCATGCGGGTGGTGGCGTGGTCGTCGGCCGACCACAGGTACTGCACGGCGTACGCGCGCCAGGGCCGCCAGGCCGCGGCGTGCCGGGTCAGCGCGGCGGGGGTCGCGGGCAGTCCGGTCCGGGCGGCCGCGCGGCGTACGCCGAGGTCGGTGGCGGGGAAGGCGTCGGGGTCGCCGAGGGCGCGCATCGCGATGATCTCGGCCGTCCAGGGCCCGATGCCGGGCAGCGCGGCGAGCCGCGCGCGGGCGCGCGAGCGGTCGCTGCCGACGCCGAGGGCGAGTTCGCCTCTCGCGAGCTCCTGGACGGTGCGGACGAGCGTGGCCCGGCGGCCGGCGGGCATGGCCAGGGCGGCGGGGTCGAGGGCGGCGAGCGCCTCGGTGGAGGGGAAGAGGTGGGTGAGCCCGGCGCCGGGGCCGCCCTCGGGCGGGGTGACGGGTTCGCCGTGCGCGGCGACGAGCCGTGCGGCGAGGGTGCGGGCGGCGGCGGTCGACACCTGCTGGCCCAGCACGGCCCGGATGGCGAACTCCTCGCCGTCCACCGTGCGCGGGACGCGGCGGCCGGGGGCGGCGTCGACGAGGGGCGCGAGCGCGGGGTCGGCGCGCAGCCGTTCGTCGACGGCCTCGGGGTCGGCGTCGAGGTCGAGGAGTCCGCGGCAGCGGCTGATGGCGCCGGCCAGGTCGCGCAGGTCGGTGAGGGCGAGCCGGCAGTCGATGTGGCCGGGCCGGGGGGCGAGCGCGACCGTGCCCTGCCCGTGGGGGAGGCGCAGGGTGCGGTGGTACGCGCCGTCGCGCCACTCCTCCACGCCGGGGACGGCGGTGGCGGCGAGCATCCCGAAGAGGTTCTCGGGGCACAGGGGTGCCCGGAAGGGCAGGCGCAGCGCCAGGGTGCCGGGGGTGGCGGGGCCCCTGCCGCGCGCGGCGCGGGCGCGCAGGTCGGTGGGGGTGAGCGCGAAGACCTCGCGGACGGTCTCGTTGAAGGTGCGCAGGGCGGAGAAGCCGGCGGCGAAGGCGACGTCGGCCATGGGCAGGTCGCTGGTCTCGATCAGGACGCGGGCGGTCTGGGCGCGCTGGGCCCGGGCGAGGGCGAGGGGTCCGGCGCCGAGCTCGGCGAGCAGCCGGCGTTCTATCTGGCGGGTGCTGTAGCCGAGGCGGCCGGCGAGGCCGCCGACGCCTTCGCGGTCGACCGTGCCGTCGGCGATGAGGCGCATGGCGCGGGCGACGAGGTCGGCGCGTTCGTTCCACTGGGGCGAGCCGGGGGCGGCGTCGGGCCGGCAGCGTTTGCAGGCTCGGAAGCCGGCCTGCTGGGCGGCGGCCGCGCTGGGGTAGAAGGTCATGTTCCGTTCCTTCGGCGGCACTACGGGGCAGCTGGGGCGGCAGTAGACGCGTGTGGTGAGGACGGCGGTGAAGAACCAGCCGTCGAAGCGCGCGTCCTTGGAGTGGACGGCCCGTACGCAGCGGTCGAAGTCGGTGTGCATGCCTCCAGGGTCGATCTTTCAAGGGCCCCGGCGCTCGCGGAAATCCGACATCAAGGTCGCCGGGCCGCCGGACCCTTCTGTCAATAGTGGTTGACAGCCACCTCGTGTCATCCTAGGTTGACAGCATGGCCGGAACCGAAGCGACGGAATCCAACGACGCGGTGGGCACCACCGAAGCCGCGATGAGCCCGGACCCCCGGGTGGGGCTGCGGGCCGTCGCCGCGCTGCGGCGGCTGGTCGAGCGGCTGGAGGCGCTCCAGGTCGACAGCGCGCGGCGGCAGGGCTGGTCCTGGGAGGAGATCGGGGGCGCCCTCGGGGTCAGCAGGCAGGCGGTCCACAAGAAGCACGCCAGGAGGTAGACAGGCATGTTCGAACGATTCACCAAGGACGCGCGCACCGCGGTCGTCGACTCCCAGGAGGAGGCACGCGCGCTGGGGCACGCGCGGATCGGCACGGAACACCTGCTGGTGGCGGTCGCCGGCCGCACCGGCGCGCCGGCCGCCGCCACCCTGGCCCGCTTCGGCGTCACCGCCGAGGGCTGCCGTGCCGCCTTCGACCCGGCACCGGCGGCCTCGGACGGCCACTTCGACGAGGACGACGCGGAGGCGCTGCGCGCCTTCGGCATCGATCTCGACGCGGTGCGCGACCAGGCGGAGCGGGCGTTCGGCCCCGGCGCGCTGGACGCGCCGCCGCCGGCACTCGAACCGGCGGGACGGCGGCTGCTCGGGCTGGGCCGCAACCCCGCCGGACTCGTGGGCCACATCCCCTTCGCGCCCCGCGCCAAGAAGGCCCTGGAGAGGTCACTGCGTGAGGCGCGGACCCTGAAAAGCAATCACATAGGCCTCGAACACGTCCTGCTGGGCGTGCTCGGCTGCGACGACGAGACGACGGCGGACTACTTCCGGCGCCTCGGCGTGGAGCCCGCGGCGCTGCGCGCCGGGGTGCTGGCCGACCTGGGACGGGCCGCGTAGCACGCGCCGGGACGGGCGACGGCGGGGCACCGGCTTTACGGTCCGGGTAGTTGCGTTCGGATCAGTCGGTCGTTGGGCTGGGCGTGCCGATGACCGACGCGCGGCAGGCCGCGCGCCCCGATCCGTTGTTCCCGGAGCGTACTTCGCACGTGGCCCCGGTTTTCCGGTCGCCCGTCACCCGCATACTGCTGGCCAGCGACGGTCTGACCACCGTCCTGCTCCAGGCGCTCACACAAGCGCACCTCACCCCCTGGGTGGACGGCGTCGAGACGACGCCGGGGCGGCATGTGGAGCCGGCCGCACGCGGGTTGCTGGCCCTGGCGGCGGACGACGAGTGCCTGGTGCGCCGCACCCGGCTGGTCACCCGCGCCGGTGAGGTGGTGTCGGTCAACGTCGTGGTGGCGCGGGCCGGTACGGACGGACGGGTCGACGCGGCGATGCGGGACCGTACGCGCCCCATCGGGTTCGCGTTCACCGCGGCGGGCCTGCCGATGAACCGCCGGATCAGCCGGACCGGCCTGACACCCTGGCCCCAGGAACCGGCCACGCGTTGCGCGTTCAAGGACTACACACTGAACGCCGCCGACCGGCCGTGGGCCTACATCCGCGAACTGTTCAGCCCCTGGGTCGTGCCACCCGAGACGCACACCGAGGAAGCCGCTGCGGCGACGGGGGCCTGGGAGCGTGTCTGAGATGTTCCCCGACGCCCTGCTCGACGCGCTCGCCACGGGCGGCTCCCGCGTCGCCGTCCTCGACGGGACCGCCGCCCATTCCTACGCCGAGCTGGACCACTGGTCCTCCTCGCTGGCCGCCACGTTGCGCCCGCCGCCGGACGCTCCGGAGGACCGCGACGCCCCGGAGGACCGCGACACCCCGGGCGACTGCGCCGCGATCCTCCTGCCCAACGGCGGCTCCTGGCTCGCCGCGTATCTCGCCGTCCACAAGGCGGGCATGGCGGTGGCGCCGGTGAACGCCGTGCTCACCGACCACGAGATCGCCCGCGTGCTGGAACACGTCCGCCCCCGGGCGGTGCTGACCGGCCCCGAACGGTCGGACGACATCACGGAGCTGTGCGCCCGGCGGGGGCTGCGCGTGGACGTGATCGCGGTGCCGCCGGAGCCACGGCTCGCGAGCGGTGCGCGCGCGGCGGCGGGGGCCGTGGAGCGGCGGTCCGGAGCGGACGCCCCTTGCCTGATCACGCATACGTCGGGTTCGACGGGCGCCTGCCGTCCCATGGTCCAGACGGGGCGGGCGCTCCACCTCTCGACCGGCTTCTGGCACAGCCGGCACCGCGAGCCCGATGACGTGGTGGCCGTTCCCATCCCCCTCGCGCACACCTACGGCCATCTCGCGGCGATCTCCACCCTCCTGGCCGGGGCGACGCTGCTGATCTCCTCCCGTGCCTTCGAGCCCGCCCGGTGGCTGGAGGAGCTCGCCACGCGCGACGTCACCGTCGTCGAAGCGGTGCCGACCGTCTACCGCGGGCTGCTGGAGGCCGCCGGCCCGCGATGGCGGCCGGCCGCTCTGCGGCGCTGCCTGAGCGCGGGGCAGGGGACGCCCGCCGGCCTGCGCCGCGACTGGCACCGACGCACCGGCGTGGAGTTGCTGCAGAGCTGGGGGATGACCGAACTCGCCGGCGCGGGGCTGAGCCCCACCGCCGACTCCTGCCGGGACAGCGCCGGCGTCCCGGTCCCGGGCCTGGAGGTTCGCGTCGTCGACCGACAGGCCCCCGGCCGCCCGGCGCCGGCCGGCACGGCCGGCGAGCTGTGGGTGCGGGGCCCGCAGGTCACCCCCGGCTGCCGGACCGGATCCCGGCAGCCGACCCCGGTCACGGACGACGACGGCTGGCTGCGCACCGGCGATCTGGTGCTCCGCGACGAGCACGGCTGCGTCCGCGTCGTCGGGCGCTCCAAGGACACCATCATGACCGGCGGGTACAGCGTGCAGCCCGCCGAGATCGAGGACGTGCTGCGCGCGCACCCCCGGGTCGAGGACGCCGCCGTGATCGGCCGGGCCGATCACCGGCGGGGCGAGGTCCCGCACGCCGTGATCGTCCCCCGGCCGGGCGGCCGGCCGGACGCCGAGGAACTGCTCGGCCACTGCCGCGGCCTGCTCGCCCGGTACAAGGTGCCCCGCTCCGTCGACTTCGCCGAGCGGCTGCCGCTCTCGGCCACCGGAAAACTCGACCGTGCCGCACTGCGCGTCCGCTACGGCGTACCCGAGCGGGAGGACATGCCCCATGCCGACGTCTGACGGAACCGGTGGGCGCGTCGCCGGAGACCCGCCCGTCGTCGTCATCACCGGCGCCACCGGCGGGCTCGGTGCGGCCATCGCCACCGCCTGTGCCGAACGGGGTTTCCCGCTGGCTCTCGTCGCGCGCACCCGCCCGGCGCTCGAGCGCCTCGCCGCGGCGCTGCCCACACGGCCGGGCGTTCCGGTCACCCCGGTGTGCGCCGATGTCAGCGACATGGCGGCGGCGGCCGACGCCATGCGGCGGATCCATGCCGAGCTCGGCCGTATCGACGTCCTCGTCGACAACGCCGGCGTGGAAGGCCCCATCGGCCTCACCTGGGAGATCCCCGTCGAACAGTGGTGGGAGGCGGTGCGCGTCAACACCCTGAGCACCATCGCCACCGTGCACGCCGTGCTCCCGCTGATGATCGGTCAGGGCGGCGGGCGTGTCATCAGCATCAGCAGCGCCGCGGGACGGCACCGCTGGCCCACGTTGTCCTCCTACTCCGTCGCCAAGGCCGCCGGCATCACGTTCATCGAGAACATCGCCAGCGAGGCCCGCCCCCACGACGTCCTGGCCTTCAGCCTCCACCCGGGGATCGTGGCGACCGGACTCACCCTGAGCGCGCTGGACGAGATCGACTCCGCCGACCCCTGGCGCCGGCGCCGCGCCCGCTGGATCCGTGAGCAGATCGAGGCCGGACGATCCGTTCCGCTCCCCCGGGCGGTCGACGCCCTCCTCGGACTGGCCACGGGCCCGGCCGCGGCGCTGTCCGGCCGCTACCTGACCGTCGAGGACGTCCACGCCGCCGTGGGCCCGCCCCCGACGGAGCGGGCGGAGGAGCCTGTCCGGCAGCGTTGAGGCGAGGGCTCCGTCACGCGAAGAGCCTGCGCCAGACCGCCCGCGCCGCGTGGTGGCCGGACATGCCGTGGACGCCCGGGCCCGGCGGGGTGGCCGAGGAGCACAGGAAGACGGCCGGGTGCGCGGTGGCGTAGGGGACGCGCGCGAGCCGGGGGCGCAGCAGCAGTCGCAGGCCCGCGACCGAGCCCGTGGCGATGTCGCCGCCGACGTAGTTGGCGTTGCGCGCCGCGAGCTCGGGCGGGCCGGCCGTGGCGCGGGCGAGGACGCGGTCGCGGAATCCGGGGGCGAAGCGCTCGATCTGTCGCTCTATCACCTCCGTGGCGTCGCCCTCCCAGCCGTTGGGCACGTGCCCGTACGCCCAGAAGGTGTGCTTGCCCTCGGGCGCGCGCGTGGGGTCGATGATGCTGGGCTGGGCGGTGATGAGGAAGGGGACGGACGGGTCGTCGCCCTCGACGGCGGCCCGCAGCGCCTCCCCGATCTCGCCGAACGTGGGGCCGACATGGACGGTCCCAGCCCGCCGGGCGGGCTCGGCCGTCCAGGGCACGGGCGCGTCCAGCGCGTAGTCGATCTTGAAGACGCTGGGGCCGTAGCGGAACTTCCGGTAGGCGTCGCCGAGTCCCGCGATCCGGGCGAGCGCGGTCGGCGAGGTGTCGAAGACGAACGCCCGGGCGGGCGGCAGGTCGTCGAGGTGCTTGACCTCGAAGCTGGTGTGGATGACGCCGCCCAGCTCGCGCAGGTACGAGCCGAGGGCGTCGGCGATGGACTGCGAGCCGCCGCGCGGCACGGGCCAGCCGCCCTCGTGGGCGGCGAGCGCGAAGATCAGGGCCATGCCGCCGGTGCCGAAGCCGCTGAGCGGGGCGATGCCGTGGGCGGCGAGCCCCGCGAGGAGGCCCCGGGCCTTCTCGTCGTGGAAGCGGGTCCTGGCCAGCAGCCCGGCGGACTGCCCGGCGACCAGCCCGAAGCGGGCGTAGGTGACCGGGTCGCGGGGCAGCCCGTCCCACTGGGTGCGCAGGAAGTCGGCGGCCACCGTGTCCCAGCGGCCGCGGAAGGGCGCCATGAGCCGTCGGTAGCGGCCGGCGTCGCGCGGGCCGAGCGAGGCGGCGGTCTCGCCGACGCTCCGGGAGAGCACGGCGGCCGTCCCGTCGGGGAAGGGGTGCGCCAGCGGCAGCTCGGGGTGGATCCACTCCAGGCCGTGGAGGTCCAGCGGCATGCCGGCGAAGGCGGGCGAGCGGACGGCGAGGGGGTGCACGGCGGAGCACGGGTCGTGCCGGAAGCCCGGGAGGGTCAGCTCCTCGGTGCGGGCACCGCCCCCGATGGCGTCGGCGGCCTCGAAGACCTCGACGGCGAGGCCCCGCCGGGCGAGTTCCACGGCGGCGGTCAGCCCGTTGGGCCCCGCCCCCACGACGACCGCGTCGAGCATGGTGGCCACCGGACTCCCCTCAAGTCGTGCCCGCCGACAGGGTCTGCCCGTCAGCCGGCGGACGCCAGCAGGCCCAGGATATGCCCCAGCGTCTTCTCGTCCCGCGCGGCGCTGAAGGGAAGCGCGTTGCCACCGGTGATCCGGAACGGCTCGCCCGCGACCGTGGCGCTCGCCCCGCTCGCCTCGGCGACCAGCAGCAGCCCGGCCGCGTGGTCCCAGGCGTTCTCCCACGAAAAAGCCAGCGCGTCCAGGGTGCCGCGGGCCACCGCCAGGTACTCCAGGCCCGCCGAGCCGCAGGGGCGGGGGGCGACGCCGTCGGTGAGCAGCGTCGCGAGGACGCGCTTCTCCTCGTCGGTGGTGAAGTCGTAGTGCGAGATCGCCACGGTCAGCTCACGGCCCGGCTCGGGGGAACCGGAGCGCAGCGGTACGCCGTTGAGGACCGCTCCCCCGCCGCGCCGGGCGACGGCCAGCTCGTCGAGCGCGGGGGCGTACGTCCAGGAGGCCAGCAGCTCGCCGCGGTGGGCGAGGCAGACGAGGGTGGCGAAGCCGGGGTCGCCGTGGACGAACTGCCGGGTGCCGTCGACCGGGTCGACGATCCACACGGGCGCGTCCCCGCCGAGGGCGCCGAGCACGGACGGGTCGGCGTGCACGGCCTCCTCGCCGACGACCACCGAGCCGGGCAGCAGAGCGGTGAGGGCGTGGGTGAGCTGTTCCTCGGCGAGCCGGTCGGCGACGGTGACGAGGTCGTGCGGGCCGTTCTTCTCCACGATCTCGTCCGCGGCGAGCTGCCGGAAGCGCGGCAGGATCTCGGTGGCGGCCGCCTTGCGTATCGCCTCCTCGACCTCGCCGAGGTCGCCTTCGAGGAACGTGGCGAGGGACTTTTCGATCGTCTGAACCATATGAACATCGAACCATGCGGCGCCGACGACCGGTGGTGTGGCGATGGCCTCACCATGACGTTCCCGTGAACGCCTGGTCGGCGTCCCCCGCCCGGTCAGCGTCCCACCGCGTACCCCTGCATCCCGCGCGGATTGGCGGCCGCCGACAGCACGCCCGTCTCCGGGTCGCGCGCGACCGCGCACAGCCGGCCCTCCGACCACGGCCCGCCGACCGTGACCGCGTGCCCCCGGCGGCGCAGCTCTGTGACGAGGCTCTCCCCGAGCCGCGACTCGACGGTGACGGCGCCGGGGCGGGCCGTCCGGGGGTGGAAGGAGCCGGGGAAGCTCTCCTGGTGCCAGTTGGGGGCGTCGATGGCGCCCTGGAGGTCCGGCCCGCCGCGCACCTCGGGGCGCAGGGCGAGGGCGAGGAGGAAGTGCAGCTGCCACTGGTCCTGCTGGTCGCCGCCGGGGGTGCCGAAGGCCAGGACGGCCTCGCCGCCGCGCAGGGCCAGCGACGGGGTGAGCGTGGTGCGCGGCCGGCGGCCGGGCGTGAGGCTGTTGGGCAGGCCCTCCTCCAGCCAGGTCATCTGGAGCCGGGTGCCGAGGGGGAAGCCGAGCCCGGGCACGACGGGGTTGGACTGGAGCCAGCCGCCGCTGGGCGTCGCGGAGATCATGTTGCCCCAGCGGTCGACGACGTCGAGGTGGCAGGTGTCCCCGGAGGTGGCGCCGTCGGCGCCGACGGTGGGCTCCCCGCCGCCCGCGTGGACGGCCGGGGCCTCGCCCTCGGGGAGCCGGGCCAGCCGCGGCACGCGTCCGCCGGGGCTGCCGGGGCGCAGCTCGTACGAGGCGGTGGCGCCGATGAGCTTCCGGCGCCCGGCGTTGTAGGCGTCCGACAGCAGCGCGTCCACCGGTACGTCGCCGGTGGCGTCGCCGTACCAGGCCTCGCGGTCGGCCATGGCGAGCTTGCCGCCCTCGATGAGGGTGTGGACGTAATCGGGCGTCCCGTAGGCGGGGAGGTCCTCGGGGAGGAGGGCGAGTTGCTGGAGGAGGACGGGGCCCTGCGACCAGGGGCCGGCCTTGCAGACGGTCCAGCCCCGCCAGTCGAAGGTGACGGGGTCCTCGTAGGTGGCGTGGTGGCGGGCGAGGTCGTCGCCGGTGAGGGTGCCCGCGTGGCGTTCCCCGGAGGTGTCCAGGGTGGGACGGGCGGCGGCCCGGACGAGCGCCTCGGCGATGAAGCCCTCGCGCCAGATCCGGCGGGCGGCGTCGATCCGTGTCTCGCGACCGGGCCCGGCCGCCTCCGCCTCGGCGAGGAGCCGGCGCCAGGTGGCGGCGAGGGCGGGGTTGCGGAAGAGGACGCCGGGGGCCGGGGGCCTGCCGCCGGGCAGGTAGAGGGCCGCGGAGGACGCCCACTCCGGTTCGGTCTCGAACAGCTTCCGTACGGTGGCGACGGTCGCCCCGACCCGTTCGACGGGCGCGTGGCCGTGCTCGGCGTAGCCGATCGCGTAGCCGAGCACGTCGCGGAGGGACTTGGTGCCGTGGTCGCGCAGGAGCAGCATCCAGGCGTCGAAGGCGCCGGGGACGGCCGCCGCGAGGGGGCCGGTGCCGGGGACGAGTTCCAGGCCGAGCGAGGTGTAGTGCGCCACGCTCGCCCCGGCGGGGGCCGGCCCCTGGCCGCACAGCACCCGCACAGGTCCCCCGGCGGGGGCGAGCAGCGCGGGCACCTCGCCGGCCGGGCCGTTGAGGTGCGGCTCGACGACGTGGAGGACAAACCCGGCGGCCACGGCGGCGTCGAACGCGTTGCCGCCGCCCTCCAGGACGGCCATCGCGCACTGGGAGGCCAGCCAGTGGGTGGAGGACACCATGCCGAAGGTGCCCTGGAGGGTGGGCCGGGTGGTGAACGCCGGAAACGTGGGAGTCACGGCCCCCAGCAAGGCAGACGGCGGACGGGCGCACAAGAGTTACGGTTGATTCCGCCGTCGGCCGGGTGGCCGATGGCCGAGAACGAGCGGGAGGACGCGGCCGTGCACGGCGAATACAAGGTTCCGGGCGGAAAACTCGTCGTCGTGGACCTGACGGTCGAGGACGGCTCGCTGCGCGACGTCCGGGTGGCCGGTGACTTCTTCCTGGAGCCCGACGAGGCGCTGCTCGACATCAACCGCGCCCTGGAGGGCGCGCCGGCCGACGCTCCCGCCCCGGAGCTCGCCGCCCGCATCGACGCGGCGCTGCCCGAGGGCACGGTGATGTTCGGCTTCTCCTCCGAGGCCGTGGGCGTGGCGGTGCGGCGGGCGCTGGCCCAGGCCACCGACTGGCACCACTACGACTGGCAGCTCATCCACGACGGCCCCCAGTCCCCGGCCCTCCACATGGCGCTGGACGAGGTCCTGACCGCCGAGGTCGCGGCGGGCCGGCGGCCGCCGACGCTGCGGGTGTGGGAGTGGGCGTCCCCCGCCGTGATCATCGGCAGCTTCCAGTCGCTGCGCAACGAGGTGGACCCGGAGGGGGCCAAGCGTCACGGGATGACGGTGGTGCGCCGGATCAGCGGCGGCGGCGCCATGTTCGTCGAGCCCGGCAACACCATCACGTACTCGCTGTGCGTGCCGGACGCGCTCGTGCAGGGCCTGTCCTTCGCCGACAGCTACGCCTACCTCGACGACTGGGTCCTCGGCGCGCTGGAGGGCATGGGCGTCAAGGCCTGGTACCAGCCCCTCAACGACATCGCCACCGAGGCGGGCAAGATCGCGGGTGCCGCGCAGAAGCGGGTGGTGTCCGGCGACGGCGCGGTGCTCCACCACGTGACGATGGCGTACGACATCGACGCGGACAAGATGCTCGACGTGCTGCGCATCGGCAAGGAGAAGCTCTCCGACAAGGGGACGAAGTCCGCGAAGAAGCGGGTGGATCCGCTGCGGCGGCAGACGGGGCTGGCGCGGGACGCCGTGATCGAGCGCATGGTGGCCTCGTTCCGGGGCCGGTACGGGCTCGCCGACGGGGCCGTCACGCCGGAGGAGATGGCGCGGGCGGAGGAGCTGGCCGCGACGAAGTTCTCCTCGGAGGAGTGGACGGCGCGCGTGCCGTAGGGGTGCTGCGAGCCCCCGCCGGTGACGGCGGGGGCCCACGGTCAGCACGCTATGACGCCCTGAGAAGGTCGGGGGCGAGATCGTGCCGCCGTTGGCGTCACCGACCCGGAGCGGCGGGCTTGACGTCGCTGCCGCCGGTCGCGGCACCGGGCGCGTCCGCGCTGGTGCGGGCGACGTACATCGTGGAGCCGGCCGCCGAGTTGATGACGGGAACGGTCACCGTCGCGTCGGCGGTCCACGGCTGGTTGTCGGTGTCGAAGGTCCACGTGCCGGTGACCTTCTTGCCGACGGCGGCGAAGTCGACCCAGCCGTAGTTCTTGGCCGGGACGTCGATCGCGATGCCGTTCACGGTGGACTCGTCGGACTGGTAGGTCTGCGTCGCGGTGAGCTGGTTGCTGATCAGCGCCTGGACCGGGACGGAGACACCACCGGAGACGCCGACGGAGGTCGACACGCCGGCGGAGAACGACTGTGCCCAGCCGGAGTGGTGGATCGTGGTGAAGACCTGCTTCATGGTGCCGCTGGTGTCGTTGTACCAGACGGACGAGGCGGGCTGACGGGGCAGGACCTCGGGCTTTCCTTCGGACTTCTGCGTCCACGAACAGGTGGAGGTCTTCTTGGAGCACAGGTCGGCGTAGTAGTCGAGGGCGAGCTGCCTCGCCTCGGCCGCCTTCGCCGCCGGCACCGTCCACTCCTGGCTCGCGCCGCCGTTGCAGACGTTGGGCTGGGCGAGGATGCCCCACAGGTGGAGGCCGCCGCGGTTGTCCATGCACCACTCGGTGCCGCTCTTGTCGTCGCGGCGGACGATGCCGAACGCGTTGGGCTTCCCGTCGACAGGGCGGAAGTGCCACTGCTCGCCGTCCTTGCCGCAGGACTGCTGAACGGCGGGCTGGGTGGAGTGGACGCACTTCCCGGAGGAGGTGCTGGCGAGGTTGAACTGGCCGGGGTCGCCGAGCTTGATCAGCCGCCAGTTCGTGTAGTTGGTGCCGCCGGGGGTGACGGATATCTGGTTTCCGTCGTTGTTGCCCGTCGCGTTGAGGGTGCCGTCGGTGTTGGTGAAGGTGTAGGCGTCGGTCGCGGCGGCCGCGGGAGTCGCGGTCACGGCGAGGACGGGCACGAGGAGGGTCAGGGCGGCGGCCGGCGCGGTGAGAAGTCTCGCGGCTCTCTTCAGGGCTCGGTTCATGATCGCTTTCCGTGGTGGTTTCTGTGTCGTTTCTGTGGCGCTCCTGTCGCGTTCGGTGAGCGTAGGTGGAAACAGGCCGGAATGACGGATTCCTGTCAGAACTCGGCTCAGTGATCTAGGACACCTCCCTCACCTGCGAGAGAGGTGTCCGTCGGGGCGGGCGGGGCGGGGGCCGGCTACCCCAGCGCCGGGATCAGATGCTCCCCGTACGCGTCGATCGTCGCCTCCTTCGCGTCGTGCATCGCGTAGAGGGCGAACTGGTCGACGCCCAGCTCCCGGAGGTGTTCCAGGCGTTCGCGGTGGGCGGCCACCGGGCCGAGGACGCAGAAGCGGTCGACGATCTCGTCGGGGACGAAGTCCGTCGAGGGGTTCCCGGCGCGGCCGTGGTGGCTGTAGTCGTAGCCGGAGCGGCGCTCGATGTAGTCGGTGAGGGCGTCGGGGACGGCGCCGGAGTGGGTGCCGTAGCGGGTGACGAGGTCGGCGACGTGGTTGCCGACCATGCCGCCGAACCAGCGGCACTGTTCCCGGGCGTGGGCGAGGTCGTCGCCGACGTAGGCGGGGGCGGCGACGCAGACGGTGACGGAGGCCGGGTCGCGGCCCGCGTCGGCGGCCGCGGCACGGACGGCCTTGACCATCCATTCGGTGAGGAAGGGGTCGGCGAGCTGGAGGATGAAGCCGTCGGCCTCGCGGCCCGCCAGGGCGAGGGCCTTGGGCCCGTAGGCGGCCATCCACACGGGCAGCCGGCCGTCGCGGATCCAGGGGATCCGCAGCGTCTTCCCGCCGCCGACGTCGGCCTCGCGGCCCTCCGCCAGGTCGCGGATGACGCGCATCGACTCGCCGAGCGTGGCGAGGGTGTTGGGCTTGCGCCCGGCCACCCGCATCGCGGAGTCGCCCCGGCCGATGCCGCAGACGGTGCGGTTGCCGTACATGTCGTTGAGGGTGGCGAAGGTGGAGGCGGTCACCTCCGGGGTGCGGGTGGAGGGGTTGGTGACCATGGGACCGACGACGAGGCTGTCGGTGTGTTCCAGGATCCGGCTGTAGATGACGAAGGGCTCCTGCCAGAGCACGGCGGAGTCGAACGTCCAGCCGTAGCGGAAGCCCGCGCCTTCGGCGCGTCTCATGAGGTCGACGACGGCGGTGGCGGGCGGGTCGGTCTGGAGGACGAGGCCGAAGTCCACGTGCGGGGTGCTCCTTACGCGTTACGGGAGGTACTGGCAGGTGGTGCGGGGGACGTAGCGGCCGTGGCCCGCCCGGCCGGTGAACTTCCTTTTGTCGATGACGGTTTCGCCGCGCGAGAGGACGGTCTCCACCTGCCCGGTGATCTGTTTGCCCTCGTAGGCCGAGTAGTCGACGTTCATGTGGTGGGTGGACGCGGAGAGCGTCTGCCGCGCGTGGGGGTCGTAGACGACGATGTCGGCGTCACCGCCGGGGGCGATGGTGCCCTTGTGCGGGGCGAGGCCGAACATCCGGGCGGGCGCGGCGCAGGCGATCTCGATCCAGCGGCGGCGGGAGATGTGCCCGTCGACGACGGCCTGATGGAGGAGGTCCATGCGGTTCTCCACGCCGGGCAGCCCGTTGGGGATCTTCGAGAAGTCGCCCCGGCCCAGCTCCTTCTGGCCGGAGAAGCAGAAGGGGCAGTGGTCGGTGGAGACGACCTGGAGGTCGTCGGTGCGCAGCCCGCGCCAGAGCGCGGCCTGGTGCTCGCGCGGCCGCAGGGGCGTGGAGCAGACGTACTTGGCGCCCTCGAAGCCGGGTTCGGCGAGGTTGTCGGTGGAGAGGAACAGGTACTGCGGGCAGGTCTCGCCGAAGACCGGGAGGCCCTTGTCGCGGGCCTGGGCGAGCTCGGCGACGGCCTCCTCGGCCGAGACGTGCACGACGTACAGGGGGCTGCCGGCGACCCGGGCGAGCTGGATCGCCCGGTGGGTGGCCTCGGCCTCCAGCAGGGCCCTGCGGACTTCCCCGTGGTAGCGCGGGTCGGTCTTCCCCGCCGCCAGGGCCTGTTCGACGAGGACGTCGATGGCGATGCCGTTCTCGGCGTGCATCATGATCAGCCCGCCGTTGCCGGCGGCCCGCTGCATCGCGCGCAGGATCTGCCCGTCGTCGCTGTAGAAGACGCCCGGGTAGGCCATGAACAGCTTGAAGGACGTCACGCCCTCCCCCACCAGCAGGTCCATCTCCTTGAGCGAGCTCTCGTGCACATCGGAGAGGATCATGTGGAAGGCGTAGTCGATGGCGCACCGGCCCTCCGCCTTGGCGTGCCAGGCGTCCAGTCCGGCGCGCAGGGCCTGCCCCTTCGACTGGACGGCGAAGTCGACGACCGTCGTCGTGCCGCCCCAGGCGGCGGCGCGGGTGCCGGTCTCGAAGGTGTCCGAGGAGGAGGTGCCGCCGAAGGGGAGCTCGAAGTGGGTGTGGGCGTCGACGCCGCCGGGGATGACGTACTTCCCCGTGGCGTCGATGACCCGGTCGGCTCTCCAACCCCGGGCGTACGCGCTGTCCGGGGCGGCCAGCGCGGCGACCTTGCCGTCCTCGATCAGGACGTCCGCGGTGATCTCGTCGGCGGCGGTGATCACGAGTCCGCCGCTGACGATCGTGGTGGTCATGACGTCTCCTCGGCGGCGAGGTCCTGTTGGGCGCGCCGCAGCGCCTCCTCGAGGATCGCGGCGCCCTCCTCGGCCTCGGCGACGGTGAGCGTCATGGGCGGGGCGACGCGCAGGGTGTTGCCCTCGCGGCCGCCCTTGCCGATCAACAGGCCGAGTTCCCGGGCGTGTTCGAGGGTGCGGGCGGCGGCGCGGGGGACGGCGAGCCGTCGCGCCCGGCGAGTTCGACGCCGGCCATCAGCCCCCGGCCGCGCACCTCGTGGACGACCGTCAGGCCGGCGCCGATGGCGCGCAGCCGTTCCAGGAGGAGGCCGCCGACGCGGCGGGCGTTGCCCTGGAGGTCGTGCTCGATCAGATAGGTGAGGTTGGCGAGGCCGGCGGCCATGGTGACGGGACTGCCGCCGAAGGTGGAGATGGAGTTGGCCTCCAGGCAGTTCATGACGTCGGCGCGGGCGACGACGCCGCCGATGGACATGCCGTTGCCGATGCCCTTGGCGAAGGTGAGGAGGTCGGGCGGGCCGCTCGCGGCGTGGGCCTGCCAGCCCCAGAAGTGGTCGCCGGTGCGGCCCCAGCCGGTCTGCACCTCGTCGGTGATCCACAGGATGCCGTGCCGCTCGAGGACCTCGCGGAAGGCCGCGTAGAGCCCGTCGGGCGGCGCGGTGAAGCCGCCGACGCCCTGGACGGGTTCGGCGATGAGCGCGGCGACGGTGCCGTGCGCCTGGCCCAGCATGTCCTCCAGGTCCGCCGCGCACGCCTCGATGAACCGCCGGTCGTCGAGGTGGGCGTAGGGCCCGCGACCGCGGACGCCGCCGTGGACGTAGAGCGTCTGGAGGGGCGAGAGGCTGGTGGGCGACCAGCTGGTGTTGCCGGTGACGCCGACCGTGGAGAAGGAACGGCCGTGGTAGCTGTTGCGCATCGCCAGGATCTGGTTGGAGCCGCGGTACGTGGTGGCCAGCAGCAGCGCGGCGTCGTTCGCCTCGGTGCCGGAGGTGGTGAAGAAGACCCGGGCGTCGGGGATGCCCGACAGGCTCGCGACGCGCTCGGCGAGCTCGACCATGTGCCGGTCGAGGTAGAGGGTGGAGGTGTGGAGGATGCGGCCGGCCTGCTCGCTCACGGCCTTGGTGACCTCGGGGAGGGCGTGCGCGGTCATGGTGGTGAGGATGCCGCCGAAGAAGTCGAGGTAGCGCTTCCCGGAGGCGTCCCAGACGTGCCGGCCCTCGCCGTGGGTGAGTTCCAGCGGCTCGTCGTAGTAGAGGGCGAGCCAGGAGGGCATCACGGCCCGGTGGCGGTCGCGGAGGGGGGCGGCAGGGCTCATGGGCGCACCAGCCCGTCGTAGGCGTCGGGGCGGCGGTCCCGGTAGAACGCCCACTGCCGGCGCACCTGGTCGATCACGTCGAAGTCCAGGTCGCGGACGAGCAGTTCCTCCTTGGTGTCGCTGGCCGGCTCGCCGACGAACTGCCCGCGCGGGTCGACGAAGTAGGAGGTGCCGTAGAAGTCGTTGTCCCCGTACTCCTCCTGGCCCACGCGGTTGATCGCGGCGACGAAGTACTCGTTGGCGACGGCCGCCGCGGGCTGTTCGAGCCGCCACAGGTGGCCGGAGAGGCCCCGGGAGGTGGCGGAGGGGTTGTAGACGAGCTGCGCGCCGGCGAGCCCGAGGGCGCGCCAGCCCTCGGGGAAGTGCCGGTCGTAGCAGATGTAGACGCCGACGCGGCCGACGGCCGTGTCGAAGACGGGCCAGCCGAGGTTGCCGGGCCGGAAGTAGTACTTCTCCCAGAAGCCCTTGAGCTGGGGGATGTGGTGCTTGCGGTACTTGCCGAGATAGGTGCCGTCGGCGTCGATGACGGCGGCGGTGTTGTAGTAGAAGCCGGAATCCTCGACTTCGAAGACCGGCACGACGATCACCATGCCGGTCTCGCGGGCGAGATCGCTCATCCGGCGGACGGTGGGGCCGTCCGGGACGGGCTCGGCCCAGCGGTAGTGCTCGCTCTCCTGCACCTGGCAGAAGTAGGGGGCGTTGAAGACTTCCTGGAAACCGATCACCTTGGCGCCCTGCGCGGCGGCGGCGCGGGCGTGCTCCTCGTGCTTGGCGATCATCGACTCGGTATCGCCGGTCCAGGTGGCCTGGACCAGTGCCGCACGGACAACGTTGGCCATGAGCTGCTCCTCAGCCGGGGCTTCGAACAGGCTGCGTACGCGGAAGATCCGCGTGTGCATGCGACCGTAGGTGCCGTCACTCCCCGTGGCAAGACCATCGCGCATGTCCCGCACCCACACATATAAAAAGGAATCCTTGCAAGGCTTCCTTTCTTTCTTTAGGGTGGCCGCATGACAGCCACCACGCTCGACCCCACGACCGCCCTCGTCCTCGTCGACCTCCAGAAGGGCATCGTGGCCCTGCCCACCACCGACCCCGCCCCCACGGCCGAGGCCGTCGTCGAACGCGCCGCGCGCCTCGCCACCGCCTTCCGCGAGCGCGGGCTGCCGGTCGTCCTCGTGCGGGTCGTCGGCGCCGCGCCCGGCCGCTCCGAGGCCCCGCTGCGCTCCGGCCGGCCCCCGGCCGACTTCGCCGAACTCGTGCCCGGGATCGGCCGCCAGGAGACTGACATCGTCGTCACCAAGCACACCTGGGGCGCCTTCCACGCCACCGACCTGGACCTCCAGCTGCGCCGCAGGGGCGTCACCCAGGTCGTGCTCGCGGGCATCGCCACGGGCGCGGGCGTCGAGTCCACCGCCCGCGCGGCCCACGAGCACGGCTACCACGTGACCGTCGCGACGGACGCCGTCACCGACCCGGACCCCGAGATCCACCGCTTCTCCGTGGCGAAGGTCCTCCCGCGCCTGGCCGAGACGGACACCACGGACAACATCCTCGCCCTGCTGGGCGGTTGACCGCGCGCGTCAGCCCACGCGCGCGGCGTACAGCACCAGCGCGGCGGCGACGAGGGCGTACCCCGCCAGCCCGATCCAGGCACCGCGGTGGTGGTTCCGCTCGGCCCGCACCGGGTCGCCGCCCCGGACCGTCCAGCGCCAGGACAGCACGGTGGCCACCACCGCCAGCAGTACGTAGACGAGCGTCAGCAGGTGCAGCGCGTCGATGAGCGTCAGCCCGACCGTGCTCGTGACGACCGTGCTGACCTGCTGGAGGTTCAGCATCACCACGAAGAGACCGCCGCCCAACAGCGCCAGCCTGCTCTGCATCGAATCCAGCCGCTCGGCCATGCCCAGCTCCTTGCCGTGCGTGGGCAGCAGGAACGCGGCGGTCGCGAGGAGCACCATGAGGTAAAGGGGCCCGGTCAGCCGCCAGAAGGCCGTGGGGTCGTCGCGCAGCAGATCCATCTCGACGACCAGCCTGCTGCGGGTGCTGCCCTGGCCCCGAGGAAGCGTGGTGTCCCCGAAGTTCGTGGGGAAGTGCTGCTCGACGGAGGCCAGATGGAGGCCGGTGAGCTTCCATCCGTCGGGGGCGATCCCCTCGTTCGCGCCCGAGTCCGCGTTGTCGGGGTGAAACGGAACTTGTCGATCGTCTTGCGGGACGTGATGTTGATCGTGATCCGGTGCCGGTCGAAGGGGAAGGCGCGCAGATCCCAGTCCTGCCGGAAGACGCCCTGGATCCGCACCAGGTCCCGGAACATGCCGCCCTCCTCCGTCACCGCGGGATCGCTCTTCTCGGCGTTGGTGGAGTTGGTGAACGCCACATCGGGCAGCGGGTCCAGCTCGCGCTTGGGGCAGACGCTCCACACCGTCAGCCGCGCCGAGAAGGCGTTCTTGGCCGGATCGAGATCGTAGAGGTCGCTGAGATAGGCGCCGACCCGGCAGGTCGGGGCCTCCTTCGCCGAAGCCGTGCTCTCCGGGGCCGCGTCCGCGGTGCCGGCTGCCGACAGCCACACCGCGAACGCGCCGATCAGTACCGCCAGGACCCGTGTCAACCGCCGTCGTCCACTCATGACATCAGTGATCGTGGCCCGGAGGCGGCCGCCCCAATCCGGCGCGGGAACGCACGGTCCCCGCGCGCGGAGGGGTCGTCAGCGCACCGGCGGCTTCCCCGTCGGCCTCACCACCAGCGCCGAGCCGCCACCGCGCCGGGTCTTCTCGGCCGCGGCCAGCCAGCGCCCGTCGGGCAGCCGCTGGACGCCGGTGGCGGCGCCGATCTCCGGATTCAGCTTGAACACATGGCCCTTGGCCTCCAGCTGGCCCCGCAGCGGGCTGTCCCACAGCCCGGGCTCCAGCTCGGTCGCCGCCGCGTTGCGCTGGCTGGCGCGGGGCGCGGCGATGGCGTCACCGAGCGGCATGCCGCGGTCCACGTGGTTGAGGAGCGTCTGGAGGACGGTCGTGATGATGGTGGCGCCGCCGGGCGAGCCGAGGGCGAAGGCGGGCCTGCCGTGCTCCAGGACGATCGTGGGCGACAGGGACGAGCGCGGACGCTTGCCCGGACCGGGCAGGTTGGGGTCGTGGACGCCCGGGCTGACGGGGACGAAGGAGAAGTCGGTCAGCTCGTTGTTCAGCAGGAAGCCGCGCCCCGGCACGGTGATGCCGCTGCCGCCCGTCTGCTCCAGCGTCAGGGTGTAGGCGACGACGTTGCCCCACTTGTCGGCGACCGTCAGGTGGGAGGTGTTCTCCCCCTCGTACGGTGTGGGCGCGGCCCGGCCGCCCGTCGCGCAGGCCCGGCCCGGGCGGCGGGGGTCGCCGGGCGCCAGCGGGCTGGTGAGCACGGCGTCGTCCTTGATCAGGCAGGCGCGCGAGTCGGCGAAGCGCTGGGAGAGCAGGCCCTGGACGGGCACCGACTCGAAGGCGGGGTCGCCGACCCAGCGGTTGCGGTCGGCGAAGGCGATCCGGCTCGCCTCGATGTAGCGGTGGAGGTACGTCTGCTGGTCGAGCCGCTTCAGCTCGGAGTTCTCCAGGATGTTGAGGGCCTCGCCGACCGTCGTCCCGCCGGAGGAGGAGGGGGCGATGCTGTAGACGTCCAGACCCCGGTAGGAGACACGGGTGGGCTCCTGCTTGCGCGCGCCGTACGCGCGGAGGTCCCGCTCCGTCAGGTCGCCGGGCCGCGCGACGCGTCCGGAGGCCGGGTCGACGGGCGGCTTGCGCACGGTCCGCACCAGGTCGCGCCCCAGCGCGCCCCGGTAGAGGGCGGCCACGCCCTGGTCGGCCAGCAGGCCGTAGGTGCGGGCGAGGTCGGGGTTGCGCAGCGTCGAGCCGACGGCCGGGGGCTTGCCGCCGGGCAGGAAGATCTTGGCGGTGGCGGGGAAGTCCTTGAAGCGGTCGTAGTTGTCGGCGGTCTGCTTGCGGAACGTCTCGTCGACGGTGAAACCGTCCCGGGCCAGCCGCCGGGCGGGCGCGAGGACCTGCCCGAGGCTCCGGCTGCCCCAGGAGCGCAGGGCCGTGTCCCAGGTGGCGGGGGTGCCGGGGGTGCCGACGCTCAGGCCGCTGGTGACGGCGTCGGCGAAGGGCAGCGGGTGGCCCTTCTCGAGGAACAGGTCCTTGGTCGCGCTGAGCGGGGCGCGCTCGCGGCCGTCTATGGTGCGGACCTCGTGGGACTTGGCGTCGTAGTAGACGAAGTAGCCGCCTCCGCCGATGCCGGCGGAGTAGGGCTCGGTGACGCCGAGCGCGGCGGCCGTGGCCACCGCCGCGTCGACGGCGTTGCCGCCGTTGCGCAGCACCTCGACGCCGGCGGCGGAGGCGTCGGCGTCGACGCTGGCCACGGCGCCGCCGTAGCCGACGGCGACGGGGGTCTTGGCGGGGGTGCGGGTCGCCTCGCCGGCGGGGGCGGCGAAGGTGGCGGACGTACCGGACGCGGCGGACGCGGCGGGCGTCGCCAGGGCCCCGGCGACGAGCGCGGCGGTGGCCGCTAGAACGGGCAGACTCCGGCGGGGGTTCGGTCTGGCGAGGGCCATAAGTGCCTCCGTGACGGACGAACGGGCCCCGGAGCCTACTCGCGGAGCGCGGCCGCCGACAGGGCACTTGGCCTGTCAGCACCACTGACCGGAGCGGGAGCCGCCCCGGAGCGGGGCTGGCTCCCGCCCGGGGCGGGCGCGGCCCGGGCAGGCGGACACGGCCCGGACCAGGGCCTGTCCGGCGGATCTTCGTCAGGCGGCACCACGGTGCCCCGTAAGGGGCGCGGGGAACTGCGCGACAAGCCACGACGCGCCCGCGGATGGAGTGCCGTGCGTCGACTGCGGGCCGCCGGTGGCCGATCGCGCAGTTCCCCGCGCCCCTTACGGGGCGCCGCATGATCCGACGGCCGCAAAGGCGCTAGCCGCGTACGATCCCGTAGACGGCACCCGCCATGGCCGCCTCGCCCTTGGCGTTGGGGTGGAACGGCGCGGCCGGGCTCTCGGGCGTGGCGCCCTCGATCCAGCGGTCCGCGGCCGGGACGCACACGTCGTGGCCGACGGTCGGACCGTAGGTGTCGACGTAGCGGACGTGCGCCGCGCGCGCCTGCTGCTGGAGCATCGTGTTCAGGCTCTTCTCGGTGTCCCGCAGGTAGGGCGCGTCACCGGCGGCGATCGGCACGGACGGGAAGCAGCTCGTGCCGTTGTCCGGCATGATCGACGGGTAGCCGACGAGCGCGACCTTGGCGTAGGGGGCGCGCTCGTGAACGGCCTTCAGCACCTTGGCGATCTTCGGCGCGGCATCGTTGATCCGCTGGGCGAGCAGGTCCGAGCCGTCGGCGGCGGTGTACTGCTTCTTGCAGGGCGCGCCGGCGGGGTCGGTGGGGGACAGGGCGGCGCAGCTGCCGATGATGGTGCCGAAACCGATGTCGTTGCCGCCGATGCCGACGGTCACGAGGCGGGTCTGCTTGCCGAGGGCGTCCAGCTGGGGCCCGGCCGCCCCCGCCTGGGTGTTCCACATGTCGTTGGTCGTCGCACCGCTGCAGCTGACGTCCTGGAAGGACTTCTGGCCCAGCTTGGCGGCGGTCAGCGCGGGGTAGTTGACGCTGGAGCGCGCGCAGTCCCCGCCGGTCTGCTCGGGGATGCCGGGGCCCGAGGTGTACGAGTCGCCGAGCGCGACGTAGCGCGCGCCGTCGGCCTGCGCGGCCGGGGCGGCCGTGGTGGCCGCCGCCGCGGGGCCGGCCGCCACGGCCGCCCCGGCCGTCAGGACCGAGGCCGCGCCGAGCGCCGCGAGCGCCTTTCCGTACCGCGCGCCTCGTTCTCGCACCTGTGCCACGAGTACTCCAAAAAGGGTGTGAAGGGGCCGATTTCCTACTGACCGACCAGTCAGTAACTGATCAGTGCGAGCAAGATTCCCGATCCGGTTACCGTCTGTCAATCCGGCGAGACGCGTCCGTCCTTCAGGGAAAGGACGGTGTCGGCGTACGCGGCGACGAGGTGCGGTTCATGGCTGACCAGGGCGAGGGCCAGCCCGCGCTCGGCCCGGAGCCGGGCGAGCAGATCCATGACCGCGACGGCCGTGGCGGGGTCCAGGGCGGAGGTGACCTCGTCGCACAGGAGCACGTCGGGGCGCGCGGCCAGGGCGCGTGCGATGGACGCGCGCTGGCGCTGCCCACCGGAGAGCTCGTGGGGGTGGCGCCGCGCGTACTCGGGCGGCAGGCCGACGTCCCGCAGGAGCTCGGCCACGCGCTCGGTGGTCTCCTTCCGGGGGACGATGCCGTGCAACCGCAGCGGGCGGGCGAGCGACGCGCCGATGGTCCGGGCGGGGTTGAGGGCGCCGAGCGGGTTCTGCGGCACGAGCTGGATCCGGCGGCGCTGGTCGCGGCCGCGCGCGCGGACGCCGGTGGACAGGGGCGCGCCGTCGAGGGTGAGCTCCCCGGCGTCGGCGGGCCGCAGGCCCGCGAGGACGCGCAGCAGGGTGGTCTTGCCGGATCCGGAGGGGCCGACGATGGCGGCGACGGTGCCGGGTGCGACAGCGAAATCCACGCTGTCGAGGGCGTGTCGGTGCGGGGTTGCGCTGTCGCGCGCAGGGGTGGGGGCGGATGCGGCGAAGGTCACCCGGACGCCCCGCGCGGCGAGCCCGCGCCCGGGCGCCGGCGCGGGCGCGGGCGCGGGCGCCGATGGGGGCACGGGCGTACGCGCGAGCGCGCGCGGGGCGGTAAGGGTGTCCGTGCCGAGGTCGACGACGTCGTCGGCGCAGCGCGCGACGAGTTCGGGGTCGTGGCAGGCGAGGGCGACGGCGATGCGGCGGTGGGCGGCGACGTGCCGCAGGAGGTCGGCGATCTCGTCGCGGAGCGCGGGGTCGAGCCCGGCGGTGGGTTCGTCCAGGAGCAGGACGTCGGGGGTGCGGGCGAGGGCGCGCGCGAGGGCGACGCGGCGCTGCTGGCCGCCGGAGAGGGCGGTGGGCCGGCGGTCGGGCAGCCCGTCGTCGAGCGGCAGCCGGCATTCCGCCAGCAGTTCCCTCACGTCGGCGGGGCGCGCGCCGGTGGCGAGCTCGGCGACGAGGTCGCGGACCCGCATCCGGGGGTTGAGCCCGGAGCCGGGGTCCTGACCGACGAACGCGAGGCGGTGACGCCGCAGTTCACGCAGCCGGGCGGGCGGCAGGGCGAACACGTCCTCCCCCAGGACGCGCACGCCCCCGCGCGCCACGCGCGCCCCCGACGGCAAGTCGCCGAGAACGGCCCGGAGCAGGGTCGTCTTACCGGACCCGGAAGGCCCGGTCAGCACGGTGATCCGCCCCCGCCGCAGGGTGAGCCCGGCGGAAGCCAGCAACAACGGTCCGCCGGGGATGCCCACTTCGAGCCCGGCGACGGTGACGAGCGGGGCTTCACCGCCGCCCGCACCCGACCCGCCAGGCCCACCAGACCCCGGCCCCTTCCCCCGCGAGTGCGTCGTCATCGTGCCGCCACCTCCCCGCCGCGCCGCGGGGCGAGGGCCTCCGTGGCGAGGCTCGTGGCTATCGCCACCGCCGCGATCGCGATCGCGGGAGCGATCGTGGCCCAAGGGTTCAGCAGGATCCCCGGCGCGTTCTCGCGGATCATCAAGGCCCAGTCGGCTTCCGGTGGTTGTGGGCCGAGTTGGAGGAAGCCGGCCATGGAGATGACGTAGACCGCCTCGACGAAGCGCAGGCCGAACAACGCCAGGATCGTGGCCCGCAGGTTGGGCAGGATCTCGTGGAACGCGACGCGCCACAGCCGCTCGCCGCTCGCGACGGACGCCTCGACGAATCCCGCGCCGGCCAGCGGCGCGGCCGCCGCGGCGACGACCCGCACGGCGTAGGGGGTGCCCAGCACCACGGCGGCGGTCGTGACGGCCAGGCGCCGGCCGCCGGGCCAGGCGAGGGCGAGGAGCATGAGGCCGAGGACCGGGGGCACGAGGATGACCAGGTCGGCGGTGCGTTCGACGACCGCGCCCACGCGGGGGCTGAGCACCGCGAGGCAGCCCAGCGCGGCCGCGAGGAGGGTGACGGTCACGGCCACGGCGAGCGCGCCGGCGATGAGGGCGTCGCCGCCGTGGAGGAGTCGGCTCAGGACGTCCCGGCCCAGTTGGTCGCCGCCGAGGGCCGCGCCGTCGCCGGGCCCCGCGTAGGGGCGGTGACGGGGGTGTCGACGGGGTGCGGGGCCAGGAGTGGGCCACTCAGGGCCAGTAGGGCCAGGGCGGCGGGCAGGGCACGGAGCCCGGGGGCGCTCATGGGCGGGTTCCTACGGTGCGGGCGCGGACGAGGTCGGCGAGGAGGAGCACGACGGTGATGACGGCGGCGGCGCAGGCGACGACCCCGGCGATGACGGGCGTGTCGCGGTCGGCGACGGCTCCGGCCAGGACGGTGCCGATGCCCGGGTAGTTGAAGAGGGTCTCGACGACGACGGCCCCGCCGAGCAGCATCCCGGTGGACGTGGCGAAGCCCGTGGCGACGGCGGGCAGGGCGCCGGGCAGCGCGTGGCGCAGCAGCACCCGGTGGGCGGGCAGCCCGTCGAGGGCGGCGGCCTCGACGTGGGGGGTGGCGGCCTGGTCGGCGAGGGCCGCGCGGACGACGCGGGTGTTCCAGCCGGTCTGGGGCAGGGTGAGGGCGAGGACGGGCATGACGAGCATCGTCCAGTCGGCGGGTCCGCCGTCCGCGCCGGTGAGGGTGGCGGCGGGGAGCCAGCCCGTCCACAGCGAGAACACGAGCAGCAGGCCGACGGAGACGACGAATTCGGGGAGCGCGAAGGCGGCGGTGGCGGTGACGTCGACGATCCGGTCGACGGGTCCGCCGGGCCGGGCGGCGGCCAGGCAGCCGAGGGTCAGCGACAGCAGGACCGTGAGGACGAGCGCGGCGCCGCCCAGCAGGAGGGTGTTGGGGAAGGGCGCGGACAGCAGGTCGGTGACGTGCTGTCCGCGCGCGGAGGTGCCGAGGTCGCCGGTGGGCAGGGCGGTGATCCAGTCCCAGAAGCGTTCGGGGAGGGGCCGGTCCAGGCCGAGCAGGTGCCGCCGCGCGGCGAGGCCGGCGGCGGTCTCGCCGCGGTCGGACGCGGCCGACGCCGCGTCGCCCGGCAGCAGTTCGATCGCGGCGAAGACTCCGGCCAGGAGAACGACGAGCAGCAGCAGTCGGCGCCCCAGAAGAGCGGCCGCCCTCGGTATGCCGGGTGTCACCGGGCGAGCCAGGCGTTCTCGAGCTGGACACGCCCGTAGCCCGGCAGCCTGGGCAGGCCGCGTACCTTCGCGGCTGCCAGGTCGATGCCGTCGGCCATGCCCCACAGCAGATACCCGGAGCGCTCGTGCTCGATCCGCTGGAGCTCGCGCAGCTTCCGCCCGCGCTCGCCCGCGTCCTTGGTGGCGAGGACCTCGCGGTAGGCGGCGTCGAAGTCCTTGTCGGAGAAGTTCGCCTCGTTCTGTCCGGCGCCGGTGACGAGGGTCTTGGAGGCGAAGAAGACGACGGAGTCGTTGGTGCCCCAGTAGTTGGTGTAGAAGTCGCCCTTGAGCCAGGTCCGGTCGTAGAAGGTGCCGGACTCCTGCTTGACGACCTCGACCTTGATCCCGGCCTCGCGGGCCTGGGCGGCGAAGAGGGTGGCGGACTCGGCGAGGCCGGCGACGTCCTCGGTGGTGACGAGCTCGTAGGTCCTGCCGAGGTCGAAGTTCGCCTCCTTCAGCAGCCGTTTCGCCTTGTCCAGATCGCGGGCGCGCTGGGGGATGTCCTTGGCGTAGGCGGGGTCGGCGGTGCCGAGGACGTCGTTGGCGACGGTGCCGTAGCCGGAGAGCGTCTGCTTGACCATGGCCGGGCGGTCCACGACGAGCTTGAACGCCTCACGGACCCTGGGATCGGCGAAGGGGCTGCCCTCGGAGGTGCGCATGACGATGGGCATGGCCATGTCGTCGGGGCGGCGGACGACCTGGATGTCCTTGCGGGCGGCGGCCGTGCGGCCGGCGACGGCGCCGGCGTTGGAGGCGAGGTCGATCTGGCCCGCCAGCACGGCGTTGGCCAAGGCCTGGGGGCTCTCGAACATGGTCACCTCGATGGCGTCGAGGAGGACCGTGCCGCCGTGCCAGTGCTCGTTGCGCACGAGGCGGGCGTTGCCGTTGCGGTACCAGTCGAGGACGAACGGGCCGGTGCCGGGCGCCTTGGGCAGGTCCGCCTCGGCGGTGTCCTTCTTCAGGACGAAGGTGGAGAGCCGGGTGAGCAGGGGGAGTTCGGCGTTGGCGTAGCCGGAGACGAGGACGACGGTGTCCTTGCCGTCGGCCGTGATGTTCTCCGCCGTGATGCCGGGGAGCCGGGCGGCGCCGGCGGGGGTGCCCCGCAGTCTGCGCAGGGACCAGACGACGTCGTCGGCGGTGACGGGGGTGCCGTCGTGGAAGACGGCGCCCTTGGCGAGGGTAAAGCGCCAGGTCCTCAGATCGTCGGAGGGGGTCCAGGAGGCGGCGAGGCGGCCGACCGTGTTGGCCTTCGCACCGGGGGCGGTGAGCGTGTCGTACACGAGGGCGATGACGAGATAGTCGCTCTCGTTGCCCTGATTTCCGTGCGGGTCGCGGGTGATGGCGGACGCCCGGCCCAGCGCGCCGACGCGCAGGGTGCCGCCGGGGCGCGGCTGGTTTCCGGCGCCGGCGGAGGCCGTACCGCCGCCGTCCTGGCAGGCGGTGAGCAGTGCGGCGGAGCCCAGGGCCGCTCCGGCCAGCAGCATCTGGCGCCTGGTGAAGTCCACGTCGTCCTCGATCCGGCAGATGGGGGGTCACTTCCGAGCTACTTAGGTTTGCCTACCCTAACCACACCCGGCATCGCAAACCCGTCTGGTCGATGCATGGATTTCGGCCAGGACCTCAACCCCCTTGATTCCAGGGCTCATCACCCGGAAGGCGGACCAAACGGATAACCCGCGAGTTAGGTTTGCCTTACCTAACTTCTAACGGTACGTTCTGGCCAGTCCCCGACGCCACGGGCCGGCGGCCCCCACCCTCCGCCCCTCTCCCCCATGCCCGTACGCCCGCGTCGCCCCTTCGGACTCCCACACCCCGCTACGGAACGGAAGATCGCGCCATGAGCACGGGAACCGCACCCGTCCCCGCCGCCGCACCCTCCCCCACTCCCGCCCCCGTCCGCCTGCTCGACGACGCCTCGGTCGACGAACTGCACCGCGCCGCCGACGAGATCCTCACCGCCTTCGGCACCTCCGCCACCTCCCCCGCGCTCCTGCGGCGCGTCCGGGGGTCCGCCGCCGCCCTCGGCCCGTCCATCCGGCACCAGTGCCGGCCCGTGGACACCGACGCCGGCCTGTTCGTCCTGCGCGGCCTGCGCGTGGACGACGCCCGGATCGGTGCCACGCCGGAGAGCTGGCGCACCGCCGGCGACGCCGGCGCCCACCACGACATCGCCCTGCTCCTGCTGGCCACCGTCATGGGCGACCCCATCGCCTGGGAGGGCCAGCAGGAGGGCCGCTTCGTCCACAACATCGTCCCGGCCCCCGGGCACGAGCGGGAACAGACCGGCGCCAGCAGCAGCGTGCTCCTCAGCCCGCACACCGAGGACGCCTTCCACCCCGGCCGCGCCCATCTGCTGATGCTCACCTGCATGCGCAACCACGACGCCATCGCCACCACCGCGGCCAGTGTCCGCCGGACACGGCTGGACGACGCCACCGTCGAGGAGCTCACCCGGCCGGTGCTGCCGATCCTGCCCGACGACGCCTACGCCGAGGCCCAGGGCTTCGCCGGGGAGCCACCCCGCGTCCCCGCCCTGTGGCGCGCCCCGGACGGCCTCACCCTGCGCTTCGACCCGGCCTACACCCCGCTGGCCGAGGCCACCCCCGAGTACCGGGCCGCCTACCGGCGGCTGGAGGACGAACTCGCCCGCGTCTCCGTGGCCGTGAGCCTCTCCCCCGGCGAGGTCCTCGTCGTCGACAACGACCTCGTCGTCCACGGCCGGGTGCCCTTCACCGCCCGCTACGACGGTACCGACCGCTGGCTCAAGCGCGCCTCGGTCCGCGTCCCCGGCCGCCGCACCCGCCCCGCCGCCGAGGCCGGCGAGCACGGCTACGGACAGGCCGCGATCGAAGCGCACGCCGCCGAGGCCCCCGCCGCCTGACCAGGCCCCCACACGGATCCGAAGGGAACCGCCCATGACGGACACCTCCCCCGCCGCCCCGGCCCACGACTCCCACCGAATACGCGACGACAAGGCCCTGACCGTCCTGTCCACCAGCGACGTCGCGGGCATCGACATCACGCCCGCCGACGTCCTCGCCACCGTGGAGAACGCCTACCGCACCCTCGCCGCCGGCCGCTCCGACAACCCGCGCAAGCTCACCGTCAAGCCCGGCGACGGCCACTCCGTCGCCTACGCGATGCTCGGCCGCGACGGCTCCCGCGACGTCGTCGCCGTCAAGACCTCGTACAAGCACGGCCTCCACAGCCCCCGCGACGCGCAGCACTACTACACCACCCTCACCCTCTACGACGACGTCACCGGGCTGCCCCTGGCGATGATGGACTGCGGCCGGATCGGCGCCCTGCGCACCCCCGCCGTCTCCGCGCTGCTGGCCCGCGAGTGCGCGCCGCCCGGGGCGCGGGCCGCGCTGGTGATCGGCACCGGCACCCAGGGCCGGCTGGCCCTGCCGTTCCTGCTGACGGCGCTGCCGGGCCTGGAGCGGCTGATGCTCCACGGCACCCACCCCGACGGCATCACCGCCGTCCGCCGCCAGTTGCGCGCGTATTTCCCCGGCCGGGACGTGGAGATCGTCACCGACCTGCGGGAGGCCGCCGGGGCCGCCGACATCGTCGTCGCCACGGCCGGACCCCACACCCCCGCCGCCGTGGAGGCGTCCTGGCTGCGGCCCGGCGCCCTGGCCGTCCTCGTCGGCCACGGCCTGGCACCCTCCACCCTCCACGAGGCCGACCGCGTGGTGGCCACCAGCGAGGCCCAGATGCGCGTCACCGGCACCGACATGGCCGACGCCGACGGCGAACTCCCGGCTGTCGACGCCGAGTTCCCGGCCGTCCTCGCCGGGGACGCCCTCGGGCGCACCGCGCCGGACCAGCGGGTCTTCGCCTACAACAGCGGCCTGGTCGTCACCGACATCGCGCTCGGCCACCGGTTCGCCCAACTCGCCCTCACCCAGGGCCTGGGAACGCGGGTGCCGCTGTGGCAGTGACAACCACCGCGGTGACAGCCACCGCAGTGACGACGACCCGGGCGGCGGCCGCCCCTCCGCTGCCCGCCCACCCGGATCCCGAGGCGTCGGCGGTACTGGAGAGCGGGCTGCTCCAGGAGCTCTCCTACGCCTTCGACGGACCGTTCCACTTCCTCCTCCCCGACCGCTTCGACACCAACCTCGCCGCCTTCCGCGCCGCCCTCGCCGAGGCCGGCGTGGCGGGCCGGGTGTACTACGCGAAGAAGGCCAACAAGGCGGCCGTGTGGGTCGAGCGCTGCGCGGCGACGGGCGCGGGCGTGGATGTCGCCTCCGCCGGGGAGTTGCGCGAGGCCCTCGCCCACGGGGTGCGCGGCGAGGACATCACGGTCACCGGCCCCGCCAAGCACGAGCAGTTGCTGCGCGTCGCCGTGCTCCAGGGCGCCCTCATCGCCGTCGACTCCCCCGGTGAGCTGGACCGCGTCCTGGCCCTGACCGGCGGGACGACCCGCCCGGCCCGGGTGCTGCTGCGCCGGCTGCCGCCGGACCAGCCGCACAGCCGCTTCGGGCTCGACGACGAGGAGACGGCCGCCGCCCTGCGCCGCTGCGCGGCCGCCGGCCCGGCCGTGAGCATGGAGGGCTTCAGCTTCCATCTGTCCGGTTACGCCCTGCGGCCCCGCGCCGACCTGGCCGGCCGGCTCGTCGACGAGTGCCGGGCGGCGCGGGCCCTGGGCCTGCGCGCCGACCGGATCAGCGTCGGCGGCGGCTTCGCCGTCGACTACGCCGCCGCCGACGACTGGCACGGCTTCCTCGCCGAGCAGCGGCCCGAGCACTACCACGCGGGCAAGGCGTTCACGGCGGGCGACTTCTACCCCTACCACTCCCCGCTCGCCGGGGCGGGCGTCCTGCGGGCCGTGCTGGCCACCACCCCCGAGGGGCACTCCGCGAGCCTCGCCCGGCTGCTCCGCGACGCGGGCGTGACCCTGATGCTGGAGCCGGGCCGCGCCCTGCTGGACCGGGCGGGCGCGACCGTCTTCCGGGTGCTGGGCGTCAAGGAGCGGGACGGCTACGCCGTCCTCACCGTGGACGGCAGCAGCCTCAGCCTCTCGGAACAGTGGTTCAACAGCGAGTATTTGCCGGATCCCGTGCTGCTCACCGAGGCCGGCCCGGCCCGGGGCCCCGCCGTCGTCGCGGCGTGCGTGGGCGGGGCGACGTGCCTGGAGTCCGACATGGTCACCTGGCGCAAGGTGCCCCTGCCCGCCCGGCCCCGGGAAGGCGATCTGCTGGTCTACCCGAATACGGCCGGCTACCAGATGGACTCCAACGAGTCGCCCTTCCACGACCTTCCGCTGCCCCCCAAGGTCGTCGTCGACCGTCCGGCGGGACGGCCGCGCTGGCGCCTCGACCGCCACGCCTGACCCCTCCGCCCGTCACGTACAAGCCCGACAGGAGCCCCTGATCCATGAACGCGGCACTCACCGCCCGCCCCGCGCCGGTTCCCCCGTCCGCCGCGCCCGCCCGGCCCGCCGTGGTCACCCGTGTCTCCGAACTCATCGGCCACACCCCGCTCCTGGAGCTCTGCCGCACCGCGGACGGCAGCCGGCTGCTGCTGAAGCTGGAGATGTTCAACCCCATGGGCACCGCCAAGATCCGGATGGCCCGGCAGATGGTGCTGGACGCCGAGGCCCGGGGCGAACTGCGCCCGGGCGGCCGGATCGTCGAGTCCACCTCCGGCAACACCGGGCTCGGCCTGGCCGTCATGGCCGCCGAGCGCGGCTACGCCTTCACCGCCGTCGTCGACCACCACGCCAGCGCCGACAAACTGCGCGCGATGCGCGCGCTGGGCACCGAGCTCGTGTACGTCACCGACGACGGCACGGACGAGCTGGCCACCGCCGCCCGGGAGGAGCTCGCCGAGAGCCTCGCCCGGGGACGCGACAACACGATCTTCACCGAGCAGCACAACAACCCCAGCAACGGCGTCGGTTACGCGGCCGTCGCCCATGAGCTCCACGATGCCCTGGAGGGCCGCGTGGACGTGCTCGTCGCCGCCGTCGGCACCGGCGGGGCCCTGTGCGGCACCGCCCGCGAGCTGCGCCGGCTCGTCCCGGAAGTACGGACGGTCGGGGTGGAGCCCAAGGGGTCCATCGCCTTCGGCGGGCCCGCGCACGACTACCACCAGTCGGGCACCGGCACGCCCGAGGGCGCCGAGATCGGCGCGCTCGTGGACTTCTCGCTCATCGACGAGGGCGTCAAGGTCGGTGACGTCGAGGCGTTCGCCACCTGCCGCGCGGTGGCCCGCACCGGACTGCTCATCGGCGGCTCCGCCGGCGGCGTCGTCCACGAGGCGCTGCGGCGGCTGCCCTCGCTGCCGCCGGGCAGCACGATGGTCGCGCTGGTCAACGACGGTGGCGAGAAGTACCTGGACACCGTCTTCGACGACGGCTGGATGGCCGCCCGCGACCTCCTCGACCCGGTCGTGGAACGCGAGGTCGGCGACCTCCTCGGCACCCTGCGCGGCCACTGATGCCCTCGGTGCCCGCCGCCCTGCCCCGGCTGCTGCGCGACAGCCGGGCCCTGGCCGTGCTCGCCGTCCCGCTCGTCCTCACCCAGCTCGCCCAGGTCGCGCTCACCACGACCGACACCGTGATGATGGGCCTGCTCGGCACCGGGGAGCTGGCGGCGGGCGGCCTCGCGATCGTCGTCTTCAACCAGGTGCGCACCATGGGCGTCGGCCTGGTGACCTCCGTCGGCAACCGCGTCGCGGCGGCGGCCGCGCGCGCCGGGACGTCCCCCGAGCGGGCCGCCGCTCCGGGGCCGGACGACGAGGTCGCCGCCGTCGCCCGGGCCGGTCTGGCGGTGGCGACGCTCGCCGGTGTCGCCGGGGCCGTCCTGATGGTCGTCATCGGCCAGTGCCTGTCCCTGCTGGGCCAGGACGCGGAGGTCGCCCACCGGGCCCGGGCGATGCTGGTGGCCCTCGCGCCGGGGCTGCTGCCGTGCCTGTGGTTCCAGGCGGTGCGCCAGTTCACGGTCGGGATGCGGCGGCCGCAGGCGCTGCTGCGGATCACGCTGGCGTCCGTGGCCGTCAACGCGGGGCTCAACTGGGTGTTCGTCCACGGCACCTGGGGGCTGCCACGGCTGGGGCTGACCGGCATCGGCGTGGCGACGTCGCTGGTGCACCTGCTGTCCTTCCTCGCCCTGTACGCCTCGACGCGCCGGGACCCGGTGCTCGGCCCGTGCCTGAGCGCCCGGGTCCTGGGCGCGGACCGCGCCACCGTGCGGCGGCTGATCGGGCTGGGCGTGCCGATCGCGGCCACCTACGGCTCGGAGGCGGGGTTCTTCTCGCTGACGGCGCTGATGGCCGGTTCCTTCGGCAGTGCGGCGCTCGCCGCGCACACGGCCGTCAACCAGCTCGTCTACATCGTCTTCCAGGTCGCCGTGGGGCTCTCCCACGCCGCCTCGATCAACGTCAGCCGCGAGCTGGCCCTGGGGGACGTCGCCGCGGCACGGCGGCTGAGGACCACCGCGCTGGCCTGCGCCGCCGCCGTCATGGCGGTGGTCGGCGGCTGCTATCTGGCCTTCCCCGGGGCGGTGTTGCGGCCGTTCCTCGACTCCGGCGCGGCGGGGGACGGCGACGCGCTGTCCATCGCGACCGGGCTGCTCGCGGTCGTCGCCGTCCTGCAGTTCTTCGACTGCGCGCAGAACATCGGCGTCGGCCTGCTGCGCGGCCTGGACGACACCAAGGGCGGCTTCCGCGCCACGCTCGTCGGCTACTGGCTCGTGGGGCTGCCCGCCTCGCTCCTCCTCGGGTACGCGGCGGACCTGCGCACCCTCGGCCTGTGGCTCGGGCTGCTGGCGGGCCTCGCCACGACGGCGGCGCTGCTGCTGCGCCGCTACGCGGCGGGCCTGCGCGCCCGGAGCGGCGCGGTCGCGGAGGCGGTGGCCACGGGCTGACCACACCCCCGGTCCCGGTGAGGGCGGTTCACGTCCGCCCTTACCGGGACCGTGCCTCAGACGCCGGACCGGCCGGCCGTGCTGGTGACGACCGCGGAGAACGCCTCGCGGTCGTTCTGGCGTGCCGTGACCCGGGTGCGGGTGAGGGCGCCGTCGTCCTGCGGGAGGACGGTCGCCTCGATCCAGCAGGGGCTGTCGAACTCCACGTACTGGCTGAAGACGGTCTCCAGGCCCAGGACGGCGCCGTGGTCCGGGCCCGTGGCGGCGAGCGCGGCCTGGCGGGCGGCTTCGAGCAGCAGCATGCCGGGGGCGTGGTCGACGGGGTGGTCGAAGAGCACGGGGTGGCTGGGGTCCACGCGCAGTTGCCAGACGCCGTCGGCGTCGGTGGGCGAGAGGACCACGTCGTGGAAGCGGTCGCGGCCGACGCGCACCGGGGCCAGGGGCGGGGCCAGCGGCACGGCCCGGGAGACGACGGACGGGTCGCCGTACTCGCCGCGCAGCCGTCGGTAGACGGCCGGGGCGTGGCTGGTGAAACGGGCCCGGGCGATGCCCAGGGGCGCGCCGTCGCGGAGGGCGGTGACGTCCATCACCAGCGCGGAGAAGCGGCCCTGACGGCGTTTGACGTCGCTGCACGTGATGCGCAGCTCTATCTCGGCCGGGGTGGCGGCCACGGCCGTCGCGGCGGGGTCGAGCTCGTAGCGGAAGTGGTCCCAGATCAGGTGGTGGCCGAACGGGGTGTCGTAGGCCAGGTGGGACAGCAGGGGGATGGTCTGCCGTACGGTCTCGGCGAAGAGGAGCGGGTCGTAGCGGCCGTCGACCGGGGTGTAGAAGCTGTGGGTCCGCGGCCACTGGGCGCCGATCGTGAAGGTGTCGTCGGCGACGCGCTCCCATCCGGTGAGGAGGACCTCGGCCATGGCCGCCTTGTGGACGTACTGCCGGGGCACACAGGTGGTCAGGCCGTGCGGCGTGGAGGGGATGGAGCTCAAAACAGGGGCTTGCTGAACCAGATCGTGCATAACCGACTTCCCGGACGCTCTAAAGCTGCTGCTGCTCTGTCTCTGACGCTGGAGCCGTAAGATAAAGGGTGTTCGTTTTGTTTGTCGAGAGATCACAGGGAGTCACCTCATGGCGAGGCCCAGACAGGACCGCGCGGTGAGGACCCGCGCGGCCATCCTCCACGCGGCCGCGGAGGTCTTCGACGAGCTCGGGTTCAGCGGCGCCAGCGTCAGCAAGATCATCGCTCGGGCGGACGCCACCCAGGGCGCGATGTACTTCCACTTCAAGTCCAAGGAGGACCTCGCCCGGGCGGTCATGAACGAGCAGGGCGAGGGCATCGTGATGCCCGAGGGCGAACCCGGCCTCCAGCACCTGATCGACATCACCCTCCACCTGGCGACCGAGCTCCAGAGCAATGTGCTGCTGCGCGCCGGCGTCCGACTCGCCGTCGAGCAGGGAGAGTTCGGCGTCCAGGACGACACCGCCTACCAGGAATGGGCCGCCCGCTTCCACGAGCAGCTGGTCGCCGCCCGGGACCGCGGCGAGCTCCTGCCCGAGGTGAACGAACGGGAGCTGGCCTGGGTCCTGGTGAGCTGCTACACCGGCACCCAGCTCTTCTCCCAGGTCTCCACCAACCGCGCCGACCTGCCCGAGCGCGTGGCCCTGCTGTGGCGCTACCTGCTGCCCGGCGTCGCCACGCCGGAGGCCCGCGCGCGGCTCGTCACCGGCCCCGGCGCGGCCGGGACGGCCCGCCGGTGAGCGGGCCGCTGGTCGCGCTGACCGGCGCCACGGGGTTCATCGGCTCCGCCGCGCTGCGCGAACTCGGCCGACGGGGCGTGCGCGTGCGCGCGTTGACGCGCCACCCCGGCCCGGACACGGACCCGCTCGTCGAGCGGTTCACCGGCGACCTGACCGACCCCGGCTCGCTGCGGGGGCTGTGCGAGGGGGCCGACGCCCTGCTCCACCTGGCCTCCTGCGTCTCCCCGGACGAGAGCCTGTGCGAGGCGGTCAACCACCGGGGCGCCGTCGCGCTGGCCGCCGAGGCCCGCCGGGCGGCGGTGCCCCGCGTCGTCGCCCTGTCGACCGCGGCCGTCTACGGACCGGGTCCGCACTCCGGGCCGGACGTCGACGCGATCCGGCCCGCGCCCATATCGCCCGCGAGCCGCACCCGGCTGGCGGGCGAGGCCCCGATGCTCGAGTGCGGGGCCGTGGTCCTGCGCCCGGGGCTGGTGCTGGGCGCGGGCGACCGCTGGGTGGTACCGGCCCTGGCCGAGCTGCTGCGCCGGGTGCCCGCGCGCTGGGACGGCGGGCGCGGCCTGCTGTCGGCCGTGGACGTCACCGATCTGGCGCGGCTCGTCGCCGACCTGGCGTGCGGGCCGCACGCCGTGCCGGCGGGCGTCCACCACGCCAGCCACCCGGTCCCGGTGCGCAACGGCGGCCTGATGGACGCCCTCGCCGAGCACGCCGTCCTGCCGCGCGCCGAGGCCGACTGGCCGTGGCAACGCTGCCTGGAGAGCCTGCGGTTGAACCCCGGGCGCATGAGCGAGCGTCAGTTCGCGCTCCTCGCCCGCGACCACTGGTACGCGAGCACGGAGGTGTGGCGGGCGGCGGCCTGCGCGCCGGGGCCGGGCGTCCTCGCCCGGCTGGAGGAGGCGGCACCCTGGTACCGGCGGCACGTGGCGCCTACGGCGTGAACGCAGGCCGACCGACCGGTCCGGTACGCATCTGCCGGTGCGTCGTGGCTGGTCGCGCAGTTCCCCGCGCCCCTTCGGGGCGCGGTCAGCCGCGGACCGGGAGGAGCACCAGGTCCCAGATCCGGGCGAGCTGCCCGCCGACGTCCACCGCCGGGCGCCCGGCATCCGCGGCCGAGGCGCGTATCTGCGCCTCCGCGCCCACGATCAGATGGCTGACCAGGTCGGCGACCACCTCCGGCCGCGCCACCGGCGGCAGCACGCCGGACGCCCGGGCGCGCTCGATCAGCGCGTGCGCGGCCGGCCGCCACGCGGAGGTCCAGGCCCGGCCCCCGGCGCGCTCACGGGTGAGCCGGGCCGCCGAGCGGACCATCGGCTCCTCCTCCATCAGCGCGGCCAGCGCCAGGGTGAGCGCCACCAGGCCGTCCACCGGGTCGCCCGCCGGCGTCAGCGCGTCGCGCACCCGGGCCTCCGTCAGGATCCAGCCCTCGTCCTGCACGGCGTCGGCGAGTTCGCCCTTGGTGGCGAAGTGGAAGGTCAGCGCCCCCATGGACATCTCGGCCGCCGCGCGAATCTGGGACAGGGACGTGCCGTCGTAGCCGTTGCGGTCGAAGGCGCGGGCCGCGGCCCGGACGAGCGCCGAACGGGTCCGTACGGCGCGCTCCTGCATGACCATGCTCCCTCCAGACATTCACCGCCATGGGCCATGGGACCGCGCCATTGCGGAACGACGGCTTCAACTTGCCGGTGGAAGACCGGCGTTCAACCACCTTACGGCCATGATCGTCGGGCTCGGCACTCCTTCCCGGTTTCGAAGGTCACACCCCGGGGGTTTTGAAAACAAAGCGATCGTTCTCTATTCTTTCGCTCGCGGCCGGGCTCTGCCGTCCGCGTCAGAAGGGACCGTGCGATGGCTGTGCACCATTCGACCCGCCCGTTCACCCCGGGCACCGCTTCACTCGTCTCCTTCGCCGAAGAGGTCTTCGGCTACCTGCCCCGCGCCGACCAGCGGCGCTGGGCCCACGCCTATCTGGAGGGGCTGCTCACCACCCCGGGCAAGAAGACGGTCCGCCGCCTGGCGGCCGCCGTCTCCGCCTCGCCCACGGCCTCGCAGTCGCTCCACCAGTTCGTCAACGCCAGCCCGTGGGACTGGGGACCGGCCCTGCGCTCGCTCGCCCACTGGACCCTGCGGCGGACCGTCCCCCGGGCCTGGACGATCGGCACGGTGGTCGTCCCCAAGCGCGGCGAGAGCTCGGTGGGCGTCCACCGCCGCTTCGACCCCGCCTCGGGCCGCACCGTCAACTGCCAGTTCGGCGTGGGGATCTTCCTGTCCACCGACACCGAGCCGGTGCCGCTCGGCTGGCGGATCCTGCTGCCCTCCCGCTGGACCGACGACGACACCCTGCGCGAGCGGGCCCGCATACCGGAGTCCAGCGTGGGCGACCGGCCCGCCTCGGCGCAGGTGCTCGACCTGGTCCACACGCTCCACTCCCGGACCGCCGCCACCCCGCTGCCCGTCGTCGCCGACATGAGCTCCTGCACGGAGGCGGCCTCACTGATCCGCGGACTCGACCGCGCCGGCTGCGACTTCGTCGTCGCCGTGCCCCCCGCCCTGGCCGTGCTGCCCGGCGGACGCCCGCGCGGCGACGGCCAGGACGCGCCCGTCCCCGTGCGGCGGCTGGTCTACCAGGGCGACGGCTTCGGCGAGGTCCCCGCCCCCCTGGGCGCCCCCGGCGCGGCCCCGGCCGGGCAGCCGCGACGGCTGCTCAACGCCCTGGTCCGGCTGCCGGAGCGGCCCGGCGCCCGGACGGGCACGACGACGCCCCCGGCGTACCGGGCGTTCGCCCGCCGCGTCCCCGGCCGGCAGGCCGACGAGCCCGTGTGGGTCACCAACCTCACCCGGCACTCCGCCGAGGAACTCGTGGCCCTCACCGGGCACCACGCCCGGACGACCGGCGCCCTGCGGACCCTGGAGGACGACTTCGGGCTGCGGGACTTCGAGGGCCGGTCCTTCCCCGGCTGGCACCACCACATGACGCTGGTCTCCGCCGCCTTCGCCTACAGCCGGCTGGCCGACGCGGCCGCCGCGGCCGCCGCGCGCGTGGACCGGCCGCTGGCCGTCGTCCGGTCGGCCTGACGACCCGCCGCGCGGCCCCGGCGGACCACCGCCCGGGCCCGGCCGCCGGTCCCGAGCGACCGACCGCGCCGGACCGTACGTGCCACGCCCACGCCCCGCCCGCTCAGCGGACGTCGAGCCCCGCGAGGAACCACTCCTCCAGCGCCCGTATCCGCGCTTCGCACTCCGCGCGGTCCGCGCCCGCCACCACGAAGGCGGCCAGGAAGTCCCCGGAGTGCCAGGCCTCCTCCATCCGGTCCCCCGGCGCCGCGAAGTACTGGTGCTTCACCACCCCTTCGGGCATCCCCGCCGGGTCGGGCAACCGGTGGACCGTGCCGGGCCGCCGCGTGAACAGCAGCTGACCGCCGACGCGCTCCGGCTTCCCGCCGCCCTCGTAGGGGAAGTCCAGCCCCAGCTGACGGCGGACCGGCGGCTCGGCCGGGTCGAAGCCGAACATCGCGCGGTGGACGTCCCGGACGCCCGCGCCGCCGGCGCGGCAGGCCGCCTCGCACAGCACCAGCTCGTCGTCCGGGGTGTGGAACACCTCGATGTGGAAGGCGAAGTGCTCGCTGCCCCCGAACTCCGCCAGCAGCCGCTCGCCGAAGGCCGTCAGCCGGTGGCGCAGCGGGTCGTCGGCGTCCAGGGCGATGTCCATGCGCCCCTCGCGCTGGGTGTAGTCGGCCAGGACGTAGGTGTAGCGCGAGGGCCACATGGTGACGACGCGACCGTCGAGGACCACGCCGTCGATGTGGCACATGCCGCCCTCGACGAACGCCTCCACCAGCCAGGTGGGTTCCTCGCCCGGCGCGGCGAGGTGGTCGCCCGCGAGCCAGCCGGTGACCTCGTCGGCGGTGCGCAGCACGGCCAGGTCGATGGAGCCGGCGCCGCGCCGGGGCTTGACGACCACGGGCAGGCCGTGGACGGCGACGAAGTCCGTGAGGTCCTCGGGGGCGGCCAGGAGCGCGTGGTCGGCGACGGGGATGCCGGCGCGGACGGCGGCGCGCTTCATCTCCCACTTGTCGCGGTAGGGCACGACGTCCTCGGGGCGCGGGCCGGGCAGGCCGTAGCGCACGCGCAGCCGGGCGGCGCGCTCCAGGTCGTTCTCCTGGCAGGCGACGATGTCGGTCACGCCGAAGCGCTCGACGAGCTCGGCGGCCCGCTCGGCGACGCGGGGGCTGGTGTCGTAGCCGGGCAGCGCCTCGGCGTGGGTGAAGGGCGCGGCGGTGGGCAGTTCCTCGCCGTGCACGGCCAGTTGTTCGCTGGAGGCGAGGACGACGACGCCTGCGTCGTAGCCCTCCAGCCACTGCTCGTAGGGGTTGGCGCGGAACGATCCGCGGTGGAGGACCAGGGCGGTCATACGGTCACCTCGTCGGGGGCGGAAAACGGACGGTGGGGCTCAGGACTCGTTCCAGAGGCTGACGTAGCGCTCGCCGGTGTCGGGCAGCACGGTGACGATGGTCTTCCCCGCGTACTTGGGGAGCCGGGCCAGCCGGGCGGCGGCGTCCACGGCGGCGCCGGAGGAGACGCCGACGAAGAGGCCCTGCCGGGTGGCCAGGGCCTTCGCCGCGGCCAGCGCGTCGTCGTCGCCGCAGGTCAGTACGTGGTCGATGAGCGATTCGTCGGTGGTGGGCGCGACGAAGCCGCCGTTGAGGCCGGGGATACGGTGCTGCCCGCCGAAGCCCCGGGAGAGGACGGGCGAGCCCTCCGGCTCCACGGCGACGACCTCGATGCCGGGGTTGCGCTCCTTGAGGTAGCGGGCGCAGCCGGTGATGGTGCCGCCGGTGCCGACGCCGGCGACGAGCACGTCCACCTTGCCGGCGGTGTCGGCCCAGATCTCCGGGCCGGTGGTCTCGTAGTGGGCCAGGACGTTGTCGTCGTTCTCGTGCTGGCGGGAGTACCAGCAGCCGGGCGTCTCCGCGTGGATCTCCTCGGCCTTGGCGATGGCGCCGGGGAAGCCGTCCTCGCTGGGCGTCTGCACGACCTCGGCGCCCAGCGCCTTGAGCAGGCCCACCCGTTCGGGGGTGGCGCTGTCGGGCAGGACGACGACGCAGCGGTAGCCGCGGGCGGCGGCGAGGGCGGCCAGCGCGATGCCGGTGTTGCCGGAGGTGGACTCCAGGACCGTGCCACCCGGGAGGAGCTCGCCGCGCTCCTCGGCGCCGAGGATCATGCGCAGCGCGGGCCGGTCCTTGCTGCTGGAGAAGGGGTTGACGGACTCCAGCTTGGCGAGGACCTCGACGGACGGGTCGGCGCCCTCCGGGTACAGCCGGACGAGGGGGGTGCCCCCGATGAGGTCCTCCAGGCCGTCGGCGATCCGGCGGGTGCCGGTCGTCGTGGGGCCGGGCTGGGTGGTGGCGGCAGCGGCCATGGGTGGGTCTCCTACTCGAGGCGTGGTGGGTGGGGGGTCGGCGGCGCGGTTCACCAGGAGCCGGCCGAGGCGAGCAGGCGTACGGGGTCGGTGGCCGGGGTGACGTCGCCGCCCGGGGTGCGGATCACGGACGGGGGCGCGTAGACGCGGGCGTCGGCCGGGATGTCCTTGGTGACGGTGGCCATCGCGCCGATCAGCGCGCCGTCGCCGACGGTCACCGGGCCGAGCACGGTGGCGTTGGCGCCGAGGATGACGCCGTCGCCGACGACGGGGTGCCGGCGCTCGCCGTCGGGGCGGGCGTTGTCGTTCCACCAGCCGACGGCCCCCAGGGTGACCTGGTGGAAGATGGTCACGTCGTCGCCGATGACGGCGGTCTCGCCGATGACGACGCCGCAGCCGTGGTCGATGAAGACCCGGCGGCCGAGGACGGCACCGGGGTGGATCTCCACCCCGGTGTGCCGGCGGGCGCCGTGGGCGACGAGCCGGGCGGCCAGGCGCAGCCCGCGCCGGTGGAGCCGGTGGGCGACCCGGTGGGCCCACAGCGCGGGCAGCGCCGCGTGCAGTACGCCCTCCCGGCGGTTGCGGATGGACGGATCGCGCTCGACGACGACGTCGAGGTCCTCGCGCAGCGTCCGCAGCAGTCCGGGCTCGGTGGGCATGGGACTCAACTCCTCCTGGTACGACGGGTGGGCGATGCGGCCGCGCCGGACACCGTCCCCGTGGGCTCGCCGGGGGTCTCCGCGTTCCCCGGCTCCGCGCTCCCCGCTTCGGGGGCGGGCCGGACGGCGTGGGCGGGCAGGCGCGGCTCCAGCCGCAGCATGGCGAGGCTGCCGAGCAGCACCCCGCCGGCGAGCAGCAGCCAGGTCAGGTTCGCGGAGACGGCCAGCAGGGTGGTGAACAGGGCCGGGGCGGCCGCCTTGGCGACCGACCAGGACAGGTAGTAGACGGCCAGGTAACGGCCCCGCAGGGCGTCCGGCGCGGCATCGGTGGACAGGGCGCCGGAGGACGGGCTGTGCAGCAGCTCGCCTCCGGTGTAGAGCACGGTGGTCAGCAGCAGCCCGGACACCAGGACGACGCCGCCGTCCAGGGCGGACAGCACCGCGAAGCCCAGGAAGGACGCGGCGAAGACCACACCGCCCATCGCGGAGACGCGGGTGCGCCGCCACTTGGACGTCCAGGAGTTGACCGGCACCTGCGCCAGCGCCACCAGCACGGTGTTCACGGTGAACAGCAGGCCGGGCAGGGACGCCGACGCGTGGAGCGTCTGGGTGGTGTAGACGGGCAGGATGACGCTGAGTGAGGAGTAGCAGAACGCCAGCGGCACGGTCGCCAGCGTCAGCCCCAGGTAGGGCCGGTCGCGCAGGACGGCACCGTATCCCCCGGAGGCCTTTCCGTCCGCCTCCGTGGTGTTGGTGGTGGCGGCCGGGACGCGCCCGGAGGGCAGGCCGGCGATCAGCACGGCCGCCAGCGCGAGACCCGCGCCGCTGCCCAGGACGACCGCGTGGTACGCCCAGTCCGCGTCGGCGGCCAGCGCGAGGCTGGCCAGCAGGCCTCCCACGCCGAAGCCGGCGTTGCGCAGGCTCGACTGGGTGGCGATCATCCGCTGCCGCTCGGCGCCCTGGGCGAGTTCGGATATCAGGGCCTGGATGGACGCCTGGAACGAACGGTCCCCGACGGCGACGAGGGTGGCGGCGGCCAGCAGTTGCCACCACTGGTGGACGAACGGATAGCAGACGAACCCCACGGCGCGCACGGCGAATCCGACCGCCACCACCGTACGGGCCCCCAGCCGGTCGACCAGCGCCCCGAAGAACGGGCTCACGGCCAGCCCCACCAGGGCGGCGACGGTCAGGGCGCCGCCCACCTGTCCCAACGGCAGCCCCGCGACCCGGTGGAAGTACAGCAGGGACACCGGGACGTACATGCCGCCGCCGACGGCCTCGGCCGACACGGCGGCCAGATAACGGTAGCGGGGGAACGTGCCCTTGCCTGGGCTCGTGGGGCTCACGGGAACTCCTTGGTTGCCGGCGGAGTTCACCGACTCCGCGCGCTGCTTGCCGAACAGAGGGCAATTCTCGCTTGGGCGAATGGAGCCAACCACGCGGGGCCCAGAGCGGCAACATCCGGATAGCTGCCCATGACGACTTCAGCGACTTGCCGAAGTCGCGGACTTGCCCAAGTAGCGGCCCCACTTCGGCAAGTCGCTGAAGTCGCATCGAGCCCGCCCCGAGCCCTTGCCGCCCCTCCGACCGGCATGGTTGGCTCCAACTCGCCAGGGACGGCCCGCATTGCGAGCGGAGCCGCTTTCACCGCGGAACACGGCGGTCCCGGTATTTCGTGAAGCCACGGGCCGCTGTTGGGATCCGAATTCCCCGGAAGGCGTCCGGCGGTGACAGTCGAATTCCTGCCTCCCAGTGGCGCCGGTCAGCAGTGCCGTCGCGCCCCCGAAAGGAATGAATGGTGTCCAGCTTTGAAATCCGCAAGGTCGGCGGCCGGATCGGCGCCGAGGTCCTCGGCGTCGACCTCGGCACCGGCCTGACGGACTCGGTGTTCGCCCGGATCCACGAGGCCTTCCTGGAGCACAAGGTCCTCTTCTTCCGGGACCAGGACATCACCGACGAGGCGCAGCTGGAGTTCGCCGGCCGCTTCGGCCCGCTCACCCAGAAGCACCCCATGATGCGGACGGTCGACGGCGCCCCCCAGGTCATCCCGATCGACGGCGAGGACCAGCGCGCCAACCACTGGCACACGGACATCAGCTTCACGCAGGCCCCGTCGCTGGGCACCACCCTGCGCGCCATGGTGCTCCCGCCCTACGGCGGCGACACGATGGTCGCCAACGGCGCGGCCGGCTACAAGGACCTGCCCAAGGAGCTCCGGGACATCGCCGACAAGCTGTGGGCGGTGCACACCAACCGCGCCGAGCAGCCGAAGCTGGGCACCGAGCGCGGCGAGGAGGTGCGCAAGGCGTTCATGGCCAAGCGCTTCGAGGCCGCGCACCCGGTGGTCCGCGTCCACCCCGAGTCCGGTGAACCGAGCCTGTTCCTGGGCGGCTTCGCCCAGCGCTTCGTCGGCATGACCCAGCGCGAGTCCCAGGGCCTCATCGACGTCCTGCAGGGCTACGTCCGCCGCCCGGAGAACACCGCCCGCTGGACCTGGCGCGTCGGCGACGTCCTGATCTTCGACAACCGCGCCACGCAGCACTACGCGATCAACGACTACGACGACCACAAGCGCGTCCTGCACCGCGTGTCCATCACCGGCGACGTGCCCGTGGGCCTCGACGGCCGCACCAGCTACGTCATCGAGAACGGCGTCGAGGACGGTGAGGGCGAGTGACCACCACCGCGCACACCACCTCGCACACCGACGGGCGTCACGACCCGGCCACGTTCGCCGCGCGGCTGCGCCGCCGCGAGCGCCTGCTGGGCTACTGGATCGCCTGTGACAACCCGGCCGGTACCGAGCGCATCGCCGGCGTCGGTTACGACTACATCGGCGTCGACGGCCAGCACGGTGTGATGCACCGGGCGGGCTGGCAGACGGCCATGCTCGCCGTGGACGCCCGGCAGGTCTCCGCCGGCGTCCTGCGCGTCCCCTCTGTCGACCCGATCGCCATCGGCACGGCCCTGGACTCGGGGGCGCGCGGCGTGGTGGTGCCGATGGTGAACACCGCCGAGGAGGCGTCGATCGCGGCCCGCGCCTGCCGGCACCACCCCCGGGGCACCCGCAGCCTGGGCGGCCCGGTCCGCGGCGAGCTGCGGATGGGCTCGGTGCCCGCCGAGGTCGACGAGGCCGTCGCCTGCATCGTGATGATCGAGACGGCCGCCGCGCTGGAGAACCTCGAGGCGATCTGCGCGACGCCCGAGCTGGACGCGGTCTACGTCGGCCCCGCCGACCTGTCCGTGGCCCTGGGCGCCAGGTTCTTCGGCGACCCGGACGTCGCGGAGGCCCTGGAGGACGCGCTGAAGCGGATCACCGACGCCGCCGAGCGCGCGGGCATCGCCTGCGGCATCCACGTCCTCAAGGGCGCCGACGCCAAGCGCCGGCTGGCCGAGGGCTTCACCTTCGCCACGGTCTCCAGCGACATCACCCACCTCCAGGAGGCCGCCGTCACCCACCTCGCCGCCGCCCGCGGCGAGGCCTGACGGACCCCCGGCAGGGCGGCCCACGGGCCGAGCCGCCGAGCCACCGAACCACAGCGATGACACTGCGATGAAAGCTGGAGCTTTGATGACAGGGAACGCGCCCTCCCCCGCCCCCGCCCGGGCCGCGCGCCGGATCGTCCGGTCGGCGGAGGAGCTCGTCGGCGACACCCCGCTGATGGAGGTCCGCCTCCCGGGCGTGCCGGAGTCCGCCCGGCTCCTGGCGAAGCTGGAGATGTTCAACCCGCTGTCCAACGTCAAGGACCGCCCCGCCCTCTACATGATGCGCGAGGCCGAGCGGTCGGGCGTGCTGGCCCCCGAGGGCGGCACGGTCATCGAGTGCTCCTCCGGCAGCACGGGCATCTCGATCGCGGCGCTCAGCGCCCAGCGCGGCCATCGCTGCATCATCGTGATGCCGGACAACGCCACCGAGGAACGCCGCCAGATCCTCCGGGAGTTCGGCGCGGAGATCGTCCTCGTCCCCCACCAGGACGGGCTGCTGCCCGCCTGGCGGTACGCCGAGGAGCTCCAGCGCTCCATCCCCGGCTCCTGGCTGGCCCACCAGGACGAGAACCCGGCCAACCTCCGCGCCCACTACGAGACCACGGGCCCGGAGATCTGGGAGGCCACCGGTGGCGACGTCGACGTGCTGGTGTGCGGCGTCGGCACCGGCGGCACCCTGATGGGCGTGGCCCGCTACCTCAAGGAGCGCCGCGACGTCCACGTGGTGGCCGTGGAGCCGGCCCGTTCGGCGATCCTCTCCGGCGGGGAGGCCGGGCCCCACGGCATTCCCGGCATCGGGGCCGGCTACGTCTCCGACATCATGGACCTCGAACTGATCGACGAGGTCGTCGCGGTGCCGGACGACGCCGCCGCCGACACCACCCACGAGGTCAACAGGGCCACCGGCCTGCTGGCCGGCATCTCCTCGGGCGCCGCCGCGTACGCGGCCCGGCTCCTCGCCCAGCGGGAGCGCTGGGCGGGCTCGACCATCGTCACCGTCTTCCCCGACACCGGGGAGCGCTACCTCTCGATGGCCCGCGACCAGGCCTGACGCCCGTACGGCACCCGGCGGCCGGGCGGCCCCCGCGCCTCGCCCGGCCGCGCACATCCTCTTGGCTCCACCCCGGAACGGACACCTCTTATGTGCCGCATCTACGGCTACTTCAACGCGATCGCGTCCCCCCACGAACTGAGAACGGTCGCCGCGCTCCAGCGGCACGGAGGCCCGGACAGCAGCGGCTCGGCCCGGGACGCCGGCTGGGGCATCGGCAACAACCGGCTGGCCATCGTCGACCTCGACGGCGGCGTCCAGCCCTACGGACGGCCCGGCCGCTACCAGGTCGTCTTCAACGGCGAGATCTACAACCACAACGAGCTGCGCGCCCGCCTGGAGGCGATGGGCCACACCTTCGCCGACCGCTGCGACGGCAGCATCATCCCGGCCCTGTACCGCGAGTACGGCCTGGACTTCACCGACCACCTCGACGGCATGTACGCCCTCGCCCTGGTCGACGAGCGCGGCGAGCGGCCCAAGCTGATCCTGGCCACCGACCACATCGGCATGAAGCCGCTGTACTACCGCTGGGACGCGGCCGAGCGCTCGATCCACTTCTCCTCCGAACTCCCCGCGCTCCTGGGCTTCTCCGGCGTCCCCGCCGGCCTGCGCTCCGAGGGCCTGGACGCCTACCTGGCGACCAAGACGCCCTTCGGCGAGGAGACGATGTTCGCCGGGATCCACGTGCTGCCGCCGTCCACCACGATGGTGATCGAGGCCGGCGAGACCCCGCGCGTCATCCACCGCCCGCAGCGCGCCGAGACCACCCGGCAGGACGACGAGTCGGCCGCCGGCGAGCTGATCCAGGGCCGGCTGCGCACCGAGGTGAAGAGCCTCCTCAACGCCGACGTCCCCGTCGCCGTGATCACCTCCGGCGGCCTGGACTCCAGCCTGGTCACCGCGCTGGCCGCCGAGCACGGCCCGGTGGACTCCTTCAACATCGCCTACAAGGGCGACTGGCCGTTCGACGAGCGGCACTTCGCCCGCCAGGCGGCCGAGCGCGCGAACGCCACCTACCATCAGGTGGAGATCGACCCGGCGAGCTTCCCCTCGCTGCTGGAGGACGTCGTCTGGCACCTGGGTCAGCCCAACGCCGACCCCATCACGCTGAGCACGTTCTCCCTCTTCCGCGCCGTGCGCGACGCCGGCTTCAAGGTGGCGCTCACCGGTGACGCGGCCGACGAGATCTTCGGCGGCTACTCCCGGATGCGCGCCGCCGCCCAGGCCGCGGCGACGGGCGCCGAGTGGTACCAGGAGTACGTCGACGAGCTCGGCGTCCTGCCCGCCCACCGCCGCGCCTCGCTCTACACCGACGAGTACCGGTCGCTGATCGCGGGCACCGACGCCATCCCGGCCGACGCGCTCACCCAACTCCGCTCGGGCGAGGGCACGGTGCTGGAGCGCATCACCGAGTTCGAGCTCGGACACCGGCTGCCCGCCTACCACCTGCGCCGCGTCGACCACCTGAGCATGGCCAGCTCCGTCGAGGCCCGGCTGCCGTTCTGCCAGCGCGGTGTCATCGCGCCGGGCCGGGCCCTGCCGGACGCGCTGCGCATCCGCGACGGCAAGGTCAAGCGGTCCCTGTACGCGGCGGCGGCCGGTCTCGTCCCCGACGACGTCCTCAACCGCCCGAAGCAGCCCTTCACCCTCCCCATCACGGCGATGCTGGCGCCGGGTTCGGCGCTGTGGGAGTACGCGCGGGACATGCTGAACCCGGGCCGGCTCAAGGACGCGGGCCAGCTGGACGTCCAGGCCGTCGAGCGGCTGTTCGCCGTCCAGGCGGAGCGGCCGGACGACACCACGTCGCTGACCCTGTGGGCGCTGCTGGTGCACGAGGTGTGGCGCGAGCTGTTCCGCCGCGCGGCCCTGGGGCCGGTGGCGGCGGCCGGGCGCACGGCGGTCCCCGCATGATCGGCCATCTCGCCTACGCCTCGGGCAGCCCCTGCCCGACGGTCGTCCTCGACGCGGGCCTGCTGGGCCCGGACGAGGAGGCCATGCGGCGGGACCTCACCGCGGTCCGGCGCTATCTGACGGAGGCGGGCGGCTCCCACGTCCTGAAGATAGCGCTCGTCCGGCCCTCCGAGCACCCGATGTTCGACCTGGACTACCGCTTCGTGCAGGCGCTGCCCGGCGGCCCGGACCGCTTCGACTTCCGCGGCTCCTGCGGGCATTCGATCCTCTCGGCGGTCGTGGCGGCCGCCCGGTCGGGGATGCTGCCGAAGCTGACGCCGGGCGGCCGGGTGCGGGTGAACGTCCTCAACAACGGCGACAGCGTGGTGTGCGAGGTGGACGCCGTCGACCGGGACGAGGTCCGCTTCACCGTCTACTTCGTCCAGCCGGGCGGGGTCGCGGTCTCGCGGCTGCTGCTCACCGGCGAGGCCCGCACCGAGCTCGCGGTGGACGAGGGGAACGTCACGGTGTCCCTGGTGTCCTCCGGCAACGCCTACGCGTTCGTGGACGCACGGCAGTTGGGGATCGCCGACCACACCGCGCTGTTCTCCGCCGGGAGCGAGCTGTTCGACCGGATGGCGCGGATCCGAGCGGCGGCCGCCGCCCATCTGGGCTGGTCCCCCGAGGGCGCGTTCCCCAAGATCGCGGCGATCGTGCCGATGGAGCCGGGCCGGCTCGCGGCGCGCGCCATCTCGGTGCCGTCCTGGCATCCGACGATCGCCCTGACCGGGGCGGTCTGTCTCGGCGCCGCCACCCGGGTGCCCGGCACGATCCCCTGGGCCATGGCCCGGGAGCAGGGCCGCGCCGACGGTCTGATCGACATCACCACACCCGGCGGTGACACGGCGGTCACCGCCACCACGCTCGAGACCGCCGGGGAGCCGGCGCTCACCTGGGTGGGCGTGGGACGCAAGCGGGTCGTCTTCCAAGGCTCGTTCGTGCTCGAACCTCTCGCCCATCTGCAATTCGAGGAGATTGCCCAATGCCTGGCACTGTCAGCGACGTCCGCATGACGGACATCCGCACGAGGACGGAGATCACCCCCGCCCTGCGGGCGCGGCTTCGCGAGTCCGCGGAGCAGACCGCGCTGAGCGGGGCCCCCGACCACGAGGTGCTCGCCGAGCTGCGGGCCTCGGGCCTGCTGGCCACGGCGGTCCCCGCCGAGTACGGCGGCGCGGGCGGCGACGCCCGGCAGATCAACCGGGTCGTCGAGGAGATCGCGACCGTCAACCCCTCGGTGTCCATCATCGCCTTCCAGCACTTCGCGGTGAGCGCCCGGATCGCCGAGTGGGGCACCGAGGAGCAGAAGCGGGAGCTGCTGCCGCGGCTCGCCGACGGCACGTACCTGGCCGCCTCCGCGTGGAGCGAGACGGGCGCGGGCGCCGCGAAGCAGAAGCTCGCGAGCACCGGCACCCGCCGCCCGGACGGCACGTGGGTGCTGAACGGCGCGAAGTCCTTCACCACCGGCGCCTCCGTCGCCGACATCTACCTCGTCCTGGTCCAGACCGAGGAGCCGGAGGCGGACACCACCCGGGTGTACGGCTCGGTGGGCCAGACCTTCTTCCTCGTCATGGGCGAGAACCCGGGCTTGGTGCCGGACCTGAGCCTGGACCTGGTGGGCATGCGCGGCTCGGCGACGGGCTTCGTGTCGCTGGTGGACTGCGTGGTCGGTGCGACGGACATGCTGGGCCCGGAGGGCCGGGCGCCGGAGATCATCGCCGGGGTGCGGGAGTCCGGGGCCACCCTGGGCGCCGTGGCCGTGGGCACCGCCCGGGCCGCCCTCGACCTGGTCGTCGACCACGTGGAGCGGCGCGGCCTGCTGGAGAAGGCGACCGTGCGGCACCGGCTGGTGGGCCTGGCCACCCGGCTGGAGTCGGCGCGCGCCATCGTCGAGCGCGCCGGCGCCCGGACGTCGGAGGCCCCGGGCCTGACGACGCTCCACAGCAAGCTCCACGCGTCCACCGAGGCGGAGGAGATCTGCCTGGAGGTGGCCCGGATGCTCAGCTCCGCCGGCTACGTCACCGGCTCGCGGCTGAACCGGCTGCTGGCCGACGCGCGCGCGGTGGCGCTGATGGGACCGACGAACGACCTCGCCCGAGAGCTGGTGGCTGTGTCATGGCAGAACTGAACGAGACAGAGCTGAACAAGGCTGAACTGAACGAAAACCTGGACCTGGTCGTCACCGCTCGCCGGCTGGTCACCCCGGAGGGCGTCCGCCCGGGCCGGGTGCTGATCGCGGGTGGCCGCGTCCTGGCCGTCGAAGACGTGGACGACGCGGACACCGTGCCGGCGTCCGTGCCCCGGATGGACGCCGGGGACCACTACGTCCTGCCCGGCCTCATCGACTCCCACGTGCACTTCCGCACCCCCGGTCTGACGCACAAGGAGGACTGGGAGCACGGCAGCCGGGCCGCCGTCGCCGGCGGCTTCACCACCGTGATGGACATGCCCAACACGGTCCCGCCGACGCTGACCGAGGAGGCCGTCCGCGAGAAGGCCGCGATGATCGCGGGCCACTCGCTGGTCGACCACCGCTTCCACATCGGCCTCGACCCCGAGCGCCCCGAGCTGCTGGCCACGCTGGACCCCGAGGTCGCCACGAGCGCCAAGGTGTTCATGGCCGGGCACCACACCGCCCCGACCGTGGTCCGCGACCCCGTCGCCCTGGAGAAGGCGTTCGTCGCCGCCGCCGAGGGCGGGGTGCAGCTGGTCCTCCACGCCGAGGACGACCTGCTCTTCCAGCTGCTCGACGGCTGGTGGGGCGACCCGGAGAACTACCGCGAGTACGAGGCCCGCCGGCCGCGCAGCGGCGGCATCGCCGCCGTGGCCCGCGTCATCGAGCTCGTCCGCCGCCACGGCACGAAGGCGCACATCCTCCACCTGTCCAGCGCGGAGGAGGCCGACCTGGTGAGCGCCGCCCGGGCGGCCGGGCTGCCGGTCAGCTTCGAGGTCACCGGCCACCACCTGTCGTTCACCGACGAGGACACCAAGCGGCTCGGCGCCCGCACCCGGCTGTCGCCGTCCATCCGTCAGCAGGCGGACCAGGACCGGCTGTGGGAGGCGCTGCGCTCCGGTCACTCCGCCACGATCGGCAGCGACCACGCCCCGCACACCGTCGAGGAGAAGACCCAGACGGTCCAGAAGTCGCCGCCCGGCCTGCCGGGTGTGCAGGAGCTGGCCGTCGGCGTGTGGACGGGCATGCGCCGCCGCTGGCCGGACGAGAACCCCGACGTGGCGGTCGCCCGCCTCGTGCGGCACCTCGCCGAGGGCCCGGCGGACCTGTTCCGCCTCCCGGGCAAGGGCCGGATCGTCCCGGGCGCCGACGCCGACCTGGTGTTCTTCGCGCCGGACGCCACCTGGATGCTCTCCGCCCACGACGTCCGCGCCAAGTGCGGCTGGTCCGCGTACGAGGGCTGGACGATGACCGGCCGCGTCGAGCGCACCCTGCGCGCCGGCAAGGTCGTGTGGGACGCCGCCACCGGCGAGTTCGGCGACTACGACGGCCGCTGGCTGTCCTGCGCCCCCGCCGCCGTCGAGACGGAAGGGGTGTGACGAGCATGGAGCGCAAGCGCACAGCGATCGTCGCCGGCGGCGGCATCGGCGGCCTCGCCGCCGCCGCGGCCCTGGCGGGCGCCGGCCTGGACGTCACCGTCATCGAGCGCGCCGCGCACATCGGCGACGTCGGCTCCGGCCTGATGGTCTACGCCAACGGCGTCCGGGCGCTCGACGCGATAAGCCCCCTGCTGGGCGAGCGCGTCCGCGCGACCGGTCACCCGACCGTCCCCGGCGACGTCCGCCTGCTGATGGACTCCGCCGGGAACACCCTCTCCGAGGAGCCCATCGGCGACATGGGCGAGCGCCTGGGCGCCCCGCAGATCCCGATCCTGCGCACGGCCCTCCAGACGGCCCTGCTCGACGAGGCGCTCGCCGCCGGCGCGGTAGTGCGGCTCGGCACCACCGTCGAGGGCCACACCGGCCGCGCGGACGGGGTGAGCGTACGGCTGTCGGACGGCAACACCCTGGAGGCGGACCTCCTGGTGGCGGCCGACGGCATCAAGTCCGTCATCCGGCAGGCGATGCTGGGCGACGGCGCCCCGACGTACCGCGGCTACACCTCCGTCCGGGGCCGGACCACCGGATCGCCGCTCTACCCGCGGCCGTTCGTGGCCAACGGGCGGGGCATCCAGCTCTTCGTCGCCCCCGTCGGCGCCGACACGATGTACTGGGCGGCGAAGATCACCGCCGAGCCGGGGGTGTGGCCCGCGAAGGGCCGCGACGTGGCCCTGAAGGAACTGGTGGCGGCCCTCGACGGCTGGCACGAGCCGTTCAGGCGGCTGATCCTGGACGCCGACCCGCAGGACGTCGCGGTCACCGACATCCACGACCGCGACCCGGCCCCGTACTGGACCTGTGGCCGGGTCGCCCTCCTCGGCGACGCCGCGCACCCCATGGTCCCGGCCATGGGCCAGGGCGCCAACATGGCCCTGGAGGACGCGGTCACCCTCGCCGCCGCGCTCGGCGCCCACCAGGACGTGGACACCGCCCTGCGCGTCTACCAGGAGCAGCGCCTGGAGCGGACCTCCGCCGTCGTGCTCCACTCGCGCCGCCAGGGCGCCCTCGACCAGGGCGCCAGCCGGGACGAGGAGCGCGCGCGGAACGACTTCATGCGGTCCCACGGCCGCAAGGACGAGGCGATCTTCGACGTCGTCGCCTGGCGTCCCGAGGACATCCGGCTCGAAGCCGGCCAGCCCCTGCCGGCAGCCGGCTGAGGGACACAGCTCACACTTCATGGAAGGTTGCCGCAGCGTGCAGACGCCACACATCGTACTGATCAGCGGGTCGCTCCGGGCCGGGTCGACCTCCGACCGCATCGCCGACTGGTGCGCGCGGGAGTGCCGGGAGCAGGGCGCCACGGCCCGGACGTTCACCGGCGGGGAGATCGACTTCCCGTTCTACCGGCCGGGGATCTCCGGGGACCACGCGGGGATCACCGAGTTCCTCGACGAGCTCGGCCGGGCCGACGGCGTGATCCTGGTCTCGCCGACCTATCACGGCACGCTGTCGGGCCTGCTGAAGAACGCCCTGGACTTCGTCAACGACCTCGCCGGGCCCCGGCCGTTCCTCGACGGCCGCGCCATCGGCTGCGTCGCCGTCGGCGCCGGCACCCAGGGCGCGGTGACCACCCTGGAGACGCTGCGCACCATCGGCCACTCGCTGCGCGCCTGGCCGACCCCGCTCGGGGTGGTCCTGCCGAACGCGGGCTCGCTGAGCGCCGAGGGCACCCCGGGCGAGCCGCACCACCGGGAGAAGATGATCGAAATGATCTCCCAGGTGCTGACGGTGAGCCGGGCCCGGGCGCTGGAGCAGGACCGATTCCCGGCACCGGCCGCGGCCTGACAGCACTTCACCACCTTTTACTCACCTACCACTTGAGATTCAGGGAGACAGAACATGTCCGCAGCGGACGCCCCCGCACAGCCCTTCTCCATCGGCCCGATCTGGCGCGACTCGAACGTCCGCTCCGGCCCGTCGCTGGAGAGCCCGGTCCAGAAGCTGCTGCTGCCGGATGACGGCGTGAGCTACGACGCGCTCGGCTGGGTGACGGGCGACGAGGTCGTCGAGGGCGAGAACCCCAAGGGCGTGATCATCAGCGACATCTGGTTCGAGCTCGCGATGGGCGGCTGGTGCAGCGCCGTGAACTTCGACCAGGAGACCGTCGCCCGGGTCGTCGCGGGCCACTGAGGCGCCGACCGTCCGGCCACGCGTGCTGCCGCGCCACCCCCGTGCGCGGCAGCACGCGTCCCGCCACCCTTTAATTGGACTCTCATAATCGCATTAACTAGGGTGAGTGATGTGCGACTGACCAAGAGCACCGACATCGCCCTGCGCATCGCCATGCGCCTGGCCGTGACGGACGACGCGGGGGACTCCGCGGCGCCCACCACCCGCGAGGTGGCCGGGGCCGTCGGCGTGCCGTACACCCACGCCGCCAAGGTGGTCAGCCGCCTCCAGCACCTGGGCGTCGTCGAGGCCCGCCGGGGCCGCGGCGGCGGGCTCGCCCTCACCCCCGCCGGGCGCGGGTGGTCGGTCGGCCGCCTGCTGCGCGAGCTGGAGGGCACGGGCGACGTCGTCGGCTGCGAGGACGACCCGCCGTGCCCGCTGCGCGGCGCCTGCCGGCTGCGCGGAGCGCTGCGCGAGGCCCAGGAGGCGTTCTTCGCGACGCTGGACCCCCTGACCATCGAGGAGCTGACGGTCCCGCCGACGGGCCCGCTCCTCCTCTCCCTCACCACCCGCCCGGAGCACTAGAGCCCCGAGCCCCGCACCACCACTCCCTCACACCCAAAAATACGAATCTCAGATACCAATTAAGAGATCAAGAGATCGCAGGAGGAGCCCCAGATGCTGTCCCCGACGTCGACCGAGATCGTCCGTGCCACCCTGCCCGCCGTCGGCGGCGCGATCGGTGACATCACCACGCTCTTCTACGACAAGCTCTTCGCCGCCCACCCGGCCCTCCTGCGCGACCTGTTCAACCGCGGCAACCAGGCCGAGGGCAGCCAGCAGCAGGCCCTCGCGGGCGCCGTCGCCGCCTTCGCCACGGCCCTGGTCGAGCGCCCGGACGTCCGCCCCGACGCGATGCTCTCCCGCATCGCCCACAAGCACGCCTCCCTGGGCATCACCCCGGACCAGTACCCGATCGTCCAGCAGCACCTCTTCGCCGCCATCGCCGAGGTCCTGGGCGACGCGGTCACCGCGGAGGTCGCCGCCGCCTGGGACGAGGTCTACTGGCTGATGGCGAACGCCCTCATCGCCCTGGAGGCCCGTCTCTACAGGCAGGCCGGCACCCCGGACGCCGACGTCTTCGTCCCCTGCCACGTGGTCGCCCGCCGGGAGGAGACGGCCGAGGTCACCACCTTCCTCGTCCGCCCGTCCGACGACCGCCCGCTCCCGGTCGCGCGCCCCGGCCAGTACGTCTCCGTCCAGGTGACGCTCCCCGACGGCGCCCGGCAGATACGCCAGTACAGCCTCTCCGGCCACCCGGACAACGCCCTCCAGTTCTCCGTCAAGCGGGTGACCGGCGACCCCGCGGGCGAGGTCTCCACGTACCTCCACGACCACGTCGCCGTGGGCGACACCCTGACCGTCAGCGTCCCCTTCGGCGACGTCACCCTGGCCGAGGGCGACTCCCCCGTCCTGCTGGCCTCGGCGGGCATCGGCTGCACCCCGGTGATCGGCATGCTCTCCCACCTGGCCGCCACCGGCGCCACCCGGCGCATCCTGGCCGTCCACGCCGACCGCGGCGAGTCCACCCACGCCTTCCGCGCCGACCTCCACCAGCTCGTCGCCAAGCTCCCGGACGCCGCCGCCCACGTCTGGTACGAGAACCCGGAGGCCGCCCACCCCGCCGACCGCACGGGCCGCGCGGACCTCACCACCCTCGACATCCCCACCGGCACCATCGCCTACCTCTGCGGCCCCCTCCCCTTCCTGAAGACGGCCCGCGCCCAGCTCCTCACGGCGGGCGTGGCCCCGGCCGACATCCACTACGAGGTCTTCGGCCCGGACCTGTGGCTGGGAGCGGACGCGTAAGGCGACAGCCGTCGGCGCACCTCGTCGACCTCGAGGCTGCCGAGTCCGATGAAGGCGTCGAGAGCCTCCCGCCAGTCGGCCAGCGCCGCTTCCCGTCGCCCAAACATGGCCTTCGCGTCGCCCCGGACGAGCAGGACACGAGCCCGTTCCTTCGGAGCGTGTTCACGGGACAGCGTCTCGAATGCTCTTTCCAATGAGGTCAGCGCCTCTTCGGCCCTGCCCGTTTCCAGGCACATCTCCGCGTAACGAGTCAGCGATTTGGCCGCGTTGAAGCGATCGGGAACGGGCAGGGCACGGAAGAGACTGTCAGCGAGAAGCAAGCGATGAGCGGCATCCTCGTATTTGCCGGCGGCGGAGGAGGCGCGACCCATGTGGTACTCGAGCAAGGCCCGGCCACGTGGGTGATCGACTCCTTCGAGGGCCTCGAATGCCTGCCGGAAGTACCAGGAGGCGACAAGAGGGCGGCCTCTTCGGGCTTCCACTTGCCCGAGTCCCTCGAGGGCCGACGAGACGGTGCGCGGGTGCCCGACGGTACGCGCGGCTCTCAACGATTCCTTGTAGTGCGTACGCGCGGCATCGAGGTCACCGGGTCGGGAACGGCTCAAGAAGGCGAAAGCCGCCTCGTAGCGCATCCGGGCCAGCAGCAGGTCATCGCCCAGGCCGAGGGCCGCTTCGACAGCCCACTCGCACATGATCGGCCATTCCTCGTACGGCGCGCCCCGGAAGAACACTCCGTGCAAGGCTTCGGCGAATTGGCAGACGACGGCGTGCTGGTTCCGCTCGCGGGCGGTGGCGACAACGGCGAGTACACTTCGCAGCTCCCCGGCGAAGGCCCTCGGAGCGTCCTCGCTGTTCCCGAACACCGCCGCCAACCGTGCCGGGTCGGCGAAGAGCGGTCCGCATCTCCAGCGGTCCAAGAGCAGTGCTTCCACGGCTGAGGCCCTCAGGAGGTACCAGTCGGTCATCGTCCGCACGGCCTCCTCGATTTCGGCTTCGTGCTCGGGCCGGCTCGCCAGGGTCCGGGCGTACCCGTGGAGCATCGTGCTCATCCCGTACCGGCCTGCTGTGGAACGCTCGAGGAGGTGAGCGTCCAGCAACCGGTGCAGAGCCCGCTCACCGGCGCCGGCCCCGCCTCCCAGTGCCACCACCAGTTCGTGACCGAACTCAGGCGTGGGATGCGCCCCCAGGGCACGGAAGGCCTTGGCGGTGACAGGGTCGAGAAACTGGTAGGAGGGATCGAAGACCCGGCGCATCGACACGTCCGAGAGCGAGAATGCGTCCACCGATGGATCCGCGGCCTCCAGACGATCGACAAAGGCCCGGAAGCCTCCTCGCAAACTGTCCGCCGAGCATGCCCTGGCGATCCTCACTGCGCCAGGCAGGCCGCCGCAGGCGGGAATCACACGGCGCAACACCTCGCGGTCCAGGTCGGCGATCTCATCGGCCGCGAGGAGGAAGAGCTCGGTGCACGCCTCGTCGTCGAGCCCCTTGAGGGGGATGTAGTTCGCCTTCGGGCCCTCGGCACGAAGCCCGGCCAGGCTCTTTCGGCTGGTCACCAGCACCAGGCTCGCCGGATGGCTGGGGATGAAAGGTCGTACCTGCTCCTCGTCGACGACGTTGTCCAGCAGGACCAGGCACGGCGCACCGCTGGTGTACGACCTGAAGCGAGAGGCACGCGCTGAAGGGTCCGAGGGCAGCTCATCGGTCGGCAGCCCGAGCTCGGCCAGGAAATCGGCGAGTACATCGCCGGAATTCCTCCCCTTGCGCGTGCCGAGAGGGTTCATGTCCGCGTAGAAATGCCCGCCAGGGAAGTCCGCGAGCTGGGCATGCGCGCAATGCAGGGCCATCGCCGTCTTGCCCACGCCCGGGGGGCCGTGCAGGACGATGACGGCTGCGGACCTCCGCTGTTTCAGATCACCGAGCAACCTGGCCAGCTGTTTGCGGATCTCGACGCGATCGACGAAGTCGTCCGGCTCGGCCGGCAGCATGTGCGGGATGCAACAGGGTGCGGGTATCAGCACGCGCGCGTGCATGGCCTGCACGATGACACCCGCGCGACCACCCCGTATCCGGTTGCTGAACTTCCAGACCCGCTTCGCGTCCGGATCCGACATCCGCGGCCCCCTCCTTCACATCGGCTCCCCTACGTTAGGGGTGCGTCCCCGTGCCCGGCATCATGGTGACCGGTTCCGCGGGGGCGACCTCGACGGCCTCCGTCTTGGGGCTGCGGCGCTGGCGCTTGGCCGCCCAGGTGGCGAGCCAGGAGAGCAGCATGCACATCCCGATGTAGATCGGGCAGATGATCATCACGACGGGGATGAACGGCAGGTCGTAGTCGAGATTGCTGGCGATCAGCTTGCCGGCGTGGAGGAACTCCTCGTAGGTGATGAGGAAGCCCAGCGAGGTGTCCTTCAGGGCGACGACGAGCTGGCTGATGATGGTGGGCAGCATGGCGCGCAGCGCCTGGGGGACGAGGATGTGGGTCATCACCTGGGTCTTGTACATGCCCAGGGAGTACGCGGCCTCCCGCTGGCCGCGGTCGACCGCGTTGACGCCGGTGCGGAAGACCTCGGCGAGGACCGAGCCGTTGTAGAGGGTCAGGCCGGTGACCAGGGCGGGCAGGGGCTGGACCTTGAGGGCGACGAAGACGAAGAAGATCATCACCAGGACGGGCATCGCCCGGAAGAACTCCACGACGAGCGTGGCGGCCCAGCGCAGCGGCCGGTGCTCGGAGAGCCGGCCGCAGGCCAGGAGGCCGCCGAGGGCGAGGGAGAGGACGGCGGCGTAGCCGAAGGCGCGCAGGGTGTTGGCGAGGCCGCGCAGCAGGAGTTCCTGGACGCCCTTGTACTCGAAGGGGGACCACTTCGCGGCCGTGAACTGGTGGGTGTCGACGAGGAGGACGACGACCCAGGCGACGATGCCGGCGATGACGGCGGTGGCGGCCAGCCCGTAGAGCAGGTGACGGCGGCGGGCGTGGGGGCCGGGGACGTCGTAGAGGGCGGTGGCGGCCGGCGCGTGCGCGGTCATCGGGCGACTCCCCAGCGCTTCTCCAGCACGTTGAACAGCGCGCTGATGGACAGGGTCACGATCAGGTAGCCGACGGCGATCCAGATGAACGACCAGACGATGCTGTAGCCGAGCTCGTTGAGCGTCTTGTAGGTGCCGAGGAGCTCGGTGACGCTGAACGAGCCGGCGATCGCGGAGTTCTTGGCGAGGGCGATGAGCGTGGAGCCGACCGGCGGGATGACCGAGCGGAAGGCCTGGGGCAGGACGACGGCGCCGAGGGTCTGGCCGAAGGTCATGCCGAGGCTGCGGGCCGCCTCGCCCTGACCGGTCGGCACGGTGTTGATGCCGGAGCGCAGCGCCTCGCAGATGAAGGCGGAGGTGTAGCAGCCCAGGGCGAGGACCGCGAAGAGCTGGAAGGGCAGGACGATCCCGAAGCGCGGCAGGCCCAGCAGGACGGCGAAGAAGAGCAGGGTGAGCGGGGTGTTGCGCAGCACCGTCACCCACACCGTGCCGAAGACGCGCAGCGAGCCGACGGGGGCGACGCGGAAGGAGGCCATGAGGAAGCCGAGGACGAGCGCGAGCAGCGAGGCGTAGACGGTGAGTTCGACGGTGCCGAGGAAGCCCTTGCCGTAGAGGGCGAAGTTGTCGGTGAGCACGTTCATGCGGGTTCTCGTCCTCCTCAGCCCGCCGGGTAGCGGTCGACGGCGGGCGGCCTCGGGGCGGGGTGCCCGGACAGGCCGAGGGTGGCGTCGTAGGCCTTCGTCCAGTCGCCGTTCTTCTCGTGGGCCGTGATGGCGTCGTCGAGGGCGAGGCGCAGGGCCGTGTCGTTGTGGGGGACGCCGATGCCGTAGGGCTCCTGGGAGAAGGGCCGGCCCACGACCTTCAGCTCCTCGGGGGCCTTGGCGGCGTACCCCAGGAGGATGGTGTTGTCGGTGGTGACGGCGTCCACCTGGAGGCTGAGGAGGTTGTCCACGCAGATGGAGTACGTGTCGTAGGCGACGGCGTGGGCCTTGGGGTAGTCGCTCTCGATGCGCCGGAGCGGGGTGGAGCCGGCCGCCGAGCAGACGCGTTTGCCGGCCAGGTCCTGGGGGCCGTCGATGCCCTTCTCGTTCTTGCGGATCAGCAGGTCCTGCCCGGCGATGAAGTACGGCCCGGCGAAGCCGACCTGCTTCTTGCGCAGCGCGTTGATGGTGTAGGTGCCGACGTAGTAGTCGATCTGACCGTTCTGGAGGGCGGTCTCGCGGTTGGCGGAGGCGATGGTCCGGAAGGCGAGGGTCTTCGGGTCGAAGCCGAGGGAGGCGGACATCATCTTCGCGATCTCGATGTCGAAGCCGGAGTAGACGCCGGACGAGGGGTCCTTCTGGCCCAGGTAGGGCTGGTCCTCCTTGACGCCGGCGACGAGGTGGCCGCGGCGCTCGGCGGCCCGCCAGGTGGCGGAGTCCGGCAGCCGGAACCCCTGCGCGACCTGGTAGACGGGCAGCGCCGCCGGCTTGGGCCCCTTGACGGGCGGGCTGCCCTCCTTGCCGCAGGCGGCGGCGAGGAGGGCGGCGAGGCCCGTGACGGCGAGGGCGGCGAAGGCGGTGAGGCGACGTCCCATGGTCGGTCCGCCCCCCTCAGTGCTTGAGGATCTTGGACAGGAAGTCCTTGGCGCGCTCGCTCTCGGGCGCGGTGAAGAACTCCTCGGGCGTGCGGTCCTCGACGATGCGGCCGTCCGCCATGAAGACGACGCGGTTGGCGGCGTAGCGGGCGAAGCCCATCTCATGGGTGACGACGACCATCGTCCGGCCCTCCCTGGCGAGCTGCCGCATGACCTCCAGCACCTCGTTGATCATCTCCGGGTCCAGGGCCGAGGTCGGCTCGTCGAAGAGGAGCGCCTTGGGGTCCATGGCCAGCGCGCGGGCGATGGCGACGCGCTGCTGCTGGCCGCCGGAGAGCTGGGCGGGGTACTTCTCGGCGTGGGCCAGCAGCCCCACCCTCTCCAGGAGTTCGCGCGAGCGCCGGTCGGCCTCCTCCTTGCCGCGCTTGCGTACCTTGACCTGGGCGAGGGAGACATTGGCGAGGACGGTCTTGTGCGCGAAGAGGTTGAAGGACTGGAAGACCATGCCGACCTCGGCGCGGAGCCGGGCGAGATCCCGGCCCTCCTCCGGCAGCGGCTGCCCGTCGAGGGTGATGGTGCCGGACTCCACCGGTTCGAGCCGGTTGATGGTCCGGCACAGGGTGGACTTCCCCGAGCCCGAGGGGCCGATGACCACCACCACCTCGCCGCGGCCGACGGTGAGGTTGACGTCCTTCAGCACGTGCAGTTTCCCGTAGTGCTTGTTGACGCCACGCAGCTCGATCAATGGCTCATGCAGTGGCTCGTTCAATGGCTCGTTCAATGGCTCGACGGCCATACCAGTCCTACCCACTCGCTCTCGGCGCTCCGGCGGTCGCCGCACCGTAGTCCGCCGAGAATCGGCGCCCCGGCGGTGACACACGGCCGGGGCGGGGATGGCACCGGAACGGGTCGGCGCGAGCCGCCATTTGCCCTAGGTTCCCCCTAGGTACACAGACCCAGCCTGGGTACCTAGCCTGTGGGGTCCGGACGGGGGAACCGAGGGGGAAGGGAGCCCCACGTGGGCGACAGCAGGCCCGTATATCTGCGCATCGCGGACGACCTGCGGCGGCGGATCGACGAGGGTGGGCTCGCCGTAGGCGACCGCATCCCGTCCCGCTCCGAGCTCAAACGCGCGTACGAGGCCAGCGATCAGACCGTGGACCGGGCGGTACGGGTACTGAAGGCGGCCGGCTACGCGGAGGGCCAGTTCGGGCGGGGGGTGTTCGTCACCGACCGGGCGCCCCTGGGCACGCTGCTGCGCTCGACCGGGGCGGTGGACTCGCCCTTCGCGGCGCAGATCCGCTGCTACGGCGGCAGGGGCGCGCCGGGTGGGCCGGGTGCGCCGGGTGCGTCCGTCCCGGGGGCGGGCGAGGACGCCGCCCTGTCCCGGGACGCCACGCCGGCCCGGGACACCACGCTGACGTGGGAGGCCACCTCCAGCGAGACGCCCGCCCCGGCCCCGATCGCCGAACGGCTGGGCATCGGCACCGGCGAACCCGTGCTGTGCACCCAGTACGAGTACCTGGCCAACCGGCACCCCGTACAGCTCGCCACCAGCTGGGAGCCGCTGACCATCACCGAGGGCACCGACGTGGCCCTCCCCGAGCGCGGCCCCTACGCCCGGCGCGGGGTGCGCGGCAGGCTCGCCGCCATCGGCGTCCGCGTCGTCAGGGCCCGTGAGCTGGTGGGCTCCCGACCGGCCACCACGCCGGAGGCGGAGGCCCTGGGGTGCGCGGCGGGCCAGTGCGTCACCGTCGTGGAGCGCACGCACTTCGACGGCGACGACCGGGCCGTGGAGACGTCGGACATCGTGGTCCGCGCGGACCGCTGGCGACTGGAGTACACCATCGCGTTCACGAGCTGACGGACGTGCAGGCGGACGTTCAGACGGACGTTCAGACGGACGTTCAGACGGACGTTCAGGCAAACGTCCAGACGGACGTTCGCCGGCACGCCGTCGGCGGGCGTCAGATCTCGGCGAGCTCCGCGTAGAGCTGCGACAGCTCCGGCGCGCCCTCGGCCGCCCACGCCTGACCGGCCTCCACCACGTCGATCTCCCGGCCGCCGGCCAGCCGCACCACCGGCTGGCCGTCCTGCCGCAGCCACCAGCCGGCGCCCCGGACCGTGCGGACGACGACGGTGCCCAGGTAGAGCCCCGCGTCGTTGCCCAGCCAGGGCAGCAGTTCGGGGTCGTCGCGCCAGCGCGGCTGGAGCTGGTCCAGCGCCTCCAGGGACGACGGCGCGTCGTCGAGCGCGACACCCGCCGACTTCGCTTGGGCGCGCAGCAGTTCGCACTCGGCCAGCAGCTCGGCCAGGCCCTCCGGGTCCCTGTCCGCGACCTCGGGCGGCACCGCACCGTGCGACTGACCGTGCCGCTTGCGCCAGCCGTCCAAGAAGGGAATGTTCATACCGCGCAGGATCTCACTCGCACGGATGGCCCCACCACCGGCGCGCGGTGAACGACGTGGCCGCGCGGCCTCCTTGACGTTCCCCAGCCGTCTCCTTAACTTCATCCCGCCACACGATCCCGTCACACTCAGAGCGACGGAACGCTGGGAGGCATGACGCGCATGCTCCGGACATCGAAGCGCGGGGCGTCCATCGGGACGCCCGGCAGGACACGTCACAGACCGGTCGCCGCCGCCCGCCGGACGGTCGCGACGGGTGTCGTCGCGGTGGCCGCGGCCTGCGCCCTGGGACTGGGCGCGCTCCCCGCGACCGCGGACCCCGGCCCGGACCGCGCCGAGGCGGCGGACGTCACCGGGCCGGACAACCCCACTCCGGATCCCGCACCGGACCCGGTACCGGATCCCGTCCTCCTTGGCGACGCCGCGCCGGACGGAGAGCCGCTCCCCCTGGAGCGGCTCTTCGACAACCGGGGCGTCAGCGACGACGCCCACCCGGGGGCCGCGGACTTCGACGGGCGGGGCGACTCCTTCTCCGCCCAGGAGCTCAGGGCCGCCGGCTGGACCCCCGGCCGGACGATCGCCGTGGACGGCGCCGCGCTGCGCTGGCCCGCCACGGCACCGGGCCGCCCCGACAACGTCCTCGCGGCCGGCCAGGCCGTACGGCTGAGCGGACGCGGCGAGGCCCTGACGTTCCTGGTGGCGGGCGGCGGACCGGGCGCGCGAACGCGCGACGGCGCGGCCGGTACGGGCCTCGTCCGCTACCGGGACGGCTCCCGGAGCACGTACCGGCTGCGCGCCCCGGACTGGCGCACCGGCCCGCTCCCCACCAAGCTCCTGGGTCTCCCCCACCGCAACACGCCCGACGGCCGGCGGGCCGGGACCGTCCGGCTGTACGCGGTGACCGTGCCCGTCGAGCGCGGTCGCGAGGTCTCCTCCGTGACCCTGCCGAGGGCCGGCCGCGAGGCGGGGCTGCACGTCTTCTCCCTCGCCCTGCGCGGTCCCTCGAACGGGTGGACCGGTACCTGGGCGGCGTCCACGTCCGGGTACACGACGGTGGGCCCGTGGACGGACCGGACGCTCCGGCTGGTCGTGCACAGCAGCGCGGGCGGGCCGCGCGCCCGGATCCGGCTGGAGAACACCTTCTCCCCCGCCCCCGTCCGGATCGGGCACGCGACGGTGGCGTTGCGGGGCAAGGGCGCGGCGACGGCCGGGCGGGCGGTGCCGCTGGCCTTCGGGGGCCGGTCCGGGACGGAACTCCCGGCCGGGGCCCAGCAGTTCAGCGACCCGGTGGGCTTCCGGGTGCCGCCGGACACCGACCTCCTGGTGAGCATCCACCTGCCGGGGACCGTCCGGGCCCTGCCCGTGCACAGCTACACCAGCCAGACCTCCTACCTCAGCGCCGACGGCGCGGGCGACCGCACGGGCGAGCGGGGCGGGGAGGCGTACGGCACCGCGCTGCCGAGCTGGCCCCTGCTGACGGGGGTGGACGTGGCCGGCGGCCCCGGCTCGGTGGTCGCCCTCGGCGACTCCATCACCGACGGCGAGCGCTCCACGCCGGGGGCGAACAGGCGCTGGCCGGACCTCCTGGCCCGGCGGCTGCGCGACCAGCGGGACGTGCCCCGCTTCGGCGTCCTCAACCAAGGCATCTCCGGCAACCGCGTCGTGACCGACCGCTACCCGGGCACCGGGGCCAGCTCGGTGCTGAGCGGGGTGAGCGCGGAGCACCGGCTGGAGCGCGACGTGCTGGCGCAGACCGGCGCCCGGACCGTCGTGGTCTTCGAGGGCGTCAACGACATCCGCGCCGGGACGACGGGCGACGAGGTCATCGCCACCCTGAAGAGGATCGCGGCGACCGCCCACGAACGGGGCATGCGCGTGGCGGTGGCCACCATCGCGCCGTGCGGCGGCTTCTTCGACTGCACGGACGAGGCGGAGTCGTACCGCGTCGCCGTCAACCGGCACATCCGGGCGGGGCTGGGGCTCTACGACGCCGTCTTCGACTTCGACGCGGCGGTCCGCGACCCGGACCGGCCCGACCGCATGCTGCCGCGCTTCGACGGCGGCGACCACCTCCACCCCAACGACGCGGGGATGCGGGCGTTCAGCGAGGCGATCGATTTGCGGGAGCTGATCTGAGCGGGGGAGGCGGGGCGCCCACCCGGGGGGGGGCTCCCGGCCGTCGGGGGTCGGCCCTCGGGTAGTGGCAGCCCTCAGACGTCCAGGTCGACGACGACCGGGGCGTGGTCGGAGGCGCCCTTGCCCTTGCGCTCCTCGCGGTCGACGTAGGCGTCCTTGACCGCGCCGGTGAAGGACGCGTTGGCGTAGGCGAGGTCGATGCGCATGCCGCGGTTCTTCGGGAAGCAGAGCTGGCGGTAGTCCCAGTAGGTGTACGGGTGGTCGTACTTCAGGGGGCGGGGGACGACGTCCGACAGGCCCGCGTCGCGCAGGGCGGCGAGCGCGGCGCGCTCCGCGGGCGTCACGTGCGTGGCGCCCTCGAAGACGGCCGGGTCGAAGACGTCGTCGTCGGTCGGGGCGATGTTGAAGTCGCCGAGGACGGCGAACGGCCGCTCCCCCGTGGCGTCGGCCACGACCGCGTCGCGCAGGGCCTCCAGCCAGCGGAGCTTGTACGCGTAGTGGTCGTGACCGACCTCGCGGCCGTTGGGCACGTAGACCGACCAGACGCGGACGCCGCCGCACGTCGCCGAGATCGCGCGGGGCTCCTGCGCGCCGTCGTACTCCGGGCCGCCGGGCAGACCGGAGACGACCTCCTCCAGGCCGACGCGGGAGAGCAGGGCCACGCCGTTCCACCGGCCGTCGGCGTTGACCGCGGACTCGTAGCCCAGGGCGCGCAGCTCGTCGGCGGGGAACTGCTCGGCGGAGCACTTGGTCTCCTGGATGCACAGCACGTCCGTGCCGCTGCTCTCCAGCCAGGCCAGGAGCCTCGGCAGTCGGGCGGTGATCGAGTTCACGTTCCAGGTGGCGATGCGCATGCGGCCACCCTAACGGCCGGGTGTGACAGTGCGGGGTGGCGAGCGGATCCACGCAGGTCAGAGGGCCGCCGGAGATTCGCTCGCCAGAGATTCGCCAGAGATTCGTCAGGGGCTCGTCAGAGCCGGACGCTCTGGCCGGCGGCGAGCCGGGAGTGCTCCGCCCCGCCGACGCCGGGACCGTTGGGGCCGAGCATCCGGTCGTACACCGGCCGGGCGAGGTCGGTGAGGAGCGCGTCGTGGATGTCGATGGCGCGGCGCGGCTTGACCTCGCGGATGTAGTCGATGACGTCGGCGACCTTGTTCCAGGGGGCCATGACGGGGACCATCAGCGTCTCGACCGGCTGCCCGGGGAGGGTCAGCGCGTCGCCGGGGTGGAAGAGCGCGCCGTCGACGAGGTAGCCGACGTTGGTGATCCTCGGGATGTCCGGGTGGATCACGGCGTGCAGCTGCCCGTGCACCTGGACGTCGAAGCCGGCGGCGCTGAACGCGTCGCCCTCCCCGACGGTGTGCACCCGGCCGGGGAAGGCCGCCGAGACCTGCTCCGCGACGCTGCGCAGCGTCCACAGCTCGGCGGCCGGGTTGGCGTCCAGGGCGGCGCGCAGCCGGCCCTCGTCGAAGTGGTCCGGGTGCTCGTGGGTGACGAGGATCGCGTCCGCCCCGACGGCGGCGTCGGCCTCGCTGAACCCTCCCGGGTCGATGACGAGGGTGCGGCCGTCGTCCTTCTCCAGCCGGATGCAGGCGTGGCTCTGCTTGGTCAGCTTCATGACCTCATCTTGCACGCGTCTCCGACTACGCCTCCCTTTACTCCTCCGTCTACGCCTCCGTTTCCGTCTACGCCTCCGTTTCCTCGGCGACGACGCGGCGGGCGACCTCGAAGGCCCGGCCGGCGGCGGGCAGACCGCAGTAGAGGGACGCGTGCAGCAACGTTTCCTTTATCTCGTCCGGGCTCACGCCGCCGCGCAGGGCGGCACGGGTGTGGGTGGCCAGCTCGTCGAGGTGGCCACCGGCGGTCAGCGCGGTGAGCGTGAGGAGGAACCGGGTCCGCCGGTCGAGCCCGGGCCGCGACCAGACGTCGCCCCAGGCGACTCGGGTGACGAGGTCCTCGTAGTCGGCGGAGAAGTCGCCGGGGTCGAGGTGCCGCGCGAGCGCGTCGCCCGCGCCGAGCACCTCGCGGCGCAGCCGCAGACCACGCGCGTGCGGGTCGCCGCCTCCGGCGGGGTCGGCATGGCGTGCTGGGTCCTGCCCGCCGCTTCCGCCGGCGCGGCCCGCGCTCGGCGCGGCGTCCGCGTGCGGATTCCCGCTGTCGACGACCCGTCGCGGCCCGGCCGGGGTATCCCCCTCACCGGGGGCCCTATCGCCGGAGCGACCGACTCCGCCAGCGCGTTCCGCGTCCGGGGTGGTGGGGTGCTGCGGGTCGCCGCCGACGGAAGGGCGGGCCGCGTCAGGGCCGGTGACACGGCCCTCGTCAGGCACCGGCCCTCCGGCGCCACCGGCGCCACGGGCACCGATGCGCACGGTGTCGGCGTACGACGCCCCACCGCCCCCGGCCCGGCCGCCTCCGGCAGCGCGTTCCGTGATCCGGACGGTGTCGTTGTACGGGTTTCCGCTGTCGACCGCACGAGCCGCGCCACCGTGGGTATCCCCCTCACCGGGGGCCCCATCACCGGAGCGACCAACTCCGCCAGCGCGATCCCCACCACGCCCACCGTCCGCGTACGGGCTTGCGCTGCCGATCGGGGTTCCGGTGCCCGCCAGGGCGCCGTCGCCGGAGCGACTGTCTCCGCCAGCGCGGTCCACCCCACGCCCGCCGTCCGCGTACGGATTCCCGCTGCCGGACGCGCCAGCCGCCTCCGTCGGGCCCGTTGTCCGGTACGGGTTCGCCTCCGGGCTCTCCGCCATGGCGGGCTCGGACGAGGCCGGGGCCGCAGCCGGGACGGAGGCGGAGGCGGAGGCGGGGCCCGAAGCCGACCGGGCTACCGGCCCCTGGGGACCCTGCGCGCCACCCGCCGGGCCCTGCCCGCCCTGCGGCCCCGGCAAGTGCCGGGCCAAAAGGTCCGTCACGGCCGTTGGCTGTTCCACCGGGACGAGGTGGCGGGCTCCCGGGACGACGGCGAGGCGGGCGTCGTGGATGCCCGCGACGAGGACGCGGGCGTCGGCGGCCGGGGTCACCTGGTCGTCCGCGCCGACGATGACCAGCGCCGGCAGGTCGATGCGGCCCAGCTCGGCGCGGACGTCGAACGCGGCGAGTGCCTCGCACGCCGCCTCGTAGCAGGCCATGTCGGTCGTCCGGACCATCTGGACGGCCCAGTCGACGATCGCCGGCTGGGCGCCCGCGAACGCGGGGGTGAACCAGCGTTCGGGTGCCGTCCGGGCCACCGGCTCGAGGCCGCCGGCCCTGACGTCGGCGGCGCGCATCCCGCCGCGCGGCGCGGCCTCGAAGTGCGCGGCGGAGCCGACGACGGCGAGCGAGAGGAGCCGCCGCGGGTGGCGCAGGGCGAGGTCGGTACCGATGGCACCGGAGACACAGCAGCCCACGTACGCGAAGCGGTCGACACCGAGCGCGTCGAGCGTCGCCAGCAGCCGGTCGGTGAGCTCACCGATCGTGGCAGCGGGTTGCGCGGGGCGCCACCGTGTCCCGGCAGGTCGAAGCGAATGACCCGCCCACGGCGGGTCAGCTCGGGTATCTGCCGGTCCCACATGTGCCATGTAGTACCGAGGGCCGGGCCCAGGACCAGGACCGGGGCGTCTTCCGGCCCGTCAGAGCGGTATTGCAGGGTTTTGTTCATCGTCTCGCTCACCCGCTCACGCTCCCACATCTCACATCGCTGCCACGGTGGGGGGTGGGGACACCTGCCAGAACTGATAGCGGACCAGTCCGATGCGCCATCAGTGCCCGCGCCTTCGGGGGCGCGGGCACGGGAGCGGCGGCGCGGGTGGGCGGGTGCCGGATTACCGGTGAGGTGCTCGTCTTCGGCAGGATGGACCCCATGACCGAGATCCGCACCCCCCGCCTCCTCCTCCGCAGCTGGCACGACGACGACCTCGCGCCCATGGCGGACATCAACGCGGACCCTCGGGTCATGCACTGGATCGACGACGGCTCGGTGCGCGATCTGGAGGACACGGCCGAGGACATCGAGCGGTGGGAGGAGGAGTGGGACGAGGAGGGCTTCGGACTCTTCGCCGTCGAGCTGCTGGCCTCGGGGGAGCTGATCGGCTTCACGGGACTGTCCGTGCCCGAGTTCCTGCCGGAGGTGATGCCCGCCGTGGCGATCAGCTGGCGGCTCGGCTCACAGTTCTGGGGGCAGGGATACGCGTCCGAAGCCGCGCACGCCACGCTGGAGTTCGCGCTCCAGGAGCGCGGCCTGGACCGCGTCATCAGCATCAGCCGGGTGGGGGACGACGCCTCCGAGAACGTCATCCGCAAGCTCGGCATGGTGCCCGAGCGGGAGACGGCACACCCCGTGTACGGCTACCCGCTGCTCGTTCACGCCATCGATCTCACCGAGTTCCAGGCGTGAACCGGCCGAGCCGTCGATCACCGCGAGACGGCCGGCCACTGTCCCTACGCCCCCTGGTGCGTTGATCGCGACGGGACGCGACACCCGATCTCGGCATCGAGCCGAGCGCTGACGTTCGCAGACCTCTTCTCGTCGGCCGTGTGCCGGGCGGGCGTCAGTTGAGGGTGGTGTCCCCGAGGGCTTCCAGCACCGGCCGGAGGCCCTCGGCGGCCTGCTCGACCAGGTCACGGTCCACGTCGGCGAGCAGTCGCGCGTAGTTCGCCAGGTGGTCGGTGAAGACGGCCCGTGTGACCTCGTGCCCGTGGTCGGTGAGGTGGATCTTGACGGTGCGCCGGTCCTCTCCGTCGCGCACTCGTTTCACGAGGCCCTTGGCGCTCCATCCACCACGGCCGCGCCTCCTCGAGGGTCTGCCCCTCGGGAAACGCGTACGTCCTGCCCTCGGCCATGATCACGGAGTGGAGCCGGTACACGCCCGGCCAGTCCTCGTCAGAGGCTGTGCGGATCTCCATTCGCGGCAGCGGCAGCGGCAGCGGCAGCGGCAGCGGCAGCGGCAGCATACGCGCTCATCAGGGCCCCGGACGGGCCGTCGTCACGGACTCGTCGTCACGGAGTCGTCGTGGAGATCACATACGCGCGGGGGCGGTTGGGGTTGTCCCAGTTGACGACGATCTCGAAGTTCGGCTCGGGCTTGTCGTGGGAGACGGCCGTGCCCCGCCAGTGGTGGTCGTCGGGGCCGAACTTCCAGCCGACGACGTCCGCCTCGTCCTTGTCGATGGTCACCTTGCCGGGCTGGAGTTCGGCGGAGGAGGTGCCGAGCTGCTCCAGCCAGTGGTCGAGCCTGTCGCCGGTGGTGGTGAACTGGAGGTACAGCGAGCTGGACTTCCACGAGTTGGTCTCGTAGTGGGCCACGTACGCGGCGCCCGGCGGCACCGTCATCCCGTAGATGCGGCGCTGCAGGCGCGACGGCCAGCCGGACTCCAGCCCCGTCTGAGCCGCTTCCTCACGCTTGGACTCGCTGCCACCGCGGCTCTGCATCGCGGAGATGTAGAGGTATCCGGCGGGGATGGCGACGAGCAGGAAGATGATCAGGGGTTTGACCCAGCGGGGGGCGCGCCGGGGCGGGCCCAGCGGTTCGCCGGGGGTGGTGAGCTGTTCGGGCTGCACGGCGGTCACCCCCGGCCGGCCCGTGCGTAGCGCTCGTAGCGCTCGACCCGGCGGCGGTTGGCGCGGCGGAAGCGGCGGGCGACGAGGCGGGCGAGGTCGGCGGCGCCGACCATGCCGGCCTCGGGGCCGAGCTGGGCCTTGACGATGCGGGCCTCGGGGCGGTAGCCGCGGCCGGTGAGGTGGCGGCGGAAGGCGTCGCGGGCGGGGCCGATCAGCAGGTCGTCGGCGGCGCTGACGCCACCGCCGATGACGAAGCACGAGGGGTCGAGGGCGGCGGCGAGGTTGGCGATGCCGACGCCGAGCCACTGGCCGATGTCCTGGAGGAGCTCGACGCACATGGCGTCCCCGGAGCGGGCCAGCTCGGTGATCAGCGGGCCGGTGATCTCCTTGACGTTGCCGCCGACGCGGTCCATGATCCCGTACGCCACCGGGGACTCGGCCGCGGCGAGCTCCCGGGCCTCGCGGACGAGCGCGTTGCCGGAGCTGTACTGCTCCCAGCAGCCGCGGTTGCCGCAGGGGCAGCGGTGGCCGCCGGGGACGACCTGCATATGGCCGAACTCGCCGGCGACCCCGAACTTGCCGCGCTTGACCTGGCCGTCCTCGAGGATGGCGCCGCCGATGCCCGTACCGAGGGTGATCATGACGAGGTGGTCCTCGCCCCGGCCGGCGCCGAAGCGCCATTCGGCCCAGGCGGCGGTGTTGGCGTCGTTGTCGACCATGACGGGCACGGCGAGACGGCCGGCGAGGCGGTCGCGCAGCGGTTCGTTGCGCCAGGACAGGTGGGGGGCGAAGAGGACGCGGTTGCGGTCGGCGTCGACCCAGCCGGCGGCGCCGATGCCCACGGCGTGGACGTCGTGGCGGTCGGAGAGGTCGAGCACGAGCTCGACGATGGTGTCCTCGACGACCTTGGGACTCTTGGACTTGTCCGGAGTCTCGGTGCGGAGCTTCTCCAGGATGTTGCCGTCGGCGTCCACGACGCCCGCCATCACCTTGGTGCCGCCGATGTCGATGCCGACCGTGGGGACGCGCGGGGCGGTGAGGTGCGAACGCCGCTCGCGTGTGCCGACCGTGCGGAGCACGGTCGCTGTGGCGCTGCCCCGGTGTACCCGCTCGCGGTACATGCTCATCGCGGTCGTAGCCCCTGCGGTGGTCTCGTGAGGCCGTGGGCCTCGTGGATGCGGTCGTGGCCGATTGTGCCTCACTGACGGGTCACGACGCACAACGGCGCTGGTCACCCGGTTGTGGGCAATCGTCCCGTAAGGACGGAGGGCGGGCGCGTACGGTTCCCGCCGTCCGCGCCCGCCCTTCGTCCCACGAGTGGGTCAGCCGTCCTTGTCCGGCTTCTCCGCCTCCTCCGGCCGCTCCTCCGGTTCCGGCTCGATCCTTCTGCCGCCGATCACGTCCGGGCCCGGGGCCCGCTCCAGTTCGTGGCTGAGCTGGTCGAGCTCGCTGCCGCCCGCCATCTGCCGGGTGAGCTCGTCGAGCGCGATCCCGGACTTCGAGTGGCTGCCCGCCATGGCGCCCCGCTTGAGGAGGACGAAACGGTCGCCGACGAGGTAGGCGTGGTGGGGGTTGTGCGTGATCAAGACCACGCCGAGGCCGGCGTCCCGCGCGGCCGCGACGTACTTGAGGACGACGCCGGACTGCTTGACGCCGAGCGCCGCCGTGGGCTCGTCCAGGACGAGGACCTTCGCGCCGAAGTACACGGCGCGGGCGATGGCCACGCACTGGCGCTCGCCGCCGGAGAGGGTGCCGATCGGCTGGTCGACGTCGCGCAGGTCGATGCCCATGCGCAGGAGCTCGGCGCGGGTGGTCTCGCGCATCTTCCGCACATCGAGGCGCTTGAAGGGGCCCGTGCCCGTCGTCGGCTCGGAGCCGAGGAAGAAGTTGCGCCAGACCGGCATCAGGGGGACGACGGCGAGGTCCTGGTAGACCGTGGCGATGCCGCGGTCGAGGGCCTCGCGGGGGAGGCCAGCCGGGTCTCCTCGCCGTCGATCTCGAAGGCGCCGGTGTCGTGCTGGTGGAGGCCCGCGATGATCTTGATGAGGGTCGACTTGCCGGCGCCGTTGTCACCGAGGACGCAGGTGATCTCGCCCGGGTGGACCTCCAGGGAGACGCCCTCGAGCGCCCGGATGTTGCCGTAGAACTTGCTCACGTCGGTGAGCTTGACGAGTGCGGTCACTTGCTCGCCTCCGCGCGCTTGCGGACCCATGCGTTGAGCAGGGTCGCGAGGAGCAGCATGGCGCCGAGGAAGAACTTGAACCAGTCCGGGTTCCACTGCGCGTACACGATGCCCTTGCTGGTCATGCCGAAGATGAAGGCGCCGACCGCCGAGCCGATGGCGGAGCCGTAGCCGCCGGTCATGAGGCAGCCGCCGATGACGGCCGCGATGATGTAGAGGAACTCGTTGCCGACGCCCTCGCCGGACTGCACCACGTCGTAGGACATCAGGAGGTGCTGGCCGGAGATCCAGGCGCAGAAGGCGACGGCCATATAGAGGCCGATCTTGGTCTTGTTGACAGGGACGCCGACGGCCCGGGCGGCGTCGGAGCCGCCGCCGACGGCGAAGATCCAGTTGCCGACGCGGGTGCGCAGCAGGATCCAGGTGGCCAGGGCTACGAGGGCGAACCACCAGAGGATCGTCACCTGCAGGTCGACGCCGCCGACGGTGAGGTGGGAGGCGAAGACGGCGTGGGCGGAGCCGAAGCCCTCCATGTCACCGATGGTCTTGGTGGAGACGGTGCCGCTGATGAGCTTGGTGAAGCCCAGATTCAGGCCGGTGAGCATGAGGAACGTGCCGAGCGTGATGATGAAGCTCGGCAGTTTGGTGCGGGTGAGCATGAAGCCGTTGAAGAAGCCGATGGCCAGGGTCGTCAGGAGGGAGACCCCGACGCCGACCCAGACGTTCGCCGTCATCTGGTAGCTGAACATCGACGAGACCAGGGCGGAGGTCGTGACCATCACACCGGTCGACAGGTCGAACTCGCCGCCGATCATCAGCAGGGCGACGGGGACGGCCATGATGCCGATCGTCGAGGACGCGTACAGCACCGTGGAGAGGCTGGACGCGCGCAGGAAGCTGTCGGCGACGAACGAGAAGAAGAGGAAGACCGCCGCCGCGCCGACGACCGCGCCGAGCTCGGGGCGGCCGAGCATCCGGCGGAGCACGCCGCGGTGGACGAGCCGCTCGTCGGCCCGTGCGGTTGTGGCTGTACTCATCGGGTGCCCCGCTTCGTGTACTCGGCGAGGGTCTTCGCGTCGTCCTTGGTGACGATCTGCGGGCCGGTGAGGACCGGCCGGCCGCCGCCGAGCATGTCGCGGTTGTACCGGTAGAGCCAGAGCAGGTCGACGGCCTCGTAGCCCTGGAGATAGGGGTCCTGGTCGACGGCGAAGCCGAGGGAGCCGTTCTGGAGTGCCTCGGCGACCTTGGCGTTGAGGTCGAAGGTGTCGACCTCAACCTTGCCGCCGGCCTGCTGGGCGGCCTTCACGGCGGTGGGGGCGAAGGGGGCGCCGAGGGTGACGACGGCGTCGATGTCCTTGTCGGACTGGAGCTTCGCCTCGATGGAGGACTGCACGCTGGGCATGTTGGTGCCCTCGACGTAGAGGTTCTGCACCTCGCCCTTGAAGGCCTTCTTCACACCTTCGCAGCGCTGCTCGTGACCGACGTTGCCCTGCTCGTGCAGGACGCAGACAGCCTTCTTCTTGCCGCGCTGGTTGAGCTGCTCGCCGACGGCCTCGCCGGCGATGACCTCGTCCTGGCCGATGTGGGTGAGCGCGCCGAACTCCTTGGACTTGTCGGAGCCCGAGTTCACGGTGATCACCGGGATGCCGGCCTTCACCGCCTTGGCCACGACGTCCTTCATGGCGTCGGGCTTGGCGAGCGTGACGATCAGGCCGTCGACCTTCTGGTCGATCATGGCCTGGACGTTCTGCGCCTGCTTGTTGCCCTCGACGTCGTGGGCGTAGAGGAATTTGATGTTGTCCTTGGCCGCCGCCTGCTTGGCACCGTTCTGCACGATGTCCCAGAAGGTGTCGCCATCGCCCGAGTGGGTGACCATCGCGAAGGTCCACCGGGGGGTGTCGACCGCGGCCCGCCCCTGGGCGGCCTTGGCGGCCCGCTCCTCGGCGCGCTTGCCGCCCGTGCTGCTGCATCCAGCGAGTGTGGCGCCGAGCACCGCTGCCAGCACGGCACTCACCGCGCGTACGCCTGTCCGAACCCTTGCCACGAGGACTTGCCCTTCTCACTGTCTGTCACGGTGCGGCCGGACCCCTATCCCACGGGCCCAACCGCCCAAGTATCCGTCACCATCCGTCACCGCTGTCGGCGGGGGCGCCGGGGCTGGTCTCCTGTTGCATTGTTCGCTTCTCCGCCCGTGCGGCGCACCTGCGGGTCGACCGTCATCTGCGGCCCGGCGGCCGCACGTGCGTCGCTCACGACGTGGGTGGAGTTCTAGTGGCGTTCGCCACATCCCGTCAAGACTTTGTCAGAACATTCTTACGACAGGACAGGTCGAGGGCGCTATGAGCGCGCCAGGAGCTGGAAGTCGAACGCGTAGCGTGACGCCCGGTAGAGGTGCGACGCGAACTCGACCGCGCGGCCGGTGTCGTCGAAGGTCGTCCGCTCCATCGTCAGCAGCGGCGCCCCCTCCGGCTCGGCCAGCAGCTCGCCCTCGGCGAGGCTCGCGGCGCGCGCCCCGATCGTCTGCCGGGCGCTGTGGAGGGTGATGCCGGCCATGCGCATCAGCCGGTAGAGCCCGGTGCGCTCCAGCGCCTCGTCGTCGAGGTCGAGCAGCCCGACGGGCAGGTGGTTGCGCAGGGCGGCCATCGGCTCGCCGTGCGCCAGGCGCAGCCGCTCCACCAGGAGGACGTCGGCCCCCTCGGCGACGCCGAGGGCGGCGGCGACCCGGGCCGTGGCGGGCTCGACGACGCGGCGCAGCACCCGGGTGGCGGGCTTCTGGCCGGCCTCCTCGAGGTCGTCGTAGAGGCTGCTGAGCTCCAGGGGGCGCTTGACCTGGCTGTGCACGACCTGGGTGCCCACGCCCCGGCGGCGGACGAGCAGGCCCTTGTCGACGAGCGACTGGATGGCCTGGCGGACCGTGGGCCGGGACAGGCCCAGCCGTCCCGCGAGCTCGATCTCGTTGCCGAGCAGGCTGCCGGGGGCGAGCTCGCCCCGCTCGATGGCGGCCTCCAGCTGCTGGGAGAGCTGGAAGTAGAGCGGGACCGGGCTGCCCCGGTCGAGGGTGAACTGGAGGGGTTGGTGCGCCACGGTTGGAGCGTAGCCGGGGTGGCCTGATGACCGGTAGTCCGGTGGTCTTTATGTCCGGACATCCGGACCACCCCCGGGCTTCCGGGCTTCCCGGGTTTCGATCCACCCGCGCGCCGGTGAGGGCTGATCGCGCAGTTCCCCGCGCCCCTTCGGGCGCAGCCCTCCTCAGAAACGCACCGGCAAGTGATGCGGGCCTCGCATCAGGAGGCCCTCGCGCCAGGTGAGGGCGTCGGGGTGGGTGTCGAGGGCCAGGTCGGGGCAGCGCTCCAGCAGGGAGCGGATGGCCACCCTCGCCTCCAGCCTCGCCAGGGGCGCGCCCACGCAGTAGTGGATGCCGTGGCCGAAGGCGACGTGGCCGCGGGCGTCGCGGTGGATGTCGAAGCGGCCGGACTCCTCGAAGCGGGCCGGGTCGCGGTCGGCGTCGGACAGGGCGGCGAGGACGAGCTCACCGCCCCCGGGTATGACGGTGCCGCCGATGTCCAGGGGTTCGGTGGTGAAACGGAAGGTGGAGGTCTCGACGGGGCCGTCATAGCGCAGCATCTCCTCGACGGCGCCTTCGAGGAGCCCGAAGTCGGCGCGCAGGTCGGCGAGCTGGCCGGGGTGGCGCAGCAGGGCGAGGACGCCGTTCGATATGAGGTTGACGGTCGTCTCGTGGCCGGCGACCAGCAGGATCCAGGCCATGCCGAGGAGCTCCTCGGACGAGAGCCGGTCGCCGTCCTCGTCGGTGGCGCGGATCAGGGCGCTGAGCAGATCGTCGCCGGGCTTCTCCCGCTTGGCGGCGACGAGGTCCCTCAGATAGACCCCGACCTCCTCGGCGGCCTTGAGCTTCGCCTGGGGCGGCTCGGCGCCGATGGCGGTGTTCGACCAGTGGCGGAAGGCCGCCCGGTCGAGGTCGGGCACGCCGAGCAGCTCGCAGATGACGCTCATGGGCAGCGGGAAGGACAGCGCCTCGACGAGGTCGGCGCGGCGGTCCGGGGCGGCCAGCATGGCGTCGAGGAGCTCGTCGGTGAGCTGCTGGACGCGGGGCGCCATGGCCTCGACGCGGCGCGCGGTGAACTCCTTGGCGACCAGCTTCCGCAACCGGGTGTGGTTCGGCTGGTCGGCGATGAGCATGTGCGGGCCGGCGGCGACGGGCGGCAGGGCCATGTCGGGGGCCGCGTTCCTCCAGTCCTTGGAGAGGGTGGGGTCGTTGAGGACGGCGCGTACCTCGTCGTAGCCGACGACGAGCCAGCAGACCGCCCCCTCCGGCATCCGTACCCGGTGGACCGGGCCCCGCTCGCGCAGGGCGGCGTAGACCCGGTAGGGGTCCCGGGCCAGTTGCGCGCCCATCGCCGCCAGATCGACTACCCCGTCCCGCTCTTCGGCCACTGCTGTCACGGCTACCCCCCGGCGCGTCGGCATGTTGTTCGACTCACTCACCCTACGCGCGGGTAGGGCCGGCCGCCATCGGCCGTGCGGACGAGTCCGGCACACCGTCAAGCCGAGGCGTCACAGCGGTGATTGGCGCGTAACCGACGGACCGTCACCAGTGGCGGCCCTCGGGGAGCTCCTTCAGGTGGGGGTGTGACAGGTGGAGCACCTCATAGCGCTCGGCGCGCTCGTCCTCGCCCGGCGGAACGGCGTGCTCCCACAGCGTGAAGCGCAGCAGCTGCCAGTGGCGGGGGTCGAAGGCCAGCGCGGTGGTGTGCGCCCCGGCCCGGCCGGCGAGCTCGTCCAGCTCGCCGAGCGCGTCCGCCACCACGGACTCGGGGTCGGCGTCGGCGGGCATCGGGGTCAGCAGCCGGGAGGCCGCGCGCGGCGCGGCGGAGCGGGCCGGGCCCGCGTGGCAGGCGATGCCGGTCCAGTGGTGGACGGCCGGGCGGCCGAAGGAGGCGACGATGCCCTGGAATCCCCCGCCGCCGACCAGGAACTCCCCCATCGCGCCGACGCCGTCCCACAGGTAGAAGGGGGCGTACTGGTTGACCGGCGAGCCGTCGACCCCGCGTTCCCTGATGACGTAGGCCTTCAGCCCCAGCCCCGCCCGGTCGTCGAGGACGTGGGCCCGGGCCGCCACCCGCTCCCGGATGATGGTCATGTCGTAGTCGGCGGGCAGGGTGATCTCGTACTGCATCGCGTACATGGCGGCTCTTCTCCTCAGTCGGCTCGGTGCCCGGTGGTGGTGTGCGCTGCGAGCAGCCCCAGGACGCCGTCGACGGCTCGCCGGAAGGGCTCCTCCGATCCGGCGGCACGGGCGAGGACGTAGCCGCCCTGGAGGACGGCCACCACGGTCGAGGCGGTGTCGGCGGGGTCGAGCCCGGCGTCGAGCTCACCACGGTCCCGGCCCTCGGCCAGCACGTCCGCGATCCGGGCCCGCAGCCAGGCGAAGGTCTCGTCGACCGGTGCGCGCAGCACGGGATCGGCCATGACGTCGGGGTCCTGGGTGAGCCGGCCGATGGGGCAGCCCTTGAGGACCTCGCGCTCGCGCCGCAGATACGCCGTGACGCGCTCGACGGCCGTGCCGGGCGCGGCGAACCGCTCCTCGGCGGCGGCCCGGAGCTCCTCGGCGGTGCGCCGGATCGCGGCGAGGGCGAGGTCGGGCTTGCCGGAGAAGTGGTGGTACATGCTGCCCTGACCGGCGCCGGCGCGCTGCTGGATCGCCTTGGGACTCGTACCGACGTAGCCGCGCTCCCACAGGAGTTCACGGGTGCTCTCGATGAGGCGTTCCGGGGTGCTCATGATCCCAGTGTACATACCAGTAGGTACAACCGATCTTGAGGGAACGCCGGAGCCCCGTCACCGCGCATCGGTGACGGGGCTCCTCGACGAAAAGAGGTCAGCAGGAGAAGTCGACGAGGTCGAAGCTCCGGTAGTGGTCGGCCGTGTAGTAGTCCTCGTGCGCGCCCTTGCCGGCGATGACACGGCGGGCGCCGCGGTCCGGGGAGCCCGGGGTGATGACGGTGTACTCGTGGTAGTACCCGCTCGCCTGCTTGGGGAGGACGCCCTCACGGTTGGAGAAGACGATCCCGTCCCGCGGGTACGGGAAGGGGCCGCCCTGGTCGATCAGCCGGATGGTGTCGTGGGCCTGGGAGGGCAGCTCCGAGTAACAGATGTCACCGACGGACTGCACGCTCACCACCGAGGGAGCGGCCGACGGGGCGGCCACGGCGGGGGTGCCGAAGAGGAGGGTGCCGGCGACGGCGGCGAGGGCGCCGAAGCGCACGAGACGATGGGGGGTTGTCATGGACATCAGGATGACCGGCGAGCCGTATGACATGTCAATGCCAATCTCCTGATGTTCCCTTGACGTTCATCACGTTGACCGAGGAGATCGTCTGTGTCCACGCCGCCACACAGAGAGACGTCGAGGTTTTACCTCTGAGGCAAAAGTTTTGCCCCACGGGCAAGAGCGGGTCTATACCGGAACCATGAGTCCGCTGCCCGACCCCCAAGAGGGTCCCCACGAGGTGACCGAACTGCCCGCCGTCGCCCCGCGACTGCGCGCGCTGCGCCGACGGAGCGGGCTGACCCTGGAGGCCGCCGCGGCCCGTGTGGGCCTGTCCCCCGCGCATCTGTCGCGGCTGGAGACCGGACGGCGCACGCCGTCCCTCCCCATGCTGCTGGCGCTGGCACGGACCTACGGTACGACCGTATCCGACCTCCTGGGCGAGGTGCCCGCCGAGCTCGACCCGATCGTCCGCGCCGACCGCATGGAGCCGCAGGAGGCGGGCGGCTGGACCTACTGGCGGGCCGGCGGCTCCGGCCGCGCCATGCAGGCGCTGCGGCTGCACGTGCCGCAGGGCCGGGACAGCCAGGAGGAGCTGGTCCGCGTCCACCCGGGCGAGGAGTGGCTCTACGTCACCCGGGGACGGCTCCGGCTGTCGCTGGGCGGGACCACGCACCTGCTCGACGCCGGTGACGCCGCCCACTTCGACTCCCTCACCCCGCACCGCATCGCCGCCGCGTCACGCGACGGGGTGGACCTGCTGTTCCTCCACACACTGCTCCAGAGCGGCGCCGCCGAGCTGTGCCTCGGCGCCACGTCGACGACCCAGAGGGGAATCCGATGAGCGACAACGCGACGGAAGCGACGGGCACGACAGGCTCCACGGGCGCGAAGCGGTTCCGCGAGGAGGACCGGGCCCCGATGGGCATGACGTTCCGGGTCTTCATCTACCTCGTCGCCGTCCACTTCATCGTGGCCTTCTTCTTCCTCCTCTTCTATCTCGGCGGGGCGAAGTAGCCCGGAGGCGCGAAGTAGCCCGGAGGCGCGAAGTGACCCGGCGGGCGGGGTGGCCCTGGCTACCCTGGTCCCATGGCCCGTACAGCCCGGCAGGTCCTCGACGAAGCGACGCGCGAGCTGGCACCGGAGGCGGGGGCGAACCGCCTGGTCCCCCTGATCGCGGCGGGCGACGCCCCCGTGACCGCCGTCGCCGCCTTCGCCCTCGAACAGCACCACGTCATCGCCTCCGACGCCCGCAGCTTCCTCCACCTCGCCGAACGGGCCGCCCTGCTGCGGCAGCCCGCCGTCGCCGCCTTCTTCGACCACCTCGCCCAGGACGAGTCCCGGGCACTGGCCTGCCTCGGCCCCCTCGCGGCCGCCTGCCGGCTGGACGAGGAGGCGGTGCGGGAGCACGAGCCGCGCGCCGGTTGCCAGGCGTACCCGGCGTACGCGGCCTGGCTGGCGCTGGGCGCCGAGCCCGTCGACGTGGTCGTGGCCCTGTGCGCCAACTTCGCGGCGTGGGGCGACTACTGCGCCACGGTGGGCCGGGCCTTGCGCGAGCACTACGGCTTCGACGACGAGGCGTGCGGCTTCTTCGACCTGTTCGCCGCGCCCGACCCCGAGGGCGCCGAGCGCGCGCTGGCCGCCGTGGGCACCGGCCTGGTGGACGGCCGGCTCACGGAACGGCTGGCGCGCCGTTACGGTCGGCTGCTCCAGGACTATGAACTGATGTTCTGGGCTACGCTCGCGGCATGCTGAACTACCGTTCGGCGCAAGCCGACGAGCTGGCCCGTGTCGACGCGCTCGACAACTCCTTCACCACGGACTCCGTCATCGTGGTCACCGCCTCGGACGACGGCTTCCGCCTGCGCACGGTGCGGGTGAGCCCCCCGCTGCGCAAGGTCTACCCGGACGACGAGGACGAGGACGACCGCCCCCGCGAGACCGTCGTCGCCCAGGACGGCGCGGAGCTGTGCGGCGCGATCACCTTCGCCTACGAGGCCTGGAACCGCAGGCTGTTCGTCGCCGACGTCCGGGTCGCCCCCGGCCGCCGGGGGCAGGGCATAGGCCGCGGCCTGATGGACCGCGCCCTCGCGCGCGGCCGTGAACTGGGCGCCCGGACGGCCTGGCTGGAGGTGACGAGCGTCAACGCGCCCGCGATCCAGGCGTATCGCCGCATGGGGTTCGCGGTGTGCGGGCTGGACACCACCCTCTACCGGGGGACGGCGGCGGAGGGCGAGACGGCGCTGTTCATGAGCCGCGCGCTGGCCTGACGCCCAGGCTTGACGCCCAGGCCTTACGCCTGGCCGGCCGGCCATACGCCTAGCCGGCCGCCAGCCCCCGCGCGCCCTGCTCCGTCAGCGAGCCGTGCACGCGCAGCCGCGCGATGCCCCCGTCGGGGAAGATGTCCACCCGGACGTGCGTGGCGACGGCGGGACGGTCCAGGACGAAGCGGTGGACGGTGTCCGGCTCCAGCCGGGTCCGGGGCAGCAGTTCCCGCCACCCGGTGGTGTGGTCGGCGGGGTCGGCGCCCGTGGCGGCGTCCAGGACGGACAGGGCGGCCCACCCGGCCGCGTTGCCCTTGTAGCAGCCGGTGTCGATCTCCACGGCCCGGAGGGACGCCTGCCCGGTCAGCCGGTAGCGCACCCAGTCGTGGCCGCGGTCGCGGCGGCGGCGGGTCTCCCAGCCGTCGTCCATCTTGCGGGAGCGCCCCGGATGGATGGCGTTCACCGGGGACGAGTAGAAGCGGTCGGAGGCGTCCTCGGCGTGCCCGCCGTTCTCCAGCGCGGCGAGGTCGAAGGTGCCCAGCGCCGCCAGCCAGGCCGGGTCGGGGGCGGCCTCGCCGTGGACTCTCAGCCGGGCTATGCCGCCGTCGGGGAACTGACTGAGTCTCAGGTGGGTGAAGCGCTCCCCGCCCCCGACGGCGAAGCCGTTGGCGGCGTGCCCGCCGACGGGGGTGCGGGGAACGAGGACCGTCCACTTCACGTCGTCGGCGAGCAGGTCGGCCGGGGACGGCGAGCCGGGCAGCGAGGCGCCCTCCACACCGACGGCGTGCGGGTGGTTGCCGCGGAAATGGGCGGTGTCGACGACCACGCCACGGACGACGCCGGGCACGCCGAGCCGGACGATCGCCCAGTCGTGGTCCTCGTCCGAGGGATGCGGCTCGCCGGCCGTGGCGCCGCGCCGGCGGCGGGTCTCCCAGCCGTCCATGACCTTGCCCTTGTGGCCGAAGAGGGCGGGGTCGAAGTGCGGTGCCTCCGGTTTGATCAGGTTCTCGCGCTCGGCGAAGAACTCGTCGTTGGCGGCGATCACCGAGCCGCCCAGCCGGCGGTCGGCCAGGTCGGGAAGGTGGGTGAAGGGGAAGTCGGCGGTCCGGTAGTCGGCGTAGGGGTCGCCGCCGGTGTACGGGGCGGCGCCGCCGGCGAAGGAGGGAATGCTCATCAGCGCTCCAGGAGTCGGCCGGTGGGTGCGGTGAGGGCGGGCGGTCCTGTCAGGGGGGTGCCGTGGTCGGTCACCTTGCGGCCGCGCAGCCAAGTGGACCGGACGACGCCGGTCAGGGTCCGGCCCGCGTAGGCGGTGACGGGGTTGCGATGGTGGAGCGCGGCCGCGTCCACAGTGAAGGTCTCGTCGGGGGCGAGGACCGCGAAGTCGGCGTCCCGGCCCCCCTCGACGGCGCCCTTGGCGGACAGGCCGGCGAGGGCGGCGGGGGCGGTGGACATCCAGCGGGCCACGTCGGCCAGGGTGCGGCCGCGCCGCCGGGCCTCGGTCCAGACGGCGGACAGGCCCAGCTGGAGGGAGGAGATCCCGCCCCAGGCTTCCGCGAAGTCGGGGACCTTGAGGTCGGCCGTGCAGGGCGAGTGGTCGGAGACGACGCAGTCGACGACCCCGTCGGCCAGCCCGGCCCACAGGGCGTCCCGGTTGGCGGCCTCACGGATGGGAGGGCAGCACTTGAACTCGGTGGCCCCGTCCGGCACTTCCTCGGCGGCGAGGGTCAGGAAGTGTGGACAGGTCTCGGCGGTGATCCGTACGCCTTCGGCGCGGGCGGCGGCGATCAGGGGCAGCGCGTCGGCGGAGGACAGGTGCAGTACGTGGACGCGGGTGCCCCGGCGGCGCGCGACGTCGACGAGCGCGGCGATCGCCTCGTGCTCGGCGGCGCGCGGGCGGGAGGCGAGGAAGTCAGCGTAGCGAGGGCCGCCGCGCTGCGGGGCGCCGGCCAGCCGGTCCGGGTCCTCGGCGTGGACGATCAGCAGGGCGTCGAGCTCGGCGATCCGGGTCGCGACGGCGTCCAGGTCGTGGCGGTCCAGGTGCGGGAACTCGTCGACGCCGGACGGGGAGAGGAAGGCCTTGAAGCCGAGGACACCGGCGTCGTGCAGCGGACGCAGGTCGTCCAGGTTGCCGGGCAGCGCCCCGCCCCAGAAACCCACGTCGATGTGCGCCCGGCCCCGGGCCACGGCCTGTTTGGCGCGCAGGTGGGGCACGGTGGTGGTGGGCGGGATGCTGTTGAGCGGCATGTCGACGAGCGTGGTGACCCCGCCGGCGGCGGCCGCCCGGGTGGCGGTCGCGAAGCCCTCCCACTCGGCCCGGCCGGGGTCGTTCACATGCACATGGGTGTCGACGAGACCGGGCAGGATGACGTCGTCGCCCAGTTCCTCGACGGGGGTTCCCGGGGGCGGCTCGGTCCCGTGGGGCAGGACCGCCGCGATCCGGCCGCCGGTCACGGCGACGGCGGCGGCGCGCACGCCCTCCGGGGTCACCACTCGTGTCGAACGCAGCAGCAGTTCCACCGTCCGCCCCTCGACGAATCGTCAACGATTTGTTGAACAGCGCTGCCCGCAGTCTTCAGCCGCCCCGCGACCCCGTCAAGAGTCCTTTCGTTATATGGAATCCTGATTTCACCTGGTAGAAACCAGCATGTGACAGAGCCCGTAACACGTGGAGTGGCCGGTAGGCTGCTGCCACCCATCCCGGAAGGAGCGCCGTGCCCCCGTCCGCCGAGCCCCGAACCGCCTCCGCCAGCGGCGGCGTCCAGTCCCTCGAGCGCGCATTCGACCTGCTGGAGCGGATGGCCGACGCCGGCGGCGAGGTCGGGCTGAGCGAACTGTCCACGAGCAGCGGGCTGCCGCTGCCCACCATCCACCGGCTGATGCGCACGCTGGTGGCCTGTGGATACGTCCGGCAGCAGCCCAACCGGCGCTACGCGCTGGGCCCCCGGCTGATCCGCCTCGGCGAGAGCTCCTCACGCCTGCTCGGCACCTGGGCCCGCCCCCACCTCGCGCGGCTGGTGGACGAGACCGGCGAGACGGCCAACATGGCGCTGCTCGACGGCGACGAGGTCGTCTACGTGGCCCAGGTGCCCTCGCGGCACTCGATGCGGATGTTCACGGAGGTCGGCCGGCGGGTGCTGCCCCACACCACGGGCGTGGGCAAGGCGCTGCTGGCCCAGGCCGGGGACGACGAGGTGCGGGCACTGCTGGCCCGGACGGGCATGCCGGCCGCGACGGAGAAGACGATCACGTCGCCGGAGGACTTCCTGACGGAGCTCGCCCGGGTGCGCGAGTCGGGCTTCGCGATGGACGACAACGAGCAGGAGATCGGCGTCCGCTGCCTCGCGGTGCCGGTGCCCGACTCCCCCACGTCCGCGGCCATCTCCATCTCGGGCCCGGCGGGCCGCGTCACGGAGTCCGCGACGGAACGGATCGTGCCACTGCTGCGGGAGGTCGCGGCGGAACTGTCGGAGACGCTCGCGGGCTGAATTCAGCCCGTCCGGCGCTTGAGGACAAAGCGCAGCAGCCCGTCCGGCGCTTGAGGACAAAGCGCAGCAGCCCGTCCGGCGTTTGAGGACGACGCGCGTCAGCGCGGAAGGGGGTGCGAGGGGGCGAAGCCCCCTCGGAAACGGTGAAAGGGCGGGACCGGGGCACCCCCACCCGGCGGACGCGCCGACCCCGGTCAGGCCCCCTCGCGGGGGTGCGGCACCCCTTCTGGGGCGCCCGGACCGTCCCCGAACCGATCAACCGCCGCCCGCACTTCACCGAGCGCCGACCCCAGCGCGCTCACGGACCCCACCGCCCCCGCCACCAACAGCAGCGAGCGCCGCAGCCGGGAGACGTCCGGGTGCCCCGTGCGCGCCATCGCGTCGAGCGCGGCCAGCTCGTCCTCGGCGGCGTCCCTGTCGGGTAAGGGCGCGGGGTGCCCGGCCAGCGCCCGGCGCAGCCTGGCCACCGCGACGCCCAGCTCACCGGCTCTCGGGTCGGGATCCTCACCGGATCGTCCCGTTCGCTCCACTTCCACCACCACGGCGCCTTCCGCCACGACTGTCCCCCTCCCGCACGCACGCCCGCCCGCGCGGATCAGTTAACGCCACTTCACGTGTGACGCGCCACACTCACAGCGAAATTCAGGCCGCGCGTTCACGTACGAGTGACGAACTCCCGTACGGCGCACACGCGGTCGCCCATACGGTATGCAGGGGCCATGGCATGGATGACGGACGGCGGACCGGTCGCGGGGCTGCTGCTGGCGGCCGGCGGTGGGCGGCGGCTCGGCGGGCGGCCCAAGGCGCTGCTGGAGTTCCGGGGCGGCCTGCTGGTGGAGCACGCGGTGCGGGTCCTGCGCGAGGGCGGCTGCGCACGGGTGTGTGTGGTGCTGGGCGCGGGGGCGGCGGAGGTACGGGCCCGGCTCGGTGCGGCGGCGGACGTCACCCTCGTGGAGAACCCCGACTGGGCCCAGGGGATGGGCACATCCCTGCGCGCCGGGCTGGCCTCACTGACCGCCTCGACGGACCCGGCGTCGACGACGGCGGCGCTGGTGACGCTCGTCGACCAGCCGCGCGTCGGCGTCGAGGCGGTGGCGCGGGTGCTGGCCGCGCACCGGGCAGGGGCGAGGCTCGCGGCGGCGGCGTACGGGGGCGAGCGGGGGCACCCGGTGCTGCTCGCCCGGGAGCACTGGGAGGGCGCGGCCCGGGCGGCCGACGGGGACACGGGCGCGCGGGCCTATCTGCGGCAACACGCCGCCGCCATACGGCTCGTGGAGTGCGCGGACATCGCCTCGCCCGACGATGTCGACACTCCGGACGATCTCGGCCTCCTGCGCTGAGCCGCCCCGACGCCCCATTGAACTTCCACAATGAGAAAACTATTCTCCACTAGCCGAGGCGGCACCGCGTGCCGCACCGCTCGCTGAAGGGCCGCATCGCCCGCTGAAGGAGTGACAGCCCATGTCCGCGCCTGCTCCGTCCTCGCCGGCAGCCGTCGAAGCCCCGTACGTGGAGCGGCAGGAGGAGGTGCTCACGGAAGCGGCGCTCGCGTTCGTCGCGGCGCTGCACCGCCGGTTCACCCCGCGCCGTGACGAGTTGCTGGCCCGCCGCGCCGAGCGGCGCGCGGAGCTCGCCCGGACCGGTCGGCCGGACTTCCTCCCGGAGACCGCCGCCGTCCGCGAGGACCCCGACTGGCGGGTGGCGCCCGCCCCCGCCGCGCTGGAGGACCGGCGCGTGGAGATCACCGGGCCCGCCGACGACCGCAAGATGACGATCAACGCCCTCAACTCCGGCGCCCGCGTCTGGCTCGCCGACATGGAGGACGCCTCCTCCCCCACCTGGCGCAACGTCGTCCACGGCCAGCTCAACCTCATGGACGCCTTCGCCCGCCGCATCGACTTCACCGGCCCCGAGGGCAGGACCTACGCCCTCGGGCCCGCCGAGCGGCTCGCCACCGTCGTGATGCGCCCCCGCGGCTGGCACCTCGACGAGCGCCATCTGACCGTCGACGGCCGCCCCGTCCCCGGTGCCCTGGCCGACTTCGGCCTCTACTTCTTCCACAACGCCCGGCGGCTGCTCGACCTCGGGAAGGGGCCGTACTTCTACCTCCCCAAGACCGAGTCGCACCTCGAGGCCCGGCTGTGGAACGACGTCTTCGTCTTCGCCCAGGAGGAACTGGGCATCCCCCGGGGCACGATCCGCGCGACCGTCCTCATCGAGACGATCACGGCGGCCTTCGAGATGGAGGAGATCCTCCACGAGCTGCGCGAGCACGCCTCGGGCCTCAACGCCGGCCGCTGGGACTACCTCTTCTCCATCATCAAGAACTTCCGCGACGCGGGTGAGGCGTTCGTCCTCCCCGACCGCAACGCCGTCACCATGACGGCCCCGTTCATGCGCGCCTACACGGAGCTCCTGGTGCGCACCTGCCACAAGCGCGGCGCGCACGCCATCGGCGGCATGGCCGCCTTCATCCCGTCCCGCCGGGACCCGGAAATCAACGAGGTCGCACTGGAGAAGGTCCGGGCCGACAAGGACCGTGAGGCCGGCGACGGCTTCGACGGCTCCTGGGTCGCCCACCCGGACCTGGTCCCGGTCGCCCGCGCCTCCTTCGACGCCGTCCTCGGCGACCGCCCGCACCAGAAGCACCGCCTGCGCGAGGACGTACGGGTCACCGCCGACCAGCTCGTCGCCGTCGGATCCCTGGAGGCCAAGCCGACGATCGCCGGGCTGCGCAACGCGGTGCAGGTAGGCCTGCGGTACATCGAGGCGTGGCTGCGGGGGCTGGGCGCGGTGGCCATCTTCAACCTCATGGAGGACGCGGCCACGGCGGAGATCTCCCGCTCGCAGATCTGGCAGTGGGTGGCCGCGGGGGTCGTGCTCGACAACGGGGAGAAGGTGACGGCGGGGCTCGTCCGGGAGGTGGCGGCGGAGGAACTGGCGTCCGCGCCGGAGGCGTCGGGCACGTGGCGGCAGGCGCACGACCTGTTCCTGCGGGTGGCGCTCAGCGAGGAGTACGTGGACTTCCTGACGCTGCCGGCGTACGAGCTGCTGGAGTGAGGGTGCCCCAACCCCGCCCTTTCACCGTTTCTTCCGGGGGTAGGGCGGGACCGGGGCACCCTCACCCGCCGCCGGAACCGACCACCGCCCCCACCGCCACGAACGCACACACCAGCACCGCCAGGATCACCAACAGCGGCCACACGAACCGCAAGTACCGGTCGTAGCCCACTTTCGCCAGCGACACCCCGCCGACCACCACGGCCGTGGTCGGCACCCAGAGGTTCATCCAGCCGCTGGCCGACTGCCAGGCCGTCACGACGAGCGCGCGGGCGACGCCGGCGAACTCGGCGAGGGGCGCGAGGATCGGCATGGCGAGCGTCGCGTGCCCGGACGTCGACGGGATCAGGAACGCGAGCGGCAGGTTCACCACAAAGACCATGACGCCGAAGAGCGCCTCGGGCGTGCCCCGGACCGTGCCCTCGATGGCGTGGAGCACCGTGTCGATGATCTTCGCGTTCGTCATGATGACCGTGATGCCGCGCGCGAGCACGATCACCAGCGCCGGCGCCACGAAGTCCGCCACGCCCTGCACGATCGTGGCGCTGAGCTTCTGCTCGCCCAGCCGGGCGACGAGCCCGACGAGCACCGCCGCGACGATGAACAACGCGGCCAGCTGGGCGAAGCCCCAGCCCAGTTCCCAGCCGTAGGGCGTCGCGTCGGCCTTGCCGCTGAGCGCGCTCGCCCAGGGGATCACCGAGAAGATCATGAAGGCGAAGACCAGGGCGACGAGCACCAGCACGCCCTTCTGGAGGCCCGTCAGCTCCGGCGGGTGGACCGCCTGCTCGGCGAGTTCGCGGTCGCCCTCCCGGAAGCCGACCAGGGAGCGGGCCGGGTTCGCCCGCACCCGGCGGGCGTAGCGGACGACGTAGGCGATGGTGACGGCCGTGAGCACCAGCCACATCGCGAATCTCAAGGCGATGCCGTCACCGAGTGAGATTCCCGCCGCCGAGGAGGCGACGCCGGTGGCGAAGGGATTGACCGTCGAGGCCAGCACCCCGATGCCCGCGCCGAGGATGATCGTGCCGGTCGCGACCATGCGGTCGTAGCCGAGCGCCAGCATCAGCGGCACCAGCAGCCCGTAGAACCCCAGGGTCTCCTCGGCGAACCCCTCGACCGTCCCCAGCAGGGAGAAGACGGTCATCACCCCGGCGATGAGCAGCGCCCCGCGCTCCCGGAGCCGGTGGGCAAGGCGTTCGATGCCACGGTCCAGGGCGCCGGTGGCGAAGACGACGGTGATGAACGCGCCGATGGCGAGGACGAAGAGGAACACCCCGGCGCTGCCGTAAAGCGTGCCGACCGCGTCGGGCGCGACCTCGCCGGTCTTGAGGTCGCGGACGCCGTAGAGGCCGTTGACGGGCGCCAGGAAGAGCTGACCGAGGCGGTGGACGAAGCCGCCCCGGGCGGGTTCGTGGTGGTAGGTGCCCTGGAGGGGGCTGCCGTCGGGGCCGCGGTCGTAGGTGCCGGAGGGGATGAAGAAGGCGACGATCCAGACGGCGACCGTCACCACCGCGAGGACGGTCAGCGCGCTGGGGAAGACGAAGCGACGCGCGGTCCCCGCCGGCTCCCGGTCCTCCCTCTGCTGCGGTTGCTCCTCCACGACGGCACACCAATCAGTCTCTTTGGGGTCTTTGTCGGGATTCTGGCGTACGGCCGCGTCCGGGTGGCTGAGGCGCGCAGGCCTCACGGTGCCCGTCGGCCGCGCCCCACGTGGTTGAACGCGAGGTTCAGCAGCACCGCCGTCAGGCAGCCCGCGCTGACCCCCGAGTTCAGGATGATCTTCAGGGTCTCGGGGATCGCGGTGTTGTCGTAGAAGGCCCGGGAGACGACCGGGATCAGGCCCATGCCGAGGGAGGCGGCGGCGATCAGCAGGTTGTCACCCTGGTCCAGGCCCGCCGTGCGGAGGACGTCGATGCCGCTGGCGGCGACCGTGCCGAAGAGCACGATGCCCGCGCCACCGAGGACCGGCTGCGGCACGAGGGCGATGAGGGAGGCGAAGACCGGGCTCAGGCCGAGCAGGACGAAGAACAGCCCGCAGGCGGCCACGGTGTAGCGGCTGCGGACGCGGGTGATGGCGACCAGGCCGATGTTCTGGGCGAACGCGCTGTTGGCGAAGCCGTTGAAGAACGGGCTGACGGCGCTGCCCAGGGTGTCGGCGCGCAGGCCCGAGGCGATGACCTTCTCGTCGGCCCGGCGGCCGACGATCTCGCCGAGCGCGAGCATGTCGGCGGTGCTCTCGGTCATGCAGACCAGCATCACGACGCACATGGAGACGATCGCCGGCACCTCGAAGACGGGGTGGCCGAAGTGGAAGGGGGTGGGGAAGCCGACGAGGGCGGCGTGCCGGGTGGCGGTGGTGTCGACGACGCCGGTGGGGACGGCTATCAGCGTGCCCGCGACGATCCCCAGCAGGATGGCGATCTGGCGCAGGAAACCGCTGAGAAGCCGGCGCAGGACGAGCACGGTCACCAGCGTCGCCCCGGCCAGGGCGAGATTGGTCAGCGAGGCGGGCCGGTCGGGACGGCCGCCCTGGATCCAGCCGAAGGAGACGGGCAGCAGAGTGATCCCGATGAGGGTGATGACCGTGCCGCTGACGACGGGTGGGAAGAACCGCACGAGCCGGCAGAAGGAGGGAGCCAGCACAAAGCCCAGGACTCCGGCGACGATGACGGCGCCGTGGATGACGGGCAGCGCGTCCCCGTGGCCGGCGCGGGCGTCGGCGATGGCGAGCATGGGGGCGACGCCCGCGAACGAGACGCCGTTGACGAACGGCATCCTCGCCCCGACCTTCCAGAAGCCGATCGTCTGGAGGAGCGTCGCGATGCCGGCCGTGAAGAGGGCCGCCCCGACCAGGAAGGTGATCTCCTTCGGTGGGAGGCCGAGGGCCGCGCCGAGGACGAGCGGCGGGGCGACCACCCCGGCGTAGCTGGCGGCCACGTGCTGGAAACCGCCGGCCAGCAGCCGGCCGGGGGCGGGGACCTGGTCGACGGGGTGGAAGCCCGTACCCGCTCCGTCCCGCTCGGGGTCGTCGTCCTCCGGTTCTGCGGTCACGGCTGTTCCTCCGGTGTGGTGGGGGATGAAGAAGGACCGGGGCGCGGGGCGGTGCCCCGCGCCCCGGTCCGGCCCGCCGAGGGCCGTCCCCCTCGACGGGCGGCTCGCGCGAACGGTCTTTGCCGGGCCCGGGCCGGCGAACGGCCGCAGGCCCGGGCCCGTCAGGCGTCGGCCGCGATGCGGGCCAGGCGACGGGCCTCGTCGCGGGCCTCGCGGGCGATGGCGTCCTCGTCGGCGGTGACCAGGCGGCCGTCCTCGACGACCGGCCTGCCGTCCACGAGCGAGAGGGTGACGGGCGCGGGCGCCCCGAGGACGAGGGCGGCGACCGGGTCGGCGATGGTGGAGTGGCCGAGGCCGTCGAGCTTCCACAGGACGAGGTCGGCGAGCTTGCCCGGCTCCAGCGAGCCGGTCTCCGCCGCCCGGCCCAGCACCTGGGCACCGCCGTAGGTGCCCAGCCGCAGCGCCTGCCGGACGTTCAGGGCGTTCTCGCCGCCCGCCAGCCGGTGGACGAGGAGGGCGTTGCGCAGCTCCGTGTGGAGTTCGCCCGTCTCGTTGGAGGCCGTGCCGTCGACGCCGAGGCCGACGGGGACGCCGGCCCCCAGCAGCGCGGGGACGGGGGCGGTGCCGGCGGCGATCCGGGCGTTGGAGGAGGGGCAGTGCGCCACGCCGGTGCCGGTGCGGGCGAAGGCGGCGATGTCGGCGCCGTTCATGTGGATGCAGTGGGCCATCCACACGTCCTCGCCGAGCCAGCCCGTGGACGCGAGGTAGTCCGTGGGCCCCATGCCGAACTTCTCCTTGCAGAACCGCTCTTCCTCCACCGTCTCCGAGCCGTGGGTGTGGAGGCGCACCCCCTTGCGGCGGGCGAGCTCGGCCGCCTCGCGGAGGAGTCCGGTGGAGACGGAGAACGGTGAGCAGGGGGCGACGCCGACGCGCAGCATCGAGCCGAACGACGGGTCGTGGTGGGTGTCGATGGCCTCCTCGGTGGCGCGGAGCGCGTCCTCGGTGGTCTCGACGGCGAAGTCGGGGGGCAGTCCGCCCGCCGACTCGCCGAGGTCCATGGAGCCGCGGGTGGGGCTGAACCGCACGCCCAACTCGCGGGCGGCGCGGATCTCCGCGCCGAGGAGGTCGCCCGCGCCCCGGGGGAAGACGTAGTGGTGGTCCATGGCGGTGGTGACGCCGCCGCGGACCATCATGGCCAGCGAGCCGCGCGCGGCGGCGTGGACCATGGGCTCGTCGATGCGCGCCCAGACGGGGTAGAGGGTGACGAGCCAGTCGAAGAGGTTGGAGTTCTGGGCCAGGCCCCGGGTGAGCCACTGGTAGAAGTGGTGGTGGGTGTTGACCAGCCCGGGGGTGGCGAGGTGGCCGGTGCCGTCGACGCGGCGGACGACGCGGGTCAGTCCGGCGGGGGCCGGCCCGGGGCCCACGGTCTCGATGAGGTTGCCGGCGACGACGATGTGGCCGGAGGCGTATTCGGTGTCGTCGGCGTCGACGGTCGCGATGGCGCAGTTCTCGATGACGACGCGTGACTCGGGGACGGGGGATACGGGGGATACGGAGGGTGGGGGTTCCGTCATGGTCGTATGTCCTTACGGGTCCGGTCCTAGAGGCCTACGGGTCCTAGAGGTTCGTCATGTCCACCGGTATCCGGGGCTCGGCGCCGTCACGCAGGATGGTCGCCTCGATGAGACCGTACGGGCGGTCGGCCGCGTAGTAGACCTCGTTGTCGTTCTTGAGGCCGAAGGGTTCGAGGTCGACGAGGAAGTGGTGCCGGTTGGGGAGGGACAGCCGGATCTCGTCGATGCCGGGGCACTTCTCGATGACGCGCGACCCCATGCGGTAGAGGGTCTGCTGGAGGGAGAGCGAGTACGTGTCGGCGAAGGCCGCCAGGAGGTGCTCGCGGGCCTGCCGGTAGGAGTGGTCCCAGCCCGCTTCGGGGGCGGAGTCGCCGGAGTGGCGCCAGCGGGCGTGCACCTGGGTGGCGAGGACGCGGTCGCGGGTCTCGGGGAGGGTGGTGTAGCGGTCCTTGACGTAGCCCGTGAACTCGGAGTCGGTGGAGTTCAGGACGGTCAGGTCCTTGAGCCCGGAGACGATCTCCCAGGCGGTGCCGTCGAAACGGATCTGGGCGGTACGGGTCTCCCGGCCCTCACGGACGAAGGAGTGCCGCTTCGGGCCGGGGGTCTCTATCCGTTCCCACGCGTATTCCTCGATTCGGATCCGGGCGCTGTGGATCGTGGGCAGGCCGGTGACGAAGTGACGGGCGAGGAGGATGCCGAACTCCTCGGCCGACGCGATGCCGTGCTCCTTGGCGAAGGCGAAGACAGTGTTCTTGGTGGTGTCGGTGGTCAGGACGTTGGCATTGGAGCCGGAGAGGTGGACGTCCGTCATGTCGCCGGTGAGCGCGACCGAGACGTTGAGGTCCTTGATGTGGTGGGTGCTTCCCTCGCGGGTGATCCGTACGATGCGGTTCTCGGCCTTGCCGTACTGGTTCTGACCCAGGATCACGGGCTAACTCCCTCGGTATACGGAGTATCCGAACGGGCTGAGCAACAGCGGGACGTGGTGGTGCTCGCCGGGTGACACCGCGAAAGCGACCGTCACCTCGGGGAAGAACGCCGTGCCGACGGTGGACCCGGCGGACAGATGCGGTGCCACGTCGAAGCGCAGCCGGACGTGCGCGGCAGCGGGCGGCAGCGCGGGGAGGGCGGCGCAGCGCCCGTCCGCGTCGGTGCGGGCCGAGCCGAGCACGGCCCAATCGCCGTCCGGGCCGCCGCGCACGGCCAGTTCCACGCCGACGCCGGCGGCGGGGCGGCCGGCGCCGGTGTCGAGGACGTGGGTCGAGACCGTGCTGTCGCTCATGGTCGGGGCGTTCCTTCGTTCTCGGGGCGGACGGCGAGCCGGGCCAGCCGGACGCGGTTGATCCTGCCCAGTTCCTCACGGACGATCTCGCGCTCGCGTTCCGGGGGGTTGTCGATCCTGTTACGGACGGAGTCCCGCATCTGTTCGGCGGTGAGGCCGGTGGCACAGATGAGGAAGACGTGCCCGAACTTCTCCTGGTAGGCGAGGTTGAGTTCGAGCATCTCGGCCTTGAGCCGGTCGGTGGCGCCCGTCATGCCGCGCTGCTCCCGGGCGGAGACCGGGTCACCCGGCCGGGGGCGGCCGATGGGCGGGTGCGCGGCCATGGCCTCGGTCAGGTCGTCCGGCGTGAGCCGCGCGACGGCCGTGTCGCTGGCGGCCAGCAGTTCCTCGGCGTCGCGGTAGGGGCGCCGGGCGAGGACCTCCTCGGCCCACGCGCCACTGGCGCAGATCGCGCGCAGCGCGGCCCGCGCGGTGTCGTCCTCGGCCGTGTTGAACCGGGTGAGCCCCGGCGTGGAACTCGAAGTCACGGGAACCTCCGTGGCGCTTCTCGCCGCACTCGGATGAGCTGCGCATAGCTAACGCCTCCGGCGAACGCGCGTCAACAGTTTGTTGAAGAACCAGAACCGTTCGCGTCCCGCTCGCGGTTCAGGTAGTTGTAGATGGTGAACCGGCTGACGCCGAGCGCGGCGGCGACCGTCTCGACGCCGTGCCGCAGCGCGAAGGCGCCGCGCGCCTCCAGGTTCCGTACGACCGACTGCTTGGTCCTGCGGTCGAGTTCGGCGAGCGGCGCGCCGTGCCGGCGTTCAAGGTCGGCGAGGATGCTCTCCAGCGAGTCCGCGAGGTGCGGGAGGCGTACGGCCAGGACCGGACGGCCCTCCCAGCGGAGGACGACGTCGTCGCCCTCGGCCTGCTCGGGGTCGAGCAGCCGGCCGCCCATGGCGTCCACGAGCGGCCTGACGGCGGCGCGGAAGGCGTCCTCGCTCACGGGCCGTCCCCGCCCTCCGCGCCCTCAACGCCCTCCGCGTCAAGGACGTTGACCTGCAGCGAAACCCGCGTGGCGCCCGCCTCCAGCGAGGCGCGCAGCAGGGTGTCCAGCGTCGCGAGCACGGAGTCGGCCCGGCCTTCGACGGTGTTGCCGAACGGGCCGACGTCGACGGTGTCCAACTCCGCCGCCTGGACGACGTCCCGGGCCGCCGTGGCATGGGGCGGGGGCTCGTCGAGATCGAACGGTTCGGTCGTGAACTCCACTCTCAATCGCACCCGGTCAACGTACCGGGCCCTTGACAGGGCCGGTGGGCGGGAGCAGCCTTCCTTGTCATGGAAGTTTCTTTCCGTAATACGGAATTCGATGTGAATCTCTCCATCCTCTTCACCGAACTGCCGCTCCTCGCCCGGCCCGCCGCGGCCGCGGCGGCCGGGTTCACGAAGGTGGAGCTGTGGTGGCCCTGGCCGGACGACCCGGAGCCGCCCGAGGCGGAACTGGCGGCGCTACGCGACGCGTTGGACGCCGCCGGAACCCGTTTGACCGCCCTCAACTTCTACGCCGGCCGGCTGCCCGGACCGGACCGGGGCGCGGCCTCCGTGCCCGGCGAGGAGTCCGCGCGCTTCCGCGCGAACGTCGACGTCGCCGCCGGTTTCGCCGCGTCGGTGGGCTGCCGGGCGCTCAACGCGCTGTACGGCAACCGCGTCGACGGGGTGGCGCCCGGCGTCCAGGACGCCCTGGCGCTGGAGAACCTCGCGTACGCGGCGCGGGCGGCGGACCGGGTGGGGGCGATCCTGCTGATCGAGGCGCTCAACGCCGCGGAATCACCGAGCTATCCGCTGACGGACGCGGCGTCGGCCGTCGAGATCGTCGACAAGGTCGACGCGGCGACGGGGCTGGGGAACGCGCGGCTGCTGCTGGACCTGTACCACGTGGCCATGGGCGGGGCGGACGTGCGGGAGGTCGTCGACCGGTACGCGGGGCGGGCGGGGCACGTCCAGATCGCGGACGTGCCGGGGCGGGGGGCGCCGGGGACGGGGGCGCTGGATTTCGCGGACCTGTTCTCCCGCTTGGACGCGGCCGGGTACGACGGGCCCGTCGGGCTCGAGTACCGGGCCGACGGGCCCAGCGCGAACGCCTTCGGCTGGCTCGCCGGACGTTGACTCTTCCCCAGCCCCGCCCCTTCCCGTTTCCCGAGGGCTCCGCCCCGGACCCCCGCGCCTCAATCCCCGGCGGGGCTGAAATCAGCCCGTCCGGCGTTTGAGGACACCGCGCGTCAGCGCGGAGCGGGGGTTCGAGGGGGCGGCAGCCCCACTCGGAAACGGTGAAAGGGCGGGACCGGGGCACCACCAACCACCCCGAAAGGAAACACATGCCCTCCCTCCCCCGCACCGCCTGGATAGGCCTCGGCATCATGGGCTCCCCCATGGCCGAGAACCTCCTCAAGGCCGGGTACCCCGTCACCGGCCACACCCTCGAAACCCACAAGCTCACCCGCCTCGCCGCCGCAGGCGGCACCCCCGCCGCCTCCGTGCGGGAGGCCGTCGCCGACGCCGACGTCGTCGTCACGATGCTGCCCGCCGACCGCGAGGTCGTCGCCGTCGCCCGGGGCGACGACGGCGTCCTCGCCAACGCCCGCCCCGGCACGCTCTTCATCGACATGTCCTCGATCAGCCCCGCCACCTCCGCCGCGCTCGCCGCCGAGGCGGCCGCTCGTGGCATACGGGCCCTCGACGCGCCCGTCTCCGGCGGTGAGGCCGGCGCTGTCGAAGGCACGCTGTCCGTCATGTGCGGCGGCGAGCGGGCCGACTTCGAGGAGGCCGCGCCCCTGCTGCGCGCGCTGGGCACGACCGTCGTGCACTGCGGCCCCCACGGCGCCGGGCAGACCGTCAAGGCCGCCAACCAGCTGATCGTCGCCGCCAACATCCAGGCGTGCGCCGAGGCCGTCGTCTTCCTGGAGAAGTCCGGCGTGGACCTCGTCGCCGCGCTGGACGTCCTCGGCGGCGGGCTCGCCGCCTCCGCCGTGCTCGCCCGGAAGCGGGAGAACTTCCTCAGCCGCGAGTACCCGCCGGGGTTCCGGATCGAACTCCACCACAAGGACATGGGCATCGTCACCGCCGCCGCCCGCGAGGTCGGCGCCGCGCTGCCGCTCGGCACGCTGGTGGCCACGCTCGTCGCCGCCGCCCGGGACCGGGGCGACGGCGCGCTCGACCACTCGGCCCTGCTCCGGGGCGTCGAGCGGCTGTCGGGAGCCGCGGTATGACCACCGTTCCACGCCGCAGTATGACCACCGTTCCCGCCATGCACGCCGTCGTGCGGATCCTCAAGGACGAAGGCGTCGACATCGTCTTCGGCTGCCCCGGCGCCGCGATCCTGCCGCTGTACAAGGCGCTGGAGACCGTCGGCGGCATCGAGCACCTGATCGTCCGCCACGAGGCGGGCGCCGCGCACATGGCCGACGGGTGGGCCCGTACCAACGGCCGGGTCGGGGTGGCGCTGGCGACCTCCGGGCCCGGGGGCACCAATCTCGTCACCGGCCTGTACACCGCCTTCGCCGACTCGATCCCCATGGTCTGCGTCACCGGCCAGGCGGTCTCCACCAAGCTCCACCAGGAGGCGTTCCAGGCGGTCGACATCGTGGGGATCGTCCGTCCCGTCACCAAGTGGGCGGTGCGGATCACGGAGGCCGCGCAGATCCCCTGGGTGTTCCGGGAGGCGTTCCGGATCGCGCGCGAGGGGCGGCCGGGGCCGGTGCTGATCGACATTCCGGTCGATATCGCCCGGCGCGAGATCCGCTACGACGCGGCCACCGACACCCGGCTCCCCGTCCGCGTCCCGGTGCCGCACCCGCCGAGTGTCGAGGCCGCCCTGGATCTGCTGCTGGCGGCCGAGCGGCCGCTGGTGCTGGCGGGCGGCGGGGTGATCCTGGCCGGGGCGGCGGACGAGTTGCGCGCGCTGGTGGAGCTGCTGGGCGTGCCGTTCCAGGTGACGCTGATGGGCAAGGGGGCCGTCGAGGACGACCACGAGCTCCACATGGGCACCACGGGTATCCAGACCTCGCAGCGGTACGCCAACGCCTCGTTCCTGGAGGCGGATTTCGTACTCGCCGTGGGCGCCCGCTTCGGCGACCGCCACACGGGGGCGGACCTGGACGTCTACCGGGGCGGGCGGACCTTCGTCCAGGTGGACGTGGAGCCCACGCAGCTGGGCAGGGTCGTCGCGCCGGACGTGGGCGTCGTCTCGGACGCGAAGGAGTTCCTCGCGGCCCTGCTGGCCGCCGCCCGGCGGCGCAAGGCCCGGACGGACACCGGCGACACCGGCCCCTGGCAGTCCTGGCAGCCGTGGCGGGAGCGCTGCCGGCTGCTCAAGCGGACCCTCGTCCGGCGGGAGGACTTCGACACCGCCCCCGTCAAGGCCCCCCGCGTCTACAAGGAGATCAACGAGATCTTCGGCGAGGACACCTATTTCCTCACCGCCATCGGCCTGTACCAGATCTGGGGCGGCCAGCATCAGAAGGCCCACCGGCCCCGCCACTACCAGGTGTGCGGTCAGGCGGGCCCGCTGGGCTGGGAGGTCCCGGCGGCGATCGGGGCGAAGAAGGCGCTGGAGGGGATGGGGCGGGGCGCCACCGAGGTGGTGGGCGTCGTCGGGGACTACGGCTTCCAGTACACGGCGGAGGAGCTGGCCGTCGCGGCGCAGTACGGCATCCCGTTCGTCCTGATCATGCTCAACAACGAGTACCTGGGCCTGATCCGGCAGGCGTCCATCGGCTATGGGATGAACTACCAGGTCGACGTCCACTACGACGAGACCGGCACCGACAACGTCAAACTGATGGAGGCCTACGGCTGTTCGGGGCGGCGTGTCGTCGAGCCGGCGGACATCCGTCCGGCGATCGAATGGGCCCGCAAGGAGGCGGTCGCCACCTCCCGGCCCGTCCTCGTCGAGATCATGATCGAGCGGGAGGCGAACACACCGCACGGCGTGAACATCGACGCCGTGCGGGAGTTCGAGCCGGTCCCCCAGGAGGATCTCCTGGCGTCACCCGCGCCTCCGCTTCCCCTCCCCTGACCTCCGGGCGGTGGTGCCGGCATCCATCCTGTTCGCGCCCCGGCGGCGCCGCCCGGAGCACTCTCCCGCGCCCGCCTTGCCGATTCGCTCCCCCGCCGCGCCCACATCGTGGACGATGGGGTCCCACATCCCCTACGGACCCTACGCTGGAGCCGAAGATGGCCAAGAGCGTGCCGGTGCACTGCCCCACGTGTCACCGGGAGCACTCCTTCACCCCGCCCACCTTTCCCTGCGCCTGCGGCACCCCGCTGACGCTGCCGGTACCGCCCGACGCCAGCCCCGAGTTACTCGCCCATCGCACCTGGCGCGACTCCTGGGTGGCGGTGCGCTGCCCCTCCTGTGACCGCCAGGGCCAGTGGCCCCGGCCCGAACTCGGCTGTTCCTGCGGGACGGTCGTCCGGCTGCCCGTCCTGCCGCCGCGCGACGCCGAGGACGCCTCCGAGGACGTCAAGGGCGTGACGAGCCCGGAGGAGGCAGCGCCCGAGGCGCCCTCCGACGCCGCTCCGCGCCCCCGCGCCATCTCGAAGCCGCCGTTCCGGCCGGTGGCCATCCGTACCGAGCGCGACGCGGTGATGTCCGCCGAGCGCTATCTGCGCTGGCTGGGCTTCCCGGACGTACGCCGCCCCGGCAACTGCCCGGCGCCCGCGGCGAGCGGCGTGGACCTGTGCGCCACCGGCGTCGTCGCCCGCGTCGACCCCACGACCCTGCCGACCACCCTGCGCGACATCGAGTGCCTGTGGCTGTACGGCCTGCTGGACTCCGCGACGAGCGTCTGCTTCTCCCTGGCGGGCTACGCCCGGGACGCCCGCTGCCGGGCGGACGACCTGCGGCTCCCTCTGTTCGTGATGGACCTGACCGGCACTCCGCAGCCCCTCAACGAGTGGGCCGACGAACTGGTGCGGCGCGGCAGGAGGTGACCCGAAGCTCAATTCTTCCTCTGAACTGACCGCTCACCATGGCGACTTGGGCGCGGCAGGGCGGAGACTGGGCGCAGGGCCAGCGAGACACGGGGGACCGCCGGCCCGGCCACGGGGGGAATACCGGGGGAGAAAGAGACCGTTCACGGGGGAACGGGGGATACGGGGGAACGGGGGAACGACGGGGCGGGCCGCCGTACGCGGCCCGCCCCGTCCGTCCGCCGCTCGTCCTCATCCCATCCGTCAGCCCCGTACGGCGATGCCCGCGCCGTCGAGCAGCGCGGCGGCCTCCTCCCTCAGCTCCACCTTCCGCACCTTGCCGCTGACGGTCATGGGGAAGGCGTCCATCACCCGCAGATGGCGCGGCACCTTGTAGTGCGCGAGCCGGCCCCGGCAGTAGCGGGCGAGCTCGTCGCGCGTGAGGGTCTCGGCGGGGTCGCGCAGGATGACGCAGGCCATGATCTCCTCGCCGAGCTTCTCGTCGGGGACGCCGATCACCTGGACGTCGGAGATCTTGGGGTGGGTGTGGAGGAACTCCTCGATCTCGCGCGGGTAGACGTTCTCCCCACCCCTGATGATCATGTCCTTGATGCGGCCGACGATCCGGACGCAGCCGTCCTCGTCCATCACCGCGAGGTCGCCGGTGTGCATCCACCGGTCGGCGTCGACGACCTCGGCGGTGCGCTCGGGGTCGTCCCAGTAGCCGAGCATCACCGAGTAGCCGCGGGTGCAGAGTTCGCCGGGTTCGCCGCGCGGGACGGTGGTGCCGTCGGCCGGGTCGGTGATCTTCACTTCGATGTGCGGCAGTACGCGTCCGACCGTGCCGGTGCGGCGCGCGAGATCGTCGTCGCGCCGGGTCTGGGTGGAGACCGGGGAGGTCTCCGTCATCCCGTAGCAGATGGCGACCTCGGACATGTGCATCTCCGTCACGACGCGCCTCATCACCTCCTCCGGGCAGGGCGAGCCCGCCATGATGCCGGTGCGCAGCGAGCCGAGGTCGTAGGTGGCGAAGTCGGGCAGGCCGAGTTCGGCGATGAACATGGTGGGGACGCCGTAGAGCGAGGTGCAGCGCTCACGTTCGACGGCGTGGAGGGTGGCGGTGGCGTCGAAGGTGGGGGCCGGGATGACGACGCAGGCGCCGTGGGTGGTGGCGGCGAGGTTGCCCATGACCATGCCGAAGCAGTGGTAGAAGGGCACGGGCAGGGCGATGCGGTCCTGCTCGGTGTAGCCGAGGCCCTCGCCCACGAAATAGCCGTTGTTGAGGATGTTGCGGTGGGAGAGGGTGGCGCCCTTGGCGAAGCCGGTGGTGCCCGAGGTGTACTGGATGTTGACGGGGTCGTCGCAGCTCAGCAGGGCTTCGCGGGCGGCGAGCCGGGCGGGGTCGACGCCCTGGCCGACGCGGACGAGGCCGGTCCAGGTGGGGTCGTCGATGTAGACGACGTCGCGCAGCGCCGGGCAGCGGCCGCGGACCTGTTCGACCATGCGGCGGTAGTCGCTCGTCTTGTACTCGACGGAGGAGACGAGGATGCTGATCCCCGCCTGGCGCAGGACGTAGGCCAGTTCGTGGACGCGGTAGGCCGGATTGACGTTGACCATGATCGCGCCGATACGGGCGGTGGCGTACTGGACCATCACCCACTCGGGGCAGTTGACGGCCCAGATGCCCACGCGGTCGCCCTTGGCCACGCCCTTGGCGAGCAGTCCCAGGGCGACCTCCTCCACCGCCCTGCCGAATTCCTCGTAGGTCCAGCGGCGGCCGCCCTGGACGTCGACGAGCGCCTCGCGGTCGCCGAAGAGCGCGACGGTGCGGGCCAGGTTGGCCCCGATGGTCTCCTCGCGCAGCGGGGTGTCGACGGGGCCTGCCGTGTGGGAGGGGGAGGGTGTGGTCACCGGTGGTCTTCCTCTCGGTACTCGGTCCCGCCGCCCTTCGCGGTGTGTTCGCGCAGCTCGATGCGGCGGATCTTGCCGGACACGGTCTTGGGCAGCTCGGCGAACTCCAGCCGACGGACGCGCTTGTAGGGGGCCAGCACGGCGCGCGAGTGGGCGAAGAGGGCCTTGGCGGTGTCCGGGCCGGGCTCCCAGCCGGCGGCGAGGACGACGTAGGCCTTGGGCACGGCCAGCCGCAGCGGGTCGGGGGCGGGGACGACGGCGGCCTCGGCGACGGCCTCGTGCTCCAGGAGGGCGCTCTCGAGCTCGAAGGGGCTGATCTTGTAGTCGCTGGATTTGAAGACGTCGTCGGCGCGCCCGATATAGGTGATGTATCCGTCTTCGTCGCGCGCGCCGATGTCTCCGGTGCGGTAGTAGCCGTCCGCCATGACCTCGGCGGTGCGCTCGGGGTCGCCCGCGTAGCCGGTCATGAGGCCGACGGGGCGGTCGCTCAGGTCGAGGGCGATCTCGCCCTCGTCGGCGAGCTCGCCGGTGCGCGGGTCGAGAAGGACGACGGTGAAGCCGGGGCTCGGGCGGCCCATGGAGCCGGGCTTCAGGGGCTGGCCGGGCGGGTTGGCGATCTGGACGGAGGTCTCGGTCTGCCCGAAGCCGTCGCGGATGGTCCGGCCCCAGTGGCGCCGGACGGCCTCGATGACCTCGGGGTTCAGGGGCTCGCCCGCCGCCACGACCTCGCGCGGCGGCTCGCGCAGCGCACCCAGGTCGGCCTGGATGAGCATCCGCCACACCGTGGGCGGGGCGCAGAAGCTCGTCACACCGCAGCGGTCCATCTCGGCCATGAGGCGGGCCGCGTCGAAGCGGGTGTAGTTGTGGACGAAGACGGTGGCCTCGGCGTTCCAGGGGGCGAAGAGGTTGGACCAGGCGTGCTTGGCCCAGCCGGGCGAGGAGATGTTGAGATGGACGTCGCCGGGGCGCAGCCCGATCCAGTACATGGTGGTCAAGTGACCGATGGGGTACGAGATGTGGGTGTGCTCGACGAGTTTGGGGCTGGCGGTGGTGCCCGAGGTGAAGTAGAGGAGCAGGGTGTCGTCGGCGGGGGTGGGCCCGTCGGGGGTGAACGCCTCGTCGGCGTGGTCGGCGTCGTCGGCGTCCTCGTAGGCTTCCTCGTACGCGAGCCAGCCCTCGGTGGGCGTTCCGCCGACGGCGATGCGGGTGTAGTCGCCGGGGACGTCCGTGAACTTGCCGGTGTCCTCGTCCCGTACGAGCACGTGGCGGGCCCCGCCGCGCTCGATGCGGTCGGCGAGGTCGGCCGGGCCGAGCAGCGGGGTGGCGGGGATGACGACGGCGCGCAGCTTCATGGCCGCCAGGGCGGTCTCCCACAGCTCGCGCTGGTTGCCGAGCATGACGACGATCCGGTCGCCGGCCCGTACGCCCCGCGCGCGCAGCCAGTTGGCGACGCGGTCGGAGCGGCGGCGCATCGTGTCGAAGGAGAGCTTCTCCTCGCGGCCGTCCTCCTCCACGATCCACAGGGCGGTGCGGTCGTTGTCGCGGGCGATCGTGTCGAACCAGTCCAGCGCCCAGTTGAAGGCGGTGGGCCGGGGCCAGGAGAAGCCCTCGCGGGCCGCCGCGTAGTCCTCACGGTGCGCGAGCAGGAAGTCCCGGGCCGCCCGGAAGCCGTCAGCCGGGCCGACCGCGGTCACGTTCGTAGGCACGTTCGTCGCCGTCACTTCGTCCTCCAGAGTGCCCGGGGCTCGCCGCCCTCGCCGTAAGCATCGTGCGGCAATGATCCACGTCTGACCAGCCCCGGAGGGGGCTGGTGCGCGCCCGGCGGGACTCGGGGCCGGTGGGGGTACGCGCGGGGCGGATTGTTCCAAAGTTTTCGGGCGGCTGGAGCGGGTGGTTCCGGGGCGGCCGGTGCGGCGGCGCGTGGGCGGCGTGTGGACGGATAGGACCGGCGCAAGGGCGCGTGGGAGCGCGGGGGCGAATCCGGGTGCGTAAACGAGCCGTCAAGGGACTCCCGGGTGGGGTCAATGTGCTGTCAAGGTGGCGGTCGCCCGGGCGGGGGACGGGCATAGCGTGACCGAGGCACCTCACCGAGGCGCCTCGCCAAGGCCTCCTCATCAACACTTCCTCATCAACACCTCCGCACTGACACCTCCTCATCGACACCTCCCAAGGATCGTCATGCATGTGAGCCGTACTCCCGCCGAGGCCGCGGCCGTCGCCGCGGCGAACCGCACCGACCGCGCCGACCGCCCCGACATCGCCGGGAGCCGCCCCGCCGACGACGGCGAGCCCTCCCATCCGGGCCCGGCGCGGCCGCTGTACATCCCCGTACGGCCCTGCCCCGTGGGCTTCGCCCTACGGGTCTTCCGCACCCCCCTCGGCGCCCGGACGGCCGTCGCCTTCACCAGTAGGCGGCGGCTTTCCGACTGTCTGGGGCCGGGTGTCCCCTCGGTCCGCCTGTCGCTGCCCGCCGTACGGGCGCTGGCCGCGCCGCTGGGCGTCGGGCAGGTGTCGGTCGACCCGCAGCTGACGGCCCGCCCCGCGCTGCCGGTGACCGAGGACGCCGCGCCCATGCTGCCCCCCTTTGCCGACTGATCCTTCCGGCCGGCTCTTCCGGCTGACCCTTTCGGCTGACTCCTCGCGTCCCACCGATTTCCCCCGAAGGAGATCACCCGTGTCCCTCCCCCTCTCCCCCATCGCCCTGCCCCCGCGGCCCGGGAAGCCCTCTCTCGTGGAATCCGCTCGCGCGGACTCGGCGTGGCCGGGGCCCGTGTGGCCCGCGTCCGCCCGCGTCCTGCCCTCGGGCGGGCTGGCCGTCGGCGGGGTTCCCCTCGCCGAGCTCGCCGACCGCTTCGGCACCCCCTCCTACGTCGTCGACGAGGACGAGGTCCGGGCACGTGCCCGCGCCTGGCGCGCGGCGCTCCCGGACGCCGACGTGGCCTACGCCGGCAAGGCGTTCCTCACCCGCGCGATGGTCCGGTGGGTCGAGGAGGAGGGGCTCCACCTCGACGTCTGCTCGGCCGGTGAGCTCGAACTCGCCGCGCACGCGGGCTTCCCCGGCGAGCGTGTCGTCCTCCACGGCAACGCCAAGAGCCCCGACGACCTGCGGACCGCGCTGCGGCTGGGCGTGGGGCGCGTGGTTCTCGACAACACCGGTGAGGTAGCCCGGCTCGCGGCGCTGGTGCCGCCCGGTGCCCGGCAGAAGGTGCTGGTGCGCGTGGTGCCGGGCATCGAGGCCGGCGCCCACGCGGCGGTGCGGACGGGGGTCGAGGGGCAGAAGTTCGGGCTGTCCGTGGACGGCGGCGAGGCGGCGGACGCCGTGGCCCGCGTCCTGGGCCAGCCCCGGCTGGAACTCGTCGGCCTCCACTGCCACCTCGGCTCCCAGATCACCTCGGTCGACCCCTACCTCGCCGCCGTCCGCAAGCTGGTGCCCTTCCTGTCCACCCTGCGGGACGTGCACGGCGTGACGTTCCCCGAACTCGACCTGGGCGGCGGCTTCGGCATCCCCTACCGCGACGGCGAACCGACGCTCGACCCCGCCGAGTACGCGGCGCGCGTCCGCGCCGAACTGGCGCTGCGCTGCGCCCACGTGGACCTGCCGGTCCCCCGGCTCGCCGTCGAGCCGGGCCGCTGGATAGCGGGCCCGGCGGGCGTGGCGCTGTACCGGGTGCTGGCGGTGAAGGTCTCGGGCGGACGGACGTTCGTCGCCGTGGACGGCGGCATGAGCGACAACCCGCGCCCGGCGCTGTACGGGGTCCGCTACACGGTCCGCCTGGCGGGCCGCGCCGGGGCGGCACCGGACCGGCCGATGACGGTCGTGGGGCGCCACTGCGAGGCGGGCGATGTGCTGGCGGAGGACGTGCCGTTGCCGGGCGACGTCCGCCCGGGGGACGTCCTCGCGGTGCCGGCGTCGGGGGCGTACCACTTGTCGATGGCCTCGTCGTACAACCTCGTCGGCCGGCCGCCGGTGGCGGCCGTGACGGGCGGCCGGGCGCGGCTGCTGGTGCGCCGCGAGACACCGGCGGACCTGTGGAGCCGGGAGCTGCCGGACTGAGGTGGGGCGGGGCGGGGTCCACACGCCCTCGTTCAACGATCGCGCCGTCGTCCGTCCCGCGTCTCCGGCGCGAACGGCACCCCTGCCATCAACCCGCGCGCCCCCACCGCGAGCGCCTCACCCAGGAAGCCGACACCGATCGAGAGCTGGACCGGGCGGGCCTGCGGGTGCATGCCCATCCGGCCGGCGAGCAGGCCGAAGCCGAACGAGACCAGCGCGGACACCGCCATCACCGCGAACGTCCGCCCGGTGTAGCGCTGCCACAGCACGCCTTCCTTCTCGAAGACCTGGATGGTCGTCCCGCGCACCACCCCCAGCGAGACGCCCAGCAGCGCACCGCCCGCCACCCAGAACGCGTCCGCGACGCCGACGCCTTCGGCCTTCCACAGCGTCCACGCGCCGATGCCGGTCAGGACCAACGGGGCGGCGAACAACTCGCGCGCGTTGAGGGGCTCCCCTCGCAGCCGCTTGACGACGACGGCCACGGCGACCGCGGCGATGAGGGCGGCAGACACCCAGGCGTTCACTAGGACTCCTCGCATGGCTCACTTTAATAGCTCACTCGTGCCAAATAAGAATTTAGCCCGGTCGTGCTATAACGGCAACATGCCAAAGATCGTCGATCCGGAGGCCCGCCGCCGGGCGGTCGCCGACGCCGTGTTCCGGGTGGCCCGGCGCGACGGCCTGGAGAACGCGTCGCTGCGCAACGTCGCCCAGGAGGCGGGGCTCGCCGTCGGCTCCGTGCGGCACTACTTCGCCGACCACTCCGACCTGATGCTCTTCGCCATGCGGGAACTGGCCCGCCGCGTCGAGGCCCGAGTGCGCGACCACGCCGAGCACCTCCTGGCCACACCGCCCGCCGATAACCGCGCCGCGCTCGTCGAAGACCTCCTCGCGGAGTTCCTCCCCTTGGACCAGGCCCGCCACGACGAGGCCGTCCTGTGGCTGGCCTTCTGCACGGCGGCCCGCGTCCGCCCGGAACTACGCCCCAGCGCGGACAGAATCCACACCGGCATGCGCGAACTGATCGAACGCGTCCTCCACGAGGCCCAAAACGCCGGCGGCTTCCCCAACCACCTCGACATCCCCACAGAGGCCCTACGACTACTCGCCCTCCTGGACGGCCTGACCCTCACCTCCGTCCTCCACCCGGCCCGGCTCCCCGCCGACGACATGCGACGGGTACTGCGGCTGCACTTGCGGTCACTGCGGGGCGAGAAGAACTGATCGCGGCGCCGACGGAAGCGCGGAACGGGACATATATCGCGCTCCACGGCCCGCGACGAACAAGCGGGGGACGAACCATGCCCGAGCACTCTCCGTACCACCGGCCCGCCCCAGGAAGCACTCGCGGCCGCGCCCCACGAACGGCGGCACGGCCACTCCCCCGGCGCCCGACTTGGACACCGCCGATGGCATGGATCGACTTCCACGGCCCTTCCACGAATTAAATCCCCCCGCCGAGGAGTTGGGTCTCCACCAGCTCGCCGTCGAGGACACCCTGGAGGCCCGCCGGCGACCCAAGCTGGAACGTTACGGCGACGTCCTCATCGCGGTGCTGCGCGCCGCCCGCTACCTCGACGCCCCGCCACTGAGGTCGACTTCGGCGAGCTGCGCATCCTCGTCGGCCCCGACTTCGTCATCGCGATCTGGCACGGCGGCGCCCCGGCCCCGCGACCGACTGCGCTTCACCACGGACCTGGCCGAGCTCGCAGCCTTCGCCGACGCCGCTTCCTCGCCGACGGAACGCCGATCGACGCCGACGGCCGCAGCTAAGACATCAGCCAAGTCTTCGGCACGGCCCACGCACCCGCCCCCACCTGACCCATCCCTGCGTGATCACCGGCAAGTCCACCGTGCCAGGGAACGAGACGGAAGTTCGACTGACAGGGCAACCGTGTACCGCACAAGCGACGATTCCGCAGACGTGGATGGCCGCGCGGGTGGAGTGTGGCACCCTCGCGGTGCTGGATGCGGAACTAGAGGGCTGCCGGGTCGGTGCTTTTCAGCCGCTATCTCACGCAGAAACGGGTGGCCGACGTTATGGTTCGAGGCATGCCTAGATTCGCTGACTTCGACGCCTCAGCCCTCCGCCGCACCACCTCAGTGGAGGGCGGGTTTCCCTGGCGCGGACAAACCGTGACCTTGATCCGGATCGATGCGAAGGGAAGCGTCACTCAAGCGACCCGAATAACCGAGAAGCGGACCATGCTGGCACAGGCAGGACCGAAGGATCTGGTTCTTGCCGCATGGCCTGGTCAGTGGTCCCAGGACGTGTTCGTCGTAGACGACCTCAAGGCCGCCCGCGAGGAACTGAGCTGAGCCGAACCGAGCTGGGGAGCGAATTCGCTCGTGTAGCGCCAGACCCACGGCAGGCTGAGTCGCGACGAACGGCAGCCAGGGGCCCGTAGGGAAGAAATCTCGACGGCCACTGCAGCCCCATCCTGCAGGGCCTGCTGGCACTCGAACCAGCGGAGCCGGTCACGGAGCACATGCGGATCGCGGACGGCACTCATTCCCGCAAGGAGGCTGCCCCCGGGCCCTCACCGAAGGCCCGGCCAACGCCGGGCGGCGAAAATCTTGGCGCGCGGGGCCGACGGAACCGGGTAACGTCTTTGTCATGTTCTTCCAGACACCGATTTACGAGTGAGAGCGCGACGGGCTCCCGCTGACGCCTTTCCCGACGTCGCCGCGCCCGTCCCCCACCGATGAATCCGTAGATCACTTCACATCACCACCGGGAGAACCCGTGACCGACAGCAAGAACATCAACAACCCCGTGGGCCAGGGCGGCGGCCAGCGCAAGAAACTGTCCCGCACCGAACGGCAGAACAACGGTCCGCACCGCAACCTGGACCGCCAGGGCGCCGCCGCCCAGAAGGCGGAGCTGGTTCGCAAGATGCGCGAAAAGGCACGCGCAGCCGAGGCCGCCGGGCAGGCGAGCGACGACACCGCACAGAACTGACGCACGGCCGCCGCAGGGCGGCACCCCAAAGGGCAGGGCCGGTCCCGCTCAGCGGGGTACGGGGACGCGCTGGTGGTGACGCTGCTGGCGCAGCTAGGGGCGGTGGCGGTGGCGGAGCTGCTGAATCTGCGGCTGCCGCGGGTGGTCGGCTGAGACGCAGGTGATCCGCCACCGCCACGGCATGGCCCTCAGGGACTGGGAGGCCAGAGCACCACCGGAAGTTCGGTGGCCGCGCGCGGCGTCAAGGAGGGGTTGTTCCCTGTGAACGATCCGCCGCACACACTCGCCAGCATCACCTACGGTGTGAACTTCGAGCAATTGGCGGAACTCAACTGGGCGTTCGCCCCCCGTTCGCCATCGCACCGATAGGGATGGGCCGCGTCAGCCCGTACTTCGTCTTCAAGAAGCGCGACCGGCTCCGAGTAGAGCCCCCGCCCCCGGATATCGCAACGCGCGCAAACACATAACCCAGCGCAAAGTCAAGCCCCCGTTCCCCCGAATCGGCCCCAAAGGCAGGCCAATCGCGTCGGGATCATATCAACGGGTGGCTGGTTTGACTCCTCTCGGGGGATCTTCAACACTGCGCCCAGACAACGCCTTCGTTCGCCCGTTCAGCGGGCCATTCGAACGAGGCGCTACTGGGGGTAACAACAATGCACAAGAGTCAGACCAACTCTGCGCGCACGCGAAACATCATCAAGCGCGGGATCGTGGCGACCACCGCGCTGGCCGCCGTCGCCGGTGCGGCCGCGCCGGGGATCGCCGTGGCGGCGTCCGCCGGCGCGGTGGCCGCGGCCGTCGGGATCGGGACCACTGACACGCAGCGTGTCGACGCCGCGGCCGTGGTCCGTCTGGACCCCACGCCGGACGTTCTCCTCCTCAGCGACCACGACTTCATCCACGCGCTGTGGCAGAAGGCGCGGGACGGTGGCCAGGGGTTCGAGAACGTGCGGCTGGCCGCCGAGGACGCCATGGTCAGTGAATCCGCCGAGGACCACGTGCGGTTCATCACCACCGGCATCCACGAGGCCTACGAGCTCGACAAGCAGCGGGAGAAGGCCAAGGCCGACGCCGAGCGCGCCGCCCGCGAGACCAAGACCCAGGCCCTGATCGCCGTGGGCATCCCGAACAGCCCGGACCTGCTCGCGCTCAGCGACGACAATTTCATCCGCGCCATGATGAAGCACGAGGCCTCCGGGCCGGAGGTGCGCGACGCGGCGGCGAAGGCCCTGGCGGGCGGCGCCGACGACTGGGCGATGTTCATCGCCAACGGCGCCCGTGAGGCCCACCAGCGCGATGTGGCCAACGAGCTCAAGGAGCTCGAGCAGAAGAACCGCGAGGAGGCCGAGCGCCGCAAGGAGCTGGCCGCCCGCAAGAACGCGGCCGCCCTGTTCGGCATCACGCCGTCCGAGGCCGTGCTCAGCCTCGGCGACGACAACTTCATCCGCGAACTGCTGCGCGCCGCCTCCGGCGACCAGGGCACCGAGCTCTACGCGGCGGCCCAGAAGGCGGTGCTCAGCTCCAGCCCCGCGGACTGGAAGCAGTTCATCCACACCGGCGCCGAGGAAGCGTACAAGCGCGACGACGAGGCCCGCCGGAAGAAGATCGCCGACGCCAACCGCAAGCGCGCGCTGCAGCTCCAGGCCGCGGCCGAGAAGACCGGGATGAACCCGAACCTGGTCGCCGTCGCGAAGAAGGCGCTGGCCGGCAGCGACGAGGACGTCGCCCGGTTCCTCAAGGAGGACAGCCAGTACCGCGCGAAGCGGCAGTCCTTCCAGCCCGCCAACGCCAAGCTGGCCGGCTTCCGCATCCGTCAGTCCGACGTGGACGGCGGCGAGGCCTTCATCGCCCCCGTCGACGCCAAGGACAAGCAGACCGACCGCGAGGACGCCACCTGGGTCGTCGTCCCCGCGCTGGCCAACCAGCCCGGCTGCTACTCCTTCGAGTCCGCTCGCAAGCCCGGCTACTACCTGGCGCAGAAGGACCGGCGGGTCCGGATGTCCGCGGACGACAACAGCACGCAGTTCCGCAAGGACGCCACCTGGTGCGCCCGCAAGGGCCTTACTGGTTCCGGCATGTCCTTCGAGTCCGCGGGCCAGTCGGGGCGTTGGCTGCGGCAGTACTGGGGCGACCTCTACACGGCCGACAAGAGCGGCAAGAACCGCTACGACGCCGAGAAGGACTTCGCCCAGGACGCCACCTGGAAGATCGCCGGGCCCCTCGCCCGCTGACATCGTCCCCTGACGTCGTCCGCCGACGTCGCCTCCTGACGTCGCCCGTTGGCCTCGCTCGTTGACTTCGCTCGTTGACCTCGCTCGTCATCGAGCCCACATCTTGAGAAGAACGGAATCACCCATGTCTCGGATCACCCGAGCCACCCTCGCCATCGGCGCCAGCGTCGCCGCGCTGGCCGCCAGCGCGGGAACCGCCTCCGCGGACGAGACCGCCGCGCGCGCCGCCGCGCCGACGGCCGTGCAGCTCCAGGCCCAGCACAGCGGCAAGTGCCTCACGATCGAGAAGGGCAGCCTCCGCAACGGCGCCGAGGCCACGCAGGCCCAGTGCGCCGACGGCCTGGACAACCAGCTCTTCGACGTCGTGTCCGTCGGCAACGCCACCTTCGAGCTGCGCCCCAAGCACAGCGGCAAGTGCCTCGAAGTGGAGAACGCGGGCACCGACATCCGCGCCAACGTCCAGCAGTGGTGGTGCGCCGAGCTCCCCCACCAGCGCTGGCGACTGGTCATGGTCGATGTGGCCAAGGAGTTGTACGAGCTGCACCCCGCCCACGCCCTGAACCGCTGCCTGGACGTCCAGGGCGGCAACCTCGACGACGGCGCCAACATCATGCTCTGGTACTGCAACGGCACCGCCGGCCAGCGCTGGAAGCTCCTGCCCGCCAAGTCCGCCTGAGCGGCACCGACATCCCTCCTGAAGAAACGGATAACACCACCATGGCACGGACCATCCGAGCCGCGCTGGCCATCGGTGCCGGCATCGTCGTCCTGACCGGCGGCGCCGGCACCGCGTACGCGGACGGGGACCGCACCGCCACCGACGCCGCCGCGCGGGCGGCCGCCGAAGCCGCAGAGGCCGCGCGCGCCGCCGCCGACGCGGCACGCGCCGCCGCCGAGCGCGCGAACGCGCCCCAGACCGTCGTCACCCTCCAGGTCGCGGCCAGCGGCAAGTGCCTGGAGATCAACAACGGCGCGAAGGACAACGGCATCAAGGCCCAGCAGTACACCTGCAACGGCACCACCGCCCAGCAGTGGCGCATGGTCCCCTCCGCCGACTCCACCTACGAGCTGAGGTCCGTACCCAGCGGCAAGTGCCTCGAGGTGGAGAACAGCGGCACCAAGGCCGGCGACGACGCCCAGCAGTGGACCTGCCACGGCGGTGCGAACACGCGCTGGCAGGCCGTCCTGGTCGACCACGACAAGAAGCTCTTCCAGCTGCGCCCCCAGCACGTCCAGGACCGGTGCCTGGACATCCCCAGCGCCAGCAAGGAGAACAACGTGAAGGCTCAGCAGTGGTACTGCAACGAGACCGACGCCCAGCTGTGGAAGATCACGCCGGTCAAGTGACCTCGCGGTCCGTGCCGCGTGTGCGCGGCAGGTGGACCGCGCGGAGGGACAGCGTCTTGACCAGGACGCTGTCCCTCTCCGTATGAACGACATGAGCGACACGGACGTGCAGCGATTTACACGTTCTTGAGGGGGAAGAGTGAGTCGTCAGTGGTGGGTCGCGCAGGCGTTGACGGTCTGCATGCTGACCGGTGGGGTCGCCGTGGCGGGTGTGGCGCCGGCCTGGGCCGACGCCCCGGCCTTGGTATCGGCCCCGGCCTCGACATCGGCCGATCAGCCGGTTGATCCGGCCGCGCTCGCGAAAGCGGCGGCGGCCGAAGAGGCACGTAACTACGTGCTCAAGATGGCGAAGTCGTCCTTGCCCGCCGAGATCCGTACATCCGCCTGGAACGCCCTGCGCAGTTCCGGAGGGGACGAGGCGATCGCGGAGTGGTTGGCGCCCGGCGGCGGATTCGAGACCGCCAAGCAGCGGATACGGGACGCCCGTACCCGCAACAGGCTCTTCTGCGAGCGCGTGGTGCGCACGCACACGCTCGAGTTCTCTCCCGAGGTGCGGGCGGCTGCCGAGCGCGCGCTGAAGGGCACGGCCACCGACCAGGCGGCATTCGTGAAGACCGGGTACGCCGAGGCGCAGAAGCGCGACCGGGCCGCCCGGGAGGCGGACACCCGGCACAAGCTGGAAGTCGCCGCCAAGGACCGTGACTTCGTGTCCTCGGTCGCCGAGCACGACCCGGGTGAGCAGGTGCGGGTGGCGGCGCAGTGGGCGCTTCGCCCGGGCGCGACGGACGCCGACGTCGCGGAGTTCTACGGCTACGGCTGGGCGACCGGCGCGACCTTGGACATCGAGGCCTTCGGGATGCGGATCGCGGAAGCGGAAACGTTCCGGCTGACCGCCCTGTCACGTCTTGTCAAGGACGCCGAGGCCGCGGAGAAGGCCGTGCGGGGCTCGGCGGACGCGGCGAAGGCCCGCGCCGAGGCCGAGCGGGCCTGGAAGGCCGTGGCCGAGCACTCCGAGGCCGCGCGCAAGGCGTGGCTGGCCGAGCGGGAAACGGCGGCGGCGCAGGCGGAGAACTGGCAGAACATCGCCAAGGCCGCCAAGGAGTCCTCGGACGAGCTCTGGAAGAGCATCGGCCAGTCGGCCGACGCCACCCGGAAGACCTGGTCCCAGGAGCAGGCCGACGCTCTGGAGACGTCCACGTTCTGGCAGGAGATGTTCGACAAGGCCCGGGACGGCGAGAACCGCGTCAAGGGCTGACGTCCTTCAGGTGTTTCGCAAGTGTCTCGGCCGGCCTGACCTGCCGGCCGAACTTCCCTGACCGCTGTGTTCCGGCGGTCATCCGGACCCGGTTCTCGTGACCGGGTCCGCTCCGCCCTGCCCGCGTGGGCGGGTTCAGGGCCTTTTTCCATTTCATTTCGTTGGGGGTTCTTCCCGTGATGGGTAGATTCCGGCCAAGAGCCGGACGACGGCTGCGTGGTGACGTGGCCGGTGTGGTGAGAAAGGCCGTCTCCACAGCTGTGGTGGTGGCGATCCTGGGTGGCGCGACAGGGGAGGCCACCGCGGCCACCACCACCGCGCACGCCCGGAACGCCGCGGTCTCGCCGGCCGAGGCGATGGCAGCGCTGGACAAGCTCGCGGCGGCGCTGCCGAAGCCGGCGGCCGCGGCGGTGCCCGCGCCGCGCACGGAGCTCGACAAGCTGTCGGCCGATCGTGACCGGCAGCTCGTTGAGGACTTCGCGGAGTTCGATCCTGAGCCGGAGGTCCAGGAGGCCGCGAAGAAGGCCCTGGAGAGCTCGGACCCGAACGCGATCCGGGCATTCCTGGAGCACGGCGAAGCCGAGGCCCGCCAGCGTGCGAAGGAGAAGAAGGACGGCGCGGACGTCAAGAACCGCGCCGAAATCGAGAAGTTGCGCGGCACCGGCGGTACGTACTTCAACGCCGAGGTCGAGCGTGTCCTGGGCCCGAAGGCGACCGCGAAGGACCGCGCCGACTTCCTCGCCTTCGGCGCGGCGATCGCGAAGCAGCGTGACGAGAAGGACAAGCAGAACGCGGCGAAGCAGGCGGAGGAGAACCGCAAGCGCGTCGAGATGCTCGCGGCCTCCGGTGGCCCGGAGGTGAAGAAGGCCGCCCAGGCCGCCCTCGACACCAAGGACAACGCGAAGATCGCCGAGTTCCTGGAGAAGGGCTACCTGGTCGCGGCCCAGAAGGACGCCGACGCCCGCGCCGCCATCGAGAAGGCGCAGAAGGAAGCGCAGGAGGCGGCGGACAAGCTGCGCGAGCTGGCCGAGAAGGCCGCCCGCGCCGCCGAGGCCCGCACCAAGCTCATCGCCGCGCACGGCGACGCGGTCAAGGCGCTGAAGAACGCCTCGAACGCGATGACGCTGGCGGCGGGTTCGGCCCGTCAGGCGGACCGGATGCTCTCCGCCGACCGTGCCGGCAAGACCCTGTCGTCCTACGACAACGTCAAGGCCGACGTCGCGCGTCAGGTCGAGTTCGCCGGCATCGCCGCCAAGCAGGCGCAGGTCGCCGCGGCGCAGGCGAAGGTCCAGGCCGACGTGCTGGTCGAGACCGGTCTGACGTATGGCACGCAGTGGTCCGAGGTCGCCTCCGGCATCGCCGCCGCCGCGGACGCCGCGGTGAAGGCGAGCGAGACCGCGCAGCACGCGGTGGACGCCACCGAGGCCGACGCCAAGGGCCTCAACGCCAAGAACCAGGCGGAGCTGCACGAGCAGCAGGCCAAGAAGTGGCGCGCGAACGCCGAGCAGCACGCCGCCACCGCCGCGAAGCTCGCGGAGGCCGCCGACAAGCAGGCCAAGATCGCCGCTGACGCGGCGTCCCGTGCGCGCACGGCGCGGATCGCGGCGGAGAAGGCCGAGGCCGAGGCGTGGGAGCACGCGAAGAAGACGCGCGAGGCGCGGCTCGAGGCCGAGCGCCAGGCGAAGATCGCCGCCGAACAGCGGGCCATCGCCGAGCGCGAGCGCGACCTGGCTGCGGCTGCGCGTGCGCGCGCGGAGCGCGAGCGCGACATCGCCGCCGCCGCGCGTGCGCGCGCGGAGGCCGAGGCCCGTACGGCGTCGGCGGCACGGGCGGAGGCCCAGGCCGCCGCCGCGACGGCGGCGTCGGCCCGGGCGGACGCCGAGAAGCAGGAGGGCATCGCCGCCACGGCGGACGACAACGCCCGCGGGATGGAGACCAAGGCCCGCGAGGCCTTGTCCAACGCGCGCCAGGCCCGGAAGGACGCCGACGCCAAGCAGGCCAAGGCTCAGGCGACCGCGTCGATGGCGGCCGCGACCAAGGGCACCGCGTACTCGGTCCAGGCGCAGACCGCCGCGGCCGCGGCGCGCGCGGACGCCGACACCGCCGGTGCCGCCGCCGATCAGGCGCAGGGTGCCGCCGACACCGCCAGCGGTGCCGCCATCCGTGCCCGTTCCGCCGCGACGGAGGCCGCCGGCGCGGCCGCTCGCGCCCGTGCCGCCGCGGCCGAGGCGACCGCGCACGCGGCGCGTGCCAACGCCGCCGCCAACGCGGCGGAGGCCGCTGCCTCCCGTGCCAACGCGGCCGCCAACCGGGCCGAGGCCGAGGCCGCCGCGACCCACGCCGCGGCGACGCGTGCCAACGTCAAGGCCGCCGAGGCCACGGCCCAGGAGGCGCGTGCCGGTGTGGCCGCGCACGAGGCCGCCCGTCTGGCCGGTCTGGCCGCGATCGAGGCGAAGAACGCGCTGCAGGCCGCGAACCGTACGAAGGACGAGGCGGAAGGCGCCACCCGCGAGGCCGCGATGGCCCGTCTTCAGGCCGGTATCGCCGTCCAGGCGTCCACGGCGGCCAAGGCCAGCGCGGCCGGTATCGCCGACCCGGCGAACACCGCGATCGAGCTGACCGCCCCGTTCGCCGGCAAGGACGTCGACGCCGACTTCGCCGCCGACGTCGCGGCCGCCGCCCAGGAGCTGGGCGCGGAGCAGGTGGCTTCCGCCGAGGCCAAGGCAGCGGAGGCCCTCAAGGCCGCTGAAGCCGCCGAGGCCGCCGCGAAGGGTGCGAACGCCCAGGTCGCGCCGGCCTTCAAGGCCGCCGCCGACGCCGCCCGTTCCTCCGCGAACGCCACCCGCTCCATGGCCGCCGCCATGAAGTCCGCCGCCGAAGCCGCCGTCGACGGCGCCAAGGCCCGCGCCGCAGCGGCCCGCGCCAACCAGGCCGACGCACAGGCCCAGGCAGACGCCAAGGCAGCCCGCGAAGCCGCCAACCAGGCCTACGCCGACGCGGCCGCCGCCCGCCAGGCCGCCAACCAGGCCGAAGCCGAAGCAGCCCGCGCCCGAGGCGCCGCCGCCGAAGCCGAGCAGCACGCCGCGGCCGCCGCTGGTGCTGCCGATCTCGCCGAACAAGAAGCCGCCACCGCCCAGGCCGCGGCCACCAAGGCCAAGGAGGACGCCGACGCGGCCGACAAGCTCGCCGAATCCGCCGAGAAGCACGCCGCGTCGGCGAAGGAAGCGGCCGACAACGCCCTCGACTACGCCAAGAAGGCCGACGCGGAGGCCAAGAAGGCCCAGGCCGAACAGGAGGAACGGGAGCGCAAGGCCCGCGAGGAAGCCGCCAAGGAGGCCACTGAGAAGGGCGGCCTTCCGGAGCTGAACGACGAGGAGAAGGAGGCTCTCCGGCTCGCCGGGTTCGACCCGGATGAGTACGAGAAGCTCCGGCAGCTCGCGAACAAGAGCTTCGAGGACTTCCTGCTGGAAATCGGCGGTGATGTCATCAAGGGCCTCATCGACTGGGAGGACGTCCAGAAGTGCTACAAGGAAGGCAACGTCGAGGCCTGCTTCTGGGCGCTCATCAATAACGTTCCCTGGACCAAGGCCCTCAGGGTCGCCGAGAAGCTCCCGGACATCGTCAAGTTCGTCAAGCGCCTCATGGGCATCGACAAGCTGCTCGAGGAATCGTCCAAGGCGAAGAAGTACATCAAGAAGGCCGAGGAGGCTCTTGAGAAGGTCCCCGTCTGCAATGTGAAGAAGAAGCCGAACAGCTTCACCCCGGACACGCCCGTCCTGATGGCCGACGGAACCCGGGAGCCGATCGGGAGGATCCGGATCGGGGAGCGGGTCCTGGCCACCGACCCCGCCACCGGCACGACCGGGGCCCGCACGGTCACGGACGTGATCGTCGGCGACAAGAACGACCTCGTCGAGGTCACGATCGACACGGACGGCGATGCCGGGAGCGCCATCGGCACGCTGAAGGCCACCTCCGGTCACCCGTTCTGGGTGGAGAACCGGCACCACTGGACCGACGCCAGGGATCTCAAGGCGGGTGATCGCCTCCGCACCCCGCAGGGTGAGCTGAAGGAGGTCACGGGCACCCGTGCCGCGCCCGGCACCCGGACGGTGTACAACCTCACCGTCGACAACCTCCACACGTACTATGTGGTGGCGGGGTCGGCTCCGGTTCTCGTCCACAATTCCAAGAACCCGTGCGAAGAGATCGACGGCGGCGAGGTGCCGAACTTCGCCTCTGCCCGGGACAAGGCCCGAGCAGAGGCGGGCCTGGGGGACGACGCGGTCCCGTTCAAGAGTGAAGTCGGCCCGATGAAGGACAAGCTCTACGTGGGAATGCAGAGCCCTGACGGCCGGAACGGATGGCGCATCGACTTCGACCCGAAGAACCCGGAGAAGGCCCTTCATATCAACTGGTGGAAGAACTTCGACAGGTCGAAGAAGCGTGCCGAAATGGGGCCCGATTCCGCGCGCGGATACTTCACGATCCCGTCGCCGCGAGGCGGTCCTGCCGATGAGGGCGACTACAGGGACATCATCAAGCATTTCCCCTGGACCTAGAACGACGATCAGCCGGATCACGCACGGCTGATACGGAGGACGAGAATGTACATCGATTCCGATCACTTCACCGATTGGTTGGACTCCGGCAGGGTGGAACGGATGCCGGTCGAGGCGAGCAGGAAGTTCGACGAATACCTGTGCACGCTTCCGTGGCTTCCGTCGCGCATCGACTGGCGCGAGATCCCGTACTCCGTGTTCAGCTATGCGGATGCCGGATGGTCGGGGGACGCGGCGGTCGAGTGGGCCCGCGCGAACGGGTTCATGGAATTCGAGAAGTCCTTCATCATGTACTCGGCTTCCGAGCCCGGCATTCTCTGCAGCAGCAGGGACGCCTTCTTCGAGCTGGACCACTTGACCATGGGCCGAGTGCATCCCGCGTACATCTGTGCCGCCGGCACGGGTGAAGAAGGTCCTGTGCTCTCGTTCGACAAGTTCGCCGAGTGGGACGGATTCGCCATCCTGACCACTCCGCACCGGCCTTGACCGGATAGAGCGGCCCTCTCGGCCGGCTGACCGAAACGCCGACAAGCGCGGCGGACTCTCTCACGAGAGTCCGCCGCACTTCGTTTTTCCGTCACACCACGGCCAGCCGGAGGCCGACGACCGGTTCCGCCGGGACGTCCGGGAACGCGCGGCGGGCCAGGCCCGCCAGGCTCCGGCCCGGGCCGAAGTCGGTGAAGCGGGTGCTGCCCAGGCCGGTCACGAGCGTGTGGAGCGTGGCGTGCCAGCGCACCGGGGAGACCAGTTGGCGCGCGCAGAGCGCCGACCAGTCGTGGCCGATTTCCGGGGTTCGGCCGCGGCCTATCCCGACGACGCGCAGTTCACGTCCATCGCGGGCGAGCTCTATTCCCGCCCGCAGCCCGGAGTTCGCGAAGCTGTGGGACCAGCACGACGTGCGCAAGGAGTCCAACGGCACGAAGGCCGTGCTCCATCCGGTGCTGGGCGAGATGACCTTCGACCACTTGGTGCTGCACCCGTCGAGCCGGCACGACCTGCGGGTGACCGTGCACCTGCCCCGGGAGGGGTCGAGGCGCGGCGCCGGCTGGAGCGGCTGCTGGAGGCGCGGCCGGCGGTCACCGCGCCCCCGGCCTCCAGGGGCGCGGAGTCCGCCGCGGCGGGGAACTCCCTCAGATGTTCGTGAACGCCAGCTTCGCGCCCAGTGCCACGAACGCCCCCGCGAACGTGCGCCGCATCCAGGTCATGACCTGCGGGCGGGAGATGACGTGGTCGCGGACCGAGGCCGCGAGCAGCCCGTAGCCGATGAAGATGACGAAGGTCATCAGCATGAAGACCGCGCTCAGCTCGATCATGCGCGGCACCGGGTGGGCCTCGTTCGCGCTGACGAACTGCGGGAGAAAGGCCAGGAAGAAGATGGTCAGCTTGGGGTTGAGGATGTTGAGCAGGATGCCCGTCCAGATCACCCGCACCGGGGACGGCGGCTCGCCCGCCTGCTCCTCCACGCTCAGGGTGCCGCGGTCGCGCCAGGTGTTCCAGGCGACGTAGAGGAGGTAGGCGACGCCCAGGAACTTGAAGGTCTGGAAGGCCAGGGCGCTGGTGTGCATGAGGGCGGCCAGGCCCATGATGGTGGCCGCCATGTGGGGGACGATGCCCAGGGTGCATCCGAACGCGGCGACGATGCTCGGGCGGAAGCCGCGCGAGAGGCCGGTGGCCAGTGTGTAGAGAACGCCGGTACCGGGTGAGGCGGTCACGATTAAGGACGTGACCAGGAATTCGATGCCCACGGGACATACTCCTCTTGCTGCTGTTCTGTGGCGAGTGACGATACGTTTCTACCGGGTCAGGAGGGCCCGCGTCGCGGCCTCGATGTCCGGAGTGCGCATCAGGCTCTCGCCCACCAGGAAGGCGGAGATGCCCACTTGGGCGAGACGGGCCAGGTCGGCGGGGGTGGACAGACCACTCTCCCCCACGATCACCCGGTCCTTGGGCACCTTCGACGCCAGCCGTTCACTTGTGGCGAGCGTGGTCTCGAAGGTGTGGTGGTCGCGGTTGTTGATGCCGAGGAGGCGGGACCGCAGCCGGGTGGCCCGCTCCAGCTCCGCCTCGTCGTGCACCTCGACCAGGACGTCCATGCCGAGGTCGAACGCCGCGTCCTCCAGGTCCTTCGCCTCCGCGTCGTCGACCGCCGCCATGATGATCAGGATCGCGTCGGCGCCCCAGGCCCGCGCCTGGACGACCTGGTAGGGGTCGTACATGAAGTCTTTGCGCAACGCCGGGAGTTCCGTCGCCTCGCGGGCCGCCGTCAGGTGCTCCGGGCCGCCCTGGAAGGACGGGGTGTCGGTGAGGACCGACAGACAGGCCGCACCGCCCGCCTCATAGGCGCGGGCGATGAGCGGCGGGTCGAAGTCGGCGCGGATCAGGCCCTTGGACGGGCTCGCCTTCTTGATCTCGGCGAGCAGGGCGTACTCGCCCCGGGCCACACGGTGTTCGACGGCCGTCAGGAAGCCACGCGGCGCCGGGGCGGCCGCCGCCTCGCGTTCGAGGGAGGCGAGGGGACGGTCGCGCTTCGCCTCCGCGATTTCCTCACGCTTGGCCCCTTCGATCCTTGAGAGGAAGTCCGGCATCCGATTAAGCCCCTTCGCTTCGGTCACTACGGTCGCTTCGGTTCGATTCCGTTATCAGTCGTTCCAGCCTGCGATGCGCTTCCCCGCCGTCGATCGACTCCGTGGCGAGCTCCATGCCGTCCTTCAGGTCCTTCGCCCGGCCGCCGACGACGAGTGCCGCCGCTGCGTTGAACGCCGCGATGTCGCGGTACGGCCCCTTCTCCCCCGTGAGGACGCCCCGCAGCGCCTCCGCGTTGGCTCGCGCGTCGCCGCCCTTGAGCGACTCCGGGGGAACGCGTGGCAGGCCGACGTCCTCCGGGCTCACCCGGAACACCCGCACCGTGCCGTTCTCCAGCGAGGCCACGGTCGTGGGCCCGGTGGTGGTGATCTCGTCGAGGCCGTCCGAGCCGTGGACGACGAAGGCGCGCTCCGAACCGAGTTCGCCCAGCACCCGCGCCAGCGGCTCGACCCACTCCTCGGCGAACACCCCGACCATCTGGCGCCGCACGCCCGCCGGGTTGGTCAGCGGCCCCATCAGGTTGAAGACGGTGCGCGTGCCGAGCTCGACGCGGGTGGGGTGGACGTGGCCCGTCGCCGGGTGGTGGTCGGGGGCGAACATGAAGCCGATGCCCGCCTCGGCGACGCAGCGCGCCACGTCCTCGGGCCGCAGGTCGATGCGGACGCCCAGCGCGCGCAGGACGTCCGCCGCGCCGCTGCGCGACGACAGCGCCCGGTTGCCCTGCTTGGCCACCGGCACCCCCGCCCCGGCGACGATCAGCGCCGCGCACGTGGAGATGTTGTACGAGCCGGACGAGTCGCCACCCGTGCCGAGCAGGTCCATCGCCCCGGGCGGCGCCACCACCCCGCGCATCCGCGCCCGCATGGCGATCACCCCGCCGGTGATCTCCTCCACGGTCTCGCCACGCATCCGCATCGCCATCAGCAGCCCGCCCATCTGGGAGGGCGTGGCCCGGCCCGCCATCATCAGCTCGAAGGCGCGGGCCGATTCCTCACGGGTGAGGGTGGCGCCGGTGGCCACCTTCCGGACCAGGTCCTTGAACTCCTCGAACCGGGTGTCGTCAGCGTCCATGCCCCTGCCCCTCCTGCCGTCCCCACGCGCCGCCGCTGCTCGCCGGCAGCGGCTGGTCCCAGTCGAGCTCGACGTTCTCCCGCCGGTACGGCGTCTCATCGGTGATCGCGGTGTCCAGAGTGCGGGCGAAGAGGTGGCCGCTGTGGACGGCCGCCGCGATGATCCCCGGGCCCAGGCAGTCGCCCAGCCGGACGACGCGCCGGATGCCCGCCGCGCCCAGGGCCTCCTCGCCGAACGCGCGCAGCCCGGTGTACAGCTCGTCGCGCGGCACCATGCCGGTGACCAGGACGAGCGCGTCGGCGGTGACGACCGTCTCCCGGCCCGTGTACACGCAGGCCAGCCGGGCGGCGCCGGGCTCGGCCCGCACGAGCGCCGTCGAGGTGTGGACGGCGGCGCACTTCTCCATCACGCGCCGCTGGACGCGCTTCTGCTCCGCCGTGAACTGCGTGAACGACGACACCAGGCTGTCGGGCGTGACGAACGTGACCTCGCAGCCGTGCTCGGCCAGCCGCTCGGCGATCACTCCGCCCATGTAGTAGTGGTCGTCGTCGAAGACGACGACCCGGCCGGACGGCAGCCGGCCGGCCATGATGTCGTCCGGGGTGAAGACGGGTGTCCCGGCCGGTCCCTCCAGCCCCTCCAGTCCCTCCATCGGGAAGCTGTGGGAGCGGCCCACTCCATCCGCCCGCCACCGCGCGCCCGTGGCGACGGCCACGAGCGAGCACTCGGCCTCCAGGGCCATCTCGGCGGTGATCTCGTTGTCCGGCAGGAGCTGGACGTTGGGCATGCGGCGCAGCTGGGTGAGCCGCCAGTCGCGCACCCGCGCCCACTCCCCCAGCCCCGGCAGCCGGCTCTCCAGGGTGACGCGGCCGCCGAGTTCGCGGCGGCGGTCGGCGAGCAGCACGTCGTAGCCGCGCTGGCCCAGGGCCCGGGCGGCCTCCAGGCCGGCGGGGCCGGCGCCGACGACGAGGACGGTGTCGTCGGTGTCCTTGGGCGGGATGTACTCGGGGTGCCAGCCGCGCCGCCACTCCTCGCCCATGGTGGGGTTCTGGGTGCAGCGCATCGGCACACTCGCCTTGTCGCCGGCGACGCAGATGTTGCAGCCGATGCACTCGCGGAGGTCGTCGAAGCGGCCTTCCTCGATCTTCCTCGGCAGGAAGGGGTCGGCGATGGAGGGGCGGGCCGCGCCGATGAGGTCGAGGGTGCCGCCCTTGATCATGGAGACCATGGTGTCGGGCGAGGTGAACCGGCCGACGCCGACGACCGGTTTGCTGGTGACGCTCTTGACGAACTTGACGTACTCCGCCTGGAAGCCCTCGTCGCTGAACCGGGACGTCTGACCGTCGTTGTCGAAGTTGCTGAGGTTGACGTCCCAGAGGTCGGGGAGCTCGGCGAGCATCTCGACGACGTCACGGCCCTCGTCCTCGGAGCCGATGCCGCGCGGTCCCATCAGCTCGTCGACGCCGAAGCGGACGGCGACGGCGCAGGTGTCGCCGACGGCCTCCTTGGCGTCCTCGATGAGCTCGCGCAGCAGCCGGGCTCGGTTCTCCAGGCTGCCGCCGTATTCGTCGGTGCGCTGGTTGTGGCGCCGGGAGAGGAAGTGGACGGGCAGCGTCATGTCGTGGCCCGCGTAGATGTAGACGATGTCGAAGCCGGCGCGCCGGGCATTGAGCGCCGCCGTGCGGTGCCAGCGGCGGACGGCGCGGATGTCGTCCTTGTCCATGGCCCGTGCGGTGATGGGGAGGTTGCCCCGGACGGCCTTCAGGCTCGGGGCGATCGGTATGGTCCGGCTCTCCAGATTGCCGACGTAGGAGCCGTTGTGGGCGAGTTCGACGCCGGCGAGGGCGCCGTGCCGGTGGATCTCGTCGGTGGCCCGGGTGAGATAGGGCAGGTCCTTCTCGTCCCAGATCCTGATCTCCCGCTGGTGGTTGCCGGAGTGGTGGACGTCGCACTGTTCGGTGACGACGACGCCCCAGCCGCCCTCGGCCTTGACGCCGCGCATCGCGGCCATGGAACTGGGGAAGGCCCGGCCCATGCCGTTGCAGTGGGGTACCTGGTAGAAGCGGTTCTTCGCGGTGACCGGGCCGATCCGTACGGGTTCGAAGAGGACGTCGTAGCGGGCGGGGCGGTGGGGCATGTACGTCTCCATGCGGGCGTCGTGGGACGGGGGCGGTCATGCCGGGCGGCCCGGTCATGGCGATGACCGGGCCGCCCGTCCGTGCCTCAGGCCGTGCCGGAAGGTTTCAGCGGTGGCCTGGAGCCGAAGATCGCGCTGCCCACGCGCACATGCGTGGCGCCGTACTCGACGGCCGTGGCGTAGTCCGTGCTCATGCCCATGGAGAGCAGTTCCAGACCGTTGCGGGCCGCGATCTTCGCCAGCGTCGAGAAGTGCGGCTCCGGCGGCTCACCGGCCGGCGGGATGCACATCAGCCCCACGACGTCCAGGCCGTGGGTCTCCCGGCAGTCGGCCAGGAAGGCGTCCGCGTCGTCCGGCAGCACACCGGCCTTCTGCGGCTCCTTGCCCGTGTTGACCTGGACGAACAGCCGGGGCCTACGCCCCTGCCGGGCGCACTCGCGTGCCAGCGCCACGCTCAGGCTCGACCGGTCCAGGGAGTGGATGACGTCGAACAGGGCCACCGCCTCCCGGGCCTTGTTGCTCTGGAGCGGTCCTATCAGGTGCAGTTCCAGATCCGGACATCGGCCGCGCAGCTCCGGCCACTTGGCCTTGGCCTCCTGGACCCGGTTCTCGCCGAAGACGAGGTGGCCGGCCTCGACCGTGCGCTCCAGGACGTCGGCGGGCACGGTCTTGGACGCGGCGACGAGCGTCACCGAGCCGGGCTCGCGGCCCGCTCGCGCGCAGGCCTCGGCGACGGCCCGCCGTACGTTCTCGAGGCCGATGGTGGGGTCGGGGGTCGGATTCATGCTGTCTCCTCATCTCGTCGCACCGAGTCTCGTCGCACCGAGTCTCCTCGCGCGGAATCCCCTACCGCGGAATTCCCTCCCGCGGGATCCCCTCCCGCGTACGAGAACTCCAGCCGGCGATCCGTGGTGTCGATCCGCCGGGCGGCCACGATCCGCACCCCGGCCTCCGGCAGCCCCGCCGTCAGCTCCCGTTCCAGCGCCGCGAGGTCCTCGGCGGCCGTGGGGTGCAGCGCCTCCGCCACGATGAGCGCGCGGTCCGTCTCCTTGGAGACGACGGACAGGGCGCTCTGGCGGAACGTCCAGCGCCGGGAGTGGGCGTGGCCCGCCGTGTCCGTGAAGACGATCTCCTCGGGGGCGGGGTGCTCGGTCTCGCCCTGGAAGGTCCGGTGGACCTCCGAGCCGTCGGCGTGGCGGACCGTGATGCCGTCCGTGACCTTGTCGCAGTCGAAGACGGCGATGGGGATGGCGAAGGCCATGGAGACGACGTTGAGGTAGTCGACCAGCGGGTGGAAGCCCGGCAGGTTCCGCTCCTTGCGGTAGCGCCGGAGCAGCGCCTCCGAGGCGCACCGGTACTGGGTGGGCTTGAGCCCCATCCGGGAGAACGCCTCGCGCCAGGCGGCGATCTCCGGCATCGCGGACTCGCTCGCCGCGGCCAGCCGCTCCTCGACCCGGGCGGTGAGCGCCTCCCGGCGTTCCCGGCCGCTCTCGTGGCCGCTGGTCGTCCCGAGGACGCCGTCGACGGCCAGGGTGACCGCGCGCAGGCGCGGGTGGGCGTTCCAGACCGGATCGGCATGTGTGAAGTACATGGTTCTGTCCCTGCTCGCTGTACGGGTGGAGCCGTACGGGTGGACCGGTGGGGCCGGAGGGCGGCGCCGGCCGGTGGTCGCCGTCCGGGGACGGCGCCGCCGGCCGGCGCCCGCTCACGGACTACGGGTAGAACCGCTTCCGGTCCCACTCGCCCTCCGGCTTCTCCCTCGTGAATATCAGCCGGTCGTGCAGCCGGAACGGTTTTTCGGTCCAGAACTCCACGTAGACGGGCCGGACCCGGTAGCCGAGCCAGTGCGGCGGGCGCGGCACCTCGCCGTCGCCGAAGCGGGCGCTCTCGCGGGCCACGGCGGCCTCGAGCTCGGCGCGGTCGGCCAGCGGCTGGGACTGGAGGCTGGCCCAGGCGCCGATACGGCTGTCCCGGGCGCGTGACGCGAAATAGGCGTCGGCCTCGGCGTCGGTGACGTGCTCGACGGGGCCCCGGAAGCGCACCTGGCGGCGCAGGGACTTCCAGTGCAGGGCCCCTGCGGCCCGCATGTTGCCGGCGAGCTCCCGGCCCTTCTGCGACCGGCTGTTGGTGTAGAAGACGAACCCCTCGGCGTCGAAGCCCTTGAGCAGCACGATCCGGACGTCGGGCAGTCCGTCGGCGTCGGTGGTGGCGATCGACATGGCGTTGGGGTCGTTCACTTCGCCGGCTTCGGCGTCCCGGAACCATTCACGGAACAGTTCGATGGGGGCGTTCACTTCGTGCACGGAATTCACTCCTCGGATCACTCCTCGCGGGAACGCGCGCGTTAGAGCTTCACTGCCTGCTTCTCGTCGAGCAGGTGGCGCCATTTGTCGAGGTCGCCACCGCGGGCGGTGATCAGGTGCGGCGTTCCGGCGGTGTCCACGAGGACTTCCGCCGCCGGCGGGATGTTGAGGAATTCCATGTGCTGCGTGGCGCAGTAGGCGCCGACGTCGAGGATCAGCATGTGGCTGCGGCCGTCGACGCCCTCGGGCACGAAGTACTCGCCCGGCAGGATGTAGTCGTGGCGCAGGATGCTGCGGCCGCGCAGCGCCGCGTTCACGCCGCCGGTGGCGTCCCCGGCGGGGATCTCCTTCATGTCCGCGTCGAGGAAGACCACGTTGTGGCGCCGGTCGCGGAGCTGGGCCGAGGGCATCAGCATGCGGGAGCCGTCGGTGACGACGAGGCTGCCGACGGAGTTGGTGAGGACGTTGCGCTCGACGCTGAGCAGGAGGGCTCCGGTGTCGGCCAGTACGTCCCGGGCCGGTTCGAAGAGGAACTTCACATGCTCCGGGATGCCCATCCGGTCGGCGCTCGCCCGCAGCGCCTTGAAGTACTGGCCCCAGTCGAAGTGCTTCTCCGTCTCGTCCCACTTCTCGTAGACGAAGCCGTGGCCGCCCGCGAAGTTGATGGAGTGGGCCTTGGGGAAGTGGGTCAGGAAGATGGTGAACATCGTCTCGATGATGCCGACCATGTCGTCCAGGGAGTTGCCGCTGCCGCAGTAGACCTCGAGGCAGTCGAGGTCGCGCCCGTGCCGTTCCAGCAGGTCGGCCAGGTTCTTCAGCTCGCTGAGCTTGATGCCGGGCTTCCCGGACTCGAGGCTGTCGATCCGGACACTGATCGAGGGGGCGTCGTTGCGCAGCGAGTGGGAGACCTCGTCCAGGCTGGAGAGGAAGGTGGGGTAGCCCGCCCGGTCCCAGAAGCTGATCTCGTCGTCGGAGACGTGGCCGGGGGAGACGATGAACTTGTCGAAGCCGAACTTCGTGAGGAGCTGGTACTCGCTCGGGAGCTGGAGCAGGATGCCCACGCCCAGGTCCTGGAAGGGGCGCAGGACGTGGGGGTTGGAGTTGGGGAAGAAGGGGACGTAGAGCTCGACGCGGGAGCCGATACCGGCCGCCTCCGCGGCGCTCTGTACGCGTCCTATGTTCTTGACGATCTGTGCTTCGCTGTAGAGGAAGACCGGTGTCCCCACTTGTTCGGCGATCGGTCGGAGATCGACCTCGCCGAGCCAGGTACCGGTCAATTTACAGTCGCTCTGACAGTCGTTCGCGGACATACAGCCGCCTCACTCTCGTGATACCGAAGTTCCTGACCGACGCTCTTGCCGTACACGGACGTGCGAAGTGCAAGGTGGTGCGAGGTTCTCGGGTGCTGGAGATGGTGAGCTTCCGGTTCGCGGACAGGCCGGAACCGCGCGGCGCGTCGAGTGCGCCGCGATCCGATGGAGGGTTGTCAGGGGAATATTCCAGGACAGGTGTTCGCACACCGCGCTGGCGTTCGAAGTCTACACGGGCAGGCCGGAGTTGACCCTGTGCCGACGGCCGGAATCATTCCACCGAGCGGGCGGCCCGGAGGAACTCCCTGATCAGACGCGGGTCCTTCACTCCGCGCCGGGCCTCCACGCCACTGGAGACGTCCACGCCCCAGGGGCGCGTGGTGCGGACGGCGTCCGCCACGTTCCCGGGGTGCAGCCCGCCGGCGAGGATCCAGCGGCCCGCCGGCGGGGTGAAGCTCCCGGCGGACCAGTCCCACGGCTCGCCCGACCCGGGGGCCGGGGCGTCGAGCAGGAGGAGATCCTCCCCCAGCTCGCCGAGGGCCGGCGGCTCACCGTGGCAGGAGGTGGCGCGGATCAGGGTCCAGCCGTCGGGCCGCAGCTCCGCGTAGTGCGCGGGCCCCTCGTCGCCGTGGAGCTGTACGGCCCGGACGCCCGCGGCCCGGGCCAGCGCGCGGACCTCGGCCACGGGCTGGCCGCGGAAGACGCCGACGGTCAGCACGTGCCCGGGCACCCGCTCGGCGAGCGGGCGGGCGAGGGCGGGGTCCACCGTGCGCGGGCCGCCCGGCGCGAAGACGAAGCCGATGGCGTCGGCCCCGGCCTCGACGGCCGCGTCCACGTCCTCGGCCGTGCGCAGCCCGCAGATCTTGACGAACAGCGGCGCACGCGACGCCTCCGACGCGCTCGAACCGTTCACGCCAGTCACCACGCCAGTCACGCTGAAACACTCCCATCGCCGGACCACCGCGAACGTACAGCACCGCGTGCCCGGTGCACAGGGCCGGACGCCCCCTTGCCCGGGCGCCCCGTCGACGACCTCACCGCCCGGTGAAGAGGTTCCGCACCCGGCGCCTGGTCCGGCGCCCGGCCGGGTAGTCGTCGTCATCACCGTTGTCGTCGTCGTCCGGGCCGTGCAGCACGGTCCAGCTGACGGCGGAGACGGCGGGCTCCAGCGAGAGCCTGCTGACGGCCTCCTCCAGCAGGCTGTCGTCCCGGCGCTCGGTGCTCAGCTCCGCCGCGACCGTCACCTTCCCGGCCGTCTCCGCGTCCCGGCTGTGCACCGAGCGCAGCGTGAAGCCGGGCCGGGCCACGGCCTGGACGACGAGCGTGCGGACGTGCGCCTCCTCGGGCTCGGTGCAGACCACCTCGAAGTGGTAGTCCGTGACCACCTCGGCCCCGCCGGTGGCCCCCCGGTCCAGACCCCGGGCGAGCGGGCGCAGCAGGGTGTTGGCTCCCACCACCCCGACCGTGCCGAGGGCGGCGATGACGTACAGCCCGGTGCCGGCGAGGGCGCCGACGGCGGCCGAACACCAAAGCGTGGCGGCGGTGTTGAGGCCGCGCACGCTCAGGCCGTCGCGCATGATGACGCCCGCGCCGAGGAAGCCGATGCCGGAGACGATCTGGGCGGCGACGCGCGAGCCGTCGTAGCCGGTGGTGCTGGTGGCGCTGCTGAAGCCGTAGGTGGAGAGGAGGACGAAGAGGGCGGATCCGGCGGCGACGAGCGCGTTGGTGCGCAGCCCCGCCATTCTGGCCCGCCACTGCCGCTCCAGCCCGATGATCGCACCGAAGCCCAGTCCGGCCCCGATGTTGGCCGCGAGCTGCCACTCGTGAACGATGGCCATGATCCGCCTCTCCTTGTCCTCGTTCCCCGTCGTGTATCGATCTCTTATCGGCCGGTCACAGCCAGGTGTTGAACCGGCGGATGTACCAGCTCTTCACCCCCTGGGTCAGCAGGCAGTAGGCGAGCAAGGTGCCGGCCAGCCAAGGGAAGTACGTCAGGGGGAGCGCCTGCATCCCCAGCACCCCGGCGAGCGGGGAGAACGGCACCCACATGCCGAACGCCATGACCAGCGCGGTCATCGCCAGCACGGGCGCGGTGGCCCGCGACTGCAGGAAGGGAACCTTCCGGGTACGCAGCATATGGACGACCAGGGTCTGCGTCAGCAGGCCCTCGACGAACCAGCCGGACTGGAAGAGCGCCTGGTGGGCCTCGCTGTTCGCCCCGAAGACGTGCCACATCAGCAGGTAGGTGGTGATGTCGAAGACGGAGCTGGTGGGCCCGAGCACGAGCATGAAACGACCGATGCCCCGGGCGTCCCAGGCGCGCGGCTCGCGCAGGTAGTCCTTGTCCATCCGGTCCCAGGGCGTGGCCAGCTGCGAGATGTCGTAGGCGAGGTTCTGCACGAGCAGCTGCATGGCCAGCATCGGCTGGAAGGGGATGAAGGCGGAGGCGACGAGGACGGAGAAGACGTTCCCGAAGTTCGAGGAGGCCGTCATCTTGATGTACTTGATGGTGTTGCCGAAGGTCTGCCGGCCCTGGACGACGCCCCGCTCCAGGACCATGAGGTCCTTCTCCAGCAGGATGATGTCGGCGGACTCCTTGGCGATGTCGACGGCCGTGTCGACGGAGATGCCGACGTCGGCGTCGCGCAGCGCGGCGGCGTCGTTGATGCCGTCGCCGAGGAAGCCGACGGTGTGCCCCTCGGCCTGGAGGGCGCGGACGATCCGGGCCTTCTGCACGGGGTTCGCCTTGGCGAAGACCGTGGTCGCGGCGGCGAGGACGCGCAGCTCGGCGTCGTCCAGCTCGTCGACCTCCGCGCCGGTGACGACGCGGCCGACGTCGATGCCGACGTCCGCGCAGACCCGGGCGGCGACCAGCTCGTTGTCGCCGGTGACGACCTTGACGGCGACGCCGTTGTCGGCGAGCGCCTGCAGGGCGCGGGCGGCGTCCTTCTTCGGCGGGTCGAGGAAGGCGAGGAAGCCGATGAGGGTGAGCCCGGCCTCGTCGGCGACGGTGTACGTCTCGCTCTCGGCGGGCATCGTGCGGGTGGCGACGGCGAGGACGCGCAGGCCGAGCCGGTTGTTGGCCTCGGCGGTGAGGGTCGCCTCACGGCGCAGCGTGTCGGTGAGCGGGACGCGGGCGCCGCGGTCGGTGATGTGGGTGCAGAGGGCGAGGACTTCCTCGACGGCGCCCTTGGTGACGAGAACGTGTTCACCAACCGCATGCGCGTCTGCGGACCCGTTGAGCTCGTTGCGCGCCAGCACGACCGACATCCGCCGGCGGGCGAAGTCGAAGGGGATCTCGTCGACCATCGTGAAGCGTGCGTCGACGACAACCTCCTCGGCCTCGAGCACGCGGTCGATGACGGCCTGGTCCAGCAGATTGCGCAGCCCGGTCTGGAAGTGGCTGTTGAGGTAGGCGTACTCCAGGACCTCGCTGTCCTCGCCGCCCCGGACGTCGAGGTAGCGGTCGAGGACGATGCGGTCCTCGGTGAGGGTGCCGGTCTTGTCCGTGCAGAGGACGTCCATGGCGCCGAGGTTCTGGATGGCGTTGAGGCGCTTGACGACGACCTTGTGGCGGGACATGGTGACCGCGCCGCGCGCCAGGTTGGTGGTGACGACCATCGGCAGCATCTCGGGGTGAGGCCGACGGCCACGGCGACGGCGAAGGTGAAGGCCTCGGCCCAGTCGCCCTTGGTGAACCCGTTGATCACGAAGACGAGCGGGACCATGACCAGCATGAAGCGGATCAGCAGGTAGCTGACCTTCTTCACGCCCGTGTCGAAGCTCGTCTCGGGCCGCTCGCCGACGAGGGAGCCGGCCATCGAGCCGAAGTAGGTGCCCGAGCCGGTGGCCACGACGACGCCGGTGGCGGTTCCGGAGGTGACGGAGGTGCCCATGAGGGCGAGGTTGTCGGCCTCGACGGGGTTGGTGGTCGTGGACTGCCCGTAGTCGTGGACGCGCGTGTCCGCCTTGGGCGCGGGCAGCGACTCGCCGGAGAGCGCGGCCTGGCTGATCATGAGGTCCTTGGCCGTGAGCAGCCGCAGGTCGGCGGGGACGAGGTCGCCGGCGGCGAGCCGGACGACGTCGCCCTTGACGACCTGGTCCATGGGGATCTCGACGGTCGCGGGCGCGGCGTCCCGGCCGGCCCGGCGCTGGACGGCCGTGGTGGTGGTGACCAGGGCGCGGAGCGCGGTGGCGGCGGCGGAGGACCGGTACTCCTGCCAGAACCGCAGCAGGCCGCTGATCAGCACCATCGCGCCGAGGATGGGGATCTTGGGGTCGAAGGGCTCCTCGTCGGCGACCTGCAGCCACTGGACGTACATGATCACGACAAGGGCGGTCAGGATCAGGATGAACGGGTTCCAGAAGGCCCTGGCCAGCTGTGCGTACCAGCGGGGCCCGCGGTCGTGGGCGACGACGTTGGCGCCGTCGCGCTCCAGCCGCTCCCCGGCCTCGTCCTGCCGCAGCCCCTGCGGGGTGGCGCGGACGTCCTGGAGCACCTGCGACCCGGGCAGGGCGCTGTACCGGGCGAGCCGCTCGGCGACGGCCCGGGTCCCGGCCTCGAGCTCGGCGGCCTTCCGCTCCCGGCGGGCACGGCCGCCCGGCGGAGCGAGCTTCTGGGGGGTGAGGGTGGTGTTGGTCATGGCGGAACCTCTCTCCGGGCATGACGGCATGGCGGCGCGGCGACATGGCGGCATGGCCGGAGAGCGGCATGGCGGCATGGCGCGGGGACGTGCCGTCGCACGGAAAAGTGGACGTGAAGGTATGAGGACCCGACGCGCGGAGGGCAGCGGAAATCACCCGTGTCCGCGGGTTCAGGCGAAGAAAAAGGCCGACAAGGGCCGATGGAGAAGGGGAATCACACGCGACAGCGAACAGACCGTGAACGGTCTGCGACCGACGGGGCGAACGGCCTACGTGTCAGCGGAAATACGGCGTCAACGGGCCGCGCGCGGGAGAGGTGCGCTGTGGCGAGGACTTCCCTCGGGACTCCGACTGGTCATCCCGATCACCTCCTCGCTCGTACGGACAGCGCGGGTGCCGCCGGCGCGTCCGCCTTGGCGGACCGGAACGGCACCTTCGGCACCCAGCATGCCACAGGTGTATCCGGTGTCGACCATGTGCGAGCAATGAGCACGCAAAGCGCCCCGGGGCGGCGACGCGCGGCGCGACGGCGCATGCTCGCGCCGCCGTCCGCCCCGCCACACGCCCGGCGGCGCGCGCCGTCAGCCCCTCACCGGCGCGGCGGCCAGCTCGCGCAGGGCGTCGAGATCGCAGAGATCCGCCTCACCGGCCGGCGGCGCGAGCAGCCAGTACGTACCGGGCGGCTCGACGCGATGTGTCGGGGGTACGCCGAGGTAGCCGCCCGTGCCGCAGCAGACGAGCCGGGGCTCGTCCCCTGCGGCGGACGTGCCGGGCGGCACGAGTGCGTAGTACCAGCGGCGGTGGGCATCGGCGATCACGGCCCGCAGCACGCCGACCTGTCGGAACACCCCCTCGACCACCGCCCTCCCCTCGCCGCCCGCCCGGGCGTGCACGAACCTCGCGGGCAGGCGGACGGCTTCGACGTGGACGCCCATCCGGATGATCGCGGGTTCCCCCCGCGCCCACGCCTCGCGCGCTTCGCGCGGGTGGGTCTCGCGGGACACGAGCCATTGGGCGGCGGTTGGGTGCATCATTCGGCTCCAAGCTGCTCGGTGGGACGGCCGGAACGACCGGCCGCGCCAAGCCTCGCGCTCGCCAAAGGACGATTCGAGGACTTCGACAGGCCGCCCAAAGGGCCTGCACAGGACCTTCGTTACCCATATCGGGTGAACATCCCGGCTACCCCGACGTACCGTTGGCCGACAGCCACCATGTTCCTTGGGGGTTCCATGGGAGGGCATCATGTCGCGGACGACAGGCAACATCCGCCTCAAAGCAGCGCGCCTCGCCGCCGGTTACACATCACAGCAGCAGCTCGCCGAGGCCATCACACGTGCGGCACCCGAGCTGGGGCTCCGCGGAGTGACGACGGGCGTCCGGCAGATCCGTCGTTGGGAATCGTCCGCGCCGCCATGGCCCCACCCCGACATCGGTCGGGTCCTGACCCATCTCTTCGGCCAAAGCCTTGAGGAGCTGGGCTTCACGCCGCCGTGGGGTCCGGGCGGCGGCGATCAGCGTGACGCGATGCGTCGTGCTTCCAGTGCGGCGGGCACGGTGGCGGCCGTGGGGCTCGCCACGATTCCCACGCGGGCAGCCGCCTCGCCGCAACCGGCCACAGCCGGACACGACTTCAGTAGCGTCACCCGGGCCCACCGACGTCTCTACTGGAGCGTCGCCCCCGCGACGCTCCACCCCGCCGTACTGGCGCATGCCCGACTCGGCTGCGCTCTGCTGCCGGACACGAGCGCGGCTTGCCGCCGTGTTCTCGCGGCATCGCTGGCCGAGTCGTTCCTGCTCGCGGGACGCATCGAGTTCTTCGACCTGAGGCAGCCGGAGCAGGCGAGTGAGACGCTCCTCCGCGCGCTGCAAGCGGCGGGTGAAGCGGACGACTCGCTCATGGGCAGCGCCGTTCTCGCGCACACCGCGTTCATCCCGGGCTGGGACGGGAAAAGGGACGAAGCCGTCGAGCGCATGGTCGCGGCGCGTGCGTACGCCCGCCGCAGCGACACTTCGGCGGAGTTCCTCGCCTGGCTCGACGCGGTCGAGGCCGAGTGCGAGGCCCGATGCGGAAACGCTCACATCGCCCTGCGTCTCATCTCGCGCGGAGAAGACGCCATGACAGCGGGCTCCGAGGCGCCCTCCCCACCGTGGTTCGACTGGTTCGACGCGACGAGGCTCGCCGCCTTCAAGGGGAACACCCAGCTCAAGGCCGGGCACCTGCCGCAGGCCCGAGAGACGCTGCTGCGCGTGCTCGACGATTTGCCCACGGCGTCCGACAAGCAGCGCACGGTCGTCCTGGGCGACCTGGCCGCCGTGGAAGTGGCCGCCGGCCACCCCGAGGACGCGTGCGCGTACGCGATCCGTGCCCTCGATCAACTGGCGGCCACGTGGTACGCCACAGGCATGGAACGCGTCCGTGACGTACGGCGCTCGCTCACGCGGTGGCAGCACGAACCCTGCGTCCGCGAGCTGGACGATCGGTTGTACGGCTGGGGAACGACCGTCAGCGCTCTCCAGCGTTGAACTTGCCGATCTCCTCGACCAGCTCCCGGAGGCTGTCGATGCGGAACGTCGGCAGCGTCGCCGCTTCCGGGTCGCCCTGCTGGATCGTGCCCCACGGTCCGCGACGGATCAGCGCCGTCCTCATTCCGGCCGTCACTGCGGGCCGGATGTCGTTGTCGAGGCGGTCTCCGACGTACAACGTCTCGTGCTTCGCGAAGGGGACAACCTCGGCGACACGCTCGAAAAACGTCGGGTCGGGCTTGCTCGCGCCCCAGTCGTCGGAGGTGCCGATGAGATCGACGTCCGCCGCGAACAACTCCCGGAGCAGGCCACCCGCTCGCACCGTCTGGTTGCCCGCGATGGCCAGCCACAGCCCGGCATCCCGCAGCTCGCGAAGCGCGGGCCGCACGTCCTGGTAGAGGTCCGGCTCCCCGAACCACTCCGGCCGACCGGCAGCCGCGCGCTTTTCACGTTCCTCGTACAGATCGAAGCCGGGGCGGAAGACCTGGAACGTCTGCCTGTAGTCCTGCCCACGGGCGATCACCGCACCGAACACCGCGGCGAACGTGTGGCGCGGCACACCGAGCCAGTCGGCCCACGTCCCGTACTCGCGGGTCTCGTCCACGAGGCACTCACCGACGTCGAAGACAACAGCTCTGATCATGCCGCGCATGGTAGTCCCACGACCAGGCGGTCGAGCCGGACGCCCAAGCGGCCGGAATCGCCGTGGACGCCGGATCCAGGCGGGCACGTCGCGAACGGGCCACGCTGCGGCGGGCTATGGCGCCTTGGGGCGAGGCGCCGGTTTACGATGCCATGGTGCTCGAACTGCGGTGAAAGACCATGGCTCGGCGGCGCTAGGAGCGGCGGAAATGGCGACCCGGCTCGTCCTCTGGGACATCGACCACACGCTCGTGGACACCCGCGGCTTCGGGTGGGCCCTGTTCGCCGAGGCGTTTCATCAGGTGACCGGAGTGGCGCTGGAGCGGCAGCCCCGCATCGGCGGCATGACCGAGCCGGTCATCTTCCGGGAGACCGCCAGGCTGCACGGACTGTCCACCACCCGCGAGGAGTTCGACGCGTTCGCGCCCGTGCTCGCCGAACTCCACCTCCGGCACGCCGCCGAACTCCGCGAGCGCGGCCACGCGCTGCCTGGTGCCGCGTCGGTGCTCGCCGCGCTCGGCCGGGTGCCCGGGGTCAGGCAGACCGTGCTGACCGGGAACATCCGGGCCACGGCCCACGTCAAGGTCGCGGCGTACGGTCTCGACCGTCACCTCGACCTCGGCATCGGGGCCTACGGCGAGGAGTCGGAGGACCGGGCCGAACTGGTGACGCTGGCCCTCGACCGGGCGGGCTGTCCCGCCTCGGAGGCGGTGCTCGTCGGGGACACCCCGGGCGACGTACGGGCCGGGCTGGCCGGTGGGGTGCGGGTGGTGGCCGTGGCCACCGGGCGGTGCGGTCGGGAGGAGCTGCGGTCCGCCGGCGCCGAGGTCGTCGTGCCGGATCTCTCCGCCCACGAGGACATCGTTCAGCTGATCATGGATGGGCACCGCGACGGGCGGGCCGGCGCAGTCCGACAACGCTCACGATGACACCCGGCACCGCCAGCACGGCCGCGAGGATCACGTCCACCACGCCCAGCCTGCCCACCAGCGACGTGTCCACGATCACGACGAACGGCGCTGTCAGTAGCAGCCAGGCACCGCCCAAGAAGGCCAGGGTTCGGCGGCGGGAAGCGATCAACGCGCATATCGCCGCCCCCGCTAGGAGCCACACGCCCGCCAGGCGCCACAGCAGTGAACTCCCGGCGGACGGGAGGAAGTCGGTGCTGTGTCCCCGGACCGTCACCCGGGTCACCGCGCCGTGCCACACGCGGACGTCGGCCGGAGTGCCCCGCCGCGCGGCGTCGTACGTGCTGCCGTTCACCGTCAGCCAGACGGTGTCACTCCCGTAGCGGACTCGGAGTCGTCGCTCCTCGGGCGGGCAGCCGTCGCCGGGGCAGCCTCTGGTGCCCATGTCGACGACCTCGCCCTTCACCTGCTCTAAGCAATCGGCTCCGGCCGGGTGGCCGGCGGGGCACTGGGACGCCCGTTCGTACGCCGCCCGGTCCCGGTACGCGTCTTCCAGCCACGACGGGGCGTGGACGAGGCCGAGGACGGCCACCGTCAGAACCACCACTCGCACGCATCCCACGGCCCACCTGGGCATCCCCGGTCCCTCCCCCGTACAACCGATCACGCGACGCGCTCAGCGTAGGAGAACATCTCCGGCCACCCGTGGTCAGATTCCGGCCACAGTCGATCGCCCATCACTCCGCGCCACAACCATGGCCATAAATCGCCGTTACATGCGGCCTTCGCCCGCCCCTCCCCCGCGCCTCCACACCCCACCCGCATCCGGAGGCCGTGACCCCAACGGCGGACCGGCGCGCGAATCCCCCGGTGAGCGCCCCGCTTCGCGCCGCGCGCCACCGCCGTTGCCGGAGCGACTGGTTCGGGCCCGTGCGGCTGGCCAGGGTCGCTGTCGGCTCGTAACGTCGCCTGCGCTCCGGAGCACGTCCTGTGGCAGCTCCGCACGAGGGGGAAAACGAGATGCAACCACTCCGAAGTGCCGTCGCGTCCGCCGTGGTGATGACCGCCTGCGCGATAGCCCTGGCACCCACCGCCGCACAGGCGGACGAAGGACCGGCCGCCAAGGGCGACATGTCCTTCTCCGTCATCGACGCGAAGTCCGCCATCCCACGGACCGGTACATTCCAGCTGCGCGACCTGGCGCGGTACGGGGTCGAGCAGAAGGCCGTGAACCGGCTGGCCGAGGGCCGGACGTCCGGGGCGGCGGACTCCGCCGAGAAGGCCGCACCCGCCGCGCCCGCCGCGCCCGCCGCGCCCGACCCCGCCTACAGCATCGTGGGCGAGTGGAAGGACAAGGACGGCTGGGACACCACGATGCGCCAGGGCAAGTGGCCCGGCGGCGACTACGGCTTCGGCCTGACGAAGGTGGACCAGAAGCACAACCTCAGCCTGGCCGCCGTCAAGGCCACCACCAAGTACCCGCGTCCCACGGGCGGGAAGAAGCAGCAGGGCGGGACGAGCTACATCTACGTCACCGACGTGCTGCACGTGAAGTGCAGCGGCTGGTGGATCTTCCGCACGTGCCGTGTCGTGGAGGTGAAGGCCGTCGACGCCGTGGTGAACTTCCGCGTGTTGCGGGACAACAAGCCGTTCGGCGTGGTCACCGCCTACTGTGAGAACACGCCGGGCCGGTGCCCCGACTGGGTGCGGCAGGCGATCAACATCTGACCCTGGAGATCGAGAGGGGTACGGCATGGGCGCCCGACCGGTACGACCGTCCCGCCGCTGGCCGGGGGCGGAGTGGTGGGCGCCCCTGCTCGCCGGTCTCGCCGCGATCCAGCGGGCCGCTGCGGCCTCCGGGCCGTTGCTGGCCGCCGTCGAGCTGACCGGCGAGGCCCCCACCGTCACCGCCGTGTGGCCGGACGGGAGCCGTACAACGGTCAGCCCGGACTCCGAGGCGGGCCCGGAGGCCCTCCGTGAGCCGCTGGCCGTGTCCGGGACGGACCCGGGCTACCGCGTTCCCCGCGAGAGCGACCCGTTTCCGCTCAAGTATGCCTGGCTGCTGGAGGAGTTGAGCGGCGCGAGCGACGCCTGGTTCGCGTTCACCGAGGAGCCGGTCCGTCTGCTGTCCGTACGTGCCGACGAGGCCGCCGGCGAGATCACCGTCGGCGTCGGGCGCCCCGGCCGGGGGGACGAGCTCAGCGTCGTCTTCCGGCTCGGGGACTGCGAGGACGTCATCGGCATCCCCTACGCCATCGCCGCGCAGGCGGCCGGTGCCGGACCGGTGCGCGTGGTGCCGCTCCGGATGCCCACCTGACGGGAGACCCTCGCTACCGAGCCCCCACCGGCTCGACCACCCCCTCGTGGTGGATCGGAACGGATCCTCCCGCCAGCGGAATCCCCGATCCCCCGCGTCGCAGCGCGATGATTTCCGCTGCTATGGAGAGCGCCGTCTCCTCCGGCGTCCGCGCCCCGAGGTCGAGCCCGATCGGCGAGCGCAACCGGCCCAGCTCCCGCTCCGACAGCCCCGCCTCCCTCAGCCGCCCCAGCCGCGCCTCGTGCGTACGCCGCGAACCCATCGCGCCCACATAGGCGACCGGCAGCCGCAACGCCCGCTCCAGCAGCGGCACGTCGAACTTCGCGTCGTGCGTCAGGACGCACACGACCGTACGGGCGTCGACCGCCACCCCGTCCAGATACCGGTGCGGCCAGTCGACCACGACCTCGTCCGCCTCCGGAAAGCGCTTCGCCGTCGCGAAGACGGGCCGCGCGTCGCACACGGTCACGTGGTAGCCGAGGAACTTGCCCGCCCGCACCAGCGCCGCCGCGAAGTCGATCGCGCCGAAGACCAGCATCCGCGGCGGCGGCACGCTGCACTCGACCAGGAGCCGTACCGGCTCCCCGCAGCGCGAGCCGTCCGCTCCGACGTCGACCGGGGCGGTACGGCCCGTGTCCAGCAGGGCCAGCGCCTCCCGGGCCGCCGTCGCGTCGAGCGCGGGGCCGCCGCCCAGGCCGCCCTCGACCGTGCCGTCCGGTCGTACGAGCAGGGCGCGGCCCGGCGTGCCTGGCGGGCCCGTCACCACGCGGGCCAGGGCGAGCGCCTCGCCGCGCGCGGCGGTGGCCAGCGCCGAGGCCAGCACCGGACGGTGGCGACGTACCGGGGTCACCAGCACGTCGATCTCCCCTCCGCACATCAGGCCGACGGCGAAGGCGTCCTCGTCCGAGTAGCCGAACCGTTCCAGCAGCGGCTCCCCCGTGCGCAGCGCCTCGCGGCACAGCTCGTACACCGCGCCCTCCACGCACCCTCCGGAGACCGAGCCGACGGCCGTGCCCCCGACGTCGACGGCGAGGGCCGCACCCGGTGGGCGAGGCGCGCTGCCCCGGACGGCCACGACCGTCGCGACCGCGAAGTCGCGGCCCTCCGCGCACCACTGGTGCAACTCGCCCGCGATGTCCAACACGGCAGACCCCCCTACCTCACGCCGAGCCACTGCTCGATCGGGTGCAGGGCGAAGTAGCCCGCGAAGACCAGGGTCAGCACCCACATGAAGAGGCCCGGCTCGCGCCAGCGGCCCTGCCCGGCCTTGATGACTGTGTGGGCGATGACGCCGCCGCCGACGCCCACGGTGATGGAGTACGTGAACGGCATGAGCGCCACCGTCAGGAAGACCGGGATGGCGACCGCCCGGTCCGTCCAGTCGATATGGCGGGCGTGGCTCATCATCATCGCGCCGATGACGACGAGCGCCGCCGCGGCGATCTCGCCGGGGACGATCCTCGTCAGGGGCGTGAAGAACAGGCACGCCGTGAAGAACAGCCCGGTGACGACGGACGACAGGCCCGTGCGGGCGCCCTCGCCCACGCCCGTCGCCGACTCGACGAAGACCGTCTGGCCCGAGGCCCCGGCAACCCCGCCGATCGCGCCGCCGGCGCCGTCGACGAGCAGGGCCCGGCTCAGGCCGGGCATCCGGCCGTGCTCGTCGGCGAGTCCGGCCTCGGTGCCCACGCCGATGATCGTGGCCATGGCGTCGAAGAACCCGGCCAGCACCAGCGTGAAGACGATCATTCCCACGGTGACCCCGCCGACCTTCTCCCAGCCGCCGAACTCGACCTGGCCGAAGAGTGAGAAGTCGGGCATGGAGACGGCGCCGCCGGTGAGTTCCGGGGCGCCGTTCTGCCAGGTGCGGGGGTCGAGGCCGAAGGCCGCGTTCACGACGACGGCGAGCACGGTGCCGGCGACGATGCCGATGAGGATCGCGCCGGGCACGTCGCGCGCCTGGAGCATGAAGATCAGCAGCAGGGTGACGCAGAAGAGCAGCACCGGCCAGCCGGCCAGCTCGCCCGCCGGGCCGAGGGTGACCGGTCCCCCGGCCTTCGCGGCGTGCACGAAACCGGCCTTGACCAGGCCGATCAGGGCGATGAACATGCCGATGCCCATGGTGATGGCGTGCTTGAGCTCGAGCGGGATGGCGTTCATGACGCGTTCGCGCAGCCCGGTGAGGACGAGCAGCATGATGACGACGCCGTAGATCACGCACATGCCCATGGCCTGCGGCCAGGTCAGCTGGGGCGCGACCTGGGTGGAGAGCACCCCGGAGACGCCGAGGCCGGCCGCGAGTGCCAGCGGAACCCTGCCGATCAGTCCCATCAGCAGGGTGGACAGCGCCGCCGCGAAGGCCGTCGCCGTGATCAGACCCGTCCGGGCGAGGGTGTGCCGCCCGGCGTCGGGGCCGGAGAGGATGAGGGGGTTGAGGAGGAGGATGTAGCTCATCGCCATGAACGTGGTGACGCCGCCGCGCACTTCGCGGGCGAGCGTCGAGCCCCGTTCGGAGATGTGGAAGTAGCGGTCGAGCCAGGACCGTCCGGAGGGCGGACGCGAGCCCGCGCCCGCGTCCTCCGCCGTGGTCCCGGGCCGCACGGGTGCATGGGTCATGGTGCCTGCTCCAGGTGTCCGGTGGGGGCTGCGTGACCCGGGGGACGGCCCGAGACGATGGGAAAAGAGAGGGCTACGTGCCGGTCAGGTGTTCCGGGCGGACCGGGACGCGGGTCAGGGCCAGGCCCGTGGCCTGCCGGATCGCCGCCACGACGGCCGGCGTCGAGGAGAGGGTGGGGGCCTCCCCCACTCCGCGCAGGCCGTACGGGGCGTGGTCGTCGGCGAGTTCGAGGACGTCGACCGGGATGGCCGGGGTGTCGAGGATGGTGGGGATGAGGTAGTCGGTGAAGGAGGGGTTGCGGACCTTCGCGGTCACCGGGTCGACGACGATCTCTTCCATGACCGCGAGGCCCAGCCCCTGCGTCGTACCGCCCTGGATCTGGCCGGTGACGGACAGCGGGTTGAGGGCCTTGCCGACGTCCTGGGCGCAGGCCAGCTCCACGACCTTGACCAGGCCCAGCTCGGTGTCGACCTCCACGACCGCCCGGTGGGCGGCGAAGGAGTACTGGACGTGCCCGAAGCCCTGCCCGGTGCGCCGGTCGAAGGGCCGGGTGGGGCGGTGCCGCCATTCGTCCTCGGCCTCGACGGCTTCGCCCTCCAGGACGTCCACGAGCGTGGCGAGGACCTCGCCGCCGTCGGTGACCACCTTGCCGTCCTCCAGCAGGAGTTCGGCGGTGGCCCACGCCGGGTGGTAGGTGCCGAAGCGGGCCCGGGCCAGCTCCAGGACCTTCTCCCGCACCAGCTCGCAGACGTGCTTGACCGCGCCGCCGGTGACGTACGTCTGCCGGGAGGCGGAGGTGGAGCCGGCGGAGCCGACCCGGGTGTCGGCGGGGTGGATCGTCACCCGGGCGACGCCGAGTTCGGTACGAGCGATCTGGGCGTGGACGGTGACCCCGCCCTGGCCCACCTCGGCCATCGCGGTGTGCACGGTGGCCACGGCCTCGCCGCCCACCGCCTCCAGCCGCACGCGGGCGGTGGAGTAGTCGTCGAAGCCCTCGGAGAAGCCGACGTTCTTGATGCCGACCGCGTAGCCGACGCCCCGGACGACCGATTCGCCGTGGGTCGTGTTCGACAGGCCGCCCGGCAGCGCCCGGACGTCCGCCGCGCCGCCCGCAGACTCCCACTGGCGGGCCGGCGGCAGCGGCATCGCCTTGACGCGCCGCAGCAGTTCGGCGACGGGCGCGGGCGAGTCGACGACCTGCCCGGTCGGCATCACCGCGCCCTGCGACATGGCGTTGCGGCGACGGAACTCGACGGGGTCCATGCCCAGCGCCGCCGCGAGCTTGTCCATCTGCGCCTCGTAGGCGAAGCACGCCTGCACCGCGCCGAAGCCGCGCATCGCCCCGCAGGGCGGGTTGTTGGTGTAGAGGGCGATCGCCTCGACGTCGACGTGGTCGACGACGTACGGGCCCACGGCGAGTGAGGCGGCGTTGCCGACGACGGCCGGGGAGGACGAGGCGTAGGCACCGCCGTCCAGCACGATGCGGGCCGTCACATAGAGGAGGTCGCCGTCGCGGGTCGCCCCGTGCTCGTAGCGGAGCTTCGCGGGGTGGCGGTGGACGTGGCCGAAGAAGGACTCGAAGCGGTTGTAGACCATCTTCACGGGCCGGCCGGTGCGCAGCGCGAGGAGGCAGGCGTGGGCTTGCATGGACAGGTCCTCGCGGCCGCCGAAGGCGCCGCCGACGCCGGAGAGCGTCATGCGGATCTTCTCCTCGGGCAGGCCGAGGACGGGGGCGATCTGGCGGAGGTCGGCGTGGAGCCACTGGGTGGCGATGTAGAGGTCGACGCCGCCGTCCTCGGCGGGGACGGCGAGCCCGGATTCGGGGCCGAGGAACGCCTGGTCCTGCATGCCGACTTCGTACTCGCCGGTGACGACGACGTCGGCGCGGTCCTTCACGGCGGCCACGTCGCCGCGCACGACGGGCTGGCGGTGGACGATGTTGGGGTGCGGGACGTGGGGGGCGATGGGGGTACCCCCTGGACCGGAGCTTGTCGGAGGTCCTTGGGGGACGTCGGTGCGGCCGGGGTGGAGGACGGGGGCGTCGGGGGCGGTGGCGCTCGCCTCGTCGGTGACGACGGGCAGGGTCTCGTAGTCGACGCGGATCTTCGCGGCCGCGCGGCGGGCGGTCTCCGGGTGGTCGGCGGCGACGAGCGCGACGGGCTCGCCGTGGTGGCGGACGACGCCGTCGGCGAGGACGGGGGTGTCCTCGATCTCCAGCCCGTAGCGGGTGGCGGCGGGCAGGTCGGCGTGGGTGAGGACGGCGTGGACGCCCGGGGTGGCGAGGGCCTCGGCGACGTCGAGGGAGCGGATGCGGGCGTGGGCGTGCGGGCTGCGCAGCGTCACGCCCCAGAGCATGTCCTCGTGCCACAGGTCGGAGGCGTAGGCGAACTCGCCGGTGACCTTGAGGGTGCCGTCGGGACGGAGGGTGGACTCGCCGATGCCGCCCTTGGTGCCGCTGGCCTGGGTGAGTCCGGTGGGGGTGAGGTCGCGCATCGGGTCAGTCCGCCTCTCCGGTGCGGGCCGCCGCGAGGCGGACGGCGTCGAGGATCTTCTCGTATCCGGTGCAGCGGCAGAGATTGCCGGAGAGGGCTTCGCGGATGTCGGCGTCTGAGGGGTCGGGCCGCTGCCTGAGCAGGTCGTCGGCGGCGACGAGGAGGCCGGGGGTGCAGAAGCCGCACTGGACGGCGCCGGAGTCGACGAACGCCTGCTGGACGAGGGAGAGTTCGCCGGTGGTCCGGTCGGCGAGGCCCTCGACGGTCTCGATCTCCCGGCCCTCGGCCTGGCCCGCCGCGACGAGGCACGCGCACACGGGGACGCCGTCGAGACGTACCGTGCAGGAGCCGCATTCGCCTTGTTCGCAGGCGTTCTTGGAGCCCGCCAGGCCGAGCCGTTCGCGCAGCACGTACAGCAGGGACTCGCCCTCCCAGACGTCGTCGGCCCGCTGGGTGCGGCCGTTGACGGTGAACGTCACGCGCATCGCGCTTCCCCCTCCCTCGTGGTGTACGCGTCCCACACCCAGCCGAGGGTGCGGCGGGCCATGACGCCGACCGCGTGGCGGCGGTAGCGGGCACTGCCGCGCACGTCGTCGATCGGGTTGCAGGCGCCCGAGCACAGCTCGGCGAACTGCCGTACGGCGGACGGGGCGATGGGGCGCCCCGACTCCCAGAGGCCGTCCTCCTCCAGGACGGAGGCGAGGAAGTCCTCGGCGGCCCGGGCGCGCACCGGGGTGGGCGCCGCCGAGCCGATGCCGGTGCGGACCGTGCGGCTGTCGGGGTGGAGGGCGATACCGAGGGCGCAGACGGCGATGACCATGGCGTTGCGCGTGCCGACCTTGGAGAACTGCTGCGGCCCGGTGGCCTTGCGGACGCGGACGGCGCGGATGAGCTCGTCGGGGGCGAGGGCGTTGCGTTTGACGCCGGTGTAGAACTCCTCGACCGGTATCAGCCGGGTGCCGCGCACCGACTCCGCCTCCACCACGGCTCCCGCCGCGAGCAGCGGGGGGTGGCTGTCGCCGGCCGGGGAGGCGGCGCCGAGGTTGCCGCCGACGCTGCCCCGGTTGCGGATCTGCGGGGAGCCGACGGTGTGGGCGGCGAGGGCGAGGCCGGGCAGCGGCGCGCGGAGCTCGTCGAGGATCCGGGCGTAGGGGACGGCGGCGCCGAGGCGGATGTCGGGGCCGTCCTCGTCCCACTCGTGGAGTTCACCTATCCGGGTGAGGTCCAGGAGGTGGGCCGGACGGCGGTGGTCGAAGTTGATCTCGACCATCACGTCCGTGCCGCCCGCGATGGGCACGGCCGTGGGGTGCGCGGCCTTGGCGGCCAGCGCTTCCTCCCAGGCGGCGGGGCGCAGGAAGTCCATGGGGGGTCTCTTCTCGAGAGTTTTTCGAGCGGCTTCATGTCCTGGCGATGGCTGTTCACGCGGCGCACCGCCAGTACAGCGACGCGTGACCGGGCCGGTGCAGTCACCGAAACCATGAAGCTGGTTGGCTGGCCAGGCCCCATGTCTTGTAGATTCGAACGAAAGACGGGATGCAGAAACCTCACTGCATTCCACGGGTTACCTGAGGACAGATCGGCGGCGACGAGGATGCGGCTGCGCGCACTGCTGGAGACGGACGCGCTGGGCCTTCGGCTGCTCGGCGGCGAGGACGAGCTGGACCGCACCGTGCGCGGCGTGATGACCACGGACCTCCGCGACCCCAGCCGCTACCTGTCGGGCGGTGAGCTGGTGCTCACCGGCCTGGCCTGGCGGCGCGAGCCGGAGGACTCCGAGCGGTTCGTCCGGATCCTCACGGCCGCCGGAGTGGCCGGGCTGGCGGCGGGCGAGGCGGAGATCGCCTCGACCCCCGACGACCTGATCGCGGCCTGCGCCCGGCACCGGATGCCGCTGTTCTCCGTGGACGAGACGGTCTCCTTCGCCTCGATCACCGAGCACGTCGTCCGGCAGGTCTCCAGCGAGCGCGCAGGCGACCTCGCGGCCGTCGTGGACCGCCACCGGCGGCTGATGACGGGCGGCCCGGCGGGCGGCGGCCCCGAGGTCGTCCTCGACCTGCTCGGCACCGACCTGGACCTGCGCGCCTGGGTGCTCTCCCCCACCGGCCGCCGGATCGCCGGCTCCGCGCCGGCGGAGGCGGGCCCCGGCCTGTCCCCCGAGACGGGCGCCGTCCTCGCGGGCGAGCACCTGGCCGCCTCGCGCACCGGCCGGCGCGGCCCGCACCGGGTGACCACCGGCGGCAGCACGTACTCCCTGTTCCCCGTGGGCAACACCGCCCGCGCGGCGTCGGCGGCCGACGTGCGCGAGACCGTCCTGTCGGACTGGCTGCTGGCCGTCGAGGCCGACGCGGGCGACTGGCCCGCGGAGCGCCTGGACCTCCTCCACGGCGTCACCCAGCTGATCGCCGTCGAGCGCGACCGCCGCGACGCGGCCCGCACGGTGCGCCGTCGGCTCGCGCAGGAGGTGCTGGAGCTGGTCCAGGCGGGCGCCGCGCCCGCCGAGATCGCGGCCCGGCTGCGGGTGGCGGCCCCCGTGCTGCTGCCCGGCCTGGGCACCGCCCCGCACTGGCAGGTCGTCGTGGCCCGGGTGGAGTGGGAGGGCGGCGACGTCCCCGGCGGCCCGGTGGCACAGGCCCTGCTGGAGGAGGTCCTGGTCGACCAGGACAGCGCCGGCCCCGAGCCCACCGACCGGATCGCCGTCGCCCACACGGGTGACGAGGCGGTCGCGCTGGTGCCGCTGCCCGGCGTGGTCACCGGGCCCGACGAGCCGCTGACCGGCGCGGGCCTCCACGCCGACGCGCTGCTCGCCGCCGTCCGCGAGCCGCTGGAGCGCGGGCTCGCCGACGACGGGCGCCTCACCTTCGGCGTCAGCGCCGCCGTCCACTCGGCGGAGGGACTGCGCGGCGCACTGGAGGAGGCCCGGCACGCCCGCCGCGTCGCCGCCGCGCGCCCGGGCCGGGTGTGCGCGGCCGGCCACCAGGAGCTGGCCTCGCACGTCCTGCTCCTGCCGTTCGTCCCGGACGACGTCCGCCGCGCCTTCACGGCCCGGCTGCTGGACCCCCTGCGCGACTACGACCGGCGCCACCGCGCCGAGCTCATCCCGACGCTGGAGGCATTCCTCGACTGCGACGGCTCCTGGACGCGCTGCGCGACGCGGCTGCATCTGCACGTGAACACGCTGCGGTACCGGGTGGGGCGCATCGAGCAGCTGACGGGGCGCGACCTGTCCCGGCTGGAGGACAAGCTGGACTTCTTCCTGGCGCTGCGCATGAGCTGAGGCCACCCCCCTCGCCGGGCCGCCCGGATGAGCGGACGCACGCTCATGAAGCCGATCATCTTGGGTAGCCTTCGGGCCGGGAGTTTGTGAATTGGTTCACACCTGACCCTTGGCCGCGCGTGGTTCGCCGTGCTGTGATCGAGGCAGGCTTCCAGCTCGACGGCGCGCTTGGGGAGGGCACTGTGGCGGACACCGCCATGCGGAATTCTGGGTTGTCGGAGCCACACGTCCCGGGGGAACACGTCCAGGGGAAACACGTCCCGGAGGAACACATCCCGGGGGACGACCCCCTCGAACGCGCCGTCTGGCGGCTGCGGTCGCGGGCCTGCTGGGACGACGCGGCAGCGCTGCTCGCACCCCGCGCCGCCACCGAACCGGGGGCCGCGCTGCGGCGGACGGCGGTGCTGATCGAACGGTGCCTGTTCACGGCGGAGGGCTGGGCCCCGGCGGAGGCCGCGCTCCGCGAGGCGGAGGCCCTCGCCACGGACGACGAGGAGCGCGGCGCGGCCGCCTGCGAACGCGGCCACCTCGCCTACGCGTCCACCCTGCTGGGCGTACGGGACCGGGCCGACGAGGCGCGGTCCGCGCTGGGCCGCGCGGCGGCCCTGCTGGCCCCGCACTCGCCGACCCGCCCGCTGCTGGACTTCCGGCGCGGCCTGATCGCCCAGCACCTGTCGGGCAACCCCTCCGACGCCACGGCCGTCTTCCAGCGCGCGCACGCGGGAGCCGCCGCCCACGGGCAGCATCTGCTGCTCTCCTTCACCTGGCGCCACGTGGCGGCGATGGCCGAGCACGACGGCGACCTCCCGGCGGCCCGGCACGGCTTCGCGGAGTCGCTGCGGATCCGCGAGGAGCTCGGCTACCTCGTCGGCATCGCCCCGGCCCTCGCGTCCCTCGCGGCGGTCGTGGCCGACCCGGAGGAGGCGGAACGGCTCCGGGAGGAGGCCCGCCGGCTGGTGCGGCTGCTGGGGGGCGTCCCGGGATGGCTCGCGGAGCGGCTCCGGCACTGATCACGGCGGCCCCTGCCCGTCGCCGCCGAACGGTAGGAGAGCCAGCGGGTTGGTGAGGGGGACGTAGGCGGGTTCGGTGCCGTCGGCGTCGATCCAGCGGGAGAGCAGGCTGGCCTTGCAGGGGACCGTCGGCGCGGCGAGCAGCGCCCCGGTCTCCGGGAGGCCGTGCTCCTTGTCGCACCGCTGGAACTCCCGTCGTGCCATGGGCCACAGGGCTCCGGCGGCCCGGGGGAAGCGGTGGGCGAGAACGTTCGCGATCTCGGTGAGGTTGTTGACGACGAGGCAGTACGCCACTCGCTCCCAGGCGGCCTCCCGGGACGTGGCGGGGATCGCCTTGGCGCCCTCGGTGTCGCGGAAGACGGCCTGGACGGGCATTCCGTCCGGGCCGACGGCGATCAGCGTGTTCTGCAGGTGGCACTCGACCGCGACGCCGTGCCGGGCGTAGGCCTCCAGCACGGGCGGAACGACGCGGTCCAGGTAGGCCGACCACCACGGCAGTGGGTCACTGAGGCCGTCGAGCGGGTCCCCGTCGAAACCCTCGGTGAGCGCCGCCGCCAGCACAGGGGTGGCGCCCGGGACCACATGACGGTCCAGGCCGTCGCGGACGATGACGGGGAACGTCTCCTCCAGACCGCGAACGGTGCGGTGCCCGCGCTCGCTCAGCCACGCCGCCGGGCCGTCCATCGCCCGGAACGCCGCGGTGACCAGCGGATCGATGCCACGCACATGGCGCAGCTCGTGCCGGCGGATCCGCCGGACGTCGTTGGTGATCTGCACTTCCAGGCTGAACTTCAGGAACAAGTCGCCGTCCGCTCCGGGCCGTTCGGGGCTCCCGGGAACGTGGACCGTGCGCACCGAGGCCGTGGCCCGGGCGTCCCAGGGCGTATGGCCGAGGTGGACGAGGCGGCCCTCGGCGAAGGCGGCGTGCACGGCGGGCAGGCGGTGGGTGAGGTCGAGCTGCCAGGGGTGGACGGGTAACAGCCGGTAGCCGGGCGGGGCCTGGCCCAGGGCGTCGAGGGCGCGGGTGTCGCCGCCGTCGAGCACCGCGTCCTGGCGCACGCCCAACAGGACGAGGGGAAAGCGGCCGTACGCCTCCGGCGCGTAGCGCAGCCAGGTGCCGGGCGGGCCGCCGCCGGTGCGGGCCTTGGGGGCCGGATGGTAGGGGTGGCCCATGACCAGGGCCTGTTCGGAGCGCAGCCACGGGCCGGCGGGCGGGGTGGCGCGGGCGCGGGCGGCGAGGAGGGCCTCGACGGCCTCGCGGCCGGCGGTCATCTCGGCGACCAGGGGGGCGTTGGAGCGTCCGGTGACCGCGCGCATCTCCTGGACGGTGAGGTCGACGAGGCCGGAGTGGCGCAGGGGGCGCCAGGTGCGGCCGTCCCAGAGCTCGGGTGCGGAGGGCCGGTGGCCGGTGCGGACGCTCAGCAGCCTGCCGGTGGCGCGCAGGCGGTGGACGGCCCGGCGGGCGACCGGTTCCCCGGCCGGTGAGGAGCCCGGTGAGAAGGCCGGCGAGGAGGCCTCCCTCAGCAGACAGTTGAGCAGGGGCACCATGGCCAGTGCGTCGGCTTCCGCGGCGAAGGCATTCATCGACCACCAGTATGTGTGTCGTGTGTTCGGCTGCGGTAGGACATGCGCGTGTGCGATACACCCGCCGAGCGGGAGCTTGCCGAGGAACTGGACCGCGTTCGCCCCGAGTCGGCGTCCGCCTACCTCGCCGCCCTGCCGGGGGCGCGGGCGGCGGTGCTGGCGCGGCTGTGGCGCGGGCTCGTCCATGAACCGCTGCCCTGGATCACGACGCGCGCCCCCACGAGCGACGGCCTCACGCTGCGGCTCGTCGACGGGCGGCGGCTGCACGGCCCGCCGTCGGATCCGTGGGCGACGGGGACGGCGGTCGCCGCTGTGGAGCTGGACGGCGTCCCGTACGGCCATCCGGCCCGGCTGATGACGGCGCTGGGCGTACCGGGCGGCGGGCGACTGGCCGCCGAGCTCGACCACAGCGTCGCGTCCATGGCCCTGTCCCGGACGGCCCGCCGTCCAGCCGTGGCGCCTTCGGTTCCCTTGGTTCCCTGGGAATGGGAGCAACGGTCGCCGGACGGCCATCCGTACCATCCCGGCTGCCGCTCCCGGCCCGGCTTCTCGGCGGCCGAGCAGCTGGCCTACGCGCCCGAGCACCGGCCCGTGGTCGGCCTGCGGCTCGCACCCGTGCCGGGAGCGACGGTACGGGGCCCGTGGCCATCGGAGTTACGGGACGGGACCGCCGTGCTGATCCCGGTGCACCCCTGGCAGGCCGAGCACGTCCTGAGCGGCCGGACGCTGCTGCCCGGGCCGCAGGCCCATCCGCTGCTGTCCCTGCGCACCCTCGCCCTCGACACGGGACTGCACGTCAAGACCGCGCTGAGCACCCGGCTCACCTCGGCGGTCCGCGACATCTCGGCCTACGGGGTGGACAACGCCCTGACCACCTCGGACGTCATCGAGCGCGTCGCGGACCGGCTGGACGGCCGGCTGCACATCGCGCGGACGCTGACGGCGGCGGGCGCGGGCACACCCGACCTGGCGGCGGTGCTGCGGGAGTCGCCGTACGGCTACGCCGGGGCGGGGGAACAGGTGATACCCGTGGCCGAGCTGCCCGGGTACTTCGCCTCCCACAGCCCTCACCAGCGGCAGACGCGGATCACCGCGTTCGCCCGCCTGGCCCTCGGCATCTGCCTGGACTTGCTCCACCTCGGCGTGTCACTCGAAGCCCACGGCCAGAACCTCCTCGCGGTCGTCGACGCGGACGGATGGCCCAGAAGGCTGGTTTACCGCGACCTCGCCGACATACGGATCAGCCCGGCCCGGCTGGCCCGGCACGGCTTCCCGGCTCCACCGCTGACCGGCCGTCTCCTCAACGACGACCCCACCGTTCTCCGCCGCAAGGTCCTCGGCTGCCTGCTCACGGGCGCGCTGGGCCCGCTGGCCGGGAACACCGCGGCCCTGGGCACCCTCCTCGAAGCCGCCACCCGCGACCTCCCCGAGAGCCCGGACCTAAGGGCACTGCAAACAGAGGAACTACCGGTGAAGGCCCTCACCCTGATGCGGCTGTCGCAGGAAGGCGATCAGTGGGCGCTGCTGCCCAACCCGATGACCGAGCGAAAGGACTGAACGCCTCCGGGCCCCGGCGGGGAAAACGGCCCCGAGGGCCGTGTCCGATTCCCGCCAGCCCGACGGCGCGCGCTCCCGCAGACTGGACTCATGGAACGCCCCACGGACCACTCCACCACCCTCGACGACGACACCCGCTATCTGGCCGTGACCAGCCGGGACGCGCGTTTCGACGGGGTGTTCTACCTCGGCGTCACCACCACCGGGATCTACTGCCGGCCGAGCTGCCCCGCCGTGACGCCGAAGCGGGCGAATGTCGGCTTCTATCCGTCGGCGGCGGCCGCCCAGCGCGCCGGGTTCCGGGCCTGTCGCCGGTGCCGGCCGGACGCCGCGCCCGGGTCGCCCGAGTGGAACGTCCGCGCCGACCTCGTCGGCCGGGCCATGCGGCTGATCGGCGACGGCGTCGTCGACCGCGAGGGCGTCACCGGGCTCGCCACGCGCCTCGGCTACAGCTCCCGCCAGGTGCACCGGCAACTCACCGAGGAGCTGGGCGCGGGCCCGGTCGCCCTCGCCCGGGCCCAGCGCGCCCATACCGCGCGGGTGCTGCTCCAGACCACCGACCTGCCGGTCACCGAGATCGCCTTCGCCGCCGGTTTCGCCAGCGTCCGTCAGTTCAACGACACCGTCCGCGCCGTCTACGCCCGCACCCCCAGCGAACTCCGCGCCCGCCCCGCCCAGCGGCACGGGACGGGCGCCGGCCCCGCAGGCGTCCCGCTGCGGCTCGCCCACCGGGGCCCGTACGCCGCACGCGAGGTCTTCGACTTCCTCCAGCGCCGCGCCATCACCGGCATCGAGGAGGTCCTCGCCACCCCCGCCTCCCGGATCTACCGCCGAACCCTGCGCCTCCCCTACGGCACCGGCATCGCCGAGATCCATGAGCCGGCCCCCGCAGGAGCCCGCCGGCACGGCGACTGGCTCGACTGCCGGCTGCACCTCACCGACCCCCGCGACACGGCCGCCGCCGTCCACCGCGTCCGGCGCCTGTTCGATCTCGACGCCGACCCCTTCGCCGTCGCCGAGCGGCTCGGCGCCGACCCCCGGCTGCGCCCGCTGGTGGAGGCCCGCCCCGGGCTCCGCTCCCCGGGCACCGCCGACGGCGACGAACTCGCCGTACGGGCCGTCCTCGGCCAGCAGATCTCCGTCCCGGCCGCCGCCCGCCTCGCGGGCACGCTCGTGGCCGCGTACGGGAAGCCGCTGGCCGCGCCGGACGGCGGGCTCACCCATCTCTTCCCCGACGCCGCCACCCTCGCCTCCGCCGACCTCGCCGAACTGGGCATGCCCGACACCCGCCGGCGGACCCTGCGCACCCTCGCGACCGCCCTCGCGGACGGCACGGTCCGCCTCGACGCGGGCGTGGACCGCGACGACACCGAGCGCGCCCTGCTCGGCCTGCCGGGCATCGGCCCCTGGACCGCCGGCTACATCCGCATGCGGGCCCTCGGCGACCCCGACGTCTTCCTCCCGGGCGACGCCGGAGTACGCCATGGGCTCGCCGCCCTCGACGCCACGGCCGGCGACGCCGACGCCTGGCGCCCCTGGCGCTCGTACGCCCTCCACCACCTGTGGAACGCACCGAAGGACTCCTGACCATGCTGTACACCCACATCGCCAGCCCCCTGGGCCCATTGCTGCTCACCGGTCTGCCCTCCGCCACGGCCCCCGGCGGCACCGCCCTGGCCTCCCTCACCGTGCCCGGACAGAAGAACGCCCCGGCCGTCGGCCCGGACTGGCACGCGGACCCCGCCGCGTTCGCGGAGGCCGAGCGCCAGCTCGGCGCGTACTTCGCGGGCGGGGTCAAGGAGTTCGAGCTCGAATTCGCCGCCGAGGGCACGGACTTCCGGCGCAGGGTGTGGGAGGCGCTCGGCTCCATCCCGTACGGGGCCACCACGACGTACGGCGAGCTCGCCGCCCGGATCGGGGCCCCGCGCGCGGCCGTCCGCGCGATCGGCGGCGCCGTCGGGGCCAATCCGCTGCTGATCCTCCGGCCGTGTCATCGGGTGATCGGGGCGGACGGGTCCCTGACGGGGTACGCGGGGGGACTGGACCGCAAGCGGCTGCTCCTGGAGCTCGAAGGAGCGTAGCCGCGTGTTCCGGCTGCCCGCCGTCGGGGTGCCCGCGCCTGGCGGCGCGGGATTTCGCCCACCCGCCCGCCCGATTACCCGGAAGCGCACCCACGAGGTACTGACGTGAGGGGGCGGGGTGGGGTGGACGGGCCCTGGTAGGGGCGTAAGGAGCTCTTCGCCGCTAGGGCCAAATACGGGGCAACCAGCACCGTGATACCAGGCACCGCGAAGAGCTCAGCCCCGTAAGGGCCCGTCCACCCCACCCCGCCCCCGCCCCCACCCGCGCTCGGCGGCCTGCCAGCCCAGTTGGAGCCGGGTGGTCACCCCGGCCAGCTCCATCAGCCGCCGCACCCGGCGCTGGACAGTCCGCAGGCCCAGCCCGAGCTGTTTGGCGACGCTCGCATCCGTCAGTCCCGCCAGCAGCAGGGACAGCACCTCCAGATCGGTGGCGTCGGGCTCGGACGGACCGCCGACGGATCCACCGCCCGGCCGCAGGGGGCGGCCCTCGTGCCAGGCGTCCTCGAACAGGTCGATCAGCGAGTCCAGCAGCGCGCCGGAGTGGACGACCAGGGCGGCGGTGCCGGCGGCGCCCGAGGCGAGGGGCAGCAGCGCGACCCTGCGGTCCACGATGACGAGTTCGGCGGGTATTCGGTCGACCACCCGGCACAGGCCGGGGATCGGCGGGGTGCCCTCGACGACCGTCCGGTGGACCACCGCCCCCGGCCCTCCGGGAACGGGGCCACCGGCCCGCTCCGTCAACACCCCTACCCGGGCCGTCAACATGACGCACACTTCTTCCACCGCGCCCAGCCGGAGCCCCGACAGCCGCCGGGCGACCGCCCCGGCACCCCTCACGATCTCCGCCGCACCCTCGCCGACAGGCTGCTCCGCTGGACTTTCCCCGTGTGCCGTCCGTTGTATGGCGTCCACACCCATGGAACCGAGCACGCGACTTTCCTCCCCATCCCCGCGACCGCGTTATGGCTCGGGACATCATCCCTGGGGTGGTGTTCGCTGTGCACTCTTCCCGTATGCCCCACAGTGTGGACAATAAGGGCATGAGTCAGCAGGGGGACCAGTACGCCGAACAAGAGGACGCCTGGTGGCGCGAGTTGTACGGCAGGAGTGAAGCCGACACGGGTGGTGTCGCCGCCGGCGACAGCCTCGACGAACGGTTCTCCTCCGCCTCGGCGATCGTGGGTCCGGAACCTCTTCGGCCGAGAGCGGAGCCGCGACGGCCCGAGCCGCCCAGGAGGGCGGCCGGGGGTACGGACGCCCCGCCCGGCCCGCCGCCGGGCGGCCCGGGCGGGCTCTCGCCCGCCGTGTCCCGCGGGGTGCCACGCCAGACCAAACGCTGGTCGCCGCCCGCCCCCTCCCCCGGCGGCCGCGGTACGGAGCCCCCCACCACGAACGGATCCAACGGCACCGGCCACGGCACCGGCCACGGCACGGGCGCGGCCAACGGGTCCGGCGGCGGCCTTGAGGCGAACGGCGATGTCGGATCCGGCGGCAGCCTCGGAACGAACGACGGCCCGAAGGCCGACGGCGGGTTCCGATCCAGCGGCGGCCTCGGAGCGAACGACGGTCTCGGAAGCGAGCTCGAACCCGACGACGATCTCGGGTCGAACAACGGCCCCGGGCCCAACGGCGCCCCCAGGCCGAACGGCGACTTCGGAACGAACGGCAGTCTCGGGCCGAACGGCTCCGCCGGCCCCCACAGCACTGACGCAGCCCCCCACACCGGCGGAGCCCCCCGCACCGGCGGCCGAGCCACCGGCACGGGCACCGGCACCGGCCCCGGTGGGCCCGACCGCTCCCGGGGCTCCGCCCTGCCCGTCCCCGTCACCCCCGGCGGCAGCCCCCGCCCCCGCCGCCTCCCGAGCCGTGCGCGCCCGTGGGGCCGGAGGGGCTTCCCGACGGGCCGCCGCCCCCCGACCCCAGGACGCGGGTCTCCCCGCCGCCCCCTCCGCAGCCGGTGCCGCCGGCTCCCCCGGAGCCGCCGGACGCCGTCGCGGACCCGGACCGGTACGCGGGCCCAGCCGAGCGCATGGAACGCGCGGAACGCCCGGACCGCATGGACCGCATGGACCGCCCAGAACGCGTGGAACGCACAGAACGCGCGGAGCTCACCAAGCGCAAACGCGCCCCGGGCGCTCCCGCCGGCATCCCCGATGTCGCGGAGCCGCCCGGATTCCCGGAGCTGCCGGACCTCGCCGGCCTCCCCGGCCTCCCCGACCTGCCCGGGTTCTCCGGCATCCCCGGCCTCTCCCGCGCGGCGACCGCCCCCGGCACCGCGCTGGAGACCACCGAGGCATCCGAGCTGCCCCCGCCCGAGCGGTCCCCCGTCGCCGGTTCGCCGCGCCGGAACGGCGCGCGGCTGCGCACCCCCGAGTACGTGGGGCGGCGCCCGCCCACCTACGAGGCCGAGCCGACCTCATGGCCGGCCGCGGACCCCGGCGGGCTGGAGGACCTCGTGCCCGACACCGTGCTGGACGGCGCCCGGTACGGGGCGCTGACGCTGCGGGCCGGCTCGCTGCGCGGGGACTCCGCCCGCTACCGCGGCGAGCCCCGCCGGGACGCCCTGCTGACCGCGCGCTTCGGCGCGGGTGACGACGCGCTGCTGCTCGTCGCCATGGCGAGCGGCGCCCGCGCGGCGGAGGGCGCCCACCGGGCGGCGCGGGAGATCTGCGCGTGGCTGGGCGGCGCGGTCGGGCGCAGCCATGCCCGGCTGGTCGAGGACATCCACGCGGGCCGCCGCGACGAGCTCAAGTCGGGGCTGCACCGGCTGACGGACCGCACGTACGGCCGGCTGCGCGTCCGCGCGGCCGAACTGGGCCTGCGGCCGAGCGAGTACACGGCGGGGCTGCGCTGTCTGCTCCTTCCCGTGGACCCGCGCTGCCGGACGCGCGTGTTCTTCGGTGTGGGCCCGGGCGGGCTCTTCCGGCTGCGCGAGGGCGCCTGGCAGGACCTGGACCCGGAGCCCCGGGAGCCCGTCGCCGAGGCGGAGGCGGAGCCGTTGACGGGCTACGACGTCGCCGACCGGATCACCGTGGACCTCGGCATCCCCACGCCCGGCACCGCGCCCGTCATCGACCCCGCCGAGGTGCCCTCCGAGCCCTTCCGCTTCCGCGCCTCGATCGCCCGGCCCGGCGACACCCTGCTGCTGTGCAGCGCGGGTCTGGCCGACCCGCTGCGCGGCGAGGCGGAACTGGGCGTGCGGCTGGCGGAGCGGTGGGCCCGGACGGAGCCGCCGGGGCTGGCGGAGTTCCTCGCGGACGTCCAGCTGAGGGTGAAGGGGTACGCCGACGACCGTACGGCCTGCGCGGTCTGGGAGGGCTAACGGCCGCCTGCCCGGCCCCTCGGGTCGGCAATTCGCGCGCCGCACAAGCGACTTCGGGATTCCGGTCGTATAACCATGTTGACGCGTCAACAGGCGTCGACTCGGCGGCCTCGGGGCATGCATTTCCCGTGAGCGTGTTCGAGGCCGGGGCGCCGGGGAGGGGTCGGGTCGGCGAGGGATGAAAAGGCGGACTGGACACTGGGCGGGCGCGGAACAGCGCGAGAGCAGGGGAGGGTCCGCGGAAGGCGGCGTGTCGGAGGGATCCGGCGAATCGGGTGCGGCGGCGGCCCCGGGGCCGCACTGGGAGAGAAGACTGCCGCGCAAGGACCTGGCGGCCGTCCACGACGTCCGCGCCGGGCTGCGCGCGCTGCTCGCCCGCTGGGGCGCCCCGGGCCGGGCCGACACCGCCGAGCTGCTGGTGAGCGAGCTGGTCACGAACGCCCTGGTGCACACCGACGGCGGCGCCGTCGTCACCGCCCGCCTCACCGGCGGTCCGGCCGCGCCCGTCAAGGGCCGACTGCGCGTGGAGGTGCGGGACTTCCTCTCCCGGCATCCGACGGTACGGGCGCCCGCCACCGGCCCTCCGGGCCGGAACGGCGAGCGGGGCATGGACACGGCGGCCACCTCCGGGCGGGGCCTGCTGCTCGTCCACGCCCTCGCGGACGGCTGGGGGGTGCGGAGCCACGGCGTGGGCAAGTCCGTCTGGTTCGAGCTGGACGCGCGAGAGCCCTGAACCGCCTCCACGAGGCGGTTCAGGGCTCCTGGTCCGGGGCCGTCGCGACGGCTGTCGGCGGTTGTCCGGGCTTCGTCAGCCGAACTGCCGCTCGATCCGGGCCAGTTTCTCCTCCAGCGAGTCGAGCCGCGGGATGGCCTGGGTGTCGTCCTCCGCTGTGAGGTCGATGGGGACTGGCCTGTCCACCGACTGCAGCGGGCGGGAACGTACCGGAAGCTGCCCCGGCTCGACTATGGAGGGCTCCGGCCCCGCCTGCGAGCCGATCTGGGCGGGCTGCGGGGCGGCCGGCACGGCCGGGCCGGTCACCTCGACCTGCCGTCCGCCGCGCACCCGGGGCCACATCCGGTGCTGCCGGTTGTAGGCCTTCAGCCGGGCGCGCTCCAGCTTGCCGGCCTCCCGGCGGCGCATCCGGTGCTGGGCCTGCTGGCGCTTGTCCTCGCGGACCTCCTCCACGGCCTCGTCCAGCGACCGCACGCCCTCCAGGAGCATCAGCGACCAGGCGCCGAAGGTCTCCCGGGGCGCCCGCAGCCATCGCACTATCCGGATCTGCGGCAGCGGGCGGGGCACCAGGCCCTGCTCGCGCAGCGCCGCGCGGCGGGTCTGCTTGAGCGCCCGGTCGAAGAGCACGGCCGCCGACAGCGACATGCCGGCGAAGAACTGCGGAGCCCCGGCGTGGTCCAGGCCCCGGGGCGCGTGCACCCAGTTGAACCAGGCGGCGGCGCTCGCGAACGTCCACACCAGCATCCGGGAGCCCAGCGCGGCGTCGCCGTGGCTCGCCTCGCGCACCGCCAGCACCGAGCAGAACATGGCGGCGCCGTCGAGGCCGAAGGGCACCAGGTACTCCCAGCCGTCCGTCAGCCCCAGGTTCTGCTGCCCGAAGCCGACCAGGCCATGGAAGGAGAGGGCCGCGGCGACCGCGGCGCAGCAGAAGAGGAGTACGTACGAGGCGCTGCCGTAGAGGGCTTCCTTGCGGCGTCTGCGTTCCTCGTTGCGCTCCCAGGAGTCCGTGCCGGCGGCCCCGTCCTCCCTGGCGGTGTTCCGGCCGCGCGTGTACACCGTCACCGCCACCACTGCCCCGATGAGCGCCACGGCACTGGGGAGCGCCCAATTCAGCGGTATGTCGGTCACTCTCATCTTCGTCCCTTGCATGCAGTACGGCGTTTCGCGCGCCATCCTGACGGACTCGCGCCGGGTGCCAAGGGGTTTCGCGGTAACTCACCGCCAATGGACGGCAAGGATATACGGAGAGCGACGAATGAATTCGAACGCCCGCCAGCGGCAGGTGAATTGAGTTCTAACCAATCCACTCGATGGAGTGGCTTAGCCGATTCGGGCGGCTGACAGTCACGTCGAGCCCGGTGGCCGTCGAATCCCGGCCATAAACAGGTAAGCCTAACCTTACCCAGACGTATCGGGGTTTGAACTGTCGGATTCGCCGCCTATGGTTCCGATGGGACACCAGGAGGACCTCAATGGAGCAGGGCAGACCCCACAGCGCAGTATCGCGGCCGCATACCGGTGTACCCGCGCAGGCCACGCCGAGTGCGCGCGGGGAGCACACCCATGACGAGAGCGAGTACGCCTACGCCCCCGGCGCCCGCCCCGCGCCCCGGGTTCCCCAGCGCTACTCCGTCCGGGGCCAGGTGCTCGACGCCCTCCGCAAGGCGCTCGTCAGCGGGGAGCTCGTGCCCGGCGAGGTCTACTCCGGGCCCGCGCTCGGCGAGCGCTTCGGGGTGAGCGCGACTCCCGTGCGGGAGGCCATGCAGCAGCTGGCCCTGGAGGGCGCGGTCGAGGTCGTCCCCAACCGGGGCTTCCGCGTCACCAGCCGCACCGAGCGGGACCACGCGGAGCTCGCGGAGGTCCGCGCGCTCCTGGAGGTGCCCGCCCTGCTGCGGGTCGCCCGCGCGGTGCCGGCGGCCCGCTGGCGCGAGCTGCGGCCGCTGGCCGAGCGCACGGCCGCCGTGGCCGCCGAGGGCGACCGCGCGGCCTACGCGGAGGCCGACCGGGCCTTCCACCGGGCGCTCCTGGAGCTCACGGGCAACCGGCAGCTCGTGATCGTCGCGGAGGAGCTCCACCGCCGGTCCCAGTGCCCGGGCGTGGTGACGGGCGGGCTCGCCGCCCACGCCGCGGAGCACCTGCGGTTGCTGGACGCGCTGGAGGCGGGCGACCTGGCGGGGGCCGAAGCACTGGCGACCCGCCACTGCGCGGGCCCGGCGTAGGGGGGAGCGAGCCCGGCCCCACGGGGGGCCGGGGCGCAGCCCCGGGAAACGGTGAAAGGGCGGGACCGGGGCCCCCTCCCGCCGCGACGGCGATCAGCCACCGCGCCGCGGCCCGGCGGTGCCGCACCGCCCCCGGCCCGGCCAGCGCCCCGAACCGCAGCGGCCCCCGGCCCGGGGGGGGGCGACAGACGCCCCGGGGGCCCACCCCCCGGCGTCAGCTGACCCCCCGCTTCAACGCCACCGCCGCCCTCCCCTCCGCCTGCTTCCGCTTCCAGTCGCGGCGGATCTCCGTCCGCCGGCGGGCGTCCGTGCGCGAGGCGATCCATTCGTTCTCGCGCAGAAGCTTGCGGTAGCTCTCCAGGCGGCGCGGCCGCAGCGTGCCGTCCTCGACCGCCGCGAGGACCGCGCAGCCCGGTTCCGTCACGTGCCCGCAGTCGTGGAAGCGGCACTCCGCGGCGAGGGCCTCGATCTCGGCGAAGGTCCGGCCGACGCCGTCCTCCGCGTCCCACAGGCCCACTCCCCGCAGCCCGGGGGTGTCGATGAGGACGCCGCCGCCGGGCAGCGGCAGCATGTTGCGCGTGGTCGTGGTGTGGCGGCCCTTGCCGTCACGGTCACGCGTCGCCCGGACGGCCTGGACCTCGCCGCCGACGAGCGCGTTGGCCAGCGTGGACTTACCGGCGCCGGACTGGCCGAGGAGGACGGACGCGCCGCCCGTCAGCACCGCCGCGAGGACGTCGACGCCCTCCCCCGTCTCGGCGCTGACGGCCAGCACTGTCACGCCAGGCGCCGCCGTCTCCGCGTCGGCGAGGAGGTGGGCGAGGGCGGCGGGGTCGGGGACGAGGTCGGCCTTGGTGAGGACGACGAGCGGAGTGGCGCCGCTCTCCCAGGCCAGGGTCAGGAACCGCTCGATCCGGCCGAGGTCGAGCTCGACGGCGAGCGAGACGGCGACGACGGCGTGGTCGACGTTGGCGGCGAGGATCTGGCCCTCGGACCGCTTGGAGGACGTGGAGCGGACGAAGGCGGTGCGGCGCGGCAGCAGGGCCCGTACGTAGCCTCCGGCGAGGTCGACGGCGGCCCAGTCGCCGGTGCACATGATGTTCAGTGGGTCGCCGGTGGTGACGAGCGAGGTGTCGGCCATGACATGGCGTACGCCGCTCTCGCCGTCCGCGACGACGAGGTCGCAGCGGCCGCGGTCGACGCGGACGATCCGCCCGGGGACAAGGCCCTCGGCGGCGTGGGGGGCGAAGCTGTCAGCGAACCCCGCGTCCCAGCCGTAGGCGGAGAGGGGGTGCGGAGCATTGAGCTCGGACAAGACTGTGGTCCTTCAGGAGGGAGGTGTGGATGGTCTTCTGAGCGCGGGCGCGGCCCGTGGCGACGACAGTCATCGCGTGCTCACCTCCTGTGGAGTCGTTTTGTCCTGACGGGATCGTCCTGACAAGAACGATCGTAGAGACGAACGCCGACGGGCCGCGAGTGGTTTTCTCGCGGCCCGTCGGCGTTCGGTGGGGCTAGCCCTGATCCCGTTTGTTGTTCGGTTTGGCGTGCTTGGGCGGGTGGTCCGGTTTGTGGAGCCGGGAGCGGACGTCCTCGGGGGCAGGAACTGGGCCCAGCGCTCCGGGAATTCCGAGGGAGGCTCCCGGTCCTGGCCGATGACGCCCTCCTCGGCCTCCCAGGGATCGTCGTCGTTCTCGTGGACCAGGGCCCGCGCGGCCCGCTCGGCGGCCGCGCGGGCGGCTGCGGCCTCGCGCTGCCGGTCGACCTCGGCGCGGGCGGCGGCGGTGGTGACGGAGGGCCAGACCCGGTCGATCGCGGCGTTCACGGCGGCGCCGACGAGCACCGCGAAGGCGGAGACGCCGATCCACAGGAGCACGGCGACGGGCGCGGCCAGCGAGCTGTAGATGGTGACGCCCTCGACGGTGTGGGTGAGGTAGACGCGCAGCAGGAGGCTGCCGAGGACCCACATGGTGAGGGCGACGAAGGCGCCCGGGATGTCCTCCGCCCAGGGGGAACGGACGGGCACGGACACGTGGTAGAGCGTGGTGAGGAAGGCGATGGACAGGAGGGTGACGACGGGCCAGTAGAGGAAGCGGACGGCGTCCGCGCTCCAGGGCACGACGTTCACCACCGTCTCCGGCCCGGCCACCATCAGCGGCAGCGCCACCGCCCCGATGACGAGGGCGACGACGTAGAGGAGGAAGGCCAGCAGCCGGGTCCTGACGATGCCGCGCTTGCCCTCCAGCCCGTACATGATCGTGATGGTGTCCACGAAGACGTTCACGGCCCGCGAGCCGGACCACAGGGCGATGGCGAAGCCGACGGAGATGATGTCCGGGCTGCCGAGCTTGAGGACGTCCCGGACCAGCGGCTCGGCGATCTCCTTGGTGCCCTTGTCCGACAGGACGGCCGAGGACACGGTGAGGATGCTCTCCTGGATGCCGAGGATGGTGCGGGTGCCCGTCCAGTCGTCCAGGTAGCGCAGCAGCCCGAGGAGGGCGAGCAGCAGCGGGGGCAGCGACAGGAGGGTGAAGAAGGCGGCCTCGGCGGCCAGTCCCGTGACCCGGTACTCCATGCAGGAGTTGACGGTGTCCTTCAGGAGCAGCCACGCCATCCTGCGTTTGGAGACATTTCGGTACAGAGCCCTAGCCCTGCGGAGCCGGCCGACCTCCCGGCCCGAATGTTCTTTTGCTGCCTGCACGACCTAACCGTATCCGCCGCGGGCGGGTCGGTTCATCCCGCGGCCGGGCAGCGGGCCCTGCGGAACCGTTGCAGGTGGGAGGCCGCGGAGGGTGATGCTGCGCCGACTCGGCACCACCCTCCGGCCGCTCCCCTTCACCTTCCGCCCGGAGCGGGTGCGTTCGCAATGGTTGCAAGGCGTTGCAATATCGCGGATGACCCGGCGCGGAGCGGCTCGCGGCGGCACCATTGCAGCGTGAAGCGCATACCGATCGACGCGGGGCTGCTGCCCGCCATCCGGGAGGCCGCCCTCGCCGGCGCCGAGCCGCCCGTGCGACCGCGTCCGGTGATCGGCGAGTCGTGGCACCGGGTGCGCCGCCACGGCCTCGACCCCGACACCGGCGGGTCCGTCGCCCTGCTCTCGGTGGAGGAGGTGGAGCATCTGCGCCGGGCCTCCCCGCTGGGCGGGGTGCTGCCGCAGGTGCGGGAGGGGCTGCGCGAGGCGGTGGACGCCGTGCGGCATCTGATCGTGGTCTCGGACGCCGAGGGCCGGGTGCTGTGGCGGGAGGGCGGCGCCGGGGTGCGCCGGAGCGCGGACCGGCTGGGCTTCGAGGTGGGCGCGTCCTGGACCGAGGAGCGGGTGGGCACCAACGGGATCGGGCTGGCGCTGGTGGAGCGCCGGCCGGTGCAGGTGCATTCGGCCGAGCACTTCGTGCGGACGCACCACGCCTGGACGTGCGCGGCGGCGCCGCTGCACGATCCGCGCGACGGACGGCTGCTGGGCGTGCTGAACGTGTCGGGGCCCGTGCCCGCGTTCAACCCGGCGACGCTGGCCCTGGTGACGGCCGTGGCGAAGGTGTCCGAGGCGGAGTTGCGCGCCCGGCACTGGGAGTCGGTGGACCGGCTGCGCACGGTCGCGTCGCCGATGCTGGCCCGGCTGGGCGGCCGTGCGCTGGCCGTGGACCGCGACGGCTGGACGGCGGCCGTGACGGGGATGGCGCCGGTGAGCCGGGTGGTGCTGCCCCTGGAGGCGGCCCCGGGGCGGGTGTGGCTGCCGTCGCTGGGGCCGTGCACGCTGGAGCCGCTGCCGGACGGCTGGCTGGTCCGGCTGGACCGGGGCGTGGACGAGGACGTGCCGCCCGGCCGGCTGGTGCTGGACCTGAGCCGTCCGCGCACGTGGACGGTGAGCGTCGCCGGGGCGGCGGGCCAGTGGTCGCACGCCCTCAGCCCGCGCCACGCCGAGCTGCTGTACGTGCTGGCCCGGCACCGGGCGGGGCGGACGGCCGCCCAGCTGGCGGCGGACCTCTTCGGCGACGCCTCGCGCACGGTGACGGTGCGGGCGGAGCTCTCCCGGCTGCGGCGCACCCTGGCGGGGGTGCTGAGCCACCGCCCGTACCGGTTCGCCGACGGGCTGGAGGTGCGTCTGCTGGAGCCTGAGTCCCCCGAGGACCTGCTGCCCGCCTCGACGGCGCCGCTGGTGCTGGCCGCGCGCCGGGGGCTGCCCGTGGACCGCTGACAGGTGTGTGATGAGGTTTCGGCCATGAGCGACAGCACGACGACGACCGTGACCACCTGGTCGCTGGAGCAGACCTCACCGGCCGACCTCATCCCGGCTCACGTTCCGGACGCTTCGTCCGGCATCCGGATCGAACGGGCGGCCGTGCCCTCCCCGGAGTTCAGCCGTTTCCTGTACACGGCCGTGGGCGGGGACATCCGCTGGACGGACCGGCTGAGCTGGTCGTACGAGAAGTGGACGGCCTTTCTGGAGCGGCCCGGGACGGAGACCTGGGTGGCGTACGAGCACGGCACGCCGGCCGGGTACGTGGAGCTGGACGCCCAGCCGGAGGGGGCGGTCGAGATCGTGTACTTCGGGCTGGTCCCGGCGTTCCGGGGGCGGCGGATCGGGGGCCATCTGCTGAGCGTGGGGACCGCTCGGGCCTGGGACCTGGCCGAGCGCTGGCCCGAGCGGGAGCCCACGAAGCGGGTGTGGCTGCACACGTGCAGCCTGGACGGACCGCACGCGCTCGGCAATTACGAGCGGCGCGGCTTCCGGGTGTTCGCCACCGAGGTGACGGAAGAGCCGGACGCGCCCACTCCGGGCCCCTGGCCTGGCGCTTACCCGGAAGGCGCGGCTTAGCGGCGGCTTGGGCACGGCGCGCGGGGCGACGGCGGGCGGCGGCCCGCGAGCCGATGGACCATTCCACATCCCGGAATGGTCCATCTTGCTATTCGGACAACAGTGGACTGGCCGAAGACTGCCGTGCCACGCTGCCGTCATGTCCCGAGCTGGAATCGCCTTGGTGAGTCGGCGTCACGTCGACCTCGGCCGCATGTCCAGCGCCATCTGTCCGGCGGGCTGACAGTCACAGCACCACCGTTCCCTCCCTCCGTCGGCCATGTATCGCCGACGGGGTGGCCCTCGCTTCCCTTCGTATGCCGTGCCCGGCCCCTCTGCCGGTGACGTATGCGGATCTTAAGGACATTTCTCCATGGCTGACACTCCTTCCCGCTCCCCTGCCGCCGCCCCGGCGCGGCGCAAGTCCGGCCGTCACCGAGGCGAAGGCCAGTGGGCCGTCGGCCACTTCACCCCGCTGAACGCCAACGAGCAGGTCAAGAAGGACGACGACGGTCTCAATGTGCGGACACGCATTGAGACGATCTACTCCAGGGCCGGTTTCGACTCCATCGACCCCAGCGATCTGCGCGGCCGGATGCGCTGGTGGGGCCTCTACACCCAGCGCAAGCCCGGTATCGACGGCGGCCGCACGGCCGTCCTGGCCCCGGAGGAGCTGGACGACGAGTTCTTCATGCTGCGGGTGCGCGTCGACGGCGGCCGGCTGACCACCGCGCAACTGCGCGTCATCGGCGAGGTCTCCCAGGAGTTCGCCCGGGGCACCGCCGACATCACCGACCGGCAGAACATCCAGTACCACTGGATCCGGATCGAGGACGTGCCCGAGATCTGGCGGCGGCTGGAGGCCGTCGGCCTGTCCACCACGGAGGCGTGCGGGGACACGCCCCGGGTGATCCTGGGCTCGCCCGTGGCCGGCATCGCCGAGGACGAGATCCTCGACGGCACCCCGGCCATCGAGGAGATCCACCGCCGCTTCATCGGCAACCCCGAATTCTCCAATCTGCCCCGGAAGTTCAAGTCCGCCGTCTCCGGCTCCCCGCTGCTGGACGTCGCCCACGAGATCAACGACGTCGCGTTCGTCGGCGTCCGCCACCCCGAGCACGGCCCGGGCTTCGACCTGTGGGTGGGCGGCGGGCTCTCCACCAACCCCCGGATCGGGGTACGGCTCGGCGCCTGGGTGCCGCTGGAGGAGGTGGCCGACGTCTACGGCGCCGTCATCGGCGTCTTCCGCGACTATGGCTACCGGCGGCTGCGCAACCGGGCCCGGCTGAAGTTCCTCGTGGCCGACTGGGGTGCGGAACGGTTTCGCCAGGTGCTGGAGGACGAGTACCTCGGCCGCCGGCTCACCGACGGCCCGGCCCCCGAACAGCCCCTGCACCGCTGGCGGGACCACGTCGGCGTCCACCGGCAGAAGGACGGCCGTTTCTACGTCGGCTTCGCCCCGCGCGTCGGCCGGGTCGACGGCGCCACGCTCACCAAGATCGCGGAGCTGGCGGAGCAGCACGGATCGGGCCGGATACGCACCACGGCCGAGCAGAAGATGATCGTGCTGGACGTGCCGGAGGAGCAGGTCCCCTCGCTGGTGGCGGGCCTGGAGGCGCTGGACCTGCGGGTCGCGCCCTCGCCCTTCCGGCGGGGCACGATGGCCTGCACGGGCATCGAGTTCTGCAAGCTCGCGATCACGGAGACCAAGGCGCGCGGCGCCTCGCTCATCGACGAACTCGAGCGCCGGCTGCCGGAGTTCGACGAGCCCGTCACGATCAACATCAACGGCTGCCCCAACGCCTGCGCCCGTATCCAGGTGGCGGACATCGGCCTCAAGGGCCAGCTGGTCACCGACGAGCGGGGCGAGCAGGTCGAGGGTTTCCAGGTGCACCTGGGCGGGGCGCTGGGCCTGGAGGCGGGCTTCGGCCGCAAGGTGCGCGGACTGAAGGTCACTTCGGCAGAGCTCCCGGACTACGTGGAGCGCGTCCTGCGGCGCTTCCAGGCGGAGAGAACCGAGGGGGAACGGTTCGCCCAATGGGCGGCCAGGGCGGACGAGGAGGCGCTGTCGTGAGCGACGCACACGCGGCCGCCGGGCCGCAGACATCGACGATGGCCGCACCTCTGCGCCGCGTGGGCGGAGAAGCGAACAATCAGGAGGGGCCATGAGTGAGCGTGCGGCTCCCTTCTACTGCCCCTACTGCGGGGACGAGGACCTGCGGCCCGGTGAGCAGGGCCACGGCGCCTGGGAATGCGGCGCCTGCAACCGCGCGTTCAAGCTCTCCTTCCTCGGACTCCTGACCCGGGGCCTGGTCAAGGAGCGGGGACATGACCGGACTTGAGAAGCTGGCCCTCGACGCGGGCCGGGAGCTGGAGGACGCGCCCGCCCCGGAGATCCTGCGCTGGGCGGCCGACACCTTCGGCGAGCGTTTCTGCGTGACCGCCTCCATGGCGGACGCCGTCGTCGCCCACCTCGCCTCGCGCGTCCGGCCCGGCGTCGACGTGGTCTTCCTGGACACCGGCTACCACTTCCCGGAGACCATCGGCACCCGGGACGCGGTCGAGGCCGTGATGGACGTCCGGGTCCTGACCCTCACCCCGCGCCTGAGCGTCGCCGAGCAGGACGCGGCGCACGGGCCGCGGCTGTACGAGCGCGACCCGGACCTGTGCTGCCGGATGCGGAAGGTCGAACCGCTGGCGGAGGGCCTGGCCGGGTACGACGCCTGGGCGACCGGCCTGCGCCGCGACGAGTCCCCGACCCGGGCCGGCACGCCGGTCGTGGGCTGGGACGCCCGGCGCGGCAAGGTCAAGGTCTCCCCGATCGCCCGCTGGACCGAGGCGGACGTCGACGCGTACGTCGCCGAGCACGGCGTGCTCGTCAACCCGCTGCTGATGGACGGCTACACCTCCGTCGGCTGTGCGCCGTGCACGCGGCGCACGCTGGCGGGCGAGGACGCACGGGCCGGCCGCTGGTCGGGCACGGGCAAGACGGAATGCGGGCTGCACGGATGACGGAAGCCCTGCCGAACGAGCTGCTGAACGAGCTGCCGAACGAGCTGGAGAGGAACATGAGCGTGGGCGCCACCGTGTGGCTCACCGGCCTGCCGAGCGCGGGCAAGACGACGATCGCCCGTGCGCTCGAGGCCCGGCTGGGCGCCGAGGGGCGGCCGGTGGAGGTGCTGGACGGCGACGAGATCCGGGAGTTCCTCTCGGCGGGCCTGGGCTTCTCCCGCGAGGACCGGCACACCAACGTCCAGCGGATCGGCTTCGTCGCCCAACTGCTGGCCTCGCACGGCGTGACGGTGCTCGTGCCCGTCATCGCGCCCTACGCGGACTCCCGCGAGGCGGTGCGCAAGCGCCACCAGGCGAGCGGCACGGGATATGTGGAGGTCCATGTGGCCACGCCGGTGGACGTGTGCTCCACGCGTGATGTGAAGGGCCTGTACGCCAAGCGGGCGGCGGGTGAGATATCCGGCCTGACCGGCGTCGACGACCCGTACGAGGCGCCGGCCGACCCGGACCTGCGGATCCCCGCGCACGAGCAGAACGTCGAGGAGTCGGCGGCGGCGCTGTACGCGCTGCTGACGGAGAGGGGACTGCTGTGACCACGGCGGACAAGCCGTACGACAGCCCGTACGCCCTGACGCATCTGGACGCGCTGGAGTCGGAGGCGGTGCACGTCTTCCGTGAGGTCGCGGGCGAGTTCGAGCGGCCGGTGCTGCTCTTCTCCGGCGGCAAGGACTCCATCGTCATGCTGCACCTCGCCCTCAAGGCGTTCGCCCCGGCGGCCGTCCCCTTCGGGCTGCTGCACGTGGACACCGGGCACAACTTCCCCGAGGTCCTCGCCTACCGCGACCGCACGGTCGCCGAGCTGGGCCTGCGGCTGCACGTGGCGTCCGTGCAGGACTTCATCGACCGGGGCGAGCTGCGCGAACGCCCCGACGGCACCCGCAATCCGCTCCAGACGGTGCCGCTGCTGGACACCATCGGCCGCCACCGCTTCGACGCCGTCTTCGGTGGCGGCAGGCGCGACGAGGAGAAGGCCCGGGCCAAAGAGCGCGTGTTCTCGCTGCGGGACGAGTTCGGCGGCTGGGACCCGCGCCGCCAGCGCCCCGAGCTGTGGCAGCTCTACAACGGCCGCCACTCCCCCGGCGAACACGTCCGCGTCTTCCCGCTGTCCAACTGGACCGAGCTGGACGTCTGGCAGTACATCGCCCGCGAGAAGATCGAACTGCCCTCGATCTACTACGCCCACGAACGCGAGGTCTTCGCCCGCGACGGCATGTGGCTGGCCCCCGGCGCCTGGGGAGGCCCCCGCGACGGCGAGCGGGTGGAGAGACGCCTGGTGCGCTACCGCACCGTGGGTGACATGTCCTGCACCGGCGCCGTCGATTCCGGCGCCGCCACCATCCACGCCGTCATCGCCGAGATCGCGGCGTCCCGGCTCACCGAGCGGGGCGCGACCCGGGCCGACGACAAACTGTCCGAGGCCGCGATGGAGGACCGCAAGCGCGAGGGGTACTTCTAGCCATGAGCACCGACACCGCCACCGACCAGGCCACCTCGCTCCTGCGCTTCGCCACCGCCGGAAGCGTCGACGACGGCAAGTCCACACTCGTCGGACGGCTCCTCCACGACTCCAAGTCGGTCCTGGCCGACCAGCTGGAGGCCGTCGAGCGGGCGTCGCTGGGCCGCGGCCAGGACGCCCCCGATCTGGCGCTGCTCACCGACGGGCTGCGCGCCGAGCGTGAGCAGGGCATCACCATCGACGTCGCCCACCGCTACTTCGCCACGCCCCGCCGCCGGTTCATCCTGGCCGACACGCCCGGCCATGTGCAGTACACCCGCAACATGGTCACCGGCGCCTCCACCGCCGAGCTGGCCGTGGTGCTCGTCGACGCCCGCAACGGCGTCGTCGAGCAGACCCGCCGCCACGCGGCCGTCGCCGCGCTGCTGCGCGTCCCCCACGTGGTGCTGGCCGTCAACAAGATGGACCTCGTGGGCTACGCCGAGTCCGCGTTCGCCGCGATCGCCGGGGAGTTCGGCGCGTACGCCGCCTCGCTCGGGGTGCCCGAGGTCACCGCGATCCCGATCTCGGCGCTCGCGGGCGACAACGTGGTGACCCCGTCCGCGCACATGGACTGGTACGGCGGCCCCACCGTGCTGGAGCACCTGGAGACCGTGCCCGTCGGCAGCGATGCCACCGACGAACCCGCCCGCTTTCCCGTCCAGTACGTCATCCGCCCGCAAACCGCCGCGCACCCCGACTACCGGGGCTACGCCGGCCAGGTCGCCTCCGGCGTGCTGCGCGTCGGCGAACCGGTGACGGTGCTGCCGTCGGGGCGCACGAGCACGATCGCCGCCATCGACGGCCTGGCCGGGCCGGTGGACGTGGCCTGGGCCCCGCAGTCGGTCACCCTCCGGCTCGCCGACGACCTCGACGTCTCGCGCGGCGACCTGATAGCCCCCACCGGCACGGCGCCCGGCACCACCCGGGACGTCGAGGCCACCGTCTGCCACGTGGCCGACCGCCCGCTGCGCGTCGGCGACCGGGTGCTGCTCAAGCACACCACGCGAACGGTGAAGGCACTGGTCAAAGCGGTGCCTTCACGGCTGGCCCTCGACGACCTCACCCAGCACCCCGACCCCGGCGAGCTGGCCGCCAACGACATCGGCCGGGTCGTGCTGCGCACCGCCGAGCCGCTCGCGCTCGACACGTACGCCGACTCCCGGCGCACCGGCTCCTTCCTGCTGATCGACCCCGCCGACGGCACGACGCTGACGGCGGGCATGGCCGGGACGGCGTTCGCGGCGAAGACCCCGGTGGCGGCTGCCGACGACGGCTGGGACTTCCAGTGATGACGGGGCGGGCGCAGGACGCCTTCGCGACGTTCGACAAGGAGGGCGGCCGTATCGGCAGCGGCGCCCTCGGCAGCGGACAGGGCGGAGTGGGGCGATGTGCGGGCTGACGCCCGTCCCCGTCCCCGACACCGCCTGTATCGCTGAACGAGAGGAACCCCCCTCGTGTCATCCCTCGCTCGCCGGCCTTGGCCGGCGCTCGTCGCCGTGCCGCTGCTGGCCTTGGCTCTGGGCGCCTGCGGCTACGGCTCCCAGAAGTCCTCCGGCTCCAACGCCGGCCCCTCGGCCGCCACCGGAGCGAAGCTCTCCGCCGGCACCGTGCGCATCGGCTACTTCCCCAACATCACCCACGCCACGCCGCTGGTCGGCGAGCAGGAGGGCATCCTCCAGAAGGAGCTGGGCACCACCAAGCTCACCTCGACGACGTTCAACGCCGGGCCGTCGGAGATCGAGGCGCTCAACGCGGGCTCGATCGACATCGGCTGGATCGGCCCCTCGCCCGCCATCAACGGCTATGCGAAGTCCAAGGGCCAGAGCCTGCGGATCATCGCCGGCTCGGCGTCCGGCGGGGTGAAGCTGGTCGTCGACCCCAAGAAGATCGGCTCGCTGGAGGACGTCAAGGGCAAGCGGATCGCCACTCCGCAGAAGGGCAACACCCAGGACGTGGCGTTCCTCAACTGGATCTCCGGGCAGGGCTGGAAGGTCGACCCGCAGAGCGGCAAGGGCGACGTCTCCGTCGTCCGCACGGACAACAAGGTGACGCCCGACGCCTTCAAGTCCGGTTCGGTCGACGGCGCGTGGGTGCCCGAGCCGACCGCCTCCAAGCTGGTGTCGGAGGGCGGGAAGGTGCTGCTGGACGAGAGCACCCTCTGGCCTGACGGCAAGTTCGTCATCACCAATGTGATCGTGTCGCGGAAGTTCCTCGACGCCCACCCGGACGTCGTCGAGGCCGTGCTGCGGGGCTCGGTGAAGACCAACGCCTGGATCGCCGCGAACCCCGACCGGGCGAAGGCCTCGGCCAACGCGGCGCTGAAGAAGCTGTCGGGCAAGGAGCTGCCGCCGGAGATCCTCGACCCGGCGTGGCAGTCCATCCGGACGACGGACGACCCGCTGGCCGCCACCCTCCAGGCCGAGGCGGACCACGCGGTCAAGGCGGGGCTGCTGGAGAAGCCGGATCTGGTCGGCATCTACGACCTGGCCCCGCTCAACAAGGTCCTGGCGGCCGAGGGCAGGCCCACGGTCGACGCGGCGAAGCTCGGCAGGCAGTGACGTGTACGCGGCAGTAGGGGCTCGTATGCCCGCTCCCCGACCAGGAGGTGACCGGATGGCACCGGCACTGAGCACGAATACGTCCGCCACGGCCGCCGTCGGCGAGGACCGGGCACCGGCGACGGGCGTCCGGATCGACCACGTCCACAAGAGCTACGACGGCCGTTCCGTCCTCGACGACATCACCCTCGACGTCCGCCCCGGGGAGTTCGTGTGCCTGCTGGGCGCCTCGGGCTGCGGCAAGTCGACGCTGCTGAACCTGGTGGCCGGCCTGGACCGGCCGTCGGCCGGCACCATCGAAGTCCCCGGCGGCCGCCCGGCGCTGATGTTCCAGGAACACGCGCTGTTCCCGTGGCTGACGGCAGGCCGCAACATCGAGCTGGCCCTGCGGCTGCGCGGCGTGCCGAGGGCGGAGCGCCGGGCGGAGGCGGAGCGGCTGCTCCAGCTCGTCCGGCTGGGCGGCTCGTACGGCAAGCGCGTGCACGAGCTGTCAGGCGGGATGCGGCAGCGCGTCGCGCTGGCGCGGGCCCTGGCACAGGACAGCCGGGTGCTGCTGATGGACGAGCCGTTCGCCGCGCTGGACGCCATCACCCGGGACGTGCTCCACCACGAGCTGACGCGCATCTGGTCGGAGACCTCGCTGTCGGTGCTGTTCGTCACCCACAACGTCCGGGAGGCGGTGCGGCTCGGCCAGCGGGTGGTGCTGCTGTCGTCCCGGCCGGGGCGGGTGGTGCGGGAGTGGACGGTGGACATCCCGCAGCCGCGCCGGATCGAGGACGCGGCGGTGGCCGACCTGTCGGTCGAGATCACGGAAGAGCTCCGGGGGGAGATCCGCCGCCATGGCCGGGACTGAGACCGACCGCCCCCGGGCCGGAGTGGGGGATCTGGCGGGCCTGGAGGCCGGCCTGGACGCCCTCGACGCGGTACCGGTGAAGCGGACACCGCTGCGGGAAGTGCTGCTGCGCAAGGTACTGCCGCCTGTGGCGGCCGTCGTCCTGGTGCTGGTGGTGTGGAAGCTGCTGGTCCTGGCGGGTGTCACGGACGACTACAAGCTCCCCGACCCGTCGGCGGTGTGGGGCGCCCTGCGCCGGCTGTGGCTGGAGGGCACGCTCTTCGGCATCGTCTGGACGAGCGTCTCGCGGGGCCTGCTCGGCTTCCTCGCCGCCCTCGCCATCGGCACGCCGCTGGGACTGCTGGTGGCCAGAGTGCCACTGATACGGGCGGCACTGGGCCCGGTCCTGTCCGGGCTCCAGTCGCTCCCGTCGGTGGCCTGGGTGCCGGCGGCCGTCATCTGGCTGGGCATCACTGACTCGGCGATGTACGCGGTGATCCTGCTGGGTGCCGTGCCGTCCATCGCCAACGGCCTGGTCTCCGGCATCGACCAGGTGCCCCCGCTGTACCTGCGCGCGGGCCGCACGATGGGCGCGACGGGCGCGCGCGGGGCGTGGCACATACTGCTGCCGGCGGCACTGCCGGGGTACCTCGCCGGGCTGAAGCAGGGCTGGGCCTTCTCCTGGCGATCGCTGATGGCGGCGGAACTCATCGCGTCCTCGCCCGACCTGGGCCTGGGCCTGGGCCAGTACCTGGAGAACGCCCGCACGGACTCGGACATGCCGGGGGTGCTGCTGGGCATCATCCTGATCCTGTTCGTCGGCATCGCCATCGACCTGATCGTCTTCAGCCCGCTGGAGCGCAGGGTGCTGCGCTCGCGCGGCCTGGCGACGCGATAGGGGCGCTGCTTGTGGTCCTCCTCCTCATCGCCCACGGCAGCCGCGACCCCCGGCACGCGGCGACGGTCACCGCGCTGCGGCAGGCGGTCGCGGAGCGTCGGCCGGGGCTGCGCGTGGAGGTCGGCTTCCTGGACTTCTGCGCGCCGAGCGTGCCGCGCGTACTGGAACGGCTGGCGGCGGAGGGCGTGGGGGAGGTGGTGGCGGTTCCGCTGCTGCTGACGCGGGCGTTCCACGCGAAGGCGGATATTCCGGCGGTGCTGGCGGGTGCGACGGCCGCGCTTCCTTCGTTGTCCGTCCACCAGGCCCCCGTCCTGGGCCCGTCGTCCCTGCTGACGGACGCACTGGAACGACGGCTGCGGCAGGCCGGGGTGCGGGACGCCGACCGGAGCTCGACCGGGGTCGTCCTGGCCTCGGCGGGCTCATCGGACCCGGAGGCGATCGCGGTGATCGCAGAAATCGCGCGGGAGTGGCGGCACGCGAGTGGTTGGTGTGCCGTGCGACCCGCGTTCGCCTCCGCCTCCTCTTCCTTTCCGAGAACGGAGGACGCGGTGCGCGCGCTGCGGCGCGCCGAGGGCATACGGCGCGTGGCGGTCGCACCGTACGTCCTGGCCCCGGGGCGCCTGCCGGACCGCATCGCGGCGGGGGCGCGGGCCGGGGACGCCGACTTTCTGGCGAACGTGCTGGGGCCGGCGCCGGAGGTGGCCGCGCTGGTGCTGCGGCGGTACGAGGAGGCGGCGCGGGTGACGCGTTCGGTGGTCGTGGCCGCTACCGGGTGAGCAGGGTGAGGACGTTGACGAAGGCGGTCAGGAGCGCGGCGCGGTCGGCGGGGGTGGTGTCGGTGCGCGACAGGATCGCGGTGAACGCGGTGATGAGGATGAGCAGTTCGAGGGCCATGGGCTGAACTTCCGCGATTTCGCGTTCGCCGACGTTCGCGCGTATGAAGATGAACGCATGGGTGCGGATTCGGGGGCGCTGGGCGAACTGGCCGCGCGCTTACGCCGGTTGCGGTTCGAGCGCGGGCTGACGCATGTGGCGCTGGAGCGACGGGCGCGGTTGGGACACACAACCGTCAGCCAGACCCTCAACGGGCGGAAGGTGCCGACGGAGGGCACGGTGGTGGCTCTCGCCAAGGCCCTGGGCGCCGACCCGGGCCCGCTGCTGGTGCTGCGGGAGAGAGCGGCGGAGGAGATCGTCGAGGCCGCTGTCCGGGCGGACGACATCCCGTTCGAAGAACGGTATTGCCGTTATGTCGTCGAGCGGCACAGCGGGCTCACCGTCGTCGGCCTCGACCTACGGGGATCACACGCGGCGAGCTGGCCGCTGGAGCCCGCCTACGTCAGCCTGGAACTGACGAGCAGGCGCGACGGCTCCCTCACCGTCGTCGAACGTGCCGAGAAGGCCTTGGCCGGGCAGCAGCGAGCGCTGATCCGCGGGCTCGCGGGCAGCGGCAAGACCACGCTCGTCCAGTGGCTGGCCGTCACCTCCGCCCGGCGCGGGAGCATCCCCTTCGTCATTCCCCTGCGCAGGCTCGACCTCAAGAGCGCCCCACCCGCTCCGGACCGTTTCCTGGAAGCCATCAGGTGCCCGCTCGCCGCGACGCAGCCATCACACTGGGCGGACCGGGTCCTGACGAACGGGCGGGGGCTGTTGCTCGTCGACGGCATCGACGAGGTGCCCGCCCATCGGCGCGAAGAGACGAAGGAGTGGCTCCGCGACCTGATCGCGGCCTACCCTCGGTCGACCTTCCTGGTCACCACGCGGCCGACGGCCGTGCCCGAACGGTGGCTCGAAGCGGCGGGGTTCGCCGAGCTGACCGTACGACCGATGAACCGGAAGGACGTCCTCGTCTTCGCCACGCGGTGGCACACGGCGGCCGGTACCGAGCCCGAACTCGAAGAGCGCTTCAAGGACGCCGTGCGGGCCCAGCGGTCACTGGCCCAACTGGCGACCACGCCGCTGATGTGCGCGCTGCTGTGTGCGCTCCACCGCGACCGGCGGGGGCGTCTGCCACGGAGCCGGATGGAGCTGTACGAGGCCGCGCTGGCCATGCTGCTCGGCCGGAGGGACGACGAGCGGGGCATCGAGGCCCCCGAGGGGATCAGCCTCACGCAGCACGAGGCGGTTCAGCTGCTGCAGCGGCTGGCGTACTGGCTCATCCGCAACAGCCAGGCGGAGATGGGGGAGAACATCGCCCTGGTTGTCCTCGAAGACGTTCTTCCCGCGATGCCCACCGTCGCCGGACAGGGCGACGCCCGGCAGATCCTCACCCACCTGGTCTCCCGTTGCGGACTGCTGCGCAGACCGACGGCGGACACCATCGACTTCGTTCACCGCACGTTCCAGGACTACCTCGGCGCGAAGGCCGTCGTCGAAGGGCACGACCTCGGACTGCTGGTGCGGAACGCCCACGACGACCAGTGGGAGGACGTCGTACGGATGGCCGTGGCCCATGCGCGGCCTGCCGAGCGGGCGACGCTGCTGCGCCAGCTCGTGGCACGCGGTGACCAAGCCGGCGACCATCGCACGCGGCTGCACTTGCTCGCCATGGCGTGCCTGGAGCAGGCCACCGAGCTGGACCCCGAGGTCCGGGCGACGGTGGAGGAGCGGGCGGCGGCGCTGCTGCCGCCACGCGGCTACGCCGAGGCGCAGAAGCTGGCCATGGTGGGGCCGGTGATCCTCGATCTGCTGCCGGGTCCGCAGGGGCTGTCGGAGAAGGAGGCGGAGGCTGTCGTCCACACGGCGGCGGACGTCGGCGGGGACGCCGCTCTCACCTTGCTCAAGCGGTATCGCGGCTGTCGCGGCCCGCGCGTCATCAGCGCACTGTCGGCGCGCTGGGACTCGTTCGACACCGGGGAGTTCGCGGAAGAGATCCTCAACCACCTGCCGACCGACTGCACCATTACCGTCCGCAGCCGCGCTGGTCTGGAACTCGCCCCAAACCTCCCGCAGAAGTCGGACATCCGCTTCTTCGGAGATCTCTCCGCAGAAGAAATCCTGGCGGTGGTCGATCCGGACCGGTTGACGAGCATCATCTTGTCCGCCAACCTGCGGCTGAGCGATGTGGCTTTCCTCCGGAGACTGCCCAAGTTACGCAGCCTCTCCCTGCTCGGGTGCTCCGAGATCACTGACTTGTCGCCGCTCGACGGGCTGCCGCTCACCGAGTTGATGATCAACGACACTCGCCCGCACGACCTGCGCCGCGTGGCCGAGCTGCCGGAGCTTGAGGAGCTGAACCTCGACCTCCCCGTGCGCCGGTCGCACACCTCGTCCCTGCCCGCCATGCCCAAATTGCGGAGGCTCTACGTATGGCAGCAGAACGCGTCGCGATCCCTGACGGGACTGGACGCGTTCGACGGGTTGGAATTTCTCGCCATCAATGCCCCCAGATTCCCCGACGCGGATCGTGAAGAGCTCACGCGCCTCCCACGACTGACTCGCTTGGTGATCGTCGAGCAGGACATGCCCCGGCTCGCCATAGCTCCCGTGCTCCCCCAGGTGCGGGAACTCACGCTCCTAAGTCCCTCGCACCCTGTCGACCTGACACCCGTGGGCAAGCTCTTCCCGGGACTCCGGCTGCTCAGGCTCTCCTGCCACTGGCCACATCAAACGGTCGTCGACCTGAGCCCACTCGCCACCGCCGAACCTCTCGACATCGTCATCGCGGAGGCCAAGGAGGTCCTGAACCTGGACCTCTTCCCACCCGGCAAGGTCACCATCGCCCCCGGCCCCCGCTATTAACCCTCCACCGCCGTCCCCACCCCCAGCGCCACCAGCACCCCGCCCGTCGTCCGCTCAAGGTTGCGGTGCACCCGGGGCCGGCGGAGCCAGCCCAGCAAGTGGGTGGCACCGGCTGCCACCAGCAGCAGCCAGACGCCCGCGACCGCCGCGTCGACCGCGCCGAACAACAGCGTCGTGCCCAGCGCCGACCCCCCGCCCTCCGGGAGGAACTGCGGGACGACGGCCACGAAGAAGACCCCCACCTTGGGGTTGAGCAGACAGCTCAGCAGCCCCTGGCGGAACGCCTCCCCTGCCCCCGGGGCCTGCCCGCCCTCGTCCGGCACCTCCACAGCCGCGGCAGCGGCCGACCGCCGCTGGGCCCACAGCACCTGCGCCCCCAGAAAGACGAGGTACACCGCCCCCGCCAGTCTGACGACCGTGAAGGCCGCGTCCCAGCGCTGGAGAGCCGCCGCCAGGCCGAGGGCCGCGGCGACGCCCCAGGCGAGGGAGCCGGCCGCCGCGCCGAGCGCGGTCGCGCTGCCCGTGCGGCGGCCGCCGCGCAGGCAGTTGCGCAGCACGAGGAGGGTGTCGGGGCCAGGGGCCATGGCCACCAGCAGGGAGAAGAGGGCGAAGCCGAGTATCGCGGTGGTCATGGGCGAAGCTCCTCTCGCAAGATCACGCAGAACGTGGAGGAGCTTATCGAGATGGCCGCCGTGCCCCGTGGGGGTTGGGCACGGCGGCCGATGGGACGCGACCGTACCAGGGGTTACGTGATCGGCCGAACTCCGGCGTGTCCGGATACCGCCGTCCATGGGGGAGACTGGCGGCATCCTGGAGAGCGGAAAAGCGGAAGGAACGGCGTGGCATTCACCGAAGAACGGGCGCGGGAACTCCTCGCGGAGGCGGGCACCCCGCTCCCGGCGGCCGACGCCGAGCTATTGGCCCTCGGCGAGAACGCGGTGTTCGCCGCCGACGGTCTCGTCGCGAAGGTGGGCCGGGACGCGTCCCTCGTGGAGCGCGCCACCCGTGAGCTGCGGATCGCCGCCTGGCTCGCGGAGGCGGGCGTGCCGGCGGTGCGGGCCGCGGAGCCCGAGGTGCTGGTCGCCGACGGGCACCCCGTGACGCTCTGGCACCGGCTCCCGGCGGCGGAACGCCCTGCCGATCCCGCCGATCTGGCCGTGCTGCTCCGGCAGGTGCACACCCTCCCGGAGCCCGGGTTCGGGCTGCCGCGGCGCGATCTGCTGGGCGGTGTCGAACGGTGGCTGCGGCTGGCCGGGACGGCGATCGATCCGGCCGACGCCGACTATCTGCGCGAGCGCCGCGACGGGTTCGCCGCCGCGGCCGCCGCCCTCACCCCGCATCTCACACCGGGGGCGATCCACGGCGACGCCCTCCCCCGCAATGTCCACATCGGGCCCGACGGTCCCGTACTCGTCGACCTGGAGACGTTCGCCTCGGACCTGCGCGAGCACGATCTCGTGGTGATGGCCCTCAGCAAGGACCGGTACGGGCTGGACCCGGACGCCTATCACTCCTTCGCCCACGCCTACGGCTGGGACGTCCGGGAGTGGGAGGGCTGCGCCGTGCTGCGCGGGGCCCGGGAGACGGCCAGTTGCGCCTGGGTGGCGCAGCACGCGCCGGGCAATCCGGCCGCCCTCACGGAGTTCCGCCGCCGGGTCGCCTCCCTCCGCGAGAACGACCCGACGGTGCGCTGGTATCCCTTCTGACCGGCTGTCCCTTCTGACCGGCGCGGCTACGCGCTGAGGAACGAGGCGCGCGGGCCGTCGAGGGTGGCGTTCATGCGTGCCAGCTGGCCCTCCGTGAACATGAACATGGCCGCGTCGTCGACGTAGTCCATGTAGTTCATGAACATGTCGCCGTCGGGTGCGTTGTTGCACGTGACGCGGGGGAAGTTCGGCTTGCCGAAGTTGGGCCCGCCCTGGTTGGGGGTGTCGGCCACGAAGTCGGTGCCGTTGCAGGCCGTGCCGTCGTCGCCCCAGATGTGGAAGAGGTTCAGCCAGTGGCCCACTTCATGGGTCGCGGTGCGGCCCATGTCGAACGGTGCCGTCGCGGTCCCGCTGGTGCCGAACGCGGAGTGGAGGATGACCACGCCGTCGGTGGCGGCCGGTCCGCCCGGGAACTGTGCGTACCCGAGCAGCCCGCCGCCCAGTTCGCAGGACCACAGGTTGAGGTAGCGGTCGGTGGGCCAGGGGTCCTGGCCACCGGTCGCCGTCGACTTCACGGCGTCGTCGGTGCCGAAACTCGCTGTCGCGGTCTGGGTGCGGGTGATGCCGTTGGTCGGCGCCCCGGACGGGTCGGTGGTGGCCAGCTGGAACTCGATGTCGCAGTCGGCCGCCAGTGCCTGCCAGACGGCCGGGACGCCGGAGACGTCCGTATTGGTCTTGCGGTAGTCCCGGTTGAGGGCCTCGATCTGGCTGGCGACCTGCGCGTCGTCGATGTTCTGCGCGCCGTTCTGGTGCACGACGTGGACGACGACCTGGATGAGGGTCACTCCGGCACGCGTGGTCCGCTCGTGCCCCTTCTCGTAGGCGAAGGCCTTGTTCTCGAGGGCCGCACGCGCCCCCGCGTACGGAGCGTGTTCGGTGAGCAGTCTGCGGTGGACTTCCATGGTCCCGCACAGCAGGCTCTCGGGTGACCTCTCGGATGTGGCGTTCTGCCGGTTCTCGGGCATGCGGCACCTCCTCTGACCGCCGTCTGACGCGGCGAGTTACGGGAGAGAGTCGGGCCCGATGGCGTCTACGGTAGACCCGTAGAACGTGGAAAGAGATGGATATACCGGAATTCAATTCCAACCGTATGTCAACCTTCCGGATCCCGCCATTCAGGTGAATCCGGGCGATTACTGAGGTGTTTGAGGAATGAACGAGCCACCCCCGGCTCTCTTCCGGAGCTGGATCCACTCCCGCGAAGAGGACTCCGCCGACGTCTCCGTCTACCGGCCCGCCGACCATCCCTTCCCGCCCTCGCGAGGGCGGGAAGGGATGGAGTTCGCCGCCGACGGAACGTTCATCGACCACCCCATCGGGCGCGGTGACGCCCCCGACTCCGTGCCCGGCGTCTGGCAGACCAAGGACGGCGTCCGGCTGACGATCTCCTTCCCGACGGCCGGGCGGCCCGGACGGGAGCTGGAGATCGTCTCCTGCGACGAGAGCGCGCTCAGGGTACGGGGCTAGGGTCCAGGGCCTATGGGTCCAGGGTTTACGCCTGCCCGGTTTCGAAGCGGCTGACTTTTCCGTCGTCGACAGTGAAACGCCAGGCCGTGCGCATCTCGCCCCACGTGTCGTTGCGGTAGTTGGCGACCAGGCCGAGCCCGTCGAGCGTCTGCGTCTCGACGTCCATGTGGCCGCCCGAGGAGAAGATCTCGCGCTCGGTCCAGTCGGCGACGTCCCGGTCCGAGCCGTCGTCCGACATGGTGGCCCCGGGCGTGAGCGCGGCGGCGAAGGCAACACGGTCTCCGGCGTTGAGCGCGCCCACGAACGCGCGCACGGCCGGGTCGTTCAGCTTGTCGAGGGCGATGGTCACGGTCTCTCCAGGCGTATCCAGGCGTAGGGGGACGGGTCGGGAAGCGCTCTTCCCCTTGTCGGCATGGTCAGCACACCGCATACCGTCAGGTCCCGCCACCGCTGGGCGCCGGGGCTACAGTGCGGTTCATGCGGTTGCTCCTGACGTCCGACACCCACCTGCCCACCCGGGCCCGGAAGGTGCCGCCACCCCTTCTGGACGCCATGGACCGGGCCGACGTCGTCCTCCACGCCGGCGACTGGACCGACACCGCGACCCTGGAGCTGTTCACCGCCCGCGCCCGCCGTCTTGTCGCCGTCCACGGCAACAACGACGGCCCCGAGCTGCGCGCCCGGCTGCCCGAGATCGCCCACGCCGAGCTCGGCGGACTGCGCTTCACGATCGTCCACGAGACCGGCCCGGCCCTCGGCCGCGAGGAACGCTGCGCCGAACGCTTTCCGTCCACCGACGTGCTGGTCTTCGGCCACAGCCACATCCCCTGGGACACCACCGCCCCCGGCGGCCTGCGCCTGCTGAACCCCGGTTCGCCCACCGACCGGCGCCGTCAGCCCTATCGCACGTACATGACCGCTCGTGCGGACGGCGGCGAGCTCACCGAGGTGACGCTGCACCGGATCGAGGCGGCGGAGGCGAGGTAGGGACCGCGGTTTCGTCGGCCCCGCATGTGTGACCGGCTCGCGGGTACCCGGGGGGCCCGCCGCATCCACGTGGTGGGTGCGCGCTCACGACCACGGAGGTGGCCGATATGGCTCGGCAGCAGCCCAGGAAGACGTCCGGGCATCGCAAGGCCATTCCCCGGGACATGCAGGACCAGCAGGCGGGCGCCACGCCACGGCAGGGCCCGGCCGGCCCGGAGACCTCCCGCAGCCGGAAGGGCACCGAGAACGTCAAGAACTCCGGGGAGCGGACCGGCGGTACGGGCGGCTCCAGGGAACCGCGGCCGGACGAGCCCCCGGACTGAACACCGGGCTGAACACCGGCGCGGCCGGCGCCCGACCGCTCAGGAGGTGGGGCCGGACCAGTAGGCGTTCGCCCACCGCTTCGCGTCGGGGGTGAACTCGACCTCGGCCTTGCCGGCCGCGTCGGACGGCAGCGAGAAGGCGTACTTGCCGACGGCTTCCTTGCCGGGCAGGACGTAGCCGGTGAGGACCTTCTGGCGTCCGCTTCCGTCGATCACCAGCTCCGTGGAGGCCCCGTTGGCGTCGTTGACACTGGGCAGCCCCGACTCGACCGAGAGCCGCTCCGTGCCGGTGTTGACGACGGTGACCGTCACCTCGACGGCCTTGTTCCCCTCCGCGTGGCCGAACACGGGCTCGCGCGGGTCGAACGGCTGCGGCTTGGCCACCGTGACCTTCAGGCCGTTCTCGAACGTGTACGACTGACCGAACGACAGGTGCCTGGCCTTCTCCTCCGCCTTCTCCTTCTCTTCCTCCGCGGCGGCCTCCGCCTTCACCCGCGCGGCCTCCGCACGACCGTCGTCGGCGACCTCTTTCGCCACCACCACGAAGAACACGCCGACGCCGGCCGAGATCAGGAGACCGACCCCGCCCAGGACCACCCCGGCCAGTGCCATCGCCTTATTGGTCGCCAGCCCCCTACGCGCGTAGCTCAGTCCGACGAAGCCGAAGACCACGGCCAGCAGGGCCGGCAGCCAGGACAGCCAGAACAGGAGGACGGTCAGGCCGAGGACCACGCCGGTGAGGCCGAGGACCAGGGCCGTGATGCCCATGCCGTTGCGTGGCTGCGGCACGGGTATCGGGTACGGCGGCCAGTACGAGGGGGCGGGTCCCGCCGGGCGGGGGCCCCAGGGATCCTGGCCGGTCGGCGCCTGGCCCACAGGATTCTGGTCGCCAGGCGGAGTGGGCATGCTCATGCAAGATCCTTCAGGCAGGTCGAATCGGCGGATCAACGACATTACCAGCCGATTTTACCGTTTCCTTACCTCAGCGCAGCGGCCACGTTCCCTCCACCACCGCCTCCGGATTCCCCTGCCGTCGCAGCCACTTCTGATAGTCGGCCGCCCACTCCCCGTACCACCGCGTCTGGTCGCGGTGCAGCTCCCACAGGTCGGCCGCCGCGATGTGCGCGTACCGCTCGGCTATCGCGCGCGCCACGCGCACGGCCGCCAGGGCATCCGCACCCGCCTCGTGCGCCCCGTCGAGCACGACGCCGTACTCCCGGCAGGCGGCGGCCAGCGTGCGCCGGCCCTTGCGGTAGCGGTCGACGGCGCGGTCGATGGTGAGGGGGTCGACGACCGGGCCCACGGCCGTCGGCGCGCCCGCGCCGTCCTCGCCCAGCCGCTCGGTCAGCGAACGCAGGCCGTACCGCTCCAGCTCGGCCGAGAGCAGGCTCAGGTCGAAGGCGGCATTGTACGCGATGACCGGCACGCCCATCGACCAGTGACCGACAAGGGCGGTGGCCACCTCCTCCGCCACCTCGCGCGCGGGCCGCCCGCAGTCGGCGGCCTGCTCGGTCGTGATGCCGTGGATCGCCGTGGTCTCGGCCGGTATCGGCGTGCCCGGGTCGGCCAGCCAGCGCCGGCCCGCGACGACCTCGCCGCCCTTGGTCTCCACGACCGCCGCGGTGACGATCCGGGCCGTCGACGGGTCGGTGCCCGTCGTCTCCAGATCGAAGCCGACCAGACGCTCCTCGTGCCAGGCCATCGCGGTCCCCCCTGTCGGTTGTGCTTCCCCCGTCTGGTCCCCAGCGTCGCACGGCCCACTGACAACGGGCCGCGGCCCCGAAGGAGGAGTCCGCTAGGACACCGGCCGGGAGTCCTCCCACACGCCCTCGAACTCCTCGCGGTAGGTGTCGAAGAGCCCGCCGTCCGCGTCGGGGCGCCCCTCCCGGAGCACGCCCCGGCCGTGGCCGCCGCGCAGGACGAGCACGGGCGACTCCATGCCGCGCGCCTTGCGGAGATAGGACTGCACCACGGCGACCCCGTCCGAGCCGTCGCCGTTGACCAGGTAGGCGGTGAAGCGCGGGGTCTCGTCGAAGACGCGGATCTCGAAGGAGGAGGCGTCCCGGAGCGCGGCGCGCACCCGCCGCATGTGGAGGATGTTCATCTCCACGGACCGGCTCATCTCGCCCTTCTTGATCCCCAGTTCCCGCTCCCGGCGGCGCACGGCGCTGCTGGCGGGGTTGAGGAAGAGCAGCCGGGTGCGGCAGCCGGCCTCGGCGAGGCGGACCATGCGCCGTCCGGAGTAGTTCTGGACGAGCAGGTTCAGGCCGATGCCGACCGCGTCGAGGCGGCGGGCGCTGCTGAAGAGGTCCTCGACGGGCAGCTGGCGCTGGAGGCGCACCCGGTCGGGGTGGACGCCGACGACGTCGGCGTAGCGGTCGCCGACGAGGTCCTCGACGGCGTCTATGGGCAGCCGGTCGCCGGAGGACGCGCCCGCGCCGCTGCCGCTGCCGAGGATGTCCAGCAGCCGGGCCGAGGCGCGTTCGGCCTGGGCGAGGACGGTCTGGGAGAGCGCCCGGTTGCGGGAGACGACGTTGCGGGCCACCTCGAGCTCGTCCAGTACGAGTTCGAGCTCGCGCCGGTCGTCGAGGTAGGGCTCGAAGCACGGCCAGTGCTGGACGACCAGCTCGCGCAGCTGGGGCAGGGTGAGGAAGCTGAGGACGTTGTCGTCGGCCGGGTCGAGCAGATAGCCCTTGCGGCGGCTGACCTCGCGGACGGCGACGGCGCGCTGCACCCATTCCTGGCCGGCCGGGCCGGCTGCCGCGACGACCCATTCCTCGTCGCCGTGGACGGGCTCGTAGACCGGGCGCAGCACGGCGGCGACGACGGCGCGGAGCCGCTGCTCGACCAGGTTGAGCCATATGTAGGCACGCCCCGCCCGGCGGGCGCGTGTGCGCACCTCGCCCCAGGCGTCGGCGCCCCAGTCCAGTTCCGCCCCGATCTCCCTCGGGCGGGTCAGGGAGACCACGCCCGGAGGGGTGTCGGACGTGCCGTCCTCTTCCGGACAGCCGTCCCCAGGGGGCAGCTCCAGCCCGCCCGAGCTCACCAGCGCACCGCCTTCCGCCCCCGCTCCCAATGATCAAGGCAGACTACTGCGCGGGCGGGAGGGGGTGCACGCGCGTCCGTCGGGCCTTCGGCCAACTCTGCCGTCGGACGTGCCGGTTGTCCGATACCCGGGCAGCGGACGTGATCTGATTCATAGCCAGAAGTAGCCGGACGGGTGGCGGAAGGGTGGTGTCACCCGCTCGGCAGAGCCCTCGGGGCGGGCGGCGGACCGGCTTTTGCGGAAGATCTGCGGAAAGCGCGGCCGGGGGTGGAAGACTTCTGGGCATGCAGGTCTGGCCGGGACAGGCGTACCCCCTCGGTGCCACGTACGACGGCGCCGGGACCAATTTCGCGGTCTTCTCGGAGGCCGCCGAACGGATCGAGTTGTGCCTGTTGCACGGGGACGGCTCGGAGACGGCGGTGGAGCTGAAGGAGACCGACGCGTTCGTATGGCACGCGTATCTCCCGGGTGTGATGCCGGGTCAGCGGTACGGCTTCCGGGCGCACGGCCCGTACGAGCCGCGGCGCGGTCTGCGCTGCAACTCCGCCAAGCTGCTGCTCGACCCGTACGCGAAGGCCGTGAGCGGGGCGGTGGACTGGGGGGAGGCGGTCTACGGCTATCCCTTCGGGCGGCCGGAGAAGCGCAATGACATGGACTCGGCACCGCACATGATGACTTCGGTGGTGGTCAATCCGTACTTCGACTGGGGGGACGACCGGCCACCCCGGACGGAGTACCACCGCACGGTCATCTACGAGGCCCACGTCAAGGGCCTGACGATGTGCCACCCGGAGCTGCCGGAGGAGATCCGGGGGACGTACGCGGCTCTGGCGCATCCGGCGGTGATCGGGCATCTGAGGGAGCTGGGGGTCACGGCGATCGAATTGATGCCGGTCCATCAGTTCGTGCAGGACCACCGGCTGGTGGACGCGGGACTGGTCAACTACTGGGGCTACAACACCATCGGGTTCTTCGCGCCGCACAACGCGTACGCGTCGTGGGGCGACCGGGGTCAGCAGGTGCTGGAGTTCAAGACGGCGGTGCGGGCGCTGCACGCGGCGGGCATCGAGGTGATTCTCGATGTGGTGTACAACCACACGGCCGAGGGCAACCATCTGGGTCCGACGCTGTCGTTCCGGGGGCTGGACAACGCGTCGTACTACCGGCTGACCGATGATCCGCGCTACTACATGGACACCACCGGCACCGGCAATTCGCTGCTGATGCGGAGCCCGCACGTGCTGCAGCTCATCATGGACTCGCTGCGCTACTGGGTGACCGAGATGCGGGTGGACGGTTTCCGCTTCGATCTGGCGGCGACGCTGGCGCGGCAGTTCCACGAGGTGGACCGGCTGTCGTCGTTCTTCGACCTGGTGCAGCAGGATCCGGTGGTCAGTCAGGTGAAGCTGATCGCGGAGCCGTGGGACGTGGGCGAGGGCGGCTATCAGGTCGGCAACTTCCCGCCCCTGTGGACCGAGTGGAATGGAAAGTTCCGGGACACCGTGCGGGACCTGTGGCGGGGCGAGCCGGCCACCCTGGCGGAGTTCGGCTCCCGGCTGACCGGCTCCTCCGACCTCTACCAGGGCGACAGCAGGCGCCCGCTGGCCTCCGTCAACTTCGTCACCTGCCACGACGGCTTCACCCTCCACGACCTCGTCGCGTACAACGCCAAGCACAACGAGGCCAACGGCGAGGACAACCGGGACGGCGAGAGCCACAACCGCTCCTGGAACTGCGGCACGGAAGGGCCGACCGACGACCCGGGCATCCTCGCCCTGCGCGAGCGGCAGATGCGCAATTTCATCGCCACCCTGATGGTGTCGCAGGGCGTGCCGATGCTCAGCCACGGCGACGAGTTCGCCCGCACCCAGCACGGCAACAACAACGCCTACTGCCAGGACGGCGAGGTGTCCTGGGTGCGCTGGCCGCGCCGACCGGAGGGGGCGGAGGAGGACGTGGACGAGGAGACGGCACGGGCGCTGCGGATGCTGCGCTTCACCCGCTCGCTGGTCTGGCTCCGCCGCGACCACCCCGTCTTCCGCCGCAGGCGCTTCTTCCACGGGCGGCCGATGCAGGGCACCCACGACGAGCTTTCCGATATCTCCTGGTTCACCCCGGAAGGGGGGGAAATGCGGGATGGCGACTGGCAGGTAGCCCACGCCAGGTCCCTGACCGTCTTCCTCAACGGCAGCGCCATCTCCGAGCCCGGGCCCCGGGGCGAGCCGGTGACCGACGACTCCTTCCTGCTGATGTTCAACGCGCACGACCGGCCGCTGGACTTCACCGTCCCGGTCGACCACGGCGCGCAGTGGCAGGTCGTCGTCGACACGGCGCGCCCGGAGGGCGTGGCGGCGGACGGGCCGAAGGTGCGGGCGGGGGAACGGCTGACTCTTGTCGACCGCAGTCTGGCGGTGTTGCAGCGGCCGGGGTGAGCGCGATCCGGTCGCCTGCCGGCCGGTGGGGGTTGATCGCGCTCACGCGGCGGCAGCCGCAGGTCGACACAGCCCCGCGCCCCTTACGGGGCTCCGTGGTGGGTACGCATGTTCTTGTGAAGCCGCCTACCGCCACTTACCGGCTCCAGCTCCAGCCCGGCTTTCCCTTCGCGGCGGCCGAGCGGGTCGTGCCCCGCCTCGCCGGGCTCGGCGTGTCCCACCTGCACCTCTCCCCCCTCCTGGAGGCCGTCCCCGGCTCCACCCACGGTTACGACGTCGTCGACCACACGACGGTACGGGCGGAGCTGGGCGGCGAGGACGGGCTGCGCTCCCTGGCCCGTACCGCCCACGCGCACGGGCTGGGGCTGATCGCCGACATCGTGCCCAACCACATGGCCCTGCCCGCCGCCGGACGGCCGGGCGGCCCCCTGTGGCACGTGCTGCGCGACGGCCCGGCCTCCCCGTACGCCCGCTGGTTCGACGTCGACTGGGCCGAGCACGGTGGCAAGATCCTGCTGCCCGTGCTCGCCGGCCGGCTCGGCGACGAGCTGGACCGTTTCACCACCGCCGACGGCGTACTCCGCTACGGCGACCACGTCCTCCCCCTGCGGCCCGGCACCGAGCGTCTCCCGCTGCCCGAGCTGCTCGACGCCCAGTGGTACCGCCCCGCCTGGTGGCGGCTGGCCCGCACCGAGCTCAACTACCGGCGCTTCTTCACCGTCTCCGAGCTGATCGCGGTGCGCGTGGAGGAGCCCGAGGTCTTCGCCGCCACCCACGCCACGATCCTCCGCCTGCTGCGCGAAGGCGTCCTCGACGGGCTGCGCGTCGACCACCCGGACGGGCTCGCCGACCCGCCCGCGTATCTGCGGCGGCTGCACGAGGCCACCGGCGGGCGGTGGACGGTCGTGGAGAAGATCCTCGCCGGGGACGAACGGCTGCCCGCCGACTGGCCCGTCGCCGGCACCACCGGCTACGACGCCCTGCGCCGGCTCGACGGCCTGTTCACCGACCCCGCCGGGCTCGGCGAACTCACCGACGTCTACCTCGCCTTCACCGGCTGCCCGCCCGACCGGGGCGGCGACTGGCCCGCGACCGCGCGCCGCGCCGCCCACCGGGTCATCGGCCACGAGCTGGCCGCCGAGACCGAGCGGCTCGTCCGCACCGCCGTCCGCCTCTGCGAGACCTCCCACCGGCTGCGCGACCACGCCCCCTGGACGCTGCGCACCGCCCTGTGCGAGATCCTCGTCCGGCTGCCCGTCTACCGCCCGTACGTCACGGCGGGACGGCCCGCCGCGCCCACGGACGCCGCCCTGCTGGAGGAGGCCGCCCGGGGGGCCCGGACCGCCTTCGCCGTGCCCGAGGAGGCCCGGGCCGTCGAACTGATCCGCGACGCCGCCCTCGGCCGCCTCGGCGACGGCCCCGACCAGCGCGACTTCCGCGCCCGCTTCGCCCAGACGGCGTCGGCGCTGCGCGCCAAGTCCGTCGAGGACACCGCCTTCTACCGCTACGCGCCCCTGCTGTCGGCGACGGAGGTGGGCGGCACCCCCGACCGGCCGGCGGTCGCCCCGGAGGACTTCCACGCCTTCTGCGCCCGCGCGCAGCGCGACCGGCCCCACGGCGGGACCGTCCTGTCCACCCACGACACCAAGCGCAGCGCGGACGCGCGGGCGCGGATCGCCGCGCTGAGCGAGCACCCGGCGCGCTGGGCCCGGCTGATGGACCGGCTGTGGTCCGACTCCCCCGCCCCGGATCCCCACCTGGCGTGGACCGCCTGGCAGAACGCCTTCGCCCTCGGCGACCCCGACCCCGCCCGGCTCGTGCCCGCCGCCCTCAAGGGCGCCCGGGAGGCGGCGCTGCTGACGACGTGGACGGAACCGGACGCGGCGTACGAGGCGGCGGTGGCGGCCTTCGTCACCACCGGCCCCTGCGGGGCGGCGGGCCGGGAGGCCCTGGCCGCGTTCGAAGGCGAGGTCCTGGCCTCCATACGGGCCAACACCCTGGGGGCGGCGCTGCTCCACCTGACGATGCCGGGGGTGCCGGATGTGTACATGGGGACGGAGGGGCTGTACCGGGCGCTCGTCGACCCGGACAACCGGCCGGTCCCTCCCTTCCCCGACGGGACGGAGGACGGGCTCGCCGGCGAGAAGCTCCGGCTGACGCGGTCGGCGCTGCGGCTGCGGCGCGAGCGGCCGGAGTGGTTCGGGGAGGGGGGCTCGTATGTGCCGCAGTACGCGTCCGGACCAGCGGCGGAGCATGTCGTCGCTTTCACGCGGGCGGCGCGAGTCGTCACCGTGGTGTGCCGGCTGGCGGGACGGCTGGCGGAAGCGGGTGGCTGGCGGGGGACGGCCCTGGAGCTGCCCGGGGACGGGACATGGCGGGATCTGCTGGGGGCGGGGAATGGCGGGGGCGGGTGGCGGTTGCGGAGCTGCTGGGGGCGGCGCCGGTGGCGCTACTGGTTTCCGGCCCCTGACCCACCCTTTCACCGTTTCTTTCGAGGGCTCCGCCCCCGAGCCCCCGGTCCTCAAACGCCGGACGGGCTGATCGCAGCCCGTCCGGGGAAAAACTCCCTCGTCGAGAGGAGCCGTCGTGCTGTTCGAGGTGTGGGCACCGCAGGCCCGGCACGTCGCCCTGGAGGCGGACGGCCGGACGTACGCCATGGAGGCCGACCCGGCCCGGCCCGGCTGGTGGCGGGGCGAAGCCCCCGCCCGGCACGGCACCCGCTACGGCTTCGCCCTCGACGGCGGCCCGGCCCGGCCCGATCCGCGCTCGCGCCGGCAGCCGGACGGGCCGGACGGGCCCAGCGCCGTCGTCGACTTCGGCCGCTTCGCCTGGCGGCATCCGTGGCCCGGCCGGGGGCTGCCCGGCGCGGTCCTCTACGAGCTGCACACCGGCACGTTCACCCCCGAGGGCACCTTCGACGCGGCGGCCGGGCGACTGCCCCACCTCGCGGAGCTGGGCGTCACGCACGTGGAGCTGATGCCCGTCTGCCCCTTCCCGGGCCGGCACGGCTGGGGGTACGACGGGGTGGCGCCCTGGGCCGTGCACGAGCCCTACGGCGGCCCGGACGGGCTGCGGCGGTTCGTGGACGCCGCGCACGCCCTCGGCCTGGGCGTCGTCCTCGACGTCGTCCACAACCACCTGGGCCCCTCCGGCAACCACCTGCCCGCGTACGGCCCGTACTTCACCGACACCCACCACACCCCCTGGGGCGCGGCCGTCAACCTCGACGCGCCCGGATCACCGGAGGTGCGGGCGTACCTCATCGGCAGCGCCCTGGCCTGGCTGCGGGACTACCGGCTCGACGGGCTGCGGCTGGACGCCGTGCACGCGCTCGCCGACACCGGGCCCCGGCACTTCCTCGCCGACCTGTCCGCCGCCGTCGACGCGCTGGCCGGACGGCTGGGCAGACCGCTGTTCCTCATCGCCGAGTCCGACCTCAACGACCCGGCCACCACCACCCCGCGCGAGGCGGGCGGCCACGGCCTCCACGCCCAGTGGAACGACGACTTCCATCACGCCCTGCACACCGCCCTGACCGGCGAGTCCCAGGGCTACTACGCGGACTTCGCCGCCGACCCGGCCCACGCCCTCGCCAAGACCCTGCGCGGCGGCTTCTTCCACGACGGCACGCCCTCCGCCTTCCGCGCCCGCCGCCACGGCCGGCCCCTGGACCCGGCCGCCACCCCCGCCCACCGGCTCCTCGGCTACGCCCAGACCCACGACCAGGTCGGCAACCGGGCGCTCGGCGACCGCCTCTCCGCCCGGCTCTCCCCGGGCCTGCTGGCCTGCGCGGCCGCGCTCGTCCTGTGCGCGCCCTTCACCCCCATGCTGTTCATGGGCGAGGAGTGGGGCGCCCGGACGCCCTGGCAGTACTTCACCGACCACCCGGACCCGGCCCTGGCGGAGGCCGTGCGCACCGGCCGCCGCCGGGAGTTCGAGGCGCACGGCTGGCCCGCCGAGGAGATCCCCGACCCCCAGGACCCGGCGACCCGCGACCGCTCCTGCCTGGACTGGACGGAACCCGGCCGCCCCCCGCACGCCCGGCTCCTCGCCTGGTACCGGAACCTGATCGCCCTGCGCCGCGCCGAGCCCGCCCTGACGGATCCGCGCTGGCGGTACGAGGCGCTGTCCGTCACCGCCGAGGGCCTCGTCTCCTTCCGGCGGGGCCCCCTGCACATCGCGGTCAACCTCGCCGCCCGCCCGGCCGCCCTGCGCCCGGCGGGCCCGGTGACGGAGGCCGTCGCGGCGTGGCGCCCGGTGGGCCTGCCGGACGGCCCCGACGGCGTGCTGCGGCTGCCGCCGGAGACGGCGGCGGTGCTGCGCTGAACCGGCCCGCGCGTTTGCGCCCCTCCGCGCGGCGGGCCGACCCTGGAAGTGACGCAACCGCGCAGGTGAAGGAGTGAGGGCCATGCGCATGCTCTTGCGGGCCCGGATGGACACCCACACGTCGAACGCGGGGGTCAAGGACGGCAGCCTGCCCAGGCTGATGGAGAAGATCGTGGAGGAGCTCAAGCCCGAAGCCGCCTACTTCGCGCCCCTGGACGGCGGCCGGTCCTGTCTCATGGTCTTCGACATGCAGGACTCCTCGCAGATCGTCGGGATCGGCGAGAAGCTCTTCCAGGAAGCGGACGCCGAGGTCGAGCTGAACCCGGTGATGAACCTGGACGACCTGAAGAAGGGCCTCGCGGATTTCACCGGGTGAGCGCTCCGCTCAGCCCTCGGCCGGGCGCAGCCGCAGAGAGATGGAGTTGATGCAGTACCGCTGGTCGGTGGGCGTGGGGTAGCCCTCACCCTCGAAGACGTGGCCCAGGTGGGAGCCGCAGCGGGCGCAGCGGACCTCGGTGCGGACCATTCCGTGGGAGCGGTCGTCCAGGAGCTCGACGGCGTCGGAGTCCTTCGGGTCGAAGAAGCTGGGCCAGCCGCAGTGGCTCTCGAACTTCTCCGTGGAGCGGAACAGCTCCGCGCCGCAGGCCCGGCAGGCGTAGACGCCCTCCGTCTTGGTGTCGGTGTACTCACCGCGGAAGGCGGGCTCGGTGCCCGCCCGGCGGAGTACCTGGTACTCCGCCGGCGTCAGCTCCGCGCGCCACTGCTCGTCCGTCTTCTCGACCTCGTACGCCATGCCGTACGCCCTCCGCGGTGTGTCGGTCAGTTCTCCAGGCGGGCCAGGATCTTCGGACCGAGGTCCGTGACGTCTCCCGCGCCCATCGTCAGAACGAGATCACCGGGGCGTGCCATTCCCGCGATCACGTCCGGGATCGCGGCCATGTCGTGCTCGGCGCGGACGTCGGCGCCGGCCTTCTCGGCCGCGTCGATGATCAGGGCGCTGGTGATGCCCGGGATCGGGTCCTCACGGGCCGGGTAGATGTCGAGGACCACGGAGGCGTCGGCCAGGGTCAGGGACTGGCCCATCTCCGTGCCGAGCTCCTGGGTGCGGCTGAAGAGGTGCGGCTGGAAGACGACCAGGACGCGGGAGCCGGCCGCCGCGCCGCGGATGGCCTCCAGGTCGGCGGTCATCTCGGTGGGGTGGTGGGCGTAGGAGTCGATGACCTGGACGCCGTTCGCCTCGCCCTTGAGCTGGAGGCGGCGGCCCACGCCGGTGAACTTGCCGAGCGCGGAGGCGAGGTTGTGCGCCGGGATGCCGAGGGCCACGCCCGCGGCGAGGGCGGCGACGGCGTTGTGCGCGTAGTGGCTGCCGGGCACGGAGACGGCGAAGGTGAGCATCTTGCCGTTCAGCAGGATGGTGACCTCGCTGGACAGGCCGCGCGGGGTGACCTTCAGGACGCGCACGTCGGCGTCCTCGGCCGCGCCGTAGGTGACGATCTCGATGTCGTGGCGGCCGGAGACGCGCTCGGTGAGCTCGCGGGCGCCCGCCTGATCGGCGGAGACGACCAGCGTGCCGCCGGGGCGGACGCGGCCGACGAACGTCTCGAAGGACTCGTAGATCTCGTCCATCGACGCGTAGTTCGCGTGGTGGTCCAGCTCCACGTTGAGGATGATCGCGACCTCGGGCGCGTACTTGTGGAAGCTGCGGTCGCTCTCGTCGGCCTCGGCGACGAAGATGTCGCCGGAGCCGTGGAGGGCGTTGGTGCCGGGGCCGTTCAGGTCGCCGCCGATGGCGTACGACGGGCTCAGGCCGAGGGCGTCCAGGGAGACGGCGAGCATCGACGTCGTCGTCGTCTTGCCGTGGGTGCCGGCGACGGCGATCGGGCGCAGCCCGTCCATCAGCCGGGCCAGCGCGTCCGAGCGGTGGACGACGGGCACGCCGCGCTCGGCGGCCGCGGCCAGCTCGGGGTTGTCGGCGCGGATGGCGCTGGAGACGACGACGCAGGTGGCGTCGGCGGCCAGGTGCTCCGCGGCGTGGCCGATATGGACCGTGACGCCCAGGGCGCGCAGGGCCTCGGCGGTGGCCGACTCCTTCGCGTCGCTGCCGGCGACGGCCGCGCCGCGCTGGGCGAGGATCTTCGCGATGCCCGACATGCCGGCGCCGCCGATGCCGATGAAGTGCGGTCGGTCCATCGTCGTGGGGACGGCCGGTGCCATGTGCGGTGCTCCCTGGTGTTCGGTGCCGGTGTAGCTACAGGATTCTTGCACCCTGGCCGACCGCCCCGTCACACCGCCCGGATCAGCCCCGCCGCCAGGCCCGCCGCGACCGCCGCCGTGCGGCTGTCGACGCCGAGCTTGTCGTAGATGTGCACGAGGTGGGTCTTGACCGTCGCCTCGCTGATGAAGAGCCGCTTGGAGATCTGCCGGTTGGCCAGGCCCTCGGCCACCAGTCCCAGGATCTCCGTCTCGCGCGGCGACAGCGCCGGCCGGCCTCCTGCCCGTACCCGGCCGAGCAGGCGGGCGGCGACGGGCGGGGCGAGGACGGTCTCGCCGCGCGCGGCGGCGTGGACGGCGGCCGCGACCTCCTCGGGCGGGGCGTCCTTGAGGAGGTAGCCGGTGGCTCCGGCCTCGACGGCGGCCAGGATGTCGGCGTCGGTGCTGTAGGTGGTGAGGATCAGCACGGCGGGCGGCCGGGGGCGCGCGGTGATGCGCCGGGTGGCCTCGACGCCGTGCATGCCGGTGCCCATCTGGAGGTCCATGAGCACGACGTCGGGCCGGACGCCCTCGTCCAGCAGCCGCAGCGCCTCGGCGCCGTCGGCGGCCTCGCCCACGGCCGTCACGTCGGGCAGGTCGTCGACCATGGCGCGCAGCCCGCGCCGGACGACGGGGTGGTCGTCGACGAGGAGGACCCCGATGCCTGCGCTCATGCCGCCGCCTCCACGGCGCGGAGGACCGTCGGCACCGTCGCCGCGATCGCCGTGCCCTCGCCGGGGGCGGACTCGACGGTGAAGGTGCCGCCGAGGCCGGCGATGCGCTCGCGCATGCCGTGGAGGCCGAAGGTGCGGCGGCCGTCGGCCGGGCCGTGGCCGGGGGTGAAGCCGACGCCGTCGTCGTAGATGTCGAGGGCGACCTGCCCGTCGAGGAAGGCGAGGGTGACGGCCGTGTGCTCGGCCCGCGCGTGGCGGGCCACGTTGGCGAGGGCCTCCTGGGTCAGGCGCAGCAGGGCCACCTCGGTCTCCACGGGCAGCGGGCAGGGCTCGCCGTCGAGGCGGAAGACGGCCCCGGGGACGGTGCGCGCGGTCACCCGGCGCAGCGCCTCGGGCAGGGGCGCGTCCTCCAGGGCGGGCGGGGTGAGGGCCTGGACGAAGCGGCGGGCCTCGGCGAGGTTGTCGGCGGCGGTCAGCCCGATCTCGCGGACCCGTTCCCGGGCCGTCTCCCGCTCGGCGGTCTCGGCGGCGCGGGCGAGCAGGACGATGCTGGACAGGCCCTGGGCGAGGGTGTCGTGGATCTCGCGGGCGAGGCGCTGACGCTCGGCGAGGCGGCCCGCCTCGCGCTGGGCGGCGGCGAGCTCGTCGCGGGTGCGCACGAGGTCGTCGATCAGCCGCTGGCGGCGCCGGCCCTCGCGGTGGAGGGCGGCGTAGCCGTAGGCGGTGAGGATCGCGACGGCGGCCCCGGAGGCGGGGCCGATCACCTTCGCGACGGTGAGCCCGCCGGGCGCGGTGGCCTGGGCGGCGACGACGGCCGCCGTGGCGGCGGCGACGGCGGGGTGCGCCCAGCGGACGGGGAGGGCGCGCAGGAAGAGGAAGAACAGGGGGAACGCGACATAGCTGAAGCCGCGGTCCAGGGCGAGGAGCGCCAGCCACAGGGCCGTGACGGCGGAGAGCCAGAGTCCGGGGCGGCGGGCGGGCCGGACGGTCCCGGCCGCGTACACGGCGGCGAGCAGCGCGCCCAGCGGCAGCACGGCCAGGGGTCCCGCCGACGGCCGTCCGGCCACGGTGGGGGCCAGGGCGACGGCGAGCAGCGCGTAGAAGGCGCCGTGGAAGGCGAGGCGGACCAGGCGCAGCGGGGGCACGTCGGAGGCCTCGCGTCCGCGCGGGAGCGCGGCGGGCGCGCCGGGGTCGGAGGGACTCGTTCGGCTCATCCCACCGAGCGTACGGGCCCTCGCCGGGAGCTCCGGAACCGGCTGCCATCAACCGTTCGATTGATTTCCGGGTGCATCGGACGGACGGTCCGGGGGCCGTCCCGGGGCCCGATGGCGGAACGGGCCCGGGGCGGCAGCCTGGAGGGGTCCCGATCCGGCACCGGAAGGAATCCCTTGTTCGTCGCGCTCCGCGACATCCGTTTCGCCCGGGGGCGCTTCGCCCTCATGGGGACGGTCGTCGCGCTCATCACCACGCTCGTGGTCTTCCTCTACGGGCTGACCGACGGCCTGGCCCGGGAGGCGTCGTCGGCCGTGGCGGGGCTGCCGGCGGGCCGCGTGGTCTTCGGTGCCCCGGCGGGGGCCGCGCCGGAGGTGTCGTTCTCCAACAGCACCGTCGACGAGCGGCAGACCGAGGCCTGGCGCCGGGCGCCCGGGGTGCGGTCCGCGGAGCCGTTCGGCGTGGCGATGACCCGGCTGACGGCGGGCGGCTCTGCGGAGTCGGTGAGCGTGTTCGGCGGCCCGGAGCGGCTGGCGCCCACCCCCGAGGAGGGGACCGCCCCCGGCGACGGGCAGGCGGCCGTGAGCCGGCGGATCGCCCGGGAGCACGGGCTGCGGCCCGGCGACCGGATCGCCCTCGGCACCCGGGAGCTGACCGTCTCCGGCGTCACGCCCGACCGCGGCCACGGCCACGCGCCGACCGTGTGGACGACGCTCGCCACCTGGCGCGACGTGAGCCACCTGGCGCGGCCGACCGCGCTGGCCGTGACCGGTTCCGGCGCGCCCTCGGGGGACGCCGCCCGCACCACGAAGGCCGTCGCCCTCGACGACGCGCTGGACGGCATCGACGGCTACGCCGCCGAGCACGGCACGCTCCGGATGGTCCAGGGCTTCCTGTTCGTGGTGAGCGCGCTCGTGGTGGGGGCCTTCTTCACCGTGTGGACGGTGCAGCGGCGGCCCGACGTGGCGGTGCTCAAGGCCGTGGGCGCGAGCAGCGGCTATCTGGTGCGGGACGCGCTGGGGCAGGCGGCGGTGGTGCTGGCCGCCGGCGCGGCCGTGGGCGCCGGGGCCGGTGCGGCGGGCGGGGCGCTGGCGTCGGCGGTGGTGCCGTTCGAGCTGAGCGCGGCGGCGGTGGCCGTCCCGGTGGCCGCCATGGTCCTGCTGGGGCTGGCCGGCTCCGCGCTGGCCGTCGCCCGCATCACGTCCGTCGACCCGCTGACCGCGCTGGGAGCCACCCGATGACCGCCCCTTCCCTCTCTCTCCAGGACGCCGTCCTCACCTACCCCGACGGCGACCACACCCTCACCGCCCTGGACCGGGTCTCCCTGGACGTGGCGCCCGGCGAGCTGGTGGCCGTGGTGGGGCCGTCGGGCTCGGGCAAGTCCAGCCTGCTGGCGGTCGCGGCTACCCTGCGCCGCCCCGACACGGGGCGCGTGGTGGTGGCGGGGCGAGACACCGGGGCGATGGGCGCCAAGGAGCGCACCGCGCTGCGGCGGGAACGGATCGGCATCGTCTTCCAGCAGCCGAACCTGCTGCCGTCGCTGACGGCCGAGGAGCAGGTGCTGGCGGTCGCGCACCTGCGCGGCGCGTCCGTCCGGGCGGCCCGGGCGCGGGCGGCGGAGCTGCTGGAGTCCGTCGGGCTGGACGCGGCGAAGCGGCGGCGCCGTCCCCATCAGCTGTCCGGGGGCGAGCGGCAGCGCGTGAACATCGCCCGCGCGCTGTTCGGCGGCCCCGCCGTGCTGCTGGTGGACGAGCCGACGTCGGCTCTGGACCACGAGCGCGGCGAGCGGGTCGTCGAACTGCTGGCCGAGGTCACCCGCCGGCACCGCACGGCGACGGTGCTGGTCACCCACGACCGGGGGCTGCTCGGCCGGGCGGACCGGGTGCTGACGATGCGCGACGGCAGGCTGGGCTGACGGGGCGCGGGCCGCGCCCGCCGGTTCAGTCGCGGGTGCCGGCCGCCGCCTCCCCTTCCGCCGCCTCGTCGGCGTGCGCGTAGAGCTTGAGGACGGGCACCCCGACCTTGTGGCGGGCGCGCGAGGCCCAGTCGCGGTGGAAGAACTCCTCGACGAGGTGGGGCGCGGTCAGCACGATCACCTCGTCGGCGTGGGTCTGCTCCACGACGGAGCGCAGGAGGTCCAGCGGGTGGCCGTCGATGAGCTGGCCGACGGCCTCGCAGCCCGCGGCGCGCAGGCTGCGCAGCGAGTGCTCCAGGGCCACCGCGGCGGGCCGCAGCGCCGCCTCGCCCTCGGGCTCGTCGGCCTCGTGGAGCGCCTGCTCCAGCTCGCCGAGGGCCACGTCGTCGATGGCGCGCAGCAGCCGGTCCTCGTCGCCTCTGGGGCGCATGAGGACCACGAAGGACATGCTGTCGTCGTGGAGGGTCGTGACGAAGTCGACATCCGTCGCGGAGAGCGGCTGCTCGATCATCAATACGCTCGTGAACACGGTGGGAGCCCTTCTTCTCCATGGGCCACCGGGCCCCAACAGAAACCATCCTGCGCGGGCTCCCCGGGAACCCGCCTGTTTTGATCCTGTGCCCCCGGGGGAGCGTCTGACTCAATTCTGCCCACCCCGAGTTAAAGCGGAACGATAAATTCCGCCGATTGTCAGACCCGCTGCCGCCGGACCCGCCGCCGTCAGACCCGGCTGTAGCGGGTGAAGAGGAAACCGCCGTCCTCCAGCACCGACCCCAGCGCGAAGCGCTCCGGCACCGCCAGCGGCGGCCCCGCCATGATCCGCGGCGCCGTTCCCGTGGCCACCACCGGCGCCAGCGACAGGCACATCTCGTCCAGCACCCCGGCCGCCGCGAACTGGCCCAGCAGCCGGGGGCCGCCCTCGGTCAGCAGCCGCGTCAGCCCCCGCCCGGCCAGCAGCCCCGGCACCCGCGCCACGTCGACGCCCGGCCCCTCGCCCGCCACCACGAGCACCTCGGCGCCCGCCGCCCGCGCGGCGGCCACCCGCTCCGCCGGGGCGTCCGCCCCGGTCAGCACGATCGTCGGCACCAGCGGCGCGGTGAACAACGGAAGCGAGAAGTCCAGGTCGAGCCCCGCGCTCACGACGGCTATGACCGGCGCGGGCCCCTGGCCGAGCGCCGCCCGCCGCGCCGCGAAGACCTCCCGGGCCCGCGCGGGCCGGTAGCCCTCCTGCCGTACGGTCTCCGCGCCGACCACCACCGCGTCGGCCAGACCCCGCAGCGTGCCGAAGATCCGCATGTCGGCGGCCGAGGACAGCGGCTGCGACCGGCCCTCGTGATGGGCCGCGCCGTCCAGCGAGGAGACCATGTTGGCCCGCAGCCACGCCGTCCCGGCGGGCAGGTCCGCCGGGTACGCGTAGAGGTCGGCGAGCTCGGCCGGCCCCCATTCGCGGTCGTCGAGGTCGGCGGGGCTGAGCGGGGAGGGGAACAGGCGTCGCATAGGCCGCAGTGTGACATGGCTCGCTCCGCGCGGGCGGGCCACCGCACTTTCAGGGGCTACGCTGGACAGCTGTGTCGTCCTCCACCGCATCACCCGCAAGCGCCACGGCCCCCGCGGCCCCCGGTCCGATAGCCGGAGCCGGCGACCCGGCCGGAAGCCCCGTCGCGCTCACCTCGCGCGCCCCGCACGTCCCGGCCGACCGCCTGGTGGCCGAGATGGTGCCGCCGCCGCGCTTCGACGGGGTGCGCTTCGACACCTACATCCCCGACCCGAACCAGCCCAGCCAGACCGAGGCCGTCAAGATCCTCGGCGGCTTCGCGGGCGGGCTCGGCGGCGAGGCCGCCGCTGGCCGCAAGCGCTGGTTCCGGCGCGAGACGAAGCCCGCCGCCCCCGCCGGCCCGCGCGGCGTCTACCTCGACGGCGGCTACGGCGTCGGCAAGACCCACCTGCTGGCCTCCCTCTGGCACGCCACCCCGGCCGCCCCCGAGCGGAAGGCCTTCGGCACGTTCGTGGAGCTGACGAACCTCGTCGGCGCCCTGGGCTTCCAGCAGACCGTCCGCACCCTCAGCGAGCACAAGCTGCTGTGCATCGACGAGTTCGAGCTCGACGACCCGGGCGACACCGTCCTCGTCTCCACCCTGCTCGGCAAGCTCGTCGACGCGGGCGTGGCGCTCGCCGCGACCTCCAACACCCTGCCCGGCAAGCTCGGCGAGGGCCGCTTCGCCGCCGCCGACTTCCTCCGCGAGATCCAGGGCCTCTCCGCCCACTTCCGCCCCCTGCGCATCGACGGCGAGGACTACCGCCACCGCGGCCTGCCGCAGGCCCCCGCCCCGTACGACGACGACACCGTCGAGCGGGTGGCGCACCGCGTCGAGGGCGCCTCCCTGGACGCCTTCCCGGACCTCCTCGACCACCTCTCCAAGGTCCACCCGAGCCGCTACGGCGCCATGTGCGACGGCGTCCGCGCCGTCTGCCTGACCGGCGTCCGGGCCGTGCCGGACCAGTCGACCGCGCTGCGCCTGGTCGTCCTCGCCGACCGGCTCTACGACCGCGAGGTCCCGGTGCTGGCCTCCGGCCGGCCCTTCGACGAGCTGTTCAGCGAGGAGATGCTGAACGGCGGCTACCGGAAGAAGTACTTCCGGGCGATCTCCCGGCTCACGGCGCTGGCGCGCGACGCGAAGTCGCTCGTCGACGCCGGCGAGTGACGGCCGCCGTACCCGGCCCGTGCGCTCCCTGAGCAGATCCCTGGCACCCGCCGCCGCCCTGGCGCTCTGCGCCGGACTGACCGCCTGCGGATCGTCCGGCAAGAGCGGGGACGACAAGCCGCGCGCCGTCGGCCCGGCCCGTACGGCACCGGCGTCGCCCTCCGCCTCCCCTTCCCTATCCGCCGCGCCCACCCTTCCGGCGGGGCCGGGCGGCGCCATGCCCGTCTTCTCGCACGGCGCCCGGGACGGCCGGAAGCGGGTCGCTCTCACCTTCGACGCCGACATGACGTCGGACCAGGGCCCGCGCGCGGCGCGCGGCGAGCGCTTCGACAACCCCGGGCTCATCGCGACGCTCCGGACCCTGAAGGTGCCCGCCACGGTCTTCATGACCGGCAGGTGGGCCGAGCAGTACCCCGACGAGGCCCGCTCCATAGGCGCCGACCCCCTCTTCGAGGTCGCCAACCACTCCTACAGCCACCACGCCTTCACCACCCCCTGCTACGGCCTGCCGACCGTCCCGCGCGGCACCGCCCGCGCGGACGTCGAGCGCGCGTTCGCGGCCTTCCGCACCGCCGGGGTCGAGCACGTCGTCCCGTACTTCCGCTTCCCCGGCGGCTGCCACGACGACGCGACGCTGCGCGAGATGGGCCCGGCGAAGGTCACGGCCGTCCAGTGGGACGTCATCAGCGGCGACGCCTTCGCGAAACAGGCCCAGCCCGTCGCCGCGCAGGTGCTCTCCCAGGTCAAGCCCGGCTCCGTCGTGGTGATGCACTGCACGCGCAGCGCGGCACCGACGACGGAGGACGCGGTGAAGAAGATCGTCCCGGAGCTGCGGGCTCGCGGGTACGAGTTCGTACGGGTCTCGGATCTGGTGGGCTCCGGCCCCTCCTAATCCATCGGCACGAAATCGATCCGCTCCTGCGTCACCGGGTACCCCACCCGAGCGAAGGTCGCCGCCATCGGGGCGTTGCCCATGTCCGTCGCGGCGGCGATCCGCGTGGCGCCCCGCTCCGCCAGGTCGCGCGTGCAGTCGACGAGCAGGTCGTGGGAGTAGCCGCGCCCGCGCCGCTCGGGCACGACGCCGATGTAGCCGACGCAGGGCCCGGCGGGGTTGTGCGCGGGGACGTGGAGGCCGGCGAGGTCGCCGTCCGGGGTGAAGGCGAGGCGCCACCATTCGCGGGGTGAGGGCAGCCAGTGGAGGAGGTCCATCATCTCGTCGGCGGCCGCGTCCAGGCCCGACTCGGCGATGTTGCGGCGGTCGTGGGCGTCCAGCGTGCCGTGCATGGTGCGGCGCACGACGTCGCGGAACACCGCGTCGTCCGGCTCCGGCCGGTACACCAGGCGGCCGGTGCGTTCCGGCAGGGGGCGGGCGGGCGTCCACTCGTAGCGGTACCGCTCGACGAGGAACCGCATCCCCGCCGCCTCGGCCGCCACCCGGCGGGCCTCGACGGCGGCCCGCACGCGCGGCCGGTCGCGCCAGCCGGGCGGGGCGAGCAGGGCGTACTCGGCGCTCAGCGGGGCGGTGCGCAGCAGTTGGGCGGCCGCCTCGCTCTCGCCGTCGGCGAAGTCGAACCAGTCGAGGGCCTTGGGCGCCTCGTCGTCGGGCCCGCCCCACCAGGCGGCGCGCGCGACGACGCGGCCGTCGCGCAGGGCCACCCACGTCCAGTCGGGGCGGTACTCGCCGCCGAGGTGGACGGGGGCGTAGGAGTGGCCGAAGGCGGCCCTGCCGACGAGGGCGGGGGCGAGGGTCGTGTCGAGGGAGGTGAAGAGCGCGGTGTCGTGCTCGGTGAGGGCACGGATGACCAGGGAGGTCATGGGGATCCTTCCGGAAGGAGGCGGTCGCGCTCCCGGTCGGACGAGGTGTCAGACGGAGGACGCCCGGCGGAGGGGGCGGGAGCGCGGGACAGCGGTGACAGTGCTGTCGGTGGTGTCGGTGCGGTGCATCTCGCGGCCCTCCTTTCCGGGTTCTCGGACGTCTGCGGGGACTTTAGGTGCCGTGGGACGCGGTCGTCCAACGGTTTTTCCATCCCCCCGCCCCCGTCCCCCCGCCCCCGTCCCTACGGCTGGTGCAGGCCCCGGCCCGCCAGAGCGAGCATGACCTCGCCGACCGCCTCCGAGAGCGTGGGGTGCGGGTGGATGTGCTGGGCGACGTCGGTGGCGTCCGCGTCCCAGCCGACGACCAGCTGGCTCTCGGCGATCATCTCGGAGACGTGCGGGCCCACGAGGTGGACGCCCAGCACCCGGCCGCCGTCCCCTTCCGCGACGACCTTCACCATGCCGCCCTGGCCGTGCACCATCCCCTTGGCGGTGGCCGTCAGCGGCATGGTGACGGCCCGCACCGCGTGGCCGCGCTCCCGGGCCTGGTCCTCGGTGAGGCCCACGGAGGCGGTCTGCGGGCCGGAGTAGGTGACGCGGGGTACGGCCGCGTAGTCGACGGGCCGGGGTGCGAGGCCCGCCAGGGTCTCGGCGACGAGCAGGCCCTCCGCGAAGGAGGCGTGGGCCAGGCCGAGGGAGGGCGGCGGCAGCAGGTCGCCGACGACGTGGATGCCGGGGACGGCCGTCTCCAGCCGGGACCAGTCGGCCGGGGCGACGAAACCGCGGGCGTCCGTGGCCAGTCCGGCCGCCGCGAGGCCGAGCCCGTCGGTGACGGGTACCCGGCCCACGGCCACCAGCAGCCGTTCCGCGTCCAGGGCGCGGAGCTCGCCGCGTGCGGTGCGGACGACGGCCCGTACTCCCCCGTCGTACGGGCGCGCCTCCTCCAGCCGGGCACCCGTCCGGACGTCGATGCCGCGCTTCTTCAGACCGCGCGTCAGATGGCGGCCGACGTCGGCGTCCTCCAGGGGCAGCAGCCGGTCGGCGGCCTCCACGAGCGTCACCTCGGCGCCCATGGAGCGGTGCAGCGAGGCGTACTCGACGCCGATCGCCCCGCCGCCCAGCACCAGGACCGAGCCCGGCAGCCCGGGGGCGAACAGCGCGTCGTCGCTGGTGACGACCCTGGCGCCGTCCGGCTCCAGCCCCGGGAGCGTCCGGGGCCGCGAGCCGGTGGCCAGGACGATCCCGCGCCGGGCCCGCCACTCGGCGCCCGCCTCGTCGCCGGTGCCGATCCGTACGGCGCGGGGGCCGGTCAGGGCGGCCGAGCCGCGGACGACGCGGACGCCCGCGTGCGTCAGCCGGCCCTCCACCCCGCGGTGGTTGCGGGAGACGATGTCGTCGCGGGTCGCGGTCAGGGCGGACCAGTCGACGGATTCGAGCGTCGCCTTCACGCCCCACCGTTCGCGGGCCTCGGCGATGCCGTCGACGAGTTCCGCGGCGTGCAGCATCGCCTTGCTGGGGATACAGCCCCGGTGGAGACAGGTGCCGCCGACGAGGTCGCGCTCCACGAGGACGACGCCGAGTCCGAGGGCGGCGGCGCGCAGCGCGGTGCTGTAACCGCCGGTGCCGCCTCCGATGACGATGACATCTGTCTCTTCTCGCATGCCCTCACCCTCCGCCGACCAGCCATGATGAGTCCAACGCAAGTTTTCGATGGAATCGATGACGGTTCTTCATGAGCCGGGCGGGGGCACACGGGCGATGAGTCTTCGGCAGATGGAATACCTGGTCGCGGTCGTGGAGGAGCGGTCCTTCAGCCGGGCCGCGCACTCCCTCAACGTCACCCAGTCCGCGCTCTCCCACCAGATCAAGGCGCTGGAGCGGACGGTCGGCGGCCCCCTGCTCGAGCGGCTGCCGCGCGGGGTCGGGCTCACGCCGATGGGCCGTGCCTTCCTGCCGCACGCCGAACTCGCCGTGCGCAGCGCCGGCCGGGCCCGCCGCGCGGCCCGGGCGGCCGCCGGGGCCGAGGGCGGCGAGCTCCACATCGTGACGCTGCACGCGCTGGCCGTCGGCGTTCTGCCACCGGTTTTCGCGCGCTGGCGGGCGGAATTCCCGGGAGTCGCGCTGCGACTCCACGAGTGCGTCACGACGGACGAGCTGCGCGAGCGCATGGAACGTGGCGTCGCCGACCTGGCCGTCGGCCCGCGCCCGCAGGGCTGGCCGGGTCCGGTGGTCTCCCTCGGCGACGAGGAGATCGTCCTGGTCGTCTCCGCCGACGACCCCCTGGCGGGGCGTGCGACGCCGGTGGCGCTGGAGGAACTGGCGGACCGGGCGTGGGTACGGTGCGCGCTGGAGCCGGTGCTGGGCGGGCGGCGGTGGCTGGACGTGGTGTGCGAGGAGCGGGGTTTCGCCCCGGTGACGGCGGTGGAGACGGAGCACTCGTCGACGGCGGTACGGATGGCCGCCGCCGGGCTGGGCATCGTGGCGGCGCCCCGGTACCTGGCCGAAACGACGACCGGCGCGGTGGCGGTGGCCGTGGACCCGCCGTGGCGGCGCGAGCAGACGGTGTTCTCACGGGTGGAACCGACGGGGGTGGCGGCCGCGTTCGTGGCGCGGTGCGCGGGGATCCTGCGCGAAGGGCCCCCGGGCGCGTCCGCACGGATGCCGGACGGGCCACGTGAGGCCTCCGGGGCGGCTGGCAGACTGGGGGCGTGACCAGCAACGACACTGTCCCGTACGACGAGGACCCCCGCGACCGCGCCCCCCAGTTCGTCCTGCCCCTCGTGGTGCGGATCGAGAAGGCCGCGCCCCCGGCGCGCACGGACGCGCTGGAGACGGCGGCGCGGGCGGTGCTGTTCCTGCTGTCGGACGAGCGGGCGGCCGGGGACGGCGAGTGGGCCCGGGCGGTGGCGGACTGGGAGGACGGCCGCATCCGCAAGGTCGTGCGGCGGGCGCGCGGTGCGGAGTGGCGCAAGGCGTCCGCGCTGCCGGGCATGGCGGTCACCGGCGCGACCGCCGAGGTGCGGGTCTTCCCGCCCGTACCGCTCGACGGCTGGCCCAAGGAGCTGGTGAAGCTTCAGGTGTCGGGCACCGACCTGGACGACCCGGAGCCGCCGGCCGCGCCGGACCTCACCCGGCCGGTGCTGTGGATCAACCCCGGGCTGGAGATGTCGGCGGGCAAGGCCATGGCCCAGGCCGGGCACGGCGCGCAGCTCGCGTGGTGGGCCCTGGACGACGCGGCGCGGGACGCGTGGCGCGAGGACGGCTTCGCCCTGTCGGTGCGGACGGCCGACCCGGAGCGCTGGGCGGAGCTGACGGCGAGTGGGCTGCCGGTGGTGAGGGACGCCGGTTTCACGGAGATCGCGCCCGGGCCGACTGTCGCGGTCGAAGGGGGCGAGCGCTACTGCCCGCTCCCGCGCCTACGACTCCCCTAGCCGGGCGCCAGGGCCTCCGGACACCACGCCCGGCACCCCCCGTCGACAGAGGTCACAGGGCCGGGGTGGAAGTACACGGCAGAAAAGTCCGCACCCCCGCGGATCAATATCTGTTCCCGCGACATGAGAAATAAGTGCGGGCCCCGGAGAATATTCCTCGACCCTCGACCGGAGCGGAATTATCGACCGTGCAGGGCCGATCGCGCCGTGCTACTGTCGATCCCAGTTGCAGGTGTGGTTGCCAGAAGGTTCATTTCCGACGGGGTAATCATCACGGCGACATGGAATTCACACAGGGTGAATTCCTGACACCGTCTCCCAAGGAGAAATGACATGGCTACCGGCACCGTGAAGTGGTTCAACGCCGAAAAGGGCTTCGGCTTCATCGAGCAGGACGGCGGCGGCGCCGACGTCTTCGCCCACTACTCGAACATCAGCGCCCAGGGCTTCCGCGAGCTGCAGGAAGGCCAGAAGGTGTCCTTCGACATCGCGCAGGGCCAGAAGGGCCCGACGGCCGAGAACATCGTTCCCGCCTGACACCGGCGCTGACGCATGCTTCGCGAGCCGGGGCCCGCACCGCTGGGGTGCGGGCCCCGGCTCGCCGCTTTTCAGGGCACGCGGCGGGAGAGTTCCACCGCGTCTCCCACCGGTGACGCATTCCTCGCCGCCCCGACTCGGCCAGCTTCACATTCGGCTCGTCCCTCGAAATTCTCCGCGCCGCCCATCTGCCGCGGGAATTCCGTAGTCGCCCGGTCAGCCCGTCGCCCTTCTCCGCCGCTTCTTCGTTGTGAGGCATCATGCGCTGTGTCATCGCCCGGTACCCGTTCGAGCTGACCAAGGACGGGGTGCTCGCCTCGATGAAGGGCGTCGCGCCCGAGGTCGTCACAGGTGAGTCCGTGACCGTCGGCCGCCACCGCTACCCGGTCAAGCAAGTGGGCCAGGTCGTCACCCGACAGGACCGCCGCGACTTCACCAGCGGCGAAGTCGTCCGGGCCATGACCCGCCTCGGCTTCACCTGCCACGAGCACCCCGAGACCACGCCGGTGGGCGGCCCCACTCCGCTCCACACCGCGTCGGCACTACTCGGAGGCATCGTCCCCCCGGAGGTGTGAGGGACGGGCGGGAAACCGCCACCAGAGACCCGGTGAGGGCCCTGCCGACGCGCGTCGGCAGGGCCCTCATCGCCGTTTCGCCGCCGCGGCGACTTGCCCCCATCACCGCAGGCCAAAGGATATCTGTGTGCTACGAGCACAAAAATCTACTCTTGCCAGAGTAGACATTGGCTCCCGGCATGGTTAGCCTTTTCTCGTCGACAAGGTCGAGCGAGACCCGGCAGACATGAACTGGCGGGTAGCAAGTCGTAGTACCGCAGTACCTGTTCATCCAGTGGTTGGTTCGGAGGAAGGACGGAGGAGCAGACGCCATCAGGATCGCCCGGCCCGGGAGGCTCCCGGTCCGGGTACCGCAAGACCCCGATTGGATGGTGGTCCCCGGTCACGCAACCGCGATCCCCGCATCCCTCCCCCTCACGGGCCGGGTAGCGGAAACAGAAGGTCGGCACAGCATGAGGGCCGACAGATGGTGTTGAATTTCCTTCGGGGCCCTGGTGCCGTACGGCACCGGGGCCCCTCGACGCGTTGCACAACGAGGTGACATGACAGCAGACATTCCACTCAGCGATCGCCTGGACGACGATGACTACCCCGCGTACACCATGGGCCGGGCCGCCGAAATGCTCGGCACGACCCCTGCCTTCCTCCGAGCCATCGGCGAGGCTCGTCTGATCACTCCGCTGCGCTCGGAAGGCGGCCATCGCCGGTACTCCCGCTACCAACTGCGGATCGCCGCCCGCGCCCGCGAGCTCGTCGACAGAGGAACCCCGATCGAGGCCGCTTGCCGCATCGTCATCCTTGAGGACCAGCTCGAGGAAGCTCAGCGCATCAACGCCGAGTACCGCCGTGCCGCGAAGAAGGCGTCCGACAGTTCCGGTCCCGGTTCGAGCTGATCACCCGGGCGCGGGCGGCCGGCCCGCACGCTCCCGCACTCACCGGGATCACGCCCGTTTCGCCCGCGGCCGTCGCGGACCATCCCTTGCTACGGACTTGTCACACGCGCCTGTGATACTTGCCGCCTGAACATCTGTACCGGCGCCAGGGAGTACGAGGTTGTCGAAGAGGTCTGTCTACGGTCCGACGGCGCTGGGTTCCATATGCGTGGTGGCGGCGCTGGTCGTCGGGCTGACGCAGGGTGACGGGGGCGAGGGCCGCAAGGGCAACGCCTCGTCGTCCGCCGAGCGGGCCGGCGGGGCGGGCGCGTCCGGCGACGGCAAGAAGCGGGAAGAGGAGCCCTGGGACGGCAAGGTCAAGGTCCTCGGGGACGGCTCGACGTCCTTCACGGGCCCGCAGCCGAAGGTGCCCAAGCCCGAGAAGCTGAAGCCCGGCGAGCAGCCCCCGCAGTTCGTCGTCTTCTCCTGGGACGGCGCCCTGGAGGGCGACGACCACCTGTTCTCCCATTTCCGGGAGGTCGCCAAGGAGAACGACGCGCACATGACGTTCTTCCTGACCGCCATGTATCTGCTGCCGAAATCGAAGGCGACCCTGTACAAGCCGCCGCAGCATAAGCCGGGCGACGCGGCGATATCCTTCGCGACCGACCAGCACATCCGGGACACCCTGAACCAGGTGCGCGGTGCCTGGCTGGACGGCAATGAAATAGGCACCCACTTCAACGGGCATTTCTGCGGCACCAAGGGCGGTGGCGACTGGAGCCCGGCGGAGTGGAAGAGCGAGATCGAGCAGTCGTATTCCTTCGTGGAGAACTGGAAGACGAACACCGGCTACAAGGACCTGCCCCCGCTGCCCTTCGACTACAAGAAGGAGCTGGTGGGCGGCCGCGCCCCCTGCCTGGAGGGCCAGAAGAACCTGCTGACGGCGGCGAAGGACTTCGGCTGGCGCTACGACGCCAGCTCGCCCGGCGACTTCCAGCTGTGGCCGTCCAAGGTGAACGACATCTGGAATTTCCCGCTCCAGCTGCTCCCGTACCCCAAGAGCGACAAACAGGTCCTCTCCATGGACTTCAACTTCCTCTACAACCAGTCCGGCGACAACACCAAGGGCGACCCGGCGAAGTACACGGAGTGGCGGAAGCTGACCCGCGACGGCTATCTGAACGGCTTCAACCGGGTCTACAACGGCAGCCGCGCGCCCCTTTTCATAGGCAACCACTTCGAGGACTGGAACGACGGCATCTATATGAAGGCCGTGGAGGACGTCATGAAGTCGGTGTGCAAGAAGGACGGGGTGCGCTGCGTGTCCTTCAAGCAGCTGGCCGACTGGCTGGACGCCCAGGACCCCAAGGTCCTGGCGAAGCTGCGTGGCCTGGACCCGGCCCAGGCACCGGACTGGAAGACGTTCCTGAAGTAAGCCCCGCAAGGGGCGCGCTAGCGCTTGGCCATGAAGCGCGTCCAGATGTCGCCCGGGTACGCACTCCCCTGGACGGACTTCGCCGTCCCGCCCAGCCCGTCCAGAGGCAGCAGCTCCTGCGACTTGGGGTCGATGCGGGACAGCGAGACGGCCGTCGCCACCGTGCCCCGGTAGCCCGCGAACCACGCGGACTTGTTGTCCGGGCCGGTGCCGGCCGTGGCCGCCGTGCCCGCCCCGGCGGCCTTGGCCGCCGCCCCGCGGCCCTTCTGCACACCGAGGCGCAGAGCATCGTCCACCGCGCCGGCGACGCTCGCGGACAGCGCGCGCACGGCGACGGACTTCTCCACGGGCACGGGGTCGCCGTTGCGGCTGACCTCCGTGACGGAGTACGGCTCGGCGTTCATGCCCTTGGCCGCGAAGGTGGCGTAGGCGGCGGCCATGCGGATGGCGCTGGGCCGGGTGGTGCCGAGGGAGAAGGCGGGCACCTGCGGGCCGAGGCTGTCCTCCAGGATCCCGCACTGGACGGCCGTGCGGCCGACCTTGTCCAGGCCGACGTCCATGCCGAGCTGCATGACCGAGGAGTTGACGGACTGGGCCACCGCGTCCCGCAGCGTGATCTTCCCCCAGGACTTGCCGCCCTCGTTGCGCCCCTTGACGATCTTCCCGGAGCGGTCCCAGTAGGGGCCCTCGGGCGTCCGTATCGCGATCTTGTCGTCGCCGTCGTAGACGGTGGCGGGGGTGACGGGTATGCGGGGGCCGCCGCGCTCGCGCTGGATGCCGTTGGTCAGGGCCGAGGCGTAGACGAACGGGGCGAAGGCCGTGCCCGCCGGGACGACGGTGGAGTTCGCGTCGTTGAAGCCCTGCTTGAGGTAGTCCGGCCCGCCGTAGAGGGCGACGATCCGCCCGTCGGCCATGACGGAGGCGGCGCCGATCCGTACGTCCCGGTCGGCTTCCCGCTTGTCGGGGTCGAGGCCCCGGGTGGCGTCGGTGACGGCCTTGGCCAGGCCGTCGACCTTGGGCTTCTCGAAGGTGGTGTGGATCTGGTAGCCGCCGAGGTCGAAGTCCTTGTCGGAGACGTCGGTGTGGGCGAGGACGTAGGCGTGGGCGGTGTCCACGAGATAGCCGGTCTGCCCGGTGAGCCCGGCCGGCTTGGGCGGGGCCTTGGGCTCGGGGAAGGTCGTGTACGTGGCCCGTTCCTGCGGCGAGAGCTTGCCGATGGTGACCATGCGGTCGAGGATCCACTTCCAGCGCTCCACGGCCCGCTCGTGGTTCTTGGGGCCGAGCGAGGGGTCGTAGAGGCCCGCGCCCTTGAGGAGGGACGCGAGGAAGGCGCCCTCGCTGGGGGTGAGCTCCGAGACGTCCTTGCCGTAGTAGGCGTGGGCGGCGCGCTGGATGCCGTAGCTGCCGCGCCCGTACCAGCTGGTGTTGAGGTAGCCCTGGAGGATGTCCGACTTGCTCATCTTGTTGTCGAGCTTGATGGCGATGAACATCTCGGTGAGCTTGCGCGTGAAGGTCTGCCGCTGGTTGAGGTAGGCGTTCTTCACGTACTGCTGGGTGATGGTGGAGCCGCCCTGGGTGTCCCCGCCGCCGATCATCCTGGTGACGGCACGGGTCATACCGCTGACGGAGACGCCGCTGTCGGTGTAGAAGGTCTCGTTCTCGGCGGCGAGGGCCGCCCAGCGCACCTTCTCGGGGACCTTGTCCAGGGCCGCGTCCTGGCGGTTCACGGGCCCCGTGCGGGCCATCTCGCTGCCGTCGGCCCAGTAGTAGACGTTGTCCTGCTGGGTGGCGAAGGCGTTGAGGTCGGTGGGGATGTCGGTGGTGGCGTAGAGGACCGTCACGGCGGCGGCGAGGGTGCCGAAGAGGCAGCCGAACAGGCCGAGGGTCTGGCGCCACGAGGGTATCCAGCGGCGCGCTCCCGTCCGGCCCGGGCGGGGGTAGGCGGGCCGCAGCCGGGCCAGGCGAGCGCCCAGGGCGCCGAGGAAGCCGAGGGCACCGGTGGCGCCGGTGGCACCCCGGCGGGAGCGGGCCCGCTGCCCTCGACGGCCGCGTACGGAAGCGAGGGGTTTGCGGGCACCCGCCCTGCTGTGCCGTTCACTCACCGCTGTGCCCCACCCTTGCCCGAACATCCGTCTTTGACTCTGCCGCTCGATTACCGGGAGTCTGCCATACCCGGAATCTGAAGATCCGTTAGGTTACGCAGAGTTCGCCGAGTCCTTTACACTCCTGTAGAGGTCATGTGCACAGGTCATGGCGCGGCACAGCGGAAGGAACGTCGGAACAGATGGAAGCAGCCGCAGCCGCACCCGCTGTCGCCGTGCGCCGGGACCGGCGCCGTGCCAGTGGCGCGCTGGAGGGCGAGGTCCTCGCCGCGCTGCAGCGGGCGGGCACCCCGCTGACCCCCCGCGAGGTCCAGGCCACCCTCCCGGGCGAGCTGACCTACAGCACGGTGGTCACGATCCTCTCCCGGCTGCTCGTCAAGGACGTCCTCACCCGCACCCCGCGCGGCCGCGCCTACGCCTACGCGCCCCTCACCGACGAGGCCGGGCTCGCCGCCCGCCGGATGCACAAGGTGCTCGAAGGCCGCCCCGACCGCGAGGTCGTGCTGACCCGCTTCGCCGACGGCCTGGCTCCCGAGGACGCGGAGCTGCTGCGGCAGCTCCTCACCGGCATCCCCCGGCCCCGCTGACCCTCCCCGGAGAGGGCGACCCCGGTCAGGCCCCGAGCCAGACGCGCCGGTTGCGCGCCACCGTGTGGATCCGGTCCACCCGCTCCGGGCGCAGCACGCCGCCCAGCCCGCCGAGCCCTGGTACGTCCTCCTCCCGCAGCACCCGTACGTCCGCCGGCGGGCCGGCCGTCCCGGCCTCGACCTCGGCCGCGCCGACCAGCACCAGGACGGGCCGTGCCCGCACCGGGAAGTCGCAGCCGCGCGAGAGCACGAGCGAGGACCGCGCCGCGCTGTGCCGGATCCGCCGGACGTACGGCCGGGGGTGGCGCTCCCCCGCACAGTGGACAGCGGTGTCGTCCACCGTGAGCCGTGCCCCGTGGGCGGGCTCGGGGGCGACACAGAACACGCCTCCGGGCCCGATCAGCAGATGGGGGATCACGGCGTCCCCCGGCAGGACGATCGAGTGGACGACCTCCCAGTCGCCGGCCGTCAGCAGCTCCAGCGCCGACCCGACGAGCTGCTGGGCGGCCAGCTCCCGGCGCCAGGCGTCCTCCACGGGCCGCCGGCCGAGCAGCCGGGCGAGCATCAGCGCCACACGGCCGGTCCGGGACCCGTCGAGCCGGGCGCGCAGGGTCTCCCCGGGCCGGTTCGGGGCGAGGTCGTCGTCGGGTGGGAGGAAAAGCCTCTCGGGGTCGTAAGCCCTTCCGTTCGCGCTCGTCTTCGCTTCCGGCCGCTCGCGCACGCCCATCACCCCCACCCGCCATACTGCCGCAGAAGTGCGGGAACCAACCCAATCGGACGCCCGTTGAACCGGTAGAGGCCCCGCGGCATCCCCCGACCGCGGGGCCTCGTCCATGCCCGGGCCGGCGGCGGAAGCGCGCACCCTACCGGCGACGGCCGGCTCCCCGTGGGCCCTCGCCCCGGAAGTGACGTGGCACACAGCCTCCCGCCGGATTTCTCCGGAACGGCGGAGCCGCAGGTCGGCCCGGGGTTCCGGGGCCCGGCCGCCGGTGCGGCCGCCCGGAATCCCCTTGGCGATCAGCGCCGGGCCCCTAACGTGCGGTGCCGCACAAGGAGGTGCCATGCGATCCCCGAAAGGCGCCGTACGTTCCCTCACCGGCACCGGTCTCGTCGTCACCGCCCTGGTGGCGACGGCCGCCGCGCTGCTCTTCCCCGTCTGGTCGTATCGCGACCGGGCGGGCCCGGGCACGGGCGCCGCCGATCTCACGGCGGGCTCGGTGTCCACTCGCTTCGGGCCGTTGTCGGCGTCGGACCGCGACTTCGTCGCCCGGGTCCGCCAGGCCGGGCTCTGGGAGCTGCCCGCCGGCCAGCAGGCCGTGGAGCGGGGCGGCACGGCGGCCGTGAAACGGGCGGGCGAGCATCTCGTGGAGGGCCACACCTCGCTCGACCGGCACGTCCGCGACGTGGCCGCCCGGCTGGGCCTCGATCTGCCCAGCCAGCCCACCGCCGAGCAGCGCGGCTGGCTGTCGCGGCTGGACGCCGCGCACGGCGCGGCGTACGACCGCGAGTTCGTGGGCGTCCTGCGGCTCGCGCACGGCCGGGTCTTCGCGCTGGTCGGGCAGATCCGCGCGGCGACCCGCAACGCGGCCGTGCGCGAGCTGGCCGAGGACGCCAACGCGACCGTCCTGGACCACATGAAGGTGTTGGAGGACACCGGTCTCGTCGACTTCGACGCCCTCACGGCGGGGCTCGGAGCGCCGGCACCCGGGACGCCGTCCCCGCCGGCGCCTCCGGGGGCCGCCGTCACCGGTCCGCCTCCGCCCGCCGCGACGCCGTCCGCCGTGACCCCGTCCATGTCGGTGTCCCCGCCCTCGCCCGAGGCACCGTCGCCCGCCCCCTCATCACAGACTTCCTCACCACAGACCTCCTCCCCCGCGTCCCCCTCACCCTCCGAAGGGAACTGAGCCGCCATGACCGCCGCTCACCGGCGCCGCCTCGGCGCCCGGCACCTGATCCTTCTCGCCCTGCTCGCGTTACTCGGCTCGGCGGGCACGTTCGCCGCCGTCACCGGCAACGCCTCCGCCCATCCGAGTCCGTCACCCAGAGTGACAGACCCCACTGACAATCACGCCCACGGCGGTCCCTCCCCAGCCGACTTCGCCGACATCCGCCGCGCCGGCCCCGACGCGCGCCCGCCCCGGAACCAGCCCTCCGCCTCCACCGGGACCTTCACCGCCCGCTGCGGCCGCAACGAGAACGGCCACCGCAACCCCGACAACTTCATCGTCACGCCGGGCGTGCGCAACGGCGCCCACCACCTCCACGACTACGTCGGCAACCTCTCCACCGACGCCTTCTCCACCGACGCCTCGCTGCGCGCGGCCGGCACCACCTGCGCCCGGGGCGACAAGTCGGCGTACTTCTGGCCCGTCCTTCGCCTCACCGGCGACTCCGACAAGTCCGGCGAGTCCGACGGGCAGGAGGCAGAAGGCCGCGTCCTGACCCCCGACAGCGTGACCCTCACCTTCCGCGGCAGCCCCACGACGAAGGTCTCCGCCATGCCGGAGGGGCTGCGCGCGATCACCGGTGACGCGAAAGCCTCCACCAACGGCGCCAAGGACGCCCGTGCCCGCTGGAGCTGCACCGGTTTCGCCGACCGGCACCTCACCGACAAGTACCCGCTCTGCCCGCGTGGCAGCGCGGTCGTACGGCTGCTGGACTTCCCGAGCTGCTGGGACGGGCAGCACACCGACTCGGCGGGGCACCGGGCGCACCTGGTCTTCCCCGACACCGCCACGGGCCGCTGCGGGCGCGGGCTCACGCCCGTGCCGCAACTGCGCATGGAGCTGACCTATCGCGTCCCCCGGGGCCCGTCCTTCGCCGTGGACAGCTTTCCCGAGCAGCTGCGCAAGCCCGTCACCGACCACGCCGACTTCGCGAACGTCATGCCCGCCGGGCTGATGGCGACCGTCGTGCGCTGCGTCAACGAGGGGCGGCGCTGCGGCTGAGCGCCGCACCGGCCTCTCTTCGGGCGCATCGCACCCGACATCGCACCCCGGTGCTTTACTTCGTCAACTGCTGGCCTAATTATCCCTTTTGCCGCATTACATATGAAGGGATAGCGCCAGTGCCACTGAGAGCAGCAGCCCTGTACGGAACCCTCGGATCCCTGGTCCTCACAGGGCTCACCGGCCTCCCCTCCGCCCCGGCCCACGCCCATGCCCCGGACGGGCGGGCCGAGGCACACGGTGTGGCCCAGGCGGCCAGGCTGGCCGCCGCCCGGGGCGTCGACTTCGACGACTGCCCCGCCTCGGAGGGCCTCCCCGCCCCCATCGAGTGCGGCACCGTGACCGTGCCCCTGGACTACGCCCACCCGGGCGGCAAGCAGATCAACCTCACCGTCAGCCGCGCCCGGGCCCTCGGCCGGGAGGAGGACCGGCAGGGCGCCATCGTCTTCAACCCCGGGGGCCCCGGCGGCAACGGCATGTTCTACCCGCTGCTCACCCGCCTCCCCCAGTGGCGGAACGTCGCCGAGGAGTACGACCTGGTCGGCTACGCCCCGCGCGGCGTCGGCCGCTCCGCGCCGCTGTCCTGCGTGAGCCCGGCGGGCTTCGGCAAGGGCCCCACCCAGGCACCCGAGCACCCCACCGAGGCGTACAAGAAGGAGCAGCTCAAGAAGGCCAAGGCCTACGCCCAGGGCTGCGCCCGGCGCAACGGCGCCGACCTGCGCCACTTCACGAGCCTCAACAACGCCCGGGACCTCGACGTCCTGCGGGCCGCGCTCGGCGAGCGGAAGCTGACGTACGTCGGCGCCTCCTACGGCACCTACTTCGGCGCCCTGTACGCCACGCTCTTCCCCACGCACGTGCGCCGCATGGTCTTCGACAGCGTCGTCAACCCCGACCCCCGCAAGGTCTGGTACGACAACAACCTGGAGCAGTCCGCCGCCTTCGACCGCCGCTGGGCCGACTGGCGCCGCTGGGCCGCCCGGCACCACGCCGTCTACCACCTGGGACGCACCCCGCAGGAGGTGCTGGCCTCCTACGAGAAGGCGGTCCGCGCGCTGACCCGCCGGGCCGCCGGCGGCCGGGTCGGCCCCGGCCAGCTCCAGGGCGTCTTCCTCAAGGCCGGCTATACCGACAGCTTCTGGGCGCAGGCCGCGCGGGTCCTCTCCGCGTACCTCCAGGGCGACGAGAGCCCGCTGCTCGCGGTGGCCGGCGGCGGCGAGGCGGGCGCGCGGGCGGCCGAGAACGAGAACGCCGTCTACACGGCCGTCGAGTGCAACGACACACCCTGGCCGCGCTCCTGGGAGGTGTGGGACCGCGACAACACCAAGCTCGCCCAGCGGGCGCCGTTCGAGACGTGGAGCAACGCCTTCATGAACCTGCCGTGCGCCTACTGGCAGGAGCCCCGGCAGAAGCCGCTCGACGTCAGGCTCGGCCGGAAGTCCGGTCTGCCGCCCACGCTGCTGCTGGCCGCCGAACGGGACGCGGCCACCCCGTACAAGGGCGCGCTGGAGCTCCAGAAGCGGCTCCCGGGCTCGTCCCTGGTCACCGAGCGGGACGCGGGCACCCACGGCATCGGCGGCGGGCCCAACACCTGCGTCAACCGCTACCTGGAGACGTACCTGCTGACCGGCGAGGTCCCCGCGCGCCGCGTCTACTGCGCGCCGCGCCCGGAGCCGCGTGCGACGACATAAATCCAGCCCGTCCGGCGTTTGAGGACCGGGGCTCCGGGGCGGAGCCCCGGGAAACGGAGAAAGGGCGGGACCGGGGCACAAACCCCTGGTCCCGCCCTTCCTTCACGCTCAGGCGAGCCCGGCCACCAGGTCGGCCACGGCCTTGCGGCGGCCCGTGTAGAACGGGACCTCCTCGCGCACGTGCATCCGCGCCTCGGACGCCCGCAGGTGACGCATCAGGTCGACGATGCGGTACAGGTCGTTCGCCTCGAAGGCGAGGATCCACTCGTAGTCGCCCAGCGAGAACGAGGCGACCGTGTTGGCCCGGACGTCGGGGTAGCCGCGCGCCATCTTGCCGTGGTCGGCGAGCATGCGACGGCGGTCCTCGTCGGGCAGCAGGTACCAGTCGTAGGAGCGCACGAACGGGTAGACGCTGACGTAGTCGCGCGGCGTCTCGTCGGCGAGGAACGCCGGGATGTGCGACTTGTTGAACTCGGCGGGGCGGTGCAGCGCCATGTTCGACCAGACCGGCTCCAGCGCGCGGCCCAGGCGGGTGCGGCGGAAGAGGTTGTAGGCGTCCTGCAGGGCGTCCGAGGTCTCGGAGTGCCACCAGATCATCACGTCGGCGTCGGCCCGCAGACCCGACAGGTCGTAGGTGCCGCGCACCGTGACGTCCTTCTCCGCCAGCTGGGCGAAGAGCTCCTCGACCTCTTCGGCCCAGCCGGCGCGGTCCTGCGGCAGCACGTCGCGCAGCTTGAACACCGACCAGAGCGTGTAGCGGATGACCTCGTTGAGGTCCTTGGCCTTCTTGCCGGCGTTCGGCGTCTTCACAGGGGCGTCAGAGGCGTCAGTCATGTCCCTATTCTCCCCCGTCGCCGTCGGCGGCTGCCGTCAGGGTCGGTGTGAGGGCCGCCAGTACCTCGTCGGCGGCCCGGCGGCCGCTCGCGACGCAGGCGGGGATGCCCACGCCGTCGTAGGCGGCCCCGCAGACCCGCAGGCCGGGCAGACGGGAGACGTGTTCGCGGATGCGGGCGACCCGGCCGAGATGGCCCACCGGGTACTGCGGCAGCCCGCCGTGCCAGCGGGTCACCCGTGTCTCCACCGGTGCCGCCGACAGGCCGACGGCGTCGCCGAGGTCCTTCAGCGACATCGACACCAGCTCGGCATCCTCGCGCTCGAGGTCCTCCTCGTCGCCGAACCGCCCGATCGAGGTACGCAGCACGAAGAGGTCCGGGGCGGCGTCGGCGTTCCAGCGCCACTTGTTGCTGGAGAACGTGGACGCCTTGATCTTGCGCCCGTCGACGGGCGGCACGAGGAAACCGCTGCCGCGCAGCAGCCCCGCCACGTCGGAGCGGCGGAAGGCCATGGTGACCAGCGCCATGGAGGCGTACTCGATACCGGCGAGCTCCGCCACGGCGGCGTCGGCGCCCGCGGCCCGCGCCGCGACGGCGATGATCCGGGCCGCGTCGGACGCGGGGGTGGCGACGACGACGCCGTCCGCCGCCAGGACCTCGTCCGCCAGCTCGACCCGCCAGCCGTCGCCGGAGCGCCCGACCGCCACGACGGGCGCGCCGGTGCGGACCGTGCCGCCCTTCGCCCGCACCGTGTCCGCGACGGCGCCCGGCAGCAGGCCGATGCCGCCCTCCACGCCCATGAAGACCGGCCCCGACTGCCGCGGCGCGGCGGCCGCCCGCGCCTGGAGCGCCCGTACGGCCTCGGTCAGGGTGCCGTGCGCGCGCGCCGCCTCGAAGAGCTGGGGGACGGCGGTCCGCAGCGAGATGCGGTACGCGTCGCCCGCGTAGACGCCGCCGAGCAGCGGCTCGACCAGCCGGTCGACGACCTCGCGGCCCATCCGCTCGGCGACGTACTCGCCGATGGCGACGTCCTCGCCGAGCTCGGAGGGCGGCAGCTCCTCGTCCTTCGCGATCCGGGCCAGGCCCTCGGCGGACAGGACGCCGGAGGCGGCCACCTCGGCGAGGTCGCCGGGGACGCCCATCATGTGGCCCTTGGGCAGGGGCCGCAGCTCGCCCCGGGTCCACAGCGACGCGGTCGCGGAGGGCGGCGCCAGCCGGTCGCCGAGACCGGCCGCGCGGGCCAGGTCCACGGCCTCGGGGCGGCGCGCGAGCACCGACTCGGCGCCCAGGTCCACGGGCGCGCCCGCGATCTCGCCCGCGAGCAGTTTCCCGCCGACGCGCCCGGAGGCCTCCAGGACCGTCACGCGCGCCCCGCCCTCCAGCAGCCGCAGGGCCGCCGCCAGGCCGGAGACGCCGCCACCGATGACCACCACATGCCGCGAAGGGGTGTGCGCTGCGCTCATGCCCCCACTGTCTCAAACCGGCCTTCCGGGCCGGTCGGCACCCCGTCCGGGCCGGTCGGCCCACCATTGACAGCGACCCGGGCCGGGCCGAGACTCGCGCGGAACAACGACCGTCCCACCCGCCACGAACGTTTACGGAGACCCCATGAACGACCGCATCCGGGATGTGTACATCGTCGACGCCGTCCGTACCCCGGTCGGGAAGTACGGTGGCGCGCTCGCCCCCGTACGCCCCGACGACCTGGCCGCGCACGTCGTGCGCGCCCTGGTGGACCGGTCCCCCGAGCTGGACCCGGCCCGGGTCGACGACGTGGTGCTCGGCAACGCCAACGGCGCGGGCGAGGAGAACCGCGACGTGGCCCGGATGGCGGTCCTGCTCGCCGGGCTGCCCGTCTCCGTGCCGGGCGCGACCGTCAACCGGCTGTGCGCCTCCGGCATGGAGGCGGTCGTCCAGGCGTACCGGGCCGTCGCCCTGGGCGACGCGTCCGTGATGATCGCGGGCGGTGTGGAGTCGATGAGCCGCGCCCCCTGGGTGCTGCCCAAGCCGGAGCGGGCTTTCCCGGCCGGCCACCAGGAGCTGTACTCGACGACGCTGGGCTGGCGGATGACCAATCCGGCCATGCCGCCGCGATGGACGGTCTCCCTCGGCGAGGGCGCGGAGCTGATCGCCGAGAAGCACGGCGTCACCCGCGAGGAACAGGACGCCTTCGCGCTCGCCAGCCACCGCAAGGCGGCGGTGGCGTGGCAGGAGGGCCGCTACGACGCCGAGGTCGTGCCCCTGGACGGGGTGGCCCTCGCCCGGGACGAGTCGATCCGCGACAGCACCTCGGCGGAGGCGCTCGCCGCGCTGAAGCCCGCCTTCCGCAAGTCCGGCGGCACGGTCACCGCGGGCAACTCCTCACCGCTCAACGACGGCGCGGCGGCGCTGCTGCTCTGCGACGAGGAGGGGCTCCGCGCGAGCGGCCGTGAGCCGCTGGCGCGGATCCGGGCGACGGCGGTCACCGGCATCGAGCCGGACCTCTACGGCCTCGGTCCCGTCGAGGCGGTGCGGCGGGCGCTGGCGAAGGCGGGCCGTACGTTCGCGGACGTGACGGACTTCGAGCTGAACGAGGCGTTCGCCGCCCAGGCGCTGGGGTGCCTCGCGGAGTGGCCGGAGCTGGACCCCGCCGTCGTCAACCGGCGCGGTGGGGCGATCGCCCTCGGCCACCCGCTGGGCTGCTCGGGCGCCCGGCTGACGGGCTCGGTCGCCCACGCCCTCGCGGCGGCGGGGTCGGGGACGGGGCTGGCGGCGCTGTGCGTCGGGGTGGGGCAGGGGCAGGCGCTGGTCCTCGAACGCTGACCGACCTGACGACACGCTGACCGACAATCGCCGGTCCGGCGGGGACGCGGGGATCACCGCCGCCGGACCGGGGTAGGCCATGGCCATGGCAGCGCCCGAAGCGTTACGCGAAGAGACCACGACACCTGCCCCCGAGCCCTATACGGGCCCCGCCGAACGCCACCCCCGGCAGCCACTCGTACCGCTCGCGCTCTCCCCCGGCGCCGTCGAGCTGACCGGTCCCGTGTTCGGCGCGGCCGATGTGAGCCCGCTGGACGCCGATCTGACGCGGCAGCACCCCGGTGAGCCGATCGGCGAGCGCATCACGGTCTCCGGCCGGGTCGTGGACGGCCGGGGGCGCCCCGTGCGGGGCCAGCTGGTCGAGGTGTGGCAGGCCAACGCCGCCGGCCGTTACACCCACCGGCTCGACCGCCACCCGGCGCCGCTCGACCCGAACTTCACCGGCACCGGCCGCTGCCTGACCGACGACGAGGGCCGCTACCGCTTCACCACCATCCGGCCCGGCGCCTATCCGGTCTTCCCGGACGCGAACGTCTGGCGCCCGCCGCATGTGCACTTCTCGCTCTTCGGCACGGCCTTCACCCAGCGGCTGGTCACCCAGATGTACTTCCCCGGCGACCCGCTCCTCGCCCACGACGGCGTCTGGCACGCCGTCACCGACCCCGCCGCCCGGCGACGGCTGGTCGCCGCCTACGACCCCGGGCTGAATGACGCGGTGGCGTCGACGCTCGGCTACCGCTGGGACATCGTCCTCGACGGGCCCGCCGCCGTCCGGTCCGGGGAGGGCCGTCACTGATGCCGTCGCCCCACGCCACGCCGTCCCAGACGATCGGGCCCTACTACGGCACGGCCCTGCCCTTCCCGGGCGGCCCCGACGCGGCCCCCGCCGGCCACCCCGACGCGATCACCGTCCACGGCCGGGTCCTCGACGGCGAGGGGGTCCCGGTGGCGGACGCGCTCCTGGAGTTCTGGCAGGCCGCCCCGGACGGCTCCCTCACCGGCTCCCCCGGCAGCCTCCGCCGCGACGGGGCACGCTTCACGGGCTTCGCCCGCGTACCGACGGGCGGCGACGGCCACTACGCGCTGCGCACGCTGCCGCCGCCGGAGGGGGCGCCGTTTCTGGCGCTGTGCGTGTTCGTACGGGGGCTGTCGCGGCACCTGTTCACGCGGGTGTACTTCCGGCTGCCGGCCGGAGACCCGCTGTTGGCGGCGCTGCCGCCAGGGCGGCGGGACACGCTGCTGGCCGCACCCGACCCGGGCGGGCATCGCACGTACCGCTTCGACGTGCGGCTGCGGGGGAGGGGGAGACGGTGTTTCTTTCCCCTGCCCGCCCCTTCCCGTAACCGGGGGCAAGCCCCCGGACCCCCGGACGCGGCTGCGCCGCGTGTCCTCAATCGCCGGACGGGCTGAATTTCAGCCCGTCCGGCGATTGAGGACACCGCGCGCGGAGCGCGGCTAGCGCGCCGAGCGCTCGTGGACGTACTCGACGAGGTGGGTGAGCGCGTCCGGGTCCGTCGTGGGCATGACGCCGTGGCCGAGGTTGAAGACATGCCCCTCGAGCCCGCGGGCGGCGGCCAGCACCTCGTCCGTCTTCGCCTCGACCGCCTCCCGCGGAGCGAAGAGCACCGTCGGGTCCAGGTTGCCCTGGAGCGCCTTGCCGGGGCCCACCCGGCGCGCGGCCTCGTCCAGCGGGACGCGCCAGTCGACGCCGACGACGTCCGCGCCGGCCTCGCCCATCAGGCCGAGCAGCTCGCCCGTGCCCACGCCGAAGTGGATGCGCGGCACGCCGTAGCCGGCGACGGCGTCGAAGACCTTGCGGGAGGCGGGCATGACGTAGCGCCGGTAGTCGGCGGGGGCGAGGGCGCCCGCCCAGGAGTCGAAGAGCTGGACCGCGCTCGCGCCGGCCTCGATCTGGACGCGCAGGAAGGCGGCGGTGATGTCGGCGAGGCGGTCGACCAGGTCGGCCCACAGCTGCGGGTCGCCGTACATCATGGCCTTGGTGTTCTCGTACGTCCGCGACGGGCCGCCCTCGATGAGGTAGCTGGCCAGGGTGAAGGGCGCGCCGGCGAAGCCGATGAGGGGCGTGGTGCCCAGCTCGGCGGTGAGCATGCCGATGGCCTCGGTGACGTAGGGGACGTCGGAGGGGTCCAGGGCGCGCAGCCGCTCCAGGTCGGCGCGGGTGCGGACGGGCTCGGCGACGACCGGGCCGACGCCGGGCTTGATGTCGAGGTCGACGCCGATGGCCTTGAGCGGCACCACGATGTCGCTGAAGAAGATCGCGGCGTCGACGCCGTGACGGCGCACGGGCTGCAGGGTGATCTCGGTGACGAGGTCGGGCCGCATGCAGGACTCGAGCATGGGGATGCCCTCGCGCACCTTGCGGTACTCGGGGAGCGAGCGGCCCGCCTGCCGCATGAACCACACCGGGGTGTGGGGCACGGGCTCACGGCGGCACGCCTTCAGGAACGCCGAATCGTGTGCCGCGGTGCGGCCGGTCTGCTGCTCGCTGCGCTCGCTCATGCCCCAAATCTTCGCACGGGCCGAACGAGTGACCCGCCCGTGTGGGTGTCCCTACCCGGAACAGCGGGTCCTTCCGCCTAGTCTTCCGGGCATGGCTGCGGCGCAGGGACACCTCTCGGACGGTCCGGACGACGCGGATGGGGAGGGCACCCCGTCCGTCTTCCGGCAGGCGGTCGCGGGGTTGCAGGGGGTACGCCTGCGGCCCGAGATCGAGCTGGACGCGACACCGCCGCCCCAGCGGCTCGCCCCGTACTCGTACGCGCTGGAGGCGGCGGTCGTCGTGGACGACCAGGAGCTGGCGGACGGGCGGCTGATCCTGCTGCACGACCCGGCGGGGCACGACGCCTGGGGGGGCACGTTCCGGCTGGTGACGCTGGTGCACGCGGAGCTGGAGCCGGAGATGGCGGCGGACCCGCTGCTGCCGGAGGTGTGCTGGTCCTGGCTGACGGGGGCGCTGGAGGCACGCCGGGTGCCGTACGCGGCGATCAGCGGCACGGTGACGCGCGCCGGCTCGCACTACTTCGGGGGGCTGCGGGAGCGGGAGCCGTCGACGCGGATCGAGATCCGTGCGTCGTGGTCGCCGGCCCCCGCGAAGGGTCCGGCGGGTGCCGAGCGGGGGGTGCCGGACACGGCGGCGCATCTGTCGGCGTGGTGCGACCTGCTGTGCCAGATCGCGGGGCTGCCGCCGGGGGGCGCGCCCGAGGCGGGGATCGTGACGCTGCCGCAGCGGCGGGGGCCGCACAGCAGCCGCTGACCCGGACGCCGACAGTAGGCGGTCGTCTTCCGCCGAAACCACCCTTGACCGGCAGTTTTCGGTCAAGGGTGGTGGGTTATCCGGTCATGATTCGAGTCGGGGAGACAGACGAATCGATCGGGCAATCGTCTCAATTGCCCGAATTGTTACTCACCAATTCGTGATCATTCCCTAAAGCCGGGCCCTTTCATTGCCGAAGGACCTTGTGACCCTTCCCATACGGATCGCCCCGGCTTATCCCCAAAGTCGGCACCCGTCCCGCCACTCCCCCCACTGGAGGCCTGGTGTCCGTTCTCCTCGAGCAACCCGCTAGCCTCGCCTACCGCCCGAACAAACCGACGGCCATGGTCGTCGTCGCCGACCCCCGGGTCCGCTCGACGGTCACCCGCCATCTGTGGGCGCTGGGCGTGCGCGACGTGATCGAGGCCTCGTCCATCGCGGAGGCGCGGCCCAGGATCGGCAACCCACGCGACATCTGCGTGGCCGACGTCCATCTACCGGACGGCTCCGGCCTGACGCTGCTCTCCGAGACCCGCGCCGCCGGCTGGCCCAACGGGCTGGCCCTGTCCGCCGCCGACGACATCGGCGCCGTGCGCAACGCCCTCGCGGGCGGCGTCAAAGGCTATGTCGTCACCGGCACCCGTACGAACCTCGGCATCCCCGGCCGCCCCGGGGCCGCCCCCATCGGCTCCGCCGCCGCGCGGATGCAGCGCCGGCCCCCCGGCGCCCCCGGCCACCCCGGTGGCTACCGCGAACTGTCCGGACGCGAGGTGGAGGTGCTGCGGCTGGTTGCGGAGGGCCAGTCCAACAAGGCCATCGGCGTCTCGATGGGGCTCTCGGCACTCACCGTCAAGAGCCACCTCGCCCGCATCGCCCGCAAGCTCGGCACCGGGGACCGGGCAGGAATGGTGGCCGTGGCGCTGCGCACCGGCATCATCCACTGAGCGCCCCGCGAAATCCCCGCCGCGCCCGTCGCCGGAACGTTCCGGCGACGGGCGCTTGCCATCCACAGATACCCTTGACCGGTGACCGACGCCCAAGAGACCGCAGAAGACACGACACTGCGAACCACCGGGGGCGGCCCCCCGGACGACGTCGATTCGGCGCCGATCCCCCTGCTGGAGCCACGCGAAGGCATGCCCCCGGTCGTCGCCGACGCCGACGCCCTGGCCCGGGTCGTCGCGGCCTTCGCCGCGGGCACCGGGCCCGTCGCCGTGGACGCCGAGCGGGCCTCCGGCTACCGCTACGGCCAGCGCGCCTACCTCGTCCAGCTGCGCCGCGAGGGCGCCGGCACGGCGCTGATCGACCCGGTCGGCTGCCCCGATCTGTCCGCCCTCGGCGAGGCCATCGGCGACGCCGAATGGGTGCTGCACGCCGCCACTCAGGACCTCCCGTGCCTGCGTGAGATAGGGATGACCCCGGCCCGGCTCTTCGACACCGAGCTGGCGGGCCGGCTCGCCGGCTTCGCCCGCGTCGGGCTCGGCGCGATGGTCGAGAACGTCCTCGGGTACGCCCTGGAGAAGGGCCACTCCGCCGTCGACTGGTCCACCCGCCCGCTGCCCGAGCCCTGGCTGCGCTACGCCGCGCTGGACGTGGAGCTGCTCGTCGACCTCCGCGACGCGCTGGAGGAGGAGCTGTCCCGGCAGGGCAAGCTCGAGTGGGCCCAGGAGGAGTTCGACGCCATCGCCTCCGCCCCGCCCCCGCCGCCGCGCAAGGACCCCTGGCGGCGCACGTCCGGGATGCACAAGGTCCGCCGCCGCCGGCAGATGGCCGTGGTGCGCGAGCTGTGGACCGCGCGCGACAACGTGGCCCAGCGCCGCGACGTCTCCCCCGGCAAGGTGCTCGGCGACGGCGCGATCATCGAGGCCGCGCTCAACATCCCGCCCAACACCCACGCGCTCGCCGCGCTGCCCGGCTTCGGGCACCGGATGAGCCGCAAGCAGCTCGAGCAGTGGCAGTCCGCGATCGACCGGGCCAAGGCCATCCCGGAGGCCGAGCTCCCGCAGCCCGGCCAGCCGCTGACCGGCCCGCCCCCGCCGCGCGCCTGGGCGGACAAGGACCCGCTGGCCGCGGCCCGGCTGGCCGCGGCGCGCACCGCGGTGTCCGAGATCGCCGAGCGGCTCACCATGCCGCAGGAGAACCTGATCACCCCGGACACCGTGCGCCGGCTGTGCTGGGAGCCGCCGAGGCACCCCACCGTGGACTCCGTCGCCGAGACCCTCACCGCCCATGGCGCCCGCGCCTGGCAGGTCGAGCAGGTGACACCGGCGCTGGTGAAGGCGCTGACGGAGGCATCGGCCTGACCCGCGCTCGGGGCGGGACCGGGGAGGATTCCCCGGTCCCGCCCCTTCGCGTTTCCCCCACGGAATGTGACCTTCGCCGCTCCCGCCCAGGGGTCTGGGCAGCATGGTTACCCGCAAGTAGCATGACGGTTGTCAGCCCGCACCGCGGCGGAGCCGTCTCGGCATGCCCGCGCGCAGCGATCCGCACCTGGAGGAGAGCCAACGTGCCTCGTACCGCTAGGGACGTCGTCTTCGTCGACGGCGTCCGCACCCCGTTCGGCAAGGCGGGCCCGAAGGGCATCTACCACGAGACCCGCGCCGACGACCTGGTCGTCAAGTGCATCCGGGAGCTGCTGCGCCGCAACCCGGACCTCGACCCCGCCCGCATCGACGAGGTCGCCATCGCCGCGACCACGCAGATCGGCGACCAGGGGCTGACGCTCGGTCGTACGGCCGGCATCCTCGCGGGCCTCCCGCAGTCCGTGCCGGGCTACTCCATCGACCGTATGTGCGCCGGCGCGATGACCGCCGTGACCTCGGTCTCCGGCGGTGTCGCCCTCGGTGCCTACGACATCGCCCTCGCCGGCGGCGTCGAGCACATGGGCCGTCACCCCATGGGCGAGGGTGTCGACCCCAACCCCCGCTTCGTGTCGGAGAAGCTGGTCGACGAGTCGGCCCTCTTCATGGGCATGACGGCGGAGAACCTCCACGACCGCCTGCCGCACATCACCAAGCAGCGGGCCGACGAGTACGCGGTGCGCAGCCAGGAGAAGGCCGCCAAGGCGTACGCCGACGGCAAGATCCAGGCCGACCTGGTGCCGATCTCCATTCGCCGCACGTCCCCCGAGGGCGGCGAGACGGGCTGGGGCCTGGCCACCGCCGACGAGCCGATGCGCCCGGGCACCACGCTGGCGAACCTGGCCGGTCTGAAGACCCCGTTCCGTCCGCACGGCCGCGTCACCGCGGGCAACGCCGCCGGTCTCAACGACGGCGCCACCGCCTCGCTGATCGCCGCCGAGGACGTGGCGCGCGAGCTGGGCCTGCCGGTCAAGATGCGCCTGGTCTCCTACGCCTTCGCCGGTGTGGAGCCCGAGGTCATGGGCATCGGCCCGGTCCCGGCCACCGAGAAGGCCCTGGCCAAGGCCGGTCTGACGATCGCCGACATCGGCCTGTTCGAGATCAACGAGGCCTTCGCCGTCCAGGTGCTCTCGCTCCTGGACCACTACGGCATCGCCGACGACGACCCGCGCGTCAACCAGTACGGCGGCGCCATCGCGTTCGGCCACCCGCTGGCCTCCTCCGGCGTCCGGCTGATGACGCAGCTGGCCCGCCAGTTCGAGGAGCAGCCGCACGTCCGCTACGGCATCACGTCGATGTGCGTGGGCTTCGGCATGGGCGGAACGGTCATCTGGGAGAACCCGCACTTCGACGGAGGCGACAAGTGAGCACCACCACTGAGCTCCTGAAGGGCGCGGCCGAGCTGTTCCCCGACGAGGTCGTGACCCAGGCGCACGTGCGCCACCTCGACCTCCCGGGCGCTGGGCGCTTCGCGCTCATCACGCTGGACAACGGCCTGGACCACACCAAGCCGACCACCTTCGGCCCGCAGTCCCTCGCCAACCTCGACAAGGCGATCGACCAGGTCGAGGCGGAGGCCGCGGCCGGTGACATCGTCGGCGCCGGCATCACCGGCAAGCCGTTCATCTTCGCCGTGGGCGCCGACCTCAAGGGCGTCGAGCTGCTGAAGAAGCACGAGGAGGCCCTGGCCATCGGCAAGGGCGGCCACGACGTCTTCAAGCGCCTTTCGTCGCTGGCGGTCCCGACCTTCGCGTACTACAACGGCGCCGCGATGGGCGGCGGCGTCGAGGTCGGTCTCCACTGCACCTACCGCACGGTGTCCAAGGCCATCCCGGCCTTCTCGCTCCCCGAGGTCTTCCTCGGCCTGGTGCCCGGCTGGGGCGGCTGCGCCCTGCTGCCGAACCTCATCGGCGCGGACCGCGCGGTCTCGGTCATCATCGAGAACTCGCTGAACCAGAACAAGCAGCTGCGCGGCAAGCAGGTCTTCGACCTGGGCATCGCGGACGCCCTCTTCGACGGCGCGGACTTCCTGGAGCAGTCGCTCCTGTGGACCGCCTCGGTGCTGAAGGGCGAGACCGAGGTCGTCCGGCCCGAGGTCGACCGCGGCGAGGCCTGGGACCAGGCCATCGAGCGCGGCCGCGCCTTCGCCGACTCCAAGGTGCACGGCGCCGCCCCGGCCGCCTACCGGGCGCTGGAGATCATGGCCGCCGCCAAGAACGGCGACCTGCGCCAGGGCTTCGACGCCGAGGACCAGGCCCTCGCGGACCTGATCATGGGCGGCGAGCTGCGCAGCGGCATCTACGCCTTCAACCTGGTGCAGAAGCGCGGCAAGCGCCCGGTCGGCGCGCCGGACCGCTCGCTCGCGCGCCCGGTGAACAAGGTCGGTGTCGTGGGCGCCGGTCTGATGGCGTCCCAGCTGGCGCTGCTCTTCCTCCGCCGCCTGGAGGTGCCGGTCGTCCTGACCGACATCGACCAGGAGCGCGTGGACAAGGGTGTCGCCTACGTCCACGGCGAGATCGACAAGCTGCTCCTCAAGGGCCGTATCAACCAGGACAAGGCCAACCGCCTGAAGGCCTCGGTGACCGGCTCGCTGGACAAGGCCGCCGCCTTCGGCGACGCGGACTTCGTCATCGAGGCCGTCTTCGAGGAGATGGGCGTCAAGCAGCAGGTGTTCGCCGAGCTCGAGGCGGTCGTGCCCGAGCACACGATCCTGGCGACCAACACCTCCTCCCTCTCGGTCACCGAGATGGCGTCGAAGCTGAAGCACCCCGAGCGGGTCGTCGGCTTCCACTTCTTCAACCCGGTCGCGATCCTTCCGCTGCTGGAGATCGTGCGCGGCGAGCGGACCGACGACGCGGCCCTGGCCACGGCGTTCGGTGTCGCCAAGAAGCTGAAGAAGACGGCGGTGCTGGTGAAGGACGCCCCGGCGTTCGTCGTCAACCGCATCCTGGTCCGCTTCATGGGCGAGATCCAGAACGTCATCGACGAGGGCACGCCGGTCGCGGTGGCGGAGAAGGCCGTCGAGCCGCTCGGCCTGCCGATGTCGCCGCTGGTGCTGCTGGAGCTGGTCGGCCCGGCGATCGGTCTGCACGTCTCCGAGACGCTGGCCGCCGCCTTCCCCGACCGCTTCAAGGTCTCGCCGAACCTGGCCGCCGTGGTCAAGGCCGGCAAGCGCGGCTTCTACGTCTACGACTCCGGCAAGCCGGAGCTGGACCCGGAGGTCGCCGCCCTTCTGGTGCAGGGCGACAGCGTCCTGACGGAGGAGCAGGTCCGGGCGCGCGTCCTGGACGCCATCGCCCAGGAGATCGGCCTGATGCTGGACGAGGGCGTCGTCGCCGAGGCGCAGGACATCGACCTGTGCCTGATCACCGGCGCCGGCTGGCCCTTCCACCTGGGCGGCGTCACGCCGTACCTGGACCGCGAGGGCGTCTCCGAGCGCGTCATCGGCCGCCGCTTCCTGCCGCAGGGCGTGGCGAGCGTCCCGGCGCAGTAGCAGTACCCACCACCGGACGGGCTGGAGTTCTCCAGCCCGTCCGGCATTTGAGGACCGGGGCCTCCTCCCCCTACGCCCGCCCCGCACTCCACCGCCGCACGACCTCGGTCAACGCGCGCACCGCCTCCCCCATCAGCGCGTCATCGAACCGCACCGTCCGGCTGTGCTCGACGTGGAGGAACGGCGCCCCCACCGCGTCCGCGTGGTCGCCCTCGACGTTCGTCCGGCCCTCCAGGCGGCCGCAGTAGCGCCGCCACACCTCGCACACCCGCAGCTTCTCGCGGCCCAGCGCCGCCGAGAGCCGACGCGCGGCCGGCAGACCGGCATCGCCCTTGCCGGGTGAGACGACGACGTCGTGCTCCGGAAGGCTGGAGTCGGCGAAACCGTGCACCTGGACGGCCGGCAGCCGCCGGTCGGCGAGCACGGCCGCGACAGCGGCGAAGACGGAGTCCGCACGATGGGCGACATCGGCGGCGTCCCCATCCGTGGAATCGGCCGCGTTGCGATGCGCGCCGGCGAGAATCAGCACTCCCCCCGGCGCGCCCCGCAGCAAACCGATGCCCAGCTGTTCGGTGCGCTGATCCGCGCTGGGGTGCGGCACCTGTACGGACCAGCGCGCCGGCCCCTGGAGGGCGAGGTAGACGCGACCCCAGCCCCGGGTGGTCTCGCCCTCCCGGGTGGCGTCGGCGATCTCGGCGTAGCGGCGGCCGTCCTGACGGTCGGCGAGGGTGCGCAGGGCGTAGCCGGCCCCGGCCAGCGACCGTTCGGCGGCGGCGCGGTCGCCGTCGAGGAGGAGGCGGACGCCGTCGGCGACGGCCCGCCGGTCGCTCGCGGCGGGGACGCGGTAGTGCCCGTTCTGGGTGATGCCGTCGGTGAAGCCCGTGATCCGGGCGCCGAGATCGACCGCCCCCGCCGCGTCCGGCGGCCCGGTGTCCGGGGCGCCGGCGGCGCCCGGGCGGGCGCGGCCCGAGAGGTCGGCACAGCCGGTCAGCCCGGTGAGCGCCGTGAGCGTCAGCGTGCCGACCAGCACGGACGTCAGCAGCGGGGAGATTTCGGGCTTGAGCCTCATGGCGGTAAAAATACCCCGGTGAAACGCTTCCTCCGCCGCCGTATTCTGCTTGCCATGGTCCTGACGCTCCTCGTCGGAGGCTCGACGGCAGGGTATCTGTACGCCCGCGCGGAACCGGGCGGGGTGGAGGCGTCCTTCACGCTGGCCGCCGGTGGCGACGTGCTCATCCACCCGGAGATCACCGAGCAGGCCGTCAAGGACGCCAAGGCGGCGGGCCGTCCGGGGCCCGACTTCGGCGCCGTCATGGCCGGGATCAAACCGGTCGTCGCCAAGGCGGATCTCGCGGTCTGCCACATGGAGACCGCGCTGGCCGACCCCAAGGGGCCCTTCCTCGGCTACCGGAAGTTCAGCGTGCCGCCGCAGATCGCCGGCACGCTCAAGGACCTGGGCTACGACACCTGCTCGACGGCCTCCAATCACACCCTCGACCACGGCCCCGAGGGCGTCCGTCGGACGCTGGACACCCTCGACGCGGCCGGGCTGCGGCACACCGGTTCGGCGCGCGACGCGCGGGAGGCCGCCACGCCGCTCGTCCTGGACGTCAAGGGCGTGAAGGTGGCACAGCTCTCCTACACGTACGGGCTCAACGACACGACCGTGCCGAAGGACAAGCCGTGGCTGGTCAACGTCACGGATGTGCGGCGGATGGCGGAGGACGAGAAGCGGGCGCGGGCGGCGGGTGCCGAGGTGGTCTTCGCAAGCGTCCACTGGGGGCGCGAGGGGCGGCCCGAGGTGAGCAGGACGCAGGCGCGGCTGGCCGAGCGGATCGCCGAGGAGACGGGCATCGATCTGGTCGTCGGCCATCACGCGCATGTGGTGCAGCCCTTCGAGAAGGTGGGGAGCACCTGGTTCGCCTACGGTCTGGGCAATCAGGTGGCCCGGCACGCGCAGCCGCTGGGTGTCACCGAGGAGGGCGTGATGGGCTGGTTCTCCTTCACCAAGCGGAAGGGCGCGTGGTCGGTGTCCGATGCCCGGTTCGTCCCGACCATGGTGGAGCTGGAGCCGAGCATCCGGCTGGTGGACGTGGGGGCGGCGCTGAAGGGCGGGGGGCTGACGGCGCAGCAGCGCTCGCGCTACCGGACGGCCTTCGAGCGGACCCGGGGCACGGTGCTCAACCGGGGTGCGGAGAAGGACGGTCTGCGCCCGCTGACCCTCACGGAGTAGCCGCGGAAAAGGTCAAAGTCGATCATGTACAGACAAACGACTTGGTCGTTTCTTTAAAGTCTGCCTAGAATCCGGACGATTCACGCTTCGAAAACGCAGTGCGGCAGACAGTAGGGCCAGGACCTCTTGGTTCCGGTGAGCATGCCCCGCGCGCTCACCACCGAGAGGAAGACTGTTGTCCGCTTCGCGCGGCTCCCGTCGGCGCAGGACGCGCCGGCGTGCCGACATGCCCCTGCTGGGCGGCGCCCGTCCGCCGATCGCCGCCCTGCTGGCGCTGCTGCTGGCGGTGGCGGGTACGACGGCCCTGGTGCTGGGCGACCGCGACCGGGCGCTCGTCGACCGGGCCGTGCTGACCTCCCAGCAGCATGTGGCCGAGGACGGCGCCCTGTCGCTGCGGGCCTCCCTCGACGAGAGCGTCACCGACATCGAGCGCGCCGCCGCCCAGTTCGACGGGGACAGGGCGGGCGCCCCCGACGCCCTGATGGACCAGCTCGGCAAGGTCTACGGCAAGTGGCGCGGCACCGCCGTCGTCGACCCGGGCAGCGGCACCCTCCTCGCCGCGCGCGGCGAGAACATCCCCCTGGCGACCGTCCTGGGCGGCAAGAGCGACAAGGCCGGGCAGCCCGGCGCGCGGAATGCCAAGGACCCCAAGGCCAAGGACCCCGAGGCCGGGGCCCCCGCCCCGCTCGGCCCGCAGCTGGTGCGGCTGCCGTCCGGCGAGACCCGGATGCTCGTCGTGGCCGCCCTGCGCGGCGAACGGCCCCGGCTGCTCGTCGCCTCCGGCACCCTCAACGTCCCCGGCATCTCCTCCGGCGAGGACCGCTCGCTGCTGGTCGTCGACTCCGCCGGTACGGTCCTGGCCAGCGACGGCCCGTCCGTCGCCCGCAAGGCGTGGGCGAAGGGCGCCCGGAAGAAGGCCGCCGCCGAGTCCGCGAAGACCCCCGAACCCGGCGGCCACCCCGGCGCGAGCGGGCACCTCATGGGCACCGGACGCGGCGACACCCGGATGGCCGTGGGCTACGCGGCCGCCGGGCGCGTCCCCGGCGAGACGAGCCCCGCGGGCGGCCTCGGCCTGTCCGTCGTCACGTCCGTCGAGATCACCGAGGACCCGTCCGCCGTGCGCACCCAGGCGTTCGGCCTCGTCGCCGCCGGCGTCCTGCTCGTCCTCGCCCTGATCGTGGGCTGGGTGCTGCTGACGACCGTCCAGCGGCCGCTGCTCCAGCTGTACCTGGAGAGCCGCCGGCTCGCCCGGGGGGAGCTGGAGCGGCCCGTCCGCCGCTTCAAGGGCCGGGAGCCGGCCCGGGTCGGCGCCGCCCTGGAGAGCCTGCGCCGCCAGCTGCTCGGCGAGCGGCCCACGCGTTCCGGGCGGGCGCGCGGCGGCTTCGGCACCCGGGGCTCGGTGATCGTGTGCGCCGTGGTCCTGCTCGCCTGGGCCGCGCCGCTGCTGCTGCTCGTCAACCGCGCGGGCGGCACCGTGGCCGTGCCCCAGCAGCTGGTGGAGGACCAGCGCCGCCGTACCGACACCGCCTCCGACCGGGTGCGCAAGGCCCTCAACGAGGGCTGGGCCGACGTCGCCTCCGTGGCCCAGGTCATCGGCGCGGACGACCGCGAGGCGTCGGAGGCGGCCGACAGGGCCGTCCTGGAGAAGACGCTGCGCGAGCACGGCCGGTACCGCGCGGTCTACGTCGTCGACGGCGCGGGCAAGGTCCTCGCGCACGCCGGCGCCGCCGCGCACCACCCGGCCGGCAAGGCACCCCACGACGACTCCGTCGTCCAGCTCAACACCTCCGGCAAGGAGCCGCTGATCGCCGCCTACGCGGCCGTGCCCGGCGGCAAGGGCCGCGCGGTGGTCGGCGAGTACGACCCGCAGTTCCTCGTCTCGATGGTCACCCGGCCCGGCCTCGGCCAGGTCTGGCTGATCGACAAGGGCCACCGGATCGTCGCCGCCGACCGCGCCCACGGCTTCCGGGCCTTCACGAAGCTGCCCTCGGGCCACCTCGACGACCTCGCGGTCACCGCCGCGAAGCACCCCGGCAAGACCTCCGGCACCGCCGTCCTCCACCGCGGCAAGGGCACCTCCGACCTCGCGGCCGCCGCGCCCTTCACCGGCGGCGGCGCGGTCAAGGACCTCGGCTGGCAGGTCGTCAGCTCCCAGCCGACGTCCTGGCTGGAGCTGCCCGAGTACCGCGCCCAGCGGCGCACCATGCTCGCCGGGCTCCTCGGGGTGACCGCCGCCGTGGCCTGCCTGGGCTGGCTGCACATCATCGTCATCCGCCCGCTGCTGGGGCTCGCCGACCAGGCGGAGGCGCTGGCCGGCGGCGACCGCAGAACGGTGCTGTTCCCGCAGCACCACGACGAGACGGGCGCGGTCGTCCGCAACCTCGAACTGATCCGGCAGCAGCTGGCGCGCCCCTCCGGAAGGACCTGACGCGTGCTCTTCCTCTATACGGTCCTGGTGATCTGCTGTGCGGTCCTCCTGGTCGCGGGCGTGATCGAGCAGCGCCGGCACTTCACCAACCTCGACGCGATCCCCACCCGGGTGCTGATCAACGGCATCCGGGGAAGAGCTCCATCACCCGGCTGTGCGCGGGCGCGCTGCGCGGCGGCGGGCTGGTCACGGTCGCCAAGACCACCGGCACCGCGGCCCGCTTCATCCACCCGGACGCCACCGAGGAGCCCGTCTACCGCAAGTTCGGCATCGCGAACGTCGTCGAGCAGATCGGCATCGTGCGCCGGGCCGCCGCCTACCGTCCGCACGCCCTGGTCATCGAGTGCATGGCCGTGATGCCGGCCCTGCAGGAGGTCAACCAGACCAAGCTGATCCGCTCCACCATCGGTGTGCTGTGCAACGTCCGCGAGGACCACCTCGCCGAGATGGGCCCGACGCTGGACGACGTGGCCCGCTCCCTGAGCCGGTCCATGCCGGTCGGCGGCATCTGCGTCACCGCCGAGCGCGACCGGCTGCACATCCTGCGCGAGGAGGCCGCCAGGCGCGACTGCCGGCTGATCGCCGTGGACCCGGAGACGGTCACCGACGAGGAGCTGCGCGGCTTCAGCTGGTTCACGTTCAAGGAGAACGTGGCCATCGCGCTCGCCGTCGCCGAGCTCCTCGGCGTCGACCGGGCCACCGCCCTGCGGGGCATGTACGACGCGCCGCCGGACCCGGGTGTGCTGTCCGTGGAGCGCTACCGCACCCCCGAGGGCGTGCCGTTCCGCTTCGCGAACGTCTTCGCGGCCAACGACCCCGAGTCGACGCTGATGAACGTCGAGCAGCTGCTGGGCCTCGGCGCCGTCGAGCGCCCCCTGCACGTCCTCGTCAACTGCCGCCCGGACCGCGTCGAGCGCAACGGCCAGATGGGCGAGCTGATCCCCCGGCTCGCCCCGGAGTCGGTCTTCCTGATCGGCCACCCGACGAAGAGCGCCGCCGACGCGATCCCCGCCGAGTGGCGCTCACGGATCGTCGACCTGGGCGGCGACCGCCGCGACCCGGCCGAACTGGAGCGGGAGATCCTGGGCCGGCTCGGCCCCGGCGCCTCGCTCATCGCCATCGGCAACATCCACGGCCAGGGCGAACTGCTGCTGGAACGCCTGGCGGAGCTGCCGACGGACGAACAGCCACAGGAGCGGCAGCAGCCGCCAGAACCCCCGGTGTACGTCCCGACCTACATGGATCCCACAGGAGACTTCCGTTGATCCCCGCCGTCCTCACTCCCGAGATCGCCGCCATCGGGATCGCGCTGGGGCTGTTGTTCTCGCTGGTCTGCTACCTCACCACCAACCTCTCCCCCGGCGGCATGATCACCCCCGGCTGGCTGGCCCTGACCCTGGTCGAGGACCTCCAGCGCGCCGCGATGGTCGTCGGCATCACCGTGCTGACCTATCTGGGCACGCTGCTGCTCCAGCGCCACGTCATCCTCTACGGCAAGCGGCTCTTCGCCGCCGTCGTCCTGACGGGCGTGGTGCTCCAGGCGACGCTCCACATCGTCCTCCAGCAGCAGTTCCCCCTGATGTACGCGAACCAGACCCTGGGCTTCATCGTCCCCGGCCTGATCGCCTATCAGCTGGTCCGCCAGCCGCGCGGCGCGACGCTGCTGGCGACCGCGACGGTGTCGCTCGCCAACTACGTCGTCCTGACCGCCGGGATCCTGCTCGGCTTCATGCCCACTGTCTGACCACGGAGCTCACGCACATGTCCCGGAAACTGGAACGGAAGCGCGGCACCCGCCGCAAGGGCGGCGGGCCCGGCGGCAAGCGCACCCTGCACGCCCTGGTTCTCGCGGGACTGCTCGGCGGCAGCGCCTACCTCACGGTGGAGCTGCGCGACCGCCAGGACGACCCGGCCCCGCCGGTACGCACCCTCGGCGGCCCCGCGGCCAAGTCCGCGAGCAAGACGGCCTCCGGCGAGCGCCGCTTCGAACGCCTCGCCGCCCCGGCCCGTACGGTCGTGCGCTCCGCCGACGGCTCGGTGCTCGCCACCTTCACCGACAACGCCCGCACCGCCGTGCTCACCGGCCCCAGCCGGACGTTCACCGAGCCCAACTTCACGTCGGCGAAGGTCACCACCGACAGCTGGGTGCGGCTGCTGCCGGAGAAGTGGAAGGAGGGCGCGGAGAAGGCCCCCTGGTTCAAGGAGTGGTTCGCCACCCAGCTCGGCAGCCAGGAGCCGGACATCTTCGCGTTCTCCATGGAGTACCTCGACGGCGCCCCGCAGAAGAAGGACGCCCACGGCGTCCCGTACGCGGGCGACGCCCAGTTCGGCCCGCTGAACCCCAACGGCTCCGAGGCCGGGGACCTGCGCCTGGAGCAGTCCGACTTCTACGACTACCTGGGCATCCCCTACACGTTCCGCGACGGCACGGCGGAGAAGCCGGAGGCGCAGCGCTTCCGCGCGATGGACTGCTCCGGGTTCGTCCGCACGGTCTTCGGCTACCGGGCCCGCTATCCCCTGCTGGGCAAGGACGTCAAGGGCGACGGCCTGCCGCGCACGGCCAACGGCATGGCCCGCCTCGCCCCGGGCGTGCCGGTACTGGAGCTGACGAACAAGCGCCCGGCGGCCATCGACAAGCTCCAGCCGGGCGACCTGGTCTTCTTCGACATCGACAAGCGCACCGGCGAACGCCTCGACCACGTCGGCATCTACATGGGCCTCGACACCGACGGCAAGCCCCGCTTCGTCTCCAGCCGCGAGGAGGCCAACGGCCCCACCTTCGGCGACAAGGGCGGCACGGCCCGCCTCGACGGCAACGGCTTCTACGCGACGGGTCTGCGCGGCGCGACGCGTCTGTAACCGGGGCTCCGCCCCGGACCGGGCTTCGCCCGGTCCGGGGGTTCGAGGGGGCGAAGCCCCTTCGGAAACGGTGAAAGGGCGGGGCCGGGGCAGAACTACGCCCGCGCCCACGGCCCGAGCTCGAGCTCCGGCCCGTCCCCGCGCTGCCGCGCGACCCGCAGGCTCCCGTCCGAGCCGATGACGGCCACAACCACGCGGCCCGCCGCATCCACCGCCAGGGCCGGCGCGCCCACACACTCCTCGTCGGTCTGCGACCAGGACGCGTCGTCCCCGTCGTACACCGCCACCGCCACCCGCCCGGAGTCCGCCCGCTGGGCCAGCACCGTGCGCTCGCGCCCGCCGAGCACCGTGCGCAACGCGGCCACCGGCCCGCTGCCGTCGCCGCCCAGGGAGGCCAGCGCGACCGGCGAACCCTCACCGCTCCGCGTGTGGAGCACCGAGTCACCCTCGGTGCGCCAGAAGTGCGCGACGTTCCCCTCCCCGCCCGGCACGGACGAGAGGGATTCCGGCAGGGACTTCATCGCCGTGTCGGGCATCCGCTTCAGCGGCCCGCCGGGCTCCTCCTGGCGCCACCGCAGGACGTGGTCCGGCGCGGGGACGACGAGCTCGACGTGCCCGTCGGCGGAGACGGCCGCGGACCCCGACTCGACGACCTTGCTGCCCGCGAGGTCCAGCCAGGGGCCCCAGATGCCCCGGGCGTCCTGGCGGCGGCCGCTGACGCCGCGGCCGGCGTTGCGGAAGTAGAGGTGGAGGCCGACGCCGTCGGCGGCGGCCACGGGGAAGCCGATCCGGCCGGCCTTCTCCCAGTCGGCGCCGTGGGGCGTGCCGATGGTCCGCCACTGCGTCAGGGCGCGGCCCGACTGGAACTGGGTGGCGTAGACCACGTCGGTCTCGGCCCGGCCGTCCTCGTGCGGACGGCGGCGGAGCCCGGCGAGGTAGACATAGCCCTCGGCGCTGCGGGCTATGGACAGGTACGGCTCCAGCCCCGGCACGTCCAGCCGCTGGGGGCCCGTCCATTCGCCTTCGCCGGGGCGGGTCTCGGTCCAGCGGATGAGACCGCCCGAGACCGGGGCGTAGGCCGTCAGCCGGCCGTCGTTACCCCGCAGCAACCAGCCGGTGGTGGTGGCCGTGCGCACTGCCATGACTCGCTGACCAGCCTCTCTTGGAAAGCCTTTATCGATTTTGTCGATCCTCGACATTAACACTGCGGATTCCGCCCGCTGACGGCGTGCGAAGCTGTCGCCATGACCGCACGGGCCCCGGAAAACCCCGAAACCCCTGATTCCGCTCTTCTTGTCGTGGACGCCGCCAACGTCGTCGGTTCGGTGCCGGACGGCTGGTGGCGCGACCGGCGCGGGGCCGCCGAGCGGCTGCGGGACCTGCTGGCGGAATACGCGCGGGAGGGACTGCCGGAAGGGGCGGTGGAGCCTCCCCCCATGGGGGCGCCGGAGATCGTGCTGGTGGTGGAGGGCGCCGCGCGCGGCACCGCCCCGGTGCCCGGGGTGGACGTCGAGGCGGCCGACGGCAGCGGGGACGACCGGATCGTGGAGCTGGTCGCCGCGCGGGCGCCCGGGCGGCGCTGTGTGGTCGTCACGGCGGACCGGGAACTGCGCGAGCGGGTGCGGGCGCTGGGCGCCGAGGTGGTGGGGCCGCGGGCGGTGCGCCCGTAGTCCGCGGCCCCCGGGTCCGGCGACGGGCCCCGGTCTTGGTCCTGGTCCTGGTCAGACCGTGGGCGGCCCGCTCCGCTGCGCCTGACTCACCCGGCTCATCCTCCTCCCGTAGACGAAGTAGACGACGACGCCGATGACCATCCACACGGCGAACCGCACCCACGTCTCCGCCGGCAGATTGAGCATCAGCCACAGCGACGCGAGCACCGACAGCACGGGGACGTAGGGCACGAACGGGGTACGGAAGGCGCGCGGCAGGTCGGGCCGGGTGCGGCGCAGGACGACGACGCCCAGCGCGACGACGACGAAGGCGAACAGCGTGCCGATGTTGACGAGTTCGGCGAGGACATCGATCGAGGTGAAGCCCGCGACGACCGCGACAACGACGCCCAGGAGGATCGTGGAGCGGTAAGGCGTGCCGAAGCGTGGGTGGACGGTCGAGAAGAAGCGGGGCAGGAGCCCGTCGCGGCTCATGGCGAAGAACACCCGGCTCTGCCCGAGGAGCAGGATCATGCAGACGGAGGTGAGGCCGACGGCCGCGCCGAAGCTGATCAGCCCGGCCCAGAAGGGGTGCCCGGCGTCCTTGAAGGCGTCGGCGAGCGGCGCCTTCGTGGACAGCTTGTCGTACTTCTGCATGCCGGTGACGACGATGGACACGGCCACGTAGAGCACGGTGCAGATGGCGAGGGAGCCGAGGATGCCGCGTGGCAGGTCGCGCTGGGGGTTGCGGGTCTCCTCGGCGGCGGTGGCCACGATGTCGAAGCCGATGAAGGCGAAGAACACCACGGCGGCGGCCGAGAAGATCCCCATGACGCCGAAGTTGGACGGGGTGAAGCCGAACATCAGCTGGACGAGCGGGGCGGCGAGCCCGTTGCCGCCCTCGGTGCCCTTCGACGGCGGGACGAAGGGCTGGTAGTTGGAGCCGCTGATGAAGAAGGAGCCCACGATGATGACGATGAGGACCACGGTCACCTTCACGCCGACCACGATCGCCGTCACCCGCGAGGACAGCTTCATCCCGGCGACCAGAATGGCCGTCAGCACCAGGACGAGGACGGCGGCGAGGAGGTCGAAGCCGAAGGTGCCGCCATGGGCGCCGGTCAGCGGCCCCGGCAGGTGCCAGCCGGCGTTGGCCAGCAGCGACTGGATGTAGCCGGACCAGCCGACGGCCACCACGGCGCAGCCCAGCGCCAGCTCCAGGATCAGGTCCCAGCCGATGATCCACGCGGGGAGCTCGCCGAGCGTGGCGTACGAGAAGGTGTACGCGGACCCGGCCACCGGCACGGTGGAGGCGAACTCGGCGTAGCACAGCGCCGCGAGCCCGCAGACGATGCCGGCGAGGACGAAGGCGAGGGCCACGGCGGGCCCGGCGTTCTCCTTGGCGACCTTTCCGGTGAGGACGAAGATGCCGGTGCCGATGACGACGCCGACGCCGAACACCGTGAGGTCGAGGGCGGACAGGTCCCTCCGGAGGCTGTGTTCCGGCTCCTCCGTGTCCTGGATGGACTGCTCCACCGTCTTGGTCCGGAACATGCCGCTTCTGCCGCGGTCGCTCCGGACGGGCCGCTCTGCGCTCATCGGCTCACCTCCACCTGCTCGGCGTCGCTCGCCCTGCCCGAACTGGGCGAGTGTCCGCGATGATCGGGGTGTGACACGGGCGGCCACAGCCACCCACCCCCAGGATTCACCCGATGGAGGGCAGGCGCATCCATGCGGAAGGGCCGACCGGACCACCCGTGAGGGTGGTGCGGCCGGCCCTTCGGCTCGGTGCGGGTCCCGTCAGTCGCGGACGGCCTCGGCGGTCTCGGTGGCGTCGGCGGCCTCGGTGGCCTTCACCGTCTCCGCGGCCTCGAGGGTCTCGTCGGCACCTTCGAGGCGGCCGTCGAGCTTGGCGACGAGGCCGGTGACCTGGCGGGCGATGTCGGGCGCGGTGAGCCCGATCTCCGCCATGACCTCCTTGCGGGAGGCGTGGTCGAGGAAGCGCGGCGGGATGCCGAAGTCGCGCAGCGGCAGGTCCACGCCGGCGTCGCGCAGCGCCTGCGCGACCGCCGAGCCGACGCCGCCGACGCGGCCGTTGTCCTCGACGGTGACGACGACGCGGTGCTCGGCGGCCAGGCCGGGCAGGGCCTCGTCGACGGGCTTGACCCAGCGCGGGTCGACGACGGTGGTGGAGATGCCCTGCTTGTCGAGGAGGTCGGCGATCTCCAGGCACATCGGGGCGAGCGCGCCGACGGAGACGAGGAGGACGTCCGGCTTCTCGGTGGCGTCGGCGGGGCGGCGCAGCACGTCCATGCCGCCGATGCGGCAGACGGCCTCGACGGCCGGGCCGACGGTGCCCTTGGAGTAGCGGACGACGGTGGGGGCGTCCTTGACCTCGACGGCCTCGCGCAGCTGGGCGCGGACCTGGTCGGCGTCGCGCGGGGCGGCGATCCGCAGGCCGGGGACGACCTGGAGGATGGACATGTCCCACATGCCGTTGTGGGAGGCGCCGTCGTCGCCGGTGACGCCGGCCCGGTCCAGGACGAACGTCACGCCGCACTTATGGAGGGCGACGTCCATCAGGACCTGGTCGAAGGCGCGGTTGAGGAAGGTGGCGTAGACGGCGAAGACCGGGTGGAGGCCGCCGGTGGCCAGGCCCGCCGCGGAGGTGGCGGCGTGCTGCTCGGCGATGCCGACGTCGTAGACGCGCTCGGGGAAGGCCTTGGCGAACTTGCCGAGGCCGACGGGCTGCATCATCGCGGCGGTGATGGCCACGATGTCCTCCCGCTCCCGGCCGAGCTCGACCATCTCGTCGGCGAAGACGGAGGTCCAGCTGGCGCCGCCGGAGGAGACGGGCAGGCCGGTGTCGGGGTGGATGGCGCCGATGCCGTGGAAGCGGTCCGCCTCGTTCTGCTCGGCGTGCTTGTAGCCGCGGCCCTTCTGGGTGAGGCAGTGCACGAGGACGGGGCCGCCGAAGCGCTTGGCGCGCTGCAGGGCGGACTCCAGGGCCTCGATGTCGTGGCCGTCGATCGGGCCGACGTACTTCAGGCCGAGGTCCTCGAACATGCCCTGCGGGGCGATGAAGTCCTTCAGGCCCTTCTTGGCGCCGTGCAGCGTCTCGTAGAGGGGCTTGCCGACGACGGGGGTGCGCTCCAGCAGGTCCTTGCCGCGGGCGAGGAAGCGCTCGTAGCCGTCGGTGGTGCGCAGGGTGGCCAGGTGGTTGGCGAGGCCGCCGATGGTGGGCTCGTAGGAGCGCTCGTTGTCGTTGACGACGATGACGAGCGGGCGGTCCTTGGCGACGGCGATGTTGTTCAGCGCCTCCCAGGCCATGCCGCCGGTGAGGGCGCCGTCACCGATGACGGCGACGACGTGGTCCTTCCTGCCCAGGACCTGGTTGGCCTTGGCGAGGCCGTCGGCCCAGCCGAGGACCGTCGAGGCGTGGCTGTTCTCGATCACGTCGTGCTCGGACTCGGCGCGCGAGGGGTAGCCGGACAGGCCGTCCTTGGCGCGGAGCCGCGAGAAGTCCTGGCGGCCGGTGAGCAGCTTGTGGACGTAGGCCTGGTGGCCGGTGTCGAAGAGGATCTTGTCCTTGGGCGAGTCGAAGACCCGGTGCATGGCGATGGTCAGCTCGACGACGCCGAGGTTGGGCCCGAGGTGCCCGCCGGTCTTGGAGACGGCGTCGACGAGGAAGGTGCGGATCTCCGCGGCCAGCCGGTCGAGCTGCTCCGGGGTGAGCCGGTCCAGATCGCGCGGTTCCCTGATGCGGGTCAGCAGCGCCACCCGTGCCTCCTTGTTCGAGCTGTCGAGCCTTGTCGAGCTCGCCGGTCCGTCGAGTCTAATGTTCCGCCTGTGGTCCGCTCGCAACGGTGGTGAACGGGTGATGCGAGCTATCTCACGCGTTCGGCGGAGCGAGATCACACAGCCTATGAAAGGCCGGACGGACGCGCACGGCGAGGGGCCCGGACCGGCCACCCGGTCAGGGCCCCGTTGCCATGGATCCGCCCGCTGTACGGATCCGCCCGCTATACCCGGCCGGCCGTCTTCTGGGTCCGGCGGGAGAGGGAGTCGATCACCACGGCGGCCAGCAGCACCGCGCCCGTGATCATGTACTGGACCGCCGAGGCGATGCCCAGCAGGGCCATGCCGGAGGCGATGGACTGGATCACCAGGACGCCCAGCAGGGCCGACCAGGTCGAGCCCCGGCCGCCGAAGAGGCTGGTGCCGCCGATGACGGCCGCCGCGATGGCGTTCATCAGCAGGCTGCCGGCGCCGGAGGACTGGTTGGCGGCGTTGATCTGGGAGGCCAGGAACATGCCGCCGAGCGCCGCCATCGTGCCGGAGAGCGCGAAGACCGAGATCCGTACGGCGGCGACGTTCACACCGGCCCTGCGGGCCGCCTCGACGCTGCCGCCGAGGGCGAAGATCTTGCGCCCGTAGGAGGTGCGGCGCAGCGCGAAGTCCAGCGCGACCACCACCCCGAGGAAGATCACCAGGGCCAGCGGCAGGCCCTTGTACTGGTTGAGGAGCCAGGCCACCGCGTAGGCGGGCACCGCGAGCGCGGCCGTGCGCAGCACGATCTCGCTGAGCGGCCGGCTGGGCACGCCGGCCGCCTCGCGCCTCCTGGCATCGCGCCAGGAGGCCAGGAAGAACACCGCCACGCCGAGCGTGGCCAGCCCGTAGGCGGCGGAGATGTCGGTGAAGTAGTGATTGGTCAGCGCGGCGACCAGCCCGGAGTCGTCGAGGTTGATGGTGCCGTTGGAGCCGAGCACCTGGAGCATCAGACCGTTCCAGCCGAGCAGGCCGGCCAGGGTGACGACGAAGGCGGGTACGCCGATCCGGGCGAAGAAGAAGCCGTGGAGCACCCCGGCGAGGGCCCCGGTGACCAGGGCGATCAGCAGGGCGAGCCACTCGGGAACGCCGTGGTGGACGCTGAGCACCGCGAGGACGGCGGCGGCCAGGCCGCTGACCGAGCCCACCGACAGATCGATCTCGCCGAGGATCAGCACGAAGACGACGCCGACCGCGATCAGGCCGGTGCCCGCCGCGGTGACGAACAGGTTGGAGAGGTTCTCGGCGCCCAGAAAGGCCGAATCCCGCAGCTGGAAGACCAGGCCGATGACGATCAGGCCGACCACCACGGGCAGCGAGCCCAGCTCGCCGCTGCGCAGCTTCCGGCGGAATTCGCTCCAGTAACCGGCGAAGCCCTCCTCGCGGACCAGCAGCCGGGGGTCGACGGGCGGGGCCGCGGCCTCGGCGGGCGGCGGGGTGTCCGCCGGCCCTTCCTTCGGTTCTTCCTTCGACAGGTCGGCGGTCACGGCGTGCCCTCCCCGGTCGTACGGGCCCTGCGGCGGGTGACAGCGTTGTCGGTCGCGCCGGTGATGGCCGAGATGATCTCTTCCTGGGAGGTCGTGCGCACCTCGAAGGTGCCGTTGTTGCGGCCGAGGCGCAGCACCGCGACCCGGTCGGCGACGGCCTTCACGTCCGCCATGTTGTGGCTGATGAGAATCACGCCGAGGCCGCGCTCGCGCAGCCGCTCGACCAGGTCGAGGACCTGGGCGGTCTGCTCCACGCCGAGGGCGGCGGTGGGCTCGTCGAGGATGACGACCTTGGGCTCGCCCAGCAGTGAGCGGGCGATGGCGACGGTCTGCCGCTGCCCGCCCGAGAGCGAGGCGACGGGGATCCGGACGCTGGGGATGCGGATGGACAGGGTGGCGAGGAGTTCCCGGGAGCGGCGTTCCATCTCGACCTCGTCCAGCAGCCCGGCGCGGGCGATCTCCCGGCCGAGGAAGAGGTTGCCGACGACGTCGAGGTTGTCGCAGAGGGCGAGGTCCTGGTAGACGGTCGCGATGCCCAGTTCCTGGGCGGTGTGCGGCCGGTCCACGGTGACGGGCCGGCCCTCCCACTCGATGACGCCGTCATCGGCCGGGCCGACGCCCGCGATGGTCTTGACCAGGGTGGATTTGCCGGCGCCGTTGTCGCCGACGAGGGCGACCACCTCACCGGCGTGGATCTCCAGCTCCACGTCGGTGAGCGCCTGGACGGCCCCGAAGCGCTTGGAGATCCCTCGCAGCGCCAGCACGGGCGGAGCGGACATGTGCGTCATCCCCTCACTTCAGCCCGGCCGCGTCGCACCGCTCGCGGTACTTGGCGGTGCAGATCTCGTCCTTGGTGAAGAAGCCTTCCTGGCCGACGTACTTCGCGATGTCCGCCTTGGTGAGCGCGAACGGCGTGACGATGACGGCGGGGATCTTCTTGGTGGTGCCACTGGTGACGGTGGACTTGGCGATGTCGCCGACGTCCTTGCCCCGGGCGAGGGCGACGGCCAGTTCGGCGGCCGCGTCCGCCTCGGGCTTGTAGGGCTTGTAGACGCTCATGAACTGCTCGTCCGCGAGGATCCGCTGGACGGCCGAGAGCTCGGCGTCCTGGCCGGTGACCGGCGGGAGCTTGTCGAAGCCGGCGCTGCGCAGGGCCGTGATGATGCCGCCGGCCATGCCGTCGTTGGCGGAGTAGACGCCGACGATGTTGTCCTTGCCGAGGGAGGAGATGGCGCCCTTCATGTTCTCGTTGGCGTTCTCCGGCTTCCACTCCTTGGTGTCGTACTCCCTTCCGATCTTGACCTTGCCGTCGAGGACGGCGTGGGCGCCGTCCTTGTACATCTTGGCGTTGGGGTCGGTGATCGCGCCGTTCATCATCACGATCTGGCCCTTGGAGGCGTTGTCGCCGAGTTCCTTGAGCAGGGATTCGCCCTGGATCCTGCCCACGCGCTCGTTGTCGACGGAGGTGTAGGCCTTGACCGGGCCCTCGGCGAGGCGGTCGTAGGCGACGACGGGAATTCCCTTGTCGTTGGCCTTCTTGACCGAGCTCGCTATCGACTTGGCGTCCACCGCGTCGACGATCAGCGCGTCGACCTTCTTAGTGATCATCGTGTCGACCTGCTGCTGCTGGACGGAGGCGTCCTGCTTGGCGTTGTCGTAGAGGATGACGGTGTCGGCGCCCGCGAGTTCCTTGAGCTCCTTCTCGATCAGCGGCCGGTCGAACCGCTCGTAGCGCGCGGTCTGGTTCTCCGGCAGCAGCAGACCGATGGTCAGCGGGCCCTTCTTGTCCTTCTTCGCGGTACCGCCGCCCGCTTCCTTGGCACTGCCGCAGGCCGCCAGCCCGGCGGTCATCGAGACGGCGGCCAAGGCCACGGCCGCGCGACGCAAATGAGCGTTCACTTGCAGTTACCTCCCTGACGAGGCCGCGTCGTTGCGGCCGAGGTGACCGGAAGTCAACTCGGCCGCCAAAGGAGCGTCAAGAAGTAAATTCTTAACGAGATGGCAACGATGCCATTCGTTATCTGTGTGAACTCAAGAGGTGACGCATTGCGGCGTCGGCGTGTCTTTCCGGAGTGCGCGAAAGCGCCCATTGGGGGCGCCCCGCCGCGAAATCCGGGCGGGCCGTCAGGCCGGTATCGCGGAACGCGGCGGGCCGGCCGGGTCCAGCAGGGTCGAGTCGCCCATCTCGCTGAGGACGAGCGCGAGGGCGCCCAGCACCTCGGAGCGGCCGCCCAGCGCCCCCGGCACGACCTCCAGCCGGCGGGCGGCGCTGGGGATCGCGTAGCGCGAGACGGACTCGCGGATGGGCGCGAGCACCAGCTCGCCCGAGTCGGCGAGGTCGCCGCCGAGGACGACCCGGCTGGGGTTGAGGAGGTTGCAGAGGTTGGCCACGCCGCTGCCGATGTACCGGCCGACGTCGGAGATCACCCGGCGGCAGCCCGGGTCGCCCTCGCGGGCGAGCTCCACCACGCGCGGCACGGTCAGATCGGTGCCGTGGGCCGAGTGGAGCAGCGGCAGGATGTAGCGGGCGGCGGTGAAGGTCTCCAGGCAGCCGCGGTTGCCGCAGCGGCAGACCGGGCCGGACTCGTCCAGGGTGATGTGGCCGATCTCGCCGGCGGTGCCGCCCGGGCCCCGGTAGATCTTCCCGTTGATCACCAGGCCCGCGCCCACGCCGCTGGCGACCTTGATGTACGCCAGGTCCGTGGCGCCCCGGCCCGCGCCCCACACCAGTTCGCCGAGGGCGCCGAGGTTGGCGTCGTTGTCGACGTGGACGGGGACGCCGAGGCGGGCGGCGAGGTCGTCGCGGGGGTTGGTGCCGGCCCAGCCGGGCAGGATCGCGGTCGAGCCCAGCACCCCGGACTCCACGTCGATCGGGCCGGGAACGCCCAGGCCCACCCCGATGATCTTGCGCGGGTCGATCCCGGCCTTGGTGATCAGCGTGCGGACCAGGGATTCGGCCCGCCGCAGCCCCTCCTCGGCGGAGGCGTCCACATCGAGCGGCTCGGCGTCCTCGGCCAGCACCTGGTGGGCGAGGTTGCCGACGGCCACCCGCAGGTGGGTATGGCCGAAGTCCACGCCCACGACGATCCCGGCGTCACCGGAGAGGGAGACGCTGCGGGCGCGCCGGCCGCCGGAGGAGGTGGGGGTCACCTCGACCGTCCCGCCGTCCTTCAGCTCCCGGACGATGTTGGAGACGGTGGCGGCCGACAGCCCCGTGGTCCGGGCGATCTCCGCCTGGGTGAGCGAGCCCGCCATGCGCACCGCGCGTACGACCCGCTCCAGGTTGGCCCGGTGCAGCGACGACTGCGACCCCGGAGTCTCCACGCCCATCCACTCCCGCCTCACCGGGCCGGCCCGACCGCCGCCCCGAGGCCGGACTACGGCTCTGGAGCCCGGCCATCCCTACAACATATGAACCCTAAGCTCAGCCGTCGGGCTTCCGTCCCGTCAAGGGTCCGACGCCACAGCGTAAGGGCCGGGCGGCCCGGGAGGCCATTTCCGGCCACCCGCGCTCCGGGGCGGCCGGCTACTCCGGTGCCCTATTTCAGTGCCCCGGCCGTCAGCCCCGCCTGGACCTGCCGCTGGAAGACGATGTACGCGGCCAGCACCGGCAGCATCGCCATGACCAGGCCCGCGAAGAGCCCCGACCAGTCGCCCTTGTACCCCTGGCTGACCGCGAGGGCGACCAGCCCCTGGGGCAGCAGCTTCTTGTCGTCGTCCCCCACGTTGAGCACCGTGGGCAGGAGGTACTGGTTCCACTGGCCGAGGAAATTGAAGATGCCGACGCTGATCAGGCCGGGCTTGGCCATGGGCAGCATCACCTGGAAGAAGGTCCGGGTGTGCGAGGCCCCGTCGATCAGCGCCGCCTCGGCGACGGACGTCGGCAGGGTCCGGAAGAACCCGCTGAGGAAGAAGATGGTGAACGGCAGCGAATAGGCGATGTAGACCAGGATCAGCCCGTGGTAGGTGTCGAGCAGCTGCATGTTCTTCATGACGAAGAACAGCGGCACGAGCGCCAGGATGATCGGGAAGCTCATCCCGCCGACGAAGAGGAAGTAGATGAAGCGGTTGCCGGGGAATTCGAAGCGGGCCAGGACATAGGCGGCCATCGACCCGAGCAGCATGGTGCCGGTGAGCGAACCGGCCACGACGATCACGGAATTGAGGAAGTACTCGCTCATGTGCGCCTGGGACCAGGCCCGGCTCCAGGCGTCGAAGTGCAGCCCGTGCGGCAGCGCCCAGGGCGAGGTGAAGATCTCCTTGTCGGTCTTGAAGGCGCTCATCACCGCCCACAGCAGGGGCAGGGTGACCATCAGGCCCCAGATGAAGAGCACCCCGTGGGAGAAGACGTTGAGGACGCCGCCCTCGCGGCCCATGCTCCCCCGGGGCGTCCCGGGACCAGCGGCCTTCCCGGCGTCCCGGGTCGCGGCGCCGCCGCCCTCGGTGGGTTCCGCCGTCACGGCCATCAGTACTCCAGCCTTTCGCGCCGGCCGAGCTTCAGCACGACGCCCGCGAAGATCATGGTGACGATGAGCAGGGCGACACCGAGCGTCGTGGCATATCCGGCCTGCCCGTCACGGAACGCCTTGGTGTAGAGGTAGAAGGACAGCACTTCGGTGGAGTAGTCCGGTCCGCCCGGCCCCACGGTCATGATCTGTACGACGGCGAACGAGTCGAGCGCCATGATGCCCATGTAGACCCAGCCGGTCTGCGCGGTGTCCCAGAGCAGCGGAAGCGTGACCCGGAAGAAGGTCTGCAGGCGATTGGCGCCGTCGAGCAGGGCTGCCTCGTAGAAGTCCCGGGGAATGGCGCTCATGCCCGCCGAGAACAGCACCACGTAGAAGCCGACGTTGCTCCACACCATCACCGCCGTCACGCACCACAGCGCGAGCCGGGGATCGCCCAGCCATTCCGGCCGTACGGAGTCCAGGCCGACGGCGCTCAGAAAGGAGTTCAGGGCGCCGCTGTTGGGGTTGTAGGCGAACTGGAACAGCAGGGCGACGATGGCGATCGACAGCACCTGGGGGAAGAAGTAGACGACCTTGTAGAGACCCGAGCCGCGCACCCCGGCGACCGCCGCGTTCTTCCTGCGCCGACCACCGACGTTGAGCATGAAGGCGAAGAACAGCCCGAGCCCGAGCGTCACCACCGGGAGCACCAGCAGCAACAGGACGTTGTGCCAGACGGCCTTCCAGAACACGTCGTCGTTCCAGAGCCGTTGGTAGTTCTTGAGCCCCGTCATCCGGAAGTCGGGGCTCAGTCCGGTCCAGTCCGTGAAGGAGTAGTAGATGGCCTGGACGAACGGCGAGATGACGAAGACGCCGTAGAGCGCCAGGGGCAGGATCAGGAATCCCGCGATGAAGCGGTACTTACCGTGCTGCATGGCCGCCGCTCACTTGTGCTTGTACTTCTTGACGGAGTCGTCCTTGGCGGTCTCGTCGGCGAAGCGCTGGATCTTGGTGATCGCCTCGTCGGGCGTCAGCCGGCCGGCCATCATCTCGCCGAGCGCCCCCACGCCGATCTTCTCCTTCTGCAGGGCCACGTACCAGTCGCCGAGGCGCGGGTTGACCACGTTCTTCCCGGCCTTGGTGAGCACCTCCTGGGAGGAGGCGAGGCCCGGCGGGAGGGTCAGGCCCTCGGTGCCGCCGTTGAGGGAGGTGAGCGAGGAGACGGACTTGATGAAGTTCTGGGAGGACTTCCTGCCCAGCATCAGGCGCAGCAGTTCCATGCCGCCCTGTGGGTTCCTGGCGTTCTTCGGCACGATGAAGGGCTCGCCGCCGGAGGCCCACAGGGTGCCGAACGGCAGCTTGTCGTTCTTGTCGAGGCTCGAGGGCGCGCCGACCGACATCTGGAAATCGGCGGGCGTGGTCTTCTTGGACTCGTTCTCGACCCAGGAACCGTTGGGGAGGAAGAGTGCCTTCCCCTCGTTCCACGCCGTCTGCGACTCGATATGGGTCAGGCCCGGGGTGCCCTGGAGGATGTAGCCCTTCTTGTAGAGCTCGTAATAGGCGTCGAAGGCGGCCTTGACGGCCGGGTCCTTCCAGGCGTTGGGCTCCAGGTTGTCGATTCTCCGCAGCACCTCGACACCGCCGATCTTGGCGATGAAGGGGTAGAGGCTGAACGGCAGGTAGTACGGGTACTTGCCCGCGTACGTCCAGCCGGCGATGCCCTTCTTCTTCGCCGCCTCGCAGACCTTGAGCATGTCGTCCCAGGTCTCGGGGTATTGGGCGTCGAGCTTCGCCAGGTTCGTCTTCGAGTACCAGACGCCGTAGACCGTGTAGGCGTAGTAGAGGACCCAGGTCTCGTCGCTGTCGAACTGCCCCATTTCCACGACGCCGGGACGCAGGGTGTCGCGGACCTTCTTCGACGGGTCGTCGTAGGAGGGCGCGTCCAATAGGGCGTTGAGGTCGGTGAGCTGTTTCTTGGCGACGAGGGTGCCCATGTCCATCTGTTTGGCACCGGAGTTGTCGATGAGGTCCGGCGGGGTGCCGCCGTTGAAACGGGGCTGGAGCTGGGTCTGGATCTCCTGGGTGGCGGAGTGCTTGACCTGGGCCTTGGGAAAGGCCTTCCGGTATTCGGCCTCGGCGTCCTTGGCGTACTGCTGGCCGAAGCCGCCGTCGAAGATGACGACGTCCAGGGCGGCGCCCTCATTGACCGCGAGCGGGTTCTTGGTGCTCTTCTCGCCCTTGTCGACCTGGTTTCCGCCGCCGCTGTCGCCGCTGGCGCAGGCGCTCAGCACGCTCATCGTGGGCACCGCGATCAGGCCTATCGCCGCGGCTCGTTTGATCAGGTCGCGCCGGCCGAATTCCGGGGTGGTTCCCATGCTCAAGTCCTCGCCTTCTCCAGGACTCAGGCGGTGCACCGGTCTCCCCTTGCGAATTCGCCACCGCCGAAGGGCCCGACACCGCGGGTCAGTTGAAGCTTGGTGCTGGGTGCGCTCCGGAAGGAATCCCCCACGGCGTGCTCGTGCGCCGCTCTCCCCCGGGTCCGTACGACGGCCACGGCCGCCCGGACTGTTCGACAGGTATAGTCCACTCCTGCTCAACTGGGCAAGATCGAAAGCGGCTTTGACCGTCAGTCTTTCCCGAGTTGAGACCTCTCCGCCCACCCCTCGGAGCCCCCTGGGATCCCGCTGGGGCCCGTCCGGCGACACCAGCCCCGAGACCCTTGACACCACTGGTGTCTCACGCACTACTTAACACTGCGCGTCATGGGTGACAACGTTGTCTGAGTCGTCCGGCCGTCCGTGCCGGGTTCAGCGGAGAGGCAAAGGGATGCGAACGGGAACCGGGTACCGCAGATGGCGTACGCTCGCCCGTCCCACGGCGCTCCTGGTGGCCACCGTACTGGTGACGGGGGCTCAGGTCACGCAGGGCGGACCCGTCGGGGCGTCGCCCGCCCGGGCCGGCGCGGCCGCCCCGGCCGACGAGCGCTTCGCCTCCTCCTTCGAGCCCGGCGACCCCCGGCCCGACTGGACCGACACCGTCGAGACCGGCCGCGACGGCCGCCCGCGCGCCGCCGGTGTCGACGGCGACGACACCAGCGGCATCCCCGGCAATGTCACCGACCGGGTCACCGCCGTCCGCGCCAGCGGCGAGCACGCCGAGGCGGGCGAGGTCAAGGAGAACCTCGTCGACGGCGAGAGCGCCACCAAATGGCTCGCCTTCGCGCGCACGGCCTGGCTGGAATTCGAGCTCGACCGGCCCGTCACCGCCGTGCGCTACGCCCTGACCTCCGCGAACGACGCCCCCGGCCGCGACCCCCGGGACTGGACGCTCAAGGGATCCGACGACGGCAGCACCTGGCAGGTGCTCGACACCCGCCGGGACGAGGCCTTCGAAAAGCGCCTCCACACCCGTGAGTTCTCCTTCACCGGGTCCCGTCCCCACCGCCAGTACCGGCTGGAGATAACCCGCAACAACGGCGAGCCCGTCACCCAGCTCGCCGAGTTCCAGCTGGCGGCGGGCGACACCGGCACCCCGCCGCCCGCCGACATGCGCAGCCACATCGACCGCGGCCCCACCGGCTCCCCCACCGCCAAGGCCCGCGCGGGCTTCACCGGCACCCACGCGCTGCGCTACGGGGGCATGCACCAGGCCACCGGCCACGCCTACTCGTACAACAAGGTCTTCCGGACCCATCTGCGCGTCACCCCGAGGACCCTGCTCTCCTACAAGATCTTCCCCGCCCTCCCCGAGCCGGACGCCCGCTACCCCGCCACCCATGTCGCCGTCGACCTCGCCTTCACCGACGGCACCTACCTCAGCGAGCTCGGCGCGGTCGACCAGCACGGCGCGCGGCTGACCCCGCAGGGCCAGGCCGCCTCCAAGACGCTCTACGTCAACCAGTGGAACAACAAGGAATCGCGCATCGGCGCCGTCGCCTCGGGGAAGACCGTGGAGCGGGTGCTGATCGCGTACGACTCGCCCGTGGGCCCGGCGAAGTTCCGCGGCTGGATCGACGACATCTCCCTCGCCCCGGCCCCCGTGGAACCGCCCGTCGCCCATCCGGCGGACCGGGCCGTCACCACCCGCGGCACCAACTCCAGCTCGAACTTCTCCAGAGGCAACACCTTCCCGGCCACCGCCGTCCCCCACGGCTTCAACTTCTGGACGCCCGTCACCAACGCGGGCGTCACGGACTGGCTCTACCAGTACGCGGCGACCAACAACGCCGACAACCTCCCCACCCTCCAGGCCTTCTCCGCCAGTCACCAGCCCAGCCCCTGGATGGGCGACCGGCAGACCTTCCAGCTCATGCCCTCGGCCTCCCCGGGCGTCCCGCCCGCCTCCCGCGCCGCCCGCGCCCTGCCCTTCCGGCACGAGAACGAGACCGCCCGGCCCCACTACTACGCCGTCACCTTCGAGAACGGCATCAAAGCGGAGATCACCCCCGGCGACCACGCCGCGATGATCCGCTTCACCTTCCCCTCGGAGCGGGCGAGCGTCCTCCTCGACAATGTCAAGGACCGGGGCGGGCTGACCCTCGACCCCGAGCACCGCTCCTTCAGCGCCTACTCGGACGTCCGCAGCGGACTGTCCACCGGCGCCGGGCGCCTCTTCGTCCACGGCGTCTTCGACACGCCCGTCATCGACAGCGGCAAGCTCAAGGGCGACACCGGCAGCGACGCCGTCACCGGCTATCTGCGCTTCGCGCCCGGCACGAGCCGTACGGTCACCCTGCGCGTGGCGACCTCCCTCATCGGCACCGACCAGGCCCGGGCCAACCTCGAGCAGGAGATCCCCGCGAGCACCGGCTTCGACCAGGTCATGACCCGCGCCCGCACCGCCTGGGACACCCTCCTCGGCCGCGTCGAGGTCGAGGGCGCGACCCGCGACCAGCTCACCACCCTCTACTCCAGCCTCTACCGGCTCTACCTCTATCCCAACTCCGGGTTCGAGAACACCGGCACCCTCACCCGGCCCCGCCCGCGCTACGCCAGCCCCTTCTCCCCGCCCGCCGGCGAGAGCACCCCGACCACGACCGGCGCCAAGATCGTCGACGGTGAGGTCTACGTCAACAACGGCTTCTGGGACACCTACCGCACCACCTGGCCCGCGTACTCGCTGCTGACGCCCCGCCAGGCGGGCAGGCTGATCGACGGCTTCGTCCAGCAGTACAAGGACGGTGGCTGGATCTCCCGCTGGTCCTCCCCCGGCTACGCCGACCTGATGACCGGCACCAGCTCCGACGTCGCCTTCGCCGACGCCTACGTCAAGGGCGTCCCCTTCGACGCCGAGGCGGCATACGCGGCCGCGCTGAAGAACGCCACCGTCGCCCCGGACAGCCCCGGCACCGGCCGCAAGGGCATGGAGACCTCCGTCTTCCTCGGCTACACCAGCACGAAGACCCGCGAGGGCCTGTCCTGGGCGCTCGAGGGCTACCTCAACGACTTCGGCCTGGGCCGGATGGCCGGCGCGCTGTACGAGAAGACCCGCAAGGAGCGCTACCGCGAGGAGTCCGCGTACTTCCTCAACCGCGCCCGGAACTACGTCAGGCTCTTCGACGACCGCGTCGGCTTCTTCCAGGGCCGCGACGCGAACGGCGCCTGGCGGCTGCCCCCCGCCTCCTACGACCCGCGCGTCTGGGGCAACGACTACACCGAGACCAACGGCTGGAACTTCGCCTTCACCGCCCCCCAGGACACCCGCGGCCTGGCCAACCTCCACGGCGGCCGCTCCGGCCTCGCCGCGAAGCTCGACACCTACTTCGCCACCCCCGAGACGGGCGCCCCCGAGTTCGCCGGCTCGTACGGCGGCGTCATCCACGAGATGACCGAGGCCCGGGACGTCCGCATGGGCATGTACGGCCACAGCAACCAGCCCGCGCACCACATCGCCTACATGTACGACGCGGCAGGACAGCCCTGGAAGACCCAGGAGAAGGTCCGCGAGATCCTCTCCCGCCTGTACCTCGGCAGCGAGATCGGCCAGGGCTACCCCGGCGACGAGGACAACGGCGAGATGTCCGCCTGGTACGTCTTCAGCGCCCTCGGCTTCTACCCGCTCGTGATGGGCCAGGGAGAGTACGCGATCGGCTCGCCCCTCTTCACCAAGGCCACCGTCCACCTGGAGAGCGGCCGCGACCTGGTGATCCGCGCACCGCGCAATAGCGCGCGCAACATCTACGTCCAGGGCCTGCGCGTCAACGGCCGCGCGTGGCACAGCACCGCACTGCCCCACGCCCTGCCGGCCAGGGGCGGCACCCTGGACTTCGCGATGGGCCCGAGCCCGTCCCGCTGGGCCACGGGCCCCGACGCGGGCCCGACGTCGCTGACGCGCGACGACAAGGTGCCGGCCCCGCTGACCGACGTCACGGCCCACGACGGCTCGGCCCTGACCGACGACACGTCCCGCACATCGGCGACCTTCACCACCGCCACCCTGGACACACCGGGCGCCCCCCGGGTGACGTCCTACACCCTCACCTCGGCCGACCGCGCCAAGGCCCCGACCGGCTGGGTGCTCCGCGGCTCCCCGGACGGCACGACCTGGACCGAGGTAGACCGCCGCACCGCCGAAACCTTCACCTGGGACCGCCAGACCCGCGTCTTCGCCCTCCGCGCTCCGGCGTCGTACCGCCACTGGCGCCTGGAGCCGGCGGACGGCCGGGAGGCCACGCTGGCGGAGGTGGAGCTGCTGGGGGCGGCGGGCTGAGAGCCCCTTCGAGGGGGCACGGCCGGGGCGCGGCCCTTCATGTCCGAAAGACGCCTGGAAATCCCAAGATCTCATAGGATGATCAAGGAGGTCTCGCTACGCCCGTCACGCGGCGCGGCATCCTGATATTCAGCCATGGGGGGCAAGAAATGGGTATTTTCACGGGTCTGGCACGCACCACCGCGATCGCCACCGCCCTGGTCGGCCTGACCGCCGGAACCGCGGCCGCCGACACCGCTCCGAAGTCCGTGGGGCCCTCGGCCGGCGCGCCGCGGTTCCCGCTGTTCGCGACCAAGCGCGCGCAGGACGCCAAGGACGTCCAGGACATCTTCAGGTACCGGTCGAACGACCGGGGTGGTTTCGGGGACCGCGAAGTTTACGGCTTCTTCGGTTCGTCGCCGCGCGTCACGGACACCGCGACCGTCGACCACGGCCACAACGGCGAGATGGACGGCTGGTACCACCAGCAGAACGACGGCCGGCTGGTGTACCAAGGCGTCCGCGGCAGCAAGGTGATCGGCCCCGGCTGGGACGTCTACGACCGCATCCTGTCCCCCGGCGACCTCGGCGGCTCGCTCGAGTCCGACCTCCTCGCCCGCGACAAGTCGGGCGTCCTCTGGCTCTACCTCGCCCGCCCCGATGCCACCCTGGAGAAGCCCTACCGCGTCGGGCCCGGCTGGGACCAGTACACCGACATCGTCGGCAAGGGAAGCCTCAACGGCGACGGCAGGGCCGACATCGTCGCCAAGGACCGCAACGGCGACCTCTGGTACTACAAGGGCACCGGCGAGTCCCACGCCCCTCTCTCCGACCGCGTCAAGATCGGCGGGGGCTGGAACCGGTACGACAAACTCGTGAGCACGGGTGATGTCAACGGCGACGGCAAGGCCGACCTGCTCGCCCGCGACAAGTCCGGCGTCCTGTGGCTCTACAAGGGCAACGACAGCCAGACCGACCCCTTCGAGAAGCGCGTGAGGATCGGCGGCGGCTGGGACCAGTACAACAACCTGTTCTGATCCGGCATCACACCCGCGCCCCGCGGGAGCCGTGGCACCTGGGGCCGCACTCGTGACGAGTGCGGCCCCAGGTGTGATGCGCAACTCCCGATAAGTCAGTTGATATGCGTGAAGCTTGGGTCAAAGATCAAGGTGTCGCGATGCTCCTGGCGTCGCTCCTGAATCACCTTCAAGGGAGAAGTACATGGGCAATCTCTCCGGTCGTAAGCGTGGACGCGCGCTCTCCGGTCTCGTCACCGCGGCGATAGCCACCGCGCTGGTCGGCACCGCTGCCGCGACCGCATCCGCCGACGTTCCGGCAGGCCCCTCTGCCGCCAAGGCGCACCAGCGCGCCGAAAGCGCCCCCAAGCACGCACCGCAGAAGGCCGCCAAGCCGCGTGCCGGCCTGCTGCGGTCCGCCGCCGCCGACGACAAGGGCACGGCCGCGGCTCCCCAGTTCGACCTCTACGCGGCCGACCGTGACGGTCTCGTGTACCTGTACATGGCGAACGGCCACGGCGGCTTCAAGGACGCCTGGTTCCTCGACTCCGGCTGGCAGAACTTCACCGAGGCCACCCAGGTCGACCACGACCGCAACGGCGAGAGCGACGGCTGGTACGTCCGGCACGCCGACGGTCAGCTGGAGTACACCGGCGAGGCCGGCAACAAGATGATCGGCGGTGGCTGGAACGCCTACGACCGCGTCTTCTCCCCCGGTGACCTCGGCGGCGCCGGCGAGTCCGACCTCCTCGCCCGTGACAAGTCGGGCGTCATGTGGATCTACCTCGCCCGCCCCGACGGCACCCTGACCGACCGCTACCGCGTCGGCCCCGGCTGGGACCAGTACACCGACATCACCGGGCGTGGCGACCTCAACGGCGACGGCAAGGCCGACATCGTCGCCAAGGACCGCAACGGCGACCTCTGGTTCTACAAGGGCACCGGCGACTACAAGGACCCGTTCGAGAGCCGCGTCAAGGTCGGCGGCGGCTGGAACATGTTCGACAAGCTCGTGGGCGTCGGCGACCTCGACCACGACGGCCGCAGCGACATGCTCGCCCGCGACAAGTCCGGCGTGCTGTGGCTCTACAAGGGCAACGGCAACCAGAACGACCCCTTCGAGAACCGCACGAAGATCGGCGGCGGCTGGGACAAGTTCAACCTGATGTTCTGAGCCGGCAGCCCCCTGCGATGCGCAAGGGTATGGCGTGGCACAGGGGCCGCACTCCCAACGGGGGTGCGGCCCTCCGCTTGTGAAGACCCTGTGGAATGATCCGGTGCGTCTCGCGGTCCCCGGCAGGGGCACCGCGTCTTTTCTCACCACAGGAGTACTAGGTGGCCCACACCTTTGGCCGTAAGGGCGCACGTGCCCTCTCGCGCCTCACTGTCGCGGCGATAGCCGCGGCCCTGGTCGGCACCACGGCGGGCACCGCCGCCGCCGACCCGTCCCCCGACTACCGGCCGACCGTCGCGGCGCCGTACTTCCCGCTGCAGGCGACGAAGTCGACCGGCGAGGTCTTCGTGTACGCGCCCGACGGCCGGGGCGGCTTCGGCGACCGGGAGCAGATCTCCCGTGCCGACTCGCGGAACACCACCGCCATGGTGAACGTCGACCACGCCCAGAACGGGTACTACGACAGCGCCTACTTCCGGACGCCCGACGGCACGCTGGTCTACGCGCCACAGGGGAAGGACGAGGCGGACGAGCCCGCTCCCATCCTGATCGGCAGCGGCTGGAACATCTACGACCGCCTCCTCTCCCCCGGCAACGTCGGCGGCAGCAAGGAAGCCGACCTCCTCGCCCGCGACAAGTCCGGCGTGCTGTGGCTCTACCAGGCCCGCCCGGACGGCACCCTCGCCGACCGCTACCGCGTCGGCGGCGGCTGGGACATCTTCACCGACATCGTCGGCAAGGGTGACCTGAACGGCGACGGCAAGGCCGACATGCTCGCCAAGGACAAGAACGGCGACCTCTGGTTCTACAAGGGCACTGGCAACACCGCCGACCCCTTCGCCAGCCGGGTCAAGGTCGGCGGCGGCTGGAACATCTTCGACAAGCTCGTCGCCACCGGTGACGTGAACCTGGACGGCCGCAGCGACCTGCTCGCCCGCGACAAGTCCGGCGTCCTCTGGCTCTACAAGGGCAACGGCAAGCAGACCGACCCCTTCGAGAGCCGCGTGCGCATCGGCGGCGGCTGGGGCCAGTACAACAACCTGTTCTGATCCCTCTCCGACGTGACCCTGGGCCGCACCTGACGAACCGTAGGGTGCGGCCCTTGTCAGAGCCGTATGGCAGGATCCCGACGTATCGCGGCACCCCGAATCCGTGGATGTCGCGTCATTCTCGAACAGGAGAGCCATATGGCCCACATTTCCGGGCACAAGCGCAGACGCACCCTGTCGCGTCTCGCCACCGCGGCGATAGCCGCGGCCCTGATCGGCACCACGGCGGGCACCGCCGCCGCCGACGCCCCGGCTCTGTCCGCTCAGGACCTGCAGAAGGCCGCCCAGTCCGTCGCCCCGGTGACGGCGGGCAAGGCGCCCGTCTCGGAGTCGCCGGCCGACGCCCCCCGATTCCCGCTGATGGCGGTCAACGGTACGACCCTGTACCGCTACTTCCCCGACGGCCACGGCGGGTTCACCGACCGGAAGGCCGTCAACACCGACTGGCGCGGTATCACCTCCACCGTCCAGGTCGACCTGAACCAGGACGGTCTCGCGGAGTCCCACTACCTCCGGACGATCGACGGGTCGCTGTTCTACGTCCACGGCGGCAGCAAGGACGTCCCGGCGACCCACCAGCGCATCGGCGGCGGCTGGAACATCTACAACCGCATCACCTCCCCGGGCAACCTCGGCGGCAGCGGCGAGGCCGACCTCATCGCCAGGGACCAGTCCGGTGTGCTGTGGCTGTACCTGGCCCGTCCCGACGGCACCCTCGGCGACCGCATCCGCGTCGGCGCCGGCTGGGACCAGTTCACGGACATCGTCGGCCGCGGCGACCTCAACGGTGACGGCAAGGCCGACATCGTCGCCAAGGACCGCAACGGCGTGCTGTGGTTCTACAAGGGCACCGGGGACTCCAACGACCCCTTCGCCAGCCGGGTCAAGGTCGGCAGTGGCTGGGACGCGTACGACATGCTGGTGTCCAGCGGCGACGTGGACCTCGACAACCGCAGCGACCTGCTCGCGCGCGACAAGTCCGGTGTGCTGTGGCTCTACAAGGGCAACGGCAACCAGAACGACCCGTTCGCGAACCGCGTGCGCATCGGCGGCGGCTGGGGCCAGTACGACACGATGTTCTGAGCCGTTCGGCTCACCGCCTGCGTGAGGCCGTCGCGTCCTGCCTCACCACCTGCCTCACGCAGGCCCGCCTCACTCAGGCTCACCCTCAGCCCTCAGGCCCCTCCGCCCTCAAGCCCGCCCGCCGGCCGTGCCGCGCCCCGGCCGCCGCCACGCCAGCCGGACCAGCGCCCGTACCGGCCGTCCCACCACCAGCGCCAGCCCCGCCAGGGGCAGCACGAGCAGCACGGCCTGCAGGCACGCGGCCACCATGGCCAGCACCTGGTCGACGGAGGAACCGAGCGCGCCGGACGCACCGGACGCCCCCGCGTGCGCCATCAGCGACGTGATCGTCCGCCAGTCCGCCGCGAGCAGCTCCGGCAGGTTCATCAGCACCAGGCCCAGTTGCAGGGACAGCACCGGCACCAGGAAGAGCACCCATACCGCGACGACGACCTGCGGCCAGCGCTTCAGGGCGCGCAGCCGGTCGTCCTGCGGGCGGCGGAGAAACACCCGGCGCAGGATGGGGGCGATGTACTTGAACAGGTCGGGGATGCCGATGAGGTCGGCGACGATGTAGTAGCCGTCGAAGCGCAGCGTGGGCAGCAGTTGCTGGACCATCTCCAGGTGGACGGAGAGGATCGCGACGAGCAGCGGCTGGAAGCCGGTCGCCGCGTACAGCGCGCCCAGGCCCAGGACGAAGACGGCGTTGAAGTAGACGCCGCCGAGGTCGGCGCGGATGCGGCCCGCGCGGCCCAGCCGGTAGGAGTTGGTGATGTCCGTGTAGAAGGCGGGCCACACCAGGTAGATGCCGCAGCCCATCGCGCCGGGCCGGACGCCGCCGTAGCGGCAGGCCGCGCCGTGGCCCAGCTCGTGGAACGCGCACGAGGCGATCGCCAGGAGGACGACGAGCAGGACGGCGGCCGGTGAGGTGAGGACGTCCCGCAGCGCGGCGCCCGTGTCCTGGGTCGTCCACAGCCATGCCTCGCCCGCGACGAACGCGGCGAGCCCGAGGGCGACCACCGCCGGGCGGAACAGCCAGGCGAAGAGGCCCGACAGGAACCAGGTGACGTGTTCTGGCAGCACGGCCAGCCGGAAGCGGAAGGCGAGGAACGGGTCGTTCTTCGTGGTCGGGGGTGGCGGGGAGCCGTCGCTGTAGGTGGTGATGCCGAGCGGGGCGAGCTTCTTGTCGATGAGGAAGACGATGTGTTCCTCGGTGAAGCACCGGCCCGTCTCCTCCGAGAGGTCGGCGGCGATCCGGGCCATGGCGGGCTCGGGGCCGGGAGGCAGGGGCCCGGCCAGGGCGCGCACCACCCGGTAGAGCAGGGGCGGGAGCCGGACGATCTGGCCGTCGGGGCGGCAGACCAGTTGCGGTGGCTCCCGGTAGCCGGATCCCTCGAACTCGCCGACGAGTTCCATGCCGGCCACCAGGGTGGGTGGGGCGCAGGGCGCTGACATGGTCGTCCTCCGGAGGGTGGCGGGCGGCGGGGAAGGGCCGGGACCGGGCAAGCGGGTCCCGGCCCTTCCCCGGACGCTTGGGGCGGGTCCGTCAGGCGATCAGAGGCCGATCAGTGGCTGGCCACGGCCGCCGGGGTGCAGACCACGCTGGCGGTCGGGTTCTCGGAGCCCAGGCCGAGGGAGCCGAGCAGGCCGGGGGTGCCCTGCCGGTCGATGGACTGACAGGCGGACAGCATGGTGGTGCCGTGGTCGTGGGGAACGGGGGCGAAGACGCCGCCGCCCGTGGCGGCCGCGGAGCTGGAGCTGCCGGAGGCGGCGCCGGCGCCGGGGTCACCCGGGCCGACGAGGTTGAGCGGGGTGGCGATGACGCCCATGACGGTCCGCTCGGGCAGTACCTCGCCCGTGATCCCGTCGAGTTCCTCGAAGCTGATGGCGCTGATGGCGTTGTCCATTCCGTTCCCCTTCTGTGGTGTCCACTCCCGGCACGCCGAACGGCGCCCGGGCATGCCACCCCCGCCGGATCGGCCGGGGGCGGAGTCATTGGGGGGTTCCCTGGTGCTCGCGGTACTCGCGGTCAGCGGCTGTGAACGGCCGCCGGGATACAGGTCATGGTGTAGCCGGGCGTACTGGGCGCCAGGCCCAGGGCGGCGAGGAGGCCGAGGCTGCCGGGGTTCTCCTTGTACTGGCAGGCGTAGGCCACGGTCGTGCCGTGCTCGGTTCTCACGAGGGCCGGATAGACGGGATGGTGGTCGGCGCCCGCGCCGGCGGTGGCGCCGGTGGGCAGCAGGCTCGACAGGGCGATCCGCGCGGGCAGCTCCTCGCCGTACAGCCGGCCGAGCTCCCCGAAGGTCACGGCGGATCCCATTGGCTCATCCCTCCCTCTGGGACGACACCGTCGCGTCCATCCCGGCGGGGAGCCTAACCCGCATATGAATGCACAACACTTCATCAATCCCCCTATCACCCGGTCGTGTTGTGAAATGCCTCGGGAGGGTGAAGAGCGGGAACATCCGCCCGGACAAGCGGAAGGGCCGCACCCCGTGAACGGGGTGCGGCCCTCAACCGCGTATCCGGACCGCTCAGTTGCGGATCAGGTTGCGCAGCACGTACTGCATGATGCCGCCGTTGCGGTAGTAGTCGGCCTCACCGGGGGTGTCGATGCGGACGACCGCGTCGAACTCGACACCGGTGTCGGTGGTGACCTTGACCGTGCGCGGCGTGCGGCCCTCGTTGAGCTCGGTGACGCCCGCGAAGGAGAAGGTCTCCTCGCCGGTCAGGCCGAGGGCCTCGGCCGAGGCGCCCTCGGGGAACTGGAGCGGGAGGACGCCCATGCCGATGAGGTTCGAGCGGTGGATGCGCTCGTAGGACTCGGCGATGACGGCCTTGACGCCGAGGAGCGCGGTGCCCTTGGCGGCCCAGTCGCGGGACGAGCCGGAGCCGTACTCCTTGCCGGCCAGGACGACCAGCGGGATGCCCTGCTCGATGTAGTTGCGCGAGGCGTCGTAGATGAACGACACCGGAGCGTCCGCCTGGGTGAAGTCGCGGGTGAAGCCGCCCTCGGTGCCCGGCGCGATCTGGTTGCGCAGGCGGATGTTGGCGAACGTACCGCGGATCATGACCTCGTGGTTGCCTCGGCGGGAGCCGTAGGAGTTGAAGTCACGACGCTCGACACCGTGCTCGGTGAGGTACTTGCCCGCCGGGGTGTCGGCCTTGATGGCACCGGCCGGGGAGATGTGGTCGGTGGTGACCGAGTCGCCCAGCTTGGCCAGGACGCGGGCGCCCGTGATGTCGGAGACCGGGGCCGGCTCCATCCCCATGCCCTCGAAGTAAGGGGGCTTGCGGACGTAGGTGGACTCGGCGTCCCACTCGAAGGTGTTGCCGGTCGGGATCGGCAGGGCCTGCCACTGGGCGTCACCCGCGAAGACGTCCTGGTAGGACTTGTTGAACATGTCCTCGCCGATGGCGTTGGCCACGACCTCGTTGACCTCGGCCTCGGTCGGCCAGATGTCCTTGAGGTAGACCGGGTTGCCGTCGGTGTCGATGCCGAGGGCGTCCTTGGTGATGTCCACCTTCATGGAGCCCGCGAGGGCGTAGGCGACGACCAGCGGCGGGGACGCCAGGTAGTTCATCTTGACGTCGGGGTTGATCCGGCCCTCGAAGTTGCGGTTGCCGGAGAGCACCGAGGTGACGGCCAGGTCGTGCTCGTTGACGGCCTTGGAGACCTCCTCCGGCAGCGGGCCGGAGTTGCCGATGCAGGTGGTGCAGCCGTAGCCGACGAGGTTGAAGCCGACCTTGTCGAGGTAGGGGGTCAGGCCCGCCTTGTCGAAGTAGTCGGTGACGACCTTGGAGCCCGGGGCGAGGGTGGTCTTGACCCACGGCTTGCGGGTCAGGCCCTTCTCGACCGCCTTCTTGGCCACGAGCGCGGCGGCGACCATGACGTAGGGGTTCGAGGTGTTGGTGCAGGAGGTGATCGCGGCGACGGTGACGGCGCCGTGGTCGATCGTGTAGGTGCTGCCGTCGGGGGCGGTGACGGTGACCGGGTTCGACGGGACGCCGTTGGCGGCGGCCGGGGAGTCGGAGGCCGGGAAGGACTCCTCGCCCGCCTCGTCGGCGGTGGAGACGTAGTTGAGGACGTCACGCTCGAACTGGGCGGCGGCGTCGGCCAGGACGATGCGGTCCTGCGGGCGCTTCGGGCCGGCGATGGAGGGGACGACCGTGGAGAGGTCGAGCTCCAGCTTCTCGGAGAAGTCGGGCTCGGCGGCCGGGTCCAGCCACAGGCCCTGCTCCTTGGCGTACGCCTCGACGAGCGCGACCTGCTGCTCGGAGCGGCCGGTGAGCTTGAGGTAGTTCAGGGTCTCGCCGTCGATCGGGAAGATCGCGGCGGTGGAGCCGAACTCCGGCGACATGTTGCCGATGGTGGCGCGGTTGGCGAGGCTCGTCGCGGCCACGCCCTCGCCGTAGAACTCGACGAACTTGCCGACGACGCCGTGCTTGCGCAGCATCTCGGTGATCGTGAGGACGAGGTCGGTGGCGGTGGTGCCGGCCGGGAGCTCACCGGTCAGCTTGAAGCCGACGACGCGCGGGATGAGCATGGAGACCGGCTGGCCGAGCATCGCGGCCTCGGCCTCGATGCCGCCGACGCCCCAGCCGAGCACGCCGAGGCCGTTGACCATGGTGGTGTGCGAGTCGGTGCCGACGAGGGTGTCCGGGTAAGCCTGGCCGTTGCGGACCATGACCGTGCGGGCCAGGTGCTCGATGTTCACCTGGTGGACGATGCCGGTGCCCGGGGGGACGACCTTGAAGTCGTCGAAGGCGGTCTGGCCCCAGCGCAGGAACTGGTAGCGCTCCTTGTTGCGGCCGTACTCCAGCTCGACGTTCTGGCCGAAGGCGTCCTTCGTGCCGAACTTGTCGGCGATGACGGAGTGGTCGATGACCAGCTCGGCCGGGGAGAGCGGGTTGACCTTCGCCGGGTCGCCGCCGAGCTCCTTGACGGCCTCACGCATGGTGGCGAGGTCGACGACACAGGGCACACCGGTGAAGTCCTGCATGATCACGCGGGCCGGCGTGAACTGGATCTCCTGGCTGGGCTGGGCCTGGGAGTCCCAGTCGCCCAGGGCGCGGATGTGGTCGGCGGTGATGTTCGCGCCGTCCTCGGTGCGGAGGAGGTTCTCCAGCAGCACCTTCAGGCTGTAGGGAAGGCGCGCGGAGCCCTCGACCTTGTCCAGCCGGAAGATCTCGTACGACTCGTCGCCCACGCGCAGCGTGCTGCGGGCGTCGAAGCTGTTCGCCGACACGACAGTCTCCTTCATGCATGAATTCGCGTACTGCGGCAATCCTGCCGCCCCGATGGCGCGCGCGTACGCTAAGGTGTGCCTAACTTAGGTATGCCTTACTGGCGCGACAGCGGTACGCCTCTCGGCAGATATCTCGATGTCGAGATAACTCTAATACATCGCCGCCGATCGGTCATGCCCGGATAGGCCGAGCGGGCCCGCGCCCGGTGAACGACGGAGGTTCCGCCGCGCGGCGGAGGCGGGCCACGCGATCTCGCCCCGGGGAGCGACGGCCGGGAACGGCCCGGCGACCAGGATCGGACACGTCCCGATCCGCCCCCTCCAGACCTGGAGAATCACGTGTCCATACGGGCCCCGCGCACGCTCACCCTCCTCGCCCTCGCGGCCGCGCTGACCGCCACGGCCGCCGCCCCCGCCGTGGCGGCGAGCCCCTCCGGGGATGAGCCGCGGATCACGAGCACCTCCAGCCTCACGGGGACGGGCCGCATGGACTACCCCGTGCCCGGCAACGACATCCGCGTCACCGTCGACGCCCGCTCCTCCTACGGCCCCGGCCACTTCCCCGTACGTTCCGAGGGCACCTTCCGTATCTCGCACCGCACGGACGCCATGAACGGGGAGCCCGCGTCCGACCACTGGGGCGAGTTCGCCGTCGGCTGCCTGACCACCGGCGGCCCGGTGGCGACCGTGACCGGCAGGCTCGTCCGCACCGACCACGGCGGCCCCTGGGAGAAGGCGGGCTACCTGAAGCGGCACGTGCGCATGGGCGTGAGCTTCTACGTCGCCGACGTCGCCAACGGGAACGGCGGCCCGAGCCGGATCGGACTGTCGGGAGGAGCGGAGAAGGGGGAGCTCCCCCTGAAGAAGTGCATGGCCCCGGCCCCCGACGCGACGGTCGTGGCGGGCGGCTACACCCTCAAGGACAGGATGCCGACGCGCTAGGGCGCGTCCTCCGCAGGGGGTGGTTCACCAGTTCGGGTGAGCGTTGGGCCGAACGGGCGGGTCGCCGGAGTGGATTGCCGTAGACAGTGGACAGTCGTCATGCTGCCGTCACGATGCCCTCGGGAGGACCGATGAGTGCCCAGCCCCACACCTACGCAGCCGACGACCCCGAAAAGGCGCTGAAGTATGCGATCCAGCACATCGAGGGGGATCGAGTGCAGATCGTGGAGGGGGTCATCCAACCAGCCATGCCCACCTGGGACCACGAGAACGTAGCCGACGAGATTCGCGAGCAGCTCGGCCCTGTGCTGCGGAAGCTCGAATGCAGAGCCGGCTCGGGCGACCTCGACCTGCCGGGCAGCCCTAACTGGTACGTCCCCGACCTGGCTGTAGTGCCACGCAAGTTGGCGAAGGGCGGAGGCGCCCTCGTGCCCGATCAAACGCTCCTCGTCGTGGAAATCACCTCCGATTCGAACGGCGACACGGACAGGGTCGCGAAACGCCGCCGCTACGCCGAATACGGTGCCCCCCTCTACCTCCTGGTCGACCGCCAGGAGCGCACTTGCATGCTCTTCAGCAAGCCTGGAGGTGAACTCGGCTACACGCGAGCAGAAGGCCCTACCCCGTTCGGGGCCCCTGTTCACCTCCCCGCCCCCTTCGACCTGGAGCTCGACACGTCGGACTTCTGATTTCCACACTCCTGTCCGATTGTTCGGATAGGAGCAGAACGCGTGGAGAGGCCATGGCGCATGCGGAAGGAATCTCATATCTGAGATACCGTCTGACTCATGACAGACGCCTACCTCGGCCGTATCGGCAAGCTCATCCGCGACGCCCGGCAGCACCGCGGCTGGACTCAGTCGCAGCTGGCGGACGCGCTCGGGACCAGCCAGAGCGCGGTCAACCGCATTGAGCGGGGAAATCAGAACATCAGTCTTGATATGATCGCCCGCATCGGTGAGGCCCTCGACAGCGAGATCGTCTCCCTGGGATACGCCGGGCCGATGCATCTGCGCGTCGTCGGCGGACGCCGGCTCTCCGGTTCGATCGACGTCAAGACGAGCAAGAACGCCTGCGTGGCCCTGCTGTGCGCCACGCTGCTCAACGCCGGGCGCACCACCCTGCGGCGCGTGGCGCGGATCGAGGAGGTCTACCGGATCCTCGAGGTGCTCGCCAGCATCGGCGTGCGACACCGGTGGATCAACGACGGGAACGACCTCGAGATCGTGCCGCCCGCCGAGCTCGACCTGGGCGCGATGGACACCGAGGCCGCCCGCCGCACCCGTAGCGTCATCATGTTCCTGGGCCCGCTGCTCCACCGCATGGACCACTTCAAGATCCCTTACGCCGGCGGCTGCGACCTCGGCACCCGTACCGTCCAGCCGCACATGACGGCGCTTCGGCACTTCGGCCTGGAGGTCACGGCCACCGACGGCACGTACCACGCCCAGGTGGATCGTTCCGTCTCCCCCACGCGCGCCATCGTGCTGACCGAGCGCGGGGACACCGTCACCGAGAACGCCCTGCTGGCCGCCGCCCGTCACGACGGCGTGACCGTCATCCGCAACGCCAGCTCCAACTACATGGTCCAGGACCTCTGCTTCTTCCTGGAGGAACTGGGCGTGCGGGTCGAGGGCGTGGGCACCACCACGCTCACCGTGCACGGCGTGGCCACCATCGACCGCGACGTCGACTACGCGCCCTCCGAGGACCCGGTCGAGGCCATGAGCCTGCTCGCCGCCGCCGTGGTGACGGAGTCGGAGCTGACGATCCGCCGGGTGCCGGTGGAGTTCATGGAGATCGAGCTCGCCGTCCTGGAGGAGATGGGCCTCGACCACGAGCGCAGCCCCGAGTACCGCGCCGACAACGGCCGTACGCGGCTGCTCGACCTGACCGTGCGCCCCTCCAAGCTGCGCGCGCCGATCGACAAGATCCACCCGATGCCGTTCCCGGGCCTGAACATCGACAACGTGCCGTTCTTCGCGGCCATCGCCGCGTTCGCCCAGGGCCAGACCCTCATTCACGACTGGGTCTACGACAACCGCGCCATCTACCTCACCGACCTCAACCGACTCGGTGCGGACGTCAAGCTCCTCGACCCGCACCGCGTCCTGGTCGAGGGCCCCACCCGCTGGCGCTCGGCCGAGATGATGTGCCCGCCGGCGCTGCGCCCCGCCGTGGTCGTGCTGCTGGCGATGATGGCCGCCGAGGGCACCTCGGTGCTGCGCAACGTCTATGTCATCAACCGCGGTTACGAGGATCTGGCCGAGCGCCTCAACTCCATCGGCGCCCAGATCGAGACGTTCCGGGACATCTAGCCCGCACAAGCCCCCGCCCCCACCCAAGCCACGAGCCCGGCGCGCCCGTTCACACGGACGCGCCGGGCTCTCGCGTTTCCGTCTGTCGTAGACTCCGGACTGACCGAGCGGTCAGACAGCTGACCGCGTGGTCAGCCAGGCGTCCACCGTGACGTCCACCGTGAGGGGAGCGGAAAAGACATGGAACGCACGACGTGCTGTGTGGTGGGTGGCGGGCCCGCGGGCATGATGCTCGGACTGCTGCTCGCCAGGGCCGGCGTCGAGGTGACCGTGCTGGAGAAGCACAAGGACTTCCTGCGGGACTTCCGCGGCGACACGGTCCACCCGTCGACACTGCGCCTGCTCGACGAACTCGGCCTGGGCGAACGGTTCGCACGGCTCCCGTCCCGCAAACTGGATCTGGTCCGGATGCACATCGGCGACACGGTCGTGACCCTGAGCGACCTGCGGCGCATCCCGGGCCCGCACAAGCACATCGCGATGGTCCCGCAGTGGGACTTCCTCGACCTCCTCGCGAGCGCGGCCGCCGAGGAGCCGTCCTTCACCCTGCGGACGCGCACGGCCGTCACGGGTCTCCTCACCGAGGGCGGCCGGGTCACCGGCGTGCGCTACGAGGACGCGGACGGCGTCACCGGGGAGATCACGGCGGATCTCACAGTCGCCTGCGACGGCCGTGACTCGCTGGTCCGCGAGCTGGCGGGGCTGCGGCCCGACTACTTCGACGTCCCCATGGACGTCTGGCAGATCAAGGTGCCCGCGCAGTCCGACGACGCCGCCAAGGAAGGCGCGATCTTCATGCGCGCCAAGGACGGGCAGTTCGCCGCGACGACGGACCGGGGCGAGTACTACCAGACGTCCTACCTCATCAAGAAGGGCACCGACCGGGAGCTGCGGGCCAACGGGATCGAGTGGTTCCGCGCCCGGCTCGGCGACCTGTTCGGCTGGGACGAGGAGGTCACGGACACGATCCGCTCGTGGGACGACGTGAAGCTGCTCGACGTGACCATGGGCAGACTGCGACGCTGGTACCGGCCGGGACTGCTCTGCATCGGGGACTCGGCGCACATCATGTCGCCGACGGGCGGCGTCGGCGTCAACCTCGCGGTGCAGGACGCCGTGGCGGCGGGGCGGATCCTCGCGGAGCCCCTGCGGAACGGCTCGGTCTGCGTCCACGATCTGGAGCGGGTGCAGAAGCGGCGGCTTCTGCCGGTCGCCGTCATCCAGCGGTCGCAGATCGCCGAGCACGAGGCCATGCTGCGGCCCATCCTCGACGGCACGCTCGGCCCCGACCGGCTGCCGGTGCCGGTCCGGCTGATGCGGCGCGTACCGGTGCTGCGGACGGTGTCCGGGTACCTGGGCGGCGTCGGGATACGTCCGGAGCGCGTGCCCGCCTTCGCCCGGCGATGACGGACGACACCGCGCCGACGGATGACGCCGGGCCGACGGATGACATCGCGCCGACGGAGACGCCGGCCTGCCGGGACCGTACGGGGGTCAGTCCTGGCGCCGGATCGCGCTGAGCGTGAACGTCTCCAGCTCGTCGGCCGCGGCGTCGAGGTCGTAGTCGGGGTGGACGAGCCAGTGGGAGATCACACCGTCGATCGCCCCGCCGATCGCGAGCGCCACGGTCACGGGGTCGAAGGCGCGCGTCTCGCCGGTGTCCTGGCAGCGCGCCAGGAGACCGGCCAGGTGGCCCAGGCGGTCGTGGCTGTCGTGGGAGCCCGGATTCTTGAGCCGGGTGCCTCCCTCGTCGTCGAGGAGCATCTCGGTGATGACGCGGACGTGGCGGCGGTTGGCCTGCTGGTACGAGATCATCGCGCGGACGTACGCGACGATCGCGGCGCACGGCTCGGTCTCGCGCTCCACCCGCTCCTGGACATAGGCCCTGAAGCCCTCCAGCACGTGCTCGAACGTGATCCGGGCGAGGTTGTCCTTCGACGAGAAGTGGTAGAGGACGGCGGCCTTCGAGATGCCGGCGGCCTCGGCGATCGCCGAGAGCGAGGTGGCCGGATAGCCCTTGGTGGAGATCAGGTCGATGGTGCACTCGACGATCTGCTGCCGCCGGGCCCGCTCGGTGAAGGTCAGGGCCTGGGGGTCGGCACTCCGTCGGGGGGCCATCGACACGCCGCCTTTGCTCTCACTCGGCTCTGCTGTTGCTCTGACTCGGGTTTCCACGAACAGTTTCGCGAACCGCTGCAAACGGTACACCGGGCGCCCCGGCCGGAGCGGCACGGCCGCCGGGCGCCCCCGCCCGTCAGAACGGCGGGCACGACTTCGCCAGGGCAGCACGGGCAGTTCGTCAGGGCAGCACGGCCAGCCCGTCCAGCTCCACCATCGCCTCCTCGTCCCAGAGCCGGACCACGCCGACGACGGCCATCGCCGGGTACTCGCGGCCCGCCAAGCGCCGCCAAATCCGCCCGAGTTCACGGGCGTGGGCCCGGTACGCGCCCACGTCCGTCGCGTAGACCGTCACCCGGGCCAGGTGCTCCGGCCCGCCCCCGGCGGCTCGGAGGGCGGCCAGGAGATTGGTCAGGGCCCGCTCGAACTGCTCGGGCAGGCCACCCGCCACGACCGTCCCGGCCGCGTCGAGCGCGGTCTGCCCGGCCAGGAGCACCAGCCGCCCGCCCGTGGCGGCGACGGCGTGGCTGTAGCCGCGCGCCGGCGCGAGCCCGGCGGGGTCGATCCGCTCCAGGCTCACCGGGAGGCCCCCGCGCCCGCCGCCCGGTACAGCTCCTTCGCGATGATCGTGCGCTGCACCTCGCTCGCCCCCTCGTAGATCCGGGGCGCGCGCACCTCCCGGTAGAGGTGCTCCAGGAGGTGGCCGTGGGCCAGGGCGCGGGCGCCGTGGATCTGGACGGCGGAGTCGACGACGTACTGGGCGGTCTCGGTGGCGAAGAGCTTGGCCATCGCCGAGCGGGCGGCCACGCCCGGCTCCCCCGCGTCATAGGCCGCGGCGGCCGCCTGGACGAGCAGGGCGGCCGCCTCGGTGCGGGTGGCCATCTCGGCGAGCAGGTGGGAGACGGCCTGGAGGTCCTTCAACGGGCCGCCGAACGCCCGGCGTTCGCCCGCGTGGGCCACCGAGGCGTCCAGGGCGGACCGGGCCATTCCGACAGCGAAGGCCCCGACGCTGGGCCGGAACAGGTCGAGGGTGGCCATGGCCAGATGGAAACCCCGGCCCACCTCGCCGACGACGTCGCCGGGGCCCACGGGCACGCCGTCGAAGGTGAGCGTGCCCACGGGGTGCGGGCCGAGCATCTCCAGCGGTTCCCCGCCGAGGCCAGGGCGGTCGGCGGGGACGAGGAAGGCGGTGACCCCGGCGGCCCGGGTCCCCGGACCCGTACGGGCGAAGACGGTGTAGACGTCGGCCTGCGGGGCGTTGGAGATCCAGCGCTTCTCGCCATGGAGCCGCCAGCCCGATGCCCCCGCCGTCCCGCCTGCCCTGGCCGCCCCTCCCGCTCCGGTCGGCTCCGCGCGGAGCTCCAGGGCGGCCGCGTCCGAGCCCGCGCCCGGCTCGCTCAGCGCGAACGCGGCCACGGCCCGGCCCGCGGCGACCTCCGGCAGCCAGCGCGCCCGCTGCGCCCGGGTGCCGTGGGCGACGACGGGGTGGGCGCCGAGGCCCTGCAGGGCGAGGGCCGTCTCGGCCTCCGTGCAGGCGTACGCCAGCGATTCGCGCAACAGGCAGAGGTCCTGGGCGCGTACGGGACCGGCCAGGGGTACCACGCGGGAGAGCAGGCCGAGTTCGCCGAGCGTCGCGAGGAGCGGCCTGTTGACCCTGCCGGGAGCGCCCCGGTCCGCGACGGGGCGCAAGCGACGGGCGGCGAGCGCGCGCAGCTCCGCGGAGCCCTTGCGCCGCTCCCCCTCCCCTGTGAACGGTGTGGCCATCCGACCCACCCTTCTCTCACGTGGTTTATCGCGCTCTATTGACTGCCGTCACCGCCTCGTTACGCTGACAGTGGATCCGCGTCGCTGGCAAGACCCCCGTTCACCTCCGATTTCTCCGGCGATTCCGCCGACGAGGGGGCGCATCCGCGATGGAGCTCATGCCATCGGCCCATATCGACACCTTCCCGCGCGACCACCTCCCGCCCGCCGCCCAGTGGCCGGAACTCCGCTTCGACCTCCCCGGCGCCCCGGACCTGCGCTACCCCGACCGCCTCAACTGCGCCGAGCGCCTGCTGGATGCCACGGTGGACCGGCTGGGCCCCGGGCGACCGGCCATCATCCGGGCCGGGGGCGAATCCGGGGCTGGGGACGGATCCAGGGCTGGGGACGGATCCGGGGATGGATCCGGAGATGGACCCGGGGCCGGGGTCGTCTGGTCGTACGGACTGCTCAAGGAGCACGTCGACCGGATCGCGCACGTCCTCACCGAGGACCTGGGCGTCGTGCCCGGCAACCGGGTGCTGCTGCGCGGCCCCACCACGCCCTGGCTGGCGGCCTGCTGGCTGGCCGTGCTCAAGGCGGGCGCGGTGGCGGTGACCGTCCTGGCCGCGCAGCGCCCGCACGAGCTGGCCACCGTCTGCCGCATCGCCCACGTCCGGCACGCCCTGTGCGACGCCCGGTCGGCCGGTGACCTCCATGCGGCGGACATACCGGACTTACGCGTCACGCTGTACGGCGGGAACGCACCCGACGACCTTCTGCGGCTCTCGGCAAATAAACCCGCATCCTACGGCGCTGTGGACACCTCCGCCGACGACGTCGCCCTCATCGCCTTCACCTCCGGGACCACCGGACACCCCAAGGGATGCGTCCACTTCCACCGCGACGTCCTCGCCATCGCCGACACCTTCTCGGCGTGCGTACTGCGCCCCCGTCCGGACGACGTCTTCGCCGGCAGCCCGCCGCTCGGCTTCACCTACGGCCTCGGCGGCCTGCTCGTCTTTCCGCTGCACGCCGGGGCGTCCACCGTGCTGACCGACTGGGGCGGCCCGGAGTGCCTGCTCGCCGACGTCCAACGGCACCGCGTATCCGTCCTGTTCACCGCGCCGACCGCCTACCGCGCGATGCTGGGCGCCCTCGGCCCGTACGACGTGTCGTCCCTCCGCCGGTGCGTCTCCGCGGGCGAGCACCTGCCCGCCGAGCTCTGGCACGCGTGGCGGCACGCGACGGGATTACGCCTGATCAACGGCATCGGCGCCACCGAAATGCTGCACGTCTTCATCTCCGCCGCCGACGACCGCATCCGCCCCGGCACGACCGGCCTCCCCGTCCCCGGCTACGAGGCGCGCGTCGTCGGCCCGGACGGCGCGCCCGTACCCGACGGGCGCCCCGGCCTGCTGGCCGTGCGCGGCCCCACCGGCTGCCGCTACCTCGCCGACGAACGGCAGCGCGTGTACGTGCGCGACGGCTGGAACCTCACCGGCGACACCTATGTCCGCGAGCCGGACGGCTACTTCCGCTTCGTGGCCCGCGCAGACGACATGATCATCTCGGCCGGTCACAACATCGCCGGCCCCGAGGTCGAAGAGGCCCTGCTGCGCCATCCCGACGTCCTGGAGGCGGCCGTCGTGGGCCGTCCGGACGAGCGGCGCGGGCAGATCGTCGTCGCCCACGTCGTCCTGCGGGAGGGAGTGCCGCCCACCGAGGAAACGGTCGCGGAGCTACGGGAGTTCACCAAAAAGGAGATCGTTCCGTACAAGTGCCCTCGCGAGATCGTGTTCCTCCCCGCCCTTCCCCGCACGCCCACGGGCAAATTACAGCGCTTTCGGCTGCGTTCCGGAGCTTTACAGTTTCCCCGTGACTGACCAGCAACCGCTTCACACCCCCCGCTCCCTCATCGTCACCTTCTACGGCGCGTACGGGCGCGGGAACGCCGGCGGCCCCGCCGGGCCGGTGCCGATCGCGGCCCTGATCCGGCTGCTGGGGGCGGTGGGCGTGGACTCGCCCTCGGTGCGGTCGGCCGTCTCCCGGCTCAAGAGACGCGGCCTGCTCGTGGCCGGCCGCACCCCCGGCGGCGCGGCGGGCTACGGACTGTCGGAGGGCGCCCGGCAGTTGCTGGACGACGGCGACCGCCGCATCTACGGCCGCCCCTCGGCCCGTACGGGCCATGGCTGGCTGCTGGCCGTCTTCTCCGTGCCCGAGCACGAACGCCACAAGCGCCACCTGCTGCGCTCCCGGCTCTCCCGGCTCGGCTTCGGCACGGCGGCCCCCGGCGTGTGGATCGCCCCCGCCCATGTGCACGAGGAGACCCGGCACACCCTGGAGCGGCTCGGACTGGCCTCCTACGTCGACCTGTTCCGGGGCAGCCACCTGGGCTTCGAGCCGACCGCCGAGTCGGTCGCCCGCTGGTGGGACCTCGACGCGCTGGCCGCCCAGCACCGCGCGTTCCTGGACGCCCACGAACCGGTCCTCCGCCGCTGGTCCCGCCGCAAGCCGGTGCCGCCGGAGGCGGCCTACCGCGACTACCTCCTCGCCCTGGACCGCTGGCGCCGCCTCCCATACGCGGACCCGGGCCTCCCGGCGGGCCTGCTCCCCCCGGACTGGCCCGGCAGCCGCGCCGCCCGCGTCTTCGCGGCCCTGCACGCGCGCCTGAGGGACGCGGGGGAACGCTTCGTTGCGCCGGCGCTGGCGTAACGGATCCGGCCCTTCTGAGCAACCTACCCAGCCCGTCCGGCGTTTGAGGACACGGGGGTCCGGGGGCGGAGCCCCTGGAAGAAACGGTGAAAGGGCGGGACCGGGGCATCCCTCCCCTACACCCGCCGCCCCGTGGGCGGCCTCCGACTCCCCGCCCGGTAGGGCAAGGGCCACGGCGCACCGGGCCCCGCGTACCCCTGCTCGGCGGCGGCATGGAGCGTCCAGTGCGGATCGTACAAATGCGGCCGCCCCACCGCGCAAAGATCCGCCCGCCCAGCCAGGATCAGCGAATTGACGTCGTCCCAGGACGCGATCGCCCCGACGGCGATCACCGGCACCCCCACCTCATTGCGGATGCGATCCGCGAACGGCGTCTGGTACGAGCGCCCGAACGCGGGCCGCTCGTCCGGCACGACCTGCCCGGTCGAGACGTCGATCGCGTCCGCGCCGTGCTCGGCGAAGGCCCGGGCGATGGCGACGGCGTCGTCCGCGGTCGTACCGCCCTCGGCCCAGTCCGTCGCCGAGATCCGGACGGTCATCGGCCGCTCGGCCGGCCACACCTCCCGCACGGCATCGAAAACCTCCAACGGAAAGGCCAGCCGACCGGTAAGACCGCTGCCGTAAGCGTCGGAGCGCTGATTGGTGAGCGGCGAGAGGAAGCCGGACAGCAGATAGCCGTGCGCACAGTGCAGCTCCAGCAGATCGAACCCGGCACGCGCCGCCGCCTCAGCCGCCCGCACGAACTCATCCCGTAAAGTGGCGAGTTCGGAAACGGTCAAGGCGTGCGGCGTCTGATTGACGCCAGGGCGGTACGGAAGGGCCGAGGCAGCGACGAGGGGCCAGTTCCCCTCGGGAAGGGGCTGGTCGATGCCCTCCCACATCAGCCGCGTCGACCCCTTCCGCCCGGAGTGGCCGAGCTGGAGCCCGATGGCCGTGCCGGGGGCCCGCTCGTGGACGAAACCGACGACACGCCCCCACGCCCGCTCGTGCTCCGGCGCGTACATCCCCGTGCACCCCGGTGTGATGCGCCCCTGCGCGCTGACGCAGACCATCTCGGTCATCACCAGCCCCGCCCCGCCGAGGGCACGGGCACCGAGGTGGACGAGGTGGAAGTCGCCCGGCGTGCCGTCCGTGGCGGAGTACATGTCCATCGGGGAGACGACGACGCGGTTGCGCAGCGTCAGCCCGCGCAGCCGGAAGGGCGTGAACATCGGCGGGGTACCGGCCGGAACACCCGCCTCCTCCTCGACGGCGGCGACGAAGCCGGGGTCGCGCAGCCGGAGGTTGTCGTGGGTGACGCGGCGGCTGCGGGTGAGGAGGTCGAAGGTGAACCGGCGGGGCGGCCCGCCGACGCGGACGGCGAGGTCCTCCATCCACTCCAGGCTGGCGCGGGCCGCCCGCTGCAGGGACTCGACGACGGGGCGGCGCTCCGCCTCGTACGCCGCCAGCGCCTCGGCGACGCTCGTGGCGCCGTCCAGATGCGCGGCGAGGGAGACGGCGTCCTCAAGGGCGAGCTTGGTGCCGGAGCCGATGGAGAAGTGGGCGGTGTGGGCGGCGTCCCCCAGCAGGACCGTACGACCGTGGGACCAGCGCTCGTTGACGACCGTGCGGAAGACGTTCCAGGTGGAGCGGTTGGAGCGCAGGGCGTGGCCCTTCAGCGGCCCGGGGAACCAGCCGGCGCAGGCGTCGAGCGACGTCTGTTCGTCGCGGCCGTCCAGCCCGGTGCGGCGCCACACCTCCTCCCGCATCTCGACGATGACGGTGCTGGCGTCCGGAGCGAAGGGGTAGGCGTGGAGCTGCATGACGCCGTACGGGGTCTCGGCGATCTCGAAGCGGAAGGCGTCGAGGGCGTAGTCGGTGGCGAGCCAGATGTAGCGGCAGCGATGGCTGGTGATGGTGGGGCGGAAGTGATCGCGGTGGGTGTCACGGGTACGGCTGCCCGCGCCGTCGGCGGCGATGACGAGGTCGTACGAGCGGGCCAGTTCGTCGGCGGGCGGCGCCTGCGCGCGGAAGCGGAGGGCGACGCCGAGGTCGTGGCAGCGCTGGTGGAGGAGGGCGAGGAGGCGGTGGCGGCCGAGGGCGGCGAAGCCGTGGCCACCACAGGTGACGGTGCGGCCCCGGTGGACGACGTCGATGTCCCCCCAGCTGACGAATTCGCGGCGTAGGGCGGCGTGGAAGACGGGGTCGGCGGTCTCGATGCCGTCGAGGGTCTCGTCGGAGAGGACGACGCCGAAGCCGAAGGTGTCGTCGGGGGCGTTGCGTTCCCAGAGGGTGATGTCGCGTTCGGGTGCCTGGCGTTTGAGCAGGGCGGCCGCGTAGAGGCCGGCGGGGCCGCCGCCGACGACCGCGACGCGGGCCACCGCTGAGGCGGCCACCGGGGCGGTCACCGGCCCCGCCACGCGGGAGGCCGCTTCTCGGTGAAGGCGGCGTGGAATTCGGCGTAGTCGGCGCTGTGCATCAGGAGGGCCTGGGTGGCGGCGTCGAGTTCGAGGGAGGCGGCGAGGGGCATGTCGAGTTCGGCGTTGAGCAGGGCCTTGGTCTGGGCGTGGGCGAGGGCGGGCCCGTCGGCGAGCCGGCGGGCGAGGTCCTGGGCGGCGGCGGGCGCGCCACCGGGTTCCGTCAATTGGCTGATGAGACCGATGCGTTCGGCCTCGGCGGCGTGGACGGGGTCGCCGAGCATCAGCAGCCGGGTGGCGTGGCCGAGGCCGACGACGCGGGGCAGGAGGTAGGCGGCGCCCATGTCGCCGCCGGAGAGGCCGACCCTGGTGAAGAGAAAGACGAAGCGCGCTGTCGGGTCGGCGACGCGGAAGTCGGCGGCCAGCGCGAGGACCGCGCCGGCGCCGGCCGCGACCCCGTGCACGGCGGCGATCACGGGGAAGGGGCAGTCGCGCAGGGCCCGGACGACTTGGCCGGTCATGCGGTTGAAGTCGAGGAGACGGGCGGTGTCCATGGCGAGGGTCGCGCCGATGATGTCGTCGACGTCGCCGCCGGAGCAGAAGCCGCGCCCCTCGCCGCCGAGGACCAGGGCGCGTATGGATCCGTCGCGGGCCAGTTCCGGGAGGAGGTCGCGCAGGTCGGCGTAGGCGCCGAAGGTGAGGGCGTTGAGCCGGTCGGGACGGTCGAGGGTGACGGTGGCGACACCTGAGTCGAGGGTCAGGCGCAGGTGCCGCCATTCGTCGGTGCGGGACGCGGAGCCGGTGAACGGACTCATGGAGCGCGGCCTCCTTCAGCCGGACGGCTGGTGCCTGCCCGGTGAAGCTATCACCGTTGTGTGACTGTCGTCACGAGTGCGCGATAGGGCTCGGGGCGACTTCGGGCCCTGTCGCGCACTCGTCGGCGAGGCGTCGTCGCGAGGCGGATCGAGATGCGGCGAGGCGCCGGCTCAGCGGCCCAGGGTCGCCACCATCAGGGCCTTGATGGTGTGCATGCGGTTCTCGGCCTCGTCGAAGACGACCGAGTGGGCGGACTCGAAGACCTCATCGGTCACCTCCAGGGAGGTCAGGCCGTGGCGCTCGTGGATCTCACGGCCGATGGAGGTGCCGAGGTCGTGGAAGGCGGGCAGGCAGTGGAGGAACTTCACGGCGGCGTTGCCGGTCGCGCGCAGGACGTCCATGGTGACGGCGTACGGCGCGAGGAGGGCGATACGGGCGTCCCAGACCTCCTTGGGCTCGCCCATCGACACCCAGACATCGGTGGCGACGAAGTCCGCGCCGCGCACCCCCTCGGCCACGTCGTCCGTGAGCGTGACCCGGGCGCCGCTGGCGGCTGCCAGCCGCCCGGCCTCGTCGATGACCTCCTGCGCGGGCCACAGCTCCTTGGGCGCCACGATGCGGACGTCCATGCCGAGGAGGGCGCCGGTGACGAGGTAGGAGTTGCCCATGTTGTAGCGGGCGTCGCCGAGGTAGGCGTAGGCGACGCGCTCCAGCGGCTTGGCGGTGTGCTCGGTCATGGTGAGCACGTCGGCCAGCATCTGGGTGGGGTGCCACTCGTCGGTGAGGCCGTTGTAGACGGGCACGCCGGCGTGCGCGGCGAGCTCCTCGACGACGCCCTGGCCGTGGCCCCGGTACTGGATCGCGTCAAACATCCTGCCGAGGACCCGCGCGGTGTCCGGGACGGACTCCTTGTGGCCGATCTGGGAACCCACGGGGTCGAGGTAGGTGGTGTGGGCACCCTGATCGGCGGCGGCGACCTCGAAGGCGCAGCGGGTCCGGGTGGAGGTCTTCTCGAAGACGAGCGCGATGTTGCGGCCCTGGAGACGACGCTCCTCGGCGCCCGTACGCTTGGCGGCCTTGAGCTCCGCAGCCAGTTCGATCAGGCTGTGGAACTCCTCGGCGGTGAGGTCCGTCTCCTTGAGGAGGTGGCGGCCCTTGAGGTCTGTCGCCATGGCGTGGGCTCCTACGTCGTCAGCGGCTGTAGCGGCGCCGTCGGTGGTCAAAAACGGAAGTGTATACAGCCTGCCACATTTTTATGCGCCAGCCTAGAGGGCTGCGTCCCGGTTGCCCCAGCTCAGGAGGCTATGCCCCCGGCACCGGGTCCCTCTCCACCGGGCAGCTCATACAGCGCGGCCCGCCCCGGCCCCGCCCCAGCTCGCTGCCCGGGATGGTGATGACCTCGATCCCATGCTTGCGCAGATAGGTGTTGGTCGTCGCGTTGCGCTCGTAGGCGACCACGACGCCCGGCTCTATCGCCAGCACGTTGCAGCCGTCGTCCCACTGCTCGCGCTCGGCCGCGTGGACGTCCTGCCGCGCGGTCAGCACTCTGATCGAGTCGAGCCCCAGGGCGGCGGCGATCGCGCGGTGCATATGCTCCGGCGGGTGGTCGGTGACCTTGAGATCGCTCTCGCCGACACCGGGCTCGATCGTGTACGAGCGGAGCATGCCCAGGCCCGCGTACTGGGTGAAGGTGTCGCCGTCCACCATGGTCATCACGGTGTCGAGGTGCATGAACGCCCGCCGCTTGGGCATGTCCAGCGCCACGATCGTCCGGGCCGACCCGGCCGCGAACAGGCCCCGGGCCAGCATCTCCACGGCCTGCGGGGTGGTCCGCTCGCTCATCCCTATGAGGACCGCGCCCTCGCCGATGACCAGCACATCGCCGCCCTCGATGGTGGAGGGGTAGGCCGCCTGCCCGTCGCACCAGACGTGGAAGCCGCCCGGGGCGAAGAGCGGGTGGTGGCGGTAGACCGCCTCGTAGTGCACGGTCTCGTGCCAACGGGCGGGCCAGCGCATGGCGTTGATGCTCACCCCGTCGTAGATCCAGGCCGAGGTGTCGCGGGTGAAGAGGTGGTTGGGCAGCGGATTGAGAAGGAAGTCGTCCAGGTCCATGACGTGGAAGCGGACGGAGACGGGCTCGCTGTGCCGCTCCAGGAACTCGCGCTTGGTCATTCCGCCCACGAGCCACGAGGTCAGCTCGGCGACCGGCATCCCGTCGAAGGCGGCCCGCAGATGGTCGGTGGCGAGGGGGCCGTACTCCTTCTCGTAGAAGACCCGGTCCAGCACCAGCGCCCGGGCCGCCGGCGACCGCAGGCTCTCCTCCAGCAGGTCCTGGAAGAGATGCACCTCCACACCGCGCTCCCGGAGGACGTCCGCGAAGCCGTCGTGCTCGGCGCGGGCGCGGCGGACCCAGAGCACGTCGTCGAAGAGAAGAGCGTTCTTGTTGGAGGGCGTGAGCCGCTTCAGCTCCAGGTCGGGGCGGTGCAGGATGACGCGGCGCAGCCGCCCGGCCTCGGAATCGACATGGAATCCCATCCCCCCATCCTGACCCCAACCCGCCACGTTCACTCGGCGACCGGGGCACGGAGTGCCGCAGGGGCGGGCGGGCCCGCGCCCCGTAAGGGGCGCGGGGCGGTGTCGATATGCGGCTACCGCCGCGCGGGCGCGACGAACCGCAGTCGGCCCGCAGGGGCGGGCGGGCCTGTGCCGCGTAAGGGGCGCGGGGCAGTGTCAATGTGCGGCTACCGCCGCGCGGGCGCGACCAGCCCCCACCGGCCCGCAGGTGACCGCACCGCGCCTCCAGCGGAGCGTCAGAGCCGGGGATCCACCGGCTCGGACTCCAGTGCGAGGACGGCGAAGACCGCCTCGTGGACCCGCCACAGCGGCTCCCCACCCGCCAGCCGGTCCAGCGCCTCCAGCCCCAGCGCGTACTCCCGCAGCGCGAGCGAGCGCTTGTGACCGAGGTGGCGTATGCGCAGCCGGGCCAGATTCTCCGGGCGGGTGTACTCGGGCCCATAGATGATCCGCAGATACTCGCGGCCCCGGCACTTGATGCCCGGCTGGACGAGCTTTCCGTCCTCGCCGCGTACATACGCCTGGAGCGGCTTGACGACCATGCCCTCGCCACCGGCGGCGGTGAGGTCGAGCCACCAGCGGGTGCCCCCGGCGACGGACGACTCGTCCCCGGTGTCGACGACGATGCGGCGCGTGGGGGCGAGCAGCACGCCGGAGCCGCCGACGCCCGCGTCCTCCGCCACGAGCCGGTCGATCATCGCGAGCTGCTCGTCGTGCGGGACGGTGGCCAGACTGCGCCCCTCGGCGGCCAGGATCTGGAACGGCGCCAGCCGGATCCCGTCCAGGACGTCCCCGTCGGTGCCGTCGGCCGAGCCGGCGGCTGGGCCGACGGGCCAGCAGTAGCGGCGGTACGCCTCCGTGAAGGCCTCGGCGTCCTCGGCCCGCTCGCGCTGGCGGCCGAGCAGCTCGGCGACGTCCAGGCCCCGGGCGGCGGCGGACTCCAGAGCCGCGAGCGCGCCCGGGAAGACCGCGCCGGAGGCCGCGCCCACGGCCGCGTACTGGTTGCGCAGCAGTCCCTGAGCCTTGAGGGACCAAGGCATCAGCTCGGCGTCCAGCAGCAGCCAGTCGGTGGTCAGCTCCTCCCACAGCCCGGCACCCGCCACGCAGCGGCCCAGCCGCTCCAGGAGGCGGGTGGCCACCTCGGTGTCGTCGAAGAACGGCCGACCGGTGCGGGTGTACACCGCGCCGGGCACGCCGTCGGGCACCCCGAAGCGCTCGCGCGCCACCTCCGCGTCACGGCAGACCAGGACCACGGCACGGGAGCCCATGTGCTTCTCCTCGCACACCACCTGGCGCACGCCGTCCGCGCGGTAGGCGGCGAAGGCCTCCGCAGGGTGCTCCAGGTAGCCCTCCTCCTTGGAGGTGGCGCAGGGGGCCATGGTCGGCGGCAGGTAGACCAGCCGACGGGGCTCGACGGCGAAGCGGCTCATGACCTCCAGGGCCGCCGCCGCGTTCTCCTCCTTGACCGCCACCCGGCCCAGGTGCCGGGTCTCCACGACGCGGCGGCCGGTGACATCGGCGAGGTCCAGCGGGCGGCCGTCGGCGCCGCCGGGCGCCTCGCTCACCAGCGGCCGCAGCGGCTCGTACCAGACGCGCTCGGCCGGGACGTCCACGAGCTCGCGCTCGGGCCAGCGCAGCGCGGTCAGCTTGCCGCCGAAGACGGCACCGGTGTCCAGGCAGATGGTGTTGTTGAGCCAGGTGGCCGTGGGGGTCGGTGTATGGCCGTAGACCACGGCGGCCCGGCCCCGGTAGTCCTCCGCCCAGGGGTAGCGCACGGGCAGGCCGAACTCGTCTGTCTCGCCCGTCGTGTCGCCGTACAGCGCGTGCGAGCGGACCCGGCCGGAGGTGCGGCCGTGGTACTTCTCGGGCAGCCCCGCGTGGCAGACGACCAGCGCGCCGCCGTCGAGGATGTAGTGGCTGACGAGCCCGCCGATGAACTCCCGCACGCGCTCCCGGAACTCCGGGTCCTGCTCGGCCTCCCGCTCGAGCTGCTCGATCGTCTCGGCGAGGCCGTGCGCGACCTTGACCTGACGACCACCGAGGAAGCGGCCGAGCTTGTTCTCGTGGTTGCCGGGGACGCACAGGGCGTGCCCGGCGGCGACCATGCCCATCACCAGGCGCAGCACACCCGGGCTGTCGGGGCCCCGGTCGACGAGGTCGCCGACGAAAACGGCAGTGCGCCCCTCGGGGTGCGCGGCGTCCACGGGGCGGCCGGCGCCGTCTCGCACGAGGTCGTAGCCGAGCCGGGTCAGCAGGCTCTCCAGCTCGGAACGGCAGCCGTGGATGTCACCGACGATGTCGAACGGGCCGGTGAGGTGGCGCAGGTCGTTGAAGCGGCGTTCGCGCACGACCTCGGCGGAGTCCGTCCGGGCCGTGCCCCGCAGGACGTGCACCTTGCGGAAGCCCTCGCGCTCCAGGTGGCGCAGGGAACGCCGCAGCTCTCGCTGATGGCGCTGAATGACGCGCCGGGGCAGGGCGGCCCGGTCGGGCCGGGCGGCGTTGCGCGCGGCGCAGACGTCCTCAAGGATGTCGAGGACGATCGCGACGGGCAGCACATCGTGCTCCCTGGCGAGGGCGACGAGCTCCTTGCGGGGCTCGGACTGGACGTTGGTGGCGTCGACGACGGTCAGCCGGCCGGCCGCGAGGCGCTTGCCGACGATGTAGTGCAGAACCTCGAAGGCGTCCTTGCTGGCGCTCTGGTCGTTCTCGTCGTCGCTGACCAGCCCCCGGCAGAAGTCGCTGGAGATCACCTCGGTCGGCTTGAAGTGCCGTGCGGCGAAGGTGGACTTACCGGATCCGGTGGCCCCGACGAGGACCACGAGCGACAGGTCGGGAACGTCCACGGTCACACGCTGCTCAGCCGTGCGTTCTCCTGTGGCGCGTTCTTCTGCCGTGCGCCCCTCTGTGGTGCTTTCCGCCGCGGTACGGCTCTCCGTTGTGCGGTCCTCGGTCATGCGGTCCTCGCCTCCTTCGCGCTCTCGTCGGTGCCGCGCTGCTTGTCACTCACACCATTGACGTCGTTCACGTCATTCACGTCGTTCACATCGCTGTGCGTCTTCTTGCCGGCGTCCTCGCCCGCGTCGTCGCGCCTGTGGAAGACGGCCATCTGCGTCGGCGGCCCCACCTCCGGGTCGTCAGGGCCCACGGGCAGGAACTCCACCGTGTACCCATGGCGCCGGGCCACCCGCTCGGCCCAGGCCCGGAACTCCTTCCGGGTCCACTCGAAGCGGTGGTCCGCGTGGCGCACGTGCCCGGCCGGCAGGGTCTCCCAGCGCACGTTGTACTCCACATTGGGCGTCGTCACGACGACCGTCGCCGGGCGGGCCGCGCCGAACACCGCGTACTCCAGAGCGGGCAGCCTCGGCAGGTCCAGGTGCTCGACGACCTCGCTGAGCACGGCGGCGTCGTAGCCCGCGAGCCTGCGGTCGGTGTAGGCGAGGGAGCCCTGGAGCAGCGCCACACGGGCTGCCTGCCGCTCCGGCATCCGGTCCAGCCGCAGCCGTCGCGAGGCCTCCTTCAGCGCGCGTATCGACACATCGACGCCCACGATCTCGGTGAAGCGGGCGTCCTTCAGGAGCTCCCCCACCAGCTGTCCCTGGCCGCAGCCGAGGTCGAGCACCCGCGACGCCCCGGACCGGCGCAGAGCGTCGAGGATCGCCGCACGTCGCTGCACCGCCAGTGGCACGGGCCGCTCCTCGGTGTCCGCCGTCTCGTCGACCGCGTTGTCCAGCTCGTCGGCCTCGGTGTCGTCGGCCTCGGCCAGCCGGGCGAGCGCCAGGCGGTCGAGGGCGTCCCTGGTGAGGCCCCAACGTCGGGAGAGGTAGCGGCTGGTAATCAGTCGCTGCTCGGGGTGGTTTTCCAGCCACCCCTCGCCGAAGCGCAGCAGCTTCTCCACCTCGTCGGGCGCGACCCAGTAGTGCTTGGCGTCGTCCAGCACCGGCAGCAGCACATACAGCTGCCGCAGCGCCTCGACCAGCCTCAGCTCCCCTTCCAGCACCAGCGCCACATAGCGCGAGTCCCCCCACTCGGGGAACCGCTCGTCCAGTGCCACCGGACGGGCGGTCACCGTCCAGCCCAGCGGCGCGAAGAGCCGCTCCACTAGCGCGGCACCTCCTCGGGCCGGCAGCGCCGGAATCTCGACGCGCAACGGACGGGCTCGCTCGGGCAGTTCGGGCCGGGCCGCACACTGTCCCTTGATGGCGCTGGAGAACACGCTGCCGATCGCCACGGCCAGCAGTGAGGATGCCGCGTAAGGACGATCGTTGACGTACTGCGCCAGCGCCGAGTCGGGGGCGCCGCCCCGGCCCCGTCCCTTGGCGCGCCGGACGAGCGCCACCGGGTCGACCTCGAGCAGCAGCGCCGCGGTGCAGCGCTCCACGCCGGCCTCGGGGTAGAGGACGTGCGCGGTGCCATGGGAGGTGGAGAACCGCTGCGCCTTGTCGGGGTGCTTGTGCAGCAGGAATCCGAGGTCGGTCGCGGGGCTCTGGGCATCACCGGAAGTACTGATCGTCAGGAACACGCAGTCGATTATCCGGGCCCATCTGGCCGGATTCCTACTGCTTTTCCAGTAGCGCGGCCAGCTCCGCGATCCGTTCCGGGCCGACACGGCAGCAGCCGCCGACGATCCGGGCCCCGGCGGCCCGCCAGACCGCGACCCTCGCGGGATCGAATGTCGCACGCCCCCGCCAGCCCTTTGCTCGCGCATCCCATCCCTCCCCACTGTTCGGATAGACCACGACCGGTTTCCCCGTCACCCGGGCGGCGATCTCCACCGCCCGGTCCGCATCACCCGGCGCACAACAGTTGACCCCTACGGCGATCACTTGGTCGTTCCCGGCGGCCACCGCGAACGCCTCCGCCAGCGGCTGCCCCGCCCGGGTGGCCCCGCCCTCGACGCTGTACGACAACCACACCGGCACCCCGCAGCCCCGTACGGCCTGCAGCAGCGCCCGCGCCTCGTCCGCGTCCGGCACGGTCTCCAGCGCCAGCACATCCGGCCCGGCCCCGGCCAGTACCTCGATCCGTGGCCGGTGGAACCGCTCCAGCTCCGCGACGCTCAGCCCGTACCGTCCCCTGTACTCGCTGCCGTCCGCGAGCATCGCCCCGTACGGCCCGACGGACGCGGCGACCCAGACTTCCCGCTCAGCCCGCACGGCCGCCCGGCGCGCCAGCTCCACGCTCCGCCGCAGCAGCGCGGCCGTCTCCTCCCTCCTCACTCCCCTTTTCGCGAACCCCTCGAAAGTCGCCTGATAGCCGGCCGTGATGAGCACCTGGGCGCCCGCCTGGACATAAGCCGTGTGCGCGGCCTCGATCTGCGCGGGGTCGTCGGCGAGCAGCCGGGCCGACCACAGCTCGTCGGACAGGTCACAGCCCTGGGCCACCAGCTGATTGGACAGCCCGCCGTCCAGGACGAGCGGCCCTCGCGCGAGCGCGGCCGCGAGCGGGGTGCCGGGCAGCGCGTCCGGCACCCCCGCATCCAGCACTCCGGACACGTCAGGCGGTGTCATCGGCAAGGTGCCTGGCGGGGTATCAGGGGCGGACGTCAAGGTGCTCCTCCAGCGGCTGGGTGGGCCTCTTCCCACCACTATCGCGCCCCCCTCCGCGCGCCTCAGCCCCGCCCGCTCGAACAGACGTCAACAGATCGCCTCACGCCCTCCCCTACTCACTCCGGCCGGGTGAAATTCGCCCGTGCCGGGCGGCCCACGGAGCCTCCGCCAGTGTCCGGCGCGTCCGGCTGATCGTTGGCTCGGGCGGAGCCGGACCGCCCGGCCCGCGCACCGGTGTCCGCTGCCGGAGGCGATGATCGCAACGCCGCCCGACCGCTCGGGGAGGGCGAGGGCCGAGGAGGCCACCATGACCCAGGAAGCCGCGCCCGACGAGGCCGTGCCCACCCAGGCCGCTTCCCCACAGCAGGGCGCACCCAAGGGCCTGCTGCAACAGATGGAGGAGCTGATGGCGGCGCTCAACGCCGATCTGACGCAGCTCGACGCCGACCTTCAGTCGTCGGAGCGGCGAGCCGTCGGCGACGAGCCCGAGGAGCCCGCCGAGCCCACCTCGCCCAGGGGCGGCGCCGGCACGGACTGACCTCCACTCCCCCAGGCAATCCCCTGGGCGCCTCATGCCGCACCGCCTCGCGTCCGCAGGGCGAGCCGTCTGAGCAGCCCTCCGATCCTGTCGCTGGTCTCGTCGGCGGCGTCGATCGCCTCTATGCACTGCCAGTAGACGGCATCCTCATCACAGGCGCCGGCGACGCCCACCAGCGCGATGCCGACCTCGCCCAGGAGCTCTCCGAGGTCCGTCAACGCCGCCCAGGGGTCACGCACTTCGGCGAGCTGCGCCGCTCGTAAGCCTCCGGACCGCAGCGCGGTCTGGCGCAGCGCGCCGGAGGCCCGGGCCCCGGCCTCGCTGAGGCCGAGGGCCGCCGCGCGCGCCTCGAAGGGCCCGTGAAGGGCGAGATGGCTGCCGATGGCCTCGGCCAGCGCCTGCGCCTGCCATGCCTCGACGACGATGTCCCGCACCTCCCTGGCCTGCGCCAGGGCGTGCCGAGTGGCCACGATGAGCCGCACTGCCTCCATGACCGTCCCCCATGCTTTTCCGTCCGCCCGCTCTCACTACCCAGAGTGATGACTAACCGCCGGAAAAGCCAGGGGAATTCAGAAATCTGTGGATACCAAATGCGGTGTGGATAACTCAATCACTCCGGAGAGTGACGACCGCCGTGGTCGGCGACGCCGTCACCGGCCTCCTTCAGTGCCGGAAATCGCCGCTCATTTCGGTCGATCTTCGCCGAAAGCGCCGCCAGGACATCGATGCCCAGCACCTCGCAGAACTGGAGCAGGTAGGCCAGGACGTCCGCGACCTCGTCCTCGACCCGCGCCGCGGTCGAGGGTTCCTCCATCACCCGGGCCGACTGCTCCGGCGTCAGCCACTGAAAGATCTCGACCAGTTCGGACGCCTCGACGCTGAGCGCCGCGGCCAGGTTCTTGGGGGTGTGGAACTGCTGCCAGTCGCGTGCCGCGGCGAAGGCCGCCAGCCGGTCCTGCAGCGCCCGGACGTCGAGACCCGCCGCCCCGGCGGGCTCACGGCGGTCAGGTCCGGCAGGTCCGTGCGGCCCGGCAGGCCCGTCAGATCCGGCAGGTCCGCCGGACCCGTCAGGGTGGTCATGACGGTCAGAGCAGCCACGGCGGGCTTCCTCATGGGGCTCAGGGTGCTCAGTTTGTTCAGGGTGTTCACTCACGCCCCCAGGTCTACCATCGATGCCCCTGCCACCTCACCGGCCACTTCCGCCGCGGCTCCCCGCAGCGTTCCCACCAGTCTGATGTGCCCTCGTTCGCACATCCGCGCCGCCAGTTCCAGCAGCTCCCGGGCCTGCCGTGCGTCGAGGCACCGGTCGAGGCCGTCCGCCAGGACGGTGAGCACCTGCCGGGCCTCCAGCACCTCAGCCGCCGGATCCACCGCCAGCACCCCCGGCCCCGTCAGCAGCACCAGGCACAGCGCCAGATAGCGCAGCTCTCCATCGCCCAGCCGTTCCAGCGGGGTGGCGGCCCCGGTCTGCCGTCCCAGGACGGCCCGCACGAACCCGCCGTCGAGGCCCTCCACGGACAGCCCGTCGACCGGGCCGCGACACCCCGCGTCCGCAGCCGCGACCAGCAGGGCGTGCCGGGTGACGCACTCGTTGCGCGTGCGCCCCAGGACCGCGGCAACGTTGTCGCACGCGCCGCGCAGTCGCCCGTCGCGCGCGGCGACCGGCGCGCGCATCAGCTCGGGCCGGGGGTCACAGGGGAAGACCGAGCGCAGGGCGATCACGACCTGTTCGGCGGCGTCGAGGACCATCCGCTGCCCGGCGGTCTTCCCCGCGACCCGCAGTGGCAGGAGCGCCGTGCCCAGCCGGTCGTCGGGCAGGGGCGCGCGGGTGACGGGCACGGACCCCGCCGTGTGCCAGGCGGCCTCGACCCTCGGCAGCCCGGGGTCGCGCAGCGCTGTGGAGAGCAGCGTCAGCCCCGACCCCGTCAGCCGTTCGCCGACGACGCGCAGTTCGGGCTCGGCCTGGACGGCCACGTCCAGCAGGACCGGCCCCACCGGGCCCTCCACGGTGCACCCGATCCGGAAGCCCCGCCTTCCCTGGGCGTCGGGTCTGGCCTGCTGCGGTACGCACGCCTGGGCGCCGCCGGCCACCGGGGCCAGCGCCTCGTCGAGGGTGTCACCGCCCGCGAGCCGGGCGAGTACCTCGTACGCCTCCAGGGCGCTGGACTTGCCGCTGCCGCTGCCGCCCCGGAAGAGGGTCAGCGGATCGAGCGGGAAGACGGCGTTGCGGTGCGACTTGAAAGCGGAAAGCCGCAGTTCGGTCACGACGGGGCGCTTATGCGGATTGGCGGCGTCCATGTCTGAGGACCGTAGGCGGCACGTCGTCAGCCAAACCGTTTCATCTGATCATTCTTCCTACGATCGGGGTACCCGGAGGCCACCTCGGTCCCTTCCGGGGCCAGCAGGAAGACATTGGTGTCGACCCGGTGCATGGCACTGCCCAGCCCGAAGACGACACCGCTGGAGAAGTCGAGGATGCGCTTGGCCACGTCGGTGTCGGCGCTCGTGAGGTCGAGCAGCACCGGGACGCGGGCGATCAGGTGCTCGGCGACCTCGCGGGCGTCCGCGAAGATCTGCACCCGGAGCACGACGAGCCGTCGCTGCTTCTCGGCGGGCTCCTCCTCGGGCAGGGCCCGGTGGTCGGGCCAGGACGGCCAGGCCTGGTGGCTCCGCAACGGAACGACCTGGGCAAGCCCCTCCCACTGCTCATCAGTCGCCTCGGACCGGTTCACCGGACCACCCCTCCGGGGAACGTGCTGGGTATGTACATCCCGCGATTCTAGGGATAAAAAGCCCCCGTTAGGCCCAATGACACGCGCCCCTAGGGGGCCGATCGGCCCAGGGGCCGGCTCTTGGGCGCCCAAACACCACCCCGTCGGCGAAACGAAACGTATCGCCTCGATCACTCGCTACACTCCCGTTTCATGCCCGACAAGACAGCACCCGACGCCGCCCGGCGCAGCCAGCGCTCACGCCAGGCGATCTGCGAGGCCGCCCTCTCCCTCGTCGGCGAGACCGGCTACGACAAGCTGACGATCGAGGGCATCGCGGCCCGCGCCGGCGTCGGCAAGCAGACGATCTACCGCTGGTGGCCGTCGAAGGGGGCCGTCCTGCTCGACGCCTTCACCGAGACCATGGAGGCCGGCGAAGGCACGCTGCCCGACACCGGCGACCTCGCGACGGACCTCAAGGCCGTGCTGCGGGCGACGGTCGACGAGTTCAACGACCCGGCGTTCCAGGCCCCGTATCGCGCGCTCTACGTGGCCATGGTTAACGACTCCGAGGTCTCCGCCGGTTTCACGAGCAAGGTGATGGAACCGGGCACCCAGGCCTACGTCGACCGGATCCGCGCCGCGCAGGACGCGGGAGAGGTCTCCGAGGACATCGACCCGCGCCTGGCCGCGGAGCTGATCCTCGGCCCCTTCGCCCAGCGCTGGCTGCTGCGGAGCCAGCCGCTGACGCACGAATTCGCCGACAGCCTTGTCGACATGGCCCTCACCGGCCTGCGACCCCGGAATCCCCGGGCCTGACGCATCACGCATAACGGTACGATCGGTACGCGATGTTGAACCATATTGTGCGGTACCTGCACTGCCCCCACTGCACCGCTCCCCTGGCCATGAAGGACCGTGCGCTGGCCTGCTCGAACGGCCACTCCTTCGACGTGGCGAAGCAGGGCTATGTGAACCTGCTCCCGGGGGCGGTCAAGTACAGCGCCGACACCCGGGAGATGGTCGACGCCCGCGCGGAATTCCTGAGCGCCGGCCACTACGCCCCCATCGCCGACGCGCTGGTCGCCCTGGCGCGCGACGCGACCGACTCGTCGGCCGAGGGTTGCGTGCTCGACATCGGCGGCGGCACGGGCTACTACCAGTCCCATGTCATGGACGCCTTTCCCGAGGCGGAGGGCATCCTCCTCGACATCTCCAAGTTCGCCGCACGCCGAGCCGCCAAGGCGCACGCGCGCATCGGCGCCGTGGTGGCCGACGCCTGGCAGGCCCTCCCCCTGCAGGACGCCTCCGCCGCGCTCGTCGTCAACACCTTCGCCCCCCGCAATGGCCCGGAGCTCCGACGGGTCCTCCACCCGCGGGGCACCCTCCTGGTCGTCACGCCCCGCACCGACCACCTCCAGGAGCTGATCGACGCCCTCGACCTGATGCGCGTGGACGAGCGCAAGGAACAGCGCCTCTCCGACCAGCTCGCCCCGCACTTCTCGACCACGGCGTCACGCGCCCTGACGACGACCATGACGCTCGACCACCACGCCCTGACCCAACTGGTCGGCATGGGCCCGAATGCCTGGCACCGCGACGGCGAAGCCCTGGCGGCACGGATCGCTGCGCTGCGGGAGCCGTACGAGGTCACGCTGTCGGTGACGCTGACGGCGTACCGACCGCTGGTCTGAGAGGCCAGTACGGCACTGACGCGCTCCTCACGACTGCTGTCATCCGCCCTCCACGTCACCCGCCCTCCCCGAACACCCGCCGGGCCGCCCGCCGCCAGCGGTTCGCCGGGAGGGCGGGGCGAAGAGCCGCCAAGGCTCCGCAGTACTTGGTGAAGACGGCGGGTCGCATCCCATGAGCGTGCAACAGCCGGTCGACGTCACTGAGGTGGCCTGCGGACTTCGTCTCGACGAGGACGAGCGCGGCGTCGCCGCGTACGGCCCGCCCTGTGCGCGGGTCGCCGCAGATCAGGCCCGCGTCACAGGTGACGCGTTCGCCGTCGCCCACCAGAGTCGTCCGTAGGTAGTCCGTGGTGAGGGAAGGGCGCAGGGCCGTGGGCGCGTCGATGCCGTGCACCCGCTGCAGGGTCTCGGCGAGATACGCGCGGCAATGGGGGTCGAGCAGGGTCTCCGAGCCGGTCAGAGCGCGACGGTGCTTGACCGTGGCACCACGCCTCCCCTTGAGCTTGACCTCGAACTGCCGCTCCCCCGAGTCCTCGTACACCCGCTCACGGATCTTGAAGCGGAGCCGGCGGCCCTGGCGGTGGTCGTGGAAGGAGCGGAGCTCCGGGGTGTCGTAGTAGACGGAGTGATACCGGAAGGCCCGACGCCCGCCGATGGCCAGCACCCGGAAGGGGCCACCCGGCCACCGGGCATCCGTCAGCCAGCCGGCCATGCTCAGGAAGACCGGTGCGGGCACGAGATAGCTGCGGTCGAAACGGGTCAGCAGTCCGGCCCGTTCGTTCACTTCGGTCAGGGAGATGGGTGCGGCGGCCCAAGCCACCCGCGCGACGGCCCGCGCGGCTGTCGTGGAAGCTGCCATGGCGGCGGTCATACCGGCTCGCAGACAGGTGCGACCCGGAGTCCGGCCAAGACCTCCGTGCCGAGGTGCGGGCTCTCGTCCAGGTCCGGCTCGCGGTACCGGACGTCGACGACCATCAGGTCACGGACGTAGTCCACCTCCATGACGGTCCACCGCAGTGGCTCGCCCAATCGCCTGGCGAGATCGGCCCGGAGCGCGGCGGATTCACGGTGCACCCGGTCGAGAGTGACGACGGCGCGGCGCGAGCGGGCCAGCAGCCAGTGACTGTCCGCGACCCAGAGCACGAGGAGCAGTACCGCACTCAGCCCGGCCTTGACCGGCACCGTCACATTCGGCAGCGCACAGACGAGGCCGAGGACGAGCGTGGTGAAGTAGTACGCGACGTCCTCCTGCTGCACCGCGTCCGACCGCAGCCGCACGATCGACAACACCCCGAACAGCCCGAACCCGAGCGCGGCCGCCCCTCTGCCGCCCACCGCCGCCAAGGCCGCGACGACCGTGAACAGGCCGGTGTTCAGGGCCAGGTAGGCCGGTACGAGGTCACGTCGGCGATGGCGCGGATAGTAGATCGCGAAGGCCAGCAGACAGACGGCGGCGAGGTCCAGCACCAGGCCGGCGGCGATGTGCCGTAGAGCGTCCATGATTCGCTCCCTCTCGGGTCGGAAGGAGCACAGACGATAGGCCCACCGGGATCGAACATGCTTCGCCCTGTGGAGAAACGTTCCCCTAAGCGGGCGGGGCGAGCCAGTTGCAGCGTGCGACACAAACCCACAGGCGCTGCTTCGACCTGTGAGATTCCCAGCTTTACGCACCCATGCCACGAGTTATCGGAAAGAATGACCGGGCGATGACCCCGACGCCCAAATCCCCAGCCCCTCCCCTGTACGCCCCCTTCGCGCATCTGACCGCACCCGGCTCCGCCCTCTATCGGCGGACGATGCAGACGTTCCTCACCGCCAAGGAGCGCTTCGCGGTACACCTGCGCCCCGAGGACGTGCACGCCGCCCTGCCCGCCGGTGAGCGTCCGGCCGAGCTCGATGCCGTGGTCAACGCGCTCGACAGCCTCGTCAAGTGGGGCAACCTGCGCGCCGATCCCGATACGGCCCGCGTCACCGCTGTCGAGGACTTCTACCGCAAGCGGTTCGTCTACCAGCTCACCCAGGCGGGAGAGGCGGCGGAGGAGGCGCTTTCCGCGTATGACGAAGCGCTGGGCCGGCGGGGCGCGCTCCAGGCGGTCGCGCTGCACGACATCGTCACCCAACTGCGTGCTCTCCTTGTCCTGGGGGCCGAAGAGTTACCGGACCCGGCCAAGACCTACCTCGCACTCGACGCGCTGACCAGCCGGTTCGCGACCCTCGCCGAGAACGCCCGGGCCTTCATGGGGTCTCTGCAGCGCACCATCGACCTGCACGACGTCGAGGAGGAGGTCTTCCTCGCCTACAAGGACCGGCTCATCCAGTATCTGGAGCGGTTCATCCAGGACTTGATCACGCTTGGCGGACGCATCGCCCAGCTGATCCTGGAACTGGAGGACGGCGACGTGATCGCACCGCTGCTCCGGACCGCCGCCGTTCGCGAGGCCGCCGACGCCTCTCCGGAGGACGCGGAACACGCCGAGCGGGAGGCGTGCGCGCGGTGGACCGGGCGCTGGGACGGGCTCGCCGCCTGGTTCATCAGCAGGAACGGACGGGAATCACAGGCGCGGCTGCTGCGCGGCCGGGCTCTCGGCGCGATCCCCCAGCTCCTGGCGGTCGTACGGTCGCTGAACGAACGCAGAGCCGGGCGCTCCGACCGTTCCGCCGACTTCCGTACGCTCGCCCGCTGGTTCGCCGAGGCACCCGACGACGACGCCCGGCACCGCCTGTGGCGCAGCGCGTTCGGGCTCTACCCCTCCCGTCATCTCACCGTCGACGCCGACACCCTCGCCACCCGCATGGCCCGGCCCGTACCGGCTGCCACCCCGTGGGCCGAAGCAGAACCCCTTCGTATCAGCCCTCAGTTGAGGCGCACGGGCAGTTACGAACGGCGCGGCAAACCCCGCAAGGTCGAGGACCGCTCCGAGGCACGCCGCCACCTCGCCGAGATCGCGGCCAAGCAAGCCGCCGAGACCGCCACCGCGCGGGCGCGGCTCGCCACCGACGGGGCGACCCGGCTCTCCGCCCTCGGTGAGCTCGACCCGCTCGCGTTCGGCCTCTTCCTCCAGCTCCTCGGTGACGCCCTCGCCACCTGGCGGCCCGGCATGACGCACACGTCCGCCACCAGCAACGACGGCTCCATGGAGATCCGTCTCACAGCGCTCGGCGACGGCACGACCGCCGAGGTCACCACCCCCGGGGGGACGTTCCGGGGCCCCGACCACATCGTCGAGATCATCGACCTGACCGAGAGGGACAGCAGGCGATGAGCACCCCGCTCGCCGAGGTCCTGGAGGGACAACACTCCTCGGAGCTACGCAAAGCCGCACGCGCTCTGCTCAAGGAACCTCTCCTCCTCGCCCACGGACCGCGTTCGGACGACTTCCGGCTCGTCCGCCGCCACGCTTCGGAACTGCGGGCGTGGTTCGACCGCAACACCGGCTGGTCCCTCCACGTGGACGCCGAAGCGGCCCGCCTGCGCAAGGCTCCCGGCTGTCCCGCCGACCCGACGCACCCCGCTCGTGAGGTCGGCCGGGCCGGCGCCCCTTTCACCCGCCGACGCTATGTCCTGCTCTGCCTCGCCCTCGCCACCCTGGAACGGAGCGAAGCCCAGATAGCACTCGGTCGCCTCGCCGATCAGGTCGTCATGGACGCGGCGGATCCCCACCTCACCGCCGCCGGGATCCACTTCACCCTGGACCGCCGCGACGAGCGCCTCGATCTCGCCGCCGTCGTGAAACTCCTGCTGAGTCTCGGTGTTCTGCGGCGGGTCGCCGGTGACGAGGAGGCGTACGTCAGCGGAGCGGGCGACGTCCTGTACGACGTCGAGCGCCGCGTGCTGGCCGGGCTGCTCGCCACCCGCCGAGGCCCTTCCACAGTGCGAGCCGACACCTTCGACGAGCGGCTGGCCGAGCTGACCACCGACACCGCCCTGGACAGCGAGGACCTGCGGTTCCGCGCGATGCGCCGCACACTGACCCGTCGCCTGCTCGACGATCCGGTGCTGTACTACGACGAGCTGACCGACGCGGAACTCGCCTATCTCACCCGGCAGCGCGGCTTCCTCATCGCCCGCATCACGGAACTGACCGGGCTCGTCGCCGAAGTACGGGCCGAGGGCATCGCCATGATCGACCCCGACGACGACCTCACCGACGTCCGCATGCCCGAACAGGGCACCCACGGCCACGTCACTCTGCTGCTCACCGAGCATCTCGCGGCGGCGGACGGGCCTGTCACCATCGGTGAGCTCCAGCGAAAGGTCCGTGAACTCGCCGTCGCGTACGGAGGCTTCTGGGCCAAGTCCGCCAAGGAACCGGGAGCGGAAGGCGAACTGGTCGAGCAGGCACTCGCCAAGCTCACCGCCCTGGGACTCATCACCCGCCGCGGCGATGAGATCGCGCCCCGCCCGGCCCTCGCCCGGTACGCCGTCGGCGAGGCCGTCGTCCTCGAACCCCGCAACCGGCGCATGCCCCAGCAGCGAAAGGCGAGCAAGCAGTGACCGCCCTCCCCGTCCCCACGCGCTCCCGCTGGCAACCGATGCGCATCGGGCTCGTCGACCTCTTCCACTACGACGAGGAGGAGTTCCACTTCCGCGACGGACGGCTGTTGCTGCGTGGCAACAACGGCACCGGTAAGTCCAAGGTTCTCGCCCTGACCCTGCCGTTCCTGCTGGACGGGGACCTCACCCCGCGCCGTGTCGAGCCCGACGGCGACCCAGGCAAGCGCATGGAGTGGAACCTGCTCCTCGGGGGCGAACACCCTCATCCCGAACGGCTCGGTTACACCTGGATCGAGTTCGGCCGACGGGACGGGACGACCGGCGAGGCCCACTTCCGTACGCTCGCCTGCGGGCTCAAGGCCGTCACCGGGCGCGGCATCGCCCGCCACTGGTACGCGGTCACCGACCAGCGGGTCGGCCGGGATCTCAGCCTGCTCGACGCCACCCGCACCGCCCTGTCCCGTGACCGGCTCGCCGAGGCGATCGCCGGGCACGGCATGGTGTACGACCAGGCCAAGGCCTACCGAAGGGCCGTCGACGAAGCGTTGTTCGGGCTCGGCGAGCAGCGGTACGCCGCCCTCGTGGACCTGCTCATCCAGTTGCGCCAGCCCCAGCTGTCGAAGCGGCCCAACGAGGCCGCTCTTTCCCGGGCGCTGACCGAAGCGCTGCCGCCCATGGACCAGGCGGTCGTCGCCGACGCGGCGGAGGCCTTCCGCTCCCTGGACGAGGAGAAGGAGGAACTGCGGGCCGCCGCCGAGGCCGAGCACGCCGCCTCGGCGTTCCTGGACCACTACCGGCGCTACGCCCGCGTCGCGTCCCGCCGGCGGGCCCGCCTCCCCCGCAGCGAGCACTCCCGGTACGAGCACCTGCAGCGGGATCTCGTGGAAGCGCAGGCGCACAAGGCCCGCGCGGAAGAGGACCGGGCAGCCGCCGAGGAACGCATCGCCGTTCTGGAGGAGACCGAGACACGGCTGCGGGCACAGGACACCGCCCTGCGCGCGGGACCCGAGATGCGCAGCGCCCGTGAACTGGAGCAAGCGGCCACGGATGCGGCCCGCACGGCGGGGGAACGGGAGCGCGCGGAAGCCGACCGGGGAGAGGCGAAACGCCTCCACAAGCGAGCAGTGGAACGGCTCGGCGCGGCCGAGAACCGGCTCGCCTCGGCCCGGCGCCAGGCCGGCACCATCCTCGCCCGGGCCCGCGAGGAAGCCGACAAGGCCCTGGTCGCCCTGCCGGACGAGCCGACCCGGGAGGCGGCCGAGGAGGCGACGGACCGCACGTGGCGCAACCTCGCCCACGTGGAACGCCTCGCCGACGAGGCCGACCGGACCGCGAGCGAGCGTCGTGCGGCCTCCCGGCGGCTCGACGAGGCGGAATCCGACCTCGCACTCGCGGCGGAGGCGCAGCAGAAGGCGGAGGAGACCACGGCGGCAGCCGGCCGGGCGCTGCTGGATGCCGTACGCCGGCACGCCGAGGAGTGCCACGAGCTGGCATACCTGGATCCGGTCGGCCTCCTGGACGAGCTCCAGGAGTGGACCCGGCACCTCGACGGGCCCTACCCGGCCCATACCCGCGCCTCGAGCGCCCACCGCGCCACGTCGGCGCGCCTCGCCGATCACGCGGCAGGCCTGACTCATCGCAAGGCCGGGCTGCGGTCCCGCGTACGGGACATGGAACAGGAGCTGGCCGCGCTCGAAGCCGGAGGCCAGCGCGGGCCCAAGGCCCCGTACACCCGTACCCCGGGGCTGCGCGAGCGGGCGACCGGCTCCCCCCTGTGGCGGCTCGTCGACTTCCGGGACGGACTCGGCGACACCGACCGCGCGGGGCTGGAAGCGGCCCTGGAGGCATCCGGCCTGCTGGACGCCTGGGTGCTCCCGGACGGCACGGCACTCGAACCCGACGGGCACGATGTGCTGCTCGCGCCACGGACCGGGCTCCTGACCGGCCCGTCCCTGGCCGATGCGCTGCGCCCGGCCGTCGATCACGGTGATGCACGGGCCGCGGCGGTCGGTGAGGAGACGGTGACGCGGCTGCTCGCGGCGATCGGGCTGGGTGAGGCGGGCGGCGCGGACAGTTGGGCGGCGACGGACGGACGTTTCCGCGTCGGTGCGCTCACCGGCCGGTGGGCCAAGTCCTCCGCGGAATACATCGGTGAGGGCGCCCGTGAAGAGGCGCGCCGGTCCCGTATGGCCACTCTGCGCACGGAGCTCGCCGCGCTTCGAGACGATCTGGCCGCCACCGTGGCCGAGGCCGAGGCCGTCGTGGCGCGCCGCCAGGGGCTCGACGCCGAGCTGGCCGCCGTACCCGACGACGCGCCGCTCAGGCAGGCGTACGCCCAGGTGGCCGCAGCCGCCGGCGCCGTGCGCCGCGACCGTGCCCGGCGCGACGAACGGGCCGCCGATCTCAACGAGGCGGCCCAACAGGCCGAGCGGGCCACGGCGGAACTCGGCACGACCGCCGCCGACCTGGGCCTGCCCTCCGACCGGGCCGGGCTCGCCGCCGTACGCCAGGCCCTCACCGGCCTCACCCTCGTCCTCGCCGACCTGTGGCCCATCCTGCGCGAGCGCGCCGAAGCGGCCCGTCAGGCGGACGACGAACGCGACGAGGCCCAGCAAGCGGAGCAGCGGGCCGAGGAGCACGCGCTGCGAGCCGCAGACGCGGCCCGCGAGGCCACCGCCGCCGCCGAGCGCCACAGCACCCTGCGCTCCATGGTCGGCGCGGCCGTCGCCGAACTCCAGCGCCGCCTGGCCGAGACCACCGACTCCCTGCGCGAATGCGGAGCCGAGCAGCGCCGCACGCATGGGCGGCACACCGACGCGGACCGTCGGGCCAGCAAGGCCGAAGGCCGTATCGAGCAGCTCGAACAGGGGATTGTCGAGGCGGCCTCCGCCCGTGCCGAGGCGATCGCGGGTCTCCAGAGGTTCGCCGGCACCGGCCTGATCGCGGTGGCCCTGCCCGGTCTGGCGGTGCCGCCCGCCGGCGAAGGTCCATGGGCGGCCACCCCCGCCATCGCCCTGGCCCGTTCCATCGAGACGGAACTGTCCGGGACGGATGACTCCGACGGGGCCTGGGAGCGGGTACAGGGGCGGCTCAGCGAAGAGTTCAAGACGCTGCAGGACGCCCTGTCCCGGCATGGGCACACAGCGTCCGCCCGCGTGATCGAGGACGGAATGGTCGTCGACATCGTCTACCAGGGCCGTGAACGGGCCGTACCCGAACTCGCCGAGGCGCTGGCCATCGAGGTCGGTGAACTCACCCGCATACTGACTGCCCATGAGAGGGAGGCCCTGGAAACCCACCTCGTCACCGAGGTGGCGGGCACCCTGCAGGAACTGATCGGCGCGGCGGAGCGGCACGTACGGGCCATGAACGCCGAGCTGGAGGAACGCCCGACCTCGACCGGCATGAAGCTGCGCCTGGTGTGGCGGGCCTCTCGCAAGGCCCCGGCGGGACTCGACCGGGCGCGGGAACGCCTGCGTCAGTCCGCCGATGCCTGGACTCCCGAGGACCGGGAGGCGGTCGGCGAGTTCCTGCAGGCGCAGATCGCCCAGCAGCAGACCGGCGACGCCGCGGGCAGCTGGCTCGAACACCTCACCACCGCCCTCGATTACCGCACGTGGCACGAATTCGGCATCGAACGCCACCAGCAGGGCCGCTGGGTCCCGGCCACCGGACCGGCCTCGGGTGGCGAACGCGTCCTCACCGTGTCGGTGCCGCTGTTCGCCGCCGCGTCCTCGCACTATGCGAGCGCGGGCAACCCTCACGCACCCCGTCTGGTCACCCTCGACGAGGCGTTCGCGGGAGTCGACGACGATTCGCGGGCCAAGTGCCTGGGCCTGCTGCACGCCTTCGACCTGGATGTGGTGATGACCAGCGAACGGGAGTGGGCCTGCTACCCGCAGGTGCCCGGCATCGCCATCGCGCAGCTCTCACGGACCGACGACGTCGCGGCGGTCCTGGTCACCCGCTGGGAGTGGGACGGCTCGGCGCGGGTGCGGCGGGAGGAGCCGACGTACGAGCGGGACGAGTCCGCCGTGGACAGCCCGGACCTGTTGTGGTCATGAGCGCCCCGCCGCCCGCCGGAATCGATCTCGAGCGCCTCCGCCGACTGCTCGGCGCCCCCGAGCTCGCGTGGCTGGTCGAGCGCGCGCGGCGACGCCTCGAACGCGAGCAGCCCCTCACAGGGACCGTCTCGCTGGCCACCCCCACCGAAGCGCAGAGGCTGGCGGTCGAACGCCTGCTGGGCCGCACGCCACGCGCAGGCCGGTCACTGGCCCTCCGGCTCGACGCCGTGGACGAGGTCCTGCGCCGCTCCGGCGTCAGCCCCGACGGTCTCGCAGCGGCTGTAGAAGCCCTGACAGGTCCCGTCGTCCCCCTCAGCCGGGCACGCCAAAACGAGTCCCGTGCCTGGCAGGAGGCGTATCAGCCGCTCCAGGCCCTGAGCCACGACCGACCCGACCTCACCGCCTGGGCCACCGATCCACGTACCGAAAACCTCGTACGACGCCTCGCCCGAACGCCTGAAGCCGCCAGGCGACTGTCCGTCGACGCCACGAAGGTGCTCCGGGAACTCCCCGCCGAACCGGCTGTCTCCCTGCCAGCCTTCGCCGCCCGCGCACTCGGCAGCGCGCACGCCTTGGACGAGGGCACTCTCCTGGCTACGCTCACACTCTCGGGTATCCGTGCCCTCACCGGCTTCCCCGAAGGCAACGGCGCCGCGTGGCGGCGCGATGCATGGGCGTCAGCGGGACTACTGCGCGACGAGCTGTCCTCGACGGTCCTCACCTTGAACCTTCGCGGCACCCCGGCCCTGGACTGGATGGCCGAAACCGGCGAACCATGTGTCCTGACCCTCCGGCAACTCACTCACCAACGCCCCCGGGCAACACCGCCGGTGGTACGGATCTGCGAGAACCCGGCGGTCCTGGCGGCCGCCGCCGACGCCCACGGCCCCGACTGCCCACCCCTGGTCTGCCTCCAGGGCCAACCGTCCACAGCCGCCCTCACTCTCTTGCGCCACTTGCACGCGGACGGAGCCGCTCTCCTCTACCACGGCGACTTCGACTGGGGCGGACTCCGGATAGCGAACGTGCTGCTGAGCCATGTGCCATGGCGCCCGTGGCGGTTCACGGCCACCGACTACCGCGCTCGGGCCGCCACCGCCTCGCAGCTTCCGCCCTTGACGGGCACGCCGGCCGCATCACCCTGGGACCCTGGGCTGGCACAGGCCTTGAGCGAGCTCGGGGTACGGGTCGAGGAGGAGGTGGCTTTGACGGACCTTTTGGCGGATCTCGCTTGATCGTGCTGTCCGCTCCGCACATCGCCATCGGTCGGCCGGATGCTGCCGAACGTCGTGATACCGCACACAACGCTCGTGCCGCACCTCATGCGCACGTACGAAGCCAGCAGCTCAGCCCTCCGTCTTCACCGGCTTCAGGATCGCCACGCACTCCACGTGGTGCGTCATCGGGAACAGGTCGAACGCCCGCAGCTTCACCGGCTCGTAGCCCTCCTCCGCGAAGTACTTCAGGTCCCGCGCCAGCGCCGCCGGGTCGCACGCCACGTACGCGATGCGGCGCGCGCCCAGCGTGGCCAGGTGGCGGACGGTGTCGCGGCCCGCACCAGCTCGCGGCGGGTCCAGGACAACAATGTCCGCGCTGTCGATGCGCGTGCGCGGGAGGACCGATTCGACCTTGCCCTGTTCGATGCGGACGCGGTCCAGGTCGCGGAGGTTGTGGCGGGCGTCCTCGACGGCGCGCTTGCTGGACTCGATGCCGAGGACGGCGCCCTTGTCGCCGACGCGCTCGGCGAGGGAGCCGGCGAAGAGGCCGACGCCGCAGTAGAGGTCGAGGGCCATGTCGCCCTTGCGCGGCATCAGGCCCTGCATCACGGCCTTGACGAGGGTGTCGGCGGCCTGGGGGTGGACCTGCCAGAAGCCGCCGGCGCCGACGCGGTAGGTGCGGTCGTCGGCGCGCTCGCGGACGAAGGCGCGGCCGTGGACGGGGTGGACCTGCTTGTCGCGCTCGCCGATGCGCATGACGGAGACGGGCTTGTCGAGCTCGACGATGGGCAGGCGGCCGCCCGGCTTGGGGGTGAGGATGACCTGGCGGTCGTGGGAGCCGGTGGCGGCGATGGCCTCGACCGAGGCGATCTGCGGCCACTCGCGCTTCTCGATGCCCAGCTCGCTGACGCCCTCGGCCGCGATCATGCAGTGGTCGATGACCTGGACCTCGTGCGAGCGGTGCTTGCGCAGGCCCGCGTGGCCCTCGGCGTCGATCGCGTACTGGACGCGGGTGCGCCAGGCCGGGACCTGGCCCGCGGGGAGCTTGTCGCCCTCGGCCGGCATGACCGTGCCGTCCCAGCCGGCCTCCTCCGGCGTGAGGCCCGCCAGACGCATCAGCTGCTCCGCGATCACCTCGCCCTTGAGGCGGCGCTGCGCGCCCGGCTTCGCGTGCTGCCAGTCGCAGCCGCCGCACTTGCCGGGACCGGAGAAGGGGCAGGGGGCCGGGACCCGGTCCTTGGAGGCCTCGAGCACACGAACCGCGTCCGCGCGCAGGAAGCGGGACGTCGACTCGCCCTCCGTCACTCGGGCGATCACCCGCTCGCCCGGCAGCGCGTGCCGGACGAACAGAACCCGGCCCGACTCCGTACGCGCCACGCAGTGGCCGCCGTGGGCCACCGGGCCGACCTCGACCTCGTACTCGTGGCCGACCAGCGATGCTTCGGTCTCGTGCTGCATGACTGGTCGACTCCAGTTACGTAGGAAATACAAGGAAGGGGTGCGGTGGGACCCCCCTGGACAACAGCCGTCCAGTTTACGTCCCGCCGCACCCCATTAGCGACATCGGTGTATCAGCGACATCGGTGTCCCGCGCCGCTTACTTCTTCGTCGCGGCCTTTTCCTTCTTCGACTCCCCGACCGGGCCGCGGCGCACCGAGCCCGGCGCGTTCCACTCGGCGCGCTTGCGGGCGCGCCGCTTGGCGACCTCGGAGGAGTCCAGCTGCCACGGCACGGAGGTGACCATCACGCCCGCGGTGAAGAGCAGGCGGCCCTTCAGGCGCAGGGCGCTCTGGTTGTGCAGCAGGTGCTCGTACCAGTGGCCGACCACGTACTCGGGGATGTAGACACTGACCGCGTCGCGCGGGCTCTCCTTGCGGAGGCCCTTGACGTAGTCGATGACGGGGCGGGTGATCTCTCGGTAGGGCGAGTCGAGGATCTTCAGCGGGACGTCTATGCCGCGCCGCTGCCACTCCTCCCGCAGGGCCTTGGTCTCGGCCGCGTCGACGCTGATGCTCACGGCCTCCAGGGTGTCGGAGCGCATCAGCTTGGCGTAGGCCAGGGCCCGCAGGGTGGGCTTGTGGACCTTGGAGACCAGGACGATGGAGTGCACCCGGGACGGGCGGACGGTTTCCTCACCGGGCTCGTCGGGGGCGGCGATCTCCTCGGCGACCCGGTCGTAGTGGCGCCGGATGGCGGTCATGGTGGCGTAGAAGATCACCATGCCGAGGATGGCGACCCAGGCGCCGTGGGTGAACTTCGTGACCAGCACGACGACCAGGACCAGGCCGGTGAGGAAGCCACCGAAGGTGTTGATGGCGCGGGAGCGCACCATGTGGCGGCGCTTGGCCGGGTCGGTCTCGGTCGCCAGGAGGCGGTTCCAGTGCCGGACCATGCCGGTCTGGCTCAGGGTGAAGGAGACGAAGACGCCGACGATGTACAGCTGGATCAGCTTGGTGGAGTCCGCGCCGTAGATGTACGTCAGGACGGCGGCGGCGCCGGCCAGCAGCACGATGCCGTTGGAGAACGCGAGCCGGTCGCCGCGGGTGTGGAGCTGGCGCGGCAGGTAGCGGTCCTGGGCGAGGATCGAGCCGAGCAGCGGGAAGCCGTTGTACGCGGTGTTGGCCGCGAGGAACAGCACCAGCGCGGTGGCGGCCGCCAGCACGATGAAGAGGAACGATCCGTTGCCGAAGACGGCCTCGGCGACCTGCGAGATCACCGGGTTCTGGGTGTAGCCGTCGCCGACCGGCGTGCCGTTCTTCAGCAGGTCGGTGGCGGGGTTCTCGGCCATCCGCACCTTGGTGACCAGGGCCAGGGCGATGATGCCGCAGAACATGGTGACGGCCAGGCCGCCCATGAGGGCCAGGGTCGTGGCGGCGTTCTTGGACTTCGGCTTGCGGAAGGCCGGGACGCCGTTGCTGATCGCCTCGACGCCGGTGAGCGCGGCACAGCCGGAGGAGAAGGCGCGGAGCAGCAGGAAGACGAGGGCGAAGCCCGCGAGGCCGGTGTGCTCGGCGTTGATCGTGTAGTCGGCGGTGGGGGCCTTCATGGTGTCGCCCGCGACCAGGCCGCGGTAGGCGCCCCAGGCGATCATCACGAAGACGCCGCCGACGAAGACGTAGGTGGGGATCGCGAAGAGCTTGCCGGACTCCTTGACGCCCCGGAGGTTCATCAGGGTCAGCAGCACGATGACGGCGATGGCGCACGCGGTCTTGTGCTCGACGACGAAGGGGATGGCGGAGCCGAGGTTCTCGATGCCGGAGGCGATGGAGACCGCGACGGTCAGGACGTAGTCGACGAGCAGGGCGCTGGCGACGGTCAGGCCCGCCTTGGGGCCGAGGTTGACGTTGGCGACCTCGTAGTCGCCACCGCCGCTCGGGTAGGCGTGGACGTTCTGGCGGTACGAGGCGACCACCGTGAACATCAGCACGACGACCGCCACCGCGATCCATGGGCTGAAGTGGTAGGCGGAGACGCCCGCCACGGACAGCACGAGAAGCACTTCGCCCGGCGCGTACGCCACGGAGGAGAGCGGGTCGGAGGCGAAGACGGGAAGGGCGATGCGCTTGGGGAGAAGGGTTTCTCCCAGCTTGTTGCTGTGCAGCGCCCGGCCGATGAGGATCCGTTTCGGCAGGTCGGTCAGTTTGGACACGCAGAGGATCGTACGGGTTGCCCATAGCCGCCGCCCACCCGCCACCCACCTGGAGTCGATCCTTCGTACGCTACGCGATCACTCCGGGTGGGTAAAGGGCAGTTCAAAATGCGGGCTACGGCCGCAGTCGGACCGGCAGCGCGCGATGGCCGTTGGAGATGAAGGACTCCACCGGAGCGAGCTCCCCCGGTGCCGCCGCCAGCGACATCTCGGGGAAACGGGCGAAGAGGGCGGGCAGTGCGACGGCCGCCTCCAGCCGGGCCAGCGGGGCGCCGAGGCAGAAGTGGACGCCGTGACCGAAGGAGAGGTGCTCCTTGGTGGCACGCATCACATCGAAACGATCGCCGTCGTCGCCGTAGAGGCCGGGGTCGCGGCCGGCGGCGGCGTAGGCGGCGACGATGGCGTCGCCCGCGCGCAGCACCACTCCCCCGTCCAGCTCGATGTCCTCCGCCGCGTAGCGCAGCGGGAGGTTGGCGACGGGCGCCTGGACGCGCAGAGCCTCCTCGATCACGTCGTCCCAGCCGGCCTTGCCGTCGCGGACGAGGGCGAGCTGCTCGGGGTGGGTGAGGAGGAGATGAATGGCGTTGTCGAGGAGGTTGACGGTGGTCTCGTGACCCGCGCCGATCATCAGCAGGAGGGTGTCGACGAGCTCCTGCTCGTTCAGCTTGCCGTCCTCCTCGTCGCGGGCGGAGATCAGCACGCTGGTCATGTCGTCGCCGGGCGTCTCCCGCTTGGCGGCGACGAGGCCGCGCAGCAGCCCGTAGAGCTCGGTGTAGGTGGCGGTGACCTCCTCCGGGTCGGCGGAGGTGTGGAAGATCGAGTCGACGCAGCGGCGCAGGCCCTCCCGGGTGGACTCGTCCTCGACGCCGAAGAGCTCGCAGATGACCTGGATGGGGATGGGATAGGCGTACTCCTCGCGCAGGTCGGCGACCGCGCCGGGCGGGGTGGCGTCGAGGCGGTCGAGGAGGTCCGTCGCCATCCGTTCGATCCGGGGGCGCAGGGCGGCGGTGCGGCGGGCGGTGAAGGCCTTGGCGACGAGGGTGCGCAGCCGTTTGTGGTCACTCCCGTAGGCGGTGAACATGTTGGTCACCGCGACCCAGGTGTAGAGCGGCCACTCCGGGGAGATCTCGCCGTTGATCCAGGCGGGCCAGTGCCGGTTCGGGTCCTTGGAGACCCTCGGGTCGGTCAGCAGCCGCTTGAGCAGCGGCTGGCTGGTCACTGCCCACGCCACCACGCCCCCAGGGAGCTCCACGCGGACCGCTTCCCCGAGGGCGCGGAGGCGGGCGGCCTCGCCGTGGATGTCACGGCCGGCGGGATCGATGGTGACGGGGCATGCGGAGCGGTCCATCGGCGGTCTCCAGGGGTCTCGGCCGGGGTCGGCGCGGACGGCTGAGGGTGGGGGGACATACCGGGGTGTTGCGGGGACATACCGGGGTGCCGTGGCGCCATACCGGGGTGTACGGGCGGGGGCGCCGGCACGGGGACGGGCAACGGCGGGAAGCGCACCGGCAGCGCGGTGAGCGCGCGGTGGAAGGGGCCGGGCCGCCAGACGAGCCGGTCGGCGGGGACGGCCAGCTCCAGGTCCGGGAGTCGGTCCAGCAGCCGCTCGACGGCGGCGGCCGCGATGAGCCGGGCGGGGTCCTTGGCGGGGCAGTGGTGGGGGCCCGCGCTCCAGGCCAGGTGGGCGCGGTTGCCGGCGCGGCTGCCGGCCGGTTGGCCGGTGCGCAGGGCGGGGTCGGTGTTGGCGGCGGCGAAGCTGACCACGACGGGCTCGCCCGCGCGCAGCGGGACGTCGCCGAGGGTGTCGTCGGCCAGGGGGTAGTGGACGGCGTAGTTGGCCATGGGCGGGTCGAGCCAGAGGACCTCGTCGAGGGCGTCGTCGACGGGCAGGCTGCCCCCGGCGAGGTCGCCGGCGAAGCGGTCGTCGGAGAGCAGCAGCCGCAGCGCGTTGGCGATCAGGTTCTGCTGGGGCTCGGTGCCCGCGCCGATCAGGACGACGAGCTGATGGAGCATCTCCTCGTCGCTGAGCCGGGCGGGGTGGGCCATCAGCCAGGAGATCACGTCCGCGCCGGGCTGCCGGCGCTTGAGGGCGATGAGCTCCAGGAGGCTGCTGGTGATCAGGGCGTCGGCGCGCTCGGCCTCGACGCCGTCGAAGATGCCGGAGAAGCCCTCGACGAGCCGGTCGCCGAGCTCGGGCGGGCAGCCGAAGAGCTGCTGGAAGACCAGCAGCGGGAGGGTCTTGGCGTAGCTGCCGAGCAGGTCGGCCTCGCCGAGCGCGGTGAAGCGGTCGATGAGGCTGTCGGCGCTGCGCTCGACGTAGCCGCGCAGGGCGTTGGGGTCGATCCGGGCGAGGCTGTCGTCGACGGCCTGGCGGTAGCGGCGGTGGTGGTCGCCGTCGGAGAACAGGCAGTTGGGCCGGTAGGCCATCATCGGCACCACCGGGTTGTCCGCCTCGACGCGGCCGTCGGCGAGGGCGCGCCAGTGGCGGGCGTCCTTGACGAACCGGCCGGGGCTGCGCAGGACTTCGAGCGCGGCGCGGTAGTCGGTGACGAGCACGGCCCTGACCCGGGGGGCGAGCTCCACCGGCGCGGCGGGTCCGTGCTGCCTAAGCCGCTGGTAGACGGCGTGCGGGTCGGCGGCGAAGTCGGGCCCGTAGAGCGGGGTGTACGTCGCGGGCGGCGCCTGCGGAGGGGGTGCCGTGGGCGGCGCCTGGTGCGCGGGGCACCCGGGGGGTGGTGCGTCCGGGCGGAAGGTCACACGTGCTCCTGGGCGGTGCGGGCGCTGAGGTATTCCACGAGGGTGATCAGGGCGCGGGTCGAGGAGACCCGGTCGCGGGCGTCACAGGTGATCAGCGGGGTCTCCGGGAGCAGGTCGAGGGCCTCGCGGATCTCCTCGTCGGGGTAGGCGGGGGCGCCGTCGAAGTGGTTGACGGCGACCGCGTACGGCAGCCCCAGCTCTTCGAGCAGCCCCATGACCTCGAAGGACTGGTCCAGCCGCCGGGTGTCGGCGAGGACGAGCGCGCCGAGCGCGCCCTGGGTCATGTCCTGCCAGAGCCGGGTGAAGCGCTGCTGGCCGGGCGCGCCGAAGAGATAGAGGACGAGGCTCTCGCTGAGGGTGAGCCGGCCGAAGTCCATGGCGACGGTCGTGGTGGTCTTGCCGTCGATGCCGGCCAGGTCGTCGACGAGCGCGCCGGCCTGGGTCATGGTCTCCTCGGTGCGCAGCGGCCGGATCTCCGACAGCGAGCCGACGAAGGTGGTCTTGCCGACCGCGAAGTGCCCCACGACGAGGATCTTCGCCGCGGTCCGGACGGTACGGGGCAGGTAGACGGCTCCGTCAGAGGCGAGCGCGGAGTCCATCGAGCACCTCCTGGAGGATCTGGGCCTCGGGCAGCTCTGCCGAGGGGATGGGGGCCCGGGTGGAGAGGTGGCCGCTGTCGACGAGATCGCCGAGCAGCACCTTGACGACGCTGACGGGCAGCATCAGATGACCGGCGATCTCGGCGACGGACAGGGCGCCGCCGAGACAGAGCTCCATGAGGGCGTGCTTCTCCGGACTGAGGCCGCCGAGCGGCCGGTCCTCGTGCGCCAGCACCAGGGTGACGAGGTCAAAGGTGTTGCGCGTGGGGTGGGAGCGGCCCTCGGTGACGACGTACGGGCGGACCAGCCCTTTGTCGCGTCGCGGCGCCGGCGGGGTCATGCCTGGCTGCCCGGGCCGCCCTGCCAGGTGTCCATGCCCTGCCGGGGCGGGCTCACCAGTTCCTTGCCGAGCCGGTCGACGGTCTTCTGCATCCGGTAGGTGACGGCTTCCATGTCGACGTTCTCGCTCGCCGAGACGGCGAGGTAGGCGCCGGGGCCGGCGGCGATGAGGAAGACGTAGCCGTGGGCGAACTCGATGAGCGTCTGCCGCCAGGGGCTGTCCTGGTTCCGCGGGTGGGTGCAGAACTCGGTGGTGGAGCGGCTGATGGACTGGAGCCCGGAGAGGGCGGCCGCCTGGCGCTCGGCCTCGTCGCGGTCGATGCCCTGGGAGTGGGCGCGCAGCATGCCGTCGGCGGAGAGCAGGATCGCGTGCCGGGCCTCCGGCATCTTGACGACCTCGTCCAGCATCCAGCCCAGCTCTTTGTTCATGTGGTCGTTCACGCGTGCGGGTTCCCTTCGTCTTCTACGGGGGTGGGGGCGTGGGCGTCGGTCGGCTCACCGACCGCGTCCCGGTCGCCGGGCAGCGGCGGGAAGCGGTGCTCGCCGGTGCGACCGGTGCGGGTGCCGCGGGCGAACGCGCCCATGCGCCGGGCGGTCTCCTCGGCCGAGCGCTCCGGGGGGATGTCGGTGGGCGGCATCGGCGCGGCCGGGCGGGAGTGGCGCTGCTGTCCGGGCGCGGGCTGCCTGCGGCGGCGCTTGGGCAGCCCACCGGCGGTGGAGCCGGTCACGTGCGGTGCTTCGGTCACGTGCGGTGCTTCCGTGGCGTTCGGAATACCAGTGGTGTGCGACGTGCCCGTGGTGTGCGGAGTACCCGTGGTGTGCGGCGTGCCCGTGTCCTCGGCCGGCCGGTCCGCGCCGCCGCCGTACGCGGGCGGCGGCTCCTGCGGGGTGTGGGTGCGCTCCGGGTGACGGGTGCGCGAGCGGGAGGGGCCGCGCGGGGCGGGCACGGTCGGGGTGTGGCGCGGCTCCTCCTCCCGGCCGCGCTCCCGCAGGGGCGTCGTGCCGGGCCCGTCCAGCTCCAGCTGGGTGAGCAGCGCGGAAGGCAGGAACAGGACGGCGCGGACACCGCCGTACGGGGAGCGGGTGTCGACCGAGACGCTGAAGCCGTAGCGCGCGGCGAGCACACCGATCACGGGGTAGCCGAACTGCGGGGGGTCGCCGAGCCGGGAGACGTCCACCGCCCGCCGGCCCGAGAGCATGGCGACGGCTTCCTGGATCTCCCGGCCGTCCATGCCCACGCCCGCGTCGTCGATGACGACGCACGCGCCGTTGTGCACCGGCTGGAGGCTGACCTCGACGGTGGTGTTGGGCTGGGAGTGGCGGGCGGCGTTGTCGAGGAGCTCGGCGACGGCGAGGACGACGGGCTCGACGACCCGGCTGACGACGGCGAGCTCGTTCTGGCCGCTGTGCACCCGGACGCGGCGGTAGTCGCGGATCCGGGAGGTGGCGCCCCGGACGACGTCCGTCAGCGGGGAGGCGACGCGCTGCCGGCCGGGCCAGGAGCCGCAGAGCACGGCGATGGCCTGGGCGCGCCGGCCGAACTGGGCGTTGGCGTGGTCGATCTCCAGCAGGTCGCGCAGGACGTCGGGGTTGTCGTGTCGCTCCTGCATGTCCGAGATGGCCAGCTGCTGTTCGTGCGCCAGGCCCTGGAGGGCGCGCATGGACGCCTTGAGCGCGGCCTTCGCGGACTGGTCCGCCCGGCTCTGCGCCTTCTCCACGGCCTGGGCGAAGAGGTCCATCACATCCTGGAGGCGCTGCGCGAAGAGGGTGCCGGCGAGCCGCGCGTCGAGCGGCCCGGGCAGCGGCACCTCCTGGCTGACGGCGTCCGCGACGGCGGGCAGCCGGACACCGACCAGATGCCCGATCTCCTCGTCACGTGCCTGGACGCTCTCCTCCAGCTGGGCGACACGCCTGCGCAGTCCGGCGGTGATCGAGCGCTGACGGGTCAGCAGCACCGCGACCGCGGCCACCGCGACGACCAGACACCAGATCACCACCTGGGATATGTGATCAGACATCAATTCCTCTTGGCCGAAGGGAGCTTGCGGTCGGAGGGACAGGTCGGTAGCACCCTGACGTCCCGTCCAGAAGCGGAATACGCGGATCATCCTAACCGCGTACATGACCATGCGTCCGATCTTCGTCACGAGTCCCGAACATGCTTGCGCATGCCTTTCGTCCCTTCAAGGGAATGGGGTTCACGTCACCCCGATTCGGGGGTGCCGGGAGGGGTACGGGAACCCCCGCCGCACCCTCCCCCGGGGTAGCGGCACCGAGGGCCCCGGCCCCCGTGCCGCCCCCGGTCGGAGGTCCTGGCGCCCGGTCCTCCGGGGGTTGCGGATACGGTGGTGGCATGCGCTCGGTGCGGACAAAACTCCCATCGGGCACATCGCGTCGTACCCTCGGGCCCTCGCCCGTCGGGCCGTGAGTCGAGGAAGAAAGTTGTGAGCAGGGTGTTGGTGCAGGTCAGCGCGGTAGTCCGGAGCTTGGGGCAGGCGTAATGCACATCGTGATCATGGGGTGCGGGCGAGTGGGCTCGGCCCTCGCGCAGACCCTTGAGCAGCAGGGCCACACGGTCGCCGTGATCGACCAGGACCCGACGGCCTTCCGCCGTCTGGGCTCCGGGTTCGGCGGGCGCCGGGTGACCGGCGTCGGCTTCGACCAGGACACGCTGCGCGAGGCGGGTATCGAGGAGGCCGGCGCCTTCGCCGCCGTGAGCAGCGGCGACAACTCCAACATCATCGCGGCCCGGGTGGCCCGGGAGATGTTCGGCGTCGAGAACGTGGCGGCCCGGATCTACGACCCCCGCCGCGCCGAGGTCTACCAGCGGCTCGGCATCCCGACCGTGGCCACCGTGCGGTGGACCGCCGACCAGATGCTGCGGCGGCTGCTGCCGTCCGGCGCGGAGCCGCTGTGGCGCGACCCCAGCGGTGGCGTGCAGCTCGCCGAGGTGCCCATCTCCGAGGAGTGGGTCGGCCACAAGGTCAGCGTCCTCCAGGAGGAGACCGGGGTGCGCGTGGCGTTCCTCACCCGACTGGGCGAGGCGATGCTGCCGACGTCCTCCACGGTGCTGCAGGAGGGCGATCTGGTGCACGTGATGATGCGCAGCGACGAGGTCGAGAAGGTCGAAGCGGCGTTCTCCGCAGGGCCTGAGGAGGCGCACTGATGAGGGTCGCTATTGCTGGTGCCGGGGCCGTCGGCCGTTCCATCGCGGGCGAGCTGCTGGAGAACGGGCACGAGGTCCTGCTGATCGACAAGGCTCCCTCGGCCATCTCGGTGGAGCGGGTGCCGCTCGCCGAGTGGCTGCTGGCCGACGCCTGCGAGATCACCTCGCTCGACGAGGCGGCGCTCCAGCGCTGCAACGTGGTCATCGCCGCGACCGGTGACGACAAGGTCAACCTGGTCGTCTCGCTGCTCGCCAAGACCGAGTACGGGGTGCCCCGGGTCGTGGCCCGGGTGAACAACCCCAAGAACGAGTGGCTCTTCAACGAGGCCTGGGGCGTGGACGTCGCCGTCTCCACCCCGCGTCTGATGTCGGCGCTGGTCGAGGAGGCCGTGAGCGTCGGCGACCTGGTGCGGCTGCTGCGCTTCAGCCAGGGCGACGCCAACCTCGTCGAGCTCACCCTGCCGCCGGAGTCGGCCCTGGCCGGCACCCGCGTCGGCGACGTGGACTGGCCGGAGGACACCTCGCTGGTCACCATCATCCGCGGCAACCGCGTGCTCACCCCCAACCGGGAGGACGCGCTGGAGGTCGGCGACGAGCTGCTGTTCGTGGCCGCCCCTGCCCGCGAGGAGCAGCTGGAGGACCTGCTGTCGGTGCGCCGCGAGAGCGCTGCCGACTGAGTCCGGTACGTACATACGCGGAGGGCCCCCGGGAATCGTCCCGGGGGCCCTCCGCGTTCGTCGGCGTCGTACGGGCCGGTACGGCCGCTCAGCGCGCCGTCGCCTCCGCCTCGCGCTCCGCGCGCTCGGCCGCCTCCATCTCCGCGAAGACGTCGATCGGCGGCGGGGCCTTGGAGAGGAAGATCCAGGTCAGGTAGACCGACAGCAGCATCGGCGGGATGCCGAGGGCCACCTTCACCCAGCCCAGCTGAGTGACGTCACCCCACCAGTAGAGGGGGAAGAGGATCGCCGACTTGGCGAGCAGGATCAGCCCCCAGGCCCAGCTGGCCTTGGTGTAGGCGACCTTCCGGCCGGGGTTGCGGGTGCGCCAGGAGAGGTTCTCCTTGAACACCGGGCCCAGGATCAGGCCCATCAGCGGATAGCCGGCCAGGGCCGAGACGATGTAGCCCACCGCCAGGCCCAGGGTGTAGAGCATGCCCGGCAGGTAGAAGTTCTTGGCGTCGCCGGACATCATCGCGAAGACCGCGCCGAAGGCCACGCCGAAGACACCGCTGAAGGCGTGCTTGAGGGTGTCCTTGCGGACCAGGCGGGCGATGCCCAGGAGGAGCGAGAGGCCCAGCGCGGCGATGGCCGCGATGTGGATGTCCCGCTTGACCGTGTATATCGCGACGAAGACCAGGCCGGGGACGGTGGTCTCCACCATGCCGCGCACGCCGCCGAAGGCCTCGAAGAGGGCGGCCTCGGTGGCCGCCCTCGAGTCGGCGCCCCGCGCGTCCCGCGTCGCTTCCTGCTGATCCGTCGGCTTGTCGAAGGACGGCAACGGCTACTCCTGTCCGAGCGGTCGGAGTTCGTATCGGGGATTGAACAGCACCCTCCGGCCGCGGCTCATGGAGATCCGCCCGGAGGCGATCAGCTTACGGCCGGGCTCTATGCCCGCGATGGACCGACGGCCGAGCCAGACCACGTCGAGCGCGGCCGAGCCGTCGAACAGCTCCGCCTCCAGGGCGGGCACTCCGGCGCGGGGCCGGAGGGTGACCGTCCGCAGGGTGCCGGTGACCTTGACGATGGCACGGTCGTCGCAGTCGCAGATGCGGGTGCAGCCCGTGGCCTCCGTGTCCTGCTGAAGCTCGGCGTGATGGAGCTCCTCCTGGGAGGACGACAGCCGGTCGAGCATCCGGCGGAAACGGCCGGTCGGCTTCTCGGGACGGGGTACGGCACTCATGTCCCCAGCGTACCGGGGGCCCACACGATCGGGATCAGCCCCGACGGCCCCGGCGCGGCCCCAGACCCCCGGCCGGAGGCCCCCCTCACCCCTCGAACCGGTACCCCATCCCCGGCTCGGTGATGCCGCATCCCCCGGGGGCAACCCCCGGACCCCCGGCCGGAGCGCCCCCTCGCCTCCCCTCACCCCTCGAACCGGTAGCCCATCCCCGGCTCGGTGATGAAGTGCTTCGGGTGCGAGGGGTCGAGTTCCAGCTTGCGGCGGAGCTGGGCCATGTACACCCGGAGGTAGTTCGTCTCCGTGCCGTACGACGGCCCCCAGACCTCCTGGAGCAGCTGCTTCTGGCTGACGAGACGGCCCGTATTGCGTACCAGCACCTCCAGCAGGTGCCACTCCGTCGGCGTGAGGCGTACGTCCTTACCGCCGCGGTTGACCTTCTTCGCCGCGAGGTCGACCGTGAAGCCCTCGGTCTCGACGATCGCGTCGTCGCCCGCCGCCGACACGCCCGTCGGCTCGGCACGCCGCACGGCGGCCCGCAGCCGGGCCAGGAGCTCGTCCATGCCGAACGGCTTGGTGACGTAGTCGTCGGCGCCCGCGTCGAGCGCCTCGACCTTCTCGTCGGAGGTCTGGCGGGCGGAGAGGACGAGGATCGGCACCCGGGTCCAGCCGCGCAGGCCCTTGATGACCTCGACGCCGTCCATGTCGGGCAGGCCGAGGTCGAGGATGACCACGTCGGGGTGGCGCGCGGCGGCGAGCTGCAGCGCGGTGGCGCCGTCGGGCGCGGCGTCGACCTCGTACTTCCGCGCCTTGAGGTTGATCACGAGCGCGCGGACGATCTGCGGCTCGTCATCCACCACGAGCACCCGGTTCATGCTGAACCACCTCTGCTGTTCGTGCGGGCCCCGCCAAGGGGTCCCGGGATTCCGTCGGGGTTGCTGCGGGGGCCGCTCGCCGGCCCGGGCCTCACGAGGTGGCCTGGGCCGGGAGGTCCGGCCGTACGGGCGGCCGGCCGGCGGCCGCCCGCAGGGTCAGGACCATGGTCATCCCGCCGCCGGGGGTGTCCTCGGCGGCCAGCGTGCCGCCCATGGCCTCGGCGAAGCCGCGGGCGACCGCGAGGCCGAGGCCGACGCCGGCGCCGCGCGGCGCGTCGCCGTAGCGCTGGAAGGGCTCGAAGATGCGGTCCTTGGCGCTGTCCGGGACGCCGGGCCCCTGGTCGGCGACCCGGACCTCGACCCGGTCGCCCAGGGCGCTGGCGGACACCAGGGCCCTGGAGCCGTCGGGGCTGTACTTGACCGCGTTCTCCACGACGTTCGCCACGGCGCGCTCCAGCAGACCGGGGTCGACGGCCACCATCGGCAGCGTCTCGGGGATGTCGAGGACGACGCTGCCCTCGGGAACGCCGCCCAGCGCCATCGGGACGACCTCGTCGAGGTCGATCTCCCGGATCAGCGGGGTGACGGTGCCGGTCTGGAGGCGGGACATGTCGAGGAGGTTGCCGACGAGGTGGTCGAGCCGGTCGGCGCCGTGCTCGATGCCGGCCAGCAGCTCGGCCTCGTCCTCCTCCGACCAGGCGACGTCGTCGGAGCGCAGCGAGGTGACCGAGGCCTTGATGCCGGCCAGCGGGGTCCGCAGGTCGTGGCTGACGGCGGCCAGCAGGGCGGTGCGGATGCGGTTGCCCTCGGCGAGCGCGCGGGCCTCCTCCGCCCGGTCCACCAGCCGCTGCCGGTCCAGGACGACCGCGGCCTGCGCGGCGAAGGCGGCCAGCACCCGGCGGTCCTCGGCGGGCAGCACCCGGCCGGAGAGCGCGAGGGACATGTTGTCGCCGACGGGCATGTCGACGTCCGCGTCCTCGGGGCGCAGCAGGGGCTTGCCGTTGGTGGTGACGACGCTGCTGGCACAGGTCCAGGGGTCGACCTCGCTGGCGCGCTCCAGCAGCGCCACCGACTCCATGCCGAAGGTCTCGCGGACCCGCTCCAGCAGGGCGTCCAGGCTCGTCTCGCCGCGCAGGACGCTGCCGGCGAGGAAGGAGAGGATCTCCGACTCCGCGCGCAGCCGCGCGGCCTGGTGGGTGCGGCGGGCCGCGACGTCGACGACGGAGGCCACGGAGACCGCGACGAAGACGAAGGTCGCGATCGCGATGATGTTCTTGGTGTCGGTGATCGTCCACCGGTGGACGGGTTCGACGAAGTAGTAGTTGAGCAGCAGCGAGCCGAAGGCCGCCGACGCCAGGGCCGGGAACATGCCGCCCAGCAGGGCCGCGCCGACCGTCACGCACAGGAACAGCAGCATGTCGTTGGCGAGCCCGAGATCCGGGAGGACCAGGGTCAGCAACAGGCTGAGCAGCGCCGCGCCGCCCACACCGACCAGCCAGCCGGCCACGATGCGGCCCCGGCCGAGCCGGGCGCCGCGGGAGACGGGCAGGCCGCGGCCCTTGGCGACCTCGCCGTGGGTGACGATGTGGACGTCGAGGTCGGGGCCGGAGTCCCGGGCGACGATCGCGCCCACACCGGGTCCGAAGACGTACTGCCAGGTCTTGCGGCGGCTGGAGCCGAGCACGATCTGGGTGGCGTTCACCCCGCGCGCGAACTCCAGCAGCGAGGCGGGGACGTCGTCCCCTATGACGTGGTGGAACGTGCCGCCCAGGTCCTCGACGAGGGTGCGCTGGACCGCCAGCTCCTTCGGGGAGGCCGAGGTCAGCCCGTCGCTGCGGGCGATGTACACCGCGAGGATCTCGCTGCCCGAGCCCTTGGCGGCCATGCGGGCGGCGCGGCGGATGAGCGTACGGCCCTCGGGGCCGCCGGTGAGGCCGACGACGATGCGCTCGCGGGCGTGCCAGATGGTGGAGACGTCGTGCTCGGTGCGGTACTGCCGCAGGTACTCGTCGACCCGGTCGGCCGTCCACAGCAGGGCCAGCTCGCGCAGGGCGGTCAGGTTGCCGGGGCGGAAGTAGTTGGAGAGGGCCGCGTCGACCTTGTCGGGCTTGTAGATGTTGCCGTGCGCCATGCGGCGGCGCAGGGCCTGCGGCGACATGTCGACCAGCTCTATCTGGCCCGCGCGGCGCACGACCTCGTCGGGGACGGTCTCGCGCTGGCGGACGCCCGTTATCGACTCGACCACGTCGCCCAGCGACTCCAGGTGCTGGATGTTGACGGTGGAGACCACGTCGATGCCGGCCTGGAGCAGTTCCTCGACGTCCTGCCAGCGCTTGGTGTTGCGGGAGCCGGGGACGTTGGTGTGGGCGAGCTCGTCGACGAGGGCGACGGCCGGGCGGCGGGCGAGGATCGCGTCCACGTCCATCTCGGTGAAGCGCGAGTCCCGGTAGACGAGCTCCCGCCGGGGCACCTCCTCCAGGCCGTGGAGCATGACCTCGGTGCGCGGGCGGCCGTGGTGCTCCACGAAGCCGACCACGACGTCCGTGCCGCGCTCCACCCGGCGGTGCGCCTCGGAGAGCATGGCGTAGGTCTTGCCGACGCCCGGTGCCGCGCCGAGGTAGATCCGGAGGTTGCCGCGTCCCATGGCCCCTATTGTCTTTCACGAGTCGCGGCGGTGTGCTGCTGTTGCGTGGCTGCCGCGTATCCCCGACCTTACGGCCAGAGTTTTGGACATTTCGGGCGGCAGCCGGTCGGGCGGCAGGTATTGACGCAGTCCTGACGCGTCCGGCCGAAACCGTCCGTCCGCAGGTCGGAGGCGCGGCGGCGGCCGGGGAGGCGGAAAACGCCCTGCGGCGCACCGGGTGCCCCGGCGACAATGACGCGGCCGGGGATCCGGCACCGTCATCCGCCGACGCGAGGAGGCCGTCACCATGCCCGAGCCGCGCACCGCGCACACCTCCGATCTCACCGCCGCCGAACTGGCCGCGATCCGCGCCCTGCTGGACGACTCCTTCGAGGGCGACTTCTCGGACGACGACTGGGACCACACGCTGTGCGGCATCCACGCCACGGTGTGGGAGGACGACGCCCTCCTCGCCCACGGCGCCCTGGTCCAGCGCCGTCTGCTGCACGGCGGCCGCGCGCTGCGCACGGGCTATGTCGAGGCCGTGGCCGTGCGCGCGGACCGCCGCCGCGAGGGCCTCGCGTCGGCGGTGATGGGGGCGCTGGAAGGGGTGCTGCTGCGGGGCGGGTACGAGCTGGGCGGCCTCGGCGCCTGGGAGGGGGCGGCCGCCCTGTACACAGGCCGGGGCTGGCGCCGGTGGCGGGGTCCGCTGTCGGTGCTGGCCCCGTCGGGGATGCGGCGCATCCCGGAGGAGGCCGGGAACGTCTACGTCTTTCCGGTGGGCGCGCCGGGGCCGGACCTGGACGGGGAGCTCGTCTGCGACTGGCGGCCGGGCGACGTGTGGTGAACGGGCGGGTCGGGGCGGGCGGGCACGGGGGCGTGTGGTGAGCCGGTGGGTCAGCCGGTCCGGCCGCCGCTCGTGTCCGTACGGGAGTGGGGGCGGCGGTCCAGCAGCTCCGCCAGGCCCTCCCGGGTCGCGGCCACGATCACCCGGTCGCCGGGGGCCAGGACGTGCCCGGGCGGCGGGTCCCAGCGCGGCGTCGCCGCCGGGCCGCCCAGGGCGAGGACCCGCCAGGCGCCGGGGCTGAACGCCTCCCCCGCCGTACGCCCCTGGAGCGCGGCGTGGCCCTCGACCTCCACGGCGGCGATGAGGACGACCTTCCGCTCGACGGGGACCGCTCCCAGGATCTGACGGCCCATCATCGCGCCCGCGAAGGCCGGGGCCACCAGCGAGGAGACGCTGCGGCTGCGGGTGAGGGCCTGGGGGTGGGAGTCGCGCAGGGTGCGGTAGACCGCGCCGGCGAAACGGTCGTCGTACAGCCGCATGACCACTCGAAGGTCGGGTTTGACGCCTCGCGCGTACAGAACGGCTTCCAGGTTCGTGATGTCGCTACTGGTGAGCGCCAGCAGGGTACGGCTGTCGGCGATCTTGGCCGCCTCCAGGACGCCGTCCTCCGTGATGTCGCCGATGACCGTGGGGACCCGCAGCGAGCGGGCCAGGGCGACGCCCCGGGCCTGCGGGTCGCGCTCCACACAGACCACCGGGATGCCGAGCTCCCGCAGCCGGGCCAGCACCCGCGCCCCGATCTTGCCGAGCCCCAGCAGCACCACGTGCCCGGACAGCCCGCGCGGCGGCCGCGGCAGCGCCGAGGCGGACCGGAACGTACCGAGGCCCTCCAGGGCCGCCGCCACCAGCAGCGGCAGCAGCAACAGCCCCAGCAGCCCGGACAGCAACTGGAGGATCTGCCGTCCCATGGGTTGCCCGATGGCCGGATCGTTGATGGCGAAGAGGTCCAGCAGGGACAGATACGCCGCGTGCACCGGCGCGTCCCCCGTCACCAGCCACGACGCGACCGCCAGCCCGCACACGGCCGCCGCCAGCCCCACCAGCGCCCAGCGCAGCCGCCGGGAGAAGAACGACCCCAGCGGCAGACTGCGCGCCGCCGCGAACCGCGAGGACGGCGGTGGCGGCGGCGCCGCGAACCGTACGGTCTCCAGCACGACCCTCCCCCGCCGCCCGGCCCGCGCCACCTGCCGCTCGTCGGGCAGCAGCACCGGCCCGTCGCCGTCCGAGAGCAGGGCGAGGGTGACCGTCCCGGGCCCCGCGTCGTCCCCCTCCGGCCCCGGGGCGGGCGCGGGCCGTTCCACGGCGCGCAGCATCAGGTCCCCCGCCTCGATGGCCTTGCTGGTGCCCGTCACGGCGGCGGCCACCAGCGCCGGGGCGGCGGTGTCCGCGTCGGAGAGCACCGTGGTGGTCCCGGCGTCCGCGTCGCCCACCAGGGCGGCCTGGTCGAGGAGCTCCTCCAGGTACTGGCCGAGGCGGCGGTTGTAGAGCCGGATGACCAGCCGCAGCCGGGGGTTGAGCCGCCGGGCGCGCATCGCGGCGTTGACGTTCGTCTCGTCGTCCTCGTAGACGAGCGCCAGCGCGACGGCCCGTTCGACACCGGCCTGCGTCAGCGCCTCGTCGTCCGGCTCGGCCGCCTCGACGACCCGTACCGGCCCACCGGGCGAACCATTCTGGCTGGACGAAGAGTTGGGGCCGGACGAACCGCCGGTGCCGGACGCGCCGTTGGGGCCGTTCGGACCCCGCCCGACCGCGCCCGTCACCCGCCCGAAGAGCGCGGCGGCCCGCCCCGCCACCGCCACGGGGCGACGCCGGTCCTCACCGGCGGGCGGCAGCACCAGGACGACCCGCTCGCCGTGCACACCCGACAACTCCGCCGTGAGCCGGTGCGCCAGGCCGTCGTCACCGCACACGACCATGTGCGGGGCGGACGAGGCGACATGGGACTGCTGAGGTAAGGAGGCCACGCCCCTACAGTGCCCTGCCGCGGCCCCGAACGCCGCGCCATTTGCCGGCGACGCGCCAGGGAGTACGCGACGACGCCCGGCCCCCCGGTCACCGCCGCACGCGCGGGGTGTCCGGGGGGCCGGTCCATCGGTGTCGGACGTGGCTCTCGCGAAAGGGGGATCAGCCCTTGGCGAGCTTCTTCAGGGCCACGTTGAGCTGGAGGACGTTGACGTGTTCCTCGCCCATGAAGCCGAGGATCCGGCCGTCCACGTGGTCCTCGACGAGCTTGTCGACCTTGGCCTCCGGAAGGCCGTTGGCCTTGGCCACGCGCTTGGCCTGGAGGCGGGCGTAGTCCGGGGAGATGTGGGGGTCGACGCCGGAGGCCGAGGCCGTCAGGGCGTCCACCGGCACCGAGGCCGGGGAGACGCCGTTGAAGGCGGCGACGTCGGCGCGGCGCTGCTCGACGCTGGTGAGGAGGACCTTGCTGTCGGCGGCGAGGTTGGAGGCGCCGGAGACGAGCAGCTTGTAGCGGGTGTTCTCGGTGTTGGGGCCGGCGGCCGAGGGGCGGGGCTGGAAGTACTGGGGGTCGGGCAGGGGGTTGCCGTCCTTGTCCTTCTTGTCCGCGAGGTTGTAGCTCTGGCCGAGGAACTCGGAGCCCACGGACTTGCCGTCGACCTTGATCTCGGAGCCGTTGGCCTTGTCGTTGAAGGCGGCCTGGGCGATGCCGGTGACGGCGAGCGGGTAGATCACACCGCAGACGACCGTGAGGACGAGCAGGGCGCGCAGCCCCGCGCCGAGCAGCCGGAACGTGTTCTGTACGGAGTTGTTCACGGTGGTCACCCGATGCCAGGGATGAGGGAGATGAGCAGGTCGATGATCTTGATGCCGATGAACGGGGAGATCAGGCCGCCCAGTCCGTAGATCAAGAGGTTGCGGCGGAGCATGGCGTCCGCGCTCATCGGGCGGTAGCGCACGCCCTTGAGGGCGAGCGGCACCAGGGCCACGATGATCAGCGCGTTGAAGATGACGGCCGAGAGGATCGCGGACTTCGGCGAGGCCAGGCCCATGATGTTGAGCTTGTCGAGGCCGGGGTAGGCCACGGCGAACATCGCGGGGATGATCGCGAAGTACTTCGCGACGTCGTTGGCGATGGAGAACGTGGTCAGCGCGCCACGGGTGATCAGCAGCTGCTTGCCGATCTCGACGATCTCGATGAGCTTGGTGGGGTTGGAGTCCAGGTCCACCATGTTCCCGGCCTCCTTGGCGGCCGAGGTACCGGTGTTCATGGCCACGCCCACGTCCGCCTGGGCCAGCGCCGGGGCGTCGTTGGTGCCGTCACCGGTCATCGCGACGAGCTTGCCGCCGGCCTGCTCGCGCTTGATGAGCGCCATCTTGTCCTCGGGCGTGGCCTCGGCGAGGAAGTCGTCGACACCGGCCTCCTGGGCGATGGCCTTCGCCGTCAGCGGGTTGTCACCCGTGATCATGACGGTCTTGATGCCCATGGCACGCAGCTCGTCGAAGCGCTCGCGCATGCCTTCCTTGACGACGTCCTTGAGGTGGATGACGCCCAGGACGCGCGGCCCCTTGTCGTCCTCGACCGCGACGAGGAGCGGCGTGCCGCCGGCCTGCGAGATGTCGTCGGTGAGCTTGGTGGCGTCGTCGGCGACGGTGCCGCCGCGCTCCTTCACCCAGGCGACGACCGAACCGGTCGCGCCCTTGCGGACCTTGCGGCCATCGATGTCCACACCGGACATCCGGGTCTGGGCGGTGAAGGGAATCCACTCGGCCCCGACGAGCTCGCCCTCGTGGCGCTCGCGCAGGCCGTACTTCTCCTTGGCGAGGACGACGATCGAACGGCCCTCGGGCGTCTCGTCGGACAGCGAGGAGAGCTGGGCGGCATCGGCCACCTCGGCGGCCATGGTGCCCTTGACGGGCACGAACTCGGCGGCCTGGCGGTTGCCGTAGGTGATGGTGCCGGTCTTGTCGAGCAGCAGCGTGGAGACGTCGCCAGCGGCCTCCACCGCGCGCCCGGACATCGCCAGGACGTTGCGCTGGACGAGCCGGTCCATGCCCGCGATGCCGATCGCGGAGAGCAGCGCGCCGATGGTCGTCGGGATGAGGCAGACCAGCAGGGCGGCCAGCACGATCATCGTCTGCTCGGCACCCGCGTAGATCGCGAAGGGCTGGAGGGTGACGACGGCGAGCAGGAAGACGATGGTGAGCGAGGCCAGCAGGATGTTGAGGGCTATCTCGTTCGGCGTCTTCTGCCGGGCCGCGCCCTCGACCAGATTGATCATCCGGTCGATGAACGTCTCACCCGGCTTGGTCGTGATCTTGATGACGACGCGGTCGGAGAGCACCTTCGTACCGCCGGTGACGGCCGAACGGTCGCCGCCCGACTCCCGGATGACCGGGGCCGATTCACCGGTGATGGCCGACTCGTCGACGGAGGCCACGCCCTCGACGACGTCGCCGTCGCCCGGGATGATGTCACCCGCCTCGCAGACGACCAGGTCGCCCACGCGCAGCTCGGTACCGGCCACCGACTCCTCGCCACCGCCCGCGGTCAGGCGGCGCGCGACCGTGTCGGTCTTCGCCTTGCGCAGCGTGTCGGCCTGCGCCTTGCCGCGGCCCTCGGCGACGGCCTCGGCGAGATTGGCGAACAGCACCGTCAGCCAGAGCCAGATCGTGATCGTCCAGCCGAACCAGTCGCCCGGGTTCTTCAGCGCCAGCCCGGTGGTGACCACCGAACCGACCTCGACCACGAACATGACCGGGGACTTGACCATCACCCGGGGGTCGAGCTTGCGGAACGCGTCCGGCAGGGACTTGACCAGCTGCGCCGGGTCGAAGAGACCGCCGGCGACGCGGCCGGGCTCCTGGCCGCCGTGGGCGTCGACGTCCTTGGGGTCCTCGGAGGTGGGTCGGACAGGGGTGGTCGTGCTCATGAGAGTCCCTCCGCCATCGGGCCAAGGGCCAGGGCCGGGAAGTAGGTCAAGCCGGTGATGATGAGGATCGCGCCCACGAGCAGGCCCGCGAACAGCGGCTTCTCGGTGCGCAGGGTGCCCGCGGTCTCGGGGACGGGCTTCTGCTCGGCGAGCGAGCCGGCCAGCGCCAGGACGAAGACCATCGGCAGGAAGCGGCCGAGCAGCATCGCCAGACCGATCGTGGTGTTGTACCACTGCGTGTTGGCGTTCAGGCCGGCGAAGGCGGAGCCGTTGTTGTTGGCGCCGGAGGTGAAGGCGTAGAGGACCTCGGAGAAGCCGTGGGCCCCGCTGTTGTTCACGGAGTTCGACGCGCCGTTGAGGATCGAGTCCGGCGGCGTGGCCAGGGCCATGGACAGCGCGGTGAAGCCGAGGACCAGGGTCGGGGTGATGAGGATGTAGCACGCGGCGAGCTTGATCTCGCGGGTGCCGATCTTCTTGCCGAGGTACTCGGGCGTGCGGCCGACCATCAGGCCCGCGATGAAGACCGCGATGATCGCCATCACGAGCATGCCGTAGAGACCGGAGCCGACGCCGCCGGGGGCGATCTCGCCGAGCATCATGCCCAGCAGGGTGATGCCGCCGCCGAGGCCGGTGAAGGAGGAGTGGAAGGAGTCCACGGCACCGGTGGAGGTGAGCGTGGTAGTGGTCGCGAAGATCGCGGAGGCGCCGACGCCGAAGCGCTGCTCCTTGCCCTCCATCGCGCCGCCGGCGGCCTGGAGCGCCGCGCCGTGGTGCGCGTACTCGGTCCACATCATCAGCGCGGTGAAACCGAGCCAGATGACGCCCATCGTCGCCAGAATCGCGTAGCCCTGCTTGACGTTGCCGACGAGCTTGCCGAAGGTGCGGGTCAGCGCGAAGGGGATGACGAGGATCAGGAACGCCTCGAAGAGGTTGGTGAAGGCGTTGGGGTTCTCGAACGGGTGGGCGGAGTTGGCGTTGAAGTAGCCGCCGCCGTTGGTGCCGAGCTCCTTGATGACCTCCTGCGAGGCCACGGCGCCGCCGTTGACCTGCTGGGTGCCGCCCGCCAGCTGCCCGATCCCGTGGATGCCGGAGAAGTTCTGGATGGCGCCGCACGCGACGAGGATCAGCGCGCCGACCACCGAGAGGGGGATCAGGATCCGGATCGTGCCGCGCACCAGGTCGGCCCAGAAGTTGCCCAGCTCGCCGGTGCGGGAACGGGCGAAGCCCCGGACGAGGGCGACGGCGACGGCCATGCCGACCGCGGCGGAGACGAAGTTCTGCACCGCGAGGCCGAGCGTCTGCACGGCGTGGCCCATGGCCTGCTCGCCGGAGTACGACTGCCAGTTGGTGTTGGCCACGAACGAGGCGGCGGTGTTGAACGCCTGGTCCGGGCTGATCGAGTTGAAGCCGAGCGAGAGCGACTCCGGCAGCACGCCCTGGACCCGCTGGAGCAGGTAGAGGAAGAGGAGGCTGACGGCGGAGAAGGCGAGAACGCCGCGCAGATAGGCGGGCCAGCGCATTTCGGCGCCGGGGTCGGCGCCTATCAGGCGGTAGATCCACTTCTCGGCGCGCAGATGCTTCTCGGAGCTGTAGACGCGGGCCATGTAATCACCGAGCGGGATGTACACCAGGGCCAGCGCGCCGATGAGCGCGACGAGCTGAAGAATTCCGGAGAGGACGGGACTCATGTCTGTGCTCAGAACCTCTCCGGGAAAACGAGGGCGAGGATCAGGTAGCCCAGCAGGGCGACGGCCACGACGAGGCCGACGATGTTCTCGGCGGTCACAGCTTCGTCACCCCCTTGGCGACGAGAGCCACCAGTGCGAAGACCGCGATGGTGGTGACGACGAAGGCCACATCGGCCATCGTGTGCTCCTAGAGAGGTTCGGAAGAACGGACCTCTAGAGGAAACCTCCACTACCGTCCGGTAGCACTTCCGTTGACGCCTCCCTTACGGCCATTAGCGCCCCCTTGACGAGATCCTGACGCGGACGCTCAGGACCTGCGAAAACGCTCCGGAAACGCCGCTGGGCCGGAACCCGTATTACGGGTTCCGGCCCAGCGAAACGGCGTATTCAGGCCGCCCGGCGGCCCTTTCCGGTAGCCGCCCGGCGGTCTTTCCGGCGGCTCGGGTCAGCGGATCTCGCTGATCTCCGGGCCGCGCTGGAGACGGTCCACCCCGCCCGCGAAGCGGGAGCCCGGCTCCTCCTGCTGCTGAAGCCCCTCGGCCACCATCTGCGCGTCCTCGGGCAGCTTCAGGACGATCGGGTCGCGCGGCGCCATCGGGGACTCCCCGCGCACCACGACCGTGTCCCGGAAGACCTGCTCCAGCAGCCCGGCGGTCTGCGGCTGCACCGCGCCCTGGCCGGAGATCACACCGCGCAGGAACCAGCGCGGACCATCACAGCCGACGAAACGGACGAGCTGGACGCCCTGGGTGCCATCCGGCAGCGCCACGGGCACCTGGGCCCGCAGCTCCCAGCCGAGCGGACCCTCGACCTCGTCCACGACACCGCCCTGCTGGGTGATGCCGGCCGCGATCTCCTCGCGGACCTCGCCCCAGATGCCCTCGCGCTTGGGGGCGGCGAACGCCTGGAGCTGGACGGCGCTGTCACGCAGCACCACGGTCGCGGCGACGATGGCCTCACCGGCGACCTCGACCCGCAGCTCCATGCCCTCGACGCCGGGCACGAACAGTCCGCCCAGGTCCACCCGGCCCTCGGCGGGGTCCCCGACCTCGGAGGCGTCCCACGGACCGTCGGGGCGCGGCCCCGGCTCCAGCCGGATCCGGCTCTCGGCCGCGGTGGCCTCTGCGGCCCGGGAGTCCTCAGTCAACTCCTCGGAGGCCACGTCGTCGATACGATCGACAACGTCCTCGCTGCGCTTGCGGCGACGACCGAACACGTCACTGTCCTTCCCGGTCGCAGGCGACCGAAGCGAATCCATTCCCCACGGCAGCGTGGCCACCGGTGGACCCGAAGCCCCCTTCGGCCCGCGCCGAGCCGGGAAGCTCCGCCACCTCGTGGAAGCGAACCTTCTCGACCTGCTGGACAACCAATTGGGCGATGCGGTCGAACCTCTCGAACCGGACGCTCTCGCGCGGGTCCAGATTGACCACAATCACCTTGATCTCTCCACGGTACCCGGCATCGATGGTGCCCGGGGCATTGACCATGGACACCCCGCAGCGGGCGGCCAGGCCCGACCGGGGGTGGACGAACGCCGCGTAGCCGTCGGGCAGCGCGATGGAGATGCCGGTGGGCAGCACCGCGCGCTCACCGGGGGCGAGCTCGGCGGCCTCGGTGGTGACGAGGTCGCAGCCCGCGTCACCGGGGTGCCCGTACGAGGGAACGGGCACCTCGGGGTCGACCCGGCGGATCAGGACGTCCAGCTGCGGACGGGGCACGACGCTCACGGGTTCACCTCAAAGGCTCGGGCGACCTTCACCTGGTCGGGATCGGCGAGGGCGGCCTGGATCTCCTGCTTGCGGCCGTTCTCGATGAAGTGGTCGACCTTGACCTCGATGAACACCGCGTCCGCCTGCACCGCGACCGGGCCCTCCGGCCCGCCGATACGGCCGGTGGCCGTGCAGTAGATCTTGCGGCCGTGCACGGCGACGGCCTCGGCCGTCAGGTGCAGCACGGTGCCGACCGGGACGGGACGCGTGAAGTCCGTCTCCAGCCGTCCGGTCACCGCGATGGTGCGCAGCAGCCAGCCCAGCGAGCCCAGGGTCTCGTCCAGGGCCGTGGCCAGCACGCCGCCGTGCGCCAGGCCGGGGGCGCCCTGGTGGGCCTCCCTGACGCGGAACTCGGCGGTGACGCTCACCCCGTCGCCGGCGCGGGTCTCCAGGTGCAGCCCGTGCGGCTGACCGCCGCCGCAGCCGAAGCAGTGCTCGTAGTGCGACCCGATGATCTCTCCGGGCGCGGGGGCTTCGGGGTGCCGCACCGGAGGCCGTGCGTCGGCCGGCGGTGTCAGCGCTGTCGTTCGTCCACTCACAGGGGCTGACCTTACCCGCGCGGACGGGGCCCGGTCCCGTCCGTGCCAAGCTTGTGCGCATGCAGCCTTACGAAGAACGCCTGACCGCGCCCCGCTCCTGGTGGGTCATCGCGGTCATGGCCGGCGTCGCCATGGCGCTGATCCTGCTGCCGCTGGGCACCCTGCCGATGCTGGGCGGGCTGATCGGCGGCTCGGCGCTGTCCGCGATGGCGGTCAGCTCGTACGGCTCCGCGCGGATCCGGGTGGTCGGCGGCGCGCTGGTGGCGGGGGACGCGAAGATCCCGGTCACGGCGCTGGGGGTGCCGGAGGTGCTGGACGCCGAGGAGGCCCGCGCCTGGCGCACCCACAAGGCGGACACCCGCGCGTTCATGCTGCTGCGCGGCTATGTGCCCACGGCGGTGCGGATCGAGGTCACCGACCCGGCGGACCCGACTCCGTACGTCTACCTCTCCACGCGTTACCCGGAGCGGCTGGCCGCGGCGGTCGAGGCCGTACGGGCCTGAGGGCGGGCCGGCCGCCCCGGCCCGGCCTCGGGGGTCTCGGGGTCCCGGGCGGTCACCCACAAGGGCCACACGGGCCTCTGGGAGGCCCTTGTGGGCTTCCGGGACGGGTCCGGTCGGCCCTTGCGGCGTCTCAGGCCAGCCCCAGGCCTTCGTCCGGCGGCTCCGAGGGCGTGCCCGTGAGCTCGTCCCAGGAGGTCTGCCGGGCGCGCAGGTCCTTGCGGACCTTCTCGGCGAGCCGCTTGGTGTCCCGGCGGTTCATCACCGCGCCGACGGTCGCGCCGATCATGAAGGGCGTGAGGTTGGGGAGGTTGCGGAAGGTGCGCTTCAGCACCCGCTGGCGCAGCTCGCGGCGGAGCTGGCCGCCGAGCGCGGCGTTGACGGTCAAGGGGGACGTGACGTCGATGCCACGCTCGTCGGCCCAGGCGCCCAGATAGGCCACGGCCCGCTGGCGCCCGCTGCCGGGGGCCCGGACGCCGTACACCTCGTGCAGCTCGGCGATGAGTTTGTACTCCACGGCGGCGACGCCGATGACCTCGGCCGCCAGCTCCGCGGGCATGGCGGGCGGCACGGGCAGCATGGCCGCCGCCCCGATGCCCGCGCCCACGGTGGAGGTGCCGTAGGCGGCACCGGCCACCAGTTTGTCCGCGAGCTCCTCCGGCCCGAGGCCGGGGAACTGCGCGCGAAGGGTCGCGAGATCACGCACCGGGATGCGTGGAGCGTTCGCGATGATCCGGTCCGCGACGGCGGTGAGGCCCGCCCGGGCGCCCCGGCCGCCCTTGCGCAGCCGCACGCCGGCCTCCTGGCCGACGACGGCGGCGAGCGAGGCCATGCGGCCTCGCTCGGCGGTCGGGTCGGCACCCGCCTCGACCGCGCCGCCAGGGACGTCCTCGACGGGCCCGGAGGTCAGCCCGGGCCGCTGGGAGCGCCGCTTCCGGAACGGGTTCGAGCCTGCCATGGCAGACCCTGCCTCACTCGCAGTCGCGGCAGATCGGCTGGCCGTTCTTCTCACCGGCGAGCTGGCTGCGGTGGTGCACGAGGAAGCAGCTCATGCACGTGAACTCGTCGGCCTGCTTGGGCAGGACCCGGACGGCCAGCTCCTCGTTGGAAAGATCGGCGCCCGGCAGCTCCATGCCCTCGGCGGCCTCGAAGTCGTCGACGTCGACCGTCGACGAGGACTTGTCGTTCCGCCGGGACTTCAGTTCTTCAAGGCTGTCACTGTCGACGTCGTCGTCGGTCTTGCGTGGGGTGTCGTAGTCCGTTGCCATGTCGCTCTCCCCCTCTGGGTGTCTGCGGTATCTCCAGCGCACGTAACGCGTGAGAGGCCGGACTTGTGCCCGACCCGAGGCGGAGATTTTGCCTCACATCAAGGTCTGTTACTCAATCGACACCCAACCGCACACCTGAAGAGGTGATCGGGACGGGTGCCGATGGGGACCGTACACGGTCGAAATGCCGTGTACGGCCATGCCATTCCGTGTACTTCCCGTGATCAGGACCCCCGGAAACCCCCATTTTTCAGGCGTTCCCCCGGGGCCGCCGGTCACGGAGAGTAGATGGCCGGAAGTCTGCGTATGTGACCGATCACACACGGCCGCGGTGCCGGGCGGACCGGATGAATTCCGCCCAAAGCGAACCCGCGACGCACCATTCTCGCAGACTTTCCCGGCCCGGGTGCCCACGGGCCGGCACCGGTCAGCTGGGCAGGACGACCCGCATGACCAGGCCACCTCCCTCACGGGGCTCGGCGGTGATCCGCCCGCCGTGCGCCCGCGCCACCGAGCGCACGATGGACAGCCCCAGGCCGACGCCCTTGTCGCTGCCGGTACGCTCCGTGCGCAGCCGACGGAAGGGCTCGAAGATGTTGTCCACCTCGTAGGCCGGGACGACCGGGCCGGTGTTCTCCACGATCAGCACGGCCTGGCCCGGCAGGGCCTGGGTCGTGACCTCCACCCAGCCGTCCGGGGTGTTGTAGCGCACCGCGTTCTGCACGAGGTTCAGCGCGATCCGCTCCAGCAGCACGCCATTGCCCTGGACGACCGCGGGCTGCCGGGTGCCGCGCAGCTCCACGCCCTTGGTCTGGGCCTCCCCACGGGCCTGGTCGAGGGCCTGGGAGGCCACCTCGGCGAGGTCCACGGGCTTGCGGTCCACGATCTCGTTGTCGCTGCGGGCGAGCAGCAGCAGGCCCTCCACGAGCTGCTCACTGCGCTCGTTCGTGGCCAGCAGCGTCTTGCCCAGCTGCTGGAGCTCCGGGGAGGCACCGGGGTCGGACAGGCTGACCTCCAGCAGGGTGCGGTTGATCGCCAGCGGGGTGCGCAGCTCGTGCGAGGCGTTGGCGACGAAGCGCTGCTGGGCGGTGAAGGCCCGTTCCAGCCGGTCCAGCATCTCGTCGAAGGTGTCCGACAGCTCCTTGAGCTCGTCGTCCGGGCCGCCCAGCTCGATCCGCCGGCTCAGATCCGTGCCGGCCACCCGGCGGGCGGTCCGCGTGATCTTGCCCAGCGGGGAGAGGACCCGGCCGGCCATGGCGTAGCCGAAGGCGAAGGCGATCACGGCGAGGCCGAGCAGGGCGAGGAGGGAACGGCGGAGCAGGGATCCCAGGGCCGCCGCCCGCTGGTCGACCATGCAGCCGTTGAGAATGCTGTTGGCCTGCTCGGCGTTGAGGCCCGGGCTCTTCAGCGCGGGGCAGGTGTTACGGGTCACCTGGACCTGGCTACCGTCGACCAGCTTGATCAGCGGCTCGCTGCCGACCTCCAGGGCATTGGCGGCCAGCAGATAGATGATCGTCAGCAGCAGGACGCCGGCCATCAGGAACATCCCGCCGTAGAGCAGGGTGAGGCGTATCCGGATGGTCGGGCGCAGCCACGGGAACGGGCGTACGACCGGCTGGCGCGGGTCCCAGGTGGGCTTGGGGGGCGGCGTGGCCGCCGGGCCCGGCCCGCCCGCCGGAGGGGCGGGGGGCGGCGGGGGCGTGGGGGTGGCGGGGGTCTGGGACATCGCGGCTCAGATCCGGTATCCCGAGCCCGGGACGGTGACGATCACCGCGGGCTCGCCGAGCTTGCGGCGCAGGGTCATCACGGTGACCCGGACCACGTTGGTGAACGGGTCGGTGTTCTCGTCCCAGGCCTTCTCCAGCAGCTGCTCGGCCGAGACCACGGCCCCCTCACTGCGCATGAGCACCTCCAGCACCGCGAACTCCTTGGGCGCCAGCTGCACCTCGCGGCCGTCGCGGAACACCTCGCGGCGGTTGGGGTCCAGCTTGATGCCGGCCCGCTCCAGCACGGGCGGCAGGGCGACGGTCGTCCGCCGGCCCAGCGCCCGGACGCGCGCGGTGAGCTCGCTGAACGCGAAGGGCTTGGGAAGGTAGTCGTCGGCGCCGAGCTCCAGGCCGGCCACGCGGTCGCTGACGTCGCCGGAGGCGGTCAGCATCAGGACCCGGGTGGGGATGCCGAGCTCGACGACCTTGCGGCAGACGTCGTCTCCGTGGACGAGCGGCAGGTCGCGGTCGAGCACGATCACGTCGTAATCGTTGACGGCGACGCGTTCCAGGGCGGCGGCTCCGTCGTACACGACGTCGACGGCCATGGCCTCCCGGCGCAGTCCGGTGGCGACGGCGTCTGCGAGCAGCTGCTCGTCCTCGACGACGAGTACGCGCACGGCGCTTTTCCTTCCTCTTGGCCCGAGTGGGCAGGCGTGATGGTCCCTGATGGGTTCCTCCATCCTGCCTCGGATGTCGGTAAACCGGCTGTAAGGGGTGCCTGGCGGACTGCTGGGGAAGGATTCCGGATTCTTCGGCGGCCGCAGGTTTCCGCCCGGACCGGGGTGGGGAAGACGTCTGCACACCCGCGATCACGCTTCTCCGTACGCCTCCGCGTACGCGGGTACACCACGCAGTGATCGTTTTCGCCGTGGCACACCCCCGTGCCGCCAACCCACGACGAGGGGGCGCAGCACCATGGACGCGTTCACCGCTGGCATTCTGCAGCGCATAGAGATGACCCGGTCCGACCTCGACCACGCCCGTCGTACGGGCGACGACTACCTCGCCGACGTCGAACAGTCGGAGCTCGACGAGCTTCACCGCCTGGCGGCGGAGCACGGCGTACAGGTCTGATCCGCACAGCGCGGAGCGCCCCCGGCACGGCTTCGATCCGTGCCGGGGGCGCCTGCGTGCGTGGGGGTTGTCGGCCACCGCGTACGTGGCCGGCGGTGCCGAACGGCCCGCATCCCTCGCTGCCGGCCGCCCGCGGGGCTAGTCGTGCCAGGCCCCCAGCTCCTCCAGCCGGGCCTGGAGCGGCTCGAAGAGCCCGGTCGCCGCCGCGATCGTCAGTTCGCCCGAGGCCGGGGCCCCGGGGCGGCCGCCCGTGAGGGCGCCGGACTCGTGGGCGATGAGGGCGCCCGCCGCGTAGTCCCAGGGGTTGAGCCCCCGCTCGTAGTACCCGTCGAGCCGGCCGCAGGCCACATCGCACAGGTCGATCGCCGCCGACCCCCCGCGCCGGATGTCCCGTACCTCCGGCAGGAGCGCGCGGACCACCTCCGCCTGGGCGGCGCGCCGGGCCGTCAGATAGCCGAAGCCCGTGCCGACGAGGGCCTGGGAGAAGACGGGCGCGGGCCGGCAGCGCAGCCGCCGCTCCCCCTCGAAGGCGCCCCGCCCGCGTACGGCGCGGTATGTCTCGCCCCGCATCGGCGCCGCGACGACGCCCACGACCGCCTCGCCGTCGATCTCGGCGGCTATCGACACGGCCCACGACGGCAGCCCGTACAGGTAGTTGACCGTGCCGTCGATGGGGTCGATCACCCAGCGCACGCCGCTGGTGCCCTCGGTGCTGGCGCCCTCCTCCCCCAGCAGCCCGTCGTGCGGGCGGCGCTCCGCGAGGAAGCCGGTGATCAGCTTCTCGGCGGCGATGTCCATCTCGGTGACGACGTCGATGGGGCTGGTCTTGGTGGCGGCCACGCCGAGATCGGCGGGCCGGCCGTCGCGCAGCAGCGCGCCGGCCCGGTCGGCGGCCTCCAGGGCCACGGCCAGCAGCTCATCCTTGAGGGCATTGAGGGCATCGGTCACGGTCGGCGGCTCCTTACGCGTACGGGCTGTCGGCGCCGGCGGCGGCCGGGCGCGGGGCCCGCGCCGGGCAGCAGCCGACGGGGCAGAGGTCGTGGGAGGGGCCGAGCGAGCCCAGCGCGCAGCGCTCGGGCCACTCGCCCCGCTCGGTCGCCGCGCGCTCCAGCACCAGCTCGCGGACGGCGGCGGCGAAGCGCGGGTCGGCGCCGACGGTGGCGGCCCGGGCGACGGGCAGGCCCAGCTCGGCGGCCTTGGCGGCGGCCTCGGTGTCGAGGTCGTACTTGACCTCCATGTGGTCCGAGACGAACCCGATGGGCACCATGACGACGGCCGGCGCGCCCTCGGCACGCACCGCCTCCAGGTGGTCGCAGATGTCGGGCTCGAGCCAGGGGATGTGCGGGGCGCCGCTGCGCGACTGGTAGACGAGGCGCCAGGGGCGGTCCTCGACGCCGGTCTCCTTCCGCACCGCCTCCGCGACGAGCCGGGCCACGTCGAGGTGTTCGGCGACGTAGGCGCCGCCGTCGCCGTGGCCCTCGGCCGGGCCGGAGGTGTCGGCGGCGGCCGTGGGGATGGAGTGGGTGGTGAAGGCCAGATGGGCGCCGGCCCGGACCTCCTCGGGCAGCCGGCCGAGCGCGGCCAGCGTCGCCTCGGCCATGGGGGTGACGAAGCCGGGGTGGTTGAAGTAGTGCCGCAGCTTGTCGACGCGCGGCAGGGGCAGGCCCTCGGCCTCCAGCGCGGCCAGCGCGTCGGCGAGGTTCTCCCGGTACTGCCGGCAGCCGGAGTAGGAGGCGTAGGCGCTGGTGGTCAGGGCGAGCACCCGGCGGTGGCCGTCGGCCACCATCTGCCGCAGCGTGTCGGTCAGGTACGGCGCCCAGTTGCGGTTGCCCCAGTAGACCGGCAGGCCGACGCCGCGCGCCGCGAAGTCCTCGCGGAGGGCGCTCAGCAGTGCGCGGTTCTGGTCGTTGATCGGGCTGACGCCGCCGAAGAGGAAGTAGTGCTGCCCGACCTCCTTGAGCCGCTCACGGGGGATGCCCCGGCCTCGGGTGACGTTCTCCAGGAACGGGACGACGTCGTCCGGCCCCTCGGGCCCGCCGAAGGAGAGCAACAGCAGGGCGTCATAGGGGGCGTGGGATGGCTGATCCGACATGCCTCCGATCCTGCCACCCGCCACTGACACCCGGGAAATGGCGGTGCGTCGCACGAACATCCGGACGTAAGCTGTATCGGCCACCTACGTCCCTTACGGCACCCTCTACCCGTCCCCAGTGCCGACCTTCCCGGGAGCCGTCCTTGCCCAGTCCCTACCGCGCGATATTCGCCGCACCCGGCACCAAGGGCTTCGCCGCGGCGGGCCTCGTCGGGAGGCTGCCCCTGTCGATGCTCGGCATCGGCGTCGTCACGATGATCTCCCAGCTGACCGGCCGGTACGGGCTGGCCGGCGCCGTCTCGGCGACCCTGGCGCTCTCCGCCGCCGTCCTGGGACCGCTGGTCTCCCGGATGGTCGACCGGCACGGACAGCGGCGCATACTCCGCCCGGCGACGGCCCTCGCGCTGACGGCTGTCGCCGGGCTGCTGGTGAGCGCGCAGCAGAGGTGGCCCGAGTGGACGCTGTTCGTCTTCGCGGCGGGCGCGGGCTGCGTACCGAGCGTGGGGTCGATGGTGCGGGCCCGCTGGGCGGCGCTGTTCCACGGCTCGCCACGCGAGCTGCACACGGCGTACTCGGCCGAGTCCGTCATCGACGAGGTGGTGTTCATCGTCGGGCCGATCCTGTCGATCGGCCTGTCCACGAGCTGGTTCCCCGAGGCGGGGCCGTTGCTGGCGGCCTGCTTCCTGGCGATCGGCGTCGTGTGGCTGACCGCGCAGCGGGCCACCGAGCCGAAGCCGCACCCCCGGACGGACCAGACGGCGGGCTCCGCGCTGGGCTCGCGGGGGCTCCAGGTGCTGGTGGCGGTCTTCGCGGCCACCGGCGCCCTGTTCGGCTCCATCGATGTCGTCACCGTGGCCTTCGCCGAGGACCAGGGCCACAAGGCCGCCTCCAGCCTGGTGCTCGCGGTGTACGCGCTGGGCTCCGGCATCGCCGGCGCGGTCTTCGGCCTGTTGCACCTGAAGGGCGACGCCGCCCGCCGCTGGGTTCTGGGCGTGTGTGCGATGGCCGTGAGTATGATCCCCCTCCAACTGGTCGGGAACCTGCCGTTCCTGGCCGTGGCGCTCTTTGTCGCGGGCCTGGCCATCGCGCCGACGATGGTGACCACGATGGCCCTCGTCGAGCAGCACGTACCGCGCGCGAAGCTGACCGAGGGCATGACCTGGACGAGCACCGGACTGGCGGTCGGCGTGGCGTTCGGCTCGTCGGCCGCCGGCTGGGTGGTGGACGCGGCCGGGGCCCGGGCGGGGTACGCGGTGTCCGGCGCGGCGGGGCTGCTCGCGGCCGTCGGCGCGTTCCTCGGGTACCGCCGGCTGCGGCCGGCGCCGGAGCGGGTGGGGGTGCGCGCCCATGGGGGCGACGGCAAGGACGAGCAGCGCCTGGCTGAGCAGCGGCACCAGGCGTGACGACGACGTATGGCGCAACTGGGCGGGAAACGTCACCGCCCGGCCCGCGCGCACGGTGGCCCCGAGGACGGCGGAGGAGCTGTCCGCGGCGGTGTTGCAGGCGGCCTCCGACGGCCTGACGGTGAAGGCGGTCGGCAGCGGCCACTCCTTCACCGCCGCGGCGGCCACCGACGGTCTGCTGATACGCCCGGAGGGCCTGGCGGGCGTCCGCTCGGTCGACCGGGCCGCCGGGACCGTGACTGTGGGCGCGGGCATGACGCTCCGTCGGCTCAATCAGGAGCTCTCCGCGCGGGGCCTGTCCCTGACGAACATGGGCGACATCATGGAGCAGACGGTCTCCGGGGCCGTCAGCACCGGCACCCACGGCACCGGCCGCGACTCGGGCGCGATCGCCGCCCAGATCGCCGGCCTGGAGCTGGTGACCGCCGACGGTTCGGTGCTGACCTGCTCGGCCCGGGAGAACCCGGAGGTGTTCGCCGCGGCGCGGGTGGGCCTCGGCGCGCTGGGCGTGCTCACCGCGATCACCTTCCGGGTCGAGCCGGAGTTCCTGCTCACCGCGCGCGAGGAGCCGATGTCCTTCGGCGAGGTGACGTCCGGCTTCGACGCGCTCGTCGCGGAGAACGAGCACTTCGAGTTCTACTGGTTCCCGCACACCGACCGCTGCGTCACCAAGCGGAACAACCGCGGCGCGGGCCCGGCGGACCCGCCCGGCCGGGCCGCCGCCTGGGTGCAGGACGAACTGCTGTCGAACGGGCTCTTCGGCGCCGTCTGCGCGCTGGGCCGGGCCGTCCCCGGGACCGTCCCCGGGATCGCCCGGCTCAGCGCCCGGGCCCTGTCCGCCCGTACGTACACCGACATTCCCTACAAGGTCTTCACCAGCCCCCGCCGCGTGCGCTTCCTGGAGATGGAGTACGCGCTGCCGCGCGAGGCGGCGATGGCGGCCCTGCGGGAGCTGCGGACGATGATCGAGCGGCGGCGGCTGCGGGTGAGCTTCCCCGTGGAGGTGCGGACGGCCCCGGCCGACGACATCCCGCTGTCCACCGCTTCGGGCCGGGATACGGCCTATATCGCCGTACACATGTACAGGGGCACACCGCACCAGGCGTATTTCACTGCCGTCGAGCAGATCATGACGGCCCACGGGGGACGGCCGCACTGGGGGAAGATCCACGGCCGTGACGCCGCGTATCTGGCCGGCGTCTATCCGCGCTTCGCGGAGTTCACGGCGGTGCGGGACCGGCTGGATCCGGACCGCGTCTTCGGCAACCCCTACCTGCGGCGGGTCCTGGGCCGGTGACGGCACGGGCGCCGGGCGCGGCCTCCTCGTGGGAGGTCCGCCGCCCGGCGCCCGTGGTGTCCGTCCGCGTCGTGTCGCCCGGCCCGTCCTCGTCCTACGAGACCGGGCCCGTGCCGGTGGTGCCGGCGCTCGTGCCGGCCGCCGCGTTCTGGCCGGGCTGCGGCGACGGGGACTGGCCGCCCGTGCCGCCGGAGCCCTGGCCACCGGTGCCGCCCTTGCCGTCGGCCCCGCCCGTGCCCGGGTTCGGCGACGTACCGGAGTCCGGCGTCGGGGTCGGCTTCGGCGTGCCGCCGCCGGAGGACGGGGTCGGCGTGGGGTCCGGGGTGGGCTTGCCGCCCGTACCGCCGCCCTGCTGCGACGCGCCCGGGGAGGGGGTCGAGCCGCTGTCGCCCGCGTCCGCCCCGTTCCCGTCGTGCGAGCGGCCGGGGTCCGGGGCCTGCGGCGGAGCCTGGTCCTCGTCCTGCTTCTTCTCGCTCTTGTCCGGCTGGAAGATCCGGCTGACGGTCGTCCCGCCCTTGTCCCCGTCCGCGCTGGAACCGGAGACGAGCTCCACCGCCGTCACCGTGCCCATGGCCAGGGCGAAGACCGCGGCGGCCGCCAGCAGCGGGCGCTTCCGGCCGCGCAGCCGGGTGCCGTGGGTCGTGCCCTTCGAGAATTCCTCCGAGAACTGCTCGGAGGAGGCGTGGATGTACGCGTCGTCATGCGCGCCGGTGTACGCACCGGCGTACGCCTCGGATTGCGCCGGTTTCGCACCGGGATGTGACACCTGGTGCAGCAGTTGCGTACGGTCCTCGGTTCCCGGCGTCACGCCCGTCGCGTCGACCTGCCCGAGCAGCTGGGTGCGCTCCAGGTCGGCCGAGCGCGCGCGGCCCACGGCACGGGACGCGTCGCGCACCGGCACCTGGCGGAGCCGGGGCTCCGCCGGGGTCGCCGCGTCGCGTATCTGCTCACCCGTACGTTTGAACAGATGCTGGAAGACTGTGCCACCCGTCGTGGCCACGACACTGACGACACCGGCACCGAGCACCGTGCCGTACACCCCGAGCCGGCCCGCGAGCATGGCCGCCACGACCGCCGCCAGCGCACTACCGGCCACTTGTGCGACGCTCAGCTCCAGACGCCTGCCCTTGGCTTTTGCCTCACTTTCGGCTTTGTCGTCCATCTCCAGCCTCTGTTGTTCCCTTCGGTCCCTCTTATAGCCAGAAGAGACATTCGAGCCTAACGAACAGTTCCGAATCAGGCGATTATGTGAACCTCGCCACCCACGGGAACCGGGCCCGGACGCGCCCCCCGCGAGGGGCGCGTTCCAACTCCCTTGCCGCACGAGAACTTCGCTGGCGCGCCGATCCACGCCCGCTGGCCCGAATGGAGTACTGTGGCGAGCCCTGGCCCCAATATCCCGTTCGGCTGCCCGGAAACCACCGGACCCGTCGGGAGGGGCCCGGGCGGCTCTCGCCCCGTCAACTCGGCAATGTTGTGGCAGGCTGCTACCCGGGCAGGCCACACTCGACTAGCGGAAGCAGCGACGCAGGTGACGTCGGCAGGCACCACCCGGGAGGTCCCCATGCCCGAACTGCGTGTCGTGGCAGTCTCCAACGACGGCACACGGCTGGTGCTCAAGTCTGCGGACAGCACGGAGTACACGCTTCCCATCGACGAGCGGCTCCGCGCCGCCGTGCGCAACGACCGCGCACGCCTCGGCCAGATCGAGATCGAGGTGGAGAGCCACCTCCGGCCCCGCGACATCCAGGCCCGCATCCGGGCCGGTGCCTCGGCGGAGGAGGTCGCCCAGCTCGCGGGCATCCCCGTGGAGCGCGTACGGCGCTTCGAGGGCCCCGTGCTCGCCGAGCGCGCCTTCATGGCGGAGCGCGCCCGCAAGACACCCGTGCGCCGCCCCGGCGAGAACAGCGGCCCGCCGCTCGGCGAGGTCGTCGCGGAGCGGCTGTTGCTGCGCGGCGCCGAGAAGGACGCCGCCCAGTGGGACTCCTGGCGCCGCGACGACGGCACGTGGGAGGTCCTGCTGGTCTACCGCGCCGCCGGCGAGCCGCGCGCGGCCAGCTGGACCTACGATCCGCCGCGCCGGATCGTTCAGGCGCTGGACGACGAGGCGCGGGCGCTCATCGGCGAGACCGACGACACGCCCGAGCCCACCTTCCCGTTCGTGCCGCGCATCGCCCGGCTGCCGCGCGACCGGCCGCTGGACCGTTCCCTCGACCGGCCGCAGGCCGCCGGCCCGGACACGGAGGCACCCTCCGGAGACGCGCCGACGGAGGACGCGCCCGCGATCAAGGAGCGCGACCGCGACTCGCTGACCAGCCTGCTGGAGGCCGTCCCGAGCTTCCGGGGCGACATGGTCGTACCCGAGCCGCCGTCGACGCCCCCGGCCGTCGGCGCGATCCCGCCGCCCCCGTCCGACGCCCCGGGCGAGGAGCCGGAGGTCGTCGAGCCCCCGGCCCCGGCCGCCAGCGCCGGGTCCGCCTACGCGGACGTGCTCATGCCACGGTCGGTGGCGGGCCACCGCGAACGCCTGACCGGCACGACGGACCGCCAGGCCGAGGCGGACGGTGTCCGCCCCGGGCGGCGGGCGGCGGTGCCGAGCTGGGACGAGATCGTTTTCGGGACGCGGCGGAAGAAGCAGGACTGATCCGGCCGGGCGGTCGGGCCGGCCCGGCGGAGGCCGGACCGGCACCGCCGGACGCCTACGCGGTGGCCTGAGCACCGTCGCGGCGGAGGGGGTGCCCCGGCCCCGCCCTTTCACCGTTTCCTGGGGGCGAGCCCCCAGCCCCCTGGGCGAGGCTTCGCCCGCCCCCACCGGGCAGGGGCCGGAGATCAGCCCCGGGGGCCAGGGGCTGGACCCGCCTCAGCCCGCGTCCGGCCCCGTCGCCACCGGTCGCGCCGGGTCCGACGACCACTCGCTCCACGACCCGACGTACAGCGCCGCCGGCACGCCCGCCACCGCCAGGGCGAGGATCTCGTGGGCCGCGGAGACGCCCGAGCCGCAGTAGACGCCCACTTCCGCCGCCCCCGTCGCGCCCAGGCGCGCGAAGCGGGCCGCGAGCTCGGGGGCCGGGCGGAAGAGGCCGTCCTCGGTGACGTTCTCGGTCGTGGGGGCGGAGACCGCGCCGGGGATGTGCCCGGCGACCCGGTCGAGGGGCTCCACCTCGCCCCGGTAGCGCTCCCCCGCCCGCGCGTCCAGCAGCACCCCGCGCCGCGCCAGCGCGGCCGCGCCGTCCGCGTCGAGCACCGGCAGCGCGCCCGGCTCGGGCACGAAGTCGCCGTCGGTCGGCACCGGCACCTCCGTCGTCAGTTCGCCCCCGGCCGCGGTCCACGCGGCGAGGCCGCCGTCCAGGACGCGTACGGACGGGTGCCCCGCCCAGCGCAGCATCCACCACGCCCGGGCGGCGGCCCAGCCCAGACCGTCGTCGTAGACGACGACCGGACGGTCGGAGCGCACCCCCGCCCGTCGCATCGCGGCCCCGAACGCCCCGGTGTCCGGCAGCGGGTGACGGCCCCTCCGGCCGGGCTCGGCCGCGAGTTCGGCGTCCATGTCGATGTAGACCGCGCCCGGGAGGTGCCCGGCCTCGTACTGGGGACGACCGGGCGCGGCCCCGGGCCGGTAGCGGATGTCCAGGAGCGTCGGCGGCCGTTGACCGGCCGACTCGCTCGCCCATTCCTTCGCGGTGATGATGACGTCCATGAACCCATCCTGGCGTAGTCCGCGTTGCTCCGAACGGTCCCCTGGCCAGAAGGCTCGTTGCTGATCGATACTGGACGGCGCTGCCGAGGACACGGAAGCGGATCGCGAATTCGGGCATGCTCAGCGGGAACCCTTACGCCCGGCGCGGCCGGGGCGCGTGTCCCGGCGGGGACGCGCGGCCACCACGATGGTCCGAGGAGATACTGACGATGACCGAGGTATGGGGCTCCTCCGAGCACCGCGGGGCGACCCGGCGGCAGACACCGGGCACTCCCTGCTGGACGAGTCTCCTGGCACGGGACCTTGAGGCGACCAAGGAGTTCTACGGCGGGCTGTTCGGGTGGTCCTACTACACTCCCGGGTCCGGCCGGCCGGGGCCGTACGTCCGGGCCACGATCGACGGACGGGACGTCGCCGGAATCGGGGGCCTGCCGCCCGATCGTCAACTCGCCAACGCGTGGACCACCTATCTGGCGAGCGACGACGCGGACGCCTCCGCGGAGTGGATCCACTGCGCCGGAGGAACGGTCGGCGTGGGCCCGCTGGCCGACGAGGACGCGGGGCGGCTGGTGCTGGCCACGGACCCGGCGGGGGCGCCGTTCGGCGTCCGGCAGGGGCGGGGGGCGGCCGGTCCCGGTCCGGCGGGCGTGCCCGGCACCCCGGTCTGGCACGAACTGGTGACCCATGACGCCGTCGCGGTGCTGAAGTTCTACCGCGCGCTGTTCGGGTACGAGACGAAGTCGTCCGGCGCCGTGGGCGCCGACACGTTCACCCTGCACCTGGACGGCCGTCCGGTGGCCGCGATCCGGGGCGCGGGGCCGGCGCTGCGGTATCCGCACTGGATGACGTATTTCGAAGTGGCGGACGTGGACGCGGCCGCCGAGCGGGTCGCCGAGCTGGGCGGCCGGGTCGTGGACGCCCCGGCGGAGGTGGCGGCCGGGCGCGCGGCGACGGTCGAGGACCCGGAGGGGGCCGTCTTCACCCTGCTGCGGACGGCCGGCTGAAGGGAGGTCCGGCCGAGGGGACGTCCGGCTCAGCCCGCGTTCTCGCGGTCCACCGGCAGCACGTCCGGCGACAGGGCCGCCGCGCGCGCGGCGGCCGCCGTCAGCCGACGGCGGTGGTGGCGCCGGCACAGCACCTCGTAACCGACCACGGTCTCCGGCTGGTTGACGTCGCCGACGACGACCTGCGCGCCCTCGACGACCATCTGCCCGCCGACCGTACGGGCGTTGTGGGTGGCCCGCGCCCCGCACCAGCACAGCGCCTCGACCTGGAGGACCTCGACGCGGTCGGCGAGTTCGATCAGACGCTGGGAGCCCGGGAAGAGCTTGGTGCGGAAGTCGGTGGTGATGCCGAAGGCGAAGACGTCCAGTTCGAGATCGTCGACGATCCGGGCCAGCTGGTCGATCTGCTCCGGCTCGAGGAACTGGGCCTCGTCGCAGATGACGTAGTCCGCGCGGCCGCCCGCCGAGAGGTGCCCGACCAGGTGCGCGTAGAAGTCGAACCCCTCCCCCGCCTCGACGGAGTCGGTGACCAGGCCGAGCCGGGAGGACAGCTTGCCCTCGCCGGCGCGGTCGTTGCGGGTGAAGATCAGCCCCTCGAGGCCGCGGGCCGACCGGTTGTGCTCGATCTGCAGAGCGAGGGTGCTCTTTCCGCAGTCCATCGTTCCGGAGAAGAACACCAGCTCGGGCATGGGAAGGCCGACGCCTTTCGTTTGATCGTGGGGGGGGTGGGGGATGGAACGGGGACGCTCAGGAGCGGACTTCGAGGAGCGGCACGAGCTGCTCGACCGGCGTCATGGAACCGTGGAGGCCGACCATCCTCGACTCGTTGGGCTCGGTCTCCGTGGCGACGATCGCGACGTCGTCGCGGGCGGCGGCGACGACGTCGCCGATCCGCGCGTACACCCGGTCGTCGACGCCCTCACCGGGCGGGCCGAACCAGCCCGCCTCGATGGCCTCGTCCCGGCCCGCGACCCACATCTGCTCGCCGAGCACCTCGCGCCACACTGCCAGGACGTCGGCGGCCGCGCCGGGCACCGCGTAGACGTGGCGGGCCCGCGCCTCGCCGCCCAGCAGGGCGACGCCGGCGCGCAGCTCCCAGTCCTCGTCGAAGTCGATGCGCGACTCCGGGTCGAACGGGATGTCGATCATGCCGTGGTCGGCGGTGACGTAGAGGGCCGAGCGCGGCGGCAGCTGTTCGGCCAGGCGCCGGGCGAGCAGGTCCACGTACATCAGCTGGCCGCGCCACTCCTCGGAGTCGACGCCGAAGCGGTGGCCCTTGCCGTCCACCTCGCTGTAGTACGTGTAGACGAGCGAGCGGTCCGCGGCGCCGAGGCGCTCGGCGGCGAAGTCCATCCGCTCCTCGCCGGAGAGCCGGCCGTGGAAGGTGCCGCCGCTCAGCGCGACCTTGGTCAGCGGGGTGTGCTCGAAGTCCGGCGAGGAGACCTGGCAGGTGGCGATCCCGGCCGCGTCCGCGAGCTGGAAGACGGTGGGGTACGGCTGCCAGGCGTGGGGGTCGGTCCAGGGACGCCAGCGGAGCTGGTTCATCAGCTGCCCGGTGGCCGGGTCGGCGACGGTGTAGCCGGCCAGGCCGTGGGCGCCGGGCGGCAGGCCCGTGCCGACCGAGGCGAGGGAGCTCGCGGTGGTGGAGGGGAAGCCGGCGGTCATGGGCGCGCCGGTGCCGTTCATGGACGTGCCCAGCAGCGAGTGGAGGAACGGGGCCTCGTCGGGGTGGGCGCGCAGCAGCTCCCAGCCCAGGCCGTCGATCAGGAAGACGCAGACCCGGTCGGCGGGCGCCAGCTCCATCCCGGAGGACAGCCCGGGCACGCCGAGGCCCGCGGCGACCGAGGGCAGCAGGTCGGCGAGGGAGCCGGTGCCGTAGCGGGGCAGCGGGGCGGAGCGGGGGTCGAGCGGGGCGGGCTCGGGCCAGGCCTGGCCCGCCGCGGTGGAGTAGGACATCAGCGGGTGGTCGCCGCGGTGGCCTCGGAGAGCGCCTGGGCGAAGGCGAGGGTCTGGCGGACGGTGTCCGGGCCGTCACCCGCCTCGCTGACCCGCAGGCTGAGGTCGTCGGCGGTGGAGGAGCCGGTGTAGCCGTGGTCGGCGTCGCAGTTCGGGTCGCCGCAGGCGGCGGGCTCGAGGTCGATGCGGGAGACCGCGCCCCAGCCGATGGTCAGGACGACCTCGCGGGGCAGGGTGCCCGGGGTGTAGGCCTCGGGGTTGGCGACGACGCGGCTGAGCACCACCGAGGAGATCCGGTCGAGCTTCACGGACTCGGTGGAGGTGGTGGCGTAGGGGGACGGGGAGGTGCCGTCGGCGGCCTGCTCGTCGGTGTGGCTGACGATGAATCGGGTACCGGTGAGGACGAGCACCGTGACATGGCGGCGCACCTCGTTCGAGTCGAACGTCGTCTCCTGGTGGACCAGGTACGACACGACCGGCTCACCGCCCACGGCGGCTTCCACCGCCTCGGCCACGAGGGCCGGGTAGTAGCCGCTGCGCTCGATGGCCGCGCGCAGCCCCTGGGTCGTCGTACCGGTCTTCGCCATACGTCCCATCCTACGGGGCGTACGGGGTCCGGCTGCCGCCGATCCCCGGCCAGGGCGCACCGTCGGCGCTCGGTAGCGGGGCTCGGCGCCAGGGCTCAGTACAGGGGCAGACTCCGCGGGCCGAGGTCGGAGCGGGCCGGGGGCGGGGCCAGCCGTATGGTCGCGCCGAGGACGTGCACCCCGTGCTGGGCGACGATCACCGGCTCCAGGTCGGCGCCGACGACTTCCGGGTGGTCGTCGACGAGGCGCGAGACCCGCAGCAGCAGCTCCTCCAGGGCCGCGGTGTCCACGGGGGCGGAGCCGCGCCAGCCGAAGAGCAGCGGCGCGGTGCGCACGGAACGGATGAGCTCGGCGGCGTCCCGGTCGGTGGCCGGGACGAGCCGGTGGGCGATGTCCCCGAGCAGCAGGGAGGGGGCGCCGGCCAGCCCGAAGGAGAGCACGGCGCCGGCGGTGGGGTGGATGGCGGCGCGGACGACGGTGTCGACGCCGCGCGGGGCCATGGACTGCACGACGAGGCTCAGCTCCTCGGGCTTGCCGAGCAGCTCGGTCAATTCCGCGTACGCGCGGCGCAGTTCCGCCTCGCCGCCGAGGTCGAGGCGGACCCCGCCCAGGTCGGCGCGGTGGCGGAGGTGGGGCGCGGTGGGCTTGAGGGCCACGGGGAAGCCGAGCCGCCGGGCGGCGTCCACGGCGCTGTCGGGGTCGGGCGCGGGCAGGGCGGGCAGCACGGCGATGCCGTAGCGGGCGAGGAGGCGCTGGGTGTCGGGGGCGGAGAGCGTCACGGCGCGCGGGGCGACGGCGCCGTGGGCCTTGAGCAGGACGCCGATGTCGGCGGCGGCGCCTTCTTCGTCGATGTCGTCGTACTCGGGCACCCGCCCGGGCACGGCGACGTCCCGCCGCCACCGCGCGTAACGCACCGCCTCGGCGAGCGCCCGCACGGCCCGCTCGGCGGCGGGGTAGGCGGGTATCCGGATGGCGGCCTCGCTTGCGGGGTCGCCTGCGGCGGGCGCGGGTCCTGCGGCCGTGCCGACCGGCTCGCCCGACGCGACCGCCCGGCCGGCGGACCCGCCGTCCGCCGCCGGGGAGGCAGGGCTTTCGGCCGCCGAATCCATGCCGTCCTCGGCCCTGTCTCGGTGGGCCGGAGCGCCGCGCTCGGCCGAGGCCTCGCCCAGGGCGGCGCCGACGACAGCGGTGGCCTCCGCCGCGACGGCGCCCGCGGCAGCGGCGTCCGCCGGCACCCCGCCGTCCAGGGCACCGGCATCCTCGGCGGCCCGGTCCGGGACCGGTGCCGCCAGGGCTTCGGCCAAGCCGGGGATCTCCAGGTGGACGACCGCGACCGGCTTCGCGGTGGGGGCCGTCGCGACGGCCTCGCGCAGGGCGGTGGCGAGGTCGGCGGCGGAGGTGTCGCCGACCCAGGGGATGGCGGTGACGACCACGGCGTCGCAGGCCCGGTCGGCCAGGGCGGCCGAGAGCGCGGCGCGGAAGTCCGCCGGGGTGGCGGACGTGGTCAGGTCGCGGGGCAGCAGGGGCCGCAGCCCGTCCGTGAGGCAGGCGTCGTACGTGAGCAGGGCGAGCGATTCGGAGTTGCCGCAGATCGCGACGCGGGGGCCCTCGGGGAGCGGCTGGGAGGCGAGGAGCAGTCCGGTGTCGGCCAGCTCGGTGACCGTGTCGACACGTATGACGCCGGCCTGCCGCAGCAGGTCCGAGACCGTGGCGTCGGGGATGCGGGTGGAGGGCACGGCGTGGCCGGTCGGGGCGGCGGCGCCGTGCCGCGCGCCCTTGACGACGACGAGCGGCTTGCGGGCGGCCGTGCGCCGGGCGAGGCGGGCGAACTTCCGCGGGTTGCCGATGGACTCCAGATACATGAGGACGACGTCGGTGTCGGGGTCGTCGTGCCAGTGCTGGAGGAAGTCGTTGCCGGAGACGTCGGCGCGGTTGCCGGCGGAGACGAAGGTGGAGATGCCCACGAGGCCGGCCGCCCGCCGGTGGAGCCCGGAGAGCAGGGCGATGCCGATCGCGCCGGACTGGCTGAACAGCCCGACCCGCCCGGTGGCGGGCAGCTCGGGGGCGAGGGAGGCGTTGAGCCTGACGGCCTCGGCGGTGTTGATGAGGCCGAAGGAGTTGGGGCCGATGACGCGCATGCCGTACGAGCGGGCCTGGCGGACCAGCTCGCGCTGGCGGGCGCGGCCCCTCCCGCCGCTCTCGGCGTACCCGGCGGTGAGCACGACGAGCCCCTGGACGCCGTGCTCCCCGCAGTCGGCGACGACGGCGGGGACCTCCTCGGCGGGGACGGCGACGACCGCGAGGTCGACCGGCTCGGCGATGCCGCCGACGGAGCGGTGGGCCGGAACGCCCTCGGGCTCCAGCCGCGAAGGCTCCTCGGGGAAGGCGCGGTTGACCGCGTACGTCCGCCCGGTGAAGCCGCCGGCGACGATGTTGCGCAGCACGGTGCGGCCCATGCCGCCGGGCTCGCGGCCGGCGCCGACGACGGCGACGGAGCGCGGGGTGAGCAGGCGCTGCACGGAGTGGGCCTCGGCGCGCTGTTCGCGGGCGCGCTGGACGGCGAGGGAGGCGTCGGTGGGCTCCAGGTCGAGGCCGAGGCGGACGACGCCGTCCTCGAAGCTGCGCTTCTGCGTGTAGCCCGCGTCCGTGAAGACCTTGATCATCTTGCTGTTGGCGGGCAGCACCTCGGCGGCGAAGCGCCGGATCGAGCGTTCGCGCGCGACGGCCGCGATGTGCTCGAGCAGGGCGGAGGCGACGCCACGCCCTTGGTGGGCGTCCTGGACGAGGAAGGCGACCTCGGCCTCGTCGGCGGGGGCGATGCGGTCGTAGCGCACGGTGGCGATGAACTCGCCGCCGACGATCGCGGCCAGGCCCACCCGGTCGACGTAGTCGTGGTGGGTGAAGCGGTGGACGTCCCGGTCGGAGAGGCGGGGGTAGGGGGCGAAGAAGCGGTAGTACTTGGACTGGTCCGACACCTGCTCGTAAAAGCTGACCAGCCGTCCCGCGTCGTCGGGCGTGATGGGGCGGATGTGGGCGATGCCGCCGTCGCGCAGCACGACATCGGCTTCCCAGTGGGTCGGGTACGCGTGCTCGGACGGCGTCTGCATGGGCCCAGCGTAAGGCCGGGCACCGACAGCGGGCCGGTGCCGCCCGGGCCACGGGCGCGACCGAAGGGCCCTGGTGGGGGCGCACGCGCGGGGCACCGCGCGCCCCGTGCCACAATGGTCTAGACAACCAATATCGACTTGAAGGGCAACACCATGGTTGAGCGCCGCGTAAACGTCGGCTGGGCCGAGGGCCTGCACGCCCGGCCCGCGTCGATCTTCGTCCGTGCGGCGACCGCCGCCGGCGTCCCCATGACGATCGCCAAGGCGGACGGCAACCCCGTCAACGCCGCCTCCATGCTCGCCGTGCTGGGCCTGGGCGCCCAGGGTGGCGAGGAGATCGTCCTCGCCAGTGAGGCGGAGGGTGCCGAGGCCGCGCTCGACCGTCTGGCCAAGCTCGTCGCCGAGGGGCTCGAGGAGCTCCCGGAGACCGTCTGATCCTCCGGCCCGCCCTCATCGGGCGGACCGCGCGGCGGGGCCGCGGCAGCCGACGACAGGCCGCCGCGGCCCCGTCGTCGCATCCGTCACCGGCATACCCATGAGCCGCCCACCCGCGAGCCGGGTGTCCACCACCCTGCCGTATTCACAGGTTTTTCACACGCCGTGCGCGCCGCTCTCCGCAGACGCGCACGGCGTGCCCCGGCCGGGGACCGCCACGAATTCCCGGCCCTATTCCTCCAGGAATAGCGGCCGCTCGTTAAGAACGGACGCCCGCCGTGTTTACGGGCTGTTTCGGCGGGTGGACGCGATCGCCCCCCGTCCGCCGCAGCAGGAATTCACCGGGCGAACGGCCTGCCCGTACGGCGGCGAGTTCCCGGGCGCGCTCCACGTCCCCGCGGGCCACCGCGTCCACCAACGCCCCGCACGCTTCCCAGGTCTCCAGCGGCCGGACCACGGGCCCCGGGGCGTACACCCAGGCGATCTTGCGGCGCAGCTGGGTCAGGAGCCCGGCGACGGAGGGGCTGCCGGACGCCTGGGCGAGGGTCTCGTCGAACCAGTCGCCGAGCTGGCGCAGTTCGCCGCAGCGGCCCGCCCGGGCCCGCTCCTGGCCGAGTCTGACCAGGCCCCGCAGCACCTTGAGGTGGGCGTCGGAGCGCCGCTGCGCGGCCTTGGCGGCGCCCAGCGGTTCCAGCAGGGCCCGGATGTCGAGGAGGTCGGCGGCCTCGCGCTCGGTGGGTTCGGCGACGCAGGCGCCGGCGTGCCGGCGGGTGGTCACGAAGCCCTCGGAGGCCAGGGTGCGCAGCGCCTCGCGCACGGGGACCCGTGAGACGCCGTAGCGGCGGGCGAGGATTTCCTCGATGAGCCGGCTGCCCGGCGGGAAAGCGCCGGAGACGATGTCGTCGCGGATGGCGGTGCACACCGCGTGCGTGGAAATACGACGGCTCTCGCGCGGCCCTTCGCCGTCGCCGCTCACGTACGGCCCCGCATGGGTCTACCTCCGCCTCATGCCTCAATCCCCGTGCAGCACGGCCGATTGACGTCCGTTCGGCGACTCTATGGCAATCCCGGGCGTTTTCCGATGGTGCCGCCGTTTCATGGATATTTTTTGGCCAACACGAAGGCCCCGGCCGGGGGCCGGGGCCTTTCGCGAGTCGTCGGGCGTCGTCGTTACAGGTTGACGCCGTGCGCGGCCATGTAGGCGATCGGGTCGATGTCCGAGCCGTAGGTGGGGGCCGTGCGGGCCTCGAAGTGCAGGTGCGGGCCGGTGACGTTGCCGGTGGCGCCGGAGAGGCCGATCTGCTGGCCCGGGGTGACCGACTGGCCGACGGAGACGTCGATGGAGGACAGGTGGCCGTACTGGGTGTACGTGCCGTCGGCCATCTGGATGACGACGTTGTTGCCGTAGGCGCCGCCCCAGCCGGCCTCGACGATGGTGCCCATGCCGACGGCGTGGACGGAGGTACCGGTCTCGGCGTGCATGTCGATACCGGTGTGGCTGCCGGAGGACCACAGGCCGCTGGAGGCCTTGTAGGAGGTGGAGACGTAGGAGCCGTCGATCGGGCTCACGAAGGTGCCGAGGCGCTTGCGCTCCTCGTCGCGGGCGGCCTTCTCCTTGGCGGCGCGCTCCTCCTCGGCCTTGCGCTTGGCCTCTTCGTAGCGCTGCTTGGCCTGGACGGCCTTCTGCTTGGCGCTCTCCTCGGCCTGGAGGCGGGCGGCGGCCTCGTCGGCGGCGCTGCGCTGGGACTCGGCCTGGGCGTCGACGTGCTCGGCCATGACGTCGCCCATGACGACGGCCTGGGTCAGGCCGGTGTCCTCGGGGCGCTGCGTGTCGTCGGAGGCGGCGAAGGCCGGGGCGGCGACACCGGCGACTACGCCGGCGGCCGTGAGAGTGGCTATGCCCGCCACGTTCGCGCTGACGCGCGCGGCTCGGCTCGGACGACGGTGCTTCCCGGTGGCACGGGTGAACGCCATGTCGCGGCTGTTTCCTTTCCTTCCCTCTCGCCTACCGGGTTAGCTGACGGGTTCGGAGCAGGAAGGTCTCCTACGGATCCCTCGTGAGAGGGGCCCGATTCACCCCAGGGACGTTTGGGTCCCCGGCTCCCCTCTGCTGGCGCTTCGGGGACTCGGCGATGGCTGCCCGGGGCCGCGGTCGCGGCTCCGATCGGCGGGCTGCCGGGCCTGACGCTAATCGGCGTCAGATTCGAACAGCAAACAGAAGTGGGTTTTTATGACGTACGCCACACGACCAACACCCAACCTCCGCCTGAAAGCGGACATAAGTGAGGCGCATGGGTCACAACGGACCCATGCGCCGAAGGGGCCCCGGCGCGGCGTGGCCTGCCGCGCCGGGGTGGTGAGTCGCCGTCAGGCGGGGATGACCGTCACCGGGCCGATGCCCAGGGCCTTGACGGGCTCGGCGATCTCGGCGGCGTCGCCGACGAGGACGGTGACGAGGCGGTCGGCCGGGAAGGCGCTCACGACGGCCGCCGTGGCCTCCACCGTGCCGGTGTCCGCGAGGCGTTCGTACAGCCGCGCCTGGAAGTCGTCCGGCAGGTACTGCTCGACCTGGTCGGCGAAGGTCGCGGCGACGGCCGCGGCCGTCTCGTACTTCAGCGGCGCGACCCCGACCAGGTTCTGCACGGCGACGTCGCGCTCGGCGTCCGTCAGGCCCTCCGCGGCGAGGGTGCGCAGCACGGTCCACAGGTCCGCCAGGGCGGGGCCGGTGTTGGGGGTGTCCACGGAGCCGCTGATGGCGAGCATGGCCGTGCCCGTCCCGTCGGGGGCGGAGAGCAGCACCTGGCCGAAGGAGCGCACGCCGTAGGTGTAGCCCTTCTCCTCGCGCAGGACGCGGTCCAGGCGGGAGGTGAGGGTGCCGCCGAGGCAGTAGGTGCCGAGGATCTGGGCGGGCCAGGTGCTCGCGTGCCGGTCGGGGCCGGTGCGGCCGATGAGCAACTGCGTCTGGACGGCGCCGGGCCGGTCCACGATCACGACGCGGCCGGTGTCGTCGGCGGTGACGGCCGGGACGGGCAGCGGCTCGGCGGTGGTGCCGGTCCAGGCGCCGAGGGACTCCGCCAGGGTCCGGTCGAGGTCGATGCCGGTGAAGTCGCCGACGATCGCCACGGTGGTGGTGGCGGGGCGGACATGGGCCTCGTAGAAGGCCCGGACTGCCGCGGCGTCGATGCGCTCGACGGTCGCCTGCGCGCCCTGGCGGGGGCGGGACATCCGGGAGCCGGCCGGGAAGAGCTCGGCGGCCAGCGCCATGGCCGCCCGGCGGGCGGGGTTGGCCAGCTCGTGCGGGATCTCGTCCAGGCGGTTGTCGACCAGGCGCTCGATCTCGCCGTCCGGGAAGGCCGGGGCGCGCAGGGCGTCGGCGAGCAGGCCCATGGCCTTGCCCAGCCGGGAGGCCGGGACCTCCAGGGAGAGCCGGACGCCGGGGTGGTCGGCGTGGGCGTCGAGGGTGGCGCCGCAGCGCTCCAGCTCGGCGGTGAACTCCTCGGCGCTGAGCTTGTCGGTGCCCTCGGAGAAGGCGCGCGCCATGATCGTGGCGACGCCGTCCAGGCCCTCGGGCTCGGCGGCCAGCGGCGCGTTCAGGACGACGTCGACGGCGACGACCTGCTGGCCGGCGCGGTGGCAGCGCAGCACGGTCAGCCCGTTGGGGAGCAGGCCGCGCTCGGGGGCGGGGAAGGCCCAGGGGGAGGCGGTGCCGGGGCGGGGCTGCGGGTGGAACTCCATCGAGGCCTCTGCGGTCTGGGTGCTCGCGGCTGCGGCGTCGCTCACCGGTCCGCCTCCTCTTCCTCGTTCTCGCCGGCGGCGTCGGTGCCGGACTGGGGCGTGGGCTCGTACACCAGCACGGCGCGGTTGTCGGGGTGCAGCCGGGCCTTGGCGACCTCCTGCACCTCCAGGGGGGTGATGTCCAGGACGCGCTGAACCGCGGTCAGGGCGAGCTGGGGGTCGCCGAAGAGCACGGCGAAGCGGCACAGCTCGTCAGCGCGGCCGCTGACGGTGGCCAGCCGGTCCAGCCACTCGCGCTCCAGCTGGGCCTGGGCGCGCTCCATCTCCTCGGGCGTCGGGCCCTCGGCCGCGAAGCGGGCGAGCTCGTCGTCCACGGCGGTCTCGATCGCGGGGACCTCCACGCCGCCGGACGCCTTGACGTCCAGCCAGCCGAGCGAGGGCGCGCCGGCCAGGCGCAGCAGGCCGAAGCCGGCCGCGACGGCGGTGCGGTCGTGCCGCACGAGGCGGTTGTGGAGGCGGGAGGACTCGCCGCCGCCGAGGATGGTCAGCGCCAGGTCGGCGGCGTCGGCCTCGCGCGTGCCGTCGTGGGGCAGGCGGTAGGCGGCCATCAGCGCGCGGGAGGGGACCTCCTCGCGGAGGACCTCGCGCAGCTGCTCGCCGATGGTGTCGGGCAGCCGGCCGTCGCGCGGGGGCTGCTTCCCGTCGTGCGCCGGGATGGAGCCGAAGTACTTCTCGATCCAGGCGAGCGTCTGCTCGGGGTCGATGTCGCCGACGACCGAGAGGACGGCGTTGCCCGGCGCGTAGTACGTGCGGAAGAAGGCGCGCGCGTCCTCCAGGGAGGCGGCGTCCAGGTCGGCCATGGAGCCGATGGGCGTGTGGTGGTACGGGTGGCCGTCGGGGTAGGCCATGGCCGTCAGCTTCTCGAAGGCCGTGCCGTAGGGCACGTTGTCGTAGCGCTGGCGGCGCTCGTTCTTGACGACGTCGCGCTGGTTCTCCATCGACTCGTCGTCGAGGGCGGTGAGCAGCGAGCCCATCCGGTCGGCCTCGAGCCACAGGGCCAGCTCCACCTGGTGGGCCGGCATGGTCTCGAAGTAGTTGGTGCGCTCGAAGCTCGTGGTGCCGTTGAGCGATCCGCCGGCGCCCTGCACCAGCTCGAAGTGGCCGTTTCCCTTGACCTGGGCCGAGCCCTGGAACATCAGGTGCTCGAAGAGGTGGGCGAGGCCGGTACGGCCCTTGACCTCGTGGCGCGAGCCGACGTCGTACCAGAGGCAGACCGCGGCGACCGGGGTCAGGTGGTCCTCGGAGAGGATCACCCGCAGGCCGTTGGCCAGGCGGTGCTCGGTCGCTGTCAGGCCGCCGGAGCCGGCCTGTTGCGTGGCCGTGTGACCCATGGGCATGTACGTCCCTTCGATCTCTTGAGATCCCGCGGTGCCTCGCGACGACTCGCGTGATGAACAGTCCTGTCACTGTATGCAAGCGCGCTGACATCTGGCGAAGTTCCCGAACCGCCGGGGATGCCCCGGACGGGTCGCGGTCGGCGTTGTCGGTGGCTCGGTCCACAATGGTCCGCGTCAGGACCCCGCATCGGCAATCGATCGAAGGAGCAGCAGCCGCGATGGCCCGCCGCAGCACGAAGACCCCGCCGCCGGAAGAGTTCGAGGAGCGCATCCTCGACATCGACGTCGTCGACGAGATGCAGGGCTCCTTCCTCGAGTACGCCTATTCCGTCATCTACTCCCGCGCCCTGCCCGACGCCCGGGACGGCCTCAAGCCGGTCCAGCGCCGCATCCTCTTCCAGATGAACGAGATGGGCCTGCGGCCCGAGCGGGGGCATGTGAAGTGCGCCCGCGTCGTCGGCGAGGTGATGGGCAAGCTCCACCCGCACGGCGACGCCTCGATCTACGACGCCCTCGTGCGCATGGCGCAGCCGTTCTCGATGCGGCTGCCCCTGGTGGACGGCCACGGCAACTTCGGCTCGCTGGGCAACGACGACCCGCCCGCGGCCATGCGTTACACCGAGGCCCGGATGGCGTCGCCGTCGTCGTTGATGACCGAGTCGATCGACGAGGACACCGTCGATTTCGCGCCGAACTACGACGGCAGCGAGCGGGAGCCGGTGGCCCTTCCCGCCGCCTATCCGAACCTGTTGGTCAACGGTTCGTCCGGCATCGCGGTCGGCATGGCGACGAACATGCCGCCGCACAACCTGGGTGAGGTCATCGCCGCCGCCCGGCACCTGATCCGGCACCCGGGCGCCGACCTCGACACCCTGATGAAGTTCGTCCCGGGCCCGGACCTGCCCACGGGCGGCCGCATCGTGGGCCTGAGCGGCATCCGTGACGCCTACGAGACCGGCCGCGGCACGTTCAGGATCCGCGCGACGGTCTCCGTGGAGAACGTCTCGCCCCGCCGCAAGGGCCTGGTCGTCACCGAGCTGCCCTTCGCGGTGGGCCCGGAGAAGGTCGTCTCCAAGATCAAGGACCTGGTCGGCTCGAAGAAGCTCCAGGGCATCGCCGACGTCAAGGACCTCACCGACCGGGCCCACGGCCTGCGCCTGGTCATCGAGATCAAGAACGGCTTCAACCCCGAGGCCGTCCTGGAGCAGCTCTACAAGCTGACGCCGATGGAGGAGTCCTTCGGCATCAACAATGTGGCGCTCGTGGACGGGCAGCCGCTGACGCTGGGCCTGAAGGAGCTGCTGGAGGTCTACGTCGACCACCGCTTCGAGGTGGTCCGCCGGCGCAGCGAGTTCCGGCGCGGCAAGCGGAGCGACCGGCTGCATCTGGTCGAGGGCCTGCTGGTGGCGCTCGTCGACATCGACGAGGTCATCCGAATCATTCGATCGAGCGATAACGCGGCGGGCGCCAAGGCATCACTCGTGGAGCGCTTCTCGCTCTCCGAGGTGCAGACCCAGTACATCCTCGACACCCCGCTGCGCCGCCTGACCAAGTTCGACCGGATCGAGCTGGAGTCGGAGCGCGACAGGCTCACCGAGGAGATCGCCGAGCTGACCCGGATCCTGGAGTCGGACGCGGAGCTCCGCAAGCTCGTCTCGGCGGAACTGGCGGACGTGGCGAAGAAGTTCGGCACCGACCGGCGCACGGTGCTGCTGGAGTCGGCGGGCCAGCCGGCCTCGGCGGTGCCGCTGAAGGTCGCGGACGACCCGTGCCGGGTGCTGCTGTCCTCCACGGGCCTCCTGGCCCGCACGGCCACGGGCGAGCCGGCGGACGCCTCGGCCGACGCCAAGCGCGTGAAGCACGACGTGATCGTCTCGGCCGTCCCGGCGACGGCCCTGGGCGAGGTGGGCGCGGTGACCTCGGCAGGGCGGCTGCTGCGGCTGCGGGTGATCGACCTGCCGCAGCTGCCGGAGACGGCGGCCCCGCCGAACCTGGCGGGCGGCGCCCCGGTGTCCGAGTTCCTGACGCTGGCGGACGGCGAGCGGCTGGTCTGCCTGACCACGCTCGACGAGTCCTCCCCCGGCCTGGCCATCGGCACCGAGCAGGGCGTGGTCAAGCGCGTCGTCCCGGACTATCCGGCCAACAAGGACGAGCTGGAGGTCATCGGCCTCAAGGACGGCGACACCGTCGTCGGCGCCGTCGAGCTGCGCACGGGCGAGGAGGACCTGGTCTTCGTCACGGACGACGCCCAGTTGCTGCGCTACCAGGCCTCGCAGGTGCGGCCGCAGGGCCGCCCGGCGGGCGGCATGGCGGGCGTCAAGCTGTCGCCGGACGCGAAGGTCATCTCCTTCACTGCCGTCGACCCCGCGGAGGACGCGGTGGTGGTCACGGTCGCGGGTGCCCGGGGCGGGCTGCCGGGGGCGGTCTCGGAGGGCACGGCGAAGATGACGCCGTTCGACCAGTACCCGCGCAAGGGCCGGGCCACGGGCGGAGTGCGCTGCCAGCGCTTCCTCAAGGGCGAGGACTGCCTCGTCCTGGCCTGGGCGGGCGCCGCCCCGGCGCGGGCCGCGACGGCCACCGGCATGCCGGCCGAGCTGCCGACGCCCGACCCGCGCCGCGACGGTTCGGGTACGCCGCTGCCGAAGCCGGTGACCGTGGTGGCCGGCCCGGTGTAGGCCTTCGGGGCTCGAGGTGCGCGCGGGTCCGCGCGCACCTCGAGCTCGGGTGCGTCTCAAGCCTGGGTGTATCTCAAGCCTGGGTGCGTCTCAGTCCTGCGCGTAGCGCAGGACGCCCCACATGCTGTGCTCCTCGGTCTCTTCCGGTGCCGTGTCCCGGCAGCCTTCGAGCCCCGCCTTCAGGGTGCCGGCGTCGATGCCCCTGCCGATCATCACCATCTGCGTGACGCGCTCCTCGGAGCGCGCCCACGGCGACCGGTAGAAGCGCAGGAAGTCGCCCACCGCGTGGAGGGTGAACTTGTCGCGGTGGCCGGCCACGCCGAAGTGGACGAAGCCCTTCATGCGGTAGAGGCCCTCGGGCCTGCCGTCGAGGAACTCCATGAGCCGCCGGGGATTCATGGGGGTGTCGGACCGGAACTCGACGCTCTCGTAGCCGGAGTGGAGATGGCCGCTGTGGTCGCACCCCTCCCCGCAATGCTCGCCGTGGTCGTGGTCATGCTCGCGGTCGTGCTCGTCGTCCGCGAGGAGGAGGTCCTCGAAGGAGAGCTGGCGCACGGCCTCCAGGTGGTCCTCGCGGGGCTTGCGGTCGAAGAGCATCTCCGGGTCGATCCGCCCGTGGGAGACCGGGACGACGGGAGTGCCCGGGGCCAGCCCGGCGAGCGTCTCCAGCAGGCTCTCGCGGGTCTCGTCCCCGATGCGGTCGGCCTTGTTGAGGACCACGAGGTCGGCGATGCCCACGTGCCGGTCGAGCTCCGGGTGGCGTTCGCGCGTGGCGGAGAACTCCGCCCCGTCGACGACCTCGACCAGCCCGCCGTAGACGACGCTGTCGTTGTCGCTAGCCAGGATCATCCGGATGATCTCCTGGGGCTCGGCCAGCCCGCTGGCCTCGATGACGATCACGTCGATGCGGGCCGCCGGGCGGGCCAGCCGGTCCAGGAAGCCGTCCAGCTCGCTCGCGTCCACGGCGCAGCACAGGCAGCCGTTGCCGAGGGAGACCATGGAGTCCACCTGGCCGGCGACGCTCATCGCATCGATCTCGATCTTGCCGAAGTCGTTGACGACCGCCCCGATCCGGGTGCCTCCGCTGTGCCGCAGGAGGTGGTTGAGCAGGGTCGTCTTGCCCGATCCGAGGAATCCCGCCAGCACGATGACCGGAATCTGTCGCTTGGCCAAGAAAAAGCCTCCCTCGTCGGTCCACTGCGGCGGACGGACCGGGGTCCACCGCCCGACCCAGGATAGGAGGGCCCTCGGCGCGCAGGACCGGACCCGGTCAGGTTAGGCTCACCTACGTGAGCACGTGCGCGACCGCCTCCCGACAGCTGACCGAGCCGCTGGCCGGTACCGCCGCACCGGCGCGGACCTGGCTGCTGATCGAGCAGCCCGGCCCGTGGGGCGCGAACGCCCTCACCTCCAGCCACCTCGACCCCGCCGTCGGCCGCGCCCTCGACGAGGCCACCAAGGGGACCGGAGTGCGGATCGCCCTGATCCGCCGCCCCGGACGGCACGCGGACTGCCACGAGCCGGCCCTCCAGCGGATCTTCCTGGCCCACACCGCGCCCGGCCGCTCCTGGATCCGTACGACCGCCCTCGCCGACCCGGCCGCGCTGCTGGAGCTGGACCTCGCGGCGCTCGGCGCCGGCGAGCACGGCGGGCTGTGGGAGCCGTACGCCGGGGATCCGCTCGCCCTGGTGTGCACCAACGGCAAGCGCGACCGCTGCTGCGCCCTGCTGGGCCGGCCGCTCGCCGCCGAGCTGGCCGCCGCGGGCGGCACGGAGGTCTGGGAGGTCACCCACCTCGGTGGCCACCGCTTCGCCCCCACCCTGGTCGTCCTGCCCTACGGCTACGCCTACGGGCGGGCCACCGCGCACGCCGTCAAGGAGGCCCTGGAGGCGGCGCGCGACGGCAGGATCACCACCGCGCACTGCCGGGGCCGCTCCGCCTGGGAGCGCCCCGCGCAGGCCGCCGAGCTGGCCGTCCGCGCGCTGACCGGCGAGGAGGGCGCGGACGCCCTGGACGTCACCGGGACCGAGGGGGCCGCGCCCCGCTGGTCCGTGACCGTCGCGCACACGGACGGGCGCGCCTGGCGGGTCGAGGTCGAGCAGGGCGCCGCGGCGCCGCCCCGACCCGAGAGCTGCGGCCGGGCGCTGGGCACGCCGGCCCGGATGGACGTCGTCGCCATCAGCCCGCTCGCCGCCCGGGCGGCCGGGGTCAGCCGGCCTTCTTGACGAACTCCGTGGTGTAGGTCTTCTCCAGGTCCACGGAGGCGTTCTTGAGGTTCGGGTTGAAGGACTTGAGCACCTGGAGCACGGTCTTCGGCCCGTCGGCGGGCATCACGCCGTCCTTGGTGAACATCGGCAGCGTGCTGCGGATCGACTTCACGTACAGGTCCTTGCCGCCCTTGGCGTAGTCGGCGGGCATCTGCTCCGCTATCTCCTCGGGCGTGTGCTCGGACATCCACTTCAGGGTCTTCACCATGGCGTTGGCGAGCTTCTGGACGGTCTCCTTGTTGCTGTTCACCCAGTCGCTGCTCATGTAGAGGCTCGACGCGGGGTAGAGCCCGCCGAGGGCCGCCTTGGAGCCCTCCGGTGTGCGCATGTCGACGAGGACCTTGCCGAGGTTCTTGTCCAGGACCTGGGCGACGGTCGGGTCGGTGGTCATGCCACCGTCGATCGCGCCCTTCTCCAGGGCCGAGAGGAAGGTCTGGCCCGCGCCGACCGCCACGGGCGTCACGTCGCTGACGTCCACGCCGTTCTTCACCGCCAGGTACTTGGTGAGGAAGTCGGTGGACGAGCCGAGTCCGGTGACGCCCAGCTTCTTCCCCTTGAAGTCCTTGGGGGAGACGATGTCGCCCGCCGCCTTGGTGGAGACGACCTCCACCTCGCCCGGCGTCTGGGCCAGTTGCACCACCGACTCCACCTTCTTGCCCTTGACCTGGAGGTCGAGGGTGTGGTCGTAGAAGCCCACGACGCCCTGGACGTCACCGGAGAGCAGGGAGGTCGTGGCCTGGACGCCGGCGGGCTCGCTCAGGAGCTTGACGGTCAGGCCCTCCTGCTGGAAGTAGCCGAGGCGCTGGGTGAGCACCGCCGGCAGGTAGATGACCTTGTCCAGGCCGCCGACCATGATCTTGACGACGTCCCCCTTGAGGGACTCGTTGCCCGAGGTGTCGGCCGACGACTCGTCGGCGCAGCCGGAGAGGGACAGGCACATCGCTCCGGCGACGACCAGCGCTGAGAACTTGGCGGAGGTACGCATTTTCCGTTCCTTATGGTCAGGTCGAGGGGGGTGGGGCGGATGGTGCGCGGTGGGGGTCAGCGCTCGCCGGGTGCGGCGGGCTTCCAGCGGAAGAGCCGCTTCTCCAGGAAGGTCAGCAGCCCCTCGGCGAGCAGGGCGACGACGGCGAGGATGGCCATCGCCGCGTACACGCCGGCGGTGTTGAAGGTGCCTTGGGAGGCGGAGACGAGCAGGCCGATGCCCCTGTCCGCGCCGATGTACTCGCCGACGATCGCGCCGATCAGCGCGAAGCCGAAGCTGACGTGGAGGCTGGTGAAGATCCAGGAGGTGGCGGCGGGGATGACGACCTGGAGGGTCACCTGCCGACCGCTCGCGCCCAGGATCCGGGCGTTGGCGACCAGGTTGCGGTCCACCTCTCGGGCGCCCTGGAAGGCGTTGAAGAAGACGGGGAAGAACACGAGCACCACGGCCGAGGCCACCTTGGAGGCGGGCCCGAGGCCGAACCAGATCAGGAAGACCGGCGCGAGGACGATCCTGGGCAGCGCGTTGAGCACCTTGATGAAGGGGCCGAGGACGTCGGCGAGGAAGCGGACCCTGCCGAGGACGATGCCGAGGACCACTCCGGCCGTCACGCCCACGATCCAGCCGAGCAGGGCCTCGTAGAGCGTGTACGCGATCTGCTCGCCGAGCGGGCCCTGCGGGGTGCCGTGGAGGGTCCACTGGACGATCTGGTCCCAGACCTTCGACGGCATCGAGAAGTTGAAGGCATCGATGACGTCGTTACGGGCCATGATCTCCCAGGCGCCCAGCAGGGCGGCGAGGAGGAGGACGCGCGCGCCGAGGACCTTCAGCCTGTGGTTGCGCGCCGCGCGTGCCCGCGCTTCCGTGCGCCCCTGGGGGCGCTTCTGCGCTACGACGGAGGCGACGACGGACTCAGGCGACATGAGCGGCACCCCTTTCCCGGGTGATACGGACTTCCTCGCCGAGGGAGGACCAGATCTCCCGGTAGATCTCGATGAACCGGGGCTCCAGGCGCACGGATTCGACTCTCCGGGGACGGGGCAGGTCGATCGGGAAGACCTCCTTGACGGTGGCCGGCCCGGCCGTCATCACGACCACCCTGTCGGCGAGCGCGATGGCCTCCTCCAGGTCGTGGGTGACGAAGACGACGGAAGCCGCCGCCCGGCCGTCGGGGCGCGAACCGCCCCACAGCTCCAGGAGTTCGTCCGACATCAGCGCCCGGGTCTGTACGTCCAGCGCCGAGAACGGCTCGTCCATCAGCAGGATCGCCGGGTCGCCGACGAAGGTCTGGGCGAGCGCCACGCGCTTGCGCTGGCCGCCGGAGAGCTGGTGCGGATAGCGGTCCTCGAACGCCGCGAGCCCCACCCGGCCCAGCCAGTCACGGGCCCGTTCGCGCGCCTCGGCCTTCGGCACCCCGCGGAAGCGCGGGCCCGCCATCACGTTCGCCAGCACGGTCCGCCAGGGGAAGACCGCGTCCTGCTGGAAGACGAAGCCGACCTCGGGCCGGATGCCGGTCACGGGCTCGCCGCCCACCAGCACCTCGCCCTCGGTGGGCTCCTCCAGGCCGCTGACCAGCGTGAGCGTGGTGGACTTGCCGCAGCCGGTCGGGCCGACGACCGCCACGAACTCGCCCTGGGCGACGGTGAGGTCGAGATCGCGCACGGCCGTGTGGTCCGCCCCCGAGGGGGTGCGGAACACCTTGGTCGCACCGCGCAGCTCGATCGCCGGCGCCGCGGCCGGTCGTGGTGTGCCGCCGGGGTTCTCCCCTGGCTTGCCGCTGTTACCGCTGTTCATAGGGCGCCTCCGCTCCCGGGTGTCCGGCCCCGCGGCCCGTGCGGGGCGACCGGTGCTGGAGGCTAGGAGTGGCGTGCGCCACAGCGGCAGTCTTGTGTGCGCTGTGCGACTTCAGCGTACGAAGCCTGTTCTGCTCGTTTTGCTCGCGATAGAACAACGAAAGTGACACGGGGGTGACACAAGAGGCCATCGTGCGGCTACGTTCGGTACACACCCATGGCCCGGAATGCGAAAGGCTCGTACATGCGCCCCCGGTTGCCCCGGCGTGTCTTCGCCCAGGCCCTGTCCGTCCAACTGCTGATCACCACCGGTGTCACCGCGCTGACCGCCGGCCTCTTCCTCGCGCCCCTGGGCGCCCAGCTGGACGAGCAGGCCGAACGCCGGGCGCTGGCCATCGCCGAGGCGGCCGCCGCCCAGCCCGGGCTCGCCCATGACATCCTGGCCGGGCCGCCGAGCCCCGACGGACCGGTGCAGACCGCCGCCGAGCGCATCCGCCTGGCGACGGACGCCAGTTACGTCGTGGTCGTCGACACCCGGGGCATCCGCTACTCCCACACCACACCCGCCGAGATCGGCCGGCACGTCAGCACCGATCCGGGCCCGGCCCTGGCCGGACGCGAGTGGACGGGCATCGAGAACGGCACCCTGGGCCGCTCGGCGCGCGGCAAGGTGCCGCTGCGCGGGCCGGAGGGCGCGATCGTGGGCGCCGTCTCCGTCGGCATCGCCTACGACGACGTGCGCGACATCCTGCTGCACGCCCTGCCCAGCATCCTCACCAACGCCGGAGCGGCGCTGGCGGTCGGCGCGCTGGCGGCCCTGGCCGTCTCCTGGCGGCTGCGCAAACGCACCCGCGGCATCGCGCTGTCGGAGATATCCGCCCTCCTCGACGAACGCGAGGCCATCCTCCACGGCATCCGCGAGGGGGTGGTGGCCCTCGACCGGAAGGGCAGGGTCCGGCTCATCAACGACGAGGCGCGACGGCTGCTCGGCATCGGCCCGGACGCCCTCGGCCGGCCACTGGACGCCGCCCTCCCGCCCGGCCGGACCACCGACGTCCTGGCGGGCCGGGTGACCGGGACGGACCTGCTCACCGTCCGGGACGGCCGGGTCCTGGTCGTCAACCGGATGGACACCACCGACGGCGGCACCGTGGCGACGCTCCGCGACCGTACGGAACTCGAGCAGCTGGGCCGTGAACTGGACGGCACCCGGGGGCTGACGGAGGCACTGCGCGCCCAGGACCACGAGCACGCCAACCGGCTGCACACCCTCGTCGGGCTGCTGGAACTGGAGATGTACCAGGAGGCGGTCGACTTCGTGGCCGAGGTCACCGGCGCCCACCGGGCCACCGCCGAGCAGGTGACCGAGCGGGTCCATGAACCGCTGGTCAGCGCGCTGCTGGTGGGCAAGAGCGCGGTCGCCGCGGAGCGCGGGGTGGCGCTGCGGGTGAGCGAGGAGTCGGACCTGCCGGGCCGGGTGGTGGAGCCGGGGGACCTCGTCACCGTGCTCGGCAATCTCGTGGACAACGCCTTGGACGCCACCGGGCGGTACCGTCCGGACGCCTTTATGGAGGTCGGGATCCGGGCGGAGGGCACGACGGCCGTGGTCACCGTCTCGGACAACGGCCCCGGCGTCCCGGAGGAGGCACGCGAACTGGTCTTCGCCGACGGCTGGTCCACCAAGGAGGCCGCGCCCAACCGCCCCCGGGGGCTGGGCCTCTCGCTCGTACGGCGGCTCGCCGAACGGTACGGCGGTTCGGCCCGCGCGGGTGAACGGGACGGCGGCGGCGCGGTCTTCACCGTGGAGCTGCCGGACGCCCTCCACCCCTTGGCGCCGGGCACACGATCCCTCGAAGGAGTGAGCAGATGATCGAGGTCCTGGTCGTGGACGACGATTTCCGCGTCGCCGAGATCAACGCCGCGTATGTCATGCGCGTGCCGGGATTCCGGGTGCGGGCCACGGCCCACAACGCCGCGCAGGCGCTGGCACTGCTGGAGCGCGGAGGCATCGACCTGGTGCTCCTCGACCACTATCTGCCGGACGAGAGCGGGCTGTCGCTGATCCGCCGCATCCGGGAGCTCGGTCACCACACGGACGTGATCATGGTCACCGCGGCCCGTGACGTCGCGACCGTGCAGACCGCCATGCGCTACGGCGTGCTCCAGTACCTGGTGAAACCGTTCACCTTCCCGGGGATGCGGGTGAAGCTGGAGGCGTACGCGCGGCTGCGGCGGACCCTGGAGGGCGCCGACGAGGCGGAACAGGACCAGGTCGACCGGATCTTCGGCACCCTGCGCACCGCCGCCGTCACCACGCCTCTGCCCAAGGGGCACTCCGCGCCGACGGCCGACCTGATCCGCCGGGTGCTCTCGGACGCCTCACGGCCGCTGTCGGCACACGAGGTGGCGGAGCGCTCGGGGCTGAGCCGGTCGACCGCCCAGCGGTATCTCAAGCGGCTGGAGGAGTCGGGCAGGCTCAGTCTGACGCTCAAGTACGGCGAGACGGGCCGCCCGGAGCACCGCTACGCCTGGTCCGCGCGGTGACGACTCGTCGCCCTGATAGGCCATCAGGGGAGGGAGGTCCCCGGCGGTCGCGCGATGCCGTGCCGGAAGGCGTACCGCACGGCCTGCGCCCGGTCGCGCACCCCGGTCTTGGCGAAGAGGTTGTTGATATGGGTCTTCACCGTCGCGGTGCTGACCTGGAGACGGCGGGCGATCTCGCCGTTGGACAGCCCCTCGGCGACGAGTGAGAGGACTTCCGCCTCCCGTGCCGTCAGCCCGTCCGGAAGCTCGCGCGGAGGCCCTGGCACCGTCGGCGGACGCTGGACCACGCCCGTGGAGAGGCGCTCCAGCAGCCGCAGTTGTACCTTCGGGGACAGCCCCGCCTCCCCCGACATCACGTGCGCGACCGCCCTGACGATCTCCTCCCCGCCGGCGTCCTTGGTGAGATAGCCGCGCGCCCCGGCCCGCAACGCGGGGAACAGCGAGTCGTCGTCGGCGTAGGTCGTCAGGATGACGACCTGGGTGCCCGGGTACTCGGCGCGGATCCGCCGGGTGGCCTCCACACCGTCGCACCGCGGCATCCGCAGATCCATCAGCACCACATCGGGCGCGTGCTCGGCCACCAGCCGCACCGCTTCCAGCCCGTCCGCCGCCGAACCCACGACCTCGATCCCCGGCAGCAGGCCCAGCAGTATCACGATCCCCTCGCGCACCACGGTCTGGTCGTCGGCGACCACCACCCGCGCCGCCCGTGGCCCCGCGCTCCCCTCCCCGAGGGCACGGCCCGGCCCGTCCGGCCCGCCCACCCCATCGCTCGTACCGCCCGTCATGTGGGCACCCTCAGACACACCACAAAGCCCTCCTGGTCCGATCCGGCCGGCCCGGCCTCCAGCGTGCCGCCGAGCAGTTCGGCGCGCTCCCTCATCCCGAGCAGACCGTACCCGGCACCGGAGGCCGCCAGCCCCTCGACCGTGCCCCGCGCTCCGCTGTCCTTCACCCAGAGCTCCACCTCTCGCTCCAGATAGGTGAACCGCATCTCCACCCGGGCACCGGGGGCGTGCTTGCGCACATTGGTGAGCGCCTCCTGCGCGACCCTCCGCACGGCCAGCCCCGCCTCCGCCGGCAGCCCGCGCGGCTCCCCCGCCGTCTCCAGCCGCGCCCCCTCCGCCGCCGCGACCTCCCGCAGGAACTCCTCGACCGGTGTGAGCTCACCCCGCAGGGCGGACAGCGCCTGCCGCGTCTCGGCCAGGCCCTGGCGCGCCATACCCCGGGCCGCCGCCACCCGCTCCAGGATCCGCTGCCGGTCGGCGTCGCTCTCGATCAGCAGCCGGGCGGCCTCCAGATGCACCAACTGCGCGGAGAGGCTGTGCGCCAGCACGTCATGTATCTCGCGGGCGATACGGGCGCGCTCGGCCAGCGCCGCCGACTCCGCCTCGGCCCGCCGCGCGGCCCGCTCCTGCGCCAGCAACCGGAACCCGGCCCCCCGGGCCTCCTCGTCCAGCCGCAGCGAGTACCCGATCAGCAGCACACCCACGACCGTCACCGCGGTCGTCACCGACCGGTCGTGGAGGGCCAGCACATACGCCCCCAGCGATACGCCCGCGAAGGCCAGCCCGGCGCCCAGGGGCAGCCGTTCCACGGCGATGGCCGCGCTGACGCACCACAGCCCCGTCGCCGCGGCGTGCGACCCGGCCGCCTGCGCGGCCACCCCCACCAGCACCGGCACGCCCAGCAGCGCGACGGAGGGCCACAACCGCATGGCGAGCGTCGTCAGATAGCACCCCCGCACCGCGGCGGCGCAGAGCACGAAGCCGGCCGCGAGCGCGGCGTACCCCCATCCGTGGAAGACGTCCTCGCGGAGCACCCCCCACAGGAAGGCGCCCACCAGGACGACGCGCACCACCCACGTCATCACCTGGCGCCGCCGGGGCACACCCACCTTGGCGAGCGCCTCGCGGGCGGGCCACTCAGTCCAGTTCTCGATCGCCACGGATTCCACGCTACGGAGTCGGCTCCCGGCGCGTATCGGAGCACGGGTGGGTCCGGGGTGGATCCCGGGTGGAGATGATCTCTCCACCCGGGGGTGGACATCGAGTGCCGCGCGGCGGGCCCGCCGGGCCGTCAGGCGTCGATGCGCGAGCGGTCCAGCGTGGCCGCGGAGTTGGTGATGAACTCCTTGCGCGGCGCGACCTCATTGCCCATCAGCAGGTCGAAGGCGCGCTCGGCGGCCTCCAGGTCGCTGATGTTGATCCGCCGCAGGGTGCGGTGGCGGGGGTCCATCGTGGTCTCGGCGAGCTGGTCGGCGTCCATCTCACCCAGGCCCTTGTAGCGCTGGATGCTCTCCTTGTAGCGGACGCCCTTGCGCTCCAGCTGCATCAGCGTCTGCCGCAGCTCGCTGTCGGAGTAGGTGTAGATGTACTTGTCCTGCCCCTTCTTGGGGTTCGTCAGCTCCACCCGGTGCAGCGGGGGCACGGCCGAGAAGACCCGGCCCTCCTCCACCATCGGCCGCATGTAGCGCTGGAACAGCGTCAGCAGCAGACAGCGGATGTGCGCGCCGTCCACATCGGCGTCGGCCAGGAAGATCACCTTCCCGTACCGCGCGGCGTCGATGTCGAACGTGCGGCCGGACCCGGCTCCTATCACCTGGATGATCGCGCCGCACTCGGCGTTCTTGAGCATGTCCGAGACCGAGGACTTCTGGACATTGAGGATCTTGCCGCGGATCGGCAGCAGCGCCTGGAACTCCGAGTTCCGCGCCAGCTTGGCCGTGCCGAGGGCCGAGTCGCCCTCGACGATGAACAGCTCGCTGCGCTCGACGTCGTCGCTGCGGCAGTCGGCCAGCTTGGCCGGCAGCGAGGAGGACTCCAGCGCGGTCTTCCGCCGCTGGGCCTCCTTGTGCTGGCGGGCGGCGATACGGGTGCGGGCCGCCGCCACGATCTTCTCCAGCACGGCCCGGGCCTGCTGCTTGGCGTCGCGCTTGGTGGAGGTCAGGAACGCCTTGAGCTCCTTGGCCACCACGTTGGCGACGATCCGGTTGGCGGCCGAGGTGCCCAGCACCTCCTTGGTCTGGCCCTCGAACTGCGGCTCCGCCAGCCGGACGGTCACGACCGCCGTGAGCCCCTCCATGGCGTCGTCCTTGACGACGTCGTCCTCGGCGACCCGCAGCAGCTTGGCCGAGCGGAGCGCCTCGTTGACCGTCTTGGCGATCGACCGCTCGAATCCGGTGACGTGCGTACCGCCCTTGGGGGTGGCGATGATGTTGACGAAGGACCTGACCGTGGAGTCGTAGCCGGTGCCCCAGCGCAGGGCGATGTCCACGCCGAGCTCGCGGGTGACCTCGGTGGGGGTCATGTGGCCCCGGTCGTCGAGGACCGGCACGGTCTCCTTGAAGGTGCCCTGCCCGGACAGCCGCAGCACGTCGCAGACGGCCTTGTCCTGCGCGAGGAACTCGCAGAACTCGCTGATGCCGCCGTCGAAGCGGAACGTCTCCTCGGTGGTCTCCCCGCCGTCCAGGGCCCGCTCGTCGCGGACGACGATCGTCAGCCCGGGCACCAGGAAGGCCGTCTGCCGGGCGCGCCCGTAGAGGGTCTCCAGAGAGAGCTTGGCGTCCTTGAGGAAGATCTGGCGGTCCGCCCAGTAGCGGACGCGGGTGCCGGTGCGGGCCTTGGGGACCTTCTTGCCCTTGAGCAGGCCGCCGGAGGGGTCGAAGGGCGCGTCCGGGCCCGACTCGGTGAAGATGCCGGGAACGCCCCGGCGGAAGCTGATCGAGTGGGTCCTGCTGTTCCGGTCGACCTCGACGTCCAGCCGCGCGGAGAGCGCGTTGACGACGGAGGCGCCGACACCGTGGAGACCGCCGGAGGCCGCGTACGAGCCACCGCCGAACTTGCCGCCGGCGTGCAGCTTGGTCATCACGACCTCGACACCGGACAGCCCGGTCTTGGGCTCGACGTCCACGGGGATGCCGCGGCCGTTGTCCCGCACCTCCACCGACCCGTCGTCGTGGAGGATCACCTCGATGTGGTCGCAGAACCCGCCGAGGGCCTCGTCGACGGAGTTGTCGATGATCTCCCAGAGGCAGTGCATCAGGCCACGGCTGTCCGTGGACCCGATGTACATGCCGGGCCGCTTGCGGACGGCCTCCAGGCCCTCGAGGACGAGCAGGTGCCGAGCGGTGTAGTTGGATCCGTCCCGGTCTGCCCCGGTCAGCAACGCAGTGGACGGCACGGACGTCTCGGCGGTCACGCGGTTCGCTCCTCGCTGAATTTCTGTCTGGCCCGAGTGGGGCACAAGGGTGGCTCGGTTGCCGTTCAGAGGGTACCGAGGCCAGGTAGAGCCTTTGTGCCGCCACCCTTGAGAACAACCATGCTAATCGAGATTCGATCAGGCGTTCGATACCTCGATGGAGTGACATGCACATCACGTTCCCTTCGAGGCATGAACCATTTAGGCTCCGGGCACGTCCTCAAGAACAACCCGGCAAGCCGGCCGGGAGGACGACAACCCCCAGCGACGTGAAACCGTAAGCCCACGCGATACGGCTCATTCGCCGCCAAACGTCAAGGTCCGGCCCCACTCGAAAGGAAGTTTCGAGGAAAAGCCACGAGCGGGAACGTTTTCGGCCTGGTTGGATGTTGACCCTGGTACGACAGCTCGTCGAGCTAGAGAAGAGGCGACGTGACTACTGTTCTGACCCCCGCGAGCCCGCTGACGGCCGCTGACCGCTGCGACCGGTGCGGCGCTCAGGCTTACCTGCGCGTCGTTCTCATGAGCGGCGGTGAACTGCTCTTCTGCGCCCACCACGGCCGCAAGTTCGAGCCAGAACTCAAGAAGATCGCCGCGGAAATACAGGACGAGACGGAGCGGCTCACCGCCGTGCCGGCGTCCGCGTCCGACGAGGACCGCTGAGTCCGCGCGGTGCAGCGCTGACACATCGCATCCGACGACGAGCGAGGTCCGGCCATCCAGGGCCGGGCAGCCGCGGGCGGCCACCCCACCGGGGAGGCCGCCCGCTCTCGTACCCTTTCCCGGTCTCCGCGGCCCTCCGGCGGTGCTGTTCCCGGGCTCACATGGGTCTCCTGCCCGGGCGTTTCCCCGACCCCGGAGCGGGCGGCGCCACCTGCGGTGACGCGGACGGGGCGGCCGGCGGCCGGACGGGCGGGGCCACCGAGGGCTGCGCGGGCGGCGGAGCGGCCGGAGGAGGGGCCGCGGGAGCCGGGTCGACGCTGTGGGCCCACACCAGCGCGGCGACCGCCGAGACGCGCGTATAGACCCCCGGACGGCCCGCCTGGGCGCATCCGCTCCCCCAGGACACCAGCCCCACGAGGCGACCCCGCGCCACCAGCGGGCCCCCGCTGTCGCCCTGGCAGGCGTCCCGCCCGCCGCGCGGCAGCCCCGCGCAGAGCATGGTCGACGGCTGGTAGACCCCTTCGGGGCCGCCCGGGTACGCCTGCCTGCACATCGCGTCCTCCAGGATGGCCACCCGCGCGCCCCGCAGCGTCGGCGAGTAGGCGCCGTTGCCGAACATGTCGCCCCAGCCGTAGACGCCCGCCTCCGTCCCCGGCTGATAGGCCACGTCCCCCTCCTTCGCCAGGGCGATCGGCGTCTTGTCGGCGACCGGTTCGGCCAGGGTGAGCACGGCCACGTCCCCGGCGTTCGTCTCGGGGTTGAAGGCGGGGTTGACCCAGGCGTCCTTGAGCGCGATCTCCTTCCCGCCCCCGCCCCGCAGGTCGTCGCGCCCCACGATCACCCGGAGGTCCTTCGCCTCGGACATCTCGACGCCGAGCACCTCACGGCTGAGGCAGTGGGCCGCCGTCACGACCGTCGAACGGCTCACCAGGGCACCGCCGCAGAACTGACCCGACCGCGTGGGGCCGAACCGCTCACGGCTCGCCAGAGCCACCGTCCAGGGCACGTCCGCGACCTTCACGGCCTGCCCGCCGATGACCCCGCGTTCCCCCGCCCGCACCGGGAGCGGAGCCGCCAGCAGCAGCACGGCCGTTCCGATCAGCGGGTACCTCAGGGCGCGCATACACAGCCTCCTGACGGAACGAAGTTCTTTGCCTACCCAGCGTCACCCCGCGCGCCGGTCACCGCATCCCGGGAAACAGCGGGGCCCGGCCCCTCGGAAGAGGAACCGGGCCCCACGGCGATCGATCTATCGCTCTGTCAGGACTAGTCGAGGTAGTCGCGCAGCACCTGGGAGCGCGACGGGTGACGCAGCTTCGACATCGTCTTGGACTCGATCTGACGAATGCGCTCACGCGTCACGCCGTAGACCTTGCCGATCTCGTCGAGCGTCTTCGGCTGACCGTCGGTGAGACCGAAGCGCATCGAGACCACGCCGGCCTCGCGCTCGCTGAGGGTGTCCAGGACGGAGTGGAGCTGCTCCTGGAGCAGGGTGAAGCTGACCGCGTCGGCCGGCACGACCGCCTCGGAGTCCTCGATGAGGTCACCGAACTCGCTGTCGCCGTCCTCACCCAGAGGGGTGTGGAGGGAGATCGGCTCACGGCCGTACTTCTGGACCTCGATGACCTTCTCCGGGGTCATGTCGAGCTCCTTGGCCAGCTCCTCCGGGGTGGGCTCGCGGCCCAGGTCCTGGAGCATCTGGCGCTGGACACGCGCGAGCTTGTTGATGACCTCGACCATGTGCACCGGGATACGGATGGTGCGGGCCTGGTCGGCCATCGCGCGCGTGATGGCCTGGCGGATCCACCAGGTCGCGTACGTGGAGAACTTGTAGCCCTTGGTGTAGTCGAACTTCTCCACCGCGCGGATCAGACCGAGGTTGCCCTCCTGGATCAGGTCCAGGAAGAGCATGCCGCGGCCGGTGTAGCGCTTGGCCAGGGAGACCACCAGACGGAGGTTGGCCTCCAGGAGGTGGTTCTTGGCGCGCCGGCCGTCCTCGGCGATGATCTCCAGCTCGCGCTTGAGCTTCGGGGCCAGCTTGTCGGCGTTCGCCAGCTTGTCCTCGGCGAACAGACCGGCCTCGATGCGCTTGGCGAGCTCGACCTCCTGCTCGGCGTTGAGCAGGGGGACCTTGCCGATCTGCTTCAGGTAGTCCTTCACCGGGTCGGCGGTGGCACCGGCCACCGCGACCTGCTGCGCCGGGGCGTCGTCCTCGTCCTCGTCGGACAGGACGAAGCCCTTGGTCTCGCCGCTCTCGTCCTCTTCCTCACCCTTGCCCGGGGTGGGGGTCTCCTCAAGGAGATCCTCGTCGAGGAGCTCGTCGGCGTCCTTCTTGGCGGCCGTCTTCTTGGCCGTCGTCTTCTTGGCGGCGGTCTTCTTGGCCACCGTCTTCTTGGCCGTCGCCTTCTTGGCGGCGGTCTTCTTGGCGGGCGCCACGGCCTCGTCCGTCTCGTCGCCGTACGCGCCCTGGGCGGACGTGGACGAGACGGAGGACTGCCGCGCCGTGACCGTCTTGGAGGAGACGGCCTTGGTGGCGGTGCGCTTCGCCGGGCTCTTCGCTGCGACGCTCTTGCGGGTGCGCTTGGGCGCCTCTGCGGCACTGACCATCAGCGTCACACCCTCCTCGTCGAGGACCTGGTTGAGGCTGCGCAGAACGTTCTTCCACTGGGTTGGCGGAATCTGGTCAGCCTCGAAGGCCCGACGCACGTCGTCGCCGGCGATCTGCCCCTCGGCCTTTCCCTGCTCGATGAGCGCCATCAGAGACTCGGATTCGGCGATCTCCGGCGGGAGCGTACGGGATGTGCTGGCCGACACGAACAACCTCTCGGAACGATGGAAACGGCTTCCGGCCCCGTCCGCTCTGGACCGGGCCGACGACCGTCGGCAAGGATGAACCGACGGCGCGTGGGCGGTAGTGCGGAGAAGTCAGCACCTCCATCGAGGCGCGTATTCCCTCCGCGGTCACCACCTCTTTAGTCATCGCGCTGTCACAAGGAGCGTTACGCCCAATCCTCGTGGCCCGAGTCACACCCCAAAACAGGGTGAAAGGCCCCTGAAGTGGACAGATCGTGACCTCTGCCGCCGTCGGCGGCCGCGCGGAACGGCTCGCCCGGTGCGTGCGTACGACTCCGTACGCACGCGCCGGCCGAGCGGCCCCGCACTCGCCGCCCCAGTCCGCGGGGTCCGTCCCGCGCTCAGTGCTCGCGCGGGGCGGGCACCACTCGCTCGACCTCGGGGTGGGTGACGAGCAGTTGACGCATGGCCGCCTCGGCGCCCGCGGCGTCCCCGGCGGCGACGGCGTCGACGATCCGCAGGTGCTGCCCGACGCCCGCCTCGGTGGGACGGTCGCAGCCGCCGGTGGAGGCGCCGGAGACGTGGAGGGCGGACGAGACGATCCCCGAGAGGTGCTCCAGCATGCGGTTGCCCGCGACCTGGAGGAGCAGGGAGTGGAACTCGGCGTCGGCGCGGGTGAAGGTGAGGGAGTCGCCCTGGGCGAGGGCGTGGCCCATGATCTCGGCCATGTCGGCGAGGCGCTGCTGGACGTCCTCGCGGCCGTGGCCGGCGGCGAGCCGGGCGGCCAGCGGCTCGATCGTCCAGCGCAGCTCGCACAGCTCCCGGCGCTGGTCCTCGCGCTGCGGGCCGAAGGCCCGCCATTCGATGATGTCGGGGTCGAGGAGGTTCCAGTCGCTGACGGGCCGGACTCGGGTGCCCACGTTGGGGCGGGCGCTGACCAGGCCCTTGGCCTCGAGGACGCGCAGGGATTCACGGACGACGGTGCGGGACACCTCGAAGCGCTGCCCGATCTCCTCCGGGACCAGCGGGCGGTCGGCGCCCAGGTCACCGGAGACGATCATCTGGCCGAGCTGCTGTACGAGCTGGCCGTGCAGCCCTCGGCCGCGGCTGCCTGCGGCGCGGCGGCCCACACGGCTCAGCTCCGTGTCGCCGTCCCAGGCGGGCGAGGCGCCGCGGTCGGCCCCGGGGGCGTCCGCGTAGGAGTAACGGTCAAGCTCGCCCGGGCCTGCGAGGCCGGAGTCGGCGGGGCGAGCCGAGGTCATCATGGTGTGCGCAAGGGTACTCACGCTTCCTTTGTCGGCGACACCTCGAAGGCCCTTGAGGTCTTTGGTGAAAAGCACACGAAAGGGTGATCGCCCATTACCTCGCAATTGACGCTCAAATAGCCAGAATCGGGCGCCTCCCTGGATTGACCGACTGCGGAGAGTGACACCCTTGCCGATTTCTCCGCGGCCCCTCCGGGCCGATTGTCACTCTGCGTTCTCTCCGGACCGGCGAGCCGCACTAGCACAGCGCTCACCTGGGCCGCCCGCGGATCACGGTCAGCACATAGGCGCCGAGCAGCCCCGCCAGCGACAGCGCGAGCGCCCAGCCGATCGGCTGGGACATCAGGCGCAGCGCCGCCTCGATCCCCTGGTCGAGCCCGGACGGCCAGCGCACCAGGGCCGCCGAGCGAAGCCGCTCCGGCAGGCCGATCAGCGACCGGGCCTCGGGCCGGGAGAGCGCGCCGCCGAGCACGGGCACCACCAGCGTGGGTACCGCGAGGACCGCCACCAGCCCGAGCGCGGTGGACCGGAAGAGCCCCGCCGCGAGCAGCCCCGCCCAGGCGCACCCCAGGACGAGGCAGGCCCAGCCGACGAGCGCGGCCGCCCAGCCGCCGGGGAGGAGGGGGACGGCCGGGCCGAAGAGGATCCGCAGGGCGGCGGAGTCGAGGCCGAGCGCGGTCAGCGCGAGGAGCAGGGCGATTCCCGCCGAGACGGCGAGCTTGGCGCCGAGCAGCCCCAGCCTGCGCGGCACGGTGCCCTGGTCGGGAGCGAGCGCGGGGTAGCGGAATTCCTGGCCGAAGGAGAGCGCGCCCAGGAGGCCGGCAGCGAAGGCGGCCGGCGGCAGGGGCAGCCAGAGCGGCCAGCCGGCGAGCAGCCGCGGTGCCGGGGCGGCTCCGGCGCGCGCGAGCAGGACGGAGGCGAGCACGGACATGACGAGCGCCCCGCCCGCCACGCCCCAGCCGGTGCGCACGCCGGTGGCGCGGCGCAGTTCGTATCGCAGAGGCCACGCCGGGCTCGGGGTGGGGAGCCGACGCCGCAGACCCGAGCGGGGCGCGGCCTCCGGCACGGCGGGCCCGTCCGGCGCGTCCTCGTCGGCCGTGGCGTCGGACCCGCGGCCGTCGGCGCGCCGCAGGGGTGCGACGGGGCCGGTGTCCACGGTCTCCTCCGCGAGGCGGTGCACGAGGATGCCGTGGCGGTAGGCGGTCTCGCCGACGACGGCGCAGCTGCTGCCGTAGACGAAGAGTCGGCTGCCCCCTTCGCGCACGACCTCGACGGGAGGACCGCCCGGCCGCTCGTCCGCGGCGTCCGCCTCCTCGGCCAGGACGTGGGCGAGGCGGTTCGCCAAGGGCGACTGGACGACGACGCGGGGGCGCAGCCGTGTGCCGGAGAACGCGGACCCGTCCTGGTCGGCGACGAGACGCCCCTCGTCGATGGTGACGACCTGGTCGGCGATGCGGGCGGCCTCGGCCGGGTCCCGCGAGGTGACCAGGACGGCTCCGCCCTGCGCCGCGTAGCCGCGCAGGAGCCCGTGGAGCCACGCGGTCTCGCGGGGGGAGAGCCCTCCGGCGGGTTCGTCAAGGACGAGGGTGTGGGGGTCGCCGAGGAGGGCGGAGGCGAGGCCGAGGCGGCGGTCCATGCCGAGCGAGAAGTCGCCGAGGCGCTGATCGGCGAGGCCGCTGAGGCCGACGACCTCGAGAACGTCGTCGGCGCGGTCGGCGGGGACCCCGGCCGCGGCGCTGAGCATGCGCAGATGGCCGCGGGCCGTGCGGCCGGGGTGGCCGGGGACGTCCCCGAGGAGGACGCCGATCTCACGGGCGGGGTGGGGGATCCGGTCCAGGGTGCGGCCGCGGAAGAGGGCGACGCCGCGCCCCGGGTCGAGTCGCAGCATCAGGCGCAGGGCGGCGGTCTTGCCGGAGCCGGGCTCGCCGAGCAGCACGGTGACGCGCCCGGGGCGGGCCTCGAAGGTGAGGTCGTCGACAGCGGGGGGCTGGTGGCGGCGGGAGAGGCTGGTCAGCCCGATGGCCTGGATCATGGCTTCACTCGCGGGACGGCGGGACCGTACCGCAGCACCGTAACCCGATATGTCCTATTTGCTACGCACTGCGGATGCCCGCCGTCGCGTGTTCCCTCCGGCGGCGGCCCCGGTGCCCTCCTCCGCCTTCGGCCCCCGCGAGTCCGCCTTCGGGCCCGCGAGCCTGGGCTACGCCTCCGGCCGCAGCATGGGCGGATTGAGCAGCGTGGCCCCGCCCGCCCGGAAGAGCTGCGCCGGACGCCCGCCCTGGCGTGTCGTCGTCCCGCCCGTGGGCACCAGGAACCCGGGGGTGCCGGTGACCTTGCGATGGAAGTTCCGGGGGTCCAGCGCGACGCCCCACACCGCTTCGTAGACCCGGCGGAGCTCGCCGACCGTGAACTCCTGCGGACAGAAGGCGGTGGCCAGCGAGGAGTACTCGATCTTGGACCGGGCGCGCTCGACCCCGTCCGTGAGGATGCGGGCGTGGTCGAAGGCCAGCGGCGCGGCCTGTTCACCCTCGCGCCCGTACCCGACCTCCTGGTCCAGCAGATCCTCGACGGGCGCCCAGCGCACGCTGCGCGCGTCGCCGCCCGGCCGCGGGGCCGGCAGGTCGGGCGCGAGAGCGAGGTGGGCCACGCTCACCACGCGCATCCGCGGATCGCGCTTGGGATCGCCGTACGTGGCCAGCTGTTCGAGGTGCGCGGCGTTGGCGTTCGCGGGCGCCGCCGGGTCGTGGGCCTGCAGCCCGGTCTCCTCGGCCAGCTCACGGGCGGCCGCCGTCGCCAGGTCCTCGTCGCCCCGCACGAACCCGCCGGGCAGGGCCCACCGGCCCTGGAACGGGGGCTCGCCGCGGCGGACGGCCAGCGCGCACAGCGCGTGGCGCCGCACGGTGAGCACGACCAGGTCGACGGTGACTGCGAAGGGCGGGAAGGCCGACGGGTCGTAGGGCATGCCGTGATCATAGTCGTCTTCCTGACGATAAACAGGCTCTTCCGCTCCCCCCATGAGCGGCCCGGCCACGAACCCGGCGCTCATCCGCTCACACCCCCAGCTGCAGTCCGGCCGCGGCTTCCTCAACCATGCCGAGCCCGAGCCTGCTGATCCGTACGGAGAACGGCCGCTCGGCGACGCGCAGCCCGGTGAACCGCAGCTCGCCGAGCGGCGCCGAGCGTGGCGGCCGGACCGTCACCCCGCCCGCCGGGACGTCGGGACGCACCCCGGCCGCGGCCGTCAGCAGCTGGACCGCGCCGGCGGCGGCGACGGCGGCGGGCCGGCAGGCCGCCGGGTGCGGCAGCGGCGCACCCCCCGTGGTCCGCTGGTCCCCCGCGTACATCTCCGGCAGCCGGTGGCCGAAGGACTCGGAGGCGTCGAGGACCCCGCGAAGCAGCCCGGTGGCCTCCTTCTCGTATCCGGCCGTCATCAGCCCGGCCACGGCGACCGCTGTCTCATGAACCCGCACGGCGCCCCCGCGATGCCCGAAGGGGTTGTGCCCCGGCTCCTTCGCCCCCAGGCTGCGCAGCCCCCAGCCCGAATCGAGGGCCGGCCCGCCGAGCAACCTGGCGAGCTGCTCGGTCTGCACCCTGTCGAGCAGCCCGGGGCCGTACTCCCCCGCTCCGAGCAGCCCCGTGTCCAGCAGGTGGGCCGCCGCACAGCCCAGGTGGGGTATCAGCCGGCCGTCGGCCGTGCGCGCGGCCACGGGCCGCCCACCACCAGGATCGTCGGACCAGAAGTCCTCCCGGAAGCGGCGGCGCAGGGCCGCCGCCCACTCGCGCAGCCCCTCCGCGCCGGGGCGGCCGTACGCCTCCAGCAGATCGGCGCCGAGCGACGCGGCCCGGTGGGCGTGCGCCTGGACCTCGCAGCGGTACGGCCCGCCGGGCGCCGGGTCCGCGAGGTACACCCGGTCCCCCGTGGCGGCTCGCAGCCATTCCAGGCACCGCTCGGCGGCGGGCAGCAGGGCCTCGGTCTCCTGCTCCGGGAGCCCCCAGCGGCGGGCCTCCGCGAGGACGACGGGGAACAACAGGGTCGCCTCGACGCCGGTGCACCCGGGGGGCAGGTGGGCGCCCGAGTGCCGTAGCGCCCCGGGGATCCTGCCGGTGTCGGGGCCCGGGCCGGCGATCTGTGTACGCGCCAGGGTGCGCAGCGTGCCGGCGGCCAGCCGGACGCCCAGGGGCAGGGCCATCCGGGCCGCCCAGAGGGCCTCGGCGGGGGCGAGCTGGCCGCACCGCCAGGGGATGCCGGCGGCGAGGTGGGCGTCGCCCGGGTGGACGGGATCGCGCACGAGGAGCGCGCGGAGGTCGCCGAGGGCCGTCGCCAGCAGCGCCGGAACCCGTGGGTCGTCCCCTTCTGCCTCCGCCTCTCCCCAGGGCGGCGCCGCCCCGCCCCGGCTGTGCGTCGCCGACTCGGCCGCGTGCGGGCGACCTGGCAACTCGGGGCGGACCCGCAGCTCGATGCTCCGGCTGCCCCCGGGCGGCAGCCGTATCTCCCAGCCCAGCAGTCCCGCCGAGGCGAGAACGTCGTCCGGGGCCGGGTCGGCGGTGACCACCGCGTGCAGCCTGGGCGCCGACCAGCGCAGCCCGGAGGCGTGCACATCGGCGGGGATCTCGGGCCCGGCGGCCCCGGCGGCGATCGCGGCCAGCTCGGCGAGGTCGGTCCCCAGGGCCACTTCCACGGGCAGCGTCAGCTCCTGCATCGCCGAACTGCGGACGACGATCCGCTCCACGCCCTCGGCGTCGCGCAGCCGCTCGACGGTGACGGCCGGATCCGGCCCGGCGTCGGCGGGAGTGCGCACCGTGCCGACGAACCGGGCGCGGTCCGCGCCGATCATCCGACCCTGCACGGGCATCGGCTCGACGCCCGCGATCCGCACCCGGCACGTGCCCAGGAGCCTGCGGCCGCTCCGGTAGAACCCGTCGAGCCCCTGCCCGGTGAGTTGCCCGTGCGCCCGGGAGATCGCGAGCGCCGGGAGGGAGACACAGATCAGTGCCTCGTGCACGGGCTGCGGCCCCTGGGGGCGCGCGCCGCCGCCGCGCCGCTGCTCGGGCGGACGCTGCACCAGTTGGGGCGTGTGGGTCGAAGGACCCTTGGGGGCGATGCCTTGCACGGTGTCTGCGCTCCCTGGGCTCTCGTGGTCCGGCGTCCGGCGGTCGCCAGTGGACCGCCGGATGGCCGACGACGGTCGCCGCCGACGATTACGGCCACTTAGGTGAACGGCGCCGGACCCGCCGAAGTCACGGTGGCGCACGGCAGCCGGGGTCATGACCGGCTCCGCGCGCCCCGCTGCCCGCCGCGCCGCCGCGTACGCGCCCGGCCCGCGGGCCCACCGGCGCCCGCCGGGCCCACGGGCCCGCCCGGAGAGCCCGGCCCGCTCGGGCCTGCCGGGCCGGCGGATCCCGCACCGGCCGGCCCCGCACCAGCCGGCCCCGCGCCGGCGGTCGCGGGCCGGTCACGGCGTCGCCGTGCGTCCGCGCGTTCCGCCGCTCCCATCACTTTCGCCGCTCCCATCGCTTCCATTACTCCCGTCGCCCCCGTCACCTCCATCGCTTCCCTGCCGTCCATCGCCGCCGCGTCCCTCGCCACCGCCGTCTCCATACCCGGTACCGGGCTCGTCATGGCCGCCGCCTCGTCCGTCTCGGCCACGGCATCGGGCCCCGCCCCCGTAGCGGGCTTCCGGCTCTTCGCGTCGGCGGCCGCCGCGCGGGCCGCTTCGGCGTGGGCGGCCGTGTGCACCGCGCGGTCGGCGCGTTCGCGGCGCAGACAGCGGCGGAGGTGTTCGGGGTCCATGCCGTCGTTGCACGCGCGGTGCAGGAGCTGGGCGAAGAGGTATTCGGGGTCGGCGCTCAGGGCCCTGCTCAGGGCGACCCGCGCCTCGGGGTGGTCGCCGATCGACCAGGCGACCCAGCCCGCCAGGGCGAGGGGCGCGGCCGCGTGCTCCGTGTAGGGAGGCACGCACCGCCGGGCGAGAGCCCGCCACAAGCGCAGCACCGCAGGGGCCCGGGGGCCCTCCATCCATTCCGCGGCGTGGTCGCGCGTGGTGCGGTCCTGAAGCCCGAGGATGACGGCCGCCGCCTCGTCGGCGGCCAGAAGGTCGTCGTCACGGGCGTCGGCCTCCGCCCGGCCGACGACGGGCCGGGCCGTGTGGAACCGGCCCACGACCAGGCTCACCAGGTCCAGCGTCTCCTGCCGTACGGTCCGGCCGGCGGTGCCGGCCAGGATGCGCGGGACGAGATCGGCGGCGGCCGCGTCCAGCGCGGACTGCTGCTCCAGCGCCCGTCCTCCGGTGAGCGGGGCGTACCGGGCCTCCATCTCGCGAAGTGTTCCGCGCACCTGGATTCCCGCGTAGGCGGCGGCCGCCGCCATGACCGAGGTGCCGGGAGGAGTCAGCGGCGCGCCGTCCGGCGGGCAGCAGCGTTCGTCGGGGCAGCAGTAGGACCAGTAGCGGCCGTCGGAGAGGCACAGCGCCTCGTAGACGGGGACGTCCAGCCCGCCGCAGGCCAGGCGGAGGCTCTGGGCCAGCGGGCGGAGCCGCTCCATGACCTGGCGGCCGGTCTCTCCTCCGGCGGGGTCCTGGCAGAGGAACAGGACGATGCCGTCGGGCCGGGCGCCCCGCTTGTCGCAGCCGGCGATCAGGGTCTCGGCGAGCTGCCGGCTGACGTCGGGCCACTCGTCCGGGCCGGGGATGCCGAGCCTGAGCCGCCCGCCGAAGCGGCCGCGCTCGCCGTGGAGGGCCAGCATCACCACGCTGTCGTTCGGGTGGAAGCCCAGCAAGTACGGAAGGGCGTCGGCGAGTTCGGCCGGGCTGCGCAGCGTGATCTGCGCGTCCGGCGGGGTGTTCCAGGCGGCGGAGGAGTCGGTGGAGGGGCGGGAGGACTCGTTGTGGTGGGTCATGGCCCGAGAGTCCCGCGAGGCCGTCCGAGCCCGCCAGCCCTGTGGATAACTCCAGAAGTATTGTCGTACTACTCCTGTGGAGAAACGTCCGCGCGGGTTTTCCACAGGCATGGCGGCCGGGTTCGCGCGTTGTCAGTGTCCTCGTGTTGCATGGGGGCATGACCAACGAAGCCCTCCGCGTCTCGGCGGACACCGTCCTCGCCCGTCTCGTCGGAGACACCACGGGCACGGCGCGACTGCGCGAGGACCAGTGGCGCGCGATCGAGGCCCTCGTCGCCGACCGCCGCCGCGCGCTGGTGGTCCAGCGCACCGGGTGGGGCAAGTCCGCGGTGTACTTCGTCGCGACCGCCCTGCTGCGGGCGCGGGGCAGCGGCCCGACCGTGATCGTCTCCCCGCTGCTCGCCCTGATGCGCAACCAGGTCGAGGCGGCCGCGCGGGCGGGCATCCACGCGCGCACGATCAACTCCTCCAACACCGAGGAGTGGGAGACCGTCCAGGCCGAGGTCGCGGCGGGCGAGGTGGACGTGCTGCTGGTGAGCCCGGAGCGGCTCAACAACCCGGACTTCCGGGACAACGTGCTGCCCAAGCTCGCCGCCGCCACCGGTCTGCTCGTCGTCGACGAGGCGCACTGCATCTCCGACTGGGGCCATGACTTCCGGCCCGACTACCGCCGGCTGCGGACCATGCTCGCCGACCTGCCGCCCGGGGTGCCGGTGCTCGCGACGACCGCCACGGCGAACGCCCGCGTCACCGCCGACGTCGCCGAGCAGCTGGGTACCGGCGAGGGGGCCGAGGAGGTGCTGGTGCTGCGCGGTCCGCTGGACCGGGAGAGCCTGAGCCTCGCCGTCCTGGAGCTCCCGGACGCCGCCCACCGCCTGGCCTGGCTCGCCGATCACCTCGACGAGCTCCCCGGTTCGGGCATCGTCTACACGCTCACGGTCGCCGCCGCCGAGGAGGTCGCCGCGTTCCTGCGCCGCCGCGGCCACACCGTCGCCTCGTACACCGGCAAGACCGAGAACGCCGACCGTCAGCAGGCCGAGGAGGACCTGCAGGCGAACCGCGTCAAGGCGCTGGTGGCCACCTCCGCGCTGGGCATGGGCTTCGACAAGCCCGACCTCGGCTTCGTCGTCCACCTCGGTTCCCCCTCCTCCCCCATCGCCTACTACCAGCAGGTGGGCCGGGCCGGGCGCGGCGTCGAGCACGCCGAGGTGCTGCTGCTGCCCGGGCGCGAGGACGAGGCGATCTGGAAGTACTTCGCGTCGCTGGCCTTCCCGCCGGAGGAGCAGGTCCGTCGCACGCTCGACGTGCTGGCCGCCGCCGACCGTCCGCTGTCGCTGCCCGCCCTCGAACCGCTGGTGGACCTCCGGCGCTCCCGGCTGGAGACCATGCTGAAGGTCCTCGACGTGGACGGCGCCGTGCGCCGGGTCCGCGGCGGCTGGACCGCGACCGGCGAGCCCTGGGCGTACGACGGCGAGCGGTACGCCTGGGTGGCGCGGCAGCGCGAGGCGGAGCAGCAGGCCATGCGGGAGTACGCGGCGACGACCGGGTGCCGGATGGAGTTCCTGCGGCGGCAGTTGGACGACGAGGCGGCGGCGCCCTGCGGGCGGTGCGACAACTGCGCCGGCTCCCGGTTCTCCGCAGGCGTCTCCGGCGCGGCACTGGACGCCTCCCGGGGCGAGCTGGGACGACCGGGGGTGGAGGTGGAGCCGCGCCGGATGTGGCCAACGGGGATGAGCGCGGTCGGTGTGGATCTCAAGGGGCGCATCCCCGCGAGTGAGCAGGCGGCGCACGGCCGGGCGCTCGGGCGACTCTCCGACATCGGCTGGGGCAACCGGCTGCGTCCCCTCCTGGCGCCGCAGGCCCCGGACGTCTCCATTCCGGACGACGTGGCGGACGCGGTGGTGACCGTGCTGGCCGACTGGGCCCGGGGAGCGGGCGGTTGGGCGTCCGGCGCCCCGGACGCCCCGGCCCGCCCGGTGGGTGTCGTCACCATCGCCTCCCGGACCCGGCCGCTGCTGATCCGCTCGCTCGGCGAGCGCATCGCCGCCATCGGCCGCATGCCCCTCCTCGGCACGATCGAGTACCGGGACACGGACGCGGACACCCGGGTGCCCCGCACCAACAGCGCCCAGCGGCTGCGGGCGCTGGACGGGGCGCTGACCGTGCCTCCGGCCCTCGCGGAGGCCCTGGCCTCGGCCGGCGGTCCGGTTCTTCTCGTCGACGACATGACCGACACCGGCTGGACCCTCGCCGTGGCGGCGCGGCTCCTGCGGCGCTCCGGCGCGAAGGAGGTGTTCCCTCTGGTTCTGGCCGTTCAGGGGTGACGCGCGTGACGGTCGGGCGGCCCGGAACTCCGGGCCCCGGAACAGCGGATACCGGTCAGTGGCGTCAATTGATCGTTGCCGCGCGGCGGCCGGGGCCGCGAGAATTGGACCGGTCCACCGCTCCCGCCCGTCGCACGGGCCCGCCGGACCGCTGTCGCGCCGTATGCCGCGGCGTACGCCCTGCCTGAGCTCCCGCACCGGATCCTGGGCGTGCGGACGAAGGGAGAATCATGGCCTTCGGCTTCACTCCACCCTCGTCCGCCGACTCCGTTCCCCGCCCGGGCAGGCTGCTCGAACCGGCGGACTGGATCGCTTCGGGAGTCCCCCTGCTGCGCAATCCGCGCGAGGTGGTCAGCGGGCTCCACGCCCGGCACGCGCCGACGCCGTCCACGGCGGTCGTCGCCGTCTTCCAGCCGGACGAACGGCTCGTGGCCAGCGCCTCCTTCGCCCGGCACGCCGGACGCACGGCTCCCGCCGACGGCTGGGAGCTGCGCAACGCGCTCCTCACCCAGCTCCGCCGGGTGATCCCTCATGATCTGCGCAGACGCGCTCCGGTCCGCACGGCCGTACTGCTCTACTGCCGTGCGGGCGCGTCCCATTGGACGGAGGAGGACGGCGCGTGGATGTGGGCCCTGCGTGACGCCTGCGCGCTGCACGGTCTGCGGTGCGGCGCGTACATCACACTCACCGGGACCGGATGGCGGATCCTCGGCGAGGGACGCAGCGGACGCCGGCCCTGCTCCGCGGCCTATCCGGTCGCATCGCTCAGCTCCGGCGGCGGAGCGCCCGAGGCACACCGCCGCACGGTGGCCCGGTAATGCGATACGGCACAGTGGCCGACGGTTCCCTCAGGAGCGGCCGGCCACCGTGCGCGTTCGTCAGGCGCCAGCGGCCAGAAGGCTGTTGACGCGCTGCGGGTCACCGCAGACGATCAGCAGCGCGCCGGCGCGGGCCGCGGCCGCGGGCAGCGCGCCGGCCACCGCGGCGTCCGACCCGCCGTTGACGGCCACGACGACGACAGGGCGGGACGCGACCCGCTGGGCGTCGGCGCCGGCGTAGAAGACATCGTCCCCGGCGTCGTGCTGCGCCCAGTAGGACGCCTCGCCGAAGGACAGCTCGTGCGCGGCCCAGGGGTGCGGGTCGCCGGTGGTGAGGACCAGCACCTCGCCGGGGGCCCGACCGCTGTCGAGCAGCACGTCGACGGCCTCGTCGGCGGCGTCCAGGGCACCCTGCGCGGTGGCCGGGATCAGCTGGATCTGCGGGGCGGCCGCCGAGGCTTCCGCGGCCTGCTCGCGCGGGACGCGCTGGGCCGGGACGGCGGTGCGGTGCGGGCCGGTGCCGGCGGGCCGTATGGGGGCCGGTCGGGGACCAGGGACAGGGCGGGGGGTCGCCGCGGTCCGGCCGGGGGCCGGTACCGCGCGGGGACCCGGGACACTCTCGTGAATCTGAGGCTCCTCGGGGATGAGAGGCATGAGTTGATGTTTATCAAACGCCGGTGCGAGTCGCGTCGGCGGGTGGCGCTGTGCGCCCGTCCGGATCAGAAGTCGAAGCCGAGCTGGCCACCGGCCTCCAAGGCCATGTCGTCGGGGCTGATACGCGCTCGCTTGAGGTGCTGCCACCGGGGCAGCGCGTCCAGATAGGACCACGACAGCCGGTGGTGCGGGGTGGGGCCCAGCTCCTCGAGTGCGGCGCGGTGCACGGGCGACGGATAGCCCGCGTTGTCACCGAAGGCGAAGTCGGCGTGCAGCTCGCCCAGTTCGGCCATCATGGCGTCCCGCCGCACCTTGGCGATCACGGAGGCGGCGGACACGACCACGCAGGACTGGTCGCCCTTGATGACCGTACGGACCTTCCAGGGCGCCCCGAGGTAGTCGTGCTTGCCGTCGAGGATCACCGCGTCGGGCCGTACGGGCAGCGCTTCGAGCGCCCGGGTGGCCGCCAGCCGCAGGGCCGCCGTCATGCCCAGCTCGTCGATCTCCTGTGGGGAGGAGTGGCCGAGCGCGTACGCGGTGACCCAGGACTCCAGCTCGACGGCGAGCGTGGTGCGCCGCTTGAGCGTCAGCAGCTTGGAGTCCGTGAGCCCCTCGGGCGGACGGCGGAGGCCGGTGACGGCCGCGCACACGGTGACGGGACCGGCCCAGGCGCCCCGGCCGACCTCGTCCACACCGGCGACGATCTTTGCTCCGGTCGTCGCTCGGAGGGAGCGCTCGACGCTGTGGGTAGGCGGTTGATAGGGCATGACGCCTGCAAGGTTACGCCTTCGGGGCCGGACTGTCCCGCCCCGCCCCCGCTCCTTCCGTCCGCTCAGCGCGAAGCGGCCGGAAGCCAGCCGGGGAGGGCTTCCGTGGACTCCAGCCAGGCAATTGGCGGAGCGCCTCGTTCCGACGCGGCGACCACTCCTCCCGCGATCGCGGAGGTGGTGTCCACGTCGCCGCCGGCCCGCGCCGTCGTCCAGAACGCCTCCTCGAACGAGTCGAGGTGGCGGGCCGCGGCCCACAGCGCGAAGGGCACGGTGTCGTGGGCGCTGGTCCGCCGGCCGCAGCCCAGGACGGCCGCGACGGTGCTGGTGTCGGCGTAGTCGAGCATGTCGCGGGCGCGGCGCAGCCCCTGCTGGACCGCGCTGCGCGGCACAAGAGCGATCACCCCGTCCAGGAGGGCCTCGGGCCCGGTGGCGCCGGACGGGCTCGCGGCGATGGCCGCCGCGGCGGCCACGGCCATGGCGCCGGCCACGGCCTCGCGGTGCTGGTGGGTGGTGTACGCCGAGATCTCGGCCTGGTGCGTGGCCTGCTCGGGGTCGTCGGCGTACCAGGCGCCCAGCGGCGCGATGCGCATGGCGGCGCCGTTGCCCCAGGACCCCTGCCCCTTGAACAGCGCGGCGGCCAGCTCGCGCCAGTCGCCGCCCTCTCTGACCAGGCGCAGCATCCTGTTGACCGCGGGACCGTAGCCGCGGTCGAAGTCGTGGTGCTCGGCGAAGGAGCGCGCTAGGGCGTCCTGGTCGATACGGCCGTGCTCGGCCAGGACAGCCAGGACGGAGCAGGCCATCTCGGTGTCGTCGGTCCAGCCCCAGGGCGCGGGCGGGAGCTCGCGGCGCTTGAGGGACGGATAGTGGGCGGGGACGAAGAACTGGGAGCCGAGGGCGTCGCCCACGGCCAGCCCCCGGAGGCTCGCCAGGGCTCGGTGGAATCGGTCAGCTGTCATCGCTGCGAACTCTAGTCGGTGAAGCCGTACGACTCCGGGGTACACCAGCGCTCGAACGGCCGGTCCAGGTGATAGCGGCCGTCGGAGCCGAGCAGCAGCACGCGGGTCTCGGCGTTGCCCGGGTTGGACAGGCATTCGAACTCGGCGACGGTCCAGTGCAGCCACCGCATGCAGAACAGCCGCATGGTCAGGCCGTGGGTGACGAGCAGGACGTTGGGCGGGTGGCCGGGATCCTCGAAGCTGCGCCACAGGCTCTCCAGGAAGGCGCCGACCCGGTCGTAGACGTCGGCCCCGGACTCGCCCTGGGCGAAGCGGTAGAAGAAGTGCCCGTAGGCGTCGCGGTAGGCCTTCTGCCGGCGCACGTCCTCCCGTTCCTGCCAGTTCCCCCAGTCCTGCTCGCGCAGGCGCGGCTCCTCGCGCACCCGCACACGACTGGGGTCGAGCTTCAGGGCGTGGAAGGTCTGGTGCGCGCGGCGGTAGGGCGAGACGTACGCGGAGATCCGTTCGTCGCCGAAGAGCTCCCGGAGCCGCTCCCCGGCCTGGTCGGCCTGTTTGCGGCCTTTCGCGGTCAGGCTGAGGGCGTGGTCGGGCTCCCGCTCGTAGACCGTGTCGTCCACGTTGCCCTCCGACTCTCCGTGCCGGAGGAGGACGATGCGCCGGGGCCGTGACATGCCGCCACCCTAGAGCCAACAGCCGGACCACGCCTCACGCTCCCCCGGCGGTCGGACCCGGCACGACAAAAATGCGACCACTGTCGCGTTAGTGCGTCGCTGATCGCGCGGGCCGTCGAGCGGGGCGAGGTGCCCGCCGGCACGGCGGCGGGCACCTACGTCAGACCGTCCACGCCTGCTCTATCTGCACGACGTCACCGGTGATCGCCGCGACATCGGCCTCGGTCTGCGCCCGCAGGGCGAGCCGCTCCACCCGGTCCTCGCGGTACTTCCCGTGCTCCGCGCCGGAGTTCCACATCGACAGGACCAGGAACTCCGGGCCGGGCGCCTCGCCGAAGACCCCCCGCAGCATCCCGGGCGACCCGGCCATCGCCGGGTTCCACACCTTCTCCTGCATCAGCGTGAAGTGCTCCACCCGGTCCTCATGGACTCGGCAGTGCGCGAAACGCACCACGTCCGCGTCGCCGAACTGCGGCCGGAATCCCACCTTCACATCGAAGCGGTGCTCGAAGAGCCGCACCTGGACGTTCCGGAACGTGCCGGACTGCGCCGCCGCCAGCCTGTCGTGGGAACGCGCCATGAAGGAGTCGTAGAACGACCGGCTCTCCCAGAAGCCGAAGAGGTGCACCACACCGGGGCGCGCCCGGCTCCAGCCACCCCCCTGCCCCCGGAATCCCGGTTCGCCGAGCAGCCCCGCCCATTTCCGCTGCCCCCGCTCGAACCCCCGGCGGTCCACCACGGTGCAGCGAATCCACTTGACCAGCACCGAACCATCGTACGGCGACCGCAGTGGCGCGCGTCACGTAGCGACGCGGTACACGCGGGTGAGGATCGCGGCGCCCCCGGCGCCCAGTGCGATGCGGAACTCGTTCTTCAGTACCGTGGTCAACTCCTCGGCACCGACTCCCCGTTCATCCCCCGATCCATCAGGACGCGCGTTCGCCGGTGTCGAACCCACGAGCGTCCGTCGTAGACCCGCCTCCGTCCGCTGCACCACCAGCCGCGAGACGAAAGGCGAGCGCGGGTGCGTCGAAAGCCGATGGGGGGAACCGGCACGGGCCGGTTCCCCCCATCGTCACACGACTGTCAGCTGCAGCCGCTGGTCGAGCCGCAGCCCTCGCAGAGGTAGCAGCTGCCCGCGCGGCGCATCTTGGTGCCACAGGAGAAGCACAGCGGCGCGTCGGCGTTCAGGCCGAGCTGCATCTCCACCAGTTCGGTGGAGTTGTGGACCTGCTTCGGCGCCGGGGCGGCCGCGGCGGGCTGGGCCGGGAGCTCCGGCTTGGCCGGCGCGACCTGACGCGGCGCGGACTGGGCCAGGCCCTCGACGTCGACCTCATCGGCGGCCGGCTCGTACGAGCCGGTGTCCAGGTGGCGCTGACGCTCCTCGGCGGAGTGGATGCCCAGCGCGGAGCGCGTCTCGAAGGGCAGGAAGTCCAGCGCCAGGCGGCGGAAGATGTAGTCGACGATCGACTGCGCCATCCGCACGTCCGGGTCGTCCGTCATACCGGCCGGCTCGAAGCGCATGTTGGTGAACTTCGAGACGTACGTCTCCAGCGGCACGCCGTACTGGAGGCCGACCGAGACGGCGATCGAGAAGGCGTCCATCATGCCCGCGAGGGTCGAGCCCTGCTTGGACATCTTCAGGAAGACCTCGCCGAGACCGTCGTCCGGGTAGGAGTTGGCGGTCATGTAGCCCTCGGCGCCGCCCACCGTGAAGGAGGTGGTGATGCCCGGGCGGCCCTTCGGGAGGCGCTTGCGGACCGGGCGGTACTCGACGACCTTCTCCGCGACGGCGGGAGCGGTGGCCTCGGCCTTCTTCTCCTCCTTCTTCTTGGCGGAGAGCGGCTGGCCGACCTTGCAGTTGTCGCGGTAGATGGCGAGGGCCTTCAGGCCCATCTTCCAGCCCTCGAAGTAGACCTCCTCGACCTCCTCGACGGTGGCCGACTCCGGCAGGTTCACCGTCTTGGAGATCGCGCCGGAGAGGAACGGCTGCGCGGCGGCCATCATGCGCACGTGGCCCATGGCGGAGATCGCGCGCTCGCCCATGGCGCAGTCGAAGACCTCGTAGTGCTCGGCCTTCAGGCCCGGGGCGTCGATCACATTGCCGTGCTCGGCGATGTGGGCGACGATCGCCTCGATCTGCTCGGCCTGGTAGCCCAGTCGCTTGAGCGCCTTGGGGACCGTGTTGTTCACGATCTGCATCGAACCGCCGCCGACGAGCTTCTTGAACTTGACCAGGGCCAGGTCCGGCTCGACGCCCGTGGTGTCGCAGTCCATCATCAGGCCGATGGTGCCGGTGGGGGCCAGCACGGAGGCCTGGGCGTTGCGGAAGCCGTCCTTCTCGCCGAGGCGGAGCACGTCCTGCCAGGCCTCGGTCGCGGCGGCCCAGACCGGGGTGTCCAGGTCGTCCATGCGCTTGGCGACGGCGTTGGCGTCGGAGTGCTGCTTCATGACGCGCTTGTGGGCGTCGGCGTTGCGGGCGTAGCCGTCGTACGGGCCGACGACCGCGGCCAGCTCGGCGGAGCGCTTGTAGGACGTACCCGTCATCAGCGAGGTGATCGCGCCGGCCAGGGCGCGGCCGCCGTCGCTGTCGTAGGCGTGGCCGGTGGCCATCAGCAGGGCGCCCAGGTTGGCGTAGCCGATGCCCAGCTGGCGGAAGGCGCGGGTGGTCTCGCCGATCTTCTCGGTCGGGAAGTCGGCGAAGCAGATGGAGATGTCCATCGCCGTGATGACCAGCTCGACGACCTTGGCGAAGCGCTCGGCGTCGAACGACTGGTTGCCGTTGTCGTCGCGGAGGAACTTCAGGAGGTTGAGGGAGGCGAGGTTGCACGAGGAGTTGTCCAGGTGCATGTACTCGCTGCACGGGTTGGACGCGGTGATCCGGCCCGTCTCCGGCGAGGTGTGCCAGTGGTTGATCGTGTCGTCGTACTGGATGCCCGGGTCGGCGCAGGCCCAGGCCGCCTCGGCCATCTTGCGGAAGAGGCCCTTGGCGTCGATCTCCTCGATGACCTCACCGGTCATCCGGGCGCGCAGACCGAACTTCGTGCCGTTCTCGACGGCCTTCATGAACTCGTCGTTCACGCGGACGGAGTTGTTGGCGTTCTGGTACTGGACGGACGTGATGTCGTCGCCGCCCAGGTCCATGTCGAAGCCCGCGTCGCGCAGGGCGCGGACCTTCTCCTCCTCCTTCACCTTGGTGTCGATGAAGGCCTCGACGTCGGGGTGGTCGACGTCGAGCACGACCATCTTGGCCGCACGGCGCGTGGCGCCGCCGGACTTGATGGTGCCGGCGGAGGCGTCGGCCCCGCGCATGAAGGAGACGGGACCGGAGGCGTTGCCACCGGAGGAGAGCAGCTCCTTGGAGGAGCGAATGCGGGAGAGGTTCAGGCCGGCGCCGGAACCGCCCTTGAAGATCATCCCCTCCTCCTTGTACCAGTCGAGGATCGACTCCATGGAGTCGTCGACGGAGAGGATGAAGCAGGCCGAGACCTGCTGCGGCTGCTTGGTGCCGACGTTGAACCAGACCGGGGAGTTGAAGCTGAAGACCTGGTGGAGCAGGGCGTAGGTCAGCTCGTGCTCGAAGATCTCGGCATCGGCCGGGGAGGCGAAGTACCCGTTCTCCTCACCGGCCTTGCGGTAGGTGATCACCACGCGGTCGATGAGCTGACGCAGGCTGGACTCGCGCTGGGGCGAGCCGGTCGCGCCGCGGAAGTACTTGCTGGTGACGATGTTGACCGCGTTCACCGACCAGAAGTCGGGGAACTCGACGCCACGCTGCTCGAAGTTGATCGAGCCGTCGCGCCAGTTGGTCATGACGACGTCACGACGCTCCCAGACCACCTCGTCGTACGGATGCACGCCGGGGGTGGTGTGGACGCGTTCGATTCGCAGGCCCTTGCCGCCCTTGTTTCCCTTGGAGCGGGAACCTCGCGCAGAGCCGCTCGTCGTCTCGGTCATGCCGCCTCCCTCTACGGGCAAAACGCCCTAATGCGCCTATTTTCTTCCGGGGCGCGATGTGTTCTGTCACCCGGGAGCGCTCAGCGCTCCGGGTAGGTCTGGATTGCCGTCGCTCAGTCGGCGGCGACGGCGGGCGCCGGCACCTCGGTGCCGGCGGCGGGGCCCGGCGGGGTCACGGCGGTGCCACCGCCGGTCCCACGGCCGAGGCCGTCGCGAAGCTCCGCTACGGCGGCCTCGAAGTCCTCGAGCGAGTCGAACGCCTGGTACACGGACGCGAAGCGCAGGTAGGCGACGAGGTCGAGGTCCTTGAGCGGGCCGAGTATGGCGAGCCCGACGTCATGGGTGGTGAGCTCGGCGCTGCCCGTGGCCCGCACCGCTTCCTCGACCCGCTGTCCGAGCTTCGCCAGGGCGTCCTCCGTGACCGGGCGCCCCTGGCACGCCTTGCGCACCCCGGAGATCACCTTGGTCCGGCTGAACGGCTCGGTGACCCCGCTCCGCTTGATCACCATGAGTGACGCGGTCTCCACGGTGGTGAACCGGCGGGAGCAGTCGGGGCACTGGCGGCGCCTGCGGATCGAGCAGCCGTCGTCGGTGGTCCGGCTGTCGACGACCCGGCTGTCGGGGTGCCTGCAGAAGGGGCAGTGCATGGCTCTCCACCTTCCTTCACCCTCGAGGAACCTCGAACAAGCTGTCACGATCCACGGCTCCGGCGACCCCCGTAGGGGTCTCGCCGAGCAGCCCCCAGCATAGGCGATGACCGGGACCCGAAATGACCGGGGAGGGACATCGACCACAACTTGTGGGTAGCCGTGGCCATCAAACCACTAGATCTGGTGCTCGGCCGCCAGGATCCACCCCAGCGTGTCGCGCCGCGCCGACGGGACACGGCCCCGCCCGAGCGACCCGGAGGCAGGCCGGGAGGGTCACGGATGACACACTGGGTGACATGGCACGGCGCCGCCGCCGGACACCGTCGACGCCCCTCGGAGGGCGACGGACGGACCGTCGCGCGATCGCCGCGCGACCCGAACGGGCCTCCGGCGCGAGCCGGTGAAGCGCGCATCGAAGAGTACCGTAATGGGGCGAATTGATCTTTGCCCGTACACCCTGCCGTCTGATCAAGTCAGCCAATCCGCGATATTTCACTCGAACGTGTGTTTGGCGCAACCTTTCGAAAGCAACTACCGTTGTCCAGCTAGGGAGAACATCTCGAGAGGGGCCGACGTGACCACCACCGCAGACAGCGCCACCATCACCGCCCAGGACCGCTCCCAGAACCGACTCGACCAGGCACACCCGATGAATGACGCAGCCATGAACGCCGAGGGGCAGAAGCCGCCCCGCTCGCTCCCAGGACGGCCCCCGGGCATCCGGGCGGACAGCTCCGGGCTCACCGACCGGCAGCGCCGTGTGATCGAGGTCATCCGGGACTCAGTCCAGCGCCGCGGATACCCACCATCCATGCGCGAGATCGGCCAGGCGGTGGGGCTCTCCAGCACCTCCTCGGTCGCCCATCAGCTCATGGCCCTGGAGCGCAAGGGCTTCCTCCGCCGTGACCCGCACCGCCCCCGCGCCTACGAGGTGCGCGGCTCGGACCAGCCGAGCACCCAGCCCACCGACACCACCGGCAAGCCCGCGGCCTCGTACGTCCCGCTGGTGGGCCGTATCGCCGCCGGTGGCCCGATCCTGGCCGAGGAGTCGGTGGAGGACGTCTTCCCCCTCCCCCGGCAGCTGGTCGGCGACGGAGAGCTGTTCGTCCTCAAGGTCGTCGGCGATTCCATGATCGAGGCAGCCATCTGCGACGGCGACTGGGTGACGGTCCGCCGCCAGCCCGTGGCGGAGAACGGCGACATCGTGGCCGCGATGCTCGACGGAGAGGCCACGGTCAAGCGCTTCAAGCGCGAGGACGGCCACGTCTGGCTGCTCCCGCACAATGCCGCTTACCAGCCCATCCCCGGCGACGAGGCCACCATTCTGGGCAAGGTCGTGGCCGTATTGCGGCGGGTCTGACACACCCGCCGAAAGACGGGGCCCCGGAACCAACTGCGCCGGTTCCGGGGCTCTTCTTTATGCGTCGACGCAATGCGTTTATCCATTGTGTTTACGCGTCGCGTTTACGCATTACGCCTTTACGCGCTCACCATGTCGCGCGTCTTTCCTTATTTACCCTCCGCCTTGGCCGCCGCGTCGATGGCGGACAGGGAACGGCGCACCTGATTACGGTCCGTGGTGTACCAGAAGTCCGGCATCGAGGCCCGCAGGAAGGAGCCGTAGCGGGCCGTCGCCAGCCTGGGGTCGAGCACCGCGACCACGCCGCGGTCACCCGACGCCCGGACGAGCCGGCCCGCGCCCTGCGCCATCAGCAGTGCGGCGTGCGTCGCGGCCACGGACATGAAGCCATTGCCCCCGGCGTCCTCCACGGCCCGCTGCCGGGCGCTCATCAGCGGATCGTCGGGGCGGGGGAAGGGCACGCGGTCCATGACCACGAGCTGGCAGCTCGGCCCCGGCACGTCGACGCCCTGCCACAGCGACAGCGTGCCGAACAGACACGTCCGCGTGTCCCCCGCGAAGTTCTTGATCAGCTCGCCCAGCGTGTCCTCGCCCTGGAGCAGGATCGGCATGTCGAGCCGTCCCCGGAGCGCCTCGGCGGCCGCCTGGGCGGCCCGCATCGAGGAGAACAGCCCCAGGGTGCGGCCTCCGGCCGCCTCCACCAGCTCGGCCAGCTCGTCGAGCATGTCCGTCCGGTTGCCCTCGCGGCCCGGCTGGGCCAGGTGCCGGGCGACATAGAGGATGCCCTGCTTCGGATAGTCGAACGGCGAGCCGACGTCGACGCCCTTCCACGACGGGAGGTCATCCCCCTCGACGCCCTCGGGGGCGAGGCCCAGGGAAGCACCCACACCGTTGAAGTCGCCGCCGAGCTTGAGCGTGGCCGACGTCAGCACCACGGACCGCTCGCTGAAGAGCTTCTCCCTCAGCAGTCCCGACACCGACAGGGGCGCCACCCGCAGCGAGGCGCCGAAGCGGTCGTGCCGCTCGTACCAGACGACGTCGTAATCGGAGCGCGCCACGATGCGCTCGGCGACCGCGTGGACGTTCTCCACGGAGGCCAGGGCCTGCTTGCGGACCGCGTCCTCGTCCTGGACGGACTTGTCGCGGGTGTTGCCGATCGACGAGATCACCGTGCGCGCTGCGTCGCGCAGGGCCATCAGACAGTGGTCGAGGTCCTCGGGGATCTCCTCCAGCCGGCCGGGCAGGGCGAGCTCCATCAGCCGCTCGAAGCTCTCCGCGGCGGTCTGGAGGGCGTCCGCCGCCTTCTCGTCGACGAGCTTGGCGGCCCGCCGGACGGCCCGGTTGACCTGGCCGGGGGTGAGCTCACCGGTCGCGACGCCGGTGACCCGCGAGACCAGCTCATGGGCCTCGTCCACGATCAGGACCTCATGGCCGGGGAGGACCGGGGCGCCCTCGATCGCGTCGATGGCGAGCAGCGCGTGATTGGTGACCACCACGTCGGCGAGCTTGGCCCGCTCCCGGGCCGCCTCGGCGAAGCACTCGGCACCGTAGGCGCACTTCGAGGCGCCCACACACTCGCGGGAGGTGACGGACACCTGGGCCCAGGCGCGGTCGGAGACGCCGGGCGTCAGATCGTCCCGGTCGCCGCTCTCGGTCTCGTCCGCCCAGTCGCGCAGGCGGAGCAGGTCCTTGCCGAGCTTGCTGGTGGGCGCGGCCGACTCAAGGGGGTCGAAGAGCCCCTCCTCCTCGTCCTGCGGGACGCCCTCGTGCAGCCGGTGGAGGCACAGGTAGTTGCTGCGGCCCTTGAGCATCGCGAACTGGGGGCGGCGGCGCAGCTGCGGATGCAGCGCGTCGACCGTCCTCGGCAGATCGCGCTCGACGAGCTGGCGCTGGAGCGCGAGCGTCGCCGTCGCGACGACGACGCGCTCGCCGTGGGCGAGGGCCGGCACGAGGTAGCCGAGCGACTTACCGGTGCCGGTGCCCGCCTGGACGAGCAGGTGGGAACCGTCGTCGATGGCCGCGGCGACGGCTTCGGCCATGGTGACCTGGCCGAGCCGCTCACTGCCGCCGACGGCGGAGACGGCGGCGTGCAACAGGTCGGTGACGGAGGGCGAGGAGGTGGCAGTCATAGCCTGTTCAGCCTACGGTGCGGCACTGACATCGCAGGCCGATGTCCGTCCCGGGCCTTTCCGGGCCAGGCCGTACAAACGGGCCGACCAGGACCGGATAACGGGCCGCCCCGGACCGCCCTGACCAACCGGGAGGCTCGCGACAGGCCCCGGGCACGCCCCTCGCGCGACGTCGTGATCGTCACAGGACGCCACGCAGCGCCCTGTCGCGGATCATCAGCGCCGCGCGTTTGCCCGGCAGCTCCACCTCGCCGCTCAGCCGGAAGCCCGCGCCGAGGAACGCGGCCGTCGACGGGGTGTTGCGCAGGTCCGGTTCCCCGATGACGCGGTCGCAGGAGGGGCGGTGGTCCAGGACCAGGTCGGCGACGGTCCGCAGGAGGAGCGTGCCGAGGCCCCGGCCCCGGTCGGCGACCTTGCCGATGAGGAAGTGGATCCCGGTGTCGTGCGGCCGGGCCGGGTAGTGGCGGGCGACCGGGTCGAGATCGGCCCGGTAGACCTCCCAGTAGCTCATCGGGATCCCGGAGAGCACGCCGAGGCAGGGCACGCTGCGCCCGTCGCCGTCGAGCTGGGCCCGGAGGTGGTCGACGGTGGCGGCGCCGGGGCCGGACAGCTCCCAGAACGCCGCGACAGCGGGATCGTTCATCCACTGCGTGACCAGCCGGAGGTCGCGCTCGATCCGTACCGGGACGAGCTGGAACGGCCCCGCGTCGGTGCCCACCGGCCCCCAGTCGGCGAGACCGTCCAGGAAGTCGCCGGGGCCACCGGGGAATCCGGGCCGTCCGGTCCCGTGGGCGTGGTGGCGGGCGTCGGCGGTTCCGGTGAGGTCGTGGACGGCGTGCTCGGCGGTGATGAGCTCGATGAGTTCGTCGGTCAGCCGGAGGTCGAGGGTGTCGCTGAGCGGGTTCGTCCCGGCGTTCGTCCCGGCGTTGGTATCGGCGTTCATCCGTGGCTCACCCCGCCGCCGTGGCCAGGGGGTTGGCGATGGTGACGTAGACCGACTGGGAGTCCACGGGTCCGGAGAGCTCGTCGAGACCGTGCAGCCTGGTCAGCATGTTGGCCTTGCAGCGCAGCACGGGCTCCTCGAGGAGACGCCGGGGCAGGGCGGAGCGGACCGGGGAGGCGCCGGACGCGGCTTCCTTGAGGAAGCGGCGGAGCGCGGCGAGCAGGACGTGCTCGTCGGCGAGGCGCTGGGAGCCGAACGCGCCGATCAGGCCGAGGACGTTGTTGACGCCGAGGTAGTAGAGGAACCGTTCGTCGGCGACCGCGTCCGAAACGAAGGTGTCGCTCTCCCGCCCGATGCCCGCGAGCCGCTGTTCGAGCGCGGCGCGATGGGACTCGCGGAAGTAGTAGCCCTGGTTGTCGCGGTAGCGCCCGCCGACGGGCCAGCCGTCCGCGTCCAGCAGGACGAGGGTGTTCTGCTGGTGGGCCTCCAGGGCGATGCCCGCTTCGCCGTCGAGCCACAGGACGGGCCGGACGATCGCCTCGAGGTAGCGCAGGAACCATTCCGTGGCGACGGCTCCGGCGGGCCGGCCCGTGCGGTAGGCGAGCCGGGCGACGGTGTCGGCGAGCCGGGAGTGGGTGGCGGGCCTGCCGGTGGCGCCCTGCCGGCCGGGCCACGGCCGGGGCGAGACGAGCCCGGCGAGGCACACGGCGTCGTCGCCGGGGCCGAAGGGGTTGTGCCGGATGACGGTGTCGAGCCCGCGCAGCGGGGTGCCGTCCGGTGCGTCGACGCCGATCCAGGCCGGGTCGCGGACGATGTCGAAGCCGTGCCCGCCGACGCAGGCCGTCCGCCAGCGCTCCGCGAGGCCGCCGCGCAGCAGCCGGTGCACCTCGACGCCGCGCCGCAGCTCCTTGCGGAGGTTCTCGCGGCGGGAGTTGGTGACGCGCAGGCCGACGGAGAGCTTGAGCATCGCGGGGGCGCCGGGCCGGTGCACGGTCCGCAGCGACGACGTGGGGTACCAGGGCACGCCCCGCGGACCGAGGTCGCGCAGCAGCCCGGCGTCGAAGAGCTGGGCGAACTCCGGGCGGTGGCGGATGTCGCGGGCCTGCCAGGGGTGCGCCGGCAGGGGGACGGTTCCAGGCGGCAGTTCGCGCTCCAGGTCCGGTCCGGCGAGGCGGGCGGCGAGGGCGGTGGCGTCGACGGGGCGGCCGCGCTCGGTCCAGGCCGAGTCGGTGGCGAGCACGGAACGGTCGACGGCGAACCAGTGCAGCGGGAAGCTGCCGCGCAGCTCGGGCGAGAAGGGCGCTGCCTCGGCGTCCGAGAGTCCCTCGCGGCTCTTGGGCGCGGGGTGCAGGGGGTGTCCGAGGAGCAGGGCCTGTTCGCCGTAGAGGAAGAGTTCGCCCGCGGCGGGGTCGGCGGGCCGCTCGCGCCGGTCGGCGAGGAACACGGCCGTGCGGCGTGCCGAGTCGGCGACGCGGGCGACCAGTTCCCCGCCGTCGTCGGTAGGGGGACGGCCGGACTGCGCGGCGCGGTGGGCTGCTTCCCGGCCGAGGAGGGCCGCCAGGGTGACGGCGTCGAAGGCGGGGGCGTCGTCGGGGCCGCCGGTCAGCGTGACGCGTCCGAAGCGGTGCCAGCCGGTGGCGGACCAGTAGTGCACCGGCACGCTCAGCGGGATGCCGCTGGCGTTGAGCGGCAGGTAGAGGATGTCGCCGTGGGGGCGCTCGACGCCGTTCTCGCGCACCCAGCAGCGCAGCAGGTTCTCCACGGCGGCGGCGTCCGCGGCGGCTCGCGGGTCGGGGTCGTCGAGGGGCTCGGCGACCCCGTGCGGTCCGGCGGCGGGCAGTTCGGCGCGGGCGCCGCGCCCGCCGGGATGGTCGTGCTCGCCGGTCCTGCCGTGCGGGCGCGGCAGCGCCGGGGTCAGGGCCTGGCCGACGGTGGAGGCATCGGTGGGGAGGGACGCGTTCATGCGGGGTGCGGCGTACAGGTCACGGCGTTCCGGCCGGACTGCGGCGCCTTCCTCCTTCGGCGGTCTGGTGCGGCGGTCTAGGGGGTGGGGAGCCGGCGGACGGTGCGGGAGGCCGCGGCGACGGCGTCGGACAGCCGGTCGAGGACGGCCTCGGCCTGCTCGTCGGTGAGGGTGAGGGGCGGGAGCAGACGGATCACCGGGAGGCGGCGGTCGCTCAGCCCGACGATCAGGCCGCGGCGCAGGCACTCCCGCCGGACGGTCTCGGCGAGCGCCGTGGCCTCTGGGCCAGCTTGGGGATCGGCCTCGGGATCGGTGATCTCGATGCCGATCATCAGGCCTTTGCCGCGTACGTCCGCGACGCACGCGTGCTCCCGCGCGAGCCGCCGCAGCCGTTCGAGCATCCGGGTGCCGAGGGCGGCCGCGCGGCGGTCCAGTCCGTTCTGCCGGATGTGGCGCAGGGTCGCCGTGCCCGCGGCCATGGCGAGCTGATTGCCCTGGAAGGCGGCGGCCGGGCCTTGCCGGCTCGGCCGGGCGTCGAGGTCGTCGCGGTGGACGATGACGGCGAGCGGGAGGCTGCCGCCGATGGCCCTGGACAGGACCATGACGTCGGGGACGACGCCGCTGTGCTCGACGGCCCAGAAGGCGCCCGTGCGGCCTGCCCCCGTCCACGTCTCGTCGGCGATGAGCGGCACGGCCCGCGCCGCGGTGACATCGCGGATCCAGCGCAGCCGCTCGTCCGGCACCAGCACCACTCCGTCGCCCAGGACGGGCTCGACGACGAGCCCGGCGGGAAGCGGGGCGCGGCGGTGGACCTCACCGATCGGGCGTCCGTCCGTGCCGGTGCTCCCGGTGCCGCCGAGGGCCGGCCCGGGCGGAAGCCCGGGCGAACAACCCTCCGCGCCGAGGTTTCCCCTGCAGACGTCGGCAAACGGATGCCCCGGCGCGCGAGCGCTCCCTGTGCCGACTCCGCCGAACGGAAACCCCACCGCTGCTCCCGCGGCGTCCGGGCCGCCCGGCAAGACGAACTCGTCGCCCCCGAGGGCGAGGAGCCCGGTGCGGCCGGTCGCGGCGCGGACGAGGCGGAAGGCGTCCGCCAGGGCGTCGGTGACGGCGGGGCCGCTGAACCGGATCCGGGCCGAGTCGGCCAGTCCGCGCGGGAGGGTCGCGAACAGCTCGTCCGCGAAGGCCTCCTGGACGGGCGTGGCCAGGTCCGGGACCTGGAGCGGCGCGCCGGAGTCGAGCACGGCGCGGATGGCCTCCAACACGGCCGGGTGATTGTGGCCGAGCGCGAGGGCGCCACCGCCCGAGAGGCAGTCGAGATAGCGACGGCCGTCGGCGCCCTCGATGGTCAGGCCCCGGGCGCGCACGGGTACGACGGGCAGCGACCGGGCGTACGTCCGGGCCGAGGGCTCGCGGGCCGGCTGTCGCCGCGGCGTGCCCGCGCGGCCGGGCCAGCGTGTCAAGGGCGGTGCGGGCGGCGATAGTCGGGTCGGGGCCATGGCTCGGTTACCTCCTTCTGCCCGCTGAACGGTGGTCGGTCGTCCCCCGTACGTACCAACGACGCCGCGAGCTGCGGATCACGGTCCGATCGCAAGATCCTTCGTTCCGGAACCGAGGACCCGCCCGTGTCCGTCTCCCTCGGCACCGGCATAGTGGGGGCCCCGCCCCTCGCCGGGACGGGGCATGACAAGTTCACGCCATGCCGTGCACATAGCGGACATGAACCACCCGATACGCACAGATCACAGGGGGAGCCCACTCCATGCCATCGACAAGGCGGCCAGTTCTGGCCGCGGCCGCCCTCACCGCCGCCCTGGCGCTGACGGCCACCGCGTGCGGCCCGTCCGACGACAAGGCCGCGGGCGACACCAAGCCCAGCGCGGCCGCGAGCCAGAAGGGCGACGACTTCCCCAGCCTGCCCAAGGGCATTCCCGCCCAGGACCTGGAGAAGTGGAAGAAGAAGTGGCAGGACGGCGCCTGGAAGAACTGGGACAAGGACCAGTGGCTGCGTGAGGCCCGCGACTTCGTCAACCCCATCATCAAGGGCCACTGGAAGCCCGACACGATGAAGGACGCCCACTCCAGCGACAAGACGCTGGCCACCCAGGGCGCCCCCGGCACCGTGCCGGGCGGCGGGGCGAGCGACCAGGGCGTCACCGACCCGGAGCCGCGTCCGGTCACCGCCAAGGCCGTCGGTCTGCCGTACCACAACAACGCGGCCCCGGTGGGCAAGGTCTTCTTCGACAGCCCCGAGGGCCACATGGTCTGCTCGGGCACGGTCGTCAAGGACCCGGCGCACCCCGGCAAGTCCAACCTGGTGTGGACCGCCGGCCACTGCGTCCACGCCGGCCAGAAGGGCGGCTGGTACCGGAACATCGCGTTCGTGCCGTCCTACAACGACAAGGGCCTCCCGGGCGCGCAGGTCAACAGCGCTCCGGTGCAGGACGTCGCCCCGTACGGCCTGTGGTGGGCGGACTGGGCGCAGACGTCGACGCAGTGGATCACTCAGGGCGCCGAGACCGGTGGCGCGGGCGCTCCGTACGACTTCTCCGTGCTCCATGTGAAGTCCGAGAACGGCAACGGGAAGTCCTTGGAGGAGACGGTCGGCAACGCCCTCACCGTCGACTTCAGCACCCCGCAGGTGAAGTCCATCAGCAGCATGGGGGCCTGGGGCTACCCGGCCGCGCCGCCCTTCGACGGGCAGAAGATGTACGACTGCGTGGACAAGCCGGGCCGCCTGACCATCGAGTCGTCGCAGCCCACGATGTACCGCATCGGCTGCACGATGACGGGCGGTTCGTCGGGTGGCGGCTGGTTCGCCAACGGTCCGGACGGCAAGCCGGTGCTGATCTCCAACACGTCGATCGGCCCGGCCAACAGCACCTGGCTGGCGGGTCCGCGTCTGGGCCCGGAGGCCAAGGGCGTCTACGACGCGCTGAGCCAGAAGTTCGCCAACAAGCAGTAGCGAGCGGTAGTAGGCGGCAATGAGCGAAGGCCCGCCCCGACCGATGTCGGGGCGGGCCTTCGTGTCGGCGGGGTCAGTGCCGGGCGGCCGGTACGAACCGCTGGAGCTCGGCGGCGAGCTCCTCGTGGACCCGGGCCTTGATCAGGGTGCCCTCCGGGGTGTGCTCCTCGGAGATCACCTCGCCGTCCTTGTGCACCCGGGCGATCAGCGAGCCATGGGTGTACGGCACGAGCGCCTCGATCTCCACGGCGGGCCGCGGCAGCTCGGAGTCGATCAGCGCCAGCAGCTCCGCGATGCCCTCGCCGGTCCGCGCCGACACCGCGATCGAGTGCTTCTCGATGCGGAGCAGTCGCTGGAGGACCAGCGGATCGGCCGCGTCCGCCTTGTTGATCACCACGATCTCGGGCACGTCGACCGCGCCGACGTCCCGGATCACCTCGCGCACGGCGGCCAGCTGCTCGTCCGGCGCCGGGTGCGAGCCGTCGACCACGTGGAGGATCAGGTCGGAGTCGCCGACCTCCTCCATGGTGGAGCGGAACGCCTCGACGAGGTGGTGCGGCAGGTGCCGGACGAAGCCGACGGTGTCGGCGAGGGTGTAGATCCGGCCCGAGGGCGTCTCGGCCCGGCGGACGGTCGGGTCCAGGGTGGCGAACAGGGAGTTCTCCACCAGCACGCCCGCGCCGGTGAGGCGGTTGAGCAGCGAGGACTTGCCGGCGTTGGTGTAGCCCGCGATGGCCACCGACGGGATCTTGTTCCGCCGGCGCTCCTGGCGCTTGACGTCGCGGCCGGTCTTCATCTCCGCGATCTCCCGGCGCATCTTCGCCATCTTCTCGCGGATCCGCCGCCGGTCCGTCTCGATCTTGGTCTCACCGGGGCCACGAGTGGCCATGCCGCCGCCGGAGGAGCCGGAGCCGCCACCACCCATCTGCCGGGACAGCGACTGGCCCCAGCCGCGCAGCCTGGGCAGCATGTACTGCATCTGGGCCAGGGAGACCTGGGCCTTGCCCTCGCGGGACTTGGCGTGCTGGGCGAAGATGTCGAGGATCAGGGCGGTGCGGTCGACGACCTTGACCTTGACGACGTCCTCGAGGTGGATGAGCTGGCCGGGGCTGAGCTCACCGTCGCAGACGACGGTGTCGGCGCCGGTCTCCAGGACGATGTCCCGGAGCTCCTGGGCCTTGCCCGAGCCGATGTAGGTGGCCGGGTCCGGCTTGTCGCGGCGCTGGATGACGCCGTCGAGGACCTGAGCGCCGGCCGTCTCGGCGAGGGCGGCGAGCTCCGCGAGGGAGTTGTCGGCGTCCTGGACCGTGCCGGACGTCCAGACGCCGACCAGCACGACGCGCTCCAGGCGCAGCTGCCGGTACTCGACCTCGGTGACGTCCTCGAGCTCGGTGGAGAGCCCGGCGACACGGCGGAGCGCGGCGCGCTCGGAACGGTCGTACTGCTCGCCGTCGCGCTCCCCGTCGATCTCGTGGCTCCAGGCGACGTCCTCTTCCATCAGGGCGTCGGCCCGAAGGCTCTCCGGGAGGCTCTGCCGGTCCTGCCGGTCCTGGGGAAGGGAAGAAGAGGAGGTCATTTGATCCTTTGCTTGATTGACGACTGTGCGGCGCCCTCGTTGGCGAGGGCTCACGGCATCGACAACGTCCGGCGTCCTCCGGAGATTCCCGGGGGCGGCCGCCTCGCCGACCCGTCGATGTTCCCATGCCGCCGCCGGGGCGTCACGCGGGTTTCGGCGGGGTCGTCTTCCAGTCGGGGTGCCCCGGCATGGGCGGGGTCGTCCGCCCGTACAGCCAGGGCTGGAGGAACCGGGCCTGGTCCTGGCCGGAGACCTCGGAGGCGAGGGCGACGAAGTCGGCGGTGGTGGCGGTGGAGTCGTGGTAGCGGCGCACCCACTCGCGCTCCAGGCGGTCGAAGGCCGCCGTCCCGATCCGCTGGCGGAGGGCGTAGAGCACCAGGGCGCTGCCGTCGTAGCAGACGGGCCGGAAGATGCTGATCTTCTTGCCGGGCACGGGGGCCTTGATCGCCGCCGGGGGGCCTCCGTCGGCGCGCATCTGGTCGGAGAGCTGATAGGCGACGCGCATCCGGTCGACCAGCTTCCGGCCCTTGCGCTCCTCCGCGTAGAGCGATTCGTACCAGGTGGCGTGGCCTTCGTTGAGCCAGAGGTCGGACCAGACGCGGGGGCTCACGCTGTCGCCGAACCACTGGTGGGCGAGCTCGTGGACCATGATCGACTCCACGTACCACTCGGGGAAGCCCGCCTTGGTGAACACATCGCGCTCGAAGAGGGAGAGGGTCTGCGTCTCCAGCTCGAAGCCGGTCGAGGCGTCGGCGATGAGCACGCCGTAGGTCTCGAAAGGGTAGTTCCCGACCCGCTTCTCCATCCACGCGATCTGGTCCGGCGTCCTGGCGGTCCAGCTCTCCAGGGCCTTCTGGTCGGCGGCCGGCACCACGTCCCGGAGCTTCAGCCCGCGCGGGCCGCCGCGCTGGGGCACGGTGGAGCGGCCGATGGCGACCTGGGCGAGTTCGGTGGCCATGGGGTGGAGGGTGCGGTAGGTCCAGGTGGTGTTCGCCCCCTCGGTGGTCTGTCCGGCGGGCAGCCCGTTGGCGACCACGGTCAGCTCTTTCGGGGCGGTCACGCGGAAGGTGAACAGCGCCTTGTCGGAGGGGTGGTCGTTGCCGGGGAAGACCCGGTGCGCGGCGTCGGCCTGGTTGGCCATGACGAGGCCGTCGCTGGTGGGCACCCAGCCGCCCTCGCCCTCGCCGCGCGGATCGCTGGTGTGGTGGACGGTGACGGTGAACGAGCTGCCGGAGGACACCGGATCGGTGGGGGTGACGACCACGTCCTCGCCGGCGGGGGTGAACTGGGCGGGCGCGCCGTTGACCTCCACCGAGGCGATCGCGCCGTGGGTGAAGTCCATGTTGAAGGCGTCGAGCTGCGCGGTGGACCGGGCGACGAACCGGGTCACGGCGTCCAGCGGCTGGTTGTTGGCGTGGTAGACGAGCGAGATGTCGTAGGCCGCGATGTCGTAGCCGGGGTTGCCCAGGTGGGGGAAGAGCCGGTCGCCGATCCCCCGGGCCTCGGGGGTCGGCGGCGCGGCGGCGCCCAGGACCAGGACCGCCGCGGCCGCGAGGAGGGCGGCCCGGCGGCGCGGGAAGCGCCGGCGCTGCGGGGAACGCTCCCCGGGGGCGGGTGAGTGCGACATGCTCCACCGCTACCAGCGCGCGCCCGCACGCCGGTGGCGGCGCGGCGTCGGCCCACCCTTACGAGCGTCTTGGATGCTGGTACGAGTGTCGTATCGGACGACTGATGGGCATGCTTCCCGGCCGGCGGAAGCGCGGCTACAGCGGGGCCGTCAGCGCCCGGCCCGCCCGCTCGACGTCGTAGACCCCCGGGACCCGGCGCATCGCCCGCATCAACTCCGGCAGCCGGCCCGGGTCGGCCAGCTGGAGGGTGTAGGTGTGCCGCACCCGCTGCTCGTACGGCGGTTCGACGGCGGCCGAGATGACGGCGACCCCTTCGGCCGCGATGGCCTCGGTGAGGTCGGCGAGCAGATGCGGTCTGCTGAACGACTCCGCCCGGAGGGTCACGCGGTAGTCCCCGCCGCCCGTCCCGTCCGGGCTGAGCCAGCGCACCTCCACCGGCTGCCGCCCCGAGGTGACCATCCGGTCGACCACGGGGCAGGGCGCGCGGTGCACCGTCACCGTGCCGCCGCGCACCGCGAAGCCGGTGACCTCGTCCGGGGGGACGGGGGTGCAACAGCCCGCCAGCCGTACGCTCACGGCCGCTCGCTCGCCCTCGCCCGCCGCTCCGGTGACGACGGCGACCGGGCCGCGCGCGGGGGAGGCGGCCCGGGGAGCGGACCGGGGCGGGCCGGGGGCGGGCGGTGCGGCGGGCGGACCGTCGGCGGCCGGTTCGGGAGCCGGGTGGGCGGCCAGCCAGCGGTCGATGGCGATCCGGGCCGCCGGCGTGCGCGCGTGTTCGCGCCACTCGGGCGAGGGGCCGGAGGCGCTGTCCGGGGACATCAGCAGATGGAGGGTGTCGCCGTCGCGCAGCACGGTGCCGAGGGCGGCCAGCCTGCCGTTGACCCGGGCGCCGATGCAGTGGTGCGCCCCGTCGCCGTACTGGGCGTAGGCCGCGTCGACGCAGCTGGAGCCCGCCGGGAGGCCGATGGTGCCGCCGTCGGCCCGGAAGACCGTGACCTCGCGGTCCTGGGCGAGATCGTCGCGCAGGGACGTCCAGAAGGTGTCGGGGTCGGGGGTGGCGCGCTGCCATTCCAGGAGGCGGGAGAGCCAGCCGGGGCGGGTGGGGTCGACGCGCTCGCCGTCCGGCGCGTCGGGGGCGTCGGGGGCCGCGTAGGGGTTGCCGAGGGCGACGACGCCGGCCTCGGCGACCCGGTGCATCCGGTGGGTGCGGATGAGGACTTCGGCCGCCTGGCCGTCCTCGCCGGCGACGGCCGTGTGCAGCGACTGGTAGAGGTTGAACTTGGGGGCGGCGATGAAGTCCTTGAACTCGGAGATGAACGGCGTGAAGCAGGTGTGCAGCTCGCCGAGAACGCCGTAACAGTCCGCGTCCTCGGCGACCAGGACGAGCAGTCTGCCCAGGTCGGATCCGGTGAGCCCGCCGCGCTTGATCCGCACTCGGTGCACGGAGACGAAATGGCGGCGGCGGACGAGGACTTCGGCGGTGATGTCCGCCTCCCGCAGGATGGCGCGCACCCGTGCGGCGGTGGCCTCCAGGGGGTCGGGGCGGCCGGCGTGGGCGAGGACGAGGTCGCGGGTGCGGGCGTATTCGTCGGGGTGGAGGATGGCGAAGACCAGGTCCTCCAGCTCGGTCTTGAGGGCCTGGACGCCCAGTCGCTCGGCGAGCGGGATCAGCACGTCGCGGGTGACCTTGGCGATGCGCGCCTGTTTCTCGGGGCGCATGACGCCGAGGGTGCGCATGTTGTGGAGGCGGTCGGCGAGCTTGATGGACATGACCCGGACGTCGTTGCCGGTGGCGACGAGCATCTTGCGGAAGGTCTCGGGCTCGGCGGCGGCGCCGTAGTCGACCTTCTCCAGCTTGGTGACGCCGTCGACGAGGAAGCGCACCTCCTCACCGAAGGCCTCCCCCACCTGATCGAGGGTCACCTCGGTGTCCTCGACCGTGTCGTGGAGGAGGGACGCCGTCAAGGTCGTGGTCTCGGCGCCCAGTTCGGCCAGGATCAGGGTGACGGCCAGGGGGTGGGTGATGTAGGGCTCGCCGCTCTTGCGCGTCTGGCCGCGGTGGGAGGACTCGGCGAGGACGTAGGCCCGGTGGAGGATGTCCAGGTCGGCGCCGGGGTGGTGGGCGCGGTGGACCTTGGCGACGTGGTCGATGGCGTCGGGGAGCCGACCGCGGGCGCCGGAGCCGCTGAGCGCCGCGCGTCCCAGCCGTCTCAGGTCGATGCGGCGGCCGCGCCTGCGGCCGGGAGCACCGGTGTTCGTGACCTCTGCGCCCATGGGCACCTCCGGCAGCGTCGACCGGCGGTCGGCTCACGCCTCCAGGCCGGTGCTTGATGCTACCGAGCCCATCACGCACCGCTCACCCGCTCTCGCCCAGAGTGAAACGGATCACCCATTCGAGGGAGTCGAGGCATGACACGGGCCCCACGGCGAACAGTGGCGCGCCCGTGCGAAACGGTGGAGCGCCCGAGCGGGCGTCAGACCGTGACGGCGAAGCGGGAGGCGTCGAAGACGCCTTCCGCGACGATCACGGCGGGGCCGGTCATCTCGACGGTGCCGTCCGGGGTCTCGCTGATCACCAGGCGTCCGCCGGGGACGTCCACGGTGTAGGTGACGGGGTGGCCCAGGACGGCCGGGTCGGCGCCGTCGCGGCGGGCCGTCGCGACCATCACGGCGCAGGCGCCCGTGCCGCACGAGCGCGTCTCGCCCGAGCCCCGCTCGTGGACCCGCATGGCGACGTGGCGGGGGCCGCGGTCGACGACGAACTCCACGTTGACGCCGTCCGGGTAGGTGGCGGCCGGGGCGACGGCGGGGGCGGTGAACAGGTTCCCGGCGTCGGCGAGGTCGTCGACGAAGGAGACGGCGTGGGGGTTGCCCATGTTGACGTTCCGCGCGGGCCAGTCGCGCTCACCGACGGTGACGGTGACCTCGCCCTCGGGGAGCTCGGCCCGGCCCATGGCGACGGTGATCCCGCCGGGCTCGCCGTCGGGGCCCGCCTTGGCGATGTGGGCGTGCCGGACGCCCGCGCGGGTGGCGATCGCGAGGTCGCCCGCCTCGGCGAGGCCCGCCGCCTGGAGGTAGCGCGCGAACACCCGGACGCCGTTGCCGCACATCTCGGCGACGCTGCCGTCGCTGTTGCGGTAGTCCATGAACCACTCGGCCTCGTCGGCCATCGCCCGCGCCTCGGGGTGGGCGGCGGAGCGCACGACCCGGAGCACGCCGTCCGCGCCTATGCCCGCACGCCGGTCGCACAGGAGCGCGACCGCGGTCGGGGACAGCTCCAGGCGCCCGTCGTGGTCGGGAATGATCACGAAGTCGTTCTCGGTGCCGTGACCCTTGAGGAAGGCGATCTGCGCGGTGCTCACGCTTCGATGGTACGGGGCCTCGCGCGGGGGCCCTCCGCCGGTCCCCGCGCCGGTCAGCGCAGTCGCGCCACGCGCAGGACGGCGAGGAGGACCACCACGGCGACGACGGCCGTGTACGCGGCCACGTACCGCCAGTCCGGGCGCCGCCCGGAGCCGCGCGGCGGCAGGCCGGGCCAGGTGTAGCCCACGCGCCGGGCCGCCATCACGCCCCAGCCGGCGGCGCAGCAGCTGATGAGCAGGCCGAGTACGGCGACGAGGGGTCCGCCGTCGCCGAACTCGAAGGCGAGCGGGAAGGCGAACATCAGCGAGCCGACGGCGGCGAGCACGACGATGGGCGCGAGCTGCCACAGCCTCAGCCTGCGCGGCGGGCGCAGCTCGCGGAACGACTCGGGCGCCGTCGCGTCCGCCGTCGTCCCCTCGGTGTCGTCGGGGCCGTCCGGGGTGAGCACGTCCGGCTCTCCCCCGGCCACCGCCGGGAGGTCGCCCCAGGGCTGCGGCTGATGCGGTCTGTCGCGAGGGCCGGCCTCCATCGCCACGCGCCCTCCCAACTCGGACTCCACGGCTCGATCGAAGCTTGATGATGGCACGTCGGACGCGCTCCCCATGGCGTGCGGAGCGTCCCGATGCCATCACGTGATCAGGCTGTAATAGCCCGTTCGACCAACGCCAGCGCTCGCTCGGGAAGTTCCGCCCGTCGCTCGACCGCGCCGCTCAGCCAGTGGACGCGGGAATCCCGCCGGAACCACGAGTCCTGCCGGCGCGCGAAGCGCTTGGTGGCGCGGACGGTCTCGGTGCGGGCCTCGTCCTCGGTGCACTCCCCCGCCAGGAAGGCGAGCACCTGCTGATAGCCGAGTGCGCGTGAGGCCGTGCGCCCCTCGCGCAGGCCCTCGCGCTCCAGGGCGCGCACCTCGTCGACGAGCCCGGCCTCCCACATCCGGTCCACCCGGACGGTGATCCGTTCGTCGAGTTCGGGGCGCTCGACGTCCACGCCGATCTGCAGGGCGTCGTAGACGGGCTCCTCGCCGGGCAGGTTCGCCGTGAAGGGGCGGCCGGTGAGCTCGATGACCTCCAGGGCGCGCACGATGCGGCGGCCGTTGCCGGGGAGGATCGCGCGGGCGGCGGCCGGGTCGGCGGCGGCCAGCCGGGAGTGGAGGGCGCCGGGGCCGAGCTCCTCGAGCTCGGCCTCCAGCCGGGCCCGGACGGCCGGGTCGGTGCCGGGGAAGTCCATGGCGTCGATGGTGCCCTTGACGTAGAGGCCGGATCCCCCGACGAGGATCGGCGTGCGCCCCTCGGCGAGCAGCCGGTCGATGTGGGCCCGGGCCAGTCGCTGGTACTCGGCGACGCTGGCGGCCTCGGTGACGTCCCAGATGTCGAGCAGGTGGTGCGGCACGCCCTGCCGCTCCTCCATGGTCAGTTTGGCCGTGCCGATGTCCATGCCGCGGTAGAGCTGCATGGAGTCGGCGTTGACGACCTCGCCGCCCAGGTGCTGGGCGAGGGCGACGCCGAGATCGGACTTGCCTGCCGCCGTGGGACCGACGACGGCGATGACCCGGGGTGCGGGAGCTGCGTTTCTCACCGCTTCAGTCTCCCAAACCTCGGGAGCACCCCACGAACGAGCGACGTGACGCGACGCAGGCGGGTTCGTTGCCTGTTGCGAGGTTCCGAGAGCCGGTTCGCGGACCGGCGTGCGTGAGCGGCGCCATGGGACGCCCCTGACGACGCGGGATTTCGCTCACACCAGTAAGGTAATGGAGTAGATATGGGCGTGTTTGCAAGGCTTCTCGGCAGGTCGTCGTCGAAGTCCTCGGCGTCAACGGAAGAGGCCGCGGCTGCCACTCCGACGGCGGAATCCACCGACGCCGCCGGGACGGCCGAGGCGCAGCCGGAGGCGGCGGCCGAGACCGAGGCCGAGGAGGCCGCGGAGGAGGCGGCCGACGGGGTGGAGATCCCGAAGCAGCAGTCGGCGGAGAAGGCGGCCGACAGCGAGGCCGGTGAAGGCGCCCGCAAGTAGTTCGGCGAGGAAAGACGAGGGGCGGCCACCATGGGTCTGCTGGACAATCTCAAGGCCAAGCTCGGCCCGTTGAAGGACAAGGCCGGCGATCTCGCGCAGCAGCACGGGGACAAGATCGAGCAGGGGCTCGAGAAGGCCGCCAAGGTGGTCGACGAGAAGACCAAGGGCAAGTACAGCAGCCAGATCCAGACCGGTACGGGCAAGGCCAAGGACGCCCTGGGCCGCCTGGCCGAGCAGGACGGCAAGTCCGGGGGCCCGGCCGGCGGGAAGGGCCCCGGGGCCTCCTGATCCTCGTCATCACCTCAGTCGGCGACGGCCGTGGAGCGCGCTCCACGGCCGTCGCCGTGTGTGGCTCACGACCGGCGGCGGGTCACGACCAGGCGGCCACGAGGTAGCCCACGCCGTAGGGGGCCTCGTCGTACAGCAGGGCCCCGCTCAGTCCGGCGCCCTCCGCCGCGCCCGCCAGGACCTGCCAGGGGGCGCGTCCGGCCGCCTGGAGCTCGCGGGCGAGCCCGGGGTCCAGGGCGGCCAGGGCGGCCGTGTCGGCGGCTCCCAGGGCCCTTGCCGCCTCCGCGTCGAAGGGCTCGGCCCGCTCGTCCAGGTATCCCGGCGCCTTGACCGTGCGGCAGGCGCTGCCGTCGCCCATCACGAGAAGTGCGGTCCGCTGAGGCGTGGCGGCCAGTTCCCGGCCGGTCGCCAGGCACCGCTCGCTGTCGAGCGCCGCCCCGACGCCCAGGCCCTCGACCGGTGCGGCGGCCCACTTCGTGCGCTCCAGCAGCCAGGCGGCTACGGCCAGGGACTGCGGGAGCGCGCGCTCGCCGGCGGGGTCCCCCGCGCCGAGCCGCACGTCGAGGTCCACTCCCAGGCCGCGGAAGGATCCGGGGGAACCTGGCGGGTAGGCGCCGTCACCGGCGTGCGGGGCGGGGCCCACGACGACGAGCCGGTCGGGCCGGGCGGCCGCCAGCACGGCCACCGCGTCCAGGCAGGCGGCCCGCAGGCCGTCCAGCTCGGACGCGGCCCCAGTGGCCACGTCGGGGACCAGCAGGGGCGGGCAGGGGCATACAGCGGCGGCGACGAGCATGGCCGCACCCTAGCAATTAGCGATCAACGTTCGTCGGGCTTCCCCGGACCGTCGTGCGGCCGTTTCCCCGCCGGATCCCGCAGGCCCACGTGTGACCTGCGGGAACCGGTCGTATTCGGCTGTCCCGCTCAGTCGCAGCCGCAGCCCGGGCCCGCCGTGGGCGCCGGCGTCGGCGCGGGGGCGCCGATGCGCGGGATGCCCAGCATCACGCCCTGGGGCTTCTCCGCCGGAGCGGCGTTGCGCTTCTCCCACGCGTCGCCCGCGGCCGTGCGGCGGACGGCCTTCGCCGCGCCCTCGGCCAGCAGGTGGTGGGGTGCGGCGTAGGTGATCTCGACGGTGACCACGTCGCCCGGGCGCACGTCCTCGTCCGGCTTGGTGAAGTGGACCAGGCGGTTGTCGGGGGCGCGGCCGGAGAGGCGCCGGGTGGCGTCGTCCTTGCGGCCCTCGCCCTCGGCGACCATGACCTCCAGGACCCGGCCGACCTGCTTCTTGTTCTCCTCCCAGGAGATCTCCTCCTGGAGGGCGACCAGACGCTCGTAGCGCGCCTGCACGACCTCCTTGGGGATCTGGCCGTCCATGGTCGCCGCCGGGGTGCCGGGGCGCTTGGAGTACTGGAAGGTGAAGGCGTTGGCGAAGCGGGCCTCGCGGACGACGTGCATGGTCTGCTCGAAGTTCTCCTCGGTCTCGCCGGGGAAGCCCACGATGATGTCGGTGGAGATGGCGGCGTCCGGCATGGCGGCGCGCACCTTCTCGATGATGCCCAGGAAGCGCTCCTGGCGGTACGAGCGGCGCATCGCCTTGAGGACCGTGTCCGAGCCGGACTGCAGCGGCATGTGCAGCTGGTGCATCACGTTCGGCGTCTCGGCCATCGCGGCGATCACGTCGTCGGTGAAGTCGCGCGGGTGGGGCGAGGTGAAGCGGACGCGCTCCAGGCCCTCGATCTGACCACAGGCGCGCAGCAGCTTGGAGAACGCCTCGCGGTCGCCCATGTCGGAACCGTAGGCGTTGACGTTCTGGCCGAGGAGGGTGATCTCGCTGACGCCCTCGGCGACGAGCGCCTCGACCTCGGCGAGGATGTCGCCCGGGCGGCGGTCCTTCTCCTTGCCGCGCAGCGCGGGGACGATGCAGAAGGTGCAGGTGTTGTTGCAGCCGACGGAGATGGAGACCCAGGCCGCGTAGGCGCTCTCACGGCGCGTCGGCAGCGTGGAGGGGAACGCCTCCAGCGACTCGGCGATCTCGACCTGCGCGTCCTCCTGGACACGGGCGCGCTCCAGCAGCACCGGCAGCTTGCCGATGTTGTGGGTGCCGAAGACGACGTCGACCCAGGGGGCCCGCTTGACGATCGTGTCGCGGTCCTTCTGGGCGAGGCAGCCGCCGACGGCGATCTGCATGCCGGGCCGCTTCGTCTTCATCGGGGCCAGGCGGCCGAGATTGCCGTACAGCTTGTTGTCGGCGTTCTCCCGCACCGCGCAGGTGTTGAAGACGACGACATCGGCGTCGCCCTCGGCGGTGCCTTCGGGCGCGCGGACATAGCCCGCTTCCTCCAGGAGGCCGGACAGCCGCTCGGAGTCATGGACGTTCATCTGGCACCCGTAGGTGCGCACCTCGTATGTCTTCGCACTCATCTCAATCGACCAGGGTACGTGGTCCCTCGGACAGCGTGCCCCCACGTTTCCCCGGTGGCCCCGGCCCGTCCCATGATCTCCGCCCCGAGCCGCTCCCCGCCGAGGCCTGGTCGACGCGGCGGCGGGCTGGCAGGATCCGAGCGTGCTTCCCCGATTCGCGCGCCCGGGCGGGCGCCGTGCCGCGCGGGCGGGCGCGGTGGCGGCCGCCGTGCTCGCCCTGCTGCTGTGGTCGCTGTGGCCGCCCGACCGGGGGCCGGAGCCGGCCGGGGAGATCACGGTCGCGACGGGGGTGCCGACCGGGGTGTACGAGAAGTACGGCGACGTCCTCAAGGAGGACCTGGGCCAGGACCTGCCGGCCCTGAAGGTACGGCTGCGGCACAGTCAGGGCTCCCTCGACAATCTGCGGCAGCTCGCGAGCGGCAAGGCCGACTTCACATTCGCCACGGCCGACGCTGTGGCCACCTACCGGGACCGCAAGCAGCCGGGTGCCGGTCGGCTGCGGGCGTGCGCGCGGCTCTACGACGACTACATGCAGCTGGTGGTGCGCAAGGACTCCCGCGTGAAGTCCACCCGGGATCTCGCGGGGCTGCGGGTGGGGGTGGGCGCGGACGGGTCGGGGGTGCAGCTGATCGCCCGGCGGCTGCTCCAGGCCGCCCGTCTCGACTTCGACAAGGGCATCACGCCGGTGCGGGTGGGCATCGACCGGATGCCGGGGCTGCTGGAGAACGGCGAGCTCGACGCGTTCTTCTGGTCCGGCGGGCTGTCCACCAACGCCGTCAAGGCCCTGGGAGAGCGACTGCCGATAAGGCTCGTCCAGCTCGGGGACCTCATCGAGCCCCTCCACCGGATGGGGCGGCAGACGCGCTACTACCGGTCGGCGATGATGCCGACGGACGCCTATCCCGAGCTGAACGCCCCCGGTGTCGTCCAGACGATCGCGATCGCGAACCTCCTGGTCACCAGGGACGACACCGACGCGGATCTCACCGAGAGCGTCACCCGCACGGTGATCAAGAGCCGCGACCACATCGGCAGCAAGGTGAACGCCGCGCAGAAAGTGGACCTCCGCACGGCCATCTTCACCGACCCCCTGGAGCTCCACGCCGGAGCGCGCCGCTATTACCTGTCGGCAAAGCCCTAAACCTGTTTCCGGTCGCGACGCCGTCGGCTCAGCCGCCGTGGCGCGGTACGGCGATCGTCGCGCGCAGTCCGGTCGGCCGGTTCGGCTCGTAGGAGAGCGTGGCGCCACCGGCGGCGAGCAGGGCGCGGGAGATGGACAGCCCGAGGCCGGAACCGGAGACGTTCTGGTGGCGGCTGCTGCGCCAGAAGCGGTCGCCGATGCGGGCGAGCTCCTCCTCGGTGAGGCCCGGGCCGCCGTCGGCCACGGTGATGTCGACCCGGTCACCGGAGACGGCGACGGTGACCTCGACACGGGCGTTCTCGGGCGTGAACTTGAGCGCGTTGTCCACGATCGCGTCGAGCGCGCTGGAGAGGGCGACCGGGTCGGCCCAGCCGGTCGCCGCGGACGGCCCCCGGTAGGTGAGGGCGATCTTCCCCCGGTCGGCGACCGGCGACCAGGCGCCCACCCGGTCGGTGACTATCTCGGCGATGTCGGCGAGCTGGGCCTCGCCGGAGGCGTGCTCGGCCAGGGCGAGGTCCAGCAGGTCGTCCAGGACGCGGGCCAGCCGCTTGCCCTCGGCGCGCACCGAGCCGACCTCCGCGTGGCCGTCGGGCAGGTCGAGGGCCAGCAGGTCGATGCGCAGCAGCAGCGCGGAGAGCGGGTTGCGCAGCTGGTGCGAGGCGTCGGCGACGAAGGCGCGCTGCTGTTCCAGGACGTCCTCGACGTTGTCGGCCATCTCGTTGAAGGAACGCGCCAGTCTGCGCAGTTCCGGGGGGCCGCTGTCGGCGACGACCCGGGACTTCATCCGGCCGGTGGCGATGTCGTGGGCGGCGACGTCGAGGGTGCGTACGGGCTTGAGCACCCATCCGGTGAGCCGGAACGCCGCCGCGACCGCCACCAGCATCGCCGCCGTCTCGCCGGCCGCGATCAGCAGCCAGTCGCGCAGGATGAGGGAGCGCAGCCGGCCGGTGGGCGAGTCCGTGACGACGACGGCGACGACGTCGCTGTCGCGGATGACGGGCGAGGCGACGGTGAGCCGGTCGCGGCGCCAGGGCCAGATCTGTCCGGGGTCGCGGCTGCGGCGCCCGGCCAGCGCGTCCTGGAAGGCCGCCCAGCTCTCGCCGCGGCGGGGCAGGACCCAGCCCGCGGGAGCGACCGTCAGGGGCTTTCCCTCGCGGGAGAAGACGCCGGCGCGGATGCCGTAGAGCTTCTCGTAGCGGGCGAGTTCGTGCTGGAGGCTGAGCTGCCGGTCGCCGCTGTCGCCCCCTTCGGGCGGCTCGGGGGTGCGGTAGCCGACGAACTGGGCGAGGGCGGCGAAGCGGGCGGTGTCGTCGATGCGGTCGACGACGACCCGCTGCTGGCGCACGGCGGCCGTGCCGGCGGCCAGCGGGAGGCCGAGGGTCATCAGGATGCCCGCCATCAGCACGATGAGCAGGGGGAGGAGTCGGGCGCGCACGGGTGGCCGCGGCTAACGGACCGGGACGACGATCTTGTACCCGACGCCCCGTACGGTCTCGATGAGGGCGGGCATCCGCAACTTGGCGCGCAGCGAGGCGATGTGCACCTCCAGGGTGCGTCCGGTCCCTTCCCAGCTGGTGCGCCACACCTCGCTGATGATCTGCTCCCTGCGGAAGACCACCCCCGGGCGCTGGGCGAGCAGTGCCAGCAGGTCGAACTCCTTGCGGGTGAGGGCGACGGCCGAGCCGTCCACGCAGACACGGCGGTTGGGGAGCTCGATGGTCAGGGCGCCCAGGCTGAGGACATTCGCGTCGCCCTCGGGGGCGCGCGACCGGCCCGGCGCGCTCTCCTGGTGGGGGATGCGCCGGGCGACGGCGTGGATGCGGGCGAGCAGTTCACCGGTGTCGTAGGGCTTGACCACGTAGTCGTCGGCGCCGAGGTTCAGGCCGTGGATCTTCGAGCGGGTGTCGGCGCGGGCGGTCACCATGATGACGGGCGTGGTGGTGCGCTTGCGGATCCTGCCGCAGACCTCGAAGCCGTCCTGGTCGGGCAGTCCGAGGTCGAGCAGGACGACGCCGAAGGGCGACCGGTCGCCCGGTAGCAGGGCCTGGAGGGCCTCCTCGCCGCTCCTCGCGTGCGTGACGTCGAAGCCGTGCCGGCCGAGGACGGCCGACAGGGCCGCGGCGACGTGGTCGTCGTCCTCCACGAGCAGCAGTCTCATCGGCCCCCTCCGCGCGGCTCGGTGCGGTATCACCGCATCCACGCCGATGCGCTCCCGGTACGTCAAGGGGTTCTGCCCGCGCGAGGGCATCCGTTATCCAGCCGGTACCACGGAGCGAGGCGTTCCGGCGATCTGACGTTGTGTGTCCGGTTGAGTCCGGATCGTTATGCTCAATTTCAGCTCAGATGTAATGACGTTGGTCTTCGCCGCTCATTAGGGTCCTCCCCAACCGAGGAGGACGGAGCGAGGAGCGCCGATGAACGAGATATCGGTGACCAAGGACGTGGCGCCCGCCGCGGACGCCCTGGTCGTCCTGGACAAGGTCAACAAGCACTTCGGCGCGCTGCACGTGCTCCAGGACATCGACTTGACCATCGCCCGCGGCGAAGTGGTGGTCGTCATCGGGCCGTCGGGATCGGGCAAGTCGACCCTGTGCCGCACGATCAACCGGCTGGAGACGACGGACTCCGGTTCCATCACCATCGACGGGAAGCCACTGCCCCAGGAGGGCAGAGAGCTGGCGCGGCTGCGCGCCGACGTGGGCATGGTCTTCCAGTCGTTCAATCTCTTCGCCCACAAGACCGTGCTGGAGAACGTGACGCTGGGGCAGGTGAAGGTCCGCAGGAAGGACCGGAAGTCGGCCGAGGCCACGGCCCGTTCCCTGCTCGACCGGGTGGGCGTGGGCGCCCAGGCGGAGAAGTACCCCGCGCAGCTCTCCGGCGGCCAGCAGCAGCGTGTGGCGATCGCCCGGGCGCTGGCCATGGACCCGAAGGTGATGCTCTTCGACGAGCCGACGTCGGCCCTGGACCCGGAGATGATCAACGAGGTGCTGGAGGTCATGCAGCAGCTCGCCCGGGACGGCATGACCATGGTCGTCGTCACCCACGAGATGGGCTTCGCCCGCTCCGCCGCGAACCGCGTGGTCTTCATGGCGGACGGCCGCATCGTCGAGGAGGCGCGGCCGGACCAGTTCTTCAGCAACCCGCGCAGCGACCGGGCCAAGGACTTCCTGTCGAAGATCCTCCACCACTGAGCGCTCCTCTCCGAGCCCCCTTCCCCGCCGCTTCACCGCCACCCGAGGTCCCGCAGACGCAAAGGATGTCCTCCATGAAGCTCCGCAACACCGCAGCGGCGGCCGCCGTCGTCATCGCGCTGGCCGCTTCCGCCACCGCCTGCGGCAAGTCGGGCAGCCCCGACGACAAGAGCGACAAGTCCAGCGGCGGCGCCTCCGCGGCCGCCGAGTTGCCGAAGTACCAGGTGAACTCCGCCGCGGACGTCAAGGGATCCCCGGTCTTCGAGAAGATCAAGGGCAAGACGATCACCATCGGCACCAAGGCGGACCAGCCCGGCCTCGGCTTCGAGAACCCCGGCACCAAGAAGCGCTCCGGCTTCGACGTGGAGATCGCCCGGATGATCGCGGCCGATCTCGGCTTCGACGAGGCGCACATCAAGTTCGTGACGGTCCCCTCCGAGGCGCGCGAGACGCAGATCGCCAGCGGCGGCGTCGACCTGTACGTCGGTACGTACACGATCAACGACGAGCGCAAGAAGCAGGTCGGCTTCGCCGGCCCGTACTACGTCGCCGGGCAGGACCTGCTGGTGAAGGCCGACAGCTCGATCAAGGGCCCGGACGACCTCAAGGGCAAGAAGGTCTGCTCGGTGACCGGCTCCACCCCGCTGAAGCGGATCAAGGAGGCCAAGTACGGCGTGGCCGAGGCCAAGGCGCAGCAGGGCTACCAGCTGTGCGTCCAGGAGCTGGTCAACGGTTCGGTCGACGCGGTCACCACGGACGACTCGATCCTCAAGGGCTACGCGGCCGAGAACAAGGGCGCGCTGAAGGTCGTCGGCAACCCCTTCTCCAAGGAGCCCTACGGCGTCGGCCTCAAGAAGGACGACACGGCGCTGCGCGAGGCGGTCAACAAGGCGATCGAGGCGCACGAGAAGAGCGGCGACTGGAAGAAGGCCTACGACGCCACGCTGGGCCGCTCGGGCGTCCCCGCCTCCACCCCGCCCGCGGTCGAGCGCTACTGACCGGCGAGTGGTGCTGTACGACCGACTCGCGATACCCGGAGAAGTGACGTGAACGTTCTGTCGGACAACTTCGCGATGTTCCGCGAAGGTTTCATCGGCACCGTGGAACTAACGGTGCTCAGCGCGCTGCTCGCCCTGGTGCTGGGCACCCTCGTCGCGGCGTTCCGCGTCTCTCCGGTGCCCGCGCTGCGCGTCTTCGGCACCACGTGGGTGACGCTGCTGCGCAACACCCCGCTGGTGCTGCTCTTCCTCGCCGTCACCCTGGGGCTGCCGGCGCTGGGGCTGAAGGGCTGGGACTCCTTCTGGCTCGCCGTGCTCGCCCTGGGCTGCTACACCTCGGCGTTCATCTGCGAGGCCCTCCGGTCGGGGATCAACACCGTGCCGGTGGGCCAGGCGGAGGCCGCCCGGTCGATCGGGATGACGTTCGGGCAGACGCTGGTCCAGATAGTGCTGCCGCAGGCCGCCCGCACCTCGATACCGCCCATCGGCAGCCTGCTGATCGCCCTGGCCAAGAACACGGCCATCGCCTCGGGCTTCAACGTCACCGAGCTCGGCTCGGTGCAGAAGACGCTCAACGCCGCGTCGGGCTACAACATTTACGTGATCTTCCTTTGGATCGCGATCTGCTACATCATCATCACCTTCACCATCAGCGGCCTGTTCCGGCTGCTGGAGAACCGACTGGCGGTGGCCCGATGAGCGGCAGCGTCCTCTACGACGTCCCCGGCCCCCGGGGCCGGGCCCGCAACCGCCTCTACGGCGCCCTGTCCGCCCTCGCGATCGCCGGGCTGATCGGCTTCGTGATCTACCGGCTGGACGCCACCGGGCAGTTCCAGGCCGGACTGTGGGACGACTACGAGTACACCGAGACCCAGCAGCGGATCGTCGACGGCCTGCTGACCACCCTCAAGACCTTCGCGATCGCGGCCGTCCTCTCGCTGGCGCTGGGCACGGTGCTGGCCACCGCGCGGCTCTCCGACCACCGGCCGGTGCGCTGGGCGGCCACGGCGGTGGTGGAGTTCTTCCGGGCCATGCCGCTGCTCATCATGATCTTCCTGCTGTACGCGGCGGTGTTCACCTCCGACCCGATGTGGGCCCTGGTGATCGGGCTGACGCTGTACAACGGCTCGGTCCAGGCGGAGATCTTCCGCTCCGGGATCAACGCCGTGCCCCGGGGACAGAGCGAGGCGGCGTACGCGATCGGGCTGCGCAAGACCCAGGTGATGACGGCCGTGCTGGTGCCCCAGGCCGTCCGCTCGATGCTGCCGTCGATCATCAGCCAGCTCGTGGTGACCCTCAAGGACACCTCGCTCGGCTTCATCATCCTCTACGAGGAACTGCTGTTCGTCGGCAAGGCCTTCGCCCAGCAGACCCCGCCCGTGAACGGCGTCTACGCCTTCATCCCGATGGTCATCGTCTTCGGCTCGATCTACATCCTGCTGTGCCTGGCGCTGTCCTCCGTCGCCACATGGGTCGAACGGCGCACACAGCGCTCCCGCAAGGGGAAGCCGCCGGCGCTGCCGGCCGCCGGCGTCGTGCCGGGCGCCGAGCCCACGGCGGGCGCCTCCGGCGCGGACGGCGCCGGGACCGGCTGAACGGACGGCTATTGACGCCCCGTCGGTCCCACCGGACCGGCGGGGCGCACGCCTTCGGCGCGCCGTGACGGCGGCTCTGATCACTTGACGCACGCACCGGCAATGGGTTGCATACGTTCTGTGATCGCGCACCGTTTTCCCCCTGCCAGTCCCCGTACGTCCCGTACGCGCCACGCGTACGGCGAGGTCACCGTCCGTTCCGGGGGCGAGGGGGCCGCGCCGTGGACCCGGTGATCGTCGTCGGGGCCGGGCCCGTCGGGCTCACCCTGGCCCTGGCCCTGGCCCGGTACGAGGTGCCCGTCACCGTCCTGGACGAGTCGCCCGGCGAGGCCGGTGCGCCACGGGAGCGCCGCCTGGCCCGTACGGCCGTGCTGCGGCCGGAGACCGCCGCGCTGCTGGAGCGGCTGGGGTGCGTCACCTCGGAGGGCACCCGCTGGTCGGGCTGGCGCACGCTGCGGCGCCGGACGGAAGTGGCGCGGATCCCGTTCGCACCGCCCGGCGGTGCCGGAAAGGCAGCGGAACCCACCGAGTTCGAGGACGCGTTCGAGGCCGGTGAGGGTGCCGAGGAGCGCCCGGGTGACGAGCGGCACGCCGACCCGGCAGCAGAACCGTCTCCGCTGCATCTGCCCCAGCACGCCCTGACGCGCGAACTGCGGGCGGCGCTCGCCGGCGAGGCGGACGTACGGATCGTCCACGACAGCCGTGTGGCCCTCCTCGAACAGGACTCCTCCGGGGTCACCGCGCATACCCGGGGCGAGGGCGGCGGCGACAACGACACGGTGTGGCGGGGCAGTTATCTGATCGGCTGCGACGGCGCCCGATCCGTCGTCCGCAAACTGCTCGGGGCCCGCTTCCCCGGGCGTACGGCCGTGGAGCGGTACGCGGTCGCCGCGCTCCGCGCCGAGCTGCCCTGGCCGGGCGAGGCCGTGCTGCACCGGTCGCCGCCGCGCGGCGGCGAGGTGACGGCCCGTCCGCTGCCCGACGGGGTGTGGCGGCTCGACTGGCCGCTGCCGCCCGACGGCGGACTGGTCACCCCCGACGCGCTGCTCGCCCGCGTCGGCGACTCCCTGGCGGCGTGGTGCGGTGAAGCCCCGGCGTACGAACTGCTGGACACCGGTGTGTACGCCGTGCACCACCGTCTCGCGCGCCGCTGGCGCTGCGGGCGCGCCTTCCTCGCGGGCGACGCCGCGCATCTGCTGGGCGCGCTGGGCACCCAGGGGCTCGACGAAGGGCTGCTGGACGCCGAGAACCTCGCCTGGAAGCTGGCGCTGGCCTGGCATCACGGCGCCTCCGAGGCGCTGCTCGACAGCTATCAGGCCGAGCGCCGGGAGGCCGTCGCCGCCCGGCTGCGCGCCGCCGACCGGATGCTGCCCGCCGTACGCGGCGAGGGCGGCTGGCGGACGGTGCGGCGCACGCTCGTGCCGGGCGCCGCGCGCTCCCATGACGCGCTGCTGACGGAAGGCCACTTGGGGCGTGGACTGCTGGGCGCGCCGGCCGTCCACTCCCGTACGCCCCTCCTGCCGGCCGCGCCCCCGCGGGCTCGGTGCTGGTGGGCACGGCCGTGGGGGCGCCGGTCGAGGACGTGCCGGTGACCGCGCCGGACGGTTCGGAGGCGTGGCTGCGCGACCGGCTGGGCGGCGATCTGCTGGTGGTCCTCGTCGCCCCCGGCACGGGGGTGTGGGAGCGCCGCCACTGGGTGGGCGCGGGTCTCATGCCCGCCCTGGCGGCGGCCGTCTCGGCCCTGCCCATGGCGGCGGAACTGCTCGTCGCCGAGGGGTACCCGGGAGCGGACGCGCACACCGTGCTGGTGGTCCGGCCGGACGGCCGGCTGGTGGCCGCGCTGGCGGGGGTGCGGGCGGCGGAGCTGTACGCGTGCGCGGACGCGGCGCGGGGCGGTGCCGCCGGAGGCACCGGGGGCACCGAGGCACCCCCGGACGAGTCGACTCCCCATGAAGCCACCAGTGAGGCTACGGCCAACCGTTGACCGGCCATGGTCGCCATGGTTGACTCCGGAGCGTGACTGACAGCGGCTCGCGATTCTGGCGGAGGGTCCATCTGGACCTGGTCCGCTACGCGGGCTGTGTCTGTCGTCCGTCCTGCTGATCCGCATTTCCCACCGCGCTGCCCGCACCCCTGTGTGCCGCGCGCGTTCCTTCGCGATCACTCAGGACGGTTCGACTGTGCCCGCTTCCGTACGCACGAACGCTTCGCACGCCGCCTCGCCGGACGCCCTCGGGGCGCCCTCCCAGGCGGATCTCCTGGACTTCGCCGGCCGGACGGCCGCCGACGCCCGTCTCGTCGCCTCGCTCCCGCTCGACCCTCATGGGCGGACCTGGATCCGGCTGGAGGGACCGGGTGGCGGCGAGGCCTGGCTCATCGGCTGGCCGCCGGGCAGTGGCACCGGCTGGCACGACCACGGCGGCTCGCACGGCGCGTTCGCCGTGGCCTCGGGGGACCTGACCGAGCAGTCCCTGGCCGCGCGGCTGCCCACGGAGGGGTGGAAGCTGCTGGAGCTGGCGGACGGCATCGACCGTGAGCGCCTGCTGGCGGACGGGGACGGCCGGGCCTTCGGGCCCCACCACGTCCACCAGGTGCTCAACGCCTCGCGGGAGCGGCACGCCATCTCCGTGCACGCGTACTATCCGCCGCTGCCGATGATGCGCCGGTACAGCCGCAGCGGTCAGGTGCTGCGGCTGGAGGCGGTCGAGTGGGCGCGGGAGTGGTCATGAGGGTGGAGGAGCTGCTGGCCGAGGCGCGCGCACAGCTCGACCGCGTGGGGCCGGCCGAGGCGGCCGCCGTCCTGGCGGACGGCGGCCTGCTGGTGGACATCCGCTACGCGGCGCTGCGGGAGCGCGACGGGACGGTCCCGGGGGCGCTCGTCGTGGAGCGCAACGAGCTCGAGTGGCGGCTCGACCCGGCCTGTGAGCACCGCGCGGCGCGGGTGACGGATCACGGCCTGCGGGTGGTCGTGTTCTGCGACGAGGGGTACGCCTCGTCGCTGGCCGCCGTCTCCCTGCGCCGGCTGGGCCTGGACCGGGCCACCGATCTGGTGGGCGGCTTCCAGGCCTGGCGCGCGGCCGGACTGCCGGTGACGCCGCCCTGACTTCCGGCTCAGGCGTCCGGCAGGTAGTGGTCGAGGAGCTCCGGGTCGTCGCCCTCCTCCTCCAGGGCGCCGCGCACCACGCGCAGGGCGAGCCCCTCGGAGTAGCCCTTGCGGGCCAGCATCCCGGCGAGGCGGCGCAGCCGCTTCTCCCGGTCCAGGCCCCGGGTCGACCGGAGCTTGCGCTGGACGAGCTCACGGGCCGTGCGCTCCTCCTGCTCCGCGTCGAGCTGCCCCACGGCCTCGTCGACGATCGCCGAGTCGACGCCCTTGGTGCGCAGCTCGCGGGCGAGGGCGCGGCGGGCCAGGCCCCGGCCGTGGTGGCGGGACTCGACCCACGCGCCGGCGAACGCGGCGTCGTCGATCAGGCCCACGTCCTCGAACCGGGACAGCACCTCCTCCGCCGCCTCGGCCGGTATGCCGCGCTTGGCCAGGGCGTCGGCGAGCTGTTTGCGGGTGCGCGGGGTTCCGGTGAGCAGGCGCAGGCAGATCGCCCGCGCCTGCTCCTCCGGAGACGGTGGTGCTCCGGCCCCGGCCCTCGACGGGGAAGCGGAGCCACCGCCCGTTCGGTCGTCCGCGCGCGGCTCACGTGGCACGGGCCCGTCGCCGTGCCACGGCTGTGCATCAGACACGACGCGGCTTAGCTCTTGGCCGCGGCCTTCGCCGCCTTACCGGTGGACTTGCCGGCCGGCGCCGGCACCGACTTGGCCGGCTCGCCCGCGGCGGCACCCGCGGCGTCGGCGGCGGGCTCCTCCGCCTGGGCGCCGGGCCGGACGCCCACGCCCAGCTTGTCCTTGATCTTCTTCTCGATCTCGTTGGCGAGGTCGGGGTTGTCCTTGAGGAAGTTGCGGGCGTTCTCCTTGCCCTGGCCGAGCTGGTCGCCCTCGTAGGTGTACCAGGCACCGGCCTTGCGGATGAAGCCGTGCTCCACACCCATGTCGATCAGGCCGCCCTCGCGGCTGATGCCCTGGCCGTAGAGGATGTCGAACTCGGCCTGCTTGAAGGGCGGCGCGACCTTGTTCTTGACGACCTTGCAGCGGGTGCGGTTGCCGACCGCCTCCGTGCCGTCCTTCAGCGTCTCGATGCGGCGGATGTCGATGCGCACCGAGGCGTAGAACTTCAGGGCCCGGCCACCGGTCGTGGTCTCCGGGGAACCGAACATCACGCCGATCTTCTCGCGGAGCTGGTTGATGAAGATCGCGGTGGTCTTGGACTGGTTGAGCGCGCTGGTGATCTTCCGCAGCGCCTGGCTCATCAGACGGGCCTGGAGACCCACGTGCGAGTCGCCCATCTCGCCCTCGATCTCCGCGCGCGGCACCAGGGCGGCCACGGAGTCGATGACGATCAGGTCGAGCGCGCCGGAGCGCACCAGCATGTCGACGATCTCGAGAGCCTGCTCGCCGTTGTCCGGCTGGGACAGGATCAGGTTGTCGATGTCGACGCCGAGCTTTCTGGCGTACTCGGGGTCGAGGGCGTGCTCGGCGTCGACGAAGGCGACGGTGCCGCCGGCCCGCTGGGCGTTGGCCACGGCGTGCAGCGTCAGGGTCGTCTTACCGGAGGACTCCGGTCCGTAGATCTCCACCACGCGGCCGCGCGGCAGGCCGCCGACACCGAGGGCGACGTCGAGAGCGGTCGACCCGGTGGAGATGACCTCGATGGGCTCATTCGGCCGCTCGCCCAGGCGCATGACCGCGCCCTTGCCGAATTGCCGTTCAATCTGCGCGAGCGCGGCGTCGAGCGCCTTCTCGCGGTCGGTTCCTGCCATGGGTTCCACCCGGTTCGCTTGAGTCGATCGCTTCACGTCCACGACGCTAACGCCTGCCACTGACAATGCGCCCGGGCGTCGCTCCGGCCTGTGGATAACTCGCGTCCAGCAGCCCGGGACACCCATGAGAATGTATGTTCGATTTTGGTGTCAAGCGCGCCGCTCCGCGCGCCGGAAACCCCGGAATCAGAGCCTCCGAAAGCCTCCGCGGCCTCGCAGCGCTCGGCGTACGTACCCGGTCAGCGGCGGTCCTCGGGGATCTCCAGCGCCCGGCACACCGCGCGCCAGACGTCCTTGGCGTTCCAGCCGGCGTCCAGCGCCTGGTGCACGGTCCTCCCGCCGAGCTCGGACATCACATGATCGCGAGCGAAGGAGTCGGCGTACGCCGCGCCGAAATAGTCAGCCATTCGCTGCCAGAAGACCGTCAACCGCATGCGCCCAGTATCCCGCCCCTGAGAGTGCAGCCGACCATGAGCCGCTGACCGGCGGCGCTCCGCGCCCTACGGTCTTGTCCATGGCACCGTCCGGAGCATCCGCCACCGCCCGCGCCGAGCGCTTCATCTGGCTGACCGCCCGCGTCCTGGAGCAGCGGAGATTCGCCTTCCACTTCCTGGGTGGGCAGGCCGCCGCCGTCGAGGCCGCCCTCGACGCGTACGCGGGCGACGACGGGGGTTTCGGCCACGCCCTGGAGCCGGATCTGCGCGGCCCCGTGAGCCAGCCGCTGCACACCGCGCACGCCCTGCGTGTGCTCGACGAGATCGGGCGCTGCCGCGACCGGCGGGTGGAGCCCGTGTGCCGCTATCTGACGGCGGTCTCCACCCCCGACGGGGCGCTGCCCGCCCTCCACCCCTCGCTGCGCGGGTATCCGGCGGCCCCCTGGATGCCGCTGGTGGACGATCCGCCCAGCGATCTGCTCGCCACCGGGCCCGTGGTCGGCCTGCTGCACCGCAACGCGGTGTGGCACGCCTGGCTGTTCCGGGCCACCGACTTCTGCTGGGCCGCCGTCGACGCCCTCGGCCGGGGGGCGCGCACCCACCCGTACGAGGTCGAGGCGGCGGTCGCCTTCCTCGACGGGGCGCCCGACCGCGCCCGGGCCCGGGCCGCGGCCGACCGGCTCGGGCGGGCGGTGCGGGAACAGCGGCTGGCCGTGCTGGACCCGGACCGGGCGGCCGACCACCCCCTGCCGGAGGGCTACGCGCCCGGCGAGTACCACTTCCCCCACGACTTCGCGCGCACGCCCGGATCGCTGGCCCGCGCCTGGTTCTCCGACACCGAGATGGCGCGGTCGCTGGACTTCCTCGCCGCGGCCCAGCAGGAGGACGGCGGCTGGCCGGTCCGCTGGCGGGCCTGGGCCCCGGGCACGGTCCTCGAGTGCCGGCCCATGGTGACCCTCGACGCCCTGCTGACCCTGCGCGCGTACGGCCGCCCCGTCTAGCCCCGCGGCCCGCCCCGGCCCCGCCGACCGGGCCCCGGCCTCGGCCCCGAAACCACCCACGAAACCACCCCCGAAACCGCCGCTGACCTGCGCTTCCGGGGCATTGTCAGTGGTGCGGTGCACGATGGGGGGCATGGCGAACGACAAGGCGGCCCCACCCCCGGGGCCGGATCCGGCCTCGGCCCTCGACGCGTTCTCCCCCGCGACCCGCTCGTGGTTCACGGGGGCGTTCTCCGCGCCCACGGCCGCCCAGGCCGGTGCCTGGCGGGCCATCGGCGAGGGCTCGGACGTCCTGGTCGTCGCGCCCACCGGCTCCGGCAAGACGCTGGCCGCCTTCCTCGCCTCCCTCGACCGGCTGGCGAGCAGCCCGCCGCCCGCGGAGCGCCGCAAGCGCTGCCGGGTGCTGTACGTCTCCCCGCTCAAGGCCCTCGCCGTGGACGTCGAGCGGAACCTGCGCAGCCCGCTGACCGGCATCCGTCAGGAGGCCGCCCGGCTGGGGCTGCCCGAGCCGGAGATCCGCGTCGGCATCCGCTCCGGCGACACCCCGGCGGCCGAGCGCCGCGCCCTGGTCAGCCGGCCGCCGGACATTCTGATCACCACACCCGAGTCGCTGTTCCTGATGCTCACCTCCGCCGCGCGGGAGGCGCTGACGGGCGTGGAGACGGTCATCCTCGACGAGGTCCACGCCGTCGCCGGGACGAAGCGGGGCGCGCATCTGGCACTGACCCTGGAGCGCCTCGACGTCCTGCTGGAGCGCCCCGCCCGGCGCATCGGCCTGTCCGCGACCGTGCGCCCGGTGGACGAGGTGGCCCGCTTCCTCTCGCCCCGGCGCAAGGTGGAGATCGTCCAGCCGCCGTCCGGCAAGGAGTTCGACCTGTCGGTGGTCGTGCCCGTCGAGGATCTCGGCGAGCTCGGCGGCTCGCCCGTGCAGGAGGGCGGCGACGGCAAGGAGCGGCCGTCGATCTGGCCGCATGTCGAGGAGCGCATCGCCGATCTCGTCCAGGCCCACCGCTCCACGATCGTCTTCGCCAACTCCCGCCGCCTCGCCGAGCGCCTGTGCAACCGGCTCAACGAGATCGCCCACGAACGGGCCACCGGCGCCCCGCTGCCCGAGCACCACTCCCCCGCCGAGCTGATGGGCGGGTCCGGCCCCGCGAAGGGCGCGCCGCCCGTCCTCGCCCGCGCCCACCACGGCTCGGTCTCCAAGGAGCAGCGCGCGCTGGTCGAGGAGGACCTCAAGGCGGGCCGGCTGCCCGCCGTCGTCGCCACCTCCAGCCTGGAGCTGGGCATCGACATGGGCGCCGTGGACCTCGTCGTGCAGGTCGAGTCCCCGCCGTCGGTGGCCTCCGGGCTCCAGCGGGTGGGCCGCGCGGGCCACCAGGTCGGCGCGGTCTCCACCGGCGTCGTCTTCCCCAAGTACCGGGGCGACCTGGTGCAGGCGGCCGTGGTGACCGAGCGCATGCGACGCGGCGCCATCGAACGCTTGCGCGTCCCGGCCAATCCGCTGGACGTCCTCGCCCAGCAGATCGTCGCCATGGCGGCCATGGACACCTGGGACGTCGAGGAGCTGCTGGCCCTGGTGCGCCGGGCCGCGCCCTTCGCGGCGCTGCCCGAGTCGGCCTACTCCGGCGTTCTCGACATGCTCGCCGGGCGCTATCCGTCCGACGCCTTCGCGGAGTTGCGCCCGCGCCTGGTCTGGGACCGCGTGGCCGGTACGGTCACGGGGCGCCCCGGCGCGCAGCGGCTCGCCGTCACCTCCGGCGGCACCATCCCCGACCGGGGCCTCTTCGGCGTCTTCCTGGCCGGCGCGGACCCCAAGAAGGGCGGCGGCCGGGTCGGGGAGCTCGACGAGGAGATGGTCTACGAGTCCCGCGTCGGCGATGTGTTCACCCTGGGCACGACGTCCTGGCGGATCGAGGACATCACCCGCGACCGCGTCCTCGTCACCCCCGCCCCCGGCACCCCCGGCAGGCTGCCGTTCTGGAAGGGCGACCAGCTGGGCCGCCCGCTCGAACTGGGGCGCGCGCTCGGCGCGTTCCTCCGCGAGATCGGCGGGCTCGCGCCCGACGCCGCCCGCGACCGGCTCACCGCCGCCGGCCTCGACGACTGGGCCGCCGGCAACGTCCTGTCCTACCTTGACGAGCAGCGCCGCGCCTGCGGGCACGTGCCCGACGACCGCACCGTCGTCGTCGAACGGTTCCGCGACGAGCTGGGCGACTGGCGGGTGGTCGTCCACTCCCCCTTCGGCGCCCAGGTCCACGCCCCCTGGGCGCTGGCCCTGGGCGCCCGGCTCGCCGAGCGGTACGGCATGGACACCCAGGTGATGCACGCCGACGACGGCATCGTCCTGCGGCTGCCCGACGCCGACCTGCTCGGCCTGGACCTCCTCGACACCGACCCGGCCCGGCAGGACGGCGCGTACGACGCCGAGCAGTCCCCCCTCGGCGCCGCCGACGTCCTGTTCGACAAGGGCGAGGTCGAGGGGATCGTCACCGACCAGGTGGGCGGCTCGGCCCTGTTCGCCTCCCGCTTCCGCGAGTGCGCCGCCCGCGCCCTGCTGCTGCCGCGCCGCGATCCGGGCAAGCGCACGCCGCTGTGGCAGCAGCGCCAGCGCGCCTCCCAGCTGCTGCAGGTGGCGAGCGAGTTCGGCTCGTTCCCCATCGTCCTGGAGGCCGTCCGCGAATGCCTCCAGGACGTCTTCGACGTCCCCGGCCTGACCGAGCTGATGGGCGACATCGAGGCGCGCCGGGTCCGTCTGGTCGAGGTCACCACCCCCGAGCCGTCCCCGTTCGCCCGCTCGCTGCTCTTCGGCTACGTCGCCCAGTTCCTCTACGAGGGCGACTCCCCGCTGGCGGAACGGCGCGCCGCCGCCCTGTCCCTCGACTCCCGGCTGCTGGCCGAGCTGCTGGGCCAGGCCGAGCTCCGCGAGCTGCTCGACGCCGACGTGCTGACCGAGCTGGAGCGCGAGCTCCAATGGCTGACCGAGGACCGCCGCGCCAAGGACGCCGAAGGCGTCGCCGACCTGCTGCGGCTGCTGGGCCCCCTCACCGACGCCGAGCTGGCCGCGCGCGGCGCCGGGCCGGAGTGGGCCCGGGCGCTGTCCGACGCCCGCCGCGCCCTGCGCGTCCGGATCGCCGGCGAGGACCACTGGGCCGCCGTCGAGGACGCCGGGCGGCTGCGGGACGCGCTGGGCACGGCCCTGCCCGTCGGCGTCCCCGAGGCCTTCACCGAGCCCGTCAAGGACCCGCTGGGCGATCTCCTCGCCCGCTACGCCCGCACCCACGGCCCGTTCACCTCGGCGGAGGCCGCGGCCCGGTTCGGCCTCGGCGTCGCGGTGACCGACGGCGCGCTGCACCGGCTGGCGGCGGCCGGCCGGCTCGTGCAGGGCGAGTTCCACCCCGCCGGCCTGGGCCAGGAGTGGTGCGACGCGGCCGTGCTGCGCCGGCTGCGGCGCCGCTCCCTGGCGGCGCTGCGGCACGAACTGGAGCCCGTGCCGCCCGCCACCCTCGCCGCGTTCCTGCCCACCTGGCAGCACGTCGGCTCCCACAGCCTGCGCGGCGTCGACGGACTGCTGCGCGCCGTCGAGCAGTTGCAGGGCGCCCCGGTGCCCGCGTCGGCGCTGGAGAAGCTCGTCCTGCCCTCCCGGGTGACGGGCTACACCCCCGCCATGCTCGACGAGCTCACGGCGGCGGGCGAGATCGTCTGGGCCGGCGCGGGCGCCCTGCCCGGCAAGGACGGCTGGGTCTCGCTGCTGCTCGCCGACGCGGCCCCCCTGCTCCTCCCGGCCCCGCACCCGCTGGAGCTCTCCCCCCTCCACCAGGCCGTGCTGGACGCCCTCGCCGGTGGCTACGGCCTGTTCTTCCGGCAGATCGCCGAGCAGGTGCGCGCCACGAGCGCGGCGGCGGACGGCACCGACGGCACCGACGCCCGCATCGCCGAGGCCGTCTGGGATCTCGCCTGGTCCGGCAGGCTGACCAATGACACGCTCGCGCCGCTGCGCTCGCTGCTCGGCTCCGGCCGCACGGCCGGCTCCACCGCCCACCGCGCCAAACGGGCCGTCCCGCGCGGCCGTTACGGTTCCGTTCTCGCCCGGACGGGCCCGGGGCTCCGGCCCACCGCCTCGCGCGGCGGTCCTCCTACGGTCGCGGGCCGCTGGGCGCTGCTGCCCGAGCGCGAGCCCGACGTCACCCACCGGGCCCACGCCCTGGCCCGCACCCTGCTCGACCGGCACGGCGTGGTCACCCGAGGAGCCGTCGCCGCCGAAGGGGTGGAGGGCGGTTTCGCCGCGGCCTACCGGGTGCTGTCGGCCTTCGAGGAGACCGGCCAGGCCCGCCGCGGCTATGTCGTCGAGGGCCTGGGCGCGGCACAGTTCGCCATGGACGGCGCGGTCGACCGGCTGCGCGCCGCCAGTACGGCCCGGGAGCGCTCCGGCGCGGCGGCGGGCGCCGCCCCCTGGGACGACCGCCCGGCGGATGCCCGGGACGGCCGGCGCCGGGCGGTCGTCCTCGCCGCCGCCGATCCCGCGAACGCCTACGGCGCCGCGCTGCCCTGGCCCGATCCGCCCGCCGACGCGACCCACAAGCCCGGCCGCAAGGCCGGCGCCCTGGTCGTCCTCGTCGACGGCGCACTGACGCTCTACGTCGAGCGCGGCGGGAAGACCGTCCTGGCCTGGCCCCGGGAGCCCGGCGCGGAGACCGCCGACGACCCCGCCGTGCGCGAGGCGGCCGCGGCCCTCGCCGAGGCGGCGCACGCCGGCGCGCTGGGCACGGTCACCGTCGAGCGCGTCAACGGCACCCCGGCCCTGTCCTCCCCGCTGGGGGCCGTGCTGGAGGCGGCGGGCTTCCACGCCACACCGCGCGGGCTGCGCCTGCGCGCGCCCTGACCCACGTCGCATCATGGGCCGTAGCCCCGAAGGAGGCGCCCCATGCCCGAAGGAGACACCGTCTGGCGCACCGCGCGGGCCCTGCACGGGGCCCTCGCGGGCGAGGCGCTGATCCGCAGCGACCTGCGCGTGCCCCGGCTCGCCACCACCGATCTCACCGGTCGCGAGGTCCTCGAGGTCGTCCCGCGCGGCAAGCACCTGCTCACCCGCGTCGGCGGCGGCCTCACCCTCCACTCCCACCTCGGCATGGACGGCTCCTGGCGCGTCCACGCCACAGGTGAGCGCCCGCGCGGCGGCCCGCAGCACCAGATCCGGGCCGTCCTCGCCACCGCCGACCGCACGGCTGTCGGCTATCGCCTCCCCGTGCTGGACCTGGTGCGCACCACCGACGAGTCCACGCTCGTCGGCCACCTGGGTCCCGATCTCCTCGGCCCCGACTGGGACGCCGACGAAGCCGTCCGCCGGCTGCTCTCGGACCCCGGGCGCACGGTGGGCGAGGCCCTCCTCGACCAGCGCAATCTGGCGGGCGTCGGCAACGTCTACAAGTCCGAGCTGTGCTTCCTGCTGCGGATCACCCCGTGGCTGCCCATGGCGTCCGTGCCCGACCCCGAGCGGCTGGTGGCCCTGGCGAAGAAGCTGCTGGAGGCCAACAAGTCCCGCCTCTCGCGGATCACCACGGGCGACGCCCGCCCGGACCGCGCCCTGTGGGTCTACGGACGGGCCGACCGGCCGTGCCGGCGCTGCGGCACTCCCGTCCTCACGGCCGGCCAGGGGCCGGAGGGCCGGGAGCGGACGACCTACTGGTGCCCCCACTGCCAGACAGGCCCGCCTCCACCCGTCGGCTGATCCCCAGTCCCCGCCCACTCATCCGGACGGGTGAACCGACGGCGCTGGCGCGACCCCACAGCAAAGGGCAGCGGCTCAGTGCCGTGCCCCTCCGCGCCACCACCGCCGCAGCGCCCGCAGCACGGCCCCACCGGCTTCCCCCGCATCCCCGCTGTCCGCCCGGGCCCGGGGCGTGCAGTGCACCGGCAGCAGGCTCAGCCCCCATCCCCCGGCCGCGACCAGCCCCTCCACGAATCCGGCCCGGCCCGGGTGGAGCAGCAGCCGGAGGACGGCCCAGCACCACACCCCGGTCAGGAGGCTTCCCACCACCCAGCCGAGCGGTCCCAGGGGCGGTGGGCGCCCGGGCTCGTCACCCCGGACCATGGCGAGCTTCAGGCGTTCTCGGCCTGGAACATCCAGTGGTGCTTCTCGAGGTCGCCCGTCAGGCCGATGAGGAGGTCCTGGGTGACGGGGTCCGGGTCGGCCGTCGCCTGGACGCGCTCCCGCATCCGCGTGATCACGGCGCCGAGCGCCTCGACGAGGGTCCGTACGGCATCGGTGTCCTTGGTCCAGCCGCTGCCGATCGTGCCGATGCCGCTGGTCTTGGCCACGGTCTCGGCCCGGCCGTCCGGGGAGACGCCGAGCGCAGAGGCCCGTTCGGCGACCGTGTCCGCGTGGATACGGGCGCTGGCCACGACCTCGTCGAGCTGGAGGTGGATGGAGCGGAAGCGCGGGCCGATCACGTTCCAGTGGACCTGCTTGGCGACGAGGGAGAGGTCGACGAGGTCCACGAGCGCGCCCTGGAGGGCGTCTCCGACGGTCTTGCGGTCCGGTTCGGACAGCGGGCTCTTCACCACAGACATCCGCGTTCCTCCTGCTCCACAGGGTGCTGCACAGACTGCTCCAGGGAAGGGTGCGGAGAGTGACCGGATCGCTCCGGTTCCTCCGCTCTCCTCACCATTGCACCAGGGGCCGGGGAAGCCCGCAGAACGCGGAGATCCCGGTCAGATCATCCGACCGGGATCTTTCTGGGAAACGGTTGTCCTCCGGACCGTCTCAGGCCGGGTCAGGCGGCGACCACGTCCACGGCTTCCGCCGGGGCCTTGATGGTCACGCGCTCCCCCGGAACGCCCGTCACGGACGTCACGGACACCGAATTGAACATCGGCCGCATCGGCGCGGGTACCGGCTCGCTCGCCGCCGCCGACTGCGCCAGCTCGGCCAGCGACAGTTCGTCGCTCACCTCGCGCATGACCTCTGACATCCGAACGTCCAGAGCGTCGCAGATTGCGGAGAGAAGCTCGGAGGACGCCTCTTTCTGCCCGCGCTCGACCTCGGAGAGATATCCGAGCGAGACCCGGGCGGACGAGGAGACCTCGCGCAGAGTGCGGCCCTGGCGTTGGCGCTGCCGACGCAGCACGTCACCCAGTAGGCGACGGAGCAGAATCATCGGTGGCTCCCTCCTTGGACCGCGAATCCGGTTCCTTCACGCCCCACCGTACCGCCTCGGGGTGCGGCCGTGCGGGGAGCTATGTCGTGTTCACTCAGGGCTGCAAACATCAATTCCCCCCGTTGTGTTCCGTATCCTTTGCCCCCGCGTTCCCCGCCAGTTCGCGAACGAGCAGCGCGAGGACCGCTCGTACGCTTTCGGCCCGGATGCCCGCCCGGTCGCCGTCCAGGGACAGCTCCCGTACGGCGGCGGTGCCGTCCGGTCCCTCGACGGCCACGAAGACCGTGCCGACGGCCTTGCCGTCCTGCGGCTCGGGCCCGGCCACCCCCGTGGTGGCGAGCCCCCAGTCCGCGCCCAGCACGGCCCGTACGCCGTGCGCCATCTGCCGTGCCACGTCCGCGTCGACGGCGCCGCGCTCCGCGAGCAACGGCCCGTCCACGCCCAGGACGTCGCGCTTGACGTCGGTGGCGTAGGCCGTGACCGAGCCCCGTACCGTGCGGGAGGCGCCCGGCACGGCGGTCAGCTCCGCGGCGACCAGCCCGCCCGTGAGCGACTCGGCGACGGCCAGGCTGTGGCCACGTGCCTCCAGCGCCGCGAGCGCCGCCGCGGCCGGCCCGCCCCCCTGGCCGCTCATCCCGCGGACTCCCGCCGACGCGCGGCCCGCCGCAGCCGGAACGCCTGGCCGATGTACTCGAGGCCGGTGGAGACGGTCAACACCACCGCGACCGCCATCACCCAGAAGCGCAAGGTCGCCAGCGGGCCGACCAGCGGCAGGATGTACATGCCCACGCCCACGCCCTGCGCGAGCGTCTTCATCTTCCCGCCCCGGCTGGCCGGGATGACCCCGAGCCGGATGACCCAGAACCGCATCAGCGTGATGCCGATCTCGCGGAAGAGGATCACGCCCGTCACCCACCAGGGCAGGTCGTCCAGGGCGGAGAGACAGATCAGCGCGGCGCCCATGATCGCCTTGTCGGCGATGGGATCGGCGATCTTGCCGAAGTCGGTGACCAGGTTGTACGTCCGCGCGAGATGACCGTCGAAGAGATCGGTGATCATGGCGATCGCGAACGCCGCCCAGGCGAAGGAGCGCCAGGCCTCGTCATAGCCGCCGTTGTGCATCATCAGCAAGACGAATCCGGGCACCAGGAGCAGCCGCACCATGGTGAGGATGTTGGCGATGTTCCACAACCCGGCGGGCCGGACACCCTTCGCCGGGGCCGGACCTCCTGTGGCGGAGGCCGGGAGTCCGCTCATCTGCCCGCCTCCTCGGTACACCCGCCCTCGATCCCGAGCGGTTCGGCGACGAGGTCCACGCCCTCGCTCGCCACGACCTTCGCCGTGACCATCCGGCCGGGCTCCAGCCGGTGGTCCGTGCCGAGCAGCACCTGGCCGTCGGTCTCCGGCGCCTGGTGGGCCGCCCGGCCGATCACTCCGTCCTCGTCGTCCACGCGGTCGACGAGTACTTCGATCGTCTCACCGATGCGCTCCTCCGCGCGCTGCGCGGTCAGCTCCTCGGCCAGCCGGGAGACCCGCGCCAGCCGCTCGGCGACGATCTCGGGGTCGAGCTTGTTCTCGTATGTGGCGGCCTCGGTGCCGTCCTCGTCGGAGTACCCGAAGACGCCGATGGCGTCCAGTCGGGCCCCCACCAGGAAGCGCTCCAGCTCGGCCACGTCCTCCTCGGTCTCCCCGGGGAAGCCGACGATGAAGTTGGAGCGGGCGCCCGCCTGCGGCGCCTTGCCGCGGATGGTGTCGAGCAGTTCCAGGAAGCGGTCGGTGTCGCCGAAGCGGCGCATGGCCCGCAGCACCTTCGGGGCCGAGTGCTGGAAGGAGAGGTCGAAGTAGGGGGCGACCTTTTCCGTCGAGGTCAGCACGTCGATCAGGCCGGGCCGCATCTCGGCCGGCTGGAGGTAGCTGACCCGGATCCGCTCCAGGCCGTCCAGCGCCGCCAGCTCCGGCAGCAGCGTCTCCAGCAGCCGGATGTCGCCGAGATCCTTGCCGTAGGAGGTGTTGTTCTCGGAGACCAGCATGATCTCCTTCACGCCCTGCTCGGCCAGCCAGCGCGCCTCGCCGAGCACGTCGGAGGGGCGGCGCGAGATGAAGGAGCCGCGGAAGGAGGGGATCGCGCAGAAGGAGCAGCGCCGGTCGCAGCCGGAGGCGAGCTTCACGGAGGCGACGGGGTTGTTGTCCAGCCTGCGGCGCAGCGGGGCGCGCGGCCCGGAGGCCGGGGCCACGCCCTCGGGCAGGTCCTCCGGAGGGGTGTCCTGCGCGTGGCCGGGGAGGGCGACGTTTCCGGAGCCCCCGGCCTCCTGGCGCTCGGCGGGGCTGATCGGCAGCAGCTTGCGGCGGTCGCGCGGGGTGTGGGCGGCGTGGATGCCACCGGAGAGGATGGTCTGGAGCCGGTCGGAGATGTCGGCGTAGTCGTCGAAGCCGAGCACGCCGTCGGCCTCGGGGAGCGCGTCGGCGAGGTCCTTGCCGTAGCGCTCGGCCATGCAGCCGACGGCCACCACGGCCTGGGTGCGGCCGTGCTCCTTGAGGTCGTTGGCCTCCAGGAGGGCGTCGACGGAATCCTTCTTCGCGGCGTCGACGAAGCCGCAGGTGTTGACGACGGCCACATCGGCGTCGGCGGCGTCCTCGACGAGGTCCCAGCCATCCGCCGCCAAGCGGCCTGCCAGCTCCTCCGAGTCCACCTCGTTACGGGCGCAGCCAAGTGTGACAAGAGCGACGGTACGGCGTTCGGGCATAGGGCTCAGCCTACTTTGTCCCGGCGCCGCATCCGCTGCCGAGTGGCCGACGGGCGCGGAGAGCCTGATCACCCACAGACTCCTCGCGCCCGTCGCGGCGGCCGCTCCGGCGGGTTCCGCCGCAGGTCAGCCCGCCGAAGGGTCGCCCCGGGTGTAGCTCAGGCGCTGGACCTGGCCGTCGGAGCCCAGGTTCTTGACCTCTTTGCCGTTCACGAACAGTTGCACGGCTCCGGCGTTGCCCAGGACCAGGTCGATGCGCTTGTTGTCGGTGAAGGTCTTGGACGCGCCCCGGGCGAGGACGCCCTCCTCGAGAAGCTTGCCGTCGCCGTCCTTGGCGGACATCCAGGTCTGGCCGTTCTCGGCGGTGAGCTTGACGGTGACCTTGTTGCCGGGGACGCCCGCGATGGCGCTGGCCGAGGCCTCCCCCTTGGGGCCGGACTTGGGCTCGGCCTTGGGGTCCGTCTTGCCCTTGCCGGGGACGGCCTTGGCGCTGGACGCCGTGGACGGCTTGCCGGAGGCGGGGTCGGCGGAGACGGGGCCGCTCTTGGCCCCGCCGTTGAAGAGCGTGAAACCCACGAAGCCGACGACCGCGACGATCGCGGCGACCATCGCCGCGGTCCAGTTGGGCCGCCGGGGTTCGGGCCGGATGCGCGCGGCGTCGAAGAGCGGGGCCGCCGGGGTCGGCGCGGGGCGCCCGCCGTGCTCGGCGTCGTACTGCGTGACGAGCGGCACCGGGTCCAGGCCGACGGCGCGCGCCAGGGTACGGATGTGCCCCCGGGCGTAGACCCGGCCGCCGCAGCGGGAGAAGTCGTCCTGTTCGATCGCGTGGACGATCGGCACGCGTACGCGGGTGGTGGAACTGACCTCGTCCACGGTCAGTCCGGCACTGATACGGGCTTGCTGAAGGATTCGTCCGACGGAGGGCCGGTCCTCCTGCCGGTCCTCCTCGGAGCCGGGGATCCGGTCGTCCTCTGAAGAGTTGCCGATGGACACGTGGGCGCCTTTCGAGCGTGCAGCCACCTGCTGGAGATTCAGTCTAGGGGGCATGCGAAACGGTCGGGCAAGCGGGAAGCCGGACTTTGTAGGCCATCAGAAGGCTCTGTGATCACGACGGTGGCACATCGCCCCTCCCCCCCTCGCTCAACTCCGCTCGAGCCCGAGAGAAACGGTGGACCAGGGACCTTTTCCAGCTGCCGCTGCCCGGCCGCTACGCCTGGTCCTCTCCTCGGATGATCGCGAGCACACCGTCCAGCTCATCGGGTTTCACCAGCACGTCACGCGCCTTGGAGCCCTCGCTGGGGCCCACGATGCCGCGCGATTCCATCAGGTCCATGAGTCTGCCCGCCTTGGCGAATCCCACACGCAATTTCCGCTGGAGCATCGAGGTCGAGCCGAACTGGGTGGAGACGACCAGTTCGGCGGCCTGGCACAGCAGGTCGAGGTCGTCGCCGATGTCCTCGTCGATCTCCTTCTTCCTGGACGTGCCGACGGTGACGTCTTCGCGGAAGACCGGCGCCATCTGGTCCTTGCAGTGCTGGACGATCGCGGCGACCTCGCCCTCCGTGACGAAGGCGCCCTGCATCCGGATGGGCTTGTTGGCCCCCATGGGCAGGAAGAGGCCGTCGCCCTTGCCGATCAGTTTCTCGGCGCCCGGCTGGTCGAGGATGACGCGGCTGTCGGCGAGGGAGGAGGTGGCGAAGGCGAGCCGGGAGGGCACGTTGGCCTTGATGAGGCCGGTGACGACGTCGACGGAGGGCCGCTGGGTGGCCAGCACCAGATGGATGCCGGCGGCGCGCGCGAGCTGGGTGATCCGGACGATGGAGTCCTCGACGTCGCGCGGGGCCACCATCATCAGGTCCGCGAGCTCGTCGACGATCACCAGCAGATAGGGGTAGGGCGACAGCTCCCGCTCGCTGCCCTGCGGCGGGGTGACCTTTCCGGCGCGCACGGCGGCGTTGAAGTCGTCGATGTGCCGGAAGCCGTAGGCGGCCAGGTCGTCGTAGCGCAGGTCCATCTCGCGCACGACCCACTGGAGGGCCTCGGCGGCCCGCTTGGGGTTGGTGATGATCGGGGTGATCAGGTGCGGGATGCCCTCGTAGGCCGTAAGTTCGACGCGCTTGGGGTCGACGAGCACCATCCGGACGTCCTCGGGGGTGGCCCGGACCATGATCGAGGTGATCAGGCAGTTGATGCAGGACGACTTTCCGGAGCCGGTGGCGCCGGCTACCAGGATGTGCGGCATCTTCGCGAGGTTGGCCATCTCGTAGCCGCCCTCGACGTTCTTGCCCAGCGCGACGAGCATCGGGTGGTCGTCGCCGGCGGCGTCGGCCAGCCGCAGGACGTCCCCGAGGTTGACCATCTCGCGGTCGCTGTTGGGAATCTCGATGCCGACCGCGGACTTGCCGGGGATGGGGCTGATGATGCGGACGTCGGGGCTGGCGACGGCGTAGGCGATGTTCTTGGTGAGGGCGGTGATCCGCTCGACCTTGACGGCCGGGCCCAGCTCGACCTCGTAGCGGGTGACCGTCGGGCCCCGGGTGAAGCCGGTGACGGCCGCGTCGACCTTGAACTCCGCGAAGACGTTGGTCAGCGAGGCCACTATGGCGTCGTTCGCGGCGCTGCGGGTCTTGCCCGGGCCGCCGCGCTCCAGCAGGTTGAGCGAGGGCAGCGCGTAGGTGATGTCACCGGCGAGCTGCAGCTGCTCGGCGCGCGCGGGCAGGCCGCCGGGCACGGGCTCGGGGCGGGCTTGGTCAGGTCGGGGACGCTGGCCGGTACGGACGGACGGCTCGTGGCGCGGTCGGCGGCCTCGTCCGCGGCGGGCTTCTTCCGCCCGGCGGCACGCCCGCTCCCGGCGCGTCCCCCGTCCGTGGCGGCGCCGGAGACGGCGCTGCTGAGGTCGGCGACGAGCGGGGTCGGCGGGACGCCGTGGAGCACGGCCCCGTCCAGGGAGGCGGCGGCCGCCGCGGCGAGGTCCACGGCGTCCGGTTCCCGGTCCCCCGGGGGTGCCACGGCGGCGCGGCGGGGCTTGCGGCGCCGTTCGAGCGCCTCCTCCTCGGCCTGTTCGGGGCCGGCGGGGGCGGCGGTGCGGCGGGGGCGCCGGGCGGGCACGGCGCGCCACTCGTCGTCGTAGTCGTCGTGGTCGGCGTATCCGGCGACGGCCTCGTGCCCGTACTCCCCGGGGTGCGGCTCGATGACCCCGAGCCGTATGCCGAGCTCCCTCAGCCGGCGCGGGATGGCGTTGACCGGGGTGGCCGTGACCACGAGCAGCCCGAAGACGGTGAGCAGCGCGAGCAGCGGGACGGCGAGCATCTCGCCGACCGTGAAGAGCAGGGGCTTGGAGGCGACCCAGCCGATCATGCCGCCGGCGTCGCGCACGGCCTGCCAGCCGGAGCCCCGTCCCGGCGATCCGCAGGCCACGTGGACCTGGCCGAGGATGCCGAGGACCAGTGCCGTCAGGCCGATGACGATCCGTCCGTTGGCCTCGGGGCGCTCGGGGTGGCGGAAGAGCCGGAGCGCTATGACGGCGAGGAGTATCGGTACGACGAGGTCCAGGCGGCCGAAGGCGCCCGTGACGAACAGGCGGATGAGGTCGCCCACGGGGCCGTCGAGGCTGGACCAGGTGCCGACGGCCACGATGAGGGCCAAGGCGAGGAGGAGCAGCGCGAGCCCGTCCTTGCGGTGGGCGGGGTCGAGGCCCCTGGCGCCCCGGCCGACGCCGCGGAAGACGGTGCCGGCGCCCTGCGCGATTCCGCGGCCGACCTTGCGGGCGCCGCCCGGCGGGCGCTTGGCGGCGGCCTTCCTGGCCGGTGCCTTGCGCGCGGGCGGCCGGCTCGCGGGCCGGGCCGGGGACTTCTTCGCGGCGGTCTTCTTGGCGGGGGCCCCTGCGCGCCCGGCGCGCTGCTTGGAGGTGCCCGCCGTGCTCTGGGAACCCTTGCCGGACGTACGTGAGGCCATGGTGCCGAGGTTACCGGTGTCGGCCGCGCGGTACACGTGCGGCCGGGCGTTCACCCGTTCGTGTCGACGGGCCGTAGTGACGCGGGTGACGCAGCGTCAAACGCCGGGCGACGCCTCACCGGAGCGGCCGGGCGGCGAGGGCGCGGTCAGCTCTGTGAGGGGACCGGGCTGGCGCCGCTGCCGGCTCCGGGCTCCAGCGCGTCCAGGGCGCGCCGCAGTCCGGTGAGCTTGCGCTCCAGGTGGGCGGCGGTGGCGACGGCTGCCGCGTCGGCGGACTCGTCCAGCTGTTTGGAGAGCGCCTCGGCCTGCTCCTCGACGGCGGCGAGCCGTGCGGAGAGCTCGGCGAGCAGCCCGGCGGGCTCCTGGGGTTCGAGCACTCCGGTGCGGCCGGAGTGGCCGCCGTTCTCGAGCTGGAGGCGCAACAGGCTGGCCTGCTCGCGCAGCTGGCAGTTCTTCATGTACAGCTCGACGAAGACCGAGACCTTGGCGCGCAGCACCCACGGGTCGAAGGGCTTGGAGATGTAGTCGACCGCGCCCGCCGCGTAGCCCCGGAAGGTGTGGTGGGGGCCGTGGTTGATGGCGGTGAGGAAGATGATCGGGATGTCCCGCGTCCGCTCCCGCCGCTTGATGTGCGCCGCGGTCTCGAAGCCGTCCATGCCGGGCATCTGCACGTCCAGCAGGATCACCGCGAAGTCGTCCGTCAGCAGCGCCTTGAGCGCTTCCTCCCCTGACGATGCCCGTACCAGCGTCTGATCGAGCGCGGAGAGAATGGCCTCCAGCGCCAGCAGATTCTCCGGCCGGTCATCGACCAGGAGGATCTTGGCCTTCTGCACCATGCCCCGTCCTCCTCGTCCCGGCTTGGGGTCTCCCCGGCTCGCGGAGCCGGGGGAAGCACCGGGCGCCGCCCCGGGGGACGACTCCCTAGCGCCGCCCGTCCTTGTGCCGGTCATGGTAGCCGCACCCCGCCCGTCGCCACACCCTGTCACCGCGATGTCACTGTGCACGTAGCAGAAACGCGGTGGGGGACCAGAAGGTTCCCCGAATACCGCGCTCCCACACGCCCTCGGCCACACTGAGTCAGCGAATTGTCAAAGAGTGAACGAGATTCCGTCACTCTGCGCGCATCCACTGCTCCATCACCGTGAGGAGATGGTCAGTATCCACAGGTTTCGTGACATAGTCGGACGCTCCGGCGTCGATGCTCTTCTCCCGGTCGCCCTTCATGGCCTTCGCCGTCAGCGCGATGATGGGCAGCCCCGCGAACTGCGGCATCCTGCGGATCGCCGCGGTCGTGGCGTAGCCGTCCATCTCCGGCATCATGATGTCCATCAGGACCACCACGACGTCGTCGTGCTGTTCCAGCACCTCGATCCCCTCGCGGCCGTTCTCCGCGTAGAGCACCGACAGGCCGTGCTGCTCCAGCACGCTGGTGAGGGCGAACACATTGCGGATGTCGTCGTCGACGATCAGCACCTTCTCGCCGTTGAACCCGCCGCTGAAACCGCCTCCGTAGCCGTTGCCCGCGTCGGTGCCGAAACCACCGTGCGTCATCCCGCCGCCGAAGGCGGCCGGCTGCGGCCAGCCCGTCGCCGAGGGCTCCGGGGACGGCGCGGCGGGCAGCCGCGCCCCCGGCACCGCCCCGTCGCCCTGCCCGTCCCGGGCCGGGGCGGCCGCCCGCCCGGCGGCCTGGGCCGCGCGACGGCGGCGCAGGAAGAGCCCCGCCGCCTGCCGGGCGGGCGAGGCGTCGCCCTCCGGCCCGCCGTGCCCGGCCCCGGACGTCTCCTGCCCGGCGCCCCCGACGCCCTCCGCGCCCGGCTGCGGATAACCCTGGGGCGGCAGCTCGCCGGGGTTGAGCGGCAGGTAGAGGGTGAAGGTCGAGCCCCGGCCGGGCTCGCTCGCCGCGTCGATCTCCCCGCCGAGCAGCCGGGCGATCTCCCGGCTGATGGACAGACCCAGGCCCGTGCCGCCGTACTTGCGGCTCGTCGTGCCGTCGGCCTGTTTGAAAGCCTCGAAGATGACGCGCATCTTGCTCTGCGCGATGCCGATGCCGGTGTCGGTGACCGAGAAGGCGATCATCTCCGCGTCGGCGTCCCGCAGCGAACCGGCCTCCAGCAGCTGCTCCCGGATGCTGTCCGGGACCTCCGCGCCGGCCGGGCGGATCACCAGCTCCACGGCGCCGGTGTCCGTGAACTTCACCGCGTTCGACAGCAGGTTGCGCAGCACCTGGAGCAGCCGCTGCTCGTCGGTGTGGAGCGTGGTCGGCAGCTCCGGCGAGACCCGCACGGAGAAATCCAGGCCCTTCTCCGCCGTCAGCGGCCGGAAGGTCGCCTCCACGTAGTCGACGAGCTGGACGAGCGCGATCCGGGACGGGCTGACGTCCATCTTGCCCGCCTCGACCTTCGACAGGTCCAGGATGTCGTTGATCAGCTGGAGCAGGTCCGAGCCCGCCCCGTGGATCGTGTCGGCGAACTCGACCTGCTTCGGCGAGAGATTGCCCTCGGCGTTGTCGGCCAGCAACTTGGCCAGGATCAGCAGCGAGTTGAGCGGCGTGCGCAGCTCGTGCGACATGTTGGCGAGGAACTCCGACTTGTAGCGCATGGAGACCGCGAGCTGCTCGGCCCGCTCCTCCAGCACCTGCCGGGCCTCCTCGATCTCGGTGTTCTTCACCTCGATGTCGCGGTTCTGCCGCGCCAGCCGCTCGGACTTCTCCTCCAGCTCGGCGTTGGAGATCTCCAGCGCCTTCTGCCGGTTCTCCAGCTCCGCCGACCGCTCCCGCAGTTGCTCGGTGAGCTCCTGCGACTGCTTGAGCAGCACCTCGGTCTTGGTGTTGACGCTGATGGTGTTGACGCTGGTGCCGATCATCTCGGCGATCTGGCTGAGGAAGTCCTTCTGGATCTGCGCGAACGGCTGGAAGGACGCCAGCTCGATCACACCGAGGACCTGGCCCTCGAAGAGCACCGGCAGCACGATCACATGGGCCGGCGGCGCCTCGCCCAGCCCGGAGGCGATCTTCAGATAGCCCGGCGGCACGTTCTCCACCAGGATCGTGCGCTTCTCCTTGGCCGCCGTGCCGATCAGCGACTCGCCCGGCAGGAACGACGTGGGCATCGACCCCATCGAGTAGCCGTACGAGCCGAGCATCCGCAGCTCGTAGGCGTCCGCGCCGCTCTCCCCCTCGTGCGGGTCCGTCGGCATCGCCAGGAAGAACGCGCCGTGCTGCGCGGAGACCACGGGCGTCAGCTCGCTCATGATGAGCCCGGCGACGTCCTCCAGGTCGCGGCGGCCCTGCATCAGGCCGGAGATCCTGGCGAGGTTGCCCTTGAGCCAGTCCTGCTCCTTGTTGGCCAGGGTGGTCTCGCGGAGGTTGGCGATCATCGTGTTGATGTTGTCCTGGAGCTCCAGGATCTCGCCCGCCGCGTCGACGTCGATCTTGAGGTTGAGGTCGCCGCGGGTCACCGCGGTGGCGACCTCGGCGATGGCCCGTACCTGCCGGGTCAGATTGCCTGCCATCTCGTTCACCGACTCTGTGAGGTCGCGCCACGTGCCGTCCACGTCACGCACCCGAGCCTGACCCCCGAGCTGGCCCTCGGTACCCACCTCACGGGCCACGCGGGTCACCTGGTCGGCGAAGGACGACAGCTGGTCGACCATCGTGTTGATGGTCGTCTTCAGCTGGAGGATCTCACCGCGCGCGTCGATGTCGATCTTCTTGGTGAGATCGCCCTGCGCGATGGCGGTGGTCACCATCGCGATGTTGCGGACCTGGCCGGTCAGGTTGGACGCCATCGAGTTCACCGACTCGGTGAGGTCCTTCCAGGTGCCGCTGACGCCCGGGACGCGCGCCTGGCCGCCCAGGATGCCGTCGGTGCCCACCTCACGGGCCACGCGCGTGACCTCGTCCGCGAACGACGACAGCGTCGTCACCATCGTGTTGACCGTGTCGGCCAGCTGCGCGACCTCGCCGCGCGCCTCGACGGTGATCTTCTTGGTCAGGTCGCCGTTGGCGACCGCGCCCGCGACCTGCGAGATGTTGCGCACCTGAATGGTCAGGTTGTTGGCCATCAGGTTGACGTTGTCGGTGAGGTCCTTCCAGATGCCGGTGACGTCCCGCACCCGCGCCTGACCGCCCAGCTGCCCCTCGGTGCCCACCTCACGGGCCACGCGCGTGACCTGCTCGGCGAAGTCCGACAGCTGGTCGACCATGGTGTTCACCGTGGTGACGAGCTCGAGGATCTCGCCCTTGGCGTCGACCGTGATCTTCTTCGACAGGTCGCCCTTGGCGACCGCCGTGGTCACCTCGGCGATGTTGCGCACCTGGGACGTCAGGTTGTTGGCCATGAAGTTGACCGACTGCGTGAGGTCCTTCCAGGTGCCCGAGACGCCCTGCACCTCCGCCTGGCCGCCCAGGATGCCCTCGGTGCCCACCTCACGGGCCACCCGCGTGACCTGCTCGGCGAACGAGGACAGCTGGTCCACCATCGTGTTGAGGGTGTTCTTCAGCTCCAGGATCTCGCCCCGGGCGTCCACGTCGATCTTCTGCGAGAGGTCGCCGCGCGCCACCGCCGTCGCGACCTGCGCGATGTTGCGGACCTGCGCGGTCAGGTTCTCCGCCATGCCGTTCACCGAGTCGGTGAGGTCGCGCCAGACGCCCGCCACTCCCGGCACCTGCGCCTGACCGCCCAGCCGGCCGTCCGTACCCACCTCGCGGGCCACCCGGGTCACCTGCTCGGCGAAGGCCGAGAGCTGATCGACCATCGTGTTGATGGTGTTCTTCAGCTCCAGGATCTCGCCGCGCGCGTCCACGTCGACCTTCTGCGACAGGTCACCGCGCGCCACCGCCGTCGTCACCTGGGCGATCTGCCGCACCTGAGAGGTGAGGTTGCCCGCCATGAAGTTGACCGAGTCGGTCAGCTCCTTCCAGGTGCCGCTGACACCCGGCACCCGCGCCTGACCGCCGAGGCGGCCCTCCGTGCCCACGTCCCGCGCCATCCGCGTCACCTGGTCGGCGAACGACGACAGCTGGTCCACCATGCCGTTGACGGTGTTCTTCAGCTGGAGCATCTCGCCGGAGACGTCCACGGTGACCTTCTGCGACAGGTCGCCGTTCGCCACCGCCGTCGTCACCTGGGCGATGTTGCGCACCTGGCCGGTGAGGTTGCGGAAGGCCGTGTTCACCGAATCGGTGAGGTCCTTCCACGTACCCGCCGCACCCGGCACCGCCGCCTGACCGCCGAGCTCTCCCTCGACGCCGATCTCCCGCGCCACCCGCGTCACTTCGGCGCCGAAGGACTGGAGCTGGTCCACCATGCCGTTGACGGTGTTCTTCAACTCCAGCATCTCGCCGGACACGTCCACGGTGACCTTCTGGCCCAGATCGCCGTTCGCCACCGCCGTCGTCACCTGAGCGATGTCCCGGACCTGGCCGGTGAGGTTGCGGAACGCGGTGTTCACCGAATCGGTGAGGTCCTTCCACGTACCCGCCGCACCCGGCACCTGCGCCTGACCGCCCAGCCGGCCCTCGGCACCGACCTCGTTGGCCACCCGCGTCACCTCGTCGGCGAAGGTGCGCAGCGTCTCCGTCATCTGGTTGATCGTCTCGGCCAGCTGCGCGATCTCGCCGCGCGCGCTCACCGTGACCTTCTGCGACAGGTCGCCGTTGGCGACCGCCGTCGTCACCTGCGCGATCCCGCGCACCTGGGCCGTCAGATTGCCGGCCATCAGATTGACCGAGTCCGTCAGGTCCTTCCAGACACCCGCCACCCCCGGCACCTGCGCCTGGCCGCCCAGCTCGCCCTCCGTACCCACCTCGCGGGCCACACGTGTGACCTCGGAGGCGAAGGACGACAGCTGGTCCACCATCGTGTTGACGGTGTTCTTCAGCTCCAGCATCTCCCCGGCCACGTGCACCGTGACCTTCCGGGAGAGATCGCCCTTCGCGACAGCCGTCGTCACGAGAGCGATGTCACGCACCTGAGCGGTCAACCGGGACGCCATCGTGTTGACGGAGTCCGTCAGGTCCTTCCACGAACCCGACATACCGCGCACCCGGGCCTGCCCGCCGAGCTTGCCCTCGGTACCGACCTCGCTCGCCACGCGCGTCACCTCGTCGGTGAACGCCGACAGCTGGTCGACCAGCCCGTTGACCGTGCGCCCGACCTTCAGGAACTCGCCCCGCAACGGGTGCGCAGCGGACCCGTCCGCTCCCTGGGAGCGCAGGTCCATCCGCTGCTCCAGATCGCCCTCGGCCACCGCCGACAGCACCCGGCCCACCTCGGACACCGGCCGCGCCAGATCGTCCACCAGGGCGTTGCAGGCGTCGATCGCCGCCGCCCAGGACCCCTCGCAGGCGCCGAGCTCGAGCCGCTCCGTGAGCTTCCCCTCACGGCCGACGACCCGCCGCACCCGGTTCAGCTCGCCCGTGAGCTGCAGATTACGGTCCGCGACCTCGTTGAACACGGCGGCGACCTCGGCCATCACCCCGTCCCCGGGCACCGTCAACCGCTTGCGGAAATTCCCGTCCCGCATCGCCTCCAGGGCCGACAGCAGCCGGTGCAGGGCAGCGGCGTCCACCTCGATCGTCCCGTTGGGCCGGGCCCGTCCGCCCTTCGCGCGCGTGCTTGCGGCCCGCGCCGTCGCGCCAGACTCCACCGTCGTCCCTCCCGCAGGTTCGATCATCCTCGTCGGGCTTCCGCTTCGAGCTGTCCCAGTGTTTCACCCCGGCCCAACCAGGCCATAACAGTCGGCAGCATCGCACACGGTCCACCGGCACCCCCAAGTGTGGAATCCCTGTGCACCGGCATCCGCGCACACGGCGGAGGTAAGTAACCTGGCATCCGGCCGGGCAAGGAGGGGCGCTGCACATGGGTGAGCAGATCGCCGAGACATTGATGAGGAGACCTGTGATCACCGCGCGTGCTGCCGCCACCTTCGAGCCGGTAGGACGCTCGGTAGCGGCCGCCCGCGCCTTCGTCCGGGACACCCTCCAGGGCTGGGGCTTCCTCGACGTCATCGACGACGCCGTCGTCCTCACCAGCGAGCTGGTCACCAACGCCGTCGTTCACGCGGGCACCGCCGCCGAGGTGCTGTGCGTCCGTATGACCACGGGGGTGCGCGTCGAGGTCGCCGACCGCTACCCCGAGCGCGAGCTGCCCGTACAGAGCCCCGGCCGGCCCCTGGGCGGCCTCGACCGCGAAGGCGGCCGCGGGCTGCTGCTGTGCGCCTCCCTGGCCTCCCGCTGGGGCGTCGAGTACAGCCCCACCCGCAAGACCGTCTGGTTCCGCATCGATCTGCCCGACCGCCCGGCCGGCACCCGCTCCGCCGGCCCCGCCCTCCCCGCCGAGGCCCTGCCCGTCGCCGACGCCCGCGTCCGCGTCGCCGTCATCCAGATCGACCACCAGGGCGCCGTCAACGCCTGGAACGACGACGCCCACGACCTCTTCGGCTTCGCCGCCAAACAGGTCATCGGCAAGCCCCTCACCGACCTCGCCGCCTGGCCCCACACCCCCGGCACCTCCACCGGCATCGAGGAGGCCCTGCGCCTCTCCCGCTGGGAGGGCTCCTACGGCATAAGGGGCGCCGACGGCCGCATCGTCCCCGTCTACGCCTCCCACCTCCGCGTCCGCGACACCGCCGGCGCCCCCTCCACCGTCTGCCTGCTCGTCCGCGACGACGAGCGCGCCGTCCTCCAGACCCCGCCGCGCGCCACCGCCGCCGACCCGGCCACCAGCGAGCGCGGCGCCGCCACGGACCCGTTCGAGGTCTTCATCGGCTCCCCCGCCCCCGACGACCTCGACGGCCTCCTCCAGCGCACCGTCGAGCGCGCCCGCGACATGCTCGACGGCGACTCCGCCTATCTCCTGCTGGCCACCGACGACGAGACGGAACTGGAGGTCCGCGCCTCCACCGGCCTGCCCTCCGCCCGCCAGCGGTTCGCCCGCGTCCCCGTCGAGGCCGGCACCGGACGCTACGGCTCCGCCCGGATGCCCGCCGTCCACGACGACCTCAGCGTCGTCCCCGGCGCTGTCCCCCTCCTCGCCGACACCGGCATGCGCTCCGTCGTCACCGTGCCCCTCAAGGTCGAGGGACGCCTCACCGGCTCCCTCGGCGTCGCCGCCGAGTCCCCCCGCCGCTACGGCAACGAGGAGGCGCTGCGCCTCCAGTTCGCCGCCGACCGCATCGCCCTCGCCGTGGAGTCCGCCCGCCTCGGCGAGCTGGAGCGGCTGCGCCGCGGCTCGCTCTCCTTCCTCGTCGAGGCATCCGACCTCCTCGCCGGCACCCTCGACCGCGACCAGACCCTGGCCCTGATGGCCCAGATGACCGTCCCCACCCTGGCCACCTGGTGCGCCGTCTACACGATCGCCGACCAGAGCTCGGACCCCGAGCTGTCCTACGTCCTCCACGAGGACGAGGACCGCATCGACGGCCTCAAGGCCCTGCTGTCCAAGGTCGCCCCGCCCGACCCGGTCCCCACCCCCGGCGCCCGCGTCTGGACGGCCCCCACCGAGGCCGCCCACGCGGCCGCCCTGCGCACCTCCCTGCGCAGCTTCGGCCTCGCCGACGCCAAGGGGGACATCCCGGCCCCCGGCCCCTCCCTCGCCACGGCGGCCGCCGTCGGCGGCGAGACCGTGGTCCTGCCGCTCGTCGCCCGCAACCGCGTCATCGGCATGCTCACCCTCGGCAAGCCCAGCGACGACCACTTCCGCCAGGAGATCCTCGAACTCGCCGAGGACCTCTCCCGCCGGGCCGCCCTCGCCCTCGACAACGCCCGCCTCTACAGCGAGCGCACCGCCATCAGCCAGAGCCTCCAGCGCAGCCTCCTGCCGCCCGAGCTCCCGGACGTCCCCGGCGTGGAGGTCGAGGTCATCTACCGCGCGGCCGGCGAGGGCAACGAGGTCGGCGGCGACTTCTACGACGTCTTCCCCATCCGCGACGGCGCCTACGGCTTCGCCATCGGCGACGTCTGCGGCACGGGCCCGGAGGCGGCGGCCGTCACCGGCCTCGCCCGGCACGCCCTGCGCCTGCTCGCCCGCGAGGGCTTCGGCGGCCCCGCCGTCCTCCAGCGCCTCAACGCCGCCATCCTCGACGAGGGCGCCCGCAGCCGCTTCCTCACCCTCCTCTACGGAGAGCTGCGCCCACAGCCTGACGGCAGCGCCCTCCTCAAGGTCGTCTGCGCCGGCCACCCCCTGCCGCTGCGCCTGCGCCAGGACGGCACCGTGGAGCCCGCGGCGGACCCGCAGCCGCTGCTGGGCGTCATGGAGGACCTGGAGCTGTACGAGCAGACCGTCACCCTCGACCCGGGCGACGTCCTGCTGTGCGTCACGGACGGCGTCACCGAGCGCCGCGAGGGCACGCGCATGCTCGGCGACGACGGCCTGACGGACGTTCTGACGACCTGTACGGGCCTGACGGCCGGCGCGGTCGCGGCGCGCGTTCTCCGCGCGGTCGAACGCTTCGCCGCCGAGCCCGCCTCCGACGACATGGCCATCCTCGCCATGCGGGTGCCGGAGCGTCAGGACCGATAACCGGAGAACGGAGAAATGAAGAAGGCCCCCGCCGAATGGCGGGGGCCTTCTTTTCAAGAGCCCCAAAACGGAATCGAACCGTTGACCTTCTCCTTACCATGGAGACGCTCTGCCGACTGAGCTATTGGGGCCTGTCGCTTGTCGCTGTCGACGGGATAAAGCATACCCCACGTTCGCACGGGCTTTTGGCCACCGGGCGGCGGCGCTCAGGCAGCGGTGGGAAGCAGCCCGCCGAGCGCGTTGCAGGCCGATACGAGCCGCTGCAGTTCCCGGAGCGACGACACTTCGTCGATGGGCAGGGCCAGACATTCGTCGGCGGCCCGTTCCGTCTCCGGAAGCCACGGCACGCGCGTGCGCCGCACGAAGGACGGCAACCGGTGCACGGGCGTCTGTACGGGCACGTGACACCGGACGCCACGAGCCCGCAACGCCCGGGCGAACGCGTCCCGGTCGGGCCGGCCGTTGCCGAGGACGCGAACGACGTAGGAGTCGTAGCGGTGCTCGGCGCCGGGGGACGCTGTGGGAGTCACCACCCCGGAGAGATGGGCGTCGAGATAGGCGGCGTGGGAACGCCGCCGGGCGATGTCCGGGGAGGCGGGGGCCGGTTCGCTGTGCTCGACGACGGGCAAGGCGCGGCCGGACGCCACCTGTCGTAGGGCGCTCAGGTCGGCGGCCGGGTGACCGAAGAGGGGGACGGGCACGACGGCGGCGGTACGCGATGTCAGGGCGCCGGCCACGGCGGCCGGGTCGAGGCAGAAGGTAGCGGGATCGATGTCGGCGAAGACGGGGAAAGCCCCTACGTTCCGGACGGCCACGGCGGCCTCGGCGGTCGCGAAGGAGGGAACGATGATCTCGCTCCCCGCACGGACACCCGCGGCGACGAGCTTCTCTTCAGTCCGCATGCCGGGGATGCTGCCCACGGGAGGTGAACCCGGTGAAAACAAAAAAGCTCTGACGCGTGAACCGAAGTCCACACATCAGAGCTTTTTTGAATAATAGTTCGGCGGCGTCCTACTCTCCCACAGGGTCCCCCCTGCAGTACCATCGGCGCTGAAAGGCTTAGCTTCCGGGTTCGGAATGTAACCGGGCGTTTCCCTAACGCTATGACCACCGAAACACTATGAAATTAACGTCATCCGGCACTTTGGATGTTCGTTATTTCAGAACTAACACAGTGGACGCGAGCAACTGAGGACAAGCCCTCGGCCTATTAGTACCAGTCAGCTCCAACCGTTACCGGTCTTCCACACCTGGCCTATCAACCCAGTCGTCTACTGGGAGCCTTACCCCATCAAGTGGGTGGGAGTCCTCATCTCGAAGCAGGCTTCCCGCTTAGATGCTTTCAGCGGTTATCCCTCCCGAACGTAGCCAACCAGCCATGCCCTTGGCAGGACAACTGGCACACCAGAGGTTCGTCCGTCCCGGTCCTCTCGTACTAGGGACAGCCCTTCTCAAGACTCCTACGCGCACAGCGGATAGGGACCGAACTGTCTCACGACGTTCTAAACCCAGCTCGCGTACCGCTTTAATGGGCGAACAGCCCAACCCTTGGGACCGACTCCAGCCCCAGGATGCGACGAGCCGACATCGAGGTGCCAAACCATCCCGTCGATATGGACTCTTGGGGAAGATCAGCCTGTTATCCCCGGGGTACCTTTTATCCGTTGAGCGACGGCGCTTCCACAAGCCACCGCCGGATCACTAGTCCCGACTTTCGTCCCTGCTCGACCCGTCGGTCTCACAGTCAAGCTCCCTTGTGCACTTACACTCAACACCTGATTGCCAACCAGGCTGAGGGAACCTTTGGGCGCCTCCGTTACCCTTTAGGAGGCAACCGCCCCAGTTAAACTACCCACCAGACACTGTCCCTGATCCGGATCACGGACCCAGGTTAGACATCCAGCACGACCAGAGTGGTATTTCAACGACGACTCCACACACACTGGCGTGCATGCTTCACAGTCTCCCACCTATCCTACACAAGCCGAACCGAACACCAATATCAAGCTATAGTAAAGGTCCCGGGGTCTTTCCGTCCTGCTGCGCGAAACGAGCATCTTTACTCGTAGTGCAATTTCACCGGGCCTATGGTTGAGACAGTCGAGAAGTCGTTACGCCATTCGTGCAGGTCGGAACTTACCCGACAAGGAATTTCGCTACCTTAGGATGGTTATAGTTACCACCGCCGTTTACTGGCGCTTAAGTTCTCAGCTTCGCCCCACCGAAATGGAGCTAACCGGTCCCCTTAACGTTCCAGCACCGGGCAGGCGTCAGTCCGTATACATCGCCTTACGGCTTCGCACGGACCTGTGTTTTTAGTAAACAGTCGCTTCTCGCTGGTCTCTGCGGCCACCCCCAGCTCACGGAGTAAATCCGATCACCAGAAATGGCCCCCCTTCTCCCGAAGTTACGGGGGCATTTTGCCGAGTTCCTTAACCATAGTTCACCCGAACGCCTCGGTATTCTCTACCTGACCACCTGAGTCGGTTTAGGGTACGGGCCGCCATGAAACTCGCTAGAGGCTTTTCTCGACAGCATAGGATCATCCACTTCACCACAATCGGCTCGGCATCAGGTCTCAGGCTTCATGCTGTCCGGATTTACCTGGACAACGCCCTACACCCTTACCCCGGGACTACCACCGCCCGGGCTGGACTACCTTCCTGCGTCACCCCATCGCTTACCTACTACAAGTCTGGTTCGTCGGCTCCACCACTCCCCTTTGTCCGAAGACTCCAGGGCGGCTTCACGGACTTAGCATCGCCTGATTCGATATTGGGCGTTTCAAAGCGGGTACCGGAATATCAACCGGTTGTCCATCGACTACGCCTGTCGGCCTCGCCTTAGGTCCCGACTTACCCTGGGCAGATCAGCTTGACCCAGGAACCCTTAGTCAATCGGCGCACACGTTTCCCACGTGTGTATCGCTACTCATGCCTGCATTCTCACTCGTGAACCGTCCACAACTCGTTTCCACGGCTGCTTCACCCGGCACACGACGCTCCCCTACCCATCACAGTCCCCGTTAGGGGTATGTACTGCAATGACACGACTTCGGCGGTACGCTTGAGCCCCGCTACATTGTCGGCGCGGAATCACTTGACCAGTGAGCTATTACGCACTCTTTCAAGGGTGGCTGCTTCTAAGCCAACCTCCTGGTTGTCTCTGCGACTCCACATCCTTTCCCACTTAGCGTACGCTTAGGGGCCTTAGTCGATGCTCTGGGCTGTTTCCCTCTCGACCATGGAGCTTATCCCCCACAGTCTCACTGCCGCGCTCTCACTTACCGGCATTCGGAGTTTGGCTAAGGTCAGTAACCCGGTAGGGCCCATCGCCTATCCAGTGCTCTACCTCCGGCAAGAAACACACGACGCTGCACCTAAATGCATTTCGGGGAGAACCAGCTATCACGGAGTTTGATTGGCCTTTCACCCCTAACCACAGGTCATCCCCCAGGTTTTCAACCCTGGTGGGTTCGGTCCTCCACGAAGTCTTACCTCCGCTTCAACCTGCCCATGGCTAGATCACTCCGCTTCGGGTCTTGGGCGCGCTACTCAATCGCCCTATTCGGACTCGCTTTCGCTACGGCTTCCCCACACGGGTTAACCTCGCAACACACCGCAAACTCGCAGGCTCATTCTTCAAAAGGCACGCAGTCACGACACAAGAGCAAGCCCTTGTGCGACGCTCCCACGGCTTGTAGGCACACGGTTTCAGGTACTATTTCACTCCGCTCCCGCGGTACTTTTCACCATTCCCTCACGGTACTATCCGCTATCGGTCACCAGGGAATATTTAGGCTTAGCGGGTGGTCCCGCCAGATTCACACGGGATTTCTCGGGCCCCGTGCTACTTGGGTGTCTCTCAAACGAGCCGCTAATGTTTCAGCTACGGGGGTCTTACCCTCTACGCCGGACCTTTCGCATGTCCTTCGCCTACATCAACGGTTTCTGACTCGTCTCATGGCCGGCAGACCATGAAAGAGAGATCCCACAACCCCGCATGCGCAACCCCTGCCGGGTATCACACACATACGGTTTGGCCTCATCCGGTTTCGCTCGCCACTACTCCCGGAATCACGGTTGTTTTCTCTTCCTGCGGGTACTGAGATGTTTCACTTCCCCGCGTTCCCTCCACACTGCCTATGTGTTCAGCAGCGGGTGACAGCCCATGACGACTGCCGGGTTTCCCCATTCGGACACCCCCGGATCAAAGCTCGGTTGACAGCTCCCCGGGGCCTATCGCGGCCTCCCACGTCCTTCATCGGTTCCTGGTGCCAAGGCATCCACCGTGCGCCCTTAAAAACTTGGCCACAGATGCTCGCGTCCACTGTGCAGTTCTCAAACAACGACCAGCCACCCGTCACACCCTGCCGAAGCAGACCTTTACCGGGGCCGGCGTCGAAGGTGCCGGACCATAGTCCGTACCCTCAGACACCCAACAGCGTGCCCGACCCAATTCCCAGGTTTCACGTTCCACGCCGAAGCAGTACTAGTGAACCCTCAAGAACTGTGCCGAATAGTCAACGTTCCACCCATGAGCAACCGTGCGAGTCATTCGCTCGCAGTCGGCTATGTGCTCCTTAGAAAGGAGGTGATCCAGCCGCACCTTCCGGTACGGCTACCTTGTTACGACTTCGTCCCAATCGCCAGTCCCACCTTCGACGGCTCCCTCCACAAGGGTTGGGCCACCGGCTTCGGGTGTTACCGACTTTCGTGACGTGACGGGCGGTGTGTACAAGGCCCGGGAACGTATTCACCGCAGCAATGCTGATCTGCGATTACTAGCAACTCCAACTTCATGGGGTCGAGTTGCAGACCCCAATCCGAACTGAGACCGGCTTTTTGAGATTCGCTCCACCTCACGGCATCGCAGCTCATTGTACCGGCCATTGTAGCACGTGTGCAGCCCAAGACATAAGGGGCATGATGACTTGACGTCGTCCCCACCTTCCTCCGAGTTGACCCCGGCAGTCTCCTGTGAGTCCCCATCACCCCGAAGGGCATGCTGGCAACACAGGACAAGGGTTGCGCTCGTTGCGGGACTTAACCCAACATCTCACGACACGAGCTGACGACAGCCATGCACCACCTGTACACCGACCACAAGGGGGCGACCATCTCTGGCCGTTTCCGGTGTATGTCAAGCCTTGGTAAGGTTCTTCGCGTTGCGTCGAATTAAGCCACATGCTCCGCTGCTTGTGCGGGCCCCCGTCAATTCCTTTGAGTTTTAGCCTTGCGGCCGTACTCCCCAGGCGGGGAACTTAATGCGTTAGCTGCGGCACGGACGACGTGGAATGTCGCCCACACCTAGTTCCCAACGTTTACGGCGTGGACTACCAGGGTATCTAATCCTGTTCGCTCCCCACGCTTTCGCTCCTCAGCGTCAGTATCGGCCCAGAGATCCGCCTTCGCCACCGGTGTTCCTCCTGATATCTGCGCATTTCACCGCTACACCAGGAATTCCGATCTCCCCTACCGAACTCTAGCCTGCCCGTATCGAATGCAGACCCGGGGTTAAGCCCCGGGCTTTCACATCCGACGCGACAAGCCGCCTACGAGCTCTTTACGCCCAATAATTCCGGACAACGCTTGCGCCCTACGTATTACCGCGGCTGCTGGCACGTAGTTAGCCGGCGCTTCTTCTGCAGGTACCGTCACTTTCGCTTCTTCCCTGCTGAAAGAGGTTTACAACCCGAAGGCCGTCATCCCTCACGCGGCGTCGCTGCATCAGGCTTTCGCCCATTGTGCAATATTCCCCACTGCTGCCTCCCGTAGGAGTCTGGGCCGTGTCTCAGTCCCAGTGTGGCCGGTCGCCCTCTCAGGCCGGCTACCCGTCGTCGCCTTGGTAGGCCATCACCCCACCAACAAGCTGATAGGCCGCGGGCTCATCCTGCACCGCCGGAGCTTTCCACCACCAACCATGCGGTCAGTAGTCATATCCGGTATTAGACCCCGTTTCCAGGGCTTGTCCCAGAGTGCAGGGCAGATTGCCCACGTGTTACTCACCCGTTCGCCACTAATCCACCCCGAAGGGCTTCATCGTTCGACTTGCATGTGTTAAGCACGCCGCCAGCGTTCGTCCTGAGCCAGGATCAAACTCTCCGTGAATGTTTACCGGTAATCCGGTTCACACTCGCGTTGAGCGGAACAACCAGGCGGAATAGGCCCGGTCGTTCACAGCGTCCTCGCTGTGTGTTGCCCCCACTCAATCAAGAGCAGAGGACTTTTTAAAGGAACCTCATCCATCGAGATGGACGGGGTGTCAACATATCTGGCGTTGACTTTTGGCACGCTGTTGAGTTCTCAAGGAACGGACGCTTCCTTTGTACTCACCCTCTCGGGCTTTCCTCCGGGCTTCCCTTCGGTGTTTCCAACCTTACCAGATCCGTTTTCCGTTCCGTTCCCGGTTCGGATTTTCATTTCTGGCGCCCTGTCGGACCGGGCTTCCCCGACTTTATCAGATTTCTCTGAGCCGGATTTCCACTCGCTTTCCGGAGCTCCGCCCCGCACTCGAAGTGCTGCGGTGTTCCCTCTGCGGTGGAGCCGTAAACGTACTGGACGGCCGCGCCCGATGCAAATCGGCAGCGGGGGCGGCCGTCCATACGGCTGATGCCGCGTCAGACCTCAGGTGGGCCGGACGGGTCAGACCTCGACGACGATCGGGAGGATCATCGGCCGGCGGCGGTAGCTGTCGGAGACCCACTTGCCCACCGAGCGGCGGACGAGCTGCTGGAGCTGGTGGGGCTCGGCGACGCCGTCCGCGGCGGCCCTGGCGATGGCCTCCTCGATCTTCGGGACGACGGCGTTGAACGCCGCGTCCTCGATGCCGGAACCGCGAGCCTGGATCTGCGGGCCGCTCACGACCTTGCCGGTCGTGCTGTCGACGACCACGAAGACGGAGATGATGCCCTCGTCCCCGAGGATGCGACGGTCCTTGAGCGAGGCCTCGGTGACGTCGCCGACCGAGAGGCCGTCCACATACACATAGCCGGCCTGCACCTTGCCGACGATCTTCGCCTGGCCGTCGACCAGGTCGACCACCACACCGTCCTCGGCGATGACGATGTGGTTCTTGGGAATGCCCGTCAGAGCACCCAGTTCGGCGTTGGCGCGCAGGTGACGCCATTCGCCGTGGACCGGCATCAGGTTCTTCGGCTTGCAGATGTTGTAGAAGTACAGCAGCTCGCCGGCGGAGGCGTGGCCCGAGACGTGCACGCGGGCGTTGCCCTTGTGCACGACGTTGGCGCCCCAGCGGGTGAGGCCGTTGATCACGCGGTAGACCGCGTTCTCGTTGCCCGGGATCAGGGACGACGCGAGGATCACGGTGTCGCCGCGGACGATCCGGATCTGGTGGTCGCGGTTGGCCATGCGCGAGAGCGCGGCCATCGGCTCGCCCTGGGAACCGGTGCAGACGAGCACGACCTCGTCGTCCGGCAGGTCGTCGAGGGTCTTGACGTCGACGACGAGACCGGCCGGCACCCGCAGATAGCCCAGGTCACGGGCGATGCCCATGTTGCGGACCATCGAGCGGCCGACGAAGGCGACGCGGCGCCCGTACTCGTGGGCGGCGTCGAGGATCTGCTGGATGCGGTGGACGTGGCTGGCGAAGCTGGCCACGATGATCCGCTTCTGCGCGCCCGCGAAGACCTGGCGCAGAACACCCGAGATGTCACGCTCGGGCGGGACGAAGCCGGGGACCTCCGCGTTGGTGGAGTCCACCAGCAGCAGGTCGATGCCCTCCTCGCCGAGCTTGGCGAAGGCCGGGAGGTCGGTGAGGCGGCCGTCCAGCGGAAGCTGGTCCATCTTGAAGTCGCCGGTGTGCACGGCCATGCCCGCGGGGGTGCGGATGGCGACGGCCAGGGCGTCCGGGATGGAGTGGTTGACCGCGACGAACTCGCAGTCGAAGGGGCCCAGGCGCTCGCGGTCGCCCTCGGCGACCTCGAGGGTGTACGGGCGGATGCGGTGCTCCTGGAGCTTCGCCTCGATCAGGGCGAGGGTCAGCTTGGAGCCGATCAGGGGAATGTCCGGCTTCTCGCGGAGCAGGAAGGGGACGCCGCCGATGTGGTCCTCGTGGCCGTGCGTGAGCACGATGCCCTCGACGTCGTCGAGGCGGTCCCGGATGGACGAGAAGTCGGGCAGGATCAGATCGACTCCGGGCTGCTCCTCCTCGGGGAAAAGCACTCCGCAGTCGACGATCAGCAGGCGGCCGTCGTACTCGAAGACCGTCATGTTGCGGCCGATCTCACCGAGACCGCCGAGCGGGGTGACGCGCAGGCCGCCCTTGGGGAGCTTCGGCGGCGCGCCGAGTTCAGGGTGCGGGTGGCTCAAAAGACTCTCCTCACCACGCACGCCACATGCCCCTCCGGACACATGGCGCGCATGACATTCGTGCACTTGCAATTGTTTTCGATCTTCAGTTTTGCTCGATCTTCAGTTGTTCTCGGTATTCGGTTGTGAAGTCTGGGTGCTAGAGCTGTACCCCGCCGGCGGCGAGATCGCTCTTGAGCTGCTCGGTCTGCTCGTCCGTGAGGCCGACGAGGGGCAGCCGCACCGGGCCCGCGGGCAGGCCCTGGAGCGCCAGGGCGGCCTTGGTGGTGATCAAGCCCTGGGTGCGGAACATACCCGTGTACACGGGGAGCAGGCGCCGGTGGATCTCGGCCGCCTTGTCGGCGTCGCCGGAGCGGTGCGCCTCGAGCATCGCGCGGAGCTCAGGGGTGACGAGGTGGCCGACGACGGAGACGTAGCCGACCGCGCCGATGGAGAGCAGCGGCAGGTTGAGCATGTCGTCGCCGGAGTACCAGGCGAGGCCCGAGCGGGCCATGGCCCAGCTCGCCGCGCCGAGGTCGCCCTTGGCGTCCTTGTTGGCGACGATGCGCGGGTGCTCGGCGATGCGGACCATCGTCTCGGTCTCGATCTCGACGCCGCTGCGGCCGGGGATGTCGTAGACCATCACGGGCAGGCCCGTGGCGTCGGCGATCGCCGTGAAGTGGCGGCGCAGGCCCTCCTGCGGGGGCTTGCTGTAGTAGGGCGTGACCACGAGGAGGCCGTGGGCGCCCGCCTGCTCGGCGGCGCGGGCCAGCTCGATGCTGTGGTGGGTGTCGTTGGTGCCGGCTCCGGCGACGACGTGGGCGCGGTCGCCGACCGCTTCGACCACGGCGCGTACGAGCTGGGCTTTCTCCGCATCGCTGGTGGTGGGGGACTCACCGGTGGTGCCGTTGAGGACGATGCCGTCGTTGCCTGCGTCCACGAGGTGGGCGGCGAGGCGCTGAGCGCCGTCGAGATCGAGGGCGCCGTCGGCGGTGAAGGGCGTGACCATGGCGGTCAGGACCCGCCCGAAGGGCGTCTGCGGTGTGGAGGTCGGAGCCATAGGGGCCACGCTACTCGTTGCTCACCGTGAGGTACCCCCTCGGGGAGTGCCTAAAGGGATCCCGGCACTGCCTGCTCGGGGTTCAAGCAGTGCCGGGTCCGTTTTTTCAGCGTAGATGAAGGTGACGAAACGCCGCAATACGGACACCTTGCCCGCCGGTCCCGTAGCAGCGCGTCACCGCAGGTCGACGCGCCCTACGGGGCGACGCGACCGTTCTTGTTGAAGGCCTCGTAGGTGAGCGGCATGAGCTCGGCCCACGCCGCCTCCATCTTCTCGCCCACCATCTCGATCTCCCGCTGGGGGAACGAGGGGACCTTCGCCAGCTCGTGCTGGGTACGCAGCCCGAGGAAGTGCATCAGGGAGCGGGCGTTGCACGTGGCGTACATCGACGAGAAGAGGCCGACCGGAAGGACCGATCGGGCGACCTCGCGGGCGACGCCGGCGGCCAGCATCTCCTGGTACGCCTCGTACGCCTGGCGGTAGCTGTCCTCCATGGCGCGGCCGGTCAGCTCGTGCTGCGCCTCGGTGCCCTCGACGAAGACGTACTTGCCCGGGCGGCCCTCCTGGACCAGCTTGCGGGACTCGCCCGGCACGTAGAAGACGGGCTCCAGCTCGCGGTAGCGGCCGGACTCCTCGTTGTACGACCAGCCGACGCGGTGCCGCATGAACTCGCGGAAGACGAAGATCGGGGCGCTGATGAAGAAGGTCATCGAGTTGTGCTCGAAGGGGCTGCCGTGGCGGTCGCGCATCAGGTAATTGATGAGCCCCTTGGACCGCTCGGGGTCCTTGGTGATCTCTTCGAGGGACTGCTCGCCGGCCGTGGAGACCCGGGCCGCCCACAGCACGTCCGAGTCGGCCGCGCTGTGCTTGACCAGCTCGACGGTCACATCGCTGCGGAACCTGGGCTTCAAGTCCTCGGTGGGGGTGTCGCTCACCGGCGGGGTCCTTCCTTGTGCTGTTGTGCTTGGCCGCCGCCAAGCCTAAGCGCCACCACTGACACTCGGCCGACACCGGCCCGCGGGCGGCCCCCGGCGGCCGCCCGGTTCCCGCTGCCACAGGAAGGCCCGGCACGCCAGTTGATATTTTTCACAGAAGTTATGGAGAATCGGGCACCTCTTGCCCGGTTCGCGCGTCTTCAGGTGTGACAGCACACTTTCGAGGTTCCTAGGAGAGCCCACCATGTTCCGCCGGCGAGAGCCCGTGCCGTTCGCCTTCGTCGCCGAGGCCGAGCGCTACCGCAGCAACGTCACCCCGCCGCCCCGAGGCGGTGCCAGTCGTTCGGAGCTACTCGGCCGCACGCTGGTGGGGTTGACGGTGGCGGCAGGACTGATAGGCGCGCTGCTGTTCGGGATGCCGTCGCTGGAGACGGGTCAGCAGAACCCGGGCCACAGCCAGAAGTCCGAGGCCAACGCGGGCCGCTGATCACTGGCCCGGGGGCACCGGATACCCTCACCGCGCACAGTCGTTCGACTGTGGGTATGTGAGTGAGGAACCCGTCGTGCCCCTGCCCTTTTCGACAGCCGAACGCGACGGCGACATCGCGACACCGACCGACACGACCACGACCGTCAACACGACCACGACCGTCAAGAAGAGCGCGACCGACACCATCGCCGCGCTCCTCGCCTCAGAGGACCTGTACGAGGACCACCGCCGTTGGCGGCGCCCGTACCACCCCGGTCCGCTGCGGGTGGGGGGCGCGGCGATGCTGCTTCTGCTGGCCTCGTACCTCCTGGTGTCCGGCGTGATCATCGCCGCGGCCGGCGCCCTGCCCGGGGCGGGCGTCTGCTTCGCGATCGCCGCCGTGCTGATCACGGTCGCGGTGCGGATGGTGCGCACGGGCATCTGGGTGAGCCCGCAGGGGCTGCGTCAGCAGCGGCTGCTGCGCGCCGTGACGCTGTCGTGGGCCGAGGTGGCGGAGGTGCGGACCGTGCAGCAGCCGGTGCGGGTGGTGGGGATGCCGCGTACCGCGCAGGGGCAGGCGCTCGTGGTGCGGCGTACGGACGGCGGGACGCTGCCCGTGCTGGTGACCGACCGGAACGCCGATTTCGTGGGGCGGCCGCTGGCCTTCGCCGCGGCGGCGGACGCCGTCGAGGACCGGGTGGCCGCGTTCACGGCGTAGCCGGCGAAGCGGATGACAAAAGGGCCGGGGCTTCACGCCCCGGCCCTTCGTCGTCTCAGGCGCCCAAGGCGCCGACCTGCTTGCCGTCGTGGAGGGCGATCGCCCGCTGCATGGCCTTGCGGGCCCTGGGGGTGTCGCGGGCGTCGTGGTAGGCGACCGCGAGGCGGAACCAGCAGCGCCAGTCGCCCGGGGTGCTCTCCGTCTCGGCCTTGCGGCGGTTGAAGACCTCGTCCGCCGAGTCCCGGTCGATCCGCCCGCCGGGCGTCCGTGCGAGCTCGTCGACCGGGAGGCCGCCCTCGGCCTCCAGTTCACGGGCCAGCCGGTTGGCGTCGCGGGCGAACTTGGTGGTCTGGTAGAGGAACCAGGCCCCGATGAACGGCAGGATCATCACCGCCAGCCCGAAGGTGACGGTGACGACGGTGCCCTGCTGGATGAGCATCACGCCGCGGCTGCCGACCAGGACGAAGTAGACGACCAGGACGGCGGCCAGGGCGAAATAGACGATCTTGGCGCGCACGGTACTCAGCCCAGGTCCAGGAAGTTTTCCAGGCCGAACGTCAGGCCCGGCGTGGAGACGACGCGGCGGGCGCCCAGCAGGATGCCCGGCATGAAGCAGCTGTGGTGCAGCGAGTCGTGGCGGATGGTGAGCGTCTCGCCGGTGTCGCCGAGCAGCACCTCCTGGTGGGCGAGGAGGCCGCGCAGCCGGACCGAGTGGACGGGCACGCCGTCGACGTCGGCGCCGCGCGCGCCCTCCAGGGCCGTGGTGGTGGCGTCGGGCTGCGGGGCGCAGCCGGCCTCGCGCCGCGCGGCGGCGATGAGCTGCGCGGTGCGGGTGGCGGTGCCGGAGGGGGCGTCCGCCTTGTTGGGGTGGTGGAGCTCGACGACCTCGACGGACTCGAAGAAGCGGGCGGCCTGCTGGGCGAAGGCCATGGTGAGGACCGCGCCGATGGAGAAGTTCGGGGCGATGAGCACGCCGGTCCCGGGCGACGCCTCCAGCCAGGAGGTGAGCTTCGCGAGGCGGTCCTCGGTCCAGCCGGTGGTGCCGACGACGCCGTGGATGCCGTTGCGGACGCAGAACTCGAGGTTCTCCATCACCGAGTCCGGGTGCGTCAGCTCGACCACGACCTGGGCGCCGGCCTCGGTCAGGGTCTCCAGACGGTCGCCCCGGCCGAGCGCGGCCACCAGCTCCATGTCGTCGGCGGCTTCCACGGCCCGTACGGCTTCGGAGCCGATCCGGCCCTTGGCGCCGACGACCGCCACGCGCAGCTTGCTCATCGTCCCTGCTTCCCCTTGTGTGCCCGGCCGGCGGTGTCGCCGGCGGGCGCGGTTTTACGAAACGGCCTCGTGCAGGCGGGCGGCCTGCTTGTCCTTCACCGGGCCGATCACGGACAGCGAAGGACGCTGTCCCAGTACATCGCGGGCCACTTCGCGGATCTCGTCCGGGGTGACGGCAGCGATGCGGGCCAGCATGTCGGAGACCGACATCTGGTCGCCCCAGCACAGCTCGCTCTTGCCGATGCGGTTCATCAGCGCGCCCGTGTCCTCCAGGCCGAGCACCGTGGAGCCGGAGAGCTGGCCGATGGCGCGGCCGATCTCCTCGTCCGTCAGGCCCTCGGTGGCGACCTTGTGAAGCTCGTCGCGGCAGATCCGCAGCACGTCGTGGACCTGGCTGGGGCGGCAGCCGGCGTAGACGCCGAAGAGGCCGCAGTCGGCGAAGCCCGAGGTGTAGGAGTAGACGGAGTAGGCGAGGCCGCGCTTCTCCCGGACCTCCTGGAAGAGCCGCGAGCTCATGCCGCCGCCGAGGGCGGTGTTGAGCACGCCGAGGGCCCAGCGGCGCTCGTCGGTGCGGGAGAGGCCGGGCATGCCGAGGACGACGTGCGCCTGCTCGGTCCTGCGGCCCAGCACCTCGACCCGGCCGGCGGTGCGGATCGCCCTGGTGCCGGTGCGGGGGTCCATCGGGACGGCGTCCGTGCGGCCCAGGGCGCCGGCCTTCTCGAAGGCGGCGCGGACCTGGCGGACGACCTTGGCGTGGTCGACGTTGCCCGCGGCGGCCACGACCAGGTGGGTCGGGTCGTAGTGCTTCTTGTAGAAGCGGCTGATCTGGTCCCTGGTCAGGGCGTTGATCGTGTCGACGGTGCCGAGGACCGGGCGGCCGAGGGGGGTGTCGCCCAGCATGGTGTGGGCGAACAGGTCGTGGACGCAGTCGCCGGGGTCGTCCTCGGTCATGGCGATCTCTTCGAGGATCACCCCGCGCTCGGCGTCGACGTCGGCCGGATCGATCAGCGAGCCGGTGAGCATGTCGCAGACGACGTCGATGGCCAGCGGCAGATCGGTGTCGAGCACCCGCGCGTAGTAGCAGGTGTACTCCTTGGCCGTGAAGGCGTTCATCTCGCCACCGACCGCGTCGATGGCGGCGGAGATGTCGAGGGCGCTGCGCTTGGCCGTGCCCTTGAAAAGGAGGTGCTCGAGGTAGTGGGTGGCGCCGTTGAGGGTCGGGGTCTCGTCGCGGGAGCCGACGTTCGCCCAGATGCCGAAGGTCGCGGAGCGGACGGACGGCAGGGTCTCGGTGACCACGCGCAGACCGCCCGGGAGGGTGGTCCGGCGGACGGTGCCGATGCCGTTCTCGCCCTTGAGAAGCGTTTGGGTACGGGCGACGGCCCGCCCCTCCGAGGAGGGGCGGGCCGTCTTCCGTGTACTACGGGACGTCACTTGGCGGACTCGTCCTTAGCAGCCTCGTCGCCGTCCTCGCCCTCGATCACGGGGATCAGGGAGAGCTTGCCGCGCTGGTCGATCTCGGCGATCTCGACCTGGACCTTGGCGCCGACGCCGAGCACGTCCTCGACGTTCTCCACGCGCTTGCCGCCGGCGAGCTTGCGGATCTGCGAGATGTGCAGCAGGCCGTCCTTGCCCGGGAGCAGGGAGACGAACGCGCCGAAGGTCGTGGTCTTGACGACCGTGCCCAGGTAGCGCTCGCCGACCTCCGGCATGGTCGGGTTGGCGATGCCGTTGATCGTGGCGCGGGCGGCCTCGGCGGCCGGGCCGTCGGCGGCACCGATGTAGATGGTGCCGTCGTCCTCGATCGTGATCTCGGCGCCGGTGTCCTCCTGGATCTGGTTGATCATCTTGCCCTTGGGGCCGATGACCTCACCGATCTTGTCCACGGGGATCTTGACGGTGATGATCCGCGGGGCGTTCGGGGACATCTCGTCCGGCGTGTCGATCGCTTCCATCATCACGTCGAGGATGTGGAGGCGGGCGTCGCGGGCCTGCTTGAGGGCCGCGGCCAGGACGGAGGCCGGGATGCCGTCCAGCTTGGTGTCGAGCTGGAGGGCGGTCACGAACTCCTTGGTGCCGGCGACCTTGAAGTCCATGTCGCCGAAGGCGTCCTCCGCACCGAGGATGTCGGTGAGGGCGACGTAGTGGATCTTGCCGTCGATCTCCTGGGAGATCAGGCCCATGGCGATACCGGCGACGGGGGCCTTCAGCGGCACACCGGCGTTCAGCAGCGACATGGTGGAGGCGCAGACCGAGCCCATGGACGTCGAGCCGTTGGAGCCGAGGGCCTCGGACACCTGGCGGATCGCGTAGGGGAACTCCTCGCGCGTCGGCAGGACCGGCACGATCGCGCGCTCGGCGAGCGCGCCGTGGCCGATCTCGCGGCGCTTGGGGGAGCCGACGCGGCCCGTCTCACCGACGGAGTACGGCGGGAAGTTGTAGTTGTGCATGTAGCGCTTGCGGGTCACCGGGGAGAGGGTGTCCAGCTGCTGCTCCATGCGGAGCATGTTGAGGGTGGTGACGCCCAGGATCTGGGTCTCGCCACGCTCGAACAGCGCGGAGCCGTGCACGCGCGGGATCGCCTCGACCTCGGCGGCCAGCGTACGGATGTCCGTGATGCCACGGCCGTCGATGCGGACCTTGTCCTTGATGACGCGCTCGCGCACCAGGGACTTGGTCAGCGAGCGGTACGCGGCGGAGATCTCCTTCTCGCGGCCCTCGAACTGCGGGAGCAGCTTCTCGGCGGCGAGCTCCTTGACGCGGTCCAGCTCGGCCTCGCGCTCCTGCTTGCCGGCGATGGTGAGCGCCTGGGACAGCTCGGTGCGGACGGCGGCGGTCAGGGCCTCCAGGACGTCGTCCTGGTAGTCGAGGAAGACCGGGAAGTCGGCGGTCGGCTTGGCGGCCTTGGAGGCGAGCTCGGCCTGGGCCTTGCAGAGCACCTTGATGAAGGGCTTCGCGGCGTCGAGACCGGCGGCGACGATCTCCTCGGTCGGGGCCTCGGCGCCGTCCTTGACGAGCTGGATGGTCTTCTCGGTGGCCTCGGCCTCGACCATCATGATCGCGACGTCGCCGTCCTCCAGGGTGCGGCCCGCGACCACCATGTCGAAGACGGCGTCCTCGAGCTCGGTGTGGGTCGGGAAGGCCACCCACTGGCCCTTGATCAGCGCGACGCGGACGCCGCCGATCGGGCCGGAGAAGGGCAGGCCGGCCAGCTGCGTGGAGCAGGAGGCGGCGTTGATCGCGATGACGTCGTACAGGTGGTCCGGGTTGAGGGCCATGACCGTGGCGACGACCTGGATCTCGTTGCGCAGGCCCTTCTTGAAGGACGGGCGCAGCGGGCGGTCGATCAGACGGCAGGTGAGGATCGCGTCCTCGGAGGGGCGGCCCTCACGGCGGAAGAAGGAGCCGGGAATCTTGCCGGCCGAGTACATCCGCTCCTCGACGTCCACCGTGAGGGGGAAGAAGTCGAGCTGGTCCTTGGGCTTCTTCGACGCGGTCGTGGCCGAGAGCACCATGGTGTCGTCGTCCAGGTAGGCCACGGCGGAGCCGGCGGCCTGACGGGCCAGGCGGCCGGTCTCGAAGCGGATGGTGCGGGTGCCGAAGGCGCCGTTGTCGATGACGGCCTCGGCGTAGTGGGTCTCGTTCTCCACCAGGGATATCTCCTCTTCTGCGTCGCCGCCCGTGTGGCGGTGACGGTGGCGGAGGGGCGTCTCGGCTGGCCGGTCTTCGATCGAAGCACCCGGATTTCCCTGATCCGGGGGCCACTACCGAGGACCGGCGGCGAGCGGAGCGCTCCTCCTCATACTGTTTCGCGTTGCGGGATCCAGATTACAAAGCTTCTGCTTCCCACGGGATACGCAAAGGGAGCGGCCCCCAGGTGGTGGGAACCGCTCCCTTCATGGCGTCTTACTTGGCGCCCGCGGCACCGCGGCGGATGCCGAGGCGCTCGACCAGGGCGCGGAAGCGCGTGATGTCCTTCTTGGCCAGGTACTGCAGGAGGCGGCGACGCTGGCCGACCAGGATCAGCAGACCACGACGGGAGTGGTGGTCGTGCTTGTGCATCTTGAGGTGCTCGGTCAGGTCCGAGATGCGGCGGGTGAGCAGCGCGACCTGGACCTCGGGGGAGCCGGTGTCGCCCTCCTTGGTGGCGAACTCGGCCATGATGGACTTCTTCGTGGCGGCGTCGAGCGACACGCGTACTCCTTATGAGTCTCGTTTTGGCCACCGAGTGCCCCTGGTCTCTGTCTCAGGGGAGCTTCCGTTACTCGGGAGGCGGGGTCCGCTGGGCGCTGTCCCCAGACGCCCTGGCGGGCGGTCCGGAGGCGCGTACGCAAACGGCCACTGGACACAGTAGCAGCCCGGGGGCCGGTTTCCGGCCTCCGGGGCGCGGCGGCGGGCGGGCCGGCGGCCTCAGCTGCCCGCGAGGCCGCGTGCTGTCGCGTACACGTCGAGGACGGCGAGGCAGAGGGGGACGAGCGCGAGCAGGACGACGCTCTCCACTATGTCGGAGGCTCTCCCCCAGAAGGGTGACAGTCCCTTGCGGGGGATGATCAGCGCGACCGCGGTGAGCAGGGCCGCCACGGCGGCGACGGCCACGGTGATCCAGACCGTGCGGATGTCGGAGGCGCCGCCGTGGCCGCCGGGGAGCGGGCGCAGGGCGAGGCCGAGGACGAGCAGGGCGAGCGCGGCCAGCCCCGCGCCGAGGACGGTGGCGACCTGCGCGGTGTAGCGGAAGAGCCGGGCGCGCAGGGTCATGGCGAGCCCGGCGGTGAGCGCGAGGACCGGGGCCCAGGGGCCGGCGGAGAAGGCGAGGACGGCGGCGGAGGCGACGACGACGGCCGAGCAGCCGCCCACGAGGCCGAGCAGCAGCTCGTGGCCCCGGCGGGCGCGGGCGGCGACGCGCTCGGCGTCGACGGGCGCGGTGTCGGCGCCGGTCCGGGGCGCGTCCAGGTCGTCGCCCGTGCCGTGGGGTGCCGCGTAGCCGATGGGCAGCCGGGCGGCGCGGGCCGAGAGGGCGGGCAGGAAGGCGAGCGCGCCGATCGCGGCGACGGCGCAGACGGCGGCCGCGGCGGAGGGCGCGGCACCGGTGAGGATCATCCCGAAGGTGGCCAGGACGCCGGTGGCGGAGGTGACGACGGTGGCGACGAAGGGGGCGTCGCCCCCGGGGGTGACGGCGGCGAGGACGACGGAGGCGATCAGTACGGTCGCGCAGCCGAGCAGGAACTGGAGGCGTCCGGCGCCCTCGCCGGCGGCGGGGCCGATGACGCCGGAGCCGGCGATCAGCAGGTGCGGCACGGCGGCCAGGCCCAGGGCGACGGCGGAGCCGCGGTCCCGGTAGACCCGGGCCCGTACGCCCGCGTAGGCGGTCAGGAGGACGGCGACGGCACCGGCGACGACGCCGGGCAGGCCGTGCGCGTCATGGCGGGCGGGGTCGGCGTTCCAGAGGACGAGGCCCAGGAGGACGAGCAGCAGGGCGGCGCCGGTCAGGCCCGCGGCGCGCAGCATGCGGGTGTTCCACAGGGCGCGGTCGCCGGTGACGGCCGCGGCGACGGCGTCGGCGACGTCGTCGTGGACGGCGGGCGGAAGGGACTCGGCGAACGGGCGCAGGGTGAGGATCTCGCCGTCGAGGACGCGCTGGGCCGCGAGGGTGCGGGCGCCGTCGAGGACGGTGCCGTCGCGGCGCACGAGGTGGTAGCCGGTGGGCGTGCCCACGGGCTGGGCGCCTCCGGTCAGCCGGAGGATCTCGGGGTGGACGTCGGCGACGGGGAGGTCCTCGGGGAGGGCGACGTCGACGCGGCTGTCCGGCGCGACGACGGTCACCCGACAGAAGCCGGTCGTGGCGGACGTACTCACCCGGATTGCTCCCTGATGCTGTGATGTGATGCCGTGATTTCGATGTTTGGCCGACGGGTGGTCACCAACGGTGGCACTCGCGGCTGGTCACCCTACCGGGGGCGAACTCCCGTACGCAGATAGGATCACCGTCTCGCGAGGGGCGGCCGGGGCCACAGGGGCGCCGGGCGGGAAACGGACCCTCGGTGCAGAGGGGTTGAACCGTTCCGTGACCCAGGTCGTCGTCAAGCGCCAGCCTCGGGCGTTGCCGCCCGAGCCGCCGAGCGGGGAACTGCGGCTGGAGGCTCCTCCGGAGCTGCCGCGCGGCCGTCAGGAGGGCTTCCTGATGCAGCTGCTGCCCACGCTGGGCATGGCCTCGTCGATGGTCTACTTCTTCATGCCGGGCTCCAACCCGATGATGAAGATCATGGGCGTCCTGATGATGATGTCGACGCTCGGGATGACCGTCGCCATGGTCGTGCGGCACCGGCAGGGCACGCAGGGGCAGATGGCGGACGCGCGCCGCGACTACCTCAGGTACCTCGCGCAGACCCGGCGCACCGTGCGGCGCACGGCACGGGCGCAGCGTGACGCGCAGTTCTATCTCCACCCCTCCCCCGACCAGTTGTGGTCGGTGGTCGCCGAGGGCTCCCGCGTGTGGGAGCGGCGGCCCTCCGACGACGACTTCGCGCAGGTGCGCGTCGGGCTGGGGGCGCAGGGGCTCGCGACCCCGCTGGTGGCCCCGGAGACGGCGCCCATAGACCAGCTGGAGCCGCTCACGGCGGGCGCGATGCAGCGTTTCCTGGCCGTGCACGGCTCGCTGGACGGCCTGCCCATGGCGGTGTCGCTGCGCGCCTTCTACCACGTCACCCTCTCGGGAGAGCCGGAGACGGTGCACGGCTGCGCGCGGGCGCTCGTCGCCCAGCTGGCCACGCTCCACTCCCCCGAGGATCTGGTCGTCGCCGTGGTGGCCGGGCGTACCGCGGCGGCCCGCTGGGAGTGGACGAAGTGGCTGCCGCACGTGCAGCTGCCGGGCACGGCCGACGGGGCGGGCGCGCGCCGGCTGATCGGCGACGACCTCGGCGAGCTGGAGGAGCTGCTGGCGCCGCGTCTGGAGGGGCGTCCCCGCTTCGGCCGCGACACCCGGCCCTTGGTGGAGCAGCCGCACGTGGTGCTGTTCCTGGAGGGCGCCGCGGTGCCGCCGGACTCGCTCTTCGCCTCGCCGGAGGGCCTGCAGGGCGTCACCGTCGTGGAGGTCGTGCCGGGCGAGCTGGACGAGCTGCGCGGCGGGCTGGCGGTGAGCGTGGCGCCGGGCGCGCTGCGGCTGCGGTCGCAGGTGGCGGCGTACGACGGGGTACCGGACACGCTGTCCCCGGAGGCCGCCGAGGCGCTCGCGCGGCAGCTCGCGCCGCTGCGTCCGGGCAGCGGCGAGGAGGACGAGCCGCTGCTGGCCAACTGGGACTTCACGGAGCTGCTGGGGCTGGGCGACGCCGGCGCCGTGGACGTCGCCCGCACCTGGCGGCCGCGCACGCCCGCCGAGCGGCTGCGCGTGCCGATCGGCGTCGGCGAGGACGGCGCGCCCGTGATGCTCGACCTGAAGGAGGCCGCGCAGGACGGCATGGGCCCGCACGGCCTGTGCGTGGGCGCCACGGGTTCGGGCAAGTCCGAGCTGCTGCGCACGCTGGTGCTGGGCCTCGCGGTCACCCACTCCTCGGAGACCCTGAACTTCGTCCTCGCGGACTTCAAGGGCGGCGCGACCTTCGCGGGGATGTCCGGGCTGCCGCACGTCGCGGCCGTCATCACCAACCTGGCCGACGACCTGACGCTGGTGGACCGCATGCGCGACTCCATCACGGGCGAGCTCCAGCGCCGCCAGGAGCTGCTGAAGTCGGCGGGCAACTACGCCAACGTCCACGACTACGAGAAGGCGCGGGCCGCGGGCGCCGCGCTGGAGCCCCTGGCTTCACTCGTCCTGGTGATCGACGAGTTCAGCGAGCTGTTGACGGCCAAGCCGGACTTCATCGACATGTTCATCCAGATCGGCCGGATCGGCCGCTCCCTGGGCGTCCATCTGCTGCTGGCCTCGCAGCGCCTGGAGGAGGGCCGGCTGCGCGGGCTGGAGACGTATCTGTCGTACCGCGTCGGCCTGCGCACGTTCTCGGCCGCCGAGTCGCGTACGGCGCTGGGCGTGCCGGACGCCTACCACCTGCCGACGGTGCCGGGCTCGGGTTATCTGAAGTTCGGCACGGACGAGATGACCCGGTTCAAGGCCGCGTACGTCTCCGGCCCGTACCGGGCGGGCGGGGCGGCCGGCGCGGACGGCGCGGCGCTGCCCGTCGAGCGGCGCCCGGTGCTCTTCACGGCGGCGCCGGTGCCGGTGACGTACGCGGCGCCGGTCGTCCCGGATCCGGCCTCGGGGCAGACGGGGGACGCGGGGGACGACGCCTTCGCCGACACCGTCCTCGACGTGGTCGTCCGGCGGCTGGAGGGCCAGGGCCCGCCGGCCCACCAGGTGTGGCTGCCGCCGCTGGACCGGGCGCCGTCCCTCGACCAGTTGCTGCCGCCGCTGGCGGAGGTGCCGGGCCGGGGCCTGACGGCCTCCGACCCCTCGCGCCAGGGCCGGCTCGTGGTGCCGCTGGGCGTCGTCGACAAGCCCTTCGAACAGCGCCGCGACGTCCTCTACCGGGACTTCTCGGGGGCGGCGGGCCACATGCTCGTCGTCGGCGGCCCGCAGTCGGGCAAGTCGACGCTGCTGCGCACGCTGGTGACCTCCTTCGCGCTCACCCACACCCCCGCCGAGGTGCAGTTCTACGGACTCGACTTCGGTGGCGGCGGCATGAGCTCCGTCGACGGCCTGCCGCACGTCGGCGGCGTCGCCTCCCGCCTCGACCCGGAACGCGTACGCCGCACGGTCGCCGAGGTCGCGGGCATCCTGGCCCGCCGCGAGGAGTTCTTCCGCGCGCGGGGCGTCGACTCCATCGCCACCTACCGGCGGCGCAGGGCGGTCGGCGACTTCGCCGACGAGGCCTGGGGGGACGTCTTCCTCCTCGTCGACGGCTGGGGCAGCTTCAAGCAGGAGTACGAGCTGCTGGAAGGCGTCGTCACGGACATCGCGGCCCGCGGCCTCGGCTACGGCGTGCACGTCGTGGTGACCGCCTCCCGCAACATGGAGGTCCGCCCGGCGCTCAAGGACCAGCTCCTGACCCGCCTGGAGCTGCGCCTCGGCGACACGATGGACTCGGAGTTCGACCGCAAGGTCGCCGCCAACGTCCCGGCCGGCGTCCCCGGGCGCGGCCAGCTCCCGGAGAAGCTCCACTTCATGGCCGGCCAGCCCCGGATCGACGGCGGCAGCGACCCGGCGACGATGACGGACGCGACGGCCGACCTGCTCACGGCGGTCGGCGCCGCCTGGTCCGGGCCCAGCGCCCCGCGCGTCCGGCTGCTGCCGCGCGTGCTGCGGGCGGACGAGCTGCCGAAGGGCGCGGAGTTCCCGGAGCGCGGCGTGGCCATCGGCCTCGACGAGACGAACCTGGAGCCCGTCTTCGTCGACTTCGAGACCGACCCCTTCTTCCTCGTCTTCGGCGAGAGCGAATCCGGCAAGACGGCGCTGCTCCGGCTGATCGCCAAGCAGCTCACCGAGCGCTACGGCCCGGACGAGGCGAAGATCGTCGTCGGCGACTACCGGCGCTCCCTGCTCGACGTGATCCCGGACACCCACCTGCTGGAGTACGCCCCCGTCGCCTCGTCCCTCACCCTCCACGCCAACGCCCTCAACGGCCTGATGGAACGCCGCGCGCCCCAGCCCGGCGTCACCCCGCGGCAGCTCCGGGAGCGCAGCTGGTGGTCGGGCCCGCGCTTCTTCCTCATCGTCGACGACTACGAGCTCGTCGCGACGGGAGGCGGCGGGAACCCGCTGGCGGCACTCACGGAGAACCTGCCGTTCGCGCGGGACGTGGGCGTCCACTTCATCGTCGCGCGGAATTCGGCGGGGGCGTCGCGCTCCATGTTCGAGCCCTTTATGCAGCGGGTGAAGGAGCTGGGCGCGCAGGGCGTGGTCCTGTCCGGCGACCGGGGCGAGGGCGACATCCTCGGCGGCGTCCGCCCGCACCCCATGCCGCCGGGCCGCGGCTTCTTCGTCTCACGCCGGCGGGGGACGCCGCTGGTGCAGCTGGGGTGGCTGCCGGAGCAGTAGGGGGCGGGCGGTAGGAATCCGCCAAGAGATCAACAAGGGGGGTGCGTCACACGCGCCCCCCTTGTTAGCTTCGAACGCACGAATACCTTGTAGTGCCTTGGCACTTGGGCGACTTGACGGCGATCTGGGGGAATCGTGACGTTCGAGGACGAGTGGGCGGGGCTGCGTGCGGACGCGGTGGCGCGGACGCGGCTGAACGGGGCCGGGGGTACGGGCGGCGGGCCGGACCTCTCGTCCTCAGCGGCGAAGAAACGCTCAGCCGTCACCGCCTTGGAACAACACATAGAACCGGACTCGCAGGCCGCCGGCCGGGTGGCGGACGAAACGTCCGAGGCCGCGGCGAGGGGCTTCAAGGACTGGGCGACGGGCGCCGGCATCAACGAGGCGTTGAAGGGCTGGCGTGAGTCGGTCAAGGCCCTGCAGACCCGGCTTTCCGCGGAGAAGGCGGCCCTGAGCGGCACGAACCGGCTGTTCCTGGGGGCGGATTCGGGGATCGCGGGCCAGTTCCCGCTCCTCAAGCCGGGCGGGAGCGGCCCGCTGAACGCGAATCCGCCTTTCCCGTCACGCGTCTCGGGCTACTGAGGGGATCCGAGGACTCATGCTCACGTACCACCAGGTCATGACGACGGACCTCGCCCTCCTGACAACCGCGGCCGAGCAGTGGGAGGCGGCGGCGAAGAAGTTCGAGTCCGTGCAGAAGGACTACGAGAGCCAGGTCAAGGCCATAGCCTCCGACGGCACCTGGACCGGCCAGGCCAACCTCGCGGGCAAGACGACCATGCAGCTGACGCACGAGCAATACACGGCGGCGGCTAAAGAGGCCCGAGCGATCGCCTCACTGCTGCGGGACGCGCACGGGCAGTTCACGGATCTGCGGGGGAAGCTGAAGTCGGCGGTCGCCGATGCCGAGAAGGCCGGCATGAAGGTGTCCGAGGGAGGCATCGCGAGCTTCGACTTCGCCAAAGCCGACGCGGCCACCGCGAACGCCGCACGCCATGACCCCGACCTCCACACCGCCGAAGCATCGTGGACCAAGCACATCGACAACGTCGTCCGCGCCTTCGACGACGCCGACCAGGGCGTCAAGCTGGCGCTTCAAGCCGCCGTCCAGGACGGGACCCCCGATCTCCTCGACGGCACGCCCCATGGGTTCAACGCCCAGGCGGAAGGCGACATCGAGAAGGTCGAGGCCAAGGAGGCCTACGAGCTGGCGACCAAGCTCACCTCCAAGGGCCACCTCGACGCCAGGGACATGGCCGAGATGCAACGGCTCTTCCGCGACAACGGCCACGACAAGGCGTTCAGCCAGACCTTCCTGAACAGTGTCGGGCCCGATGGAACGATCCAGCTGACCAACAAGCTGACCGGCTTGGCGTACTCGGACGACAAGAGCCACAAGCAGGCCTACGATGCCATCCAGGCCGGTCTCGCGGGGACCGTTTCCACTGCCACCGCCGATACGAACTCGTCCTTCTACGACAAGTGGCACGAGAAGCTGCGGCAGGCCGGCGGGAAGAACTTCGGCAGCAAAACGGATCCGCTCTACGGCTACCAGTCGTTTGTGAACCTCATGGGGTACAACGACCACTACGGCAACCAGTTCCTCAATGACCTCGGTAACGACATCATCGCCACCGAGAAGAAGCAGCCGAGTATATGGACCCAATGGCGCCGACACCCCGGTCTCGACCAGAGCGACCCGCTCGATCACCTGCTCGGCGTCATGAGCAAGAACCCCGATGCGGCCACGTCGTTCCTCGATCCCGGGGACAGCGGGAAGAACGATCACCTCAAATACCTTCTCAAGGACCGTGAGTGGCCGAAGATCGCCACAGCCGGCCCCGGCGCACTCCTCACCATGGACGAACCGACCAGCAAGCTGGGCCTGGGGCAAGCAATCGAAGCGGCGGCGACGGGACACGCGCCTCTGCCCGACGGGGCACTCCCGAACGCGGAAGCCCGGCACAACCAGGCGCAGGCCCGAGTCATGCACGACACGGTCGAGTTGGTCGACCCAGGGTCGAGCAGTGCTGCCCCGGCCAACCTCCGCCGCCCACTCGCGAACGCCCTGGCCGAGTACTCCACCGACACGCACGAGATCCTGAGCGCCAAGACCGACTACCAGGATGAGACCGGGGTCTGGTCCGACGACGGCAAAATCAAGATGTCGGTGGGTCGAGACAAGCTGCTGCGCGCCATGCGAGGCCTCGCGGAAGACCCGCTTGCCTACGCCACGCTGCACCATGCCGAGTCCCGGCACATCTCCCACGAGCTCGGCGGTCTGACAGCCGATACGAAGCTCCACGAGGAGAGCAACGTCCTCGACAAAGCAGGGGCGGTCCTCGGCTCTTACGGGGCCATCCGCGAAGACGTCATCAACGATGAACGATCCTCCGCCTATACGTCGGCCGATTGGAAGGCCAAGGTGGCGTACCACATTCTCGGCGGCGCGGTGACCCCCATGACGATCGGCCCTCAGAAGATCCCCATAGGGGACGCCCTGCAGCGAGGAGTCGACACATGGGCCTGGGCTTGGTCGAACGACATGAAGTCGCATGCGGACACGGAAGCGAACGCCAAGATCGCCGATCACTATATGGACGCCGATAGACAAATGCGCCTGATGATCAAGGGCTGGGCCGCTGATCAGCACATATCGGAAGGTGATCACGATGGCAAGAACATCATCGAAGACATGACCGGAAAGGTGATGACTGGATCCGTTCGCGGAAATGTCCAGGCCAAGAATGTATTCAAATGATCCGCCGGACCTGCGGATCAGCCGACCGTTGAAGTCCCGAGAAAGCGAAGCGACCGATCCATGAAATCGCGATCCGCAGAATCACCGGAACTCCACGACGCAGACCGCCCGGCCAGCCGGAAGCATCGACGGACCCTCATGACCACGGTATTCATTGCGGCCGCATCACTGATCGCCGCAGGCTGCTTCTTCGCACTGGGCGGATACACCCGCTGGCAAGACGCGCGATCACTCGATCGCGCCTGCGATGGAATTCTCCCGAAAGGCGACATCGAGTCGCTCATGGGATCGGATCGCCTGTACGGAGGCACGCCCCTCATACCCAGAACAAAGTCACTGCAAAGTTGCTCCATAACGTCACGCGGCCATACCAGAGGGACCACCGGAGTCAGCATCAAATGGCGTGACGAAGGGGGCGGCGCCTTCCTCGACATAGGCCAGTCCGGCCTGGTCGGCGACTACGCCAGCACCGGACCCATCGGAAACGGCTGGTCTGGTGTCATGACGTGGTCGGGATCCATCGGTTATGCCAGCGTCATCGCGGAATGCCGTGGCGCGAACAAGGATCTCATGGTGAGCGTAAGTTCTTATCCTGGACAACGGGAGGACACTTTTAACACCCCACAAGGGTTTGGCGACCTGGCCAGGGTCGCAACCAAGACCATGGAGCGAGCGGCGAAGAAATGGGGATGCGATGCCAATATGGGGAAGCCCGTGACCTCGGTGACTCCCCCCTCTGCCTATAAGCACGACCGGATTCCAGCCGATCAAGCCAGAGGGACTTGCCAGCCGGTCGCGGGCGCAAAAATGGACGCCAAGGGATCCGGGCCGGCCAAGGCCATCGAAACGCCTACCGGCAACGCACTCATAGAGGATTGCTACCTTCTCGACGAAAAAGGCCGTCCGCTCTATCATCTGTCGGCCTATTACGGCCCTTACGCGCTTGAGCTACGGGAATCCCACGGCGTGCTTCTGCGCTCTCCCGCCGGCAGCAACAGGGACACGGGGAGCGCCTGGGCCCGCAGCGAGTGCCGAACCTTTTTCGGAACGGCTCGTTTCACCGTCACCCCTGAGCGCGACGCACTCGGCTCCGACACCGGAACACAGTCCGATCCCGATCTCCCGGCCAAGCTCTTGACCTCCTTTGCGAAAAATGCAGCGGAGAGACACGGCTGCTCAAACGTGGCCCTTCCTTCAACTTCCTCTGGTGACGGAACAAAATAACGTTCCTTCTCGATATCTGAGCACAGAGAAACAAGGCAGACCAGACACAGGGCGACGCGTCATCCGCTCATGAAAATCAGTCGCCTCATCTAGGCAGCCAGAACATGGCGCAGGAGTTCCGAATATTTCTGATCGTGATGCTCGCCGCAGGCGCTGTCTTCGCTCTACTCTTTCCAGTCAAGCCAACAGTTCATTCGGGCGACCTCAGAAGATGGCGACGACCCCGGATAAGAAGTCAGAATCAGACGATCTGACGCAGACCAAAGAACGTCTGGTTCCTCCGCATGGCCTTTCGGACAGCTCGTCTCCGCCACCACCAAGAAGATGGACTGCGTTCCGCATGCCACCGACTGACAAGGCTGGGTGCCATAGACATGACCGACAGCAACGACGACTCGGACCGCATATTTATCCGAAGCAAGTTGGGCCCCAGCCGCTATGTCTACAACCCAGAAAATCCTGTCGGCCTCGCCCTCATCATCGGCACCCTGCTGTTCGGCATCGGCGGCATGTACCTCGTCTACCACCCGGGCCTCCTCAGCGGCTCCAACACCTGGGACGGGGGAGAGCTGCGATCCGCAGTGAATGCGGCGACCGCCGAGCTGTCGAGCGAGGCACAGTTCGGGCCAGGGGTCCTCAACTACGAGGACATCCTGCGATCTTCCATCGCGAAGCACGGACACAGTTCCCAGGACGCGCTGGCCGTCAAACTGGCTTCCGAGCCACCGAAGCCCGTCCTGTTCGAGGATGGTGTGGAGAAGGCTGACTACACCGTCACGGCCGAGGGAACGGACACTGCCTTCTGCCTCAGGGTCTACGCCGTGAAGCGGAAACTGGCGATGCGCTACGACTCCCTTTCCATTTCCATCAGTGACGGTGCGTGCGCTGCCTCCTGACGCCCGCGCCTCCGGCGCGGGCCGGCTCTGGAGCTTCCCCCTCTGTCAGATGAGGTGGTCGAGCTCGCCTCGTTTGGCCGCTTCGACGAAGTTGCGCAGGCCCTCGCGGGTGGTGGTGACGAGCTCGTGGGGGCGGGCGGTCTCTCTGAGTATGGGGGTGCCGTCGGTGGTGAGCCCTATCTGGATGCAGGCGTTGCCGCCGCCCGAGCAGAAGGGCTCCTGCCAGTGGATTTCCGACATGGTCGTTCCTTTCAGACTTCCTTAGCGACTGCGTGGATCAGCTCACGGGATTGCTTCAGCGACAGCGTCTTGCGCTCTGCCCGCTCGAACAGGCTGCGGTAGTTTTCCAACTGGTGCTCAGCAGTGAGAAAGACCGTGGTGTGTGCGGCGTCCAGTTGAACGGTGTCGAGCTGTGAGACCGCTCCGTAGGCGTAAAACACAGTCTGCCCAGCACCAGGGAAGCCTCCCGCAGCGAAAGGCAGGACACGGATCCGCACGTGGTCCCGCTCAGTCACAGCCAGGAGATGCTCAAGCTGAGCGAGCGCGGCCTTACGGCCACCGAATTGCATACGCAGCGCCGCTTCATGGATGATCACATCGAGCTCAGGCGGTTCCTTCTGGTCCAGTACCGCTTGCCGCCTCATGCGGTGGGCGAGTCTGAGCTCCACCTCCCGAGCCGGCAGTGGCTGCACAGCCTCCTCGAAGATCGCCCGTGCGTGGTCTTCCGTCTGGAGCAGCCCAGGAATGTGGACGCTGGACGACGTGCGCATCTTGCGCGCACCGTCCTCCAGCTCAGCGATGTCAAGGTAGCCCGGAGGCAAAGAACCTCGGTACTCCTCCCACCAGCCCTTGTCACGCTCGTCTGCCAACTTCACCAACGCATCCACGAAGCTTTCATTGGCACAGCCGTAGTTGCACGCGAGAGTGCGCAGGCGGCCAGGGGTGATCCCCACGCGGCCTGCTTCAAGGTGGCTGACCTGGTAGGCCTTGATGTTGATCAACGCACCCGCGTCCTGGGCGCTCAGGCCCGCCGCCTCGCGAAGCTTGCGCAATTCGATACCCAGGCGTCGTTGCCGCTGGGTGGGATGGCTCCTCGACGGCATCTGGTCCTCCTCGCGATCCATGCGAAGCATGCCGTGGCGTCAGGGGCCACGTCCACCGACAGGGTTGTCTTTGCAGACAAGGTTGTCCGGCGTGCCCAGGTACCCCTACATTCGGTGACGCACCGCTCACACGCGACAAGAGCCGGAAGTGCACCGCGCGAGCATGCCCAACTCTCCCTGGAGTGGGTGTACCCGCGTCCAGGGAGGCAAGCCACCGGCAGAGGTCAGCGTGCCGAAACTCCCAACTGCCCAAGCGCCTGGAGTGAACGCGCATGAGCAACAGCGCACTCTGCCCACCGGAGACGTCGGCCGTGCCGACGCCCGCCAACTTCAACTACTCCCTCGGCCTACCCGGGGGCCCGTATTGCATCAGCACCGCGCGCAACCTCGTACGTACCGTGCTGCGCGAGCACGACCTCGGCGATCTGGCCGAGGTCGGCGTTCTCGCGACATCCGAACTCCTTGCCAACACCTACGCGTTCACACCTGGGCGTGAGGCCCATCTGTCGATGCGGTGGCGCTTCGGCGTGCTGAGACTGACCGTGTTCGACGAGCACCCCTCGCACGAGGCAGCGGAAATCATCACCGCGTGCCTCGGGCTGCGGAGGGATGCGCTGTCACTGCTGGATGCAGTTACTGGCGCGTGCGGCGGGATCTGTGGGCTGGCCGAGGCCGACGCGCCCCTGTACGGGAGCAGGGTCTGGGTCGTGCTCCCCCGAGAGGCGGGGGCGCTGTATGCGCGGCTCTGAGGGTCGGTACGCCGCGGCCTGAGAATGCGACGGGGGGGGGTGGGCAAACCGCCCACCCCCCGCGCGGCGTCGGCCGGTTCAGCCGAGGTTCTGGAAGAGCCCCGCCGCCTTGCGGTCCGTGTGCTGGTACTGGGTGCTACCGTGCTCGATCTTCTTGGACACGTCCTCGAGGACCGACTGGATGTGCTGCGCCCGGGCGTCCCACTGCGCCTTCGCGGCCATCATCATCTGGTGGGCCTCGCCCTCCCAGCCATGGGTGACCTTGTCGACAGCGGCCCAGAGGGCGTCGAGCTGCTGTTGCACCACGCCCGCGGCCGTCCTGATGTCGCCCGCGGTGTGGCCCAGGCCGCTGTATTGAACCTTGAGGATTCCGTCTCCGGACATGCGTCCCCCACTCGTCTCAGTTGCTTGTGCGCTGTGTCTGGTGCGCCTAGTAGGCGCTGATCTTGCTCTCGAGGCCGGCGCTCAAGCCGGTCTGAGTGCTGCCTGCCGCGAGGTGGCCACCGGCAGCCGCGCCATTGACATCGATGCTCTTGAAGCTGGACATGACGTCGGCGTCGTTGGCGTGGCTCGACTTGCGGGTGAGGGCGACGGCCTCGTGGATGCCGTCGATCAGCCGGCGCAGGGCGTCGTGGTCGTCGTTGAGGGCTTGCTGCGCCTGAACGAACGCGGTAGCGGCCTGACCGGACCACGCGGCCTGCGCCTGGGCGACGGCGTTAACGAGAGACTTGAGGTTCGACGACAGCGCGGCGCTCGCCTCACTGATGCTGTTCTCGAACGCGACGAATGCCGCGTCCTCAATTTTCTGAATGCCCGACATAATCCACCTTCCCCCATGGGTTGACTTAAGAATTCGTACGTCGTCGCTGGCGTACCGTCAGGATGACGGTCGTGGCTACGACGCCCACTGCAGCTGCACCGATGCCGATGCCTAGCCATGGCGTGGTACTGCCGCTGCCCTTCTCGGGGCGGAGCTCCGACGCGGAGCCCTCCATCCGGGCCGATGGCTTCGGCGACGGCGACGCGGGCTCGCTCGTCGCGAGCAGCGGGTTGACGTCAGCTGGGCCGGGGTTCCCCTCGCCGTCCAGGAGGACTTTGCGGGGGCGGACGATACCGTAGCCGATGTAGGGGCTCGGGATCTTGCCCGTGGTCGGCTTGCCGGCGGTTTCCAGCATGACCCGCAGGACCTGGTTGTTGGTCCAGTCCGGGTGTTTGGACCAGATGAGGGCGGCGGAGGCGGAGGCGAGGGCGGTGGCTTGGCTGGTGCCGCGGGTGGCGCAGAAGCCTGTGCTTTCCTTGCAACGGCCCGGGATTTCGTCTCCGGGGGCGGCGAGGGCGACGTTGCTGGCGCTGTTCGACCACTTGGTCACCGTGCTGGTGCTGTCGATCGCGCCGACAGAGACCACCCCGGCCATCGTTGCAGGATAGTTCGGGGCGTTCCCCTTATCGCCATCGTTTCCTGATCCGGCAAAGACCAGACTTCCCTTGCTGAGGGCATACTTCACGGCAGTTTCTGTCTGCCCGCTCTGGTTCGGGGACTCAACTCCCGCCATGGAAATATTGATGACTCGCGCACCATGATCCACAGCAAAGCGGATGGCTCTGGCCATCAGCGGATCAGAGGCGTCAGCAAGCCCCGTTTGCACCGTTCTCACGGGAAGGATCATGGCGCCTGGTGCAAGCCCTTGAATTCCTCCGCCTGCCCCCGTGCCCGAGATCAGTGCGGCCATTTCCGTGCCATGCCCGTCCTGGTCGACATTAGCGCCCATCGGCTTGTTCGACACGTCCGTACCTTGCAGTACCTGGCCTTGCAGCTCCGGTACGGAACTGTCCACGCCCAAGTCGACAACCGCGACCGTCACGCCTTCGCCCCGACTCACCTTCCACATCTCGTCGGCCTGCATGGCATCGAGATACCACTGCCTCGACCTCATGTCGTCCGCCGCTGCCTGCGGCGTGGTAACGAAAGCGGCAGCCAGGAGAGACAACATCGTCAAGGCACGGAGCCGCACCTTGCGTGACTCGAATCGCATGCGCCAGGAATCTCCTCGGACTACTCGATGACAGGCGGGACAGTATCGCGCCGCCCACGCGTCCAGGTCTCCTCGTCCTCCGTGAGATATTCGGGCCGACCAGCAGCTGGACGTCGGCCGGTGCTGCCAGCCGAGCTGCCACCGACGTGCGGCATCGCACCCGGCACCTGCGTTCCCCGGACTAGACCGGAACCACCCTGGGTGAACTCCGACCTCATGCCGGGCGAGGCCTGCCCCAACACCGAACCGCGCGGGCTGCCGATAACACCACCGGGCTCGGTAGCCAGCCTTCGGCCCGTTCCCGTGCCGTGAGCGCCGAAACCACTGCCGTTGGCGGCTCCCGGGTAGCCACCCGCCCCCACAGGACCACGACTCATTAGACCGCGTTCTTCACCGACGACCGTGCCTCGTGGCAGCTTCGCGGCACTGTTCTCGCCCCCCGGAACCTTAGGAAGACCGCCCACGATTCCATCGTTCGGGCGTGGCATGCCGCCGCCTCGAGGCATCGCGATGGTCGCTTCGGGGCGCCCAATCCCCGAGCCGCCGCGTGGCGCTCCGGCCTTGATCCCTCTGCCGTCACCCGGGACCTGAGGCAATACGACGGGGGGACCACCCGGCCCCTGGGGCATGGCAACACGATCGTGGTGCTGAATGACATCAGGTGCTGGGGCAGTCGGCTGAGGAGTCGGAAGAACGGTCGTCGAGTCGATATTCGTTCCTGATGCCCAACCGGCTCCCGGTCCCGGTCCCGGCTGTGCGCTGGCACTTCCGTGTCCCACTGCACCCGGATACTCAGCAGCGCTTACGGCACTGCCCACGGGCAGAGCAGCAGCATGCGCTGCCCCACCCGCGGCGCCGCTGTGAGGAACCGAGGAGAATCCATCACCTCTACCGCTAGATCCGTAACCGCCCGAAGTCGATGGTTCATACGGCCTTTCCCAATCCTCACCAATGCCGATTTTCATGACCGGCGGCAGCGCGAACTTCGGCTCCTCCAGCTTCCCCAGATCCGTCTGCGCCGTCGCGTAGTACGAATCCAGCGTCCGCATCGCGTCGACCGCATGCTGCCGGTCCGTCTCCACCGCCTTCAGCCGCGCCCGTTCCTTCTCCGCATCCGTGAAACACACCGAGCCACTCGGCTTCGGCATACTGGACCGCGCCTTCCCCAGTCCCTCCGCCGCCTTGTCCATTACCGCACCGGCCGACGAGACATAGTGCGCCAGCTTCGTGGTCTGCATGACCATCTGCTCGCCCCACTTGCGGAAGGCCTCACCGCCCTCGCCCTCCAGTTTCACCTGGGCGACATGGCCCTTGAGGTCTCGGCTGATGCCGTCGAGATCGTCGAATGCCTGCTTGAGAGCCTTCCCGACTTCGCTCAGCCTCTCCGGCTTCGCGTCCGCCACCATCGCGTAGAGCTCTTCGTGCGACTTGCCCTGGAATTCCGCGTCCGACATGGCGTTCCGTCCGTCCCCTCCCCCTAGAGCCCGGCCCCGCCGGTGCCTTCGGCGCCGGCGGCGCCCAGTGTGCCCGGAGCGGTCTGGCCGGGCCTCCTCGGCGTGGTGCCGCGCTCGTATTCGTGCGTCCGCTCCTGGATCGCCCGCATCCGGGCGGCCTCGTCCGCGTCGACGCCGTCGTAGCCGCGCTCGGCGATCACGGCGGCGAGGCCCATGGCCTCGACCTGGTCGCCGAAGACCTTCGACAGGGTCTCCAGGCGCGCGTGGACCGCGTCGTACAGCGCGGCGAGGCCCTCGGCCGAGCCGAAGCCCTTGCCGAAGGCGTCGTGGGCGACCTTCTGGTCGCCCATCGTCTTCGGCGAGGCCGCCGACTTCTCCAGGTTGGCCAGCACCTCGTCGATGCGGTTCTTGAACGTCGTCAGCGTCTCGGCCTCTTTGGCCAGGTGGGCGTTCATCCCCAACTCCCCCTCCCCCCCCAGACACTTCTACGTCACTGTAGTCACTCGTGACGCGGCGCCCCGACCAGATTGCCGTCAGGCACGCGTCAGGCATCCGTCAGGGCGCGGCCACCGCGACGACCACGTCCGCGTCCTGGGAATCCAGGAGGCCTTCGTTGAGCAACAGCAGGCGATCTCCCTTGAGATGGGAGACCAGGGCCCTGGGCCGGGCCAGGCGCCATTCGATCGCGCGGAGGTCCCGGGCGAGGTGCGTGGTGCGAGCGGCTTCACCCGTGCGGGTGGAGACGCGGGACAGTTCGCCGACGCGTTCCGGGGTGCCGGGGACGTAGACGGCGAGTTGTCCGTCCCGCACCGAGACGGGGAAGGCGGTCCGGTTGGCGTCGGCCTTGTACGTCCATTTCTCGCGGCCGTTCGCGAGGTCATAGGCAGTCGTGGATCCCTTGCGTGCGATGTAGACCGTGTCGCCGTCGATCAGGTATTCCGGGCATTTGCTGACGCTCGCCGAGCAGATGTTGCCGTCGTGGTCGCGCCGGAGCTCGATACGGGAGCGCTCCTTGCCGTCGGTGTCATTGAGAGTGACCAGCTGCACGGGCTTTCCCTGGCCGTCACTGGTGAGCAGGACGACAGGACGCGTGGAGAGGACCTCGTCGACCTCCTCTTCGCCGCGCCCCTCCCATGTCCACTTCGGCTTGTCGAGGGCCTCCGGATTCTGGGAGCGCACCCTCATCCGCTTATCGCAGCGGGCCAGTGTCAGCATCTGGGAGCCGCCGGCCGCGCCGACGTAGCGGCACGGCTCCTTCTGGGGCGAGTCCCCTACCGGCTTGCCGTCCGCGAGGCTGACGATTTTGGCTCCCGTGGCCCAGGTGATCAGGCCGTGGCCGGCGTTCACCGCTACTTCCAGCTCCGCCTTCCACTTGTCGGGCCGGAAATTGTCCAGGTCCGGATCGTCGCCCGTGTGGAGGGCGATGGGCTCCGACCAGAGCCGCACCCCGCGGCGGATGTCGATGGCCGCCATCCCGTCGCAGAACCCCGCCGCCTTGACGGCAATGAGCACACGGTCGCCGTCGGCGTCCCTCGACGCCGCGCACAGGACCCCGTCCAGCACCAGCGACCACTGCTTCGCGCCGGTTTTCAGGTCGTAGGCCGTCATCATGTCGGGCTCGGCCTTGACCACCGTGGTCGGGGTGAACCAGGCGCCCGGCGCCGCATTGGCGCCTCGTGACGGTTCGGTGCGGGCCGTCTTCTTCCACACCATCGCTCCTGCCTCAGCGGTCCCTGAATCATGGGCCGCCGAGGGATTCGGGGGACTGTCCGAGCCACCCCACAGGGCATACACACCACCGCCACAGGCGAGCAGGACGCCGAGTACCAGGCTTGTTATCCAGAGCTTGCGCCGACCCGTGCCGGACCCCGGGGAGTAGGGAGGTGTCACGGGCGAAGGCGAAGGCGGGGGCTGGAGCGGTGGCAAGGGGTAGGACGGCTGCTGCTGTCGAGACATCGGTTTTCTCCATCGGAATCAGCACAGAAAGGAGGGAATCGCAGACTGATCGTGCTCAGCTGAACGACAACGCCAAGTGCTCATTCCTGTTGTTCGGTTCGCCGAACATGAAGAGCCTGTCGCCCTCGAAGTACACCTGGCCCATGTACGCGACGTTCCGTTCCTCTTCGGCGCTCTCCGCCGGCATGCGCTTGACGACAGTCGGCGCTCCGTCGCGAGGGTCGAGCGTGACGAGCCTTCCGCCGTCTCCCGACTGGGCGATCTGATAGATCAACGGCCGGTCGTCGATGAATCCGAGAGGCGTGCTGACCCGGTTTCCCCCGGCCTTGCTCTCCCAGCGCTTCTCTCCATTGGCCAGGTCGATGGCGATGATGCGGTTCTCCTGGGTGTGAGCCGCTGTCTCCTGACCCTGGCTCGCCAGGTAGACCGTGTCCTTCCGGACGATGGCGTCGAACGCGTTGCCGTTGCCTGTCAGCGAGATGATGGCCCGGGTCCGGCCCTCCGGGCTGATGCTGATCAGGTCCGTGATCTCGTCCGACCGGTCCCTGCGGCTGACCGCGACGACGGCCGGGTCCACGGAGGGGACGCCTCTGACCTCAAGCCCGTCCGGCACCTTCCAGGTCCACTCCTCCTTGCCCGTCTCCGGGTCCATGCGCTGGACGAACGCGCGACCGTCGCCCGCGGAGCACCCGAGTACGGAGAGCAAGGCCTTCCCGTCCGTCGAGGCACGGTTCTCCATGCAGTTGTCACTGAACCGGAGCTTGGGATGATCCAGTACTTTGCCGTCATCGGCCGCGAAGGTCGCCGATTCGCTGGTCCCCATGACCTTGACCTTGCCCCGGAACATCAGGACCTGCGTGTTGCCATAGTCCGTATTGAGCGGGTTGTTGAGGGGAAGGGACTGATCCCACTTCTTGTGCCCGCTCCCGAGGTCCACGGCCATGAGACCGTTGCAGTCGCCGCTGCCGGTCTTCGAAGTCTTCGAGTACAGGACGGCCACCGTGTCGCCATCGGGCTTGCGCGCGGCAGCGCAGAGCACTCCCGGCAGCGGGATGTTCCACCGCTCCGTGCCCTGGCGGACGTCGTAGGCGGTGATGTCACGCGCCCGCGTCCGGATCACATTGCCATGGGCGAACCAGGTGACCGGTTTCCTGGGGGTGCCGTTGGCTTCGGTATCCCTGTCCTTGTCGGGATTCCGTATGAGCCAATCCAGGCGGGTGTCCACACGGGCGGGAGCCGACGGCTTCGCCTGCGACCCGGGCTTCTTGCCGCGACCGGTCTTCCCCCAGAGCAGCCAGCCGCCCGCGCCGAGGCTCGCGATCAGAGCGAGCGCCAGCACGATGAACAGGGCCTTGCGCCGTCCGCGCCCACTGCTGTCACTACCGCCGCTACTGCCACTCCCGCCCCCGCCGGTATCACTCCCGCCGAACGCGGGTGGCGGTGGGCCGAAGCCCGGTGGTGCCGAGGAGCGTTGGTTGATGTCGGTGTCCCAGATCTGCGGGGTACGGGCCGGCTGGTGTGGCGGCATGGGCGGTGGTGGCTGGGTCATGGGACGGATCCTTTCTGCCCTTCGGAAACATCATCGATCGGGGGACTGGTGGCCGAACTCCCGCCTCCGCGACCCCGCCGATTGCTAGCGTCGGCGGCGGTGCCTCGCACCCATACCGTCGGTTGATCGGATTCGGAAGAGGAGTCCCGCGCAGTGGCCACAGAAGAAGAGAAGGAAGCGCTGTACGCCATGGACATCTCGGGCGCCGAGTGGCTCAGCGCCCCGGGTGACACTTCCGAGGTGCGTGTGGAGATCGCGTATCTGGAGGGAGGCGCTGTCGGCATGCGGGCCTCCAACGACCCCGAGACCGTGCTGCGTTACACCGCCAGCGAGTGGGAGGCGTTCGTCCTCGGCGTGCGGGACGGGGAGTTCGACATCGACGTCGAAGACGGCGGCGGGGCCGGCGGCAAGGAGTGAGCGGCGGTGGGGCGTGACGTGTGCGCGGCACGCCCCACCCGCGCCGTCACGCGTCCGGTGCGCTGATCGCCAGGATCATCCCGTCCCCGTCGCTCCCGACTCCCCCGTCGTTGATGAGGAGCAGTCGCCCGTTCACCAGACGGGGGAACGTCACCTTGGCCATCATCGACTCGTTCTTGCGGTCCTTCTCGCGGTCCGAGTGCTCGACCACGCGCGCGACCTTGCCATCGGCGGTGGATACGTAGTCGAGCCGGCCGCGACGCTCGGCGGTCGCGGGGACGTACGTGGCCAGTTCGCCGTCGTGGACGGCCGTCGGCACGGTGACGCGGTTGGCGTCGCTCTTGTAGGTCCAGCGTTCCCTGCCGGTGGTGAGGTCGTAGGCCATGGTCACGCCTTGGCCGGCGACGTAAAGGCTGTCCTTGTCGACCAGTGCTCCCGTGCAGCCCGAGGTCGAGAGGAAGCACGAGCCCAGTCGCCAGAAGCCGTTGTAGGCGACGCGCGTCTTCTCCTTGCCGGTCGCCGGGTCCAGCACGACGAAGTCGTACCGGTTGTCCTGCCCGCCCTTTCCGGGGGACTGGGAGAGGACCAGCGGGTCCGTCGAGATGACGGAGACGAAGCCGTCATTGCGCTTGAGGGACGAGCTCCACTTCGGCTTGTCCAGCTTTTTGGGGTCGAGCGAGCGGAGCTTGATCTCGCTTTCCCCGCAATAGGTGATGGCGATCAGCTGCTTGCCGCCCGCCGTGTCGGCCCATTCGCAGGCGTCCTGCTTCCGCTGGTCCACGCGCTTGCCGTCGGAGAGATTGCGGGTCTGCTCGCCGTCCTTCCATGTCGTATAGACATGGCCGTCGTGGAGGGCGAGCCGGGGGCCGGACTTGCCCCACTTCTTGGGGTCGAGGTTGTCGCCCGCCTCCTTCTCGTCCATGAGGAGCTCGTTCCAGACGCGGTGGCCGTCGCGCAGGTCGATGGCCTTGAGGTTCATGCAGTGGTTCCCGAACATGACGGCGACGACCGCCACGTTCCCCTCGGATTCCCGGGAGGCCGCGCAGAGCGAGCCGGTGAGGAGGAAGGACCATTTCTTCTCACCGGTCTTGATGTCGTAGGCCGTGACGACATCCGGCTCGGCCTTGACCACGAGCGTCGAGGTGAACCAGGTGCCCAAGGCCTGCCGCATTCCCTCGTCGGGTTTCACGCGCGCCTCTGCCAGCCATGCGACCGTTCCCGCCCCGGGAGCGTGGGAGGCGCCGTTCGGGTCCTTCGGCTTCGACCGGCCGTCGTCCGTGAACGACCACAGCGCCCAGCCGCCCGCGGCGAGCAGGAGGACGACCACCAGGCCGATGAGCACGGCCGGCCTGCGCCACGGGGGCCGGTGGGGAGCGAAGTTCCCGCCGAGGCTGGAAACGGGTCGCGGGGTGGACGGGGTGGGCCCGGGGGACGGTGGCGTCGGGGGAAGTGGCGCCGATGGCGGCTGCTGCGGATAGCCGTAGGAAGGTGGCTGCGTCACTGACTTGGCTCCTGGATTCCGTTTCTCGTTCTGGCACGCACTCGTCAGTGGTCAGTGGAACGACATCATCATCGTGCTGTGCATCAGGCCCTCGTTCACGACCAGGTAGAAGCGGCCGTCGTGGAAATAGGCGTTTCCACTGCGGGCGATGCTGAATTCCTGCTCGTTGGACTCCTGGGGAAGCCGCAGGAAGTCGGCGGGCTTGCCGTCGGCCGGGTCGAGGGAGAGCAGCTTTCCGCTCTCGTCCTTCGTCGCCTGCTGGTAGACGAGCAGGCGCCCCTCGTGCATGGCCACGGGACGATTGCCCCGGTTACCGCCCAGGGGAGCGGTCCAGCGCTTCTTGCCCGTGGCCAGGTCGATCGCGACGATGGCGTTGACGTTGACGCCGTCGACGTTCATCTCGGCGCTTTTCGTGGGCAGGTAGACGGTGTCGCCGTCGACCACCGCGCCGTGGCAGCTCGTCAGCTCGGTCTTCCAGCAGTCGCTGAAGTCGTACGGTCCCGCCGAGATGGAAATCAGGCTCCGCAGGTGGCCCTTCTCGTCGAGGCTCACGAGATCCGAGGGGTCGGAGTCGTTCTCCCTGCCCACCACCAGCAGCGCGGGCTCGACGGAGAGGACGTTCTGGACGGTGAGCCCGTCCGGGACCTTCCAGATCCACTTCTCCAGATCGGACTTGGGCTGCGTCTTCATGACGAATGTCCGCCCGAAAGCCTGGCACTGGGCGAGGACGAGCTGCCGCGAGCGGTCGGCGACCGCGCCGTACTCCCGGCATCCGAAGTCCCGGGGCTTCTTCCGTTCGCCGTTCCCGACGGCGAAGACCTTGGGGTCACCACCCGTGTCCGCCACCGAGATGAGGCCCCGGTCGATGCTGAGACTGGACCCGTCGGAGGGGCTGCTCAGACCCTTGTCGTTGGTGAGTTCCTTCGACCACAGGGCCCGGCCGTGCTCCACGTCGACGGCCATCAGCATGTTGCAGTCGAACTGCTCCTTCCCGTGGATGACCGCGGCGATGCCGTCGACGACCTTCGAGGAAGCCTTGCAGGCGGAGCCGGGGATCGGGACGCTCCAGGCGGGCTTGCCCGTCTCGGCGTTGTACGCCGTCACCGCCTTGCTCGTGGTCATGATGGCGTTGCCCTTGGCGAACCACAGCGGGGCCATCTGCTTCAGCCCGTGCTCCTTGTCGGCGTCCGGCACCGGCGCCATCCAGTCGAGCTTGGCGTCGACGGCCTGGGCCGGCCCCTTCGACTTCTGGGCAGGATCGTTTCCGCCGCTACCCCAGAGCAGCCAGCCGCCCGTGCCCGCTCCGGCCACCAGCAGCAGCCCCAGCCCGATGATCAAGGCCTTGCGCCGCTTGCCGCCCCCGCCGGAGCCCCGGGCTCCGGTGGCGTTCGGGCCGTCCGGTGCCGCCGGCCCGAACGCGCCGGGCGCGGGGCCGAAGCCGGCAGGACCGCCCTGGTGCGCGGCGGTGGGGGACGCCGGGACGGTGCGCGGGTCGCGCTGGTCGTAGCGGGTGTCCCAGATCTGGGGCGGGCGCTGCCGCGGGGCCTCCGGCGGGAGCTCGCCGCCGTGTGGGGGGCTGGGTGGTGGCTGAGTCATGGATTCCTTTCTGCGGTGCCGCCCGCAGCGGCCGATGGGGCGCTCACGTGTCCGTACGGACGCGGCGGCGGTTGCGGTCCCGTACGACGACGGCGGAGCCGGCGATCGTGGCGACCAGCGCGGCGGTGCCGCCCAGGGCGTAGGTGGCCAGGCGGGCCTGTCGCTCCCCCGGGGTCTCGCCCAGGGAGAGGGCCGCGGGTTCGGGGGCGGCGACGGGATGGGCCGGGCCGCTCGGGGCGGTGACGCGGTCGAGGGGGTGGTCGTCCTCGGTGAGGGCGCGGGCGGGGTCGACGACACCCCAGCCGATGTAGCGGTCGCGGCCGGCGGACGGGCGTTCCGCGGTCTGCTCGATCTGGGCGACCACCTGGTGCTGTTTCCAGTCGGGGTGCTTGGCGCGGATGAGCGCGGCGACCCCGGCGACGTAGGGGGCGGAGAAGCTGGTGCCGTGGTCGACGCACTGTCCGCCGCCGGGGACGGTGGAGACCATGTCGACGCCGGGCGCGGCCACGCCGACGAAGTCGCCGGGCTGGGAGAAGTACGCCCGTTCGTTGTTGCGGTCGGAGGCGCCGACGGCGAGCACGCCGGGGTAGGCGGCCGGGTACGTGGCCTTGGCCTGCCCGTCGGCGCCGTCGTTGCCGGCCGAGGCGACCACGACGACGTCGTGGCCGAGGGCGTACTGGACGGCCTGTTCCAGGTCGGAGTCGGGGCGCAGCGGGGTGGCGGTGTCCTGGGAGACGTTGATGACGCGGGCGCCCGCGTCGACGGCCTGCCGGATGCCGGTGGCGAGGGTGCGGGAGGTGCCGGTGCCCTTCTCGTCGTTCTGCCGGATCGGGATGATGACCGACTCCGGGGCGATGCCGACGAACCCGCTCGTCGGGGAGGGGCGGGCGGCGATGATGCCGGCGACCTTGGTGCCGTGGCCGACGGGGTCGACGGTGGCACCGGAAGGACCGGCTGGTCCGGCCGCCTGGCCCTGGCTCGGGTCCTTGGCGCCGGTGAGCAGGTCGGTGCCGCTCCTGGCGTCGACGGCGTCCCTGAGCTGCGGGTTGAGGTTGTCGACGCCGGTGTCGATGACGGCGACACGGACGGGGTTGCCGTGGCCGTCCTTGCCGCGGGTGTCCTGCCAGAGCTGGTCGAGCAGGACGCGCTGGAGCGACCAGGGGGTGCCCTTGATGGGTTTGGCCGGGTAGGTGCACTGGCCGCTGCCGTCGAGGGCGACCGGTGCCGACGCCGGTGCCGGGGTGGCGGGGGCGGGTGCCGCCCCGGTGGTGAGGGCGGTCAGCAGGGTGGCGGAGAGGATGGCCGGCGTGCGCTTACGGGTGTGCGTGCGCTTGGGTGCGTGCGTGCGCATATGGGCGTTCACGGGTATGCCTCACGAACCCTGTGGCTGCTTGGCGCTGTTGGTGTCCAGCCGTGGCCCGGTCGGCAGGAACTGGGACCAGTTCGCGGGGACGGGCACGGGGTTGACGTCCTTGTAGCCGAGCCGGACGCGGGCCTGGTCGGCCTCGGGCACGGCGGGCGGCTCACCGGGCCGGGCACCGTCGGGCTCCTCGCCGATCCTCGACTTGCCGGTGGCGCTGTCGTTGTTGGACTGCACGGCGTAGCGCAGCCCGGTGTCGGTGACGAGGAAGACCGCGCCGCTGTCGGTCTGGCGCCCGGTGACCTGGCGGTAGAGGAGGCCGGAGCCGGGGGTGACGTAGGCGCTGGTGGCGCCGTCGGGGATGGTCGCGGGGTAGTCCTTGCCGGTCCAGACGCCGAGGTCGGGGGTGCCGGAGGCGTCGAGACCGCCGAAGACGCCGCATACGGTGCCACCACCGGCGAGGGGGTCGCCGACGGCCGCGAGGCGGGGCACCTGGGCGGGCCAGTGGTCGCCGCCGTGGAACTCCTCGGCGTCGGGGGTGAAGTCGGCGGCGCTCACCCGCTCGGGGGCGCCGGCCTGGCCGAGGGGGGCGAGGTCGCGGCTGCTGAGGAGGAGCTTGGCGACGAACTCCGAGACGCGGGCGACCTTCCCGGGCAGCACGACGTAGTGCTGGGTGGTGGCGCCCGTGGGGGCCTGGAGGATCGTGCCGACGCGATTGGCCTTGGGCTTGAGGGTGGGGACACCCGCGGGTTCGCCGACGCGGCCGCCGACGGAGGGGACGGTGATGGGCGTGCCCTCGCCGAGGGTGCCCAGCCACTCCTTGGTGACGCGCTGGGGCTGGGCGCCGTCGGGGAAGAGGGCGCGGAGGAGGACGCTGCGGTCGGCGGGGTCCTGGCGCTGCCAGTCGGGGCCGCCGATGAGGTAGCGGGTGCCCTTGGGGTCGACGAGGTAACGGGCGTCGTCGGGCCCCTGGACGTAGAGGGCCTGGGGGCCGCGCAGCCGTCCGGCGCCGGTGAGCGTCCTGGCCTTCGGGTCGTTCGCGGAGAAAAGGAAGACCGCTTTTTGCGTGGTTTTCCCGTTGCCGCCGGGTTGTTGGCAGACGGCCCACTGTTTCGGTTTGCCCGCTTGGACCGCCGTGGGCATTCGGTCCGGTGCGTACGGAATGCCGAGAGTGGGGCCGCGCGGAATATGTCCGTCGTCGAGCTCGGATTCCCGGACCTTGATCACGCCGCCCTTGCCCGGGGCGAGGAGCAGCCGGGCGGAGGCGAGATTGAGGACGGGGTGGAGCTGCTTCCTGCCGTCGGTCTTGAGCACGACGTAGCGGGTGGTGGAGTCGCTGCCGACGATGACGTGGGCGGCCACGTCGTCCCATCCCTTGGGTGCCACGGGCCGGAACGCGCCCCAGGCGCCGAAGCCTGCGACGAGCAGGGCGCCGATGACGACGCCGGGCAGGACCGTGCGCAGCGGACGCGGGGCGCCTTCTTCGGAACCGGTGGGCGAGGGTTGCAGAAAAGCGGCAACCGTCCGTTTCTTCGCGAAGGTGTAGGCGTTGAGTTCGTCCCGCCGTGATGCCATCTCGAGCTGTTTCTCCCCCGTTTTCGCCGTGGCTTCCCTCGGTCGCCCGGCGCTGCCCTATCGGGCCCGGTGTCGTACCGAGCCTCTACTATGCCCGTAAGTGATCGACACCTGTCGCCGGGGGAGGGTTCCCGAGGCGGCATCCGATTTCCCGGCGGGGTATTCCGGGTTGTGCGAGGGGGCTTGACGGGTCGTGGCTGCCATGGCGCGCGTACGGGCCGGGAGGGGTCCGGAGTCCGGTGCGCGGACGGCCGGTCCCGGAGGCGGTGGTGCCGGGGGTGTCGTGCTCCGGCCGGCGCCGGGGCACGGGGCGCTGGGGCCGGTCCGGCTGCCGCAGTTGGTGCTGCTGGAGCTCGCGGCGGCCGTGGTGCTCGCCGGGTGGGCGGGCGGCCGGGCGGCGCTCGTCCCGGCCGTGGTGGTCGCGGCGGTGCTGGTGGCCCTGGCGTTCGTCCGGCTCGGGCGGCGGCCCGTCGTGGAGTGGCTGACCGCCGTGGCGGCGCTGCGGCGGCGGGCGCGGCGGACGGCTGCGGAGCCGGTGCCGCCGGGTACGGATCCGCGCCTGGCGCCCCTGGTGGAGTGCGAACCGGCGCTGTGGACGGAGTCGTTCACCGATCGCGACCGGCAGCCGGTCGGGCTGGTCGGCGACGGCACGTTCCTGACGGCGGTGCTGCGCGTGGACGCCGTGGACCGGCCGCTGCGGGCCGCGCGGACCGAGCGGGCGCTGCCGCTGGACCTGCTGCGGGACGTGATGGACGTGGACGGTGTCCTGCTGGAGTCGGTGCAGGTGGTGCAGAACACCCTGCCCGCCCCGGCCCCGCATCTGCCCGCTCAGGCTCTGCCCGCGCGGAACTACGCGCTGCTGCACGAGATGAGCGGCGCCCCTGCGGTGCGGCAGACCTGGGTGGCGCTGAAGTTCGACCCGGAGCTGTGCCCGGAGGCCGTGGCGGCGCGCGGCGGCGGCGCCGAGGGCGCGCGGCGCTGTGTGCTGCGCGCGGCGCGGCAACTGGCCAGCCGGCTGCCGGGCGCCGGATTCACGGCGACGCTGCTGTCCGAGGAGGAGCTGACGGCCGCCCTCGCGGCGGCGGCCGACCTCAACCCGGTGGCCACTACGCGGGCGGGCCGCGCCGACGCGCCCGCGCGGCGCACGGCGGAGACCTCGCGCGCCTGGCGGTGCGACGACCGCTGGCACTCGGTGTTCTGGGTGAGCCGCTGGCCCCGGCTGGGGGCGGGCGGCGCCGGTCTGCCGCAACTGGCCGCGCTGCTCACATCGCTGCCCGCGCTGTCGACGACGCTGAGCCTGACGCTCGGCCGGGGGCGGACGCTCGAAGGACGGCACGCGCCGACGCTGACGGGACATGTACGGATATGCGGGCGCAGTGCGGACGAATTGGGCGGAGTGCGACGTGAGTTGGAGCGGGCGGCACGGGCGGTGAAGGTCGGGCTGGTCCGGCTGGACCACGAGCAGGTGCCGGGCGTGCTCGCCACGCTGCCGCTGGGAGGGACGCGCTGATGGACACTTCGGTGACTCCAGTGACTTCGGTGACTCCTGTGACAGCGCCGGCCCGCCGGGCCCGGTTCGGCTTCGGCCTGCTCGGGCCGCGCCGGGGGCGGCACGAGCTGTCGCACGAGGAGTTCACGTCGCTGGCGCTGCCTGTGGGTGACGACGGGGTAGTCGTCGGCTCCGACGAACAGGGCGTACCCGCCGTCCTGGGCCTCGGCCGGCCCGTTCCCTACGACGTGGTCCTGGTCGGCGGCGCGTGGACGGCCCAGGTCGTCGCGCTGCGCGCGGTCGGTACGGGCGCGCGCGTCGCCGTCGAGACCGGGCGGCGGCAGCTGTGGACGGCGCTCGCGCAGTCGGCGAACAGCGGGCAGCAGTGCGTCACGCTCCACGACGTCGGCCGGATGCCGCCGCAGGGGCCGTCCACGCACAGCCCCGTGCTCGTCGTCCGCGACTGCGGGGCGCGCCCGCCGCGTGGACGGACGGGCCCGGCGCCCTGGCAGTCGGTGCTCACCCTGCTCCCCTACCCGAGCCCCACCACGCCACGACTGATGGCCCAGGCGGATCTGGTGGGCGTCCAGCGGGTCGCGCCCGACGAGGCGCGGCAGATCGGCCGGACGATGAACCTGCCGCCGGAGGACGTCGACAAGCTGTCCACGCTCCCCGACGGGGTCACGCTTTGGTGCACGCGTTCGTCACGAATGTATGTCACCACCCGCCCGACGGAGCCCGAGACGGGCTTGTTGGGCGCGGCCCGGCGCGTGGAGTGACGCCCGGCTCCACCGGCGCGGGAGCGGTGTCGCCGCCTCCGCGCGGGGAAGCCATGCCGCACCGAGGGGCGGACGGTGAGGCGGGGGCGGACCTGCCGCGGGGATGCGGATGACGATTAGTCTGTAAGAACGTACGCACGCACTGGAGAACCCGACGCCGGTCCTGTCCTGCGACAGATGGGGAAATCCGGGCGGTCGGGGCGACAGTAACGGTCGGCCCCGCCAGCTGAGTCCACCGAATCCATGGGCAGCCGACCACACCAGCAGGAGGCATTGTGAGCAGCGATCGGGACGAGATCCGAGCGGCCGGGAAGACAGCCGGCGAGGACCGGCCCGACGCCGAGCACCGGCCGGGATTCGAACACGAGCCCGAGCACACGGGCGAGTTCACCATCGACTACACGCCGCCCGCGTGGTACACGCAGGGCGCGCCGGCGGCGCCTAGCGCTCCGGCCGCGCCGAGTGCTCCGATTGCGCCGAGTGTGCCGGTCGCGCCCGCTCCGTCCGCTTCGGGTGGCGGGAGCGACGAGGCGCGGGGCGCGACGGCTCCGGCGCCCGCGCCGGCACCCGCGCCGGCCGAGGCTCCGGCGGCCGCCTGGACCCCGTCTCCCGCGCCCCAGGCCTCCCTGCCGCCGCTGCCGCCCAACTTCCCGCCGGCTGCCCAGCAGACCCCTCCCCCGGCCGCCTGGCCGCCGCCCCCGCAGGCGCCGTACCCCGCCGTGCCCGGCCACGGGATGCCGCACCCCGAGGCGGACGCGCCGGTCGCGCCGCCGCAGGACGCCGCCCACGCCGAGGCCCCGGTGGACGCCCCGGCGGCGGAGAGCGGTGCGCCCGCCGACGAGCAGCCCGCGCCGTCCGACGCACCGACCGGCCCTGACAGCGCGTCGGCCGCCACTCCGACCGGCGACGGCGCCCCTGCCGCCCCCGCCACCCCGAGCGCGCCGACCGGCCTCGACACCACGTCGGCCACGCATCCGGCCGATGACGGCACCTCTGCCGTTCCCGGCGCACCGGCCGCCCCCGCGCCGACCGGCCTCGACGTCGCGCCCGCCGCCACTCCGACCGGTGACGGCGCCCCCGCCTTCCCGGGCGCATCGGCCGTCCCTGGCGTCCCCGGCATGCCGAGCGCGCCCGCCGCCGCTCCGACGGGCGATGGCGCCCCTGGCGCCCCTGGCGTCCCCGCCGTCCCGGGCACTCCGCCCGCACCGAACGCCCCCGCACCGAACGCCCCCGCGCCGACGGGCCTCGACGCCTCGTCCGCCGTCGCCCCGGCCGGTGACGGCGCCCCGGTCGTCCCTGGCGCCCCCAGCGCGTCGAGCGCTCCCGGCGCCCCTGCCACGCCCGGCGTACCCGGTGCCCCCGCGCCCTGGGGCGCGCCCGCCGCCCCCGCCCCGCACGGGGCGCCGGGAGTGCCGCCCGTGCCCGTGGCGGAGGCGCCCGGCGCGGCCCTGCCGCAGCCGGTGCCGGGCATGCCCGGCATGCCGGGTGTATCCGTGCCACCCGGGATGCCCGGCATGCCCGTTCCCAACACCGCTCCGCCGCAGGCCGGTTACGGCTACCCGCGTCCCGAGGGGGCGCCCGTGCCGCCGTCGTACGACGGATACGGCTACCCCCGCCCCGACGGCGCGGCCATGCCGCCCCCGCCCGCCCCCCAGCCCGGCTACGGCTACCCGCAGCCGCCCGCGCCCGCGGAGCCCAACGGGTACCCCGGCGCGCTGCCGCCCGCCGCCGCGCCCGGCGGCGTACCCGGGGCGTACGCCCAGCCGGGCGCGCCCGTGCCCGGCGCCCTCCCGCCGGCCATGGACCAGGCGGCGTACCCGGGCGCGTACCCCGCCCAGGCCCCTGGCCAGACCCCTGGTCAGGCCCCCGGCCACCCCGGTGTCCCCGAGGCCCCCCTCGACCCCCGGGCCGGTGGCTGGCCGACCGTGACGCCGGAGCAGCGGCAGCGGTCCGTGCACGGCGCTCCGCTCGGTTTCACGGCGGCGGTCGAGCTGTCCTCGGAGCGGCTGCTGAAGGCGAAGCAGAAGCCGAAGAAGCAGAACCCGGCGGCCCGCTTCAAGTTCGGCGCCAAGAAGGAGGAGGCCGAGCGGCAGCGCAAGCTGGAGCTGATCCGCACGCCCGTCCTGTCCTGCTACCGGATCGCCGTCATCAGCCTCAAGGGCGGCGTCGGCAAGACGACGACCACCACCGCCCTGGGGGCGACCCTGGCCACCGAGCGCCAGGACAAGATCCTCGCGATCGACGCCAACCCCGACGCCGGCACGCTCGGCCGCCGGGTGCGCCGGGAGACGGGCGCGACCATCCGCGACCTCGTCCAGGCCATCCCGCACCTCAACAGCTACATGGACATCCGCCGTTACACGTCCCAGGCACCCTCCGGACTGGAGATCATCGCCAATGACGTGGACCCGGCCGTCTCCACGACCTTCAACGACGAGGACTACCGGCGCGCCATAGACGTGCTGGGCAAGCAGTACCCGATCATCCTCACCGACTCGGGCACCGGCCTCCTCTACAGCGCCATGCGCGGGGTCCTCGACCTCGCCGACCAGCTGATCATCATCTCCACGCCGTCCGTGGACGGCGCGAGCAGCGCCAGCACCACCCTCGACTGGCTCGCCGCGCACGGCTACGGCGAGCTGGTGTCGCGGAGCATCACCGTGATCTCCGGGGTCCGGGAGACCGGCAAGATGATCAAGGTCGAGGACATCGTGTCGCACTTCGAGACGCGCTGCCGGGGCGTCGTGGTCGTGCCGTTCGACGAGCACCTGGCCACCGGTGCCGAGGTCGACCTGGAGATGATGCGGCCGAAGACGCGCGAGGCGTACTTCCACCTGTCCGCCATGGTCGCCGAGGACTTCGTCCGCGCCCAGCAGCAACAGGGCCTGTACGCGGCGCCCCACCAGGCCCCGCCGATGCCGGGCGGCTACGCTCCCCAGCCCGCGCCCGAGGCGCAGTACAACCCCTACGGGCAGGGCATGCCCCAGGCCCAGCCGGGCAGCCCATACGCCCAGCCCCAGCAGCCGCAGCCGCCCCAGCAGGACGGCTGGGCCCTGCCGCCACAGCAGTAAGCGGTGACAGCGGAGGGCCCCGGGCACGAAGTACGTGCCCGGGGCCCTCCGCTGTCTTGTGTCCCGCCTAGCCCGCGACGACCGCGGCCTCGTGCGCGGCGACCAGGTCGCGCGCCTGCTTCACGTCCTGGGCCATGCGGTCCAGCAGGGCGTCGATGGACGCGAACTTCTCCATGCCGCGCAGATACGCGAGGAAGTCCACGGCCGCGTGCATCCCGTAGAGGTCGAGGCCGACGCGGTCGATGGCGTAGGCCTCGACCGTCCGCTCGGTCGCGTCGAACTGGACGTTCGTGCCGACCGAGATGGCGGCGGGCATGGCCTCGCCGTCGACGGTCAGCCAGCCCGCGTACACGCCGTCGGCCGGGATCGCGGTGTGCGGCAGCGTCTCCACGTTGGCCGTGGGGAAGCCGAGCTCGCGGCCGCGCTGGGCACCGCGCACGACGACGCCCTCCACGCGGTGCGGCCGGCCGAGGATCTCCATGGCGCCCGCCACGTCGCCCTCGGCGACCAGGCGCCGGGTCAGCGTCGAGGAGAACGGCAGCCCGCCACCGGCCTCGCCCGAGACGTGGAGGTCGATGACCTCGACGTCGAAGTCGTAGGTGCCGCCGAGCTCCTGGAGGAAGTCGACGTTGCCCGCCGCGCGGTGGCCGAAGCGGAAGTTGGGGCCCTCGACGACGAGCTTGGCGTGCAGCTTGTCGACCAGCACCTTGACCACGAACTCGGCGGGCGACAGCTTCGAGAACTCCGCCGTGAACGGCAGGACCAGCACCGCGTCCACGCCCAGCTCGGCGATCAGCTCCGCGCGCCGGTGGTGGGGCGCCAGCAGCGGCGGGTGACTGCCGGGGCGCACGACCTCGCTGGGGTGCGGGTCGAAGGTGACCACGACCGAGGGAACGCCCAGCGTCCTCGCCCGCTCCACCGCACGACCGATGATCAACTGGTGCCCGCGGTGCACGCCGTCGTACGAGCCGATGGTGACGACGCTGCGTCCCCAGTCCTGGGGGATGTCCTCCAAGCCACGCCAGCGCTGCACTGTCCCCGCTCCTCGCCCGAACCCGAACCTTTGTCTGTCTGATGACGCAGGTCTAAGAGTGCCATGCCGGTTGGCGGCGTCCCGCATCGGCCGGTGCGGTGCCGGTCACGTCGGCTGGGTGCGTGGGATCCGACGCGCCCCCCTGACCCCCTCCACCCCCCTTCTCACGCCCCGCGGTCAGGCGGATACGGGCGCTCGGGCCCACGACCACGGCCCATTGGGCCGGCGCGGATTTCAGCCAACCGCGAACCTGGCCGCCGAACACCGGGATCTCCCGGGCGAGCTGGGTCAGTCTCCGGTCGAAACAGGCGGCGCCCTCGGGCGTGCGGGCCATCAGCAGGCCGGTGCGGTGCACGAGGTCGCGTGTGCGGGCCTCGGTGCGCTCGGCCGCGCCCGCGGCCACCGCGCGCAGCAGGGTGTCGAGGACGGTGGCGTCGCGCTCGTACGGCCCGTACTCCTCGCGCTCCATCAGCACCTCGAGCAGCTCCTGGCGCAGCGGGCGCGACACGGCCGTGCCGGGGTCGGCGAGCACGGGCGCGAGGGCGCGGCGCACCTGGGGCGTCCCGGTGCGCAGCAGGTCGACGACGAGGGGGAAGAGCACGGAACGGGTGGCCGGGCCGCACTCCAGGCGGCGGTCGACGAATTCGGCGGCGTTGGCCGCGCCCTCGGGGCGGTGGTCGACGTGCTCGCGCACCAGCGTGGTGATCCGGCGGGCCAGGGTGGCGGGGGCGGAGATCCCGGCGAGGGTGCGCAGCACGGCCGCAGGCCGCTCCCCCGGCTCGTACAGGCGCGCCCGGAAGACGTCGAGCACCTGGTCGGGGTGGGTGTCGAGGGCGGGGGCGAGCAGGTCGGGCGGGAGGTCGGGGTCGCCCGTGGCGAAGGCCGCGAGGGCCTGCGGGAGGTGCTTGGCGCGCGTGTCGGGGTCGCGGACGAGCAGGGCGAGCGCGGTGCCGTGCAGGGTGCCCTCGTCGGGCCGCTCCAGGAGGGCGAGCGCGGCGTAGCGCAGCAGCTGCCGGTCGGCGGACGTCACGACGTGCGGGGCGGTGCGCAGCGCGTACGCGGCGGCGGCGACGTGGCGTTCGACGCGGTCGTCGTGGGCCCAGCGGTCGACGGCCCGGCACAGCGCGGACGGCTCGTCCTCGGCCAGGGCGGCCAGCAGTTCGTCGGCCCGGGGGTGTGCGGCCTCCACCAGCGCCTCGGTCAGGTCGTCCACGGCCCGGCGGCGGTGGGTGTGGAGGAGGGCCTGGGCGGCGGTGGCGACGGTGAGGCGGACCCTGGCCCCGGCGGGGGTGATCTGCAGGGGGCGCTCGTCGGCGAACCAGCGGCACAGGAGGGGCTGCGCGGCGCAGGGGTCGGCGGTGAAGAGGGTGACGACGGCGGTCAGGAACCGGTCGGCGAGCGCCGCGTGGGCGTCGCCGCCGGACGCGCGCCGCCGGGCGGGCGGAGCGGTGCCCGCGCCGCCGCCCTGCCGGACGGGCTCCTCCGGCTCCGTCCTCGCCTCGGGGACGACGGGCTCGGCGGTCTCGACCATCTCGGCCGTCTCGACGGGCTCGCCGGGGCCGCCGGGGCCGCCGGGGCCGCCGGGCTCCTGCGCGTCGGCGGAACGGGTCCGGGCCCACGCCTCCGACCATCCCTCGCTGTACGGCACCCCGGGCTCATGGGGTTCGTGGGGCTCATAAGGCTCATGGGGTTCAACGGACTCGGGGCGGGCCGAGGTGTAGGAGATGACGCGCTCGTCCTCCGGGACGGCCTTCCGGCGCCGCCCCAGCACCGGGGGGCGCTCGTTGCCGTTCCGCGCCTCCCCCGCGCCCCGCCCCTGGCCGGGGACGCGTCCGGCCCGGCCACCCCAGGGGGCGCGCGCAGCACCGCCCGCGCCCTGCGCCGCGCCGCCACGGGCCCGGGCGCCGCCGGAGGCGCGGTCTCCCCGCCCGTCCGCCCAGTCGGACGCCTCCGGCTCGCCCCCGCCGCTCCCGGCCGCGTGCCACGCCGCACCGGCACAGGCCGCCGCCGGTCCCCCGCCCCGTCCCCCCGAGCGGGACGACACCCCGGTGCCCCGGGGCGCTCCCGCCTCTTCGGCGGCCCGAACCGCGTCCGTACCGCCGCGCGTACCGTCGTCCGAAGCGCCGACGCCTTGGCTCGCGGCACCGGCCGACGCGGCAGGGCCACCCTGCCCCGGGACCCGCCGGACCCCACCGGTCCCACCGGCCCCATGGGCCCCGTTCGCACCCTTCCGGTGCGCACCGGATCCGGGAGCGACATCCCCCGCCGCACTACCCGAGGCGCGCGCCCCCGCATGCCCCGCGCGCCCCGCTCCCGCCGCGCCACGTCCGCCCCCACGGGAAGCGTGCGCCCGCTCCGCGCCTCCACGTGACTGCGCCGGCACGGTCGCCCGCGCGGCCCCGTCCACCGCCCCGTCCACAGACTCGTCCGCCGAGCCGTCCGTCGGACCGTCCGCGGACCCGGCCGCCAAACCCTCCGCCGACGGAGAAGCCGACAAGGCCGCCGCCTCCTGGGTCGCGCCCGGAGGCGGCCCGTCGGCCGGGATCAGGACGCGGAGGAGCTCCAGGCGGTCGGCGAGGCCGAGCGGCAGCCGGAGCCAGAACCAGGGGCCGAACTCCGCGAGGCCGCCCAGCGTGCGCCCGGCCTCGCTGTCGAAGCCGCCGACGGCCAGGGAGCGGGCGGTGACGCGCTCGGCGAGGAGGCGGAGGACGCCCAGGTACGGCGTGGCGTCGGGGACGCGCAGCAGGGTCTCGCCGAGGAGGTGGGCGGCCCACCAGGCGGGGTCGCCGAGGCGGCGGCCGGCACCCTCCTCCTTGGCCTCGGCCTCCGCCGCCCGCTGGGAGAGGGTCTCGATGGCGTGGACGAGGGCGCTGAGGCGGCGGGAGAGCTCTGTCGGGCCCGAGCGCCGGGCGAGCAGGAGCATGGCCTGGAGGACGGGGCCGATCCGGTGGCGCGGCACCGGCAGCGGGCGCGGCGGCTCGGCCGGGCCCCCGCCGCGTTTGCGGCGACCCTTCGCGCCGCCGCGGGCGGCGCCGGAGCCGGGCGGCGGCGGTACGTGGCCGCCCGGCGTGGGCAGCGGGCCCTTGCCGCCCGTGCGGGAGGGCAGCCGGACGGCGGCCTCGGCCGGCGGGCCCGCCGGCTCGTACCAGCGGTGGACCAGCGCGTAGAGCGCGGCGTCGAGGTCCAGGTGGGAGCCCTGCACCCAGTCGGCGAACTCCTCGTGGGCGAAGCGGTAGCCGGAGCCGGCCGGGACGAGCAGGCCCTCCGTGAGGACGGCGGAGGCCCAGCCTGTGCGCCAGGGGAACAGCTCCTCGAACGCCTCCCGTTCCAGCTCCCCCTGCCCCGGGCCGAGGCAGCGCCGGGCGGCCTCGTGGACCTGCCCGGCCACCCGGGCCGCGAGCCGGCGGACGGCAGGTCCGCGCAGCGGCGGGCGGCGGGACGCGGCGAGGCGCACGGCGATGCGCAGGCAGATCAGGTCCAGATAGGCGGAGAACACGCCCCACCGGTCGGGGGCGGCCTCCCCCGTGCCGCCGGCGCCCACCGTCCCGTCGGGCAGCGCCGCCCGGACCTCGGCGAGCAGCCGCAGGGCGAGGGGGTGGGCGGCGTCGGCCGGGTCGACGGCGCCCGGCGGGATGCCGTAGGAGGCGCGGACCTCGGCGGCCTGCGCGGGGGTGAGCCCGGGCAGCCGGGAGCAGGGCGGCAGGGCCCGGGGGCCCGAGGGCGGGGGCAGGGCGCAGGGGCCGCCGCCGGGGCGGTGGAGGACGCCGGACGGGAAGAGGGCGCCGGCGGTCTCCCAGTGCTCGGGGCGGCAGGCCACGATCAGCCGGGAGGAGGTCTCCTCCAGCCAGCGGACGGTCGCGGTGGTCCAGGCGGGCAGGGCGTGGGCGAGGACGGGCGGCATCTCCTCGGGCCCGTCGAGGAGGACGAGCAGGGGGTGTCCGACCCGGCGGGCGAGGTCGGCGACGGCCTCGGGCGTGGCGGCGGCGGTGTCCCCGATGGTGCCGGCGGGGCCCGCCGAGGCGGTGACGATGCGCCCGGCGGCCTTGAGGGCCCGGGCGATCGCGTCGCGGACGCTCTCGTCGCCCACGCGCAGGTCCGCGCCGCGCAGCCAGAGGGTGGGCGCGGGCTGGGCGCCGCGCGCCCTGCGGCCGGCGAGCGCGCCGAGCTCGGTGGTCCGGCCCGTGCCGGGGTCGCCCACGAGGCCGAGCACCAGGGCGTGGCTCTCCGCGCCGGGCTCCCCGTCCAGGAAGCGGGCGAACTCCCGCTCGGTCTCCGGGCGCTCCACGGGGTCGCGCCAGACGCGCGGGGTGACGACCGAGCCCAGGGCGGTGGCGGTGAGCTGGAGGGCGCCGGCCAGGTTGAGGTCGGGGCCGAAGGCGGGGACGGTGGCGGAGTTGCGGTCGAGGAGCTCCGCGAGCGCCCCGCCCGGGCAGGAGGCCGCCGCGGCCCGCAGCGGGATGGCGAATCCGGCGGCCCGGCGGTCGGCCTGGAGCGCGGTACCGAGGACGGCGACGACCGCCCCCGTGCGGGCGTCGAAGACGGGCCCGCCGGTGGCCTCCTCGCCGAGCCGCAGCCCGGCGCGGCCGGACAGGGACAGCTCCAGCGCGGCGCCGAGGAGGTGGAAGCGGTCGGTGGCGGTGTAGGTGACCGGGACGTCCCCGATGATCCGCGCGTCGTGCCAGCGCCCGGCGCGCAGCCGGACGTCGTTGCCGCCCTCGAAGCTCACGGCCGCGGCGACCGGCAGCGGGGGGACGCACAGGCCCTCGGTGCGCACGAGCGCCAGATCGTACTCGGGCAGCGGCGTGACGTTCTCGGCGCCGACGACGCAGGTCAGATCGCCCGAGGCGTGGAGCACCAGCCGGGCCAGGCCGTCGACGGCCTCATGGCTGGTGATCAGGGTGCCGCGGTCGTCGGCGAGGAATCCCGTGCCGCGTTCGCGCCCTGCGAGGTCGCGAATGCGTACGAGCGAATCCTCGGCATCGGTCCGCCGACCGTTCATCTCCGTCGAACCTCCCCGGCGTGCTGGTCCTCACGACGGTAGGCAGCGGATGATCGGCGAAACCAGATCACATCCTGAACGCGCCCCCTTCCACCCCCCTGGTTCACTCCGAGCGCCTGCCCGTTGGGGTGAATCACCCGTCTCGGATGGATAGAGACCAGTGGGAGGGGGATCGTGGGGCGGGGAAGGCGTCGGGGACGACGCGCTCCCCGCCCCACGGTGGTGTCCGTACGGGGACGGGCCGGCTCGCTAGGCGAAGACCGCCAGGCTCTTGGCCCGGCCGCCCTGGTTCTCCACGAGCACGAGGAAGCGGCCGTCCGGTCCGAAGACGGCGATCGGGCCGGTGGTGTCGAACAGCGGCACCTTGATCCGGACGCCGTTGGCCAGCAGCTTGGCCTGCTCCTCGTTCACGTCCCAGCGCTGGAAGGCGGCGGACGCGGCCTCGGCGACGGGCATGACGGTCAGCTCCTCCTGGAGCGCCTCCAGCGTGCGGGCGTCGCCGATCCCATAGGGACCGACGCGGGTGCGCCGCAGCGCCGTGAGGTGACCGCCGACGCCCGTGTCGGCGCCCAGGTCGCGGGCGAGCGCCCGGACGTAGGTGCCGGAGGAGCAGACGACGGACACCAGCAGGTCCTGCACCGGGGTGCCGTCCTCCGCCTGCGCCGGGATCACGGCGTGGAGGGTAAAGGACGAGACGGTCACCGGCCGGGCGGGGATCTCGAAGTCCTCGCCCTCGCGCGCCCGCTTGTACGAGCGCACGCCGTCTATCTTGATCGCGCTGACCTTGGACGGGACCTGCATGATCGCGCCGGTGAGCTTGGCGATGCCCGCGTCGACGGCCTCCCGGGTGACCCCGGAGGCGTCGGTGGTGGAGGTGATCTCCCCCTCCGCGTCGTCGGTCACCGTGTTCTGCCCGAGGCGGATGGTGGCCACGTACTCCTTCTCGGTCAGCGCGAGGTGACCGAGAAGCTTGGTGGCCCGCTCGATGCCGAGGACGAGCACACCGGTCGCCATGGGGTCGAGCGTCCCCGCGTGGCCGACGCGCCGGGTGCGGGCGATGCCCCGCATCTTGGCGACGACGTCGTGCGAGGTGAAGCCGGACGGCTTGTCGACGATGATCAAGCCGTCCGGACCGCTGTACTTCTCCTTCATCAGGCGCCGGCGCCCTTTTCGTCGCCCTTTTCGTCGCCCTCTTCCTCGTCCGGCTTGCGGTACGGGTCCGCGTCACCGGCGTAGGTGGCGCCCGAGGACGCCTGGCGCACCTGGGCGTCCGAGGCGCGCGCCTTGTCGAGGAGGTCCTCGATGGTCCGGGCGGTGTCCGGGAGGGCGTCCGCCACGAAGGTCAGGGTCGGCGTGAACTTGGTGCCCGCCGCGCGGCCGACCTCGGAGCGCAGGATGCCCTTGGCGCTCTCCAGCCCGGCCGCGACACCGGCACGCTCCTCGTCGTCGCCGTAGACCGTGTAGAAGACCGTAGCCTCCCGCAGGTCACCGGTGACCCGGGTGTCCGTGATGGTCACGTGCGAGCCGAGCCGCGGGTCCTTGATTCCGCGCTGCAGCTTCTGGGCGATGACCTCGCGGATGAGGTCCGCCAGCCTCTTCGCCCGCGCGTTGTCGGCCACTGGTCCGTCTCCTTCTCGTCTTCCTGCATTGTGCTCTCGGCGCCGCCGACGCGCTCAGTCGTCATGCTCGCCGTGGAACCGCCGCCGTACCGACAGCAGCTCCACTTCGGGCCGTGCGGCGACCATGCGCTCGCAGCGGTCCAGTAGGTCCGTGAGGTGCCCCGGGTCCCCCGAGACCGCCGCCACACCGATGGTGGCCCTGCGGTGGAGGTCCTGGTCGCCGACCTCCGCCACGCTCACCGCGTACTTGCGGTGGAGCTCGGCGACGATCGGGCGGACGACGGAGCGCTTCTCCTTCAGCGACCGGACGTCACCGAGGAGGATGTCGAAGGACAGAGTCCCTACATACATGTGGTGCGGGTGAGGCCCACCCGGGAGGCGTGAGGTGTTCCCGTACACGGTGTACGGACTCTTCGAACCGTACACGCAACGGCCGGGGCCGATCGACGGAAATATCTTCCGCCGACCGGCCCCGGTGACGCTGTTGCGATCAGCCGCGCGGCTTCTCGCGCATCTCGTACGTCGCGATGACGTCGTCGACCTTGATGTCGTTGAAGTTTCCGAGGTTGATACCACCCTCGAAGCCTTCGCGGATCTCGGTGACGTCGTCCTTGAAGCGACGCAGACCGACGATGTTGAGCTCCTCCGCGATGACCTTGCCGTCGCGGATGAGGCGCGCCTTGGTGTTGCGCTTGACCTCGCCGGAGCGGATGAGAACACCCGCGATGTTGCCCAGCTTGGACGAGCGGAAGATCTCGCGGATCTCCGCCGTACCGAGCTCGACCTCTTCGTACTCCGGCTTCAGCATGCCCTTGAGGGCCGCCTCGATTTCCTCGATCGCCTGGTAGATGACCGAGTAGTACCGGACGTCGACGCCCTCGCGCTCGGCCATCTGCGTGGCACGGCCCTCGGCGCGGACGTTGAAGCCGATGACGATGGCGTCGGAGCCGGTCGCCAGGTTGATGTCCGACTCGGTGACCGCACCCACACCGCGGTGCAGCACGCGGATCTCGACCTCTTCGCCGACGTCGAGCTGGAGCAGCGAGGACTCGAGGGCCTCCACCGAACCGGACGCGTCGCCCTTGATGATGATGTTGAGATCCTGCACCAGACCGGCCTTGAGCACCTTGTCGAGGTCCTCGAGGGACACCCGGCGGGTGCGCTTGGCGAAGGCGGCGTTGCGCTCACGCGCGGCGCGCTTCTCGGCGATCTGGCGGGCCGTGCGGTCCTCGTCGACGACGAGGAAGTTGTCGCCGGCGCCCGGGACGTTGGTCAGACCGAGGACGAGGACCGGAGTCGACGGACCCGCCTCCTCCACGTTCTGGCCCTTGTCGTCGAGCATCGCGCGGACACGACCGTAGGCGTCACCGGCGACCATCGTGTCGCCGACGCGGAGGGTACCGCGCTGGACGAGGACGGTGGCCACGGCGCCGCGACCGCGGTCGAGGTGGGCCTCGATCGCGATGCCCTGCGCGTCCTGCTCCGCGTTGGCGCGCAGGTCGAGCGCGGCGTCGGCGGTGAGGACGACGGCCTCGAGCAGCTTGTCGATGTTCAGACCCTGCTTGGCGGAGATGTCGACGAACATCGTGTCGCCGCCGTACTCCTCGGCCACCAGGCCGAACTCGGTCAGCTGACCGCGGACCTTGGTCGGGTCGGCACCCTCGACGTCGATCTTGTTGACCGCGACCACGATCGGCACGTCGGCCGCCTTGGCGTGGTTCAGGGCCTCGATCGTCTGCGGCATGACACCGTCGTTGGCCGCCACCACGAGGATCGCGATGTCGGTCGACTTCGCACCACGGGCACGCATGGCGGTGAACGCCTCGTGACCCGGGGTGTCGATGAAGGTGATCTTGCGCTCTTCGTCGTTGACCTCGGTCGCGACCTGGTAGGCACCGATGTGCTGGGTGATGCCACCGGCCTCGCCCGCGACCACGTTGGTCTTGCGGATCGCGTCGAGGAGTCGGGTCTTACCGTGGTCGACGTGACCCATGACGGTCACGACCGGCGGACGCGCGACGAGCATCTCCTCGCCGCCCTCGTTCTCACCGAACTCGATGTCGAACGACTCGAGGAGCTCACGGTCCTCCTCCTCCGGGCTGACGATCTGAACCGTGTAGTTCATCTCGCCACCGAGGAGCTGCAGCGTCTCGTCGGAGACGGACTGCGTGGCCGTGACCATCTCGCCGAGGTTCATCATCACGGCGACGAGCGACGCCGGGTTGGCGCCGATCTTCTCCGCGAAGTCGGTGAGGGAGGCACCACGCGACAGGCGAATGGTGTCGCCGTTGCCGCGCGGCAGCATCACGCCGCCCACGGACGGGGCCTGCATGGCCTCGTACTCCTGGCGACGCTGACGCTTGGACTTGCGGCCACGACGGGCCGGACCGCCGGGACGGCCGAAGGCGCCCTGCGTGCCACCACGGGCACCCGGGCCACCGGGACGACCGCCGAAGCCGCCGCCACCGGGACGACCGGCGAAACCGCCGCCACCGCCGCCGGGGCCACCGCCACCGGGACGGCCGGCGAAGCCGCCGCCACCACCGGGACGACCGCCGCCGCCCGGACCGGCCGGACGACCGGCGAAGCCGGGACGACCGGCACCGCCGCCGGGACGACCGGCACCGCCGCCGGGGCCGCGACCGCCGCCACCGGGGCCCGGACGCGGGCCGGCGGCCGGACGCTGCGGCATCATGCCCGGGTTCGGGCGGTTACCGGCGGGAGCGCCACCGGGACGCGGGGCGCCACCGGGGGCACCCTGCGGACGGGGCATCCCACCGGGGGTCGGACGCGGAGCGCCGCCCTGGGGACGCGGGGCACCGCCGGGACCGCCCTGCGGGCGCGGGGCACCGGGGCCGCCGGCACCCGGACGCGGGGCGCCACCCGGACGGGGGGCCTGCGGACGGGCCATACCGGTGGAGCCACCGGAGGTGAAGGGGTTGTTGCCCGGACGGGGACCGGCCGGACGGGCGCCACCGGGACGCGGGGCACGCTCGCCGGGACCGCCCTGCGGGCGCGGGGCGCGCTCGGGACGGCCGCCCTCACGCTGGCCGGCGGGACCACCCGGACGGGCGCCGGGGCGCGGGCCGGGAGCACCGGGACGCGGCGCGGCGGGACGCTCGGAACGCTCGGACGGCGCGGCCGGGGCCGGCGCGGAGAACTCCGCGGCGGGCACCGGGGTGACCGGCTTGGCCGGGGCGGCCGGGGCCGGCTTGGGGCCCGGACGCGGGCCCGGCGTCGGCGCGGGGCCGGCGGCCGGCGTCGCCGGGGCGGGCTTGGGGGCCGCGGCCGGCTTCGGGGCCGGGGCGGCGGGACGGGGGGCCTGCGCACCCGGAGTGGGGGCAGCAGGCTTCGCGGGCGCGGCCTTGCGCGGCGCCGCGGGCTTCGCAGCGGACTTGCCGGCGCTGCCGCCGGGCCCCTGCAATGCGTCAGTCAACTTACGGACGACCGGCGCCTCGATGGTCGAGGACGCCGAACGGACGAATTCACCAAGTTCTTGGAGCTTGGCCATGACGACCTTGCTCTCCACTCCGAACTCCTTGGCGAGTTCGTATACCCGGACCTTAGCCACTTCGCTCCTTCTAGGTCCGGGTGTCCGCCGGACCGTCGCTACTTCATGGGCGTACTCATCGCGTACTCATCGAGTGCTCATCGCAATCTCGACCTACTTCCAACTCGCGAGGTACCTGACGTGGGTCATCCCCGCGTGACCGCGGGGTCGATCTCCTGCTGATCGGTCTGTTCGACATACCGGCGGAGCTCCACCGTGTCGAGCGGCCCCGGGACCTTGAAGGCCCGGGGAAACGCCCGGCGGCGCACCGCCAGATCGAGGCAGACCAGTGTGGGATGCACGGAGGCACCCCGGCCGGGCAGCGTACCGCGAGGGTCGGGGACGCACGATCCCTCGATCATCACGATCCGCAGCAGTTCACCCTTGGCCGCTCGCTCCCGGCACCCCACACAGGTGCGCTCAGGGCATGCGCGGGCATGCGTCCGGCCAGACACTGGTTAAGTCTACCTCCCCGCGCGGACCTCACCCCTTCGGGGCACTGATCGCGCACGTATGCGTTTCAGCCATGATCTGCTGGTTCAACGGGCCGCGTCCCAGCTCCGCCAAGGGCGGAAGCGGCCCGGCATGGTCGTTTACGGACCATTCCGGGCCGCTCGGGGCGCCGTACGCGCGCCCCCCGTCGCTTCAGGGCGCCGGTTCGCGCCTCAGTCGCGCTCGGACGGCTGCTCGGTGTCCGGCCGGATGTCGATCCGCCAGCCGGTCAGCCGGGCCGCGAGCCGGGCGTTCTGCCCCTCCTTGCCGATGGCGAGGGAGAGCTGGTAGTCCGGGACGGTCACCCGGGCGGAGCGGGCGGCGAAGTCGACGACCTCCACCTTGCTCACCCGAGCGGGGGACAGCGCGTGCGCCACCAGCTCGGCCGGGTCGTCCGACCAGTCCACGATGTCGATCTTCTCGCCGTGCAGCTCGGCCATGACCGCGCGGACCCGGCCGCCCATCGGGCCGATGCAGGCGCCCTTGGCGTTGAGTCCGGAGCGGGTCGAGCGCACCGCGATCTTGGTGCGGTGACCGGCCTCGCGGGCGATGGCGGCGATCTCCACCGAGCCGTCCGCGATCTCCGGGACCTCCATGGCGAAGAGCTTCTTCACCAGGTTGGGGTGGGTGCGCGAGAGGGTCACGGACGGGCCGCGGACACCCTTGGCCACGCGGACCACATACGTCCGCAGGCGGGTGCCGTGCTTGTACTCCTCGCCCGGGACCTGCTCCTGCACCGGCAGGATGGCTTCCAGCTTGCCGATGTCGACCAGGACGTTCTTGGGGTCCTTGCCCTGCTGCACGACGCCCGCGACGACGTCGCCCTCACGGCCGGCGAACTCACCGAAAGTGATCTCGTCCTCGGCGTCGCGCAGACGCTGGAGGATGACCTGCTTCGCGGTGGTCGCGGCGATCCGGCCGAAGCCGGAGGGGGTGTCGTCGAACTCGCGGGGCTCCTCGCCCTCGGCGAGGTCCTGCGGGTCCTCCTTGGCCCAGACCGTCACATGCCCGGTCGACCGGTCCAGCTCCACGCGGGCGCGGCGGCGGCTTCCCTCGGTGCGGTGGTAGGCGATGAGGAGGGCCGACTCGATCGCCTCGACCAGCAGGTCGAAGGAGATCTCCTTCTCTCGCACCAGACCCCGCAGGGCACTCATGTCGATGTCCACGGCTACGCCTCCTCTTGAATCTCGTCGGATTCGTCTGCTTCTGCCGCGGCGTCGTCGCCCGCGGCCGACTTACGGTTGAACTCGATCTCCACACGCGCCTTCGCGATCTCGGCGAAGGTCAGGCGGCGGGCGGTGGGCTTGCGGCCCTTGACGCCCGGCACCTCCAGGTCGAGCCCCTCGTCGTCCACGGCGACGATCCGCGCGACGAGCTCGCCGCCCTCGACGAGCTGCGCCTTGATCAGCCGGCCCGTGGCCCGGACGTAGTGCCGGGCTTGCGTCAGGGGACGGTCGGCACCCGGAGAGGTGACCTCGAGAACGTAGGGGGCTCCGCCCATCACATCGGTCTCGTCGAGCTTCGCGGAGATGTCGCGGCTCAGGTCCGCGCACGCGTCCAGCTGGACGCCCTCGTCGGAATCGACCACGATGCGCAGCACACGCCGCTTTCCGGCCGGCGTCACCTCGACCTCTTCCAGCTCCAGCTCCCGCGCGCTGACGAGAGGGGCCAGCAGCTCGCGCAGCCGCTCGCTCTGGGTGGTGCTCATCCGGGTGACTCCTCGGCCGCGTGTGCTGTTGTGGGAAAGACGCGTGTCAGGTCAAAGCCTATCTGTTCCGGCAGCCGACTGACGATTCGGTGCCCGGTCCACGGCCGCCGGGTGCCGCGCCGGTACGCTCGCGTGCGGCGATCACTCGGGGCCAGGCCCCCGGAACGCCCGCCCCACCAGGACCCCGACGGGCCGGCACGCCCGGCGCGCCGCACCGAGCCCACAAGGCGGAAAGAGGATCGTGCCGCTCACGACGACGACGCGGGGCGCGAACGGCCCGCGCAGACGCAGGGTACTGGCGGGCGGTGCCGCCGCCCTGCTGACCGGCGGCGCCGCCGCGCTGCTCTCCGCTTGTTCCTCCGCTTCCTCCGGCGACCCGGACGCCGCCGAACGCTCCCCCGGCGCGGCGCGACTGAGGGAGCGTGCGGCCCGGGACACCGCGGCGCTGCTGGAGCGGTACGACGCCACGCTCGCCGCGCACACCGCCCTGGCGGCGCGGCTGCGGCCACTGCGGGCCGAAGTCGCCCGGCACGCCGAGGTGTTCGCCACCCCCGGGCCGAAGTCCCCGTCGGCTTCCCCCTCGGCTTCCGCTTCCGCCTCCGCGTCGCCCGCCGCGCCGGCGGCGCGCGTCGAGGTGCCCGAGGACGAGAAGGCGGCGCTGGCCGCGCTCGCGGACGCCGAGCGGCGCACCGCCGACGCCCGGACCGCCGCCCTCGGCTCCGCGCCCCCGAGCTCGCCCGGCTCCTCGCCTCGGTGGCGGCGGCGGGCGCGGCACACGCCTACCTGCTGACGGAGGGCGGCTCATGACGATGCCTCGGGCCGGGCGCGCCCGGCAGGAAACCGTGGCAGCGGCGCAGGCGGCGCTCGCGGCCGAGCACGCGGCGGTCTACGGCTACGGCATCGTCGGCGGCCGCGTCGACGACACGCGGGCGGGCGAGGCCCGTGAGGCCCACGACGCCCACCGGGCCCGGCGGGACGCGATGAGCCGCGCGGTACGGGCGCTGGGCGCCGAGCCGGAGGCGGCGGCCGCCGCGTACGCCCTGCCCTTCCCCGTCACCGAAGGGGAGGCGGCGGTGCGGCTCGCGGCGGAGCTGGAGCGGCGGCTGACGGCGGTCTACGCCGATCTCGTCCGGGCCGCCACGGGGAGCCTGCGCGCCGAGGCGGCGGCCGGGCTGCGGGAGGCGGCGGTCCGCGCGGTGCGCTGGAGCGGCGGCAGCGTAGCCTTCCCTGGGCTCGCCGATCGGGTCTGATCGGGGGAAAAGGTGCGGTCAGGGACCGCGTCCGGCCCGGAAGAGAAGCCAGGAAAGGGAACGCTCAGGGATGGCCATCACCAACGACCGCCTCGAACCGCCGCAGCGGCTGGTTCGGACCCTGAGCGCGGACCCCGCCGCCGACGAGACCGCCCGCCGGTGGCTCACGGACCTCCCGGACATCGCCCAGGAGTGGCTGACGCGCTGGGAGCTGACACCCGAACGGGTGCAGTGTCCCGGCGGGCGCACCAGCATGGTCGTCCTCGTCCGGCAGGCCGACGGCACGCCCGCCGCGCTCAAGCTCTCCCCGCCCGGCGGCACGACCGCCGCCGAGCACGCGGCGCTCGCGCACTGGGACGGCCGCTCGGCCGTCCGTCCGCTGCGCGTGGACGCCGAGGGCGGGGCGCTGCTCCTGGAGCGGCTGCACGCCGACGTCAGCCTGCGCTCGCTGGCGGAGCAGAAGGCGCAGCTGGAGGCGGCGGCGACGCTCCAGCGGCTGTGGGTGGCACCGCCCGCCGAGGGGCACCCCCTCCCCAGCGTCACCGAGCACTCGGCGGCGCTGGCCGGGGAACTGCGCGCGTGGCGCGAGCTGCCGTGGGCGGCGGACGCCCGGGAACTGCTCGACGAGGCCGTCGGGCTGCGGGACGGCCTGACGGCCGACGCCCCGGCGGAGCCGCCGGTGCTGCTGCACGGCGAGTACCACCAGGGCAACGTCCTGGCCGCCGACCGCGTCCCGTGGCTGGCGATCGCGCCCCGCCCGCTGGTGGGCGAGCGGGCGTACGACCTGGCATGGCTGGTGCGCGACCGGCTCGACACGCTGCTGGCGGCGCCGGGCGCGGCGGCCGCGGCGCGGCGGCGGGTGACGAAGCTGGCGGATTCCCTGGAGGTCGACGCGGAGCGGCTGCGCGGGTGGACGGTGTTCCGTGCGACGGCCGCCGGAATGCGGGAGCTGTCGCTGGGAGCGCGGGGACAGGGCGAACTCCTCCTGGAGTTCGCGGACTTGCTGTAACGCGGCGGGGCTCACCCCAGCAGCGGCAGCGGAGCCCCCATCACCGCGTACGGGCTAGCCGCGCTCGGACTGTGTCCTCCCGGGGGCAACCCCCGGACCCCCGGCCGGGCCGTCGCTACCCCAGCAGCGGCAGCGGAGCCCCCATCACCGCGTACGGGCTAGCCGCGCTCGGGAAGGCCACGTGCCGGGCCAGGTCGCGGTAGCCGAGTTTGCGGTAGAGGGCCCGGGCGGGGCTCTCCTTGTCGATGGCGGAGAGGATGGAGCGGGGCTCCTCCGCGTCGGCCGTGATCGCCGTGATGAGGGTCCGGCCGATCCGCCGGTTCTGGTAGGCGGGATGGACGTGCAGCTCGGTGATGACGAAGGCGTCGTCCAGCCAGCCGTCCAGTCCGTTGGCGCGCAGATACGGCTCGACGACCGTGGACCACCAGTGCGTCCGGTCGTTGGGCATGCCGTAGACGAAGCCCACCAGCCGGTCCTCGGGTGTGGTGGCGCCCAGGGCGCGGGCGCCGGGGCAGGTGAGGTGCCGGAGCACGATGTGGCGCCGGACGTCGACCTCCTCGGGCGTCAGCCCGAAGGCGAGGGCCTGCACGGCCAGCGCCTCGTCCACCCGGGAGGCCAGGTCGAGCGGGCCGACCACGATGTCATCCATGCCCGGAGGCTACCCGTACGGGGTTCCGCCGCTCATCAGAACAGCACGCTCATGAACGCGCCGACTTCCTCGAAGCCCACGCGGCGGTAGGTGGCGCGCGCGGCGGTGTTGTAGTCGTTGACGTAGAGGCTCACCACGGGGGCGACCTCGCGCAGCGCGTAGCCGAGCACGGCGGCCATGCCGGTCACGGAGAGCCCCTTGCCGCGGTGTTCGGGGGCGACCCAGACGCCCTGGATCTGGCAGGCCAGGTCCGTGGCGGCGCCGATCTCGGCCTTGAAGACGACGCGGCCGTTCTCCACGCGGGCGAAGGAGCGCCCGGAGCCGACGAGCTCGGCGACGCGTGCCTGGTAGAGCAGGCCGCCGTCGCCGGCGAGCGGGGAGACGCCGACCTCCTCGGTGAACATGGCCACGCACGCGGGCATGATCGTCTCCATCTCGTCCTTGCGGACGCGGCGGACGAGGGGGTCGGGCGTGATCCCGGCGGGCATGGACCGGGTGACCATGAGCGGCTGGTGGGAGCGGACCTCGCGGGCGGGACCCCAGTGGGGCTCCAGCAGGCTCCACAGCTCGGTCGTGGCCGGGGCGGGGCCGACGATGGAGGAGCAGCGGCGGCCGGACCGGCGGGCGCGGTCGGCGAAGGCCCGGACGGCCTCGGGCCCGGCGCCGATGGGGACGAGGTTGGCGCCGGCGTAGCAGAGGGACGCGAGGCGGCCGTCCGCGTACCAGCCCCACATCTCGCCGCCGAGCCGCCAGGGGTCGAGGCCGGCGACCTTGACGCGGGCGGCGACGAAGGCGTTGGCGACGGGGTCTCGGTCGAGGACGGCGAGGGCGGCGGCGAGGTCGCCGGGCTCCAGGACCCTGGTGGTGGTCGTCGTCAGCACGTGTCGCAATGCCTCACCGTCGCGGGCACGGGGCCGGGGGAATCAGGTCCTGGCACTGTACCTCCCGGTCCCGCCGGGTACCCGCCATGCCGCCGATATGGCGCCGCCCCGCCCCGCCCGGTGTGCGGGCGGGGCGGGGCGGAACGCGGGCGGTCAGCCCGCGACGCTGATGGTGGGCTCGCCGGAGGCGACGCCGTCCTTCTCCATCTGCTCGGCGATCTTCATCGCCTCCTCGATGAGGGTCTCCACGATCTTCGACTCGGGGACGGTCTTGATGACCTCGCCCTTGACGAAGATCTGGCCCTTGCCGTTGCCGGAGGCGACGCCGAGGTCGGCCTCGCGGGCCTCGCCGGGGCCGTTGACGACGCAGCCCATGACGGCGACGCGCAGGGGCACCTCCATGCCCTCCAGGCCCGCGGTGACCTCCTCGGCCAGCTTGTAGACGTCGACCTGGGCGCGGCCGCAGGACGGGCAGGAGACGATCTCCAGGCGGCGCTGGCGGAGGTTGAGGGACTCCAGGATCTGGATGCCGACCTTGATCTCCTCGGCCGGCGGGGCGGAGAGGGAGACGCGGATGGTGTCGCCGATGCCCTCGGAGAGCAGGGCGCCGAAGGCGACGGCGGACTTGATGGTGCCCTGGAAGGCCGGGCCGGCCTCGGTGACGCCGAGGTGCAGCGGGTAGTCGCACTGGGCGGCCAGCTGGCGGTAGGCGTTGACCATGACGACCGGGTCGTTGTGCTTGACCGAGATCTTGATGTCGCGGAAGCCGTGCTCCTCGAAGAGGGACGCCTCCCAGAGGGCGGACTCGACCAGCGCCTCGGGGGTGGCCTTGCCGTACTTCTGGAGCAGGCGGCGGTCCAGCGAGCCGGCGTTCACGCCGATGCGGATCGGGGTCCCGGCGTCGCCGGCGGCCTTGGCGATCTCCTTGACCTTGTCGTCGAACTGCTTGATGTTGCCGGGGTTGACGCGGACGGCGGCGCAGCCGGCGTCGATGGCGGCGAAGACGTACTTCGGCTGGAAATGGATGTCCGCGATGACCGGGATCTGCGACTTCTTCGCGATGACGGCGAGCGCGTCGGCGTCGTCCTGGGTCGGGCAGGCGACGCGGACGATCTGGCAGCCGGAGGCGGTCAGCTCGGCGATCTGCTGGAGGGTGGCGCCGATGTCGGAGGTGCGGGTCGTCGTCATGGACTGGACCGAGACGGGGGCGTCGCCGCCGACGGCCACGGAGCCGACCTGGATCTTGCGGCTGACCCGGCGGTCGGCGAGCTTGGTCGGAACGGACGGCATTCCAAGCGAAATCGCTGTCATCTGGCGAGCAACCCCAAGTTTTGAATCACGGTCCCGAGATCGGCGGGCTCCGGGATCGAGGTTACGGCACGAGGTCCTGTGCGGGCACATTGCCGGGTCCTGCCGGTGGGGTGCGCCCGCGGCGCGCGTGGCACAGGCCCGCGCAGGCGCACCCGCCCCGCTACGTCAGCCGCACCGGGTTGACGACGTCCGCGATCAGCACCAGCAGCGTGAAGCAGACGAAGATGCCCGCCACCACGTACGCCACCGGCATCAGCTTCGCCACGTCGAACGGACCGGGGTCCGGGCGCCGGAAGACCTTGGCGACGTTCCGCCGGACCGACTCCCACAGCGCGCCCGCGATGTGCCCGCCGTCCAGCGGGAGCAGCGGCAGCATGTTGAAGAGGAACAGGGAGAGGTTGAAGCCGGCGACCAGGAACAGCATGGTCGCGATCTGCTGCGACGGCGGGATGTCGAGGTTGAACACCTCGCCGCCCACCCGCGCGGCGCCCACCACGCCCATCGGCGAGTCCGCCTTGCGCTCGCCGCCGTCGAAGGCCGCGTTCCACAGGTCCGGGATCTTGCCGGGCAGGGCGACCAGCGACTCGACGCCGGACTGGACCATGTCGCCCATGCGGTCGACGGACTGGCCGAAGGACTGCTGGACGACGCCCGTGGCCGGGGTGAAGCCGAGGAAGCCGGCGGTGACGTACTCGCCCTTGACGGGCGCGCCCTTGCCGTCGTACTTCTGCACCTGGTTGGAGATGAGGTTCGCGCTGAGGGTCTTCTCGGCGCCGTCGCGGACGACGGTGATCGTGGCCGGTCCGGTGGTCTTGCGGATCTCCTTCTGGAGGGTGGTCCAGTCACCGATCCGGTGGCCGTCGAAGGCGACGATCCGGTCCTTGGGCTGGAGGCCGGCCGCCTTGGCCGGGGAGTCCTTGGCGCCCTTGGGGCACTTGTCGGTGGCGGCGCTGGCGGAGACCACGCAGTCCGAGACGGCCGAGACGGTGGTCGTCTGGGTGTTGACGCCGAAGGACATCATCACGCCGAGGAAGATCGCGACGGCCAGGACCAGGTTCATGAACGGTCCGGCGAACATCACGATCACGCGCTTCCAGGGCTTGCGCGTGTAGAACATCCGGGTCTCGTCGCCCGGCTGGAGCTCCTCGTAGGCCGCCGAGCGGGCGTCCTCGATCATGCCGCGCCACGGGGAGGTGGAGCGGGCGCTGATCCTGCCGTCCTCACCGGGCGGGAACATGCCGATCATGCGGATGTAGCCGCCGAGCGGGATGGCCTTGACCCCGTACTCGGTCTCGCCCTTCTTCCGCGACCACAGCGTCGGCCCGAAGCCGACCATGTACTGCGGCACCCGGATGCCGAACATCTTCGCCGTGGACAGGTGCCCCAGCTCGTGCCAGGCGATGGAGAAGAGCAGGCCCACCACGAAGACGACTATCCCGAGGATCGTCATCAGTGTCGTCATGCGCGGGCCTCCGAGGTCGCTTTCGCCGTACGGCCGCCCGTGCGGGCCGCCAGTTCACGGGCCCGGGCGCGGGCCCAGGTCTCCGCCTCCAGGACGTCCGAGAGGGTCAGGCGAGTTCCCACGGCGGGGGTGCCGTGCTCGGCGACCACCTCGGCGACGGTGTCCACGATCCCATTGAACGGCAGATGTCCGCTCAGGAACGCGTCGACGCACTCCTCGTTCGCGGCGTTGAAGACGGCCGGGGCGGTCCCGCCGAGCGTACCCACGTGCCGGGCCAGGCCCACGGAGGGGAAGGCCTCGTCGTCGAGCGGGAAGAACTCCCAGGTGGAGGCCTTGGACCAGTCGAAGGCGGGGGCCGCGTCGGGCACCCGTTCGGGCCAGCCGAGGCCGATGGCGATGGGGCCGCGCATGTCCGGCGGGGTCGCCTGGGCGAGGGTGGAGCCGTCGGTGAACTCCACCATCGAGTGGACGTAGGACTGCGGGTGGACGACGACCTCGATGCGCTCGAACGGGATGTCGTAGAGCAGGTGGGCCTCGATGACCTCCAGGCCCTTGTTGACCAGGGTCGCGGAGTTGATCGTGATCACCGGGCCCATGGACCAGGTGGGGTGGGCCAGGGCGTCCTTCGGGGTGACGGCGGCCAGCTCGGCCTTCGTCCGGCCGCGGAAGGGGCCGCCGGAGGCCGTGACGACCAGCTTGCGGACCTCGGCGCGGGTGCCGCCGAGGAGGGCCTGGAAGAGCGCGGCGTGCTCGGAGTCGACCGGGATGATCTGGCCGGGCTTGGCGAGGGCCTTCACCAGCGGGCCGCCGACGATCAGCGACTCCTTGTTGGCCAGGGCCAGGGTGCGGCCCGCCTCCAGGGCGGCGAGGGTGGGGGCCAGGCCGATGGAGCCGGTGATGCCGTTGAGGACCGTGTGGCACTCGCCGCGCGCCACCTCGGTGGCCGCGTCCGGGCCCGCCAGGATCTCCGGCAGCGGCTCGGTGCCGTAGCGGGCGGCCAGCGCCTCGCGCAGCGCGGCCGCCTTGTCCGCCCGCGCGACGGCCACCGTGCGGACCCGCAGTCTGTGCGCCTGCTCCGCCAGGAGGTCCACCCGCCCGCCGGCGGCGGACAGCGCGGACACGGTGAACCGCTCGGGGTTGCGCAGCACCAGATCGATGGCCTGGGTGCCGATCGAGCCGGTCGAGCCGAGGATCACGATCTCGCGCGGGCCGTCGTGATCGCGGCCGGGAGCGGAGTAACGCAGGTGGGGGTCAGCGAGGCAGTCCGTCATCCCCCCATTGTGGCCGTACCGCCGGTGCGCTCCGACAGGGCGTCCGGCGATACGGCCCGAGCGGCCCGCTGCCCGTCAGCGGATCGGGCGGTGGACGTTCTCCGCCTTGGAGGGGCCGGGGGTGGCGTCGGCGATCCAGGGGCCCTCGCCGCTGGGGTCGACGATGCCGCTCTCCAGCCACTCGTACGAGCCCGCCAGCACCCCGGAGACGACCTTGCGGTCGAGGTCGTCGGTGTTGGTCCACAGCCGCCGGAAGAGCTCCTCCACGCGGATGCGGGACTGCCGGCAGAAGGCGTCGGCGAGCTGGTACGCCTCACCGCCGTGCTCGCCGCGCAGCCGCAGGTGCTCGGCGCGGACGCAGGCGGCGCTCATCGCGAAGAGCTCGGCGCCGATGTCGACGATCCGGCCGAGGAAGCCCTGCTTGGTCTCCATGCGGCCCTGCCAGCGGGACATGGCGTAGAAGGTGGAGCGGGCGAGCTTGCGCGAGGACCGCTCGACGTACCGCAGATGGCCGGAGAGGTCGCGATGCCCGGTCGGGTGGAACTCGGAGTACGTGCGCGGCAGCGCTCCGGGGCCCGCGACGAGCTTGGGCAGCCAGCGGGCGTAGAAGCCGCCGGCGCGGGCGCCGGCCCGGGCCTTGTCGCCCAGGGACTTGTCCGGGTCGATGAGGTCGCCGGCCACGGACAGGTGGGCGTCGACGGCCTCGCGGGCGATCAGCAGGTGCATGATCTCGGTGGAGCCCTCGAAGATCCGGTTGATGCGCGAGTCGCGCAGCATCTGCTCGGCGGGGACCGCGCGCTCGCCCCGGGCGGCGAGCGAGTCGGCGCTCTCGTAGCCCCGGCCGCCGCGGATCTGGACCAGCTCGTCCGTCATCAGCCAGGCCATCTCGCTGGCGTAGAGCTTGGCGAGGGCGGCCTCGATGCGGATGTCGTTGCGCTCCTCGTCGGCCATCTGGCCGGACAGGTCGACGATCGCCTCCAGGGCGAAGGTGGTCGCCGCGATGAAGGAGATCTTCGAGCCGACGGCCTCGTGCTTGGCGATGGGCTTGCCCCACTGCTCCCGGGCCGAGGACCACTCGCGGGCGATCTTCAGCGCCCACTTGCCGCTGGACGCGCACATGGCCGGGATGGACAGCCGGCCGGTGTTGAGGGTGGTCAGCGCGATCTTCAGGCCGGCGCCCTCGGGGCCGATCCGGTTGGCGGCGGGCACCCGCACCTGGTGGAAGCGGGTGACGCCGTTCTCGATGCCGCGCAGGCCCATGAAGGCGTTGCGGTTCTCCACGGTGACGCCCTCGGCGGCCGCCTCGACGACGAAGGCGGTGATGCCGCCCCGGTGGCCCTCGCTCTTCGGCACCCGCGCCATCACGACGAGCAGATCGGCGACGACGCCGTTGGTCGTCCACAGCTTCACGCCGTCGAGGACGTAGTCGTCACCGTCGGGCACGGCGCTCGTGGCCAGCCGGGCCGGGTCGGAGCCCACGTCCGGCTCGGTCAGCAGGAAGGCGGTGATGTCCGTGCGCGCGCAGCGCGGCAGGAACTTCTCCTTCTGCTCCGCCGTGCCGAACAGCTTCAGCGGCTGGGGCACACCGATCGACTGGTGCGCGGAGAGCAGCGCGCCGACGACGGGGCTCGCGGAGCCCACGAGGGCGAGGGCCTTGTTGTAGTAGACATGGTTGAGCCCGAGGCCGCCGTACTTGACGTCGATCTTCATGCCGAAGGCGCCGAGCTCCTTGAGCCCGCTCACCGTCTCGTCGGGGATCTTCGCCTCGCGCTCGATGCGCGCGCCGTCGATCCGGGTCTCGCAGAATTCCCGGAGCTTGCCGAGGAACTCCTCGCCCCGCCGGACGTCGTCCGGCGCGGGGGTGGGATGCGGATGGATCAGATCGAGCCGGAACCGGCCGAGGAAGAGCTCCTTGGCGAAGCTGGGCTTCTTCCAGTCCTGCTCGCGCGCCGCTTCGGCGACCTGGCGCGCCTCGCGCTCGGAGACCGGTCGTACGGATGGTGCGGTCATCTGGCACCTCACCGCGTGAGTCGGGTCGAAAAGTCCGGTCGACTACCGACCGGTGCTACTCGTCCGTATGTACCTACCCGATCCGGCCCCGCTCTACCAGACCCCGCGCAAGACGACGCGGCGCTCCGGGCGGAAGAACCACCCGGAGCGCCGCGTCACCCCGCTGTTTACAGGTCGAGACCGGTGAGCACGAGCACGCGCTCGTAGGTGTAGTCGTCCATCGCGTACCGCACGCCCTCACGGCCGACACCGGACTGCTTGGCGCCGCCGTACGGCATCTGGTCGGCGCGGTAGGACGGGACGTCGCCGATGACCACGCCGCCGACCTCCAGCGCGCGGTGGGCGCGGAAGGCGGTCTGCAGGTCGTGGGTGAACACGCCGGCCTGGAGGCCGTACGGGGAGTCGTTGACGGCCGCGAACGCCGCGGTCTCGCCCTCGGCCTTCGAGATGGTCAGGACCGGGCCGAAGACCTCCTCGCAGGCGATCGTGACGCCGGCGGGGACGTCGGCGAGCACGGTCGGGGCGTAGGTCGCGCCGTCGCGCTTGCCACCGGTGAGCAGCGTGGCGCCCGCCGCGACGGCCTCGTCCACCCAGGACTCGACGCGCTTGGCGGCGTCCTCGCTGACCAGCGGGCCGACGTCGGTGGACGCGTCGGACGGGTCGCCCGTCACCTGCGCCTCGACGGCCGCGACGACCTTCGGCAGCAGCCGCTCGTACAGCGAGGCGTCGGCGATGACGCGCTGCACGGAGATGCAGGACTGGCCGCCCTGGTAGTTGGAGAACGTGGCGACGCGCTGCGCCGCCCAGTCCAGGTCCGCCTCGGACGACCAGTCGGCGAGGACGACGGCCGCGCCGTTGCCGCCCAGCTCCAGGGTGACGTGCTTGCGGGGCACGGAGTCGAGGATCGACCAGCCGACCGGGCCGGAGCCGGTGAAGGAGATGACGGGCAGCCGCTCGTCCTTCACCAGGGCGGGCATCCGGTCGTTCGGGACCGGCAGGACGCTCCAGGAGCCGGCGGGCAGGTCCGTCTCGGCCAGGATCTCGCCCAGGACCAGGGAGGAGATCGGGGTCGCCGGGGCGGGCTTGAGGATGATCGGGGCGCCGACGGCGATGGCCGGGGCGACCTTGTGGGCGCTCAGGTTGAGCGGGAAGTTGAAGGGCGCGATGCCGAGGACCGTGCCGCGCGGGACGCGGCGGGTCAGCGCGAGGCGGCCGGTGCCGCCGGCGTCGGTGTCCAGGCGCTGGGCCTCGCCGGCGTTGAAGCGGCGGGCCTCCTCGGCGGCCCAGCGGAACACGGAGACGGCACGGCCGACCTCGCCGCGGGCCCACTTGATGGGCTTGCCGTTCTCGGCGGAGATCAGCTGGGCGATCTCCTCGGTGCGCTCGGTGAGCCGCTTGGCGACGTGGTCGAGGGCGGCGGTGCGGACGTGCGCGGGCGTGGCCGCGAACTCCTCGCGCACGGCGTGCGCGGCCGCCACGGCCTCCTCGACCTGCGCCTCGGTCGGCACGCTCACGGTGCCGACGAGACGGCCGTCCCAGGAGTTCGTGACGTCGAAGGTCTCCTCGCCGGTGGCCTCACGGCCGGCCAGCCAGAACGCGATGGGAGCGGTCACGGGTTTCCTCCGGGGGTGCGGATGATTTGGGGCACCCTCACCGTAGGCGCGGCGCGCGTTCGGGTCGCTTGTCCGTGATGGAGCGCGCGGGGGCGGCGGTACGCCAGTGTGGAGGGGTGGGTTCGGCACCCCCGACCACCGGGTCGGCAACCCCGACTACTGGGAAGGACCCGCCGTCGCCTTCAGCGCCAGCCAGAGCTCCATCCGCACGTCCGGATCGTCCAGCGACCGCCCCAGGATCTCCTCCACCCGCCGCATCCGGTACCGCAGCGTGTGCCGGTGCACCCCCAGGTCGGCGGCGGCCGCGTCCCACTGGCCGTGGCGGGCGAGCCAGGCGCGCAGGGAGGCGACCAGGTCGCCGCGCCCCGTGGCGTCGTGCTCATGGAGGGCGCGCAGGAGCCCGTCCGCGAAGGCCCGCACCGCGTCGTCGGCGAGCAGCGGCACGACCGAGCCGGTCGCGACCTCCTCGTGCTCGACGAGGGCGCGGCCCCGGCGGCGGGCGACGGACAGGGCCTGTTCGGCCTGGTGGAAGGCGGTCCCGGCGGCCGCCGGCCCGGCGGGCGCCGAGAGGCCGACGGCCACGCCGGGCTCCGCGCCCCCGTCCCGCTCCGCGGCGGCGCCCCGCCGCGCCTCGACCGTACGCGCGTACGCGACGCACGCCGCCACCGCCGCCCCGCCGTCCCGGGCGAGGACGACGACGCGCTCGCCCTCCGGTACGACGAGCACCGGCTCGGCCGCCCGGCTCGCCGCCGTCTCGGCGGTGTCGGCGAGTGTGCCGAGCTCACCCTCCGGGCCGGTGTCGGCGGCCTCCGCCACCAGCATCCGGAAGGGCTCGTCCAGCAGCGCCCCGTACAGCTCCCCCGCGACCGCCCGCGCGTGGCCCGGCTCGTCGGCGAGCAGCATCCGCAGCACCGCCGCGCCCAGCCGCGCCTCCGCGTCCTGCAGGGCGCGCGAGCGCTCGGTGGTCAGCGTGAGGAGGGCGACGGCGGAGTTGACGGCGTAGCGCCCGGCGGTGCCGAGAGGCGCGTCCGTGCCCACGGCGAGGACGCCGCGCGTGCGGCGGCCGGAGCCGAGGGACTGGAGCTCGACGCGGTCGCCGCCCTCCGCCCCGGCGGCGTCCGGGCCGAGGACGACGCTGGCGGGCGCGGGCCGCTCCCGCAGCCGTTTCACGTCGGGGCCGAGCCGGGCCGCGCGGCGGGCCGCCCAGTTGGGCGCGGCGGCGACGACGGCGCCGGAGGCGTCGTAGAGCGCGGCCCACCCGCCGAGATGGGCGGCGAGCCGGGCGAGGAGGGCGGCGGGGCCCTCGGGGGCGAGGGCCGCGCGGGTCAGCTCGCGCTGGGCCTCGAAGCCCGCCGTGACCGCGTGGTACTGGTCGGCGGCGACGGCCGCCGAGACGGCCTTGGTGATGGCGAGGAACGGGGTGCGGCGGGGCACCTCCAGCAGCGGCAGGCCCTCCTCGGCGGCCGCCTCGACGAGGGCGCCGGGCACCTCGTCGTAGTTCACCCCGACGGCGAAGCCGAGCCCCACGACCCCGGCGCGGACCAGGCGGCGCACATACCGCCGCATCTCCTCCCCGTCCGCGGCGTCGATCTTCATCGCGGTGATCAGCAGCAGTTCCCCGCCGTCCATCCAGGGCACGGGGTCGGCGAGCTCGCTGACGTGCGCCCAGCGGACGGGCGTGTCCAGCCGGTCCGCCCCGGCGAGCACGGTGAGCCTGAGCGCGGAGTGGTTGACCAGAGAGGCGAGCGTGAGGGGCATGGAACCTTCGGACGGGCGGTGCGGGGAGGTGCCGTCCCGTATGAACGGCCCTGACCGATTCTGCCTCAGTGGAGCATTGCGCAGAAAGCGGGAGCGCCCCGAAGGCGCGCGGGGCGGCGTCGGAGCGCTCAGCGCTCCAGGTCGACCAGGACGGGGGGCGTGCTGCCGCCCCGCACCGACGTCACGGACAGCACGGCGTGCCCGGCGGGCACGCCGTGGGCCAGCTCGGAGGCGGACCAGCGCTCCCGCTCCACCTTGCGGACGGTCACGGACTGGGCGGTGACGGCCCGGCCCGTGATCACCCGGCGGACGACATGCGTCACGCGGGTGAGCGGCTCGTGGGCGATGACCTGCCGGTCCGTGACGTCGCGGGTCTCCACCCACTCCTTGCCCCAGACCTCCGCGAAACGCGCGCCGTCCCAGGTGGTCACCCCGGAGAAGGCCATCCGGCAGCCGACGGAGCCCAGCAGGGCGCTGCGCAGCGCCTCGGGGACGTCGTCGAGGGTGCGCAGGGTGAGCACGGCCCCGGCGTGGGCGGAGCGCAGCCGCGCCAGGCCGCGCACGGACTCGGGGGTGACGGTGTGGGTGGCGTCGTCGAGGACGAGGCAGGCGAACAGCGAGCGGTCGGCGCGGCCGGCGGCGCACTCGGTGAACTGGGCCAGGATCAGCCGGGCGAGCATCCGGGACGCCTCGGCGTGGCCGCGCTCGGGCAGGTCGATCCGGACGCGCAGCGGGTGCTCGAGCGTCCGCAGGGAGAAGGCACGCCCACTGCGAGTGGTGTCGAAGAAGCCGGCGAAGGCGGGACGGTCGAGGAGGGCGAGCCGGTCGGAGAGGAGCGGCCCGGGGTCGCCGGGCCGTCCCGCCTGGCGCTCGCGGGCGTCGAGCTCGCGGACGAGCGCGTCCTGTCCGCGTGCCGTGAGGGCGGTGCGCAGCGCGCCGGTCGCGGCGGCGGAGCCGTCGAGGAGGTCGCGCAGTTCGGGGACGGCCGGGAAGCGGCCGTGGGCGGCCCGGAACGGGCCGAGGAGCTGGGCCAGGGCGGTGGCGGCGCGGCGGCCGTCGCCGCCGGGCAGACCGGCGATGAGGTCGCCGACGAGGCCCTCGGCGAGGACGGCGGCGGCCTCGTCGGGGTCGTCCGTGCCGCCGTACAGGTCGAGGTCGTAGGCGGAGTCCGGGCGGCCGATCCGGACCACGACGTCGAAGGCGTCGTCGGGGGCCAGCCCGGCTCCCGCCGCCGCGACGGCAACGACCGCCGTGCGCCCGGCGAGCGCCTGGAGGCACAGCGACTCGAGGACGGGCCGCACCAGCCGCGCGGACTTGCCGCAGCCGGGCGGCCCGACGGCGAGCAGCGAGGTGCCCAGCAGCGTGGGGTCGAGGGCGGCGCCGGCGCCCCGGTGGTCGTAGGGGTTGCGCTCGTCGTCGGTGGCGGTGCCGATGCGGACCTGGCGGGTGACGAGGTCGTGGACGGCGGCGCGGACGGGCAGGTCGCGGGCCCCGGAGGGGTGGGCGCAGGCGGCGGCGCCGTGCTTGACGACGGCGTCGGTGAAGGCGGCCAGCCGGTCGGGGCGGGCGCGCGCGGCCTCCCAGGCGCGCCCGATGCGGGCGTGGTCGACGTCGTTCATCAGCCCGGCCCTGGCCTCCGCCGCGAGCCGGTCGGCGGCGGCGCCCGCCCCCGAGGCGCGCAGCCGGGGCCATTCGGCGGGGTCCTCGCCCGGCGCGGCGGGAGCGGTGGGCGCCGCGTCGCCGGAGTCGTCCCACAGGCGGCGCAGGGCGGGCACGGCCCAGCGGCGCCACACCTGGGGCCAGCGGCCGAGGCGGCCGAAGACGACGAGGAGGACGAGGCCGACCAGCGTGTAGTAGCCGTAGACGACCCAGACGGCGAGCATGCCCTCCTCCCGCCAGGAGTCGGGCGTCAGCGCGAACAGCGGCCAGATCCAGTAGTGGCCGAGGTAGCCGTTCCACAGCAGGGACCACAGCAGCCAGCCGCACAGCAGGGAGATCACCGCGCTGCTGACCAACTGCCGGCCGGGAATCCGGTCGGGCTCCTCCGGCGGCCGGGGCCGGTGGCCGAACGTCCACACGCCGGGCGCGGCGTCCGGGCGCGGGGTGCGCAGCCAGGACAGGAACGGGGCGCCCGCGCTTCCGCCGGCCCGGGGCTCGGCGTCCGGGCGCGGCGGCACGGCCGACTCCACGGGCGTCTCCTTGCCGCCCCCCGCGGTCTCCTCGGTGTCCCTCACAACCCCTCGCCCCCCAGCCGGCCCGTCGCGCCGCGCGTGCCTGAAGTGTCCGACCGGCCCAATCTAGTGGGACACCATGTCCGATACGGACAACGGGACGCGCGCACTTCTCCCGATCGGAACATGCCGCGCTCCGGCCGCCGCACCTAGCCTGCGACCAAAAGCCCGTACTTTCCCCCTGGAGCTCGTCATGACCGAACTGTCCGGAGGCGCCGCCCTCCCCCAGGAGCGCCGCGTCGTCACCGCGATCCCCGGCCCCAAGTCGCTCGAGCTCCAGGCCCGCCGCCTCGACGCGGTCGCCGGTGGTGTGGGCTCCGTCCTGCCGGTGTTCACCACGCGCGCGGGCGGCGGCGTCATCGAGGACGTCGACGGCAACCGCCTGATCGACTTCGGCTCCGGCATCGCCGTGACCTCGGTCGGCGCCAGCGCCGAGGCCGTGGTGCGCCGCGCCGCCGCGCAGCTCGCCGACTTCACCCACACCTGTTTCATGGTGACCCCCTACGAGGGTTACGTGGAGGTCTGCGAGCAGCTCGCCGAGCTGACCCCGGGCGACCACGCCAAGAAGTCCGCGCTGTTCAACTCGGGCGCCGAGGCCGTCGAGAACGCCGTCAAGATCGCCCGTGCGTACACCAAGCGCCAGGCCGTCGTCGTCTTCGACCACGGCTACCACGGCCGCACCAACCTGACGATGGCGCTCACCGCCAAGAACATGCCGTACAAGCACGGCTTCGGCCCGTTCGCGCCCGAGGTCTACCGCGTGCCGGTGGCCTACGGCTACCGCTGGCCGACCGGCCCGGAGAACTGCGGCCCCGAGGCCGCCGCCCAGGCCATCGACCAGATCACCAAGCAGATCGGCGCCGAGAACGTCGCCGCGATCATCATCGAGCCGGTGCTGGGCGAGGGCGGCTTCATCGAGCCGGCCAAGGGCTTCCTCCCGGCGATCGTGAAGTTCGCCAACGACAACGGCATCGTCTTCGTCGCCGACGAGATCCAGTCCGGCTTCTGCCGCACCGGCCAGTGGTTCGCCTGCGAGGACGAGGGCATCGTCCCGGACCTGATCACCACCGCCAAGGGCATCGCGGGCGGTCTGCCGCTGGCCGCCGTCACCGGCCGCGCCGAGATCATGGACGCGCCGCACGCGGGCGGCCTGGGCGGCACCTACGGCGGCAACCCGGTGGCCTGCGCCGGTGCCCTGGGCGCCATCGAGACCATGCGCGAGCAGGACCTCAACGGCAAGGCCAAGCGCATCGAGGAGGTCATGAAGGGCCGCCTCACCGCCATGCAGGAGAAGTTCCCGGTCATCGGCGACATCCGCGGCCGCGGCGCGATGATCGCGATCGAGCTGGTCAAGGACCCGGCGACCAAGGAGCCGAACCCGGCGGCCGCCGGCGCGCTCGCCAAGGCCTGCCACGCGGAGGGCCTGCTGGTCCTCACCTGCGGCACCTACGGCAACGTGCTGCGCTTCCTGCCGCCGCTGGTCATCGGCGAGGACCTGCTCAACGAGGGCCTCGACATCATCGAGGGCGCGTTCGCGGGTCTGTGACCCGGCCGTGAGCCGGTTGTGAGCTGACTGTGAGCCGGTGAAGAACCTGTGCGGGGCGGGTGGTGGACGGGTGATCCGACTATCGGATCGCCCATCCCTGCCGTACGGTTTCTTCAGATGAGTGAAACACCCCGTTCGCAGGAGACTGCGGACGACGCCGTACCGTCGCTTCCCCAGCGCCGGCCCGGCCGTGCCTTCGCGCACAGCACTGGAGCCCTCGGCTCCGGACATCCTCACCGATCGGACGGTCGCCCGCCCCATACCCCCCGGGGCGCGCGGTCCACCGGACGGACCGGCGGCCCTGGAACTTCCCCCCCTGTTCCGGGGCCGTCGGCGTACGCGCTCCCGCTGGCGTGCGTCCTCCTTTTCGCCCTCGTCACATGGCAGGTCGCCGCGCACGGGCCGCTGCGCGTTCTCGACGAGCGGCTGGGGCGTGCGGTCGTGGGCGCCGACGCAGTGCCGTCGGGGCTCGCCGAGCTGCTGGCCGATCTGGGCAACACGGTGGTGGCGGTGCCGGTGCTCCTGGCGGCCGTCGTCTTTTCCGTTGTGCGCCGGCGACAGTGGCGGCCTCCGGTGGCCGCCGCCCTCGCGATGGTGGCGGTGCCCCTGCTCGTCGTACCCCTGAAGTGGTGGATCGGGCGCGCGGGGCCACCGGCCATGGGGGCCGGGCCGCATGACGGGTTCTTCCCTTCGGGGCACGCGGCCACGGCGGCGGTCGCCTATGGGGCGGCGGCGCTTCTTCTGTTCCGTACGTGGTGGTGGGTGGCGCCTTACGCACTGCTCAACGTCGGGGTGGGCGTCGGGTTGGTGCGGCAGGGGTATCACTGGCCGCTGGACGTGGTGGGGGCGTGGTGTCTGGCCGGGGTCGTGCTCTGGGTGCAGGCCGGTGGTCGCGTTGTGCCCACCCGTCCCGCCCTGCGGGACGATTGCCCACAACACGCCCCGTAAGGGGCGCGGGGAACTGCGCGACCAGCCACGGACGGCCCGCAGTCGCAATGAGCACTCAGCTGTCGAAGCCCAGGCCCATCCTGTCCATGGCCCTCAGCCACAGGTTGCGACGGCCGTCGCGATCGGCCCGCGTCATCGCCCACTGCGTGATGCCGATCCCCACCGACCGCACCGGCTCCGGCGGAAACGGCAGCGGCCTGCTGCGCACCATCTCCAGCTCCGTGCGCTCGGTGCGCGCGCCTGCGAGCAGGTCCAGCATGACGTCCGCGCCGAAACGCGTCGCGCCGACGCCGAGGCCCGTGAACCCCAGCGCGTAGGCGACACGACCACCGTGCGCGGTGCCGAAGAAGGCGGAGAAACGCGAGCAGGTGTCGATGGCACCGCCCCACGCGTGCGAGAAACGCACCCCCTCCAGTTGCGGGAAGCAGCGGAAGAAGTGCTCGGCGAGGCGCTGGTAGGTGGCCGGGTGGTGGTCGTACTCGGCCCGTACGCCGCCGCCGTAACGGTAGACGATGTCGTAGCCGCCCCACAGCACGCGGTTGTCCGCCGTCAGCCGGAAGTAGTGGAAGTGGTTGGCGCTGTCGCTGAGCCCCTGGCGGCGGCGCCAGCCGACGGAGGCCAGCTGCTCCTCGGTGAGCGGCTCGGTCATCAGCGCGTAGTCGTAGACGGGGGCGATGTACGGGCGGAGCCGCTTGACCAGCGAGGGGAAGGCGTTGGTGCCGAGCGCGGCGTGGCGGGCGAAGACCCGGCCGTAGGGGGTGCGGACGGCGAGGGAGGCGCGGCGGGAGGACAGCTCGGTGCCGGGGGTGTGCTCGTAGATCCGCACGCCGAGGCCGAGGCAGGCGCGCCGCAGGCCCCAGGCGAGCTTGGCCGGGTGGAGCATGGCGACGCCGGTGCGGTTCCACAGGCCGGCGAGGAAGGTCGGGGAGTCGGCCTCGGCGCGCACGGCGTCGCGGTCGAGGAAGGTGTGGCCGGCGACGCCGAGGGCCGCCGCCCGCCCGGCGGCCTCGCGGAGCTCCTGGACCTGGTGGGGGGCGGTGGCCACGTCGATCTCGCCGGTGCGCTCGAAGTCGCAGTCGATGCCGTGGCGGGCGAGGGTGGCCTCGATGCCGTCGAGGTTGCGGTGGCCGAGCTCCTCCAGCGTGCGGAGCTCGGCGGGCCAGCGGGCGTGGCCGTTGGCCCAGCCGTGGGTGAGGGAGGCGGCGCAGAAGCCGCCGTTGCGGCCGGAGGCGGCCCAGCCGGTCCGCTCGGCCTCGATGAGGACGACGTCCCGGCCGGGGTCGCGTTCCTTGGCCAGGAGCGCGGTCCACAGGCCGGAGTAGCCGCCGCCGACGACGAGCAGGTCGCAGTGCTCGTCGCCGACGAGCGCGGGGAGCGCCTCCGGCCGGGAGGGGTCGTCGAGCCAGTAGGGGTGAGGGGTCGCGTCGGAGAGTGCTCGTACGGGATTGACGGCACCGACGGCCATGGTTCTCAGCTCCTTCTCGGGCGTCTCCCGACGAGCTGGCCGACGAGGACGCACAGCACGGCGATGGCGAACATCGCCGTTCCGATGACGTTGATCTGGACGGGTGTCCCCCGTTGTGCGGATCCCCAGACGTACATGGGGAAGGTGACGGTCGAGCCGGCGTTGAAGTTGGTGATGATGAAGTCGTCGAACGAGAGCGCGAAGGAGAGCAGCGCTCCGGCGACGATGCCGGGGGCGGCGATGGGCAGGGTGACCTTGCGGAAGGTCTGCCAGGGGGTGGCGTAGAGGTCCTGGGCGGCCTGTTCGAGGCGCGGGTCCATGCTCATCACGCGGGCCTTGACGGCGGTGACCACGAAGCTCAGGCAGAACGTGATGTGGGCGATGAGGATGGTCCAGAAGCCGAAGCTGACGCCCATGTTGAGGAAGAGGGTCGCCAGGGAGGCGGCCATGACGACCTCGGGCATGGCCATCGGCAGGAAGACCAGGGTGCCGGCCGAGGAGCGGGCCCGGAAGCGGTAGCGGGCGAGCGCGAAGGCGATCGCGGTGCCCAGCAGGGTGGCGCCGACGGTGGCCCACAGGGCGATCCACAGGCTCAGCGAGAGCGAGCCGCACAGGTCGGCGACGCCGCAGGGGTGGGTCCAGGCGTCGGTGGAGAAGTGCTGCCACTGGTAGTTGAAGCGGCCGTTCGGCTTGTTGAACGAGAAGACCGTGACCACGACGTTGGGCAGCATCAGGAACGCGAGGGTGGCCAGCCCGGCGATCACGACCAGGTTGCGGCGCAGTCCGCGCGCGAGGCGGTTCAGAAGTGCCATCAGACCAGTTCCTCCGTCCCGGACTTGCGGATGTAGACGGTGACCATGGTGAGGATCACGGCCATGAGGAGGAACGACAGGGCGGCCGCCGTCGGGTAGTCGAGGACGCGCAGGAACTGGGACTGGATGACGTTGCCGATCATCTTCTGGTCGGTGGAGCCCAGCAGTTCGGCGTTGATGTAGTCGCCCGTGGCGGGGATGAACGTCAGCAGGGTGCCGGCGACGACGCCCGGCATGGACAGCGGGAGGGTCACCTTGCGGAAGGTGGTGAGCGGCCGGGCGTAGAGGTCGCCGGCGGCCTCGTGGAGGCGGCTGTCGATGCGTTCGAGCGAGGTGTAGAGCGGCAGGATCATGAACGGCAGGAAGTTGTAGGTCAGCCCGCAGACCACGGCGAGCGGGGTGGCGAGCACGCGGTGGCCCTCGGTGACGCCCAGCGCGTCGGTGACGGCGAGGACGTGCAGCGCGTCGAGGGAGCGGACGACGAGGCCGCCGTCGGAGAGGATCGTCTTCCAGGCGAGGGTGCGGATCAGGAAGCTGGTGAAGAACGGCGCGATGACGAGCACCATCAGGACGTGGCGCCAGCGGCCCGCGCGGAAGGCGATGAGGTAGGCGAGCGGGTAGCCCAGCAGGAGGCAGAGCGCGGTGGCGGTCGCGGAGTAGGCGACGGAGCGCAGGAACTGCGGGTAGTACTCGGTCAGCGCGTTCCAGTAGGTGGCGAAGTGCCAGGTGACCTTGAAGCCCTCTTCGAGGGAACCGGTCTGTACGGAGGTCGAGGCCTGGTAGACCAGGGGGGCCGCGAAGAAGACGAGCAGCCAGAGGACTCCGGGGAGCAGCAGCCAGTAGGGGACGCGCTTCCTGCGGAGGACGGCCTTGTGGAGGGCGCCGTCGGCGTGAAGGGTGTCGTCGGCCGGGGGTGCGGGAGGGTGGTCGGTGGCGGTCGTCATCGTCACGTGCCCGCCTCTCGCGCGTCGATGCCCGCCTCGACGACGTCCGTGCCGGCGTCGATGCTCTGCTTCGCGTCCAGGCCGAAACCGTGGCCGGGGTTCCAGTGCAGGACGACGTCGGCGCCGGGGACGAGGCGCGGGTCGCGCTCGATGTTCTGCTCGTAGACGGACAGGCCGGGCGCGGCCGGGCTGTCGACCAGGTACTGGGTGGAGACACCGATGAAGCTGGACTGGGCGATGCGCCCGGTGAGGCGGTTACGACCCTCGGGGATGGTGCCGGCGTCGTCGGCGTGGGTGAGCGTGATCTTCTCCGGCCGTATGCCGACCAGCAGCTTCCCGCCCACGCGGGCGCCGGCTGTACATCGTGTCCCCGGAAGGGTGAGTTTGGTATCGGAGACCCGCAGAAGGACGTCGTCGCTCGCGGTGCCGACGACGTCGGCGGTGATGAGGTTGGACGTGCCGAGGAAGTTGGCGACGAAGGTGGTGCGCGGGGTCTCGTAGAGCTCGGCGGGGGCGCCCATCTGCTCGACGCGTCCGGCGTTCATGACGGCGACCGTGTCGGCCATGGTCATGGCCTCCTCCTGGTCGTGCGTGACGTGGATGAACGTGATGCCGACCTCGGTCTGGATGCGCTTGAGCTCCAGCTGCATCTGGCGGCGCAGCTTGAGGTCGAGGGCGCCGAGGGGCTCGTCGAGGAGGAGGACGTCCGGGTGGTTGATCAGCGCGCGGGCGACGGCGACGCGCTGCTGCTGGCCGCCGGAGAGCTGCTGGGGCTTGCGGCGGGCGTAGTCGCCGAGCTGGACGAGGTCGAGCATCTCGTCGACCTGTTTGCGGACGGACTTCACGCCACGCCGGCGCAGGCCGAAGGCGACGTTCTCGTAGATGTCCAGGTGGGGGAAGAGCGCGTAGCTCTGGAAGACGGTGTTGACGGGCCGCTTGTACGGGGGCAGCGCGGTGACGTCCCGGCCGCCGAGCTCGACGGTGCCGGTGGTGGGCTCCTCCAGGCCGGCGATCATGCGCAGCGTGGTGGTCTTGCCGCAGCCGGAGGCGCCGAGCAGGGCGAAGAAGGAGCCCGCGGGCACGGAGAGGTCGAGCGGGTGCACGGCGGTGACGTCGCCGTACGCCTTGCTGATGCCGGTGAGGCGGACGTCGGTGCCGTTGCTGCCTGTCGTGGCGAAAGCCGTCATGGTCGTGGGTCCAGGGGGGTCGTGGGGAGGACGCAGAACACGTAACAGTGACACACGATGCGGTGTGGTCTCATACGGGCCATGCCGTGCGCGGGCTCTCGACGGGCTCTCGCGGTGCCGGATCGTCGGTCCATCGCGCACTCCTCACCGGGCCCAGGCATCGGGGCGGGTGTGGTTCCCACGGGACAGGTTGCCGATCCTGGCAGATCAATCGACTTGCGACAAGGGATTCCGTCGCCATGATTTGACGGGACGACGGATTCGGTGCGGCCCTCGTGTGGCCGGCCTGCCCCGCGCGGGGCCGTTGTCAGTGGTCGTCGCCACACTGGTACGGGTAGGGAACGGGGAGGAAACAACATGATCACGTCAGGTGCGGATGTCGCCGACGGGCCTCGCTCGGTCGAGGAGCTGACGGCGGCCGTGGCTCGCGGCGAGCGGCCGAAGTACGTGTATTTCTGGGGGCACCGGCCGCGCCGGGACGGCTCGGTGGGGCCCGGCTGCTTCAGCCAGTGGTGGCCGTCGCCGTTCACGGTGGACGGGACGGTCTACGCGACGGCCGAGCACTGGATGATGGCCGGCAAGGCGCGGCTGTTCGGTGACGCGGAGGCCGAGGCCCGGGCGCTCGCGGCGGGCCATCCCAAGCAGGCCAAGGACGCGGGCCGGGCGGTGCGCGGCTTCGACGAGGAGGTGTGGCGCCGCCACCGCTTCGCCCTGGTCGTCGAGGGCAGCGCGCACAAGTTCGGGCAGCACCCGGAGCTGAGGGAGTATCTGATCGGCACCGGAAGCCGGGTGCTGGTGGAGGCGAGCCCGCTCGACCGGGTGTGGGGCATCGGCCTGGCCGCCGACGACGAGCGGGCCGGGGATCCGGCCCGCTGGGACGGGCTCAATCTGCTGGGCTTCGCCCTGATGGAGGCGCGTCAGCGGCTGGCGGCGGACACCAGCGGCCCGGGGCCGGGCGGCGTCGCCATATAGGCGCCGTAGGTGGCGTCGTCGGGGTTGTCGTCCCCGGCCGGGTCGGTGCCTCCGCGCACCCCGAGCGTGATGAAGACGACGAGCATCACGGCCGTCAGCAGCAGCGCCACCCCGCCGAGGATCAGCCCGGCCAGCGCCTGGCCGCCGTTGTTCGCCTCACCGGTGTTGGCCTTGGCCCGGCCGATCGCCCCGAAGACGATCGCCATCACTCCGATGACGACGCCGAAGACGATGGTCCAGCACGTCAGCACACCGAGGATGCCCAGCACGAGGGAGGCCACGCCGAGGCCGTTGTTGGGCACCCGCCCCGCGTGCGGCCAGCCCTGCCCGTAGCCCGGGGCACCCCAGCCGTAGTGCCCCGTGCCGTAGGCGGTCTGCCCGTAGGGCCCCTGGGCGTACGGCCCGGGGGCACCCGGCACGCCATAGGGCACCCCCGGCTGCGGCGGCACACCGGCCTGCGGGTAGCCGTACGGACCCGGCGGATACGCACCCGGGGTACCCGGCCCGCTGGGCGCGATCGGCACGGGCGGCACGGCGCCCTCCGGGGGCACGGACGGCACGGCACCCCACCCCTGGGCGGCCGGTGCCGCCGGCGGGGAGCCCGGCTCCGAGGCGGCCGGTGCCGTCGGTGGCATGGGCGACGCGGTCGATGCCGTCGGTGGCGCGGGCGGTGCCACGGGGAGCCCATCGGCCGGTCCCGGGGCGGGCGGCGCGGCGGGAAGACCGGCGGCAGGCCCGTCAACAGACAGTCCGCGAGCGGACGGTCCGGGAACGGCTGGTCCGGGGACGACCTGGCTGGAGGCGGACGGTCCTGGAACGGCCTGCTCGGGGACGGCCGGTCCGGAGGCGGCCTCGCCGGAGACGGCCGGTCCGGAGGCGGACGGCCCAGGGCCGGCCTGCCCGGAGACGGCCTCTCCGGGAACGGGCCCCGCGGGCAACCGCACCGGCGGGGTGCCGGGCTTGTCGAGCGGCACGCGCCGCTCCGGCGGAGCCCAGGGATCACCGTCCCGGTGCTCCCGCTGCGCCTGCGCGTCGTCCTTCTCGGACATGGCCCTCCCCACTCGATACCCCGTCATGCTAAGGCCTGAGCACAGCCGCGGCGGCATCCGTGCATACGATGATCGGCACGCCGTTGACCCGGACGGACCGAACGACCCGAGCAGCCCTGGAGGCCCGCATGTCCCCACTCGACTCGTTCATCGCAGGGCTCCCCAAAGCGGAGTTGCACGTCCACCACGTGGGGTCGGCCTCCCCGCGCATCGTCGCCGAGCTGGCGGCCCGGCACCCCGACTCCCCCGTGCCCACGGATCCCGAGGCGCTCGCCGACTTCTTCACCTTCCGTGACTTCGCGCACTTCATCCAGGTCTACCTCTCCGTCGTCGACCTGATCCGCGACGCCGAGGACGTCCGGCTGCTGACCTTCGAGGTCGCCCGTGACATGGCCCGGCAGAACATCCGCTACGCCGAGCTGACCGTCACCCCCTACAGCTCCACCAAGCGCGGCATCCCCGACGTCGCCTTCCTGGAGGCCATCGAGGACGCCCGCAAGGCCGCCGAGTCGGAGCTGGGCGTGGTGCTGCGCTGGTGCTTCGACATCCCCGGCGAGGCGGGCCTGGAGGCGGCCGAGGAGACCGCCCGGATCGCCTGCGACCTGGGCGCCGACGGCCTGGTCTCCTTCGGTCTCGGCGGGCCCGAGATCGGGGTGCCCCGGCCGCAGTTCAAGCCCTACTTCGACCGGGCGATCGCCGCCGGCCTCCACAGCGTGCCGCACGCCGGCGAGACCACCGGTCCGCAGACGATCTGGGACGCCCTCACCGAGTTGCGCGCCGAGCGCGTCGGCCACGGCACCAGCGCCACCCAGGACCCGAGGCTGCTGGCCCACCTGGCCGAGCACCGCATCCCGCTGGAGGTCTGCCCCACCTCCAACCTGGCCACCCGCGCGGTGACCGACCTGGAGCGGCACCCCATCAAGGAGATGGTCGCGGCCGGTGTGCTGGTGACCGTCAACAGCGACGACCCGCCCATGTTCGGCACGGACCTCAACACCGAGTACGCGGTCGCCGCCCGGCTGCTGGACCTGGACGCGCGGGGCGTCGCGGCGCTCGCCAGGAACGCCGTGGAGGCGTCGTTCATGGACCCGGCGGGCAAGGCCGCGCTGGCCGCCGAGATCGACGCGTACACCGCCGCCTGGCGCGGCTGACGCGCCCGGCACCCGGCACAATGAGGCCCATGGTCTCCACGGACTCCGCCGCCCCGCGCACCCCGGCCGCCTGCGTCGCCGTCGCCCACCGCGGCGATCCGTACGTCCACCGCGAGAACACCCTGCCCTCGATCCGCTCCGCGCTGGCGGCGGGCGCGGCGGCCGTGGAGATCGACGTGCGGCTGACCGCCGACGGGGTGCCCGTCCTGCTGCACGACGCGACGCTGGGCCGGCTGTGGGGCCACGAGCGGACGCTGGGCGCGCTGTCGACGGCCGAGCTGCGCGGGCTGACCGGGGGCGGGGTGCCGACGCTCGCCGAGGCGCTCGACGCGACGTCGGGGGACCACGGGGCGCGGCTGTTCGTCGATCTGCCCGACCCGTCCGCCGCGGGCGCGGCCGTCGCCGAGATCCGCTCCGCCGGCGCGCGCGACCGGGTCTACTACTGCGGCTCCCCCACCGCCATGCTCGCCGTCCGGCGGGCGGACCCGGACGCGGAGATCGCCCTGACGTGGACCACGCTCGCCCCGCCGCGCCCGGCGCTGCTCGCCGAGGTGCGCCCGCACTGGCTCAACTACCGCTTCGGGCTGGTGAGCGAGGAGCTCGTCGCCCGTGACCACGCGGCGGGCTTCCGGGTCTCGGCCTGGACCGCCGACACCCGGTGGGCCATGCGCCGGCTGCTGCGCGCGGGCGTGGACTCGATCACCACCAACCGCGTGGGCGCCCTGCGCTCGCTGCTCCCCTCCGCCGCCTGAGGCTCAGAGCCCGACGATCTCGTTCCACTCCTTGGTGAACGCGGGGCGCTCCTTGGGCGTCATGTCCCGGGCCGTCGAGAGCCGCCCGCGCATGTCCTCGGTGGGGAAGACCAGCGGGTTCTCGGCGAGCTCGGCGAGTTCCTTCTCCTTGGAGGAGGCGAGGACCTCGCGTGCGGCGGGCACCGGGCAGACGTAGTTGACGGCGACGGCCAGCCGGGCCGCGACCTCGGGCTGGTAGTAGTAGTCGATGAGCCGTTCCGCGTTGCGCTTGTGGTCGGCGAGGTTGGGGATCATCAGGCTCTCGGCCCACAGCTCGGCGCCCTCCTGGGGGACGACGAACTCGATGTCGGGGTTGTCGGCCTGGAGCTGGATGATGTCGCCGGAGTAGGCCTGGCAGGCCAGGACGTCCCCGGTGGAGAGGTCCTTGATGTAGTCGTTGCCGGTGAAGCGGCGGATGTGGCGCTTGCGGACCAGGGTGCGCAGCTGGTCGGTCATCCGGTGGAAGTCGTCGGCGGTCCAGCGGGTGACGTCGGCGCCGTTGCCCAGCATCAGCAGCGCGAACGCCTCGTCCATGCCGGCGAGCAGGGTGACCTTGCCGCGCAGGTCGTCGGCCCACAGGTCGGAGGTGTGGCGGATCTCGCGGCCGAGCTTCTTGCGGTTGTAGGCGATGCCGGTGATCCCGGACTGCCAGGGCACGGTGTGGAGCCGGCCGGGGTCGAAGGACGGCTTGCGCAGCAGCGGGTCGAGCTCGCGGGCGACGTGGGGCTGGGCCGCGCGGTCCATCGTCTGGACCCAGCCCAGGCGGACGTAGCGGGAGGCCATCCAGTCGCTGACGACGATGATGTCCCGCCCGGTCCGCTGATGGTTCATCAGGGCCGGGCTGATCTTGCCGAAGAACTCGTCGTTGTCGTTGATCTCCTCCGTGTACTTCACCGAGATGCCGCTGCTCTTCTCGAAGTCGTCGAGAGTGGGGCGCCGCCCGGGGTGCTTCTCGTCGGTGTCGATGTAGAGCGGCCAGTTGGCGAAGGAGAGCCGGTGGTCGCTCTCGGAGCGGTCCGGGGCGGACCGGTCGCGCGGGGCGACATAGGCGGCGGGGACCCCGCATCCGGCGAGCGCTGCGGCCCCGGCGCCGGCGCCCAGCGCGCGCAGCAGGGTACGGCGGGACAGGGGCTTCACGGGCGTCTCGCATTCAAGGGGACGTGCGGGGCGGGTGGGGGGCCGGTCGGCCGGGCGTCGATGATACGCGCACACGCGTACGGAACGTACGCGTGTGCGCGACCCCGCCCCGCGGGCCGGGCTCAGCCCAGCGACGTCATGACGTGCTTGATGCGGGTGTAGTCCTCGAAGCCGTAGGAGGAGAGGTCCTTGCCGTAGCCGGACTTCTTGAAGCCGCCGTGGGGCATCTCGGCGACCAGCGGGATGTGGGTGTTGATCCACACGCAGCCGAAGTCGAGGGCCTTGGACATCCGCATCGCCCGGCCGTGGTCCTTGGTCCACACCGAGGAGGCCAGGGCGTACTCGACGCCGTTGGCGTAGGAGACGGCCTGCTCCTCGTCCGTGAAGGACTGGACGGTGATCACGGGGCCGAAGACCTCGTGCTGGATGATCTCGTCGTCCTGCTTGAGGCCGGAGACGACGGTCGGGGCGTAGAAGTAGCCCTTCTCGCCGACGCGGTGGCCGCCTGCCTCGACCTTGGCGTGGGCGGGGAGCCGCTCGATGAAGCCGGTCACCTGCTTGAGCTGGTTGGCGTTGTTGAGCGGGCCGTAGAGGACGTCCTCGTCGTCGGGCTGCCCGGTCTTGGTGTCGGCGGCGGCCTTGGCGAGGGCGGTGACGAACTCGTCGTGGACGGACTCGTGGACGAGGACGCGGGTGGCGGCCGTACAGTCCTGGCCGGCGTTGAAGTAGCCGGCGACGGCGATCTCCTCGACGGCCTTGGCGATGTCGGCGTCCTCGAAGACCACGACGGGAGCCTTGCCGCCGAGCTCCAGGTGGACGCGCTTGAGGTCCTTGGAGGCGGACTCGGCGACCTGCATGCCCGCGCGGACGGAGCCGGTGATGGAGGCCATGGCGGGCACCTTGTGCTCGACCATCAGCCGGCCGGTCTCGCGGTCGCCGCAGATGACATTGAAGACGCCCTTGGGATGGCCCAGCTCCTCCAGCACCCCGCCGATGATCTCGGCCATCAGGACGGTGGAGGCGGGGGTGGTGTCGGAGGGCTTGAGGACGACGGTGTTGCCCGCGGCGAGCGCCGGGGCGAACTTCCACACGGCCATCATCATCGGGTAGTTCCACGGCGCGACCTGGGCGCAGACGCCGACGGGCTCGCGGCGGATGATGGAGGTCATCCCCTCCATGTACTCACCGGCGGAGCGGCCCTCCAGCATCCGGGCGGCGCCCGCGAAGAAGCGGATCTGGTCGACCATCGGGGGGAGCTCTTCGCTGCGGGTCAGGCCCAGCGGCTTGCCCGTGTTCTCCGACTCGGCGGCGATCAGGTCCTCGGCGCGCGCCTCGAAGGCGTCGGCGATCTTGAGCAGGACCTTCTGGCGCTCACCGGGCACCAGGTCGCGCCAGGCGGGGAAGGCCGCCTCGGCGGCGGCCATGGCGGCGTCGACGTCGGCCGCGCCGGACAGCGGGGCGGTGGCGTAGGCCTCTCCCGTGGCCGGATTGACGACCTCGGTGGTCCGCCCGTCGGCGGCGTCACGGAACTCGCCGGCGATGTAGTTGCGCAGGCGGCGCGGCTCGGTGGTCACGATGTGCCACCCCTTCTGTCGGATGTCCAGTCGCTGAGACGCCCAGCCTAGTCACTGAGGTGACGCTTTCGGCAGACCCATCATACATGAACGACGGAATCAGTGTTTCCACGCACCCGTGTCAACGGATTCCATCGTCCAGGGGTTGCCACGCCACCGAGTCCTCATGCACAGTGGGGATGTGGCCACTCGTAACCCCGATTCCAAGAGCGCGGCCGGCGCCCAGCCGGTCGACGCCGTCTCCCTGGCGATCATCGAGCAGCTCCAGGAGGACGGACGCCGCCCCTACGCCGCGATCGGCAAGGCGGTGGGGCTGTCCGAGGCGGCGGTCCGCCAGCGCGTGCAGAAGCTGCTCGACCAGGGCGTGATGCAGATCGTCGCCGTCACCGACCCGCTCACCGTGGGTCTCCGGCGCCAGGCCATGATCGGCATCAATGTCGAGGGGGACCTCGACCCGGTCGCGGACGCCCTGACCGCGATGGACGAAGTGGAGTACGTGGTCGTCACCGCGGGCTCCTTCGATCTCCTCATCGAGATCGTCTGCGAGGACGACGACCATCTCCTCGAAACGATCAACAAGCGGGTCAGGACCCTGCCCGGGGTCCGCTCCACGGAGAGCTTCGTCTATCTCAAGCTCCGCAAACAGACCTACACATGGGGAACCCGATAGCCGTGAGCAAGGACCTCAGCAGGACGGCGTACGACCACCTGTGGATGCACTTCACCCGCATGTCGTCGTACGAGAACGCCCCCGTGCCCACCATCGTGCGCGGCGAGGGCACCTACATCTACGACGACAAGGGCAAGCGCTACCTCGACGGTCTCGCCGGACTCTTCACGGTCCAGGCCGGCCACGGCCGGGCCGAGCTCGCCGAGGCGGCGAGCAAGCAGGCGCAGGAGCTGGCCTACTTCCCGGTGTGGAGCTACGCCCACCCCAAGGCGATCGAGCTGGCCGAGCGGCTCGCCCACCTCGCCCCCGGGGACCTGAACAAGGTCTTCTTCACCACCGGCGGCGGCGAGGCCGTGGAGACCGCGTGGAAGCTGGCGAAGCAGTACCACAAGCTCACCGGCAACCACGGCAAGTACAAGGTGATATCGCGGAACGTCGCCTACCACGGCACCCCGCAGGGCGCCCTGTCCATCACCGGGCTGCCCGCCCTGAGGGCGCCCTTCGAACCGCTGGTGCCCGGCGCCCACAAGGTGCCCAACACCAACGTCTACCGGGCGCCCGTCCACGGCGACGACCCGGAGGCCTTCGGCCGCTGGGCCGCCGACCAGATCGAGCAGCAGATCCTCTTCGAGGGCCCGGAAACCGTCGCCGCCGTCTTCCTGGAGCCCGTGCAGAACGCGGGCGGCTGCTTCCCGCCCCCGCCCGGCTACTTCCGGCGGGTCCGCGAGATCTGCGACGAGTACGACGTGCTGCTCGTCTCCGACGAGGTCATCTGCGCCTTCGGCCGGCTGGGCACGATGTTCGGCTGCGAGAAGTTCGGCTACGTGCCGGACATCATCACCTGCGCCAAGGGCATGACGTCGGGCTACTCCCCCATCGGCGCGGCGATCGTCTCCGACCGGATCGCGGAGCCGTTCTTCAAGGGCTCCAACACCTTCCTTCACGGCTACACCTTCGGCGGCCACCCGGTCTCCGCGGCCGTGGCGCTCGCCAACCTCGACATCTTCGAACGCGAGGGCCTCAACCAGCACGTGCTGGACCACGAGAGCGCCTTCCACGCCACCCTCTCCAAGCTCCACGACCTGCCGATCGTCGGCGACGTGCGCGGCAACGGCTTCTTCTACGGCATCGAGCTGGTGAAGGACAAAGTCACCAAGGAGACCTTCAGCGGCGAGGAGTGCGAGCGCCTGCTGTACGGCTTCGTGTCGAAGAAGCTCTTCGAGAACGGCCTGTACTGCCGGGCCGACGACCGCGGCGACCCGGTCGTCCAGCTGGCTCCGCCGCTGATCTCCGACCAGTCGACGTTCGACGAGATCGAGCAGATCCTGCGGGGCGTCCTCACGGAGGCATGGACGAAGATTTGATGCCAACGCGCGGGGAGGCCGCCGGCCTCCCCGCGCGTTAACCGTGATGCCACCGCGCAAACCTCGTCGCATGAGCCCGATGGGAGGAAAGTGAGGCACTAAAGCGCCGAGCCTGGACGGAGGCTAGGATCCCGGTTCCGTACGGTGCCAGTGACCCAATGGCCTCCGGTTCGTTCACCCGGACAGGGGAACGGACCCTCTCAGCGACCCGAGGTGCTCGATATGGTGGCCCCGCCGGACAACGACGTGCTCTGGGCACGCGGCCTGCACTACTCCTACAGCGGTTCCCCCGCCCTCGCCGGGGTGTCCATCGGGGTCCGGGAGGGCGAGATCCTCGCCGTGACCGGGCCACGCGGCTCCGGCAAGACCACGCTCCTCAAATGCCTGTCGGGCCAGCTCCTGGCCGACCCCGGCGAGGTGTGGTTCAACAGCGCCCCCGTGCACACCCTCTCCCGCTCCGCCCGCGAGCGGCTGCGCCGCGACCGCTTCGGCTGGATCGACAGCGAACCCCACCTGGTCCCGGAGCTGACGGGCTGGGAGAACGCCGCCCTGCCGCTGCTGGTGCGCGGCACCGGCCACAAGACCGCCAAGCAGACCGCCACGGAGTGGCTCGAACGCCTCGACGTGGGCGACTGCGCCCGCAAACGCCCCGGAGCGCTCACCCAGGCCCAGCGCCAGCGGATCGCCATCGCCCGCGCCCTGGCCGCCGAACCCACCGTCGTCTTCGCCGACGAGCCGACCGCCCCGCTGCACGCCGCCGACCGCGCCCAGGTGCTGCGCACCCTCACCACGGCCGCCCGCTCCCACCAGATCACCGTCGTCCTGGCCACCCTCGACGACGAGAGCGCGGCCCTCGCCGACCGCACCGTCGTCCTCGCCGACGGCCGCCGGGGCGGCGCCATCCCGGCACCCGAGGCGACCGAAGGGGAGGGCAGGGCCGCGTGCTCAGTCTCCGCCTAGCGCGCGGCGCCCACCCGCTCGTCCTCCTGCGACGGCTGCTCGTCGCCGTCGCCTCCTCCGGCGCCGGTTTCCTGCTGCTGTGCTCCCTGGGCTACGCGGTGGCCCACCCGAACGCCACGGAGCAGTCGCTGGTGCGGCTGCTGTGGTGCGCGGTGCCCGTGGCCGCCGTCACCCAGTTCGCCGTCACCGTGGCCCGCAGCGACCCGGCGACCCGCCCGCGCGACGGGCTCGACGCCATTGGCTTCGGCCCCGTCCGCCTCTCCCTGCTCGCCGCCACCTCGACGGCCCTGTCCTGCGGTCTCGGCAGCGCCGCCGCCCTGCTGGTCTACCTCGAACTCCGCGGCGACCTCGGCGGCATCCCGCTCAGCGGCACGGCCTCCGGACTGCTCGACGGGGACGCGCCCCTGCCCTGGGCCGCGACGCTCACGCTGCTCGGGCTGCTGCCCGCGCTGGCGGCGGGCGCGTGCGCCATCGCACTGCGCCCGCGCAAGGAGCGCGCCGGAGGCGCGTCCAGGACCGTTTCCAGGGCGACGGTGCCCGACACCGCCAAGGACGACCGCCGGAGCTACGCGGGCCTCCCCTGGGGCGTGGCGATCATCGCCTGCGGCCTCGCCCTGGAGGCGTACGTGGGCCGCGCCCCGGCCCCCGCCCCGGACAGCCTGCTGACGCTGCCGGGCCAGGACGGCGGCACCTCCCCCGGGCTGATGGGCGGCTGGCTGCTCGCCTCCCTCGGCCTGGTGCTGGCCGGCCCCGGCCTCACCCACTGGAGCGGCACCCTGCTGTCGGCCGGGCGGCCCGGCCCGATGCGGCTGCTCGCCGGCCGCATACTCCAGGACACGGCGAACCGGCTCGGGCGGCCGCTGGGGGTGCTGTGCGCGGTGGCGGCGGGCGCGCTCGCCGCCGTCGAGCTCTACGGCGCGGCCTGGGAACGGTCGGGCCCCCGCCCGTTCGGGCCGCTCACGGGGCTGGGCGCGGCCGTGGTGATGGCCTGTGTGACGGCCACCGCCATCACCGCCGCCATCGACACCCGGCACTGCCGCGCCGAGACCACCGCCGCGCTGCTGCGGCTGGGCATCCCCGCCTCCCTGCTGCGCGGTGCGGCGGCCGTCCGCACGGGCGTGCTGCTGATCGTGCTCGCCCCGCTGACCTGGGTCATCGCCGAACTGGCCGCGCTGCCGCTCACCAGGTCTTGACCAGTTCTTGACCGAAGGCAACTCCGACGCCGAAATCCACGTCTGCTCAGAAGTACGTCTGCTTCCTGAGCACGACGGCTTATCAGGCGAACGGAGCTACTGGTGATCATCGGCCTTGTCACGGCTGTCGCGGCCTCTGCGTGTTACGGCACAGGATCGGTCCTACAGGCCGTGGGGTCCCGGAAATCGGCCCGGCGCGAGGCCGCGACGGCGTCCTCCACGGCCACCACCCAGCACGGCGGACCCAGCCTGTCCTCCACCGCGAAGGCCGCCGTGACCTGGGAGTTCATGGTCGGCACGGTCCTGGACTTCATAGGCTTCGCCCTCGGTGCCCTCGCCGCCCGGATGCTGCCGCTGTTCCTCTCCCAGACCGTCATCAGCGCCAACCTGATCGTCACCGCGCTGCTGAGCATCAAGCTCCTCGGCATCAAGCTCAACCGCAGGGAGTGGACGTCGATCGGCGTCGTCTGCTCCGCCCTGGTGCTGCTGGCGACCGCCGCCGGCCACGAGGGCAACGGCGACGCCGCGCGCTCCACGCACTGGTGGCTGCTGATCATCTCGGTCGTCCTGATGGGCGGCGGCTGGACCGCCGTCCACTTCCTCGGCTCCCGGGCCGCGATCCTCGCCGGCCTGCTCTCCGGCCTCGGCTTCGGCGCGATCGGCGTGGGCGTCCGCATCCTCGACGGCATCGACCCCTTCGACCTGCCCACCCTCCTCGCCGACCCGGCCCTCTACGCCATCCTCATCTCCGGCTCCGTCGGCATGTACCTCCACACCGTCGCCCTCCAGATCGGCTCCGTGAACGGCGCCACGGCGGCCCTCGTCGTCGGCGAGACGGTCCTCCCGGGCATCATCGGCGTCCTCTGGCTGGGCGACACGTCCCGCGAGGGCTTCGCCTGGATGGCCATCCTCGGCTTCCTCCTGGCCGTGGCGGGCGCGGTGGCGGTGGCCTGGTTCGGCGAACCGGACAGCCACGGAGTGGCGCCCGCGCCGGAGGCGAAGGAACCGCAGCCGTCGTCCGTGGGCTGAGGGGGAAGCCCCGGCCCCGCCCCTTCACCGTTTCTTTCAGGGGCTCCGCCCCCGAACCCCCGGTCCTCAAACGCCGGACGGGCTGATTTCAGCCCGTCCGGCGTTTGAGGACAAAGGGGGCCTGGGGGCGGAGCCCCCACGCGGCGGAGCCGCAAATCTACTACGCCGGGAAGGGGCGGGACTGGGGCAAAACCACGACATCGTCAGCCCGGAACGCCACCGCCACACGCTCCCCCACCTCCGGCGCCGCGCCAAGCGGACACGCCGCCTCGATCTCCGGCCCGCTTACGGGCCGCAACCGCACCACCACCCGCTCCCCCCGGAATGTCCGGGAAACCACCGCACACGGCAGCCCGTCCGAAACGGGCACCAACCGAACACCCCCCGGCCGCACCAACACCGCACACTCCCCCCGCGCCGTCCCCTCCGGCACAGGAAGCACACCCCACGGCGTATCCGCACCCGCGCCCGTGACCGTCGCCGGAACGACATTGTCAAAGCCCAAGAACCGCGCCACGAACTCCGACGCCGGCCGCCGCCACACCTCCATCGGCGTGCCCACCTGCGCGATCCGCCCGTCGCGCATCACCACCACCCGGTCGGCGAGCGCGAACGCCTCGCCCTGGTCGTGGGTGACGGCCAGCACCGTCGTCCCCAGCCGCCCGAACAGCCCGCGCAACTCCTCCACGAGCCGCTCGCGCAGGCCCCGGTCGAGCTGCCCCAGCGGCTCGTCGAGCATCAGCAGCCGCGGCTCGGGGGCCAGCGCCCGCGCCAGCGCGACGCGCTGCTGCTCACCGCCCGACAGCGCCCCCACGGCCCGCTTCTGCGCGCCCGGCAGCCCCACCAGGTCGAGCAGCTCGGCCACCCGGCGCTCGGTCTCGGCCCGCCCGGTCCCCCGGACGCGCAGCCCGAAGGAGACGTTCCCGGCGACGTCCCGCTGGGGAAAGAGCTGGTGGTCCTGGAACATCAGGCCCACCCCGCGCCGGTGCGGGGGCACCCCGCCCTGGTCTCGCCCGCCGAGCAGCACCCGGCCGGCGTGGGCCGGCTGGAGGCCGGCCACCACGCGCAGCAGCGTCGACTTGCCGCTGCCGCTCGGGCCGAGCACGCACACGGTCTCGTGGTCGGCGACGTCGAGGTCGACCGCGTCCAGCACCGCGCGCCCGCCGAAGCGGACGGTCACGCCTTCGAGGCGAAGCATCAGAACTCTCCCGTACGGTCGGTGCGCACACGCTCCAGCACCAGCAGCGCCGCCGCGCACACCAGCATCAGGATCGTGCTGAGGGCCATCGCCTGCCCGTAGTTGAGTTCGCCGGGGCGGCCCAGCAGTCGGGCCACGGCCACCGGCAGGGTGGGGTTGTCGGGGCGGGCGATGAAGACGGTCGCGCCGAACTCGCCCAGCGACACCGCGAACGCGAAGCCCGCCGCGATGCCCAGGGCCCGGCCCACCAGCGGCAGGTCCACTTCCCGCCAGGCCCGCAGCGGGGACGCGCCGAGCACCGCGGCCGCTTCCCGCAGCCGGGTGTCCACCGCGCGCAGCACGGGCAGCACGGTGCGGACGACGAAGGGCACGCCCACCAGCGCCTGGGCCAGCGGCACCAGGATCCACGAGGTGCGCAGGTCCAGCGGCGGCTCGTCCAGGGCGATCAGGAAGCCGAAGCCGACGGTCACGGCGGAGGTGCCCAGTGGCAGCATCAGCAGCGCGTCGAAGCCGCGGACGAGCCGGCCCTCGCGCCGGGTGAGGGCCGCCGCCGCGAGGCCGCCGACGACGACCGCGATGGCGGTGGCGGCGAGCGCGTACGTGAGCGAGTTGCCGATGGTGTCGAGCGCGGCGACGGTGAATGTGCCGCCGCCCGCGCCCGCCGAGGCGAGGGCGCGGTAGGAGGCGAGGCCGTAGCCGTCGGGCCCCTCGAAGGAGCGCAGGACGAGGACCGCGAGCGGCAGCATCACCAGCAGCGCGACGACGGCGAGCACGGACGCCAGCAGCGCCCACTGGCCGGCGCCGCGCGGGCGGCGGGCGGTGCGGGAGGCGTCCACGAGCCGCAGCGTCGCCTCGCGGCGCCGTACGGTCCGGGCGTGCACGGCCAGCAGCGCGGCCACGACGACGAACTGGAGGAGGGTGAGAACGGCGGCGGTGGGCAGGTCGAGGAGCTGTGCCGTCCGCTGGTAGATCTCCACCTCCAGCGTGGCGTAGCGGGGTCCGCCGAGGATCTGGACGACGCCGAAGGAGGTGAAGGTGAAGAGGAAGACCATGAGGGCGGCGGCGGCCACGGCGGGGCCGAGCGCGGGCAGGGTCACCCGGCGCCAGGCGGCGAGACGGCCGGCGCCGAGGACGCGGGCCGCCTCCTCCTGGCGGGGGTCGAGCTGGGCCCACAGCCCGCCGACGGTGCGGACGACCACGGCGTAGTTGAAGAAGACGTGGGCGAGGAGGATCGCCCAGACCGTGGTGTCCAGGCGGACGCCCCACAGCTCGTCCAGCAGCCCGCCCCGGCCCACGAGCGCCAGGAACGCCGAGCCGGCGACGACGGTCGGCAGCACGAAGGGGACCGTGACGACGGCTCTGAGCAGCCGTTTGCCGGGGAAGTCGAGGCGTGCGAAGACGTAGGCGCCGGGGAGGGCGAGCAGGAGGGTCAGAGCGGTGGAGGCGGACGCCTGCCAGAGCGTGAACCACAGGACGTCGCGGATGCCCGGGTCGGTGAGCACCTCGCCCACGCGGGCGAGCTGCCACCGGCCGCCGTCCGTGAGGCCGCGGGTGACGATCGAGGCGACGGGGTAGGCGAAGAAGACGCCGAAGAAGGCGAGCGGCACGGCCATCAGGCCGAGCCGCGTCGCCGCCCGGCGGGCGCCCGGCGCCCTCTTGGCGGCCTGCCGTCCGGCAGGCGCACCAATAGCTTCGGCTTCGGTTACTTCAGGACGAGCGAGGACCATTCCTTGACCCACTGGTCGCGGTTCTTGGCGATCTTCTCCGGGGCGAGCGTCTGCGGGTCGGTGACCTGCGCGCCGTACCGGGTGAAGACCTCGGGCAGCTTGGCGTCCTGGCTGACCGGCTTGACGTACATCTGGAGGGGCATGTCCTCCTGGAACGTCCTGCTCAGCATGAAGTCGACGAGGGCCTTGCCGCCCTCGGTGTTCTTCGCGCCCTTGAGCAGGCCGGCGAACTCGGTCTGCCGGAAGCAGGTGCCGGTCGCGACGCCGGTCGGGCCCTCCTTCGGCAGCGGCTTGGCGCCGACGACCTCGGCGGGCGGGCTGGAGGCGTAGGAGACGACGAGGGGCTTGTCGCCCTTGGCCTTCTTTCCGCCGGCGGAGCCGGAGAAGCGCTCGTTGTAGGCCTGCTCCCAGCCGTCGACGACCTCGACGCCGTTGGCCTTGAGCTTGGTCCAGTAGTCCTTCCAGCCGTTGTCGCCGTACTTGGCGGCGGTGGCGAGCTGGAAGGCGAGGCCGGGCGAGGAGGTGGCGGCGTTCTCGGTGACGAGGAGGTTCTTGTACTCCGGCTTGATCAGGTCGTCGAACGTCTTCGGCGGGTCGAGCTTGTGGTCGGCGAAGTACGCGCGGTCGTAGTTGACGCAGATCTCGCCGGTGTCGACGGGCGTGACGCGGTGCCGGGCGGCGTCGGCCTGGAACTCCTTGGCGACCCGGTCCAGGCCCTTGGCCTCGTAGGGGGTGAAGATGCCGTTGTCGAGGGCCCGGGAGAGCAGGGTGTTGTCCACGCCGAAGAAGACGTCGCCCTGCGGGTGGCTCTTGGAGAGGATCGCCTGGTTGACGGCCTGGCCGGCGTCGCCGCCCTTGACGACCTTGACCTTGTAGCCGGTCTGCTTCGTGAACTCCTGGAGCACGGAGTCCGAGGCGACGAACGAGTCGTGCGAGACGAGGGTGACGGTCTTGCCGCCCGACGCCTCACCGCCCTTGTCGCCGGAGCCGCCGCAGGCGGCGAGCGCCGGAAGGCCGAGGGCGGCGACGGCCGTCGCCACGACGGCACGCCGAAGGCTGGTGTTCATGGTGGTGCTGACTCCCTACGCCGGTACTAACCGGATCAGGTCCGAGGGTCTGCGGGCCGTGCCGCACTCTCAGCGCCCTGGGCGCTCCCCTGTCGGATTGTTCATTTGTACGAAAGGCACCGTATCAGTGCCGGACGGCGGCGCCCGAAGGCGCCGCATCGCCGCTCAGCGCTCGGTGGCGGCCAGCTGGCCGCAGGCGCCGTCGATCTCCTGGCCGCGGGTGTCCCGTACGGTCACGGGCACGCCGTGGGCGGCGATGGCCTGGACGAAGGCACGCTCGTCCTCCGGGCGGGACGCCGTCCACTTGGAGCCGGGGGTGGGGTTGAGCGGGATCAGGTTGACGTGCACCCGCTTGCCCTTGAGGAGCCGGCCGAGCAGGTCGCCACGCCAGGCCTGGTCGTTGATGTCGCGGATCAGGGCGTACTCGATGGAGATCCGGCGGCCGGACTTCTCCGCGTACTCCCAGGCCGCGTCGAGGACCTCGCGGACCTTCCAGCGGGTGTTGACCGGCACCAGGGTGTCGCGCAGCTCGTCGTCGGGCGCGTGGAGCGAGACCGCGAGACGGCACTTGAAGCCCTCGTCGGCGAACCGGTGCATGGCCGGGACCAGGCCGACCGTGGAGACGGTGATGCCGCGCTGGGACAGGCCAAGGCCGTCCGGCTCGGGGTCGGTCAGCCGGCGGATGGCGCCGACGACACGCTTGTAGTTGGCCAGCGGCTCGCCCATGCCCATGAAGACGATGTTGGACAGCCGCGCCGGGCCGCCGGGCACCTCGCCGTCGCGCAGGGCGCGCATGCCGTCGACGATCTGGTGGACGATCTCGGCGGTGGACAGATTGCGGTCCAGCCCGGCCTGGCCGGTGGCGCAGAACGGGCAGTTCATGCCGCAGCCCGCCTGGGAGCTGATGCACATGGTGACCCGGTCCGGGTAGCGCATCAGGACGGACTCGACGAGCTTGCCGTCGTGCAGCCGCCAGAGGGTCTTGCGGGTGGTGTCGTCGTCGCACGAGATGTGCCGCACCACGCTCATCAGGTCCGGCAGCAGCTCACCGGCGAGCTTCTCGCGGGCCGCCGCCGGGATGTCCGTCCACTGCGCCGGGTCGTGGGCGTAGCGGGCGAAGTAGTGCTGGGACAGCTGCTTGGCGCGGAACGGCTTCTCGCCGATCGCGGCGACGGCCTCGCGGCGCTCGGCGGGGCTGAGGTCGGCGAGGTGCCGCGGGGGCAGCTTGGCTCCGCGGGGGGCGACGAAAGTGAGTTCTCCGGGTGCAGGCATGGTCCCACCAGTGTCGCAGACATACGGAGGGGGCCCGCCGCCCTGTGGACGACGGACCCCTCACGTATCGAACACCTTCCGAAAAGCCCAGGTCAGGGCCGTTCGGCATCAGGAGCCGACGAAGGCCACCATCAGTAGCCAGACCACCGGCGCCGTCGGCAGGAGCGAGTCCAGCCGGTCCATGATCCCTCCGTGGCCGGGGAGCAGGGCGCCCATGTCCTTGATCCCCAGGTCCCGCTTGATCATGGATTCGCCGAGGTCGCCGAGCGTGGCGCTGACCGCCACGGCGAGGCCCAGCAGCAGGCCCTGCCACCACACGCCGTCGTCGATCAGCAGCTGCATGCACAGCGCGCCCGCCACCATCGCGAACAGCACCGCGCCGATCAGGCCCTCGCGGGTCTTGCCGGGGCTGATGCGCGGCGCGAGCTTGTGCCGGCCGAACCGCCAGCCCACCGCGTACGCCCCGGTGTCGCTGACGACCGTCAGGATCAGGAACGTCAGCACCCGCCAGGCGCCGTCGCCGGCGGCCAGCATCAGCGCCACGAACGTGGCGAGGAAGGGCACGTAGAACGCCGCGAAGATACCGGCCGTGACGTCCTTGAGGTAGTCGTCCGGCGGCTCCGTCATCCGCCAGACGAGCACGGCGAGCGCGGTGAAGGCCATGGCCACCCACGCGCCCTCGGCGCCGTTGACGTAACCGGCGACGGTCATCGCGGCACCGCCGATGGCCAGCGGCACCAAGGGGGCCTTGATGTTCTTCCGCTCGGCGAGGCGGGAGGTCAGCTCCCACAGCCCGACCACCACGGCGACCACGATCACGCCGAGGAAGACGGGCTTGTAGACGAACAGGGAGGCGAGGATCACCGCACCGAGGCCGACCCCCACCCCTATCGCGGCACGCAGATCGCGACCCGCGCTCTTCTTCGCCGGAGGCCCCTGTGGGGCGGCGGGCTCCTGCGGCCGGATGTCGGGCTCCTGTTCATCGCGGAACAGGGGGCCACCGATGTGGGCGGCCCCCTGGTCACGGTCGGCTCCGTCGTCCTGGTATCCGCCTGATCCGGGCACAATGGGCATGGGCCGAGTCTGCGCCGCGTCGCCCGCGACGTGCAGAGGACCCGCCGAGAGGGGCACCTCCCGGCCGTAGCCGGGGCTGGTTCCCTGGCCGGTGGACCCCCAGTGACCGGCGCGCGGCGGGGCTCCCCAGGATGCGTCGTTCATCAGACCTCGAGCAGCTCGGCTTCCTTGTGCTTGAGCAGCTCGTCCACCTGCGCCACGTACTTCGCGGTGGTGTCGTCGAGCTCCTTCTCCGCGCGGCGCACGTCGTCCTCGCCGGACTCCTTGTCCTTGACCAGCTTGTCCAGGGCGTCCTTGGCCTTGCGGCGGATGGAGCGGATCGAGACCTTGGCGTCCTCCGCCTTGGTCTTGGCGACCTTGACGAACTCGCGGCGGCGCTGCTCGGTCAGCTCGGGGAACGTCACCCGGATGATGTTGCCGTCGTTGCTCGGGTTGACGCCGAGGTCCGAGTCGCGGATCGCCTGCTCGATGTTGCGCAGCGCGGTCTTGTCGAACGGGGTGACGACGGCCATGCGCGGCTCGGGCACCGAGAACGACGCCAGCTGATTGATGGGCGTCAGCGCGCCGTAGTAGTCGGCCACGATCTTGTTGAACATCGCCGGGTGCGCACGCCCGGTGCGGATCGCCGCGAAGTCCTCCTTGGCGACCACAACGGCCTTCTCCATCTTCTCCTCGGCCTCGAGGAGGATCTCTTCGATCACCACTTGCTCCTGGTGTTATCAGTAAGCAGAGCCTCGCCCCTGCGCGCGTCTTCTCCTGCACGGTGTCCGACCGGCAGGCAGTTGTCCATCCCCGTGCCGAGGTCTTCCCCCGGCGCGGTGTTGCCGTCCGTCGCGGGGGCGGCCGATTCCTCGGCCGCCCGGCGCGGGCCGGCGTACGGGCCCGTCAGTCCCGCGTGCCCTGGTCGCTCACGAGCGTGCCGATCTTCTCACCCTTGACGGCACGGGCGATGTTGCCCGCCGCGAGCAGCTCGAAGACGAGGATCGGCAGCTTGTTGTCCATGCACAGGCTGATCGCGGTGGCGTCGGCGACCTTGAGGCCGCGGGCCAGCACCTCGCCGTACTCGAGGGCGTCGAACTTCACCGCGTCGGGGTTCTTCTTGGGGTCGGAGTCGTAGACCCCGTCGACGCCGTTCTTGCCCATGAGGATCGCCTCGGCGTGGATCTCCAGGGCGCGCTGGGCGGCGGTGGTGTCGGTGGAGAAGTAGGGCATGCCCATGCCCGCGCCGAAGATCACGACGCGGCCCTTCTCCAGGTGGCGCACGGCGCGCAGCGGGATGAACGGCTCGGCGACCTGGCCCATGGTGATACCGGTCTGGACCCGGGTCTCGACGCCTTCCTTGGCCAGGAAGTCCTGGAGGGCGAGGCTGTTCATCACGGTGCCGAGCATGCCCATGTAGTCCGAGCGGGCGCGGTCCATGCCGCGCTGCTGGAGCTCGGCGCCGCGGAAGAAGTTCCCGCCGCCGATGACCACGGCGATCTCGTAGCCCTCGCGGACCACGGCCGCGATCTCGCGGGCGATGGCGTGCACGACATCGGGGTCGACGCCGAGTCCACCGCCGCCGGCGAAGGCCTCACCTGACAGTTTCAGCAGGAACCGACGGCGATTGCCCTGGTCGGTGCCGGTGTCACCGGCGGCCTGCGTGGCGTCCGCGCCCTGATTCATTGGAGTTCTCCTCGTGCACATACGAAGAAGGCCATTGCCGGATGGATCCTTTCGGTTCCCTCTGCGGCAATGGCCTCCTCGTCACATCAGCGGCCGGCCCGTGAGCGGCCGACTGCGTACGACCCTAGCGGGTCGCGGGTCATTCGCTGCCCTGCGGACGGCTCAGGCGCCGACGCGGATGCGCGCGAAGCGCTTCAGCGTGACACCGGCCTCGTCCAGGATCTTCTGGACGGTCTTCTTGTTGTCCTTGGCGAAGGGCTGGTCCAGCAGGACCTGCTCCTTGAAGAAGCCGGTGACACGACCCTCGACGATCTTCGGCAGGGCGGCCTCGGGCTTGCCCTCCTCGCGAGCGGTGGCCTCGGCGACGCGGCGCTCGTTCTCCACGGTCTCGGCCGGGATGGCGTCACGGGTGAGGAACTTCGGCGCGAAGGCGGCGATGTGCTGCGCGACGTCCTTGGCGACCTCGGCGTTGTCCTTGTCCAGCTCGACCAGGACACCGACCTGCGGGGGCAGGTCAGCGGCGGTGCGGTGCATGTAGGCGTAGACCTTGCCGTCGGCGAAGTGCGCGAAGCGGTCCACGACGATCTTCTCACCGAGGGTGGCGTTGGCCTCGTCCACGAACGCCTGGACGGTCTTGCCAGCCTCGATCTCGGAGGCCATGAGGGCCTCGACGTCGGCCGGGGCGGCCTTGGCGATGTGGGCGGCCAGGGCGTCGGCGACGGTGATGAACTTCTCGCCCTTGGCGACGAAGTCCGTCTCGCACTTCAGCTCGACGATGACACCGGAGGTGTTGTCCTCGGCGATGAGGGAGGCGACGGCGCCGTTCTCGGTGGTGCGGCTCTCGCGCTTGGCCACACCCTTCAGGCCCTTGACGCGGACGATCTCGACGGCCTTCTCGAGGTTGCCCTCGGCCTCGTCGAGCGCCTTCTTGCAGTCCATCATGCCGGCGCCGGTCTGCTCACGGAGCTTCTTGACGTCAGCGGCGGTGTAGTTCGCCATCCTTCAATCCTTCTCGTCACTGCGCCCCGCCGTGCCACCCGGGCATCCGGCAGGGCTGGTCCGTCTTGAGGTCACCACACCTGTCGGCTCCCGTCCCGCTGACGGGGTCCGACAGTGGATCCGCCGGACGACGGCGGGGGCACCGGGCCCCCGCCGTCGTCCGGTACGGGGCGTCAGGCCTGCTCGGCGTCCGCGGCCGGCTTCTCGGCCTCGGCAGCAGCCTCGGCCGGGGCCTCGGCAGCAGCCTCGGCGGCCGGCTCGTCGGCCTTCTTCTCGCCCTCGAGCAGGTCGCGCTCCCACTCGGCCAGCGGCTCGCCGGCGGCCTTGTCGGCCTTGACGTCACCGGTGGCGGCACCGGAACGGGCGATGAGGCCCTCGGCGACGGCGTCGGCGATCACGCGGGTGAGCAGGGTGACGGAGCGGATGGCGTCGTCGTTGCCCGGGATCTTGTAGTCGACCTCGTCGGGGTCGCAGTTGGTGTCGAGGATGGCGACGACCGGGATGCGGAGCTTGCGCGCCTCACCGACGGCGATGTGCTCCTTCTTGGTGTCCACGACCCAGACGGCGCTCGGCACCTTCTGCATCTCGCGGATACCGCCGAGGGTCTTCTCCAGCTTGGCCTTCTCGCGGGAGAGGACCAGGAGCTCCTTCTTGGTGAGGCCGGAGGCGGCCACGTCCTCGAAGTCGATGAGCTCGAGCTCCTTCAGGCGCTGGAGGCGCTTGTAGACGGTCGAGAAGTTGGTGAGCATGCCGCCCAGCCAGCGCTGGTTGACGTAGGGCATGCCGACACGGGTCGCCTGCTCGGCGATGGCCTCCTGGGCCTGCTTCTTCGTACCGACGAACATGATGGAGCCACCGTGCGCGACGGTCTCCTTCACGAACTCGTAGGCGCGGTCGATGTACGACAGCGACTGGAGCAGGTCGATGATGTAGATGCCGTTGCGCTCCGTGAAGATGAAACGCTTCATCTTCGGGTTCCAACGACGGGTCTGGTGACCGAAGTGGACGCCGCTCTCCAGCAGCTCCCGCATCGTGACGACGGCCATGGCCGCGCTCCTTGAAATACTCGGTTCCACGACGGCCGGGCGGCCGCCGCTCCTGACGCCCCGACGCGCCTGCCGCGAACGAATCCCTTGCGAGGAGCCGTTTCACGGACCGAGAGACACGGCCACCGTGCTGCCCGAGAGGGTCTGACGCGTCAGTGGCGGGGCGTGCGAAGTCGACCCGGTGACCCGGATCGCCATGAGAAGTGTACGGGACCGGAGAACCCCCGGGTGACGGCGTTGTCCACAACCCACGAGTAGTCCACAGATCCGGATCAAGATCCCCACGATTCGCCGGACCCGGCCATGGTTACTCCATGCGACGAACCGACTCCTCCGTCTTCCCCGCCTCCCCCTCCCCCTCTCGACGACGCGCCGCGGCCGGGCGGGCGCTCACGCTCTGCGCGCTCACGGCCCTGATCATGTTGCTGGCGTGCGCGGCGGCCGTCTCCGGCCCCGCTCCCCCGAGCCCCGGCCCACCCAGGGCATCGGGCGGCCCCGCCGGAGACCGGTCCTGGCCCGTCACGGGCGCCCGGGGCGCCCGGCCCCTGGTCCTGCGCGCCTGGGAACCGCCCCCGGCCCGCTGGGCGGCGGGCCACCGGGGCGTCGACCTCGCGGCCGGTCCCGGTCTACCGGTCCGGGCCGCCACCCCGGGGCGGATCTCCTTCGCGGGCCGGATCGCGGGGCGGGGCGTGGTGGCGGTGGAGCTCGCCCCCGCGCTGCGGACGACATACGAGCCCGTACGGGCGACAGTGCGCGAGGGCGACCACGTCGGCGCCGGTCAGATCATCGGCCTCCTGGAGGCCGGCTCGGCCCACTGCCCGGGCCACGGCTGCCTCCACTGGGGCCTGCGCCGCGGGGATGACTACCTCGACCCGCTGACGCTCCTGCCCCCGTGGATACTGCGCCGCGCCCCGTCCCGGCTGTGGCCGCCGGAGGGAACGCTCGGCCCACCCTGGGCCGCCTGAAACCAGGGCAAAGCTGCGAGACCGGGGGGATGGGGGTGGGGGGAGGGGGAGGGGCCCCCGGCTAGCCGCAGACGCCTCGCAGGGCCATGGTGACGGCCGCCTCGGTGATCCGGTCCGGTTCCTCCGCCGCGCCGAGCTCGATGCGGCGTACCGCGGCGTCGACGACTCCCTGGAGGAGCATGGCCGCCAGGCGGGGCTGCTCGTGGCCGAGGGCGTCCAGCGCTTCGACGACCATGGCGACGAGGCCGCCGTGGGCGGCGCGGATCTTCTCGCGGGCGCCGGAGTCGAGCTCGCCCGCGGAGATGGCGACGACGGCGCGGTGGCGGCGGTCGCCGACGAGCGACAGCTGCTGCCGCACATATGCCTCGATCTTCCCCCCCGGCGTGTCGGCGCGCTCCATGGCGGCCTCGACCTCGGCGGCCCAGACGGGGAAGTCCACGGCGCACAGCTCTTCGACGACGGCGGCGCGGGAACGGAAGTACTCGTAGACCGAGGACCGCGCGAGCCCGGTGCGCTCGGCGAGGGCGGGGAAGGTCAGGGCCTCCGTTCCGCCTTCGGACAGCAAGGAGCGCGCGGCGTCCAGGAGGGCGCCGCGCTGCATCGTCCGGTGCTCGGCCACTGAGGCCGCTCGAATCCTGGGCACGGTCCCACTTTACGGACACACCGCGTCGGGGACGACGCTGGAGGGACGATTCAGCGTCCGACGTCCGCCAGCTTGGCCCTCAACTGGAGGACGGACTTGGTGTGGATCTGACTGACCCTGCTCTCCGTGACCCCGAGCACGTGCCCGATCTCGGCGAGGGTGAGGCCCTCGTAGTAGTAGAGGGTGACCACGGTCTTCTCCCGCTCGGGGAGGGTGTTGATGGCCCGGGCCAGCAGCCGGCGCAGTTCGTGGTCCTCGGCCACCTCGACGGGGTCGTCGGCGGCGGTGTCCTCCAGGGTGTCCATCAGGCTGAGCCGGTCGCCGCCCTCGCCGCCGACGTGCAGCAGCTCTTCCAGGGCCACGACGTTGGCCAGCGACAACTGACTGAAGACGGAGTGGAGTTCCTCCAGGGAGATGTCCATCTCGGCCGCGACCTCCGCTTCGGAGGGGGTGCGGCGCAGGGCGGCTTCGAGGGTGGCGTAGGCGCGCTCGACGGCACGGGCCTTCTGCCGGACCGAGCGGGGGATCCAGTCCAGGGCCCGCAGTTCGTCGATCATGGCGCCCCGGATGCGGGTGATGGCGTAGGTCTCGAACTTGATGGAGCGGGTGGGGTCGAACTTCTCGATGGCGTCGATCAGGCCGAAGATCCCGGAGGAGACGAAGTCGGCCTGCTCGACGTTGGGCGGCAGCCCGACGCTGACGCGGCCCGCCACGTACTTCACCAGGGGCGAGTAGTGGAGGATCAGTTGCTCCCGCAGCCGTTCGTCGCCCGAGGCCTTGTACGACCGCCACAGCTCGTCGAGCGTCGAGGGTGCGGGAGGGCGCACGGCGCCGCGCGCTGCGGGCGGTGCCGCCGCGCGGTCGGACCCGGAGGTGTGCTGGGGCATTCGTCGTTTTGAGCCGTTCTGCTGTGACTTGGACCGGGTGGTACGAATGGATGGATTCCGTGAGCGTAGCGTGACCGTGGCGCTGCGGTGAGCGATGAGGCCCCTTCGGTCTCCCTGGAGGGGCGCGGATGTCCTCCGCAGGTCCGCGTTCCGCGGCAGGCGGCCATCGGGACGCCCGGGGCCGCGCAGAGCCCGCCGTATCGGCCGGCTCGGCCCACCCCTTAACCCTTTCACCCGATCACCCCAGGTCAAGCACCGCCTCGCCGCACACCGGGGCGCCGTCCGAGGGGCTTGGGGGTCCCGGACGTTGACGTCACGTCAGCCAATTGCCACTGATCGCCCAGTCGTTCCACGAACCCCAGCGCCTGGAGTTCGTACAGGCTGCCGAGCGTCCGGTCCCGGCCCATCCCGGCGTTCCGGGCGATGAGCGCGAGCTCGGCGCCGCCTTGGCCGGGGACGGCTTCCAGTGTTCTGGCGGCCGCTTCGGGCAGCAGGTCCCTGGCCAGAACGGGGCCTCTGCGCTCGGGGGCCAGCTCGCCCATGTCGCCGATCAGCTCGGTGATCTCGTCGGCGTCGGTCACCAGACAGGCTCCTTCGCGCAGGAGTTCGTGGACTCCCGCGGAGAGCCCCGACGTCACCGGCCCGGGCACCCCCATGGTGTGCCGCCCCAGTTCTCGCGCGCGGCGCGCGGTGACCAGCGAGCCGCTGCGGTATTCGGCCTCCACGACCACGGTTCCCCGGGTGAGCGCGGCGATCACGCGGTTGCGCAGGACGAAGCGGCTGCGCGTGGGGTGTCCGCCGGGTGGCAACTCGGCCAGGACGAGACCCTGTTCCGCGATCCGGTCGAGTAACTCGGCGTGTCCGCGCGGATAGGGCACGTCGATCCCCGAGGCCAGCACCGCCATGGTGGCCCCTCCGGCGGCCAGCGCACCCCTGTGGGCGGCCCCGTCGACGCCGAACGCGGCCCCGGAGACGACCACCCAGCCGCGTTCCGCGAGCCCTGAGCCGAGGATCGCCGCCACATAGGAGCCGTAGTCGGTGCAGGCGCGGGCTCCGACGACGGCGACCGACCGCAGCGCCCACAGTCGTACGTTCGGACTGCCGTGGACCCAGAGGCCGATGGGGCGGGCGTCGCCCAGGTCGTCGAGCTGTCCGGGCCATTCGACATCGCCCGGGCAGATGAAGCGCCCGCCCATCCGGTCGACGGTGGCGAGGTCGCGGGCGGGGTGGCGGTGCGCGGCGCGGGCCCGGCAGCCTTCGAGCCGGTCCGGGCGGGCTCCTTTCGGGGGTGGCCCCTTGCCGGTCAGGCCGTGCAGCAGGGCCTCGGGGCCCAGCTCCCTCAGCCAGCGGCCCACGAGTTCGTCCCCCGGTTCCGTCAGGCCGGTGAGCGCGGCCCGCGCCAGCCGTTCCCCCGGCCCGGGCCCGCTCATGCCCAGCCTCCGGCGGTCACCGCGCCGCGCCGGACGCCCGTGCGCAGCTCCAGCGCCTGGGCCACGTCCCCGACGTCGGGCCGGGAGTGGCCGGCGAGGTCCGCGATCGTCCAGGCGACCCGGAGGACCCGGTCCAGCCCTCGCGCCGTCAGCAGGCCGCGCTCCATGTCCCGTTCGGCCTCGGCGAGGGCGCCCGGTGGCATGCTCCAGCGGGTGCGCAGCTCGTGGCCCGGTACTTCGCTGTTGGTGCGCCAGGGTGTGCCGGTGTACCGGGCGGCGGCGCGTTCGCGGGCGAGGCGGACGCGCGCGGCGACGTCGGCCGTGGACTCCGACGGGGGGCCGGTGAGCTCCGAGCGGGTCACGGGCTCGACGGCCACTCTGAGGTCCACACGGTCCATCAGCGGTCCGGACAGTCGCCCCAGGTAGCGTTTGACCGCCCGGGGCGGGCAGTCGCAGCCGTCGCCGGTCATGCCGCGCCGGCCGCAGGGGCAGGGGTTGGCGGCGAGGGCGAGCAGGAAGGCGGCGGGGAGGCGCATCACTCCGCCGGTGCGGGCGACGACGACGTGTCCGGACTCGAGTGGCTGCCGCAGGGCGTCGAGCACTCTGCCCGAGAATTCGGGAGATTCGTCCAGAAAAAGTACGCCGTTGTGTGCGAGGGAGACGGCTCCCGGCCGGGGTAGTCCGGAGCCGCCGCCGATCAGCGCGGGCATGGACGCCGAGTGGTGGGGCGCGCAGTAGGGGGCGCGGTCGATCAGGGGCTGGCCGGCGGGCAGGGTCCCGGCGACGGAGTGGACCGCTGTGACTTCGAGTGACTCTTGCGGTGTGAGGGGCGGGAGAAGCCCGGGCAGTCGTTCGGCCAGCATGGTCTTGCCCGCGCCCGGGCTGCCCACGAACAGGAGGTGGTGACGCCCGGCGGCGGCCACCTCCAGCGCCCGGCGGGCCCTGGCCTGCCCCGCGACCTCGGCGAGGTCGGGCGGGCGCTCGCCGGGCCGCGCCCCGAGCGCGCCGCCGGCGCCCGGCACGACCAGCCCCGCGAGCATGGGGTCGGGCCGGCCCTCCCCCGGTGCGTCCTCGTCCTCCTCGGGGACGGGCTCGTCGGCCAGCACCGCGATCAGCTGGCGCAGGCTGCGGACGCCCAGCACGGCCACCCCGGGCACCAGGGCGGCCTCGGTCGCCGTGCGTTCGGGGACGACGACCTGGCAGTATCCGGCGTCGGCTGCGGCCAGGACGGCGGGAAGAACGCCGCGCACGGGGCGGACCCGGCCGTCGAGGCCCAGCTCGCCGATCATCATCAGGTCGGCGATCGCCCGGGGATCGATCCGCTCGGCGGCGCCCAGGACCGCACAGGCGACGGCCAAATCGAAACCGCTGCCGCCCTTGGGCACGGAGGCCGGGCTGAGCCCGACGGTGAGCTTCTTCTGCGGCCAGTCCGCGCCCGAGTTCACCACGGCGGCCCTCACCCTGTCGCGGCTCTCGCTGAGGGATTTGTCCGGCAGGCCGACGAGGGTGAAGGCGGCCACTCCCGGCTCCAGGTCGGCCTGGACCTCGACCACCACGCCGTCCACCCCGGCCAGGGCGACCGAGCACGTCCGCGCGAAGCCCATCACGCCACCCCCTTGGCGTGCTCGACGAGCGGCGCGCCCCGGTCCGGGACGACCACGCCCACGAGATCGATGCGCACCCCGCCCGGCGGGGCTCCGCCGTGCCCGGCCAGCCATCGCTCGGCGAGCTCGCGCAGCCGCCCGGCCTTGGTGGCCGTGACGGCGGCCATCGGGTGTTCGAACCGGCCCACGCGGCGGGCCTTCACCTCGCAGACCACCAGCACGTCGCCGTCCAGCGCCACGATGTCCAGCTCACCGGCGCGACACCGCCAGTTGCGGGCCAGCACGGTCATCCCGGCCTCGGTCAGCCGGCGCGCCGCCAGATCCTCCCCGTACCTGCCGAGCCCCCCTCGGGCGTTCATGAGCACCACCTCCGGTGCCGACTATGCCGCCCGCGCCCCCACGTTTTGGATCTTGGTGGATAACCCCGCGATTGTGGAAAACCCCGTCACCCGATCAGTGAAGGATCCCCGGAGGTCACGTCCCCGGCAGATCGAGATCGGTCTTGTTGAGCTCCTCGATGTTCACGTCCTTGAACGTGAGCACCCGCACCTGCTTCACGAAGCGCGCCGGCCGGTACATGTCCCACACCCACGCGTCCGCCATCGAGACCTCGAAGAAGACCTCGCCCTGCACCGAGTGCACCTGCATCTCGTAGTCGTTCGTCAGGTAGAAACGGCGCTCGGTCTCGATCACGTATTTGAACAGTCCGACGACGTCGCGGTACTCCCGGTAGAGCTTCAGCTCCATCTCGGTCTCGTACTTCTCGAGGTCCTCGGCGCTCATGGCATGTTCCCCTTCAGCCGTGCGTCCCCCCATTGTGCGTCAGGCGCGCTCGGTCTCCAGGAGCACCGGCGTACTCGGGGGTCCCTCGTCGAGCAGCGCCCGCAGCAGCCCGGCGAGTCTGGTCGGGTACACCGTCTCATGCGTCGCGAGCAGTTCTTCGCAGGTCCACCAGCGCAGCCCCGACAGGCTGCGCCGCTCCAGCTCCGTCCCACCGCCGGACCAGGTGGGCCGCTGCGCGGTCCGGGCCAGGTAGTAGCGCTCGTCCTGCTCCCAGCGGCGGCCGTCGAAGGGGAACGAGCACCTGCGCGTCCAGAGCACCGGGCCGAGTTCGATCTCGGTGATCCCCGTCTCCTCGGCCAGCTCACGGCGCGCGGCCTCCTCCCAGCCCTCGTCGCCCTCCAGCCCTCCGCCGGGGGTGAACCACCAGGTGGTGGCGGGGTCGTCCGGTTCGTAGCCGTGGAGCAGCAGGATCCGGTCGTCCGGGTCCAGCAGGACGACGCGGGCGGCCCGGCGCGGGCCGCCGCCCTCGACCCCGCCCGTCTCACCCATGGGTCGCCACCGCCGCCTTCCCGCCGCGTGCCGCCCGCTGTGCGAGCGCGCCGACCGCCGCACCTCCCAGGATGAGCACCGCGCCCACCACCACGCACGTCGTGATCAGCGGCAGCGGCCCCGGCCGGGAGGTGCCGCCGGGCAGGGCGGCGAAGGCGCCGGGGCGCTCGATCATGCCCCAGCCGGACACCGGCCAGGCCGTGGCGTCCACCCGGGCCCGGACGGCGTCACGCGGCACCGTGCCCTGACCCGCGTCGGTCATATGGCTGCGGGAGTCCAGCGAGTCCGAGCGGTGGTCGCCCAGGAGGAACAGCCGGCCCTCGGGGACGGTGGCCGAGAAACCGGTGGGCGAGGCCGGGCCGGAGCCCTCCAGATAGGGCTCCTCCACGGGCTTGCCGTTGATCATCAGGCGGCCCTGTTTGTCACAGCACTCGATGTGATCGCCGCCGACGCCGACGACCCGTTTGACCATCGGGACGTTGGCCCAGACCTCGTCCTCGAAGACGACGACGTCCCCGCGCCGCACCTCGCCGCCGTCGATCCGCTGGGCGAGGATCCGGTCGCCGCGCCCGATCGTGGGCGCCATCGAGTCGGTGGGCACGGTGTACGGCCGGTACAACAGGGCGGCCCAGCCGAAGCCGCCGAGGAAGAGCAGACAGCCGACGGCCACGGCCAGCCCGGACAGTACCCTGCCCGCGCGGCCGTGGCCGTCGACGCCACGTTCCACTGCGCTCATCGCGTCCCATCCCCCGTCCGCCGGTCCGACGGAATCGCACCCTACCCGGGGGTACGGGCTCCGGTCAGCCCCTGGCGAGGGCCGATGTCAGCCGGTTCGGGGAGGGCGGCGCGTCACCCTTCGCAGCGCGTCACCCTTCGCGGCGCGTCACGCCTTCTCGACGCGTCACCGCTTCGCGGCGGGGACCACCACGATGGACCGCTCGGACCCCGCGGCCTTCCGCAGGTTCCGGCGCCGGCGCCACAGCACCAGCGGCACCGCGCCCGCGAGCCCGAACGCCGGCGGCGCGACGGCGGCCGCGGCGCTCAGCCCCGGCTGGTCGAACGTGCCGGGGACCGGCAGCGTGGACCACCGGTTCACCGGCCAGGCCACGACGATCGCGCGGCCCACGACCTCGTCCTCCGAGACCGTGCCCTGGAACCTGTCGAGCTCCTGGTGGTAGCGGGAGTCCAGGGAGTCCTGGCGGTGGTCGCCCATCACCCAGATCCGGCCCTGGGGCACCTTGATCGGGCCGAAGGGCTTGTCACCGCAGGGCGTGTTCCCGGGGAAGATGTACGGCTCGTCGAGCGCCTTGCCGTTGACCGTCACCGGCTCGTTGTTGCCCTTGCACTCGACGGTGTCGCCGCCGACCGCGATGACCCGCTTGATCAGGTCCTTCTCCTCGGCCGAGGGCATCAGGCCGATGAAGCTGAGCACCTTCTGGATGCCGCTGGCCACCGGTCCGTTGTCGGCGGCCGGGCTCTCGCCCAGCCAGCCGCCCGGATCGTGGAAGACGACGACCTCGCCGCGCTCGGGTTTGGAGCCGAACCACGGCGTGAGCTTGTCCACCAGCACCCGGTCGCCGCGCTGGAGGGTGTTCTGCATCGACTCGGAGGGAATCGAGAACGCCTGCACCAGGAAGGTCTTGATGAGCAGCGCGAGCACCAGCGCGATACCGATGAGGAGCGGCAGCTCCTTCCAGAAGGATCGTTGCTTCTTCGGCTCGTCGCGGCGTGCCCCGCGGCCCTCGCCGTCGCTGCCGCCGTGCCCCGCGCCGCCCTCGGACGGGGGGGTCTCCGAGGACGTCACCGTCGTGGCGTCCTGGCCGGGCCCGGCCGCCTGGGACCTGGCCTCCCGCGGCGTGTCACCGCCGGACGGCTCCCCGGACAGCTCCCCGGAGGACTCATCCGTCCGCCCGGGCCGCCTTTCGGGCTCTCCGTGACCGGAACGCGCGCCGACCGCCACATCCCCCACATCCACTCCTCACTCCACGCTGCCGCCCGCGATACGTACGACGCAGGCCCATCACTCCCATAACGAGCGGGAGTTCCGCAGGGGTCGGGAGCAGGATCAATCCTTCATGATCCGTGGGGGACAGACTATGCGGCGAACCGCCCGCCCGCGCATCCGCGCGCGGCGCGTCCCGCACCGAAGCGTACGTGTCCGGCTCGGTCAGCCGCCGCCAGTGGTCCAGCGGCCAGGCGATCAGCACCGCACGCCCCACCACCAGGTCCTCCGGGACGGTTCCCTGCCCCGGCTGGTCCAGGTGGTAGCGCGAGTCGGCCGAGTCGGAGCGGTGGTCCCCCATGACGAAGAGCCGGCCCGCCGGGACCTTCACGTCGAACGTCATCTGGGAAGGAGGATTCCCCGGGTGGACGTAGGGTTCTTCGAGCGGCGTCCCGTTGACCGTGATTTTGCCGTCCTTGTCGCAGCACTTGACCCTGTCGCCGCCGACGCCCACCACGCGCTTGATGAGGTCCTGCTCGTCGGCCGAGGGCAGCAGGCCGATGAAGGTGAGCGCTTCCTTCCCCTGTTTGATCCCCACCGGGTCGTGGCGGGACTTCCACTCGTCGCCGAGCCAGCCCCCGGGGTCCTTGAAGACCACCACGTCGCCGCGCTGCGGCCGGGTCCCGAACCAGGGCGTCAGCTTGTCGACCAGCACCCGGTCGCCGATCCGGATGGTCTCCTCCATCGAGCCGGACGGGATCACGAAGGCCTGGACGAGGAACGTCTTCAGCACCAGGGCGATGAGCACCGCGACGCCTATGAGGATGGGCACTTCCTTGAGCACCGAGCGCTGCCGACGGCGCCGCTGCTTCCTGGCGGTCCGTTTCGCGGCCCTGCGCCGCTCCGCCCGTCCCCCGGTTCCGGGGGGCGGCCGGTCGTCGGGCGCCGCCGCCGGGCGGGCGGCCGGCGCGGCCGTGCGGACGCTGCCGCGGCCCCTGCTACCCATGCGGGCCGCCTCCCCCGTGTCCCGGGCCCGGGTCGGGGACGTCCGCGAAGGCGCCGGTCCGGCCGAGGGAGGTCGTCCGGCCCAGCGGCCAGCCGATCCAGTCGGCGCGCCCGACGACGCGGTTCACCGGAACCATGCCGCCGCCCGGCTCGCCCAGATGGTCCCGCGAGTCACGGGAGTCGCTGCGATGGTCACCCATGACCCATAGCTTGCCCTCCGGCACCACCACATCGAACGGCACTTGGGAGGGAACGTCCCCCGGGTAGAGGTATTCCTCCAGCACCGGACGGCCGTTGATCTCCAGCCTGCCCCACTTGTCGCAGCAGCGGACCCGGTCGCCGCCGACGCCGACGACCCGTTTGACGTAGTCGGTCTCTGAGGGCCGCATCAGCCCGACGGCCGCCGCGCCCTTGCGGATGATCGTGGTCACCGCGTTCTCCGAGGGCCCGTCGTCCTGGACGAAGGAGTCGGTGCCGTCGAAGACGATCACATCGCCCCGGCGCGGCTCGTCCCCGAAGCGGTAGGCGAGCTTGTTGACGAGCACCCGGTCGCCGACCTGGAGGGTGCCGCGCATCGACCCGCTGGGGATCAGGAACGGCTGGACCAGATAGCTGCTGACCAGGAGCAGCGTGATCAGGCAGGTGAAGATCAGCACTCCGGCGCGCCGCAGCGGCCCGCCGCCCGTGAGCCACCGCCATCCCGCCGCTACGCGGGGAAAACGCGCGGAGCGCGACCCCTGCTCCTCACCCTGTGCGGGTTCGGGAGAGCGGTCGCGCTCCGGAAGCGATGCGAGCTGTGCGTCGGTGTCCATCGGGCCGAAAGCCTATCCGGCCGGTTCTGGACTCCGGCGAGGAGCTCAGCGGTCGCGCTTCTCCTTGATCTTCGCGGCCTTGCCGCGGAGCTCACGGAGGTAGTACAGCTTGGCGCGACGGACGTCACCGCGGGTGACGAGCTCGATCTTCTCGAAGATCGGGCTGTTCACCGGGAAGGTGCGCTCGACGCCGACGGAGAAGGAGACCTTGCGGACCGTGAAGGTCTCGCTGATGCCCGCGCCCTGACGGCGGATGACGACACCCTTGAACTGCTGGATGCGGGAGCGGTTGCCCTCGATGACGCGAACGTGGACGTTCACGGTGTCACCGGGACGGAAGGCCGGGACGTCGGTGCGCAGCGAAGCGGCGTTGACGCCGTCGAGCAGGGAAGACATATTCGTCTGCTTCCTCGCCGATGCCACAGGTCATCGGCGGAATCGTTCGGAAAAGTGAATGGTGCCTCGCACACCGGGCGGGCGTCGGTCCCCCTGTGGCAGGGGCGCACGCCGGACGCAAGGCAACGGCTCATTCTTCCACGTCGGGGGCCACTCGCCCAAATCGGCCGTCCGCGCCGGGGGCCCAGCCCAGGATCGAGAGCATCTCGCGGTCCTTCTTGTCGAAGGCGGCGGGGTCGGTGCGCTCGATGAGGTCGGGCCGGTTGGCGGTGGTGCGCCGGAACGCCTCGTCGCGGCGCCAGCGGGCGATCTTGCCGTGGTGGCCGCTGAGCAGGACGTCGGGGATGCCCCGGCCGCGCCACTCCGGCGGCTTGGTGTAGACGGGGCCTTCCAGGAGGTCGGCCATGGCGCCGGGGGCGAAGGAGTCGTCGCGGTGGGACTCGGCGTTGCCGAGGACGCCGGGGAGCAGCCGGGCGACGGCCTCGACCATGACGAGGACGGGGGCCTCGCCGCCGGCCAGGACGTAGTCGCCGATGGAGAGCTCGCGGACGTCGTAGTGGTCGCCGTACTCCTCGATGACGCGGCGGTCGATGCCCTCGTAGCGGGCGGGGGTGAAGACCAGCCACGGCTTCTCGGCGAGCTCGACGGCGATCTCCTGGGTGAAGGGCTCGCCGCTGGGGGTGGGGACGACGATGGTGGGGCGCGCGTCGTCCGCGCCGGACTCGACGATCGCGTCCAGTGCCTCGCCCCACGGCTCGGGCTTCATGACCATGCCGGGGCCGCCGCCGTAGGGGGTGTCGTCGACGGTGTTGTGCTTGTCGTGCGTCCACTCCCGCAGGTCGTGGATACGTACGTCGAGCTGGCCGCGGGCGCGGGCCTTGCCGACGAGCGAGACGTTCAGCGGTTCGAGGTACTCGGGGAAGATCGTGACGACGTCGAGGCGCATTACTCCTGCTCCTCCTCGGCGTCGCGGCTGCTGGCGACCTCGGCCTCGTCGATGTCGAGGAGACCGCGTGGCGGGTCGACGACGGCGCGCTGCCCGTCCAGGTCGATCTCGGTGACGATCTCGGAGACGAAGGGGATCATCACCTCGCTGCCGTCGGGCCGCTCGACGATGAAGAGGTCCTGGGAGGGCAGGTGGGAGATCTCGGCGATCCGGCCGACGACGGTGCCGTCGACGGTGACGACGTCGAGGTCCATCAGCTGGTGGTCGTAGAACTCCTCGGGGTCCTCGGGAGTCTCGTCCGGGTCGACGTCGGCGATCAGCAGGGTGTTGCGCAGGGCCTCGGCGGCGGTGCGGTCGGCGACGCCGGCGAAGCGCAGGAGCAGCCGGCCGCTGTGTACCCGGCCGGTCTCGACGGTCAGCGGGCCGGTGCCCGCGGGGTCCGTGGCGAGCACGGCGCCGGGTCCGAGCCGCAGCTCGGGCTCGTCCGTACGCACCTCTACGGTGACCTCGCCCTTGATGCCGTGGGCACGGCCGATCCTGCCGACTACCAGCTGCACAGTCTCAATCCTTCTCGCATGGTCTTACGAACGCGACAACGGGCCGGGAAGGGAAACCCTTCCCGGCCCGTGCCGGTGCTCTGTCGCTTCTCAGCGGACCTGGTCCACGTCGACGAGGTCGACACGGATGCCACGGCCGCCGATGGCGCCCACGACGGTACGCAGGGCGCGGGCGGTGCGGCCGTTGCGGCCGATCACCTTGCCGAGGTCCTCGGGGTGGACCCGAACCTCCAGCACGCGCCCCCGGCGCAGGTCGCGCGAGGCGACCTGCACGTCGTCGGGGTTGTCGACGATGCCCTTCACGAGGTGCTCAAGGGCCTCCTCGAGCATCCTCAGGCCTCGGTCGACTCAGCGGACTCGGCCTCGGCGGCCTCGTCCTTCTTCTCCGACTTCTTGGCCTTCGGGGTGATGGCCTCACCCTTCGCCTCGCCAGCGGCGTTCACACGAGCCTCGAAGAGGTCGCTGAAGTCGCGCTTCTTCTCCTCGGCGACCAGCATCGGGGCCGGGGCCGGCAGACCCTTGAACTTCTGCCAGTCGCCGGTGACCTTGAGGATGGCCAGCACGGGCTCGGTCGGCTGGGCGCCGACGCTCAGCCAGTACTGGGCGCGCTCGCTGTCGACCTCGATGCGGGAGGGGTTCTGCACCGGGTGGTACAGGCCGATCTCCTCGATCGCACGGCCGTCACGGCGGGTGCGGGAGTCGGCGACGACGATGCGGTAGTGAGGCGAACGGATCTTGCCCAGACGCTTCAGCTTGATCTTGACTGCCACTGGAGTGGTGTCTCCTGGTCTTGACGTGGTTGGGCACAACGAGATGCCACGTGGGGTTTGCGGTACTCGGGTGCCCGATGGACGCGTCAGCCGGAGGAGAGAGGGGTCCTATGCGACTGTCGAGTACAGCGACCCATTGTGCCATATCGATCGCGGGGCGCCGAACGGCGGGGTCAGCCGACGACCGCCGGCTCGGGGATCCGGAAGGGCTGGCCGCAGCCGCCGCACATGATCGGCGCCTGGGCGAGCACGGACGGCACGACGCGCACATTGCGCCCGCAGTCGCACACGGCCTTCACCCGCACCCCGCCGCCGGAGGAGCCGTGGCGCGCGGCCGGGCCCCGGAAGGTGCGCGAGGTGTCGGCGGCGGTGGCGACGGTGTGCGCCTTGAGCGCCCGCTGGAGTCTCTCGATCGTGGGCCGGTAGCGCTTGCGCGCCTCCGAGTTGAGCACGACGAGCGAGAAGCCGCTGCTGGGATGCGGCTCATCGCTGTGGTCGAGCCCCAGCTCCTCGGCGATCGCCAGGAATCGCCGGTTGTGGTAGCGGCCGGCACGAGAGGTGTCCCGGACACCGCGGGCGGCCGCGATGCCGTGCACTGCCTCGTGCAGCAGCCTTTCGAAGGAGAGCTCGGCGCCGCAGGCGGACGACGATTCCCCGATCAACGATTCGGGCGCGGCTAGATCCGGCAGCTCGGGGTGGAACCGCTGAATGTCGGCCCACGCCTGTGCCAGCTCTGCGGCGAGAACAGGTGGTGTCGTGCTCACGTCGTGACAACGAGCGGGTGCGGCCCGGTGTTCCGATACCGGGCCATCCCAAATAATTTGCACGTACCAGTCAGTTTCCCGCCTCATTCGTCCCGAGGAGGGCGGGTGCGCAGAACTGCGGAGAAGGAGGGAGGAGACGCTCAGCTGTTCGCAAGGTGGGACGTACTGACTCATCAGTAAGCAGCAGTAGGCGCCCCTCCCGCGCCCGTACAAGCGCGAACCCCCGGACGCGCGCCGTATGTGCGCGCGCCCGGGGGCGGGTGGATCAGTAGGCGCGCGCGACGATCGCGAGGGCGCCCTCGGCGTCGTCGGTCTCCGGCACCGAGCCGTCGGGCATCACCAGGCAGCGCACGGTCACGGCCTGCTCGGCCAGCTTGGCCTCGCCCTCCGCGCCCAGCGTCGCCCACGGGATACGGGCCCAGCCGCCGGCGAGGGCGGCCTCGGCGGCCTCCTCGATGGTGGCCACGTCCGTCGTGCGGGACAGGCGGCGCTCGCGCGACTGGCGCAGCAGCGTCTCCTGGTCCTCCTCCAGGACCTTCGGCAGCAGCGCGGCCAGCTCCTCGATGCGCACCGGCTCCTTGCCGCCCGGGATGCGGCGGGCCAGCATCGCGGTGCCGTTCTCCAGGTCGCGGGGGCCGATCTCGATGCGGACCGGGACGCCCTTGAGCTCCCAGTCGACGGCGCGGCGGCCGAAGGGGGTGTCGGTGCGGTCGTCGACCTGCACCCGCACGCCTGCGGCCTTGAGCACGTCGCCGATCTCGCGGACCTTGGCCAGCACGGCCTCGTCACCCTTGATCGCCATGACCACGACCTGGACGGAGGCCAGGCGCGGCGGCACGCGCAGGCCCTTGTCGTCGCCGTGCGACATGATCAGGCCGCCGACCATGCGGGTGGAGACGCCCCAGGAGGTCTGCCAGACCAGCTCCTGCTGTCCGCCCTTGGACAGGTAGGAGGTGTTGAAGGCCTTGGCGAAGTTCTGGCCGAGCTCGTGGCTCGTGCCCATCTGGAGGGCCTTGCCGTCGCCCATCATGCCCTCGAGGGTGAGGGTGTTGATGGCGCCCGCGAAACGCTCCTTGGGCGTCTTGCGACCGAGCACCACGTCGATGCCGAGGACGTTCACCATGAAGTCGTAGTAGACGTCCTGGTGGATACGGGCCGCGTAGTCGCGGGCGTCCTCGTACGTGGCGTGGGCGGTGTGGCCCTCCTGCCAGAGGAATTCACTCGTGCGGAGAAAGACGCGCGGGCGCATCTCCCAACGGACGACATTGGCCCACTGGTTGATGAGCAGGGGCAGGTCGCGGTAGCTCTGCACCCACTTGGAGAAGTACTCGTTGATGATCGTCTCGGAGGTGGGCCGGACGACGACCGGCTCGTCCAGCTCCTTGCCGCCGCCGTGGGTGACGACCGCGAGCTCGGGGGCGAAGCCCTCGACGTGCTCCGCCTCCCGCGTCAGGTAGGACTGCGGGATGAAGAGGGGGAAGTACGCGTTGGAGGCGCCCGCGTCCTTGATCCGGGCGTCCATCTCCTGCTGCATGCGCTCCCAGAGCCCGTACCCGTACGGGCGGATGACCATGGTGCCGCGCACCGGGCCGTTGTCGGCCAGCTCGGCCTTGTTGATCAGGTCCTGGTACCAGCGCGGGAAGTCTTCCGCCTGGGGGGTGAGAATGGGAGCCTTTGCCATGCTGCGAATGGTACGGGGCCCGTCAGGCCGAGTGTGAATCCGTCCACCGGCGACCGTCCCTTCCCGGCCGTCCGCGCCGCCGCCCGTACATCCGGCACATGCCATCGTGACGGCGGGGCAAAGCCTCCCGTCACCCCCTGGACTCGGCGGCCGAAGCGGAGTTCTCTGGCATCGGGGGGTTTCTTCGCCACGGCCGGAAGAAACCGGATACGCGGCACCGGATACCAGGCACCAGGGCACCTCGGCACGGACAAGCGGCACTCATGGGGGCGGGACCACGGACCAGAAGACGTGAACGGCGGATTGGGGCGCATTCGATGACACCAACGCTCGTGCGGCGGCACCGGCCGTCCCCGACCTCGCCCGAATCCCGGGCCCGCGACTGGGCGGAAATCCAGGAACGGATGCTGGTGCCGCTCTACGAAGCGGTGTACGAGCGCCTGGAGACCGGCCCCGGCACCCGGCTGCTGAGTCTCGGCTGCGGCTCGGGGCTGGCCCTGCTGATGGCCTCGGCCCGCGGGGCCGTCGTCTGCGGTGTCGACGCCGACGGCCGCAGGCTCGCGCTGGCCCGTGAGCGGCTGCTGCCGGAGGGCGCCCGGGCGGACGGCCCGCGGCTGGGCCTCGGCGGGCCCGAGGCCGTGACCGGGCCGGACGGCCCGCTCTTCACGCTCGTCACCGCCTTCGACCCGCTCTTCTGCGCGGGCACCGGCCCCCGGGGCCTCGCGCGGGAGCTCGCCCGCGCCGCCGCGTACGCCGCGCCCGGCTCGCCCGTCGTCCTGGCCGGCTGGGGGCCGCAGGAGCGCTGCGCGGCGTCCAGCGCGCTACGGGTGGCCGCGCGCCTGGCCGATCCGATGTGCGCCCCCGCCCGCTGGCGCCCCAGCGGCCGCGACGACCTGGAGAACCTGGCCCGCGACGCCGGGCTCACCCCGGACGGCTCGGGCCGGGTCTCCTGCCCGTACGGCTACGCCGACATGGGCAGCGCGGTGCGGGGCCTGCTGTCGACGGGCGCCTTCGACGCGGCGGTGCGGGCGACGGACGAGGAGCAGGTCGCCAAGGAGCTCGTCGAGGCCCTCCACCCGTATCTGCGGGGCGACGGGACGGTGTGGATGCCGAACGTGTTCCGGTATCTGATCGCCCGGGTGTAGGCGCCCGGACGACGAACAGCCCCCGGCGGGATGCCGGGGGCTGTCGGCGGGACCGACCGGTGTCAGCCCATGAACTTCTTGAACTCGTCGGGCAGTTCGAACTTGCCGTCGTCGCCCGTCGGGAGGCCGGGCATGCCCGGCACGCCCTCGGCCTGTGCCTGCTCACGACGCGCGGCCGCGGCCTCCGCGTCGGCCTTGCGCTTCATCGGGTTGCCCGACTGACGCTTGCCCTTGCCCTGCTTGATCTGCTTCTTCTTGCGGGCCGCGCCGCCGCCCATGCCCGGGAGGCCCGGCATGCCCGGCATCCCGCCGCCCTGGGCCATGCGGGACATCATCTTGCGGGCGTCGAAGAAGCGCTCCACGAGGTTCTTCACCGCGCTGACGTCCACACCCGAACCCTTGGCGATACGGGCCCGGCGGGAGCCGTTGATGATCGTCGGGTCCTGGCGCTCGGCCGGGGTCATCGACTTGATGATCGCGGCGGTGCGGTCGACGTCGCGCTCGTCGAGGTTGTTGATCTGGTCCTTGATCTGGCCCATGCCCGGGAGCATGCCGAGGAGCTTGGAGATGGAGCCCATCTTGCGGACCTGCTCCATCTGCGACAGGAAGTCGTCGAGGGTGAACTCCTTGGGGCCCTTCGCCAGCTTGGCCGCCATCTTCTCGGCCTCGGCCTGGCTGAAGGTCTGCTCGGCCTTCTCGATGAGGCTGAGCATGTCGCCCATGCCGAGGATGCGGGACGCCATGCGGTCCGGGTGGAACGCGTCGAAGTCGTCCAGCTTCTCGCCGTTGGAGGCGAAGATGATCTGCTTGCCGGTCACGTGCGCGACCGACAGGGCGGCACCACCGCGTGCGTCGCCGTCGAGCTTGGAGAGCACGACGCCGTCGAAGCCGACGCCGTCGCGGAAGGCCTCGGCGGTGTTGACCGCGTCCTGACCGATCATCGCGTCGAGGACGAACAGGATCTCCTGCGGCTGCACCGCGTCACGGATGTCCGCGGCCTGCCGCATCAGCTCCGCGTCGATGCCCAGACGGCCGGCGGTGTCGACGATCACGACGTCGTACTGCTTGGCGCGGGCGTGCTCGACGGAGTCCTTGGCGACCTGGACCGGGTCGCCCACGCCGTTGCCCGGCTCCGGCGCGAAGATCGCGACACCGGCGCGCTCGGCGACGACGCCGAGCTGGTTGACGGCGTTGGGGCGCTGGAGGTCACAGGCGACGAGCAGCGGGGCGTGGCCCTGGCCCTTGAGCCAGTGGCCGAGCTTTCCGGCGAGGGTCGTCTTACCGGCACCCTGGAGACCGGCGAGCATGATGACCGTCGGGCCGCTCTTGGCGAAGCGCAGCCGGCGGGTCTCGCCACCGAGGATGGTGATGAGCTCCTCGTTGACGATCTTGATGACCTGCTGGGCCGGGTTGAGGGCCTGGGAGACCTCGGAGCCGGTGGCGCGCTCCTTGACCTGCTTGATGAAGGCGCGCACGACGGGCAGAGCCACATCGGCCTCGAGCAGGGCGATGCGGATCTCGCGTGCCGTGGCGTCGATGTCGGCCTCGGAGAGGCGGCCCTTGCCCCGGAGGTTCTTGAACGTCGCTGCGAGGCGGTCGGAGAGGGTATCGAACACGGTGGTCGCGGATCCTTCTTGTCGTAAGTCAAGGCGGCGGCTGACCCCCAAGGGTATCCGGCCCTCCCCGGTGCGGTCAGCCGCCCAGTGACTCCTGGACCTCGCGGGCCGTCCGGGCGGCCTCCTCGGGCGGCAGCGGGCCGCCTCCGGGGCCGGTCACGTAGAAGGCGTCCACGGCGCTCGCGCCCAGGGTGCCGACGTGCGCGCTGCGCACCCACAGCCCGGCGTCCTCCAGGGCGAGGCCGATGCGGTGCAGCAGTCCGGGGGCGTCCTGGGCCCGTACCTCCAGGACCGTCGCGTCCCGGGAGCCGCCGGGGGCCACGCTCACCCGGGGCGGCGCGTGGGGGACGCCCCGGCGCCGGCCGCGGTAGGCGGCCTCGCGCTCGGCCAGCCGCCCGGCGACGTCGAGGGAGCCGTCCAGGGCGCGCGTCAGGTCCTCGCGCAGCCGCGCGGCCCCCGGTGGGGAGCCGTACTCGGCGGCGACGCGCCAGGTCAGCAGGAGGACGGGGCGCTCGTCGCCCGCCGGGCCGCCCATGGCGCGGATCTCGGCCGTGCGGACGCGCAGCCGGTGCAGGGCGAGCACCCCGGCGGCGGCGGGCAGGACGCCCGGCCGGTCGGGGAGCGCGATCAGCAGCTCGACGCCGACGGGCCCGTCGCTCCCGGCGCCCTCGGGGCGGGCCCGCAGGACGACGACGGGGGCGCCCGTGCGCCGGGCCTCGTCCGCCGCGACCGTCTGCTCGGCGGTGGGGGCGCTCCGCTCGGGGCCGGGCGGGACGGGCCGGCCGTCGAGGGCGGCGGCCGCCCGGCGGACCAGGTCGGCCACCAGCGAGGCCCGCCAGGCGGTCCAGGCCGTCGGGCCGGTGGCGAGGGCGTCGGCCTCGGTGAGGGCGTGCAGCAGCTCCAGGACGGCGGCGGAGCCGACCGCGTCGGTGACCGCGCGGACCGTGGCGGGGTCGCCGAGGTCGCGGCGCGTGGCGGTGTCGGCCAGCAGGAGGTGGTGGCGGACGAGCGTGGCGAGGACCGCCGTGTCGTCCGGGCCGTAGCCGAGCCGGGCCGCCACTTGGCGGGCGGTCTCCGCGCCCGTCTCGGAGTGGTCGCCCGGCCGGCCCTTGCCGATGTCGTGGAGGAGCGCGGCGAGGAGCAGCAGGTCGGGGCGGCCGACGCGGCGGGTGAGGGCGGCGGCGCGCACCGCCGTCTCGACGAGGTGGCGGTCGACGGTCCAGCGGTGGAGGGCGTTGCGCTGCGGGCGGCAGCGCACGTGCTCCCATTCGGGCAGCAGCCGGGAGACGATCCCCTCGGTCTCCAGGGCCTCCCAGACGGCCACGGCGGGCTCTCCGGCCCCGAGGAGGGTGAGGAGCTGTTCGCGGGCCTCGGCGGGCCAGGGGACGGGCAGCGGCGGGGCGCCGGTCATGCGGCGCACCGCGTGCCGGGACAGCGGGAGGCCCGCCTGGGCGGCGGCCGCCGCGGCGCGCAGCGGGAGCACGGGGTCGTGCTCGGGGCGGGCGGTACGGGCGAGGCCGGCCTCGCCGTCCTGTTCGACGACGCCTTCCGCCAGCGGGATCCTCTCCGGGGTGACGAAGCCGCCGCGCCCTCCGCGTCCGCCGATGATCCGGCGCAGCCGGGGCCGTCCGGAGCGGGCGCGCAGGACGCGGCCGACCTCGCGCCAGGTGACCTCGGCGGCGTAGGAGACGGTGTGGGCGGCCCGGTAGACGTCGCGCAGGAGCGCGTCGGCGTCGGGGAGGCCGAGGGCGGCGGCGACCTGGTCCTGTTCCTGGAGGGCGAGCCGGTCGGTGGCGCGGCCGGTGGCGAGGTGGAGGGCGTCGCGGGTGTCGAGGAGGAGGGTGCGGGCGGCTTCGAGGCCCTCGCGGGGGGCGTCGGCGAGCCAGGAGGCGGCGACGGCCCGCAGGGCGGTGGCGTCGCGGAGGCCGCCGCGCGCCTCCTTCAGGTCGGGTTCCAGCAGGAAGCGCAGCTCGCCCTGGCGGCGGGCGCGCTCCTCGCACTGCTCGCGCAGCTCGGGCAGCCGGGCGGGGGCCTGGGCGCGCCAGTCCTCGTAGGCGGTGGTGCGGAGGGCGGCGGTGAGGGCGGGGTCGCCGGCGAGGTGGCGGGCGTCGAGGAGGCCGAGGTGGACCTTGAGGTCGCTGGTGGCGGCCTTGCGGGCCTCGGCCGGGGTGCGGACGGAGTGGTCGAGGGCGAGGCCCATGTCCCAGACGGGGTACCAGACGCGGTCGGCGAGGGCCGCGATGCCGGGGGCGTCGGTGGTGCCGTCGTGGAGGAGGAGGACGTCGAGGTCGCTGCGGGGGGAGAGCTCGCCGCGCCCGTAGCCGCCGACGGCGACGAGGGCGACGCCCGGGGCGGGGCCGAGGAGCTCGCCGAGCCAGCTGTCGGTGGCCCGGGCGAGCCCGGCGCGCAGGGGCGGGCCGGTGAGCCGTTCCTCGGTCAGGAGGCGCAGCCGGGCGGCCGCGTAGCCGCCCTGCCGCCCCGGGTGCGTCTCGGTGTCGTGCTCCGTCAACGGGGGCTCCTGGTCAACCGGTGCTGGAGGCGGTCACAGCGCGTCGGGGCCGCGCTCGTCGGTGCGGACGCGGGCGACGGTGTCGAGGGGGACGACCCAGACCTTGCCGTCGCCGATCTTTCCGGTCCGGGCGCTGCGGACGATGACGTCGACGATGTCGTCGGCGTCGCCGTCCTCCGCGAGGACCTCTATGCGGACCTTGGGGACGAGGTCGATCCGGTACTCGGCGCCCCGGTAGACCTCGGTGTGGCCGCGCTGGCGGCCGTATCCGGTGGCCTCGGTGACGGTCAGGCCGTGGACGCCGAACTCCTGCAGGGCGGCCTTGACGTCCTCGAGCTTGTAGGGCTTGACGATCGCGGTGACGAGCTTCACGCGTCCACCTTCTTGTCGTACGTGTCGTTCGGGTGCTGCTGCTGTGCGGGGGCGTGGTGGACGGCGCGGGAGGCGGCGGCTCCGCCGACGGCGGTGAAGTCGTAGGCGCTCTCGGCGTGGAAGGCCTGGTCGATGCCGCTGATCTCGTCCTCCTCGGTGGCCCGGAAGCCGACGAGCTTGTCGACGAGCTTGGCGAGGAGCCAGGAGACGGTGAAGGAGTAGGCCATCACCGAGAACGCGCCGGCGGCCTGGCGGCCGAGCTGGGTGAGGCCGCCGACGCCGTCGGTGGCGAGGAGGCCGACGAGGAGGGTGCCGATGACGCCGCCGACGAGGTGGACGCCGACCACGTCGAGGGAGTCGTCGAAGCCGAGCCTGAACTTCCAGCTGACGGCCCAGGAGCAGACGGCGCCGGCGACGAGGCCGATGAGGATCGCGCCGAAGGCGTTGACGGCGGCGCCGGAGGGGGTGATGGCGACGAGGCCGGCGACGGCTCCGGAGGCGGCGCCGAGGGTGGTGAACGCGCCGTGCCGGATCCGCTCGTAGGCGAGCCAGCCGAGCATGGCGGCGCCGGTGGCGATCTGGGTGTTCATGGCCATGTTGGCGGCGGTGCCGTTGGCGGCGAGCGCGGAGCCGGCGTTGAAGCCGAACCAGCCGAACCAGAGGAGCCCGGCGCCGAGCATCACCAGGGGCAGGCTGTGGGGGCGCATCGGGTCCTTCTTGAAGCCGACGCGCTTGCCGACGACGAGGACGGCGGCGAGGGCGCCGATGCCCGCGTTGATGTGGACGGCCGTGCCGCCGGCGAAGTCGATCACCTTGAGCTTGAACAGCCAGCCGTCGGCCTGCCAGACCCAGTGGGCGACGGGGAAGTAGACGACGCTCACCCACAGGGCGATGAACAGCGTCCAGGCGCTGAACTTCACGCGGTCGGCGAGGGCGCCGCTCATCAGGGCGGGGGTGATGACGGCGAACATCATCTGGAAGAGGGCGAAGGCGAGGACGGGGATGCCCTCCTTGCCGCCGGTGAGGGTGTCGGGGTGGATGCCGCTCAGGCCGAGGTGGCCGAGGCCGCCCAGGAGCCCGGCGCCGATGTCGTCACCGAAGGCCAGGGAGTAGCCGTAGAGCACCCACAGGACGCTGACGACGCCCAGCGAGATGAACGACATCATCAGCATGTTGAGCGCGCTCTTGACCCGGACCATGCCGCCGTAGAAGAAGGCCAGGGCGGGTGTCATCAGCATCACGAGCGCGGCACTGATCAGTACGAACGCGGTGTCTGCGCCATTCAATGTCGGTGTCTCCTCGCCGCCGCGGCCCGGGCCCCCGTGCGGGCGGTGTTCCTTCGGTGGGCCGTTGTCGCCTCGAGGCTGTCGCAGCGCGGTTTCAGCCGGTGCCGTGGGCTGTTTCACGCCGGTGACGATGGGGCCGGGCGTGTTACGCGCCGGTGAACGGCGGGACGGGCGCGGCGGGTCTCCCCTATCCTGCGGGCCGCCCGGCCGCGCTCCCGCGCGCGGACACGGACCGGCCGCGGCGACCGTCCGGGGTGACCTGGCGTGGGGGAGGCCGAGTCGGGCTGTACGGGAGGGTCGTCGCGGCCGGGCAGAGGGGCCGGAGGATCAGACCGCGTGGGCGGCCTCCAGGGATTCCGGCAGGTGAACGGCGAGGTGGTCGGTCAGGTCGACGACTTCGGCGACGTCCCCGAAGTCGCGCAGGGCGTTGTCCACGGTCTTGCGCAGGCGGTTGTTGACCCGCTCGGAGCGGACCTGCTTGGCGATCCTCAGCGCCTTCTTCACGGGCTCGGCGCAGGCCTCCGGCTCGCGCTGGAGCAGGTGCACGGTGGCCATGCCGATGAGGTTGAGCGCATACGAACGCTGGTGCTCGTCGTCCTGGGAGAACAGCTCGACGGCGCGCTCCATCTTGGGCCGCGCGAGCTGGGCGTAGGTGGGGCTGCAGCCGGCCACATAGGCCAGGTCGCGGAAGGAGTGGGCGTTCTCGGCGTTGAGCTCGGCCTCGGAGAAGAAGCGGATCCAGTCGGGGTCGCGGTCGCTCTTGGAGCAGTCCGCGAAGCAGTCCTCGGCCATGGCGACCGCGCGCTTGACCTTGGCGGGCTGGCCCATGTTGGCGTAGGCGCGGGCCTCCATGGCGTGGAGCATGGCCTGGGTGCGGGGGGTGGCCGTCTCCCGGGAGCCGTACTGGCCGAGGTGGATCAGCTCCAGGGCGTCGTCGGGCCGGCCGAGGTGGATCATCTGGCGGCTCATCATGGAGAGCACGAACGAGCCCAGGGGGCGGTTGCCGGCCTCCTTGGCGGCGTGGAGGGCGAGGACGAAGTACTTCTGGGCGGTGGGGTGGAGGCCGATGTCGTAGCTCATCCAGCCGGCCAGCTCGGCCAGCTCGGCGGCGACGTGGAACAGCCGCCGGGTGGTCTCGTCGGGCTGGGGCTCCTGGAGGAGGTCGGTGACCTCGTGGAGCTGGCCCACGACGGCCTTGCGGCGCAGCCCGCCGCCGCACTGGGCGTCCCACTGGCGGAACATCGCCGTCGTGGACTCCAGCAGCTCCAGCTCCGGCTCGGAGAGCCGGGACCTGCGGGAGCGGTCGCGCTCGGCGGACCGCGCGCCGTCCCGGCCGGTGGGGCCGGGCACCAGCCAGCGCTGCATGGGCTCGATGAGGGCGGGGCCGGCGGTGAGGGCGAGCGAGGTGCCGAGGAAGCCCCTGCGGGCGAGCATCAGGTCGCTGCGGGAGAACTCGCTGAGCAGCTCGACGGTCTGGGGGGCGGCCCAGGGCAGGTCGACCCCGCCGACGGAGGGCGACTGGTGGGCGACGCGCAGGCCGATGTCCTCGACGCCGACGACGCAGCCGAAGCGCTCGGAGAACAGCTCGGAGAGGATCTTGGGGATGGGCTCGCGGGGCTGCTCGCCGTCCAGCCAGCGGCGCACCCGGGAGGTGTCCGTGCTGATGTGGTGGGCGCCGAGCTGCCGGGCCCTTCGGTTCACCTGGCGGGCGAGCTCGCCCTTGGACCACCCGCTGCGCAGGAACCAGGAGTTCAGCTGTTCGTTCGGGCGTTTCTCACCCTTGTCGGCCCGGTCGGCCTTCTCGGCCCGATCGGTGCCGTCGGCACCACTGACATTGCCGCTCACGGGAACGCCCCCATCCACAATCCGCAATTCCGCGACCAAACGCGTCCGCGTCCACGCAGCGGCCCGCTTCCGCACCTTGCCTGTGACCACGCCCATACGTGTCCACACGTGCGTTCACCACGTCTGCGCGTGAACCGCCAACAGCTTGCCGCGTGTTGCGGCCGCCTGTCCGGCGCTGTCCATGCACCGAAAGTAATCCTACGATCACCGTTCAGGCGAGAGCGGTCCAGTAAACGCCACCATTCGCCACCCCAAGGAATGAACGACTCCCCCGCAGTTCGCGATTGACTTGACGCGGAACGACCACGGGGAAACCGGGCAACGGGTGGATCGTCGCGCGCCACGGCGCGCACCCTCCGGCGCACCACCCGTCGCACACCGTCGCGCCGCCCCGGAGCCCACGTCCGCGACCGTACGTGTCCGAGACACTCCGACACGTAACCAACCGCGAACACGACCCGTTGGAGGGGGCATGGGCTTCACGATCGGCGGCATCCGGGACCTGCGCTCGAGCTCTCGGCGCCGAGGCCGCGCGTCCGAATACGCGACGACGGTCGCGGAGTACACCGGCCTGTGGGGCTGGGACGTGGTCCCGGGCGCCCGGGCCTCGCGCGGGGGCCGGGTGATCTGCTCCTGCGGAGCCGCCGACTGCCCCTCCCCCGGCGCCCACCCGCTCCCCTTCGCGTCCCCCGTCCCGGCGGGCTCCACGCTGGACGAGGCCGCGGCCGCCTGGGCGGAGGTGCCGGGCGCCGCCGTGCTGCTGCCGGTGGGCCGCTCCTTCGACGTGCTGGAGGTCGCCGAGGCGGCCGGGCGGCACGCCCTGGCCCGGCTGGAGCGGATGGGGGTGCCGCTGGGCCCCGTCGCCCTCACCCCCGACGGGCGCGCGCTGTTCCTCGTCGCCCCCGGCGCGGCCGCCGAGCTCCCCCAGCTGCTCTACCGCATGGGGTGGGACGACGCCCGGCTCGATCTGCGCGGCCTGGGCCGCGGCGACCACATCACGGCCCCGCCGTCGGACTACGCGGGCCTGGGCCCGATGCGCTGGCTGCTGCCGCCCGCCCTCGACACGGCGGGCTGCCCCCCGGAGGCCCGCCTCCTGCTGGGGACGCTGGCGTATGTGTGTCATCGCTCGGTGTGACCGCGTTCCGCATGAGAACGGGCCCCGCCGCGGTCGCGACGGGGCCCGTATCCGCTGAAATCGCCTACTCGCCGATCAGCGCGTCGACGAACGCCTCCGGCTCGAACGGCGCGAGGTCGTCCGCGCCCTCGCCGAGACCGACGAGCTTGACCGGCACGCCCAGCTCGCGCTGGACCTGGACGATGATGCCGCCCTTGGCCGTGCCGTCGAGCTTGGTGAGGACGACACCGGTGATGTCGACGACCTCGGCGAAGACCCGCGCCTGGACCAGGCCGTTCTGGCCGGTGGTGGCGTCGAGGACGAGCAGCACCTCGTCGACCGAGCCGTGCTTCTCCACGACGCGCTTGACCTTGCCCAGCTCGTCCATCAGACCGGTCTTGGTGTGCAGCCGGCCGGCGGTGTCGATGAGCACGACGTCCGCCTTCTCGGCGATGCCCTCCTTGACCGCGTCGAAGGCGATCGACGCCGGGTCGCCGGCCTCGGGCCCGCGCACCGTGCGCGCGCCCACGCGCTCGCCCCAGGTCTGGAGCTGATCGGCGGCGGCGGCACGGAAGGTGTCGGCCGCGCCCAGGACGACGGACTTCCCGTCGGCGACGAGCACCCGGGCGAGCTTGCCGGTGGTGGTGGTCTTGCCGACGCCGTTGACGCCGACGACCATCACGACGCCGGGCTTCTCCTCGCCGTTCGTCCCCACACCGGGCTCGGTGTGGACGCTGCGGTCGGCCTCGGTGCCGATCAGGGTGAGCAGCTCCTCGCGCAGCAGGGCGCGCAGCTCGTCGGGGGTGCGGGTGCCGAGGACCTTGACGCGCTCGCGCAGGCGCTCGACGAGCTCCTGGGTGGGCGCGACGCCCACATCGGCGGTGAGGAGGGTGTCCTCGATCTCCTCCCAGGTGTCCTCGTCGAGGTGCTCACGGGACAGCAGGGTCAGCAGACCCTTGCCGAGGGAGTTCTGGGAGCGGGAGAGCCGGGCCCGCAGCCGCACCAGCCGGCCGGCGGTGGGCTCGGGAACCTCGATCTCGGGCTCGGCCGGCGCGGCGGCCTCGGCCGCGGGCTCCGGTTCGACGACGGGAGCGGTCTCCTCCGGGGCGGGGGCGGCCTCGGGGAGCTCCACTTCCTCAACGGTGCGGCGGGGTTCCGGCCGCGGGGTCTCGGCCTCCTCGCCGACGTGCGGTTCGGCGGGCGGCGCGGTGACGGTCGGGCTGCTCGGCGGAGCGGGCGGCAGCGCTTTCTTCTTGCGGCTGCTGACCACGAGCCCGCTGATCGCGCCCAGCGCGACCACGGCGATGACTACAGCAAGGATGACGATGTCCATAACGCCCCCCAGTATCGGGCACCTGCCCGCGAGGACGCTGCGGCGCCTTCGAACGGGGCGTGTTCGTGCTTTTCCACAAGGACCAATGGCACTAACCGGCCAAAGTTAGATCAAAGTACGATGGCGTGGGTTCACGCGACGCGCGTAGAGTCCCCAACGTCCCTTTCTGCCCAGGCCCCGCCCTGCAATTCCCCCACACGGAGCCCCCGATATGGCCCCCACCATGGACAACGCTGCCGAAGGCGCCAACGTGTCCAGCACCGACAGCGCCGTGAGCGCCGTCGAGACCCGCGGTATCGAGCCGGTACCCGACAACGAGCGCCACGGCCGGGTCCGGGAACTCTTCCCGACCTGGGTGGCCGCCAACATCAGCGTGCTGCTGCTCACCATGGGCGCGGCGCTGGTGGTCTTCAACAAGCTGAACTTCTGGCAGGTCATGATCGTCGCGGCGTGCGCCGCGCTCGTGTCGTTCGGCCTGGTCGGTGTGGTCTCCGTGTCGGGCAAGTGGGGCGGCGCGCCTGGCGCGATGCTCTCCCGGGCCACCTTCGGTGTGCGCGGCAACCTCTTCCCGGGCGCGATCCTGTGGGTCGCCCGCTTCGGCTGGGAGACGATCAACGCGGTCACCGGCGCGTACGCGGTGCTGACCGTGCTCGACCTGGTCTTCGGTGTGAAGAGCAACAACGTGCTGATCGTCATCACGCTGTTCGTCTTCGTCGCCTGCACGTTCCTGGTGAGCGGCATGGGCCGCAAGGCGCTCAACGTCTGCAACACCTGGTCGACGTACCTCTTCGGCGTCTTCAGCGTGCTGGTGCTCGGCTACCTGATAGCCAACATCAAGTGGGACGACGTCTTCTCCAAGCCGGCGGGTACGACAGCGATGGTCGTCGCCGGTGTCGGCACGATCGCGGCCGGCGGCATCAGCTGGGTGCCCACCGGTCCCGACTTCGCGCGCTATCTGCCGCACGCGGCCTCCGGTAAAAAGATCGCCGGCGTCACGGTGTCCGGCGCGGGCCTCGTGATGGTCCCCATGGTGATGATGGGCGCGGTCATGGCCGTGGCCACGCCGGGCCTCGCCGACGCTCCGGACCCGGTCTCCTTCCTCGGTGACATCCTCCCGACGTGGCTCGCCGTGCCCTACCTGATCACCGCGATCGTCGGCATGCTGCTGATCAACTCGCTGTCGATGTACTCGGCCGGCTTCACCGCCCAGACCATGGGCGTCAAGCTGCCGCGAGCGCTGGCCGTGAGCATCAACGCCGCGATCTCGCTGGTCGGCGGTCTGCTGCTGATGCTGGTCGCGAAGAGCTTCCTGAGCTCGTTCATCACCTTCCTGATCCTGCTGGCCGTCTCCTTCTCGGCCTGGATCGGCGTCTACGCCGTCGACATGAACCGCCGCCGCAAGCGCGCGGTGCGCTACGACGCCGAGGCCCTCATGGACACCGGCCGCACCAGCCGGTACTGGTACGTCGGCGGCTTCTGCTGGCAGGCGATGACGGCGTGGGCCGTGGCCCTGCTGGCGGGCATCGCCTTCACCAAGTGCGACTGGTTCGCCGGCCCGCTGTCGGGCACGTTCGTCGGCAAGTACGGGCTCGGTTGGGCGGCGACGATCGTGATCTCGGCGGCGGTCATGGCGGTGCTGCCGACGCCGCGGGAGGTTGCGGCGGAGGTCGCGGCCGACGCGCCTGAGCGCGAGAAGGTCGCCGCGTAACCTACTCGGCACGTGTCTGAGGGCCCCTTCGGGGGCCCTCTTCGCGTTTCCGGGTGCCCCCGCCGTGGGTCGGGGTCGGGGGCGGGGTGGGGCGGACGGGCCCTTACGGGGCTGACCTCTTCGCGGTGCCTGCCACTTCGGTACGGGGTGCCCCGTACTCGGCTCCAGCGGCGAAGAGCTCTTCACGCCCCTACCAGGGCCCATCCACCCCACCCCGCCCCCTCACGTCAGTACCTCGTGGGTGCGCTTCCGGGTAATCGGGCGGGCGGGTGGGCGAAACCCGCGCCGCCAGGCGCGGGCACTCCCGGCGGCGGGCAGCCGGAAAGCGAAAGGGTGCGGCCCCAGCCTTGTCGGCTGGGGCCGCACCCTTTCGAGGAGAGGGGCGGCGGGGGGGTTAGCCCATCTCCTCCAGCGCCTTGCCCTTGGTCTCCTTCACGAACTTGAGCACGAAGGGAATCGAGAGCACGGCGAAGACCGCGTAGATCACGTACGCACCCGAGAGGTTCCAGTCCGCCAGGCTCGGGAAGCTGGCCGTGATGGCCCAGTTCGCGACCCACTGGGCCGACGCGGCGACACCGAGCGCCGCGGCGCGGATGCGGTTGGGGAACATCTCGCCCAGGAAGACCCAGACCACGACGCCCCAGGAGAGCGCGAAGAAGAGGACGAACGCGTGGGCCGCGACGAGCGCGACCGTGCCCTGCGTGGTGGGCAGGGTGCCGTCGGCCGTCTTGGAGGCGAAGGCCCAGGCCTCGAGGGCCAGGGAGAGCGCCATGCCGACGGAACCGACGAGCGCGAGCGGCTTACGGCCGATCCGGTCGACGAGGATCATCGCGATCACGGTGCCGACGATGTTGATGATCGACGTGGTGAAGCTGTAGAAGAACGAGCTCTCCGGGTTGACGCCCACGGACTGCCACAGCGTCGAGGAGTAGTAGAACGCGACGTTGATGCCGACGAACTGCTGGAAGACGGAGAGGCCGATGCCGACCCAGACGATCGGGAGCAGGCCGCCCTTGCCGCCGATGAGGTCCTTGAAGGTGGACTTCTCCTCGCTGTGCATCGCGTGCTCGATCTCGGCGACGCGCTTGTCGACGTCGATGGCGTGGCCCTCGACCTCGGCCAGGATCTCCTTGGCCTTGTCGGTCTTGCCGATGGAGATCAGGAAGCGGGGGGACTCGGGGATGGCGAAGGAGAGCAGGCCGTAGAGGACGGCCGGGACGACCATGACGCCGAGCATGAGCTGCCAGGCCTCGATGCCCAGGACCTTGCCGCGCTGGTTGCCGTCGGCGGCGTTGAGGATGCCCCAGTTGACCAGCTGCGAGACGGCGATGCCGACGACGATCGCGGCCTGCTGGAAGGCGCCGAGACGGCCGCGGTAGGCCGGCGGGGAGACCTCGGCGATGTAGGCCGGGCCGATGACGGAGGCCATGCCGATGGCCATGCCGCCCAGGACGCGCCAGAAGGCGAGGTCGTAGAGCGAGAAGGGCACGGCCGAGCCGACGGCGCTGATGGTGAACAGCGTCGCGGAGATCTGCATGACCCGGATGCGGCCGATGCGGTCGGCGAGCTTGCCGGCGACGGCCGCGCCGACGGCGCAGCCGATCAGCGCGATGGCGATGACCTGGGCCAGGGCGGCGGAACCGATGTCGTACTTCCCGCGGATGCCCTCGACCGCGCCGTTGATCACGGAGCTGTCGTAGCCGAAGAGGAAGCCACCCATGGCCGCGGCCGCGGTGATGAAGATGACATGGCCGAGGTGGTCCGGCTGGGCCTTGCGGCCCTCGGACCCCTGCGCCATCGCAGTGCTGGTCAAGGTTTTCTCCTGGGCCCGGCCACGTTGCCGGGAGTGGGGGGCGGCCTTTCCCGTGGGACGGATCCAGTGGGACACAAGATCAAGGGGGTCACCACGTGAAGGCGCGAGCGTCGTGGGAGACCCTATGTCTTCAATTTTCTAAGTCAATAGGTTGTGATGAAGAAGTTTCCCGGGCGTTTCCCCACCGTTGGCTTCAATAGTTGAATCGATCTTGGCTAGTTGAGCCGCTGGCTGATCACCTTCGACACTCCGTCGCCCTGCATCGACACTCCGTAGAGCGCGTCGGCGACTTCCATGGTCCGTTTCTGGTGGGTGATCACAATCAGCTGGGAGCTCTCCTGGAGTTCCCTCATGATCCCGATCAGCCGCTGGAGATTGGTGTCGTCCAGGGCCGCCTCGACCTCGTCCATGACGTAGAACGGGCTCGGCCGGGCCTTGAAGATGGCGACGAGGAGGGCGACCGCGGTCAGGGAGCGCTCGCCGCCCGACAGCAGGGACAGCCGCTTCACCTTCTTGCCGGGCGGCCGGGCCTCCACGTCCACGCCTGTGGCCAGCATGTCGTCCGGGTCGGTGAGCACCAGACGGCCCTCGCCGCCGGGGAACAGCCGGGAGAAGACGCCCTCGAACTGCCGGGCCGTGTCGTGGTACGCCGCCGTGAAGACCTCCTCCACGCGCTTGTCGACGTCCTTGACGACCTGGAGGAGGTCGGCCCGGGTCTTTTTGAGGTCTTCGAGTTGTTCGGAGAGGAACTGGTGGCGTTCCTCCAGCGCCGCGAACTCCTCCAGGGCCAGCGGGTTGACCTTGCCGAGCTGCTGGTACGCGCGTTCGGCGGCCTTGAGGCGCTTCTCCTGGGCGGCCCGGTCGTAGGGCACGGGCCGGTTGCGCGGGTGATCCGGGTCGTCGGGGAGCTCCTCGCCCTCCGCCGGGGGCGAGGGCGGTACGGGCTGGTCGGGCCCGTACTCGGCGATCAGGACGGCCGGCTCCACACCCAGCTCCTCCAGGGCCCTGGCCTCCAGCTGCTCGATGCGCAGCCGCTTCTCCGCGCCGAGGACCTCACCGCGGTGGACGGAGTCGGTCAGCTTGTCCAGCTCCGTCTTGAGGGCCCGGGAGCGGTCGCGCTCGGCGGTCAGTTCCACCTCCCGCTCGGCCTTCGCGCGCTCGGCCCGGCCGCGTTCCTCGTCCGCGCGCAGCAGCGAGACCTCCACGTGGGCCAGGAGCTGGCGGGCGCCGGACGCGACGGCCCCGGCGACCCGTGCCTCGTGCGCCAGCCGGGCCTGCCGCCGCTCGGCGCGGGCGCGCGCCTCGCGTTCGGCGCGGGCCGCGCGGTCGAGCCCGTCGGCCCGGCCGGCGAGCGCCTTGACCCGCTCCTCGTGGGTACGGACCGCGAGGCGCGCCTCCATCTCGGTCTGCCGCGCGTTGGCGCCGTCGGCGGCGAGGCGGTCGCGGACGGAGGTGTCGGGTTCGTCCGCGCCGTGCTCGTCGTCGAGCTCCTCGGCCGCCGCGAGCCGGGCGGCGAGCTCCTCGGCCTCCTCGGTGGCCCGCAGGAGCGCCTCCTCGGCGCGCGCGACCGCCGCGGCGGTGCGCTCGGCCTCACCCGCCGCCGCCCTGGCCTGCCCGGCGAGGCGGCCGAGCGCCTGGGCGGTCCGCGACTTCTCCCGGTCGGCGTCGCCGCGGCGGGCCGCCAGCTCCTCGACGAGGGCGGCCGCGGCCGCGCGCCGCTCCTCGGCCGTGTGCCGGGCCTCGGCGAGCGCGGCGCAGCGGGCGGTCAGCCCGGTCAGCTCGGCGGTGGCCTCGTCCACGGCCGCCTGGGTCTCCAGGAGGCTGGGGGCTCCGCCGGAGCCGCCCTGGGCGAGGTGGGCGCCGAGCAGATCGCCGTCGGCGGTGACGGCGGTGCGCTCGGGGTGGCTGCGGACGAGGGCCTCGGCGTCCTCGAGCGTGTCGACGACGAGGTAGCCGCGCAGCAGCCGGCGGACGGCGGGCATCAGGTCGTCGGGGCCGCGTACCAGGCCGGCGGCCGGGAGGGCGCCGGCGGGGGCGTCCTCGGCGTGCTCACGGTGAGGTGACGTTCCTTCTGCGGGCCCCGCGAGCAGGAGGGTGGCCCGGCCGGCGTCCTCCTTCTTCAGCAGGCGCAGGGCCTCGGCCGCGGCGGCGGGGCCGGTGACGGCGATCGCGTCGGCCGCCGTGCCGAGGGCGGCGGCGACGGGGAGCTCGTATCCGGGGGTGACGGTGAGGAGTCCGGCGGCCGGGCCGAGGAGTCCGGTCAGTCGTTCCCGCGCGCTCAGCAGCGCTCCGGTGCCGTCCTTGCGGCGGAGGCCGAGGGCGAGCGCGTCGCGGCGGGCGGTGACGGCGGCGCGGCGGCGGTCGGCCTCGGCGGCCTCCTCGCGGGCGGCGTCGAGGGCGGCCCCGGCGGCGGCCAGAGCGGCCCTGGCGGCGTCGTGGCGGGCGGCGAGCTCGGCGTCGTCGGCGGCGGTGCCGTCGGCCTCGGCCTGGTGGTGCTCGTACTCCTCCTGTGCGGCGGCCGCGCGCTCGGCGGCCTCGTCGCGGGCCGCCGCGAGGCGGCCGATCTCGGCCTCGGCGGAGGCGGCGCGGCCGTGGGCGGCGGTGACCCGGCCCTGGAGCCGGGCGAGGTGTTCGCGGCGGTCGGCGATGGCGCGGGCGGCGTCCTTGAGGCGGCGTTCCTCCTCGGCGAGGCGGCGTTCGAGCTCGGCGCGGTGTCCGGCGGTGGCCTCCAGGGCGTGGCCGGCGGCCTCCAGGGCGGCTTCGAGCTCGGCTTCCTGCTCGCGGACGCGGGCGGCCTCGCGTTCCAGGTCCTCGGGGTCGCGGCCGCGGCGCTCCTCGGCGGGGGCGGTGGTGGCGCTGGTGACGCGGGCGTCGGCGAGGCTGATGGTGCCGCGGACGCGTTCGGCGAGCCGGGAGAGTTCGTGCCAGGTCTGCTGGGCGCGGGTGAGGCGCGGGGCGAGCTCGCGGACGTGCTCTTCGAGGGCGGCCTCGCGGAGGGCGGCGGCCCGCAGTTCGGCTTCGGCGGCGTCCTTGCGGGTCTTGAGGGCGGCCTCGTCGGCGATCTCGGCGCGCAGGGCCTCGCGAAGGGCGACCAGGTCGTCGGCGAGCAGCCGGAGCCGGGCGTCGCGCAGGTCGGCCTGGATGACGGCGGCGCGGCGGGCGACGGCGGCCTGCCGGCCGAGCGGTTTGAGCTGGCGGCGCAGTTCGTCGGTGAGGTCCTGGACGCGGGCGAGGTTGGCCTTCATCGCGTCGAGCTTCCGCAGCGCCTTCTCCTTGCGCTTGCGGTGCTTGAGGACACCGGCGGCCTCCTCGATGAAGGCGCGGCGGCCCTGGGGGTCGGCGTGGAGGACGGAGTCGAGCTGGCCCTGGCCGACGATGACGTGCATCTCGCGGCCGATGCCGGAGTCGGAGAGGAGTTCCTGGATGTCGAGCAGCCGGCAGGTGTCGCCGTTGATCTGGTACTCGCTGCCGCCGTTGCGGAACATGATCCGCGTGATGGTGACTTCCGCGTAGTCGATGGGGAGGGCACCGTCGGAGTTGTCGATGGTGAGGGAGACCTCGGCGCGGCCCAGCGGGGGGCGGCCGGTCGTCCCGGCGAAGATGACGTCCTCCATCTTGCCGCCGCGCAGCGACTTGGCGCCCTGCTCGCCCATGACCCAGGAGAGCGCGTCCACGACATTGGACTTCCCGGAGCCGTTGGGGCCGACGACGCAGGTGATCCCGGGCTCGAAGCGCAGCGTGGTGGCGGAGGCGAAGGATTTGAAGCCGCGCAGGGTAAGGCTCTTGAGGTGCACGCGGTAGGACTCTACCGGCCGTGCGCCGCCCGGCACGGCCGCGCGCCGGGTGCTGGCGCGCCGCTCTGAACAATGGGTTTCGCCCGGGAATCTTCAGGGCACACCATGCGTGAGGCGACCGCGGAGAGGATCAGGGGGACGGGAGGACGGCGAGGGAGACCGCCGCACACGACGAAGGGACGCCGAAGCGTCCCTTGTGAGTGCGAACTCTCCAGCGGCTGACGGTGCGATTCCGACCGAGCGCCCCCGGGGCAGGGCACGGGTCAGGCGAGCGCGGGCTCCGCCTTCGATACGTCGATGCTGTCGAGCAGCGAGTCACCACGGTGAGCGGCGGCAGTCAGCGCGTCGTTCTCGGCCTGCATCCGAATGAGCTCGGATTCCAGGTCCTGGACACGCTGCTGGAGCCGTCGCATCTCGGAGAGGACTCGGGGGTCGGAGCCGCCGACGTAACCGAGAAGCGCCTTTGCCATGATGGATGGTCCTCCACACTGAGTGACCGACCGAAGCGGTGTGGGTCGTGAGGGATTCGCACCCGCGGTGTCTGCCATCACTACTGCGGTGTTCCAATGCCAAACAGCTAAGGTGCGCGGGGCTTCCAGAGTCTCACCAAAAGGTTTGACGGTCAACACGATCACACCCCGTATCCGCAGGCGTCCCAGGGGTGTGCGCTGGTTTATCCGCGCCGCATTCCGCGCCCGGGGCCCGAGAGGGCGTAGAGATCATCCGTTGACAGGCAGCCTTGCACGATGCGGCCCGGTTGGCAACCATCAGGCGATTTCCTGCCCCCGTATATGCCACTGGCATATACGGGGGACACTCCTGCGACGCGATTTCCGGGAAAGTCGAGCCTATATCCGATTTTCCGGCGGTCGGATCAGCGGATCTCGAAACCGTCGTATCCGCCCTTGGGCGAGCCCCAGATCTCGGTGACACCGTCCACCCGGCCGGGCGTGTCGCCGTCCCGCAGCCAGTCGAGCAGCTGTTCGCAGCCCTGGCGGGAGCCCTCGGCGACGACCTGCACCCGGCCGTCGGAGAGATTGGACGCGAAGCCCATCAGGTCACCGATCTGCAAGGCGTTGGCCCGCGTGAACCAGCGAAAGCCCACACCCTGCACATGTCCACGGACCCATGCCGTGAGACGAACATTCTCGTTCATGTCTGCACGTTAACCGGCCAATTAGATAAGCAGCACTTCGGCCCACCATCCCGTGCCGTACAGTCGCGGCCGAATAAGGCTACCCCGTACGAGTGATGCACTTCGGCGCCGAACACGTAAGGAAGGCAGTGGATGGGTCGCCATCGACGCTCTGCCCGTGCGACCGCTGACGAGGCGGTGGCGAATGCCCGGCCCGGCCGGGCTCCCCTGACGAGCGAGACGCCTGGAGTGTTCGGGACCGAGGATCCGGCCGAGGCGGTCACCCAGCCCATTCCCATCGTCCGCCCCAACCCCACCGGTGCCGGCCGGCACCGCAGCCCCCACCGCACCAAACGCAAGGCGGCGGTCCGGCCGCTGAAGACCGGCGCGGTGGCGGCGGGCCCGGGCGGCGGCAAGCCCCCCAAGCCGGCGCCGCCCGCCCGGCGGGCCGGGCTGCTCGGCGCGTCGGCGGCCGTGGCGATGGGCGCGGTCGCGGTGGTCTCCGGCCTGCTGCCCAGCGGGGCCTTCCCGCCCGCCGATTCCCACTCCCCCGGCTCCGGCGGCAGCGGGCACGTGCTGGCGGACGCCCCGCCGGAGTCGCCGGTGCCCCCGCCCCGGCGCGACGGACCGGCCGCCGCCCCGGCGGACCGGGCGGACGGGCGCGACGGACCGGCCCCGGCCCAGGGGGCCCGGCCGGAACGCGACACGGCGGCACCACCGGCGGCGCCGGCCGCACCGGCGGCACCGGGGCCGGCCCCGGCGGAGGCCCGGAACGCCCCCGCGGAGCCGGTGAGCGCGCCCGGGCGCGGGAACCCCCCGGCGAACCGGGGCGCCGAGCGCCCCCCGGCCGCCTCCGACGCCCCGCCCGGCGCCCACCCCGAGGGCCGGGCGCGCGCCGCCGTTCCCGGCGCGCGCCCGGCACCGCCCGCCCCCGGCGCGCCCCGGCGCCCCTCGGTGCACGAACCCGCCGAGCACGCCGATCACGACCCGGACGACGACCTGGGCGCGCTGCCCGGGACGCTCGCGGACACCCGGTCGTCCGCCGCGCACCTGATGCTGTCCCTGGTCAACGCCGAGCGGGCGAAGGCCGGCTGCCGTCCCCTGCGGCCCAGCGGCAACCTCAACCGGCTGGCCCAGTCCTTCAGCGACGACATGGCCCGCCGGGGCTTCTTCGACCACACCGACCCGGACGGCCGGACCCCCTGGGACCGGGCCGCCCGGCGCGGCATCAAGAACCTCGGCGGGGAGAACATCGCGCGCGGCCACCCCGACGCCCACACCGTGATGGAGGCCTGGATGCGCAGCAGCGGCCACCGGGCGAACATCCTCAACTGCGACTACCGGACCATCGGCGTAGGGGTGCACCACGGGGGCAACGGCCCCTACTGGACACAGGACTTCGGCTACTGACGCCACAGGCGTCACCGGCGTCACCGACCGTGCCGTGACGCACCGCTGCCCCGGCCGTACGGCGGTACGGCCGGGGCAGCGGCGTCCGGTGGCCGCGTGGACTCACGCGGCGGCGCGGGATCAGGCGGCGGGATCAGGCGGAGGCGCGGCCCGCGACGTAGATCCGGGTCTGCTCGGCGACGCGGCGGCCCAGCAGCTCGGCGGTGGCTATGTCCGCCTTGTGGACGCCCTCGGGGCCCTGGTCGTTGTCGGTCTGGGCACCGGCGCCGAGGAAGAAGCCGAGGCGGTTGATGTCGTTCTCGGAGGCGGTGGAGCTGTTCCAGCCCGGCATCGCGCCGAGGCCGACCCAGTGCATGCCGTGCTGGGCGGCGAGGACGGTGAAGAACTGCAGGGTGTGGAGCTTGTCACCGCTCTTGGAGGCGGAGTTGGTGAAGCCGGCCGCGATCTTGTCCTGCCAGGCGCGGGTGAACCAGCGCTTGGACGACGCCTCGGCGAAGACGTGGAAGGCGCCCGAGGCGGTGCCCATGTAGGTGGGCGAGCCGAAGACGATGGCGTCGGAGGCGTCGAGGAGCTCCCACTGCGCGTCGGTGATCTCGGCGACGTTGATCAGGTGGACGGTCGCCCCGGCCTCGGTGGCACCGGCGCGGACGGCCTCGGCGAGGACGGCGGTGTGGCCGAAGCCGGAGTGGTAGGCGATGGCGACGACGGGCGTGGTCACGATGGGGCTCCCTGGAAAAGCTGGTTGCGCTGACTGGGTGACCAAAGGAAAGCACTAACTTTTGGTTAGCGCAACCCCTTGGTTAGCGCTGCGCGGGAGTATGGTGTCCTCATGACGACGATCGACGGCACGGACGAGCAACTGCCCTTCGACGTCTTCGCGCGCAACTGCCCTTCGCGCGAAACCCTGGGGCACGTCACCGGCCGCTGGGGCGCCCTGACCCTCGGCGCCCTGCGCGAGGACACGCTGCGCTTCAACGAGCTGCGGCGGCGGGTGGAGGGCGTCAGCGAGAAGATGCTGTCGCAGACGCTCCACGCGCTGGAGCGCGATGGTCTTGTGCACCGGGAGGCGCAGCCGACCAACCCACCACGGGTGGACTATCGGCTGACGCCGCTGGGCCGCGACGTGACCGGGCGGCTGATGGGGCTCATCGAGCTGCTGGAAGAGCGCATGCCGGAGGTGCTGGCGGCGCGGGTGCGTTACGACAGCGGGCGCTGAGCTTTTCCTGCGGGCCGGTGGGGGGTGGTCGCGCAGTTCCCCGCGCCCCTTCGGGGCCCTACCGGGCCGCTCAGACCGCGCGCGGGGCGCGCTGGCAGCGGGGGCAGAAGTAGCTGGAGCGGTTCATCCAGGGGCGGCGGCGGATGGGGGTGCCGCAGCGGCGGCACGGCTCGTCCTCCCGCCCGTACGCGTCCAGCGAGCGGTCGAAGTAGCCCGACTCGCCGTTCACATTGACGTAGAGGCTGTCGAAGCTGGTGCCGCCCACCGCGAGGGCCTCGGCCATGACCTCGCGGATGTGGGTGAGCAGCTCGGTCGTGCGCGGGCGGGTGAGGCTCGCGGTCGGGCGCTCGTAGTGCAGCCGGGTGCGCCACAGCGCCTCGTCGGCGTAGATGTTGCCGACACCGCTGATCAGCGACTGGTCGAGCAGGGCGCGCTTGATCGTGGTCCTGCGGCCGCGCAGCGCGGTGTGGAAGGCGTCGTCGTCGAAGGCCGGGTCGAGGGGGTCGCGGGCGATGTGCGCGATCACGTCGGGCAGCCCGTCGGGGTCGTCCTCCACCGTGTCGTGGAGCGAGAGCCCGCCGAAGGTGCGCTGGTCGACGAAGCGCAGTTCCGTCGCGGTGGCGTCGGCGAAGCGGACGCGGACGCGCAGGTGCTTCTCGTCGGGCGAGCCCTGCGGCTGGACCAGCAACTGGCCGCTCATCCCGAGGTGGGCGAGGACGGCCTGGGTGGGCGCGCCCGTCCCGGTGAGGGGTTCCAGGGGCAGCCACAGGTACTTTCCGCGCCGGCACGCGGTGCCCAGCCGGTGGCCGGTCAGCCGGTCGGCGAAGTCGTCCGGTCCCGCCGGGTGGCGGCGGACGGCCCGGGGGTGGAGGACCTCCACGGCGGCGACGACGCGGCCGGAGACCCAGCGCTCCAGACCCCGCCGGACGACCTCGACCTCGGGCAGCTCGGGCACGGTGCTCCTCAATGGAATAAGAAGAGGTCCGGGCCGCGGTGCTCTCGCACCGCGGCCCGGACCGTCGTATCTCAGCTGGAGGACTTCTCCCCCGGCAGCGCGCCGGACTCGGCGGCGGCCTTCTCGGCCGCCACACGGGCTTCGGCCGCGCTGTTGATGGCGCGCCAGGCGGACTCCGCCGCCTGCTGCTCCGCTTCCTTCTTGCTGCGGCCGGTGCCGGTGCCGTACGCGACACCACCGACGCGGGCAGCAGCCGTGAAGGTCTTCTCGTGATCCGGACCGGTCTCGGTGACCAGGTACTCCGGAACGCCGAGACCCTCGGTGGCGGTCAGCTCCTGGAGGCTGGTCTTCCAGTCCAGGCCGGCGCCGAGGTTCGAGGACTTCTCGATCAGCGGGTCGAAGAGCCGGTGCACCAGCTCCGCGGCCGCGTCGAGGCCCTGGTCGAGGTAGACCGCACCGATGACGGCCTCCAGGGTGTCCGCGAGGATGGATGCCTTGTCCCGGCCGCCGGTGCCCTCTTCGCCCCGGCCGAGCCGGATGAAGGAGCCCAGGTCCAGGCCCCGGCCGACTTCGGCCAGCGCCCGTGAGTTGACCACCGCGGCGCGCAGCTTGGCGAGCTGGCCCTCGGGGAGGTCCGGGTGGATGCGGTACAGCGTGTCGGTGACCACCAGGCCCAGGACGGAGTCCCCGAGGAACTCCAGCCGTTCGTTGGTGGGCAGCCCGCCGTTCTCGTAGGCGAAGGACCGGTGCGTCAGCGCACGCACCAGAAGGGCGGACTCGAGTGTGTACCCGAGCCGCCCTTCCAGAAGCGTGTGGGACGAGGCCGTGTCCGCCGACGCCTTCTTCGGCGCAGTGGCGTCTGACATGAAGCCTGTCACCCGCCGATCAGACCGCGAGGACCTGGCGCTTGTTGTAGGTGCCGCAGCTGGGGCACGCGATGTGCTGCTGCTTCGGCTCGTGGCAGCGCTCGCACGCCACCAGGGGGGTGACCGCAGCCTTCCACTGCGACCGGCGGTGGCGCGTGTTGCTGCGCGACATCTTCCGCTTCGGAACAGCCACGGCTACTTCTCCTGTGTGTCATCCCCGCCGGAGCGGGGTGCGTTGTCCTTCTCGCCGGCCGTTTCGGATCCGGCGAGTCCCTTCAGTGCCGCCCAACGGATGTCGACGGACTCGTGGTGGTGGTCCGGGTCGTCCGCCAGCCGCTCTCCGCATTCGGAGCAGAGGCCGGGGCAGTCGTCCTGGCACACCGGCTGCAGCGGCAGTGAGAGCACCACCGCGTCCCGCAGCACGGGTTCGAGGTCGAACAAGTCGTCCTCGAGGTGGAGGATGTCCTCCTCATCGTCCTCGGCGTCGTCGTCCGTGGCCACGATGCGGCCCCGGGCGTCGGCGTCGGGGTAGGAGTACATCTCCTGGAAGTCCGCTTCGAACTCTCGCTCGAGCGGCTCCAGACACCTTACGCACTCCCCGGTGAGCGGCGCACGGGCGGTGCCTGTGACAAGCACCCCTTCCATGACCGACTCGAGCCGGAGATCGAGCTCCACCGTCGCGCCCTCGGCCACACCGATGACCTCGATACCGAGATCGCGGGGGGCGGGGACGGAGCGGGAGACCCTCTTCAGCGCACCGGGACGCCGGCCCAGCTCGCGCGTATCGAACACGAGAGGGTTGCGGGGGTCAAGGCGGGCGTTCAGGGCTTCCTGCTTTCTACGCTGCGGTGACGGCGGCCCCGGGTGCACGGGGCACGGCGGGCAGCCTGGATCGCGGACGTACACGCGACCGAAGAGCCAGGATACTGGACGGTCGCCCCTGGGCCCAATCCGCGTCCCGGCCGGGTTCGCCGAGCCGCGTCAGCGGCCCTGTTCGTACTCGCGGAGCCGGTTCAGGTCGATCATCGAGGTGTCGAAGAAGCTGGTCTCGTCGAGGGCGCCCGCGGCCCGGGGCTGGTGCCCCTCGGCCGGGTAGCCGGCGGCGGTCCCGTAGCCCTGGCCGAGGTCCGTGCCGTGGCCGCCCGTCGCCTGGGCCGGGGGCTGCCAGGCGTACGGGTCGGGCTGCTGGTAGCCGCCGGGGACGGCGTACGGGTCCGCCTGCGGCGGGTACTGCGCGGGCTGCTGACCGTAGCCGTACGGGTCGTGCGCCTCGTAGCCCCCGGCCGGGACGGTGTACTCGCTCCAGACGGGCTGCTCCGGGACCGGTGGCGCCTCGGGGGGCCGGTGGGACTCACGGGATGCCCAGGGGGCGCCCAGGGACTCCTGCGGGCCGGCGGCGAGCTCGGCGAGGAAGTCGGCGTCGCTGGTGGGGCGGCCGGGGGCGATGCCGTCGTGGGCGGCCAGGTGGGCGCCCAGCTCGTCGACGGGGCGGGACCCGAGCAGCTTCTCCCGGCCCCGGCCCACGGCCTCCAGGGCCTTGGCCAGAACGGCCGAGACGGCGCCCAGTTTGACGTCCACATAGGCGTCGGCGCCCTGCCGCTGGGTCCGGGGGTCGGTGCTGCGCTCCGGGGCGTCGTGGGCCAGGCCCTCGGGGTCGTGACCGTCGCCGGCGAGGCCGAGGAGCTTCTCGCGGCCCCGGTCGACGGAGCCGATGGTCTTGGTGAGGACGACCTCGAAGTTGGCGAGGGTGCTGTCGACGTAGTCGTCCGCGCCGGCGCGGATCTCCTCGGCCTCCCGGTGGGCCTCCGCCAGGATGCGGTCGGCCTCCTCACGGGACTGGCGGGCGACCTCGGTGCCGGAGATCAGGGAGCCGCGCTCGGCCCGGGCCGAGGCGAGGATCGCCTCGGCCTCCTCGCGCGCCCGGGCCACGAGCTGCTCCCGGTCCCCGATGACCTCGCGCGCCTGGGCCAGCGAGCCCGGCAGGGCGGCGCGCACCTCGTCGAGGAGGGCGAGCAGCTCGGCCCGGTTGAGCACGCACGAGGCCGACATGGGCAGGGCGCGGGCGCCGGAGACGGTCCTGACGATCTCGTCGAGTTTCTTCTGGACGTCCACCGTGACGCTCGCCGCCTTCTCGCATTCCGGGGTGGCCTGGTGGCCGATGGGAACGAACGGGGACGACTGTACGGCCGACGGCCCCCGGCCGACAGCTACTGACGATCAGTCAGAGTCGGCCTGCTTGGCGAGGCGCTCCTTGAGGGCCTCCAGCACCAGCGGCGGCACCAGGTGGGAGACGTCGCCGCCCCACGCCGCGACCTCCTTGACCAGGCTGGAGGAGAGGAAGCTATAGGTGGGGTTGGTGGGGACGAAGAGGGTCTCGACACCCGAGAGGCCGTTGTTCATCTGGGCCATCTGGAGCTCGTAGTCGAAGTCGCTGACCGCCCGCAGGCCCTTGACGATGGCCGGGATGTCGCGCTCCTTGCAGAAGTCGACGAGCAGGCCGTGATGGGACTCCACCTGGACGTTGCCGTACTCGGCGGTGACCTGGCGGAGGAGTTCTATCCGCTCGTCGACGGTGAACAGGCCCTTCTTGGACTTGTTGACCATCACGGCGACGTGCACGACGTCGTACAGCTTCGAAGCGCGGGCGATGATGTCGAGGTGCCCATTGGTGACGGGGTCGAACGACCCCGGACAGACGGCGCGGCGCAACGGTGTTTCCTCGCTCTCCGGTCCATTCATGACGTGCCTGATCCCGTGGTGTCGGCAGTGCACGGCGAAGCGGCGTGACCGTACCAAAGCGTCCCCTCGCCGTAGCGACGGGCCCTCAGTGCGTCGAAACCCTCCGGCCAGCGGAATTCCCCGCCCCTGGTGCTGCGCTCCACAGTGACGAGCGCGTCCTCGGCCAGCCAGCCCCTGCTCCGGAGTGTGAGGAGGATCTCGCGGAGATCGTCGTCGGTGACCACGTAGGGCGGGTCGAGGAAGACCACGTCGTACGGCTCGGCGGGCGGCGGCCCGGCCACGACCTGCTCGGCCTTGCCGCCGCGCACCTCGGCGCCCGGCAGGCCGACCGCGCGGACGTTGTCCTTGATGACCCGCAGCGCGCGGGCGTCCGCCTCGACCAGGAGGGTGTGCGCGGCCCCGCGCGAGAGCGCCTCCAGGCCGACGGCGCCGGAGCCGCCGTAGAGGTCCAGCACGCGCGCGCCGTCGAGGGTGCCCAGGAAGGACACCCAGGTGGAGAACAGGCCCTCGCGCGCCCGGTCGGAGGTGGGGCGGGTGCCGGTGCCGGGCGGTACGGCCAGGCGGCGTCCGCCGGCGCGGCCGGCGATCACGCGGGTCATGGTCTCGGAAGTCCTTCGGCGGTGGGTGACACGGTGCGGCGGTGGCCGCACCGACAGCGTATGGCGTCGGCGCCACGGCGTCCGCCCGGCCCTCGCCCGGCCCGGGATCTCAGCCCTTGTCCAAGAACTCCTCCCGTTCCTTGTCCAGCAGGGCGTCGAGCGCGGTGCGCAGCTCGGGCAGCCGGGCGAGCTCGGGGTCGGCGGCGACGACCGCGGCGGCCTCCTCGCGGGCGGCCGCGATGATCTCCTCGTCGTCGATGACGGTGAGCATCCGCAGGGAGGAGCGGACGCCGGACTGCGCCTGGCCGAGGACGTCGCCCTCGCGGCGCTGCTCCAGGTCGATGCGGGAGAGCTCGAAGCCGTCGAGGGTGGCGGCGACCGCGCCGAGCCGGGCGCGGGCGGGGCTGGCCTCGGGCATCTCGCTGACCAGCAGGCAGAGCCCGGGGGCCGAGCCCCGGCCGACGCGGCCGCGCAGCTGGTGGAGCTGGGAGACGCCGAACCGGTCGGCGTCCATGATCACCATCGCGGTGGAGTTGGGCACGTTCACACCGACCTCGATGACGGTGGTGGCGACCAGGACGTCGACCTCGCCCGCCGCGAAGCGGCGCATCACCTCGTCCTTGGCGTCGGGCTGCATCCGCCCGTGCAGCACCTCCACGCGCAGCCCGGCCAGGGGGCCCCGGGAGAGCTCTTCGGCGACTTCGAGCACGGCCAGCGGAGGGCGGCGCTCCGCCGCGTCCTCCGCGGACTCCGCGGACTCATCGGACCCGGCGGACTTCTTCTTGGGGGCGTCCTCCTCGTCGCCGATGCGGGGGCAGACGACGTACGCCTGGTGGCCGCCCGCCACCTCCTCGCGGACCCGCTCCCAGGCGCGGGCCAGGAAGTGCGGCTTGTCCTTGGCGGGAACCACATGGGTGGCGATGGGCGAGCGCCCGGCGGGCAGCTGGTCGAGGACGGACGTCTCCAGGTCGCCGAAGACGGTCATGGCGACGGTGCGCGGGATGGGGGTGGCGGTCATCACCAGCAGGTGCGGCGGTTGCTTGCCCTTGGAGCGCAGGGCGTCGCGCTGTTCGACGCCGAAGCGGTGCTGCTCGTCGACGACGACGAGACCCAGGTCGTGGAACTGGACCTTGTCCTCGATCAGGGCGTGGGTGCCGACGACGACGCCCGCCTCGCCGGTGATCAGGTCGAGCAGCGCCTGGCGGCGCGCGGCCGTGCCCATGGAGCCGGTCAGCAGCACGACCTTGGTGCCCCGCTCGGCGCCGCCGAGCATGCCGCCCTCGGCGAGCTCGCCCATCATCTCGGTGATCGACCGGTGGTGCTGCTGGGCGAGGACCTCGGTGGGGGCGAGCATGGCGGCCTGGCCGCCCGCGTCCACGACGGCGAGCATCGCACGCAGGGCGACCATCGTCTTGCCCGAACCCACCTCGCCCTGGAGGAGCCGGTGCATGGGGTGCTCGGTGGCCAGGTCGTCGAAGATCTCGGCGGAGACCTTCCGCTGGCCGTCGGTGAGGGTGAAGGGCAGCTTGGCGTCGAAGGCGTCCAGCAGGCCGCCGGGCGCGGGCTTGCGGGCCACGGCGGGCAGCTGGGAGTCGGCGTGCCGGCGGCGGGCGAGGGCGACCTGGAGGACGAACGCCTCGTCCCACTTCAGCCGGGCTCGGGCGTCCTCGATGTCCGTCTTGGCCCGGGGCCGGTGGATCTTGCGGAGGGCCTCCGGCAGCGGGACCAGGCCCCGGCCCTCGCGCAGCGCGGGCGGCAGCGGGTCGACGACGGCCTCCCAGCCGGTGGCCTCCATGGAGGCGAGCACGACGTCGACGGCGTTGGAGATCTTCCAGGACTCCATCTTGGAGCAGGCCGGGTAGAGCGGGATCAGCTGGTCGGCCCAGGCCTTCGCGGTGTTCGCGTCGCTGTCGCCGCCGAGCATCTCGTAGGCGGGGTGGGAGAGCTGGCGGATGTTGCGGAACGTGCCGACCTTGCCGGCGAACATGCCGCGCCGGCCGGGGACCAGCTCCTTCTGGTGGTGGTAGATCGACCGGCCGAAGAAGACCAGCTGGAGCCGGCCGCCGCCGTCGGTGACGGTCACCTCCAGCCGCTGGCCCCGGCCCTGGTTGAACTTGTGCACCCGGGCGTCCAGGACCTGCGCGACCACCGTGACGTGCTCGTCGAGCGGCAGGTCGGCGAGCCGGGTGAGCTCGCCGCGCTCGGCGTAGCGGCGCGGATAGTGGTGCAGCAGGTCGCCGACCGTGTGCAGATCGAGGTGCTCGGCCATCACCTTCGCGGTGGTGCCGCCGAGCGTCTTCTTCAGGGGTTCGTCCAAGGCGGGCACGGGTCCATTGCACACCACGCCGCTGACAACGCGGCCCGGGCGGCGCCGTCGGCACGGTTCATTCGACGCCGATGATCAGCCGGGCGGCGTGCTGCCCGCCCCGGTAGACCACGGTGTCCACGGCCAGGTGGCCGCCGCGCACATGCCGCTGGAGGCGGTCGGCGACGGCCTCGGGCACGTCCGCGCCGAGCACGAGCGTGACCATCTCGCCGCCCGCCGCGAGCATCCGGTCCAGCACGGTCTCGGCGGTGGCGGCGAGTTCCGCGCCGATGACGGCCACGTCGCCGTCGATGAGGCCGAGGACGTCCCCGGCCTGGCAGACGCCCGCCATGGTCCACGACTGCCGCTCGGCGACGACGAGCTCGGCGTGCCGGGTGGCCCCGGCGGCGGAGGTCATGGCCACGACGTCCTCGTCGAAGCGGCGGGCGGACTCGTGGACGGCGAGGGCGGCGATGCCCTGGACCGGGGAGCGGGTGGGGATCAGGGCGACCCGGACGCCCTCGGCGCGGGCCTGCTCGGCGGCCGCGGCGGCGGTGTGCCGCAGGTCCGCGTCGTTGGGCAGCAGCACCACCTCGCGCGCGTTGGCCCGCCGGACCGCCTGCACCAGCTCGCCGCTCGCGGGCGGCTCCCCCGGCCGTACGCGCACGACGGTCGCGCCGGCCTCGGCGCACAGCGCCGCCAGCCCCTCGCCCGGCACGACCGCGACGACGGCCCGCTGGACGGGCTCGTGGACGCGGGTGCGCTCGGTGGCGGCGGCGCCGAAGTGGGTGATGCGGACGCGGTACGGGCGTCCGGCGTCGATGCCCGCCTCGACGGCGGCACCGGCGTCGTCCACGTGCACGTGGACGTTCCACAGGCCGTCCCCGCCGACGACGACGAGGGACTCGCCCAGCGCGTCGAGGCGGGCCCGCAGCCGGGCGACGGCCGCGTCGTCCGCCTCCAGCAGGTAGATCACCTCGAAGGCGGGCCCGTCGCCCGCCGGGACGTCCGGGCCGCCGGCCTCGGCCGGGCAGCCCCCGGCGAGCCAGTCGTGGGCTCCGCGCGCGGGCGCGGCGGTGGGCCGCGCGGCGCCAGGGCCGCCCGCCAGGGCGGCGGCGAGCGCGCCCAGCACCTCGACGAGGCCCTTGCCGCCCGCGTCGACGACGCCCGCCCGTCCGAGGACCTCCAGCTGGCAGGGGGTGGCCGCCAGGGCCGTCAGGGCGCCCTCGTGGGCGGCGCGGGCGACGGCCGGGCCGTCGCCCGGGGTGACCTCGGCGGCCTCGGCGGCGGCCGTGGCGACCGACAGCACGGTGCCCTCGACGGGGCGGGCGACGCCCTCGTACGCCGACTCGACGGCGCGGCGGAGGGCCCGGCGCAGGAGGGTCGCGTCGTCGCCGGCCTCCTGGGCGCCGGTGGCGGCGGTGGCGGCCAGGACCTCGGCCATGCCGCGCAGCAGCTGGGCCAGGATCGTCCCGGAGTTGCCGCGCGCGCCTATGAGCGCGCCGTGCGCCATGGCGCGGACGGCCTCGGCCAGGCCCGGGCGGGAGCCGGGGCCGGTGGTGGCGTGGGCGTCGAAGACGGCGTCGACGGCGCGGGCGGCGGACTCGACGGTCAGGTAGAGGTTGGTGCCGGTGTCACCGTCCGCGACGGGATAGACGTTGATCGCGTCGATCTCCTCCCGGGCTCCGCCGAGCGCGTCGAGCGCCAGGGCGCACCAGGCGCGTACCGCATCGGCGTCGAGCGGGTGCGGCGCGTGCGGCACGTGTGTCCTCCTCGGACGGCGGGGGCGGGGTGAAGTGCTTGGGCAGACTAGTCCCGGGCGCGGGCCCGGGGGGCGAGCCGGGCGGGTTCGGGGCCGGTCATGGTAGTTTCGTTGTCCAGGAGCGGTCGTTGTATGCTGCTCCGGTTGCCTGATGAGAATCAGGCCATCCCCTGGCAAGCCAGTCACCTACGACCCGGCACGCCGGGATTTCCCGTAAGTGCATCTGAAGTCTTTGGAGTGACCCGTGGCTGCCAACTGCGACGTCTGCGGCAAGGGGCCGGGCTTCGGCAACAACATTTCGCACTCGCACCGCCGTACGTCCCGTCGCTGGAACCCGAACATCCAGCGTGTGCGTGCCGTGGTCGGTCGGACGCCGAAGCGCCTCAATGTCTGCACCTCGTGCATCAAGGCCGGCAAGGTCTCGCGCTAACTAGCTAGTAGCGCGGCAGCCTCGCCGTCCTTGAAAGCCGGTCCTCCCCGTTTCGGGGTGGGCCGGCTTTTCGTTGTGCGCGTTCACTTTCCGGGGCTCCGCCCCCGGACCCCCGCTCCTCAAACGCCGGAGGGGCTGACTTTGGGCTGCCGACAGGGGCTCGCCCAACCGTGGTCCACCGGGCCGATGCCCGCGCCCAGCGCGAACCCCGCCGCGATGGCGCCCGTGACGTACGTCTTCGCCGCCCGTACCGCCTCCGGGACGGAACACCCCTTCGCCAGCCCCGCCGCGATCGCGCTCGCCAGCGTGCACCCCGTCCCGTGGGTGTGCCGGTTGTCGTGGCGCGGGGCGCGCAGCCAGTGTTCCTCCGACCCGTCCGTCAGGAGATCCACCGCGTCGCCCTCCAGGTGGCCGCCCTTGATGAGGGCCCAGCGCGGGCCGTAGGAGAGGATCGCGTCCGCCGCGCGGCGCAGGCCCGTCTCGGAGGCGACCTGGACGCCCGTGAGCCAGGCGACCTCGTCCAGGTTGGGGGTGGCGACCGTCGCGGCCGGCAGGAGCTTCGTGCGGACCGCGTCGCGCGCGGAGGCGGCCAGCAGGGCGTCGCCGTGCTTGGAGATGCCGACGGGGTCGACGACGACGGGGGCCGTCACCTCGTCCAGGAGGGCGGCCACGGTCTCCACGAGCTCCGCCGAGGCGAGCATGCCGGTCTTCACGGCGTCCACCCCGATGTCGTCCACGACGCTGCGGAACTGGGCCCGTACCGCCTCGGCGGGCAGTGGCCAGGCGCCCTGGACGCCGAGGGAGTTCTGCGCGGTCACCGCTGTGACCACACTCATGCCGTGGGTCCCCAGGGCGAGCATCGTCTTCAGGTCGGCCTGGATGCCCGCACCGCCGCCGGAGTCGGATCCGGCGACGGTCAGCACGCGGGGCGGGGGTGTGCGCATGCGCGCAATCTACTCCCCGGCGGTCACTCGCCCGGCTCCAGGCCGTCGTCGCCGAAGTGGTCCCAGCCGCCCGCCTTGTCCCAGGGCGCGCCGTCGACGGTGACCTGCGGGAGGGCGGAGGGGTTGACGACCTCGCCGATGATCTTCCAGCGGGCGGGGAGTTTCACGTCCGGCGGGAAGGTCGCCACGATGGCGTGGTCCTCGCCGCCGGTCAGCACCCACTGGAGCGGGTCGACGCCGACGGCCTGGCCGATGTCCAGCATCTGCGTGGGCACGTCGATGGCGGCGGTGCGCAGGTCGATGCGGACCTTGCTGGCCTCGGCGATGTGGCCGAGGTCGGCGATGAGGCCGTCGCTGACGTCCGTCATGGCGGTGGCGCCGAGCGCGGCCGCGGCGGGCCCCGCGTGGTACGGGGGCTCGGGGCGGCGGTGGGCCTCGACGAAGGCGCGCGGGGAGCGGAAGCCGCGGGAGAGCACGGCGAGCCCGGCGGCGGACCAGCCCAGCCAGCCGGTGACGGCCACGACGTCGCCCGCGCGGGCCCCGGAGCGGGTGACCGGCTCGTGGTTGCGCAGGTCGCCCAGGGCCGTAATGGCGACGGTGATGGTGTCGCCGCGCACCACGTCCCCGCCGACCACGGCCGCGCCGGCGACCTGGCACTCGTCGCGGATGCCGTCCATCAGCTCGGTCGGCCAGGTGGCGGGGAGCTCGGCGGGCACGACGAGGCCCAGCAGCACGGCGGTGGGCACCGCGCCCATGGCGGCGATGTCGGCGAGGTTCTGCGCGGTGGCCTTGCGCCCGACGTCGTAGGCGGTGGACCAGTCGCGGCGGAAGTGCCGTCCCTCCAGGAGTACGTCCGTACTCGCGACGACCCGGCGGTCGGGCGCCGCGACCACCGCGGCGTCGTCACCCGGTCCGAGCCGGACCGCCGGGGTGGTGGTGAGCCGGGAGGTCAGCTCTCTGATGAGGCCGAACTCCCCCAGCTCGCCCACGGTGCCTTTCACTGAGCTCCTCCTCGGAGTGTCGGTTGCCCTGATCGTGACGTGTTCCGCGCCGCGCAGGCCGCGCGGGTCTCCCCGCACCGTGCGGCGACGCGGTACCGTGGCGTCTCTTCTCCCCACATGATCCTCGAAGCCGCCCTGGAGGTTCCGTGGTACAGGCGTACATCCTGATCCAGACCGAGGTCGGCAAGGCGTCGACCGTGGCCGAAGTCATCGGAAAGATCTCGGGAGTGATCCAGGCCGAAGACGTGACCGGGCCGTACGACGTGATCGTGCGCGCCCAGGCGGACACCGTGGACGAGCTCGGTCGCATGGTGGTCGCGAAAGTACAGAAGGTGGAGGGCATCACCCGCACCCTGACCTGCCCGGTGGTCCATATCTAGCTCCCCCGTATGCTCGGCCGGTGAAGTCTTCGCTCCGCCGGCCCCTCGGCCTGCCCGCCGCCGCACTGCTCCTCGCGGCCGCGGGCTGTTCCGCGCCGGACCCGTCGGCGGGTCCGGCGGTTCCCACGCCGGACGCGCGGCAGGCCGGGCACTGCCGGGCGTTGCACGGTGCCTTGCCGGACGTCCTGGACGGGCGGAAGCGGCGGACCGCGGAGCCCGGTGACGACTTCACGGCCCTGTGGGGCGATCCCGCGATCTCGCTGCGCTGCGGGGTGACCCGTCCCAAGATCCTTACGCCTGGTTCCGAACACTACAACCCCAACGCCGACTCGGCGGAGCTCGACGGGGTCGAGTGGCTGCCGGAGCGGCAGCCGGACGGCAGCGTCCGCTGCACCACCGTGCACCGTGAAGCGTGGATCGAGGTGACGCTGCCCGCCCGGGTGGTGGGCGGCGCCGGCGACATCAGCGCGCTGACCGATCTCGCCGGCGCCATCACGAAGACGGTCCCCGTGGGGATCCTTCCCTGACGGGCCCCTCCGGGGCCGCTAGCGCAGGCCCGTGGAGCGGCGCAGGGCGGCCTGGACGAGCCGGTCGACCAGCTCCGGGTACTCGACGCCGGTCTCCTGCCACATGCGCGGGTACATGGAGATGGGCGTGAAGCCGGGCATGGTGTTGATCTCGTTGATCACGAACTCGCCGTCCTCGGTGAGGAAGAAGTCCGCGCGGACCAGGCCCTCGCAGGACGCGGCGTCGAAGGCCTGGACGGCCAGCTCCTGGACCCGGCGGGTCTCCTCCTCGCTCAGCGGGGCGGGGACGATGCCGGAGGCGGAGTCAATGTACTTGGCCTCGAAGTCGTAGAAGTCGTGCGCGGAGACCGGGGGGATCTCGGCGGGCACGCTGGCGCGCGGGCCGTCCTCGAACTCGAGGACGCCGCACTCGATCTCACGGCCGCGCAGCAACGATTCGACCAGGATCTTCGGGTCGTGGCGGCGGGCCTCGGCGATGGCCTCGTCGAGACCGGAGAGGTCGTCGACCTTGGTGATGCCCATCGAGGAGCCGGCGCGCGCGGGCTTCACGAAGAGCGGCCAGCCGTGCTCGCCCGCGAAGTCCACGATCTTCTTCCGGGCGCCCGCCTGGTCGTTCTCCCACTCGCGCGGGCGGATGACCACGTAGGGGCCGACGGGCAGGCCGAAGGAGGTGAAGACGCGCTTCATGTACTCCTTGTCCTGGCCCACGGCGGAGGCGAGGACGCCCGCGCCCACGTAGGGGATCCCGGCGAGCTCCAGCATGCCCTGGAGGGTGCCGTCCTCGCCGTAGGGGCCGTGCAGCACGGGGAAGACGACGTCGACCTCGCCCAGCGCCTTGGGGACGGCACCGGGCTCGGTGTAGAGGACCTCGCGGCTGGCCGGGGTGACGGGCAGCAGGACGCCGCCGTCGGCTGCGTCGGTGAGCTGCTCGACGCTCGGCAGCGACCGGTCGGCGATGGTCATCCGCTCGGGGTCGTCGGCGGTGAGCGCCCAACGGCCGTCGGTGGTAATGCCGATCGGCAGCACGTCGTACTTGGCGCGGTCGATGGCGCGCAGCACCGCGCCTGCGGTCACCACGGAAATGGCGTGTTCGGAACTGCGGCCGCCGAAGACGACCGCGACACGCGGCTTCCGCTCAGGGCTCTGGGGGGAGGTCTCGCTGCTCATATCGCGTCGAGAGTACCTGGTGACCACGGGTGCTTCAGTGCCGCTCGGCCTTGGCGCTGCGCGACATCAGCTCCTTGAGCGCCACCATGGGCGGCTTGCCCTCGTGGACGATGCCGACGACCGTCTCCGTGATCGGCATGTCGACATGGTGACGCCGGGCCAGATCGAGCACGGACTCGCAGGACTTGACGCCCTCCGCCGTCTGCTTGGTGACCGCGACGGTCTCCTGAAGGGTCATGCCCCGGCCGAGGCAGGCGCCGAAGGTGCGGTTGCGGGAGAGCGGCGAGGCGCAGGTGGCGACGAGGTCGCCCATGCCGGCCAGGCCCGCGAAGGTGTGGGCGTCGGCGCCCATGGCCAGGCCCAGCCGGGTGGTCTCGGCGAGGCCCCGGGTGATCAGGGACGCCTTGGCGTTGTCGCCCAGCCCCATGCCGTCGGCGATGCCCACGGCCAGCGCGATGACGTTCTTCACCGCGCCGCCCAGCTCGCAGCCGACCACGTCGGTGTTGGTGTAGGGGCGGAAGTACGCGGTGTGGCAGGCGGCCTGGAGCCGCTTGGCGACGGACTCGTCGGGGCAGGCGACGACGGCGGCGGCGGGCTGCCGCGCCGCGATCTCCTTGGCGAGGTTGGGGCCGGTGAGCACGGCGACCCGGTCCGGGGAGACCTTGGCGACCTCCTCGACGACCTCGCTCATCCGCTTCGCGGTGCCGAGCTCGACGCCCTTCATCAGGGAGACCAGCACGGTGCCGTCGGCCAGCAGGGGCGTCCACTCGGCGAGGTTGCCGCGCAGGGTCTGGGAGGGCACGGCGAGCACGGTGAACGCGGCGTCGCGGGCGGCCTCGGCGGGGTCGGTGGTGGCCCGGACGGCGGCGGGGAGCTCGATGCCGGGGAGGTAGTCGGGGTTGGTGCGGCCGGTGTTGATGGCGTCCACGAGGGCGGCGCGGCGGCCCCACATGGTGACCTCGCAGCCCGCGTCGGCGAGGATCATCGCGAAGGCGGTCCCCCAGGAACCGGTGCCGTAGACGGCGACGCGCGTCACTTGTCGTTCTCCTCCTCGGACGGAGACATTCCGGCGGCGCGGCGGGCCGCGGCACGGGCCTTCTTGTGGTTGTACGGCTCGGCCGGGGCGGGCTCGCCGCGCAGTTCGGCGAGGAGTTCGGTGATGGCCTTCATGATGACCTCGGTGACCTCGCGCAGCACCTCGGCGGTGGGCTCCTTGCCGTGGTACGCCGACAGGTCGACGGGCGGGCCGGCCAGCACCCGCAGCGTCTTGCGGGGGAAGAGCCGCAGCTTCTTGTCCTTGGCGTACGGCGGCATCGCCTCGTTGGCGCCCCATTGGGCGACCGGGACGACGGGCGCGCGGGTCAGCAGGGCGACGCGGGCGGCGCCGGTCTTGCCCTCCATGGGCCACATGTCGGGATCGCGGGTGAGGGTGCCCTCGGGGTAGAAGGCCACGCACTCGCCCCTGTTGATGGCGTCCACGGCGGACCGGAACGCGGTGGCCGCGTCGGCGGACTCCCGGTAGACGGGAATCTGCCCGGTGCCGCGCAGGATCGCGCCGACGAAGCTGCCCTTGAACAGCCCGGCCTTGGCCAGGAAGCGCGGGACGCGCCCGGTGTTGTACTGGTAATGGGCGTAGGACAGCGGGTCGAGATACGAGTTGTGGTTGACGACGGTGATGAAGCCGCCGTCGGCGGGAATGTGCTCCATTCCGCGCCAGTCCCGCTTGAACAGAACCACGAGCGGCGGTTTCGCCAACACCGCCGCAAAGCGGTACCAGAAGCCGATTCTGTGGCGGGACACTCGGACACCCTTCTGTTGGAACCTGGACGTGCTTCGGGCGTGCTGCTCACCCGGGGGCCGGACAAGTGTCGCCCCGGGTACCCGGTCTGTCGAGAACGCCCCGGGGCCCCGGACTTCTCGGAACACCGTAACCCCGCGCCCGCCGCCGGGCTCCGGCAGCGGGTGACAATGGGTGCCGACGCGAGGAGAGGGGGCCGGGGCCGTGCTCTGGACGCTGGTGGTGCCGGTGAAACCGCTGGCGGCGGCCAAGAGCCGCCTGGTGGCGGGCGCGGCACGACTGCCGGGGCCCGCGCTGGCCCTGGCCTTCGCCCTGGACACCGTGGGTGCCGCGCTGGCCTGCGGCGCCGTGCGGGATGTGGCGGTCGTCACGGCGGATCCGCTGGCCGGGGCCCGGCTCGCGGCCCTGGGCGCCCGGGTGCTGCCCGAGCCGCCGGGCGGCGGGCTGAACGCGGCCCTGGCCCACGGCGCGATCGAAGCGCGCCGGGTACGCCCGGACGCGGCCGTGGCCACGCTCAACGCGGATCTGCCGGCATTGCGCCCCGCCGAACTCGGGCGGGTGCTCGAATTCGCCGCCGGATTTCCCCGCGCATTTCTCGCGGATGCCGCCGGAATCGGTACGACCCTGCTGGCGGCGACCCCGGGAAGGGAATTGTCCCCCGCGTTCGAGGGCGCCTCGCGCGCCCGGCACCGGGCCTCGGGGGCCGAGGAGATCACGCTCACGGGCGTGGACTCCGTACGCCGGGACGTGGACACCGAGCGGGATCTGCTGGCCGCCCTGGCGCTGGGCGTGGGGCCGCGCACGGCGGCGGTCGCCGGCCGGGCGCGGGCCGCCGGGGCGCCCTCGCCCGCGCGGGCGGACTAGGCTGCCGGTCATGCAGGCCACCGCGTACACCTTCGATCCCCAGACCCACGCCGGGAGCGTTCTCCTGGACGACGGCACGCCCGTGCCCTTCGACGGGGCGGCGTTCGACGCCGGCGGTCTGCTGATGCTGCGGCCCGGCCAGCGGGTGCGGATCGAGTTCGCGGCGCCGGCCGAGGGCGCCCCGGAGGTCCCGCCGGCGGAGCGCCGGGTGATCCTGGTGACGCTCCAGACGTTCTGACGTCCGCGTCCGGCCGGAGGGCCGGACGCACCGCGGGCCGGGCTCCCCGACGGGGAGCCCGGCCCGGCGCGTTACGACGTGCGTCCGCTGCCTTACTTCTTCTTGGCAGTGGTCTTCTTGGCAGTGGTCTTGCGCGCGGTGGTGGTGGTACGGGTCGCGGCCTTCTTGGCGGGCGCGGTCTTCTTCGCGGCGGCCGCCTTCTTGGCCGGAGCCGCCTTCTTCGCCGTGGTCGCCGCCTTCTTGGCGGGAGCCGCCTTCTTCGCGGTGGTGGCCTTGGTGGCGGTGGCCTTCTTGGCCGTCGTGGCCTTCTTGGCCGGAGCCGCCTTCTTGGCGGCCGTCGTCGTCTTCTTCGCCGGCGTGGCCTTCACGGCGGTCGTCTTCTTGGCGGCGGCCTTCTTCGCGGTCGCCTTCTTGGCGGTGGCCTTCTTCGCCGCGGCCTTGGTGGTGGCCTTGCCGGCCGTGAGGCTGCCCTTGGGCGCCTTCTTGACCGAGACCTCGCCGGCCTTCGGGAGCTTCTTCGTGCCGCTCACCAGGTCCTTGAAGCCCTGACCGGCACGGAAGCGCGGCACCGAGGTCTTCTTGACCCGGACGCGCTCGCCCGTCTGCGGGTTACGGGCGTAACGGGCCGGCCGGTCGACCTTCTCGAACGAACCGAAGCCGGTCACCGAGACACGGTCACCACCGACGACCGAGCGGACAATCGCGTCGAGTACCGCGTCGACGGCGTCCGCGGCCTGCTGACGGCCGCCGAGCTTGTCGGCAATCGCTTCAACGAGCTGCGCCTTGTTCACGTCTTCCCCTTCGGAGACATTGGCTGGAAAGTGCTCCAGCTTTTTCGCACGTTAGGCAGATATATACCGCAAATCAAACACGAAACGGTCTAATCACCCTTGTGCCGCAACGAACCCGACGCGTCACGGAGTTCCGTGCGTGCCGGGATCTTCGGGGAAACGGCCCTCGTCGAGGTCGTTCATCAGCCGGTCCAGACGCCTTGCCGCGCCTGAGAGATCGTGCTTCGCCGAGGCCGTAATGGCCAGCAGCTGCCGGGACAGCGCCATCCTTACGCCCTCGGGGACTTGCAGTGCGCGCACCCTTGTGTGCGCTTCCTTCAGTTGGTCCGCGACGAGCCGGTAAAGCTCGAGTTGGCTGTCGCGTTCCATGCACCGATTGTGCCATCTGAGGCGAGTTGTCGCTTCACAGGGCCTCAACAAAACGATGCGCCCCCTGTCCGAAGACAGGGGGCGCATCATGCCAAACCCTGGGTGAGCAGCGGAAATCCGGGGTCCGCGAAGGCCGTCCGACACTGGGCCAAACGAGCCGGAATCGGTCTCAGATTCTTGCCGTGGAGGGCTTGAACGAGGGCCTGCGGGCCTCGTAAGCGGTGATGTCCGCCGCGTTCCGGAGGGTCAGATCGATGTCGTCCAGTCCCTCCAGCAGCCGCCACCGGGCGTTCTCGTCAAGGTCGAAACCGGCCGTCAGTCCGCCGGCCCGCACCTCGCGCGCCACCAGGTCGACGGTCACCTCGACGGCGGGGTCGTTCTCGGTCAGCTCCCACAGGGCCGCCACGGTCTCCTGCGGCAGAACGACGGTGAGCAGTCCGTTCTTGAGCGAGTTGCCGCGGAAGATGTCGGCGAAGCGGGACGACACGACGGTTTTGAAACCGTAGTTCTGGAGCGCCCAGACGGCGTGTTCGCGGGACGAGCCGGTGCCGAAGTCGGGGCCCGCGATCAGCACGGAGGCGCCCGCCCGCTCGGGGCGGTTCAGGACGAACTCCGGGTCCTTGCGCCACGCCTCGAAGAGCCCGTCCTCGAAACCGTCGCGGGTCACCTTCTTCAGCCAGTGCGCGGGGATGATCTGGTCGGTGTCGACGTTGCTCCGGCGCAGCGGGACGGCCCGGCCGGTGTGGGTGGTGAACGCTTCCATCGGTCAGACCTCCACGGGGGTTCGTACGTCGGTGGCGAGGCCGGGCAGGTCGCCCGGGGCGGCGAGGTGACCCAGGACGGCGGTGGCGGCGGCCACCTGCGGCGAGACGAGGTGGGTGCGTCCGCCCTTGCCCTGCCTGCCCTCGAAGTTGCGGTTGGACGTGGACGCGGAGCGCTCGCCCGGCGCGAGTTGGTCGGGGTTCATTCCCAGGCACATGGAGCAGCCCGCGTGCCGCCATTCGGCGCCGGCCGCGGTGAACACCTTGTCCAGCCCTTCCTCGACCGCCTGGAGGGCCACCCGGACGGAGCCGGGGACCACCAGCATGCGCACGCCGTCGGCGACCTCCCGGCCCTCGATGACCGACGCGGCGGCGCGCAGGTCCTCGATGCGGCCGTTGGTGCAGGAGCCCACGAAGACGGTGTCGACGCGGATGTCGCGCAGCGCCTGACCCGGCGTCAAGTCCATGTATTCCAGCGCCTTTTCGGCGGCGAACCGCTCGGACGGGTCGGAGTACGAGGCGGGGTCGGGGACCGTCGAGGAGAGCGCCGCGCCCTGGCCCGGGTTGGTGCCCCAGGTGACGAACGGGGCGAGCTCGGCGGCGTCGACGACCACCTCGTGGTCGAAGACCGCGTCGTCGTCGGTGCGCAGGGTGCGCCAGTAGGCGACGGCCGCGTCCCAGTCCTCGCCGCGGGGCGCGTGGGGGCGGTCCTTGAGGTAGGCGAAGGTGGTCTCGTCGGGGGCGATCATGCCCGCCCGGGCGCCCGCCTCGATGGACATGTTGCACACGGTCATCCGGGCCTCCATCGAGAGCTTCTCGATGGCGGAGCCGCGGTACTCGATGACGTAGCCCTGGCCGCCGCCCGTGCCGATCCTGGCGATGACGGCGAGGATCAGGTCCTTGGCGGTGACGCCCTCGGGCAGTTCGCCCTCGACCGTGACGGCCATCGTCCTGAACGGCGCGAGCGGCAGGGTCTGGGTGGCCAGGACGTGCTCGACCTGGCTGGTGCCGATGCCGAACGCGAGCGCGCCGAAGGCGCCGTGGGTGGAGGTGTGGCTGTCGCCGCAGACGACGGTCGTACCGGGCTGGGTCAGCCCCAGCTGCGGTCCCACCACGTGGACGACGCCCTGCTCGATGTCGCCCAGCGGATGGAGGCGCACCCCGAACTCGGCGCAGTTGCGGCGCAGGGTCTCCAGCTGGGTGCGGGAGACCGGGTCGGCGATGGGTTTGTCGATGTCGAGGGTGGGGGTGTTGTGGTCCTCGGTGGCGATGGTGAGGTCGAGCCTACGGACCGGTCGTCCCGCCTTCCGGAGGCCGTCGAAGGCCTGCGGGCTGGTCACCTCGTGGAGCAGGTGCAGATCGATGAAGAGGAGGTCGGGCTCGCCTTCGGCGCGCGTCACGACATGGTCGTCCCAGACCTTCTCCGCGAGTGTCCGTCCCATCGCTCTCTCCTGTGGGGTGGGGTGCTGTCCGTCCAGGGTGGCGCGTCCCGGGAAAATATGAACTTGCGTTTCATAGTGTGAGACGCGAGTATCGTTGCATGGACAACAGTAGTGGCGGCTCTAGCGGTGTGGGCGTTCTCGACAAGGCGGCTCTGGTTCTGAGCGCTCTGGAGTCCGGTCCGGCGACCCTCGCCGGGCTGGTCACGGCGACCGGTCTCGCGCGTCCGACGGCGCACCGGCTCGCGGTGGCTCTGGAGCACCACCGGATGGTGGCGCGCGACATGCAGGGCCGGTTCATCCTCGGCCCCCGGCTGAGCGAGCTCGCGGCCGCGGCGGGCGAGGACCGCCTGCTGGCCACGGCGGGCCCGGTCCTCACTCACCTGCGCGATGTCACGGGCGAGAGCGCGCAGCTCTACCGGCGCCAGGGCGACATGCGGATCTGTGTGGCCGCGGCGGAGAGACTGTCCGGATTGCGGGACACGGTGCCCGTGGGCTCCACGCTGCCGATGAAGGCCGGCTCGGCGGCCCAGGTCCTCATGGCCTGGGAGGAGCCGGAGCGGCTGCACCGCGGCCTCCAGGGCGCCCGCTTCACGGCGACGGCCCTCTCGGGCGTCCGGCGGCGGGGCTGGGCCCAGTCGATCGGCGAGCGCGAGCCGGGTGTGGCGTCGGTCTCGGCGCCGGTGCGGGGGCCTTCGAACCGGGTCGTCGCCGCCGTCTCGGTCTCCGGACCGATCGAGCGCCTCACCCGCCACCCGGGCCGGATGCACGCCCAGGCCGTCCTGGACGCCGCGATCCGCCTCACGGAGGCACTGCGGCGCAACGGCTGAGCTTCCCGGGGGCTCCGCCCCCGGACCCCGGTCCTCAAACGCCGGACGGGCTGACTTTGTCAGCCCGTCCGGCGTTTGAGGACACCGCGCGGAGCGCGGTCCGGGGGTGCGAGGGGGCGCAGCCCCGCTCGGAAACTGGGGGCACCTCCCAGCGGTAGCTGGGGGAGAAAGGGCGGGACCGGGGCTTCACCAGCGCTCCGCGTCGCGCGGGCCCGCGACCCGCAGGGTGAGCCTCGCCAGCGAGCCCGTCTGGCGGACGTCCAGTGATTCGGCGAGCATCCGCGCCAGCCACAGCCCGTCCTCCGGATGCGGTTCCGCCCCCGGCGGCCGGAAGCCCGCGAAGGCGGGCAGCGGCCGCACCGGCGCGCCCAGCAGCTCGTACACGAGCACCCCCGGCTCCTCCCACGCCCGCACCGCCACCCGGGGCGCGGGCCCCGAGGCCAGCAGACAGCCCGCCGCCTCGCACACGCCCAGCACCGCCAGCCCCAGCCGCTCCCCCCGCAGCCCGCCCGCTCCCGCCCGTTCCCGCGCGAAGGAGCGGATCTCCGCGATCCGCGCGGTGGGCCCCGCCCGGGCCGCCCCCGGCGGCGCGGGAAGGCGCGGCGGCGGTACGGCTGCCGCGTACGCCGCCGGGTCCGTGAACTCGGCGCAGGGCGTCACCAGGCGCCCGTCCACCCGCGCCGGGTGGGTGGCCCGGGCCGCGTGGGCCGCGTCGCCGGGCACGGTCCTGGTGTCGTACGGGCAGATCATCCGGGCGGGCAGCCCGGCCAGCAGCACGTTGAGCCCGGATTCCATCCGCTTCCACTCGGCGATCTGGCGCGCGGACTTCCCGCCCCACACGGGTTCGGCCAGGATCCGCAGGCGCCGCCCGGGGCGGGAGCGGCGGTCGTGGTAGCGCAGGAACGCGGCCACCCGTTCCACGGGCCGGCGCCCGAAATACGCCGTCTCGGCCGTGTCCAGCTCCCCCGCCCGCTCCCCCAGCGCCCGCCGCAGCAGCTCGATGTTGGCGGGCGTCGTGGCGGCGAGGACGGGCTCCCCCGCCGCCAGCCCGTCGAGGGCGAAGGGCACCGCCGTCGCCAGGAACTCCTCGTCCGTGCCGTACAGGCACGCCTGGTGGACGAAGCCCCCACCGGTGCCCGGGTCAGTCCAGGCCATGCCCGGCCCCCAGCCGGAGGCCGGGGGTGCGGTCCCAGCCGACGAGCGTGATGACCTGCCGCAGGTGCGGCCGCAGCCCGGTGAGCTCCACCGTGCGGTGGCGCGCGGCCCGGGCCCGGGCGAAGGTCATCAGCAGCCGCAGCCCGCCCAGGTCGAGGAACTCCACCCGGGACATCTCCAGGCTGACGTCGCCCCGGACCGCCGCCACGGACCGCAGGGCGTCCCGCAGACAGCGATGGGCCCCCTCGTCGACCAGGCCCTCCAGCCGCAGCCCCTGCGGCCGGTAGGTGCGGGCGACGACCAGCTCGGGGGTGCGCACCAGTGGATCGGCCTCGACGCTCCCGGCGTGGGCGGAGGCGAGGGCGGCGAGGGCGGCGGGTTCGCAGCGGCGGATGTCGTACTGGCAGACGGCCAGGGCCCGGCCCGCGCTGAACTCCTCGGCCAGCAGCGCCTCGTACCGCAGCAGCCGGCGGACGTCCCCGTAGTCGTGGACGGCGGCGCACAGGTCCCCGGCGACCCGCAGGGCGCGATAGCCCTCCCGGCGGGAGCGCTCGGCGGCGCCGCGCAGCCTCCGCAGCAGGGCGGCGGGCTCCAACGGGCCCCGGCCGGAGAGGATTTCCCCGAGCCGGACGACCTCGACCCGGCCCGCCGGGACGCAGGGCATGCCCAGGGGGTCCTCCTCGGCACCGCTCAGGTAGAGGATCTTGTCCTCGGCGTCCAGGCCCCCTCGGACGAAGTCCCGCAGAAACCAGGCCCGCTCCTCGTCCGATCCGAAGAGCAGGCACGCGTGGTCACCGGGCCGCAGATCACCGACGTGGACCATGCGGGGATTATCCCGCCGCCCGGCGAGGGGCGGAAGGACGCGCGAAAAACGCCCCCCGCCGAAGCGGAGGGCGTTTCTTGTGTTTCGCTGTACCCCCGACCGGATTCGAACCGGCGCTACCGCCTTGAGAGGGCGGCGTGCTAGGCCGCTACACAACGGGGGCTTGCTTTGTTACTGCGCTGGGGTACCAGGACTCGAACCTAGACTAAATGAACCAGAATCACTCGTGCTGCCAATTACACCATACCCCATGGTGGTTTTACCCAGTACCCCCGACCGGATTCGAACCGGCGCTACCGCCTTGAGAGGGCGGCGTGCTAGGCCGCTACACAACGGGGGCCCTAGCGACTCCTGACCGGGTTTCCCCCTTCAGGAATCAGTACCCCCGACCGGATTCGAACCGGCGCTACCGCCTTGAGAGGGCGGCGTGCTAGGCCGCTACACAACGGGGGCCCTAGCGACTCCTGACCGGGATTGCCCTTTCAGGAATCAGTACCCCCGACCGGATTCGAACCGGCGCTACCGCCTTGAGAGGGCGGCGTGCTAGGCCGCTACACAACGGGGGCAAGCACTGCGCTTCTACTTTTTTCACTCGCGCCCCACTTTATCAGTGGTTTTGACGAGAGAATTTCGAAGAAGAATTCTCAGAATTCTTGGCTGGGGTACCAGGACTCGAACCTAGACTAAGGGAACCAGAAACCCTCGTGCTGCCAATTACACCATACCCCACCGTAACTCCACCCCCCGGAAGGGGTCTTGTCCGGCTCGCGCCGTCCGCTCCGGCCTCTCGGCCCTCTCGGGCGGCGCAGGAAGAACATTACCCGAAGGTGGACTGGGGTCCAAAATCGATAAGCCGCCTGGTGCCCGTGCGGCCGTACGCACCCCGTACGCGAGGGGCCCGGCAGCCTTCGGCGAAGGCTGCCGGGCCCCTCGCGGCAGGGCGGGCGGGCGTCAGCCGGCCAGCTTCGCCAGGGCGGCGTCGACGCGGGCCAGCGTGCGCTCGCGGCCCAGGATCTCCAGGGACTCGAAGAGCGGGAGGCCGACCGTGCGGCCCGTGACGGCCACGCGGACGGGCGCCTGGGCCTTGCCGAGCTTCAGGCCGTGCTCCTCGCCCGCCGCGACGACGGCGGCCTTGAGGGCGTCGGCGTTCCACTCGGCCTCGGCGAGCTTCTCGCGGGCCGTGCGCAGCAGGGCGTCCGAGCCCTCCTTCATGGCCTTGGTCCAGGACGCCTCGTCCTCGACGGGCTCGTCCAGGAAGAGGAAGTCGACGTTGGCCGTGATGTCGGAGAGGACGGTCAGCCGGGTCTGGGCGTGGGGGGCGATGGCCTCCCACGCGGCCCGGTCGAAGTTCTCGGGGGCCCAGTTGGCGTGCGGGGCGTTCAGCCAGGGCTCGCAGGCCTCGGCGAACGTCTTCACGTCCAGGCGGCGGATGTGGTCGGCGTTGATCGCCTCGGCCTTCTTGAGGTCGAAGCGGGCCGGGTTGGCGTTGACGTCCTTGATGTCGAACGCCGCCACCATCTCGTCCATCGAGAAGAGGTCCTGGTCGGCGGAGAGGGACCAGCCGAGCAGCGAGAGGTAGTTGAGCAGGCCGTCGCGGAGGAAGCCGCGCTCCCGGTAGAGGTTGAGGGAGGCCTGCGGGTCGCGCTTGGAGAGCTTCTTGTTGCCCTCGCCCATGACGTAGGGCAGGTGGCCGAACTGCGGGATCGTCTTGGCGACGCCCAGCTCGATCAGCGCCTTGTAGAGGGCGATCTGGCGCGGGGTGGAGGACAGCAGGTCCTCGCCGCGCAGCACGTGGGTGATCTCCATCAGCGCGTCGTCGACGGGGTTGACGAGCGTGTAGAGCGGGGCGCCGTTGGCACGGACGATGCCGTAGTCGGTGACGTTCTCCGCCTGGACGGTGATCTCGCCGCGGACCAGGTCCGTGAAGGTGGTGGCCTCGTCCGGCATGCGGAAGCGGACGATGTGGCTGCGGCCCTCGCGCTCGTACGCGGCCTTCTGCTCGTCGGTCAGCGTGCGGCACTGGCCGTCGTAGCCGGAGGGCTTGCCTGCGGCGCGGGCGGCCTCGCGGCGGGCGTCCAGCTCCTCGGTGGTGCAGTAGCAGGGGTAGGCGTAGCCCGCGTCCAGCAGCTTCCGCGCGACGTCCTGGTAGATGTCCATGCGCTGCGACTGGCGGTACGGCGCGTGGGGGCCGCCCACCTCGGGGCCCTCGTCCCAGTCGAGGCCCAGCCAGCGCATGGCGTCCAGCAGCTGCTGGTACGACTCCTCGGAGTCGCGCGCCGCGTCGGTGTCCTCGATGCGGAAGACGAGGGTGCCGCCGTGGTGGCGGGCGAACGCCCAGTTGAAGAGGGCGGTGCGGACCAGGCCCACGTGGGGGTTGCCGGTCGGCGAGGGACAGAAACGTACGCGGACGTTCGCGTTAGCCACGCTTGATCACCTTGTTGGTGAGAGTGCCGATGCCTTCGATGGTGACGGCGACCTCGTCGCCGACGTTGAGCGGTCCGACTCCGGCCGGGGTGCCCGTGAGGACGACGTCGCCGGGGAGCAGCGTCATCGCCTCGGTGATGTGGACGATCAGGTCCTCGATGGAGCGGACCATGTCGCTCGTCCGGCCCAGCTGGCGCTGCTGGCCGTTGACCGTGCACATGATCCCGAGGTCGCTCGGGTCCAGCTCGGTCTCGACCCAGGGGCCCAGCGGGCAGGAGGTGTCGAAGCCCTTGGCCCGGGCCCACTGCTTCTCGCGCTCCTGGACGTCGCGCGCGGTGACGTCGTTGGCGCAGGTGTAGCCGAGGATGACGTCCTTGACGCGCTCGCGCGGGACCTCCCGGCACATGCGGCCGATGACGACGGCCAGCTCGGCCTCGTGGTGGAGGGCGCTGGAGAAGGAGGGGTAGGCGATGGCGTCGCCGGGGCCGATGACGGCGGTCGAGGGCTTGAAGAAGGTCAGCGGCGCCTCGGGCACCTCATTGCCCAGCTCCGCGGCGTGCTCGGCGTAGTTGCGGCCGACGGCGACGACCTTGTTCGGCAGCACGGGCGGCAGCAGCCGCACCTTGCTCAGCGGGATCTTCTGCCCGGAGCGCTCGAATTCCGCGAAGGGGTGCCCCTTGATGATGTCGAGAACAGGGCCGCCTTCAGTGGAGGCGTCCCCCTCGACGACGCCGAAAGCGACGGTCCCGTCGATTGAGAACCTGGCGATGCGCACGGGAGGCTTCTTCCCCTTGTCGTGATGGGCCGGAGTCTGACGCCCCAGGCTATCGCGGGGGGCGTGCGCGACCCGTGCGCCGCCGTGGCCCGGCGGGGTCAGCCGCCGGACGGGGTCACTCCGCGGGGACGGCCGCCACGGGCGCGGTCATCAGGACCGTGCGGCGCGGGTTGGCGGTGGCCGCGGGGAGTTCCAGGGCGTGCTCGCGGCGGTCGGCCTCGGCGACGCGCAGCGTCTCGGCGTCCTTCAGGTGCGCGAGCGTCGTGCGACGGGGGTTGGCGGTCTTCAGGGACGGACGAGCCGACGGTGCGGTCTTCACTTGGGGGCCTCGCGTTATCGATCTCTGGGGCGTTGACTGGACGTTTTCGCCGCCTGTGCAAAGGACCAGGCTACGGCGCGCCTATCCCCAGCCGCTGGCGGGAGAAGTCATGAGTTCCTTGTGAGTTTGCTCACGAACAGACCGACAAATGCGTCATATCAGGCAGCGGTTTCGCCTCCACGAAACGGACATTGCCGGGCTGAACCTGACGTTCCGCTCTTGATCATGGCGACTGGGACAGTCGGGGCCCTCCGAGGTCAGCCGCATGACCCATGACAATAAGTCCGACATAAAGGGCGCGAACTTCTACGGTCCGTCACCGCTCCCCTCACCCTGGGTCACGGAGGATGCCGGCACCCCCACCGGCCTTGTTGGGAGATCCGGCACTGTGCTGGAATTCCGGGGACCGCCAGGGGGGCACCGCGGTCCCCCCACGACTCGACACCGTCCCTCCGCTTCAAACCGGTGGGGCGCCTGGTCCAGAGGTTGCGACGCTAGTGCAGGGACGTTTCAAGAGGGATGGCAGCGCTGCGGCGGAGCAGGAGCCGCGCGGTGCGACCGACCGCGGCACGCCCGCCGGCCCGCCGGTCGACACGGCGAACGGCGGCGATGCCGCCGAACAGCCGAAGAAGAGTGGTCCCACGGGGCCGGGCTCGCGAATAGCCCTGCGCAACTGGCGAATCAGCACCCGTCTGATCTCGCTGCTGGCCCTCCCCGTCGTCGCGGCCACCACACTGGGTGCCCTGCGTATCGACGACGCCCTCATCAACGTCGACCAGCTCGACCACATGAAGCTCCTCACGGAGATGACGGGCAAGGCGACCCAGCTCGCCGACGCCCTCCAGGAGGAGCGCGACCGGTCGGCGGGCCCGATCATCACCAACAACGCCAAGGACGACCAGATCGTCGCGACGCGGGTGAAGGCCGACCGGGCCATCGAGGCGTTCAAGGGCACGACCCAGAAGGTCAAGCCGAACGACCCGACGATGACCGGTGTCCGGACCACCCTTGTCGACATCAGCAAGCAGCTCGACAAGATCAAGACCATTCGCGGCAACGCGTACCAGGACGCGTCCATCTCGCAGACGGTCAACAGCTACAACGCGCTGATCACCTCGCTGCTGTCGCTGTCCCAGGACATGGCCCAGGCCACCAGCAACAGCGACATGATCACCTCGACCCGTGCGCTGGCGTCGTTCTCCTCCGCCAAGGAGTACGCCTCCATGCAGCGGGCGGTCCTCAGCGCCGCGCTCGCCAACCCCAAGGGCGCGGGCCTGTCGGCCAACGACCACCTCTACGGCAAGCAGGCCCTGGACAACGAGGAAGAGTCCCTGCGCCGCTTCACCGCCATCCGCGCCGGTGACTCCGCCAGCCTGCTGAAGGCCCTCAACGGTGGCGACACCAACGTCACCTCGGCCAACACGTTCGCCGTGCGCGCCTTCGGCAACAACGCCGACGCGCTGAAGAACGAGAAGACCAGTTACCGCGACTGGTACGACCAGGACAGCGTCAAGCTCGAAGAGATGGCGAAGATCGAGCAGACGCTGCTGTCCGAGATGGACCAGAAGGCCCTGGAGCTTCGTGACGAGGCCAACCAGGAAGCCATCCTCAACGGTGCCCTCATCGTCCTCGTTCTGGGCATCTCGCTCGTCGGCGCCTTCGTCGTGGCCCGGTCCATGGTGCGGTCGCTGCGGCGACTGCAGGACACCGCCCAGAAGGTCGCCCAGGAGCGACTGCCCGAGCTCGTCAAGCAGCTGTCCGAGACCGACCCGCAGGACGTCGACACGTCCGTCGAGTCCGTCGGTGTGCACAGCCGGGACGAGATCGGCCAGGTGGCCAAGGCCTTCGACCACGTGCACCAGGAAGCCGTCCGCCTCGCCGCCGAGCAGGCCCTGCTCCGTGGCAACGTCAACGCGATGTTCACCAACCTCTCGCGCCGCAGCCAGGGCCTCATCCAGCGTCAGCTGTCCCTGATCTCCGAGCTCGAGAGCCGCGAGGCCGACCCGGACCAGCTCTCCTCGCTGTTCCGCCTGGACCACCTCGCGACCCGTATGCGCCGTAACGGTGAGAACCTCCTCGTCCTCGCGGGTGAGGAGCCCGGCCGACGGTGGACCCGGCCCGTGCCGCTCGTCGACGTCCTCCGCGCCGCCGCGTCCGAGGTGGAGCAGTACGAGCGCATCGAGCTCAGCGGCGTCCCGCCGACCGAGGTCGCCGGCCGCGTCGTCAACGACCTCGTCCACCTCCTCGCCGAGCTGCTGGAGAACGCGACGTCGTTCTCCTCCCCGCAGACCAAGGTCAAGGTCACCGGTCACGCCCTGCCCGACGGCCGGGTGCTGGTCGAGATCCACGACACCGGCATCGGCCTCTCGCCCGAGGACCTCGCGGCGATCAACGAGCGGCTGGCCTCCCCGCCCACCGTGGACGTCTCCGTCTCCCGGCGCATGGGTCTGTTCGTGGTCGGCCGCCTGTCCCTGCGACACGGCATCCGCATCCAGCTCCGCCCGTCCGACTCCGGCGGCACCACCGCGCTCGTCATGCTCCCGGTCGACGTGGCCCAGGGCCACAAGCAGCCGGCCCCCGGCACCCCGGGCGCGCCCGGTGGCGCCCCGGCCGCGGGCGCGGGCCAGCAGCGCCGTCCGGTGCCGCCGCCCGGCGGCGGTCCGCGGCCGGCGATCGTGCCGCGCGGCAACGGCGGTCCCGGTGGTCCCGGCGGCGGTGCCGCCGCGGGCAGCCTCTTCGACACCTCTCCGCGCACCGGCGTCCCCGGCCCCGACGGCCGCCCCGCGCTGCCGCCGCGCGGCAACGGCGGTCCCGCCGTGCCGCCGCCGGCCGCCGGCGGGCGTCCGCAGCTGCCGGCCCGTGGCGCCGGTGCCCCCGGTGACGCCGCGCGGCAGACGCCGGGCTGGAGCTCCGAGCAGCCCCCGGCCGCCGGCCAGGGCGCTCCGGCGGGCCCGAAGAACGGTCTGTCGGGCCTGACCCGCAAGGGCAAGCCGAAGAAGGGCCCGGTCGACGACTGGCCGATGTCCTCCGACGGCGCGCCGCGCGCCGGTCAGGAGACCCCGCGCGGTCACGAGGACGTCGAGGCCACGGGCGGGTTCCCCGTGCCGGCCCCGAACGCCCCGCGTCCCGGCGGCGGCCCCGGCGACACCTCGCAGTTCCCGCCGGTTTCCGCGACGGACACGTCTCGTGGCGGCCGTCCGGGCGGCGACGCGCGGCCGCAGGCCGGCGGCCCGGGTGACACCTCGCAGTTCGCCGCGCTCGACCCCTCGGGCCGGCCGCAGTCCGCCACGGGCCAGTTCGCGCTCCCGGGCGCCGACGCCCCGGGCAGCACGAGCGGCGAGTACGACCGTCCCGCCCCGGACGCCCTGGCGACCGGCGGCACCGGCCAGTTCGAGCAGCTGACCACCGGCGACAGCCGGAACGGCACCACGGGCCAGTTCGCGCAGCCGGTCGACGAGGACCCGCTGACCAGCACGACCGGTCAGTTCGAGCTGCCGGCCGGTGGACCGTCCCCGCTCTTCGAGGAGCTGGAGTCGAACTGGTTCCGCGGCGAGACCCCGGCTGCGGGCGTGCCCGTCCAGCCGGCCGACTCCGAGCGGCCGCAGGCCGACCGGGGCGACGGAGCCTCCCAGGGCGCCTGGGACTCCCCCAACGACGAGCGCTGGCGCCGGGCCGAAGCGGTCCGCGAGCCGGCGGCGGGCGGGATCACCACCTCGGGGCTGCCGCGGCGGGTGCCGCGCGCCAACCTCGTCGAGGGCACCGCCGAGCAGCAGTCCCCTTCGACGACCGGTCCGCAGGTCTCGCGCGCGCCCGACGACGTGCGCGGCCGGCTGACCAATCTCCGCCGGGGCATCCAGCAGGGACGTCAGGCCGGCAACGGCCCGGCCACCGGCAGTACCAATGTTGGCCCCACTTACCAGCAGGAGCGTTAGTTGAGTCCGATGAGCCAGGCGGCGCAGAATCTGAACTGGTTGATCACCAACTTCGTGGGCAACACCCCGGGGGTGTCCCACACGGTGGTGGTCTCCGCCGATGGACTCCTTCTGGCGATGTCGGAAGGCTTCCCGCGCGACCGTGCCGACCAGTTGGCGGCGGTGGCCTCCGGCCTGACCTCGCTGACGGCCGGTGCCTCCCGCATCTTCGAGGGCGGCCCGGTCAACCAGACCGTGGTGGAGATGGAGCGGGGATTCCTCTTCATCATGTCGGTCTCCGACGGCTCCGCCCTGGCGGTGCTGGCACACCCGGAGTGCGACATCGGCCTCGTGGGCTACGAGATGGCCCTCCTGGTGGACCGGGCGGGCAATGTGCTCACCCCCGAGCTCCGGTCCGAGCTCCAGGGAAGCCTGCTGAACTGACCACCGCACACCGCGATTTCCGTCCGACCGTACGGCCGAAAACCCCCCACCGGCCGCCACACGACGGCATCATTGCCATCCTGCTGTCCCGTCCGGAGGATTCATGACCCCGCCCGTCTCGCCCGGCCCGTACGGTGCTTCACACCACGCGCCGTACGGGGAAGAAGAAGACGACCAGCCGCTGATCCGCCCGTACGCCATGACGGGAGGCCGGACCCGGCCGCGCTACCAGCTCGCCATCGAGGCGCTGGTCAGCTCCACGGCCGACCCGGCGCACCTCGGTGGGCTGCTCCCCGAGCACCAGCGGATCTGCCACCTGTGCCGCGAGGTGAAGTCGGTCGCGGAGGTCTCCGCGCTGCTGAACATGCCGCTCGGTGTGGCCCGCATCCTGGTGGCGGACCTGGCGGAGGCCGGCATGGTGGCGATCCACCAGCCGGGCGGCGGGGAGTCCGGCGGTACGCCGGATGTGACACTGCTCGAAAGGGTTCTCAGTGGACTTCGGAAGCTCTAGCGGAGGCGTCGGCCGCTCCACCACGTCCGCGAAGATCGTGGTGGCGGGCGGCTTCGGCGTCGGCAAGACCACGTTCGTCGGAGCGGTCTCGGAGATCAGTCCGCTGCGCACCGAAGCCGTGATGACGTCCGCTTCTGCGGGGATCGACGACCTGAGCCACGTCCAGGACAAGACCACGACCACCGTGGCGATGGATTTCGGTCGAATCACCCTCGATGACGACCTGATCCTGTATCTGTTCGGTACGCCGGGTCAGGACCGTTTCTGGTTCATGTGGGACGACCTGGTGCGCGGCGCCATCGGCGCCATCGTCCTGGTCGACACCCGCCGGCTCGCCGACTGCTTCCCCGCGGTCGACTACTTCGAGAACAGCGGCCTGCCCTTCGTCATCGCCCTCAACGGCTTCGACGGACAGCAGCCCTACGGTCCCGAGGACGTTCGCGAGGCTCTGCAGATCGGCCCGGACACGCCGATCATCACGACCGACGCGCGCCACCGGCACGAGGCGAAGAGCGCTCTGATCACGCTCGTGGAACACGCGCTGATGGCCCGGCTGAAATAGCGCCGCCTTCGGCAGCGGTTGTGACGGTGCGTAAGTTGTGGCATTGACCACGCGCGCACTTCGGAGTTCATAACGTTTCGACAGAGAATCGGCCGGACGCGACCACTCGTCGCGTCCGGCCGATCGCGCTCCGCGCACGGCCCGCCCGCCATTTGGCGTGGCTCGGCCTTAATGCCCGTTTTATGTCGGGCAAATCGCGGCCTTCACGGGCTCTGTCCGTTGTTTGGATTGCACCTGTCCAACGTGCTGGAATTCCCGGACTGAGCAGTCACGGCTCAGCAGATGAACGGCACAGCATCAGGTGCCGACGCCGAGAGGTTGTTGGTCGAGTGAGGCGAAGAAAGACGGGCGCCGCGCAGCAGACGCGGGACGCGCGGGGCAACTTCACCCCGCCGTCGCGCACAGCGGTGCCGCCTTCCGACATGCCCGATTCCCCCGCCGCGCCCCAGGGTGGCGGCAGCAGATTCTCGCCCCGCAACTGGCGTGTGCCGGTCCGCCTGAACGCGATCCTCCTGATCCCGGTCCTCGTGGCCCTGGTGTTCGGCGGGCTCGATGTGAAGAGCCGGGTCGACACCTGGAGCGAGGCGGCGGACGCGGCGAACACCGCCCGTCTGGTGCGGGCCGCGGCCACCTACGCGCACGCCGTCATCGACGAGCGCGACATCAGCGCCAAGCCGCTGCTCGCCGGTGAGACCGACGACGCGAGCGTCAAGAAGGCCCGGGCCGCGACGGACGAGGCGCGCGGCGAATTCGACGCGGCCGTCAAGAAGATGCCGGACACCCCGAGCCTCAAGCGCCGTCTGAAGGCCGTGCGGGACGCCGAGCCGACGCTGCCCAAGCTGCGTTCGGCCGCGTACACGCCCGCCCTGGAGGGCGCGAAGACCGAGGACGGCTACGGCGCCATCCAGCGTCCCCTCATGGCCTTCACCAATGAGCTGGGCCTGGGCACCGGCAACGTCACCTCGTACGGCCGCATGGTCTACGCGGTGTCCCTGGCGAAGGCCGCCGAGTCGCTCCAGCGCTCCATCGGCGCCCACCTGCTGATCAAGCCCGGTGACGCCGCCAACCAGAAGACCCTCCAGACGGCCTTCTCCTCCTACAACTTCCTCGAGTACATCGCCCGCGGCGAGTACGAGCAGGGCGGTACGGACGACGACATCAAGCGCCTCCAGGCCGCCCTGTCCACCGAGGCCCAGGTGGAGGAGCAGGACAAGATGGCCGCCGCCATCATGTCCGGCGCCACCCCGGCCCAGCTGAAGGCCAAGGGCATCACGCCCGACGCCTGGCTCCAGGCCTCCACCGCGAAGTTCGGCGCGTACCGCACGGTCGAGGAACACCAGATCGACAAGGCCGTGGACGAGGCCGAGAGCGTCGCCTCCCAGGCCACGCAGGACGCGATCGTCAACTCCTCGATCATGGTCCTCGCGCTGCTGATCGCGTTCTTCGTCGCCGGCCGGATGGCCCGCTCGATGAGCCGCAGCATGCGCAGGCTCCGCACCGCCGCCTTCGACGTGGCCGAGCAGCGCCTGCCGGCGCTGGTCGACCAGCTCTCGCGGACCGAGCCCGGTCAGGTCGACACCCGCGTCGAGCCGATCCCGATCACCACCCGTGACGAGATCGGCGAGGTCGCCCGCGCCTTCGACCAGGTCCACCGCGAGGCCGTGCGGCTCGCCGCCGAGCAGGCGGGTCTGCGGGGCAACGTCAACGCGATCTTCACCAACCTCTCGCGCCGCAACCAGAAGCTGATCGAGGGCCAGCTGGACCTCATCACCGACCTGGAGAACAACGAGGCCGACCCGGACCAGCTGGAGAACCTCTTCCGCCTGGACCACCTGGCCACCCGTATGCGCCGCAACGGCGAGAACCTCCTCATCCTCGCGGGCGAGGAGCCGGGCCGCCGCTGGGACCAGCCGATCCCGCTGGTGGACGTCCTCCGGGCCGCCACCTCCGAGGTGGAGGCGTACGAGCGCATCGAGCTCAGCGGCCTGCCCGAGGCCGAGATCCACGGCCGGGCCGTCACCGACCTCGTGCACCTGCTCGCGGAGCTGCTGGAGAACGCGACCGCGTTCTCCTCCCCGCACACCAAGGTGCGCGTCACCGCCACCCGTCTCCCCGACGGCCGGGTCATGGTCGAGATCCACGACAAGGGCATCGGCCTCACCGCCGAGGACTTCGCGGACATCAACCACCGGCTGGCCAACCCGCCGACCGTCGACGTCGCGATCGCCCAGCGCATGGGCCTGTTCGTGGTCGGCCGCCTGGCGACGCGCCACGACATCCGGGTCCAGCTGCGCCCCTCGGGCGAGCAGGCGGGCACCACCTCGCTGGTGATGCTGCCGGACGCCATCACCCACGGTGGCGGTGGCGAGGACCAGGCCGAGGACGACTTCACGGTCTCCCCGATGGTCGCCGAGCAGCCGGCCCCGCAGCCGATGCAGCAGGCGCCGATGGGCCACGCCCCGACCGCGGCCGAGCTCGGCTTCGACGACTCCCGCTACGAGACGCGCCCCGACGCCGCCGGTTCCGGTGCGATGGACCCGGTGGGCCGCTCGCTGATGCGCGACCAGCGCCGCGCGGCGCTGGGGCAGAACGGCGAGAACCGTCCGCTCTTCCGCGACGAGGTCCCGCAGCAGCAGGGCTTCGAGCAGCCGGACCCGTTCGGGCAGCCCAACGCCTTCCAGCAGCCGCACGCGCAGCCGCAGGAGCCGATATCCGTGGAGCCCCAGGCTCCGCAGCGGTTCGACGGTACGGGCTACCCGGAATCCGGCTACGCGGACCCGGCGGTACCGGACCAGCGGACCTACGGCGACGCGTACGCCCCCGGTCACCAAGGACAGTGGACCGAACCAGGTCCGTACCAGCATGAGTACGGACAGGGTTACGCAGCGGAACCGGAATCCCAGCCGTCCGCTGACACGGCCCAGCCGGAGCGCGTAGAGTTCGACCGTCCGGGCCCCGCCTCGAGCGGCTCCCCCTCGCTGACCGGGTCCGGTCTGCCGCGCCGCGACAAGCGGTGGCAGCAGGACGGGACGGGCGAGGAGGCCACGAGGGACGGCGGAGAACCGGAGCAGTACCGGCAGGAGGTCCCACCGCGAACCGCGGAGGGTGACAACCCCGACTGGAAGTCGGCGAACGACGAGCGCTGGCAGCGTGCCGGGCAGCTCCGGGAGCCGAAGGCCGGCGGCGTGACCCCCTCCGGTCTCCCCCGCCGGGTGCCCAAGGCCAATCTGGTCGAGGGCAAGGCGGAACAGACCGCGCAGACGGGCCCGCAGGTGTCCCGCGCCCCGGAGGACGTCCGCGGCAGGTTGGCCAACCTCCGCCGGGGCATCCAGCAGGGACGCGAGCACGGAGCGGACTCCTCGGAGCATCCGGCGGGTCCCGCGCATCAGCAGCATCAGCAACACGACCAGGGCTTCGGCCCCGGCGGCACCTACGATCAGGAGCGTTAGTGTGAGCCCGATGAGCCAGGCGGCGCAGAACCTGAACTGGTTGATCACCAGTTTCGTGGACAACACCCCAGGGGTGTCCCACACCGTCGTGGTCTCCGCCGACGGACTCCTTCTGGCGATGTCCGAAGGCTTCCCGCGGGACCGCGCCGACCAGCTGGCGGCGGTCGCCTCCGGCCTGACCTCGCTGACCGCCGGTGCCTCCCGCATCTTCGAGGGCGGCCCGGTCAACCAGACCGTGGTGGAGATGGAGCGCGGCTTCCTCTTCATCATGTCCGTCTCCGACGGCTCCGCCCTCGCGGTGCTGGCACACCCGGAGTGCGACATCGGCCTCGTGGGCTACGAGATGGCCCTCCTGGTGGACCGGGCGGGCAATGTGCTCACCCCCGAGCTCCGGTCCGAACTCCAGGGAAGCCTTCTCAACTAATCAAGAGGCAGTGCGTTTCGCGCCACCGCGCCGTAGGGTGCGGTGGCGCGACCGGCAGCAGACAGGCAAGTTGGAGGAGGAAACGTGGCAACGCCCCCCGGCGGTTACCCGTATGGCGGTGACCAGCAGGCTCAACCCCCGTTGAACCGCTTCGACTTCCCCTCCTCGCCAAGCCACCACGCCATGCCGGAGCAGCAGCGCGCCCCGCACGTACCGCCTCCGTCCCAAGCGCAGCACCGGCGCGCGTCGTCGTCCTCCTCGGGCGGCGGCAAGCACAACCCGCTGGTCCGTCCCTACGCGATGACCGGCGGCCGGACCCGGCCGCGGTACCAGCTCGCCATCGAGGCGCTGGTGCACACCACGGCCCAGCCGTCCCAGCTCCAGGGGCAGTTGCCGGAACACCAGCGCATCTGCCATCTGTGCCGTGAGATCAAGTCGGTCGCCGAGATCTCGGCACTTCTTTCCATTCCGCTCGGCGTCGCCCGAATCCTCGTCGCCGATCTGGCCGAGGCCGGACTCGTCGCCATTCATCAGCCCGGCGGCGATGCGTCCGCCGGCGGTCAGCCTGACGTGACACTGCTCGAAAGGGTGCTCAGTGGACTTCGGAACCTCTAGCGGCGAGGCAGCCCGCTCCACCACCTCCGCGAAGATCGTCGTCGCGGGTGGCTTCGGCGTGGGCAAGACCACGTTCGTCGGCGCGGTCTCGGAGATCAACCCGCTGCGCACCGAAGCCGTGATGACCTCCGCCTCGGCGGGCATCGACGATCTGACCCACGCGCCGGACAAGACCACGACCACCGTGGCCATGGACTTCGGCCGTATCACCCTGGACCAGGACCTGATCCTCTACCTCTTCGGTACGCCGGGTCAGGACCGCTTCTGGTTCATGTGGGACGACCTGGTCCGCGGCGCCATCGGCGCCGTCGTCCTGGTCGACACCCGCCGGCTCGCCGACTGCTTCCCCGCGGTCGACTACTTCGAGAACAGCGGCCTGCCCTTCGTCATCGCCCTCAACGGCTTCGACGGGCACCAGCCGTACACGCCGGAGGAGGTCCGTGAGGCCCTCCAGATCGGCCCGGACGCGCCGATCATCACCACGGACGCCCGGCACCGCAACGAGGCGAAGAGCGCCCTCATCACGCTCGTCGAGCACGCGCTGATGGCGCGGCTCCGCTAGTTCGGATGCGAAGAGGTCCCCGCACTCCTCCAGGGAGTGCGGGGACCTCTTCGCGTTCAGGGCTGCCCCTGTGAAACCGCGAAGGGCCCCTCACCGGTCGGTGAGGGGCCCTCGTCGCGTTGTGGCGCGTTCTTCGTCAGCCCTGCCAGCTGTGCGGCGCCCGGAAGCCGGAGCTGCGCTCCAGGCGGCGCCAGGGGGCCGTGGTGCGGCGGGGACGGACGGGGGCGGCGGTGTTGTTGCCGGCGGCGGCGCGGGCGAGGAGGACGGCGGTGACGGCCGCCAGTTCCTCGGCGTCGGCCGTGCCCTTCTCGACGCGTACGAGCGTGTCGTTCATGCGAAGTCTCCGATTGCCTGAAGTACGGGACGTCTTACTGGGGCGGGTTGCCGTGCTTGCGCGCCGGCAGGTCCGCGTGCTTGTTCGCGAGCATCGCCAGCGACCGGATCAGCACCGACCGGGTCTCGACGGGGTCGATCACGTCGTCGACCAGGCCGCGCTCGGCCGCGTAGTACGGGTGCATGAGCTCGGCCTTGTACTCCTTGACCATGCGCGAGCGCATGGCCTCGGGGTCGTCCGCCTCCGCGATCTGCTTGCGGAAGATGACGTTGGCCGCGCCCTCGGCGCCCATGACCGCGATCTCGTTGGTGGGCCAGGCGTAGGTGAGGTCCGCGCCGATCGACTGCGAGTCCATCACGATGTACGCACCGCCGTAGGCCTTGCGCAGGATCACCGAGATCCTGGGCACGGTGGCGTTGCAGTAGGCGTACAGCAGCTTCGCACCGTGCCGGATGATCCCACCGTGCTCCTGGTCCACGCCCGGGAGGAAACCGGGTACGTCCAAAAGAGTGATGATCGGGATGTTGAAGGCATCGCACATCTGGATGAATCGTGCGGCCTTCTCCGACGCCTCGATGTCGAGGACGCCCGCGAGGGACTGCGGCTGGTTGGCGACGATGCCGACGACCCGGCCGTCCAGCCGGGACAGGGCGCAGATGATGTTGGTGGCCCAGCGCTCGTGGATCTCCAGGTACTCGCCGTCGTCGACGATCTCCTCGATGACCTTGCGCATGTCGTACGGGCGGTTGCCGTCGGCGGGGACCAGGTCCAGCAGGGCCTCGCCGAGCCGGTCGGCGGGGTCCTCGCTCTCCACGCGGGGCGGGTTCTCCCGGTTGTTCTGCGGGAGGAGCGAGAGGAGGTAGCGGACCTCCTCCAGGCAGGTCTCCTCGTCGTCGTAGGCGAAGTGGGCCACGCCGGAGGTCTCGGCGTGGACGTCCGCGCCGCCGAGGCCGTTCTGGGAGATCTCCTCGCCGGTGACCGCGCGCACGACGTCGGGGCCGGTGATGAACATCTGGGAGGTGTCGCGGACCATGAAGACGAAGTCCGTGAGCGCCGGGGAGTAGGCGGCGCCGCCCGCGCAGGGGCCGAGCATCACGCTTATCTGCGGGATGACGCCCGAGGCCTTGGTGTTGCGCTGGAAGATGCCGCCGTAGCCGGCCAGCGCCGAGACGCCCTCCTGGATACGGGCGCCGGCGCCGTCGTTCAGGGAGACCAGCGGGGCACCGGCCGCGATGGCCTTGTCCATGATCTTGTGGATCTTGGTGGCGTGGGCCTCGCCCAGCGCGCCGCCGAAGATCCGGAAGTCGTGCGCGTAGACGAACACCGTCCGCCCGTGCACGGTTCCCCACCCGGTGATCACACCATCGGTGTACGGGCGCTTGGCCTCCAGCCCGAATCCGCTGGCGCGGTGCCGCCGCAGCGGCTCCACCTCGGTGAAGGAGCCCTCGTCGAGGAGAAGTTCAATGCGCTCGCGAGCGGTCAGCTTTCCCTTGGCCTTCTGCGCCTGGGTCGCCCGCTCGCTCGGACCTCGCCGGACCTGCTCGCGGATGGCGTGCAGCTCGGCGACGCGCCCACGGACGTCACTCGCCTCTACGGGCGCACCTTCGAGATTGCTCATGGAAAGACGGTACGTGGCGGGCCGCCCGGAACATCATGTCGGTTCCACACAACGTCGCGCGTGTTTTCGTGGGCAGGCGGCACAGAACCGCGCAGGGGTCTTATCAGCCCCCAGGGCGCTGGGGCGGGTCCCACGCTGTGAACACTCCACAAATGTGGCCCGGCGCCGCGGTCATCCGTGTGTCTTGACCAGCGATCTCGGCGTGGGCCGGGGTGCGGCGCGGAGGGCCAGCCGGCAGCCGTGCGGGGCGCAGGCGGTGCCCGGCCGGATCCTCAGCCGCACCAGGGATCCCGTTTCCAGCACCTCCACGGCGGGGTCATGGGATGTGACGTTCCTCACAGGGTAATGCCATATGAGCTCGATGGGATCGCCGGTGCGCAGGGGGCCCGCGATGTGGAGGGTCGCGGTGGAGCCGTTGTGGCGCAGGAGTACGGAGGCGGGGGTGTCGGTGGTGAGGGGGCCGGCGGTGCCGGGGGCCCAGAAGTTGGCGGCGGTCAGGCCGAGGGAGGGGACGTGGACGGCCTGGACGTCCGCGGTGTTGGCGAGGACGGTGAGCCAGCCGGGGTCGGCGGCGCGGTCGGCGAGGGCGCGGGGGCCGGCGCCGGGCATCAGGAGGTGGACGTGGCAGGCGTCCTCGGGGTCGATGCCGTGGGGGTGCAGGAGGGTGAGATAGCGCCGGGTGAGGGGGGTGGGCGAGCCGTCGGCGTTGATGTCGCGCCAGGCTCCGGTGCGGGCCTCGCGCAGGGCGGTGAGCGGGGCGCCACCGGGGAAGACGTAGCCGCCGTGCCCGGCGAGGTGGGCCCAGTGGACGCGGTCGAAGGACTCGGTCCAGCCGTCGTGGGCGGGCCGGCGCTCGCCGTCCACGGTGAGGGCGGGGGTGCCGGTGGCGCCGAGGTTGCGGTTGTCGACGACGGTCTCGACGTCGGTGCCGTCCCGGGCGGTGATCCCGGCACCGAGGCAGATGACGGCGTCGTCCGCGCAGAACCAGGACTTGCGGGCCTCCAGGGTGGAGCCGAGCCCTTTGAGGTGCTGTCCGACGGCCGCGTACTCCCCGTCGGTGACGCCGCCGACCCAGCGCGCCGCCGGTCTGGGGGCGCCCCAGCCGCCGCCCTGGTTGTCGGCGAGGGGGACGGCGGAGACGGTGGTGCCGGGCAGCCGGTAGGGGTCGACGGTGGGCCAGAAGGCGTCGGTGTACTGGTCCCCGGTGTTCTGGTCACCCGTGTTCTGGTCACCGCTGTGGCCGGCGGCCCACCAGGTGAGCATTCCGGCGCCGGTGTGCCAGCCGCGCGGGTTCTCGCCGTTGCCGTTCTCGTAGTGGGTGACGCGGTCGGAGGCCATGGCGATGGCGGCGGCCCAGCCGGGGCGGCGGTGGACGGCCCGGTCCATGGCGGGGAAGAGCCGGTGGCCCACGGGCTCGGGGGCGGCGGGCGCGGGCCCGGCGGCGATCGCGGCGAGCCGGGCGAGGTCGGCGACGCCGAACTGGGGGTCGGTGAGCACGAGGCTGGTGGTGTCCCGGGCGATCCAGCCCTTGACCATGCCGTGCCAGCGCTCCCGCTCGGCCGGGCTCGCGCCCGCCGCGAGCAGGGAGATGGCGGCCATGAGGACGTGGCCGCGCTGGTGGTCGCTCTGGACGGGCCCGTCCGGCTCGGCCGCCCGGACGCCCCTGCTGATGGCGCGGCCGGAGACGCAGTCCATCACCAGCCCGTTGTGGATCAGCGGCGCGAAGGCGTTCTCCACGCTGTCGTGAATGATCCGCCGGTTGGGGTCGGTGACCTCCCAGCGCGAGCCGCGCAGCAGGGCGAAGAGCCGGCCGAGCCCGTCGAGCAGCACGCAGCCATAGGTGCCGGAGTAGGCCACCCAGCTGTGCTGGATGAACGATCCGTCGGCGTAGAGCCCGTCGCCCTTGAGGACGTGGGGGAAGACCGGGGAGAGGGCGTCGCGGGCGAGGGCGACCTTGGCGGCGTCCTCGCCCAGGACGCCGCGCAGGGCCACGACCCGGCACAGGTCGACGCGGTTGGCGCCGGTGCTGGTGCCCGTGTAGGGGCCGATCGCCGAGTCGGGGACGAAGTGGTCGACGGCGGCCAGCAGCCGGGCGCGCCGCTCCGGGCCCACCGCGTCGTGGAGGAGGGCGGCCGTGTCCAGCAGCAGCCGGGGGCTGCCGATCTGCCACTCCCACCAGTTCCCGTAGCGGACGGCCCCGGGGTGGTAGACGCGCTCGTGGAGGTGGTCGAGCCCGGCGAGGACGTCGGCGGCGAGGCTCGGGTCCCCGGTCAGGCCCGTGCCGGGCTGGGCGTGGGCCTGGGCCATGGTGAACAGCCGGGCGCAGCTGCGGGTGATCCCGGCGGGCGGGTCGAAGGGCGCGTCCGGCCAGAGCGAGCCGGCGGCGGGGCGCATGCTCGCGCGATGGGCGCGGGCCTGGTCCCCGGTGCGGCGCAGGACGCCGGCGTAGGGCTCGGCGGCGGGGTCGAAGCCGGTGCCGAGCGTGAGCTCGCGCCAGCGGCGGCGCGGCCCGGCGAAGTCGCCCTCCGGGCCGGCGAGGGCGGCTCCGGGCAGCGCGGCGCCCAGCCCGAGGGCGCCGAGGGCGGAGGCGGCGAGGAAGCCGCGGCGGGTCCATGCGGGGGTGGACGACGGCACGGCGCACACGGTGGCACGGGGGCGCGCGGGGCGCAATGACGCCTGCCGCGGGCTTCCGACCGGAATCCCCCTCCCGGAATGATTGAACGTTGAACCAGATTGCGCTATCGTCAATCTCGTTGAAGGTTAAACAACCTCTCTCGACCCCCAGGAGCAGTCATGGGCCTCTTCACCCGCAAGCGGGACACCGCCGTCGTCCCCGCCACCGCCGCCACCGCCACCGCCGTCCTCGACACGGACCCGGCCCTCGCCGCGCTGACCGGCGACTACACCATCGACCCGGCCCACAGCAGCATCGGCTTCACCGTGCGCCACGCGATGGTCACCAACGTCAAGGGCTCCTTCACCCAGCACGAGGGCACCCTCCGCCTCGACGGCTCCGACCCCGCCCGTTCCACCGCCGCCATCGACGTCAGGATCGACAGCGTCGACACCGGCATCAAGGACCGCGACGCCCACCTGCTGAGCGGCGACTTCTTCGACGCCGAGGCGTTCCCCCTGATGACCTTCCGCTCCACCGCCGCCGAGCGCGTGGGCGGCGACCGCTACCGCCTCACCGGCGACCTCACCATCAAGGACGTCACCCGACCCCTCGCCATCGACCTGGAGTTCAACGGCTCGGCCACGGACGTCTACGGCAACGAGCGCGTCGGCTTCGAGGGGAGCGCCGAGATCCTGCGCTCCGAGTGGGGCCTGACCTGGAACGCGGCCCTGGAGGCCGGCGGCGTGATGGTCAGCGACAAGGTGAAGCTCACCTTCGACATCTCCGCCGTGAAGTCCGCCGCCGCGCGGGCCTGACCCCCGCCCCGGCCCTCGTGACCCCGGCTCTTGTGCGGATCAGCGACCGAGGCGCGCCAGCCGGTCCATGACCTCGGCGCCTCGGTCCGCCGCCACGCTCAGGGCTATGTGGTTGTCGGGTCGTACGAGCACGAGCCCGTCGCCCTCGATCCCGTACGCCCGCCGGACGTGCCCCTCGTGGTCGTCGACACGCAGCACGGTCAGCATCCCGTCGTACCTCTCCCCCGCCTCCGCGAGGACCTCCGCCAGAGCCTTCGCGCTCGTCGGCCCGACGCCGAGGAGGGTGAAGCGCGGCCCGGCGAAGACCTCGAAGAGCCGTATCTCCTTGCCGGTCACGACGTCCCGGCAGGGCGCGTCGGGTGCCCGCTCCCCCGCCTTGGGGCCGCCCCACGCCAGCGAGCTCCAGCCGTAGCCGACGCCCAGCGTGGTGACGTCGTCGGTGACCACCGCCTCGGTGCCGACGCCCGCCTCCCGGACGCCCTCCAGGACCGCGCGCAGCCGCTCGTTGGTGAGGTCGAGCGTCCACGCCGCGACCGGCAGCCGCTCCTCCTCGTAGGTGTCCAGCAGCCCCGGACCGGCCAGCCCGCGCACCACGAAGGCCAGTTTCCAGCCCAGGTTGAAGGCGTCCTGGATGCCGGTGTTCATCCCCAGGCCGCCGGCGATCGAGTGGACGTGGGCCGCGTCCCCGGCGAGGAGGACCCGCCCGACGCGGAAGCGGTCGGCCATCCGGACGTTGACGCGGTATATGGAGAACCAGGTGGGGTCGGTCAGCCGCACGTCCGGTATCCGGGCGCACCGCTCGAAGAGCCGCTGGAAGGACTCCAGCGACGGCGGCAGCGGCCGCCCGTCGGCGTCGCGCTCGGGCGAGCCCTGCAACTGCCAGTGCGCGCTGCCCGGGAAGGGGCAGAGCATGAGGGCCGCGTCCTCGTCGAACCACTGGTGCCAGTAGGCCGGGTCGAGCCCGTCGGCCCGGACGTCGCCGACCACCATGCTCTCCTCGGCCTCGGTCTCCCCCTCGAAGGCCACGCCCAGCGCCTTGCGCACGGGGCTGTGGCCACCGTCGCAGCCCACGAGATAGGACGCCGTGATCCGCCGGCCATCGGCGAGCGTCGCCACGACGCCGCCCGCGTCCTGGGTGAACCCGGCCAGCTCACAGCCCAGTTCCACCTGGACGCCGTGGTCGGCGAGCCGCTCGCGGAGGATCTCCTCCGTGCGCCACTGGGGGATGAGCAGGCCGCTGGCGTACGGGGTGTCGGGGGTCGGGGACCGGTCGGCGAAGGCGACATGATCCGCCACGGCGACGCCGTCGCGGTATTTGCGCAGGGTGATGTGCTCGATGCCGGACGCCGCCGCCCGCTCCCCCACCCCGAGGTCGTCGAAGAGCTCACGGCTGCGCTGGTTGAGGCCCTTGCCGCGCGAGCTCCGGTGGAACTCCGGCGACTTGTCGATGACGCGGACGGCCGCGCCGGTGCGGGCGAGCGAGCAGGCGAGGGTCAGGCCGGTGGGGCCCGCGCCCACGATCAGGACATCGGTCGGTACGTCTGTCGGTGCCTCTGTCGAAGTCATGTGTCCATGAAAGACCCGGCCCGACAAAAATGCAACCGAGTAACAAAAGATTCCGAGTAACGTCACCTGCTAGAGTGACCCCGTGACCGATGAGACGGGACTGCGGGAACGGAAGAAGCAGCGCACGCGCCAGGCGCTGTCCGACACGGCCATCGAGCTGTTCCTGAAGCACGGCTTCGACCAGGTGTCCGTCGCTGACGTCGCGGCGGCCGTCGAGGTGTCCAAGCCGACGCTCTTCCGCTACTTCCCGGCCAAGGAGGATCTGGCGCTGCATCGCATCGCCGACCACCAGGGCGAGGCGGCGCGCGTCGTCGCCGGCAGGGCGGCCGGCCAGTCCCCGCTGGGCGCGCTCCGCGCGCACTACCACGCGCGTCTGGACGCCCACGATCCCGTCACGGGCCTCAACGACCACCCGGTCGTACGGGCGTTCAACGACATGCTCTACGGGACGCCGAGCCTGCTCGCCCGTCTCGTCCGCTACGCCGAGCGGGATGAGGAGTTGCTGGCCGGGGCGCTGCTGGAGACGGGCGGTGGCGACGCCCCCGGCGACGCGTTGACCGCCGGGCTCGCGGCGGCGCAGATCATCACCGTGCATCACCGGCTGGCGCAGGAGAATTGGCGGAAGTTGGCGTCGGGGCGGGTGATCGGCGATGCGCTGGTCGAAGCGCATGCGGATGCGGATCGGGCGTTCGACCTGCTGGGGGCGGGGCTGGGGGTCTCTTTCCCCTGACCCGCCCCTTCCCGAACCGGGGCTCCGCCCCGGACCCCGCTCCTCAAACGCCGGAGGGGCTGATACGGGCACTCACTCCTGCGGGTCCACGCCCGCCCGGCGCAGCCCATACGCGTACGCGTCGTCCAAGGCCTGCCAGGACGCCGCGATGACGTTCTCCGCCACGCCCACCGTGGACCACTCGCCGCTCTCGTCGCTCGTGGAGACCAGGACGCGGGTCGTCGAGCCCGTGCCCAGGTTGCCCTCCAGGATGCGGACCTTGTAGTCGGTCAGCCGGATGCCGGCGAGCTGGGGGTAGATGCGCTCCAGCGCCACCCGCAGCGCCCGGTCGAGGGCGTCGACCGGGCCGTTGCCCTCGGCCGTGGCGACGATGCGCTCGCCCTTCGCCCACAGCTTCACGGTCGCCTCGTTGGCGTGGGTGCCGTCCGGGCGGTCCTCGGCGATGGCGCGCCAGGACTCCACGCGGTAGTAGCGCCGCGCCCGGCCCTCGATCTCCTCGCGGAGCAGCAGCTCGAAGGAGGCGTCGGCGGCCTCGTACGTGTAGCCCGCCAGCTCCCGCTCCTTGACCCGGGCCACGACGCGGCCGACCAGCTCGCGGTCGCCCCCGAGGTCGACGCCGAGCTCCTTGCCCTTGAGCTCGATGGAGGCGCGGCCGGCCATGTCGGAGACGAGCATCCGCATGGTGTTGCCGACCCGCTCGGGGTCGATGTGCTGGTAGAGGTCCGGGTCCACCTTGATCGCCGAGGCGTGCAGCCCGGCCTTGTGGGCGAAGGCCGAGACCCCCACGTACGGCTGATGCGTGGAGGGCGTGAGGTTGACGACCTCGGCGATCGCGTGCGAGATCCGCGTCGTCTCGGCCAGCCTGCCCGGCGGCAGCACCCGCCGGTCGTACTTGATCTCCAGGGCGGCGACGACCGGGAAGAGGTTGGCGTTGCCGACGCGCTCCCCGTAGCCGTTGGCCGTGCACTGGACATGGGTGGCGCCGGCGTCCACCGCGGCGAGGGTGTTGGCGACGGCGCAGCCGGTGTCGTCCTGGGCGTGGATGCCGAGGCGCGCGCCGGTGTCGCCCAGCACGGTGCGGACGACGGCGTCGATCTGGGCGGGCAGCATGCCGCCGTTGGTGTCGCACAGGACGACGACGTCGGCGCCGGCCTCGTGGGCGGTGCGCACGACCTGCGTGGCGTAGCCGGGGTTGGCGCGGTAGCCGTCGAAGAAGTGCTCGCAGTCGACGAAGACGCGCCGGCCGTGCGAGCGCAGGTACGCGACCGTCTCGCGCACCATCGCGAGGTTCTCCTCGAGCGTGGTGCGCAGGGCGAGTTCCACGTGCCGGTCGTGCGACTTGGCGACGAGGGTGATGACGGGGGCCCCGGACTCCAGGAGGGCGGCGACCTGCCGGTCGTCCTCGGCGCGCACGCCCGCCTTGCGGGTGGCGCCGAACGCGACGAGCCGTGCGTGCCGGAAGGCGATCTCCGCGCGGGCGCGCTGGAAGAACTCGGTGTCGCGGGGGTTGGCGCCCGGCCAGCCGCCCTCGATGAAGCCGACGCCGAAGTCGTCCAGGTGGCGGGCGATCGTGAGCTTGTCCGCGACGGTGAGGTTGATGCCCTCACGCTGCGCGCCGTCGCGCAGGGTGGTGTCGAAGACGTGGAAGGCGTCGTCGACGGGGGCTGCGGGTTCGAGGGGCTCGCGGCCGTCGGTTGCGTCCGTCATTGCTGGTCTGACTCCTGTGAGGATGTCGGTCTGCCGGGATGACCGGTACCGCCGCCCCCGGTGGGCCCGCGCCCTGCGCCGTCCGGCGAGGTGGGCCGGAAACGCAAAAACCTCTCGCGGGTGCGAGAGGTCTGCGCGCGGGTCTGGGACGACGGTGTCCGCTTCGTACGGGTGGTACGGGAGCGGTCACTGCGGACCGGCGCGCCTGCTGCCAATAATCATGGCGAACGGGAGCATGGCGGCATACTGCCACAGGTCCGGTCCCCGATGCGGGTGGGTCTCAGGATGCGGGCACCGTGTCCGTCCCCGTCTCGGCGGATGCGTTGGCCGCCGTGCCGACGTGCTTCAGGTCGGTGTCCCGGGTCTCGCGCATGGTGAGGTAGACGACGAGCGAGACCGCCGCGCAGCCCGCGACGTACCAGGAGAAGCCGGACTCCAGACCGGCGTTCTTGAACCAGAGGGCCACGTACTCGGCCGTGCCGCCGAAGAGGGCGTTGGCGATGGCGTAGGGCAGGGCCACGCCCAGCGACCGGACGCCCGTGGGGAACAGCTCCGCCTTCACACAGGCGTTGATCGAGGTGTAGCCGGTGATGATCACCAGCGCCAGCAGCGACAGTCCGAGGGCCGGCCAGAAGGATCCCGCGTGCTTGAGCATCGTCATGATCGGCACGGTGAGGAAGGTCGAGCCCACGGCGAAGGTGATCAGCAGCGGCCGGCGGCCGATCCGGTCCGAGAGCGCGCCCGCCAGCGGCTGGAGGGCGGCGAAGACGATCAGCGCGCAGAAGCTGACGAGTGTCGCCGTCTGCTTGGGCAACCCCGCCGTGTTGGAGAGGTACTTCGTCAGATACGTGGTGTACGTGTAGTAGGCGACCGTGCCGCCCATGGTCAGGGCGATGACGAGGAGCGCCTCGCGCTTGTGCCGCAGCAGGGCCCGGATCGTTCCCCGGTCGTCGGCTCCCGTACCGCTGTCCTCCGCGTACGTCTCCGTCTCCAGCATGTTGCGCCGCAGATAGAAGATGACGGCGGCGCCGAGCGCGCCCACGACGAAGGGGATCCGCCAGCCCCAGCTGTGGAGCTCACCGCTGGTGAGGGTGTGCTGGAGGAGGATCAGCAGCCCCAGGCCCAGGATCTGGCCGGCGGTCATGGAGACGTACTGGAAGCTGGAGGCGAAGCCGCGGCGGCCGGGCGCGGAGGCCTCGGTGAGGTAGGTGGCGCTGGCCGCGTACTCGCCGCCGACGGACAGGCCCTGGAGCAGCCGGGCGACGAGGAGGACGGCGGCGCCGCCGTAGCCGGCGACCCCGTAGGTCGGGGCGACGGCGATGAGGACGGCGGACGCCGACATCAGCGTGACCGTCAGGGTGAGGGCCGCCTTGCGGCCACGCCGGTCGCCGACCCGGCCCAGCAGCCAGCCGCCGACGGGCCTCATGAAGAAGCCGACGGCGAAGATGCCGGCGGTGTTCATGAGCTTGGCGGTGTCGTTGCCCGCCGGGAAGAAGGAGCCCGCGAAGTAGGTGGCGAAGCTGGCGTAGACGAACCAGTCGAACCACTCGACCATGTTGCCGGCCGAGCCGACCCAGATCTTCTTCCAGTGCCGTGAATGTGCCTGTCCCATGAGGGATCACGGTGGCGGAACGGCCCGGATTCGGACAAGGGTCCGGCCGGCAACGATCACATCGACTTGCGTGCGTTACGTCAACCTCACCAGCGAGCCGGCCTCAGCCCAGCGGGTGCATCCAGCCGTGGGCGTCCTCGGTGACGCCGGTCTGGACCGCCAGCAGCGCCTCGCGGAGGTTCATGGTGACCTCGCCGGGCTCGCCGTCGCCCTGGGTCCACTCGCCGCCCGTGGACTTCACATGCCCGACGGGGGTGATCACCGCTGCCGTGCCGCAGGCGAAGACCTCGGTGAGGGTGCCGTTCTCGGTGTCGCGCTTCCACTGGTCGGTGGACATCCGGCCTTCCTCGGACTCGTAGCCGAGGTCCTTGGCGATGGTCAGCAGCGAGTCACGGGTGACGCCGGCCAGCAGCGAGCCGGTCAGCTCGGGCGTGACGATCCGGGGCTTCTCGCCGTCGCGGCCCCCGTACACGAAGTACAGGTTCATGCCGCCCATTTCCTCGACCCACTTGTGCTCCAGCGCGTCCAGCCAGACGACCTGGTCGCAGCCCTTCGCCGCCGCCTCGGCCTGGGCGAGCAGGGACGCCGCGTAGTTGCCGCCGGTCTTGGCGAAGCCCATGCCGCCGGGGACGGCGCGGACGTAGTCCTCGGACAGCCACACGGAGACGGGCTTGACGCCACCGGGGAAGTACGGGCCGGCCGGGGAGGCGATCACGATGAAGAGGTACTCGTTGGCGGGCTTCACACCCAGGCCGACCTCGGTCGCGATCATGAAGGGGCGCAGATAGAGGGAGGCCTCGCCGCCGTGCGCCGGGACCCATGCCTTGTCCTGCCGGACCAGGGCGTCACAGGCCTCGATGAAGGTCTCGACCGGCAGCTCGGGCATGGCGAGCCGACGGGCGGAGGCCTGGAAGCGCCGGGCGTTGGCATCGGGGCGGAAGGTGGCGACCGAGCCGTCGGGGCGGCGGTAGGCCTTGAGACCCTCGAAGATCTCCTGCGCGTAGTGGAGGGTCATGTTGGCCGGGTCGATGGACAGCGGCGCGTACGGGGTGAGCTGCGCGTCGTGCCAGCCGCGGCCCTCGGTCCACTTGATGGTCACCATGTGATCGGTGAAGTGGCGGCCGAATCCGGGGTTCGCCAGGATCCGCTCGCGCTCCGCGTCGGAGAGCGGGTGCGAGGAGGGCTTGAGCTCGATCGTGGGCGTCGTCATGAATGCGTGTCCTTCACCTTGGTAGTGGCGGACCGCGCTCACGTCGCCCCGAGGGCATCGGGACGTCCGAGCTTCTTCGCCTCAATCGCGGCCCCACGTTCGATTATCGCTCGTGAGGGGCCCGACGGAAAATGTGCGCGCGGCCGGTAATCGACGGTGATATCCGGCCGCGCGCGGAAACGCGGACGGGTATCAGCCGGTTTGTACGGATGCGAGTACGCGCGATACGAGCGCGTCGCCCACCTGGTCGGTGGTGCGCACCACGCTGCCGCGCCCGGTGATGTCCTCGGCGACGGCCGTCTCGACGCGTGCCGCCTCCGCCTCGTACCCGAGGTGGCGCAGCAGGAGCGCCACCGAGAGGACCGTGGCGGTCGGGTCGGCCTTGCCGGTGCCCGCGATGTCGGGCGCGGAACCGTGGACCGGCTCGAACATCGAGGGGAAGGCCCCGGTGGGGTTGATGTTGCCGGAGGCGGCGAGCCCGATGCCGCCGGTGACGGCGGCGGCCAGGTCGGTGAGGATGTCGCCGAAGAGGTTGTCGGTGACGATGACGTCGAAGCGCTCGGGCTGGGTGACGAAGAAGATCGTCGCGGCGTCGACGTGCAGATAGTCGGTGGTGACCTCGGGGTACTCGCGGCCGACGCGGTCGAAGACGCTCTTCCAGAGGTGCCCGGCGTGGACGAGGACGTTGTTCTTGTGGACGAGGGTCAGCTTCCGGCGGGGGCGGGCCTGGGCGCGCTCGTAGGCGTCGCGGACCACGCGCTCCACGCCGTAGGCGGTGTTGACGCTGACCTCGGTGGCGACCTCGGCGGGGGTGCCGGTGCGCAGCGAGCCGCCGTTGCCGGTGTAGGGGCCCTCGGTGCCCTCGCGGACGACGACGAAGTCGATCTCGGGGCGGCCGGCGAGGGGGCTGACCGTGTGGGGGAACAGCTTCGACGGGCGCAGGTTGACGTAGTGGTCGAAGGCGAAGCGCAGCTTCAGCAGCAGCCCGCGCTCCAGGACGCCGGAGGGCACCGTCGGGTCGCCGATCGCGCCCAGCAGGATCGCGTCGTGCTGCTTGAGGGAGGCCAGCTCGGCGTCGGGCAGGGTCTCGCCGGTGGCGTGCCAGCGGCGGGCTCCGAGGTCGTACTCCCGGGTCTCCAGCTTGACGTCCGAAGGGAGCACGGAGTCAAGAACCTTGAGGCCCTGGGCCACGACCTCGGGGCCGATGCCGTCACCGGGGATCACTGCGAGACGAATGCTGCGAGACATACCGGGACCGTACTCCTGTGTCCCGCCTGATGACACACTCCGTCCGCGATATGGACACATTGCCAGCCGGACAGGCCACATTCACCGAAAGTACGTGTCCACGCCGCCCGCTCCTGGCACTTTTTCCGACATGGACACACCACGAGTAGGCATCCCCGACCGTCTCGCGCGCGACATGTCGATGGCCGAGCAGCACGAGTATCTGCGCGGCAGGTTCACCCGGCGCGGGCTGCTGCGCGCGAGCGCCGTGACGGCCGGCGCGGTCGCGGGCACCGGGCTGCTGGGGGCGGGCGCCCCCGCCGCGTTCGCCGGGGGCGGCGGCACCGCGCGGCCCCTGACCCCCACGCTGATCACCACGCCGGCGACCGCGAGAGTCGACGGCTCGCTCGTCGCGCCGTTCGGGCGGCACCTGGCCTTCGGGGCCGACCCGCGGACGCAGATGCGGATCTCCTGGCAGGTGCCGTTCGCCGTCAAGCGGCCGTTCGTCCGCGTCGGACTCAAGCCCTGGGACCTCAGCCGGCGCATCCCCGCCGAGGTCCGCACGCTCCACACCCCACCCCTGAGCAAGAAGCTCCCGGCCGTCGACCAGGTCTACCTCCACGCGGCCCTGGACGGCCTGGCCCCCGGCCAGACCTACTACTACGGCGTCGGCCACGACGGCTTCGACCCCGCCGACACCCGGAACTTCGCGACCGTCGGCACCTTCCGCACGGCGCCCGAGCGGTCCGAGCGGTTCGTGTTCACGGCCTTCGGCGACCAGGGCGTCAGCTACCACGCCCTCGCCAACGACCAGCTGATCCTCGGTCAGAACCCGGTCTTCCACCTCCACGCCGGCGACATCTGCTACGCCGACGACAGCGGCTCCGGCAAGCCCACGGACGTCTACGACGCCCGGACGTGGGACCAGTTCCTCGCCCAGACCGAGACCGTGGCCTCGCGGGTGCCCTGGATGGTGACCACGGGCAACCACGACATGGAGGCCTGGTACTCCCCCAACGGCTACGGCGGCCAGAGCGCCCGCTGGACGCTGCCGGACAACGGCTTCGACGCCCGGAACTCGCCGGGCGTCTACTCCTTCGTCTACGGCAACGTGGGCGTCGTCGCGCTGGACGCCAACGACGTCTCGTACGAGATCACCGCCAACACCGGCTACAGCGGCGGCCGGCAGACGCGCTGGCTCGACCGGCGGCTGCGGGAGCTGCGCGAGCGGCGCGACGTCGACTTCGTCGTGGTCTTCTTCCACCACTGCGCCTTCTCCACGACCAACGGCCACGCCTCGGACGGCGGCGTGCGCGACCTGTGGGTGCCGCTGTTCGAGAAGCACCAGGTGGATCTGGTGATCAACGGCCACAACCACGTCTACGAGCGCACCGACGCGATAAAGCGCGGCAGGGTGGCGAAGCGGGTGCCGATCGGCGAGTCCGTCGACTCCTCACGGGACGGCATCGTGTACGTCACCGCGGGCGGCGCCGGGAAGTCGCTCTACGACTTCCCGGTGCCCGACAGCTACGAGGGCCATGTGAAGGACGTGGACTCCGTGGCCAGCTACCACTGGGCCAAGGGCCGGGTGAAGGCCAAGGAGACGGTGGAGTGGTCGCGGGTGCGCTATACGGGCTACTCGTTCCTCGCGGTCGAGGCGGAGCCGGGCCGGCACCCCCGGCTGACGGTGACGGCGCTGGCGGAGAGCGGAGCCCGGGTGGACCGCTTCGAGGTGACGCGCCCCGCGCGGGACGACGAGGACGCCCCGGGTCAGTGACCGGTGACGCCGCCGTTGTCGCGGCGGTCGAGCGCGCGCTGGAGCGCGGCGGCGGCGTTGGCCCGGTCGGTCTGACGGGCGGCGCTGTCGGCCGCGCGGGCGGCGCGGCGGATCCGGCGGGCGGAACGGACGGCGGTCTCGGGCATGGTCACGTCTCCTCTGCTGGGCCCCGGGCAGGGGCGGGCGAGCGGGAAGCGAGAAGGATCGGAAGCCGGGAGAAGGGGCGGGGGCCGGGGTGCCGCAGGGGTCACCTGCGCGGGGCACCGGGCCGCGTCCGCCGTCGCTCGATGGAGCGGGACGTTCGGCTCCCTCCACGCTAGGTCAGCCCCGGCGTGGTGTCTCCACTATTACTCGGACTTCCTACTATCTGAGACAGCGACACCGCCCGCGACACGACGCCGCCCCCGCCCGGCTGGGGGGCCGGACGGGGGCGGGGCTCATGCGCGGGCCGTGGATCAGCCCATGTGCGGGTAGCGGTAGTCGGTCGGCGGGACCAGGGTCTCCTTGATCGACCGGGTGGACACCCAGCGCTGGAGGTTGCTCGCGGCACCGGCCTTGTCGTTGGTGCCGGAGGCGCGGCCGCCGCCGAAGGGCTGCTGGCCGACGACGGCGCCGGTCGACTTGTCGTTGATGTAGAAGTTGCCCGCGGCGAAGCGGAGCTTCTCCATCGCGTCGGCGGCCGCGGCGCGGTCCTGCGCGATGATCGAGCCGGTCAGGGCGTAGGCCGAGACGGACTCCATCTGGGCGAGCATCGCGTCGAAGTCGGCGTCCTCGTAGACGTGGACGGCGAGGATCGGGCCGAAGTACTCGGTCGTGAAGACCTCGTTCTCCGGGTCGGAGCACTCGATGACGGTCGGGCGGACGAAGTAGCCCACCGAGTCGTCGTACGTGCCACCGGCGACGATCGTGCAGGTGGAGTCCTCCTTGGCGCGGTCGATGGCGGCCTTGTTCTTGGCGAAGGCACGCTCGTCGATGACGGCGCCGATGAAGTGCGACAGGTCGGTGACGTCACCCATGGTGATGCCGTCGACCTCGGCCGCGAACTCCTCCTTGAAGCCGTCCTCCCAGATGGAGCGCGGGATGTAGGCGCGCGAGGAGGCGGAGCACTTCTGGCCCTGGAACTCGAAGGAGCCGCGGGTCAGCGCGGTCTTCAGGATGGCGCGGTCGGCGCTCGGGTGGGCGACGACGAAGTCCTTGCCGCCGGTCTCGCCGACCAGGCGCGGGTAGGAGCGGTACTTCTCGATGTTGGTGCCGACCGTCTTCCACAGGTACTGGAAGGTCTTGGTCGAGCCGGTGAAGTGGATACCGGCCAGCTCGGGGTGGTTCAGGGCCACCTCGGAGACGGCGATGCCGTCACCGGTCACCAGGTTGATGACGCCCTTGGGCAGGCCGGCCTCCTCCAGCAGCTTCATCAGCAGCACGGCGGAGTGGGTCTGCGTGGGGGACGGCTTCCAGACGACCACGTTGCCCATGAGGGCCGGGGCGGTCGGCAGGTTGCCGGCGATGGCGGTGAAGTTGAAGGGCGTGATCGCGTAGACGAAGCCCTCCAGCGGCCGGTGGTCGCTGCGGTTCCACACGCCGGCGGAGTTGGCGACCGGCTGCTCGGCGAGGATCTGACGCGCGAAGTGCACGTTGAAGCGCCAGAAGTCGACGAGCTCGCAGGGCGTGTCGATCTCGGCCTGCTGCGCGGTCTTGGACTGGCCGAGCATGGTGGACGCGGCCAGCGTCTCGCGCCAGGGGCCGGCCAGCAGCTCGGCGGCGCGCAGGATGATCGCGGCGCGGTCGTCGAAGGACATCGCGCGCCACGCCGGTGCGGCGGCCAGGGCCGCGTCGATCGCGTCCTGGGCGTCCTGCTCGGTGGCGTTGCGGTACGTGCCGATCACGGCGGCGTGGTTGTGCGGCTGGACGACCTTGAAGGCCTCGCCGCCGCCCATCCGCTTCTCACCGTTGATCGTCATCGGCAGATCGATGGGGTTGGCGGCCAGCTCCTTGAGCTTGGCCTCCAGCCGGGCGCGCTCGGGGGAACCGGGGGCGTAGGTGTGCACCGGCTCGTTGACCGGGGCGGGGACCTGGGTCACAGCGTCCATGAGTTCCGTGTCTCCTTCGGGGCTTGACGGGGGTGTCGGGGGGCTCAGCCCTTGGTGAGGATCGAGCGGGCGAAGAACAGCAGGTTGGCCGGCTTCTCGGCGAGGCGGCGCATGAAGTAGCCGTACCAGTCGGTGCCGTACGCGGTGTAGACACGCATGCGGTGGCCCTCGGCCGCCAGCCGGATGTGCTCTTCACTGCGGATGCCGTAGAGCATCTGGAATTCGTACTCGTCCGGATTGCGACCTGCCTGCCTGGCCAGCTCCTGCGTGATGGCGATCAGACGGGGGTCGTGCGAACCGATCATCGGGTAGCCCGAGCCCGCCATGAGGATCTTGACGATCCGCACGAACGCCTTGTCGATCTCGGCCTTGTCCTGGTACGCGACGGAGGCGGGCTCCTTGTACGCACCCTTCACGATACGCACCCGGCTGCCGGCCGCGGCGAGCCGGCGGGCGTCGTCCTCGGTGCGGAAGAGGTAGGCCTGGATGACGCAGCCGGTCTTCGGGAAGTCCTTCCGCAGCTCCTCGTGGATGGCGAACATCGAGTCCAGCGTCGTGTGGTCCTCGGCGTCCAGGGTGACCGTGGTGCCGATGGCGTCGGCGGCCTCGACGACCGGGCGGACGTTGGCGAGGGCCAGCTCGTGGCCGTTCTCCAGGGCCTGGCCGAACATGGAGAGCTTGACCGACATCTCGGCCTTCTCGCCGAGGCCGAGCTCCTTGAGCCGGTCGATCAGCTCCAGGTAGGCGTCGCGCGCCGCGTACGACTGCTCGACGGTGGTGATGTCCTCGCCCACCACGTCGAGGGTGACCTCGAGGCCCTTGGCCGCCGCGTCCTCCACGATCGGGATGACCTGGCCGACGGTCTCGCCGGCGATGAAGCGGTCGACGACCTGCTTGGTGCCCGGGGCGGCCGAGACGAAACGGCGCATCTTGTCGCTGCGGGACGCGGCGAGGATCACGGGACCCAGCATGGGCACCTCCACGATGAAGGCCGTCCCCACCTGGGGAGACGGCATAAGTGACTCATCGTGAAACGTAGAGTTCGCGCCATCTCGCTGCCATCGACACCTGTCACGCATTCGTGGCCGGGATCTCAGACAGATGTATGACAATGATGGCCGACGAATACCCGAAAGGAGCGGGCCCCGGCATGCGTGGCGAGTATCAGCACCTCGTGGACGAGATCTCGGCGGCGCTCGGCGTCCCCGCGACACTCGAGGACCGCGACTTCGGCCTGATCGCCTTCGGCGCCCACGGCGGGGACGACGACGCCGACCTGATGATGGACCCGGTGCGCACCCGCTCGATCCTCCAGCGCCGCTCCACGGCGGCGGTACGGGCCTGGTTCGAGGCGTTCGGCATCGCCCGGGCGCAGGCGCCGCTGCGCATCCCGCCGGACCCGGCGGCGGGTGTGTTCACCGGCCGCATCTGCCTGCCGGTGCGCCACGGCGGGGTGGTGCACGGCTATGTCTGGCTGCTGGACGACGAGCACCTCGCGGGCCTGGACCTCGGTGTCCCGTTCGCCGACCCACGGCTCGCCCAGGCGGTGGAGACGACCAACCGGATCGGCGCCCTGCTCGCGGCGGAGGCCCGGGCGGGCGCGGAGCTGGGCGAGCTGCTGCGGGATCTGCTGACCGTCCGGCCGGCGGCGGTGGAGGCCGCGCGCGGCGCGCTGCGGGAGGCCCTGGGCCCGGCGGCGGACGGGCCGCTGGCGCTGGTGGCGGTCGCCCCCTGGCAGACGGGTGACGGCGAACCGGGCCCGGAGGGCTCGGGCTCGGCGCTCGCGGAGCGGTCCGGGGTGGCCGCGATGTGCGCGGTGCCGGGCGCGCTCCCCGACGGCTCGGCGGCCCTCGCGGCCCTGGTCCGGCTGCGGGCCACGTCCGCGCCGGCCCCCGCCCGGGCCATCGCCGACCGGCTGCTGCGCTCGCCGCGCGCGGGCCGGCCCGCGCCGGACGGCGCGCCCGTCGGCACTCCGCACGGGCTCGCGGCGGCCGGTCTGGGCACGCCCCGGCGGGGGCTGGCGGAGCTGCCGGACGCCTGGTCGGAGGCGCTGTCCGCGGCGCGCGCGGCCGGGGCGGAGCGGCGGCTGGGCCCGGTGGCGGAGTGGTCGGGCATCGGCCCGTACCGGGTGCTGACGGGGCTCGCCCCGGAGCGCGCGGCGGACCCCGCGGTGCTGCCGCTGCTGGAACGCGCCCACACCGAGCTGGCCCGCACCGCCGAGGTCTACCTCGACTGCGCGGGCCAGGCGGGGCGCGCGGCGGCCGCCCTGGGCATCCACCGGCAGACGCTGTACTACCGGCTGGGCCGGGTGGAGCAGCTGACGGGCCTCGACCTGGACGACGGCGAGGACCGGCTGCTGCTCCACATGACGCTCAAGGCGTCCCGGCTGCGGCGCGGCTAGTCCCCGGCCGCGATGGCCTGTACGGGACACCCCCGGGCGGCCTCCTTGACGAGCGGGTCGCCCCCGCCGTCCTCCTTACCGGGCCGGACGAGGCCGAAGCCGTCGTCGTCCTGGTCGAAGACACTGGGCGCGGTCAGGGCGCACATGCCCGAACCGATGCAGACGCCGGAATCGATGCTGACACGCATGGCGGTGCTCCGTTCTTCGGTGGGATGCCGACAGTAGGACCGGTCACCAGGTGACCGGAAGGGCGAAGAGCCCCTGGAGGGTGCCCGCGGGCTTCACGGGCACCTCGTCCGGAGCAACGGCCAGCCGCAGCGTCGGGATACGGGCGAACAGGCTGGTGAGGGCGATCTCCAGTTCGGCGCGGGCCAGGTTCTGGCCGAGGCACTGGTGGACGCCGAACCCGAAGGAGACGTGGTGGCGGGCCGAGCGCCGGACGTCGAGGGTGTCGGGGTCCTCATAGACACTGGCGTCGCGGTTGACGACCGAGGCGGGGAAGAGGAGGCCGTCGCCGGCGCGGATCGTCACGCCGTGGAACTCGATGTCCTCCAGGGCGACGCGCGGGAGCCCGTCGGCGATGGACAGCAGGCGCAGCAGTTCCTCGACGGCGCCGGCCATCAGACCGGGTTCGGCGCGCAACGCGGCGAGCTGGTCGGGGTGTTCGAGCAGGGTGTAGGCGCCGAGGGAGATCATGTTGGAGGTGGTCTCGTGCCCGGCGACGAGCAGGAGCAGGGCGATCATGACGAGTTCGTCGCGGTCCAGCCGGCCGTCGGCGAGGGACGTGGCCACGAGCTCGTCGAGCAGCCCGCCCCCGGAGCCGCCGGCCGTCGCGAGCCGCCGCTCCTTCTCCTCGATGAGACCGTGGAAATACCCCACGAACTTGTCACGGGCGGCCCGCGCCTCCTCCGGCCCCCGCGCGCCGATCAGTTCACGGGAGGTGCCCTCGAAGAAGTCGTGGTCGGCGTAGGGCACGCCGAGCAGATAGCAGATGGCCATCGACGGTACGGGCAGGGCGTACGCGGAGACGAGGTCGGCGCCCGGCCCCGCGGCGAGCATCGCGTCCAGGAGGCCGTCCACGGTCCGCTGGATCCACGGGCGCATCGCGGCGATGCGCTTGAGGCCGAACGCGGGGATGAGCATGCGGCGCTGGCGGGCGTGGCGCGGGTCGTCGACGCCGATGAGGGGGAGCTCGCGTTCCCCCTGGGCCTCGGCGCGCGGCACGATCGCCGGGAAGGAAGGATTCTGCCGATCCGAGGAGATCCGCGGGTCGGTCAGCAGGGCCCGGGCCTCGGCGTGGCCGGTGACGGCCCACACCTCACGGCCGTCGTAGAGCCGCACCCGGGCCAGGGGGCCGCGGGCCGCCAGCTCCGGGTAGGCGGCCGGCGGGCGGTACGGACAGGTACGGGCCTGCGGGAAGGCGGTGGCGGGAGAGTTGGTCACGGACATGGGCGACCTCCCAGACGGGAACTAGTATCCTCGGGCAACCAGTACAGCGAATACCGCCGGTTACGTCCAGTACGCCCCGTCAACACGCCCCCGCGCAACGCTATTTCGGCGTCAGCACCGTGCCCGAGACCACTCGGCCCATGCCCTCGACGACGTCCCGGCCCGACGGCACCTGCCGGGGATCGATCAGCCAGAGCACCCACAGCCCGGTGAAAAGGGAGTAGTACACGTGGCCGCTGGTCCGCGTGGCCTCGTCGGGGACCTCCGTGTCGTCGACGCCCTCGAACACCGCGACCAGCCCCTCGCGCCCGTACGGCAGCATCTCGGCGAACCGCTTCTTGAGTTCAGGGTGATTGCCCAGCTGGCCCATCACCTCCAGCTGCGCCGACCAGAACCGCTCGTCCTCCGGGAAGTTGGCGACGATGCCGTCGATGACGGCGGCGAGCCGCTCCTCGCGCGAGGTGGCGGCCCCGACAGCGCCTGCCAGCGTGTCGGTGATCCTCTCCCCCCAGTCCTCGGTCAGCTTCAGGAAGCCCTCCATCATCAGGGCGTCCTTGGAGCCGTAGTGGTAGCCGATCGAGGCGAGGTTGGCGCCGGAGGCCGCCACGATGTCGCGCGCGGTCGTGCGCACCCAGCCCTTCTCGAGCAGACAGCGCTTGGCGCCTTCGAGCAGATCTTCACGATGTCCCATACGGGCACCCTAACGCGCCCCCATACACCCGTCCCAGACGCTCGTCTTATACAAGCGTCATAGACAAGCGTTTAAGACGCCCGTATAGTCACCGCCATGACGAACAGCACCCGTGCCGGGCGCCGGGAGTGGACGGCTTTCGCCGTGCTCCTGCTGCCCCTCCTCCTGGTCTCGATGGACGTCTCCGTCCTCTTCTTCGCCGTGCCGGCCATCACCCGGGACCTGGCCGCGACCAGCACCCAGCAGTTGTGGATCTTCGACAGCTACGCCTTCGCCCTGGCCGGGCTGCTGATCACGATGGGATCGCTCGGCGACCGGATCGGCCGCCGCAAGCTCCTGCTGCTGGGCGCCACCGCCTTCGGCGCCGCCTCGGTCGCGGCCGCCTACGCGCAGAACGCCGAGATGCTCATCGCGGCACGCTTCGTCCTCGGCGTAGGCGGCGCGACGCTGATGCCCAGCACCATGGGGCTGGTGCGCAACATGTTCCAGGACGACGCGCAGCGCACCAAGGCCATCGGCATCTGGTCCGGCGCCATGGCCGGTGGCATCGCGCTCGGTTCGGTGCTCGGCGGGGTCATGCTGGAGCACTTCTGGTGGGGTTCGGTCTTCCTGATCAACGTGCCCGCGATGCTTCTGCTGCTGGTCTTCGCACCGCTGCTGGTACCGGAGTTCAAGGACCCCCGGCCGGCCCGCTTCGACCTGCTGAGCATGATCCTGTCGATGGGCGCGATCCTCCCGGTCGTCTACGGCGTCAAGCGCATGGCGGCAGACGGCTTCAGCACCACACTCCTCCTCTACGTCCTGGCCGGCCTGGCACTGGGCGCGGCCTTCATATTCCGCCAGCGCACCACCCGCGAAGCCATGATCAGCCGTGACCTGTTCCGCCACCGTGCCTTCGGGGCGGGCATCGCTCTCAACACCCTCGCGATGTTCGGCATGATGGGCGCCAACTACTTCACCACGCAGTACCTCCAGTCGGTGCTGGGCAAGGGCCCGCTGGAGGCGGCGCTGTGGGGTACGCTGCCGTCGCTCGCGGTGGGCGTCGCCGGCCCGATGGCCACGGTGGTGGCCCAGAAGGCGAACAAGGGCGTGGTCATCGCGGCGGGCTTCCTCATAGCGGCGGCGGGCTTCGCAATCCTCATGACCACGGGCACCAACTCACTCACCCTCACCCTGGTGGCGTGTGCCGTCATAGCCTGCGGCATCGTCACCGTGATGGCCCTGGTCTCCGACATGGCACTCGGCGCCGCCCCGGCGGAGAAGGCCGGTTCGGCCGCCTCCCTGGTGGAGGCCGGCCAGGAGTTCGGCGGCGCCCTGGGCATGGCCGCCTTCGGAAGCGTCGGCATGGCCGTCTACCGCCACGACGTCACCCGCGACGCCCCCACCGAACTGCCGCACGGCGTGCTGGAGTCGGCGCGCGAGACCCTGGTGGGCGCCGTCTCGACGGCCGCCGGGCTGCCGGGCCGGACGGGCGGGGCGCTGGCGGCCGCGGCCCGGGACGCGTTCGTCCACGGGATGCACGTCGCCGCCGTGGGCGCCACGGCCGTCCTGCTCCTTGGTGCGGCCGTGGCGGTGGCCGCCCTGCGGAACCGCGACGCGGACCACCCGGAGCCGGCGGTCACCGCCGGCCACTGACCACCTCAGCGGCGTCCCTCACCAGGGGGGCGCCGCTCCGGCGTGCGCGGGGCCAGCCCGTCGAGCAGCCGGGCCAGCCCGAACTCGAGCAGCGCGTCGGGCCCCAGCCCCAGGCGCTCGTCGACGGGATCCTCCAGATCGACCGCGATGCCGCGCACGAAGGCGGCGAGCGTGACGGCCGTGCCGAGCCCGCACTCGACGGCCGGGGCGACGGTCCACTCCAGCAAGCGCATCGCGTTCGGGGACGACGACAGCCTCATCGTGGACACCGACTTCGCCAGCCAGGGGTGGCGACGGTAGAGCGCCCACTGCGCGCGGGCCGACGCCTCCAGCCGCGCCCTCCGGCCGTCCGGACCGCACACCGGCAACCGGACCTCGCCGAAGACGGCGTCCACCACCAGCGCGACCAGCTCCTCCTTGGCGGAGACGTGACGGTACAACACCACGGTGGAGACGCCGAGTTCGGCGGCGACGGCGCGCATGGAGAGGGCGCCCGAGCCGCCCGCGTCGGCGAGGGCGATCGCCGTGCGGACGACCAGCTCGCGGCTGAGCTCCCGCGTCTCGCGGCGCCGCCCTCGGCGGGGCGGGCCGGGAACCACGGTGGCGCCGCCGACGACGGTGCCGACGCCCGGCACGGCCCGCACGAGGCCCTCTTGCCGTAACACGGCGAGGGCCTTGGTGGCGGTGGCCAGGGCCACTCCCCACTCCTCGGTGATGCCGCGGGTGGAGGGCACCCGCTGGCCCGCGCGGAGTTCGCCGGAGGCGATGCGGGCGCGGAGCTCGGACGCGATGCGGAGGTATGGGGGCAGGCCCATGGGCCGAGGTTAGCTTTCCGGCTGCCCCGCCGTGGGGGTGCCCGCGCCTTCGGCGCGGGTTTCGCCCACCCACCCGCCCGATTACCCGGAAACGGATCGCTCAGCCAGGGGCTGGGGTGACGTGAGAGGGCGGGGTGGGGTGGATGGGCCCTGGTAGGGGCGTAAAGGCCTCTTCGCCGCTGGTGACAAGGACCGGGCCACCCCGACTGATACCAGGGGCCGCGAAGAGGTCAGCCCCGTAAGGGCCCGTCCACCCCACCCCGGCCCCGACCCACGTCAGGCCGTAAGGTCGACCGCCCGGGCCGACGTCGCCCCGATCTCCTGCGAGATCTCCGCGAGCACAGCCGCCGGCACCGACTCGTCGACCGTAAGGGCGACGAGCGCCTCCCCGCCCTCCGTCGCCCGCGACACCTGCATCCCCGCGATGTTGATCCCCGCCTCACCGAGAATCCGCCCCAGCGTGCCCACCACACCCGGCCGGTCCCCGTACCGCAGGAACGCCATGTGGTCGGCGAGCGCCAGATCCACATCGTGATCGCCCACGGCCACGATCTTCTGCAGGTGCTTCGGCCCGGCCAGCGTCCCGGAGATCGACACCTCGCCGCCCCCGGAGAGCGTGCCGCGCACGGTGACCACGTTCCGGTGGTCCGGCGACTCCGACCCGGTGGTCAGCCGCACCTCCACCCCGCGCTCCTGCGCGAACAGCGGCGCGTTGACGTACGAGACGGTCTCGTCGACGACGTCCTCGAACACGCCCTTGAGCGCGGACAGTTCGAGCACCTTCACGTCGTGCTGGGTGAGCTCCCCGTACACCTCGACATCCAGCCGCACGGCGACCTCGCCCGCCAGCGCGGTGAAGATCCGGCCGAGCTTCTCGGCCAGCGGCAGCGCCGGCTTGACGTCCTCGGCGATGACACCGCCCTGTACGTTCACGGCGTCCGGCACCAGCTCGCCGGCCAGCGCCAGCCGCACGGACTTGGCGACGGCGATGCCCGCCTTCTCCTGCGCCTCCCCCGTGGAGGCGCCCAGGTGCGGCGTGGCCACGACGTTGTCGAACTCGAAGAGCGGCGAGTCGGTGCACGGCTCGGAGGTGTAGACGTCGAGCCCGGCGCCCGCGACGCGCCCCTCCTTCAGCGCGGCGGCGAGCGCCGCCTCGTCCACGATGCCGCCACGCGCGGCGTTGACGATCCGCACCGACGGCTTGACCTTGCGCAGGGCCTCGTCGCCGATGAGCCCCAGCGTCTCGGGCGTCTTGGGGAGGTGGACGGTGATGAAGTCGGAGGCCTTGAGCAGCTCGTCCAGGGTCAGCAGCTTGACGCCCATCTGGGCGGCGCGGGCGGGCTGGACGTACGGGTCGTAGGCGACGACCTTCATGCCGAAGGCGGACATCCGCTGGGCGACGAGGACGCCGATGCGCCCGAGCCCGACCACGCCGAGCGTCTTCTCGGACAGCTCGACGCCCGTGTACTTGGAGCGCTTCCACTCGCCGTTCTTGAGGGCGGAGTTGGCCTGGGGGATGTTGCGGGCGGTGGCGATGAGCAGACCACAGGCGAGCTCGGCGGCGGTGACGATGTTGGAGGTCGGCGCGTTGACGACCATCACACCGGCCTTGGTGGCGGCGGAGACGTCGACGTTGTCCAGGCCGACGCCGGCGCGCGCGATGACCCGCAGCCGCTTCGCCGCGGCGATGGCCTCGGCGTCGAGCCGGGTGGCGGAGCGCACCAGGACCGCGTCCACGTCGGCGAGCGCGGGCAGCAGCTGCGCGCGGTCGGCGCCGTCGCAGTGCCGGATCTCGAAGTCCGGCCCGAGGGCGTCGACGGTGGCGGGAGAGAGCTCTTCGGCGATGAGTACGACGGGCTTGTGTGCCGGGGTACGAGTGCTCACGTGGTCTCAGTCCTCACTAGTCCTTCGCGGACGGCCGTCCCGACGGCCGAAGGCGGTGAAGGGGGCAGCCGCGTGGAAGACGCACGACGCTGTGAGCCTGACGCGTTTGTGCTCCGCAGTGTATCGGTGGCGGGGGCCCCGGCCTGCTCCGTTGCGTAAACGTCACCCCTGCCGCCTGTACGCGGCGTACAACACGGCGATGGCGCCGGGACCGGAATGTCCGGCCCCGACGCCACGAAGACGACTCGGGACTACTCCTTGTCGTCCACCCAGCTCATCAGCTTGCGCAGCTTCTTGCCGGTGGTCTCCAGGAGGTGGTCCTGGTCGGCCTTCTTGTACTCGTTGTACTTGGGCAGACCGGCCTGGTACTCCTTCATCCAGTTGTTGGCGAAGGTGCCGTCCTGGATCTCGGCGAGGACCTTCTTCATCTCGGCCTTGGTGCCGTCGTTGACGATGCGGGGGCCGGTGACGTAGTCGCCCCACTCGGCGGTCTCGGAGACCGACCAGCGCATCTTCTCCAGGCCGCCCTCGTACATGAGGTCGACGATGAGCTTGAGCTCGTGGAGGCACTCGAAGTAGGCGATCTCCGGCTGGTAGCCGGCCTCGACGAGGGTCTCGAAGCCGGCCTTCACCAGCGCGGAGGCGCCGCCGCAGAGAACGGCCTGCTCGCCGAAGAGGTCGGTCTCGGTCTCCTCGGTGAAGGTCGTCTTGATGACGCCGGCGCGGGTGCCGCCGATGGCCTTGGCGTAGGAGAGCGCGAGCTTGAAGGCGTTACCGGAGGCGTCCTGCTCGACGGCGGCGATGCAGGGGACGCCGCGACCCTCCTCGTACTGACGGCGCACCAGGTGGCCGGGGCCCTTGGGGGCGACCATGCAGACGTCGACGCCGGCCGGGGGCTTGATGAAGCCGAAGCGGATGTTGAAGCCGTGGCCGAAGAAGAGGGCGTCGCCGTCCTTGAGGTTGTCCTTGACGGACTCCTCGTAGACCTTGGCCTGGATCGGGTCCGGGACGAGGATCATGATGACGTCGGCCTCGGCCGCGGCCTCGGCGGGGGTGACGACGCGCAGGCCCTGCTCCTCGGCCTTCGCCTTGGACTTCGAGCCCTCGTGCAGGCCCACGCGGACGTCGACGCCCGAGTCGCGCAGGGACAGCGCGTGGGCGTGGCCCTGGCTGCCGTAGCCGAGGACGGCGACCTTACGGCCCTGGATGATGGACAGATCGGCGTCGTTGTCGTAGAAGAGCTCGGCGGCCACGTGGGTTATCTCCTTGATTCCGGTGTTCCGGTGGTGCGTCCCACCGTATGACGGGCGGACGGGAAAGGGGGTCGGGGGATCGGTATTCAGGACTCGTCAGGCGGAGCGGTCGAGCGCGCGGAGGCTGCGGTCCGTGATGGACCGGGCGCCACGTCCTATCGCGATGGTCCCGGACTGGACGAGTTCCTTGATGCCGAAGGGCTCGAGCATCTTGAGCATCGCGCCGAGCTTGTCGGTGCCGCCGGTGGCCTCGATGGTGACGGCCTCCGGGGAGACGTCGACGGTCTTGGCGCGGAAGAGCTGGACGATCTCGACGATCTGGGAGCGGCTCTCGTTGTCGGCGCGGACCTTCACCAGGACGAGCTCGCGCTGGATGGCGGCGCTGTCCTCCAGCTCCACGATCTTCAGCACGTTGACGAGCTTGTTGAGCTGCTTGGTGACCTGCTCCAGGGGCAGCGACTCGACGTTGACGACGATGGTGATGCGGGAGATGTCGGGGTGCTCGGTCACCCCGACGGCGAGGGAGTCGATGTTGAAGCCGCGGCGGGAGAACAGCGCGGCGACTCTGGCGAGGATGCCGGGAGTGTTCTCCACCAGGACGGAGAGCGTGTGCTTGGTCATGGGGTCGGCCTCGTGAGCCTCTCGTCTCGTGAGTCGGTGAGGGTCGTTCGTCGGGCGGTGGGGCGTCATCGATCGGTCGTCGCCGGTCAGTCGTCGTCGATGCCGTCGAAGTCGGGGCGGACCCCGCGAGCGGCGAGGATCTCGTCGTTGGAGGTCCCGGCGGCGACCATCGGCCAGACCATGGCGTCCTGGTGGACGATGAAGTCGACCACGACCGGCCGGTCGTTGATGGCGTTGGCCTCGGCGATGACCTTGTCCAGGTCGGCGGGGTCCTCGCAGCGCAGGCCCACGCAGCCCATGGCCTCGGCGAGCTTGACGAAGTCCGGCACCCGGGTCCCGGCGCACGGCTCCGTGCCGGCGCCCTCGCAGGAGCCGCCGTCGGTCACGGCGGGGCCGGTGTGGAGCACGGTGTTGGAGTAGCGCTGGTTGTAGAAGAGGGTCTGCCACTGGCGGACCATGCCCAGCGCGCCGTTGTTGATGATGGCGACCTTGATGGGGATGTTGTTGAGCGCGCAGGTGACCAGCTCCTGGTTGGTCATCTGGAAGCAGCCGTCCCCGTCGACGGCCCAGACCGTGCGGTCCGGGGCGCCGGCCTTGGCGCCCATCGCGGCGGGCACCGCGTAGCCCATCGTGCCCGCGCCGCCGGAGTTGAGCCAGGTGCGGGGCTGTTCGTAGCGGATGAAGTGGGCGGCCCACATCTGGTGCTGGCCGACGCCGGCCGTGAAGATGGTGTCCGCCGGGGCGAGTTCGCCGATGCGCTGGATGACCTGCTGCGGGGCGAGGCTGCCGTCGGTGGGCTGCTCGTAGCCCAGCGGGTAGGTGGCGCGCCAGCGGTCGAGGTCGGTCCACCAGTCGGCGTAGTCGCAGGCGTGACCGTCGGCCTGCTCCGCCTGGACGGCCACGATCAGATCGGCGAGCACCTCCCGGGCGTCGCCCACGATGGGCACGTCCGCGGTGCGGTTCTTGCCGATCTCGGCCGGGTCGATGTCGGCGTGGACGATCTTCGCGTGGGGGGCGAAGGAGTCCAGCCGGCCCGTGACCCGGTCGTCGAAACGCGCGCCGAGCGCGACGATCAGGTCCGCCTTCTGCAGGGCGGTGACGGCGGCGACCGAGCCGTGCATGCCGGGCATGCCCAGGTGCTGCGGGTGGCTGTCGGGGAAGGCGCCCAGCGCCATCAGCGTCGTGGTCACCGGGGCGCCGGTGAGCTCGGCGAAGACCTTCAGCTCGCCGGTCGCCCCGGCCTTGAGGACGCCGCCGCCGACGTAGAGGACCGGGCGGCGCGCCTGGGTGATCAGCTTGGCGGCCTCGCGGATCTGCTTGGCGTGCGGCTTGGTGACGGGCCGGTAGCCGGGCAGGTCGGTGTGGGGCGGCCAGGAGAAGACCGTCCGGGCCTGGAGGGCGTCCTTGGCGATGTCGACGAGCACCGGTCCCGGGCGGCCGGTCGAGGCGACGTGGAACGCCTCCGCGATGGTCCGGGGGATCTCGGCCGGGTCGGTCACCAGCCAGTTGTGCTTGGTGATCGGCATGGTGATGCCGCAGATGTCCGCCTCCTGGAAGGCGTCCGTGCCGATGGACTTGGAGGCGACCTGGCCGGTGATGGCCACCAGCGGCACCGAGTCCATGTGGGCGTCGGCGATCGGGGTGACGAGGTTGGTGGCCCCCGGACCCGACGTCGCCATGCACACCCCGACCTTGCCGGTGGCCTGGGCGTAGCCCGTCGCGGCGTGGCCGGCGCCCTGCTCGTGGCGGACGAGGACGTGGCGGACCTTCGAGGAGTCCATCATCGGGTCGTACGCCGGCAGGATCGCGCCGCCCGGGATGCCGAAGACGATCTCCGCCCCCACCTCCTCCAGCGAGCGGATGAGGGACTGCGCACCCGTGACGTGCTCGATGGTGGCGGGCTGCTGTGCCGCGCCGCTGCGGGGCCGCGGCTGCGGATGATGGTGGGCCCCGTTGGCCTGCTCTGTCATCGACATTCTCTTCTCGAAGGCTTTGGGTTCGACGGTTCGGAAAACAAAAAACCCCTCGTGCCGTGAGGCAAGCGAGGGGAGCGCGCCGGTGTGGTCAGCAGGGCCTCATGGGCGGCCTGCTTCAGCCGACGCGCTTTCCAAGTACGAGAATTCGGGTGCGCATGGGGTCGACCCTCCCTCTGGTGCACCTGAGGTGTCAAGTGGGTGGGACGGGCGTCTCATTATTTGAGCGCAATGGAGCATGGGCGAGGGCTCCCGCGCCGCCCACCACTCCGGAGCGTACGGGCAGGGCGCCCCCGACGAGCACCTGGTTCCCGCCGTCCGTGGGATCACCCGGAAGGGTGGCGGCCAGGGAGTCGGGGATCAGGCCCGGCAGGGGGTAGGGGGCCCGGTCGAGGGCGTGTCGCAGCCGGTGCTCGTCGAGCGCGCCCGCGAAGGCCATGCCCTGGCCGTGGGTGCAGCCCATGGCGCGCAGGACGCGGGCCTGCTCCAGATCGTCCACGCCGTCGGCGACGGACTCCATGCCGAGGTCGCCGGCGATGCGCAGCAGCCCGGCGGTGATCTTGTGGAGGCGGGCGGATTCGGCCACTCCGTCGACGAGGCCGCGGTCGAGCTTGAGGACGTCGATGGGGAGGCGGCGCAGCGCGCTCATGGCGGCGTAGCCGGTGCCGAAGCCGTCGAGGGCGATGCGGACGCCGAAGCGGCGCAGGGAGACCAGCCGGTGCTCCAGCTCGTCGAGGGGCAGGCGGGGATCGCTGCCGGAGAGCTCCAGGACCAGTGATCCGGAGGGCAGTCCATGGCGCAGGATGAGGGCCTCGACGCTCTTGGGGGGCAGCGACTTGTCCAGCAGCCGGGCGGCGGACATCCGGACGTGCACGGGGACGGTGTAGCCCGCGAGGCGGCGGCGGCCGGCCTGCTCGGCGGCCCGCTCCAGCGTCCAGCGGCCGAGCTCGGCGGTGCGGGCGCTCTCGTCGCCCCGGTCCATTTCGGCCACGCGGAGGAATTCGTCCGGGGTGAAGAGGATGCCCTGGGCGGAGCGCCAGCGGGCCTGGGCGCCGACCGCGGTGATCCGGCCGGTGGCCAGCTCGACGACCGGCTGGTGGAGGAGGGCGAACTCGCCGTCGTGGAGCGCGGTGCGCAGCCGGCTGGCGAGTTCGGTGCGGCGCACCACGTCGGCCTGCATCTGGGGGGCGTAGAGCTCCACGCGGCCCTTTCCGGCCTGCTTGGCGCGGTACATGGCGAGGTCGGCGTTGCGCATGAGGGTGCCGGGGGTGATGTCGGGCTCGGCGAAGGCGACGCCGATGCTGGCGGCGACGCGGACCTCGGTGCCGCCCTCGACGAGATAGGGCTGGGAGAGGGTGAGCCGCAGCCGGTCGGCGACCTCCAGGATGCGGTACTCGCGGGCGGCGGGGTCGCGGGTGCCGTCGCCGATGATGAGGGCCGCGAACTCGTCGCCGCCGAAGCGGGCGGTGGAGTCCCCGGCGCGCACGGAGTCCTGGAGCCGGCGGGCGGCCTGGATCAGCAGTTCGTCGCCCGCCTGGTGGCCGACGGTGTCGTTGACGGCCTTGAAGCCGTCGAGGTCGATGAAGAGCACGGCCGTGCCGGCGTCGGTGACTCTCCGGCCGGCGAGCGCCTGCTGGACGCGCTTGGTGAACAGGGCGCGGTTGGGCAGGTCGGTGAGCGGGTCGTGCTCGGCGGTGTGCTGCAACTGCGCCTGGAGCCTGACCCGTTCGGTGACGTCGCGGCTGTTGAAGATCAGGCCGCCGTGGTGGCGGTTGACGGTGGACTCGACGTTGAGCCAGTCGCCGCCGCCGGAACGGAAGCGGCACTCGATGCGGGTGGTGGGCTCCTCGGCGGGCGGCGCGGCCAGGAAGCGGCGCACCTCGTGGACGACGCGGCCCAGGTCCTCGGGGTGGATGAGCGAGGCGAGCTCGGAGCCGACGAGTTCCTCCGCGTCGCGCCCGTAGACGCCGGCGGCCGCGGGGCTGACGTAGCGCAGTATTCCGGTGGGCGCGGCGATCATGATGACGTCGCTGGAGCCCTGCACCAGGGAGCGGAAGTGGTTCTCCTTCTGCGCCAGTTCCTGGGTGAGGGAGATGTTGTCGAGCAGCATGATGCCCTGGCGCACGACGAGCGCCAGGACGACCGTGCAGCCCGTGAAGAGGACGACGCGGTCGACGTGGTGGCCGTCGAGGACGTTGTAAAGGATGCCCAGGGTGCAGACGGCGGCCGCGAGGTACGGGGTGAGGGCGGCGAGGGAGCCGGCGATGGGCCGCCCGGCGGGCGGGGCCGGCGGGCGGCCGGGCCGGGCCGCGCTCTCGCGCTCCTCGCGGGCGACCCAGGGCGCGTAGGCCATCAGCATGTAGCCCGCGAACCAGCCGGCGTCGAGGATCTGCCCGGAGCGGTAGTTGGCCTGGAGCAGCGGCGAGGTGAACAGGGCGTCGCACAGGACGGTCAGGGCGAGGGCCGCGATGGCGGTGTTGATGGCGGAGCGGTTGGCCGAGGAGCGCTTGAAGTGCAGCGCCAGCACCATGGACACCAGGACGATGTCCAGCAGCGGGTAGGCGAGCGAGAGCGCGGCGTGGGCGACGGTCTCGCCCGCGAAGTGCGCGGTGTGGGCGAGGGCCAGGCTCCAGGAGAGGGTGAGCAGCGAGCCGCCGATCAGCCAGGAGTCCAGCGCGAGGCAGACCCAGCCGGCCCGGGTGACCGGGCGGCGGGCGAGCACCAGCAGGCCGATGATGGCGGGCGGCGCGAAGAGCAGGAAGCAGAAGTCGGCCGGGGACGGGCTCGGCACGTGCCGGCCGAGCACGACCTCGTACCAGCCCCAGACGAAGTTGCCGAAGCCCGCCATGGCGGACGAGGCCGCGAACAGCAGCCAGGCGGGGCGGAAGCGCGTGCTGCGCGTCCGCCCGTACCAGACGCAGGAGGTCGCGGCGAGGCCGGCGGCGCCGCTCAGCCCGAAGTCGCCCATGGTGGCGGCGAGCTCGGGCGAGCCCCAGCCGAGGGCCGCGCCCGTCGCGTAGCCCCCGCAGACGATGGCGAGGACGAGCTGCGGGAGGACGCCCGGCCCCCCGGCGGGGGCGGGCCGGCGTGGGAGCGCCGCTCCTGGGGCGCTCACCGCTCCGCCGCCCTCAGCGGACCGAACGGAAGCTGTGATCGGTGGCCCCGTCGCGTCGGGTAGATCGTCCATTGGCCGTCCATCGCCCGTCGCCCCCCTCGAGTTCCGGTCCTTCGCCGCCCTCGTGCCGTGCCCGGAGCGGCCCCCGTCGGGACGATACACCAGAGTCGTCACTCAGGGACATAGCTCATATACATAGCGTAACCAGCCGATGGATTACGGATACGCAGCGCATTCAAATGCTGTCTCTGAGTGGCTCCGGTCCGTGACGACTACGCCGTGGCTACGACATTCCGCAGAGGCTCGTCCAGTGCGAATCTGGCCAGTTGATCGCGCAACAGGGCCTTGGCCCGGGGCAGATAGGCCGAAGAAGGCCCACCCACATGGGGGGTGATCAGCACTCCGGGCGCCTTCCAGAGCGGGTGCCCGGCGGGCAGCGGCTCGGGGTCGGTGACGTCCAGGGCGGCGGTCAGCCGGCCGCTCTCCAGCTCGGCCAGGAGCGCCCCGGTGTCCACGACGCCGCCCCGGGCGACGTTCACCAGGAGCGCGCCGTCCCTCATCCGGGCCAGGAACCCGGCGTCGGCCAGCTTGACGGTCTCGGGGGTGAGGGGCGTCGAGAGGATCACCACATCCGCGTCGGGCAGCAGCTCCGGCAGGTCCGCCACCGGGTGGACCGGACCGCGTGCTGTCACACGCGCGGAGCGCGCGACGCGCACGACCCGCGCGCACTCAAAGGCCGCGAGCCGGTCCTCGATGGCGGCGCCGATCGAGCCGTAGCCGACGACGAGCACCGACCGGTCGGCGAGCGCCGGGCGCAGTTCCGGCCGCCACTCCCCCGCGTCCTGCGCCCGGACGAAGCCGGGCACGCCCCGGAGCGCGGCGAGCGTCAGGGTCAGGGCCAGCTCGGCGGTGCTCGCGTCGTGCAGCCCTCGCGCGTTGCACAGCCGCGTCCCGGACGGCAGCCTCACCATCTCCGGAAGCAGCTCCTCCACCCCGGCGGTGAGCGCCTGGACGACCCGCAGCCCGCTCATCCGCGACAGCGGCCGGGTCGCCACGGCGGCGCCCTTCATGTAGGGAACGCAATAGAAGGCGCAACGGGCGGGGTCGCTGGGGAAGTCGGGGCCGCCGTCCCAGTGGGCGTACTCCAGGCCCCGGGGCAGGTCGTCGATCTCCTCCGGGGGGATCGGCAGCCAGGCCAGGGGGCGCGCGGCGGAACCGCTGTGATCTGCACTCATGTCTGGAGGCTATGCGAAGGGGCCCCGACACCAGAGGTTAGTTTGGGGGCGAGGAACGGGAGGGGAACCGCGGGTGGAGCGCAGGACAATCGGTGCGACGGCGCTCGAGGTGGGTGCGATCGGCCTGGGGTGCATGCCGATGCACTGGGCGTACACCGCGTCCCAGCAGAGCGGGGAGGGCGCGCTGCGCACGGTCCACGCGGCCCTGGACGCCGGGGCCAGCCTCCTGGACACGGCCGACATGTACGGGCCGTTCACCAATGAGCTGCTGGTGGGGCGGGTGCTGCGGGAGCGGCGCGCGGAGGCGTTCATATCGACCAAGTGCGGGCTGCTGGTGGGCGATCAGCACGTCGTCGCCAACGGCCGTCCGGGCTATGTGAAGCGGGCGTGCGACGCCTCGCTGCGCCGGCTCCAGACCGATGTCATCGACCTCTACCAGCTCCACCGCCCGGATCCCGAGGTGCCGGTCGAGGAGACGTGGGGCGCGATGGCCGAGCTGGTCTCGGCGGGCAAGGTGCGGGCGCTGGGCTGGTGCGCCATCGACGCGCGGGCCCGGCGCAGGTTCGGCTCCTCGGCCGGGGCGCGGACGGGGATGTACGACGCGACGATCGCCCAGCTGGAGCGGGTGCAGCAGGTCTTCCCGGTCAGCTGCGTCCAGGCGGAGCTGTCGGTCTGGTCGCGGGAGGCGCTGGACCGGCTGGTGCCGTGGCTGTCCTCGCGGGGGGTGGGGATGCTGGCGGCGATGCCCCTGGGGAATGGTTTCCTCAGTGGCACGCTCACTCCCGGCCAGGGCTTCGAGCCGGAGGACCTGCGGGCCCGTCACCCGCGCTTCACGGCGGAGATGATGGCCGCCAACCAGCCGATAGTCGCGGGCCTGCGGCGTGTCGCGGAGCGGCACGACGCCACGGCGGCGCAGGTGGCCCTGGCCTGGGTGCTGGCGCAGAGCCGGCACGTGGTGCCGGTGCCGGGCACGAAGAAGGCCGCGTGGGCGGTGGAGAACGCGGCGGCCGCCGGACTGCGGCTGACCGCCGAGGACTTGGCGGAGATCACGGCGCTGCCCCAGGCGATGGGGTCCTGGTACTGACGGGGTGTGTCGAGGACCCGGGGTGAATCAAGGATCGGGGTGTATCAAGGAGGAGTGTCCCACTCACCCGAGAGGAACCCTTTCACCCGAGAGGAACCTTTTGCCGTGCACTTGTTCGCCGGGCACCTCCCCCGCCGCGCCGCCGTCACGGCGGCGCTGGCGCTCTCCTCCCTGCTGATCGTCACCGGCTGCTCGGGCGGCTCGTCCTCCGGCGGGGCCGGAACGCCCTCCCGTACGGGCGGAGGCGGAGCGCCCGCCGAGGGCTCCGCCGAGGTCGTCCGCACGGTCGCCGGCAAGCTGGACTCGCCGTGGGGCGTGGCCCCGCTGCCGGACGGCGATCTGCTGGTCGGCTCGCGGAACACCGGCCGGATCACGCGGGTCGCCGCGAAGGACGGCCGGCAGACCCCGCTCGGCACCGTCCCCGGCGTCGCGGCGGCGGGCGAGGGCGGGCTGCTGGGCCTGGCCCTCTCCCCCGGCTACGCCTCCGACCATCTGCTCTACGCCTACTTCACCACCGATTCGGACAATCGCGTCGCCCGGCTGCTGGTCGACGAGAAACGGCCGGAGGGGCAGCGGCTCGGCGCGCCCGACACCGTTCTGCGCGGCATCCCCAAGGGCCAGATCCACAACGGCGGCCGGATCGCGTTCGGCCCCGACGGGATGCTCTACGCGGGCACGGGCGAGGCCGGGCAGCGCGACCCGGCCCAGGACAAGGGCTCGCTCGGCGGCAAGATCCTGCGGATGACCCCCGACGGCCGTCCGGCCCCCGGCAATCCCTTCCCGGACTCGCTCGTCTACAGCTACGGCCACCGCAATGTGCAGGGCCTGGCCTGGGACGCGGACAAACGGCTGTGGGCCTCGGAGTTCGGCCAGGACACCTGGGACGAGCTCAACCTGATCGAGCCGGGCCGCAACTACGGCTGGCCCGTGGCCGAGGGGAAGGCCCACAGGGCGGGCCTGACGGATCCGGTGGAGCAGTGGCGGCCCGCCGACGCCTCACCCAGCGGGCTCGCCTACGTGGCGGGGTCCCTGTGGATGGCCGGGCTGCGCGGCGAGCGCCTGTGGCGGATCCCCCTCCGCGGCGCCGAACCGGCCGCCGCCCCGAAGGCCTTCCTCAAGGGGAACTACGGGCGCCTCCGCACTGTTGTTCCTACGGGTGACGGCGGGCTGTGGCTGACGACGAGCAACACCGACGGACGGGGCCGGCCGAGTGCCGACGACGACCGGCTGCTGCGGCTGAAGGTGACCTGACGGTCGCCGGACGGCCGACGGAGGGACCGACATGTTCAACGTTTTCGAGGAGCTGTTCGCCCCCGGGCGCGCCCACACCGAGGAGGAACGCAACCGGCTGGAGCTCACCCGCGAGGACCCCGGCGACGGGGACCCGGGCGCGGGGCCGATAGACCTCGACTCCGGCGTCGTCGTCATCCGGCCCCGGCGGGGCTGACACCCGGGGGCAGCCCGGTCCGCGCGGCGCCACCGGGCGGTTTCGACGGCGCCCGAAGGGGCGTGCGCCGCGCGGGGCGGAGCCCCCACCATCGGGGGCGGCAGAGCACGTCCGGACGACATCCGGGGAGAGAGCCATGCGCGGATCCCTCTCGGCGGCACTCGCGGGCGCCGTCCTCGCCGGCACGGTCGCGCTCGCACCGGCGGCGGCCGCGACACCGGCGGGCCACCGGGCCGGTACGGCCACGGTGGCGCCCGTTCCGGCCACGTCCCTCTGCGGCGGCGGGGTCGGAATCCGCAGCGGACTCATGATCCGCTGCTACTTCACCCTGGGCGCGCACTACTTCCCGGGCGGCCTCAAGACGTCGGAGATCGACTCAGGCGACTACGACGTCCTCGCCTACCCGGCCTTCGGCGGGATCCCGGTCCACGTCGAGAAGGGCCGGCAGGTCGTCTTCGACCCGCCTGTCGACCTCGTGGAACTGGTCATCGGCCGCTGACCCCCCGCCCGCCCCCGCGAAGGCGGACACCGGCTCCGGCGGCTCGATGCTGATGCGCGGCAGGGCTCGCTCCAGCCAGGCCGGCAGCCACCAGTTGGCGCCGCCCAGCATGTGCATCAGGGCCGGGACCAGCAGCGTCCGCAGGACGAAGGCGTCCAGGGCCACCGCGGCGGCCAGGCCCACGCCGAACATGGCGATCACTCTGTCGCCGCTCAGCACGAAGGCCAGGAACACCGAAATCATGATCACGGCCGCCGAGTTGATCACCCGGCTGGTCTCCGCCAGGCCCACCCGGACGGCCCGGCGGTTGTCCCGGGTGGCGAGCCACTCCTCGTACATCCGGCTGACCAGGAACACCTGGTAGTCCATCGACAGCCCGAACAGCACCGAGACCATGACCACCGGCAGGAACGGCTCGATCGGGCCCGCGCCGCCGAGGCCCAGCGGCTCGCTGCCCCAGCCCCACTGGAAGACGGCGACGATCAGGCCGAAGGAGGAGGCGACGGCCGCGATGTTCATCGCGGCGGCCTTCAGCGGTATGCCGATGCTGCGGAAGGCCAGCAGGAGCAGCAGACAGCCCAGCCCCACCACGGTGCCCACGAACACCGGCAGCTTGCCGAGGATGACCGCGGCGAAGTCGTCGTACGCGGCGGTCACCCCGCCCACGCGGACGTCCAGGCCGGTGCCCCCGGTGGCCTTGGGCAGCACGGTCGTCCGGAGCCGGTCGACGAGGTCGCTGGTGGCGCGGGACTGCGGGGACGTCGTGGGCACGACGGTGATGACGCCCGTGTCACCGCTGCCGCTGAGGACCGAGGGGGTCACGGAGGCGACGCCGGGGGTGTGGCGGAGGGTGTCCGGCAGCTTGTTGAAGGCGAGGCTGTCGGCGGCGCTGCCGAGGGGGGCGACGAGCGTCAACGGCCCGTTGACACCGGGTCCGAAGCCGCGACCGAGCATGTCGTAGGCCTGGCGGGTGGTGGAGCCCGCCGGGTTGTTGCCCTGGTCGGAGGTGCCGAGGTGGAGGGAGAGCGTCGGCAGGGCCAGGATCAGCATCACGGCCGCGGCCGCCGCGCCCAGCAGCTTAGGGTGGCGCTCGACACAGGCCGACCAGCGGGCGGCCAGGCCCGAGGGGGGCTCCTCCGCCCGGGGGCCTTCGTGCTCGAGGCGGCGGCGCTCGCGGCGGCCGAGGGCCCGGGGGCCTATCAGCCCCAGCAGCGCGGGGAGCAGGGTGACGGAGGCGGCGACGGTGAGGACGACGGTCAGCGAGGCGGCGATCGCCACGCCGTTGAGGAAGCCCAGGCGGAGGATGAGCATGCCCAGCAGCGCCACGCAGACGGTGCCGCCGGCGAAGACCACGGCACGCCCGGTCGTGGCGACCGCCCGTTCCGCCGCGACGGCCACGGGCAGCCCCTGCCTCAGCCCCTTGCGGTGGCGGGTGACGATGAACAGGGCGTAGTCGATGCCGACGCCGAGGCCGATGAGCGTCCCCAGCATGGGCGCGAAATCGGCCACCTTCATCAGGTGCCCCAGCAGCACCGTGCCCATGGCGGCGGTGCCCACGCCCACCAGGGCCGTCGCTATGGGCAGCAGGCTCGCGGCGAGCGAGCCGAAGACGACGAAGAGCACCACGGCCGCGACCGCCACGCCGATGATCTCGCTGAGGTGACCGCTCGCGGTCTCGGTGCCGGCGACGCCACTGCCGCCGACGGCCACCTGAAGGTTGTTCCCGGCGGCCGCGCGCGCGGTCTCCACGACCCGCTTCACCTGAGCCTTGTCCGGTTCTCCGCCCTTGGCGACGAAGGTCACCGAGGCGTAGGCGGTGTGCCGGTCCTGGCTGATCCGGGTGGATCCGCCGCTGCCGTACGGGCTCTCGACGGAGGCCACTCCGGGCAGCCGGGCGATCCGGTGGAGCGTCGCGGTCATCCGCTGCTGGACGTCGTTCGCGCGGACGGTGCCCAGGTCGGTGTGCCAGACGATCTTGTCGTCGCCGCTCTCGCCGGGGAAGGCCTTCTCCAGCAGCGCGGTCGCGCGGGAGGACTCCGTGCCGGGGACGCCGTAGTCGTTGGAGTACGCGGAACCGCTCAGCGTCGCCGCGGCGGTGGTCCCGGCGAGGGCGACGAGCCACAGCACGATCACGGTGAAGCGGCGGCGGAGACACCACCGGGCAAGTGAGGTCATGACCTGCTTCCCGGGTATCGCGACGATCTCGCCGGGGAGACGACCCGTGCATGTCGACCGCTGAGCAGAGGGGGGATCCGAACAGAGGCCCCGTCCGAGGGGCCTCCGGCGGACCACTGTGACAGCAGGAAAAGATCCTTTGTCTCTTTTGTGGGCTATACCACATGCGGTCCGGGATTATGCCCTCGTACGCCCGGCCCGGTGAATCCGGGCGGCCGGGTCAGCGGAAGCCGCGCCAGCTGTGCGCGACGTCGACGACCAGGTGGTTTCCGGTCTGGAAGACCCGGAACGGCAGCCGTTCGCGGACCCCGACGGCGATCTGGGTGTCGCCCTCGAAGCTGGCGCCGAAGCGGGTGTCCTGGAAGGTGCGGTAGCCGCCGAGGTCCACCTCGGGCAGCGGCTGGCCGGCCTTCCCGTCGTACGTCCGCTGCATGGTGGCGGGGTCGTAGCTCGGCGCGGCGACCCGGACCTCCAGGATCGCGCCGCCGCGCACCGGGATGACATCGCCCGAGCCGTCCTGCTGGAACTGGTCGACATAGCGGACGTGGAAGCCGATCGGGCGGCCGGTCCCGGGCCCGAGGAGGTCGAGGACGACGCGGTCGTAGCAGTCGTGACTGCCGGTTCTGATGTCCCGCAGCGGCTTGTGCCAGGCGACGGCGCTGTCCTTCGGCAGGCTCCCCCAGTCCACGGCCGCGCACCCGGCCGCGGGCGGGGTGGCGGCCTTGCCCGACCCTGCCGCCACGGCCGTCCCGCCCGGCGCCACCGCCATCGTCATACCCGCTCCCACCAGCAGGAACGCGACCAGTCCCGTACGCAGCCGTCCCATGGAGAACCCCCATCCTTCGAGTGCGGGCACGCCGACCGGCCCGCTGACGGGGATCATGCCGGACCGTTTCATCCGATGAGGGGCGTACGGGCGAATTCCGGCCAACGGGGGCCGATCGCCGTTGGCGGACACGGCGACGGCCGCCCCTCGGAGGAGGGACGGCCGTCGTGACGCGTTGACGCGGAGGGGATCAGCCCTCGACGCCGAGCCGCTCAAGAATGAGCTCACGGACACGGGCAGCGTCCGCCTGGCCGCGCGTGGCCTTCATGACCGCGCCGACGAGCGCGCCCGCCGCCGCGACCTTGCCCGAGCGGATCTTGTCCGCGATGCCGGCGTTGGCCGCGATGGCCTCGTCCACGGCGGTGCCGAGCGCGCCCTCGTCGGAGACGATCTTCAGACCGCGCTTCTCGACGATCTCGTCGGGCTCGCCCTCGTCGTTGACGACGTGCTTGATGACCTCACGGCCCAGCTTGTCGTTGAGCGAGCCCTCGGCGATCAGCGTCGCGATCCGGGCGACCTGGACCGGCGTGATCGGCAGCAGGCCGAGGCCGATGCCCTCCTCGTTGGCGATGCGCGACAGCTCGCCCATCCACCACTTACGGGCCGACGCGGCGTCCGCGCCCGCCTCGATGGTGGCGGCGATCAGCTCGACCGCGCCGGCGTTGAGGATCGACTGCATGTCGTGCTCGGAGACGCCCCACTCCTCGCGCAGCCGGTTGCGGCGCACGCGCGGCAGCTCGGGCAGGCCCTTCCGCAGCTCCTCGACCCACTCGCGGGCGGGGGCCACCGGCACGAGGTCCGGCTCGGGGAAGTAGCGGTAGTCCTCCGCCTCCTCCTTGACGCGGCCGGACGTCGTGGAGCCGTCCTCCTCGTGGAAGTGGCGGGTCTCCTGGATGATCGTGCCGCCGTCGTTGAGAACCGCGGCGTGCCGCATGATCTCGAAACGCGCGGCGCGCTCGACGGAGCGCAGCGAGTTGACGTTCTTCGTCTCGGAGCGCGTGCCGAACTTCTCGGCGCCCTTGGGCATCAGCGAGAGGTTGACGTCGCAGCGCATCTGGCCCATCTCCATGCGGGCCTCGGAGACGCCGAGCGCCTTGATGAGCTCGCGCAGCTCGGCGACGTACGCCTTGGCGACCTCGGGGGCGCGCTCGCCCGCACCGGTGATCGGCTTGGTGACGATCTCGATGAGGGGGATGCCGGCGCGGTTGTAGTCCAGCAGCGAGTGCTGAGCGCCGTGGATGCGGCCGGTGGCACCGCCCACGTGGGTGGACTTGCCGGTGTCCTCCTCCATGTGGGCGCGCTCGATCTCCACGCGGAAGACCTCGCCGTCCTCCAGCTGGACGTCCAGATAGCCGTTGAAGGCGATCGGCTCGTCGTACTGGGAGGTCTGGAAGTTCTTCGGCATGTCCGGATAGAAGTAGTTCTTCCGGGCGAAGCGGCACCACTCGGCGATCTCGCAGTTCAGCGCGAGACCGATCTTGACGGCCGACTCGACGGCGATGCCGTTGACGACCGGGAGGGAGCCGGGCAGGCCGAGGCAGGTGGGGCACGTCTGCGAGTTGGGCTCGGCGCCCAGCTCGGTGGCGCACCCGCAGAACATCTTGGTCTTGGTGCCGAGCTCGACGTGCACCTCGAGACCCATGACGGGCTCGTAGGTGGCAAGCGCCTCGTCGTACGACACCAGTTCAGTGACGGTCACGGAAAACTAACCTCTCAGTCCCTGCTCAGCCCGCGAGGACGTCGTCGCTGTTCATACGGCGCAGCTCGCGGACGAGCAGGGCGACGCCGGTGACGATGGCGGCGGCGGAGACCACCGCGTCGACGAGCTGCAGGGTGTCCTGCTCGCCGCGCGCCTTCTTGGCCTGCTTGGCGACGCTGATGGCGCCGAACAACGTGGTGCCGATGGACAGGTACGTGCCGGCCTTGGACTTCTTGAAGCCCTTGGCCTTCTTCAGCGCGCCCGACTTGCTCTGCTCGATGCTCACCGTGCCTCCTCGTTCGCTTCTCCGCCCACGCGGCGCAGAGGTGCGGCTTTCGCTGTCATCTGCGGCCCGGCGGCCGCGTGTGCGTCGCTCACAGTGCCGGCGCCTCCTCGAGAATCGGGTGGCCCCAGCGCTCGGTGAACGCGGCCTCGACCGCGGCACCGACCTTGTAGAGCCGGTCGTCCTTCATGGCGGGAGCGATGATCTGCAGACCGACCGGCATGCCGTCCTCGGGGGCGAGGCCGCAGGGCAGCGACATGGCGGAGTTGCCCGCCAGGTTGGTCGGGATGGTGCACAGGTCGGCGAGGTACATCGCCATCGGGTCGTCGACGCGCTCACCGATCGCGAAGGCGGTGGTGGGCGTGGTCGGCGAGACGATCACGTCGACCTGCTCGAACGACTTGTCGAAGTCGCGCGAGATGAGCGTGCGGACCTTCTGCGCGGAGCCGTAGTACGCGTCGTAGTAGCCGGAGCTGAGCGCGTAGGTGCCGAGCATCACGCGGCGCTTGACCTCGGGGCCGAAGCCGGCCTCACGGGTGAGGGCGGTGACCTCCTCGGCCGACTTCGTGCCGTCGTCGCCGACCCGCAGGCCGTAGCGCATGGCGTCGAAGCGGGCCAGGTTGGAGGAGCACTCGGACGGCGCGATCAGGTAGTACGCGGCCAGCGCGAGGTCGAAGGACGGGCAGTCCAGCTCGACGATCTCGGCGCCCAGCTCCTTGAGGAGCTCGACGGACTCGTCGAAGCGCTGGAGCACACCGGCCTGGTAGCCCTCGCCGCGGAACTGCTTGACGACACCGACGCGCATGCCGGCGACGGAGCCGCTGCGCGCCGCCTCGACGACCGGCGGGACCGGGGCGTCGATGGAGGTGGAGTCGAGCGGGTCGTGACCGGCGATCACCTCGTGCAGCAGGGCCGCGTCCAGGACCGTGCGGGCGCAGGGGCCGCCCTGGTCGAGGGAGGAGGAGAAGGCCACCATGCCGTAGCGGGAGACCGCGCCGTAGGTGGGCTTGACGCCGACGGTGCCGGTGACGGACGCGGGCTGGCGGATGGAGCCGCCGGTGTCCGTGCCGATGGCGAGGGGCGCCTCGTAGGCCGCGAGGGCGGCGGAGGAGCCGCCGCCGGAGCCGCCGGGGATCTTGGTGAGGTCCCAGGGGTTGCCGGTGGGGCCGTAGGCGCTGTTCTCGGTGGAGGACCCCATGGCGAACTCGTCCATGTTGGTCTTGCCGAGGATGACGACGCCGGCGTCCTTCAGACGCTTGGTGAGCGTCGCGTCGTACGGCGGGATCCAGCCTTCGAGGATCTTGGAGCCGACGGTGGTGGGGACGCCCTTCGTGGTGAAGATGTCCTTCAGCGCCAGCGGGACGCCGGCCAGCGGGCCGAGCTTCTCGCCGCGCTCGCGCTTGGCGTCCACCTCGCGGGCCTGGGCGAGCGCGCCCTCGCGGTCGACGTGGAGGAAGGCGTGCACCTTCTCGTCGACGGCCTCGATGCGGGCCAGGTGGGCCTCGGTGACCTCGACGGCCGTGAGCTCGCCGGAGGCGATCTTCTCGGCGATCTCGGCCGCGGTGAGCTTGATGATGATGTCGGTCATCGTGGTCAGTCCTCCCCCAGGATCTGCGGCACCTTGAAACGCTGCTGCTCCTGGGCGGGGGCGCCGGAGAGCGCCTCCTGGGGGGTCAGCGACGGGCGGACGACGTCCGCGCGCATGACGTTCGTCAGGGGCAGCGGGTGGGAGGTCGGCGGTACGTCCTCGTCGGCCACATCGGAAACGCGGGCGACCGCGCCGATGATCACGTCGAGCTGTTCGGCGAAGTGGTCGAGCTCTTCGGCCTTCAGCTCCAGACGCGACAGCCGGGCGAGGTGGGCGACCTCCTCGCGCGTGATGCCAGGCATGCAGCGATCCTCAAGGGTGGGATGTATGGGTTTTCGGCCCAATCCTATGGCTCCGGCGGCCATGCCCGCGAAACGGTTTCGCCGGGCGCCCGGCCTTTGGCGCTTTCGGGTGCCCCGGGAGGGCCTTTTCGCTGTTCCCCAGGGGGCGGGGGCCGGGAGCCCCCGGAGGGCGAGCGGCTCCGCCGCCGCCCCGGCCCACGGGCCCGCGTCCCCGCAGGGGGGCCGGGGCGCGGCCCCGGGAAACGGGAAGGGGCGGGACTGGGGCACCCCTCCCCGCCGCGTGGGGGCACCTCCCAGCGGTAGCTGGGGGAGGTCGGCCCCGCCGGGGAGACCGGCGGTGCCGGACCGGCCGGAAGCCGGGGGCGCCCCGACCGGCTACGTGACCGCGTCCTCCTCCGTCGGCGCGGGGGCCGTCGCGAGTGGGGGGTCGCGGTGGATGCCGGGCTCGCGGAGGCGGAGCCAGGCCGTGGTCTCGTCCGGCGGCATCGCCGCCGCGACGAGCCAGCCCTGGACCGCGTCGCAGCCGAGATCCCGCAGCCGTTCCCACGTCTCGTCGTCCTCGACGCCCTCCGCGACGACGAGGAGGCCCAGCGAGTGGGCGAGATCGAGGGTGCAGCGGACGATCTCGGCGTCCTCGTTGTCGATGGCGAGCCGGGCGACGAAGGAACGGTCGATCTTCAGCTCGCTGACCGGGAGGCGGCGCAGATGGACCAGCGACGAATACCCCGTGCCGAAGTCGTCGAGGGACATCTTCACGCCGTGCCCGGTGAGCCCGGCGAGCGTGTCGGCGGCGCGCTGCGGGTCCTCCAGCAGCACGTGTTCCGTTATCTCCAGCTGGAGCGCCCCGGGGGGCACGCCGTGGCGGGCGAGGCGGGCGGCGACGGAGCCCGCGAAGCCCGGGGTGTGGACGTCACGCGGGGAGACGTTGACCGCGACGGGGACCTCCAGGCCCATGGCCCGCCACTTGGCGACCTGCCCGAGGGCGGTCTCCAGGACGTACTCCGTCAGGCGGGGCATCAGGCCGGACGATTCCGCGATCGCGATGAACTCGTCCGGGGAGACCCGGCCCCGCTCGGGGTGGACCCAGCGGACCAGGGCCTCCAGGCCCTCCACATGGCCGTCGAAGCCGACCTTGGGCTGGTAGTGGAGCTCGACCTCGCCGGCGTCCAGCGCGCGGCGCAGGTCGCCGAGGAGGCCGAGCCGGTCGGGGGTGTTGCCGTCGCGGCGGGCCTCGTAGACCTCGACGCCGCTGCGGTCGCGCTTGGCCTGGTACATCGCCACGTCGGCGCGGCGCAGCAGCCCCTCCGCGTCCAGGGCGTGGTCGGGGTAGACGGCGACGCCGGCGCTGGCCTCCAGGACGAGGGTGAGCCCGTCCAGGTCGAGGGGGGAGCCGAGGTCGGCGACGAGCGTACGGGCGACCCGCTGGGCGCTGGTGAGGGAGTCGGCGGTGGGCAGCAGCACGGCGAACTCGTCGCCGCCGAGGCGGGCGGCCTCCGCGTCCCGGGGCAGGGCGAGCCGGAGCCGTTCGGCGATCTGGAGGAGCAGCCGGTCACCGGCGAGATGGCCGAGGGTGTCGTTGACGGACCGGAAGCGATCGAGGTCGATCAGGACGAGCGCGGCGCGGGCTCCGGCCCGTTCGGCCTCGTCCAGGGCGGTCCAGGTGCGTTCCAGCAGCCACTGACGGTTGGGCAGCCCGGTGAGGGGGTCGCGCAGTTGTTCCTCGGCTCGGGCGCGGGCGATCCAGAGGGTGGAGTCGAGGGCGATGAGCGGGACCGCGAAGAGCGGGAGGAGGACGGGCGAGTGGTCGGCGACGACCGCGATCAGCGGGGCGATGCCGAGGAGGGCGATGCCGACGAGGGCCTGCCGCATCAGGGCGGTGCGGGCGATGCTGCTGAGCGCGGCGCGCGGGGCCATGGACCACCAGAGCAGCGCGCGGGTGACGGCGAGGTAGAGGAAGGCGGCGAGGGCGATCTGGGGGACGGCGGAGAGCCGCCAGGTGTCGGGCAGCCAGGGGCTCTCGACGCCGGCGGTGATCCCGCAGGCGGCGAGGCCGAGGCCGGCGGCCGCGATGCCGAGGATGTCGACCGCGCCGTGGAGTAATGCCTGCCGCCATCGGTGGCGGCGGGCGGCGGCCACGAGGGTGACGACCGCGATGCTGATCAGCACGGCCGGCAGCCAGCCGTAGAGGAGGAGTACGGCCAGGGTGAGGGCGGCACCGGAGCCGGTGCCGCCCCACCAGCGGTCCCGGCCGAGGGCGACGAGGTGGGCGACGATGAGCGCGGTGAGGGTCGCGAGCGACCAGCCGACGGTCTGTCCCGGGAAGAGGGCCCGGCCCGAGGCGACCGCGCGCAGCACGCCGACGGAGAGCCCGAGCGCGGCCAGGGCCACGCAGACCGTCGGCAGGCCGGGCGGGGAGAGCCGCCGCGGCCGCGATGCCGGTTCGGCGCTGTCGGTGGTGGGTTTCATGCCCGTCCCTCTCACAGCCGGCGGTGCCCGCGCCACGGCAGGCGCACATCTCAACAGTAGGCCGCAGAAGGCTACGGCGGGCAGCGATCGGCAGGGGTTGCCCGAATGCGATCCGGCGTTCTGTAGCCATCTGGTACGCGCTGTAGGGGTAATGCCCACTGCCTATGCGGGCATTACTCCGCTGGGGTGGCCTCCTGGGGCACGGCCGCCTCGCGCGCCGCCTCGGGGCCTTCCTCCAGGAGGACGGTGAAGCCGTCCTCTTCGAGGACGGGGACCTTCAGCTGCATCGCCTTGTCGTATTTCGAACCGGGGTTGTCACCGACGACGACGAAGTCCGTCTTCTTCGATACCGACCCGGTCACCTTCGCGCCCCGGCTCTGCAGGGCCTCCTTGGCGGCGTCCCGGGTGAAGCCCGTGAGGGTGCCGGTGACGACGACGGTCAGCCCGGCCAGCGGACGCGGGCCCTCCGCCTCGCCGGCCTCCTCCTCCATCCGGACCCCGGCGGCCCGCCACTTCTCGATGATCTCGCGGTGCCAGTCCTCGGCGAACCACTCCCGGACGGCGGTGGCGATGGTGTCCGAGACGCCGTCGACGGCGGCGAGCTCCTCCTCCGTGGCCTCGGCGATCCGGTTGATCGAGCGGAACTCGCGGGCCAGCGCCGCCGCGGCGACGGGGCCCACATGGCGGATGGACAGGCCGTTGACGATCCGGGCCAGCGGGCGCTGCTTGGCCGCCTGGATGTTCTCCAGCATGGCCAGGGCGTTCTTCTTCGGCTCGCCCTTCTGGTTGGCGAAGAAGGTGACGACCTTCTCCGTCCCCGTCTTGGGGTCGACCTTGGGCAGGCCGCTGTCCTGGTCCCGGACGTAGGACTTGATGGGCAGCAGCTCCTCGATCGTCAGATCGAAGAGGTCGCCCTCGTTGGCCATGGGCGGGGTGGCGGGCTCCAGGGGCTGGGTGAGGGCCGAGGCGGCCACATAGCCGAAGTTCTCGATGTCGAGGCACTCGCGGCCCACGAGGTAGTACAGCCGCTCGCGGATCTGGCCCGGGCAGGAGCGGGCGTTGGGGCACCGGAGGTCGATGTCGCCCTCCTTCATCGGACGCAGCCCGGTGCCGCACTCCGGACACTCGGCGGGCATCACGAACTCCCGTTCGGTGCCGTCGCGCAGATCCACCACGGGGCCGAGGACCTCGGGGATCACGTCGCCGGCCTTGCGGATGACGACGGTGTCGCCGATGAGGACGCCCTTGGCCTTGACGACCTCCTGGTTGTGGAGGGTGGCGAACTCGACCTCGGAGCCGGCGACCGTGACGGGCTCGAAGACGGCCTGCGGCGTCACCCGGCCGGTGCGGCCGACACCCACCCGGATGTCGAGAAGCTTGGTGTTGACCTCCTCCGGCGGGTACTTCCAGGCGATGGCCCAGCGCGGGGCGCGCGCGGTGGAGCCGAGCCGGCCCTGGAGGGGGATCTCGTCGAGCTTGACGACGACGCCGTCGATCTCGTGCTCCATCGAGTGGCGGACCTTGGGCTGCCCGTAGTGGGCGATGAACTTCCGCACCTCGTCGAGCGAGCCGAAGACCTCGGCGTGCGCGGCGGTGGGCAGGCCCCACTCCCGCAGCAGCTCGTAGGCGTGCGACTGGCAGTCGATGTCGAAGCCCTCGCGGGCGCCGACGCCGTGCACCACCATGTGCAGCGGGCGGGTGGCGGTGACGCGCGGGTCCTTCTGGCGCAGTGAACCGGCCGCCGCGTTGCGCGGGTTGGCGAAGGGGGCCTTGCCCGCCTCCACCAGGCGGGCGTTGAGCTCCTCGAACTTCTCCATCGGGAAGTAGACCTCGCCGCGCACCTCGACGAGGGCGGGGATCCGGTCGCCCTGGAGCCGGTCGGGGACCTCGGTGATGGTGCGGACGTTCGGTGTGATGTCCTCGCCGGTGCGGCCGTCGCCGCGGGTGGCGGCGCGGGTGAGACGGCCGTTCTCGTAGGTCAGGTTGACGGCGAGGCCGTCGACCTTGAGCTCGCAGAGGAAGTGGTAACCGGCGCCCTCGCCGAGGTCCTTGGCGATGCGCTCGGCCCAGGCGGCCAGCTCCTCGTCGTCGAAGGCGTTGTCGAGGGAGAGCATGCGCTCGCGGTGCTCGACGGCGGTGAACTCCGTCTCGTACGCCCCGGCGACCTTCTGGGTGGGCGAGTCCGGCGTGCGCAGCGGCGGATACTCCTCCTCCAGGGCCTCCAGCGACCGCAGCAGCTTGTCGAACTCGGCGTCGCTGACGACGGGGGCGTCCTTCACGTAATAGCGGAAGCGGTGCTCCTCGACCCGCTCGGCCAGCAGGGCGTGCTTCTCCCGCGCCTCGGCGGGTACCGCCGCCTGCGCCGCGAGCTCCTGGAGCTCTTCGCCTCGCCGTTCGACAGCCACCGTCTCGTCCTCCCGTTGATCCATGAGCGCCGTCACTCAGGGTTGTCTGCGAGTGATTTCGCCGCCCGGACGCAGTGGGCGAGGGCCGCGCGGGCATACGCGGGCGAAGCGCCCGCGAGCCCGCACGACGGGGTGACGACCACGGACTCCGAAAGAGCCCCCGGTGCCAGCCCCAGCCTGCGCCACAGCGTCCTGACACTCATGACGCTACCGGCAGGGTCTGACAATGGGCCGTCCACGCCGGGCACCACGCCAGCGAAGAGGGTCGTGCCCGCCTCGACCGCCTCACCGATCGCATCGTCCTCACGCTCGGTGAGCAACGAGAAATCGAACGAGACGCCGGTGACTCCCGCGCGGCGCAGGAGCGCGAACGGCACGCCGGGGGCGCACGAGTGGACGACGAGCTCGGCGCCGGCCTCCGTGGCGACGGCCGCCATGTCCCGCAGGGCCCCCTCGACGACGGACCGGTCGACGGCCCGGTGGGTGCGGTAGCCGCTGGCGGTGCGGATCTGTCCGCGCAGCACGGCGGGGAGGGAGGGTTCGTCCAGCTGGAGCACGAGCCGGGCGCCCGGCACCCGGCGGCGCGTCTCGGCGAGGTGGCCGCGCAGGCCCTCGGCCAGGGAGGCCGTGAGGTCGCGGCAGGCGCCGGGGTCGGCGAGGGCGGCCTCGCCGCCGCGCAGCTGGAGGGAGGCGGCCAGGGTCCAGGGGCCGACGGCGGAGACCTTCAGGGCGCCCTCGTGGCCCTGGGTGAACTCCTCGAGCGCGTCCAGGTCCTCGCCGAGCCAGGAGCGGGCGCGGCGGGTGTCGCGGCCGGGCCGGTCGCTGACGCGCCAGCCGCTGGGCTCCAGATGGGCGAAGACCTCGACCAGCATTCCGGCGGTGCGGCCGATCATGTCCGCCCCGGGCCCGCGCGCGGGCAGTTCCGGGAGGTGGGGCAGCGTTTCCAGCGACCCGGTGACGGTCTTCGCGGCCTCGCGCGCGTCTCCCCCCGGCATCGAACCGACGCCGGTGGCGGCCCCCGCGCCCCAGCTCCTGACGTTGCTCTTCTCGCTCACTGAAGGAAGGGTACGAGAAAGGGGCCGCCCCGACGGGACCGGTCCTCAGCCGCCCGAGTACCCCGGGCGGACCGTCAGGTCGTTGATCTCCGCGTCGCGCGGCAGGTCCAGGGCGAGCAGGATCGTCGACGTGACCGACTCCGGGCTGATCCACTTGCCCGGCTCGTACTCCTTGCCCTCCTGCTGGTGCACCTTCACCTGCATGGCGGTGGCCACGCGGCCCGGGTAGACGCTGGTGACGCGCACGCCGTGGGTGTGCTCCTCGGCCCGCAGGGAGTCCGCGAGCGCCTTCAGGCCGTGCTTGCTGGCCGCGTACGCGCCCCAGCCGGGGTTCGCCCGCAGCCCGGCGCCGGAGTTGACGAAGACGACGTGCCCCTGCGAGACGCGCAGCTGCGGCAGCAGCAGCCGCGTCAGCTCGGCCGGCGCGACCAGGTTGACGGCGAGCGTCCGGTTCCAGGTCTTGGGGGTCAGCTCGCCGATGTCCCCGAGGTCGGCGACGCCCGCGATGTGGAGGAGGGAGTCGATCCGGTCGGGCAGGGACTGGTGGCCGAGCGCCCAGGAGAGCCGGTCGGGGTTGTCGAGGTCGGCGACGAGGGTCCGGGCGCCGGGGAAGCGCCCGGCGAGCTCCTTGGCCCGGCCCGCGTCGCGTGCGACGAGCCAGAGTTCGTCGCCGCGTTCGTGGAGCCGCCGGGCGATCGCCTCGCCGATGCCCGACCCGGAGCCGGTGATCACATGTGTTGCCATGCCCCCAGCTTGCCCCACGGCGCGGGGGGCGGACACCGCCCCGTACCGCCGCGTCTGTCCCCCTGTGTGCCGTCTTCGGGTGAGCCGGACGCTACGGGCCGATTTCCTATGTCTCCGATATGGATTCGGAATCTTATGGGTCGCGAACAGATCACAGTGTTACCGGCGGTATCGCAAAAGCGGTAATGGCATGCCTAGCGTGACGCGGGCTCACCGGCGGCGTTATCCCGGCGTCGTTTTCCGTTCATTTCACTGAAAGCAGCCATAGTGAAGATTCGCATGTCCCGCACCGCCGCCATATCCGGATTCGTCATCATCGCGCTCACCGGAGCGAGCGGCTGCGGCAGCGACTCGAGCGGGAAGAGCTCCGGTTCCGCTGCCGCCGCCGCTGCCACCACCGACGGTTCCGGTGACGGCACCAAGGACGTCTCCATCTCCGACTGCGCATACGTCGAAAAGCAGGGCATCGCGGCCAAACTGAGCGCCATGAACCCCAGCGCGACGGCCACTTACAGCTACACCGTCACCGTGAAGTTCACGGCCCCCGACGGCTCCGCGCTCGACCCCCAGGACTTCTCGCTCCTGTTCGTCCGCCCCGGCCGCACGGACAGCCACGACATCACCGCCCCCTACAACCCGAAGGCGGGAGCCCCCACGAAGGGCGCGAAGTGCGAGATCGCGAAGGTCGTGCGCGGCACCGGCTGAAAATATCCCGCCCGTCCCCTTTAGGAAGCCGTTCTGTTGCGGTCGTGTCACAGAAGCGGCCGGTGACCTGCTGGGATTTGGCCATGTGTAAACACCCCGTTAGCGTGACGTGCGCTTGTCAATGATCAAAACGATCAATGCGTCATCTCGTCACTTCATCGGGGGAGTTCCAGCATGAAGCTTCGTCATGTCCGCGCGGCGGCCGTCTTCGGAATCGTCGTCGTCGCCCTCACGGGCGCCCGGGGCCACCACGGCGCCAGCTGCGGCGGATCCAGCCACCACAGCAGCGGGTCCTCGACGAGCGGCGGCACGTCCACGAGCGGCGGCTTCAGCAGCGGCGGGACGACGAGCGGCGGTACCACCACCGGTGGCACGACCACCGGTGGTGGCGCCGGCGACTCCTCGTCGTCGTCCTCCGGAGGCTCGTCCGTCCTGGGCTCGAACGGCAGCGGCCGGGGCGGCAGCGGCGACGACGCCATGCGCGACATCAAGATCACGGACTGCGCCTACACCGACCGCCTCGGCATCACGGCGAAGCTCAGCGCCACCAACGGCAGCGCGACCCTCAAGTACACCTACCGCCTGACGGTGAAGTTCACGGACCCCGAGGGCAAGATCACCACGCGCTTCCCGTCCATCCCCTACGTGATGCCGGGCAAGACCGGCACGCTCGACGTCTCCACCCCGTACGTGCCGAAGGCGGGCTCGCCCAGCAGCGGCGGCCGGTGCGAGGTCACGAACGTGACGCGGACGATCGAGCGGTGAGTTACCGGCAGTAACCTTCAACGTTTTTCGCTCGTTTGGGCGAAGAACGCGCTGGCGGATGCGGGCGGCTCGCCTTCCGGGGCAGAGTCGTCCGCACGTCGCTACCCTGGCGAGGGCCAGGACCATGAAGGGAGGGCCAGACCATGACACTGCAACTGGAGCGCCCGGTGACGACCACGGAAATGCAGCGGTTCAAGGCGATCGACGAAGCGTTTCCCGACTTGCACGCCGAGATGATCGACGGAGAGGTCTGCATCGAAACCGTGGTTACCAGCGCTCATGGCCAGATGGTGATGTCCATCGGAGCCCAGATGCTGGCGCAGTGGTGCGTCATGACGGAGGTCAACACGGTCTACGAAGGCTGGCACGGGGCCACATACCTGCGTCCGGACCTCTCTGTCGCCGACCCGTCCTACCGTGGAACGAACCACGAGGAGTTCCCCGCGGACGAGGTGATCCTCGTGGGCGAGGTCGTCTCGAAGTCGAACCCCGAGAACGACACCCGCCGCAAGGTCACGAAGTACGCCCAGGCCGGCATCCCCTACTACCTCGTCGTGGACCCCACCAAGGGCCAGTGCCTGCTCTACTCGCTCCCCTCGGAAGGGCGCTATCGCTCCAAGGTGGAGAGCAAGTTCGGCGATCCGGTATCGGTCGGCGCCCCACTGGACACCGAGATCGACACCTCCGCCCTCTACACTTACTGACCCGCCTTCGCGGCGGCCCGCTCGGTCGTCGCGATCGTCGCCGAGCCGACGACGCGCGTGTCGTCGTAGAGGACGATCGCCTGGCCGGGGGCCACGCCGCGGACGGGCTCGGTGAAGCGGACGTGGAGCTCGTCGCCGACGAGCTCGGCCGTCACCTCGGTCTCGCCGCCGTGGGCGCGCAGCTGGGCCGTGTACGTGCCCGGGCCCGCCGGGGCGACGCCGCACCAGCGGGGCTTGATCGCGGTCAGGGCCGAGACGTCCAGGGCCTCCACCGGGCCCACCGTCACGGTGTTGTTCACCGGGGAGATGTCCAGGACGTAGCGCGGCTTGCCGTCCGGGGCCGGGCGGCCTATCCGGAGGCCCTTGCGCTGGCCGATGGTGAAGCCGTAGGCGCCCTCGTGGGTGCCGACCGTGGCGCCGGTCTCGTCGACGATGTCGCCCTCGACCTTGCCGAGGCGCTTCGCCAGGAAGCCCTGGGTGTCGCCGTCGGCGATGAAGCAGATGTCGTGGCTGTCGGGCTTCTTCGCCACGGCCAGTCCCCGGCGCTCGGCCTCGGCGCGGATCTCGTCCTTGGTGGTGATCGTGTCGCCCAGCGGGAACATCGCGTGCGCGAGCTGGCGCTCGTCCAGGACGCCCAGGACGTAGGACTGGTCCTTGGCCATGTCGCTGGCGCGGTGGAGCTCTCGGGTGCCGTCCTCGTTCACCACGACCGTGGCGTAGTGGCCGGTGCAGACGGCGTCGAAGCCCAGCGCGAGGGCTTTGTCCAGCAGCGCGGCGAACTTGATCTTCTCGTTGCAGCGGAGGCAGGGGTTGGGCGTGCGCCCGGCCTCGTACTCGGCGACGAAGTCCTCGACGACGTCCTCGCGGAAGCGCTCGGCCAGGTCCCAGCAGTAGAAGGGGATGCCGATCACGTCTGCGGCGCGGCGGGCGTCGCGGGAGTCCTCGATGGTGCAGCAGCCGCGCGCGCCGGTGCGGAAGGACTGCGGGTTCGCGGAGAGCGCGAGGTGCACACCGGTCACGTCGTGGCCGGCTTCGACGGCTCGGGCCGCGGCGACGGCGGAGTCGACGCCGCCGGACATGGCGGCGAGCACGCGGAGCCCCTTGCGGGGGGCGCTGAGGTCTGGGGCACCCGGGAAGTCAGTCATAGCCTCTCCAGGGTACGGGGTGCGCTGGGGCTGCCTTTTCGGGGCGGGTGCGGGCCGTCCGTGGCCGGGCGCGCCCACGCGGCGGTAGCCGCATATCGACGCGGTACCGCGCCCCTTCGGGGCGTGGTACTGCTCTCAGCTCAGCCCTGCCGTGCGAGCCCGTTCCACCACCGGGCCGATTGCCTCGATCACCGCCGTGACGTCCTCGCGCGTCGACGTGTGGCCCAACGAGAACCGCAAGGTGCCGCGGGCCAGGTCGCGGTCGGTGCCCGTGGCCAGGACGACGTGGCTGGGCTGGGCGACGCCGGCGGTGCAGGCGGAGCCGGTCGAGCACTCGATGCCCTGGGCGTCGAGGAGGAGCAGCAGGGAGTCGCCCTCGCAGCCCGGGAAGGAGAAGTGGGCGTTGGCGGGCAGCCGGCCCGCCGGGTCCGGGTCGCCGCCGAGGACCGCGTCGGGGACGGCCGCCCGGACGCCCTCGATCAGCTCGTCCCGCAGCGCCCCGATCTCGCGGGCGAAGTCCGCGCGCCGCTCGGCGGCCAGCCGGCCCGCCACCGCGAAGGCGGCGATGGCCGGGACGTCGAGCGTGCCGGAGCGCACGTGCCGCTCCTGGCCGCCGCCGTGCAGCAGCGGTACGGGCGTGTACTGGCGGCCCAGCAGCAGGGCGCCGATCCCGTACGGACCGCCGATCTTGTGGCCGCTGACCGTCATCGCGGCGAGCCCGGACGCGGCGAAGTCCACGTCCAGCTGGCCGACCGCCTGCACCGCGTCGGCGTGCAGCGGCACGCCGAACTCCGAGGCCGCGTCGGCCAGTTCGCGGACCGGCTGCACCGTGCCGATCTCGTTGTTGGCCCACATCACCGTGGCGAGGGCCACGTCGTCGGGGTTGCGGGCGATGGCCTCGCGGAGGGCGTCCGCGTGGACCCGGCCGTAGGAGTCGACGGGCAGGTACTCGACGGTCGCGCCCTCGTGCTCGGCGAGCCAGTGGACGGCGTCGAGCACGGCGTGGTGCTCCACGGGGCTGGCCAGGACGCGGGTGCGGGCCGGGTCGGCGGCGCGGCGTGCCCAGAACAGGCCCTTGACGGCGAGGTTGTCGGCTTCGGTGCCGCCCGCGGTGAAGACCACTTCGCTGGGGCGCGCGCCGAGCGAGGCGGCGAGCGATTCGCGCGCTTCCTCGACCGTGCGGCGGGCGCGGCGGCCCGCGGCGTGCAGCGAGGACGCGTTGCCGGCGACGGACAGCTGGGTGGTCATCGCCGTCACCGCCTCCGGGAGCATCGGGGTGGTGGCGGCGTGGTCGAGGTAGGCCATGGTGGGCACGATTCTACGAGGCCCGGCCCGGGACCGTGGCGGGGCGTTCCGGCCCCGGAGGGAGCATCCGGTTGTGCCCGGGTTCGTACAGGTCCAGCACCGCCCGGGCGGCCGCCGCCAGCTCCCGCCGGACCGGCTCCGGGGAGATCACCTCCAGGTCCGGGCCGTAGGCCAGCAGGGATCGCGCTTCCGCGACGCCGCCGAAGGCGAATTCGACGGTCGCGGGGTCGCCCTCGGACGGCGGCCCGGTGAGCTGCCGGCCGCGGAGGCGCAGGAGCGTGGCGAGGCGGGAGCGCCGCACCCGGGCCGTCACCAGGAGTTCCGCGGGCCGGTCCTCGACCTCGCGGCGCAGCTCCGCCCAGACGTCCGTCAGCTCCTGGCCGGACCGGCGGCGGACGGGTTCGTCGGTGAGGGTCGCCTTCAGGACGCGGTCGGCGCGGTAGAGGCGGGGGCTGCCGCGGTGGTCGGCGACGAGGTACCAGACGCCGGCCTTGGCGACGAGGCCGTAGGGGTCGACGGTGTACCCGCGCGGTTCGGCCGTGCCGCCGTGGCGGTAGCGCAGGCGCAGCCGGAGGTCGGTGAAGACGGCGGCGTGGAGTTCGCCGAGGTCGACGGCGGCGGTGGGGGCCGCCCAGCGGACGGGGTCGATGTGGATGCGGCGGCTGGTGGCCTCGGCGGCGGGGCGGTGGGGGGCGGGCAGGGCGGCCATGACCTTGCGCAGGGCGGAGCCCAGGGCTCCGTCGAGGCCGAGGTCGGCGTGGGCGCTGGGGCCGGCGAGGACGAACAGGGCGCGGGCCTCGTCGGCGGTGAGGCCGGTGACGTCGGTGCGGTAGCCGGGGAGCAGGGAGATGCCGCCGTGGCGGCCGCGCTCGGCGTAGACGGGCACGCCGGCGGCGGAGAGGGACTCGACGTCGCGGTAGATGGTGCGGACGGACACCTCCAGGCGGCGGGCGAGCTCGGCGGCGGGCACCCGGTCCCGGTTCTGGAGCAGCAGGAGTATCGACAGCAGCCGGTCGGATTTCACGTGATCAAGAATCTCGCAGGGGGCGATGAAAACCTGACGGCGGGTGTCAGGTTATGGCGGGAGGGTGCTCCCAGACCGACCGGCCGACCAGTCGATCGAACGTCGACTGATCACCCCTTCCTCGTAGGAGCAGTGCGCCATGGATCTCGACCCCCGCCCCCTCTACACCCGCGCGACCGGCCAGGTGGCGGCCCTGATGGCCCGGGTGAAGCCCGAGGCGCTCGGCGATGCCACGCCGTGCGAGGAGTTCGACGTGCGCGGGCTGCTGGCGCACCTCGTGGGCGGTGTCCGCGCCGGCGCCGAGCGCGGCCGGACCGACGCGGACGTGGCGCTGGTGGCCGCCGAGGGCGTGCCGGACGACGGCTGGCTCCCGGCCTACGACGAGGCCCGCGCGCTCTTCGACGAGGTGTGGGCCGACGACGCGAAGCTGGACGCGCCGGTGTCCGTGCCGTGGGGCGAGATGCCGGGCCGGGCGTACCTCGCCTCGGGCTGTGTGCTGGAGACGGTCGCCCACACCTGGGACCTGTCCACCGCCCTCGGTCACCCGCTGCCGCTGGACCAGGAGCTCGCCGAGTACGCCCTGGAGTGGGCGCGCCGGGTGCTCCCGGCGGAGCGGCGCGGCGGGCCCGTGCCGTTCGGTCCGGTGCGTCCGGCCCCCGAGGGCGCGGACGCCTACGCGCGGCTGGCGGCGTGGCTGGGCCGGGAGGTCTGAGCCGAAACGTTTACCCCTGGGCGTTGCCCTGCGCCGGATCTCCGGCCGTCGCGCTGCGCCGGTGCCAGGCGCGTGGCGCCCGCCAGTGGTAGCGCATGGCCAGCAGCCGCAGGACGAACGCGACGGCGGCGGACAGCATGCTGGTGGAGACGTTGAGCGCGTCGTAGCGGATGAGCAGCGCGGCCATGGTGGAGCCGACCATGGCGGGCACCGCGTACAGGTCGCGGTCCCAGCGCAGCAGCGAGGGGACCTCGTGGGCCAGGACGTCGCGCAGCACACCGCCGCCGACCGCCGTGGCCAGGCCCAGCGTCGCGGCGAAGGTCAGGCCGAGCCCGTGCCCGTAGGCCTTGACCGTGCCCGCGACGCAGAACAGCCCGAGCCCGGCGGCGTCGAAGACGTTCACCGCCTTGGTGATCCGCTCGACCTCGGGGTGGAGGAAGAAGACGATCGCGGTGGCGACCAGCGGGGTGAGGAAGTACCCCAGGTCGGTGAAGGCGGCGGGCGGCACCGCTCCGATGATCAGGTCCCGGAACAGCCCGCCGCCCAGCGCCGTGACCTCCGCCAGCACCGCCATGCCGAAGACGTCGAAGTTCTTGCGGACGCCGAGCAGGGCGCCCGACATGGCGAAGACGAAGATCCCGGCGATGTCGAGCGAGTGCTGGACGGAGGGGCTGAACAGATCGGTGAGCACCAGACATTCTTACGCGCCGGCGGCGGTGCTCCCGACTCCTCCCGGATCGCGTCCCGGAATGCGGACCGGCGCGCCCCCCACGAGGGCTGGGACGGTTACGGCAGCTTCGGCTTCTGCGGGGTGGACAGCCAGGTCCGGAAGAGATCGCTCAGGTCCTGGTGGGAGACCGCCTCGGCGAGGCCGGTGAACTGGGCGGTGCGGACGTTGCCGCCCTTGTGGAGCTTGGTCCACAGCGGCAGCAGCTTGAAGAACGCCTTGTCGCCGATGCGCTCGCGCAGCATCTGGAGCGTCATCGCGCCCCGGTAGTAGACGGACCGCGAGAACATGGTGTCGCGCTTGGGGTCGGCCACGTCGAGCTTCCAGAAGGCGTCGCCGTCGCCGTGGGCGTTGTACGCCTCCAGGAAGGACTGGTGGGCGCTCTTGCGGCCCTTGTGCTCGTCCCACAGCCACTCGGCGTAGGTGGCGAAGCCCTCGTTGAGCCAGATGTCCTTCCACCGCTCGACCGACAGCGAGTCCCCGAACCACTGGTGGGCCAGCTCGTGGACGACCGTCGACTCGTCGCGCACGGCGGAGTAGACGGGCTTCGTCTGGACCTCCAGCGAGAACTCGGCCTGCGGCATGTCGTCGACGATGGCGCCCGTCTCCTCGAAGGGATACGGGCCGAAGAGCTTGGACCAGTAGTCGGTGGCCTCGGCGGTGATGCCGTAGAAGTCGAGCTTGTCGGTGGGCAGGGTGGGATTGGTGGCGACGTAGATGGGGGTGCCGCCGGGGGTGACGCCCTTGCGCACGTCGAACTTCCCGATCGTGGCCGTGGCGAGGTAGGGCGCCATGGGCTTGCTCTCGCGCCAGTGGGTGACCGTGGTGTCGCCGCTGTCGCGGGTGGCGAGGAGCCTGCCGTTGGAGACGGCCGTCAGGCCCTTGGGGGCCCGGATGCGGATGTCGAAGGTGGCCTTGTCGGAGGGGTGGTCGCTGGAGGGGAACCAGGTGGAGGCCGCGTTGGGCTCGCACGCGACGAAGACGCCGTCCTTGGTCTTCATCCAGCCGTATTTGGAGCCGAAGATGATGGGGCCGCTGAGCGGCTGGGGTATGCCGCCGTAGGTGACGGTCGTGGTGAAGGTGTGGCCCTTGATCAGCGGGAGCGCGGGGCGGATGCGGATCTCGTCGCCCACCCGGGAGAAGGCGGCGGGCAGGCCGTTCACCTCGACCTTGGAGACCGTGAGCTGCTGGAGGTCCAGGTCGAAGGAGGAGAGGCTCTGGGTGGCCCGCGCGGTGACGGTCGTCCTCCCGTCCAGCCGGCCGCTGGAGGGTGTGTAGCCGACGTCCAGGTCGTAGTGGAGGGCGTCGAAGCCGCCGTTGCCGAGCTCCGGGAAGTAGGTGTCACCGATGCCGGGGGCACCGGCGGTCGGGGGCCAGTCGGGGCGGGCCGAGGCCATGGGGGCGGCCGCGATCACCCAGGCCGAGGCGGTGGCCGTGGCGAGGGCGAGGAGCCGGGCCGGGACCCGGCGGCCCTTCGAGCGTATGGAGCGATCCCGGAGCGGGCGGGAGAGTGCCATGAGCCGTCCCTTCGAACGTGCGAGCGCATCTAGCGGCGAACGCGCCGACTCTGCACTCCCGCGCCTCGCGGTGCTCAGGTCTTTACCAAGTCATTTCGATCTCCACGAGCCAGCCTCGCACGCCGCTTACGCACCCGCACCTTCCGTCACCGGTTCGGGTGTTCCCGGCGCGTTCTCCGGGTGATGGCAGGCCACCTGGTGGCCGGCCCGGGGGGCCAGCAGCCGCGGCTCGTCGGTCCTGCACACCTCCGTCGCCTTCCAGCAGCGGGTGTGGAAGCGGCAGCCGGACGGCGGGGAGATCGGCGAGGGCACGTCGCCCTTGAGCAGGATGCGCTCCCGCTTGGTACGCCGCCCCGGGTCCGGCACGGGCACGGCCGACATCAGCGCCTTGGTGTACGGGTGCATGGGCCGCTCGTAGAGCGAGGTCCGGTCGGCGAGTTCCACGATCTTGCCGAGGTACATCACCGCGATCCGGTCCGAGACGTGCCGGATGACCGACAGGTCGTGGGCGATGATCACGTAGGTCAGCCCGAGCTCCTCCTGGAGGTCGTCCAGGAGGTTGACCACCTGCGCCTGGATGGAGACGTCCAGCGCGGAGACCGGCTCGTCGGCGACGACCAGCCGGGGCTTGAGCGCGAGGGCCCGCGCGATGCCGATGCGCTGGCGCTGGCCGCCGGAGAACTCGTGCGGATAGCGGTTGTAGTGCTCGGGGTTGAGGCCGACCAGCTCCAGCAGCCGCTGCACCTCCTTCTTCACCCCGCCCTCGGGCGTGATGCCCTGGAGCCGGAACGGCGCCCCGACGATCGTGCCGACGGTGTGCCGGGGGTTCAGCGAGGAGTACGGGTCCTGGAAGATCATCTGGACGTCGCGGCGCATCGGCCGCATCCCCGCCACCCCGAGGTGGGTGATGTCCCGGCCCTCGAACTCGATCTTCCCGGCGGTGGGTTCGAGCAGCCGGGTGATCAGCCGGCCCATGGTCGACTTGCCGCAGCCGGACTCGCCCACCACGCCCAGGGTCTCCCCCGCGCGCACGTCGAAGTCCAGCCCGTCCACCGCCCGCACCGCGCCCGTCTGGCGCCGCAGCAGCCCCTTGACGATCGGGAAGTGCTTGACCAGGCCCTCGACCTTCAGCAGGGGCTCGGCCGCCTCGGGGGCCGGCTGTGCGGGAATCGTCATCTGTGGGTCCTTCACAACTTGGGCGCGATCTCTTCGGTCCAGATGCGGGTGCGCTCCTCGGGTGCCAGGTGGCAGGCGGAGTGGTGCGGCCGGCCGGCCTCGGCGCCCGGGACGGGGCGCAGTTCGGGCCGCTCGGTGCGGGTGACACCGCCCTTGGGGACGTCCGCGTAGGGGCAGCGCGGGTTGAAGGCGCAGCCGGAGGGCACGTTGATCAGGCTGGGCGGGGAGCCCTTGACGGGGATCAGCCGCTCGGTCTGCTCGCGGTCGATGCGGGGCATCGAGCCCAGCAGGCCCCAGGTGTAGGGGTGCTGGGGGGTGCGGAAGACCCGTTCGGCCGGGCCGCGTTCCACGCAGCGGCCGCCGTACATCACCAGGATGTCGTCGGCGAGCTCGGCGACCACGCCCAGGTCGTGGGTGATGATGACGACCGCCGAGCCGAACTCCTTCTGCAGGTCGCGGATCAGGTCCAGGATCTGGGCCTGCACGGTGACGTCCAGGGCGGTGGTGGGCTCGTCGGCGATCAGCAGTTCGGGGTTGTTGACGAGCGCCATCGCGATCATCGCGCGCTGGCGCATGCCGCCGGAGAACTGGTGGGGGTAGTCGTCGACGCGCCGGTCGGGCTGGGGGATGCCGACCCGGTCCAGCAGTTCGACCGCGCGTTTGCGGGCGGTCTTCTTGTCGACGTCGTGGTGGACCCGGTACGCCTCGACGATCTGGGCGCCGACGGTGAAGTACGGGTGCATGGCCGACAGCGGGTCCTGGAAGATCATGGCCATCTCGCGGCCGCGCAGCCGGCGCACCTTCTCGGGGTCGGCGCTCATCAGCTCGGTGCCGTCCAGCCAGATCTCGCCGCTGATGCGGGCCTTGCGGCGGCCGTACTGGCCGACGGTGTGGAGGCCCATGATGCCCAGCGAGGTCACGGACTTGCCGGAGCCGGACTCGCCGACGATGCCGAGGGTGCGGCCCTTCTCCAGCTGGAAGGAGAGCCCGTCGACGGACTTCACCAGGCCGTCGTCGGTGGGGAAGTGGATGCGCAGGTCGCGGACGTCGAGGAAGGCGGTCGGCCGGGCCGCGCCGCCGACGGGCTCGCCGACGGCGCCGCCGTCCGGGAGGGGTGTGGTGGTCACGAGAGCCTCACTCGGGGATCGATCACGGCGTACAGGAGGTCGACCACGAGGTTGGCGACGACGACGGCGGTCGCCGCGATGAGCGTCACGCCGAGGATCAGCGGCAGGTCGCGGTCGCTGATGGCCTTCACGGCCGCCTGGCCCAGGCCCGGCAGGTTGAAGGTGGTCTCGGTGAGGATCGCGCCGCCGACGAGGGCGCCGAGGTCCATGCCGAGGATGGTGAGGACCGGGGTCAGCGTGGAGCGCATGGCGTGCTTGCCGATGACGACCGGTTCCCGCAGCCCCTTGGCGCGGGCGGTGCGGATGTAGTCCTCGCCCAGGATCTCCAGCATGGTGGCGCGGGTGAGCCGGGCGTACATGGCCGCGTAGAGGAAGGCGAGGGTGATCCAGGGCAGGATCAGCCCGCTGAACCAGCCGGCGGGGTCGTCGGCGAAGTCGACGTAGTCGCCGTCCACCCAGCCCAGGCCGTAGGAGAAGACCGCGAGCGAGACGAGGCCGGTGAAGTAGATGGGGAGCGAGACGCCGCTCAGGGCGACGGTCATGGCCGCGCGGTCCCAGAGGCTGCCGCGCTTGAGGGCGGAGACCACACCGGTGGTCACGCCGCCGATCAGCCACAGCACACAGGCGCCCGCGGCCAGCGACAGCGTCACCGGCACCCGGTCCTGGAGCACCGGCCAGATGTCCTGCTCGGTGCGGAAGGAGTAGCCGAAGCAGGGCACGTCGCAGTGGACGGTGGTGCCGCCGCCGGTGTAGTCCCGCCCGGCGAAGATGCCGGTGACGAAGTGCCAGAACTGCACCAGGATCGGGTCGGACAGCCCGAGTTTCTGCCGGATGCCCTCGATGGTCGCCGGGTCCGCCTGTTTGCCGACGTAGAGCGCGGCGGGGTCGGCCCCGGTGAGCTTGGGGATCGCGAAGAAGATGCCGAAGGTCACCAGGGTGACCACGAGGAGCATCACGATGACGGCGAACAGCCGCCTGACGATGTAAGCGAACACTGCGGTCGGCCGGCGGCGGCCGGGGACCCCCGTGTCGCGTCGGGGGTCCCCGGACCGCCGCGCGCGGCCCTCACCTGCCCTTCGGGCCTAGCGGCGGGTGCGCCGGCGGAGCGTACGGTCTGTCACTGGACGGTGCCTGTCACTCGACGGCTGTCACTTGTCGGCTGTCACTTGACGACGCCGAGGGAGGCGTAGTCGTAGCGTCCGTTGTAGGCGTCGGACGTGTAGGCGTTGGTCAGCCGGGAGCTGCGCCAGGTGATCGTCCTGTCGTAGACGAAGGGCAGGTACCAGGCGCCCTCGGTGACCTTCTTGTTGGCCTCCTGGTAGAGCTTCCCCGCCTTGTCGACGTCGATCTCCGCGATGGCCTGGTCGAAGAGCTTGTTGACCTCGGGGTCGTTGAGCTCGGGGTAGTTCTGGTTGCCGCTCTCCTGGATGAAGCGGCCGTCGGCGATGGGCTGGAGGAAGCCCTGGCCGCTGAGGAAGTCCGCGCCCCAGCCCATGATGATGATGCCGTAGTTCTTGTCCTTGACGTTCTTGGGGGCGCCGATGATGCCGGTGGACTGGGCGCCGTCGTACTGGTCGATCTGGGCGTCGATGCCGACCTTCTTCAGGGCCGCCTGCATCGACTCGGCGGTCGCGACCTCCGGCGGCTTGTTGTTGCGCACGGCGATCGTGGTCTTGAAGCCCTCGGGCTTGCCGCAGGCCTTCAGCTCCTCCTTGGCCTTGGCCTCGTCGGGCTTGCCCTGCTTCAGGTTGAACGGGTCGTAGTTCGCGTCGAAGCCCTTGACCGCCGGCGGGAGCATGCTGATCGCGATGTCGCCGCCGGCCTGCGGGCCGCCGCGCGCGGTCTGGATCGAGGTGTGGTCGGCGGCGTAGATGACGGCCTTGCGGCAGTGCTCGTTGTCGAACGGCGCGACGGTCTTCGGGAAGGCCGCGTAGCGGATGAAGCCGGTCTGCGGGTTGTCGACGTTGGCCTTGTACGAGTTCATCGCCTTCTGCCGGCCGGTCGAGCCCAGGCCGGTGGCGTTGATGTCGAGGTCGTACTCGCCGGCGAGCAGCTTGTTGTCCATGTCGTCGGCGTTGGTGGTGAGCTTGACCGTGATCTTGTCGGGCAGCGCCTTGCGGACCGAATCGGACTTCTGGTCCCACTTGTCGTTGCGGACGAGCTCCAGGCCCTTGTTCGGGGTGTAGGAGACGAATTTGTACGGGCCGCTGGAGAACGGCCGGGACCCGTACTTCTCGGCGGTGTCCTTGTCCGGGCGGACCGGGGCCGCGGCGGGGATCGCCAGCATCTGGAGGAAGTCGCCGTTGGGCTTGGGCAGATGGAAGACGATCGTCTTCTCGTCCGGCGTCTCGATCGCCTTCAGGCCGAGCTTGTCCTTGCTCTCGTCCTTGTACGGGCCCTTGTACTCCTTGTTGGGGTCGAGGACCTGCATCAGCCACAGCGGGCCGCCGGAGATCTTGTCGGTCGCCCAGGTGCGCTCGATGCCGTACTTGATCTGCTGGGTGGTGACGGGCTGGCCGTCCTCCCAGGTCAGCCCGTCACGGAGCTTGAAGGTGTAGGTCTTCTTGTCGGCCGAGAGCTGACCGGTGTCCGTGGCCATGTCCGGGACGACGTTCACGCTGTCCAGGCCGGGGGCCGGCTTGGGGGTGACGAGGGTGCGGGTGTAGTAGCGGGCGAAGTCCCACATGAAGCCGTAGTAGCCGCGCTGCGGGTCCCACGAGTCGGCGTCCTGGGTGCCGATGAACTTCAGCTCCCCGCCCTTCTTGCCGGAAGGGGCGGCGACCTTGTTCACACCGGCGTTGAAGCCCGCCGCCTTGCCGCCCTTGCCGCCGCCGTCGCTCTTGCCGCCGCCACCGCCGCAGGCGGTGGTGGTCACCAGGGCCGCGACCGCGAGCGCCGCCCCGGCGGCCAGTCTGCGCCTCGAAGTTCGTTGGGTTGTCACGATGTAACGGACCTCCGTGGTCGGTCGCCGCCCGGAACGGGGTACGAGAGGAATCGGTACGACGAAGAAGGGGGTGGGCAGCGCGTCAGCGCGAGCCCTTCGGGTCCAGCGCGTCCCGCACGCCGTCACCGAAGAGGTTGAAGGCCAGCACGGTGACGAAGATGGCGAGACCCGGGATGATCATGAACATGGGGTCGCCCTCGTAGGTCGTGACGGCCTTGGAGAGCATCTGCCCCCAGGAGGCGGTCGGCGGCTTGACGCCGGCGCCGAGGAAGCTCAGCGCCGCCTCCGTCAGGACATTGGTGGGGATCATCAACGTGGCGTACACGGTGATCGGCGCCACCAGGTTGGGCAGCAGCTCCCGGAAGAGGATGTACAGCCGGCCCGCGCCCAGGCTGCGGGCGGCCTCGACGTACTCCCGCTCTCTGAGCGAGAGCGTCTGGCCGCGCACGATCCGGCCCACGTACGGCCAGCCGAAGAACCCGATGACCGCGATCAGCACGGCCATCCGCACCCCCGAACCGGTCAGCCCCCACAGGGAGTTGGGGACGACGGAGACGAGCGCGATGATGAACAGCAGCTGGGGAAAGGCCAGCAGGAGGTCCATGACCCGGCTGACGACCGCGTCCACCCAGCCGCCGAAGTAGCCGGCGACGATGCCGAGGACCGTGCCGATCACGACCGCCACGACGGCCGCGAGGAAGGCCACGAGCAGCGAGACCCGGGCCCCGTAGACGACCCGGCTGAAGACGTCCCGGCCGTTGACGGGCTCGGCGCCGAAGAGGAAGTCGGAATTGATGCCGCCCCAGGATGCCTTGGGGGTGCTGGAGAGGGGGTCGATCAGCTCCTCGTGGTACTCGTTCGGGGGATGCCCGAGGAGGCCCACGATGACCGGGGCCAGGACCGCCACGAGGATGAGCAGCAGGACGACGACCCCGCCCGCCAGGGCGAACTTGTCGCGCTTGAGCCGTGTCCAGGCGATCCGCCAGGGCGAGCGCCCCTCGATGGCCTTCGCCGGAAGGCCATCGGTGACGGGGGCGGCGCCGGCGTCGGCCGGTCCCGTGTCGTGCAGTGGTGCCGTCATCGTCTGGTGGACCCCTCTCGGCCGGCGGCGACCGGCCCAACGCCCGCCGCGCTCGGGGCGGCTGGTTCACATCACTGGTGCGAGGACGCGCCCCGCGCGGCGGTGCGCGCGGATCGCGGTGGTACGCGAAGTGCAGTGGTGCGGACGTGCGAGATGTGCGGGACGTGCGGTGGTACCCGGAGTCACACCGGTGCGGAGAGCACCGGAGGTGCCGGTGGTACGGGACGTGCACACGGAGCGGTCGTACGGCGGAACAGGTCGTACGCAGGAACGAAGTCCTTGTTGGGCGGGAGTCTTCATGGCTCCCGCGATCACCCGCCAGCCCTCACCCGCAAAGGATGCGCAAACGTGATGTGCGTAGGGAGGTTCCGTTATACGGACACCGGCGGGCCCTGAACGGGCGTCAGGAGAACGGGCGTCAGTAGGCCCCGGCCTGCCAGCCCTGCTGCGGCGGGGGATAGCCGTACCCGGAGGCGGGCGCCGCCGGCGCGCCGGCGGCCCCGTAGCCCTCGCGGGCGAAGAAGGGCCGGCTGTTGGCCCGCATCCACATGGCGACGGGGTCGTACTCGTCCGTCATCGTCACCGTCGACACCGGCAGGCCGTCGGGCACGGCCGCGATCGACTGCTGCATCATCAGGCGCACGGCCTCCACGGCGGCGGGCGAGGTGTCGTACAGATCGAGCCCGATGGCCAGGTACGGCGTGCCCAGGGCGGGCCGCACCCAGGCCCGGCGCAGCGCGCGGACGACGGGGGTGCGGTGGGCGTTCTGCCCGAGGAGGGCGTAGAACTGCGGAATGTCCAGCGCGGGTTCGCTCAGCTGGAGGGGCCCGGCGGGCAGCCGGTCCAGGCCGGCGACGATCCGGCGCAGGTCGAGCCAGGGGATGCCGACGCCGCCGCCGGGGGCGTGGGGGTTGAGCCACAGGCCCCAGCGGTCGGGGAAGAGGGAGGCGGCCACGGCCCGGCCGGCGACGACCTCGTGGGCGCGATTCCAGCCGCTGGCGGCGAGCTCCTGGGCGGAGGTCACACAGGGGGCGTAGCCGAGGCCGTCGACCTCCATGTTCCCGTACTGGGCGTCGGGCGAGCCGGCCTGACCGTGCCACAGCAGCATCCACACCCGGCCCTCGGCGAGGGACCGCAGCAGCTGCTCGTACGTGTCGTACCGGCCGGGCGCCACCTGGCGCAGCACCTGCTCCACGCCGCTCTCCGCGCCCGCGCTCACCTGGGTCCGCCTCTTCTCTTGGCCGTCTGCTGCTACCAGCTTACGAGCCCGCGGGGGCGGGCATGAGAGCTGTCACAGGTCACGGTCGTAGAACGGTCGTATCCGGGTGCGTATCCAGTCGCCCACGGGATCGTCCTGGGCGACGTCCAGGAAGACCAGCTGCACGGGCCAGGGCACGGGCACCTGGCCCAGGGCGCGGCCGAGGGCGTCCAGGGCGGCGGAGCGGCTGCCCGGGTCGGGGAGCCCCAGCTCCACGCCGACGAACAGGGCGGGGCCGGCGCCCTCGACGCTGGCCAGGGCGCGGCGGGCGGTGCGGACGACGCCGGTGCCGGCGAACTCCAGTCCGGCGGCGGCCAGGAACGCGGTCGGCTCCTGCTGCCAGTCCGGCTCGAACAGCCGGACGCGGCCGCCGGTGGCGTCGCCGTCCAGGGCCGTGCGCCCGGCCCGGCACAGCCCGGCGACGGCGGGCGGGGGCAGGGGCACGGTGACGGTGCCCTCGGGGTTGACGACGATGCCGACCTGCGGGGGGAGGCCGCGGGCGAACTCGACGGCGGGGGCGACGGCGAAGGGCATCCCCTCGCCGGCGACGGCCGTGAACTGCTCCTGCGAGCTGAAGACGGGGACGTACGCGGCGCCGTTCAGCTCCAGGGCGGGCAGGTCGAGATCGGGACTGTCGGGGCCCCCGCCCTTGGGCAGCGGGACCCACACGCTGCTGCGGCCGAGCGCCTCGACGATGCGGGGGCCGGCGTCCGGGACGCCGACGGAGGCGGCGAGGACCGCCTCCAGTTCGTTGACTGGCCAGGTCATTGTCTTCCCACGGGGTGCGTCTGGTGTTTTCCGGGCACCTTAGCGGCTGCGCCCGGGCTTTCCGGGGGCGGGGGTTGTTCCCGGGGGCTCCGCCCCCGGACCCCCGGTCCTCAAACGCCGGACGGGCTGATTTCAGCCCGTCCGGCGTTTGAGGACACCGCGCGGAGCGCGGTCCGGGGCCGGTCAGCCGAAAGTGATCCGCCGCAGCGCGTCCGCCGCCTCGCGGTCGAGGAGGACGGCCGACGTCGTGCCCGGTGGGCGGTCGCCCGCCGTGAGGGCGGCGACGAGGCGGGCCGTCGCGCGGCGGTGGCGGGCGAAGGAGCGGGCGGAGACGCCGCGGCCCCGGGCGCGCTGGCCGGCGAGCGCGGTGGGCGGGTCGACCGCCAGGACCACCAGGTGCAGCCCCCCGCCCCGCCGCCGCGCGTCCCGCGCGAGCCAGCGTCGCACCCAGCTCCACTGCCCGCAGTCGTGCACGACGACGCTGTCACCCGAGCGCAGCGCCCGCCGCAGCGCGGCGTAGTGCGCGACCCTGACGAAGGGCCGCCAGAAGGCGTAGGGCAGCGCCGGCGACAGGCGTTCGAAGCGCTCGCGCACGTCCTGGGAGTCCACGCGGTGGACGGCGGCGGGCACCGCGCGCCGTATCAGCGTGGACTTGCCCCCGCCCGGCAGCCCCGAGACGACGAGGAGATCGCCGGCCGGGTAGCGGAGCTCCGTCACCGCGGCCACGGCGTCACCCCGCAGGTCGCGCACCCCGTGCGTCTCCCCCGCCCCCACTCCCGTACGCACGGTGATCGCCCCCTCTCGCAAAGAAAAGGTAATCCAATTTGAGAGGCGGTGGGCGGTCCGTCGCACGCCCGTACGTGCAATGATGTGCGCGCCAAGCTCGACTCACGCTCGACTCAACTGCAAGCAATCGCATACTGGCCGCTCGAATCCGCGCGGGAGAGTCCCGGTGCCACAGGCACTGGGCGCCGAAGGAGCAAGTTCCTCCCTTGAATCTCTCAGGCCCCGTACCGCGCGGGTGAGGCAGATCTGAAAAGCGGACCGCGCCCATGGCTCGGTCCCACCCAAGGTGCAAGCCGGGTTGCCTTTGACGACAGGCGAGGGCTCTCGGTGAACCTCTCAGGTTCCGATGACAGATGGGGAGGCCGCCTCTTCAGGCATTCCTCCGCGACCCACCTGCCCGGGAGCCCGATCATGACCGATGCCCCCCGCCGTACCGCCCTGGACGCGCTGCACCGCGCGCTCGGCGCGACCATGACCGACTTCGCCGGCTGGGACATGCCGCTGCGCTACGGCAGCGAGCGCGACGAGCACGTCGCCGTGCGCACCCGCGCGGGCCTCTTCGACCTGTCGCACATGGGCGAGATCACCCTCACCGGCCCCCAGGCGGGCCAGGCCCTGGACCACGCCCTGGTGGGCAACATCTCCGCGCTGGCCGTCGGCCGGGCCCGCTACACGATGATCTGCCGCGAGGACGGCGGCATCCTCGACGACCTGATCGTCTACCGGCTGGGTGACGAGGAATACATGGTCGTCGCCAACGCCTCCAACGCCCAGGTGGTCCTCGACGCGCTCACCGAGCGCGCGGCGGGCTTCGAGGCGACCGTCCGGGACGACCGCGAGAACTACGCGCTGATCGCGATCCAGGGCCCCGCCTCCCCCGCCACCCTGAAGTCCGTCACCGACGCCGACCTGGACGGCCTGAAGTACTACGCGGGCCTGCCGGGCACCGTCGCGGGCGTCCCCGCGCTGATCGCCCGCACCGGCTACACCGGCGAGGACGGCTTCGAGCTGTTCGTCGCCCCCGCCGACGCCGAGAAGCTGTGGCAGGCCCTGACCGAGGCGGGCGCGGAGGCCGGCCTGGTGCCGTGCGGGCTCTCCTGCCGCGACACGCTGCGCCTGGAGGCGGGCATGCCGCTCTACGGGCACGAGCTGACCACGGCCCTCACCCCGTTCGACGCCGGTCTGGGCCGGGTCGTGAAGTTCGACAAGGCCGGCGACTTCGTGGGCCGCGAGGCGCTGGCGGCCGCCGCCGAGCGCGCCGAGAGCGCCCCGCCGCGCAAGCTGGTCGGCCTGATCGCGACCGGCCGCCGGGTGCCCCGGGCCGGCTTCGCCGTGACGGTGGACGGCGCCGCCGTCGGCGAGGTGACCTCCGGTGCCCCCTCCCCCACCCTCGGCAAGCCGATCGCGATCGCCTACGTCGACGCGGCGCACGCCACTCCGGGTACGGAAGGGGTATGTGTGGACATTCGCGGCACCCACGAGCCCTACGAGGTCGTCGCGCTCCCCTTCTACAAGCGGGCCCGCTGAATCCCCCTCATCTCATCTGTCAAGACCCCTTGCACAAGCACCCACGCGCGTACAGGAGAATCTAGCCATGAGCAACCCCCAGCAGCTGCGTTACTCCAAGGAGCACGAGTGGCTGTCAGCCGCCGACGCCGACGGTGTGGCGACGGTCGGGATCACCGAGTTCGCCGCCAACGCCCTCGGTGACGTCGTCTACGCACAGCTCCCGGCGGTCGGCGACAGCGTCACCGCGGGCGAGACCTGTGGTGAGCTGGAGTCGACCAAGTCGGTCAGCGACCTCTACTCCCCCGTCACGGGCGAGGTCGTCGCGGCCAACCAGGACGTCGTGGACGACCCCGCGCTGGTGAATTCCGCCCCCTTCGAGGGCGGCTGGCTGTTCAAGGTGAAGATCACGGACGAGCCGGCCGACCTGCTGTCGGCCGACGAGTACACCGACTTCGCCGGCTGACCCCGCCCGCTCCCTCCCGCGCAGGAAGAACTCATGTCGCTTCTCAACAGCTCCCTCCATGAGCTCGACCCCGACGTCGCCGCCGCTGTCGACGCCGAACTCCACCGCCAGCAGTCCACCCTCGAGATGATCGCCTCGGAGAACTTCGCTCCGGTCGCGGTCATGGAGGCCCAGGGCTCGGTCCTGACCAACAAGTACGCCGAGGGCTACCCGGGCCGCCGCTACTACGGCGGCTGCGAGCACGTCGACGTCGTCGAGCAGATCGCCATCGACCGGATCAAGGCGCTCTTCGGCGCCGAGCACGCCAACGTGCAGCCGCACTCCGGCGCGCAGGCGAACGCCGCGGCGATGTTCGCCCTGCTCAACCCGGGCGACACCATCCTGGGCCTGAACCTGGCCCACGGTGGCCACCTGACCCACGGGATGAAGATCAACTTCTCCGGGAAGCTCTACAACGTGGTGGCCTACCACGTCGACGAGCAGACCAACCTGGTGGACATGGAGGAGGTCGAGCGCCTTGCCAAGGAGCACCGCCCCAAGCTGATCGTCGCCGGCTGGTCCGCCTACCCGCGCCAGCTGGACTTCGCGGCCTTCCGCCGGATCGCGGACGAGGTCGGCGCGTACCTGATGGTCGACATGGCCCACTTCGCGGGCCTGGTCGCCGCCGGTCTCCACCCCTCCCCGGTGCCGCACGCCCACGTGGTCACCACCACCACCCACAAGACCCTGGGCGGTCCGCGCGGTGGCGTGATCCTCTCCACGGCCGAGCTCGCCAAGAAGATCAACTCCGCGGTCTTCCCCGGTCAGCAGGGTGGCCCGCTGGAGCACGTGATCGCGGCCAAGGCCGTCTCCTTCAAGGTCGCGGCCACGGAGGAGTTCAAGGAGCGCCAGCAGCGCACGCTGGAGGGCTCGAAGATCCTCGCCGAGCGCCTGATGCAGGACGACGTCAAGGAGGTGGGCGTCTCCGTCCTCTCCGGCGGCACGGACGTCCACCTGGTCCTGGTGGACCTGCGCAACAGCGAGCTGGACGGCCAGCAGGCCGAGGACCGCCTCCACGAGGTGGGCATCACGGTCAACCGCAACGCCATCCCGAACGACCCGCGCCCCCCGATGGTCACCTCGGGCCTGCGGATCGGCACCCCGGCCCTGGCCACCCGCGGCTTTACGGCCGAGGACTTCCGCGAGGTCGCGGACATCATCGCCGAGGCCCTCAAGCCGGGCTTCGACGCGGCGGCCCTGCGCGGCCGCGTCACGGCGCTGGCGGACAAGCACCCGCTGTACCCCGGGCTGAAGTAACACCGAAGCGCGGGATTAACCGGCCGGTACGGGGCACCGGGCACGCTTGAGGAGCGGCCCGGTGCCCCGCACCGTGACCCGGGCCCCGCCGCGGAGTGAGCTCCGCCACCGCGGGAAGCGGCCCGCATCCCGCACACTGATAGGTGAACGCGGCATTCCGCTTTCTGCCGCACCACCCCGTCACACCCTGTTCCACCCCGTACCACCCCCCGACTCACAGAGGAGCTGCCACCGTGGCCATCTCCGTATTCGATCTCTTCTCGATCGGCATAGGCCCGTCCAGCTCCCACACGGTCGGCCCGATGCGCGCCGCCCGGATGTTCGTGGGGCGCCTGAAGAAGGACGGTCTGCTGGCCCAGACCACCTCGGTACGGGCGGAGCTCTACGGCTCCCTCGGCGCCACCGGCCACGGCCATGGCACCCCCAAGGCCGTCCTGCTCGGCCTGGAGGGCCACTCCCCCCGCAGCGTCGACGTCGAGATCGCCGACGACGAGGTCGAGCGCATCCGCACCACCAAGCGCCTCAAGCTCCTCGGCGCCGAGATCGGCTCCGCCCACGAGATCGACTTCGACGAGTCGACCCAGCTGATCCTCCACCGCCGCCGCGCCCTGCCGTACCACGCCAACGGCATGACCCTCTTCGCCTACGACGAGGCCGGCGCCCCGCTGCTGGAGAAGACCTACTACTCGGTCGGCGGCGGCTTCGTCGTCGACGAGGACGCCGTCGGCGCCGACCGGATCGTCCTCGACGACACCGTGCTGAAGTACCCCTTCCGCACCGGCGACGAGCTGCTGCGGATGTCCCGCGAATCGGGCCTGTCGATCTCCGCGATGATGATGGAGAACGAGAAGGCCTGGCGCACGGAGGAGGAGATCCGCGAGGGCCTCCTGGAGATCTGGCGCGTCATGCAGGCGTGCGTCACGCGCGGCATGTCCCGCGAGGGCATCCTCCCCGGCGGCCTGAAGGTCCGCCGCCGCGCCGCCAGCACCGCCCGCCAGCTGCGCGCCGAGGGCGACGCCCAGGCCCGCGCCATGGAGTGGATCACGGTCTACGCGATGGCCGTGAACGAGGAGAACGCGGCCGGCGGCCGGGTCGTCACCGCCCCGACCAACGGCGCCGCGGGCATCATCCCGGCGGTTCTCCACTACTACATGAACTTCGTGCCCGGCGCGGACGAGGACGGCATCGTCCGCTTCCTCCTCGCCGCCGGCGCCATCGGCATGCTCTTCAAGGAGAACGCCTCGATCTCCGGCGCCGAGGTCGGCTGCCAGGGCGAGGTCGGCTCCGCCTGCTCCATGGCCTCCGGCGGCCTCGCCGAGGTCCTGGGCGGCACCCCGGAGCAGGTCGAGAACGCCGCCGAGATCGGCATGGAGCACAACCTGGGCCTGACCTGCGACCCGGTCGGCGGCCTGGTCCAGATCCCGTGCATCGAGCGCAACGGCATGGCCGCGGCCAAGGCCGTCACCGCCGCCCGGATGGCGCTGCGCGGCGACGGCCGCCACCACGTCTCCCTCGACAAGGTCATCAAGACTATGAAGGAGACGGGCGCCGACATGAAGGTCAAGTACAAGGAGACGGCGCGCGGCGGCCTCGCGGTCAACGTCATCGAGTGCTGATCGCCCGCTGAGGCGCTTTCGGACGCACACGACCGCCCCCGGGCCGGCAGCCGCCGGGCCGGGGGCGGCGTGCTTCGCTAGCGGTTCTTCTCCGCGTCGTAGGCCTTCACGGCCGCGTCGCCCAGGTACGGGCTGCGCTCCTCGTCGGAGCTCTCACTGCCGTGGTAGCTGACGTTGCCGATCAGATAGCCCCAGCCGCGCGAGAGCTGGAGGTCGTCCAGCCAGGGGCCGCCACTGGCGCCGTGGCCCTGGTCGCAGTGGATGGCCTCCTGGCCGGGCTGGAACGGCCAGGTGCCCGGGCGCCAGGTCGTGCCCACGCAGTAGCGCAGGTCCTGGCCGGTGATGCCGGAGCGGGCCGGGTGGGTGTCGTAGGGGTAGCCGAACTCGTACGCGTGCCAGGTGTAGCCGGAGTTGAACTTGTACCCCTGGGAGCCGGTCACGTCGGCCACCTTGCGGCCGTTCTGCGGCCACAGGGTGAGCACGGCGAGGTCGTAGTCCTTGTTCCCGCCGTTGAGGTAGCCCTTCGGGGTGGTCGCCGACTTCCACGTCCACGCGCCGAGCGGCTGCCGGCCGTTGTGGTAGTCCGGGACGAACCGGAAGTTGCTGTACCAGTGGCCGTTGCCGTCGCTGGCGCAGTGCCCGGCGGTCCATATGAGGCTCTTGTTGGGCGAGTTGATCACCGAGGCGGTGCACTCGCTCGGGCCCTTGGGCGTGTCGAAGTAGAGCTTGCCGACGGTGGTGGCCGGCATGCTGCCGTGGGCGGTCCACACCTCGGAGCGGGAGACGTCGGCGAGCGTTCTCGCCGCGTCCGCCGCGTCCGCGGCTTCCTTGGCTTCCTTGGCGACGCCCGCCACCGGCGCCGATCCCTGGCCCGTGCGGGCGGGGAGGCTGTGCGTCTGCGGTGCCGCCGCGCGTCCGCCCGGTGCGGGCGCGGCCACCGGCCGGGCCGCTCTGATCCGTTCGGGCGTCCAGTGGGCCGCCACGCGTGCCGGAGCCTGCGAGGGGTCCCCCGTCGAACTGTGCTGTACAGCGGTGGCGGCCGTGTTCGCGTCCATCGGCTTCGCGGTCTCGTCGGCCTGGGCGGCTCCCACCGGGACGCTCAGTCCGAGTGCCAGCGCTCCGGCGGCGGCCGCCATGAATCGCTTGTTCACCCCGTTCCCCCTTTTTCGCGTCACGTGCTCTTTTTGCGTCACGTGCTCGATGTGCGAAGACGCGTGCGAGTAGAGCAGCCGGGCGGAGGGGAAGGAGGGGTTCGGACAGCATTGGCCGGAACTGGGTGTACGGCCGGGACCTGTCGCTACCTTGGCAGCAGGAACGCACCGCACAGGAAGCTGGTGATCCCGATGGTGTCCCGGAAGGCGAAGGCGGCGCTCCTGGCCGCGGGCGCGGTGGCGCTCGGTCTGGCCGTCACGGCCGCCCTGTGGCCCGGCGACCGGGAGGCGGCCCCGGGGCCGCCGTCCCGCCCCGAGACGGCCGTGGTGCACGACTCCACCGCGAACCCGGCGGAGGTCGAGAAGCACTGGACGCCGGAGCGGATCCGGCAGGCCCAGGAGAACATGCGGCACGCCACGGGACAGGACGACTGATCCAGGGACGACCGAGCCCCGTCACCAGCCTCCGGTGAGCCGGAGCGGCCGGCTGAGCCTGCCGTCGCCGGTGTTGCGCCACTCGCTCAGGACGCCCGTCGCGTCGTCGCGGGCCATGAGGTGGGCGATGCCGCCGGTGCGGAGGGCCAGCGGGGTGATCTCCGAGAGGCGGCGGCCGTCGGCGATCCTGCGGGGGCGGGCGAAGGTGCCGTCGCCCTTGCCGGCCCAGAGCAGGAGCGCGCCGTGCTCGTCGACGGCGAGGAGGTCGGTCCGCCCGTCGCCGGTGAAGTCCCCGGCGCGGGTCCGGGTGGCGTGCCAGCCGCCCATGAGCTTCCGGGGGCGGCCGAATGTGCCGTTCCCCTCGCCGGGCCAGACGCGGAGCGTCCCGCCGGTGTCGGCGGCGACGAGGTCGGGGATGCCGTCGCCGGTGACGTCACCGGCCGTGGTCTGGGTGAAGTGCCAGCCGTCGGTGAGGGTGCGGGGGCGGCTGAACGTGCCGTCCCCGTTGCCGGTCCAGAGGTGGAGGGTGTCGGAGTCGTCCTTGGCGATCAGGTCGGCGTTCCCGTCGCCCGTGAAGTCGGCGGCGACGGTCTGGGTGAACTCCCAGCCCCCGGTGAGCCGTCGGGGCCGGGCGGCGAAGGTGCCGTCGCCGTGCCGGGCGTCGTCGACGTCGGTGTTGCCCGGCCAGAGGTACAGGTCGTCCTCCCGGTCGGCGGCGAGGACGTCGGGGATGCCGTCGCCGGTGACGTCCGCGGCCGTGGTCTGGGTGTGGTCGATCGGGACCCGCGCGGGCACGGGCGCGGGGAGCAGGGCGTCGGAGAGGGCCTGGCTGCCGTTGTCGCCGAAGTGGAGGCGGTCGCCGCCCCGGTTGTAGTAGGCGGCGAAGAGCCGGGTGGGGTCCAGGGGGTCGCGTGAGGCCTCGTCGAAGTCCACGACGGAGTCGATGTCGCGGGTGGCGCGGAGGTAGGCGTTGACCTGCTGCCGCACGCGTTCCCTGGCGGGGGTGTACGCGTTCTCGTAGCCCCGGAAGGGCGGGATGGTGGCGGCGGCGAAGGTCAGCCCGGCGGCGTGGGCGCGGGTGGCGAGCCGCCTTATGCCGGCCACGAGTTCGGCGCTGCCCGCGTCGGCGAAGATGATGTCGTTGACGCCCTCGAAGAGGACGACGGACCGCGCGTTCGGCTGGCCGAGGACGTCGCGGTCGAAGCGGAGCAGCGCGCTCTGTCCCGATTCGGCGGGCTCGGTGCCACGCAGCAGGTGGTTGGCGGAGATCCCGGCGTTGACGACGCCCATGGGCCGGGTCCTGGCCTGGAGGGCGCGCGCGTAGTCGTCGGGCAGGCGGCGGTCGGTGTCGGGGGTGGTGTGCCCGCCGTCGGTCTGCGAGTCCCCGAGGAGGACCACCGTTCCGCCGCCGCGCGTCGGGCGGACGTCGACGCCGCCGAGGAACGCCCAGAAGGGGAAGCGGGTGGGGAAGTCGCCGCCCGCGGTGTCCCCGGCGCGGTCCGTCGCGTCGCCGGGGGCGGACGCGTAGGAGGTCGTCAGGGTGTAGGCGTGGAAGGGCGCGGTGCGAACGGGCTCCGGCAGATACACGCTGACCAGGAGGTTCTCGTCGGCCCTGACGCGGAAGGCGGCGGGGTCACTGAGGACGCTCCCGCCCGGCCCGATGACGGTGCCCCGCGAGCCCCCGCCGAAGGTGAGGGTCACGGGCGCGGCGGCCGCGCCGGCTCCCCGGTCCCGGTGGGCGAGGGTGGCGTGCCCGATGGTGACGGGTTCACGGCTGAAGGTGTTCACGAGCTGGATCCGCGCGGCGGACCCGGCGATGCTGGTGTGGACGACCATGCGGAGCGTCTGCCGCCCGGCCACCCCGGTGCGGGAGGCGGGCCCGGCGGTGCCCATGGCCGTGCCCCAGGTCCTGGTCCAGTCCGTGGTCCTGGCGGAGCCGTCGACGGCGGTGCTCGGGGAGGCGGCGACCAGGGGGACGGCCGCCGCGCAGAGCGCCGTGACCACGGCCGTCACCAGGGATCGTCTTGAACAGGATCGTCTTAAACGGGTGCGGATCGAACGGGTGCGAGGGTGCCGTGCCATGGGTGCCGTCTCCCTCCGGGCGACGCGGCGGATGACCTTCCGGCGCACACATCATGGAGGCCCGGCGGAGCCCGTGGAAGGGCCCGGACGCCACGACTCCCGTTGGTCGACGGGGGCTCGCCGCGCGGCCACGGGGAGTTCAGCCGGGTTCCGCCGCGAGCGCCGTGAGCGGGGTGGGGACCCGGTCCGTCGTCCGGTCCGTCGCGTCCCGGGCGAGGAGCAGGGGGAGGGCCAGGACGATGGGCGGGTCGCTCGGGGCGGGGGCGCGCAGGCGGAGGCGGAAGGAGCCGTGGGTGGGGGCGTGGGTGGTCGCGACCGAGCGGCGGGCGCCCGCCGGGTCGTCGAGGGCGTCGGCCACGCGGGTGGCGCGGTCGAAGCAGACGGCCAGGACGTAGTGCTCCGCGTCGGCGGGCGGGCGCAGCCGGACGGTGGCCGTGGCGGGGGTCACCGCGCAGGCCACGGGGAGGTCCTGGGGGACGCCGTGCGGGAAGAGACCCGTGAAGAGCACGGCGTCGGCGGGGGCCGCGCCGGCGGCCCGGCCGGTGATCACGGCCGCGCGGCCGGGGCCGGTGGGATCGGTGGGCCCGACGGGGCCGGCGGGCCCGGTCAGCCCGCAGGCATCCACGACCTCGCCGATCCCCCGGTCGCCGTGGCGGTCGACGAGCGCCTTGAAGCGGCTCGGGGACATCCCGACGAGGCGGGTGAACTGGGTGGTGAACGTGCCGAGGCTGGCGTAGCCGACGGCCGTGCACACGTCCGTCACCCTGGGGCTGCCCCGGATCATCATCCGCTGGGCCTCCGCCATCCGCAGCGCGGCCAGGAAGCGCGCCGGGGTGACGGCCGTGACGCTGCGGAAGACGCGGTGGAAGTGGAAGGGGCTGAACAGGCCGGCCTCGGCGTGGTCGGTCAGGCACTGGGTCTCGCCCAGGTGGTCGCGCATCCGGCGGATCGCCCGTTCGACCGAGGCGAGTTGCTCCGCCGAGGGCGACGGGCGGACGGCGGGGGCGGACGCCGGGGGCGCGGCGGCGGCGCGCACGGTCAGCCCGGCCCGGCGGCGGCGCGGGCCCGGTCGCGGGCGCTCGCCAGGGAGGCGACCCAGGTGGCGGTGAAGCGGCGGCGCAGCTCCTGGGCGCGGCCGTCCGGGAGGCCGAGGGCCGTCCAGCCGCGGTGGGCGAAGGACAGCCGCAGGCCCGCTCCGACGGGGGCCAGTGTCACCCTGGCGGCCGGGGTCCCGGCGGTCTCCGGGATCGCGACGGTGAACGTCAGCTTCTCGTCCTCGCGCAGCTCCCATTCCCGCAGCGCGAACCTTCGTGGTCCCTCGTCGTCGATGACGAAGAACCATGCCGGACGGAAGCCGTCCTCGGCGACGGGGAGCCAGTCCAGCAGGGTGGGGTGGGCCAGGGGCCGGTAGGGGCCGGCCGGGAGGTCGATCGCGCCGTCGATGTCGTCGCGCAGGGCGTAGCGGGCGTCGCGGCCGGTGCTCAGGTGGCGGGCGAGGCGGTCGAGGAAGTCCGTCCAGCCCTCGTGGAGCTGGGCCGCCTCGGCGGGGGTGCGGCTGTCGTCGTGGTCGGCGACGGTGAGCAGGGCGGCGCCGGGGCCGGCCGGCTCCAGGGTCCAGACGACGCGCTGCCGCTTGCCCACGCCCAGGAAGCGCCAGTCGAACTCGACCGTGCGGCCGGGGACGAGGGCGGTGGGCCGCAGGGTGAAGAAGTCGCCGTCGTCGAAGCCGAGGCGGTTGTCCTCGCCCACGGTCAGGGGGCCCGCGAGATCGCCGAACCATCGGGCCACCCGGGCCGGTTCGGTCAGCGCCGGCCACACGCGTGCCGGTGGTGCGGGGAGGCGGGCGGTGACCCGTACCGCGTCCGACACCTCGTCCTCCTCTCGCCGCCGATACCGGGCCGTTCGCCGGTACCGTGCTACCGCCGGAGGGATCGCTCCCATATTATGTAGCCTCTGTTCGCTGTCAACGCTCCAACTCAGCGCGTCTCCAGGTACGTTCAGCCACTCGCCCGAACGCCGGGAGGAGGCCGGGAGGCCATGGAGGTCAGCCACGCGGCGCTCGCCGGCCGGCTCGCGACCGTCGCCGTCGTCACCGCCCGGCACGCCGCCGCGGGCACCCTCGACGCGGTGCGCGCGGGGCCGGGCGGGCTGCCGGAGGTGATCGGCGGCAGGGCGGCGCGGCTGCTGTCGGGGCTCGGGCCCACGTTCGTCAAGGGCGGGCAGCTGCTCAGCACCCGGCACGACCTGCTGCCGCCCAGGATCTGCCGGTCGCTGGGCCGGCTGCACGACCGGGTGCCGCCGATGACCCGCGCGCAGACGGCGGAGTCCCTCGGCCGGACCTACGGCTCCCGCCGGGCCTGGCCGTTCGCCTCCTTCGACTGGACGCCCGCCGCCAGCGGCAGCATCGCCTGCGTCTACCGCGCCGAGCTGGCCGACGGGCGCGGCGTGGCCGTGAAGGTCCGCAGACCGGGCATCCAGCACCGGATGCACACGGACTTCGCGCTGCTGCGGGCCGGGGCCCGGCTGATGGAGCGGCTGCCGCCGCTGCGCGAGGTGCCCGCGCGGCGGATCGTGGAGGAGGTCGGGGGCGCGGTCCTCGGCCAGCTCGACCTGGAACGGGAGGCGCGCTCGCTGGCGGCGCTGCGCGCCAACCTCTCCCGGCTGCCGTACTTCCGGCTGCCCGCGCCGATCCCGGAGGCGTCCGGCCCGGACGCGCTGGTGATGGACCTGATCGAGCCGCTCGACCGCTTCCAGGCCGGCCGGCTCGACCGCGAGCAGCGCCGGAGGATCGTCCGGAACGTCCTCCAGGGCGTGTACCGGATGCTGTTCATCGACGGTCTCGTGCACTGCGACATGCACCCGGGGAACCTGTACCTCAACCCCGACGGCGTGGTGGTGCTGCTGGACGCGGGCTTCGTCGTCCAGCTGGAGCCCCCGGTGCGCCGGCTGTTCGCGGAGTTCTTCATGAACATGTCCCTGGGGCGGGGCCCGGAGTGCGCCGACGTGGTGCTGCGCAGCGCCGAGCGCATCCCGCCGGGGTGCGATCTGGCCGGCTTCCGGTCCGGGATCGAGGAGCTGGTGGCGGAGTCGGCCGGGCGGACGGCCGGGCAGTTCCGGCTGGCGCCCTTCGCCACCCGCCTGTTCGACCTCCAGCGGCGCTCGGGCATCGCGGCGGCCCCGGCCTTCGTCTTCCCGCTGATGTCGCTGCTGGTGCTCGAGGGAATGATCAACGAGTTCGACGTGGACGTCGACTTCCAGGGCGAGGCCATCCCGACCCTGCTCACCGCGCTCAATACCTACTGATCCGACCGGAGTCATCATGAGCGGCGCTGCCGTACGAGCGTTCCGGCCGGTGACGATCGCGGTGGACCCGCCCCGGGCGGGCGGCCCCGCCGCCTTCCGCTGGGACGTGGCCGGCGACCCCCGGGACCCGCTCGCCGTGGCCCTGCGGCACGCCTCCCGCCGGGACGCCGAGCCCGCCGTGGCCGTCGTTCTCGGCACCGCGCACCGGTCCGGGGACAGCGCCGTGCTGCTGGAGGGGATCGCCCGCGCCGGCGCGTCCGGCGGGCGGCGGCTGGTGCTGCTCCACCGGGGCGCCGGGGGCGGGAGCCTGCTGCGCTCGGCGGCGCTGGAGTCGCCGGGGCTGCGGGTCGCCGTCCTCGAACTGCCCGTACGGGACGCCGGTCCCGGCCTCCCCGCCCGGATCGCCCGCCTCGCCCGGGGCGCCGCCCCGGGCGCCGAGCTGCGGGTGGCCGGGGACGGCACGGTCACCCGTACCGGCTGGCGGGCCGTGACGCTGCCCGAGCCGCCGGTGCCGCCGGGCGGCCCGGCCCGGCCGGGCGGCGCCGCGCTGATCACCGGCGGGCTGGGGGCCTGGGGCTGCGGGCGGCCGCCGTGCTGTCGGCGGTCCGCGGCTACCGTCCCGTCCTCCTCGACACCACCGCCCCCGGGGAGTTGCCGCCCCGCGCGGCCGCGCTGCTGTGCCGGCTGTGCGACGCCCCGCCCGGCGCCGACGTGCTCACCGCCGACGTCACCGACCACCGGGCGGTCGCCCGGGTCCTCGGCCGGGTGCCGCTGCCCGTCCGGGCCGTCGTCCACTGTGCGGGCGTCGTCGCCGGCGGCCCGGTCGCCGGCGCCCGGGCCCGGGACCTGGACGCGCTCGCCGCCCCCAAGGCGGACGGGCTGGGCACCGTGCTCGACACCCTCGACCCCGGCGCGCTGCGGCACCTGGTCGTCTTCGGCTCGGTCACCGCGCGGGTCGCGCACCGGCAGCTGGGGGGCTACGGGCTGGCCAACGAGCTGCTGCGGCGGGAGGCGCTGCGCCGGGCCGCGGCGCTGCCGCGCTGTGCGACGGTGGTGGCCGAGTGGTCGCTGTGGAGCGGTGCGGGCCGGGCGCACGAGATGGGCGCCGTGGGGCAGGCCCGCCGGATGGGCATGGCGCCGGTGCCGCTCGCGCCCGGCATGGCCGCCCTGCTGCGGCTGTTGCGGTGGCCGGCGGGGGCGCGGGCAGCCGGCGCGGTCGTCCTGACGGGGCCGGGCGAGGACGCGACGTTCCCGCCGGAGGAGGCCGACGGGCGGGGCAACAGCCCAACTTGAGAGAAGGCAAGCGGCCCGGGGTCGCATAACTTACCGATAGCGAGTTCTCCCTCTGCCGGTTCCGACCGGCTCTGTCGGAAGGAAGCTCACACATGGCTATCGACTTGTGCAACAAGTCCCCGGCCGCGCTGGCCGAGGGCGACCCCGGCTCCTGGGCCGAGGCGGCCCCCGAGGACCCGGTCCTGCTGGAGGACCTCGGCTCCGAGCAGCGCGACGCGCTCAACTTCGCCTACCGCACGACGCTCAGCAACGTCGACCCCCGCTTCGTCGCCGGCGACCCGGCCGCCTGGGCCAGCGACTTCGGCTACGCGCTGGACCGCGTGGCGATCCGGCTGGACAACCGCGGCAACGACGAGCTGCGCGAGCAGGCCCTGAACCACCCCGACCCGGCGATGCGCGAGCAGGCCCTGTTCGAGTACGCGGACCGCGACCACGCGGACGCCATCGACCTGCTGGCCCAGGCCGTCCGCGACGACACCGACCGCCAGGTGCGCTGGGACGCGCTGTGGGCCGTGGAGAAGCTGGGCGGCGCGCGGGCCGTGGCGACGCTCCAGTCCTTCCTCAAGGACGCCGACCCCGAGATCGCCGAGTGGTCGCGGCTGTTCATCAGCGAACTCCAGACCGGCGACCCGGCCTTCGACGGCCGCGAGGGCCGCTCCACACCGGGCCGCACCTTCGACGAGACGATCTTCCTGCTGATCCACTGCGATCTGTACGTCCGGCTGGACGACTCCAACCAGCACTGGGGCAAGATCTCCCTGGCGCCCCAGGGCCTCGCGCGGATCTACGGCCAGGCCCACGCCTGCCCCAACGTCGCCACCCGCGAGAAGCAGCTCGTCATCGCCAAGACCATCTCCGGGCTGCACACGGACGGCTCCCCGCACGTCGACAACTACCTCTTCCGCGGCTTCACCGACCGCAGCCGCCGCGACCGCGGCAACTTCTTCTTCGAGTCGCTGGTGCCCCGGCCGTTCTTCAAGTCCGGCCGCGCCGACGACCCGTCCCAGGGCGTGCGCCAGGCGAACATCGGCTTCGCCCGCTACGGCACCTGGCACCTGGAGCCCCGCTTCCGGGTCCACGACGAGTACGCGATCCGCTACGTCCGCGGCCGCTTCCAGGGCTGGGGGCACGTCAACCTCGCCCGGATCGCGGGCAGGCCGCTGGAGGAGGTCCTCACCCCGGGCAACGGCGTGCTGTCCACGCTCCACGACCCCGAGGTCGGCCCGATGACCAACGCCTTCATCCTCGGCACGTTCAAGGGCAAGCTGAACGACTGGGACGGCGACGGCGTCATCGACCTCAACTCCCGCGACGTGTACTCCACCGTCGACGGCGAGATCGACTCCGACCAGGACGGCGTCCCCGACGAGCCCGGCCTGACCTGCTGCGACTGGACCGTACGGCAGCCCCTGCCCTGACGCGCCGCGGCGCGCTTCCGCAATCCACCGCCCTGAACCACCGCCCTGAAAGGGGAGAGATGTCCGCTCCGACGCAGCGGCCGTCCGTGGTCTATGGCCGCCCGGTCACCACGGACGGTGTGCGCAACCTGTACTCCGGCACCAGCGTGAAACCCTGGACCCCGCCGGTTCCCGGCATCGACAACCTCGGCATCACCTCCGTCGACACCTTCGCCGTTCCCGGCGTCGGCGAGTACACGGTGCCCTTCGACGGCTTCGTCCGCGTGGTGCGCTCGCAGCCGACGTCCGAGGAGTGGTCGAAGGCCGAGGTGTACACCAACCTCATCGAGATGAAGATGGAGGGCTCCTGCGAGGAACTCGGCCACATCACGGTCACCCTCAACCCGGACTGCCTGTCGACCGGCCAGATCCGCACCCCCTTCGACCCGTACGCGGGTGAGGGACCGGCCGCCAAGGCGTGCCGCATGGCCGTCGGCGCCATCTTCGACATGCCCAAACTGGGCCTGCGGCTGGCCAACAAGGAACCGATCATCCTGACGATCGACGACGTCCGCCAGATCCCGCCCGCCGGCTCGCCCGGCAAGGGCCAGATCTACCGGATGCTGCCGCTGCACGACGTCGAGCGCATGGACGACTCACCGGTCGCGTACGTCACCAGTCTGCGCTTCACCATGGGCGGCTACCTGCCCTGGGAGCGCTTCGGGTCCGAGTACAAGGAGTTCGGCAAGTAGTCGCGCGAGCGCTTCTTTCGAGGAAGGTGCCCATGACGCCCCACGACCCCCGCCCGCGCGGTCTCGCCCGCGAGTCCGCCGCCTTCCCGCCCCTGGCCGGCAGCGCCCGTCCCGTCGCCCAGGACCGGTGGGAACGGCTGGTCAGCACCGTCACCGTGCCCGAGCCGCCGGAGGCGGTGTGGGCCGCGCTCACCGAACCGGACCGGGTGGCGCGCTGGCTGGCGGTCTGCCGGGGGCCGTGGGCGGTCGCCGGGCGGGAGTCGACGCTGGACTTCGAGGACGGCGAATTCTTCTGGTGCCGCACCCTGAGCGCCGTCCCGCCGCGCGGGCACCGGGCGGGCTCGCTGCGGCTGCTGTGGCGCTGGGTGGGCGTGGGCCCGGCCACGGCGGTGACCTGGACCATCGCCCCTGGGGACACCGGGGGTTGCGTGGTCACCGTCGTCGAGGAGGCCGACAACCCGCCCTCCGACTGGCGCTCCTGGAACGGCATGGGCTGGCCCGGCATCCTCGACCAGCTCGCGGCCCATCTGCGGACCGGCACCACCTGGCGCTGGCCGTGGCGCCGGGTCGGCCCGTACGTCCAGATCCCCCTGCCCGTACCCGCTTACCGGGCCTGGCAGGAGCTCACCTCCCCGGCGGGCGTCCAGCACTGGCTCCAGCGCTCCACCGGCGCCCTCGAACCCGGCGGCGAACTCGGCCTGATCATGGGGGACGCCAGCGGCACCGTCCGGATGCGGGTGACGCGGATGGTGGACGCCGCCCAGGAGTTCCCCTCCTACCTCCCCTACCTGGAGTTCGAGCTGCGCCGGCCCGCGTGGACGGCGGCGCTGGGCGGCCGCCTGTGGATCGAGCCGGCGGGCCTGACCTCCTCGCTGCTCCAGGTCTGCCACTTCGGCTGGGAGAACCTCGACATCGCCGACCCACTCACGGAACGCCGGATCCTCACCGGCTACTGGACGGGGGCGGCGGACCGGGCCCGCGCGCTGTTCCTCCCGCAGGGACCGCCGGCGGGCCCGCACGGCTGGTCGATGGGCGGCGGACAGCCTCTCGGCATACCGGAGGGGCTGGACCCTCTGGCCGTCCAGGACTTCCTGGGCCGAGTCGTGGACGACCTCGGCGCGGCCATGTCCGGGGTGCTGGTCGCGCTGGGCGTCCGGCTGGGGCTGTTCACGGCACTGGGCACGGGCGGCCCTTGTGCGGCTGCCGAACTCGCCGACCGTACCGGCCTGTCGGAGCGCCATCTGCTGGAGTGGCTGCGCGGCCTGGCCGCCGCCGGCTACGTGGAGCACGACCGCGCCGACGACCGCTTCGCCCTGCCCCCGGCACACGCCGCCGTCCTGGCCTTCGAGGACTCGCCCGTCCACCTCGCCCCCGGCTTCGAGCTGCTGCCGCCGCTGGCCGCCGCGGTGGAGGACGTGGCGGAGGACTTCCGCACGGGCAAGGGCGTGGACCGTTCCTCGTATCCGGATCGGCTCTTCGCCGCGATGGAACGGATGAGCGCGACCTGGCTGGAGAGTGAGCTCACCGACCGGTGGATCCCGTCCGTCCCCGGGCTGGCGCCCGCGCTGGAGAAGGGCGGGAGGGTGGTGGACATCGGCTGCGGCGGCGGCCTGGCGCTGATCCGACTGGCGAGGCGGTTCGGAAGCAGCCGCTTCGTGGGCTACGACCTCCATGAACCGAACGCGCGGAGGGCCCGCGAGGCGGCGAGCGCGGCGGGGGTCGAGGACAGGGTGACGATCGAGACGACGGAAGCGACGAGGGCACTGGCGGGCGCGGGGCCGCTGACGCTGGTCACGATGTTCGACGTGCTGCACGACGCGGCGGAGCCGGAGGAGTTGCTGCGGACGGTACGGGAAGCACTCGACCCGGAGCACGGCGTCCTGCTCGTCCTGGAGTCGCTGTCGGCGGACGACCCGGCCGACAACACCGGCCCGCAGGCCACCGTCCTCTACGCCACCAGCACCCTCTACTGCCTGCCCACGGCCCTCGCCGACGGCGCCCCCGGCCTGGGCACCCTCGGCCTGCCACCGGCGGAACTCCACCGGCTCGCGGACACGGCGGGCTTCGGACCCGTGGAGCGGATCCCGACGGCGAGCCCGTTCAACGCCCTGTACGCGCTGCGGCCATGACCTCGTCCATGAACGACGACTTCGCGCGGCTCCTCTCGCTGAAGGACACGATGACCCCATGGGCCCTACGGGCCGTGGCGACCCTGGGCGTCCCCGATCTCCTCGCCGACGGCGAACTCGGGGTCGCCGAGCTGGCCCGCCGCACGGGGGTCGTACCGGACGCCCTGCACCGGGTCCTACGGCTGCTCACGGCCCGAGGCGTCTTCACCGAACCCACCCCGGGCGTCTTCGCCCCGACCACCCTCTCCCGTCTCCTCGAATCCGACCACCGCCCCATGAGCCTCCGCCCCTGGCTCGACCTGGACGGCGCCATCGGGCGCGGCGACCGGGCCTGCGTCCACATCCTGGAGGCGCTGCGCACCGGCTTGCCGGTGTACGAGCGGGTCTACGGGCGCCCGGTCTGGGAGGACCTGGCGTCGGACCCCGCCCTGACGGCGTCGTTCGACGCGGCGATGGCGACGCGCGCCACCGCACTCGCCCCGGCCGTCGCGACCGCCTACGACTGGCCGTCGGCCCACCACGTCCTCGATGTCGGCGGCGGCACGGGCACCGTCCTGGCCGAACTCCTCCGCACCCACCCCCACTTGCGGGGCACCCTCCTGGACCGCGCCCCGGCCGTAACGGCGGCCCGCACCTCCTGGGGCGCCACGGCGGAGGGACGCCGCTGCGCCTTCACACCAGGCAGCTTTTTCGACGCCTTGCCGCGCGGCGCGGATGTGATCCTGCTGGTGAACGTGATCCACGACTGGGCGGACGAGCACGCGGTGGCGATCCTGCGCCGGTGCGCGGAGGCCCTACCCCCGCGCGGCCGCGTCCTGCTCGTCGAGCACGTTCGCGACGGGGACCCCGGCCTGCTGGAACTGGACCTCCTCATGCTCCTGGTCTACGGCGGCCGCGAGCGCGACGCGGCCGACTTCCGAGAGCTCGGGGAACGGGCAGGGCTGCGGCTGGGTGGGGTGGCGGAGGTGGGGGGTGGGCTGAGCGTGCTGGAGTTTCTCCTCTGACCACTTCGTCAGGCGCCGCCTACGGCCTGCCTCTGCGGCTCCGGCGGTTGGTCTCGCGCAGCTTGCGGAGGAGTGCGCTGCGACGGACCGGTACGGCGCCCCTTACATGGCCCATGCCGGACGTCGTCGACGCGCACAGCGCCACCCGCTCGGGCAGCTCCAAAGCGTGAGCGAGGGTGCGGTAATCGGTGACACGCTGTGTCCCACATCTCCCACACGTCTTCGCGCCAATGCCTGTGACGCATTCCGTCTCGGGATGAGGGCAGTTGACGTACGTCGGACTCCACTCGTGCGAGCTCGGGACCGCTGTCACGGGTGTGCCACCCGCAGGTGTCGCCCCATGACCGTGGTCATGGCCTGGGCCCTCCGCGTATCCCCTCGTCGGACAGCTTCGTAACGCGTCGCCTTGATCGTTCTGCATTGCGCGCAGGGCTGGTGACCGATCTCTTGATCTGCTTGCTGTGGGACCGATCCCGGGACGTGGCCACCGGCAGGATCATTCATCGAGCCTCCTGATCGTGAACGAGGGAGGGCAACTCATGTACTCATGTATATGAGTTGTTGAGTCGAGAGTGGCGCAGCTCCTGTACATGAGTCAAGGCGGTCAGCCGAACGTGTGACAATCCAGCTCAGCCGCTGCCATGCGGTCAGTCGTGCGCTGGGATCCGGTACTCGAGGACGAAACGGTCCGCCGCCATGACCGTGTCGCAGACCTCGACGACCCGGCCGTCGACTGTCACCGCGTCGCGCACGAGGTGAATGACGGGCGAGCCGGGGCTGAGGTGCAGGGCCGACGCCTCATGCTTGGCGGCGAGGCGCGCCCGTACGGTCTCGACGTACTCGCGAAGAGTGTGGCCGTGTTCCTCAAGGCGAGCGTAGATGCCGCCTCGGCCCGGATTCTCGTGCGACAGTTCCGGGATGGCTTCGGCCACGTCCCACGGTAGATACGAGGTGGCTTCCTCTGTAGGCGCGCCGTCGCTGAAATAGCGTCGACGCCGGGCCAGTACCTTCTCGCCCGCGGGCACGCCCATGCGATCGGCGATCCCGGCCGGAGCCTCGGTCGGCCCGACGTAAAGCACCTGAACGTTCGGCTTCTGGCCCGCCTGCTCGGCCTCCGCCAGGTAGGCGGCCTTCCCGCTTCTGCGGTGGGACCGGCGAAAACGGTCCGAGGACTTCCTGTGGACAGGGCGCGCCGCCGTCACATACGAACCACGTCCATGGTGGGTTTCCACAAGCCCGGCTGTCCGCAGTTCGGCGACTGCTTTGCGGACCGTTCCCTGGGAAACGCCATAGCGTTCCATCACCTCGGACTCGCTGGGTACTTGCGTGCCCGGCAGCAGGATCCCCGTACGGATCTGTTCGGCCAGATCGTCGGCGATCTGCAGATAGCGGGGCTTGCCGGAGTCCCGCGACGCCTCGTTCCCCATGTGCCCGACCGTCCTCCTATGCTCAATCGCATGAGTACAGCGGCCCAGTCTCCCAGGTCCACCCCCCTCCACTCGGTTTCGGTGGCAGGAGCAGTGGTGCGCGACGACGGCCGCGTCCTCGCCATCCAGCGGGCCGACAACGGGAACTGGGAGCTTCCTGGTGGAGTGCTGGAGATCCAGGAGTCCCCGGAGGCCGGCGCGTGCCGGGAGGTGCTGGAGGAAACCGGCATAGAGGTCAGCGTGGAGCGCCTCACGGGCGTCTACAAGAACATGTCCCGGGGCATCGTCGCCCTGGTCTTCCGCTGCCGGCCGATCGGTGGCTCCGAGTGTGCTTCCGACGAGTCCGCTGCCGTGTCGTGGCTGACTCCCGAGCAGGTGACCGCCACGATGACGGAGGCCTACGCGGTCCGCCTGCTCGACGCGCTCAGTGACGACGCGCCCCACGTGCGCATCCACGACGGGCGCAGCGTGCTGAACGCCGCGTGAGCGGGGTCGAGGGTCAGCACGGCTGGTTCAGGCGGGCGCCTTGCGTCGCCTCCGCGTGCAGCGCGGTGGCGAGGTCGGCGAAGACGATGGCGGCCTGGCGGGCCTCCTCGCCGTCGGCGTTGTCGGCCAGGGCCTGCGTCCACCAGTGGTACAGGAAGGCCTCGAACAGGGCGCCGTCCGGTACATCCGCCAACTCGGCGTCGAACTCGTCGTGGCGCTCCCCGCGCAGCCGCGCGCGGATTCCTCCGACCGTGGGCGGGACGTCCGGCCCCCGGTAGCCGGTCTCGTCACGGGCCTGCCGGATCGCCGCCGCCCACTCCGGAGTCGGCGTCGCGATCCCGGCGTCTGCTGTGGTGTCGTCCATGGCGGGCAGTATCACGCACCCCTGATCCGCGTGGCAGCGATTCACGGGCCTCCCGCCCGTGTGGCGCTTGGGGATTCCGCTGTCACCCGTGCCGGGACGGCTTCAGCTCCCGTTCCAGGGCATCACCGGGAACCACCACCAGTCGTAGCGCGCCGGCAGGCGGATGCCCCAGTAGACGACGGTGAAGGTGCCGAACAGCAGCAGGGCCGTGCCCGTGACGCGGGTGGCGCGGGTGGGGGTGGCGTTGAGCCAGTGGGGGACGCGGCCGTGGGCGGTCAGGGCCAGGGCCAGGAAGAGGACGGCTACTACCACCATGTTGCCGAGCGCGATCAGGGCGAACAGCAGTGCGCCGTAGAGGGCGTTGTGGGTGTCGGCGGCGTAGGCGAACGTCTTGCGGAAGAGGGGGTAGGGGCGGCCGATGACGAAGCCGCCTATGAGGGCACCGATCAGCAGGAGACGTAGGCGTTCGGGGTTGCGGGTGCGGCCGGCTAGGGGGTCGGGGGTTAGGCCCAGGGCGGAGAAGCCCAGCCAGACCATGGCCAGGCCGATCACCGTGAAGACGATCAGGGCCTGGAGGGCGCGCGGCGGTATGCCGCCACCGCCGGTGGCCGTGGACAGCTGGGGCACGTCCGGGCCGATCGCGGCGCAGATCCCGCCATATACGGCCGCCACCGTGACCGCCGCGGCGGTGACCCAGGCCAGCGGGCGCAGGGCGGCGGCGAGACGGCCGCCGAGGGTGCCTCCGGTGTCGCCGGTGCCGGCCATGGGGGCGAGGGCGCCGAACGCCGCCACGTTGCAGGCGGTGAACGTGCCCGCCAGGCCCACGACGAAGGCGAAGACGACGCCCGCCCCGCTGCCGGGGATGTCGTCCTTCAGGGAGTCCCGGCCCAGGAGGCCGTCGGCCGCGTCGACTCCCAGTCCGTCGACGAGCCGCGCCGACCAGACGACGGCGAGCACGACGCCTGCCGCGACGCCCGCGACCGCGCAGGCGGTGGTGCGCCGGTCCGGGGCCGTCGTCGCGACGGCCGCGTGGGTGCGTGCCATGCTGTGTGTCCCCCTCGGTCAAGAACTGAAGGGCCGGAGGGCGATGAGGAGTTCCTCCGGTACCGGTTCGGGTTCCATGTCGCCGCCGTCGCCGGTGCGGCGCATGCAGGCGACGGTCTGGTGGCCGCGGGCCACCAGTTCCGGCGGGCTGCCGGCGCGCACGTAGTCGAAGGCCATCTCGACGCGGTTGCCCGCGAGATGGCGCAGCGACATGTGGATGTCGATCTCGTCCAGCGCCCGGCACTCGCGCAGGTACTCCACGTCGCAGGAGACCGTCACGAGCGTGAGGCCCTGGGCGAAGGCCGCGACCGTGCCCGGCGCGTGTTCGGCCAGGAAGCGTTCGCGGCAGTGGCCCTGCCAGCGCACGTAGTGGGCGAAGTAGACGTTGCCGGCGAGGTTGGTCTCCTCGAACGGCACGTGGTGGCGGTGGACGTAGGCGCGCCGCCCGGGCGTCGTCATGCGCTGCCTCCGGCGACCCGTACCCGTGCGGCGCGCGGTACGCGCACGGGTGGCCCGCTGCCTACCGCCACCGCGACCGGAGCGGGCAGGTCCGCGACGCGGACGACGACCGTGGCGACGGCCAGGTCGCCGGCGCGCAGCAGCACCCAGCCGTCGGCGGCGGTGCGCTCCACTCGCAGCGGGGCGTCCGGGCGGGCGCCGAGCGCGAGCAGCGTCTGACGGCACGTCAGCAGGCGGGCGTAGCCGTGCCCGGGCGGCCCGCCCGTCGCCCGGTCCGCTTCGTCGGCGACAGCGGCCGCTCGGGGGCCCAGCAGGGACCGCCAGCGCTCGGGAGGCGCGTCGGGCACGGGTGCCCAGTCGACGGCCACGGGCCGGCCGGCGACGGCGGCCAGGACCCGGTCGCCCAGGTGGGCGGCGCGGCGGAAGCCGTCCGTGCCGGGGAACAGGCCGTCGGCCGTGGGCCCGGCGGCGAGGTCCGCGCGGGCCTCGGGCAGGAGGCGGTCCAGGACGCGGGTGAGGTACGGGCCGAGGAGTTCGGCGGGCCAGGGTGCGCCGGCGGGCCGGGGCAGCGGCCCCACGTCCTTCAGCCGCAGGCCGTGCCACATCTCCAGGAGCGTGCCGGCTTCGGACTCCACGCGCACGTCGTAGCGGTAGCCGTCGGCGTCGCGCGCCGTCTCGTGGGCGTGGACGATCACGGTGCCTTCGCTCGGTGCCGGGCCGTGGAACCGCACGGCGTCCACGCCCACCGGCAGTACGCGCCGGTGCGGCACGCAACCCTGCAACACGTGCACGTACGCGTCGCGCAGCGCCGCGTCCCCCAGCAGCAGCCGGGGGCTGTGGAAGCCGCTGAACCACTCCCCCGCGCCGCCCGCCGCCACCTCCGCCACGCAGTGGCGGCCGCTGAGCCGCCGATAGCGCACCACGCGGCGGAAGCGCGGGCCATGGAAGAACAGTTCGCCGTAGTGGGGCGAGCGCGCGGCGGGGGTGGCGGCCGCCGCCGGTGCGCGAGTGGACTCACCGCCCATCCGGTACACCGCGCGGAAGTGGTCGGCCGAGAACCCCGTCTCGTCGCTGCGCACCACCGCGACCACCGTGCCGTCGTCGTGCCGCAGCGCGGCGACGCGCACGGTGCGGGAGCCCTCCGGCGGCACGGTGACCGGCCGTTCGAAGGCGGCCTCGGTGACGGTGAGCACGCCGTCGTGCCCGGTGACGGCGGCCGCCGCCTGGGCCATGGCCTCCAGCCCCACGACGGCCGGCAGCAGGGGCACGCCGTCGAGGGCGTGGTCGGCCAGGTACGGGTCGCCGCCCAGGCCCACGCGGGCGTCGGCCACCACCTCCACGCCCGGCTGGTGCACCAGCGGGCGTTCCAGGAACCGCAGCAGCGGCAGCGACTCGTCGGCGTGCCGGAGCGTCTCGGCGCGGGGCAGCCGTCCGGCGACCAGCACGGTGGACGGCAGGTCCGGGGCGCCGAGCAGGGACAGCAGGATCTTCGTGCCGTCGGCCACGGGGATCGGGGCGACGCCCTGGCGGCGCAGCGTCTCGACGGCCCCGAGCCGCTGGGCCATGCCCGCGCCCTCCCACTGCGACCACTCGACGGTCAGGCAGCGGCAGTGCGGCAGGGCCCCGGCGAGTTCGTCGACGCGGCGCCGCATCAGGTCGTTGGCCAGGGCGTAGTCGGCCTCCCCCGGCAGCCCGATGCGGGCGATCACCGAGCCGAAGGCCACGAGCAGCCGCAGCCGCCGGGTGTCCACGGCTGCGAGGACCGCGTCCAGCCCGTCCCGCTTGGGCGCGCACGCGGCGCGCAGCCGCTCGGGGGTGACGGCCTCCAGCCGCCCGGGCTCGTTGCGCCCGGCGCAGTGCAGGACGGCCTTGACGGGCCCGAGGCGCGCCTCGGCCTCGGCGACGCGGCGGCGCACGGCGGCGGGGTCGGTGACGTCGGCGGTGAGGTAGAGCGCGGTCGTCTTCTCGTCGGCGAAGCGGCGTAGCCATGTGTCGACTTCGGCGTCGTCGCCCGGTGCGCTTCGTCCCAGCAGAACGAGGCGCGCTCCGGTGGCGCGGGCGAGGGCGAGCGCCGACTCGGCGCCGATACCCTTGGCGCCGCCGGTCACCAGACAGACGTCGCCGGGCCCGAGGGGGATCGCGGCGGCGTCGGGCGCCGGCAGGGGGCGGTGACCGGTGACGGGCGCGTGGGGGCGGCCGGTGTCGTCGAGGACGATCTCGGCGTAGCCGGCGACGCCCCGCGCCACGGCCTCGTCGGCGGCCCGGCGCACACCCTCGGGGTGGGGCGGCGCGTCCACGACGAGACAGGACAGGCCGGGACGTTCGGCGGCGACCGAGCGGGCGATGACGTCGCCGACGGCGCGGTGGTGGAGGAGGAGCAGGGGCGCCTCGGCGTTCGCCGCCGCGGCGTGGAGGGCGGCCACGCACTCCTCGGGCGTGGGGTCGGGGGGCAGGGCGACGACGGTGGCGGGGACGGCATCGGCGTCGGCGTCGTCCGTGGTGGGGAAGGCGGCGTGGATGGCGTCGGCGAGGGGGTGGTTGTCGGGGACGAGGCGGGTCCAGGTGAAGACGGTGCGGGTCGTCGCGCGTCCGTTCGACCAGGGCACGAGCCGGTGGGTGAAGGCCCGCACCCAGGGGGCGACGCCTTCGACGGGCGCGTCGCCCTCCCCCTCGCCCCGGGAGGCCGGTAGCGCGGCGATGTGGGCGGCGAGCCCGGCCACGCTGGCCGTGACGAGCGCCCCGGTGTCGACGGGCGCCTCCCGCCCGAGCGCGCGGGCGGCGTCGGCGGCGATCTGGGCGAGGCGGAGGGAGTTCACGTGGAGGTCGGAGAGGAGGAGGTCGTCGTCGCGGATGGCGTCGGCGGGGAGTTCGAGGGCGGTGGCGATGAGGCTGCGGATGGTGGTGAGGGGGCCGCCCCCTCCTGCTGCCGGGGGCTCCGCCCCCGGGCCCCCGGCGGCGTCCGTGGTGGCCGCTCCGCCAGCGGATTCCGCAGGCGTTTCCGGCTCCGGAGGGAGGAACCCGCTGCCGGAAGGCGGCAGTCCCGGGGACCCGGACTCGCCGGGCGCGGCCACGCCCCCACCCTCGCGCGCGCTCCCGCGCTCCGGCTGCCGCGGCGGCGCCTCGGGGCTCCGGGGGCTCGCCCCCGGGGGAAACGGTGAAAGGACGGGATCGGGGACGGGGACGGGGACGGGATCGGGGACGGGATCGGGGACGGGATCGGGAACAGCCTCGCACGGGTTCGACAGGAAAACCCGCGGCCGGTTCACATCCAGCCGCCGGTGGAAGCGCCCCGCCGTCCAGGCGCGGACATCCGCCCCGCAGGCCGCGAACAGCGCCGCCGTCGTCGTCGCCAGCGCCCCCACGTCACCCGTGACGTCGAGGGTCAGGACGGGCGCTGTCGTGTTGTCGCGGGCCGGCGCGGACACCGTCGTGCCCGCGCCCACCTCCACCAGCACGTCCACGTGCCGCGCCAGCTCCCCCACCGCCTCCCCGAACCGGACCGGCGCCGTCACCTGCTGCGTCAGGAGCGCGGCCACATCCGTGTCCGGCCCGAGAACGGCGGCCGTCACCGACGAGACCACCGTGCCCGTGAGCCGGCCGAAGCCGGCCTCCATGAAGCACTTCTCCAGCTCCGGCAGCGCCGGTCGCATCGCCACCGAGTGGAAGGCGTGGGAAACCGCCAGGGCGACGACGCCGATGCCCCGGCGGCGCGCCTCCGCCCGTACCAGCGCCAGGGACGGCATGGGGCCCGCGACCGTGAGCCGGTCGGGGCCGTTGACGGCCGCGATCACCGCGTCCGTGCCCGCCAGCAGGGACTCCGCCGTCTCCACCGACGCCGCCACCGCGAGCATCCCGCCGCCGCCCTCGGCGTACCGGGCCATGAGGTCGCCCCGGGCGCGGGCCAGCCGGACGGCGACGGCCGGCGGCAGGGCGCCTGCCCAGGTCAGGGCGGTGAGTTCGCCGAGGCTGTGGCCGAGCGCGGCCCGGGCGTGGACCCCCAGCCGGTCCAGATAGCGCAGCCCGGCCAGCGAGGCCGCGACCATGGCGGGCTGCACCACGGCCGTGTCGACGTCATCACCCCGCCCGTCCGGCACCTCCGCCAGCAGGTCCCCCACTCCCACGATCCGCCCCAGCGGGCCCACGCGTCCGCCCGCCGTGCCCTGCCCCGGGAAGAGCAGGCCGAGCCGGGCCGTGGGGCCCAGCCCCGTGAACACCCCGGCGGCCGACTCCCCGTGGAACCCCGGCCGTCGGCCGAGCGAGTTCGCCGCCGCTCTCAGCCGCTCCGCCAGTTCGCCGGGCGAGGAAGCGGCCACCGCCACCCGGACAGCGGCCCCCTTCCCGTCCGTGGAAGCCGCCAACTCCGCCGCAACGTCCGTCAGTTCCGCCTCCGACAAGGACTCCGCCGTCCCCGCCAGCCGCAGCAGCCGTCCCGCGACCTCCCCGGCGTCGTCCCCGCCCACCGGGAAGACCTCCCACCCGGGCGCGGGCACGTACGGACGTGGATACGCGTACGGATGCCGTCGCGAACCCACGCTCTCCAGGACGACGTGGGCGTTGACGCCGCCGAAGCCCACGGAGTTGACGGACGCCCGGCGCGGCACCGCGCGCCCCGGCCAGTCCTCCGGCTCGCCGAGGGTCCGCAGGGGGGCGGTGAGCAGCGGGTGCGGGTCGTCGCAGCCGGTGGTGGGTGGCAGGACGCCGTGGTGGACGGCGAGGGCGGCCTTGATCAGCCCGGCCGCGCCCGCCGCCGCCTTCGTGTGCCCGATGTTCGCCTTGACGCTGCCGAGCGCCACCGGAGTGCCGCCCCGGAGCCCAGCGCGGCCCCCAGCACCGCGAGCTCCACCTCGTCGCCGACGGCCGTGCCCGTGCCGTGGCCCTCGATCAGGCCGGCCGTCGCCGGGGCGAAGCCGGCGCGTTCGTAGGCACGGCGCAGGGCGAGGGCCTGGCCGGTGCGTTCGGGGCGGGTGAGGCCGCCGTGGCCGTCGGAGGACAGGCCCCAGCCCTCGACGACGGCGTAGGCGCGCAGGCCCAGGCGCCGGGCGTCCTCGGCGCGGGCGAGGACGATGACGCCGCAGCCCTCGCCGGGCAGGAAGCCGGTCGGGTTCCGGTCGTAGACGCGCATGGGGCCCCGGGCGAGCGCGCCGAGGCGCGAGAAGCCGACGAGTTCGAAGGGGTCGAGACTGAGGTCGACGCCGCCGGCCAGGGCGAGGTCCAGGTCGCCCGCCGCGAGCGCCGTGCAGGCGGTGACGACGGAGACGAGCGACGAGGCGCACGCCGCGTCGACGGTGTAGCCGGCGCCGTGGAAGCCGAAGTGGTTGCAGATCCGGCCGCTGATGGTGTTGGCGAGGCCGCCGGCCAGGGACTCGTCACCCGGGACGGGGAAGGGGCTCTTGTAGAGCTCCTCCAGCTCGCCCAGCAGCTCCCGCCGTTCGCCCTCCGCCAGGCCGTGCCGGCCGAGGACCGTGTCGACCGTGCGGCGGACGTACGGCCAGCGCAGCCGCAGCAGCCCGGTGCGGGAGAACTCGCCGGTGAGGGAGTTGCCGATGACGACGCCCACGCGGTCCCGGTCGAACCCCGTCGACCCCACCGGCCCCTCCGGCCCCTCCCCCTCCGCCAGGCCCGCGTCGCGCAGCGCGGCCGCTGCGACGTCGAGGGCGAGCCAGTGCGTGAGGTCGGCGGCGCGGAAGGCGCCGCCGGGCACCCGGAAGGCCTGCCGGTCGAAGGTCCAGCCCTCGAGGACGGCCGCCCGTTCGGCGACGATGTCGTCACCGTCCCCAGCCGTCCCCGGCGCGTAGTCGGCGACCCGCAGCCGCTCGGGCGGGATCCGGCGGAACGCCCGGCGCCCGGCGAGCACGGTCCGCCACAGCTCATCCGGGCCATCCGCGTCCGGGTAGCGGCAGGCCATCCCCACGATGGCGACGGGGCACTTCACGGAGCCTCCCGCACAACAGCAGGACGAAGACTAGAGAAACGTTCCAGCACAGGCGCCGTCAGCGGCAGCGTCACCAGCGCCACCCACCGCACCACGCACACCACCGCCAGCGCGAAGAACAGACCGAAGGTGATGTGCAGAACCATCAGCGTCCCGTACGCGGCCGCGATCCCCAGCCCGAAGGCGAACTGGCGGCGGGGCGCGAACGGCGTCGTCCCCGGGTCGCTGATCATGTAGTTGGTGTAGAGGATGAAGGCCACACCGGTCATCGGCGACAGCGCGCCGAGCACCCAGGCGTCGGTGAACACGGCGCGCAGCAGCGCCTGGAGGACGAAGCCGCCGGCCCAGCCCAGCAGCAACGGCATCTTCAACGTCAGCTTGGCGTTGAGCATCGTCCCGGCCACCAGCACCGCGAACGGGATGATCCAGCGCAGCACGCCGGGCGGGTACTCGGTGAACTCGTACGGCGGGGCGATGCCCACCCAGTCGTAGATCAGAAGGGTGGCGACGATCCCGGTGTTGGACGGGTTGAGGACGTGCTGGGACTTGCCCCGCACCTGGGCGCGCACCGCGTATTTGGAGCCGATGCCGACGGCGGCGGCGAACGCGATGGGCCAGAGCCGGTCGTTGGCGTAGAGCAGCATGGAGCAGGCGAGGCCGGTGATGTGCGCGGGCAGCATGAAGTCGAGGACCTTGCCGAACGGGCCCAGGTAGCGCGGCCGCCGGCGGCGCGCGGCCGCGTCGACGGTCTCCAGCAGCAGTTCGGTGGCGTAGGCGGTGCCGACGGCGACGAACGGGGTCGCGTACGCCTGCTCGAAGCCCAGCCAGACCAGGCCGACGATGTTGAGGACGGTGATGGAGAGCGCGAAGCGGCGCAGGGCCTTGCTGCGGCGCTTCTCCGGGGTGGGGCCGGCGGGTTTCCCGGTGGCGGGGGCGGTCGGGGAGGCGGGGGCGGTGGTCGTCACGGGGGCACCTCTTCGGAAGACCTTCAGGAGAGGACGACGGTGTGGGCGCCGGGCGTCAGGGACCGGGTGGTCCGGTGCGGCCCGGTGGCGTCGCGCCAGGTGATCTCGACGGTGACCGGTCGCTTCGCGTCGGCTCCGGCCCCCAGCCCGAAGAGCAGCTCGGAGCTGTTGACGCCGGTGTGCCCGTTGGCCGGCTGGAGCTGCTGGGTGTACGTGCGGCCGTCGGCGGTGCGGACGGTGACGCGGGCGCCGATCGCCGGGGTGGTGGCCGCGCCGCCCGGCACCGCGGCGGGCACGACCGGGCGCAGCGCCAGGTAGGGCCCGGCGGTGGGGCCGGTGTTGCGGTGGAAGACGGACCGGCCCCACTGGTTGGCCACGACGATGTCGAGGCGTCCGTCGCCGTCGGCGTCGGTGAGGGCGTAGGAGCGGCTGGGCACCTTCTCGTCGAGCCCGGTGGCCTTGGCCAGGTCGGTGTAGCGGCCGTCGGCGGTGCGCACCCAGAAGCGGTTGCCGGCGGCGCCGGAGAGGTCGTCGCCGGGTTTGACGCGCGGCCAGCTCAGCGGGGAGTGGAGCACGCTGTCGTTGGCCATGGCGAGCTCCTGGAGCTCGGGCCATTTGCTGGTGCCGCCCTTGACGAAGCCGACGGCCTGGAGGATCTGGGGGGTGCCGCTGTGGTCGAAGTCGCCGGTCTTGACGTCCCAGGACCAGCCGGAGCGGGACAGGCCCAGGTCCTCGCTGCGGTCGTGGTAGGGGGCCGTGCCCTTGGCGAGGTCGGAGACCGGGCCGTCGCGGGTGAAGACGAAGTTGGACTCCTCCAGGGCGTAGGGGAGCGTGATGTTGCTGACGAGGATGTCGGGTTCGCCGCGTCCGGTGAGATCGGCGAAGGCGACGCCCATGCCCTTGAACGAGTCGTGGCCGAGGACCTTGGACTTGGGGGTGGTGAAGGTCCGGCGGCCCTCGGCGAGGGAGTAGGACGGCCGACCGGGCCGCGAGTGGTTGACGAGCAGCCGGTCGGGGCCGAAGTCGTTGGCGATGTAGAGCTCGGGCAGCCCGTCGCCGTCGAGGTCCTGGGCGCCCAGGGCGAGGGCCCAGCCGTGGCGGACGCCGGCGGGCAGCGCGTCGGGCTCGTCCCGGAAGCGGGCCTCGGGGTCGGGCCCGCCGCGCCCCGAGTGCCACAGCAGGACGTGGGTGCTGCCCGCGTTGCGGGCGTTGGACATGCCGTCCTGCATGGCCATCCGGGGGTCGTCGGCGGCCTCGGTGTCGAGGACCTTGGCGCCGTCCGGGAAGTAGTTGCCGACGATCAGGTCGGGCCGGCCGTCGCCGTCGACGTCGGTGAAGTTGACGGTGGTGGTGTTCCACACGCTCATGGGCGAGACGAGTTCGGTGGCGTGGAAGGCGGCGGCGGACGGGGGCACGGGCTTGCCGTCGGCGCCGGTCCGCCGCAGGAAGAGGACCGGGGAGCGGCCCCAGTAGTAGACGAGGACGCCGGTGAGCCCGTTCTGGGCGAAGTCGCCGGTGACACAGCCCATGGGGGCCATGGTGCGCGGGTTCCAGGGCAGCCCTTCCGGGGTGAGGGTGAAGGGCGCGTATCGTCCGGTGGAGCCCGGCAGGGGGCGGACGGTCACGGAGTCGTCGCGGGGGTCGACGAGGCAGGCGTCGGCGTCGCGGCCGGTGCCGGCGATGTCGCCGACGGCGACGCTCGCGCCGACGGCCGAGATCCACGCGGAGATATGGCGCAGCGCGGGCTGCACCCGCCGTTCGGTGCGGGCCCCGGCGGGGTCGCCGTTGAGGTACTCGGAGGTGAAGCGGAAGCGCTCGGCCAGCCGGTCCCGTTCCGCCCCGGACGTGCCGGGCCGGACGGCCGCCACGCCCAGACAGGACGCGATCACCACGGCGACGACGGGCGCGGCGAGCGCTCGCCACTCGATGCGGGGCGTGCGGGACATGTTCCCTCCGTAGTCCGGCGGCCGGGCGTCAGGTGGGGCGGGGTCACCGGGAGGCGAGCGCGCTCCCGCTGATCAGGGCCCGCCAGGCGAGGAAGTCGCCGAGGCTGCCGTCGCCGCGCAGCCGTCGTTCGGCGTCCAGCGTCCAGCCCGCTGCCGTCACCGCGTCGACGCCCACGAGCCGGAGGACTCCCCGGTGGGTGTGCTCGGGGATGTGGCCGCCCCGGCGGCGGGCCTCGGCGGCGAAGGCGGCGCCCTGGGCGAGGTGCTGCCAGTAGGGGCCGGAGCGCTCGCGCAGCCGGTCCAGCTCGCCGTCGGCGGCTCCCCCGGCGTAGCAGGCGGCCAGGCCCACGCCGCTCCACAGGTGGGAGCGGCGGTCCTCGGGGAAGCCGGTGATGGTCCCGGCGATGCGGTCGGGGTCGGCCGCCTCGACGAACCACAGGCTGCGGCCGAGGCCCTGGTGGCGTACGGTGCCGCCGGGCCGGGGCGGGCCCTTGCGGGCGATCCGGGCCACGGCCGTCCGCCCGCCGAAGTAGCCGTACGAGAAGCCGAGTCCGTCCAGCGCGAGCCAGCCCAGCAGCGGGTCGAGGCCGAGCAGGCGGCGCGCCCCGGGCAGCGGCGCCTTGGCCAGCGCCCAGCCGGCGCCCACGTGGACGAGGTGGACGTAGTCCCGGCCGGGCCCCCTGAGCAGGGCGCGGACGCGGCGCCCCCCGGTGAGGGCGAGGGTGTCGAGGAGGGCGCAGGCCATGCCCGCGCCCTCGTAGGCGAAGCCGCGCTCGACGGGGTCGAGGTCCGTCAGCCGCTCCTGGACGGCGCCGGGGGCAGCCGTCAGGGCCGTGTTGAAGCCGGTGAGGAAGGAACGGCCGTGGCGTTCCAGGACGCGCCGGCTCTCCGGCCTGTCGCAGGGGAAGCCGCGGACCGCGAAGTCGGCCGTCTCCTCGCGCAGACACAGTCGCCGGGCCCAGCGGGGGGCCGCGGGCCCCTGCCGCGCACGGGTGCGCGAGCGGGGCGGAGCTGAAGGCTTTCCGGGCATGTGCGACCCCCGTCCTGTCCTCAAGGGTGGTGCGCCGCCGGTGAGTTCTCCGGCGCGGGTCGGCGACCGGACTCGAACACAGTGCGTATTGCTATCAGTTGTGGAAGTGACGGTCAACACATCCGGTTCGCGCCACGGGGGATTCGGCCGAAAAGCCCGCCCCCGCCCCACCCGTTCACCGCAGCTGCTCGGCCGGGCGCACCAGCACCTCGCCGATCGCCATGTGGCGGGGCCGGGTGACGACGTGGACGATCGTCCCGGCGACGTCCTCGGGGCGCAGCGGGGTGCCGGGGTCGAAGCCGTCGGCGAGGGCGGCGAGTGCCTCGGGCCGGGAGTGGGTGGGGAGTTCGGTGGCGACGAAGCCGGGCTCGACGACGCAGACCCGCACGTGGCGGCGGGCGACCTCCTGGCGCAGGGCCTCGCTGAAGCCGTTCAGCCCGGATTTGGTGGCGTCGTAGAGGGCGGTGCCGGGGGTGGCGGCGCGGGCGCCGCTGGAGCTGATGTTGACGACGTCGGCGACGCGCCGGGGGCCGTCGGCGGCGGCGCGCAGCAGGTGGGGCAGGGCGGCGCGGGTGACGAGGGCGGCGCCCAGCAGGTTGACGCCGACCATGCGGTGCCACTCCTCGGTGGGCGCGCCGTCGACGGGGCCGAGCAGCAGCACCCCGGCCGCGTTCACGACGATGTCGAGCCGTCCGTGGGCGGCGAGGGCCGCCTCGACGGCCGTGACCGCGCCGGACTCCGTGGCGAGGTCGGCCTCGGCGACGAACGCCCGGCCGCCCAGTGCCTCGACGGCCTCGGCGACCTTCAGGAGGCGGTCGCCGCGCCGGGCGACGAGGGTCACCCGGGCGCCCTCGGCGGCCAGCGCCAGGGCGGTGGCCTCGCCGATGCCGCTGGAGGCGCCGGTCACCAGGGCGGTGGTCCCTGCCAGTGCGTCGCTCACGACGGTGATCCCTTCCTCGGGGACGACTTCCTCGGGGGACGACTGCCTCGGGGACGACCGGCGGGCGCGGCCGCCCTGTCCGTCAGCCGGGCGGGGCGGCGGCCGCCACCGGCTCCCCGCTCCCGTCGGGGCGGCGGGCGGCGGCGTCCAGCAGCCCCATGAACTCCACGCAGCGCCGGGCGGCCTCGGGATCGCCGTCGATCCGCAGCCGGCCGGAGATCAGCGCCTCGAAGGGCGTGCGCATCTCGGCGCCGATGCTCACGAACGTCTCGGCGTCCGTGACGACGACCAGGGCCGGGGCGCCGGCGGGACCGCGCCGGGTGACGGCGCGGCCGGCGGCCACCTCGATGTGGAACGTCTCGTCGGCCACGCGGAACTCGTAGGCCTCGTCGACCTCGGGCACCGGACGCCCGTGGATCATCGCCTGGACGGCCAGGATGCCCCAGGCGGCACGGACGGCGCCGCCACGCGCCTCCTCCTCGCCCAGGAACGCCATCCCCCACCGGGCCAGCGCCAGCAGGGGCTCCCTGAGCTGCTCGCCGCGCGCGGTGAGGCGGTAGCGCCTGCCCCGCCCGTCGCCGGGCACGGCCGCCGACTCCAGCACCCCGCGCGCGGCGAGCGCCCGCAGCCGGTCGGAGAGCAGATTGGGCCCGAGGCCGGGCAGGTTGCCCAGGATCTCGTTGAAGCGCGCCGGGCCGATGAGGAGCTCCCGGACGATGAGCAACGCCCAGCGTTCGCCCACGACGTCGAGGCCGGCGGCGAGACCGCAGAACTGCCCGTAATTCCGCTTGCCCGTCATGACGCACCCTCAGCTTCCGCCCCCATTACTACACTTCATGGTAGCAATGGGCCCGCCACGGGCGTGAGCAACCTGGGAGAAGGCGACCCTCCGGGCCGTTCACTACAGTCGGGCGCCATGGACGGATGCGACAGCACTGCCGTGCAAGCGTTCGCCGGCCGCTTCCTGGACGACGTCAGCGGCGGGATGACCAGCGTCCTGTGCGCCCTGGGCGACCGTCTGGGCCTCTTCCGCGCGCTCGCCGAAGGCGGCCCGGCGAGCAGCGCGGAGCTCGCCGCCCGCGCCGGGCTGGACGAGCGCCACGTCCGCGAATGGCTCCTCGGCCTTCTCAGCGCGGGCTACCTGGACGCCCGGCGGCAGGCCGCCGAAGAGCCGGTCTTCTCCCTCCCCCCGGAGCACGCCGCCGTACTCGCCCACGACGACTCGCCGTTCTTCCTCGGCGGCGCGGCCGGGCTCGTGCCCGCGCTCGCCGCGATGCTGGAGCCCGTCGCCGAGACGTTCCGCTCGGGCGGCGGCGTCCCGCAGGAGGCGTACCCCGAGGGCCTCTACCGGACGATGTGGCGGATGAGCGCCAGCTGGCTGGGCACCCTGCTGCTCCCCCAGTGGATCCCCGCGATCGACGGCCTCGCCGGACGCCTGGCGGCCGGCGGCCGCGTCGCCCACCTGGGCAGCGGCGGCGGCCACGCGCTCGTACTGATCGCCAGGGCCTTCCCCCGCGCCCGCTGCACCGGCTACGACCGGCTGCGGCTCCACGTCGACCGCGCGCGCCGGGAGGCGGCGGACGCCGGGGTGTCCGACCGCGTGGAGTTCGTCCACGGCGACGCCGCCGACCTGCTGCCCGCCACGGGCGACCACGCCCTCGTCCTCGCCCTCGACGTCCTCCACGACGCCCCGGACCCGGCGGCGGCCCTCCACGCGGTCCGGGCCGCCCTCGCCGACGACGGGGTTCTCCTGCTCCTGGAGAGCGCGGGCGCGGAACGCGCCACGGACAACCGCGGCGCGGCGGCCGCGCTGCTGTACGGGGCGAGCGTGCTGTACAGCGTGCCGGTGTCGCTGGCGGCGAAGGGGAGGGCGCCGGGGATGCTGGGGTTGCCGGCGGGGGAGTTGCGGAGGCTGTGCGCGGAGGCGGGCCTGACGTCGGTACGGGAGCTGCCGCCGCCGACACCGCTCAACGCACTGTACGAGATCAGGCCTTGAGAGCGCCCCAGCCCCGCCCCCGGAAGGGAACCCCCGTGCACCCCACCTGGCACCCCGCCACCGAGGAGGCCCTGGCGGGCCTCGACTTCACCACCGTCGCCGTCCCGCTGGACCACGCCGACACAGAAGGCCGGTCCCTCGAGCTGGCGCTCGCCCGCCACCCCGCCCGCACCCCCACCCGCCGCCTCGGCACCCTCCTCGTCCCCCCGGACGACCCCGGCAACCGAGGCACCCTCCTCGTCCCCCAACTCGTCGCCAAACTCCCCTCCCCCGTCCTCGACCAGTACGACATCGTCGGCTTCGACCACCGCTTCAGCGGCCGCAGTCACCCCCTCTCCTGCGGGCTCACCCCCGACCAATGGCTGTGGATCTTCCACACCCCCGAGGACGCCGACACCGAGGCCCGCTATCAACAACGCATCGTCGAACGCTGCTTCCGCGAGGCCGGTGACCTCCTCCCCCACCTCACCTCACGGGCCATCGCCCATGACATCGAGGTGATCCGCCGCGCCCTCGGCGAGGAGCGGATCTCCCTGCTCGGCTACTCCTACGGGAGTCACCTCGGCGCGCTGTGGACACAGCTGTACGGCGCGCACGCCGACCGGGTCGTCCTCGACAGCGTGATCGACCCGGATTCCGTGTGGCGGCGGATGTTCCTCGACTACGCCGCGAGCTGCGAGGCCGCGCTCGGCCGGTGGTCGGCGTGGGCCGCGCGGCGCCACGAGGAGCTGGCGCTGGGCGCGACCCCGACGGCCGTGCGCGAAGCGGTCGCACGGCTCACCGCACGCGCGGACCGGGAACAGCACATCGAGGTGGCCGGCCTCCCCGTCGACGGCACGATGCTCCGCCTGCTCACCATGGTGCTGCTCGGCGACGACCTGGCCTGGGGCTTCCTCGGCGACGTGCTGCGCGCCGCCGTCCACGGCGGGCAGGCCTCGCAGGAGGCGCGCCGGGCGCTGGGCGCGATGTTCGGGCGCGGCAAGGAGGAGAGCGGGGCCGTCGCCCAGCTCGCGGTGCTCGGCGGCGACGCGCCGTGGCCGCGCGACCCGGCCGGCTACCGCCGGGACATGGCGGCGGCCGCCGAACGGCACCCGTTCATCGGGCCGGCGATGGCCGCGCCCAAGGCCGGTGCCTTCTGGCCCCGGGAGCTCGACGGGCGCCGCCCGTCCGCCCCCGCCTTCGGCCGGGACAACCACGCGGAGAGCGTGCTGCTCGTGCGGGCCGAGCACGCCATGTTCACCCCCGCGCGCGGGGCCGCGCGGCTGAGGGAACTGCTGGCGCACAACTCCCGGCTGGTCACGGCGGCCGGTACCGGCGCCCACCGGGTGTTCCCGTTCCACGGCCACCCCGGCGTCGACGGGACCGTCACCGAGTACCTGCTCACCGGCAAGCTGCCCGACACGGACCTCACCTTCACCACCGGTCACGGGAGGGACGCCTGATGAACGACCCCGCCCTGCGCGCCGACGCGATCCGGGACTTCCAGAAGCAGTCCCTGTCCTGGCACCCGGCCGACGAGGAGGCCCTCGCCGGCCTGGAGTGCGCCGAGCTGACCGTGCCGCTGGACTACGCCGACCCCACCGGCCGCACCCTCACCCTGGGCCTCGTGCGGGCCCCGGCGGCGGCGCCCGAGCGGCGGCGCGGCGTGCTGCTGATCGGTCCCGGCGACGACCTCGGCAACCGGGGCACGCTGCTCGGCGCGCAGCTCGCGCGGGCGCTGCCCAAGGAGGTGCTGGCGCGCTACGACGTGGTGGCGTTCGACCACCGGTTCATGGGCCGCAGCAGCCCGGTCGTGTGCGGGCTGGAGCCGGAGGAACGCTTCTGGGTCTTCCACCAGCCCCGCGACTTCGCCCACGAGGTCCGCTTCCAGGCCGAGGTCGCCGCCAAGGTAGCCGAACACGCCCTGGACGTGCTGCCGTTCGCGAACTCGCGGAACATCGCCCGCGACATGGAGGTCGTCCGGGGCGCGCTGGGCGAGGAGCGGCTGTCCTACCTGGGCTACTCCTACGGCACGTACCTGGGCGCGGTATGGACGCAGATGTTCGGCGAGCACGCCGACCGGGTCGTCCTGGACAGCCTGTGCAGCCCGGACTGGGTATGGCGCGGGCTGTTCACCGACTTCCCGCCCAACGGCGAACGCGCCCTGGGCCGCTGGACCCGCTGGGCCGCCCGGCACCACGACGAGCTCGCGCTGGGCGCCACGCCCCCGGAGGTCCGGGCCTCCTACGACCGGCTGCTGGCCCGGGTCGACGCGGACCAGCCGGTGGCGGTCAACGGCTTCCCGCTGGACCGCACCCTCGCCCGGCTGATCGTCGTGGGGATGCTCAACAGCGACCTCAACTACGCGCACCTGGGCGACATCCTGCGCTCCGCCGTGCACGGCGCGCCGCTGACCCCCGCGACCCTCACCTTCCTGGCGACGATGTTCGGGCAGCCGAAGGAGGAGAGCGGCACGGTCGCCCAGCTGGCCATCCTCGCGGGCGACTGGTCCTGGCCGCGCCGGCTGGGCCCGTACGAGCGGGACATGGCCCGCGCGGCACGCGAGTACCCGTTCACGGGCGCGGCCCTGTCCGGGATCAAGGCGACGGCGTTCTGGCCGGTGCCGCCGAGCGAGCCGGTGACCCGGCTGGGGGCGGGCAACCGCGCCCGCAGCGTCCTGCTCGTCCAGTCCGCCGAGGACATGTCCACACCGCACGCGGCCGCCGTGCGGATGCACGAGGTGCTGCGGCACAACTCCCGGCTGGTCACCGTCGCCGACACCGCCCACCACCGGGTCTTCCCCTTCTACGGCAACCCCGGCGCCGACGAGCTGGCCACCGCCTACCTGGTCGACGGCACCCTGCCGAGGACCGACGTCGTCTGCCCCAACCCCCGCCCGCAGGTGTGAGAGAGGGGACCACGGACATGCCCGAACCCGACGATCCCCACGAGGTGTACGCGCCGGAGTCCCGCGTCGACCCCTATCCCGTCTACGCGCGGCTGCGCGCCGAGGCCCCCGTCCACCCGATCCGCGACCCCAACGGCATCGAGCACTACCTGGTCACCCGCTACGAGGACGCGCGCGCCGCCCTCGCCGACCCCCGGCTCTCCCGCGACCCGAAGCACGCGTGGGAGGCGCTGCGCCGCTCCGGGCTCTACCCCGAGGGCGGGGAGGGCTCGGAGCCGCACATGCTCAACAGCGATCCGCCCGACCACACCCGGATGCGCAGGCTCGTCGCCAAGGCGTTCACGCCGCGCCGGGTGGACGCCATGCTGCCGCGCGTCCAGGAGATCACCGACGGGCTGATCGACGCGTTCGCCCCGCGCGGCACCGCCGACCTGATCACCGCGCTGGCGTTCCCGCTGCCCATCACCGTGATCTGTGAACTCCTCGGCGTGCCGGAGGCCGACCGGGCGCCGTTCCGCGAGTGGAGCACGGCCGCGCTGACCCCCACCTACACCGAGGGCGCGACGATGCCGCCGCACGAGGCGAACCGGCTGCTGCGCGAGTACTTCACCGCGCTCGTCGCCGAGCGCCGCCGCGCGCTGCGCTCGGCCGGGGACGACACCGAGGCCCAGCCGGACCTGCTGAGCGCGCTCGTCGTGGCCTCCACCGAGGAGGGCCGGCTGACCGAGCTGGAGCTGGTCTCCACGGCAGGGTTGCTGCTGGTGGCCGGGCACGAGACGACGGTGAACCTCATCGGCAACGGCATGCTGGCGCTGCTGCGCCACCGGGACCAGTTGGAGCTGCTGCGCTCCCGGCCGGAGCTGCTGCCGGCGGCCGTCGAGGAGTTCCTGCGCTACGACGGGCCGGTGGAGCGGGCCATGCTGCGGGTGGCCACGGAGGACCTGGAGATCGGTGGGACGCCCGTGCCCAGGGGCGCGATCGTCACCGTGGGCGTGGCCTCCGCCCACCGCGACCCGGACCGCTACCCCGACCCGGACCGGCTGGACATCACCCGCGGCGACCGCTCCCACCTGGGCTTCGGGCACGGCATCCACTTCTGCGTCGGCGCGCCCGTCTCCCGGATGGAGGGGCGGATCGCCGTGGGGACGCTGCTGCGGCGGCTGCCCGACATCGCCCTGGACGAGTCGGCGGGCCTCCTTCGCTGGCGGCCCACGGGCGTGCTGCGCGGCCTGGAGTCGCTGCCGGTGCGGTTCACGCCCGAGCCGTCCGGGGTCACCTGATGTCCCCCCTCAGCTGATGTCCTCGCGGGCGGGGTGGGCACGGGGGTGGCGGCGGACGTACTCCAGGTAGCGGCCCAGGGCGCGATCGCTGCGGGTGAGCAGGCCGGGGCGGAAGTGGAGGGTGAGGAGCACAGGGGCGTCGTCGGCGAGCATGCCCATCATCACGCCCATGGCCCGGTCGAGGAACGCCTCGTCCGCCGCCGGGTCCGCGCCGCCCTCCGCCCGCCGCGCGCCGAGGACGAAGTAAGGCCGGGACACCCCGGGGCGTACGGAACGCAGCGCGGTGAGCCAGCAGAACCAGCGGCCGTCGAGGGTGCCGGTCTGCCGGAACACGCTGGTTCCGTGGATCTCGACGCGTAAGTCGAGCCGTTGCCCGTCCGGGGTGGTCAGGCGCAGCGGGTAGCCCATGGAGTGGGCGGTGGCGGTGACGGCGTCGTTGGGGTCGTCGCCGTCGTCCAGGGCGAAGCCGTGCTGGAGGAGGAAGTGCTGGACGTCCATGGTCTGGGCCGCCACCAGCCAGGGGTCGACGGGGGCCTCGTCAAGGACCGTGTGGCGCAGGAGCAGATCGTCCGGGGGGACGGGGAGGCCGGGCACGTCGAACAAGGGCCGCCGCCCGTTGAAGGCCCAGACGATGCCATGCGATTCCCGCGAGGGAAAAGAGAAGAGCCGCGCACGCGGCGGCACCGGCTCGCCCGTACCGGTCGACGCGCAGGTACCGGCGCCGTCGTAGCGCCAGCCGTGGTAGCGGCATCGCAGGTGTTCCCCTTCCACGTGTCCGACGGACAGGTCCGCGCCCAGGTGGGCGCAGTAGCCGCTGACGACCCGGGCGGGCCCGCCGGCCGCGCACCGGAAGACCGCCACCCGGCCGCCGAGGAAGTCCACCCCGAGCACCTGCCCGGCGGGCAGTTCGGTGGACAGGCACAGCGGGAACCAGCTCTGGCTGTACGTCCCGTCCAGGCCCTCGGCGGGGACGGGACGGCCGAGCGGGCGCGTGGTCACGGCGGCGGCCCCTTTCACGCTCTGCGTGCTCTTCGCGCTCATGTGAGGTAGTCCCGGGCGGGGTTGGCCCGGGGGTAGGCGCGGACGTAGTCGAGGTAGCGGGCGAGGGTGCGGTCGCCGTGGGTGAGGTGGCGGGGGCGGAAGCGGATGGTGCCGAGGACGGGCGTGTCGTCGTCGAAGAGGTTCATCATGGCCGTGCGGGCCCGGTCGAGGAACTCCTCGGTGATCTTGGGGTCCTCGTCCTCCTCCCGGTGGGCGCCGTAGACGAAGACGGCCCGGGAGCGGCCGGGGCCGGGGATGTTCAGCGGGGCGAGCCAGAAGAACCAGCGGCCGTCGAGGGTGCCGGTCTGCCAGAAGATGTTGGTGCCGTGGATGTCGACGCGCACGTCGAAGCGCTCGCCGTCGCGCATCCGGGCCCGCAGGTCGAAGCCGACGGAGTGGGCGTCGATACGCACCGAGTCGTTGGGGTCGTCGTCGAGGACGAACTCGTGGGGCAGGCACAGGTGCTGGAGGTCCATGGTGTGGGCCTGGACCAGCCAGGGTTCGACGGGCAGCTCCGGGAGGACGGAGCGGCGGACGGTCAGCTCGTCCTCGCGGTAGGGCAGGCCGGGCACGCCGAAGAGCGGCTCCTCGCCGTTGAACGCCCAGACGACGCCGTGCCGTTCGGCCGTCGGGAAGCGGAACAGCCGGGCCCGGGGCGGCACCGGGTCGCCGATGCCGGTGGCGACGCACGCCCCGCCACCGTCGTACTGCCAGCCGTGGAAACGGCACCGCAGCCGCTCCCCCACCACCTCGCCCACCGACAGGTCCGCACCGACGTGGACGCAGTAGCCGCTCAGCACCCGGGCGGGGCCGCCCTCGCGGCCCCGGAAGACCACGGCCTTGCCGCCGAGGAACTCGACGCCGAGGACCGCGCCGGCGGGGACGTCCTCGGACAGGCACAGGGGAAACCAGCTCTGGCTGTACAGCCCGTCCGCGCCCTCGGCAGGAAGTCCCTCGGCGGGAAGGCTGGGGAAACCATCGGTCATGACGACAACCCTCCGTTGTCCCTGCGGAATTGTTTCCACGGCCCTCTGCGTCGTCAACCCCGCCCGGAAGGGCGATCCGCACCGCAATCTGGGAGAAGTGACCGCGCCGGGAATCCCACTAGCCTTTCTGCGAAACCGCGCGCGGAAGGAGCCGGCATGGGGTCCACCGAGCAGGCGAACAAGGCGCTGGTACGGGAGTTGATCGACACCTGGAACAGGGGCGACCTCGCGGCGATGACGCGGTTCTGGTCCCCGGACATGGTCCACTACGGCCGCGACGGCGAGCCGCTGCCCGGCACCGACGTCGCCGCCGAGATGGCCCGCTTCATGAACGCCTTCCCCGACCTGCGGCTCACCGTCCACGCCATGGTCGCGGAGGGCGACCTCGTGGCCACCCGGCTGACGGTCGAGGCCACGCACAAAGGGGAGTACCTGGGCGTGCCGGCCACCGGCCGCGCCGTGCGCGTTCCGCTGCTGGGCCAGCTGCGGGTCGTCGACGGCGCCGTCGTGGAACACTGGGGCGTGGCCGACGGGCTGTACCTTTTGGAACAGCTCGGGCTGCTCCCCCCGGAATTACTGCGGGCCACGGCGTGACGCGGCCGGACAAGAAATCCGCCTACGAGGAAACCGTCCGGAAATTCCGGGGCGCCGTGCTCTTCACCCACGATTTCTCGGCCATTTCCGAGGTACTCACCCCCGATTTCGTCGACCATTTCGCCCCGCCGTGGGATCCGCCCGGCCGCGAGGGCGTGGCCCACCGTTTCGGGCAGGCGGCCGAGGCCCTGACGACGCGCCGGGTGGAGGTGCTCACGTCGGTGTGCGAGGGCGACGTCCTCGCCCAGGCGATCCTGCTGCACTTCGAGCACACGGGCACGTTCATGGGGCTGCCGCCCACGGGCCGGTCCTTCGCCATCGGCGGCTCCAACACCTTCCGCTTCCGGGGCGGCCGGATCGCCGAGCACTGGGGCGTGTTCGACGTCGCGAAGATCCCGGACCTGCTGGGCGGCCCGGCCCCAGGGAGTTGGTCCTCCATGTGGCCGGGCGCGCCCGCGTGAGAGCCCGGCGCGCCCTGGTCGTCGGGGCCGGGCCCGCCGGCCTGGCCACCGCCGCCCTGCTGCGCCGGGCCGGGCTGGAGGTCGTGCTGCTGGAGCGCGCCCCGGACGTCGGCGTCGCCGGGACGGCCCTCACCCTGTGGCCCAACGCCTTCTCCGCACTCGCCGTGCTCGACGCCGACGGACCCGTCCGGGCCCGCAGCGCGCCCGCGGCGGGCCTGGCGATGCGCACGGCGCGCGGCGCGACACTGCTGTCCCTGCCGGCCGGGGTGCTGGACGCCCGGTGCGGCGGCAACGGACGCGCGCTGCCGCGCGCCGCCCTGCTCCGGGCCCTCCACGACCTCCAGCCCCCGGACGCGATCCGCTTCGGGGCGCGCTGCGTCGGCGTACGGCAGGACGGCCCGGCGGTGGCCGCCCGGCTCGCGGACGGCACCGAGGTGGAGGGCGATCTGCTGATCGGCGCCGACGGCATCCGCTCCCGGGTGCGCGCGGCCCTCTTCGGCGCCCCCGGGGACACGGGCGGCGGCGACCTGCGCTACCTCGGCCACGCGGTGGCCCGGGGCGTCGCCGCGTACGCCTGCCCCGGCCACCCGGCGCTGCTGGCGCTGGGCCCGGGACGGCAGTTCGGGCTGTTCCCGCTGCCGGAGGGGCGGATGTACTGGTTCGCGGCCTTCGCCGTACCCGAGGGCGGGGCCAGGGCGGGCCCGTCGTCCCTGCCGTTCCTCCAGCGGCACTTCGCCGCGTGGCACGACCCGGTCCCGGCCGTGCTGCGGTCCACCGACCCGGCCGCCGTCACCGTCACCGCGATCCACGACCGGGCACCGCTGCGGCGCTGGGGGCGGGGCGTGGTGGCCCTGGTGGGTGACGCCGCGCACCCGGCCGCGCCGGCCATGGGGCAGGGCACGTGCCAGGCGCTGGAGGACGCGGTGGTGCTGGCGCGGGCGCTGGGGGCGACGGACGACGTTCCGGCAGCGCTGCGCGCGTACGCCGCGCGGCGGCGGCGTCGGGCCCACGCTGTGACTGTCCAGTCGCACTGGATGGGGCGGCTGGGGCAGTGGCGGGCGCCGGTGCTTTGCGCTGTGCGGGACGGGCTGATCAGGGCGACGCCCCGTTCCGCCCTGCTGGGCGCGCTGCGTTCGTCGTTCACGTTCGACTAGCCCCAGCCCCGCCCTTTCACCGTTTCCGAAGGGGCTCCGCCCCCTCGCACCCCCGCTCCGCGCGGGCACAACCCAGCCCCGCCGGCGTTTGAGGCGCGGGGGTCTGGGGGCGGAGCCCCAGGCTGGGGGCACCTCCCAGCGGTAGCTGGGGGAGAAAGGGCGGGACTGGGGCCTCCAACCAGAGGAGCCCCCCCCATGGACCGAGTCCCTCCGCACCGCCTCGCGCTGCGCGTGTGCGCCTTGGCCCTCACGGTCATCGTGGAAGCGGCCACAACCCTCCCCGCCCTGCTCGCCATACGAGCAGTACGCGGCCGCCCCGCCGCCCACCACTACCTCTACCGCCGCCTCACCCACCGCATCCAATCCCTCGGTCCCACCTTCATAAAGTTCGCCCAGATCGCGGGCGCGCGCCGCGACATGCTCCCCGCCGCCCTGTGCGACGAGCTGTCCCGTCTCCACGACTCCGTCCGCCCCCTCCCGCCGCGACAAGCGGCAAGCGCGCTGCGCGCCGCGTACGGGCGGGCGACACCGCCGTTCCTGGCCCGGCTCGATCCCGAGCCGGTGGCGGGCGGCAGCATCGCCTGCGTGTACCGGGGCGTGCTGCCGGACGGCGGGGTCGTGGCGCTCAAGCTGAAGCGCCCCGGCATCGACGCGACGATGCGGGCCGACCTCGCGCTGATCCGCGCCCTGACGCGCCGCGCCGAGCGGCTGCCGGCGCTGCGCGGGATGCCGATGGCCGACCTCGTCGGCTACGTCAGCCGGGCCGTCCTCGGCCAGCTGGACTTCCGGCGCGAGGCGAAGAACATCGTCACGCTCCGCGCGAACCTCGCGGACGTCCCCGGCGTGGTCGTGCCCCGGCTGCGCCCCGAGTGGTCCCGGCCGACGTGCCTGGTCTTCGACTTCGTCCCGGGGCTGGACACCAGGACGCCCGCGACCCTCCCCGACCCGGTGCGGGCGCGGCTCGCCTCGGCCGTGCTGGCGGCCGCGCACAAGATGATGTTCGTGGACGGGTTCGTGCACTGCGATCCACACCCGGGCAATGTGTATCTGCTGCCGGAGGGCCACGCGGCCGTGATCCTGGACGCCGGCTACAGCGTCCGGCTGCCCGAGCGGGTTCGGGAGCTGATCGCCGGGTTCTTCGCGGCGCTCGCCACCGGCGACGGACGGCGCTGCGGGGAGATCATGCTGGCGAGCATGGCCGACGCGGACGGCCGGACAGCCGACCCCGAGCCGTTCGTCGCCGACATCGCCGAGCTGGTCGGCCGGTGCGCCGGCCCGGGCCGGGCCTTCGACATGGCGTCCTTCGGCAACGGCGTCTTCGAGGTGCAGAGCGCCCACCGGCTCTACGCCGCCTCGGACTTCGCCTTCCCCATCATGGCGCTGATGATCCTGGAGAGCACGGTCCGGGGCCTGTGGCCGGGGGCGGACTTCACGCGGGTGGGCGTCGCGGCGATGTGAACGGCCCCGGACGCGGTGCTGCCGCCGGCCCCGGGGGAAGGCGGCGGCAGCACGAACAGGGGGCTCAGCCGGCGGGCTGCACCAGGTTGAACTCGTTGCCGTCGGGGTCCGCGAACGTCGCGGTCGAGCCGCCGAACGGCATCTGCTGCGGCTCGTGGGTGAACCGCACCCCGCGCCGGACGAGCTCGTCGTGCGTGGCCTTGATGTCCTCGGTGACGAACTGGATGTCGGTGAAGCGGCCGATGTTGCCCTCCCGGTAGACGGGGAAGTCCTTGGTGCACAGCACGATGCGGGTCTGGGAGCCCTTGGGTGCCACCTCGATCCACCGCATGGGGCCGAACCTCAGGTCCTCGCGGAGCTCGAAGCCGAGGGTGTTGACGAAGAAGTCGACGGCCTTCTCCTGGTCGTTGACGAAGACGTCGACGGTACCGATGTGCGAGATCACGGAGTTTCTCCTGTCTTCAGTGAGTTTTCGATGAGTCTTCGATGAGTGGAGGACATGCTCAGTGGCCGGTCGCGACGTCGACGTCCCCGGCGGCCGTCGCGGCCTCCAGCCGCGGGGCCAGCAGGGCGACGCCCGCGCCGACGAGGACGACGACCGCGCCGCCGAGCATCGCCGTGTGGAAGCCGTCCATGAAGGCGGCGTGCCCGGCACGGGCGGCCGCCTCGGCGGCGGGGCGCGCGGTGCCGTCGGGCACGGGCACCACGCCCTGCGCGATGACGTCCGTCATCCGGCGCAGCGCCTGGGCCAGGGCGCCGCCGACGCCCTCGTCGGCGAGGTGTCCGGGCAGGACCCCGGAGACCCGGGACGAGATCAGTGAGCCGAGGACGGCCGTGCCCAGGACGCCGCCGAGCATCAGGGCCGTCTGCTGGAGGCCGGAGGCGACGCCGGCGAGCTCGTCGTGGGCACTGCCGACGATCATCTCGATGGCCGTGGGTGCGACCATGCCCATGCCCACGCCGAGGGGGGCGAGGAACGGCCACATGGCGTTGTAGGAGGAGACCTCGGTCATCCGGGAGAGACCGAGCAGGGCGACGCTGATGAGGACCATGCCCGCGGCGAGCGGCACCCTGGGCCCGAAGCGCTGGTTGAGGGCCGCGCCGAGGGGGGCGCCGACGCCGAAGAGGACGGTGAAGGGAAGCAGCCCGAGGCCGGCCCGCATCGGGGAGAAGCCGTGCACCTGCTGGAGGTAGAGGGCGAGGTAGAACGAGGCGCCGAAGGTGGCGAAGCCGCCGATGAGCAGGGTGGCGGTGCCGGTGGAGACGGCCCGCTCGCGGAAGAGGGCCGGTGGCAGCAGCGCCTCGCGGGCGCGGCGCTCGCGCAGGACGAACGCGGTGCCGACGACGAGGGCGGCGGCGAACGGGCCGAGGACGCGGAACGCGGTCCAGCCGTGGCCGGGCACCTGGATGATGCCCCAGACCAGGGCGAACAGGGTGGCCGTGAGCAGCAGGACGCCGGGGGTGTCGAAGGACCGGTCGGCGCCCTCGGGCCGTACCGCGCGGATCGCGGGGCCGCCGAGGGCGAGGGCGGCGGCGCACACCACGACGTTGATGAAGAACACCCAGCGCCAGCCCAGCTGGTCGACGGTGACGCCGCCGATGAAGGGGCCGGCGGCCAGCGCGAGGGCGCCGACGCCGCTCCAGACGCCGATGGCGATCTTCAGTTTGTCCTGGGGGAAGGAGGTCTTGAGGACGGCCAGTCCGCTGGGCGCGAGGACGGCGCCGCTGATGCCCTGGAGCACCCGCCAGAAGATCAGCATGCTGATGCTGCCCGAGAGTCCCGCGAGGACGGAGGTGGCGGCGAAGCCCGTCATCCCGATGAGGAAGACCTTCTTGTGGCCGTAGCGGTCGCCGAGCTTGCCTGCGGTGATCAGGGCGCAGGCGACGGCGAGCATATAGCCGTTGGTGACCCACTGGAGGGTGGTGAGCTCGGTGTCGAGGTCGACGGCGATGACGGGGTTGGCGACGGCGACGACCGTGCCGTCGAGGGCCTCCATCATGGTGCCGAGGGCGACGGCGACGAGCACCACCCAGGGGTTTCCGGCGCCGGGCCGGTCCGGTAACGCCCCGCCGTCCGGGGCCGGTTGCGCTTGGTGAGCCATGGCCGGTCCTGCTCTCCTCTCGGTGCTCCTCCGGTGTCCGGTTCAGCCGCGGGCGTCGGTGAGGCTGAACCAGTTGCCGGAATCGTCGCGGAAGACGGCCTCGGTGCCGTGCGGCCGCTTCACGGGCTCCTGGACGAACGTCACGCCCGCCGCCCTGAGCCTCTTGTGGAGGGCGCGGACGTCGTCGACGTGCAGCACCCCCACCCCGATCACGCCCTTCGAGACGAGGTCCCGCAGCTGGCCGGCGGTCTCCTCGTCGTACTCGGGCGGCCCGACCTTGCGCAGCACCAGCACCACGTCGGGCTGGTCCTTGGGGCCGACCGTGAGCCAGCGCAGGTCGCCGAGCGTCATGTCGTCGCGGACCTCGAAGCCCAGTTTTTCCGTGTAGAAGGCCTTCGCGGAGTCCTGGTCGAGGACGGGGACGGTGACGTGCGACAGACGCGTGCTCATGGGTTTCCTTCCGCCGGAGAGCTGTGATCAGACGCTATCGACGGCTCCCCGGCGGTGACATCTCCTGGATTGCGGAGCTGCGTTCCGCTTCCGCCGGTCCGCCGGGCGCACATGAACAGGTAGCAGCCGGGAATGGGCGGTGGGCCGCCCTCGCGGGCGATCCGCTCGCGGTAGCGGGTGGGCGGGACGCCCATCACCTCGGAGAAGCGGGAGCTGAAGGAGCCGACGCTGGAGTAGCCGACGAGGTGACAGATCTCCGCGACCGTCAGGTTGGTGGCGCGCAGCAGGTCGCGCGCCCGCTCGATGCGACGCTGCGTCAGATAGCGGCCGGGGGTCTCGCCGAAGGCCGCCTGGAAGGAGCGGAGGAAGTGGAAGCGCGAGCAGCCCGCCTCGGCGGCCAGTGTCGCGAGGTCGAGCGGGTCGGCGTAGGAGCGGTCGATCAGGTCCTTCGCCCGTCGCAGGTAGGGCAACAGCGCGGAGGAGAGGGGTTCCTGGCCCGGCGTGCCCCCAGTATCGGCCGTCCCCCACCGCCGCCGCGTCCGCCGGTGGGGGTCGCGTTCAGGCACGGGCGGGTACCTGGCCGGGGACGATCTCGTCCAGCCGGCGGCCCCGGGTCTCGGGTCCGTAGAGGGCGAAGGCGACCGCCGCGAGGGCCAGCGGTACGGCTCCCAGCAGGGCCGTCACCCCCAGCGGGGGCACCGCCACGGCGGCCACCGACAGGCCGAGGACGGCCACGCCGCCGGCCTTGCTGGTGCCGGCCGCCCAGCTGGTGCCCCGCGCGCGCAGCGGGGTGGGGTAGGCCTCCGAGCTGTAGGCGGCGAGGACGGCGGCGGTCGCGCTGATGCCCCACAGCGGGACGAGCAGCAGCAGCCGCAGCGGCAGTCCGTGCCCGGCTGCGGTCTCCGCGAGCACCGCGAGGGCGACGAGGGCGGCGGCGGTCAGCCCGGCCAGCGCGATCACGGTGCGTCTGCTGCTCCACAGCCCGTAGAGCAGGGCGGTGAGGACGTTGAGGGGCAGGCTGATCAGGGCGCTGTCGCGCAGGACGCGGTCGGAGGAGACCTCGGCGATGCCGAGGCGGCCGAGGTTGGTGGGCAGCCACATCTGGAAGCCGTAGGACATCAGCCCGGCGCCGACGGCGAGGACGGTCAGGGCGAGGGTGGGGCCCCGGAAGGAGGCGGCGAACAGGCCTCGGTAGCCGGGGCGGGCCGGGCCCGTTTCGTCCGGTGCCGCCACGGCGGGGGCGTCCTGCAGGGTCGAGCCGTAGCGGGCGAGGACGCGCCGGGCCTCCTCGGTGCGGCCGGTGGCGAGGAGGTAGCGGGGGGACTCGGGGATCCAGCGGTTGAGGGCGATCAGCAGCAGGCCGGTCGGCAGTCCGGCGAGCCAGAGGATCCGCCAGCTGTAGGTGGGGGTGAGGGTGGCGGCGAGCCAGCTGGTGAGGATGTAGGCGACGGTGACGTTCCCGCCGATGAGGACCATCAGCCAGCCGCGGTGGCGCTGGGGGACGGTCTCGACGAGCAGGGTGAAGGCGATGGGGATGAGCCCGCCGGCCGCCGTGCCCATGAGGAAGCACATGGCGACGTTCCAGCTGAAGCTCGGCATCGCGCCGCAGACAGCGGTGGTGGCGAACAGCACCCCGGCCAGGAGGATGGAGCCGCGCCGCCCGATGCGGTCGCCCAGCCATCCCCAGAGGAACGAGCCGGTCATGGTGCCGGCGATGCCGGACAGCGGCAGCCAGGAGACGGGGACGTCGCCGCCGGGATTGAGGGGCGAGGCGAGCCCGTACTCCTTGGCGACGCCGGGCACGACGAACGACAGCGTCATCGGTTTCATCACGTCGATGGTCACCGCGAGGGAGAGCACCGCCAGGAGCGCGACGTGGGCCGGGCGCAGCGGGGCGTCGTCGACCGCCCGGACCCGTACGGAGGCGACCTGCCGGCGCAGGGCGTCCGAGCCCCGGGGCAGCAGCCCGTGGAGGACGGCGGCCACGCCGGTGACGATCAGCAGCATGCCGATGAGCATGGGGGTGTCGACGGGCATTCCGGCCATGCGGTAGCCCATGTGCCGGGCGTGGAGGTACATGGGGAGGTGGAGCAGGGCGCCGGCGGTGCAGGCGGCGGCGCCCGCCCAGAAGAACGCGGGGCGGGCGAAGGAGCCCATCCGATTCCCCCTGCCTGCGCCGCCCGGCGGAGCCGGCGCGTACGACGGAATGCCAGCGGTATTCCTAGCAGCGGCGCGGGGCGCCGACAAGGGTTACGGCGCGGTCTCCGTCCGTAGCCACTCCAGGTAGTCGGCGCCGCCGGTGGTGATCTCCGTGGCGACGATCTCGGGCACGTCGTAGGGATGGCCGGCCCGGAGCCGGGCCTCGAGCTCGGGGTAGCGGGCGGCGGTGGTCTTGAGGAGGACGCGCCATTCGGTGGCGGTCTCGATCGCGCCCCGCCAGCGGTAGACGCTGGTGACCGGGCCGTCGATCTGGGCGCAGGCGGCGAGGCGGTGCTCGACGGCGGTGGCGGCGAGGTCGCGCGCGGTCTTCTCGCTGTCGGTGGTGGTGGCGACCATGAGGCAACGGTCGTCCATGAGGCGACGGTCGTCGTGCGGGGGCTGCTGCGGCATGCGGCCGACCGTACCGCGGGGGCCGGTGGGCGGCCGGTGTCAGTGGTGGCGCGTAGGCTCGCGAGCATGAGTTACGCAGACCTGCGCGAACTCCAGAGCGCGCTGAACACCGCCTCGGACATCGCCTTCTCCCTCGACGCCGCCCCTTCGCCCCATGAGGCCGAGCAGCTCCTGGACGCGTTGCGCAGGGCGCTGACGGCGGCCGGGGCGCTGGGCGCGGGGCTGGGCGCCACGGGGTGCGCGGAGCATCCCAAGGGGCCCGTCGACCCGCTGGCGGGGGACCGGGAGGATCCGCTGCCGCCGGGCTGGGGCCGCTGTCTGCTGTGCAACGACCGGCGGCGCCGGGCGGGCGCGCAGCGCAGGGGCTGGCGCTGACCCGCCCGGGCGGGGAGGTCAGGAGTTCTGGGAGGCCCAGAACTCCTCGAAGGACAGGACGCCGTCGCCGTTGCCGTCCTTCTTGTTGATGATGGCCTGGGCCACGGTCACGGTGACGTTGTGGTCGCCGAGCTGAGCCATGACGCTCTTGTACTCCTCGGCCGTGATGAACCCGTCGCCGTCGACGTCGAAACGGTCGAAAGCCTTACGGGCTTCCTCGATGCTGGCCATGTGGGCCTCCCCTTGGTGCTTGGTGGACCGGCACAGATTAGCCGCCGGTCACCAACTCCAGATAACGGTCCCAGTCCCAGTGCGGGCCTGGGTCGGTATGGGTGGATCCGGGCACTTCGACATGGCCGATGATGTGCTCTCGGGTCGCCGGGATGCCGTGGCGGTCGCAGACGGCGGCGGTGAGCTTCGCGGAGGCGCGGTAGAGGGCGTCGGTGAAGTACTCGGGGCGGTCGATCCAGCCCTCGTGCTCGATGCCGATGCTGCGGGTGTTGTAGTCCCAGTTCCCGGCGTGCCAGGCGATGTCCTTCTCGCGGACGAACTGCGCGATGTAGCCGTCCGCCGAGGCCACCATGTAGTGGGCGGAGACCTTGGAGCGGGAGTCCTGGAAGATTCTCCGCGCGTCCTGGAAGGTCTCCTGGGTGACGTGCACGACGACGAACTCCACGGGGTACGCGCGAGGGCGGTTCGAGACCGTGTAGTTCGCCCTGTTCGCCGGGATCCAGTGCGTGGGGGGATACGGGGCCGTCATGGGGACATGAGACCCGTGGGGGCGGCGGTCCGCAAGGACCACGACACCACCGCATAAAGATAAGCCACCCCGGCATTTCATTCATGGATTTCAAGGCCAGTGTCGGACGTCACCTTGGATTGCCCTGGCCTCGCTTTGGTCCCCGCACATCACGCGTGACATAGTCGAGGCCAGCGACCCCCATTGACCCGGGCCAGGTCGTCATTCCGCCGCGGGGGCACACCCCATTTCCCCCACGGCCACCCGAAGAGGCCCCCGGCCCGTCGCAGGACGACGGCAGGGGGCCTCTTCGCGTGCGGGGGCGGCGCCGGGTTCAGCGCTCGCCGCGCTCCCCGACCCGCATCTCGAACCAGGTCGTCTTCCCGCGCGCCAGCAGGTCCACCCCCCAGCGGTCGGAGAGCTTGTCGACCAGGAACAGCCCGCGCCCGTTGACATCCGTCTCCCGCACCGGAAGCAGACACGGCAGCCCCCGGGAGGGGTCGCGCACCTCGACGCGCACCCAGCCGCGCCGCCGCGCCATCCGCAGCCCGAACTCGCGCGCCCCAGTGTGCCGGACGGCGTTGCCGACGAGTTCGGAGACCAGCAGCACGGCATGCTCGGCGAGCTGGGCCGACAGGCCCCAGTGACGCAGCATCACCGCCTGGGTCAGCCGGCGGGCGGCGGCGGCGGATTCGGGTCGGGAGGGCAGCCGGACCTCGCCGAGGGCCGGATCACCGAACAGCTCGAAGGCCTTGCGTGTCAGCTCGTCCTCTACCATCGGGGTCCACCGCGCGGGGGCCGCCGTACCGGCCCGCTGCCGCGACTGCTCCATTCCCTCCAGGCCCGCCATGACCCCCATCATGGCCGTCACCGGAGCGCCAGGGAGTGGAACCTGGGGATTCGGTTCAGCGGAGCGCATCGTTCCGCGGCGCCGGGGCGACATATGCCAGCGGCGCCGGGCCCTCCACCGCACCCGGACTGACCTGCGCCGACATCCTGTGCGCAAAAGATCGCCGACGGTGAGCGCCAAGGCCGGGCACAGGGTGCCGCGCGGCCCGTGGAATTCCCCCACAAGAGGCAACGCCCGGAGGGCTTCCCTCCGGGCGTTGCCGGTCAACCCCAGGCGGCTCAGACGAACTTGGCCTTGCCCGGACCGTCCTCCACGAAACTGCGCATACCGATCTCGCGGTCCTCGGTGGCGAACAGGCCCGCGAACCAGTTGCGCTCGATGGCGAGACCGGTGTCGATGTCGGTCTCCAGCCCGGAGTCCACCGCCTCCTTGGCGGCGCGCAGCGCCATGGCGGGCCCGGCGGCGAGCCGGGCGGCCCAGGCGTGCGCCTGCTCGTAGACCTCCGCCGCCGGGACCACCCGGTCGACGAGGCCGATGGCGAGCGCCTCGTCGGCCTTGACCTGGCGGCCCGTGAAGATGAGGTCCTTGGCCTTGGAGGGCCCGACGAGCCGGGCGAGCCGCTGGGTGCCGCCGGCGCCCGGGATGAGGCCGAGCAGGATCTCGGGCTGGCCGAGCTTGGCGTTGTCGGCGGCGATCCGGAAGTCGGCGCAGAGGGCCAGCTCGCAACCGCCGCCCAGGGCATAGCCGGTGACGGCGGCGACCACGGGCTTGGGGACGCGGGCCACGGCGGTGAAGGAGTCCTGGAGGCCGCGCGAGCGCGCCACCATGGCGGCGTGGTCGATGTGCTGCATCTCCTTGATGTCCGCGCCGGCCGCGAACACCTTCTCCCCGCCCCACAGGACGACGGCCCGTACGTCGTCGCGGCGGGTGACCTCGTCGGCGAGCTCACGGAGCCGGTCCTGGGTGGCGATGTCCAGCGCGTTCATCGGCGGTCGGTCCAGCCGCACGGTCCCGACGCCCTCGGCTACCTCAAGATGCACAGTCATGACAGCAGGTTAGCGTCGGGGGGTTCGGGGGTGCCCCCGAGAAGGCACAGCACGCGATGTGGCCCGGTGCACTGCAAGGCAGTGCACCGGGCCACGTCAGACCTGCGAGGAAGCGTCAGCTGTCCTTGTTCCACTCCGCCCAGGACATGTTCCAGCCGTTGAGGCCGTTGTCCGGCTGGATCGTTTTGTCATGGGAGTTCTTGACGATGACGACGTCGCCGATGAGGGACTGGTTGAAGAACCAGGCGGCCGGCGTGGACGGGTCGCCCGCGCCCCGCTCGTCCTCCAGGCCCACGCAGCCGTGGCTGACGTTCTCGGAGCCGAAGGTCGAGGAGCCCGACCAGTAGTTGCCGTGGAGGAAGGTGCCCGAGGTGGACAGGCGCATCGCGTGCGGCACGTCCGGGATGTCGTACTCGCCGCCGAAGCCGACGGTGCGGCCGTCCATGCGGGTCACTTCGAGCTTCTCGCTGATGACCATCTGACCGTTGTAGGTCGAGTGGCCGGGACCGCCCGCGGAGATCGGGATCGTCTTCAGCGGCTTGCCGTCCCGCACGATCGCCATCTGGTGGGTCTCGGCGTCGACCGTGCTCACCTGGGAGCGGCCGACGGTGAACTTCACCGTCTTGTTCTGGGTGCCGTAGACGCCCTCACGGCCCTGGACGCCGTTGAGGTCCATCGTCATCGTCACCTTGGTGCCGGCCGCCCAGTACTTCTCGGGCCGGAAGTCGAGGCGGTCGTTGCCGAACCAGTGGCCCTTGATCTCCACGGCGGGCTCGGCGGTCACCTTGATGGCCTTCTCGACGGCCTTCGGGTCGGTGATGCCGCGGCTGAAATTGAGCGACACGGGCATGCCGACGCCGACCGTGCTGCCGTCCTCCGGCGTGAAATAGGCAGCGAAGGTGTTGTCAGGGGTGAGGGTCGTGAACGCCGCGTGCTTCGCGGACGTACGTCCCTCCTTGTCCTTGGCTATCGCGTCGACCGTGTACTTGGTGGAGGCGGCCAGATGGGTCGTCGGCTCCCACGCGGCGCCACCGTCGGCGATCTTGCCGTCGATGGTGTGGCCCTTGTCGTCCGCCACCTTGACGGAAGAGATGGTGCCCTTCTCCGCGGTCACCTTGAGGGCGCCGCTGGTGGCCACGTTCCCCGAGCCGTCCTTGGGCGCGATGTTCACCACGGCCTGTGAGGGGCCGTCGGGAACCTTCTTGCCACCCTTGCCGTCGTCGTCCCCACTGCAGCCGCTGACCAGCGTCAGCACGGCTCCGAGCAGCAGGGCCGGCAGCGCGCCTCGGCGCATCCGGCTCCCCGATATCGGATGCACGTTCACAACGGATCGTCTCCCCTCGCACGGCCCGCGGCCACGCGGCACCCCTGAGCGCGTGATACGCGCTTTGTCGATAGATAACCACACGCCACCGACAACGCTGACCTCGTGAATGTCACCGTTCAGTCCCAAATGGGAGCGGTGATACGAACCGTGCGCCTGTGGTGAAGGCGGTGACCGAAGTGAAGCGCCTGAATCCGGCCAGGTCAAACTGGTGTTCAAAGGCCGGTTAAAAGAGCTGCGCGAGCCGTCCGGAAACCGGCATTCGAGCCGGTTTTCGCCCGGGGAATCCGCGGGGGAATCCGGCGGGGAATCAGCTCAGCGCCGAGCCCGCCTTCCACTCCTCCCACGTCATGTTCCAGCCACCCAGGCCATTGTCGGGAGCGACCACCCGCTCCGGGGAGCCGACCACCTCCACCACGTCGCCGACCAGGGAGGAGTCGTAGAACCAGCCCGCCGGGGTGGACGGCCCGCCACCCTGTACGTCGGGCAGCCCGATGCAGCCGTGGCTGGTGTTGCGGGCGCCGAAGGCCCCTGGCGGCGCCCAGTAGTTGCCGTGGAGGAAGGTCCCGGAGCCGGTCAGCCGCATCGCGTGGGGAACGTCCGAGATGTCGTACTCGCCGCCGAAGCCGACTGTGTCCCCGTTCATCCGGGTCATCGCGAACTTCTGACTGATGACCATCTTGCCGCGGTAGGTGTCGTTGCCCTGGCCGCCCGCCGTGATGGGCACGGTCGCGAGCATCCTGCCGTCCCGGACGACCCGCATCGTGTGCCCGGCCGCGTCGACCCGGCTCACCTGGCTCCGGCCGACCGTGAAACCGACCGTCTTGCGCTGGATCCCGTACACCCCCCGCGCGCCCCGCACATCGCGCAGCCGGAGGTCCAGCGTCACCCGGGTGCCGGGCCGCCAGTACGTCCGGGGCCGGAAGTCCAGCCGGGTGGCGCCGAACCAGTGCCCGGCGATCTCGGCGGGCGGCGAGGCGGTGACCCGGATGGCGCGCTCCACCGCGGCCCGGTCGGTGATCGGGCGGCTGAAGCCGAAAGAAACGATCATTCCGGTGCCGACGACGCTCTCCGGCTCCGGGCTGAAATAGCCGATGAACCGGTGCTCCGGCACATAGGTGGTGAAGCTCGTGTGCCGGGCCGTGCGCCGCCCGGAGGCGTCCACGGCCACCGCGTCCACGGTGTAGCGCGCGGCGAGCGTGAGCGGGCTCGTGGCGGGCCGCCAGCTGTGGCCGTCGGCGGAGATCCGGCCCGGCACGGCCAGCCGCTCGCCGCCGTGCGAGGCGGCGGCGGTCACCCGTTCCAGCCGCCCGCGCGGCACCCGCACCTCGAACGGCTCCGTCGACACCACGTCGCGCGCCCGGTCGGGCGGGCTGATGTGGATCAGCTCGCGCACCGCCGGGCGCGCGTCGTCCATGAGCGCGGCCTCCGGGGTGACGGTGGCGCACCCGGCGAGCCCGACCAGGGCCGCCAGTGCGACCAGACCCCGTACGGCACGCGAGAGGGCAAGTGTCACACCCGGCCCAACGACGGGGCCCCTCCGGGGAAACGTGCCTGCACTCGCTTGCTGCGGGCGATCACACGTGTGAGCGCATGCGTGGATGAGGGAAGAACGGGGAGAAGGACCCCGTCGCCAGACACCCGGTCCCGGGACGCCGGGTGCCCGGCGCGCTACCAGAGAGCCGCCGGAGGCGACAACGTGTCGAGCGCATCCGAGCAAGAGACACGGCACCAGGGCGAGTTGGACGCCGACGGTACGGTACGGCCGCCGCGCCCCCCAACGGGCGGGCGCGGCGAGGCATCCCCGGCGGGTCCGGGGGCCCCGGTGGCCGGCGTCAACGGCCGTCCCCGGCACGCCCCGACGCCGGAGCCCGAGCCGTCACCCGTGTGGCCGGGTGCCCCCGAGCCGCTCGGGGCGCGCTTCAAGGACGGCGCGGACGGCGCGGTGGGCACGAACTTCGCGCTGTGGGCGGGCGGTGCCGAGGCCGTGGACCTCTGTCTGTTCGACGAGGACGGGCGGGAGACGCGCCGCCCGCTGACCGAGCTGACGCACGAGGTGTGGCACGGCTTCGTCCCCGGCGTGCTGCCCGGCCACCGCTACGGCTACCGCGTCCACGGCCGCTGGGACCCCTGGACCGGCGCCCGCTGGAACCCCGCCAAGCTCCTCCTGGACCCCTACGCCCGAGCCGTGGACGGCGACTTCCGGCTGCCCGCCGAGGTGTACGGCCATGTGCGCGACTGGCCGCAGCAGCACGTCGCCGACACCGTCCGCGACGAGCGGGACTCGGCCCCCCACGTCCCCAAGGGCGTGGTCGTCGCCGATGACGACGACTGGTCCGACGACCGCCGCCCCAAGACCCCCTGGCCCGACTCGGTCATCTACGAACTGCACGTCAAGGGCTTCACCATGCGCCACCCGGACGTCCCCGAACGGCTGCGCGGCACCTACGCGGGCCTGGCGCACCCGGCGGCCGTCGGGCACCTGACCCGGCTGGGCGTGACGGCCGTGGAGCTGCTGCCGGTGCACCAGTTCGCCCACGAGGACCATCTGCTGCGGCGGGGGCTCACCAACCACTGGGGCTACAACTCGATCGGCTACTTCGCCCCCCACGCCGGCTACGCGGCGTCCGGGACGCGCGGCCAGCAGGTGGGCGAGTTCAAACGGATGGTCCGGGCCCTCCACGCGGCGGGCATCGAGGTCATCCTCGACGTCGTCTACAACCACACCGCCGAGAGCAATGAGCTCGGCCCCACGCTCTCGCTGCGCGGCATCGACAACCGCCGCTACTACCGGCTCCAGTCCGACTCCCGGCGCTACGCCGACTACACCGGATGCGGCAACACCCTCCACGTCGTCCAGCCGAACGTCCTGCGGCTGATAACCGACTCGCTGCGCTACTGGGTGACGGAGATGGGCGTCGACGGCTTCCGCTTCGACCTCGCGGCGGCGCTGGTGCGGACGATGCGCGCCGTCGACGGTCCGGACATGCTCTCCCCCTTCCTCGCCGTCATCGCCCAGGACCCCGTGCTGCGCCGGGTCAAGCTGATCGCCGAGCCCTGGGACGTGGGCTCCGGCGGCTACCAGGCCGGCGCCTTCCCCCCGCTGTGGACCGAGTGGAACGACCGCTACCGCGACGCCGTGCGCGACTTCTGGCGCGGCGCCCTGCCGGACGTGCGGGACCTCGGCTACCGGCTGTCGGGCTCCAGCGACCTCTACGCCTGGGGCGGCCGCCGCCCGTACGCCTCCGTCAACTTCGTCACCGCGCACGACGGCTTCACCCTGCGCGACCTGGTCAGCTACGAACGCAAGCACAACGAGGCCAACGGCGAGGGCAACCGCGACGGCACGAACGACAACCGCTCCTGGAACTGCGGCGTCGAGGGCGAGACGGCCGACGCCCGCGTCACCGCCCTGCGCCGCCGCCAGGCCCGCAACCTGCTGACCACCCTGCTGCTGTCCACCGGGGTGCCCATGCTCGTCGCCGGTGACGAGATGGGCCGCACCCAGGGCGGCAACAACAACGCCTACTGCCAGGACAACGAGACCGGCTGGATCGACTGGTCGCTGCTGGACGACCCCGGCTGGCGGAACCTGGCCGGGCTCTGCTCCCGGCTGCTGGCCCTGCGCCGCGCCCACCCCGTGCTGCGCAGCCGCTCCTTCTTCTCCGGCCGGCCCCAGGGCGCGGACGGTCTGCGCGACCTCGCCTGGTTCACGCCGGGCGGCACCGAGATGACCGAGGCCGACTGGTACGCCCCCACCGCCACCCTGGGCATGTACCTCTCGGGGCGGGACATCCCCCAGCGCGGCCGGCGGGGCGCGCCAGTGACCGACGAGAGCTTCCTGGCCGTGCTGCACGCCGGGCCGCGCGCCCTGCGCTTCACCTTGCCGGGGCCGCCCTGGGCCGAGTCCTACGAACTCCTGGTCAACACCGCCCTGGAGGACCAGCACACGGCCCCCGGCCTGCGCCGGGAGGGCGGCAGCCGGATTTCGGTCCGGGCCCGCTCGGTGCTGCTGTGGCGAGTGGTACGGGGCGGCGACGAACTGCCGTCTCCCGACGCGGATTTATGCCCAAAAGGCGAGTGAGCGGTGTCGGTGGCGGGTCGTAGTCTCCCCACTGATGACCGTGACCCGTGAACCCTCCAGCGCGGCACCGCGCCCCGGGCGCCACTCCGCCGTGCGGTCCCTGCTGCGCCTGTGGCCGTATGTGCGCCCGGTGCGCGGGCGGCTCGTGGTGGGCGCGCTGTCCGCCGTGGTGGCGTCCTGCCTGGGCCTGCTGATCCCGCTGACGCTCAAGTGGATCGTGGACGGGCCGGTGGCCGGCCACGACCCCTCGGGGGTGTGGCTGGGCGGGCTGGCCCTGCTGGTGCTCGGCGTGGCCGAGGCCGGGCTGTTCGGGGTGCGCCGCATGATCGTGGCCGGTCCGCTGGCGCGGGTCGAGGCGGACATGCGGGCGGCGCTCTACGCGCGCCTCCAGCGGCTGCCGGTCTCCTTCCACGACCGCTGGCCCTCGGGCCAGTTGCTCTCGCGCGCCACGACGGACCTGATGCTGCTGCGCATCTTCCTCTCCTTCCCTCTGACCTTCCTGCTGGTCAACGGGGTGACGATCGTCGTCGGCTGCGTCATCCTGCTCCAGCAGCGGTGGACGCTGGGGCTGGTGCTGCTGGCGCCGGTGGTCCCGATGGTGGTGCTGTGCTCGGTCTTCGAGGAGCGCTACGCGCGCACCGCGCGGAAGGCGCAGGACCAGATCGGCGATCTGACGACGGTCGTCGAGGAGAGCGTGCTCGGCATCCGCGTCATCAAGGGCTTCGGCCGGCACCGGGGCCAGGAGCGGGCGTTCCGGGCGCTGTCGTGGCGGCTGTGGGAGACCGAGCTGCGCAAGGCGGGCCTGCTGGGCACCCTCTGGGCGCTGATCGTGATCCTTCCCGAGCTGGCCATCGGCGCGGCGCTGGTGCTCGGCGTGGTGGAGGTCGGGGACGGCGAGCTGTCGGCGGGGACGCTGGTGGCGTTCCTGTCGACGGCGCTGGCGCTGCGCTGGCCGGTGGAGTCGATCGGCTTCCTGCTGGCGATCACGAACGAGTCGGCGACGGCCACGGACCGCTTCTTCGAGGTCATGGACACGGCGGAGGCGTCGGCCGAGGACGCCGCGGCCCCCGTGAGCACAGGCGTGCGGGTGAAGGAGCCCGGACTCCGCCTGGAGGGCGTCTGGTTCCGCTATCCCGACGCGCCCGCCGACGCCCCGCCCGTGCTGTGCGGCGTCGATCTGCGCGTCCGCCCCGGCGAGACCATGGCCCTGGTCGGCGCCACCGGCAGCGGCAAGACCACCCTCACCGCGCTCGTCCCCCGGCTCCACGAGCCGACCGCCGGGCGGATCGTCCTCGACGGCCGGGACATCACCGGGCTGTCCCGCGAGCGGCTGCGCGAGCTGGTCGCGGTGGCCTTCGAGGAGCCGACCCTGTTCTCCGCCAGCGCCGCCGAGAACGTCCTGATGGGCGCGCCCGACGCCGGGGAGGAGCGGCTCCTCGCCGCCCTGGCCGTCGCCCAGGCGGAGTTCGTCCACGAGCTCCCCCAGGGCCGGCGCACCCGGCTCGGGGAGCAGGGCCTGAGCCTGTCCGGCGGGCAGCGGCAGCGGCTCGCGCTGGCCCGCGCGGTGATCGGCGACCCCCGCTTCCTCGTCCTGGACGACCCGCTGTCCGCGCTCGACGTCCACACCGAGGCCCTCGTCGAGGCCGCGCTGCGGGAGGTGCTGGCCACGACGACGGCCCTGGTCGTCGCCCACCGCCCCTCCACCGTGCTGCTCGCCGACCGGGTCGCCCTGCTGTCCCGGGGCCGTATCGCGGCGGTGGGCACCCATCACGAACTGCTGCACACCAATCGGGAGTACGCGTCGCTGATGTCCGGCCCGGCGGGGCCCGAAGGGGGCGATCCACGATGACCACCACCGTCTCCGGCCGCCCGGCCGCGGAGGACGACCGGCCCGAGGAGCCGCCCGGCGACCCCTTCGACCGGGACGTCCTGCCCACCCCCAAGGGCGCCTCCCGGGCGCTGCTGCGCTCCCTGCTGGCCCCCGTCCGGGGGCGGGTGCGGCTCGCGGCCGTCCTGCTGCTGCTCCAGCAGGCCGCCGTGCAGGCGGGCCCGCTGCTCGTCGCCTACGCCATCGACTCCGGCGTGCCCGCCGTCCGCCGGCACGACCACGGGCCGCTCGTGGCCGTCGCCGCCGGCTACCTCGTCTGCGCGCTGGCCTCCGGTCTGCTGCAGATGGCGTTCGTGCGGCTGGCGGCGAGGGTGGGCCAGGACGCGCTGCTGGAGCTGCGCGGCCGGATCTTCCGCCACTCCCAGGCGCTCAGTCTCGACTTCCACGAGCGCTACACCTCCGGGCGGCTGATCTCCCGCGCCACCACCGACGTCGAGTCGATCCGCGAGCTGCTCAACGACGGCCTCCAGGAGCTCATCGGCGTCGCCCTGTCGGTGCTCTACGTCTCCGCCATGCTCCTGTACCTGGACCCGGCGACCGGGGGCGCGGCGCTGCTGTCGTTCCTGCCGCTGGCGCTGCTCGTGCGGTCCTACCGGCGTCGTTCGCTGATCGCCCACCGCCGGCGGTCCACGGCGATCGCGGCGGTCATCGTGAAGTTCACCGAGACCATGAACGGCATCCGGCCCGTGCAGGCGTTCCGTCGCGAGCGCGCCAACGACGCCGACTTCGACGGGCTCAACCGCGTCCACCAGCGGACCAACACCGACACCGCGCTGGCCATGGCCCATTACGTGGTCTGCTCGCGGCTGGTGGCCAACAGCATGGTGGCCGCGATCGTGGTGTGGGGCTCCTACCGGGTCGCCGACGGGAGCCTGGCCCTGGGGGTGCTGGCCGCCTCGGTGCTGTATCTGCGGCGGCTGTACGACCCGATCGACCGGCTGGGGATGTTCCTCAACACCTACCAGTCGGCGGCCGCTTCCCTGGAGAAGATCGCGGGCCTGCTGGCCCGGCGCCCGTCCGTCCGCGAGCCGGAGGCTCCGGTGGCGCTGCCCGTCCGCCCGCCCGGGCGCCCCGGCCGCGAGGTGGTCTTCGACGGGGTGCGCTTCGCCTACCGCGCGGGCATCGAGGTGCTGCCCCGGCTCGACCTGACGCTGCGCGCCGGGGAGACGGTCGCGGTCGTCGGCTCCACGGGGGCGGGGAAGTCCACGCTGGCCAAGCTGCTGGCCCGGTTCTACGACCCCACCGAGGGCCGGATCCTGCTGGACGGCGTCCCGCTCTCCGCCCTGGCCGGCCCGGAGCTGCGGCGCGGGGTGGTGATGGTGACGCAGGAGGCGTTCCTCTTCTCCGGCACGGTCGCCGAGAACATCGCCATCGGCCGCCCCGGCGCGAGCCGCGCGGAGATCGAGCGCGCGGCCGGGGCCATCGGCGCCCACGAGTTCATCACCGCCCTGCCCGACGGCTACGACACGGACGTCCGCAAGCGCGGCGGCCGGATCTCCGCCGGCCAGCGGCAGCTCGTGGCCTTCGCCCGCGCCCTGCTGGCCGACCCGGCCGTGCTGATCCTCGACGAGGCGACGTCCTCCCTGGACATCCCGGGCGAGCGGGCGGTGCAGCGCGCCATGCGCACGGTGCTGCGCGGGCGGACGGCCGTGGTGATCGCCCACCGGCTGTCGACCGTGGAGATCGCGGACCGGGTGCTGGTGATGGCCGGCGGCAGGGTGGTGGAGGATGGTGTTCCGGCCGAACTCGCCCGGGGCGGCGGACACTTCGCCGGACTGCACCGGGCCTGGCGGGACAGCCTGGTCTGAACGCCCGGTATACGGACACCGATCTTTGGCCAACGAACAGTTTCCGGCCAAGTTGTTGACGCGCCCCTGACATGCCCCGGGAGGCGATGGCACTCTTCACCTCAACTGGCGCGGAGCACCCCCACATCCCCACCCCCTCCGCGACGGCGATCTCCCCCCTCTCTCCATGTGTTCTGCCGCGCTCCGCCCGGACGGCCACCAGTTCGCCGCCCGGCCGTTCCATCGGCCCACCAACCCCGTGGTGGCCCCGCAGAAGGAGTCAGAGTGAGACCCACCCCCCATCGCCGCGCCGTCGCCACCGGCGCGCTCGTCGCCGTCACGGCGATGCTCGCCGTCGGGGCCCAGACGGGCACCGCGAACGCCCGCCCCGACGACTCGGCCGCCACCGGCCAGCCCCGGCAGATCATCGCCAAGGCCGCCCCCGGCGCCCAGCCGGCCAAGCTCACGCCCTCCCAGCGCGCGGAACTGATCCGCGAGGCCAACGCCACCAAGGCGCAGACCTCCAAGAAGCTGGGCCTCGGCGACAAGGAGCAGCTGGTCGTCCGCGACGTCACCCGCGACGTCGACGGCACCGTCCACACCCGCTACGAGCGCACCTACGAGGGCCTGCCCGTCCTCGGCGGCGACCTCGTCGTCGACGCGGCGAAGACCGGCACGGTCAAGTCCGTCGCCAAGGCGAACAAGGCGAAGCTGGCCGTCGCCACGACCGCCCCCTCGTTCGCGGCCGCCACCGCCGAGAAGGACGCCGTCGCCTCCGCCCAGGCCAAGGGCTCGAAGGCCACCAAGGCCGACAGGGCCCCGCGCAAGGTGATCTGGGCGGCCAACGGCAGCCCCGTGCTGGCCTACGAGACGGTCGTCGGCGGCCTCCAGGAGGACGGCACGCCCAACGAGCTGCACGTCATCACCGACGCGAAGAGCGGAAAGAAGCTCTTCGAGTTCCAGGGCGTCAAGCAGGGCACCGGCAACAGCCAGTACAGCGGCCAGGTCACCATCGGCACCTCCGGCTCGGCCGGCTCGTACCAGATGACCGACGGCTCGCGCGGCGGCCACAAGACGTACAACCTCAACCACGGCTCGTCCGGCACCGGCACGCTGTTCACCAACTCCAGCGACGTCTGGGGCAACGGCACCACCGGCGACCCGGCCACGGCGGGCGTGGACGCCGCCTACGGCGCGCAGCTCACCTGGGACTACTACAAGAACGTCCACGGGCGCACCGGCATCAAGGGCGACGGCGTGGGCGCGTACAGCCGCGTCCACTACGGCAACAGCTACGTCAACGCCTTCTGGTCCGACTCCTGCTTCTGCATGACCTACGGCGACGGCTCGGGCAACGCCAAGCCGCTGACCGCGATCGACGTGGCCGCGCACGAGATGACGCACGGCGTCACCTCCGCCACCGCCAACCTCACCTACAGCGGGGAGTCCGGCGGCCTCAACGAGGCCACCTCGGACATCATGGCCACCGCCGTGGAGTTCTGGGCGAACAACCCCAGCGACCCGGGTGACTACCTCATCGGCGAGAAGATCGACATCAACGGCAACGGCACCCCGCTGCGCTACCAGGACAAGCCCAGCCGCGACGGCCGTTCCAAGGACAGCTGGTACTCCGGCATCGGCAGCATCGACGTCCACTACTCGTCGGGCCCGGCCAACCACTGGTTCTACCTGGCGTCCGAGGGCAGCGGCCCCAAGGACATAGGCGGCGTCCACTACGACAGCCCCACCTCCGACGGGCTGCCGGTCACCGGCATCGGCCGGGACAACGCGGCGAAGATCTGGTTCAAGGCGCTGTCGCAGCGCATGCAGTCCAACACCAACTACGCGGGCGCCCGCGACGCCACGCTGTGGGCCGCCGGTGAGCTCTTCGGCGTCGGCAGCGAGACGTACAACAACGCCGCGAACGCCTGGGCGGCCATCAACGTCGGCAGCCGCCTGTCGACCGGCGTCTCGGTCACCAGCCCCGGCGACCAGACCTCGATCGTCAACACGGCCGTCTCCCTCCAGATCAAGGCGTCCAGCTCCACCACCGGCGCCCTGACCTACTCGGCCACCGGCCTGCCCGCGGGCCTCACGATCAACTCCTCGACCGGCCTGATCTCCGGCACCCCGACCACCACCGGCTCCAGCAACGTGACGGTGACGGTCAAGGACGCGGGCGGCAAGACCGGCACCGCCTCCTTCAAGTGGACCGTGAACACCTCGGGCGGCGGCAGCGTCTTCGAGAACACCACCCCCGTGGCCATCCCGGACGCGGGCCCGGCCGTGACCTCCCCGATCGTCGTCACCCGCAGCGGCAACGGCTCCTCGGCCCTGAAGGTCGACGTCAACATCACCCACACCTACCGCGGTGACCTCCAGATCGACCTGGTCGCCCCCGACGGCAAGACGTGGCGCCTGAAGGACGCGGACTCGTGGGACTCGGCGGCGGACGTGAAGGAGACCTACACGGTGGACGCGTCCGCTGTTTCGGCCACCGGCACGTGGAAACTCCAGGTCCAGGACCTGTACGCGAATGACGAGGGCACGGTCAACAGCTGGAAGCTCAGCTTCTAGCCGTCGGCTGCCTTCCACGAACTGGGCGCCGCCCGGGGTGAGCACCGCCTCCCCCGGACGGCGCCCGACTCATGGACCGCGCTCCGCGCGGTGTCCTCAAACGCCGGACGGGCTGATATTCAGCCCGTCCGGCGTTTGAGGACCAGGGGTCTGGGGGCGGAGCCCTCAGGAAACGGTGAAAGGGCGGGGTTGGGGCCCCTCCCGCGTCAGCGCATCAACACCCCCGCACCCTCCCCGGCACCCTCCGCCGGCACCGCCACCAACCCAAGCTCCGCCCCATCCGCCAACAACCGATGCGTCGGCAGGATACGGACCGTATAACCGAACGGACCGGTCCGGTCGAGCGTCAACGGCCCCTCATACAACCGCCGCCCGTCCAACCCGGTGGCACCGGTCGCCTTCAAGGGAAAGGAGGCCGCCCCCGACAACCGGTCCGCCGAGTCCACCCGACCCGCGACGGCCTGGACCTCGACGTCCGACGGATCGAGCTCGCCCAGCGTCACGCTCACGCGCAGCGAGACCGTGGAGCCCAGTTCGGCCGTGCCGTTCAGGGGCCCGTCCGAGACGGCCTCCACGTGGTCGACGGCGACCGCCGGCCACGCCGCCCGCACCCGGGCCTTCCACGCGGCGAGCTCCCGCGCGGCGATCGGGTCCAGCGACCGGTGGGCCTCGGCCGCGGGCGCGTAGAGCCGCTCGACGTACTCGCGGACCATCCGCCCGGCGAGCACCTTCGGACCGAGCGTCGCCAGCGTCCGCCGGACCATCTCGATCCAGCGGCCGGGCAACCCGCCCGCGGCCCGGTCGTAGAAGCGCGGCGCCACCCGCTGGGCCAGCAGGTCGTAGAGCGCGGCGGCCTCCAGGTCGTCGCGGCGGTCGTCATCCATGGCCGTGCCGTCGGCGGTGGGGATGGCCCAGCCGAAGTCAGGGTCGTACCACTCGTCCCACCAGCCGTCCAGGACGGAGAGATTGAGACAGCCGTTGAGCGCCGCTTTCATCCCGGACGTACCACAGGCCTCCAGCGGCCGCAGGGGGTTGTTCAGCCAGACGTCGCAGCCGGGATAGAGCTTCTGGGCCATCGCCATGCCGTAGTCCGGCAGGAAGACGATGCGATGGCGTACGCGCGGGTCGTCCGTGAAGCGGACGAGCTCCTGCACCAGCCGCTTGCCGCCGTCGTCGGCCGGGTGCGCCTTGCCCGCGACCACGATCTGCACCGGCCGCTCCGGGTGCAGCAGCAACTCGGTGAGCCGCTCGCGGTCCCGCAGCATCAGGGTCAGCCGTTTGTACGAGGGAACTCGCCGGGCGAAGCCGATGGTGAGGACGTCCGGGTCCAGCACCCCGTCGATCCAGCCGAGCTCGGCCGTCCCGGCGCCGCGCTCGCGCCAGGAGGCCCGCAGCCGCTCCCGCACCTCCTCCACCAGCTGTTCGCGCAACGTCCGCCGCAGCTCCCAGATGGCGGCGTCGGGGATGTCGGCGACGGTGTCCCAGCGCTGGGAGCCGCCGACGGTCAGGGCGTCCTCGGCGCGCCCGGCGCCGATCTGCCGGGCGCCGAGCCGGAAGACCTCGGGGGCCACCCACGTGGGGGCGTGCACCCCGTTGGTGACCGACGCGATGGGCACTTCCTCCGGGTCGAAGCCGGGCCACAGCCCGGCGAACATCTCCCGGCTGACCTTGCCGTGGAGCGTGGAGACGCCATTGGCGCGCTGGGCCAGCCGCAGGCCCATCACGGCCATGTTGAACAGGCCGGGCTCGCCGCCGGGGTAGTCCTCCCGGCCGAGGGCCAGGACCCGCTCGACGTCGATGCCGGGCAGCTCCCCGCCGTCGCCGAAGTGCCGGGCGACGAGCGCGGCCTCGAAGCGGTCGATGCCGGCGGGTACGGGGGTGTGGGTGGTGAACACCGCGCCGGCGCGCACGCACTCCAGTGCCGCGTCGAACTCGGCGCCCTGCTCGGCCAGTTCACGGATGCGTTCCAGCCCCAGGAAGCCCGCGTGCCCCTCGTTGGTGTGGAACACCTCCGGCTCGGGGTGCCCGGTGATCCGGCAGTAGGCCCGCACGGCGCGCACCCCGCCGATGCCCAGCAGCATCTCCTGGAGCAGCCGGTGCTCGCTTCCGCCGCCGTAGAGCCGGTCGGTCACGTCCCGTTCCCCGGCGCCGTTGTCCTCCACGTCCGAGTCGAGCAGCAGCAGCGGCACCCGGCCGACCTGCGCCTGCCAGACGTGGGCGCGCAGACAGCGGCCGCCGGGCAGGGCGAGCGCGATCCGCGCGGGTGTGCCGTCGGGCTCGCGGAGCAGGGACAGCGGGAGCTCGTTGGGGTCGAGCAGGGGATAGTGCTCCTGCTGCCAGCCCTCGCGGGAGAGGGACTGCCGGAAATAGCCGTGGCGGTAGAGGAGTCCGACGCCGATGAGGGGAACGCCCAGGTCGCTCGCGGACTTCAGGTGGTCGCCGGCGAGGATGCCCAGGCCGCCGCTGTACTGCGGGAGGGCGGCGGTGATGCCGAACTCGGGGGAGAAATAGGCGACGGCGGCCGGCAGCCCGGGGGGCTGCTCCTGGTACCAGCGCCGGCCGGTCGCGTAGTCGTGGAGATCGTCGGCGGCCGCCGCCAGCCGCCGCCGGAACCGGCGGTCCTCGGCCAGGGCGGCCAGCCGGTCGGCGGAGACGGAACCCAGCAGCCGCAGCGGGTCGCCCCCGGCGGCCCGCCAGCCCTCGGGGTCGACGGACTGGAACAGTTCGCGGGTCTCGGGATGCCAGGACCAGCGCAGATTGCGCGCCAGTTCGCTGAGCGGTCGTAGGGGTTCCGGAAGGACGGGACGCACGCTGAATCGACGAATGGCCTTCACGGATCCGACGGTAGCGGCAGCCACCGGCACGGGAGGTGGCAATGGACCGGTTCCACCGCACCGGGGCGACCCCGCGCGCAGGCAGGCTCATGTCTTCGCACTAGACGATTAGTACTAGGTGAATTTACGCCGCGCGTACAACACCACTCTCCAAGGCCAAATACCACTACGGCCTTCGAAGGCCTTGCCCGGCGCCCGTTCCCCCGTCCGGCCCTCAACGGCGCCGTTTCGCCACATTGCACGCGATCGGACCATCGAGCAGACTCCCTACGGGTGACGGGGGGACGGCCGACCTCCGCGCGCGGGGTCAGGGGAACTACGCACGAGTAGTTCATACAGTCCGGGCATGCCCGGGCGGACCCGGTGGGAAAGCTCACCCGGTGTACCGGGACGACCGTCCGTCGCCCTGCTGACAGCCGACATCCCTTCTTCCGCCCGCCCGAGTGAACGCGGACAGGAGCAGTCATGCCCGCACCCTCCCGACCGCCGACGGAACAGATAGAACAGACGGAACCCTCCCCCAAGACTCCCAAGGCTCGCCAGGTGATCCCATGATCGGTCGTATCCCCGTCCTGGACCTAGGCCCGCTCGTCGACTGCGGCCGAAGGCCCGTCAAGGCCGTGGTGGGCGAGGAGTTCGAGGTCACCGCCACGGTCTTCCGGGAGGGTCACGACGCGGTCGGGGCGAACGTGGTGCTGCGCGGGCCCGCGGGCCGCTGCGGCCCCTGGACGCCGATGCGCGAGCTCGCCCCCGGCACCGACCGCTGGGGGGCGACGGTCGCCCCGGACGCCACCGGCCGCTGGACGTACGCGGTCGAGGCCTGGGGCGATCCCGTCACCACCTGGCGGGAGCACGCCTCGATCAAGATCCCGGCGGGCATGGACACCGAACTGGTCCTGGAGGAGGGCGCCCGGCTCCACGAACGGGCGGCCGGCGGGGTCCCCAAGAGCGACGGCAGGGAAGCGGTACTGGCCGCCGTGGACGCCCTGCGCGACACCACCCGCCCGGCCTCGGCCCGGCTCGCGGCCGCCCTGACCCCCGAGGTCACGGCCACCCTGACCCGCCACCCCCTCCGCGAGCTGGTCACCAGTTCCCGCCCGGTGCCGGTGCTGGTGGAGCGCGAACGGGCCCTCTTCGGCTCCTGGTACGAGATGTTCCCCCGCTCGGAGGGCGCCAGGCTGGTTCCCGGCCAGCCGCCCAGGTCCGGCACCCTCCGCACGGCGGCCCGCCGTCTCCCCGCCATCGCGGCGATGGGCTTCGACGTCGTCTACCTCCCCCCGGTCCACCCCATCGGCACCAGCCACCGCAAGGGCCCCAACAACGCGCTGAGCGCGGGCCCTTACGACGTCGGCAGCCCCTGGGCCATCGGCTCCCCGGACGGCGGCCACGACGCGATCCACCCGGACCTGGGCACGATGGAGGACTTCGACCACTTCGTGAGCCGGGCGCACGACCTGCGCCTGGAGGTGGCCCTCGACTTCGCCCTCCAGTGCTCCCCGGACCACCCCTGGGTCGGAAAGCATCCCGAGTGGTTCCACCACCGCGCGGACGGCTCCATCGCGTACGCCGAGAACCCGCCGAAGAAGTACCAGGACATCTACCCCCTGGCCTTCGACGCGGACTTCGACGGCCTCGTGGCCGAAACGCTAAGGATCCTGCGATGGTGGATGGCACACGGGGTACGCATCTTCCGTGTGGACAATCCCCACACCAAACCGGTCCCCTTCTGGGAAAAGGTGATCGCCGAGATCGGCCGCACCGACCCGGACGTGATCTTCCTGGCCGAGGCGTTCACCCGGCCCGCGATGATGGGCACCCTGGGGGCGATCGGTTTCCAGCAGTCGTACACGTACTTCACCTGGCGCAACACAAAACAGGAACTCACGGATTATCTAACCGAACTCTCGGGCCCGTCCTCGGCCCACATGCGCCCCAACCTCTTCGTCAACACGCCGGACATCCTCCACGCGTACCTCCAGGAGGGCGGCCGCCCGGCCTTCGAGGCGCGCGCGGTCCTCGCGGCAACACTCTCCCCGGCCTGGGGGATGTACGCCGGCTACGAACTCTGCGAGAACGCTCCGGCCCACGCGGGCAGCGAGGAGTACCTGAACTCGGAGAAGTACGAACTCCGGCCGAGGGAATGGGAGTCGGCGGAACGCGAAGGACGCAGCATCGCCCCGCTGATCACCACCCTCAACAGGCTCAGAAGGCGGCACCCCGCCCTCCGCCACCTCCGCAACCTCAGGTTCCACCACGTGGACAACGACGCGGTCATCGCGTACTCCAAGCGCACGGGCCCCTCCTGCGTCCTCACGGTCGTCAACCTCGACCCCCACCACACCCAGGAGGCCACGGTCTCGTTGGACATGCCGGAGCTCGGCCTCGGCCGGCACGAGACCGTCCCGGTGCGCGATGAGCTCACCGGGGAGACCTATCACTGGGGCAGGGACAACTATGTGCGCCTGGAGCCGGGACGCCGGCCCGCGCACGTGTTCTCACTGCGACCGTCCTCTCAGATCGGAGGGTCACCCACACCATGATCGTCAATGAGCCCGTCCAGGACACCTTCGAGGACACTCCGGCCAAGGATCTCGATCCCGACTGGTTCAAGCGGGCCGTCTTCTACGAAGTCCTCGTCCGCTCGTTCCAGGACAGCGACGGCGACGGCATCGGAGACCTCAAGGGACTGACCGCGAAGCTGGACTATCTCCAGTGGCTCGGCGTCGACTGCCTGTGGCTCCCGCCGTTCTTCCAGTCGCCGCTCCGGGACGGCGGCTACGACGTCTCCGACTACACCTCGGTGCTGCCGGAATTCGGCGACCTGGCCGACTTCGTCGAGTTCGTGGACGCGGCCCACACCCGTGGCATGCGCGTCATCATCGACTTTGTCATGAACCATACGAGCGATCAGCACGACTGGTTCCAGCAGTCCCGCACCGACCCCGACGGCCCCTACGGCGACTACTACGTCTGGGCCGACGACGACAAGCAGTACCAGGGCGCGCGCATCATCTTCGTGGACACGGAGACGTCGAACTGGACCTTCGACCCGGTGCGCAAGCAGTACTACTGGCACCGCTTCTTCTCCCACCAGCCGGACCTCAACTACGAGAACCCGGCCGTCCAGGAGGAGATCCTCGCCGCCCTCCGCTTCTGGCTGGACCTCGGCATCGACGGCTTCCGCCTGGACGCGGTCCCCTACCTCTTCGCGGAGGAGGGGACGAACTGCGAGAATCTCCCCCGGACGCACGAATTCCTCAAGCGCGTCCGAGCGGAGATCGACGCCCACTACCCGGACACGCTCCTCCTGGCCGAGGCGAACCAGTGGCCGGAGGACGTGGTCGACTACTTCGGCTCGTACGAGAACGGCGGGGACGAATGCCATATGGCGTTCCACTTCCCGGTGATGCCGCGCATCTTCATGGCGGTGCGCCGAGAGTCCCGCTACCCAGTATCCGAGATCCTCGCAAAAACACCAGAAATCCCCTCCCGCTGCCAATGGGGCATCTTCCTCCGCAACCACGACGAGCTCACCCTCGAAATGGTGACGGACGAAGAGCGCGACTACATGTGGGCGGAGTACGCCAAAGACCCCCGCATGCGCGCGAACATCGGAATCCGCCGCCGTCTGGCCCCCCTCCTGGACAACGACCGCAACCAGATCGAACTGTTCACGGCACTGCTCCTCTCCCTGCCGGGCAGCCCGATCCTGTACTACGGCGACGAGATCGGCATGGGCGACAACATCTGGCTGGGCGACCGGGACGCGGTCCGAACCCCCATGCAATGGACACCGGACCGAAACGCGGGCTTCTCATCCTGCGACCCGGGCAGGCTCTACCTCCCCACGATCATGGACCCGGTATACGGCTACCAGGTAACAAACGTGGAAGCGGCGATGAGCAGCCCTTCCTCACTCCTCCACTGGACCCGCCGAATGATCGAAATCCGCAAGCAAAATCCAGCCTTCGGCCTCGGCTCCTACACAGAACTCCCGTCAAGCAACCCAGCGGTCCTGGCCTTCCTCAGGGAACACGGCGACGACCTGGTCCTCTGCGTGAACAACTTCTCAAGGTTCGCTCAGCCGACCGAGCTGGACCTCCGGGCGTTCAACGGCCGCCACCCGGTGGAACTGATCGGCGGAGTCCGCTTCCCGGCGATCGGCGAACTGCCGTACCTGCTCACCCTGGCGGGCCACGGCTTCTACTGGTTCCGCCTGCGCCGCACGGCACCGAACGCCTGACGGCGGTTTCCCACCCCGGACGGGGGGCAGGCGCGAAGCGTAAACGCACCACGAACGGGAGGGGCCGGGGCGGGGCGGACGGGCCCTGGCAGGGGCGTAAAGAGCTCTTCGCCGCTGGAGCCAAGTACGGGGCACCCGGCACCGAAGTGGCAGGCACCGCGAAGAGCTCAGCCCCGTAAGGGCCCGTCCGCCCCGCCCCGGCCCCGCACCACCCGGCACCACCCGGCACCCCCGGCACCGCCCCGCACGGCCCCGACCCACCCCGCACCGCAAGCGAAAGCGCACCCGCAACCGGTCCCGCACCATACCCTGGTCAAAGCCGTAATCCGGGACACTTTGCCCATCCGTCGTGTGCCCCGGGGAAAGGACGCGACGCATGTCGGAAGCCGCACCGCTGCTCGCCTCGCTCGCCCCCCTGCTCACGGAATGGCTGCCCCGGCAGCGCTGGTTCGCCGGCAAGGGCCGCCCCATCGACGGCCTCGCACCAGTGGCGGCAACAGAACTCACCCCGGGCCTCCTGCACCTGCTCGTACAAGTACGAGCACGAACACACCAACCCACCCACACCCCGAACGACTGCTACCAACTACTCCTCGGCATCCAGGACGTCCTCCCGCCCCACCTCTCCCCCGCCCTGATCGGCCGCCCGACGGACGGCCCCCTGCGCGGCCGCACCGTCTACGAGGGCCTGGCCGACCCCCGCCTCGCGGCGCTCCTCCTGGAGCGCCTGCGCGTCCCGGGCCGCCTCGGCCCGCTCCGTTTCAGCCGCGAACCGGACGCGGAGATCCAGCCGGACCTGACGCCCCGCCTCCTGGGCGCCGAGCAGTCCAACTCCTCGGCGGTCTACGGCGAAACGTATATCCTCAAGCTCTTCCGTCGCGTGGGCCCCGGCACCAACCCCGATCTCGAACTGCCGCGCGCACTGGCGAAGACCGGCTGCACCCGCGTCCCGGCGCCGGCGGCCTGGTTCGAGGCGGAGCTCCCCGGCACGTTGCCGATGACCCTGGGCGTGCTGCAGCCCTTCCTGGCCGGATCGGCCGACGGCTGGCAGCTGGCGCTGGGCGCCCTGTCCGTCCAGGCCGACTTCACCGCTTCCGCGCGCGCCCTCGGCCACGCAGTCGCCGAGGTGCACCGGGCCCTGGCCGAGGCGCTGCCCACGACCGTCCTGGACCGCCCCCAGCTGGAGCGGCTCGCCGCCGCGATGACGCGGCGCCTGGAGGTGACGGCGGAGGCCGTCCCGGCGCTGCGCCCGTACCGGTCGGCGCTGCGCGACGCCTACGACGAGCTGGCGGCGCTGGGCCGGGACGGGCAGACCCGCAGGGCCCAGCGCGTCCACGGCGACCTCCACCTGGGCCAGGCGCTGCGCACGGCGTCGGACGGCCGCTGGTCGCTCATCGACTTCGAGGGGGAGCCGGCCCGTCCGCTGTCGGAGCGGTGCCGTCCGCAGCCGGTCGCGCAGGACATCGCGGGGATGCTGCGTTCCTTCGACTACGCGGCGGCGGTGGGTCGCGCGGCCGGCACGGACTGGGCCGAGCGCTCCCGGGCCGCGTTCTGCGAGGGCTACGCGACCGTCCACGAGGACCCGCGCGAGGACCCCGGGCTGCTGCGGGCGCACGAGACGGACAAGGCCGTCTACGAGGTGCTCTACGAGGCCCGGCACCGCCCCGACTGGCTGTCCGTGCCGATGTCCGCGATCCACCGCCTGGCCGGAGGCCACCGTGCGACCGGCGTCCACGCCCCTTGACCCGTACGCCCCGTACGCCCGTACGCCCCGTACGCCCCGGAGGACCACCTGTGACAGCGCGACCGCCGATCCCGGCAACGTTCCTGCCGGCGCCGACCCCCAAGACCACACCCAAGACCACACCCACACCGACGAAGCCCCCCACGAAGCCCTCGGCCCAGGAGAACGCCAGGGGAAGGAGCGGCATCCGCCCCGCACCCCCCCTGCACGAATTCACCCGCGCCCGCCTCCTCCAGGGCACCCACCACGACCCGCACAGCGTGCTGGGCGCGCACCACGTGCCGGGCGGGATCGTCGTGCGCGCCCTGCGCCCGTGGGCGAAGGGCGTGGCGGTCGTGGCCAAGGGCCTGCGCGCGGAGCTCATCGACGAGGGCGACGGCCTGTTCGCCGCGATCCTGCCCCTCCGCGAGATCCCCAAGGACCACCGCCTCCTCGTCACGTACGAGGACACGGAAGTGACCCTGGACGACCCGTACCGCTTCCTCCCCGCGCTCGGCGAGCTGGATCTCCACCTCATCGGGGAGGGCCGGCACGAGGAGCTGTGGCGGGCGCTGGGCGCCCGCCCGATGACGCACGAGGGCGTGGCGGGCACCCGGTTCACGGTGTGGGCGCCGAACGCCCTGGGCGTACGGGTGGTGGGCGACTTCAACGTGTGGGACAGCACGGTGCACCCGATGCGCTCGCTGGGCGGCACAGGGGTGTGGGAGCTGTTCCTCCCGGGCGTCACGGAAGGCGCGCTGTACAAATTCGAGCTCACCCGCCCCGACGGCTCGCGCACGCTGCGCGCGGACCCGATGGCGCGACGCGCCGAGGTGCCGCCCGCGAACGCCTCGATCGTGGAGACGTCGCACCACGTGTGGCGGGACGCGGACTGGATGGCGCGCCGGGGCGCACGTCCCGTCCACGAGGCCCCCTTCTCGGTCTACGAACTCCACCTCCCCTCCTGGCGCCCAGGGCTCACCTACCGGCAGCTGGCCGAACAACTGCCCGCCTACGTCAAGGACCTCGGCTTCACGCACGTGGAGCTGATGCCGGTGGCCGAGCACCCCTTCGGGGGCTCGTGGGGCTACCAGGTAACGGGCTTCTACGCCCCCACGGCCCGTCTCGGCACCCCCGACGACTTCAAGCACCTCATCGACTCCCTCCACCGGGCCGGCATCGGCGTGCTCATGGACTGGGTGCCGGCGCACTTCCCGAGGGACGACTGGGCGCTGGCGGAGTTCGACGGACGCCCGCTGTACGAGCACCAGGACCCGGCCCGTGCCGCCCACCCGGACTGGGGGACGTTGGAGTTCGACTACGGCCGCAAGGAGGTGCGCAACTTCCTGGTGGCGAACGCGGTCTACTGGTGCGAGGAGTTCCACATCGACGGGCTGCGCGTGGACGCCGTCGCGTCCATGCTCTACCTGGACTACTCGCGGGAACCGGGCCAGTGGACGCCGAACGAGCACGGCGGCCGCGAGAACCTCGACGCGGTGGCGTTCCTCCAGGAGATGAACGCGACGGTCTACCGCCGCTGCCCCGGTGTCGTGACCGTCGCCGAGGAGTCCACCGCCTGGGACGGCGTCACGCGCGCCACCCACCACACGGGCCCCGGCGGCTTCGGCGGGCTGGGCTTCGGCCTGAAGTGGAACATGGGGTGGATGCACGACTCGCTGGAGTACATGACGAAGGAGCCGGTGCACCGCAGGTACCACCACGGTGACATGACCTTCGCGATGGTCTACGCGTACAGCGAGAACTACGTCCTGCCGATCTCCCACGACGAGGTGGTGCACGGCAAGCGGTCGCTGGTCTCCAAGATGCCGGGCGACTGGTGGCAGCAACGCGCCAACCACCGGGCGTTCCTCGGCTTCATGTGGGCCCACCCGGGCAAGCAACTCCTCTTCATGGGCCAGGAGTTCGCCCAGGGCGCGGAGTGGTCCGAGGCCCACGGCCCCGACTGGTGGCTGCTGGACCCCTCCTACTCCGCCGAGCCCGACCACCGTGGCGTACGGGACCTCGTCCGCGACCTCAACGCCCACTACCGGGCGACCCCGGCGCTGTGGCAGCGGGACACCGTGCCGGAGGGCTTCGAGTGGATCGTCGGCGACGCGGCGGACGACAACGTCCTCGCGTTCGTCCGCTACGACGCGCAGGGCTCGCCGCTGCTGGCGGTCTGCAACTTCTCCCCGGTCGTCCGCCACGGCTACCGCCTGGGCGTCCCGCCCGGCGAGCCGGTCTGGCACGAGGTCCTCAACACCGACGCCGCCGGCTACGGCGGCAGCGGCGTCGGCAACCCCGACCCGCTCAAGGCCGAACCGACGGCATGGCACGGGCGGCGCGTGAGCGTGGTGGCGGTGCTGCCGCCGCTGGCGACGGTGTGGTTGCGGCCGGGGTAGGCCCGGGAAGGCTCAAGCCGGCGGGTCCTGTGCGGCGGAAGGGTCCGGCGCGAGGTCGGGCGCGGTGCCGGGCGCGGTGTAGAGGACCTCGCGGGCCTGTTCCGCCGCGCGGATGATGCTCTCGCCGACGAAGTCGACGAAGCGGGCGATGTTCTCGAGACGGACGGCGGCCGGGGTGTCGGGACCGAGGATGCCGACGCCCTGCCGCGCGGTCTCGGCGAGCTGGGCGTTGGCCCGGGCGCTGGCGATCATCGCCTGGTACCAGAGCTCGTTGTCGACGATATAGCGCTCGCGGCGGCGTTCGTCGCGCTCGCGGCGGATGAGGTCCCGGCTCTCCAGGAACGTGATCGCCTTGGAGACGGACGCCGGGCTGACCTGGAGGCGCCGGCCGAGTTCGGACGCGGTGAGGCTGCCCGCGTCGGTGGTGTAGAGGCAGGTCAGCACCCGGGCCATCATCTTGGGCAGGCCCGACTGCATGAGGAGGGTGGTGAACGCCTCCTCGTACTCGCGCACCGCCTCGGCGTCGCGCCCGTAGTCCCGCGAGGGCGTCTTCACCCCTCGGGGCGCGGGCTGCCTGCGCCGGTGGGCACGGCGTTCGGTGGCGCGGTGGGCAAGGTCGGCGCGGTAGTCGGTGGGGCCGCCGTTGCGCATCACCTCGCGCGTGACCGTCGAGGTGGGCCGGTCAAGACGCCGGGCGATCTCCGCGTAGGCGAGCCCGTCGGCCAGCCCGAGCGCGATCTGCTGGCGTTCCTGCTGGGTGAGTCTGCCTCCGGGCATCGCGATCTCCTTCGTGCGTCCTTGATACGCCGAGCGTAGCGTTCAATTCCATTCCATTGCAACGATCTACATAGCTGACGTTGCATTGAATTCATCGCCGTTGCAACGATTTACAGCCTCTGACCTGCAGATATCCGTCCTGTACGCAACGGACTCATTGCCACTCCCACAAACGCAACGTAGCTTTTCGTTCATCGGAAACACCGACCGAACAACACAGGAGAGCACGATGCGAAAGTTCGACACCCCCGCCCCCGTCTCGGCCGTCCTCGACGTCCCCGCCGGCCACATCCGGTTCATCGCCGCCGACCGGGCCGACACCACCGTCGAGGTCCTGCCCCTGGACGCCTCGAAGGGCCGCGACGTGAAGGCGGCGGAGGAGACCCGGGTCGCGTACGACGACGGCGTCCTGCGGATCGAGGCCCCGGAGGCGAAGAACCGGGTCCTCGGCAACTCCGGCTCCATCGAGGTCACCGTCCAGGTGCCCGCCGGCTCCCGCGTCGAGGCGAAGGCGGCCAGCGCGGAGTTCCGGGGCGTCGGACGGCTCGGCGACGTCGCCTTCGAGAGCGCGCACGGCTCGGTCAAGCTCGACGAAACGGCGAGCGCCCACCTCGCGCTCCTCGCGGGCGACGTCTCGGTCGGCCGCCTGGGCGGCCCCGCGGAGATCACCACCCAGAAGGGCGACCTCCGCGTCGCCGAGGCCGTGCGCGGCGCGGTCAGGCTGCGCACCGAGCACGGCGAGATCTCGGTCGGCGCCGCCCGGGGCGTCTCCGCCTCCCTGGACGCCGGCACCGGCTACGGCCGGATCCACAACACGCTCAAGAACGCCGAAGGCGCCGCCGCCGGCCTGAACATCCACGCGACCACCGCCTACGGCGACATCACCGCCCGCAGCCTGTAACCAGCAAGGAGCACCTTCCATGACCGACAGGGCCGAACTGCAGAAAGCTCTCCAGGAGTTCATCGATGCCGGCTTCGCCGGGATCCAGATGCGCGTGCACGACGAGCGGGGCGAATGGGTCGGCAGCGCCGGGGTGCGCGAACTGGGCGAGAGCGCCGAACCGCCGACGGACGGGCGGTTCTGGACGGGCAGCTCCACCAAGACGTTCACGGCGACGCTGGTGCTGCGCCTGGTGGCCGAGGGCAGGCTCGGGCTCGACGCCCCGGTGGCCGACCACCTGCCCGGACTCGAGCTGGACCGGCGGATCACCGCGCGGATGCTGCTGCAGCACACCAGCGGGTTGTTCAACTACACCGGCGAGTACTACGCCGACGGGACGTTCGCGCCGGGGATACCCGCCACGGGCAAGGAGTGGGTGGAAAACCGGTTCCACACCTACCGGCCGGAGGAACTGATACGGCTGGCGCTGTCCAAGCCGACACGGTTCGAGCCGGGAACGGACTGGAGCTACTCCAACACCAACTACACCCTCGCCCAGTTGCTGGTCGAGCAGGTCACCGGCCGCCCGTACGCCGAGGAGATGCGGCGACGGATCCTCCGGCCGCTCGGCCTGCACGACACCGTGGTGCCGGGCGCCTCACCGGACCTCCCAGGGCCGCACGCCCACGGCTACTACCGCTATCAGGACGGCGGTGAGTGGAAGACCGTCGACGTCACACGCCAGAACCTCTCGCTGCTACCCGCCGCCGGCGACATGATCTCGACCACTGAGGACCTCCACACGTTCTTCTCCGCGCTGATGAGCGGCAAGCTCCTGCCGGCTCCGCTCCTGGCCGAGATGCGCACGCCGCACCCCAAGAGCGGCGACTTCCACTACGGCCTCGGCCTCTTCGTCCAGGACCTCGGCCCGGACGGCGCCACCGTCTACCACCACAACGGCAGCCCGCCCGGCGGCTACGGCTCGCTCATGTACAGCACGCCCGACGGCGGCAAGACGCTCACCGCGTCGCTCACGACCGGGGACGCCGCGATCGACCCGGCACGGGAGTTCCCGAAGGCGCTGGACCGGCTCGTCAGGGCGGTGTTCTCACCACTTCCCGCCGCATGACAAGGAGATTCACGATGGGAAAAGGCACTAACGGCTTCTCCGAAGCAGGGCTGCGCAGGCTGCGCGAGGTGCTGGAACGGCATGTGGAGTCGGGGAGGATTCCCGGGCTCGTCGCCCTGGTCAGCCGGGGCGAGGAGACCCACGTCGAGGCGATCGGGACGATGCGCCACGAGGGCGGCGCGCCGATGCGCCGGGACACCATCTTCCGGATGGCCTCGACGACCAAGCCCGTCGCGGTCGCCGCGACGATGGTCCTGCTGGACGAGTGCCGACTGCGGCTGGACGACCCGATAGACCCGTGGCTGCCCGAACTCGCCGACCGGCGCGTGCTGAAGCGGGCCGACGGCCCGCTGGACGACACCGTGCCGGCGCGACGTCCGATCACCGTGCGGGACCTGCTCACCTCCACGTTCGGGCTCGGCCTGGACACGACGGCGATGGGCTCGCCGATGATGCGGGAGCTCTTCGCTCGGAAGGTTTACGGCGAGAACGGCTGGCTGTTGCCGGCGGTGGAGCCGGACGAGTGGATGCGCCGCCTGGGCACGCTTCCGCTGATGTACCAGCCCGGGGAGCGGTGGCTGTACAACGTCGGCGACGACGTGCTCGGGGTGCTGGTGGCCAGAGTCACGGGCCAGTCGTTCGAAACGTTCCTGCGCGAGCGCGTCTTCGCTCCGCTGGGCATGAAGGACACCGGCTTCCACGTGCCCGCCGACAAGATCGACCGGCTGCCGCCCCTGTACTCCCCCGATCCACGGACCGGGGAGTTCCACGTGGAGGACGAGGCGGCCGGGGGCCACCACAGCCGGCCCCCGGCGTTCCAGTCCGGCGGCGGCGGACTCGACTCCACCGTCGACGACTACCACGCGTACTTCCGGATGCTGCTCAACGGCGGTATGCACGGTACCGAACGGATCCTGTCCCGGCCCGCCGTCGAGCTGATGACCGGCAACCGCCTCCCTGCTGAGCAGCTCGCCGCGCGGGAAGCGCTGGCTCGCGACCTCGTCCACCTGTCTTACGGCCAGGGGCAACAGGGCGGCTGGGGCTTCGGGATGACGGTGCGGACGTATCGCGGCGACTACGCGCCCACCGGCCAGTTCGGCTGGGACGGCGGAGCGGGCACGACGACGTATGCCGACCCGCACAACGGGCTCGTCGGCATCCTGCTCACCCAGACCGGGATGTCCACGCCGGATTCGGCGCGGGCCATCCACGACTTCTGGACGACGCTCTATCAGGCGATCGACGACTGATCGGGCGCCGTCGCCTTCAGGGCGGCCAGGAGCGCCCGCAGGCGGGGCGGGGTGGTCGCGACGACGGTCGCGGGGGCGTCGCTCTCGCGGAGGGCGACACGGTCGCCGCGCCTGCGGAGTTCGACGCAGTCGTCGCGATCGCTCGAAAAGGACGACTTCTGCCATTCGATGAGCGCTGCGACGCTCCGGCTACGGGTCCGTAAGACCGTCGCCGGGGTGTCGCTCTCGCGGATGGCAATGCGGTCGTCGAAGCGGGCCAGCTCGACACAGTTGCCTTCCGAGTCGGTCGAGAACGACGACTTCTGCCACTCGATGAACGCCGCGACGCTCCGACCACGGGCCTGTAAGACCGTCGCCGGCGCGTCGCTCTCGCGGATGGCTACGCCTTGCGGCGATCGGGAGAATTCCAGGCAGTCGCTGGATTCGGTGGAGAACGAGGACTTCTGCCACTGGTTGTCCAACACCATCGGCCTCACATTTCCTTGATTACCTTGCGGACGAGATCGCGTGTCCGTTCAGGGCTCAGGGCGTATTTTTCCGTCTCGTCAAGGATGGCCCGGTAGTTGGCCACGTGAGCCTGGGCGTCGACCAGTGCGCTGCCTTCTGCTACATCGAGGTGGACCGTGTCTAGCTGCGGTACGGGGCCGACGGCGTACACCGTGGACAGGCCGGAGGTAGGAAAACCTCCGGCCGCGAGCGGAATCGCGCGGACGGTGATGTTCTCGCGCTCGGACTCCTCCAGAACGTGCTCCAGCTGCCTGGCCATGACTTTGAGGCCTCCGAGCTGCCTTCGCACAGCAGCCTCATGGATCAGGAAGGTGCAGACGAACGGCGGGTTCCGGTCGAGGACATCACGTCGTCGCATGCGAAAGGAGACTCGACGCCGGAGTTCCGTCGCGGTGTGCCTGGGAACAGCCGTGGCGAACACGGCCTTGGCGTAATCCTCCGTCTGCAGGAGGCCGGGCATGTGGATGATCTGCGCCGTCCGCAGCGCGACGGCATGATGTTCCAACTCGGCGATGGTCAGGTGCCCCGGCGGGAGCAGCTCTCGGTAAGCTTCCCACCACCCTTTGACCCTCTCCTCGGCCATCGCGGCCAGAGCATCGATAAGCCGCTGGTCGGCGCATCCGTAGATGCGTGCCATCGACCTGACGCGCTCGACGCTCACACCGAAGCGGCCTGCCTCGATGTTGCTGATGCCGGTCCTGGTGGTGCCCAGTCGTTCGGCTGCCTGTGGGGCGCTCAGGCCCGACTGCTCACGAAGCCTGCGTAGTTCAGCACCAAGTCGCTGTTGTCGTGCAGATGGTGTCGGTCTCGATGGCACGCCTGGTTCCCTCCCTGCCACACCCATGGTGCCACGCCGACACGAGCAGCCTCATCACCCGAACGAGTCACGCCAATCCGTAGAACCCGTTCGCCCACTGCTCTATGGTCCTGCCATGCGCCGAAGCAGGCTTACTGCTACGGCAGTTGCGCTCTCCGCCTGGAGGTAAACCATGGCCACCGCATCACTCCTCGCCCCCCGCACGGGAATCGACCCCCACCCCGGCGAACGGTACGAATTCACCGCCCCGGCGACCGCCACAACCGCCCGCGTCGCGCGCGAGTTCGTGACAGCGGTACTCGTCGCGGCGAATCGAAACCCGCTGATCGAGAACGCGCGGATCTGCGTGTCCGACACCGTCGCGAACGTCGTGCAGCACGCCCGCGTACCGGTGCTGTCCGTCGAGGTGACCGTGTACGGCGACCGGGTCGTCGTCGCCGTACGCGACGACGACCCGGTCCGGCGGCCGTACCGCCGGCAAGGGCAGGCCGCCGCGGGCGACGAGCGCGGCAGGGGCCTGGCGCTCGTGCGCGACCTCGCGTCCGCCTCCGGCGTGACGCTGGTCTGGGACGAGCTCGATGTCGTCGGCAAGCAGGTCTGGTTCGAACTCCGCGAGAGCGACCAGGCGTGAGCGAGGAAGAAATCAACGCCGACGCGGCGGGGGGAGGGTGGGGGGTGGGGATTGCCCCGGGCGGGGCCGGGGCCCTCCTCCCGCCGCGACGGCGGGGAACCCCCACGGCGCGGCCCGGCGGTGCCGTTCCGGGCCCGGGGGCCGCCGGTGGGGAGTGGCGGCCACGCCGTGGGGGTGGTCTGGGTCAGGCGGCCGCGACGGCCCCCTGTGCTGATGGCGCCGCGCCGTGTCCGGCGTCGGCCGCCAGGGACGTCTCCTCGAACGGCAGCCGCCCCGCGAGCACCTCGCGGGCGCGGGCGGTGTCGATCTCCTTCGTCCACGTGCCGATGAGGACGGTCGCCACCGCGTTGCCCGCGAAGTTCGTCATGGCGCGGGCCTCGCTCATGAAGCGGTCGATGCCGACGATCAGGCCGACGCCGTCAACCAGCTCCGGTCGGTGCGACTGCAGGCCGCCCGCCAGGGTGGCGAGGCCCGCGCCGGTCACACCCGCCGCGCCCTTCGAGGCGACGATCATGAACAGCAGGAGGGAGATCTGCTGGCTCACAGACAGCGGATTCCCCATCGCCTCGGCCACGAAAAGGGAGGACATCGTGAGGTAGATGGCCGTCCCGTCGAGGTTGAACGAGTACCCCGTCGGCACCGTGATGCCGACCACCGGCTTGCTGACGCCCAGGTGCTCCATCTTCGCGATCAGGCGCGGGAGCGCCGACTCCGACGAGGACGTCGACAGGATCAGCAAGAACTCCCGTCCCAGGTACTTCAGCAGGGCGAAGACGTTCACCCCCGCCACCAGCCGCAGCAGGCTCCCGAGCACCACGACGACGAAGATCAGGCACGTCACGTAGAAGCCGAGCATGATGACGGCCAGGGACTTCAGCGCGTCCATGCCCGTCGCCCCGACCAGCGCGGCGATGGCGCCGAACGCGCCCACCGGCGCCGCCCACATGATCATGGCGAGGATCCGGAAGACCAGCTTCTGGATGTGCCCGATCCCCCGCAGCACCGGCTCACCCACCGGGCCCATGGCCTGGAGCGCGAAACCCGTCAGCAGCGCCACGAGCAGCGTCTGCAGCACCTGGCCGCCGGTGAAGGCGGACACGATCGTGGTCGGGATGATGCCGAGCACGAAGTCCGACGTCGACTCGTGGGCGGCACCCTTGGCCTGGGCCTCGCCGGCGTGCCGGAGCGCGTCCGTGAGGTGCAGCCCGCTGCCCGGCTCCAGGATGTTGCCGACGACCAGGCCGATGGCCAGGGCCACCGTGGACATCAGCAGGAAGTACCCCAGCGCCAGTCCACCCACCGCGCCGACCTTGGCGGCCTTCCGCACGGACCCGATGCCGAGCACGATCGTGCAGAAGACGACCGGCGCGATCATCATCTTGATGAGGTTGACGAAGCCCGTGCCCAGCGGCTTGAGCTCCACCGCCACACCAGGCGCGGCGAAACCGACCACGACGCCGACGAGGACCGCGCCGATCACCGCGAGGTAGAGGTAGTGCGACCGGTCCCGATGGGCGGCCGACGTCTCGTCCGGCGGTGGTGGGGGTGGCTGCGCTGTCGGGGTGCTCACGGTGGGCTCCTCAAAGGTGATCGTGGGGTTCTCCCGAGGAAAGTGGGGTCCCGGAGACTATGCACGCCCCTGTGACGGTGGTCACCCTTATGTGCATTACGTTCACGAACCGGCCAACAGGCACACTGTCGGCCATGCGCACACCTCGCATCCGCCTCCCCCACAGCCTGGCCGGCCGGCTCTTCGCGACGCAGATCGCGCTGGTCGCCGCCGTGGTGGCCGGGTGCGCGGTCTTCGCGTACCTCGCCGACCGCGACCAGGCCCAGGAGTCCGCCCGCCGCCAGGTGACCGCGGCCGCCGTCGCCGTCGCCGCCTCCCCCGCCGTACAGACGGCCGTACGGGAGCGAGACCCGGCCGTCCACCTCCAGCCGTACGCCGAGCAGGTCCGCCGGGACACGGGCGTCGACTTTGTGACGATCATGAGCCCCGGCGGCGTCCGCTGGACCCACCCCGACCCGCTCCGCATCGGCGAGCGCTACCTCGGCCACACCGAGGCCGCCCTAGAGGGCCATACGTTCTCGGAGACGTACACGGGCACCCTCGGCCCGTCCGTGCGGACCGTCGCGCCCGTGCGGGACGAGGACGGCCGGGTCACCGGGCTCGTCAGCGCGGGCATCACCGTCGACGCGATCAGCGCCCAGGTCCGCGACCAGATCCTGGTGTTCCTCGGTGTGGCCCTGACCGTGCTGGCGTTCGGCGGCGCCGGGACGTATCTGCTGATCGCCCGGCTGCGCCGGGACACCCACGGCATGAACGCCGCCGAGCTCGCCCGGATGCGCGACTACCACGAGGCCGCGCTGCGCGCGGTCCGCGAGGGGCTGCTGATGCTCGACGGGCGGCACCGGGTGGCGCTCGTCAACGACGGCGGCCGGGAACTCCTCGGCCTGCGCGGGGACGTCGTCGGCCTGCCCGTGACCGAGCTGGGTCTGCCGCCGTCGCTGACGGAGGCCCTGCTCGCCCCCGGGCCGCGCGTCGACGAGGTGCACCTGACCGACGAACGGGTCGTCGTCCTCAACACCTCACCGGTGGCCGGCGGGGAGCGGCACGGCACGGTGGTGACCCTGCGCGACCACACCGAACTCCAGGCGCTCTCGGGCGAGCTGGACTCCGTGCGCGGCTTCGCCGAGGCGCTGCGATCGCAGGCGCACGAGGCCGCGAACCGGCTGCACGCCGTCGTCTCGCTCATCGAACTGGGCCGCGCGGACGAGGCCGTGGAGTTCGCCACGGCGGAACTCGAGCTCGCCCAGGCCCTGACCGACCGGGTCGTCGCCGCCGTCGCCGAGCCGGTGCTCGCCGCGCTGCTGCTGGGCAAGGCCGCCCAGGCCAACGAGCACGGCGTGGAGCTCGTCCTCACCGAGGACAGCCGCGTCGACGACGGGCTGCTGCCGCCCGACCTGTCCGCCCGCGACCTGGTGACGATGCTGGGCAACCTGATCGACAACGCGGTGGACGCCTCCTGCGCGAGCGGCGCCCGGCCGCCCCGGGTCACCGTCACCGTCCGGGCGGACGGTGCCGAACTCCTCCTGCGCGTCGGCGACACGGGCCCGGGCGTACCACCGGAGGCGGCCGACGAGATCTTCCGCCGCGGCTGGTCGACGAAGACGACACCGTCAGGAAGCGGAACCCCTGGCGGAGCCCCCGGGGGAACCCTCGCGGGAACCGGCCGTGGTCTCGGTCTCGCCCTCGTCCGCCAGGCCGCCCGCCGCAACGCCGGCACCGTCGCCCTGGCCGACGCCCCCGCCGGCGGGGCCGAGTTCACCGTCCGGCTGCCGCTTCAGCACGTCCGCACCACCGAAGGAGTCCCCGTATGACCACTGTGAGACCGGCGGGTCCGGACGTCCCTGTGAGCCCGCCGCAGACGATCCGGGTGCTGATCGTCGAGGACGACCCCGTCGCCGCCGACGCCCACGCGCTGTACGTGGGCCGGGTGCCGGGGTTCACGGTCGCGGGGGTGACCCACTCGCGCGGGGACGCCTCGCAGTTCCTCAAGCGGACGCCGGTCGACCTGCTGCTGCTCGACATGTACCTCCCCGACGGCCACGGCCTCCAGCTCCTGCGGTCGCTGCGCGCCGCCGGGCACACGGCGGACGTCATCGCGGTGACGTCCGCGCGCGACCTCGCGGTCGTCCGGGAGGGCGTCTCGCTGGGCGTCGTGCAGTACGTGCTCAAGCCCTTCACCTTCGCCACCCTCCGCGACCGCCTCACCCGGTACGCGGAGTTCCGCGCTGCCGCCGGCGAGGCGAGCGGCCAGGAGGAGGTGGACCGCGCCCTCGCCGCCCTGCGCGCCCCGCAGCCCGCCGCGCTGCCGAAGGGGCTGGCCGGGGACACCCTCCAGGCGGTCATCGACAACGTCCGGGCGGCCGGTTCGGCGGGGGTCTCCTCGGGCGAGACCGCCACCGCCGTGGGCGTCTCGCGGATCACGGCCCGGCGCTATCTGGAGCACCTCGTGGACACCGGCCGCGCCGTCCGCGCCCCGCAGTACGGGCAGATCGGCCGGCCCGAACTCCGCTACCGCTGGCTGGCGTCCACGCCACGCTGAAAGGGTTCCGCAGGGCGGCCCGGGGAACGCAGTACTCGACGAACGCAGCACTCGACAGGTGCCGTAGGAGGTCGAGCCGTGCGCCCCACCACCCCCGTACGCCTCATCGCCCTCACCGCTCTCGCCGCCACCTCCGTGGTGGCGTGCGGGAGCGGTTCCGGCGACGACGACCCGGACACGGTCAAGGTCGCCTACCAGCGCAGCACGGACAACAAGGTCCGGATCATGGATACCTACCTCGCCATGATCAAGAGGCGGTTCGAGCAGGAGAACCCCGGGAAGAAGCTGCGACTGCTGCCCGTCCAGGCCTCGCTGGAGGACTACTACACCAAGATCCAGCAGATGATGCGGTCCGCGAAGACCGCCCCGGACGTCGTCCGCGAGGACACCTTCCTCATCAACTCCGACATCACCAGCGGCTATCTGAGACCCCTGGACGACAAGCTGGCCGGCTGGAAGGACTGGGACCGCTTCGTGCCGGCCGCGAAGGCGTCCGCGCGGGGCGTGGACGGGAAGACGTACGGGGTGCCGGACGGCACCGACACCCGCGCCCTGTGGTTCAACAAGGAGATCTTCGCCAAGGCCGGGCTCCCCGCCGACTGGCGGCCCCGCACCTGGAACGACGTCCTCGACGCCGCCCGCGCCGTCAAGCGCGCCGTCCCCGGTGTCACCCCCCTCAACGTCTACACCGGCAAGGGCGCCGGCGAGGCCGCGACGATGCAGGGCTTCGAGATGCTGCTGTACGGCACGGGCCCGGACCCGCTGTACGAACCGGCGACCCGGAAATGGGTCGCGGGGAGCAAGGGCTTCCGCGACTCCCTGGACTTCGTCCGCACCGTCTACTCCGAGAAGCTCGGCCCGGACCCCTCCGACGCGCTCGACCCCAACATCTCCACCCATGTCGCCACCGACTGGCTCCCCGCCGGCAAGCTCGCCATCGACCTCGACGGGAACTGGCTCGGCAAGTACTGGACCGCCTCCGGCGCGAAGCCCTGGCCCCGCTGGACGACGGTCATGGGCCGTACCGCCTTCCCCACCCAGGACGGCCGCGACCCGGGCCGGGTGAGCCTCTCCGGCGGCTGGACGTGGTCGATCGGCGCCAAGTCGGCGAAGGCCGATCTCGCCTGGCGGGCCATCGCGTTCATGCAGACGCCGGACAACGCGACGGAGTGGACCGTGCGCGACGGCCAGATCGCCGTCCGGGACGACGTGGGCGCCACCGCGAAGTACCGCTCGTCCATGCCGGGCGTCGGCTTCTTCACCGACCTGGTCAAGGACACCCACTGGCGGCCCGCCCTGCCCGTCTACCCCCGGGTGTCGAACGCCATCCAGGAGGCCATGGAGTCCGTCACGACGGGCGACGCCGACGCGGCGAAGGCGGCGCGGGCCTACGACGAACGGCTGCGGTCGATCGTGGGCGGCCCGGGTGTGACGACCCGATGACCTCACCCACTCGACGGGTGGCGCGCTGGCTCCCCCTCGCCCCGGCCACGACCCTGCTCCTCCTCTTCCTGGCGGGCCCGGTCGCGTACTGCGTCTGGCTCGCCTTCACCGACACCCAGCTGACGGGCCAGGCCACCGCGTCCTTCGTCGGACTGGCCAACTTCCGCCGGGCGTTCGGGGATCCGGACTTCCGCAACGCGGTGGTGCTGACGCTCGTCTTCACCGTGGTTTCCTCCCTTCTCGGGCAGAACTCATTGGGATTCGCGCTGGCCGCGCTGATGCGGCATGCGTCGAAGGCCGTCCGGACGGCGACGGGCACGGTCGTGGTCACGGCCTGGGTCGTCCCGGAGATCGTCGCGGGGTTCCTGCTGTACACGTTCTTCAACCGGCGCGGCACGCTCAACGCGGTGCTGGAGCTGCTCCATCTCCCGCAGCAGAACTGGCTGTTCACGCTGCCGATCCTGGCGGTGTCGTTCGCGAACGTCTGGCGTGGCACGGCGTTCTCGATGCTGGTCTACTCGGCGGCGCTGGCGGAGATCCCGCAGGACGTGACGGAGGCGGCGGAGGTCGACGGCGCGCGCGGCCTCCGCCGCCTCTGGCACATCACGCTGCCGCTGCTGCGGCGCTCGATCGGCACGAACCTCATGCTCAACACCTTGCAGACGCTGTCGGTCTTCGGCCTGATCTGGGCGATGACGCGCGGCGGCCCGGGGAACCGCAGCCAGACGCTGCCGGTGTTCATGTACGACCAGGCGTTCCTGAAGTCGCTGATCGGCTACGGCACGGCGGTGGCGCTGTTGCTGCTGGTGGTGGGGGCGCTGTTCGCGGCGGTGTACGTGCGGCTGCTGCGGGAGGAGGTCTAGCGGATGACGTCAGGGCCGTCGTAGTAGCGCTCGTCGGCGACGAGGACGGAGGTGAAGCACACGGGCAGGCCGTCGCGCTCGCGCGGGACCTCCTGCGAGGTCATCCGCGTGAACCCCAGGGTCACGCCGGGGATGCTGGTGTACTCCTCGTCGGGGTCCTCGACCGTCCAGCCCCGGGCGGCCGCGCGGCGCAGCACGTCCCGGGCGGGGGTGGTGAAGACGTCGTCGCCGTCGAGGAGGACGCGCGTGCTCGACGTACGGCCCTCGCCCGGCCACCACAGCTCGAGGGCCGTGACCCGGTCGCGCTTCTCCAGCAGCACCTGGAAGCCGATGCCGTCCAGGCTCGTGGAGATGAGCCCCTCGCGGGCGGTCCGCGGCGCCCCGAATGCCTTGGTGACGGCGGCGAGGGCCTCGGCGTAGGTCATGCCGAGCCGCACGGGCGCGACGCCGTGCGGCGGGTCGAGTACGAGATCCATGAGGGGGAAGAATACTGTCCTGACCAGCGCGGACGTCATGCCGCGGACGTCATGCCGCGGGGCTAGGCCGCCACCTGGATCGGCGGGTTCGGCTTGATGACGGCGTAGGGCGCCCCGAAGGGGTCCGTGAGCCAGGCCATGCGGCCGACGTCGGGGACGTCGGAGGCGGGCATCAGCACCGACCCGCCGGCGCCCTGGGTGTTGGTGACGACCTCGTCGACGTCGGTGACCGAGAAATAGGGGATCCAGCGGGGGACCTCCGACTCGTCCCGCAGGGGGACGACGCCGCCGAAGGAGGCGTCCTGCTGGTCGCCCTCCGCCGTGGAGAGGACCGTGTACGTCATGCCGGGGACCTTCATGTCCTCGGAGCGCCAGCCGAAGATGCCCCGGTAGAAGGCCTTGGCGGCGGTGGGGTCGCCGGTGTGGAGCTCGGCCCAGCACAGGGCGCCTTCCTCGGACGCCTTCTCCAGGCCGGCGACGGCGGCGGGCTGCCAGACGGCGAACTCCGCGCCGCCCGGGTCGGTGAAGCAGCCCATCCGCCCGGCCTCCATCACGTCGAACGGCGCCACGCGGACCGTGCCGCCGCCCTGCTCGACGGCCTTGGCCGTGGCCTCGGCGTCGGGCGTCCGGAAGTAGACCGTCCACGCGGAGCTCGCGCCCTCGTCGGTGAGGGGGCCGAGGGCGGCGACGGTGCTGCCGCCGAGCTTGAAGAAGCCGTATCCCCCGGACTCGGGGCCGGCCGACTCGAAGGCCCAGTCGAAGACCCGGCCGTAGTAGGCGGCGGCCGCGTCCGTATCGGGGCTGCCGAGGTCGAGCCAGTTGGGGGCGCCGGTGACAAAGTTCGTGGTGAGCATGGTGGCGTGCTCCTTCGGGACTCCGGGAGACCTCCACCGGGTTTCCCCGGCCGGATCCCAGTCTCGCACCGGCCACTGACACGCGCCCGGGGAGCGGCGGGGCCGCGCGGTGCGGGGCCGCGCCTCACCCGAACGGAGCAGCCCTCCGATGGCCGGGCGGCGCGGCGAGGGAGAGGATGGAGGTGCCGGGCGCACCGGCCGGTCGTGCCCGGAGCGACGAAGGGAGTTTCGGTCATGGCCCGTACCACCGGCGGACGACCGCTCACCTGCCGCGACATCATGCACGAGGGTGTGCGGTGCGTCGGAGCGCACGAGTCCCTCTTCGAGGCCGCGAAGCTGATGCGTGAACTGGGCGTCGGCTCGCTGCCCATCTGCGGCGACGACAACCGGCTCAAGGGCCTGGTCACCGACCGCGACATCGTCGTGGAGTGCGTGGCCACCGGGCGCGACCCGGCGTCCGTGGAGGCCGGGGCCCTGGGCGGCGCGCTGCACTGGATCGCGGCGGACGCGAACGCCGCCGAGGCGCTGGAGGCCATGGAGATCCACCGGATCAAACGGCTCCCCGTGATCGACGTGGCGGACGGCCACCGTCTGATCGGCATGATCAGCGAGTCGGAGCTCGCCAAGAACCTCACGGACGAGCAGATCGCGGAGTTCGCGGGACGGGTCTACGCGGCCCCCTGACGACTGGAGGCTGGTCATCATGACCAGAGCCAAGGACATCATGCACGAGGGCGCCCAGTGGATCACGCGTGACGAAACGCTGACCCGGGCCGCCCAGGTGATGCAGATGCTCGACGTGGGCGCCCTGCCCGTCAGCGACGACAACGGGCGGATGTGCGGCATCATCACCGACCGGGACATCGTGGTGAAGTGCCTCGCCCAGGGAGGGAACCCGGACAGGGCCACGGCGGGCGACCTCTGCGAGGGGACACCACGGTGGATCGACGCGAACGCGGAGGTGGAGGACGTGCTGCACGAGATGGAGAGCCACAAGATCCGCCGACTGCCGGTCATCGAGAACAAGCGGCTGGTCGGCATGATCAGCGAGGCGGACGTGGCCCGGCACCTGCCGGACAACCAGGTCGCCGAGTTCGCGGGGATGATCTACTCGACGGCGAAGTGACCGGTGCGGCGCGCGGCCCCGGGCCGCCGTCCTCGTAGCCCCGGCCCGGGGGCGGGCACGCCCTCTGCTGCTCGGCCCGTGGTGCGCGCTACGCTCCGAGCGGCTGACGCGCGCGGAGCCGCGCGCGTCGCGCACGGAGGTGCCATGCGCCCGTCCACCCGCCGCTTCCGTCACCGGCTGGCCGCCGACGCGGCGCTGCTCGTGCTGCTGGCGGCCTTCGCCGCCCCGCTCGTCTGGCTGCTGCTGGCCTCCGTCGACGCCGAGGCCGGGCTGCGGGTGCGGATGCCGACCGGGCCGACGGCGGAGAACTTCTCCGCCGTCCTCACCGACGAGATCACCTTCACGCCCATGCTCAACAGCCTGCTGCTGTGCGGCGGGGCGACCCTGATCACGATCGTGTGCGCCGCGCTCGCCGCGTACCCGCTCTCGCGTCACCGCTCGCGCTTCACCAGGCCCTATCTGCTCGGCGTGCTCTTCGCGACATGCCTGCCGATCACGGCGGTCATGGTGCCGGTGTACGGGCTGTTCGTCCGGATCGACCTCATCGACACGATCCAGGGCACCGCGCTCTTCCTCGCGACCGCGCAACTCCCCTTCGCCATCTGGCTGATGAAGAACTTCATGGACGGCGTGCCGGTCGCCCTCGAAGAGGCGGCGTGGACGGACGGCGCGGGCCGCTTCCAGACGCTCGTACGCGTCATCCTGCCGCTGATGGGCCCGGGCCTCGCGGTCGTCACCATCTACTGCTTCATCATGATGTGGGGCAACTTCTTCGTCCCCTTCATGCTGCTGCTCACCCCGGACCAGCTGCCCGCGTCCGTCAGCATCTTCACGTTCTTCGGGAACTACGGCCAGGTGGCCTACGGCCAGCTCGCGGCCTTCTCGATCCTCTACTCGACGCCCGTCGTCCTGCTGTACGCCCTCATCGCCCGCCGCCTGGGCGGCGGCTTCGCGCTGGGCGGGGCGGTGAAGGGGTGACGGCGATCAGTAGAAGCCCAGCATGCCGGGCGAGTCGATGTCCACGGTGACCACACCGGGCGGGTAGGCGTCCTCCTGGCCGGTCAACAGGATGGACATGCCGGTGAATTCGGCTCTCGGCAGGGCGCAGTAGAGGGCGTGGCAGGTGTCGGGGCCGCCGTAGCCGTCGCGGATCATCGTGCCCACGGTGACGGAGGCGACGGTGTCGAGAGGGTCCACGACGACGGAAGAGTACGAGAGCGCTTGACGGGAGGCGTTCTCCCCGTCCGCTTCGGCCTGCATGAGACACAGCGCGGGAATGATCAGGCAGTCGCCAGGTGTGCGGGCCATATTGCCCGCGAGCATGTTCAGCGTCTTGTGGCCTCGGAAGACCGCCCTGACCGCGCTGGTGTCAAGGATGATCACGCAGCGGCTCCCCGGTCCGCCCTGGTGTTTCCGGCGGCTCGGGCCTTCTCGGCGGCGATCTTGTAGATGTTGCCGAGGATGTCGGGCGCCTGGTCGAACTCCTCGTCGCTGATGTCGATGCCGATCAGCCTGCGCGCGTGTTCACGGTCGGCCGCGAGCCGCTCCGCCCGCTGCGCGGCAGTCGGCTGCTCGGCGGCCAGCGCCTCGACCAGCTGGCCGAGGGTGATCCCGCGTTCCTTGGCGAGCTCCGCGAGATGATCGCGGGTCTCTCGTGTGACTTGAATCGTCGTGACGGCCATGGTTGCACCGTAGACCGCCCACGGCGATGAACGCGAGCCCCTTCACCCCCACGGGTTCCCGCTGCATCCCCGGGATGACCCCGTCCGTCTGAAGTACTACGTGCCCGTGCCGCCACGGGACCCGAGACCGACGCCGCATTCCGGTCGTTGGGCTGACGTTTCGCGGGTGGGCCGCGCCAAGAATTGGAGGTGCTGATTCCCCCTTTACCCCACCCCTCCGGAGGAGACCCGTGTCCCACACGGCCGCTTACGCCGTCCCCCGCTCGCCCGCCGGCGGTGCCGTCGCCGCTCGTGCCACCGGGCTGAGCAAGGTCTACGGGCAGGGCGAGACCCGGGTGGCCGCCCTGGACTCGGTGTCCGTGGAGTTCCGGCGTGCCGAGTTCACCGCGATCATGGGGCCGTCCGGTTCCGGGAAGTCGACGCTGATGCACTGCATGGCGGGCCTGGACTCCATCTCCTCGGGCTCCGCCCGGATCGGGGACGTCGAGCTCGGCTCGCTCGGGGACCGGCAGCTCACCCGGCTGCGCCGGGACCGCGTGGGCTTCGTCTTCCAGGCGTTCAACCTGCTGCCCACGCTCTCCGCGCTGGAGAACATCACGCTGCCGCTGGACATCGCGGGCCGCAAGCCCGATCCCGAGTGGCTCCAGCGGATCGTCACCACGCTGGGCCTGTCCGGGCGGCTCGCGCACCGGCCGAGCCAGTTGTCCGGCGGGCAGCAGCAGCGCGTGGCCGTGGCCCGGGCGCTGACCGCCAAGCCCGAGATCGTCTTCGCCGACGAGCCCACCGGCAATCTCGACTCCCGCTCCGGCGCCGAGCTGCTGGGCTTCCTGCGCGAGTCCGTCCAGGCGCTCCGGCAGACGATCGTCATGGTCACCCACGACCCCGTCGCCGCCTCCTACGCGGACCGCGTGGTCTTCCTGGCCGACGGGCGGATCGTCGACGAGATCCACGCGCCCACCGCCGATGCCGTCCTCGACCGGATGAAGGCGTTCGACGCCAAGGGCCGTACCAACTGATCATCGCCGGATCCGAACCCCAGGACTGAACCCCATGTTCCGTACCGCCCTGCGCAATCTCCTCGCGCACAAGACCCGGCTGATGATGACCGCCCTCGCGGTCCTCCTCGGCACCGCCTTCGTCTCCGGCACCCTCGTCTTCAGCGACTCCGTCGGCGGCGCCTACCGCGACCGGCTGTCCAAGAGCCTCGACGACGTCGCCGTCTCCGTGACGGCGGGCGGCCCCAGCACCGACCCCAAAAACCAGCAGGCCCTCGACGCCGCGATGGTCAAGCGGATAGCCGCCCTCCCCGGCGTGGCCTCCGTACGGCCGTCCGTCAGCGGCATGCCGATGATCGCCGACCGGCACGGCGACCCCGTCGGCGGCGACTGGGGCAGCGACGGCGACAACTACGTCCCCGGCAAGGACGGCAAGGACAGCCGCTACCCGCTCGTCAAGGGCCGCGGCCCCGCCGCCGAGGGCGAGATCGCCCTGGACGCGAAGACCGCCGGGAAGGCCGGCGTCGCGCTCGGCGGCACCGTGCGGCTGGCCGTCGACGGCCCGGTCATGACCAAGAAGCTCGTCGGGATCGTCAAGACCGACAACCCCCGCGTGAGCGCGGGCGCCGGCCTGGCGCTCTTCGACACCGCGACCGCGCAGAAGCTCTTCGGCAAGCCCGGCGAGTTCACCGAGCTCGTCGTCTCCGCGACCCCCGGCACCGACCAGACCGCGCTCACCGCGAAGGTCCGCGCGACGCTGCCGAAGACCTTCGAGGCCCGCAGCGGCCAGGAACTCGCCGCCACCCAGGCGAAGATGATCGACGAGCAGACCAGCTCGATCCGCAAGACCCTGCTGATCTTCGCGGGCATCTCCCTCTTCGTCGGCGTCTTCATCATCGCCAACACCTTCACCATGCTGATCGCCCAGCGCACCCGTGAGATCGCGCTGCTGCGCGCCGTGGGCGCCTCCCGCCGCCAGGTGGTGCGTTCGGTGCTGATCGAGGCCGGGCTGCTGGGCCTGGTCGCCTCCGCCCTGGGCTTCGTCCTCGGCATCGGTGTGGCCACCGGTCTCCACCCGGTGCTCAACGGGACCGGCGCGAGCCTGCCCGACGGGCCGCTGGTCATCAAGCCCTCGGCCGTGCTGTCCGCCCTCGGGGTGGGCGTCGTGGTGACCGTGCTCGCCGCGTGGCTGCCGTCCCGCAAGGCCGCGCGGATCGCCCCCGTAGAGGCGCTGGCCTCCGTCGACCAGGCACCGGCCGCCCGGAGCCTCGTGCTGCGCAACTCCCTCGGCGCGGCGCTCACCGCCCTGGGCGTGGGAGTCATGCTGTACGTCACGAGGTTCAAGGACAGCGGCGGCATCAACTACGCGATGGCGGGCTCGGCGCTCACCCTCGCCGGCCTGATCGTCCTGGCCCCGCTGCTCTCCCGCCCGCTGGTGCGGCTCTTCGGCCGCCTCGCGATCCGGCTCCACGGCGTCAGCGGCAAGCTCGCCCGGGAGAACGCCCTGCGCAACCCGCGCCGCACCGCCGCCACCGCCTCCGCGCTGATGATCGGCCTCACCCTGATCACCGGCCTGACCGTGGGCGCCGTCTCGGCGGACCGGGGCATGTCCACGATGGGCGCCCCGGACATGACCGCGGACTACAAGGTCAGCTCCACCAGCTACCTCGGCCTCTCCCCCGAGATCGCCAAGACGCTCGCCGGGCAGCCCGGCGTCGCGGCGGCCGTGCCGCTGCGGACGGCCGGCTTCCAGTCGGACGCGAACGGGGGGATGGTCACGGCGACGGACGTGACAGCCCTCGGCAAGGTGCTCGACGTCCGCGTCGTCGGCGGCTCGCTCACCGGCGTCCGGGGCACGACCGGCGTCGCCGTCTCCGACAAGTTCGCGAAGGACCACCGGCTGACGGTGGGATCCTCGCTGCCGATGGCGTTCTTCGACGGCGGGAAGGCCACCCCGCGCGTCGTGGCCGTCTACAAGGACAACGACATCCTGTCCTCCGTCCTCGCCGCCCCCGCCCTCGTCGACCCGCACCAGGAGAAGGCGCGCGACTCCCAGGTGCTGGTCAAGGCCGCCCCGGGCAAGGCGGGGGACCTCGCCGAGAAGATCAAGGAGACGCTCGGCAAGAACCCCTTGATCAAGGTCCAGAGCCAGGACGACCTGCGCCGCCACGAGGCCGGGAGCATCGACGACATCCTCTACCTGATGTACGGGCTGCTGGGCATGGCCGTCGTCATCGCCGTCGTCGGCGTCGTCAACACCCTGGCCATGTCGGTCTTCGAGCGGACCCGGGAGATCGGGATGCTGCGCGCGATCGGCCTGGACCGGCGCGAGGTCAAGCGGATGGTCCGGCTGGAGTCCGTGATGATCGCGATGTTCGGCGCGGTGCTGGGCGTCGGAGCCGGTGTCTTCCTGGCCTGGTCGACCGGCCACCTGCTGCGCTCGTCCTTCCCGCAGTACGAGATGGTCGTGCCGTGGGGCCGCATCGCGGTGTTCCTGCTGCTGGCCCTCGCGGTCGGGGTGCTGGCCGCGGTCTGGCCGGCCCGCCGGGCGGCGAAGCTCGACACGCTGGAGGCGATCGGGGCGCAGTGAGCCCCGGGACCCCACGACCGAGGGCCCCCTTCCGACCTGGTCGGAAGGGGGCCCTCGACGTACAGCGCCCCGAAGGGGCGCGGGGAACTGCGCGATCGGCCGACGACGGCCCGCAGCCGCCACGCCACCCCGGGGTCCGGGCAATCTGCGGGCCGCCTGTGGCTGGTCGCGCAGTTCCCCGCGCCCCTACGGGCGCGATACCGCGCAGGACTGCGGCAAGCCCGTTTAGAAGACGGACTCGGCCTCGTCCATCCGGTCCTCCGGCACCCGCTTGAGCTCGGTGACGGCGTCGGCCAGCGGCACCATCTGGATGTCCGTGCCCTTGAGCGCGGTCATCTTGCCGAAGTCGCCCCGGTGGGCGGCCTCGACCGCGTGCCAGCCGAAGCGGGTGGCGAGGACGCGGTCGTACGCGGTGGGCGTGCCGCCGCGCTGGACGTGGCCCAGGATGACCGGGCGGGCCTCCTTGCCCAGGCGGCGCTCCAGCTCGGTGGCGAGCTTGGTGCCGATGCCGGCGAAGCGCTCGTGGCCGAACTGGTCTATGGCGCCCTTGGCGTAGTCCATCGAGCCCTCGGCCGGGTGGGCACCCTCGGCGATACAGATGACGGCGAACTTCTTGCCCCGGGCGAAGCGTTCCTCGACCATCTTGACGAGGTCGGCCGGGTCGAAGGGGCGCTCGGGCAGGCAGATGCCGTGGGCGCCGCCGGCCATGCCGGACTCCAGGGCGATCCACCCGGCGTGGCGACCCATGACCTCGACGACCATCACCCGCTGGTGGGACTCGGCGGTCGTCTTGAGCCGGTCGATGGCCTCCGTCGCGACGCCGACGGCGGTGTCGAAACCGAAGGTGCGGTCCGTGGAGGAGATGTCGTTGTCGATGGTCTTGGGGACGCCGACGACGGGCAGGCCCGCGTCGGAGAGCATCTTGGACGCGGTGAGCGTGCCCTCGCCGCCGATCGGGATCAGCACGTCGATGCCGAGGTCGCGGGCGAGCTCCTTGGAGCTCTCGCAGGCCTCGCGCAGCCGGGCGCGCTCCAGGCGGGAGGAGCCGAGGATGGTGCCGCCGCGGGCCAGGATGCCGCTGACGGCGTCCAGGTCGAGCTTGCGGTGGCGGCCGTCCAGCAGGCCCTTGAAGCCGTCCTCGAAGCCGATGACCTCGTCACCGTGGCCGACGAGCGCCCGGTGTACCACCGAGCGGATGACAGCGTTCAGGCCGGGGCAGTCGCCGCCCGCTGTGAGGACTCCGATGCGCATCGTGCTGTTTCTCCTGCTCGCTACTGGTACCTGTGAGCCAGGCCGATTGTTTCATGGGCCGACGGCCCGCGTCGCATTCCGCCATCACCCTCCTGACGAGCGCCTTATCCACGAGCGCAGGTATTGTCAAGAGGTCAAGCCCACCCTAACGGGTTTATTTTCAGTCGAGAACTAGCCGAGTTCCGGCCGGTTTCTGGCCGAGTACGAGTAGCCGAGTACGAGTAGGAGAGCACGCGTGACGCGCAGCGTGTACGTGACCGGGACCGACCGGGGCGACGGGCGCCAGGTCATCGAGCTGGGAGTCATGGAGCTCCTGACCCGCCATGTGGAGAAGGTGGGCGTCTTCCGTCCGCTCTTCCACGGCGACGGCCCCGACCGCCTCGTCGACCTGCTGCGGTCGCGCTACCGGATGGCACAGTCTCCCGACAGCGTGGTCGGCATGACCTACAACGAGGCGGCGGCCCTCCAGGCCGAGCGCGGCACCGACGAGCTGGTCTCCCGGCTCGTCGAGCGCTTCCACGCGGTCGCCCGCGACCACGAGTACGTGCTCGTCCTCGGCACCGACTTCGCCGGCACCACCCTCCCCGACGAGCTGGCCCTCAACGCCCGGCTGGCCAACGAGTTCGCCGCGTCCGTGATCACGGTCGTCGGCGGCCAGGAGCAGTCGGCCGAGTCGGTGCGCGCCGAGGCCCGCAACGCCTTCCGCGCCTACCACTCGCTGGGCTGCGACGTCGTCGCCCTGGTCGTCAACCGCGTGGCCCAGGCCGACCGCGAGGCCGTCGCGGAGCGACTGTCCGCGAGCCTGCCCGTGCCCTGTTACGCCCTGCCCGAGGACAGCGCGCTGTCCGCGCCGACCGTGCGCCAGATCGTCCAGCAGCTGGGCGCCGAGGTGCTGCTCGGCGACGAGTCCGGGCTGGCCCGCGACGCCAAGGACTTCGTCTTCGGCGGCGCCATGCTCCCGGTCTTCCTGCCCGCCCTGACCGAGGGCTGCCTGGTGGTCACCCCCGGCGACCGCGTGGACCTGATCGTCGGCGCGCTGGCCGCGCACAGCGCGGGCGCCCCGGCCATCGCCGGTGTGCTGCTGACCCTGGACGAGCGCCCGGGCCCGGACATCCTCGCGCTGGCCGGCCGGCTGGCCCCGGGCACTCCGGTGATCTCCGTGCCGGGCGGGTCCTTCCCGACCGCCGCCGAGCTCTTCGCCGTCGAGGGCAAGCTGGAGGCGTCCTCGCCACGCAAGGCGGAGACCGCCCTCGGCCTCTTCGAGCGCCACGTGGACACCGCCGAGCTGACGAACCGCATCTCCGTGGCCCGCTCCGAGCGCGTCACGCCGATGATGTTCGAGCACGAGCTGATCGAGCGCTCCCGCTCCGCCCGCCGCCGCGTCGTCCTCCCCGAGGGCACCGAGGAGCGGGTGCTGCGCGCCGCCGACGTGCTGCTGCGCCGCGACGTCTGCGACCTGATCCTGCTGGGCGAGGAGGACGCGATCCGCAAGCGCGCCGCCGAGCTGAGCATCGACCTGGCCGACGCCCAGCTGATCGACCCGGCGACCTCGCCGCTGCGCGAGCGCTTCGCCGAGATCTACGCCAAGGTCCGCGCCCACAAGGGAATGACGGTCGAGCTGGCCCACGACGTCGTCGCCGACGTCTCCTACTTCGGCACCCTGATGGTCCAGGAGGGCCTGGCCGACGGCATGGTCTCCGGCGCGGTGCACTCCACCGCCGCGACCATCCGCCCCGCCTTCGAGATCATCAAGACGGCGCCGGGCGCCCAGATCGTCTCCTCGGTCTTCTTCATGTGCCTGGCCGACCGGGTGCTGGTCTACGGCGACTGCGCGGTCAACCCCGACCCGAACGCCGAGCAGCTCGCGGACATCGCCATCCAGTCCGCCGAGACCGCCGAGCAGTTCGGCGTCGAGCCGCGCGTGGCGATGCTGTCGTACTCCACCGGCACCTCCGGCTCCGGCGCGGACGTCGACAAGGTCCGCAAGGCCACCGAGCTCGTCCGGGAGCGCCGCCCCGACCTCCTGGTCGAGGGCCCGATCCAGTACGACGCCGCCGTCGACGCCCGCGTCGCCGCGACCAAGCTGCCCGGCTCCGAGGTCGCGGGCAAGGCCACGGTGCTGGTCTTCCCCGACCTGAACACCGGCAACAACACCTACAAGGCCGTCCAGCGCTCGGCCGGCGCGGTCGCGGTGGGCCCGGTCCTGCAGGGCCTGCGCAAGCCCGTCAACGACCTGTCGCGCGGCGCGCTGGTCCAGGACATCGTGAACACCGTGGCGATCACCGCCATCCAGGCCCAGGGCGAGCAGCGCGGCGAGCGCGTCGAGCCCTGATCCGGCCCGCGGGGCCGGGGCACGCCGCCCCGGCCCCGCACCCGCAAGCCCCTCCTCGCACCCGCACCCCCACACGGAAAGCCCCGATGACTTCCAACGCCACCCGAGTCCTCGTCCTCAACTCCGGTTCGTCCTCGCTCAAGTACCAGCTGCTCGACATGGCCGACGGCGCCCGGCTGGCCGCCGGCCTGGTCGAGCGCATCGGCGAGGAGACCTCGCGGCTGGCGCACACCCCGCTGGCCTCGGGCGGCGACAAGCGCGAGCGCACCGGCCCGATCGCCGACCACGACGCCGCGCTCCAGGCCGTCGCGGAGGAGCTGGCCGCCGACGGGCTGGGCCTGGACTCCCCGGAGCTGGCCGCGATCGGCCACCGCGTCGTGCACGGCGGCAGCGAGTTCACCGCGCCGACCCTGATCACGGACGAGGTCGTCGCGGAGATCGAGCGCCTGATCCCGGTGGCGCCGCTGCACAACCCGGCCAACATCACCGGCATCCGCACGGCGACGCACCTCCGCCCCGACCTGCCCCAGGTCGCGGTGTTCGACACCGCCTTCCACACCACGATGCCGGAGTCGGCCGCGCGCTACGCGATCGACACCGAGACGGCCGACGCGCACATGATCCGCCGCTACGGCTTCCACGGCACCTCGCACGCGTACGTCTCCCGCGAGACCGCGAAGCTGCTGGGCAAGGCCCCTGAAGAGGTCAACGTCATCGTGCTCCACCTGGGCAACGGCGCCTCGGCCTCCGCGGTGAAGGGCGGCCGCTGCGTCGACACCTCCATGGGCCTCACCCCGCTGGAGGGCCTGGTCATGGGCACCCGCTCCGGCGACCTGGACCCGGCGGTGCTGCTGCACCTGTCCCGCAACGCCGGGATGTCCGTCGACGAGATCGACTCGCTCCTCAACAAGAAGAGCGGTCTGATCGGACTGTGCGGCGACAACGACATGCGCGAGATCCGCCGGCGGATCGACGAGGGCGACGAGCGGGCGGCGCTCGCCTTCGACATCTACGTCCACCGGCTGAAGAAGTACATCGGCGCCTACTACGCGGTCCTGGGCAAGGTCGACGCCGTGGCCTTCACCGCGGGCGTGGGCGAGAACGCGGCCCCGGTCCGCGAGGCCGCCGTGGCGGGCCTGGAGGAGCTGGGCCTCGTCGTGGACGCCGGGCTCAACGAGATCCGTTCGGGCGAGCCGCGGCTGATCTCCCCCGAGTACGCGCGGGTCGCGGTCGCCGTGGTCCCGACCGACGAGGAGCTGGAGATCGCCACGCAGACGTACGCGCTGGTCAGCTCTTGATCAGCTCTTGATCGGTGGATCTTCATGATCCGTTCCTTGGTCTTTCCCACAGCTCGAATATTCCGCTCCGAAACAAACCGATAGGATCTGCCCCATGCGCCGTTCCAAAATCGTCTGCACCCTGGGCCCTGCCGTCGACTCCTTCGACCAGCTGAAGTCGCTGATCGAGGCCGGTATGAACGTGGCCCGTTTCAACATGAGCCACGGGTCCCACTCGGAGCACGAGGAGCGGTACAACCGCCTCCGCAAGGCCTCGGAGGAGACCGGCCGCGCGGTGGGCGTGCTGGCCGACCTCCAGGGCCCGAAGATCCGCCTGGAGACCTTCGCGGACGGCCCTGTGGAGCTGGTGCGCGGTGACGAGTTCACCATCACCGCCGAGGACGTCCCGGGCGACCGGACGATCTGCGGCACGACCTACAAGGGCCTGCCCGGCGACGTCGCCAAGGGCGACCAGATCCTCATCAACGACGGCAACGTCGAGCTGCGGGTCACCGAGGTCGACGGCCCGCGCGTGAAGACGATCGTCATCGAGGGCGGCGTCATCTCCGACCACAAGGGCATCAACCTGCCCGGCGCGGCGGTGAACGTCCCGGCGCTGTCCGAGAAGGACGTCGAGGACCTGAAGTTCGCGCTCGCCATGGGCTGCGACATGGTGGCGCTGTCCTTCGTCCGCGACGCCAAGGACGTCCAGGACGTCCACCGCGTCATGGACCAGGTCGGCCGCCGGGTCCCGGTCATCGCCAAGGTCGAGAAGCCGCAGGCCGTCGAGAACATGGACGAGGTCGTCATGGCCTTCGACGGTGTGATGGTGGCCCGTGGCGACCTGGCGGTGGAGTACCCGCTGGAGCGCGTCCCGATGGTGCAGAAGCGCCTGATCGAGATGTGCCGCCGCAACGCCAAGCCGGTGATCGTCGCGACCCAGATGATGGAGTCGATGATCACCAACTCCCGTCCCACGCGCGCCGAGGCGTCCGACGTCGCCAACGCCATCCTGGACGGCGCGGACGCGGTCATGCTCTCCGCCGAGTCCTCGGTCGGCGCGTACCCGATCGAGACCGTCAAGACGATGTCCCGCATCGTCGAGGCGGCCGAGCAGGAGCTGCTCTCCAAGGGCCTCCAGCCGCTGGTCCCGGGCAAGAAGCCGCGCACGCAGGGCGGTTCCGTCGCCCGTGCCGCGTGCGAGATCGCGGACTTCCTGGGCGGCAAGGCGCTCGTCGCCTTCACCAAGTCCGGCGACACCGCCCGCCGCCTGTCCCGCTACCGCACGGCGCAGCCGATCCTGGCCTTCACCACGGACGCCGCGACCCGCAACCAGCTCACGCTGAGCTGGGGCGTCGAGACCTTCGTCGTCCCGCACGTGGACAACACGGACGCGATGGTCGACCTGGTCGACGCCGAGTTGCTCAAGCTCAAGCGCTACACCGAGGGCGACATCATGATCATCACGGCGGGCTCCCCGCCCGGCATCCCCGGCACCACCAACATGGTGCGGGTGCACCACCTGGGCGGCGAGAACCGCTAGGTTCCGGCGCCGGTACGCGTACGACGGCCGTGGCCGCCGTCCCCCTCGCGGGGGCGGCGGCCACGGCCGTGTCGTACCGGCCTCTCCGGCCTACGGATACGTGCCGTCCGTCTGGTACTGGCGGAGGTTCGGGATGTGCAGCGTTCCCCCGAACTGCCCCGCCTGACGGATCTTCACATTGGTGAAGAAGATCGGGATCGGCAGCTTGAGTCCCGGGATCAGCGGCGGCAGGCTCGTCGGCGACTGGGTCGACGGGAGGATCCCGAGGAGTTTCCCCTTCAGCTCCTCCGTGTACATGGTGACCCTGCCGCCCGTGACCGTCGAGGTCGTCCCCATGCCGGCCACGTGGTACTGCTTGCCCTGGTTGTTGACGATCTGGTGGAGATCCCTGATCTCCAGGGCGTCCGCGGTGAACTTGAGCACGGTCTTCTGCTGCTTGTTCGCCATCGTGACGCGCTTGACGCCCTCATAGGTGAGACCGGTCAGGGTGAGCTTGCTCGCCTCCAGATACCAGGGCTGGTCGGGAAACGAGTGGCCCTCGTTCTCGTCGACGACCGGGCCCTTGGGGCAGGGCCCCGGCTGCTTGCCGCCGGTCTCGCCGGTGGCCGAGGCAGTGGGTGAGGCAGTGGGCGAGGTCGAGGGCGAGGCCGATTCCGAAGCGGAGGCGGAAGGCGAAGGGGGCGCGGACGGGGAAGGAGCCGCGGACGGCTTCCGCTCGGCCGTCGGCCCCGACACGGCCTTGTCCGGCCTCGACTGCTTCGGCTGCTTCGGCGATGCCCCCTGTGTCGACGGCGAAGGTGAGGGCGACGCCGACGGACGGGTCTCGGCGGTCGACCCGGCCGGCCCTGCCGGCTGCGTCCCGCTCTTCCCACCGGTCAGGATGTCGGTGAGCTTCTTGCCGAGGCCCAGCGGATCCAGCGGATTGACCGTCCCGGAAGGCGGGTTGACCGTCCCGGTGGGCGGAGTGACCGGCGTCGGGTCGCGGTCCGGTACGGGCGCGGTCTTCGCGGGCCGCGAGCCGGACGACGAGGCGGGGGACTCCTGGCCGCTGTCCGCCGGTGCCGACGACCGTTCCTCGGCGCCGGGCGTGGTCTTCGACCTGGCCGTGCCCCCGGCCCCGGGGCGCTCGTTCGCGCCCGAGTCCGTACCCGTACCCGTACCCGTACCCGTACCCGGCCCCGTAGTCGTGCCCGCGGCCGACGGTGCCGGCGAGGGCGTCACGCGCTCCGTCGCGTCCGGCTCCGGAACCGTGTCCGGCGCGGTCACGCATCCCGCGTCCCCGAAGGGGTTCAGCGGCTGTACGGGCCTGGCCTGCGCCAGCGTCGGCGTGAGGCCCATGCCCATCAGCACCGCGGTCGGCATCGCCGCCAGCGCCACCGCCTTGCCGGCCGGCATGTTCAGCCGGGCCAGCAGCGGCTTTCTCGGCGCGGCGTGGCGCGGGCCGCTCCCGCCGCCGTGCGCGTGGTCAGTCGGCACGGTGCCTCCCGTCGGGCTCACCGGCCGCCGGGACGGCCGACTCGGACCGCGACTCTCCCGGCGCCCAGGACACCCCGAGGCCACCGCCGATCAGCGCCAGCAGGAATCCCACCAGGAAGGCGCCGAAATTGGAGACGACGAGGGAGACAAGCGCGAGGAGGATCGCCGCGACACCGGCGAAGACCCTCGACTGCGGCTGGTACCACATGGTCAGGCCCAGCACGATCAGGAGCACGCCGATGATCAGCGATCCGGCGCCGGCCGTCGTGGCCATCCGGAACTGGAGATCGCCCAGCGAGACCGTCTGGTAGGGGATGTACATGACCGGGACCCCGGCCAGGATGCACAACAGGCCGCCCCAGAAGGGGCGTCGGCCCCGCCAGTCCCAGAACGAACGGCGGGTGCGGCCGAGCGTGTCGATCAGCCGTGGTCGCGTATCGGCGCTCATGGTGTACAGCTCCTCGGGACTGGCGAATCGGTGGTGCGTGGCGCCCACGGGCGCGTGGCGCTCAGTGACTCGTGGCGCTCACGGGCGCGGTCGCGGGCGCGGTCGTGGAAGGCGGCGCCGGTGACGAGCGTGGGGCCGGGCGGCCCGGTCCCACGCCCGTCCCGTCAGTCGAGCTCCGAGTCCTTGAAGCACTCGTCCTTGCCGAAGGCGACCTTCATCTTCAGGCCCTTGAGGGTGAAGGTGCCCGCGGTGGTCGCCCACGCCCGCTGCTTGGCGTCGGTGAAGGTGACCCGCTTGGCCTGCTGGGCGAACGAGCCCGGCACGTACTTGTCGCCGGCGTGCGGGCCGGGGCCCTTGCCGGCGCCCTTGCCCTTGAGGGTGTCGTCCACCGAGACGCCGATGTCGATGTCCTCGAACTGCGCGTCGGCCTTGAGGGCTTCGGCGTCGATGTAGAGCTGCTTGGCGTCGACGGCTTCCTTGTCGCCCGCCGTGAGCTTCATCGTCACATCCTGGCCGATGAGCGGGATGGGCACGACGACGGACTGGCAGAGGTTGTTGATCGTCGCGTGGTTCACGCCCACGACCGCCACCGGGTGGGCACCCTTCGAGTTCTGGTCAAGGGCGCCGTACTGGACGAAGTCCTCGCCCACCATCTTCCCGGCCTGGACCTTGAACTGCTGGCCCGAAACACTGAACGACGCCGCGAGGGCGCCCTGCGCGACGGCCACACCGACCGCGGCCGACGCCGCGACACCGGGCACCATCACGACGGCGAACCTGCGCCATCTGGTCCCGCCACGAGTCCGGTCCTTCACGACTGTCCTCCTTCTCGGACGTACACCCCCGGTACGGGCCGGCTGCCCGTGCGGGGATGGGAGAAGAGCTACGTCCTCGGGAAGAAGAGCGCCGTCGCATCCGCTGGCGCCTGCCGCGCCCGTCACACACCGGCGATCACCCCCGAGCGACAACCACTGGCCACGCCTTCGCGCAACCACCGGAACAGGCCCCGCCGTTGGCGCACGGGGACCCCCCTGTCCCAGGACCGGCGGACGGTGCCGCCGGCCCGCCCGGTGGGGACCCGCGACCCGCGCACGACCGATGGCCGGGCGGGGAGCGGACCGGGCTGGCCCGATCGTGGTCCATCGGGGGCCGGGGCACAAGAGGTTGATTACTTGCGAGTAACGAGCGGATAACCAACGAGCGGCCGGTATGTATCGCCGCCCGACCGCCCGGCGCCGGAACGTGATCGCGGCCGAGGGGGCACAACAGAAAAACCCGGGCGAAAGCCCGGGTTTTCCTTACCGCGCGTAACAGCGGCCGCGTTTACCAAGTTTTGGTAAAGCGCGGCATCCGTTCCGCATGTTGCACAGGGGGGACGAGTGCCCGTCGAGCGCCCGTCAGAACAGGGCGCGGGACAGCGCGGTACGCGCCGCCGTCACCCGGGGATCGTCGGGACCGATCACCTCGAAGAGCTCCAGCAGCCGCATCCGCGCGGCATCACGGTCCTCCCCGGCCGTCCGCTTCACGGTGTCGATCAACCGCCCGAAGGCGTCCTGGACATGACCGCCGACGAGATCGAGGTCGGCCGCCGCGATCTGCGCGGCCGCGTCGCCCGGCGCGTCGGCGGCGGCCTTGCGCACCGCCTGCGGGTCCACGCCCTGGACGCGCTGGAGGAGCCGCGCCTGGGCGAGGCCCAGCTTGGCCTCGGCGTTGGCCGGGTCGTCGGTCAGCACGTTCTCGTAGGCGCGGACGGCACCGCCCAGGTCACCCGCGTCCAGCGCGTCGTGCGCGGCGGACAGGGCGGCGTCATGAGGACCGGCGGGCACCGTCGGGGCGGCCGCCTCCTCGCCCTCACCCGGCGCGACGGGCGCGCCCACAATGCCGAAGCGCTGCTCCGCCACCGCGATCAGCTGGTCCAGCACCTGCCGGATCTGGGCCTCGGGCGCCGCGCCCTGGAACAGCGGCAGGGCCTGGCCCGCCACCACGGCGAAGACGGCCGGAATGGACTGGACGCCGAACTGCTGGAACAGCAGCTGGTTGGCCTCGACGTCCACCTTGGCGAGGACGAAGCGCCCCGCGTACTCGTCGGCCAGCCGCTCCAGCAGCGGGCCCAGCTGCTTGCACGGCTCGCACCAGTCGGCCCAGAAGTCGATGACGACGGGCACCTCGGCGGACCGCTGGAGGACCTCCATCTCGAAGCCGGCCTCGTCGACGTCGAAGACGAGGCGGCCCGCGGCCGGGGCCACGCCGTGGCGCGCCGCGTCCGCGCGCGCCTGCTCCGCCTTCTGCCTGGCTTCTCCGGCCGCCTTCACCGCGGCGAGGTCGACCACTCCACTCATGGACATGTTCCGTGGCTGCATGGCCCTATCCTCCCCCCTCGGCACGGCGAACCGGAAAACCGGCGGACGGCGGCTGACTGTTCCGCGCCGGGTCCCCACCCGGCGTCAGTGGCTGTCGCTCTTACGCTACGACCCGTAGCGTAACCGCAACGCCCCCTCCCCAACCCTGTGATCTGCCTCATACCCCGGCGCCTACTCGGCGGTAAGGTCCCTCCATGAGCTCCGCCGCCCCTCCCCCGGCCCGCCGCACGGGCCGCCCACGCAGCGCCGAGGCCGATCGCGCCATCCTCGACGCGACCCGCGCGGCCCTGGTCGAGCTGGGCTGGGGCAAGCTGACGCTCGGCGACGTCGCGACCCGCGCCGGGGTCGCCAAGACCACCCTCTACCGCCGCTGGGCGGGCAAGAACGAACTGGTCGTGGACGCGGTGGCCGCCCTCTTCGACGAGCACCTGGAGCTCCCCGACCGCGGCAGCCTCCGGGCGGACATCGAGGGCGTCGTCCTGCAGTTCGCCTCGCTCCTGGAACGCCCGGAGACCAGGACGGCCCTGATGGCGGTGGTGGCCGAATCCACCCGCGACGACGCGCTGCGGAGGCGCATCCGCTCCGCGATCGTCGACCGCCAGAAGTCCCTCGTCCTCCTCGGCCGAGCCCGCGCCCAGGCCCGAGGAGAGCTCCCCCACGAACCCGACCCCGCCTCGGCGGCCCGCAACGCCGACCTCATCTTCGACGTCATCGCGGGCGCGGTCGTCCACCGCACGCTGGTGAGCGCGGAACCGGTGGACGACGAGTGGGCGCGGGGCTTCACCGCACTCCTGGTGGGCGGACTGACGGCCACGTACGGCCGACCGTAGGACTCAGAAACCCGCAGGTTCCGTGTACGTCCCCCACTCGTTCCGCAGCGCGTCGCAGATCTCGCCCAGCGTCGCCTCGGCGCGGACGGCGGCCAGCATGGGGGCGATCATGTTGGAGCCGTCGCGGGCGGCGGTCAGCATCGCGTCCAGGGCGGCGCGGACGCGGGCGTCGTCGCGGCGTGCCCTGCGGTCGGCCAGGACGCGCACCTGTTCGCGCTCCACCTCGTGGCTCACCCGCAGGATCTCCAGGTCGCCGGTGACCGAGCCCCGGTGGCAGTTGACGCCCACGACGCGCTTGGCACCCTTCTCCAGGGCCTGCTGGTGGCGGAAGGCGCTCTCGGCGATCTCGCCGGTGAACCAGCCGTCCTCGATGCCGCGCAGGATGCCGGAGGTCATGGGGCCGATGGGGTGCCGGCCGTCGGGGTGGGAGCGCAGGCCGCGCTCCTCGATCCGCGCGAAGATCTCCTCGGCGTCGGCCTCGATGCGGTCGGTGAGCTGCTCGACGTACCACGAACCGCCCAGCGGGTCGGCCACGTTGGCCACACCCGTCTCCTCCATCAGCACCTGCTGGGTGCGCAGGGCGATCTCGGCGGCCTGCTCGCTGGGGAGGGCCAGGGTCTCGTCCAGGGCGTTGGTGTGGAGGGAGTTGGTGCCGCCGAGCACGGCGGCGAGGGCCTCGACGGCCGTCCGCACGACGTTGTTGTACGGCTGCTGGGCGGTGAGGGAGACCCCTGCGGTCTGGGTGTGGAAGCGCAGCCACTGGGCCTTCTCCGTCCGCGCTCCGTAGACCTCCTTCAGCCGGCGGGCCCAGATCCTGCGCGCCGCGCGGAACTTGGCGATCTCCTCGAAGAAGTCGACGTGGGCGTCGAAGAAGAAGGACAGGCCGGGGGCGAACATATCGACGTCGAGGCCGCGGCTCATCCCCAGCTCGACGTAGCCGAAGCCGTCGGCGAGGGTGTAGGCGAGCTCCTGCGCGGCCGTGGCCCCGGCCTCGCGGATGTGGTAGCCGGAGACGGACAGCGGCTTGTAGGCGGGGATGGCGCGGGCGCAGTGCTCCATCAGGTCGCCGATCAGGCGCAGATGGGGCTCGGGCGGGAAGAGCCACTCCTTCTGGGCGATGTACTCCTTGAAGATGTCCGTCTGGAGCGTGCCGTTGAGGACGCCGGGGTCGATGCCCTGGCGCTCGGCGGCGACGAGGTACATGCAGAAGACGGGGACGGCGGGGCCGCTGATGGTCATCGACGTGGTGACGTCGCCCAGGGGGATGTCCTTGAAGAGGATCTCCATGTCGGCGGCGGAGTCGATCGCGACGCCGCAGTGGCCGACCTCGCCGAGGGAGCGGCCGTCGTCGGAGTCGCGGCCCATGAGCGTGGGCATGTCGAAGGCCACGCTCAGCCCGCCGCCGCCGTTGGCCAGGATCTTCTTGTACCGCTCGTTGGTCTGCTCGGCGTTGCCGAAGCCGGCGAACTGGCGGATGGTCCACGTGCGGCCGCGGTAGCCGGAGGCGTAGAGGCCGCGGGTGAAGGGGTACTCGCCGGGCCAGCCGATGCGCTCGAAGCCCTCGTAGGCGTCGCCGGGGCGGGGGCCGTAGACGGGGTCGACCGGCACTCCGGAGAGGGTGGTGAAGTCGGCGTCGCGCTTGCGCGCCGCGTCGAACCGGGCCTGCCAGCGGCGGCGTCCCGCCTCGATCGCGCTTGCGTCCATGGTGGCCTCCGCCGCCTGCTGCTGCATTTAGTAGGACGTCCTAGTAAATTCTCGCGCAAGAACGCCCCGGACACAAGGGACGTGTCCGGGGCGCGCGAGCCGAGCCGCCGAGGTGACCTCCGGCCGGGGCCGTCAGGCCCGTACGGGACCGGCCGCCTCGTCCGTGACCAGCGGCTCCAGCTCGCGGGAGACCTTGCGCTCGACCACGAAGGCGGCGCCCGGGATGGTGCCGGCGATCAGCACCCACGCCAGCTTGCCGAACGGCCAGCGGGCCTTGGAGCCCATGTCGAAGGCGAAGACCAGGTAGAGGACGTACAGCCAGCCGTGGGCGATGGCCACGACCCGGGTCGGGCCCGCGGCGCCGTCCATGTCCAGCAGGTACTTGGCGATGACGCCGATCGTCAGGAGGACCAGGAGGACACCGGTGACGTACGCCATCACGCGGTAGCGGGTCAGCACGCTCTTCTTCATGCAGGCGAGCGTAACGGCATGTTCCGGGGCGATCTTCGCCGCCCCGCCCTACGCGTCGGTGACGTCGGCGTCATCGGCCTCGTCGGTGAAGTCGTCCGCCGCCACCCGCAGGGGCCGCAGCACCCGGAAGATCTCCGCGCACTCCTCCGCGTCGTACGCGCCCAGCCCGAAGTCCATCGCCATCAGGTCCCGGGTGGCCGCGTCGACGACCTCGCGGCCCTTGTCGGTGATCGAGGCGAGCGTGCCCCGGCCGTCGTTGGGGTTGGGGCGCTTGTCCACGAGACCGGCCGTGACCAGCCGGTCCACGGTGTTGGTGACGGAGGTCGGGTGGACCATCAGCCGCTCGCCGATCTTCGACATCGGCAGCTCGCCCGCCTTGGAGAAGGTCAGCAGCACCAGCGCCTCGTAGCGCGCGAAGGTCAGCCCGTACGGCTTGACGACCGCGTCGACCTGGCCCAGCAGGATCTGGTGGGCCCGCATGATCGAGGTGATCGCGGCCATGGACGGCACGGACCCCCAGCGCCGCTTCCAGAGCTCGTCGGCGCGGGCGATGGGATCGAAGGGGAGGCTGAGCGGCTTCGGCACGGCATCGAGCGTACCCGCCGGGCCCCTCCCGACCGGGCCCGTCCCGGAATTCGGACAACCCGGCCGTTACGCGGCGCCCGCCGCCTCGCGTACCAGCTGCACCGCCGCCTTGAGGCTCAGCCCGGGCTCGGCCCGGCGCACCGCCCGCACCGCGTGCACCTCCTGCTCGCGCGGGTCCACGCCGGCCGCGGCGAGGACGCCGCGCGTCCACTCGGCGCGGACCTCGCGCTCGGGCCGGGCGGCGTGCAGCGCGATCAGCGCCGCGGCCCGCTCCAGGCCCGGCCGCTCCGCCTCGCTCGCGGTCTCCAGGGCCTCGCGCACGGCGTCGGCCACGGCCTGCGAGTCGCGCAGGACGAGGACGCCGAGGTCGAGGCTCCTGTCCGTGTCCTTGTCCTTGCTCTTCCCGAACACGCGCTCCCCCTTCGGTGGTTCCTTGATCAGCGCGATCGTACGACCTCGCGGACGACCGCCGCGACGGCCACCGTCCCGAGAAGCCCGGACCCGGCGACCACCAGGTGCACGGGGACGAACTCCGCCGCCGCGCCCGCCAGGGCCATGCCGAGGCCCTGGATCGTCATCGTCCCGGCCGACAGCACCGTCATCGCGCGGCCGCGCAGCTCCTCGGGCACGGCGGCGATGAACCATTGGTCGGCGCCCAGCGTGTACGCCGTCCCGGCCCCGGCCACCGCGGCCAGCAGCAGCGACCAGCCGAGCGAGGGGCGCAGCGCGTAGAGAAGGAACGGCAGGAGCAGCACGGCCGCCAGCGGCAGCGCGATCCGCTCCCGCGTGCGCGGCCGGAGCAGGGCCCCGGCGAGCACCTCGCCGGTGATCGCGCCGACCGGCATGGCGCAGAGCAGCAGCCCGGTGGCGGTGGAGCCGGCGCCGAGGTCGTGGGCATAGGGCGCGGCGAGGGATTCGGGGGTGACGAGGAAGAACGGGGGGATCCAGGAGAGGAGGATCAGGCCGCGTATCCGGCGGTGGGCGAACAGCTCCCGTATCCCGGACAGGGAGGCCGCCAGCAGTCCGCCTTCGCCTGCCGTGGCCGAACGGGCGGGCCGACGCCGGGTGCCCAGGCGCAGCAGGGCGGCCGAGGCGAGGAAGCCGACGGCCGTGGCGACGAGCGCGGTGCGGGGCGCGACGACCGTCAGCAGCACGCCGCCCGCCGCGAAGCCGACGAGCTGGGCGCCCTGTGCGACGACGCGCAGCAGCGAACGTCCGAGGACGAAGCGGTCGCCCTCGCCGAGGATGTCGCCGAGCGTCGCCGCCCGCGTCCCGGCGAAGACGGGCGCGACGGCGGCGTTGACGCACCGCAGCGCGAGCAGCGCGGCCACCGGCGTGCCGGGCAGCGCCATGGCGACGGCACCGGCGGCGCACAGCAGATCGCAGGTGACGAGGACGCGGCGGGCGGGGCGCCGGTCGGCGATCCCGGCGAGCAGGGTGCCGCCGAGGACGTACGGCAGGAACCCGAGCGCGAAGGTGAGCGCGCTGAGCAGCGGCGAGCCGGTCAGCCGGTAGACGAGGACGGACAGCGCGATCTCCCCGACGACGATGCCGAGCAGGGACAACACGTGCGCGGCGAAGACTGCCCGGAACTCGGGCACGGCGAAGACGGCTCTGTAGGGGGAGCGCGGCGGAACGGTTGACGTCGTGGACATGCCCGACAGCGTGCTGGGAGCCGGGCGGCCGCTCTAGTCTTTCGGCCTCAGCCGAAAGAAAGGATCTTGGCGTGCCGTTCCACATGCGCTTCGAGGCGGACGACCTGTTGCGCTGCCGGTTCGGCATCTCCCCGCTGTGGGAGACCCACCAGGCGCTCTACACGCTGCTGCGGCCGCGCCGGCACGTGTACCACCTGCCGTGGCTGCGGCGGATGCGGGAGCCGTTGGCGTCGCTGGACGTCTCCTGGCTGTCCTTGGTGGTCCCGGACCGGGGCTATCACCCGGATTTCCTGTGCCCTCCACCGAGCGGTCCGCTGGACTCGTTCGAGGACGAACTGGCGCGCGTACGGGCCACCGCCCCGGACCAGGCGCGCGAGGAGCTCGCCCGTTCGCTGGGCGAGACACCGGGCGCGGCGGACTCGGCGCGGGGCCGGGTGATGCTGGCCGACCCGGCGGGCGCGGTGCGGGAACTGACGGCGGCGCTGGAACGGGCGTGGCACACCGTCCTCGCCCCGGACTGGCCGAGGCTGCGCGCGCTGCTGGAGGCGGACGTGGTCTTCCACGCGCGGCGCCTGGCCGAGGGCGGCCTGGAGCGCCTCTTCGCCGACCTCCACCCCTCGCTGACCTGGGCGGACGACACCCTGACGATCCGCCGGCCCGGGCACCACAGCCGCCGGCTGGGCGGGCGGGGCCTGATGCTCGTCCCCAGCGTCTTCACGTGGCCGGAGGTGATCGGCGGCTTCGACCCGCCGTGGCAGGCGACGCTGGTCTACCCGGCGCGCGGCATCGGCGGCCTCTGGCACACCCCGCCCCCGGCGGCCTCCGACGACGCCCTCGCCCGCCTCCTCGGCCCCAACCGTGCCGCCCTCCTCACCACCCTCGACGAGCCCGCCTCCACCACCACCCTCGCCGACCGCCACGGCCTCGCCCTCTCCTCGGTCTCCGCCCACCTCCGCGTCCTCCGCGACGCGGGCCTGCTGACGTCGCGGCGCGAGGGGCACCGCGTGCTGTACGAGCGCACTCCGTTGGGGACGGCGTTGCTGGGGGGTGCTGCCCGGCCTCACTTGTCGTAGCGCGGCAAGCCCTCGGTGACGATCTTCGCTCCGAGAGCGGACAGCTCGACGTCCTCGCCGTAAAGGCCGTGCCTCCTCGCTTGGAACTCGCCGTCCCGAGGCAGGGTGTACAGGGTCCAGCTGCCGTCGCGCGGGTCGATGAGCAGGTAGGCGGGAATCCCCGCGTCGGCGTACCAGCCGACCAGGTCCCGGGTGTCCTTGGTGCTGTTGCCCTTGGACACCACCTCCACCACGAGCTCGACGTCACCCGGGTCCGTCAGCCAGTCGTCGGAGTCCCCGAAGCCCGCGTCGCACACCAGCAGGTCCGGGGTGGTGTAGTCGTCCGGATCGCCGGGCATGGGGACCGAGGCCACCTGGAAGGCGCTCAGACGCCCAGGCAGCGTCAACCGCAACTGGTCGTAGAGATTGTTGACGATTCCCGCCTGCTTGCCCGTGCGCGTGCGCGACATCATCACGACGCCTCGGATGATCTCGGCCCGCAGGCCGGTGGCCGCCTCGGCGGCGTCAGCCGCTCTGCGCAGCGGGGTCATATCGGGCTTGGGGCCGACGAGAACCACGTGGCGACTCTACCGGCGCCGCATCCGCCCGCCCGGAAAACGGAAGCGCCCTCCCCCGCACAGGGAAGGGCGCCCAGTAGGCAGAGGGCCCGGCCGTCAGGACGACAGGTACCGCTCCACCGTCTCGACCTTCGACGTCAGTCCGTCCGTCACTCCCGGCCGGATGTCGGCCTTGAGGACGAGCGAGACGCGCCCGCAGCGGGCCTCGACCGCGGCCACGGCGCGCTTGACGACGTCCATGACCTCGTCCCACTCGCCCTCGACGGACGTGAACATCGCGTCCGTACGGTTGGGCAGCCCGGACTCGCGGACCACGCGCACCGCGTCGGCGACGTATTCGCCGACGTCCTCGCCGACACCGAGCGGCGACACGGAGAAGGCGACGATCATGCGTTGACCACACCCTCCTTGCGGGCGCGCGCCGCGATGACCGTGGCCTCGGCCTCGCGGCGGAGCATGCGGTCGGCGAAGAAGCCGCCGGTCGGCAGGACGGAGAGGACGAAGTAGAGGGCGGCGGTCTTCAGCTCCCACTTGGTGCGGGACCAGGCGTCGATCCAGAAGACGACGTAGATGATGAAGAGGATGCCGTGGATCGCGCCCATCACCGGCACCGCGTTGAAGTCGGTGGTCCGCTTGAGCACCGAGCAGAGCATCAGGAGCAGGAAGGAAACACCCTCCGGCACCGACACCAGGCGGAGCCGACGCAGGGCGGAGACGGTCTTGAGGTCCACGGGGCACACCTTCGGTCGCTAGTGGCGGGACGGTCACAGCTTGTGATGGCGTTCACAAGCCGCTCCATTGTCGCAGTACCGCAACGGATCACCGGCTCCGGGTCCGTTCCGGGCGTTCCGAGGGCCATGGGGCCTGTTGGAGCCGTATGTCCGCCCGCTAGCGTCTGGGCGTGGCTCAGTTTCGGCTCCACGGGAGCAAAGTCCTCGCCGTCGACATGACGGGGGACGCGGTCAAGGCCAAGAACGGCTCGATGGTCGCGTACGAGGGCGAGATGGCATTCAAGAAGATGACGGGCGGCGGTGACGGCCTGCGTGGCATGGTCACGCGCCGGCTCACCGGCGAGCAGATGGAAGTCATGGAGGTGAAGGGACACGGCACCTGCTACTTCGCCGACCGGGCGAGCGAGATCAATCTGGTCGCGCTGCGCGGGGAGACGCTCTACGTGGAGTCGAGCAACCTCCTGTGCACCGACTCCGCCCTGCGCACCGGCACGACGTTCACCGGCCTGCGCGGCGCCTCGCAGGGCAACGGCCTGTTCACGACCACCGTGGAGGGCACCGGCCAGGCGGCGATCCTCTCCGACGGCACGGCGATCGTGCTGCGCGTGACCCCGCAGACGCCCCTCCAGGTCGACCCGGGCGCGTACATCGCGCACACCGGCCGGCTCAAGCAGCACTTCCAGTCGGGCGTCAATTTCCGCACCTTCATCGGCGAGGGCTCCGGCGAGGCGTTCCAGATCCGCTTCGAGGGCGACGGGCTCGTCTACGTCCAGCCCAGCGAGCGCAACACCATCGGGGGTGACCTCTGATGCCCTTCCGGCTTCTCAACTCACGCATGGTCGAGGCCCAGGTGGTCCCCGGGCAGCGGCTGTTCAGCCAGCGCGGCGCGATGCTCGCCTACAAGGGCGACGTCTCCTTCACCCCCAGCATCACCGGCGGCCAGGGCGGCGTCATGGGGATGATCGGCCGCCGGATCGCCAACGAGGCCACGCCGCTGATGTCCGTGGAGGGCAGCGGCACGGTCATGTTCGGCCACGGCGGGCACCACGTCCACGTCATCGAGCTCACCGGCGACACCCTCTACGTCGAGGCCGACCGGCTGCTCGCCTTCGACGGCACGCTCCAGCAGGGCACGATGTTCATGGGGTCCCAGGGCGGCGTGATGGGCATGGTGCGCGGCCAGGTGACCGGGCAGGGCCTGTTCACCACCACCCTCAAGGGGCACGGCGCGGTCGCCGTGATGGCCCACGGCGGCTTCATCGAGCTGCCGATCACCGCCGGCCGGCCGGTCGTCGTCGACCCGCAGGCCTATGTCGCCCACCGCGGTGACGTCCGCAACAAGCTGTCGGCCGCGCTCGGCTGGCGCGAGGTCGTCGGCCGCGGCAGCGGCGAGGCCTTCCGGCTCGAGCTGTCGGGCCACGGCACGGTGTACGTCCAGGCGTCGGAGGAGAAGCTGTGACCGGCCCCGTCATCCACGACGCGTCGACGCTCCCGAGCAACGACAACGTCAACCCCTACACCTTCAGCGTCGACCTCAAGGGGCAGTGGTTCCTGCAGAAGGGGAAGATGATCGCCTACTACGGGCAGATCAACTTCCATGGCATCGGCCACGGCCCCCTGGACCGGCTGATCGCCGGCAGCTTCCACTCCCCCCTCCACGCGGCGGACTGGGTCGTCGCCGAGGGCCACGGCAAGATGCTCCTCGCGGACCGCTCCTTCGACGTCAACTCCTACGACCTCGAGGACGGCAACCTCACCGTTCGCTCCGGCAACCTGCTGGCCTTCGAGCCCTCGCTCTCGCTCAAGCAGTCGATCATCCCGGGCTTCCTCACCCTGATCGGCACGGGGAAGTTCGTGGCCGCGTCCAACGGCCCGGTCGTCTTCGTCGAGCCCCCGGTCCGCGTCGACCCGCAGGCCCTGGTGGGCTGGGCCGACTGCCCGTCCCCCTGTCACCACTACGACCACCAGTACCTCAAGGGCGTCATGGGCGGTGTCCGAAGGCTGACGGGGCTGGGCGGCGCGTCCGGCGAGGAGCACCAGTTCGAGTTCGTCGGCGCGGGCACGGTGCTGCTCCAGTCCACCGAGCAGCTGATGGCCGACATCGCCACCGGCGAGGGCCCGCCGGACGAGGCGGGCGTGCCGCACGGAACCTCCGGGAATCAGTCAATGTCCCCGCGTTTGCCAGGCCAGCTGGGCGACCTCCAGCGCCGCTTCGGGCTGTGAGCGGTACCCTGCGGAGTGTGACGGGTCGAACACACGACCTGCCATACCGCTTGCGCGCACCGCACCTTCATTAGTTAATCTTTCAACTTCTTAGGTAGACTCCCTCTATGGACACCGAGAACGGCACCCGCTGGCTCAGCGACGAGGAGCAGGCCGCCTGGCGTGCCCACCTGTACGTGAGCCGGCTGCTGATGCACCAGCTCGAACGGGATCTCCAGCCGTTCGGCCTCACCAACAACGACTACGAGATCCTGGTCAACCTCTCGGAGTCGAAGGACCACCGGATGCGGATGAGCGATCTCGCGACCGCCACGCTCCAGTCGAAGAGCCGCCTCTCCCACCAGATCACCCGCATGGAGAACGCGGGCCTGGTCCGCCGCGTGAACTGCGAGTCCGACCGTCGCGGCCTCTTCGCGGTCCTCACCGACCACGGCTGGAAGACCATGCGCGAGGTCGCCCCGCACCATGTGGCGTCGGTGCGCGAGCACTTCATCGACCTGCTGTCGCCGGAGGAGCTCAAGGCGCTCCACGAGTCCCTGGCGCCGGTCGCGAAGCACCTGCGCACCACGCGCGCCAAGTAGTCGGCGGGCGGGTCGGCAGCGCGGATCTCACGCTCTCCGGGCGGAGAGGGGAGGCCCGCGCTGTCAACTCGCCGCCGTCAGCCCGCCCCCCGTCAGCCCGCCACCGTCATCCCGTCGTCAGCCCCGCCACCAGTTCGTCCGCCGCCGCGTACGGGTCCAGCGTCCCGCCGACCACCCGTTCCGCGAGCGCACCCAGACGCCGGTCGCCCCGCAGGTCGCCGATGCGCTCGCGCAGCGCCGTGACGGCGATGGTCTCGATCTCGTGGGCGGCGCGGCGGAGCCGGCGCTCCGCGAGGACGTCCCGCTCCGCCATCCACGCGTGGTGCTTCTCCAGCGCCGCGACGAACTCGTCCGTGCCCTCGTTCCGCGCGGCGACGGTCTTCACGATCGGGGGCCGCCAGTCGCCCGGGGTGCGGGCCTCGCCCAGGCCCAGCATGTGGTTGAGCTCGCGGGCCGTGGCGTCGGCGCCGTCGCGGTCGGCCTTGTTGACCACGTAGACGTCGCCGATCTCGAGGATGCCCGCCTTGGCGGCCTGGATGCCGTCGCCCATCCCCGGGGCGAGGAGCACCACGGATGTATCCGCCTGGGAGGCGATCTCCACCTCCGACTGGCCGACGCCCACCGTCTCCACCAGGATCACGTCGCACCCCGCCGCGTCCAGGACGCGGATGGCCTGCGGGGCGGCCCAGGCGAGGCCGCCCAAGTGGCCACGGGTGGCCATGGAGCGGATGTAGACGCCGGGGTCGGACGCGTGCTCGGACATCCGGACGCGGTCGCCCAGCAGCGCGCCGCCGGAGAACGGCGAGGAGGGGTCCACGGCGAGGACGCCCACCCGCCTGCCCTGCCGGCGGTACGCGCTCACCAGCGCGGACGTCGACGTGGACTTGCCGACGCCCGGGGAGCCCGTCAGGCCCACCACGTACGCGCCGCCGGTCAGCGGGGCGAGGGCCGCCATGACCTCGCGGAGCTGCGGGGACGCCCCCTCCACCAGGGAGATCAGCCGGGCCACGGCGCGCGGCCGCCCTTCCCGGGCCTGCTCGACCAGTGCGGGGACGTCCACCATCAGGGCTTCCTCCTCGGGGTACCCGTCTCGGGCCTACCTCACTTGTTGTTGCCCGGCACGCGGAGGATCAGGGCGTCGCCCTGACCGCCGCCGCCGCACAGCGCGGCGGCGCCCACACCGCCGCCCCGGCGCTTGAGCTCCAGCGCGAGGTGGAGCACGATCCGGGCGCCGGACATGCCGATGGGGTGGCCGAGCGCGATCGCTCCGCCGTTGACGTTCACCTTTTCAGGGGATACGCCCAGATCCTTCATGGACTGCACGGAGACCGCCGCGAAGGCCTCGTTGATCTCGATCAGGTCGAGGTCGTCGACGCCGAGGCCCTCCTTGCGCAGGGCGTGCCGGATGGCGTTGGACGGCTGGGACTGGAGGGAGTTGTCGGGGCCGGCGACATTGCCGTGGGCGCCGATCTCGGCGATCCAGTGGAGGCCCAGCTCCTCGGCCTTGGCCTTGCTCATCACGACCACGGCGGCGGCGCCGTCGGAGATCTGCGAGGCCGAACCGGCCGTGATCGTGCCGTCCTTGGCGAACGCGGGGCGCAGCTTGCCCAGCGACTCGGCGGTGGTCTCGGCGCGGATGCCCTCGTCCTTGTTGAAGAGGACCGGGTCGCCCTTGCGCTGGGGGATCTCCACGGGGGTGATCTCGGCGTCGAAGAGGCCGTTCTTCTGGGCGGCGGCGGCGCGCTGGTGGGAGAGGGCGGAGATCTCGTCCTGCTCGGGGCGGCCGATGCCCAGGCGGGTGTTGTGCTTCTCGGTGGACTCGCCCATCGCGATGTTCTCGAAGGCGTCCGTGAGGCCGTCGTGGGCCATGGCGTCGAGCATCTCGATCGCCCCGTACTTGTAGCCCTCGCGGGACTTGGGGAGCAGGTGCGGCGCGTTGGTCATGGACTCCTGGCCGCCGGCCACGACGACGTCGAACTCGCCCGCGCGGATGAGCTGGTCGGCCAGGGCGATGGCGTCGAGCCCGGAGAGGCAGACCTTGTTGATGGTCAGCGCCGGGACGGACATGGGGATGCCGGCCTTGACGGCGGCCTGGCGGGCGGGGATCTGGCCCGCGCCGGCCTGGAGCACCTGGCCCATGATCACGTACTGGACCTGGTCACCCCCTATCCCGGCCCGGTCGAGGGCGGCCTTGATGGCGAAGGCGCCCAGCTCGGCACCGGAGAAGCTGCGCAGCGAGCCCAGCAGGCGGCCCATCGGTGTACGGGCACCCGCCACGATGACCGAGGTCGTACCGGATTTTCCGTGCGTACCAGACATGGGCGCGGCCCCTTCGAGCGGAGAGGGAAGTTAACGGTCGTTGCCGTCAATGTACTGAGCGGTACGCCGCCCGGTCACCGGGCGGAAGGTGTGATCGCGCGCACGTTGCGTAACCGGGCGTGCGGCGGTGCACTGGACGCATGCTGACGCGAATCGACCACATCGGGATCGCCTGCTTCGACCTCGACAAGACTGTCGAGTTCTACCGTGCCACGTACGGCTTCGAGGTGTCCCACACCGAGGTCAACGAGGAGCAGGGCGTGCGCGAGGCGATGCTGAGAATCAATGGGACGTCGGACGGCGGCGCCTCCTACCTCCAGCTCCTCCAGCCCACCCGGGAGGACTCCCCCGTCGGCAAGTGGCTCGCGAAGAACGGCGAGGGCGTCCACCACATCGCGTTCGGCACCGCCGACGTGGACGCCGACGCGGCCGCCGTCCGGGACAAGGGCGTACGGGTCCTCTACGACGAGCCGCGCACCGGATCCATGGGTTCCCGCATCACTTTCCTCCACCCCAAGGACTGCCACGGCGTGCTGACAGAACTGGTCACCTCGGCACCTTCCGCACACAAGGAGCACTGACCCTTCCCTGCCCCGGCCGGTAGAGTGCAGGTTCGGCCGGGGTACCACGGGTTCACCCATGGGTCCCGGGCCGGGCTGTACCGATGATCTGACACCATTTCTTCGGAAGGGCGGGCTCCGGGTTCACCACCGACGCAGTACGGGGCCGGCCGCCGACGCGATACAGGGGACGGATGGACCGCGCTGTGCGGGGCTACGAGCGCCAGGAGAGTCAGCTGGAGGAAGCCGACCACCTCTCGCAGTTCGAGGCCGAGATGAAGCGGCTGAAGACGGAGCGGGAGAAGGCGGTCCAGCACGCCGACGACCTCGGCTACCAGGTCGAGGTTCTGCGCGCCAAGCTCCATGAGGCGCGCCGCAATCTCGCCCACCGTCCCGCCTATGACTCGGCGGACATCGGCTATCAGGCCGAACAACTGCTCCGCAACGCCCAGATCCAGGCCGAGCAGCTGCGCAGCGACGCCGAGCGCGAGGTGCGCGAGGCGCGGGCGCAGACGCAGCGGCTGCTCCAGGAGCAGGCCGAGCGCCAGGCGCGGATGGAGGCGGAGCTCCACGCCGAGGCGGTGGCCCGTCGGCAGCGCCTGGACGAGGAGCTGAACGAGCGTCGGCGCACCGTCGAGTCGCACGTCAACGAGAACGTGGCCTGGGCCGAGCAGCTGCGGGCCCGTACCGAGGCGCAGGCCCGCCGGCTGCTGGACGAGTCCCGGGCGGAGGCGGAGGCCGCGCTGGCCGCCGCGCGCGCCGAGGCCCAGCGGCTGACCGAGCAGGCCAGCGGCCGGCTCGGGGCGGCGGCCGAGGAGGCCCGTGCGGAGGCCGAGGCGATCCTGCGCCGGGCGCGCACGGACGCCGAGCGGCTGCTGACGGCCGCCTCCACGCAGGCGCAGGAGGCCGCCACCCACGCCGAGCAGCTGCGCAGCGCCACGACGGCCGAGGCCGACCAGGCCCGGACCTCCGCGGCCGAGCTGACGCGTACCGCCGAGGCGCGGATCCAGGAGGCCGACACGGCCCTGCGCGAGGCGCGGGCCGAGGCGGAGAAGCTCGTCACGGAGGCGAAGGAGGCCGCGTCCCAGCGGCTGACCGCCGCCGAGACGGACAACGAGCAGCGCACGCGCACGGCGCGGGCGGAGATCGCCCGGCTGGTGAGCGAGGCGACGAAGGAGTCGGAGGCGCTGCGGGCCGAGGCCGAGCAGCTGCGCGCCGACGCCGTCGCCGAGGCGGAGCGGCTGCGCACGGAGGCGGCCGCGGAGGCGCGCAGCGCCGTCGCCGAGGACTCCGCCGCCGCGCTGGCCAAGGCCGCCCGGACGGCCGAGGAGGTGCTGGCCAAGGCCACGGAGGACGCCCAGGCGGCGACGAAGGCCGCGGCCGCCGAGGCCGAGCGCATCCGCAAGGAGGCGGAGTCCGAGGCCGAGCGGCTGCGGGCGCAGGCGGCCGACACGGCCGAGCAGCTCAAGGGCGAGGCGAAGGACGACACCGCCGAGTACCGCAAGAAGACCGCCGAGCTCCAGGAGGAGGCCCGCCGGCTGCGGGCCGAGGCCGAGCAGCTGCGGGCGGACGCGGTCGCCGAGGGCGAGCGGATCCGCGGCGAGGCGCGCCGTGAGGCGCTGCAGCAGATCGAGGAGGCCGCGAAGACGGCCGAGGAGCTGCTGGGCAAGGCCAAGGCGGACGCCGAGGAGACCCGGGGCGGCGCGGCCGCCGAGAGCGAGAAGACGCGGGCGGAGGCGGCCGAGCGCGCCGCGACGCTGCGCAAGCAGGCCGAGGAGGCCCTGGAGCGGGCCCGCGCCGAGGCCGAGGAGATGGCCGAGGAGGCCGAGGACCACGCCGAGCGCGTCCGTTCCGAGGCCGCCGAGGCGGCGAAGGCGATGCGCGAGGAGGCCGAGCGCGCGGCCCGGGCACGGGCCGAGGAGGCCGCCGCCGAGCTGGAGCGGCTGCGCAGCGAGGCCGAGCAGCGCGTGGAGGCGGCGGAGACCGCCCTGCGCGAGGCGCGCGCGGAGGCGGAGAAGCTGCGCCGGGAGGCCGCCGAGGAGGCCGAGCGGCAGCGTACGGAGGCCGCGGAGCGGGCCCGGACGATCGGCGGCCAGGCCGAGGCCGACGCCGAGCGGCTGCGCGCCGAGGCGACGGCGGAGGCGGCGGAGACCCGCGCCGAGGGCGAGGCCGCGGGCGCGCGGCTGCGCGAGGAGGCGGAGGCCGAGGCCGAGCGGCTGCGCACGGAGGCGCAGGAGACCGCCGACCGCCTGCGCGCCGAGGCGAACGCCGCGGCCGAGCGGACGGCCGCGGAGGCCGCCGAGGCGCTGGCCGCCGCGCAGGAGGAGGCCGCCCGGCGGCGCCGGGAGGCCGAGGAGCTCCTCGGTGACGCCCGTACGGAGGCGCGCACCGAGCGCGAGGCGGCGCACGAGCAGAGCGAGGAGCTGCTGGCCTCGGCGCGCAAGCGGGTCGCCGAGGCGCAGGAGGAGGGCCGGCGCCTGGTCGAGGAGGCGGAGGCGCGGGCGGCCGAGCTCGTGGCCGCCGCCGAGCAGACCGCCCAGCAGGTACGGGAGTCCGTGGCCGGGCTGCACGAGCAGGCCGAGGAGGAGATCGCCGGGCTGCGTTCGGCGGCCGAGCACAACGCCGAACGGACCGTCACGGACGCCCAGATCGAGGCGGACCGGGTCCGTGCCGACGCCTACGCCGAGCGGGAGCGCGCGGATGAGGACGCGGCCCGGACGCGCAGCGAGGCCAAGGCCGCCGCGGACGAGGTGCGGGCCGAGGCCGAGCGGCTGTCGGCCGAGGCGTCGCGGGCCCTGGACGAGGCCCGGGAGGCCGCGAACAAGCGGCGCTCCGAGGCCGCCGAGCAGGCGGACGAGCTCATCGCCGAGGCCATCGCCGAGGCGGAGAAGATGGCCACGGAGGCCACGCGCGCCCTGGACGAGGCGCGCGAGGCGGCCAACGGCCGGCGCACCGAGGCGGCCCTGCAGGCCGACGAGCTGATCGCCGAGGCGACCGCCGAGGCCGAGAAGATCGTCGCCGAGGCCGCGGAGCTGACGGAGACGGCGAAGGCCGACGCCGTCCGCTTCGAGGAGCGGGCGCGGGAGGCGGCGGACGCCCACCGCGCGGAGGCCGAGGCGGACGCCGACCGGCTGCGCGCCGAGGCCGCCCGCATGGTCGACGAGGCCCGGGAGGCGGCCAACAAGCGCCGTGCCGAGGCCGCCGGGCAGGCGGACAAGCTGATCGCCGAGGCCACGGCCGAGGCGGAGAAGATGGCCGCCGAGGCCGCCCGTACGGTCGAGGAGGCCCGCAAGGCCGCGGAGGTCCACCGGGCCGAGGCGGCGGCGGACGCGGACCGGCTGATCGCCGAGGCGGCCGAGATGGTCGAGGCGGCGCGCGCTGAGGCGGCCCGTTTCGAGGAGCAGGCGCGGGAGGCGGCCGAGGCCCACCGCGCGGAGGCCGAGGCGGACGCCGACCGGCTGCGCGCCGAGGCCGCCCGCACGGTCGACGAGGCCCGGGAGGCGGCGAACGCCCGCCGGGCGGAGGCCGCGCTCCAGGCCGACGAGCTGATCTCCGAGGCCGTCGCCGAGGCGGAGAAGCTGGCGGACGAGGCCACGCGGACGCTCGAGGAGGCCCGTGAGGCCGCCGACGCCGAGCGGGCCGAGGCGGCGGCGGAGGCGGAGCGGCTGCGGGCCGCCGCGGCCGAGACCAAGGCCAAGGCGGACGAGCGGGCGGACGCCGTGGTCGCCAAGGCGACGGCGGAGGCCGAGCGGCTGGTCGCGGACGCGTCCGCGAAGGCGCAGCAGATGCGCACCGACGCCTCCGACGCCCTGGCGTCGGCGGAGCAGGACGCGGCCCGGACGCGCGCCGAGGCCCGCGAGGACGCCAACAAGATCCGTGGCGAGGGCCGGGCGGAGGCCGAGCGGATCATCAACGAGGCGGCCGAGCTGACGTCCTCCGCGCAGGACGACGCCGACCGGATCGTGGACGAGGCCCGCCAGGCCGCGAACGCCCGCCGGGCGGAGGCGGCCGAGCAGGCGGACAAGCTGATCGCCGAGGCCACGGCCGAGGCGGAGAAGATGGCCGCCGAGGCCGCCCGCACGGTCGAGGAGGCCGAGAAGGCCGCCGACGCCCACATCGCCGAGGCCGTCGAGCAGGCCGACCGCGTCGTCTCCGAGGCGAACGCGGAGGCCGACCGGCTGCGCGGCGACGCCGACGCGGCGCTGGAGAACGCCCGTGCCGAGGCGACCCGGACCACCGACGAGGCCCGCCGGGACGCGAACACCCGCCGCGCGGAGGCCGCCGAGCAGGCCGACGCGCTGATCGCCGAGGCCACGGCGGAGGCCGAGCGGATGGCCGCCGAGGCCGCCGAGGCGCTGGCGGCCGCCCAGGAGAACGCCAACAGCACCCGTGCGGACTCCGCGCGGATCAAGGCGGACGCGGTCCAGGAGGCCGAGCGGCTGCGTGCCGAGGCGCGGGCCGAGGGCGAGCGGACGGTGGACCAGGCGCGGGACGCGGGCGCCAAGCGGCTCGCGGACGCCGCCGAGCAGGCGGACGCGCTGGTCGCCAAGGCCCAGGAGGAGGCCGTGCTGGCGGCCACCGCGGCCGAGGAGCAGGCCGACGCCATGGTCGGCGCGGCCCGCAAGGAGGCCGACCGGATCGTCCAGGAGGCCACCGCCGAGGGCAACACGCTGGTGGAGCAGGCCCGTACGGACGCCAACACGATGCTCGCCGAGGCCCGTGGCGACGCCACGGCCATAAGGGACCGTGCCGACGAGCTGCGCGGCCGGATCGAGAGCGAGGTCGAGAAGCTCCACGAGCGGGCGCGCCGGGAGGCCGCCGAGGCGATGCAGTCGGCGGGCGAGCGCTGCGACAAGCTCGTCGCGGCCGCGACCGAGCAGCTGGCGAACGCCGAGGAGAAGGCGGAGAAGCTGCTCTCGGACGCCCAGAGCGAGGCCAGCAAGGTGCGGATCACCGCCGTGAAGAAGGCGGACGCGCTGATCAAGGAAGCGGAGCAGAAGAAGACCGCCGCCGTACGCGACGCCGAGCGCCTGCGCACCGAGGCTCAGGAGGAGGCCGCGCGCCTTCTGGAGGAAGGAAAGCGGGAGTTGGAGGTGCTCGTCCGCCGGCGCGAGGACATTCAGCAGGAGATTTCCCGTGTCCAGGACGTGTTGGAGGCGTTGGAATCATTTGAGTCCCCGGGGGCGGGCGGCTCCAAGGACGGTGGGGTGAAGGCGACGGCCGGTGCCGGAGCTACTCGATCGGGTGGCAAGCAGGACCGAAAGTAGCCACTCAATCGAGGGGTCATTTTCCGGATTCCCCAACTGTCTTAAACCATCCGCCGGATGACACGCCGCTCACGCCCCTAGGATTCCTCTATCACCTCACCGGTTCTCCAATGACAGGAACCCCATGAGCGACACTTCCTCCCCCTTCGGCTTCGAGTTGGTGCGGCGTGGATACGACCGCGGCCAGGTGGACGACCGCATTACGAAGCTCGTAGCGGACCGTGACAGCGCACTGGCCCGGATCACCTCTCTGGAAAAGCGCATCGAGGAGCTCCACCTCGAGACGCAGAACGCTCAGGCACAGATCAATGACGCGGAGCCTTCGTACGCGGGGCTCGGCGCGCGCGTCGAGAAGATCCTCCGGCTGGCCGAGGAAGAGGCCAAGGATCTGCGTGAGGAGGCCCGGCGCGCCGCCGAGCAGCACCGCGAGCTGGCCGAGTCGGCCGCCCAGCAGGTGCGCAACGACGCCGAGTCGTTCGCCGCGGACCGCAAGGCGAAGGCGGAGGACGAGGGCGCCCGGATCGTCGAGAAGGCGAAGGGCGACGCCGCCCAGCTGCGCAGCGAGGCGCAGAAGGACGCGCAGTCCAAGCGGGAGGAGGCCGACGCGCTCTTCGAGGAGACCCGCGCCAAGGCCGCCCAGGCCGCCGCCGACTTCGAGACCAACCTCGCCAAGCGCCGTGAGCAGTCCGAGCGCGACCTCGCCTCCCGCCAGGCCAAGGCGGAGAAGCGGCTGGCGGAGATCGAGCACCGCGCCGAGCAGCTGCGCCTGGAGGCGGAGAAGCTGCGCACGGACGCGGAGCGCCGGGCGCGCCAGACGGTGGAGACGGCCCAGCGCCAGGCCGAGGACATCGTGGCCGACGCCAACGCCAAGGCGGACCGTATCCGCAGCGAGTCCGAGCGGGAGCTGGCGGCGCTCACCAACCGCCGCGACAGCATCAACGCCCAGCTGACCAACGTCCGCGAGATGCTGGCCACGCTGACGGGCGCGGCGGTGGCCGCGGCCGGCGTCCCCGGCGACGACGAGCCGATCAGCCGGGGCGTGCCGGCCCAGCAGAGCCGCTGATCACGTACCGCTCCATCGCTTTGCCGCTTCACGCACGCTGTATGACGCACGCTGTCGGGGGACCCTGTGCTCAGCGCGCCCTGTGCCGCCCGCCGGTGGCACGGGGCGCGTCGTGTGCGGAGCCACCGGTGGCGGGGCCCGCCGGGCGCCCTTACCGTGGCTGAATGATCGAGCTCGAGGGGCTGACCAAGCACTACGGCGACGTCCGTGCCGTCGACCACCTCACGTTCACGGTCCGGCCCGGCATCGTCACGGGCTTTCTGGGGCCCAATGGCGCGGGCAAGTCGACGACCATGCGGATGATGCTCGACCTGGACAATCCGTCGAGCGGCACGGTCCGTATCGACGGCCGGCACTATCGGGAACTGCGCGACCCGCTGCGGGTCGTGGGCGCCCTGCTGGACGCCAAGGCCATGCACGGCGGTCGTAGCGCCTACAACCATCTGCTGTGCCTGGCGCAGAGCAACGGCATCCCCAAGGCGCGGGTGCGGGAGGTCCTGGACACGGTCGGCCTCACCTCGGTGGCCAAAAAGCGGACCAAGGGGTTCTCGCTGGGCATGGGCCAGCGGCTGGGCATCGCGGCGGCGCTGCTGGGCGATCCGCGGATCCTGATGTTCGACGAGCCGGTCAACGGGCTGGACCCCGAGGGCATCCACTGGATCCGCAATCTGATGAAGAGCCTCGCCACCCAGGGTCGTACGGTCTTCGTCTCCTCCCACCTGATGAGCGAGATGGCGCTGACCGCCGATCACCTGGTCGTCATCGGCCAGGGCAAGCTGCTCGCCGACACGAGCATGACCGACTTCATCAAGGAGAACTCCCGCTCCTACGTCCGGATGCGCTCCCCGGAGCAGGAGCGGCTGCGGGAGATCCTGCGCGGCGCCGGGATCGACGTCACGCCCGGCGAGGAGGGCGCGCTGGAGGTCGAGGGCGAGGACGCGGCGCACCTGGGCGAGCTGGCGGCTCGGCACCGGATCACCCTCCACGAGCTGAGCCCGCGCTCGGCCTCGCTGGAGGAGGCGTTCATGCGGCTGACGGCCGGGTCTGTGGAGTACCACGCCCATGAGAACCACCGCCCGCCGGAATCCCCGGCGGAATCGCCGGCGGGGCCCGGCGCGGGCTGGGGAGCCGACTGGCGGAAGAAGGGATCCTGAACCATGGCGGTGGTGACGCAGGCCCTCCGGTCGGAATGGACGAAGATCAGATCCGTCCGCTCCACGGTGTGGACGCTCGGCCTCGCGATCGTGGTGACGGTCGCGCTCGGCGCGTTGATCAGCGCGCTCACCAAGAAGGACTTCGGCAATCTGTCACCCAAAGACAAGATCGCTTTCGATCCGACGTTCATCAGCTTCGCCGGGATGGGCCTCGGTCAGCTCGCATTGATCGTTTTCGGGGTGCTCGTGGTGGCGAATGAATACAGCACGGGAATGATCCGTACCTCGCTCGCCGCCGTTCCCCAGCGCGCCACGTTTCTCTTCAGCAAGATCGCCGTCGCGGCGCTGCTCGCATTCGTGGTCGGCATGATCACGAGCTTTGTGGCGTTCTTCGTCGGCCAGGCGATGCTCGGCGACTACGGCGCCACGCTGGGCGATCCCGGAGTACCGCGCGCGGTGATCGGCGGCGGCCTCTATATGACGCTGATCGCCGTCTTCTCGATGGGCGTCGCGACGATGCTGCGCAGCCCGATGCTCTCGCTGGGCATCCTCATGCCGTTCTTCTTCCTGATCTCCGCGATCCTCGGCAATGTCTCGGCGACGAAGAAGGTCGGGCAGTACCTGCCGGACCAGGCCGGGCAGAAGGTGATGCAGGTGGTCACGGTCGGCAGCGACACGCCGTACGGGCCGTGGGGCGGCTTCGCGATCATGGTGCTGTGGGTGGTCGCGGCACTGATCGGCGGCTACGCGGTGCTGAGCCGGCGCGACGCGTAGTCCTCCGCCGGACGGGCACGCGTGCCGCCGGTTTCGGGGCCGCACGGGACGGGGGAGCCTCTTCCCACCCGGTGGCGGCCTGCGGGCGTACGGAACACGGAGGGCATCGGCCTATGACGCGGTGGACCCTGCGGGCACTCGGGCTGGACGTCGTCCCCTCGCTGCGCCCGCTGACCTACCCCGGCCGGCCTGCCACCGGGCCCGCCCTGCTCACCGGCCCGGAGCTGCTGCCGCTCACGCCCGGGCCCGTACCGCTGGGCGACTGGCGCCTGGACGGGACGGACGGGCCTCCTCTCGACCCCGCCCTGGCCGCCCTCGGCCGGGAGTCCGCCGACCGCCGTCACCCGGTGCTGGCCGTCGGCTCCAACGCCTCCCCCGCCCAGCTGGCCCACAAGTTCGCCGCCACCGGCCTGTCCGCCGTGGTGCCGCTGGTGCCGGTGCGGGTGGGTGGCGTCGCCGTCGGCTGCTCGGGGCACATCGGGCGGTACGGCTATGTGGCCGCCGCGCCCTACGCCGCCCCCGGGGCCCGGACCACGCTGGTCGCCGGCTGGCTGGACGGCCGGCAGCTGGCGGTCGTCGACGCCACGGAGTTCAACTACCGGCGGATCCTGCTGCCGGGCGACCGCTTCCCCGTGACCCTGCCGTCCGGGGAGCGGCTGCGGGGCGCGTATGTGTACGTCAGCAAATGGGGCGTCCTCACCGGCCCGCCCGGCGGCGGGCCGCCCCGGCCCGGCGGTGGCGATCAGGGCGCGCTGCTCGCCACGCTGCTCGCGGGCTCGGCCCGGCTCCGCGCGCTGCTGGGGCCCGGCCCCCGCGACTGGGTCGAGCGCGCGGCGGCGGACCCGCAGCGCGGCGAGGAGGGCACCCGGATCCTCGCCGAGGAGGGCTGGGTCGAGCGGACGGTGGGCCTCCCGCCGTACGACCCCGCCGCACCGGGCGCCCTCACCTACGGTGACCTGCGCCCGCTGTAACGCCCGGCACACCGGGAACCGTCAACGTCTCGTCTATCCTCCTAACCTTTACGAGGGCTTTGCGCTTGTACAAAGTCGAACGAACCGAAACACGCACGAACCGAAGCACGTCGAAGCGCCGAGGGGCGAAGAATGATCGAGGCAGTCGGCCTGACAAAGCGCTACGGCGCCAAGACGGCCGTGCACAACCTGACGTTCCAGGTGCGGCCGGGCGCCGTCACCGGGTTCCTTGGCCCCAACGGCTCCGGCAAGTCGACGACGATGCGCATGATCCTCGGCCTGGACCGGCCGACCTCCGGACACGTCACGATCGCCGGGCACCCCTTCCACGAGCTGCCGAACGCCCCGCGCCAGGTCGGCGCCCTCCTCGACGCGAAGGCCGTGCACGGAGGCCGCAGCGCCCGCCACCACCTGCTGTCCCTCGCCCAGCTCGCGGGCATCCCGGCCCGCCGCGTGGACGAGGTCCTCGGCGTGGTCGGCCTCCAGGACGTGGCACGGAAGCGGTCCGGCGGCTTCTCCCTCGGCATGGGGCAGCGCCTCGGCATCGCCGCCGCGCTGCTCGGCGACCCGCAGGTGCTGCTCTTCGACGAGCCCGTCAACGGCCTCGACCCCGAGGGCATCCTCTGGGTCCGCAACCTCATGAAGCGGCTGGCGGCGGAGGGCCGCACGGTCTTCGTCTCCTCGCACCTGATGAGCGAGATGGCGCTGACGGCCGACCACCTGATCGTCATCGGGCGCGGGCAGCTCATGGCGGACATGAGCGTCAAGGACTTCATCGCCGCGAACTCCGCCGACTTCGCGCGCGTCCGCACGCCCGACGACGACCGCGAGGCCCGCGACCGGCTGAAGGACGCGCTGGTCGCGGCGGGGGCGCAGGTCCTGCCGGAGCCGGACGGCGCCCTGCGCGTGACCGGTCTGCCGCTCCCCCGCGTCAGCGACGTCGCGCACGGCGCGGACGTCCGTCTCTGGGAGCTCTCCCCGCACCAGGCCTCCCTGGAGGAGGCGTACATGCGGATGACGCAGGGCGCGGTCGACTACCGCTCGACGGCGGACCAGCGCTCGGGCTTCCAGGCCCCGCCGGCGCAGCCGCCGTCGCAGCCGCCCGCGCAGCGGCTCCACGAGGGCTGGGCGGAACAGGCCTACCCGGTCCTCCCGGGCGAACGCCCGAACCGGTACGCGGCGGCCGACGCCGCGCCGGCCCCCGCCGACCCGACCAAGCGCGACAGCGAGGACGCCCGATGAGCACTCCCCAGTCCCAGCCCACGCCCGCGCTCCCCCAGCCGCAGCCGGTGCCCGCCCAGGACGCGGCCGTACCCGCCCAGCCCGCCCCCCAGGGGCAGACGCCCTGGCCCGGCCAGGCGCCCCTCGGGGGCTACGTGTCGCCGATCCCGATCCGGAAGGCCACCCTCGCCGACGCCATCGCCGCCGAGTGGACGAAGATCCGGTCGATCCGGTCGACGGTGTGGACGCTCGGGTCCATGGTGCTGCTCGTCGTGGGGATAGGGCTGCTCGCCGCGTTCGTCGTCAGCGCGACGGACTCCACGGCGGCCACGCAGACCGAGCGGATGCCCGTCCTCATCCTCGGCATCTACGGCACGATGCTCTCCCTCATCTGCGTCATCACGCTCGGCGTGCTCACCATGTCGTCCGAGTACGGCACGGGCCTGATCCGCACCACGCTGACCGCCTGCCCGGACCGGGCGCGGGTGCTCACGGCCAAGGCGATCGTGTTCTTCCTGCTCACGTTCGTGACCACCACGGTCGCGACGACGCTGGTGGCCGTGGCCACCGAGGGGATCGCCGGCCGTCTCGGCGCCGTGCCGACCGCCGGGCAGTGGCTGAAGGCGACGGTCGGGGTGAGCGTGTTCATGTCGCTGGTCGGGGTGCTCGCGCTCGCCGTCGGGGCGATGCTGCGCCACTCCGCCGGGGCGATCGCCGTGATGCTCGCCGTGGTGATGATGCCGCTGGTGCTGGCGATGTTCCTGGGGGTTTCGGATCTGACCGAGCTGCGGTCGTGGCTGCTGCTCTACTCGATCCCCAACCAGCTGGGCGTCTTCTACGACGTCTCGGCCGGCGACGGACCGAGCGGCTGGGACCCGCTGTGGATCATGACGCTGGTGACCGGCGTCGCCCTCGGCGGCGCCTACCTCTCCCTGGCCAAGCGGGACGCGTAGCCCTCAGTACCGCGGCGCGTTACGAGACCGCTGGAGCCGCGCGCTCCGGCGGTCTCTCGCGTTCCAGCACGCCTTGTGCCAGTGCCGCCGGTCGTCGACGCCGGCCCCGAAGCGCGGCCAGGCGACCAGGTGCGGCACCCCGGGCGGGATCTCCTGGTCGCAGCCCGGGCAGCGGTAGTGCTTGGCGGCCGCGCCGCCGCCGACGGCGCGGACCGCCCACTCCTCGCCCTGCCAGTTCTCCGTGCTCTCCAGCCCGTACCGCATGCCGCTCTCGTCGCGCGGGAGCGGGCTCTGGCTGGCGGCGCCGCCTCGCGGGCGGTTTCGGCGCGGGGACACAGGGCACCTCGGCAGGTCGTGGGCTACGGGTCGTGACCAGCGTACGCGCCATGGTCACCGGCCCGGCCCGGAGTACCCCCGGCACTATGGCGCTTGTGCTCCGATCATCATGAAAACTTCACGCGCAGCCGTACCTTCGGCACGTGTCAGCCGTTATTGCCACCAGGGGGATACCGCGTCGGTCGCTAGGAGGTACAAGAGCGATGCGCGTAGGAACGTTTGTCCTCGCCGCCCAGTTCCCTGGCCAGGGGCACGGCGAGGCGCTGTACCGGGCGGTCCGCTCGGCCGAGGTCGCCGAGGAGGCGGGGCTGGACGCGGTCTGGCTGGCGGAACACCACTTCGTGCCGTACGGGGTGTGCCCGTCGGCGGTCACCCTGGCCGCCCTGCTGCTCGGCCGCACCCGCTCGATCAAGGTCGGCACGGCTGTGAGTGTGCTGCCCACCACCCACCCCGTGGCGCTGGGCGAGCAGGCGGCGCTGCTCCACCTCACCTCGGGCGGCCGGTTCGTGCTGGGCGTCGGCCGGGGCGGGCCGTGGGTCGACCTGGAGGTGTTCAACTCAGGCCTGGGGGCGTACGAAGAGGGGTTCCCGGAATCGCTCGAATTGCTGATGCGATGGCTGCGGGAGCCCCGGGTCGGCTCGGCCGGGGAACGGTTCTCCTTCCGGGAGGTCCCGGTCGTACCGCGCCCCGACGAACTCCTGGACACGGACGGGGACTCCACCGGCCCGGGGGTGATCGTCGCCTGCACCTCGCCCGCGAGCGTCCGGCTGGCGGCCGGGCACGGGCTGCCGATGCTGCTCGGGATGCACAGCACGGACGAGGAGAAGGCGGAGATGGTGACCCTGTGGCGCAAGTACGCGCGAGAGGCGGGGCGTTCACCGGAGGAGATCGCGGCGGCCGGTCATGTGGCGGCGGGCGTCGTCCAGGTCGGGGACCGGCGGGAGGAGGCGGCGGAGACACTGCTGAAGGCGATGCCGGGCTGGTTCCACCACGGGCTCTCCGCGCATGTGACGGTCGACGGGCGGCAGCGCCGGATGCGGGATCCGCTGGCGTACACGGAACTGCTCTGCGCGCTGCATCCGGTGGGCCCGCCCCGGCTGTGCGCCGACCGGCTGTCGGCCACGGCCGAGCGCACGGGCATCCGCCGCTTCGCGCTCCTGGCCGAGGGTTCCGGGGATCTCGCCGGCACCGAGGAGAACCTCCGCAGGCTGGGCTCGGACGTGCTGCCCCTGCTCGGCTGAGCCGCTCGCGGGGCCGCCCCGCCGGAGCTGCCGCTCCCCTTCGTTCGCACCTCCCCGCGCCCGGAGCGGCAGCACGGAACGCGTCAGCAGTCGCGGAGCTCCGGAGACTGGTTCAGCAGCTGGCCCCTGATCGAGGTGAAGCGGGCCAGGCGCTCGTCCGCCGCGGGGGCCACCGGGAAGACCGCCACCCGGTGGCAGTTCTGGAACGCCAGGCGCACCCCGAAGTGGCGCTGCAGCGCACCGCGGATCGCGTCACTCGCCAGCGCGCGCAGCAGCTGGCCGCGCGCCTGCTCGTCCGGCGGGGGCGTACGGTTGTCGGCGAACTCGCCGCCTTCGGCCGAGAGCCGGTCCACCAGGGAGCTGATCATGTCCCATGCGTAGGGCAGGGAGGTCCGGACGCAGTCGACGAACGCTGCTTCGTCGACCTCGCCTCGCTCGGCCTGCTCCAGGAGGGCCGGTGAGACGTCGAGCGACATGGGTTCTCCTCTCGCGATCCCCCGCGCGGGGGATCTCAGGGATGGGCGAGCGGACGACGACGCCCGTGCCCGTACGGCGACCGCCCGCTTCAACGGTAATCCGGCCACTGCGGCCCCACCAGGAGAACACCGACAACTGGCCGAAGCCGTAGGGCCCCTTCCAGGGCGAATCGCGTGAAGTGGCGGGAGTCGAGTAGCGTGGCTCACCATGCGTCTCGTCATCGCCCGTTGCTCCGTGGACTACGCGGGCCGGCTCACCGCCCATCTGCCCTCCGCCCCCCGACTGATCCTGGTCAAGGCGGACGGGAGCGTCAGCATCCACGCGGACGACCGGGCCTACAAGCCCCTGAACTGGATGTCGCCGCCGTGCACTCTCAAAGAGGGTGACGACAACGTGTGGACGGTGATCAACAAGGCGGGCGAGAAGCTCATCATCACCATGGAGGAGATCCTCCACGACTCGTCGCACGAGCTGGGCGTGGACCCGGGCCTGATCAAGGACGGTGTCGAGGCGCACCTCCAGGAGCTGCTGGCGGACCGCATCGAGACGCTCGGCGAGGGCTACACGCTGATCCGCCGCGAGTACCCGACGGCGATCGGCCCCGTGGACATCCTCTGCCGGGACGCCGAGGGCAAGACCGTGGCCGTCGAGCTCAAGCGGCGCGGCGAGATCGACGGTGTGGAGCAGCTCACCCGCTATCTGGAGCTGCTCAACCGCGACCCGCACCTGGCCCCCGTGCGCGGCGTGTTCGCCGCCCAGGAGATCAAGCCCCAGGCGCGGGTGCTGGCCACGGACCGCGGCATCGGCTGTGTCGTGCTGGACTACGACGCGCTGCGCGGCATCGAGGACGACAAGCTGCGGCTGTTCTGATCACATCTGATCGCATGGCGAAACGGCGGACGGGCCGGGGTGATCACCCCGGCCCGTCCGCCGTTTCGCCATTGCCGTTTCGCTACGCCACCGGCGTCCCGCCCGTCGGCTTGCCGCCCGAGGCCGGGCCGCTCGCCGAGTTGGTGCCGCCGGCCGGCGGTGTCTTGGTCTGGTCGCCACCGCCCTGCGACTTCGACGGCGACGGGTCGGCCGACGGCGTCTTCGTCTGGTCACCGCCGCCCTGCGACTTCGACGGCGACGGATCGACCGGCGGCGTCTTCGTCTGATCGCCACCGCCCGGGGTCTTCGACGGGGTGGGCGAGGTGTCACCGCTCGGGGACTTCGACGGCGTGCCGGGTGAGGAGCCGGTCTCCGAACCCGAGGACGGTGTGGCGGAGCCGGACGGCCCGGGCGAGGCCGCCTCATCGCCCCAGTTGCCCTTTTTGTCCCCGCGCCCGCCGCGCCGGGCGGGCACCTGCGGCGCTCCCGGCTCCCCGGCCGCCGGCTCGTCGGCGCTCAGCCCGCCGTCGCCGTCCTGCTGGGAGGCCGACTGGCCGGGCTTGACCGGGCCGGAGCGCGGGGCGTCGCCGCCGGAGGCGGCCCCTAGGGTGACGACGGTGCCGAGGACGGCGGCGAGCAGGGCGCCCGCGCCGGCCGCGAGGAGGTTGCGACGGTTGCCGCCGGACATCAGCTTCTGCGCCCACGAGCCATTGCCGGCGCCCGCCGGGCGCGGGGCGGCGGCCGGCGCCGCACCCACTGCGGGAGCACCACCCGGCAGCCTGCCGGTGATCGCCGTGGTGTCGTCGGTGACCTTGGCCTTGGCGGGCGGCGCGGCCGACTGCTCGCTGCGCGCGTCCGGGATCTCCTCACCGGCGGACGTACGACCGTCCACGCCGGTGCGCGGCGGCAGCGGCGGGACCGCGCCCACGGCGCGCGGCGGGGTGCTCCCGGGCAGCGCGCGGGCGCCCAGGGCCAGCCCGGAGCGGTCGGCGACGAGCGCGAGCGCCCGGCGGCCGGCGACCGTGCCGCGCTTGTCCGCGAGGACGCCGCGCAACCCGATGGACGCCTCCAGTCCGGCCCGGGCCCGGTCGAGATTGCCGGTGCACAGGGCCAGTACGCCCAACTCGTGGTGGAAATACGCTTCTTCACCGACCTCGCCGGCGATCCGCGCCACCTCCTGGCCGTAGCGCAGGCAGCGCTCCCAGGCGCCCCAGCGCAGCGCCGCCGCGAACGCGGGCGCCGCCGTACGGGCCAGCAGCACGGCGGCGGCCCGGTGCCCGGAGTCCTCCTCGCCGGTCAGCGCGGCCAGGGCGGCGAGGATCGCGTCGGCCTCGACGGCGATCCGCTCGGGCGAGACGGACGGGTGCCCGGCCCACCAGGCGTAGTGCTGGGCGGCCGTGTGGGCCGTGGTGGCCGACTGCCGGGCCCACTCCTCGCCGTATCCGGCGATCAGCTGGTCGGCGACGCCGGTCGCCAGCCGGTAGTGCGCGGCGACGGGCGTGATGAGGCCGCAGGCCAGGAGCTCGCCGACGGCCGCGTCGGCGTGGGTGTCCCCCACGAGGGCGGGCAGGTGCGCCTGGTGGGGCACCTCGCCGCCGAGGGCGACCGCGAAGCGCAGGGTCTCCCGCGCGGCCTCGCCGAGCGCGGCGGCCAGCAGGGTGGCGGGGGCAGCGGCCTGGGCGAGGGTGGGCAGCGGGACGGTGCTCTTCCCGTCGTCCTCCCCGGCCGCCCCGTCCTCGGCGGCGGGCCGCTCGCCGAAGGCGTCGAACGCCTCGGAGTCGGCCGTACCGGCCGTCGCGCCCAGCCGCAGCAGCGCACCGGCCTGGACGAACCGCAGGGGCAGCCCCTCGGACTCGAACCACAGGTCGGCGGCCCAGTCGGCCTCCTCGTCCGTCAGCGCCCGGTCCACGGCGCGCTCCAGCAGCTCCAGGCAGCCGGTGCGGCCGAGCCCGCCGAGGAAGACCTCCTCGACGTGCGAGTCGGCCGAGGGGGCGGGGACGTCGGGCGTCGCCGAGAACAGGAAGGCGCACTCGGGCGTGGCGTCGAGGAGCTCGTCGAGCGCGACGCCGCCGAACTCCAGGTCGTCCAGGATGACGACGGCGCCGATGCCCTGCACGGCGGCCATCAGCCCGGCCCGGTCGGGCCGGTGCAGCGGGGCGTGGTGGACGGCGGCGAACAGCTCGTGGAGCAGGTCGCCGGCGGTGCGGCGGTAGCCGCTGAGCCGGACGACGCCGTCGGGCGCGAGGTCCGCGCAGTCCTCGGCGACGGCGTCGAGCAGAACGCTGCGCCCGGAGCCGGCGGGGCCGGTGAGCCGCACGGACCGGCCGCGCGACAGGAGCCGTCCCAGCCTCTCCCGCTCCTCCTCGCGGTGGAGCAGGGGCAGCTGGGGTCCGGCACGGCGGGCGGGCGGCGGGGGCACGGCGGCGCGGCGCAGTTCGGCGCGCTGCTCGGGGCCGTGCCGCTCGGGCCGGGCGGGCAGGGAGCCGGGCGGGCAGGGCTCTATCTCGCTGCCGTCGACCGGATTGACGGTCAGGAGATAGTCACCGGAGACGAGCTGGACGACGCGTACCGGGCCCTGGCCGCCGGGCGTGATGTCCACCCGCTCGGGTTCTCGGGGCGTGCGGCGCTTCCGCGGGCCGCCCGTGGAGGACTGCTCGTCGTCGTGGAATGCCTCGGATCCCCGGTTCGTCGGGTCCATGGTTCTGAAGCCCCCAAGATGCGTGGCGTGCCGTCGTGCTCTCCGGCCTGTCCGCACTCCTTCGACCTTCGGCCCGGTGCCCGCCGAAGCCGGCGGGAAACCGAACAGACCTCGCCACAGTATCTATGACGCGGATGGTGCCGCGTCGTCGTGGGACGTCACAGTCTCGTGAGGATCGGGGTACTCACGCCCCGGGGGGCTCGTCCGGCTCGCCCGGCGCCCCTGTCACCCGCCGCGCTGCGGATGCTGACGGGTCACCGGCCGGGCCGCCGCGTGGGCGGCGCCGGCCGGGGCGGCCGCGTCCTCCTCGATGGCGAGGATGCGGTGGAGCCGGGTGGCGACCAGGACGCGCTGCATCCGGTCGGGCACGCCGCGCAGGACCAGCCGCCGGCCGGTGCGCCCGGCCCGGCGGTGGGCGCCCATGATGACGCCGAGTCCGGTCGCGTCCCAGGAGTCGAGCTCGGTGAGGTCCAGGACCAGGTCGCCGCGCCCGGCGTCGAGGGCGGAGTGCAGGACCGTACGGGCGTCCGCCGCGCTGCGGACGTCGAGGCGTCCCCCGACGACCAGTTCGGCGTGGTCGCCCCTGATGTGCATATGCGCTCCCCGAGTGGTGCGTGGTGTGGGTGGGTCCTGGTTCTAAAGAACTGACTGCCTCTCACACAACAAAGTTGCCGTCTGTAAGCGAACCGATACTTATTTCACCCCACAGGGTGAAGAGGGCTGGCCGTACGGGCTCAGTACTGGTAGAAGCCCTGGCCGCTCTTACGGCCGAGGTCGCCGGCGTCGACCATGCGGCGCATCAGCTCGGGCGAGGCGAACTTCTCGTCCCGGCACTCGGTGTAGATGTTCTCGGTCGCGTGCATCAGGATGTCCACGCCCGTCAGGTCCGCCGTGGCCAGCGGGCCCATCGCGTGGCCGAAGCCCAGCTTGCAGGCGATGTCGATGTCCTCGGCGCTGGCCACGCCCGACTCGTAGAGCTTGGTCGCCTCGACGACGAGGGCGGCGATCAGACGGGTGGTGACGAAGCCGGCGACGTCGCGGTTGACGACGATGCAGGTCTTGCCGATGCCCTCGGCGAACTCACGGGTCTTCGCCAGCGTCTCGTCGCTGGTCTTGTGGCCGCGCACCAGCTCGCACAGCTGCATCATCGGGACCGGGGAGAAGAAGTGGGCGCCGACGACGCGCTCGGGGCGCTTCGTGGCGGCCGCGATCTTGGTGATCGGGATGGCGGAGGTGTTGGAGGCGAGCACCGCGTCGTCCCGCACCAGGCCGTCCAGGGTGCGGAAGATGCCCTGCTTGGTCTCGATGTCCTCGAAGACCGCCTCCACGACGATGTCGGCGTCGGCGGCCGCGTCCATGTCGGTGGTGGGAGTGATCCGGGCCAGCGCCTGCTCGGCGGCCGAGGCCTCCAGCTTGCCCTTGGAGACGAACTTGTCGTACGAGGCCTTGATGCCGTCCGTCCCGCGCTTCAGGGCCTCGTCGGTGACGTCCCGCAGCACGACGTCCCACCCCGCCTGGGCGGAGACCTGGGCGATTCCCGAGCCCATCAGTCCGGCACCGATGACGGCGAGCTTCTTGGCCACGGCTGTCCCCTTACTCCCTGTGCATGAATCTGTTCATTTACGGCTCTCCGCCCGGACCTTAGCGTTCATGGGCGCGCCGTTGGGCGGTAAGAGATGCGCGTCACGTCCCGGATGACGGACATCACACTGAGACGGCCACCGGCCGGACCACACCCCGCAGTTGGGCCACTCGGGCCCCGGGAGTCTCTTGGGTCACACGGCTTGGGTCACACGGCGGCGGGGCGGGTGCCGTACTCCAGGAGACGGTCGCTCAGCATCCCCTCGATCGCGTCGAGAACGACGAGCGCCGATCGGGAGGTCTCGGCGGCGGTACGTCCCGCCACCAGCTCGCGCTGGATGTGCTCGACGACGTGCGCCTGGATCCAGCCCAGCTGACCGGCCACCAGGGCGGGGAGCAGGGCGGATTCCTCCCCGGCCTCCTCAGCCTCCCCGGCCTCCTCGGTGAGCACGTCGGTCAGCAGGTCGATGGCGCGTCGCCGCATGTCGAAGACCCTGGAGCGGAGGGCCTGCGACTCCTCGATGACGCGCATGAACCGCTCGTACCCGTCGATGAGGCCCACGCGCGGCGAGACGGCCACGACCTCCGCGCGCAGGGCGCGCAGCACGGCCACGGCCGGGGACTCGCCCGCGCGGCGGCCCCGGACGGCGGAGGCGAGCCACTCGACGGCGTCGTCCTCGCGGTCGAGGAAGAGCTCCTCTTTCGAGCCGAAGTAGTTGTAGACGGTATTGACGGACACGTCGGCGGCCGAGGCGATGTCCGCGATCGTCACCGTGACGAAGCCGTGCTCCAGGAACAGGCCGGTCGCGATGTCCGAGATGTGCTGCCTGGTCTGCCGCTTCTTCCGCTCCCTGAGCCCTTCTCCCGCCATGCCCACATCGTAGCTTCGCTGCGTCCACTCAAAACTTGCGTCCACCTAAAACTTGGAGCCATTGCAAACTTTCAGCGACTCTGCTTTTCTTGGGTCATGGACAGCTCCGACAGCTCCGACAGCTCCGACAGCATCCGCGCGTCCGGGCTCGCCCGGACCTTCCCGAGCCCGCGCGGCCCCGTGGAGGCCGTGCGCGGCATCGACCTGACCGTCCGGCGCGGCGAGATACTCGGCCTCCTCGGCCCCAACGGCGCGGGCAAGACCACGACCCTGCGCATGCTCACCACGCTCCTCGCCCCCAGCGGCGGCACCGCGACGGTCGCCGGTCACGACCTCGCCCGCGACCCCGAGGGCGTGCGCCGCCGCATCGGATACGTCGCCCAGTCCGGCGGCGTCGACCCGGCCGTCTCCGTCCGCGAGGAACTCGTCACCCAGGGGCGGCTCTACGGGCTGCGCAGGGCTCGGGCCGAGGAGCGCGCCGATGAGCTGGCGCGGGAGCTCGGCCTCACGGACCTTCTGGAGCGGCCGTGCGCCGCGCTCTCCGGCGGGCAGCGGCGCCGGCTCGACATCGCCATGGCTCTCACCCACCAACCCGAGGTGCTCTTCCTCGACGAGCCCACCACCGGCCTCGACCCCGGCAGCCGCGCGGACCTCTGGGAGCTCGTGCGCCGCCTCCGCGCCGAGTGGGGCACGACGGTCGTCCTCACCACGCACTACCTCGACGAGGCCGACGCGCTCGCCGACCGGCTGGTCGTCATCGACAAGGGCACGGTCGTCGCCGAGGGCACCCCGGTCGAGCTGAAGACCCGACACGCCGGCTCCCCCGACGCCACCTTGGAGGACGCCTTCCACGCCATCACCGGGCGCGTCCCGGCCGCCCGGGACACCACCCCCGTAGCCGTCTAGCCCATAGCCATCCAGCCCACCAGGAGCCAGGCCCCGTGCGCACTCTCCTCTCCGACACCGCCCTGGTCTTCGGCCGGTACGCCCGCCAGACCCTGCGCTCGAAGGCCGCCATGACCTTCGGCGCGCTGATGCCCGCGCTCTACCTCGTCCTCTACGGCCCGCTGCTCACCGATATGCCGCTCGGCGGCGCGGGCTCCTCCTGGCAGGTCCTCGTCCCGGGCCTGCTGCTGCAACTCGCCCTGTTCGGCGCGGCCTTCGCGGGCATGAGCCTGATCATCGAGAAGCAGCACGGCATCGTCGACCGGATGCGGGTGACCCCGGTCAGCCGGCTCGCCCTGCTGCTGGGGCACGTCCTGCGGGACGCCGCACTGCTCACCGCGCAGGCCGGTGTGATCGTCCTCGTCGCCGTGGCCATGGGGCTGCGGGCGCCGCTGCCCGGCGTCCTGCTGGGCTTCGCCTTCACGGCGGCGCTGGCCCTCTCGCTGGCGGCCCTGTCCTACGCGCTGGCCATGAAGGCCGCCGCGCCCATGTCCTTCGCCCCGCTCGTCAACACGGTCACCATGCCGACCATGCTGCTCTCCGGCCTGCTGCTGCCCATGTCCCTCGCGCCCGGCTGGCTCGACACCCTCTCCCATGTGATGCCGTTGCGCTATCTGGTGGACGCGGTCCGCGCCGCGTTCGTCGGCCACTACGCCGACCCGGCCCTGGCGCGCGGCGCCCTGGCGGCCCTCATACTGATGGCCGTCTCGGTGACGGCCGGCACACGGTACTTCCGCAGGGCGGGGGCGTAGCTACGCTCGTCCCATGGTCCATCTGACGCGCATCTACACCCGCACCGGCGACGACGGCACGACCGCCCTCGGCGACATGAGCCGCACCGTCAAGACCGACACCCGCATCGCGGCCTACGCCGACGCCAACGAGGCGAACGCCGCGATCGGGGTGGCCATCGCGCTCGGGCAGCTCCCCGAGGAGATCGTGAAGGTCCTCGTCCGGGTGCAGAACGACCTCTTCGACGTGGGCGCGGATCTGGCGACCCCGGTGGTGGAGGACCCCAAGTACCCGCCGTTGCGGGTCGAGCAGACCTACATCGACCGGCTGGAGGCGGACTGCGACCACTTCCTGGAGCCGCTCGAGAAGCTGCGCAGCTTCATCCTCCCCGGAGGCACGCCGGGCGCGGCGCTGCTCCACCAGGCGTGCACGGTGGCACGACGGGCGGAGCGGTCGACGTGGGCGGCGCTGGAGATGCACGGCGACACGATGAATCACTTGACGGCGACGTATCTGAACCGCCTGTCGGACCTGCTGTTCATCCTGGCGCGCAGCGCGAACCAGGAGGTCGGCGACGTCCTGTGGGTACCGGGCGAGAACCGGTAGCCGGGGGTTCCCAGGGGGCGAAGCCCCCTGGGAAGAGCCCGCCGCAGGCGCTACCTCAGCCCGCTATCCACGGCATTCATCAGCGTCCCGCTGTCCCCCGACATCTCCCAGATCATCACCCCACCCAGCTTCTTCCCCTTCAACCAAGCCGTCTTCTTCCCGATCGACCACGCGTCGTCGAACGTCCACCACTGCCCACCGTCCCCGGTGTACCCGTACGTCGCCACCGACGCCTCGTCGTGGTAGACGGTCAGATTCGGCACGGACGCCAGCAGGTTGTCGTAGCCACGCGTCCCGGACTCCTCCGGGAACTGGCCCGGCGCCGCGCCCCCGGCCGACTGCCACACCCCATGCGCGCCGCCGTCCGCGACCTGCTGCCAGCCCCGGCCGTAGAAGGCCAGCCCCACGACGACCTTGCGGGGGTCGACGCCCGCGTCGAGGTAGGTCTGGACGGTCTTGTCCACGCTGAACTTCGTGCTGTACGGGTCCTTCGCGTCCGCGTACAGGTTCCCCTGGTGGCCCGTCCGGTTGGGCTCCCAGCTGTTGTCGCTGCCGGAGCCGTGGAAGTCGTAGCCCTGGACGTTGGCGAAGTCCATGTAGTCGAAGACGCTGGGCGTGCCGTCCTTGGTGGTGATGTCCCAGCCCGCGTCGATCTTCGCGGGGTCGGCCGGGGTGAAGGCGGTCAGCAGGTACTTCTTCCCCGTCGTCCGGCTCAGCGCGTCCAGCTGCTTGCGGAACTCCGCGAAGAGCAGCAGGTTGTTGACCTTGTCGTCCTTGGAGACGTGGTTGCCGGCGTGGCCGTCCGAGCCCGGCCACTCCCAGTCGATGTCGAAGCCGTCGAAGATGCCTGCCGCCGTGCCGGGGCCGCCACGGCCGTTCGACACGGGCAGATCGCCCTTGATGTACATGTCGACGCAGGACTTGACGAACTTCTGCCGCGACGCGTCCGTCTTCGCGACGTCCGAGAAGTACTTGCTGTAGGTCCAGCCGCCGATGGAGAGATTGATCTTCAGCTTGGGGTACTTGGCCTTGAGCTTCCTCAGCTGGTTGTAGTTGCCGGCCAGCTTCTGGTCCCAGGTGTCGCCCACGCCGTCGACGGACTCGCCCGCGCCGAAGCCCTTCTCGTAGTCGGCCCAGGAGTCACCCGCGCCGTCGCCCTGGTTGGGGTCCTGGGGGCCCGGGGTGGTGGCCTTGGTGACGCCGTTGAGACAGGTCAGATTGACGGGGTCGATGTTGGAGAAGGCGTAGTTGAGGTGGGTGAGCTTCGCGGCGGCGCCCGTGGCGTCCAGGGACTTCACGGTGTAGCCGCGCCCGTAGATCCCCCACTGCACGAAGTAGCCGACCCTGGCGTAGTCGCCGCCCGGCTGGGGATCGCCACCGCCCCCGCCCGTGGTCCGTACGGTCAGCGGGGCGCTGGCCGGGCCGGTGCGGTCGGCGGTGTCCCGGGCGACGACCGTGTAGGTGTACTCGGTGCCCGCGCTCAGCCCGGAGTCGGTGTACGCGAGCTTGGCGACCGTCGCCACCTTCGCGCCCGAGCGGTAGACGTCGTAGTTCTTGATGCCCTTGCCGCTCGTCGCGGCCGTCCACTTCAGCGCGACGCTGTTCGCGGTGACGGACGAGGCCGTCGGGGTGCCCGGCGCTCCCGGCGGTTCGTCGCCGGGTGAGGAGCCGTCGCAGCCGCCGCCGTTGACCTTGCAGCCGCTGGGACTGCCGTCGCCGGCGGCGACGAAGCCGAAGGTGACGCTCGCGCCGGGCGCGATCGTGCCGTTGTACTCGCGGTTCTTGCCGGTGAAGTGCGTTCCGGAGTTGCTGACCAGGGCGTCCCAGTAGGAGCCGACCGTCGTCGTGGCGGGGAAGTCCCACTCGACGGTCCAGGAGTCGATGCTGGTCGCGCCGGTGTTCTTGATGGTCCAGGCGCCCTGGAAGCCCGTCCCCCAGTCGGAGGTCTTGACGAATGTCGCCGTCGCGGAGGCGGCGGCATGGGCCGGGGCGGCCAGGCCGACGACGATGCCGATGGGGAGCAGGAGGGCGGCGAAGGCCGCCACGACGGCCCGTAAGCGGGTGCGTCTGTGCGGAGAGGGAAGGTGTGCGTGTCCCGGGATTCCTGTGGTCACGGCGTGCTCCTCGGGTGAGGGCCAGAACAGGGTGGGGGGTGCGCGTTGTGAGGGGAGCGTAAGAAGGTCCGTACCAATGGTCAAGAGGTCTGGACCAGACCCCACTCCCGGGCCAGTACGGCCGCCTGCACCCGGCTCCGCAGCTCCAGCTTCGCCAGCAGCCTGCTCACATGCGTCTTCACCGTCGCCTCGGCCATCCCCAGCCGCCCCGCGACCTCCGCGTTCGACAGCCCCTCCCCCAGGCACACCAGCACCTCCCGCTCCCGCCGGGTGAGCGTCTCCAGCGCGGCCGCGCCGTCCCCGGGCTCCGGGCGGACGGGCGCGGGGCGCGCGAACTCCGCGATGAGCCGGCGGGTGACGGCCGGTGAGATCAGCCCCTCGCCCCGGGCCACCGTCCGCACGGCCGCCACCAGGTCCGCCGCCTCGCTGTCCTTCAGCAGAAAGCCGGCCGCGCCCGCCCGCAGCGCGCCGAAGACGTACTCGTCGAGGTCGAAGGTGGTCAGCACCAGCACATCGGCGACCCCCTCGGCGGTGAGCAGCCGGGTGGCGGACACCCCGTCGAGCCGGGGCATCTGGATGTCCATCAGCACCACGTCGGGGCGCAGCTCCCGGGCGAGCCGCACGGCCTCCTCCCCGTCGGCCGCCTCCCCGACGACCTCGACGCCGGGCGCCGAGCGCAGGATGAGCACCAGCCCGGACCGCACCGCGGCCTGGTCCTCGGCGACGACGACCCGTACCGACCCCGTCACGCCCGTCATGCCTGTCACGCCCGTCATGACTTCTCCGACCTCTCCTCGTCCACGGGCAGCACCGCCCGGATCGTCCACGTCCCGTCCACCGGCCCCGCCTCGAACTCCCCGTTCAGCAGCGCGACGCGCTCCCGCATGCCGACGAGCCCCGCGCCCGCGCCCGGCGCCCTCGGCCCGGGGCGGGTCGCGCCCAGGGGGCTCGTCACCCGGACGGTCAGCGGGCCGCCGCCGTCCACCCGGTCCAGCTCCACCCGCACCTCGCCGGAGGCGGCGTGCTTCACGGCGTTCGTCAGCGACTCCTGGACGATCCGGTACGCCGCGAGCTCCACCGGGACGGGCAGCGCGCCCGCTCCCCGCCCGTCGCGCAGCACGAAGGAGAAGCGGTCGTCCCGGACGCTGGTGCGGGCCCGTTCCAGCAGGGCGTCGAGGCCGTCGAGCCGAGGGGTGGGGGCGGGGCGGTCCGCGCCGGCCGTCTCCCTCAGCAGGCCGATCAGCCGGCGCATCTCCGCCAGGCCCTGGACGCTGTTCTCCCGGATCACCCCGAGCGCCTCCCGGGAGGCCGCCGGCTCGTCGATCGAGAGCGCGGCCGAGGAGTGGATGGCGATGGCGGACAGATGGCCCGCGACCATGTCGTGGAGCTCCCGCGCCATCCGGGCCCGTTCGGCGACCACGGCCTCGCGCCGGTCCAGCTCCGCCAGGAGCGCGGTCCGCTCCGCCGTCAGCCGGGCGGCCTCGGCGGCGTCGCGGTGCACCCGGACGCCCACCCCGGTCCAGGCCGGAGCGATGGTGAGGACGCCCAGCGCGATGCCGACCAGCAGCGCGGCGGGCTGGCGCATGACCGCCAGGGCCAGCAGCGTGCCGAGCACGGTGAGCACTTCGGTGGCCCGGGGGATGAACCGGTAGGCGGCGGGCGGGCCGTAGAGCACGGCCGCGTAGACGAGGTCGGTGAACATCCCGACGTTGGCGACGAGGCTGCCCGCGCAGACGTCCAGCGCCAGGGCGGCCGTCCCGACGCCCAGCCCCACCAGCGGTGCCCTGCGCCGCAGCAGTTCCGCGCCGGCCATCGCGACGAGGGCGAGCAGCGCGAACCGCCGCGGCACCGCCGGCAGGGCGGGGCTGCTGATCAGCCCCAGCGCGTACAGCAGGAGCCCGCCGAGCAGCCCGGTGACGGCGACGGCGACGTCGGCACGCTCGGGCGGACGGAGCGGAAGGCTGCGGGGCATGGATCCATCTCAGCACGTCACCGGGCGCGCGGTCGTCGCCTGCCGAGCCGGGCCGGCGGGCGCGGAGTACATCGAAGGATGCAGTGCCTTCTCCTCACACCGGCCGAAGAAACCGCAGGTCGCCGCCGTCAGGCTGGAGGTGAGGGAAGGGAGAGGACTGTGATCGTCACGCTGATCGTCGCCTGTGAGATCGGCTTCTGGATCCTGCTCGTGGCCGGGCTCAGCCTGCGCTACCTGGCCCGCATGCCGCGTGCGGGGGTCGCGGTGCTGCTGCTGGAGCCGGTGCTGGAGCTGGTGCTGCTGATCGCCACCGCGATCGATCTGAAGAACGGCGCGACCGCCGACTGGAAGCACGGACTGGCCGCCGTCTACCTGGGGTTCTCGGTGGGGCTCGGCCACTCCACGATCAAGTGGGTGGACCAGCGCTTCGCCCACCGCTTCGCGGGCGGCCCGCCGCCGGTGAAACCGCCGAAGTACGGCAAGGAGCGCACGCTGCACGAGTGGAAGACCGCCGGCCGCTGGATCCTCGCGGCGGTCGTGGCGCTCGGCCTGCTGCAGTGCGCCGTCTGGTACGTGGGGGGCTCGGGCGACATCAGTTCACTGCGGAACTGGCAGTCCAAGATGCTGTGGGTCATCGGCATCAACCTGGTGATCGCCGCGAGCTACACGATCTGGCCCAAGCAGCCGGAGAAATCGCCGAGCTAGCTAAGCGACGTTGACCCGCTGCCCCGGAGGCGCCGCCTCCAGCCAGGCCAGGAAGCCGGTCAGCGCGTCCTCGCTCATGGCCAGTTCCAGCCGCGTCCCCCGGTGGAGACAGAGGAGCACCACGGCGTCCGACAGGAGCGCCAGCTCCTCCTCGCCCTGGGGGGTGCGGCGCTCGACGACCTCGATGGAGTCCCGCTCCAGCATCCGGCGCGGCCGGGGGGCGTAGGAGAAGACGCGGAACCATTCGACGCGGTCGCCGTTGTAGCGGGCCACCCCGTAGACCCAGCCCTTGCCGGCGGGCTCGGGGTCGTCCTCCGGAACGTTCCAGCGCAGGCTGCAGTCGAAGGTGCCGCCGGAGCGCTGGATCAGCCGTCTCCGCAGCCCGAAGACGAAGAGCCCAACCAGCACCAGCAGGACGACGACGCCGCTCACGAGCAGAGCGAGGACCATCTCCACCGACCTCCTCGCATCATCTAGAGCAACCGCACCTGCGTTATGGCCTCAGCCGCGGACCGCCCTGGAGTTATTCCAGGCCGGCCCGCGGCTGAGGGTCGTACTCGAAGCGGATCGGGGCTAGTGAACGCCCGTGACCGCCTTCAGCCGGACATCGGCACGCCGCTCGGCGGCCGCGTCGGCCTCCGCCTTCGCTCGCTCCAGCGCCCGCTCGGCGCGCTCGACGTCGATCTCGTCGGCGAGCTCCGCGATCTCGGCGAGCAGCGAGAGCTTGTCGTCGGCGAAGGAGATGAACCCACCGTGGACCGCGGCGACGACGACGCCGTCCTTGGTCTTGATGGTCACCGGACCGGACTGCAGCACACCGAGCAGCGGCTGGTGGCCGGGCATGACGCCGATGTCACCCGACGGTGTACGCGCGATGACCAGAGTGGCCTCGCCGGACCAGACGCTTCGGTCCGCCGCGACCAGCTCGACGTGCAACTCAGCAGCCAACGTGGCTCCTCGGGTCTCCACCCGCCGGGTACGGCGGGTGTTGGGTCAAAGAATAGGGGACGTACGGTCCGGCGGCGGGAGTGCCCCGCCCCCGGACCGTCGATCGCGGGGCTCCGAAGAGCCCTCGGATCAGGAGACGCCCAGCTCCTTGGCGTTCTTCTTGAGGTCCTCGAGACCACCGCACATGAAGAAGGCCTGCTCCGGGAAGTGGTCGAACTCACCGTCGCAGATCGCGTTGAACGCGGCGATGGACTCGTCCAGCGGAACGTCAGAACCGTCGACACCGGTGAACTGCTTCGCCGCGTGGGTGTTCTGCGACAGGAAGCGCTCGACGCGACGGGCGCGGTGGACGACCAGCTTGTCCTCTTCGCCCAGCTCGTCGATACCGAGGATCGCGATGATGTCCTGGAGGTCCTTGTACTTCTGGAGGATCCCCTTGACGCGGGAGGCCGCGGCGTAGTGGTCCGCCGAGATGTAGCGCGGGTCCAGGATGCGGGACGTCGAGTCCAGCGGGTCGACCGCCGGGTAGATGCCCTTCTCCGAGATCGGACGCGACAGAACGGTCGTGGCGTCCAGGTGGGCGAAGGTCGTCGCCGGGGCCGGGTCGGTCAGGTCGTCCGCGGGGACGTAGATCGCCTGCATCGAGGTGATCGAGTGACCACGGGTCGAGGTGATGCGCTCCTGGAGGAGGCCCATCTCGTCGGCGAGGTTCGGCTGGTAACCCACGGCGGACGGCATGCGGCCGAGCAGCGTGGAGACCTCGGAACCGGCCTGGGTGAAGCGGAAGATGTTGTCGATGAAGAACAGCACGTCCTGCTTCTGCACATCGCGGAAGTACTCCGCCATGGTCAGACCGGCCAGGGCGACGCGCAGACGGGTGCCCGGGGGCTCGTCCATCTGGCCGAAGACCAGCGCGGTCTTGTCCAGAACGCCGGAGTCCGCCATCTCGTGGATGAGGTCGTTGCCCTCACGGGTGCGCTCACCCACGCCGGCGAACACGGAAACACCCTCGTGCAGCTTCGCCACACGCATGATCATTTCCTGGATCAGAACGGTCTTGCCGACACCGGCGCCACCGAACAGACCGATCTTGCCGCCCTTGACGTACGGGGTCAGCAGGTCGACGACCTTCAGGCCGGTCTCGAACATCTCGGTCTTCGACTCGAGCTGGTCGAACGCCGGGGCCTTGCGGTGGATGGACCAGCGCTCGGTGACCTCGGACTCGGCCTCGGGGTCGTTCAGGATCTTGCCGAGGGTGTTGAACACCCGGCCCTTGGTGACGTCGCCGACGGGCACGGTGATGCCGTCGCCGGTGTCGGTCACCGGGGCCTGGCGGACCAGGCCGTCGGTGGGCTCCATGGCGATGGCGCGCACGACGCCCTCGCCCAGGTGCTGCGCGACCTCGAGCGTCAGGATCTTCTTCTTGCCGGCCTCGGCCGGGTCGGAGACCTCGACGGTCAGGGCGTTGTAGATCTCCGGCATCGCGTCGACGGGGAACTCCACGTCGACGACCGGGCCGATGACCCGGGCGACGCGGCCCGTCGCGGCGGCCGTCTCAACAGTGGTGGTCATTTATCGGTCACTCCCCGCGGTCGCGTCGGCCAGAGCACTGGCGCCACCGACGATCTCGCTGATTTCCTGGGTGATTTCGGCCTGTCGGGCCGCGTTGGCAAGCCGCGAGAGCGACTTGATGAGCTCTTCGGCGTTGTCGGTCGCCGACTTCATCGCCCGGCGGCGGGCCGCGTGCTCGGAGGCGGCGGCCTGCAGCAGGGCGTTGAAGATCCGGGACTCGACGTACCGCGGCAGCAGTGCGTCGAGCACGGCCTCGTCCGAGGGCTCGAAGTCGAACAGCGGCAGGATCTTGTCCTTGGCCGTCTCCGACTCGTCCTCGGTGACCTCGAGGCTCAGCGGCAGCAGCCGCTTGTCGACCGGCGTCTGCGTCATCATCGACACGAATTCCGTGAAGACGATGTGCAGCTCGTCCACGCCGCCCTCGGCCGTCTCGCGCTGGACCGCCTCGATCAGCGGACCGGCGACGCGCTTGGCGTCGGCGTAGGTCGGGCTGTCGGTGAAGCCCGTCCACGACTCGACGACCGGGAGCTCACGGAAGCCGTAGTACGCGACGCCCTTGCGGCCGACGATGTACGTGACGACGTCCTTGCCCTCGGCCTCGAGGCGCTCGGTCAGCTGGCCGGCGGCCTTGATCGCGTTGGACGAGTAGCCGCCGGCCAGACCGCGGTCGCTCGTGACGAGCAGGACCGCGACCCGGACCGGGTTCTCGACCTCGGTGGTCAGGGCGTGCTTGGTGTTGGAACCGGTGGCAACCGCGGTCACTGCCCGGGTGAGCTCACTGGCGTACGGAGTGGACGCGGCCACCTGGCGCTGTGCCTTGACGATGCGCGAGGCGGCGATCATCTCCATCGCCTTGGTGATCTTCTTGGTCGCAGTGACGGACTTGATCCGTCGCTTGTAGACCCGGAGCTGGGCACCCATGCTCAGCCCTCGCCCAGCAGCTTGCCGTCCGAGGTCTCGAACTGCTGCTTGAAGGACGCGATGGCGTCGCCGACGGCCTGCAGGGTGTCGTCGGACATCTTGCCGCCCTCGCGGATCGAGGTCATCAGACCCTTGTTCTCGCGGTGGAGGTGGTCCAGCAGCTCGCGCTCGAAGCGACGGATGTCCTCGACCGGGACATCGTCCATCTTGCCGGTGGTGCCGGCCCAGATCGAGACGACCTGGTCCTCGGTGGCGTACGGGGCGTACTGGCCCTGCTTCAGCAGCTCGACCATGCGCTTACCGCGCTCCAGGGCGGCCTTGGAGGCCGCGTCCAGGTCGGAACCGAAGGCGGCGAACGCCTCCAGCTCACGGAACTGGGCGAGGTCCACACGGAGGCGGCCGGAGACCTGCTTCATGGCCTTGTGCTGGGCGGAGCCACCGACACGGGAGACCGAGATACCGACGTTCAGCGCGGGGCGCTGACCGGCGTTGAAGAGGTCCGACTCCAGGAAGCACTGGCCGTCGGTGATGGAGATGACGTTGGTCGGGATGAACGCCGACACGTCGTTCGCCTTGGTCTCGACGATCGGCAGACCGGTCATCGAACCGGCGCCCATGTCGTCGGAGAGCTTGGCGCAGCGCTCCAGCAGACGCGAGTGCAGGTAGAAGACGTCACCCGGGTAGGCCTCACGGCCCGGCGGGCGGCGCAGCAGCAGGGAGACGGCACGGTAGGCGTCGGCCTGCTTCGACAGGTCGTCGAAGACGATCAGGACGTGCTTGCCCTGGTACATCCAGTGCTGGCCGATGGCCGAGCCGGTGTACGGCGCGAGGTACTTGAAGCCGGCCGGGTCGGACGCCGGAGCCGCGACGATCGTCGTGTACTCCAGGGCGCCGGCCTCCTCCAGGGCACCGCGCACGGACGCGATGGTGGAGCCCTTCTGGCCGATGGCGACGTAGATGCAGCGGACCTGCTTGTTCGGGTCGCCCGAACGCCAGTTGTCGCGCTGGTTGATGATCGTGTCGATGGCCAGCGCGGTCTTGCCGGTCTGACGGTCACCGATGATCAGCTGACGCTGACCGCGGCCGACCGGGGTCATCGCGTCGACGGCCTTGTAGCCGGTCTCCATCGGCTCGTGGACCGACTTGCGGACCATGACGCCGGGGGCCTGCAGCTCGAGGGCGCGGCGGCCCTCGATGCCGGTGATCTCGCCGAGGCCGTCGATCGGGTTGCCCAGCGGGTCGACGACGCGGCCGAGGTAACCCTCGCCGACCGCGACGGAGAGCACCTCACCGGTGCGCTGCACCGGCTGGCCCTCCTCGATGCCGCTGAACTCGCCGAGGACGACCGCACCGATCTCGCGCTCCTCGAGGTTGAGGGCGAGACCGAGGGTGCCGTCCTCGAACCGCAGCAGCTCGTTCGCCATGGCCGAGGGAAGACCCTCGACCTTCGCGATGCCGTCGCCGGCAAGGCTGACCGTACCGACCTCCTCGCGCGAGGCCGCGTCCGGCTTGTACGCCTGGACAAAGTTCTCCAGTGCGTCCCGGATCTCCTCCGGCCGGATCGTGAGCTCCGCCATTTGGGTTCCCTGCTCTCCTTGTTGGGCCCGAAGTAATTCTGGGGGTCTGGGGACGTTCTCCCACAGCAGCCGCGCTGCTCTGGGCCCCCAGAGGACACCGTCGACCCAACTCGGGCCGTCAGTTTGCTCTTGAGTTGGTGGCTGGTCAGCCGGCCATGCGGCGGCTCGCGTCGGCGAGCCGGTCCGCGATGGTGCCGTTGATGACCTCGTCGCCGATCCGCACCTGGACACCACCGAGGACCTCGGGGTCGATGTCCAGGTTCAGGTGGACGCGTCGCCCGTACAGCTTGGCGAGCGCGTCACCGAGGCGCTGCTTCTGCTGATCGGTCAGCGGCACCGCGGAGACGACCTCCGCGACCATCCGGTCACGGCGGTCGGCGGCCAGCTTGGAGAGGGCGTTGAGCCCGCCTTCCAGGCTACGGCCACGCGGCACGGTCACCAGTCGGACGACCAGGCGCTCGGTGACCGGGTTGGCCCGGCCGCCCAGCAGCTCGCGCAGCAGGGTCGCCTTGGCGGCCTTGTCCGCGACCTTGTCGGTCAGCGCGGCGCGCAGATCCGGGTTCGACGCGACGATCCGGCCGAAGCGGAACAGCTCGTCCTCGACGTCGTCCAGGTCACCGGCGCGCTCGGCGGCGATGAGCTCGGCACCGCTGGCCAGCTCCTCGATCGCGTCCACCAGGTCGCGCGAGCGCGACCAGCGGGAGCGGACCATGCCGGCCACCAGGTCGGCGCACTCGCCGCCGACCTGGCCGCCCAGCAGGCGCCGGGCCAGGTCGGCCTTGGCCTCGCCGGTCTGCGCCGGGTCGGTGAGGACACGACGCAGCGAGACCTCGCGGTCGAGCAGCGCGGTGACGGCCGCCAGCTCGTCGGCGAGCTTGGCCGCGTCGACGGCGGTGTTGTCCGCCAGCGCGTCGAGGCGCTCCCGTGCGGAGGCCAGGGCCTCCCGGCTCGCAAGGCTCATCGGCGGGCCTCGGCCTTCGTCTCGTCGGCCGCCTTGACCTCGAGCGAGTCGAGGAAGCGGTCGATGGTGCGGCTCTGGCGTCCGGCGTCGGTGAGGGACTCGCCGACGACCTTGCCGGCCAGGTCGATGGCCAGCTGGCCGACGTCCTGGCGCAGCGCGGCGGCGGCGGACTTGCGGTCGGCCTCGACCTGGGCGTGACCGGCGGCGATGATTTCCTCACGCTGCCGCTGACCCTCGGACCGCATCTCGGCGATCAGCGCGACGCCCTGCTCCTGCGCCTCCTGGCGCAGACGCGCGGCCTCGTGGCGGGCGTCGGCGAGCTGGGCCCGGTAGTCCTCGAGAACCTGCTGAGCCTCGGCCTGGGCGGCCTCGGCCTTCTCCATGCCGCCCTCGATGGCCGCCCGGCGCTCCTCCAGAACCTTGTTGATGTTCGGGAGGAGCTTCTTGCCGAGGAACCCGAAGACGATGAGGAAGGCGATCAGGCCGATGATGAGCTCTGGCATCGGCGGGAGGAGAGGGTTCTCCATCTCCTCGGACGCCAGGTGCGTCAGGGCGTACACATCAGTGCCTTTCGTCGAAAAGGGTTGTCGCTACTGGGTCGGTTTACTTGAACACGAAGCCCATGACGATGCCGATCAGGGCGAGCGCCTCACAGAAGGCGAAACCCATGATCTGGTTGGTGCGGATCAGGCCGGCCGCCTCGGGCTGACGGGCCAGGGCCTGCGTGCCGTTGCCGAAGATGATGCCGACGCCGACGCCCGGGCCGATGGCGGCCAGGCCGTAGCCGATCGCGCTGGCGCTGCCGGTGAAGGCGTCGGCGGAGGCGAGGGTCTGGAGAGCGGACATGCCGGTTCTTCCTTCTCTTTCACGGACCGGTGGGGGTTGGCCACCGGACGTCTGTGTGGATTGTGGGCGGGGAGCGGGCTGGCTCAGTGGTGCTCGGAGAGCGCGCCCTGGATGTAGCTGGTGGCCAGGAGGACGAAGATGTACGCCTGGACTGCCTGGATGAAGAGCTCGAAGGCGGTCATCGCGATCGTCATCAGGAGCGACGCGCCCGCGTAGGCGATGCCGATGCCGTTCAGCAGGTACCAGCTGGCGATCGTGAACATCACGATGAGCAGGTGACCGGCGAACATGTTGGCGAAGAGCCGGACCGCGTGGGTGAAGGGCCGGATGATCAGGTTCGACAGGGCCTCGATCACCACGATCAGCGGGAGGACCCAGCCCAGCTCCTTGTTGTAGCCGGTGATGTTCTTCCAGCCGCCCGTGAAACCGTGCTTCTTGAAGGTCAGGAAGACCCACATCACGTAGACGACCAGGGCCAGGCCGGCCGGGTAGGCAATGATCGATGTCACCGGGAACGAAGCCACCGGAATGATCGACCAGATGTTCATGATCCAGACGAAGAAGAACAGCGAGACCATGAAGGGGACGTACTTGTCGCCCTGCTTCTTTCCGAGCGCCTCGTAGACGATTCCCCGGCGGACGAAGTCGTAGCCCGTCTCACCGATCATCTGCAGCTTGCCCGGGACCACCTTGGCCTTGCCGAACGCCGCCCAGAAGAACCCCACGACGACGAGCGAGCCGAGGATGGCCAGCAGCATCGGCTTGTTGAACTCGAAACCGCCGATCTTGAAAAGCGGCTCGAAGACGAACGAGTGGAGGCCCGGGGCCGGGAAGCCGCACCCTTCGAAGATGTGGCAATCGGTCTCGAAGGCGAGCAGCGTCTGGTCAGCACTCACCGCGAGCTCCTTCAGCGTGGCGCATAGGTACGGCAACCTCGTTGTGTCGGCGCGGCGTGCAGCCACGGAACGGCACTGGACTGGACTTACGGATAGGGGTGCGGCAGGCCGGCCACGAGCCGGCGGTCATCGCAGGCGCCAGCTGCACGGGAAGCCGATTCGAACCCGTGGGACCCGGGGATTCGGCTGCCTGCGTCCGCTGCACCTCAGATGGCACCGGACGATAGCAGGTGAGCACACGAGCGTTTATCCCGGCCCTACCGGTCATGACGTCGACCCGGCCGGAGCGGACTTCTTGGCGTCTCCGGACTCGGGATCGACGTAAAGGATCTTCGCCTTCATGTAGGCACGCGCCTGGGCCCCGATCCACACGAGGGTCGCGGCGAGCAGCGAGAAGGCAAAACTCTTGGTGTTGAAGAGCGTCGTGTCCTTGAACGCCAGAAGGAAAATGGCGACGAGCAGGATCTGTGTCGTGTAGAGCAGCATGCCCATGGCCTGGAACAGGTGGGGCAGATGCCGCGCGGTGCGATTCAGGATGACCAGCCCCGTCGCCATGACGGCACCGGTGAGGAGCACGCCGATGGCAGCGCCGAGCCCACCCTTGCCGCCGGCGACCGCGGCGCTGACGGCGACGGCGACCAGGCCGACAACGGCGGTCGGGACGGCGCACTGAAGAAGCGTTCGGGCGTCGTTGGACTGCATGAAGGGTTTCTCCGGCGAAGGGTTGGAAGCAACGATTCGTCGTGAACGAGCGTATCCCCGGGAATGAGACGCGCAGCGCGACTGAAGGGCCGTCGCACTACGGTCCTTCGGCTCTACCAAGGGTTTCGTGAACGGTATCACAAACTATTTGATGAGGTCTTTACCTACATCGTGTGCCGCATGTCACACGCAGGGGTCAAGCACCTGGTCATGGGGCTGACGGAGCCAGTGGATCTCTGCTAATGCGGCGCCCCCAGGCGACCTCAGTGGTTGCTGCCGATCTTCCGGGCGTGGGCGAAACGCGACCGGTCGCCGATGGCCGTCGCCCCGTGCAGCCCGGCGGGCACCGGCTCCTCCTCGCCGCGGTCCTCCACCGTCGCCACGGGCACCGCAGCGACGGTCTTGCGCCGCCGGTAGCGCGGCGGAACGAACCGCTCCGCCCACCTGGGCGCCCGCGGCGTGAAGCGCGGCATCAGCAGCAGCACCAGGCCCATCGCGCTCAGGGCGACGATCAGCAGCAGGACCCAGACGCTCGCCGAGTTCACCGAGTAGGCCACCGTGCCGAAGCCGATCAGCGCCGACCAGAAGTACATGATGAACACGGCCCGGCTGTGCGAGTGGCCGAGCTCCAGCAGCCGGTGGTGGAGGTGCCCCCGGTCGGCGGCGAAGGGCGACTGCCCCTTCCAGGTGCGCCGCACGATCGCCAGCAGCAGGTCGGCCACCGGCACCGCGATCACCGTCAGCGGCAGCAGCAGGGGGATGTAGACCGGCACCATCGCCTGGATGGCGGCCCGCTCCGAGCCCGCCCACAGCTTGAGGGCGTCGGGGTCGACCTGCCCCGTGATGGAGATGGCGCCGGCGGCCATGACCAGGCCGATGAGCATCGAGCCGGAGTCGCCCATGAAGATCCGCGCGGGGTGCATGTTGTGCGGCAGGAAGCCCAGGCACATGCCCATCAGCACGGCGGCGAAGAGCGTCGCGGGGGCGGCGGCCTCCAGGCCGTGCCCGAACCAGAGCCGGTAGGCGTACATGAAGAACGCGGCCGCGGCGATGCACACCATGCCCGAGGCCAGGCCGTCGAGGCCGTCGACGAAGTTCACGGCGTTGATGGTGATCACCACCAGCGCGACCGTCAGCAGCGTGCCCTGCATCGGTGTCAGCGAGACGGAGCCCACGCCGGGCACGGGGATCCACAGGATCGTCAGGCCCTGGAGCACCATCACGCCCGCGGCGATCATCTGACCGCCCAGCTTCACCAGGGCGTCCACGCCCCACTTGTCGTCCAGCACGCCGAGGATCCAGATGAGCCCGGCGCCGGAGAGCAGGGCCCGCGGCTCGTTGGAGAGCTCGAAGACGGACTTGAGGTTGGACAGGTGGGCGGCCATGAGCAGGCCCGCGCACAGCCCGCCGAACATCGCGATACCGCCGAGCCGCGGCGTCGGTTCCCGGTGGACGTCGCGCGCGCGGATCTCCGGCATGGCGCCGGCCACGATCGCGAACTTCCGCACCGGGCCCGTCAGCAGGTAGGTGACCGCCGCGGTGACGCACAACGTCAGCAGGTATTCACGCACGGGCTGCCCCAGGGATAGCGCTGGACATCACAGCCTCACACCATATTCGGGTCCGCCCCCGAACCGTGAACGGAGGGGAAGACGTAGGGTGCCCGGCCCCGGTTGCAAATGATCACAACTGGGCACGTTGTGGATCACCTCGCGGGCCGCCGGCCTCATCCTCCCGCGCGGTACGGCGGAAAGTCGGCGACCAGCTCGGCCACCTCCATCCGCAGCCGGCCCTCGGGGCGGTCGCCGCGCAGGGCGGCCCCCAGGAGGGCCGCGACGCGCTCCATCTCGGCCGCGCCCATCCCCTGGGTGGTGACGGCCGCCGTGCCCATCCGCAGGCCGCGTGCGGGCCCGGGAGAGAGCCCGCAGACATCCAGGACCATCCCCGCCGCCGCGAGCCTCCTGCGAGCCGTGGCGGCCTCCAGGGCCAGCGGGGAGACGTCCGCGACGACCAGGTGGGTGTCGGTGCCCCCGGTGACCACGCGCGGCCCCTCGGCGGCCAGCGCCCCGGCCAGCACCCGGGCGTTGCCCGTGACCCGGTGGACGTAGTCGGTGAAGGACGGCGCCATGGCCTCGCCGAAGGCGACGGCCTTCGCCGCGACGGTGTTCATCTGCGCGCCGCCCTGGCTGAACGGGAAGACCGCCCGGTCCACCCGGTCCGCGAGCCGGGCGCCGCACAGCAGCAGCCCGCCGCGCGGCCCGCGCAGCACCTTGTGGGTGGTGCCGCAGACGATGTCGGCGTACGGGACGGGGCTGGGGGCCGCTCCCCCGGCGATCAGCCCCATGGGGTGCGCGGCGTCGACGATCAGATACGCGCCCACCTCGTCGGCGATCTCGCGGAACGCCGCGTAGTCCGGGTGACGGGGGTAGGACGTCGAGCCGCAGACGATGGCGCGGGGCCGCCGCTCGCGCGCCAGGGCGCGCAGCTCCGCGTAGTCGATGAGGCCGGTGTCCGGGTCGGTGCCGTAGCCGGCGAAGTCGAACCAGCGGCCGGAGAAGTTGGCGGGCGAGCCGTGGGTGAGGTGGCCGCCCTCCCGCAGGGCCATGGCCAGGACCGTGTCGCCGGGGCGCAGCAGGGCCGCGTAGGCGGCGAGGACGGCGGCGGTGCCGGAGTGCGGCTGGACGTTGGCGTGCTCGGCGCCGAAGAGGGCCCTGGCGCGTTCGACGGCGGTGCGCTCGGCGAGGTCGACGAGCTCGCAGCCGCCGTGGTGGCGGGCGCCGGGGTAGCCCTCGGCGTACTTGTTGGTGAGCGGGGAGCCGAGGGCGGCGAGGACGGCCGGGGAGGTGAAGTTCTCGGCGGCGATGAGCTGAAGCCCGGTCGCCTGGCGCTCGGCCTCGGCGAGGAGGAGCCCGGCGAGTTCGGGGTCGGTGCGGGTGAGCGCGGCGAAACCGCGTCCCCAGGCGGGGAGCGCCGGGGACCGTGCCCCGGTCGCGGTGGCACGGGACGTGCCGGCGTCCCTGGTGGGCGTGGGGCTGATGGTCATCGCTGGCTCCGGGCTGTGCGGCGCGACGGTCTCAGGACCCACTGTAGGCCCGCGATCGGGCGATTTGTCCGATTGTGAGCTTGTCTCTCGCGCGGCGGGCGTGCCACCCCCGCTCAGGCCCGGGTGGAGACTCCCGTGAGCGCGGTGACGACCGGGTCGAGCGCCTGGTTGATCTCGTCGCCGATGGAGCGGAAGAAGGTGATCGGGGCGCCGTAGGGGTCGTACACCTCGTCGGCCTCCGCGTTGGGCGCCAGCAGCCAGCCGCGCAGGGCGGCGGCGGCCTGCACCAGGGCGCGGGCGCGCTCGACCACCCCGCCGGCCCGCTCGGGGTCCGGGAGGGTCGTGGGGTCTATGGCCCGCACCAGCCGGGTGAACTCCTTCAGCGTGAAGGTGCGCAGGCCCGCCGAGTGCCCCATGGAGATGACCTGGGCACGGTGGTCGCGGGTGGCGGTCAGGACCAGGTCGGCGCGGATGACGTGCTCGTCGAGGAGCTCACGGCCGATGAAGCCGTGCGGATCCGCGCCGAGGTCGGCCAGGACGGTGGCCGCGTGGGCCTCCATGGGAGCGCCCTCGTGACCCCAGGTACCCGCGCTCTCCACCACCAGGCCGCCCCCGTAGGGGTCGCCGAGCCGGCGGGTGAGGGCATGGCGGGTCAGCCGCTCGGTGATGGGCGAGCGGCAGACGTTGCCGGTGCTGACGTGGAGGATGCGGAAGGTGTCGGTGGAAGTGTCCGGTCCCGCTATGCCACGCCCCTGCGGGGCGATCAATTGGACACCTCGAGGTCGGGTACCACCTCGCGGAGCTGCTCGGCGCTGATGGCGCCGGCGCGCAGCAGGACGGGCACCTTGCCGGTGACGTCCACGATGGAGGACGGCACGTCGGCGGGGGTCGGGCCGCCGTCGAGGTAGACGGAGACCGAGTCGCCCAGCATGTCCTGGGCGGCGTCGCAGGTCTGCGGCGCGGGGTGACCGGTGAGGTTGGCGCTGGAGACGGCCATGGGCCCGAACTCGCTCAGCAGCTCGATGGCCACCGGGTGCAGCGGCATCCGGACCGCGACGGTGCCGCGGGTCTCGCCGAGGTCCCAGGTCAGCGACGGCTGGTGCTTGGCGACGAGGGTGAGGGCGCCGGGCCAGAAGGCGTCGACGAGCTCCCACGCCTGCTCGGAGAAGTCGGTGACCAGGCCGTGGAGGGTGTTCGGGGAGCCGACGAGGACGGGCGAGGGCATGCCCCGGCCCCGGCCCTTGGCGTGCAGGAGGTCGCCGACGGCCTCGCGGCTGAAGGCGTCCGCACCGATGCCGTAGACGGTGTCGGTGGGCAGCACGACCAGCTCGCCGCGGCGGACCGCGGCGGCCGCTTCGCGCAGACCGGTCTTGCGGTCGGTCGCGTCGCTGCAGTCGTATCGCCGTGCCATCTAACGGACCTCCTCGTACGGATTCTCTGTCTGGTGTCGTTCGCCGGTGACGGCCGCCGGGACCATCAGGGCGTCGCCTTGCGGGCGGTCGCGAAGCGGGGCCGGTTGTTGAGGTCGGGGTGGTCGGCCGCGTCGGCCCAGCCCCGCTCCTCGGTGAAGATCCACGGCACCTGGCCGCCCTGGGTGTCGGCGTGCTCGATGACGACGACGCCGCCGGGACGCAGCAGCCGGTGCGCGGTGCGCTCCAGGCCGCGGATGGTGTCCAGGCCGTCCTCGCCGGAGAACAGGGCGAGTTCGGGGTCGTAGTCGCGGGCTTCGGGGGCGACGTACTCCCACTCGGTGAGCGGGATGTACGGCGGGTTGGAGATGACCAGGTCGACCTGGCCGTCCAGCTCGGGCAGGGCCGTCAGGGCGTTGCCCTGGTGAAGCTGGACGCGGCTGCCCTCGGTGTTCTTGCGGGCCCAGGAGTGGGCGGACTCGTCCAGCTCCACGGCGTGCACGCGCGAGCGCGGCACCTCCTGCGCGAGAGCGAGCGCGATGGCGCCGGAGCCCGTGCACAGGTCGACGATCAGGGGCTCGACGACGTCCATGGCCCGTACGGCGTCTATGGCCCAGCCGACGACCGACTCGGTCTCGGGGCGGGGCACGAAGACGCCGGGGCCGACCTGGAGCTCCAGATAGCGGAAGAAGGCCCGCCCGGTGATGTGCTGGAGCGGCTCACGGGCCTCACGGCGCGCGACGGCCTCCCAGTACCGGGCGTCGAAGTCGGCGTCCTTGACGTTGTGGAGCTCCCCCCGCTTGACGCCGTGGACGAACGCGGCGAGTTCCTCCGCGTCGAAGCGGGGGGAAGGTACGCCGGCGTCGGCCAGCCGCTGGGTGGCCTGGGCCACCTCGGCGAGCAGCAGGTTCACTGGGCCTTCCTCACTTCTTGTCGGGCGCCGGGTCGGCGGGGCGTGCGGTCGGGGCGGAGATTACTGGTTGGCGGCGAGCTTCGCCGCCGAGTCGGCGTCGACGCACGCCTGGATGACCGCGTCCAGCTCGCCGTCGAGCACCTGGTCCAAGTTGTACGCCTTGAAACCGACACGGTGGTCCGAAATGCGGTTTTCCGGGAAGTTGTAGGTGCGGATCTTCTCGGAACGGTCGACGGTGCGCACCTGGCTGCGGCGCGCGTCGGCGGCCTCGGCCTCGGCCTTCTCCTGGGCGGCGGCCAGCAGCCGGGAGCGCAGGATGCGCAGGGCCTGCTCCTTGTTCTGGAGCTGGCTCTTCTCGTTCTGGCAGGAGGCGACCACACCGGTGGGCAGGTGGGTGATGCGCACGGCGGAGTCGGTGGTGTTCACGGACTGGCCGCCGGGGCCGGAGGAGCGGTAGACGTCGATGCGGAGATCGTTCATATTGATCTCGACGTCGACCTCCTCGGCCTCGGGCGTGACGAGCACGCCGGCCGCGGAGGTGTGGATCCGGCCCTGGGACTCGGTGGCGGGCACGCGCTGGACGCGGTGGACGCCGCCCTCGTACTTCAGCCGGGCCCAGACGCCCTGGCCGGGCTCGGTGGCGCCGTTGCCGCCCTTGGTCTTGATGGCGACCTGGACGTCCTTGTAGCCGCCGAGCTCGGACTCGGTGGAGTCGATGATCTCGGTCTTCCAGCCGACGCGCTCGGCGTAGCGCAGGTACATCCGCAGGAGGTCGCCCGCGAAGAGCGCGGACTCGTCGCCGCCGGCGCCGGCCTTGACCTCGAGGATGACGTCCTTGTCGTCGCTGGGGTCGCGCGGGACCAGCAGCAGGCGGAGCTTCTCGGTGAGCTCCTCGCGGCCGCGCTCCAGCTCCTTCACCTCGGCGGCGAAGTCGGGGTCCTCGGCGGCGAGCTCGCGCGCCGTCCCGATGTCCTCGCCGGCCTGCTTCCAGGCGCGGTAGGTGCCGACGATCGGGGTCAGCTCGGCGTAGCGCTTGTTGAGCTTGCGGGCGTTGGCCTGGTCCGCGAACACGGCGGGGTCGGCGAGCCGCTTCTCGAGGTCGGCGTGCTCGCCGATCAGTTCCTCGACTGCCTCGAACATCAAGTTTCCCTAGCTGCTGGAAGTGACGGGCCTGCTGGACGACAAAGCGCCGGTCCGGGCGCCCAGGGTGAACTGGACGCCCGAGGACCGGCGCCTGCGGGTCGCTACTTGGCCGCGGCCTGCTTGCCGAAGCGGGCCTCGAACCGCGCCACACGGCCACCGGTGTCGAGGATCTTCTGCTTGCCCGTGTAGAACGGGTGGCACTCGGAGCAGACCTCGGCGCGGATGTTGCCGGCGCCGATGGTGCTACGGGTGGTGAAGGAGGCGCCACAGGTGCAGCTGACCTGGGTCTCCACGTACTCCGGGTGGATGTCGCGCTTCAAGGGGTTCTCCTAGGTTCGGGAGGGCTCCGGGTCGCACAGGCGGGATTGCCGTACGTGAACCGGGGCCGACGTACCAGTCTGCCAGTACTGGCCGTATCCCCCAAAACGGGGGGTGGCCGCCGGATATTCCCGCAGCTCGGACGGGGGGCCGGCGGGGCGTGCCGGGGCTACTTGACCACGCCGTCGGCCTGTGTCTTCGCTCCGTCGCCGTCCTTGACGGCCGCCTCGGGGATCTCCTGGTCGTTCTTCAGCGCCTGCCAGAGGAGCGTGGACTGCTCCGTGAGCGGGACCACGCGGTCCTGGTCGCGGGGGTCGGGACCCACGGGGAGGGTCACCATGTGCATGTTGTCCGAGCTGATGCCCTTGAGGCTGCCCGCGAAGCCGTAGAGCTTGTCGACGGAGGCCAGGTCCTTGTCGGTGGTCAGCGACTTGGTGGCGGCGTCGGCGATGCCGTAGAGCTTGGTGGGGCTGGTGAACAGGCCGATGGACTTCACCTGGTTGATCAGCGCCTTGATGAAGGCCTGCTGGAGCTTGATCCGGCCGAGGTCGCTGCCGTCGCCCACGCCGTGGCGGGTGCGGACGAGGCCGAGGGACTGCTCGCCGTTGAGCTTGTGGGTGCCCGCGTCCAGCTTGAGGTGGCTCCACTTGTCGTTGATGGGCTTGGTGGTGGTGACCTCCACGCCGCCCAGGTTGTCGATCAGCTTCTGGAAGCCGGCGAAGTCGACCTCCATGTAGTGGTCCATGCGGATGTCGGTCATCGCCTCGACGGTCTTGACCGCGCAGACGGCGCCGCCGATCGAGTACGCCTCGTTGAACTGCTCGCGCTTGACCGCCGGGGCCGTCTTGCCGCCCGGGGTCGCGCACTCGGGGCGCGAGACGATGGTGTCGCGCGGGATGGAGACGACGCTGGCCTTCTGGTGACCCGCGTAGACGTGGACGATCATCGCCGTGTCGGAGCGGGAGCTGCCCTCGTCCCGGCCGTACTTGTTGTTGGCGCCGGCCCGGGAGTCGGAGCCGAGGACCAGGATGTCCATCGAGCCGTTGTCGATGTTCTGGGGCCGGTTCTTGCCCAGCGCGCCGTTGATGTCGACGCTGCTGAGGTTGCCGTTGAGCTTGAAGTAGAGGAACCCCGCGCCGGTGCCGCCGAGCAGCACCAGGGCGCCGGCGCTCCAGGCGGCTATTCGGCGGCCCTTGCGGCGCACGGGAGGCTTGCGGCGGCGGCCACGCTTGCCCCCTGCACGGCGGCGGTGCGAAGCCCGCGAACCCCTGCTGTCGTCGGCCATGCGCTCCTCAGTCCTTCGCTGTACGTTCGCCCCCTGCTGGTTGACGGGGAAGTCTGCGCCAGGGTTGCACAGCGGAATCTGAGGACCGTCTTAGAAAACCTGTGGCGAAAGTGCGCCGTGTGATCGCGTTCCGCCCACTGCCACCTGGGATTTCGGTCATTCCGGGGGCGCCTGTTCCGGCCATTTCGGCGGCGTCCGGCTGTGGCGCATGTCTCAAAAGGTCACGGGAAGATCACAAAAAACGGAACCTCCCTCGTCACGAAGGTGACGGGGGAGGTTCCGCGGGCCCGTGAGGCCCTGACGGCGGTCGCCGAGGATCAGTCGTTGCCGTTGGCCGGCGACGGCGTGGTCTTGGCGATCTGCATCAGGAACTCGGCGTTGGACTTCGTCTGCTTCATCTTGTCGAGGAGCAGCTCGATGGCCTGCTGCGAGTCCAGCGCGTGGAGCACCCGGCGGAGCTTCCAGACGATGGACAGCTCCTCGCCGCCCAGCAGGATCTCCTCCTTGCGGGTGCTGGAGGCGTCCACGTCCACGGCCGGGAAGATGCGCTTGTCCGAGAGCTTCCGGTCGAGCTTGAGCTCCATGTTGCCGGTGCCCTTGAACTCCTCGAAGATCACCTCGTCCATCCGCGAGCCGGTCTCGACCAGCGCGGTGGCCAGGATGGTCAGCGAGCCGCCGTCCTCGATGTTGCGCGCGGCACCGAAGAACTTCTTCGGCGGGTAGAGGGCCGTGGAGTCGACGCCACCGGACAGGATGCGGCCCGAGGCCGGGGCGGCCAGGTTGTACGCGCGACCCAGGCGGGTGATCGAGTCCAGCAGGACGACCACGTCGTGACCCAGCTCCACGAGGCGCTTGGCGCGCTCGATGGCCAGCTCGGCGACCGTGGTGTGGTCCTCGGCGGGGCGGTCGAAGGTCGAGGAGATGACCTCGCCCTTGACCGACCGCTGCATGTCGGTGACCTCTTCCGGACGCTCGTCGACCAGGACGACCATCAGGTGGCACTCGGGGTTGTTGGTGGTGATCGCGTTGGCGATCGCCTGCATGATCATGGTCTTGCCGGTCTTCGGCGGGGCCACGATCAGACCGCGCTGGCCCTTGCCGATGGGGGCGACCAGGTCGATGATGCGGGTCGTCAGCACGCCCGGGTCCGTCTCCAGCCGCATACGGTCCTGCGGGTAGAGCGGGGTGAGCTTGCCGAACTCGGGGCGGCCGCGGCCGGTCTCGGGCGCCATGCCGTTGACCGAGTCCAGGCGGACGAGCGCGTTGAACTTCTCGCGGCGCTCGCCGTCCTTCGGCTGCCGGACCGCGCCGGTGACGTGGTCGCCCTTGCGCAGGCCGTTCTTGCGGACCTGGGCCAGGGAGACGTAGACGTCGTTCGGGCCCGGCAGGTAGCCGGAGGTCCGGATGAAGGCGTAGTTGTCGAGGATGTCGAGGATGCCCGCGACGGGGATCAGCACGTCGTCGTCGGCGACCTGCGGCTCACCGGCGCCGAACTCCTCACGGCCACGACGGCCACGACGGTCGCGGTAGCGGCCGCGACGGCCACGACGGCCACCGTCGAAGTCGTCCTCGTCCTGCGGGCCGCCCTGGGGGCCGCGGTCGCCGCGCTGCTGCTGCTGACGGCCCGCGCCCTGCTGGCCGGCGTCGCCCTCGCGGTTGCCACGGCGGTCGCGCTCACGGCGCTCCCCGCGCTCACCGCGCTCGCCACGCTCACGGCGCTCGCCCTTCTGGCCGCGCTCGGCACGGTCCTGGCGCTCGCCCTTGGCCTTGCCCTCGGCGGTGTCGACGGCGGCCTCGGCCTTGGCCTCGGCGCGCTCCTCGACGCGGACCTCGGCCTTGACCTCGGTACGGGCCTCGGCGGCGGCCTGCTCGGGGCTGCCCGCGGGGGCGGTGGCACGCCGACGACGGCGCTCACCGGCCGGGGCCTCGTCCCCACCCGGCTGGCCCGGGATCTCGATCTGCTGCTGGGCAGCCTTCTCGGCGGGCTTCTCGGCCGCGGCCTCGCCCGTACGGGCACGGGAGGTCGCACGGCGCTTCGGCTTGGCCTCGGCCGCCGCCGCGGCGGCCTCGGTCTTGGCGGGCGCGGCGGCGCCGGCCTGCCTCTCCTTGATGACCTCGATCAGCTGGCCTTTGCGCATCCGCGCGGTGCCCTTGATGCCGAGGCCGGAAGCGAGCTGCTGGAGCTCGGCCAGGACCATGGCGTCGAGGCCGGTGCCCGAGCGGCGCCGCTTGGGGGCGGTGGCAGCACCGGTGGCGGGCGCGGCGGGAGCGTCCGTGGCGGGCGCGGAGGCATTGCCGACGGAGCTGTCGGCGTTCACGCCCATCAGATCGGTGGTGTCGCTCACGAAGGGGTCCTTCCCTGGAGCGGGCGTCGGCCTGTCTTGGCTCGGCGACCGGTTGTGCTGTCCGGCTGCGGTCCTTCGTCGCGGACCGGGCCGGGGCGGTGGTCCGCCGGTTGTCACGGCGGAAGAAATCAGTGCGTTGCTACCGGCGTGAAGAATGAGGGAAGGGCACGACATAACGCTTCACTCATGTCGCCCACGCCGATTCCGGAGCGTGCTCGAAACTGCTCAGGCAGGCTGCTCAGGCAGTTGGGGAGGCTCCCGGAAGAAAAGCGGTCCCTGATCGGGACACAGAGCACCGAGCCGATGTGGCTTCGGGTGCAGACTTGAGGTTAACACTACCGGATCCCACGAACATTCCCCCTCTCCAAGACCGGCAATCGTGTTTTTTTCCTGGCCCGGGACACCCCCTGGACGCCCCGGGCGCCGCTTTTTCGCCGCTGGTCAGGCGAGCGGCAGCACGCTCGTCCCCCCGGAGTCGAGGGCCAGGCGGTTCGCCGCCCATCCCTCGCCCGCCAGCCGTGCGACCTTGTCGGCCGCACCGTCCTCGACCAGCGCGAGCACCGTGGGGCCCGCGCCGGAGATGACCGCGGGGACGCCGTCCGCCCGCAGTCGGTTGACCAGGGCCACGCTCTCCGGCATCGCCGGAGCGCGGTACTCCTGGTGGAGCCGGTCCTCGGTGGCCGGCAGCAGCAGCTCGGGACGCCTGGTCAGGGCCTCGACGAGGAGTGCGGCACGCCCGGCGTTGGCGGCCGCGTCCACATGGGGGACGCTGCGCGGCAACAGGCCCCGCGCGGTCTCCGTGAGCACGGCGGCCGACGGTACGAAGACCACCGGAACGATGGAATCCGCCGGGTCCATCCGAATGGCCCGCGCCACCCCCGATTCCATCCAGGCGAGGGTGAACCCGCCCAGCAGACAGGCCGCGACGTTGTCCGGGTGGCCCTCGATCTCGGTGGCCAGCTCCAGCATGGCCGCGTCGTCGAGCTTCTCGGCCCCGCCTATGGTCACCGCGCGGGCGGCGACGATGCCCGCGCAGATGGCGGCGGAGGAGGAGCCGAGACCCCGGCCGTGCGGAATGCGGTTGGCGCAGACGACCTCCAGGCCGCGCGGCTGGCCGCCGAGCAGGTCGAAGGTGGTGCGCAGGGACCGTACGAGCAGGTGACTCTCGTCGCGCGGGAGGGTTTCGGCGCCCTCACCGGCGATGTCGATGTGGAGCCCCGATTCCGCCACCCGGACCACGACATCGTCGTAGAGACCCAGGGACAGGCCGAGGGCGTCGAAGCCGGGACCGAGATTGGCGCTGGTGGCGGGGGTGCGCACTCGGACGGCGGCGGCGCGGAAGGCGGGACCGGCCATCGCTCGATGACTCTCCTTGGTGTGGCCGTGGTTGATGGCATGCGACATCCGCAAGGGCCGCGACAGCGATACCGCGTGGGGACGGCACGGTCAGCGACGGGGCGGAGTGAACACAGCCTATCGAAGGAAGGTTCAGTGGCGACATAGGGCGCACAGGAGGCGCACGATGCGTGTCGCACTGCTACCTGTGCATCTGTCGGTTATGCACAAGGTGTGGGCAATCGTTCCGCAGGGCTGGGGGCACCTCCCAGCGGTAGCTGGGGGGGTGGGCACACCGGAACACCGGCCCGCACCACACCCGCCCGCCCCCACCGGGCGTCAGACGAGCCCGAGCTCCCGCGCAGCGACCCCGGCATCCACCGGAACGGTAAGCGGCTGCGGCGCCCCCGCCACCGCCCAGTCAGGATCCTTGAGCCCGTTCCCGGTGACCGTACACACGATCTTCTGCCCAGGATCGACGAGCCCCAGCTCGGCGGCCTTGAGCAGCCCGGCGACCGACGCCGCGGACGCCGGCTCGACGAAAACGCCCTCCCGCGACGCCAACATCCGGTAGGCCGCGAGAATCTGTCGGTCGGTCACTTCGTCGATCAGCCCACCGGACTCGTCCCGCGCGGCCTCCGCGTACTGCCAGGACGCCGGGTTGCCGATCCGGATGGCCGTGGCGATGGTGTGCGGCTCCTTCACCGGCTCGCCCCGCACGATGGGCGCGGAACCGGAAGCCTGGAATCCCCACATCCGCGGGTTGTGCGTCGAGACCTTGTCGGCCGCGTACTCGCGGTATCCACGCCAGTAGGCCGTGATGTTGCCCGCGTTGCCCACGGGAAGCACATGAATGTCCGGGGCGTCGCCCAGCGCGTCCACGATCTCGAACGCGGCCGTCTTCTGCCCCTCGATGCGCACCGGGTTGACCGAATTCACCAGCGCCACGGGGTAGTTCTCGGAGAGCCCGCGCGCCAGCGTCAGGCAGTCGTCGAAGTTGCCGTCGACCTGGAGGATGCGGGCGCCGTGGACGAGCGCCTGCCCCATCTTCCCCAGGGCGATCTTGCCCTGGGGCACCAGGACGGCGCAGACCATGCCGGCCCGTACGGCGTAGGCGGCGGCGGAGGCGGAGGTGTTGCCCGTGGAGGCGCAGATGACCGCGCGCGCTCCCTCTTCCTTCGCCCGGGTGATGGCCATGGTCATGCCGCGGTCCTTGAAGGACCCGGTGGGGTTGGCGCCCTCGACCTTGAGGTGGACCTCGCAGCCCGTGAGCTCGGAGAGCACCTGGGCGGGGACGAGCGGGGTGCCGCCCTCCCGCAGGGTGACGACGGGGGTGTCGGCGGTGACCGGAAGACGGTCGCGGTATTCCTCGATGATGCCGCGCCACTGGTGGGTGCCGGAGGCGGCGGGACGGCTGTTGTTGGCAGACATTGCTCTCGTTATCCCTTGTTCCCTGCTTCGCCTGACGCCTTGCTCGCCTTACTCACCCTCGACCCGCATGATGCTGGCCACGTCGCGCACCGTGTCCAGCTTGCGGAGGGCCTCGACCGTGGCCGACAGGGCCGCGTCGGTGGCCCGGTGGGTGACGACGACGAGGGATGCCTCGCCGTCCTTGCCCTGCTGGCGGACCGTGTCGATGGAGACGCCGTGCTCGGCGAAGACCGTGGCGACCTGGGCCAGCACACCCGGCTTGTCGGCCACGTCGAGGCTGATGTGGTAGCGGGTGACCACCTCGCCCATGGCGGAGACCGGCAGGCGCGTGTAGGCGGACTCGCCGGGGCCGGTGGCCTCGGCGACCTTGTTGCGGCAGACGGCGACGAGGTCGCCGAGGACGGCGGAGGCGGTCGGCGCGCCGCCCGCGCCCGGGCCGTAGAACATCAGCTGGCCGGCCGCGTCCGCCTCGATGAAGACGGCGTTGTAGGCCTCGCGCACCGACGCCAGCGGGTGGGTCAGCGGGATCATCGCGGGGTGGACGCGGGCGGAGACGGACTTCCCGTCGGCGGCCCGCTCGCAGATGGCGAGGAGCTTGATGGTGCAGCCCATCTGCTTCGCGGAGGCGAAGTCCGCGGCGGTGACCTCCGTCATGCCCTCGCGATGGACGTCGTCCAGCCGCACCCGGGTGTGGAAGGCGATGCCGGCGAGGATCGCGGCCTTCGCGGCGGCGTCGAAGCCCTCGACGTCGGCGGTCGGGTCGGCCTCGGCGTAGCCGAGCGCGGTGGCCTCGTCGAGCGCCTCGGAGTAGCCCGCGCCGCTCGAGTCCATCTTGTCGAGGATGAAGTTGGTGGTGCCGTTGACGATGCCGAGCACCCGGTTGACCCGGTCGCCGGCGAGGGACTCGCGCAGCGGCCGGACCAGCGGGATGGCGCCGGCGACGGCCGCCTCGTAGTAGAGGTCCACGCCATGCCGCTCGGCGGCGGCGTGCAGGGCGGCGCCGTCCTGCGCGAGGAGCGCCTTGTTGGCGGAGACGACGCCGGCGCCGTGCTCGAAGGCGGTGGTGATGAGGGAGCGCGCGGGCTCGATGCCGCCGATGACCTCGATGACGACGTCGATGTCGCCGCGTTTGACGAGGGCGGTGGCGTCGGTGGTGATCAGCTCCTGCGGCACCCCTTCGCGAACCCGGTCGGGACGGCGCACGGCGATGCCGACGAGCTCGACGGGCGCCCCGATGCGCTGCGCGAGGTCGTCCGCGTGCGTCGTCATGATGCGCGTCACCTCAGAGCCGACGACTCCACAGCCCAGCAGCGCCACCTTCAGCGGACGCGTACGCATCATCCGACCTCGTTTCTCAATACACCTTTGGTTGACCCACAGTCTCACCCACTGGACGGGGAATGCCTCCCCGTCCAGTATCCGAGACCGATGTCACCCAGGATTTTTTCTTCTGTTTCCGGTTTTTTTCGTCAGCCGACGTCGAGACGGAGGAGGTCCTCCTCCGTCTCCCGCCGGACGATCACTCGCGCCCCGCCGTCCCGGACGGCGACGACCGGGGGGCGCAGCGCGTGGTTGTAGTTGCTCGCCATGGAGCGGCAGTAGGCGCCGGTGGCGGGGACGGCGAGGAGGTCACCGGGGGCCACGTCGGCGGGGAGGAAGGCGTCCCGTACGACGATGTCGCCGCTCTCGCAGTGCTTGCCGACGACGCGGGAGAGCATCGGTTCGGCAGTGGAGACGCGGGAGACGAGGGCGACGGAGTAGTCGGCGTCGTAGAGCGCGGTGCGGATGTTGTCGGACATGCCGCCGTCGACGCTGACGTACGTCCGCAGTCCGGGCAGTTCCTTGGTGGTGCCGACCTCGTAGAGCGTGAAGGCGGTGGGGCCGACGATGGCGCGGCCGGGCTCGACGGAGATCCGGGGCACGGCGAGCCCGGCGGCGCCGCACTCGCGGGTGACGATCTCGCGCAGGGCGACGGCGATCTCGTGCGGCTCGCGCGGGTCGTCGTCGGCGGTGTAGGCGATGCCGAGGCCGCCGCCGAGGTCGATCTCGGGCAGCTCGACGCCGTGCTCGTCGCGGACCTGCCGCAGGAGCCCGACGACGCGGTGGGCGGCGACCTCGAAGCCGGAGGTGTCGAAGATCTGCGAGCCGATGTGGGAGTGGATGCCGAGGAGCTCCAGCCCGTCGAGCTTGAGCGCCCTGCGCACGGCCTCGGCGGCCTGCCCGCCGGCCAGCGGGATCCCGAACTTCTGGTCCTCGTGGGCGGTGGCGATGAACTCGTGGGTGTGCGCCTCGACGCCGACCGTCACCCGGATCAGCACGCCCTGGCGCTTGCCGAGCCGCTCGGCGATGTGCGCGACGCGCACGATCTCCTGGAAGGAGTCGACGACGATCCGGCCCACGCCGGCGTCGACGGCGCGGGTGATCTCGTCGGTGGACTTGTTGTTGCCGTGGAGGGCGATGCGCTCGGCGGGCATCCCGGCGTCGAGCGCGGTGGCGAGCTCGCCGCCGGAGCAGACGTCGAGGTTGAGGTTCTCCTCGTGCAGCCAGCGGACGACGGCGCGGGAGAGGAACGCCTTCCCGGCGTAGAAGACATCGGCGTCGGGCCCGAAGGCGTCCCGCCAGGCGCGGCACCGCGCCCGGAAGTCGTCCTCGTCGAGGATGTAGGCGGGCGTGCCGAACTCCTCGGCGAGCCGCTTGACGTCCATCCCACCGACGGTGACGACGCCGTCGTCGCCACGGGCGACGGTCCGGGACCAGACGCGGGGGTCGAGCTCGTTGAGGTCGGTGGGCGGCGCCACGTAGTGACCCTCGGGAAGGACGTCGGCGTAGCGGGGCCCGGCGGGGTGGGCGGAACGGCTCATGACTGGCGATCCCCTTGTTACAGGTGTGCGGGTGCGGTGATGCCGAGCTGGGTCAGGCCGTTGGCCAGCACCTTGCCCGTGGCCTCGGCGAGGGCCAGGCGGGCGCGGTGAACGGCCAAGGGTTTCTCGTCCCCACGGGGCAGGACGGGGCAGGCGGCCTGCCATTTCAGGAAGGCCTCGGCGGTCCGCTCGAGATGCCGGGCGAGCCGTTCGGGGGCGCGGGCGGCACTGACGCGCGCGTGGTCGGCGAGGGCGCCGAGGAGGGGGCCGGAACTGCTGTCGACGGCCCCGGGAAGCGCGTCGAACCCGAGGTCGTGCGCATTGCGCGAGAGCGCCCGGGCCCGGGCATGGGCGTACCGGACGCGAAAGAGCGGATTGCTGTCCTTCTGCACAAGCAACAGGGACCGGTCGAGACCGGGGGGAGAGACCGCGCTCCACCGAGCGGCGTCACCACCGAGCCGGGCGACCTCTGCTACGCGCGGCGACAGCGGCAACGAATCCTGCTCATACTCCGCCGCGAACACCTCCCGAACGATCTCCTCGCCCGAGGCACCGGCGCCGTCGAGGGTGATGTTGAGGAAGCCGGGGCCGGCGATGTCGACGCGGGCGATGCCGGACTGGGCGAGGAGCCGGCGCCGGAGCACTCCGGCGATCTCCCGGGCGTCACCGCCGGCCTTGGCGAGCTGGAGGGCGACGTTGGTGGCGTAGTCGCCACAGCCGGGATGGGGGGGCACCCGCACACTGACCCGCTCCGGCACGGGCACGCGCAGCTCGTCGTCCTCGACGGCGCGGCGCACGGTGTGCAACACGGTGCGGGACAGATCGGCGGGGGTCACAGGGCAAGCCTAGGGGAGAAGGTGCCTCGGTCCGCGAACCGGTTTCACCCTGCGGGACGGACGACGGACTCGGCGTCCCCCGGCGCCCCCTCCGCCTCCACCTCCGGCCACCCCACCAGCCTCCGCACGAGCCGCACCATCTCGGCCGGCTCGAACGGCTTGGCCAGGAACGCGTCCGCCCCGGCGGACCAGCCGCTCTCGATCTCATAGGGGGTGCAGGCGCTGATGATCGCGATCGGAATGTCCCGCGTCCGCGCGTCGGCCCGTAGCCGGGCGGCCGTGTTCAGCCCGTCGAGCCGGGGCATCACGACATCCAGGGTCACCGCATCGGGCCGCACCCGGTGCACGATCTCCAGACACTCGGCACCATCGGCCGCGGTCACGACCTCAAAGCCCTCCAGCTCGAGGTTGACCCTGATCAACTGCCGGATGACCTTGTTGTCGTCCACAACAAGGACCCGGCCGGACAAGCCAGGCACAACCCGAGAGTAGGCGCGCTCCCGCCCCCGCGTCCGGGTTTTCCCCACTTCCACCCCTCCCGAGCGACCGCCCCCTCCCCTCCTCCCACCCCTTTTCGATCAAGGTTGCAGGACACCCTCCAGAAGCTGGTAGTGTTCTACCCGTCGCCGCGAGCGAAACCGCGAACCGGCCGACACGCCCCCGTAGCTCAGGGGATAGAGCAACGGCCTCCGGAGCCGTGTGCGCAGGTTCGAATCCTGCCGGGGGCACTTTGCAGCAACCAGCGTCGTAGGGCGGCTGACCTGCAGGAGTGCCGTAAATGAAGCCCCGGACTCAGTCTCTCTGAGTCCGGGGCTTTATCGTTGTCGGTCACTGGCCACGCGTGAGTGGCGCGTGGACCCGCACCTGCCATCAGGCAGCCACAGGAGGCTCTGGCCGCACGGAGAGCTTGATCTCCCGCTCCTCGCCAGCCTCCACCGCATGACGGAGGTCTTCCAGGCCTTCCTCTTCCACTTCCACCGAAATACCTTCGCCGTGAGCAGCGTCTGTCAGCTCTGCGTCCACGAAGGAGGGCCCCGGGGAAGTTGCAGCGCCCGGCGAAGAAGGCGGCTCCGGAGGCGCCGCCGCCCCCGATACCTCGAACACACGACGCCCGTTCCACCAAGCTGACGCGATAGTCCACAGGCAGACGACTCCGGCAAGCGTCGTACCCACAGCGATGAAGACGAGCAACATGATTCACCAACCCGTCGCTAGAAGAACGGCCGCCGTGCCACAGCAGACCGACCAAGTAAATACGACGCTACACAAGAAGAGGATAAAGCCGTCAGGGTCGACAACGGATTTACTTTGTGTGTAGGAGACGTAGCGCGCCGCATACCCCAGCATGCCCAGGGCCGCAGCGAAAACGGTCATGCAAAAGACACGCTGCTGAGCCCGCTGCCGCTCCTGACGCAGCTGCTTGCCGTATAGCTCGACGGCTCCCCCGAGCATGACGACAGTCCCCGCGAGAAGGAACTCAGGGCCACCGAAGACATGCGCATAGCGGACAGGGTCGCCATTGAATGCCGCCCAGACGAGAGGTGCACCCACCGCCCCAAGGGAGACAGCCACCACCCCAACGCCCCACTGCTCCATGCGGAGGCGAACTCCATCCGAGGACGGCTTGAGCTCTACCTGTCCGTTTCCTCCGACACCATGCGAGTTCCCGACCACGAGAAGCCCTCCTCTCGCGATTCCCCTTCACTTGCTTGAAGTGCTTTGCGGCACGAAGGCGACTACTTCGATTTTATCGTGACATCAGCAGGGCGCATCCTGTCTGTGAACGACATACCAATAGGCCTCAGCCTTGTCACTCGCACAGACCTCCTGCGTCTAATCATCTTGCCCGGCACAGATATAACAGCCGATCAGTCACCCGTCGCCCAACCCATCACCTTTTCGATCTTCTTGTTGTTGTCCTCCTCGCTGTCGTCCAAGCAGCCCACGTAGTTCCGGTGAATGACCTCCGGTGAGTTGCCAGCGCGCCGGGCCACCTCGGCAACCGGGAGCCCGGCTCGTAGCCAATTGGTAATGCAGGTAGACCGAAGGTCGTACGGGCGGCGCCCGAGAGATGACGCCACTTTGTCCGGCGGGAGCGCCAGCTCCCTGGCTTCCTGCCAGACGCGCCAATAGCTGGAGCTCCCGAGCAGCCCGCCGCGCTCGTTGGCAAAGATCCGGCCGTCCTTGGCGACGCCGAATTCCGCGATGTGCTGGCGGAGAAGCGCGACCAGCACCGGAGGTATCGGCACGGGGCGGTCGGCAGCCACGTCCCGCGACTTGAGCCCGCGCTTGTCGTGGCGCTCGCCGGAGTCCGTCCACTTCTTCCCTGCGACCGGGCGCGTCTCCTTCAGGGTGATCGTGCCCCATCCGGTCTCGGGTAAGAAGCACTGGGATTCCTTCAGGCTGACCGCCTCCGCCGGCCGTGTGGCCGCGTAGAGCATGCAGCCGAAGAACGGCACGAGACGTCGGCCGCGGTTTCGGTAGACGGAGCCGACGTATGAAACAGCTACGAGCAGTTGCCTCCCCTGCACCTCATTCACCAGGACCCGAGGATCAACCACACCGCTCGCGGAAGATTCCGAACGCTTAATCCCTTCCAGCGGATTCGCGTCGAGGTAGCCCTCCTGTATCGCATACTCCATGGCCGTGTTGAATCCGCGACGTCGACGCCGGTAGGTCTCCTTGGCGGCCGGGCTGTTGTCCAGCTTGAAAGAGAGCCGATAGTGCACGTCTCTCACGACGCTGGACTCCAACAGGGCTGAAAGCCGAAGAGACCGCGCTTCGAGCCACGCGCAAGCGGCGCGCAGTCCCTGCGGGGGCTCCTCGTCCTTGTGTGCGGGGACGACGGCCCAGCGCATCGCCCGCCGCACCTCCTCGGGCGTCGGGGCCTTGGGCCCCTCCCCCGCCATCGCCAGGGCGACCGTGGAGAGACTGTCCGCCAGCCCCTCCCGAGTCTTCGCCGCCGCGGTCCGCCAGCGAACCGCCACGTACTCACGGGAGAAGTCCCACCAGTTCGGATCCAGCCTGGCGTCGGCTTCCGCCTTCTCGGCCGCAGCCCGCAACTCGGACTCGGGGAGCCCGCTCTCCGTGTCGAAAGCCTCGCCTCGCCGCATGGCCTGCCACAGCTCCGAACGACGGCTGTCGGCGAGCGTGGAGGTGGAGAAGCTGGCCGTCTTCACCTTGCCGGCCACCGTCCAGCGGAGCTGATACGGGGCCCTCTTGCTCCGGACCTTGCTGATCTTCCACAAGCGCACATCAGTGGAAAGGATGGGCTCTGGTACTTCCGGCCCGGGCGGGCGCCCGCCGGTGCGGGCGCCCTGGGTTTCGCTGTTCTTGCGGTAGGTCACGCGTTCTCTTCCATCTCGGCCCACCAGCGGTTCAGCTCCGAACGCTTGATGCGGATCTGTCCGTTCGGGAGCTTGCAGGACTTGGGGCCCTTCTTGAGCTGTCGCCAGCGGTAGAAGGTGGAGCGCGGAACCCGTATCTCCGCGATCACTTCGTCAATGGTCAGGTTCTCGTCCAACGGCTTGGGCACCGGTTCTCCTCGTGTTCCGAGCGGTGAAGGCGGGGCGAATCGCTGACAGAACTGACAGAACCTGGCTCACAAGCCCGTGACCTGCTGTTTTGACGTTTGATTGGGTCGTGACAGAACTCGCGAAAACTCTGACAGAACCTCCTGGAGGGGAGTTCTGTCACGCCGGGGCCGTCAGTGGGCGCCGGGGTTCTGTCAGAGTTTCCGGAGGTTTTGTCACAGCCCTTGGTACGGCTGTTTCCGCAGGTCGGAGGCTTGCGGCGGGGGTTCTGTCAGTTCTGTCAGCCCAATGGGGGTTCTGTCAGACGCCCTGGGCGAGGCGGGGGTGGGTCTCATACCGGGGGGATGGTGGCCGGCCGCCACGTCCGGTGCGCGGGGGCGGGGGCTGCTGGCGGAGCCAGCCGTGTTCCTCCAGCAGGGCGAGGGCTGGGTCGAGGTCGGCCATGGCGGGGAAGTCGCCGCGGGAGAGCTGCCGGAACAGCTCGCGTTTGGTGAACGTGGCCGACCGGGAGTCCCGGAGGTGGGTGAGGACCTGGTGGGCGGCTTCCTGGGCCGGGTCGGCGCTCATGGCGTCGAAGACGTGCTGGGCGTGGGCGGTGAAGTAGTCGCCGAGGCGGGTCGCGGCGGAGAGGGTGGTGGCCTCGATCGGGCGGGTCCAGCCGTTCTCCGGGTGGGTGGCCAGGTGGAGTAGCCCGGCGATGCGGGCGACGGCTCCGTCGCGCTTGCTGGCCCACTTGACGATCGCGGCGAGTGGGCCGCCCTTGCCGATCCGGGACTCGGTGACCTTCTGGTAGGCGAGCATCACCGCGTCGGCCTCGGGGGTCAGGGTCAACAGGGCGGGATCGGTCCAGCCGTTCATGGCCATGGCCAGGCCGCCGAGGCGGCGGGTGTAGGTCTCGGCGACGTCGTCGGGGATGAGGTCGGGAGTGAGGTTGCGTCTGCCGACCAGGGATTCGGGCTGGGCGTAGAGGAAGCGAGCGAGGAGCCCACGGCCGTCGGCGCCCTTGATCTGCCCGATGGACTCCAGGACTTCGGGCTGGACGGCCAGGCCCATGGTGACGGCGGGGTGGTCGATGTGCTGGGCGTCGCGGCCCTGGCGGTTGACCCGGACCATGTCGCCCGCATGGCCCTTGAGGAAGACCTCCATGTTGGGGGCGCCGCTGTAGCGTCCGGCGATGATGTCGAAGATGCCGCCCTCCGGGGAGAGGACGGAGATGCGTCCTTCCTGCTCGGCGAGGAGGGTGGCGAGGTTCTCGGGGGTGACGTCGTCGGCCACAAGCTGGGGCTTGGAGGGAATGGTGATCTCTTCGGCGGCTTGGGCTAGGGCGATGGCGTCGGCGGTGAGCTGGTCGCGCATGCTCGGATCGCCGTTGGCGGCTTTGGCGGCGGCCTTGTCGGCGGCGGCCTTTGCGAGGCGCGCGGTGGTCTCGGCCTCGGCCCGCACGGGGCCAGCGAGCTCCATGAGGGTCTTCTCCGCTGCCAGGAGCGGTTCGGTCATCAGGGAGAACACGGCGGACTTGCGATTGCCGGGGTCGAGAGCGACGGCCGTGTAGATGTTGACCGGTTCGCGCCAGCGGCCTCGCACGCAGACGACCGCCCGGCCGCCGGCGGCGGTGGCGATGACGGCCAAAGCCAGGCATCCGGCGAGGTCGGCCGGGGTCTGGGTCTCCTCAGCGACCGCAGCCACCATGGCGGCCAGCCAGTCGGGCAGGGCGTCAACGGGGAAGCCGGGCAGATCCGGGCGGATGCCGAGCGGGACCGGTTCGTCCCAGACGGGGCCGGTCACCTCCTCGGCGGTGATGGCGTCGAATCCCGCCCACAGGTCGGTGTCGGGCTGGGCGGTCATGCGGCTGTCTTCCTTTCCTGCACGTCAGAACGAAGAGCTGAAAGGACGCCCTGACGGGCGACGACCTTAAAGGCGCCCACGGCCGCCTGGCGTTCAGCTTGTACGGCGGCTTGAGACCGGCTCATGGGGAGGTGGAAGAGACCACCCCCGCGCTCCTGGGGCGTCATGCCGCACCCCGCCGTTCGGCGCCGAATCCGCGGGCCACGGCCCGCTGGGCGTAGGGCTCGGGGACGCCGACGGACACGGCCGCGTCCACGATCCGCTGGCCCAAGGCGGCCAGTCCACAGGGGCCAGGGCACCGGCGATGCTGGGCAGCGAGGAAGGACGCGACCCCGAACGCCTGTGAGGCAGCTCCGGATTCGGTGCGAGCTCGCACCAGGGCCAGTCCCTTCTCCAGACCGGCTCGGACGTAGGTCTCGGTGTGCCGGCAGCCGGTGGCGACGGTCAGGTCCCAGGCGGCGCGCTCCGGCGACGAGCGGTTCGCGCTTCCCGGGGCGGGGGTGGTTTCTTCCCTTTCCGCGAGGGCGCGAACGGCCGGCGGCAGGTCGGCCATGGTGCCGGTGCCGGGCCCGAGCCAGCGGGCGTAGGCCATGAGGGACTTGATATCCACGCCGGGCTGCACGCCATTGGCCGACGGCATCACCCCGAGGTAGACCCAGTGCTCCCCGCGAGCTGTGGGCACGACGCGGGTCGGCGGCAGGGACTCGCGCGCCCACACCACGGCTTCCGGGCTGTCGAGGTCCACGACGGTCAGTCCGGCCCCGCCGGGGTGGTAGGCCACCGCTACAGCCTGGCGCCACGTCGGCGTCCACGCAGGCGAGGTGATCACCGTGGAGTCGGTGGTGGCGGCTGCCCAGCCATGGCAGACGGCGGGGCACTGGCAAGGGCCCGGGGTCTTCATGTTGGGCCGCCCGCCACAAGCGCAGCGGGCGCAGGACCGGCAGTTCCCGAACGGCAGTTTGCCCTCTCGGAGTGGCAGCACCGGGATACCGGACTCCGCCAGGGCCAACGCGGTTCGCAGGTGGTCGCCACCGGTCGCATGGATTCCGTCGGCTAACAGCCGGGGGCGGGATCGCGGGATGGGGCCGACTTCGGGCATGCTGGGGGTTCTCCTGTTCTGTCCTTCGGGCGGGATGGGGAGGCCGAGGCGGCGGTGTGTCCTTGCAGGGGAGTGCCGCCGCCTCGGGCGTATCTAGAACGGGGGCTCGTCGGCCTTCGCGCCGCTGCCCGTCTCGGGTTCACTGGTGACGGCGTTCCACGGGTCGCTGCTCGTTGCAGGCGCGGTACGGGTGCCCTTGCCCTCGATCGAGACGTTGGTGAAGCGCAGGCTGGCGCCGATGTCGTCGACCTCCACGACGAGCATGGAGCGCTTCTCGCCCTCGGGGGTCTGCCAGTCGTGCTGGCGGATGCGGCCCGAGGCGACGACGCGCGAGCCTTTCGGTAGTGATCCGGCGATGTGTTCGGCCAGGGTGCGCCAGGCCGCGCAGCGGAAGAACGTGGACGTGCCGTCCTTCCACTGATTGCTCTCACGGTCGAAGGTCCGGGGCGTGGAGGCGATCGTGAACCGCGCGAGCGCTTGCCCGGAGGCCGTGTACTTCAGCTCCGGTTCGCCGGTCAGATTGCCGATCACGGTGATCGGGGTCTCTCCGAACGACATGCTGATCTCCTCGTTACTCGGCGCCGGTGTAGTGGGCGACGTAGCCCGGGCAGGGCGAGTCGGGGCAGTAACAGCCGTCGCACACGTTGCAGATGTCGCTGGAGCAGTCGTCACACTGCTCGTGGCCCGGGCAGTCGTAGTCGGCGCACTCGTCGCAGTAGAGGTCGTTGGACATGTGAAGTCCTTCCTTCACCGGTGATTGATGGTGCCGGTGGCCCGGCCGAAGAGGCCGGCGTGGATGTTCTGGGTGATCTGCTGGGGGTGGGCCTCGGTGGTACGGCTTCGGACGGCGCGGATGAGGGCGGCTCCGGCGAGGGGGCAGGCGGCGGCGAGGGCGGCGATGGGCCACAGGAGTTGGCTCATGGCGGCCAGCCCGGGGGCGGCGGCGGACAGCCCGTATCCGGCGGCGGCGATGCCGCCGCCGATCGTGGGCGCCAGCAAGGCGGTGGTCTTCGCCCACGAGGGGATCGACTGCGCACTCGGCGCGGCCGACACGGCGGGGGCGTGCACCGGTGGCGCTTGCGGGGCGGGGACGGGTTGGGTCGGAGGGGCGGCGTAGGCGGTGACGACGGGGGCGCGGTTGGCTTCGTCGGCGCGGATCAGGTCCCAGACGCGGGCCGCGTAGATGGCGTCGTCGGTCACACCCGGCAAGGGCAGGACGGTATGCGGCTGGTGCTTGATGAGGACGGGGTCGTGGGGGATCCGGGTGGTGTCCATGGGGGCTCCCGGCAGTGGGGTTAGGTGGCGAGGTTGCTGAGGGCGGTGGCGCAACTGGCGACCATCCGGTGGATGGCGGGGGCGATGCCGGTCTGGGCGAGGTAGAAGCCGAGGAGCGCGGTCACCACCGCGTGCCCGACGCGCAGTTGCCCGGAGCGCAGCAACAGGAGCGTGACGATCGCGAGGAGGACGACGACGGAGACGGACAAAGCCATGGGGTCCCTTCCGGACGGGCCCGTCGTGCCGGGCGTGATCGATTACGGAGAGCGAGAATCGGTCGTGTGGGAGGTGGGGCGGCGAGGACGCGCGGAGGCACGCTGACGCCGCCATGGCCGCCTCTGGGGGCCTTCTCTTGTGGGGGTCCTACGCCCACCACGCGCAGGTCAGTGCCACCCACAGCACTGTGGGACCCCCACGGCTTGTAGGGGGCTGCGTGTGGTGGGCGTAGGCGACTCCCCCACACATCCCTTGACTACTGTGTGTTGCGGTAGTGACTGATCGCTTCGGCGAGCGTCTCGGCGAGGTAGCCGGACTTGGACTCGTTGGCGGCGCCGGTACGGACGGTGCCCTTGCCGGGGCGCTCGACGCCTGCGGCGCGCAGGAGGCGGCCGAGTTCGGTGCCCAGGGCGGTGGCGTCGAGGCCGAGTTTGGCGGCGAGGTCGGCGGTGTGCATCCGGCCGCCGGCGGCGACCACGGTCTCGTGGGCGGTGCGCAGGAGTTCCGGCACGGGGTCGGGCCGGTCGGCGGGGCCGCCGGTCTGCTCGATGACCCGCCCGAAGTCCGCCGTGATCCCATCACGGTCCGTCTCGGCCCCCTGCTCGTGGCCTGCGGTGGCGGTGCGGGGGCTCCTGGGCGCGGAGTTGAGCAGAGCGGCTAGCGCGGCGCCGCCGATGCGGGCGCCCGCGTCCGGCTGCGGGGTGGGGCCGGGGCTCGTGCCGGTGGAGGCCGGGCTGGGGCTGGGTGTGCTGGTGACGGGGTCGGCCCCGGTCAGGGGCAGTCCATTGACCGGGTCGAGGGGCGGGCGCAGGACCTCCGTGTCGGTGTAGGGGCGGGTGGTGGCGGCGAGCTGCCGGTCCCCGTAGAGGCGGGGCAGGACGCGGGCCCAGCGAGAGGCGTAGTAGCGGCCCGGCGCGGTGTCGAGGAGGACCGCGTCCGGCGTGGGGCGCCGCCCCGCGAAGTGCGGGGCGAGGTGGTCGGTTCGCTTCGGGGTGATGCGGTAGCCCTTGAACGGCGCAGGGTCGGTGATCACGTCGTTCTCGTCCGGGGCGGACAGGAAGCCCGACCCGCGGTGCGGGGCGGCCTTGGGGTCGAGACGGGTCCCGCCGGAGGCGAAGAGGTGATGGAGCTCTTCGGGGTCGGAGACGCGCATCCCGCAGCGATTGCGGGACTGCTTCTTCATCGCGGCGGTGATCGTGTCCTGCGTGGCGCGCAGCCCGCACAGCAGCGAACGCACGCGTACGGCCCGGCCGGTGTTGACCACGGAGTCGAGCTTGTTCATCAGGGCCATGGGCAGTTCGGCGATCTCGTCTACGACGATCAGGATCGCCGGGACCTGCGGGCTCACGGGTATCTTGTCGTCGTTCGCCGAGGCCATGAGGTCCTGGTAGCCGGACTTGCGGGCGGAGATGCCTTCCCGCGCCACGTCCAGCATGATGTGGGCTTCCTCCTCGGTGTCGGCCACCCAGTCGATCAGCGGTACGTCGCTGGTGCCGTCGATGGCCCAGGAGCGCAGCCACGGCATGCTGATGCCGGCGCCGGTGGTGTCGATGTGCCACACCACGCAGTCGTTGGTGCGCAAGAGTCCGGCGTTGGCGACGTTGACCTGGTTGGACTTTCCGGAGCCGATCTGGCCGACCAGCAGTCCGCAGTCGTCCAGCAGCCTCATTACGGCCTCTTCGCCGTTGGTGTAGAGGCCCAGCGGGATGGGGTCGTTGATAGTGGTGATGGTGGTGTCGTCCGGGAGCGGCAGTTCTTCGACCATGACGTCCTTCTCGGTGACGTTGATCTGTATCTCGCCGTAGGCCATGCCGTCGGTGATCTGTACTCCGCCGCCCCGGGGAAGCCGCAGGGCTGCGGCGAGTTTGCGGGGCGCGTCGACGGGGAGGTCCGGGGTGCTGTCGGGCATCTGGACGCGGACGGTGTAGCCGACATCGCTCTTCCAGCGCCGGACCCCATCGACCCGGTGGCCTTCCAGGCGGAAGAGGTCTGCCAGGCGGCGCTGCCACTCTCCGGCCTTGCCGTTCGCCCACTTTTGCAGCTTCCGGGCGGCCCGCCCGCCTTCGGCGGTCTTCTCCGCCGTCACCAGGCCACGGGCCAGGACCATGGCGCCGGCCGTGCCGGCGCCCCACCATCCGGCGGCAGACCACGTCAGGGCGTCCTGGCCCGCCAGGGCCTGAGCGCACCATCCGCCGGCGGCGAGCCAGGCAGCGCACCGGGCGATGCCGTGGACCAGGGGTCGGCGCTGGTAGAAGTCCGCGCCGCCCTGAGCCAGCGCACCGGTCCCGGCGGCGAGCAGGGCGTACTCGGGGGGCATGCCGGTAAGAGCGCCGACGGAGGCGAGGCCGTAGGCGCCGCCAGCCGCCATCGCGGCGGCGGTTGGCGCGGTGACGGTCCATCCCCAATCCAGGGCCAGGGACTGCGACTTACTCATTCGAGCACTCCTTGACGGTCAGGAAAGGCGCAGGGCCGGGGTTACACGTCCCATTTCTCTTCTCCGTTGCGGGGGTCCTCGTGACGGCGGATGTCGAGGGCGTGCAGCCGCCGGAAGAGCGGGAAGAGTTCCTGCGCGGCGCTGGCGGCGCGCAGGAGCGTCTGATGGACCTCGGCGACCGTCTCGGCGACGGTCTTTTCCACCGGGTATTCGTCGGCGGATTTCACGGCCAGGAAGTTCACGGCAGCGGCGATGTTCTCCAGCCCGGTCGGCAGGCCCTCGAATTCGGCGGCCACATGGGTCATCGATTCCGGCTCGTATCGGGTGTAGATGTGCTGCACTTCCTCGCACGCCTGCGAGAACACCGAATGCCGCATGTGGAGGCTCCCGTCCGGGCGCCTGGAGGCGATGTTCCACATGTGCTCGTTGTTGCGCGGCGCCTCGAAGCGCATCAGGTCGTGCTCGTGTTCCTTGACGAACGTGTCGTAGACCTCGCTGGCCTTGGCCTCGGCGTGCAGGACCAGGATCTGGACCCGGGTGACGACCTCGGCGATGGCCTTGTCCACGGGGTACTTGTCAGCGCAGTTGATGGCGAGCTGGCAGATGGCCTGAGCGACCGAGCCGATGCCGTCGGGCAGGCCCTTGTACTCGGCCTGGACCGAGAGCATCGAGGGCGGGTCGTACTTGGCGTAGGCGTCGCGTGCGCCCTCGGTGTGCAGAACGAACTGGCTCACGTGGTGACCTCCGAAATGGGAGCCGCTCCCCAGAGCGGCGGGGGCAGCAACGGAATGGCCCGGGCCGGGAAAGTCGGTGGCGACCTGCGGGGTACGGGTCATGAGCCAGGCCCAGGTACGAGCGGCGGCGATCGGACCCCAGCGCAGGTACCGGATTCCCCACAGCGCCCCGCGCGGTACCTGCCGTGCCCACCGCAGGACGCCCCCGGTGGCCATGGCGGCGGTGCCGAGCAGCAAGCCCGGCACCAGGGCCAGAACGCCCCCGAGCCCGGCCGCGAGCGCCGCACCCGCTCCGCGAGCCATACGAACGGCCCGGTCACGGGCCCGGGCACGCGCCTTGTGCCATAGGGCCCGGGCGAGACGCCCACCGGGCGTGGCGGCGGTCCGGCGAAGACCGGCACGGGTCGCGGCGAGCGCCTTACGGACCAGCGGACCGGCGACCCGGCGGGCACGCGCGGCCTCCCGGAGTCCTGCTCGCGCGGCTCCGGCCCCGGCGCGGCGAGCGCGACCGAGGGCGGCGGCGGTCATTGCCGTGGCCTTCCCCCGAGGCCGCGAACCCTTGCCTGCCACCCCGCCGACGGCAGCGCTGCGAGTTCCGGTGGCCCCGGGGCCCTCCTTGCCCTGGCTGAGCCATCCACGGCCGCTCATGGCGCCTGTGGGGCGCCACCTTCCGTTCCGGCCGCTGCCCATGGCTCCGCCTCCACCGCTTCCGGCCCCGTGACGACGGCCAAAGCCACCCCGCCGGGCCGAGAGCGCTCCCGAACCCGGTACAGGGCCGCGGCTTCCACGAATGCCGCTGGTGAGGCCGCCACCCGCCGATGAACGATGCGCCGTGACGGCCGCAGACGGCCTAGCACCTCGGCCTCGCACCGAACCGCCCGTTTGCCTGGACGATGCTCCCGCGCTGGACGGCCCAGCCGTCCCCCCACGCGAACGGCGACCGCCCAGCACCCCGGCCCCAGGTCGGGCCCCATGAGCGGACCGGCCCGAGCCGAGGAGGCCACCCTGGCGACGGCCCAGACCTCCGGTCAGGCCACCCCACCCGCCGCCCCCGGCGGCGAGTCCTCGGCGGCCCCATCGCCCCGTGCCCGTCGCTCCGTAGCCGCCCGCCGTCCGGCGGCCGGCCCTTCGGGCACCGGCACGGGAGCGCGCCGCGCGTACGGCGGCCGCGGCCCCGGCGGTGGCGACCACACCAGCGGTCACGGCGGTACCGACGGGGCCGGTGGCGGCGTAGAGGCCGGAGCCGCCGACCGCGAGCGCCTCCGCGCCGAACACGGCGGCGGGCAGGGCAGGTAACGGCCGGACCGCGCGCCGAGCAGGGCCCTTACCCGAGGCGGGGGATTCGGCGGGCGTGAGCGTGACCTCGATCGGAACGGCCTGGACGTCCGCGTCAGAGGGCGGGGATATCGGTGGGGGTGGTGACGTGGTCGGCGTCGTGTCAGACACTGGGATGGCTCCTCTTCTGGGGAGTTGGTGAAAGGCGCCCCGGCCAGGCCCTAGGAAGCGGGCCGGGGCGCTGGCACTGTGCGGCTCAGTTCCGGTGGGTGCGCAGGTAGGTGGCAAGCTGGACCTTGGCGGTAGCGACGCTGGCGTGGGCGGTCATCTGCGGGTACTCGTCCCACTCCTCGTGGCGGGCGGCCCGGGCTAGGTGCTTGCTGGCCTGGACGACCAGTTGGTCCGGGTCGGCCTTGATGCTCTTGAGCGGCGAGAAGATCTCGAAGAACGGCATGTGCGGGACCTCCAGACGCGGCGTGGCCCGCCGCACTCGGGGCGCGGCAGGCCACAGGCCGTGGATGCTTGGGGTGGGGTCAGACGCGGTGATACGGCTGGTCGTGGACGGGATGCGCGGCGGCGATCTCCTGCCACCGGCGGCTCTCCCCCGGGTCGTTGCTGGGCACCCGGACGCGGAAGCCGCATCCCGCCGCCCGGCACTTGTGCGTCGTCGCCGACAGGACCTCGATGAACCAGCGGACCGCCGTGTAGACGGTGGCGAATATCGACAGGCAGCACGCGACCATCGTGAGTAAGGGCACGTGGTGGGCGGCGAGTTCGTCGGCGTAGTCCACGCCGAGGACGCCTCCTACGAACGCGGCGATGGGAAAGGCAAAGTGCCGCGGCGTCAGCTTGTACATGAACGATTTCCTTCCAGCCCGGACCGGGCCACGCGCCTCCCGGTGCCCGGCCGGCGTTCGGGCCGGGCACCGAGCCCTAAACGGGCGGTAGTTGTTCACGGCGTGCAGGGGTGCACTGTTCCTCGGGGTAGGCACACGGAACACACATGCCGAGTGAGGCCGGGATGCAGTAGCCAGCGTCCGTCCGGCAGACCGGGCAGGTGCGGCGGGCGGCCATGGCGCGCTCCAGCGCCGCGTGCTTCGCGGGCGTCATCGGGCGAACCGGCCGGGCCATGTCGAGCCGGTACAGGTATGCCTTGCGGGGCCCGCGGCTGGAGCGGCGGGATCGCCACAGGGTCTGGGCCGCGATGGGCTGGCCACCCGGCCGCAGCCCACGGTTGCGGAGCTGACGGCGAGTGGCCAGGCCCTCCGGCGCCAGCCTCCACGGGTAGGTCGGGATCCCGTAGCGGGCGCCGACCGGATCGTAGAAGCGATGCTGCGCGGCCATCAGTGCAGATCGGCCGGTTCACCCGGCGTGGTGTGGAGGCGGTCCGTCACGATGCGGCACCTTCCAATTGGCGGGCGGCGGCATCGTTCGGGGTGCCGGGGGTGTCGCGTAGTTCCTGGTAGCGCTGGGAGACCCAGCCGACGGACCAGCCGGTCAGGTCCGCAGCCGCCCGTACGGGCAAGCGGGCCTCGAGCGCGGCCCGCACCGCTGAGCGCGCTTGGTCCTCGGGGAGCTTCTCGGCCGGCGGTCCGGCGGCGAGCAGCGCGGCCCGTTCACGCGCGGCCCGCTCAGCACGCTCCCGCTGTTCACGGCGCTCGCGTTCCGCGCGCTCTTGCTGCTCGCGCACACGGCGCTGGGCTGCCTCGCGTTCACGCTGTTCGCGCTCGCGCTCCTGCTGTTCACGCTCCCGCTCACGGCGTTCATGCTCTTCCTGCTCGCGTCGCTCGCGAGCATCGGCCCGGGCCCATTCCTCGCGCCGGGTCTTCTCCTCCCGCTCGGCTTGTTCACGGGCAAGGCGGGCTTCGTGCTCGCGCTGTTCACGCGCCAGCCCGGCCTGGTGCTCCCGCTCCTCCCGCAGCCTCCTGGCAGCAGCCTCCTCCCGCTCAGCGACCGCCTTCGCCCTGGCCTCCTCCTCAGCCCGCTCACGGGCGTTCAGAGCGGCCACGGCCGCGGTGATGGCCCGCCGGTAGGCCAGACCGGTCTCCGCCGTGACGATCAGCAGGAGCGGCGATACCGAATGCACAGCCACGCCCACCAGGTCGTTCTTGAGGGCGGAGTCGCCGGTGTTGAGGGCGAGGGTCATGGTGCCGGTCATCCATCGCAAGGCCACCGGCCACTTCCCGCCGTGGCCGCCGAGGCGGGCCAGGACCGAGTCCAGACGGACCACGATCACCACGGCGGCATCGACCACCAGCGGCAGGATCGGGGACGTCCAGGACCAGTCGGCGGGCGTGTGCGCGGCCATCAGCGGAGTGACGGTCAGGACCGAGAACAGCACGGCCCCGAAGACGATCAGCCACGTGCCGATCGACAGCGCGCGCTCGGCTGAACGGATCTGAACGGCGTTCACCGGCCGCCTCCGGACGACGTGCCGGGGCGCCCGGTACGGCGCCCGTTCGTTGTCGTGATCGCGGGCGTGGGGGTATCGGCGATGTTCCAGCCGCCACCGGCACGCTTCGCCGTGTACATCGCTTCGTCCGCCCGGCGCATCGCCCGCTCCAGCGGAGGCTCGGGCAGCAGCCCGGCGAAATACGCCCCCACCGACGCGCCCACGACCAGAGCGCGGTCGCGGTAGGAGACCGGCCGGCACATCGACACGTACAGGCCGTCGAGGACGACCGGCAGGTCGTTGTCGGCGGCGAGGATGACGGCGGCGAACTCGTCCCCGCCCAGCCTCGCCGCGCACCCGCCGTGCTCCTCGGCCCAGCGGCACAGCCGGGCCGCGCAGGTGGCCAGGACCGCGTCGCCCGCGCCGTGGCCGTAGGTGTCGTTGAGGGCCTTGAAGCGGTCGAGGTCCACCAGGACCACCGCCGCCCCACGAGCCCGCAGCAGCTTGGCGGCCCGGCGCTGGAAGACCTGGCGGCCGGGAAGGCCGGTGAGCGGGTCACGGCGGGCCCGGTCAATGCGGTGGCGCCACCATAAGGCGTGCAGCGACCAGCCCGCCGCCAGGGGCGCGCTGGCCAGGACCGTGGTGAGCGTGCTGGTCATCCCGCCACCCCGCCCTCATGGGTCGCGAGCGGGACAACGCGGATGGCTGCCAAGAGGTTGACGACCACCGGGTGCCCGTGGCCGGTCTTCCCAGGCTCCTCGTCCCACTCCCATTCGGCGTCCGGGGCGACCCTCCAGCCCAAGCCGGTGAGCGCGTCGAAGCGCTCGGCGAGGGTGGGAATATGGTCGCGGCGGCAGGCGGGCCAGAGGTGCTCGGGCCATTCGTCCACTTCATCGGACCCCCCGCTACGCGGGAGCCCGATGAACAGGATCCACCGGGCCGCCGCCTCGCCCTTGCGCATCGCGGGCCAGTCGCAGCAGCGGCGCACCATAATCGCCGTGCTCCACCTCGGCGGAACCGACGAGCGCGGGCGCGGGAGGCGGGCGGGCCGGGTGTAGTCCTCGCGGATCAGGTGCGGGTCCAGGTCAAGGAACTGGTGTCGCTGCTCGGCCAGTTCACGGCTCGGCTGGCAGGCGCGCAGCTCAGCGAGGAGCTGGCTCAGCGGCACGTCCAGGCACTGGATCGACGTCGAGGGGGTGTGGGCCATCACGCTGCCCTCCGGGACCCGGCGGGCGCGATGCGGCGCGAGCGCCCCAGACGTGCGGTGGCGAACCGGTCCGGGATGCAGGCGCCGGCCATCTCGGCGACCTCGGCCGCCACGCGGGTGACGGTGTCGAGGAGTTCAGGCTGGTCGGCGAGGATGTCGCGGGCCGCGTCCAGCCGCGCCGCGCGCTCCTGCGGGCTCTCGTCGTCGGCGCCCAGCCACAGCTCCAGCGGGGTGCCCAGCGACAGCTCCAGGAAGTCGTCGTCCGTGACGACCTGATGTCCGCCGATGAATGCCTTCATGGCAGTACAGCTCCTTCGAAAGAAGCGGGATGGGGAGACCCGGGGCGGCGGTGTGTCCTTGCAGGGGAGTGCCGCCGCCCCGGGCGGATCGGATGTGCGATGCGCTCAGCGCTGGACGACGGGCTTGTCCAGGTCACGGTCGTGCAGGGATACGAGGGATCCGTCCTGGCGCAGCAGCCTCTTGGCGAGCTCGCGGGCGAAGACGGGGGCCCGATGCCTGCCTCCCGCGCAGCCGCTGGCGACCGTGACCAGCCCGGCGCTGGGACCGGAGGCGTAGGCGTGGACCGCGACGACGGCGGCCTCCACCAGGTCCGGGATGCCCGGGGTGCCGAGCACGGCGGTACGGACGGGTTCGTCGTCGGCGGTCATGTAGCGCAGGTCCGGGCTGATGTGCGGGTCCCGGAAGTGGTCCCGCAAGTCGATCGTCAGGTGCGCCGGGGGCGGCTCCCCGTGCAGGTAGCCGAAGGAAACGATCACCACTTCGATGGCGGTCATGCGTGACTCCGAGAGTCGATGAATGAGGTCACAGGAGGCCCGACCCGCTCCTCGGAGCGGATCAGGCGCGCTGGGTCAGGAGGCTCGGGCGTAGCCGGAGAGGCTGTGCACGCGGACGCTGAGGTGATGGCCGCCGGTGACGCGGACGTCGCCGGAGACCGACTCGGCGCGGATGTAGCCGGTGGCCTGCGGCGTGGCCGTCATGCTGATGGCCCCGGAGGTGGAGGTGACGCTGGCCGAGGTGCCGGAGTAGGAGTGGATCGTGGTGCTCCCGGAGATGGACCGTATGGCCGCCTCGCCGGTGACCCGGTCGACCCGAACGCGCCCGGATGTCGTATCCACCGTCAGGCTCCGTGCGTTCTCCACCGCCACGGCTCCGGAGACCGACCGGAACTCCAGCCGCTCGATCTCGCCCGCGACCACGGCGTCAGCCGAGGTCGTCACGACGGCCAGGGAGGAACCCGGCGGGAGGATGACCACCGCCTTCAACGGCTGGATCGTCGGCATCGCCGCGGCACCGGAGATGACGCGTCCGTTGACGATCGTGACTCCGGTGACGGAGCCGGTGACGGTGCCGAAGTTCTGCACGATGTGCATGCCGCCACCGCCGCCGACCATGGCGTTGGCGATCTCGGGGACCACCACGGACATCACCCGCCCGTCCTGCTGGACACGGGCTCCCAGCACCGCGTCCGCACCCGGGCCGGATGCGTCCTCGGTGTGCAGCATCACCTCGGCCTGGCTCACGGTCGGGTCCACGCTGACCAGGACCTTCCCCAGCGACAGCGACAGGCCCAGAACGATCGGGCCCCTGCCCTCGGCCTTGAAGAGACGCTCAGTCATTGCCTTGAACTCCTTGCGTCGAAGAACGATCAAAGGAGGCGGGGCCGACCGCCCCGCCGGGGCTCGGCCTCTCACCTGGTGGTGCTGAGCTGGACTCGCGGCCCGGCTACTTGTGTCCGTGCCAGCCGCCGGCGGTCACGTTGCCGTGCGTCCGGGCGTGCCCGGCCTGCTCACGCGCCGCACCCTGCGATTCCGCAGAGTTGTGCCGGCGGTAGTCCTCACGAGCCTCGGCCAGCAACTGCTCGACCTCGCTCTGGGCATCGCTGTGCGAGCGGAATATGCTCATCACGATCCTTCGAGGGTCACGGGGCGCGCCCGGAAGCTGTCCAGGCGAGGGGCGCGCCCTCCTTCATGTCTGATGACCGGGCCACAGCCCGGCAGAGCTACGAGATCCCAGCGCCCCGAAACCGCAGAAGCGGCACAGGCTCGGCGCTGGAAGATCCGGCTCCCCTCGACCCCGTCCGTACGAGACGGACGGAGGAGGCAACCGGCCGTAGCGTCTCGACGCTACGAAGAGGTTGAACACGTGCTGTGTCTCCTTCGGGTCTGCAGCTCCCGTATGAGGTAGAGCCGCCATGCCCGGCGAAGGCGTATGGAGACATGACCTTTCGGTCTAAGCCCTCCCGTTGACTAGGGAACGGGTGCGCCCTCGGCCCGCTCTGTCCCGGGCCCCTTGAGCCCGATCTCTCGGGCCCCATTCGTCGTGCAGGTCATGCAGGTCGTGCAAGCACCCGCCCTCCGGAAGCCGGTGGGCACTGCGGGCAGCTCTGCCTCAGAGTGCACTGTGAGGCAGAGACAGTCAACCCCCTTTGCTCCGACCGGAGTTCAAAGGGCTGCTGGCCTCACGTTCTGACCTTGGGCACTATGAGGCAGAGGCAGAAAAGAGGCTTTGGAGTGCAGATGATCGAGTGGACCGGCAGACCCGCCTACCAGCAGGTGGCGGATGACCTCCGCCGGAGGATCGCCGCTGATGAGTTCACGGAGTCTGGGAAGTTGCCGTCGCTCGCAGAACTCCAGGAGGGCTACAAGGTCACCATCACGGTGGCCCGCGAAGCCATTCGCACCCTCAAGTCCGAAGGTCTCGCTGTGAGCCACCAGGGCAAGGGAGCCTTCCTCACGCCAGACTCCCCGGGTCTCGCCAGGGGTGCTGGCCCCAACGCGGCCGTCGACGCGCTCCGGCAAGAAGTCGAGGTTCTCCGTAGGGAGGTCGGTGAGCTACGCGAGCGAATCGCGACCCTGGAAGCGAGCTGACGGCCAACGCCCTCGAACCACACGCTTCGCACCCCCTTGCCCCTGTTCGTCATCATCCGCACCTCCGTGATCGGGTGTGCCATCAGTTCACTTCAGGGGTTGGGAAGTTGGTATCACATCGTCTTACCTGAAGAACCCTCACGGTCTTTATACAGGCGCTTACACATCCACTATCACGGCTTTTCCTACGCCTTCACGAGTCGCTACACTCGCGACCCGGAAGCTATCTAGGAGGGGAAGATGGCTCGACAGCGAACCGATTGGAACCCGGCAGCGTTACGTGAGCACCGAGAAAAGCACGGGCTCACCCTGGAAGACACCGGCGAAAAGCTGCGAGAAATCGCCGAGCGGCACAGCTTCAACATCGCCGCGAACTTTCAGACCATTTGGGGTCACGAGAACAATATCTATCCTGGCCCTCATTATCGCCGGGCCTACTGCCTGCTATACGGTCGCAATGAAGCCGAACTCGGTTTCCGTCGAGCTCTCCCCGGAGAGGACGCTCAGGTGGAACCCGTCGCCACCCCGTCGAATCCGCAACTCCCCGATCAGTCGGAAGCCGTTCGCGCGGCGCTCGGCAGCATCCAGGAGGGAACGGAGGATGTAAGCAGCGAGGAGCTGCGCAACCGCCTACTAGGCGCTTGGCGCGCTCACAGCGAATGGACGAGTGGCCAGGGCCCGACGGTTGTGCTGGTGGGCGGATATGCCGGGTCCGGTAAATCGGAGTTCGCAAAGTTCTTGGGCAGGCTGACGGGATGGCCAATCCTCGACAAGGACTCGCTCACACGCCCGTTGGTGGACCAACTGCTCGTCGCCCTAGGTGGGATGGCCAATGACCGAAGCTCAGAGCTGTATCGAGAGAAGGTCCGGCCGCTAGAATACCGATGCCTGATGGAAGCCGCTTGGGACAACGTCGACTGCGGAGTCTCAACGATCCTCGATGCTCCGTTTGTATCGGAGTTCTCGCAGTCGTCGTGGATGCAGCGCTTCTACAATCGATGCAAGTCGAAGCGGGTTTCCGTCGCAACCATATGGGTTGAGTGCGATCCCGAATCCATGCGGGATTACATCGAGTTCCGAGGTGCTGCCCGCGACACATGGAAGATGGAAGCGTGGGACGAGTACCTCGCCACCATTGACCTGGAGATGCGCCCGCAAGGCCCCCACTTTGTGGTCGACAACCGCCTCGGGGCAGCCATCGCCATGGCCGACCAGGCCCGCGACGTGCTCAGCGGGGGTGGACTGTGAACGCTGCCGGCGTCATCCTGTACGGCCCACCCGGGGCGGGCAAGGACACGGTCACTGCAGAACTGGTCCAGCAGGACCCGTCCTACGCGCTCTTCGAGCGGCTTAAGGCGGGACCAGGCCGGACGGCCGGCTACCGGCTCACATCGGTCCAGCACATCGACAGCCTCGACCGGGCCGGAGAGATCCTCTACCGGAATGTCCGGTATGAAGCCGAGTACGCGATCGACCGCGGCGGGCTCTCCGAGCTGATCGACGGAGGTCACACCCCGGTGCTGCACATGGGACAGGTGGCGGGCGTCAAGGCGGTCGAGGTGTTCCCCCTCCACTGGATAAGAGTGCTGCTGTGGTGCCCGTATGAGGTCACCAAAGCGCGCTGTACCGAACGTGGCGACAAGGACATTGAAGCCCGCCTGAAGGCGTGGCGCGAGACTCAACAGGACCTACTGAACCACTCGGCCGACTCGTGGGCGCTGGCACTGGAGACCAACCTGCTGAGCCCCCGCGAATCCGCCAGCGCTATCCATCGAGCCGTGGAGCAGAAGGCGGAAGGCAGGAGACATCACATTCGGAGGCTGGTCGCGTGACAACATTGGGCATCCTGCACCCGGGCAGCATGGGAGCTGCTGTAGCGGCACAAGTCGTCTCCGCTGGCACCGAGGTCCTGTGGTACCCCGAGGGCCGAAGCGAGGCGACCAAAGACCGGGCAACCAGGGCTGGCCTAACGGCAGTCGACACCATCACCGAAATGGCGCACACCGCCGACGTGATCCTGAGCCTCTGCCCGCCGGCCAACGCCGTGGAGGTCGCGCACTCGGTCGCCGCGCATTCCTTCTCGGGTGTCTACGTGGATGGCAACGCCATCTCGCCGGCGAACGTGAAGGCAATCGGCGCCATCGTGGCGTCCGCAGGAGCCCAGCTGGTCGACGGCTCCGTCATTGGCTCACCGCCATCAGCGACTAAATCGCCACGGCTGTACCTCTCCGGCCCGGAGTCCCCAGTCGAGATCGTCGCAGGCCTCTTTGAGGGCACAACGGTCAACGTGATCACACTGCAGGGTGGCCTTGGAAAGGCATCGGCGCTCAAGCTCTCGTACAGCACCTTCCAGAAGGCGAGTCGTGTGCTGGCTGCTGTCTCGCATGCCTTGGCTCGTGACTGGGGTGTTGACGAGCAACTGGTCGACATCGCGCGTGACCGCACAAGCAGCTACCTCGCGGAGACCACCTACATCCCCAAGGTCGCCGCCCGCGCTTGGCGCTGGGCCCCAGAGATGCGAGAGGCGGAGAGCAGCCTCGCCGAGACGTCCCTTCCAACAGAGCTGGTCGCGGCGGCCGCAGCCGTCATGGAACGCTGGAAGGATGCCAAGGACTTGCCCATGGAGCTACCGGAGGCACTGGAACGCCTGCACGAGATGCCGGACTAACACCAGTCCCTTGCGCCCGAGGTAGGCAAGTGTACGGGGATATCAGTTGGGACTTGCGAGCCGCACAGTGCTCAGATTCAACCAAGCCCTCTTTCCCGAAAACTGGTTCACCGAACCTTCGCTCTAACCGCGCCGCCGTCGGTAAGAGGTGACGGGAGGAGCTTTACGCGGACGATCCATAGGTGCATGCTCTTAGGTGAGCGAGGGGGCCCTATGACGCTGAGCTCGGCAATCGCATTCATAGTCGGCTCTCTTTCCTCAGCCGCCTTGGCCGCAGGGGCTGGCTGGTTACTTAAGAATCACTTTTTAGTGCTGATCTCTGAGGCCCGGAGGCGGCGCCAAGAGCTATCCTCTGGCCTTTATGGTGTAGAGGAATCATGGGCCGATCTGGTCCGCTTTTCTGGTAGCTACGGCAAGCGTCTCAAGCGGCAGTACGACAAGTCGAAATCGGCAACGTGGTACTTCGTTACCACGGACCCTCACGGGTTTGCCCCTTGGCTCGGCAGGGAGTCGGAACCTCGGTCCGTTGCGTATAAGGTCAAGAATTCAGACATAAGCGTCGTCTGGATCTTTCATCAGGCGGAAGCATATCTATTGCAACGCCGAATGCTTGTCGTAAACGCCCCTGAAGATGGCGTGACTTACGATGCGGGAACTGATCTGCTGCGTAATGCGTGCGCTACCTGCAATGATCGATGGGATGTACTAAGCAGCACTGTCCCCCACTTCTATCTTGCTTTTCTGTCGGTTCCCAACACTGCGCAACAATCGGGGGAGCGAGCGCCAAATGGCACATTTGGCTTTGTGTTGCCGTACCTATTGGCTCCGCGCTCGTATGCGGCCAGGGCTGGCTTGTACTTCGAGAGCAGTAGCGAGAGTTCAAATCAGTTTCTATTGGACTACTATTACAGGTCTATCACCGACTTCGTCCGTGTGGGCGTCGAGCAAGGGTGGCTCAACAAGGTCAATTGACACCTGAAAGAGCGTGATTGGTGTGTTCATCGAACCTGTCGCTGTAGCAGGCCAGCCCCTGGCCCGCTACAGCCGCTCTTACGCGAGTGCGCCAGCCTGCTTCACTTACGGATCATTTTCCACATCTTTAGCAGCAGAGTCGACTTTGCGATTCCGAATGCGATGACCTTCGTCAACGCGACTCGGTCCTCCGTGTCGAGCTCGCCATACCAGTCATTGAGCTTGTCTGCGGCGAAGAGGTACGCCATGGTCACTACGCCGACGCCAGCGGTAAACGTGATGCACACCCCGATAGGGTTCATGGAGGCCATGGCCCAGCCGATTCCGGCACTTGCGCCAGCGGCAGCGCCGGCCAGGGCAGCATGCATGGCGGCGAAGGCGCCCATCTCGCCTCCGAGGGCCTTGAGCCTATCAACGGCCTCTGCATACTCTTTCTTGGTGACGTGCCCCTTCAACTGCTCTACCTGGCGGACTATGTCGTCCCTCAGTTCTGCCATGCTGCCCCGCCCCGCTCTATTTCTGCGACTCAGGGGTGATATGCCCCCCGCAGGGAGAACCAGACCCCCACTTCCTCTACAAGGAATTCCCACACAGGACCCATCCTTCCGGAATGTGAACCGCTACTTCCCTTTGTGAGGGCACTCGCTCAGGTTGGGCGAACTGGCGCGCCCGAAAGAACAGCAACCGCTGACCATCGCCCGGCGGAAGGCTGGGCACTCGCGCCCGTCATCGAGACGCGGCGCGGCGCATCGAAGGGGAGGTTGATGGAGCGCTGGGCGTCCTCGACCGGCGGGAGAGGGAGCTCAAGGAGGCCAAGCAGAAGCAGGCCAAGTCCCGTAAGAAGTGACCTGGTCCGGCTCCCCGGGGAGCCAAACAGGGAGCCAATCAGGGCGTCCGACTGCGGACGGGCATGGACCGAGGCGGACAGCGGTGCCGCTTGGACGCAGGTGAGCTGGCGGGTTTCTGCTTCCCTTCCTGAGCCTGCGGTTAGCCCGTGCTTAAGGCGAGCCAAAGGATCTAAGTTTGGGTCCGAATGAATGCTTGGACAGGCTTCACCAAGCACCTAAAACCTGCTAGGCGTGGCGCCGCTAAGAGGGGTGCCGATCACGGCTAAGCACTGCACGGCCCCCACCCATCGATGTGTTCGGGACACCATCGGTAGTAGCTGTCGTCGAAATTACGGCTGATTACTGCCCGACCATTCTGGGGCTTCCATCCGCCCCAATGACGGGTGTTACAGCGATTGCACAGTGGTGCCCGCACGAATCCGTGCGTGTGGCAGTGGTCCCACACCGTTGCACGCACGCTCATACAGCTCGCGCACATGAACTGCGCAGCCGCTGGCCAGCCCAGACGACCAGCGCGATCTACACGGTAGCGCTCACCTGCAAGTTGCCCGTCATACACCACAGCATCCACATCGCTGCTTCTCGTGCCGTAGACGACTGCGGTGCGGGTGCGCTCGCCGAGGTCGGCCACCACCGCGTCCCCGACACGCTCGAACCAGCTTTCGGAATCCTGACCGTGGTGTGCTCCGAGACACGAACAGTCGCATTCAACTCCTGTCGCCTCCAGGCACGCCCTCGTACATCGCGACAGTTTTGACATGTCTCGCCAGACCACAACGAACCCGTAGCGGTCGACCGCAGCCGTCACAAGGCGCACCAAACAGTTGCGTGGCAAGTCCCATCGGTCACCGTTCAACTCCGGGGAACGAATGCGAACCGTCTCGTGCAGCCAACGGCGGTTGCCCTTCCGGGCCGGAATTTTCGCGATGACATGCTCGTGCAGCGGGAGCCACACCATCGCCACTGGGCCGGTGCCGGGTTCTGTAACTACGCGTCCACCGACGATGCGAACCGGTAAGTGGTCCGTCATGCCCCAAGAGTGGCATGCCAGCAGGCATCAGGGAACCGTGCCCCCACGCCTAGGAAGAGCCATCCCCGCGTGCGCGGGGAGCAGTACGACGAGTACCTGCGGGACCTGCGTTGCTTCGGGTCATCCCCGCCGTGCGCGGGGAGCGGATGTCGTGCCCTGAATACCTTGGCCCGCCCCCTGCCACTGGGACGTCGGACAGGGCTCGCACGTCAGACGAGAGTACTGTCGCGCGTGAGTGGCGAGTGAGAGCGACCAGCGCTACCCTCGCAAGCAACGTTGGCCCAGGTCACGCACCCAATTCATCGCGAGGGGCACATGCTCTCCGGAGCCGTGTGCGCAGGTTCGAATCCTGCCGGGGGCACTTCGCAAGAAGTGCCGAGAGGCCTCGCGAATGACGGGTACGTCAATCGCGAGGCCTTTTCCCATACGTCCTGGAGGACGCGGTGAGCACACAGCATGACGGCCCCCACCAGCCGCTCATCCCCATGCCGGCTCTCACGCCCGACGCCTTGCGGGCCGCCGTGGCCAGGATCGCCCCCAGCAGACTCCCCGCGCTCACCCAGCACCTTTTCGAAGCGACCACCCACGCCCAGCAGTCGCAGAGCCTGGCGCCGCTGCGTGCCTTCGTCCATTCCTGGGCCGTGTTCGTCGCTATCCAGCGGCACCCGGAGCGCGCCAACCGCCTCCGCGAACTGGAACGCATCGTGGACGCGGGCAGCCAGGACCCGGCCGAGGCCATTGCCGAGATCCACCGGATCCAGGAGGCGGCACGCGCGGAGGCCGGCCTATGAGCGACTGGACGTGGGAGTACAACCCGAGCGAAGAGCATGTGGCTCACGGGTTCCCGCCCGGCGTGGTGGCGGAGGTGGAGCGACCGGCCGTCGAACTCGCGGCGTTGGGACCCGATGCGGCGACGGTCGGCAGGCCGATCGACCGGGACGGCGGACTACGGGAGTTCGACATCCTCAACGGGCGCGGCTTCATCACTTCCTGGCGGTGCCGCGCCAGCAGTGCGTCTACGTCTGCAACATCACCTGGTACGGCTGAGCGCCGTCCTCGGACGGGGACGGGAGCGACGACCCCGATGGCAGGGGGCGCACAGCCGTCCGGGCCTGCCGCTGACCCGGCCGCGTCGCCCCCGGTCCTGCCGGAGGCGACCGTGCTTCCACGAGCCTCGCTCCCTCACACCTTAGGGAACCCGAATCCGTAGCCCTCGCCCTTCAGCCAGTCGATGCAGCGGGCCAGGGCCTCGACGCTCTGGGTGCGGTCTCCGCCGCCGTCGTGGAAGAGGATGATGGGGCCGTTGGGGAGTTCGCGTTTGATGTTTTCCATGATGCGGTCGACGCCCGGGCGTTGCCAGTCTCGGGTGTCGACGTCCCAGCCGAGGGGGCGCATGCCGTTGTCGGCGGCCAGGTGGCGGCTGTAGGGGGTGAAGGCCCCGCCGGGGGCGCGGTAGTAGCGGATCGTTCCGCCAGGGCCGCCGCCGGCCGCTTCCTCGATCATCTTCTTGGCGTCGAGGATCTGCTGCTTCTGGTAGTCCTCGGAGCGCTTGTCCATGGCGGTGTTGTGGTCGACGGAGTGGTCGCAGAGGCGGTGGCCTTCGGCCACGACCTGTTTGACGAGGTCCGGGCGGGCTTTGGCCTGGGGGCCGATCATGCAGAAGGTGGCCTTGATGCCGGACTTCTTCAGCAGTTCCAGGACCTTCGGGGTCCACCTGGGGTCGGGGCCGTCGTCGATGGTGAGGGCCACGGTCTTTCCGCCGGTCTCCGTCTCGTGGACGATCTCCGGGGAGACCGGGCCGGTCGGGGCGGCGGAGGCGGGTGTGCCGGGTGCGCTGGGTGCGCCCGGTGCGCTGGGAGTCGGCGGGGGCGGGGTGCCGCCCTTGCCGTCCGGGGCCGGTGTCGGACCCTGGGCGATCGTTTCCTCACCCCGGGAGTTTCCCGAACCCTCGGTGGCCACGGCCACGGTGCCCGATATCACCCCCGCGATGGCGATCATCCCTCCCGCCGCGATCACCAAATGCCGCCTATGGGCCGTCAATCGCGTCATGACTTCCCCACCCCCCTCGTGCAGCTGACCAATGTCCTGCCCGCGTAGGACGGCGATGTACCGCAAAGCGTTCCGCGACACGGCATCGCTCACAGAATTCAGACAGGACAGCCACGTCTCCTCTGTAAAGTTCCCCGTTGCCCCACTACTGTTACGCTTCCGCGATCGTCCGGGAGACCTCCTCCGTACGGGCCGCCTCCTCCGCCGCGAAGCGCTGGGCGTCCAGTTGTTCGGCGATCTCCTCGTCCTGGGCCATGAGTTGATCGAGGCTGGCGTCGCCCATCTCGAAGACCCCCATGTCGGCATAGGCGCGCTGGAGCCTCTCGCCCCACAGGCCGATGTCCTTCACACACGGCACAATGCGGCTGAAGAGCAACTTCCGGAAGATCTGCAGGAATTCGGAGCGTTCGCTCAGCTCCACCGCGTCCGCCGCCGGCACGCCGAAGTCCGCGAGGACCTCCTCGCCGCGCAGCCGGTCGCGCATCAGGTAGCAGCCCTCGATGACGAATTCCTCGCGGTCACGCAATTCGGCGTCGGAAAGCTGTTTGTAGTACTCGCGCAGCGCCATGCGACCGAAGGCCACATGCCGGGCCTCGTCCTGCATGACGTAGGCGAGGATCTGCTTCGGCAATGGTTTCTCGGTCGAGTCGCGCAGCATTCCGAAGGCCGCGAGGGCGAGCCCCTCGATCAGGACCTGCATCCCGAGCGAGGGCATGTCCCAGCGGGAGTCCCGCAGGGTGTCCTCCAGCAGTGAGCGGAGGCTGGGATTGACCGGATAGACCATGCCGATCTTCTCCTGGAGGAACCGGCTGTAGATCTCCACGTGCCGGGCCTCGTCCATCGCCTGGGTGGCGGCGTAGAACTTCGCGTCCAGGTCGGGGACGGCCTCCACGATGCGGGTCGCGCACACCAGCGCCCCCTGTTCGCCGTGGAGGAACTGGCTGAAGTTCCAGGAGGCGTAATGGCGGCGCAGATCACGCCTGTTGTGCTCGCTCATCTTGTCCCAGTAGCGGGTGCCGAAGACGACGAGGTTCTCGTCGGGGACGCCGAGCGGGTCGTAGGGGTCGACCTCCAGCTCCCAGTCGACGCGCTTGGTGCCGTCCCACTGCTTGTCCTTGCCCTTCTGGTAGAGGGCCAGGAGCCGTTCGCGGCCCTCGTCGTAGTCCCAGCTGAAGCGTGCCGCCCCGGTCGCGGGGACCTCCCAGACGGGCGGGCCGGGGTCGTGGCGGTAGAGGTCGCGCGTCATCGTGGACGCCTCCTGTCCCTCGCTCATCAGCACTCTCGGGCAGGTCACATGGCTGTTCACATGGCTGTTCATATGACTGTGATGACTGACTCTTCTGAAGGCTCACACGGGGGTACCGCCGGGTCAATGAGCCGTTCGAGGGGTCGGCGGGAACGCTCCGGAAGCGCTCCGGAAGCCTTGACGGGCTTGCTGACAAGTAGTCTCATAAGGGCGTACCGCCGGTAGTCCGATAGTCCGAAGACTCAGAGACCTGAGGTGGCTTCCGTCATGGCGACCGTCCCCGATACCAGTGGTGTCCCCGGCGCCCGCGACGCGCTCGGCCCACTCAAGGACCGTGAGCGGGTCGCCCAGCGGCTGCTCGAGTCCTCCGCCCGGCACTCCTTCGACCCCGACACCGACCTCGACTGGGCCGCGCCCCTGGAGCCCGGCAAGTGGTACTGCCCGCCGGAGCTGGTCTCCCTCTACGGCACGCCGCTGTGGCGGCGGATGCCGGAGGAGCAGCGGATGGACCTCTCCCGGCACGAGATAGCCTCGCTCGCCTCCCTCGGCATCTGGTTCGAGATCATCCTGATGCAGCTGCTGGTCCGGCACATCTACGACAAGCCCGTGACCAGCTCGCACGTCAACTACGCGCTGACCGAGATCGCCGACGAGTGCCGGCACTCGAGAATGTTCGCCCGGATGATCGACAAGGTCGGCGCCCCCACCTACCCCGTCGCCCGCCGTCACCACAACCTCGCCCGTGTCCTGAAGACCGTCTCCACCACCCCGGGCTCCTTCGCGTGCACCCTGCTGGGCGAGGAGATCCTCGACCACATGCAGCGGCTGACCTTCCCCGACGAGCGCGTCCAGACGCTCGTCCGCGGCGTCACCCGCATCCACGTCGTGGAGGAGGCGCGCCACGTCCGCTACGCGCGGGAGGAGTTGCGGCGGCAGATGGCGTCGTGCCCGCGCTGGGAGGCGGAGCTGACGCGGGTGAGCACGGGCGAGGCGGCCCGCGTCTTCACGGCCGCGTTCATCAACCCGCAGGTGTACACGAACGTGGGGCTGGACCGCCGCGAGGCCGTCGCCCAGGTCCGGGCCAGCGGCCACCGCCGCGAGGTGATGCGGGCCGGCGCCCAGCGCCTGACGGACTTCTTGGACGAGATCGGTCTGCTGCGCGGCGCGGGACGGCGGTTGTGGCGCAGCTCCGGGCTGCTGGCCTGAGCGGTCCTCGGCACCGGCCCGCGCCGGTTCCGGACCGTTACGCTGCGATCCATGACCGGCAGCGGAACCACCTCCTACCGCAGGCTCGGCGTCGCCGAGCGCCGCGCCCAGCTGATCGCCACCGCGCTCCGCCTGTTCGCCCACCGCGTGCCCGAGGACGTCTCGCTGGACGACGTCGCGGCCGCCGCCAAGGTCTCCCGCCCGCTGGTCTACCGCTACTTCCCCGGCGGCAAGCAGCAGTTGTACGAGGCGGCCCTGCGCAGCGCGGCGGACGAGCTCGAGCTGTGCTTCGCCGAGCCCGAGACCGGCCCGCTCACGGGCCGGCTCGCCGCGGTCCTCGACCGCTATCTCGCCTTCGTCGACGAGCACGACGCGGGCTTCGCCGCCCTGCTCCAGGGCGGCAGCGTCGCGGAGACCTCGCGGACGGGCGCCATCGTGGACGAGGTGCGCCGGGCCGCCGTCGCGCAGATCCTCAAGCACCTGTCCGTGGCCGAGCCGGGGGTGCGGCTGCGCACCATGGTGCGCACGTGGATAACGGCCGTGGAGGCCGCCTCGCTGATCTGGCTGGACGAGGGGAAGCAGCCCCCGCTGGGCGAGCTGCGCGACTGGCTGGTCGACCACTTCGTGGCCCTGCTCCTGACGACGGGCGCCGGCGATCCCCAGGTCGCCGCGGTGGCCCGCGCGGCGCTGGCCCGGGAGCCGGCCGACGGGCCGGTGGGCGACCTCGCCCGCCGGGTGCTCCCCCTGCTGGAGGACGCGGGCCACCTGCTCTGACCTGCGCCGACGGCCGGAGACCGGGCCGTTGTCAGACCCCGCCCCTACGCTCGTACGCATGCTCGTGAACCGCGCTTACGTACCGCCCGAGCTCGTCGGTGACGAGGAGGCGGACGCCTGGCCCTGGTCGGTGCCCTGTGTGAAGGAGCTGCTGGCCGACGGGATCGTCTTCGACGCGCCCGTCACCTTCCTCGTCGGGGAGAACGGCTCCGGGAAGTCGACGGTCGTCGAGGCGATAGCCGAGGGCTTCGGGCTGGACGCGCAGGGCGGCCGCGCCGGCCGGAAGTACGGGAACAACCGGCCGAAGACGGCGCTCGGCGAGCGTGTCCGCCTGGACCTCACCTCGCGCGGCGCCCGCATGATGACCGGCCCGCGAGCCAAGAAGAAGGGCTTCTTCCTCCGGGCCGAGACGGCCTTCGGCCTGATGGAGAACGTGTGGGGGCTGCCCGGCTACTGGGAGGAGAACACCTCCGAGATGAGCCACGGCGAGGGTTTCCTCGCGGTCTTCGAGGCCATGTTCCGGCAGCCGGGCCTGTATGTGATGGACGAGCCGGAGGCCGCGCTGTCCTTCGCGTCCTGTCTGCGGCTGGTCTCCCTGATGCACCGGCTGGGGCAGTCGGGCGCCCAGGTCGTCTGCGCCACCCACTCCCCGATCCTGGCCTCGACCCCCGGCGCCCGGATCCTGGAGGTGGGCGAGCACGGCATTCAGCCGGTGGAATGGCGGGATCTGCTGCTGGTCGACCACTGGGGGCGCTATCTGAGCGACCCGGAGGCCTATCTGCGGCACCTCATACCGGCCGACGAGCGGGGCTGACGAGGACGGCCGGCGAGCGGGGCTGACGGGCGCTGACGGAGACTGGGGGCGTGAGAAGCGAGAAGACGCCCTTCGAGGGCGGGCCGCTGGACGGCCGTGTGCTGGACGTCCTGCTCGGGCTGAACGGGCTGCCACCCAAGAAGTACGAGGTGCCGGTCCCGGCCGAGGAGCCCGGCGCGGCCCCCACCGTGTACGTCTACCGGCGGGAGCCGGCGGCCGTGACGCGGCGCCTCGGGCTGCCCAAGGGCTGGAAGTACGTCCACGACCCGGAGGGGAAGCCCGGTACGGAGCTGAAGTGGCCCTGGTCCCGGAGTTCCCGGACGGGCTGATCCAGGCGCTCCACGTCAACGTACGGGTGACCCCGATGACGCCCATTGGGGGGTTTCGTCCACGTCTTTCCTACTAGTCATACCGTGCATGGCAGGATCACTTCCGGGCGTGATCACACCCGTCCCCGGACACGCCCGTCCCGGAGGTGAGCCTGTGTCAGGACGGTTCGAGCGCGTCGTCCGCCTCGTCCGTGCCGTACGCCTCGTCCACGCGTCGGCGCTGGCCGTGAGCACCGTGCTCGCCGTGACCGCCGCCCCCGCGCCGACGGCGGTCGCGGCCCCCGCCGAACCGCCCGGACAGCCGGTCAGCGCCCTGCTCACCCGGCTCCGGGCGCTCTACCGGCAGGCCGAGGAGGCCACGGAGGCCTACGACGCGACCGACGACAAGCTGAAGAAGCAGCGCGCGCGGACCGACCGGCTCAACGAGGCACTCGCCGACGCCCGGATCGCGCTCACCGCCGGCCGTGCCGAGGCGGGCCGCATCGCCCGCGAGCAGTACCGGGGCAGCCGGGGCCTCTCCCCCTATGTGCAGTTCCTGCTCAGCGACAGCCCCCGGCAGGCCATGGACCGCGGCCACGAGATCAGACGCGCCGCCGACCACCGGGCCAATGCCGTGGAACGGCTCACGGACGGCGAGCGGCGCGCCGCCGGCCTCGCCCGCGAGGCCCGCGAGGCGCTCAACAAACAGCTGACCCTGGCCGCCGAGCGGAAGCGGCAGCGCGACGCGGTCCAGGAGCGGCTCGGCGAGGTGGAGCGGCTGCTCGCCTCGCTCGACGGCGCGCAGCTGGCCGCGCTCCGCCGGGCGGAGGCCGACGGCATCGGCGACGCCCAGCGCAGACTGCTCGCCTCCGGTGCGCTCAACGGCTCCCTCGGCGGCGACCGGGCGCCGTCCGAGGAGGGCGTCAAGGCCCTGGAGTACGCCTTCCAGCAGGTCGGCAAGCCCTACGTCTGGGGCGCGGAGGGCCCGGACGCCTTCGACTGCTCCGGGCTCACCTCCCAGGCCTGGGCCCACGCCGGGGACGTCATCCCCCGCACCAGCCAGGAGCAGTGGAAGACGCTGCCCAAGGTGCCGCTGAACGAGCTGCGCCCCGGCGACCTCGTCCTCTACTTCGAGGGCGCCACGCACGTCGCCCTCTACGTCGGCCACGGCCAGGTGGTCCAGGCCCCGCGCCCCGGCGACGTCGTCAAGGTCTCCCCCATCGCCACGAACCCGCTGCTGGGGGCCGTGCGCCCGGACGCCGGCGAACCGCCCGTGGTGGAGATGGTGGACTACGTCCCGCCCGCCGCCGGCACCTTCGCCTCCGACATATAGGTCCCGGCCGACGCCGCGTCGTAGAAGTAGTCGTCGAAGTCCGAGGGGTCGTCGAAGCCGTTGGCGATGCGGTCGGCGACCGGCTGGAGCCGCGCCGCCGCGTCGATCAGGGCGCGGATGTGCGGGGAGCGCGGGCCGAGCATGGTGTTGGTCCAGCGGGTGACGTGCCGTGCCGAGGCCCAGTACCGCTCGAAGGCCGTCCGCATCCACTCCGCGTCGAACGGCTCGTCACCGCGCTCCACGATCGAGGCGAGGTACGAGGCGGCGCACTTCGCGGCCGAGTTGGCCCCCTGCACGGTGAGCGGGTCGTTGACGACGACCGCGTCGCCGACGCCCAGCACCAGCCCGCCGGACGGCAGCCGGCCGACCGGGTCGCGGACGGCCGGGACGTACCGCCCGGCCAGCGTGGCGCCCGGGTCGGTCAGCTCCACGGCGGTGGCCCGCCCGTACTCCCAGGGCACGAACCACTCCAGCAGCTCCAGTGTCCGCGTCAGGTGCTCGCCCGGGCCCTCGACGTCCTGGAAGACGTCGACGGGCCCGCCCGGCAGGCCCTCCCAGAAGAGGATGTCGGCCCGGCCGGAGGTGGTGAGCGTGGGGATGACCCACAGCTCGCCGACGCCGGGGACGATGGTGCAGCGCGCCGCGTCGTACTCCGGGTGCTCGGCGCGCGGGCCCAGGCCGTGGACGTAGGAGAGCGCGAGAGCGCGCTGCGGCGTGGTGTACGGAGAGCGCGCCGGGTCGCGGCGGAAGAGCGAGACCAGTTCCCCCTTGCCCGCCGCGACCAGCACCAGATCGTGCCGGGCGGCGAGGAAGTCCAGGTCGGAGACGGCCGCCGCGTGGACGACGAGCCGGCCGCCGCGCTCGGCGAAGGCGTCCAGCCAGCCGGCCATCTTCACCCGCTGATCGACGGACTGGGCGTAGCCGTCCAGCCGGCCGATCCAGTCGACGGGCCGCTGGACACCGGGCACGCCGGGGACCGTCCCGGCGACCGAGAAGCCCAGGCCCAGGGCGCGCGGTGCCAGGCCCTCCCAGAAGTTGAGGCCCAGCTCGCGCTCGTAGCGCAGCGCGGTGCGGAACATCATCTGCGTGGACATGACCCGGCCGGAGCGGATCTCGTCCGGTGTGCGGTTCGACATGACGGTCACGTCGTACCCCTTGGCCTGCAGTCCCAGGGCCAGCTGGAGCCCGGACTGGCCGGCTCCGACTATGAGGATCCGTCGCAACGCCCGCCTCGGCTCGGCTCGGGTGCGGCGCTCGGCGCGGCACGGTGAACGGCCCGGGAGACGGCTCCCGGGGTGGTCTCCAGGGCCCGGCCCACCAGCGTCAGCAGCGTCTCCACGACGGTGATCCGGTGCCGGGCGTCCATGGTGATCACGGGGACGTCCGGCTCCAGGGACAGGGCCTCGCGCACCGCCTCGGGCGAGTGGCGCGCGGTGCCCTCGAAGTGGTTGACGGCGACGATGTAGGGCAGCCGGCAGCTCTCGAAGTAGTCGAGCGCCGGGAAGCAGTCGGCCAGCCGCCGGGTGTCGACGAGCACGACCGCGCCGATGGCGCCGCGCACCACGTCGTCCCACATGAACCAGAAGCGCTGCTGGCCGGGGGTGCCGAACAGGTACAGCACGAGGTCCGTGTCGAGGGTGATGCGGCCGAAGTCCATGGCGACGGTGGTCGTCGCCTTGGCGGGGACGGCCGTGTGGTCGTCCACGTCCTCCCCGGCGGTCGTCATGACCGCCTCCGTGCGCAGCGGGGTGATCTCGGAGACGGAGCCGACGAAGGTGGTCTTCCCGACCCCGAAGCCCCCCGCGATCACGATCTTCGTGGCGGCGGGGGCGCGGGACAGGTCGGTCTGCCAGCCGGGGCCCGGTCCCGGGTCGCGGGGGGCCGTCGCGTCAGAGTCTGCGTAGTCCACTCAGCACCCTTTCGAGCAGCGCGCGGTCGGGTCGTCCGGTGAGGTGGCCGGTGCCGTAGACGCGGATCCTTCCCTGGTCGGCCAGGTCGCCGAGGAGGACGCGGACCACGCCCAGCGGCATCCTCAGCAGCGCGGAGACCTCGGCCACCGAGCGCAGCCGCCGGCACAGCCCCAGGACGGCGCGCACTTCCGGCAGCAGCCAGGAGGCGAGCGCTCCGCCGGGCCCGGCCGGGGCGCCGGGGCCACAGGCGTCGCCACGGCCCTCGTCGGCTTCGGCCAGGGCGGCGACGAAGGTCTCCATGAGCAGCACATGGCCGCAGCGGCCCCGCCCGCCGGTGAGCGAGTACGGGCGTACACGCGCGGTGGGCCGGTCCGGTACGGGGCCGACGGGGGCGCGCAGCGCGGGGGCGGCGGTGCTCATCCGGCGGCCTCCACCGACTGCCGCAGCTCCCTGCGGAGTTCGGGGGTCAGGACGTGTCCGGCCCGGCCCACGAAGAGGGCCATGTGGTAGGCGACCACGCCCATGTCGCAGTCGGGCGCGGTGTGGACGCCCAGCAGCGAGCCGTCGCTGATGGTCATGACGAACAGCCCGCCCCCGGCCATCGCGACCATCGTCTGTTTGACGGGCCCGCCGTCCATCAGTGCCGCCGCGCCCGAGGTCAGGCTGCCGAGCCCGGCGACGATGGTGGCGAGGTCGGCGGTGGAGCCGCGCGGCCCCTCGGCGGCCCCGCCCACGCCGTGCGCGCCCGGGTGGTCGGGGGCGGAGGAGAGCAGCAGCAGTCCGTCGGAGGAGACGACCGCGACGGAACGCACGCCCGGTACCTCCTCCACCAGATCGGTGAGCAGCCAGTGCAGGCTCCGGGCCTCCTCGCTCAGTCCGTAGGCGGTGACGCCCGTGGTGCGGGTGGGGGTTACGGGCGTCGCCCCCTGGGAAAATGCAGTCAACCGCGTGCCTCCTCGACAGTGCCGCCCTCGTCCGGCGCCCCCGCTCGGTTCCGATCAGTACCACGATCACGCGCGCCGTGATCACTTCCCGTCAACCCCGTCATGTGCGTCAACTCCGCCTCCACGTCCCGCCGTCCGTCGCGCGCGCCCTGCTGGAAGCCGGCGAGCTTGCGGCGCAGCGCCTCCGCGTCGACGCCGTGGCGGACGCTGAGGGGTACGGGCTTGCGGGCGACGACCCGGGGGGTGCGCTTGGGCAGGCCGTTGCCGGTCATGCCGGGTACGTCCGTGGCGCCGTAGCCCACCGGGGGCGGTGCCATCGCCGGGCCTGCCGGTGCGGCGCCGGCCGCCGTCGACGGCCCCACGGACCCATGGGCGGGCTGCTGCCACCGGGGCTCCGGAATCGGCGCGGGGGAAACCGGCGCGGGGGCCGGGGCCGATGGCGGGGCTGCGGGCGGGGGCGTGGCCGCGGGCGGGGGCGTGGCGCTCCGGGAGTGCCGCCCGGCCGAGTGCGGGGCCATCGAATGCGGGACGGCCGAATGCGGGGCGGCCGAGTGCGGCGGCGCCGCATGGGACGCGGCCGGATACGGCGCGGCCGGGCGCGGTTCGTCCGGTGGGGGCGCGGGCCTGCGCACGGTGGTGAGCTGGATGGTGTGCTCGTCCTGCTGGGCCCAGGGGCCCGAGCGCCGGGGCCCGGGCACCGCGGGCGACGGCCCCTGGGGGTGGGACCGGCCGTGCAGCGTATGGGAGTTGACTTCGGCGACGACGCCGGGCAGGTCGGTGTGGGGCATCGCCCGTACGGCGCCCGGGATCCGGTTCCCGGCGGGGTCGGTCGCGGCCGGGGGCTCGGCGGGCAGCAGATGGCCGGGCAGGACGACGACGGCGGTGATGCCGCCGGGCCGCTGTTCGCGCAGCTGGACGCGGACGCCGTGCCGGGCGGCGAGCCGGGCGACGACGTACAGGCCGAGGCCCATGACGGGGTCGCCGCGCTCCCCGAATCCGGTGCCGCGCGGGTCCGGATCGGCTTCGGCGAGGAGGGAGTTGAGCTCGTCGAGCCGCTCGGGGGGCATGCCGATGCCCTCGTCCTGGATGGAGAGCATGACCTCGCCGTTCTCCAGCAGCCAGCCGGAGACCTGGACCTGGACGTCCGGCGGCGAGAACGTCGTGGCGTTCTCGAGCAGTTCGGCGACGAGGTGGCTGACGTCGTCGGCGGCGAACCCGGCGAGCTGGGCGCGGGCGGGCAGGGAGTGGATCCGGACGCGCTCGTACCGCTCGATCTCGCTGACGGCCGCCCGCAGGATGTCCAGCAGGGGCACGGGGCCGGAGTGGGTGCTGTGGTGGTCGGCGCCGGCGAGGGTGAGGAGGTTCTCGTTGTGGCGGCGCATCCGGGTGGCGAGGTGGTCGAGCTTGAAGAGCACCTCCAGCCGGTCCGGGTCGGCCTCGTGGGCCTCCATGGACTCGATGACGGTGAGCTGCCGCTCGACCAGGCCGAGGGTGCGGCGGGAGAGGCTGACGAAGGTGGCGTGGACCCGGCCGGAGAGCCCGCTCATCCGGTCGTCGATCTCCTGGCAGCGGGCGCGCAGCGCGTCGCGCTCGTCGGCGAGGTCCTGGCGGGCCACGTCGAGGCGGTTGCGCTCGCCCTCCAGGAGGGCGACGCGCTCGCGCAGCCGGACGATCGTGCCGTGCAGGACGTTGACCGAGCGGGCGACCTCGGCGAACTCGTCGTCGCGGCCCCGGAAGGCGACCGGCTGCCTGTCCACCGGGTCCGCGCAGACGCGGCGCGCCCCGATGCGGAGCGCGGCGAGCGGGCGGGTCACCGAGCGGGCGGACTGCGTGCCGGTGCCGAGGATCAGCAGGAAGCCCAGCGCGGCGAGCGCGGCGCGCACCTCCAGCGCGGTGGTGTCGTGCTCCCGCAGGCCGGCGAGGCGGGCCATCTCCTCGGTGCCGAGGCCGGATTCCAGATCCCGCATCTGGTCGACGCGGGCGGTCAGCTGCCCCCGGACCGTGCCGGGCCGCTCCGGCTCGGCGGCGACGGCCTGGGGCCGGGCGGCCAGCCGGCCCAGCCGGGCCTCGGCAACGGCGGTCTGCGGGCCGCTGACGGTACGTGCGTACTCGGCGCGCAGCGAGGCGGGGGCCAGCTGGTGGAAGTCGGCGAGGGCGGCCTCCTCCCGCAGACGCCGCTGCTGGGCGGCGGCCAGGAGCGGCGCCTGGCCGCCGCCGCGCGCCGCCAGCGCGGCGAGGAACAGGCCGCGGGTGGCGGAGGCCTCCTGGACGGCCCGGCCGAGCGCGGGCAGCGCGACGGCCTCGCCGGGCTGGGCCCGGGCGGGGAGCCGCTGGACGAGCCCGGTCTCCACGGCGTGGAGGGCCTGGACGGTGGCCGTGTAGGCGGTGAAGACGGCGAGGGCGTCGTCGGGCCCGGCCAGGGCGCGGCGGCGCAGCTCGGGCAGGGCGGCGAGGCGGCGCCGCAGGGAGTCGGGCGCGCTCGCGCGGAACTCCTCGATCTGCCGGTCCACCCCGGCCCGTTGCTCCTCGGACGCCGCGCCCGCCCCGCCCGAGTCGGCGCGGCCCCCGGCCACGTACTCGGTCATGGCGTCGCGCTCGTCGGCGAGGGCGTGGGCGAGGGCCACGGCGCCGCTCGCGGTGGTGGCCTGCCCGGCGAGGCGGCGGGAGTCGGTGAGGTCGCGTATGGCGTCGGCGATGCCGAAGGCGCCCGCGCCGAGGGCGCCGAGCGAGACGACGGCGACGGAGGCGACGAGCCTGTTGCGTACGCGGGCGGTGCGCTCCGGTACTCCTGTGGTCTGCTGTTCGCGCGTGCCGCCGCGAAGCCGCTTCTTGCGCACCGGTGCTCGCATTCTGTTCTGGTCTTCCGCTCCACCCGCTGGTGGCCCCTGCCGGATGTCACCCACCGCTTCCCCCCGGCAAGTGCCCCACCACATCAACCGCCGAGCACGCCGGAAGGATGCGCGTCAACGGGCAAGGAAATTCGGGCATCCGGCACACTGGTCGCATGCGCATCGAACTCTCCACCCAGCCAGGGGATCCGGGCCGCCCGAACGAGGATTTCGTGTCCGTCGCGCTGCCCGCCGGCGGGCAGGGCGGGGCCCTGGTGCTGCTGGACGGGGTGACGCCGCCGCCGGCCGGGGAGTCGGGGTGCGCGCACGGGGTTCCGTGGTTCACGGCGCGGCTGGGCGGGGCGCTGCTGGAACTGGCCGCCTCACGGCGCGAGATGACCCTGGCGGATTGCCTGTCGGCCGCCATCTCCCGTACGGCCGAGGCCCATCGGGACGGCTGCGACCTGACGCACCGACTGACTCCGCAGGCGACGGTGGTGGTCGCGCGCTGGGACGCGGAGGTGGTGGAGCACCTGGTGCTGTCCGATTCGGCGCTGCTGATCGAGGGCGTGGACGGCACGGTGTCGGCCGTCCTGGACGACCGCATCGCCCGGCTGGCCGCCACCGGGCGGGTGACGGACGCACAGCGCAACGCCGAGGGCGGTTTCTTCACGGCCGCCGCCGATCCGGCGGTGAGCGCCCGCGCGGTCACGGGCACGACGGCGCGCGGGGACGTCCGCGCGCTGGCGGCGCTCACGGACGGCGCGGCGCGCTGGGTGGAGGTCTTCCGGCAGGGGCGCTGGACGGACTGTTTCGCGCTCCTGGCGAAGGAGGGCCCGCAGGCGCTGATCGACCGCGTCCGGGAGGCGGAGCTGGCCGACCCGCACGGCCACGCGTTCCGCCGCGGCAAGCCCCACGACGACGCGGCGGCGCTCTACGCGGAGCTGTGAGGCGGGCCGGGCCCCGTAAGGGGCGCGGGTCTGTGTCGACATGCGGCTACCGCCGCGTGGGCGCGACCAGCCCCCACCGGCCCGCGGCGACCGGACCGCGCTCCCGGCGGAGCGATGACCCGGCGCCCAGTGGGGAGCGAGCACGCCCCCGCCCGACCGGCCGTCAGGCGCTACGCCTCGGCGCGCTCGTTCAGCTGGTGGAGCAGGCGGGCCAGCTCGGCGACCTCGAGGCGGTTCCAGTCCGCGAACTTGCGGATGTACTGCGCACGACGGGCGTCCCGCACACGGGTGAATCGTTCCCGCCCCTCCCCCGTGATGCGGATCAGCGCGGCGCGGCCGTCGGCGGGGTCCGGGTCGCGGGCGATGAGGCCGAGGTCGCCGAGGGCGCGCAGCTGACGGCTCATGGTGGCCTTGCCGACGCCGAAGTACGCGGCGAGCTCCGTGGCCCGCTGCGGGCCGCCCTCCTCCAGCCGCACGAGCAGCCCGTACGCGGCGGGCTCCAGGTCGGGGTGGACCTCGCGGGCCATCTCGCCGGAGGACGCGCGGGCGCGGCGCAGGAAGACCGCGAGCTCACGCTCCAGGGCGAGGAAGGCGGGGTCGACGGCGGGACCGCATGGCTCCGCGCCGGCGTCGGCGCCCCGGCCGGGGTCCGCCTCCTCCGGGAGCGGGGCACTGGTCTCGGGGGTCTCCTGCACGTGAGGCCCTTTCCTGCTTTCAGCCGCTGAGAATGCATTTCGGCCGCGTCGTGTCGCCGCAGCTCCGTCAGTATTTCGCAGGATTAGTGCAAGGGCAGCACCCCGGGTCCCCATCACGGTGTGCGACACCGCCTCTCACCCCATTAATGACATGGTCATACCAATTTGATAGCCGTTGAACTCTCCCCCACTCTCCCGCCACCCTGGCTTTCGGAGGCACCATATGCCCGCACATCGCTCAGGGCCGGGCCGCCCGGTCCCCTACAGACCCGCGGCCCGCCCAGCCCCCTTGGCCCCCCTCATCCCCCTGCTCTCCCTACTCTCCCTGCTCCTCACTCTCCTCGCCCTGCCCGGCACCGCCGCCGCGGCCACGGGCGGCTCCCGGCAGCGCCCCTTCCACCCCGAGCGCGACTGGATGGGCTCGACGGTCCCCGCCCACGAGGGCAGACCCCTGACCGGCGTCGGCGAGGCGCTCGCCTCGGTCGAGGGCGTGGACGTCAGCAGCCACAACGGCAACGTCCCCTGGTCGACGCTCTGGAACAAGGGCGCGCGCTTCGCCTACGTCAAGGCCACCGAAGGCACCAGCTACCGCAACCCCTCCTTCTCCCAGCAGTACAACGGCGCCTACGACGCCGGCATGATCCGCGGCGGGTACCACTTCGCCCTGCCGTCCAACTCCGGCGGCGCCGACCAGGCCGACTACTTCGTCGACCACGGCGGCGGCTGGTCGGACGACGGCAGAACGCTGCCGGGCGTGCTCGACATGGAGTACAACCCCTACGGCAGCACCTGCTACGGCATGAGCGCCGACGCGCTGCTCGACTGGATCGCCGACTTCCTCGCCGTCTACCGCCACCGCACCGGGCGCGACGCGGTCATCTACACCACCACCGCCTGGTGGAAGAAGTGCACCGGCAACTACGGCCGCTTCGGCTCGGACCACCCGCTGTGGGTGCCGCGCTACGGCTCCTCGACCGGGGAGCTCCCGAACGGCTGGGACTTCCACACCTTCTGGCAGTACACCGAGACCGGCTCGACCGTCGGCGACCACAACCTCTTCAACGGCTCGTACAGCAGGCTCAAGGCGCTGGCCTACGGCTGACGCGCCCGCGCGTGCGCCCCGAAAGCACAGGGACCGGGCCCCGGCGTGTCGGCGCCGGGGCCCGGTCGTGACGTGCGGTGGCGCTAGCCGCAGTTGCCCGCCGGGCGGGTGCGGGTGACCAGGTCGGTGTAACCGGTGGTGCCGTCGATCCACACCACCTGCTTGCCGCCGGCCGCCGCCGCGGAGAGCTGCTCACCGCGGTTGCAGGAGACGCGGGCGCGGTCGGTGCCGTTCGCCCCGCCGAACTGCCACAGCTTCGACATCGTCTCGTTGTGGTACTTGGGGTCGGGCAGCGACGCGGTCACGGTCAGCGCGTCCTCGGAGGCGGTGAGAGCGGACGCGAAGAGGGCGCCCTCGCCCTTCTCCTTGCTGAGGTCCACGGTCCCGGTGCCGTCGAGGTTCGCCCGGCGCACGGCCACCTGGCCGTCGTCGACGACCTCGTCCGCCAGCCAGAAGACGTACTTGCCGTTGATGGCGGTCTCGCCGACGCTCTCGGGCCGGCCGAGCTGGTTCATCAGCTTCCGCTCGCCGCTCTTGAGGTCCAGCACCTCGACGCCCATGCGGTAGTCGTCGCCGTCGGCGTAGGCCTTGGCGTAGGCGAGCCGGCCGCCGGAGAGCGAGGGGGACGCCGAACCGGTGTCGGCCTTGCCGCCGTCGGCCCAGGTCGGCTCCTTGTCACCCGTACGGAGGAAGCCCACGTGCCGGGCGCCGAAGGCGTCCATCTTCTCGAAGGCCACGACACCGCCCTCGACCCGGACGTCCTGGACGTTGTCGGAGGTGCTGTACAGCTTCTTCGTCGGCCCGCCCGCGAGCGGCCGCGCCAGCACGTCCACCCCGGCGGGGCCGTACGCCGCCCACGCCACGGTCTTGCCGTCGGTCGCCGGGTTGACGTGGAAACGCCCGTCATTGGGGCTGATCAGCTTGGCCGCGCCCGAGCCGTCCGTGCGGCCGGCCCACACCGAGAAGGCCTCGGTGCCGTCGTCGTTGGACTTGGACGTGGCCCACCAGCCGCCGCCCGCGCCGACCTTGGTGCTGTAGACGTTGAGCCTGCCCAGCAGCTGGTCCGAGTCGACGCCCATGGCCTCCTCCCAGTTCGGGACGATGCCGTGGGCGTTGAAGGAGCGCTTGACGACGCCCAGGTCCTTGGCGGAGACCTTGAGCGCCTTGGCGGCGGCGATCACCGCGTCGCGGCCCTCGGTGAACCCGTCGAGCGGGGTCATGTACTCGGTGAGCGCCTTGTAGGCGATCTTGTCGGCGAGGGTGCGGCCCAGGTCCTCGCGGATGTCCCAGAGGGCGCCCGAGAAGATGGTGGAGTTGAGGTGCACGCCGCCGTTGTCGGTGGCGAAGGAGACGCCCAGGAAGTTCTTGGACGTCGTCGCCCCGTCGTTGAGGTCACGGAAGGCGCACTGACGCGGGGACTTGGTCCGGCAGAGGTTGCCGCCCATCAGGCCCGCGTCCGGGTCGTCCATGGCCATGCCGGCCGCGTCGACGGCGATGGCGTTGCCGAAGTAGTCGGCGATCGCCTCGTTCAGGGCGCCGGACTGGCCCGCGTAGACGAGGTTGGCGCTGTTCTCGACGACGCCGTGCGTCATCTCGTGGCCGACCACGTCGAGGTCGGCGGAGAGCGTCTTGAACTCCTCGTCGCCCCCGCCGTACACCATCTTGGAGCCGTCCCAGAAGGCGTTGACGTACGGCATCCCGAAGTTCGTCACGCCGACGAGGGAGTTGATCGCCATGCCCCGGCCGTCGAGGCTGTCCCGGCCGTGGACCTTCTTGTAGTAGTCGTAGACCTTGCCCGCGGCCCAGTGGGCGTCGACCGCACCCGCGTCCGTGGCGTCCTTGCCGAACTGCGGGGCCTTCGAGCCGAACTCCTTGAGCCCGTCGGGCCAGCGGCCGCCGCCCACCTCCGAGACGTCCTTGCCGCGCGCGTCCCAGGTGGAGATCACGTTCTTGCTGGTGTCCCACATGCGGGAGTGGTCGTTCATGACGTACTAGCCGCGGGCCGTGTCGAAGAACAGGCCGAGCTCGACGGTGGTGCCGTCGTACTTCACGCCGGAGCCGGCGACGCCGGGGTGCTTGGCCGGCCCGCCGGGGGCCTTGGCCTCGCCCGCGTCCGCCTTCACCCCACCGGCCGCGGGGGCGGCTTTCGGCGTCCCGAAGGTCTTGATCCCGCTGTACTGGAGGACCGGGTAGCCGGACTTGGCGTCGACGTACACCTCGTGCAGCACGGGCTGCCCGGTGGCGGGGTCGGTGCCCCGGACGGTGACGTGGTGGGTCAGCACGCCGGCGCCCTTGGGCAGGACGACGAGGCCGCGCGCGGTGCCCTTGAGCGACGGCTTCGCCTTCGTGCCGAGCCGCTTGCCACCGACCTGCGCGAGCGTGGCGCCGACCGCGCGCTGGACAGCGAGTTCCTCACTCACCGAGGGCGTGGTGCCGGTGGTGAGTGCTGTGAAGTACTTGCCGGAGGTGCCGGTAACGACGCGCTTGCCGTCCTTCTTCTCCATCCTGACGACGTACTGGCCGCCGAGGACGTCGACGCCGTGGTGCTTCTGCTGAAGCCGTACGGTCTCGGCGGCGCCGTTCGTGACGGCCTGGACGGGCTTCAGATCCCGTGCCGGATCGGCGATGCGATAGCGGCTCTTCTTGTCGGCGAGGTGCCCACGGGCGGCGTCGGCCGCGCTCCCGCTCGCCTTCACACCCTCCCGGATGCCGTCGACCAGGGAGGGGGTGGAGGTTCCCTTCCCCGGAATGACATCCGCCGGATCGCCGGCGGCCGGCGCGGCGAACGCCTGCGCGGGCATCGCGGAGACGACAAGGGCGGCAGCGCCCATCAGCGCCGCCGCCCCTGCTATGCCGCTCTTCGCGACCTGTCTTCCTGAACGTGCTCTGGACTTACGCAAGGTTCCCCCTCCGTACGTACGGAACGCCGGAACATCTGTGGTCGGGGCATATGCAACAGGCGGGGCGGGGGCTGATCAATGGTTCGCGCGTGGAGGGGGGTTACTTTCGGCCTAGGTGGGTTGGGTGGGGCGGGGAGGCAACCAATGGGCCTCCTTTCACCTCTGCGCCGGCCCCACCGGGCCCTTGCGGTTTGGGGCTTCCCGGCCCAGGACCTCGACGAGACGGGAGATCCCGTCGGCGCCGTACCCCTCCTCGACGGCCCGTCGGGCGACCGCGTGGGCGGCGGCCATCACCCCGGTGTCGAGGCCGTGCGCCTCGGCGGCGTGGATGACGTGCGCCATACCGGCGGCCGCCGTGGCGAGCCCGGCCTCGTCGCCGGGGTGACGGCCCTCGTCCGCCGCCTCGGCGAAGCGCGGAATGATCCGGGACATCAGACCGGTGATCCCCAGGGCGTACGGGGCGAGTTCCTTCCCGCTGACGTTCTCCGCCCGCGCCAGGGCGAGGGCGTGCACATAACCGCTGACAGTCGTCCAGAACAGGTCGAGCAGCGCCACGTCGTACGCCGAAGCCCGCCCGGGATCGGTGCCGAGGTGGTCGGCGGTACCGCCCAAGCTTGCGAGCGCGGCGCGGTGAGCGGTCCAGACGTCCTCCGGGCCGCTGTAGAGGACCAGGGCCTGGTCGGTGCCGATGGTGACGGTCGGCGTCATGATCGACCCGTCGAGGTAGTCGATGCCGTGGCCGGCGGCCCACGCCGCCATGGCACGGGCCCGGTCCGGGGTGTCGGCGGTCAGGTTGACGAGCGCGCGCCCGCGGAGGGCGTCGGTGGCGGGGGCGAGGATCTCCCGCACGGCGTCGTAGTCCAGCACACAGACGATGACGAGCGGACTGGCGGCCACGGCGTCGGCGACGTCCTTCGCCTCCACCGCGCCGCGCGCGGTCAACTCGTCCGCCTTTCCGGGAGAACGGTTCCATACGGTCGTGGGGTGCCCCTGGGCGAGGAACGCGGAGGCGAGAGCGCGGCCCATGGGGCCCAGGCCGAGAACAGTGACGGGAATCGATGTCATGCGGAGGAAGCTAAAGCTTCACGTCGGCGTGAGAGTCAACGTCCTGTGGTGGAGGACACATTGCGCATAGGAGAACTGTCCCGGCGTACGGGCGTCAGCGAACGAGCCCTTCGCTATTACGAGGAACAGGGCTTGCTACGGCCCTCGCGCCGGCCGAGCGGCTATCGCGAGTACGCGGAGGACGACGTACGGACGGTGGGCCACATCCGCCGCTTCCTCGCCGCCGGCCTGGGCACGGTCACCATCGCCGAGCTGCTGCCGTGCGCCGTCGACGACGGCGAGTTCCTGACGCCGGGCTGCCCGGAACTGGTGGCCGGACTGGTGAAGGAACGGGAGCGGATCCATGACGACATCGAGGAATTACGGGATGTGCTGCGTCTGTTGGACGGAATCATCGTGCGCTGGGGCGGGGAGCCGGCGCGGGCCAGGCCTGTCGCCAGCGGAAACCACTAGTGATTTCGGCCCGCCATACAGATTTCAGCTGTCGCACCTGCCCGCCGACGCCCCGATATTCCGTGGCACGACCGGCACCCCGTGGTGAGAATCGCGGCATGCGCCCCTTCCTGGAGACCGACCGCCTCGCCTTGCGCCCGTTCACCGAGGCCGACACCGACCACCTGGTCGCGCTGGACAACGACGCGGAGGTCATGCGCTTCATCAACGGCGGCCGCCCCACGACCCCCGAGGCGATCCGGACGCGCACCTTGCCGCGCCTGCTCCACGACCACCCGTGCTTCGGGACGCGGGGCTTCTGGGCGGCGGAGGAGAAGACCACCGGGGCCTTCCTCGGCTGGTTCGAATTCCGCCCCCTGGAGGACCACAGCCCGGCCGTGGTCGAACTCGGCTACCGGCTGAACCGGGCGTCGTGGGGCAGGGGCTACGCCACGGAGGGCTCGAAGGCCCTGATCCACAAGGGATTCACGGAGCTGGGCGTGGAGCGGGTGACCGCGAACACGATGGCCGTCAACACCCGCTCCCGGCGCGTGATGGAGAAGGCGGGCCTGCTGTTCGTACGGAACTTCACCGGGGACTGGCCGGAGACGATCGATGGCTCGGAGCACGGGGAGGTGGAGTATGAGCTCACCCGGGCGGGGTGGGAGCCGCAGCGGCTCAGTCCCGGCCGAGTTCGTCAGGCGTGATCGTCAGTCCGGCGACCGTGGCGGTGAGGTCGATCGGGTCGCCGTACCTGATCGCCGGGCTCACGCGACAGCTGCCGTTCTTGGGCTCCGCGCAGAGGAAGCACTGCCCCTCACAGGGGTCCGCGATGAGGTAGGCGGGCACGCCTGCCTGTGCGTAGACGCCTCTCTTCGGGCCATAGTCGTTCTTCCGGCGCCCCGGGAGATCGATTCGGCGACGAACTCCACGTCCTGTTAGCGCCAGTGCCCCTTGGGATCCTGTACGGGCTTGAAACGCCGTCCACCGTAGAGATTTTCGAGGGGCGTCGTGGGCCCGCAGGCCACACTTTCTGGAATCGTCAGTGAGATCAAGAATGCAGGAGATGGTTCACGGGGTATCGTGATGGGCTGGAGGGGCAGGCGGGGGCACGTCTTCAATATTGTGAATGTCAAGGGAGACGTCATCTTCATAGATGGCCAGTCCGGGCACGCAAACCCCTCACCCTGGCGAAACTTCTCACTGCTAGGGACGGACTGATGCTGAGTTTCGAGCAGGCGGCCGAGTTGGCTCGAATTTTCCTGGCCGAAAAATCAAGGTATTCAACGCTGCCCATGGATATCGTCGAAGAAGATCACGCCCTGCTCGACGGGAAGATCTACTTCGATTGCCAATCGATCGCCTACCTCAAGAGCGGAAACCCGTCCGACATGGTAATCGGGACAGGATACATCTGCGTGGACGGCGAGACCGGCGATTGCAGGATGCTCGGGGCCGTGGAGTCGGTAGAGCTCAACCTGTTCGAGGATGACGATTTTCCGGGTGCACCCGAGTAGATCCGCAAGTCCTGAACGACTCAGGCGGGAAAGATGCTTGATGAAGAAACGGCTCGTGCAAGAGCACCGGATTTCCTGGCGGGCGAAGCACACCATGGTGGGGGGCGAGCGATGAAGCAAAGGTCATCGCTGAAGAATGCGTCACTGCGGATGGCTGGTTCTTCGCACCCTTCGATCACGTCGAGTACGTCGACCATGGTCGCGATGAGTACCGACTCGCCGGGAACTCACCCATCGTCGTAAACCTCGAAACGGGTGAGTGCAGGTTCAGCACCCGCGAGGAGCTGGACGACCTGACGGCCCGGGGAATCCTCTGGCCGGACCCTCCGATGCCGCCCGAGTTCCGCCGGCCCGCCGAGCTGGCCCACGCCTTCCTGGCCGAGGAGGCGGAGCGTACCGGATTGCCCCTCACCCTCAACGAGCGGAACTACGAGTTGGTGAACGGGGATTTCATCTTCGACGTCCAGTCCCCTGCCTATATCGAAAGCGGCAAGAATTCAGACATGCTCATCGGCATCGGGTACGTCTGTGTGGACGGCGAGACGGGCGAGTGCCGGATGCTCGGTGTCGAGGAGTCGGCCGAGCTGGAGCTTTTCGGCTACTGATAGCGAGTCGGCACCACACCGGCCATCCCCCTCCCCCTCATCGAACGGGTGACTCGAACGTCGGACCGATACGTCAAGTCTCCGGCGGGCATAGCCTCTTGGTGAGGGGATGGTGAGCCCGATGTCGTCAGGGTTGGCAGACAACGTCAGGAAGTACCGCCGTGCGGCCGGCCTGAGCCAGGAGGGCCTGGCTCATGAGTCCGGCCTGTCCATCGGCGTCGTACGCAAGGTGGAGCAGGGCGGCGACGCGCGCGTCGAGACGCTGCACGCGCTTGCCCGGGGGCTGGGGGTGACGACCTCCGCCCTCTTCGCCACTGAGGCAGCGAATCCCGTCGTGGGGGACGAGGCGAACCGGCGATACCTGCTGGAACTACGGAAGGCGCTGATGCCGCCGATCGGGCTCGGCGCCTCGCCCATGACCGAGCCGGGCGAGGCGGGTGAACTGTCCGTACTCCGGCGGGAGATCGCCGACACGCACGCGCTCTACCATGCGGACAGGTATGGCTCCGTGGCCCGGAGGCTTCCAGGACTCCTGCGATCGACCGAGGCAACGGTTTCCGTTCTGGAAGGCGAGGAGCGGAGGCAGGCGGAGACCGTGCGAGCACACGCGCTGTTGATGGCAGGCAAGTACCTCACCCAGGTCCGCCAGTACGACATGGCGTACTACGCCCTGGCCGAGGGAATCCGGCTCGCCTGCGAGAACGGTGAACGGGGCATGGCCGCGACGGGTGTCGTCGGCATGTGCTGGCTCCTGCTGCGGCAGGACCGGTTCGACGAGTGTGAGCAGCTCGCCGCCGCCACGGCCGTCGAGATGGAACCACGGATGTCGGACGCGAGCTCCGGGCATCTATCCGCGTGGGGCGAGCTGTGGCTCCGCGTCGCGTCAGCAAGCGTCCGCAACAACCGGCCGGACGTCGCCCACGAGGCGCGGAGGCTAGCCGGCACGGCTGCCATCGCGCTGGACAAGGAATACATGGCCTTCGGGGAGAACTGGGGACAGTTCGGCCCGGTGACGGCGGAACTGAAGGTCGTGGAAGATCTGTCGCTCATGGGCGACGCACAGGCCGTTCTCCGTCATTCCGACGACGGACTGCTGAGCCAGAAGGCCGTCAATCACTACGGAAAGCCCAGTCCCCCGAACTGGGGTCGGCACCGACTGGACGTGGCCAAGGCGCACGTCGCCCTCGGCTCCCATCAGGACGCCATGAGCGAACTGAAGCAACTGCGGCACTCGTCCGGCACATGGATGAAGCACCAGCCCATGGCCCGGTACGTCATGAGCGACCTGCTCGCCACACGGAAGCGCACCTTGACCGCCGATATGCGTGAGATGGCGAATCACCTGGGCGTGAGTTAGGAACTACCACGGAGCGTGGTAGTTCCTAAGCCGCGCCCCGGCGAACTACCACGTTCCGAATCTGGTTCGCGGTATACGACGGCCATACGTTCCTTGCGAGCCGAGAGCAGAGCGAGCGAAAGGCCGGAATGGTGACGTACAGGATCGGTGCCTATGTCGTGGATACCCGCGACGACAGGATCGCCCAGGTGGTCGGCGAGGGCGAGACCCTCGTGGCGGTCCGGCAGCCGGGCGGTGGGTCGGTCTGGGAGGTGCCGCCCTCGGCGTTGCGGCTCGCGACGCGCGAGGACCGGAACGCGGCGGGACTGCGGCCGTATCTGAGCGGCTGCGCCGAGTGCGTCGAGCTGGAGGACGCCCAGATGAGGGCGGTCGGCGAGGACCGTGCCCGCGCGGCGGCGACAGCGCGGACGCACTGGATCGTGACGCACGGCGTGGTGACGGAGGGGCGTCGATGAGGGCGGTCGGGCGGCTCGTGAACCACTGCCCGCACGACGGATGCTGGGTTTCCGACAACGGGGAGCAGCGTTGTACGGCCTGTGGGGTGCGGCGTTTCACGGACTACGGGGGCGTGCGGCCCCCGGGGCTCCCGGAGGCGGTGACGCCGTCCGGGCCCATGGTCACCCGGGCTCCTCCTCGCTGCCGCCACGAGTCCACGCCGTCCAACGACTCACCCGGCGATCAGGTACGCCCGGAACCGTTCACCCGCCGCCCAGCCCCGCGAACACCCGCCCCAGCAGCCCCGCCAACTGCTCACACTCGGACGCGGACAGCGGGGCCAGGACTTCGTCCTGGACCGCCGCCGCCTCCGCGTTGAGTTCCGCCAGGGCCGCGCGGCCCGCCTCCGTCAGGGTCACCGCGACGCGGCGGCGATCGGCGGGGTCGCGGGTGCGTTCCACGCAGCCCGTGGTGGCGAGTTCGTCCACGAGCTTGGTGATGTCGCTGGGGTCGATGGACAGCCGGCGGGCCAGGTCGCGCTGGGCGTGGGGGCCGAAGTCTGCGAGGGCGGCGAGGAGGGCCATGTGCCAGAGGCGGAAGCCTCGTGCGGCGAGGCGGTCGGCCAGGCGGGCCCGGGCTGTTCTGCCGATCGTGGCGAGCAGGTACGTGCTCAGGCCCATGAGGGTGGGCGGGGTCGCGGCGGGTTCCATAGGCAGATTCTAGGCTCGCACCTATAGTGGGTTCAAACCTACTATTTTGAGGGGGAGGTGGCGGCACCCATGGACGCACTGCACCCGCGCCTGCTCACGGACCGCTTCGCCGACAGCTTCCGTTTCTACGACGCCGTCCTGCCGGAACTCATCGGCGCCGTGCGGAGGAAGGGCGAGCCCTCAGGCCCGTACGCCAACTGGGACGTCGGCGACGAGGCCGTGCTCGTGCTCTTCGACCGCGCCGCGATGGCGGCCGTCGCCGACACCACGCATCTGCCTGCGCAGGCCGCCGCACCCACGCAGGATCACGTGATGTTCGTCTGCCGGGTGGACGACGTCGACGCCGGGCTCGCGCTATGTCTGCGGCACGGCGCGACGGAGGTCGCACCCGCCACCGACCGGCCCGAGTGGGGTCCCGGGCTGCGTACCGCCCATCTGCGCGATCCCGGCGGCAATCTGATTGAGCTTCAGGCGTACTGACCCGCCGCCCGCGTGGTCCCCCACCCCCGTCGGGGGACCACCGGCGGCGGGCCCTGGGTGTTACGCGTCGACCGGCTCCCAGACCGCCGGGCTTCCGGCGCCGTCGCGGCGGGCGCGGCCGAAGGGCACGTCGGCGAAGTGGATGCCGAAGCCGATCGTGCCGGGCTCGGCGAGCTCCTCGACCAGTCGGCGGCGGTGGGTCGCCGATCGCTCCGCGTCGTGGTCGACGACGGCGGACCATTCCGGGTGGGCGATCTGGACGGGCGTGTGCATGGCGTCGCCGAAGGCGATCAGACGGCGGCCGTCGCCGCCGGAGATGACGTACGAGGCGTGGCCCGCCGTGTGGCCCTGCGAGAGCGCGACGCGGACGCCCGGGAAGATCTCCTCGCCGTCGGCGACGGTGCGGATCCGGGGTTCCAGGATCGCGGTCGTCTCCTTGGTGATGCCGTGTGCCTCCAGGAGGTGGCGGTTCGTCCACTCCTCCTCGCTGACGAGGTGGTCGGCGTGGGCGAAGGGGAGCTCCTCGGTGCCCGGGGCCGGCTGGTAGAGCCAGCCGATGTGGTCGATGTGGAGGTGGGTGACGGCCACGGCCTCTATGCCGACGGGGGCCCGGCCGATCTCGGCGAGGCTGTCGAGCAGGCCGCCGCCGGAGATCGCCCCGATGGGGCCGCCCTCCCCGGCCGGGAAGGACTGGGGGCCGAAGCCCGCGTCGATCAGCAGTGCACGGTCGCCGTGCTCCACCAGGAGACCACCCATGCCCGCCACGAAATGGCCGGAGTCGTCCAGATACGCGGAGTGGGCGGCCCACTCCTCCTCCGTGCTGGTCGGCAGCCAGCCGCGCGCCGAGAGCTGGACCACGCCGTCCGGGACGTACGTGACCTTGATGTCGCCGAGCTGGAGGCTGCGGATCCCCGACGGGCGGCGCAGTCGATCGCCCAGGCCGTGCTGGGAGTTGGTCGTCATGCGTCCCACGATAATCTTCCAGCTTGAATGATTCAAGCTATAAAGATGTCCGCTTGATGCAGTTGCCTTAAGATGGCTCCATGAGCAGCCCAGAACCGCAGACCCTCGCCGAGCGACAGCTCTGCGGACTGGTGAACGGCCTCGCCCGCCAGATCTCCGACCACGTACGCGTGGCAGCGACCGGCCTCGGCCTCACCGCACCCCAGGCCACGGCACTCCGCGAGCTCAACGGCCCGATGACGATGCGCGAGCTCGCCGACCGCATGAGCTGCGAGCCGTCCAACGCGACGTTCGTCATCGACAAGCTGGAGTGCCTGGGGCTCCTGGAGCGCCACCCCCACCCCACGGACCGCCGCGCCAAGCAGCTGATCCTGACGGCCGAGGGCACGGCGCTGCGTGAGCGCCTCATCGCCGCCCTCTCCGAGGACTCCCCCTTGAGCGCCCTCACCCACGACGAGAAGGCCACCCTCCACGCCCTCCTCGACCGGGCCGTCAGCCACCATCCCTGACGAATGAACGTATGACGATGGCCCCCAAGCACGCTTGGGGGCCATCGTCATCACCGTCTTACGCCGCCGCCAGCGGCACCTGCTCGTCTGAGACCGTCGCCGGCGTCAGCGCCAGCTCCAGCACCCTCCTGACGTCCGACACCGGGTGGACCTCCAGCTTCTCCAGCACCTCGGCCGGCACATCGTCCAGATCCGGCTCGTTCCGCTTGGGGATGATCACCGTGGTGATGCCCGCCCGGTGCGCGGCCAGCAGCTTCTGCTTGACGCCTCCGACGGGCAGGACGCGGCCGGTCAGGGAGACCTCGCCCGTCATCGCCACGTCCGGGCGGACCTGGCGGCCGGAGAGGAGCGAAGCCAGGGCCGTGGTCATCGTGACGCCCGCGCTCGGGCCGTCCTTCGGGACCGCGCCCGCCGGGACGTGCAGATGGACGCCGCGCTCCTTGAAGTCGCCGACGGGCAGCTCCAGCTCGGCGCCATGCGAGCGGAGGAAGGAGAGCGCGATCTGCGCCGACTCCTTCATGACGTCGCCGAGCTGGCCGGTGAGCGCCAGGCCCGCGCCGCCGCTCTCCGGGTCGGCCAGGGACGCCTCGACGAACAACACGTCGCCGCCCGCGCCGGTGACCGCGAGGCCCGTGGCCACGCCCGGGACGGCCGTGCGCCGCTCGGCCGGGTCCTGCGCGGACTCGGGCGTGTGGTGCGGGCGTCCTATCAGCGGGCGCAGTTCCTCCGTGCCGATGGTGAAGGGCAGCTCCCGCTCGCCCAGTTCGTGCTTGGCCGCGACCTTGCGGAGCAGCCGGGCGATGGCGCGCTCCAGGTTCCGTACACCCGCTTCGCGGGTGTACTCGCCGGCGAGCTTGCGCAGGGCGTCGTCCTCCAGCACGACCTCGTCGGCCTCCAGGCCGGCGCGCTCCAGCTGGCGGCGGAGCAGGTGGTCGCGGGCGATGACGACCTTCTCGTCCTCGGTGTAGCCGTCGAGGCGGACGAGCTCCATGCGGTCGAGGAGGGCCTCGGGGATGGCCTCCAGGACGTTGGCGGTGGCCAGGAAGACGACGTCGGAGAGGTCGAGTTCGACCTCCAGGTAGTGGTCGCGGAAGGTGTGGTTCTGGGCGGGGTCGAGGACCTCCAGAAGGGCCGCGGCCGGGTCGCCGCGGAAGTCGGAGCCGACCTTGTCGATCTCGTCGAGGAGGACGACCGGGTTCATCGAGCCGGCCTCCTTGATGGCCCGGACGATCCGGCCGGGCAGCGCGCCCACATACGTCCGCCGGTGGCCGCGGATCTCGGCCTCGTCGCGGACGCCGCCGAGGGCGACGCGGACGAACGTCCGGCCCATGGCCCGGGCGACGGACTCGCCCAGCGAGGTCTTGCCCACGCCGGGCGGGCCGACGAGCGCGAGCACCGCGCCCCCGCGCCGCCCGCCGACCACGCCCAGCCCCCGGTCGGCGCGCCGCTTGCGCACCGCCAGGTACTCGGTGATCCGTTCCTTGACGTCCTCCAGGCCCGCGTGGTCCGCGTCGAGCACGGCCTTGGCACCGGGGATGTCGTAGGCGTCCTCGGTGCGCTCGTTCCACGGCAGCTCCAGGACCGTGTCGAGCCAGGTGCGGATCCAGCCGCCCTCGGGGCTCTGGTCGGAGGCGCGCTCCAGCTTGCCGACCTCCTTGAGGGCCGCTTCGCGGACGTGTCCAGGCAGGTCGGCGGCCTCGACGCGGGCGCGGTAGTCCTCGGACTCGTTCTCCGGGTCGCCGTTGAGCTCGGCGAGCTCCTTGCGGACGGCCTCCAGCTGGCGGCGGAGCAGGAACTCGCGCTGCTGCTTGTCGACGCCTTCCTGGACGTCCTTGGCGATGGACTCGGCCACGTCCTGCTCGGCGAGGTGGTCGCCGAGCCACTTCACGGCGAGCTTCAGCCGGGCCACCGGGTCGGTGGTCTCCAGCAGCTCGACGCGCTGGGCGACGGTGAGGAAGGGCGAGTAGCCGGAGTTGTCGGCGAGCAGCCCGGGGTCCTCGATCTGCTGGACGCGGTCGACGACCTGCCAGGCCCCGCGCTTGCGCAGCCAGCTGGTGGCGAGGGCCTTGTACTCCTTCATCAGCTCCGACACCGCGCCGGGCAGTGGGTCGGGGGTGAGCTCCTCCATCGAGGCGCCCTCGACCCACAGGGCGGCGCCGGGGCCGGTCGTGCCCGCGCCGATGCGCACGCGGCGGTCGCCGCGGATGAGCGCGCCGGGGTCGCCGTCCGACAGCCGGCCCACCTGCTCGACCGTGCCCAGCGTGCCGACGCCCGCGTATGTGCCGTCCACGCGTGGGACGAGCAGGACGCGTGGCTTGCCGCCGGAGCCCTTCGCCGCGGCCTGGGCGGCTTCGACGGCCGCCCGGACCTCCGTGTCCGACAGGTCGAGCGGCACCACCATGCCGGGCAGCACCACCTCGTCGTCGAGCGGCAGCACGGGCAGGGTGAGCGGTGCGGACATCGAAGCCATGATCTCCCCTTCGGCAGGCAAGTTGAGCTATGCCGACTCAATGCTCGGGGCAGGGGTGATTGTTCCCAGGGGTTTGTTCGCCGTGAGCGATCGTCGAGGGGCGGTGCGGGGGTAGCCCGTCGGGGTGAATTCGGATCCGGCCGCTCAGCGGCTGTGGAGGGCGCTGTCCGCTGCGGCACGCGGCTCGTCGCCCTCCACCCGCTGGCGCGGGGGCGCGGGGACCGCCGCCCGCGCGGGCGGCACCGCGGCGGGCGGCACAACGTCCGCCTCTGCCTCCGCCCGCTCCCGCGCCCCGACCGGCCTCGGCAGTCCGTCGCGGATCAGCGACCGGCAGGCGATGCCCGTGAGCAGCGCGATGGGGTGCCCCGCGCTGGCGAGCGGATCGATGAGCTCGATCAGGTCCTGGGCGCACATGGCGCCCGCCACGCCCAGCATGGCCCATCGCGCCGGGCGCGACACCAGCCCGGAGAGCGCGCCGATGCAGGCCATGAGGCCGAAGCTGATGCCGTAGTCGAGCCGGTGCAGCGAGGATTCGGGCAGTTGCCCGGCCGCGACGGCGCCAGCCACCGGGAGTTCCGTGGCGAGGGTGGCCAGGACGTGGCCGACGAGGAAGACCCCGGCCGTCCGGGCGCCGCCCACGCGCCGTTCCAGCGCGGTGAGGACGAGCGCGAAGGCCACGCCGTACGCCGAGTAGAGCCCGCCGGCCACCCACAGGGCGCTGGCGACCAGGACGACCAGCGGCTGGTCGGTCAGGTGGGCGGCGTCCGTGCTGGAGTCGCGGAGCAGCTGGTCGACGGTGGCCTGGTCGCCGAAGTCGGCGTAGACGGCCGTGCCCAGCAGGATCAGGCCGTAGCAGAAGGTGAAGGGTGTGCCGGTGGGGGTGGGCAGCAGTCGGCCGAGGCGGCGGAGCGCGGTGCGGAGGCGGCCGGGGGCGGCGGGCGTCGCGTGGGCGTTCCGGTCGGCGTCAACCGCGGTCACTCGGTCGGCCCCTTTCCGCGCGTTCCTCCGGGCTTCCTTGAACATTAAGGTCCACGGTCGGGCGCCGGATCAACCTCTGGTCGTGACTCCTGTCACCTTTGTCAACCTCTTGACGCTTACTGGCGTCGGCCGGTTCGTCGACAGTCACCGAACGGTCAACAGGAGGCAGTAAGCAATGCGCCGCTACGACTCGCCCGCCACCGTCATCGACCGCCGCGAGGGCCCCTATGGAGAGGTCGTGCTCAGACGGCGGAGCGAGCACTTCGAGATCATCGCCAACGGTTGTTTCCTGATGGACACCTCGGACGGGCGCTCCGAGCGGCTGCTCGTCGACGCGGCCCTGGCCGCCCTTCCCGCCGAGCGAAAGGAACCGGCCGTCCTGATCGGTGGCCTCGGTGTGGGCTTCTCGCTCGCCAGAGCGGCGGAGGAGCCGCGCTGGGGCGGATCGCCGTCGTCGAACGGGAGGCGGCCGTCGTGGACTGGCACCGCGAGGGCCCGCTGGGCGCGTACTCGGCGGCGGCGCTCGCCGACCCCCGCACCGAGATCGTCCACGCCGACCTCTTGGCGTACCTCCGGGCGCCGGGTCCCGCTTTCGACGCGCTCTGCCTGGACATCGACAACGGCCCCGACTGGACCGTCACGGAGGACAACGGCAGCCTCTACTCCCCCACCGGACTCGCCGCGTGCCGGGACCGGCTGACGCCCGGCGGGGTGCTCGCCGTGTGGTCCGCGCAGCCCTCGGAGGCGTTCGAACAGGCCCTCCGTAATGCCGGGTTCGCCGGGGTAACGACGGAAGAGATCACCGTTGCCCGAGGCGTCCCGGACGTCGTTCACCTCGGCATCCGCGCCGCGTAGCCGCCGCGTAGCCGAGTCCCGCCGGGTGCCCGTACCCTGCCTTCCACAGGTGCAGGACCCGTAGTCACATCGCTACGGGAACACGCTTAGGGGCGGGGCGCATGGAGCACACACACATCGGCCCGAGCGGCGTCGTGGCCTCCACCGGGGCACAGCGTCGGGTACTGATCGTCGAGGACGACCGGACGATCACCGATGCCATCGCGGCCCGTCTGCGGGCCGAGGGATTTCAGGTACGCACCGCGGGCGACGGGCCCGCCGCCGTCGACACCGCCGAGGCATGGCAGCCGGACCTGCTGGTCCTGGACGTGATGCTGCCCGGTTTCGACGGCCTGGAGGTCTGCCGCCGGGTGCAGGCGCAGCGGCCGGTTCCCGTCCTCATGCTGACCGCGCGCGACGACGAGACCGACATGCTGGTCGGTCTCGGCGTCGGGGCGGACGACTACATGACCAAGCCGTTCTCGATGCGCGAGCTCGCCGCCCGGGTGCACGTCCTGCTGCGCCGGGTGGAGCGGGCCACGCTGGCCGCGCACACCCCGCGCAGCGGCATCCTGCGGCTGGGCGAGCTGGAGATCGACCACGCGCAGCGCCGGGTGCGGGTGCGCGGCGGGGACGTCCATCTGACGCCGACCGAGTTCGACCTGCTCGTCTGCCTGGCCAACACCCCGCGCGCGGTCCTCTCCCGCGAGCAGCTGCTCGCGGAGGTGTGGGACTGGGCGGACGCCTCCGGCACCCGGACGGTGGACAGCCACATCAAGGCGCTGCGCCGCAAGATCGGGGCGGAGCGGATCCGTACGGTCCACGGGGTGGGCTACGCGCTGGAGACCCCGGCGGCATGACGGCACCTGTGGTGCGGGGCGGGCGGCATGACTCGTTACGGTGATCCCGGTGCCCGGTGACGGCCGAGCGCCGCAGGGGCTGTGGAGCAGGCTCTGGGAGGCGCTGCGTCCCCTGGACCCCTATCGGTCGGTGAAGGCGGCGCTGGGCGCGCTGGTGATCGGCTCGGTGGTGATCACGACGTTCCTGGTGTTCGTCGCCATCCACTCGGCGACCGAGCTCCGGGTGATCACCGTCTTCTCGATCATCGCCTCCCTGCTGATCACCCAGTTCGTGGCGCACGGCCTGACCGCGCCGCTGGACGAGATGACCGCGGTCACCCGGTCGATGGCACGGGGTGACTACACCCGCCGGGTGCGGGCCGGGCGGCGGGACGAGTTCGGGGATCTGGCCGAGGCCTTCAACCGGATGGCGGCCGATCTGGAGGCGGTGGACACCCACCGCAAGGAGCTGGTCGCCAACGTCTCGCACGAGCTGCGCACGCCCATCGCGGGGCTGCGGGCCGTGCTGGAGAACGTGGTGGACGGGGTCTCGGCCCCCGACCCCGAGACGATGCGCACCGCGCTGCGGCAGACGGAGCGGCTGGGCCGGCTGGTGGAGCAGTTGCTGGACCTGTCCCGGCTGGACAACGGGGTGGTGCCGCTGCACGCCCGGCGCTTCGAGGTCTGGCCGTATCTGGCGGGGGTCCTCAAGGAGGCGAGCATGGCCTGCGGCAGCGGCTCCTCGCCGCGCGCCCGCAAGGACGTCCATCTCCACCTGGACGTCTCGCCCCCGGAGCTCACGGCGCACGCGGACGCCGAACGGCTGCACCAGGTGGTCGCCAATCTGGTGGACAACGCCGTCAAGCACTCTCCCCCGCACGGCCGGGTCACCGTGCGGGCCCGCCGGGGCGAGGGGGCCCAGTCGCTGGCCCTGGAGGTGGTGGACGAGGGGCCGGGCATCCCCGAGGCCGAGCGCCATCGCGTCTTCGAGCGCTTCAACCGGGGCTCCGGCGCCTCGCAGGGGCCCGGCGCGGACGGCGGGACGGGCCTGGGCCTGGCCATCGCCCGCTGGGCCGTGGACCTCCACGGCGGGAGCATCGGGGTGGCCGAGTCCCCGCGTGGGTGCCGCATCAAGGTCACGCTTCCGGGAGGTCCTCGTGAGCCGAGTTGACGTAGGGTCGGTGGTGGGAGCACACATCCGACCCGGTGTGGGGCAGGATTCGGCGAACCCAGGAAAGCCCGGGGTCAAGCGGAACCTTCGGGTTTTCCCAGCTCTTCGTGCCCTGAAACCAGAGGTCGAGTGTGACTTAGGCGACGATCTGGCCCGGGTGGCCTGCATTAGGGGTCCCGACAGGCGTAGCCTTTATTCCCGCTGTCCACCACCTTAGGAAGCGGAAGAGGGCGGTTGCCGCCGTGTCGCCACAGTCCCCCAACACCTCGAGCATCTCGACCGACCAAGCGGGGCAGGCCAAGAGTCCTGCCGACGTGTTCGGTCCCAATGAGTGGCTCGTCGACGAGATCTACCAGCAGTACCTCCAGGACCCGAACTCGGTCGACCGAGCCTGGTGGGACTTCTTCGCCGACTACAAGCCGGGCACTGCCCCGGCTCCGCCGGGGCAGGCTGTGACCGGGGGCGCTTCGGCCGCACCGGCCGCCGCCCAGGCCCCGGCCGCCGCGCCGCAGGCGCAGGCCGCTCCGGCCGCCGCCCCGCAGGCCGCCCCCGCGGCGCAGGCCCCGGCCGCTCCGGCCGCGGCTCCCGCCGCGAAGCCCGCTCCCGCAGCGGCTCCGGCCAAGCCCGCCGTGGCGAAGCCCGCCGTCGCCAAGCCGGCCGCCGCCAAGGCCGCCGAGCCGGGCGCGGGCCCCGAGTTCGTGACGCTGCGCGGTCCGTCCGCCGCGGTCGCCAAGAACATGAACGCCTCCCTGGAGCTGCCGACGGCCACGTCCGTCCGCGCCGTCCCGGTGAAGCTGCTGTTCGACCAGCGCATCGTCATCAACAACCACCTGCAGCGCGCCCGCGGTGGCAAGGTCTCCTTCACGCACCTCATCGGCTACGCCATGGTGCAGGCGCTGAAGCTGATGCCGTCGATGAACTACTCCTTCACGGAGAAGGACGGCAAGCCCACCCTCGTCAAGCCCGAGCACGTCAACCTCGGTCTGGCCATCGACCTGGTCAAGCCGAACGGTGACCGCCAGCTCGTCGTCGCGGCCATCAAGAAGGCCGAGACCCTGAACTTCTTCGAGTTCTGGCAGGCCTACGAGGACATCGTCAAGCGCGCCCGCGTCGGCAAGCTGACGATGGAGGACTTCACCGGCGTCACCGCGTCGCTGACCAACCCCGGTGGCATCGGCACGGTCCACTCCGTGCCGCGTCTGATGCCCGGCCAGGGCCTCATCATCGGCGTGGGCGCCATGGACTACCCCGCCGAGTTCCAGGGCACCTCGCAGGACGCCCTGAACAAGATGGGCATCTCCAAGGTCATGACCCTGACCTCGACGTACGACCACCGGGTCATCCAGGGCGCCGCCTCCGGCGAGTTCCTGCGGATCATGCACCAGCTGCTCCTCGGCGAGAACGACTTCTACGACGAGATCTTCGAGGCGCTGCGCATCCCCTACGAGCCGGTCCGCTGGCTCAAGGACATCGACGCCTCGCACGACGACGACGTCACGAAGGCCGCCCGCGTCTTCGAGCTGATCCACTCCTACCGGGTCCGCGGCCACGTCATGGCCGACACCGACCCGCTGGAGTACCGCCAGCGCAAGCACCCCGACCTCGACATCACCGAGCACGGCCTCACCCTGTGGGACCTGGAGCGCGAGTTCGCGGTCGGCGGCTTCGCCGGCAAGTCGATGATGAAGCTGCGCGACATCCTGGGCGTGCTGCGCGACTCGTACTGCCGCACCACCGGCATCGAGTACATGCACATCCAGGACCCGAAGCAGCGCCGCTGGATCCAGGAGCGCGTCGAGCGTCCGCACCACAAGCCGGAGCGCGAGGAGCAGCTGCGCATCCTCCGCCGCCTGAACGCGGCCGAGGCGTTCGAGACGTTCCTGCAGACGAAGTACGTCGGCCAGAAGCGCTTCTCGCTGGAGGGCGGCGAGTCCGTCATCCCGCTGCTGGACGCGGTGCTGGACGCGGCCGCCGAGTCCCGCCTGGACGAGGCCGTCATCGGCATGGCCCACCGTGGCCGTCTGAACGTCCTCGCCAACATCGTCGGCAAGTCCTACGCGCAGATCTTCCGCGAGTTCGAGGGCAACCTCGACCCGAAGTCGATGCACGGCTCCGGCGACGTGAAGTACCACCTGGGTGCCCAGGGCGTCTTCACCGGCCTGGACGGCGAGCAGATCAACGTCTCGCTGGCCGCCAACCCGTCCCACCTGGAGACGGTCGACCCGGTCGTCGAGGGCATCGCCCGCGCCAAGCAGGACATCATCGGCAAGGCCGGCACGGACTTCACCGTCCTGCCGATCCAGCTGCACGGCGACGCGGCCTTCGCGGGCCAGGGCGTCGTGGCCGAGACCCTGAACATGTCGCAGCTGCGCGGCTACCGCACCGGCGGCACCGTGCACATCGTCATCAACAACCAGGTCGGCTTCACCGCGCCGCCGGAGTCCTCGCGCTCGTCGATGTACTGCACCGACGTCGCCCGGATGATCGAGGCGCCGATCTTCCATGTGAACGGTGACGACCCGGAGGCCGTGGTCCGCGTCGCGCGGCTCGCCTTCGAGTTCCGCCAGGCGTTCAACAAGGACGTCGTCATCGACCTGATCTGCTACCGCCGTCGCGGCCACAACGAGTCCGACAACCCGGGCTTCACCCAGCCGCTGATGTACGACCTGATCGACAAGAAGCGCTCGGTGCGCAAGCTCTACACCGAGTCGCTGATCGGCCGTGGCGACATCACCCTGGAAGAGGCCGAGCAGGCCCTGCAGGACTACCAGGGCCAGCTGGAGAAGGTGTTCGTCGAGGTCCGCGAGGCCGACACGACCCCGGCTCCCGCCGAGGTCCCGGCGGCGCCGCTGGACGGCTTCCCGGTCGCGGTGGACACCGCGATCTCCCAGGAGGTCGTCAAGCGCATCGCCGAGTCGCAGGTCACCCTCCCCGAGGGCGTCACGGTGCACCCGCGTCTGCTGCCGCAGCTGCAGCGCCGCGCGGCCAGCGTCGAGGACGGCACCATCGACTGGGGCATGGGCGAGACCCTGGCCTTCGGCTCCCTGCTGATGGAGGGCACCCCGGTCCGGCTCGCCGGCCAGGACTCCCGCCGCGGCACCTTCGGCCAGCGCCACGCGGTGCTGGTGGACCGGGAGACCGGCGAGGACTACACCCCGCTGCTCTACCTCTCCGAGGACCAGGCCCGCTACAACGTCTACGACTCGCTGCTCAGCGAGTACGCGGCGATGGGCTTCGAGTACGGCTACTCGCTGGCCCGCCCGGACGCGCTGGTGCTGTGGGAGGCGCAGTTCGGCGACTTCGTCAACGGCGCCCAGTCGGTGGTGGACGAGTTCATCTCCTCCTCCGAGCAGAAGTGGAACCAGACCTCTGGTGTCACCCTGCTGCTGCCGCACGGCTACGAGGGCCAGGGCCCGGACCACTCCTCGGCCCGTGTCGAGCGGTTCCTCCAGCTCTGCGCGCAGAACAACATGACGGTCGCCATGCCGACGCTGCCGTCGAACTACTTCCACCTGCTGCGCTGGCAGGTCCACAACCCGCACCACAAGCCGCTCATCGTCTTCACCCCGAAGTCGATGCTGCGTCTGAAGGCCGCGGCGTCGAAGGTGGAGGAGTTCACCACCGGTCGCTTCCGTCCCGTCATCGGCGACGACAGCGTCCAGCCCGAGGCCGTCCGCAAGGTCGTCTTCTGCTCCGGCAAGGTCTACTACGACCTGGAGGCCGAGCGGCAGAAGCGCGGCAGCACGGACACCGCCATCATCCGTCTCGAGCGTCTCTACCCGCTGCCGGGTGAGGAGCTCCAGGCCGAGATCGCCAAGTTCAAGAACGCCGAGAGCTACATCTGGGCGCAGGAGGAGCCGGCGAACCAGGGTGCGTGGCCGTTCATCGCGCTCAACCTGATCGACCACCTGGACCTGGCCGTCGGCGCCGACGTCCCGGCCCGCGAGCGACTGCGGCGGATCTCCCGTTCGCACTCCTCGTCCCCGGCGGTCGGCTCGGCCAAGCGCCACCAGGCCGAGCAGGCGGCGCTGATCGCCGAGGTCTTCGACGCCTAGCGGTTCTGTAGTACGACGGAAGGCGGGCTCCCCCTGTGAGGGGGAGCCCGCCTTCCGTCGTATCGACCGTGGGTCCAGCCGCCCTTGAGGCGGGGGCGGCCACAGTGGGCCATGACGACGAGGACCTTCGAGGATCTGTACATCGCGGGCTGCGCGGCATGGCTGCCGCCGGCGGTCCCGGTGCCGGAGACGATCGCCCGGCGCACGGAAGCCGTGTCCGTGACCGTCGCCGGGGCGGAGGACTCGGGGCCCGGCATGGCCGCCCGGGCCGCCCGCGCGGCGCTGCGGCGCGCCGGGTGCGGGGCGGCGGACGTCGGGCTGCTGCTGCACGCGGCGCTCTACGACCAGGGGCACGAGCTGTGGGGCTCGGCCTCCTACGTCCAGTCGCTGGCCCTGCCGGGCGCCCGGCCCGCCTGCCCGGCGCTGGAGGTGCGGCAGGTCTCCAACGGCGGGATGGCCGCGCTGGAGCTGGCGTCCGCGTATCTGCGGGCGGGCACGGACCGGCCGGCGGCGCTGCTGACGGCCGGTGACGCCTATCGCCCGCCCGGCTTCGACCGCTGGCACAGCGATCCGGGCACGGTCTACGCGGACGGCGGGGCCGCGCTCGTGCTCTCCCGGGCCGGTGGGTTCGCGCGCCTGCGGTCACTGGTGACCTGCTCGGAACCCCGGCTGGAGGGCATGCACCGGGGCGACCGGCCCTTCGGGCGGGCGGGGACGGTCGATCTCGACGCGTGCAAGCGGCAGTTCCTGCGCCGGGTGGGCCGGCCGGCGGCCGTGGCCTGGGTGGCGAGCGGGCAGCGCCGGGCGCTGACGGGGGCGGTGGAGGCGGCGGGGATCGGCCTCGGGGAGGTGGACCGGTTCGTCCTTCCGCACCTGGGCGGGCGGCGGCTGGAGGCGGCGTACTTCCTTCCGTTCGGGATCGATCCCGAACGGACGACGTGGGGCTGGAGCCGGGGCGTGGGGCACCTGGGGGCGGGCGACCAGTTCGCGGGACTGGCGCGGCTGGTCGAGGCGAAGGAGGTCGCGCCCGGTGAGCTCGTCCTGCTGGTGGGGGTGGGGGCCGGGTTCACCTGGTCGGCGGCGGTGGTGGAGATCGTGACGGTGCCGCGCTGGGTGGACTGACGGAGGGGGACGCGGGGCGCGCCGCCTATCCTTGGCGGGACCGATTGACTCATCCCCTGACGGAGATCACGTTGTACTTCACCGACCGCGGCATCGAGGAGCTGGAGAACCGGCGGGGCGAGGAGGAGGTCTCCCTCGGCTGGGTGGCCGAGCAGCTCCGTACGTTCGTCGACCTCAACCCCGACTTCGAGGTCCCGGTCGAGCGCCTGGCGACGTGGCTGGCACGGCTGGACGACGAGGACGACGAGTAACACGCGCAGGCGCCGGACGGGCCGACTTCGTCGGCCCGTCCGGCGTTTTCAGCGCTCGCGCGAGCGCCACACGTCGTACGCCAGCGTGAGCGCGCCGTCCGCGACGAGGACCGCGCCCGCGGTCTTCATCCCCCGACGGCCGCCGCGCCGCCCGAGCGCCCAGAGCGACACCCCCGCCAGAACCTCCACCGCGCCGAGCGCCCGCGCCCGCGGCCCCCGTACCCACCGCCCCAGCGGCCCCCGCTCCGACGCGTCGAGGCCGTCGCGCACCATCGTGCGCCAGCCGGGCCACTCGACGGGCTCCGCCTCCGGCGCCGCGTCCGCCGCCGCGCGCAGTTCGGCCGCGCCCGTGCCCGGGGTCAGGCCGGGCGGCAGGTGGAGGCCGGCCCGGGCAAGGACGGCGACGAGCCCGAGCACCCGCGCGGCCGCGTCGGCGTCCGAGTCCGGCAGGGTGAGCCGGTCGAACGCCTCCGCGTCGAGCACCGGGTCCAGGCCCAGCCGGGCCCGCAGCGCCGTCATGGCGCTCTCCTCCCCGAGCGGGGAGCCGTCCGCCAGCCAGGTGTAGCCGACCGTGCGGCGGAAGCCCACCGCGACGACGAAGCCGGCTCCTTCCGCGTCCCACCACAGGCCCACGGCCGGCCAGGGTTCGGCGACGGTCAGGGCGTGCGCCCACTCGGCCGTCAAGGCGGCCGGGCTCGCGCCCTCCGCGTGCCAGGCGTCCTCCCCCGGCACCAGCACGGTCCACTCCTCACCCGCCGGGGCGAGGAGCAGCGGCTCGCGCAGGAGCTGCGCGGACGGACGGACGCGGTCGGGCTCGGCCCGGCAGAGCAGCAGAACTCCCGCTGCCGGGCTGTGATCAGTAGCGGACATGCGTCAACGCTATGCCACTCGGAAGACCCTTGACTTCCCGGGGCCACGATATATCGTGTTCTGCAGGAGACGCGATATGTTGCGTCGCGGCGGTGCCGCGCGCAGCACTACGCCAACGGAGGAGGCCCGGAATGCCGGACCGGTCGCAGTGGTCACTGGCCGCACCCCAGAAGCTCACCTTCGAGGAGCCCGTCACGGCGCTCGCGGTGCGCGTCGTGGGCGGCACCGTCAATGTCGTGGGCACCGACAGCGGCCCCGCCGGGCTGGAGCTGTCGGAGATCGAGGGAGCCCCGCTCGTCGTCAGCCTGCGGGAGGGCGTCCTCACGGTCGCCTATGACGACCTGCCCTGGAAGAACATCCTCAAGTGGTTCGACCGCGACGAGTGGAAGCGCTCCGTCACGATCACGCTGACCGTGCCCACGGCCACCCGCGTCGAGACCGGCGTGGTCGGCGCGAGCGCCGTCGTCTCCGGCATCGCGGGCCCCACGGAGGTCCGCGGCGTCACGGGGGACGTCACGCTCGTCGGCGTACGGGGCGACGTCCGCGCGGAGTCCGTCTCCGGGCGGCTGGAGGCCCAGGCCCTCGGCGGCGACCTGCGCTTCAACTCCGTCTCGGGCGATCTGACCCTGATCGAGGGCACGGGCGGCCGGGTCAAGGCGGAGACCGTCAACGGCGACATGACCATCGACCTCGCCGGCACCGCCCGCACCCCCGACCTCGCGCTGACCACCGTCTCCGGCGAGGTCGCCATCCGGCTGCCGCAGCCGGTCGACGCCGACGTCGAGGCCAACACCACCAGCGGCCCCGTCTCCTGCGCCTTCGAGAACCTGCGGGTCGGCGGGCAGTGGGGCGCCAAGCGGATCACCGGCACGCTGGGCTCGGGCGGCGGCAAGCTCAAGATCACCACTGTCTCCGGCGCGGTCGCGCTGCTGCGCCGGCCGCCGTCCCCCGAAGACGACGCCCCCGCGTCGGGAAAGGTCCTCTGATGCCCCCCGTCTTCGGCCACGGCCGGCTCCGCCTGTACCTGCTGCGCCTCCTCGACGAGGCCCCGCGTCACGGCTACGAGGTCATCCGCCTGCTGGAGGAGCGCTTCCAGGGGCTCTACGCCCCCTCCGCCGGCACCGTCTACCCCCGCCTCGCCAAGCTGGAGGCGGAGGGCCTGGTCACCCACACCACCGAGGGCGGCCGCAAGGTCTACTCGATCACCGACGCCGGCCGCGCCGAACTCGCCGACCGGCGTGGGGAGCTGGCCGAGCTGGAGCTGGAGATCCGCGAGTCCGTCGCCGCGCTGGCCGCCGACATCCGCGAGGACGTGCGCGGCGCCGCCGGCGACCTGCGCCGCGAGATGCGCGAGGACGCGCTGAAGGCCCGCACGGAGACGGGGGCCGCCGGCTCCGGAGGGGATTACTTCGCCGGGGCGAAGGAGGAGTTCCGCAAGGCCAAGGAGGAGTGGAAGGAGCAGGCCCGCCGGGCGAAGGAGGAGAGCCGCCGCGCCCGTCAGGACGCCCAGACGGCCCGCCGCCAGGCCCGGCAGGCCCAGGAGCAGACGCGCCAGGAGGTACGGCGCATCGCCGAGCGCGTCCAGGAGCAGGTCCGTGAGCACGCCCGGCACGGCGACTGGCCCGCGGGCATCGCCGAAGGCGTCGGCGCGCTGGCCAAGGATCTCGGCGTACTGGCGGGGCAGATGCGGTCCGGACGGGCACCGGGGCAGCCCGCCGACGAGCCGGTGATCGTCGTGGAGCGGGCGGAGGACGAGCCGCTGCGCGCCTCGTACCCCCTGCCCGAGTGGGCGGTCGCCGACGACGCCCTCTCCAAGGAACCGGCCCGCGACCTCGACCGGCTGCTGGACCGCTTCCGCGACGAGGTACGGGACGCTGCGCGCGATCACGGGGTGACGCCGGATCAGCTCCGCGAGGCGCGGGCCCGCTTGGCGGATGCCGCCGCGCGGATCGGGGGGCTGCTGAAGGCGCCGCAGGCGCCGTAGGGGCGCGGGGAACTGCGCGACCAGCCACAGGCGGCCCGCAGCCGCCCTCGGTGCCCAGGAGCATCCTGCAACTGCGGGCCGCCTTGGGCTGAGCGCGCAGTTCCCCGCGCCCCTTGCGGGGCGTCCCCGCTACAAGGCGTCCCCCGCGTCCCGGGGGCACTCGAACGAACCCCCCGGCCCCCACGCCGTCTTCTCGTCGCCGCTGTCGCGGACCCCGCACTCCAGGGCCACCTCGGGGCCCTGGCGGGTGTCGTGGAGGATCAGCAGCCGCTTGTCCCGGGGCGCCTTACGGCCCTGGTCGTAGACCAGGGTCCCGGTGGCGCCGCGCACCCCGTCGCCGCCCCCGGCTCCCGACGCCAGCACGGTCTGCACCGTGTCGCGCGAGAAGGAGCCGGTGCCGGAGGCCTGGCGGGCGGTGTTCACGGCGGTGGCGAGCAGCCGCAGCGCGTCCCAGGCGACGGGGGCACGGCCGTCGTTGCTCCACAGGTCGTCCTTGCCGTACGCGTCGAGGTACTGCGTACGGAAGGCCCGGCCGACCTCGTTGGGCCAGTAGCTCTTGGGCACGGCGTGCGCCGCGTAGTAGAGCCGTACGCCCGAGTGGCGGCTGCTGGGCTGCTGGGCGTCCACGACGGCGCTGGTCAGGTCGTTGCCCCCGAGGGCCGTCACATGTCCCCGGCAGGAGGTGCCGTTGTCGAACTCGTCGAGGAACGCGGAGAATTCCGTGCCCCGGCCCGCCCAGTACACCACCGTGCGGGGCTCGGCCTTGATCCGCCGGCAGACGGAGGCCGCCATGTCCGCCAGGGTGCGGGCCCGTTCGGTCCGGTCGTCCTGCGTCGGGTCGAAGGGGGTCTCCGAGTCCGCCGAGTAGAGGATCGTGCGGGTGTTCTTGAACTCCTGGACGAAGCGGCGGCGCAGATTGTCGCTGTAGCGGTCGGTCGGGTCGGCCACGACCACCGTCTCCCGGGCGGGGGCGCACACCCCGGGCGAGGTCTCCACGATGTTGCCGCGGCGGGCGAACTCGGCGGCGACGCGCGCCTCGCGCCGGTTGTCCGGCGCGATCTGCCGGTACATGTGGTGCTGCTGCATCTCCTCCGCCGTCGTCACCGTGCCGATCAGGGGGAGTCCGGCGGCGCCGAGGATGTCCCGGGCCTTCAGGGTGGCCGTCCGGCTCTGGCCCAGCCCGACCACGCCCATGATCTGCTGGCTGCCGCCGCTCTTCCGCTCCTCCTCGGCCTCCTTGGCGATCCGTTCGGCCGCCTCGGGGGCCTTCGCGAACTGCTGGCCGGCGTCCTCGACCCGTATCCGCAGCCACACCTTGCGGGCCCCGTCCCGGGACGCCTCGCGGTTGAGCGCCTCCTGGGCGAGGGCGATGCCGCGCAGTTCGGGGATGGAGCCGCTGTACATGCCCTCCTTCCAGGTCTCGGCGACGGCGGGCACCCCGAGATAGACGACGGTGCGGACGGCCGTGTTGGGGCGTTTCGCCGCCGCGTCGGCCTCCGCGTTCTGCGTCCTGATGGAGGCCAGCGCCTGCTCGTACAGCTCCTTCGGGGAGATCTCGGGGACCTTGCCCGGCGCGGCCGACTCCGGCATGGCGACGCTCGCGCCGACGCACTCGGTGCTGGTCTCCGCGCCGATCCGGGCCACCGCGAACTGCGCGACGAGCGACAGCGCCGCGACCGCCGCCACCGTCATCACGGCGGCCTCGACGCGCGGCGCGCCGTCGGAGTACACCTTGCGGGGCTGGATCTCGGGGTAGCCGCGCAGCCTGCTCTCGGCCTCCTCGTCTGGGCGGCCGTCGTAGGGGCCCACGCCCACGGTCACGGTCCGGCCCCGGCCCCGGCCCTGGCTGCGGGTCCAGGAGTCGATGGTGGTCGTGGCCGCCGCGAGGGTCTGGGCGGTGTCCCGGCCGTCCCGGCCGACGGCCAGCAGCGCCACCGCCGTGCTGCCCGTCCGCTCGACCGCCGCGGGGAACCCCCGGATCACGCTCTCGGTGACCGAGCCCGGCGCCCCCACCCGGGGCAGGACGAGGACGAACCGGCTCCGGCGCCGCCGGACCCACGGTGACAGCGCCCGCCTGCGCTGGACGGCGTCCTCCAGATCGCTGAGCAGCGCGCACAGCAACGCGTCGGTCCGGCCGCGGGCGACGGCGTCGTGGTGGGCGAAGAAGTCGCCGCGCCCGGCGGTGATCCCCGCCCAGCCGCGGAACCAGCCGTTCTTGCCCATCATCCGGCGCTGCTGCCGCCGCCCGTACAGCCAGCGCGGCAGCACACCGAAGAGCGGCCGGCGCGCCCAGTGCCACAGCCAGCCCGGGATGCTCGCGGGCGCCTGGTCGTCGCCGCTGATCGCGTAGAGGGCCTTGAGGAAGAGCGAGGTCTTGCACCGTTCCGCGTAGCACTGGTCGCGGAAGTCCCTCGCCCGCACCGCCGGTTGGGTCTCCCGGGTGCGGGCGTCGGCCAAGGCGCGCACGAGGTCGTAGCGCCGCAGCCGCAGCCGGCCGAAGCCGGGGGGCCGGTTCTCGTGCAGGGCGATCTCGATCTGCTCGAAGACGTCGTGGGTGCGCGAGGTGGAGCCGGCGCGCCGCGTCGTCTCCTGGACCCGGGCGAACGGGACGAGCGCGCGCCCCCGGACGCGCAGCCGCTGGCACTCGCCGTCGGCTATCCGCTCCGCCTCGACGCCGCCCGGCGGCGACACGAGGAGCACCCTGGCGGAGGGCCCGCGCCGGCCCGGTGGCACCAGGACGAACTCCTCGAAGGCCGTGACGAAGTCCCCCACGGACGGCAATGGTGGTACAGGCGTGGACACGCTTCACCCCCCGAACGGCCCGGAGCGCCGGGCCGGCAAGCCCCTTCCACGACAGGCGGTCGCGGCAAGGAACACGGGGATACGCCCCCGTGAGCCCATCATCCTCAGCACTCCCGGGGTGCGCCACCCACTCCGGCGCACTTCGTCGCACGCCCCGGCGCGAGCGTCACGGCGCGACCCTCACCGCGCGACCGCCACCGCGCCAGGCTCAGTCCGGGTCCTGTTCGTCCCGGGGGCAGTCGAACGCCCCGCCCGGCCCCCAGGTCCTCTGCTCCGTCCCGCTGTCGCGGTACCCGCATTCCAGCGACACCTCGGGGCCGTCGCGGGTGTCGTGGAGGATCAGCAGCCGCTTGTTCACGGGCACCTTCCCGCCGTTGGCGAAGGCCAGCGCCCCCGTGGTGCCCTGGATGCCGGACGGGCCTCCGACGCCCTTCACCAGGTCCGACTCGACCATGCCCCGGGTGAGGAGGGAGGAATGCGAGTCCTGGTAGGCGGAGTTGACGGCCTTCGACAGCACCTGCAGCGCGTCCCAGGCGAGCGGGGCCCGGCCGTCGTCGCTCCACCGGTCGTCGTCTCCGTAGGAATCGCGGTACTCCTGGCGGAAGCGCTCGCCCATGGCGTTGGCGGGGTAGCCGTTCGGCAGCACGTGCGCGGCGTAGTAGAGCCGCACCTTGGGGTGGCGCTTGCCCGGCTGCTGGTCGTCGAGGACGACGCCGGTCAGGTCGTCGCCGCCGAGCACCGTCAGCCCGTCGTTGCACGACGTGCCCCCGTCGAACTCGTCGAGGAACGCGGCGAATTCGTTCTGCCGCGCGGCCCAGTAGAGCACCGTGCGCGGGTCTTCCTTGATCCGCGCGCACACCGTCCGGGCCATGTCCGACAGGGAACGCGCCCACTCCGTGCGGTCGTTCGGGGGATCACGCCGATCGGACGGTTTGCCGGGGTTCGGCGAGTACCAGATCGTGCGGGCGTCGGGGAACGCCGCTACGAACCGCGTGCTCAGATTGTCGCTGTAGGTGTCCTCCGGGTCGGCCACGACCACCGCCCGGCGGGCCGGGACGCACCGGCCGGGCGCGGTCTCCACGAGGTTGCCCTGGCCGGCGAAGGCCGCCGCGATCCGGGCCTCGCGCCGGTTGTCGGGGGCCACCTGCCGGTAGAGGTCGCTGCGCTGCATCGCCTCGGCCGTCGCCACGGTGCCGACCATCGGCACATTGGCGGCCGCGAGGGTGTCACGGGCCTTGAGGGTGTCCGGGCGGCTCTGTGCCAGCCCGACCACGCCCATGATCTGCTGGGCGCCGGACGGTTCGGCCCGGATCTCCCGCGCCAGCCGCTCGGCCACCTCGGGCGCCTTGGAGAAGCGCATCCCCGCGTCCTCGACCCTGACCTTCAGCCACACCTTGTCGGTCACCCTGGCCGCCTCGCCGTTGAGCTCCCCCTGGGCCAGGGCGATGCCGCGCAGTTCGGGGATGGCACCGCTGTAGATGCCCTCCTTCCAGGTGTCGGCGAGCGCGGGCACCCCCAGGTAGACCACGGTGCGGACCATCGCGTTGTTCACCCGTGCGGCCACGTCGGCGAGGTCGTTCTGGTTCTTGATCGCGTCCAGGGCCTGCTGGTACACCACCTTGGGGCTGCGGCCGGTGGCCTTGCCCGGAGGGGCCGACTTCGCCTCGGGGACGGTGGCGCCGAGACAGCGGGTGTCGGCCGCCCGGGGAAACCAGAGAACACCGCCGTAGGCGAGGAGCGACAGCACCAGGACGCCGGCCAGGGCGAGGCCCAGAGCCTCCCAGCGCGGCGCGGCGGCGGAGGGCGCCCCGCCGTCGAGGCCGATCTCCGGGTAGCTGTCGAAGAAGCTGTCGGCCTCCGCGTCGGTCCCGCCGTCGTGGGGCGGTACGGCCACGTGGACGGACCGGCCCCGGCCCCTGCTCCGGCCGGGCGTCCAGGAGTCGATGGTGCCGGTGACCGTCGCGAAGGACTGGGGCGCCTCCCGCCCGTCCTGATAGCCCACGGCCAGCAGGGCCACGGCGGTGCTCCGGGTCCGCTCCACGGCCTTCGGGAAGCCCTCGACCACGCTCTGGGTGAGCGAACCGGCCGCGCCCGCCTTGGGGAGGACCAGGACGAAGCGGGTGCGGCGCCGCCGGACCCACGGCGAGAGGCGGCGGCGCCCCACCGCGTCCTCCAGATCGCCGAGCAGCGCGTGCAGCAGCGCGTCGGCCTTGCGGCCGGTCACCTTCTCGTGCTGCCCGAAGAAGTCGCCGCGCCCGTCGGGAAGTCCCGCCCACTGCCGGAACCAGCCGCCCTCCCTCATCATGCGGCGCTGCTGCCGCCGCCCGTACAGCCAGCGCGGCAGCACCTCGAACAGCGGCCGCAGGGGCTGCCACGCCCAGGACGGCATCCCCGGGACGTCGGCGAGGCTGATGGCACGCAAGGCCTTGAGGACGACCGAGCTCTTGCGCCGCTCCTCGAAGCACTTGTCGCGCAGATCCCGGGCGCGTACGTCCGGATCGCGCTCCCGGGAGCGGGCCTCGGCGAAGGTCCGCACGAGGCGGTAGCGCGGCAGGCGCAGCCGGCCGAACCCCTCGGGCAGGTTGCCCAGCAGGCCCTGCTCGATCTGCTCGAAGACGTCCGGGCCCTGGGTCCCGGGTAACTCCAGGACCCGGGCGTACGGGACGAGCGCGCGCCCTTCCACCCGCAGCCGTCCGCATTCCCCCGTGGCGATCTGCGCCGCCACGTCCGGATCGCCCTGCGGCATGAGCACGAACCTGGCGGAGGGTCCCCGCCGCTTCGGCGGCACCACGACGAACCTTTCGAACGCCGCGATGAAGTCGCCCACGGACGGCAGCAGTGGAATCGACGAGGACATGGCTTCACCCCCGGCGGCCCGGAACCGGACCGGCACGTTCATTCACAACGACGCGCGACCGCGCGGTGAACAGCAGGGCGAGCGCCCCGGAGTGCATCATCCTCAGCGCTCCCGAACCGCGCCACCGCTCCTCGTCACTTCACAGCGTGTCCCGCCGTGGCCATGACCGTGACCGGGCCCGCCGCCCTTCCCGTCGCGTGCACGAACACCGTGCCGCGCCGGCCCGGCCGCACGGTTCCGCCGCTGGTCCGGGCCGGTCCGGTCACGGTGACGCGCCAGCCTCGGGGGTCGGGCGGCAGGGAGAGCTCGCTGGTTCCCCCGGGCGAGGGCAGATAGGTGAGCCGGTAGGAGCGCGCGCCGGGATCGTACGCCTCGGCGCGGGGCGTACCGGCCACAGCCGGAGCGTAAGGCCGGGCTGTGCGCTCCTTGTTGGGACGGAAGCGCCCTTGCTCGCCCATGGCGCAGTACGTCCCCCCGTAGCACCACTGCCAGCTCGCCCACCCGGACGCGTAGCGCCCGATGGAGGCGATGGCGTCCTCGTAGAACCGGCCCATGTTCGGCAGCGAGCTGTCGAGCGGACCCCACTCCCCCACCAGCACGGGCACGCGCTGCTCGCGCGGATAGTGGACGACGGCCGCCTCGTAGGCCTCCAGCCAGCCGGACGCGGGATCGTAGTCCCGGCCCAGCTCCATGGCGGCGTTGTAGAAGTGCGGCGCGTAGACGATCTTCGGGTCGGCCACCCGGCCCAGCCCCGTGGGCTTGCCCTCGCCCGCCGCCGGGGTGGGCTCGATGAAGATCCGGTGCTTCCGGTCGACGTCGCGGATCGCCCGCGCGAGGCGCCGGTACATGGGGGTGACCTGGGTGGCCTCGATGCGGCGGGCGGCCGTGAACAGGTCCTCGCCCGGGCGCAGTCGGCCCATGGGTTCGTTGATCAGGTCGTAGCCCAGGACGGCCGGGTGGCCGGCGAAGCGGCCGGCCAGGACCCGCCACATCCGCGCCTGGGCGAGGCGCAGGTCGGCGTCCTCGTAGAGGTGCTCGAAGGCGGCCTGGACGGCCGGTTCGAAGTACTCGGCGAACCAGTCGTCGGGGTGCTGCCGGTAGGGCAGCCCGTCGGTGCGGGTGGCCCACGCGGGGATGCCCCGGTGGCCGCCGAAGGCCGGTCCGTAGACGTCCTGGTGGGCGTCGATCAGTATCCGGACCCGGTACTCGGCCGCCCAGTCCAGGACACGTTCGATCTTCCGCAGATACGTTTCGCTGTATTCACCGCGCCGGGGTTCCAGGTCGTCCCAGAAGACCGCCAGCCGGGCGAAGTTGAACCCCTGCCCGGCCATGTCGCGCAGCGAGCGCTCGGTGATGTCCTCCAGGGCGCGTTCGCCCCGGTGCTCCTTGTCCGCGAGGTTCCAGCCCCGCAGGGTGAGCGCCCGGCCGTGCTCGTCGGTCAGCCGGGGGATGCCGGGGCCGGTGTCGGCACCGGCGGCTTGGGGCGTGAGGAAGGTCAGGACACAGGTGATCGCGGCAAGGAACGCCGCCGTGCGCGAGCGTCTCTTCGGCATCCGCCGTTCATACCGTCAGCACGACCTTCCCGAACAGATCGCCGCTGTTCATCTTTTCGAAGCCTTCACGCGCCCGGTCCAGGGGCAGCACCGTGTCGATCACCGGCCGGACGCCGGTGGCCGCGCAGAAGGCGAGCAGGCCGGACAGCTCCTCCTTGGTGCCCATCGTCACGCCCGCGACATGGAGTTCGTGGAAGAAGATCCGCGTCAGCTCGGCCGCCGGGGGACGGTCGCCGCTGGTCGCGCCGGAGATCACCAGAGTGCCGCCGGGCCTGAGCGACTTGACCGAGTGCGACCAGGTGGCCGCGCCCACCGTCTCGACGACCACGTCCACGCGGTGCGGCAGCCGGGCCCCCGGCTCGTACGCCGCCTCGGCGCCCAGCTCCACGGCGCGCTCGCGCTTGGCCGCGTCGCGGCTGGTCGCGAAGACCCGCAGCCCGGCCGCCGCGCCCAGCACGATCGCCGCCGTGGCCACCCCGCCGCCGGCGCCCTGCACCAGCACGCTCTGCCCGGGCCGCGCGCACGCCTTGGTGAACAGCATCCGGTAGGCGGTCAGCCAGGCCGTGGGCAGACAGGTGGCCTCCTCGAAGGACAGCTCCTTCGGCTTGGGCAGCACGTTCCAGGAGGGCACGGCGACGCGCTCGGCGAAGGTGCCCTGATAACGCTCGGTGAGGATCGAGCGCGGCTCGTCGGGCCCCACGCCATGGCCGGTCTCGCCGATGACGGAGTGGAGGACGACCTCGTTGCCGTGCTCGTCGACGCCCGCCGCGTCACAGCCGAGGATCATCGGCAGCGCGTCCTCGCCGATCCCCACGCCGCGCAGCGTCCACAGGTCGTGGTGGTTGAGCGAGGCGGCCTTGACGTTGACGACCGTCCAGCCGGGGCGCGCCACGGGCTCGGGGCGCTCCCCCAGATCGAGGCCGTTCAGGGGCTGGTCGCGGTCGATGCGTGCGGCGTAGGCGGCGAACATGAGCCGAACCTAGTGGCGGGGCGCGGCGGAGGAAACCACATGGCGCTGTGACACGCGCCGCGTCGTGATCGGGTGCGGGGTGTCTTGACCGGGGGCCGACCGGACTGTTGGCTTCCTCCGCGCGCTCCACGCGCATACGCGCGATCACGCGAGACGCGACCACGCGAGGGGAACACCATGCGACGTTCCAGACGCGCCACCGCCACCGCCGCGTTACTCGTCGGCTGCACCGCCGTCCTGCCCCTGACCGGCGCCGATATCGCGGGCGCCGCCGCGCCGGGGGCCCACGCCCGCGTCGAGCGGGTGAACACCGCCTCCGACGGCACCCAGGCGAACGCCGAGAGCATCGGCGAGAAGATCAGCGCCGACGGCCGTTTCGTCACCTTCGAGACCGGCGCCACGAACCTCGTGCCCGGCGCCACCGAGTCGATGCGCCGCGTCTACGTGAAGGACCTGCGCACCGGCCGCACCGAGCTCGCCAGTGTCGCCTCCGACGGCACCCCCGCCGACAGGTCGTCGTGGACGACCTCGATCAGCGGTGACGGCAGGTACGTCGCCTTCGACTCCGAGGCCAAGAACCTGGCCCCGAACCGCAATCCGGGCGACTACTACGACGTCTTCGTCCACGACCGGGTCACGGGCCGCACCGAGGTGCTCGTCGAGAACAAGGGCACGAAGCCCGCGCACAGTTCGGCCCCGTCCATCAGCGCCGACGGCCGCTATGTCGCCTTCTCCTCCGACCGGGACGACCTGGTGCCCGGTGACACCAACGGCCGGACGGACGTGTTCGTCCGCGACCGCCTGCGCGGCACCACGAAGCGGGTGAGCGTCACGAGCGACGGCGCCCAGGCCGACGGCTTCTCCGTCTCGCCGCAGATCAGCGCGGACGGCGGCAAGGTCGCCTTCCTGAGCATGTCCGACCTGGTCACGCCGCCCGGCGGGGAGAAGGCGCTCCAGCGGCCGCGCGCCCGGGGCCTGTACGTCCACGACCTGCGCACCGGCCGCACCCAGCGCGGGGCGCCGACCCGCGACGGCGGGGGCGTGGCGGTCGACGGCGATTTCGCGCTGAGCCCCGACGGCCGGTACGCGCTCTTCTCGTCCGACTCCGACGCCCTGGTGGAGAACGACACCAACGGCAAAGCCGACGTCTTCGCCACGGACCTGGTCACCGGCGTCGTCCGGCGCGTCAGCGTCGCGGCCGACGGCTCCCAGGCCGACAACAGCTCGTACCGGGGCGGGGTGATGAGCGCCGACAACCGGCACGTGTTCTTCATGTCCCTGGCCGCCAACCTCGTGCCCGGGGACACCAACGGCGTCGAGGACGTCTTCGCCAAGGACCTGGTGACCGGCGCCGTCGAACGGGTCAGCGTCGCCGCCGACGGCTCCCAGGCCAACGGCTGGTCCGGCGGCCCGAGCGTCGACCTGGCCGGTCGGACGCTCGTCTTCGGCAGCGCGGCGGACAACCTCGTGCCCGGCGACACCAACAAGGTGTACGACGCCTTCGTCCGCCGGGTCCGGTGACGCGCCCGGTCCGCCCGGCATGAACGGCGAAGGGCCGGCCCGGACCCCATGGTCCGGACCGGCCCTCCCCTCAAGCTCGGGGCGTCAGCGTCGCGCGACGCCGTCCGCCCGCGCCGCCGCGGCCACGGCGGCGGTGACCGCCGGGGCGACCCGCTCGTCGAACGGCGAGGGGATCACCTTGTCCGCGCTCAGCTCGTCCGCCACCACGGCGGCCAGCGCCTCGGCCGCCGCGATCTTCATGCCCTCCGTGATCCGCGACGCCCGCACCTGGAGGGCACCCGCGAAGATGCCGGGGAAGGCGAGGACGTTGTTGATCTGGTTGGGGAAGTCGCTGCGCCCGGTGGCGACGACGGCCGCGTACTTGTGGGCGACGTCCGGGTGGATCTCCGGGTTGGGGTTGGCCATCGCGAAGATCAGGCAGTTCTCGGCCATCTTCGCGACCGCCGGCTCCGGCACCGTGCCGCCGGAGACGCCGATGAAGACGTCCGCACCGTCCAGCGCCACCTCCAACGGGCCCGTCAGACCGGCCTTGTTGGTGAAGCCCGCCAGCTCGCGCTTGACGTCCGTCAGGTCGGTGCGGTCGCCGGAGACAATGCCCTTGCGGTCGCACACGGCGACGTCGCCGATGCCCGCCTCCACCAGGATCCGGGCGATGGCCACACCGGCCGCGCCCGCGCCCGAGATCACCGCGCGCAGCTCGCCGAGCGTACGGCCCGTCAGCCGCGCGGCGTTGCGCAGCGCTGCCAGGGTGACGACGGCGGTGCCGTGCTGGTCGTCGTGGAAGACGGGGATGTCCACGCGCTCCTGGAGCCGGCGCTCGATCTCGAAGCAGCGCGGCGCGGAGATGTCCTCCAGGTTGATGCCGCCGAAGGAGGGCGCCATGCGGGCGACGGTGTCGATGAGTTCGTCGACGTCACGGCAGTCGAGGGCGATCGGGACCGCGTCCACGCCGCCGAACTGCTTGAAGAGGATGGCCTTGCCCTCCATCACGGGCAGGGACGCCTCGGGGCCGATGTCCCCCAGGCCGAGCACCGCGCTGCCGTCCGTCACGACCGCGACGACCTGCGACTTCCAGGTGTAGTCGTACACCAGCTCCGGCTGTTCGGCGATGGCGCTGCACACCTTGGCGACCCCCGGCGTGTAGGCGAGGGACAGGTCGTCCTTCCCCCGGAGGGGAACGGTCGCCTGAACCGCCATCTTGCCGCCACGGTGCAGCGCGAAGGCCGGATCGAAGAACTCTGCGCGAGCCCCTTCGTCCGTGCCGCTGTCGCTGCGAGGATTCACGATCTCCGCTGCCACTTTTCTTGACCCCTTTGTCGTAAGTGCAGATCGAGGGTAACCGCCTCTGGGTGTGGGAGGCGGGTCGGGCACATGTCCGAACCATGTCCGGACCCCGGACGGCGGATGACTTCCGTGCGACGGGGCGGTACGGACAAAGCGGGCGCGCCGCACATGCGCGCCCTGAGCCCCGGGTGAGGGGTGTAACTGGTCTTTCTACCGGAAGACCAGTACGGCCGACGAGTGAGTTCCGGGCCCCGGTGGCGCGAACCCGACACGCGATCACGGCGGAAACGTGTCAACTGGTCCCGGACGCGCCAAGGTGTCCACGAAGTGAGACACGGCGGGCGTGAGCTGCGTCTCGCGCCAGGAAGCCGATCAGAACAGACACAGCAGCCCAAGGGGTGTGAACCGCCCGGTAACGAATGGGGATCACCCGTTATCCGATTTTGACATGGCTGGCCCCCGAATGGGGCAGTCCGGATGGCAAGATGCGCAGACCGCACGAGGTCGCGTCGCACGAGGAAGTGTGCTGCGACTTCTTCCGTGGTTTCGCGTGATTGCCGAATTACCTGTCGTATACCCCCTCAACCGCAGGAGGAACGAGCAATGACCGCAAGCACCACCCCTCGCCCGGCTGCCGCCTGGAACCGTTTGGCCGCCGTCGGCGCGATCGCGGTCGCCGGCACCCTGCTGCTGACCGGTTGCGGCGACCAGAGGAACAAGACGGGCAACGAGGGCGGCCAGTCGTCCGCCCAGGGCGCCTCGGCCCCGCTCTTCGCCAAGCTCCCGAAGAGCATCCAGAGCGCCAAGGTGATCAAGGTGGGCTCCGATATCGCCTACCCGCCCGTCGAGTTCAAGAAGGACGGCAAGACGGTCGGCATCGATCCCGACATCGCCGCGGCCCTGGGCAAGCAGCTCGGAGTCCGGGTCGACTTCAACAACGGCACCTTCGACGCCCTGCTGACCGGACTGCGATCCAAGCGTTACGACATCGCGATGTCGGCGATGACGGACACCAAGGACCGGCAGGAGGGCAACGACTCCAAGACCCACAAGAAGGTGGGCGAAGGTGTCGATTTCGTCGACTACTTCAACGCCGGTGTCTCGCTCTACACCAAGAAGGGCGAGACCAAGGGGATCAACGGCTGGGACGACCTCTGCGGCAAGAAGATCGCGGTCCAGCGCGGCACCGTCTCCGAGGACCTGTCCAAGTCCCAGTCGGAGAAGTGCGAGAAGGACGGCAAGGACAAGATCTCCATGGAGGCCTTCGACAACGACCTGGAGGCCCAGACCCGCCTCAAGGCCGGCGGCGTCGACGCCGTCTCCAGTGACTTCCCGGTCGCGGCCTACGCGGTGAAGACCTCGGGCGGCGGCAACGACTTCGAGATCGTCGGCGACCAGGTGCAGGCCGCGCCGTACGGCATCGCCGTCTCGAAGGACAACGCCCAGCTGCGCGACGCCCTCAAGGAAGCGCTCGACGCGATCATCAAGAACGGCGAGTACGAGAAGGTCATCAAGACCTGGGGCGTCGATGCGGGCGCCATCAAGGAAGCGAAGATCAACGGCGGTTCCTGACCTTCGTTTGTCCTGGCTGTCCCCCCTCCTCGTACGGCAAACGCTGAAAGGCATCCCCCGTGACCGCTTCCCCCGACAAGCCCGACAAGGCGTCCGAGCCCGACAAGGCAGCGGAACCCTCCGAGGCCGAGCAGCCGGAGAAGAAGGCTTCGGCCGACAAGACGGCTGACAAGACGGCTGACAAGACGAGCGAGCCGGAGCAGAAGGCCCCGGCCGACCCGCCCGCAGCCGATCCGCCCGCCGACGACCCGCCCCCGGCGGACCCGCCCGCCGGCAAGGCCACCGCGTCCGCGAGCCCGGGCGAGCCCGAGGTCATCAAGGCCATCCCGGTCCGCCACTACGGCCGGTGGATCTCCGCCGTCGTCGTGCTGGCCGTCCTCGGCCTGATCGTCAACGCCTTCGCCTCGGCGAACGTCCACTACAGCGCGATCCCGGACTACATCTTCGACTCCTCCGTCGTCTCGGGCCTCGGCAAGACCGTCCTGATCTCGCTGCTCGCGATGCTGCTGGGCCTGGTCCTCGGCATCGTCCTGGCCGTGATGCGGCTGTCGAAGAACCCGGTGACCTCATCGGTCTCCTGGCTCTACATCTGGTTCTTCCGGGGCACCCCGGTCTACGTCCAGCTGCTGCTGTGGTTCAACCTGGCGCTGATCTTCCCCTACATCAACCTCGGCCCGATCTACCGGGACGAGATGAGCGACTTCATGACCCCCTTCATGGCCGCGCTGCTCGGCCTGGGGCTCAACGAGGCCGCCTACATGTCCGAGATCGTCCGCGCCGGCATCCAGTCGGTCGACGAGGGCCAGACCGAGGCCGCCCACGCGCTCGGCATGAGCCAGGGCAGGACGCTGCGCCGGATCGTGCTGCCGCAGGCGATGCGCGTGATCGTGCCGCCGACGGGCAACGAGTTCATCAACATGCTCAAGACCTCGTCGCTGGCCGCGGCGGCGGCCCAGTACCTGGAGCTGCTGCGCTCCACCTCCGACATCGGGCAGACGACCGGTGCGACAGTGGAGATGCTGTTCCTCGCCGCCACCTGGTACCTCATCCTGACCAGCGTCTTCAGCGTCGGCCAGTTCTATCTCGAGCGGCGTTTCGCCCGTGGCGCGCTGCGCAGCCTGCCGCTCACCCCGTGGCAGAAGGTCAGGGCCAACCTGACGGCCTTCGGCAACCGTTCCAAGGGAGGCGTCAGCGCATGAACGCGATGGTGAAGGCGCAGGGCGTCCACAAGTCCTACGGCGCCGTGCAGGTCCTCAAGGGCATCGACCTCGAGGTCGCCCCGCGCGAGGTGTTCTGCCTCATCGGCCCCTCGGGTTCGGGCAAGTCGACCTTCCTGCGGTGCATCAACCACCTGGAGAAGATCAACGCCGGCCGGCTCTACGTCGACGGCCAGCTCGTCGGCTACCGCCAGAAGGGCGACAAGCTCTACGAGCTCAAGGACAGCGAGGTCGCCCAGAACCGCCGGGACATCGGCATGGTGTTCCAGCGTTTCAACCTCTTCCCGCACATGACGGCGCTGGCCAACATCATGGAGGCGCCGATCCAGGTCAAGGGCGAGACGAAGGCCGTGGCCCGGGAGCGCGCCCTGAAGCTCCTCGACCGTGTCGGCCTCGCCGACAAGGCCGGCAACTACCCCGCCCAGCTCTCCGGCGGCCAGCAGCAGCGCGTGGCCATCGCCCGGGCGCTGGCGATGGAGCCGAAGCTGATGCTCTTCGACGAGCCGACGTCGGCGCTGGACCCGGAGCTGGTCGGTGACGTCCTGGACGTCATGCGGGGCCTGGCCGAGGACGGCATGACGATGATCGTGGTCACCCACGAGATGGGCTTCGCCCGGGAGGTCGGCGACTCGGTCGTCTTCATGGACCAGGGCGTCGTGGTGGAGTCGGGCCACCCGAGGGACGTGCTGACCAATCCTCAGCACGACCGGACGAAGTCGTTCCTGTCGAAGGTGCTGTAGCCGCCAGGAGGTGCGGCGAGGGGCGGTACGGCCTGACGGCCGTGCCGCCCCTCGGCACGAGCACCACGACGTCCTTGTAATACCCTCGAAGCAGAATCGGCCATTACTGGTCGACGACAGCGACCTCGGCCCGGCTGCGTAAGGACTACAAGTGGAACTGGCCTCTTACTCGGACTTCGCCGTGCGGCTGGTCAACACCGAGCAGCCCACGCGCGGCACCGACACCCTCACCACCCTCGACACGGCCCGCGAGCTCTTCGGCACCGCGTCGCAGGCGGCCCGCCGGCTCGTCGACGGCGACCTGACCCGGATGCGCGCGGCCCGGGCCCGGCTGCGCGCCGTCTTCGAGGCCGCGTCGGAGGGCGACGAGGTACGGGCGGTGGACCTGCTCAACGCGCTGCTGATGGAGTTCCCCGTCAGCCCCCAGATCTCGGGCCACGAGTACCGGGACGAGGACGGCCGCCCCAAGTGGCACATGCACATCGCCGACCACGCGGCCAACGCGGGCGCCGTCTACACCGCCACCGCGAGCATGGGTCTGGCCGTCCACCTCACCGAGTACGGCGTCGACCGCCTCGGCATCTGCCAGGCCGCGCCCTGCCGCAACGCCTACCTCGACACCTCCACCAACCGCTCCCGGCGCTACTGCTCCGACCGCTGCGCCACCCGGGCGAACGTCGCCGCCTACCGCGCCCGCAAGCGCCTGGAGAACGCCCGCCCCGCCGTCCCGGCCGAGCGCAGCGGCCGCACGGCCTCGGTCACCCAGGACAGCAGCGCCCCCGCCGACCGCTGACCGGCCCCGGGCGGCGGCCGCAGCCGCAGCCACGCCCGGGCCACCACGAACTCCTCCGGCACCGTGCCGAACTCCCGGCTGTCGTTCTCCACCAGCGGGTTGTCGCCCATCACCCACCAGCCGCCGTCGCGCCGCTCCACCGCGCGTTTGACGATCAGCAGATCCTGGCGGAACGGGTGGCGCAGCACCACCACGTCCCCGGGCCGCACCGGGGCCCCGTACCGCACGATCAACTGATCGCCGGGGTTCAGCGTGGGCACCATCGACGGGTTGTACACCTCGGCCAGCCCGACGCGCAGCAGCCCGCGGCGCTCCCGCTCCAGCTCGTAGCCGCGCTCGTCCAGCTGGTCCTGCATCACGGCAACCTCCGCGTCCGTCGCTCCGCCAGTACCGGACTGACACTGGACTTTTGTCCTAAGCCCCCCGGGGCCCCCGAGAAAAGCCTTCCCGCACCGAGTAATCTCGCACCTGAGAAGACGATCACGAGGAAGGACAGCACATGCTCTCCCGCCTGTTCGCCCCCAAGGTGAAGGTCAGCGCCCACTGCGACCTCCCCTGCGGTGTGTACGACCCGGCCCAGGCCCGCATCGAGGCCGAGTCGGTCAAGGCCGTCCAGGAGAAGTACCAGGCCAACGAGGACGCGGCGTTCCGCGCCCGCGCGATCCTCATCAAGGAGCAGCGCGCCGAGCTGGCCAAGCACCACGTCTCGGTGCTCTGGAGCGACTATTTCAAGGCCCCGCACTTCGAGAAGTACCCCCAGCTGCACCAGCTGGTCAACGACACGCTCAAGGCCCTGAGCGCCGCGAAGGCGTCCACGGACCCGAAGACGGGTGAGAAGGCGCTGGAGCTCATCGCCGAGATCGACCGCATCTTCTGGGAGACGAAGAAGGCCTGACGCCTTCTCTCCCGCTTGTGGCGCGTTCCGCTCGCAGCGCGCCGAGGGGCGCCGCCGGTTCCGGCCGGGGGCGCCCCTTCGGCGTGTTCAGCGCACTCCCAGGCGCCAGAGCGAGGTGACCTCGGCGGAGCGGGCGGCGTGCAGAGGATCGTCCGGGTCGCTCGCCCGTGAGTGCCGGGGCGCGATGTCCAGTCGGTCCAGGACCTGGAGCCCGGAGCGGTCGATGAGCTCCAGCAGGTCCTCCCGGGTCCGCATGCCGAGGTGCTCGGCGAGGTCGGAGAGGATGAGCCAGCCCTCGCCGCCCGGCTCGAGGTGGCGGGGCAGCAGCCGGAGGAACTCGCGCAGCATGCGGCCACCGGGGTCGTACACCGCCGATTCCAGCGCGGAGGTGGGCTTGGCCGGCAGCCACGGCGGGTTGCACACCACGAGCGAGGCGCGCCCCTCCGCGGGGAACAGGTCGGCCTCGACCACCCGGACCCGGTCGGCCAGGCCGAGCCGGGCGATGTTGTCCTCCGCGCAGGCCAGGGCGCGCGGGTTCTGGTCCGTGGCGACGACACTGCCGACACCGCGCCGGGCGAGCACCGCCGCCAGCACGCCCGAGCCCGTACCGATGTCGAACGCCACCGACCGCGCGGGGTCCCCGGGCGGCAGGGGCGCCTGTGCCACCAGGTCGACGTACTCCCCGCGGACCGGGGAGAAGACGCCGTAGTACGGGTGGATCCGCGCGCCGAGGGCGGGCACCTCGACGCCCTTGCGCCGCCACTCGTGCGCTCCGATCATGCCCAGCAGGGCCACCAGCGAGCAGACGAACGGCCGGTCGAGAGGGCAGCCGGCCCCGGCGCAGGCCTCGCGGACGTCCGGGGCGCGCCGCAGGTCGGCCACGGCGCCCTCGTCCAGCCGGATCAGGAGACTGCCGAGGACGCGCGCGCGCAGCGCACGGGCCTGGCGGTGCTGGTTGAAGGCGACGGCGGGATCGTCCGCGAACCGGCGTCGCTTGCGGTCGGCCCGGCGGCCCATCGCCGACAGCAGCTGACGGGCGTTCTGGAAGTCGCCGGTCCACAGGATCGCGGTGCCTTCGGAGGCCATGCGGTAGGCGGTGTCCGCCTTGAGCCGGTCGTCGGCGACGACGACAGTGCGCGGCGGCGGGGCGGCGTTCTCCGCGTACCACAGCGCGGAGTGGACGAGACCCTCGGCGTCGGTCCAGGTGATCTCGTGCTCAGCGTTCGTCATCAGGCCCTGTTCTCCTCGCCACCAACCGATCCACCCTACCTGAGCTGCCCGGACGTTCCGGGGCGGCGGACGGTCCGCGCCTCCTCACGCTGACAAAAGTCACGGCCGCTTGGGGACGCTTCGCTCTGCTGCCGGAGGGGGCCCTCCCGTGAGTCTGTACATGTCCCCGCCGGGGACCGGACGACGACACAGAGGGGCCCGCCCATGCAGACACTCACCACCACCCCCGCCCCCGCGCCCGCCGGGGAGGGCCGGGCGCTGGCGCGGAGTCTGACGCCGCTGGTCGTGGACGCCGTGGTGCCGATGGCCGGGTACTACGTCCTGACCGACGGTTTCGGCATGGGCGCTGTCGCCGCTCTCGCCTGGACGAGCGTCCTGCCGGCGGCGCGCTCGCTCTGGTCGGTCGTCAAGGACCGCCGGCTCAACGCGCTCGCCACCCTGATGCTCGTCGTCAACGCCGTGGGGCTGGCGATGAGCGCTGTCACGGGCGACGCCCGGCTGATGCTCGCCAAGGACAGCGCCGGCAGCGGGATGATCGGCGCGGGCGTGCTGGTCTCCGTGCTCGCCGGGCGGCCGATGATGACCGCGGGTCTCAAGCCGTGGATCACCAAGGGCGGCGACCCCGCGAAGACCGCCGCGTGGGAGCGGCTCATGCGCGGGTCCGTCCGCTTCCGCCGTGCCGAGCGCCGCTTCTCCCTCGTGTGGGGCGCCGTCCTGCTGGCCGAGTCCGTGTCCCGGGTGGTCGCGGCGTACACCCTGCCCGCGCACACGGTGGTGTGGCTGGGCAATGTGCTGGCGGGGGCGGCGGTGGTCCTCGCGATCGTGGTGACGGGGCCGCTGGCCGTGGACCCGATGGAGAAGATGGTGGCGGCGGAGGCCGAAAAAGGGCACGAGGTTCCGTAGGAAGCCCTCGGCTTAATCGATGGCCTGGACCAATTCCGGCCGATTGGATGATCGAAAACATCCAATCGACGAGGGATCCATGCGCGACGTGTTCTTCCTGGCCCTGCCGGGGTTGCTGGCTGCCGGCGGCATCGCCGGAATGGTGTGGGCCGTGGTGCGGATGCGGCGGCTGAACGCCGCCTGGCGCGGCGGGGTCACGGCCGAGGGGGTGTGCGTCAGCGCGTATGTGGTCACCACGAGCCGGGGGCACGGGCACGGGAACATCGGCGGGTCGAGTCACAGCACGTGGCACCACGTCTACGAATTCACCACCCCGGAAGGGGAGGTGCGGCGGTTCGAGGAAGGCGGCGGGCCGCGCACGGTGGTGGGCGGGGACCGGGTTGTCGTCCGCTATCCGCAGGGGCGGCCCGACCGGGCCACGGCCATTCCGCCCGGCGAGCGGAACAAGACCCTCTTCGCCACGGGCTGTCTGCTCGCCTTCCTGACGGTCTTCGTCCTGGGGGCGCTCTCGTTCATCGGCTTCTATCTGACGGTCTTCCGGCCGGTGGCGGACACGGTGGAGGACCGGGTCAGGGACACGGTCCGTCATGTCCGGGAGAGCCCGGAGCCCGGACCGCCCGGCGGGACCCCGACCGGAGCCCCGACCGGATTCCCCCCGGGCTTCCCCACGGGATTCCCGACCGGCGTTCCCGGCGACTGGCCGAGCGACATGCCGCCGCCCCCGCCCCTGCGGTAACCACAGTCCTGACAGGGCAACGGTGCATCCCCGCGACGCGTGCCGTTCAGGCGCGCGTCGCCGCCCCGCCATCGGCCGTCGTGAGCATGCCAGGCATGAGCGAAACGATCACGGCCCGCCGAGCAGCCGCGACCGTCGTGGCCGCCGCCGCGCTGGCCATGGCGGGTACGGCCGCCGCCCCTGCCACCCCCGCCGAGGCGGCCACCGCGCGGACGTCCGGCACGGCCGGCCTCAAGGGCATCGACCACGACGCGTGGATCCGCGACGTCCGGGCCGTCGTCGACCAGGCGGAGCCCTACGTCGCCGAGCGCACCGCGCACGCGGAGGGGCGGAAGCAGGCCGTCGTCCTCGACATCGACAACACCTCGCTGGAGACGGACTTCCACTGGGCCACCGTGCCCACGCCCGCCGTCGCGCCCGTCCTGGAACTCGCGCGCCTCGCGCACGAGCGCGGGGCGGCCGTCTTCTTCGTCACCGCGCGCCCCGGCGTGCTCACCCCGGCCACGGAGTGGAACCTGCGCAAGGTCGGCTACCCGGTCGACGGCCTGTACGTGCGGCACCTCCCGGACCTCTTCCAGGACGTGAGCACGTACAAGACCGCCAAGCGGGCGGAGATCGAGGCCAAGGGCTACACGATCGTCGCCAACATCGGGAACAACACCACCGACCTGGTCGGCGGGCACGCGGAGCGGACCTTCAAGCTGCCGGACTACGACGGCAAGCTCTCCTGAATCACCATGGGTACTCTCAGCGCCGCTTCCGGCGGTCGTACCAGGCGATGCCCAGGGCCGCCAGGACGATCTGGACCACCCAGACGAGCCAGGTGATGCCCTTGGTGTCGTAGAGACCGAGCGGATGAGAGATGAGGGCGCCCACGAAGGCCGCCACGATGCCGATGACGACCGTCATCACGACGCCCACGTGCTGACGGCCCGGAACGACCAGCCGGCCCAGGACACCGATGAACGCGCCGATCACGATCGCACTGACGATTCCCGAGATTTCCATGACCTCCCCCTTGTGACCGGTTCCTGTCGATACACCCTGCCCATCCCGCGACGGGTGCATGTCGGACCGCCCACCCGGCGCGATGCCTAGACTGGGGCCTTCCGGGCGTGCGGAGCGCCGCGGGAAATCACGGGGATGGGAGAGCGACAGTGACGGCAGGCGTCGGGAGCTTCGGGAGTCTCGAAGGGTCCCTCGACGGCCCATGCGACCCGTCGGCCGAGGTGCTGGCCGAGGCGGCCGCCGCCTTCGGTCTGCTCGCCTCCTCCGCCCGGCTGCACCTGGTCTGGGCGCTGGCCCAGGGCGAGAGCGACGTCAGCGGGCTGGCCGAGCGGGTCGGCGGCGCGCTGCCCGCCATCAGCCAGCACCTGGCGAAGCTGAAGCTCGCCGGCCTGGTGCGCTCCCGGCGCGAGGGCCGCCGGGTCGTCTACTTGGTGGACGATCCCGACGTGGTGACCATCGTCCGGCTCATGGTCGGCCAGCTCGCCGACCGCAGGGCCGGGACCGCCGACACCGGGGTGAACGCCGGCGCCGGACGCCTCCGTGGCCTGGGCGCCTGAGGCCCGTACGGCCCCCGGCCGGGACACGGGCGGCACCTCACTGGAGGTGCTGCGCGCCCTGGACAGCGGGCCCCGAGGGCTGACCGAGCCGGAGGCCGAGGCACGCCTCGCGCGCCACGGCGAGAACGTCTTCCCCGGCCGCCGCCCGGCCTCCTGGCCGCGCCGCTTCGCGCGCAGCCTGCGCGACCCCTTCACCGCCGTGCTGATCTTCCTCGGCCTGGTCTCCTCGGTCATGGCCTCCTGGGGCACGGCCTGCGTCATCGCCGTCCTGGTCACGGTCAGCTGCGTGCTGCGGGCGACGGGCGAGCACCGCGCCGACCGCTCGGCGGCCGGCCTGCGCGAACTGGTCGCGACCACCGCCACCGTCCGCCGCAGGGCCACCGAGTCCGCGCCCCCGGCCACCCGGGAACTCCCCGTCGAACAGCTCGTCCCGGGCGACCTGGTCCTCCTCGGCCCCGGCGACCTCGTCCCCGCCGACCTGCGCCTGCTGCGCGCCACGGGACTGACCGTCCACGAGGCGGCGCTGACGGGCGAGTCGGCGCCGGCCGACAAGTCCGCGCCGGGCGCCACCACCGCGACCGCGCCGGGCCACCTGTGCCTCCAGGGCAGCAGCGTCGTCTCGGGCACCGGCAGCGGCGTCGTCGTCGCCACCGGACGCGACACCGTCCTCTCCGGCGCCCTCCCGGCGAACGGCCCGCAAGTCACCCACGGCAGGCGCCTTCCCCGCCCCTTCGACCGGTCGGTCAACGGCATCGCCTGGACCCTCATCCGGTTCATGCTGCTCACCGCGCCCCTCGTCCTCCTCGCCGACGCCCTCGTGCGCGGCCGGGGGCTCGCGACCCTGCCGTTCGCCGTCGCCGTCGCCGTCGGGCTGACGCCCGAGATGCTGCCCGTGATCGTCACCTCCGCGCTGGCACGCGGCGCCGCGCTGCTCGCCCGCGACGGCGAGGTGATCGTCCGCCGGCTGCCCGCCCTCCACGACCTGGGCGCGGTCGACGTGCTGTGCGTGGACAAGACCGGCACCCTCACCGAGGACCGGCCCGTCCTCGCCCTCGCCGAGGACCCCGCCGGCCACGCCGACCAGGACGTCCTGCGCTGGGCCGCCGTCAACGCCCTGTGGACGCTCCACCTGGCCGAGCTGCCCGTGCCCGACGCCCTCGACGAGGCCGTCCTCGAAGCCGACGCCACGGACGCGCTCGCGCACGGCGACGACCCCCGGTTCGCCCTCTTCGAGGGTGTCGACGCGCTGCCCTGCGGCCCCGGCCGCCGACTGTCCACCGCCGTCGTCCGCCTCCCCGGCGACCCCCGCTTCGCCCTCGCCGGCACCCACACGCTCGTCGTCAAGGGCGCCCCCGAGGACGTCCTGGACCGCTGCGCCCTCGACCCCGCCGAACGGGCCCGGCTCACCCGCCGCGCGGACGACCTGGCCGCCGAGGGCCTGCGCGTCCTGGCCGTCGCCCGCGCCGAGCGCCCCGCGCGCGACCGCCCGTACACCGAGGCCGACGAGCGCGACCTGACCTTCACCGGCTTCGTGGGCCTCGCCGACGCCCCCGCGCCCACCGCCGCCGAGGCCCTCGCCGCCCTCGCCCGGAACGGCGTCACCGTCAAGGTCCTCACCGGCGACCACCCGGGCACCGCCGCCCGGGTCTGCCGCGAACTGGGGCTGGACCCCGGCACCCCCGTCACCGGCGACCGCGTCGACGAACTCGACGACGCCGAGCTCGCCCGCCTCGCCGCCGGCACCACCGTCTTCGCCCGCTGCGCCCCCGCCCACAAGGCCCGCGTCGTCCGCGCCCTGCGCGGCGCGGGCCACGCCACGGGCTTCCTCGGCGACGGCGTCAACGACCTGGCCGCCCTCCACGCCGCCGACGTCGGCGTCTGCCCGCGCGACGGCGTGGACGTCGCCCGGGAGGCGGCCGACGTCGTCCTCGCCTCGAAGGACCTCACCTCCCTCGACCGGGCCATCGTCGCCGGCCGGGGCGCCACCGCGAACATCTCGGCCTATCTGCGGATCACCCTGTCGTCGAACTTCGGCAACGTGATCGCGATGCTGGTGGCCGGGCTGATGCTGCCGTTCCTGCCGATGCTGCCGGCGCAGGTGCTCGTCCAGAACCTCTTCTTCGACGCGGCCCAGCTCGCCCTCGCCTTCGACCGCCAGGACGACCGCGCCCACACCCGCCCGGCGGTGCTGCGCCCCCGCGCCCTGCTCCGCTTCGTGACCGGCTTCGGCCTCCTCAACGCCACGGCCGACCTCGCTACGTTCGCGGTGCTCGCGCTGGCGGTGCGGTCGCTGGGGGCGGAGGCGGGGCAGGACGCGTTCCACGCGGGGTGGTTCACGGAGAACCTGCTGACGCAGGCGATGGTGATGGCCCTGCTGCGATCGGGACGGCTGCGGGCGCCGCGGCCCGTGCGGGTGGCTGTCGCCGGGCTGGCGATCGTCGGCCTGTTGCTGCCGCTGTCGCCGCTGGGGGCGATGCTGTCGATGTCGCCGCTGCCGGCCTTGTACTACGGGCTGCTGGCGTTGGTGTTGACGGTGTACGGCGGAGTGCTGTGGGTGGCCCGGTCAGGGCGGTTTTCTCTCCCCTGACCCGCCCCTTCCCGTTTCTTTCAGGGGCTCCGCCCCCGAACCCCCGGATCCTCCGGCCGACGCTCGGAGGTTCTAGGGGGCGGAGCCCCCTAGGAAACGGTGAAAGGGCGGGACTGGGGCATCACCAACCGCCGCCACCGAAGTCGCCGCCGCCACCCCCGAAGTCCCCGCCGCCCCCGCCGTCGCCCCAGCCACCCCCGCCCCCGAAGTCGTCGGGGTTGAAGTCGGCGCCCGTGTCGTCCCCGCCCTCCGGGCCGGAGTAATCCGTACCGGCCGCGTACGCCGGTCCCGTCATCATCCCGCCCAGCATCGTCCCCACCAGCAACCCCGGCAGCAGGCCGCCCCCGAAGTAGCCGCCCGCCCAGGGGCCGTACGCGGGGCCCGCGTTCCAGTACGGCTGGGGACCGGCCTCGGTCTGGACCTGGCGGGTCATGGGCTCCTGGCCGTCCGCGAGCCGCGCCGCGTCCGCCGCGCAGGCCGGTACGGTGCGCAGCGCGCCGCCGGGCGGCGCCCACTGGACGTCCTGGACGGACGGCCCGTGCCGCGGGTCGAAGAAGCAGGGCAGCCGGCGCTCCGGCAGCGGCGCCCCCGCGCGGCGCGCGGCCAGCGTCGCCAGGGCGAAGCGGCCGTTGTCGAGGGTCTCGGTGACCCCCTGGACCTCGTCCGGCCTCCCCGCCGCCGCCATCCGGGACTTGGCGTCCTCGTACGCGTCCAGCGCCCGCGCGTAGTCCGCGCGCATCTCATCGGTGGCGCCCGCCTCGGCGGGCGAGAAGTCCAGCCGGTCGAGCTCCTCGCCGAACGCGGTGATGTCCTCGTCGACGACCACGCGCAGCTTGTCGAGCTCGGCGCGCTCGCGCTCCTCGCGCCTGCGCTTGTTGCGCCGGTAGAGGGCGTACGCCCCGGCGCCGCCCGCGACGACGACCGCGCCGCCGGTGATCAGGCCCGTGGCGCCGATGCCCTTGGTGCCGCCGCCCCAGGAGCCGGGGGCGTGGCCCTTCGCCGTCCGGTCGGCCTGGTCGACGAAGGCGTTCAGCTGCGTCTTCGCGTCGCCGCCGGACCGCTGGACGGACCCCACGAGGTTGCTCACGGCGTTGCGGGACACCACCGAGCGGTCGGCCGCCGCGTTGAACTTGTCGCCGAGGTGGACGGCGTAGACGCCCGCGATCCCCACCTTGGTGCGGAGGTCGCGCAGCACCGTGCTCTGCGGGAACTCCGGGGCGTTGGGCAGCACGGCGACGAAGACCGGCTTGCCCGCGTCCTTGATCTTCTTCGCCAGCGCGTCGGCGTCGGCGGCGGGCAGTTGTGCCGAGGCCCTGGGGTCGACGTAGACGGGACCCTTGCGCAGCGCCTGGGCCGCGGCGTCCAGGCTGGTGTCGGCGGCGTGCGCGGCGGGGGCGTACAGCAGCGCGCCGGCGCAGGTCAGCAAGGCTGCGATCAAGGGGACGAGCCAGGTCCGGAACGGCCTGGCGGGCACCCGGGGGACAGCGACGGCGGACATGGCATGGCTCCTCGGCGTCTTCACGGTCTACTGTGCACCTAACACCAAAACGGATCAATCAGGCATATTGGTTCCCCCTGTGTCTCAGTCGTCGTGTCTCAGTCGTCTTGTCTCAGCCGTACGAGAGGTTGGCGCAGGGGTCGTCGTCGGCCGAGCGGGCGCCGCCGGGGGCCCCGGACGGCGAGGAGGACCCGGACGGCGACGAGGACGCCGACGGCGCGGGCGTGGCCGAAGGCGCCTCCGCGTAGTCGCGCCCGAGCGTGATCACGACGCCGCTGATGTCGGCACCGCGCACGAACGCCCCCGGGAAGAGCCGGGCGACGGTCCGCGCGTCGCCCGCCGCGCCCGGCCCGAACTCGATCACCGTGCCCGTCACGTCCTGCGAGCCGGCCGTGACGGTGTCCGTGACCTCGAAGCCGCTGCCCGTGAGGGAGGCGGCGGCGCGGGCGGCGAGCCCGTCGACGGTGGTGCCGTTGCGGACGGAGACCTTCACCCCGGCGCCGGAAACGGACTCCGAAGGCGAAGGGCCACCCCCGGCCCCCTTCCGGCCCGCGTCCTTCCCGCCCGCGTCCTTGCCGTCGATCGTCCGGTCCGCCCGGATCGAGGCCCACAGAGCGTCCGCGTCGGGCTGGACGACCGCCACGCGGTTGCCGTCGTAGCGCCAGGGCAGGGTCATGAACTTCATGTCGTGGAGGTCGATGTGCTTCAGCGACATCGCGAACGACAGCATCTTGTCGGCCGAGCCCAGCCCGGGGTCCACGGTCATCGACTTGGTGGCCGCGTCGGCGAGCGGGAGCAGGGTGGAGGGCTTGAAGCCCTGGGAGCGGACCTTCTTGATCATCGAGGAGAGGAAGGCCTGCTGCCGCTGGATGCGCCCTATGTCGGAGCCGTCCCCGATGCCGTGCCGCACCCGTACGTAGTCCAGGGCCTTCTGGCCGGAGACGGTCTGCCGGCCCTGAGGGAAGAGGAGTTCGCCGCGCGAGCCGAGGTTGGGGTTGAGGTCGCCCCGGTAGACGTCCTTGGGGACGCACACCTCGACGCCGCCCACGGCGGACGTCATCGCGGAGAAGCCCGCGAAGTCGACGACGACCGTGTGGTCGACGCGCAGCCCGGTGAGGCGCTCGACGGTGTTCTGGGTGCAGGCGGGATTGCCCTTGGACGATCCGCCCACGGTGAAGGCCGAGTTGAACATCACGTGCTGCTGCTCGGCCGTCCAACTGCCGTCGGGAAGCAGGCAGGGCGGGATGTCCACGAGGGTGTCCCGGGGGATGGAGACGGCCACGGCGTGCTCGCCGTCACCGTAGACGTGCAGCAGGAAGGCGGTGTCCGAGCGACCGACGTCGCCCTCGCCGCCGCCCAGCCCGGCATTGTCGCCGGCCCGTGAATCGGAGCCGATCACCAGGACGTTCCGGCCGGACGCCCCCGCGCCGGGGCGGTTCTTGGACAGGCCGTCGGCGTCGAACGTGCTGATGTTGCCGTTGATCCGCAGGTACACCCATCCGGCGCCGGCGACGAGCAGCAGGAGGAACGACACCACGGCCACGGTGACGACCCGCACCCGACGCCTCGGCCTGCCTCGCGCGCCCGTCATGTCCGTACCCTCATCGCTCCCCCGGTTCGTGCCGTTCTGCCCGGTAGGACGGGCTGTCACGAACTTTGGTTGTCCAGTTGCGCAATCTAGCAAGTATTGTGTGGACAGCCATCAGGCCAGAACGTCACAAGAGTCGGTAGAGATCGGTAGAGAGGCGGTGGAGCCGTCATGCTGCGGAACGCACTGGAGCCCTGGCATCTCCTCGTGGTCGTGCTCGTCATGGTCGTCCTGTTCGGGTCGAAGAAACTGCCCGACACGGCACGGGCCCTCGGTAAATCCATGCGCATTCTCAAGAGCGAGACGAAGGCGATGAAGGGCGAGGCTGCCGAAGCGCCCGCCCCCACCTCCGCCGCCGCTCCCGCGGCCACCCCCGCGGCCCCGTCCGCCACGCCGGCCCCCCACGTCGCACAGGGAAGCACCGTCGACAGCGCCCGGTGACCTCCAGGTCACCTGTACGACCCCCGCGGTACACCCGCCCCTGGTGTCCTTCGTGCGTCCGAGCACCCCGCCCGGACCTCCAGGAAGGAATATCCCATGGGTTCTCGTCCGTACCGACGCCGTCTCGCGTGGGGCGCCGCCGCGCTGCTCGTCGCCGGGATCGCGGTGCCCGCCGCGGCCTCGGCGGCCGAGCACCACGGTCCGTCGGACGTCTCGAGCCGCACCCCGAAGAACGCCAAGAACGTCATCCTGCTGATCGGTGACGGCATGGGCGACTCGGAGATCACCCTGGCCCGCGACTACACCGTGGGCGCGGCCGGCCGGCTCAACATGGACAAGTTCCCCATGACGGGCGCCTACACGACGTACGCCGTCGACAAGAACGGCAAGCCCGACTACGTCACCGACTCGGCCGCCAGCGGCACCGGCTGGGCGACCGGCCGCAAGACGGTCAACGGCCGGATATCCAAGACCCCCGGCACCGACAAGCCGATGACCACCATCCTGGAGCTGGCCCAGCAGGGCGGTCTGGCCACCGGCAGCGTCACCACCGCCGAGCTGACCGACGCCACCCCGGCCGTCCTCGCCTCGCACGCCACCGACCGCAGCTGCCAGGGCCCGGCCGACATGAAGGCCTGCCCGAACGACACGATCGCCAAGGGCGGCCCGGGCTCGATCGCCGAGCAGAGCGTCAACCACAAGGTCGACGTCCTCCTCGGCGGCGGCAGGAACCGCTTCGACCAAAAGATCACCGAGGGCCGCTACCAGGGCCTGACCGTCACCCAGCAGGCCGAGAAGCTGGGCTATCAGATCGTGACCGACGCCAAGGGCCTCTCCTCGGCGCGGGCCGGCAAGCCGGTGCTGGGCCTCTTCGCCCCCGGCAACGTCCCCGTCGAGTGGACCGGCAAGAGCGCCGCCGTCGGCGGCACCGCCGCCCAGCGCTGTGTGACGAGCAACGCCGAGCGCAAGGCCGGCACCCCGGACCTGGAGAGCCAGACCCGCAAGGCGCTGGAGCTGCTGGACACCGGAAAGGGCAAGAAGAAGGGCTTCTTCCTCCAGGTCGAGGGCGCCTCCATCGACAAGCGCGACCACGCCGCCGACCCGTGTGGCCAGATCGGCGAGACCGCCGCCTTCGACCGCGCGGTCAAGGCCGCCCGCGAGTACGCCGCCAAGCACCCCGACACCCTGGTCGTCACCACCGCCGACCACGGCCACAGCAGCCAGATCGTGCCGCTGGAGGCCAACCCGCCCGGCCTGTCCTCGACCCTGGTCACCAACGAGGGCCAGCAGCTGAAGGTGAACTACTCCACCAACACGCCGGGCCAATCCCAGGAGCACACCGGCACCGAGGTCCGGATCGCCGCCCAGGGCCCGCAGTCCCAGCGCGTCCTCGGCGTCACCGACCAGACCGAGCTGTTCACGACGATCCGCACGGCGCTCTCGCTGCGCTGACCCACCGCCAGGTGACCGACCCGTAGGGTCAGGGCCCGGCCGCCCCGGCGGCCGGGCCCTGTGCGTTTCTCACCACTTACCCGCCGGAACATTGGCGGATCGCGTACCTCGCCACCACCGCGCAGCGTCAACACTGGGAGATCCCCCGATTCCCCGCGCGCAGGAGGAACGCCGATGTCCGGATCACGTGTACTGGCCCTCGGCCACTACCAGCCGGCCAGGGTGCTCACCAACGACGAGCTGGCCGCCATGGTCGACACCAGCGACGAGTGGATCCGCACCCGCGTCGGCATCCGCACCCGCCGGGTCGCCGAGCCCACCGAGACGGTCGCCGACATGGCCGGCCAGGCCGCCGCCAAGGCCCTGGCCAACAGCGGGCTGACCCCCGCCGACATCGACCTCGTCCTCGTCGCGACCTGCACCGCCGTCGACCGCAGCCCCAACACGGCCGCCCGCGTCGCCGCCGCGCTGGGCCTGCCCTCCCCGGCCGTCATGGACATCAACGTCGTCTGCGCCGGCTTCACCCACGCCCTCGCCACCGCCGACCACGCCATCCGCGCCGGGTCGGCGACGAACGCGCTGGTCGTCGGCGTGGAGAAGTTCACGGACGTCGCGGACTGGACCGACCGCACCACCTGCGTCCTGGTCGGCGACGGCGCCGGCGCGGCCGTGGTCACGGCCTCGGCCGAACCGGAGATCGGCCCGGTCGTCTGGGGCTCGGTGCCGGAGATGGGCCACGCCGTACGGATCGAGGGCACGCCGTCGCGCTTCGCGCAGGAGGGCCAGAGCGTCTACCGCTGGGCCACGACGCAGCTGCCGCCGATCGCCCGCACGGTCTGCGAGCGGGCCGGGGTCGCGCCGGAGGAGCTGGCGGCGGTCGTCCTCCACCAGGCGAACCTGCGCATCATCGAACCGGTGGCCCGGAAGCTGGGCGCGGTCAACGCGATCGTCGCCAGCGACGTCACCGAGTCCGGCAACACGTCGGCGGCGAGCATCCCGCTGGCGCTCTCGAAGCTCGTGGCCTCCGGCCGGGTGGCGCCGGGCGCGCCGATCCTGCTGTTCGGCTTCGGCGGCAACCTGTCGTACGCGGGGCAGGTCATCCGCTGCCCGTAAGCGGGGGCGGTCCCTCAGGGCTGCTCGCGCAGGTAGAGCGCCCCGCAGGAGTGGCACATCGGCACGTCCGGGCTGCCCCAGTCGTCCGTCGAGCGCGCGGCGGCGGCGCTCTCCAGTTCCCGTCCGCACATCGCGGTCGTCTCGCCGTCATCCCGGACCACGTGCCAGATCTTGATCTCGGCCCGGGGGTCGGCGGCGGCCCTGCCGTCGATGTACTCGGCGCGCAGCTCATGCTCCATGGCACCCACGATGCGCCGCGCGACGCATCGCCGCGAGTCAGAAAACGGACCACCCGGTAAGCGTCGTGCTGCATCCCCCGGGGACAACCCCCGGACCCCCGGCCGCCACCGGAGGCACCCGGCGTCAGAAAACGGACCACCCAGTAAGGGTCGTGCTGCATCCCCCGGGGACAACCCCCGGACCCCCGGCCGCCACCGGAGGCACCCGGCGTCAGAAAACGGACCACCCAGTAAGGGTCGTACTGCATCCCCCGGGGACAACCCCCGGACCCCCGGCCGCCACCGGAGGCACCCGGCGTCAGAAAACGGACCACCCAGTAAGGGTCGTGAAGTGATCCAGCGCCGCGACGCCCGCGACGGAGTTGCCCCGGGCGTCGAGGCCCGGGCTCCAGACGCACAGCGTGCATCGTCCCGGTATCACCGCGACGATGCCGCCGCCCACGCCGCTCTTGCCCGGCAGTCCCACGCGGTAGGCGAAGTCGCCGGCCGCGTCGTACGTGCCGCACGTCAGCATCACGGCGTTGATCTGCTTGGCCTCGCGGCGCGGCAGCAGCCGCGTCCCGTCGGCCCGCAGCCCGTGCCGGGCCAGGAAGCCGCTCGCCAGCGCCAGGTCCCGGCAGCTCATCTCGACGGAGCACTGCCAGAAGTAGTGCTCCAGCACCGTCGGCACGGGGTTGTCGAGATTGCCGTAGCTGGCCATGAAGTGGGCCAGCGCCGCGTTACGGTCGCCGTGCTCGGACTCGGACCTGGCCACCGCCGCGTCGAAGGAGACGTCCGGGTTGCCGCTCTCCGCCCGCAGGAACTCCAGCATCGTCGTGCTGGCGTCCCCGGTCAGCGTCTGCAGCCGGTCGGTGACGACGAGCGCGCCGGCGTTGATGAACGGATTGCGCGGAATGCCGTGCTCGTACTCGAGCTGCACCAGCGAGTTGAAGGGGTTGCCGGAGGGCTCGGTGCCCACCCGCTCCCAGATCCGGTCGCCACCCTCGGCCAGCACCAGCGCCAGGCTGAACGCCTTCGAGATGGACTGCACCGAGAAGGGCCGCTCCCAGTCCCCCACGCCGTACACCTGGCCGTCGACATCCGCGACGGCGATGCCGAACTGGCCGGTGTCCACCTCGGCGAGGGCGGGGATGTAGTCGGCGACCTGCCCGCGACCGATCAGCGGCCGGGCGAATTCGGCGACCTCTTCAAGGACGGCCTGGTAGTCCAATGGTGCTCTGCGCTTTCCTGGCGGTGTCACCGACGTCGTCGTCGGCGACCGCAAGAGTACAAAATGGACTGCGTGACCAGCGACAATCCCCCCGGCGCGGCCGGTCTCGCGGCGCTGCGGCCGTGTCTGCCCTCCCCCCTCACGGAGCTCGCGGACGACCGCTTCGCCGAGCGGGGCCTGCGGCTGCTGCTCAAGCGGGACGACCTGATACACCCGGACCTGCCGGGCAACAAGTGGCGCAAGCTGGAGCCCAACCTGCGCGCGGCGGCAGCGTCCGGCGCCCGGACGCTGCTCACGTTCGGCGGGGCGTACTCCAACCACCTCCGGGCCACGGCGGCGGCCGGCCGCCTGCTGGGCTTCGGCACGATCGGCGTCGTCCGGGGCGACGAGCTGGCCGGCCGGCCCCTCAACCCGTCCCTGGCCCGCTGCGCGGCGGACGGCATGCGGCTGCGCTTCGTCGACCGCGCGACGTACCGCCGCAAGACGGAACCGGAGACCCTGGCGTCCCTCGCCCCGCCGGACGCGTTCGTCATCCCCGAGGGCGGCAGCAACGCGGCGGCCGCCCTCGGCTGCACCGAGCTCGGCCGCGAGCTGCGCGGCGTCGCGGACGTGGTGGGCGTGGCCTGCGGCACGGGCGGGACGCTCGCGGGCCTGGCGGCGGGGCTGTCCGCCGGACAGCGGGCGATCGGCTTCCCGGTCCTGAAGGGCGGCTTCCTGGAGCAGGAGATACTCCACCTCCAGGAAGAGGCATTCGGAGGCCGCCGGGGCACCTGGACCCTGGACGACCGCTTCCACGGTGGCGGCTACGCGAAGAGCACGCCCGAGCTGGACGAATTCACAACGGACTTCACCGACCGGCACGGCATCGCGCTGGAACGCGTGTATGTGGCGAAGATGCTGCACGGCCTGACGACGCTCGCCCGCGAGGGCGCGTTCGCACCCGGCACGCGAGTGGTGGCCGTCATCACGGGGGCGCCGTAAGGGCCCGTCCGCCCCGACCCGCCCCCGCCCCGGAACGACGGCCTCAGCCCTCCGCCTCCCCCTCCCGGTACGCCGCCGCCTCCTCCAGATCCAGCCGCCGCAGCAGCGTCCGCAGCATCTCGTCGTCGATGCGGCGCGCGTCCCGCAGCGCCACGAAGACCTCCCGCTCCGCCCCGATCACCTCGCGCGCCAGCCGCCGGTACGTATCGTCCACCGACTCCCCCGTCCGCTCGTCGACCGCCCCCAGCCGCTCCCACACCGCGTTGCGACGCCGCTCCAGCACGGCCCGCAACCGCTCCGCCAACGGCTGCGGCAGCGCGTTCCGCTCGCCGTCGGCGAGGAGCTCCGCCAGGCGCCGCTCCGCCGCCGCCGACGCCTCGCTCTGCGCCTGCGCCTCCACCAGCGTCTCCGCGCCCACGTCCCGCGCGGGAAGCCGCAGCCGGCGGATGAGCGGGGGCAGGGTGAGCCCCTGCACCACCAGCGTCCCGATCACCGTCGCGAACGTCAGAAAAAGGATCAGGCTCCGAGCGGGAAACGGCGACCCGTCATCAGCGGTGACGGGAATGGAGAAGGCGATGGCCAGCGAGACCACACCCCGCATCCCGGCCCACCCGACCACCATCGGCGCCTTCCAGTCCGTGTCGGGCTCCCGCTCCCGGATCCGCGGGAACAGCATCCGCGGCACGAACGTCCCCGGAAAGACCCACACGTACCGCGCGACGACGACCGCGGCGAACACCACCGCCGCGTACCCCAGCGCCTCCCCCACCCCGTACGCCCCCAGGTCCCGCAGGACGATCCGCAACTGGAGCCCGATGAGGGCGAAGACGGCCGACTCCAGCAGGAACGAGACGACCTTCCACACGGCCGCCTCCTGCAGCCGCGTGGCGAAGTCGACCTGCCAGGACCGGTGCCCCAGGTACAGCGCGACCACCACCACCGCGAGCACCCCGGAGGCGTGCAACTGCTCGGCCGCGGCGTAGGCGACGAAGGGGATGAGCAGCGAGAGGGTGTTCTGCAGCAGCGGGTCCCGCAGATGGGTGCGCAGCCAGTGGATCGGCACCATGAGGATCAGGCCGACGCCGACGCCCCCGACGGAGGCGAGGACGAACTCCCGGATGCCGTCCGCCCAGGTCGCGCCGATGCCGACGGCGGCGGCGAGGGCGACCTTGTAGGCGGTGATGGCGGTCGCGTCGTTCACCAGGGACTCGCCCTGGAGGATCGTGGTGATCCGGGACGGCAGCCCCAGCCGCCGGGCGATCGCGGTGGCGGCCACCGCGTCCGGCGGGGCCACCACCGCGCCCAGGACGAGCGCGGCGGCGGGCGGCAGCCCGGGCACCGCACGCGAGGCCACATAGCCGACGGCGAGGGTGGCGAAGAGGACGTACCCGACGCTGAGCAGCGCCACGGGCCGCAGGTTGGCCCGCAGATCGAGGTAGGAGCTCTCCAGGGCGGCGGTGTGCAGCAGGGGCGGCAGCACCAGCGGCAGCACGATGTGGGGGTCGAGGGTGTAGTCCGGTACGCCGGGGACGTACGAGGCGACGAGGCCGGCCGCGACGAGCAGCAGCGGCGCGGGCACGGGGGTCCTGCGGGCGACTCCCGCGACCGCGGCGCCGCCCGCGATCAGCGTCAGCAGCGGCATGACGTCCATGGCTCCTCCACCCCTTCCATCCGGCGCTCCGCTCGCGCTCTAACCTGGCCATCATGATCGAGTGTTCGCATGTGGACGAGATGCCGCGCCCCGAACCGGCGCCGCTGACCCCGACCTGCCCGGAGTGCGAGGCGGCGGGCAGCCACCCGGTGCAGCTGCGGCTGTGCCTGGTGTGCGGGCACGTGGGCTGCTGCGACTCGTCCCCGTACCGCCACGCGACCGCGCACTTCGAGGAGACGGGGCACGCGGTGATGCGGAGCTTCGAGCCTGGCCAGAGCTGGCGCTGGTGCTACCTGGACAAACACATCGTCTGAGACACGTGCCGTCTGAGATCATGCCCGCATGATCCGACCCGCGACTCCGGCCGACGTCCCCCGCATCCACGCGATGATCCGCGAACTGGCGGACTACGAAAGGGCGCTGGACGAGGCGCGGGCGACCGAGGAACAGCTGCGCGACGCGCTGTTCGGCGCGGACCCGGCGGTCTTCGCGCTGATAGCGGAGAGTGACGCGGACCGTCGGGAAACGGTGGGCTTCGCCCTGTGGTTCCGCAACTTCTCGACCTGGACGGGTACGCACGGTATCTACCTGGAGGACCTCTACGTGCGCCCGCACGCCCGCGGCGGCGGCCACGGCAGGGCGCTCCTGGCGGAGCTCGCCAGGATCTGCGTGGAGCGGGGCTATCAGCGTTTCGAATGGTCAGTGCTGGACTGGAACGCGCCGTCGATCGCCTTCTACGAATCGCTGGGCGCGGAGGCGATGGACGAGTGGACGGTCCGCAGGTTGTCAGGAGAACCGCTCCAGGCCCTTGCGGCGCTCGCACAGAGTGACGAAAATCCCAACAGGCCGACCTCGCTTTCGATTTGAGGCCGCACAGCCCTACCCACCGTCTGTGCTTACGGGTTTACCATGAGTGACAGTCGTGGGCCTGCGGCGCGGAACCGCAGATCGCGATAGCGTCTCAGCCGGACCATGTGCCGCACCGGCCCACGCCGCCCTCGTCCGGGGGCCGTGGGACCGGCGCTCCCGACAGCTCAATGAGCTTGTGCCACCTTGGAGGTGAGGGTGTCCCCAATCGCTGGCGAGCCTGGGACGACCCAGGACTTCGTGGAAGTCCGGCTGCCCGCTGCGGGTGCCTACCTGTCGGTGCTGCGGACGGCGACAGCCGGACTCGCGGCCCGGCTGGACTTCACCCTCGACGAGATCGAGGACCTGCGCATCGCCGTGGACGAGGCCTGCGCCATCCTGCTGCAACAGGCCGTTCCCGGCTCCGTGCTCAGCTGCGTCTTCCGCCTCGTCGGGGACGCGCTGCGGGTGACCGTCTCGGCGCCGACGACGGACGGCCGCGCCCCCGAGCGCGACACCTTCGCCTGGACGGTGCTCTCCGCCCTGGCCGGCGAGGTCGACTCCACCGTCGCGGAGGACCGGACGGTGAGCATCAGCCTGCACAAGAAGCGCGGCGCCGGCCCCGGGCAGCCGTGACGGAAGAGGGGGCTCCGTGAGTACTGCGTCATCGCGGGGAGTGCGCGCTCCGGCCATCCCGCAGCAGCCTGCCCGGCCCGATCCGGAAGACCTCGATCCGGCCACCGCGCCGGACCTGGCGGCCCCGGTGACTCCGACGGACCCGGCCACTCCGGCCGACCCGGCGACTCCGACGGCCCCGGCGACGCCCGTGGATCCGGCCGTCCCGGCGCCGGAGCAGGTGGCCGAGCGGGTGGCCGAGCGGGTGAGCGACCCATCAGAACGGGCGGACCACCGGGCGGACCACATGGATCAGCACCAGCGCCGGCAGCGCCACCAGCACGGGGATCCGCACGACCGCAGCGGCGCCCGCGCGCTGTTCATCGAGTTGCGGCAGCTCCCCGACGGTTCCGTCGAGCGGGCCGAGCTGCGCAACCACCTGGTGCGGATGCATCTGCCCCTCGTGGAGCACCTGGCCCGGCGCTTCCGCAACCGCGGCGAGCCGCTCGACGACCTCACCCAGGTCGCCACGATCGGCCTGATCAAATCCGTGGACCGCTTCGACCCGGACCGCGGGGTGGAGTTCTCGACCTACGCCACCCCCACGGTGGTCGGCGAGATCAAGCGGCACTTCCGCGACAAGGGCTGGGCGGTGCGGGTCCCGCGCCGGCTCCAGGAGCTGCGGCTGTCGCTGACGACGGCCACGGCCGAGCTCTCCCAGCGGCACGGCCGCGCCCCCACCGTCCACGAGCTGGCGGAGCACCTGGGGATCTCCGAGGAGGAGGTGCTGGAGGGCCTGGAGTCCGCCAACGCCTACTCGACGCTCTCGCTGGACGTCCCCGACACGGACGACGAGTCGCCGGCCGTCGCGGACACCCTGGGCGCGGAGGACGAGGCGCTGGAGGGCGTGGAGTACCGGGAGTCCCTCAAGCCGCTGCTGGAGGACCTGCCGCCGCGCGAGAAGAAGATCCTGCTGCTGCGCTTCTTCGGCAACATGACGCAGTCGCAGATCGCCCAGGAGGTGGGCATCTCCCAGATGCACGTCTCCCGGCTGCTGGCCCGCACGCTCGCCCAGCTCCGGGACCGCCTGCTGATCGAGGAGTAGCCGAGGAGCGGTCGGGGAGCAGTCGGGAAATAGTTCAGGACTCGCGCGGGCCGACGCCGAGCGCCTCGGTCGCGGTGGGGTTCACCAACAGGACGAGCGTGGCCACGGCGGTCAGCACGAGCGCCACCGCGCCGGCGATCAGCGCGCCGGCGCCGCCGTTGTAGAGCGTCCAGGCGACCGGCAGCGCCATGATCTGCGTGATCATGGCGGGGCCGCGGCTCCAGCGCCGCAGCAGCCACAGGCCGCGCGCGGCGAGGAGCGGCAGCGCGGCCAGCGCGAGGACGGTCAGCCCGCCCATCTCGGCCTGCTGCGGGCTGTCGGGCTTGCCCAGCAGGCCCATGATCAGCAGATAGAGGCCCGAGCCCGCGAGGGCCAGCCCCTCCAGGGCGACCAGAGCGGCGGCCGCCGTCAGCCGGGCGGGCCGGAGCGGGGGCGCGACGGGGGCCGGGGAGGCTCCCTGGGACGCCCCCTTGGACGCACCCTTCCGGGCGGATTTCGACGCGGACTGCTTGCTGCTCACCCCTGCAGGGTATCGGTACGCAAATCCTTCGAAGCCGGGCCTGGGACGGGCCGTGTACCGACAGGTAGGTAGGCTGGCGCGCATGCGTGCGCTTCTTGTGGTCAATCCTTCGGCCACCACCACCAGTGCCCGTACTCGCGATGTCCTGGCGCACGCCCTGGCCAGCGACCTGAAGCTGGACGTCGCCACGACCGAGTACCGGGGTCACGCACGCGACCTGGCGCGCCGGGCGGCCGAGAGCGGCAATGTCGAGCTGGTCGTCGCGCTCGGCGGGGACGGCACGGTCAACGAGGTCGTCAACGGACTGCTGCACTCCGGGCCCGATCCGGAGGCCCTGCCGCGGCTCGCGGTGGTGCCGGGCGGCTCCACCAACGTCTTCGCCCGCGCGCTGGGCCTGCCCAATGACGTGGTGGAGGCGACGGGCGCCCTGCTGGACGCGCTGCGGGAGGGCTCGGAGCGGACCGTGGGGCTCGGCCTCGCGGCCGGGACGCCGGGCTCGGAGGACGAGGCGGTGCCGGCCCGCTGGTTCACGTTCTGCGCGGGCTTCGGCTTCGACGCGGGGGTCGTCGGCCGGGTGGAGCAGCAGCGGGAGCGCGGCAAGCGTTCGACGCACTCCCTGTACGTGCGACAGGTGATGCGCCAGTTCTTCGGAGAAACGAACCGGCGGCACGGCACGATCACCCTCGAACGGCCTGGCGAGCAGCCACTCGAGAATCTCGTCATGTCGATAATCTGCAACACGGCCCCATGGACGTACTTCGGCAACCGGCCGATGTACGCACTGCCGCAGGCGTCCTTCGACACGGCGCTTGACGTGCTGGGATTCACCAAGCTGTCCACTCTGGCGGCCACCCGCTACGGCACCCAGCTGCTGACGTCGACGCCGGAGCGCGGCCCGCAGGGCAAACACGCTGTGTCACTGCATGACCAGGACTCGTTCACCTTGCATTCCCAGGCCCCCCTGCCCTTCCAGATGGACGGCGACCACCTGGGACTGCGCACGAGCGTGACGTTCACAGGCGTTCGCCGTGCACTGCGTGTGATTGTGTGAGTGCTAGGGCCTAAAGTCCTTCCACTCGAACGTTTAGACTGGGTTCCACCCCCTGGAATGACGGCTGTGACCTAGCCGACACCGAGGAATCAAAAAAAACTTTCCAGAAGGGGTTGTATCCGCCGCCGAGGTTTGCGAGTCTTTTCGTGGCGATCGGGACAGCCCGCCATCAAGGCTTCCCCGAAGAGCCCGAACCCCCTCCTTTAACTTCTTGGACCGCACCAGTCTGCCTGGCTGGAGGTCGGCCCTTCCCTTGCGGGGGGATTCGTGAAAGCGTTCACATTCACAAGCCACGTAGCCGTAACACGAGGAGATGGAGCAGCCATGGACTGGCGTCACAACGCCGTTTGCCGCGAGGAAGACCCCGAGCTGTTCTTCCCCATCGGCAACACCGGTCCTGCGCTGCTGCAGATCGAGGAAGCCAAGGCCGTCTGCCGCCGCTGCCCCGTCATGGAGCAGTGCCTGCAGTGGGCGCTCGAGTCCGGCCAGGACTCCGGCGTCTGGGGTGGCCTCAGCGAGGACGAGCGCCGCGCGATGAAGCGCCGTGCCGCTCGCAACCGGGCGCGTAACGCGACCGCCTGACACCCCTCGGCCCCCGAGCCGCAGCGCGCAGCACCCCCCACCCGTGCGCTAAGCACAACAAAGCTTTGAGCCCCGGCCCTCTCTCAGGAGAGGGCCGGGGCTCAGTGCTTTTCCGTCTGCTTTCCGCGCGAGGGCGTTACGGCTTCTCCGCCACCACGGGAAGGTCGAGCACCACGCGCGTCCCCTGCCCGGAAGCGGGCACCATGTCGAACGTTCCGCCCAACTCGCCCTCCACCAGGGTGCGTACGATCTGGAGTCCCAGATTGCCGGCGCGCTGGGGGTCGAAGCCCTCGGGGAGGCCACGCCCGTCGTCCTGGACGGAGATCAGCAGCCGGGCGTCCCGGCGGGTGCCCCCACGGACCGCGGTGACCTCGACCGTGCCCTGCTCCCCCGGCCCGAAGCCGTGCTCCAGGGCGTTCTGCAGCAGTTCGGTGAGGACCATCGACAGCGGCGTGGCGACCTCGGCGTCCAGCACCCCGAAGCGGCCCGTGCGCCGCGTCGTGACCCGGCCCGGGGAGATCTCGGCGACCATGGCGAGGACCCGGTCGGCAATCTCGTCGAATTCGACCCGTTCGTCAAGGTTCTGCGAGAGCGTCTCGTGGACGATCGCGATGGAACCGACCCGGCGGACCGCCTCCTCCAGCGCCTCGCGGCCCTCGGCGGAGCCGATCCGGCGCGCCTGGAGGCGCAGCAGGGCCGCCACGGTCTGGAGGTTGTTCTTCACCCGGTGGTGGATCTCCCGGATGGTGGCGTCCTTGGTGATCAACTCGCGTTCGCGCCGTCGCAGTTCGGTCACATCGCGCAACAGGACGAGCGAACCGATGTGGCTGCCCTTGGGTTTGAGCGGGATCACCCTCAGATGAATGACCCCGTCATTGGCCTCCACCTCGAACTCGCGGGGCGCCCAGCCACTGGCCAGCTTGGCCAGGCCCTCGTCGACGGGCGCGCGAGAGGGTGCCAACTGAGCGGTGGTCTCGCCCAGATGATGCCCGACGAGATCGGCGGCGAGGCCGAGCCGGTGGTAGGCGGAGAGGGCGTTGGGGCTGGCGTACTGGACGGTGCCGTCGGCGTCCAGCCTGATCAGCCCGTCGCCGGCGCGGGGCGAGGCGTCCATGTCGACCTGCTGGCCCGGGAAGGGGAAGGAGCCGCCGGCGATCATCTGCGCCAGGTCGGAGGCGCTCTGGAGATAGGTGAGCTCCAGCCGGCTGGGCGTCCGCACGGTCAGCAGGTTGGTGTTCCGGGCGATGACCCCCAGCACCCGCCCGTCCCGGCGGACCGGGATGGACTCGACCCGCACGGGGACCTCCTCCCGCCACTCCGGGTCGCCCTCCCGGACGATCCGTCCCTCGTCGAGGGCGGCGTCGAGCATGGGGCGGCGGCCGCGCGGGACGAGGTGGCCGACCATGTCGTCGTGGTAGGAGGTGGGCCCGGTGTTGGGCCGCATCTGGGCGATGGAGACGTACCGGGTGCCGTCCAGGGTGGGCACCCAGAGGACCAGGTCGGCGAAGGAGAGGTCGGAGAGCAGCTGCCACTCCGAGACCAGCAGATGCAGCCACTCCAGATCGGAGTCGTCGAGTGCGGTGTGCTGGCGTACGAGGTCGTTCATGGAGGGCACGGTGGTGAGCCTAGTTCTTTTCCGCGGGGCGTGGGACGGGCCGGTCGGTGGAGGACACATGATGATCGGCATACCCAGGGAGTCCGTACGGCAACAGCATGGACAGCGATGATTGGTCTAGTCCACAATGGGCGCCAAGACGTCCGTCCTCCCCGCACAGGAGGGCGGAGCGAGGCCCGGCCCGCCCCAGGCGGCCAGGGCCTCCCGTCGGCCGACCCGGCCGTGGGGCCCGCACACCTCACGAGCGCCGGTCCGGCCGATTCGCTCCGGGCTGCGGTGCCGGCTGGGTTGAGGGTCCCGGCGGGCGCCGCGGCCCGTAGTCGTTTCCGGGGGCGTTCTCGGGGCCTCGCCCCCTCCCACCCACCCCCGCCGACAGGGCCGGGATGCGGCCATTCTGCTAAATTGGTCTATACCACCACCCTCTCCAGATCGGCAGGCTCAGCGTGGAAGTTGTCATCGTCCCCGACGCCCAGGCAGGCGGCGAGCTCATCGCGGAGGCCATGGCCGCCCTGCTGCGCCGCAAGCCCGACGCGCTGCTCGGTGTCGCCACCGGCTCGACCCCGCTGCCCGTCTACGAGGCGCTCACGGCCAAGGTCCGCGCCGGCGAGGTGGACGTCTCGCGCGCCCGCGTGTGCCAGCTCGACGAGTACGTCGGCCTGCCCGCCGACCACCCCGAGTCCTACCGCTCGACGGTGCTGCGCCAGGTCGTCGAGCCGCTGGGGCTGCCGGCGTCCTCCTTCATGGGCCCCGACGGCACCGCCGAGGACGTCCAGGCCGCGTGCGAGGCGTACGACCGGGCGCTGCCGGCGGCCGGCGGCGTGGACCTCCAGCTGCTGGGCATCGGCACCGACGGGCACATCGGCTTCAACGAGCCGTGCTCATCCCTGGCCTCCCGCACCCGCATCAAGACGCTGACGGAGCAGACCCGCGTCGACAACGCGCGCTTCTTCGACGGCGACATCGACCAGGTGCCGCACCACGTCATCACCCAGGGCATCGGCACCATCCTGGAGGCCCGCCACCTGGTGCTGCTGGCCACGGGCGAGGGCAAAGCCGACGCGGTCGCCGCGTCCGTCGAGGGCCCCGTCGCCGCCCTCGTCCCCGCCTCGGCCCTCCAGCTCCACCCCCACGCGACGGTCGTCGTGGACGAGGCGGCGGCGTCGAAGCTCAAGCTCGCGGACTACTTCCGGCACACGTACGCGAACAAGCCGGTGTGGCAGGGGCTGTAGTCGTTTCCGGGGGCGCCGGACGGGCTGATCAGGTCCGTCCGGCGCTTGAGGACACGTGGGGACCCGGAGGTCAGGAAGACGGAGTCGGGCCTTCCAGGTGCTCGCTGATCCACTGGATCGGTCCGGCGTCCATGCCGCGCAGGTAGGTCGCCGCGTTGTGCGTACCGCCCTCGATGACGTTCAGCTTGGTGTGGATCGGACCCTTGTCGCCGTACGTCGCGATGAACTTCTTGACGTCGCTGATCATCTTCGCGTTCTCCTTCGTCCCGTACTGGAACGACAGGTAGACGTCGGGGCCCTTGGCGGCGATCAGCCGCTTGGCCAGGACCTCGGGGTTGTTCTCCTGCCGCTGCGTCTCGTGCCCCTTCCACAGCGGGGAGTCGGGCACGATGTCGGGGCCGGAGGCTATGACGGCCTTGAACTTGTCGGGCTTCTGCAGCACGGACTTCAGGCCGACGAAGCCGCCGGTGGACGAGCCCATGAAGGCCCAGCCGTCACGCGGCTTCAGGGTGCGGAAGTTCTGCTTCATCAGGTCCGGGACGTCTTCCGTCAGCCAGGTGCCCATCTTGGGCTGGCCGGGGATGTCGCTGCCGTCCCAGTAGATGCCGCCGTCGTCCGGACCGGGGTTGAGGATCGGCATGGCCAGCAGGAAGGGCTTGCTCTTCCCCTGCTGGTACCACTTGGTGACGCTGTCCTCGAGGGAGAGCTTGTCCTTGCCGAAGGCGCCGAACGCCCAGTAGTTGCCGTCGTGGCCGGGACCGCCGGGCAGGGCGATCAGCACGGGGAAGCCGCTCTTCGCGAACTTGGGGTCCGTGTACTCCTTGGGTGCCCAGACCCACACCTTGCCCTTGAACCCCGACTTGGGGCCGGTGATCGAGACGACGCTGACGTGCGTGCCGTCGCCCATCGTCTTCTCGTTCCGGAAGTCGGCCTTCGGGCCCGTGGGCATCAGGGTCTTCGAGTCGGCCGGCTTCCCGCCCTTGCCCCCGTTCGCGCCGTCGGCCTGGTCGTAGCTGACCGGGTCGCCCTTGTCGGTGAAGGGGGGTATGTGGAAGTAGCTCATCACCGGCCAGGCGATCAGGCCGAGCGCGACCACCGACGCGACCACGATCATCCAGCGCCGCGCACGATTGGCGCGGCGCTTTCCCTGGGACTGGTAGGGCGCGACAGACGGCGGGCGCGTCTGGTGTGTCTGGTGCGTGTTCACACATGCTCCGGCTGCTGCTGCCCGAAGGGACTACCCGAGGGGCATATCGGCTGTTCCGCCCATGGGGACGGACAAAATGAAGCCTCAGGTTCCCTCGTGAGGAGACTTGACAGATCAGGACTCCGTCGCCCCCCTCGCCCCCCATCGGCCCGCGCAGCCGGAGCCGTCGCTCACACCCCCGCCACGACCTCCGCCGCCGCGACCCCGCACACCCGCGCCGCCCCGTGCGTCGCGACATGCAGCGCCCCACTCGCCGGCGCCTCGTTCAGCCCCATCTCGACGACGATCGTGTCCGGCCGCGCCGCCAGCAGCATGCCGAGCGCCCGCGCCATCCACGGATGCCGGTGGACGTCCCGCACGACCGCGACGATCCGCCGCTCCCCCGCCGCCGCGAGCACCGCCTCCGCGCCGGCCGACTCGGGCCCGTACGTCTCGGTGAGCGTTCCCGGCCGCAGCCGGGTCAGCTCGGCGCCCACGCCCCACGGCGTCTCGTCGCCGACGGCGATGTTGGCGACGGGCGTGAACGCGGCGACGTACACGGGCCCGGCAGGGGGCTCGTACGCCGGGCCAGAGCCGGAGCGCGTGACCCGCAGCGCGCGTCGCGCCGCCACGAGCCCCACCTCGGGGTCGGACGCCGACGCGTCCGAACCGACCACCGACGAGGTCCAGGCCGCCAGCGCCCGCACCCGCGCCGCCGCGTCGGCGAGCCGCTCCTCCGCCAGCTCCCCGTCGCGCACGGCCGCGACGAGCGCGTCGCGCAGCCGCAGCACCGTCTCCTCGTCGGCGAGGCCGCCCCCGACGCAGATCGCGTCGGCGCCCGCCGCGATGGCCATGACGCTGCCGCGATCGATGCCGTACGTACCGGCGATCGCCCGCATCTCCATGCCGTCGGTGACGATCAGCCCGTCGAAGCCGAGGCCCCCGGCCGTGACGGGCGCGCGCAGCAGCCCGTGGAGGGCGAGAGGGCTGAGCGTGGCGGGCAGGGCGGGGTCGAGCGCGGGCAGCAGGATGTGCGCGCTCATCACGGCCTTCGTGCCGGCCGCGACGGCCGCCCGGAAGGGCACGAGCTCGCGGGCGTGCAGCGTCGCGAGGTCCGCGTCGATGCGGGGCAGGTCGTGGTGGGAGTCGACGGCGGTGTCGCCGTGACCGGGGAAGTGCTTGGTGCAGGCGGCGACCCCGGCGGCCTGGAGCCCCTCGACGTACGCGGCGGTGTGCCGGGCGACGAGCGCCGGGTCGGCGCCGAAGGACCGGACGCCGATGACGGGGTTGTCGGGGTCGGAGTTGACGTCCCCGGAGGGCGCCCAGTTGAGGTTGACGCCGCAGGCGGCGAGGCGGCGTCCCAGCTCGTGGGCGACGGCCCGGGTGAGCCCGGTGTCGTCGACGGTGCCGAGGGCGAGGTTGCCGGGGAAGGAGGAGCCCGTGCGGACCTCCAGCCGGGTGACGTCGCCGCCCTCCTCGTCGATGGCGACGAGGACGTCCCCGCGCTCGGCGCGCAGCCGCTCGGTGAGGGCGGCGAGCTGTTCGGGGGAGGCGATGTTGCGGCCGAACAGGCCGACGGAGGAGAGCCCTTCGCCGAGCCGGCGCAGCAGCCAGTCGGGGGCGGTCGTCCCGGTGAAGCCGGGCTGGAGGACGGTCAGGGCGTCCCGGGTCAGGGTGTCCGGGTGCGGGGACCGGTGCTGGGTGAGGATGGTCATGTCGTTGCTCCTAGCCCTTCACTGCGCCGGACGTGAGGCCTCCGACCGCCTTGCGCTGGAGGATGACGAACAGGACGAGGATCGGGATCGCGAAGAGCGAGGAGGCGGCCATGGTGGCGCCCCAGTCGTCGCCGAAGGTGGTGCGGAAGCCGGTCAGCCACAGCGGGAGGGTCTGCGATCCGGGGTCCTTGTTGAGGATCAGGACCATCGGGAACTCGTTCCAGACGGTGATGAAGCCGAAGAGCGAGGTGGCCATCAGGCCGGGTGCCAGCAGCGGGAAGATGACCTTGACGAAGGCCTGGGTGCGGGTGCACCCGTCGACCATGGCGGACTCCTCCAGCTCCTTGGGCACGGCGGCGACGTAGCCGCGCAGCGTCAGGACGGTGAAGGGCAGCACCATGACGGTGTAGATGGCGATGAGCGGCGGCAGGCTGTTCAGCATGTCCGCGTCGCGCACGATCATGTAGTACGCGATGACCATCACCTCCCAGGGCGCCATCTGGGCCATCATCATCACGAGGATGAAGCTCTTGCGGCCCTTGAAGCGCATGCGCGCCACGGCGAAGGACGCCAGCAGCGCGATGACGAGCGACAGGGCCACGGCCACCAGGGTCACGGTGAGGGAGTTCCCGACGAACGTCCAGAAGCCGTCGGCGCTCACCGCCTTGTCGAAGTGCTCGAAGGTGGGGCTCGTGGGGAACCAGACGGGGGTGTCACCGACGATGTCCTTGTTGGCCTTGAAGGCCGTGGAGAACATCCAGTAGACGGGGAACGCGAAGAAGGCGAAGAGGACGACCGCCGTCGCCCCCGGCCACACTCGGCTGATGGTCCTGGGCAGCGAGCGCCTCACAGCTCGTCCTCCTCTTGCTTGAGAACCAGTCGCAGGTAGTAGGCCGTCAGCGCCAGCAGGATGACGATGGTGAGGATGGAGATCGCCGCGCCCATGCCGAAGTGCTGACTGCCCATGCCCTCCTGGAAGGCGTAGACGGGCAGGGTCTCGGTGAGCCGGTCGGGGCCGCCCTCGTTGATCGCGAAGACCTGGGTGAAGGCCTTGAAGACCCAGATGACCTCGAGGAACGTGGTGGCCAGGAAGAACGGCTTGAGGAAGGGGAAGGTCACCGAGGTGAACTGCTTCCAGGTGCCCGCGCCGTCGAGCGAGGCGGCCTCGTAGAGCTCCTTGGGGATCGTGGTCGTGGCGGCGTAGAGGTTTATCGCCACGAAGGGCACAGACTGCCAGACGATCAGCACGGTGATCACGAAGAAGGTGGAGAGCTGGCCGCTGGTCCAGTTGTAGCCGGCCATGGAGTGCCAGCCGAGCGCGTCGAGGACGTAGTTGACGACGCCGAAGCGCTGGTCGAAGAGCCACTGGAAGACGGTGGTCGCGGCGACGACGGGCATGGCCCAGGCGAGGACGAGGCCGAGCGAGAGCAGCAGGCGCAGCTTCGTGCCGAGCCGGGCGAGCAGCAGGCCGATCAGACAGCCGACCGCCATGATCAGGACGACGTTGGCGGCGGTGAAGACGACCGAGCGGCCGGTGACGTGCCAGAACTCGGAACTGCGGAGGACGGTGTCGTAGTTGTCGACGCCGGTCCACTCGGTGACGCGCTGGATCAGCTGGCGCTTGTTGAGGTTCTGGAAGGACAGCAGGCCGTTCTTCACCAGCGTCCAGCCGAGGAGCAGGACGACGGCGGCGACGGTGGGGAGGATCAGCAGGTAGGGCACGCTTCCGGCCCCGCGTCCCCGGCCGCGGCGGGGCGGCGGGGCGCCGCCTTTGCCGATCCGGGGCGCCGGGCCGGTGGCCGCCGCCTCTTCGATCTGCGCTGACATCGTCGTCCGCCTTCTCCCCTGTGGAACGGTTGTGCGTGGTGCGGGGTCCCGTACGGGCCGCCCCCACGGCGGCCCGTACGGGACCGGTCAGATGACTACGGCTGCCTGCCGACTACTGCCTCCGGCCGACTACTGCTTCTGGCCGGCTACTGCTTCTGGCCGGCTACTGCTTCTGGGCGAGCCGCTTGTTCATGTCGCCCTCGACCTGCTTGGCGGCCTCCTCCGGAGACTTGCCGCCCAGAACCGCGGTCATATAGGCCTTGATCGGGTTCGGCGCGTTCTCCACGTTGGCCCATTCGGGGATCAGCGGAGTGGTGCCACCGGTCCTGGCGGCGGGGGCGGCGGCCTCGGCGGCCGGCTGGCCCTTCAGGCTGGGCAGCAGCGCGTCCTTGTTGGGGAGCGAGCCGACCTCCTTGGCCAGCGCGCCCTCGTTCTTGTCGGACAGCGCGATCTTCAGGAACTCCTTGGCGAGGTCCTTCTTCTTGCTGCCCTCGGAGATGGCGAGGTTGGAGCCGCCGAGGAAGACGCCCTCGGGCTTGTCGGCGGTCTCACCGGGGATGGTGAAGTAGCCGATCTCCTTCTCGATCTCCGGGTTCGCCTTGATGGCGGTGGCGGCCTCCCAGCCCATGCCGATGAAGGCGCCCGTCTTGCCCTTGGCGAAGACGTCGGCCTGCTGCGGGGTGGCCTCGTCCTTGTCCTTGGGGGCCTTGCTGAAGGACTGGTACTTCTTGTAGATCTCCATGGCCTTGGTGACCTTGGGGTCGGCGAGGTTGGAGACGTACTTCTTGCCGTCCTTCTTCACCAGGTCGGCACCGGTGCCGATGGTCAGGCCGTCGAAGAAGTACCAGTTCTGGCCGGGCAGGTAGAGCGGCTCGGCGTCGCCCTTCTGCTGAATGGCCTCGAGGTCCTTGAAGAACTCGTCACGGGTCTTCGGGGTGTCCTTGATACCCGCGTCGGCCCAGACCTTCTTGTTGTAGATGACGACGCGGCTGGCGGCGTACCAGGGGGCCGCGTACTGCTTGCCCTCGAAGACGGACGGCTTGTTGAGGGATTCGGTCCAGTTCCCGCCGATCTCCTTCTTCAGGTCGTCCAGCTGGGCGAGGCCACCGGTCTGGGCGTAGGAGGGCGTCTGGGTGTTGCCGATCTCCACGACGTCCGGCGGGCTGGACTCGGAGAGGGCGGTGGTGAGCTTCTGCTGGATCCCGTCCCACTTCTGGACCTGGACGTTGAGCTTCGCACCGGTCTTCTGTTCGAACTCGGCCTGGACGGCCTTCGTCCAACCCGGTGGATTCGAGCCATCCATGAACCAGACGGTGAGGCTCTTGTCCTTGGAACCGCCGTCGGCCGATCCCTTGTCACTGTCGCTGGACCCACAGGCAGCGACACTCACCATCATGGCCACGACACCCGTCGCCGCTATGAGCCCACGCTTCACAGCACTCTCCCTTGAGGACCGAATGTGGTCTTTAATGGTTTAGACCAGTGCCCGCAGCTTGGCCTAGACCTTTTGGGGTGTCAAGGGTGTATAAGAGTCGCTGTCGGCTCCGTTACCGGACCGACACCTCGAGGTCGACGCGGGTATCTCCGGTCTCCTCGGGCTCTGCCCGTGCCACCATGTGACCGCTATAGACGGAGGAGCCGGTGACGGCAGCAGGATCATCGGAGTCGGGAAGGTCGGGAAGGCACGCCATGGCGACCGAGGGCGAGACGGCGGAGGGCGGCAGCGCCGCGAGCGGCGGACGGACCGCGCGTGTTCCCAAGTATTACCGGCTCAAACGACACTTGCTGGATATGACCGAAACCATGCCTCCCGGCACTCCCGTGCCGCCGGAGCGCACCCTGGCCGCCGAGTTCGACACCTCCCGCACGACGGTACGCCAGGCCCTCCAGGAACTGGTGGTCGAGGGACGGCTGGAGCGCATCCAGGGCAAGGGCACGTTCGTCGCCAAGCCCAAGGTCTCCCAGGCCCTCCAACTGACCTCCTACACGGAGGACATGCGCGCCCAGGGCCTGGAGCCCACCTCCCAGCTCCTCGACATCGGCTACGTCACCGCCGACGACCGCCTCGCCGGGCTCCTCGACATAGTGGCCGGCGGCCGCGTCCTGCGCATCGAACGCCTGCGGCTCGCCAGCGGCGAGCCGATGGCGATCGAGACCACCCATCTGTCGGCGAAGCGCTTCCCGGCCCTGCGCCGGAGCCTGGTGAAGTACACCTCCCTCTACACCGCGCTGGCCGAGGTCTACGACGTCCGCCTCGCGGAGGCGGAGGAGACCATCGAGACCTCCCTGGCCACCCCGCGCGAGGCCGGCCTGCTGGGCACGGACGTGGGCCTGCCGATGCTGCTCCTCTCCCGCCACTCGCTGGACGCGGAGGGCAAGCCGGTGGAGTGGGTGAGGTCGGTGTACCGGGGCGACCGCTACAAGTTCGTCGCGAGACTGCGGCGGCCGGTGACGGAGTAAGAGCCGGTGGCGGAGCAGGAGCGGCGTGACGACGGGTAGGGAACGCCTAAGGAATCACCCGTCGACTTCATGACCATTCGATGAGCGTTCCGCAAACACGACCTTGGTGCGGGCCCGTTGTCAGTGGCACCCCCTAGCCTGAGGGCATGTCATGCAACGCGACCCTGACCCCGACCCCGGAGCAGCTCAACCACGAGATACGCATGTTCCTCACGGCCCGCAGCGGCCGCACGCTGACCAGCGCCGAGCGCGGCGTCTACGAGCGGCTGCGGGCCGAATGGCTGGCCGCGGGGCGCCGGGCCCGGTACGGCACGGCGCCGGCTCCCCGGCCCGCTCGCCCCTCGGCGTGCGGGGCACGTACGGTATCCGAATGAGCCACGCCGTCGACGCGGTCGATGCCGCCGCGATCGCCCTGAACGACCGTTCCTGGACCCCCTCGCACCACGAGCTGACCCTCGCGCGCGACTTCTTCACACGTCGCGACGCCATACCTCAGCGCCTGCTGCCGGGCATGCCCCAGTCCCCCAGCCCCCAGGGCTGGGTCACCCAGCACGTCCTGTGGCTGGAAGACGTCGCCCACCTCGCCGGCGAACTGCTGACCGCCTGGCGCGCCTGGCTCCCTGACGGCCACATGATCGGCCTCCTCGGCGCCTACGGCGGCCTGGCCCGCACCGCCGCCCCCCTCGCCGCCCGGCTGGGCCGCGACTGGTCCGCCGAGTGGCAGGCCCCGCCCTCGAAGCAGGACACCTCCTCCTGGGAGGACTGGCACCTCCCGACGGAACAGCGCCGGCAGCTCGACGCGCTGACAGACCGTCTGGTCCTAATCGGCGCCGTCATGGTCATGGCAGTCAACCGCGGCGAGACGGGCCACTGACGCTCACGCGGTGACGGTCAGCTCGACATCCAGGGTGACGCCGTCGGCGGCGGTGAGCCGCAGGACGTACGTACCGGGGTGCGCGTCGGCGTGGATCGCCGGGAGGGTGACCACACCGTCGGGGCCGGGCGGAGGCAGGACGAGGGTACGGACGGCCTTGCCCGCCGCGTCCACGAAGTACGGACCGAGGGTGTTCTCGGTGGCGTTCTCCTTGCCCGCGATGAGCGTCGCGGTGAGCACGGTCCCGAGGGCGGCCTGCCCGTAGCGGGTGGCCTTGACCTGAAGACTCCCGGTGAAGGTACCGTCGGCCGGTGCGCTCGGGGGCTGTTCGCCGATCCACGTCAAGGTGTCGGCGGTGGCGGAGCCGGAAAGGCGGGCGTTCACCCGGAACGTCACGTCCTTGCCGGCTGTGCTCGCCATGACGACGAAGCCGCCCGGCCGGTCACCGACGCGCAGCGGTGGTGCGACGGCGAGGCCCTGGGCGTCGGTGGTGACGGTGACGGTCGTGGCGTCCCCGTGCCCGGGGAAGCGGGCGTCGGTGGTGACGCCGACGATCTCGAAGGTGACGTCGGCCCCGGGGACGGGGTCACCGTAGGCGTTGCTCGCCCGGACCCGTGCGATCCGGGCGAGGTCCTGCCCGGTCTCGGCGTCGCGGCTCTGCTCCCCGAGGGGAGTGAGGCGGGCGACGGCACGGGCGTCGGGCTTCGGCCGGGGCTCGGGCTCGGGTTCCGGAACGGAGGTGGGCTTGGGCTGTGGCTTGAGCTGCGGCTTGGGCTCGGGCGCCGGGGAACCAGGGGTGGGTGTCCGTACGGCGCCGCGCGCCGGGGTGACGGCCCGCGCATCGGCCGGATCCGGGCGATGGGGCACGGTGGGCGTGTCGTCGGGGACTGCGGTGACGTTGCCACCTTGGTACGTGCGCATCCACTCCAGGACGGCGTTGACGTATTCCCGGGAGTTGTTGTAGCTGAGGATCGCCTTGTCGAGTTCGGCGGGGTCCGTGAGGTTCCCGTCGCCGGCGCAGAGATAGCGGGCGGTGCCCAGGGCGGCGTCGTAGATGTTGTTGGGGTCCTTGACTCCGTCGCCGTTGCCGTCGGCGCCCCAGGTGGCCCAGGTGGAGGGGATGAACTGGGTGGGGCCGACGGCACGGTCGTACTCGGTGTCCCCGTCCCAGCGTCCGCCGTCGGTGTCGCGGATGAGCGCGAACTGCTTCCCGTCCAGCCGCGGCCCCCGGATGGGCTGCTCGGTGGAGCCGTCGGAGCGCAGCCCGTACCCGGAGGCGTGCACAGATTCCACGCGCCCGATCCCGGCGACCAGCTCCCACGGGATCCGGCACCCCGGCTGGCTCACGGCCAGCGCCTGCGCGGCCTTCTTGTAGGCGTCCAGGGCGGTGGCCGGAATACCGGCTTCCCCGCTGCCCGACGGGCCCGGCTGTTGAGATTTCCGCAGATCAGGGAGGACGAGGCTCGGCACGCCCCTGGAGGGGAACGCCTGCGCGCTGTCCGGCCCGGGTGCGGCGGGCCGGGCGTCGGCGGTGAGCGGCCCGGCGGCCGCGGCGGTGGAGAGGGAGACCGCCAGGGCGGCGCCGCACAAGCCGCGTCGGGTACGGCCGGTGAGGTGGAGGGGAGCGAGCTTCACGGGGAGGCGGTTTCCTGACGTAAGTGCTGCTTGCGGGTGTGGGGCCGGCGCACCATGTGCCCGGCCCCACTGGGTGGATCAGCGCTTCAGGTCGCTGTTCCAGACCTTCACGGGGGCGTTGAAGCCGCTCCCGTTGCTGGTGAAGGTCCACAGCGCGACCGACGTACGGCCGTCGGCGCCCTGCCCGTAGTCGTACGTGACGCTGATGTCGGCCTTGCCGTCGCCGTTGAAGTCACCGGCGGTGAGCTCGCTCGCGGCCCAGTTCCAGCTGTCGACCGTGGTGCCGCTCTCCCAGACCTTGCGGGGGTCGGTGAAGCCGTCCTTGGTGCCGGAGAAGATCCACAGGCCGGTCTTGTTCTTGCCGGAGACCTTGCCGTAGTCGTAGAGGACGGCGATGTCGGCCTTGCCGTCGCCGTTGAAGTCACCGGCCGTGACCTTGCTGGCCTCCCAGCTCCAGCTACGGCCCTCCCAGGTCAGGCTGTTCCAGACCTTGCGGTGCTCGACGAAGCCGTTGCTGTTGTCGGCGATGAGCCACAGGGCCGTCTCGTTGCGGCTGTCGGAGGTCGTGCCGTTGCCGTAGAGGACGGCGATGTCGCTCTTGCCGTCGCCGTTGAAGTCACCGGCGACCATCTTGCTGCTGTTCCAGTTCCAGCTGGTCGAGCCGCTCTCCCACGCCTTGCGGGGCTCGGTGAAGCCGTTGCCGTTGCTGGTGAAGGTCAGCAGGCCGCTCTCGTTGCGGGATCCGCTGTTGCCGTAGTTGTAGAGGACGGCGATGTCGGCCTTGCCGTCACCGTTGAAGTCACCGGCCGCGACCTTGCTGGCGTCCCAGTTCCAGCTCTTCCAGGAGCTGGAACTGCTCTCCCAGACCTTCACGGGGGCGTTGAAGCCGGTCCCGGTGCTGGTGAAGGTGAACAGACCGGTCCGGTAGAGGCCGTCGGCGGTCTTGCCGTAGTTGTACAGTGCGGCGACATCCGTCTTGCCGTCGCCGTTGAAATCACCGGACGTCAGCTTGACGGCGTCCCACCGCCAGCTGTCCGAGCCGGTGTCCCACACGGCGCGCGGCTCCTCGAAGCCTTCGCCGGTGGCGGTGTGGACCCACAGCGCCGCCCGGCCCCGGCCGTCCTTCGACGGACCGTAGTCGGTCAGCATGGCGACATCGGCCTTGCCGTCGCCGTCGAAGTCGCCGGTGGTCGTCGCGTAGCGCTTCGGGAGCGCACGCACCTGCTGGATCCAGAAGCCGACGTCGTCGGTCCGGCTGGCGACGGCGCCCTTGCGGGTCTCGTCCTCGTTCCCGAAGCAGCCGCCCTGCCAGGAGGCGCTGCTGACGGCGACCAGCTCCTCGCGCCCGTCGCGCTCCCGGACCACCGGCCCGCCGGTGTCGCCCTTGCAGACGGCCCCGTCCTTGCCGGTGATGTCGAGGCTGGTGCCCTTCACGGCGTCGACGCCGAAGGCGCCCGAGTGCACCCGGTCCGGCACCCACTCGTCCTTGGTACGCCCGTAGCCGGCGACGCGCAGGACGTCCCCCTTGGCGGGGGCGCCGCTGCCGAGCGTCGCGGGCTCGACGTCGGCGACGGGGGCGGCGAGCCGTGCCATGACGAGGTCACGGTCGTCACGCGGGACGAGCTCGACGACGTCCCGTACCTGCCCGGCCTCGGTGGCGAGATCCGCCCGGCCGACGGTCGCCTTGGTCTTCATCTGAGGCGCCCCGGCGGCGACCTTGCCACCCGGCTGCGCGCTCTCGGCGAAGCAGCTGCCGGCTGTCAGCACCCACTGCTCGTCGACGAGCGTGCCGGTGCAGGCGCGTTGGCCCTCGCCGATGTCGAGCTTGACGGTGGAGACGTGCCGGCCGTCCTTGGCCGCGTCACCGATGACGGCGTGCGCGGGGGTGGCGACGACCAGTGCGCTGGTCGCGACGACGGTGGTGAGAAAACCGGCTGCCCACGCGGCGCGCGAACTACTGCGGTTCATGTGTTTTCCTTCAGAGTGGTTGGCGTGCGTGGGCAGGACACGCTCAGGTACGGCCGCCACCGGGATCGACGGCGGCCGTACCGTGGTTGATGTGCGCCGGCGGTTGATGTGCGTCGGCCGGTTCAGCCGACGAGCTGGACCTCGCCGTGCGTGCCGGCGGCGTCGACGCCGGGGTAGTAGCTGACGTTTCCGTCGTTCCAGCCGACGAGGACGTCGTTGGGGCCCTTGCCCGCGGCCGTGAAGGAACCCACCGTCAGCGTCTGGGCGTTCTTCCACGCCGAGCCGACGGGCCGGACGGTGATCCGGCTGCCGTGGTAGCCGGCGGTGTCGACACCCGGGAAGAGCTGCGCCTGACCGTCGTTCCAGCGGATGAGGAGGTCGGCGGTCTTCTTGCCGGTGAACTCGCCGGCGCTGATCTGGACGGCGTTCTTCCAGCCGTTGTCCGCCTTGGTCAGCTGGGTCCAGCCGCTGAGGCCCTTGGTGCCGATGTCGGAGTACATCGACGTGGAGCCGTCCTCCCAGAGGACGAGCAGGTCGTCACGGAGGGAGTTCTCCGTGAACCGGCCCGCCGTGATCAGCCGGGCGTTCTTCCAGAACGGGTTGTCGCCGCCACCGGGACGGAGCGTCTTCTCGTCGTGGACACCGTTCTGGTCGACGTGCGTATACGTCGACACCTTGCCGCTGGCCCAGCGGACGGTGATGCCGTCGGAGCCGTTCTCGGTGAACTTGCCACCGGTGACCGCGCGGGCGTCCTGCCAGTAGCTTCCCTTGTCAGCGATCTTGTACTCAGCGGAGAAGGGCTGCTTGGGGTCGTCGTGATCGGCACCCTGGAAGAGCGTGGCCTCGCCGTCCTTCCAGACGACGAACAGGTCCATACGGCGCTTGCCGTCGTTCGAACCACCGGTGAAGTAGCCGGACGCGGTGTACGCGGCGTACTTCCAGCTCGATCGCGGCAGCAGCGTGCGGGAGGCGACGGACTGGACCCACCCGGCGATGTCGTCGACCCGCGCGTCGACGGCACCCTTGCGGGTCTCGTCCTCATTGCCGAAGCAGCCGCCCTGCCAGGAGGTGCTGTTGACACCGACCAGCTCATAGCGGCCACCGACCTCGCGGAAGGCGGGTCCGCCGGTGTCACCCTTGCAGACGGCGGCGTCGGCGCTCGCGCCGGCGAGCTCGACAGAGCCGTCCCGCAGGGCACTCACGCTGAACTTCGCCGAGTGCGGCTTGTCGGGCACCCACTCGTCCTTGGTGCGACCATAACCGGCGACGCGCAATTCCTCGCCCTGCGCGAGCGGCTTGAAGCCGATCTCGGCGGGGGCGATGCCGGTGACGGGCTTGGCCAGCTTGGCCATCACCAGGTCGCGGTCCTCTCGCGGGACGAGCTCGACGACGTCGGTAGCACGGCCGCTCAAGGTGGCGGTGGTCTTGAGCTTGGGGGCGCCGGCGGCGACCTTGCCACCCGAGGTGGAACCGTCGGCGAAACAACTGGCCGCGGTGACGAGCCACTGCTTCTCGACGAGGGTGGCAGTGCAGGCTCGCTTGCCGCCACCGATGTCGAGCTTCGCCGCGAACGCGTATGCGCTGTCCTTGGCGGCGTCGCCGACGACGGCCTGGGCCGGGGCGGCGGAGAGTGCGCAGGCCAAGGCGGCGGTCGCCGAAACCCCTGTCATGAAGGCGGCACGAGAACGTATACCGAGCACGTTTCTTTCCATGGTGTGGTGTTCTTCTTACTCATTACCTGGACCGACGGTGACGTACGGCCCTGACGAGGCAGCGGCCGCTACCGACCCGGCCGAAGCTACTTACTGGCGATGATTTCGATCAGCGTGTGCTCGCGGCCCGCCGGGTCGGCGTTCTCGCCGATTCCCTTCCAGGAGTTCTTCGGGATGTCGAAGGACTTCTCCTGCTCGCCGACCTTCATGTTGACGGTGGCCTGGTAGTCGTGGCTCTGCACGCCGCCGACCGAGGGGACCTCCAGGGAGAGGTAGCCGGTCTTCCCGGTCACCTTGAAGCAGAAGTCCTCACGGTCACGGGCGATGAACTTGAGGAGATTCGGGCTGCTGTCGCATTCGGCGAGGAGGATGTGCCCATCCCCGCTCTTCAGCTTGAGCCCCTTCTCCTTGAGGATCTTTTCCGCGTTCGGGTAGGAGAAGTCCTCGACGGCGGAGGGCGGCTGCTCCGTCGAGCGGGCCTCGGCGGTACGGGCCGCGCCGGCCCCGTTGGCAGCGTTGGCCGCTCCGGTCAGCAGGAGGACGCCGCCGGCGAGGGCGCTGCCCACGAGAGCGAGCGCCGGCAGGCGTGAGGGTATCCGCATGGTGACTCACATTTCGCTTAGTGGTTTCTGAAAGGGGCAGAACGCCCCATCGACCTGCATGACTACCACTTGGCACCAGAACACCTCAAGCCGTGACGAGTGTTATCGAACCGTCACACAAGCTCATTCCGCCACCCTCGCACAGCAGAGCCCGGAAGTGAGCGGCTTTCAGCTTTCCCCGAGGGGCGGGAAGTTGACGATCCGAATCGCGCCGCGAATCAAGATCAACATCTCCATGACCTCTCCTTTATGAGTGCATTACCTTTACATTACCCATGCGATCATGCTTGGCGGACGCGTGGCCACGCCCCCTCTGCATTCAGTACGCAATCCCGAACGGGGAAGCCCCTGACATGAAACCGTCAAATGCATCACGCCGGTTGAGGCACACGCGCAGAAGACTCACCGCCCTGGCCACGCTGACCACGGCAGCAGTCATCTTCGGAACCTCCGTGGCCGAAGCGCTCCCGGCACGGACCGGAGAGAACACGCTTCCCGAAAATGCCCGGACCCAGGCCGTACAGGCCTGGCGGTCCGGTGGCACGGCGGCCAAGCGTGAGGCGGCCAAGGCACTGACCGGCTCGGCCGCCGACATGAGCAAGTTCCTCGGGGGCGCGCTGCGCCGGGCCCAGGTCGAAGACGCCCGGTACGCCATCCTCAGGTCGATGTCGGGCGCCGGCAAGGGGGTGGCCGCAGCGGCCGACAAGGCGCTGTCGGGCTCCGACGAGGACGTGCTCGAATTCCTCAAGTCCGGGTACGAGAAGCCGCTGCAGGAGGATCGCCGCTTCGCGGTCCTGCGCGCCATGAACCAGGGTGGCAAGGCCGTCAACCGTGAGGGGCAGCGAGCCCTCGACAACGGCGCGCCCGAGGCTCTGGACGACTTCCTCCAGAAGGGCCTGGAGAAGGCCACGGCCGAGGACGACCGGTTCGAGGTGCTGCGCGCCATGAACTTCGGCGGGCCCGCCGTGAAGCAGGCCGCCGAGCGCGCCCTGAACGGGGACGCCGGCGACAGGGCCGAGTTCCTGGAGCGTGGCCTGGACCTGGCCCGGGCACGCGACCAGGAGTCGATGACGATCGCGCAGCTGGCCCAGGTGGCCACCGAGGCCGGCAAGAAGGCCAAGGCGGAGACCGAGGCGGCGCTGGAAGCGGCCGCCGTCGCCGACAAGGCCGCGGCGAGGGCGAAGGAAGCCGCCGAAGAGGCGGCGAGGGAGACCGCCGCGGCGAAGTCGGACGCCGACAAGGCCGGGCGGTACGCCACGAAGGCCGCCCAGGCCGCCGAGGGCGCCGCCGCGGCGGCCCGCACGGCCATCAGCGCCTCCAACAACGCGGTGTCCGCGGCCCGGACGGCGGCACGGGCCGCCGCCAACGCCGCCGCCGCGGCGGCCGCCGCCGGTCAGGCCGCGGCCCGCGCCTACCAGGCCGCGAGCGCCGCGGTGGCGGACGCCGGTCAGGCCAAGGCCGCACGCCAGGCCGCCGAGCAGGCCCGTGACGCGGCAGCGGGAGCCCGCACCGCGGCGGCCGCGGCCGACCAGGCGGCGAGCGCGTCCGCGGCGGCCGGCGAATCCGGCGCCGCAGCTGCCAGCGCCGCCCGTAACGCCGCCGCCGCGGCCGAGGCCGCCGCGGAGTCGAGCGCGCACGCCGGTGTCGCCCAGGCCGAGGCGGCGCGCGCCAAGCGGGCGGCGGCCACGGCCCGTGCCGAGGCCGACCGCGCGACGCGCGCGGCCAACAGCGCCGTGTCCCTCTCGAACCAGGCGGCCGCCGCCGCTCGTGCGACCCGCACGGCGGCCAACGACGCGGCCCGGCACGCGGACGCCGCGGCCAAGGCCGCCGACAAGGCGGCGGACGAGGCGGGCAAAGCCCAGGACGCGGCCAATAAGGCCAAGGCACATGCCGCTGCCGCGCTGGAGGCCGCCAAGACGGCGGGTGAAGCGACCAAGCAGGCCGAGAGTGTGTTCAAGGTCGCTCGCGAGGCCGAGGACACGAAGCTCCAGGCGGACCTCGCCACCGCCCTCGACGACGCACGGGACCGCAAGGCCGAGGAGGACGAGACGCGGTCGGTCATCGACCGGCAGCAGACCCAGGCCGCCCAGACGGACGAGGCCACCAAGAAGCTGGTCTCCGAGGCCGGCGGGAAGCTGGGCAACGACGACCCGGGCGCGGTGAAGCTCGCCCGGCAGGCGGCGGTCAATCTGCTGTCGAGCACGGGCACCTGGACCCGCGCGGCGGCCGAGGACGCCCTCTCGGGCTCGGACGACGACGTGCTGGCCTGGGTGAAACAGGACCGGGCCAAGGCCGAGGACCTGGACGACCGCGACAGGGCCGTCTTCTTCAGCCGGATCGGCTCCCCCAAGACGGCGGCGGCCGCACAGGACGCCCTCGCCAAGGGCACCGCCGAGGTGCGGACCTTCCTGACGAAGGGCGCCTTCGACGGGCAGCGCGAGGAGTACCGCTACCAGATCCTGCGGATCATCAACGACGCGAGCAAGGCGGTCAAGGACGCCGCGACCAAGGCGTTGGACGACGGCTCCACCGAGGCGCTGCACGCGTTCCTCGCCACGGGCTATGCCAAGGCACAGGCCGAGGACGACCGCTTCCAGACGCTCCGGCTCCTGGAGCAGGGCGGATCGGTCATGAAGGCCACCGCACAGGTCGCGCTCGAGGGCACGGTGTCGATGCGGCGCGCCTTCATCGAGCGGGCCCAGTTCCGTGCGGCTCAGGCGGACCAGGACACTGCGGCCCACATCGCGGCGGTCCAGGCCCAGATCAGCATCGCGTCCAAGGCCACGTCCGAGGCGTACGGGAACGCCGCCACCGCGGCCGAGGCCGCGGCCCGTGCCCAGGGCAGGGCGGACGAGGCCAAGGGTCACGCCGCCCAGGCGAAGGCTTCGGCGGACGAGGCCAAGGGCCACGCCACCCGGGCGCGGGACTTCGCCGACAAGGCCGACGCGTCGGCCGCCAGCGCGGCCGCCTCCGCCAAGAAGGCCAAGGACGCCGCTGCCAAGGCACGCGTCGCCAGCCGTCAGGCCAACTACTCGGCCACCCAGGCCACGCTCTCCGCAGAGCAGGCGGTGGCCTCGGCGGCCAACGCCCAGGCCTCGGCAAGCCGGGCCCAGCAGGCCGCGGTCCAGGCCGGCCAGGACGCGGCAGCCGCACGCCGGGCGGCGACCGAGGCGAAGCAGATCGCGCAGGAGAAGCACGAGGCGGAGCAGCGGGCGGCCGCGGAGGCCGCACGGAAGCAGGCCGAGGAAGCCGCGAAGAACGCCCAGCGTCCTGACCGCGACTCCAAGAACGACGAGGCCCGGCTGCCCGGCGGCGGTGACGGCCAGAGCGGCAACGACCCCGAGAAAACAAGAAACGAGGAACAGGCCAAGCTGTTCAGCAACATCAGCACATGGACCGGCGTCGCAGCCGCAGGCCTTGCCCTCACGCCGATCCCTGGCGCCCAGATCCTCGCTGCCGGTCTGGGATGGGCCTCACTTACCGCTGGTGTCATCAGCAGCATCTACACCTTCAAGGCGCATGGATGGAGCAGCCAGTTCGCCACCTCCGTAATCGGGACTGGAATGGGAGCCCTTGGAATGGGGCTGAACAAGGCCGTCGGTAAATACAAGGACATCTCGGCTGGAACCAAGAAGGTTGTAGGCTTCGTCAACGACATCACCTCGCCGCTCACAAGCTTGTTCGGCTAGCGGTCAAGGGAGAACGCATTGCACCCCCCACATTTCTCGGTGGAAACCTGGTGGATCATTTCCGCCGTCGCGACGGGCGCGTTCTATGCGGTGTGCCTGCCCATGATGGCGAGGCGGCAGCACAAGGTCCGGATGGCTTTCATCCCTCCCGTCACCATCGCATGCCTGCTGGTCGCCGGAGCGCTCCGGGGACACGGAGCAGAAGAGCTGCTTCATATCTATTCGACCGTTGTCCTCATCTTCCCGCTCGCCCTCGTCGGCCGTCGTAAGGAACTGCGGGAGGCGTTGGAGCAGCAGGAAAGAAACTCACTGATGGGGGCGGAAGAGGGCTTGCCTCCCATGAAGCTCTTCGTCCAGATGTGCGCCTCGGTCGTCGTCATGTTTCTGGCGTGGTGCTGGCTCACCTGGGGCTAGGCACCACATCCATTAAAATTTTGATCTTGCTTGAAAAGTAGGTGTACAGCACATGAAGTTGGCCCGTGTTTCCGCGGCCGTCTTGGCCGCCGCACTCACCCCGGCCGTTCTCTTCTCCTCCCCGGCGGTCGCCTCCGACGGCGCCAAGGACAGCGTCAATGCATCCGAGGTCGCCGCGCCGGAGAAGGCCGTCGAGGTGAAGCCGGAAGAAGGCGACGCCGCCAAGAAGCAGGCCGAAGAGGACAAGGTCGCGATTCTGAAGATCCTCGGCGAGAAGAACATCGGCCGCGGTCTCAAGACGCGCGCGGAGAAGGCGCTCAACGGCACTCCCGAGGACATGCGCGCCTTCCTCACCACCGGTCAGTACGCGGGCCGTGACGAGGACAATCGCGTCGCGATCCTGCGGATCCTCGGACTGGGCAAGGACGTCGGCCCGGGCGTTACGGAAGCCGCTAACAAGGCGCTCAGCGGAACTCCCGAGGACCGGGTGAAGTTCCTGGAGACCGGCTACCAGCAGGCCCGGACCGCGGATGAGCGCGTCCGTACCGTGCAGATTCTGAGCGTTGGCGGACCCGCCGTGCGGGAGGCCGCGAAGAAGGCGCTCAAGGGGACGCCCGAGGACGTCCGGCATTTCCTTGAGGTCGGCCAGTTCGAGGCGCGTGCCAAGGACGAGGCCGCCGAGAAGGCCGCCGAGGAAGCCAAGGAGAAGGAGCAGAAGGAAAAGAAGGAGAAGGAGCAGAAGGACGGCGCCGGCAGCGACAAGGGCGGCAAGGACGACAAGCCGTCCACCGGCGACCGCGCCAAGCCGGAGAACGGCGGCGGCAGCGATGCCAAGTCGACGGCCGACGTCGCCGGGAAGCCCGTCGCGAAGGACACGGACCAGGGCGGGCAGATGGCCGCCACCGGTGCCGACGCCGCGCTCCCCTGGGCCGTGGGCGGCAGTGCCCTCGCCCTCGCCGCCGGTGCGGGCATGGTCCTGACGGCCCGGCGGCGCCGCGCCACCAGCTGACCGGCACGGCACCCCAGTGAACGGGCAGGGGGGAGGGGCGGAGCGCCGCCCCTCCCCCCTTTCCGCTATCCCCGTCCTGCGGATATGAGTCGCGGTTCCCGCACCCCCACCTCGCCGCGCTGGGCCGCCCAGCCCTCCAGGGCCGTGCGGCACGCGTGGTCCAGGTGGCGGACCTCCGACAGGTCGAGTTCGACCGGGCGGTTCTGCGGGAGGGCCTCCAGGGTTTCCAGCAGGCGGGGGAGGCGGAGGAAGGTGGCGTTGCCGGTGATCGTCACTACCAGGCGGCCGCCGGTGAGCTCGTGGGTCTCGACGTGGACGTGCGAGACCTCCCACGCCGTCTTGACCACCGCCAGCAGCAGCCCCAGCACCACGCCCTCGAACATGCTGGTCGTCACGATCGCGATCGCCGTGGCCGCCAGTACCAGCGCCTCGCCGCGGTGCTCCCGCCACAGCGGGCCGATCTCCTTGACCGGCACCAGCTTGCAGCCCGCGTGCACCAGGACGCCCGCCAGTGCGGCCAGCGGGATGACACCGATCGCGGCGGGCAGCGCGACAGCGAAAATCAGCAGCCACACGCCGTGCAGCACTCGGGAAAGCGATGTCTTGGCGCCCGCCTGGACGTTGGCCGCGCTGCGGACGATGACGGCGGTCATGGGCAGGGCGCCCAGGGCGCCGCAGACCGTGTTGCCCACGCCCTGGGCAAGGAGCTCCTTGTCGTAGTGGGTGCGCGGGCCCTGGTGCATGCGGTCGACCGCGGCGGCGCTGAAGAGGGACTCCGCCGAGGCGATGAGGGTGAAGGCCAGGACCGTACCGAGGACGGTGACGCTGCCGAGCGAGGTGAGGTCGTTGAGGCCCGGGGGCTGAATGGCGTCGGTGAGGCCCTTGACCTCTACATGGGCGATGTCCAGACCGGCGGCCGCGGTGACCGCCGTGGCCGCGGCGACGGCCACGAGCGGGGCGGGGACCAGCCGCGCCTTGGCGGGCAGTCTCCTCCACAGCACGAGGACGGCGATCGTGCCCACGCCGACCGCGCACGCGGTCAGCCGGCCGCGGTCGGTCACCGCGTCCGCCACCAGGCCCGGCAACCCCGCGATCTTCGCGAGACCCGAGCCCGGCTGCCGGGCGCCGGCCATGGTGTAGAGCTGACCGAGGACGAGCACCAGACCGATGCCCGCGAGCATGCCCTGGACGACCGCGACCGAGATCGCGCGGAACCAGCGGCCGAAGCGCAGCGCTCCCAGGGCGAGTTGGAGCACGCCCGTCGCGAGCACGATGACGCCCAGCGCGCCCAGGCCGAACTCCTTGACGGCCTCGAAGACGAGGACGGTCAGCCCGGCGGCGGGCCCGCTGACCTGGAAGGTGCTGCCCGGCAGGGCGCCGACGACCAGGCCGCCGACGATGCCCGTGATCAGGCCGAGTTCAGCCGGTACGCCCGAGGCGACGGCCACGCCCACGCACAGCGGGAGCGCCACCAGGAAGACGACCAGGGAGGCGAGGGCGTCGCGGCGCAGCGCGCCACGGTCGTTCTTGAAAGGGGTGAAAGAGGTGAAAGAGGTGAGGGTGGAGAGCATGAAGGTGGGGTTCCTTGTGGGGTGCTCGAATCGGGGACGCTCGAATCGAGGGACGCTCGAATCGGGGGACGCTCGAATCCGGGGCGCTCGATGGGGCCGCTCAGAGCGGCCCGAACGTACGGCTGCCGCCGCCGGGCCGGTACGCACGGACCGCACCCGTGTGCACCTCGTAGTACCAGGCATGGAGCGAGAGCAGTCCTTCCTCGATCCGTTCGCGTACGCACGGATACGTGCGCAGCCGGTCGAGCTGGGCCACAGCGTGCCGCTGGACGGCGTCGGCGAGGTCGGCGAGACCAGCGCGACCGGCGTCAAAGGGCGCGCCGGTCGTCTGTGTCGCGAGCCAGTCGCGGACGGCGGGGGCGGCGGAGAGGTCGTCGCCCTGGACGAGGGCGCTGATCGCGCCGCAGTGGGAGTGGCCGCAGACGACGATGTCGCGGACGCCGAGGACGCGCACGGCGTACTCGATGGTGGCGGTCTCGCCCATGGGGCGACCGCCGCCGTACTCGGGAACGATGTTGCCGGCGGTGCGGAGTTCGAAGAGTTCCCCGGGCCGGGCGCCGGTGATGAGGGAGGGGACGACGCGTGAGTCGGAGCAGGTGATGAACAGTGCCTCCGGCGACTGGCCGGCTTGGAGGGCACGGAAACTCTCGGCGCGTTCGGAGTCCGCGACGTGGGCCGCGAAGGAACGGGCGTGGGCTATGAGCGACTTCATGATGGGCCTGCCTCCTGCGCCCGTGACGCGTGTGGGGACGCGCCGGGCACGGTGTGGTCGGGTCGGATCAAGAGCGACGGACACCGGGGGCCCCGGTGTCCGGATGTGGCGTGCCGGGGCCACTGCTTCGGGGCGCACCGGCTGCCCGGGCCCGATTCTGCCCGGCCGCCACGACGAACACTTTACCTGCGCATTACCCGCCGATGACAGCTTGAAGTTTCGTCAAATACTGGACAACCCGGGCCGACGCAAGGCGACTTGACGCCATATGAACACGGCCCGCCATCAACCCACCGTCCGGACGATGGGATTCCGCCCGTACCTCTGCTGGTGTTGCCATTCCGATATCCGGAAAGGGGGTGACGCCCGGAGGGGCCCTCACCTAGATTTCCAGCGCATTACCGCAAGTGATCGCACAGGGGACGGAGTCACCGCATGTCGGAACCACCCGAGCATCCACCCGGCCGCACGGCCGCACAAGCCTCCGCGGACGGCCATAAACCACTCTTGACCGTAGGCAACCCGGTCTTGACCGTCCCGCTGATCGTCGCGGGAGCGTGCCTCGCCATCCCCTTCGTGGCGATGCTGTGGGTGGACTCCTACGCCCGGCTCACCCCGGCCCTCATCGGCATCCCCTTCTTCTACTGGTACCAGATGCTCTGGGTGCTGGTGTCCACCCTCCTTACGGTCGTCGCCTACGTCATCGTGCGACGACGTGAGGAGACGGTGCGGCGGGAGCGGCACGCGGGAGGTGAGGAGGAGTGAAGGACGGTGTGAACGGCGTGGCGCTCGCCGTCTTCCTCTTCTTCTTCGTCGTCGTCACGGCCATGGGCTTTCTCGCCGCCCGCTGGCGAAAGGCGGAGAACGCCGACAGCCTCGACGAATGGGGACTGGGCGGCCGGTCCTTCGGCACCTGGGTCACCTGGTTCCTGCTGGGCGGGGACCTCTACACCGCCTATACGTTCGTGGCGGTGCCGGCGGCGATCTACGCGGCGGGCGCGGCCGGCTTCTTCGCCGTGCCGTACACGATCATCACCTATCCGCTGGTCTTCACCTTCCTGCCCCGCCTGTGGTCGGTGGCACACAAGCACGGCTATGTGACGTCGTCGGACTTCGTCCGGGGCCGGTTCGGCTCCCGGGGCCTCTCCCTCGCCCTCGCGGTGACCGGGATCCTGGCCACCATGCCGTACATCGCGCTGCAACTGGTCGGCATCCAGGCGGTGCTCGACGTCATGGGCGTGGGCGGCGGCGAGAACGCCAACTGGTTCGTCAAGGACCTGCCGCTCCTCATCGCCTTCGGCGTGCTCGCGGCCTACACCTACTCCTCCGGGCTGCGCGCCCCCGCGCTGATCGCCTTCGTCAAGGACGCGCTGATCTACATCGTGATCATCGTGGCGATCATCTACATACCGATCAAACTGGGCGGCTTCGAGAGCATCTTCAGCAAGGCCGGCGCGGCGTTCGCGGCCGAGAATCCCGCAACGGGCAAACCACGTGGTTCGCTGGTGCCGGGGGCGGACGCCCAGTGGTCGTACGCGACGCTGGCGCTCGGCTCGGCGATGGCGCTCTTCCTCTATCCGCACTCGGTGACGGCGGTCCTCTCCAGCAGGAGCCGCAATGTCATCCGCCGGAACACCACCATCCTTCCCCTCTACTCCCTGATGCTGGGCCTGCTGGCGATGCTCGGCTTCATGGCCATCGCCGCCGGGGTGAAGGTGAAGAACGGCCAGCTGGCGATCCCCCAGCTGTTCGAGGACATGTTCCCGGACTGGTTCACCGGCGTGGCCTTCGCCGCGATCGGCATCGGCGCCCTCGTGCCGGCGGCCATCATGTCGATCGCCGCCGCAAATCTCTTCACCCGCAACATCTACAAGGACTTCCTCAAACCGGACGCCTCACCCGAACACGAGGCGAAGGTGTCCAAGCTCGCGTCCCTGCTGGTCAAGGTCGGCGCGCTCGTTTTCGTCCTCACCCTGGACAAAACGGTCGCCATCAATTTCCAGCTGCTCGGCGGGATCTGGATCCTCCAGACCGTGCCCGCGCTCGTCGGCGGTCTCTTCACCCGCTGGCCCCACCGCTGGGCGCTGCTCGCGGGCTGGGCGGTCGGCATGACGTACGGGACGTGGCGGGCGTACGCCACACCGAGCGCCACCCAGGATCACTTCGGGAACACCAACCTCATCCCCCTCATCGGCGAAAAGGGCTATATCGGGCTCACCGCCTTTGTCCTCAACGTGATCGTCGTCATCGTCGCGACCTTCGCCCTCAGGGCGCTGAAGGCGCCCGACGGCGTGGACCTGACCCGGCCCTCGGACTACACGGCCGACGCCGGTGACCCGGGCGTCCGCGCGGAGCTCCCGCCGGCCACCGCAGGGGCCCCCGGCGGCCACTGATCCGCCGCTCCCGGGACCACCGCCCGGGGCCCCTCCGGAGGGCCGCCACATCCCCGTCCAGGGGGCGTGGCGGCCCTCTTCTCTTGCCCTGCCAGGGACGCCCGTTAGCACATTCCGCGACCGCTTCATGACGCGACGACACAACATGTGGGGGCGCGTGCGAGGCCCGGCACTAGATGTATGCTCGTCTCCGCTGTCGTCGCAGGGGAATCCGGTGGAAATCCGGAACTGTCCCGCAACGGTGTATGTGTGCGCATATACCCAGCGCACCTGAAGTCCGACGACCTGCCGACAGCGCGCCCACCACCGAGCCTGCCCCGGCTCGGCCATGGGCGTTGAATTCGTCCGGGCCTCGCGGGTTGGGCCGATGGACGCCTACGAGGCATGCCCTGGTGCAAGAGGCATGCGCGTGCGCGCTCATCGCTCTCCCGCCCGGCCCACCCAGCCGAGCGAGGGAGAGCCTCAGTGACCATCGCGCCCGCAGATCCGGCTTCAGCACCGGTCTCAGCGAACGCGGAAGCGACCGGCGGCCCCGGGACCGCGCTCCTGCGCACCCTGACCGACCTCACCGCCGACCTTCCGGCCACCGACCCGGGCAAGGTCGCCGCCGCCGCGCTGCGCGGCCGCAGCGCCGCCGCGGACGACGCCGAGCTGCGCTCCCTCGCCACCGAGGCCGCCGCCGGCCTCATCGCCGAGGAGCCCGAGTACTCCAGGCTCGCCGCGCGCCTGCTCACCCTGGCCATCGCCGACGAGGCGGCCGGCCAGGGCGCGACCTCCTTCTCCGCCTCCGTCGAGGTGGGGCACCGCGAGGGCCTCATCGCCGACGAGACGGCCGCCTTCGTACGCACCCACGCCGCGCGCCTGGACGCCCTCGTCGAGGCCGCCCTCGCCGACGGCGCGGACGACCGCTTCGGCTACTTCGGCCTGCGCACCCTGCACAGCCGCTACCTGCTGCGCCACCCGATCCACCGCGACGTGATCGAGACCCCGCAGCACTTCCTGCTGCGCGTCGCCTGCGGCCTCGCCGAGGACCACTCCGAGCGGGCCCTGGACGACGTCGCGGAGCTCTACCGGCTGACGAGCACCCTCTCGTACCTGCCGTCCTCCCCGACGCTGTTCAACTCCGGCACCCGCCACCCGCAGATGTCGTCCTGCTACCTGCTGGACTCCCCGCTGGACGAGCTGGACTCCATCTACGACCGCTACCACCAGGTGGCGCGTCTGTCGAAGCACGCGGGCGGCATCGGCCTGTCGTACTCGCGCATCCGCTCGCGCGGCTCGCTGATCCGGGGCACCAACGGTCACTCCAACGGCATCGTGCCGTTCCTGCGCACCCTCGACGCCTCCGTCGCCGCCGTCAACCAGGGCGGCCGCCGCAAGGGCGCGGCCTGTGTCTACCTGGAGACCTGGCACGCCGACATCGAGGAGTTCCTGGAGCTCCGCGACAACACCGGTGAGGAGGCCCGCCGCACCCACAACCTCAACATCGCGCACTGGATCCCGGACGAGTTCATGCGCCGCGTCGAGACGGACGCGGACTGGTCGCTCTTCTCCCCCGCCGACACCCCGGACCTGGTCGACCTCTACGGCGACGAGTTCGACGCCGCGTACCGCGCGTACGAGGCGGCCGGCAAGGCCGTCAAGACCATCCCGGCGCGCGTGCTCTACGCCCGGATGATGCGCACCCTCGCGCAGACCGGCAACGGCTGGATGACGTTCAAGGACGCCGCCAACCGCACGGCCAACCAGACGGCCGAGAAGGGCGCCGTCGTCCACTCCTCGAACCTCTGCACCGAGATCCTCGAGGTCACGAACGACGGCGAGACCGCGGTCTGCAACCTGGGCTCGGTCAACCTCGCCCAGCACCTCGGCGCCGACGGCGAGATGGACTGGGAGAAGCTCGACCGTACGGTCCGTACGGCCGTCACCTTCCTCGACCGCGTCGTGGACATCAACTTCTACCCGACCGAGCAGGCCGGCAGCTCCAACAGCCGCTGGCGCCCGGTGGGCCTGGGCCTGATGGGCCTCCAGGACGTCTTCTTCCGCCTGCGCCTGGCCTTCGACTCGGCCGAGGCGACGGCCCTGTCCACCAAGATCTCCGAGCGGATCATGCTCGCGGCGTACGAGGCCTCCGCCGACCTCGCCGAGCGCCACGGCCCGCACCCGGCCTGGGAGGCCACCCGCACCGCCCGCGGCGTGCTCCACCCGGACCACTACCCCAACGCCGTCTCCGCGTGGGAGGACCGCTGGGAGGCGCTGCGCGCCCGCATCGCCGCGGTCGGCATGCGCAACTCGCTGCTGCTCGCCATCGCCCCGACGGCGACCATCGCCTCCATCGCCGGCGTCTACGAGTGCATCGAGCCGCAGGTCTCCAACCTGTTCAAGCGCGAGACGCTCTCGGGTGAGTTCCTGCAGGTCAACACCTACCTGGTCGAGGACCTCAAGAAGCTCGGCGTGTGGGACCGCGCCACCCGCGAGGCCATGACCGAGGCCAACGGCTCGATCCAGGACATGAAGTGGATCCCGCAGGACGTCCGCGACCTGTACCGCACGGCCTGGGAGATCCCGCAGCGCGCCCTGATCGACATGGCCGCGGCCCGTACGCCGTACCTGGACCAGAGCCAGTCGCTGAACCTGTTCATGGCGTCGCCCACCATCGGCAAGCTCAGCTCGATGTACGCGTACGCCTGGAAGCAGGGCATCAAGACGACGTACTACCTGCGATCCCGCCCGGCCACCCGGATCGCCCGCGCGGCCTCCGCCTCCACCGGCGCCGCCACCACCATCCCCGTGCAGCAGGCCGCGCCCGACGCGGACGCCATCGCCTGCTCCCTTGAGAACCCCGAGTCCTGCGAGGCGTGCCAGTAATGTCCACCGAACGCCAGAAGAACCTGCTCGACCCGGGCTTCGAGCTGACCCTGCGCCCCATGCGGTACCCGGACTTCTACGACCGCTACCGCGACGCGATCAAGAACACCTGGACCGTCGAGGAGGTCGACCTCCACTCGGACGTCGCCGACCTCGCCAAGCTGTCCCCGGGTGAGCAGCACATGATCGGCCGCCTGGTCGCCTTCTTCGCGACCGGCGACTCGATCGTGTCCAACAACCTCGTGCTGACGCTGTACAAGCACATCAACTCCCCCGAGGCGCGCCTGTACCTGTCGCGGCAGCTGTTCGAGGAGGCCGTGCACGTCCAGTTCTATCTGACGCTGCTCGACACCTACCTGCCCGACCCGGACGACCGCGCCGCGGCGTTCGACGCGGTGGAGAACATCCCCTCCATCCGCGAGAAGGCCCAGTTCTGCTTCAAGTGGATCAACGAGGTCGAGAAGCTGGAGCGCCTGGAGACGAAGGCCGACCGCCGTCGCTTCCTGCTCAACCTGATCTGCTTCGCCGCGTGCATCGAGGGCCTGTTCTTCTACGGCGCCTTCGCCTACGTGTACTGGTTCCGCAGCCGCGGCCTGCTCCACGGCCTGGCGACGGGCACCAACTGGGTGTTCCGCGACGAGTCCATGCACATGGACTTCGCGTTCTCCGTCGTGGACACCGTCCGCGAGGAGGAGCCGGACCTCTTCGACGACGAGCTCCAGCAGCAGGTCACGGACATGCTCAAGGAGGCCGTCGAGTGCGAGCTGCAGTTCGCCCGCGACCTGTGCGGTGACGGCCTGCCGGGCATGAACACCGACTCCATGCGCGAGTACCTGCAGACCGTCGCCGACCAGCGTCTGCAGCGCCTGGGCTTCCCGCCGGTGTTCGGCTCGGAGAACCCCTTCTCCTTCATGGAGCTCCAGAACGTCCAGGAGCTGACCAACTTCTTCGAGCGCCGCGCCTCCGCGTACCAGGTGGCGGTCGAGGGCTCGGTCTCCTTCGACGACGAGTTCTAGCCACGACATGCCGAAGGGCCCGTACGGAACACGTTCCGTACGGGCCCTTCGGCGCGTTGAAGATCAGTCGTTGGAGACGACCTCGTACCGCGGCGTCCCCTCCGCCATCTGCCGCAGCGCGTCCTTGCGGTCGCGCTTCGAGAGGCGGTCGATGTACAGGTAGCCGTACAGGTGGTCCGTCTCGTGCTGGAGGCAGCGGGCGAAGTAGCCGGTGCCCTCGACGGCGATCGGGTTGCCGTGCATGTCCTGACCACGCACGACGGCGTAGTCGGGACGGGCGAGGGCGGCGTAGGCCGTCGGCACGGACAGGCAGCCCTCGTTGGAGTCGTCCAGGACGCGGCGGTCGGCCGGCAGGTCGTCCAGCACGGGGTTGATCACATGGCCGACGTGGCGGACGCCCTCGTCGTCGGGGCAGTCGTAGACGAAGACCTTGAGGTCGACGCCGATCTGGTTGGCGGCCAGGCCCACGCCCTCCGCGGTGCGCTGGCTGGCGAACATGTCGTCGATCAGCTGCGCGAGCTTCTCGTCGAACTCCGTGACGTCCTGGCACTCCTTGTGGAGGACCGGGTTGCCGACGACGGTGATCGGCCGGGAGGTGCCCCGCTCGCGGTGCGCGAGCTCGCGCTCCTCGCAGTCCTCGGTGTCCACGATGAACTCGCTCTTCGGCTCGTCGTTCACCGACTGCTCAGTGTCTTGCTGCGACATCTCCGCCGTACGCCTCTCTCACAACCCGAAAGCAATATTTTGCCCTGAACCCACGGGGCCCCATACAGGGTACGGGGGCCGGGGCGGGACCTCAGCAGACCTCTTCGAGATCCCGCCACTCGCGGGTGTCGGGGCTGTCGGCGACCCAGCCGTCCAGCAGGCCGCGCACCAGGCCGGGCGGGGCCGCGATGCCGCACTCGCGCTCGGGCACCCACAGGGAGCCGGAACCGGAGCCGGCCGTGCGGTGGCCGAGCGGGCCGGGGTGGCCGGGCTCGCTGTGGTCGTGGGGGTCGAGGTGCTCGCCGTCGCCCTCGTCGCTGGGCATCCGGCTCTCCGAGCACGTCCGGCACAGCAGGCGCACGGAGGAGGACCAGTCCTCCGCCGCGAAGCCCGCGTCGGCCGCGAGCCGCTCCAGGGCGTCCCGGTCGGCCTCGGTGGCGGCCTCCAGCAGCACGACCCAGGTGGGGACGGGCGAGGGGGCCCACAGCTCGATCTCGTCGAAGACCGGGAAGGCGGGCCCGGCGGCGGTGACGCGCTCGCCGTGCGGGACGCCGTCGTGCAGCACGACCTCGCCCCAGCGGCGGCCGGAGGACGGCAGCGGGATCGAGAGCACCTCGATGCGCGCCGGGTCGAGCCGGCGGCCCCAGACGACCTCGGCCTCGCCCTCCGGGGAGAGCCGCACGGCCGCGCTGCCCAGCTCCATGCCGACGGGCTCACCGGCCGGGCCGCCCTCGCCGGGCACCTTGAGGCCGTAGGCCTGCCAGGCGCGGCGGGCCAGCGGCCAGTCCTGGAGGGCGGTGGCGGCGATGCCCACGTTCCACCAGTCCGGCGCGCCCGCCTCACGGTCGAGCAGGGCCACCGCGCGGAGGCCGGCGGCGCGGGCCTGTTCCCAGTCGTGCCGGAACTTGTGCAGCAGGGCGAGGTTGAACCACGACTCGGAGAGCCACGGCTCCATGTCGGCGGCCCGCGTCAGCAGCGCGCCCGCGTCCTCGTACCGGCCGTCGCCGATGAGCGTGAAGGCACGGTCGGTGGCCTGCCGCCACGAGGCGGAAGGCCGGTGCCGTACCCTGCCGAAGATCCTCACGATTCCCGCCTGCCGGTTTCTGCGTGCGACCACGCCGGATGGACCGGGTGGCGACCGCCGTCCTCCCCGACGACTGCCCGCCACACCCCATGGGTTCCGGGGAGCGCTGCCGCCCTCCCCGTCTCCTTGCCGACGACGGCGCGCATGACACCCCCCGATTCCCGCGTTCTCGCCATTCTCTTTGTCTTCTTCGCATCCAACCATGCCCTTCCGGACGCCCGCTCATTACCCGTGGGTTCGGCGGGCTAGTCCCGGTTCGCCCGCACTCCCGTGAGTGCGGTGGTGCGGGCCGCCGCGCGCGAGCACCCTCGCGAGCGCCTCCACCACCCGGGGCTCGTGGTCGTGCGCGGTGGCCAGGCGCAGCCGCTCCAGCGCGCGCAGCGGGCCGCACGCCGGGTCGCCGGCGAAGTCGTCGTAGGCGTTGACCGTCCGGACGATACGGGCGGTGAGCGGCTGGTCCCGGTACGGATCCGCCTGGCGCTCGACCACCAGTGCGACTTCTGGCGGTACGCCGGTGCGGCGCACCACGGCGCCGCCCAGCAGGGCGATCCGGCGGCGCTCCTCGGTGGGCAGCGGCTCGGTGGCCCCGGCGGGCACGGGTTCGAGGAGGGAGAGCTGGCCGATGTCGTGCATCAGCGCCGCCTCCTCGACGACGGTGAGGTCGGCGGCGGAGAGGCCCAGTTCCCGGCCGACGGCCCGGCCGAGCGTCGCCACGCGGCGGGCGTGCCCGGCGGGGGTGTAGCCGGCGATCTCGGTGGCGCGGGCGAGGGAGGCGACGGTCTGCCGGCGGGTGGCCCGTACGGCCTCGTAGCGGTGCACGGACAGCTGGGTGACCAGCATCGGCAGGCAGAACACGGGCAGCGCCCAGAGGCCGGCGACGGCCACGGCCAGGGCGAGTACGACGCCGGTGGCGCCGATCGCCGAGCCGATGCCGGGCAGGGCGCGCAGCTCCTCGCGGAGCGCCGGGCCGTACGGGCCGCCGGTGCGGGCGCGGGCGAGGACGGCCGCCAGGACGGCGTCGCACAGGGCGGTGAGGGCGAGGAGGAGCAGCAGGAACAGGGGGTAGTACGGACTGTGGGCGAACCGGGGGCCGAGCGCGCCGGAGGCGTGGAGGGGCTGGAAGCAGACGGCGGCGAACCCGGCGTTGAGCACGCGGCGGGCGAGCCGGTCCAGGGCGGGGGGCCGGCCGACGGCTCCGGCGAGGGTGGCGCCGAGGACGACGGCGACGACCTGCGCGGCCCCGTGCGAGGCGGGCTCGCCGCCGACCTCGCCGAGCAGCGCGTACGCGAGGGTCCCGGCCGATCCGACGGGCGCGGTCTCGCGCACCCCGCCGCCCCCGCCCGACCGCCGCCGCGCGGCCTCCCCCAGCGCGATGAGCGCCCCGTAGGCGAGCGCCACCCCGGGCTGCGCGACCCCGCGCCAGGCGGTCCACACGAGCGCCCCGAGCGCGGCGCCCCCGGCGAGGGCGTGCACCCCCCGCACAAGCGCCGGGCGCCCCCGCGAGGGCGCGCGACGGCCGACCGCCCGCGCCGACCCGCGCCCGGGGCGGGCGGGGGGCGGCGGGGCGGACGCGGGGCCGTGCGAGGCGCCCGGTGGCTTGTCGGCCGGGGCCGCACCCGCGGGGTGACCGCTCCGGCCGTCCCGGGGTGGGGAGCCGGGCGCTTGCCGGGCACTCGGCAGCGCCCGTGGGGGCCGACCGCTCCGGCTGCGGGGGGCCGAGGCGCCGCCAGGCGCGGGGCCATGCCCCGTCGACGGCAGGTCCCGTGCCGCGCGCCCGTCGCGGTCGCCATGCGTCGACGCGCCTGCGGCGCCCGGCGCCCGCCGCGACCCCGGGACGGTGTCCTCCGTGGCGGCCGTCGCGCGGGGGCCCCGGCCCGGCGGGCGGGCCCCGGTCATGACGGGCCGCCCGGGTGTGCGAAGCCCGCCGCAGGCGAACCCGTCGGCGAACGGTGATCAACAGGGACGTTTCGGCTGGGCGGAATGATGTCTTCCGGGGAGCGTTCCCGATCGCTCGCGGGGCACCAGCCGTGGCGGTCCAGGGCGCGGGAGAGGGCGGCGACCATGCGGGGGTCGAACTGGGAGCCCGAGCAGCGGTGGAGCTCGGCCAGGGCCACCGGGACGGGGCGGGCGCGGCTGTAGCTGCGGGTGGAGGTCATCGCGTCGAAGGCGTCGGCCACGGCCACCACCCGGGCGAACTCCGGGATCTGATGCCCTATCAGCCCATAGGGGTAGCCGCTGCCGTCCAGCCGCTCGTGGTGGTGGAGGATCGCGTCACGCGCCTCGCCGAGGAAGCCGATGCCGCGCACCATCTCGTGCCCGAACTCGGGGTGGAGCTCGATCACGCGGCGCTCCTCAGGGGTGAGCGGGCCGTCCTTGCGCAGCAGCCGGGTGGGGACGCCGAGCTTGCCCACGTCGTGGAGGGTGCCGGCGAAGCGGACGGCCTCCAGGCGGTCGCCGGTGATGCCCAGCTCGCGGGCGATCAGCACGGACGCGCGGCCGACGCGCTCGCTGTGACCGCGCGTGTAGCGGTCCTTCAGGTCGACGGCCTGGACCAGCGCCCGGACCGTCGCCTGGTGCGCGGCGCGCTCACGGCGGCAGCGGTCCAGCACCCAGGAGGACACGGACATGGGGAGCAGCACGAGCAGGGCCGCCACGGGCCCGTAGGCGCTGTGCCACAGGAGGGCCGTCATCAGGCCCGTCGGCCCGTGGAGCAGCGGCGGCACCAGCGCCCCCGGCAGCGGCGCGCCCCAGGCCGCGCGCGGGGAGCGGCCCTCGGCGGCGACCAGGACGCCGCCGTCGAGCGCGGTGACGACCAGGGCGAGCGTCAGCGCCGCGGCCAGCGCGGGCAGCAGGGCGTACGGGAAGGGGGGCGGCGGGGCGCCGGGCGGGGTGCCCAGCCCGTGGACGTAGGAGGCCGCGCTCGCGGCGAGGGAGAACTGCGCCGCGTGCCACAGCCGCCGCACCCACACGGGCCGTCGGCCGACCCGTCCCAGGAGCGCGCCGGGCACGGCCACCAGCCCGGCGGCCCCGGGCGGCAGCAGAAAGACCCCGGCGAGCAGCACCGGCATGGTGAGCGGGCAGCGGGGCAGGCGCTCGGAGACGGCGCAGAGGCCCGCGAGGAGCGCGACGGCGCCCCAGGGCACGGCGGAGGCGTCCCGCACGGTGGGCACGGCGCACAGCGCGGCGGCGAGCACGGCCCCCGCGATGTACGCGCGAGCCGCCGCCGGAAGTGCCCCCATGGCGCGTCCTCCCCGACCTCGGACCTGGCGTCTGGATGGGGAGAATAGGCTCAGCCGAGCCTCGAAAACCGCCTTGCCGGTATTGCGCCGTCCGTTCGGGTGACGTTCCCGGGTGCGGTGGTTTGGATCAACGGCGTCGGCCTACCGCCGACGCCGGACCGGCGGTCAGTCCCGCCGCGCGGCGGCCTCGGCGGCCGCGGCCGCCCGCGCCTCGTCGACCACGTCCTGGTCCGGCACGGACTCGCCGGCGCGGATCAGCTCGATCCGGCCCATGACCTTCGAGCGGAGGTCGGCCGGCACGTCGTCGTGGCCGCAGCAGCGCTTGACGAGCTTCTTCACGGCCTGTTCCAGGCCGTACTTCTCCAGGCAGGGCGAGCACTCGTCGATGTGCACCTCGAACTCGGCGCACTTGCCGTCGGGCATCTCGTGATCGAGGAACTCGTAGAGATGGTCGAGGACTTCAGAGCAGTCCGTCTCGTGCGGGTCTCCGCAGCTCATGAGTCCGACCCTTTCCGGTTGTGCGACGCGTCGGGCCCGTTCGGCGCGGAGGCGGCACCGGCCGGGACCAGTCCGCGCTCGCGGGCGTAGTCCTCCAGCATGCCGCGCAGCTGACGACGGCCGCGGTGCAGCCGGGACATCACCGTGCCGATGGGGGTACCCATGATGTCCGCGATCTCCTTGTACGCAAAGCCCTCGACGTCCGCCAGGTAGACCGCGATGCGGAACTCCTCCGGAATGGCCTGGAGGGCCTCCTTGACATCGGAGTCGGGGAGGTGGTCGAGCGCCTGGGACTCGGCGGAGCGCAGCCCTGTCGACATGTGCGACTCGGCGCGCGCGAGCTGCCAGTCCTCGATCTCCTCCGACGCGCTGCGCAGCGGCTCGCGCTGCTTCTTGCGGTAGGAGTTGATGAACGTGTTGGTCAGGATGCGGTACAGCCAGGCCTTGAGGTTGGTGCCGTCACGGAACTGGTGGAAGGACGCGTAGGCCTTGGCATACGTCTCCTGCACCAGGTCCTCGGCGTCGGCGGCGTTGCGCGTCATGCGCAGCGCGGCCGAGTACATCTGGTCGAGGAAGGTCAAGGCGTCGCGTTCGAAGCGCGCGTTGCGCTCCGCCGTGGTCTCGGCGTCCCGCCCGCTCGCGGTGTTCTCCGCGTCGGTCCCAGTGACCGGACCCACCTCCTCCAACAGCATGGCGGCGTCCTTGCCGGACCCGCTCGAATCGGAGAATAGACGACGATCCGGTCCGCCCGCCGCTCCAGCCACGGCCGGCTCCGCCATGCTCAGGACCGCCCAACCCGGGTCGGCCGTGTGCGGGCGGGACGGGCATGCGATCGAACCCATGCGGGGAGCTCCCATTCCTTCGTCTGTGCCGGTACCTGACTACAGACCGGACAACAGCACGCTCTCGTGGATCATTCCCGGCGGTAGGAAACTTCTCGCGAAGATTCTCAGGAGCCTCAATAACCTCAAGTTTCCCGGCAGATCCTCAGATCGCCTTCAGCCACATCCCCACCTCGTCGGTGATCACGGCGAGGGCCTCCATCTGGGTGATGTCCGCCTTCTTGGGCACCGCGAAGCCATGATCGCCGGCCGGCACCGCCACCGGCTCGATGCCCGGCGGGAACTCCTCGGGCCTGCCGAAGGGGTCGCGGGCGCCCTGCACCACGAGCGTGGGCAGTCCCGCGCCGGTCAGCTCGTCGGCCCGGGACTTCTCCGGCCTGCCCGGCGGGTGGAGCGGGAAGCTGAGCGCGAGCACGGCCGCCGCCCCCAGCTCCGCGGCCGTCCGGCACGCCACGCGGGCCCCCGCGCTGCGGCCGCCCGCCACGACGGGCAGCCCGGGGGCGGTGAGCGCGGGCCACAGCGCCCGCCACGCCTCGTCCAGCGCCTTGGGGGCCGGGGCCACCCTCTTGCCGGCCACCCGCCACGGCTGCTCGACGAGGGCCACGGTGACCCCGTCCAGGGGCAGGGCGGTGGCGAGCGCCCGCAGGTCGCGGGCCTCCACTCCCCCGCCCGCGCCATGGCCCAGGGCGAGCACGAGGCGGGCGTCCGGCGCGAGGTACCAGTGGACGCGGGCGTCCCCGGTAGGGGTCGGCACGTCCTGCACGGTCTCAGCGATCTTTGTGGTCACGGGTCCATCCTGCCGCCGGGCGCCCTCGGAACGGCGTCGCCTCCTCAGAACAGCGTCGTCTCCTCCGGCGCCGCCAGCTCGGTCAGCAGCTCGGGCCCGTTGTTGCGGACGTCGCTGACCGCCGTGGCGATCGGGTACGCCCGGACGAGCCCGGGAGGCGGGGGCGCCAGCAGCGCGCGCAGCTCCTCCGGGTTCGTCCGGGCGGGATCCAGCCAGGCCGCCCACCGGTCGGGGGTGAGCAGCAGCGGCATCCGCGGATGGATCTCCGCCAGCGAGCGGGGGCCGGGCTCGGCCGAAACGGAGGGTGTCGCCATGGCGAACGGCTCCGTTTCCGCCTCGGTGGTTATCACCGAGCAGGTCGCCCACCAGGCCTGCGGATGGTCCGGCGGGAGCGTCGGGTCGCGCCAGAACTCGTACAGCCCGGCCATCGCCATCACCGAGCCGTCGACGGGCGTGACGAAGTACGGCTGCTTCCGGGCGCGCTTGCGGCGCCCCTTCTCCTCCAGCTCGCGCTCCTGCGCGCCGGTGACCCACTCGTAGTAGCCGTCCGCCGGGAGCAGACAGCGCCGGGACTCGAAGGCCCGCCGGAAGGACGGCTTCTCGTGGACCGTCTCCGCCCGGGCGTTGATCATCTTCGCGGCGCCCTCGGGCGACTTCGCCCACGACGGCACCAGCCCCCACCGCAGCGCCCGGAGCTGGCGAACCGGACGACGGTCCGCTGCGTCTTTCAGAGGACGTTCGAGCACCGCGTACACGCTCTTCGTCGGCGCCACGTTCCAGTCCGGAGCCAGCGTCTCCTCCGGTACCCACTTCTCCACCTCGAAGAGCCCGGCCAGGTCCTCCGGCCGCCGGCTCGCCGCATATCGCCCGCACATGGGTGCCACACTGCCACGACGACGCCAGGAGCGGCTCACAGATGGACAGCAGCACCACCGCCACCGACCTCTGGAACCGCGTCACCGGCACCCAGCCCCACCCTTCGCTCTGGCTGGTTCTGGTCACCGGCGTCATAGCCCTCGCCGCCGTCACCCCCCACCGCGTCTGGCGCGTCACCCGCAACGCGATCACCATCGCCCACGAGGGCGGCCACGCGCTCGTCGCCCTGCTCAGCGGGCGCCGCCTGGACGGCATCCGGCTGCACTCCGACACCTCCGGGCTGACCGTCTCCCGGGGCCGGCCGACCGGCCTCGGCATGGTCCTGACCGCCGCGGCCGGCTACCCGGCCGCCTCCCTGCTGGGCCTGGCCGGCGCCGCCCTGCTGTCGGCCGGGCACATCACCGCGCTGCTGTGGGGAGCGACGGCGCTGCTGGCCGCGATGCTGGTGATGATCCGCAACGCCTACGGGGCGCTGACCGTGGTGCTCGCGGGGGCGGCGTTCTTCCTGGTGTCCTGGCTGGCCGGGCCGCAGGTGCAGGCGGCGTTCGCCTACGGGGTGGTGTGGTTCCTGCTGCTGGGCGGTGTGCGGCCGGCCTTCGAGCTCCAGCGCAAGCGGCGGCACGGCGGAGCCCCGGACTCGGACGCGGACCAGCTGGCACGGCTGACGAACGTGCCCCCGGTGGTGTGGCTGGGCCTCTTCCACGTCGTGGCCCTGTGCTCCCTGGCCGGCGGAGGCCGCTGGCTGCTCGGACGGTGACCGGCGGCGAACCACTAAGGTGAGGGCATGACCGAGAGCCCCGCGCACACCGACCTCTGGCCCGCCCCCGTCGCGAACGGGGCCGTCGACGCGACCGTCACCGTGCCCGGATCGAAGTCGGTCACCAACCGGGCCCTGGTGCTGGCCGCCCTCGCCGCCGAGCCCGGCTGGGTACGCCGCCCGCTGCGCTCGCGCGACACCGTCCTCATGGCCGACGCGCTGCGCGCCATGGGCGTCGGCATCGAGGAAGGCGTGGGCCCGGACGGCACCGGCGAGGCCTGGCGCGTGATCCCCGCCCGGCTGCACGGCCCGGCCGAGGTCCTGGTGGGCAACGCCGGCACGGTCATGCGCTTCCTGCCGCCCGTCGCGGCCCTCGCCGACGGCCCGGTCCGCTTCGACGGCGACCCCCGCAGCTACGAGCGCCCCCTGCACGGCGTGATCGACGCGCTGCGCGCGCTGGGCGCCCGCATCGACGACAACGACCGCGGCGCCCTGCCGCTGACCGTGCACGGCGCCGGCGCCCTGGACGGCGGCCCGGTGGAGATCGACGCCTCCTCGTCCTCCCAGTTCGTCAGCGCGCTGCTGCTGTCGGGCCCGCGCTTCAACCAGGGCGTCGAGGTCCGTCACGTGGGCGCGGCCCTGCCGTCGCTGCCGCACATCCGGATGACCGTGGACATGCTGCGCGCGGCCGGCGCCCAGGTCGACACCCCGGAGTCCGGCGGCGAGCCGAACGTCTGGCGGGTCTCCCCCAGCGCCCTCCTCGGCCGCGACCTGGTCGTCGAGCCGGACCTGTCCAACGCGGCGCCGTTCCTGGCCGCCGCCCTGATCACCGGCGGCCGGGTCACCATCCCGGACTGGCCCGAGCGCACCACCCAGCCCGGCGACTCCCTCCGGGAGATCTTCACCGCCATGGGCGGCCGCTGCGAGCTCACCGACGCCGGCCTGACCTTCACCGGCACCGGCCGGATCACCGGCATCGACGTCGACCTCCACGATGTCGGCGAGCTCTCGCCGGTCATCGCGGCGGTCGCCGCGCTGGCCGACTCCGAGTCCGTCCTGCGGGGCATCGCCCACCTCCGGCTGCACGAGACCGACCGTCTCGCCGCCCTGGCCAAGGAGATCAACGAGCTCGGCGGCGACGTCATCGAGACCGAGGACGGCCTGCGCATCCGCCCGCGCCCGCTGCACGGCGGCGTCTTCCACACCTACGAGGACCACCGGCTGGCCACCGCCGCCGCCGTCATCGGCCTAGCCGTCGAGGGCGTCCAGGTGGAGAACGTGGCCACCACCGCCAAGACCCTGCCCGACTTCCCGGAGCTGTGGACCGGGATGCTCGGCTCCGTCGCGGGGGCGACGACGGCACCGAGAAGCTGAGAGATCCTGGAAGCACCATGCGCCGCTACGGGAAGCACACCGACGAGGACGACGTCCGCGTCCGCCCCAACCGCAAGGGCAACCGCCCTCGCACCAGCATCCGGCCCAAGCACGAGGACGCCGCCGAGGGACTCGTCCTCACGGTCGACCGCGGCCGGCTGACCGTCCTCGTCGAGGACCGGCCGATCGTCGCGATGAAGGCCCGCGAGCTGGGCCGCAAGAGCGCCGTCGTCGGCGACCGCGTCGCGGTCGTCGGCGATCTCACCGGCGCCAAGGACACCCTCGCCCGGATCGTCCGCGTCGAGGAGCGCAGCTCCGTGCTGCGCCGGACGGCCGACGACGACGACCCGTACGAGCGGGTGGTCGTCGCCAACGCCGACCAGCTGGCGATCGTCACCGCCCTGGCCGACCCCGAGCCGCGCCCGCGGCTGATCGACCGCTGCCTGGTCGCGGCGTACGACGCCGGGCTGGAGCCGCTGCTGGTGCTCACCAAGTCGGACCTGGCGTCCGCCGAGACCCTGATGGAGTCCTACGGCTCGCTGGGCATCCGCTACGTGGTCACCAGCCGCGAGGAGCTGGCCGAGGGCGCCGCCGCCCGCCGGGTGCGCGAGCAGCTGGAGGGCCGGATCACCGCGTTCGTCGGGCACTCCGGCGTCGGCAAGACCACGCTCGTCAACGCGCTCGTGGAGCGGCAGCGGGCCACCGGCCACGTCAACCGGGTCACCGGCCGGGGCCGGCACACCACCACCTCGGCGCTGGCCCTGCCGCTGCCCGACGGCTCCGGCTGGGTGATCGACACCCCGGGCGTGCGGTCCTTCGGGCTGCACCACGTGGACCCGGCGCGGGTCATCCACGCCTTCCCCGACCTGGAGCCCGGCACCGAGGGCTGCCCCCGCGCGTGCAGCCACGACGAGCAGGACTGCGCGCTGGACCAGTGGGTGGCCGACGGCCACGCCGACCCCCAGCGCCTGTACTCGCTGCGGCGGCTGCTGGCGACCCGGGAGCGCCGCGACGGCGACTGACCGGCCGTCCGCCGACCGCGTCCGCGATCGCCCACGTTTGCGAGTGACCTCCAGCGGCAAGGGCATGCAAGGACATCCACAGCACCGGTGCGCACGGGGCGGTCCGCGGAACGGGAGGCAATCTGATGGCGTGGCTGCTGGTCGTCGTCGCCGGAATCCTGGAAACCGGCTTCGCCGTGTGTCTCAAGCTCTCGCACGGGTTCACCCGGCTGTGGCCCACGATCGCGTTCGCGTCCTTCGCCCTCGGCAGCTTCGGCCTGCTGACGCTCTCGCTGAAGAAGCTGGACGTGGGCCCGGCCTACGCCGTGTGGACGGGCATCGGCGCGGCCGGGACGGCGATCTACGGCATGGTCTTCCTCGACGACCTGGTCTCCACCCTCAAGATCGTCTCCATCTCCCTGGTGATCGTCGGGGTGATCGGGCTCCAGCTGTCCGGCTCGTCCCATTGAGCCCGTCCCCCGCTCACTCCTGGGCCAGCAACGCCCGGACCAGCCCGGCGACCTCCGCCGCGACCTCCTCGTCCGAGGGCGCCGGGGCGACGACGTACGAGAGGGTCAGCCGGACCGCCGCCTCGCAGGCGCGCAGGACGGCGTCGGGGGGCAGGCCGGGCGCGTCGGCGCCCACGGCACCGGCCACGCTGTCGCGGATCCGTCCGACCAGGGCGCCCGGTGAGAGCGCGCCCCTGGGCGGGCGCGCCTCGCGCCCGGCGCGCGGCGCGGGTACGGAGGGCGCGGCGGCGGGCGGCAGCCGGTCGCCCCGGCAGCCGGTGAGCGCGGCGCGGACGAAGGGGTTCGCCCGTGCCGTCCGGAGCGTCCACAGGGCCGCGGCGGCGCACCGGTCCCCGGCGTTGACGGGGTCCCGGCCGGCGGTGTCCGGGCCGGTGGTGTCCGGGCCGGTGGTGTCCGGGCCGGTGGTGTCCGGGCCGGTGGTGTCCGGGCCGGTGGCATCCCGCGCGGTCGCGAGGGAGTGCTCCACCCCGGCGAGGAACGTCTCGGCCTCCCGGCGCACCAGGGCGCGCGCGAGGCCGTCCTTGCTGCCGAATTCGTTGTAGAGGGTCTGCCGGGAGACCCCGGCGGCGGCCGCGACGTCGACCATCCGGACCCCGTGCCAGGGCCGGGTGCCGAGCGCCGTGAAGGCCGCGTCCAGCAAGAGCTCTCGTGCCGCGGGCATCGTCGCCTCCCCGGCCGTACGGCCGCACGACTGTGGATGGCCAGGGCACAGAATTGACGCGACGCCAGACGGTGTCAAGAGCCTTCACAAGTCGTGCCGCGCACGCCCCGGCCGCGGCCACGGGTAGTGTGCGTGGCATGTCCGATTACCACGATGATCTGCGTCTGGCCCATGTCCTGGCGGACGCCGCCGACGCGGCCACCATGGACCGGTTCAAGGCCCTCGACCTCAAGGTCGAGACCAAACCGGACATGACCCCGGTGAGCGAGGCGGACAAGGCCGCCGAGGAGCTGATCCGGGGCCAGCTCCATCGCGCCCGGCCGCGTGACGCGGTGATGGGCGAGGAGTTCGGCAGCGAGGGCACGGGCCCGCGCCGCTGGGTGATCGACCCGATCGACGGCACCAAGAACTATGTGCGCGGAGTGCCGGTCTGGGCGACGCTGATCTCCCTGATGGTGCAGACGGAGTATCAGGGCGAGATCGGTTACGAGCCGGTCGTGGGGCTGGTGTCGGCTCCGGCGCTGGGCCGCCGCTGGTGGGCGGCGAAGGGGTCGGGCGCCTACACCGGGCGCAGCCTGACCTCGGCCCAGCGGCTCCAGGTCTCCCGGGTGGGCCGGATGGGAGATGCCTCGTTCGCCTACTCCTCGCTGAGCGGCTGGGAGGAGCGCGGGATGCTGCCGGGCTTCCTGGAGCTGACGCGCGCCTGCTGGCGGACGCGGGGCTACGGCGACTTCTGGCCGTACATGATGGTCGCCGAGGGGTCGGTGGACATCTGCGCCGAGCCGGAGCTGTCGCTGTGGGACATGGCGGCGAACGTCGTCATCGTCGAGGAGGCCGGCGGCCGCTTCACTGGCCTGGACGGGCGTCCGGGGCCGCACAGCGGCAACGCGGCGGCGTCGAACGGACTGCTGCACGACGAGATGCTGAATTACCTGCGGCGGTAAGTACTCCGGACCGCCTTAAACCCACAAGGTGGTCGTAAAAATCTGGCAAAAATCATCCCCGTCCAGGCCTTGTTGGCGCTCTTGACGGTGTGTGACGATGACAGCCTCCCCGGTTTGTGAACTTGTGAAGTCCGGCTTTTCCTGCTGGAGTTCACGGTTCCGGGAACGCGTTCGCAGCCCACCAAGGAGGTGGCCACGGCCATGCTCGTCCGCGACGCCATGAGCACGCTGGTCCTCACCATCGGCCCCGCGCACACCCTCCGCGAGGCCGCCCGCCTGATGTCCGCCCGCCGCGTGGGCGCGGCGGTCGTCCTCGACCCCGACACCTATGGCCTCGGGATCCTCACCGAGCGCGACATACTCGACGCGGTCGGGGCGGGCCAGGATCCCGACCGCGAGACCGCCCACGGCCACACCACCACCGACGTCGTCTTCGCGACCCCCGAGTGGACGCTGGAGGAGGCCGCGGCCGCGATGGCGCGCGGCGAGTTCCGGCACCTGATCGTCCTCGACCGCAGCGAGGCGGTGGGGGTGGTCTCGGTGCGCGACATCATCCGCTGCTGGCTGCCCGCGCGCCGACGCGCGCAGGCGGCGGTCTCCGCGTGAGCGGGGGCGGAAGACGCCGGGAACGAGCCGAACAGGCCGGGAGCGGGCAGGCCGAAGAGGCCGGAGCCCCTTGGCGTCCGGCCTCTTCGGTTTGTACGGCAAGCGTCCAGGGTCGTCAGCCGCGCAGGGCCTGGACGGCGGCCTCCAACCGCTTGCCGTAGTCGGGGTCCGCCTGGCGGAAGTTGTTGATCGCGCGCTCGGCGATGTCGTCGCGCGACACCTTGGCGATGAAGCCGGCGAGGTTGGCGATCAGGCGCTCCTTCTCGGCCTCGGACATCAGGCGGTAGAGGTTGCCCGCCTGGACGAAGTCGTTGTCCTGGGCGTGCGAGGGAGCGGCGTGGTTGCCGGTGTCCCCGGTGACGGTCACCGGCTGCCACAGCGGCCGGTCCGTCTGGAAGGGGCCGCCGAAGCTGTTCGGCTCGTAGTTCTTCGCGCCCTTGTGGCGGCCGTCGTAGAGGAAGCCGTCACGGGAGTGGGTGCGCGCCTCGGTGGCGTGCGGGCGGTTCACCGGCAGGTGGTCGGCGTTGATGCCGACGCGGTAGCGGTGGGCGTCGCCGTAGGCGAAGAGCCGGCCCTGGAGCATCTTGTCGGGGGACGGGCCGATGCCCGGCACGAAGTGCGCCGGCGAGAAGATCGACTGCTCGACCTCGGCGAAGATGTTCTCGGGGTTGCGGTTGAGCTCCAGCTTGCCGATCTCGATCGGCGGGTAGTCCTCGTGCGGCCAGACCTTGGTCAGGTCGAACGGGTTGAAGCGGTAGTTCGCCGCCTCGTCCGCCGGCATGATCTGCACCTGGACGGTCCAGCTCGGGAAGTCGCCGCGCTCGATGGACTCGCGCAGGTCGCGCTGGTGGCTGTCGGGGTCCTCGCCCGCGAGCCGGTTGGCCTCGTCCTGGGTGAGGTTCTTGATGCCCTGGTCGGTCTTGAAGTGGTACTTGACCCAGAAGACCTCGCCGGCCTCGTTGCTCCACTGGTAGGTGTGCGAGCCGTAGCCGTTCATGTGGCGGTACGAGGCGGGGATGCCGCGGTCGCCGAAGAGCCAGGTCACCTGGTGGGTGGACTCGGGCGACAGGCCCCAGAAGTCCCAGACGTTGTCCGCCTCCTGCGAGCCGGTGTACGGGTCGCGCTTCTGGGTGTGGATGAAGTCGGGGAACTTGATGGCGTCCTTGATGAAGAACACCGGGGTGTTGTTGCCGACGAGGTCGTAGTTGCCCTCTTCGGTGTAGAACTTCAGCGCGAAGCCCCGGGGGTCGCGGACCGCGTCCGCCGCGCCGAGGTTGCCGGCGACCGTCGAGAACCGCAGGAAGGTCTCGGTCTCCTTGCCCACCTCGGAGAGGAACTTCGCGCGGGTCCAGCGCGTGACGTCGGCGGTGACGGTGAAGGTGCCGTAGGCACCGGCGCCACGGGCGTGCACGACGCGCTCCGGGATCCGCTCGCGGTTGAAGTGCGCGAGCTTCTCCAGCAGCAGCTGGTCCTGGATCAGCATGGGGCCGCCGGCACCCGCGCTCTCGCTGTTCTGGTTGTCCGCGACCGGAGCACCGGACTCCGTGGTCAGCGGGCCCGTCGCCGTTGCCGCCTCGCCGTTCGTCGACACTTACGCCTCCGTCGTCAGATCGTCTGTCCCTTGGCCTGAGCCGAGATCGATCCTACATTGGACTTTGTCTAAGTCAAGATGCGAACGACACAAATATGGGATCCAGTGGTGGACAAGGCTCGCTGCTACGCTGGTCCTATCTGACTGATAGGTGAATGGCATGAGTGACCTGCTGGAACGACTCCGGGGCCGCGGCTGGCGGCTGACCGCGCAGCGACGGGTCGTCGCCGAAGTGCTCGACGGGGACCATGTGCACTACACCGCCGACGAGGTGCACGCCAAGGCCGCCGATCTGCTGCCGGAGATCTCGCGCGCCACGGTGTACAACACGCTCGGCGAGCTGGTCTCCCTGGGTGAGGTCCTCGAGGTGAGCACGGACGGCCGCGCCAAGCGCTACGACCCCAACGCCCACCACGCCCACCAGCACCTGGTGTGCTCCCGGTGCGGCACGATCCGCGACGTCCACCCCGCCGGCGACCTGCTGGCCGACCTCCCGTCCGAGGAGCGCTTCGGCTTCCAGGTCTCCGCCGTCGAGGTGACCTACCGCGGCGTCTGCCCGAACTGCGCCACGGCATGACGAAAGGCCCGGATCCCAAGGATCCGGGCCTTTCGTATCAGTAGCGGGGACAGGATTTGAACCTGCGACCTCTGGGTTATGAGCCCAGCGAGCTACCGAGCTGCTCCACCCCGCGTCGGTGCACTTACTCTAACCCGTTCGTGACCGCTGATGCAAACGCCCTTACGAGCCCGCTTACGTCACGGTCCCGCTCATGCCGCGGTGCGGCCACCGGGCCCCCGCCTACGCACTGAGCTCCTGCTGGAGCGCGTCCCGCAGCCGGGCCGCGCGCTCGGCGACCTCCGCCGGACCCAGCTCGACCGCCTGCGCGCACCACAGCCGCCCCTCGGCCAGATCGCCGCGCCGCGCCGCGAGCAGCGCGAGCCGCAGCGCGGCCCGGCCGTGCCCGGCCTCGGCGGCCCGGGCCCACCACAGCGCGGCCTCCTGCTCGCTGCCCTCGCGGGCCAGCAGCAGCCCCAGGTTGAAGGCGCCGTTGCGGCTGCCCGCCTGGGCGGCCGCCCGGTACCAGTGGGCGGCCGCGGCCACGTCGCCCCGCTCGGCGACCAGCATGCCCAGGCGCACCTGGGCCCGCCGGTGGCCCTGCTGGGCGGCCCGCTCGTACCACTCCTCACACTCGCCACGGGTCTCCTCGTCGCGGTCGAGCAGGGCGCCCAGCCGGAAGGCCGCCTCGGCGTTGCCGCCCCTGACGGCGATCCGCAGATGGCGCTCGGCCTCGTAGGCGTCCTCGGCGCCGCCGTCGCGCAGCAGGGCCATGGCGACCTGGAGCGCCGCGTCCGTGTGCCCGGCGGCCGCGGCGCGCTCGTACCACTGGAAGGCCAGGTCCTCCTCGTCCCGGCCGGTGTAGAGGATGCCCAGGTTGAAGGCGGCGTCCACGCTGCCGGCCTCGGCGGCCTTGGAGAACCACGGCTCGGCGCCGGCGGAGTCGCCGTGCTGGAGCAGCAGGACGGCCAGCGCGTTGGCGGCCTCCTTGTGCCCGGCGTAGGCGGCGCGGCGGTACCACTGCTCGGCCTGGGCGTTGCGGCTCTGCTCGGCGCAGAGCAGGCCGAGGTTGTACGCGCCGTTGATGTCGCCCGCGTCCAGCGCGGCGCGGTACCAGCGCTCGGCCTGCTGGGACTCGCCCCGGTCGGCGTGGAGGGCGCCCAGGGCGTTGGCGGCGTTGCCGTCGCCCTCCTGGGCCGCGCGGCGCCACCAGACGGCGGCGCTGTCGCTGTCCCCGGCGTCGCGCAGCAGGAAGCCCAGGGCGCAGGCGGCGCGCGGCTCGCCGTCCTTGGCGGAGGTGAGGTACCAGCGCGCGGCCTCCTGGGTCTCGCCGCGCCCCTCCAGCAGGGTGCCCAGGTGGAGGGCGGCACGGCGGTGGCCGCGGGCGGCGGCCTGCCGGTACCACTGCTCGGCCTCGCCGGCGGGGCCGTCCTGGCGGCGGCCGCCCGCGGCCGCGGCGCGCAGCTCGCGTACGGAGGTGTCCCCGCCGCCGGCGCCCACGTGGCGGGTGCCGGTGGGCGGGCCGAGGCCGGCGGCGAGACCGTTCGCCGGCTCCTGGGCGGCTCGTGGCGCCCGGCCGTCGAGTATCCGCGCCAGCCGGTACGCGGCCTCGCGGTGGCCGCGCTCGGCGGCGGAGCGGAACCAACGCTCCGCGCCCACGTCGCTGCGGTGCTCCAGCAGGTCGGCGAGGGCGTACGCGCCCAGGGCGTGCCCGGACTCGGCGGACTGGCGCAGCCAGTACTCGGCGGCGGGCTCGTCGCCGCGCTCGCGGTGGTAGCGGCCCAGGGCGTGGGCGGCGGCGGCGGAGCCCGCGACGGCGGCGACGCGCCACCAGCTCGCGGCCTCGTCGGCGTAGCCGCGCTGGTGCAGCAGGACGCCGAGGTTATTGGCGGCGGAGCGGTCGCCCTCGGCGGTGGCGGCGCGCAGGTGGCGCTCGGCGCCGTCGAGGTCGCCGCGGCGCAGCAGCAGGGCGCCGAGCATGCTCAGGGATGCGGGGTCCCCGGACTCGGCGGCGCGGCGGCGGGCCGTCTCCAGCTCCAGGTCGGCCGCCTCGGTGGCGCAGGAGGCCTCGGCTCCCTCCCGTGCCTCGGTGGTCCTCACCGGCCCCCCGGGCCGGACGACGACGGGTCCTGATCATCCCGGTGGCTCCCGTCCCCGGGAGCCTCTACAAGCCGACGTGTTTCCAACAGCCTCGCCTTGTCCCCCATAAGTCCCATCGTCGCACTCCCGCAACCTGCGTACACCACGAATACCGCAGTCAGTGAGGTCACTTCAGCGTTTTGTCGACTTCCCGACTTCCCGACACGGCGATGCCTCAAACTCTAATCAAAAGCCCCGCACACAACCCGCACAGACCACCCGGACAGCCGACAGCGGCCTCGCGCACGGCACTCGGGCGGCCGTCCCGGCGGTCCGGGTACACGAACAAGGCCCGGAGTCCGAGAACTCCGGGCCTTGTCTTTGAGTAGCGGGGACAGGATTTGAACCTGCGACCTCTGGGTTATGAGCCCAGCGAGCTACCGAGCTGCTCCACCCCGCGTCGTTGTGGCACAACCGTACCACGACGACGCGGGGGCGGGGCGGTCAGCTGCCGGGCTTGGTGCCGGCGGGCGCCGCGGCCTCGGCCTTGGCGATCCGGTCGAGGGCGGCCTTGAGGTCCTGCTGGGCCTTGCCGTAGGCGGCCCAGTCCTTGCTCTCCAGCGCCTTCTGCCCCGCGTCGAAGGCGTCCTGGGCATCCTTCACGGCCTGCTTGACCGTCGGGTTCTCACTGGCCGGGGGCGTGGTGCCGGTGGTGGGCGGCTGGGTGCCGGGCGCGGGGCTCTTCACCTCGAACACGGCGTCGAGGGCCTTGCCGAGGTCGTCCTCGAAGGCCGTCTTGTCGCCGTAGGTGACCAACACCTTCTTCAGACGTGGGAAGTTGGAGCCCGCGCCGCGCACGTAGACCGGCTCCACATAGAGCAGGCCGTCGTCCAACGGCACGGTCAGCAGGTTTCCGTACTCGATCTCGGAATCGCCGCGCTTCAGAATATTGATCTTATTGGCGATCTCGGGGTCGCCGTTGAACTTGCTCTGCACCTGCTGGGGACCCGAGGTCGTGGTCTCCGACGGCAGCTTCAAAATTCTGATCTTTCCGTAACCGGAGCTCTTGGCATCGGCGTCGACGGCCATGAAGGCGCCCAGGTTCTCCCGGGCCTTCGGCGTGAACGTCGTCGTCAACGAGAAGGCCGGCGCCGGCTGGCCCGGCATCCGCATGCTCAGGTAGTACGGCGGAACCGCGTTGCCCGACTTGTTGGTCGGGTCGTCCGGGACCTGCCAGCGCTCACTGCCGGTGTAGAACGTGCCGGGGTTGGTGACGTGATAGCGGGTGAGCAGTTCGCGCTGCACCTTGAAGAGGTCCTGCGGGTAGCGCAGGTGGTCCAGCAGACCGGCGCTGATCTGGCTCTTCGCCTTCACCGTGCCCGGGAACGCCTTCATCCAGGTCTTGAGCACCGGGTCCTTGGTGTCCCACTGGTACAGCTTCACCGTGCCGTCGTAGGCGTCCACGGTCGCCTTGACGGAGTTGCGGATGTAGTTGACCTGATTCTGCTGGGCCACCACCGCGCGCTGACCGGTGGTCAGCGAATCCGCCGTGGTGTCACCGAGCGTGGTGCGCGAGGCGTAGGGATAGCCGTTGGTCGTGGTGTACGCGTCGACGATCCACTGAATACGGCCGTCGACCACCGCCGGATAGGCGTCGCCGTCGATCGTCAGCCACGGGGCGACGGATTCGACACGCTCCTTCGGAGTGCGGTTGTACAGAATCCGCGAGCCGTCGCCGATGGCGCCCGAATAGAGGATCTGCGGCTCGCCGAACGCCACCGCGTAGGCGGCCCGGTTGACCGGATTGGCGAGGCTGACGCCGCTCTTGCCCTCGTAGCTGTAGCTCTTCTCGCCGCTGTCGCCGGAGTAGTCCAGCTCCTTCTGCGGGCCGCCCACGATGGAGTACTGGGTGGTCTTCTCGCCGTAGTACACCCGCTGCTCGTACTTTCCGAGCGCGCCCTTGGTGGGCAGGTCCCGCTCGGTGAAGGCGGGGTCGCCCTCGCCGACGGCGGTGGTGCCCTTGGCGGTGATGGCGCCGTAGCCGTGGGTGTACTTGAAATGGTCGTTGATCCAGTTGCGCTCGGGGATGCCGTTGATGTTCAGCTCGCGCAGACCGATGACCGTGTCCTGCTCCTTGCCGTCGACCTTGTAGCGGTCGACGTCCAGCGTGGAGGGGAACTGGTAGTAGCCCTTCACCTGCTGGAGCTGCTGGAACGTGGGCGAGACGATGTTCGGGTCGAGCAGGCGGATGCTCGCGGTGGAGTCCGCCGCGGCGCGCAACCGCTCCTTGTCCTGCTGGCTCTTGCCCTTCAGGTCGCTCTTGCCCACGTAGTCCGTCACCTCGGAGCCGTCGATGCCATAGGCCTCACGGGTCGCGGTGATGTTCTTCTTGATGTAGGGCGCTTCCTTGGCCTGCTCGTTCGGCTGGACCTGGAACTTCTGCACGATCGCCGGGTAGAGCCCGCCGATCAGCACCGCCGACAGCACCATCAGGCCGAAGCCGATCACCGGCAGCTGCCAGGTGCGCCGCCAGAGCGTGGCGAAGAACAGCACGGCGCAGATCAGCGCGATGATGAACAGGATCGTCTTGGCCGGCAGATAGGCGTTGGCGTCCACATAGCGCAGCCCGGTCCAGCCCTCGGTGGACTTCAGGCCGCTGGACTTCACGGCCAGCCCGTAGCGGTCCAGCCAGTAGGCGACGGCCTTCAGCGTCACGAAGACGCCGAGCAGCACGGACAGGTGCCCCGTGGCCGCCGCCGTGGCCCGGCCACTCGGGCTGGTGAGCCGCAGTCCGCCGTAGAGGTAGTGCACCAGGGCGGCGGCGATCAGCGACAGGACCGCCGCCGCGAAGCCGAAGCTCAGCAGGAAGCGGTACCAGGGCAGGTCGAAGGTGTAGAAGGAGATGTCCTTGTGGAACTGCGGGTCCCGCTGCCCGAAGGACACGCCGTTGACCCACTGGAGCCAGGTGCGCCACTGGCCGGCGGCGGACGCGCCCGCGACCAGGCCCACCAGCGACGTGACCGCCAGCAGCACCCACTTCTTGTAGGGGGCGATGCTCATCCGGTAGCGGTCGAGGCTCTGCTGCTCCATGGACATCGCGCTCAGCGGCGGCCGCAGCCGGTGCGCCAGCCAGATGTTCGTTCCCACCGCCAGGGCCATCAGCAGGCCGAAGACGGCGAACAGGCCGATCTTGGTGCCGAGGGTGGTGGTGAAAACGGAGGAGTAGTCGACCGAGCGGTACCAGAGCCAGTCGGTCCAGAACCCGGCGAACATGACGAAGAGCATGGCCAGCACCGCCAGCACGCCCAGGGTCATCAGCAGGGTCCGGACACGCCGGGACGGTCGGCCGACTCTGATCCGTGGCCCGGACGGGCCTCCGCCGCGGTCCGGCATCTGGAAAGCCAAGGTGCGCACCTCGAAGTTCGCTGTCGATGAAGCTTGTCGATCGAGCTCGACCGAGCCGTTGGAGCTTGGGAAACGAGCTGTCGATCAGGCCCACGCGATAGTAGGACCCACTGTGGCAACTTACCGACGCTTTACTCGGTTCCCGTTTTCGGGCTCGGTCAGGGCACGATATTGACCATGTCCAGCAATACCGGTTCGAACCTTCCCGGCTCCCAGGAGCCCAGCGTCCCCATGGCGGCCAGTCCGCTCACCCGTGCCGTGCTCGAGATCGACGAGTACGCCTCCACCCTGGGCTGGGATCAGCCCGCGCGCCTGTTCGCCCTGGTCGACACGGCCCGGCTGCGTGCCCAGGAGCCCGGCCTGGCCGCCCAGCTCGGCCTCGACGACGAGGCGGCCTCCAGCGCCTCCTACACGCCCGTGGAACAGGAGGAGCTTCCCCCGGGCACCGCGCTCGACAAGTTCCTGGGCACCATCGCCTGGCCCGACGCCGTGGTCGGGTGCGCCCTGACCGTGGAGCGGCTGATGCTGCCGCCGTCGGCCGAGGCGTCCGTGCCCCACGGCATGAAGGACAAGCAGCTCGCCGCGTGGGTCGCCAAGCACCCGGACCGCCAGGAGGTCCGGATGACGGTGGCCGTGCTGCGCGACGGCGCGCGCGAGTCGGCCGTCCGGCTGCGCGAGAAGGACTCGCCGACCGAGGTCCTCACCGGCGCCGACCTGGTGCCGGGCCTGGCCGAGGCGCTGGCCGCCACCTTCGAGGACTAGAGCCGTCCCAGGACCAGAGCCGTCCTGGGTCCGGAGCCGTCCTGGAAAGTGGCGGCTCCGCGGGGGACCGGTCAGCCTGCCTTGCACTGGGGCAGGCCGGCCGTGTCCCCCTTGCGGAGCTTCTCCAGCGACTGGAGGGCGTCCTTGATCGTGTCGACCTTGATCAGGGTCAGGCCCGACGGGGTGTCCTTCGCGGCGGCCGCGCAGTTGTCCTTGGGCGTGAGGAAGTAGCGGGCGCCCTTGGAGCGCGCCCCGACCGTCTTCATCTCGATGCCGCCGATCGGGCCGACCTTGCCGTCGTCGTCGATCGTGCCCGTGCCCGCGATGAACTTCCCGCCGGCCAGATCGTCCGGCGTCAGCTTGTCGACTATCCCCAGCGCGAACATCAGCCCGGCGCTGGGCCCGCCCACGTCCGCGAGCTTGATGTTGATCGTGAACGGGAAGGTGTGGTCCGTACCGGCCTGGATGCCGACGATGGCCCTGTTGTCGTCGGGGGCCTTGTTGGTGACGAGGGTGACGGTGTCCTCCGTCTTCGGCTGCCGCTTCTCCTTCTCCGCGGCGGCCGCCTCCTTGACGGGAACGACCCGGAACGTCACCTTTTCGCCGGGCTTGTGGCGGGTGACCAGCTTGGCCACGTCACCCGGCTGCTTGATCTCCGTGCCGTCGACCGCCTTGATGACGTCCCCGGCGTGCAGCGTGCCCTCGGCGGGGCTGCCCTTGACGACGGACGACACGACGACCCGGGTGCCCACCGGGATGTCCAGCTGCTTCAGGGCGGCGACCTTGGCGCTCTCCTGGGACTGGCTGAACTCCTCCGCCGTCTCCTGGTTCAGCTCGTCCGGGGACTTGTCGTCCGGGTAGAGCGTGCTGTGCGGGACGACCAGATTGTCGTGGGCGAGCCAGCCCCAGACCGCCTCCACCAGGTTCATCCGGTACTGCGAGCCGGTGACGCGGACCGTCGTCATATTGAGGTGACCGGTCGTCGGATACGTCTTGCGCCCCGAGATCTGGAGCACCGGCTCACCGCCGTGCTCGCCCAGGGTGTTCACCGTCGGCCCCGGGGACATCTCCGCGTAGGGCACGGGGATCAGCACGCCTGCGCAGAGCAGCGCGATCAGCATCAGAAGGGAGGCGAGCATCGTCGCTGTGCGGCGGGGCATGGAACGACAGTACGGGACCGGTCCGACAGTCCACCGCCGGGGCGGTCCGTCCGGGGCGGACATCGAAAACCCTCCGGCGAATCAGGTCAGCTCGCCGGACCGGATCCGGACTCGGCCCGTTCCATCGCCTCACGGAACTTGGCATAACCGGCCAGTTCCGCGACATCCCCGGACTTGCGGTTTCTGGCCGCCCAGCTTCCCCAGAGCGCGGCCACGACGGCCGCCGCAGCGGGAATCAGCAACCAAGCGAGCGCCGCCATGCCGGCCTCCGACCCCTACGCAATCGCCATTGAACCGATGAGCAGATTAATCATCTTCGGTCTCAACGCTTACGTCAGGGGGCCGGTTACGCAACCAGGGACGACCCAATAGTGGACAGCTTCGGACACCCTGCGTGTCCTCCTACGCCCCCACCCTCCCCCAGCTACCGCTGGGAGGTGCCCCCAGACCGACGGCGCTACGCGCCGACCCATTCTTCTGTCCCGTCCGCGAATGTCTGGTGCTTCCAGATCGGCACCTCGCGCTTGAGGTCGTCGATCAGCCGACGGCACGCCTCGAAGGCCTCCGCCCGGTGCGGGCACGAGACCGCCACGACCACCGCCAGGTCGCCCACGGCCAGCTCCCCCACCCGGTGGACGGCGGCCAGCGCCCGCACCGGAAAGTCGGCCGAGACCTTCTCCGCGACCCGGCGCAGCTCGGCCTCGGCCGTCGGGTGCGCGGAATAGCCGAGCCCGGTGACGTCCGCGCCACCGTCGTGGTCCCGGACCGTGCCCACGAAGAGGGCCGTACCGCCCGCCGCGCCGTCGCCCACCGCCGCGAAGACCTCGTCCACGGACAGCGGGGTGTCCCGGATCGCCAGGAGGCGTACGGGGTCCCCGGCGGCGAGCTCGCCGGGGTGGTCGTGACGCGTACGGGGGCTGGGCGTGCCGGAGGGCGGGTGAGGTGCCATGAAGCCATCGTGCCGTATGCCCCCGGCCGGCGATCGTGGCGATTCCCCCAGTGCCCGCGTGAGGCGCCCTGTGCGGTTCTACGGGCCCGGCGGCCCCGCTCCCGGACCGGGAAGCCGATCAGGCCCCCTCCGGCCGCACAGGGTCCTTCCCGGCCCGTACCGCCCGCACATCCGTGCCCTCCGCGCCCCCGTACGAACCGCTACAGCCGGCGGCGGGCCTTGCGGGCCCTGCGGACCAGGGCGGCGGTGCCCAGCAGGGCGACGGTCGCGCCGGCGGCGCCCGCCGCGGTGGCGTCCTTGCGGCCCAGCCGGCGGCCGGCGACGGTGTGGCGGCCGGCGACCTCCTCCAGCAGCTCGGCGAGGACCTCCTCGTTGGTCCACCGGGGCCGCCAGCCCGCGTCGTGCAGCCGGTGGCCGCTGACGACCCAGGGGTGCATCGTGTACGCGAGGTCGCCCGCCGGGGACGGGGTCAGCCCCAGGCGGTGCAGCCGGGAGGCCGCGCCGAGGGCGACCGCCGAGGGCAGCTCCATGCGGCGGATGCCGGTGAGCTCCTCGACCTCCTCCTGCTCCAGCCAGCCGTCGCAGCCGACGGCCAGCTCCCCCTCCGCCTTCTCCAGGGCGGCGAACTCCAGCGCGCTCACCAGGTCCTCGACGTGGCAGAACTGCCAGGTCGGCCGGGAGCCGGCGACGACCAGGAGGCGGGGCGACTCGAAGTAGCGGGTCAGGGCCGTGTCGGTGCCGCCGACCAGGACGGCGGGCCGCAGCACGGTCACGTTCAGGCCGGGGTGCGCCCGGGGCGCGCGCCTGGCCAGCCGCTCTATCTCCAGCAGGTCTCCCACGCCCGTCGCCTCGGCGGTGGCGCGCAGCTCCGCGTCCTCGGCGAGCGGCACGTCGTTGTCCGGGTGCGCTCCGTAGACCATGGCGGAGGTGCACAGCACCACCCGGTGCACCCCGGCGGCCGCCGCGGCGGTCAGCACGGTCTGGGTGCCCCGCACGTTGTAGGCGGTGCGGGCGGCGGCGTCGCCCTCCAGGTCCAGGTCCAGCGCGAGGTGGACGACGACGTCGGCGCCGCGCAGCTTCTCGGCGATCACCGGGTCGCGGACGTCCAGGACGTGCCACTGCGCCTCGGTGACGTCGCCGCGGCGCTCGTCGATCGCCACCACGTGCTTGATCTCCTCGGACGCGGCGAGGCGCCGCGTGAGCAGCGCTCCGACGCCGCGTGCGGCACCGGTGACCGCGACGACGGGCCGGCGGCCGCGCGCGGGCATGCCGCGCGGCGCCAGGGCGCGCGGGATCGCGCTTTCGCGCGCGGAACCGTTTCGCGCTGCGCGAACTTCTCGGTCGGCTTCTCGGTCGGGGGAACTCACCGGGCGTCTCCAGCGGTTGTCTTCAGTACGTATGTGCCATCACGTTTGTCATGACGCGTACGTACCAGGTGACGTCCATCCTGCCGCAGGCCCCGGACGAGCGGAGCACCAAGCCCGGATAGCGGCGGGGTGTCTACGCTTGGTGGTGTTGTCGGGCATTCGCCGCCGGTCCGGAGCCGGCGGCCCTACGAGCCGAGGAAACCCGTGAGTGACACCCCATTCGGATTCGGTCTTCCGCCGGAGGAGCCGGAGAACGGCGACGACGGCAAGAAGAAGGGCGGTGGCCAGGGAGGCGGCCAGGGGCCCGCGAATCCCTTCGGGTTCGGCGGGCTCCCCGGCGGCGGGGACAACCCCTTCGCCGCGATGTTCGGCGGCTCCATGAACCCCGGTGATCTTGGCGCCGCCTTCCAGCAGCTCGGCCAGATGCTCTCCTACGAGGGCGGCCCGGTGAACTGGGACATGGCCAAGGACATCGCGCGCCAGACCGTCGCCCGTGGCACCGCCGACGGCTCCAAGGACGCCAGCGTCACCGACGGCGAGCGCGCCGCGATCCAGGAGGCCGTGCGCCTGGCCGACCTGTGGCTGGACGGCGTGACGTCCCTGCCGTCCGGCGCGGGCACGGCCGTCGCCTGGTCCCGCGCGGAGTGGGTCGAGTCGACCCTGCCCGTGTGGAAGGACCTGGTGGACCCGGTCGCCGAGCGCGTCGGCGCCGCCATGGGCGGTGTGCTGCCCGAGGAGATGCAGGCCATGGCCGGCCCGCTGCTCGGCATGATGCGCAGCATGGGCGGCGCCATGTTCGGCACCCAGATCGGGCAGGCCCTGGGCGTGCTCGCGGGCGAGGTCGTCGGCTCGACCGACGTCGGCCTGCCGCTGGGCCCGGCGGGCAAGGCCGCGCTGCTCCCGGTGAACATCGAGGCCTTCGGTTCGGGCCTGGAGGTCCCGCAGGAGGAGGTCCGGCTCTACCTCGCCCTGCGCGAGGCCGCCCACCAGCGGCTCTTCGCGCACGTGCCGTGGCTGCGCTCGCATCTGTTCGGTGCCGTCGAGGGCTACGCCCGAGGCATCAAGGTCGACACGTCCAAGCTGGAGGACGTGGTCGGTCAGCTCGACCCCACGCACCCCGAGCAGCTGCAGGAAGCTCTCCAGCAGGGCATGTTCCAGCCGGAGGACACCCCGGAGCAGAAGGCCGCACTGGCCCGGCTGGAGACGGCGCTCGCGCTGGTCGAGGGCTGGGTGGACGCGGTCGTGCACGCGGCGGCCGCCCCGCACCTGCCGTCCGCCGACCGGCTGCGCGAGACGCTCCGTCGTCGGCGCGCCTCCGGCGGCCCCGCGGAGCAGACCTTCGCCACGCTGATCGGCCTGGAGCTGCGCCCCCGCCGGCTGCGGGACGCCTCCCGTCTGTGGGCGTCGCTGACGGACGCGCGCGGCCTGGAGGGCCGGGACGGCCTGTGGGAGCACCCCGACATGCTGCCCACCGCCGCCGACCTGGACGACCCGGACGGCTTCGTCCACCGTGAGCACCTGGACTTCTCCGAGCTCGACAAGATGCTCGGCGAGGCCGCCAAGGGCGCGCACGGCTCTCAGGGCTCCCAGGACTCCTCCGGTTCGCCGGAGAAGAAGCGGGACGAGTCCGGTGAAGCCGACAAGGGCGACGAGGGCGACAAGAAGTGAGCCTGCACGAGAACGCGGTCCTCGTCCTCAAGGAGTACGCGGACCAGGGGGAGCTGCGCGGCCTCTACCTGGACCACCTCGCCACCCACCCGGACGGCATGTGGAAGCCCTGCCAGGCGGGGCACGTCACGGCGAGCGCCCTGGTGATCGACCCCGCGCGCGGCCGGGTGCTGCTCACGCTCCACCGCAAGCTGCGGATGTGGCTCCAGATGGGCGGCCACTGCGAGCCCGGCGACGCCACGCTCGAGGAGGCCGCGCTGCGCGAGGCCACGGAGGAGTCCGGCATCGCGGGCCTGACGCTGCTGCCGGGCGGCCCGGTCCGGCTGGACCGGCACCCGATCCCGGCGCCGTGCAACTGGCACCTGGACGTGCAGTACGCGGCGCTGGTGCCGGAGGGCGCGGTGGAGGCGATCAGCGACGAGTCGCTGGACCTGCGCTGGTTCCCGTACGACGAGGTGGGCTCGGTGGCCGACGACTCGGTCGTCGAGCTGCTGCGCCGGACGCTCGCGCGCCTGTAGGCCCTGTAGGCGTCACGGAGTGACGTAAGGGGCGGTCACCCATGGTGACCGCCCCTTACATCCGGGTGCCTCTGGTCAGTTGGTCCAGATGTTGCCCTGGTTCTGGGCGTGGGCGCCGTGCTGTCCCAGGCCGTACTGGGCCATGAGGCCCTGGCCGATCTCCGTGCCCTGCGGCGGCAGCAGCTCGCTGGGCTGCACCAGCGCGTAGCCGTGACCGGAGAAGCTGAGCTCCCAGCCCTCGCCCGTGCCGCCGCGGCGCCGCCACACGCCGGACGAGGACGTCTGCGCCTGCATCTGCACCCGCAGTGACGCCGACCAGGCGACCACCGCGTCCGCGTCGGCGCTGACGACGCTTTCGGGGGTGACCTGGAGCATCAGCGGATGACCGGAGGTCATCAGCGCGACCTTGCCCTGGCCGGAGATGTTCAGCTGGTACGAGCCCGTACCGGAGATCCCGTACTGGCTGTCCACGGCGACGGTCTCCCAGTGGAGGCTGGAGTCCAGGGCCAGGACGTAGGAGCCGTCCACGGTCAGGCCGTCCCGGTCCACGTCCATGATGTGGACGTGCTGGGCCAGGTTGGCGAAGTAGACCGTGCCCTGGCCGGAGCAGCGCATCAGGTCCAGGCCCTCGCCCGTGTACGTGCGCGAGTGCTGCTGGCCGCGCGTCTGGTACTCGGCGTCGAACTCGACCATGCCCTGGTAGGCGACCATCGAGCCCTTGCGGGCGAGGACGTCCTCGTGGCCGGTGAGGGAGACCCGCAGCATCTGCGCGTTCTGCAGGGCGTAGCGGTCCTGCGACTGGGCCTCGGTGTAGGCGAAAAGCGGGCTCTGCATGACGTTCTCGTTCTCCCCCTCAGCCCCGGGCCCGGAGCCGGTCGGTGCTGTCCTCGCTGGGCTGGACGACCACGAAGCCCTCGCCGGAGAAGCCCAGTTGGTAGGCCTCGCCGCTGCCCCGGCCGATCAGGGAGGACGCCTTGAAGCTGCGCTTGCCCTTCATCCGGAGATTGCTGGACCAGGCGACGAGCGCGTCGGGGTCGACATAGGTCTCGTCGTCGCCGCGGCCGCAGTCGACGACGATCGGTGTGCCGCGGGAGGTCAGCGCCACCCAGCCGGTGCCGCTGATGCCCACGTTGAACAGGCCCTGTCCGGCGAACTTCGCCATGCCCTTGACGCGCTCGACGCCCCACTGGAGCTGGGAGTCGAAGGCGAGGACGTTGGTGCCGTTGACGGACAGGGAGTCGCCGTTGAGCTGGAGGCAGACGACGTCCGCCCCGTAGTCGGCGAGATAGAGCAGGCCGTCGCCGTGGCAGCGCATGAGGGGAACGCCCTCGCCGGTGAGCCACTGGGAGGCCATCTGCCGGACGGCGGGCGGGTTCGGGTCGTACTGGACGTAGCCCTCGTAGGCGACCATCGAGCCCGTGCGGGCGAAGAGGTCCTGGCCGGTCCGCATGGCGACCTTGAGCATGCTGCTGCCGTGGTTCTCCATGCGCGGCCCCGACGGTACGGGGGCGGCGTGGCCCGGGAACGGCGGCTGGCCCATCGGCATCTGATGCATGGTCATTTCGGCTTCCCTCAGACCTCGTAGGGCTGGACGACGATGAAGTTGCCGGGCGCGCCCCGGAACTGGAGGTTCACGGCCTCTCCGCTGTGTCCCGGGTAGGAGGCGCGGCGCAGCCGCACCTGACTGGAGATGATCACCTGGGCGCCCGCCGACCAGGCCACGATGGCGTTGCTGTCGGCGAAGGTGGTGGGGGTGACGGGCAGCACCACGGGCGTGCCGTGGGTCTTGACGACGACGGTGCCGGTGCCCTGGAACTGCATGGTGAACAGCGCCCCGCCGGGGATGCCGTGACCGTCGATCCGGCGCACCTCGTGGTGCAGCGACTCGTCGAAGGCGAGCACCGCGTCGGCGCTGACGCAGATCGCGTCGTTCTCCAGCTGGATGGGGTGGACGTGCGCGGAGTTCTCGGCGAGGAAGACCTGGCCGCGGCCGGTGCAGCGCATCAGCTGCATCTCCTGGCCGGTGGCCCCGCCGACGATGCGGCCCATGAAGCCGGCGCCCTTGTAGCCGAAGTCGACCTTGCCCTGGTAGAGCACCATGCTGCCCTGCCGGGCGAGCACGGGCTGGGGGTCGGCGCCGAGGTCGACCCTGATGAGCTTGGAGTTCTGCAGCGTCCAGCGCTGCCCGGTGGGCACCTCGCGGTACTTGTCCAGCGCCGCCTGGACGCCGGGGACGTGGGGCGGGGGCGTGCCGGGGGCCGCCGGGGCGTACGGGCCGGGGTGGCCCTGCGGGGCCTGGCCGTGGGGCTGCTGGCCGTACGGGGCCTGCGGGGCGCCCGGGTAGGGCTGGGCGGGCGCGGCGGGCATGCCGTGGGGCTGCCCGGGGGGCGGGGGCGGCGCGCCGTAGGGCTGCTGGGCGGGGTACGCGTGGGCCGGCGCGGCCTGCCGGCCGTACGAGGCGTGCTGCCCCGGGACGCCGGGCGGACCGGGCGGCGGGACGACGCCACCGGGGGCGTCTGACCGCTGGAGTGACCATTGGTGGGTGCGAGACCGCCGGGGTTCGCGTGGCCGCCGCCGGAGAAGTAGCCGGGCGGGGCGATGGGCGCGGCGAGGGTGGGGGCGGCGTGTACCTGGGAGGCCGCCGAAGGCTGGGGTGCCGGGGCGGCGGCAGGGGGTTGCTGTTGTGCCGCCGGGGGCTGCTGCGCTGCCGGGGGTGCGAAGGCCGGGGGCGCGTCGGTCTGCGCGGGGGGCGCGAAGGCGGGCACGGCGGCGCCCGGGTTGGGGGCGGCCGCTGCCGGAGCGGGCTCCTCCTCCTCGAGTACCTCGCCGCCGAAGTTCCTCAGCAGCGCTTCGAGCCCGCCGTCGAAGCCCTGCCCGACGGCGGCGAACCGCCAGACGTCCTTCAGATAGATGTCACCGAGCATCACCGCGCGCTCGGTGGTGAACTCCGTGCCGGTGAAGGAGTAGCGCGCGACCTCCACGCCGCCCGCGACGACCCGGAGGTAGCCCGGGCCGGCCTGCGACATCCGGCCGTCGCCGTCCAGCGTCGCCGTGAAGCTGAGCTTGCGGATGTGGGCCGGGACGCGGTCGAGGGTGACCCGGAAGGATTCCGTGTCACCGGCCTGCGCGCCCAGCTGCTGGACGGCCTCCTCCGGTGACTTCGGCTGGTTGAAGAAGATGAAGTACCGGTCGTCCGAGAGCCTCTCGTCGGCGTCGAGGCCGAAGCAGCTGACGTCGAAGGTCAGGCCAGGGCCGCCGATCTGCACTCCCACATACAGATCCGTCCCCGCCGTCAGGTCACTGATCTTGGCCTTGTGGCCGCGCTGGAATTCCCTGGACATGCGTGACGCCCGTCCCCCATCCGTACCCGTGGTGAATGCGTTGCGCCAGGCTAACCGCTGGCGGCGACAGCCGCCGATGCCGGGGCGGCCCGCCTACGGGCCCGTCACTCGCCGCGGGCGGCCGGGAGGTGGGGCAGCCGGTCGGCGGCGACCACGCCCTCGAGGTAGCCCCGGGCGCGCTCGGTACGCGGGTACGCCTCCAGGAGGCGCCAGAACTCGGGGCCGTGACCGGGGACGAGAAGGTGCGCCAGCTCGTGGAGGAGGACGTAGTCGACGACGTACTCGGGCATGCCCTGGAGGCGGTGCGAGAGGCGGATGCTGCCCTCGGCGGGGGTACAGGAGCCCCAGCGGGTGTTCTGGTTCGTGACCCAGCGCACGGAGGCGGGGCGGGCGCGGCCGTCCAGGTACTGCTCGGAGAGGCGGTGGGCCCGGTCGGCCAGCTCGGCGTCGCCCAGCATCCGCCGGCTCTCCTGCGCCGCGAGCTTGTCGAGCATCACGCCCACCCAGCGCCGCTCCTCCGCGTCCGACATCCGGGCGGGAATGAGCACGATCGTGCGATCGCCCTCGCGGTACGCGGAGACCGTCCTCCTGCGGCGCGTGCTCCGCCGGACCTCGACCGCGTCGCCCTCCTGGCCTCGGGAGAGCGGGCTCGGGGCGCTGCGCGACGGTCTCGCGGCACTGTGCAGGGGGTCGACGGGCACGCCCCGACGTTACCCGCTGGCGGTGCGGGAAGTCCCGCCCCTCCGTCGGTTGTCGGGGAAAGACCCCAAGGAGCGCACGGCTTGTATGACTAACGCCCCCTCCCTGTGGACAACGCCGCACGGCGGACGGCCGGGGCGGGCAGGCTGTGGCACGGACGAAGGGGGAGCCATGCCGACAACGACCACGACCACAGCTACGGCCACGGCCACAGCTACGGCCACGACGACAACCACGACCGCCGCGCATCCGATGCTCAAGCCCGCGCTGCGCCGGGCCTGGCGCAGCCGGGACACGGTCCAGTTCGGGGTCGCCCCCGCGCACGCGGTGCTGCTGGGGCCGGTGGACACGGCGACGGGCTCCTTCCTCGGGCTGCTCGACGGGACGCGGGGGATGCCCCTGCTCCGCGAGGAGGCCCGGGGGATGGGGCTGCCGGAGGGGCGGGCGGACGAGCTGGTGGGGCGGCTGGCGGCGGCCGGGCTGCTGGACGATCCGCGCGGGGGCGGCGCCGAGGCCGCCGCGCTGCGGGGGCGGGGCGGCGCCCTGGAGCGGCTGCGGCCGGACCTGGCCGCGCTGTCCGTGCTCCATCCCGGGCCCGGCGCGGCGCTGCGGGTGATGGCGGAGCGGCAGAAGGCGCGGGTGCAGGTGCGGGGCGCGGGGCGGGTGGGGGCGACGGTCGCGGCGCTGCTGTCCGCGTCGGGAGTGGGCCGGGTCGACGTGCGGGACGGCGGCTGTGTGGAGCCGTGGGACGTGGCGCCCGGGGGTGTGGGCGCCGAGCGGACCGGGGAGCGGCGGGACGTCGCCGCGCGGCACGCCGTACGGCAGGCCGCGCCGGTGCCCCCGCCCCGGGGCCGGCCGGGCGGCTCCCGGGGCGAGCGAGGGAAACGCGCGGAGGGCGGGGAGGGCGGGGAGAGACCGCTGGGGCTGGTGGTGTTCGCGCCGCGCGACGGTCTGGCGGCCTTCGCGCCGGACCCGGCGGCTGCCGAGGAGCTGATCGCGGCCGGGACTCCTCATCTGTACGCGGGGGTGCTGGAGGCCACCGGGCTGGTGGGTCCGCTGGTACTGCCGGGCAAAACGGCGTGTGCGGGCTGTATTGATCGGGAACGGTCCGAACGGGACGCGGTATGGCCACGGATGCTCGCCCAGTGGAGGTCCGGGCGCGCCTCGGGGGTACCGTCTTGCGACATGGCACTGGCCACGGTCGTGGCGGGGCTGACCGTGGCGTGGGCGCTCGCCCTTCTCGACGGTGGGGCCGCGCCGGGCGCCGGGGTCCGGCTGGAGCTGGCCCTTCCGGGTCCGGTCCGGCAGCACCCCAAGCCCGTCGCACCGCATCCGCGGTGCCCGTGCGGCGCCGCGGCCCGGGGCGACGGAACGTCCAGGGATCGCGGAGGCGGCGCACGGGAGAATGACCCGGTAACCGCCGTACGAGGCGTGGCTGTTCAGCTAGTTGGAGGGGCGCATGTCTGATCTACCCCGCAAGGCGGTCACCCGTACCGTCAAGTTGGCCGCGCTACCACTGGGGTTCGCGGGGCGCACGGCGCTCGGGCTGGGGAAGCGTATCGGCGGCCGCCCGGCGGAGATGATCGCCGCCGAGCTGCAGCAGCGCACGGCGGAGCAGCTCTTCTCGACCCTGGGGCAGCTCAAGGGAGGTGCCATGAAGCTGGGGCAGGCGCTGTCCGTCTTCGAGTCGGCCCTGCCCGAGCAGATCGCCGGTCCCTACCGGGCGGCGCTCACCAAGCTTCAGGAAGCGGCTCCCCCGATGCCGGTGGCCTCGGTGCACGCGGCGCTGGCGGAGCGGCTCGGCGAGGACTGGCGCGAGCTGTTCGAGGAGTTCGAGGACAAGCCGGCGGCGGCCGCGTCCATCGGGCAGGTGCACCGGGCCGTCTGGCACGACGGGCGCGAGGTGGCCGTCAAGGTGCAGTATCCGGGAGCGGGTGACGCGCTGCTCTCCGATCTGACGCAACTGGGCCGGTTCGCCAAGCTGCTGGGTCCGCTGGTCCCCGGAATGGACATCAAGCCGCTCATCTCCGAGCTGCGCGACCGGGTGTCGGAGGAGCTGGACTACGAGCTGGAGGCGCGGGCCCAGAGCGCGCACGCCCGGGAGTTCGCCGGGGATCCCGATGTGACGGTGCCGGACGTCGTCCACCACGGGGATCAGGTGCTGGTGACGGAGTGGCTGGACGGGGTGCCACTGTCCGAGGTGATAGCGGACGGCAGCCAGGAGATGCGGGACCGGGCCGGGCAGTTGCTGGCGCGCTTCCTCTTCTCGGGCGCGGCCCGTACCGGGCTCCTCCACGCCGACCCGCATCCGGGCAACTTCCGGCTGCTGACCGGGGACGCGCCCGACGGTCCGCCGGAGAAGTGGCGGCTGGGGGTGCTGGACTTCGGCACGGTCGACCGGCTGCCGAGAGGGCTGCCCGTCGAGATCGGCACGGCGCTGCGACTGACCCTCGACGGCAAGGCGGACGCGGTCCACGAACTGCTGCGCGACGAGGGCTTCGTCAAGCCGGAGATCGAGCTGGACCCGGGGGCGGTGCTCGACTATCTCCTGCCCATCATCGAGCCGGCACAGGTGGAGGAGTTCACCTTCACCCGGGACTGGCTCCGGGCGCAGGCGACCCGGATAGCCGATCCCCGCTCCCCCGCCTACCAGCTGGCCCGGCAGCTCAATCTGCCCCCGGCCTATCTGCTGATACACCGGGTGACGATGAGCACCATAGGGGTGCTGTGCCAACTGGGCGCCACGGTGCGGCTGCGTGACGAAATGGAGGCGTGGGTGCCCGGTTTCACCACCGACGACCGTAGTCAGGGCAACTCCGCCTGAGGACAGGCCGGGATGGGCTGGGGCGAACCGGAGCGGCCCGGCTCGTCCCGGTTCACCACCAGGACGAGTCGAGGCGTCCTTCGATGGCTCTGAGGTTGGCGCGGGCGCAGTCGTCACAGAAGTAGTGGCGGCTGCCGTTCTCGACGGAACAGATCCAGGTCGGCGGCGGTGTCCCGCCCGGTGCCGGGGCGCCACAGCGAGCGCACACGACGGGCTTGTCGGCCCCGGGGTCCAGCCGCGCGGATTCATGCGTCTTGCGGTCCACTCCCAGACGATATCCCCGTGAGCGGGCCCGGCGTGGGTGGCACACCCGAACGGGGTGCGGGGCCGGTCCGAAAGGACCGGCCCCGCGGTGGGTCACTGCATCACGGCCATGGCCAGGGCCCGGCGGGCCCGCAGCGACGCGCGCTCGGCGCGGCGCTGCATCCGGCGGGCGCTGACCAGCCGCACGGCCCTCCGTTGCGACTCGGCCTCCCTCAGCCGGTCGTGCATATGAGCCCTGGCCAGGGCTTCTGGGATGAGTTGCATGGCGTGGTTCCTGTTCTGACGCGAAGCGGTCGCGCCGGAGCGTTCATGAGCGGTGTCGGGGGCGAATGGCTCGGAGGTGGAGTGCATCGTCGGGTCCTGCTTCTTGGGGTCGTGCGTCCAGGGGCGGTCGATGGTGCCGTTGGCGGTCATGCGCTGACCGGGTTCTTGCGCGGGCGGCCACGCGGCCGCTTGCGGGCGACGACCACACCCTGGACGAACAGCTCGCCGCCCCAGACGCCCCAGGGCTCGCGGCGGTCCATGGCCCCGGCGAGGCAGGCGGCGCGCAGCGGGCAGGTCTGGCAGAGGGACTTGGCGTACTCGACGTCGGCCGGGGACTCGGCGAAGAAGACCTCCGGGTCATAGCTGCGGCAGGGAACCGGGACGTCGAGGTTCTCGATGGCCTCGTCGAGGTCGGTGAGGGCGGTCAGCGGGGTCAAGGTGTCCTCCGTGGGGACGGGCGGGGGGATCAGGTCGGTCGCTACGGACGGGGTGTGCGCCTTGAGTTGCACGGTGGGTGTTTCCTCGTCTGTTGTTCCGGCTGGTGGCCGGGCTGGTTTTCCCCTGGCTCGGGGGCAAACAAAAGGGCCGCGGATCCCGGTGTGGGTTCCGCGGCCCTGGAAGGTGCCGACCTGATCATGCCGATCAGGCTGGATCTCTCCAGGGTTCGAGCCCACGGAAGGCCCACGTCTTGGGAAGGTGGTGCGCTGCGTTCAGGGATCCGGCGCCATTGGCGACCGCCGAGAGGGCATAGGCCTGAATGGCCTGCGCCTCAGCTGCTGCCCTTACCTCGGATCCCTTGGTCGGTCGCTGTTCCGGCCGGACCGGGGTGACGACCTGGGTGGCGCCGGACAGACCGGTGCCCTGGAAGGAGCCGAGGAAGCCGAGCATGACGGCGGAGCCGATCTGGCGATCGGTCATTTTGTCGCTGGCCATAAAGCTGATCATTGTCTCCGCCTCCTCTCGGCGTCTCGGGGACCGCTGTGACACGGTCAAGTCTTCGGTTTCAGTACAGCACGGACCCAACGGATCCTGAAAGAACCCGTCGCTTCCCTGCTCGGAAGGCTATGGGCACTGCCTCCACACGCGCAAACTATTTTTCCGGAGTTTCTTGGGAGGTGTCCTGGGACACATCCGCCGAGCCCGGATCATCGCCCGCGCACAGGGCGAGAACGTCGGCCCCGAACTTCCCGAGCTTCCGTCCTCCGACTCCTGAGATGCGCGCGAGCTCCGCTTCGGTTCCCGGAACGGCCTCGGCGATCGCGAGGAGCGTCTTGTCGGTGAAGACGCAGTAGACGGGCTGGCCCAGCAGCCGGGCCTGCTCGGCCCGCCAGTCGCGCAGCCGTTCGTGGAGCGCCTCGTCGAGCTCGCAGGGGCAGTCCTCGCAGCGCATCAGTTTGATCTCGCCCGCGTCCGTCAGCGTCCGGCCGCAGACCCGGCACCGGGCGGAGCCGCGCCGCTTGCGCACCGCCCCGGCGCCGCGCTCGACGCCCCCCTGGCCGGCCGCGCCGGAGAAGGCCGGGCGCACGGCCGCGGAGCCGGGCCGCAGGCCGTTGAGGAAGCGGGTGGGCCGCCGGGAGGGCCGGCCGCCCGGGGTCCGGGACAGCGCCCAGGACAGCGACAGATGGACCCGGGCCCGGGTGACGCCGACATAGAGCAGCCGGCGCTCCTCCTCCACCTGCTCGTCGGTCTTGGCGTAGGTGATCGGCATCATGCCCTCGGTGAGCCCCACCAGGAAGACGGCGTCCCACTCCAGGCCCTTGGCCGCGTGCAGTGAGGCGAGCGTCACTCCTTCCACCGTGGGCGCGTGCTGGGCGCTCGCCCGCTCGTCCAGCTCGGCCACCAGGTCGGCGAGGGTGGCCGCCGGGCGGGCCCGGACGAAGTCCTCGGCGAGGCGCACCAGGGCCGCCAGGGACTCCCAGCGGTCCCGGACCGCCCCCGAGCCCGCCGGGGGCTCGGGCTTCCAGCCGCGCGTGCCGAGCACGGCGCGCACCTGGGAAGGCACGTCGTCCACACCGGCCAGCTGGGGGTCGGAGTGGCCGCCCGCGCGGGCCGCGCCCCGCAGCAGCAGGCCGGCCTCGCGCACCTCGGGGCGCTCGAAGAAGCGCTCGGCGCCGCGCAGCTGGTAGGGCACCCCGACGTCGGCGAGGGCCTGCTCGTAGATCTCGGACTGGGCGTTGACGCGGTAGAGGATCGCGATCTCGCTCGCGGGCACCCCGGAGTCCATCAGCTCCCGGACCCGGCGGGCGGTGCCCTCGGCCTCGGCGGGCTCGTCCGCGTACTCCCCGTAGACGGGGGCGGGGCCGGCGGGGCGCTGGGAGACCAGCTCCAGCCGGTGCTCGGCGGCCCGGCCGCGGGCCTGGGCCAGCAGCCCGTTGGCCAGGTGGACCACCTGGGGGGTGGAGCGGTAGTCGCGGACGAGCTTGACGACGGTGGCGTGCGGATGCCGGACCCGGAAGTTCAGCAGGTGGTCGGGGGTGGCGCCGGTGAACGAATAGATCGTCTGGCTGGCGTCACCGACCACGCACAGATTGTCGCGGTCGCCCAGCCACAGCTCGAGCAGCCGCTGCTGGAGCGGGCTGACGTCCTGGTACTCGTCGACCACGAAGTGCTGGTACTGGCGGCGGACGGTCTCGGCGATGTCGTGCCGGTCCTGGAGGACGCCCACGGTCAGCAGCAGCACGTCCTCGAAGTCGATCACGCCGCGCTCGCGCTTGAGCTGCTCGTACGTCCCGTAGACCAGGGCGATCTCGGCCGGGTCCCGGGGGACCTCCCGGCCGGTCTTGGCGGCGACGGCCGGATAGTCCTCGGGGACGGTCTGGGTGACCTTCGCCCACTCGATCTCGCCCGTCACATCGCGCAGCTCATTGCGGTCGAGCCGGATCCGGCAGCGGGCCGCCGCCTCCGCCACCACCTGGACCTTGCGCTCCAGCAGCCGGGGCAGCTCGCCGCCGACCGCCTTGGGCCAGAAGTACTGGAGCTGGCGCAGCGCGGCCGAGTGGAATGTACGGGCCTGGACCCCGCCCGCGCCCAGCTGGCGCAGCCGCCCGCGCATCTCGCCCGCCGCCCGGTTGGTGAAGGTGACGGCGAGCACACTCGCGGGCTGGAGCAGACCGGACCGGACGCCGTAGGCGATGCGGTGGGTGATCGCACGGGTCTTGCCCGTACCGGCCCCGGCCAGCACGCACACCGGCCCGCTCAGGGCCATGGCGACCTCGCGCTGCTCGGGGTCGAGCCCGTCGAGCACCGCGTCGGCCGAGTCCGGCACCTGCGGGAAGAGAGTGGAGTGCGTTGCTGCTGTCACCCCGCCATGCTGCCAGGTCCGGCGGGGCGACCGGGAATGTCGTCCACAGGTGGGGCAGACCGGTCGTACTAATACCGCGATGCGTCGGGAACGGTCGGGAATGCTGGGCCGCGGGTGTGCGTTCTTCCTCCGGAATCTCCCCCCGAGGAAGAAGGAGCGCGGGTCGCATGCCGAGCACCGTGACGATGTACAGCACCACCTGGTGCGGCTACTGCCGCCGTCTGAAGACCCAGCTGGACCGCGAGGGCATCGCCTACAACGAGATCAACATCGAGCTCGACCCCGAGTCGGCGGCCTTCGTGGAGAAGGCGAACGGCGGGAACCAGACGGTCCCGACGGTCCACATCGTTCCCTCCGGGGGTGGCGAGGCTATCACCATGACGAACCCGAGCCTGGCCCAGGTCAAGCAGGCCATCGGCGCCTGATCCCTGATCTTCCGAGGCAAGGAGCCCCCGCTACGGCGGGGGCTTCCTCATGCCCGGGTCGCGTCCATGAGCATCCTCAGCGTGAGGCTGTGCTTCGCGGCTGATCGGCATCGCGGATTCCCCCTCTTCAACCGCGCCTCTCGGGCAGAGTGAGGGCGTGCAACCAGGCGCAACGCGCTCGACAGGGAGGGACGCCATGGCCTTACGGTTCGTCGGTAAAGATCCCGAGTCCGGAGATCACGGATCACCCGCTGTGTGGGTGGACGAGGAGACGAGGGATCTCGTCGTGCAGGGGTGGACGGCGGACGAGGAGACCACGAGTGCAAGCTCGCGGGATGTTCCGATCCCTGGCCACGAGTCGGTGATCAGGGTTCCGAAGCGGATGATCCCGCTTCTCCGGGAGGCGCTCCGTGTCGCAGAGTCTGACTGACTTCTCCAGCCTCATAAGGTCGGTCCGGGAGTCGGCCGTGCATCTGGAGATGCGGGACGGCTACGGCGTCGACAACGAGATCGAAGGCTTCGCCGCGTGGAAGGCAGGTCACCGGCTGGACCCGGACGACCGGGCGTCCTGGTGGCTGCCTTGGCTCGACCTCGTGCAGGAGGTGACGGCGAAGGGAGTACTGATCCGGCGGGCCCGGATCGTGTCCGAGCCGGTCAGCGATTACATCGCCTTCGAGCACTCGGGCACGTTCACCAACGTCGCGGCCGGGGAGCAGATTCGTTGGCTGCCGCGTCGCGCCGCGTCCGACCTCCTCTTGCCAGGGAACGACTTCTGGCTGTTCGACGGTCGGCTCGTCCAGTTCAACATCTTCGATGGCATCGGCCGGTGGGTGCACACGGACCAGACGGAAGATCCTGCCGTCGCCGCTCAGTGCGCCGCAGCATTTGAAGCCGTGTGGGAGCGCGCGATCCCTCACGAGAAATACACCGTCTGATCCCTGGACGACCAGCTCATGCCTACCTCTCCGCTCTCCAGCGCCCAAGCCGCGCGCAAGGCCGTCGCCACCCGCCTCCAGGGGCTGATGAAGGACGCTGGGCTCTCAGGGCATGAGCTGGCCGTCCGGTGCGGCTGGCACCGGGCCAAGTCATCCCGCATCGCACGGGGCATCACGCCGCCTTCGGACGCCGACATTCGTGCGTGGTGCATAGCCTGTGGCGCCGAAGACCAGGCGGCGGACATCATCGCCGCTTCGCGGAACGCCGAGTCCATGTATGTCGAGTGGAAGCAGATCCACAAAGACGGCATGCGGCGGGTTCATGAGAAGACCGTGCCGCTGTACCAGCGGACCCGCTCATTTCGTGTCTACGCGTCGAACGTGGTGCCGGGCATGCTCCAGACCGCCGGATACGCGACAGGACTTCTCGGGACGATCACCGCCTTCCAGGGGACGCCGGATGACGTGGCCGACGCGGTGAAAGCGAGACTCGACCGGTCCCGGGTCGTCCGTGAAGGTGACCACCGGTTCGCCCTGCTCCTCGAAGAGACGGTCCTCTACTACCGGGTGTGCGATGACGAGGCCATGGGCGAGCAGCTCGGCCATCTGCTGACCATCATGAAGCGACCGAATGTCTCGCTCGGCATCATCCCGAAGCGAGCGTCTCGGACGGTGTGGCCCCTCGAAGCCTTCTACGCGTTCGATGACCAACAGGTGGCCGTCGAGACGCTCACCGCCGAGATCAACCTGACCACCCCTGGGGAGATCCGTACCTACCTACGCGCCTTCACAGAGCTTTCCCAGTCGGCTGTACGAGGGGAGCCAGCTCGCGACCTCATTCGCGAGGCTCTCACCGCTCTTGGGTGATTCCGTGCAACGGGGTGCAACAAGGTGGAGCCGCGTACAGCCCCGTCTCTAGCGTCGTCCGCACACCAAGCTACGCGGAGGCGGCGATATGGCATCGGCGAATGGGAAGACGCCGGAGCGTGACCCGGGCGCATGGGAGTACGTGACCTACGCGCCCCAGGGTGAGAAGTGTTCCGTGTGCCGCTGTGGCGTGAAGCCTCTCGACCCGGTCCGCAGGGGAACCATTGAGCGCGCTTCGGGTCCGCCCGTGGTGGTGTACCGGCATGCGGGGAAGTGCCCCCGGCGGGGAACGGCTGCGGCGTGATGGACATGCGGACGTGGAGAGACGGCCGTACGCGGGCCTCTGACGCCACGGAAGCGATGCGGGCGGCCTTGTCCGCTCTCGGTCTCCCCGAGTCCGTGTGGAGCGGCATACGCCCGACGGTGACGCACACCGGCCGTCCCTACGTGCATCTCGGGATGCTTCCGGCTGACGCCATCGAGCGGATCGCGCAGGCGCTGAGAGCGCCCTCGACTCCGTGAGTGTGCACAGGTTCCTGTCACTGCTCCGTCTCCCCGGCGGAGTGACAGGTACGCCCCCGACCGGACAAGGCTTGAACAGGGACAGGACGTGTCCCGTCTGAGCTGACGTGCTCAGGTTCTCTCCCCCGGTCCGCCCCTTGGCTGGGGTGCCGCCCTGGGCGGTGAGGGCATCGCTCCGGACCCAGGGAAGCCGGAGCCCCCCACCTTCAAAACTTCCGCCCACCGAGGGCGGAGGACGGCCTCCAACGGCCGTCAGGCAGATCAGGAAGGACACACAGCGATGACCGACCTGTACGAGCTCCCCATCGACGGAGCCGAGTTCTCCAAGGCGTGCGGCGGCAACACCCACCCGGACGGCGAGGCATGCGTAACGCTCGCGAAGATCGGGCCGGACGCGTGGGCCATGGGCGACAGCAAGCGCCCAGGCGCCGTACCGCTGCGCTTCACCACTGCGGAGCTGAACGCGGCGGGCATCGACCCCGCTCGCTTCGAACTGTCCGCCTGAACCACCCGGACCACCTGAACTGACGGCCCTGCCCTCGCGCCGACGGGCGGGGCCGTCGCCATTCCCATGGAACGGAGCGGGAGTGCACCATCACGGTTACGCATGGCTCGGGGAGAAGAAGACCTTCGACAAGGAGAGCATCCGCAGACCACCCGGCCAGGCCCCGACGGCGACCAGTGACAAGGATGTCGTCGACCGGTACCGGGAGGCTGTGGCCGTGTTCCCGACGTCCGACGTGCCGCCGATCCAGACGGCGCACTGGCTGATGAAACCGCCCTCGATGATCCGGGGAACGTGGGAGGAGCCCAAGGATGCCGGCCATTGGCTCGGCCTCCAGCTCGCGGAGTTCGCCCCCAGGTTCGCCTCCGAGGAGGACCGGGAGGTGACCAGGCTGGTTGTCCTGGTGAAGGCCGCAGTCGAGCGGCTTACGTGGGGAGGCGACGTGTCCCTTGGCCACTACCTGAACGGCACTGTCTTCCACTCCGTCGCCCTCGTGACGTGCTCCCCGAACCGTGCTGCTCCCGAGCTCCCGTGCCCAGCCAGGCAGACCTACGCGTGACAGGCCCCCGACGTGATGCCGGGGGCCTGCTCATGTCCGCGTGCGCCTGTCTCAGGCGCTCTCACCGATGTGCCGGTAGAGGGTGGCTCGGGAGACGGCCGCGATGCGCTTGTCAATGCGCCGCCGCTGGGTATCGTCTCCTGTCTGACCGACGTTGCCGACTGAGAGTCGTATGACTCCGAGTGCGCGCTTCACTGCGTTCTTGTTCCTTGCATCGGGCTTTGTCCGTTATGGACCTTATCCCGACGGGAAAACGCAAGACCGTGCCCACCGTGCTCTTCGCCGATGGCTCCACGCTCACCAACCCCTCGCTGGCGCAGGTGAAGGCGAAGGTCGGCGCCTGACGCCCATGGGCGTCGGCGCCTGGTGGCGGCGCTCCCCTACGGGAGCGGCTCGCCGTACCAGAGCTCGATCAGGCGGGCCGCGATGGAGATGCCGGTCGGAGGCAGGACCTCCCCGCTCTCGAACGCGGCCCGCAGCTCGTCCCGGGAGAACCAGCGCGCCTCGTGGATCTCCTCGCCGTCCACCTGGATGTCCGAGGACGTCGCCCGGGCCATGAAGCCCAGCATCAGGCTGGACGGGAACGGCCACGGCTGGCTGGCGATGTACTCCACGTCGCCGACGACGACGCCCGCCTCCTCGGAGACCTCCCGGCGCACCGCCTCCTCGATGGACTCCCCCGGCTCCACGAAGCCCGCGAGCGTCGAGAAGCGGCCCTCCGGCCAGTGCATCTGGCGGCCCAGCAGCGCCCGGTCCTTCTCGTCCGTGACCAGCATGATCACGGCGGGGTCGGTACGGGGGTAGTGCTCGGCGCCGCAGGCCTGGCAGCGGCGGATGTGGCCCGCGGCCGCGATCACCGTGCGCTCGCCGCAGCGCGAGCAGAAGCGGTGGAGCCGCTGCCAGTTCTCCAGGGCCACGGCGTGGACGAGCAGGCCCGCGTCGCGCGGGGACAGCAGCAGGCCGGCCTCCCGCAGGCCCGCCGGGCGCGCGGACTGGTCGATGCGGCCGGGCAGCGCGTCCTTCTGGAGCGCGAAGTAGGCCACGCCGTCCTCGTCCTTGCCGAGGAAGTAGCGGTGGGTCTCGGTGACCGGCGCCTCGAAGGCGGGTGTCATCACCAGCTCGGTGCGGCCGTCGGGGGTGTCGTCGATCAGCGCCTGACCGCCGGAGACCACGAAGACCCGCGTCGTGGGGTGGCTCCACGCGGCGGCGAGCCACGCCTCGTCCAGACGGTGGTGCGCGGCACGGTCGATGCCGCTCGCGCCGCTCAGTGCGACGTCGAGCGTGTCGGGCCGGGTGGCGGTGAATTCGGTCCAGGTGGTCACGGCTGCTTCCAACTCCCCCTCTTGACAGTGTTTGTGCTTTTGGGCGCGGGCCCGCGCATGGCCCCTAGGCGCCGGCGCCCGTGCGGGCCGTGGCGGCCAGGTCTCCCCACAGGTGGGCGGCCGTCTCCACGCCCTTCATGAGGAGGTCCAGCTCGACCTTCTCGTTCGGCGCGTGCCAGCCGTCCGACGGCACCGAGATGCCGAGGAACAGCACCGGGGCACCCAGGACGTCCTGGAGGTCCGCCGCCGGGCCCGAGCCGCCCTCGCGCGTGAAGCGGATCTTCTGGCCGAAGGCCTTGGTCATGGCCCGTACGACCGACTGGAGCGCCGGGTGGTCCAGCGGGGTCAGACAGGGGCGGGTCGAGCCGGTGAACGTGATCTCGTGGCGGATGCCGCCGCCCTCCGGGAGGCGGGCCGCCACCCAGTCGCGCACGGACTCCTGGACGCGGTCGGCGTCCTGGCCCGCGACCAGCCGGAAGGACAGCTTCAGCCGGGCCGACGACGGGACGATCGTCTTGCCGCCGGGGCCCTGGTAGCCGCCGCCTATGCCGTTGACCTCGGCGGTCGGACGGGCCCACACCCGCTCCAGGGTGCTGTAGCCCGCCTCGCCGAGGGTGCCGTGCGAGTGCGCGGCACGCAGCCAGCGCTTCTCGTCGAACGGCAGCTCGGCGATCAGCTCGCGCTCCTGGTCGGTCAGCTCCACGACCCCGTCGTAGAACCCCGGGATCGTCACCCTACGGTCCTCGTCGTGGAGGGCGGCCGCCAGGCGGGCGGCCTCCGTGGCCGGGTTGGGCACGGCGCCGCCGAAGGAACCGGAGTGGATGTCCTGGTCCGGGCCGTACAGGTCGATCTGGCACTCGGCCAGGCCGCGCATGCCCGTGCACACCGTCGGGGTGTCCTCCGACCACATGCCCGTGTCCGAGACGATCACGGCGTCGCAGGCGAGCCGGTCCGCGTGCGCGGCGATCAGCGCGGGGAAGTTCGGCGAGCCCGACTCCTCCTCGCCTTCCACGATCAGCTTGAGGTTGACGGCCGGGGCGGTGCGGCCGGTGGCCGCCAGGTGGGCGCGGACGCCCAGGGTGTGGAAGAACACCTGGCCCTTGTCGTCGGCCGCGCCGCGCGCGTACAGCCGGCCGTCGATCGTCGTCGGCTCGAACGGGTCCGTGTGCCAGCCGTCCTCGCGGGCGGCGGGCTGGACGTCGTGGTGGCCGTAGACCAGGACCGTGGGTGCGTCCTCCTCGCCGGAGGGCCACTCCGCGAACACGGCGGGGGCGCCGTTCCCGGCTCCCGTCTCCCAGATCTCCGCCGTCGGGAAACCCGTCTCCTTGAGCTTCGCCACCAGCCACTCGGCGCTCCGGCGCACATCGGCCGCGTTGGCCGGGTCGGCCGACACGGAAGGGATGCGCAGCCACTCGGCCAGGTCGGCGAGGAAGGCGGCGCGGTGCACGTCGATGTACGCGCGGACGGCGTTGTCCGGGGCAGTGCTCATGCCATCGAGCCTATCCGGACACGCGGGGCGACCAGGACCGGGTTTCGTCACACGTCCTCCCCCAGGAGGATCCGTTCCAGCCCGGCCCGGTCCGGCAGGTCCGGCGGGATCGCCTTCTCGCCGTCGCGGATGTACACGAACGCGGCCGTCACGGAGGAGAGCGGCAGTCCTTGCTGCTCGGCCCAGGCCAGGCGGTAGATCGCCAGCTGGAGGGGGTCGGCGGTCCGGGTGCGGCTCGTTTTCCAGTCGACGATCTCGTACGTGTCGTGGCCGGCGTCCCGCTCGCGGTACACCGCGTCAATGCGGCCCCTGATCGTGCGGCCCGCGAGGGTGAGCTGGAAGGGGGCCTCCACCCGGTACGGGGTGCGGTTCGCGTACGGGGTGCGTTGGAAGGCCTCCTTGAGTTCGGCCAGGTCCTGCTCGTCGGTGATCTCGGGAACGCCGGGGAGCCCGTCCAGATGCAGCTCGTCCAGTTCGTCCAGGTCCAGGAACGGCAGGGGGAGCGCCTCGAAGCGGGACTCCAGCCAGGCGTGGAAGCGGGTGCCCCGGCGGGCGGCGGGCTGGGGGCGGCGCGGCATGGGGCGCGCGAGGTCGCTCGCGAAGCCGTCGGGGTCGGCGGCCAGGTGCATCAGCTGGGTGGCGGTCAGGCTGGAGGGCAGGACTACGTCGTGGACCTTGGCGCGGGTGCGCTGGAGTTCGCCGGCGAGGGCGTTCAGATCGCGGTCCCAGGACGCGACGGTGCGGGTCTCCTCGGGGAGCAGCGGGTGCGTCGTGGGTCGGGCGGGGCCGGGGCGGGCAGGGCCCTCCCTTTCCAGGTGCTTCAAGTGCTGCAGGACTGCTTCCGCCGCCTCCCGTCGGCGGGTCAGGGAAGCCTTGTCCAGCGGCAGGGGCCAGGCGTGGTTCGTCTCCCGGGTCAGGGCCGGGTTCTCCGCGGCCTCTTCCGGAGCGTCCGCCCATGCCTCGATCTCGCCGTGTCCCGCTTCGCAGTGCTCGCGGAGGGCCTCCAGGAACTCCGACGGGCCGCGCGTCCGCTTCTGGTTCGGGCCCCACCAGTGGCCGGAGCCCAGGAGGAGGTTGCGGGGGCGGGTGAAGGTGACGTAGCCCAGGCGCAGCTCTTCGGTGTGCTGGTGGGCCTTCATCGCGGCCTTGAAGGACGTCAGGCCCTTGGCCGTCCAGTCGGTGACGTCGGGGAGGGTGTCGGCGTCGCCGCGCAGGGCGTGCGGGAGGACCTTGGGCTGGGACGTCCAGGAGTCGCGGGACTGCTCGCTGGGGAAGGTCTTCGCGACCAGGCCCGGGACGGCCACCACGTCCCACTCCAGGCCCTTGGACTTGTGCGCGGTGAGGATCTTGACGGTGTCCTCGCCGCCGGGCAGCGAGCTGTCCAGGCCCTTCTCGTACTGCGCGGCCGTGCGCAGGAAGCCGAGGAAGGCGGCCAGGGTGACCTCGCCGTCGAGGGCGGCGAAGCCGGCGGCGATGTCCAGGAACTGGGTGAGGGTCTCCCGGCGGCGGGCCGCCAGGGCGTGGGGGGACGCGGAGAGCTCGACTTCCAGGCCCGTGGTGGCAAGGACGCGGTGGAGGACGTCCATGAGGGGGTCCCCGAGGCTGCGGCGGAGGTCGCGGAGCTCGGCCGCGAGGCGGGCGAAGCGGACGCGGGCCTCGGTGGAGAAGGGCAGGTCGTCCTCGGGGGCGGCCGACAGGAAGGTGTCGAGGGCGTCGGCCAGGGACGTCGTCTCCGTGGGGTCCACGCCCTCCACGGCCTCGGCCAGGCGGCGGTCGGGGTCGGTGCCGGTGGGGCCGTAGGGGACGAGCGTCCTGGCGCGGCGGCCCAGCAGGGCCAGGTCGCGGGGGCCGACGCGCCAGCGGGGGCCCGTCAGCAGGCGGACCAGGGAGGCGTTGGCCGTGGGGTCGTGGAGGACCTCGCAGACGGCGACGAGGTCGGCGATCTCGGGGAGGTGGAGGAGACCGGACAGGCCGACGACCTCCACGGGGATGTCGCGCCGGACCAGGGCGGCCTGGATCTCGGCGAAGTCGGTGGCGGTGCGGCACAGGACGGCGATGTCGCCCGGGCGGGTGCCGGTGCGGACGAGGTGGGCGAGGGAGTCCCCGAGCCAGTCGAGCTCCTCGGCGTGGGTGGGCAACAGGGCGCAGCGGACGACGCCGTCGCGCTCGGCGCCCGGGGCCGGGCGCAGGGCCTCGACGCCCTCGTGGCGGGCGCGGAGGGGGGCCGCGAGGGTGTTGGCCAGGTCCAGGAGGCGGCCGCCGCTGCGGCGGTTCTCGCTGAGGGAGTAGCGCTCGGCGGGCCGCCCGTCGGGGTGCGGGAAGTGGGCCGGGAAGTCGTCGAGGTTGGCCACGGAGGCGCCGCGCCAGCCGTAGATGGCCTGGCAGGGGTCGCCGACGGCGGTCACCGCGTGGCCCGTGCCGGCGCCGAAGAGACCGGCCAGCAGCAGGCGCTGGGCGACGGACGTGTCCTGGTACTCGTCGAGGAGGACGACCTTGAACTGCTCGCGAAGGAGGCGGCCCACCTCGGGCCGGGTGCGGGCGAGCTCGGCGGAGCGGGCGATCTGGTCGCCGAAGTCGAGGAGGTCGCGGGAGCGCTTCTCCTCGCGGTACGCCTCGACGAGCTCCAGGAGCTCCAGGCGGGCGCGCGCCGTCTCCGGGATCTTGCGCAGGTCCGCGTTGGTGAGCTTGGCGCGGCCGAGGGTTTCCAGCAGGTCGTGGTCGTGGGCGCGGAGCTCTTCCGGTTCGGTCAGGTGCTCCGCCAGTTCGCCGTCCAGGGCCAGCAGGTCGGTGACCAGGTCGGCGAAGGGGCGGGTGAGGGCCGGGTACGGGCCCGGCGAGGAGCGCAGGACGCGGGCGGCGAGCTGGAAGCGGGTGGCGTCGGCGAGGAGGCGGGAGGTGGGCTCCAGGCCGATGCGCAGGCCGTGCTCCTTGAGGAGCTGGCCGGCGAAGGCGTGGTAGGTGGAGATCCGGGGCTCGCCGCCGGTCTCCCCCTCGGAGGGCTCCAGGCCGATGCCGGCCTTCCCCAGGGCCTTGCGGACGCGCTCGGCGAGCTCGCCCGCCGCCTTGTTGGTGAACGTCAGGCCGAGGACCTCCTCGGGCGCGACCTGCCCGGTGCCGACCAGCCAGACGACGCGCGCGGCCATGACCGTGGTCTTGCCGGAGCCCGCGCCGGCCACGATGACCTGCGGGGCGAGCGGCGCGGTGATACAGGCCGTCTGCTCCGGGGTGAAGGGGATGCCGAGGAGCTCCTTGAGCTGCTCGGGATCGGTCAGGCGCGCGGGCATGCCGGTGACGTTAGCGGGAGGCACTGACATCTCACTCCACGATCTGCCGGCCCTCGGGCCGGGCACTGCACGAGGCGCGGAACGAGCAGTGGTCGCACTGCCGGCCGGGGCGGGGAGTGAAACGTTCCTCGAGGACCCGGCCCGCGGCCTCGGCGAGCAGCTCGCCGATCCACTCGCCGTCGAGGGGCTCCTGCGCCTGGACCTTGGGCAGGGTCTCCCCGCCGTCCTTCTTCGCCGCGCCCTGGCGCAGGTGGACGAGTTCGGCGCCGCCGGGCCGGGGCCGGGCGCCGCCGAAGGCGTCGTCCACGGCGCCCTCGGCGACGGCGAGCTGGTAGACGGCGAGCTGGGGGTGGCGCTCGACGTCCTTGGCGGAGGGCGCGTTCTTGCCGGTCTTGAAATCGACGACATACGCGCGGCCCTGGTCGTCCTGCTCCACGCGGTCCATGGAGCCGCGGATGCGCACCTGGTACTGCCGGGCCTTGAGGGTGACGTCGAAGGGGTGCTCGGTGACGACGGCGTCGCGGGCGCGTTCCATCACGTGCCAGCGCAGGAAGCGCTCCAGGGCGGCGCGGGCCTGTTCCCTCTCCTGCCGCGACTTCCAGGGGGCGTCGAAGGCCAGGGACTCCCAGACGGTCTCCAGGCGCTCCATGAGCACGGCGAGGTCGGCGGGGGTGCGGCCGGAGGCGACCTCGTCGGCGAGGACGTGGACGACGTTGCCGAAGCCCTGGGCGGCGGTGGCGGGGGCGTCCGCCTTGACCTCGCGGCCCAGGAACCACTGGAGGGAGCAGCCGTCCTCGGTGAGCTGGCCGAGGGCCGAGCCGGACAGCGTGACGGGCCGTTCCGGGTCGCGCAGCGGCACCTCGTTGTGGGTCGGCTCGTGCAGGCCCCACCAGCGGTAGGGGTGCGCGGCGGGGACGAGCGGCTGGCCCTCCTCGTCGCGCAGGGCGGCGAGCCGGGCGAGCCGTTCGGCGGCGGCGGCCCGCAGGGCGCCTGCGGCGGCGGGGTCGACGGTGGTGGCACGCAGCTCGGCGACGAGCGCGGCCACGGCCAGGGGGCGGCGCGGGCGCTGGGTGACGTCGACGGGCTCGGTGCCCAGCTCGGTCAGGAAGCGGGAAGGCTGGTCGCCGTCCTCGGCGGCCGCCTTGACCGCCGTGACCACGAGCCGGTCGCGGGCGCGGGTGGCGGCCACGTAGAACAGCCGGCGCTCCTCGGCGAGGAGCGCGCCCGCGCCGAGGGGCTCGGCGATGCCGTCGCGGCCGATGCGGTCGGCCTCCAGGAGCGAGCCGCGGCGGCGCAGGTCGGGCCAGAGGCCCTCCTGGACGCCCGCGACGACGACGAGCCGCCACTCCAGGCCCTTGGAACGGTGCGCGGTCATCAGCCGGACGGCGTCGGGGCGCACGGCCCTGCGGGTGAGGGTGTCGGCGGCGATGTCCTGGGCGTCGAGCTCGTCGAGGAGGTTCAGGGCGCCGCGGCCGCCGGTGCGCTCCTCGGCGCGGGCGGCGGTCTCGAAGAGAGCGCAGACGGCGTCGAGGTCGCGGTCGGCGTTGCGGCCGGCCGGGCCGCCGCGGTGCGCGGCGCGTCGCAGGCGGGTGGGCCAGGGAGTGCCGTCCCAGAGGTGCCACAGGGCTTCCTCGGCCGTGCCGCCGCGCGCCAGGAGCTCACGCGCCCCTGCGAGGAGGGCGCCCAGGCGCTGGGCGGGGCGCGCGTACGCGGGGTCGTGCGCGACCAGGCGTGCGGGGTCTGCGAGGGCCTCGGCGATGAGGGTGTCCGAGGGACGCGGGGTGGTTTCGCCCGCGGCCCGTTCTTCGTCCCGCAGGGCGCGGCCCAGTCTGCGGAGGTCCGCGCTGTCCATGCCGCCCAGGGGGGACGTGAGGAGGGTGAGCGCCGTCTCCGGCGTGAGCCAGTTCCGCGCCTTCGGCGCGGTGTCTCCCACCCGCCCACCCGTTGAGGCATCCGCCACCGCTCGTAGCGCCGTCAGCAAGGGGGCCACCGCTGGTTCGTGGCGGAGGGGGATGTCGTCGCCGTCGACCTCGATGGGGACGCCCGCCGAGGTCAGGGCGCGGCGCAGGGACGGTATCGAGCGGGAGCCCGCGCGGACGAGGACGGCCATGTCCTGCCAGGGGACGCCGTCCTCCAGGTGGGCGCGGCGGAGGATGTCGGCGATGTTGTCGAGCTCGGCGCCCGCCGTCGGGTAGGTGTACGCCTCCACCCGGCCCCCGTCCCGTACGGGCGCGAGTTCGCGGTGGGCGCGTACGGCGGCGGCCGGCAGCCGGGTCAGCGGCATCCGGTGGGTGAGCAGCCGGGTGGCGGCGAGGAGGGCGGCGCCGGAGCGGCGCGAGGTGTTGAGGACCGCTACGGGGGCGGGCGTGCCGTCGGCGCGCGGGAAGGCGTGCGGGAAGTCGAGGATGCCGCCGACGTCCGCGCCCCGGAAGGCGTAGATGGACTGGTCGGGGTCGCCGAAGGCGATCAGGGTGCGGCCGCCGCCCGCCAGCGCGCGCAGCAGCCGGAGCTGGGAGACGTCGGTGTCCTGGTACTCGTCGACGAAGACGGCGTCGTAGCTCCGGCCCAGTTCGGCCGCGACCTCGGGGCGCCCGGCGAGGAGGACGGCGCGGTGGACGAGCTCGGCGTAGTCGAGGACGCCGCGCGCGTCGAGGACGTCCAGGTACTCGGCGAGGAAGGACGCGGCCGCGCGCCAGTCGGGGCGGCCGGCGCGCCGGGCGAAGGCGTCGAGCTCGCCGGGGCCGAGGCCTAGCTCCCGGCTGCGGGCGAGGACGGCGCGCATCTCGTCGGCGAAGCCGCGTGTGGTCAGGCAGGCGCGCAGCTCGTCGGGCCAGCGCACCCGGCCGCGCCCCTCCTTGCCGAGCTGCAGTTCGCCCTCCAGTAGCTCGCGCACCATGACGTCCTGCTCCGGGCCGGACAGCAGCCGGGTGGGCTCGATGAACAGTTCGACGTCCTGGTGGGCGCGGACCAGCGCGTAGCAGTAGGAGTGGAAGGTGGTGGCTCGCGGGCCCTGGGCGCCGCCGAGCCGGGCCGCCATCCGGTCGCGCAGTTCGACGGCCGCCTTGCGGCTGAAGGTGAGGACGAGGATCCGCGCGGGGTCGGTGCCCCGCCGCACCCGTTCGGCCACGGCCTCGACGAGCGTGGTCGTCTTGCCCGTGCCCGGTCCGGCGAGCACCAGCAGCGGCCCCCGCCCGTGGTCAACCACCGCGCGCTGGCACGCGTCCAGCTCAGGAGGGACCACCGGGCCCGGCGGCGTGCGCACGAGGCGGTACGCGCCCGTGTCGGGCCGCTGGTGGGACGAGGAGGAGCTCACGTGTGTCGCCGGTCCTGGGGGGAGGTACGGGTGGTCGGTCGGCCGGGACGTGTCACGGCGCGGAGGGCGACCCCCGACGCTACGCCAGGAGACCCGTGTGGCGCAGTGCGTCCCGGGTGCCTTCGTCCCTCCCGGGTGACCTCATCCGTTCGGGTAACGCCTTGCGGTCACGGGCCGGGGCGCGGCCCGGTGGCGGCGGTCCTCCGGCCGTCAGGTGCGCGGAGTCGTGGGCGGAGTCACATCCCCGCCGCCGTCCCAGCGGGCGCGGGCCATGGCGATCCGGGGCATCCGTCCCCCGGCGGCCCGGCCGGGCTCCCGCAGCGGGGTGCCCTCGGCGCGGTAGTGGGCCAGGGCGTCCCGCTCGTGTCCCGGCAGCAGCAGGCCGTCCGCCCGCACGACGCGCCACCAGGGCACGGCCCCGCCGTAGAGGGCCATGACGCGGCCGACCTGCCGGGGGCCGCCCTCGTCCAGCCACTCGGCGACGTCCCCATAGGTCATCACCCGGCCGGCCGGAATCAGCTCGGCGACGGCCAGCACCCGTTCCGCGTACTCGGGAAGCTCGTCCATCCGGTGCATACTGCCGCATCGCCCGCCCGGCGGGGCCGCCCCGGCGGCCGGAACCGGGCGGTCCGCAAGATCACCCAGAGTGCGTCATCGCACTACAGGGCGTACGATCCGGAGTCCGCGCCCCCCGAAATGCACCCTGATACCCCCTTGCCCGGCCGGGCCATGCCACCATCTTCCGGGCGGTGACTGGTGATACGAGACCGAGAAGAGACCGACGAGCAGCAGGGCGCGCAGCCTCCGGACGAGGCCCGCGCCCGCGAAGTGCTGCCCTGTGACGGGCGCGCCGGCGCGTACCCGTGCGAGGACGGTGAGGGCCACATCGACAAGGTCTCCGGCGACGAGCCGCTGCTCCCCGCCCGTGTCCACCGCCCGGCCGATCTGGTCCGGCTCTTCCTGGGCATCGTGGGCATCGCCCTCGTGCTCGCGCTCGCGGCCTTCGCCCACGCCACCACCTCCGGCCTGGCGCAGGACATCAGCGCGAGCACCGGCAAGGCGCCCCATCTGCTGGCCAGCTTCGCCGGGCTCACGGCGAACATCGCGGTCTTCATCGTCCCGGTGGCCTTCGCCATCGAACGGCTGATCAAACGCGACGGGCTGCGCATCGCCGACGGCGTCCTGGCCGCCGTGCTGGCCCACGGCGTGTCCCTGGCCACCGACCTGTGGGTGGCCGATTCGGCGCCCGAGTCCATCCGCGCCGCGCTCTCCCAGCCCTCGCCCGCCGGCGGCTTCACCGACCCGGTGCACGGCTACCTGGCGCCCGTGATCGCCTATATGACGGCCGTCGGCATGTCCCGGCGGCCCCGCTGGCGCGTGGCCATGTGGGCCGTCCTCCTCCTGGACGCCTTCGCGGTGCTGGTCAACGGCTACACCACGCCGTTCTCCATCGCCATCACCGTCCTGATCGGCTGGACCGTCGCCTACGCCACCCTCTACGCCGTCGGCTCCCCCAACGTCCGCCCCACCGGCCAGCACCTCCTCGCCGGGCTCCGGCGCGTCGGCTTCCGCCCGGAGACCGCGCTGCGCGCCGAGGACACCGAGACCGCCGAGCAGCACCCCGACCGGGGCCGCCGCTACATCGTCACCCTGGAGGAGGGCCCGCCCCTCGACGTCACCGTCGTCGACCGCGAGCAGCAGGCCCAGGGCTTCTTCTACCGCGTCTGGCAGCGCCTGGCCCTGCGCGGGATCATCCAGCGCCGCAGCCTGCTGTCGCTGCGCCAGGCCCTCGAGCAGGAGGCGCTGCTCGCCTACGCGGCCATCGCCGCCGGCGCGAACGCGCCCAAGCTCATCGCCACCTCCGAGCTGGGCCCGGACGCCGTCATGCTCGTCTACGAGCACATCGGCGGCCGCCCGCTGGTCTCCGTCCCCACCGAGGAGATCACCGACGAGCTGATGCGGGGCGCCTGGCACCAGCTCAAGGCCCTCCAGTCGCGCCGCATCGCCCACCGCAGGCTCGACGGCGACGCCCTGCTGGTGGATCGTTCCGGCAATGTGGTCCTCACGGACCTGCGCGGCGGCGAGATCGCGGCCGGCGACCTCGTGCTCCGCATGGACGTCGCCCAGCTCCTCGTCACCCTCGGCCTGCGGGTCGGCGCCGAACGGGCCGTGGCCACCGCCGTCGAGGTCCTCGGCCCCGACGCCGTGGCCGACAGCCTCCCCCTCCTCCAACCCCTCGCCCTCACCCGCGTCAGCCGCGCGACCCTGCGCCAGCTCGCCCGCGAGCGGTCGGAGCGCGAGCGCGAACGGGTGCTGGAGAACGCCCGCCTGGCCAAGGAGGCCCGCGAGGCCGAACGCGCCGCCGAGGCGGAGCCCGTCGAGGCCGGCCGCAAGGCCCTCAAGGCCGAGCGCCAGGCGGAGAAGAAGGCGCTCGGCGAGGCCCTCGAGGAGGCCCGCGAGGAGGACCTCCTCGCCCAGATCCGCCGCCAGGTCCTGCTCATCCGGCCGCAGGCGCCGATAGAGCCGGTGCGCCTGGAGCGGATCAAGCCCCGCACGCTGATCAGCTTCGTCGCGGGCGCGATCGCCGCGTACTTCCTGCTGTCCCAGCTCACGCACGTCAAGTTCGGCGATCTCGTCGACAAGGCCAACTGGGCGTGGGTCGCGATGGCCGTGGCCTTCCAGGCGCTGACCTATGTGGCCGCCGCGATGAGCCTCCTCGGCTTCGTCCCCGAGAAGGTGACCTTCGGCCGGACGGTCATGGCGCAGGTCGCGGGCTCGTTCGTGAAGATCGTCGCCCCCGCCGCGGTGGGCGGCGTGGCCCTGAACACCCGTTTCCTCCAGCGGGCGGGCATCCGCCCGGGCCTGGCCGTGGCGAGCGTCGGGGCGTCCCAGCTCTTCGGCCTGGCCTGCCACATCATGCTGCTGCTGTCCTTCGGCTATGTGACGGGCACGGAACGCAGCTCGTCCCTGGGCCCCTCCCGGACCGTGATCGGCGGCCTGCTGACGGCCGCGGTCCTGGTGCTGGTGGTCGCCGCGATCCCGGTGCTGCGGAAGTTCGTCTCGACCCGGGTGCGGTCGCTGTTCGCGGGCGTCGTGCCGCGCATGCTGGACGTGCTCCAGCGGCCGCAGAAGCTCTTCTTCGGCATCGGCGGGATGCTGCTGCTGACGGCGGCGAACGTCATGTGCCTGGACGCGTCGATCCGGGCGTTCGGGGGCGACCTCAGCTACGCGAGTATCGCGGTCGTCTTCCTCACCGCCAACGCGCTGGGGTCGGCGGCGCCGACGCCGGGCGGTGTGGGGGCGGTGGAGTTCGCGCTGACGGGTGCGCTGACCTTTGCGGGGCTGCCGGCGGAGCAGGCGGCTCCCGCCGTGCTGCTGTTCCGGTTGATGACCCTCTGGCTTCCCGTACTGCCCGGCTGGGCGTCGTTCACGCATCTGACGCGGAAGGGTGCGATCTAGGGGGCGGCCCTGCGGGGCTGGCCCCAGTCCCGCCCTTTCACCGTTTCCCGGGGGCTCCGCCCCCGGACCCCCGCTCCTCAAACGCCGGAGGGGCTGGATTTACCCGGCAGGGGATACATCCAGCCTTGCAGATGCGAGCTGAATCGACATAACGTGCCGCACATGCGGTCGTACACCATCGGGCAGGCAGCCCGTCTGCTGAGCGTGAGTCCCGACACCGTCCGGCGTTGGGCCGACGCGGGCAGGATCCCCACCCGGCGCGACGAGGCCGGCAAGCGGATCGTCGAGGGGCCCGACCTCGCGGCCTTCTCCGTGAGCCTCGCCGCCGAGGCGAACGAGAGCGACGACGAGCCGCACACCAGCGCCCGCAACGCCTTCCCCGGGATCATCACCGCCGTGAAGCTCGGCGACGTGGCCGCGCAGGTGGAGATCCAGGCCGGGCCGCACCGCCTCGTCTCCCTCCTCACCCGCGAGGCCGTGGAGGAGCTGGGCCTGGCCGTGGGCATGGAGGCCGTGGCCCGGGTGAAGGCCACCAACGTCCACATCGACCGCGCCTGACCAGGAGAGTCCATGCCCCGCACCCTCGTACGCACGGCCCTGGCGGCAGCGCTCCTCCTCCCCCTGGCCACGGCCTGCGGCAGCGGCGACAAGAGCGACGACGCCAAGCAGCGGACCACCCTGACGGTCCTCGCCGCCGCCTCCCTCACGGACGTCTTCAAACAAGCCGGGGCCCTCTACGAGAAGGAGCACCCCGGCACCAAGGTGAACTTCTCCTTCGCGGGCTCCCAGGAGCTGGCCGCCCAGGTGCGCCAGGGCGCGCCCGCCGACGCCCTCGTGACGGCCGACACCAAGACGATGGACGGGCTCGCCCAGCAGACGAACGCCCCCACCACCATCGCGAAGAACCGCCTGACGATCGCCACGGCCCCCGGCAACCCCAAGAAGATCCAGGGCCTCTCCGACCTCTCCAACCCCACCCTCAAGGTGGTCCTGGCGGCGCCCGAAGTACCCGCGGGCCGCTACAGCAAGAAGGTGCTCGACCAGCAACACGTCGACGTCAAGCCGGTCTCCCAGGAGCCCAGCGTCCGCGCCGTGCTGAGCAAGGTCACCCTCGGCGAGGCGGACGCGGGCATCGTGTACGTCACGGACGCCACCGCCGCCGGGAACAAGGTCGCGACCGTCACCATCCCCGACGACCAGAACGCGGTGGCCGCCTACCCCGCCGCGACCCTCAAGGGCTCGAAGCACACCAAGGAGTCGGCCGACTTCGTCAAGTGGCTCGGCTCGGCCGAGGCCCAGAAGCTCCTCCGTGGAGCGGGCTTCCAGCAGCCATGAGGGCCCGTACGCCCCTGCCCCTGGCGATCCCCTCCGTCCTCGCCATCGGCTTCCTGTTCCTCCCCCTGGCAGGCGTCCTGACCCGCACACCATGGGGCAGCCTCCCGTCCCGCCTGACCTCCCACGAGGTCACCCAGGCCCTCGCGCTGAGCCTCACGGTCTCGGCGTACTCCCTGGCGCTGTCCCTCGTCCTGGGGGTCCCGCTCGCCTGGCTGCTGGCCCGGGTGGACTTCCCGGGCAAGGCGCTCGTCCGCTCCCTCGTGATGCTGCCGATGGTCCTCCCGCCCACCGTCGCGGGCGTGGCCCTCCTCCAGGGCTACGGCCGCCGGGGCGTCCTGGGCCCCTGGCTGGACGAGTGGTTCGGCATCACGATCCCCTTCACCACCACAGCAGCGGTCACGGCCTCGACCTTCGTGGCCATGCCCTTCCTGGTAATCAGCCTGGAAGGAGCACTCAACGGACTCCACCCCCGCTACGAGGAGACGGCAACCTCCCTGGGAGCGACCCCACTCCACACCTTCCGCACGATCACCCTGCCCATGATCGCGCCGGGCCTCTTCGCGGGAGCGGCCCTCTGCTGGGCCCGCGCCCTGGGCGAGTTCGGGGCGACGATCACATTCGCGGGCAACCTTCCGGGCGTCACGCAGACGCTCCCCCTCCAGGTCTACCTACTCCTCCAGGACGACCCGGAAGGAGCGACAGCCGTAAGCCTGCTCCTCCTGGCCATAGCGACAGCCGTGCTCCTCACCCTCCGGGGCCACTGGCCGCAGACGCCGACGGCGGGAGGTCGGGGCCGGGGCGGGGCGGGCCCCGGCAGGGACGTAAAGGACTCTTCGTGGCGCGTGCCGGGTACGACGTCACGTGATGCCCGAGGCCACGAAGAGTTCAGTCCCAGAGGGGTCCGCCCCGCACCGGCCCCGACCGCACCCACCCCCCGCCCCCTGCGCACCACGGTCACCGGCGCTGTGGAAACAACGCTCACCGCCCAAGCCGGCACCACCATCGCCGTAGTAGGCCCCAACGGCGCGGGCAAAACAACACTCCTCCGCACCCTCCTGGCCCTGACAAACCGCGCCAAGGCGGAAACGCTGACACTCGGCGACCAAGACGTATCAGCAGCCCCACCCCACCGCCGCCGAATCGCCTGGGTCCCCCAGGACGGCGCCCTCTTCCCGCACCTCACGGCCCTGGCCAACACCGCCTACGGCCTGCGCGCCCAGGGCACCCCGAAGAACGAGGCCCACGCCACCGCCCAGCAGTGGCTGGACCACCTGGGCATCGGCCACCTCGCCCACCGCAGGCCCGGCCTGCTCAGCGGCGGCCAGGCCCAGCGCGTGGCCCTGGCCAGGGCCCTCGCCGCCGGCCCGAGCCTGCTCCTCCTCGACGAACCCCTCGCCGCCCTGGACCAGTCGACCCGCGCCCAGGTGCGCCACACCCTGCGCACCCACCTCGCCGACTTTCCCGGTGTGTGCCTGATCGTTACCCACGACCCCGTGGAAGCCGTCTCGCTCGCCGACCAGGTGCTCGTCCTGGAGGACGGCCGGACGACCCAGTACGCGCCCCCTGCCGAGCTGGCCCGGCACCCCCGCTCCCCCTGGGTGGCCCGCATGCTGGGCCTCAACGCGTGGCCGACGGAGGCGACAGCCGACGGCACCCTCCGCCTGCCCAACGGCGCGACCCTGACCACGGCGGACCCACCCCCCACCCCCGGCCCGGGCCTAGCCGTGATCACCCCCGAAGCGGTGTCGCTCCACACCGCCCACCCCACGGCCACCACCAGCAGCCCCCGCAATGTCTGGCAGGGCAAGGTCCGCGAGCTCACCTCACAAGGCAGCAGAATGCGCGTCCTCGTGGACGCCGACCTTGAGATCGTCGCTGAGATCACCCCCGCCGCCGCAGCGGAGCTGAAGCTCACGGAGGCCACCCCCGTCTGGGCCGGCGCGAAGGCGACGGAAGTAAGGTTCGTCGCTCTGTAACCACAGGCCCGCCGTAACCCATACGGCCCGCCCTGCGCGCGCCCCGGCCCCCGCCGCCCAAAAGTGGGAGGCGTGTCCAGATCCGTACGCGTGTCCAGAGGGCGAGCGCTGCTCGCCGCCGCGCTGCTGACCACGGTCACCGGGCTCGCCGGTTGCAGCGGCGACGCCGACGGCGAAGCACGGCAGGTGACGCCCTCCGCCACGAATGCCGCCACGGCCGGCGCCGCCGCCCCCCTCCAGAACCAGAAACTGGACTGGAAACCCTGCCCACCCCCCAGCCGCAGCGAGGACGCGGGCACCGCCGGCCGTCCCCCCGGCCCGGACTGGGAGTGCGCGACCCTGCGCGCGCCGCTCGACTACGCCCACGCGGACGGCGAGAAGATCGGCATCGCCATGATCCGGGCGAAGGCCACCGACCAGTCGCACCGCATCGGCTCGCTCCTCTTCAACTTCGGCGGCCCCGGCGGATCGGGAGTGACGACGCTCCCGGCGTTCGCCGACGACTACCGCACCCTGCGCACCCGCTACGACCTGGTCAGCTTCGACCCGCGCGGGGTCGGCCGCAGCAACGGGGTGACGTGCCTGCCGGACAAGGAACTGGACGCGTACTACGCGGCGGACGCCACCCCGGCCACCCCCGCCGAGCAGAACGCCCTCGTGGACCGGGTGAAGAAGTACGCGGAGGGCTGCCAGAAGCGCTCGGGCAAGTTCCTCCCCCACATCGGTACCACGAACGCCGCCCGGGACATGGACCTCATGCGCCAGGTCCTGGGCGACGACAAGCTCCACTACTTCGGCGTCTCGTACGGCACCGAACTGGGCGGCGTCTACGCCCACTTGTTCCCCAAGAACGTCGGCCGGGCGCTGATGGACGGCGTGGTGGACCCGTCGAGCGATCCGCTGCAGAGCGCTCTCGCCCAGGCCGCCGGGTTCCAGCTCGCCCTCGGCGACTATATGGCGGCCTGCACGAAGACGTCGGACAACTGCCCCACCGAGCAGCAGATCAACTCGCTCCTCGAGCGGCTGGAGAAGAAGCCGGTGCCGGGCGGCGGGGGCCGCGACCTCACGCAGTCGCTCGCGACCAGCGGCATCGCGCAGTCGCTCTACTCGAAGGAATTCTGGGACTACCTCACCGAGGGCGTCGAGGACGCCGAGAACGGTGACGGGAAGATCCTCCTCATGCTGGGCGACTCCATGAACGGCCGTGGCCAGGAGGGCACTTACAGCTCCCTCCAGGCGTCGCTCAATGCCATCACATGCGCCGACTTCTCCCAGCGCTACACGGCGGCGGACATCGAGCGGAGGGCGGCGGAGTTCCACAAGGCGTCACCGGTCTTCGGGGACTTCATGGCGTGGAGCCTGCTGCAGTGCACCGGATGGCCCGTAAAGGGCGAATGGCAGACGCCCGACGTCAGCGCGAAGGGCTCGGCGCCCATCCTCGTCGTCGGCAACACCGGTGATCCTGCGACTCCTTACGAGGGAGCGCGCAAGATGGCCCAGGAGCTCGGCAAGGGCGTCGGAGTCGAGATGACGTACCGGGGAGAAGGCCACGGCGCGTACGACAGCGGCAACGCGTGCGTGAAGAGCGCGGTTGACGCATACCTGCTGGAAGGTACTGTTCCGGCACCCGGGAAGGTGTGCTCATAGCACCCATAGCACATCACACCGGTACTACGAACTCCTGCGGCTCGAATGTCAGTGGCCCGCACTACCATCGCCCGCACAGAGTTTCACTCGGACCGGCAGCACGGGCGACGGAGGGGGACAGAGGTGTTACGCACGGCCGAACACCCGGGCCGCAGGGCCAGACTGCTCACCGGCGCCCTGGCCATAGCGGCGCTGCTGGCGGCCCTGATGGCGCTGTGGCAGACGCAGTTCAGGCCGCTGGCCAGGCAGGATTACTGCTGGGGCACATGGTCGGAGGAGAGCGGCCCGTTCCGCGGGGAGGCCGGGGGCGCCCGGCATCGGGTGTCCCAGGAGAGCGCGCCGGGCCCGGGCCGCCCCCACGGCCGGTGCACGCTGAGCTGGCGCGGCAACGACCCCGGCAACGACCACGACGGCAACGGCAACGGCAACGGCAACAAACACTGGGTCGAGCACCGACTGGAGGTCAGCTACGGCACGGGCCCCGAGGCGCCGGACGAGCGCCGGGCCTGGCTGACGGGGCTGTTCGCCGGGGGCGACTCGCCGCTCCCGGACGCCCTCCCGGGCTTCGTCACGGCCTCCTCGGGCACGCTGGTGCTGCCGAAGTCGTGCGACGTGCGCGGCCGGCCGTCGGTGGTCACGCTGACAGGATCGTTCCCGGACGCCTCCCCGGCACGGACGGGCAGGCTCCTGCTGGACGTGGCCAACCGGGCCGCGAAGATGACGGGATGCGCCCGGCAGGCGCGGCCACTGGCGTCACCCCGCGCGCCCGGGGCCTGCGCAATACCGGGCATAGCGGGCCCAGGGATGGGCAGACCCGCCGGAACGGGCAGTTCCGAGCCCGACTTCGAGACGTGCGCGCTGGCGGCGACGGACGCGTTCCGCTGGGCGGCCCGGTTCGCGATGACCGCCCGGCCCAGGATCGTCGCCCTGTTCGACGGGCTCACGGGCGACAGCCCACCCGCGCCCGGCTGGCGTGCCCACGGGCGGATCGAGGCGACGGGCGCGCTCATACGGGCCGACTGCGCGGGCCGCCCCACGGTGTTCACCATGCGCACGGGACCCGGCCGCACCGGCACCCGGGCCGACGATCCGCGCCACGCCTTCCCGGCGTTCGTCGACGCCGTCGCGGGCCGGATCGGCTGTGCGCCCCTGCGCTCCGCCTGACAACGCCCGTACGCCGGGTCGTCAGGGGGTCGGGAAAGGGCGATTCATCCGTAGAGTCGGTGGAATGAGTCCCACACGGCCCCGGGTCACGGCCCTCGCCTCCCTCGCCGCCACCGTCCTCGTGATCGCCCTCGCCGCCACCGGATGCGGTGACAACGGCGGCGACAGAGCGAACGGCCGGAACAGCGGCAGCGGCAGCGGTGCCGGCAGCGGCGGAGACACCAACGGGGGCAAGAACGGTTCCCCCGTGGTCAAGCTCAGCTGGAAGACGTGCGACGCCCCGACCGCCGCGCAGGGCACGGGCAAGGCCCCCGGCAGGGCCTGGCAGTGCGCGAAGCTCCCGGTGCCGCTCGATTACACCAAGCCGGACGGCGAGAAGATCGACCTCGCGCTGATCCGCGGCAAGGCCACGGACTCGTCCCACCGCGTCGGTTCGCTCGTCTTCAACTTCGGCGGCCCCGGCGCCTCGGGCGTCTCCGCGCTGCCCGCCCTCGCCGACGGCTACGCCACCCTCCACGCCCGCTACGACCTGGTGAGCTTCGACCCGCGCGGCGTCGGCGAGAGCGCGGGCGTGCGCTGCCAGAGCGACAAGGAGCTCGACGCGGCGTACCAAGTGGACGGCACCCCCGACGACGACGCCGAGCTCAAACAGACCCTCGCGGTCAACAAGGCGTACATCGACGCCTGCGCCAAGAACTCCGGCAAGGTCCTGCCGTACGTGGACACCGTCAGCGCCGCCCGCGACCTCGACCGGATCCGGGCCGCGCTCGGCGAGTCCAGGCTCCACTACTTCGGCATCTCCTACGGCACCGAACTCGGCGGCGTCTACGCCCATCTGTTCCCGAAGAACGTCGGACGCACCGTTCTCGACGCGGTGGTGGACCCGACGCAGGACACCGTGCAGGGCGACCTCGGCCAGACCAAGGGCTTCCAGCTCGCGCTGGACGACTACCTCAAGGACTGCGCCTCGGCGGGCGCCGCGGGCACCGGCGGCCGCTGCCCGACCCTCGACGAGATCACCACGCTCCTCAAGGACCTCGACGCGAAGCCCCTGCCGACGAGCCAGGGGCGCGAGCTCACCCAGGACGAGGCCACCAACGGCATCGCGACGGCGCTGTACTCCAAGGACACCTGGAAGTACCTGACCGCCGGGCTCCAGGAGGCGAGGGTCAAGGGCACGGGCAACACCCTGCTCCTGCTCTTCGACTCCATGGCGGGCCGTGCGCCCGACGGCCGCTACAACAATCTCCAGGCCGCCAACCGGGCCATTTCCTGCGCCGATTCACAGGACCGCTACAGCGTGGACGACGTCCGGCGGCTGCTGCCGGAGTTCAAGGCGGCCTCGCCGGTCTTCGGGGAGTCCGCCGCGTGGTCGCTGCTGTCGTGCACGGGCTGGCCGGTGAAGGGCAAGTGGAAGACCCCGGAGGTGAGCGCCGCGGGAGCCGCGCCGATCCTGGTCGTCGGCAACGCGGGCGACCCGGCGACGCCGGTGGCCGGCGCGGCGAACATGGCGGAGCGGCTCGGCAAGGGCGTCGGGGTCCGGCTGACCGTCAAGGGCGAGGGCCACGGCACGTACGGCGTCGACGCGTGCGCCACGAAGACCATCGACGCCGCGTTCCTCGACGGCAGGCTCCCGGCGGACGGCACGACCTGCCCGTAAGCACCGACCGGCCCTGCTCGCCACCGGGCGAGCAGGGCCGGTTCACACCCGGACCGTCAGTACACCGGCTTCTGCGGCTCCACCTGGTGGACCCAGCCGATCACGCCGCCGCCCACGTGCACCGCGTCCGCGAAGCCCGCGGACTTCAGGACGGCCAGCACCTCCGCGGAGCGGACACCCGTCTTGCAATGCAGGACGATCTTCTTGTCCTGCGGCAGCCCCTGGAGCGCGCTGCCCATCAGGAACTCGTTCTTGGGGATCAGCCGGGCGCCGGGGATGGAGACGATCTCGTACTCGTTGGGCTCGCGGACATCGATGATGTCGATGTCCCGGCCCTCGTCGATCCACTCCTTCAGCTGGAGCGGCGTGATCGTCGAGCCGGCGGCGGCCTGCTGGGCCTCCTCGGAGACGACGCCGCAGAAGGCCTCGTAGTCGATGAGCTCGGTGACGGTCGGGTTCTTGCCGCAGACCGCGCAGTCGGGGTCCTTGCGGACCTTGACCTGCCGGTAGGTCATCTCCAGGGCGTCGTAGATCATCAGCCGGCCGACCAGCGGGTCGCCGATGCCCGCCAGCAGCTTGATGGCCTCGTTGACCTGTATCGAGCCGATCGACGCGCAGAGCACGCCCAGCACGCCGCCCTCGGCGCAGGAGGGGACCATGCCCGGCGGCGGGGGCTCGGGGTAGAGGCAGCGGTAGCAGGGGCCGTGCTCGCTCCAGAAGACGGACGCCTGGCCGTCGAAGCGGTAGATGGAGCCCCACACGTACGGCTTGCCCAGCAGCACGCACGCGTCGTTGACGAGGTAGCGGGTGGCGAAGTTGTCCGTGCCGTCGACGATCAGGTCGTACTGGGAGAAGATCTCCATCACGTTGTCGGCCTCGAGCCGGGTCTCGTGCAGGACGACGTTCACATAGGGGTTGATCCCCAGCACGGAGTCGCGCGCGGACTCGGCCTTGGAGCGGCCGATGTCGGCCTGGCTGTGGATGATCTGGCGCTGGAGGTTCGACTCGTCGACCTCGTCGAACTCCACGATGCCCAGGGTGCCGACGCCGGCCGCGGCCAGGTACATCAGGGCGGGCGAGCCGAGGCCGCCGGCCCCCACGCAGAGCACCTTCGCGTTCTTCAGGCGCTTCTGTCCGTCCATCCCGACGTCCGGGATGATCAGGTGGCGGGAGTACCGACGGACCTCGTCGACGGTGAGCTCGGATGCCGGCTCGACCAGGGGTGGCAGCGACACGGGGACTCCAGGATCATCCCCACGGCCGTGGGGAAGGTAGAGGCAACAGTGCGTTCTTCCCCCGTAACACTGCCACGCCCCGTCTCATTCCGAGACACCAGGTCCGATGCGCGAGACGAAATCGTCCCAGTAGCCGGGCAGGGACTCCCAGGGGTCCAGGGCGTCGCGGTCGGTGCGGTCCGTGAAGTAGACGGTGCCCGCGCCCTGCCAGCGGGCGACGCGCAGCGCCTCGTCCAGATGCGTGCGCGGCACGCCGTGCACCAGGTGGCAGAAGCGCTCGGGCGGATGGTCGGCCGTCCACTCGGCGGCCCGGGACCAGCGGTACCCGGACCAGGGGCCCGCGTACGTCACCAACTGATCGCCCACGTCGGCGTATCCGGGGCTGGGATGGGTGCCGTGGGACAGCACGAGATACGCCCCGTCGAGGAGAGTGCGCAGCGCGCCGGTCATCCGCCGGATGCCGGAGAGCCCGGCCTCGTCGTCCGGGCAGCGGGCCAGCGTGAAGCCGTCCACCCGGTACCAGTTGAGGTAGCGCTGCGCGTCGGAGAGCAGCTCCCCGAAGGACCGGGTGCCGTACCGGGCGTCCAGCTGGCCCAGCACCCGGACGCCGGACGTGCGCAGCGGGACGACGGCGGACAGCCAGTACGGGTCCTGCCGGGAGCCGGGGCCGCCGCTCGTGCCGTCGGGCTCCCCCGCCGTGCGCTCCCCCGGCGTGCCGCCGCCGATCGCCACCCAGTCCAGCGGGAGGCCCGCCCGCTGGAGGCCGCCCCACTCGGCGGGGGCCACCAGCGGATGCGCGAAGCCCGGCACGGCGAGGCGCAGCGGGGCCTTGCGGGCGGCGAGGGCGCGACGGTATCCCGGGGAGATCAGATACGACACGCCGCCTCCATCCAGATGTCGGCCAGCGATTCCTCCAGGGCGATGCGCGGCCGCCAGCCGAGGCGGTCCCGGGCGGTGCGCACGTCGGCCTGCTGCCAGCCGCCGCAGCCGTCCGGATAGGGGTACGCGGGCGGGCTGCCCAGGTGGGGGTCGTCCAGCTCGTGGAGGGCGCCCCCGAAGCCCGCGACCCGGGCGAGCAGCGTCGCGGCGTCGCGGAGCCGTACGGCGCGGCCGGTGCCGATGTTGACGGCGCCCTGGGCGGCGGAGAGGGAGGCGGCGTGGACGGCCCGGGCGATGTCGCGGACGTCGACGAAGTCGCGCTGCACCCCGAGGCCGGTGAGCTTCAGCTCGTTGTCGCCGCTCTGCATCGCCCGTCGCATGGCCTCCGCGAGCCGGCCCAGCGGCGAGCCGGCGGGGGTGCCGGGCCCGACCGGGGAGAAGACCCGCAGCACGATCGCGTCGAGCCCGGAGCCGAGCACCAGCTCGGTGGCGGCGAGCTTGCTCACCCCGTACGGGCCGCCCGGGCGCGGCACCGCGTCCTCGGCGGTGGACGAGCCGGGTTGCGAGGGCCCGTATTCGGAGGAGCACCCCACCTGCACCAGCCGGGCGCCGCAGCCGCTGCGGCGCAGCGACTCGCAGACGGTGGCGACGGCGACGGTGTTGTGCCGGGTGAGCTCGCGCGCCCCGCCCCGGGTGGCGCCCGCGCAGTTGATGACGACGCCGGGGTGGACGGCGTTGAGGAAGCGGGTGAGGGCACCGGGGCTGCCGGAGGCCAGGTCGAAGCGGACGTCCGCGTCGTCGCCCCGGCCCAGGGCGGTGAGCTGGACGGCGGGGTCGGCGAGCAGCCGGTCGGCCACGAAGCGGCCGAGGTAGCCGTTGGCGCCGAGGAGCAGGACTCTCATCGGTCGGGCCCTCGCTCTCGCCCGGTGGTGCGCGGAGGGGAAACGGTCATCGTGCTTGCTCTCTCTCCTGACGACGGGGTGGGGCGGGTGGTGACGTCACCGGTGTCCGTGGACCGAGGCCCGGGACAGCGCGGAGACGGCGTGGGCCAGCAGGGCGAGGGCCGGCGGGACGCACGCGGCGAGCGACAGGGCGGTGGGGCCGAAGGCCCCGGCCGCCCAGCCGACGGGCCAGCGCAGGGCTTCGCAGCCCGGTAGCCGGGCGGCGAGCAGGGTGAGCGGGGGCAGGGCCTCGGCCGCGGCGGCGGCCAGGGTGGCGGCGACGGCCGCCCGGGGCAGCCCGTGGGCGGTGAGCAGCCCGGCGAGGAAGAGGAGCAGGCCGAGCGCCGCCGCGGTCAGGTAGTGGAGGACGGGGTTCGGGGTGGCCGGGACGGCCGAGCGGGCCGGCCACAGGAACGCGAGCAGGGCGCCCAGGAAGAGCGTCACCGCCACCAGCAGAGCGGGCCGTGTCCTCCTGCCGAACTCTGCGAGGTCCCGGCTGGCCGGGAGCACCCGGCGCGCCCTGGCCGCGAACCAGTGGGCGCACCAGGCGGCGGGGGCGACGGCGCAGGCCAGGGCGAGGGCGGTGGGCGCCGCCCCGGCCAGGGCGGCCGGGAGCGGGCCCGTCCGGCCGGCCAGGGCCCGGTGGCCGTGGAGCAGGGCCGTGAGCAGCGGGTCGCCCACGAGGGCGTAGGCGGTCAGCCAGAGGCAGGCCAGGGCGCCGGCGGGGCCCCATCCTGTGCGGAGGGCCGCGCACGGGCCTGGGCGGTGGCCCTTGCCTTCGCCGGGTGCGGCGTGGAGCGGCACGTCGCTCTCCGTGCGTTCCACTCTCGCGTGGAGTTCCTCCGCGAGGGAGAAGACGTCGCGGTGGCGGTAGTCGGTGGCGGCCAGGCGGTCGCAGATGCCGCGTGCCTCCAGGCCGGCGGCGATCTCCAGCGGGTCCACCGCTCTGGCGCACAGCCGGTGGTGGCGCTGGAGCAGCGTCTTCACCGGGTCCGCTTGCCCGCGCGCGTCCGTGGGTGGCGTGTGCCCACCCGTTCCGCCCTGCGGAACGCCTGCCCACACGGTGTCTTCAGTTATCGACGTCGTCATCGGCGGCCCGCCCATGTCGGTGAGGCCGTGCGGGAGGTCGCGGAGAGGGGGGCCGCCGCGTGGGAGAAGGGGACGGACGGGTCGGGGTGGCCGAGGTGGACGGGGGCGCGGGAGAGGACCTCCAGGTAGATCGCCCCGAACCCGGCGACGTTCTGCTCGACGGTGAAGAGCTCCAGCGCGCGGGCGCGGGCGGCGGCGCCCAGCCGGGCGCGGCGCTCGGGGTCGCCCAGCAGCGCCAGGCACGCGGCGGCGAGGGCGGCCGGGTCGCGCGGGGGGACGATCAGGCCCGTGCCGCCGATGACTTCGCGGACGGCGCCGACGTCCGGGGAGACCGTGGCGCGGGCGCAGAACATCGCCTCGGCGAGGGCGGCGGGGAAGCCGTCGACGGCTCCGGAGAGGAGGACGACGCTGCCCGCCGCGTAGTCCTCGGGGCCGCAGGCGGGGCCGAAGGAGACGCCTTCCGGGGTGGTGTCGGTATCCGGGGGCACCCCGACCACTCTGAGCCGCAGCTCCGGTTCGGATGCGCGGAGGGTGGCGAGGGCCTCCCACAGGTGGGGTTCGGTACCGCCGCCGACCCACACCAGGGTGGGCGGGCCGTCGGTGTGGGGGGCGGCGCTCTCGTCGCCCTCGCCGACGGCCTCGTAGAGGCTGGCGTCCATGCCGGGGTGGACGGTGCGCAGCCGGGAGCGGTCGGCGCCGCAGCGCTCCTGCCAGCGGCGGCCCTGGCCGTCCCCGGCGGTGATCACGGCGGCCTCGGAGTAGATCAGCGCGGTGAGGCGGCGGTGGAAGGCGGAGAGGAGGGTGCGGACGGACGGGGAGAGGTCGGCGGGGGCGGAGGACAGGTAGTACTCGCGGAGCCCGATCTCGTACTCGGTGACGAGCAGGGGGGTACCGAAGAAGCGTTTGGCCAGGAGTCCCGGGAGGGCGGCGGAGCCGGCGGAGGTGGCGTGGCACAGGTCGACGGCGGCCAGGCCGCGGTCGCCGTCGGCGGTGCCGTACCAGTCGAGGGAGAGCGGGCGCAGGGCGCGCTCGATCAGTCCGGAGACGACGAGGAGGTCGGTGACGCGGGTGCCGTAGGCGGCGGGGTGGGCGCCGGGTGCTCGGCAGGCGGTCTCCAGGGCGCGCAGGGCCAGTTCGGAGCGGAGGGCCGCCGCGAGGCCGCCTTCCTCGCGGGCGAGGTCGGCGAGGCCGCCCAGGCCGTCGGCGAAACGGTACGCCTGATCTCCCGGGAGGGTGATGGCCGCCGCGAGGTCCCCGAAGTGCGCGGTGAACCGCCGTCGCTGGTCGCGCCCGTACGCGCCGTAGGCTCGGCCGCTGCTTCCGGGGGCGGGTCCGCCCCACAGGGGGGCCGCTCTCACTCGGCGGACGTTGCCGGGCAGCGCGTACCAGCCGCTGTCCTCCTGACGGGCCGTCCGGCTCAGCGCGTAGAGCTCGAAGTCGTGCTGGCCGAGCCCGCGCACCAAGCGGTCGCACCACTCTCCGCCCTCGCCGGCGGCGTATGGGTAACCGCCTTCGGAAAGCAGTCCCACGCGCACGAACACACCCCCGTTCTCCCTTGTCGGCAACCGCCGTTACGGCAGCGGGGAGCACGCTATGCGCGCTTCCCGGTGGCGCGGCGGACGGTTGTCCGTCGCGCCACCGGAAGGGGTGAACGCAAGTGACTTTCGGCCAGATGCGGCGTTGATCCGCGCTATGCGGTGGCTTCCGCCGGTTCGAGCCGGGGCACCGCCGCGAGGAGGCCCTGGGTGTAGGCGTGCCGGGGCCGCTCGTAGACCGTGTCGGCGGGGCCCTCCTCGACGATCCGGCCACCGCGCATGACGACGAGCCGGTCGCTGACCTGGCGGACGACGGCGAGGTCGTGGGCGATGAAGACCACGGCCAGCCCCAGCTCGCGCTGCAACTCGCCCAGCAGCCGCACGACCTGCGCCTGCGTGGTGACGTCGAGCGCGGAGACGGGCTCGTCGCACACGATCAGCTTGGGCTCGGGGGCCAGTGCCCGGGCGATGCCCACGCGCTGTCGCTGGCCGCCGCTGAACTCGTGGGGGTAGCGGTGGTAGGCGTCGGGGTCGAGGCCCACGCGCTCCAGGAGTTCCCTTACGCGGGCGACGATCGCGGCGTCGTCCAGGCGCCCGGCGGCCCGCAGCGGGTCGGCGATCGACTCGCCGACGCTGCGGCGCGGGTTGAGCGAGGAGACGGGGTCCTGGAAGACCATCTGGAGCTCACTGCGGAAGGAGCGCAGCTCACGGTCTTTCAGGCCGCCGATGTCGCGGCCCTCGTAGCGCAGCTCGCCGCCGGTGGGTTCCAGCAGACGGACCAGCATCCGGCCGAGAGTGGTCTTGCCACTGCCGGATTCGCCGACGATGCCGACGGTCTCCCCGGCCCGGATGGTGAGCGAGACGTCGTCGACGGCGGTGACGGTCTTCTTCCCGCGCCCGAACTCCCGCCGGAGGCCCGTGGCTTCGAGCAGGACGGAGTCGTCGTCCGTCGGAGTGCTGACGGTCTCGCGGCGGACGTTTACGCGCGGAACGGCGGCCAACAGCTCGCGGGTGTAGTCCTCCCGGGGGCGGGCGAGGATCTCGCGCGCCGGGCCGTGCTCGACGGCCCGGCCGTCCTTCATCACCAGCAGCTCGTCGACGCTGGAGGCGGCCACGCCCAGGTCGTGGGTGACCAGGATGAGTCCCATGCCGGTCTCCTCGCGCAGTTCGCGCAGGAGGCCGAGGATCTGGGCCTGGACGGTGACGTCGAGGGCCGTGGTGGGCTCGTCGGCGACGAGGAGCCGGGGTTCGCAGGCCAGCGCCATGGCGATGAGGGCGCGCTGGCGCATGCCGCCGCTGAACTCGTGCGGGCGGGAGCGGGCGCGCCGGGCGGCGTCGGGGATGCCGACGCGGTCGAGGACCTCGACCGCGCGGGCGCGGGAGGCGCGGCGGCCGGCGCCCGGGTGGTGGAGCCGGTGGACCTCGGCGATCTGGTCGCCGATGGCCTGGTAGGGGTCGAGGGAGGACAGCGGGTCCTGGAAGACCATGGCCGCGACGCCGCCGCGCAGCTTCCGCAGGGCGGTGTCGTCGGCGGCCTGGACGTCCTGGCCGGCGACGCGCACGGTGCCGGTGACCTCGGCTCCGGTGCCCCGGTGGAGGCCGAGGAGGGCGTAGGCGGCGGTGGACTTGCCGGATCCGGACTCGCCGACGACGGCGAGGGCGCCGCCGGGGGCGAGGGTGAAGGAGAGCCCGGAGACGGCCCGGACGACGCCGTCGCCCGTGCCGGTGGGGAAGCGGACGGACAGATCGTCCACGACGACGAGGGGCGTATCGGTAACGGTCGTCATCGCAGCACCACCCTTCGGTCGGCGGCGGCGTAGAGGAGGTCCGCCACGATGTTGGCGATCACGACGGCGGTGCCGGTGACCATCACGACGGCGACGACGACCGGCAGGTCGATGGTGCGGGTGGCGTTCACCAGGAGCTGTCCGATGCCGGGCAGGCCGAACATCATCTCGGTGAGCATCGCGTTGCCGAACATCGACCCGAAGTCGGCGGCGGTGAGCGCGACGACGGGGGCGACGGCGCCGCGCAGGGCGTGCCGGGCGATCAGGGAGCGCTCGGTGGCCCCGTAGGCGCGGAAGGTGCGGATGTGGTCCTCCGCCAGCGTCTCCAGCATGGAACTGCGGGTCAGCCGGGCGTATTTCGCCGACTCGAGGAGGCCGAGGGCGAGCCAGGGCAGCAGCATGTTCCAGGCCCACTGCTCGGGGTCGTCCATGAGCGGCACATAGGTGGGGAAGGGCAGCCACTCCAGGTAGGCGCAGAACAGCATCAGCAGGCCGAGGCCGCTGATGAAGACGGGGGTGGCGGTGCCGGCGAGCGTGAGCCAGGTGAGCACGCGCTCGGTGAGGCCGCCTCGGCGGAGCGCGGACAGCAGTCCGGTGCCGGTGCCGAGCAGCAGCCAGACGACCATGGCGCCGGTCGCGAGGGAGGCGGTGGCGGGCAGCCGCTGGACGATCAGGTCGGTGACCTGCTGGTCGTTCTGGTACGACAATCCGAAGCACGGTGCCTGGCAGTGGAGGACGCCGGTGCCGGTGGAGTAGTCGTGCCCGCTGACGATGCCCTGGAGGAAGTGCCAGTACTGGAGGTACACGGGGTCGTTGAGGGAGAGCTGCTCGCGTACCTGGCGGATCTGTTCGGGGTTGCAGCGGGGGCCGCAGGCCAGGCGCGCGGGGTCGCCGGGGGCGATGTAGAAGGTCGCGTAGACGACGGCGGAGAGGACGAGGACGACGGCGAGCGCGCCGAGGGCGCGTCGCAGGAAGTAGCCGGTCATGCGGTGCCTCCCGCGCCGCTCGTGCGGGTCGTGCGCCGCTTGCGGCCGACGCCGAGCCGGGACGCCTGGCGCGGGTCGAGCGCCGTGCGCAGTCCGTCGCCGAAGACGGTGAAGGCGAGGGTCGTGACGAAGAGCATGAGGGCGGGCAGCAGGACGTACATGGGGTCGGCGCGGAACCAGGTGGTGGCCGTGGAGAGCATCTGTCCCCAGGAGGGGGTGGGCGGCTTCACGCCGACGCCGAGGAAGGACATGCTCGCCTCGATGACGATGTTGGCCGGCAGCAGCACGGCCGCGTAGGTGATCACGGGGGCGGCGAGGGAGGGCAGCAGTTCCCGGCGGGCGATGCGGCGCCGGGAGGCGCCGGTGAGCCGGGCGGCCGAGACGAAGTCGAGCTTGGTCAGGCCCAGGGCCTGGGCGCGGACGAGCCGGGCCATGCCGCCCCAGTTGAGCAGCCCGATGGCGATGACGAGCAGTACGGGCCGGGGGAAGTCGGCCGGGACGACGGCCATCAGGGCGATGGCGAAGACCAGCAGGGGCATGGCCACCATGACGTCGGTGAGGTGGCCGAGCGCGCTCTCGACGGCGCGGCCGCCGAGCGCGGCCGCGAGGCCCACGGCGAGGCCGAGGAGCACCTGGACGAGCGTGGCGCCGATGCCGACGAGCAGCGAGACGCGGGCGCCGAACAGGAGGCGGACGAACAGGTCGCGGCCGGTGCCGGGTTCGACGCCCAGCCAGTGCTCGGCACTGATGCCGCCGAGGCCGCCGAGCGGGACGCCGCCGCGGGCGGAGTCGACGAGGGTGTCGTGGTAGCTGTTGGCGTCCTGGCCCTCCAGGGCGGCCAGCAGGGGCGCGCCGAGGGCGAGGAGCGCGAGCAGGCCCAGCACGGCGGCGGCCGCGAGCGCGGACTTGCGCGCGCGCAGCCGCCGCCACACCTGCCGGGCGCCGGAGGCGGGAGCGACTCCCGCCTCCGGTTCCTGGGTGGTGATCAGTTCCGTGGTCACTTGACGGCGACCTGGGAGACGTCGAGGACACCGGTCCAGTCGCTGATGACGACGTTCTTGACGTCCTTGCCGACGAGGCGCTTGTAGACCGGGTGGAAGAGCGGCACGGTCAGCGCCTGGGCGCCGATCCTCTGGTCCAGGGCGCCCCAGCGCTTGGCGGCGGCGTCATGGTCGGTGATCTTGTTGATCTCGTCGATCTCGTTGTTCACCGCGGAGTCGTCGAGGCGGGAGGCGTTGAAGTTGGCGCCGTCCTTGACGATCTGCCGGCCGTCGAAGATCGGGGCGAGGAAGGGACCGCCGGAGGGCCAGTCGGCACCCCAGTGGGCGAGGAAGAGATCGGGCTGCTTGTCGACGCTGTGGGTCTTCTCGTCGTAGTCGTTCTCCTCCAGGCCCTCCAGCTTGACCCGGATGCCGGCCTCCTTGAGGGCGGCCTGGAGCGCGGTGGCGATCTCCGGGCTGGTCTCGAAGTTCTGGGCGGTGGAGTGGGTCAGGGTGATGTCCAGGCCGTCCGCGTGACCGGCCTCCTTCAGCAGCTCCTTGGCCTTCGCGGCGTTGCCGGTGGCGCCGGCCGGGAAGGGGTCGTAGGGGGTGAAGCCGAAGGACTTCTGGTTGGGCAGGAAGGTGGTCGCGGGCTCGGCCAGCGCGGAGCCGCCGGCGGCGTTGACGACGCTGGTGCGGTTGACGGCGTAGGCGATGGCCTCGCGCACCTTCGGGTCGTCGAAGGGCTTGGCCTTGGGGTTGAAGGCCAAGTAGTTGGTGTAGCCGAAGTGGCCGGTGCCGACGCGGGCGGCCAGCTTCTTGTCGCCGGTGACCTGGGCGAGCTCGGCGGGGCCGAGGTTGGTGTCGGTGGTCACGGCGGCCGCGTCCGCGCCCTGGCCGGCGGAGAGCCGCTGGTTGATGACCGCCGGGGCCAGGCCGGACTTCACCTCGATGCGGTCGGGGTAGGCGTGGCGCTCCTTGTCGGTCTCCTCGGACCAGTTGGGGTTGCGCTCCAGGACCATCTGCTCGCCGTCGTTGGCGTTCTTCACGACCTTGTACGGGCCGGAGGAGACGGGGTGCTCGGCGTACTTGGCGCCGGTGTCCTTGGCCTTGGGCACGGGGGCGAACTGGGTGGAGGTCGCGAAGTAGGGGAAGTCGCCCTCGGACTTCTTCAGCTTGAAGACGATGGTCTTCGCGTCGGGGGTCTCGATGGAGTCGAGGCCCTTCTGCTCTTTGTAGGGGCCCTGGTAGGTGTCGCCGCCGATGAGCCAGTCACGCAAGTAGGGGGCGCCGCCGGAGAGTTCGGGGGCGAAGGAGCGCTCGACGCCGTACTTGACGTCGGCGGCGGTGATGGGCGTGCCGTCCTCGTACTTCAGCCCGTCCTTGAGCTTGTACGTCCACGTCTTCGCGTCGTCGCTGGGGGTGCCGGTGTCGGTGGCGAGGTCGGGGACGACCTTGGTGCCCTCGGCGCCGTTCTCGCGGTTGCGGGTGGTGAGGGTGCGGTAGACGAGCGAGGGGATGTTGCCGCCGCCGGAGGTGTAGAGGCGGGCGGGGTCGAACTGCTTCTGCGGCGCTCTGTTGAGGACCGTGAGCGTGCCGCCCTTCTTCGGCGCGCCGTCGGCGCCGCCACCGGCGGAGTCACCGCCGCTCCCCTTCGGGCCGCACGCCGCCGCGCCGCCGACCAGGACCACACTGACGGCTGCCGCGGCCACGCGGCGGGATATGACGGACAGTTGACGCATGACAGGTCAGGCCTTTCGCGGGAATGCGAGGGGAGGAGAGCGCGGAACGCGTTCGGCGGAAGGCGGTGGGAGAAGAGCGCGCGGAAGCGCCCGTACCGCCCCCGGCGGACGCGACGCGTGAAGGCGCGCGGAAGTACGCGGGGAGATGCCGGAACGGGTCGTTCAGCGACAGTGAATGTCGGCGACGGAGTGCGCGGCCACGCCGATCAGCGCCAGCTCGAAGGCGGCGTTCTCGAAGGCGGGGCGGGACGACATGCCGAGAAGACTGAACGAATTTTCGCCCCGCCGCAAAGGTGTCTCAGGTCGCGAGACCGATCGTCTCAGGAACCGGATCCCGGGAAGGGCCAGGCGTTGGGGCGGCAGGTCTTCCCGTCGGTCGTGAGGAACTTGGTCTGCTGCATCATCACGGGCGCGAGCGCGCCCTCCTTGGGGCAGGTCTCGTGATCGTGGCCGAGGCGGTGGCCGACCTCGTGGTTGATCAGCATCTGCCGGTACTCGTGCATCCGGTCGCCGAAGGTCTGCGAGCCCTGTGCCCAGCGATAGGCGTTGATCATCACCCGGTCGGTCGCGGCCGAGTCGCAGGAGACGTTGTCCTCCGTGGTGTCCAGGCCGGACTTGGCGCACCACGCGGCCGTCGTCTTCGGGCTGGCGAGGGTGACGACGAAGTCGGCGTCGCCCGAGGAGACGCGCTCGAAGGTGCGCTTGCCGCCGTGACCCCAGCTGCGGTCGTCGTTGAGGGTGCGGTGGACGGCGGTGGCGAAGAGCGAGCCGTCGAACGGCAGCCCCTTCTCCACGTCAACGCGGTACCGGAGAACATCACCCTTACCGGGGGCCTTGTCATGACCCGCCACGGTCACGAATTCACCCGAGGCCCCCGCGTCGGCCTCCAGCGGGTACTTCTTCGCCATCTTCTGCTCGTACGTGGCGGGCACCTCGGCGCCGCCCTTGGGCGTGGGCCTGCTGTCGGAGCGCGAGGCGGTGTCGGGGTCCACGCGCTTGCCGACGTCCGCGGCGCGCGCCCGTGCCGCGTCGTCCCCGCCGTCGCGCAGCTGGGTGGTCACCGTCACCGCGAGGACGGCCGTCACCAGGGCCGCCGCGACGCCGATCACCGTCCGCCCGCGTCCGCCGCGGGTCCCGGCGCCACGGGCCGCCGAGCGCCCGCCCTCACGGCGGGGCCGGGGCGGGGCGGGCTCGGCCGGCGGTCCGGCAGGGGCCGGGACCGTGGGGAGGGGGTCACCGTGGAGGGCGTCGGCGGGCGCGTATCCGGTGGTGTAGCGGGTGGGCCCGGCCGGCGGGACGGCGGGCTCGGCCGCGCCGGGGGCCGCCTGGGCGCGCTGGGCGCCGATGACGCCCCAGCCCAGCACCGGCTCGCGCGGCTCGGCGGCCGCCTGCGGGGTGAAGCCCGAGCTGTAGCCCGCGTGGTAGCCGGCGTCGTACTCGCGGTCGAAGCCGGCCTCGAAGCCCGCGTCGAAATCGGCGGCGAGCTCCGCCGCCTCCCGGCCGGAGGCGGTACCGCGCCGGCGCCCCGGGCCGGGACCGGGCACGGGCTGCCCGGCGTCGGGCAGCGAGGCCGCGGGGCCGGGCCCGCCCTCGGTACGGCGGCGGCCCGAGCCGGGGGCCGCGCCCGCGGCGCCCCCGTAGGGGGGCCGGTCGGCGCGTGCGCTGTGTTTACCCACGGGGCGGGGCGCTCCGTTCCGGTGTCGGTGTCGTGGCGGTGTCCGCGAGCAGTTCCCGGAAGGCGCGAGCCACCGTGTCCGGGTCCTCCATCATCGCGACATGCCCCGCCTCGAGAAGCGTCAGCAGCCGCGAGTCGCGGAAAGCCTTGCTCGCGCGGCGGGCCATGCGGATGGACACGAGCTGATCGCGCACTCCGTACACGAGCAGAGTAGGGGCAAGGACCTTCTCCGCCTGACGCCACAGCGAATGCTGTCCGCCGAGCGTGTACGCGTCGACGATGCCGCGCGCCGAACGGGCCATGACGTCCCAGAAGTAGGGGAGCTCCAGGCGCCGCTCGTATTCGGCGACGGCCAGGGCGAAGCCCTCGGGCGTCACCCGGGCGGGGTCGCCGTAGCAGAGGGCGAGCACCTCGCGGGTGCGGCGCTCGGCCGTCCACTCCTTCGTCATCCGGGCGAAGAGGGAGACGACGCCGGGCACGGCCAGCAGCCCGGTGGGCACCGCGGTGCGCTGGGGGCGCAGCTCGGGCAGGGCGGGCGAGACGAGGGTGAGCGTGCGGACGAGGTCGGGCCGGACCGCGGCGACGCGGGTGGCGACGGCGCCGCCCATCGAATTGCCGAACAGGTGGACGGGGCCGCGGCCGCTGCTGTCGAGGTGGCGGATGACCGCGCGGGCGTACGCCGTGATGGAGTAGTCGCCGTCCTCCGGCGGGGGCGCGTCGCCGAAGCCCGGCAGGTCGAGGGCCTCGCCGTCGACGGTGTCGGCGAGCCGGTCCATCAGCTCGGACCAGTTCTGCGAGGAGCCGCCGAGGCCGTGGACGAAGAGCGCGGGGGCCAGGCCGGCGCGGACGGGCGGGCGGGCGCGGACGGTCAGCGTGACCCCGGGCAGGGCCACCGTGCGCAGCACCTCCCCCGGGCTGACCCGCGAGGACCGCGTGGGCGGCACGACGGGCACGGCACCGGTGTCCGGCGACTCGGTCGATGACATGCGGGCAATGTTACGAGACGATCACGCCGGGGCCCTTGTGGCGGGGGTCACAGATCGCCTGGCGGCGCGGGGCACTCTCTCCTAGGCTGCCCAACAGGGAGTATCAAGGAGTAAGAGGGGCGCTCACACCGGATACCGGAAGGGATCCCACTCATGCCTGTCGACCCGACCGACCCGGACACCTTCGAAGAAGCAGACGAAGAGGAGGTCGCCATGGAGTTCGACGCGGAGACCCCGGAGGCGGACGCCGCCGAGCAGCACGCGGACCTGTCCCCGCACGAGGACGACCCGCTCACGCACGTCGACCCGGCCGCGGCGAACGAGGCGGACCGCGCGGAACAGGCCCGGGTGGTGGAGCTGGACGAGGACGACTACCGCTGACCCGCGGGACACCTGTGCCGATAATCGGTGATTTGTCGATTTCCCACAGCGTCCGGTCCATGAAATTCTCCGCTCCGACCGCGCACGCCCCGGTTACCCAAAAGTACGATGGCGGGCGCGTGCACACCGGGCACCTCCCGGCTGCCGCCGGGGGGAGCACAGAAAACGACATGGGAGGCGGCGTGACAGCCATCGAGCAGACCGAGGCGCGCCCGCGGGGCACACGCCTGCCGCGCCGAGCCCGACGCAATCAGCTCCTGGGCGCGGCCCAGGAGGTCTTCGTGGCGCAGGGGTACCACGCGGCCGCGATGGACGACATCGCCGAGCGCGCGGGCGTGAGCAAGCCGGTCCTCTACCAGCACTTCCCGGGCAAGCTGGACCTCTACCTGGCCCTGCTGGACCAGCACTGCGACAACCTGCTCCAGGCGGTCCGCACGGCGCTCGCCTCCACCAACGAGAACAAGCTGCGCGTGGCGGCCACCATGGACGCCTACTTCGCCTACGTCGAGGACGAGGGCGGCGCCTTCCGTCTGGTCTTCGAGTCCGACCTCACCAACGAGCCGGCCGTGCGCGAGCGCGTCGAGCGGGTCTCGCTGGAGTGCGCGGAGGCGATCAGCGAGGTCGTCGCCGAGGACACCGGCCTGTCGAAGGACGAGGCCATGCTGCTGGCCGTGGGCCTCGGCGGCGTCTCCCAGGTGGTCGCCCGCTACTGGCTCTCCAGCGAGAGCGCCGTCCCGCGCGAGACGGCCGTCCAGCTCCTGACGTCGCTGGCCTGGCGGGGCATCGCGGGCTTCCCCAAGGTCGCGCCCGAGTAGCCCCGGCCGGGGCGTCCGGCCGGGCGCCGCACCCCGCGGCCGGGCGTGTCCCGTGTGTTCGCTGCGAGCGTGCGGGCGGGGCCCGGCGGACCGCCCGTACCGGGCTAATGTGTGCAACGTACGGCGCGGCTGGTCCGCGCACCCCTCCCCTGGGCTCAGCCATGGGGGACCCCAACCTTCGGAGGGACAGACCGTGGAGGTCAAGATCGGCGTGCAGCACGCGCCCCGCGAGATCGTTCTGGAGAGCGGGCTGGCTGCCGAAGAAGTCGAGCGCATGGTGGCCGAGGCGCTCGCCGGCAAGTCCGCGCTGCTGAGCCTGACGGACGACCGTGGCCGCAAGGTCCTGGTGCCGGCCGACCGCCTGGCGTACGTGGAGATCGGCGAGCCGACGACCCGTAAGGTCGGCTTCGGCGCGATGTGACCCGCTGCCCGGCGGAATGACGAACGGCGGGGCCCCGGTGTGGAATTCACCGGGGCCCCGCCGTTGTTCGTATCCGGTACGGGGCCGTCAACAGCGGCGTACCGGGATCGTGGCCGAGGGTTGCCCGGGGCGGACCCGGGGTAAGACCGCTACGACCGATTTGCACCCCGCTTCTCGGCCACCTCACTGGGAGGGTATTGAGCATGATCCTCTGGGAAGCGCTCGGCTCGGTCCTCATCGGCCTCGCCGTCTCCTACGCGGCCCTGCGCTGGCTTCCCGCGCGCTTCGGGCAGATCCGTTCCCGGGGCCTGGCCCTGTCCACCGGGCCGGGCGCGGCCCTCTTCGGCGCCCTCCTGGGCCATACCGTGCTGGGCCCGGGCCACACCCTCGCCACGCTGGGCGTCTCCCTGGGCGTCTGCGTCGCGCTGCTCTCGCTGCTGCTGCGCCCCACCGGCCGGCCCCGCCGCTCGGCCACGGCCTGACGACCGCGGGCCCGCGACGGGATACCGGTGGTGAGCGTTGACCGTCCCGCTGCTCCGGTGCCGGTTATGCCGCCAGGCCCAGCGCGGCCATGCGCTTGGTGTGCGCCTCGGTGATCCGGGAGAACATCTTCCCGACCTCGGCCAGATCGAAGCCGTCGGCCACCCCGCCCACGAGCATCGTCGACAGGGCGTCACGGTCGGCGACCACGCGCTGCGCCTGCGAGAGGGCCTCGCCCATCAGCCGGCGCGCCCAGAGCGCGAGCCGCCCGCCCACACGGGGGTCGGCCTCGATGGCCGCCCGCACCTTCTCGACCGCGAACGAGGCATGGCCCGTGTCGTCGAGCACGGCCAGCACCAGCGCCCGGGTGTCGGAGTCCAGCCGCGCCGCCACCTCGCGGTAGAAGTCACTGGCGATGGAATCGCCCACATACGCCTTGACCAGGCCCTCCAGCCAGTCCGAGGGCGCGGTCAGCCGGTGGAACTCGTCCACGCCGGCGGCGAAGGGCTCCATCGCGGGGGTCGGCGGCGCGTCGATGGCCTCCAGCCGGTCCCGCAGCCGCTGGAAGTGCTGGAACTCGGCCGCGGCCATCTTGGCCAGGGCGGCCTTGTCGTCCAGGCTGGGCGCGAGCGCGGCGTCCTCCGCCAGCCGCTCGAAGGCGGCCAGCTCACCGTAGGCGAGGGCGCCGAGCAGATCCACGACGGCCGCCCGGTACCGCGGGTCGGCGGAGGCCGTGGCCCAGTCCTGGGCGGCGATTCCGGTGGGCTCGGTGGCGTTCTCGGGTGTGTCGGGCGTCTCCATGCAGCGAACGATAGCCCGCCATACGACACGGCGAACCCCCTGGTCAGACAGTTCATCCCGATCCGGACACGGGATTGTCCGGACACACATGCGCCTTTCCGGGGTACAGTGCTAATAGGCCAGCCGAGTATTCGGCCGGCCCAACTCATGCTGTGTCTTCTGGAGGCGAGTCTCCAGGACTCCAGCGGATGCCCGGTCGGTGGCCCGATCGGCTTCCACACAACCGACCGCCCTCCGCGCGGTGCGCACGAGTCGTGCGTACCTGGAGGGATCCGCTCGCGGCACGTGTGCTCGAGCGAAGGCAGTGGTCCCGCGCCGCGCCCGGCCCCATCCGGTGGCCGGCTCAGTACCCCGGCGCGGTCCGTACGTCCCTCACGTACGACCCCCTTCGCCGCCTCGCGCCGCGTCTCACAGAAGAGGCAAGACTCTGTCCACTTTCCGCGATCTTGGGATTCTGTCCGAAACCGCCGAGGCCCTCGAGGCCGTAGGCATCGTGAATCCGTTCCCCATCCAGGAGATGACGCTTCCGGTCGCCCTCTCGGGCTCCGACGTCATCGGCCAGGCCAAGACCGGCACCGGCAAGACCCTGGGCTTCGGCCTGCCCCTGCTGGAGCGCGTCGTCGTCCCCGCCGACGTGGAGGCGGGCCGGGCGAAGCCCGAGCAGCTGACCGACGCCCCGCAGGCGCTCATCGTGGTCCCCACCCGTGAGCTCTGCCAGCAGGTCACCAACGACCTCCTCACCGCCGGCAAGGTCCGCAACGTCCGCGTCCAGGCGATCTACGGCGGCCGTGCCTACGAGCCCCAGGTCGAGGCCCTCAAGAAGGGCGTCGACGTGATCGTCGGCACCCCCGGCCGACTGCTCGACCTCGCCGGCCAGAAGAAGCTGAACCTCGCCCACGTCAAGGCGCTCGTCCTCGACGAGGCCGACGAGATGCTGGACCTGGGCTTCCTGCCCGACGTCGAGCGCATCATCACGATGCTCCCGGCCAAGCGCCAGACGATGCTCTTCTCCGCGACCATGCCCGGCGCGGTCATCTCGCTCGCCCGTCGCTACATGTCGCAGCCCACGCACATCCGCGCCACCTCGCCGGACGACGAGGGCCAGACGCACGCCAACATCGCGCAGCACATCTTCCGCGCCCACAACATGGACAAGCCGGAGATGGTCGCCCGCATCCTGCAGGCGGAGGGCCGCAACCGCGCGATGATCTTCTGCCGTACGAAGCGGACGGCCGCCGACATCTCCGAGCAGCTCACCCGGCGCGGCTTCGCCGCCGGCGCCGTCCACGGCGACCTCGGCCAGGGCGCCCGCGAGCAGGCGCTGCGCGCCTTCCGCAACGGCAAGGTCGACGTCCTGGTCTGCACCGACGTCGCCGCGCGCGGCATCGACGTCGACGACGTCACGCACGTGATCAACTACCAGACCCCCGAGGACGAGAAGACCTACCTCCACCGCATCGGCCGCACCGGCCGCGCGGGCAAGTCGGGTACGGCCGTCACGCTGGTCGACTGGGACGACATCCCGCGCTGGAAGCTGATCAACAAGGCGCTGGAGCTGTCCTTCGACGACCCGGAGGAGACGTACTCCACGTCCCCGCACCTGTACGAGGCGCTGGGCATCCCCGCCGGCACCAAGGGCATCCTGCCCCGCTCCGAGCGCACCCTCGCCGGCCTCGCGGCCGAGGAGATCGAGGACCTCGGCGAGGTCGGCGGCGGCCGTGGCCGCGGGCGTGACGGCGCCCGTCGTGGCCGTGACGGCGGCCGCGACGGCGGCCGCGACCGCGATCGCGTGGAGGAGGAGCGTCCGGCCCGTGCGCCGCGCCAGCGGCGCCGCACGCGGGGCGGAGCGACGCTCGGCACGGACGCTCCGGCGGCCGTGGCGGCCGTCACGCCCGTGACTCCGGCGGAGCCGGCCACGGCGACCGAGGCCGTGTCGGGTACGTCCGCCGCTGTTTCCGGTGCCCCGGAGACCCCGGCGCGTCCGCGTCGCCGTCGCCGCACGCGTGGCAGTGCGGGTGGCGGTACGGGTGCGCCCGTGGCCGCGGCGCCCGTCGCCGTGACCGCCGCCCCGGCCCCGGCTGCCGCCCCGGCTGCCGCCCCGGCGGCGGAGCCCAAGGCTCCGGCCCGTCCGCGCCGCCGCGTGCGGCCGGTCGTCGCCCCGGTGAGCGACGCCCTCGACTTCCAGACCGTCGAGAGCGCCGCGGCGGCCCTGGCCGTCCCGGCCGCCCGTGTGGCGGAGGCCGTGGAGACGGTGGCGCCGGTGGACACCACCGAGGCCAAGCCGAAGCGCGCCCGTAACCGCACGCGCACGGCCAAGAAGGCCGTCGCCGCGGTCGAGACCGTTGAGGTCGTCGAGACGGCCGCCGAGACGGCCGAGGTCGTGGCGGAGACCAAGCCGGCGCGCAAGCGCGCGACGGCGAAGAAGGCCGCCGAGGCCGTCGTTGACACCGTCGAGGCGGTGGAGGCCGCGCCGAAGCGCGCCGCTGAGGTCGCGGAGACCAAGCCCAAGCGCACCCGTGCGACGGCGAAGAAGGCGGAGGCCGTCGTCGAGGCCGCCGAGGTGGTCGCGGACGCCGTCGAGGCGACCGAGACGAAGCCCCGACGCACCCGCGCCACGGCCAAGAAGGCCGTCGCCGAGGCCGCCACCGAGGCAGCGGAAACCGCCCCCAAGCGGACCCGCACCACCGCGAAGAAGGCTGCCGAAGCCGCTGTCGACACCGCCGAAGCGGTGGAGGTCAAGCCCAAGCGCACCCGTGCCACGGCGGCCAAGGCTGCCGAAGCCGTCGTCGACACCGAAGCCGCCGAGGCGAAGCCGAAGCGCACCCGCGCCACGGCGAAGAAGGCCGAAGCCCCTGTCGACACCGCCGAGGCGAAGCCGAAGCGCACCCGCGCGGTCAAGACCGCCGAGGTGATCGCGGACGCCGTCGAGGCGACCGAGACGAAGCCCCGACGCACCCGCGCGACCGCCAAGAAGGCCGTCGCCGTCGCCGAGGCCGTCGACACGGCCGAGACGGCCGAGGCCAAGCCCAAGCGCACCCGCGCCGCGGCCAAGAAGGTCGCCGACGCCACCGCCGAGGCAGCGGAAACCGCCCCCAAGCGGACCCGCACCACCGCGAAGAAGGCTGCCGCAGCGACGACCGACGCCGTCGAGACCGCCGAGGCCAAGCCGAAGCGCACCCGGAAGGCAGCGGCCCCGAAGGCCGACGCCTGATAGCAGGTCCGCGCTGACGCGCGTCGCCCTCGAGCGCCGGGGCGGGCTGGTCTCAGCCCGCCCCGGCGCTCGTGTTTCGGCACGAAGGGGCCGGGGGCGAAGCCCCTGGAAGAAACGGTGAAGGGGCGGGATCGGGGCCCCCTCCCCCGCAGGCAGCCCCGCAGGCGGCCCCGGCACCCGGAAAGGGCCCCGCCCACCCCCCGCGCTAGCCTCGTGCCATGAGCCGGCCCCCCTTCCTCGCCCTCCCGCCGTGCGCCGAGGCATACCTCCTCACCACCGCCCGCGGGGAGTTCGCCGTGCACGACGCCCGCCCGGCCCCCGCGGCCCCCGCCCGGGGCACCGCCCTCCTCGTGCCCGGGTTCACCGGCAGCAAGGAGGACTTCATCGCGCTGCTGGAGCCGCTCGCCGCCGCCGGGTTCCGGGCGGTGGCCGTGGACGGGCGGGGGCAGCACGAGAGCCCGGGCCCGCGCGACGAGGCCGCGTACGCGCAGGACGAGTTGGCCCGCGACGTCCTCGCGCAAGCGGCCGCGCTCGGCGGCGACGTGCATCTGCTCGGGCACTCGCTCGGCGGCCTGATCACCCGCGCCGCCGTCCTCTCGGACGCGTCGCCCTTCCGCTCGCTGACCGTCATGAGCAGCGGCCCCGGGGCGATCTCCGCCTCGCAGCAGGCCCGTACACAGTTGCTCGTCCAGGCCCTCGGCCTGCTGGACATGGAGAGCGTCTGGCGGGAGATGCAGCGCGAGGGCGCGGAGGCCGCGGCGGCCCTCGACACCCCGGCCGAGCTGACGGAGTTCCTCCACCGGCGCTGGCTGCTCACGGTTCCCGAGCAACTGATGGCGACCGGCGTCCAGTTGACGGTCGAGCCGGACCGTACCGCCGAGCTGGCGGGGGTGCCGCTGGCCAAGCACGTGGTCTCCGGGGAGCTGGACTACGCCTGGCCGGTGCCGGAGATCGACGCGATGGCCGAGAAGCTGTCGGCGGTCCGTACGGTGATCCGGGGCGCGGGCCACTCCCCCAACGCCGAGCAGCCGGCCGCCACGGCCGAGGCGCTCGTCCGCTTCTGGAACGACGCGCCCCGGAACGACGCGGCCTAGCCCGCCCTCTGCGTGACCGTGAAGAGGCCCCCTTCGGGGTCCCGCAGGGTCGCCTCGCGGCCCACCCGTGAGCGGGACGGCTCGGCGACGACCGCGCCGCCCTCGGCCAGGGCGGCCTCCACGGCCTTCTCGACGTCGTCGACGCAGAAGTACACGTGCCAGCGGGGGCGGATGCGCGGGTCGGGGTCGGCCTCGACGGCCCCGCCGCGCAGCGAGGCCACGGTGCGGCCGCCCGCGCGGACGGTCACGGCGTCGTCCTCGTAGCGGACCTCGCAGCGGCCGGGGCGGTCCATCGCCCAGTCGAAGATCTCGCCGTAGAACATGGCGGCCGCGAAGGCGTCGCGGGTGCGGAGCTCCAGCCACGCGGGCGCGGAGCCGGAGCCGATCCGCCAGCCGGGGAGGTTCTCGCCTTCCCAGAAGCCGAAGACGGCGCCCATCGGGTCCGCCGCCAGGACGACGCGGCCGCGGCCGACCGCGAGGGGGCCCACCGCGACCGTGCCGCCGCGCTCCCGGACCCGGGCGGCCACCATGTCGGCGTCGTCGACGGCGAAGTACGAGGTCCAGGAGACGGCCACGCCCAGGCTGCTGGCGGCGTCGCTCAGCCCGGCGACGGGTTTGCCCTCGGAGATGGCGACGGAGAAGCCCTCGCCGAACGACCCGGCCCGGAACGTCCAGCCCAGCACGGCCGCGTAGAACTCCTGCGACGCCTTGAGGTCGGCGGTCAGCAGGCTCACCCAGCAGGGCTGTCCCAGCCCGGCACCCTCCGTGGCCGCCATCGCCGATCGCCTCGTTTCCGTGTCCGGGAGTCTCCAGGGTTCCACTCGCTCCCCCGAACGCACTCCGGCACGCGCGGCCGGCAGGTGGGTCGCCCGGGTGAACCGGTCACCATCCGGTCACTCATTAGTCATGTTAAAAATTTCCTTAGCGTAGGGAATGTTTCGAGGGTTAAACTCGTTGGACACTCTTGGAACGCGCGCCGCAATGTCGCCGCGCGCGTCACTGTTCACAGTTCTCCGCAGGAGGATCAAGACGAAGGGAGAAGCGCATGCGCTTCGAAATCATGCGCCTGGACGACGTCGACGGCACCGCCGTCGACAGCACCGTCGTGGACGCCGCCTCCGTCAACCGGATCGTGCAGCAGGCCGCTTCCATCGGCCAACGCATATACATCCGCCCGGCCGACTCCTCGGTCCGGTAGCGCCGACGCGCTCCGGAAAGCCGAACGCCCCCGTACGACGACCGTACGGGGGCGTTCCGCATGAAGCGCGGAAGCACGGAAGCGCGTCAGTGGTGCTGGATCACCTGGGTGATGCCGTTGATGATCTGCTGGACGGCCAGCGCCGAGAGCATCATGCCGGCGAGCCGGGTCACCAGGACCACACCGCCGTCCTTGATCACGCGGATGATGTGCAGCGAGTTCCGCATCACCACCCACAGCACGACGTGGATCGCCGCGATGGCGCACCACACCGAGACCTGCGAGGCCACCGAGTCGGCGCGCTGCACCGCGAGGATCACCGAGACGATCGCACCGGGGCCCGCCAGCAGCGGCATGCCCAGCGGCACGAGCGCGACGTTGACGTCCTTGGTCTGCTTGGGCTCCTCCGACTTGCCCGTGAGGAGGTCCAGCGCGACCAGCAGCAGGAGCAGTCCGCCCGCGATCATCAGCGCGGGCGTGGTGATGTGGAGGTAGTCGAGGATCTGCTTGCCGCAGATGCCGAAGAGGGCGATCACGCCGAAGGCGACCGTCGCCGCCTGCCAGGCCATGCGCCGCTGGACCTTGGCCGGGCGGCCCGCGGTGAGGGCGAGGAAGATCGGCGTGATCCCGGGCGGGTCCATGATCACGAACAGGGTGAGGAAGAGCGAGCCGAAGACAGCGATGTCGAACACGTGAGGCCTTGCGATTGCGGAGCGAGCAGGAGCGGTGGGGGGAGGTATGAGGGGCCCGGGCCGGGAAGGGCGTGCGCGAACGGCTCGTACGCCTCGGACGATCGACGCGTACGCGTCGACGCGGTGAGAGGGGAAGGGACGTACGGGCGCGCTCGCCCGACCGTGGACGTCCGTGGACGGACGGCCGGGACCGGAGCGCTGAGTGGTCAGCCGCCGGCGCCCGGGACGGGGAACGCGCCCGTCGCACGGCGCGTGATCTCCCCGTAGATCTCCGGGTCGGTGGTGAACTCGCCGAGGCGGCAGCTCTTGCGGCTGCCGTGGTAGTCGCTGGAGCCGGTGGGCAGCAGGCCCAGGTCGGCGGCGAGGCCGCGCAGCCGGGCGCGGGTGGCGGCGTCGTGGTCCATGTGGTCCACCTCGATGCCGTCCAGGCCGGCCGCGGCCAGCTCGGCTATGCCCCGCTCGTCGACGCAGCGGCCGCGCTTGAGGGCGAAGGGGTGGGCGAGCACGGTGACGCCGCCGGCCGCCTTGACCAGGCGGATGGCCTCGAAGGGGTCGAGCTCGTGCTTCGCGACGAAGGCCCGGCCGTCACCGGCGAGCCACTCGGAGGTGAAGGCGTCGGAGACGCTGTCGATCACGCCGAGCTCGATCATGGCCGTGGCCACGTGCGGGCGGCCGACGGCCCCGTCGCCGGCGATGCGGGCGACGCGCTCCCAGGCGACGGGCACGCCGAGCTCGTTGAGCTTGGCGACCATGGCGCGGGCGCGCGGTTCGCGGTCGTCGCGCACGAGCTCGCGCTCGCGGGCGAGCTCCGGCTCGTGGGGGTCGAAGAGGTAGGCCAGCATGTGGACGCTGAAGCCGTCGGGGCCGTCGAAGCGGCAGGAGAGCTCGGCGCCGGTGACGAGGGTGAGCCCGGCGGGGAGGGCCGCGATGGCCTCGGCGTGGCCGCCGACCCCGTCGTGGTCGGTCAGCGCGACGACGTCCAGCCCGGCGGCGGCCGCGTTGCGGACCAGCTCGGCGGGGGTGTCCGTACCGTCCGAGGCCGTGGAGTGGGTGTGCAGATCGATGCGCACGACACGACTCCCAACAGCACCGGAACACGACAGGACCGATTCAGGATAACGGTCGTGGGAGGCGTGGTGCGGAGCGCCGGTTCAGGGAGAGAGGATCCGCGGCGACAGCGCCCCGCACGGCAGGAGGTCGACCTCCGCCCCCGCGTCCCGCAGATCGGTCAGCACGAGCTCGTCGTACATCAGCAACCCCGACCGCTCGGGCCACACGATCGCCCAGAGCCACAGCCCCCGCGCCTCGCCCGCGAAGACCGCCCGGTCGCCGGGGGCGCCCTCGACGTGCCAGAGCGGCGTGGGCCGCCCCGCCGCGTGGACCTTGGCGTGCGGCGAGAGGTCGACGCGGAGGTACGGGCCGGGGTCGGGGCCGTCGACGCCGGCGTAGCGGGCGCCGAGGCCGACGCCGAGTTCCTCGGCGACGAGCAGCAGCTCGCCGGGGCCGCCCAGCGGGCTGGGCCCGGAGCAGGCGACGGCGGTCGCCCGCGCGCCCGAGCGGTCGTCGCCCGCGCAGGCCACACCGGTGAAGAGCCAGCCGACGGGCAGGGGCCAGGGCATCCAGACCGGGACCCGGGCGCGCCCCACCGCGACGCCCAGGGCCTCGACGCTGGGCGGGACGACCGGCTGCAGAGGGTGCACGGTGCCGTGCACGGCGCACTGCCACGAGTCGGCGAAGAGACCGGGCGCGCGCACCCGGCCACCGCACTTCGGGCAACTGGGTTCGCCCCTCATAGCCTCCAACGGTCCTACCAGGGCGCCCCCGCGTCAAGGACGATCACCCGTCCGGAGTCGGGGCGTTCCCACCCTTCGGGACACCCCGTCCGGCGGCCGGCCGCCGGTCAGTCGCCGAGCGGTACCCCGGCGCGCAGCGGGTCGCGCAGATCGGTGCCGTGCCGCAGCCACCGTTCCTCCAGCGCGGCGGCGCCCTGGACGCGCTTCCACGCGGCCTCGTTGGGCGTCATCGGCAGCAGGGGGAGGAAGCGGACGGGGTCCAGCGGGGCGTCCAGCTCCAGGTCCTCGACGAGGCCGCCGGACTCCGCGACGAGCACGGAGGTGAAGGGCGCGCCGGGCCAGAGCGGCTCGCCGGTGTCCAAGGAGGCGCCGGGGGCCACCACGAGCCCTTCCACCTGCGGCGACGCGGCGAGGACGGCGAGCGGGCGGAGCACCTTGTCCGTGTCGGCGCGGCCCGCGCGCACGGAGAGGACCAGCTCGGCGCGGGGGCCGCGCAGGGGGTCGGCGAGGGAGGCCGTGGGGTCGGTCATGGGGTGGGCGGACATGCCGAGGGTGGCGTAGCGGACGATGTCCCCGGCGTCGTCGGAGGCAGCGAACCGGAGTACCTCGATCCGGTCGGTGCCCAGGAAAGTGATCGCGGCGCGCGCGTCGGGTTCACCGAGGGCCGTCAGCAGCCGGGCCTCGACCAGTGCGAGAACGTCTGACATGCAGTGAGCATAGAACGCGTATCGAACAGGCAAAGCGGGGCCTTGACGTGTCGGGCGACTGCTAGCCTTGACTCGCCTCGGCCTCTGGTCCAGGCGTGACGATCGTCCCTTACGCGGGGACCGGCCGGAGGAGGTGGGGCTGCGGTGGATCCTAGTCGACCGTGCAGTACCGACAGTTCTCCCGTCTCCTCGCCCCGGACGAGCGTCATCCCGTGACCCGAGGCTTCCGCGGCCGGCCCTCTTCGCCGGATCCGAATCCCGGAAGTCCCTTCACGCCCGCGGCACTTGACGGAAGAGCGCCTGCCCTCGCTTTGTTCCGTGTTCTCCGCAGTCCTCTGCGAACTCTCCGCGAACTGTCGCCGGTCGCACGCACCGCGCGAAGCGCCACCTGATTCGCGGACGTGATCCCCTGCGCCCAGGGCGCCCGGCCACGTCCTCCTTCCAGGCAGCGTTGCGCCCGCGTCGTGGCCGGCGGCCGGCCCGTGAAGGAGCCAGCCATGTCGATGATCCGTGACCTGCGTGCCGTAGTCCGCCCCGCCCTGCGCCGGGTGCCCGACAAGAGCGGCGGTGGCGGCTACGGCACCACCCGGGACGCCTCCGTCAGCAGCGCCGTGGTGGACAGCGCCGTCTATCGCGACGGCAAGCGCGTCAGCGAGCTCATCAGTCCCGCCGAGGCGCTGCGGCGGGTGCGAAGCTACGGCGGGTTCGCGTGGATCGGGCTGCACGAGCCCACGGAGGCGGAGTTCGCGGGGATAGCCCGCGAGTTCGGGCTCCACCCGCTGGCCGTGGAGGACGCGGTCCACGCCCACCAGCGGCCCAAGCTGGAGCGCTACGACGACACGCTCTTCACCGTCTTCAAGACCATCCACTACGTGGAGCACGCCGAACTCACCGCCACCAGCGAGGTGGTGGAGACCGGCGAGGTGATGTGCTTCACGGGCCCGGACTTCATCATCACCGTCCGGCACGGCGGCCAGGGCTCGCTGCGCGCCCTGCGCCACCGGCTGGAGGAGGACGACCAGCTGCTCGCCAAGGGCCCCTCGGCCGTGCTGCACGCCATCGCCGACCAGGTGGTCGACGGCTACATAGCCGTGGCCGACGCCGTGCAGGACGACATCGACGAGGTGGAGATCGACGTCTTCTCCGAGCCCAGCAAGGGCAGCCGGCGGGGCGGCGACGCGGGCCGCATCTACCAGCTCAAGCGCGAGGTGCTGGAGTTCAAACGCGCGGTCACCCCGCTGATGCGGCCGATGCAGCTGCTCAGCGAGCGGCCGATGCGGCTGGTCGACCCGGACATCCAGAAGTACTTCCGTGACGTCGCCGACCACCTGGCGCGCGTCCACGAGCAGGTGGTCTCCTTCGACGACCTGCTGAACTCCATCCTCCAGGCCAACCTCGCGCAGGCGTCGGTGGCGCAGAACGAGGACATGCGCAAGATCACCTCGTGGGCGGCGATCTTCGCCGTGCCGACGATGATCGCGGGGATCTACGGCATGAACTTCGACCACATGCCGGAGCTGCACTGGAAGTACGGCTATCCGGGGGTCATGGCGGTCACCGTCGTGATCTGTGTCGCCATCCACCGCGGCTTCAAGCGGAACGGGTGGCTTTAGGGCTTACGCCTGGGCCTTGTCCCTTCTGCCGCCCATGATGACCAGCGCCAGGCCCGCCATGATCACGGCCAGCGCCGGGTACGCCACGGCGGGCGGCTCCTGCCCCAGCCACAGCGCCGCGATCAGCGCCGCCCCCGGCGTCTCCAGCAGGATCGCCGTGGACGTGACGGACGGGCCCAGGCCCTTGACCACCCTGTTGATCAGCGAGTGGCCGAGCAGCTGGGCCGCGATCGTGAGCACCGCCAGCTTCAGCCAGGTCTCCCCGCTGTAGCCGCCGAGGGACACTCCCCCGCACAGGCACGCGGCGAGCAGCAGCACGGTCGTGGTCGTGTAGCAGATGTAGGTGTAGGCGACCGTGCCCACCGTCCGGCGTACCTCCGCGCCCAGCAGGACGTACCCGGCGGCCGCGACGCCGCCCGCGAGCGCGAGGCCGTCCCCGGCGAGGGCGCGCGGGGAGAGGGACAGGTCGACGCCCGTGAGCGTCAGCACCCCGAGGAAGGCCAGCGCGGTACCCGCCCAGACCAGCGCGGGCGGGCGGTGGCCGCGCAGCCGCAGCAGCAGGGTGGTCCAGATGGGCGTGGTGGTGACCAGCGCCGTGGACGAGGCGACGGAGGTCATCTGGAGGCTGGGCAGCCAGACCCCGAAGTGGACGGCGAGCAGCGCCCCGGCGGCGACGGCCAGCAGTGCCGTCCGCCGGCCGATGCCGCGCAGCTCGGCGCGGTGGCGCGGGCGGAACAGGACGACGGGGGTGAGCGCGCCGACGGCCATGGCGTTGCGCCAGAAGGCGATGGCCAGGGCCGGCGCGGCGGTGGCCGCGATCAGCGGCGCGGAGAGGGAGACGCCGGCGATGGCGACGGCGAGGAGGAGCAGCTCGGTGCGGACGGACGCCACTGGCGCGCCGGATACGCCGGATGCCTCCGCCGGTCCGGTGGTCGTCCTGGGCGTCGGTATCGCGTCTCGTCGCGCGCGGGCAGCACTCACGGACCCAGCCTAGGGCGCTGCGTAAGGTAGGGCGCATGACGATGACGCAGGCGCTGATCGAAGAGGCCACGAAGAAGTCCGGCCTCATCTGGGTGAAGGGTCCGGCCGGGCCCAGCCGGGCGCTGTGGCACGTCTGGCACGAGGGTGCCGCGCACCTCGTGGGCGGCCCGGGCGAGCAGCCCGTGGACGAGCTGGGGCTCGCCGAGGGCGCGACGGCCACGGTGACCGTGCGCAGCAAGGACAAGGGCGGTCGGCTGGTCTCCTGGACGGCGTCGGTGAGCGAGCTCCCGGCGCGCGGGGAGGAGTGGGCGGCGGCCGTCGCCGAGCTGAAGGGCAAGCGGCTCAACGCGCCCGACGCGGAGCGGCTCGAGGACCGCTGGGCCGAAGAGTGCAGGGTGCTGCGGCTGACGCCGTCCGGTGCCACCGCGGAGCTGCCGGACGGTTCCCTGGTGGCGGTTCCGCTGGCGACGCCGGCGACGACGCGCGAGCCCATGCCGGCGGCACTGCCGCGGCTGCTGCGCCGGGGGCGCCGCGCGGGGCGCTGACGCGCGCCCGGTCAGCCTCCCGGGTTCGCGCCCTCTCCCGAGGAACCTTCCTTCGAGGAGGGGAGGGCGCCGCCCGAGGGGATGCGCAGCTGTTTGCCGTAGTCGACGGTCTGGTTCTTGTCGGGGACGGCGAGGGCGAAGTCCTTGCCCCAGCCGTCCAGCTCCAGCTGGCCCGCGCCGCCCGCGCGCTGTACCCGCACGGGATACGGGGTGCCGGTGAGGGAGACGTCCATCGTGCCGCCGCCGCCCTTCGCGCCCGTGACGCGGATGGTGCGGACGCCGCCGACCGTGCCGTGGTCGCCCCGGGCGAGGGTGCCGTGGAGGGCGAGCAGGCCGTCGAGGAGGACGTCCTTGTCGGTGAAGCCCCGGAACTGCTGGTAGGCGGGGTCGTCGCCCGGCACCTTGACGTACTTGTCGTCGAGCTTGCCGGCGGCGGAGGAGGCGTCGCCCTTGGCCGTGGCGGAGGGCGCGGGCGTGGCTCCCTTGGCCCAGAACCCGGCGGGCGCCTTGAGGTAGAGGTCGTCGCCCACGCGCAGCAGCTCGAAGGAGCTGGCGGCGGAGGAGGACACCCGGCCCGTGCCGCCGTTCTTCTTCAGCCGCATGTCGATGCGGTAGGTGCGGCCCTGGCTGACGACGTTGCCGGACAGGTGGACGGCCTCGGCGCCGCGCGCGGCGGCGCGGGCCTTGTCCTGGATGGCGGCGGGTTCGAGTTTGCCGACGCCGTTGGTCCCCGCGTCCGGGTCCTCGGCTCCGCCGCCGCAGGCCGTGAGCACGGCCGACAGGCCGACGCACAGGGCTCCCACGAGAGCCGCGTTCCGCGTTCGCACCTCTGCTCCTGTCCTCCGGTCACCGGTGGGCTACGGCGCAGCGTACCCGTGCCGCCGACAGGCGGAAGCGGGGAGTCCGTACAGGATCCGTACAGGCTCCGTACGGCGGTCTCTCCCGCGCCCGGCGAAGCCGGTCACGCTAGCCTGAATCGGACACCACCCGGCGTGGGAGGAGGTACGCGGCCATGGCAGCAGGCGCCCCCCGGGTGTTCGTTTCGCACATCTCGGGCGTGGCCGTCTTCGATCCCAACGGGGACCAGGTGGGCCGGGTCCGCGACGTCGTGGCGATGCTGCGCGTGGGCAAGCGGCCGCCCCGGGTGCTGGGGCTGGTCGTGGAGGTGGTCAGCCGGCGGCGGATCTTCCTGCCGATGACCCGGGTGACCGGTGTGGAGTCCGGGCAGGTGATCACCACGGGCGTGGTGAACATGCGGCGGTTCGAGCAGCGGCCCACGGAGACGCTGGTCTTCGGCGAGCTCTTCGACCGCCGCGTGCGGATGGTCGGCACGGACGAGGAGGTGACCGTCCTCGACGTGTCCATCACCCAGTTGCCCGCCCGCCGCGACTGGGAGATCGACAAGGTCTTCGTCCGCCGGGGCAAGGGCGGCGCCCTGCGCCGCAAGGGGGAGACGCTGACGGTGGAGTGGTCCGCCGTCACCGGCTTCTCGCTGGAGGAGCACGGCCAGGGCGCCGAGAACCTGCTGGCCACCTTCGAGCGTCTGCGCCCCGCCGACCTGGCCAATGTCCTCCACCACCTCTCCCCCAAGCGGCGCGCCGAGGTCGCCGCCGCCCTGGACGACGACCGGCTCGCGGACGTCCTGGAGGAGCTGCCGGAGGACGACCAGATCGAGATCCTCGGCAAGCTGAAGGAGGAGCGCGCCGCCGACGTCCTGGAGGCCATGGACCCCGACGACGCGGCCGACCTGCTCTCCGAGCTGCCGGAGGAGGAGATGGAGCGGCTGCTGACGCTGATGCGGCCGGACGAGGCCGCCGACGTGCGGCGGCTGATGTCCTACGAGGAGCTGTCGGCGGGCGGTCTGATGACCACCGAGCCGATCGTGCTGCGCCCGGACGCGACCGTCGCCGACGCCCTCGCGCGGGTGCGCAACCCCGACCTGTCCCCCGCGCTGGCCGCCCAGGTGTACGTGTGCCGTCCGCCGGACGAGACGCCGACGGGCAAGTTCCTGGGCACCGTGCACTTCCAGCGGCTGCTGCGCGACCCGCCGTTCACGCTCGTCGGCTCGATGACCGACACCGAGCTGCGGCCGCTGCCGCCGGACATGCCGCTGCGCGCGGTCACCAGCTACCTGGCGACGTACAACATGGTCGCCGTGCCGGTCGTGGACGACAGCGGCTCGCTGCTGGGCGCGGTCACCGTGGACGACGTCCTCGACCATCTGCTGCCGGACGACTGGCGGGAGACCGAGCTTCACCACGGCGCGTTCGGCATGGACCTCCAGGGCGGCGAGCCGTGAGGCCCGGGGACCGCGACCGGGCCCGCGCCACCGCGCCCGCGCTGCGTCCGGACCGGTCCGCCGACCGGGCCAAGGCCGAGTCGGCGGCGGTGCACCCGCACTCCCACCCGCCGCCACCGCGCGCCCGGCTGGACCTGCCCCGGGTGAAGCGCTCCCGCTGGCTGCCGGAGTACGACCCGGAGGCCTTCGGGCGGATGTCGGAGCGGATCGCCCGTTTCCTGGGCACGGGCCGCTTCATCGTCTGGATGACGGTCGTCATCGTCCTGTGGGTCGTGTGGAACACCTCGGTCCCCGGGAACCTGCGGTTCGACCGCTATCCGTTCATCTTCCTGACCCTCGTGCTGTCCCTCCAGGCCTCGTACGCCGCGCCCCTGATCCTGCTGGCGCAGAACCGGCAGGACGACCGCGACCGGGTCAACCTGGAGCAGGACCGCAAACAGAACGAGCGCTCCATCGCGGACACCGAGTACCTGACGCGGGAGATCGCCGGGCTGCGTATGGGCCTCGGCGAGGTCGCGACCCGGGACTGGATCCGCTCGGAATTCCAGGACCTGGTCAGGGAGCTGGAGCAGCGGCGCGTATTCCCGGCGGAGAGTGAGGAAGGCGACCGCTGAGAGGCTTTCCCGAGGCCCTGTGCCGAGCCGTACCATCGGAGCTATGGCTACCGACACGTACGACACCGCCGCGCCGAGTGAGGACGCGATCCGCGCCGCGCTCGCGACGGTCAACGACCCCGAGATCCAGCGCCCCATCACCGAGCTGGGGATGGTCAAATCGGTGGGGATCGCGGCGGACGGCACGGTCGCGGTGGCGGTCTATCTGACGGTCGCCGGCTGCCCCATGCGCGACAAGATCACCTCGATGGTGACCGAGGCCGTCTCGCGGGTCGAGAACGTCACGGGCGTCACCGTCGAGCTGGACGTGATGAGCGACGAGCAGCGCCGCGAGCTCGCGTCGTCGCTGCGCGGCGGCCAGACCGAGCGCGAGGTGCCCTTCGCCAAGCCGGGCTCGCTGACCCGCGTCTACGCGGTCGCCTCCGGCAAGGGCGGCGTCGGCAAGTCCTCGGTGACGGTCAACCTGGCCGCCGCCATGGCGGCCGACGGCCTGAAGGTCGGTGTCGTGGACGCCGACATCTACGGCCACTCGGTGCCCCGCATGCTGGGCGCGGACGGCCGTCCCACCCAGGTCGAGAACATGATCATGCCGCCGTCGGCGAACGGCGTGAAGGTCATCTCGATCGGCATGTTCACCCCGGGCAACGCCCCCGTCGTCTGGCGCGGCCCCATGCTCCACCGCGCCCTCCAGCAGTTCCTCGCGGACGTCTTCTGGGGCGACCTGGACGTGCTCCTCCTCGACCTGCCGCCGGGCACGGGCGACATCGCCATCTCCGTGGCCCAGCTGGTCCCCAACGCCGAGATCCTCGTGGTGACGACCCCTCAGCAGGCCGCCGCCGAGGTCGCCGAGCGGGCCGGCTCGATCGCCGTGCAGACCCACCAGAAGATCGTCGGCGTCGTGGAGAACATGTCCGGGCTGCCGTGCCCGCACTGCGACGAGATGGTCGACGTCTTCGGCACGGGCGGCGGCCAGAAGGTCGCCGAAGGCCTCACCCGCACCACGGGCGCGACCGTCCCCGTACTGGGCTCCATCCCGATCGACGTCCGGCTGCGCGAGGGCGGCGACGAGGGCAAGCCGGTGGTCCTGACCGACCCCGACTCCCCGGCGGGCAGCGCGCTGCGCGCCATCGCGGGCAAGCTCGGCGGGCGGCAGCGCGGCCTGTCGGGCATGTCGCTGGGCATCACGCCGCGCAACAAGTTCTGACCCTTGCGGGTGTGCGGAGGGCGCCCGGCGGATTCCGCCCGGCGCCCTCCGCACGTCCTCGGGCTACTTCTCCTGGTGGCCCAGATCCTTCACGGTCGCCGTCGCGGCGTTCCGCTTCACCGACTCGATGCCCTTCTCGCACGCCGCCCGGCTGTTGTAGGCCTCGCCGACGGCGATGATCTCGCCGTTGCCCGCCTTCAGCCGGTAGCGGTAGTGGCCCGTCCTGTCCTCGTACATCTCGAACCTGCCCGGCATGGTGCGTCACCCTCTCGGAAGTCGGCCCCCTGCGGGCATTCAAGCCCGGCCCCACGGGCCACGCAGCCCGGGGCGGCCCGACGGGTGACCCGAGCCCGGCCGGCTCAGTCCGCGTCGTAGACCCTGATGTCCGGGATCACCGCGAAACCCATGCCGTACGCGCTCATGCCCCGCCCGTACGCGCCGAGGAGCACGCCCTCCGCCGAACCGGCGAGCACCCAGCCGTACTCCGACTCCCGGTAGCGGAAGTCCGTGGGCACCCCGTCCACCGGGAGCGACAGCGTCGACCAGGCCGGATCCTCCATGTGGTCGGCGAGCTCCCAGGCGAGGGCCGTCTGCTGGTCCAGCCAGTCCTGGCGCAGGGCGCGCTCCATCTGGGAGGGCCAGGTGCAGGCCAGCAGCCCCGAGCCGGCCAGCCAGGCGGCCGAGGAGACCGAGGTGGCCTCCAGCACGCCCGTGCCGTCGGCGCTGCGCCGCACCGGACGGCTGGCGACGGTGACCACGACCGCGAAGCGCTGGGTGGCGGTGTCGTGCTCGACGCGGCCCATGCGCAGCTGCGGCTCGGCGCCGTGGCCCGTGGAGCCGTGCTCCACCGTGCCGTCGGCGGCGGCGCCGACCTGCATCAGCCAGCGCGGCCCGGTGTAGGCCTCGTCCAGGCCGTACCACGGGAACGACGCCAGGAGATAGCCGTCGACCGAGCGCCGGTTACCGGACCCGCCCTGCCCGTCCGGCGTCCCCGCGGCGGACGCGTCGGCCTCGCCGGCCCCTCGCGCCCCTACCCGACTCGTCGTCTCCATCTGCGCGGCGCCTCCTCATAGCCCCGACGTCCTGGGCGCGCCGACCGCTCGCTCCCGGCCGCACCCCAAACAAAGGGAGGATAGCCACCCCCGTCAATGGGGCCCCGCATCGACGGCTCAGGTGGCGTCGGCGTCGTACGGAGGACGCTCTCCCGGCTGAAGGCCGCTCTCGCGCTTCTTGAGCAGGTCCGGGGTGCCGGAGCCGCTCGAGGAACCAGTGGAGGCGGTCGAGGACGAAGAGGCCGTCCGGCCGTGGGCCGTGTCGGTGACCTCGGCCATCTCGGCCACCTCGGACTTGAAGTCGAAGCCGTTGCGGATCTCCTTCAGGCCCAGCTCGTCCTTCTCCAGCACGTGCTTGCGCACGAACGTCTTGGGGTTGAGGTCCTCGAACTCGAAGTCCTTGAACTCGGGGCCGAGCTCGGAGCGGATGTCCTCTTTGGCGTTCTCGGAGAACTGCCGGATCTTGCGCAGCGTGCGCGACACGTCCTGGATCATCTTCGGCAGCTTGTCGGGACCGAAGATGAGCACGGCAAGGACGATGAGCGTGATCAGCTCGAGGGGTCCTATGTCGAGCACGTTGCTCAGCTCCTTGGGGGTGTGGACGGCCGGGCCGGCCGGGTATCACGGTACCTGGCCCGGTGGGGGCGACGGGAGACACGACGGTCAAAATCGGGCGAAGGTTCGGGGATCGTGAGCGCGCGGTGGGCGGCGGATGGGCGGCCGACGCCGCCCTCGGCCGCCGGTCGGCCGCCGGTCAGCCGCTGGTCGCGGAGCCGAGCGTCAGACGGACGGTCTCCTCCCGGCCGTCCCGGTCAAGGGTGAGGGCGAGGCTGTCGCCCGGTCGGTGACCGCGGATCTTGACGATCAGCTCCTGGGCGGCGTGCACGGGGACGCCGTCCACCTTCCTGATGACGTCCTTGGGCCGGATGCCCGCCTTGTCGGCGGGACCGCCGGGGGTGACCGCCGGGGTCCTGGAGCCGTCGGTGTTCACCCGTGCGCCGTCACCCGCATAGGCCATGTCGAGTGACACGCCGATCACCGGATGGGTGGCCTTCCCGGTGTTGATCAGCTCCTCGGCGACCCGCCGGGCGGAGTTGACCGGTATCGCGAAGCCGAGGCCGATGCTGCCGCCCTGCCCGCCCGCCCCGCCGGACTCGGAGTCCCCGGCGGAGCGGATGGCGCTGTTGATGCCGATGACCCGGGCCTGGGAGTCCACCAGGGGGCCGCCGGAGTTGCCGGGGTTGATCGGGGCGTCGGTCTGGAGGGCGTCGACGTAGCTGATGTCGGCGCCGTCCTGCTTGCGGCCGCCCGCGGTGATCGGGCGGTCCTTGGCGCTGATGATCCCGGTGGTGACGGTGCCCGCGAGGTCGAAGGGCGCGCCGATCGCGATGACGGAGTCGCCGACGCGCACGGAGTCGGAATTGCCGAGGGCGAGCGGGCTGAGGCCGGACACCCCGGACACCTTGATCACGGCGAGGTCGTAGCCGCCGTCGCGGCCGACGAGCTCCGCCTTGGCGGTCTGGCCGCCGTTGAACGTCACGGATATGGAGCCGCCGCCGGACGCGGCGGACTGCACGACGTGGTTGTTGGTGAGGATGTGCCCCTTCTTGTCGAGCACGAAGCCGGTGCCGGTGCTCTGGTCGCCGCCGCCGCGCACATGGATCGTGACGACGCCGGGCAGCGCCCGCGCGGCGATCCCGGCGACGCTCCCGGGCGCGCGGTCGGCGCTCCCGGCCCCGGCCTGCGGCAGCGTCACCCGCCCGGCGACGCCGCCGTCCCGCTCCAGGTACATCCCGATCCCGCCGCCGATCCCGCCGGCCACCAGCGCCACGACCACGGCCCCGCCCACGATCCGGCTCCGGGCCACGGTCACCTGCTTGACGGGCTCCGGCTTCCCGTACCCGGGCAGCGCGCCGCCGGCGGCCCAGGGGTCGTACGCCCACGGGTCGACGGGAGGGGCGGGGTCGGGGGGCGTCGCGGGGTACGGCTGGGGCCGCGGGTGCGCGGCCGGGGCCTCGGGCTCGGCGAAGCCGCCGGGGCCGTCCTGGGGGTGGGCCGCCGACGGCACGTCACCGGGCACCGGCGGCAGCGGCTGGGTGGCCGGCTCGGCGGGCGGCGGCGGCGCGTAGGCCGCGGGGGGCGTCGGGGGCGGCGTCGCCCCCGGCACCAGCGGGGTGCCCTGGGGCGGGGTGAGGGTGGGGCGTTGGACCGGGGGCGCCGGGGCCCAGGGGCCGGGGCGGCCGTAGGGCGGGGTGCTGTACGGGTCGGGGGCGTGCAGCGGCGCGGCGGGGGTGTCGCCCGGGCCCGCGAGTGGCTGCGGCGGGACGCCCTCCGGCGTGCGGCGGCGGTGCCACCAGTGCGGCTTGGGCGCGGACGCCCGCGCCTTCCCCTCGTCCATTCCTCATCCCCACCGTTCGTCGCGGAGGCGCGCATGCCGGAAACACGCGCGCCCCACAGACGATTACACCAGGTCCCCGGCCGGGTGCGGAGGGGGGAGCCCGCCGGGATCCCGGCGGGGATCCCGGCCGTGATCAGCGGGGCTGTACCGGCGGCCGGGCCTGCGGCTGCGCGGCGAGAGTCGCGGGCTTGCGGACCATCGGCGGCAGCAGCCGCGCGCCGGAGGGACGCAGCAGGGAGACGCCCGCGGCCAGCGGCGCCGCGAACGTCGCCGACAGCTCCTGCGCCGCCGGCTGCGCCCGGCCCAGATCGCGCTGGTCCAGGGGCACGCCCTGCGCCGAGCCGAGGGAGCTCGTGGCCGCGCTGGTGCCGTCGCCACGGGCCTGCCGCGACGCCACGGGCGTCTCCAGCGGCTGCGCGCCCGCCAGGGCTATCGCGGCCAGCGAGACCGCCCCGGCCGCCGCGAAGGCGAACCGGCGGCCGCGCGAGCCGCCCTGCCCCACCGGGTGGGTGCGGAAGCCCCGGTCACGCGGCTGGGGGGCGACCGCCGGCAGCAGGGCGAAGGCCTCCGCCTCGGCGCCGAAGGCGCCTCTTCCCACGGCCGGGTGGCCGCCTTCGCCCTCGTCACCGGAAGGCCCGGACAGCCCGGAAGGCCCGGGCGGGCCGCTCATGCCGCCCGGCAGCCCTTGCAGCCGTGCGAGCAGCGAGTCGGAGAGCGGCGGCGGCGCGGCCTCCGCGAACACGTTCTTGAGCCGACGCTGCGCGTCGGCTTCCGCTTTGCATGTCCAGCAGGTGGCGAGGTGCGCCAGCACCCGCTCCCGAGAATCGTGCCCCAACTCCCCGTCGACGAGGGCAGCGAGGCGGTCGCCGAGATGGTGCTCGGCGGGGGACTGACCGCCGGAGGTGGTCACGCGATCCCGACCTCCCCACCGAGAGGAACGCCGGCGGCCGGCACCGCCACCGCGCGCTGCTCGGCCCGGGCGGCGGGCGAGCGGTGCTGGAGCGCCTTGCGGAGGTGGGAACGGCCGCGGTGGATACGGCTGCGCACGGTGCCGAGCTTGACGCCGAGGGTCGCGGCGATCTCCTCGTAGGAGAGCCCCTCGATGTCGCACAGGACGACCGCGGCGCGGAACTCCGGCGCGAGGGTGTCCAGCGCCTGCTGGACGTCCGCGTCGAAGTGGGTGTCGTTGAAGTGCTGCTGGGGGGACGGCTCACGGCTGGGGAGCCGCTCGGCGGCGTCCTCGCCCAGCGCGTCGAAGCGGATGCGCTGACGGCGCCGGACCATGTCCAGGAACAGGTTCGTGGTGATGCGGTGCAGCCAGCCCTCGAACGTCCCCGGGGTGTACGTGGACAGGGAGCGGAAGACGCGGACGAAGACCTCCTGCGTGAGGTCCTCGGCGTCGTGCTGGTTGCCGGTGAGGCGGTAGGCGAGACGGTAGACCCGGGCGCTGTGCGTGCTGACGATCTCCTCCCAGCTGGGAGGAGTCCACGCCTGCGCGTCCGCGTCGGTGGCGAAAGTCGCGGTGTTCGCGGTGCGGGCGGCGGCGTTGGAACGGTCAGCGGTGTAGGTCACGGATTTCGGCTCGGGAGCGGACCTGCGGAGGCGCCTGAGCACTCCGCGGCGGTCGCCAACCGCAGCCGCACCTCCCCTGTCGGCTCTGGTGGTGTCCAGTGGAGCCCCTACCATATCCACCTCGCCCGTTAGCTCCGGATAAGCAATTTTGACCCGGATTTTGGTCTTGATCCGTTGTCATCCGTGACGAACGGCCCGCGCCGGTGGTTCCCGCCGGTCCCCGCCCCCTTCCGCCTGCGTTCCGTACTCTCCAACGCCCGGTCCCATCTGCGGGTTCCCGTGGGCAGCGGATACAGTCACGGTTGCGTCGACTACGGGGACAGGAGAGGGCCATTACCGGCAACCAGCAGACGAGCTGGGCGTTCGCCGATGTGTTCGTCGCCGAGGACGAGGCACTGCGCTGGGCCCGGGACCGGGCCTACGAGGCGGGGCTGAACTCGGTGTCGAACGGCACCGGTGGGGCGCTGCGCCTGCTCGCCGCCGCTGTGGACGCCAAGGCCGTCGCCGAGATCGGCACCGGCACCGGGGTCTCCGGCATCCACCTGCTGCACGGCATGCGGCCGGACGGGGTGCTCACCACGGTGGACAGCGACCCGGAGTGCCAGCAGTTCGCCCGCCAGGCCTTCCGCGCGGCGGGCTTCGCCGGCAACCGGGCGCGCTTCATCCCCGGCCGGGCCCTGGAGGTGCTGCCCCGGCTCGCGGACGGCGGATACGACCTGGTCTTCTGCGACGGTGACCGGATGGAGTCCCTCGACTACCTAGCCGAATCGTTGCGCCTGCTGCGCCCGGGCGGGCTGGTCTGCTTCGAGGGCGTCTTCGCGGACGGCCGGACGGTCGACTCGGCGGTGCCGCCCGCCGAGGTCCAGCGGCTGCGTGAACTGCTGCGGGCCGTCCGGGAGTCCACGGCGCTCGTACCGTCCCTGCTGCCGGTGGGCGACGGGCTGCTGTGCGCCGTCAGGCGCGGTCCGGCGTAGCCGCACCGGCGTAGCCGGGGGCGGTGGCCGGGTGCGGCCCGGCACCGCGCCGCCCTACCGCAAGCACGGGCCGGAGGCGCCGGCCGGCGGGCCGGACGCGGATACGCCACCGCCCCGGTGCCGGGACAAGCCGGCGACCGGGGCGGTGCGAGAGGATTATGGGCCTGTGGCCCGTGGCCGAGGGCCAAGGGCGTCAGACGACGACCTTCTCCAGGGCCTCGCCGAGAGCCTTGGCCTCGTCGGGGGTCAGCTCGACGACGAGACGACCGCCGCCTTCGAGCGGAACCCGCATGACGATGCCCCGCCCCTCCTTGGTCACCTCGAGCGGGCCATCGCCCGTCCGCGGCTTCATGGCCGCCATGCTCGTTCCCCTTCCTGAAACCAGCTCATCGTCAGCCGACGGCCCCGGGAAGGGCACGCGTCACCGGCATCGAACACATTGCTTCCAGGCCATTATCCCGCATCGCGCGACCCAATGACCAACATCAGTCCGCATCCCTTCGGCAACGCGCTGCCGCAAAACCACCCAATTCGGGGATCGCGCGGTATTCGTGCGTCGCTCTCACGGCCGTCACGATGGCCGATTCTTTGACGCAGGTCACATATCCGGCCCCGATGATCTCCGGCATCCTGAGCACGCATCGCACCAAAGCCGACCCAGGGAGGGACCGCACCATGGCGGACACCGTGCTCTACGAGGTGACCGACGGGCTCGCGACGATCACACTGAATCGTCCCGACGCCATGAACGCGTTGAACACCGAGACGAAGATCGCCCTCCGCGACGTCCTGCGGCAGGCGGCCGACGACGCCGCCGTACGGGCCGTGCTGCTGACCGCCACCGGGCGGGCCTTCTGCGTCGGTCAGGACCTCAAGGAGCACGTGGCCTCGCTGGCCGCCGACCGCGAGCACGGCACCCGGTCGACGATGGACACCGTCAGGGACCACTACAACCCCATCGTCACCGCCATCACCCGGATGCCCAAGCCGGTCGTGGCCGGGGTGAACGGTGTGGCGGCGGGCGCCGGCGCGGGGTTCGCCTTCGCGGCGGACTACCGCGTGGTCGCGGACTCGGCCGCCTTCAACACGTCCTTCGCCGGGGTGGCGCTCACCGCCGACTCGGGCGTCTCCTGGACCCTTCCCCGCCTCGTCGGCCACGGCCGCGCCGCCGACCTGCTGCTCTTCCCGCGCAATGTGAGCGCCCAGGAGGCGTACGAGCTGGGCATCGCGAACCGGGTCGTCCCGGCGGCCGAGCTGGCCGCGGCGGCGACGGAGGTCGCCCGCCGGCTGGCCGAGGGGCCGACGGCCGCGTACGCGGCGATCAAGGAGTCGCTCGCCCATGGGGCGGCGCACGGCCTGGAGGAGACCCTGGCCAAGGAGGAGGGGCTGCAGCGCGCCGCCGCCACGGCGGAGGACCACGGGATCGCCGTGGCGGCGTTCCTGGCGAAGGAGAAGCCGCGGTTCGTGGGCCGCTAGGGGGCCTCAGCCCGTCCGTACGTGACAGCCCGCCAGGTGGTCGTCGACCAGGCCGCACGCCTGCATCAGGGCGTACGCCGTCGTGGGCCCCACGAAGCGGAAGCCCCGCTTCTTGAGGGCCTTGGCCAGCGCCGTCGACTCCGGCGTGACCGCCGGGACGTCGGCCGACGAGCGGGGCGCGGGCCGGGTGGCCGGGTCGGGGGCGTGGGACCACACCAGGGCGTCCAGCTCCCCCGGCGCCAGCTCCGCGGCGGCGCGCGCGTTGGCCAGCGTCGCCGCGATCTTCGCGCGGTTGCGGATGATGCCCGGGTCGGCCAGCAGCCGCTCGGCATCCTCCTCCGTGAAGGCCGCCACCTTCTCGATGGAGAAGCCGGCGAACCCGGCCCGGAAGCCCTCGCGGCGCCGCAGGATCGTCAGCCACGACAGGCCCGACTGGAAGGCCTCCAGCGAGATCCGTTCGAACAGGGCGTCGTCGCCGTGGACCGGGCGGCCCCATTCGGTGTCGTGGTAGACGCGGTAGTCCGCGAGGGTCTCCCCCTCCAGCCCCCACGGGCAACGGGCCAGGCCGTCCGCCCCGATGACGACTCCACTGGCGCCGCTCATGACGTCTTCCCCTTCCCCGGGCTGTCCTGCGGCTCCTGCTCCTCCGGCCGCTCCCGCTCCTCCGCCGCACCGCCGCTCTCGCGCTCCAGCAGCCCCCGCACCCCTATCGCCGCCGCCTGCGCCCCGGCGAGCGCCGCCTCCAGCTCGGCGATGCGGGCGTCGCGCTCGGCGAGCTCCGCGCCGAGCCGGTCCAGGGCGTCGTCCGTCTCGGCCATGCGGTAGCCGCGCAGGGCCAGGGGCAGCCGCAGCTCCTCGACGTCGGCCCGGCCCAGCGGACGGGCGGCGGGCAGCGGCCAGGCCATCCGGTCGTGGACGGCCTCGGGCAGGGCGGCCTCCCCGCCGGCGCCGTCACCGCCTCCCCCGGCGACGGCGAGCGTGACCGCGGCGACCACCACGACCAGCGCGATGAGCAAGAACCAGAACACGGCCGTCCCCTCGTTGCGTCCACAGGCCGGCGTCGGCCAAACCGTCGACTCCGATCGTGCCATGCCCCACTGACAGTTAAGGTCGCTGGCGGACCAGGGAGAGGAAGAACGGAAAATGCTGCGGCTTGGACGACGCGAGTTCGACACCCACGAACCGGTGATCATGGCGATCGTCAACCGGACCCCGGACTCCTTCTACGACCAGGGGGCGACGTTCCGCGACGAGCCGGCGCTCGCCCGGGTGGAGCAGGCCGTGGCGGAGGGCGCCGCCATCATCGACATCGGCGGGGTGAAGGCGGGCCCCGGCGCCGAGGTGACGGCCGAGGAGGAGGCCCGGCGCACGGTCGGGTTCGTGGCGGAGGTCCGGCGGCGCCACCCGGACGTGGTGATCAGCGTCGACACCTGGCGGCATGACGTGGGCGAGGCGGTCTGCGAGGCCGGCGCGGACCTGCTGAACGACGCGTGGGGCGGCGTGGACCCCAAGCTGGCCGAGGTGGCCGCCCGTTACGGCGCGGGCCTGGTGTGCACCCACGCGGGCGGCGTGGAGCCGCGGACGCGGCCGCACCGCGTCGAGTACGACGACGTGATGGCGGACATCCTGCGGGTGACGGTGGGGCTGGCGGAGCGGGCCGTGGAGCTGGGTGTGCGGCGCGACGGCATCATGATCGACCCGGGGCACGACTTCGGGAAGAACACCCGTCACTCACTGGAGGCCACGCGCCGGCTGGGCGAGATGACGGAGACGGGCTGGCCCGTGCTCGTCTCGCTGTCCAACAAGGACTTCGTGGGCGAGACCCTCGACCGGCCGGTGAAGGAGCGGGTCGTCGGCACCCTCGCCACGACGGCGGTGTCCGCGTGGCTCGGCGCTCAGGTCTACCGCGTGCACGAGGTCGCGGAGACGAAGCAGGTGCTGGACATGGTGGCGGCCATCGCCGGCCACCGCGCGCCCGCGGTGGCCCGGCGAGGGCTGGCGTAGGCAGGGCCCGTCAGGTCCCGGCTTCCTTCGTCACCAACCCGATCGCCTCCTCCACGTCGTCCGTGACGTGGAAGAGCTGGAGGTCGGCGGCGCTCACCTTGCCCTGGTCGACGAGCGTGTGCTCCAGCCAGTCGAGCAGGCCCCGCCAGTAGTCGGTGCCGAAGAGGACGATGGGGAAGCGGGTGACCTTCTTCGTCTGGACGAGCGTGAGGGCCTCGAAGAGCTCGTCGAGGGTGCCCAGGCCGCCCGGCAGCACCACGAAGCCGCTCGCGTACTTCACGAACATCGTCTTCCGCACGAAGAAGTACCGGAAGTCGACGCCCAGGTTCACATAGGGGTTGAGGCCCTGCTCGAAGGGCAGCTCGATGCCGAGGCCGACGGAGATCCCGCCGGCCTCCATCGCGCCCTTGTTGGCGGCCTCCATCGCGCCGGGCCCGCCGCCGGTGATGACGGCGAAGCCCGCCTCGACCAGACCGCGCCCGATGGCCACCCCGGCCTCGTAGTCGGGCGAGCCGGGCTTCGTGCGGGCCGACCCGAACACGCTGATGGCCGGGGGAAGTTCGGCCAGCGCGCCGAACCCCTCGACGAACTCGGACTGGATGCGCAGGACCCGGAAGGGGTCCTCGTGGACCCAGTCCGCCGTTCCCCGGGTGTCCAGCAGGTGCTGGTCCGTGGTGCCCGCCTGCATCTGGCCGTGCCGGCGGACGACCGGTCCCCGGCGCTGTTCCCGTCGCCCGCGCGACGCCTCGGGATTGCCCATGCTGCTCCCTCCGCCGCGGGCCGCAGGACCCGCGGATCGTCGGTCTCGTTGCGCTTCAGGGTAGGTGGTGACCGCCGGGGCGCCGCCCCTCCGGAGAGCGGATCAAGCCGTCAGCCAGGCCCGCAGCCGCTCCTCGCACTGCGTGATCTTGGCGGTGTCCACGTGCTCGTCCCGCTTGTGGGCGTAGAGGGGGTCGCCGGGGCCGTAGTTGACCGCGGGCACGCCGAGGGCGCTGAAGCGGGCCACGTCCGTCCAGCCGAACTTGGGCCGGGCCGTGCCGCCGACGGCCGCCATGAAGGCCACGGCCGCCGGGTGGTCGAGGCCCGGGCGGGCGCCGCCGGAGTGGTCGTCGACGACGAACTCGGTGACGCCGCAGTCCGCGAAGACCTCGTGGACGTGCGCGAGCGCCTCCTCGGGGGTGCGGTCGGGGGCGTAGCGGAAGTTCACCGTCACGGTGCACTCGTCGGGGATGACGTTGTTGGCGACGCCGCCCTCGATCCGCACGGCGTTGAGGCCCTCGTGGTACTCGAGTCCGTCGACGACCGGGCGGCGCGGCTCGTAGGCGGCGAGGCGGGCGAGGATGGGGGCCGCGGCGTGAACGGCGTTGGAGCCCATCCAGCTCCGCGCGGAGTGGGCGCGTTCGCCCGTGGTGCGCAGCAGGACGCGCAGGGTGCCCTGGCAGCCGCCCTCGACCTCGCCGTCGGAGGGCTCCAGGAGGATGGCGAAGTCGCCCGCCAGCCAGTCGGGGTGGGCCTCGGCGACGTGGCCGAGGCCGTTGAGGTGGGCGGCGACCTCCTCGTTGTCGTAGAAGACGAAGGTGAGGTCGCGGTTGGGCTCGGGGACGGTCGCGGCGACGCGCAGCTGCACGGCGACGCCGGACTTCATGTCGCTGGTGCCGCAGCCCCACAGGATGCCGTTCCCCGCGGCGGAGCCGCTGATATCTGCTGTCAGGCGGGAGGGCACGTTGTCGGCGATGGGCACGGTGTCGATGTGACCGGCCAGGACGATCCGCTCGGCGCGGCCGAGGTTCGTGCGGGCCACGACGTTGTTGCCGTGCCGGTCGACCGTCAGGTGCGGCAGCTTGCGCAGCTCGGCCTCGATCGCGTCGGCGAGGGCTTTCTCGTCACCGCTCTCGGAACGGAAGTCGACGAGCCGGGCGGTGAGGGCGGCGGCGTCGAGGGACAGGTCCAGTGCGGGATGATCCATGCGGCGAGCCTAACGCGACGCCCGGTACGGTCCGGAGGGGCCGCCGGGCGGTCTCTGAAGTAACGTGGCCCGCATGTCCGGGATCACCGTCACCCGCCGTGGCCGCCTGCTGCGCACCGTGGCCGCCTGCGCCGTGCTGCTGGCGCTGGTCGGCTATCTGGTGGCGCAGCTGATCACCGGCGGTCCGGGGGCGCCGCGCTGCACGATGCGGGCGAACGGGCAGTCGTACTCCCTCTCCCCCGAGCAGGCGGTCAACGCGGCGACGATCTCCGCCGTGGGGTCGTCGCGCGGGCTGCCGGAGCGGGCCGTGACGATCGCGCTGGCCACGGCGATGCAGGAGTCGGGGCTGCGCAACATCCATCATGGCGACCGCGATTCGCTGGGGCTCTTCCAGCAGCGGCCGACCCAGGGCTGGGGCACGGCGGCGCAGATCACGGACCCGGTCTACGCGGCGGGGAAGTTCTACGACCACCTGGTGGAGGTTCCGGGCTACTCGCGGCTGCCGTTGACGGTGGCGGCGCAGAAGGTGCAGCGCAGCGGTTTCCCGCAGGCGTACGCCAAGCACGAGCCGGACGCCTCACTGCTGTCGTCGGGGCTCACGGGCCGCGCGGCGGCCTCGTTCAGCTGTACGAAGAGCCCGAGCGACGGCAAGGCCGGCGATCCGGCGGCGGTGCGGGCGAAGCTGAGCCGCGAGTTCGGCGTGGAGGCCTCCCCCACGGTGACGGGGGACGGCCGGACCGGGGCGGCCGGGGGCCGGACGGTGACCGTGCCGGTACGCCCGGGGCCGGACGACGAGACGCCGGGGCGGCGCGGCTGGGCGGTGGCGTCCTGGGCGGTGGCGCACGCGGCGGAACTGCGGGTGGAGCGCGTCTCCTTCGGCGGCCGGGTGTGGTCGGCGGAGAATTCGGCGGACGGCTGGCGGAAATCGGCGGAGGAAGCGGGCGGCGACGGCACGCCGGCGGTACGGATCACGACCGTTCAGTAGTACGACCGTCCCCCCGCCGGGGGTATGCGCCGCATACGGGAGTTGCCGGGTCGGCGGGAATCCGCACGCCTTCTCGACGCACCCCCAACTTCCTTGTGACTAACGGCTTTTCCGGCTTCCGTATCGCTTGACAACCTGCCCGGTATGGCGGGATTTCAGCGGGCCCGATAATGCGACGCATTACTCAGTCTTTACCTTCCTCCACCGCAACCTTCCCCGGGCTCACGCGGTAGTCACTGCGTCCGCACGCCGGACAGCAACCGACTTCCCACTCCGTCAAAGGAGCAACATGTCCCTCCCCCTCACGCGCCGGATCGCTCGAGTGGCCCTGCTCGTCGCCGCGGGTGCCGCTCCCGTCGTCGGCGCGGCCGGAGCCGCGAGCGCCGCGGACCTCACCAAGGCCACGGATCTGGCTCCGGTGAGCGCGCTGGACACCACGAACGCGAGCCACACCGTCGGTGCCACCTCCCAGCAGGCCGGCGCCATGGCGACGGGTGTCGGGCAGAAGGCCGTCGGCACGGCTGTCCCGATGGCGTCCCACGCGGTGCACAAGGCCGGCAACGAGACCGTCCCGGCCGCCAACAAGGCCACGGGGCAGCTCGTGGGCGGCGCGGCCCAGGCCGTCGGCGGCACGGCGCAGGGCGTGACCAAGGGCGGCGTCCCGCAGCTGCCCGGCGTCGGCGGCTGATCCGTCCGTCCGGAAGCGGCGGCTTCACGCAGCAGCACCGAGGGGCCCGGGAGCGAAAGCTCCCGGGCCCCTCGTCACGCGTGCCGCGCCCGGATGCGTAGGGCTACTCGGCCAGACGACGGACCGCCGCCTCCACCCGCTCGTCGGTGGCGGTGAACGCGATCCGTACGAAGCGCTCGCCCGCCGGACCGTAGAAATCACCCGGCGCGACGAGGATGCCGCGCTTGGAGAGCTCGCCGACCGTCTCCCAGCACGACTCGTCGCGCGTGGCCCACAGGTACAGCGACGCCTCGCTGTGCTCGATGCGGAAGCCCGCCGCCTCGAAGGCGGCGCGCAGCGCGTCCCGGCGCCGGGCGTAGCGGGCCCGCTGCTCGGCGACGTGCGCGGAGTCGCCCAGGGCCGCGACGGTGGCGGCCTGGACGGGGGCGGCGACCATCATCCCGCCGTGCTTGCGGATCTGCAGCAGCTCACCGAGGACGGCCGGGTCGCCGGCGACGAACGCGGCGCGGTAGCCGGCGAGGTTCGAGCGCTTGGAGAGCGAGTGGACGGCGACGATGCCCTCGTACGAGCCGCCGCAGACGTCCGGGTGGAGCACGGAGACGGGGTCCGCCTCCCAGCCCAGCTCCAGGTAGCACTCGTCGCTGAAGACCAGCACGCCGTGCTCGCGCGCCCAGGCCACCGCGCGGCGCAGCTCCTCCTTGGAGAGCACCCGGCCCGTGGGGTTGGACGGCGAGTTCAGCCAGAGCAGCTTCAGGCCGGCCGGGTCGAGCTCGGTGGGGTCGTCGTAGACGACGGGCTCGGCGCCCGCCAGGCGCGCGCCGACCTCGTAGGTCGGGTAGGCGAGGCGGGGGTAGGCGACCTTGTCGCCGGGGCCCAGGCCCAGCTGGGTCGGCAGCCAGGCCACCAGTTCCTTCGAGCCGACGACCGGCAGCACATTGGCGTGCCTCAGACCCCGGGCGCCCAGGCGGCGCTCCACCCAGCCGGTCAGCGCGTCGCGCAGCGCGGCCGTGCCCCACACCGTGGGATAGCCGGGGCTGTCGGCCGCGTCGGCCAGCGCCCGCTGGACCACGGCGGGCACCGGGTCGACCGGGGTGCCCACCGACAGGTCCACGATGCCGTCGGGGTGGGCGGCCGCGGTGGCCTTGTAGGGCTCGAGCCGGTCCCAGGGGAAGACGGGGAGGCGGGAAGAGACTGCGCTCACGGTGCTCGCTGCTCGCTCTCGTGCGCTAGGGGTGGCCGGTGGGGGGGAGGAGATACAGCCGCGGCCCCGTACGGCGGTGGCCGTACGGGGCCGCGGTCGGGACCGCTGTCGGTCAGTGCTCCGCCGGGTTGATGTCCGCGGGCAGAGCGGCGATGAAGGGGTGGTCGCGCTCGATCAGGCCCAGCTTGGAGGCGCCACCGGGCGAACCGAGCTCGTCGAAGAACTCGACGTTCGCCTTGTAGTAGTCCTTCCACTCCTCCGGCGTGTCGTCCTCGTAGAAGATCGCCTCGACGGGGCAGACCGGCTCACAGGCACCACAGTCGACGCATTCGTCCGGGTGGATGTACAAGGACCGGGAGCCCTCGTAGATGCAGTCGACGGGGCACTCCTCGATGCACGCCTTGTCCTTCACGTCGACACAAGGCTGCGCGATGACGTAGGTCACGCTGTCGTTCCTCCTCGGTAGGGCTCATCTCGCGCGGGAGCGCGGCGTCGTCGATGCCCACACCTAGTATCTCCCTCCCCGGGCACATGACGAACAAGAGGGGCGGACAGAGCTGTGGAATTCACCACGGGCGGAAGACTGGAGGTCCGGATCTCCACGGCAGATGTGGGAAAAAGGGTCTCCGTACGACGGCTGAACGACTCGGGGAGTTCGGAGCGTTTCACCGACGCGGTGGGGGTACTGACCTCCTGGAGTGACGGTGTGCTGCGAATCACACGACGCACCGGTGAGATCGTGGAGGTCCCCGAGGCCGCCCTGGTCGCGGGCAAGGTCGTGCCCATGACCCCCGCCCGGCGGCGCGGCCCCGCCGCCGGGCTGCGCGAGCTCCAGGAGGTCGCGGCGCGCGGCTGGCCCGCGCGCGAGACCGCCCGGCTGGGCGGCTGGGCGCTGCGCGCCGCGGGCGGCTTCACCACCCGGGCCAACTCCGCCCTCCCCCTCGGCGACCCCGGGCTGCCCCTGCCGGAGGCCCTGGAGCGGGTGACCGCCTGGTACGCGGAGCGCGGCCTGCCGGCGTACGTCCAGGTCGCCACGGGCCACCCCGACGCGGACGAGCGGCTGGACGCGGAGCTCGCCCGGCACGGCTGGACGGCCGAGCGGCACGCCCTGACCCGGACGGCCGCGCTGGCGCCCCTCGCCGACGCCGTGGCCCCCGGCTCGGGCGACGTACGGCTGACCCGCGAGCCGGACGCGGCCTGGCTCGCCGCCTACGGGCGGAGCGGCGCGGACCCGGCGGACGCGCGGGCCGTGCTGGGCGGCGGGCCGTCGGTGTGGTTCGCGACCGTGCCGGGAGCCGCCGGGGAGCGCCCGGCGGCCGTCGCGCGCTGTGTCGTCGACGGCCGGTGGGCCGGGTTCGCGGCGCTGGACGTGGCCCCGGAGCGGCGCCGGGAGGGGCTGGGCACGCTGGTGATGGCCCGGCTGGCCCAGGAGGCGCTGCGCGAGGGCGCCTCGGCCGCGTACCTCCAGGTGGAGACGGACAACACGGCCGCGGCCGCGCTCTACGACGAGCTCGGCTTCACCACCCACCACGGCTACCACTACCGTCGCGGCCCGCAGCGCTGACACGGTCGCACCATGGACAGTGGCGGTGGCTGCGCCACCGCCCCGAGGGGTACGAGGCACGCATGTACGACGACACCACCGACCGGCGCCGCCGCTTCGCCGGGGCCGCCCGGGACGACCGGCCCGACCTCGCGCTGCTGTGCCTGCTGATCGCCGAGGAGGCCGAGGCCGTCGCGGGCGGGGAGGCGGGCGAGAAGGCGGGCGACGCCGCACAGATAGAGCTCGACCGGCTCGCGGGATCGCTGCCCGCGCTGGGCCGCCGGGCGGCACCGGCCCTGTGGGCGGACGCCCTGGCCACCCTCCTCGGCGAGCGCCACGGCTTCCACGGCACGCCCGCGGACTACCGGCGGCTGGAGTCCTCGCTCCTGCCCGAGGTGCTGCGGCGGCGGCGCGGGCTGCCGATCCTGCTGTCCGTGGTGTGGATGGAGGTGGCCCGCCGGGCGGGCGCGCCCGTGTACGGGGTGGCGCTCCCCGGCCACTTCGTCGTCGGCCTCGGCGACCCGCAGGGCGAGCACGTGCTCGTCGACCCCTTCGACGGCGGCCGGGTCCTCTCCGAGGAGGACGCGGGGCTGCTGGTGGCGGGGGCGACGGGTACGCCCCTGACGCCGTCGATGTTCTCCCCGGCGGCCCCCCAGGAGATCGTGCTGCGCGTCCTGAACAACATCCGCGCCTGGGCGGCGGCGCGACCGGAGCGCAGCGACGTCCAGCTGTGGGCCGTCGAGCTGTCCCTCCTCCTGCCCAGCCACCCCGCCCGGCTCCGCTACGAGCGCGCCGAGCTCCTCGTCGAGCGCGGCGACTTCGCACGCGGGGCACGGGAGCTGGAGGAGTACGCGGAGGTCATCGCGACGGTGGAGCCGGACGCGGCGGAATCGGTCCGCCACCAGGCGCTGGCGGCGAGGGCGATGCTGAACTGAGAGCGTTTGTGGGCAATCGTTCCGCAGGGCTGGGGGCACCTCCCAGCGGTAGCTGGGGGAGGGTGGGCACAAACCGGCCCACCGGCCGCACCACCCCTTACAGCCACCCCTTGTCGCGAGCGATCCGTACCGCTTCCGCCCGGTTCCGCGCCCCCGTCTTCTGGATCGCCGTCGAAAGATAGTTCCGCACCGTCCCGTGCGAAAGATGCAGCTTCCGAGCCAGCTCGGCATTGGTGGAGCCATCGGCGGACGCCGTGAGAACCGCCCGCTCGCGATCGGTCAGCGGATTCGCCCCCTCCGCGAGCGCGGCCGCCGCCAGCGTCGGATCGATGACGCGCTCGCCGCGCAGCACCCGCCGCAGCGCGTCCGCCAGCTGGGCCGCCGGGGCGTCCTTGACCAGGAACGCGTCCGCGCCGGACTCCATGGCCCGGCGCAGATAGCCGGGCCGGCCGAACGTCGTCAGGATGACGACCTTGAGCCCCGGCAGCTCCCGCCGCAGCAGCGCCGCCGCGTCGAGCCCGGTCATCCCGGGCATCTCGATGTCCAGCAGCGCAACGTCGAGGGCCGTGGCACGAGCCGCGTCCAGGACCTCGTCACCCCGGGCCACCTGCGCGACGACCTCGATGTCGTCCTCCAGGCCGAGGAGCGCGGCCAGCGCCTCCCTGACCATCGACTGGTCCTCGGCGAGGAGGACACGAATATTCCCGGGCGGCTGTGCTGAAGTCACAGCGACAGGGTAGAGGTCAGACGGCCACCCGCCGCGAGAGCGGTACGCACGCCCGCAGCCGGAACCCGCCGCGCGGGCCCGTGCCGGTCTCCAGCCGGCCGTCGGCGAGGACGAGCCGCTCGCTCAGTCCCGTCAGCCCGTTACCGTAACCGCGCCCCGGCCCCCGGCCGTTGTCGGTGACGGTCAGGCACATGTCGTCGCCCGCCTCCGTGAGCGTCACCTCGCAGCGCGTGGCGCCGCTGTGCCGGACGACGTTGGTGACCGCCTCGCGCAGCGCCCAGGCCAGGGCGCCCTCCTCGTCGGGCGGCAGGTCGGGGTGGCCGGTCGCGGCGTGGGTCAGGTCGGCGGCGACGCCGGCGGCGGCCAGGGCGGTACGGGCCCCGGCCAGCTCGGCCTCCAGGGTGGGGCGGCGAAAGCCGCTCACCGCCTCCCGGACGTCCACGAGCGCCTGCCGGCTGACCCGCTCGATGTCGGCGACCTGCCGGGCCGCGTCCTCCGGCCGGTCCGGGAGCATCCGCCCGGCCAGCTCGCTCTTGAGCGTGATGAGCGAGAGCGAGTGGCCGAGCAGATCGTGGAGGTCGCGGGCGAGCCGCAACCGCTCCTCGTTGGCGGCGAGATGGGCCACCGTCGCCCGTGCCTCGCGCAGCGCACGGGTGGTCAGGGCCATCTGCCGCACCCCGACCATCGCGAAGCCGCCGAGCAGCGCGGGGACGACGAGCGCCACCACGAACTCGGCCACCGGGCCCCGCATGCTCGCGCCGACGGCCACCAGTACCCCCGTGACCAGTGGAACGGCGGCGCGAGCGATCTTGGTGGGGAAGACCGCCCCGCAGGCGATGCTCGAGAAGACGAACAGCACCAGCCAGGGCGTCCCCAGGGTGAGGGACAGGACGAGGGCCAGGCCCAGCATCACCCCGATCCAGCCGAGCACCTTGGGCCGGTCGAGGGCCCGGGAGGTGTGGCGGAAGACGAGGGTCAGGTAGGCGGCCACGAAGGCCACCAGGCCCGCGCCGCCCAGGACGTCGCCGACCAGCGCGTGGTGGTCGCCGAGGACGTCCTCCGCCGGGGCGGCGAGGTAGAAGAACCAGATGGAGATCCACAGCAGTTTGATCACTATCTGGCGGCGGTTCTCGGGCTGGGCGCCCATGCCGTTGTGGGTCTCGGCGGCCGACGGGTCGTCCTCGATCTCCATGACGGCTCGCCAGGGGTTCCGGCGTCGTTCGCGTCCGGCCATCGGCCCGTCTCTCCCTCCGTCCGTCCCGGCAACCGTCCCGCGTCGGCTCAGGCCTTGCGGGTGTCCTTGCGGTAGAGCCAGGCGGCGCACCCGGCGAAGACGACAAGATAAGCCAGCAGCAGGCCGACGTCCTTCAGGTGCGGCGCGTCGCCCCCCTCGATGGCGTGGCCGAGCGCCGCGTAGGCGTAGGTCGGCGTCCACTTGGCGACGGACTGCAGCCAGTCCGGGAAGGTCGTGGTCGGCATCCACAGGCCGCCCAGCATGGACAGCGCGAAGTAGACGATCATCGTGACGGGCCGGACCGCGTCACCGGAGACCAGGTAGCCCAGGGCCACGCCGAGCGCGGCGAAGACGATGCTGCCGGCCCAGATCGAGCCCGTGAGCGCGCCCCACTGCCAGGCGTCGAGCCGGACGTTCTTGACCGCCACGGCGACGGCGAAGACGACCAGGATGGACGGCAGGGAGACCACGGCGGCCGAGGCCACCTTGGCGGCCACGTAGCCGCGGCCGGGCAGGGCGGTGAGGCGCAGCTGGCGCACCCAGCCCTTCTCGCGCTCCTTGGCGATGCGCTCGCTGTTGCCCACGAGGACGGCGGTGATGGCGCCGAAGGAGGCCATCGAGACCATCATCAGCAGCGGCAGCGTCAGGCTCGTGCCCTCGACGAGCTCCTTCTCGCTCGCACCACCGGCGATGAGCAGGAACAGCATCGCCGGGTAGAGGATGGAGAAGAACATGAACTTCTTGTTGCGCAGCGTGCGCGTTATTTCCAGCGTGACGAGAGTCTTCACTTGGCCGCCTCCTCGGCGGTCGCGGCGTCGTTGATGGCGAGGAAGGCCTGCTCCAGGCCGAGGCCCGCGACCTCGAGGTTGCGCGGGTAGAGGCCCAGCCCGTAGAGGGCGTGGACGGTGGCGTCGGCGTCGTGGGACTGGATGCGCACCGTGCGGCCGGACACCTCCAGCGAGGAGAGGAACGGCAGCTCGCGCAGCGCGCCCTCGCCGACCGGCTGGTCGAGGTCGAAGACGATCCGGCGGGCGCCGGCCTTGGCCTTGATCTCGGCGGCCGAGCCGTCGGCGAGCAGCTTGCCGCCGCGCAGCACGATGACGCGGTCGGCGATGGCGTCGGCCTCTTCGAGGTAGTGGGTGGCGAAGAGGACCGTACGGCCCTGGCGGGTCTGCTCGCGCATCACGCCCCAGAACGCCTGGCGGGCCGAGACGTCCATGCCGGTCGTCGGCTCGTCCAGCACGATGAGGTCGTTGGCGCCCGCCGTGGCCATGGCGAAGCGCACGCGCTGCTCCTGGCCGCCGGAGAGCTTGTTGACCATGCGGTCGGCGATGCCGGTGAGGTCGGCCGCCTCCAGCACCTGGTCGACGGGGAACGCCTTGGGGTGGAGGTCGCAGGCGAGCTTCACGATCTCGCGGACCTTCACCTCCTCCATCAGCCCGCCGGTCTGGAGCATGGCGCCCACCCGGCCCTGGAGGATGGCCTGCTGGGGCGTGGTGCCGAAGATCTCGACGCGCCCGGCGTCGGGATTGCGCAGGCCCAGCAGCAGGTCCAGGGTCGAGGACTTGCCGGCGCCGTTGGGGCCGAGCAGGGCGACGGTCTCGCCCGGGTGGAGGTCGAGGCTCAGATCGGAGACGGCGCGCACGGTGCCGTAGTTCTTGCTGACGTTCTCAAAGCTGACCACGGGGGCGCCCGTGCGGCGCCCGTCCCCCGTGTTGACGCTTGCAGTAGTGGTCATGGAAGACATCTTCGCTGGTCAGGGAGTGCCGTCGGCAGTGTCGGACGTCGTGGACCGGGGATGACAGATGTCATGGACAAGGCCATGCCCGGACGCACACGAGCCCCCGTGCCGCGGGGGCACGAGGGCTCGTGAGTACGGGCCGGGGCTCGCTCAGCCGGTCTGCATGATCGTCCCGACGCGCTCGGCGGGCGTCTTGCCGCGCAGCGCCTTGCCGAGGGCGCCCGCGACGTCCTGCGGGGTGACGGGCTTCTTGGTGCCATCGCCGCGCTGGATGAGGACGCCGTCGAACTTCTTGCCGTAGAGCTTCTTGAGCTCCTCCAGGTCGTAGCTCTCGACGAGCTTGCCGCCCACCTCCTTGACGGAGAGGATCTTCGGCAGCGAGAGCTCCGGCCCGAACTGGATGCTGTGGGCCGGGTCCGTCTGCACGGTGACCAGGCCGGACATCGCGGGCTTCGCGAAGTCCTGCATCATCCGGTCGACCTCGGCGTTGGGCACCTTCGGCTGCTGCGAGGACGTCGTCAGCTCGACGGGCTTGTCCTGGCCCGTGGCCGCGCGGTCGCGGTAGGCCTGGGCGATCGCCTTGACCGACTTGTCCACGTCCACGCCCTCGTACGGCTTCCCGTAGACGGCCACGGCCTTGCCCGGCTCGAACTTGATCGTGCCGTCCGTCGCCGAGCCGCTCTCGCCGGCCAGCGACTTGAGGGCGGCGGCGACCTTCTCCTCGTCGACGCTCAGGGCCGGCTCGGCGGCGTGGGTGTTGCCGATGAGCGAGCCGAGGACGGTGACGGGGTTGTAGTCCCGGCCGGACGCGTCGCGCACGGTGGCCTGGGTGTCGATGGACAGGCCCGCCACGGAGGGCTTGAGAGCGGCCGGCTTGCCGCCGATGGAGAGCTTCAGCGGGGCGGTGGCGCGGTCGCCGAGGGCCGAGTCGAGCTTCTTGACGGCCTCGTCCTTGGACTTGCCGCCGATGTCGACGCCGAGGACGGTGGTGCCGTTCGGCACGTCGGCGTGGTCGAGCAGCAGGCCCGCCGCATAGGCGGCGGCGACCAGGCCGATGAGCCCGCCGGCCAGGAGGACGACCTTGGAGCGGCCCTTCTTCTTGGGCGCGGCCTTGGCCGCCGGCTTGGGCGCCGACTTGGCCGCCGGGGCGGGCGGCTTGGGCACACCGGTGCCGGACGGCGCCGGCGGCGGCGGGACGGCCCCCTTGGGCTTGGGCACGGCGACGCGCGGCGCACCGGCGTCCGCCGGGGCCTTCGCCCCCTGCCCGGCGGCCGGCTTCGGGACGGGCCCGCCGGGCGCGCCGACGGGTGCGGAAGCGGAGGGGGAAGCGGAACCCTTCGGGCCGCGCTTCTTGCCCTTGCCCGCGCCACCGCCCTGCGGGGCGCCGGCCTGCGCGCCACCACCCTGCGGGGCGCCGGCCTGCGGGCCCGGCGGCGGGACCATGGGCACGCCCTGGCGGGGCGTGTCGGTACGCCCGGTGGCGAACGCGGCGCCTCCGGCGGGCACGCCACCGATGGTGGGGCCGACGGTGGGCATGGACATCTGCTGGGTGGTCCCGGCATTCGGGACGGCGCCGCCCTTGGCGCCACGGGGACGTCCCTTGCCACCCGGCTGCGGAACACCGCCGCCGGCCGCCGGGGCGTCACCGGGCCACGGGGCGCCGCCGTTGGCGGCACCGGGGCCACCGGGGTGGCCCTTGCCGCCGGGCTGCGGGACGCCACCGGTCGTCGCGGCGTCACCCGGCCACGGGGCACCGCCGTTGCCGACGGGACCACCGGGCTGCTGGGCGCCGCCCGGCGTCGAGGTGTCACCAGGCCACGGCGCACCGGCGCCCATGGCACCCGGGCCACCGGGGTGGCTCTTACCGCCCGCCTGCGGAACACCGCCCGGCGTCGAGGCGTCACCGGGCCACGGCGCACCACCATTGGCGGCACCCGGGCCACCCGCCTGCGGGACGCCGCCGGTCGTCAGGGCGTCACCGGGCCACGGGGCGCCGCCGTTGCCGACGGGGCCGCCGGGCTGCGGCACGGCGCCGGTCGTCGAACCGTCAGCAGGCCACGGCGCGCCGGCGCCACCCGGGTGGCCCTTGCCGCCCGGCTGCGGGGCGCCGCCCGGCGTCGTCGCGTCACCCGGCCACGGGGCGCCGCCCGTCGGTGCGGGGTCGTTCGGGTGCTGCATGGCGCCCGGGGTCGCGGGGGCGCCGCCGGGCCAGTCGTCGCCGGAGGCGGCCGCGCGGCGGCGTGCGGCGCCCTTGCCGGTGGGGAGGCCCTGCTGGGCGCCACCGGTCGTCGAGGCGTCACCCGGCCACGGGGCGCCGCCGTTGCCGGTGGGGCCGCCCGCCTGGGGCGTGCCGCCGGTCGTCGCGGCGTCGCCCTGCCAGGGGGCACCCGGTACGGGCGGCTGCGGCACGGCACCGGTCGTCGAGGCGTCACCCGGCCACGGGGCACCGGCACCCGGCGCGCCGGCCTGCGGCACCGCGCCCGTCGTGGCGGGGTCGCCGGGCCACGGGGCGTCGGCGCCCGGGACGGGCGGCTGGGGCATCGCGGCGGTGGTGGAGGGGTCCTGCGGCCAGGAGCCGCCGGAGCCGGCGGCCGGGGCCTGGTTGCCGCCGAACGCGCCACGGGCTGCCGCACCGCGGCGCGGCAGCGGCGGCGCGTGGCCGGCGGCGCCGGCGCCCGCGCCGCCCACGGGCGGCTGACGGCGGGCCGCGGCGGGCGGCGGCGGGGTCGTCCCGGAGGACTTGCGGGGCGCGAACCAGTCGCTCGTCCCCGAGCCCGAACCGGAATCGGAAGCGGAACCGCCGCCTGCGGCGGCGGCCGCGCCGGCCGCCGCGGCGGGCGACTTCTTGCCCGTCTTGGGGCGCGTCGGCAGCCCCGACCCCGACTTACGGGGCCCGGCGGGCGCGGAAGCGGAGGGCGCGGAAGGAGCGGCGGGCGCGGCCGGCCCGGCGGCGGCCGCGTCCGCGGCGCCGCCCTCGCTGTCGACGGGCGTCCGCATGACGACGGGCGGAATGGGCCGCGAGCCCGGGATGTTGATGCGGATCCGCGTCGTCATCGTGGTCTCGGTCTTCGGCTCGCTCGGCCTGGCGGCCGGGGCCGGCGTACCGGCGGAGCCGGGTGCGGCGGCTTCCTCCCCCTGGGGGGACCCGTAGGGCGTGGTGCCCGAGGGGTAGGCGGCACCGCCGCGGCCCTGGGCCCCGGAGGACGAACTGTCAGATGCACGGCTCAAAGCAGGATCTCCCGGTTACTCTTCGCCGCCCTCTTTTGACCTCGCTATGGGTCGCCCATTGCCGGAGGCCAGGGGAGGCTCGGCGGCGCGCACCACCATACTGGGGACCACGGGCCCGTATTCGACGACTGCTGGATCGCTCCCCCGACCGGCCGGATGACAGTCGGGTAGAAATCATCACGACACTTCCCAAGTCGGGCCTAAGCGCCGTCCGGTTGCGGCACTTTCGCAACCGTGGCGCACATCACAGCGACAGCCATGCCGCCCAGGAGGTAGGCGTACGAGCCGAGGCCCGCCTCGAAGAGGAAGTCGCCCTCGGCCCGGTTGGCCGCCAGGAGCACCACGGAGACGAGCCAGCCCGTGCCGGCCGCCGCGCCGCCCGCCCGGCCGCGCATGGCGACCACCGAGCCGTAGCAGAGCCCGCCGACGGCGAGGAGGGCCAGCAGCAGTCCGCCGGGGAACCAGCCGCCCTGGACGAGGGCGCCCGCGACGCCCGTCACGAAGCCGAGGACGGCCAGCCCCAGATAGGCGGCGAGCCGGCCGGGGCCGGGCACGGTGAAGAGTCCGTTGTTGTCCATGGGCCCTGCCATCACGCGCCCGTCCCGGCGAACAGGTCGTCCTCGCGGACGCCCTCGGCCGCCCCGGGCTCGCCCCGGACGAGCCGGTAGTACTCGGTGGGGAAGAGCGGCTGGCCCAGGTCGTTGGAGAGGGCGAAGAAGGGGCCGTCCACGGCGATCTGCGTGGCGTGGGCGCGCATCGCCGCCGCCTTCCGGCCGGCGTGGGCGGAGGCGTCGACGGCCGCCGTCACCTCCTCGTCGGGCAGTACGCCGGGGACGTCGTCGACGGAGGCGATGCCGGGGAAGAGGTCGCCCTCCCGGCCGGCCTCGCGCAGCCGGGCGAAGCCGGCCTCGACGACGGAGCGCGGGACGCAGTTCCAGTAGATCTTCGCGATCTTGTGGGGGTCGCCCAGGTCGCGGCGGAAGACCGGCTCGGCGGCGAGCTCGGCGGCACGCATGGCGACGCGGTGCGCCTGGATGTGGTCGGGGTGGCCGTAGCCGCCGTTCTCGTCGTAGGTGACGAGGACCTGGGGGCGGACCCGGCGGATCACCTCCACGAGGGACGCGGCGGCCTCGTCGACGTCGGCGCGCCAGAAGCAGTCCGGGTGCTCGTTCTGCGGGGCGCCCATCATGCCGGAGTCCCGGTAACGGCCGGGCCCGCCGAGGAAGAGGTGGTCGGTGACGCCCAGCTCGGCCATGGCGGCGGCCAGTTCGCCCGCGCGGTGGGCGCCGAGGGTGTCGTCCCGGTCGGCGGCGAGGTGCGCCAGGGCCGGGGGGATGACCTCGCCCTCCTCGCCGAGCGTGCAGGTCACCAGCGTGACGTGCGCGCCCTCGGCGGCGTACTTGGCCATGGTCGCGCCATTGTTGATCGACTCGTCGTCCGGGTGCGCGTGCACCAGGAGCAGCCGGCGGCCGGGAAGATCGGTCATGGGGACAGCCTACGGTTCACGGCGGCCCGCCGGGGCGCCCCCCGCGACCGCCGCACCCGTGTGCCGCCCCACCGCTCGCTCCGGCCGGCCCGGCCCGTTCGGCCCCTCAGAACTTGATGTTGCTGACCATGGCCGTGACGCTGGACGTGAACTGGTGGATGGTCGGGCCCACGGAGGAGCTGGCGAGGTAGAACCCCAGCAGCACGCAGATCGCGGCGTGGCCCGTCTTCAGCCCGGATTTCCGGACCAGCAGGATGACGATGATCGCCAGCAGCACCACCGCCGAAATCGAGAGTGCCACAGCGGCTCACCTCCAGGGACGCGCGGTCGGTCGGACGGCTTCGAGCGGATGGCATACGAATGCCCGAGGGCACGCGGACACCGGAGTTCTTACCCACTATGCGCGAGCGATCATAACTTTCCGTGCGCGTGCATGACTCGGAGCACAGGAGCAAACACGGGGCGCACGGCGAGTTCTCGCCGTCTTGGGTGAACCCGGTGGTAAGGGCCGTAGGCTCCCCCGCATGACCGGTCAGCTCTCGTTTCCCCGTCAGCACGCCCGTACTCAGCGCTTCACCCTCGGCGCGCCCCGTTCCTTCAGCGTCTCCCCGGACGGCACGCGCGTCGTCTTCCTGCGCTCCCGCGCGGGCACCGACCGGGCCAACGTCCTGTGGGTGCTGGATCTGGAGGAGGGCCGGGAGTACCCGGCCGCCGATCCGTTCGCCCTGCTGGGCGGCGCGGACGAGGAGCTGTCCGCCGAGGAGCGGGCGCGCCGCGAGCGCAGCCGCGAGGGGGCGGCGGGCATCGTGGCGTACGCGGTTGACGCCGCCGTGGAGTTGGCCGCTTTCGCGCTCTCCGGACGGCTGTTCGTGGCCGAGTTGCGCGGCGGCACGGCCCGGGAACTGGACGTGCCGGGCCCGGTGAGCGACCCCCGGCCGTCCCCCGACGGGCGCTACGTGGCGTATGTCGCGGACGGCGCCCTGCGGGTGGTGGGGACCGGCGGCGACGGCCGGGACAGGGCGCTGGCCGAGCCGGACGGCGCGACCGTCTCCTGGGGGCTGGCGGAGTTCGTCGCGGCCGAGGAGATGGACCGTTCGCGCGGCTTCTGGTGGTCGCCGGAGAGCGACGCGCTGCTGGTGGCCCGCGTGGACGACGCGCCCGTGCGCCGCTGGTGGATCGCCGACCCGGCCAATCCGGACAGCGCGCCCGCCGAGGTCGCCTACCCTGCGGCCGGCACCCCCAACGCGGAGGTGTCCCTCGCCCTGCTGGGCCTGGACGGTTCGCGGACGGACGTCGAGTGGGACCGCGAGCGCTTCCCCTATCTCGCGCGGACGCACTGGTCGGCGGACGGGCCGCCACTGCTGCTCGTCCAGGCGCGCGACCAGCGGACGCAGGCGTACCTCACCGTCGACACGGATTCCGGGGCCACGCGTGCGCTGCGCACGGACGAGGATCCGAAGTGGCTTGAACTTTTCGACGGCGTGCCCGCCTGGACGCCCTCCGGAGAGCTGTTGCGGGTCTCCGACGAGAGCGGCGCCCGCGCCCTGCTGGCCGGCGACCGGGCCCTGACGGGACCGGAGCTGCACGTGCTGGCGGTCCTCGACATCGGCGAGGACGACGTCCTGATCTCCGCGTCCGCCGGAGCGGGAGCCTCCGACCCGGAACTGGGCGAGGCCCATGTGTACCGGGTCGGCGAGCGGGGCGTGGAGCGCGTCTCGGAGGGCCGGGGCCGGCACTCGGCGGTCCGCACGGGCGCGGTGACCGTCCTGGCGACGGCGACCCCCGAGCGGCCGGGGACGGAGGTGCGGGTGCTGCGCGACGGCAAGCAGATCTCCTCCGTGGTCTCCCACGCCGAGACGCCGGTCCTGGCCGCCCGGCCCCGCCTCGTCGCGGCGGGCGCGCGCCGGATCCCCACCGCCGTGCTGCTGCCGAGCGGCTACCGGGAGGGCGACGGCCCGCTGCCGGTGCTCATGGACCCGTACGGCGGTCCGCACGGGCTGCGCGTCGCCGCCACCCACAACGCCCACCTGACGTCGCAGTGGTTCGCCGACCAGGGCTTCGCGGTCGTCGTCGCGGACGGCCGGGGCACCCCGCACACCTCGCCGGCCTGGGAGAAGGCCATTCACGAGGACTTCGCGGGCGTCACCCTGGACGACCAGGTGGAGGCGCTGCGCGCGCTGGCGGAGGAGTTCCCGCTGGACCTCGGCCGGGTGGGCATCCGCGGCTGGTCGTACGGCGGCTACCTGGCGGCGCTCGCGGTGCTGCGCCGCCCCGACGTCTTCCACGCCGCGGTGGCGGGCGCGCCGGTCACCGACTGGCGGCTGTACGACACCCACTACACCGAGCGCTACCTGGGCCTGCCGGGGGAGCGGCCGGAGGTGTACGCCCACAACTCCCTCGTCACCGACGACGGTCTGTCGTCGCCGGCGGAGCAAACCCGTCCGCTGATGATCGTCCACGGGCTCGCGGACGACAACGTGGTCGCCGCGCACACCCTGCGGCTCTCCTCGGCGCTGCTGGCGGCGGGCCGTCCGCACGAGGTGCTGCCACTGTCGGGCGTGACCCACATGACTCCGCAGGAGCAGGTGGCGGAGAACCTGCTGCTGCTCCAAGTGGACTTCCTCAAGCGCTCGTTGAAGATCAACTGACGCTCGTGGGGTGATCTCGTTCGCGGCGCGCTTGACCTGCTGTCAAGCACGCCGCGACCTCAATCCGCACAACCTTCGCTCAAAATGCGGGAGAAGACCGCATCCCGTGCACCGGCCCCTTGACTGCACCGCGCGCCCATTGCGAAAGTCCGCTCAGCTCACCCGTGTTGGTGATTGCCACGAGTGGCCGTGGTGACGAGAGTTGCGGGGGATGTGCGCGATGACGAGTCCTTCCCAGAGCCCTTCCGAGGCGCCCTCCCCGGCCGCCCCTCCCGACGGGGCCATCGCCGCGCCCGGGACGGCCGGGCTCGTGGGCCGCTCCCCCGGACAGCTGATGTGGCGGCGCTTCCGGCGCGACCGCACCGGCGTCCTCTCCGCCTGGATCGTGCTGTTCTTCTTCGTGGTCGCGCTGGCGGCCCCGCTGATCTCCCTGCTCTACGGCAAGGACCCCACCACGACCTACGGGCTCAACGAGCCCGGGCTGCTCAACCAGTACGGCTATCCGGTCCGGCCCAACGGCGGGATCTCCGGGGAGTTCTGGTTCGGCGTGGAGCCGACGCTGGGCCGCGACGTCCTCACCCAGCTCGTCTACGGCATCCGCACCTCGCTGCTGATCGCCGCCGCGGCCACGGTGCTGTGCGTGCTCACCGGCATCGTCGTCGGGGTGACCGCCGGCTACGTCGGCGGCCGGACCGACTACTTCCTGGGCCGCTTCATCGACCTGCTGCTGGCCTTCCCGGCCCAGCTGTCGTTCGTCGCCTTCACGCCCGTCGTCTACTCGCTCTTCGTCAGCCCCGGCAAGGAGACCCCGACGTATCTGCGGGTGATCACGCTGATCCTGGTGCTGTGGGTGCTGGGCTGGATGGGGCTCGCGCGACTGCTGCGCGGGCAGGTGCTGAGCCTGCGGGAGCGGGAGTTCATCGAGGCGGCGAAGGTCACCGGCGCCTCACCCTGGCGGATCATCACCAAGGAGCTGCTGCCCAACCTCTGGACGCCGATCCTGGTGCAGGCGACGCTGATGCTCCCCACCACCGTGACCATCGAGGCGGGGCTGTCCTTCATCGGCGTGGGGATCCTGGAGCCCACGCCCGACTGGGGCCGGATGTTCGCCAACGGCGCCAAGTACTACGAAAGCGACATCACCTATATCTTCTTCCCCGGGCTCGCGATGATCGTCTTCGTGGTCGCCTTCAATCTGCTCGGGGACTCGGTCCGGGACGCCTTCGATCCCCGGACCAGACGCTGACGGCCCACCGGCCACGCGTCACTGCCATGACATGTCTCGATCCGTCCGGCGAACAGGCAGGTGCAGCGATCCATGACTCGTATGCCAAGGTCCCTCAGGTCCAGAGCGCGGCTTTCCGCGGTCGCCGTGGCGGCGGGCGCCGTGGTGCTCTCCGCGTGCAGCAGCGGCGGCGGTGGCGGCAGCGGGGACGGTGACAAGAGCCAGGGGCCGGGCGAGGACAAGACCAGGTCCGCCAACTACTCCATCGGCACCAAGGCCGACTCCACCGGCCCCGCCCCGGCGGTCGCGGGCGCGAAGAAGGGCGGCACGGTCGGCGTCCTCCAGCGCGACGCCTTCAACCACCTGGACCCGGGCCAGATCTACTACGCCGACGTCCTCACCAACCAGATGCTCTACAACCGCACCCTGACCTCCTACAAGACGGACGACAAGGGCCGGGTCAAGGTCGTCGGCGACCTGGCCACCGACGCGGGCACGGCCTCGGACGGCGGCCGCACCTGGAAGTTCACCCTCAAGGACGGGCTGAAGTTCGAGGACGGCTCGCCGATCACCGCCCAGGACATCCGCTGGGGCGTCGAGCGGCTCTACGCCTCCTTCGAGACGGACGGGCCCCTCTACATCCCGCAATGGCTCTCCGGCGACGGCAACGACTTCCGCAAGGCGCTGCCCGACGGCCCCTACAAGGGGCAGCACCTCCCGGCGTCCGTCCTGGACACCCCGGACGACAAGACGGTGGTCTTCCACTTCCGGACACCGCACGCCGACACCCCCTTCGCCACCGCCATGCCCAACATCGGCCCGGTGAAGGCCGAGAAGGACACCCAGCAGAAGTACGACAACGCGCCCTTCTCCTCCGGCCCGTACAAGGTCGGCGACTACAAGGTCGGCAAATCCCTCACGCTCGTGCGCAACGAGCACTGGGACCCGAAGACGGACCCCATCCGCCACCAGTACGCGGACCGCTTCCAGATCAGTTTCGGCCACCAGTACGCCGACTCGACCCGGCGCTTCCTGGCCGACCAGGGCGACGACAAGAACGTCATGTCGTTCAGCAACGCCGTCGCCCCGGAGATGACGGAGAAGGTCCTCGCCCAGGCCGACACCAAGAACCGCCGGCTGCTGGAGATCCAGCCCTACGTCGACTACATCAGCTTCAACACCGACCGCCTCAAGGACGTACGGGTCCGCAAGGCCCTCGCCTACGCCATGCCCAACGGGCAGATCCTCCAGCAGAACGGCGGGGCGACCGCCGGGGTGATCGCCACCAACTTCCTCTCCCCCGCCATGGACGGCTTCCAGCCGACCGACCCCTTCGGGAAGAAGGCCAAGCCCGCGGGCGACCCGGACAAGGCGAAGGAGCTGCTGAAGGAGGCCGGAAAGCTCGGCCAGGAGGTCGTCTACGCCTACGCCAACACCGACGTCCAGCAGAAGGTCCAGGTCGTGGTCGTCCAGGCCCTGGAGCGGGCGGGCTTCAAGGTGCAGCGCAAGGAGATCGACTCCAACGTCTGGCGCACCGAGATCGCGAAGGTGAAGAACGACTACGACCTCTACCGCACCTCCTGGGGCGCGGACTGGCCCGTCTCCTCGACCGTCGTCCCGCCGCTCTTCGACGGCCGGCAGATCGCCGACGGCGCCCAGAACTACGGCCACCTCAACGACCCCAAGGTGAACACGGAGATCGACCGCATCAGCGCCCTGCCCGACGTCAAGCAGGCGGCCCCCGCGTGGCAGAAGCTCGCCGACAAGATCCTCACCGAGGACGTGCCGGGCGTGCCGACCTTCTACAACAACCAGTTCTCGCTGTGGGGTTCGAACCTCGGCGGGATCAAGTACCACCCGGTGTACGGGACCGTGGACCCGACCGGCGTGTTCCTGAAGCGGTGAGCTCGTGCTGAGATTCCTCGCCCGCCGGACCCTCGGCGCTATCGTCATCATCCTGCTGATCAGCGCGATCACGTTCTTCCTCTTCTTCGCGCTGCCCTCCGAGCCCGCCCTGATGTCCTGCGGCAAGAACTGCACCGCCGACTCCCTCGCGGTCATCAACAAGAACCTGGGCCTCGACCAGCCCGTGCCCGTCCAGTACTGGCACTACATGGTGGGCCTCTTCGCCGGCCGCGACCTCACCGTCGGCCACTGCCCGGCCCCCTGCTTCGGCTACTCCTTCTCCAACCAGCAGCCGGTCTGGGGCACGATCGTCGACCGCTTCCCCACCACGCTCTCCATCACCCTCGGCGGCGCGGCCGTCTTCCTGACCGTCGGGGTCGGCATCGGCATGCTCGCCGCCGCCTTCCGGGGCACCTGGGTCGACAAGGCCGTCAGCTCCCTGTCCCTCCTCGGCAACGCCCTGCAGATCTACTTCGTGGGCGTCATCGCGCTGGCCGTCCTGGTCAGCGGCCTCCACTGGATGGACAACCCCGCCTACTACCCGATCACCGAGAACCCGGTGAAGTGGTTCACGGGCATGATCATCCCCTGGCTGGTGCTCTCCATCATCTTCATCGCCAACTACAGCCGGATGACCCGCTCCCAGATGATCGAGCAGCTCGCCGAGGACCATGTGCGCACCGCGCGCGCCAAGGGCCTCGGCAGACGCACGGTCTTCTTCCGCTACGCGTGGCGCGGGGCGATGGCGCCGATCGTCACCATCTTCGGCATCGACCTGGGCTCGCTCTTCGGCGGGGCGATCATCACGGAGTTCACGTTCAGCCTCCACGGGCTGGGGCGGCTCGCGGTGTCCTCCGTCAGCGAGACGGACCTGCCGACGCTGATGGCCGTGATGCTCGTCGGCTGCACGGCGATCGTCATCGCCAACATCGTCGTCGACGCGGCGTACGCCTTCATCGACCCGAGGGTACGGCTGGCATGACCACGAGCCCTGCGGGCCGCTCCCCCCGGGCACACCCCCGGCAACTGCCGCCGTCCAGCTCGCCGCAGGCGCCCCGCACAGCCGCAGACCGCCCGCCGTCAGGAGCCCCATGACCACCCCCTTCCTCTCCGTGCGAAGCCTCCGCGTCCGCTTCGCCACAGAAGACGGCACCGTCCACGCCGTGGACGACCTCTCCCTCGACCTCCACCGCGGCCGCACCCTCGGCGTCGTCGGCGAGTCCGGCTCCGGCAAGTCCGTCACCGGCCTCGCCGTGCTGGGGCTCCACGACCCGCGCAACACCGCGATCGAGGGCGAGATCCTCCTGGACGGCCAGGAGATGACCACCGCCCCCGAGCCCGTCCTGGAGAAGCTCCGCGGCGACAAGGTCGCCATGATCTTCCAGGACTCGCTGACCGCCCTCTCGCCCTACTACACCGTCGGCCGGCAGATCGCCGAGCCCTTCCGCAAGCACACCGGCGCCTCCCGCCGCGACGCGCGCCTGCGCGCGGTCGAGATGCTGGAGAAGGTCGGCATCCCCAACGCCGCGCTTCGCGTGGACGACTACCCCCACCAGTTCTCCGGCGGCATGCGGCAGCGCGCGATGATCGCCATGTCCCTGGTCTGCGACCCCGAGCTGCTGATCGCCGACGAGCCGACCACGGCCCTCGACGTCACCGTCCAGGCGCAGATCCTCGATCTGCTGGGGGACCTCCAGCGGCAGTCCGGTTCGTCGATCGTCCTCATCACCCACGACCTGGGCGTCGTCGCCAACGCCGTCGACGATCTGCTGGTGATGTACGCGGGCCGGGTCGTCGAGCGCGGCCCGGTCCGCGAGGTGCTCCGCGAGCCCTACCACCCCTACACCTGGGGCCTGTTGGGCTCGATGCCGCGCCTCACCTCGGACGTGGAGGCGCCGCTCACCCCCATCCCCGGCACCCCGCCGAGCCTGCTGGCGCCACCGCCGGGCTGCCCGTTCCAGCCGCGCTGCGCGTACACCTCCCTCGTCGGGGGCGACCGGTGCGAAGCGGAACGCCCGGAGGCGCCGGCGGGCCGCGGGGCGGCCTGCCACCTCACGGCGGAACAACGGCGGACCGTCTTCACCGAGCAGATCAGGCCCCTACTGGGCTGAGGAGCGCTTCCAATGACCCACAGCATTCCCGCCCAGGACCGCGGCGGCGAGCCGCTGCTCGTCGCCGAGGGCCTGACCAAACACTTCCCGATCATGGGCGGTTTCCCGGTGAAACGGAAGGTCGGCGCCGTGCAGGCGGTCGACGGCGTCGATCTGGCCGTGCGGGCCGGGGAGAGCTTCGGCCTCGTCGGCGAGTCCGGCTGCGGCAAGTCGACGACGGGCCGGCTGCTGACCCGGCTGCTGGAGCCGACGGCCGGCCGGATCCGCTACCGGGGCGAGGACATCACCCACGCCGACCGCAGACGGCTGGCCCCGATCCGCTCCGAGATCCAGATGATCTTCCAGGACCCCTACTCCTCACTGAATCCCCGGCAGACGGTCGGCAAGATCATCGCCGGGCCGATGGAGATCAACGGCATCGCGCCCCCGGGCGGCCGCGAGGCCCGGGTCCGCGAGCTGCTGGAGGTCGTCGGCCTCAGCCCCGAGCACTACAACCGCTTCCCGCACGAGTTCTCCGGCGGCCAGCGGCAGCGGATCAGCGTGGCCCGCGCGCTGGCGCTGGAGCCCAAGGTGATCGTCGCGGACGAGCCGGTGTCGGCCCTGGACGTCTCCATCCAGGCGCAGGTGGTCAACCTGCTGGCCCGGCTGCGGCGGGAGCTGGGCATCGCGTTCCTGTTCATCGCCCACGACCTGGCCGTCGTACGGCACTTCTCCCAGCGCGTCGCGGTGATGTACCTCGGCAGAATCGTGGAATCCGGCGACCGCGACGACATCTACCGCCGCCCCCGCCACCCGTACACCCACGCGCTGCTGTCGGCGGTACCGGAGGCGTCGGAGGTCGAGGGAACGGCCCGGGAAAGGATCCGGCTGACGGGGGACGTCCCCTCCCCGATCCTGCCGCCGTCCGGCTGCCGCTTCCGTACGCGCTGCTGGAAGGCGCGGGAGAAGTGCGCGGAGGAGGTGCCTCCGCTGGTGCCGGCGGAGGGCGACGGCGAGGGGCATCTGACCGCGTGCCACTTTCCCGAGTTCCGGCCCGGCCCGTAATGGGAGGCTCCGGGTTACGGTGAAAGGGCGCGCGAAACCGGCGCTCGGCAAGCGGAACACTACCCGCCGAACCACGCGCGTGGGATATCTGTCAACTCTTGTTATCCCAGGGGCACATGCCTACTGTTCCCCCATCGCGGAGCGGTGGTGGCCACACCAGGAAGCGACCCTCAGGGAATCGACGAGCTCGAGAAGGAGGTGCACGCCATGCGCAAGATGATCCTCACCGGGGCCCTTTTCGCCCGGCTCACTCGTAAGGACCGCCTCACCCTGCCGTACTCGTACTACTAAACCGGCACGGTGACTCACCCGGTGGCCGCGGCAGCGATGCCGCGGCCACCGGCCTTCCGGCCCCGATCGGCCTCCTTCCGGCCCCGACCGACCTGCGAGGCGTCCATGACCACCGCCGCTTCCCCCAGCGCCGGCACCGGCATCCCGGGCCCGGGCGGGGACAAGTACCTCGGAAACCTCCACGCGTTCAGCACGGACCCGCTCGGCTTCCTCACCGAGTGCTCCCGCACCTACGGGGACGTGGTGCGGCTCGGCGCCAACAATGTGCTGCTGACCTCGCCCGGCGACGTCGAGCGGATGCTGGTCGACCGCAACGCCAAGTTCTCCAAGGCCAGCGCGGACACCCGGCGCGGCTCGCGCCGCCAGGGCTTCCCGCTGTCGACCATGAACAGCGACGGCGCCACCTGGCAGGCCAAACGCCACCGGATGCAGCCCGCCTTCGGCCGCAAGCTCTCCACCAAGGCGGCGGAGATCGTCGCCGACCAGGGCGAACGCATGCTCGCCGGCTGGCGCCCCGGCACCCCTCGCGACCTCCAGGACGACGTCTCCGTGCTCACGCTGCGGCTGGTGACGTCCCTGATGTTCGGTGACGAGTTCAGCGAGGAGGACACCGCCGAGATCGCCCGGCTGGTCGCCCCCATCATGGACCTGTCGACCTCCCCCGTGCTGCTGCCCGAATGGGTGCCCACCCCGCGCAAGCTGCGCATCCGGCGCTCGATGGCCCGCGTCGACCGCACCCTGCGCGCCCTCGCCGCCTCCCCGGCCGCCGCCGACCCCGACCGGGCGCCCGTCCTCCACGCGCTCGTCCACGGCGACCCGCCCCCGACCCCGGACGAGCTCCGCGACGAGCTCGCCACCCTGATCATGGCCGGGTTCGAGACGACGAACGACGCCGTCGTCTGGACGAGCGTCCTCCTCGCCCGGCACCCCGAGATCGCCGAACGGGTACGCGCCGAGGCCGAGGCCGCCTTCGCCGCCACCCCGGCCGGGCTCGCCCGCATGGAGGCGCTGCCCTACACCAACGCGGTGGTCCGCGAGTCCCTGCGGCTCTACTCGCCGGTCTGGCTGACCAGCCGGGACGCCATGGAGGACATGGAGTTCAGCGGCCACATCGTCCCCGCCGGCACGACGGTGACCGTCAGCCAGTGGGTCGCCCACCGCGACCCCCGCCACTGGGAGGACGCGGAGGAGTTCCGCCCCGAGCGCTGGCTGGGCAAGGGCCCGTCGGTGCCGCGCGGCTCGTACTTCCCCTTCGGCCTCGGGCCGCGCGTCTGCATCGGCGCGGCGGTGGCGACGACGGAGACGGTCCACATCGTCGCGGACATCTGGCGCCGCTTCCGGCTCGAACTCGTCCGTCCGGAACGAATCCGGCCGCGACCGGCGCTGGCCTTGCAGCCGATGGGCGTGGAGGTCGTCCCGAGGGGGTGGTAGCCCCAGTCCCGCCCTTTCACCGTTTCCGAAGGGGCTGCGCCCCCTCGCACCCCCGCCGAGGACCGGGGGTCCGGGGGCGGAGCCCCCGGAAGAAACGGTGAAAGGGCGGGTCCGGGGCTACTCCTCCCCCGGAACAACCCGCCGCTCCGCGGCGAAGTGACAAGCCGACGCGTGCGCCACCGCTCCCCCACCCCGAAACCACTCCGGCACCTCCAACCCCGGCACAACCTCCGCGCACTTCTCCCGCGCCTTCCAGCACCGCGTGCGAAACCGGCACCCCGACGGCGGGTCCGCCGGGGACGGAATGTCGCCGGACAACAGAATCCGGTCCCGACGAGCCCGCGCGAGCGGATCCGGCACCGGAACAGCGGAGAGCAGCGCCTGCGTATACGGATGCGTCGGATGCTCGTAGATCTCCGCGTCCGTCCCCACCTCCGCGAACCGCCCGAGGTACATCACCGCCACCCGGTCGGAGATGTGCCGTACCACCGACAGGTCGTGCGCGATGAAGACGTACGACAGCTCGAACTCCTCCTGCAGCCGCGCCAGCAGGTTGACCACCTGGGCCTGCACCGAGACGTCCAGCGCCGAGACCGGCTCGTCGGCCACGATCACCTCGGGCCGGAGCGCCAGCCCCCGCGCGATGCCGATGCGCTGCCGCTGCCCCCCGCTGAACTGGTGCGGATAGCGGTTGATGTGCTCGGGGTCGAGCCCGACCACCTCCAGCAGCTCCCGGACCCGCGCCCGCCGGCTGCCCTTGGGGGCCGCCTCCGGGTGGATCTCGAAGGGCTCCCCGACGATGTCCCCGACCGTCATCCGGGGGTTGAGCGAGGTGTACGGGTCCTGGAAGACCATCTGGATGTTGCGGCGGACCGCCTTCAGCGCGCGCCCGGACAGCCGGGTGACGTCCTCGCCCTTGTAGAGGATCCGCCCGGCCGTCGGCCGCTCCAGGTGGACGAGCAGCCTGGCGACGGTGGACTTGCCGCAGCCGGACTCCCCCACGATGCCGAGCGTCTCGCCACGCCGCAGGTCGAAGGAGAGGTCGTCCACCGCGTGGACGGCGCCGACCTGTTTCCGGAAGAGGATGCCCCGGTGCAGCGGGTAGTGCTTGACCAGCTCCCGCACCTCGAGGATCGCCTCGCCGTCAGCCCTCACCGAGGGTCTCCTTCCAGAAGTGGCAGGCGCTGCCGCGCCCCGGCGCCACGTCGTACAGCGGCGGCCGGTCCGTGCGGCAGACGTCCTGGGCCAGCGGGCAGCGCGGGTTGAAGGGGCAGCCGGGCGGGACGGCGGTGAGGCTGGGCGGCATGCCCTTGATCGCGTAGAGCTCCCGGCCCTTGCGGTCCAGGCGGGGGATGGATTCGAGCAGGCCCTTGGTGTACGGGTGGGCGGGCGCGGCGTAGAGCTCGCGCACGGGGGCGGTCTCGACGATGCGGCCCGCGTACATCACCGCGATCCTGTCGGCGACGTCGGCGACGACGCCCAGGTCGTGGGTGATCAGGACGAGCCCCATGTGGTACTCGTCGCGGAGCTCCGCCAGCAGGTCCATGACCTGCGCCTGGACGGTCACGTCCAGCGCGGTCGTGGGCTCGTCGGCGATGATCAGGTCCGGCTCCAGGGCCAGCGCCATCGCGATCATGATGCGCTGGCGCATGCCGCCGGAGAACTGGTGGGGGTAGTCCCCGGCCCGCTGCGCGGCCGCCGGGATGCGGACGCGGTCCATCAGCCGGACGGCGCGGGCGCGGGCGTCCTTGCGGGTCATGCCCTCGTGGACTTCGTACATCTCGCCGAGCTGGGCGCCGACGGTCATCACGGGGTTGAGCGCGGAGAGCGCGTCCTGGAAGATCATGGCGAGTTTGGCGCCGCGGATCCGGCGGCGGTCCTCCTCGCCCATGGTGAGCAGGTCACGGCCGCGGAAGAGGACCTCGCCGCCGGTGACACGGCCGGGCGGCGAGTCGAGGATGCCCATGACGGCCTGCGCGGTCACGGACTTGCCGGAACCGGACTCGCCGAGCACGGCCAGGGTCTCGCCCGCGTCGACGGAGTAGCTGACGCCGTTGACGGCCTTGGCCACCCCGTCCCGGGTGCGGAACTCCACGCGCAGGTCGCGTACGTCGAGCAGAACGTTCGTCATGTCGGCGGTCCTCAGCGCAGCTTGGGGTCGAGGGCGTCGCGGACCGCGTCGCCGAGCATGATGAACGCGAGCACCGTGACGCTCAGCGCGCCCGCCGGCCACAGCAGCATGTGCGGGGCGTTGCGGATCTGGATCGAGGCGTTGGAGATGTCGATCCCCCAGGAGACGGTGGGCGGCCGGAGGCCGACGCCGACGAAGGACAGGGTCGCCTCCAGCGCGATGTACGTGCCGAGGGCGATGGTCGCGACGACGATGACGGGCGCGACGGCGTTGGGCGCGATGTGGCGGAGCAGCAGGCGCGCGTCGCCGGCGCCGAGGGCGCGGGCGGCCTGGACGTAGTCGTGCTGTCTGGCGCCGACGACCGCGCCGCGGGCGATCCGGGAGATCTGCGGCCAGCCCAGCAGCACGATGAAGCCGACGACCGGCCAGACGGAGCCGCTGGGGACGACGGAGAGGAAGACGAGTCCGCCGAGGATGATCGGGATGCCGAAGAAGATGTCGGCGAGCCGGGAGAGCAGCGCGTCCCACCAGCCGCCGTAGAACCCGGCGAGCCCGCCGAGGACGCTGCCGAGCAGCGCGGCCCCGGCGGTGGCGCAGACGCCGACGGTGATGGAGGCCCGCGCGCCGTGGACGGTGCGGGTGTAGACGTCGCAGCCCTGGGTGTCGAAGCCGAAGGGGTGGCCGGGCGCGGGGCCGTCCTGGGCCCTGGCGAGGTCGCAGCTGAGCGGGTTGCCACTGGCGATGAGGCCCGGCCAGATCGCGATGAGGAGGAGGAAGACGATGACTAGCGCGGAGACGAGGAAGACGGGGTTGCGGCGCAGGTCGTGCCAGGCGTCGGACCAGAGGCTGCGGGCCTTGCCGCTGCCGGTGCCGCCGGGGAGGGGGCCGTTCTCGAGGGTGGCGGCGTCGCTGGTGGCGAGGGTCATGGCACCGCCGTCCCCGGGGGTGATGGTGGCGTTGGGGTCGGAGGGGTCGGCGTACGGGGGCCCCGGCGGTCCCTGAGGTGGGTCGGACGAGGGTGGTGGCGGGGTCTCAGGCATAGCGGATCCTCGGGTCGAGCACGGCGTAGAGGAGGTCGACGAGCAGGTTCGCCATGAGGAAGACGATGACGAGGATGGTCACGAAGCCGACGACGGTGGGTGAGTTCTGCCGGAGGATCCCCTGGTAGAGCTGGAATCCGACGCCGTGGATGTTGAAGATCCGCTCGGTGACGATGGCGCCGCCCATCAGGGCGCCGATGTCGGTGCCGATGAAGGTGACGACGGGGATGAGGGAGTTGCGCAGCAGGTGCCGGGTGATGACGCGGTGCCGGGGCAGGCCCTTGGCGACGGCGGTGCGGAGGTAGTCGGCGCGGGAGTTCTCGGCGATGGAGGTGCGGGTGAGGCGGGTGACGTAGGCGAGCGAGGTGAGGGCGAGCACGACGCCGGGCAGGAGGAGTTCGTCGAAGGGCGCCTCGGGCGAGACGGACGGGGAGACCGCCGCCCATTTGACGCCGATGAGGTACTGGAGCACGTAGCCGCTGACGAAGGTCGGCACGGAGACCACGATCAGGGTGAGCAGCAGCACGCCGGTGTCGAGGGAGCGGCCGCGGCGCAGTCCGCTGAGGAGGCCGAGGGTGACGCCGATGACGATCTCGAAGAGGATAGCGACGATCGTGAGGCGGACGGTCACGGGGAAGGCGTCGGCCATCAGCTCGGTGACCTCCTGCCCGTTGAAGGCGACGCCGAAGTCCCCGGTGAGGATCTGCCCCATGTAGTGCGCGTACTGGAGCCACAGGGGCTTGTCGAGGTAGAGCTCCTGGCGGATGCGCGCGGCGGTGGCGGGATCGGGGGCCTTGTCGCCGAAGAGCGCGGCGATGGGGTCGCCGAGGGCGTAGACCATGAGGAAGATCAGGAACGTGCTGCCGATGAACACGGGGATCATCTGGAGCAACCGCCGGATCACATACCGTCCCACCAGGACTCCTGACTGCCGTGACTGAGGGACTACTTGACGGTGATCCGCTCGTAGACGGGCACGCTGAAGGGGTTGAGCTCGACGTCGGCGATGTCGGTGGAGTAACCGGCGCTGCCGTTCTGGTACCAGAGCGGGATGGCGGGCATCTTGGCGGCGAGAATCTTCTCCGCCTCCTGGAATTTCGCGATGGCTTTCGCTGTGTCGGATTCGGCGTTGGCCTCGTCGACGAGCTTGTCGAAGCCCGGGTCGCTGAACTTGCCGTAGTTGGAGGAGGCGTCGGTGTAATAGAGCGGCTGGAGGAAGTTCTGGACCAGGGGGTAGTCCATCTGCCAGCCGGAGCGGAACATGCCGGTCATCCGGTGGTCGGTGATCTGGTTGCGGAAGTCGGCGAAGGTTCCGACGGGGTCGACGGTGCAGGCCTGGTCCTTGCCCAGGGCGTTGTTGATGCTGTTGCAGACGGCGTCCATCCACAGCCGGTGGGAGCCGGTGTCGACGTTCGAGGTGATGGTGACCCGGCCGCCGGGGAGCCCGCCGCCGTCCTCGATGAGCTTTCTGGCCATGGTGGGGTCGTAGCCGCAGGCGTCGCCGCACAGCCCTTCCTTGTAGCCGCCCTTGGCGCCGAGGACGGGTGAGGTCCAGTCGGTGGCGGGGGTGCGGGTGCGCCGGTAGATCTGCTCGGTGATCTGCTTGCGGTCGATGGCCATGGACAGGCCCCGGCGGACCTTCTCCATGCCGGGCTTGTTCCAGGCGGGGTCGTACATGGGGAAGTCGAGGGTCTGGATGATGCCGGCGGGCTGGTTGATGTAGCGGTCGCCGAGGTCCTTCTTGACGTTCTTCAGCTGGGCGCTGGGGATGTCGTCGACGAGGTCGATGTTGCCGGCCTGGAGGTCGGTGTAGGCGGTGTTGTTGTCGGTGTAGACCCGTAGCTCCACGCCGCTGTTGCGGGCCTTGTCGGGCCCGGCGTAGCCGTCCCAGCGGGTGAGCCGCATCTGGGAGCCCTTGGTGTAGGAGTCGATGACGTACGGCCCGTTGCCGATGGGCTTCTTCAGCCATTTCTCGTGGTGGTCGTAGAAGGCCCTGGGCAGCGGCGAGTAGGCGGTGTAGCCGAGGGTGTCGGGCCAGGTGGAGAAGGTGGTGCGCAGCGCGACGGTGAAGGTCCGCTCGTCCTTGACGACGAGCCCGGAGAGGACTTTGGACGTGGCGGATCCATTGGCGGGATGGACCTCGCCATAACCCTCGATGTCCTGGAAGAAGGAGGCGTTCTTCTGTTTGTTGTCGACGAGGGCGGCGTAGTTCCAGGCGTCGACGAAGGACCGCGCGGTGACCTTCTCTCCGTCGCTGAAGGTCCAGCCGTCCTTGAGGGTGATGGTGAAGTGCCGCTGGTCGGGGCTGTCGATCTTCTCGGCGACCATATTGACGGCGGCGCCGGTCCGGGGGTCGTACCGCTTCAGCCCTCGGAAGATCATGTCGAGGACCTTGCCGCCCTGCACCTCGTTGGTGTTGGCGGGCTCCAGCGGCCCCTGCGGGTCCCCCCAGGAGGCCCGTACCGCGCCCACGGCGGTGCCGCCCCGGCTGCTTCCGCAGCCGCTGATCACGCCCGCCAGCAGGACGGCGACCGCGCGGACGGCGAGCCCGTGACAGCGTGGCCGCATGCGTGTCTCCTCCGATGGGCGGGGTCCGGTTCCGGCCACATCACACCTCATGCGATGCCGCGATGTGCCCCTTCTCGTGGTGTTCGTCATGGAAACCGCCCGTATGCGGGAGTGATGATCACCGCCGGACCGGGGCAAGGATGAGTGGCCGAGGGGGGGCACACCGCACGAGAGGCCCCGGATGCCCGCCACCGCCCCGCATCTCCACAGGACCTGGTTCGTCACCGGCACCTCCTCGGGCATCGGCCGCCAGCTGACCGAGCTGCTGCTCGTCCGGGGCGACCGGGTCGCCGCCACGGCCCGCAGGACGCACGCCCTGGACGACCTCGTGGCGGAGCACGGCGACGACCGGCTCCGGGTCTTCGCCCTGGACGTCACCGATCCCGCCGCCGTCCGGCGGGTCGTCGACGAGGCGTTCGCCGCCTTCGGCCGTGTCGACGTCATGGTGAACAACGCGGGCTACGGGCTCTTCGGCGCGGCCGAGGAGGCGACGGACGAGCAGATCGTCCGTCAGCTCGACACCAACCTCCTCGGCCCGGTCCGGGTGACGCGGGCGGCGCTGCCGCGTCTGCGGGATCAGGGCGGGGGCCGGATCGTCCAGATCTCCAGCATCGGCGGCCAGGTCGGCTTCCCGCTGATGAGTGCCTACAACGCCTCCAAATGGGGCGTCGAAGGTTTCTTCGAGTCGCTGCGGCTGGAGGTCGAGCCCTTCGGCATCCAGACGACGATCGTCGAGCCGGGCACCGTCCGCACCGCCTTCGTCAGCCAGGGCATCGACCGGACTCGGCCCCTGGAGGCGTACGAGGACACCGACCTGGGCGACTACCGCCGCGGCATGCTGGCCGGCACCGCGCTCCCCTTCATCGGCGACCCGGTCAGAATCGCCCGCGCCGTCATCGACAGCGTGGACCGCGACCCGGCCCCCGCCCGCCTCGTCCTGGGCAGCGACGCGTACGAGCTGGGGCGCACGACCCTGGTCCAGCGCCTGGCCGACCTGGAGGCGCAGCGGAGCGTCGCGTACTCGACGGACGCGGAGGACGCGAGGGGCTGAGGGGGCGTTCGGCGCTGTCTGTCACACGCGTGTACCGAAAAACAGGTGTGTCAGTCGGTTATGGCAAGGTGTCATATGAAGCAATCGAACGTGTGACGGGGACCCGGGATCGGGAATCGGGAATCGGGGATCGGGGGATTCGGTGACAGCGTGGGACATTCGTCCGGCGGAAGTGGGCGGTGTGCTCCAGCGGACGGCGACGGCCGCCGAGGGCCTGTCGAAGGCGGGCGAGAGCGTGCAGAAGACCCTGCCGAGCGCGGCGACCGCGGCGGGCACGATCAGCGGCATGGTCTGCGGCCCGGTGCCGAGCGGTCCCGTCGCGGCGGCGCTGGCGGAGTTCGCCAACAAGTGGTCGGGCGACCTGCAGTACATCGCCAAGCGCACGGCAGCCTCGCTGAACGGCGCGTCCGAGGCCACCCGTCACTACGTCGAGGGCGACCTGGAGATGGCCGCGACCACCCAGAGCGACGCCCTCAAGGAGCCCAAGATAGACATGCCCGGACAGGGCGGCGGCGAGGGTGACGGCAAGGGTGACGGCAAGGGCGGCGGTGAGAAGAAGTGAGCGACGAGGAGCTCATCGTCCCGTCGGGCATACCCCAGTTCACGGGCAACGTCGACACGCTGGTGACCGACGCCAAGACCATGACCTCGGACGCCAAGCTCTTCCGCGACTCGGGCGCGTCCGTCCACTCCACGTTCCAGGGCCTCCAGGCCTGCTACAAGGCGCCGGAGGCGGAGAAGCTCTTCGCGACGACGGCACCGGTGGCGACGAAGGCGAGCGCGTTCGCGAGCGACCTGGAGAAGGTCTCCGGCGCGCTGAGCACCTACGCGAGCGAGATCCGCCCGCTGGCGAAGAAGCTCGGCGACCTCAAGGACGAGGCCATCGCCTTCGTCAAGAGCGTCGAGGGCGACGACCACTGGCGCCGGGACCAGAAGAAGGTCGACCACAACAACAACCTGTGGCGCAGCGTCAACGCCACGGTCAGCGCCTTCACCGACGCCGAACGCTCCTGCCACGACAAGATCGTCGCCCTGGTCGGCGGCGAAAAGCTCATCGCCGACGACGGCTCCCACAAGCCGAACATGTACGGCTACAAGGCGAGCGACCTCGACCACGCCGAGCAGACGCCCTGGGGCTCGCTGGCGGAACGCGAATACACGGGCATCGCCTGGCTGGGCCACCAGATCAAGAGCTTCGTCTGGGACGGCTTCATCGTCGACGGCGTCTGGGGCACGATCAAGGGCCTCGGCACCCTCGTCGGCACCGACGGCTGGGACAAGGCCGGCCAGGCATGGACGGGCCTCGCCAAACTCGCCACGGGCCTGGTCATCACCGCCTCCCCCCTGGGGGCGGCCTACTGGCTGGCCCCCGAGGACAAACTCCCCAGCTGGCTGCGCGACTCGCGCACGGCGATGAAGGAGACCGGCAAGGCCCTGGTCGCCTACGACCAGTGGGGCAAGAACCCGGCCCGCGCGGCGGGCGGGGTCACCTTCAACGTTCTCACCACGGTTTTCACGGGCGGCTCGGGCGCGGCGGCAAAGGGTGGCGCTGTCGCGAAGACGGTCGGGGCGCTGGGCAAGGTCGCCAAGGTCGTCGACCCGATGACGTACGTCGGCAAGGCGGGCAAGTTCGCCTTCGTCAAGGTCGGCGACCTGATGTCGGGCCTGAAGAACCTCCGGGTGGGCTCGACGGTGCACCTGGCCGAGGACGCGTTCAAGCTCCCCGGGGAGGGCGTGCCCCTCCCGAAGCGCCCGCCGAACCTGCCGGAGAGCGCGGTCCCGTTCCTCGCCGACGGGGACAAGGTCGTCTACCTCGACAAGAACAGCAGCCGCTTCTTCGACGCGCAGGGCAAGGAGCTCCAGGCCGCGACGAAGGAACTCTCGGCGGACGAACGCGCGGCGAAGGCAGCCGCCGAGCGGCCGAAGCAGCCGCAGCACTCCACGGTCTCGGACCACGAAAAGGTCCCGGTCGCGGCGGGCGTCCACACGGGCGGCGACGGCGCGGCGTCGGCGGCCCGCGGCGGCGAACACATACCGGGGGGCGGGCACGGGCCGAGCGGCTCGGCGGGCCACGTACCGGGTGGCGGCACCGGAGGGCACGTACCGGGTGGCGCAGCGGGCCACACACCGGGCGGGGGCATCGGCGGCCACACGCCGGGCGGGGGCGCGCAGCACATACCGGGCGCCGGCTCCGGCGGCCACCTGCCGGGCGGCGCGGCACACGACCTCGGCCGGGGACCGTCGGCGAGCCACGAGGTTCCGGGCACGGGTGGCGGTAACGGCAGCCACACGCCGACGCACTCCAGTGGCGGGGGCGGCGGCCACGACCTGCCCGGCACCGGGCACGACACTCCTTCCTCCGGCACAAGCGGACATAACGGCGGAGGTGACGCCCGCCCGAGCAATACTCACGAAGGCAGCGACTCGCACAACGCGGAACCGGGGCACTCGGATCGTCACGACGATCACCCTCTTGACGCCGCCTCACACGAGCCGACCGAGCACGCATCGGAAGCGCACCCTCAAGACGCGGCACATCAACAACGTGTCGACGCCCCTGGGCATGAGCCCGATCTGTCACGCCCGGCACTCCCCCCGGGCAGGGGCGGGCTCACGCTCGAAGAAGTCAGAAAAATGCGGGACAAGAAGACCCGGTGGTCGGCAGGAGAAGAATTCCATCGCACCATGTATGGCAGCGGCGGCGAACGTCATTACCCGGTTGCCACGAACACGGATCCCGAATTCCCTGTCACCGCCAAGGGCGGAAGAAAAGTCGATGTGCCGGTGGACCTGCCGGATGGCCGCACTCTGGCCGTCGAGGTCAAGACTTATCAAGAGTTCCGTACGATCAAGTTTCCGGACGGCACCAGCAGGGTCGAGCGGGTCGAAGTACCACTGAGCAAGGAACTAAAGGAACAAATCAACAAGGACGTGGCACTCCGCAAACTCGATCCGAAATTTGACCCTCGCTGGTCGTTCACTCACGCACCTCCATCGACAGAGCTGCGCGAGTACCTCAAAAAGGCGAAGATAATTTTCTTGGAGTATGAGACAATAACGCCGAAGAAGCGATAGGGGGATTCCAATGGAGAACGACACACCCAAGGCTCACCAACCGGATCTCGTCCGCTGGAGCGAAGGAGCCCGCCAGAACGCAGTCGCACTGGCAGAGATGCTCGGGGCAGCACCTGACGCCTACTCGAGGGACCCGCTGAACCTGCTGGTCGCGCTCCAGAACTACGTCGACAGCCTCCCCCTTGGCGAGTTCGAGCAGTCCGACTGGATCACACTCCACACAGATCTGACCTCCTACCTGGCGGATGTTCTGGTCCATCGGTGCGAGGGGGTCTGGCGCGTCGCTCACGACTCCACTGCTCCGCAGGGCTTCCGATATGTGATCGAAGCCACCGGCCTCGACGGAGAACTCCATCAAGTGGAGCCCTATGCAGTGGTCATGGAAGAGTTCCGACACCCTCCGATCGAGGTCACCCGAATGATCGCGAACGCGGAGGTGACGCTCCACGTCACTCGTCTCCTAGACGACTGACCCGGAACGCAACGACCCGTAGAAGAACCTTGAGGGCGTTAGAGTGAATCACTCCTTCGACGCCCTCAAGGACTGAAACGCAAAGGTCGACCTCGTCACATGGCTTGTCTGGCAAGTTCGCTTCGTGCGGCTGGGGCCGTCATCAGAAAAGGTCGCGCGAAAAAGGGACGGCTTCCGACTCGATCAGATGAAGGGGCTGCCGGGTTACCGCACCGGCTTGGACCATCAGCAATTCGGGAACATGGCCTTCGTAATGCCGGAGCTGGCCCACGGGATCGATCGAAGGCGCGTGAGCGGCAAGGCGGCTCAACAGATCATGGAGTTCAGGGAGTTCCTCGGCATGCATTTCCTGTCGGACCGTCACGGACCAACCACGCCGCCCCCGCGCCAGCTCGCTGAACAAGACTCCCCCGATACGCAGCGCGGGGCCACGGGCCGCAAGCAGGGGCTCACGCTCGAGATCGCCGTCCAAGGGCTCCTCCCCCTGAAGGCCCATGTGCCATCGAAGGTCGTCAAGGACCTCGCCCGGCAGGGTGTCACCCAGCTCCCAGGCAAGCTGTAGCTCGTACAGATCACTCATGTCGGCAGCCTAGAAGAGACACTGGATGGCCAGCGCCCCGGCCCGGGAAGAACTCTGGCGGTCACGCTCGTGCCCCACCGCGGCTCTCCGCCCCGGACATGAAGGCGCTCTGCTTCGGGCTTGCCGGCCACCCACCCCGTCCCCATCCACCCAGGAAGGCATATGAAAGACGTCATAGCCCTCACCCCCAAGATGCCCGACTCCTGGGCCGTCGTGGCCGGGCTCTATGCGGGTGGGCCCGATGTCGAGGCGGCCGGGGTCAATGGCGGGGCCGTCGTGCAGTTGCGGACGGCGGACGGGCGGCCGTTGGTGGCCGTCGAGGCGCCGTTGCTGGTGCATGTGGCCGGGGAGGCCGAGCGGCTGCTTGGGGACGGGGTCGGGGCGCCCCCGGTCCCGTACTGGTGGACCGAGGTCCGGGCCTCGACCGCCGTGCCCGAGGCCGCGCCGCTCGCCGGGTCCGTGGCGGGGCGGCTGCGCATGCTGCTCGGCGGCGCGGTGTGGCCCGCCGAGGCCGCGTCGCTCGACGTCGTTGCTGTCCCCCCGGGCACGGGTGTCACAGGGATCACCGAAGCCGGACTCGCCGTCGACGTGCTGACCGGCTCCACCGCCGTCGTCCTCGTCGACCGGCCCGTCGTTCCCCTCAACGCGTGGATGTCCGAGATCCTGCGGACGGTCGCCGCGGCCGGCCTCGCCCTGCAGATCGTCACACCGCCCCACGTACGCCTCACCCTCCCCCTGCGTACCGCTCTCGCCGGGGCGCCCAACCGGTGGGTCGTCCAAGACAGCGGAAATCTTTACTACGACGGGCTCTCCGGCGCGGAACTGTGCTGGCAGGACGGGACGTTCACCCCCGTTCGTACGGAAACCGGTGAGGGCCGGGTAGCCGAGGTGTTCGCGGACGCCTCCCCCGCCACCGACCGGCAACTGATCGTCTCCTTCCGCGTCCTGCACGAGAACGTCACCGACGACCTCGTCCTCGGCGGCGCCCTCCGCACCGCCTGGACCGCCCTCACCGGCACCGGCCCCGCCGGTTGGGGAACCGCCGAGCCCGTCAACCTCCCCTGGTCCACTGACCAGTTGACCGCCCTCGCCCGCGAGCGCTCCCCCGAGCCCACCCACCTCCTCGCCGTCGGCCACCCCGGCCGCCCGGCCCTCGCCACCCTCCGCGTCAGCCGCACCGAGGGCGGGGTCGCCGAGGACGTCATCCTCACCCTCGGCTACGGCCCGGACGAGACCCCGCCGCTCGACGCCGTCGAGCCCCTCGCCCGTACCCTCGCCACCGAGCACGGCCTGACGTCCATGCTGGCCTCGCTGCGCCGGGCCCGCCGTGACCTCACCGTCCCGCCGCGCTTCGAGGCCCCGCCGATTCCGGTCTCCTTCACGCTGGGCGGCGCCGACGTACGCGCGGCCGGCCTCGACCACGCGCTCCGCCCGCCGCTCGACCTCAGCCCCGTACGCCTCGGGACCGCCGTCCACTACCCGCTCGGCGACGGCACGGACGCCCAGGCGTGGACGGTGCTCCAGCGGCTGTCCGCCCACCTCAAGGCGGTTCCGGCGGCTGGTTAGGGTGATCCGGTGATCGAATCGCGTCCCCACACCCTGTTCTCCTTCGGCACGCTGCTGGACGAGAGGGTCCAGAAAGAGCTCTTCGGGCAAGCCGTGCCCACCTCGCCCGCCTCGCTGGCCGGACATACGACCAGGCCGATCCAGATCACCGACGAGTCCGTGATCGCCACCAGCGGTCTCGACGTCCACCTGACCCTGGAACGCAGGATCGGCGCCGCGGTCGAGGGCGCCGTCCTCCACCTCACCGACGCGGACCTCGCCGCCGCCGATGACTACGAAGTCGACGACTACACCCGCCGGCGCGTGCGGCTCTCCTCCGGGGAGACCGCCTGGGCCTACCTGGACGCGAACCCGCTCCGCCCGGCGGAGCGCATCGTGATCGTGGGCGACAGCATCGCCTACGGCCGCTGCGATCCGCAGGGCGGCTGGGCGGCCCGGTTCTCGGCCGCCCACATCGCGCGAAACGAGCTCGCCCACCGGATCTTCAACCTGGCCATCCCCGGCAGCACGCTGGCCGATGTCCGCGAGCAGACTCCCGCGCTGCTGGCCGCTCGCCTCCCCGACACCCTCCTCGTCGCCGCCGGCATCAACGACTCCGCCATGCCGCACGGGCCGGCGCGCGTCGCGGACAGCCTCGGCTCCCTCGCCGCCACCGCCTTGGGCCACAACGCGCGACTCGTCGTCGCGGGGCCGATCTGGCTCGACGAGGAGCACGCCCCCGACTACGAGGGGCTGTGCTTCACCCGGGCCCGAGCCCTGGAACTCCGCGCGTCCCTGCGGGCGTGGTGCGGCGCGAACCACGTCGACTTCGTCGACATGTGGGAGCCGCTGCGCGATCGGCCCGATCTGCTCGTCGACGGCCTGCACCCGTCCGCGGAAGGGCACGAGGCGCTCTACCAGCACCTCAGCGCCTTCGGCAGCTAAACCTGCCTCATGAGTGCGCCTCCCGCTGGTGCCGCCCCATGGCCGTCGCCAGCCGGGCGGCCTCGTCACGGTCACCGGCCTCGACAGCCCCGTACCGGCCCTGCTTGATCTCCCAGCAGACCCGGCACCGCGCGGGCGGGGGCGCATGGCCGTCACACTCCCGGCGGCTCCGCTCGTTGGCGTCCGCGACGCGTGCGCGGAGCGCGTCGGCGCCGGCGGCCGGGCGCAGGTCGCCCGGCCGCGCCTCCCACTCCCGCCCGCCGCCGGGTGGCCTGAGCAGCACCCGCCCGCCGACGGCGGCCATGACCTCGCCCACGCGGCCCCGTCCCGTGTCGAGGACGATCGCCCCGACCCCCGGGGCGCTCACCGCGCCCCCTCCGGCCGGGGGACGAAGTCGATACCGTGCGCCGTCACGACCACGGCGTACTCCGGCCCCGGCGACGGGACGGGCTCCCGCGTCACGGGAACGACGGCCCCGCAGCGGTGGCGACCACGGTCGGCGTTCGTAGGAGCGCACAGCGCTCTCACCCATTTCAGGCAACGAATCATCAAGGCTGCCACTGTCGACCCTGCTTTCTTCGGACTGGCTTCCACGCGCAGATCCCGCCGGGACGCGGAGGGCGTATTTACGGTCATGCGGGGACAGTTGGGCCGATCGGCCGCTACTGTCGAAGAACGCCCAAACGTCCGCAGGGGGTCTCTTGAACTCGGCTCTACGATCGGCTATGGCATCGGCCGGGCTGTCGCCCAGACAGCTCGCCCTACGCGTCGGTGTCTCCGGAAAGACCGTGGAACGGTGGGTCGCGGACGAAGAGTTGATCCCGCATGCCAGAAACCGAGAAGACGCCTCCGCGGCGTTGGGAGTGGAAGCAGCGATGTTGTGGCCCAAGGCGGTCAGGGACCGTTTGAAGACCGGGAGCGACCAGGAGATCGTCCGGAGCTATCCGTACCGGTCCGCGTGCCCGTCCACCGTATGGGGCGAGCTCATCTCCGGCGCGACCGACGACCTGTTCTTCGGCGGATACACCTCCTACTTCCTGTGGAGCCATGTGCCCGCCCTCCCCGACGTCCTGCGGCGCAAGGCCGCGAAGGGCTGTCGCGTCCGGTTCCTGATCGGCGACCCCGAAGGGACCGTGACCACGCAGCGGGAAGGGATCGAGGACGTCGCCATGGCCGTGTCCACCCGCGTCAGGACGACCATGGAGCAGTTGGCCCGAATGGGCCCGACGGAAGGTCTGGAAGCGCGGTTCTCCGCTCCGGCGGACGCCACGAACCACATCTCGCTGTCCGTCTTCCGCTTCGACGACGAGGCGCTCGTGACACCGCACCTGGCCACGCGGGTCGGACACGACTCACCTCTGCTTCACTTGCGGCGACGCGGAGAGCAGGGCATGTTTCAGCGCTTCGCGGAGCACGCCGAGGAGTTGTGGTCCCGGAGTGTCTCCATGGAGCGGCCGACGCACAGCGGCTGACGCCGCGCTGACACGCTGATCGGCCCACCTCTTCTGCCATACTCGTGCACCCTGAAACTACTTCGTACACGCAGACACAGGTGGGGATATGAGCGCGAGCGAGGCCGTCCACAGTGAGACCCACGAGGCTCACGAGACCTACGAGAAGCTGGTCGCCCTGCTCGACGAGCGCGGCGCCGCCTACCGGGTGATCGAGCACGAGGCCGAGGGCGGCACCGAGGCCGTGAGCCGGCTGCGGGGGCATTCGCCGGCGCAGGCCGCCAAGTGCATCGTCGTCATGGTGAAGCTGGGCAAGAAGGAGAAGCGGTACGTGCTCGCCGTCGTGTCCGGCGACAAGCGCGTCGACCTCGGGGCGATCAAGGGGCTGCTGGGCGGGAGTTACGCCGGTTTCGCCTCGCAGGACGTCGCCGAGCGGCTCTCGCAGTGCGTGAGCGGGACGATCCTGCCGTTCTCGTTCGACCCGGAGCTGGAGCTGATCGTCGACCCCGCGCTGCTCGAGCACCCTGAGTTCTTCTTCAACGCCGCCCGTCTCGACCGCTCGCTCGCGCTCTCCACCAGCGATTACCTCAAGGTGGCCGGGCCTCGGGTCGAGGAAATCGCTGCCTCCTGATCCCCCCCCGGGCCCCCGCCGCCTACGTCGTCGTCGGCGTGAGCGCCAGCGCCACGCCGAGGCCGACGAGGATCGAGCCGATCACCCTGTTGAGCACCACCTGGCTGCGCAGCATCTTCGCGCGCAGCCGGTCGTTCGAGAAGAAGAGCGCCGCCATGGTGAACCACATCAGGTGGGCCAGGGACATGAACAGGCCGTAGCCGATCTGGCGCCAGACCGGGGTGTCCTGGTGGATGACCTGGGTGAAGGTGCTGAGGACGAACAGCGTGGTCTTCGGATTCAGCGCGTTCGTCAGGAATCCGGTGCGCAGGGCCTGGCCGCTGGAAATGGCGGGCCCGTCGGTGAGGTCGATGTCCAGCTGTGAGCGCTGGACGAATGTCTTGCAGCCGACATAGACGAGATATGCGGCGCCCACCAGCTTGATGACCGTGAAAACGGAGGGCGAATGGGCGATGAGCAGCCCCACGCCCAGAATCGTGTAGGTCACATGGACCAGCACGCCGGCCGCGATTCCCACCGCGGAGAGAATTCCCGGAGTGCGCCCGTACAAATAGCTGTTGCGAACGGTCATCGCGAAGTCCGCGCCGGGGCTGATGACGGCCAGGACGGTGATGAGGGCGACGGCGAGCAGTTCGGCCATGGTTCCAATTCCGGCGGGTCGGGGGCGGATCGGCGTCGTGGGCGGATCGGCGCAGGGGCGGATCGGCGCGGCGGCGGGGCCGGTCGGGACCGGCCCCGCCGGGGCCTCACGGCTTGTGGCGGTAGGTGATCACCAGGACGTCCCGGACGGCGGGGACGTTCCCGTCCAGCTGCTCGATGGGGCTGACGCCGTGGAAGACACGCTCGTCGTTCACGATCGCCATGTCGAGCGGCTCGTCGAGGGTGAACTTCTCGATCGGGTTCTTTTCGAGGTTGTAGATGGTGCTTTCGCCGTTGACCGTGTTGCTTCGCTTGGCCATCAGCATCATCACGAAGGTGACACCGTCGCGGTGGATGCCCTCGGGGGTCGGCTTGGCGACCTCCCGCGCGTCGGCACCCGTGCCGGAGACCTCGATGCGGAACTGGTGGGCCTCGATGTGCCAGGCCGAGTACGGCGCGAGCCGGCCGAAGAGGTCACCGCCGAGGGTCAGCAGGCTGCTCATCGTGGGGCCGCTCAGCACCGAGTCCTGGATGGGCTCGTAGTGGCGCGCGATGCCGCCGTTGAGGTTGTTGTAGTCGACGGTCTGGTAGTGCGGCTGGTGCGCCTCGACCTGGTAGAGGTTGCTGCCGCGAGGGGCGCTGAGGGTCGCGTGGCGCCGGCGGCGGTAGCGGCCGCCGTCGGCCATGTAGCCGTCCAGCGGCATGTCGTCCCAGCCGGCCTGGAAAGCCCCGAAATCCTCCAGGGCATTGTCGTCCCGACGGCGGAGCAGTTCGCCGACGCTTGCGCCCGGCATGAAGAAGTAGCTTTTGCTCGAAACGCCTTCACAAATCTCTTCGACGCCCGTGGTGTACGTCGACTGCGCGCTGCTGACCATGCTCGATGAATCCATCTCGTTGATCATGACAAGTACGCGACAAAGCATGGTCGTTACAACTTGACGCCGTCAAGATCGGCCATAACGCAAAACAAGCCAGTTTCGCCAAACGAATGGCCGAAACCTTTCGTATCGGAATGCGGACCGGGGCTTGCGTTTTCCCCGCACATACGCGGACGCACATATGCGGACGCCAATACGCGGACGCGCATACGAAAGCGCCCGGACCCGATCCCGCTCAGGGATCAGGTCCGGGCGCCCGGTTGGACGACGGCAAGCGCTACGCCGCCCCCACCACGTCCTTCTCCTCCGCGAAGTGGCACGCCGACTCGTGCGCCGCCGGCGTGGACTTGCCCGCGAAGACCTGCGGCACCGCCAGCAGCGGCACCTCCTCCGCGCACTTGTCCTGCGCCTTCCAGCAGCGGGTGCGGAAGCGGCAGCCCGACGGCGGGTTGGCCGGGGACGGCACGTCGCCCGTCAGGATGATCCGCTCGCGGCGCTCGCGCGCGTCCGGGTCCGGGACCGGGACGGCGGAGAGCAGGGCCTGGGTGTAGGGGTGGGTCGGGTGGTCGTAGATCTCGGCGTCCGTGCCGATCTCCGCCATCTTGCCCAGGTACATCACGCCCACGCGGTCCGAGATGTGCCGCACGATGGACAGGTCGTGGGCGATGAAGACGTAGGAGAGGTTGAACTCGTCCTGGAGCTTCTCCATCAGGTTGATGACCTGCGCCTGCACCGAGACGTCCAGCGCCGAGACGGGCTCGTCGCAGATGATGATCTCGGGGTTGAGGGCCAGGCCGCGCGCGATGCCGATGCGCTGCCGCTGGCCGCCCGAGAACTGGTGCGGATAGCGGTTGATGTACTCGGGGTTGAGGCCCACGACGTCCAGGAGCTCCTGGACCCGCTTGCGGCGGTCGCCCTTGGGGGCCACCTCCGGGTGGATCTCGAAGGGCTCCCCGATGATGTCGCCCACCGTCATACGGGGGTTGAGCGAGGTGTACGGGTCCTGGAACACCATCTGGATGTTGCGGCGGACCGCCTTCAGCGCGCGCCCGGACAGCTTGGTGATGTCCTGGCCCTTGTAGAAGACCTCGCCGGAGGTGGCCGTCTCCAGGGTCATCAGCAGCTTGGCGACGGTGGACTTGCCACAGCCGGACTCGCCGACGATGCCGAGGGTCTCGCCCTGGTAGAGGTCGAAGGAGACGCCGTCCACGGCCTTGACCGCGCCGACCTGCTTCTTGAAGAGGATGCCCTGGGTCAGCGGGAAGTGCTTGACCAGGTTGCGCACCTGGAGGATCGGCTCGCCGCGCTCCACGGGGGCGTCGAGGACGGCCTCGACCTCCTGGGTCGTCGACGCGTCGCTGACGTGCACCTCGGAGACGTTCGGTGTCGCGGCGACGTCCTTCTTACCCGTCTCAGCCATGGATCGTCTCCTTCCAGAAGTGGCACGCGCTGCCGCGGCCGGCGAGCTCCGTGCCGTCCCGCTCGGTCACCTGGTGGAGGACGGGGACGTCCACGCCGCAGGTGTCCTGTGCCATGGGGCAGCGCGGGTTGAACGCGCAACCGGCCGGGATGCGCAGCAGGTTGGGCGGCAGGCCCTTGATCGCGTAGAGCTCCTGGCCCTTCTGGTCCAGGCGCGGGATGGAGTCGAGGAGACCCTTGGTGTACGGGTGGGCCGGGCGCTTGTAGAGCTCGTGGACCGGCGCGGTCTCGACGATGCGGCCCGCGTACATCACCGCGATCTTGTCGGCGACGTCGGCGACGACGCCCAGGTCGTGGGTGATCAGGATCAGGCCCATGTTGTATTCCTGCTGGAGCTCCGCCAGCAGGTCCATGACCTGGGCCTGGACGGTCACGTCCAGGGCGGTCGTCGGCTCGTCCGCGATGATCAGGTCCGGCTCCAGGGCCAGCGCCATCGCGATCATGATGCGCTGACGCATACCGCCCGAGAACTGGTGGGGGTAGTCGTCGACGCGCTGCTTGGCGGCCGGGATGCGGACGCGGTCCATCAGCTCGATGGCCTTGGCCTTGGCCTCCTTCTTGGAGAGGCCCTGGTGCACCCGGTACATCTCGCCGAGCTGGTAGCCGACGCTGAGGACGGGGTTCAGCGAGGAGAGGGCGTCCTGGAAGATCATGGCGATCTTCCGGCCGCGGATCTTCCGCCTCTCGTCGGCGGACATGGCGAGCATGTCCTGGCCGCGGAAGAGGATCTGGCCCTGCGGGATCTTCCCGGGCGGCATGTCGAGGATGCCCATGATGGCCTGCGCGGTCACGGACTTGCCGGAACCGGACTCGCCGAGCACGGCGAGGGTCTCACCGGCGTCGACGGTGTAGTTGACGCCGTTGACGGCCTTGGCGATGCCCTCGCGGGTGTGGAACTCCACGTGGAGGTCGCGCACCTCGAGCAGCGGGGTCTTCTTGTCGCCGTCGGTCCCCGGCTCGGGGGCGTTCGCGGTCTTCTCTGTCACGGTCACGTACGCCTCCCTCAGCGCAGCTTGGGGTCGAGGGCGTCGCGCACCGCGTCGCCGAGCATGATGAAGGCGAGGACGGTGACGCAGAGCATGCCGGCGGGGAAGAACATCACATGCGGGTTGTCCCGGATGGAGTCCTTGGCGTCCGAGATGTCGATACCCCACGAGATCGTCGGCTCGGAGAGACCGAGACCGAGGTAGGACAACGTGGCCTCGGCCGCGATGTAGCCGCCGAGGGCGATGGTGGCGACGACGATGACGGGCGCGATGGCGTTCGGCAGGATGTGCCGGAACATGATGCGCCCGGTGCCCGCGCCCAGCGCGCGGGCGGCGGTCACGTAGTCGGACTGCTTGGTGGTGATCACCGAGCCGCGCATCACGCGGGCGATCTGGGTCCAGCCCAGGAAGGCCATGGCGGCGGCCACGACCCACACCTTCCGGTCGGAGAAGCTCACCAGGATGACCATCGAGCCGAGGAAGAAGGGGATGCCGAAGAATATGTCGGTGATGCGGGAGAGCACCGAGTCGACCCAGCCGCCGTAGTAACCGGCGATCATGCCGACCAGGCCGCCGAGGAGCGTCACGGCGATGGTGACGAGCACACCGACGCTGATCGAGGCGCGGGCGCCGTAGATGACACGCGCGTAGATGCTGCGGCCCTGCTTGTCGTAGCCGAACCAGTCGGCCGAGAAGACGTCGCCGTACTCGGGCTTGGTGAGGAAGTGGTGGGTGAGGTCACCGTTGCGCGGGTTGGTGCTGGTGAACAGCGACGGCCAGAGGGCCATCACCAGCAGCAGCACGATCAGCAGCCCGGAGATCACGAAGAACGGGTTGCGGCGCAGGTCGCGCCAGGCGTCGCTCCACAGGCTGCGGGGCTTGCCGGACGACGCGGGGGCGGCCACCACCGCGGCCTCGCCGGCGGCCGCCGCGGTCTCCGCCGCGCTCTCCGCCGCCGTGCCGGGGGTCTTGGTCACGTCAGGCATACCGGATCCTCGGGTCCAGGACCGCGTAGAGCAGGTCGACGATCAGGCTGGTGAACAGGAAGACGAGGACCAGGACGGTGACGATGCCGACGGTGGTCGTGCCCTCGCCCTGGTTGACGGCCCGGTAGAGCTGCTGGCCGACGCCCTGGACGTTGAAGATGCCCTCCGTCACGATCGCGCCGCCCATCAGGGCGCCGATGTCGGTGCCGAGGAAGGTGACGACGGGGATCAGTGAGTTGCGCAGCAGGTGGACACCGACGATCCGGCGCCGGGGCAGGCCCTTGGCGAGCGCGGTGCGCATGTAGTCGGAGCGCAGGTTCTCGCTGATGGTGGTGCGGGTCAGCCGCGCCACGTACGCCAGCGACAGCGAGCCGAGCACGGCGCCCGGCAGGATCAGCTGGGTGATGTCCTCGGAATCCCTGACGTTGGGCGTCACCCAGCCCAGTTCGACACCGAAGACGGTCTGGAAGATGTAGCCGAGGACGAAGACCGGGACCGAGATCACCAGCAGGGTGAAGATCAGGACGGCGGTGTCCAGCGCCCGGCCGGCCTTGAGGCCCGCGAAGACGCCGAGGGTGATGCCGAGGACGACCTCGATGACGAACGCGACGAGCGCCAGCCGGATGGTGACCGGGAAGGCCTCGCCCATCACGTCGGAGACCTGACGGCCGCCGAAGGTCTCACCGAACTTGCCCTGGACGAGATCGACCATGTAGTTCCAGTACTGGTGCCACAGCGGCAGGTCGAAGCCGTACTTGTGGCGCAGCGCCTCGACCTGCGCCGGGTCGGGCACCTTGTCGCCCCACAGCGCCTTGATCGGGTCGCCGGGGAGCCAGTGCACCATCAGGAAAATCAGTAGCGTGGTCCCGATGAACACCGGGATCATCTGGAGCAGTCGCCGCGCGACGTAACGCCCCATCATGCCTCCAAGTCAGTCGCAGCCCGCGACGCGCCGGGCAGCCTGACTTCCCTGGGATGTGGGGGGACAGCGGTGCCGGGGATGTGCGGGAGCGCCGGTGCCGCCGACGGGTCGGCGGCACCGGCCTTGCGGATGTACGAGTGCCCAGGGGCTGCAGGGGCCCCGGGAGTTACGGCCTAGGTGTTACTTCTGCTTGACCTGGATGGCCCAGAAGAGGGGCTCACCGTCCTGGCCGTACTTGATCTTGTCGTACACCTTGGTGGACTGGCCGGAGTTGACGGCGTAGTACCACAGCGGGATGACGGGAAGCTTCTTGGTGAGGACCTTCTCGGCGTCCTGGTAGAGCTTCACCGACTCGTCCAGGGAGCTGACGTTGTCCGCCTTGGCGGCGAGCTCGTCGAACTCCTTGTTCTCGTAACCACCCTGGTTGCCGTCGGCCTTGGAGCCGTAGAGGTCACGCAGGAAGTTGGCGTTGACGGGGTAGTCGAGGTTCCAGCCCGACCGGTACAGCGACTTGACCTGCTTCTTCTCGCGGGTGTCGAGGTCGGCCTTGAAGTTCGGCTTGGAGTCGCCGACGCAGTCCACACCGGTGTTGGTGCGGATGCTGTTGCAGACCGCGTCGACCCACGGCTTGTGGTTCAGGTCGGCGTTGTACTGGATGGAGATCTTGTTGCCCGGGACGCCGCCGCCCTCCTTGATGAGCTGCTTGGCCTTCTCCGGGTTGAAGGTGCAGGCCTCGCCACAGGAGTTGGCCTGGTAGCCCAGCACGCCCTTGGCGACGAAGCTGTTGGCCGGGATGCGGGTGCCGTGGAGGGTGTTCTTGGTGATGGTCTCGCGGTCGACCGCCATCGACAGGCCCTGGACGACCTTGTTGTCGATGCTCTTCCACTGGTCGGAGTAGTACGCGACGGCGACGTCCTGGATGGCGGAGTACTCCACCGTGGCGGCGCGGTCCCCGAGGTCCTGCTTGTACGTGGTGAGCGAGGTGTCGGGGATCTGCTCGATCCAGTCGAGGTTGTCCGAGCGGAGGTCGTTGTAGGCGGCGTCGGCGGTGGTGTAGTTCTTGAAGGTGATGCCGCCGTTCTTGGCCTTGTTCGGTCCCGTGTAACCGTCGAAGCGCTTCACGACGATCTTGTCGTTGTGCGCCCAGGAGTCGAACTTGTAGGGGCCGTTGCCGACCGGCTTCTCACCGTAGCCCTTGGGGTCCTTGAAGAAGGCCTGGGGCAGCGGCGCCCAGACGATGTACCCCAGCTTGTAGTTGAAGTACGGGACCTTGTTCTTGAGCGTGATCGTGAACTCGTTGTCGTTGACGACCTTCAGGCCCGACATCTTGTCCGACTTGGGCTCCGCGCCCTTCTCCGCCGGGTGGAGGTCGTCGAAGCCCTCGATGTCGCTGAACCAGTTCGAGTTGATCTGGTTGTTCTTGGTGTTGGCCGACCAGTTCCAGGAGTCCACGTAGGACTGCGCGGTCACGGTCTCGCCGTTGTGGAACTTCCAGCCCGGCTTGAGCTTGACCGTCCAGTGCTGGGCGTCCGAGGACGTCACCGACTCGGCGTTGACGTTCACGATCTTGGCGGTGCCCGATTCGTACGTCACCAGCGTCGAGAACAGGGTGTTCAGCACCCGGTGGCCCTGCTGCTCCTTGGCGTTCGCCGGCTGCAGGGCGTTCTGCGGTTCGCCCGTGTGAACGGTGATCGTCCCGTTGGGGTCGACCTTTCCGTCCGTCAGACCGCCACCGCTGTCGCTCTTGTCACCGCCACAGGCCGTCGCGGCCAGCGCCACGACTATCGCGCACGTGACCCACTTGGCGCTCCTGGCACCGCGCATGGGTTTGCCTCCTCAAGAGTCCACTATTCGCTACAAGTGAGGCGCCGGTCCCTCGCTGACACCCCTGACAGCGAAGTCGGAACCGGCACCTCGAGTGTGCTCGTGAGTCGGCGCTCCCCACAGCGCGTGACCCATTGACCCGAGCTCAGTGACCCCACTATTTATTACGACCGCCCTTTAAACCACTCTTACTGGGTCTCGCTTTGGTCACATCGATCATCGCGAGCCGTTCGAAATGCGGACAAAGACAGCACAGACAGACACCTACGAAACGGACTGTTAACACGACATCCGGAGCGTGAGCCCTGGTATCCGGACGAAAAACGCCGTCGGGCCCGGCACCGGAGGAGTTCCGGTGCCGGGCCCGACGGTTGGGGCCTGAGTGGGCGTCAGCGCTTGGCGCGGGAAGCCGTGCGGCCGCGCTCCTTCTGGTCCAGGACGACCTTGCGGATGCGGACCGCCTCCGGGGTGACCTCGACGCACTCGTCGTCGCGGCAGAACTCCAGGGACTGCTCCAGCGACAGCTTGCGCGGCGGGACGATCGCCTCGAAGGAGTCGGCGGAGGAGGAGCGCATGTTGGTGAGCTTCTTCTCCTTGGTGATGTTGACGTCCATGTCGTCGGCGCGCGAGTTCTCGCCGACGATCATGCCCTCGTACACCTCGGTGCCCGGGTCGGTGAAGAGGACGCCGCGCTCCTGGAGGTTCGTCATCGCGAAGGCGGTGACGGCACCGGCGCGGTCGGCGACCAGCGAACCGTTGTTACGGGTCTTCAGCTCGCCGAACCACGGCTCGTGGCCCTCGTGGATGGAGTGGGCGATACCGGTACCGCGGGTGTTCGTCAGGAACTCCGTACGGAAGCCGATGAGGCCGCGGGACGGGACGACGAACTCCATGCGGACCCAGCCGGAGCCGTGGTTGGACATGTTGTCCATGCGGCCCTTACGGGTGCCCATGAGCTGGGTGACGGCGCCCATGTGCTCCTCGGGGACGTCGACCGTGAGGCGCTCGACCGGCTCGTGGGTCTTGCCGTCGACCTCCTTGGTGACGACCTGCGGCTTGCCGATGGTCATCTCGAAGCCCTCGCGGCGCATCTGCTCGACCAGGATGGCCAGCGCCAGCTCACCGCGGCCCTGCACCTCCCAGGCGTCGGGGCGCTCGGTGTCCAGGACGCGCAGCGAGACGTTACCGATCAGCTCGCGGTCCAGACGGTCCTTGACCTGGCGGGCGGTGACCTTGCGGTCCTTGACGGCGGACTTGGCGTCCGCGCCCTTGCCGGTGCCGCCACGGCCGACCAGCGGCGAGGTGTTGGTGCCGATGGTCATGGAGATCGCGGGCTCGTCGACCGTGATCAGGGGCAGCGCGACCGGGTTCTCCGGGTCGGCCAGGGTCTCGCCGATCATGATGTCGGGGATACCGGCGACGGCGCAGATGTCACCCGGGCCGGCCACCTCGGCGGGCTTGCGGGTGAGGGCCTCGGTCATCATCAGCTCGGTGATGCGGACGTTGGAGACCGTGCCGTCGCGCTTGATCCACGCGACGGTCTGGCCCTTGCGCAGCTCGCCCTGCTCGACGCGGAGCAGCGCGATGCGGCCGAGGAAGTTGTCGGCGTCGAGGTTGGTGACGTGGGCCTGGAGCGGCGCGTCCTCCTCGAACGTCGGGGCCGGGACGTGGGCCAGGATGGTGGAGAAGAACGGCTCCAGGTTCTCGCTGTCGGCGGGGACGGTGCCGTCCTCCGGCTTGGTCAGCGAGGCGATGCCGTCACGGCCGCAGGCGTAGACGATCGGGAACTCGATCTGGTCCTCGTCGGCGTCCAGGTCGAGGAAGAGGTCGTAGGTCTCGTTGACGACCTCGTCGATGCGGGAGTCCGGGCGGTCCGTCTTGTTGATGCACAGGATGACCGGCTTCCGCTGCTGGAGCGCCTTGCGGAGCACGAAGCGGGTCTGCGGCAGCGGGCCCTCGGAGGCGTCGACGAGCAGGACGACCGCGTCGACCATCGACAGACCGCGCTCGACCTCGCCACCGAAGTCGGCGTGGCCGGGGGTGTCGATGATGTTGATCGTGATCGGAGCCCCGCCGTCCTTGGGGTGGTACTTCACCGCCGTGTTCTTGGCGAGGATCGTGATGCCCTTCTCACGCTCCAGGTCGTTCGAGTCCATGACCCGGTCGTCGACGGAGTCGAGCTGGTGCGCGGCGAAGGCGCCGGCCTGCTTGAGCATGGCGTCGACGATGGTCGTCTTGCCGTGGTCGACGTGGGCGACGATGGCGACGTTTCGAATGTCGTGGCGCGTGGGCACTTGCGGCGCTTCTCCCGGAATCGTGGATGGCGACGCGTACGGTCCGGTACGCGTGCCTCGCCGGGCACATCACGCCACGGCTACGTTCCATGGTACGGGGGCGCCGCGCGCTTGGCGTTCCGGGACCGGGCGAGCACCCGCTGACCTGCGGATTTACGCCTCGGCCCCAGCACGGGACGGGCTGGAATCAGCCCGTCCGGCGCTTGGGGACACCGCGTGTCACCGCTCGAAGCCGATGTCCTGGTACCGGGGGCTGGCCAGACCGAACGCCCCGGCGTTGACGACGGTCCTGCGCGCCCCGACCAGCTCGGGCCGCTGGTAGAGCGGCAGGGACGCCGCCACCGCCCAGATCCGGGCGTCCGCCCGGCCGATCAGGTCCCGGGAGGCCTCGTCGTCGAGTTCGGTCGACGCCTGGTCGAAGAGGCGGTCGATCTGGTCGGTGCCGACGCGGGTGTAGTTCTGCTCGACGACCAGGGAGCCGTCGGCCGCCGGCTGGGGCTTGGCGAAGACGGGGCGGGCGTCGGTGGCCGGGTAGGGGCCGGTGGGCCAGCCGTAGAGGGCCAGGTCGAAGTCGCCGTTGGCGATGTGGTCCTTGAAGAAGCCGCCGTCGTCGACGGCGACGAGCTCCGTGCGGACGCCGATGGCGTCGAGCTGGCGGGCGATCCGCTCGCCCACGGCCCGGAGCGGCTCGGCGCCGCTGCCCTTGGGCAGAACGAAGCGGAGGACGAGCTTCTTGCCGTCCTTGAAGCGGGCGGGGGCGGCCCCGGCCTTGCCCCCGTTGTCGTACGCGGTGCCGTGGCCGGCCTTGCCGTCGGCGACGGCGCCCGCGTTGCTCTGGTCGTCACCGCCGCCGTCGCCGTCGTCGTCCTCGTCCCTGTCGTCACCCTTGCCGAGGCCGGGCACGCCGCCGGTGTCGGCGGCCTTCTTCCCGGGGGCGGCGCCGTGGCCCTCCTTCCAGCCCGCGTCGGTGAGCAGGGCCATGGCGGCGTGGGGGTCGACGGAGCCGACGGCGTCGCTGTTGTCCTCGTAGCCCGGCTGCCCGGCCACCAGGAGGTGGCTGCCCAGCGGCTGGGCGGGCAGGCCCAGCGGGGTGAGGACGTACTCGGCGAGGGCCTTGCGGTCGACGGCGCGGGCGATGGCGCGGCGGACGCGCTCGTCCGCGAGCGGGCCGGAGGCGGCGTTGAGGGCGAGCTGGGTGTAGGCGGGCTCCAGGGACTTGCGGACGACCAGGCCGCGCAGGGCGGTCACGTCGGCGGCGGCGGGCTTGTTCGCCCCGTCCAGCCGGGAGCCGTCGGGGCGGGCCCGGCCGCCCGGCGCGGAGGGGCTGCCGACGACGGAGGGGTGGCCCGCCGGCGGGGTCACGGGGGAGCGGCTCCCGGTGAGGCCCGGGGAGCGGCCGTCCTTGTCGGACTTCTCCTTCGGCGCCGCGGTGACCTTCATGATGCGTTCGGCGGCGGCCGGGGTGAGCTCGGCGAGGTCGGCCTTGCCACTGGCGAGGGCCTCCACGCGCTGGTCGCGCGGCACGGCCCGGAGCACCAGCTTCTCCAGCCGGGCCCGGTCGCCCCACCAGCGGGGGTTGCGGGCGAGGGTGAGGGTGCCCTGCTTGTCGTCCCGGGCGGCGACCTGGAAGGGGCCCGCGGCCTGCGGGGCCTCCTTGCGGAGGGAGTCATTGAAGGCGATGCCGCTGCCCATGACGGACTTCGGGTACAGGGGCGTGAAGAGCGCGGGCCAGTCGGCGAGGCTCTTGGCGAAGGTGACCTTGACCTCGCGGTCGTCCGCGCCGCGCTCGACGCGGTCGATGCGGTCGTAGCCGGCGTTGTGGGCCGCCCAGAAGGCGCTGTCCTTGCCGCGCAGGGCCTTCCACTGGGCCTCGAAGTCGGCGGCGGTGATCGCGCTGCCGTCGCCCCAGACGGCCTTCGGGTTGAGCTTGTAGACGACGACCTGCCGGGGGCGGCGCTGGGTGACGGCGGCGGAGACCAGGTAGTCCGGGTCCCGCTGGGGGCGGCCCCGCTCGTCGAGGGTGAAGAGGGTGGGCAGCACCGCGCCGGCGACCCGCTGGGTCGCCGCGTCCGCGTCGGCCTGGAAGGCGTTGTAGGTGCTGGGCAGCGCGTCGATAGCCCAGGTCAGGGTGCCCCGGTCGGCGACCTTGGCACGGGCGACGGTCGCGATGTCCCGGGGGGCGGGCGGGCCCTCGGCGTCGTCCTCCTCCCCGCCACCACCGGAGCAGCCCGCGAGGAGCGGCAGGGGCAGCAGCACGGCGGCCGCGAGGAGGACAGCTCCCCGGCGCGGCCGGCGGGCGCGCCGCGTACGGCCGGCCCGGGAGCGGTCGGCGGCAGCGGCGGCACCGGGCCCGGGCGAGGGCGACGGCGGGGACGACGGGGGTGCCACGCGTGCCATGGGTACTCCCTCCGCCGGACCGGTCCGGGATCGTTCGCGGCCGGCGCGGTGGCGCCGCGCCAGGGCGTCTGCTGCCGCCCACTGAAAGCGACGGCCCGTTCGAAGCCGTGCCGACACGTCGCCGCCCCGGCCGAGGCCACCCACCCGGCCGAACGAAGAGGCGGCCAAAGGGGGTCGGGTGAACGCGTTCCGCCATTGGCGCGATCGCGGCGGCTATCTTCCCCTCAAGGGGTGTGACGCGCGACACTCTCTGTCGCATGACCGGGCGCCACCCGCCATCACCGAAGCGGAAGGCCACATCATGTCCGTCAACGATGACTTGAACGCGATTCAGCGCAGCCTCGACGAGCTCGGCCGCTCGGTGGACCGGCTGGAGAGGCAGCTGGGCAAGGGCGGGCTGGAAGTGCGCAGGCTGCGCACCGACTCGGACCATCTGCGCGACGACCTGGCCCTGCTCCGGGAGCGCGCCACGCGGTCCGGACGGCAGCCGCAGCCGGTCCAGCAGATGGTGACGATCCCCGACGCCCCGTACGACACGTCGCTGTGGACGGACGCGGACGAGGAGGGGCTCGGCTGCCGGGACCGGCGCGCGCCCTAGGGGCCGCCGCGCAGCGGCGAGTCCACCGTCCACTCCTGACCGGAGTCCTCCTTGGCCACTGGTACCGACCCCGAAACCGCCGCCGCGGGCCACGCGCCCGCGCGCGGCGTCCACCACTCCACGCGCGCCGCGATCCCGGCCCCCCATCTGCGCGCCGACCGCTGGTGGCTGTCACCCGCCGTCACGGCCGCCGGGCTGCTCGCCTTCGTCGTGTACTCCACCTGGCGGGCCTTCGCCGGCACCGACTACTACGCGGCCCCCTACGTCTCGCCCTTCTACTCCCCCTGTCTCGCCGACAACTGCGTGGAGATGAAGGGCGGCGCGGACTGGGGGGTCGTCGGCTCGTGGTGGGGGCTGTCGCCCGCCCTGCTGGTGCTGATCTTCCCGCTGGGCTTCCGGCTGACCTGCTACTACTACCGCAAGGCGTACTACCGCGGGTTCTGGGCCTCTCCCCCGGCCTGCGCGGTGCCCGAGCCGCACAAGAAGTACAGCGGTGAGACGCGCTTCCCGCTGATCCTCCAGAACGTCCACCGCTACTTCTTCTACTTCGCGGTGCTCGTCGCGGGAATCCTCACCTACGACGCGGTCCTGGGCTTCCGCGACGCGGACGGTGCCTGGGGCCACATGGGGCTGGGCACGCTCGTCCTGCTCGCCAACATCGCGCTGATCTGGGCGTACACCCTGTCCTGCCACTCCTGCCGGCACATCGTCGGCGGCCGGCTGCGCAACTTCTCCAAGCACCCCGTGCGCTACCGCATGTGGGGCTGGGTGAGCGCGCTCAACGCCCGCCACATGCAGCTGGCCTGGGCGTCGCTGGTGAGCGTGGCGGTGGCGGACTTCTACGTCTTTCTGGTCGCGAGCGGCGCCTTCAGCGACCCGCGCTTCTTCTGACGCGCGCTTCTTCTGACGCGCGCTTCTCCTGACGCGCGCTTCTCCTGACGCGCGCTTCTCCTGACAAACGAACAAAGGGATCTTCTCTCACATGACTCGGGTGGACCGGCAGTCCTGGGACGTGGTCGTGGTGGGCGCCGGGGGCGCCGGGCTGCGGGCGGCGATCGAGGCGCGCGAGCAGGGGCTGCGCTGCGCGGTGATCTGCAAATCGCTGTTCGGCAAGGCGCACACGGTGATGGCGGAGGGCGGCATCGCCGCCTCCATGGCCAACGTCAACCACAACGACAACTGGCAGGTGCACTTCCGCGACACCATGCGCGGCGGCAAGTTCCTCAACAACTGGCGGATGGCCGAGCTCCACGCCCAGGAGGCCCCCGACCGGGTGTGGGAGCTGGAGACCTGGGGCGCCGTCTTCGACCGCACCCCGGACGGCCGAATCTCCCAGCGGAACTTCGGCGGCCACGAGTACCCGCGACTGGCGCACGTCGGCGACCGTACGGGCCTGGAGCTGATCCGCACCCTCCAGCAGAAGATCGTCTCGCTCCAGCAGGAGGACCACCGGGAGTACGGGGACTACGAGGCGCGGCTGAAGGTCTTCCAGGAGTGCACGGTCACCCGGGTGCTCAAGGAGGGCGGCCGGGTCTCCGGCGTCTTCGGCTACGAGCGCGAGTCCGGCCGCTTCTTCGTCATCGAGGCGCCGGCGGTGGTGCTGGCGACCGGCGGCATCGGCAAGTCGTTCAAGGTGACCTCGAACTCCTGGGAGTACACGGGCGACGGGCACGCGCTGGCACTGCTGGCGGGGGCCCGGCTGGTCAACATGGAGTTCGTGCAGTTCCACCCGACGGGGATGGTCTGGCCGCCGTCGGTGAAGGGCATCCTCGTCACCGAGTCGGTGCGCGGCGACGGCGGGGTGCTGCGCAACAGCGACGGCAAACGGTTCATGTTCGACTACGTGCCGGACGTGTTCAAGGAGAAGTACGCCGAGTCCGAGGCCGAGGGCGACCGCTGGTACACCGACCCGGACAACAACCGCCGCCCACCCGAGCTGCTCCCCCGCGACGAGGTGGCGCGCGCCATCAACTCCGAGGTCAAGGCGGGCCGGGGCTCCCCGCACGGCGGGGTGTTTTTGGACGTGTCGACGCGGATGCCGGCCGAGGCGATCAAGCGGAAGCTGCCGTCCATGCACCACCAGTTCAAGGAGCTGGCGGACGTGGACATCACGGCCGAGCCCATGGAGGTCGGCCCGACCTGCCACTACGTCATGGGTGGCGTGGAGGTGGAGCCGGACACCGCCGCCGCGGTGGGCGTGCCGGGTCTCTTCGCGGCGGGCGAGGTCGCGGGCGGGATGCACGGCTCCAACCGGCTCGGCGGCAACTCGCTGTCCGATCTGCTGGTGTTCGGGCGGCGCGCGGGGCTGTACGCGGCGCGGTACGCGGCCGCCTTCGCCACCGAGGCGGCGCCCGTCGTAGCGGACGCCGACGTGGAGCTGGCGGAGGCGGAGGCGCTGCGGCCGTTCGGGGCGGAGGCGCAGGACGGGGCGGCCGAGAACCCGTACACCCTCCACCAGGAGCTCCAGCAGGGGATGAGCGACCTGGTCGGCATCATCCGCCGGTCCGGGGAGATGGAGGAGGCGCTGCACCGGCTGTCCGGGCTGCGGGCGCGGGCCCGGCGGGCGGGGGTGGAGGGGCACCGGCAGTTCAACCCGGGCTGGCACCTGGCGCTGGACCTGCGGAACATGCTGCTGGTCAGCGAGTGCGTGGCGCGGGCGGCGCTGGAGCGCGAGGAGAGCCGGGGCGGGCACACCCGGGACGACCACCCGGGGATGGACCGGCGGTGGCGGCGGATCAATCTGGTCTGCCGGCTGGCCGACGAGTCGGCCGAGCCGGCCGCGGCCGACTCCGCGCTGGGGCTGGTGCGCCTCGAGCGACAAGAGGCGCGGCCGATCCGGGAGGATCTGCTGGCGCTCTTCGAGAAGGAAGAACTGGCGAAGTACCTGACCGACGAGGAGCTCACCTCATGAGTTATCAGGCCCGCTTCAAGGTGTGGCGGGGCGATGCGGACGGTGGCGGCCTCGCCGACTTCGAGGTGACCGTCAACGAGGGCGAGGTCGTCCTCGACGTCGTCCACCGTCTCCAGGCGACCGCGGCGCCGGACCTCGCGGTGCGCTGGAACTGCAAGGCGGGCAAGTGCGGTTCGTGCAGCGCGGAGATCAACGGCCGGCCCCGGCTGCTGTGCATGACCCGGATGTCGGTCTTCGACCCGGCGGAGACGGTCACGATCACCCCGCTGCGGGCCTTCCCCGTACTGCGGGACCTGGTCACGGACGTGTCCTACAACTACGCCAAGGCGCGCGAGGTGCCCTCCTTCGTCCCGCCCGCCGAACTGGGGCCCGGGCAGTACCGGATGAAGCAGGAGGACGTGAACCGCGTCCAGGAGTTCCGCAAGTGCATCGAGTGCTTTCTGTGCCAGAACACCTGCCATGTGGTGCGGGACCACGAGGAGAACAAGCAGGCGTTCGCCGGGCCGCGCTTCCTGATGCGCGTCGCCGAGCTGGACATGCACCCGCTGGACGCGGCCGCCGAGGCCGGGGTGGACCGCAGGCGGGGGCGCGCGAGGAGCACGGGCTGGGGTACTGCAACATCACCAAGTGCTGCACCGAGGTCTGCCCCGAGCACATCAAGATCACGGACAATGCCCTGATCCCGCTGAAGGAACGGGTCGTCGACCGCTCGTACGACCCGCTGGTGTGGCTGGGGAGCAAGATCCGCCGCCGCAAGGCGTAGCGGGCCATCGCATCCCATCCACCATCCGGCGTAGCCGGGGTACGCCCGACCGGGCGCACGAGACCCGGCGCGCGATCGGTGGCGTGCGTAACGGCGGAGGCGCCCGCACATGGGCGTGAACACCCTCCGTATAACCTCGCACGCCCCCGGTAGCGGGTCGGCCAATCCGGTCATACGCTCCAAAACGTGACGCGGCTTTCGTGGGGGTACGGGCCGAGGGCGCCGGGCTGGGCCATGATCTGCGCCCTCGTCGCACTGTGCGCCCTGCTGCTGCCGACCGTGCCCGCCTCGCGCGCCGACACCCCGCTCGACCTGGACGCCGCCGGCCGGATCACCGACACGGTCGGCGCGCTGGGCAAACGGCGCACCCAGGTCGAGGCCGCCCTGGACCGGCTCCACACCGACCACCACATCCAGCTCTTCGTCACCTACGTCCACGACTTCTCCGGCCGCGCCGCCCACACCTGGGCCGACGCCACGGCCGACCGCAACGGCTTCGGCCCCCACGACATCCTCCTGGCCATCGCCACCCACGGCGGCCAGTACGCCGTCTCGGCCGACAAGCAGTCCGGCTTCCGCAAGGATCAGCTGGAGCGGGTCGCCACCGCCGCCATCGCCCCCGCCCTCCGGGAACACGACTGGGCCGGGGCCGCCATCGGCGCCGCCGACGGCTACCGGGCCGTGCTCCGGGGCGAGCCGGTGCACGCCCCCCTCATCCTGCCCGGCACCACCGACCCGGGCGGCGACGGTCTCCTCCCCGGCCACCGCGCGGTCTGGGTGCCCATCGCGGGCGGCGCCCTCGTCCTCCTCACCGGCCTGGCCCTGCGCAACCGCCGCTCCCGGCGGGCCCGCGCCACCGCCCGCCGCCGCCCCCGCGCGGTCCACGAGGGCGGTCGCGGCCGCGAGCGCCCGGCCGTCGCCACGAGCACCGAACCGGGCCTGGCCCGGCTGGCCCAGCCCCTCACCCCGCTGCCCGACCTGGACGCCGAGGCGTCGGCGAACCTCGTCGACACCGACGACGCCGTCCGCACCAGCGCCGAGGAACTCCGCTTCGCCACCGCCCAGCTGGGCCCGGCCGCCACCCGGCCGTTCGCCGAGGCCGTCGCCTACGCCCGCGGCGAGCTGGCCGACGCCTTCCGGCTCCGCCAGCACCTGGACGACGCCCCCTACGAGGAGGAACGGATCCGCCGGCACGCCCTGGACGAGATCTGCTCCCGCTGCACCAGCGCCAACCGGCGCCTGGACGCCGAGTCCGAGGCCTTCGACCGGCTGCGGGACCTCAAGGCCAACGCCGCCGGCATCCTCGACCGCGCCGAGGCCACCGCCCGCGCCCTCGCCCCGCGCCTCGCCGCCGCCGAGGCCGCGCTCGCCGCCCTCGCCCGCTGCCGCGCGCGCAGCGCCCTGGCCCCCGTCGCGGAGCACGTCGCCGAGGCCCGCGACCGGCTCTCCTTCGCCGACACCGCGCTCGCCGAGGCCCGCACGGCCCTCCTGGTGGCCGACCCCGAGCACGCCGCGGTCTCCGTGCGCGCCGCCGAGGCCGCCCTCTCCCAGGCCGCCACCCTCACCGCCGCCGTGCTCCGCCACACCCACGCCCTCACCGCGGCCACGACCCGCCTCCACACCGTCCTCGCCGAGGCCGCCCGCCGGCCCGAGGCGGCCCCGGCCGTGAAGACCGCCCGCCGGGCCATGGCCCACGGCCCCTACGACCCCCGCGAGGTGCTGCGCCTCCTCGACGAGGCCATGACGGTCGAGGCGCGGGCCGCGCGCACGGTGCTGGCCGCGCGGGCGGAGGTATCCGCGGCACGCGACTACATCAGCACCCACCGGGGCGCGATCGGCTGCCGGGCCCGCACCCGGCTGACGGAAGCCGAGCGGCACATCGCCCTGTGCGGCGACGACGTGCCGACCGCCGTCGCGGAGGCGACGCGCGCGATGGCCCTCGCGCAGCAGGCACGAGCACTGGCGGAGGACGACGTCGTCACGTACGGCACGTCCTACGACGCCGAGTCGACCCCGGAGCCGGCGCGGGTGCTGGGCGGGGCGCTGCTGGGGGGAATCATCCTGGCGGGCTTGCTGCCGGCGACGTTCGGCGGGGGCGCGACGCGGGGGCGGCTGGCGGGGTGAGGATGCCCCGGTCCCGCCCTTTCACCGTTTCCCAGGGGGCTCCGCCCCCTGGTACCCCCGACCCGCGCCCCGAAGGGGCGCGGGGAACTGCGCGACCAGCCACGACACACCCGCGGGCTCAGTACAGGCTCAGCAGAGCCTCGACCGCGTCCGGCGCCGGCGAGTCCCCATCCGGCAGCCCCAGCTCGAACCACACCGTCTTCCCGTGAGGGATGCGGCGGCTGCCCCAGGCAGCGCTGAGCAGACCGACCAGTTGAAGCCCCCTCCCCCCCTCATCGGTATCCCGCGCCCGCCGCCGCCGAGGCTGCACGTGCCCGCTGTCCCAGACCTCGCACACCAGCGTCCGGTCCAGCAGCAGCCGCAGCCGGATCTCGCCCTCCCCGTACCGCAACGCGTTCGTGACGAGCTCGCTGACCAGCAGCTCCGTGGTGTCGACGAGATCCCCGAGCTCCCAGCCCTCGAGCTGCTCGCGGGCGAGCTCCCTGGCCCGGGCGACCGAGCGGGGCTCGGGCGGGAGGGTCCAGTCCCCGACGCAGCCGGGGCTCAGGCCGCGCAGCCGGGCCATCAGCAGGGCGATGTCGTCCTCGCCGTGGTGGGTGTCCAGGGCGCTGAGGACGTGGTCGCAGACGTCCTCCAGGGGCCGCTCGGGGTCGGCGAGGGCCTCGCGGAAAGCGTGGAGGCCCTCGTCCAGGGGATGGTCGCGGGACTCGACGAGGCCGTCGGTGTAGAGGGCGAGCAGCGCCCCGTCCGGGAGCTCGATCTCGGTCTCCTCGAAGGGCTCGCCGCCCACGCCCAGCGGCATGCCGGGCGGCACCTCCAGGAGCATCGCGGGCTCCCCCGCCTCGACGAGGACGGGCGGCAGATGGCCGGCGTTGGCGACCGTGCAGCGCCGGGTGACCGGGTCGTACACGGCGTAGACGCACGTCGCGAGGTAGACCTCGGAGAGGTCGGCGGGGCGTACCGAGCCCCGCACGCCGCGCGAGGCGGACTGCTTGCCGCCGGGGCGGCCGAGGCCGTGGGCGATCTCGTCGAGCGCGGAGAGCACCTCGGCCGGCTCCAGGTCGAGCATGGCCAGGGTGCGGACGGCCGTGCGCAGCTCGCCCATGGCGACGGCGGCCCGCAGGCCGCGGCCCATGACGTCGCCGACGACGAGGGCCGTGCGGTGCCCGGGCAGCTCGATGACGTCGAACCAGTCGCCGCCGACCTCGGTGGCGGCGTTGCCGGGCAGATAGCGGCAGGCGATCTCGACGCCGGCGGCCTCCGGGTCGCCGGGGGGCAGCAGGCTGCGCTGGAGGATCAGGGCGCGCTCGTGCTCACGGCGGTAGAGGCGGGCGTTGTCGATGCAGACGGCCGCGCGGGCGGCGAGCTCGACGGCGAGGGCCGTGTCCCGCTCGCCGAAGGGCTCGCTGCCCTTCGTGCGGGAGAACTGGATGATGCCCAGCACCGCGTCCCGGGCGACCATCGGCACGGCCAGGGTGGACTGCACGACGGCGCCGAGCCCGTCGCCGTCCTCGCTCTCGCGGCCGGGCACGACCTGGACGTGGGCGGTGCGCAGGGCCTGGGCGCAGGGCGAGTGGAAAGGGTAGCGGTGGACCTCGCCGACCTGGACGGGCTTGGCGCCGGACCCGGCGACCGGCGCCCCGGAGACGGCGCTGGAGTAGGCCACGCGGCGCAGCTCGGCGCTGCCGTCGGCGAGCCCGGGCGGGGCCTCGTCGCCGACGAGCAGGCCCTGGTAGAGGTCGACGGAGGCGAGGTCGCAGAACTGGGGGACGGCCACGTCGAGGAGCTCGCGGGCGGTCTTCTCCAGGTCGAGGGAGTTGCCGATGCGGGCGCCGGCCTCGTTGAGGAGGGCCAGGTTGCGGCGGACGCCGGCGGCCTCGCGCTCGGCGCGCCGCCGTCCGGTGACGTCGGTGGCGATCGCGGCGACGCCGATGGGGCGGCCGCTGCCGCTGTGCAGCCGGTAGAGCGAGACGGACCAGCGACGGCGTTCGTTGTGGCCGGGCACGGGGCCGACGAGCTGGATGTCCGCCACCGGTTTGCCGGTGTCGAGGACCTGGCGCAGGGCGGCGGTGAGCCGGTCGGCCTCGGTGCGGGGCAGGAAGTCGTGCGGGGTGCGGCCGCGGTGCCAGGCGGCGGGGCGGCCGAAAGTCTGGGCGAAACTCTCGTTGACGCGCAGCAGTGTCAGGTCCGTGCCGAAGAAGAAGAAGCCGAGCGGAGATTGGCCGAAAACGGCTTCCGAGGCGGCGATGTCCGTCTCTATTCCGCGCAGCGCCCGGACGTCGACGGCGACGCAGAGCGCGGCACGGTCGCCGCGGCCGTTCTCACTGGGCATCACATAGATCTCGGCGAGGCCTTCCTGCTGGTCGCCCCGCTCGCCACGGTCGCCGCGCTGATAGGGCACCAGGCCCGTCCAGGCCCGGCCGTCGAGCCCGCCCTCGGTGAGGAAGGGCGCGGCGGGGGCCCGCCCGCGCCGGCCGTCCCGCACGGGGGCCAGGACCTCCAGGGGGTCCCGGCCGACGGCCTGCCGGGCCGTTATTCCGAAGAGCTCGGCGGCCCGCTCGCTCCATTGGTCGATCCGGCCGTCCGGGCCGAGGGAGAACGACGCCACGCGGATGTGGTCGTACAGGGAGCCGGGCGGACTGTTCTGCCACATCACCGTGGCGTCCCTGCTCTCTGGCCTGCCCGCCGTACCCGCTGGCTTTTCGCTCACGTGCCCGTCCCCTCCGGCTCTCGTGCTCGCACCGGCATCAGAAGGCCGAGTATCCAGCACAGGGGGCCTTCGGAACACGGACTTCACGATCACAGCACGGTCTCAACCCGCTATGTCTTCCCACCGGGTTACTAACCAGGCAGGGACAGCTCGAACCACACCGTCTTCCCGGTGTTGCCCGGGCGGGTGCCCCAGCGCCGGGAGGCCAGGGCGACGAGCTGGAGTCCGCGGCCGCCCTCGTCGTCGGCGTCGGCGACGCGTTCGCGGGGCGGGTCGGGCAGCGGGTCGGAGACTTCCACCAGAAGGGTGGGTCCCGCGTGGGAGTACATCCGCACCCCGATGGGGCCGCTGGCGTAGCGCAGGGAGTTGGTGACGAGCTCGCTGACCAGGAGGACCGTGACGTCGGTGACGGAGTCCAGGCCCCATTCGCGCAGGGTGTCGCGCACGAGCGTGCGGGCGGTGCGCACGGCCGCGGCGTCGGCGGGGAAGCTCCACTCGGCGAAGCCGGGCGTATGTGCCAAGGTCCCCGTGCTGTCGCTCACGCCGACCACTTCCCAGACCGCTGACCGCAGACCTCTGACGTCGGTGACGCCTCTGACGCTGACCCGTGACCACCTCCGGCATGTCCGCCTTTGGGGCCAATAATCAGCACATACCCGGTATAGGGGTCCGGCTATCTTCTTCAGCCGGTTCCATGGGTGGCGGTTGCCGCATTCGGCGTAGCGCTCACGCGTCCGCCCCGGCGCGCAGCCGGGCGACGGCCTCGGCGACGGCGGGACGGTCCTGCTCCAGCCAGTCGACCTCGTCGACGCGCTCGGGGGTGAGCCAGCGCAGCTCGTCGTGGTCCTCCAGGGGGCGGGGCTCGCCCGCCAGCAGCCGGGCCGTCCACACCTGGAGGACATAGCCGGGCTTCAGGGGCCATTCTCCGGCGATGCGCCCGACCGGCTCGGTCTCCACGCCGAGCTCTTCCCGGAGCTCCCGTACGAGCGCCTCAGGGGCCGTCTCGCCGGGCTCCAGCTTGCCGCCGGGCAGCTCCCAGCGGCCGGCCAGCTCGGGCGGGGCGCTGCGCCGCGCGGCCAGCAGCCGCCCCTGATGAAACACCGCTCCCGCAACCACCACACGCACCGTCGTCATGGCGGTAAAGCGTAGACGCCGGGTGGTACCGAGAGATCTCGGTACCACCCGGCGTCCGGGAGGCCATGGGCCTTGAGTGACCGGCCGTGGCCTGAGTGACCGGCCGTGGGCCTAGGTGACCGTGTGGCCGACCCGCTCGACGACGTACAGCCTGCGGCTGCCCTCCGTGTCGAGCCGGTCGGCGACGCGCTCCGCCTCCGTCCTGGTGGCGTAGCGGCCGACCCGGTAGCGGTTGCCGTTCTCGTCCTGGCGGATCACCAGCCAGGGCAGGACCGGCCCGGTGTCAGTCATCGCTCCTGCCCTCCCGTCCCGCGCGCACCGGCGCACGCCCGTCGGTGACTCCTCCGGGGGTTCCCGGAGAAACCGCAGTACGCATATGCCCGAGCCTACGCCCGACCTTTACGCACCGGATACGGGTTTTCACGAAGAGGTACGCATTCGGCCACCCGTGGGGGTTACTTGGTCTTGGCGAGCTCCGGCTCCTCGGCGGCCTCGGCCACGTCGGCGGCCAGGATTTCCTTCTCGACCTGCTCAAGGGTGGGGTTGCGCCACGCGCTGCGCACGCCCCACACGTAGAAGACCAGCGCGATCAGGACGACGACGACGATGTCGACGCCCTGCGGCAGGTAGCCCTTGCCACCGAACTCGGTGCCACCGGCCCACGAGACCACGGCCATGACGAGCAGGTAGGCCACCATCCAGGAGCCGGCCTTCAGGTGCGGCTTGAGCTCGGCCCACGGCTTGCGCAGCTCGTACCAGGCCCAGATCGGCAGACCGATGGCCATGATGAAGATGACCTTGCCCGTCAGCGGCCAGCGGGCCCAGTACATGACCAGCGAACCGAAGATCATCGCGATGGGGGCGATGACCGGCATGGCCTTCAGCTTGACCGGGCGCTTCATGTCCGGGGCGATCCGGCGCAGCGACATCACGGCGACGGGGCCGGTGATGTACGAGATGACGGTGGCGACACCGACGATCTCGGCGATCGAGCCCCAGCCGCGGAAGACGGCCAGGAAGACGAAGGAGATCGCGAGGTTGAGCAGCAGGGCCGGCTTCGGGACACCGGTCTTGGGGTCGACCTTGCCGAAGACCTTCGGCAGGTGGCCGTTCTCCTGGACGCCGTTGATCATGCGCGAGGTGGTGGCCGCGTAGATCATGCCGGTGCCCGACGGGGAGATGAAGGCGTCCGCGTAGAGCAGCAGCGCCAGCCAGTTCAGGCCCCAGGTGATGGAGAGGTCCGCGAGCGGGGACTTGTAGGCCAGCGTGTTCCAGCCACCGGAGAGGTCCGCGGCCGGAACGGCCATCAGGAAGGCGATCTGCAGCGCGATGTAGATCACCAGGGCGATCAGGATCGAGCCGATGACGGCCTTCGGCAGCGACTTGCCGGGGTTGCGGGCCTCGGCGGCCATGTTCAGCGGCGACTGGAAGCCGTTGAAGGCCCAGACGATGCCCGCGACGGCGACGGCGCTGAAGACGGCGCTCCAGCCGTTGGGGGCGAAGCCGCCGTGGGCGGAGCCGACGTTGCTGGTGTCGAAGTGCGCGAAGATCAGCGCGCCCGCGGTGAGCACCGGCACGACGACCTTGAACACGGTGATCGCGTTGTTCGTCTTGGCGAACAGGGTGATCGCGAACCAGTTCAGGAAGAAGTAGAACACCACCAGCACGCTCGCGGCGGCGAGGCCGGTGCCGGTGAGCTCCTTGCCGTCGAAGAGGTGCTCGGCCCAGCCGAACTTCCACGAGCTCATGTACTGGATCGACGCGGTGGCCTCACCCGGGATCACGGAGACGATCGCGATCCAGTTGGCCCAGGCGGCCATGTAGCCGGCCAGCGAGCCGTGCGAGAACTGGCCGTACCGCACCATGCCGCCCGCCTTGGGGAACATCGAGCCGAGCTCGGTGTAGGTGAGGGCGATGGTCAGCGCCACGACGGCGCCGATGACCCAGGCGAAGATGGCGGCCGGCCCGGCGAGCACGGCGGCACGCTCGGCACCGAACAGCCAGCCGGAGCCGATGATCGACCCGAGGCCGACGGCGGTCAGCGCCGTCGTGCCGAGGGTCCGGCGGTAATTCGAGTGGGAACCCTGTTCGGTGCTCAAACCCCGGATCTCCTTTTCTTTCTACTCCCCCATGGCAGGACACAAACCGCGCCATCGTACGAGCGATTTGGCCGAGTTGGTTCTGCCAAAAGGCCCTGACCTGGACCTATGTGAGGTTTGCAACACCGGAAGCCCCCATTCCAAACCTGGACCAACCCGAACAAAGGGGGCAGTTCCTACCGGCCGGTACGGTCCGGGGGCGGGGTTTTGCGAGTTCGAAAACTTACTTGGGAGTCAGCAGGGAACCGTTTCACGCACCGTTCACGTCTACTTCACCGGCAGGTGGTAGGCGACCCGGTACCGCTCGGCGAGCATCACGACGTCGGCCGTCTCGACGGGACAGCCGCCCGCGAAGTACGTCCGCGAGACGACCACCACGCAGTGCCCGGGCACCCCGCCGAGGGCCAGCGTCTCCCCGGCCAGCCCCGGCCGGGCGCTGACCTCCTCGGTGACGTTGTCCACGACGATGTCGATGGCGGCCATCCGCTCCACCACGCCCCGGCCCGCCAGCGGCCCCTCCTCGGGCAGCATCACCGGTGTGCGCCCGGTGACGGCCAGCGGCTCCCAGGAGGCCGAGAGCATGCACGGCTCGCCCGCGGAGCGGAAGAGGTAGTCCGTGCGCATCACCCGGTCGCCGGGGCCGATCCGCAGCCGCCGGGCGATCCGCGGCTCGGCCGCGACCTGCTCGCTGCGGGACTCCCAGGTGCCCTTGACCCGGTCGTCCCCCTGCTCCTGCCGGAACGGCGTGGACTCCCCCGCCGCCCGGTACCCCGTGCGCACCACGGGCCGCGAGACGGGCTGCTCGCGCACGTACGTCCCGGAGCCCGACCGGCCCTCGACCAGGCCCTCGGCCATGAGGACCTTGCGGGCCTCCAGGGCGACGGTGTCGGAGACGCCGTACTGCTCCCGGATGCGCGCCTGGGAGGGAAGCCGGGTGTGCGGCGGCAGCTCGCCGGCGACGATTTTCTGCCGTAGATCACCGGCTACTCGAAGGTATGCGGGCTGGTCACCGAAGGCCACGTCCACTCCCAAGGGGTTGACAGTCCGCAACAGCTTGGCAACCGTAGGTTGCGATCCGCAACCTTAACCCAAGGATTCACAGGAAGTAGCGAAGTCCAGCTCAGAAAGGTCGAGTTGAGAGCGCGGGGCACATGCGGAGGGCACTCACCCGCGGCATTCCCGCAACTATGCGCAAACCCTCCGCCACGTTGCGGGCGGACATACGGCCACTTACCGTGATCTTGCGATGCTCTCGGTCATCACTGCTGGAGGTGCGGTGATCATGCGGTGATCCCTCGGAAGGCGGCGGCACTCGCCCTCGCGGCCTTCGTGTGGTGGACGGCGCAACCGGCGTGGGCCGTCACGGGGACGACCGAAGCGACCGCCTGCCCGGCGATCCGGCGACCCGAGAAGATCGATCTCCATTACAAGCTCACCTTCGACCAGCACCACATCGACTTCGTCGAGGTGCGACAGCTCACGAGCATCGACATTCCGGCAGGACAGTGGCCCCTCGCTAACGATCTGACGCTCAGCGAGGACAGCCCCAAGTACCGGAACGCCATGCGCTGCCTTCTGCACGAGAACGCGGCGACGAAGAAATTCGGCAAGTGGCATCCGGAGTGGCACAACGTCTCCGAGGCGACCAAGCAGCAGGACGTGGTCGCGGTGCGTTACGAGTCATGGAACCTGATCGGAAACGCCGGTCAGTTCGAGGTGGGACCGTGGACGGTCGACGCCGAACCGGACAAGGACTGGAAGGTCGCCCTCCACTCGCCGGACGTCCTGCGCGGGGCCTCGCGGAGAACGGTCGAGATCGACCCGGGCGGCCTGGAGATCAGCGACGCCCCCGGAGCGTCGAGCGCGAACGAGGCCCGGCGGGTGTGGACCGCACCGGGCCCGGACGCCGTGGCCTCGATCGTACGGCCGAAGCAGCTCACGCCCCTCAGCCGCCATGATTCCTTGATCGCGTATCTGGGCGTCACTTCGTGGTGGGTCTTCGGCTCGGCCTTGATCGCCCTGTCGGCATGGCCCTTCCGCAAGAAGAACGGTGGCAAAGACAAGACCGCTGCCGGAACTCTGGCCGACACGGCCATGCAATGGGCCGGACTGAGTGCGGCCCTCGCCCTGACATTGGCCCTGCTGCTGCAGCTCTACCCCGCCACAAGCCGTTGGCGCGCCCTCATCGGAATCTCGTCGGGGCTCGCTCTCGTCCTCCTCGCGCAGCCATGGCTTCCCCTGACGGAACGCTCCGGCGACAGCGAGAAAGAGGCGACGACGAAACGCACGGTGTTCGTCGCCGCGTCCGCGGCCGCGGCGATCGGCCTGCTGGTGATCGTGTCTCCCCAGCTTTTCGGCCTCTCGTCGAAGCTCATGCCAACGGCCTCGACTCCGGTCCTGGCCATCGCCGGATTGGCGCTGCTGGAAGCGTCGATGGTGTGGCTGTGGTTTACCGCGATGGCCGCATGGGGCTGGCGTTTCGCACGGGACGGAAAGCTGGGCGGCTCGCCGACCGAGAACGGCCGGAACGAACCCGGACGCCACCTCCGCCGGGTCGCGGCGACCGGAGCGGCACTCGCCGTGATCGCGGCCCTGGTGGTGCTCTGCCATGCGCTGTCCTTCGAATCCAGATGGCGACGCGCCGACTGGCTGAGGGAAGCGGATTCGCTCTTCGGCAGCGACCACGCGGGCATCCTGGGCCGGCAACTGGCGGAATTCCCGTCCTTCGGCCCCTTGTGGGCGTACACCCACACATCCGTGCTGACGGCGATCGCGCTCGTGGCATTGCTCCATCTCAGCTCCTGGGCCGGATCCGGAGCCAAGTCCCTCGGGCCGAAGGGATGGGACCTGTTGCTGGTAGCCGCCATCTTCGCCGTTGTCCTCGCGTTGCGGGTGGCGAAGTTCGCGGGAAGCGCGGCGAATTTGTACGGACTCTGGCTACCCCTGAACATGCTCGCGCTCTACGCCCTGGTGAAGGCGGGCCGTAGATGGTCGGTGCTGGGTCGAGTGGACCGAAAAGCCAAGAAATGCCTCGCGGCGAACACCGCGGACGCGGCGAAAGGCGAAAGCCGCGTCGCGGCGGAGCTGAGCACCCGGGCGGGGTACCTGCGGCTGATGGGCGACGCCCGCCGCTGCCGTGAACTGCTCCACCGACTGCATCTCATCGATCACGGGCACGCGGAGAGCACCAGGAGACGGACTCTGGAGAATCAGCTCAGCGAATTGCACCATTGGCGGCCGGCCGAATGCAGCCGCGACTGCCTGCCGGATCCCGTGTCCGTGGTCGACGTCGCCCTCTGCTGGGGCCCGCGCCGGCGTTGGTGGCGCAACGCCCTCAACGCGGCACGCTGGGCCGCCGTCTTCGGCGTCCTCCCGAGCATGGTCACGGTCTGGTACGAGAACGCCTACGACCGGGACCACTGGGCGCTCACGCTCGACCTGCCGACGGGCGTGCCGGACGTGGTCTGGAGGTTCCTGACCCAGGAGATCTCCTTCGCCGGCGCGGGGCTGGTCCTGGGGGCGTTGTGGCGCGTACTGCCCGGAGAGCGCGGCCCGGTGCGAGCGCTGAGCCTGTTCGTCGCCTGGCTCGTCCCCATCGGCGTCGTCGCCGCCTTCAGCCACGGCATCGACCGCAGGGCCCTGGGCCTGGCCCTGCTGAACATCGTCCTGATGCTCATGGTGCTGACCATGACGAGCATGTGGATGGACACCGACACGTTCAGCCGCGAACGGCCCTACTGGACGAAGCGCCTAAGGCTCCTGGCGTCGATCTACCAGGTGCACGGCCTCTCCGGGCAGATCGCCTTCCTGGTCATGCAGGCGGCGGCCGCGGTGACGATCTGGCGGCAGATCGCGACGGGATAGCGAAGGAAGTCCGTGTGCGCCGCAGGTTGACGATCTCGCGCTCCGGATCGGTCCGACTCGCTAGGGTTGTCGCATGACCGCACTGCCCGACTGGATGCGCCCGCCGCGCGCGGAAGGCTGGTTCGCGGAGGACCTGGACCGCCTCCCCGAGGCACCTCGCCACACCGAGCTGATCGATGGAGCCCTCGTCTTCATGATGTCGCCGCAGAGGTGGTGGCACGGCCACCTCATCACCATGCTCAGCGTTGCTCTCATGGAGCAGGCACCCGACGATGTCATGGTCGGCCGCGAGATGACCATAAAGCTCGACGAGCGGAACCGGCCCGAGCCGGACCTGCTGTTGACGACGGCCGACTACGACGGAGACCGCACCTGGTTCGCGCCGGACGAAGTGCGACTCGTCGTGGAGGTCGTGTCCCCCGAGTCCGCCCACCGCGATCGCACGGTGAAACTTCGCAAGTACGCCGAGGCCGGCATCCCGCACTACTGGTGCGTCGAGGACGAGGACGGGGCGCCCGTCGTGCACGTCTACGAGCTCGACGAGCCGGCGGGCGCGTACGCGCCCGCCGGCATCTTCCGGGGAGCCCTCCGGCGCCCAGTGCCCTTCGAGATCAGCCTGGACCTCGACAAGCTCACACCTCGCCGAAGCGGCTGAAAAGCCGGCACCACGTCGCGCCGGAACGATGGGAGGGGGCGGACGCCTCGGCGTCCGCCCCCTCCCATCCGCATATTTAGACGTTGAAGCGGAATCTGCAGTACGGAGCTCCCACCTGCGAAAACGCGGCTCCCGCAGTCCTCATCCAGCACCTGCGACCGCGGCGAGTGATCTGCCCACCGCCACCCGATCGAGGACATCATGAGGGAGACGCTGATACACGGTGAGTGCGTACCGGACCGCCTTCCGAGCGTAAGCACAGGCCCAGCTGCGGGAGATTCATCGCGACATGGGAGGTTCCGCTTCCCACGGACAGAGGTCAGACCGACGCGTCACTAGTCGAGCTTCTCGAACGCCGGTCTCGGTGCGATGATGGGCGTGCGCTTTTCATTGATATTGAGCCATGTAGGCGCTTCCACCGACATGAGCTTTCGGTCAACAGTAATTAGATTCTGCTGCGCCGCTTCGTTCAGAGCGTCAAGTATGTCGACCACCTTCACCTTCCCATACTTCTCCAGTTGCGCCTGGATCTTCTGCGCCTTCGCACTCGGCTTGTAATAATAGGGTGCACGATCATGCCTGCCGACCGTCAGAATCGCTTCAGCAACTGCCTCATACGCATCGTTGAACAAACCCATGAAGCCGTCCGGGTCTGGGAGTGCAATCAGGTGGAGACTTTTCCATCTCTGATATCCCGCCGGAAGATCCAGAGCCTGTGGAACAATCGCCACTCGGAGCCCGTTACCGTCTTCGAGTTGATGCCAATTACTCTTGATAGTCGCGGCGGCAAACCGTGCCTTCTCCGTACTACTCAGGAACAGGTCGGTCTTCCACACCTTCTTGATCCGTTCCCGCAGCTCAGGTTCAGCAGCGACACCGCGAGCAGCGATCGGCACCCAGGATCCAAACGCGAACGGCCGACCTGACCCGTCAGGCAACAACACCGCATCACCACTCGCGTTGTTGACAACAGCCTCAGTGAATCCGAGGTGGCGTGCACGCTCGTGCCCGAACATCAGGGACGTCGGTCTGTTCAAGTCAGCGAATGCCCTAGGGCTCACCTTCCTGAGGGCTTCGCTGACCAGATCGACAACCCGTGGTTCGCCGCCGACAATCGCCTCGTGAACGGCCCACTCAAACCCGTCTCCGCGCGATCCCTTGTCGCGGTGGAGGCGAGCGAGCTTGGCGAGCTGTCGAAACGTAACCTCCACCCGATCGCAATTGAGGTCTTCGAGGTCCGCTTGCGACAATTCATCAAAATGGGCCCTCAGAATTGATCACGATACCGCGTAAAGAGCACGACCGTACTCATCAACAGGTTCGGCCTGACTCAGGAAGGTGACATCGGCCATTCAGCGACTCCCCATTTCTCCACACGAGAGGTTGAAACCGGAACTCAGCTACAGTGAAGCGGAACGTCGAACGCAAGGATCCCACCCGCGAAAACCGGGATTTTAAGCAGTCCATCCCAGCGTGGAAGAGGCGCCCCAGCACACCGAACACTCACCGATCAGTAGTGATACCGGGCGGCGAGGATGACGATCTCCTTATCTGTCACCAGATAGACGAGGCGGTGCTCGTCGTCGATCCGTCGCGACCAGGCCCCAGGCAGGTGATACTTCAGCGGCTCCGGCTTGCCGATGCCCGCGAAGGGGTCACGCCTGACGTCCTCGATGAGCTTGTTGATCCGGGCGAGCATCTTGCGGTCGTTCTTGAGCCAGGACGTGTAGTCCTCCCAGCCCTGGTCCTCAAAGACAAGCCTCACGCGGCACCCGCACCTGCGTCCGGTGACTCGGGATCGATCAGCTCACGCTCCGACACGTTGATGTGCGACAGAGCGTTCTCGTAGGCCTTGAGCAGCCGCCGGGCGTTCGCCGGCGAGCGCAGCAGGTAAGAGCCCTCGCGCAGCGCCGCGTAGTCTTCGGCTGAGACAAGCACGGCGTTGCCGTGCTTGGAGACGATCTCGATGGCCTCATGATTCTCGTTGACCTTTTTGATCAACGGAAACAGTTCCTTGCGGGCTTCACTCGCGGTTATGGACATGGCCCGACCTTCCCATCAAGTGGTACCCGATAACGTACCACTCTTGGTGTCATCCGAGAGGGGAAACGGCTGATGGTCGATCAGCTAATCCAGCACCCATCCAGCACGGGAAACGGCTAGGGGCCCACCTCCGGAGAGATGGACCCCTTCTGACCTGCATGTTTGCCACGTCAGCGACGTGGTGTTATTTCATCCGCTCAGACGTTGAAGCGGAACTCCACCACGTCCCCGTCCACCATCACGTACTCCTTGCCCTCCATGCGCGCCTTGCCGGCGGCGCGGGCCTCGGTGACGGAGCCGGTGGCGACGAGGTCGTCGAAGGAGATGACCTCGGCCTTGATGAAGCCCTTCTGGAAGTCGGTGTGGATGACACCGGCCGCCTCGGGGGCCGTGGCGCCCTTCTTGATGGTCCAGGCGCGGGATTCCTTGGGGCCGGCCGTCAGGTAGGTCTGGAGGCCCAGCGTGGCGAAGCCGACGCGGGCCAGCGTGGCCAGGCCCGGCTCCTCGGCGCCGACGGACTGGAGGAGCTCCATGGCGTCCTCCTCGTCCAGCTCGGCGAGGTCGGCCTCCAGCTTGGCGTTGAGGAAGATGGCCTCGGCCGGGGCGACCAGGGCGCGCTGCGCGTCCTTGAAGGCGTCGTCGGTCAGCTCGTCCTCGTCGACGTTGAAGACGTAGAGGAACGGCTTCGCGGTCAGCAGGTGGAGGTCGTGGAGGAGCTCGGCCTTCTCGGAGCCCTGGACGATGCCGGCGGAGAAGAGCGTCTCGCCCTTCTCCAGGAGCTCCTTGGCCGCCTCGACCGCCGCCACCTTCGGGGCGACGTCCTTCTTGATCCGCATTTCCTTCTGCAGACGCGGCAGGACCTTCTCGATGGTCTGCAGGTCGGCGAGGATCAGCTCGGTGTTGATGGTCTCGATGTCGTCCTTCGGCGAGACCTTGCCGTCGACGTGGACGACGTTCTCGTCCTTGAAGGCGCGGATGACCTGGCAGATCGCGTCCGACTCGCGGATGTTCGCCAGGAACTTGTTGCCCAGGCCCTCGCCCTCGGAGGCGCCGCGCACGATGCCGGCGATGTCGACGAAGTCGACGGTGGCGGGCAGGATCCGCTGCGAGCCGAAGATCTCCGCGAGCTTGGTCAGCCGGGCGTCCGGGACGCCGACGACGCCCACGTTGGGCTCGATGGTGGCGAACGGGTAGTTGGCCGCCAGCACGTCGTTCTTGGTCAGGGCGTTGAACAGGGTCGACTTGCCGACATTCGGCAGACCGACGATTCCGATCGTGAGCGACACGTGGCGACTTCCCGTTGTTCCCGTAGTAGCGAGGGTTCCGCGCCCCGTGACGCGCCCGGTCATCCAGTCTACGGGTCCGCGTCACCGACCGGCCCCGGACGGAGGATTACCCGAACACATGCCCAAGGTGGCGCAAACGGCGTGTCCAACGTGGGATTCCCCCGGCCCGCCTGCCTAGTTTGGTCGGGTGGAGCAACCGAGCACGCGCATCCCCCAGGGCAAGGTCCGCCGCGGCTCCCCCGTGCCCCGGCCCGCCGCGCCCCCCGGCCAGCGGCGGGGCGCCACCGCGCGGGGGCCCGCCACCGGGCGCTCCCCCTCCGCGCTGGACCGCCTGCCGGCCGCCCGGCTGACCGGGCTCGGCAGCGGACTGCTCACGGCGCTGGGCATGCTCACGATCGGCGGCCTGGACGCGCTGGTGGGCGGCTCGCCCCGGATCTACGGCGTGTTCTTCCTGCTCGGCAGCGCGGCCTGCGCGCTGTGGGTACGCCCGGCGGAGCTGATGACCGCGCCCGTGAGCGTGCCCATCGCCTTCGCGGTGGGGGCGCTGCCGCTCAGCGACGGCACGGGGGGCCTCGGCGGCCGGGTGATGAGCCTGGTGACGCTGCTGTCGCTGAACGCCGGCTGGCTCTACGCGGGCACCCTGCTGGCCACGCTGATCGCGCTCGTCCGCCGGGTCTCCCTCGTCAGGCTGCGGCGGCGGGAACGACTCCGGCAGCGGCAGCGGCCATCGCGGCCCCCACGATCCCCGCGCTGTTCTCCAGCCGAGCGGGGACGACCTCGGCGCTGACCCCCTCCAGCAGCGGCAGGAACTTCTCCGCCTTGCGGCTGACCCCGCCGCCGATCACGAACAGCTCGGGCGAGAAGAGCATCTCCACATGGGCGAGATAGCGGCTGACCCGCTTGGCCCAGCGGCTCCAGTTGAGGCCCTCGTCCTCCTTGACCCGCGTGGACGCCCGCGTCTCGGCGTCGTGCCCATGGAGCTCCAGATGCCCGAGCTCGGTATTGGGCACCAGGCTGCCCCCGGTGAAGACCGCGCTGCCGATGCCCGTGCCGAAGGTCAGCACGATCACCGTGCCCGTACGCCCCCGGCCCGCGCCGTGGGACATCTCCGCGATCCCGGCGGCGTCGGCGTCGTTGAGGACGGTCACGGGCGCGCCGACGCGCTCGCCGAGCAGCCCGGCGGCGTCCTGGCCGAGCCAGCTCTTGTCGACGTTGGCGGCCGTCCGGGTCGTCCCCCCGACCACCACGCCGGGGAACGTCACACCGACCGGCCCGACGGGCAGCCCGAAATGCCGGACCACCTGCCGGACGCAGTCGGCGACGGCGTCCGGCGTGGACGGCGTCGGCGTGAGCACCTTGAAGCGCCCTTCCGAGAGCTCACCGCGCGCCAGGTCCACCGGTGCGCCCTTGATGCCCGATCCGCCGATGTCCACGCCGAATACGTCCATGCCCAGCAGCGTAGGCGTGGACGGGGTGGTTCACCCCTCGACGGCGGCCCGGGCCTCGGCCCGCAGGTCGCGGCGGAGCTCCTTGGGGAGGGAGAAGGTGATGGACTCCTCGGCGGCCTTCACCGTCTCGACGTCCTCGAAACCACGCTGGGCGAGCCACTCCAGCACGCCCTCGACGAGGATCTCCGGCACGGAGGCGCCGGAGGTGACACCGACCGTGTTCACACCCTCCAGCCAGGTCTCGTCGATCTCCTCGGCGTAATCCACCAGATGCGCGTCCCGGGCGCCGGCGCCCAGCGCCACCTCGACGAGCCGCACGGAGTTCGAGGAGTTCTTCGACCCCACGACGATCACCAGGTCCGCCTCGGCGCCCATCTGCTTGACGGCCGTCTGGCGGTTCTGCGTGGCGTAGCAGATGTCGTCGCTGGGCGGCGACAGCAGGTTCGGGAAGCGGCCCTTCAGGGCGTCCACCGTCTCCATGGTCTCGTCGACCGAGAGGGTGGTCTGCGACAGCCACACCACCTTGTCCGGGTCGCGCACCTCGACCTTGGCCACGTCCTCCGGGCCGTCGACCAGCGTGATGTGGTCGGGCGCCTCGCCGCTGGTGCCGATGACCTCCTCGTGGCCCTCGTGACCGATCAGGAGGATGTCGTAGTCCTCCTTGGCGAAGCGGACGGCCTCCTTGTGGACCTTGGTCACCAGGGGGCACGTGGCGTCGATGGTGGCGAGCTTGCCGCGCTCGGCCTCCTCGTGCACCACGGGGGCGACACCGTGGGCGGAGAAGATGACGATGTTGCCCTCGGGCACCTCCTCCGTCTCGTCGACGAAGATCGCGCCCTTCTTCTCCAGGGTCTTCACCACGTACTTGTTGTGGACGATCTCGTGCCGCACGTAGACCGGGGCGCCGTACTGCTCGAGCGCCTTCTCGACGGCGATCACGGCACGGTCCACGCCCGCGCAGTAGCCACGGGGGGCGGCGAGCAGAACCTTGCGGGCGGGGGAAGCTGTCATGCGGTCCATCGTAAGGGCCCGCCCCCACCGGCGTGGCCCGGCCACCGCCCCGTCGGGGCGCCCGAATACTGACCCCATGGCCACCCCTCCCCCCTTCGCCGACGAGGGCACGCTCCACCGCGCCCTCGGCTTCCGCGACCTCGTGGTCTATGGCCTGCTGTTCATCGCCCCCATGGCACCGGTGGGCGTCTTCGGCACGCTGTCGGCGAAGTCGCACGGGGCGGTGGCGCTGGTCTACGTCATGGCGACCGTGGCGATGGCCTTCACGGCCCACTCCTACGCGCGCATGGTGCGCGTCGCCCCGCAGGCGGGCTCGGTCTACACCTACGCGCGCGTGGGCCTCGGCGAGGGCCCGGGGTTCATCGCGGGCTGGATGGCGATGCTGGACTACCTGCTGATCCCGGCGGTCGCCTATCTCTTCTCGGGCATCGCGATGCACGCGCTGGTGCCGTCCGTCCCGTCATGGCTCTGGACGGCGGCGGCGGTGGCCGTGACGACGGGCCTGAACCTGTGGGGAGTGCGGGCGGCGGCAGCGGTGGGGTTCGTCGTCCTGGCGATGGAGCTGGCGGTGCTGGCGGTCTTCGTGGTCACGGCGGTCATCGCCCTGGCGCAGGACGGCCCGCGCCGGGGCTGGCTGACGCCCTTCACGGGCGAGGGGGATTTCGACGCGGGGGCGGTCCTGTCGGCGGTATCGGTGGCGGTCCTCTCCTACCTGGGCTTCGACGCGATCGCGGCCTTCGCGGAGGAGTCGGCGGGCGGCTCGCCGAAGGTGGCGCGGGCGCTCGTCACGTGCCTGGCCGTGGCCGGGACCCTCTTCGTCCTCCAGGGCTATCTGGCGGCCCTGCTCGCCCCCATGTCCCCGGCCGAGCTGGCGGCGCGGCCGGTGGGCCAGGGGGCGGCGTTCTACGACACGGTCGACGCGGCGACGGGCCTGTGGCTGCACCACCTGGTGGCGGCGAGCAAGGCGCTCGGCGCGGCCTTCGCCGCGCTGGCGGGCCAGGCGGCGGCGGGCCGCCTCCTCTTCGCGATGGCCCGCGACCGCCGCCTGCCGGGCCGCCTGGCGAAGGTCGACCGCGCCTCGGGCGTCCCCCGGCTCGCCGTCCTCGGCGCGGCGGCGGTCACGCTGCTCGCGGCGGTGTGGGCGGCACAGCGGCCCGACGGGCTGGACCGGCTGGTGTCGGTGGTGGACGTGGGGGCGCTCGTCGCCTTCGGCTTGCTGCACGCCTCCGTCATCGGGTGGTTCGCCCGGGACGCGGGGCGGGTGCTCGCCCGGCATGTCGCGGTGCCGCTGCTGGGGCTGGCCGTCGTGATCGCGGTGATCGCCACGGCGGCGACGGCCGCGCAGCGGGTGGGAGCGGTATGGCTGGCCGCCGGCCTGCTGGTCCTGGCCGGCCAGGCGGCGCGGCGCCCCGGGGTGCCCGCCGGCTGACTTCCGGCTGCCCGCCGTGGGGGTTCCCGCGCCTTCGGCGCGGGTTTCGCCCACCCGCCCGCCCGATCACCCGGCAACGGATCGCTCAGCCAGGGGGCTGGGGTGCCGTAAGGGCCCGTCCACCCCGCCCCGCCCCCGACCCACCAACCACCTGTCACCCACCCCCGCTACGCTCGACCGCATGGCCGCCCACACGTCCCCCGACGCCCCCCTCCCCGTCGGGGAGGTGTCCCGCCTCATCGGCGGGTGGATCGACCGGCTCGGCGCCGTCTGGGTCGAAGGACAGATCACCCAGCTCTCCCGCCGCCCCGGCGCCGGCGTCGTGTTCCTCACCCTCCGCGACCCCTCCCACGACATCTCCCTCTCCGTCACCTGCTACCGCGCCGTCTTCGACCGCGTCGCCGACGTCGTCTCCGAGGGCGCCCGCGTCGTCGTCCACGCCAAACCCGAGTGGTACGCCCCCCGCGGCCAGCTCTCCCTCCGCGCCGCCGAGATCCGCCCCGTAGGCGTCGGTGAACTGCTGGCCCGCCTTGAACAACTCAAGAAGTCCCTCGCCGCCGAGGGCCTCTTCGCCGCCGAACGCAAGCGCGCGCTCCCCTTCCTCCCGCAGCTCATCGGCCTCGTCTGCGGCCGCGCCTCCGCCGCCGAGCGCGACGTGCTGGAGAACGCCCGCCACCGCTGGCCGGCCGTCCGCTTCGAGGTGCGCAACGTCCCCGTCCAGGGCGTCCACGCCGTGCCGGGCGTCATCGAGGCCGTCCAGGAACTGGACGCCCACCCGGACGTGGACGTGATCGTCGTGGCACGCGGCGGCGGCAGCGTCGAGGACCTCCTCCCCTTCTCGGACGAACAACTCGTCCGTACCGTGGCCGCCTGCCGCACCCCCGTCGTCTCGGCGATCGGCCACGAGCCGGACACCCCGCTCCTCGACCTGGTGGCCGACCTGCGCGCGTCGACGCCCACGGACGCGGCGAAGCGGGTCGTCCCGGACGTGGGCGAGGAGCTCACCCGCGTCCGCCACCTCCGCGACCGCGCGCTGCGCTGCGTCGAGTCGCTGCTGGACCGCGAGGAGCGGGGCCTGGCGGCCGCGCGGGCGCGCCCCTGCATGGAGCGCCCGCACCGCATGGTGGAGGAGCGCGAGGAGCAGATCGACGCGCTGGCCGCGCGCGGCCGCCGCACGCTGGGCCACCTGCTGGACCGCGCGGCGTCCGAGCTGACGCACACCCACGCGCGCGTGGTGGCCCTGTCCCCGGCGGCGACGCTGCGCCGCGGCTACGCGGTGCTGCAGCACGAGGACGGCCGGGTCGTGCGCGCGGCGACGGAGGTCGGCCCGGAGGAGGAGCTCCGCGCCCGGGTCGCGGAGGGCGAGTTCGCGGTACGGGCCGTGGAGCCGGCGCCCGGCGCGTCGGACGAGCCGGCGCCCGCTGTCACACCCCCCGCCTAGGCTGTGGGCCATGGCGACGACAACGGACGCGGGTACGACGGACGACGCGCTGGGCTATGAGCAGGCGCGGGACGAGCTGATCGACGTGGTGCGCCGGCTGGAGGCGGGCGGTACGACGCTGGAGGAGTCGCTGGCCCTGTGGGAGCGGGGCGAGGCGCTGGCGAAGGTGTGCCGCCGCTGGCTGGAGGGCGCGCGGGCGCGCCTGGACGCGGCCCTGGCGGAGGAAGAAGCGGAAGAGACGACGGAAGCCACGAGCTAGCGGCCCCTCCCCCGGAAACCTTCTCGATCCTGTGAGCCGGGTCTCACCCACCCTCGATTTAGTTGAACCTTCACCCATCTAGTTGTAGATTCAACTTCATCGACCCCCTCCCGAGAAGGTGCACCCCCATGACTCTCGCCCTCGACGCCGCCGCCCAGGACCTGCTCTTCCGCGAGGCCCACACGGCCAACACCTTCACCGACGAGCCCGTCACGGACGAGCAGATCCAGGCCGTCTACGACCTGATCAAGCTCGCCCCCACCGCGTTCAACCAGTCGCCGCTGCGCATCGTGCTGGTCCGCTCGGAGGAGGCCCGCGCCCGCCTCGTGCCGCTGATGGCCGAGGGCAACCAGCCCAAGACGGCCGCCGCCCCGCTGGTCGCGATCCTCGCCGCGGACAACGAGTTCCACGCGGAGCTGCCCACGCTGTTCCCGCACTTCCCGCAGGCCAAGGACGTGTTCTTCAGCGAGCGCCCGGTCCGTGAGCAGGCCGCCGCGATGAACGCCACCCTGCAGGCCGCCTACTTCATCCTCGGCCTCCGCGCCGCCGGCCTGGCCGCCGGCCCGATGACCGGCTTCGACTTCGCGGCCGTGCAGAAGGAGTTCCTGGACGGCGACCACAGCCCGCTGATGATCATCAACATCGGCAAGCCGGGCGAGGGCGCCTTCCACCCGCGCTCGCCGCGCCTGTCCTTCGAGCAGGCCGTCACCACGGTCTGACGTCGAACGACGAACACGAACGACAAACGCGAAAGCCGTGGCCCGAGAGCCACGGCTTTCGCGTTCGTTCGCTACCCCTTCGCGGGAACCTTCAGCGCCGCCGCCATCTCCTTCAGCCGCTCCGCGCCCGCCGTCCCCGTGACGACGGTCGTCACCCCGGACTCCCGGCGCACGAGCGCGTCGTACTTCGGCCCCTCGTAGCGCTGCCAGACGCTGTCGCCGATCTTCTCCGTGGCGTGGGTCTTCTCCGCGCGCTGGCTCACGTTGTCGATGAACGGGCCGGCCGGGGCGTCGCTCTGCTCGACCGCCACGTACTGCCGCTGCGGGTCGAGGAAGCCCAGGTGCCAGGACGAGCCCTCCTTGTCGCCCGGCTTGTACGACACGGAGGTCGCGCGCCAGCCGTCGCCGAGGCCCTCGGGGGCGGCCACCGCGTACGGCGCCGCGCGCCGGGCGGTGTCCAGCTCCACGCGGTAGTTCACCGTCTGGATGGGGTCCTTCTTCTCGTCATGGGGAATGAAGAGATAGCTGAATCCCGCTACGGGAACCACGACCGCCATCGAGAGCAGCATGTTCCGAATCGTCTGCGTCTTGCCGTTCCTACCTGCCACGCCCCCATCGTCCACCATGCCCTGATCGATCTTGACGGCGACCTGCCCACAGCCCCTTGACGCCGCTCATGCGTGGGGCCCACTGCTCAATCTGGCAGTCAGCAGATAAAGTCATCATCACCCTCACCCTCCTGACCCAATCGGGGTAAGGAGGGGCCCTACGGCCGCCGCCGTACAGAAAGGTGCGCATCCGATGTCCGATCACCATCTGCCGTCCCAGCTCGAGGTCAGCCCGGAAGCTCCGGACCGCAACCTCGCGCTGGAGCTCGTCCGGGTCACCGAGGCGGGTGCCATGGCTTCGGGCCGCTGGGTGGGCCGCGGTGACAAGAACGGCGCGGACGGCGCGGCCGTGCGCGCCATGCGCTCGCTGATCCACACCGTCTCCATGAACGGTGTCGTCGTCATCGGCGAGGGCGAGAAGGACAACGCCCCGATGCTCTACAACGGCGAGCGCGTGGGCGACGGGACCGGCGCCGAGTGCGACGTCGCCGTGGACCCCGTGGACGGTACGACCCTCACCGCCAAGGGCATGGCCAACGCCGTCTCCGTGATGGCCGTCGCCGAGCGCGGCACCATGTTCGACCCGTCCGCGGTCTTCTACATGGACAAGCTGGTGACCGGCCCCGAGGCCGCCGACTTCGTCGACATCGACGCCCCGGTCGCCGTGAACATCCGCCGGATCGCCAAGGCGAAGCGTTCCGCCGTCGAGGACGTCACCGTCGTCGTCCTGGACCGCCCCCGGCACGAGGGCCTGGTCAAGGAGATCCGCGAGGCGGGCGCCCGGATCAAGTTCATCTCCGACGGCGACGTGGCCGGCGCGATCATGGCCGCGCGCGAGAACACCGGCATCGACCTGCTGCTCGGCGTCGGCGGTACGCCGGAGGGCATCATCGCGGCCTGCGCGATGAAGTGCCTCGGCGGCACCATCCAGGCCAAGCTGTGGCCGAAGGACGACGAGGAGCGGCAGCGCGCCCTCGACGCCGGCCACGACCTGGACCGCGTCCTCCACACCGACGACCTGGTCAGCGGCGAGAACGTGTTCTTCGTCGCCACCGGCATCACCGACGGCGAGCTGCTGCGCGGCGTCCGCTACCGGGCCGAGACGGCGACGACGCAGTCGCTGGTCATGCGCTCCAAGTCGGGCACGATCCGCCTGATCGACTCCGAGCACCGGCTGTCGAAGCTGCGCGCCTACAGCTCGGTCGACTTCGAGCGCCCCAGCTGATCACCCCGTCCTCGGCGAACCCGCCAGGACACACCGGACGGTCACGCCAACGGGCCGGGCCCCGCCGTCAGTCGGCGGGGCCCGGCCCGTTGGCGTGAAAAAGGCGCGGGCTACCCCGCCGCCGCGACACGCGTGGCGCGCTGCAGCTCGGCCTCGCGGCGCCGGCGGCGGGCCAGCACGACCCGGCGCTCGGCGGCGGTGAGACCGCCCCACACCCCATAGGGCTCCGGCTGGAGCAGCGCGTGCTCCCGGCACTCCACCATGACCGGGCAACGGGCGCATACGCGTTTGGCGGCCTCTTCACGGGAAAGGCGGGCGGCCGTCGGCTCCTTTGATGGTGCGAAGAAAAGCCCGGCTTCATCCCGGCGGCACACCGCCTCCGAATGCCAGGGGCCGGCCTGTTCCCTGGCGGAAATCCGCTGGGACGGAACGGCGGCTTCCTGCAGGGGCTGATGCGGTAGCAGCACGGTCTACTCCTGACGACGGCTTTGCTTGGCCGATTGAGTCACCTTTGCCCGCCTCGACGCGCACGGCCATTCGCACCCGCAGCCGTACGAGAGACGATGCACCAAGCTTTACCCGCTGTGCGCGAGCTTATTCACACCGTTGCCATGACCGGAATGACGTACGGACGCCGCCGGTCTCGGCGGAGGGCCCGTACCGGAGGTCACCCCGGGATCGCGCCGGGATCACCCCGAGGTCATCCCAGGGACTTCCGGAGGTTCTTCAGCCGCTTTCCGCGCCTGGTCTTCGCCTCCACACCGCCGAAGACCGCCATGCCCGTGACCACGACGACCGGGGCGTCCGGATCCGGGGACTCCGACGTCCGCACGTCGAAGGCGCCGAAGACACCGGTGCCGGCACCGTGCACGGACACGTTCTCCGGCACCTTGATCTCGACACCGCCGAAGACGCAGTTGACGTTGATGACGATCTCCCGCTGCTCGAAGACCGCCTCGGTCAGGTCGATGTCCACCCCGCCGAACAGCGCGAACACATTGGTGCGCGGCCGGGGGCGCCAGCGCCCCTTGCGGGTGGCGCCGGCGAAGACGGCGACCAGGCTCTCCGCCTCGCTCGCGGCGGGGCGCACGGAGGCGTCGTACGGGCGCGCGGGAGCCGGGGCCGCGGCGTGCCGCGCGCCGACGGGCAGATCGCGCACCAGCGGCTCCAGCTCGCCGACCGTCTTCGCCTCGTACGCCGCGCCGACCCGCTCCGCGTGCTCCTCGGCCGTCAGCCGGCCCTCGGCCAGCGCCTCACGGAGGATCTCGGCGATCCGGTCACGGTCGGCGTCGGAGGCGCGCAGCGCCACGGCGTCCTTGCTCAGCGACACCCGGTTCTCGGGGGAAGACTCGTCCACGGACAGCAGGGTAAGCCAGACGCGATAGATCGCGACAGGGGTCGGCATCACGAACTGAGCCTTACCTCACAAACTCACCACGCCGTCCGCCCCCTACCCTGAGAATTGCGCTGTCGACGACGCCAGCCACCGTTTTCCGCAGAGTGAGTGAGGAATCTCCGCGATGTCTGCCGGCCCCGAGTTCGCCTACACCGACCTCCTGCCCCTGGGCGAGGACAACACGCCGTACCGTCTGGTCACCGCCGAGGGCGTATCGACCTTCGAGGCCGACGGCCGGACGTTCCTGAAGGTCGAGCCGGAGGCGCTGCGCAAGCTCGCCGCCGAGGCCATGCACGACATCTCGCACTACCTGCGCCCGGCCCACCTGGCCCAGCTGCGCAAGATCCTCGACGACCCCGAGGCCTCCCCCAACGACCGCTTCGTCGCCCTGGACCTGCTGAAGAACGCGAACATCGCGGCCGCCGGCGTGCTCCCGATGTGCCAGGACACCGGCACGGCGATCGTCATGGGCAAGCGCGGCCAGAACGTCCTCACCGAGGGCCGTGACGAGGAGGCCCTCTCGCGCGGCATCTTCGACGCCTACACCAAGCTCAATCTGCGCTACTCGCAGATGGCCCCGGTGACGATGTGGGACGAGAAGAACACCGGCTCCAACCTGCCCGCGCAGATCGAGGTCTACGCGACCGACGGCGGCGCCTACAAGTTCCTCTTCATGGCCAAGGGCGGCGGCTCGGCCAACAAGTCCTTCCTCTTCCAGGAGACGAAGGCCGTGCTCAACGAGGCGAGCATGATGAAGTTCCTGGAGGAGAAGATCCGCTCGCTCGGCACGGCCGCCTGCCCGCCGTACCACCTGGCGATCGTCGTCGGCGGCACGTCCGCCGAGTACGCGCTGAAGACCGCGAAGTACGCCTCCGCGCACTACCTCGACGAGCTGCCGGAGGAGGGCTCCCCGCTGGGTCACGGCTTCCGTGACAAGGAGCTGGAGGAGAAGGTCTTCGAGCTGACGCAGAAGATCGGCATCGGCGCCCAGTTCGGCGGCAAGTACTTCTGCCACGACGTCCGCGTCGTCCGCCTCCCGCGCCACGGCGCGTCCTGCCCGGTGGCCATCGCGGTCTCCTGCTCCGCCGACCGCCAGGCCGTCGCGAAGATCACCGCCGAGGGCGTCTTCCTGGAGCAGCTCGAGACGGACCCGGCGCGCTTCCTGCCCGAGACGACCGACGAGCATCTGGACGCGGACGGCGACGTCGTCAAGGTCGACCTCAACCGCCCGATGGACGAGATCCTCGCCGAGCTCACCAAGTACCCGGTGAAGACCCGCCTGTCGCTGACCGGCCCGCTGGTCGTCGCGCGTGACATCGCCCACGCGAAGATCAAGGAGCGGCTGGACGCGGGCGAGGAGATGCCGCAGTACCTCAAGGACCACCCGGTCTACTACGCCGGCCCCGCCAAGACCCCCGAGGGCTACGCCTCGGGCTCCTTCGGCCCGACCACGGCCGGCCGCATGGACTCCTACGTCGAGCAGTTCCAGGCGGCGGGCGGCTCCATGGTCATGCTCGCCAAGGGCAACCGCAGCAAGCAGGTCACGGACGCGTGCGGCACGCACGGCGGCTTCTACCTCGGCTCGATCGGCGGCCCGGCGGCGCGGCTGGCGCAGGACTGCATCAAGAAGGTCGAGGTCGTCGAGTACGAGGAGCTCGGCATGGAGGCGGTCTGGAAGATCGAGGTCGAGGACTTCCCGGCGTTCATCGTCGTCGACGACAAGGGCAACGACTTCTTCGTCGACCCGGCGCCGGCGCCGACGTTCACGTCGATCCCCGTGCGGGGGTAGTCGCGCCTGCGGCGGGCTGTGCCCCGGTCCCGCCCTTTCACCGTTTCCTCAGGGGGGCTGCCGCCCCCCTGAGACCCCCCGCCCAGGGGTATCAGGGGGCGACAGCCCCCTGAGAAACGGTGAAAGGGCGGGTCAGGGGCTACGCGAAGCGCTGTGACGGCGACCCGTCACACTTCTGCAGCCGCACCGGCTCCTTGGCGCCCGCCAGGGTCAGGCACAGGTCCTGCGCGGCCGCAGGCCGGAACGTCCCGCCGGACAGGCTGAACCGCTGGTTCGCCCCACCGTGGCAATCCCACAGCACGACCGCCGCCCCAGCGGCATACGTGCCACCCGGCACGTCCACGCACCGGTCGTGCGTCAGCGCCGTATGCAGCGACCCCCGCTGCCCGTCGAACCACCACTGCTGGTTCCGGGACCCGGAGCAGTCCCAGCCCCCGACCTCGGTCCCGTTCGCGGAACCCGCCCCGTACGCGTCCACGCACGTCCCCGTGGCCGCGCTCTTCAGCGGCCGGAACGCGTCGTCCCACGCCCCCTCGTGCAGCACCGGCGACCCCGTGCTCGCCGGGTCCGCGCAGCTCGCCTCGCGCAGGCCCGAGCGGTAGAGCTGGGTGAGGCAGGACGCGAAGGCCGCGTGGCCGCGCGCGTTGGGGTGGAAGGACTGCCGGACGGAGTTCTCGTTCGGCGGGAAGGGGTTCGTCACGTCGACGTACAGGCCCCGGGCCCAGGTGTTCTCCATGCACACCTCGTGCCCGTGGAAGAGCCGCGAGTTGTCGAGGTAGGTCGCGCCCGTCTCCCGCGCGGCCTTCCGCATGCCCCGCTCGAACGCGGGTACCGCCGTGTTCCGCCCCCACGCGGAGTCCGAGGTGTAGCCGACGCAGCCGCCGGGGAACTTGCCGGGGTAGTCGGGGTTGTCCTCGATGTCGGGGCCGATGGGGCTCGGGTAGCCCATGACGACGAGCTTGTAGTCGCCGTCCGCGTAGCCCGCGTCCGTCATGACCTTGCGCAGGTCGCGGACGGTCGCCTCGACCTTGGGCACCAGGCCGTCGACGCGCGTCTGCCAGCCGGGGGCGTACTTGGGCTCGCACGGCCCCTGGAGGGTCAGGTAGCGGGTGACGCAGTCGGTGATGACCGGGCCGAACTGGAGGTCGTCGTTGGCGCCGGCGACGAGCAGCACCAGCTTCACCCGCGTGTTGCGGGCCTTGACGGCGAGCGCGTCGCTCTGGACGAGCTCGTCCGCGTACTGCTTGCCGCCGCCGATGCGGATGTTGCCGGTGGTGGCGCCGGAGCAGGCGACGTTGTAGGTGACGTCCGCCGGGATGCCGGTGCGGTGGATGGCGGAGTCGGGCGAGCGGTGGCACCAGTTGTCGGGGCCGTTCGTGCCGGGCTCGTAGGTGCCGACGCCCTCGCCGGAGATCTCGCTGTCGCCGAGGGAGAGCAGCGAGGACTTGCGCTGCGCGAGGGGCCGCTCGGCGGCGTCGCCGTAGAGCTTCACCGCCTCGGCGGCGCGAATCCTCTCCAGTTCGGGCGAGAGGGGGGTGGGCGCCGCCGAGGAGCTCGGCCGCGCGGCCGCGGTAGGAGCGGTGACGGACAGTCCGCCGAGCGCCGCCGCGAAGGCGGCGAGCGCGGCGAGGGAACAGCGCAGGGTGGGTCTGCGTGTCCGAGTCATGGAGCCTCCCCGAATTCTGTTGTTACTCGCGGTATTTAGTAGCCACGAGCGACTTTTGGGAACACAGGGATCAGGACAAACGCTGTGACCGGCAGGAGGTAAGCGAAATGACCGACAGTGGAACGACCGACGGCGGGACGACCGGCAGCGCGCGGTACCGGATCGAGCACGACTCCATGGGCGAGGTGAGAGTCCCGGCGGACGCCAAGTGGCGGGCCCAGACCCAGCGCGCCGTGGAGAACTTCCCCGTCAGCGGGCAGCGCCTGGAACGCGCGCACATCGAGGCGCTGGGCCGGATCAAGGCCGCGGCGGCGAAGGTCAACGCCGAGCTGGGCGTGATCGACAAGGACGTGGCGGCGGCGGTCGTGGCGGCGGCGGGCGAGGTCGCCGAGGGCCGCTGGGACGACCACTTCCCCGTCGACGTCTTCCAGACCGGCTCCGGCACGTCGTCGAACATGAACGCCAACGAGGTCATCGCCACCCTCGCCACGGAGCGCCTGGGCCGCCCCGTCCACCCCAACGACCATGTCAACGCGAGCCAGTCCTCCAACGACGTCTTCCCGTCCTCCATCCACATCGCCGCGACGGCCGCCGTGACCGGCGAGCTGATCCCGGCGCTGGAGCATCTCGCGGCCGCCCTGGAGCGCAAGGCCGAGGAGTTCGCGGAGGTCGTCAAGGCGGGCCGGACGCATCTGATGGACGCCACGCCCGTGACGCTGGGCCAGGAGTTCGGCGGCTACGCCGCCCAGGTCCGGTACGGCGTCGAGCGGCTGCGCGCCTCGCTGCCCCGGCTCGCCGAACTGCCCCTGGGCGGCACGGCCGTGGGCACCGGCATCAACACCCCGGCCGGCTTCTCCGGCGCGGTCATCGCCGAGGTGTCCCGGACGACGGGGCTGCCGCTGACGGAGGCCCGCGACCACTTCGAGGCGCAGGGCGCGCGGGACGGCCTGGTGGAGACCAGCGGGCAGCTGCGCGTCGTCGCCGTGGGCCTGACCAAGATCGCCAACGATCTGCGCTGGATGGGCTCGGGCCCGCGCACCGGGCTCGCGGAGATCGCCCTGCCCGACCTCCAGCCCGGCTCCTCGATCATGCCGGGCAAGGTCAACCCGGTGGTCTGCGAGGCCGTCCTGATGGTCGCCGCGCAGGTCATGGGCAACGACGCGACCGTCGCCACGGCGGGCGCCGCCGGGAACTTCGAGCTCAACGTGATGCTCCCGGTGATGGCGAAGAACCTCCTGGAGTCCGTCCGGCTGCTCGCCAACGTCTCCCGGCTGCTCGCCGACCGCACGATCGACGGCATCACCGCCAACGTCGAGCGGGCGCGCGAGTACGCCGAGTCCTCGCCGTCCGTCGTCACTCCGCTGAACCGGTACATCGGCTACGAGGAGGCCGCGAAGGTGGCCAAGAAGTCCCTTGCGGAGCGGAAGACGATCCGGGAGGTCGTGCTCGAGTCGGGCTATGTGGACCGCGGGCTGCTGACGACGGAGCAGCTCGACGAGGCGCTCGACGTCCTGCGCATGACCCGCCCGTAGCCGAAGCCCCTCCGTTCGTCCTCCGCTCGTCCCTGCTCGTCCCTGCGGTATACGTCACGGCGCATAGGTGTCCCCGGCACCTAAGATCTGCGCATGGCAGCGGAGACCACGGACACGACGGGAACGGCGGGCGCGGGTGGCGGCGGCGGGAACGGCCGCTGGGCGCCGGGCGACCAGATCCTCTGGCGCTACCGAGGCAACGCCAGACCCGGCACCGGGGGCGGCATCCACATCTGCCGTCCCGTCACCGTCGTCGAGGACACCGCCGAGCTGCTCGCGGTGTGGATGGCGCCCGGCACGGACTGCGTCAAACCGCTGCTCGCCGACGGGACGCCCGTCCACCGCGAGCCGCTGGCCACGCGCTACACCAAACCGCGGACGACGTCGGTGACCCGCTGGTACGGTCCGGGCGTGCTGAAGCTCGCCCGGCCCGGGGAGCCCTGGTCGGTCTGGCTCTTCTGGGACCTCGACTGGCGCTTCCGGAACTGGTACGTGAACCTCGAGGAACCGCTCGCGCGCTGGGCCGGCGGCGTGGACTCCGAGGACCACTTCCTGGACATCGCCGTCTACCCCGACCGCAGTTGGGAGTGGAAGGACGAGGACGAGTTCGCCCAGGCGCGCCGGGCCGGCCTGATGACGGACGCTCAGGCGGAGCGGGTACGGGCCGCGGGGCGCGCCGCCGTCGAGCTGGTCGAGGCCTGGGGCCCGCCGTTCACCGCCGGCTGGGAGCGGTGGCGGCCCGACCCGGCCTGGCCGGTGCCGGCGCTCCCCGAGGACTGGGACCGCACGCCGGTCGACCACATGCCGGTGGACCGCGCGCCGGTGGACCGCACGCCGGCGCGCGTTGAGGGCGTGAACCCGGTGTGAACCCGATGTGAGCAGGATGCGAGCCGGTGGGGCGACAGGGTGTGAATCGGGGCCCGAACCGCTTGCCGACTCCCCGCGCGGCAACCGTAGGATCGGCCTCCGCGATACTTCGCTCAGCACGGCACTTCACTCGGTACGGCACTTCACTCAGCACGGCACGACCCGGCACACCGGCACAACGGACAGACAGCACAGTCACAGTCAGCAGGAGGGGCGGAGCCGTGAGCGGTGACGACCAGCGGGACTACGACGGCTTCGCCCTGTTAGGGCTGGACCGCACCGGTCAGGCCGAGGCGTTCGACGCCATCGGCGACCGTTACGACGAGGCCTTCCCGCACAAGGACGGCCAACTGGCCGCCGGCGAGTGGCTGGCCGGGGCGCTGCCGCCCGGCTCCCGGATCCTGGACCTGGGCTGCGGCACGGGCCTGCCGACGGCCCGGCAACTGGTGGACGCGGGCCACGAGGTCGTCGGCGTCGACCTCTCCCCCGGCATGCTCGACCTCGCCCGCGCCAATGTGCCGGACGCGACCTTCCACCTGGCCGACCTCGCCGATCTGCGCGACGGCCGGCTGGGGGTCTTCGACGGCGCGGCCGCGTTCTTCTCCCTGTTGATGCTGCCGCGCCCGGAGATCCCGCACGCCCTGCGGATGCTGCACGGCCTGCTCAGACCCGGTGGCCTGCTGGCCCTCTCCATGGTCGAGGCCGACGTCGACGACTACGCGATCCCGTTCCTCGGCAGCACGATCCGGGTATCCGGATATCTGCGGGACGAACTGCGCCAGGTCGTGCGTGACGCGGGATTCGACATCGCCGGGGAGAGCTCGTGGGCGTACGCCCCGGCGAGCACGGACGTACCACCCGAGATCCAGCTCTTCCTCGACCTGCGCCGCGTCTGACCCACGTGTGCCCGCCCGCCCCCCGGGCGGGCGCACGGCCCCTACGGATGGAACCCCACGCGTGACGGAGCACTCCAACTCCCACGGAAGACCACGGCCCGCGCCGCGCTCCGGCGCCGACGCGCCGGGCGCGCCCGAGCACGCCCCCGTGCCCCGGCAGGGCGGCGCCCCGGCCGCCGAAGCGACCCCGGCGGCCCGCGGCGCCGCCCACCCGGACCCGGACCCCACGGCCCGGGACGCCGGCGTACCGGCCACGCCCGCGGCCCACGAGGCCCACGGCCCGGCGGACTCCGCCGACCGGGACGACGAACCGGCCCGCCGGAGCCCGGGCGTCGACGCCGACGCGACGTCCGCGCCCCCGGCGGGCGAGGCCCACGGCCCGGCCGGAACCGACGACGACGGACAGGGCCCCGGGCCCGAAGGACGGGAGCGCCCCGCGCCCGGCGGCACGCGCCGCGCGGCGAGTGGCGACGGGGCCGACGCCGACGTGCCGCCGCGCGGCGACAGCGGCAGCGGCCGCGGGGGCGGGGGCGGCATCGGGCCCGCCGACAACGCGCGGGAGCGGGCCGGGACGTCCGGTGGCGGGGAGCGGCTGCGGTTCGTCGGGGCCGCGACGCGACGGATCGCGCGCGGCATCGATCTGGACGAGATCGTGCTGGGGCTGTGCCGGGCGACCGTGCCGACCTTCGCCGACGCCATCCTCGTCTATCTGCGCGACCCCCTGCCCGTCGGCGACGAACGCCCCGTGGGCCCGGTCGTGCTGCGGCTGCGCCGCACCGACCGGCTGCCCGAGTACGTCCAGGCCGGCGAGGCCGCCGGAGAGGGCGAGGCCGCCGCGCCCGACCCTGGGCCGGAGCTCGCCGACTCGGCGGCGGAGCGCTGCGAGGTGCGCATAGGCGGGCCGCTCGCGGAGGTGCTGCGGGGTGTCAGACCCGTCTTCGGGGACTCCTCAGCCGCGCGGGCGGCCCTGCCCGAGCTCCTCGGCGAAGGCCGGCACGTGCCCGACCGGCACCGCACCATCCTGGCGCCGCTGCGCGGCCGCCGCCGGGTGATCGGCGCGGCCGTGTTCGTCCGCCGCCAGGACCGGCCCGCCTTCGAGGGCGACGACCTGCTGGTCGCCGCGCAGCTGGCGACGCACACCGCCCTCGGCGTGGACAAGGCCGTCCTCTACGGCCGCGAGGTCTACATCGCCGACGAACTCCAGCGCACCATGCTCCCCGACTCCCTCCCCCAGCCCACGGGCGTCCGGCTCGCCAGTCGCTACCTCCCGGCGGCCGAGACGGCCCGGGTCGGCGGCGACTGGTACGACGCGATCCCGCTGCCGGGCAATCGCGTGGCACTGGTCGTCGGCGACGTCATGGGCCACTCCATGACCTCCGCCGCGATCATGGGCCAGCTGCGCACCACCGCGCAGACCCTCGCGGGCCTGGACCTGCCGCCCCAGGAGGTGCTGCACCACCTCGACGAGCAGGCGCAGCGCCTGGGCAGCGACCGCATGGCCACCTGCCTGTACGCGGTCTACGACCCGGTAGCCCACCGCATCGTCATCGCCAACGCGGGCCATCCGCCGCCGGTCCTGCTCCACCGGGGCGGCCGGGCCGAGGTGCTGCGCGTGCCGCCGGGCGCGCCGATCGGCGTGGGCGGGGTGGACTTCGAGGCCGTGGAGCTGGACGCGCCCGCCGGGGCGACCCTGCTGCTGTACACGGACGGCCTGGTGGAGTCCCGGATACGCGACGTGTGGACCGGCATAGAGCAGCTGCGCGAGCGACTGATCGACACGGCCCGGCTGACCGGCCCCAACCCGCCGCCGCTGGAGCCGCTGTGCGACGAGGTGCTGGGCATGCTCGGGCCGGGCGACCGGGACGACGACATCGCCCTGCTCGCCGCCCGCTTCGAGGGCATCGCGCCCAGCGACGTCGCGTACTGGTTCCTCGACCCGCGCCCCCAGACGCCCCGCCAGGCGCGCCGGCTGGCCCGCCGGGCGCTCGCCCGCTGGGGCCTGGAGGAGCTCACGGACGGGGTGGAACTGCTGGTCAGCGAGGTGATCACCAATGCCGTGCGGTACGCCGAGCGCCCGATCACGCTGCGGCTGCTGCGCACGGACGTGCTGCGCTGCGAGGTGGGCGACGACGTGCCGCAGTTGCCGAGGCTGCGCCAGGCGCGGCCCTCGGACGAGGGCGGCCGGGGGCTGTACCTGGTGAACAAGATGGCCCGGAGGTGGGGTGCGACGCGGCTGAGCACGGGGAAGGTGGTGTGGTTCGAGCTGCCGCTGCCCGCGCACGGACGCTGACGCGGACGAGTGGGATTCTGGACAGAGTCCAGGCCCCGGTTGCCGACATCTTGTCGGCGCGGTTGACTGGCTCGGGTGGAGGGCGGTTCTCGGCGTGCCCTCACCAGTCCCCGTTCCGGGAGGCGTCCCATGTCCGACTCGGCGCAGAACACCCCGTACACCACGAACAACGTCGGTATTCCGGTGGAGAGCGATGAGCACTCGCTCACCATCGGCGACACCGGCCCCATCCTGCTCCAGGACCACTATCTGATCGAGAAGATGGCTCAGTTCAACCGCGAACGGGTCCCCGAGCGGGTGGTCCACGCCAAGGGCGGCGGCGCCTACGGCACCTTCGAGGTGACCAATGACGTCAGCCAGTTCACCAAGGCCGATCTCTTCCAGCCCGGCCGGCGCACGGAGATGCTGGCCCGCTTCTCGACCGTGGCGGGCGAGCAGGGCTCCCCGGACACCTGGCGGGACCCCCGCGGCTTCGCCCTCAAGTTCTATACGGCACACGGCAATTACGATCTGGTCGGCAACAACACCCCCGTCTTCTTCGTCCGCGACCCGCAGAAGTTCCAGGACTTCATCCGCTCCCAGAAGCGCCACCCGCGCACGGGCCTGCGGAACAACGACATGCAGTGGGACTTCTGGACGCTCTCGCCGGAGTCGGCCCACATGGTCACCTGGCTGATGGGCGACCGGGGCATCCCGAAGACCTGGCGGCACATGAACGGCTACAGCTCGCACACGTTCATGTGGGTCAACGGCGGCGGCGAGAAGTTCTGGATCAAGTACCACATCAAGACCGACCAGGGCATCGACTTCCTCACCCAGGCGGAGGCCGACGAGCTGGCGGGCTCGGACGCCGACAAGCACCGCCGGGACCTGTACGAGGCCATCGAGGGCGGCGACGCCCCCTCCTGGACCATGTATGTGCAGGTCATGCCGTTCGGGGACGCGGCGGACTACCGCTTCAACCCCTTCGACCTCACCAAGGTGTGGCCGCACGGCGACTACCCGCTGATCGAGGTCGGGCGGATGACGCTCGACCGCAACCCGGAGGACTTCTTCGTCCACATCGAGCAGGCCGCCTTCGAGCCCTCCAACCTGGTGCCCGGCATCGGCCCCTCGCCCGACAAGATGCTGCTGGGCCGGCTCTTCTCGTACCCGGACACCCATCGCTACCGGATCGGCCCGAACTACGCCCAGCTGCCGCCCAACCGCCCGCACTCGGCCGTGAACTCGTACGCCAAGGACGGCGCCATGCGCTACGAGCCCGCCAACACGGCCCGGCCGTACGCGCCCAACTCCTACGGCGGCCCGGCCGCCGACACCGCCCGGTTCGGTGAGATCGCGGGCTGGGCGGCCTCGGGCGAGATGGTGCGCGAGGCGTACAGGCTCCACCGCGAGGACGACGACTGGGGCCAGGCCGGCACGATGGTCCGCAAGGTCCTCGACGACGCGGCCCGTGAGCGGCTGGTCTCGAACGTCGTCGGCCATCTGAAGGCGGGCGTGAGCCGCCCCGTCCTGGACCGGGCCTTCCAGTACTGGCGCAACATCGACAAGAACGTCGGCGACGCCATCGCCACCCGCGTCAACGGGGCGTGACCCCACTGCGGAAACGGGACCGGCCGCCCTTCCCCCGTGGGGAAGGGCGGCCGGTTTCGGGTCACGGCAGCTGTTGCTGTCTGGCTCCGTTGGAGTGGACGTCGCTGTCCGCCTTGGAGGTGCCGGTCGCGCCGCCGGCCGTGCCCGTGCTCGTCGTCGGGACCGGCCGGGTGGACGGCGAGTGCTTGTCCCCCGTCGGCGTCGGGTCCTTCGACGGCGACTGCTTGCTCGGCGAGGACGGGTCCTTCGACGGCGTCTGCTTGCCCGAGGCGGTCGGCGTCGGCGTGACCTTGCCCTGGGTGGGCGTGCCGGCCGGGGTGCGCGGCGGGGGCGGCGGCGCGTAGCCGTCCTCGGTCTCCAGGTCGAACTTCGACTCGTCGTCGTCACCGAAGACGGCGGAGTTGTACGCGGACCAGATCTTCGCCGGGTACGTACCACCGTTCACTCGGCCGCCGCCACCGGTGTTCATCAGGGTGACCTGCTTGCCGCCCTGGCCCTCACCGAAGAGGCCGACGGTGGTGACCAGACCCGGCGTGTAGCCCGCGAACCAGGCGGACTTGTCATCGTCGGACGTACCGGTCTTGCCCGCCACCTGGTAGGCGCCGCTGGCGACGACCTTGGCCGTACCGTCGTTGACCACCTGGGTCATGACGGAGGTCAGGCCGTCGGCGGTGTTGCGGGAGACGACGCGGTCGCCGACGGCGTGGGGCAGCGAGAACTCCTGGCCGCCCTGCGTGGCCGACTTGATGACGCTCGGCGTGACCTTCTTGCCGTGGTTGTTCAGCGTGGAGTAGACGCCGGCCATCTCCATCGGGCTCGCGCCCATGGCGCCGAGCGCCATGGCCGGGGTCTCCTGGAAGTCGCCCTTCATGCCGAGCTCGGTGGCGGTCTTCTTGACCTTGTCCATGCCGACGTCGACGACCATCTGCGCGAAGACTGAGTTGACCGAGTCGTTCATCGCCTGCTGGACGGTGATCGGACCGTAGCTCTGCTGGTCCTCGTTCTCCGGCGCGTAGCCGCCACCGCCCGGGCCGACGACCGGCCGCTGGTTGGTGCCGTCGTAGATCGTGCTCGGCGTGACCGGCCGCTTGTCCTGCGTCTTGGACTCGTTCTGCAGGGCGGAGGCCAGGATGATCGGCTTGAACGTCGACGCGGGCTGGTAGTCGGCGCGGGTCGCGTTGCTGATCTGGTGCTGGACGAAGTCCTGGCCGCCGTAGAGCGCCACGACCTTGCCGGTCTTGGGGTCCACGGAGACCGCGCCCGCCTGGACGTGGCCGTCGACCTCACGGGACTTGGGGTCCAGGTCGTCGATCAGCTGGTCCTTGACGGCCTTCTCCAGGGCCTTCTGCTTCTTGGAGTCGATGCTCAGCGTGATGGTCCAGCCGCCCGCCGCGAACTCGCTCTCCTTGCGGCCCTGGGCCGCGAGGTCGCGGATGATCTCGCGCTTGGCCGCCTCGACCAGGTAGCCGTTCTGGCCGGAGAGGCCGAGGGCCGCCTTGGGCTTGCCGGGCTCCTTGAACGTCATGCGCTGACGCTCGTCGGGCTTGAGCCACTTCATCTCGACCATCTTGTCGAGGACGTAGCCCCAGCGGGCCTTGGCGTTCGCCTTGCCGGCCTCCGTGGCGGTGGCCCAGTCGTACTGGCTCGGCGCCTGCAGCAGGGCGGCCAGGTAGGCGCCCTCCTCCAGGGTGACCTTGTCGATGTCCTTGTTGTAGTACGCCCGCGCCGCGGCCTGGATGCCATAGGCGCCCCGGCCGTAGTAGCTGGTGTTGAGGTAGCCCTCGAGGATGTCGTCCTTGGACTTCTCGTCCTGGACCTTCAGCGAGATGATCAGCTCCTTCACCTTGCGGGTGACGGTCTGACGCTGGTCCAGGTAGTAGTTCTTGACGTACTGCTGGGTGATCGTCGAACCACCCTGCTTGCCACGGCCCATGACCGTGTTGACGATGCCTCGGGCGGTGCCCTTCAGGTCGACGCCGGGGTCGGAGTAGAAGTTCTTGTTCTCCGCGGAGACCACCGCGTGCTGAACGACCACGGGGACCTTCGACAGCGGGACTTCCTCGCGGTTGACCTCACCGATGCGGGCGATGGTCTTGCCGTCGCTGGTCTTGTAGATGTTGCTCTGCAGCTTGGCCGCCGAGTTGCCCTTCGGCACGTCCACGTAGAGGTAGAGCGCGTAGAACGTGCCCATCCCGAGGGCGATGACGGCCACGAAGTAGGCCAGCAGCATCTTCCATGTGAAGAACCGGCGTATGCCCTTCTTCTTGGGCTTCCCGCCGCCCTGTTCAGGGCGACCGCTCTTCTTCTGCGCCCGTCGCGCTTCCGCTCGGCCCATCTCTCCCGTAGCTCCAGTCCGTCCGCCCCCAACCCAGCTCACGAAGCTAACACCGCAACTGTCATCAAACGCCCATCGATCACGGCAATAACGGACGTGACATACAGCACCCCGGTTGGCGGGAACCGGGCGCGGAGTCGTGCGGAAAACCGTACAGGGCCCCGCTGCACCCCTTAATGTGCTATCACTTTGATAGGGCCGCACGGCGGCTCTCACGAGAGACCGAAACGGGGGGACCCTCATGTCCGAAGCCATGGCCACCGCGACCTCGCGACCACGCGTCCAGGAGCGCCCGGCCGCCGACATAGCCGGCGGCACGGCCCTGACGGTGGGCCTCGTGGGCCTGCTCGCCGGCGTGGGCACGGTCGCCGCCGGCGCCGTCACCAGCTCCCACGTGGCGGGCGGGGTGACGGCCGCGCTGATCGCCGGCGGCATCCTGATCGGCCTGGCCTCGCTGGTGGTGCTGTCCGGGCTGTGCACCGTCGCCCCGGGCGAGGCCCAGGTCGTCCAGCTCTTCGGCCGCTACCGGGGCACCATCCGCACCGAGGGCCTGCGCTGGGTCAACCCCTTCACCAGCCAGGAGAAGCTCTCCACCCGGGTCCGCAACCACGAGACGCCCGTAATGAAGGTCAACGACGCCTACGGCAACCCCATCGAGCTGGCCGCCGTCGTCGTGTGGCGGGTCGAGGACACCGCGCAGGCGATGTTCGAGGTGGAGGACTTCCAGGAGTTCGTCGCCACCCAGACCGAGGCGGCCGTCCGCCACATCGCCATCGAGTACCCGTACGACGCCCACGACGAGGACGCCCTCTCCCTGCGCGGCAACGCCGAGGAGATCACCGAGAAGCTGGCCGAGGAGCTCCACGAGCGCGTCGAGGCGGCCGGCGTGCGCATCATCGAGTCGCGCTTCACCCACCTCGCCTACGCTCCGGAGATCGCCTCGGCGATGCTCCAGCGCCAGCAGGCCGGCGCGGTCGTCGCGGCCCGCAAGATGATCGTCGAGGGCGCGGTGGGCATGGTCGAGATGGCGCTGGAGCGCATCACCGAGCAGGACATCGTGGAACTGGACGACGAGCGGAAGGCGGCGATGGTGAGCAATCTGATGGTGGTGCTGTGCGGTGACCGGGCCGCCCAGCCCGTGCTGAACACCGGCACCCTCTACCAGTGACGGAGGAAGCGGAGCCGGACCGGCCCGCACGGCGGCCGCAGCAGCGCAAACAGGTGCTGCTGCGGCTCGACCCGTCGGTCCACGACGCGCTGGCCCGCTGGGCGGGCGAGGAGCTGCGCAGCGCCAACGCCCAGATCGAGTTCCTCCTGCGCAAGGCCCTCGCGGACGCGGGCCGGCTGCCGAAGGACGTCACCGCGATGCGCGGGCGCGGGCGTCCACCCAGGACGGAGGAGCGGCCCTGACACGGTCGTACGCACCGGAGTGCGTACGACCGCCGGGCGCCGGTCAGCAGCCTTCGACCTTCAGGGCGTGCCAGGTCTTGGGGCCGACGATGCCGTCGACCGAGAGCCCGCAGCACTTGCTCTGGAAGGAGCGGACCGGCGCCTCCGTGGCCGGGCCGAAGTCGCCGTCGACGCCCGAGCCGCGGGAGATCTGCGGTTCGGAGTCGGTGTAGTTACAGCCGTAGCGGCCCGGCACGGTCGTGACGACCGCCGTGCCGGCCGGCGCGGCCTGGGCCGTCTGCCATGTCGTGACGCACATCCTGGGGTGGCGCGGGGCGGACTCCATCGTTTCAGCGGTGGCTGAACCGTTCCGCCCGACGACGCCTCCCGGCCGGGGAGAGCGGAGAGCCGTGCTGCGCGTCCACTTCACGCCGGGCCCCGATCCGCTGACTCCCCTGCTGGGCCGGACCCGCGCGGGCGTCCTGCGCCGCCTCGTCCAGCGGCACTCGACGACCACCCTGGCCGACGGGCTCGGCATCAGCGTCGCGTCGGCCTCCATGCACGCGAAGGCGCTCCGCGAGGCCGGGCTCGTCGTCACCCGGCGCGAGGGGAAGACCGCCTGGCACCAGTGCTCCGGCCTAGGGCTCGATCTGCTCGGCGACCGGCCCGCAATCGTCTGACCAGCGCGTATCCATACGTCGCCACTCAAGGCCGAGGTCTATACACACCGTGTATACACACGGTGTAGAGTCGCCCGCATGTCCATCGCGCACACCCTTCTCGGCCTCCTGGAGGCCGGCCCCCGCCATGGCTACGACCTCAAGCGCGCCTTCGACGAGCGCTTCGGCCACGACCGTCCCCTGCACTACGGCCAGGTCTACTCGACCATGTCGCGGCTGCTGAAGAACGGGCTCGTCGAGGTCGACGGCGTCGAAGCCGGCGGCGGCCCCGAACGCAAGCGGTACGCCATCACCGACGCCGGCGTCACGGACGTCGAGCAGTGGCTCGGCCGGCCCGAGAAGCCCGAGCCGTACCTCCAGTCGACGCTCTACACCAAGGTCGTCCTCGCCCTGCTGACCGGCCGCCCCGCCGACGCCGTCCTCGACGCCCAGCGCGCCGAGCACCTGCGGATGATGCGCGACCTGACCCGCCGCAAGAGCTCCGGCGACCTCGCCGACCAGCTGATATGCGACCACGCCCTGTTCCACCTGGAGGCCGACCTGCGCTGGCTGGAACTGACGACCGCCCGGCTCGACCGGCTCTCGAAGGAGGTCCAGGCATGATCCCCGCCGGTTCCCTCCTCGCCGCCTCCGGCCTGCGAAAGGCGTACGGGCTGACGACCGCGCTCGACGGCGCGGACTTCTCCATCCACCCCGGCGAGGTCGTCGCCGTCATGGGCCCCTCCGGCTCCGGCAAGTCCACGCTCCTCCACTGCCTCGCCGGCATCCTCCGCCCCGACGCGGGCACCGTCCGCTACGACGGCCGCGACCTGTCCGTCCTCTCGGACGCCGAGCGCAGCGCCCTGCGCCGCACCGAGTTCGGCTTCGTCTTCCAGTTCGGCCAGCTCGTGCCCGAGCTCACCTGCCTGGAGAACGCCGCCCTCCCGCTGCGCCTGACCGGCACCAAACGCAAGGACGCCGAGGCCACCGCCCTGCGCTGGCTGGAGCACCTGGAGGTCGCCGACGTCCGCCACCACCGGCCCGGCCAGATATCCGGCGGCCAGCAGCAGCGCGTCGCCGTCGCCCGCTCCCTGGTCACCACCCCGCGCGTGATCTTCGCCGACGAGCCCACCGGCGCCCTCGACTCCCTCAACGGCGAGCGCGTCCTGGAGCTGCTCACCAAGGCCGCGCGCGAGACCCGCGCCGCCGTCGTCCTCGTCACCCACGAGGCACGCGTCGCCGCCTACTCCGACCGCGAGGTCGTCGTCCGCGACGGCCGGGCACGCGACATGGCGGGTGTCCATGGCGCCGCCTGAGCCCACGACGGGCCCCAGCACCCCGGGCCCCGACTCCCCGAAACCTGGCCACCCCCGCCCCACCGGTCCCACGGGCCCGGCCGCCTGGGTCCGCGACCTGGCCATGGGCGCCCGGTTCGCCGTCACCGGAGGCCGCGAGAGCCTGCTGCGCACCGCGCTCGTCGCCATCGGCGTCGGCCTCGGCGTGGCTCTGCTGGCGATCGCCGCGTCGGTGCCCCACCTGTCCGCCGGACGGGAGCACCGCGAGAACGCGCGCTCCGTGAACGACGAGGGCAACAGCCGGAGCCTCAAGGCGAGCGACCGCACCCTGCTCTACCAGGCGGTCACCACCGACTTCCACGACAAGCCCGTACAAGGGGCCCTGCTGCGACCCGAGGGCCCCCTCGCACCGCTCCCACCGGGCGTACGGGCCCTGCCCGCCCCGGGCGAGATGGTCGTCTCCCCGGCGCTGGACGAGCTCCTGAAGTCCTCCGACGGCAAGCTGCTGCGCGAGCGGTTCCCCTACCGCGTCGCGGGCACCATCGGCGAGTCGGGCGTCATGGGCCCCGACGAGCTCTTCTACTACGCCGGCAGCGACCGGATCCGGCCGGACGCGCCCCACGGACCCGGCATCCACGACGCCACCGTGCGCATCGACCGGTTCGGTCACGAAGAGGGCGGCGACCCCGTCAGCCCGGTGCTCGTCGTGCTGATGAACATGACGTGCGTGGTGCTGCTGCTGCCGATCGGCATCTTCATCGCCACGGCCGTCCGCGCCGGCGGCGAACGCCGCGACCGGCGGCTGGCCGCGCTGCGGCTCGTCGGCACCGACATCCGCGCCACCCGGCGGATCGCCTCCGGCGAGGCGCTGTGCGGCGCCCTGCTGGGCCTGGTCGTCGGCGCCGGGGTGTTCCTCGTCCTCCGCGACTTCGCCTCCGGCATCACGATCCGGGACGTCGCCGTCTCCCCCGCCGACCTGGTGCCGTCCCCCGCCCTGGCGGCGCTGATCGCGGTCGCGGTGCCGGCCGTCGCCGTCCTCGTCACCCTGATCACACTGCGCCGCGTCACCATCGAACCGCTGGGCGTCATGCGCCACACCGTGCCCCGGCGCCGCCGCCTCTGGTGGCGCCTGCTGATCCCGGCGGCGGGACTGGCCCTGCTGCTCCCGCTCTTCGGCGGCGTGACGATGGACCCGTACGCGGGCGACTTCGGCACCTACCAGGTGGCGGGCGGCGGCATCCTCGTACTGATCGGCATCGCGGCCCTGCTGCCCTGGCTGCTGGAGGCCGGTGTGGCCCGCTTCCGTGGCGGCCCGGTCTCCTGGCAACTGGCCACCCGGCGCATCCAGTCCAGCCCCGGCCCCGCCGCCCGCGCGGTCGGCGGCATCACCGTGGCCATGGCCGGAGCCATCGCCATCCAGATGCTCTTCGCGGGCGTCCAGGGCGAGTTCGTCGAGGACCTGCCGACCCACTCCCGGATGATGGGCGTCTACCGGGGAAGCACCCCCGCCGAGGCACGGAGCTACACCAACAGCTTCCGCGCCACCCCGGGCGTCCGGGACGCGCTCGTCACCACGGAGCAGTTCGCGCACAAGAGCGACCGGCCGGCGACCGGCTTCGCCGGCGTGACCATCGGCGACTGCGACACCCTGCGCCGAGTGGCCAAGCTCGACTCCTGCCGGGACGGCGACGTGTTCATCGCGGACGAGCCCGACCGCTCCGCCGAACTCCTGCCCGGAATGGCGCTGTCCATGGAGGACCGGCCCTACGACCGCGACGGCCGCAAGGCCCGGACGTACAACTGGACGATCCCCACCTCCGCCCGGACCGTCCAGGCGGTCGAGGACCCTCTGGGCCGCTACCACCGCGGCGTGCTCGCCACCCCGTCCACCATCGACGTCGCGGCCCTGCCCGACCCCACGACCGACGTGGCGATCCAGCTCGAACCGGGGAACCTCGACGCCGTCGAGCGCGTCCGCAACACGGCCGCGTCCATCGACCCGTTGATGCGGGTCTACCGCATGGGCGGAGTGCGGAAGGAGTCCAACTACGCCATGATCCAGCAGGCCCTGCTGGTCGGCACCGGCCTCCTGCTGGCCCTGATCGGCGCGGGTCTCGCGGCGACGACGCTGGAGCAACTGCGCGAGCGCAGGCGCCTGATGTCCACGCTCGCGGCCCTGGGCGCGCGACGGACGTCCGTCGTCGGCTCGGTGCTGTGGCAGACCGCGATCCCCGTGGTCCTGGGCACGACCCTCGCGGTCGCGGGCGGCCTGGGCCTGGGCTGGGTGATGCTCAAGGTCGTCAACGGCACGGTCCGCGACTGGCTGGGCTTCCTGCCGGTGGTGGGGGTGGGCGTAGGCATGATCGCCCTGGTGACGCTCCTGTCCCTCCCGGCCGTACACCACATGACCCGCCCGAACGGCTTGAGAACGGAGTAGAGACGCAGCCGGTTTGTGGGCAGGCGTTCCGCAAGGCGGAACGGGTGGGCACAAACCGGCCACCGGCCCGCACCCGCCCCACAAACCTCAGCCCGCAACCACCCGCACGGGCAACTTCGCCAGTTCCTTCCGCAACGCATCCGCGAACACCGCAAACTCCCCCTGCCGCGCCGCGCCAGAACGCATCGCCAACGCCACCCGCCGAGAAGGCGCCGGCTCGGCGAAGTACCCCGTGGCGAGCCGATCACTCCGCCCCGTCTCCACCCGCAACGCGGTCCGCGGCAGCAGCGTCACCCCGAGCCCGCCCCCCACCAACTGCACGAGCGTGGAGAGTCCGGCCGCACTGGTGGTCGTCTGGGCCCCCTCCGTTCGCCCGGCCTCGTAGCAGACATCAAGCGCCTGGTCGCGCAGACAGTGCCCCTCGTCAAGCAGCAGCAGGGGATCGAGCTCGCGCAGCGCCTCGCGCGGGATGTCGTGCCGCCCGGCCAGCCAGTGATCACACGGCGTGACGAGGACGAAGTCCTCGTCGAAGAGGGGGATCTCGCTCACGCCGGGCACCCCGAGCGGCACGGCGAGCAGCAGCAGATCGAGCCGCCCCTGGGTGAGCCCGTCGAGCAACGACGAGGTCTGCTCCTCGTGGACCTGGAGGTCCAGGTCCGGATACGAGTCGTGCACCAACCGCAGAACGATCGGCAGCAGATAAGGAGCGACCGTAGGAATCACCCCGAGCCGCAGCACACCCGTGAACGGCGCCCGCGCGGCATCGGCTTCCTCCATCAGCGCGCCCACCGCGTCGAGGACCGTGCGGGCTCGCGCGGCCAGCCGCTCACCCGCCGGGCTGAGGAGCACTTTCCTCGTCGTACGCTCGAGAAGCTGAATGTCGAGCGTCTCCTCCAGGGCCGAGACGGCACTGGAGAGCGCGGGCTGGCTCATGCCGATGGCCGTGGCGGCGTCGCGGAAGTGCAGATGCTCGGCGACGGCCACGAAGGCGCGCAGCTGCGCCAGGCTGGGCTGGCGGGGGCGCGCCGGAGGCCCTCCGGGCCCTCGTTCCGGCCGCCCCTGGGTTATGGACGACGACATCACTGATAACCACCTCCGATCAACATCACCCAGTCTAGCTATTTCCGCTATCAATGCCTCCTGTGGCACTGTGGTTCCTGTCCAACCCGCAGGAAACCCCACGAACGGGAGGTTTCCTCGTTGCAAGGAGAGCGCGTGCTCACTGTCGGTGACAAGTTCCCCGAGTTCGACCTGACCGCCTGTGTGGACCTCGACGCGGACAAGGCCTTCGCGCAGATCGACCACAAGACCTACGAGGGCAAGTGGAAGGTCGTCTTCTTCTGGCCGAAGGACTTCACCTTCGTCTGCCCGACCGAGATCGCCGCGTTCGGCCAGCTGAACGACGAGTTCGCCGACCGTGACGCCCAGATCCTCGGCGTCTCCGGCGACTCCGAGTTCGTGCACCACGCCTGGCGCAAGGACCACAAGGACCTGCGCGACCTGCCCTTCCCGATGCTGGCCGACGCCAAGCACGAGCTGATGCAGGCCTGCGGCGTCGAGGGCGAGGACGGCTACGCCCAGCGCGCCGTCTTCATCGTGGACCCGAACAACGAGATCCAGTTCGTCATGGTGACCGCCGGTTCCGTCGGCCGTAACCCCAAGGAGGTCCTGCGGGTCCTCGACGCCCTGCAGACGGACGAGCTGTGCCCCTGCAACTGGTCCAAGGGCGAGGACACCCTCGACGCCGTCAAGCTCCTCGCGGGCGAGTGAGCTGATCTCCCATGGCCCTCGATGAGCTGAAGTCCGCCATACCGGACTACGCCAAGGACCTGAAGCTGAACCTCGGCTCGGTCATCGGCAACTCCGACCTGCCGCAGCAGCAGCTGTGGGGCACCGTCCTCTCCTGCGCGATCGCGACCCGTTCGCCGATCGTCCTGCGCGAGCTGGAGCCCCAGGCCAAGGAGAACCTCTCCCCGGAGGCGTACACCGCCGCCAAGGCCGCTGCCGCGATCATGGCGATGAACAACGTCTACTACCGCACCCGGCACCTGCTGTCGGACCCGGAGTACGGCAACCTGCGCGCGGGCCTGCGGATGAACGTCATCGGCAACCCGGGCGTGGAGAAGGTCGACTTCGAGCTGTGGTCCCTGGCCGTCTCCGCCATCAACGGCTGCGGCATGTGCCTCGACTCCCACGAGCAGGTGCTGCGCAAGGCCGGTGTGAGCCGTGAGGTGATCCAGGAAGCGTTCAAGATCGCCTCGGTCCTCCAGGCCGTCGGCGCCACGCTGGACGCCGAGGCCGTGCTGAACGGCTGAGCCTTCGATCCATACGGAACGGGCCCCCGACCGATCGGTCGGGGGCCCGTTCCGTACGCACTGCGCCGCCTCATGTCAGATCGGCGCGCGTCAGGAGGAGACCTTCGGTGGGGTCTCCTCCTTCGCGTACGCCCGTAGATACCCGACGACCGTATTCGTCACCGCCACCAGCGGCACCGCGACGACCGCGCCACCGATGCCCGCCGTCATCGAGCCCGCGGCGACGGCGAGGACCACGGCCAGCGGGTGAACGCGCACGGCGCGGCCGAGGATGAAGGGCTGGAGCACATGGCCCTCGATCTGCTGCACCGCGAGCACCACGACGAGCACCATCGCCGCCGTGAAGACGTCCCGGGTGACGAGCGCCACGACGACCGCCAGGGCGCCGGAGACGACGGCGCCGACCAACGGGATGAAGGCGAACAGGAAGATGAAGACGGCCAGCGGCACATACATGGGCACCTTGAGGAAGTAGAGCCCTATGCCGATGAAGATCGCGTCGATCAGGGCCACTATCACCGTGCCGCGCACATAGGCCGTCAGCGTCGCCCAGGCGCGCGGGCCCGCGCCCGCGACGCCCTCGCGGGCGGCCTCGGGCACCAGCTTGAGGAGCCACTGCCAGATGCGGGGGCCGTCGTAGAGCAGGAAGAGCGTGCTGAACATCGCGAGCAGGATGCCCGTGAGCACCTCGATGATCACCTGCACGCCCTCTATGCCGGCCGAGGTGATGTCCTTGGTGCTGGTGCCGATGGCCTCGCTGAGCTTGTCGGCGATGTTGTTGATCTGGCCCTGGGTGACATGGAACGGGCTGTTGAGCAGCCAGCGCTTGAGCTCGGTGATGCCGTGCTGGACCTGCTTGGACAGGTCGTCGAGGTTCTCCGTCACCTGCCAGACCACGAACCAGCCGACCAGGCCCATGACCACGAAGCCGGACAGGAACGTCAGGGCCGTCGCGAGCCCGCGCGGCACACCGCGCCGCTTGAGCAGGGCCACGGTGGGCTGGAGCAGGGCGGTGATCAGCAGTCCGGCGACGAAGGCCAGCACCACCAGCCGCACCGCGCTGATCACCCGCATCAGCACCCACAGGGTGCCCGCGAGCACCAGCAGCCGCCAGCCGACCTCGGCCGCGACCCGGACGCCCCAGGGGACGGCGGCGACGGGATCGGGACGCGCTGCGGGCGCGGCCTGGGCCGCCGGAGCGGGCAGGGTCGCGACGGGCTCGGCAGCCGGCACGGGCCCGGCCGCCGGCACCGGGCCGGTCCCGGAGGGCGGCGCGGCGGCGGACGTGGAGACGGGCGTGGGTACGGGTGTGGGCGTGGCGACGGACGTGGGTGCCGCCCCGGGCGTCGGGCCGGTCACGGACGTCGGGCCGGCCGGGGGCCGCGCCTCGGCGGTCGCCTTGCGGGCCTCGAGCCGTTCGCCGAGCCGTACCAGACCGGAGCCCAGCCCGCCCAGCCATTGTGGCAATCTGGACATTTTTCTTCCTCTACCCCCACTCCCCCGTGGCCATACCCGTCGACGTTACCTGGCCGGTGGGACAACGAAGCCCCCGACCTTCGCAGGTCGGGGGCTTCCGCTGGTCAAGAGGTGCTGGCGGGGCCTAGTACCACTGGTTGGCCTGCCAGAACGACCAGGCGCCACAAGGGCTGCCGTAGCGCTCGTTCATGTAGCTGAGGCCCCACTTGATCTGGGTGGCCGGGTTGGTGCGCCAGTCGGCGCCCGCGGACTCCATCTTGGTGCCGGGCAGCGCCTGGACGAGACCGTAGGCACCCGAGGAGGCGTTGGTGGCGGTGTAGTCCCAGGTGCTCTCGTTGTTCACGATGTTGCTGAAGCACTGGAACTGATCGCCCGGGATCATCTGCCGGGCCATCGCCTGGACCTCGGCGACGGAGTAGGAGCTCTTGGTCGCGAAGGACGAGGCATCGCGGGTGGCGGAGCGGCTGGAGACCTGCTCCTTCTCCTCGCGCTCCTTGGCCTTCTTCTCGGCCTCTTCCTTCTCCTTGGCCTCGGCCGCTTCCTTCTTCGCCGTGGCGTCCTCGGCGGCCTGCTTGCGCGCGGCCTCCTCGACGTCCTTCTTCGCGGCGTCGTCGGCGGCCTGGGCCTGCGTCTCCGCCTGCTGCGTGAGGGAAGCGGTCTGCGCCTGGACGTTCTGTCCCGAGGGGATGGCGGCGAGAAGCGTCGTGTCCGCTGCGGTGGCCTCGACGTGATCCGTCGTGCCCTGATCGTTGCCCGCTGCGACACCGACGACGGCGCCCACGGTGGTGACCGCGGTGGCGGATGCCACGGCGAATCCCCGGACAGAAATCCGGCTCACACGTTTTCCTTCCAGCATCGCCCGCATAGGTGACCTCGCGGACGCGACGTGCCCCTGGCGCGGGCCTCCGTCAGCACCGGTCCCGATGGGGACCGGCCGGTCACTGGAGGCACTGACCCGGTGGGCCCTCCTTGCGGAGGTCCGCGAATGCTCGGGCGGCATACGGCGACGCTGTTCAGTTGTCCGTTCCGCATCGCCCCCGGAGGGGCTCAAGTGCCGTATGCGGGGCCTGACAGGAAGCAGACTCTGCCTGAACGCCACACTCCGAGGCAATTCTTGGTCACGTGGGAAAGCTCACACCCCGTTTATCCCTGCGGCTTTACGGAAACAGCGGCGGCACACGACGGCGCGCGGCTAAGCTCCTCGGCTTCGCCGCGCGCCCGCCGGGACGGAGCCGGTCAGATGCGACCGTCCTCCAGCAATTCGGTCACCAGCGCCGCGATGGGCGAACGCTCCGACCGCGTCAGGGTCACGTGCGAGAAGAGGGGATGCCCCTTGAGCTTCTCGACCACGGCGACCACCCCGTCGTAGCGCCCGACGCGGAGGTTGTCGCGCTGGGCCACGTCATGGGTGAGCACCACCCGGGAGTTGGCCCCGATCCGCGACAGGACCGTGAGCAGCACGTTCCGCTCCAGCGACTGGGCCTCGTCGACGATGACGAAGGCGTCGTGCAGCGAGCGGCCGCGGATGTGGGTGAGCGGGAGGACCTCCAGCATGCCCCGCCCCACCACCTCCTCGATCACCTCGGAGGTCGTCACGGCCGAGAGGGTGTCGAAGACCGCCTGGGCCCAGGGGCTCATCTTCTCGGCCTCACTGCCGGGCAGGTACCCCAACTCCTGCCCGCCCACCGCGTACAGCGGCCGGAACACCATCACCTTGCGGTGCTGGCGGCGCTCCAGCACCGCCTCCAGGCCCGCGCACAGCGCCAGGGCCGACTTGCCCGTGCCCGCGCGGCCGCCCATGGAGACGATCCCGATGTCCGGGTCCAGCAGCATGTCCAGGGCCACCCGCTGCTCGGCGCTGCGGCCGTGGATGCCGAACGCCTCCCGGTCGCCGCGCACCAGCCGCACCTCGCCGTCCGCCGTGACCCTGCCGAGCGCCTTGCCGCGCGCGGACTGGAGCACCAGCCCGGTGTGCACGGGCAGTTCGGCGGCCTCGGGGACGTACACGCGCTCGGCGGTGAAGAGTTCGTCCACCTGCTCGGCGGTGACGGTGAGCTCCGCCATCCCCGTCCAGCCGGAATCGGTGATGGCGAGCTCGGCACGGTACTCCTCGGCCAGCAGCCCGACCGCGGACGCCTTGATGCGCAGCGGCAGGTCCTTGGAGACGACGGTGACGTCGTACCCCTCGGCCTGGAGGTTGCGGGCGACCGCGAGGATGCGCGAGTCGTTGTCACCGAGACGGAAGCCGGCGGGCAGTATGCCCGGATCCGAGTGGTTGAGCTCCACCCTGATCGTGCCGCCGAGCTCGCCGGTCGGGATCGGCGAGTCGAGCCGGCCGTACCGCACGCGGTACTCGTCGAGCAGGCGCAGCGCCTTGCGGGCGAAGTAGCCGAGCTCGGGGTGGTGCCTCTTGGCCTCCAACTCCGTGACCACCACGACGGGCAGCACGACCTCGTGCTCCTCGAAGCGGGACACGGCTCCTGGGTCGGCCAGCAGGACGCTGGTGTCGAGGACATAGGTGCGCCGGTCGCCATCACGGCGCTTCTTGCTGTTCACCACGGGTGGACGAACCCCCTCGTGCTTCAGGTAAGGGCGCACCGCCGTTGTGAGAAACGGTGGCGCGGGAGATGGGCCGGGGCCTGGCCCGCCAGGGTCGCCGGTCGTCATCCGGCCCACCGTCCTTGCCGTGCGGGCGCTCCGGCCCGCTCGGTCCGCACGGTCGTCGTCCTGGTGCAAAGGGCCTCCCGGGCGGGCGGCCCCGTGCCGCCCGCTGGCAGAGCGACGGTCCCAGTTCCGACCGTCGGCCTGCTGGGGATATTCCCGCTGTACCGCGTGAGCATGCAACGGCATATGCGTCGCGCAGGTGAACGATTGATCCGTCGTTACCCGTACGTCAGTTCGTCCGGCGCGGGAGCGGGCGTTCCGTCAGCACCCGTATGCGGGGGCGTAGGCCGGGCCCGTACGCGGGCCCCTCGGATCAGCCGCCGTAGCGGCGGTGGCGTGCGGCGGCCCCATCATGCGGGGGCAACCCCCGCACCCCCGGCCGGAAGCCCCCCGGGCGCACCCCGTCAGCCGCCGTAGCGGCGATGACGTGCCGCGTAATCCCGGAGCGCGCGGAGGAAGTCGACCTTGCGGAAGGCCGGCCAGAAGACTTCGCAGAAGTAGTACTCGGAGTGGGCGCTCTGCCAGAGCATGAAGCCGGACAGCCGCTGCTCGCCGCTGGTGCGGATGATGAGGTCCGGGTCGGGCTGGCCGCGCGTGTAGAGGTGCTTGGTGATGGCGTCGATGTCGACGGTCTCGGCCAGCTCCTCGTGGGAGACGCCGTTCTCCGCGGCTTCCAGGACCAGGGAGCGGACCGCGTCCGCGATCTCCTGCCGGCCGCCGTAGCCGACCGCGACATTGACCAGTATGCCCTCGCGGTCGATCGTGTCCTGCTCGGCCTCCTTCAGGACCGACTGGGTCCGGGCCGGGAGGAGATCGAGGGTGCCCACGTGGTGGACGCGCCAGCGGCCGTCCGCCGCCAGGCCGCGCACCGTGTTCTCGATGATGCCGAGCAGCGGGGCGAGCTCCTCGGCCGGGCGGTCCAGGTTGTCCGTGGAGAGCATCCACAGCGTGACGACCTCGACATCGGTCTCCGCGCACCAGCCGAGCAGCTCAGAGATCTTCTCCGCGCCCGCCTGGTGGCCCTGCACGGTGGTCCGGCCGTCCGCGCGCGCCCAGCGGCGATTGCCGTCGAGGATGACACCGATGTGCTTGGGCACCTGGGCGTGGTCGAGGCGGCCCTCCACCCGGCGTGCGTAAAGCCTGTACACCAGGTCGCGCAACTTCACTCTTCCTGCCCCTCCATGCCACGGCGGTCGCCCCGAGGGCGCCACACTACTGCCAGCGTGTCGCGAGGACCCAACTCGGCCTGTCACAGGACCGTGATAGTCAGATGCGCATGACCGATCCCTCGTTCCACCGCGCGGCCGAAACGCGCTACGACTCCATGGAGTACCGGCGTACGGGCCGCAGCGGGCTGAAGCTGCCCGCCATCTCCTTGGGACTGTGGCACAACTTCGGCGACGACCGCACCCTCGACTCGCAGCGGGCCATTCTGCGCCGGGCCTTCGACCTGGGCGTCACCCACTTCGATCTGGCCAACAACTACGGGCCGCCGCCCGGTTCGGCCGAGCTCAACTTCGGGAAGCTCTTCGCCCAGGATTTCCGGCCCTACCGGGACGAAATCATCATCTCCACCAAGGCCGGCTATCTGATGCACCCCGGCCCGTACGGCGAATGGGGCTCGCGGAAGTATCTGCTGTCGTCACTCGACGCCTCATTGCGCCGGATGGGTGTCGATTACGTCGACATCTTCTATTCGCACCGTTTCGACCCGCACACCCCGCTCGAGGAGACGATGGGCGCCCTCGCGTCGGCCGTCCAGCAGGGCAAGGCGCTGTACGCGGGCATCTCCTCGTACAACTCCCAGCAGACCCGCGAGGCCGCCCGGCTGCTGCGCGAGATGGGCGTGCCCGCGCTGATCCACCAGCCGTCCTACTCGATGATCAACCGCTGGACGGAGGACGACGCGCTGCTGGACACCCTGGAGGACGAGGGCATGGGCTGCATCGCCTTCGCACCCCTCGCCCAGGGCCTGCTCACGGACAAGTACCTCCTCGGCGTCCCGGAGGGCTCCCGCGCCTCCCAGGGCAAGTCGCTCGACCCGGCGCTGCTCACGGAGGACGTGGTGCGCCGGCTGAGCGGCCTGAACGACATCGCGGCGCGGCGGGGGCAGTCCCTGGCCCAGCTGGCGCTGAACTGGGTGCTGCGGGACGAGCGGATGACCTCGGCGCTCATCGGCGCGTCCGGCGTGGCGCAGCTGGAGGCCAATATCGCCGCGCTGGGCGCCGCCCCGCTGGAGAAGGCGGAACTGGCCGAAATCGATGCCCTGGCGGTCAGCACGGAGGGCGTGAACATCTGGGCTCGACGGGGAGATTCCTAGTTCGGAGCGGCCGGAATCCCGGTCCGCTTCCCCTTCGGGATACCCGGCGATGGTTGGCCAGGCCATGATCATCGCATTGGTGTGGCACATCTCGACACGGAGAGTGACGAGGGGGAAAGAAAACGGGCCGGTCCGTGGGGGGGATACGGACCGGCCCGAGGGGGGGTTTCCACCATAACCGGTCCGAGGCCCTCCTTGCTGCATCGGCGGGGGTGACAATGCGTGGCGTGCTGACTTGCGGCCATGAAGTTGATCTTGTGTGGGGCGTTTTACGGAGTCGGCTCGAGCCCCCTCGAACCCTTCATTGCTGGGCTGACGGCGCAGAACCGGCCATCCGGTCGCTATCCGGAATCCGGCCCACCGCTCCTCCGAAAATGTCTTGCAAAGTCATCATCGGCTTGACGTGATTCCGCATTCCGGGCGTCATTGACATCACGGCGATGTCACGAGGACATCACGCGGGCCTCTCGGCGGGCTTCGGACGGACCTCCGGCGGGCCCCCGATGGGCTTCGGATGAGCCACCGGCGGGCTCCCGACCGGCCCCCGTCGCCCTGAAGGGGAGATCGGGAACGAGGGTGAGGGCGCCGATCACGGCCATACCGGCCCCGAGCCACAGCGGTGCGCGAAGACCGAAATCGGCTATCGCCAGTCCGCCGACCGACGACCCGATGATGATCCCGAAGGTGATGAAGGACGAGTGGACGGTGTTGACCAGCGGCCGGGCATTGCCGACCCGCTGCACACGCGTCACCATCGCCGGATTCATGGTCACGCCGACCAGGCCGATGCCCATCATGAAGACCACCGTCGGCGCCTTGAGATGGGCCAGCAGTGCGAATCCCGTAAGAAAGACCAGGTTAAGGACTAGACCAAAGAGCAGAACGGTCACGGTGTGACGATCGGCGAGCCGCCCGACGATGTTGTTGCCGATCACGGTCGCGGCCCCGTAGCCGATAAGCAGCAGCGGGACGGTGCCGGCGCCGAATCCCGTCACCTCGGTGAGGATCGGGTTGAAATAGGAGAACGCGCAGAACGTCGCACCGATGACGCAGGTGCTGGTGGCGAGGGCGCGCCAGAGCCCGCGATTCCGGAAGACGCCCATCTCCTCACGGAGACTCCCGCCGTCCTCGGCGTGCGGCACGTCCGGCACCCCGGCGAGCGTGCACAGCGCCGCGAGGAGGGCGAGGCCCGTGATGACCCAGAAGGCGGCGCGCCAGCCGAGCCGCTCCCCGATCAGCGTGGACATCGGCAGCCCCAGCAGGGTGCCGAGCATCAGGCCGTTCATCAGCACGGCCACCGCCCGGCCCCGCACCTCGGGACGGGTCAGCCGGGCGCAGAGCGAGATGGCCGTGCCGAAGAACGCCTGCGAGGCGACACCTGTGATCACACGCGCCGCCACCATGACCCCGTAGCCGGAGGCCGTGGCGGCCAGCGCGTTGCCGAGCAGGAAGACCACGAAGAGCACGGCCAGCGCCCGCTTGGGGCGCAGCCTCAGCACGGCGACGGTCAGGAGGGGCCCGCCGAGGGACATGGCGGCCGCGAACGCGGTGATCAGATAGCCGATCTGCGGGATGGTCGCGTCCAGCCCGTCGGCCATTTGCGGCATCAGTCCGGCCACGACGAATTCGCTGGTCACCATGGCGAAGATGCCCAGCGCCAGGACGTATACGGATCGGGGCATGGCAGCTCCCTGATTCTTGTTTCGTATCGGTCAGTTGTTTTGTACCGGCTGTTTTGTATCGGCCAGTTCAAAATGCGGGCATGCGAGGGCGCGCGCGGGTGGGGATCGCGTGGGAGGGGATGAAGAAGGCGGTCAGGTGTCAGATCGCGTCGAGGGCGATACGGGCGATGGCGCGCAGCGCCGCCTCGCCCGCCCCGGCGCGGGCCGCGACGCGGATGCCGCCGACGGTCGCGGTCACGAAGTGCGCGAGCGCGCTCGCGTCCTTCGCCGGGTCGATCTCGCCGGCCCGCTGCCCGGCCTTCAGGGCCGCGGCGAGCGCGTCATGGCGGCGGACGTAGTCACGTTCCAGCTCGTGCGCCACCTCGGGGTCGCGCGAGGCCAGCTCGACGGCGGTGTTGACGTAGAGACAGCCCCGGCCGCCGCCGTCCGCCCCGGCCTCCTCCGCGAGGACGTTGTCCAGCAGGGCGCGGACTTTCTCGCGGGCGGGGACGTCCTCCTCCAGCAGCGCGGCCAGTTGATCGCTTTTGCGGCGCATATACAGCGCGAGGGTGCGGAGGAAGAGGTCGCGCTTGCTGTGGAAGGTGTTGTAGATGCTGCTGCGGCCCAGACCGGTGGCCTCGCAGAGGTCCTGGGTCGAGGTCGCCTCGTACCCGGCGGTCCAGAACGCCTCCAGCGCGGCGTCGACCGCCCGCTCCTCGTCGAACTTCCTCGGTCGGGCCATGGGATGACCGTAACAGTTTTTGGATCAGTCGGTCCAATACTTCCGGTGTGCGTTTGGCGACCTGCCGGACGGCCCGCTAGACGACCTGGAAGTTGGCCATCATGGCCATGTCCTCGTGTTCGAGGTTGTGGCAATGCAGCATGTAGCGGCCTTTGTAGCCGGCGAACCGTGCGAGAACCTCCACCACCTCGTACGGCCGGACGTCCACGGTGTCCTTCCAGCCGGCGTCCGCGGCGGCCGGTGGCCTGCCGCCCCGGGCGACGACCTGGAACTGGGCGAGGTGGACATGCACGGGGTGGTGGAAATCGCTGCTGAAACGCCACCGCTCCACGCTGCCCAGGCGCGGGGACGCCAGCACGGTACGGGCGTCGAACGGCCGGCCGTTGATGGTCCACAGCTGCCGGCTCCCGCCGTCCTCGCCGTCCTCGCCGGTGTTCGTCCGGCGGAAGTCGAAGACCCGCACCGGCATCGCCGCGCTCGGCGAGAGCCTCTCGAAGGAGGCGGCGAGCCGAGCCGGTACGCGGCTGTCGTCCCGTCCCCCACGCACGACGTGGAACCGCATGACGTCGCGCATGCCACCCTCGGCGGCGGTGTTGCGCAAGGTGATCCGGCTGCCGACAGGAAAGTCGGCGAAGTCGACGACGACGTCGCAGCGTTCGCCCGGAGCCATGTCGACCGTGGCGAGTGACTGGGGCGCGGCCAGCAGCCCACCGTCACTGCCGATCTGAACGAATCGGCCGGACGTGCCTTCTTTTGCTTCCAGACGGAGCCGGTAGCGGCGGGCGTTGGAGGCGTTGAGGAAACGGAAGCGGTAGCGGGTGGCGGACACCTCCAGGACGGGCCAGGGCGCGCCGTTGACGAGCTGGACATCGCCGAGCACCCCGTCGGGAAAGGCGTCGTGGCCGTGCCCGGGGGCGGGGTGATCGTGCTCATGGGAGGGATAGCGGAAGGAGCCGTCCTCCTCGAAGGAGCGGTCGCACAGCATCAGCGGGACGTCGCGGTCGCCGCCAGGCAGCGAAAGCCTCGCTTCTTCCTCGTCGCCGATGAGGAAGAAGCCGGCCAGGCCGCGCCAGACCTGCGGGGCACTGAAGTCCATGCGGTGGTCGTGGTACCAGAGCGTCGCCGCCCGCTGCGGCAGCGGGTACTCGTAGGTGCGGTAGCCGATGGATATCCGGCCGGCGTGGTCGTCCCCCATGCCGTCGTGGGCCATGCTGTCGCGGGCTCGGCTCGCGCCGCCGGGTGAGCAACGGGCGGGCAGGAGCAGGTCGGTGGGGTAGCCGTCGGACTCCGGCGGGGTGACGCCGCCGTGGAGATGCGTCACGGTCGGGACGGCGAGGCTGTTGCGCACCTGGAGCACGGTCCTGCGCCCCGAGCGGGCGGCGAAGGTCGGGCCGGGGAAGATCCCGTCGTACCCCCATACCGTGGTCTTCCGGCCCGGCAGGATCTCCACGCGGCCCTCGCGCTGCTCGACCTCGTAGACGTCGGCTCCGCCCTCGCCGCGTACCGGCCGGGCGACCGGCGGAACCGGCAGCGGCACGCCGAACGGCTTGGGCAGCGGCCCCTCGCTGGCCAGGACCCGGCCCGTCGACGCCCCGGCCAGGCGGGCCCAGCCCGCCGCGCCCACGGTCGCCGCGACGCCGGCCCCTGCGGCCAGCCCCAGGAACGTGCGTCGTCTCACTGGGCCGCTTCCCTCAGTCGGCCGACGTGCACGACGGGCTGCGGGCGATGGGTGAACGCCCAGCAGGCCAAGGCCGTCGCACAGCCGAAGATGGCCATTCCGAGCGGTATGTGGCCCGCGAGCGCGCGGGCCTCGCCGAGCCCCCGCTGCACGCTCACCAACGCCACCAGCACCGTGTTCACCGCCACGGGCCACCCCGGGCCGCGCAGGCGTCGCCACACCAGCAACGCCGCCGCCGTCTCCACGACGGTCAAGGCGCTCAGCACGTCGGCGTTGGCGGCGTGCCAGGCGAGGAGGTCGAGGTCCCCGGTGACGAAGAGCCCGGCCAGGGCGGCCTGCGCGAGCGTGTCCAGCAGCACGAGCACGGCCGTGACGCGCAACAGCCGCACCGGCCGGCGACGCTCGTACCCCGTCCGCTGTCCCGTCCGCTGTCCCGTCCGCGCGTTCACCGGGCGTCGCCCTGGGCCTGCTCGTACGCCTGGAAGCCGTCCTCGACGCCCAGGAAGATCTCGCCGAAGGTGAGGTACCCCTCGGCGATGACCGGTGTGTCGCGCAGGGCCTCGATCAGGAAGTAGTACGCGCCCAGGTCCTCGGTCTCCAGCACGACGAAGTCCGAGAACCGGCCGCTGAACGCCTCGGCGTCGAAGAACCGGGCCCGGACGCGGTCGGCGTAGGCGGCGAAGGCCGGCTCCAGATGCGCCTCGCGCATCGCGTTGCGCTCCTCGCGCGACAGCGCCAGCCACCGCTCGGTGACGGTGTAGGTGAGGACGATGCCGTACTTCATGGGACTCCCCCGGCGAGCATTTGCTAACGGTGTTAACTTTCGAGGGAAAGGTAAAGTGATAGGCGTTAACTTTGTCAAGGGAAGCGTCGAGGGAAGGCGGGCCGAGCCCCATGTCCAGCACCACGGGAGCCCGTACCGGCCGCAAGCACCGCGTTCGCGAGGAGGCGCTGGCGGAGATCCTGCGCACGGGGCGGCGACTGCTGGTCGAGGAAGGGCCGGGGGCCGTCACGCTGCGGGCCATCGCCCGCGAGATGGGCATGACCGCGCCCGGCCTGTACCGCTACTACGCGGGCCACCGCGACCTGATCCAGGCCCTGGCCTCGTCCCTCTACGACGAGCTGGCCACCGCCCTGACCACGGCCCGCGACCGCCACCCGGCCGCCGAGCCCGGACGTCAACTGCGCGAGGTATGCCGCGAACTGCGCCGCTGGGCGCTGGACCATCCCCGCGAGTTCGGCCTGCTGTTCGCCAAGCCGGACGCCGACGCCGACACCACGCCCGGCACCGTCGCCCACGACTCCGGCTGGCGCTTCGGCGGCGTCGTCCTCGACCTGATGGTCCAGCTGTGGCGGAACGGCGGCGTCCAGCCACCGCCCACCGCCCTGGACCCCGCCTGGGCGGCCCAGCTCGAGGAGGTCCGCGAACACCTCTCCGGCGAACCCGTGCCCCTGGACGCCATCTACGTCTTCGTCGCCTGCTGGGCCCGTCTGTACGGGGCAGTCGCCGTGGAAGCCTTCGGCCACCTCGACTTCGCCCTCACCGACCCCGAACCCCTCTTCGAGCACACCCTCGCCGACATCCTGACAGCGCTGGGCGCCACCCCCGGCGCCGACTAACGGTGAGAACCGCTGCCAGGGCGTGCTGCCACGACTCCGCGACGACGCTCCCGGGGGGCCCGCCCCCCTCCCTCCCCTCCCCCTTCGCCCCCGCCCCTCGTCCCCCGGTCAGCCTTTGGCCCGTAGGGCACCTGCCAGTACCCCTGCCCACGCGCCCGCGATCAGGAATGGGCCCAGGGGTATGGACGCGCCTCGGGGTACGCGGTGGGTGATGCGTAGGGCGTTGCCGTAGCAGGACGCGAGGAGCAGGCCTGCCAGGGCGCCCTGGAGCAGGGGCCACCAGCCGTACCAGCCGAGGGCGCAGCCCAGGCCCGCGGCGAGTTTCACGTCGCCGAAGCCCATGCCGCTCGGATGGAGCAGGAACAGCGCGAGATAGCCGCCGCCCAGCGCCAGCCCGCCCAGGAGGGCGCGGGGCCAGGAGCCCGCCGCGCCCGGTATCAGCGAGGCCGCTCCGAGCAGGAGTGCCGTCCCCGCCGCCAGGGGCAGGGTCAGGACGTCCGGCAGGCGGTGCACCTGCCGGTCGACGCCCGCCAGCACCACCCCCACGGGCACCGCGAGCAGCCATACGGCCAGCTCGGGCCGTATCCCGACCGCCGCCGCGAGCCCTCCGCACACCACGGCCGTCATGACCGCCGGCCACCACGGCGGCGCCGGCGCGCCCGGCCCGTATCTCTCTCCGCACACGCCGCAGCGGGCCGCACCCACCCAGCCGCCGACGGCATGCCCGCACGGGGCCGTGGATCTCCAACCCTCCTCCGGCTCCACGGCCAGCCGGAACCGCGCGCGCCGTGTCAACACCCCGGCGAGGGCGCCATACACAGCGGCGACGGCGATCAACACAACGTCCATGCCCCGAGGTTACGTACGTTCGCCGATTCTCGCCGGGGCCTGTGGATAACCTTGGCGCATGGCCCGCCACCAGGACGGTTTCGCTCAACTCCACGTCGTTTCCAGCGGGATGATCACACCGCTGGAGATCGCCGCCTCCTACCGGGCCCGGACGTGCGGCCTCCTCGGTCGCGATTCCCTCACGGGCGCCCTCCTCCTGACCCCCGCCTCAGGCGTTCACACCTGGCGCATGCGCTTCCCCATCGATGTCGCCTATCTCGACCGCCACTTCACCGTGCTCACCGTCCGCACCATGCGACCCGGGCGCCTCGGGATTCCCCGGATCAGGGCCCGTCATGTCCTGGAGAGCGCGGCGGGCGCGATGGCGGAGTGGGGCCTGGCGCCCGGCGTGCGCGTCGAGATCCTGCCGTCCGGCTGACCTCTGGGCGCGCCACGGCTCCTCCCCGCTCCGCGTCTGCGCCGACCACGAAGCGGGTAGTACGGATTTATCCGGCACGTCCCTTCTGTGCGCGCCTTCTGCGCGCGCCTCACGAGGAGCCAGCCACCATGAGCGCTACGTCCCCCGGTCCTGACGCTCTCCTGCGGATCGCCTCCGGCTTCATGACCGCGAAGGTCCTGCTCACCGCCAGTTCCCTCGGCCTCTTCTCGGAGCTGGCCGAGCGCCCGCTCACCGGCGACGAACTGCGCGCCCGCCTCGCCCTTCACCCGCGTTCCGCGCACGACTTCCTCGACACCCTCGTCGCCCTCGGCCTCCTGGAGCGCACCGACGGTACATACGCCAACACCCCCGCCACCGCCCGCTACCTTGTCCGCGGCGAACCCACCTATCTCGGCGGATTCCTGGAGATGACCGATGCCAGGATGTACGGGCTCTGGGGCCGGCTCGAAGCGGCGCTGCGCACGGGCGAGCCGCAGAACGAGATCAAGTCCGGCGACGAGGACATCTACGCCACCCTCTACGCCGACCCCGAGCGCCTCGCCGCCTTCCAGCAGGCCATGACGGGGCTGTCCATGGGATCCGTCCTCGCCCTGGTCGACGCGATCGACTGGTCCCCCTACCGCACGGTCGCGGACATCGGCTGCGCCGAGGGCTTCCTGCTGACCAGGCTGCTCCGCCGCCACGCCCACCTGCGGGGCATCGGCTTCGACCTGCCCGCCGCCGCGCCCGGCTTCCAACAGCGACTTACGCAGTCCGGTCTCACAGACCGGATCACCTTCCGCGCCGGGGATTTCTTCACCGAACCGCTGCCACAAGCGGATGTGCTCATCTTCGGCCACATCCTCAGCAACTGGGACCTGCCCACGTGCCGGACGCTGCTGCGCAAGGCCCACGAGGCGCTGCCGGACGGCGGACTCGTCGTCATCTACGAGACGCTTCTCGACGACGACCGCCGGGAGAACGTCGACGGTCTGCTCATGAGCCTCACCATGCTCCTGGAGACCCCCGGCGGCTTCGAGTACACCGGCGCCGACTGCCGGGGCTGGCTGGCCGACGCCGGTTTCCGTGAAAGCCATGTGCGGCACCTGGCCGGGCCCGAGTCGATGGTGATCGCCAGGAAATGACCAGCGGCGTCCCCATCCCGGACGTCACCCGTCACGCCGGCGAGCCAGCAGCGTCCACACCCCCAGCCCCAGCAGCAACGTCACTCCCGTGCCGATCCCCACATAGCCGATCGTCCGCAGCCACTCCTTGCGCGGGCCGGTCCCGGCCGAGGCCACCAGTTCCCCTCCCACACCGCCCTCGCCGCCCGGGTGGCCGCCGCTCCCCTGCGACCGTCCGACGCCCTGGTCGGCCTTGCGCGCGCCCGCGACGTCCACCCGCAAGGTGACGGGCACACCCGCCCCACGCGCCCCCTGCCGCACCTTCGGACTCAGGCTCACCTGGAGGTAGTACCAGCCCGCGAAACGCATGCCCCGCACGACCTCACCACCCCCACCAGCACCACCGCCGTACGCCGCCGGGGGCGTGGCCAGCGAGACGGTGGCCGGTTTGCCCTGGTAGCCGGTGGTCTTGTTCATGACGAAGCCGCGCGCGGCGTTGTTCAGCCCCAGCCGTACGCCGCCGATCACCATCGGAACCCCCTTGTCCGCTCCTCCGAACTCCGCGTCCGCGAAAAGCTGTTCGCCCGCGTCGACCGATACGCGGTAGAACCGCGTGTCCCCGGGCCTGAGCTCGTCGCGCCACGTCCCCGGGCGCAGTTCGGCGGCGTCGTTGAAGCCCGTGCCGCCCGTAACGCCCTCCGCCGTGCCCTGCGGCGGTCTCGACGGCGCCTGCGAGCTCCACGCTCCGGGAGCCGACAACGTATCGGTGGATTCGGTGCGTTGCGGCGGCTCCGCCACATACTTCAGCTCGATCGGTACGGCCGAGGCGTCCCCGCCCAGCGCGTCCCCTCGCTCCACGACGAACCGGTACGAACCCGGCGCCCCGCACGCCGCGCCCGGCTTCACCACGCGTTCCGCGTAGTCCGCGACGGGATACGCGCCCCCGACCGACAGGAACGACCGGTGCCGCACCGTCCCGCACTGTGTCCCGTCCGGCGCCTGTAACGACACGTCGATCCCGTCCCGCAACCCCATCGCGCTCCCCGCCTTCGGCACCGCCACCGCCGATACGTACGCGCTCGACTGAGCGTCCAATTCGACCGTGTAGTACTTCGTTTCCTTCGGCTTGATGCTGTCGGTGTACGTACTCGCGCCCGCCTTCAGCTCAGGACCGCGATCAGCGCTGTTTCCCGCCCCTTGCACGGCAGTCGCCCCCGAAGCCATCCGGTACGCCGCCGGCTCATCCGCCGCCCCGGCCGCCCCCGCCTTATCCGCAGCCCCGACGAGCACTCCGAACGCCGTCGCCACCACGACGAGCCCGCCCCTCATGTCCCGCCTCCCTCACCGCTCCCCGCTCGGGCGGCCCCATCCTGCCCTGCTATCCCGCATGCGCGCGACCGCTCCAACTCGTATACGGTGAACGATCAGTTCCGGCCAAACGTGTGGCTGGATTGATCCGTATCTCTTAGTAAGGAAACCTATGCGTCGTCGCATATCCGCACTTGTCCTGACCGCCGTGATGGCGGGCACCGGTGCCGCCCTCGTCACCGCCCCCACCGCCCAGGCGGCCTCTTTCACCTGCGACATCGCACAGCTGCGTCACGACGCCGCCGTCCTGAAGCAGGAGGCCGCGCGCCAGAAGCGCGCCGGCCAGCGCGAGGCCGCCCGCCGCACCCTCGCCAAGTCCGACGCGCTCTACCACCGCGCCCAGCAGTGCGAGGACCTGGACCGCAACACGTCCCACCACTTCTGACAGACCACCGCTCAGGGCCGGTCCACCGCGTTCCGGTGAACCGGCCCTGAACGTGCGGTGCCCGGCCTCAGCAGAGCGCCGCCGCGTAGTCGGCTGCCCCTTGGCGCGGGAGGTTCACCCATACCCGGGTACCCTCCCGCGCCGGGGCCGGGCGAATCACCCCCCAGCTCCCCTTGCACTCGTGCACCACGCACGCGAGGAGATAGAGCATCTTGTTGCGACGCGCCGCGCACTTCCCGGAACTGTCCGGATCCACGTGCCGCGTGTGCGGATCCCACACGACGATCCTCACCCCTTCCTGCTGCCAGCCGACGGACAGGTACAGCACCTGTCCGGGCTCGAACAGCGCCGCACACGCGACGAGTTCGCCGGTCGCCTGGAGGGCCGGTGGCAGCAGGTCCGCCAGTCCGTGCGCGGCGAGTGCGTTGTGCACGCTCGTGCGAGCCACCGCGACCGCGTGCGGTTCGCCCGGGATGGCGTAGCTGTACGCGAGGGATTCCGGGGAGCGGGTGGTGGAGGTGGATGGGAGGTGGTCGGATGGGTCGGTTGGGCCGGGGGTGACGGTTGGGCAAATGCTTGCGGATGGCATGGCGACGACTCCCGTGTGGGTGGTCTGAGCTTGCGGAGTTCGCACGCGCGCTGCGGTGTACGCCGGTGGCTTGTCTCCCTGACGCAGGCACGCCCCTCCCAGGGACGGAGAGTTCGGGCATGCCCACGCGATGCGCTTCCGGCTGCGCCGGGCTTGTGTGCTACTCCACTGAAGCTAGCCATTCACGGGGCCAATTGGCCACCTCATGTGAAACTTGGCCCCTTTCGAGGGAACTCTCACGACGTGGAGGTGCAGGCGGCTGCGCACCCCGTATAGGAAGAGGTGCCATGGCACAGCGAACTGCTCCCACAGAGCGCCAGAAGCGCTTGGGTTACGAGCTTCACAAGATGCGACAGGCAGCCGGAGTCAGCGCCGAGGCAGCCGCCTCCCTGCTGGGTGTCGATCGCAGCAAGATCTCCAACATTGAACGCGGCATCAGGGCCATCAGCCCTGATCGCCTGAGAAGCTGGGCCTGCTATTGCGCTTGCTCAGACGATTCCTACATCGACGCGCTCGCCAAGATGGCTCAACCTGCTGGCAGAGGGTGGTGGGAACGTTATCGAGGTGCGTTGCCCGGTGGCCTCCTGGACATCGCGGAGATGGAGGCGCACGCCACCCGCCTGCACACCGCTCATACCGTCCACATCCCCGGACTGCTGCAGACAGTCGACCACGCTCGCACCATCTTCGAAGCGGTCGTCCCCCACCTTCCCGAACGAGAGCTGGAGCTCCGACTGGTCCTTCGGCTGGAGCGCCAGCAGATCCTCACCCGGGATGATCCGCCGGATTACTGCGGCATCATTCACGAAGCGGCCCTGCGCATGCAGTTCGGTGGACCATCGGTGGCACGCGCCCAGCTTGAGCACCTGATGAACATGTCGGAGCTCAGCCATGTGACTTTGCGCGTGCTTCCCATTGCCCATGGCGTCTTCCCGGGAGCGGGGCAGACCCTGGTCTACGCGGCAGCCGTGGTCCCCCCGCTGGACACCGTGCAGATTGACAGCACACACGGCCCGGAATTTCTCTATAGCGAGGCCCAGTTGTCCAAGTACCGTGCGCAGCTGGCATGGATGGAACGACTCGCACTGGAACCGGACGATTCACGCAAGTTCATCCATGGCATCGCACGTCAGCTCTGAGGAGTCAGGAACATGCCAGACATCCGCTGGGAAGAGCCGTTCTGCGGCGAAGGCAGTGCGTGCTTCCGGATAGGCACCGACGACAGAGGCCGGGCCTACATCGCCGTAGCCGGTACTGAAGACCGCTACCTCACCGACACCCGCGACGCCTTACGTGCCCTGATCCGGGACATCAAAGCGGGCAAGGCCGACCACCTCCTCTGAGGAGCGCACCCTCATGTCCGACATCCGCTGGGAAGCCCCGTTCTGCGGAGACGGCAACAACTGCTTCCGAATAGGCACCGACAGCGCCGGCCACGCATACATCGCCGTGGCCGGCGCTGAAAACGTCTACCTCACCGACACCCGCGAAGCGCTCCGCGCCCTCATCCGCGATATCAAGGCCGGCAAGGCCGATCACCTCCTGCAGGATCCGGGACCGCTGGGCGGTGTCCGGCAGGGCACGTGATGATGAGGCCCATGACACCGATCACCAGCATGGACCTCACCGGATTCACGGAGCGGGAGCCCGGGGTCTGGACGGACGACCACGGGCTCGTCCTCTCCGTCCACTTCTTCGACCTCGTTCCCGATCTGCCCGCGTCCCTCGACGATCCGGACCGGCTCCGGTACGGGCTGGCTCACTCCGCCGCCCGGGTAGGCGGTGGTCTGATCGAAGCCGTGCTCGGCGACGTGGACGCCCTCCCAGCCGTTCGGCAGCTCGTCAAGATCCCACGGCCCAGCGGCCACGGCCTGGTGTTCATCGGCTCGTGGACGGTTCCGCGAGCCGGGTGCAGCACCGTGGTGAAGGTCCAGGCGGCCGAAGGGCCGATAACCGGCGTCCGCGAGGCCTTCGTTCTCAGCCGTCTGGACCCGTCCCAGTACTTCACCCTCCATCCGTACGCTCCGGACCTCGTGGGCGGCCTGCCCTATCACGTCGCCGACCACGAGCAGTCGGACGCGGAGTTCCCCGACCACCCGCTCACCCGCGTACGGGCGACGCTGGAGCGGATAACCCCCACCCTGACCCTGCACAGCGGATTCAAGGCGTTGCCGCCCTTCGTCCCGCCGAGTCGCCCGGAAATCCGCCGCTCCGACTCCGGCGCCCGTCGCTGGTTTCGCCGTCGGGGCTAATGGTGTCCCGTCCCCCGGCGGTCGCGTTCGCAGCGGCGACCGCGGGGGGATACGCCCCTGGTCCTAGGCCCAAGAGGCGAGCCGGACCCGTCGATATACAGAGGCGCGGACCGCACTCCACCGCCTACCGTCGAGCCGTACAGAACGTTGAACCCGAAAGGGATGGACCATGACGCAGGCGGACTCCGGACGCGGGTGGCACGGCGATCAGCTGGACCTGGATGCCTACCTGGCCCGTATCGGGTACGAGGGGGAGCGGGCGCCGACGCTGGAGGTGCTGCGGGGGCTGCAGCGGGCGCACGTCACGGCGATCCCGTTCGAGAACGTCAACGCCGTACTGGGCGTGCCCGTGCTGCTGGATCTCGAGTCCGTGCAGGACAAGCTGGTGCGCGGCGGGCGCGGAGGCTACTGCTTCGAGCACGTCGTGCTGTTCGCCGCCGCGCTCGAGCGGATCGGGTTCACGTTCACCGGGCTGATAGGCCGGGTGACGATGGGTGCGCGGAAGGTGCTGCCGGCCACGCACGCGCTGCTGGCGGTCACGGCCGCGGACGACGACCGGCTGTGGCTGTGCGACGTGGGATTCGGCGCCGGGCCGCTGGAGCCCATCGAGATCGCCGACGGTACCGAAGTCGACCTCGACGGCTGGCGGTTCCGGATGGAGCGGCGGGACGGCACGTTCGGCATCGACGACTGGTGGCTTCACCAGTACCGGGCGGACGGCTGGGGGGACCGGCACACGTTCACGCTGAGGCCCGCGTACACGATCGACTACGTGGTGGCCAGCCACTACGTCGGCACGCACGCGCGCTCGCCGTTCGTGAAGCGGCTGTTCGCCCAGCAGTTCAGCGCCACAGCGCACCACCGGCTCGACGCCACGACGTGGACCACCTCCCGGCCCGACGGTTCGTCGACCGAACGGAAGGTCGAACCGGACGAGCTGGGGCAGGTGCTGAAGGAGACGTTCGGGATCTCGCTCGGCGCGGAGGAGCTCGCACGGCTGCGCGACGAGGGGCTCGACTCGGACTGACCCGGAAGAGCCGGGGTCCCTACTTCCTCGGGGTCCCTACTTCCTCGGGAAGCTCACCTCCACGCGACGGTTCTTTCGACGGCCGTCCTCCGTCGCGTTGTCGGCGATCGGGTACTGCTCGCCGTAGCCGCGGATCTCGTACTGGATCGTGGCCGAGCCCAGGTCCTTGGCCAGCTCGCGCTGGACCATGTTGGCGCGCTCCTTGCTGAGGGACACGCCGTGGTCGGCGTCGCCGAGGTTGTCCGTGAAGCCGAAGACGCGCAGGGCCGTGGCCTTCTGCTTCTTCACCTCGTCCGCGATCGCGCGGATGCGGGCGCGGGCGGCGTCGCCCAGGTCGGCGCTGTCCTTGTCGAAGATGACCTCCGCCTGGAGGGCGAAGGTGACGTCGACGTTGGTGTCCTCGCGGCGCTCGCCGCCGTCGTCCGTCTCGACGACCGACTTGATGTCGAGGACGCGCCCCGGGGCGAGCTTCCTGCCCGGCCGGAGCTTGAGGCCCGGGGCCGTGGGGTCGAGTCTCACCGGCGGTGTGGTGTTCGTCTGGCGGCCGGGGCCGGCGTCCGCGTACGCGCTGACCGCCGCCGGGCCAGGCATCGTGACAGCGAAAGCCAGCGTCACCGCCAGGAATGTTCCCAAGGGAATCGCTGCCGGAGTCACCCCGCTCACCCCGCTCACCCCGAGATCCTGATCCGCACGGACGGCATCGCCGGAAGCTGGAAGTCCACGTCCGTGACGGACGCGGGCGGCGCCGGGAACTGGGCGAAGACGGGGCGGCTCTCACCGGGACGGATGTTGACGAGGCCCGTGGTGCACAGGCACTCGCCGTCCGTGTCGCGCAGGACCAGGTACCGCTTCTTCCCCGCCGAGTCGATCAGCGAGGCGCCCGAGACCGAGGACTGCGACTTCATCTCCGTCTCCTTCGAGCGCCAGGTCAGCGGGGTGTACGGCTTGCTGCCCCGGTTGGCGACCGTGCCGCCCACAGTGACGAAGCCGCCCTTGTCGCGGACGGCCGACGTGAGGGTGACGACCACGCCGTCCGGGCCCTTGATCTCGCCCAGCTTCCCGCCGCCCGACGACGACACGGGCTCCTCCGACGATTTCGGCGCGGTGTCGGAGCCGGAGCCGCCGCCTCTCGCCGCGTTCAGGTCGATCGTCTTCTTTCCGTCATCGTTCCCCTCACCTCCGCAGCCCGCCAGGGCGAGGGATATGACGACCACAAGGGCCGCACCTGCGATACGAGAGCTCATGGTGCCGTTCCTTCACTGGTCGGACGGTGGGATCACTCCGCGAGGCGCACTGCGAACAGGTCCGTCGCCTTCACCGTCGCCTCCGGGCGCCTGGGGTCGATCACCAGCACCTTCCCGCCGTCGCAGGTGAGGTCGATGACCGGAGGAGGGGACGGAGTCGGGGTCGGGGAGGGTGTAGGGGCCGGTGTGGGTGTGGGTGTGGGTGGTGTGGGGGGTGTCGGACGGGCGTCGCAGCGCGGGGTCACCGTCGCCTTCGCCGTCGCCGTCGCGCGTTTGTCGCCCGTACCGGGGACGACGGACTCCCCCACCGTCCGCTCCGACGTGACCGTCACCGTGAACGAACCCGGCTCACCGCCCGGATCGCAAGTGATCGTCGGCTGGGCGCCGTTCAGCCGCGCGTACGACTCGGCCGCCTCGCAGGCCGGGCCGTCCCGGCCGCCCCGGCCCGCCAGCCAGTCCGCCCAGCCACCCGCACCGGCCGTGCCCGCACCCGCCCCGCCCGCACCGACCGCCAGCAGGAAGCCCGTACGGAGCTGGTCGCGGTAGTCCTGGGCGGCGGCGAGGGCGGCCGCGTCGGCGGCGGTCTGGGCGGCGTTCTTGACGGCACCCGCCCGGCCGACGGCGAAGAAGGCGAGCGCGAGGAAGAGCAGGGCCGCCACGGCCGTGATGTACAGCGGGAACGCCTGCCCCGCGTCGCCGTGGAACCGCCGCTCGGGCGGCCGGTTCAGCCGGTGATGCGGCTGATCTGGTTGGTGATCGCCGTGGCGATCATCGTGCCGAAGTCCGTCGTCGTCAGGACGAGGATGATGGCCACGACCACGGCGATGATGCCCAGGTACTCGACCGAGGTCTGCCCCCGGTCCCGATCCCGGGTCCAGTTCCAGTCGTCCGAGCCGTCCACGCCGTCCGAGCCGGCCGAGTCGTCCGAGCCTTCCGCCGAAAGCCGCTGGATTGCCTTGAGCCTCATGTTCTCCTCCTCGGGAGATCTCCGTACGGACCGTACGGTCCCGTTCCCTTCCCTCACCGGGAAGTTGGGACACCATCTGTCTCACCCCCGTTCGGCGGCGATGCCCTCGGACGTCGACGCCGACGACTGTCCCACATCCGATTGCAGGCGCGAAGGCCCTTCACGGTCTTCCCTCAACTCCCCCAACGGGTGGGCCCCGGCGGGCTCGGAGCAGGGGGCAGCGGTGTGCGGGGATATGTGTATGTGTTGCGAGGCGTGCGTCATGGCGGTGGTTCTCCTCTCACAGGTGGTGATCACTTACTTGGCCCTCACTCCCCCGTGATGGAGCCGAAATCCGTGCCCGAGCCCAGGAAGAACCCCGCGATCAGCAGGATCACCGTGCCCGGGACCATGAACGTCGTGATGACCATCGTCGCCTTGGGCACCGCCCTGGCCGCTCGCCGCCGGGCCAGCTGGGCGTCCGTGCGGCGCATGTCCTTGGCGATGCCGATCAGGGTGTCGGCGATGGGCGTGCCCAGTTCCTCGCCCTGCTGGAGGGCGGTGACGAACTGGGCGACCTGCTCGGAGTCGTTGCGCTCGCGCAGCTCGTCGAAGGCCTGGCGGCGGGCGACGCCCATGTCCAGCCGGCGCAGCACGATCCGCAGTTCGTCCGCCCATGGGCCCTCGTAGTGCTCGGCCACCCGGTCGAGCGCCTGCCGGAAGCTCAGCCCGGCGCTCACGACGACGGCGAGGACGTCGAGGAAGTCCGGCAGGGTCCGTTCGATGGCGGCCCGGCGCTCCCGCACGGCGGCCCGGATGCCGACCTCGATCCAGAACAGGCCGAAGGCGACCATCAGCACGGCGAGCAGGGGCTGGCCCTTGGCCAGCATCACCAGCGCGCCGACGAAGCCGAGCACGCCGTAGACGGCCCGGCGGGCGGCGTAGCGGTCGACGGTCAGGCCGGCCGGGTTGCCGGCGCGGTCGATGCGGCGCCGTACGGCCGCGACGCGCTTCTCGCCCATCAGGCGGAGCACCAGCGGCGCGTGGCGCATGCCGAGCCGGTCGACGGCCGAGCCGACGGCCGTGGTGCGCGTGGAGCCGACTTCGAGGGCCAGGGCGAGGTCGGGCGGCAGCCTGGCCTCGCTGCGGACGAGCGCGATGCCGTAGCAGGCGCCCACGACGGACACGCCGGCCAGCAGCGCCAGCAGGATTCCCACGCCGCTCATCTCCCCACGTCCCGAGTCCCCACGTCCCGGGCCCGGCTCATACGTCGATCCTCGACATCCGGCGGATGAGGAAGAACCCCACCCCGTAGAGGCAGAAGGCCGCCACGACCGCGGCCTGCCCCAGCCAGCTTCCCGTCATCCTGTCCAGGGATCCCGGTGCGATGCGGTCCATCAGCAGCAACGTCCCGATACCCATCAGCGGTACGACGTAGGCCGTGACCGTCACTTGCGAGAGCTGCGTCCGCACCTCGCGCCGGGTCTCCTTGCGCTCTTCGAGGGTGGTGGTGAGATTGCGCAGGGAGCTGACGACCGTGCCGCCCGCGCGGTGGGAGAGGACGAGCGTGGTCACGAGCACCACCAGTTCGCGGGAGGGCAGCCGGCGGGCGAGCTCGCCGAGGGCGTCGTCGACGGAGTGGCCGACGGCGAGCCCGTCGGCGACCTTGGCGAGCTCCTCGCCCGCCGGGGCCTCCATCTCCTCGGCCGCCATGCCGAGGGCCGTGCGGAGGGCGAGTCCGGCCTGGGTGGCGTTGGCGAGGATCCGGGAGAGCTCGGGAAGCTGGTTGATGAACTTCTCGGTGCGTTTGCGCCGCTGCCACACCAGGAACGCGTGGGAGGACCAGACGGCGACGGCGGCCGCCAGCGGCCCGAAGAACGGCGCGAGGAGCAGCGCGGCGGCGATCCACAGGGCGGCCGCCGCGCCGATCGTCGCCGCCGTGAACTCGCCTGCGGTGATGTCCAGTCCGGTCGCCGCGATCTCCCATTCCAGCCGCCGGCCGGGGCGGGTGGCCCTCAGCCACCGGTCCAGGCGCCGGAAGGGCCGGGCGGGGCCGGCGGGGGGTGGGGCGGGGGCGTCGGAGAGCCGGTCGACGAGCGCCTGGTGGCGGTCCCTGCCGGTGACGTACGTCCGTACGCCCGCGACGGCCAGTGTCCCGCACAGCGCGGTGGCGCCGACGGTCAGCAGCGCGAGCTCGTCCAGGTGGTCCATGTCCGCTACCTCAACTACCTCGTACCTCTGATGCCTTGCTGCCCTCGTCCGGTTCCCCGGACGGTGAGTTCCTGGGGGAACGCGGCGACGCCGAAGGCCGGTGGTACGGGCTCGTTCGCGAGCCGTAGCCGCTCGGCGGCGCGTTCGGGGAGCGGGAAGTGCGTGAACGTGCCGCGTACGACGCGGTCGGCGCCGATGGGATCGGCGTCGAAGCGGGCGACGGTGGCGAGGCGGTGACCATCGGCCCCGTACTCGTCCGGCGCCGAGGTCAGCAGGGCGATCTCCGATATGCGGCGCGTGCCGTCCGCGTGGCGGACGAGCTGCACCAGGCAGTCCACGGCGCTGTCGATCTGGTCGCGCAGAGCCTCGTAGGGGATCTTGACCTCGGACATCGACGCCAGCGTGCGCAGTCGCATCAGCGCGTCCTCGGCGCTGTTGGCGTGGACGGTGGCGAGAGAGCCGTCGTGGCCGGTGGACATGGCCTGGAGCATGTCGAGGGTCTCCCCGCCGCGCACCTCGCCGACGATGATGCGGTCGGGGCGCATGCGCAGGGAGTTGCGGACGAGGTCGCGGATGGTGATCCGGCCCTTGCCCTCGACGTTCGGGGGGCGGGACTCCAAGCGGATGACGTGCCGCTGTTGCAGTTGCAGCTCGGCGGCGTCCTCGACGGTGATGATGCGTTCGCCGTCCGGGATGAGGCCGGAGAGGGCGTTGAGGAGCGTCGTCTTGCCGGCGCCGGTCGGCCCGGAGACGACCACGTTGAACTTCGCCCGGACGAGCGCGGCGAGCAGCATCAGCATGGGCTCGTCCAGCGTGCCCATCGCGATCAGCTCCTGGAGGGTGTACGCGCGGGGGAAGCGGCGGATGGTGAGGGTGGCGCCGTTCAGCGCGAGCGGCGGGATGATGACGTTGACGCGTTCCCCGGTGGGGAGCCGGGCGTCGACCATCGGATTCGACTCGTCCACGCGGCGGTTGACCGTCGACACGATCCGCTCGATCGTCTGCATCAGCTGCTCGTGCGAGGCGAACCGTACGGGGACGGGCTCGACGCGGCCGGCGCGCTCGACGAAGACCTGGTCGGGGCCGTTGACCATGATCTCGGTGATGGACGGGTCCTCCAGGAGCGGCTCCAGCACGCCCAGGCCGAGGGCCTCGTCGACGACCCTGCGGATCAGGCTGTCGCGTTCGGCGGTCGACAGGACGGGGCCCTCGCGGCTGATGATGTGGCCGAGCACGCGCTCCAGGCGCGAGCGGCGCTCGTCGGCGGCGAGCGCGGACATCTCGGCGAGGTCGATCTCCTCCAGCAGCTTGGCCCGGTAGACGGGGACGAGATGGCCGGGCTCCCGGCCGTCGGGGCGGGCTTCGGGGGCGGCGGTGATGCGGGCGCGAAGGCCGCTCATGTTCCGGCCGCCTCGGTGGGGCAGGCCATCGTGGCGCTGCGGGTGACGGTGAAGCCGGTGCCGGGGAGGAGGGGCGGGACGTCGACGGTCACGGTGGCCGTGGCCCGGTCGGCGCCGGGGGCGCAGGGGGTGGCGTCGACGTCCGCCCTGGCCGCGACCCAGGGGCTCACGGCCGCGCGGGCGGCTGCCGCCGGGGCGGTCTTCGGGTCGTCGACGGTGGCGGTGCGGGCGGCCGCGCGGGCTGCGGTGCCGGCTTGTTGGGTGGCGTAGGCGGCGATGCCCAGGTAGGCCGCAGCCACGGCCAAGGCCAGTAGGAGGGGGAGGAAGCCCAGGAATTCGATGGAGGCCGATCCTTGGTCGTGGGGGTGGTTTTCGCCCCGGACCCGCCCCTTCCCGTTTCTTTCGGGGGCTCCGCCCCCGGGCCCCCGCTCCTCAAACGCCGGAGGGGCTGGGTTGTGATCCACTCAGTCCTCCCTCGCCACGCCCGCCGTGCTTTCCACCGTCCATGGCCAGTCGGCGGCGCCCGGGAAGAGGAGTGGGACCTTCACGCGGACGCTCGCGCTGTAGACCCCGGCCGCCGGGCCCGGTCCGCAGGACGGTTCCGTGTGCCAGGACTTCGGCATGTCCGCGCGGGCCGCCGCCGCGCAGTCGCGGCCGACCACGCCGGCGCGGGCACCCTTGTCGGCGGCGTGCCCGGCCAGGGAGTAGCTGTAACCGACCAGGACGCACTGCCAGACGACGGCCAGCGCGATGAGGATCAGCGGCAGGATGCCGACGAACTCCACGGCCACCTGCCCCCGGTCGCCGAAACGGTCGCCGAAGCGGTCGCCGAAGCGCTCGCGTCGCCGGAAGCGGCCGCCGGCCGGGGGCACTGGGGACAGCTGCTCCGGGCCCGTACTCGTACCCGTACCCGTTCCCCCGCCGGTGGGGGTCTTGGCAGCGCTGCCCTCTATGGCACGGCGTCTCCGCAGGCCGCCCAGCGCTGCCGGGCGTTCGGCGGCGCCCGTACGGGCCGGGGACGTGGCCAGGCCCAGTTCGCCGGCCAGGGTCCACAGGGCCTGGCGGACGCCGGAGCGGGCGTCGAGGTCCTGCATCCGGCCGGAGTCCACGGCGCCCTGGAGCTCCTTGTAGCCGGCCGGGATGGTCGTCCGGGCGGCGCGGGTGCCGGTGGAGCGGGCGATGAGGGGCGGCTGGATCTCCGCGTTGCGGGTGTGGCGGTTGACCACGGTGGTCGTCTCCTCGGCCGTACGGATCTGAAGCCGTTCCCAGAGCCGGACCATGCGCTTGGCCGCCCTGACGGACACCACGTCCGGCGTGGTGACCAGTAACGCCAGGTCGGCCGCCTCGATGACGGCCGCGCCCGCCGCCGTGATCTGGGTGCCGCAGTCGGCGACGACGAGTTCGTAGCGGCCGCGCAGGGCGGCGGTGATCTGCCGGGCGGCGGGTTCGCCGACGTCCTCCCCGCGTTCGCCCTCGGCCGGGGCGAGGAGCAGGCCGAGGCCGGTGGGGTGGGGGAAGACGGCGTCCGCCAGGACGCGCGGGGTGATGTCGCTGATGCCGGCGAGGTCGGCGATGGACCGGCGGAACTGTACGTCGAGGTAGGAGGCGACGTCGCCGGACTGGAGGTCCAGGTCGGCGAGGGCGACGGCCCGGCCGGCGGCGGAGGCGGCCAGGGCGAGCTGGACGGCGGTGACGGTCGTGCCGACGCCGCCCTTGGCACCGACGACGGCGACGAGCGTGCCGCGCGCCCCGTCGGAGGCGGCGCTTCCGTCAGCGGTTCCCTCGGCCGCCGCGCCGAGATGACGGCGGACTCCGCCGGCCCAGTGCGCGGCGGCCTGGACGCGGGCGCCGAGTTCCTCGTAGGTCGGGGGCAGTATGGCGAGGCCGCGCGCGCCGCAGTCCATGGCGGCGGCGTAGAGGGCGGGCCCGGCGTCCGCCGACATGAGGATCACGCCGGTGGCGGGGAAGCGCAGGGCGATCTCGCGGACGATTTCGAGTGCGGGCGCGGGCCCGAGGCGCTCGTGCACGAGGACGACCTCGGGCAGGTGGGCGATCCCGCCCGCGCCCAGCGCGGCGAGCGCCTCCAGCAGGCGGCTGGAGTCGCCGACGCCGGGCAGGGTCGTCACGCCGGGGAGTCCGGCGAGCACTCCGGCGACGGCGCGGGCGGTGCCGGGGTCGCCGACAGCGGGGAGGATTCTGATCGTCACCGGGAGCCTGCCTCCTCCATCCACGCTATTTGTCACCGTCGAGGGTGTACGTACGGTCGCCGCCGCCGACGGGTTCCTGGCTGCCGGGGGCGACGAGGGCGAGCCGGACGTGCGAGGCGAACGACTCGGCGTAGGCGACGCGCTGGGCGTCCTTGGTGTCCAGGGCGAAGGTGATCGGCACGGCCTCCCCCGCCTGCCGGGTGGTGGCGGCGGACCGGCTGTCGCCGTCCCGTTTGAAGGGCGTGAGCTTGCCGACGTCGATGACCTGGGCGCCGCTGACGATCACCTTGGAGACGGGCTTGGCGCCCTGTTCCTTGGCGTCGAAGGTGGCGTAGATGTTGACCCGCGCGCCCGGCTGGATCTTGCCGGCGACGCCCGTGGCCGCGTCGATCATGATGGCGATCTCCTGCTTGCCGGGGGCGAGGGCGGGCCGGGCGACGATCATGTCGCTCTGGAGCAGCGAGCCCTTCCGCAGCGGGGTGACGGCGATCTTCCCGTGGACGGCGGAGAGGTCGGTGACGGCGGTGACGGGGAGCCAGCGCCTGGGCATGGAGATCTTCTCGAACTCGTCCGTGTCCAGGTCGCGGTAGGCGGGGATATCGGTCTTCAGCCGGTACGCGGTGGTCTCGGGTCCGGTCTTCGACTCGGCGTCGTGGATGACCGAGAACACCCCGGCGAACGCGCCGACGGCGCAGAGGGCCGACAGGAGCAGCAGGACGATGCCGCGTCGCTGGCGTGAATTCATGGGGTGGCGAACCTCGTTCGGACCGGGGTCGGGGGCGGGACGGGCATCGGGGCAGGCACCGCGGGTACCGGGGCAGGCATCGGGACTGTCGGCCCCTGCTCAGCGGCCGCTCGTCGCCGGGGCGGCGTGGCGGGCGCCGGGTGCCCGGGCGGCGGCGGGCGGGCCGAGGGCGTGGGCATGGGCGGAACGGTCGCCGGTCGCGCCGGTCGCGCCGCCCCCGCCGATCGCGGCGTCCGCGCGCGGCACGGGCGCGGAGCAGAAACCGCAGCGGTCACCGATGAGTTCGAGGCCGCACCAGTGGCACTCCTCGCGGCGTACGGAGGTGACGAGCTGGTACAGCACGGACGGGTCGGGGATGGCCGCCGCGAACTCGACCGCCCTCGGGGTGCCCCACCAGCGCCGGGAGTCGGCGGGCAGCGGGAGGATCTCCTGGACGCCCTGGACCCGCCAGCCCGGGGCGAGGGTGTCGGTGACCCAGTCCTCGCCGGTGCGGGGGCGGGAGCGGGCGACGGTCAGCCGGGTGGCGAACCCGGGGCCGTCGGGGGTCTCGCCGGGACCGGTGCGCAGCAGCCTGCGGGCGGGGTTGACGAGGACACCGAAGCGGGTGCCGGGGACGAGGGAGCTGACGTGCGCGCCGATGCTCACGTCCACGCGGTCGCAGCGGGCGACGGAGGACAACTGGGCGCCCGCGTAGATGTAGTGGGTGAGCAGCCGGGCGGCGGAGGCGAGGACGCCGGGGCTGAGGTCGGAGACGGACAACTGCCGTAACTGCCGGGCCAGGACGCCGACGGCGAGCGGTGGCAGGGGGACGGGCAGGAGGGCGACGCGGTCGCTCTCCAGGACCGAGCGCACGGTGTGCAGGCGGCGGACGTAGGCGGCGGGGAGGGAGTCGGGGTAGAGGACGACGAGGTGGCCGCACTGGTCGAGCAGGAGGGCGGCCTGGGTGACGGCCGTCTCCAGGGGCTGCTCCTCGGGGGGCCGCAGCACGGCGGCCTCCGGGACGGGCCCGCCGGGCGGGGGGAGCACCAGATCGGAGCTGGTGACCGCTATCGCAATCGGCACGTCGGCTTCCCCGTTCACTCCGGCCGCGGGGGCTCCGGCGGTCGCAGATCGATACTGCCCAGTGCTGGCGCCTCCGCACTTTATCCACGAATGGAGCGGCTGAGAACAGTTCCTCGATGTTTGCCCCACGGGGTGGTGGCGGTGGTGCCGAAGCCTTGACGAAAGCATTGGTCTGGACCACATTGGCGCCACGGACGGTGGCCACCGTTCCGCATGAACACCCCCCAGTCACCCCCTCATTCACACTTCACAACAGCGTCAACTTCCTTCCCACCGGAGGCAGTAGTGGAACGCATACCTCATCGTCGGCACCGCAGCCGCCCGCCCCTCAGACGCCGCCTCGGCGGCGCCCTCGTCTCCTTCGCGCTCGCGGCCGGCGGCCTCGTGGCGCTGGGCGGTGCGAACGCGGTGACCGCCCGGGCCGCCACCCCGGCCTCCGCCGAGCCGAATCTCGTCAAGAACCCCGGCTTCGAGTCCGGCCTCTCCTCCTGGAGCTGTACCGGCGGCAGCGGCACGACGGTCGCCTCCCCCGCACACTCCGGCTCCGCCGCGCTCCGGGCCACCCCCACCGGCTCGGACACCGCCACGTGCGCGCAGAGCGTGAGCGTGCGGCCCAACTCCTCGTACACGCTGAGCGCGTGGGTGCGGGGCTCGTACGTCTACCTCGGCGCGAGCGGGACGGGCACCACGGACGTGTCGACGTGGACGCCGAACGCGGCCGACTGGCAGCAGCTCACCACCGGTTTCACAACCGGAGCGAACACCACCTCCGTCACGGTGTTCACCCATGGGTGGTACGGGCAGCCCGCCTACTTCGCCGACGACATCACCCTCACGGGTCCCGCCGGCGGTGACCCGGGCGATCCCGGCGGCCGGGTGCCCGACGCGCCGGGCGGGCTGGCGGCGGGCGCGGTCACCGCGTCGTCCGTGGCCCTGAGCTGGCAGGCCGCGCCCGGCGCGACCGGTTACACCCTCTACCGGGACGGCGCCAAGGCGCTGTCGACGACCGGTACGTCCGCCACCGTCACCGGGCTGGCGGCGGCCACCTCGTACCGCTTCCAGGTGACGGCGTCCAACGCCGCCGGCGAGTCGGCCGCCTCGGCGGCCGTCACCGCCACGACGGCCGGGGGCGGGGGCGGCACCCCGGGCGTGCCCCGGCACGCGGTGACCGGCTACTGGCAGAACTTCGACAACGGCGCCACCGTCCAGAAGATCGCCGACGTCCCGGCCGCGTACGACATCATCGCCGTCGCCTTCGCGGACGCGACGACGACACCCGGGGCCGTCGACTTCACCCTCGACCCGGCGCTGAAATACCCGGAGGCGGCGTTTAAAGCCGACATCGCCGCCAAACAGGCGGCGGGAAAGTCCGTCGTCATCTCCGTCGGGGGCGAGCGGGGCGCGGTGAGCGTCAACGACGCGACGTCCGCGAACAACTTCGCCGACAGCGTGTACGCGCTGATGCGGAAATACGGCTTCAACGGCGTCGACATCGACCTGGAGAACGGGCTGAACCCGACGTATATGACGCAGGCGCTGCGCGCGCTGTCGGCGAAGGCGGGCGACAAGCTCGTCATCACGATGGCGCCGCAGACGATCGACATGCAGTCGACGCCCTCGGGCTACTTCAGGACCGCGCTCGACATCAAGGACATCCTGACCGTCGTCAACACGCAGTTCTACAACAGCGGTTCGATGAACGGCTGCGACGGGAACGTGTACGCGCAGGGGTCGGTGGACTTCCTGACCGCGCTGGCCTGCGTCCAGCTGGAGGGCGGGCTGGACCCGTCCCAGGTGGGCCTGGGGGTGCCCGCCTCGCCGCGCGGCGCGGGCAGCGGGTACGTGGCGCCGTCCGTGGTCAACGCGGCGCTGGACTGCCTCACCAAGGGCACGAGCTGCGGTTCGTTCAAGCCGTCGCGTACGTATCCGGGGCTGCGGGGTGCGATGACGTGGTCCACGAACTGGGACGCCACGGCGGGCAACGCCTGGTCGAACGCGGTGGGGCCGCACGTCCACGGGTTGCCGTAGGCGAGCGGGTGCCGGACGGGCCGGGTCGGCCGGCCCGTCCGGCACCGCGGGGGCGAGCCGGTCAGCGGCGGGCCAGCTCCTCCCCCGCCGGCTTCGGGAGCTCGCAGCCCGGCAGGTCGAGGTCGATCTTGTTGCCGGTGTCGACGCACTTGGTGATGCCGTACGTCTGCTCGGCGTAGTTGATGCCCCGGCGGACGGTGACGGTGCCGTTCTCGTCGACCTCGCACGGGTTGTTCATCGTGCAGCGCTCGCCGTTCTCGTTGCCCGTGTTGTTGATGGCGACGACCTTGCCGGAGTTCGCGTCGATGACGGGCGAGCCGGACGTGCCACCTATGGTGTTGCAGGACGAGGTGTAGCGGAGCGAGTCCTTCCAGGTCCAGTCGGCCTCGCGGAGCTGGTGGACGAACCCGTCGACGTTGCAGGAGTAAATGCGCTTCCAGTAGCCGGAGACGACCTTGATGGGCGTGCCGGCGACGGGGTGGTCGCCCGAGAGACGGAGGGCGTCGATGCCGTACTGCTGCTTGATCCGCGCGTAGGTGGTGTTCAGCTCGTAGAGCGTGACGTCGGTGTCCGTCATCGTCGCGTACGAGACCTTGGTGGCCTGGAGCGTGGCGACCTTGCCGGCGGTGGAGTTGAGCAGGCTGAAGGTGCGGCTGGAGGGCTGGTCGACGAGGACCTCGCCGGGGCCGGGCATGCCGGTCTCCAGGCAATGGCCGTTGGTCATCACGAGGCCGGGGTCGTTGTCGGCCGAGTTGGGCATGCGGATCAGCGAGCCGGAACAGTTGCTCAGCGCCACGGTGCCGGCGAAGTCGACGGCTTTGGTCTTGGCCGCGGCCTGGGGCTGCGCGGTGGCCGGCGCGGCCGTGGCGGGTCCGGCGCCGGCGACGGTCGCCCCGGTGAGCAGCAGCGTCGTGAGCGCACCGACGAGAGGTCGTCTCATGGGGGGTGGTCCTCTCCGTTCAGAAGTGCATCCGGTTTTGACGTGTGCATTGTTGGGGCCGTTGTGGGCGCCCGGCAATCAAGCGGTCTGAAGTGGTGGGGAAGTTGGCTTGTTTCCCTCGCACACTTCTCCTTGACCTGCTCATGACATGCCTCGAACACTGGGGAGGATCGACACAGCGAACACCCCCCTCATTCGTCGCACGAACGCCCCTCAGGAGGCCGCATGCGACCCCACACCCCCCGTACCCGCAAGAGCCACGGCCGGTGGGCCGCCGCCACGGGCGCCGCCCTGCTCACCCTGGCCATGGCCGCCCCCGCGTCCTCGCACGGCGCGGACCGCCCGGACCGCTCGAACGGCACCCGGACGGACGGCACTCACGCGGATGAGATCCGTGCGAACGACACCCGCTCGTACGAGGTCGCCGGGCCGAGAACCGCCGCCCAGCGCACCGCCGTCGCCGCGACCGGCGTCTCGGTCGACGCCGTGCGGAAGGACTCCGTCGTCGTCACCGCCGACGCCGCGCAGGCCGGGCGCCTCCGCGCCATGGGCTACCGGGTGACGGCCCTGCCCGGCACCCCGGACCGCGGCCGCGCCGCCCGGCCGTACGACTTCCCGCCGGCGGACTCGAAGTACCACAACTACGCCCGCGCCATGGCGGAGATCGACGCGGACCTCGCCGCGTACCCGTCCCTCATGAGCAAGCAGGTCATCGGCAAGTCCTACGAGGGCCGGGACATCATCGCCGTGAAGGTCACCAACGGCTCGGCGACGACGGACGCCGCCAAGCCGGAGGTGCTCTTCACCCACCACCAGCACGCCCGCGAGCACCTGACCGTCGAGATGGCGCTGTACCTGCTCAAGGAGTTCGGCTCCCAGTACGGCAAGGACGCGCGCGTCACCAAGATGCTCGACAGCCGGGTGGTCTGGATCGTGCCCGACGTCAACCCCGACGGCGGCGAATACGACATCGCCACCGGCACCTACCGCGGCTGGCGCAAGAACCGGCAGCCCAACGCGGGTTCGAACTCGCGTGGCACGGACACCAACCGCAACTGGGACTACAAGTGGGGCTGCTGCGGCGGCTCGTCCGGCAGCACCGGCTCGGAGACCTACCGCGGCTCCGGCCCGGAGTCGGCCCCCGAGGTGAAGGTCGTCGCGGACTTCGTCCGCAGCCGCGTCGTCGGCGGCAAGCAGCAGATCAAGGCCGCCATCGACTTCCACACCTACAGCGAGCTGGTGCTCTGGCCGTTCGGCTGGACGTACGACGACACGGCGCCCGGCATGACGCAGGACGACCGCGACGCGTTCGCGGCCGTCGGGAAGTCCATGGCGGCGAGCAACGGCTACACGCCGGAGCAGTCCAGCGACCTGTACATCACCGACGGGTCGATCGACGACTGGCTCTGGGGGAACCAGAAGGTCTTCGCCTACACCTTCGAGATGTACCCGGACGCGAGCGGGGCGGGCGGCGGCTTCTACCCGCCGGCGTCGGTCATCGACCGCGAGGTGGCGCGCAACCGGGAGGCGGTGCTGCAGCTCCTGGAGAACGCGGACTGCATGTACCGGTCGATCGGGAAGGAGCAGCAGTACTGCTCATGACCGCCCCGCTCCGGCGCGGCTGAGCCTCAGCGGGCTCGCTGGGGTTCAGCCCAGTACCGCGAGCGCGTCGATCTCGATCAGGAGGCCCTTGGGCAGGCCGACGTAGACCGTCGTCCGGGCCGCAGGGGCCTCCTTCAGGTCGGCGAAGTAGTCGTTCCAGATCTCGTTCAGCTCCGCGAAGTGCTCCGTGTCCGTCAGGTAGACGCGCAGCATCACCACGTCCTCCCAGCTCGCGCCGCCCGCCTCCAGCACGGACCGGACGTTGGCCAGGGTCTGCAGCGTCTGCTCGCGCAGGGCCGGGCCGGCGACGACGGGGCCGTCCTGCCCGGGCTCGGCGGGCAGGAAGCCGACCTGGCCGGCGACCTGGAGGATGTTCCCCTTGCGCACGCCGTGCGAGAACTTCGCGGGCGGGGTGGTGTGGCCGACGGGGGTGACGGCGGTCTTGAGGGCCTTCGGGGTCTTGTCGCTCATGGCATCGCTTTCGTCGGGGAAACGGTCGCCGGGATCGAGATTCCGGAGTACTCGGCGCTGATCGCGTCCGCTGTGCGGCGCAGCAGCGGCAGCAGGGCGAGGAGTTCGTCGGAGGAGACGACGACGTTGGGCGCCGACACCGAGCAGGCGGCGACGACCCGTCCGTCGGGGCCCCGGACTGGGGCGCCGACGCAGTTGATGGACTCCTCGTGGCCGCCGAAGTCGGTGGCCCACCCGCGTTCCCGTACGGCGGCCAGCTCCTGGAGGAAGGCGGTGGCGTCGGGGGTGGAACGGGAGGTGTAGGCGGGGTAGTCGAGGCGGCCGGCGACGGCGCGGCGCTCGGGCTCGGGGAGGTCGGCGAGGAGCAGCTTGGCCACGGCCGCCACGGTGATCGCCACGGGCTTGCCGATGCGGGAGTACATCCGTACGGGGTAGCGGCTCTCGACCTTGTCGATGTAGAGGACCTCGTCGTCCTCGTACACGGCGAGGTGGACGGTGTGGCCGCACTTCTCGTTGAGGGCGACGAGGTGGGGGTGGGCGATCTCGCGGATGTCGAGGCTCTCGACGGCCTGCTGGGCGAGGGCGAAGAGGCGGGCGCCGAGGCGGTAGCGCTGGTCCTGCTGCCGGTAGACGATGCCGTGCTCGTGGAGGGTGCGCAGCAGGCGCAGCGCGGTGGACTTGTGGACGCCGAGGCGGCTCGCCACCTGTTCGAGGTTGGCGGGGCCCTCGGCGAGCAGCGGCAGGATGCTCAGGGCGCGGTCGACGGTCTGGCTCATGTGCGGGGGTCCTCTGTGCGGGAGTCCTCTGTGAGGGGGTCTGCCACCCGTATGTCCTTCGTCCGGGTGTCCGTGGTCCAGCCCGGGCCGAGTCGCAGTCTTCCCCAGGCGGCGGGGTCCAGTCCCGCCAGGGCGTCCGCGAGGGCGGCGGGCGGCGGTTCGGCGAGGTCGCCGGGGACGGTGAGGGCGGCGGCGGCCATGAGGTGGCCGTACCGGAGGCGCGCGGGCAGCGGGAGTCCGCGCAGGGTGGCGGAGAGGAAGCCGGCCGCGAAGGCGTCGCCCGCGCCGACGGGCGCGACGACGTCGACGGCGGGCGCGGGCATGGACACGACGGATTCCCGGGTGTGGGCCGTGGCTCCGGCGGCGCCCTGCTTGACGACGAGCACGGCGGGTTCGGGCAGGGCGGCGCGTATCGCGTCGGGGCCGCCGTCGATGCCCCAGGCGGCCTCGGCCTCGTCCTCGCCGACGAAGACGATGTCGCAGGCGCGGGCGAGCTCGGCGAGGACGCGCGGGCTCGTTCCGGCGTTCCGCCACAGCGCGGCGCGGTAGTTGACGTCGAAGGAGAGCAGCGGGCCGCCGCCCGGAGCTCGGTCGACGAGCTCGCGGAGCAGGGCCAGGCAGTCGGTGGAGAGGGCGGCCGTGATGCCGGTGAGGTGGAGGATCCGTCCGGCGTGGGCGGCCGTGCGGGGGATCAGGGCGGGCGACATGGCGGAGGCGGCCGATCCGGCACGGTAGTAGAGGGTCTCCGCGTGGTGCGGGGCGGTCGCACCGGGGGTCGTGGGCCGCTCACCCGCCGTCCGGAAGTACACGCCGGTGGGGCGGGCGGGGTCGTACTGGACGTGCGTGGTGTCCACGCCGTGGGCGGCGACGGCGGCCACCAGGTGGGTGCCGAAGGCGTCGGCGCCGACGCGGCTGATCCAGCGGGCGCGGTGGCCGCCGCGCGCCAGGACGCAGGCGACGTTCGACTCGGCGCCGCCGATGCCGCGGTCGAAGGACGGCACGTCGGCGAGGCGTCGCCCGGCTCCGGCCGGGCCCGGGCGGAGGACGACCATCGACTCGCCGAGGCACACGACGTCGGGGCCGCTCACGACATCCCCCTACCGTTGAGACCGTCGGACACTGTGAGACGCCGTTGACCCGGCACTTGCCGGGATGTTAGACACCGTGCAGCGCCACACGCAATGAACGTTGCAGAAAACGCAACGCGTCCCGATCCCTTGGGAGGCCCCATGGCCAGCACGGCCCGCACGGCCGGCACGCCCGCCGCCATAGCCACCGACGCCGTCGCCGAGCTCGCCCGGGAGCGGGTGGACCACCGGTTCAAGGGGCTGCCCCCGGACGCGGACGGCCGGAGCGTCGGCGAACTGGCGGCCGAGCGGCGCTCGCTGTTCACCGGCGGCTTCACCACGCCGGTGCTGGCCCTCTCCGCCGAGGCGCTGGACCACAACCTCGGGCTGATGGAGCAGTGGTCCGAACGGCACGGCCTGGCCTTCGCCCCGCACGGCAAGACGTCGATGGCCCCGCGGCTCTTCGAGCGCCAGCTCGACCGCGGCGCCTGGGGCATCACCGCCGCCACCCCCGCGCAGGTCCGCGTCTACCGCGCCTTCGGCGTGCGGCGGATCTTCCTCGCCAACGAGGTCGTCGACGCCGCCGCGCTGCGCTGGCTCGCGGGCGAGCTGGCCACCGACCAGGAGCTGCGGATCGTCACCTACGTCGACTCCGTGCGCGGCGTCGAGCTGATGGACGCCGCGCTGCGCGACGCGGGCGCGGGCCGCCCGCTGGACGTCGTCGTCGAGCTGGGCGCGGTGGGCGCCCGTACGGGCGTCCGTACGGAGGCGGAGGGCGAGGCCGTCGCGGACGCGGTGGCCGCCACCGCCACCCTGCGCCTGGTCGGCGTCGCCGGGTACGAGGCGGAGATCCCGGACGCGGACGCCGAGACCGTCGACGCGTGGCTGCGCCGGCTGACGGGGCTCGCGGTCGCCTTCGACAAGGCGGGCCGCTTCGCCGGTGTCGAGGAGATCGTGGTCAGCGCGGGCGGCAGCGCGTGGTTCGACGCCGTCGCGAGCGTCTTCGCAGAGCTTCCGCCGCTGTCCGCGCCGGTGCTCAAGCTGCTGCGCTCCGGCGCGTACGTCACCCACGACGACGGCCAGTACCGCCGCAAGACCCCCTTCAACCGCCACCCCGACGAGGGCGCCCTCCACCCGGCCTTCCGTCTCTGGGCCCAGGTCGTCTCCCGCCCCGAGACCGGCATGGCCTACCTCAACGCGGGCAAGCGCGACGTCTCCTACGACCTGGACCTCCCGGAACCGCAGGTCATCCGCTCCGCCCGCGACGGCTCCCTCCGCCCGGCCACGGGCCTGACCGTCACCCGCCTCGCCGACCAGCACGCCTTCGTCTCCCTCACGGGCGAGGAAGCGGAACGGCTGGAGGTCGGCGACTGGGTGGGCCTGGGCCTGTCGCACCCGTGCACGGTCTTCGAGAAGTGGCCGCTCATCCCGCTGGCGACGGCGGACGGAACGGTCACGGAATACGTCCGCACTTTCTTCTGACCGACCCCGCCGGTTGTGGTCACCCGTTCCGCTGGGCTGGGGGCACCTCCCAGCGGTAGCTGGGGGAGGGTGGGCACAACCGGACCACCGGCCCGCAGGGGACCCGCATGGACCTGGTCATCCGCAACGCCCGCGTCATGGACGGCACCGGCCGCCCCTCCTACCGAGCCGACGTCGCCCTCGCGGGCGGCCGGATCGCCGAGATCCACCGCGAGGGCGAAGGCCCCAGACCGTGGGCCCCCCGCACCCTCGACGCCACAGGCTTGGCGCTGGCGCCCGGCTTCATCGACATGCACGCCCACAGCGACCTCGCCCTCCTCCGCGACCCCGCCCACACCGCGAAGGCCGCGCAGGGGGTGACCCTGGAGGTCATCGGCCAGGACGGCCTGTCCTACGCGCCCGTCGACGACCGCACCCTCGCCGAGGTGCGCGCCCAGATCACCGGCTGGAACGGGGACGGCGCGGACATCGACTTCACGTGGCGCTCCGTCGGCGGCTACCTCGACCGCCTGGACCACGGCTTCGCCGGCGAGGGCATCGCCGTCAACGCCGCCTACCTCGTCCCCCAGGGCACCGTCCGCATGCTGGCCGTCGGCTGGGAGGACCGCCCGGCGACGGCCGCCGAGCTCGACCGCATGAAGCGCCTGGTCGCCGAGGGCCTGGCGCAGGGCGCGGTGGGCCTCTCGTCCGGGCTCACCTACACGCCCGGGATGTACGCCGACGACGCCGAGCTGACCGAGCTGTGCCGGGTCGTGGCGGAGTACGGCGGCTACTACTGCCCGCACCACCGCTCGTACGGGGCGGGCGCGCTCCGGGCGTACGCGGAGATGATCGAGCTCTCCCGGACGGCGGGCTGCGCCCTCCACCTGGCGCACGCCGTCATGAACTTCGGGGTGAACGAGGGCCGCGCCCCCGAGCTGCTGGCCCTGCTGGACGCCGCGCTGGCCGACGGCGCGGACATCTCCCTCGACACCTATCCCTACACCCCCGGCTCCACCACGCTCGCCGCTCTCCTCCCGGGCTGGGCGGGCGAGGGCGGCCCGGAGGCGATCCTGGCCCGGCTGCGCGACGACGCGACGGCGGCCCGGATCCGGCACGCGCTGGAGGTGACGGGTTCGGACGGCTGCCACGGGGTGACCGTCGACTGGGAGAGCGTGGAGATCTCGGGCGTATCGAACTCGGCCCTCGCGCGATATATCGGCCGAAGCATCGCCCACTCGGCGCGCGAGCGGGGCGAGGAACCATGGACGACGGCCCGCCGGCTCCTGCTCGAAGACGATCTGGGCCCCACGATCCTCCAGCACGTCGGCCACGAGGAGAACGTCCGCACGATCATGCGGCACGCGGTACACACGGGCGGCAGCGACGGGATCCTGCACGGCGCGAAACCGCATCCGCGCGCCTACGGAACGTTCCCGCACTACCTGGGCCACTACGTCCGGGAGCTGGGAGTGCTCTCCCTGGAGGAGTGCGTGGCGCATCTCACGTCACGTCCGGCGGCCCGGCTGAGGCTGCCGGACAGGGGCTTGATCCGCGAGGGACACCACGCCGACGTCGTTCTCTTCGATCCGGAAACGGTTGCCGCCGGTGCCACTTTCGAAGCCCCACGGACGCTTCCGACCGGTATTCCTTATGTCCTGATTGCCGGACGCTTTGTGATGGAAGACGGACGCCGGACGGACGTACTGGCCGGACGGACAGTACGCCGCACGCCGACGACCTGACCTGGGCATTACAGGTGGGCCGGATGCGACCAAAGCGACGGAAGAAAGCGCGCGCACGGCATGTGGCGCCCCCGTATGGTGGCCGTCATGCAGGTGATCCAGTCAACGAAGCTCGCCAACGTCTGCTACGAAATCCGTGGCCCGGTGCTCGAGGAGGCCATGCGGCTGGAAGCGGCAGGTGAGCGCATCCTCAAGCTGAACACCGGCAACCCCGCGATCTTCGGTTTCGAGTGCCCGCCCGAGATCCTCGAGGACATGCTGCGCAACGTGGGCGACGCCCACGGCTACGGCGACGCGAAGGGCCTGCCCGCCGCCCGCCGCGCGGTGGTGCAGCACTACGAGACCAAGGGCATCGAGCTGTCCGTCGAGGACGTGTACCTCGGCAACGGCGTCTCCGAGCTGATCCAGATGTCGATGCAGGCGCTGCTCGACGACGGCGACGAGGTCCTCGTCCCCGCGCCGGACTACCCCCTGTGGACCGCGTCCGTCTCCCTCGCGGGCGGCACGGCGGTGCACTACCGCTGCGACGAGCAGTCGGACTGGATGCCGGACCTGGCCGACATCGAGAGCAAGGTGACGGACCGCACCAAGGCGATCGTCATCATCAACCCCAACAACCCCACGGGTGCGGTCTACGACGACGAGATGCTGCGGTCCCTCACGGAGATCGCCCGCCGTCACAATCTGATCGTCTGCTCCGACGAGATCTACGACAAGATCCTCTACGACGGCGTCACCCACACCCCGACCGCCGCCATCGCCCCGGACCTGCTGACCCTCACCTTCAACGGCCTGTCCAAGGCATACCGGGTGGCGGGCTACCGCAGCGGCTGGATGGCGGTCTGCGGCCCCAAGGCCCACGCCGACAGCTATATCGAGGGCCTGACGATCCTCGCCAACATGCGGCTGTGCGCCAACATGCCCGCGCAGTACGCGGTGGCCACCGCGCTCGGCGGCCGGCAGTCGATCAACGACCTGGTACTGCCGGGCGGCCGGCTGCTGGAGCAGCGCGACGTGGCGCACGAGCTGCTCACCCAGATCCCGGGCGTCACCTGCGTCAAGCCGAAGGGCGCGCTCTACGCGTTCCCCCGGCTGGATCCCAAGGTCTACAAGATCAAGGACGACCGGCAGATGGTCCTCGACCTGCTCCGGGCCGAGAAGATCATGGTGGTCCACGGCACGGGCTTCAACTGGCCGGAGCCGGACCACTTCCGCCTGGTCACCCTGCCCTCCACCAAGGACCTGGCGGACGCGGTCACCCGGATCGGCAACTTCCTGGACGGCTACGGACAGCCGTAACCCCGCCCCACTCTGCAACGGGGACAACTTTAGACAGGGTCTAAGTTAGGATGGCCTTCAGAGGTAACTCAGGAGGCCATCCATGTACGAGCCGACCCGCACCAAGCACACGGTTTGCACGCACGGGCCGCACCGCTCCCGCGAGGAGGAGCTCACCATCCGGCTCGCCGGCCATCTCACGGCCCTGCTCACCGTGACGGACGAGCTCCGCGCGCTGACCCCGTCGCCCGAACTGGACGACGCCGCGCACCGACTGGCCCTGCGCGTACAACACCTGCGCGGCAGCGCCCCACTCCGAGCCCGGCCGACGACCCCCACCCCCACCCCGACCCACGTCACCGCCCTCCACCAGCGCGCCCACACCCTCGCCGGCCAGGCCCTGGTCGTCGCCACCCAACGCGGCGACGCGACGGGCGCGGCCCTGGCGGCGGAGCGCCTCCACGCCCACGCGGCGAAGCTGGGCATCACGGACGGGATGTAACGCCCGCGCCGACTTCCGGGCAGGGCAGAGCGGGTTCGGCGCGGTTGGGTGAGCACGTCACGAGGGCGACGGAATGGAAGACGGTGCCGTTGAGGTAGTGGCCGAGGGACACGTCGCCTCCCCATGTGAGCCGTTCGACCGCCGCCTTCACCAGGAGCACCAGCCTGGCCGCCTCCCGATCGTCCTCAGAGGCGAACCGGGGTGCGAACTCGGTGAGCTGGAGGCCGAGCCATGCGCCGGCGTCCTTGGGTTCCTCCCATGTTCCCCGGATCATCGAGGGCGGTTTCATCAGCCAGTGCGCTGTCTGGATCGGGGGAACGTCAGACGTCGGGAACACGGCCACGGCCTCCCGGTACCGGTCGACCACGTCCTTCTCACTGCCTGCTGTCGGGGGTTGGCCGGGTGGTCTGCGGATGCTCTCTTTGTCGAAGGTCTTCTTCTCCCCGAGCCATGCGTAGCCGTGGTGGTGCACCGCTGCTCCGTTCCGTGGAATGGCGACGGCCCCGCCCGTCGGCGCGAGGGCAGGGCCGTCAGTTCAGGCGGTTCGGGCGGTTCAGGCGGACAGTGCGAAGCGGGCGGGGTCGATGCCCGCCGCGTTCAGCTCCGCCGTGGTGAAGCGCAGCGGTTCGGCGTCGGGGCGCTTGCTGTCACCCACGGCCCACGCGTCCGGCCCGATCTTCGCCAGCGTCACGCACGCCTCGCCGTCCGGATGGGTGTTGCCTCCGCACGCCTTCGAGAACTCGGCCCAGTCGATCGGGAGTTCGTACAGGTCGGTCATCGGTATGTCCTTCCTGATCTGCCTGACGGCCGCTGGAGGCCGTCCTTCGCCCGCAGTGGGCGGAAGCGTTGGAGGTGGGTGCTCCGGCTTCCCTGGGTCCGGAACCGATGCCCTCACCGCCCAGGGCGGCACCCCAGCCAAGGGGCGGACCGGGGGAGAGAACCTGAGCACGTCAGCCCAGACGGGACACGTCCTGTCCCTGTTCAAGCCTTGTCCGGTCGGGGGCTTACCTGTCACTCCGCCGGGGAGACGGACCAGTGACAGGAACCATCACGCCGCAGCCGTTCCCCGGCGTGGGCACTGTCCCGCGTGTCGGTACACCGCCACGGGCGGACCAGCAGCCTGCTGAATGGTTCCCCTGCGGACCGGATCGAGAGGCTTCACGTCGCGGCGACAGACGGAGCACTTCGCTCCATGGGGCGCATAGGTCACGTACTCCCATTCATCGGTCCCGGCCGCCATCGCGTACCCCTTCACTGCCGTCTGTGTGCGTCAGGAGTCGATGGTGTCCGGGTCGGGGCGTCGGGATCTAGCTGGTTTCCTGTTCGTGAAAGAAGTCGTCCCGGATGGCCTCGACGACGACTCGCATGTCGGCGCCGTAGACAGCGACCGAGGCGAACCGTTCGAACGTCTCCGAGTACTGCTGAATGTCTCTCGGCTCGCGCGTGCTGACCTCCGAATGGAACGTCTCCACAATGACCAGCCGATCGTCATGCAGGCTGAAGCACGTCATCGGGAAGTCCGGCATCAAGCCGGACAACGGGATCACGCCGAGCCTGACGTTGGGCAATCGAGACAGGGACAGCAGCCGGTCGAGTTGCAGCGCCATGACGACGGGCGCGCAGATGCGCCATCTCAGAACGTGCTCACAGATGAGGAATTCGAAGGTCCGGCGTGGCTCGTAGAGCACCGTTTGACGCTCGAGCCGTGCGGCTACGGTCTTGGCCTTGCACTCGTCTGACAAGCCGGGCGGTAGGGAGAAGACGGCGTAGGCGTACTCCGGGGTCTGGAGCAAGCCGGGAATCAGTTGTCCCTGAAAGAGTCGGAGAACAGCTGTCCGGGCCTCGATGGCCTTGATTGCCTTCTGGTGTTTCCAAGGCCCCATCCGGCGCAGCACACGCCACGCCGTGGCCTCGGTGGCCTCGGCTCTCGCCGCCTCCAGGAACTCGGCCTTGGCCGCTTCCGATACCCCCAGGGCGGTCAGGATCAGGTCGGCGTCGGTAACGCTGGGCAGGACCTTGCCTGTCTCGATCTTCGAAAGCTTCCCCGCGGACATGGCGGACCTACGGGCGACGGTCTCACCGGTGAGTCCCGATGTCACCCTGAGCGCCCGCAAAGCAGTTCCCAGTTCCGTGCGTCGGCTCAGTAGCGCATGCTCCAGTACTCCGCGAACGGAACGGCGTGGGCCGAGGCGATGTCCCGGTACTGCCGATACTCGGCGAGCCGATCCGCCGACAGGAGCTCCGCTCCCGCGAACCGCCCGCCTGCCGTGTAGTGCATCCGGTAGACGTCGGCGTCGTCAAACAGCCAGAAGTCGTGATCCGGGAGGCCGGATACCTCTCTCTCCGACAGGTCGATGATCCCGACGGACTCCCCGGCCGTGATGTTCCCGGGGTATGCCGACAGCTCGTAGCGGAGGTAGTCGGTGAGCGGCGACCGAAGGACGTGCACACGGGCCACGGACTTCCCTCGGTCCGTCATGGACCGCACCCACGGATTGTCATGCCACTCGGGTGGCATCGGTTTGCCCGCCAGGAAAGCTTCGAACTCTTCTCGTTCGTCCTCGATGTCGTAGGCGGCAAGGGTCTCCAGGCGGAATGCCGAGCACTCGAAGGTCTCGAACAGTCGGCCGAACTCTTCACCGCTGAGCACGGAAATACCCCTCCAGGACGGCGGCCGGAACCAGGACGGCGGATTCCCCTTCGGGCAAGTCGAGCTGCGCCAGCCGTTCGGGATCGGTGACGACGTACCCCTGAACCACGTAGCTTCCCGCGTCCTCCGTCGCCCACAAGGTCGGGCACGTCCCGTTCTTGCAGTCCGGATCACCCGACAGCTTCCGCAGCATCCCTTGCCCCCCTCGCATCGGTGGTGCGTCCGTCATGTCGATGCTCCCGAGACGATTACGGCACGGTCAAGGACTGATCCTTTCCAGAACAGGAAAGTCCCTCCGCCTCAGGCGCCGACGCTCAGTACCGTTCGCGCTGTCGCCGCGCCCCATGTGGCAGCGGAATGAGGCGTCTCCATCGCGGTCGTTGTGGCGGTTTCTGCTGCCTGTTCCCGGCGGCAGGCCGGGCACAAGGTCTCCTCTGCCACCGGGCGGAACAAGCGCGGCTGCACGTGCTCGCCCCGGCATTCGCGCATGCTCGCCACGCGCGGCTCGGCAGCGGGGGTTTCCTGGACCCGCTGCTCAGCGAACGACGGCATCGGCGGCAGCTTGCGCGTCAGGCGGTTGCGGGCGAGGGCCGCTGCCGAGTGGACGCGTTCGGGAAGTCCCGAGGTCAGCGCCTCACGCAGGTCGGTCAGCGAGGCGCCGCGCAGGAACCACTCGGCGGCCAGTGGGGCCAGTCCCGTCACCTCCCGCCCGGTCAGGCACAGTTGGCGCTCGCGGTGCGAGACGGAGGAGAGCGCCAGGGCGCCGCGCTCGATCAGCGGGGAGGACGGGGAGGGCTGGGAGGGAGGGTTCTGCGTGTTCCCTTCCGTGTTTTCTTGGGAACGGCCGACGGACCGGCCCTCCGGCTCGCCGGTGGCCGGTTCCACGGCCGTCGGTTCCACGGCCGTCGGCGGCTCGGCTGGACGGTCCCCGTCCCGTGCCACCAGCGCCTCCTCGGCGCTCAGCGGTACGTTCGAGACGAGCTGCCTGGTCGCCCAGCGGCCGTGCGGGCCCTGGCCGCGCCACTCGTGGACGTACCCCTCCGCGATCAGCTCCTGCTTCGCGCGCTGGAACGCCGTCTTCTTGATCCCCGCCCGCTTCGCCGTCTCCGACAACGGCTGGTCCACATCGCCGGGGAGCGAGAGCTGCCACATCAACAGGCGTACGGCCTCGGCCGACAGGCGCGGATGGCGGATGATGTCGTTCGACACCTGCGTGAAGAAACGTGCAGGAGGGATAGCATGCTTCTGCATTCGCGAGTCTCCTTGGGATAGCACCTCGCGGGTGTAGACCCCCTTCGCCGGGTGCAACCAGCGTTGGGGGTCGCTTCGTTCACTCTACGAAGCGACCCGATTACCGCGACCGTAGCGCATCCCCACACTCGGACGCGGACCTTCCGGTGGAACTCAGGCGGTCTGACGACACGGCTGCGCCCCGCCCGGAGAGAGCGGGGCACAGCCGTCGGAACGCAGGCGTCAGGGCGCGGGCGTCAGCCCAGTCGCTGGACCAGTGCCCGGTACTCGTCCCACAGTTCCTTCGGCGTGTGGTCGCCGAAGGTCTCCAGGTGCTGGGGCACCAGGGCCGCTTCCTCGCGCCAGACGTCCTTGTCGACCGTGAGGAGCAGGTCGAGGTCGGCGTCCGGGATGGTGAGGCCGTCCGTGTCGAGGGCGTCGCGCGTCGGGAGGATGCCGATGGGGGTCTCGACGCCGTCGGCCGTGCCGTCGAGGCGCTCGACGATCCACTTCAGGACGCGGCTGTTCTCGCCGAAGCCCGGCCAGACGAAGCGGCCGCCCGCGTCCTTGCGGAACCAGTTGACGTAGTAGATCTTGGGGAGCTTGGACTGGTCCTTGTCCTGGCCGACCTTGACCCAATGGCCCATGTAGTCGCCCATGTTGTAGCCGCAGAACGGCAGCATGGCGAACGGGTCGCGGCGCAGCTCCCCGACCTTGCCCTCGGCGGCCGCCGTCTTCTCGGAGGCGACGTTGGCGCCGAGGAAGACGCCGTGCTGCCAGTTGAAGGACTCGGTCACCAGCGGGACGGCCGTGGCGCGGCGGCCGCCGAAGAGGATGGCCGAGATCGGGACGCCCTTGGGGTCCTCCCACTCCGGGGCGATGATCGGGCACTGCGAGGCCGGGACGGTGAAGCGGGCGTTGGGGTGGGCGGCCGGGGTGTCCGAGGACGGGGTCCAGTCGTTGCCCTTCCAGTCGATCAGGTGGTCGGGGGCCTTCTCCGTCATGCCCTCCCACCACACGTCGTCGTCATCGGTGCGGGCGACGTTGGTGAAGACGGCGTTGCCCCAGAGGGTCTTCATGGCGTTGGCGTTGGTGTGCTCGCCGGTGCCGGGGGCGACGCCGAAGAAGCCGGCCTCGGGGTTGATGGCGTAGAGGCGGCCGTCCTCGCCGAAGCGCATCCAGGCGATGTCGTCGCCGATGGTCTCCACCGTCCAGCCGGAGACGGTGGGCTCCAGCATGGCGAGGTTGGTCTTGCCGCAGGCGGAGGGGAAGGCGGCGGCGACGTACTTCGGCTCGCCGTGCGGCGGGGTGAGCTTGAGGATGAGCATGTGCTCGGCGAGCCAGCCCTCGTCCCGGGCCATCACGGAGGCGATGCGCAGGGCGTAGCACTTCTTGCCCAGCAGGGCGTTGCCGCCGTAGCCGGAGCCGTAGGACCAGATCTCGCGGTCCTCGGGGAAGTGCGAGATGTATTTGGTGGAATTGCAGGGCCAGGGCACGTCCTGCTCGCCCTCGGCCAGCGGGGCGCCCAGGGTGTGGACGGCCTTGACGAAGAAGCCGTCGGTGCCGAGCTCGTCGAGGACGGCCTGGCCCATGCGGGTCATGGTGCGCATCGAGACGGCGACGTAGGCGGAGTCGGTGATCTCGACGCCGATCGCGGAGAGCGGCGAGCCGACGGGGCCCATGCAGAAGGGCACGACGTACATGGTGCGGCCGCGCATGGAGCCGCGGAAGATCCCCTGCTCACCGGAGAAGATCTCGCGCATCTCCGCCGGGGCCTTCCAGTGGTTGGTCGGGCCGGCGTCCTCCTCCTTCTCGGAGCAGATGAACGTACGGTCCTCGACGCGCGCCACGTCGCTGGGGTCGGAGGCGGCGTAGTAGGAGTTGGGGCGCTTGACCGGGTCGAGTTTCCGGAAGGTCCCCTTGGCGACGAGCTCCTCGCACAGGCGCTCGTACTCGGCCTCGGAACCGTCGCACCAGACCACCTGGTCCGGCTGGGTGAGGGCGGCGATCTCGTCGACCCAGGAGATCAGCTCCTGGTGGTTGGTGGGGGTGGTGGGAGCCGCACTGGTGCGCGCCACGATCGCTCCGTCCCGCCGGAACCCGCTGTCCGGCGTCAGATATTGAGGGTGGAACGGCCCATGGGCACCGGGGATCGCCGGTGCCGGACCGTCTCTGCACTTTGGTTGCCCCTTGGGGGCCGCGACCCAGACGCTTCGTGACCGCTCATCCGGTGCCGCCCGCACTCATTTGATCATCCGACTCATCATCCGATCTGTCCAGGGGGCGCCCCCGTGACCATCACCACCCGATACCCGCCCGTAACCTACGGTTGCGTAGGTAGCATGACGGCCATGACACCCGCGCCCGACACAGCGCCCTCTCCGTCCTCCGGTTCCTCCGGGGCGCCGCATGCCGCAATCCTGAACGCCAGTTCGTCCGATTCCGGTTCGCCGACCGCTTCGCCGGCCGCCGACGTCACCGACGTCACCGGAGCGGCCGCGGTCGTCACCGCGGCCACTCCGGTCAAGCCACGGCTGCGCGGCTGGCTGCACGCCGGGATGTTTCCCGCGGTGCTGATCTCCGGCGTCTTCCTCACCGCCCTGGCCGACAGCACCCGGGGCAGAATCGCCTGCGCGGTCTACGTCCTGACCGCCTGCCTGCTGTTCGGCATCAGCGCGCTCTACCACCGCGGCGACTGGAGCCCGCGCGCGGAGGCCGTGCTGCGCCGACTCGATCACGCCAATATCTTCCTGATCATCGCGGGTACCTACACCCCCCTGACCATGCTCCTCGTCCCCGGCGGCCGGGGACGGCTGCTGCTCTGGGCCGTATGGCTCGCGGCCGCCGCCGGAATCGCCTTCCGCGTCTTCTGGGTCGGCGCGCCGCGCTGGCTCTACACCCCCTGCTACATCGCGATGGGCTGGGCCGCCGTCTTCTTCCTGCCGGACTTCCTCCGCAAGGGCGGCATCGCCGTCCTCGTGCTGGTGATCGTCGGCGGCCTGCTCTACTCGGCGGGCGGCGTGATCTACGGGATCAAGCGCCCGAACCCCTCACCCCGCTGGTTCGGATTCCACGAGGTGTTCCACTCGCTCACGCTCGCCGCGTTCATCACCCACTACGTGGGCATCTCACTCGTGGCCTATTCGCACGCCTGAGCGTGCGCCTGAGCGCGCCTCCGAGCGCGCGCGACGCGCTCCACGGCCCCGCGCGGCGGCCGCGGCCTCGACGCCGCGGCCACCCGCCACGTCAGACCGGCCACGCCGGCCACGACCACGGCCAGGACGCCGACCTCCCCCACGAACACGTACCCGGTGACGCTCAACACGGCCACCAGCAAAGCGGCAACGGTCATGACATACCCCCTCCATCACCTTTTGGCTGACTGCCCGCTTGCCTGCCCCGCACACAGCGTCACACACCCCACTGACAATCAGCGTCCCGTCAAAGCCGGCCACTCCCGCGCTCGGTGTGGTCCGTGAAAAGACCGATGCCGGAGAATGCGGCCATGGCCACAGCCCACTCCTCCCCGCCCGCGGTGCCGACCGCGCCGCCGACCGCGCCCGTCCTCGGGCTGCGCGAGCGCAAGAAGATCCAGACCCGCCGGGCGATCCGGGGTGCCGCCTACCGGCTGTTCGAACGGCAGGGGTACGACGCCACGCCCGTCGACCAGATCGCCGAAGCCGCCGACGTCTCCACCAGCACGGTCTTCCGCTACTTCCCCACCAAGGAGGACATCGTCCTCACCGACGAGTACGACGCGGTGATGGAGGCCGCGATCCGCTCGCGCCCGGCGGACGAGCACCCCGTCGAGTCCATCCGGCACGGCGTCACCGGTGCCGTCCGCCAGCTCGTCGAACGCGACATCGCCGAACTACGCCAGCGCACCCGGCTCGTGCACGAGGTGCCCGCGCTGCGCGGCCGGACGGCGGAGGGCATGGCGGAATCGGCCCGCGTGCTCTGCGCCGTCCTGGCCGGGCGCACGGGGCGCCCGGCCGGCGACCTGGAGCTGCGGGTCGTGGTCGCCGCCGTCCTGGCGGCGATGCAGGAGGCGACTATGCACTGGGTCGAGCAGGGGCAGACGGATGACCTGCCGTCGCTGATCGACCGGGCGCTCGGGGTGCTCGTGCGGGGGCTGACACTGTGACGCGGTGAGCGCGCCGGGGTGGGTTCGGCACCGCCGGTCCGGTACATCGTGGCTGCTCGCCATCGCGGCGGGAGTGGGCCCCACTCCCGCCCTTTCACCGTTTCCCGGGGCTTACGCCCCGGACCCCAGCCGTCCCTCCAAACTCTCCGCGTCCGTCGTCGGGGCGTCGCACGTGAAGGCGCGGCATACGTACGCCGCCGGGCGGGCGTCCAGGAGGGTGCGGCCCGCGAGGAGGGGGATCTCCTCCGAGCCCGGTTCACCGACCGCGACGACCAGGCCCGGGGCCGTCGACAGCAGCGCGGTGCGGTGCAGCCGCGCCGTCGCCGGGTGGTCCGCCGGGCCCACGACGGCGACCTCGCGGGGCCCGTCCAGCAGCGCCTCGGCGACCGCCAGGCCCCAGCTGATGAAGCGCGGCGCCTTCGGCCCCAGCGCCGTCACCACGCCGAGCGCCTTCTCCGCCGCCTCCCGGTGCCGGGCGCTGCCCGTGTACGCGGCGTACGACAGGAGCGCCCCGGCCGCTGCCGTCCAGCCCGACGGCGTGGCGTTGTCGGTGGGGTCCTGCGGGCGGCGGATCAGCTTCTCGGCATCGTCGGCGGTGTCGAACAGCGCGCCGTCGGGCGTGGTGAAGCGGTCCAGGACGGTGCCCAGGAGCAGCCCGGCGAAGTCGATCCACACGCCCTCGCCCGTGACGCCGGCCAGCGCGAGGAAACCCTCGGCGACGTCCGCGTAGTCCTCCAGGACGCCCGCGTGGGTGCCGGGGGCGCCGTCCAGCGAGGTGCGGGCGAGCCGCCCGTGCCAGTCCATGTGGACGCGGACGATCAGGTCGGCGGTGTCCGTGGCGGCCTGGATCAGGTCGGGGCGGTCGAAGTAGGCGCCGGTCTCGGCGAGCGCGGCGATGGCCAGCCCGTTCCAGGCGGCAACGATCTTGTCGTCGCGGCCGGGCCGGGGCCGCCGGTCGCGGGCGGCCAGCAGCCGCGCCCGGACGGACGCGACCTTCCCCGCCTCCCACAGCCGCTCGGTGTCGGGGAGCTGGAGGACGGACGCGCCCTCCTCGAACGTGCCCTCCTCGGTGACGCCGAAGTGCTCCGCCGCGAGCGCCGCGTCCTCCTCGCCCAGCACCTCGCGCAACTGCGCGGGCGTCCAGACGTAGTACGCGCCCTCGACGTGCCGGCCGCTGCCGTCGTCGCTGTCGGCGTCCAGCGCGGAGGCGAAGCCGCCCTCGGCCGTGCGGAGTTCGCGGATCATGAAGTCCGCCGTCTCCAGGGCCACGCGCCGGGCGAGCTCCGAGCCGGTGGCCCGCCAGAGGTGGGCGTACGCCCGGCACAGCAGGGCGTTGTCGTAGAGCATCTTCTCGAAGTGCGGGACCGTCCACGTGGCGTCGACCGCGTAGCGGGCGAAGCCGCCGCCGAGCTGGTCGTAGATCCCGCCGCGGGCCATGGCCTCGCAGGTGGCCGTGGCCATCTCCAGGGCGGCCTCGGAGCCGGTGCGGACGTGGTGGCGCAGCAGGAACTCCAGCGTCATCGACGGCGGGAATTTAGGGGCGCCGCCGAAGCCGCCGCGCGTGGCGTCGAAGTCGCGGGTGAGGCCGAGGAGGGCGGCGTGGAGCTCCTCCGGGCCGGGGGGCCGGACGGCGTCCACGGCGAGGGAGCGCTCGGAGAGGTCGCGGACGATGCGCCGGGCGACCTGGCCCACCTCGTCGCGGCGATCGCTCCAGGCGGCCCGGACGCCCTCCAGGACCTGCCGGAAGCCGGGCATGCCGTGCCGGGGGTCGGGCGGGAAGTAGGTGCCGAAGTAGAAGGGCTCGGCGTCGGGGGTGAGGAAGACGGTCATGGGCCAGCCGCCGTGGCCGGTGGCGGCCTGGACGGCCTCCATGTAGACCGCGTCGACGTCCGGCCGCTCCTCGCGGTCGACCTTGACGGAGACGAAGTGCTCGTTGAGGTAGGCGGCCGTCGGTTCGTCCTCGAAGGATTCGTGCGCCATCACATGGCACCAGTGACAGCTCGAATACCCCACGCTCAGGAGCACGGGCACGCCTCGGCGCCGCGCCTCGGCGAAGGCCTCGGGCGACCAGGGCCACCAGTCGACGGGGTTGTCGGCGTGCTGGAGGAGGTAGGGGGACGTCTCGTGCGCCAGGCGATTGGGCATGGGCCCATCCTCGCGCACGGCGGGCTCCGGGGCGGGCTCCGGCGGCGCCGGACGAGCCGCGGGGGCCCGTCCGGTCATGTCACAACGGACACCGCCGCCACGCCGCCGCCGTCAGGCCGTCGTCTTGCCGGGCTCGACCGACGGGTCGGGCGCCTCCTCGAAGTCCACCCGCTTCATGTGCTTGTTCATGGACTTCATCAGAAACCACACGGCCCCGCCGATGACGGCGAAGACGATGAAGCCGAGGACTCCGGGGGTGACCTTGTTCTGGTCGAGATCCGCGGCGGCAAGCGTAAGGGCGCTCATCATCATGGGGTCAATTGTTGCGGATGCCCGCGAAGAGGTCGTCCTCGGGGAGGGAAGTGTCGACGAGAGACTTCGCCAGCTCGTACTCCTCGGTCGGCCAGACCTCGCGCTGGATGTCCATCGGCACCCGGAACCAGCCGCCGTCCGGGTCGATCTGCGTGGCGTGGGCGATCAGGGCCTTGTCGCGGATCTCGAAGAAGTCGGCGCACGGCACGAACGTGGTCAGGGTGCGCTCGCGGCCCATCTCGTCCCAGCGCTTGAGCCACTCGCCGTACGGGGACTCCAGGCCGCGCTCGATCAGCGCGTCGTGGAGGGCCTGGGTGCGCTGACGGTTGAAGCCCTGGTTGTAGTAGAGCTTCTGCGGCTGCCAGGGCTCGCCGGCCTCGGGGTAGCGCTCGGGGTCGCCCGCGGCGTCGAAGGCCACCATCGAGATCTTGTGGGTCATGATGTGGTCGGGGTGGGGGTAGCCGCCGTTCTCGTCGTACGTGGTGATCACGTGCGGACGGAACTCGCGGATCAGCTTCACCAGCCGGCCGGCCGCCTCCTCGACGTCCTGCAGCGCGAAGCAGCCCTCGGGCAGCGGCGGGAGCGGATCGCCCTCGGGGAGACCGGAGTCGACGAAGCCCAGCCACTCCTGCTTGACGCCGAGGATGTCGCGGGCCTCGGCCATCTCCTTGGCGCGGACCTCGTGGATGTTCTTCTCGATGTACGGGTCGCCCTGGAGCTTGGGGTTGAGGATGGAGCCGCGCTCACCACCCGTGCAGGTGGCGACCAGCACGTCCACCCCCTCGGACACGTACTTGGCCATCGTGGCCGCGCCCTTGCTCGACTCGTCGTCGGGGTGGGCGTGAACGGCCATCATTCGCAGCTGCTCAGTCAACGCTCGGTCCTCAGTCACTGGTCATGGCCCCTCCCATTGGACATCCGGGGCGCCTCCTATAGTGACCGAAGCGGGACGCGTTTCATTCCGCGTTCACAAATCGGCGCCCAGGAGGAACGATCATGGCTGCGGAGCGCGATGCCCTGCCCGAGGGCCGTTACGGCCGCTCGGCGGACGAGCGTGCCGACCGCAAGCTGAAGATCGTCGGGGCGGTGCTCGGCGCGGCGCTGCTCGGCTTCGTCGGCTGGGCCGGTGTGCACTACATCACCTCGTCGGAGGTGACCGGTCAGCTCACCCGGTCGAAGACGATGTCCGACACGACCGTGCAGGCGGTCGTGGAGGTGCGCAAGGAGAAGGACGCCGTCGCGGTGTGCACCCTGCGCTCGCTGGGCGCGGACGGCGCCGAGGTGGCCCGCAAGGACGTGACGTTCGACCGGCGCGAGGACCACTTCAGCCAGCTGGTGGAGATCCGGACGACGGCCCACGCCAGCGCCACGGAGCTGGAGGGCTGCCGGACCGCCTCGCGGGGCTGACACCGCCGGGCGTGCCGTCGAGTGTTACCCGGAGATACCGCGCTGACCTGCGTTAACAGGATTCTTGCGCGTTTTCTCCCGCTTACTCCTTCCCCCTTCGGGACGTAATTGTTAGGCTCGTGGTTTCGCCCCGCTTTGAAGGTGCACCCTTCTGAGTAGGGCGTTCATTTGTATCGAGATGCATCCCCAGCATTCCCCAGTACCGACGAGGAGCACCTGTGACCCAGACCAGCGACAACGTCACCTGGCTGACTCAGGAGGCGTACAACCAGCTCAAGGCCGAGCTGGAGTACCTGTCTGGTCCCGCTCGCACCGAGATCGCCGCGAAGATCGCGGCGGCCCGCGAGGAAGGTGACCTGCGAGAGAACGGCGGGTACCACGCGGCCAAGGAGGAGCAGGGCAAGCAGGAGCTCCGCGTCCGGCAGCTCACGCAGCTCCTCGAGTCCGCCAAGGTCGGCGAGGCCCCCGCCACGGACGGCGTGGTGGCCCCCGGCATGGTCGTCACCATCGCCTTCGACGGCGACCCGGAGGACACCCTCGACTTCCTGCTGGCCTCCCGCGAGTACGCCAGCTCGGATATCGAGACGTACTCCCCGCAGTCCCCGCTCGGCAGCGGCGTCAACGGCAAGAAGATCGGCGAGGACGCCCAGTACGAGCTGCCGAACGGCAAGAAGGCCATGGTCCGCATCCTGGAGGCCAAGCCCTACAGCGGCTGAGCGCCCCCGGAGCGATACGCCAGCGATACGCCGGAGCCCCGGACCCGTGCACGGGTCCGGGGCTCCGGCGTATCCCCATGTCCGAGGGTCGCTACGCCGTCGCCGAGCGGTACTTGCGCACCGAAAGCGCCCGGAAGACCGCGATGATCAGCAGTGACCAGAGCACCGACGCCCACACCGGGTGCTGCATCGGCCACGCGCCCGGCACCGGATAGCCCCGGGGCACGTTGCCGAACAGCTCCCGCGCCGCCTGCACGGTGGCGCTGAAGGGGTTCCACTCCGCGATGACGCGCAGCACGGTGGGCATATTGCCCGAGGGCACGAAGGCGTTGGAGATGAAGGTGAGCGGGAAGAGCCAGATCAGCCCGCCCGAGGTGGCCGCTTCAGGGGTTCTTACGGACAGCCCGATGAGCGCGCCGATCCAGGAGAACGCGTAGCCGAGCAGGAGCAGCAGGGCGAAGCCGCCGAGGGCTTTGAGGACGCCTTCGTGGATCCGCCAGCCGACGATGACCGCCACGATCGCCAGGACGACGAGGGTGAGGGCCGTCTGCACCAGGTCGGCGAGGGTGCGGCCGGTGAGCACCGCGCCCCGGGCCATGGGCAGGGAGCGGAAGCGGTCGATGAGGCCCTTGTGCATGTCGTCGGCGATGCCCGCGCCCGCGCCCGCCGTGGCGAAGGTGACGGTCTGGGCGAAGATGCCCGCCATCAGGTACTCGCGGTACGTGCTCGGGTCCGTGCTGCCGCCGACGGCGATCGAGCCGCCGAAGACGTAGCTGAACAGCACCACGAACATGATCGGCTGGACGAGGCCGAAGACGACGACCTCAGGGATCCGGATCATGCGGATCAGGTTCCGCTGGGCGACGACCAGGGAGTCGCGGACGGACTGGACGGCCGCCCCGCCGCGTGCCACGGGCACGGGCCGCCGGGGCAGGGTGGTACCGGTCACGGTCATGGCCCCGCCACCTCCTCCTTCAGCTCGACGGAACCGTCCGCGCCGGAACCGTCCGCGCCGGAAGCGGATCCGTCCGGGCCCGGTTCGTCGCTCGCGGCCGCGTGCCCGGTGAGCGAGATGAAGACGTCGTCGAGGGTCGGGCGGCGCAGGGCGATGTCGTCGATCTCGATGCCGCGCCCGTCCAGTTCCCGGATGACCTCGGCGAGCAGCTTGGCGCCACCGGAGACGGGGACGATGACCTTGCGGGTGTGTTCCTCGACGGTGGGCTCGCCCTTGCCGAAGGCGCGGATGACGCCGAGGGCGGGGGCGATGTGCTCGCGCTCGTGGACGACCAGCTCGACGCGCTCCCCGCCTGTGCGCGCCTTGAGCTGGTCGGAGGTGCCGCGGGCGATGACCCTGCCGTGGTCGATCACGCAGATGTCGTGGGCGAGGTGGTCGGCCTCTTCCAGGTACTGGGTGGTGAGCAGCAGGGTCGTTCCGCCGGCGACGAGTTCCTGGATGACCTCCCAGAGGGCCTGGCGGTTGCGGGGGTCCAGGCCGGTGGTGGGCTCGTCCATGAACATCACGGGCGGGCTGACGACCAGGGCGGCGGCGAGGTCGAGGCGGCGGCGCATGCCGCCGGAGTAGGTCTTGGCGGGCCGGTCGGCGGCCTCGGCGAGGTTGAAGCGCTCCAGCAGCTCGCCGGCGCGGGCCTTGGCGTCGCGTCCGCTGAGCTGGTAGAGCCGGCCGACCATCCGGAGGTTCTCACGGCCCGTCAGATATTCGTCGACGGCGGCGAATTGGCCGGACAGCCCGATGGCGTGCCGGACGTCGTTGGGTTTCCTCAGTACGTCGATGCCCGCCACCACGGCTTTACCGCGGTCGGGTTTGATCAGGGTGGTGAGCACGCGCACGGCGGTGGTCTTGCCGGCGCCATTGGGGCCGAGCAGTCCTAGAACGGACCCTTCCGGAACGTCGAGATCGACGCCGTTCAGAGCCGTGACGTCGCCGAAGGTCTTGACCAGGCCTTCGGCGTAAATAGCGCCTGGCATGGATGTACTCCCCGTTTGGGTGACGTAATAGTTGATTTTACGTTCATCGGTGGCGATCCGCCCTCTGAATGAATGCCACCGGATATGCGTGGTCCTTACTTCCGGATATCGGGGCGGCCGCCTATATCCGGGGACGGTCAGGGGGACAGCGGATAGCCCGCGGCGCGCAGGGCCTCGCGCACCTCCGCCCGGTGCTCCGGGCCCGCCGTCTCCAGGTGGATCTCGACCTCAGCCTCCGTCAGCCCCAGGTGGGGGTCGGTGCGTTCGTGGGCGACGTCGACGACGTTGGCGTTCGCGGCGGAGAGCACCTCCAGCAGCGCGGCGAGCGCCCCGGGGCGGTCCGGCAGCGGCATCCGCAGCGACAGGTAGCGGCCCTCGGCGGCCATACCGTGGCGCAGGACCCGCTGCAAGAGCAGCGGATCGACGTTGCCGCCCGACAGCACGGCCACCACCGGGCCCCGGTCCCGGAACGAGCCGGGGTCCGCCAGCAGCGCCGCCACCGGGCTCGCGCCCGCCGGCTCGACGACGAGCTTGGCCCGCTCCAGACAGAGCAGCAGGGCGGCGGCGATCCCGTCCTCGGAGACCGTGCGCACCTCGTCGACCAGCCGCGCCACGATCCCGAACGGCACCTCGCCGGGGCGGGCGACGTTGATGCCGTCCGCCATCGTCACCGGGTCCGCCACCGTCACCGGGTGGCCGGCGGCCAGCGACGGCGGGTACGCGGCGGCGCCCGCCGCCTGGACGCCCACGATCCGCACGTCCGGCCGCAGCGCCTTGACCGCCACCGCGATCCCGGCGATCAGCCCGCCCCCGCCGACCGCCGCGACGACGGTGCGCACCTCGGGGCACTGCTGCAGGATCTCCAGCCCCACGGTGCCCTGACCGGCCACGATGTCCGGGTGGTCGTAGGGGTGGACGAGGACCGCGCCCGTCCGCTCCGCCCACGCGCGGGCCGCGTCCAGCGCCTCGCCCAGGCCCTGGCCACAGGCGCGCACCTCGGCGCCGTACTCGCGGGTGGCGGCCATCTTCGGCAGCGGGGCGCCCTCCGGCATGAACACCGTCGACCGCACCCCCAGCAGGGACGCGGCCAGCGCGACGCCCTGCGCGTGGTTGCCGGCGCTGGCGGCGACGACGCCCGCCGCGCGCTGGGGAGGCGTCAGGGCGGCGATCCGCACATAGGCGCCGCGGATCTTGAACGAGCCGGTGCGCTGGAGGTTCTCGCACTTGAGGCGGACGGGCGTGCCGACGAGCCCGGACAGGTGGCGGCTGCTCTGCAGGGCGGTGACCCGGGCGACCCCCGACAGCGTCTCCCGCGCCCGGCGCACATCGCCGAGGGTCACCGGACGTGCGGCCATGTCCTCAGTATCGCGCCGCGGCGGAGGCGCCGACCGAGCGGATAAATGGGGCATACAGCAAGGACGTAAGGGGCGATACGGGCGGCGCATACATACATACCGACCGGTTTGCGGAGCACTGGTACAACAGCGTGCGGGGACGCGTACTCTGTCCCACATTCTCAGCGATTCCAGCTCCGCATCCCCTGCCCGCCGTACGAAGTGAGCCCCAGGCCATGCCCACCTCTCAGGACATGACGACCGACCTCGCCCCCGGTGTCCTCGACGCCCTCCAGCACCAGGTGGCCGTCTTCGCCCGCCGTGCCGAGCAGACCCGGCTCGGTGGCGTAGGCCGGGTCCACAACTCCATGGACCGCGCCGCCTACCTCCTGCTCAACCGCCTCGACCAGGAAGGCCCGATGGGCGTCAAGGCGCTCGCCGCGGGCATGGGCATCGACTCCTCGACCGTCACCCGCCAGGTGGCGCCGCTCGTCGACACCGGTCTGGTCAAGCGCACCTCGCACCCCGAGGACGGCCGCGCCGTCGTCCTTCAGCTCTCCCCGCGCGGCAAGGCCCGCCTGGAGGAGGTCCGCGCCTCCCGGCGCGAGCTGATGGCGCTGTGCACGGAGGGGTGGTCCGAGAACGAGCGGGACGTCTTCTGCACCCTGCTCACCCGCTTCAACACGGCCCTGTCCGACATCCACTTCACCCAGCCCCAGCAGGTTCCGCCGGCCTCTTGACCGGAGCCTCTTGACCGGACCGCGCCGCTGTCCTCTTCTGGAGGGGTGCGAGCCTCTTCTGGAGGGGCGCGAGAGCGGCAGGACGCCCGGGAGCGCCGCCGCGCCCGGGAGTTCGAAGCGTTCGCCGGCGGCGCGGGCGGCAGACTGCTGCGCACCGCGCTGCTGCTCACCGGCGACCGGGAAGCCGCCGAACGACTGCTGACCCGCGCCCTCGCCCACACGTACGCCGCCTGGGACGGCCTCGGCGGCGAGGACCCGTACGAACGCACCCGCCAGGAGCTCGTGGCGCGCTATGCCCGCTCGGGGAGGTGTCATCGCCGGGGTGACGGGGACGGTCCGCTGGCCCGGCTCACGTCGCGGGAGCGGCTGGTGGTCGTCCTGCGGCTGTACGAGGGGGTCGCCGAGGAACAGACGGCGGCGGCGCTCGGGGTATCCGTGGAGCGCGTGCGCGCTGTGCGCGCGGGCCGTCCTCACGGTGGCGGCGTGAGCGGCCAGGACCGCCGGGAGGCGGAGGTCCGGCGGCTGCTGGACGGGCCGCGTCCGGCCGTGCCGGCGGAGGTGGTGGCACGGGCCGCAGAGCGGGGGCGGCGGCTGGTGCGCAGGCGGCGGGTGGTTCGGGCCGTGGCCTGGGCAGCGCTTTTCCTCGCCGTGGTGGCGTTCGGGGTGTGGGCGGCGATGGCGGAACCGTGGCATCCGCCGGCGTCGGGGACGGCTCCGCCGCTGTGGGGCGGGGACTGAGACGGCCCCTGGGGGCTCCGCCCCGGACCCCCGCTCCTCAAACGCCGGAGGGGCTGAGTGCTCAGCCCCTCCGAAGAACGCCGAAGAACGTCAGCCGAGCGCCTGCGTCAGGTCGGCCAGCAGGTCGTCGGCCGACTCGATGCCGACCGAGGCGCGGACCAGGTCCGCCGGGACCTCCAGCTGGGAGCCGGCGACCGAGGCGTGTGTCATCCGGCCCGGGTGCTCGATCAGGGACTCGACACCGCCCAGGGACTCGCCCAGCGTGAAGAGCTTGGCGCGGTTGCAGACCTCGACGGCCGCCTCCTCGCCGCCCGCGACGCGGAAGGACACCATGCCGCCGAAGGCGCGCATCTGCTTGGCCGCGACCTCGTGCAGCGGGTGCTCGGGCAGGCCCGGGTAGTAGACCTGCGTCACCTTCGGGTGCGAGACGAGCAGGTCCACCACGCGCTCGGCGTTGGCCGTGTGGCGGTCCATGCGCACGGCGAGGGTCTTGATGCCGCGCAGCGTCAGCCAGGAGTCGAAGGGGCCGGCGACGGCGCCCATCGCGTTCTGGTGGTACGCGAGCTCCTCGCCCAGGCCGGTGTCCGCCGCGATCAGGGCGCCGCCGACGACGTCGGAGTGGCCGCCCATGTACTTGGTGGTGGAGTGGACGACGACGTCCGCACCCAGGGACAGCGGCTGCTGCAGGTAGGGGCTGGCGAAGGTGTTGTCGACGACGAGCTTGGCACCGGCCTCGTGGGCGACGCCCGCGACGGCGGCGATGTCGGTGATGCCGAGCAGGGGGTTGGACGGGGTCTCGACCCAGACCACCTTGGTCTCGGGCCGGATGGCCGCGCGCACGGCGTCCGGGCTGGAGGTGTCGGCGACCGACCACTCCACGCCCCAGCGGCTCACGACCTTGGCGAAGAGCCGGAACGTCCCGCCGTAGGCGTCGTTCGGGATGACCACGTGGTCACCCGGCGCGAGCAGCGTGCGCAGGAGGGTGTCCTCGGCGGCCAGGCCCGAGGCGAAGGCGAGGCCCCGGACGCCGCCCTCGAGGGCCGCCAGGTTCTCTTCCAGGGCCGTGCGCGTGGGGTTGGCGCTGCGGCTGTACTCGTAACCGCCGCGCAGACCGCCGACGCCGTCCTGCTTGTACGTGGACACTTGGTAGATGGGCGGTACGACGGCCCCGGTCAGCGGGTCCGCTTCCTGCCCGGCGTGGATCGCGAGGGTCTCGAAGCTGTGCTGGTCGCTCATTCATCCGAGAGTAGTGCCCGTTCGCCCGAACGCTCCTGTTCACTTGTAACCGGCAGATGAACGATTCGCCGGTTTGTCACGTTGTACCGTCGTCCGGCGTCATCCCTCAGCCCCTTCGGCCTCTTCGTTCCTCAGGACAGTCCATGGAGATTCTGCTCATCCTCCTCGCCGTCACCGTGATCTGCGGTGTCGTCGTGGCCCCCGCGATCCGGCGGTACCGGGCCGTGCGAGGCGTCGTCCAGGGCGCCGAGGCGGCCACGGACCCGACCGGCGCGCACGGCCTCGTCCCGCCCGAGCGGCTCGACGTACGGCTGCCCGGCCCCGACGAGGAGCTGCTGGCCGCCGTGGCGGAGGCCCGCCGCACCCAGGACTGGAAGCCGGCGGCCGATCTGCTGGCCCGGACGCCCGCCACGGGCGACGCCGAGCTGCGCTGGCAGCGGGTGCAGACGCTGGCCGGCGCGGCGGCCCAGGAGCTGGCCGAGGCGCCGGGCACGGGCGGGATGTGGCTGCGGCACTGGCGCGTGGTGGCGCCCAAGGACGCGGGCGGCGCGGCGGTGCAGGCGGAGTTCCTGGTCCAGCAGGCGATGCGGAACCCGTCCTCGCAGGACTTCCGGATGATCCTGGAGGAGGCGCGCACGGTCTGCGCCGAGGCGGCCCTGCTGGCGCCGGGCGACCCCGTCCCGTACATCGTCGAGCTGGGCGTGGCCCGGGGGATGGGCGCGAGCGAGGCGGAGTTCCAGTCCGTGTGGGAGACCGTGACCACGCGCGCGCCGGGCCACATGGGGGCGCACCTGAGCGCGCTGCGCTACTGGAGCGCGAAGTGGCACGGCTCCCGGGAACAGGCCGAGTCCTTCGCCAAGCGCGCGGCCTCCACCGCGCCGGAGGGCAGTCTGCTGCCCGCGCTGCCGCTGTTCGCGGTCTTCGACCACCTGCCCGACGTGCAGTTGGTACGCGGCCTGTTCCAGAGCGCGGTGGTCGGCGACGCGATCGAGGCCGCCCAGTACGCGGTGCACCACGCGCCGGAGAACCACCCGGTGCTGCCGCACGTCCGGCACCTGCTGGCGTGGTTCCTGGTGCGGGCCGAGCGTCACGCGGAGGCGCTGGAGCAGTTCCGGAAGGTCGACGGCCACATCGGGGCGCTCCCGTGGACGTACGAGCCGGACCCGGTGGCCGCGTACGCCGCGTACCGGGCGATGGCGGTGGCGGGGGCGGGCGCGGCGCAAGGGTGACCGGGGGAGCCGGGCGTGGCCGGGGGCGATACCGGGCGTGATCCGGCTTGTCCGACCTCTTCGGCTTGTCCGACCTCTTCGGCTTATTCGGCGTCCGGCGAAATTACGCCCACCCGCACCACAATCGCACATATGATCCCCTGGCTGTTGCTTCGCCGACTCCTCAGCTGGGGGACCTCGCCCTGTGGGCACCTCTCTGCGCGCCCTGCGGGCCCTCGCCCTGCTTGCCGGATTCCATCTGCTCACCCTGGCCGTGCTCGGCGCGCTCCTCGGCGCCGACGTCGCGGCCTGGCTCTGGGCGCCGACCGCCGTCGCGGTCGAGCTGACCGTCCTGTCCGCGCTGCTCGGAGTGCCTATCGTCCGGGCCACCCTCCTGCTCGGCAGGCCGGGGCACGCCGACGTCGTCGGACTGCCCGTCAGCGAGAGCGAGCAGCCCGGACTGTGGCGGACCGTACGCTCGCTGGCCGAGCGGGTCGGCACCCGCGCGCCCGACGCGATCCTGCTCACCGGGGACGCGAACGCGGGCGTCTCCGAGGACACCCGGCTGCTCGGGCTGTTGCCCGGCCCACGTCGGCTCTACATCGGCGTCCCGCTGCTGACCGGGCTCACCGAACCGCAGTTCCACGCCGTGCTCGCCCATGAACTCGCCCACTACTGCAACACCGACACCCGGCTCGCCGGCCTCACCCACCGCGGCCGCGACAGCGTGCTGCGGACCGCGGATGCCTTCCAGGAGCAGGAACGGAAGCGGCTCGACAGGAAACGCGCCCGCCGGGAGAAGGCCGCCGCCAAGGCGGTGGCCAAGGGCCGCGAGGGGAAGGAGGTGAACACCGGCCGGGCCGGGTTCACGTACCGGATCGCGGCCAAGCCCTTCCTCGCGTACGCCCGGTTCTACCTACGGGCCACCCACAGCGCCGCCCGGGCGCAGGAGCTCGCCGCCGACCGGACGGCGGCGCGGATCGCCGGCCGGGACGCCACCGCGTCGGCGCTCCGGGAGATCGCCGTGCTCGACGCGGTCCACGACTTCTATATGAGCCGCTACGCGACGATGGGCATCCCGGCGGGCCTCCTCCCGCCGCGCGGCGAGGTCTTCGGCGGCCTGCGCAGCCTGCTCACGGCCCCCGAGCGCCAGGAGAACCTGGCGGCACTGCGGAGCGAACCGCCCGCCGGCGTCCCCTCCCGGTACGACACCCACCCGGCGCCGGCCGACCGGATCCGCCTGGTCGAGGCACTGCCCGACGACGGCCGCGCGAACGCCCCGGCCGGGCCCGCGCTCGCGCTGCTGCGCGACGCCGAGCAGGTCCTGGCGGAGCTGGAGGCCGCCGTCCTCACCCCCGAGACCCTGGCCCTGGAACGGGCGGACTGGCCGGAGCTGACACACCGGACCGCGCACACGCTGACGGTGGAGGAGGCGCGCCCGCTGCGGGAGGCGCTGGCGGCGGCGGGCCTCCCAGTGTCCCCGGCGAGCCCCTCGGCAGACCTGGCGGCATTCCTCGGCGCGGTCGACGCGGGCGGGCTGTGGCGGATCGCCGACCACCTGCCCAAGTCACCGGAGGCCGCTCGGGCGCGGGGCAGGGCCGCCCGGGAGTTCCTGCGCCCCGCGCTGCACTCCGGGCTGTGCGACTTGACCGAACTGGCCCTGGCCGAAACGGCGGCGGCCCGCTGGGAGCTGTCCTGGGCGGAGCCGGCACGACTGCTGCTGCCGGGCGGCAGGGAGGCCGCCGAGGCGGTGGCGGCCGCGGTGCGGCCGGCCGTCGGGGACGTCCCCGACACGGCGCCGCTGCGCGAACTGCTGCGCTCGTCCACCGCCTGAACTCTTCGTCCCCTTTCCCTCTACCTCTCGATCGGATCCTCCTCAGGCATGTTGCTGTCTCTCATCATCATCGCGGTGTCCGTCTTCCTCTGGATCAGGAGGAAGCGGCGCGCGGCCGCGGCGCCGTCCGCCGCGCAACTCGCCGCCGCGGGCTGGCTGCCGCCGGAGCGGCAGAACACGGCGCGGTCCTTCGCGGACCCCGAGGCCGACGCCATCGAGGCCGCCCTCGCCCGGGGCGACTGGGAGCCCGCCGCCCGGGCGCTCGACGCCACGGGCAGCGACTGGGAACGACGTTCCGCGCTCGTCGGGATCATCGCCAACGCGGCGGCGAAGGACGACGCCTGGCTCCGCGCCTGGGAGGCCGCGCGCCCCGACGACCCGGGCGCGGCCGTCGTCAAGGCGGAAGCGAGGATCATCGTGGCTTGGGACATCCGTGGCACGGCCTGGGCCAAGGACACCACCGCCGAGCAGTTCAGGGGCTTCCACCGGGTGCTGGAGGAGGCCCGCGACGACCTCGACCGCGCCGGGTCCCTGGCCGCGCCGGAGGACCCCACTCCGTATCTCGCCCGGATCCCGCTGTACAAGGCCACGGGCGCGTCGCACGAGGAGATGCGGGAGCTGTGGGCCGAGATCACCTCGCGCGCGCCGTACCACTTCGACGCCCACGCGTCCGCTCTGTTGTTCTGGTACCCGAGGTGGCGCGGCTCCGAGGAGCTGGTCCGCGAGTTCGCGTGGGGGGCCGCGTGCACGGCCCCGCCCGGCAACCTGATGACCATGCTCCCGCTCCAGCACTGGCATGACCACCTCGACGCGGACGCCCCGGACGTCGCCTTCCGCTCGGTGGATCTCACGGCCATGGTCGACGCCGCGCTGATGGACGTGGCGGCCTGCCGTCCGGACCACCCCCGGCTGGCGGACGCGCGGCACCTGCTGGCGTACGTCCTGACCAAGCAGGAGCGCTACGCGGAGGCCGTGGAGCAGTTCCGGCGGGTGGACGGCTACGTGGCGGCCGAGCCGTGGACCCTCTACCCGACCAAGGAGGCGGAGGCGTTCTGCCTCTACCGCGACGCGGCGATCATCGGCTCCGGGGCCCTCAGGAACGGTCGCTGACGACCCGGCCCGGCCGGGGCCGGAATCCCCGGCCCCGGCCGTGCGTTCTCTCCTTCAGGACCGCTGGAGCCGAGGAGAGCGAGAACCGGATGTCCCCGAACCACCTGCCCACCCCCGAGCAGACCCTGCCCGGCCGCCCGGCCCCGGCCTTCCCCCTCCAGGAGCGCCACAGCGTCCTGGACACCCCGCTGGCCGCCCCCTACCCGGAGGGCCTGGCCGTGGCCGACTTCGGCCTGGGCTGCTTCTGGGGCGCGGAACGGAAGTTCTGGCAGACCGAGGGCGTCTGGACGACCCTGGCCGGCTACCAGGGCGGCACCACGCCGCACCCGACGTACGAGGAGGTGTGCAGCGGCCTGACGGGCCACACGGAGGTCGTCCGCGTCGTCTTCGACCCGTCCCGCGTCTCGTACGAATCCCTGCTCAAGCTCTTCTGGGAGTCCCACGACCCCACCCAGGGCAACCGCCAGGGCAACGACCGCGGCACCCAGTACCGCTCGGCGGTCTACACCCACTCCCCCGACCAGCAGTCCGCGGCCGAGGCCTCGCGCGAGGCGTACCAGTCGGTGCTCCGCGCGTCGGGCTACGGCGCCATCACCACGGAAATCCTCCCGGCGGCCCCCTTCTACTACGCGGAGGCCTACCACCAGCAGTACCTCTCGGACGCCAAGAACCCGACGGGCTACTGCGGCATCGGCGGCACGGGCGTCTCCTGCCCGGTAGGGATAGCGCCCGTCGGCGACTAGTCCAGGCGGCTAGTCCAGGGGTGCCGCTTCCGCTTCCACGATCGAGGCGAAGCCCGGGGTGGGGAGGGTGCGGACGTGGCGGAGGCCGGCGCGGGTGAAGAGGGTGGCCAGTTCGGCGGGGGTGCGGGTGCTGCCGCCGAGGGCCGTCAGCATCATGAGGTCGAGGTCCTTGCCCGGGTGGGGGGCGTTGCCCGGCGGCGGGGCGGCGTCGACGACCAGGACGCGGCCGCCCGGGGCGAGGGCCTGGCGGCAGGAGCGCAGGATGCGGACGCAGTCGTCGTCGCTCCAGTCGGGCAGGACGTGCTTGAGGAGGTGGACGTCGCCCTTCGGGACGGCGGTGAAGAAATCGCCGGGCTCGGCACGCCAGCGTCCCGTCAACTCGTCCGTGGCGAGGAGGGGTTCGCGCAGCGCCGGTGCCTGGTCGAAGAGGACGCCCGACAGGCCGGGGTGGCGCAGCAGGACGGACCGGAGCAGGCCGCCGCGGCCGCCGCCGACGTCCACGACCGTGCCGTGGTCCGGGAACGGGTACGCGGCGGCGACCACGTCGTCGAGGGGGCCGGAGAAGGCCGCCATGCCGGCGTCGAAGACCTCGCGGGCCGCGTCGTCGGTCCGGAGGTGCTCGAAGAAAGGGGTGCCGAAGACCCTGGGGAAGGCGGATTCGCCGGTGCGCACGGTCTCGGCGAGGTCGGCCGCGGGGCGCAGGAACATGTCGTCGGTGAGCAGGAGCACCGCGGCGTGCAGCGAGCCCGGTATGCCGGTGCGCAGGGCGGACGCGGCGGGGGTCAGTCCGAACGCGCCCGCCTCGTCCTCCTGGAAGACGCCGCGCGACGCCAGGAGCCGCAGCAGCCGGCGCAGTGTCGTGCCGTCGGTGCCGGTGGCATCGGCGAGTTCGGCGGGGGTGCGCGGCCCGTCGGCGAGGTGGTCGGCGAGCCGGAGGCGCGCGGCGGTCCGCAGGGCGGCGGAGTGGAGGAAACCGAAGGTCTCCTCCATCAGTCGCATGGCGCCTGAGGGGTCCAAGGGGGTTTCCGTGGCGGTTTCGGGGGCGGTCGAGTCACGGGTGGTGGTGGGGTCCATCGCGGTCTCCCTGGGCGGCGGTTCCGGTGGGTATCGGAGGATCACCACCCTTTCAGCCCCCGTCCCGGCCCCGGCTCCGCCGCTGTGTCGATCTCCGGTAGGACTTCCGCCCTAGGGCCGCCGTGTCCCGTTCGGTTGGCTCAGACCGCCAGGTGGAAGCCCGCGCCGACGCCGCCGTTGGCGTTCATCTCGGCGATGATGTCCAGGATCGCCGAACTGTGCTGCACGCCCCAGGCGTTGCCGACCAGCGTCTGGCCGCTGACCACGGGAGAGCCGGAGTCCCCGCCGTTGGTCCAGATCAGGTGGGTGAACCAGATGTCGTGGGTGCCCAGCTTGATGCCGCAGGTCAGGCCCGTGCGGTGGCCCTGCTTGCACATGCGGACGCCGTTGGGCGGCGGGGCGCCGATCGAGGAGATGGTCACGCCGCCGACGGTGGCGGTGGGGGCGACCCGCGACTCGTCCAGCTTGATGACGGCGTAGTCCAGGCCCTTGGGACCGGCGTTGAGCAGGTTGTTGGGGGTGCTGACGAAGGTGACCTCGCCGATGGCGCCCGTCTCCAGGTCCGCGCGGCTGGCGTTGAGGTCGGCGGGGGCGGCCGCGGTTCCGGCGGGCGAGGTGTCCCGGTAGACCTTCTCGCCGACGAGCTTGTTGCCCTTCTCGTCGATGAAGCAGTGGGCGTTGGTCAGGCCCACCAGGTTGCCCGCGTTGTCGCGGCCGACGGCGGTGAGGGTGCAGACGTAGAAGCTCTGGCGCTCCTCCGGGGTCGGGGTGATCCGGAAGATGATGCCGGTGCCACCGCCGATGGGTGTCAGCGGCCGTTCGGCCGCGGGGGCGGCGGCCGAGCCGGCGGCGGGGGTGGCGGCGGTGGCCGCCGGGACGGCGGTGAGGGTCAGGCCGGCCGTGAGAACGGCAAGGCCGAGGGCGCGTAACGCGCGCAGCATGCGATCACTCCTGTACAGGACGGGGACGGCCGGGGTGGGGACGACGGACGACGGCCCCGGCCGACTGCCGCAGCGGCAATCACGCACATCGAAGAACACGGATGCGGGTTTGTCACTAGGAGTCGAGTGAAGCTCGAGTACCACTTCACGGCCATTTCATTACCCCTGCGCTACCCCATCTCCTCAAGCCATCTCCTCAAGCCATCTCCTCCAGTCGCGCCGCGATATGGCGCGGATCGCCGTGGTAGTAGGAGATCGCGTCGCGGTCGCGGCCGGGGCGGGGGTCGCGGAGGGAGACGGCGATCTCCGCTGCCTCGCGGAGGGTGCACCGATCGCGTCCCAGCACTTCCCTCAACGCGATCAGCGAGCCGATGCTGGAAACCGTGCGCTCGGCGAACCACAGTGCGACGGCCTCCATGCCGCCCGCCGCGTGCTGCTCGCGCACGGTGCCGGTGAGGCCCTCGTAGGCGACGGCCAGCCGGGCGTACGCGCTCGCCTCGTCCGGCACATGGGTCCGGGACAGGGCGGCGGCGAAGCGCAGCAGGTAGCCGCCTCCGGTCTCCGTGTCGTCCGGGTAGTCCTTCTCGAACTCGGGCCAGTCGATCTCGCCCGCCTCCGCGAGGACGGACGGGATGTCGGACCACTCCCCCGCCGCCGAGAGGACGCGGTCCAGCAGCTCGTACGGCGCGGTGACGCTCTCCGCGAGGAGAACGGCGTCGTAGAGGTCCTTGGCCTCGGGGTGGGTGTCGCTCACCAGCCACATGACCTTCCACACGAGCGAGAGTTCCGGGCTCGCCGCCATGAGCTCGACCGGGCCGCGCGGGCTGTACGGGGCGCCGGCCAGGGGCGGGATCGCGGTGCGGACGGGCGGGGCGGGCAGCGGCTCGTTGAAGACGAAATCGAGCTGGACCGTGCCGGGCGGGACGCCGTCCGGCACGGTGCCCGTGCCCGTGCCCGTCCAGGGCAGGACGAGCCGGCGGCCCGGCACGCGGTCGTACGTCCAGATCTCGTCGCTGACCGCGCCCGCCGCGTCGAAGCGGACGGGGCCGCCGGACGCCCGCGCGGCGGCCTCGGCGGCGCGGGCTATGCCGTCGAGCATGGCGTCCGTGCGCTCGTCCTCCAGCCGCCAGGTGTCGGGGACGACGACGAAGTCCAGGTCACCGGGCTCGCGGGCCGCGTCGCCGAACCACGCCTTGAGTAGCACGCTGCCGCGCAGCACCAGGTGCCCGGCCCACGGGGAGCCCGCGACCGCCGCGAGCACGTGGTCGAGGGCGTGACGCCGGGCCGCGAACCACGCCTCGCCCCGGTCCGGGTCCGCGAACCGGGGTTCGCTCAGCCGCATGCCGAGGAGGTGGTGGTTGGCCGCCGGGTCGTACACGGGCAGCTGTACGACGCCCTCGCCGGGCACCGGGCGCAGCGTCGCCGGCAGGTCCATCTTCTGCCGCGTGGCCTCGTCGGGCGGGAGCTGCGGGACGACCGTCGTCGCCTCCCACGGTCCGTACGGGAAGTCTTCCCACGGTGTCGTCGTCGTCATCGGTTCACGTCCTCGGTGGTGGTCGTTTCCTCGGGCGTCTCATCGGACGTCTCGTCGGACGTCTCTTCGTCGATCCAGCCGTCGTCGACCGTCTCGTCACTGTCGTGCACGACGAACTCCCGTTCGCTGGAGGCGATGTCGTACCCGGCGTCCCGCAGGGCCGTCAGGAGCGCGTCCAGCCGTCGCTCCGCCGTCGGGCGGCCCACGAGGCGGCAGCGCTGCGTGACGAACCGCTCGGCGCGGCCGTCCGCGCGCACCCGGCGGGCGTTGCGCGACAGGTGCGCGGCGTGGGCCTCGGCGAGCGCCGTGAGGGCGGAGGTGTCGGTGCCGGAGGTGAGCAGGAGTTTCACGTGGTGCTCGAAGTAGTACCGCGCCCCGAGGGCCGCCGCCTCCGCGTCGGTGCGGGGTACGCCCTCCGCCCACGGGGTCGCCTCGATCTTCGTCCGGACGACCGCGAACCCGGCCCCCCGCACCCCGCGCGCCGCGGCCTCCACGGCCTCCCGCACCACGGGCAGCCGCCCGGAGCCGCGCAGGGTGAGCATCGGCTGGCTGGGCGTCCGGCCCCGGTCCAGCACGATGTGCGCGCACTTCATGCCGTGACCGGCCGCGTACCGTTCGAGCGCGTCCACGGTCGCGGGCCCGTCATCGGCGCGCACGGTGAGGTGGGCCTCGAAGTCACCGGCGAAGTGGGCTGTGGTGAAGCGAGCTGTGGTGGTTGCGGTGGTGCTGGGTATCACCGGGGGATGATCTCAGGGCATGACCTCGTAGGTCATCGACGCCCCATGCGAAGGATGCGAAGAACGCGGTGTCTCCGGCCACGGAGATAGCATGATTCAGGTGTCTCCGGCCGACCCTCAGGGCCGCTGCAGCAGAGAGGAGCGAACGTCATGACGATCGCCCCGGACCACGTCGGGCACGATGGCCTCCACTACCAGGCGATGCGAGACGTCGTCGAGCAGATACAGGAGAGTGTGCCCGGCAAGCTGGAGATCACGAGGGAAGGGATCGTTCACGACATGATGTCGCCCGGAAAGCCGCACGAGCTGACAGCGTTCCGCATCAGCCGTCGGCTGGAGAAGGTCATGCCGGACGGCATGGCAGCTCCCACCGGGACGCCCGATGTGGAGGGCGTGAACGAAGGCATCTTGCGTCACCCGGACGTCATGGTGATCCGGGAAGAGGACATGGAGGGCGAAGGGTCCTTCGACCCGCGCACCGTCGTCGCCGCCATCGAGGTCGTCTCCCGGTCCAACCCGGACAACGACTGGGTGGGCAAGATGCGGGACTATCCCCTGCTCGGAATCCCGGTATACGCCATCTTCGATCCGCGCAAGGGCGAAGGAGCCGTCTTCTCCGGTATCCACAAGACTCCGTCCGGGCCTCGCTACGCGATGCGGAAGGACTTCGTCTACGGGGAGGACGTCACGATCGGCGACTGGACCATCTCCACGGAGAACCTGCCGCGTTACTAGCCTCGCGGCGCCGCTCCGGCACGTGATTCGGCCAACGGCGCGCTGGAGCGGAAGCAGACGCGATACAACCCCTCCATGAATATTCGTTCGATGGCGATGGTGGGAAGTCTGGCGGCCGCGCTGGTCGTTGGCGGGTCGGCAGCGGCGGGAGCGGCGAGTGCCACGGCGGCCCGGAATGCCGACCGCCCCGACCGGTGCGGGCGGCCCACGGCCGTCTCCGTGTTCCACGACGGTGGCGTGCCCCTGCTGGACTGGCGGGAGAACCTGGAGTTCGACGGGCGCGGCACCCTGTGGGTCTCCCATGTGACCAAGAACCGCGTCGAGGGCTACGCCCCCGACGGGACGCTGAAGGCGTCCTTCCCCGTGCCCGGGCCCGGCGGGATCCGCCGGGGGCCGGACGGGATGATGTACGTCAACTTCGGCGTGAACCCGCTGGAGCGGGACGGCGGTGTCATGCGCTTCGACCCGGCCGCGGCCGAGCCCCGCGCCGAGAAGGTCTTCGGCGGCACACCCAGGATCAACGGCCTCGCCATCGACTCCGCCGGCAACTTCTACCTCAGCCGCGAGCTGGCCACCGGCATCCTCAAGGTCCGGCCGGACGGCAGCCGGGACGAGGAGTGGACGCGGAAGGCGGACGTCTTCGGCTCCAACGGCCTGGAGATCGTCGGCGATCAGCTCTACGCGAGCGTTCTCGTCAACGGCTCGTCCCCGGTCGTCCGCGTCCCCCTGGCCGACCCGGCGCGGCACACCACCGTCACCCGGCTCAGCCACACCGTCCTGGACGGCAAGTTCCTCGACGACCTCACTGCCTTCGGCGGCGACCTGGTCGTCGCGGCCTTCCGGAGCGGCGAGCTGATCAAGGTGGACCCGGTGACCGGACGGTCCTGCGTGCTGGTGAGCGGGCTGCGGATGCCGACGAGCGTCCGCGTGCCGCGTGCGTTCGGCGATCACGACGGGCGCCGCGAGCTGTTCGTCACGGAGGCCTCCGGCCGCGTCGTGACGGTGACGCTCGGCTGACCGCACGAGGACGGTACCGCCCCGCCGCCCGACCCCCGTACGGGCGGCGGGGCATCCCCTACCGCACCGCCCGGAAGCGGAAGCTGCCCGTCCCCACTTCCACCTTCACCTCCGTGAACCCCGCCGCCCGCAGCCGCGTCTCCAGAGTCGCGGGCGGCACCGGCACACACGTATCGCCCCAATGGATCAGCCGCCAGCGCCAGTTGCTCAGCGAGTCGCAGCCGGCGAAGACACCGCCCGGGCGCAGCACGCGGTGCGCCTCGGCGAAAAGGGCATCCTGCCGGGCGGGCGAGGGGACGTGGTGGAGCATGGTGAAGCAGGCGACGGAGTCGAAGCGGCCGTCGGGCCAGGGCAGGGCGGTCCCGTCGCCGTGCACGACCTCGGCCCGGTCGCCGAACTCGCGGCGCAGCCCGGCCGCGTACGCCGCGTCGACCTCGACGACGCTCAGCCGCGTCAGGCCCTTCCGGCGCAGCAGGACGCGCGTGGTGGCCCCGTAACCCGGCCCGATCTCCAGGGCGTCGGGCCCGAGCGGCACTCCGTCCAGGACCCACGGCAGCAAACGGTCCTCGACGGCGCGGGCCCACTTCTCGGAACTGCACAAACGGCGGTGAACGAGATTCATCGGCATGCGGCAAGGCTAGGAATCAGGCGACCGTGTCGTATACGGGCCAGGAGGCCAACTCATGTCGCCGAAAGGACATACCGCCGTCACGGGGGTGCATCCCGCCGCCCACGTCGTCGCCCCGGCCGGCAGTGCCATAGCTGTCGGCAGCTTCGCGCTCGGTGAGGACGAGTGGTTCGACGTCCACCGGCACAGCGCCCATCAGCTGGCGTGGGCGCCGCGCGGCGTCCTGGCCGTGCGCGCGGCGGGACGTACGTGGGTGCTGCCGTCGACCGTCGCGCTGTGGATCCCGGCGGGCGTCCCGCACGCCACGGGCGCCACGTGCGCCGCACTGATGCGGAGTCTGTACTTCTGGCCGGACCGTTGCCCGTTCACCTGGGAGACACCGCAAGTCATGGCGGTCTCCGGGCTGTTGCGGGAGCTGATCGGGCATCTGTCGCAGGAGGACCTCGACACGGGGGCGCGGCAGCGTGCGGAGGACGTCCTGCTGGACCAGTTGCGTCCCGTCTCCGTGACGACGGTCAGGGCGCCGATGCCCGCCGACCCCCGGGCCCGGCGGGTGGCGGAGGCCCTGCGCGCGGACCCGGCGGACGGGCGCACGCTCGCGCAGTGGGGCGCGCTGGTGGGCGCGAGCGGCCGGACGCTCGCGCGGGCCTTCGCCGAGGGCACGGGCATGTCGTACGGGCGGTGGCGCGCCCAGCTGCGGCTGGAGGCGGCGATGCCGCTGCTCGCGGCGGGGGTGACGGTGTCCTCGGTGGCGCGGCGGGTGGGGTACGGCTCGCCGAGTGCGTTCGTCGCGGCGTTCCGGAGGGGGGTGGGGGTGGCGCCGGGGGCGTATTTCGCACCGCGATAGCGCTGCCGGCGGCGTTCGGTTTGATCACTTGCGGGCCGGTGGGGGCTGGTCGCGCAGTTCCCCGCGCCCCTTACGGGGCACGTCGGTGGGCGCGCCCGCGCGGCGGCAGCCGCATATCGACGCAGCCCCGCGCCCCTTAGGGGCGCGTCCTTACGGGCGCACCTGCCCCTTACGGGCGCTGCCCCGCCAGCCTCGCCGCGTCGGCGGCCTCCGTGCCTCGGGCCCAGCCCTCGGCGTCGCGGCCCTTGAGGCGGTGGGAGGTGGTCTCGGGGAAGAGGCGTCCGGCGGTCTCGCCGACCGCCACGTCCCGGGCGGCCAGGACGGGCAGCACCTCGGGGCGGGTCTCCTCGGCGGCCACGTCGCGGACGGCCGCGGACAGCCGGTCGCCGATCCGGCCCGCGTAGGCGATCAGGAAGGACTCGCGGAAGTCACGGGTGCGACGGGAGCGGCCACGGGCGTGGTGGTCGTCGGCGGCGCGGCCCATCGCCGCGGTGGCCTGGACGAGGAGGGAGGTGTAGAGGAGCTCGACGAGCTCCAGGTCGGCGTCGAAACCGACGACCGTCGAGAAGCCGTACTCGGCGGACCACACGGCCTGGCAGTGGTTGGCGGCGGCCACCGCGTTCAGGAGCAGGGCCTTGGCGGATTCGTACGGGCCCTCGACCCCGATCCGGCAGGCGCCCGGCCCGTCCCCGGCGGCGGCCGCGCCGGCGGCGAGCAGGGCCTCGTCTATGGAGTGCCGGGCCATGAGCTCCTGGGCCTTGGCGGACAGGGCCTCCGCCTCCTCCGGGAACTGCGTCGACTCCGCCTTCGCCAGCAGCGCCCGGACACGGCCGAGCATCCGGGGCGGGGCGGCCGCGGCGGCCGTGGCGACGTGGCCGCCGGTGCCGGGCAGCGGGCCGACGCCGCCGACCCTCGGCAGCCCGTCGATCAGCCGCAGCGTGGCCAGGGCGCGGACGGCGGTCTCGAAGCGGCTCAGCCGCTCGCGCTCCGCGAAGCCGTCGAGGAAGGTGTCGTCCGTCTCCCACCAGGCGCGCGCGTCGAGCTCCGTCAGCTGGGCGACCCAGCGCGCGTCGAGCGTCTCCGGGGCGTAGCGCCGGCCCTCGGCGGCGATGAGGGCGACGGCGAAACGGGTCTCGGCGGCGGGCAGTTCCCGCCGTACGAGCCGGACGACGTCGGCGGGCTGCCAGCCGTACTCCCAGGCCCGCCGCACCGTCGCCGAGCCGTGCCGGACGACCGCGCCGCTGATGGCCTCCCACCCGGCGGGGGCGGCGGCCAGGACGGAGGCGGCGGCGTAGACGGCGTCGTCGAGATCGTCCCCGCGCGCCGCCCGCAGCCCGCGTACGGCCGCGGCGACGGTTTCCAGGGGCGACTCGGTGCTCTGCACTGTGGGGGGCTCGCTTCCTCGGGGGGCCGGGGCTGGGGGGTGCGCCGGAGTGGAATCCCATCTTCCCGCATCCCCGGAGACAGGGCACACGCCCGGTGCCCGCCCCGGCTCCCGCAGGTCGGAGCGGGGCAGGAGCCGGGTCAGAGCCGGGCCTGGAAGACTCCCACGGACCGCTCGGGCCGGTAGCCGAGCAGCTTGTTCACGGCGCGCATGGGCCCGTTGTCGTCGGACACACCCGTGACGATCTCCCGTACGGGCATCCGGCCCTCGCGCACGAGCCGCAGCATCCGCAGCTTGACCGCCCGGCCCAGGCCGAGCCCGCGGTGGCCTGCGGCGACGGCGGTGCCGTACTGCGTGGCCCGCGCCCCCTCCGGGGAGCGCCGCACCAGCTCGGTGTACCCGGCGAACGAGCCGTCGGGCGCGACCGCGGCGACCGTGAGCATCTCCCCGCCCCGGTCGACGACGAGCTGCTGGAAAGCGCGGGAACGCTCGGCGTCCCAGCGCGGCCGTTCCTCCTCGAAGTCGCCCCAGGGGCTGTCCGACATGGCGTCGCGGACGGCCGCGAAGGGGCCGGCGAACTCCTCGGGCACGGCGCCCTCCCACTCGACGAAGCGGTACCCCTCCGGCAGGACCGGCTCCTCGGCCGCCGCCTCCTCCGTCACGTCCTGTACGTACATCACCAGCGGGAGGGCGCACACGAAGCCGTGCGCGAGGGCGAACTTCTCGCCCGCGCCGCCGATCTCGATCTGGGCGCCGACCGCGCCCCGCCGCTCCCCCTCCAGGATCGCCCGCACCTCCTGCCACAGGCGCGTCCCGATGCCCCGGTTCCGCAACTCCGGCCGGACGACAAGATGCTCGATCCAGGCCGTCTTCCGGTTCGCCCCCTCGTTGAACAACCGCAGGGAAACAACCCCCGCATACTCGCCGTCCCCCGGCACGGCCAGCCGTACGTACCGGCTGTCGTCGTCCGTCACGCACAGCACCCCGGCCGTCTCCACCCGCCCGGGCGCGGGCACGGCGGGCAGGTCGTGGGCATGGGCGGAAGCGATGACGGCGTGCCAGCCGTCGATCTCGCTCTCGGAGGGACGATCGTTCAGACGCAGCAGTTCACTCATTCCGCGCACGCTACGACGCGAGCTCCGCGCTGTCGTTCGGTTTTCCACGAGCCCCGACGAGCCCCGACGAGCCCCGACGGGCACCGACGGGCACCGACGGCAAAGGGGCCCTCCCGCGGACGAATCCGCCGGGAGGGCCCCTCGAAATCCTCAGTGGGTGAGGCTCACGCGCCGGTGGCGCTGCCCGCGACCCACTGCGCCCAGTCCATGTTCCAGCCGTTGAGGCCGTTGTCCGGGGCGACGGTCTTGTCGTCGGAGTTCTTCACGTCGACGACGTCACCGATGAGCGAGTTGCTGTAGAACCAGGCACCCGGGGTGTTCGGGTCGTTGGCGCCCTGCTTGTCCTCCAGGCCCACGCAGCCGTGGCTGGTGTTGGAGACGCCGAAGACGCCGCTGCCCCAGTAGTTGCCGTGGATGAACGTGCCCGACGTGGACAGGCGCATGGCGTGCGGCACGTCCTTGATGTCGTACTCGCCCTTGCCGTCCTTGCCGGTGAAGCCGACGGTGGAGCCGTTCATCCGGGTCTCCACGAACTTCTCGGAGATCACCATCTTGCCGTTGTACGTCGGGTTGGACGGGCTGCCCGCCGAGATCGGGATGGTCTTGAGGGTCTGACCGTCCCGGACCACCGTCATCTGGTGGGTCTTGGCGTCGACCGTGGAGACCTGCGAGCGGCCGATCTTGAACTGGATCGTCTTCTTCTGGACGCCCTTGATGTTCGGGCCGCCCTCGACGCCGTCGAGGTCCATCTTCAGCGTGACCTCGGAGTTGGCCTTCCAGTACTCCTGCGGCCGGAAGTCGATGCGCTGGTCGCCGAACCAGTGACCGACGACCTTCTGGCCGCTGCTGCTGGTGACCGTCAGGTGGGACTGGACGTCCTTCCGGTTCTTGATCGGCTTGTCGAAGTCGATCGACACGGGCATGCCGACGCCGACCGTCGAGCCGTCCTCCGGCGTGAAGGAGCCGATGAAGCTGTTGTCGGGAGAGACGGTGGAGAAAGAGGAGTTCTCAGTGGCCTTGCGGTCCTTGGAGTCCTTGGCCTCGGCGGTGATCTTGTACTTGGTCGAACGCTCGAGCTGCTTGTTCGGCTTCCAGGACTTCTTGTCCGAAGATATTGAACCCTCGACGGGGGTGCCCTTGTCCGTCGTCATCTTGACGCTGGTGAGCTCGCCATCACTCACAGCGACGGAAACGGCATCGGCCGTGATGCCGACGCCATTGGCGCCGTTCTTGGGCGTGATCTTGATCTGCGCCTTGGAGGCGTCCTTGGCGGCCGCGGCATCGACCTGACCCTGCGACTTCCCCTTGGCGTCACCGCCGCCCTTGGCGTCGTCGCCGTCGCCACCACAGGCGGCCAGAGTCAGTACCCCGCCGAGCACAGCGGCCGCGGCCACCAGGCCCTTGCGGCGCTTGCCGTACGTCATCACACGCTTCTCCATTGCTCCTGGACCCCGGAATCCCCCGAGCCGATCGTGGGGCTCGTGGGGCTACACGTATCCCGGCTACTACATAAGGGAACGCGTGCACCGTTTGGCCCGGTTCCACTCATCGGCAAACTGTGGGAAAGACCACGCCAGTAAAGCCCCTCGGGTCACGAGGCCCGCAACCGGGGTCTTGAAAAAGGGCAAACGCCCTGCTACTAGACCGCCGGTTACCCCATGGCTTCCCCACCGGCCGCCGGTGTCACTAACATCGTGTCAGTCGGGACGCGCCACAGCTCACGACCAACAATCTCCGTCGTCGCCAGGGGGTTTCATCCCGTGACCACACGTCGCCCGCTGCTGACCGCCGTCGCCGCCTGCACGGTGCTGTGCGCGCTGTGGTTCGTCCCCACTGCCAACGCTACGCCCGAGCGCCCCGAGAAGCAGCAGGACGCCGTCGCGACGGCAGCGGCCCCGGCCGCCCAGGAGCTGGCGGCCAGCGGGAGCGTGGACACCACTCCGTATGTCTTCGGTGGCATAGCGTTCGTCGCCGCGGGCGGCGCGCTGGTCACGGGCGCCGCGCGCAGGTCGCGCGGCGCCGCCGGCTGACCGACCGGCCGTCAGGCCAGCGGGCCCGTCACCGGCTCCACGGCCGCGACGAGCTCCCCGGACCGGACGAACTCCTCGGCCAGCGCCAGGTCCGGCGCCAGGAAACGGTCCCCGCCGGGGCCCTCCACGCCCGCCGCGCGCACGGCCTTCAGCACGGCCCGCGAGGCCGGGGCCGGCTCCAGGCCCTCCCGCAGCTCGATCGCCCGCGTCGCGGCGACCAGCTCCACGGCGACGACCCGGCCGAGCGCCGCCACGGCCGTCCGCAGCTTGCGCGCCGCCGACCAGCCCATGGAGACGTGGTCCTCCTGCATCGCGGAGGACGGGATCGAGTCCACCGACGCCGGGACCGCCAGCCGCTTCATCTCGCTGACCAGCGCGGCCTGGGTGTACTGGGCGATCATCAGCCCCGAGTCCACCCCGGCGTCCCCCGCCAGGAAGGCCGGCAGCCCGTGCGAGCGGTTCTTGTCCAGCAACCGGTCGGTCCGCCGCTCGGCAATGGAAGCAAGGTCAGCAGCCGCAATCGCAAGGAAATCAAGGACGTAAGCCACTGGCGCGCCATGGAAATTGCCGTTGGACTCCACGCGGCCATCCCTCAGCACCACGGGGTTGTCGACCGCGGCGGCCAGCTCGCGGTCCGCCACCAGCCGGGCGTGCGCCAGGGTGTCCCGGCCCGCGCCGGCCACCTGCGGGGCGCAACGGATCGAGTACGCGTCCTGGACGCGCGGCGCGTCGTCCTGGTGGTGCCCGGTGAGCCCGGAACCGGCCAGCACCGCCGCCATGTTCGCGGCACTCGCGCCCTGCCCCGGGTGGGGACGGATGGTGTGGAGCTCGGGGGCCAGCACCTTCTCCGAGCCGAGCAGCGCCTCCAGGGACAGCGCGGCGGTGATGTCGGCCGAGGTGATCAGACGGGCCAGGTCCGCGCAGGCCATGACGAGCATGCCGAGCATGCCGTCCGTGCCGTTGAGCAGCGCGAGCCCTTCCTTCTCCCGCAGCTCCACGGGCTCGATGCGGTGCTCGGCGAGCAGCTCCGCGGCCGGGCGCACCACGCCGTCGGGGCCCTCGGCGTCGCCCTCGCCCATCAGCGTGAGCGCGCAGTGCGAGAGCGGCGCGAGGTCGCCGGAGCAGCCGAGCGAGCCGTACTCGTGCACCACGGGGGTGATACCCGCGTTGAGGATGGCGGCCATCGTCTCGACGACCAGCGGGCGTACGCCCGTGTGCCCGGAGGCGAGCGTCTTCAGGCGCAGGAACATCAGCGCCCGCACGACCTCGCGCTCGACGCGCGGGCCCATGCCGGCGGCGTGCGAGCGGACGATGTTGCGCTGGAGCTGGACCCGCAGGTCGGGGCTGATGTGCCGGACGGCGAGGGCGCCGAAGCCGGTCGAGACGCCGTACACGGGGTCCGGCTTGGCGGCCAGATCGTCGATCACCTGCCGCGCGGCGGCGACGGCGGCGAGGGCCTCTTCCGACACGACCACGCGGGCGCCGTCGCGGGCGACGGCGATCACGTCTTCCGCGGTCGTGCCGGAGGTTCCCACCACCACAGAGTGCATATCCATATTCAGGCACCCTAGAGACTGAATCGCTACCTGTCACTAGTCGACTTTGTACTCGTGTAACGCCGCCGGGTGACGATCCATGCCGGCTGCCCCGCCGTGGGGGTGCCCGCGCCTGGCGGCGCGGGATTTCGCCCACCCACCCGCCCGCCCGATTGCCCGGAAACGGATCGCTCAGCCAGGGGCTGGGGTGACGTGAGGGGGCGGGGTGGGGTGGATGGGCCCTGGTAGGGGCGTGAAGAGCTCTTCGCCGCTGGAGGGTGAATACCGGGCGCCCCTGACCTTGTGGCAGGCACCGCGAAGAGCTCAGCCCCGTAAGGGTCCGTCCACCCCACCCCGCCCCCGACCCCGGAACCGGCGCCGCTCCGCCGACAACGGCGACGGCGGCCGGTCGGCCATCCGCACCACCGGATCCGCCCGCCCCCCGTCCCGCCCCGCCACCACCGGCCCGGACGACCGCGCCGCCTTCGCCCGGTACTGCGCCGCGTCCGCCAGCCGGAACAGCCGCCGCGCCGAACGCACCACCCCGATCGGATCCCCCGTGGAAGCGACCCCGCAAGCCACCCCCTCCCCCAGCTCCAACGCCCCCGCCCGCCTGCACAGTTCGTCCGCGACCCGCACCACCTCGTCCGCCGTAGGCCCCACCGACAGCAGACAGAACTCGTCGCCCCCCAGCCGCGCCGCCAGCGCCCCCGGCAGCTTCGCCCCGCACAGCGACAGCACCGACCCGAACCGCTCCAGCAACCGGTCCCCGACCGCGTGCCCCAACGTGTCGTTGACCTTCTTCAGCCCGTTGAGATCACACACCAACAAACTGACGACAGCACCTTCCCCCAGGTGCCGTTCCACAGCCTCGTCCAGCCGCGCGTCGACCGCCCGCCGGTTGGCCAGCCCCGTCAGCGGGTCGGTGAACGCCAGCCGCCGGACCTCCTCCAGCCGCTCGGTCTGCACGATGCCGGACGCCGCCACCGCCGCCAGCACCGTCGCGAAGTCCGCGTCGGCAGGCCCGAAAAGCGGCGCCCGAACCGAGCGCGCGACATACAGCTCACCCCACGCCCGCCCGTGCAGCACGATCGGCGCGACGACGCAGCAGCCGCGCCCACGCCGCCGCAGGGCGGTGACACGCCGGTGGTCCGCGTCGGCGTCCCCCCGGGCCGTCTCCACCCAAGCGTGCGGCTGCCCGCCCACCCACCGCTCGTGCAGGAACTCCGTGATCTCGGGAAAGACGTCCACGGGGTACGACTCGTCCCCGGGGAAGCGTTCCTCCCCCTCCGCGAGCTCGCCCGTGTTCACCAGCACCCGCAGCCGGCCGCGCTCCCGCTCCCACACCGAGATCGCGGCGAACGTCCCGTCCAGCGCGCGGCGCGCGCCCTCCGCCGCGGCCTCGACGCTCTCGAGCGGGGTGGGCGCGGCGGCCATCGCCTGCGCGAGCTCCACGACGGCGCGCAGCCGGGCATCGCACTCCCCGTCACCAGCCACCCGAGCCTCACATTCCGTGACCGCCAGGGCCTCCCGACCCGTACTCCAGCGTAAGAACGTCGGGCGCATTCCGCGCAATAAAGAAATTCAGTACGTCACCCGCCAGTACGTCACTCCCCCGGCCAGTCCGGCTTCCGCTTCTCGTTGAACGCCGCCACGCCCTCGGCCCGGTCGCCGGAGAAGGCCACCGACCGCCAGGCCGCGTCCTCGACCTCCAGCCCGGCCCGCAGGTCCAGCCCGTGCCCCAGCCGCAGCGCCCGCTTCGCGGCCCGCAGCCCGACCGGGGAGTTGCCGGCGATCCGGGCGGCCAGCGCCAAAGCCTCGTCCCGGTCGCGGCCCTCGTCGACGAGCAGGTCCACCATGCCCAACTCCCGGGCCTCGGCGGCCTCCACCCGCCGGGCGCTGAAGATCAGCTCGGCGGCGCGGGCGGCCCCGACGCGGCGCGGCAGCAGCTGGGTGCCGCCACCGCCGGGGATCACGCCCACGGACACCTCGGGCAGCCCCACCACGGCCGTCCGGTCGGCCACGATGACGTCGCAGGACAGGGCGAGCTCGTACCCGCCGCCCAGGGCGAAGCCGTGCACGGCGGCGATGGTGGGAACGGGCAGCTCCAGCACGCCGGTGTAGCAGGCCCGGGCGTGCGGACGCTGGCGGACGAGGTCGGCGTCGGTGAAGGAGTTGCGCTCCTTGAGGTCGGCGCCGACGCAGAAGGCGCGTTCGTGCGTGGACGTGAGGACGACGACCCGGACGTCCCGGTCGGCGGCGAGCTCGGCGGTCGCCTGCCCGATGAGCCGGCCCATCTCCGTGGAGACGGCGTTCATGGCCTTGGGCCGGTCCAGGACGAGTTCGGCGACGTGGCCGTTCTCGTGCGTCCGGATCGCGATCCACTCTCCGATGCGGCGTTCGCTCACGCTGGTGCCCTCCCGGTCTCCGTTGTCCCGACGGCACCGATCATGCCTCCCGGCCGCGCCGGGGGCCATACCCAAGATCGAACCGCCGCGGCGGGTGGTCCCCCAGCTACGGCTCCCGCCGCGTGAGCAGCCACGGCTCGACGACTCCGAGGCCGCGCACCGGCCGCTGCCACATCGGCTGGAGCGCGAACCGGTACTCGCCCCGCTCGGCCGCCGCCGCGACCTCCGCCTCGGACTTGGGCGCGTCCCCGCTGCGCGTGAGTTCCTCCGCCAGGGCGCCGTCGACGAGGACGGCGTCCTTCGGCGCTATCGAGGTGAGCCGGCTGGCGAGGTTGACGGTGGTGCCGAAGACGTCGCCCATCCGCGTCGTGACCGTCCCGAACGCGATGCCGACCCGCAGCTCGGGCATGGTCTCGTCGTTCGTGAGGGTCTCGATGAGCCGCAGCCCGATCTCCGCCGCCGTACCGGCGTCGTCGGCGGCGTACAGCACCTCGTCACCGAGCGTCTTGATCAGGCGCCCGCCATGGGCCGCCACCAGATCCGCCGCGGTCGTCTCGAAGGCCTCGACGAGCTCGCCGAGCTCCTCCTCCTCCAGCCGCCGCGTCAGCCGGGTGAAGCCGACGAGGTCGGCGAAGCCGACGGCCAGACGCCGGTCGACCATCTCCGCGTCGTCGGCCGCCTGGACGACGCGGCCGGTGGCGGCGGCGAGCTGCCGCCGCCAGACGTAGATCAGGAACTCCTCCAGCTCGGGCAGAAGCAGCTCGACCAGCGGATATGTGATCTCGGCCCGGCTCAAGCCTTCCTGAGGCTCGGTCAGCCCCTCCAGGAAGGAGTCGATCTGCCAGTCGGCCAGCCGGGCCGTGGTCTGCCCCGTGGACCGGGCGACCTGGACGGCCATGGGCTCGCTGAGCAGGCCCGCCTCGACCAGACCGGCCAGGCGCCGCAGCGCCAGCACGTCCGCCTCGGTGAGCGCCTTGGCCTGGCCGATGTCGGCGAAGCCCATGGCGCGCCAGAAGCGGGCGGCCAGATCCATGGAGACCCCGGCCGCGCGGGCGGCCTGGAAGGGGGTGTAGCGGCGCTCGGCCCCGAGGATCAGCGACTCCAGCCGGAGCGCGAGAGGGTCGCCCTCCTCGCCGATGTCCTCCTCGCCGATGCTCCCCCCGACGCCGGGGTGACCGGCGTGGCGCGTGCCGTGGTCGCCGCCGCCCGTACCGTCGTCCCCCGTGGCCCTGCCGGCTCGGGTGGTTCCCCCATCGTCGGCGGTCACCGCCCGCCCCCTGTCCGATCCGTGCGCACTGCCCTGCCGATCACTGCTCGCTTAGGTTCCGGGCACAACGATACGTCAGGTGTGCCGTAGCTCACTCTCCCGACGGCGCGGCGGTCACTCTTTACGACGTTTACGATCCGGCCGCCCGCAAATGGACGATGTCGCCCGCTCCCACCGGTTGCCGCACCCCCTCGGCCGTCGCCAGCACCAGCCGTCCGTCGCCGTCGACGGCCACGGCCTCGCCGACCAGCTCGCGCCCGCCGGGCAGTTCGGCGCGGACGGTCCGGCCGAGGGTGGCGCACCCGGCGGTGTACATCTCCTGGAGCCGGCAGGCGGCCGGGTCGCCGCCCGCCGCGCGCCACGCCTCGTAGAGGTCGGCGAGGTTGCGCAGCACGGCCCGCAGCAGCGGGTCGCGGTCGGTGACCTCGGCGCCGGCGAGGGCGAGGGAGCCCGCCTGCGGGACGGGGAGCTCGTCGGCGCGGAGCGTGACGTTCAGCCCGATGCCCACCACGACGGCGTCGCCGGAGCGCTCGGCGAGGATGCCACCGGCCTTGCGCTCCTCCCCGTCGACGGTGACGAGCAGGTCGTTGGGCCACTTCAGGGCGGTGTCGACGCCGGCGGCGCGGGAGAGGGCGGTGGCGGTGGCGACCCCGGCGAGCAGCGGGAGCCAGCCCCAGCGCTCGACGGGCACGCCGGGGCCGGGGACGAGGCGGACGGAGAAGAAGAGTCCGGAGCGCGGGGGCGCGGACCAGGTGCGGTCCAGGCGGCCGCGCCCGGCGGACTGCTCCTCGGCGACGAGCACCGCGCCCTCGGGGCCGCCGGCGGCGACGAGGTCGGTGTTGGTGGAGCCGGTGCGCGAGACCACGTCGAGGGAGGTCCACAGCCCGCCGGGGCGGAGCAGCGCGCGGCGCAGGGCGTTGGCGTTGAGCGGCGGGCGGTCCAGATCGGACCAGGGGTTTTCGGACCGGGGGTTTTCGGAGGCGTCGGAGGGCGTCATAAGAGCCACCATAGGAGGCGAGAGCCCGACGAACCGGACGGCACCGACCGGCTCCGGCGCCGCCGAAGGTGTGGCCAAAGACGCACTGCCGCAGCGCATGCGCGCGGATACGCTACGAACCGGTAGCCAGGGCGGGCCCGTCGGGCGGCGCCGCCATGTCCGCCATCCCACCCCTCCGGACGAGCAGGAGCCGCATCCCGTGTCCGAGCCAGTAGCCGACGAATTGGACATCCACACGACCGCGGGGAAGCTCGCGGATCTCCAGCGCCGGATCGAGGAGGCGACGCACGCCGGCTCCGCGCGGGCGGTGGAGAAGCAGCACGCCAAGGGCAAGCTGACGGCGCGCGAGCGGGTCGATCTGCTGCTGGACGAGGGCTCGTTCGTGGAGCTCGACGAGTTCGCGCGGCACCGTTCGACGAACTTCGGCATGGACGCCACCCGCCCGTACGGGGACGGCGTGGTGACCGGCTACGGCACGGTGGACGGCCGTCCGGTGGCCGTCTTCTCGCAGGACTTCACGGTGTTCGGCGGCGCGCTCGGCGAGGTGTTCGGCCAGAAGATCGTCAAGGTGATGGACTTCGCCCTGAAGTCGGGGTGCCCGGTCATCGGCATCAACGACTCGGGCGGCGCCCGCATCCAGGAGGGCGTGGCGTCCCTGGGCATGTACGGCGAGATCTTCCGCCGCAACACCCACGCCTCCGGCGTCATTCCGCAGATCTCGCTGGTCGTCGGCCCGTGCGCGGGCGGCGCGGTGTACTCGCCCGCCATCACGGACTTCACGGTGATGGTGGATCAGACCTCGCACATGTTCATCACCGGCCCGGACGTCATCAAGACCGTCACCGGCGAGGACGTGGGCTTCGAGGAGCTGGGCGGCGCGCGGACGCACAACACCACGTCGGGCGTGGCCCACCACATGGCGGGCGACGAGAAGGACGCCATCGAGTACGTCAAGGCGCTGCTGTCGTACCTGCCGTCGAACAACCTCTCCGAGCCGCCGGCCTTCCCGGAGGAGGCCGACCTGGAGGTCTCGGACGCCGACCGCGAGCTGGACGTCCTGATCCCCGACTCGGCGAACCAGCCCTACGACATGCACACCGTGATCGAGCACGTGCTGGACGAGGGCGAGTTCCTGGAGACGCAGGCGCTGTTCGCGCCGAACATCCTCACGGGCTTCGGCCGGGTCGAGGGCCGCCCGGTGGGCGTCGTCGCCAACCAGCCGATGCAGTTCGCGGGCTGTCTGGACATCGCCGCGAGCGAGAAGGCGGCGCGGTTCGTGCGCACCTGCGACGCGTTCAACGTCCCGGTGCTGACGTTCGTGGACGTCCCGGGCTTCCTGCCGGGCACGGACCAGGAGTACAACGGCATCATCCGGCGCGGCGCCAAGCTGATCTACGCGTACGCGGAGGCCACGGTCCCGCTGATCACCGTGATCACCCGCAAGGCGTTCGGCGGCGCGTATGACGTCATGGGCTCCAAGCACCTGGGCGCCGATCTCAATCTGACGTGGCCGACGGCGCAGATCGCGGTGATGGGCGCCCAGGGCGCGGTCAACATCCTCCACCGCCGCTCGCTGGCCGCGGCCGCCACGCCGGAGGAGCAGGAGGCGCTGCGCGCCGAGCTGCTCGCGGAGTACGAGGACACGCTGCTCAACCCCTATGTGGCGGCCGAGCGCGGCTACGTCGACGCGGTGGTCATGCCGTCGGAGACCCGCCGCCACATCGTGCGGGGGCTGCGCGCCCTGCGCGACAAGCGCGAGGCGCTGCCGCCGAAGAAGCACGGGAACATCCCGCTGTAGCGAACGCAGGGAACGTAGCGAAAGGGACGCCGACGTGATCAAGGTCGTTCGGGGCAACCCCACACCCGAGGAGCTGGCCGCCGCCCTGGCGGTGGTCCAGGCGCGCGCGGCGGTGGGCGCCACCGCCGCGCAGGACGCCCCGGCCCGTTCGGAGTGGTCCAACCCGGCCCGGCTGGCGGCGGGCCGGCGCGTCCCGCACCCGGGCCCCCTGGCCTGGCGCACCACCTACTGGCCCGCCTGAGCCCCTCGGCGTCGTGGCGGCCTGAGTACGCGTACTCAGGCGCCACACGCCTCGCGGGCGGACCATGGAGGTCATGCTCTGGTCCGACCCGTCCGACGAACCGCCCGAGGAGCTGCGCGAGGCGCAGCTCATGCTCCGGCGGGCCGGGATCGTGCTGGCGGTGGGGATGGTGCTGCTCTTCCTGGTGCTGGGTGTGCACTGACCCCTGGGCGTGCGCTGACCTCGCGACGGTCACGCCGTGTCGGCGGTCACGCTGTGTCACAGACGGCTCATAGGTTTGTCCGTTCTGGAACTGGATTCACCCGTTTCACGTCCTGACCCATATGAACAAGCCCGTCCGTCACATAGCGGTATTCACCGGAATACTCGTGCTCTCCCTGCTGGTCAGGGCGACCTGGGTGCAGTTCGTTCGCGGTGACGAGCTGTCGAACCACGAGAAGAACCGACGCGTCGCGATCGCGAGCTTCTCCCAGCCGCGCGGCGACATCATCGTCGGCGGCCGGCCCGTCACCGGGTCGGTGGAGACCGGCGGCGACCTGAAGTACAAGCGGACCTTCACCGACGGGAAGATGTACGCCCCCGTCACGGGCTTCTTCTCCCAGGGCTACGGCAGCAGCTATCTCGAGGGCGTCAACAACAAGCTGCTCAGCGGCACGGACGACCGGCTGTTCTTCCAGCGCACCGCCGACATGTTCACCGGCAAGAAGGCGCGCGGCGGCGACGTCGTCACCACCATCGACCCCAAGGCGCAGAAGGCGGCCTACGAGGGCCTGGGCGACCGCAAGGGCGCCGTCGTCGCCCTCGACCCCCGGACGGGCAAGATCCTCGCGCTGGCCTCCACGCCCTCGTACGACCCCTCCACCATCGCCGGGAACAGCAAGCAGGACAAGGTCGCCTGGGACGCGCTCCAGAAGGACCCGGACAAGCCGATGAACAACCGGGCGCTGCGCGAGACGTACCCGCCCGGCTCCACCTTCAAGATCGTGACGGCGGCCGCGGCCCTGGAGAACGGCCTCTACTCGGACATCAACGCCCCCACGGACTCCCCCGACCCCTGGACCATGCCCGGCACCGTGACCAGGCTCCCCAACCAGAACCCCGCCGCCCCCTGCAAGAACGCCTCCCTCGACGTGGCCATGCAGAACTCCTGCAACACCGTCTACGGCAAGGCGAGCTCCGACCTGGGGCGGGACAAGATGCGCGCGATGGCGGAGAAGTTCGGCTTCAACCAGGAGCCCTTCACGCCGGTGCGGGCGAGCGCCAGCACCTTCCCCAAGGACATCAACAAGTCCCAGACCGCCATGGCCGGCATCGGCCAGGGCAGCCTGACCGCCACCCCGCTGCAGGTCGCCATGATGACCGCCGCGATCGCCAACGACGGCAAGCTGATGAAGCCCTACATGGTCGAGGAGCTGCGCGACCCGGACCTGAAGACGGTCGAGAAGCACAAGCCCGAGGTGATGTCGGAGGCCGTATCACCCGGGATCGCCAAGAAGGTCCAGCAGATGATGGAGGACACCGCCACCAAGGGCACCGGCAAGGCCGCCCTCATCGACGGCGTCACCGTCGGCGGCAAGACGGGCACCGCGGAGCGGGGCGCGAACCAGAAGAACCTGGCGTGGTTCATCTCGTACGCGAAGACGGACGAGGGCTCGCCGGTGGCGGTCGCGGTGATGATCGACCCGGACGACAGCGTCCCGGACGACGAGATCTCGGGCGGCAAGCTCGCGGGCCCGATCGCGAAGAAGGTCATGGAGGCGGTGCTGGGCAAGTGACCCCGGTGAGCGGGGTCCGGGGCGGAGCCCCCGGGAAACTACGCTGGCCCCCATGAGCAACCGCACCCCCTCCCGCCGCCTCGTCCTCGCCTCCCAGTCCCCCGCGAGACTCGGGCTGCTGCGCCAGGCCGGCCTCGCCCCCGAGGTGATCGTCAGCGGGGTGGACGAGGACGCCCTGGACGCCCCGACCCCCGCCGGGCTGGCCCTCGTGCTGGCCGAGGCCAAGGCGGCCGCGGTGGCGGAGCGGGAGGCGGCGGCCGGGGCCCTCGTCATCGGCTGCGACTCCGTCCTGGAGCTGGACGGCCAGGCCCTCGGCAAGCCCGCCGACGCCGAGGAGGCCACCGCGCGCTGGAAGTCCATGCGCGGCCGCGCCGGCGTCCTGCGCACCGGCCACTGCGTCGTCGACACCGCCACGGGCCGCCGCGCCTCGGCGACGGCCTCCACGACGGTCCGCTTCGGCGAGCCGTCCGACGCCGAGATCGCCGCCTACGTGGCCTCCGGCGAGCCGCTGCACGTCGCGGGCGCCTTCACCCTCGACGGCCGCTCGGCACCGTTCGTCGAGGGCATCGACGGCGACCCCGGCAATGTCATCGGCCTGTCGCTCCCGCTGCTCCGCCGGCTGCTCGCGGAGCTGGGCGTCGGCATCACCGACCTCTGGGCCTGACCGGCCCGCCCGGTTCGCGATCCGCTAGAGCGGCAGCGCGCTCGTCGCGGCGCCGACCTGCTTCAGCTGGCTGAGCTGGTTGAGCTTGCCGAGCCCCTTCACCACGCCCGGGTAGACGCTCTGGTCGTGGTCCGGGGCCATGTCCTGCACGGCGGGGGCGGCCTGCGGCGCGGGCATGCCCTTGGGGGGCTGGACCTGCGCCGGGGCCGGGGCGCCGTGGACGGCCGGGGCCTTCGGCCCGGCGGCGCCCTTGCCACCGTGCGCCTTGGGGGCCTGCCCCTTCGGCGCGGCGGCCTGACCCTTGACGGCCTGCCCCTTCTTCGGCGCCTGCCCCTTGCCGGGGTCGCCCTTACCGGAGTCGCCCTTGGCGGGCGCGCCCTTGCCCGGGGCCTTCTTGCCGGGAGCGCTCTTGGCCGGGTCCTGCTTCCCCGGAGCCTGCTTCCCCGGGCCCGCCTTGGGGTCGCCCTTCACCGGCGCGTCCGGCGAAGGGGCCGTGACACCGACCGGTCCCGCGTTCGACGACGGGGGCGGCCCCACCGGCGTCGGCAGCGTGGGTACGGCGGCGGCAGCGACGGAGGACATGGACAGTGCGGCGCCGGTCAGAACGGCAGCGACAGCAATGCGCTTGATCATGACTTCATCAACGATGTCAGGGTATTTCGGTCACGATCCCCTGGGCCACCGGAGGCAATGCCCGGCACAGTCAGCGCAGTTCGCCACCCGCGCCTCCCCCGCCACCGGGAATTACCGCACCACCTCGGCCTCTTACGACTGATTCCATCGATTCCGCTGACGCCCGATCCCGAAGGAGCCCCGCCCGTCATGCCGCAGTCCGTCGACCGCGCCCTGGACGTCCTGGACGCTGTCGCCGCCGCCACCGGCCCCGTCCCCGCCAAGGCCCTCGCCCGCCGGCTGGGCTGCGGCCTGTCCACGGTGTACGAGCTGCTGGGCGCCCTCACGGACCGCGGCCACCTCACCCGTACGCCCGCCGGCTACGTCCTCGGCTACCGGGTACCCGCCCTCCACCGGGCCTTCCAGCAGCAGATGCGGATGGGGGACGAGGTGCAGGAGCTGCTGACGAGGGCGCACCGCACGGCCGGGGTCGACACGTACTTCAGCACGTACCGCGACGGTGACATCGCCGTGCTCGCCGGGGCGACCACGACTCACCCCACCGGCGGCTTCGGCACCGGCCAGGACGCCCACGGGTACGCCACCGCCCACGGCAAGGTCCTGCTGGCCGCCCTCCCCCGGGCGGCCCGGCTGCGCTATCTGGCCGCCTCGGGGATGCGGGCGATCACTCCGCGCACCATCACCTCGGCGGAGCGACTGGACGTCCAGTTGCGGCGGGTGCGCCACGAAGGGGTGGCCGTGGAGGTGGAGGAGTGCGTGCCGGGTGTGGCGTGCGTGGCGGTGCCGGTGCCCTCGTCCGAGGGCCTGGCGGCTGTGTCGGCGGCGCTCCCGCTGGACGACTTCCGCCGGCGCGGCGCACAGGTGACGGAGACCCTCCGAGCGGTCGCCGCGGAGGCGGCGAAGTGGCGGGGCGTGTCGGACATCAGCCGCCTTACTGACGGGTAGATCTATCGGCAACGGTGCCTACGGCCCGGGACGGCACGCAAACTTTGTGTCACCCGTTCGTAGGGACTCCACAAAGATTCGGCGTCGCCACTCCCGGTCGCCATCCGAGAGCTTGGCCACACGGTCGCGCGAACGGCGGCCCGGGAAACCCGGCGTACCGTGGATGATCTGGGGACTTGGGCTCACGCACGGCTCCCTTCTCACGCTCCGTGTGGGCAAGGTCACCCCGGAAGTCGGGTCGGCACAGAGTGTCGCCAGTACCTAAACTCACCTTGTTTCAAGGAGGGAGCCATCGTGCGCAAGGTGCTTATCGCCAATCGTGGCGAAATCGCTGTCCGTGTCGCTCGTGCGTGCCGGGACGCGGGGATCGCCAGTGTGGCGGTCTATGCCGATCCGGATCGTGACGCGTTGCATGTCCGGGCGGCCGACGAGGCGTACGCGCTGGGTGGTGAGACCCCCGCGACCAGCTACCTCGACATGGCCAAGGTCCTGGCCGCAGCGGCGGAGTCCGGCGCGGACGCGGTCCACCCCGGGTACGGGTTCCTCTCCGAGAACGCCGAGTTCGCCCAGGCCGTCCTGGACGCCGGGCTGACCTGGATCGGCCCGCCCCCGCAGGCCATCCGCGACCTGGGCGACAAGGTCGCGGCGAGGCATATCGCCCAGCGTGCCGGTGCTCCTCTCGTCGCGGGCACCCCGGACCCGGTGTCCGGGGCGGAGGAGGTCGTGGCGTTCGCCCAGGAGCATGGTCTGCCGATCGCGATCAAGGCGGCGTTCGGTGGCGGCGGCCGCGGCCTGAAGGTCGCCCGCACCCTCGAGGAAGTCCCCGAACTCTACGACTCCGCGGTCCGCGAGGCGGTCGCGGCGTTCGGGCGGGGCGAGTGCTTCGTCGAGCGCTACCTCGACAAGCCCCGCCACGTCGAGACCCAGTGCCTCGCCGACACCCACGGCAACGTCGTCGTCGTCTCCACCCGCGACTGCTCCCTGCAGCGCCGCCACCAGAAGCTCGTCGAGGAGGCCCCCGCGCCGTTCCTCTCCGACGAGCAGAACGCCCAGCTCTACGCCGCCTCCAAGGCCATCCTGAAGGAGGCCGGGTACGTCGGCGCGGGAACCGTCGAGTTCCTGGTGGGGATGGACGGGACGATCTCGTTCCTGGAGGTGAACACCCGTCTGCAGGTGGAGCACCCGGTGACCGAGGAGGTCACGGGCATCGACCTGGTGCGGGAGATGTTCCGGATCGCCGACGGCGAGGAACTCGGCTACGACGACCCCGCCGTGCGCGGTCACTCCTTCGAGTTCCGCATCAACGGTGAGGACCCGGGCCGCAACTTCCTGCCCGCCCCCGGCACCGTCACCACCTTCACCCCGCCCACCGGGCCGGGTGTGCGGCTGGACGCGGGGGTGGAATCCGGCAGCGTCATCGGCCCCGCCTGGGACTCCCTCCTCGCCAAGCTGATCGTCACCGGCGCCACCCGTGAACAGGCGCTGCAGCGCGCGGCGCGCGCCCTGGCGGAGTTCCAGGTCGAGGGCATGGCCACCGCCATCCCCTTCCACCGCGCCGTGGTCACCGACCCCGCCTTCACCAGCGACCCGTTCCACATCCACACCCGCTGGATCGAAACCGAATTCACCAACACCATCCCGCCCTTCACCGGCGCCGCCGCCGAGGAGGAAGAGGAACTCGGCCGCGAGACGGTCGTGGTCGAGGTGGGCGGCAAGCGCCTCGAGGTCTCCCTGCCGGCCGCGCTCGGCATGACCCTGGCCCGTACCGCCGCCGCGGGCGGTGCCAAGCCCAAGCGCCGCGCCGCCAAGAAGTCCGGCTCCGCCGCCTCCGGCGACAGCCTGGCCTCGCCGATGCAGGGCACGATCGTCAAGGTCGCGGTCGAAGAGGGCCAGCAGGTCAACGAGGGCGACCTCGTCGTGGTCCTGGAGGCCATGAAGATGGAACAGCCCATCAACGCCCACCGCTCCGGCACGATCAAGGGGATCACCGCCGAGGTCGGCGCGTCCGTCTCCTCCGGCGCCGTGATCTGCGAGATCAAGGACTGATCCGAGAGCTGATCGCCGCCCACGGGCCCCGCCGCACCGGCCGGGGCCCGTGGGCGTTCGTCGTCCGGGGCCCCCGGCGGCCTGGCATCCTTGGCTGACGGGGGAACGAGGGACCGACGGGGACTGTGATCGGGAGGACGGACGGAATGGCGACCGACGCGGCGCAGACGTCACCACGACCCATGCGCGCGGACGCACGGCGCAACTACGAGCGGCTGCTCACGGAGGCCCGGACGGCGTTCACCGAGCACGGCACGGACGCCTCGCTGGAGGACATCGCCCGGCGGGCCGAGGTGGGCATCGGCACGCTCTACCGGCACTTCCCCAATCGCACGGCGCTGATGAGCGCGGTGTTCCAGGGCGAGGTGGACGGCATCCTCGCACGCTCGCGTGAGCTGCTGGCGGCTCCCGAGCCCTGCCGGGCGCTGGTCGCCTGGCTGCGGGCCATCGTGGCGCACGCCAGCACCTATCGCGGTCTCTCCCGGGCGCTGATGGCCGCGCAGACGGACGAGGGCTCCGCCATGTCGCGGTGCAGCCTGCCGCTGCGCGAGGCGGGCCGCGAGCTGCTCGCCCGCGCCCAGCGGTCCGGCGCCATCAGCCCCGACGTGGACATCGTCGACCTGATGCAGCTGACGAACGCCATCGCGCTGGCGGCCGAACAGTCCCCGGACGACCCGGAGTTGGCCGACCGCCTGCTCACGCTCACCCTGACCGGGCTAAAAGCCCGGCCGTGCTAAAAGCCCTGCCGTAGCCTTCGCCGGGGAGAGCTCGCGGATCCCCGGTGTTCCCGTGGCCATGGGGGTCATCGGACCTGCCTACCGTCGGCGGGGTGCCAGGTCCGCCACCCGGGCCGTGGCCTGCTCGCCCAGGGAGACGGCGCTGCGCAGCTGGGCGCCCGGCGGCCCGCCCTGGACCGGGCCGGGCTGCTGGCCGTGACCCAGCGGCAGATTTCTGCGCTGGCCGGGCAGCGGGGGTACGTCCCGTCGTCGTGGGGACGCCGTGGGGACGTCCCCGTGGACGACGCCGGCCGCCGGGCCGCTGCCCGCGCCCGGGCCGGCCACCGAGATGTGGACGCCCTGGTCGGCCAGGGCCTGGAGCTCGGTGGCGGCCCGCTCGTCGTGGACGGGCGGCTCGTCGGTGACCAGCCGGGTGATCACATCGGTGGGCACGGTCTGGAACATGGTGTCCGTGCCCAGTTTGGTGTGGTCGGCGAGGACGACGACCTCCGCCGCCGCCTGTACCAGCGCCCGGTCCACGCTCGCGGAGAGCATGTTGGACGTGGACAGCCCGCGCTCGGCGGTCAGCCCGCTCCCGGACAGGAAGGCCCGCGAGACCCTCAGCCCCTGGAGGGACTGCTCGGCCCCGCTGCCGACCAGCGCGTAGTTCGAACCTCTGAGCGTGCCGCCGGTCATGACGACCTCGACCCGGTTGGCATGGGCCAGGGCCTGGGCGACGAGCAGGGAATTGGTGACCACGGTCAGACCCGGTACGCGTGCGAGCCGGCGGGCCAGCTCCTGCGTGGTCGTACCGGCGCCGACGACGACGGCCTCGCCTTCCTCGACGAAGCTCGCCGCGAGATCGGCGATTGCCGTCTTCTCGGCGGTCGCTAGATGGGATTTCTGCGGGAAGCCGGACTCCCTGGTGAAACCGCCCGGCAACACCGCACCGCCGTGCCGGCGGTCGAGCAGTCCTTCGGCCTCGAGCGCCCGCACGTCCCGCCGTACGGTCACTTCTGAGGTCTGGACGACGCGGGCGAGCTCACGGAGCGAAACCGCCCCGTTGGCCCGCACCATTTCGAGGATCAATTGACGACGTTCTGCAGCGAACACGAAACCGACAGTAACGCCAACGTCCATCTGTTTTCAGCAGGTTGCAGCAATTAACGGAAGTTGTCCGTAGTGCGACCCAAGAGGTGGTATAGGGAACCGGAACAAACGGCTCCCCCGCCACTCCCCCTTGGCCTACATCGGCCTTCCTTACGCTTCGCGCTGCGTCTTCCGCGTGTGCAACTGCCGCGCCACCTCGGCGACCGACCCCGACAGGGACGGGTAGACCGTGAACGCGTTCGCGATCTGCTCGACCGTCAGATTGTTGTCGACGGCGATCGCGATCGGATGAATGAGCTCACTGGCCCGCGGCGAGACGACCACACCACCGACGACGATGCCCGTGCCGGGCCGGCAGAACATCTTCACGAAACCGTCGCGAATGCCCTGCATCTTCGCCCGCGGATTGCGCAGCAGCGGAAGCTTGACGACCCGGGCGTCGATGAGACCGTTGTCGACATCGGCCTGGGTGTACCCGACCGTCGCAATCTCCGGATCCGTAAATACGTTCGCGGATACCGTCTTGAGATTGAGCGGCGCCACCGCGTCGCCCAGGAAGTGGTACATCGCGATGCGGCCCTGCATCGCCGCCACCGACGCCAGCGCGAACACACCGGTGCAGTCGCCGGCCGCGTAGACGCCCGGCGCGGACGTCCGCGAGACCTTGTCCGTCCAGATGTGCCCGGACTCCTGGAGCCGGACCCCGGCCTCCTCCAGCCCGATCCCCGCCGTGTTGGGGATGGAGCCCACGGCCATCAGGCAGTGGGTACCGGTGATCACACGGCCGTCGGCCAGCGTGACCTCGACCCGGTCCCCCACCCGCTTGGCGGACTGGGCGCGCGAGCGCGCCATCACGTTCATGCCGCGCCGCCGGAAGACGTCCTCCAGCACGGCGGCCGCGTCCGGGTCCTCGCCCGGCAGCACCCGGTCGCGGGAGGAGACCAGCGTCACCTTGGAGCCCAGCGCCTGGTAGGCGCCGGCGAACTCGGCACCGGTCACACCGGAGCCCACCACGATCAGCTCTTCGGGCAGCTCGTCGAGGTCGTAGACCTGCGTCCAGTTCAGGATGCGCTCGCCGTCGGGCAGCGCGTCCGGGATCTCCCGGGGGTGGGCGCCGGTGGCGACGAGCACGGCGTCGGCGACCAGCGTCTCCTCGGTCCCGTCGGCGGCCGTCACGACCACCCGGCGCGACCCGTCCGGCGCCTGCTGCGGCTCCAGCCGCCCGCGCCCGCGCATCACACGGCCACCCGCGCGGGTCACCGAGGCGGTGATGTCATGCGACTGGGCCAGCGCCAGACGCTTCACACGACGGTTGACCTTGCCCAGGTCCACGCCCATCACACGGGCGGCCTGCTCCAGCGGCGGGGTGTCGTCGGCGACGATGATCCCCAGCTCCTCGTAGGAGGAGTCGAAGTTGGTCATCACTTCCGCTGTAGCGATAAGAGTCTTCGAAGGGACGCAGTCGGTCAGCACCGACGCCCCACCCAGACCGTCGCAGTCGACGACGGTCACCTCCGCGCCGAGCTGGGCAGCGACAAGCGCTGCCTCGTAGCCGCCGGGTCCGCCACCGATGATCACGATCCGAGTCACGTACTCCATTGTCCCGCACCCATCAAAGCGACTCCTTCCGGGGCCTCCTTAGCGCGATCCCTCCGTGATTCCTACGCGAATCCTCTCCGAATCCCGAGCGAAACCCGCCAGAACGTTCGCGCGATCCTCCCTTCGAGATTGCCACCCCAAATGCCGTTCCGCCTCACTCCCGTACCCTCGGAACCATGTCGCTCTACGCCGCGTACGCCGGCAACCTCGACGCGCGGCTGATGTCCCGCCGCGCCCCCCACTCACCGCTGCGCGGCACCGGCTGGCTCAACGGCTGGCGGCTGACCTTCGGCGGAGAGCAGATGGGCTGGGAGGGCGCGCTCGCCACGATCGTCGAAGCCCCCCGCTCCCAGGTCTTCGTCGCCCTCTACGACATCGCTCCGATGGACGAGGACTCGATGGACCGTTGGGAGGGTGTCGGCCTGGATGTCTACCGCCGGATGCGCGTCCGGGTGCACACTCTCGACGGAGAGGAGCCGGCGTGGGTCTACGTCCTCAACGGCTACGAGGGAGGGCTCCCCTCCGCCCGCTACCTCGGCGAGATCGCCGACGCCGCGGAATCGGCGGGCGCGCCCCACGACTACGTCATGGAACTGCGCAAGCGGCCCTGCTGAGCGCCACCGGGTATGCGCGGAACCCCGCCGGGTATGTGCGGAAAGTGACGATCCCATCTCGTCGCAACGCACAAAGCAACAATCGGAACACCGTAACCAGCGACATCTACGCGCGTAGGCCAAGAGCGGCTACCCTCGTCCGCGTGAACGCTTCTGTAACCCCCGACATCCAGGCCGACCCGTACGCCGCGGCGGACGCCGCCGCCGCCCGTCTCCGCGAGCTCACGGGCGCCGAGACCCACGACGTCGCCCTGGTCATGGGCTCCGGCTGGGTCCCCGCCACCGACGCCCTCGGCACCCCGGAGGCCGAGTTCCCGGTGACCGAGCTCCCCGGTTTCTCCGCCGCCGCCGTCGCGGGCCACGCGGGCACGGTCCGCTCCTACAAGGTCAACGACAAGCGCGCGCTCGTCTTCCTCGGCCGTACGCACTACTACGAGGGCCGCGGTGTCGCCGCCGTCGTCCACGGCGTCCGCACCTCCGTGGCCGCCGGCTGCAAGACCGTCGTCCTCACCAACGGCTGCGGCGGCCTGCGCGACGGCATGCGCCCCGGCCAGCCGGTGCTGATCAGCGACCACATCAACATGACGGCGACCTCGCCGATCGTCGGCGCCAACTTCGTCGACCTCACCGACCTGTACTCCCCCCGTCTGCGCGCCCTGTGCAAGGAGGTGGACGCCAGCCTGGAGGAGGGCGTCTACGTCCAGCTCCCCGGCCCGCACTACGAGACCCCCGCCGAGATCAAGATGGTCCGCACCCTCGGTGGCGACCTCGTCGGCATGTCCACCACCCTCGAGGCCATCGCGGCCCGCGAGGCGGGCGCGGAGGTCCTGGGCATCTCCCTGGTGACCAACCTCGCCGCGGGCATGACCGGTGAGCCCCTCAACCACGAAGAGGTCCTCGAGGCCGGTCGCGACGCGGCCGCCCGCATGGGTTCCCTGCTGGCGCAGGTCCTGCCCAAGCTCTGACCTTGGACCCCACCCCGTGCCGGGGGCGCTTCCAGCGCCTCCGGCGCTGGTGTTTCCGCGCCTTCGGCGCGGTCTACCCCACCCACCCGCCCGATCGCCCGGCACGCGGCTGACGTCGCCGGGGGCTGGGGCAGCCCCCACCGGGCCGCAGACGCCGAACCGGCGGGAGGGGACGGGGCGGGACGGCCCTGGCAGGGACGTAAAGCGTGATTTGTGGCGGCCATGGGGGCACCCTCGACTGGGAGCTCATCCGCCGTAAATCATGCAGTCCCAGAAGGGCCGTCCCGCCCCGGCCCCGACCCACCCCGCACGGCAGGCGCACCGCCCCCCGAAACCTCCGGAGGAAAAACGTGGAGCGAGACCTCATCGCACAGGCCCGGACCTGGCTCGCCGAGGACCCCGACCCCGAGACCCGCGACGAGCTCGCCAAGCTCATCGACGCCGGCGACGTCGCCGAGCTCGGCACCCGCTTCGCCGGCACCCTGCAGTTCGGCACCGCCGGTCTCCGCGGTGAGATCGGCGCCGGCCCCATGCGCATGAACCGCACCGTCGTGATCCGCGCCGCCGCCGGCCTCGCCGCGTACCTGAAGAAGCAGGGCCACACCGGTGGCACGGTCGTCATCGGCTACGACGCCCGCCACAAGTCCGCCGACTTCGCGCTGGACACCGCCGCCGTCATGGTCGGCGCGGGCCTCAAGGCCGCGCTGCTGCCGCGCCCCCTGCCCACGCCCGTCCTCGCCTTCGCCATCCGCCACCTCGGCGCGGTCGCCGGCGTGGAGGTCACGGCCAGCCACAACCCGCCGCGCGACAACGGCTACAAGGTCTACCTGGGCGACGGCTCCCAGATCGTGCCGCCCGCCGACGCCGGCATCGCCGCCGAGATCGCCGCGATCGCCAGCCTGAACGACGTCCCGCGCCCGTCCGAGGGCTGGGAGACCCTCCGGGAGGAGGACGTCGTCGACGCCTACCTGGCGCGCACCGACGCCGTCCTCACCGACGGCTCCGCCCGTGACATCCGCGTCGTCTACACGCCGATGCACGGCGTGGGCCGCTCCGTCCTGACCGCCGCGTTCGCCCGCGCCGGCTTCCCGGAGCCCGTCGTCGTCGCCGAGCAGGCCGAGCCGGACCCGGACTTCCCGACGGTGGCCTTCCCCAACCCGGAGGAGCCGGGCGCGATGGACCTCGCCTTCGCGACGGCCCGCGCGGCCGCGGAGGCGGGCGGCGCGCCCGACATCATCATCGCCAACGACCCCGACGCCGACCGCTGCGCCGTGGCCGTTCCGGACCCCGACAACGTCGAGGGCTGGCGGATGCTGCGCGGCGACGAGGTCGGCGCGCTGCTGGCCGAGCACCTCGTGCACAAGAACGCCCGTGGCGCGTTCGCGACGACGATCGTCTCGTCCTCGCTGCTGTCCCGCATCGCGGCGGGCGCGCCGGACGCGTCGTACGAGGAGACGCTCACCGGCTTCAAGTGGCTCGCCCGCGTGGACGGGCTGCGCTACGCCTACGAGGAGGCGCTGGGCTACTGCGTCGACCCGGAGGGCGTGCGCGACAAGGACGGCATCACGGCCGCGCTGCTCGTGGCCGAGCTGGCGGCCGAGCTGAAGCAGTCGGACCGGACGCTGAGCGACCTGCTCGACGACCTGGCGGTCGAGCACGGGCTGCACGCCACGGACCAGCTGTCGGTGCGGGTGCAGGACCTGTCGCTGATCGCGTCGGCGATGCGCCGGCTGCGGGAGGCGCCGCCGGTGGTCCTGGCCGGGCTGCACGTGGTCTCCGCCGAGGACCTGTCCAAGGGCACGGAGTCGCTGCCGCCGACGGACGGCCTGCGGTACGCCCTGGCGGGCGACGAGGCGGGGACGGTGTCGGGGGCGCGGGTCATCGTGCGGCCGAGCGGTACGGAGCCGAAGCTGAAGTGCTACCTGGAGGTCGTGGTGCCGGTGGCTTCGGCGGCGGCGCTGGTCGACGCGCGTCGGCAGGCGGGCGAGGTCCTGGCGGGCATCAAGACGGACCTGTCGCGGGCGGCGGGCATCTGACGCCCTCCGTCTCCGTGTCCGTGGGTCGGGGGCGGGGTGGGGTGGACGGACCCTTACGGGGCTGACCTCTTCGCGGTGCCTGGTATCACGGTGCTGGTTGCCCCGTATTTGGCCCTAGCGGCGAAGAGCTCTTCACGCCCCTACCAGGGCCCATCCACCCCACCCCGCCCCCTCACGTCACCCCAGCCCCTGGCTGAGCGATCCGTTTCCGGGCAATCGGGCGGGTGGGTGGGCGAAACCCGCGCCGCAGGCGCGGGAAACCCCCACGGCGGGGCAGCCGGAAAGCCGACGGAACCCCGCGCGGGAGGCGCCGCTCAGCCGGCAATCGCGAGCGCGGCGAAAAGGACCAGCCCCACAGCCGAGGGCACGAACAGCTCGTAAGCCCACCGCACGGAGGGCGACCCCTGCGCCCCCTCCCGCGAAGCCCCCCGCTCCGCGAGCTCGCGCAGATCCTCGATCGCCTGGTCGGACGGGGCCCGCAGGGGCCCGGAGGGGCGGGGGGTCACGGAGGCGCGCCCCGTCACGTCCTCCGCCGCGTCCCGCGCCTGCCGCCGCGCCGCCCGCTTGCGCTGCTTCAGCGACACGGGGATGGCCCAGAGCTGGTACTTCTTCCCGCCCGCGAAGACCTCGCTGGAGTAGCCCGCGCGGACGCCCTCGACGGAGGCCCAGGGCAGGGTGATCGTGCGGAAGGGGTTCCGCACCAGCAGCCGGTCCTCGCCCGCCCACACCGCGGGCCGCAGCGTGAAGGCGACGATCAGGGGCAGTGCGAAGAGCAGTCCCGCCAGCGCGAGCCACGGCGCGTTGCCCGTGCCGCGCAGCATCGCGTCGCCGCCCAGCCACGCGGTCAGGGCGAGCAGCAGTACACCGCCGCCGATGCCGGCGGAGGAGCGGAAGCACCGCTCGGCGTATTCCTGGCCGGGGGCGTCAGGGGATCTCGTCATGGCGCCGATTCTGCACGACCGGGCGCGGCTACGGACGACGGGTGGCGGACGCGCCCGACGGGGTGCTCGACGGCGTGCTCGACGTGAGGTCGGCGTAGACGACGATGTTGTCGGGCCGGTGGCCGTCGCGGAGGTCGCCGCCGCAGGTGATGAGGCGGAGCTCGGGGCGGTCGGTGTTCCCGTAGACCCGCCGGGTGGGGAAGTTCTTCTTGTCGACCTGTTGCAGTTCGCGAACGGTGAAGGTCGCGGTGGAGCCGTCGGCGCGGGTGACGGTGACGCGGTCGCCGGTGCGGACCTTGGCGATGTCCTTGAGGACGGCCGGGCCCTCGGCGGTGTCGTAGTGGCCGATGAGGACGGCGGGGCCGGTCTCGCCGGGGGTGACGCCCTTGTCGTACCAGCCGACGCGGTCGGCCTGGGCGACGGTCGGCACCTCGACGGTGCCGTCGTCGGCTAGACCGAGTTCCAGGACGGGGCCGGTGTCGACGGAGGCTGCCGGGATGCTGACGCGTACGGGCTTGGAGGCGGGGAGCGCGGGCACGCCGGAGGGGCGCGGGGCCGAGGTCGCCGGCACATGGGCGCCGACCTTGGCGGGGTGCGGGCCGGTGCCGCAGCCGAGCAGTCCGCCGCCGAGGGCGACGGCGAGCAGCGCGGCCGCCGTGACCCGGCGGGCGCGGGCGCGGGGGCGGGCGAGGTCGCCGGAGGAGGGGATCATCGGAGCTCCTGGACGTGGCGCTGCGGCGCGAGGGCGGGCCGCCGGTGAGGTGGCGGCCCGCCCTCGCGAGTCGGTCGGTCGTGGATCAGGCGGCGGAGCCGGCGACGCGGCGGCGCAGCACGGCGAAGGCGACGCCCGCGGCGCTGACGGAGGCGAGGGCGCCACCGGCGGCGAGGAGCATGGTGTCGTTGCCGTCACGCACACCCTCGGCACCGGCCGCCACACCGCCCTGCGGGATCGCCTTGGTCTGGGCGAGCTGGGCGGAGGCGTTGACGGCCTTGGCCTGGGTGGCGGAGCCGCCGGCGGAGCCGGTGGACGCGCCGCTCTTGCCGGCCGGCTGCCCCTTGGGGAGGGCAAAGGTCTTGGTTCCGCCGTCACCGCTCACCTCGAGCACGGGGGCGGAGCCTTCGGCGTCGACCAGGCGCAGCTCAAGGCCCCGGATCGTCGCGGACGTGTTCTCGCGGTCGAGCTTGCCGACGACCCTGACCATGTACTTGTCGCCGGGCTTCCACTGCTCGCCGACGTGACGGATCCACGCCTCGGGACCGCCGGCCTCGGGGTCGTTGCGGAGCACGGCGACCATGCCGTTGCCGATGTAGACGGCGTTGCCCGCGTAGCGAACGGCGGTCACGGGGCCCTGGCCGGCGCCGCCCTTGTCGTTGAGGATCTCGCCGCGCAGGGCGGTGAGGGTGAGCGTCATGCCGTTGTACTCGAACGTCACGTTCCGGCCGTCGGCCTTGACCGACTTGACGACCTCGCCACCCGAGATGATGTCCACGCGGTGGGTCTCCGGGCCCGACTCGTAGACCTTCGCCAGGCTGCCGTCCGCGAGGGTCACCTTGTCGTGCAGCCACCAGCTGCCGAAGATCTTCTGGCCACCGAGGACCTCGCCGGTCAGAGCGGTGAGGGTGAGCTCCATGCCGTTGTACTCGAACGTCGCGTTCCGGCCGTCGACCTTGACCGACTTGACGACCTCGCCGCCGGAGATGATGTCGACGCGGTGGGTCTCGGGGCCCGACTGGTAGACCTTCGCCACGCTGCCGTCGGAGAGGGTGAGGGTGCGGCGCAGCCACCAGGTGCCGGCGACCTTCTCCTCGCCCTTGCCGGTCTCGGCCTTCGCGCCGTCCGTCTCGGTCTTGGCCTTCGTGCCCGTCCCGGCCTTCGCGCCCGTCTCGTTCTTGGTGCCCGTCTCGGCCTTGGTGCCGGCGTCCTTCTTCGTGCCGGTGGCGGTCTCGGCCTTCTTCTCCTCCGCCTTGGTGGTGGCGGAGGTGCCCGCGGCCGGCTCGGCCGTCTTGGCGGCGGGAGCAGCGGGGGCGGCGGGAGCGGCGGGAGCCGCCGGCTCGGCCGCGAACGCGGCGGTGGCCGGGGCCAGTACGGCACCCGCGAGGGCGGCGGTGGTGATCGCGGCACGCAGTGCGGAGCGGCGGCGCGGGGACAGAGCAGACATGCAGGGCTCCTGTTTGGAGTCAGAGGTAGGGGATTCGCATGCCGCTTCCCTCGGTTCGGTTGAGGCCGGAGAGGTCGGGCGGGGTTGCTGAGAAGAATCTATGGATCTTGTGTGATCACGTCTTCGCGTATTTGTCACCAAACATCGACAGCAACCGGAAGATGGCCCATCGCTTGCCACTGAATCAGGATGAGTAGGGATAAGTCATGTCGTATCTCCCCGCCCCGGAAGAAGGGCCTCCGGAGGGGGTGACACGCGCTACGCGCGTAGATATGCTCATCCGGTGACCATGACCCCCTCCCCGAGGTTCCCCTCATCCGGCAATGAAGCCGCTGAGCGACTCGCTTCGATGGCGGACGTCACCGCCTCCGACGCCTCGCTGCGCCGCTTCCTGCACGGCCTCCCGGGCGTCGACCCGGTCGGGCTGGAGGCCCGCGCCGCGGCGCTGGGCACCCGATCGATCAAGACGACGGCGAAGGCGTACGCCATCGACCTGGCGATCTCCATGATCGACCTGACGACCCTGGAGGGCGCGGACACCCCCGGCAAGGTCCGGGCGCTGTGTGCCAAGGCCCTCAACCCGGACCCGACGGACCGCGGCACCCCGCGCACCGCCGCGATCTGCGTCTACCCCGACATGGTGGCGACGGCTGCCGAGGCCCTCGCGGGCTCGGAGGTCAAGGTCGCCTCCGTCGCGACGGCCTTCCCGGCCGGCCGCGCCGCCCTCCCCGTCAAGCTGGCCGACACGGCCGACGCCGTCGCCGCGGGCGCGGACGAGATCGACATGGTCATCGACCGCGGTGCCTTCCTTTCCGGGCGCTATCTGTCCGTCTTCGAGGAGATCAAGGCCGTCAAGGACGCCTGCCGCCGCGCGGACGGTTCCGCCGCCCGGCTGAAGGTCATCTTCGAGACCGGCGAGCTGTCGACGTACGACAACATCCGCCGCGCCTCCTGGCTGGGCATGCTCGCGGGCGCCGACTTCATCAAGACGTCCACCGGCAAGGTCGCCGTCAACGCCACCCCGGCGAACACGCTCCTGATGCTGGAGGCCGTGCGCGACTTCGCCGTCGCGACCGGGGTACAGGTCGGAGTGAAGCCGGCCGGCGGCATCCGGACGACCAAGGACGCGCTGAAGTTCCTGGTGCTGGTCAACGAGACCGTGGGCGAGGAGTGGCTGACCAACGAGTGGTTCCGCTTCGGCGCCTCCAGCCTCCTCAACGACCTGCTGATGCAGCGCCAGAAGCTGAGCACCGGGCGCTACTCCGGTCCCGACTATGTGACGGTGGACTGACCATGGCTTTTGAATACGCTCCGGCGCCCGAGTCCCGCTCGGTCGTCGACATCGCCCCGTCGTACGGGCTGTTCATCGACGGCGAGTTCCGCGAGGCGTCCGACGGGAAGGTCTTCAAGACCGTCTCGCCGTCGACGGAGGAAGTGCTGTCCGAGGTCGCGCAGGCCTCGGCCGAGGACGTCGACGCGGCGGTGAAGGCCGCCCGCAAGGCGTTCGAGAAGTGGTCCGCGCTGCCGGGTGCCGAGCGCGCGAAGTACCTCTTCCGCATCGCCCGGATCATCCAGGAGCGCTCGCGCGAGCTGGCCGTCCTGGAGACCCTGGACAACGGCAAGCCGATCAAGGAGACCCGCGACGCGGACCTCCCGCTGGTCGCCGCCCACTTCTTCTACTACGCGGGCTGGGCCGACAAGCTCGACCACGCCGGTTTCGGCCCGGGCCCCAAGCCGCTGGGCGTCGCCGGTCAGGTCATCCCCTGGAACTTCCCGCTGCTGATGCTGGCGTGGAAGATCGCCCCGGCGCTGGCCGCGGGCAACACCGTGGTGCTGAAGCCGGCCGAGACCACGCCGCTGTCGGCGCTGTTCTTCGCCGACATCTGCCGTCAGGCGGGCCTGCCCAAGGGTGTCGTCAACATCCTCACCGGTGACGGCACGACCGGCGCCGCGCTCGTCGCGCACGACGGGGTCGACAAGGTCGCCTTCACCGGCTCCACCGCCGTCGGCAAGGCGATCGCCCGGACCGTCGCCGGTACGGGCAAGAAGCTCACCCTGGAGCTGGGCGGCAAGGGCGCCAACATCGTCTTCGACGACGCGCCGATCGACCAGGCGGTCGAGGGGATCATCAACGGGATCTTCTTCAACCAGGGCCAGGTCTGCTGCGCCGGCTCGCGCCTGCTGGTGCAGGAGTCGATCCAGGACGAGCTGCTGGACGCCCTGAAGCGCCGGATGTCCACGCTCCGCGTGGGCGACCCGCTCGACAAGAACACCGACGTGGGTGCGATCAACTCCGCCGAGCAGCTGGCCCGCATCCGGGCGCTGGCCGACAGTGGCGAGGCCGAGGGCGCCGAGCGCTGGGCCCCGGTCTGCGAGCTGCCGGCGAACGGCTACTGGTTCGCCCCGACGCTGTTCACGGGCGTCTCCCAGGCGCACCGCATCGCCCGCGAGGAGATCTTCGGCCCCGTCCTGTCGGTGCTGACGTTCCGCACGCCCGCCGAGGCCGTCGCCAAGGCCAACAACTCGGAGTACGGCCTGTCGGCCGGCATCTGGACCGAGAAGGGCTCGCGGATGCTCGCCGTCGCGAGCAAGCTGCGCGCCGGTGTGGTGTGGGCCAACACGTTCAACAAGTTCGATCCCACGTCGCCCTTCGGTGGTTACAAGGAGTCCGGTTTCGGGCGCGAGGGCGGTCGTCACGGTCTGGAGGCCTACCTCGATGTCTGATCGGCTCAGTGTCTTCAAGACCTACAAGCTGTTCGTCGGGGGCAAGTTCCCCCGGTCCGAGAGCGGGCGGGTGTACGAGGTGACCGACTCCAAGGGCAACTGGCTCGCCAACGCGCCGCTGTCGTCCCGCAAGGACGGCCGTGACGCCGTCGTCGCGGCCCGCAAGGCCTTCGGCGGCTGGTCCGGCGCGACCGCCTACAACCGGGGCCAGATCCTCTACCGCGTCGCCGAGATGCTGGAGGGCCGCCGGGACCAGTTCGTCGCCGAGGTCGCCGACGCCGAGGGGCTGTCGAAGTCCAAGGCCGCCGCCCAGGTGGACGCCGCGATCGACCGCTGGGTCTGGTACGCGGGCTGGACCGACAAGATCGCCCAGATCGCCGGGGGCACCAACCCGGTCGCCGGGCCGTTCTTCAACGTCTCCTCCCCCGAGCCGACCGGCGTCGTGGCCGTCGTCGCCCCGCAGGAGTCCTCGCTGCTGGGCCTCGTCTCCGTGATCGCCCCGGTGATCGCGGGCGGCAGCACGGTGGTCGTCGTCGCGTCCGAGAAGGCGCCGCTGCCCGCGCTGTCGCTGGGCGAGGTGCTGGCCACCTCCGACGTGCCCGGTGGCGTGGTCAACATCCTGTCCGGCAAGGCGTCGGAGATCTTCCCGGCCCTCGCCGCCCACCAGGACGTCAACGCCCTCGACCTCGCGGGCGCCGACGCCGAGCTGGCGAAGGCCCTGGAGATCGCCGCGGCCGACAACCTCAAGCGCGTCGTCCGTCCACAGGCTGTGGACTGGTCCGCCGACCCGGGCACCAAGCGCCTGATGGCGTTCCAGGAGACGAAGACCGTCTGGCACCCGACGGGTTCGCTGGGCGCGGGCGGTTCGTCCTACTGACGGACCTGGACGTCATGACATGACGACGGCGGCGGTTTCCCCTTCGGGAAGCCGCCGCCGTCCTGTCGTGGCGACCGTCTCAGCCGCCGTTGCCCGGCAGCACGTTCAGCGCCTGGCCCACCAGGGGCAGGTCCCCGACCTGTCCCCGGTTCGTGACCGGGGCGGTCACCGCGTCGGTGCCGACGGGCTTGAAGTCCGCGACCTGTGTGCGGGCGCCGTTGTTCAGCGGGTCCACGGGGGTGGCCGCGAGCGGGTGGTACTTGAAGGTCTTCAGCACCGGCGAGAGCCCCTCGACGGACTTCTCCAGGGCGATGCCGGTGCCCGTGAACGCCGCCCCGACGTCCGTGCGGCCCAGCTCGGCGCGCGGCGCCTGCGGTTCGGCGTGGGCCGTGGCCGCTCCGCCCGTGGCGAGCGCCGCGCCCGCCGATACGGTCAGCCCGACGCGCATCAGCGTGCGCCGGCGCGGAGGAGGAGGGGACGCGTGACGTGGGTGACGTGCGTGGGAGGCCATGACCACCTGCCGTGAGAAGGTTGCGAACGACAACGCAACGTAGTGGATCGGCTACTCGCCGCGCACGTCGCGACCCAGGGGGATCCCCCATGCGGCCCAATGCCTCACACTGGTGTCCCGTGACCTCCCACTCGCCCGCCGCGCGCGTCATCCTGCTCACCGGCCCCTCCGGCTCCGGAAAGTCCTCCCTCGCCGCCCGTACCGGGCTGCCGGTGCTCAACCTGGACGACTTCTACAAGGAGGGCGACGACCCCACGCTGCCGCTCCTCCCGGACGGCACCGGCACGGACTGGGACTCCCCGCTGTCGTGGGACGCGGAGGCCGCCGTGGCCGCGATCGACGAGCTGTGCCGCACGGCCCGGACGAACGTGCCCGTCTATGACATCTCCACCAGCTCGCGGACCGGTGAGAGCGGCCTGGACATCGGGCGGACGCCGCTGTTCATCGCCGAGGGGATCTTCGCCGCCGACATCATCGGCCCGTGCCGGGAGCTCGGGCACCTCGCGGACGCCCTGTGCCTGCGCGGCCGGCCCTCCGCCACGTTCCGCCAGCGGCTGCTGCGTGACATCCGCGAGGCCCGCAAGCCCGTCCTGTACCTGATCCGGCGCGGCCTGCGGCTGATGCGCGCCGAGCGCGGCATCGTGGCCCGCCAGACGGCGCTGGGCGCCTTCGCCTGCGGCAGGGACACCGCGATGGGCCGGATCGCCGCCGCGGCCGCCGGCCACCGCGAGACCGTCCGCGTCTGACGCGCGGGCACGGGAGCGCTCGACAGAAACGTTCCTCCACGCGTACCGGAAACGGCGAGAGCGGGCCCGGCGGTCCCCCCGACCGCCGGCCCGCTCTCTCCCCCCGTTTTCCCCCGTTGGTCCTGCTGTTCCCCCGTGATCCCCGTGGTCCCCCGTGACCCGGGTCCGTCCGTTACGCCACGAGCTCCCCGAAGGACTCGCGGACGCCCCGGCCGGAGCCGATCGTCTCGTCCTCGCGCAGCCGCCGCAGCGACCGCCAGATGCTGCTCTTGACCGTGCCGACGCTGATGTCCAGGATCTCCGCGATCTCCGGGTCCGTGCGGCCCTCGTAGTAGCGCAGGACGAGCATGGTGCGCTGGAGCTCGGGGAGCTTGGCGAGGGCCTGCCAGAGCACGGCGCGCAGCTCGGTGCCGCGCATCGCGTCGGTCTCGGCGGCCGTCTCCGGCAGCTCCTCGGTCGGGTACTCGTTGAGCTTGCGGCGGCGCCAGGCGCTGATGTGGAGATTGGTCATGGTGCGGCGCAGATAGCCGCCGACCGCCGCCTTGTCGGAGATCCGGTCCCAGGCGCGGTACGTGGAGAACAGCGCGCTCTGGAGCAGGTCCTCCGCCTCGTGGCGGTCACCGGTCAGGTGGTACGCGGTCGCGTACAGGGAGGCCCGGCGCTCCTGGACGTAGGCGGTGAACTCCGCCTCCGCCCGCGACACACCGGTGTCGCTCCCCCGTCGGCCGTGGCGGCGCCCCCCGCGCCCACCGTGGCCTCCCCGTACGCGATCGCGTCGATGGCCACCATGTACGGCGGCCTTGAGTTGCGTCCGGTGCCGCGAGCGCACCCCCGCCCGCCCACGGCACCGGACTTCTCGGTGGCCCGCCCGGCGTCGTGCAGGCGCGTGCGAACTGCGCTGGTCGCAGTGGCGTGCAGTGCGTTCATCTCGCGCCCCCCGTCGGTGGAGCCAGTTGGTCCGGCAGTGTTTCCCGGACCTCTGTCCTGCCCGGTGCATCACAGCCTGCCGGGCCAGTTTCATGGCGTTGTCCGCCGACTGTCACAGCACTGCAACAGGCCTCGCCGCGCCCGTTGCGGGGCCGGCCCGGGTCGCTGCGGCGTCCTTCTGTCGAACTACCGGCCACTCTTAGGCCAGAATGACCACTGTGCCTTTCCTGTTGCTGATCGAGGACGACGACGCCATCCGCACGGCTCTGGAGTTCTCCTTGTCCCGCCAGGGTCACCGTGTGGTGACCGCCGCGTCGGGCGAGGAGGGCCTGAAGATGCTGCGGGAGCAGCGTCCGGACCTGATCGTGCTGGACGTGATGCTGCCCGGTATCGACGGGTTCGAGGTGTGCCGGCGGATCCGGCGGACGGACCAGCTGCCGATCATCCTGCTCACGGCGCGCAACGACGACATCGACGTGGTGGTCGGGCTGGAGTCCGGCGCCGACGACTATGTGGTCAAGCCGGTGCAGGGCCGGGTGCTGGACGCCCGGATCAGGGCGGTGCTGCGCCGGGGCGAGCGGGAGTCCAGCGATTCGGCGTCGTTCGGTTCGCTGGTCATCGACCGGTCGGCGATGACGGTCACCAAGAACGGCCAGGACCTCCAGCTGACCCCGACCGAGCTGCGGCTGCTGCTGGAGCTCAGCCGCCGGCCGGGCCAGGCGCTCTCCCGGCAGCAGCTGCTGCGGCTGGTGTGGGAGCACGACTACCTGGGCGACTCCCGGCTGGTGGACGCCTGTGTCCAGCGGCTGCGCGCCAAGGTCGAGGACGTGCCGTCCTCCCCGACGCTGATCCGTACGGTCCGCGGGGTGGGGTACCGGCTGGACGCCCCGCAGCAGTGATCCCCGGCGGACGGCGGTTGTGACGGAACACGAGGACTGAGAGCGGACAGTGACAGAAGAGCCCGGTCGGGTGCGGGGCTGGGCGGCGGCCAGGAACCTCCTGAAACCGAGCATGCGGTGGATCAGCCTGCGGCTGCGCCTGATGCTCGTCTTCGCGCTGGTGGCCCTCGCTGCGGCCGTCTCCGCGTCGGCCATCGCGTACTGGCTGAACCGTGACGCGGTCCTCACCCGGACGCAGAACGCCGCCCTGGACGACTTCCGTAAGTCGTTGCAGGACAACACCGGTTCGCTGCCGCTCCTGCCCACGTGCGCGGATCTCCAGGAGGCGGCCGACCGGATGGCGGCGACCTCGCAGAAGTACGAGGTGCTGCTGATCGGCACGGTCAAGGGCGGCGCCGCCTGCGCCGCGCCCTCCGACCGCGATCTGTTCACCCTGTCCGTCGTGCCGAAGTCGCTGATCACCGCTGTGAACCGGGAGCGGAAGGTCGACGAGTCCAATCCGTACCCGTACCACCTGTACTGGCAGCGGATCACCCTCGGCGGCAAGCCGTACCTGGTCGGCGGCGCGAAGGTGATCGGCGGCGGGCCGACGGGCTATCTGCTGAAGTCCCTGGAGAACGAGCGGGCCGATCTCAACTCGCTGGCCTGGTCGCTGGGGATCGCCACCGGCCTGGCGCTGATCGGCTCGGCGCTGCTGGCGCAGGCGGCGGCCTCCACCGTGCTGCGGCCCGTGCAGCGGCTCGGCGACGCGGCGCGCAGGCTGGGCGAGGGGAAGCTGGACACCCGGCTGCGGGTCTCGGGCACGGACGAGCTGGCGGACCTGTCGCGGACGTTCAACAAGACGGCCGAGGCGCTGCAGAAGCGGGTGGAGGACCTCAGCTCCCGGGAGGCGGCGAGCCGCCGGTTCGTCGCCGACATGTCGCACGAGCTGCGCACCCCGCTGACGGCGATCACCGCGGTGACGGAGGTGCTGGAGGACGAGGCGGACTCCCTGGACCCGATGATCGCGCCGGCGGTGCAGCTCGTGGTGAGCGAGACCCGCAGGCTGAACGACCTGGTGGAGAACCTGATGGAGGTCACCCGCTTCGACGCGGGCACGGCCCGGCTGGTCCTGGACGACGTGGACATCGCCGACCAGATCACCGCGTGCATCGACGCGCGGGCCTGGCTGGACGCCGTCGAGCTGGACGCCGAGCGCGGCACGATGGTCCGGCTCGACCCGCGCCGGCTCGACGTGATCCTGGCCAACCTCATCGGCAACGCCCTCAAGCACGGCGGTTCGCCGGTGCGGGTCTCGGTGCGGCAGACGGAGGAGGCGCTGGTGATCGCGGTGCGCGACCACGGGCCGGGCATCCCCGAGGACGTCCTCCCGCATGTCTTCGACCGCTTCTACAAGGCGAGCGCGTCGCGGCCGCGTTCGGAGGGCAGCGGTCTGGGGCTGTCCATCGCGCTGGAGAACGCCCATATCCACGGTGGCGAGATCACAGCGGAGAACTCCCCCGAGGGCGGTGCCGTCTTCACGCTGACGCTGCCTCGCGACTCGGCCCCCGACAGTGGCGCCGCCCCCGACGGCGGCGGTGCCTCGGCGCCGGAGCGGGGCCCTGCCGAGGGGGAGAGCCGATGAGGCCGCTCAGGCCGACGATCCGCACGGCCGCCGTCGCGGCCGGGGTGTTCGCGCTCGTCACCGGGCTGTCCGGCTGTGGCATCCGGGGCACGGCCGTGCCCGTGGACGCCGGCAGCGCGCCCTCGCGGGCCACGTGCGTGGTGCACGGCCCGCAGGCCTCCGCGACACCGGGCAGCGCCACCACGTCCGTTCAGCTGCTGTGCACCTCGCTGCTACTCCCCGTGACGCGGCTGGTGTCCGTGCCGGAGGGCGGCGACCCGGCGGCGCTCGCCCGGGCGCTGCTGGACGAGCTCAAGCGGCCGCCCTCGCCCGCCGAGGACGAGGCCGGTTTCTCCACGGCGGTCCCCCAGCAGCTGACCGTCAGCGGTCCGGCGAAGGGCGATCCGGCGGGGGCGCTCCGGCTGAACATGCCCCCCGACGACCTGGCCCCGCTCGCGCTCGCGCAGGTCGTGTGCACGTTCGCGGGGACGCCGGCGGCCGACGCGCGGCCCACGGTGATCCTGGGCGGGCCGTCGGGCGATCGTCCCAAGAGTTACGCCTGCACCGACGAGACCCGTACGCATCCGGAGACGGTGCAGGGCAACGGCAGTCCACTGCCGTCGGCCGACGGGCGCTGACTCTCTGTACCCGGACGCGGAACCGCGCGCCCCGCGTGCGGCGTCATGGGGGGCGTGCAGCGTCTTGGCTACGGCGGTACGCCCGCCCTCCGACACCGCTACCGCGTGGCGGGCTGTGTCCTCCTGGCCGCCCATGTCCTCGTGGTCGGCTGGCTCGCCCTGCGGCCGTTGACCGCACCCTGGGTGAGCGCCGCGCATATGGAGCCGCTGGCCACGATCCGGGCCGATCTGGCGCTGAGCCCCTGGGAGGCCGCGCGTTCGATAGGGGCCGGGGTGCTGCCGTTCGCGCCGCTGGGGGTGCTGCTGCCGTGGGCGGGGGGCCGGATCGGGGCGTCGACGCTGGGTTCGCTGGCCCGGACGGTCTTCACCAGCGCGATGCTCTCGCTGGCCCTCCAGGTGGTGGGCAGCGGGGTCGCGGGCCAGGTGCTGGACGTGGACGCGCTGCTGCTCAACATCACCGGGGTGACGGCCGCGCACCTCGCGGTCGTCCCGGCGGTACGGGCCCGGCTACGCCGCAGGGCCGAGGCGGGACCTACCCGGGCCCCCCGCCGGGAGGAGGCGGAGTGCCCCCTGACCCCGACGATCCCCAGGGTCGGGATCGCCCCGTAGAGTGACGCTTTGCCCGGTACGGCGGCCGTAGCGTGGAGTCATCGAGAGGGAACACTCCCTCCCCATGGCACCTCGATGTGAAGGAGTCGCCGCCATGTCCGCTCCGCTGGTCCGCCCCCGTAACCACAGGATGATCGCCGGAGTCTGCGCGGGTCTGGCCGAGCGCTTCGGGATGTCCCGGACGACGGTGCGGGTGCTGTTCCTGCTGTCGTGCCTGCTGCCCGGCCCGCAGTTCGTCCTCTACCTCGCGCTGTGGATCCTGATGCCGTCCGAGGGCAGCCCCCGCGCGTCCGCCAAGGCCTGGTGAGCTGTCGTACGACGAACGGGCCGCGCTCCCCTGTCGGGGGTGCGCGGCCCGTTCGCCTCGTCCGACGCCGTACGCGTCACTTGATGTTGGGGGTGCCCAGGCCCGGCAGGGAGAGGCCGTTGGGGGCGATGGCCTTGGTGGGCAGGCCGCCGAGGAGACCGGCGTTGCCCTTGTTGTCGGCGGGGGCGGCGGCGGGCTTCCCGGTGTTGGCCTCGGCCGTCGCCTCCCGGGGGTGCCCGGCGAGCTTCTCCGCGTGCCCGGTCAGTTTCTCGGTGGGCAGGTGGGGGGCCAGCGCGGTGTCGGCGGCCTTCGCCGACTGCTCCAGGACGCCGGAGCGGATCAGCCGGTCCGAGGCGACGAGCGCCGGGCCGCCCATCGGGGCCGCCGGGGCGACCTGCTCCAGCGGAAGCCCCTTGGCCGCGCCGGTGGCCGTGGTGGTGACCGACTCCAGCGTGCCGGCGGCGGCGGGGCCCGCCGCGCCGACGGCGATGGCGGCACCGACGACGGCGGCGCCAAGGGCCTTGAGAGAAGCCTGCTTCATCTGTTTGTCCTCGACTCGTGACGGGGATCGTGACGGGGATGCCGTAAGAAAAGGGGAGCGGCATTGCAAACTAGCCACGAGTCCGCCGCACCCGCAATCAATGACACGGCCGGGGCCCTGTCGGACCCCGGCCGCGTTCACGGTATTGGACGCCGTCCGGGAATTACCGGGCCCGGCGGGGAATTGCTGGTCAGGCGGTTCCCGTCGTCGTCTGGCGGAACAGCCACTCGGACTTCAGCTCCGCGTAACCCGGCTTGATCACGTCATTGATCATGGCCAGACGTTCATCGAATGGGATGAAGGCCGACTTCATGGCGTTGACGGTGAACCACTGCATGTCGTCCAGCGTGTAGCCGAAGGCCTTGACCAGGTGCTCGAATTCCCGGCTCATGCTGGTACCGCTCATCAGACGATTATCCGTATTCACGGTCGCCCGGAAATGCAGTTTCCGCAGAAGTCCGATCGGGTGCTCTTCATACGAAGTGGCCGCGGCCGTCTGGAGGTTGGAGGTGGGGCACATCTCCAGCGGAATGCGCTTGTCCCGCACATAGGACGCGAGCCGGCCGAGCTTGACCGTGCCGTCCTCCGCGATCTCGATGTCGTCGATGATCCGCACACCGTGGCCGAGCCGGTCCGCGCCGCACCACTGGAGGGCCTGCCAGATCGACGGCAGGCCGAACGCCTCACCGGCGTGGATCGTGAAGTGGTTGTTCTCGCGCTTGAGGAACTCGAAGGCGTCCAGGTGGCGGGTGGGAGGGAAGCCCGCCTCGGCGCCCGCGATGTCGAAGCCGACGACGCCCGAGTCACGGTAGTTGTTGGTGAGTTCGGCGATCTCCAGCGCCCGCGCGGCGTGCCGCATGGCGGTCAGCATCGCGCCGACCCGGATCCGGTGGCCGTTGGCGCGCGCCCGGCGCTCGCCCTCCCGGAAGCCCTCGTTGACCGCCTCGACGACCTGCTCCAGGGTGAGCCCCGCCTCCAGGTGCTGCTCGGGGGCGTAGCGCACCTCGGCGTAGACGACGCCGTCCGCTGCCAGGTCCTCGGCGCACTCGGCCGCCACGCGGAACAGCGCCTCGCGGGTCTGCATCACGGCGCAGGTGTGCGCGAAGGTCTCCAGGTAGCGCTCCAGCGAGCCGGAGTCGGCCGCCTCGCGGAACCAGACGCCCAGCTTCTCGGGGTCCGTCTCGGGGAGCTTGTCGTAGCCGATCGCGGCCGCGAGGTCGACGACCGTGGCGGGGCGCAGACCGCCGTCGAGGTGGTCGTGGAGCAGCACCTTGGGCGCCCGGCGGATCTGCTCGGGAGAGGGCAGGGAGGGCTGTCCCGGGATCGTGTGGGAGAACGTCTCGCTCGTCATTTCCGCACTCTAGCCCCTACGCGCGTAGATGACGGCGAACGATACGGAACGGTGACCCATCGGTGGGGTGGACACCACCGGTCCTTCTGCCATCGTTGTCTGCCATGGTCCAGCAAGCGTTGCCGCAGCGAGACCCCAGCGACCCGGACGGCTCCGCGAGCCCCGTCCTTCAGGCCCCCCGCCTCGGCAAACCCCTCGGCGCGACGGGCCTGCCGCCCGGCCCGACGGTGCAGGCGGTGGCCCTGCTGCTGCCCGGCGGCCCGGCCGCGGGCGTGCGCCGCCCCTCGTACCGCGCGCTGGCCGCCCAGCGCCCCCTGGCCCGCCGGCTGACCCGGGCGGGCGGCGAGGAGGGCCTGGCCGTCCACGTCCTGCGCTACCGCCACCGCGGCTGGAACGGTTCGGCCGCCGACCCGGTGGGGGACGTGCTCTGGGCGGCGGACGAGGCGGTGCGGCGCTACGGCGACGTACCGGTGTGCCTCGCGGGTCAAGGCATGGGCGCCCGGGCCGCGCTGCTCGCCGCCGGGCACCCGGCGGTGGCGTCGGTGCTGGCGGTCGCCCCCTGGCTGCCCGAGCCCGACGCCGTCCTCACCCCCGACCCGGTGCGCCAGCTGGCGGGCCGCCGGGTGCTGATCGTCCACGGCACCAACGACGAGCGCACGGACCCGGACCTGTCCTACCGCCTCGCCGAGCGCGCCAAGAAGCTCAACCGCGACGTCTGCCGCTTCGAGGTCCACTCCGACGGCCACGCCCTCCACCAGCACCGCACCGAAGTCCTCGCACTCGCCGCCGATTTCGTCCGCGGCTCGCTGCTGGGCCACCCGTACGCCCGCCCGGTGGTGGACGCCTTCGCGGCTCCGCCGCCGCTGGGATTGCGGATGCCGCTGGCATCGGGCTTCGGGGAGTCGCTGCGGCACTGAGGCACTGAGGCGCGCCGTCAGCGGTGCAGCAGCAGTTGCCCCCGCCTCGACAGCAGGAACCGTTTGAACGCCGCGACGGGCGGCGTGTCCGGATGCCCGTCCAGCCAGGCCACCCCGATCTCGCGCACCGCGCGCGGCGCCGTCACCGCCAGTTCGACCACCCCGGGCCGGGGCACGGCGGGCGGCGGCAGCAGCCCGACCCCCAGACCGGCGGCGACCAGGCCGCGCAGCGTCTCGGGGTCCTCCCCCTCGAAGGCGATCTTCGGCGTGAAGCCCGCGTCCGCGCACAGCCGGTCCGTGATCTTCCGCAGCCCGTACCCGGGTTCGAGGGTGACGAAGAGTTCGTTCGCCGCCTCCGCCAGCCGGATCCGCTTGCGCGCCGCGAGCGGATGGTCGTCCGGCACGATCAGCCGCAGCTTCTGCTCGTCCAGCCGGCGCGCCACCAGGTCGGGCTCGTCCGGCACCGGCGAGGTCAGGCACAGGTCGAGCTCGCCGTCGCGCAGCCGCTCGATCATCGCCTCGCCGTAGTTCTGCACCAGCTGGAACCGGACGCGCGGATGGTCGGTGCGGAAGGCCCTGATGAGCTCGGGTACGGTCTCGGAGCCCATCGTGTGGAGGAACCCGAACGCGACCTTGCCCGACTCCGGGTCGGCGTCCATCCGCACGGACTCGGCGGCCCGCTCGACCTCCGACAGCGCGCGCTCGACCGTCGTCAGGAAGTCGCGCCCGGCGGCGGTCAGGGAGACCTGCCGGCCGTGGCGGGCGAACAGCGCGACGCCCAGGTCCTCCTCCAGCCGGGCCATCGACCGGCTGAGCGTGGACTGCGGCATGCCGAGCTGGTGCGCGGCCCGCGTCACGTGCTCGTGCCGGGCGACGGCCGTGAACTGCGCCAGACGCGGCGTCAGGGTCGCCGCCCAGGAGCCGGCGGCAAGCTCCGCCGTAGGTGTTCCATCAAAGTCTTCGGTAACACTCCTGTTGCCGATCGGTGACAGAGGTGCCTTTGACCTGCGGTCATGCTGCATGGGATCGATTATCGCCATTCTGTGCATTGGACGCATCAGATGCACCGTGCATACGTTTGATTCATGCCTCCCGCTGATACCGGGGCATCCGTCGTCATCGCACGCTCGGATGCCTCTACCGCGTCGTCCCTGTCGCCTCTCCCGTCCTCCTCGAACGTCGACTCCGACGACACCCGGCTGGTCCCCGGCGGGTCCGGCTACCGCCGGATGAGCTTCGCGCTCTTCGCCGCCGGCGTCGCCACCTTCGCGCTCCTCTACTCCACCCAGGCCCTGCTTCCCGCGATCTCGGGCGGCCTCGGTGTGACGGCCGATCAGGCCAGCTGGACCGTCTCCGCCGCGACCGGCGGCCTCGCCCTCGCGGTCGTCCCGCTCAGCGCCCTCTCCGAGCGCTTCGGCCGCCGGGCCACGATGACGGCGGCCCTCTGCGTCGCCGCGCTGCTCGGCCTCCTGGTGCCGTTCGCCCCCGACCTGGGCTCGCTGATCGCGCTGCGTACGGTGCAGGGCGCGGCGCTGGCCGGAGTGCCGGCCTCCGCGATGGCGTACCTGGCGGAGGAGGTCCGCCCCAAGGCGCTGGTCGGCGCGATCGGGCTGTTCGTGGCGGGCAACGCCATCGGCGGGATGACCGGCCGGATCCTGGCCGGCTGGGTGGCCCAGGCATGGGGCTGGCGCGCGGGCCTGTGCGCGGTGGGCGCGCTGGCGGTCGTGTGCGCGCTGACCTTCCGGCTCATGATCCCCAAGGCGCGGCACTTCACCCCGTCCACGGTCTCGGCGAGCTCCCTGGCCCGCACGCTGCGCGCCCACCTCACCGACCCCCTGCTGTGCCGGCTGTACGCGATCGGCGCGCTCTTCATGACCGTCTTCGGCGCGGTCTACACGGTCATCGGCTACCGGCTGGCGGAGGCGCCCTTCTCCCTGCCGCAGGGAGTCGTCGGCTCCATCTTCCTGATCTACCTGGTCGGCACGGCCTCCTCCGCCGCGGCGGGCACGCTCGTCGCCCGCCTCGGCCGGCGCGGCGCGCTGTACCTCGCGCTGGGCACGACGGCGGTGGGCCTGCTGCTGACCGTCACCTCCTCGCTGACCGCGATCCTGGTCGGCCTGGTCCTGATCACGGCCGGCTTCTTCGCGGGCCACGCGGTGGCCTCGTCCTCCGTCAGCCGCGCCGCGACGACGGGCCGCGCCCAGGCCTCGGCCCTCTACCAGTTCGCGTACTACGCGGGCAGCTCGGTCGGCGGCACCCTCGGCGCGATCGCCTTCCGCGCGGCGGGCTGGGAGGGCACGGTCGTCCTGGGCCTGCTGGCCATGGTGGCCGCCGCGTCGATCACGCTGTACGCGACGCACCGCGCGGCGGTCCAGCGCCGCCTGCTGATCGCGGCGGCGCGCCGCTAGGCGGCTTCCGCGGTTTGCGCGGATTCCGCTCGCAGAGCCCGGAGGGGCCACACCCGCTCTTGACAGGCGGCGGGTGCGGCCCCTTCGTCATGGGGGCGCGTTGTGGTTCACCCGTTGGGCGTGTGGGGGCTGAAGTTGGGTGGCGGATTCGGTACGGTGGGGGTGGCGTCCCCTCGGGGATGCCCGGTGCCGTGCGGGCCGGAAATCACCGTGCGGCGCTGCGCAGGAAGGCCCCCGCCTGGACCGAGTATCCAGACGGGGACCAGAACACCGTATGGGCGTTCAATCGACCGAGGGTCCCCAGTACGTCGGGGGATCGTCGGTCAACGCACAAAGAGGCCCCCGCCTGGACCGGTTATCCAGACGGGGACCAGAACACCGCATGGGCGTTCAATCGACCGAGGGTCCCCAGCATGTCGGGGGATCGTCGGTCAACGCCCGATCAGCCACCTCCCGAGCTCGCGGACCACAAAGTAGATCCGCTCGATCAGGGTCGGCTTACGGTGACGGGCCACGGATCGCCCTCCTCCACAAAGGCGGCCAAAGATCCCGGTTGACCGCACCTGTTGGATTCGGGCCGGGCCCCGAGGACGTGGGGCCCGGTCCTTCCTTGGAGGAGGGCGTGCCATTGGCACGCACAGCGACACTATCGCCCCTCTGGGTCACCAAATGGCCCATAAGCCAGGGCGCTTGAGGCGCACAGGGGGCGCGTGGTGCGGGCGCGCGCATCCCCGTTCGCGGCCTACGAGACGACGACCACAGCGCCCCTGCCCGTGGAGCCGACGAGGGTGCTGATGCCGCTGTACGTGGCGGTGTAGCCGCGCAGCAGCTGGTCCGCCGCCGTCACGGAGACGCCCTCGGCGTCACAGGTGGCGGTACCGAGGAGACCGGTACGCGCGGTGCACAGGGTCGTGCCGTCGAGGGTGGCGAAGGTGACCGAGGCGCCGGACAGGTACCGGCCGTCGTCGTAGATGACCTTGGCGTTGAGGCCCTTCACCCCCAGCGGGGTGCGGGTCGGCTTCGCCTGCCCCGCCTTGAGGCTGGTCGCCGTCACGTGCGCCTTGTCCGCCGCCGCGCACTTCTTGTCCGTGGCGTCCCACTGGGCGCACCCCGAGGCCTTCCGCCAGCTCGAACCTGCCGTCCCGGCGCCCTCACGTCGTGGTCAGCACTGCCGGAACAGCGGCCCACGGCTTGCAACGCGTGTCAGGCGAGGGCCTACCGCGACGCCGTCGTCCCACCTCCCAGGAGGACGAGTCCGGACGCGGGCTGCTGCTGATCGAGCACGAATCGGACGCGTGGGGCGTGTGCACGCACGGGCCCGGGCCGGGCAAGGCGACGTGGTTCGTGCCGAGCGGCCGGGAGCCGGACCGCACCGGCAGGCCGGCGAAGTCGCCGGTCGGATGCGTGGACTGCAAGGCGCTCGTCACCGCGCGACGCGCGGCCGTTCCGCCTGCGGAAATCACCCGGTCTGGGCTCACTCCGGTGGTGAATTGCACTGCCACCACTGCGGAGTTCGCCGCTCCGCGACGACATACGGCGCGCGGCGGGCCGGCGGCGGCACCATGGGGCCATGACGGAGAATCCCATCGACCGCGCCCCCGAACGGCGCGTCGCCTTCGGCGAGGCGGCCGAGCAGTACGACGCCGCGCGGCCCGGCTATCCGGACGAACTCGTCACCGACGTGCTGGAGTTCACCGGGCACCGGCCACAGGGCGTGGACGCGCTGGAGGTCGGCGCGGGCACGGGCAAGGCGACGCTCGCGTTCGCCGCTCGCGGCGTCACGTTGACCTGCCTCGAACCCGATCCCCGGATGGCGGCCGTGCTGGCGCGGCACTGCGCCGCCGACATGCCTCATGTCACCGTCGAGAACGTCGACTTCGAGAGATGGCAGGCCTCGGACCGGAGGTTCGCGCTGCTTCTCGCGGGCCAGGCGTGGCACTGGGTCGACCCGGAGGTGCGCTGGCGGCGGGCGCGGGAGTTACTGGTTCCGGGCGGGGCCATCGCCCTGTTCTGGAACGACTGGCTGGTGGCCGACGAGCCCCTTCGGCACGAGCTGAGGGCCGTGCACCACCGCCACCTCCAGGGACTGCCGCCGCACTCGATCGTCGACGCCCAGCCGCGCGAGTCGGTCATGGCCCCGAACTCCTGGGTGTGGGAGGAGCTGCGGGCCCAGGAGGACTTCACCGATGTGGAGCACCGCCTGTACCTCTCACGACACACCCGCACCACGGCCGGGATCGTCGACCTGCTGTCGTCGCTCTCCTCGTACCTGATCCTGACGGAGGAGACCCGTCGGGCGGTGCTTTCCGATGTCTCACGGACGATCGACGCCCACGGCGGCGCGCTCGAACTGGAGACACGCACGGGCCTCTTCCTGGCCCGCGCCACCCCGGCGTGAGCCGTCAGCCGACGCCGACGGGGAATGCCTCTGTCTCAAGCGTCAGGGCAAACGGCTCGGGAAGGGGGATGTCCTCTCCGAACTTCCCTGCGTACAGCACTCGGTAGACGTCGTCCTTCGGCTCTCCGTAGAGAGTGATGGTAGGGCCACCCTTCGCCCAACCGTCGACCAGGAGGTAGAGCGGTGCACCGGCGTGCGCGTAGGCCGCAGGCTTGCTGACACGGTCGTGACGGAGGCTGGACTTCGACGTGATCTCGGCGATGAACGTCGAGGCGGACGCGGGAATGTACTGCTCGGACTCGGACAGTTCCAGCAGCTCGGACTCCGGTGCGACGACCAGGTCGGGGATGAAGAGTCCGCTGCGCGAAGGGACGGAGACCGCCAGGGTTTGATAGATCCCCCAGTCCTCCGGAATCACTGTGTACAGAGCGCGCTGGAGCTTTCCCGCGATGACGTTGTGCCTATTGGCGGGAGCTGGTGACACGGTGATGATCCCCTCAATGATCTCCACCTTGCAGCCCTCGGGAGCTTCCGTCTCTTCCCAGATACGGAGCAGCTCGTCCCACTCACGGCCGTGGCCTTCGGAGTGGTCGACGGTGAGTGCGCTCACGGCGGTCTCCTTCATCGGTGCATCACCGATCCCAGCATGCCGAACGGGACCGGCGGAGGTCCACCGGTCCCGTTCACCCGTACGAGGAGTCCCTCGTCAGCCCGTCACTCGTCCTCGTAGTAGTTGTTGACGATCACGTCCGGCTCGTCGTCGCTCATCGCCTCGTTGAGGAGCGCGCCGCCGACGAGGCCCGCCGCGCCCGCGCCGATGAGGGCGCCGGTGCCGAAGCGGCGGCCGCCCTGCTGCTGGCCGCCCTGCTGCTGCGGGTAGCCGGCGGGGGGCTGCTGCTGGGGGTAGCCCTGCTGCTGATATCCCTGCTGGGGGTAGCCCTGCTGCACCGGCTGGGGGTAGCCCGCCTGGGGCTGCTGCGGCGTGTAGTACGGCGGCGGCGTGGTCTGGACGCGCTGGGCGCAGCCGCCGCACGTCTGGACCTGGCGGGGGACGCCCCACTGCGGGGACCACAGGACCGTCGTCATGCCGGGGCCATGGCTCGGGTCGAAGAAGCACGTCACGGTGGAGCTCCCTGATACGTAATCGATTGCTGGTGGGGCGGGTGCGACAGTCGGCGCCGGCGGTACGGGCGGAGCCGCAGGAACCGGCGCCGGAACCGGCGGAGGCGGAGGCGTCGGCGTCGCCGCCTCCCGCAGGACGTCCACGCCGTAGTCCGCCGCGATGCCCGCGAGCCCCGACGCGTACCCCTGCCCGATCGCCCGGAACTTCCATTCCGTCCCGTGGCGGTAGAGCTCGCCGAAGACCATCGCGGTCTCCGTCGAGCCGTCGCCCTTGAGGTCGTAGCGGGCCAGCTCGCGGCCGTCCGCGCGGTCGACGACGCGGATGTGGGCGCTGTCGAGCTGGCCGAAGGTCTGGTGGCGCTGTTCGGCCTCGTAGAGGGAGACGGGGAAGACGATCTTCGTCACCGACTCCGGGACTCTTCCGAGCTCGACCTGGATCTGCTCGCGGTCCTCTCCCCCGGACGTGCCCACGTCCCCCGAGTGGGTGACCGAGCCGTCGGGGCTCCGGAGGTTGTTGAAGAAGACGAAGTGCTGGTCGGAGACGACCTTCCCGGCCTGATCGCACAGCAGGGCGCTGGCGTCCAGGTCGTAGTCGGCGCCTGCGGCGGGACGGACCCGCCAGCCCAGCCCGACCGTCACCGCAGTCAGGCCCGGGGCCTGCTTGGTGAGCGACACGTTGCCGCCCTTGGTCAGGGGCACACCCATGAACTTCCTCCACAAACCACTGTCCCGGTCCCCGTCGTCTTGATCAACGGGGCACTCGCGCCCACAGTTCCTGGCTTGCGCAATATACAAAATGAGGGCCTCGGCTCCGCACGCGCGGGTCCCTGCCCTGAAATATCCTTTCTCCGTGAACGACGAGACCCTCCCCCCTTGCCCCGAGTGCTCCGGCACCTACACCTATGAGATGGGTGCCCTCCTGGTCTGCCCCGAGTGCGGCCACGAGTGGACGCCCTCGGCCGCGAGCGACGCCGGCGACGCCGGTGAGAGCGGGGTGATCCGCGACGCCGTCGGCAACGCCCTCTCCGACGGCGACGACGTCACGGTGGTCAAGACCCTCAAGGTCAAGGGCCACCCGACCGGCATCAAGGCCGGCACCAAGGTCCGCAACATCCGCCTGGTGAGCGGCGTGGCCGGGCACGACATCGACTGCAAGATCGAGGGCTTCGGCGCCATGCAGCTCAAGTCCAGTGTGGTCAAGAAGGCCTGATCCGCCGGCAGTAAAAGCGAAAGCCCCCACCTTGCACTGAAGGCGGGGGCTTTCGTCGTATCGACAGCGCTTACGCGATGCGGTCCAGCACGATCGGGTTCGGCGTGAAGTCCGTACCCGCCGCCGAGATCTCGACGCCGCCCTCAAGAGCCTTGAGCGCGTACTCGAACTTCTCCGGAGTGTCGGTGTTGAGCGTCATCAGCGGCTGGCCCGCCTTGACCGTGTCGCCCGGCTTGGCGTGCATCTCGATGCCCGCGCCGGCCTGCACCGGGTCCTCCTTGCGGGCGCGGCCCGCGCCCAGGCGCCACGCCGAGACGCCCACCGCGTAGGCGTCCAGCTTGGTGAGGACGCCGGACTCGGCGGCCGTCACCACGTGCTGCTCGCGGGCGACCGGCAGGGTGGCGTCCGGGTCACCGCCCTGGGCGATGATCATGCGACGCCAGACGTCCATCGCGGAGCCGTCGGCCAGCGCCTTGGCCGGGTCGGCGTCCTTGATGCCGGCCGCGTCGAGCATCTCGCGGGCCAGGGCGATGGTGAGCTCGACGACGTCCGCCGGGCCACCGCCCGCGAGGACCTCGACGGACTCGCGGACCTCGAGGGCGTTGCCCGCGGTGAGGCCGAGCGGGGTCGACATGTCGGTGAGCAGGGCCACGGTCTTGACGCCGTGGTCGGTGCCGAGGCCGACCATCGTGGAGGCGAGCTCACGGGCGTCCGCGAGGTTCTTCATAAAGGCGCCCGAGCCGACCTTCACGTCGAGGACGAGCGAGCCCGTGCCCTCGGCGATCTTCTTCGACATGATGGAGGAGGCGATCAGCGGGATGGCCTCGACCGTGCCGGTGACGTCGCGCAGGGCGTAGAGCTTCTTGTCGGCCGGGGCCAGGCCGTCGCCGGCGGCGCAGATGACCGAGCCCACGTTGCGCAGGACGTCCAGCATCTCGTCGTTGGAGAGCAGCGCGCGCCAGCCGGGGATGGACTCCAGCTTGTCGAGGGTGCCACCGGTGTGGCCGAGGCCGCGGCCGGAGAGCTGCGGGACGGCCGCGCCGCAGGCGGCGACGAGGGGGGCCAGCGGGAGGGTGATCTTGTCGCCGACGCCGCCGGTGGAGTGCTTGTCGGCGGTGGGGACGGGCAGGGACGAGAAGTCCATGCGCTCGCCGGACTTGATCATCGCGGCGGTCCAGCGCGCGATCTCCGCGCGGTCCATGCCGTTGAGCAGGATGGCCATCGCGAGCGCGGACATCTGCTCGTCGGCGACCTCGCCCCGCGTGTACGCGTCGATCATCCAGTCGATCTGCTCGTCGCTCAGACGACCGCGGTCACGCTTGGTGCGGATAACGGAAATGGCGTCCATCAGCACATTTTCCTTAAGTTCGTAGTCCTCAGGTCTTCCCGGGTCCGGAAAGTGACCCGGACGGGCTGAAAGATCAGCCCGTCCGGCGCTTAGGGACATCTTCAACGATTCAGGTCCGAGGGCCCAAACGCGTCGGGGAGGAGCTCGGCGAGCGGGCGGACGCCCGTCGTCGTGTCCACCTCCAGCTCGGGGCCACCGTGCTCCCAGAGCAGCTGACGGCAGCGGCCGCACGGCATCAGGATGTTGCCGTGGCGGTCGCAGCAGGTGAAGTGGGTCAGCTTGCCGCCGCCGGTGGCGATCAGCTCGGAGACCATGCCGCACTCGGCGCACAGGGCGACGCCGTAGGCGGCGTTCTCCACGTTGCAGCCGGTGACGACGCGGCCGTCGTCCACGAGGGCGGCCGAGCCGACGGGGAAGTTGGAGTACGGGGCGTAGGCCCGGGACATGGCGACCCGGGCCCGCCCGCGCAGGGCCTCCCAGTCAGGGGAGTCGGTCACTTGCCCTGGCCCTTCCGGTACGGCTTGCCGTCGGCCTTGGGCATCCGCAGGCGTTGCGCGGACAGCGACAGGACCAGCAGGGTCGCGACGTACGGGGTGGCGTCGACGAACTCCAGCGGGACGGTCTTGGTCAGCGCGTACCAGAGGACGAGGGCCGCGGCGATGACACCGCTGATGATCGCGGGCTTCTTCTTGCCCTGCTTCAGGCGCCACAGGGCGAGGCCGACGAGCAGCACCGCCACGAGCAGCAGCAGGGCGTGGACGGTCGGGCCGCCGGAGCGCAGCTGGAGGCTGTCCATGAAGCCGAACAGGCCGGCGCCCATGGCCACGCCGCCCGGCCGCCAGTTACCGAAGATCATCGTGGCGAGACCGATGTAGCCGCGACCGCCGGTCTGGCCGTCGGAGTACATGTGGGTGCCGATGGCGAGGAACGCGCCACCGAGGCCGGCCATGGCGCCGGAGACGATGACGGCCGCGTACTTGTACGTGTAGACGTTGACGCCGAGGGACTCGGCGGCCACCGGGCTCTCGCCGCAGGAGCGCAGGCGCAGGCCGAAGGCCGAGCGCCACAGCACGAAGAACGTGCCGACGAAGAGCAGCGCGGCGACGATCGTCAGCCAGGACACGTCGGAGACAAGGCCGTCGAGGACACCGGCGACGTCGGAGACGAGGAACCAGTGGTGCTTCTCGACCGAGTGGAGCCAGTCGGACAGGCCCGGGATGGAGAAGTTGGGCATGTTCTCCATGACCGGCGACTGCTTGTCGTTGCCGCCCGCCTTCTGCGCGGCGCTGCCCTCGGCGCCGAACCACATCTTGGCCAGGTACTGGGTGACGCCCAGGGCCAGGATGTTGATGGCCACACCGGAGATGATGTGGTCGACGTTGAAGGTGACGGTCGCGACGGCGTGGATGAGTCCGCCGACGGCACCGCCGACGACGCCGGCGAGGGCCGCCATCCAAGGGCCGTGCTGCCAGCCCATCCAGCCGGCACAGAACGTGCCGAGCATCATCATGCCTTCGAGGCCGATGTTGACGACGCCGGCGCGCTCGGCCCACAGGCCGCCGAGACCGGCGAGACCGATGGGCACGGCGGCGGCGAGGGCGCCGGAGAACTGACCGGAGGAGGTCAGGTCGTTGGCGCCGGTGATCTCGCGCAGGGCGGCCAGCAGGATCATCGCGCCGGCGAGGATCAGCAGGACGACGGGGGTCGAGAGCTTGCCCCGCTTGCCTTCCGGCCGGTTCCTGCCGGACAGCTTCTCCGCGATGGCGGAGGTGAAGGTGGTGCTCACGCGGAAACCTCCGCCTTGTCGCTCTTACGGGCCTGGGCGGCGAGTTCCTCGCCGACCTTGCGCTGCTGGGCCTTGAGGCCGTATCGGCGCACGATCTCGTAGGCGATGACGACGCACAGGACGATGACGCCCTGGATCACGCCGACGATCTCCTGGGCGTAGCCCTCGAACTCCAGCTGGGTGCCGGTGCGCTCCAGGAAGCCCCAGAGCAGGGCGGCGAGCGCCATGCCGATGGGGTTGTTGCGGCCGAGCAGCGCGATGGCGATACCGGTGAAGCCGATACCGGCCGGGAAGTCGGTGCCGTAGTTGTACGACACGCCGAGCAGGGTCGGCATGCCGACGAGACCGGCGATGGCACCGGACAGCAGCATGGAGGTGATCACCATGCGCTTGACGCTCACGCCGGAGGCGTGGGCCGCGGACTCGGACCGGCCGACGGTGCGGAGGTCGAAGCCGAAGCGGGTGCGGTTGAGGACGAACCAGTAGACGGCGCCGGCGAGGGCGGCGATCACCACGAAGCCGTAGATGGGCTTGGGCTGGGTCGGGATCTCGAAGAAGTGGGCCGAGTCGGGCAGGTAGGGCGTGTGGATCAGGTTGCCCTCCTTCTGCGCGAGGCGGCCGTCCTGGAGGAAGTAGCCGATCACCGAGGCGCCGATGGCGTTCAGCATGATCGTGCTGATGACCTCGTTGACGCCGCGGGTGACCTTCAGCAGACCGGCGATACCGGCCCAGACGGCGCCGATCGCCATCGCGACGACGATGATGATCGGGATCTGGATGATGCCCGGCATCGTCAGCGCGCCGCCGACCACGGCGGCGAAGAACGCCGCGATGCGGTACTGGCCGTCGACGCCGATGTTGAACAGGTTCATCCGGAAGCCGATGGCCACGGCCAGCGCGGACAGGTAGTACGGCGTCGCCTTGTTGATGATCCAGACCTGGCTGTCGGCCTTCGAGCCGAAGTCCACCATCACCTGGTAGGCGTGGAAGGGGTCCTTGCCGGTGGCCCCGATGATGATCGAGGTGATCACCAGCGCGGTGACGATGGCCAGGGCCGGGGCGGCGAGGCCAAGGATCAGCTTGTTCTTGTCGAACTTCTTCACTTCGAGTCACCGCCTTCCGGGTTCTCGTCGTTCTTCTCCTCCGAGGAGGGCTCCTCGGAGGACTTGTCGTCCTTGTCGGCGTCGGCCTTGTCGGCGTCGGCCTTGTCGGCGTCGGCCTTGTCGGCGTCGGCCTTGTCGGCGTCCTCGCCCTTGGCCGGCTTGTCGGCCTCGGCCGGGGCCTTCGGGTCCGCCGGGGTTTCCGGGGTCTCCGGGGCATCCCCGGAATCCGGGGCCTCCGGGGCCTCCTCGGCGCCCTCCTCGTGCTCGAGGTGGCCCGACGCGGCGCCCGTCATGGCGGAGCCCAGCTCCTCCGGGGTGATCGTCGCGGGGTCCGCGTCGGCGACCAGGCGGCCGCGGAACATCACCCGGAGCGTGTCGGAGAGGCCGATCAGCTCGTCCAGGTCGGCGGAGATCAGCAGCACCGCCAGGCCCTCGCGGCGCGCCTCGCGGATCTGGTCCCAGATCTGCGCCTGCGCGCCGACGTCCACGCCCCGGGTGGGGTGCGCGGCGATGAGGAGCTTGGGGTTGTGGCTCATCTCGCGGCCGACGATCAGCTTCTGCTGGTTGCCGCCGGACAGGGAGGCCGCGGTGACCTCGATGCCGGGCGTGCGGACGTCGTACTCGCGGACGATGCGCTCGGTGTCCTCACGGGCGGCCTTGGTGTCGAGGAGCCCACCCTTGCTGTTGGGCTTCTCGGTGACGTGGCCGAGGATGCGGTTCTCCCACAGCGGGGCCTCCAGCAGCAGGCCGTGGCGGTGGCGGTCCTCGGGGATGTACCCCATGCCGCCCTCACGGCGCTTGCGCGTGGGGGTCTTGGTGATGTCGTCGCCGTCGAGGGTGACGACGCCGCCGTCCGGGGTCCGCATGCCCATGATGGCCTCGACGAGCTCCGCCTGACCGTTGCCCTCGACACCCGCGAGGCCGAGGACCTCGCCCTTGTGGATGGTGAAGGAGATGCCGTCGAGCACCGCGCGGACGACGCCGTCGGAGTCGGTGGCGGACAGGTGGAGGCCGTCGACGGTGAGCATGGGCACGTCGGTGACCGTGGACTCACGGGTCTCCGGCGAGGGCAGCTCCTCGCCCACCATCAGCTCGGCGAGCTGCTTGGGGGTGGTCTCGCTGGGGATCGCGGTGCCGACGGTGGTGCCGCGCCGGATGACGGTGATGTCGTCGGCGACGGAGAGCACCTCGCCCAGCTTGTGGGAGATGAAGATGACCGTCAGGCCCTCGGCCTTGAGCTCGCGCAGGTTGTCGAAGAGCGCGTCGACCTCCTGGGGGACCAGGACGGCGGTGGGCTCGTCGAGGATCAGGGTGCGGGCACCCCGGTAGAGGACCTTGAGGATCTCCACGCGCTGGCGGTCGGCGACGCCGAGGTCCTCGACGAGGACGTCGGGGCGCACGCCCAGGCCGTACGCGTCGGAGATCTCCTTGATCTTCTTGCGGGCCTTGTTGCCGATGCCGTGGAGCTTCTCGGCGCCGAGGACGACGTTCTCGAGCACGGTGAGGTTGTCGGCCAGCATGAAGTGCTGGTGCACCATGCCGATGCCGCGCGAGATGGCGTCGGCGGGGCTGGACAGGGAGACCTGCTCGCCGTCGAGGGTGATGGTGCCCTCGTCCGGCTTCTGCATGCCGTAGAGGATCTTCATCAGGGTCGACTTGCCGGCGCCGTTCTCGCCGCAGAGGGCGTGGACGGTGCCGCGGCGGACCGTGAGGTGGATGTCGTGGTTGGCCACGACTCCGGGGAACCGCTTGGTGATGCCCGCGAGCTCTACCGCCGGTGCGGCTGGCTCCTTCTTGGGCTCTTCTGTGGACGCTTTGATGGCGCACTCTCCTCGGGGAAGGGAGCGGGAGGAAAGCCGGACCAGCCGTGCGGGGGTCGGAGGGTTCGGCGGGGCGGGGGCGACGCTACACGCGTCAATGCCGTGCTACGCGCGTAGCGTTGGCTCGTATGTACGGGCCCGGCGGCGGGGGAGCTCCCCCGCCGCCGGGCCCGCTGTCATGACGTCATGACGGACCGGCCGGAACCGGTCACTCGCGTCACGGGGCGGTGCGGACCTTGACCTGGCCGTCCACGATCTTCTTCTTCGCGGCCTCGATCTTGTCCTTGATGTCGTCGATCTGACCACCGGAGGTGGCCAGCGACACGCCGCCGTCCTTGAGCAGGTAGGCGTGCGGGCCCGTGAGCGGCTTGCCGTCCTTGACGCTCTTGATGAGGTCGAAGACCGCCACGTCCACGTTCTTCACCACGGAGGTGAGGATGGAGCTCTTGTACTTCTCCAGGCCGGGCTGCTGGTACTGGTCGGAGTCGACACCGATCGCCCAGGCGCCCTTCTGGCCGGCGATGGCCTCGATCGAACCGTTGCCGGAGAGACCGGCGGCGGTGTAGATCACGTCGATGCCCGAGTCGAGCATGCCCTTGGCCTTGTCCTTGGCGGCCGCCGGGTCGTTGAAGCCCTTGTCGTTGTTCGGGTACAGGTACTGCGAGGTGACCTGGACGCTGGAGTCCGTGTCCTTCGCGCCCTGCTCGAAGCCGGCCTGGAACTTCTGGATGAGGGCGTTGTTCACACCGCCGATGAAGCCGACCTTGTGGTTCTTGGACTTCAGGGCGGCGGCGACACCCGCGAGGTAGGAGCCCTCGTGCTCACCGAAGGTGATGCTGTCGATGTTGTTGCCCGGGGCGACCGAGTCGACGATGCCGAAGGTGGTCTTCGGGAAGTCCTTGGCGACCTTCTCGATCGACTTCGAGTAGTTGAAGCCGACGCCGATGACGGGGTTGTAGCCCGACTCGGCGAGGGAGGTCAGCCGCTGCTCGCGGTCGGCCTCGGTCTCACCGTTCTTGGCGGTCATCAGCTTGCTCTGGACACCCAGGTCCTTCTGGGCCTTGTCCACGCCACGGGCGGCGGACTCGTTGAAGGAGTGGTCGTCACGGCCGCCGACGTCGAACGCCAGGCCGACGCCCTTTCCGCCGCTGCTGGACTCGGTAGAGGACTCACCACAGGCGGTGAGAGTGAATGCGAGAGCCGCGGTGCTGATGCCCGCGACGGCGATAGTGGATACCCGGCGCACGAGGGGCCCCTTCACTCGAAGCGCCTCCATTGGCGCTGTCTTTCGCGGGCATCGTAACGCGCGTAGATACAGATAAAAGGGGTGCTAGGAAGCCGTTATCGGATCGTCGTCAACCCTTCTTGACCCGAATGCCTACATTCGGTTGCCGTCCAGCAATGCCGCGGCGGTAAAGAGCTCCACCCCCACGGCGATCGCTTCCTCGTCAACATCGAAATCGCCGCAATGCAGGTCACGGCGGGTCGTATCCCCCACCGGACGCACTCCGAGCCGGGCCATCGCGCCCGGTACGTGCTCGAGGTACCAGGAGAAATCCTCGCCGCCGAGGCTCTGCTCGGTGTCCTCCAGGGAGTACCGCCCCCGGCGGGCGGCCATGGCGCGCCGGAGCAGCCCCGTGACGTCGGCGTCGTTGACGACGGGCGGGACGCCGCGGATGTAGCTGATCTCCGTCTTGGCCCGGTGGAGGGTGGCGACCTCGTCGACGGCGGCGTGCACCAGGTCGGCGGCCTCCCGCCAGGCGGCGAGGTCCAGGCAGCGGACGGTGCCGGAGAGCTCGGCGTGCTGCGGGATGACGTTGGGGGCGTGCCCGGTCTCCAGCCGGCCCCAGGTCAGGGAGAGCCCCGAGCGGGCGTCGGCCCGCCGGGCGAGGACCGCCGGGACGTCGGTGGCGACCCGGGCGGCGGCCGTCACCAGATCGGTGGTGAGGTGGGGGCGGGCGGTGTGGCCGCCGGGACCGGCGAGGCGGACCTCCAGCCGGTCGCAGGCGGAGGTGATGGGGCCGGTCCGCAGGCCCAGCCGGCCGACCTCGACCTTGGGGTCGCAGTGGACGGCGATGATGCGGCCCACCCCGTCCAGCGCCCCGCACTCGATCGCGTCGAGGGCGCCGCCGGGCAGCACCTCCTCGGCGGGCTGGAAGATCAGCCGCACCGGGTTGGGCAGCAGCCCCTGCTCGGCCAGGTCCGCCAGGACCAGGCCCGCGCCCAGCACGACGGTGGTGTGGACGTCGTGACCGCAGGCGTGGGCCATCTTGGGGATGGTGGAGCGGTACGGGACGGTCTTGGTGTCCGGGATGGGCAGCGCGTCGAGGTCGGCGCGCAGCGCGAGGACGGGCCGCCGGCCGCCGGTGGCGGCGTACGGCGCCCCGTCCCGCCCGATGTCGCAGATCAGGCCCGTGCCGTTCGCGAGCGTACGCGGTCTGAGCCCTGCCTTCTCCAGCCGCGCCCGGACCTGCGCGGTGGTGCGGAACTCACGGTTTCCCAGCTCGGGATGCATGTGCAAGTCGCGCCGGAAGGAGATGAGTTCGCTGCGCAGCCCGGGAGGGAGGAGACCGGGGAGTTCGCCGTCGGTGGTTTCGGGATCGGCTTCGCAGGGCATCAGGTGATTCACCCTGTGAAGGGTAGAGCCCCGAATGGGGCAACTGTCCCTCGATCACGAAAAGTTCAGCCGCATGGATGGCCCGGTCGAGGGGTATGACCCGTATTTACGGCGTACCTTCGGCGACACGCCCCGATGGAACGGGCGCGTACGGTACGCGTCGTACGGCGCGGGCGCAGTCCGTGACTCCGGAGAGGAAACCTTCGGCCCGGGGTGAGGCGTGCTCGGTGAGCCAGGCGGGGTCGATGTCGCAGACGGCGACGGTCACCCCGGTGCCGGCGAGGGCCAGGGGCAGGGTGTGGACGACGGTGGAGGGGAAGCTCAGCACCGTGTGTCCGATGGGCCCGCGCCGGGCGATCAGCTCCAGCGGCAGCTCGGGTCGGACGACCTCCAGCCCCAGCTCGACGGCTATGCGGCGGAGCTTGTCGGTGCTCTCGCGGCGGTGGGCGAAGTAGCGGGTGGCGCCATGGGCGCGGGCGAGCGCGGCGACCGCCTCGAGGTAGCGCTCGGGGTCCACGACCCCGGTCTCGACGAGCGAGGTACCGACGAGATCGGTGCCCCGGGTGAGGGTGGGCGGGCCCTGAGTGGCCCTGGTCCAGGCGAAGTCGTTGGCCGTGACCGTCACTCCGGGTGGCGGTTCCACGGGCATCGAGGTGAAGATTTCCACCGAACGGTGGTTGTTCGGAGTGAGTTTCCGGCGCGCCGATGCGGATACAGGCGCGAAGATGATGTCGCGCGCCCCCGGGGTGGCGTCCCGCCGGTGCCAGCGCACGAAGCGTTCGCCCCGGGCGAGTTGGGAGACGAACTCCATGGTGGCCGTGCCGTCGTCCACCACGATCAGCTCCCGCGCCCGGGTGATGGTCAGCAGCAACTGAACGTAGCGCGAGAACGGGTCGCCGATGACGACGCGCCGCGCCCGGCGCAGCGGCCCGGCGAGCGCCCCGACGGTGGCGAAGGGCGCCCCCGGCCCGCCCCGGGCCTCCTCCCAGCGCACCCCGTGGCCCTGGTCCCGGGCCAGCTCGGCCATCCGCCGCAGCTGACCCCGGGTCATGGGGTCGTGCGGGGCGAGGACGACGACGAGCAGATCGCCGCCGAGCGGGGTGATGTCCCGGGCGCCGGGCTGGCGCGGCACCCCTTCGCACAACGGCCGGGGGCCGTGGGTGACGCGGTACGCCCATTCGAGGACGTTCAGCAGCTGCACCGGGCTCTCGACGAAGGCCAGGGTGGGGGCTTCGGGCCGGCGAGGGCCCCGGAGGCGGCGGACGGGAGCCTCCGCCGCCTCCGGGACCGGTCCGTCGGCCGGCCCCCCGGGCGGGGTCACGGCCGGCCCGTCAGACCGCGACGGGTTCGCGGTCGCCCGCCTCGGCGACGACGCCCGCGACCCGGCGCAGCTTGCGCATCGGCCCCAGCTCGCTGTCGTACACCCGCTTGACCCCATCGCCCAGCGACTCCTCCACGACGCGGATGTCGCGCACGAGCCTGCTGAGCCCGCCGGGTTCGACGGACGCGGCCTGGTCGGAGCCCCACATGGCGCGGTCGAGCGTGATGTGGCGCTCGACGAAGGCGGCGCCGAGGGCGACGGCGGCGAGGGTGGTCTGGAGGCCCGTCTCATGGCCGGAGTAGCCGATGGGGACGTTGGGGTACTCGGCCATCAGGGTGTTGATCACCCGCAGGTTGAGCTCGGCGGCCTTGGCCGGGTAGGTCGAGGTCGCGTGGCAGAGCACGATGTTGTCGCTGCCCAGCACCTCGACGGCGTGCCGGATCTGCCTGGGCGTGGACATCCCGGTGGAGAGGACCACCGTGCGGCCGGTGGCGCGCAGGGCGCGCAGCAGCTCGTCGTCGGTGAGGGAGGCGGAGGCCACCTTGTGGGCGGGGACGTCGAACTTCTCCAGGAACGCGACGGACTCGGCGTCCCAGGGCGAGGCGAACCAGGCGATGCCGCGCCGCGCGCAGTGCTCGTCGATGGCCCGGTACTCGTCCTCGCCGAATTCCACCCGGTGGCGGTATTCGATGTACGTCATCCGGCCCCACGGCGTGTCGCGCTCCACGTCCCACTGGTCGCGCGGGGTGCAGATCTCGGGGGTGCGCTTCTGGAACTTCACGGCGTCGCAGCCGGCGTCGGCGGCGGCGTCGACGAGGGCGAGGGCGGTGGCGAGGTCGCCGTTGTGGTTGATGCCGATCTCGCCGGTGACGTAGACGGGGTGCCCGGGTCCGACGGGCCGGTCGCCGAGGAGCCGGGTGCGGGTTCCGCTGCGGATTCCGCTGCGCGGTGCTGGGTTCACTGGGTTCATGAGGGGGCGGTTCCTTTGATGACGAGGGGAGAACGGGGGCGGGGCGGGGGGCGGGACTGGCTGAGGTCAGACGGTGGTGCCGCTGCCGAGGTCTTCGCCGAGGAGCCAGGTGGCGATCTCGCGGACGGCGCCACGGCCGCCCGGGGCGGCGGTCACGGCGCGGGCGGCGGCGCGGACGACGCCATGGGCGTCGGCGACGGCCACGGGCCAGCCGACGAGGCCCAGGCAGGGCAGGTCGTTGACGTCGTTGCCGGCGTAGAGCACCCGCTGGGGGTCGACGCCGTGCTCCTCGCACCACTGTTTGAGCGACACGTCCTTGCGCCTGCTGCCGTGGATCACGGGCACGCCGAGCTTGCGGCCGCGCGCGGCGACGACGGGGTTGGTCTCGGTGGACAGGATCAGCACCGCCAGCCCGGCCCGGCGCAGCGCGGCGACGCCGAGGCCGTCCCCGCGGTGGACGGCGACGAGCTCGCGCCCGTCGGCGTCGATGAGCACGCGGTCGTCGGTCTGGGTGCCGTCGAAGTCGAGGACGACGGCGTCGATGTCGTGGCGGGCGGGGAGAGCGGGCGCGTTCTCGGCGTCGAGCAGGGGTGCGAGGGCGCGGGCGCGGGCGAGGTCGTGCGGGTCGTCGACCTCCAGGACGCGGGAGGGGTCGGTGCGGACGAGGTCGGTGCGGCCGAAGAAACGGTGCCGGTGCTTGCGGAAGCCGGTGGCTTCCATGGCGTAGGCGGCGCCGGTCTCGAGGAGATCCTGGGGGCGGTCCTGACGGCGGGGGCGGACTGTCTTGTCGTGGTTGACCCCGATCCCGCCCCTTCCCGTAACTGGGGGCTCCGCCCCCAGCCCCCCGTCGTCCTCAAGCGCCGGAGGGGCTGATTTCAGCCCCTCCGGCGCTTGAGGAGCGGGGGTCCGGGGGCGGAGCCCCTGGGAAACGGTGAAAGGGCGGGGCTGGGGCACACCGCCGGAGGCCTGCTCACGCCACACAAAGCCGTGGAAGGGCGTGACCGTCAGCGCCGTGTCGGCGCCGCCCTCGACCACCGCCGAGGCCACCCCGTCCACATCCTCCGCCGTGAGAAACGGACTGGTGCACTGCACCAGCAACACCGCGCCCACCCGCAGCCCCCTCATCGCCTCCCACGCATCCATCGCATGCAACACCGCCGCCTCACTGCTCGCCCCATCCCCCGCGATCGAGGACGGTCGCTGGACGACCTCCGCGCCCGCCCCCCGCGCGGCGGCCGCGATCGCCGGGTCGTCCGTCGAGACGACGACGTCCGTGACGAGCCGGGCCGCCCGGCAGGCGCGGACCGCGCGGGCGACGAGCGGGACGCCGCCGACGGGGGCGAGGTTCTTGCCGGGCACCCCCTTCGAGCCGCCGCGAGCGGGGATGACGGCCAGAACGGTGGCCGGTGACACAGGCATCGCGTACTCCTTCATGGCTACAGCTCCCCCAGCCGCCGGATGACGGGCGCCACACGCTGCACCCCGTGCCGGTACGCCCCGCGCGCGGCCTCCCGGAGCGCGCCACGCGTCGCGCGCCGCAGCGCGCTCTCCTCGCGGCCGGGCGCGGCCGGCTCGCGCAGGGGGCGGCCTTCGGGGTCGAAGCCGTGGCGGGCGAGGATGCCGGGGAGGTAGCCGGGGGCGGTCTCGGCCGTGTAGTAGGGGGCGAGCGGCGGGGGCGCGGCGCGGCGGGCGAGTTCGGCGACGCGGGCGCGGGCCGTGTCGAACGCCTGCTCGCCCATCCCCACGCCCTGGCGGGCCGTCCAGGCGGGGTCCGCCTGGGGGAGGTGGCCCGCGTCGAGGCGGTCCCAGGAGGTGAGGCAGCCGGAGCCGAGGAAGTGGTGGTTGCCGAGGGCCTCGCGGATGCCGAGGTCGGTGAGGACGGCGGTCGGCACGTTCCGGTGGAGGGCTTCGAGGGCGGCGGTGGAGCTGACCGTGACCAGGAGGTCGGTACGGTCGAGGACGTCGCCCATGTGCCCGTAGACCAGGCGGCAGTTGGACGGCAGGCCGCCCGAAAGACAACGGGACAGCTTCTGGTACGGAAGTTCCTCGATGTGCGTCGTGTGCTCACCGGGCTTGCTGCGCAGCTTGATGAGGACGTCCCGGCCGGGGTGGGCGCGGGCGTGCCGGGCGGCGCGTTCGAGGAGGTACGTCCGGTCGGCGCGGCCGTCCGGCACGGAGGGCTGGGCGGCGAACACGACGGTGAACGGCCGGAGGCCGGCTCCCTCGTTCAGCCCGCGCTTCCCTCCCTCCAGGAAGGGCAGCGCGCACTCGGTCACGCTGTCGGAAGGGGCTCCGACGCCCTCGTAGACCGCGCGGAAACGCTCCGCGTCGTGGCGGGAGTTGGCGAGGACGACGTCCGCGCCGTGCCGCAGCAGCAGACCGTCGGCGAGCTTCTCGTAGACGACGCCGACGTAGCCGGTGACGACGACAGGGCGGGAGCCGGCCCCCGCCGCGCCCCACGCGTGAGCGAGCCCGTGGAGCATCGCCTGCACGGCACCCCCGACGCAGGCCAGGACGATCACGTCGTACCGCTCCCGGCCCGCCGCCCGGGTGAACTCCGCCCCGGTGACCTCGCGGAGGGCGTCCGCGCGGACGCCCACCTCGGCGAGCTGGCGGACCGTGGGGGTGGCGCGGCCCCTCAGCAGGAAGCCGTCGAGCTCGCCCCCGGGGGCGAGCCGGTGTGCGGTGAGCGCTCCCCATTTCCACCGGGTGTCGGAGTCCGCCAGGACGGCCACCCGGGGCGGGGATTCATTGCGTGAGGGCACGTCGCCGACGATAGAAATGCATTCCGTTTGGCCGCCCAACGGGACTTCAACAGCCGGTAAACAGCACACCGACGATCGGAGAATCGGTTGACGCACAAGGGCGGTTCATCGATCCGCCGCGCTTCGTTCACCTCTCCTTGTGCCCTTCGTCAGAACGAATGCCGGGGCACCACATAGCGTCACGCGAGTGGTCAAGCTCTCGGTCATCGTGCCGTTCTTCAACGTGCAGACATACGCTCCCGACACACTTCGAAGTCTGAGTGCGAACGCACGTGAGGACTTCGAATTCATTCTCGTCGACGATTGTTCGACGGACGGGACGCCGGAGATCCTCGAGCGCGCGGAGCGCGAGGTGCCGGGGGCGGTGCTGGTGCGGCACGAGGAGAACGGCGGCCTCGCCACGGCCCGCAACACCGGGCTGGAGCTGGCACGCGGGGAGTACGTGACCTTCCTCGACGGCGACGACTGGCTGGCCCCCGGCTACTACGAGCGACTCCTGGCCGTCGCGGAGGAGTTGGACGTCGACTTCGTCCGCGCCGATCACGTGCAGTGCACGGGCCGGACGCGGACCGTCCGCCGGGTGCCCGTCGGACGACGCGGGGTGGCGCTGTCGCCGCGCGAGGCCATACTGCCGGCCGACCGCTCCACGTCCGTCGACTACGCCTACGCCTGGGCGGGCGTCTACCACCGGCGGCTGCTGGACGACGGCCTGCTGCACTTCCCGCAGGGCCTGCGCACCGCCGAGGACCGGCCGTGGATCTGGCGGCTGCACCGCGAGGCGCGGTCCTTCGCGGTGACCGGACTGCTCGGCGTGTTCTACCGCCGGGGCGTCGCCACTTCGCTCACCCAGATCGGCGACGTACGCCAGCTCCATTTCCTGCGCGCTTTCGATCAGGTAATCGAGGAAACGGCGAAGGACCCGGACGCGGAAAAGCTCCTCCCCAAGGCCGTCCGCACGTACTGCGCGATTATGTCCCACCAGTTGGGGACCATCGAACGATTCGAACCCGAAGTCGCCCGGGCGCTGCGTTCCCTGAGCGCGGACGCCTTGCGGCGCATGCCCCGGGAACTCGTCAAGGACGCGCTGAATTCCATGGACGAGGACCGGGCGGCCCGGCTGCGCCGACTGCGCCGCAGGCCCGCCCTGCCGGTCCCGGCCCGATGGAGGGCGGCAGCCTGATGACCTCCCACCCGCCGACCCGGCCGCGCGTCCAGCTCCTGCTCGTCTCCACGCTCTTCGGCGCCGCCACCCTCGCCGCCGCCCTCGACGCGGGGCAACTGCCCGCCGCCGAGCGCCGTTACCTGGTCGTCGCCAACACCGCCGTCATCCCCGAGACCACCCCGGGCCCCGACCGAGCACCCGGCTTCGAGCGGCTGCTCACCCGCTTCGACGGGGTGCTGTCCTGGAACGACGCGATCAGCCCCTTCCACCCCGCCGGCTGGTCCCCGCGCCCCGACGACGCCCCCCTGTGGCAGCGGTACCTGCGGCTGCTGTGGGGGCTCGGCACGGACGACGTGACGATCGTCCTCGAATCCATCCAGGTCAACCCGGCCCTCGCCCTCGCCCAGCTCTTCCCCGACGCGCCCCTGGACGTCTACGCCGACGGGCTGATGAGCTACGGGCCCACCCGCAGCAAGCTCGACCCGCTGATCGGCACGCGCGTCCGGCGCCTCCTCCACCTGGACCTCGTGCCGGGGCTGAAGCCGCTGCTGCTCACGGAGTTCGGGGTCGAGGCGGAGACCGTGCCGGCGGAGGCGTTCGCCAAGGTGCTGGCCGAGCTCTCCGAGAGCTGCCCGGAACCGCCGGAGGCCCCCGAGGGCGCGGCGCTGCTCCTCGGGCAGTACCTCTCGGCGCTGGACATCCTCTCCCCCGAGGAGGAGGAACAGCTGCACGTACGGATGCTGCGCGGCGCGGTCCGGCGTGGCCACCGCGACGTGCTCTTCAAGCCGCATCCCTCGGCGCCGGCCCGCTGGTCGCGGATGCTGGAGGAGGAGGCCGCCCGGCTCGACGCCCGGCTGACGGTCCTGGACTCGCCCGTCCTGGCCGAGGTCGTCTACCAGCGGCTGCGGCCGGCGCTGGTCGTCGCCTGCTTCTCGACCGCACTGCTGACCGCCCGTACGTTCCACAACCTCCCTGTCGCCCGCGCCGGCACGGACCTGCTGCTGGACCGCCTCACGCCGTACCAGAACAGCAACCGAGTCCCGGTGACGCTGGTGGACGCGCTCTTGCCGGACGTGGAAGACCCGTTGTGGGCAGGCGTTCCGCAGGGCGGAACGGGTGGGCCCAACGCCACCCACGGACCCGCACCCGAAGACCTCAGCGACCTACTCGCCGCAGTCGGCTACGCGATGCAACCCCAGATCTACCCGCACCTCCGCCCGGCGGCGGAGCGCTACCTCTCGACGCACCTCACCCCCCACACCTGGCGCTACTTCAAGCGCCGCCGCCTCACCGCCCTCGCCCTGCCCGGCGGGATCCCCTCCCAGCTCGCCTTCCTCCCCCGCAGTCCCGCCGTCCGGAAGCTGGCCCGCCGGGTGCGAGCCGTCAAGCGGCGGCTGACGAAAGCGAAAAGAGTGACGCCCGCATGACGGCCACCCTCCCCGCCCTGCCCGAGCCCCGCACGGAGCAGCCCGCACCGCGCTCCGCCGGCCCCGGGCGGCGTCTGTACGCCCTGGACGGCCTGCGGCTCGTCGCCGCCCTGATGGTGGCGCTCTACCACTACGGCGGCCGGGACGGCGACGTCAGCCGGGCGTGGGGCGCCTCGCCCCGCCACGAGTTCCCGCACCTGTCCTCGGCGTTCGCGTACGGCTGCCTGGGGGTGCAGATCTTCTTCGTCATCAGCGGGTTCGTGATCTGCATGAGCGGCTGGGGCCGCCCCCTGCGGTCCTTCTTCGCCTCGCGCGCCGCCCGTCTCTACCCCGCGTACTGGGCGGCGATCATCCTCGTCACGCTCGTGTTCGCGCTGCCGTGGGTGACGTACAAGACCGTCTCCCCCAGCGACACGCTCGTCAACCTCAGCATGCTCCAGCAGCCCGTCGGCGCCGACCGGGTGCTGGGGGTGTGCTGGACGCTCTGGGCGGAGCTGCGCTTCTACGCGCTCTTCGCGCTGTTCGTCGTGCTGCCCGGGGCCTCGCGCCGGAGGGTGGTGCTGTTCTGCGCGGTGTGGACGCTGATGACGGTGATCACCTCCGCCTCGCACGTCGAGTTCCTGCGCGTGGTGTTCATGCCGGAGCACTCGGCGTTCTTCATCGGCGGCGTCGGTCTGTACCTGGTGCACCGCTTCGGCAATGACGCGGTGGCCTGGGGCATCGTGGGCGTGAGCTTCCTGCTCGGCCAGCACTACGCGGTGGCGGGCCTCGTCCACCCGCCGAACCCCCACTACTTCTCCACCCGTTCCGCCTACGTCGTCATCGCCGTTCTCGCCCTCGGGTACGCGGCCGTCGCGGCGGTGGCCACGGGCCGGACGGACTGGGCGACGTGGCGGTGGCTGCCCTTCGCGGGCGCGCTGACGTACCCGTTCTACCTGGTGCACGAGCACCTGGGGTGGGTGGTGATCGGCGGGCTGCACCGGGGGCTGGGCGTCCCGTCGTACGCGACGTTCGCGCTGACGCTGCTGGTGATGCTGGTGCTGGCGTGGGCGCTGCACCGGTTCGTGGAGCGGCGGTTCACTCCCATGCTGCGCAGGTCACTCGGCGGGTAGTGCGGGTGGAGCGGGCAGCAGTGTGGCCTCGATGCCGGCGATGACGGCGCGCAGGCCGGCCTCGAAGCCGGCGTCGAGGTCGCTGAAGAACACCTGCCCCGCGTCGGCGGTGAGCGGATGGCCCTCCAGGCGCTGGGCGCGCTGGGCCTCGTCGTAGTAGGGGTCGCGCTCGCCGCCAGGGAACGGGTACACGGACTGCTGCTCGATGACGTGGCCCATGGTGAAGCACTGGACGGTGAACCAGGCGCGTGCGGCGTTCGGCAGCGGGAACCCGGCCTCCACCAGCGTCGCCATCAACCCGTCCACGGGACCCGCGTAGTCCGTGCCCCTGAAGCGCGTCCCACTGAAGACCTTGGCGCCGTCGCGATAGCCGAGCACGGCGTCCCGGAGGACGTGGGCCGCGTCGGCCATGAACACCTGCCAGCCGGAGCGGTCGACGGCGCACAGGGCGGCGTCCATGCGGCGGAACATCTCCGTCGCCATCTCGTCGAGCAGTTCCTGCTTGTTCTTGAAATGCCAGTAGAGCGCCGGTGCCTGGACGTCCAGCTCCTTGGCGATCCTGCGCAGGGTGAGGCCTTCGAGGCCCACCTCGTTCAGCAGGCGCAGCGCGGCCACAACCACCTGGGCTCTGTCAATTCGAGTTGCCACCTTGACACCTTAACAACGTTAAGTGCACGCTGAGGAGCGTTCCGAACTTAACAACGTTAAGGAAGAGGGGGGATCGCGTGCACACCACCGACGCGACCACGCACACGGACGTCCTGATCGCGGGCGCCGGGCCGACGGGCCTGGTCCTCGCCGTCGACCTGGCCCGGCGCGGCATACGCCACCGCCTCGTCGACAGCGCCGACCGCGGCTTCCCCGGCTCGCGCGGCGCGGGCCTCCAGCCGCGCTCGCTGGAGGTCTTCGAGGACCTGGGCGTGCTCGGGGCCATGCGCGCCGCGGGCGGCCCGTGCCCGCCGCTGATGGTCTGGGACGGCGACCGGCAGGTCGGCGAATGGGACATGTTCGACCGCGCCGAGCCCACGCCGGCCGTGCCCTACGCCGAGATCATGATGCTGCCCCAGTGGCGCACGGTCGAGATCCTCGCCGCGCGGCTCGAAGAGCTCGGCGGCCACGTGGACTTCGAGACCGGACTGACCGGCTTCGAGCAGGACGCCGACGGCGTCACCGCCACCCTCACCCGGTCGGACGGCACGACCGAGACCGTACGGGCCCGCTACCTGGTCGGCGCCGACGGCGGCCGCAGCGCCGTGCGCCACGCGCTGGGCGTCGGCTTCACCGCGGAGCCCGTCGACGAGCGCGCCGCCCTCCTCGCCGACGTCGTCGTCGACGGGCTGGAGCGCACCCACTGGCACGTCTGGCCGGACGCCCCGGGCGGCAGGCTCGCGCTGCGCCCGCTGGAGGGCGTCGAGACCTTCCAGCTCGTCGCCCGCCACGACGACCCCGACGCGCGGATCGACCCCGAGCGGGACGGCACCACGGAGGCCCTCCAGCGCCTGATCGAGGAGGGGACGGGCCGGAGCGACCTGACGGTGGGCGAGGTCCACTGGGTGTCGGCGTTCAAACCGCGCATGGCCATGGCGGAACGGTTCCGCGAGGGGCGGGTCTTCCTCGCCGGGGACGCCGCCCACGTCCACTCCCCGGCCGGCGGCCAGGGCCTCAACACCAGCATCCAGGACGGCTACAACCTCGGCTGGAAGCTGGAGGCGGTCCTGCGGCGCGGGGCGCCGGACTCCCTCCTCGACACCTACGCGACCGAACGGATGGGAGTCGCGGCCGACGTCCTGGGCCTGAGCACCCGCATCCACCACGAGGACGACGGCGGCCGGCCCCGGCGCGGCCCGGAGACCCACCAGCTCCACGTGGGCTACCCGGACAGCCCCCTCACCCGCGAGCTGCGCCACGACCTCCCCGAGGGCGCCCTGCGCGCGGGCGACCGCGCCCCGGACGCGCCGTGCGAGGACCCCGCCTCCGGGGCGCGGGTCCGCCTCTTCGAGGTCTTCCAGGGGACGCACGCGACGGTCCTGGCCCTGGGGGACGGGGAACCGGCGGTGCCCGCGGTGCCGGAGTGGGCCCGCGTGTTCCGGCCGGTGGACGTGGACGGGCACGTCAAGGAGGCGTACGGCTCGGGGTACTTCGTGATCCGCCCGGACGGGTACGTGGGCCTGGCGACGGACGACGCGGGGGACGTGGCGGCGTACCTGGCGACGCTGACGGGGTGACGGACGAGCCGCTCCGTGCCGGGCGGGACTCCAACAGGGGGGAGCCCCGCCCGGCACGGGCGCCTAACGGCACAGGACGTCCCGTTCCGGCCGCTCGCCCGTGGCGAGGAACGCGGTGACTATCCGGTCGCCGCAGGCGTTCCCCCTGCGGAGGTACGCGCCGTGCCCCCGGAGTCGACACTGACCATCCGGGCACGCTCGCCGAGGGACTCCCGCATCCTCAGCGCTCCGCTGTGCGGCGTGGCGGGGTCTCGGAGGTTCTGCACCATCAGGATGTTCGAGGGCCCCTCGTCCGTGATCCGCACCGGCTTCTCCGCCGTGTCGTTCTTCCAGAACGCGCACGGCATGACGTTGGCGGGCATCCCGGCCGTCAGCGGGTACCGGAGCCGGTCGGCTGCGACGGCGCGCTCGTACGAGGCAGGCGACCGGGGCCAGCGCACGTCGTTGCAGAGGACGCCGAGGAGGGTGGCGGCCTCCTCGGGCGACCCGTACGCCGGCTCCACGGCCGGTGGAGCGGCGTCGCCCGCGGCGCGGGCCGAGACGATCAGTTCGGCGAGCCCGGGGAAGGCCCTGTCGTCGTAGAGGGCCATCTGGAGCCGGGCCCGCAGCCGGTTCCCGGTGAGCCGCTCCGTCCCGTCGGGCCCCCGCTCCGGTACCCGGTCCAGCCGCTCCGCGAGCGCGAGGACCGACGGCCGGACGTCCTCGGGCCGTTCGGCGACGCGGTGCCGGGCGTCCCGGGCCGGGTCGGCGGCCCACCGCGCGAAGTCCGGGAACCTGTCCTCCGTGGCCGCCGCGATGTTCGCCGTCCAGCCCCGGCCCACCCGGGAGGGATCCGGGTCGAGGCTGCTGTCGAGCACCAGCCGGTCGACGCGGTCCGGGTACTTCTGCGCGTAGACGGCGCCCACATACGTCCCGTACGAGACGCCCCACGCCGAGAGCTTGCGCTCGCCGAGGGCCTGACGGATCCGGTCGATGTCGCGGGCCTCGTTGGCGGTGGAGAAGGAGCGGATCAGCGCGCCGCCCACGCGGGCACAGCTCTCGGCGACGCGGCGGGCTGCCGCGATGCTCCCGCTGATGTCCCCGCCGGGCGCGGGCCAGGGGCGGATCTTGGTGATTTCGAGGTCGTCCCGGTCGAGTCCGCAGTCGGCCCGTGTGCTCCCGCCGACGCCGCGCGGGTCGAACGACACGATGTCGTAGACGCCACGCGTCTCCTCCCGCAGCCTCTCCCCCACCCGTCCCAGCCAGTCCCGGCCGGAGCCGCCGGGCCCGCCGGGGATGAGTAAGAGCGTGCCGCGTCTGGCCTCGGGCCGGTCGCTGCGGAGCCGGGAGACGGCGATACCGATCGAACGCCCCTTGGGATCGCGGTAGTCGAGCGGTACGGACAGATCGGCGCAATCGCGGGTGGGCGCGTCGGCGCAGGGTGCCCAGGCGAGAGCGGGCGGCTTCGCCGCGGCTGCGGGAGCCGCCTGCGCCGGGGTGGCCACCAGAGTGGCTGCGACCCCGGCGGCGCAGGCGGCGAGGGCGAGGGCGGGAGCGAGGGCCTTGCGGCTCGTCATTGACATACAGCCCATGATTGTCCGGGCCCCGGCCCCAACACCTCCGGTGAACCACCCAATTCGCGATCAGGGTGCCCCTAGGGACTCAGGTCCACTGCTCGGCCGGCGCCTTGCCGGGCAGGGGCCGCCCGATGAGAGCGATGGGCATGAAGAAGTTGACCTGGCCGATCGCGACGGCGAGGGTCGCGAGGGCCTTCGCGTCGTAGTGCCGGGCCGCCTCGGCGTACACCTCGTCGGTCACCCGCTCACCGTGGGGGTTCGGCGTGAGCACGCCCTCCACGAGCGCGAGCGCGGCCCGCTCGGCGTCCGTGAAGTACGGCGCGTCCTTCCAGGACGCCACGGCGGTGATCCGCTCCTCGGACTCGCCTGCGGTGCGGAGGGTGTTGGAGTGGAAGACGGTGAGGTACGTGTTACCCACGATCTGCCCAGCACGCAGGTGCATGAGGGCGAAGGTGGTGCGGGGCACCGAACCGTTTCCGATGGCCTTGAACAGGGCCGCCGACACCTCGGCGATCTCGGGGATCAGGTCGAGGGGGTTCGACATGCGGGAGGTCTGGGTCTTGTCGGTCACGGTGGCCGTTTCCTTCCGGGTGGGGCCCGTTCGGGCTTGCTTCGTCACCGCACTGACGGATGCTGGGGAAGGAATGTGACGGGTGGGGGTGGGGAGGTGGTGTGGCGTGGGACACAGCGGGATGCGGCGCTATTGGAGGGTGGCGATGAAGATTTCCCATGCCGTGGCGGGGAACACCAGGGCAGGCCCGTGGGGGGATTTGCTGTCCCGGACGGGGACAGCGCCGGGTATGTTGTCGGCGACTTCGACGCAGGTGGCATCGCCGCCGTTGCTGTAGCTGCTCTTGCGCCAGTTGGCCGCGCTCAAGTCCAGGTGTGCCTTCATGATGCGTTCTCCTCCATGACGCGCTGGATGAATGCCAGCGACTCCGGGGGCGGGAGAGCCAAGTCCCGCACGCGATCGTAGGACAGCCGCAACTGCGAGACTTCATGCAGATCATCGATGAGGTCGCCGGACTTGCTGCCTTCCAGGTAGGCGACGGCGTGGCCGTCCGGCAGCCACAGCAGCGACAGCGAACCACCCATCAGGTCGTGCACACCGGCGGCGAAGGGGAGTACCTGAATAGTCATGTTCGACGATGAGGCCGAGTCCATGATGTGCGACAGCTGGCCGCGCCAAACCTTTCGGTCCGCGGGCGGGCGTCGCAGTACGCCTTCGTCGAGAATGATCCGGACGGTCGGCGGAGGGTCTTGGTGCAGGAGATCCTGCCTGCCGATCCGGGCGGCAACCTGATCCTCCACCTCGTTGTCACCACCGGGCTTCGGCTCGGAGGACAACACCACCCGCGCGTAATCCTCCGTCTGAAGCAGGCCGGGCATGGCCACCATGAACTTGTGCATGATCACGGCCTTGGCCTCGAACAGCATGAACTGTTGGAACCTGTCGATGAAGGTCTCCTGCCGCGCCAGCCGCCAGAGGCGAACCAACAACCCGCCCGTCCCGTAGACGGCGTCCAGCGCTTCCATCACCGGGCGCTGCGACAGCCGCTCCCCCGTCTCCAGGCGGTGGAGGTACGTGCGGTCGTACGAGGTGTCTTCCGAAAGTTGCGCGAGCGACTTGCCGGACTCCTCCCGGAGGCGCCGAAGCTCGATGGCAAGCGTGGCTCGCGCAGAGTCGTCATCACCGGACAGGTGTTCCACGATCTCAACTCCCCTTTGTTGTCTCGTGGCTGGACAACAGCCGACCCCTGTTGAGCGTAGCTCCGGCGCGCGACGCTGAAACCGCTCTGCGTAAGGTCAACTCGAAGGGGAGATTCCGTGACCTACCGCGAAGGCGCATACGTGGTGGACACGCGTAGCGCGACGCTCGCCCAGGTGATGGGCAACGTCGGCCCGCGCGTGCAGATCAGGCGGCCCGGAGGCGGCCGGGAATGGGAGGCGCCCGCCGACGCGCTGCGGCTGGCGACGCGGGCGGAACGGGAAGCGGCGGGCCTGCGCGGCAGCGCCGCCGCGCCGAGCGCCTCGCCCGTCGGCTGCGCCGAGTGCGTACGGCTCGACACGGCCCGGCGGGCCGCCGGGGAATACGGCGAGCTCACCGAGGCGGCCGTCGACGCCATGGTCGCCGTGCGCAGTCACTTCCGGGAGGCGCACGTCCTGCCCGCGTGGCCGCGATGAGGTGCGCGCACCGGGCCGGGTGGGCCCAGCGGGGCGGTGAGGCCCGCTGTCACGACTGCGGGGTGCGCCGCTTCACGTCGTACGGGGCCCTACGGCCCCCCGGCCTGGCGGCGGCTGTCGCGACGCCCCGGACCTTCCTCGTCGGCCACCAGGCCGACCGGGCCGCCGCGCTGAACCTCACGCGGCGCGCCCGGTACGCGGGGGTGTAGGGACCCCTACAACACCAGCGACAGGAGCATCACAAACCCCAGCCCCACCACCGAGATCACCGTCTCCATCAGAGACCACGTCTTGAGCGTCTGACCGACGCTCATCCCGAAGTACTCCTTCACCATCCAGAACCCCGCGTCGTTCACGTGGGAGAAGAACAGCGAACCCGCGCCCACGGCCAGCACCAGCAGTGCCGTGTGCGTCGTGCTCATGTCGGCGGCGAGCGGGGCCACGAGCCCCGCCGCCGAGATGGTGGCGACGGTCGCCGAGCCCGTCGCGAGGCGGATGGCGACGGCGATCAGCCAGGCCAGCAGCAGCGCGGAGACGGACCAGTCCTTCGATATGTCGAGGACCATGCGGCCGACGCCCACGTCGATCAGCGTCTGCTTGAAGCCGCCGCCCGCGCCCACGATCAGCAGGATCCCGGCGATCGGGACGAGGGACTTCTCCACCGTGCCCGACAGCCGCTCGCGGCTGAAGCCCGCCGCGCGGCCCAGCGTGAACATGCCCACGAGCACCGCCGCCAGCAGGGCGATCAGGGGCGAGCCGATGACATCGGCCACCCGCTGCACATGCGCCTTCGGGTCGTCGACCACGACGTCCACGAGCGCCTTGGCCAGCATCAGCGCGACCGGGAGCAGCACCGTGGCGACGGTGATCCCGAAGCCGGGGCGGCGTTCCAGTTCCTCCGACGGGCGCTGCGGGACGAGCTTCTCCGGCGGGGTGACGTCGACCCAGCGGGCCGCGACGCGGGAGAAGAGCGGCCCGGCGATGATCGCCGTGGGGATGGCGATGAGGACGCCCAGGGCCAGCGTGACGCCCAGGTTGGCACCGATGGCGTCGATCGCGGCGAGCGGGCCGGGGTGCGGGGGCACGAGGCCGTGCATGACGGACAGGCCGGCCAGCGCCGGGATGCCGATCCGCATCAGGTTGTGGCCGCCGCGCTTGGCGACGAGCAGGACGACCGGGATCAGCAGCACGATCCCGACCTCGAAGAACAGCGGCAGGCCTATGACGCCCGCGATCAGCACGATCGCCCACGGCATGGAGCTGCGGCTCGCCCTCGCCAGGATCGTGTCGACGATCTGGTCGGCGCCGCCGGAGTCGGCGAGGAGCTTGCCGAGGATCGAGCCGAGGGCGATGAGGACGCCCACGCCGGCGACGGTCGAGCCGAGGCCGGTGGTGAAGCTGGTGATGACCTTGTCCAGCGGGGCGCCCGCGACCGCGCCCAGGACGAGCGAGCCGACGGTCAGGGACAGGAACGCGTGCAGCTTGAAGCGGCTGATGAGGAGGACGATGACGGCGATGCCGACGAGGACGGCGATGCCCAGCTGTGCGTGACCCGCCGACGTGATCGGTGCGGTGGGTGCTGCCGCGGCCAGCATCTCGACGCTGAGAGTGCTCACGGGGCTTCCTAATGGGGGAGGGGGGAAGGGGGTGCCTCTGCCTCTGGGGCCTACAGGCGCCGCAGTGCGGCTACCGCCCGCTCGGCGATGACGGCCGCCTCGGGCGCGACATCGACGGCGATGCCCGCTTCGTCGGCCCCGAGCGGTTCGAGGGTGGCGAACTGGGAGTCCAGCAGCCGGGTGGTCATGAAGTGGCCCTTGCGGGCGGCCATCCGCCCGGCGATCAGCTCGCGGTCGCCGGTGAGGTGGAGGAAGACGAGCCCGGGCGCGGCGGCCCGCAGCCGGTCGCGGTAGGCGCGCTTGAGCGCGGAGCAGCTGACGACGCCACCGCCGTCCGCCCGGCCGCGGGCCCAGTCGCCGATGGCGTCGAGCCAGGGGGCGCGGTCGTCGTCGTCCAGCGGGGTGCCGGCGGACATCTTGGCGATGTTGGCGGGCGGGTGGAAGTCGTCGCCCTCGGCGTAGGGGACGCCCAGGGCCTCCGCCACCAGGGGGCCGACCGTGGTCTTGCCCGTGCCGGCGACGCCCATCACCACGACGACCATCACGCCTACCTCGCTGTCTCCGTCGACATCGGTTGTTGGTTGAGGCTTCACTGAAACGCATTGAGTACGACGTATTCAAGACCCTGTGACTAAAACGTCATACTTAATGGCCTCGCCGGCGACGTTTAGGCTGATCGCATGGACAAACAGGGGCAGGGGCTCCACGCACGCGTGCTCGACTCCCTCGGGCCCGCGATCACGGCGGGCGAGTATCCGGCGGGCAGCGTGCTGCGCACGGACGAGCTGGAGGAGCGCTTCGACGTCTCGCGCTCGGTCATCCGCGAGGCCATACGCGTCCTGGAGTCCATGAACCTCGTCGCCTCCCGGCGCCGCGTCGGCGTGACCGTCCTGCCCGCCGACGAGTGGAACGTCTACGACCCGAGCGTCATCCGCTGGCGCCTGGCCGGCCCCGACCGGCCGCGCCAGCTGCGCTCGCTGACCGTGCTGCGCTCGGCGATCGAGCCCGCGGCCGCCGGGCTGGCCGCCCTGCGGGCCACGCCCGAGCAGTGCGCCGAGCTCACCGAGCACGCCCTGGGCATGGTCGCCACCTCGCGCGGCCAGCAACTGGACGCCTACCTGGTGCACGACATCGCCTTCCACCGGGTGATCCTGCGCGCGTCCGGCAACGAGATGTTCGCGCGGCTGGGCGACGTGGTCGCGGAGGTCCTCACCGGCCGCACCCACCACCACGTGATGTTCACCGACCCCGACCCGGCCGCCGTCACCCTCCACGTCCGCGTCGCCGAGGCCGTGCGCGGGCGCGACGCGGCTGGGGCGGAGGCCCTGACCCGTGAGATCGCTGCGGGTGCGATGGCGGAGCTCGACATTCTGGCGCCGTAGCGCTCCGCCCGGAGGCCGGGTGCGTCGTCGCCTGCTGGCGCGTCGTGGCTGGTCGCGCGGTTCCCCGCGCCCCTAGCGGGGCGCAGGAAGCCCCTCCGGCCAGTGTTCGTGCCAGCGCAGGTCCGCCTCCAACTGCGCGGCCAGTGAGATCAGCAGCGGCTCGCTGTTCGACGGCCCCAGCAGTTGCGCCCCCATCGGCAGGCCGTCCTCCGTGAAGCCGGACGGCACGCTCAGGGCGGGCCAGCCGAGGACGTTCCAGGGCCAGGCGTACGGACAGGCCGCGATCATCCGGGAGTCGGTCTCCCACGTGCCGAGCCCCGCCAGCGCGCCCGTGCGCAGCGGCGGTACGGCCGTGGTGGGCGTCAGGACGGCGTCGAAGCGCCAGAACATCTCCCCGATGCGCCGCCGCAGCGGCGCCTCCGCCGCCCGTGCCGCCCGCAGCACCTCGCCGCCGAGCAGCAGCCCGCCGCGCGCGTTGGCGCGCGTACGGACGTCCAGCAGCGCCCGGTCGGGCACGCGCGCCGTCCAGTCCCGGATGCCGGCCATCGAGCGCGGCACGAAGGCGAGGCCGATGGGGCCGTAGCGCGGGTTCTCCTCCACGACCTCGTGCCCCAGGGCCTCCAGGGTCTCGGCCATGCGCAGGGTCGCCGTCCGCACGGCGGGGGCGAGGGCGTTGCGCACGGCCGCGAAGGCGGGCCGCAGTGACAGCGCGATCCTCAACCGGCGGCGGGGTTCGTGCGTGGCCGCCGCTACCACGTCGACGGTCGGCGGCCGGTGGATGTCGCCGTCGTGGGAGCCGCTCGCCGCGTGCAGCAGCAGCGCCGCGTCGGCGACCGTACGGGCCAGCGGCCCGAAGCAGGTGATGCCCCGGAACGGCTCGCGGTCCGGCCAGGTGGAGATCCGCCCGCGCTGGGGCTTGATGCCCACCAGGTGGGTCCAGGCGGCCGGGATGCGGATGGACCCGGCGCCGTCGGAGCCGAGGGCCGCCGGCACCAGCCCGGCGGCGACGGCCGCGCCGGCGCCGCCGGACGAGCCGCCGGGGGTGTGCTCGATGCTCCAGGGATTGCGGGTCACCCCGAAGGCCGGCCCGTCTGTGACGGGCCACTGCCCCAGCTCGGGGGTGTTCGTCTTGCCGACGATCACCGCGCCGGCGGCCCGTAATCGCCGCACCGCCTCGCTGTCCGCCCCTCTCGGGGGGAAGTCCCCCGGGCAGCCGAACGCGGTCGGCTCGCCGGCCACGTCCATATCGTCCTTGACGGCGACGGGCACGCCGAGCAGGGGCAGCCGTTCCCCCGCCGCGAGCCGCCGGTCGGCCTCGTCGGCCTCGCGCAACGCGGCCTCGGCCCGGACGACCCGGAAGGCGTTCAGCGTCCTCCGGGTCGCCTCGATCCGCCGCAGCGAACGCTCCACGACCTCCCGGGACGACACCTGACGCCCGGCCAGCCCCAGGACCTGTGCCTGGAGCCCCTCGAACTCTTCGCTCACGAAACCGGTCACGCGAACCTCATTCCCGCGCGCGCTCGAACACACGCTAACGGGACTGGAGTTGTACGGACATAAGTCCGTGGCGCACACTCGCCGCATGCGCGAGGAGACAGAGGAGATGGCGGTGCCCGGTGGTCCGTTCCTGCTGCGGCCGTGGACGGCGGGGGACGTCGAGGCCCTGCTGGAGGCCCACGCGGACCCGCTGATGCGCTGGCAGGCGCCCCAGCCGGTCGACACGGCCGAGGAGGCGCTGCAGTGGATACGGCGGCGGGCCGGGCAGCGGGAGGAGGACGCGGCATACTCCTTCGCCGTCGTCGAACGGGCGGATCCGCGTGCCGTGCTCGGCGACATCACGGTGAGCGCGGTCGACCGCCGGCATTCCACGGGCTGGGTCTCCTATTGGACGACGAAATCCGCGCGGGGCCGGGGAGCGGCCACGGCGGCCTGCCGCGCGGTGTGCCGGTGGGCCTTCGACGAGCTGGGACTGTTCCGGCTGGAATTGGGGCACCGCGTCGACAACATCGCCTCCTGCCGGGTCGCCACAGCGGCCGGTTTCGCCGTCGAGGGGCGCGAGCGGCAACGGCTCCTCTACTCCGGCGTGCGCTACGACGTGGAGCGGCACGCGCGGCTGGCGACGGACGAGGAGGCGTGAACACAAGACGCGGCTACAAGGCGCAGCTACAAGGCGTAAATACAACAAAACCCCGGAGCGTATTGACGCCCGGGGTATTTCTCCGCGTATATTGATGGGTTCCATGCGTTGTCCAACTCAACACATGGGGAAGCTTTATGAGGCCATCATATCCGTGCGGGAGTGGAATTGTCAAACACGGACATGCGCAATGAGCAGGAATTCATCGATCTGCTTCACCGCCGGCTCGCCGAACTGCGCACCGGCGCCGAGGCGGCGGTCAAGGACGCCCTGGCGATGGACGGCACCACCTTCCAGGCGCGACAGGAGCGCGACGTCATGGTGGCCGAGCAGTCCGGGCTGCTCGCGGCGTTCAACGCGGGGGAACACGGGCTGTGCTTCGGGCGGCTGCTGTTCCGCGACGGCGCCGACCACCACATCGGCCGCATCGGCATCCGCGCCGCCGACGAGGACCGCACGCCCCTGGTGATCGACTGGCGGGCCGAGGTCGCCCGGCCGTTCTACCTCGCCACCGGCCACACCCCCATGGGGCTGCGCCGCAGGCGTCACATCACCACCGAGAACCACCGGGTCACCGACCTCCACGACGAGATCCTCGATCTCACCGACACCGCCCGTACCGGCCACGAGGGCAGCGACGCGGACGCCGTCCTCCTCGCCGCGCTCGACGCCGCCCGCACCGGCCGGATGCACGACATCGTGCAGACCATCCAGGCCGAGCAGGACCGCATCATCCGCGCCCCCCACCAGGGCGTCCTCGTCGTCGAGGGCGGCCCCGGCACGGGCAAGACCGTCGTCGCCCTCCACCGCGCCGCGTACCTCCTCTACGCCCACCGCGAGCGGCTCGCCCGCCGCGCCGTGCTGATCGTCGGGCCCAACCCGGCCTTCCTCGGCTACATCAGCGAGGTGCTGCCCGCGCTCGGCGAGACCGGCGTCCTCCTCGCCACGCCCGCCGAGCTCTACCCGGGCGTCCGCGCCACCGGCACCGACACCCCCCGGGCCGCCGAGATCAAGGGCGCGGCCACCATGGCCGACGCCCTCGCGGCGCACGTCCGCGACCGGCAGACCGTGCCCGAGCCCGACGCCCCCATCGCCATCCGGCACGACGACGGCGAGCTGCTGCTCACCACCGACATCGCCACCGAGGCCCGCAGCCTGGCACGGGAGACCAGGCTGCCGCACAACCTCGCCCGCCCCTACTTCGCCTTCCGCGTCATCGACGCCCTCACCGCCCAGATCGCCGACCGCCTCGGCGCCGACCCCTACGGCGGCCCCAGCCTCCTCGGCCCGGACGACATCGCCCAGCTCGGCAAGGCCGTCGCCGCCAACCGCGACGTCCACGCCGCCATCGACGACCTGTGGCCCGCGCTCACCCCGCAGGAGTTCATCGCCGACTACCTCACCGACCCCACCCACCTCCCCGACGAGGACGCGGCGGCCATCCGGCGCGACGGCGGCCCCTGGACCCCGGCGGACGTCCCCCTCCTCGACGAGGCCGCCGAACTCCTCGGCGAGGACGACTCCGCCGCCCGCGCCGCCGCCGAGGCCGCGCGCCAGGAACGCGTCCGCTACGCCCAGGGCGTCCTCGACCTCTCCTACGGCTCCCGCACCCAGGAGTTCGAGGACCGCGAGGACGAGGACTCCGAGATCCTCGCCGCCCACGACCTCATCGACGCGGAACGCCTCGCCGAACGCCACGAGGAGGCCGACCACCGCAGCGCCGCCGAACGCGCCGCCGCCGACCGGACCTGGGCGTTCGGCCACATCATCGTCGACGAGGCCCAGGAGCTGTCCGCCATGGCCTGGCGGCTGCTGATGCGCCGCTGCCCCACGCGCTCCATGACCCTGGTCGGCGACCCGGCCCAGACCGCCGAACCCGGCGGCTGCGGCACCTGGGAAGCCATCCTCACCCCGCACGTCGGCGACCGCTGGGAGCACGTGCGGCTGGGCGTCAACTACCGTACGCCCGCCGAGATCATGGACCTCGCGGCCGGCGTCGTCCGGTCCGTGAACCCGTCCTTCGAACCGCCGAGCTCGGTACGGTCCACGGGGGAAGGGCCGTGGATGTGCGCCGTCCACGGCGACTCGGAGGCGGACCTGGCGGACGCGGTGGCCGACGCGGTCGTCTCCGAGACGTCCCGCGAGATGGCCCGCATCGCGATCATCGCCCAGCACCGGCACCACGCGGCCCTGCGCGCCGCCGTACCGGCGGCCTCGGCGGGGCCGGAGCCGGACCTGACCCGCCCGGTGGTCCTCCTCGACCCGCGCCAGGCCAAGGGCCTGGAGTTCGACTCGGTGATCGTCGTCGAGCCGGGCGAGTTCGGGACGAGCGACCTGTACGTCGCCCTGACGCGCGCGACCCAGCGCCTCGGCGTCATATACGACGCCGAGGACGGCCCCGGGCTCCCGGCCGGGCTGGAGGGGCTGGGCTGGTGAGCGAACGGGTCCGGGGGCACTGCCCCCGGACCCGAGCCCCCGTGCGCGTCAGACCTGGTAGGCCGCCTCGATCTTCAGGTACGTGCCCGGCGTCTGGGGCTCCCACGTGCACTGGGAGATGTCGCCCGAGTCGACGCCGCACTTCGTCGTCGTGCGGTTGGAGTTCCAGTCACGCTGGGCGTCCCAGCCGCCGATGGAGCCCAGCCGGACGTCGCGGGCGTGGGCGACCAGGTCGTGCATGTCCTGCTCGTGGAAGCGTTCGCCGCCGTCGTTGATGCCGTACATGGGACAGGCGCCCAGCCGGGCCCAGACCTCGGCGTCCGTGAGGTGCGGGTAGGCCTGCTTGACCGTGCGGTGCATGAAGCGCGTCGCGATGACGGCCTCCGTGCCCTGGGGGCGGTTGGCGTTGCCCATGGTCATGGTCATCCCGTTGAACAGCGACGGGAGGATGCCCGCGTCGGCGAGCATGCCGATGAACGCCTGACCGTCGGTGTTGAACCCGGCGACAAGGTCCGGCGGGCAGTTCGGGTCGTCGGGGCCGTAGACGTCGGCGGGGCGGCGCTCGCGGCCGGCGTCCACGGGGAGGGTGTAGGAGATGCGGAGCTGGGGCCGGGCGTCCAGCAGCATCAGGACGATGCTGATGTGGCGGGCGAGGAACGCCTTGTCCTTCTGGGCCGCGCCTTCGATGTCGAAGTCGATGCGGTCGATGTCGTACGCGTCGAGAATGGCCGAGTACCAGCCGTAGACCCGCTCCACGTCCGTGTGGACGTATTCCGCGATGTGATTGGTCCAGCCGCCGATGGAGATGACCGGGCGGCCGCCCAGCTCCTTGAACGCGCGCACGTCGTCGGCGTTGTGCTTGCCGTTGATGGCGTCGTAGGTGGGAATGCTGCCCCAGCACGGCTCCATCTGGTCGTTCGCGACGGTGATGAAGCCGAGCGAAACGCCGCGGACGCCCGTGGCCTGGGCGATGGGCGTGATCTCGTTGATGTGCCAGTCGCCGGAGACGGTGTTTCCGCCGGCGTAGTCGATGAACGGCATCACCGGGATGTCCCAGGCGGGCCGTTCGCCCTTCGGCTCACCGGAGTTGAATTCGATCGTGGTGGGCGAGGAGAACAGGCCGCGGATGTTCATGGCGACGACGGTCGCCTCGTAGTCGGTCTCGGGCGTCAGCCGGCCCACGAGCGCGGGCGGCCCGGTGACCACGACCGGGTCGCGGCCGGGCATGTTGACGGTGATGTGGTACTCGATCACGGCGACCTCGTCGGTCGAGGGCGTCCAGTCGAGCAGCACGGAGCGCCCGAGGACCCGTTCGACCCGCAGGTCGGTGACCGGGGTGGGCGGCGTGTCGTATTCCGGCACGTCCGCCGGGACGCCGTCGACCTTGATGTTCCTGGGCAGCGGGTCGAGCGTGCCGGAGTAGGTCACGATGACGAAGTTCGTGCCGTGCGCGGGGATTTTCCGCTTCCAGCTCTCGACCGTTCCCGTGACGCGCTGACCCTGCTGGACGACGACGAGGCCGACGTTGTTGCTGACGGTCTGGCCCTGGGCCACGTCGAATTCGATGGTCGAGATGTTCTTGTCCTCGTCGGTGAGGTTGTAGACGGTGAGCCGGACGGAGCCCCCGCCGACCCACTGCTTTTCGACGGAAGGCCGGACGAGGATCGTGTACTCACTGCCGGACGTGGTCATTCCGTGCCCTTTCTCGAGGCCGTTCCCGTGCGGACGCCTGGAAAACTATTCGGCCGGGCGCACGCGGCTAAGGCCCGGATACGGCCTGCCGGAAACGACGGCTGACCCGCGCCAGCCGGGCACCGTATACAGCCAGGTCAGTCACACCCCAACACCGTTACGCGGGTCGGGGATTGACGCGTTCAAGCCGTTGTGGCGCGTCATGGCCGCCCCTTACGCCCCACAACACCGCGTTACCGGCCAATCACTGACACTCCACCTCTAACGGTCATGACGCGTTTCGCAGGCGCCAATTCCCCCGTGACCGTGGGGTTTTCCCCACCCTTAAGGGAACGGTGGGCCGGATGGGCAGAACGGCGTCGACCGACGAGCCTTGTCCGCATGACGAACCAACGCACCCGCAAATCCATCCTGTTCGCCCTCGCCACCTCCGCCGTCGCCGCCACCCTCGCCGCACCGGCACAGGCCGCACCGGCGGGCGCGCCCTCCCTTCGCTGGAAACCCTGCGCCGACGCGCCCGCCAGGGAGTGCGCCGACCTGTCCGTACCGGTCGACTACCGCGCCCCGGACGGCCCACGGGCCAACCTCGCGGTGTCCCGGCTGCGGACCGACCACCCGGAGGCGCGGCGGGGGACGCTGCTGCTGATACCCGGCGGGCCCGGCGGCTCCGGCGTCAGCCTGCTGGAGCGGAAGGGCGCGGACATACGCGAGAAGACCGGCGGCGCCTACGACGTCGTGAGCTTCGACCCGCGCGGCGTCGGCGGCCACGGCAGCAGCCTCGCCGACTGCGGGCTGGACAAGGACGACCTGGAGATCAGTCACTTCATCCCCTGGCCCGGCCCCGACGGCGACATCAGTGAGAACGTGGTCCGCGCCCGCCGCATCGCCGACGCCTGCGCCCGCGACGGCGGCCCGCTCCTCCGCTCGTTCACGACCGCCAACGAGGTACGCGACATCGACCTCCTCCGCCAGGCCCTCGGCGAGCGGAAGCTGTCGGTGTACGGCGTCTCGTACGGCACGTACGTGGCGGCCCAGTACGCGCAGAAGCACCCCGACCGGACCGACAGGGTCGTGCTGGACAGCTCGGGCGACCCCGATCCCGCCCGGGTCGCGCGCGGGTGGCTGGCGAACATGGCCGTCGGGGTCGAGGACCGCTTCCCCGACTTCGCGAAGTGGGCGTCGGCGCCCGGCAACCCCGACCGGCTGGCCGACACCCCCGTGGCCGTCCAGCCGATGTTCCTCGCGCTGGCGGCGAAGCTGGACGCCTCACCGCGTACGTTCGCCGACGGGCACCAGCTGACCGGCAACCGTTTGCGGATGGGGCTGCTTCAAACCCTCACCTCACGGGAGGGTTTCGCGCCCCTGGCGAAACTGATCCGCGCCGCCCGCGACACCACCGGTGAGCTGACGGTCCCCGACGTCCTGCCCTTGGCGGTGTCCCAGCACGACGCGGCCGTACGGACGGCGACCATCTGCAACGACGTCGCCTGGCCGAAGTCGCTTCCCGCCTACCGGCGGGCCGTGGCCGCCGACCGGGTCCGGCACCCGCTGACGGCGGGGATGCCCGTCGGCGTCATGCCCTGCGCGTTCTGGAAGGACGAGCCGGCCGACAAGCCCGGCCGGATCACCTCCCAGGGACCCTCGAACATCCTGATGCTCCAGAACCTGCGCGACCCGAACACCCCCCACAGCGGCGCCCTCAAGATGCGGGCCGCTCTGGGCGAGCGGGCGCGGCTGGTCTCCGTCGACTCCGGCGGCCACGGGGCGTACCTGGCGAACGGGAACGCTTGCGGCGACGCGGCTGTCAGCGAGTTTCTCAAGACGGGACAGCGTCCGGCTGAAGATATCGTCTGCCATTAGGCCGGGAGGGGTGCCCCAGTCCCGCCCTTTCACCATTTCCTGGGGCTCCGCCCCAGACCCCGCTCCTCAATCGCCGGAGGGGCTGATTTCGGCCCCCGGTCAGAACAGCTGCTGCTGGCCGTCCATCGGGGGGCGCTCCGGGTCGAAGAGCACCGGTTCCGTCGCCAGGAGTGGGGCCGAGCGGCGCGAGCCGGGGCAGGACATCAGCTCGTATGTGAAGGCCGGGCGGCGGCCCGGCGGGTCGTGGCGGGCGAAGCGGCCGCCGACGACTGCGATCTCACGGGTACATACGGGACAGGCCCGGCGGGGGGAGGACATCCCACCAGTGTCCCTCAGTCCGGGCGGCGGTCAGAACGAGTCCGCCGGCGCGTGCGTCCCCCACACCTCCCGCAGCGCCCCGCACACCTCCCCCACCGTGGCCCGGGCCCGCAGGGCCTCCCGCATCGGGGGCAGGACGTTCTCCGCCTCGCTCTCCGCCGCCCGCCGCAGCGCGTCCAGTTCGCGCGTGACCGCGCTGTCGTCGCGGTCCGCCCGCAGCCTCGCCAGGCGTTCGCACTGCCGCGTCTCGATCTCCGGGTCGACGCGCAGCGGCTCGTACGGCTCCTCCTCGTCGACGCGGAAGCGGTTGACGCCCACGACGACGCGGTCGCCCGTCTCGGTCTCGCGGGCGACGCGGTAGGCGTTGCGTTCGATCTCGCCCTTCTGGAAGCCCCGCTCGATGGCGGCGACGGCCCCGCCCATGGCCTCGACCTCGTCCATCAGCTCCAGGGCGGCGAACTCCAGCTCGTCCGTCATCGACTCGATCGCGTACGAGCCCGCGAACGGGTCGACCGTGGCGGTGACGTCCGTCTCGTGGGCGAGCACCTGCTGGGTGCGCAGGGCGAGCCGGGCGGCCTTCTCGCTGGGCAGGGCGATGGCCTCGTCGTAGGAGTTGGTGTGCAGCGACTGGGTGCCGCCGAGCACGGCGGCCAGGCCCTGGACGGCGACGCGCACGAGGTTGATCTCGGGTTGCTGCGCGGTGAGCTGCACCCCGGCGGTCTGGGTATGGAAGCGCAGCATCTGCGATTTGGGGTTCTTCGCCCCGAATTCGTCCCGCATCAGCCGGGCCCAGATCCGCCGGGCCGCCCGGAATTTGGCGACCTCTTCGAGCAGGGTCGTCCGGGAGACGAAGAAGAAGGAGATCCGGGGGGCGAAGTCGTCGACGTCCATGCCGGCGGCGATGGCCGTGCGGACGTACTGGACGGCGTCGGCCAGGGTGAAGGCGACCTCCTGCACGGGCGAGGCCCCGGCCTCGGCGATGTGGTAGCCGGAGACGGAGATGGTGTTCCAGCGCGGGAGCTCGGTCCGGCAGTAGCGGAAGATGTCGGCGGTCAGGCGGAGAGAGGGCTTGGGCGGGAAGATGTACGTCCCGCGCGCGATGTACTCCTTGAGGACGTCGTTCTGGACGGTGCCGGTGAGGTGCTCGCCGGACACGCCCTGCTCCTCGGCCACCAGCTGGTAGAGCAGGAGCAGCAGAGCGGCCGGGGCGTTGATGGTCATCGACGTGGAGACGTCGCCGAGGGGGATGCCGTCGAAGAGCTCCCGCATGTCCTCGACCGAGTCGACGGCGACGCCGACCTTGCCGACCTCGCCGCTCGCGATGGGGGCATCGGAGTCGTGGCCCATCTGGGTGGGCAGGTCGAAGGCGACGGACAGGCCGTGGCCGCCGTCGGCGATGAGCCGGCGGTAGCGGGCGTTGGACTCGGCGGCCGTGCCGAAGCCCGCGTACTGACGCATGGTCCAGGGGCGCTCGGTGTACATCGTCGGGTACACGCCACGGGTGAAGGGGTACGCGCCGGGGGCGCCGAGCCGGTCGCCGGGGTCCCAGCCGGCGAGGGCCTCCGGGTCGTAGACCGGCTTGACGGGCAGTCCGGACTCGGTGGATCGCGATCGGGTCGTCATGGGAAACGCCTCCCGCTGCTCGGGTTCCGGAAGCCTCCACTTCGGACTGTAGTCCTCCGGAGGTGCCCGTCCCGGTCGCCACACACGGCGAAGGAGGAAGGGGGGCGCGGGCAGGACCGGGGGAAGAGCCCCGCCCGCGCCAGGTGCGCGGAGCCGACTAATGGGGGGGAACTTCGGCTCCGCGCAGCCGATGACCAGTCGGCTCACTACCTACAGCGCCGACGCCTCGAAAAGTGTCACACCCGGTGTCGGGGCGGGGGCCGGCGCGCTGACGCGGGGCAGGCTGCGGGAGCGCGGGGCGCGGTTGACGAGGTCGTCCCACACCGAGCCGTCGCCGTCCTCGTCGCCCTTGCCGCCGGTGCTGCTCTTGCTTCCCTGGCCGTCGGAGGCGAGGACGCGCTCGCAGTACGTGTGGACGGCCGACGAGCCGCCGGCGAACCGCTCCAGGGTGCGGGCCTCGTCCTCGTCGACGCCCTTGCCGTTGCCGTTCCCGTTGCCATTGCCGTTGCGCTTGCCGTTGGCGAGGAACTCGCGGCAGATCTTGGCGGCCCAGACGCGGCCCGCCTTGGCGCCGTCCAGGGTGCCGGGATCGTTGTTCCCGCCGTCCTTGCCGGGCTTGCCGTCCTTGTTCCCCTTGTCGCCCTTCTCGCCCCGGGCGTCGTCCTCGTCACCGTGGAACGGGCTCGCCGAGGAACCGGACGCCGGTCCGGACTCCTTGGCACCGGGGGTACGGGCGGGGTCCGGGCGGCCGGTGGGACGGGCACTCGCTCCCGGGGAGGGAGTGGTGCCGGGGGCGGGCGTGCCGGGGCCGACCGTCGCGACGTCGGTCTCGTCGGCGAGCGTCACGCTGGCGGAGGGCGACGGCTCCTTGCCGGACCTGCCGAACGGCCCGGGCAGCACGCCCGTCCCGGCCGCGACCGCGACACCGCCCACCGCGCAGCCCGCGAGGGCCAGCGCGAGGGCCGTCCGGGCGGGGCGCCGCAGGAACGAGCGCACGGCCTCGACGCGCCGCGAGCCCGCGTCGCGCAGGGCGGCGAGGGGGGAGGCCGCGGCCTTGGCGGCCGGGGCCGAGGCCGGCGTCGGCGCGGCGGTGGCGCGCGCGGCGCGGAACGCCGCGAGCGCGGCTTCCTCGCCGGGCAGCGGGGCGTCGACGGCGGACGGGATGTCGGACGGGATGTCGGTCAGGGAGCGGAAGGCCGCGTTCAGCCGCATGGCGAGGAGCGCCTCGGCCTCGCTTCCGGCGGGGGATCCAGCGGCAGCGTCCGCAGAGGCAGCGTCGATCTCGCCCCCGGTGGCGCGCTCCGCGATGGATTCCGCTGGAACGACGCCGACCTCGCCGCCGACCGCGGAGCCCGTGGCGGGCCCGGCGCCGGTCGTGCCCGTCATGGCCCCGGCTTCGCCCCCGGCAGGGAACCCGCGCAGCAGCCGCTCCACGGCGTCGTCATCCAGCCAGTCGTGGTCGTACCGGTGGTCGTCCGCCATCACATGTCCTTCTGCGTCCGCGCGCGCGTTTGCGTCACACCGGAAGAAACTGTCGCCCCACCGGCCCGCCGGTCCCGGCCGGCGTCGCCGGCCGGGGGCCCGCCGGGGCCCGCCGTCACCAGCTCGGCCAGCCGCCGCAGACCGCGGTGCGCGGCGGTGCGCACCGCGCCGGGCCGTTTGCCCAGCACTCCGGCGGCGCTCTTGGCGTCGAGGCCGACGACCACCCGCAGCACCACGGCCTCGGCCTGGTCCTGCGGGAGCTGGGCGATGAGGGCGAGGGTACGCCCCGTGCCGAGGGCCTCCAACGCCTCCCCGGCGGTGTCCGCGTCGGCGGCCCGGGCGGCGAGCTCGCTCTCGTCGCCGCCGATGGCCGGGCGCCGGCCGCGCATGCGTATGTGGTCGAGGGCGCGGTTGCGGGCGATCGTGGCCGCCCAGCCCCTGAAGCGGTCGGCGTCGCCGGTGAACCGCTCCAGGTCCCTGGCTATCTGGAGCCACGCCTCCGAGGCCACGTCCTCCGCGTCGGCCTCGCCGACCAGCGTGCGCACATACCCGAGCAGGCGCGGCTGCACGGTCCGGTAGACCGTACGGAATGCCGTTTCGTCCCCGCTCTGCGCCGCGCGCACCGCGACGGTCAGCTCAGCGTCGTCCCCCTGCACGCTCACATCCTGCACCACAGGTCGTACTCGCGGTTCAGGAGGCCGCCGGACCGGCGCTGAAAGGATTCTGCCCAGGCGGCGGGCCGTAGGGGGCGCCGCCGAACGGCACCCCGTACGGCGGGACGGCCGGCGGGACGACGGGCGGGACGGGCGGCATCGCCGGGGGGCCGGCCATGGCCCGCTGCTCCTGCATCCGCGTCAGCTGCCGGACGACGAGCAGGGCGAGCGCGGTGTCGGCCAGGAGCAGCAGTACGGAGAAGCCGCTGACGGCGAGGGAGCTGTTCAGCAGCTCCACGGCGCCCTTCCAGTCGGAGTCGGCGAGGGGCCGTCGGAGCCTGCTGGAGGCGACCGAGGACATGCCGTCGCCCACCGTGTTGAGCACGTTGGCCGCGATCCACAGCGTCCACCAGGCGTTGAGCAGGCCCTTGGGGGCGCTCTGCGGGCCGCCGGGGGCGCTGGCCCGGTAGATGTCGTTCGCCATCTGCTTGGGGAACCAGAGGTTCACGACCGGTGTGAACCAGCTGCCCACCGCCCAGCCGCTGCCGAAGCGGTGGGTACCGGGCGCGAACACCTCGGCGTTGAGGCGCACCCGGCGGAACCAGATCACCCACAGGACGGCCGTGGCCGCCATGCCGAGGAACGACAGCACGGTCATCGCGTCGGCGAAGGAGTCGGCGTCGTCGACGGCGGCGTCGCTCGCGGACGAGCCCGGATGGCCGTTCGCGAGGATGTCCTGAATGACGCCGCGCTGCTGGCCGATGGCCGCGATCTGCAGCATCGCCAGCAGGGCTACCACGCCCAGCAGAACGTTCAGGGCGATCCGTACGCCGCGCCGCAGGTCCACCCCGCCGAACGGAAGCCCGCCCGGGAGGCCGGGCATGGCGCCCGGGTACGGATACGGCTGTGGGTACGCGTACGCGTACCCGTACGGCGGCTGCCCGGGATGCGCCTGCGTGGGATGCGGCTGCGCGGACGGGTGCGGCTGCTGGTAGGCACCACAGGCGGCGCACCGGCCGTCGGGGCCCACGGCGACAGCGCGGCATCGACCGCACGGATACATCAGCAAGACCCCCGGGAGGCGTGGCGTGGTCAAACGGCTACGAGCGGGTGATATTACGCGCTCCGGACGACCTGCCCCGGTCCGGGGAAGTGGGGAGTGACGAATTTTCGATTACCGGCGCTGTAAGAGATGCGTGCCCCACCAGGGTTCGCAGCGGACGGCGGTCGGGGCCTCTCCTGTGGGGGGTGGCGGCCCCGGCCGTCCCCGTCCGGGGGTTCGAGGGGGCCAAGCCCCCTCGAGTCACCGCCGCACCTTCGCCGCCAGTGCCGCGAAGTCCGCCCACGACAATCGTGGCGGCCTCGGGTCCCACAGTCTCTGTGACACCGCCGCGAGCGGAAGCCGGATTCCCGACGCCACCTGCTCCGGCGACTGCGCGTCCGCGCGGTCGCACCAGACCGCGAGCCGCCCGCCGGGCACCCGGTCCGCGCCCGTCGCGACGTTCGCCGGGACGGGGCCCGTGCCCCGCAGGACGGGCGGCGACCACGCGCCGTAGATCCGCTCCCCCGTCGGGTAGCGGAAATCGTTGGGCTCGCCGAGCACGTAATAGAGGTATTCGTCGTTCAGGTTGACCACCGAGCGTCCCTCGTTCAGGTAGTCCTGGGGGCGGCGCGCGCCGGTCTCCTTGCCCGTCCAGTATTCGACTTCGATGGATTTGTCCGGGCTGACGACCCCGCCCGCGAAGAAGCCGTCGTTCCACGCCTTGGGGGTCTTGCCCAAGCCGCGCACCACGGCCGCCCGGTCGTTGAGCCAGGCCGTGGCCAGGTCCTGGACCCGGCCCTGGGGGCCGAACCGCCGACGGGCCAGCTGGGCCAGCCGGGGGTAGGCGGCCTGCGGGTCACGGGACATCAGGGCGCGGTACTCGTCCGCGCCGAGGTGGAACCAGGGGCCGGGGAAAAGCGGGGCGAACTCCCGCAGAAGGTCGTCGACGACCCGCGCGGACTCGGGGTTGCCGATGTCGACCGCGCCCCGCGCCGCCGTCCCGCTCGCGTCGCGGAGCTGGAGGGCGGGGCGGGCGGCGATGACCGCGCCGAGGTGGCCGGGCGAGTCGATCTCGGGGACGACGGTGATGTGGAGGTCGGAGGCGAGGGTGGTGATCCGGCGGAGCTCGGCCTTGGTGAGGTGCTGCGGGGAGACGACCTCGGGGTGGGAGGAGCTCTCGATCCGGAAGCCCTGGTCGTCGGAGAAGTGGAGGCCGAGCTGGTTGAGCTTGAGGTCGGCGAGCTCGCGCAGCCGGGACTCGATCCAGTCGGCGGTGAAGTGCTTGCGGGCGGTGTCGAGGTTGAGGCCGCGCTGGGGGCGGTCGGGTGCGTCCTTGATCACACCCTCGGGCAGTCCCCCGCCGCCGCGCACGGCCTGGACGACGGTCCGGGTGCCGTAGAACAGGCCGGCCGCCTCGGGGGCGGTGACGGTGACCTTGCGGTCCTGGACGGTCAGCTCGTAGGACTCGGGGCCGCCGGCCTGCCCGGCGCGCGCGATCAGCTCCACGTCGCCGGCGCGGGCGGGCCCGGCGTCGTAGGTGAGCCCCAGGTCGGCGGCGAGTCGGCGGGCCTCGTCGGCCGGCTTCCCGGCGGCGGCCACCACCCGGGCGCCGGGCGCGGGCCGCCAGCCGGGGCCGGAGCGCTGGGTGAACTCCCGGACGGCCGGGACCACGGCCGGGGGCCCCTGCGGGACGGGCGTGGACGGGGAGACGGTGGCCGGGTCCGAGGCGGCGGGAGAGGCGGCCGGGGCGGCGGCGGAGCCCTGGGCGGAGCGGGAGTCGTCGGCGCCCGGGTGCCCGGCGTGGCCGTCGCGCGGGCAGCCCATGAGGCTCATGGTGGCGAGGAGGGCGCAGCTGGCCACCGTTCCCCGGACGGCAGAAGCCCGGGTGATCCTGACAGACCGTCCCATGGAGCAAACCTCCCATTTGGGGCTTTGATGTCGAAGATATGGGTTTTCTCCCTGACTACCCCCCACATCCCGCCGGACACGCCGGAAGCGCGGATTCCACGGGACGGCGGCAGATTCCCGACGGGGTCTCGGAGCGGTCTCGGGCAGGACTCGACGGGATCTCGACGCGGTCTCGGCCCGGACTCGGAAGGCATCGGCGGGCCCCGGGTTCCCGCTGGGCCTAGGCCGTACGTGCCTGTTTGATCACACCTGCCGTACCCCGGGGGACCGAACCGACAAGGCGTCGCTACGATGGCCAGGGCCGGTGGACCGTACCCGGCCGGGCCCGACCGACAGTGAAGCCGGCAGGCCCCAATCCCCGCTCCCGGAGGGTTTTCCGTGCCGGCTGGAACGCTGTACCGCGGCCGGGAAGGCATGTGGTCCTGGGTGGCTCATCGAGTCACCGGCGTCCTCATTTTCTTCTTCCTGTTCGTACACGTCCTCGACACCGCTCTCGTCCGTGTCTCCCCCGAGGCATATGACGACGTCGTCGCCACGTACAAGACACCCATCGTCAACCTGATGGAGTACGGCCTCGTGGCCGCCATCCTCTTCCACGCTCTCAATGGCCTCCGCGTCATCGCGGTGGACTTCTGGTCCAAGGGACCGCGGTACCAGAAGCAGATGCTGTGGACCGTTGTCGGTGTCTGGGTCGTGCTGATGGCAGGCGCTTTCTACCCCGTGCTCCAGCACACGCTGCGCACGCTGTTCGGGAGCTGAGTCGCGAGATGTCCGCTGAAACCACCCCCGCTGCCGCCGTGAACGACGTCTCGCTCTACGACGTCGACAACCCGGCCCCCGTCATCGAGGCGCCGCGCAAGCGCACCAAGAAGACCCCGAAGGCGACGCGCACCAACTTCGAGATGTACGGCTGGCTCTTCATGCGCCTGTCCGGCATCGTGCTGGTCGTCCTGGTCCTCGGCCACCTGCTGATCCAGCTCGTCCTCGACGGCGGCGTCAGCAAGATCGGCTTCGCCTTCGTGGCGGGCCGCTGGGCCTCGCCCTTCTGGCAGGCCTGGGACCTGATCATGCTGTGGCTGGCGATGCTGCACGGCGCGAACGGCCTCCGCACGGTCATCAACGACTACGCGGAGCGGGACAACACCCGCTTCTGGCTGAAGATGCTGCTGTACACCGCCACGGTGTTCACCGTCCTGCTGGGCACGCTGGTGATCTTCACCTTCGACCCGAACATCCGCTAGAGCCCGGGGCTGACGCGACCATGAAGATCCACAAGTACGACACCGTCATCGTCGGCGCCGGTGGCGCCGGCATGCGCGCGGCCATCGAGTCGACCAAGCGCAGCCGCACCGCGGTGCTCACCAAGCTCTACCCGACGCGCTCCCACACCGGCGCCGCGCAGGGCGGCATGGCCGCCGCCCTCGCGAACGTCGAGGAGGACAACTGGGAGTGGCACACCTTCGACACGATCAAGGGTGGCGACTACCTGGTCGACCAGGACGCCGCCGAGATCCTGGCGAAGGAGGCCATCGACGCGGTCCTCGACCTCGAGAAGATGGGCCTGCCGTTCAACCGCACCCCGGACGGCACCATCGACCAGCGCCGCTTCGGCGGTCACAGCCGTAACCACGGCGAGGCTCCGGTCCGCCGGTCCTGCTACGCCGCGGACCGCACCGGCCACATGATCCTCCAGACGCTGTACCAGAACTGCGTCAAGGAGGGCGTGGAGTTCTTCAACGAGTTCTACGTCCTGGACCAGCTGATCACCGAGGTCGACGGCGTCAAGAAGTCCGCCGGTGTGGTCGCCTACGAGCTGGCCACCGGCGAGATCCACGTCTTCCAGGCGAAGTCGGTCATCTACGCCTCCGGCGGCACCGGCAAGTTCTTCAAGGTGACGTCCAACGCCCACACCCTGACCGGTGACGGCCAGGCCGCCTGCTACCGCCGCGGCCTGCCCCTGGAGGACATGGAGTTCTTCCAGTTCCACCCGACGGGCATCTGGCGCATGGGCATCCTGCTGACGGAGGGCGCCCGCGGTGAGGGCGGCATCCTCCGCAACAAGGACGGCGAGCGCTTCATGGAGAAGTACGCGCCCGTCATGAAGGACCTCGCCTCGCGTGACGTCGTCTCGCGCTCCATCTACACGGAGATCCGCGAGGGCCGCGGCTGCGGTCCCGAGGGCGACCACGTCTACCTGGACCTCACCCACCTCCCGCCGGAGCAGCTCGACGCCAAGCTGCCCGACATCACCGAGTTCGCGCGGACGTACCTCGGCATCGAGCCCTACACGGACCCGATCCCGATCCAGCCGACCGCGCACTACGCCATGGGCGGCATCCCGACCAACGTCGAGGGCGAGGTGCTGGCCGACAACGACACCGTCGTCCCCGGCCTCTACGCCGCCGGCGAGGTCGCGTGCGTGTCCGTGCACGGCGCCAACCGCCTGGGCACCAACTCGCTGCTGGACATCAACGTCTTCGGCAAGCGCGCGGGCATCGCGGCCGCGGAGTACGCGCAGAAGGCCGACTTCGTCGAGCTGCCGGAGGACCCGGCCTCGCTCGTCGTCGACCAGGTCGAGAAGCTGCGTGCCTCCACCGGCACCGAGCGGGTCGCCGAGCTCCGCAAGGAGCTGCAGGAGACCATGGACGCCAACGTCATGGTCTTCCGCACCGAGCAGACCATCAAGACGGCCGTCGAGAAGATCGCCGAGCTGCGCGAGCGCTACAAGAACGTGTCCGTCCAGGACAAGGGCAAGCGCTTCAACACCGACCTGCTGGAGGCCATCGAGCTGGGCAACCTGCTCGACCTGGCCGAGGTGATGGCCATGTCCGCGCTGGCGCGCAAGGAGTCCCGCGGTGGTCACTACCGCGAGGACTACCCCAACCGCGACGACGTCAACTTCATGCGCCACACCATGGCGTACCGCGAGGTCGACGCGGACGGCAAGGACTCGATCCGCCTCGACTACAAGCCGGTCGTCCAGACCCGCTACCAGCCGATGGAGCGTAAGTACTGATGAGCACCCCGACTCTCGAGAAGGTGGAGGCCGAGGCGCAGGCCTCGCCGTACATCACGGTCACCTTCCGCGTCCGCCGGTTCAACCCGGAGGTCTCGGCGGAGGCCACCTGGCAGGACTTCCAGGTCGAGATCGACCCGAAGGAGCGCGTGCTCGACGGTCTCCACAAGATCAAGTGGGACCTGGACGGCTCGCTGACCTTCCGTCGCTCCTGCGCGCACGGCATCTGCGGCTCCGACGCCATGCGGATCAACGGCAAGAACCGGCTGGCCTGCAAGACCCTGATCAAGGACATCAACCCGGCCAAGCCGATCACTGTCGAGCCCATCAAGGGTCTGACGGTCCTCAAGGACCTCGTGGTCGACATGGAGCCGTTCTTCCAGGCCTACCGCGACGTCATGCCGTTCCTCATCACCAAGGGCAACGAGCCGACGCGCGAGCGTCTGCAGTCCGCCGAGGACCGCGAGCGCTTCGACGACACCACCAAGTGCATCCTGTGCGCCGCGTGCACCTCCTCGTGCCCGGTGTTCTGGAACGACGGCCAGTACTTCGGCCCGGCGGCGATCGTCAACGCGCACCGCTTCATCTTCGACTCGCGCGACGAGGCGGGCGAGCAGCGCCTGGAGATCCTCAACGACAAGGACGGCGTGTGGCGCTGCCGCACGACCTTCAACTGCACGGACGCCTGCCCGCGTGGCATCGAGGTCACCAAGGCGATCCAGGAAGTGAAGCGTGCGCTGATCACGCGCCGCTTCTGACCTGACGGTCGCTTCCGGTTCACGGTGTGGGCCCGCTCCCTTCGGGGAGCGGGCCCACAGCCGTTCAGGCGGGCCTGAGCTCCAGGCGCGCGAGCGCCTCCTTCTTCCGTTCCAGCTCGGCCATCTGCTCCTCCACCCGGGCGAGTTGATCGTCCAGCACCTGGACGGAGCGGGAGCAGCTGAGCAGACCGGGGCCGCCCTGGGCGCAGGGCAGCAGGGTGCGGATGACCTCGGTGGTCATTCCCGCGTCGAGGAGTTCACGGATGCGATGGACGCGCTCGACGGCGGTCATGGAGTACCGGCGGTAGCCGTTGCCGTCCCGCTCGGATCCGAGCAGCCCCTGCTGCTCGTAGTAGCGCAGCAGCCGCGCACTGACCCCCGTACGCTGCGACAGTTCACCGATACGCATTGGCGAATACCCCACCCAGACTTGACCTTGACACTGATGTCATGGGGCAACCTCTGGGGCATGACAAGGATTCCCGCGTTCGCAACGACCGTTCACGGCACCGGCCCCGGCCTGCTCCTCGCGCACGGCGCGGGCGGCAGCATCGAGGGCAACTACGCCCCCATCCTCCCCGCCCTCTCCGCCGGACACACGGTGGTGGCCCCCGACTACCCGGGCTCCGGCGCCACCCCGAGGGCCACCGGTCCGCTGGCCCTCGACGCCCTGGCCGACGGGATCGTGGCCGCGGCGAACGAGGCCGGGCTGGAGACTTTCACTCTATTGGGCTACTCGCTGGGCACCCTGGTCTCGGTACGGGCGGCCGCCCGGTACCCGGAGCGGGTGCGAGGGCTGGTCCTGACGGCGGGTCTGGCCAAGGCGGACAACCGGACGCGGGCCTCGCTGTTCCTGTGGCAGCGGCTGCTGGAGCAGGGTGACCTGGAGGCGTTCGCCCGGTTCGTGGCGCTGTCCGGCTTCGGCGAGACGTTCTTCAACGGCCTCCCGGAGGCGGCGGTCGGCCCCTTCCTGGAGCTGGTGGAGCGCGGGGTACCGGCCGGCGCGGCCGAGCAGGCCGCCGTGGTCGGCGCGTCCGACACCACCGGGGACCTCGCCGGCATCTCCGTGCCCACGCTGGTCATCGCACCCCTCCAGGACACGCTGGTCGCGCCCGCCAACTCCCGTTTCCTGGCCGACCGGATCGCGGGCGCGGAGTACGCGGAGATCGACACGGGCCACGTTCCGATGGCCGAGCGGCCCGAGGAGTGGCAGAAGCTGATCCTGGACTTCCTGGACCGGCACGAGCTGTGACAGGGCCTCAAGCGGGCCGGTCGTATCCCACCGTGTTCGTGGCCAGTTCCTCCGGGGTGATCTCGGAGGCCCAGCCCTCGGGCGGCTCCTGGTACGGGCTGCACGCGCCGCAGGCCGCGCACGTCCACCGGCCGTGGATCCCGTGGACGACGGCGCCGCACCCGGCGCACGTGTCGGTCGTGTAGTAGGGCGGCTCGCCCGGCGAGGCGGGCGAGCGCCACGGGTGCTGGTCCATCCGGTCCATCTCCCCAGACTGCCACGCGCGACGGCCCCCGGGGCCGGGCCCCGCCGCTACGCGAGGGGCTTGCTCAGCAGCATCATGAAGAAGCGCGTCTTCTCCCGGATGATGGTGCGGACGCCCGTGTACGCGGCGTCCGTCATCTCCACGAACTCGGCGCCCAGCGCGGCCGTGAGCTCCTCGCGGCGGTCGCGCAGTAGCAGGGCGATCATGTCCGAGCTGATCGCCAGGTTGGCCGAGAGGTCCTTGAACTCCAGGGTCCGGAATCCGGTCCGCTCCAGCAGCGCGGACAACTCGGGGAACGTCAGCGGGGGGTTGGAGGCCAGGACCGTCTCGTAGAGGCCGAGCTCCTCGGGGGTGAGCTCGGCCACCAGGGACGACTCCAGGATCATCAGGTGGCCGCCGGGGCGCAGCACCCGCCAGGCCTCGCCGAGGGCCTTGGCGCGGTCCATGTGGCACAGGCTCTCCACGGCCCAGGCGGTGTCGAAGCTCTCGTCCTCGTAGGGCAGGTTCATGGCGTCGACGACCTCGAAGGCGAGGCGGTCGGCCAGCCCGGTGGCGCGGGCCATCTCCTGGGCCCTGGCGATCTGTTCCTTGCTGACGGAGATGCCGGTGACGCGGGTCCCGGTCTGCTCGGCGAGGCGGGCGGCGGGGCGGCCGGGGCCGCATCCGATGTCGAGGTGCCGGCCGCCGGGGCGGGCGTTCATCAGGCGGATGAGGTAGTCGGTGTAGCGGTCCTGCGCCTGGGAGGAGAGGGCCACGAGGTCCAGGCTCGCCGGATGGGGCTCGTCCGGCGACACCCACAGGCCGCAGTGCACGCTGTCGCCGAGGGTCATGTGGTACAGGTCGCCGAACTTGTCGTACCAGGCTCCCACCGTCTCGGCCTTGATGAGGTCTTCAGGAGCGCCAGGAGCTTCTTGCTGCGGCACGTCGTCCCCTTCCGGGAGGATTCCGGGAATCGATCAGGTGTGCGCGATCAAGTGAAGTGGACCGTCCCGGAGGGGACAAGAGCGCCTGCTGGTCAGATCCTGCCGGTCAGATCCGGCCCAGCATCCACAGCCGCCAGATGCCCGTGCCGTCCGTCAGGTACTGCGTCCCGGAGATGCCCGCGTTGCTCAGCACGTAGTCCTTCCGCTGCCACAGCGGGACCAGCGGCACGTCCTCGGCGACGATCTTCTGGATGCTCCGGAAGTCGTCCGCGACCCGGCCGCGCTGGTCGTTCTGCTGAGCCTTGCGGATGAGCTTCTCCACGCGGGTGCTGGAGTAGCCGGAGTGGAGGGCGTTGCCGTCGCCCACGAGGGGGGTGGTGAAGGTGTCGGGGTCGGGGAAGTCGGCCAGCCAGCTGACGCAGTACGCGTCGTACTCGCCCCGGGCGTAGCCCCGCTGGAAGTCCGTCCACTCCACCCGTTTCGTCGTCACCTCGAACAGGCCCGTGGCCTCCAGTTGGCGGCGCAGCAGGGCGGCTTCCTGGTCGGTGGCCGCGCCCTTGGAGTAGGCGAGGGTGAAGCGGACGGGGGTGGGCACGCCCGCCTCCAGCAGCAGCCGGCGGGCCCGGTCCTCGTCCGGCTTGGGGTAGGCGTCGAAGAAGGACGTGGCGTGACCGGTGAAGCCCTGCGGGACGAGCGAGTAGAGCGGCTCGACGGTGCGGAGGTGGACGTCCCGGGCGAGGGCCTGGCGGTCGATGACGGCCGCGACGGCCTGCCGTACGGCGAGCGGCTTCGCCGGGGCGCCGTCGCGCAGGTTGAAGACGAGGAAGCGGGCGTTGGCGCCGGAGGTCTCGGTCATCCGGGAACCGGTCTCGGAGAGCGAGTACTTGGCCAGGTCGGCGGGCGGCATCTGGCGGGCGGCGACGTCGATGGTCCCGTTCCGCCAGGCGTCGCTCATCCGGGCCGGCTCGGGGAAGTAGCGGACGGTCACCGGGGAGCCGACGTCCTTGACCGCGCCCTCGTACTTGTCGTTGGGCGTGAGCTCGGCGCTCGTCCCCGGCCGGTACTCCTTGAGGGTGTACGGGCCCGAGCCGTCCACCCGGTCGCCCCGGCGCAGCGTGTCGAAGGGGTACGCGCGGTGGTCGACGATGGAGCCGGCGCCCGTGGCGATCTTCAGGGGGAAGGTGGCGTCGGGGACCTTGAGGCGGAAGGTGACGACGCGGCCGCCGCCGGAGGTCTCGACCGAGCCCAGGGTCTCCAGCAGCGGCCCGGGGCCCTGGGGGGACTTGATCCGGGCGATGCGGTCGAAGGAGAACTTCACGTCCTCCGCCGTCAGCTCGTGCCCGTTGGCGAAGCTCAGCTCCGGGCGCAGCTCGCACGTGTACGTGCGCAGGTCGTCGCCCTTGAAGCCGCAGCTGCGGGCCGCGTCCGGCACGGGGTTCTTCGAACCGGGGGCGAAGGTCAGCAGGGACTGGAAGAGGTTGCCGTACAGCGCCCATGAGCCGGCGTCGTAGGCGCCCGCCGGGTCGAGCGCGGTGACCGTGTCGGTCGTGCCGACCTGGACGGGCCCCCGGTCGCGGTCCTCGCCCGGGGTGAGCCGGCAGCCGCCGGCGCCCGCCGCGAGCAGCAGGAGCGCCGTCGCCGCCCCGGCCGCACGCCTCCGACGCCCGCGCCCGCGCCCGCGTAACCCTCTTCGTACCCGGACCTCACGCATCCCCCGCGCCCCTCCCGCCCAGTGATGCGCATCACCGTAGAAGGGGGAACGGGCGTACGTCCCGGGAATGGGTCAACCGGCGCTATGAACTACGCCGCAGCGCCCTCACGCCACGCAACCCGATGAGTCCTACAACCGTCCCCAGAAGGAAAGAGGTGACCGCGAGCAGCAGGTGCACCCAGAAGTACGCGGTCGGGGAACCCGCGTCGTCGAAGGCCAGCCCGCTGCCGTCCTTCCAGAGATTTTTCACGAAAGTGACCCAGATGACCCAACTCCAGGCGCCGAACGCCAGCAGGAACCACGACACGGGACGGGAGAGGGTCGCGGGGACCGGTGCCGGAGCGGGAGCCTCCGCCGGAACGGAGTCTTCGGACTTGGTGGGGGAAGCGTTCGCCATGGGTTTCAGTATGCGTTCCGGCGCCCGCACTGGTCCTATCGGGTCCTCGGCGGGCGCCCGCCGTGAGGCGCCGTCCCGGTTGGCGGAGCGTGGCGGTACGTTCACCAGCGTGCCGACGACGACATCACACCCCCCGCGGTACTCCGCGACGCCCCGACGCCGCCGCGCGGCCCTGCTGGCCGCCGGCGCCTCGCTGCTGCTCCCCCTGGCCGCCGCCGCGCCCGCCCTCGCCGTTCCGGCCCCGGGCCCCAGCGGCTCCCCGGCGCACTCCCCCGGCGCCTCGGCGACCCCCGGCAAGCCCGCCGACGGCAAGGCCAAGCCGCCGCCGAAGCAGCCGCCCGCCAAGATGTCGACGGTGGGCGGCGAGCTCCTGGGCCGGCCCGGCCCGCAGGTCCAGCTGGGCCCCGGCGCGCCCGAGCTGCCCCGGGAGCTCAGCGGGAACTCGTGGCTCGTCGCGGACGCCGAGACCGGTGACATCCTCGCCGCCAACAACGCCCACTGGCGGCTGCCGCCCGCCTCCACGCTGAAGATGCTCTTCGCCGACACGGTGCTGCCGAGGTTCCCGAAGGACAAGAAGCACGAGGTCCGGCCGTCCGACATGGAGGGCATGGGCGAGGGCAGCAGCCAGGTCGGGATGAAGGAGGGGCAGACGTACTCCGTCCACGACATGTGGATGGGCGTCTTCCTGCGCTCCGGCAACGACGCCGTGCACGTGCTGTCCGCGATGAACGGCGGCGTCTCCAAGACCGTCCGGGACATGCAGGAGCACGCCGACGAGCTCCAGGCCGAGGACACCCACGTCGTCACGCCCGACGGCTACGACGCGGAGGGTCAGGTCTCCAGCGCCTACGACCTGACGCTCTTCGCCCGCTCCGGCCTGCAGAAGGCCGACTTCCGCGAGTACTGCTCGACGGCCCGGACGCAGTTCCCCGACGAGGACCACCCGGGGAAGACGAAGGAGATCGTCAACACCAACCGGCTCCTCACCGGGCAGGACGGGGTGACGGCCTACAAGGGCATGGCGGGGGTGAAGAACGGCTCCACCACCAACGCCGGCAACACCTTCACCGGCGTCGCCCAGCACGACGGCAAGAAGCTGCTGGTCACCGTGATGAACCCGGAGATCAAGGAGCGCAACCAGGTCTACAAGGAGACCCAGTTGCTCCTCGACTGGGGCTTCGAGGCGGTCGGCCACGTCAAGCCGGTCGGCGTCCTCGTCCCGCCGAAGGGCGGCTTCCCCGCCGACAAGTCGGGCGGGACGAACGGGCAGGCCTCGCAGGGCGCCCAGGCAGCCGTCACGGGCGGCGGCGACGGCATGTGGACGGCCGTCGGGCTGACGGGCGGGGCGCTGGCGGTGCTGGCGGTGGCCGGGTTCGTCGTCAACCGCCGGCATCCGCTGCCGGAGCGGGCCGCGCGACGCCGCCCGGGTCACGCGGCGCCGCCTAAGAACCCGCCGAGCCCTCCGAAGGACTGAGCTCGCGCTTCTCGCCGTGCCGCGTGGCCGCGCCGTCCGTGGCGGTCCACGCGGCACAGTAGAGCGTGAGCTTCGCCGTGAAGTTGATCCACAGCAGCAGGGCGATCGGGGTGCCGAACGCGCCGTACATGCTCCGGGCCGCCACCCCCCGCAGATAGCCGCTCAGCACCAGCTTGAGCAGCTCGAAGCCCACCGCCCCGAGCAGCGCGCCGGTGACCAGCCGGCGCCGCTCGGGGTGGACGCCGGGCAGCCGCGACAGGACGTAGAGCATCAGCAGGAAGTCCGCGAGGACGGCGATGCAGAAGCCGAGGGCCGTCAGCAGCCCGCCGACGCCTTCCAGCCCGGCCCGCTTCACGACCCAGCCGACCGCCGCCGACGCGAACGCCGAGCAGCCCGCCGACAGCAGGAAGACCCCGCCGAGGCCCAGCAGCAGGGTGACGTCCTTGACCTTGAGGAGCAGGAGGTTGCCGGGGTCCTCCTCCACCTCCCACACCGCCCGCAGGCACTCCCGCAGCTGGCCGAGCCAGCTGATGCCGGTGAACAGCAGCAGGCCGCCGGCGACGAGGCCGACCGTGCCGGCGTTGTCGGTGAACGAGCCGACGTCGAGGGCGCCGGAGGGCACCTGCTCGGCGACCCGCCGCTCCAGCTCCTTGGTCTGCTGATCGCTGAGCACGGAGGCGGCCACGGCCGCGCCGAGGGTGAGCAGGGGGAAGAGCGCGACGAAACTCGAGAAGGTGATCGCGGCGGCGAGCCGCGTCCACTTCACACGATCGAGGGTGTCGTACGCGCGCCAGGCGTGCGTCCGCATCGCCTTCGCGACGAGCGGGCCGATCAGGGGCAGCCGGGTGAGCCAGTCCATGAGCTACGGATACCCGCGTCGTCCTGGCGCGGCACCGCCGCGCTCACGTCGTCCGCCCCGAAGGCGTCGGCCCCAAAGGGAAAGTGGCGCTCGAGGCGCCAGATCCCGTCCTCTCCCTGCTCGTAGAGGGCGAAGCCCTCGATCGTCCACTCCGCCTCGTAGTCCGCGAGCTCCGTAAAGGCCCGGTCCATGGCCTCCTCGGCGATGCCGTGGGCCACGGTGACGTGCGGGTGGTACGGGAACTGGAGCTCCCGCGCGACCGGGCCCGACCCGTCCCGCACCCGCTTCTGGAGCCAGGCGCAGGAGGCCGAGCCCTCGACCACGTTCACATAGACGACGGGCGAGAGCGGGCGGAACGTGCCCGTCCCCGAGAGCCGCATCCGGAAGGGGCGCCCCGCCGCCGCGACCTCGGCGAGGTGCCGTTCGATCGCGGGGAGCGACGAGGCGTCCACCTCCGTGGGCGGCAGCAGGGTGACGTGCGTGGGAATGCCGTGGGCGTGCGGGTCGCCGAAGCCTTCGCGGCGCTTCTGGAGGAAGCTGCCGTACGGCTCCGGGACCGCGATCGAAACGCCGAGCGTTACGGTCCCCACTGCGTTCTCCCTCCTGGCGCCTGTACGTCCCCGTGGTCAGTGTGACGGCTGCGCCGCTCCCACTGCCAGATCTCCTGGTCCCGCCCGCCCGGGACAAGGGTCCCGACGTGCGCGGACGCCGGTGAACCGTATCCGGATGGCTCAGCGGCCGGCGGGGCCGCCGAAGCGCGTGCCCGTCAGTGCTTGGCGGGCGGCAGGAAGCCCACCCGGTCGTACGCCCGGGCCAGGGTGTCCGCCGCGACGGCCCGGGCCTTCTCCGCGCCCTTGGCCAGCACCGCGTCCAGCTCGGCCGGGTCGTCCAGGTACTCCTGGGTACGGGCGCGGAAGGGGGTGACGAAGTCGACCATGACCTCGGCGAGGTCCGTCTTGAGCGCGCCGTAGCCCTTGCCCTCGTACTTCTGCTCCAGCTCGGCGATCGTGGTGCCGGTGAGCGTGGAGTAGATCGTGAGGAGGTTGCTGACGCCCGGCTTCTTCTCGGCGTCGAAGCGGATGACCGTGTCGGTGTCGGTGACCGCGCTCTTGATCTTCTTCGCCGAGACCTTGGGCTCGTCGAGCAGATTGATCAGGCCCTTGGGGTTCGCCGTCGACTTGCTCATCTTCGCCGACGGGTCCTGCAGGTCGTAGATCTTCGCCGTCTCGCGGACGATGTGCGCCGACGGGAGGGTGAAGGTGTCGCCGAAGCGGCCGTTGAAGCGCTCGGCCAGATCGCGCGTGAGCTCGATGTGCTGGCGCTGGTCCTCCCCCACCGGCACCGCGTCCGCCTGGTACAGGAGGATGTCGGCGACCTGGAGGATCGGGTAGGTGAACAGGCCGACCGTGGTGGCGCCGGCGCCCTGCTTGGCGGACTTGTCCTTGAACTGCGTCATGCGCGAGGCCTCGCCGAAGCCGGTGAGGCAGTTCATCACCCAGCCGAGCTGAGCGTGCTCCGGGACGTGGCTCTGCACGAACAGCGTGCAACGCTCCGGGTCCAGCCCGGCGGCCAGCAGCTGGGCGGCCGCGACACGGGTGTTGGCCCGCAGCTCCTTGGGGTCCTGCGGCACGGTGATCGCATGGAGGTCGACGACCATGTAGAAGGCGTCGTGGGACTCCTGCAGGGCCACGTACTGACGGACGGCACCGAGGTAGTTCCCGAGGTGGAACGAGCCTGCGGTGGGCTGGATACCGGAGAGAGCGCGCGGACGATCAAGGGCCATGCACAACATTCTCTCAGGTGCGGGCGCGGACTCGGTTCAGCTGTGGAAAACCTCGTCCACCGGGGGTGTACGGCGGGTGTACAAAGGCGTCAGCACCAGCCAGTACCAGCCAACAGCAGGCCCCGGGCCGGAACGGAGCTCACGGTGACCGCCACGCAACGCAGCATCGCCGCCGCCGAGAAGTACAGCGCGCACAACTACCACCCGCTGCCGGTCGTCGTCGCGACCGCGCACGGCGCCTGGATGACCGACGTCGAGGGGCGCCGCTACCTCGACATGCTCGCCGGCTATTCGGCGCTGAACTTCGGCCACGGCCACCGACGACTGATCGACGCGGCCAAGGAGCAGCTCGACAGGGTGACACTGACCTCCCGCGCCTTCCACCACGACCGCTTCGGCGAGTTCTGTACCGCGCTGGCGGAGCTGTGCGGGATGGAGATGGTCCTGCCCATGAACACGGGCGCGGAGGCCGTGGAGACGGCCGTGAAGACCGCCCGCAAGTGGGGCTACCGCGTCAAGGGCGTCCCCGACGGCAAGGCGAAGATCGTCGTCGCGGACAACAACTTCCACGGCCGCACGACCACGATCATCAGCTTCTCCACGGACGAGGAGGCCCGGGCGGACTACGGTCCCTACACCCCCGGCTTCGAGATCGTCCCGTACGGCGACCTGGCGGCCATGGAGGCCGCCGTCGACGAGCACACCGTGGCCGTACTGCTGGAGCCCATCCAGGGCGAGGCGGGCGTCCTGGTGCCCCCGGCCGGCTATCTGCCGGGCGTCCGCCGGCTCACGCGGGAGCGGAACGTCCTCTTCATGGCGGACGAGATCCAGTCCGGGCTCGGCAGAACGGGCCGGACGTTCGCCTGCGAGCACGAGGACGTCGTCCCGGACGTCTACATCCTCGGCAAGGCGCTCGGCGGCGGCGTGGTCCCCGTCTCGGCGGTCGTCTCCTCGCGCGAGGTCCTCGGCGTCCACAAGCCGGGCGAGCACGGTTCCACCTTCGGGGGGAATCCGCTGGCGTGCGCGGTGGCCCTGGAGGTCATCGAGATCCTCCGCTCCGGCGAGTACCAGGAACGCGCGGCCCTCCTCGGCGACCACCTCCACCACGAACTCGGCCTCCTGAGCGGCGGCCCGGCCGTCACGGCCGTCCGCGGCCGGGGCCTGTGGGCGGGCGTCGACATCGCCCCGGCGATCGGCACGGGCCGCGAGGTCTCGGAGCGGCTGATGGCACGCGGGGTGCTGGTCAAGGACACCCACGGCGCGACGATCCGCATCGCCCCGCCGCTGGTCATCAGCAAGGAGGACCTGGACTGGGGGCTGGACCGGCTGCGGGAGGTCCTGACGGCCGGCTGAGCGCCCGGCGCGGCGACAGCAGCGCCCCGCGCGCTTGACGTGCCGGGTGACCAACGCTGTCTCGGCGCCCAGCACACCGGGCAAGGCGCCGACGCGCAGCGCGAGGTAGTCGTAGAGCGCGTCGGCGTCCCGGACCACGACGATCGCCATCATGTTGCTCGGCCCGGTGACGGCGGCGGCATACGCCACCTCGGCGTGCCCGGCGAGGGCCTCGGCGACGGCGCCGAGCGCGGTGGGGGCGACGCTCAGCCACAGCACGGCCTCGCAGTCGAAGCCGTAGAGCGCCGGATCGATGTCGACGTCGAAGTACAGCACCCCGGTGGCCCGGAGCTCCTCGATCCGGCGCCGCACGGTGGACTGCGACCAGCCCGTGACGGCCGCCAGTTCGGGGACGGCGGCGCGGCCGTCCTTGGCGAGGACGTCCAGCAACCGCTGATCGGCCGCAGTGGGTTCCAGCCGGGCGCCGCCCGTGGGCGCCGGCCGGGACAGCTCCGCGACCTGTCGCGCGTCGAGCGCGTCGGTACGCCCCGGCCAGCCGGCCGTACCGGCGACCGGGCGCAGCATGCAGTGGGCCGTCACGCCGGTGATCCTCGGTGTCCTGGGCAGCTTGGACAGCAGCAGGCTTCCCGGGCCCGAACCGCCCCGGGCCCGGGTGACGCAGGTGACCTCGGTGCCGCCGGAGGCGAGCCCCACCCATGAGGTGTCGGCCCGTTCGGCCAGCGCGGTGGCGATCGCCGCCGAGGCGTCGGGCGCGCACTGGATCCGTACGCCCCAGTCGACGAGGCCCAGGCTCCGGGCCTCCGGCAGCCCGACGACGCGCAGCGTGCCGTCCACGCGCAGACGGTGGTAACGGCGGGCGACCGTACGGTCCGAGGTGCCGAGGACGGCGGCGACGCGGCTGAAGGGGACGCGTCCGTCGAGCTGGAGGGCGTGGGCCAACTGCCGGTCGAGCAGGTCGAGATCGCGTATGGCGAGATCACGTATGACGGAATCCACCGGGAGACGGTATCGGATGTCGGATCGCGTCAGAGGAAGGCCGGACAGGGACGTGGCCCGCCACGGGCGGCGAGGGTCGTCGGCATGACGCAACACAAAGAACTCGACCTCGAACTCGACCTCGAACTCGATCCCGTCGCGCGGACCGGGCTGCTCACCGCCGCCCAGCGGGCCCGCGAATCGGCGAGGGCGGATCCCCTCTTCCACGATCCCCTCGCCGCGCCCCTGGCCGGTCCGCCGGGCGCGGCCCTGCTGGCGGACTTCGGCGACACACCGTTGATCTCGGTCCGCACGCGGTTCTTCGACGAGGCGATCGGGCGCGCGATGGGGCACGGGGGTCTCCATCGGCTCGTGATCGTCGCGGCGGGGATGGACACCCGCGCGTACCGGCTGGGGCTGCCCGGCGACGTGACGGTCTACGAACTGGACCGGCCGGAGGTCCTGGACCACAAGGAGCGGCTGCTGGACGGCACCGCCGCGCCGACGTGCCGCCGTGTCGGGGTGGGCGTCGACCTGGCGACGGCCGACTGGGGCGAGGCCCTGGCCGACGCGGGGTTCCGGGCGGCCGACGGGCCGACGTGCTGGCTGGTGGAAGGGCTGAACCAGTACCTGGCGGAGCCGGACGTGCTCGCGCTCCTCGACCGGATCTCGGACCTGTCCGCGCCGGGCAGCCGGCTCCTCACCGACTTCGTGACCGCCGCGTTCCTCGCCGCGCCCGAGGCCCGTCCGCTGCTGCGGGTGATGGCGGAGTGGGGCGCGCCGTGGCGGTTCGGCACGGACGAGCCGGGGGCGCTGCTCGCGGGGCTCGGGTGGCGGGCCGAGGTGCGGTCGTTCGCCGAGGTGGGCGAGGAGCTGGGGCGGTTGCTGCCGGGCGGGCGTGAGATGTCGGGGTGGGCGGTGGAGGCGACGCGGTAGCTCGTCAGCCCTCCGGGAGGATCACGTGGGGGACGAAGCGGGCGTACCCGTCCGTGACCAGGTTCGCCGACTCCCGGATGCCCAGCCCCGCCGGCTCGCCGTCGACCACCCAGGCGCCCAGCACCACGTGGTTGCCGTCGAATTCGGGGAGCGGGGCGAGCTCCTGGTAGCAGCAGGGCTCGTCCCGCACCGCGGATTCGCTTCCGGCTGGTTCACTCCCGGCCGGGTGGAGGGTGACGCCCGCGCCCTCGCGCCCGAAGAGCGGCTTGGCCGCCCAACCGGTTTCGCGGGCGAGCTCGCGGGGGCCGTCCAGATAGGCGGGCAGCAGGTTCGGGTGACCGGGAAAGAGTTCCCAGAGCACGGCCAGCAGCGCCTTGTTGGAGAGCAGCATCTTCCACGCCGGTTCGATCCACAGCGTGGACCCGGTACCGCCGCCGTTGTCGAGCGTGTCGAGAACGTGCGGGCCGAAGTCGTCCTCGGCCAGCCATTCCCAGGGGTAGAGCTTGAAACAGGCCCGGATGAAACGGAGTTTCTTGTCGACGAATCGGCCGGAGAGGCCGTCCCAGCCGATGTCCTCCATCGCGATGACGTCCGTGGCGATGCCCGCCTGTTCCGCCGTCTCGCGGAGATAGGCGACGGTCATCAGGTCCTCGCCCAGTTCGTCGCCGATGGAATGCGCGAAATGCACGGGCGCGCCGGGCGGCAGCAGGTCCGCCTGGCGGCGCCAGGCGTCGACGAGCCGTTCGTGGAGGGAATTCCACTGGTCGGCGTCGGGCACGCCGGCGAAGCGTTCCTCCATCCAGAACCACTGCGGACCGGCCGCTTCCACGAGGGATGTCGGGGTGTCGGCGTTGTACTCCAGCATCTTCGCGGGGCCGCCGCGCCCGTCGTAGTGGAGGTCGAAGCGGCCGTAGAGGGAGGGGATTTCCTCGCGCCGGTGCCAGGACTCGCTGATCAGGGCCGTCAGCCGGGAGTCGGTCAGCCCCAGGTCCGCGAAACGCTCGTGCTCCACGATGTGCGCGGCCGCGGCCAGGCACATCGTGTGGAGCTCCTCGACGACGTCCTCCAGCGCCTCGACCTCGGGCAGCGTGAAGGAGTAGTACGCGCTCTCGTCCCAGTAGGGCCGCAGGGAGCCGTCCGGTTCCCGGGTGAGCGGATAGATCAGGCCCTGTTCCTCGACGGTGTTCTGCCAGCCGGGGCGAGGGGTGGTGCGGTGGCGGCGCATGTCCGGGGATCAGCCGCCGCTCGAACCGGAATGGCTCTTGGAGGAGGAACAGCCGAAACCGCCCCGGGAAACGGCCTTGCTCTTGTCGAACGTACCGGCCTTGGCACGGCTGCCGGAATCGCCCGAGTTGTAGTACCAGGTGCCGGTGCCGGCGGCGTGACCGCCGCCGCTGCCGCTCTTCTTGCAGGCCTTCGAGTCGAGGACCTTGTAGCCCTTTCCCGCCTCATAGCTGTTGCGGTCGACACAGCGTTTGTCCGGCTCGGATCCGCAGGAGGTGAGAGCGGCGGCGAGCACGCCCATTCCGCCCAATATGACCGTGCTGGACCGCAGACGCCGTCGCGCCTTCTTCTCCATTCGCTGACGCCCCCGTCGCGTTCAAAAGTTCTCACGTTGTTCGAAAGTTCGACCACCCTAAACCGGGGTGCGGACGATCACTCGGCGAGGGTGGGCGCGAGGGTGTGCCGGGCCTCCCAGGCCTGTGCCGAGATCCGCGCCAGAAGGCGGGCGGCGGGATCGTCCACGTCCTCCCCGTTGGCGAGGGGCCCCGTGTAGCAGACGGCGATCGTGTACGGCCCGGCGTCGGGCGGGTGAACGACGGCGGCGCTGTGCCGCACCCCGGGGAACCAGCCGTTCTTCCCCGCCAGCCGGGTCCCCGGCGGCAGCCCCGCCGCCAGGTCCACGCGGTGGACGTTGCCCTCCAGCAGGGCCAGCAGCTCCGGCTCCAGCGACTCCAGCAGCCGGACCAGGTCCCTCGCTGTGATCAGGTTGCGCACACCCGCCGCGCGCCCCGGCGCGTCCTCGATGCCGCGCGGGGTGTCGCTCCCGTGCGCCCCCGCCCGCTTCCACACCCCGGCCACGGCCTCACGGCCGGCCTCGGCGAGGCAGAGGTTGGTGGCCAGGTTCGAGGAGTGCGTCACCATCCGCTCGGCGAGCCAGCGCAACGACGCGGTGCCGCCGAGGAGTTCCCATGGCTCGTCGTCGCTGTCGTAGGACCGCTCGTTGGCGAAAGTGTCGGTCCCCGTCACAGAGACGAAACGATTGACGACCGGAATCCGCCGGTCGAGATCCGTTCCGCTGCGGTGCAGCGCCGCGAGCACGGCGACCTTCATCGTGCTCGCCGCGTCGTGCGGCACGTCCGGGTTCCGCGCGACGACGGGAGCGCGCCGCCAGGGCGCCACGACTACGGAAAGCACGAGTCGACTCTAGGGTCCCGGCGGCTCCGCCGCCCTAGAGTCGGAGGCGTGTTCCTCGGCATGCTCTGCGCACTCGGCACGGCGGTCTGCTTCGGCACCGCCTCCGTCCTCCAGGCCGCCGCCACCCGGGCCACCGCGCCCGGCACGGGCTCCGGCGTGGACCCCATGCTCCTGATGCGGGCGTTGCGCCAGTGGCGCTACCTCGCCGGGCTCGCCCTGGACGGCGTGGGCTTCCTGCTGGAGCTCGTCGCCCTCCTCAGCCTGCCCATCTACGCGGTGAGCGCCGCCCTCGCCGCGAGCCTGGCCGTCACGGCCGTCACCGCCTCCCGCGTGCTGGGCGTGCGGCTCAGCGGCGTGGAGTGGGCGGCGGTGCTGGTGGTGTGCGGCGGGCTGGCGATGCTGGGCCTGTCCTCCGGCGCGGAGGGCACGGGCAAGGGCGACACCGCGCTGAAGGTCGGTGTCCTGGTCACGGCGGTGGGCGTCCTCGCCTTCGGCGCGGTGGCGGGGCGACTGCGGGGACGGGCCCGGGCGGCGGCGCTGGGCCTGGGCGCGGGGTTCGGCTTCGGGGTGGTGGAGGTCTCGGTACGTCTGATCGACGACTTCGCGCCCATGGCTGTGCTGACCAACCCCGCCGCTTATGCCTTGCTGATCGGCGGCGGAGCGGCGTTCCTGCTCCTGACGTCGGCCTTGCAGCGCGGCTCGGTCACGGCCGCCACGGCGGGCATGGTCATCGGCGAGACCATCGGCCCGGCCTGGGTGGGCGTCTCCTGGCTCGGCGACCGCACGAGGGAGGGGCTGATGCCGCTCGCGGTGACGGGCTTCGCGCTGGCCGTGCTCGGGGCGCTGGCGCTGGCGCGGTTCGGGGAGGCGCCGGCGGAGGAGTGACGGGGGTTGTTGTGTCGGACGGATTCAGCAGGTGTGGGGCCGGATGGAGTGGGGTACGCGCTGTTATGTCGTCGGCAACGACAGCGGGGCGACCGGTCGGCCGAATGGCCGCCGATCGCCCCGCGCCGCGCGCGTGTGACTACTCCACGTCGACCGGACGCACGAACTCCAGGGTCCACGTCTCCTGGAACTCCGGCTTCGGCGGCACGATCTCGATCTGGGCACCACGGTGGCCCGCCCGGAGGGCGAGGCCCTTCTCGTTGAGGATCTTCACGCCGCCCAGGACGCCTTCGAACGTGAACTTCGCCAGCTCGGAGCGCTGGACGGCGTTGACGAAGACCTTGTCGTCGGCGATCACCAGACCGGCGGCGTCGTGACTGGCCAGCCGGATCACATACGGCGAGCCGGGAACCGGCTCGGCGGGCTCGATGATCCACTCCTGCTCGATCGGGAGCGGGTTGAACCGGTCGACGATCACGGGCGCGCCGTGCTTCACGGCATACTCCGTGGCCGTCACCAGGGAGGACGGGCCGATGATGTGAGCGTGGATCTTGTAGATACCAGGCTTGATCGGGATCGGAGGCATGGGCGAGGCGTCCTCTCTCACGGTCCGCTTCCACCGACGGCGGGCCGCCGCCGGTGAGACGCCCTCCACCTTCGCGGCGCGTCCGGGCGCCGACTAGGGCGGGATATCGCCAAGGCGATTACGGCGCGGACTGCTCGGTCGCGCTTGCGAATCGGGTCCCGGGAAGCTCGGGCACCGATCTGGGCCGCGTTGCCCGACGGGCGTCATACCCCAACCACACGCTTCGTCGCGGCCCGGCGAGCCGACCCTCTGACCGCCCCGCTCAAAAGCTGCGGGCGCTGTTTGCGCGCACGCCAGTCCGGATCACCCGATCAGGCGATTGCCGCCAGGTTTCGCCAACGGGTGTGGGCCCTGCCCCTAGCGTCCCGCCGGTGGAGCAGCTCTACGAGATCGAGATCGAACCCGAAGTCGAAGCGTGGCTCAGCGCCTTACCGCCGGACCAGTACCGCGTCGTGGAACGCCACGCGGACCGGCTGGCCGACGCCCCCACGACGCTCGGCGAACCCTACTCGCGCCACCTCAGTGGATCGGTGCGGGAACTTCGATTCCACCTCGGTGACAACGCCATACGCGTCACCTACTGGCTGGCTCCCGAGCGCCGTATCGTGTTCTTGACCGTCTTCCGAAAGACCCGGATGCGGGAGGAACGGGAGGTCCAGAGGGCCTTGTGGGCTCAGAAGGAGTGCGAGGAATCGCATCCCCGGGCAGTGGTCACCTACCACCGGACATTCGAGGAGTCGCTGTGAGCACGGGGCACCACGCATCGTGGAAGATCCCGGAAGAGCACCGGGCCGACCCGGCGTACGTCGAGGCGGGCGCCGCCATCGCTCTGGGCCAGGCGGTCTACGACCGCCGGATGGCCCTGGAGATCGACCAGGGCACCCTCGCCGAGCGGACCGGGATGTCCCTCGCGGACATCGAACGCATCGAAGGCGGCGGCACCGCCCCCACACTCCCGCTCCTCCGCGTTCTCGCTGCCGCGCTCGACGCGAAGCTGGATGTCTCGATCGACATCGAGGACACCCACGTTTCGTTCGTGCCGCACGCGGCCTGACGCGTTTGCCTTGATGGCACGAACGAAGGTGCTCCAGGCCCCCGCGGGGAGGAACAGGGCAGGCCCTGTGGGGGATTTACTGTCGCGGACAGGTATGAGGTCGCCGGGTATGAGGTCGGCGACCTCTAAGCAGTCATCGTTCGCCGTGCTGTACGTCGACTTGCGCCAGGCCGCGCCGATCAGTTCGAGTCCCATGTACCGAATTCCTCCATTGCCTTCTCGATCCACCTTCTGGACTCGGCTGGTGGAAGCGCCATGGCATGCACCAAGTCGTATCGGTGGCGATGCCGCGCCACCGCCCTGCGATCCCTGACCATGTCGGTCAGGCCGAACCCGCCTTCGAGGTAAACCACGTCCGGAGCGTTGTCGAAGGACAAGACCGTCAACGATCCGCCCATGGTCGCGTGTGCGCCGGCCGCGTACGGCAGAACCTGGATCTCGATTCGCGGCTTCCTGGACATCTCCAGCAGATGAGCCATCTGCGCACCCATGACAGACGGGCCTCCGACCGGCCGACGAATCACCGCCTCGTCCAGCACGACCCACAGCAGAGGCGGAACTTCCCTCCTGAGCAAGCCGCTCCTGGCGATTCGGGCGGCCACCATCACGCCGATCTCCTCCTCGGAGCACCACGGCCCGGCGTGGCTCATGATCTGGCGCGCGTACGCCTCTGTCTGGAGCAGCCCCGGTACGCAATGGGCCTGGTACTGGTGAATCGCGCTGGCCCTGACCTCGTACTCCTTGTACTTACGGAACGCGTCCGACGGCGGCAGTCGCCGCAAGTGCGCCCAAAGGTCATGCAAATCGCCGCCCGCTCCCAGGACCTCATCGAGCATCTCCGACACTTCCGCTGCCGGAATCTCCTTGCCCAGCTCGAACTGAGCGATACGGCTGTGGGAGAGGAAGACCTTCTCCGCCAACTCCTTCTGCGTCCACCCGGCCCGCTCACGCAGTTTGCGCAACTTCGTTCCGTACAAGGCTGGTAGAGAACTGCTCGGGTCGAGTTCCTTGGGCGCAGGCATGGAGGCAACCACCCGTTTTCGTCTTGTCGCGCCGAAAGCCGTTACCCCTGGTGAGCGTAGCTCCACACCCTGATGCTGAGAACCGGAACCGGAGTAACAGACCACGACCGAGGTAGCCCACCCATGCCACACGACAACGTCCGTCACGCCGCCGCACGCACGGCACGCGAGCTCTCCGACGCATTCAAAGCTCACGGCTGTACGGTCCAGGTCGTACCCCAAGGACCCGTCGACGGACAGATGTTCCTCTTCATCGACGACGCGCTCACCGGCTACGAAGCCCAGCTTCTCACCGCCGCACTCGCCGCATACACCGCTCCCCCGCCGCGCTGCGACGAGTGCCAGGCCATCAAGCGCGACCGCGCCAAAGCCGTGCGCGACGGGAACCGCGAGATGGCCATGAAGGTCGCCACCGCCATGGGAGTCCATCAGCGCGTATCGCACGGCTGATCTATTCGTAACCGTACGGGTGTTGGGGCGCCGGAACGTGCCCTTCGGCACGCCTCCGAGGAGTACGTTTCGGCGCAGACGAATCGACCCCCGGCGGTGCACTAACACCGATCCGGGGGTCTCCACCCACTAGGGAAGAGGACTTTCCCCGCAGATGTTCCGGCATGCTATCGCGCCCACCCGCTTCTACACCCCCGTGTCCAACGAGATCATCCGCCATCCCCGCCTCTCCTCCGACGCCAAGTGCCTTCTCCTCTGGCAGCTTTCGCTCCCGCCCGGCGTCGACGAGCCGCTCTCCGAGTCCGCCCGGCGAGCCGGGATCAAGAAGACCGCGTTCGGCCACGCCAAGCGCGAACTCATCGCGGAGGGTTACGTCCACGAGTGGCGCCTCCCCGGGCCCCGAGGACGCTGGTCCACGACACAGCTCGTATCGAATGTCCCGCTGACGGACGCCGAGGCGCTGGCCCTGCGCGACGGACGCGACGGACGCGACAACGTGACGCCGCCGACGGACGCTCCTCCGGCCCCCGGTCGGCCGACCGGCCACGCCGTCGGACGTCCCCAGGAAAACACCGGGGAGAACACCCCCAACCCCCGCGCCACCGCCGCCCTCACCGCCGTCTCCCGCTCCGAACGGCGGCTGCGGCTCTCCGCGCGGGACGTCAAGGCGCTCGCGCCGCTCGCGGCGGAGTGGTTCAGCCGAGGAGCCACCCTCGCCGAGTTGCGCGACGCGCTGACCTCCGGGCTTCCCGACGCCGTCCGGTCCCCCGTCGGGCTGGCCCGCGACCGGCTCACGCGGAAGATGCCGGACCCGGCGCCGGAGCCGACGCCGCCGCCCGTCCCGCTCAGCTCCTGCGCGGGCGGCTGCGGGCGGGTATTCCGGCCCGTCACCGACGAGGCGACCTGCCGCGATTGCCGTACCGAGCGGGCCGCTGACGACGCCTCCGGCGCCATCGCCGCCACCAGACGCGGCATGGCCGCGATCCGGGACATCCTCGCAGCTCAGACGTGATTGTCAGTGGTGGGGTGCATCATCGTCGGCATGACTGAGAGCACGCTGCACGACCTCGCCCGGACGCTCCTGCCCGCCGACCTCGCCGAGCGCTGGATTTCGCTCCTCCGCCCGGCCGCGCGGCTGGTGGCGACGCCGGAGCCCGGGCCGGAGGACGTGGTGGTCGGGCGGCTGGGCGGGCTGCCCGAGCTGCCGGAGGGCATGGCGTGGCCGATGTGGGAGGGGCACGGGCCGCTGTCGTTCATCGCGTCCGTCGACTGCGCGGCGTTGCCGACGGGCTCGCTGGACATAACGCTGCCCGCCGACGGGACGCTGTCGTTCTTCTACTTCGACGGGCAGATCGACGACGGCGACGCCCTGGTCTGGCCCGACGATCCGAAGTCGTGGGCGGGCGCGCGGGTCGTCCACGTCCCGGCCGGGGTCGCGGTGGCCGAGCGCGCGCTGCCCGTCGTGGACGACGAGGACGTCGAGTTCGAGGCGTACCCCGAGGTCCCGCTGACGGCCCGTGTGGAGTGGACCGCGCCCGACTCCTGGCACCCGGACTTCGTCGCGGCGCTCCGCCGTGACGGCGAGGGCGAGGGCGGGGAGGGCGGGGAAGAAGAGTCCAACCACCACCCGGCGGAGGCCAAGGCGTTCGTCGACGCCCTGTGGGACCTGGAGCGGGAGGCCGACCATCTCATCGGCGGCCACGCCAACCCCGTCCAGAACGCCGTGGAGTACGAGATCGCCCACGGCTTCCTCAACCGCGACGGTGGCGACATCACCTGGAGCGACCCGCGTGTCGAGGAGGAGGCGCGGCGCTGGACGCTCCTCGCCCAGATAGACACCGACGACGCCGCCGACATGATGTGGGGCGACTGCGGCGCCCTCTACTGGCTCATACGCCCCGAGGACCTGGCCGCCGGCCGCTTCGATCAAGCGATGTTCACCATGCAGTGCTGCTGAGCACGGTGAATTCCGCTGTCACGGCGTGGGCGCCGGCGCCGGTGGCAGGACGTCGATGAGGGTCTCCAGCGCCCCCGCGAAGGCGTGCTTCGCGGGCGTCCCGTAGGCCACGAGCAGACCGTCGCGGCCGTCCGGCACCGGGGAGGGGACGGACGGGCCGGCGGCGTCGTGGCGGAAGCGGCTCAGGCCCTCGATCGCGAGGCCCCGCCAGGCGGCGGCCTGGATCGTGGCCTGCTCGGTGCCCGGGGGGAGCTCGAGGACGGCGTGGAGGCCGGCGGCGATGCCGGTGACGCGGATGTGGGGGGCCTGCCGGGCGAGGGCGGAGACGAGTTCGTCGCGACGGCGGCGGTAGTGGAGGCGCATGGCACGGACGTGACGGTCGTAACCGCCGGAGTTGATGAACTCGGCGAGGGTGAGCTGGTCGAGGACGCCCATGCCCCATTCACCGGAGCGTCGCAGGTCCAGGACGTCGGCGACGAGGTGTTCGGGGAGGACGAGCCAGGCGAGGCGCAGGCCGGGGGCGAGGGACTTGCTGGCAGTGCCGCAGTAGACGACGTGTTCGGGGGCCAGGCCCTGGAGGGCGCCGACGGGCTGGCGGTCGTAGCGGAACTCGCCGTCGTAGTCGTCCTCGACGATCAGCCCGCCCGTGCGCGCGGCCCAGTCGGCGACGGCGGCGCGGCGGTCGGGATGGAGGGGGACGCCCGTGGGGAACTGGTGAGCGGGGGTGAGGAGGACGGAACGGACGCTCCGCCGCGCCTCGTCGTCCAGCTCCGCCACCCGCGCGCCGTGGCCGTCCACGGTCAGCGGGTCCGTCCGGAGCCCGGCGCGTTCGGCGATGCCGCGGTGGACCCAGAGTCCGTACGACTCGACGCCCATCGTCTTCACGCCGCGCTGCCGCAGCACTCGCCCCAGCAGGGCGAGCCCCTGACTGAAGCCCGCGCACAGCACGACGCGCTCGGGCGTCGTACGGACGCCGCGCGCCCGCGCCAGATAGCCGGCGAGGGCTTCGCGCAGCTCGGGGCGGCCCCGGCCGTCGCCGTAGCCGAAGGCCTCGTGGGGGACGGCGGTGATGGCGCGGCGGGCGGCGGAGAGCCAGGCGGCGCGGGGGAAGGAGGAGACGTCGCAGGGGCCGCAGCGCAGGTCGTGGACGGGCGGCGGCGGGGTGCGGGGCGGGGTGGCGCGGCGGTGGGCGGGGGCCGGGCGGGGCGGCGCGGTCCGGGAGGCCACCCGGGTGCCGGAGCCCTGCCGGGCGGTGAGCCAGCCCTCCGCGACGAGCTCGCCGTATGCCTCGGCGACGGTGTTGCGGGCGAGACCGAGGTCGACGGCGAGGGTGCGGGAGGAGGGCAGCCGGGTGCCGGGGGCCAGGCGCCCGGAGCGGACGGCTTCGCGCAGCGCGTCGGTGAGCGCGGCGCGCACGCCGCGCTCACCCGCGCCGACGGCCGCCGCTCCCGTGCCTGCCCCAGGGAGGTCCAGGTGGAGGTCCACTCCAGAAATGGCCCACGTTTTCTCCATGGGAATGGACCATACCCCTGGGCTATCGACGGCGTAGCGTCGGTGCCATGACGACGACATCGACGACGACAACCGAGACGAACACCCACCAGCACGGCCCCCGCATGGACTTCTACAAGCACGCCCCCGAGGTCCGGAAGGCGATGTTCGCCCTCTCGAAGGCCGCGAACGACGGTGTGGACCCGGTCATCGGCGAGCTGGTGAAGATCCGGGCCTCGCAGCTCAACCACTGCGCGTTCTGCATCGACATGCACGTCAAGGACGCCCGTAAGGCGGGCGAGTCGGAGGCGCGCATCTACCTCCTCAACGCGTGGGAGGAGGCCACCGGCTACTACACCGAGAAGGAGCAGGCGGCCCTCGCCCTCACCGAGGCCATCACGGTCCTCACGGACGGCTTCGTTCCGGACGAGGTCTACGAGCGCGCCGCGCGCCACTTCTCCGAGGAGGAGCTGGCCCACCTCATCGCCGCGATCATCGTGATCAACTCCTGGAACCGCATCAGCGTCTCGACCCGCGTCCAGCCGGGCTCCTACCAGCCGTGATCAAGAGCGAGTAGGCTTGGCCACAGCATCGCGCGTCGGTCACCGGCTGGGTGAGGCGTGGAGGTGCCGGATGCCCTCGGAGGCATAGCAGCCTTGTCAGTTCAGCTCAATCACACCATCGTCGCAGCGAAGAACAACCGGGAGTCGGCGGAGTTCTTCGCCCATCTCTTCGGACTGGAAGTCGGCGAGGGGTGGGGTCCGTTCATCCCCGTCGTCCTCGCCAATGGCGTCACCCTCGACTTCGCCAACGTCCCGCCCGGGGCGCCCTTCGCGCCGCAGCACTACGCCTTCCTCATCTCCGAGGAGGAGTTCGACGCGGCGTTCGCGCGGATCAAGGAAGCCGGGCTCACCTACTGGGCCGATCCGCGTCAGCAGAAGCCGATGGAGATCAACCACAACGACGGCGGCCGGGGCGTGTACTTCCCGGACCCCTACGGCCACTACATGGAGATCATCACCCGCCCGTACGGCGGCTGATCCCATAGCCGAATAGGCGAACAGGCGGAGTGGCCCACGTTCCCCGCAGGGAAGTGGACCACTCCGCCCGCCTCTTCCGGGCCTACGGTCGTCCGTATGAGAACGAACGCGGACGCCTTCCGGGCCCGCCACCACAGCAGTGCCACCGACGGCCCCCTCGTGCTGCCCGGCCCCTGGGACGCCGCCAGCGCACGGGCCTTCGCCGACGCCGGGTTCCGGGCCCTGGCGACGCCGAGCGCGGGGGTCTCGGCGTCACTGGGCTACGCGGACGGGGAAGCTCCGGCAGCGGAGATGTTCACGGCGGTGGGCCGGATCGTGCGGGCCGTCGCTGCCGAAGGGGTCGTCGTCACCGCCGACGTGGAGGACGGCTACGGGCTGCCGCCCCGTGAGCTCGTCGAACGGCTCCTGGAAAGCGGCGTGGTCGGCTGCAATCTTGAGGACACCGACCGCACGACCGGGCAGCTCAAGGAGCCGCGCGCGCACGCCGACTGGCTGGCCGCCGTCGTGGCCGAGGCGGACGGACGGCTCGTCGTCAACGCCCGTATCGACACGTTCCTGAAGGACGACGTCGACAGCGCCGCGCCCGCCGTCGAGCGCGGGCTGCTGTACGCCGCCGCCGGTGCCGACTGCGTCTACCCGATCCTCGCCCCGGCCGAACTCCTCGCCCCGATCGCCGAGCGCGTCGGGCTGCCGGTCAACGCCCTCGCCATGCCCGGTGGGCCCTCCCCCGCCGAACTCGGCGCGCTCGGCGCCGCGCGCGTCACGTTCGGCGGCGGGCTCCACCGGCGCGCCATGGCGGCGGTGGAGGAGATCGCGGCGGAGCTGCGGCAGGGATAACCGGTCGGGACCGGCTCAGCCCACCCACTTCTTCCACGTGCCCGGGTGGCGGTCCACCCACTTCTTCGCCGCCGCCTCGGGCGCGAGCTTGTCCTCGGCGATCATCTGGGCGACCTCGTTCTGATCGGCCTTCGTCCAGCGGAAGTCCTTCAGGAAGCGGGCGGCCTTGCCGCCCTTCTTCGCGAAGTCCGCGTTGAGGTACTTCTTCAGGGACGTCGTCGGGTACGCGCAGTCGATCGTCGACGGGTCCTTCGCGCCCTTCTCCGCGCACGCGTCGGTGTACTCCGGGAGCTTCACCTCGACCATCGGGACCTCGTTGAAGAGCCACTGGGGCTCGTACCAGTAGGTCAGGAAGGGCTTCTTCTCCTTCGCGAACTGCTTGATCTGCGTGATCTGCGCGGCCTCGGAGCCCGCGAAGACGACCTGGTAGTCCAGCTTCAGGTTCTTCACCAGCGCCTTGTCGTTGGTGACGTACGACGGGGAGCCGTCGAGGAGCTGGCCCTTCCCTCCGCTCTCCGAAGTCTTCAGCTGCGCGGCGTATTTGTTGAGATTCCGCCAGTCGAGAACGTCGGGGTGGGCGTCGGCGAAGTACTTCGGGACCCACCAGCCGATGTGGCCGGTGACCCCGAGGTCACCGCCGTCCGTGATCGTCTTCTTGTCGTGGACGTAGCGCTTCTCCTGGTCCGGGTGGCCCCAGTCCTCCAGGATCGCGTCCACGCGGCCCTGGCTGAGAGCGTCCCAGGCCGGGACCTCGTCCACCTGCACGGTGTCCACGCGGTAGCCCAGCTCGTGCTCCAGCAGGTACTGCGCCACCGCCGCGTCGGCGCGGGCGCCGACCCACGACTGCACGGAGAGGGTCACGGTCTTCGCGCCCGCCGCGTTGGCGTACGGGGACGCCTGCTTCGTCATGTCCGCCGCGCCGCAACCGGTGGCGGCGGCGGTCAGCAGGGCCACCGCCGGGAGGGCGATCAGTGCCTTGCGCTTCATGTCAGTTCGCCTCCTTCGCGTTCGCCTTCACCGGCTGGGTCACCCGGTCGAGCATCAGTCCCAGGCACGCGATGGCCGTGCCGGCCATCAGCCCGGTCGCCAGGTCGCCCTGCGCGAGGCCGAAGACGACCTCGTAGCCGAGCGCGCCACCGCCCACCAGGCCGCCGATGATGACGACGGACAGGACGAGGACGACCGCCTGGTTCACGGCCAGCAGCAGCTGCGGCCTCGCCAGCGGGAACTGCACCTGCCGGAGCTGCTGCCCGCCCGTCGCGCCCAGCGAGCGCGCGGACTCCATGGCCGCCGGGTCCACCTGCCGCAGCCCCTGGCCGACGATGCGGACGACGGCGGGCAGCGCGTAGACGATCGCCGCGGCGGCGGCCGGGGCGCGGCCCACGCCGAACAGGGCGACGACCGGGATGAGGTAGACGAACTGCGGCATGGTCTGGAAGACGTCCAGGACGGGGCGGAGCAGGCGCTCGACGCGGTCGCTGCGCGCGGCCGCGACGGCGACGAGCACGCCCAGGAGCAGGGTGACGGCGACTGCCGCGAGCACCTGGGAGAGGGTGTCCATGGCGGGCTCCCAGCGGCCCAGTACGCCGATCGCGGCGAGGGAGATCGTGGCCGTGAGGGCGGTTCGCCACGTGCCGATCAGCCACGCCAGGGCCGCGACGAGGGTCAGGGCTCCCCACCAGGGGAGGGACTGGAGGCCGGACCGGAGGGGGTCCAGGACCCAGGCGGTGTAGTGGGCGGCGGCGTCGGCGGTGCCGCCGACTCCTGGGATTCCGCTGTAGAGGTGGTCGACCATCCAGTCCTTCGCCCGGTTCACCGGGGCGGCGATCTGGAGCGTCCAGGTGGACGGCCAGGCCGTGCCGGCGAGGCGGCCGAGCGTGATCACCGCCGCTGCGGCGACCACCCACGTGGTGAGCGTTCGGGTGCGGCCCGGTGGGTGGCTCTGTGCCCACCCGTTCCGCCCTGCGGAACGACTGCCCACAGAGCGGTCGAGGAAGATCGCCAGCAGCACGATCGGGATGCCCGCTGTCAGGGCCGTGCCCACGTCCACCGTCGACAGGGCCTGGTAGACGCGGTCGCCCAGGCCGTCCGCGCCGATCACCGAGGCTATGACGGCCATCGACAGGGCCATCATGATGCTCTGGTTGACGCCGAGGAGCAGTTCCCGGCGGGCCAGCGGCAGGCGGGCCGTCAGGAGGCGCTGGCGGGCCGTGGCGCCGAGGGAGTCGACGGCCTCCAGGACGCCCTTGTCCGTGCCGCGCAGGCCCAGTGCCGTGAGGCGGGCCATCGGGGGCGCCGCGTAGACGACGGTGGCCAGGACGGCCGGGGCCACGCCGATGCCGAAGACGAGCACGACGGGGAGGAGGTACGCGAAGGCCGGGAGGGCCTGCATCGTGTCCAGGACCGGGCGCAGGGCCCGGAACGTGCGGTCCGAGAGGCCGGCCGCCAGGCCCAGCAGCGCGCCGACGGCGACGGACGCCGCGACGGCCACGATCATCAGGGCGAGCGTGCGCATCGTGGGCACCCACATCCCCAGCAGTCCGCACACCGCGAACGAGGCCAGGGCCGTGACGCCCGCCCGGACACCCGCCAGGCGCCACGACAGCAGTGCCGCGCCCGCCGTCACGCCCGCCCAGCCGAGGGCGAGCAGGACCACGTACACAGCCCGTACCGAGACGACGATCGCGTTGCTGATGTGGCCGAAGAAGTACAGGAACAGCCAGTGGCTGTCACGGTTGTCGATGATCCAGTCGTTGGCCCGGCCGAGCGGGCCGGTCAGGTCGACGGTCAGCGCGTGCGGCCAGGCGCCGCTGCCCCAGCGGGCGGCGGCGAACGGCGCCACGGCCGCCGTGACGGCCGCGAGGAGGAGCAGTTTGCGGGCGGAGGGGGCTCTCCATAGCGCCCGGAGCGGCGTGATGTGGGGGGTGACGGTCGTGCCGGCCGTGCTCATGCCGCGGTCTTCTCCTCGAAACCCCCCATAGAAGGCGTCCTTTCCAGGCCCGCCACGACCCCCAGCAGGCTCGTGGAGTCGACGACGCCCAGGCACCGGCCCGCGTCGACGACCCGGGCCGAGCAGCCCGTACGCGCCACCGCCTCGATGGCGTCGGCGACGGTCGTCGCCGGGGACAGCGCCGGTCCGGTCGCGGCCTCGCCCGCGTCGTGGGCGGGGCGCATGGCGCGGCGGACGGTGAGGACCTGCTCGCGCGGCACGTCCCGGACGAAGTCGCGGACGTAGTCGTCGGCCGGGGAGCCGACGATCTCCTCGGGCGTGCCGCACTGGACGACGCGGCCGCCGCGCATCAGCGCGATGCGGTCGCCGACGCGCAGCGCCTCGCTGAGGTCGTGGGTGATGAAGACCATCGTGCGGCCCTCGTCGCGGTTGAGGCGGACGACCTCTTCCTGCATGTCGCGGCGGATCAGCGGGTCCAGGGCGCTGAACGGCTCGTCGAACAGCAGCACTTCGGGGTCGGCGGCGAGGGCGCGGGCCAGGCCGACGCGCTGCTGCTGGCCGCCGGAGAGCTGGCCGGGGCGGCGGCCCTCCATGCCCGCGAGGCCGACCTTGGCCACCATCTCGCCGGCCTTGGCGCGGCGTTCGGCCTTGCCCATGCCCTGGATCTCCAGGCCGTAGGCGACGTTGTCGAGGACCGTGCGGTGCGGGAGCAGGCCGAAGTGCTGGAAGACCATGGCGGCCCGGTGCCGGCGCAGGTCGCGCAGGGCGCCCTTGTCCATGCCGCCCACGTCCTCGCCGTCGATGGCGATGGTGCCGGCGGTGGGTTCGATGAGGCGGGTGAGGCAGCGGACGAGCGTGGACTTGCCCGAGCCGGACAGGCCCATGACCACGAAGCACTCGCCCGGGCGCACGTCGAAGGAGACGTCCCGGACGGCTACCGTGCAGCCGGTGCGTTCGCGCAGTTCCTCGGGGGTCAGCGCGGCCAGTTCGTCACTGCCCGGCACGCGGTCGGCCTTCGGGCCGAAGACCTTCCACAGGTTGCGGACGGAGAAGACGGGAGCGACCGTCTCGTCGGCGGTCTTCCCTATGCCGCGGCCGTTGTCGCTATTGCCATTGCCATCGGCGGACATCAGGCTCCACCTCCTCGGGTCGCGGCCTCTACCAGCAGTTCCGAACACTTCTCCCCCACCATCAGCACTCCGATCATCGGGTTGACGGCCGTCATCGTCGGGAAGACCGACGCGTCCGCGATACGGATGCCCTCCAGGCCACGGACACGCAACTCCGGGTCTACCACGGCCTGTTCGTCGCCGCGCGCGCCCATGCGGCAGGTGCCCGCCGGGTGGTAGACGGTGTGCGCGACCTTGCGCGCGTACTCGCTGAGCTCCTCGTCGGAGGTGATCTCCGGGCCCGGGCAGACCTCGCGCTTGAGCCAGCCCGCCAGCGGCTCGGTCTTCGCTATCTCGCGGGCGATGCGGATGCCGTCGACGAGCGTACGCGCGTCGTAGTCGTCCTCGTCCGTGAAGTAGCGGAAGTCCAGGGCGGGCTTCACGGACGGGTCGGCGCTGGTGAGGTAGAGGCGGCCGCGGCTGCGCGGCTTGGGGATGTTGGGGGTCATCGACACGCCGTGCTCGGGCTTCTCGTAGCCCAGGCGCTCGGGGTTGTCGGTGAAGGGGATCTGGTAGAAGTGGAACATCAGGTCCGGGCCGTTCGAGGCCGGGTCCCGGCGGACGAACAGGCCCGCGTCGGAGTCCATCGCGGAGTTCTCGGGTATGGGCCCGTCCGTCTCCCAGACGATCACCGACTCGGGGTGGTCGAGGAGGTTCTCGCCGACGCCCGGCAGGTCGTGGACGACGGGGATGCCGAGCTTCTCCAGGTCGGCCTTGGGGCCGATGCCGGAGTGAAGCAGCAGCCGGGGCGTGTCCACGGCGCCCGCGCAGACGAGCACCTCGCGGCCCGCCTCCACGAACAGCTCCTCGCCGTCCTTGGTGCGGACGTGCACGCCGCGCGCCCGGCCGGCCTCGATCTCCAGGCGGTACGCCCAGGTCTCCAGCATCAGGTGGAGGTTGGGGCGGTCGAGGAAGGGGTGGAGGTAGGCGACCGAGGCGCTGGAGCGCTTGTTGTTCTCGGGGTGGTAGGCGAGGTCGAAGAAGCCGACGCCCTCGTGGAAGGGCTTCTTGTTGAAGCCCTCGACGCGCGGGACGTCCGTGGCCCGCCGCGCCGCCTCGACGAAGTCGCGGGCGATGGCGTTCCGGTCCTTCTCGTCCACCGCGACGATGTTGTTGCGGAGCCGGGCGAAGTACGGGTCCATGGACTCGGCGTCCCAGCCCTCGGCGCCGGCCTCGGCCCACTCGTCCCAGTCGCCGGGCAGCGGCTTGAAGGAGATCAGGGTGTTGTGGGAGGAGCAGCCGCCCAGGACGCGGGCGCGGCTGTGGCGGATGTGGGAGTTGCCGCGCGGCTGTTCGGTCGTCGGGTAGTCGTAGTCCAGGTCCCCGCCGAGCAGGCCGAGCCAGCGGCGGAGGGTCAGGACGTCCTCGCGGTCGACGTCGGTGGGGCCGCCCTCGATGACGGCGACGGTGACGTCGGGGTCCTCGGTGAGACGGGAGGCGATGACGGAGCCGGCGGTTCCGCCGCCGATGACGACGTAGTCGTAGACGGGCATGGTGGGGGTGGACTCCTTCTGCGGCAGGACGGTTTGAGCGCGGAGGGCGAGACTCAGCCCGCGAACCAGCGCACCGGCTTCGGCGCCAGGTTCTGGTAGACGTGCTTGCTCTCGCGGTACTCGGCGAGCCCCGCGGGGCCCAGTTCCCGGCCGGTGCCGGACTTGCCGAAGCCGCCCCACTCCGCCTGCGGCAGGTAGGGGTGGTAGTCGTTGATCCAGACCGTGCCGTGCCGCAGCCGGCCGGCCACCCGGCGGGCCCGGCCCGCGTCCTTGGTCCAGACGGCGCCCGCGAGGCCGTACTCGGTGTCGTTGGCGAGCGCCACGGCCTCGTCCTCGGTGTGGAAGGTCTCGACGGTGAGGATCGGCCCGAAGGTCTCCTCCCGGACGACCGTCATGTCGCCGTGGCAGAGGTCCAGGACGGTGGGGGCGTAGAAGTAGCCGTCCGCCGGGCGGGTCTCCGAGGGCTCGGGGCGCTTGCCGCCGCAGCGCAGGGCCGCGCCCTCGGCGAGCGCGGAGGCGACGTACGCCTCGACCTTGGCGAGCTGCTGCGCGGAGACGAGCGGGCCGCACTCGACGCCCTTCTCGGTGCCCCGGCCGAGCTTGATCCGCTCGGCGCGGCGGGCGAGTTCGGCGACGAAGCGGTCGCGCACCGACTCCTCGATGATGAGCCGGGAGCCCGCCGAGCAGACCTGGCCGCTGTGGATGAACGCCGCGTTGAGGGCCTGGTCGACGGCGGTGTCGAAGTCCTCGTCGGTGGCGCAGGCGTCGGCGAAGACGACGTTGGGGTTCTTGCCGCCGAGTTCGAGGGCCACCTTCTTGACGGCGGGCGCGGCGGCGCGGGCCACCTTGGCGCCGCTGGCCAGGCCACCGGTGAAGGAGACGAGGTCCACGTGCGGGTGTTCGGCGAGCCGGGCGCCGACCGGGTCGCCGGTGCCGGTGACGAGGTTGGCGACGCCGGCGGGCAGCCCGGCCTCGGCCAGCAGCCGCACCAGGTGCACGGTCGACAGCGGGGTGACCTCGCTGGGCTTGATGACGAAGGTGTTGCCCGCCGCGAGCGCCGGGGCGATCTTCCAACTGGCCTGGAGAAGCGGGTAGTTCCAGGGCGTGATCAGCGCGCAGACGCCGACCGGCTCGTGGACGACGACGCTGTGGACGTCGTCCGAGCCCGCGTCGACGACGCGGCCGCCGCCCTCGTTGACGACGAGATCCGCGAAGTAGCGGAAGGCGGCGGTGACATCGTCGACGTCGACCCGCCCCTCCTCCAGCGTCTTCCCGGTGTCACGGCTCTCGGTGAGCGCGATGGTCTCGCGGTCGCGCTGGAGCAGATCGGCCACGCGCCGCAGCAGCGCGGCCCGTTCGGCGACCGGCGTGCGCGGCCAGTCGCCCTCGCCACCGCGGAAGGCGCGGCGCGCGGCGGCCACGGCCGCGTCGGCGTCCGCCGCGCCGCCCTCGGCCACGACCGCGAGAACGGTGGCGTCGGCCGGGTCGAGCACCTCTCGCTGAGCGCCGGACGCGGCGGCACGCCACTCCCCGTCGACGTGGATGGTCTCGGCTGACGCCATGTCTTCTCTGCCTTCCGGTGACGAACGATCACGTGCGCACCGGCCCTGTCCGGACGAGGCCCAGGGCCGGCAACGGGTCGCGCCTAACCAGAAGGGGTGAACCTATGCCTCTCCTTTCACAAAGAGTGACGCGAGTCACTCAGCGTCGCGTCGTTTCGTGGATCGGGGTGTTGATCGGACGGTGTCATCCGGCGCAGTAGCCCGTCGGGCAGAACGAGCCCACCAATGACCGCATGACCAGGCCCTGCGCGGCCTCACCGCCCACGGGACCGCCCACCAGCAGCGCGTACTGCTTGCCGTCCGGAGCGGTGTAGGCATGGATCACCACATGCCGCCTGGTGCCGTCACTCAACGTGTACGTGTACTCGTACTCCGCCGGGTTGCCCGCCCCGGCGACCGTGGCGAGCCTGGTCTTCCGGTAGTTCTTGTACGCGGAGACGTACTTCTCGGTCTCCAGCAGCGAGTCGTACGGCGTCGCCCCCGGCGGGTTCAGCGTGAACACCTGGATCAGGCTCGTGCCGTCCGCCGTCCGGTAGAACACGCTGCCACGGTCCGTGCTGCGCGACCAGCCCGCCGGCACGTCCAGCCGGAAGCCGGCCGGGTCCGTGGTCCGCACGAAGCCGGACGCGGCGCCCGTGGCGCTGTAGGTGCCGTAGCTGGGGTAGCCGCCGTAAGTGGTGGCCGTGGGGTACGGGTTGGGGTTGTAGGTGTAAGGGTTGTACGGGGTGTAGCCCCCGGAGAGGCCGGAGGTCGTGCCGGACGACGAGCCGTACGTCGATCCGTACGTGTCCGTCGGGCCGGGGGACGGCCAGGCGGTGGCGGTCGGCACGGGACCGTCGACGCCTCCTCCGCCGTCGTCATCCCGGACGAGCGCCCAGACGCCGACACCGATTCCGCTCGCCAGCACCACCCCGGCCACGACGCCCGCGAGGATGGAGGCGTGGGAGGGGCCCGTGGGCGGCTCCTCGTCCGGATCCGTTTCGCCGGCCCCGGCGCGTGGCGGCTCCGGCGGCCGCCATCCGGGCGGCGGTTCGTCCACCCACTTCTGCGCGTCCGCGTCCCAGTAGCTCATGCGAATCGCCGCCTCACGCCACTAACCGGCTGATCGCGTCGACGACGGCGGCCAGCGACGCCAGCCCGCCGACGGCCGTGGCGCCGCTGGTCAGCAGCGTCCGCAGGCGCGTCAGCCGGGTGCGCCGGGCCTGGCCGGTCAGCCCGGCCTCCGCCTGGAGCTCCGCGAGCTCCCCGTCGACCTCGTCCAGCCCGTCGCCCGGGGTGCGGACGCGGTGGGACAGCTCCCTCCGCATCTCCCTGACCGCCGCGAGGAGTTCGGGCGTCACGGTCAGCAACTGCCGTGAGGCGTCGACCGCTCGTGCGTCCCTGCCCTGGGCCAGCGCGCCGCCCGACATCGAGCCGACGGCCATGCCGCCCCGGCCCGGGGCCGGCGGCGGGGGCGTCGCGGCCGCCGTGGCGGGGCGCTCGCCCACGCGCTCCGAGCGGTCCTCGGCCTGGGCGCCGTCGCCCTGGGCCACGGCGCCGCCGCTGAGCGAGCCGATGGAGATGCCGCCGCCGCTCGGGCTCCGGGTGCTCTCGCGGCGGTGTTCGTCGTCCTCGTGCCTGTCGTTTCCGCGCTGATCGCTGTCGTGTCGGTCGTCCGTCATCGTCCCCCGCTTCCCGTGAGGTGTTTGGCCTCGGCGCCCGCGCCCTGGGCCACGGCGCCGCCGCTCATCTGGCCGATGTAGATCGCGCCCTCGCTGAGCTGCACGATCTGCTGCTCGAAACGGTCCGTCTCATAGCCCTGGGAGCGCAGCGCCTCCCGGACGCCGCTGGCGATGCGGTCCTGGACCGTCTTCACATAGCGGCTGACGTCCATCTCCTGGAACAGCGAGATCTCCTTCGCCGCCGCCAGCTCCCGCACCGAGTGGGCCGGGCCGTCCGGCGCCGAGCGCCGGGGGTCGGCGAGCCAGGTGCGGAAGCCCGACACGCCGGAGCGGACCGTGGAGACCGCCGCCGCGAAGCCGGCCGCGGGAGCGGTCAGCAGCGCGCGCAGCCCGTCACGCAGCATGTCCTCCTCGCCCCGGCCCGCGATCACGTCGACCGCGCGGAACTCCGCGCGGATCGGTGTCAGGACGTGCGGGACGACCTCCAGGACCAGCATCCCGCCCTGGGTGTGCACCCGGACCAGCACCGAGACCACGATCTGCTCGTCCCACGCGCCGACGCGCACGCGCAGGAAGTAGCGGCGTGCCTCGCCGCCCTCGTTGACGGCCTCGGCCAGGTGCATCCGCACCGTGCGCTCGTCGTAGGACACCACGGAGCGCTGCGGCCCGACCGGGAGGTAGACGAACTCGTCGATCTCCAGGTCCTTCAGCCGGTCCCGGCTCGTCGCGGCGGCCGCCTGCCGCAGGGCCTCCAGCCGGGGGCGGATGAGCTCGACGACCGTACGGCCGGTGAAGGGGGCACCGGCCGCGCCGCCGGTCCCTCCGGTCGTGCCATTGGTCGCGCCATTGGTCGTGCCATTGGCGGTGCCATTGGCGGTGCCGTTCGACGCCGACGGGGACTTCTTGTCGCGCTTGAGCTCCAGGGCGAAGGACCAGGGCTCGTAGGGGACGCCCATGCCGATGAACGGCCGGGAGGGGTCGTAGATCGTCAGGCCCGCGTACTGCTCCCGGTCGATGGACCGGGCGATGCGGCGGTGGTACGCCGAGTCGGGCAAGGGCCGGTCCCCCTCGGCGAAGGCCTTGGCGAAGTTCTTCCGGCTCAGCTCGTCGCGCATCACGGCCGCCACGCGCGCCCGGTGCATCCACACCGGCAGGACGAGCAGCAGCGGGAAGATGATGCCCGCCCAGTTGCCCGCGCCTTGGGCGAGCGCCCAGAGGGCGAACAGCCAGTAGGCGAGGGTGATGAGCGGCAGGCCCGGCAGCAGGGCGCGCAGGGCGCGCTGTGCGCCGCTGCCCTGGAGAGCCTCGCGGAGAGTGCGCCGGTCGACCACGTACGCCGCCGAGCCGCGCCCGGCGGCGGCGTGCGCGCCCCAGTGGAGCAGACAGACCGCGGCGTAGAGGAAGGACCAGAGGCCGACGAACGGCAGGCTCTCCGCGCCCTCGGGGACGGAGGCGGCGTCGGCGGCGATGAAGCCCACCCAGAGGGCGAGCAGGAGCAGGGCGGTCAGGGTGTCCTGACCGCGGGCGCGCAGTGCGTGGGTGAGCACCGGCACCACATCGACCCCCAGGGACGGGGCGATGGGTCTTTCCTCATGTTCCACCAGCTCTTCGATGACACGGCGGCGGAACTCGATGTCGAGGTAGGTCCCCGCGCAGAGTAACCGGGTGGCCTCTGACGGGGATCCTTGGACGGAATGGCTCATTTCGGTCCCCCGATCCGTCGAACTCGCCTTCGAACTAGCCGAGTTGACGTATTTTCGGAAGAACCCAGAATAAGCCAACGGGCCCGCCACCGACCCCCCTTGGGAGTGGATGACGGGCCCGAAATCGTCGGGCACGGGTGTACGTCAGCACACCCGTGCGGCGACGGTGCTTATGTACCGGCTCAGATCAGGCCGAGGGCGCGCACGGCGTCGCGCTCCTCCGCGAGCTCCTGGACGGAGGCGTCGATGCGGGAGCGGGAGAAGTCGTTGATCTCCAGGCCCTGGACGATCTCGTACTTGCCGTCCTTCACGGTGACCGGGAAGGAGGAGATGAGGCCCTCGGGGACACCGTAGGAGCCGTCCGACGGGATGCCCATGGAGGCCCAGTCGCCCTCGGCGGTGCCGTTGACCCAGGTGTGGACGTGGTCGATGGCGGCGTTGGCGGCCGAGGCGGCCGAGGACGCGCCACGGGCCTCGATGATCGCGGCGCCGCGCTTGGCGACGGTCGGGATGAAGGTGTCGGCCAGCCACTGCTCGTCGTTCACGACCTCGGCGGCGTTCTTGCCGGCGATCTCGGCGTGGAAGATGTCCGGGTACTGGGTGGCGGAGTGGTTGCCCCAGATCGTCAGCTTCTTGATCTCGGAGACCGCGACACCGGTCTTCTTCGCCAGCTGGGAGATGGCGCGGTTGTGGTCCAGACGGGTCATCGCGGTGAAGCGCTCGGCCGGCACGTCCGGGGCGGCGGCCTGGGCGATCAGGGCGTTGGTGTTGGCCGGGTTGCCGACGACGAGGACCTTGATGTCGTCCGCGGCGTGGTCGTTGATGGCCTTGCCCTGCGGCTTGAAGATGCCGCCGTTGGCCTCGAGCAGGTCGCCGCGCTCCATGCCCTTGGTGCGGGGGCGGGCGCCGACGAGCAGCGCGACGTTGGCGCCGTCGAACGCGACGTTCGGGTCGTCGGTGATCTCGATGCCGCGCAGCAGCGGGAAGGCGCAGTCGTCGAGCTCCATGGCGGTGCCCTCGGCGGCCTTCAGGCCCTGCGGGATCTCCAGCAGGCGCAGCTTGACCGGCACGTCCGCGCCGAGGAGGTGACCGGAGGCGATGCGGAAGAGCAGCGCGTAGCCGATCTGACCGGCGGCGCCGGTGATGGTGACATTGACGGGAGTGCGGGTCATGGCGATCTCCTGCGCGAGCTTTGGTGGGTGTCCCTGCCCAAGGTGTGCGGATCTCTCTCGGTATCAAGAGATCCGGCGCCAGGCTATCCGACGGGACCGGCCACGGTCCCCACCCCCGGTGTGGGACGCCTCACCGTCGCCGTTTGCGGTGAATCGTCCCTCAGGGCGGAACGCCTGCCCCACAAACCGCTCACCCCTCCGGGGTTCGTTCCTGCGGTGGGCGCGGGGTCGTGCAGCCCTTGCGGCCTGAGACGAGGGCGGCGCAGGCGGAGGCCTGGCGGGAGTCGGCGACGGGGATCATGCGGGTGTGCCCGTCGGCGCCCTTGTCGACGCGGCCGCTCTCGGTGACGGCCCGGCTGCCGGTGCCGCTTATGCGGAGGGTGTCGCCCGGCGCCGCCTGGGTGATCCGGGCCCACGCGGTACCGCACGCCTTGCTGTACCGGACCTCGAGGTACGACGCCCCCACCGTCGCGGAACCCGCTGTCGTGGCGTGCGCCCCGCCGCAGCCCATCGTCTCGGGGTCCTTGCCCGCGCAGGCGGCGCCCGTGCACTTCACCCCGTCGGGCATGCTCGACGGGCTGCCCGCGCTCGGCGTGGCGATCGCGCCGGGGGCCACCTGCCCGTCGTCCGGGCCCGTACCGAGCAGCAGCACGCCCGCCGCCACGACGAGGAGCGCCCCCACCGCGCCGACGGCGAACAGGACCGTGTTGCGGCGCGCGGAAGCGGGGGCCTTGGGGCTCTTGGGCGCCTTCGGGTCCTTGGGCGCCTTCGGCTTCCGGACCGGGATGGCCTTCTCCCGCACGTCCCGCGCCCCCGGATCGCGCGGCAGCCCGGAATCCGGCATCGGAGGCGACGGAGGCGGCTCGGCCTCGTCGTCGCGCAGGGCCGTGGGCGCCGATGACGGCGCGGCGACCGCACCCGCCCTCGCGGGCTTCCTCGTACGCTCGGCCTTCTCCGGCGGCGGCCCGAACTCCCCCAGCGCCGCCTTCGCCTCCGCGACGCGGATCGCCTCCATCGTCACGTCGTGCCGCAGCTCGGAGCGGCTCCACGCCCGTTCGGCCAGCTCCCACAGCGTGCCCAGATGGCCTACATCCGTGCCCGTGACCTCGGCCAGCGCCTCGGCCGCCCCGCGCGGGGGCAGCAGCCGGCCGTTGAGATAGCGCTCCCAGGACGTCTTGCTGTAGCCGGTGCGGTCGGCCACGGCGGCGATGCCGAGCCCGCTGCGCTCCACGAGTCTGCGCAATTGTTCGGCGAACTCGCGTACTTGTGGGTCGAGTTCCTCCGGTAGCGCCCTCCAACGAGGCATTGCCCTCCCCTGTCCCCCGGTCCCCGCTCACGACTACCCACGGGGATGCCCGAAACCAGCATGTCAGTTCCCAAAGGGGCGGCGCACGGAGGCACTTGGGGTTGATCAAGGCCATGGGGCGCACGCCCCTGGGGCGCGACCGGCGACCCCCGCCGTGCACGGTGACCATACGGTGACATGACCGGGCACTTTGGTACGGAAAGAGGACCCGGTACCGGAACGGTCACGCCCATGCCACAGCGGCCCGACGGACCTTGATCCGGCTTGTCGAGGTCATGATCCTTCTTGGGTGAGCGGCGGGCGGTCCTCCCACGGGGGTGGAGGACCGGCCGCCGGCTCTCCTCCACCCGTCTTCTACCCACATGTCGCCCCTCACACGCGGCGTCACACACGGCGTCACACACGCGGGGCCGGTGACTGCGGAACAAAGCACTCCGGGCTGCCGCCGGCGGGCAGGACACAGACCCGCGCCTTCTCCGGGTCCTTGGTGGCGGTCATGGCGGTCGACAGATAGAGCTCCGTGTCCCGCTGGCTCGCGGCCTTGAGCTCCTTGGCGTCGGCGCCGGGCAGCGTGAGCACGACATGGTCGCCCAGGCGCAGGTTCATGGACCGCACCCACACGGCCCCGCACTTCTCGCTGTAGCGGATCTCGACCCGCTGGCCACCGGCCGCCCGGCGCTGGAGCAGGGTGACGAGCATGCCCTGGGCGCCGCAGCCCATCTGCGTGGGGTCCGCGCCCTCGCACTCCGCGCCCCGGCAGCCGGGTTCGTAGGACTGCGGGTAGGAGGCCGCCGCGATGGGGTTCGCGGGGTCGTGGTCCCGGCCACCGGCCCCGGACCCGCCGCTCGCCAGGACCAGCGCGGCCACCACGCCCGCCACGACAAGGACGGCGACAGCGGCCGACAGCAGCACCCGGCGCACGAGGAACGGCCGCCGCTCCGGCTCCGCCACCACGGGTGGGGGCACCACGGGTGGGGGCGGCTGCGGCGAGGGCTCCCCGGCGGCGGCCCGTCCGCTCCACGACTGCTCGGCCAGCTCCCACAGCGCCAGCAGCCGGTCCGCCGGCTCGCCCGCCAGCCGGCACAGCGCGTCGACGGCCTGCCGGGGCGGCAGCTTCTTGCCGTTGAGATAGCGCTCCCAGGACGACTTGCTGTACGGGGTCCGCTCGCCGAGCGCGGCCAGGCTCAGGCCCGTACGGTCCTTCAGCTCCCGCAGCCCGGCGGCCAGCCGCCCGCACTCGGCGGGAACGAGCCGTTCCCCGCCCCCGCTCACCGGCGCAGCTCCTTCCAGGTGTCCGGGCCGACGATCCCGTCGACGACCAGGCCGCGCGCCTTCTGGAAGGCCTTGGCGGCGTCCTTGCTCTTCTCCCCGTAGGAGCCGTCGGCGATCCCGGGGTCGAAGCCGTGGTACCGCAGCAGGCACTGGGCCTCCAGGACCTCCCAGCCGGTGCTCTTGAGGTCCATGAGCGTGGTGCGGGTCGCGCTGTAGCCGGCCTTCAGGTCGCCGTCGTGCCGCTGGACGTCGCAGGGGCGCGAGCGGCCCTGGACGAAGACGAAGGGGGCCGGGGTGTCGCCGACGGCGGCGTGGGCGTGGCCCGGGTCCGCGGTCGTCCGGTCGTCCTGCCACGGGCGGGTGGCCAGCAGGACGGCGGCCAGGGCCACCGCCAGGGCGACGACGGCCGCGGCGAGCACGACGGTCGTCGTACGGCGCCCGCCCCCGGCAGGGGGCGGTGCCGTGGGCGCGCCGGGTGCCGCCCCTGCCGCCTCCTCCGCCTCGTCCGTCTCCGCCGCCTCGTCCGTCCACGCCTCCGCCGCGACCTCGTGGAGCACCAGCAGCCGCGTCGCGTCCGCGCCGCACACCCGGGCCAGTTCCTCGACGGCGTCGCGCGGCGGGAGTTGCCTGCCGTTGAGATAGCGCTCCCAGGAGGAACTGCTGTACGAGGTCTTGGCCGCCAGCGCGGCCAGGCTCAGCCCGCTGCGGTCCTTGAGTCTTCTGAGCTGTACGACGAGCTGCCGCACCCGCTGGTCCAGCGAGGCGGGTAATTCCCTCCAACGCGACATGTTCCACCCCATACGCGTCACAAGAGTCCCTCGAGGCGGAAAGTCGCCTCGTGCCGCACATCATGGCGAGGTAAACGCGCCGATTCCCGCGTCCGGGGCCGGGAGCCGTCGTTTCCGGCCAGCCCGGCCGTCCCTCCCCCGTCCCACCACCACCTCGTGGGACCCGGCGTCCTCGCAGGTGGGGGCGTGGGACGTCCCACGGTGGCCCAATTCCCGGCGATCCTTTGGCAGGAGGGGATGTGGCGCATCACAGTCAGTCCTGCAAGCCGGGGGCGGCACGGTCCACCCCGTGCCGTCCCCCACCGCTCACCGACGGGGAGGAACCCGGATCATGAACGTACGCAAGCGCTTCGCCGCCGTCGCGGCCGCCGCGGTCCTCAGCGGCGGACTGGCCGTCCTCCCGGCCGCTTCGGCGCATGCCGGCTCCACGGCGCCTGCCGGCGCCCTCACCGAAGTCGCCTCGTTCGACACGAATGTGAAGGGCTGCTGGGACTGGGCACACGATCAGAGCTACGGCTCGTCGGCGGGCACCGCGTGTGCTCCGGGGACGAACTCGGGCTGGGTCAAGGACGAGAAGGCCGACGGCAAGTGCGTCTTCACCGAGACCCGCTACTACGACGGCAACTGGCGCGAGCTGTCGCGGTGGCGCTCGCCGAGTGCCTGCCCCAAGAACGACGTCAAGCGCTTCACATCGCCCCCGAGCCACAACTACGCCCGTCACGTGAAGGTGTACATGGGGCACAGCTGACCCGGTCGCCCGGCGTTCCGTCGGGCAGGCCCGAGTGAGAACGCGGTGGTCCGTCCTCCCACGGGGGAGAGGACGGACCACCGTCATGCCCGCCCGGCGGCTACGCCGCCGCTCCGGTCCGCTTCCGCAGGTTCTCGTCCAGGGCCGCCAGGAACTGTTCGGTCGTCAGCCACGGCTGACCGGGGCCGATCAGCTGGGCCAGGTCCTTGGTCATCTGGCCGCCCTCCACCGTCTCGACGCAGACCTTCTCCAGCGTCTCCGCGAACCGGACGACCTCGGGCGTGCCGTCCAGGCGGCCGCGGTGGGCCAGGGCCCGGGTCCAGGCGAAGATCGAGGCGATGGGGTTGGTGGAGGTGGCCTTGCCGGCCTGGTGCTGCCGGTAGTGGCGGGTGACCGTGCCGTGCGCGGCCTCCGCCTCGACCGTGCGGCCGTCGGGGGACATCAGCACCGAGGTCATCAGGCCCAGCGAGCCGAAGCCCTGCGCGACGACGTCCGACTGGACGTCGCCGTCGTAGTTCTTGCACGCCCAGACGTAGCCGCCGTCCCACTTGAGGGCGGCGGCGACCATGTCGTCGATCAGCCGGTGCTCGTACGTCAGGCCCGCCGCCTCGAAGCCCTCCCGGAACTCGGCGTCGAAGACCGCCTGGAAGAGGTCCTTGAAGCGGCCGTCGTACTTCTTGAGGATCGTGTTCTTGGTGGACATGTACACCGGGTAGCCGCGATCGAGGCCGTAGCGGAACGAGGCGCGGGCGAAGTCGCGGATCGAGTCGTCCAGGTTGTACATGGACAGCGCGACGCCGGCGCCCGGGAACTCGTAGACCTCCAGCTCGATCGGCTCGGAGCCGTCCTTCGGGGTGAAGGTCATGGTGAGCGTGCCCTCGCCGGGGACCTTGAGGTCCGTGGCGCGGTACTGGTCGCCGAAGGCGTGGCGGCCGACGACGATGGGCTTGGTCCAGCCGGGCACCAGCCGCGGCACATTGCCCATGATGATCGGCTCGCGGAAGATCACTCCGCCGAGGATGTTGCGGATGGTGCCGTTGGGCGAGCGGTACATCGCCTTGAGGTTGAACTCCTCGACGCGGGCCTCGTCCGGGGTGATGGTCGCGCACTTCACCCCGACGCCGTACTCCTTGATGGCGTGGGCGGCGTCGACCGTCACCTGGTCACCCGTGGCGTCGCGGTTCTCGATGCCCAGGTCGTAGTACTTCAGCTCGATGTCGAGGTAGGGCAGGATCAGTTTTTCCTTGATGAACCGCCAGATGATGCGGGTCATCTCGTCGCCGTCGAGCTCGACGACGGGGTTGGCGACCTTGATCTTGGTCATGAGCCGGAACACCCCTTCTCACGCAACGTTCGTGGGGCCGACGCACCGGGCAGCCCCACGTCCACGCACCTTGCCGTGCGGTAGTGCGCGCACCGCGCACTACTCACTGCGCACTACGCGCACTACTGCACGGTGAAGTGCAGCACGTCCTCCAGGAACGGGATCTTCAGCCACGCGTGCGGCTGGGCCATCAGGGCGAGCAGCACGATCGCCAGGCCCAGCCCGCCGTACAGGAAGAGGTCGGTGAACCGCGAGCGGACGGCCAGCATGCCCACGGACGGCAGCGTCCAGCGCAGCACCGCGCCGCCGATCAGCGCGAGCCCGATGATCAGCGCCCCGACCCGGAAGGCGTCGAGGGCCACGATCAGCAGACCCAGGCCCGTGGCCCCCAGGACCGCCAGCAGCGGCCACTGCCGCGCGGGCGCCGGGGCGCGCCCGGGCGCGGCGCGACCGCCGCCCTCGGGGCGCGCGGTGTCCCGGGTGACCTGCGGGGGACGGCGGGTCGCCCTGCCGGCGGCTTCATCGGACGCCTTGCCCGGGCCGGCGGCCTTCGCCGACCCGCCGGAGCCTGACGGCCGACCGGAGCCGGCCGGTCCGCCGGCTCCGTTGGCCGAACCGTTCACGCTCGAACCGTTCACGCCCGAGCTCTTCGAGCCCGAGCCCTTCGGGCCCGAACGGTCCGGGTCCGAGCCGTTCGCGTCCGGACCGGTGGCCTCAGGCCCCATCGCCGCCTCCGGCGGCCTCGGCGTCCCGCTCGGCGGCCTCCACCACGTTGAGCAGCAGCAGGGCGCGGGTCATCGGGCCGACGCCGCCGGGGTTCGGGGAGATCCAGGCCGCGACCTCGCGCACGCCCGGGTGGACATCGCCGACGATCTTGCCGTTCTCGTCACGGCTGACGCCGACGTCGAGGACGGCCGCGCCCGGCTTGACGTCCTCGGGCTTGATCAGGTGCGGCACGCCCGCCGCGGCCACGATGATGTCGGCCCGCTTCAGATGGGCCGACAGGTCCCGGGTGCCGGTGTGGCACTGCGTGACCGTGGCGTTCTCGGAGCGGCGGGTCAGCAGCAGCGGCATCGGACGGCCGATGGTCACGCCGCGCCCGACGACGACCACCTCGGCGCCGTTGATCTCCACGCCGTGCCGGCGCAGCAGGGTGATGATGCCGTTGGGGGTGCAGGGCAGCGGGGCGGGCTCGTTCAGGACCAGGTGGCCGAGGTTGGTCGGGTGGAGCCCGTCGGCGTCCTTGGCCGGGTCCATCAGGCCGAGGACGCGGTTCTCGTCGATGCCCCTGGGCAGCGGCAGCTGGACGATGTAGCCGGTGCAGGCCGGGTCCTCGTTGAGCTCCCGGACGACCGCCTCGATCTCCTCCTGGGTGGCGGTCGCGGGCAGCTCGCGCTGGATGGAGGCGATGCCGACCTCGGCGCAGTCGCGGTGCTTGCCGGCCACGTACTTCTGGCTGCCCGGGTCCTCCCCGACCAGGATCGTGCCCAGGCCGGGGGTGATGCCCCGGGCCTTCAGCGCCTGCACACGGGTGGAGAGTTCTGACTTGATCGCGGCCGCGGTGGCCTTGCCATCGAGAATCTGGGCGGTCATGGTGCACATCCTCGCGGATCGGGTGGGGTTGGTTCCACTCAGGTCGGAGTCGCCCGCGCGACGCTGCGCGGTACGACCGTATGTCTACGATTGCGCCGCCGTGGCCCGGGCCACGGCCGTCCCGTACAAACCCAGCCACCGCTCGAAGGACACGTCCAGGTGACCCACCCGAACCCGCCCTACCCGCCGCCCCCGCCGGGCTACGGCCCGCCGCAGCAGCCGGGGCAGCCGTATCCGCAGTACCCGCCGTTCCCCCAGCAGCCCGGGGCATATGGGGCGTACGGGGCCTACGGCCACGGCGGCTACCCGCAGGACCCGTACGCCGTGCAGCAGCGCCCGCCGCTGGCGGGCTGGTGGGCCCGCGTGGGCGCGACGCTGCTGGACAGCCTGATCCTGGGGATTCCCACGCTGCTCCTGATCGCGGCCGGCGCCGGCATGTGGCTCACCGGGTACGAGGACTGCTCCACGTACTCGGCGAGCCAGGGCTACTGCGAGCAGTCGACCGGCCTGGTGACCGGCGGCCTGGTCGTGATGGGGCTCGCCTTCCTCCTCAGCGTCTTCCTCGGCTTCTGGGCCCTCTACCGCCAGGGAAAGACGGGCCAGACGCCGGGCAAGAAGGCCGTGGGCATCAGCGTGCTGCGCGAGCGCGACGGCATGCCCACCGGCTTCGGCATGGCGTTCGTCCGGAATCTGTGCCACATCGTCGACGGTTTCTTGTACCTCGGCTATCTCTGGCCGCTGTGGGACGAGAAGAAGCAGACCTTCGCCGACAAGATCGTCGGCACGGTCGTCGTACGGGTCCGCTGAGGCGTCCGGCGTCCGGCGCCCCTGGAAGGCCGCGCTGTTTCAGGAGCGCGGCCTTCCGTTCTCTCGGATCAGTGGAAGAAGTGGCGCGTACCCGTGAAGTACATCGTCACGCCCGCCGCCTTCGCGGCCTCCACCACCTGCTCGTCCCGGACCGAACCGCCCGGCTGGGCCACCGCCTTGATCCCGGCGGCGGTCAGCACCTCCAGCCCGTCCGGGAAGGGGAAGAACGCGTCGGACGCGGCGTACGAGCCCTGGGCGCGCTCCTCGCCCGCCCGCTGGACGGCCAGCTTCGCGGAGTCCACACGGTTGACCTGGCCCATGCCGACGCCGACGGTCCCGCCGTCCTTGGCCAGCAGGATGGCGTTGGACTTCACCGCGCGGCAGGCCTTCCACGCGAAGGCGAGCTCGGCCAGCTCCTCGGCGGACAGCGCCTCGCCCGTGGCGAGCGTCCAGTTGGCCGGGTCGTCGCCCTCGGCCTGGAGCCGGTCCTTGGCCTGGACCAGCAGACCGCCCTCGATGGGCCGGGACTCGCCGTGCGCGGCGGGCGCGTCGGGGCAGCGCAGCACGCGGATGTTCTTCTTCCGGGACAGCACCTCGACCGCGCCGGCCTCGTAGTACGGCGCCACGATGACCTCGGTGAAGATCTCCGCGACCTGCTCGGCCATCTCCAGCGTCACCGGCCGGTTGACGGCGATGACGCCGCCGAAGGCCGACAGGGGGTCGCAGGCGTGCGCCTTGCGGTGGGCCTCGCCGACGTCCGCGCCGACCGCGATGCCGCAGGGGTTGGCGTGCTTGATGATCGCGACGCAGGGCTCGTCGTGGTCGTACGCCGCCCGGCGCGCGGCGTCGGTGTCGACGTAGTTGTTGTACGACATCTCCTTGCCGTGCAGCTGCTCCGCGTTCGCGAGCCCCGTGCCCGTGGGGTCGAGGTAGAGCGCGGCGGGCTGGTGCGGGTTCTCGCCGTAGCGCAGCACCTGCTTGCGGGCGTAGGAGATGCCGATGAAGTCGGGCCAGGGGCCCTCGTCCGCGCCGTAGCCCTCCGCGAACCAGTTCGCCACGGCCACGTCGTACGCGGCCGTGTGCTGGAACGCCTCGGCGGCCAGCCGCTTGCGGGCGGCGAGGTCGAAGCCGCCGTCGGCGACGGCCTTGAGCACGTCGTCGTAGCGCCCGGGGTTGACGATCACGGCGACGGAGGGGTGGTTCTTGGCCGCCGCGCGGACCATCGACGGGCCGCCGATGTCGATCTGCTCGACGCACTCGTCGGGCGAGGCGCCCGAGGCGACGGTCTCCCGGAACGGGTAGAGGTTGACGATCACCAGCTCGAAGGGGCTGACGCCCAGCTCGTCGAGCTGCGCGCGGTGCGCCTCCAGGCGCTGGTCGGCGAGGATGCCGGCGTGGACGCGGGGGTGGAGGGTCTTCACCCGGCCGTCCAGGCACTCGGGGAAGCCGGTGAGCTCCTCGACCTTGGTGACGGGGACACCGGCGGCGGCGATCCGGCCGGCCGTGGAACCGGTGGAGACCAGCTCGACGCCCGCGTCGTGCAGCCCCCGGGCCAGCTCCTCCAGCCCCGTCTTGTCGTAGACGCTGACCAGTGCCCGGCGGATGGGCCGCTTCATGCTCTCGGCGGTCACGGGATCCTTACCTTTCGTCCCTCTATGCGGTAGCCGTCGCGGGCCAGACGTCCCACGACATCGACGAGCAGCGAACGCTCGACTTCCTTGATCCGCTCGTGCAGCGCGGACTCGTCGTCCTCGTCCCTGATCTCCACCACGCCCTGGGCGATGATCGGGCCGGTGTCGACGCCTTCGTCGACGAGGTGGACGGTGCACCCGGTGACCTTCACGCCGTACGCGAGCGCGTCGCGCACCCCGTGGGCACCGGGAAAGCTGGGGAGGAGGGCGGGGTGGGTATTGACGATCCGCCCGCCGAACCGGGCGAGGAACGCCCTCCCCACGATCTTCATAAAGCCGGCGGTGACGACGAGGTCCGGCTCGTACCCGGCCGTCGCCTCCGTCAGCGCCTCGTCCCACGCATCGCGGTCGGCGTGGTCCTTCACCCGGCACACGTACGTCGGCAGCCCGGCGCGCTCGGCGCGCTCCAGGCCCGCGATGCCGTCCCGGTCGGCGCCCACGGCCACGACGCGGACGCCGTAGCCGCCGGGATCGGCGGCGATGGCGTCCAGCAGGGCCTGAAGGTTCGTACCGGAACCGGAGACGAGCACGACGACACGGGCGGGGCGGGCGGGGGCGGCCACGGTGGGGCCCTTTCTCGCGGGTGATGCGTGGGTGATGCGCGGGTGATGCGCGGGTGATGCGTTGACGCGGTTTGTATGGTCGTACGAGTCGGAGGGGTCGCCGATTACGGGGGACTCTACGAAGCCGCCGACCGCCAGCAACGATACCGGCACACCGAACCGCCCCCACGGGACGGGGGCGGGCACGGAAGGTAGCGTCGGGACCGGACCGGACGGCGGCGCGGGAAACGGCACGGGAAAAAGAGCGTGTCACCGTAGGCTCGAAGGTGCAGGACGACCACACCAGGGGAAGACACACTCCACATGCCGGACCGACGCCGCCACGCGGTTCACCGCCTCCCGCGCTTCGCGCTGCGCGAGAGCCAGCCGCAGCCGTCCCCCGCCGGGGAGGAGCGGGACAACCCCTTCGCCGCGCCGCCCGAGGGCAGCCCGGACCGCCCTTGGCAGCCGCGCACGCCGGCGACGGGCAACCCGGGCGGTTCGGGCGACCGTGAAGACGGCCGGGACTCGGACTCGGATTCCGGTTCGGACTCGGGCGAGGAACGTCCGGCGTGGGGCAGCCAGTGGAGCAGCCGGCAGCCGGGACGGCAGGGCGGCGGCTTCGGCGGCGGTCAGGGCCCCGGTGGCGGCCCGGGCGGCCTCCGCTGGGACCCCACGGACCCGGCCCAGCGGCGCGCCCGCTACGCGCTGCTCGCGGGCATGTGGGGCTTCTTCTTCGCCCTCTTCAGCATTCCGCAGGTGGCCCTGCTGCTCGGCGCCCTCTCCGTCTACTGGGGCATCAGCTCCCTGCGCGCCAAGCCCAAGCCGCGCGACCCGGACACCCCGGCCCCGCCGCCCACCCCCGGCGGCTTCCGCCCCCAGACGACGGCGGCGGTCAGCGGCCTGGTCACAGGCGGGCTCGCGCTGGCCATCGTGGCGGCGACGTTCGCCTTCCACATCGTCTACCGCGACTACTACACGTGCGTCGACGACGCGCTCACGCAGACGTCGCGGGCGGCGTGCGAGAACCATCTCCCGAAGCAGTTCCGACCGCTGCTGGGGTCGCAGGACTGACAGGCTGCATACGCAGCCCCTCCGGCGTTTGAGGAGCGGGGGTCCGGGGGCGGAGCCCCCCGGGAAACGGTGAAAGGGCGGGGCTGGGGCCTACTCCCCCTCCCGCGGGTCGAAGTCCGGCATCAGCCCACCCCCCGAATCCTTCAACGCCGCCCACCGGTGCCGACGGGCCGACGGCTCGTGCCAGTCGGACGCGGCACCCCCACGCCGCCTCCCCCGCTTCTTCGGCGGCCGGTGCCGCCCCCGCTCACGCTCACGCGGCTCCTCCGCCTCGGCGTCGTCGTCCCGCAGATGCCGCGTCGGCGTCAGCGGCAACGTCTCCGGCTCGTACACGATCGCCTCCGGCTCGGGCGCGGGCCGCGCGCTCCCGGGCACCCGGAAGCCGAACCACCCCACCATCGCCGCCCACAACGACCGCGAGACCTTGGGCTCGGGGTCGAGGCCCGGCCCGAGGTCCGGCTCGGGACCGGACGCCGCTTCCGGCACCGGCTCCGGCCCCGCCTCCGGTTCGGCAACCGGCGCAGCGGCCTCAGGAGCCGCCTCCACCGCCACCGCCAACCCCAACGCATACCCGACCCGCCGCCACCCCGTCAGCACTGCCTCCCCGCCCTCCGCCCGCCCGTCCCGCGCCCCCGGCGCAGCCCGTACAACCCCCCGCCGCCACCGCACCACCAGCGCCCCCGGCAGGCCGATGGCCGCCGTCCAGGCCGCCGCCGCGCCCCCGGTGCGCCAGCACGGCGGGCCGAAGCCGGCGAGCGCCTCGTTGCCGATCGCGCCCGACGACGCGTAAGCCAGCACCGTCATCAACACTCCGCACAGCAGCGCGCCCAGTACCGCTGTCGCGGCGGCCTCCCCATAGCCCACGCCCGGGGGGCGCCGCCTCGGCACGGCGGTGTGCGCGATCGCGATGCCCGCGCCGGCCGCGAGCGCCGCCGCGCCCGCCAGGACGAGCGGGCTCGCCGCGCCGGGCTCGGGCAGCGCCGCGAGCAGCGGGAAGCGCGGGAGGACGGGGCGGTCCGGCGCGGCGCTCAGCGGGGCGACCAGGCTGCCCGCGCCCACCGTGAAGCCGGGCCCGAGCCCGTACGCCACCGCCCAGACCATCGCGTTGGGCAGCAGTGCCACGCTCAGCAGCGCCAGCGCCACCCGGCCGGACCAGCGCGGTGCGAGCTGAATGGCGGCGTCCTGGGCCGTCCCGGCGTGGATGGCGAGTGAGACGCCCACCAGCAGCAGGCCGCCGCCGAGGAGGACGGCCACCGCCGTCGCCCCGGTGCGGACGATCGCGTTCAGCCGGTCCCGGGTGAACCACCTCCGCAGCCGCGTGGGCAGCACCCGCCGGACGAAGGGCGGCGCCGGGAAGCCCGGCCGCCCGTCCGCCGTCCACACCCCGGCGGCGATGAACGCCGCGGCGACGAGCGGCAGCTGGAGCAGCGTGCTCAGCGGCGCGGGCCGCACCGGGCTGGACCAGGCGTAGACGACGGCCGCCAGGGCCACCAGGAGGTAGCCGCCGAGCATGGCGGTGAACGCGGGGCGGGGCGCGGGGCCGGGGGTGTCCGGGGGCGCGTCCTCGGGGGGCTCGAGGGCGTGGCAGGCGGCGCGGTAGAGCAGGGTGCAGGGCACGAGCGCGCACAGCAGCGGGGTCAGCGCGATGGGCGCGGGCGGCCCGGCCAGCGTCTCGGTCCGTACGAGGCCGGCGCCGTGCGCGAGCAGCCACAGGTCGGCGGCGACGCGCAGCGCGCCGGCGGGGCCGCTGTCGGGGTACGGGGAGGTGATCCACATCGCCAGGACGGCCATGGCGAAGGTGCCGAGGCCCAGCCCGGCGGCGAGCACCCCGCCGATGAACGCCGTGCTCGCCGATCCGGGGAGCGCCGGTGCCCAGAGCACGGGGCCCGCCTCGGCGGGCCGGTGCTCCGTCGTCGGCGACGGGCCGTGACCGGCGTATTCACTCACAGGGCCATGCTGCCAAGAACGCGCCTTTCGGGCGGGTAGCTGGCATTTAACCGTCGTGTCGCTTGTATGGCAACGAATACGGTTATGAACCTTTTAGTCCAACCAGGTACGGCAATCGCGGCGCAGGGCCCGCCCGCATACGGGCGTGGGCCCGCACCCCCTGCCGGGGTGCGGGCCCACGCCGTGGAACCGTGGCGGCGTCAGCCGGCCAGCGCGGCGCGCGCGAGGCGAGCCGTCTCGGACGGGGTCTTGCCGACCTTCACGCCCGCGGCCTCGAGGGCCTCCTTCTTCGCCTGGGCGGTGCCGGACGAACCGGACACGATGGCGCCGGCGTGGCCCATCGTCTTGCCCTCGGGCGCGGTGAAGCCGGCCACGTAGCCGACGACCGGCTTGGTGACGTGCTCCTTGATGAAGTCGGCCGCCCGCTCCTCCGCGTCGCCGCCGATCTCGCCGATCATGACGATCAGGTCGGTCTCGGGGTCGTCCTGGAAGGCCTTCAGGGCGTCGATGTGGGTGGTGCCGATGATCGGGTCGCCACCGATGCCGACGCAGGAGCTGAAGCCGAGGTCGCGCAGCTCGTACATCATCTGGTAGGTCAGCGTGCCGGACTTGGACACGAGACCGATGCGGCCGGGCTTGGTGATGTCGGCCGGGATGATGCCCGCGTTGGACTGGCCGGGGCTGATCAGACCCGGGCAGTTGGGGCCGATGATGCGGGTCTTGTTGCCCTTGGCCTGGGCGAGCGCCCAGAACGAGGCGGTGTCGTGGACCGCGACGCCCTCGGTGATCACGACGGCGAGCTCGATCTCGGCCTCGATGGCCTCGACGACCGCGTCCTTGGTGAACTTCTCCGGGACGAAGATGACCGTGACGTCGGCGCCGGTCTTCTCCATGGCGTCCTTGACGGAGCCGAAGACGGGGACCTCGGTGCCGTCGAAGTCGACGGTCGTGCCGGCCTTGCGCGGGTTCACGCCACCGACGATGTTGGTGCCGGAAGCCAGCATGCGCTTGGTGTGCTTCTGGCCCTCGGAGCCGGTCATGCCCTGGACGATGACCTTGCTGTCCTTGGTGAGGAAGATAGCCATGGTGTTCTAGTGACCTCGTTCCTTACTTCGCAGCCAGCTCGGCGGCGCGCTCGGCGGCGCCGTCCATGGTGTCCACCTGCTGCACCAGCGGGTGGTTGGCGTCGGTCAGGATCTTGCGACCCAGCTCGGCGTTGTTGCCGTCGAGGCGCACGACCAGCGGCTTCTCGACCTTCTCGCCCTTGGACTCGAGGAGCGCCAGGGCCTGGACGATGCCGTTGGCGACCGCGTCACACGCGGTGATGCCACCGAAGACGTTGACGAAGACGGACTTGACGTCCGGGTCGCCCAGGATGATCTCGAGGCCGTTGGCCATGACCTCGGCGGAGGCACCGCCACCGATGTCGAGGAAGTTGGCGGGCTTGACGCCACCGTGGTTCTCACCGGCGTAGGCGACGACGTCCAGGGTGCTCATGACGAGACCCGCGCCGTTGCCGATGATGCCGACCTGGCCCTCGAGCTTGACGTAGTTCAGGCCCTTGGCCTTGGCGGCCGCCTCGAGCGGGTCGGCCGCGGCCTTGTCCTCGAGCTCCTCGTGCGAGGGCTGACGGAACTCGGCGTTGGCGTCCAGGGAGACCTTGCCGTCGAGCGCGATGACGCGGCCGTCGGCGACCTTGGCGAGCGGGTTGACCTCGACGAGGAGCGCGTCCTCGGCGACGAAGGTCTTCCACAGGGTCACGAGGACCTCGGCGACCTGCTCGGCGACCTCGGCCGGGAACTTCGCCTGGGCGACGATCTCGCGGGCCTTCTCGATGGAGACGCCGTCGTTGGCGTCGACCGGCACCTTGGCGAGCTTCTCGGGCGTCTCCGCCGCGACCTGCTCGATGTCCATGCCACCGGCGACCGACGCCATGGCGAGGAAGGTGCGGTTGGTGCGGTCGAGGAGGTACGAGACGTAGTACTCCTCGGCGATCTCCGGAGCGGTCTCGGCGATCATGACCTTGTGGACCGTGTGGCCCTTGATGTCCATGCCGAGGATGTCCGTCGCGCGGGCGACGGCCTCGTCCGGGGTGGCGGCCAGCTTCACACCGCCGGCCTTGCCGCGGCCACCGACCTTCACCTGAGCCTTGACGACCGAACGGCCGCCCAGACGCTCAGTGGCCTCGCGCGCCGCCTCAGGCGTGTCGATGACTTCACCGGCCAGCACCGGTACACCGTGCTTGGCGAAGAGGTCCCTCGCCTGGTACTCGAACAGGTCCACGCGCGTCCGTCCCTTTTCCATGGATATCGCGGTTCGTTGTCTGCGCGGGCGTGCCGCAGGGCGGCGTGAGGGCGCGATCTCCGCAAAGGTCCGGGGGTTTGCGCCCCGGGATAGCACGGGCGAGGGCGGCACACGTTCACCGTTGACGCGGCATGTCCGTCTCGCAGGTTATCCCCGAGGGAGGGAGGTCCCTAAATCGCAGATCACACTCCGGCCGTGATTACGCTCACAGATCGCGACGACGCCCGCACGCGTTCGGCCGCGTTCGGCGTAGCCGGGCCCCTTCAGGCCGCTCAGACGGCCGGGGCGGGTATCGGCAGCGGGCGCTTCTCCAGGGCGGCGGCCATGACCTCCGGGAAGAGGTCCGGCGTACAGGCGAAGGCGGGCGCGCCGAGCGCGGCCAGGGCCGCCGCGTGGTCGCGATCGTAGGCGGGGGCGCCCTCGTCGGACAGGGCCAGCAGGGTGACGAACCGGACGCCCGACGCCCGCATCGCGGCGACCCTCTTGAGCATCTCGTCGCGGATGCCGCCCTCGTAGAGATCACTGATGAGGACGACGACCGTCTCGGCCGGGCGGGTGATCCGTGACTGACAGTAGGCGAGCGCGCGGTTGATGTCCGTGCCGCCGCCGAGCTGGGTGCCGAAGAGCACGTCCACCGGGTCGGCCAGCTGGTCGGTGAGGTCGACGACGGCCGTGTCGAAGACGACGAGGCGCGTGTCGAGGGCGCGCATGGAGGCGAGGACCGCGCCGAAGACGGACGCGTAGACGACGGAGGCGGCCATCGACCCCGACTGGTCGATGCAGAGGATCACCTCCTTCTTCACCGCCTGCGCGGCCCGGCCGTGGCCGATCAGGCGCTCGGGGACGACCGTGCGGTGGGCGGGCAGATAGTTCTTGAGGTTCGCCCGGATGGTGCGGTCCCAGTCGATGTCGCGGTGGCGGGGGCGGGCGGTCCGCGCGGAGCGGTCGAGGGCGCCGGCGAGCGTGGCGCGGGTCCTGCCGGAGAGGCGGGACTCCAGGTCCGCGACGACCTTGCGGACGACGGCCCGCGCGGTCTCCTTGGTGGCCTCGGGCATCGCCTTGTTGAGGGAGAGCAGGGTGCCGACGAGATGGACGTCGGCCTCGACGGCCTCCAGCATCTCCGGCTCGAGCAGCAGTGCGGACAGCCCGAGGCGGTCGACGGCGTCCCGCTGCATCACCTGAACGACGGACGCCGGAAAGTACGTCCGGATGTCCCCCAGCCAGCGGGCGACCCGCGGCGCGGACGCACCGAGCCCGCCCCGGCGCGGGCCGTCGGCCTCGCCGGCCGCGCCGCCCCCGCCGCCGTAGAGCGCTTCCAGGGTCCGGTCCATGGCGGCGTCGGCGCCGGCGAGGGCCCCGCCGGTGTCCGCGCCGAGCACGAGCCGCCAGCGACGCAGCCGCTCCGCGTCAGCCGTGGTTTCGATGGTTTCGGTGGTCATACGGGTTCTCCTCCCAGCAGCAGCCGCATCGTCGGCAGGACGGCCGCGGCGCGTCGCGGATCCAGGGCCGGGCCGAAGCCCGGGGCCGTGGCGTGAAGGGACTGGGCCGGACCTGGGCCCCGGCCGCCCTGCCGTATGTGGTCGCCGAGCGTCCGCCGTACGCCTGGTTCGAACGCCGAGAAGGTGCGGCGCAGCAGCGGCAGTACGCCGGTGAAGGCGTCCGGCGGGACGGCGGTGAGCCAGCCGTCGACTAGGGCGAGGAGGCGCTCGTCGTGGACGAGCAGCATGCCGCCGGAGCCGTCGGTGCCGAGGAAGCCCTCGATCCAGGCGGCGGCCTCGGCGGGCGGCGTGCCGGCCGAGAGGACGAGACCCATCAGCCGGGCCGCCCGATCGTGCGGCAGGCGTCCGTCGTCGAGCAGCAGCCGCGTGGCCCGGCCGCGTATCCCGCCCGGAAGGGCGTCCCGCTCGGCGAGCACCTTCAGGACGGCGGCCCAGCGGTCCCGGAGCCCGGGAGCGACGGTCGACGGCTCGTCGGCGGTCCCGGCCAGCAGGGCGACGGCTTGGTGCACGCCGTCCACATGGGCGCGCATCTCCGCCGCCGCGTCCGCGTCGAGGCCCGCGCAGGCGGCGGGCAGGCCGACGAAGACGCGCTCGGCGAGCCCGGCGGCCACTTCGGCGAGGGCGGCCGTGTCCGTGCGGCGTACGTCGCCGTAGCGCACGGAGCGGACGAGGGCGGGCAGGGCCTGGGCGAGGTGGCCGGCGTCCGAGTCGAGGGCGGCGCGGTCGGCGAGGGCGCGCATGACGACGGGGAGGGCGTCGGGCAGGCCCGCGAGCAGGCACCGTTCGGCAAGGGAGGTGATCTCCGCGAGGGCGGTGGCGTCGCGCGCCAGGGACTCCGCCTTGGCGGTCGCCGCGCCCTCCACCGTCGTGCCCCACACGCCGGCTTCGGCGATCCGTACGGACAGTTCGGGCTCCCAGCACAGCCGCCAGCTCTCCCGGAAGGTGCCGAGACCGCCGCGCGAGGGCAGGGGCTCGCCCCAGTCGACGCCGAGCAGCCGCAGCCGGTGCAGCAGGCGGCTGCGGGCCGCGTCCGTGTCCTTGCGCAGGTCGAACTCGCAGTCGCGCGCGGCCGCTTCGGGTTTGAGCCGCAGCGCGCGCCGCTGCCGGTCGAGGTCGCGCTGGAGGGGCGAGGCGGGCGCGGCGTCGGGGACCTCGCCCAGCACGTCGCCGACGACCAGCCGGTCCCGGACGAGGGCGAGCGGCACGTCGGAGCCGTCGCACATCACGGCGCGGATCGCGTCGACGGTCTCGGCGAGCCCGGCGAGCGGGCGGCCGCGCATCGCGGCGAGGGTCTCGGCGAGCCGGACGGCCTCGATGACGTGCGCGGAGGAGACGGGGTGGCCTTCGGCGCGCAGCAGCCGGGCGACGTCGGTCATCCAGCGCTCGACCGGCCGGTCGGGGACCCGGAAGAGATGCCCGTACCAGCCGGGTGAGGTGATGCCGGCGCCGTAGCCGCTGTGGCGGGAGAGGCGCCGGTGGGTCCAGGGGACCCAGCCGATCTCGACCTTGGCCTTGGGGAGGCCCTTGAGCGCCTGCCGGTCGGCGGCCACGGTCCGCCGCTCGGCGAGGGCGGGCACGTGCCAGGCGCCGCACACGACCGCGACGGCGCCCCCGAACTCCCGCCGCGCCTCCCGGAGCTTGAGCCGCATGTGGGCTTCCCGGACTGCGTCGTGCTCGAGGTCCTCTTCTTCGCCGAGTGCGGACCGCAGTTCACCCATGGCCTCGGCGACGACCTCGAACGGCGCGAGCGCGTCGCCCTCGCCGCGCCGATGTTCGACGACGTCCTCCCACCACGCCTCGGGATCGTCATACCCGCCGGCTCCGGCGAGCACGGCGAGCGGGTCGGTACGCGGACCCACGCCCTCAGGGCTCGCGTCGCGCTCCGGGCCGCGCCCGGCCCCACCCCCGCGCCCAGCGCGAGCGTATGCGCCGCCGGCAGGTCGATGAAGCGGACCGGTACTCCGTGGGCGAGGGCCCAGCGCAGGGCGATCCACTCCGGGGAGAATTCGGCGAAAGGCCAGAACGCGGCGCGGCCCGGTTCCCCGGCGACGTGGGCGAGGAGGGCCACCGGCGGGCGCATGTCCTGTTCGGCGGCCAGGGGGACGAGGGCGTCCGCCTCGGGTGGGCCCTCGATCAGGACGGCGGTGGGGCGGCAGCGGTCGAGGGCCGCGCGTACGGCGCGGGCGGAGCCCGGGCCGTGGTGGCGGACGCCGAGCAGCACCGGCTCCGGGGCGGCGGTCCCGGTCACGCTGCCACCTCGCGACAGGCGCGGTAGAAGTCCTTCCAGCCGTCCCGTTCGCGGACGACGGTCTCCAGGTATTCGTGCCAGATCACCCGGTCGGCGGCGGGGTCGCGGACGACCGCGCCGAGGATGCCGGCGGCCACGTCCCCGGCGCGCAGTACGCCGTCTCCGAAGTGGGCGGCGAGCGCGAGCCCGCCCGTGACGACGGAGATCGCCTCGGCCGTCGAGAGCGTCCCCGAGGGCGACTTGAGTCTGGTGCGGCCGTCGGCCGTGACGCCGTCGCGCAACTCGCGGAAGACGGTGACGACGCGGCGGATCTCGTCGATGCCGTCGGGCGCGGCGGGCAGGTCCAGGGAGCGGCCGATCTGGTCGACGCGGCGGGCGACGATGCCGACCTCGTCCTCGGCGGTGGCGGGCAGCGGCAGGACGACCGTGTTGAACCGGCGGCGCAGCGCGCTGGAGAGCTCGTTCACGCCGCGGTCGCGGTCGTTGGCCGTGGCGATGAGGTTGAACCCGCGCACGGCCTGGACCTCCTGGCCCAGTTCGGGGATGGGGAGCGTCTTCTCGGACAGGACGGTGATGAGGGTGTCCTGGACATCGACGGGGATGCGGGTGAGCTCCTCGACGCGCGCGGTCATGCCCTCGGCCATGGCCCGCATGACGGGGCTGGGCACGAGCGCGTCGCGGCTGGGGCCTTCGGCGAGCAGCCGGGCGTAGTTCCACCCGTAGCGGATGGCCTCCTCCGGGGTGCCGGCGGCGCCCTGGACGAGCAGGGTGGAGTCGCCGCTGACGGCGGCGGCGAGGTGCTCCGACACCCAGGTCTTCGCGGTGCCGGGCACGCCGAGCAGCAGCAGGGCCCGGTCGGTGGCGAGCGTGGTGACGGCGACCTCCACGATCCTGCGCGGGCCCACGTACTTGGGTGTGATCACGGTGCCGTCGGGCAGCGTGCCGCCGAGCAGGTACATGGCGACGGCCCACGGCGAGAGCCGCCAACGCTCGGGCCTGGGACGGTCGTCGGCCGCCGCGAGGGCCTTCAGCTCGTGGGCGAAAGCGTCCTCGGCGTGCGGGCGCAGGGCGTCGGTCTGGATTCCGGGCACGGTCACAAGTCCCCCTCGTCGTGCGGTTCCGGGTGGCGTGAACCACCCTGCACCACCCCACTGACAATCGCCCTGACCTGCGGTTTCGTTGGCGCCGAGGGCGATTGTCAGTGGGGTCCCCTACCGTCGGTGACATGAATCCGCAGGGGGAACGCTGGACGGCGGAACGCGTGCTGGAGCTGGCACCTGACGCCGCATCACGCACGGCGGGCGCGAAGCTCGCGGTGCCCGGCCCGTGGTCGGGCGCGGGGGCGCACACGGGCGCCGGCACGGGCGCGGTATGGGGGGAGTGCGCGGGTAGCGGCGGCAGACCGTACCGGACGGTCGTGGATCTTGCGGGGCCGGGTTTCCACTGCTCCTGCCCGAGCCGCAAGTTCCCGTGCAAGCACGCGCTGGGGCTGCTGTTGTCGTGGTCGAAGGGCCCGGAGGCCGTCCCGGAGGGGGCGCCGCCGGACTGGGCGGCCCAGTGGCTGGGCGAGCGGCGGGAGCGGGAGGCCGCCGGGTCCGGGGCGGCGGCCGCTTCCGGCCCGTCCCGGGGGCCGGCCGACCCGGAGGCCGCGCGCCGCCGGGCGGAGCGCCGCGCGCGACGGATCGCGGCGGGCGCCTCGGAACTGGAGCGGCGCCTCGCCGACCTGCTGCGGAGCGGCCTGGCGTCGGCCGACGCCGCCTCGTACGGGCGGTGGGAGGAGACGGCGGCCCGCATGGTCGACGCCCAGGCGCCGGGACTGGCGGCGCGGGTACGGGAGTTGGCGTCCGTGGCAGGCTCCGGCTCCGGGGCCCGGGAGACCTCCCGGCTCCTGGAGGAGTGCGCGCTCCTCCACACCCTCGGCCAGGGGTTCCTCCGGCTGGCGGAACTGCCGGAACCCCTGGCGGCGACGGTGCGGGCGCGCGTGGGCGTCACGCCGGACACGGCGACGCTGCTGGCCTCCACCCCGCTCGTGCGCGACCGCTGGCTCGTCCTGGCCCAGCGCGACGCCGACGACGGCCGGCTGGTCACGCGCCGCGTCTGGCTGCGCGGCCGGGAGACAGGCCGGATGGCCCTGCTCCTCTCCTACGGCGCGGCGGGCCGCGCGCCCGAGCTGTCACTCCCCGTCGGTCTCGCCCTGGACGCGGAGCTCGCCTTCCACCCGTCCGCCCGGCCGCTGCGCGCGGCCCTGGGCACCCGGCACGCGGCCCCCGCGCCGGTCGCCGACCCGCCGCCGGGCGGCGACCCGGAGGAGGCGCTCCGGGCGTACGGCGAGGCGCTGTGCGACGACCCGTGGCTGGAGGGCTGGCCGGTGGTCCTCTCGGGGGTGGTCCCGGTACCCGGCCAGGGCGGCGGCGACTGGCAACTGGCGGACGCGGACGGCCGGTCGGCCCTCCCGGTGACGCCCGGCGGCGACGAATCGGCCCTGTGGCGGCTGACGGCGATATCGGGCGGGCGCCCGGTGCGGGTGTTCGGCGAATGCGGGCACCGGGGCTTCACACCCCTGCTGGCCTGGGCACCGGAGCCGGTGGCCCTGTGACGGAAGACAGTGCTGTGACGGAAAGCAGCCCCATGGAGGAAGGACGTGCGATGTCGATGAGCACCACCTGGGACGACCTCGTCACCACCGCCCTCCTCGGCACGGACCGCCGCCCCGCCTCCCCCGGCGCGCTGCTCGACGAGGCCGCGCTGCGGACCGTGCAGCGCCGGGCCGCGCTCCTGCCGGGCGCACCGCGACCGCTGCCCGAGGCGGCCCCGGAGGACGTCCGGCCACCCCTGCCGGAAGCCGCCCGGCGGCGGCTGGCGCTGCTGCTCGCCGAGCGGGCGGCGGGCCCCGGCGGCTCCGGGCGCCGCGGCGGCGGCCCGGACCTCACCGAGCTGCTGCCCCAGTGGCTGGCGGCCGCCAACGACCACGGCTACCGCGCCCCGGCGGGCCTGCTGCCCGGGCTGCTCGACGCCGCGCGGGCGCGCAGCGACCTGCGGCCCGGGGCGCTGGCCCTGGGCGGCCCCCGCGCCCTGTGGCTGGCGCGGCTCAACCCGCAGTGGAGATACGCGCTGCGCGACGCCCCCGCGTCGCGCGCGGCACCGGCCGCGACGGATACCGCGGATACCGGGGAAGGCGTGGAGCAGCTCTGGCAGGAGGGCCTGTTCGCCGAGCGCGTGGCCCTGCTGACGTCGCTGCGGCGCCGTGACCCCGCCGCCGCCCGGGAACTGCTGGCCACGACCTGGGACCGGGAGCGGGCCGAGGACCGGCTGATGTTCCTGGACTCGCTGCGCGACGGGCTCTCCCTCGCCGACGAGCCGTTCCTGGAAGGGGCCCTGACGGACCGGGGCCGCACCGTCCGGGCCACGGCCGCCGAGCTGCTGTCGGCGCTCCCCGCGTCCGCGCTCGCGGCCCGGATGGCGGAACGGGCGAAAGCCTGCGTCGCCCTGGACCGCACCGCCGGGCGGCCCACCGTGGTCGTGGAGGCGCCGCACGAGTGCGACGCCGGGATGCGCCGCGACGGCGTCGTGGCCAAGCCCCCGGCGGGCCGGGGCGAACGCTCGTGGTGGCTGGGCCAACTCGTGGAGGCCGCCCCGCTGGGGATCTGGTGCGAGCGCCTCGGCGTGACGGGCGCCGCCGAGGCCGTCGCCCTGCCGGTGGCGGACGGCTGGCGGCCCGACCTCCACGCGGCCTGGTGCCGGGCCGCCGTCCGGCAGGAGGACGCCGAGTGGTCACGGGCGCTGCTGGGCCCGGCGGCGTCCCCGCCCGAGCCCACGGGCGCCTCGTGGCTGGACCCGGCGAAGCTGCTGTCCGCGCTGCCGCCCGCCGAGCGGGCCGGGTGGGTGGCGGAGTTCATCGCCGCGCACGGCCTGTCGGAGGCGTTCCGGCTGCTCGGCGTGTGCGCGGTGCCCTGGGCGGAGCCCCTGGGCCGGGCGGTGGTGGACGCGCTGGACACCGCGCGGGAGGCGGGCGGCTACCCCTGGAGCTTCAGCGGGGTGATGGGCATGGCCGAACGCTGTCTGGACCCGGACCGGGCCGACCTGCTGGAGGCGCTCACCGTCCTCCCGGCCGGGCCGGGGGACGGCGACGCCGGCCATGGCGCGGCGGGCTACTGGGCGGAGGCGTACCAGCGCCTCATCGGCACGCTGCGCCTCCGCGCCACCATGCGAAGGGAGCTGGCGGACGGAAGCTGACCAAAGGCGAAAGGAGCCCTCAAAGGGGCCTCAAGGGGCCCTCAGACGGCCTGGCGCCGGACGTTGGCGTTGACCCACTCCACGATCGAGGTCGTCGTCGCCCCCGGGGTGAAGATCTCCGCGACGCCCAACTCCTTGAGCGGGGCGATGTCGGCCTCGGGGATGATGCCGCCGCCGAAGACCTGGATGTCCTCCGCGTCACGCTCCTTCAGCAGCTCCATCACCTTGGCGAAGAGGGTGTTGTGCGCGCCGGAGAGGATGGAGAGGCCGATCGCGTCCGCGTCCTCCTGGATCGCCGTGTCGACGATCTGCTCGGGCGTCTGATGGAGCCCGGTGTAGATGACCTCCATGCCGGCGTCGCGCAGCGCCCGCGCGATGACCTTGGCGCCGCGGTCGTGTCCGTCGAGCCCCGGCTTGGCCACCACCACGCGGATCGGACCGGTCACTCCCATCACTGCCTCCCTGTACGTGCGTGTACGTGCCGTCGGCCGGCCGCGAGGTCCCTCCGGCGCCCGAGGGCCCGGAGACGTGAACGAACGTCGCGTCCAGCATCCCGCACCCGGCCGTTTCGCGGTGGAGGCCGAGGGGGAAATCACACGTGGGACACCACGTTCGCTACGCACCGTTCCCGGAACCCCCGTCTCACGGGCCACATCGCCCGCTTCGACCGCGAGACGCGCCGGGCCACGAGACACCGGACCACGGGACGGCCGCGAGGGGAGCCGCGACGAGGCGGCCGCCCCTCTGTGCCGACAGCCGCACGGCACAGAAGGGTGGCCCGCCACGCGCACAGCTGCCCATGAGGGCACACGGGGGAGAGGGTCGCTCGCTGTGTGCTGTTCGGGAGGTCGGTCGGCCATGGGGGCCTTGCCCTTTCTCTGTACCCTCTTACGCTCCTTCGCCGCGGCGCGCCCGCGCCCGTCGGCCGCGCTCGTCCGGTCCACACTGCTGGAGCTGGCGATCCTCACCACGCATGTGCTGCTCTACCCCACCGGGATCACCCAGGAGCGCCGCCCGCCGCCCCTCCTCCCCCCGGCCGCCGGCCCCTCCCCCGCCGGCCCCTCCCTCGCCGGCACGGCGGAACGGCCCGAACCACCCGAACCGCCCGGCGCGCCCGCCGGCCCGGTGGCGGCGCGCCCGCCCGTCCTGCTCCTCCACGGCTTCATCGACAACCGCTCGGTGTTCGTCCTGCTGCGCCGCTCGCTGCGCCGGCACGGCTGGGACGAGGTACGGTCCCTCAACTACTCGCTCCTGACGTGCGACATCCGCAAGGCGGCGGCGATGCTCGGCCGACATGTGGAAGAGGTCTGCCTCAGCACGGGCCGGGACCGCGTCGACATGGTGGGGCACAGCCTGGGCGGGCTGATCGCGCGCTACTACATCCAGCGGCTGGGCGGCGACGCCCGCGTCCGTACGCTCGTCACCCTCGGCACCCCGCACGGCGGCACCCGGGTGGCCCCCCTCATGACGGCCCATCCTTTGGTGCGGCAGATGCGGCCCGATTCGGACGTCATCACCGAACTCGCCGGGCCCGTTCCCCATTGCACAACGCAATTCATCGGTTTCTGGAGCGACCTGGATCAGATCATGGTTCCCGTCGAAACCGCCCGTATCGATCACCCCGACCTCCACGCGCGCAACGTCCGGGTATGCGGTGTGGGCCATCTGGCCCTGCCCGTGCACGGGGAGGTGGCCGCGGGGATCAGGCAGGCGCTGACCACGGAAGAGCCGTCGGCGGGCGCGGCGGGGGCCGCCTCGGTCGCCTGAGTTCCGCAAAAACTTCGAACGCATATCGAACGTCAAGTCGACTCATCATGGCTCAGTCCACCAAAAGGCGGCTAAATGCCCAGCGCTTCGGTGACCGAAACGTGGGGAAGATTGTCGTCGTCGCATACCGCCGGGTACAGTCGCCGCTAATTCTCCTGCTGCCAAGGCGAAATGGATGTGGTGGTGAACGACCGTCACCCGTCGGCGGGCCCGGGTCAGTCCGTTCCCGCTCCCGATGCCCTCTATGGGCACGGGCAGTACGCGGCGTACGAGCAGCCTTACGCCCAGCAGGGTTACGCCGGATACGGCGATCACGCCTCCGGCCACTGGGACGCCGGCACCACCAACCAGTGGGGCACCAGCGGCCACACCCAGACCTGGGACTTCAGCGGCTACGACCTCGGCCACGACGGCACCGGCCAGACGGGCCAGTACGCCGCGCAGCAGTGGGACACCTCCGGCGGATCCGGCCAGTGGGACCTCACCGGCACGGCCGCCGCGTCCGCCCACCCCTCGGCCCACTCGACCGGGCAGTGGGACACCGGCGCCTGGAGCGCCGCCGGTTCGGCCGCCGGGACCTATGACACGGGCCAGCACCACTCCGGCCAGTGGGACCAGTGGGACACCACCGGGCAGAACACCGGCCAGGCCACTGGGCAGAATCAATACTTCACCCAGCCCGCCCAGTCCTGGGACACCTCCGGGCAGTGGGATTCCGGCCAGTGGGACCTGAGCGCCCAGGCGACCCAGACCTGGGACGCGAGCGCGCACGCGACCCCCGAGGTGGGGCACACCCCCACCGTCATGGTCGACGTCTCCGGCATCCCCGGCCTCTCCGAGGCCGCCGGTGTCGCCGATGCCGGTGGAGTCGCCGACGCCGAGACCCGCGCGATGGTGATCCCGCCGCCCGAGGAGACCGAGGGCATCGGCAACGCCGGCGGCACCGGGGACGACGCCCCCGCGCCGGTACCGTCCCGGGCCCGGAGCCGGTCCGAGGTCCCGCAGCAGTCCCGGGGCAGCCGCCGCAAGGGCGCCCCCGCCCGCGCCGGTTACCGCCCCCGCCGCAAGGCCCTGCTCACCGTCGCCGTCCCCTCGGTCGCCGTCATGGGCGTGGCCGGGATCGCCGCCGCGTCCGTCATGACCGGCGGCGGGCAGAAGGACACCCAGCAGACCACCGCGGCCTCCGCCCCGGACAACTCCGTCAAGCTCTCCGCCGCCAACAGCAAGCTGGACACCCAGCTCGCCGGCCTCAGCCAGGGCGCCGACGACTTCGCCACCCGCGCCAGCCGCACCCAGGAGCGGATCGACCTCAAGGTCCGCCAGGAGGAGGACCGCAAACGCCAGGCCGAGGAGGCCGCCCGCAAGGAGCGCGAGCGCCCCAAGTTCGCCCTGCCCGTCTCCCAGCACGGGCTCAGCGCCTACTACGGCCAGGCGGGCGTCAACTGGATGTCGGTGCACACCGGCATCGACTTCCCCGTCGGCTACGGCACGCCCGTCATGGCCGCCACCGACGGCACGGTCAGCACCCAGTACAACGTGGCCTACGGCAACATGGCCAAGGTGACGTCGTCGGACGGCACCGAGACCTGGTACTGCCACCTCAGCAGCTACAAGCTCCGCTCGGGACCGGTCAAGGCCGGGGACGTCATCGCCTACTCCGGCAACTCCGGCAACTCCACCGGCCCGCACCTCCACTTCGAGGTACACCCCGGCGGCTCGGCCATAGACCCCCTCCCCTGGCTCCGCAGCCACGACCTGGACCCGACGTAAGGGGCCCGCGCCCCCGAAGGGGCGCGGGGCTGTGTCGATATGCGGCTACCGCCGCGTGGGCGCGCTCAGCCCCAACCGGCGCGCAGTCGCCCGGAACGCTAAAGCTTCTCGACGGGTGCGTACCGGAGCAAAAGCCTCTTCGGCTTCTCCCCACCGAAGTCGATCGACGCCTCCGCGTTGTCGCCGCTGCCCTTGACCGCCACGACCGTGCCCAGCCCGAACGAGTCGTGCGTGACCCGGTCACCGATGGCCAGCGCCACGACCTCGCGCTCCTTGGCCCGGCGCGTCGCGAACCCGCTCGACGCCGCCTTGCCGCCGCGCGCCGAGCCGAAGCCGGACGAGCCGAAGCCGGACGAGATGCCGGAACCCGTCCGGGAGCCGGAACCCGCGCCCAGCGAGGACGCCGACGGCGTCGCGGGCCCGGTGCGGCGCCACGTCAGGTGCTGCTCCGGGATCTCCTCCAGGAACCGCGACGGCGGGTTGTACGCGGGCTGGCCCCAGGCGCTGCGCATGCTCGCCCGCGTCAGGTACAGCCGCTCGCGGGCGCGCGTGATGCCCACGTAGGCGAGCCGCCGCTCCTCCTCCAGCTCCTTGACCTGGCCGAGGGCCCGCAGGTGCGGGAAGACGCCGTCCTCCATGCCGGTGAGGAAGACGACCGGGAACTCCAGGCCCTTCGCGGTGTGGAGGGTCATCAGCGTGATGACGCCGGTGCCCTCCGTGTCCTCGTCGGGGATCTGGTCGGAGTCGGCGACGAGCGCGACCTTCTCCAGGAACTCGGCGAGCGTGCCCGGCTCGTCCTCCGTGCGCTCCTGCTCGAACTCGAGGGCGACGGCGGCGAGCTCCTGGAGGTTCTCCACGCGGGTCTCGTCCTGGGGATCCGTGGACGCCTGGAGCTCGGCGAGGTAGCCCGTGCGCTCCAGGACCGCCTCCAGGACGGTCGCGGGGCCCGCCCCGGACTCGACGACCGTGCGGAGCTCCTCCAGCAGGACGTTGAAGCGCTTGACCGCGTTCGCCGAGCGGGCGGCCATGCCGTACGCCTCGTCGACGCGCCGCAGCGCCTGCGCGAAGCTGACCTTCTCGCGGAGCGCCAGCGCCTCGATCATGGCCTCGGCGCGCTCGCCGATGCCGCGCTTGGGCACGTTGAGGATGCGCCGCAGCGGGACGGTGTCCTCGGGGTTGGCCAGCACCCGCAGGTACGCCAGGACGTCACGGACCTCCTTGCGCTCGTAGAAGCGCACTCCGCCGACGACCTTGTAGGGCAGGCCGACGCGGATGAAGATCTCTTCGAAGACACGGGACTGCGCGTTGGTGCGGTAGAAGACGGCGACGTCGCCCGCCTTGGCGTCGCCCGCGTCCGTCAGCCGGTCGATCTCGTCGGCGACGAACTGCGCCTCGTCGTGCTCGGTGTCGGCGACGTAGCCGGTGATGGTGCTGCCCGCGCCGGCCTGCGTCCACAGGTTCTTGGGGCGGCGGTTCTGGTTGCGCTCGATGACCGCGTTGGCCGCGCTGAGGATCGTCTGCGTAGAGCGGTAGTTCTGCTCCAGCAGGATCGTGGTGGCGTCCGGGTAGTCCTCCTCGAACTGGAGGATGTTGCGGATGGTGGCGCCGCGGAAGGCGTAGATCGACTGGTCGGCGTCACCGACGACGCAGAGCTCGCCGACGCCCTCCTCGCCCGCCGTCTCGGGCGTGCCCACGAGCTCGCGCACCAGCGTGTACTGGGCGTGGTTGGTGTCCTGGTACTCGTCGACCAGGACGTGCCGGAAGCGGCGGCGGTAGTGCTCGGCCACGTCCGGGAACGCCTGGAGGAGGTGGACGGTGGTCATGATGATGTCGTCGAAGTCCAGGGCGTTGGCCTCGCGCAGCCGCGCCTGGTACATCGTGTACGCCTCGGCGAGCGTCTTCTCGAAGCCGTCCGCGGCCTTCGCCGCGAAGGCCTCCTCGTCGATGAGCTCGTTCTTGAGGTTGGAGATCTTCGCGCTGAAGGACTTCGGCGGGAACTTCTTCGGGTCGAGGTCGAGGTCCCGGCAGACGAGCGCCATGAGGCGCTTGGAGTCGGACGCGTCGTAGATCGAGAAGGAGGACGTGAAGCCGAGCTTCTTGCTCTCGCGGCGCAGGATCCGCACGCACGCGCTGTGGAAGGTCATCACCCACATGGCGTTGGCGCGGGGGCCGACGAGCTGCTCGACGCGCTCCTTCATCTCGCCTGCGGCCTTGTTGGTGAAGGTGATCGCGAGGATCTGCCCCGGGTGCACATGGCGGGCGCCCAGGAGGTGCGCGATGCGGTGGGTGAGCACCCGGGTCTTGCCGGAGCCGGCGCCCGCGACGATCAGCAGCGGGGAGCCCGTGTGCACGACGGCCTCGCGCTGCTGGTCGTTCATGCCCTCCAGCAGCGCGGCGGGGTCCACGACGGGGCGGGCGGCGCCGTCGCGGTAGAACGCCTCCCTGGGTACGGGCGCGTCGAAGGCACCCCCGAAGAGGTCGTCCGGCAGGGGCTCGGGAACCGTGTCCTCCGGAGGCGGAGGGGGCTCCTCCTCGGCAGGGGCCAGGTCCGCCAGGAAGCTGTCGTCAAAGAGGCTGCTCATCGCCTCCCGAGTTTAGGCCGCCCCACCGACAGCCGAGCCGGGATCCGCCCGACAGTGGCCGGGCCCACAGTTCCGGGGCCCGGGTCGGTACGGCTCAGACCCACAGCACCGCGATGAAGACGTTGGTCGCCGTCAACGCGCCCACGGTGCCGAACATGGGCGCCGGTACGTTCTCCTCGTCCCGCTTCACATAGACCAGGCCCAGGATCACGACGAGCAGGGCGAGCTTCACGCCGATCTTCACGGTGTTGATCGTGTCGCCCTGGCTCTGGTGGATGCCGACCAGCGCGACACCCGTGACCAGCATCGTCAGCGCGCCGTGCAGCATCGCCGGCACCATGCGGGCCTCGCCCTTGCCCATGGCCTTCATCTGGGTGAGGAACCCGCCGAGCAGGGAGGCGATGCCGATGATGTGGAGGCCGACGACGGCGTGAATGAGAACGTCCATGGGCACCGACCCTAACCGGGGCCATAGCACCACTCCGCGCCCAGGTGGGGCAGGGACACCACCTCGGTCACTCCACGGCACCGTCCTTCCGAGTCGGCAGGGGCGGCCCGCCAGGTGCGATCGCCAAACAGCCGATTCAGGGCAATAGCGGTCATGGCCGTTTCGCGGTGATCCCGAGGTTTAGCGTCCTGCTCCAGACGGCGGTGGCCCGCCCTCACCCCCCCTCGTGCGGGCCGCCGCCCGTCCCCCCGCCGGACGGAAGGAAGTGACGGCCGCCGTGGCCACGCACCGAAAGCCCAAGCAGCACCCTCTCGCCGGCGGCACCGCCCGTACCGCGGCCACGCTCGCCCTGGCGGGCGCGGCCACCGCCACCGCGCTCGAGGGCACCGGCCACGCCGCCCCCGCGCCCACCCCCGCGCAGGCCAGGGCCCAGGTGGCCCGCTACTACCAGCAGGCCGAGGTCGCCACCGAGCAGTACAACGGGGTGAAGGAGCGCTCGGACAGCGCCCGCTCGGTGCTCGCCGGGCTCCAGGACGAGGCCGCCCGCAAGACCGAGCGCCTCAACGCCGCCCGCAACGCCCTCGGCTCCTTCGCCGCCGCCCAGTACCGGGGCGGGTCGATGCCCACCAGCATGCGGCTGCTGCTGTCCACCCGCCCGGAGCGCTTCCTGGAGAACGCCTCGCTCGCCGACCGCGCGGGCCAGGGGCAGGCCGCCGCGATCTCCCGGGTCCGCCGGGAGCTGCTGGACGTCCAGCGGGTGCGGACGACGGCGGAGGCGCGGCTCGCGGAGATCCGGCGCGAGGAAAGCGCGCTCGCCGCCCACAAGCGCACCATCGAGGCCAAGCTGGACCGGGCCCGGCAGCTGCTGAGCGAGCTGCCCGCCCAGGAGGCCACCGCGATCCGTACGGGAGACACCGGCGGGGGCGTGGCGCGGGTATCGGACACCGCGAAGGCGTCCGTCGCGTCCGGGTCGGAGGCGGTCGGTGAGGTGGCCCGCGCGGTGTCGGGGCGGGCGGCGCGGGCGGTGGCCTTCGCGTACTCCGCGCTCGGCAAGCCGTACGAGTGGGGGGCGACCGGCCCGTCGTCCTTCGACTGCTCGGGGCTCACCCAGGCCGCGTGGCAGGCGGCGGGGGTGTCCCTGCCGCGCACCACCTACACCCAGATCAACGCCGGGCGGCGGGTCTCCCGGGACCGGCTCGCCCCGGGGGACCTGGTGTTCTTCTACTCCGGGATCAGCCACGTCGGCCTCTACGTCGGCGACGGCAAGATGATCCACGCCCCGCACCCGGGGGCCCCGGTGCGGGTCGCGCCGGTCGACGAGATGCCGTTCGCGGGGGCGACCCGCCCGGCGTGAGCCCGCCCAGGACGTACGGGGCCGGACGGGGCCGTACGGGGTCAGTGCCGAACGGGCCGTACGGGGTTAGTGAGCCACCTGCTTCGTCAGCCACTTGAAGACGTCCGGGACCTGCCGCTTCCAGACGGCCGTGCCGTGGCCGCCCGCGCCCGCCGGGATCAGGACGGTCTGCACGGTCGTCGGCGGCTTGGCCGCCTGCTTGAGCGCCTGGCCGCCCTGGTAGCCGTCGGTCTCGGCGCCGGAGACGAAGAGCGCCACCTTGGGCGGGGTCGCGGCGTGCTCGAGCATCTTCAGCGGGTTGTTGGCGTCGCGCAGTTCCGGTGTCTTCGCGGTGAGCGCGCCGGGCTCGCCGGCGGGGTCGTTGTAGCCGGACAGGCTCACGCCCGCGCGGTAGCGGTCGGGGTGCGCGACGGCCAGTCTGGCGGCGCAGTGGGCGCCCGCCGAGTAGCCGGCGACGGCCCAGCCGTCGGCCCGGTCGTCGGCGCGGAAGGTGTCGGTGACCATCTTGCGGACGTCGACGCTCAGCCAGGTGTCGGCGTTGACCTTGCCGGGGATGTTGGCGCAGCCGGTGTCGGTGTCGCCGAGGAGGGTGGTGCGCGGCGCCACGATGATGAAGGGGGCCACCTCGCCCCGTTGCATCATGGGCTTGAGCTGGGTGTTCACCTCGAGGGTGCCGAACCAGGCCTTCGCCGAGCCGGGGAAGCCGGGCAGCACCTCGACGACGGGGAACTTCTTGTCCTTGTACGCGGGGTCGTCGTACTGCGGGGGCAGCCAGGCGTAGACCTCGCCCTCCACGCCGGATATGTGGCCCTTGAGCTGGGTCTCCAGGACTCCGGGGCCCATGCGCTTGTCGGCGGTGGGCTTGAACTTGGCGACCGTCTTCGGCCCCTGGTCGGGCGTCTTGCCGCCGGTGCCGTCCGGGCCGAGGTCGGCGGCGGCCTTGACGTGGTTGCCGGTGCCGAGGAGGTCGGCCCAGGTGTCGAAGAGGCCGTTGGCATTGTTGACGATCACGAAGACCATCACGATCGCCGTGGCCTGCGCGAACAGCAGCATGAGGAAGCGCGTCGCGTGCCGGACGAGCCGGGGCCCGCCTATTCGGCCCCAGAGGCCGAGCGGCAGCCCGAGGGCCACCACGACCAGGGCGATCGTGATCAGGAGGAAGGGGGTCCCCGTCAGGCTCATCGGATCATCGGACTCTCGTTTGCGGTGCTGTTCCTGTCGCCTGTGACTAGATGGCGAGGAACTCCGGGAGGTTCCGCCGATGGCCGCCCGACGGGCGAGGGTCACACCGCCAGGTCACACCAGGCGGCGCGCCGTCGCCCAGCGCGTCAGCTCGTGCCGGTTGGACAGCTGGAGCTTGCGCAGCACCGCCGAGACATGCGATTCCACCGTCTTCACGGAGATGAAGAGCTGCTTGGCGATCTCCTTGTAGGCGTAGCCGCGCGCGATCAGCCGGAGCACCTCGCGCTCGCGCTGGGTCAGCCGGTCGAGGTCCTCGTCGACGGGCGGGGCGTCCGTGGAGGCGAAGGCGTCGAGGACGAAGCCGGCCAGGCGGGGCGAGAAGACCGCGTCGCCGTCCTTGATCCGGAAGATGGCGTCGACCAGATCGCCACCGGTGATCGTCTTGGTGACGTAGCCGCGGGCGCCGCCCCGGATGACGCCGATGACGTCCTCGGCGGCGTCGGAGACGGACAGCGCGAGGAAGCGGACCGGGGACTCCTGCCCGCCCATCAGCGAGGCGCAGCGGCGCAGCACCTCGACCCCGCCGCCGCCGGGCAGATGGACGTCGAGCAGCACCACCTCGGGGCGGGTCGCGGTGATCACCGTGACCGCCTGGTCGACATCGGCCGCCTCGCCGACGACCTCGACGCCCGTACGGTCGGTGGCCCCGATCTCGGCCTGCACGCCCGTCCGGAACATCCGGTGGTCGTCGACCAGCACGACCCGGACGTGGCGCTCGGCCGTCTCCCCTGCCGTCTGCTCGGTCGTCATGCGTTCTCCGCCCTCTCCATCTCCAGCTCCCATTCCGTCCCCCCGCCGGGCGCGGGTCGCACGCGTGCGGTGCCGCCGTTGCGCTGCATCCGGCCGATGATGGACTCCCGGACGCCCATCCGGTCCTCCGGGACCGCGTCCAGGTCGAACCCGGGTCCCCGGTCGCGCACCGAGATGAAGACCGTACGCCCCTCGACCTCGGCGTACACCTGCACTGCTCCGCCTTCGCCACCGTACTTGGCCGCGTTGACCATGGCCTCACGGGCCGCCTGGAGCTGGGCGTCGAGCCGGTCGTCGAGGGGGCAGTCGCCGACCACGACGACCTCGATGGGCACCCCGTGGTGGTCCTCGACGCGGGCGGCGGTGTTCCGGACGGCTTCGCCGAGGGTGCTGGGCTCCTCGGCCTCCTCCTTGCCGCGGCCCTCGGGGTCGTAGAGCCAGTTGCGCAGCTCGCGCTCCTGGGCGCGGGCGAGCCGGGCGACCTCGCGGGAGTCCTCGGCGTTGCGCTGGATGAGGGTGAGCGTGTGGAGGACGGAGTCGTGGACGTGGGCGGCGACCTCGGCGCGCTCCTGGGCCCGGATGCGCATGGTCCGCTCGGCGGAGAGGTCCTGGGCCATCCGGACGACCGAGGGCCCTGCCAGCAGCGCGATGCCGACCACCATGGCGAGCGACGCCTGGAGCACCGTCCCCAAGTGCTCGACGGAGCCCTGGAGGACGACGACGCCGGTGGCGCCGACGCCCACCAGCACCACGCCCGCGCCCGCCCGCGCGAGGGGCAGGACGCGCTTGCGACGGCCGACCTCCACCCAGTGGGCACGACGGGCGTTGTCGGCCTGGCGCCAGACGAGGGCGACGCCCGCGCAGATCAGCACGAGCGGCACGAGATAGGCGTTGGCGCGGCCGAGGTGGAGGCGGTCGAGGAAGATGAAGGCGCTGACGACGAGCGCGACGAGGGCGGCGGCCTGCCCCCGGTCGGGCTTGCGGGCGAGCAGGCGGCGGCGCCCGTCGGCGGAGACGGAGACCTCCGCGAACGGCCGGCGCGGGCCCTCGACACCGCCGACGCCGAGCGGCACGACGAACCAGAACACCGCGTAGAGCAGCGCGCCCATGCCCTGGGCCGTCATCAGCGCCACGAACACCAGCCGCACCCAGGACACGGGCACGCCCAGATGCCCCGCGAGCCCGCGCGCCACGCCGCCGAGCATCCGCCCTTCGTCGCTGCGGTAGAGCTTGCGCAGGGGCGGGCCGTCGGGGTGCGGAGCGGTGGTCATGCACTGATCGTCACACGGGCGGCCGCGCGCGGACATCAGGGTCGACCCTGACGGGACCCGGGGAATGCCCGGGACGGTGTGAGGGGGTGACGGGAGGTCAGTCCGGGTCAGGGCCGTTCGCCCGTGCGGAAGCCGTCGCGGACCACGTCGAACACGGGGCGGTGGCGCTCCCAGTCGGCCTTCGGGGCGGACAGGTAGATGGCGTACTCGGCGCCGCCCTCGCGGCCGAAGCCCAGGTCGACGGCCTGGAAGTCCCGGGCCCGGCCGGACCAGGTGAACTCCCAGATCGCCGCCGGCTCGTCGCGGAAGGTCGTCTCCTGGAGCCTGCCCCGGTGGTAGTTCCGGATCTCCGGGGACGCCTTGAGCTGCTGCTCGACGTCCTTCCAGTGCTGGACGTGGTCGCGGCCCGCGAAGTCCAGGACGTTGATCTTGAGGCCGACGAGCCCGGTCCGGTCGATGTAGTCGACCTCGCGGGAGGACTTCTCCTGCCGGGTCCAGCCGTCGGGGACGGGGAAGGAGACGCCGAGTTGCTTCTCCTCGACCAGGTGGTAGCCCTTGGGAAGGGGCGGATAGGTCGGCGGCGGCTTCGGCGCCGGGGTGGTGGAGCTGTGCGCCGGGGCCGGGGTCGGGGTGGTGTCCGGCCGCTCGGCGCGGGACTCCTCGTCGCCGTCCCGGGTGAGGAGGTAGGCGCCGGCCGCGAGGGCGCCCGCGACGACGGTCGCGGCGGCCGCCCACCACCACCGGGCCGCCCGACGGCGGGGCTTGGCGGGCGCGGCAGCCGGGGCGGGTGGGGCGGACGGGGTGACCGGCGTAGGCGAGGGCGCGACGGTGGTCGCCGCGACGGTCGGCCCGGTCGCGGGGACGGCCATCGGGGCAGCCGCAGGAGCAGTCGTCGTGGCGTCGGGTGCGGGGACGGGAGTAGGGGTGGGGGTGACGGCGGGTGGGGCCGGGCGGGGCGCCGGAGGCGTGGCGAGCCCGTGGGGCGTCCGGTGGGCGGCCGTGGCGGCCTCGGCCGCCGGCTCCCGGAGGATCTGCTCGACCAGTTCGGCCGGGGGCCGCAGGGCCGGGTCCTTGGCCAGCAGCGTCTCGATCAGCTTGGTCAGCGGCCCTGCCTGCCGCGGCGGCGCCAGCGGGTCCATGGCGATGGCGTACGCCGTCTCGACGGCGGTGTCCCGCCGGAACGGCGGCCGGCCCTCCAGGGCCTGATAGAGCGTGGCGCCGAGCGCCCACAGATCGGAGGCCGGTCCCGGCTTGCCACCCTTGACGCGCTCGGGGGCGATGTAGTCGATCGAGCCGACCATCTCGCCGGTCTTGGTGAGGGTCGAGGTACCCGTGGACTGGGCGATGCCGAAGTCCGTGAGGACGACCCGCCCGTCGTGTCCGAGAAGGACGTTTCCGGGCTTCACATCGCGGTGCAGCACCCCGGCCGCGTGCGCGGCGCGCAGCGCGGCGGTCATGCCGCGCCCGATGCGCGCGGCCTCCTCGGGGCCGATCGGGCCCCGCTTGAGGACGTCGCCGAGCGTCGTGGACGGCACGTACTCCATCACGATGCAGGGCAGACCGCCGTCCTCGACCACGTCGTGGACGACGACCACATTGGGGTGGGCTATCCGGGCCGCGCTGCGCGCCTCGCGCCGGGTGCGCTCATAGAGGGTGGCGAGCTCGTCCTCCTCCAGGCCGGGATTGACGTGCAACCGCTTCACCGCGACCTGACGGGCCAGCAACTCGTCCTCGGCGCGCCAGACCGTGCCCATGCCGCCCCGGCCTATCCGCTCGGCCAGGCGGTACCGGCCGGCGACCAGCCGACCCGCCTCAGGCGCTGCACCGTGCACCGCGCGACCTCCGGTTCCCCCGTCGTATGTTCGATGCGCCACCCTAACCGGATCGATCTCAGGGGTGATCTCAGGGAACGTCCAGGGTCGGCACGGGTGCCGTACATACATTCCGGTTGACACCATGTCCCCATGACCGACGCGCCACCCACCCCTGAGCCCGCCACACCGCCGCTGCGGCGCAGCCGTGAGCACAAGCTGATCGCCGGGGTCTGCGCTGGTCTGGGGCGCTGCTTCGACATGGATCCCGTCATCTTCCGGGTGGCCCTCGGCGTCCTGGGCGTCACCGGCGGCCTCGGCCTGATCGTCTACGGCTTCGCCTGGCTGCTGATCCCCCTGGAGGGCGAGGACGACAACGAGGCGCGCCGGATGCTCTCCGGGCGTGTCGAGGGCCCGGCGCTGACCGCCGTGCTGTGCGCGCTGGTGGGTTCCGGCCTCTTCCTCTCCATGCTCAACAACAGTGGCGTGATGTCCTTCGCGCTGATGCTCATCGTCGCCCTGAGCGGCGCCACGTACTGGTCGCAGCACCGCCGGCTGGCCGAGGCCGGGCCGGAGGACGCGACGGGGCCGGAGGGCACGGCCACCGGAGCGGCGCGCCCCCACAAGGCACACAAGACACACAAGCCGCACAAGGCCATGGAGGCCCCGCCGGAGACCCAGGCTCCCCCGGCACCGGGCGCCCCCTCCTGGTGGCGCGACTCCGTCCGGGATCCTGCCTCGGGCGCCCCCGGCACGGGCTACCTCTGGGGCCCGGACGACGACGTCCAGGACACGGCGCTCCCCCTCCGGGACCGCGTCGCCAAGTGGGCGCACGGCTGGGCCGGAACGGTCACCGGCACCGGCCCGTACCCGGGGGCCGCCCCGGCCCATGGCACCCGCCCCGCCGCGGCCTACGAGCGCCCCGCCGGGCCGACGCCCGGCGCCGGGCCCGAGCCCGCGTCCAGGTCCGGTCAGGGCCCGTGGCTGGGCGGCTGGACGTTCCTGCTGGCCCTGGCCGCCTTCGGCCTCGGCACCGGCCTGACGTGGCATCACCGTCCCCTCGCCACCTCCCTGGAGTTCGGCCTGGCCGGCGCCCTGGTCGTCTTCGGCCTGGGCATCGCGCTCAGCTCCCGGTACGGCCGCACGGGCGGCGGCACGGTCGTCGCCGCCGTGCTCACCGGCGCCCTGCTGGCCGGCGCCGCCGCGCTGCCGAAGTCGGTGACCGCCGACTGGTCCCGGACGACCTGGCGCCCGGCGAGCCAGGCCGAGATCCGCGAGAACTACGAACTCGGCACCGGCCTCGGCGTGCTCGACCTGACCGGCGTGCCCTGGTCCACCTCCGGGTCCACGTCCGCGTCCACGTCCGGGTCCGGGTCCGGGTCCGGCGGTGCCGCGCCGTCCCTTGTGCGTGCGGAGGTCGGGGCGGGCAAGCTCCAGGTCGTCCTGCCGCAGGACGTCACGGCGGAGCTGAACATCCAGGTCGGCGTCGGTGACATCCAGCTCCCGGGCGAAGGCTCCCGGGACGTCGACGTCCAGCCCGGCGGCCACCGCCGGACCACCCTGTCCCCCGCCGCCGGGCACCCCTCGCACGGCACCCTGCGTCTCGAGCTCAAGGCCGGCATCGGTCAGGTGGAGGTGGTCCGTGGCACGGCATGACTTCGAACCGGGCAGGCTGGTCATCGGCTTGGTGCTGCTGGGCGGCGGCCTGGCCTATCTGGCGGCGGCCGACGGCCGGTGGCACATCCCCTCCTATCTGCTGCTGCCCGTCCTGGCGGGCGGGTTCTGCCTGGCGGGCCTGGTCTCCTCCCTCACCTTCGCCGTACGCCGCCGCCGGGCGCGCCTCACCGACCGCGACGGGCGACCTGAGCCACTCGGCTGAGCGGCACCCCGCCCCGGGCGCGCCCCCTCCGCCGGCCGGCCAGCGCCGCGTCCGCCGAGAGCAGGGGCGCGCCCGCGAGTATCAGCGGCAGCCAGGCCATCAGATAGACGAGGTCGTTGCCGTAGTAGTAGGGCGTGGCGGCCCAGCTGACGGTCAGCCAGAGGCTGAGCGATATCAGGGCGCCTCCGGCGGCCGCGATCCGCGCGAAGAGCCCGAGGAGCGTGCCCAGGCCCACGGCGAGCTCACCGAACGCGATCGCGTAGCCGAAGCCGGCAGGGCTCTTCAGCGCGAGATCCACCAGCCCCGGGAGCGCGGCCGTGTCGCGCACCGACTCCATCAGCGCGCCGATGGACCCCTGCCCGTCGCTCGCCAGGAAGGCGGGGTCGGTGAGCTTGTCGAGGCCCGCGTAGACGAAGGTGATCCCGAGGAAGAGGCGCAGCGGGAGCAGCGCGTAACGCCCCATGTCCCCTCCCACCCTGTGTGACATGCCGCCGGCCATCGCCGCCTCGCCTTCGCTCTCGCCGTCCCCAACCGCTTACGACCGCTCTGCGACCGCTTTGCGACCGCCTCCCGGCCGTCGTACTCCGACCATACGTACGGAACGCGCGACGCGTTCAGCCCTGTGGACAACCCCCGCCGACACCCGGCCGGGGTTGTCCACAGGGCTTGCGCACTATGGGGACGATGTAGTGGAGATGTGCGGGGGAGGTGCGTCAGGCTCCGGAGCGGACGCCCAGCGCGCTGCCCTCCAGCCACTGCTCCCAGGTCAGGTTCCAGTCGCCGTAGCCGTTGCCGAAGAGGTCCATGGGCTTGGGCTTGGTGCTGCCGGTGACCTGGACGACGTCGCCCTTGAGGGTCAGCTCGTACAGCCACTTGGCGTCGGCGGTGGACATGCCGATACAGCCGTGGCTGACGTTCTCCTTGCCGAAGGACTCGGCGTTGTCGGGCGCCGCGTGGACGTATTCGCCGCTGATCGTCTCGCGCATGCTGTAGTCGTACGAGCCGTAGAAGCCGTCGGGGTGGTTGCGCGGGATGCCGATGGAGAGCGAGTCCATGACGACGCGGCCCTCCTTGGCGAGGATGGTCTTGACGCCCTCGCGGGTGCCGAAGCCCTTCGACTCGTCGCCACCGCTGACGGAGATGGTGCGCAGGGTCTCGCCGTTGCGGACGACGGTCATCTTGTGGGCCTTGAGGTCCACGGTGTTGACCATCGAGTCGCCGATGGTGAAGGAGATCGTCCGGTCACGGTCGGCCGCGGTGCCCTCGGCGAGCTTCACGCCCGCGAGCCGCGCGTCGAGGGTGACCTTGGTGCCGGCGGGCCAGTACTTCTCGGGACGGAAGTGGACGCGCGTGTCGCCCTTGGACTCGTTCCAGTGCCAGGCGCCGGGGACCTGCGGGGAGGTGGAGACCTTCAGCCGTCCCTCGATGCCGGCGCGCAGTTCCTTGGCGACCTTCTGCTGCTTGAAGACGATCGCGACGGGCTGGCCCACGCCGACCTTCTCGCCGTTGGCGGGCGCGATCTCGGGCCTTACGACCTTGGCGGCGCCCTTGAGCAGCGCGGCTTCCGGGGCGGGCTTCTCCGTGACGGGCGCGGGGCCGGGCGGGGTGGCGGCGGACGAGGCCGGCGCGGAGGACTTCGCGGGCCGCTCCTCGGCCTCGGCGCCACCGCCGCACGCCGTGGCGGCCAGCCCGGTCAGGGCGACGGCGGCGGACAGCCCGACGGCACGGGTGAGGCGGCGCATGGTTCTCCTACCGGTTCGATCAGTTCGATCGGATCAATGGCATGACGGAGCCGAGGCGAGGGCGCCTCGGCTTCCGGCCATCGTAAACAAGGTAAAAGGACCGCAAAAACGCCCCAAAGAACGAGCCACCCCCGCCGAGCGGCGGGGGTGGCCGACCGGCCGGGCCCTCGTGGGGGTCAGTCCAGCAGCTCCGGCTCACTGCGGGTGATCTGCCGGTACAGCGGCTGGTAGTTGATCCACGCCACCAGGTCGTTGCCGAGCTGGTCACGGGTGTGCTCGGCGCTCTTCGGGTCGATGAGCACGGGCTTCCCGGCGGCCTTCGCCGCCAGCTGCACCTGGCAGGACCGTTCCATCGTGATGAACCACCACGCGGCCGCGTCCACCGAGTCGCCGACGGTCAGCAGCCCGTGATTGCGGAGGATCACCGCCTTGTGCGGCCCGAGGGCGGAGGCGATGCGCCGCCCCTCCTCCTCGTCCACCACGACGCCGGTGTAGTCGTCGAAGAGCGCGTGGTCCTGGTAGAACGCGCAGACGTCCTGGGTGATCGGCTCCAGCAGCTCCCCCAGCGTGGACAACGCGCGCCCGTAGGTGGAGTGGCTGTGCGCCGCCGCGACGACCTCGGGCCGGGCGCGGTGGATCTGCGAGTGGATCGCGAAGGCCGCCTGGTTGACGTGGTGGCGGCCCTGGACGACCTGGCCCTTGTGGTTCACCAGGATCAGATCGCCGACGGTGATGTGCTTGAACGACATGCCGAACGGATTGACCCAGAAGTGATCGGTGAACTCCGGGTCCCGCGCGGTGATGTGCCCCGCGACGCCCTCCTCGAACCCGAACCGCCCGAAGAGGCGGAGCGCGGCGGCCAGCCGTTCCTTGCGGTACCGCCGCTCGTCCTCGACGGAGGCGTGCTCGGGGGCATGGCGAAGTGGAGTTGGTCGGTGGGTATGGGGTCGGGGGGTTGTGCGCCGACGCCGGCGCTGGCCTCGGTCATGGTGCGGCCTCCTCCGTGATCCATGGCTGTGGCAGGGAAGCTACCGCCGGGTATGGGAGGAGGCCAGGGTCTGGACACCAGCCGTCCTACACGGGGCGTCGCCGGTTGATCGTGGTGAGGTCGATGTCGATGTGGAATGGAACACTCAGCGTGAGCTTGTCGTGATAGATGCCGGTGAGGGCATAGGACTTGGCGACGGGGTCGAGTTCATAGACGTACACGACGGGCAACCCGTCATTCTTCTCGACCAGCCAGAAGTGCGGGATGCCCGCAGCCGCGTACTTACGGGGCTTGACCTCATGGTCACGCTCGACGGAGTCTTCGGAGACCACCTCGACGGCGAGGATGACGTCCTTGGGATCGAGCCAGCTCTCCTTCGGTCCCGTGTCCACCCCCGTCGGGACCACCAGGACATCCGGCTCCGGCCGGTTTCGCTTGTTCAGCCTGACGGCGAACTCCCGAAAGACGTCGAGCTCGTCCGGAGCCTGATCCAGAAGGGCCGTTTCCAGCAACCGCATGGTCCGGAAGTGGAACTTGGTCTGCGGGCTCACGAAGACGAGACTCCCGTCGATCAGCTCAGTGTGCCTCGGCAAGTTCGGAAGCCGGTCGACGTCATCCGTTGTCCATCCCCCTGGCGGAGGGACCGGGTAGTTGTACTGCTCGTCCAGCTCGAACTCGGGTGCAGCACTCACAATTGCTCCCATGCGACGGAGTCTCGCCTCTCCGGCCAGCGTACCCACCCCAAACACCGCTGCCGCCGCCCAAACGAATGAGCGACGGCACTCGTGTTTGACCAGCCCGCCCGGCTCGGGATCAAGCGCGCCGCGCCCCCGGTCCCTTCGCGTAGCCGTGGGCGACGACGTGGTCCGCCATCTGCCCGAAGGACGACGGGTCCGTCGACAGGGGGGCCGCCAGGCCGTCCACGTAGCGGTTGTACATGCAGAACGCGGCGGCGATCAGCACCGTGTCGTGGATCTCCACGTCCGTGGCCCCCGCCTTGCGCGCGGCCGCCACGGACTCCTCGGTGACCTCCTTGCCGCCCCTGCGGACGAGGCCGGCGATGGTGAGCAGCGCGCCGATCTTCTCCGGGAAACCGGAGAAGTCGTGGTCGTCCAGGACGCGGCGGACGGCCGGCATGCCGCCCTCCAGTTCGCGGGCGGCGACCTCGGAGTGGCCGCCCGTGCAGAAGGCACAGCCGTTGCCGTGCGAGACATAGGAGGCGATCAGTTCGCGCTCGCCCCGGGAGAGCGGGCCGGGGGCGCGGAGCAGGGCGTCGGCCAGGTCGTTCAGCGGGTCGGCGGTCTCCGGGCGGAACCGCATCAGGCCGATGATTCCAGGCGCGTCGTTCCCCACGTCTATATGCGGCACAACGTCTCCTCTCACGGGAGGTGGATCCACCAGCATTCCGCACCACCCCCGACCCGCATAGATGACAAACGGCCGTGCCGCCCGCTCCACACGCGGTGGAGGGGCGGCACGGCCGTTTGTCATCGCTGGGGAATTACTCCCACTCGATCGTGCCCGGCGGCTTGCTGGTCACGTCCAGCACCACGCGGTTGACGTCGCGCACCTCGTTCGTGATGCGGGTGGAGATCCGCGCCAGCACGTCGTACGGCATGCGCGTCCAGTCCGCCGTCATGGCGTCCTCGGACGAGACCGGGCGCAGCACGATCGGGTGGCCGTACGTGCGGCCGTCGCCCTGCACGCCCACGCTGCGGACGTCGGCGAGCAGCACGACCGGGCACTGCCAGATCTCGGCGTCCAGGCCGGCGGCGGTGAGCTCCTCGCGGGCGATGGCGTCGGCCTCGCGCAGCAGGTCCAGGCGCTCCTGGGTGACCTCGCCGACGATGCGGATGCCGAGGCCCGGGCCCGGGAAGGGCTGGCGCTGGACGATCTCCGCGGGCAGGCCGAGCTCCTGGCCGACCATGCGGACCTCGTCCTTGAAGAGCTGGCGGAGCGGCTCGACGAGCTCGAACTCCAGGTCCTCGGGGAGGCCGCCCACGTTGTGGTGGGACTTGATGTTGGCGGTGCCGGTGCCGCCGCCGGACTCGACGATGTCCGGGTAGAGCGTGCCCTGGACGAGGAACGCGACGTCCTCGCCGCCGGCCGCGCCCTCGGCGACGATCTCGGCCTGCGCCTGCTCGAAGACGCGGATGAACTCCCGGCCGATGATCTTCCGCTTGGTCTCCGGGTCGGAGACACCCGCGAGCGCGCTGAGGAATCGCTCCTGCGCGTCGACGACCTTCAGCTGGACGCCCGTGGCGGCCACGAAGTCCTTCTCGACCTGCTCGGTCTCGCCCTTGCGCATCAGGCCGTGGTCGACGTAGACGCAGGTCAGCTGGGAGCCGATGGCCTTCTGCACCAGGGCGGCGGCCACGGCGGAGTCCACGCCGCCGGACAGGCCGCAGATCGCGCGCTTGGTGCCGACCTGCGCGCGGATGGCCTCGACCTGCTCCTCGATCACGTTGCCCGTGGTCCACGACGGCTCGATGCCCGCGCCACGGTAGAGGAAGTGCTCCAGGACCAGCTGGCCGTGCGTGGAGTGCATCACCTCGGGGTGGTACTGCACGCCGTAGAGCTTCTTCTCGTCGTTCTCGAAGGCGGCGACCGGCACCAGCTCCGTGGAGGCGGTGACGGCGAAGCCCTCGGGCGCGGCCGAGCAGGCGTCGCCGTGCGACATCCACACGGACTGCTCGACGGGGGTGCCCTCGAAGAGCGTGGAACCGGCCTTGCCGACGTGCAGCGCGGTGCGGCCGTACTCACGGGCACCGTTGTTGTCGACCGTGCCGCCGAGCGTCGTGGCCATCAGCTGGAAGCCGTAGCACATGCCGAAGACGGGGACACCGGCCTGGAAGAGGGCGAGGGCGTCGTCGAGGCGCGGAGCGCCTTCCTCGTACACGGAGGAGGGGCCGCCGGAGAGGATGATCGCCTTGGGGTTCTTGGCGAGCATCTCCGCGACGGGCATCGTGCTGGGGACGATCTCGCTGTAGACCCGGGCCTCACGCACGCGGCGGGCGATGAGCTGGGCGTACTGTGCGCCGAAGTCGACAACGAGCACCGGTTCCGCGGTGTTGTCGTGGACGGCGGCGGGGGGTGCTGCTGACACGGGAGCGGCCTTCCGGCGGTCGGGAGGGGGTCTGTATTTGTCGATTCTACCGGGGAGCGGGGGGTTCCTTTTGTCTCACCATCCGAATACCGGACCGGCCCGCGTTGTCCACGGGGCCGTTCCCGGGCCATACTGGGCGCCATGCGCAAGCACCTGACCTTCGTCTTTACCTATGGCACCCGGCCCGTCCGGCTGCCATGGTCGTGCTGCTTGAGCAACTGACAAGCGACTTCCCAGGCGCCCCGGGCCGACAAGGCCCGGGGCGCCTGTCGTTTTCCCGGACCTGTCCGCCTCCGGGGGCCCCGGCCCTTTTGGAGAAACAGACATGACCATGAACGCGCACGGCGCCATCGCCACCACCGTGGAGACCACCCCCTCCCCCGCCCCCGCCGCCGACACCGGCGCCCGCACCCCCGAGGCCGCCGGAGTGATCACCGGCGCCCGGGAGCGGATCGACGATCTCGACGGCCGCATCATCGGCCTCGTGCAGGAGCGGATGGCCGTCTCGGCGGTGATCCAGCGCGAGCGCATCTCCTCCGGGGGCCGGCGCGTCAACCTCTCGCGCGAGATGGAGATCCTCGGTCACTACCGCGAGCAGCTCGGCCGGCCGGGCACCGCGCTGGCCATGACCCTGCTGGAGCTGTGCCGGGGCCGCGTCTGACGGGCGAATGCCCGCCGGGGCCGTCACCCGTACGGCGCCGTGACCGGCGGCTGATCATCTTCGTTAATACCGGTGACCGCACCAGCCAGGAGTGGTCCTCTCGAAATCCACGCGTGGCTTCCGTCCCTGTTCAACTGGGCGCCCGGCATCGACAGGGCGGATCCACCGGAGTGGGAGACGCGCGAGCACGCGTGTCGTGGGACCCCCCTCCGGTGGCACGGCGACCGGTCAGCAGGGGACAGCAGCCCGGCCGCCACCCAAAGGACGGTCGGTTCCGGGGACGCCTGGAACCGACCGTATCCGGTCGAAACGGTTGCGCCCGGGAGGCGCATCCCCCACGATGCCAAGGGGAACCGAAAGTCCGCACCAATCCCCTCGCGTCCCACCGCCATTGGTTCAACCATCCGGTTTCAATCGACAGGTTCGACCAACGGATTCAGCTCATCCCCCAGCCCGCGGCGCTCCCCCCGGCGCCGCTCCGCGGCACCGACCCTGCCCTGATCTCGGTGCCGGCAGTCAAGGGCCCCGTGGCCGCCCGCAGCCCCCGCGTCGGCGGCCCGGGGCCCTTCGCCGTGCCCCGGTGCGGTCAGGAGTCCCGCGGCACCCTCGGCACCGGAAGCAGCGGCAGGCGCAGCGCCGCGAAGGCGTCCTTGGGCACGGCCGGGTGCCGGGGCTCGACGGCGGTCGTGCGCTCGTACGCCCGGCCCTGCTCGGGGCGGGGGTCGGTCTCGCCCTTGTTCGGCCAGAAGGACATCGCGCGCTCGGCCTGCGCCGTGATCGTCAAGGCGGGGTTGACGCCGAGGTTCGCGGAGACGGCCGCGCCGTCGACGACGGAGATGCCCGGGTGGCCGTGGAGCCGGTGGTACGGGTCGATCACGCCCCGGGAGGCGTCGGCGCCGATCGGGCAGCCGCCGATGAAGTGCGCGGTGAGCGGCGTGCCGATGAGCTCGCCGACGTTGCTGCCCGGGAAGCCGTTGATCTCCTCCGCGACGAGGGACGCCGCCCGCGCCGCCTGCGGGAGCTGTACGGGGTTGGGCTCGCCGTGGCCCTGCCGGGCGGTGAGCAGGCCCTTGCCGGGGCCACTCGGCCGCCGGTAGGTGGTGAGGGAGTTGTCCAGCGACTGCATCACCAGGCCGATGATCGTGCGCTCGGACCAGCGGCGGTTGGACAGCGACCGCAGCAGCAGGACGGGGTGGCGGACGCATCTCCCCGCGAAGGCCACCGCCCGGGGCGCGCGCGTCCCCACCGGCACCTGGAGGACGGACAGGAAGCCCATCGCGTTGGAGCCCTTGCCGTAGCGGACGGGCTCGACGTGTGTGTCGGCGTCCGGGTGGATCGACGAGGTGATCGCGACGCCCCGGGTGAAGTCCGGCCGCTCGCCGTGGCGTTCGCGGTAGCGGCGGTCCGTGGTCTGGGAGCCGACCACCGCCTCGGAGTTCGTCCTGGTCAGCATGCCGAGCCGGGGGGAGATCCCGGGCAGCAGTCCCTTGTCCCGCATCGTGTGCAGCAGCGTCTGCGTGCCGTACGTGCCGGCGGCGAGCACGACGTACCGGGCGCGCAGCGTCCTCGGGCGCGCCCGGTGGCGTCCGCGCCGCCGGTCCGTGGGGACGGTGACGACGCGGTGGCCGCCGTCGCGGTGCTCGGCGACGGCCAGCACCGTCGTCATCGGATGGATCACCGCTCCGGCGCGCTCGGCGAGGTGGAGGTAGTTCTCGCAGAGGGTGTTCTTCGCGCCGTGACGGCAGCCCGTCATGCACTCGCCGCACTCGACGCAGGCCCGCCGGTCCGGCCCGGCGCCCCCGAAGTAGGGGTCGGGCGCCTCCTCGCCGGGCCGGGCGCGGCGCTCGCCGTCGCCGTCCCGCCCGTCCCCGAAGAACACCCCGACCGGCGCCATGTGGAAGGTGTCCCCCACGCCCATCTTCTCGGCGGCCGCCTTGAGATGGACGTCGGACGGGGTGGTGGTCGGGTTGATCCGCACCCCGAGCATCCGCCGCGCCTGCTCGTAGTACGGCCGCAGCTCGCCCTCCCAGTCGGTGATCCCGGCCCACTGCGGGTCGTCGAAGAACGCCTTCGGCGGTACGTAGAGGGTGTTGGCGTAGTTGAGCGAGCCGCCGCCGACACCGGCGCCCGCCAGCACCATGACGTTGCCGAGCAGGTGGACGCGCTGGAGGCCGTAGAGGCCGAGGGCCGGGGCCCAGAGGTAGTTCCGCAGGTCCCAGGAGTTCCTGGGCAGGGTGTCGCGGGTGAAGCGGCGGCCGGCCTCCAGCACGCCCACCCGGTAGCCCTTCTCCGTCAGGCGCAGGGCGGAGACGGAACCGCCGAATCCCGACCCCACGACGATCACGTCGTAGTCGTACGTTCCCTTCACCACTGACCCTCCTCAGCGCAGGCGGAGCGCCTTCAGGGCGCGCAGCCCGCCCGTCATCAGCCGTGCGTACGCCTCGTCGTCCAGGCCGAACGCGGGTCCCATCGGCACCAGCCGCTGCTGGGCGATCGTCTGTGCCTCCGTGTACTTGAGGATGCCCTCGGCGCCGTGCCGCCGGCCCAGGCCGGAGTCGCCCATGCCGCCCATCGGCGCGCGGGCGCTGCCGTAGGCCGCCGCGTACGCCTCGTTGACGTTGACCGTGCCGGCCCGCAGCCGGGCCGCGACCGCCCGGCCCCGGCGCCCGTCGGCCGTCCACACGCTCGCGTTGAGGCCGTACGGGGTGTCGTTGGCGAGCCGCACCGCCTCGTCCTCGTCGTCGAAGCGGTAGACGGAGACCACCGGGCCGAACGTTTCCTCGGCGCATACGGCCATGGGCGGCTCCACCCCGTCCAGGATGGTCGGCTCGTAGAACAGCGGTCCGACGTCCGGCCGGGGGCGGCCGCCCGCGAGGACCGTGGCGCCCTTGGCCACGGCCTCGTCCACGTGCCGGGTGACGTTCTCCAGCTGCCGCTCCGACACCAGCGACCCCATGTCGGCGCCGTAGCCGAGGCCCGTGCCCAGGCGCAGGGCCTTCGTGCGCGCGGCGAAGCGCTCCAGGAAGATGTTTGCCACGGAGGAGTGGACATACAGTCGCTCGATGGAGACGCACAGCTGTCCGGCGGAGGAGAAGCAGCCCCGGACCGCGCCCGCCGCCGCCTTCTCGACGTCCGCGTCGCGCAGCACCAGCATGGCGTTCTTGCCGCCCAGTTCGAGCGAGCAGCCGACGAGCCGGCCCGCCGCGCCCCGGGCGACCTCGCGGCCGGTGCGGGTGGAACCGGTGAAGGAGACGAAGTCGGCGTGGTCGACCACGGCGGGGCCGACGACCGGGCCCTCGCCGAGCACCACCTGCCACACGCCTTCCGGAAGCCCGGCCTCTATCAGCAGTTCGCGGGCCCACAGGGCGGTCAGCGCGGTCTGGGTGTCGGGCTTCATCACCACGGCGTTGCCCGCGGCGAAGGCGGGCAACGCGTCCCCGACGGACAGCTCGAACGGGTAGTTCCAGGGCGCGATCTGCCCCACCACACCGCGTGGCATGCGCAGTTCGGTGACGCGCGTGAGGGTGGGCAGAACGCCCAGGTGCGCCTTGGGCCGCAGATAGGCGGGAGCCCACCGGCCGTAGTGCCGGGCGGCGACGGCGACGGCCTGCACCTCCTCGTGGGCGTGCAGCCGGGCCTTGCCCGTCTCCAGCTGGACGAGGTCAAGGATCTCGGACTGGCGGGCGAGCACAAGGTCGTGGAAGCGCAGCAGTACCGCCGCCCGGCTCCGCACGGGCGTCTCCGCCCAGGCGCGCCGCGCCTCGCGGGCCCGGGCGAAGGCCTCCGCCACGTCCTCGGGCGAGGACTCCGGCAGGTCGGCCAGCTTCCGGCCGGTGAAGGGGGCGTGGCTCGCCGTGCGACCGCCGGAGCTCACCACCGCGCGCGTGAGCCGGGCGACGAGCTCCGGCGTGACGACATCGGCGGCGGCGCGGGCGCCCGCCGGGGCGACAGGGTTGCCCGCCAGGGCGACGGGATTGCCCGCCGGAGCGACGGGGTTGCCATCGGCGACTGTTCCAGTGTCCTGCGTGTCCGTCATGCGGGTGAGCGTATGCGGGGCGGGACGCTTTGAATACCCGGCGGTAATCAACTCTCTTGTCAGGGCGAGGAGACGGCGCTGTCAGGGCGAGGAGACGGGCCTGGTCCGGACGAAGGTGGACAGCGCCGTGTCGAAGTACCGCTTGCCCTCGTCCTCCCTCCCGGCCGGGGAGGACACCCACACGTCGTACATCTTGTCCCCCTCGTCCCACGCGAGGTCGTAGGTGTGCCGGGGGCCCGCCGGGGCCTTCTCCTTCTCGTCGAAGCCGTCCCAGGTGAACTCCCAGGTCGCCGCCCGGTGGCCGCGCAGCTCGGTCCGCTCGACCTTGCCGTCCCGGTAGCCGGGGTAGCGGTCGGGGGCGAGGGCGGCGGAGGCGCGCATGACCGTGATCGGGCCGCCCTCCTGCATGTCCTGGATGAGGACGCCGATGCGGAAGTCCTTGCCGGGCGAGTAGTAGAAGACGCGCGGCGGCTCCAGGGAACGGGTGAATCCGTCGGGCACGGCGAAAGCGAAGCCCGCCGGGTCCTGGACGGAGCGATAGCCGGCGGGCGCGGTCACGGAGGCGGTGGCGGGTGGCGGCGGTGGCGGTGCGGACGGCGACACGGACACCGCCGTGGCGCCGGGGGTCAAGGGCGCGGAGAAGGGCGGCCGCCCGTCGGCGAGCCCGTTCTTCGCACTGTCCTCGTTCATCAGCAGCGCCGCCGCACCGGCGCCCATGCCGGCCAGCGCGACGACGGTGAGCGCCACCAGCAGGGCCGTACGGGAGCGGCCACCGGCCTGCGACGCCGGGCAGGGCAGGAGCGGGAGGGCGGGCCGGGTGGGCAGCCGGTCCGGGGGCAGCCGGCCGGCGTCGACGAACGCCCTCAGCAGCGCCTCCGCCTCGTCCGCGCCCATCCGCCGCGCCGGGTCCCGTTCCAGCAGACCGCGGACGACCGGGAGCAGCGGACCGGCCGCCGTGGGCGGCCGGATCTCGTCGTAGACGACGGCGTGCAGGATGCCGCCCAGCGAGTCGCGGTGGAAGGGCGACTCTCCGCTGAGCGCGGTGCACAACAGGACGCCCAGCGACCACAGATCGGACTCCGGGCCCGCGCGCCCGCCGGACATCCGCTCCGGCGCGGTGTACTCGGGCGAGCCGACGAACGCACCCGTCTCCGTGATCGTCGTGACGCCCGAGACCTGCGCGATGCCGAAATCGGTCAGGACGACGCGACCGGTGCCCTCCTCCAGCAGGACGTTGGGGGGCTTGATGTCCCGGTGCAGCACGCCCCGCGCGTGCGCCGCGCGCAACGCGCCCAGCAACGCGACCCCGATCCGCGCCGCCTCCTGGACGCCGACCGGCCCCTCCGCCGACAACAGGCCCGACAGGGAACGGCCGTCGATCAGCTCCATGACGATCCAGGGCCGGCCGTCCTGCTCGACGATGTCGTGCATCACGATCACGTTCGGATGCCTGATCAGCGCGACCGCGCGCGCCTCGCGCAGCATCCGCCCGTACTGCGCCCGGGTCTCCCGCTCGGACGGCTGCTCGTCCACGTGCAGTTCCTTGACCGCGACCTCGCGGGCCAACAGCTCGTCCGTGGCACGCCATACGGTGCCCATACCGCCGCGCCCGATCTTCCGGCCCAGCCGGTACCGCCCGGCGATGAGACCGCCGTGTGCAGCGAAGGTGCCCATGAGCCCATATTGCCCCACACCCACCCGCCCGACCGGGCCCGTACCGGACGCTTCACCCTCCGGCTCGCACGCCCGCGCTCGTCGAGTGACCGGAGCGCCGGGCGTTCCTGGCGTTCCTGGCGTTCCGGCAGCGGTTCTCGCCATGCGAGGGCGCTGGGGGTGGGGGATTCCGCGGCCTTGTCCGTGGCGACGTCCTGCCGACATCCTGAACGCCCCTACGTCCCGCACCCCGTGGCCCCCGTCCCACCGACCCGGACCGTCCCACCGACCGGGCGTCAGCCCGAGCGAGGAGCGCACCGTGCCCAGGACCCCTGCCCGGCGAACGGCCACCGCGTCACGGAGGACCGGCGGGACAGCCGCGACCGTCGCCGCCGCCTCGCCCGCACCCGGTGGGCTCGTCGCCACGGTGACGGCCCTGCACCGGACGGCGGGCGGAACGGCGGTCGCGGCGCTGGTCGCACGTTCGGGCGCCTCGGGAGCAACTGTGGGGCGGCGGTTCGCGCCGTTCCGCCGTGCAGCGACGCCTCAGGACCTCTCCGTCGCCTCCCTCGGCCCGTTGGACACGCTCGGCTTCCGGGGGCTCACCTACCCCGAGGGATGCACCACGGGCAACGACGTACGGATCGAGCAGTTGTTCCGGCAGACCGGCGGCGGGTCCGAGCCGGGCTACCCGAAGGGTTTCGAGGAGATACGGCTCATCGACCAGTACCTCCTGCACGAGAACCGGCCGCAGGTGGCCACGGCCATGCACGCGATCAACGGCGACTTCGTGGCCGGTGCCAACAACACCGATCAGAACATCTTCATGGGCACCGCGAAGGCCAACAAGACCCACCTCAACGAGGTGGAGGCCCCGCTCCGCCAGGCCATGCAAGGCCGTACCGCCTCCGGCCGCGCCGCCCGCTACGAGGCCGCCCTGACCGCCCACCCGCCCGTGGCGCTCGCGGCCGATCCGACTGTCCTCGCATGGGACACCCCGGGCGCGGACATCCCCGGCGCCACCGAGGTCTCCGGCACCGCCCGCTGGGATCCCGCGCCGCTGGCGCGGATCACGCACTACGTCGACACGGCCCGGCTCGCCGCGGCACCCACCGAATTCCCGCGGATCGTCGACTACAGCGTCGTACCGGATTACAAGCCCGACAGGCTGCCCGCCTACATCGACCGGAACATCGCCGAGGCGGAGGTCAAGATCACCGAAGCGGAGGCGGAGCTCGCCGGTCTCACGGACCCCGCCGAGCGCGACGAACTGGCGGAGAAGATCAAGAACGAGCGGTGGGCGGTGGACCGGCTCCGGCTCAACGGCCCGCGGCTCTTCCCCACGACCTTCACCGCGGAGGCCACCTACTACCTGGCCTCCTACGTCCCGGCCGGGCGCTGGCTCGTCGGCCGGGACGCCGGGACCTTCGACGCCCAGGAGTGAGGCGGACCGCAGGAGCGCGGGCGCGGGCGTCAAGGGCAGGCGTCAAGAGCAGGGGAAAAATTCATGTACAGTTGTTCCCGCAACGCCGACCGGCCAGCGGAAACGCCGACCGGGACGCCGAGCGCTCGTAGCTTAACGGATAGAGCACTTGACTACGGATCAAGAGGTTGCAGGTTCGAATCCTGCCGAGCGCACTCTCTTCGACGGGAGCCAGACGTATCGAACGTCCGGCTCCCGTTCTTCGTTTCCGCCGCCGTCCGTGCGCTCCGCCGCCGTGAAGCCGTGCCGTTCGTAGAAGCGGTGGGCCGGGGTGTTGACCTGGAAGGTCCACAGCTCCAGGCCCTCGGGGCGGCGCTCCTTGGCCAGGGCGACGAAGCGGTCGCCCAGACCCTCACCCCGGCGCTCGGGGGCCAGGTAGAGCTGGTCGAGATGGCCGCCCTGGAGGACCATCACCCCCACGATCGTCCCGTCCTCCCCTTCCGCCACCCATGTCTCGCGCTCGGGCACGACGACGTAGCGGAACCATGCCCGCACCTCGTCGTCCGAGTGCGCCCGGCGGACGGCCGGGAGGGCGGCGGCGTACGAGCGCAGCCACACCTCGGCGGCTCCGGCCGCGTCGGCCGGCTCGGCGCGGCGGATGATCACAGTGTTCGCGTCGGCCATACGGCGCACGGTCTCAGCCCCGCACGCGTTCACGCACCCGCATTTCCCACGCCCTGGGACACGCTAGGACAGCATCTGTCCTAAATCCCGTCTACCTTCACCCCCATGAGCAGCAGCGCCCTCCCCCGTATCAGTGACGACGCGCGGCGTGCCCGGCTCGGCAGCCGGCACCTTCTCGCGTCCGCGCACCGGGCCGCCGCCGTCGAGGACGTGGCCGACGCGCTCGTCGGGCTGCACGCCACCGACGCGGCGACCGTCTATCTGTCCGCCTGCGCGCGGCTCGTCGAGCCGGACCCGGCCGAGGTGGAGCGGGGGCTGTACGACGACGTGACACTGATCAAGCTGCTGTCGATGCGGCGCACGATCTTCGCCGTGAGCACCGAGGTGGCCCCCTGTGTGGAGTTCTCCACCGCGCGCGGCATCGCCAGGCGCGAGCGGGCCGGGCTGCTGAAGGCCCTCGGGGAGGCGTGGGACGAGCGGCGGCTCGCCGAGGCCGAGGAGGCGGCGCTGGCGGCGCTCGCCGCGCGCGGGGAGGCGACGACGGCCGAGCTGGCCAAGGACGTGCCCGCGCTCCAGGAGAAGATCACGACGTCGCCGGGCAAGCCGTACGAGTCGCGGCAGAGCGTGGGCAGCCGGGTGCTGCGGCTGCTGGCGTCGGACGGGCACGTACGGCGGTCCCGGCCGCGCGGGTCCTGGACGAGCAGCCTCTACTCGTGGGCGCCCGCGCCCCGTATCCCCGAGCTGCCCGAGCAGGAGGCGCGGGCGGAGCTGGTGCGGCGCTGGCTCGCGTCGTACGGGCCGTCGACCGAGGCGGATCTGAAGTGGTGGACGGGCTGGTCGCTGCGGGACACCCGGGCCGCCCTGGCCGACACGGGCGCCGTGGGCGTGCGGCTCGACCGGGGGCCGGGGGTAGCGCTACCGGACGATCTCGAGCCCGTCGAACCCGCCGGCGACTGGGCGGCGCTGCTGCCCGGTCTGGACCCGACGGCCATGGGCTGGCGGGAGCGCGACTGGTATCTGGACCCGGAGCACGTCCCCTTCCTCTTCGACCGCGCGGGGAACATCGGGCCCACGGTGTGGTGGAACGGCCGGATCGTCGGCGGCTGGGCCCAGCGGGCGAACGGCGAGATCGTCTGGCGGGCCCTGGCGGACCCGGGACGTGACGCGGCCGCCGCCGTCGAGGCCGAGGCCGGGCGGCTGGCCGCGTGGCTGGGGGACGTGCGCGTCACACCCCGGTTCCGTACGCCGCTGGAGCGGGAGCTGGTGCGGTGACTCGGCCGGGCGCCGGACGTCCGGCGCTCGGACGTCCGATACTCAGACGTCCGGCGCTCAGACGTCCGAGCGGCGCGTCGGGCGCTTGGTCGGCTCGTCCCCGTACGGCGTGGTCATGAACTCCAGCGCGACCGTGCCGCCCGGGTCGCGGAGGTAGAGGCCCCGGCCGCCGTACTCGTGGTTGATCGTGCCCACGGATTCGGCCCTCATCAGCGGGTCGGGGTAGTAGGGCAGCCCGCGCTCGGTGATCCGGCCGAGGATCGCGTCGAACTCCCCGTCGGTGACGAGGAAGGCGAGGTGGCTGGGGTTGAGCTCGGCCGGCGCCACGAGGTCGTCGCAGAAGTCGATGCCGACGCCGTTGGAGCTGGTGATCTGGGTGAAGTGGCCCCAGTCGAGGGGGGCCTCGGCGGCCATGAGCTCCGAGACGAAGGCCGCGCTCTGCCGACGGTCCTTGACGTGGACGATGATGTGGTTCAACTCGTTTGCCATGACGGATCCTTCCGTTCGAGGGCTGGTGGAACGAGATGGTCAGGAGGTCTGTCGCGAGGAGGTCTGTCGCGCCGGCCTGCCCGGCAGGGCGAGGCCGCCGAGCGCCGCGCACGCGGCGAACAGGGCGGCGACCAGCAGTCCCCTGCCGTAGCCGGCGGTCAGCGCGGCGGCGACGTCGTGCGTGCCGGAGGCGAGGCGGTCCGCGGTGACGTGCGCGGCGACGGTGCCGACGACGGCGAGGCCGACGGCTCCGCCGACCTGCCGGGAGGTGTTGACGAGGCCCGAGGCGAGCCCGGCCTCGGCGCGGTCGGCACCGGCGGTCGCGGCCACCGTGGCGGGCATGGTGGCGAGGCCCGTGCCGAGGGTGGCCAGCACGAACGGCACCAGGACGTCGGTGGTGTAGCCGCCGGTCGCGTTGACGCGCGAGAGCCAGAGGAAGCCGACCGTGCTCATCGCCATGCCGCCGACGAGCAGCGGGCGCGGCCCGGTGCGGCCGATGAAGCGGGTGGCTATGCGGGCGCCCAGGATGATCGCGAGGGAGCCCGGCACGAAGGACAGGCCGGCGCGGATCGGGCTGTAGTGGAGGCCGCGCTGGAAGTACAGGGAGAGCACGAACCACATCGAGAACATGGCCGCGCCGATGACGACCACGACCGGGTTCGCGGTCGCGACGGCCCGGCGGCGCAGCACGCGCAGCGGTACGAGCGGGTGGGCGACGCGGGCCTCGACGGCGACGAAGGCGGCCAGCAGCGCGGCGGCCGCCACGAGCGGCCCCCACACCTGGGGCGAGCCCCAGGCGTGGGTCTCGCTGGCGACGATGCCGTAGACGAGGGCGGTCAGCCCGGCCGTCACGGTGACCGCGCCGGGCAGGTCGAGACGGCGCAGCCCGCCCCCGCCGGAGGCGGCGGCCGGGACGTAGAGGAGCGCGGCGGCCAGCAGGGCGACGCCTATGGGCACGTTGACGAACAGTACCCAGCGCCAGCCCGCGTACTCGGTGAGGACGCCGCCGATCACGGCGCCCACGGCGCCGCCGGCGGCCATGACGGCGCTCCAGGCGCCCATGGCCCGGGTGCGGGCGGCGGGCTCGGTGAAGGTCGTCATGATCAGGGTGAGGGTGGCGGGCGCGAGGACGGCGCCGCCGACGCCCTGCACCGCGCGGGCGGCGATCAGCAGGCCGCCGTCGGTGGCGAAGCCGCCCGCGAGGGAGGCGGCGGTGAAGGCGGCCACGCCGGTCAGGAAGGCCTTCTTGGTGCCGACGAGGTCGGCCAGCCGGCCGCCGAGCAGCAGCAGCCCGGCGAAGCCGAGGGTGTAGGCGTTGACGATCCACTGCTGGCCCGCGCCGTCGAGGTGGAGCTCGGACCCCATGGACGGCAGCGCCACATTAACGATCGACACATCGAGGATGACCATGAACTGGGCGACGCAGGCGATGGCCAGGATCGCGGCGGTGGAGCGCGGGCCGGGGGCGGCCGCCGGGCCGTCCTCCGTCCGCCGGGGAGCGGCGGCGGTGTGCATGGGTGTGTCCTCACCACATCGGAAGCGAGACATCGGAAGCGAGCGGGAAGCCCGAAACTAGAGACGCTATAAAAATATAGCACCTCTACTTCTGCCGGTCAGGTGGTTATTCTTGGCGTCATGACCAAGGCCACGCCGACTGCCACCACGGGGACGACCGCCACCACGGGGATGCGCGGTCGCAAAAGGGAGCGGACCCGCCGCGCCATCTCCGACGCGGCCTTCCGGCTCTTCGCCGAGCAGGGCTTCGAGGCGGTGACGCTCACGCGGATCGCGGCGGAGGCCGATGTGGCGCCGGCGACGGTCTTCACGCACTTCGCGTCGAAGGAGGACATCTTCTTCAGCCGCCGCGAGGAGTTCAGGGAGGGCCTGCCGGACGCCGTCGCCCCGGCCCGGACCGGCGCCGAGCTCCTCGCGGCCGTACGGGACTTCTACGCCCACGGCGTCGAGCTGGTCCTCGACCCGGACCGGATCGACACCGGGCGGGTCTTCGCCCGGGTGCTGCGCGGCAGCCCCACGCTGATGAGCGGCTATCTGCCGATGGGCAGGGAACGGCAGCGGCTGCTCACCGAGCTGCTGACGGAACGGGCTCCAGGGGCCAGCCGGGCCGAGCTGGAGCTGTTCGCCGCGCTGGCCGTCGCCGCCGGGGAACGGGCCTACGAGGTGCTGCACACCGCCCTGGTGGCGGACGAGCCCGTCGAGCGGGTGCGTGCCGTCGCCACCGAGGCCCTCGACCTGGGCTTCTCCCGGCTCGCCCACGCCTACGAGGGCTCGCACGTCCTCGACGCCGAGCCCTCGTAAGCGCTAAAGGCTCAGCCCGCGACCTTCCACGACAGCTCGCCGCGCAGCCGCTTGGCCAGCTCCGGGTCGCGCACCGCGTCCGTGCGGTCGACCGCACGGGCCGTCAGCGTGTGCGTACGGCCGTCGCGGGGCACGCCCACGGCGGCCGGCACGACCGTGGTCTTCCCCCGGAACCAGACGACCTCATGGCCGTCGACGTACCAGTGGACGGTGCTCGTCGCGACGGGCAGCCGGACGCCGACGCGCGCGCCGCGCCCGACCGTCGTACCGGTGGCCGCCGTTCCGTCGGCGGCGGTCAGCACGCTCGCGTGGCGGTAGAAGCCCGCGATCATGGCCTCACGGCCGACGAGGTTGAACTCCCGCCCCAGCGACCGCATGATCGAGTTCTCGGTGGGGCGGAAGAGGCCCTTGGGGTAGTAGCCGCCACCCTCGAAGGACCCGACCGTGCCACCGTCCGGTGACTGCTGCCCGAGCCAGCGGTACCACTTGGTCCGCTGCGCGCCCATCCGGTCCGCGTCGAGCGTGCTGATGTTGACGTCGCGGGGCTCGGCGCCGGTGTAGGTGCCGTACTCGTCGTACTGGTACTCGTCGGCGAGCTTGCCCAGCGAGTGACCGGTCTCGTGGACGGCGATCTGGTCGGAGCGGTCGTTGTCGGAGGAGGCGGTGGCGATGCCGTCGTAACCGACCTTGGAGACGACGTCGTTGTAGCCCGCCCCGCCGTACTTGGTGGAGTTGGCGAGCACCACGACCAGATCGGCGGCGGGCGCCTTGGCGGCGTACGACTCGACCTTGCCGGTGTCGACGCACAGCAGCCGCTCGACCCCGTCGCAGAAGAAGCCCGAGCCGAGGGCGGTGTCCCGCTTCACACCCTGCGCCGGGTCGCCGGAGACGCCCGAGTCGCGCGAAACGGCGTCCACGGCCCAGACGTTGAAGAGGTTCCGGTACGAGGCGTAGGGCTCGACCGCCGACATCTTCGCCCACTTGGCGCGCACGGCCGCGTGGAAGACCTCCTGCTGGGAGGCGGTGTAGCCGTCACCGATGAAGACGACGTCGAGCTTGGTGCCGATGGGGCCGTTGTTGACGACCGAGGTCACGACGCCGTCGCCCTTGACGGACGGGGCGGCGGGGGCGGACGGGGCGAGGGAGCGGGGCGGGGTGGGGGACGCCGGGACGGTCCTGTGGTGGGGGTGGCCGCCGGGCTCGGTGAAGTACTCCACCCGCTGGGTGGGTTTGGGCGCCGGAGCGGCACCAATGGCGGTGGCCTGCGGAGCGGCGGCGAGCGCGGTCAGTAAGGCCGCGCCCGTCGCCAGGGATATGCGTCTGTACGAGTGCATGGGGGGTTCCTCCCGAACCGAAACCCGCCGATTAAGTGGCGGGTTAAGTCGCGTTAAGGCGCCGCTCAACGTAGAGGCTCGGGAGGTTCATGACAATGGATGTGACGGGAAACGAAGGGGACCGCTACCCAGGGGTGATCACACCTCGTCCCGGACGAGCCCCAGCAGCCGGTCCAGCACCACGCGGCCGCCCGCGCGCACGCCGTCGTGCTCGTACTCGTCGGTGACCCAGGTCCGCAGCCCCGCGATCGACCGGGCCGTGAGCAGGGAGTGCTCGGTGTCCACGTAGAGGTCGTCGTGGTAGACGGCCGCCGCGACCGGCACGGTGTTGCGGGCGAGCCTGTCCGCGTCGTAGAGCGGGGTCCAGCCCTCGCGCTCCGCGAGGAGTTCGGCGGTGCGCCGCAGGGGGCGGAGGGCGGGCTGGGTCTCCAGCATCCAGGGGTGGACGGTCTCGCCGGTGAACAGGAAACGCCCCCCGGGCTCGAAGTGGCGTTCGAACTGCGGGAATTCCGCGCGGACGCGCTCGGCGGACCAGTGCGTCGCGCGCCCGTCCTGGGCATAAATGGCCTCATGGAGGAGGGTGTAGAGCGGGCTGGCGGTGCGCGAGAGCACCGCCGCGACCTGCTCGCCGAAGGCGTCCGACAGCCGCGGTCCGGCGGCCGTCGGCACGAAGGCGTCCTCCAGGAGGTAGTGCAGCCGGTGGGAGCCGTCGCCGGTGCCCAGGAGGATGCCGAGCTGCTGGAACGCCGCCACGGTCAGCACGGAGCCGTCCGGGAGCGTCTCCTCCGTCTCCGCCAGGTGCTCCGCTATGCGCCGGGCCACCGTCTCGTCGTCCGGGTAACGGGCGTAGTGGGCCAGCGTCTTGCGCTCCATGCGCGGGTAGGCGGCGCGGTAGACGGCGTCCGCGTCGCCGTCCAGCGAGGGCAGCCCGCCGGTGATCATCACCTCGGCCAGGCCCTCCGGCGCGTACGACAGGTAGCTGACCGCGCAGAAGCCGCCGAAGCTCTGCCCGAGGACGCTCCAGGGCCGGCCGCCGGTCAGCCGCGGCCGGATGTACTCGCAGTCGCGGACGATGGAGTCGGCCCGGAAGTGGGCGAGATACGCCGCCTGCTGCTCGGGGGTGCCGCGCAGGGGCAGCGTCTGCCGGTTGGCGGGAGTGGAGCGGCCGGTTCCGCGCTGGTCGAGCAGGAGGACGCGGTACTCCTCCAGCGCGCGGTCCAGCCAGTTCTCCCGGCCCACGGGCCGGCCGGCGGGGAAGCCCGGCCCGCCCTGGAGGAAGACCAGCCAGGGCAGGTCCTCCCGGGCCCGGCCCGCGGCGACGACCTCGCGGGCGTAGAGCCGGATACGCTCCCCGCCGGGACGGGCGTGGTCGAGCGGTACGTCGAAGAAGTGATCGGTCATGGCGAGACCGGGCTGGCGGACCGTGCCCGCCGCGGAGGCCCGGATGGGCCCGGTGTTCGTGGTGTCACCGTTTCCGGTGGTCTTCGGTATGGGCGGCACGGACGGCACAGGCGGCACGATTACATCCTCACGTAAGCAGATTTAACGTACGGCTTGAATCACGGCGCAATGTACCGAGGGGCGGAAGTGGCCGAGAACAGCACCCACGGCATACGGGCGGACGAGCCCTCCGACATCGGCCGCCGCGTCCTGCGGCTGCGGACCGAGAAAGGGCTCACCCAGAAACAACTGGCCGAGCCCGCCTACACGGCGGCCTACATCTCCACCCTGGAGGCCGGCCGGGTCCGGCCCTCCGAGACCGCCCTGCGCCATCTCGCCGGGCGGCTCGGCACCACCGTCGAGGAGCTGACCACCGGCCGCCCGCCCCACCTGGCCACCGAACTGCGGATGCGGCTGACCGACGCCCGGCGCACCCTGGCCACCGGCGACGCCGAGGACGCCGCCGCGCTCTTCCGCGCCCTGCGCGCCGAGGCGGCGGCGCTCTCACTCGTGAACGAGGAGTCCGCCGCCGTCCTCGGGCTCGGCGACTGCGCGCTGGAGAGCGGCGACCTCACCGCCGCCCGCGACCTCTTCGCCGACGCCGAGGCCCTCCTCGCCGACCAGCCGCTGCCGCGCCGCGTGCCCGCCCTGCGCGGCCGCGCCACCGCCCACCTCCTCGCCGGCGAACTGCGCTACTCCTGCTACCTCCTGGAGACCGCCCTCGACGAGCTCAACGCCTCCGGGATGCACGACCCCGACGCCCTGCTCCTCCTCTACACCGCCTCCATCGCGCCCTACATGGACATGGGAGCGCACGCCCGCGCCGCGCACGCCGCAGAGCTCGCGCTGGCGCTCGCACCCCAGGTGGACGACCCGGCGCTCGTCGCCGCCATGCACCGGGGCGTGGCCCGCAGCCTCATCGCCGAGGGCCGCATCGCCGACGCCGACGCCTCCCTCGCCAAGGCCCAGGAGCTCTACCAGCAGCTGCGCATACGGACCGAACTCGCCCACTGCCACTGGATGCGCGGCTATGTGCACGCGCAGGACGGCAACCTGCGCAAGGCCGAGAGCGAACTGCGCACCGCCCGCGACATGCTGGCGTCCAAGCGCGCCCCGCTGTTCACCGTGCAGGTGGAGGTGGAGCTCGCGGACGTGCTGCGGCGCCGGGGCAAGGCGCCGGAGGCGGAGGAGCTGCTGCGCCCCCTGCTCGCGCCCACGGCGCTCGGCGCCGAGCGGGGCGCCGTCCACGCGGGCGGGGCGCACCGGCTGCTGGGACTCATCGCCGAGGACAGGGGCGACACGGACGCCGCCGAGGAGCACTACTGCGCCGCGCTGTCCCTGCTGGAGCGCACCGGCGCGGCGGGCGACCTCGCCGACCTGTGCCGGCTGCTGGGCGACCTGCTGCGGCGCACGGGGCGGACGGAGGCGGCGCTGGACGCGTACCGGACGGGGCTGGGGCACCGGGCGGCGCCGGGCACCACCACGCTGGGACCGGCGCCGAAGGCTCCGCCGCAGTGGCCTGTGGGGCGGATCTGAGAACGGTACGGCCCGACCGGCCCGGACAGGCCGCCGCCGGGGGGTGCGGCGGCCTGCGACCGTGAGCCGCATGGTGCAGCATGGACTGCACTCTGCCGCCCGGGTGCCGGAACGTCCATCCGTCCCGGGTCCCGGTTCACCCCCCGCCGGTCGGCGGGGGTCGTCCGGCCCGCGGGCGGAGCCCCGGGCTCCGGCGGCCGCCGCCGGTGCGGCAGGCTGGAGGGGCGGGGCCGCCGACGGCCCCGGTGGACGAGGGAAGAGGTAGCGGACCGTGATCCGTGTGGCGGTGGTGGACGACGAACAGCTCGTCCGGTCCGGGCTGCGGATGATCCTGGGCACGGCCCCGGACATCGAGGTGGTCGCGGACTGCGGCGGCGGCGAGGCCGTGGCCACCGTCGCCGCGCACGCCCCCGACGTCGTGCTCCTCGACATCCGGATGCCGGACGTCGACGGCCTGACGGTGCTGCGCGCGCTGCGGGCCGCCCCCGACCCGCCGCGCGTCGCCATGCTCACCACCTTCGACACCGAGGAGTACCTCGCCGCCGCGCTGCGCGCGGGCGCGGCCGGCTTCCTGCTCAAGGACACCGACCCCGAGCAGCTGGTGCGGGCCGTGCGCACGCTCGCCGGCGGCGGGAGCGTCCTGGACCCGGGCGTGACCCACGCCGTCATCGGCGGCTATCTCGCCGCCGAGGCCGAGAGCACGGCCGCCGAGGCCGTGCGGGGGCTGACCCCGCGCGAGCGCGAGGTGCTGGGGCTGCTCGGCGCGGGGCTGGCCAATCCGCAGATCGCCGAGCGGATGGGGCTGGCGCCCAGCACGGTCAAGGACCATGTGCGCGCGGTCCTCGGCAAGCTGGGCGGGATCAACCGCGTCCAGGCCGCGATCGTCGCCGACCGGGCGGGGCTGGTGACCACGGGCCCGGGCGCGCGCGGCGGGTCCCCGGGGGCCGGGGCGGGCGGGAGAGACGGGGACGGGCGGCCGTGACGACGCCGTGGCGCGCCGCCCTGCCGTCCCGCGTGCCCGACTGGGCGGCGGTGGCCGGGCCCGCGCTGTTCGCGGCCGGGGACGCGCTGCTGGTCAACGGCGTCACCCCGCGGTTCTCGCTGTGGATGTCGCTGCTGGCGGCGGTGGCGCTGCTGTGGCGCCGCCGGTTCCCCGCGCCGGTCTTCCTGGCGACGCTGCCGGGGATGTACTACGCGTACATCTGGATCGCGCCCATGTTCGCGCTCTACACGCTGGCGGTGCGGCGCACGGCCAGGCCGCGCGCCGACAAGTGGCTGCTGGGCGGCGCCGGGCTGCTGATGGCCGCCGCGCAGTTCCTGCCGTACCCGGTGTCCGAGCTGGCGCTGGCCGACCGCCGCGAGGCGGGCGTCAATCTGCTCGACTCGATCGTGGTGGCCACCACGCCCATCGCCTTCGGCCTGCTCACCCGGGCCCGCCGGGAGCTGGTCGCCCGGCTCGACGAGCTGACGCGCAGCCGCGCCCGGGAGGACCGGCTGCTGGCCGACCGGGTGCTGGCCACGGAACGCGCGCGGCTCGCCCGGGAGATGCACGACGTCGTCGCCCACCAGGTCAGCCTGATCAGCCTCCAGGCGGGGGCCGTGCAGATCAGCACGGGGGACGCCGCGGCCCGCGAGGGCGCCCGGACGATCCGTGAGCTGTCGGTGCGGACCCTGGACGAACTGCGGCACATGGTGGGCATCCTGCGCGCCGCCGGGGCCGACACCGAGGAGCTCACACCGCAGCCCCGGCTGTCCGACCTGCCCCGGCTGATCGAGCTGAGCGCCCTCGACGTCGCCTTCGAGGACGGCTCCGACCCCGGCGCCGAGCGCCCGGAGGCCGTGGAGCGGGCGGCGTTCCGCACGGTCCAGGAGGCGCTGACCAATGTGCGCAAGCACGCGCCCGGGGCGAAGGTGCTGGTGCGGGTGACGGAGGAGCCGGGGGAGCTGGTGGTCGAGGTCCGCAACGGCCCGGCGGACGCGGCGGTCCCGGCTCCGGAGCTGCCCGGCGGGGGGCACGGCCTGGTGGGGTTGCGCGAGCGGGCGCAGAGCCTCGGCGGGACGCTGGAGGCGGGTGCGACGGGCGAGGGCGGATTCGCCGTACGAGCCCGCTTCCCGTCGACGGACCGCTGAACCACTCGCTGAACCACTCGACGAATCACCCGGTGAACCACTCGGTGAATCACCCGGTGAATCACCCGGGCCGGTGCCACCGTCAGCTGGTTTGTTGACGATTCGACGATTCACCCGTCCGAGGGGCAGCAGGACGTGCCGATGACGACGGGTCAGGCAGACGGACGACGGGTCAGGCAGACAGCGGGTCCGTGCTCTCCTCGGTCGCGCTGTCCAGATCGGGGTAGACCTCGAAGAGCCTGCGCACCCCCAGCGCGGCGAGCACCCTGTTGACGTGCGAGCCGTCCACCGCGCCCTGGGCGGGCAGGATCAGCCGCAGCCGCCCCTGGCAGGAGCGCATCAGCCGGCGGGCGGCGATCAGCACGCCCACGCCGCTGGAGTCGCAGAACCGCACTTCCGCGAGGTCGAGCACCAGACTCCGCCGCCCGTCCGCGACAGCCTCGTGCACGTGCTGCCGCACCGACGGGGAGGTCACCAGATCCATCTCGCCGCAGACCCGGAGCACGGCCCACTCCCCCCGCTCGTGCTCCACCACCTTCAACGTCACGCGCTCGAGCCCCTTCACTCGGTCTGTCGTTCCTATGGAATGGACCCTTCCGCGGTATGGCTGCCTGGCGCTTCCCCCGTGCGGCGCCGAGTGAAACACCGCGGTCTCGTACGCGGTACAAGCCGACCACTGATGAGCCTATGCCCAGCTCGAACCCTTCATCCCCATAGATCCGGTCACACCCGCATAACACATCGGCACATTCGTGCACGTACGATCGACCCCGATCGCCAGTTGGGTGGATCATGCACACATGGTGACCGCGCCAATACCACACGCGATATGGATCAGGCGGCGTCTTTCCGGGATTCATCCCAACCGCTCGTGCGCTGTCGGACCCTCCCGTTACATTCGGCGTGAGGGCGTACAGCAGTGCGTACGTAAGGGGGCCGGGCCAATGACGAACGACGCGCCACCGCGCTGGGACCGCAGGATGCAGCAGCGCCTCACGCACGGCGAGGCGGCGGCCCTCGGCGAGCTCTACGACCGTTTCGCCTCCCTCGTGCACGGCCTCGCCCACCGCGTCCTGGGCGACGAGGCCGGGGCCGACCGCGTCACGCGCGAGGTCTTCGGCCATATCTGGGAGCACCCCGAGGAGTTCGACCCCCGGGAGGGCCCCCTGCGCTCCTGGATCGCCGGCCTGGCCCACCGGCAGGCCGTCAGCAGCCTGCGGCGCGCGGAGGCCGACGAGGAACGCCCGGCGGCCGAGATCGAGGAGAAGGTGCGCGCCGCGAGCGCCGCCGCCCGCGCGGACTACATCGTCACGTCCATGCCCGCTCCCCTGCGGGCCGCGCTGGATCTCGCCTACTTCCGCCGCCTCGACTACCGCCAGACCGCCGTACGGCTCGGCGTCACCGAGGACGAGGCGCGGCGCAGACTCCGGCTGGGTTTACAACTGCTGTCCACGGCCCATGAGGGACCGCGCGCGGTCTCGCCGCCCGGCGGTGGGGCGGCGCTGCGATGAGCACCGCACCCCGACCGGGCGAGGACGGCGGGCACGACGTGCCCGGGTCGCACAGTCCCGCGCAGCGCGCCGCCGTGGAGGGCGGCGCGGGCCGGTCCGCGACACCGATCGTCCGCTCCCACCCGCTGCTCAAGTCACTGCTCGGCGCCTGGGCGCTGGCCGCCTGCTCGGCCGAGGAGACCGCCGCCGTCGAGGCCCATCTGACCGACTGCGCGCCCTGCGCCGACGAGGCCGTCCGGCTGCGCGACGCCGTCGCGCTGCTCCACCCCGAGGACAGCCTCGACCTCGACCCCGGGCTGCGTGCCCGGGTGCTGGCCGGGGCGCTCAACCGCAGGCCCGCGCGGATCCCGGTCCCCGAGTGGGCCGCCCCCTACGAGGCGGAGGCCTCCCGGCTCGACGCGCTGCTGCGCGACATCGGCGAGACGGAATGGCGCGCCCCGGTACGGCTCGGGTGGTTCGACGGGCGCTCCCCGGCCACGCGCGAGGCGACGGTGGCGGATGTCATCGGCCATCTCACCGCGGTGGACACGATCGTTGCGGGCGCGCTCGGCATGGCGGACCCGCTGCGCGGGGCGTCGCCCGAGGAGCGGACGGAAGCCCTGTGGGCGGCGGAGCCGGGCGGCCGGACGCCCGCCTCCGTCCGGTCCGCGTGGCGCGACCAGGAGCAGACGCTGATACGGACGGTCTCCTTCGCGGGCGAAGCCGCCGCGGAGCTCCCCGTGGACTACGGGCCGTTCGCGCTGCCCCTGCGCGACGCCTTCCTGGACCGGGCCTTCGAGTGCTGGACGCACGCGGGGGACATCGCGGAGGCCGTCGACTACCCCTACGCACCGCCGTCGCCGGCCCACCTCAACGGCATGATCGACCTGGCGGCCCGGATGCTGCCCGGCGCGATAGCCGCCCGGCGCCGCGCCGGCCTCGCACCACCGGCGCGCGGCCTGGTGGTGGCGGGCGCCCCGGGGCGCGCACTCCATCTGGAGATCGAGGGGCGGGGTGGCGGACACTGGTACATCGCCCTGGACTCCCCCGGGGCGACCGGGACCCCCGAGGGGGAGGTGGCACATGTGGCGCTGGACGGGGTCGAGTTCTGCCGGCTGGCCGCGGGCCATGTCCCGCCGGAGGAAGCGGCGGCGGGCTCGCTCGGCGACGAGGAAGCCGTGCGCGACGTCCTGTACGCGGCGGCATCACTGTCACGGCTGTGACACGCCGCTGACCCGTTCCTGAACCCGCCCCTGAACCCGCTCCTGTTCCCTCCCTCGGCCCGCCCGGGCCGAGGGAGGGAGCGGAATCACGCGAAGACGACCGTGCGGGTGCCGTTCAGCAGGACGCGGTGCTCGCTGTGCCACTTCACGGCACGGGCCAGCGCCTGGCACTCGACGTCGCGGCCGACGGCGACGAGCTGCTCCGGGGTGACCTCGTGGCCCACCCGCTCGACCTCCTGCTCGATGATCGGGCCCTCGTCGAGGTCGGCCGTCACATAGTGCGCGGTGGCACCGATCAGCTTCACACCGCGCGCGTGCGCCTGGTGGTACGGCTTCGCGCCCTTGAAGCTCGGCAGGAAGGAGTGGTGGATGTTGATGATCCGGCCGGACAGCGCCTTGCAGAGGTCGTCGGAGAGCACCTGCATATAGCGGGCGAGGACGACCAGCTCGACGTTCTCCGCCTGGACGAGCTCCAGCAGCCGCGCCTCGGCCTCCGCCTTGTTCTCCCTCGTCACCGGGATGTGATGGAAGGGGACGCCGTAGGAGCCGACGAGCTCGGCGAAGTCCGTGTGGTTGGAGACCACCGCGGCGATCTCCACCGGGAGGGCACCGATCCGGGAGCGGAAGAGCAGGTCGTTGAGGCAGTGCCCGAACTTGGACACCATCAGGACGATGCGCATCTTCTCGTCGGCCCGGTGGATCTGCCAGTCCATCTGGAAGGAGTCCCCGACCGCCGCGAAGCTCGCCCGCAGCTTCTCCAGCGTCACCGGCGCGTCGGCGCCGAAGTGGACGCGCATGAAGAACAGGCCCGTGTCGCGGTCACCGAACTGCTGGCTGTCCTCGATGTTGCAGCCGGTCATGAAGAGATAGCTGGACACCGCGTGGACGATGCCCTGCTTGTCCGGGCAGGAGAGGGTGAGGACGTACTGCTGGGGCTGTTCGGTGGTCATAGCCCAATAGCGTCGCACACCCGGGACCCTGCCGGAGCCCGGTGCCCGTCGGCGCCCGTTCGGTACCTCGCCGGAACCCTGTCAGTACCGCGTCGCGAGCTCCAGCACCGCCAGCGGGGGCGGCGGCGCGTCCGGGTCGTGGCCGTCGCCCACGGCCAGCCGCACATGGGCCTCGCGGGCGGCCCGGACGGCCTCCGGCCAGCCGTGGTGCCCCAGATACGCGGACGCCGGCGCGTCCGCCCCGACCTGGTGCATGATCCGCAGCACACGCAGCACGGCGACGTCGACGAGCGCGGCCTCTCCCGAGTCCCGGAAGACCGTGCCGACGTATTTCTCGGCCGACCAGTTGTCCAGCCAGGTGTCCTCGACCAGGCGGTAGACGGCGTCGGTCACATCCCCGTACCCCTCCCGGCCGGCCACCCAGCACTCCTGCTGGAAGACCGGGTCCGAGAGCATGTGCAGCGCCGAGCGCACGTTCGCACGCCAGCGCCACCACGGCATGTCATTGAGCGGCATACCGCCCATGGTGGTCGAGCGGCGGCCGCGACGGGAAGACTTCTCTGAACCCTGCACAACAATCGATCGTACGTTCCCGTGCGCCGTGCCGTGGCCCGGCCCCGACGTTCACCGCTCCGCGAGATCCCGTTCCCGGGCGATCACCGGCCGCGCCCCGCCCTATCGCGCCGTCGGCTCACAGCTGGGTCCAGTCGTGCGGCGTCAGGCCGTACTGCCGCGCGATCGGGTTCCACAGGTCGGCCGCCTTCTTCTTCGCGGCCGTGGCGTCGGCGCTGGCACGGTCGCCGTCCGCGCTGTCACGCGTCGGCAGGGCGTGGTCCTTCACACAGCCCTTCTTGCCCTTGGCCTGGCGGGCCCAGGCCGCGTAGTGGCTGTCCGCCGAGGCGGACGACTGCCACGCCTTCGTCAGCTGGGCGGTGAGGGCCGCGCTGTTGGACAGCTTGTCCGTGGGCGTCTGCCCGAGCCGGGTGACCAGGGCGTTGCGCTCGCCCGCGGCGCCGGTCAGGTCGGCGGCGGACTTGTCGAGGTCCTTGCAGTTCCGGGTGGCGTCCACGGCTCTGATGACCGCGTCCCGGCTGTTGTTGCTGTCCTTCAGCAACGCGTCCAGCGCCTTGGCCTGCGCCGCCGCCGGGTCGTCGGTCTTGGCCGACGGCGAGGGCGTGGCGCTGGGGGTGTCCGCGGGCTTGGCCGACGCGGCGGCGGAGGGGGCGGTCGTCGCCGGGCTCGCGGCCGCGGCGTTCTGCTGGTCGCCGCCGTTGTCGTCCCCGCCGCTGAGCAGCGCGCCCGCGCCGAGCCCGGCGACGGCACAGCCCGCGACGACGGCCGCGATCACCACGGCCGGGGACTTCTTGCGGCCCGCCGGACGCGGCCCGCCGTGGCCGCCGCCCGGCGCCGCCGGGGCACCGGGCGCACCCGGCATTCCCGGCATGCCGAGACCGCCCCGGTGGCCCTGCGGGCCGGGTGAGTTCGGGGCGCCCGGGAAGCCGGTGGAGTTCGGGAAGCCAGTGGAGTTCGGGAAGCCCGGTGAGTTCGGGAAACCGGTGGAGTTCGGGGCGCTCGGGGGATAGCCGTACGAACCGCCGGCCGCGCCGTGGGACGCCTGCGGCTGCCCGGGGAAGGACGAGGGGACGGACCCGCCCGGCGGTACGGGCGGCAGCTGCTGCGTGGGCGTCGCGGAGCGGAACAGCGTGTCGAACTCGGCGGGCGGCGGGCGCTCCCCGGGCCGGGCCATCACCGAGAAGGGCGTGGCGGGCGTGGGCGTGGAAGTGGTGGGCGCGGCGGGCGGCGGAACGGCGGCGGAGTCCGTGGCGGGTGACTGCGCGGACCCGGCCGGGGGCACGGGCGGCATGAGGGTGGTCGCCGCCTCGGCGTTCGCCGTGTGCGCGGGGGACGGCTCGTCCCGCTCGTTGACGACGGGCGGGAGGTACTGCGTGGCGGCGGCGGAGTCCGCGCCGGGGACGGGCGGCACGGGCGACAGGTACTGGGTGGCCGCTTCGGCTGCCATGGGGACCGTGGGGCCCCCGTTGCCCATGACGGGCGGGAGGTACTGGGTGGCGGCATCGGTACCGGCACCGGCCCCGGTCATGGGCGGCAGGAAGGCCGTGGCCTCCGCGTCCCCATAGGAGCTGTGGCCACCGACGGCCGGCGGGTTGCCCGGGTGCGAGGGCAGCAACTGCGTGGCCTCGGCAGCGGATTCGGGACCGGAGTGTCCAGGACCCGCGCCGGGTATACCGGATATCTCCGGCTCCTCACGTATCTCGCGTATCCCGTGAATCTCCGGTATCGCGGGCGCGCCGGCCCCACCGCCCGAGGGCGGGTTCTCCGGCGGGAGAGGGGCACCGGCCGTGGGCCAGGGCGTGCCCCAATCGGGGGCAGGCCGAACTGGCGGCGCGGGCGGGGCCGCAGGGCGCTGCGGCTCGTTTCCCTGTCCGCTCTGCGTCACCGGGACTCCTCAGGCTGTAACGGGACTTACGGGACCGGCGGCTCACGCTACCGGGTCCTGCGGGCGGTCGGCCATGCGCCGCCCGTTCGCCCCGAAACGCCCCCCTGTGGGAGCCGTCCTCAAACGCCGGACGGGCTGCTGCGCCGTGTCCTCAAACGCCGGACGGGCCGGCTCACCCGCGAACCACCCGCCCGGCATCCGACTACGCCGCCTGCATCTCCATCCGCGCCCCGAACTCCCGTACCACCGGCTCGTCCCGGTACGGCTCCAGCCGCTGCTGGAAGTCGTCCAGGTACTCCGCACCCCGGTTGGACCGCAGCGTGCCCAGCAGTTCCAGGGCCCGGCTGCCGGTGGCGACCGCCTCCTCCACCTCCCTCTGCTGCACATGCGCCGTGGCCAGGAGCAGCAGGTCGATCGCCCGGCGGCGGACCCGGCCCGGCGGGTGCGCGGCGAGCGCTTCCTCGGCGTGGCGCCGCGCCGGTTCGGCCTGGCCCAGGTCACGGTGGCAGTGGGCCAGCTCGTCCGAGAGGTACGCCTGGTCGAAGTGGCGGATCCACGGCGGTTCGTCCCCCGACTCCCGGCCGCTGTCGGCGGCTTCGAGCCGCGAGACGGCCCGGCTCGCGACGACCTGGCAGGAGCGCGCGTCGCCGAGCAGCGCGTGCCCGCGCGCCTCGGCGGCGTAGAACATCGCCTCCGCGCGGGGCGGCACATGCCCCCGCGCCCCCTCCTGCGCGGCCTTCGCGAGCTGCGCGATCTCCCGTGGGTTGCCGAGCGACGCGGCGAGGTGGCTCATGCTGGCGGCCAGCACATACCCCCCGTAGCCCCGGTCGCCGGCCGCCTGGGCGAGCCGCAGCGCCTGGATGTAGTAGCGCTGGGCGAGCCCGGGCTGGCCCGTGTCGACGGCCATGTAGCCGGCGAGCTCCGTCAGCCGGGCCACGGCCGCGAAGAGCTCGCGCCCGACCGCCTCCCGGTAGGAGCCGGCGAGCAGGCCGGAGACGACGCTGTTGAGGTAGTGGACGACCACCGGGCGGACGTGCCCGCTGCCGTAGCGGTGGTCGAGCTCGACGAGGGCCTCCGTGGTGGCGCGGACGGCCTCGACGTCGGCGATGCCGACCCGTGCCCCCGCGCTCCGGGCGACCTGCGCGTCGGCGGCGGTGATCAGCCAGTCGCGGCTGGGCTCGACGAGCGCGGAGGACGCCACCGAGGTGCCGCTGAGGAAGTCGCGCCGGCCGACGTCGCTGCGCCACAGCTCGCAGACCTGCTCGATCGCGCCGAGCACGGTCGGGGAGAACTGGAGCCCGACGCCGGAGGCCAGGTTCTTGCCGTTGGCCATGCCGATCTCGTCGATCGTCACCGTGCGGCCCAGCTTGCGGCCGAGGGCCTCGGCGATGACGGCGGGGGCCCGGCCGCGCGGCTGCTGGCCGCGCAGCCAGCGGGCCACGGACGTCTTGTCGTACCGCAGGTCCAGTCCGTGCTCGGCGCCGCACATGTTCACACGGCGCGCCAACCCGGCGTTGGAGCAGCCGGCTTCCTGGATCAGCGCCTGCAGCCGTTCGTTAGGCTGCCGCGCCACAAGTGGCCTCGCGGCCATGCTTTACCCCCTGAGACTGCTGATACCGCTATGCGTTCGCGATGAGTCCCGCCGGATGCGGAACAACCGGTTCGGCCGGGACAGCCGGTTCGGCCGTGAACGCTCTCTCCCGTGATCTTTGCCCCCTGGATATCCGGAGAATGCAGGACTTGCCGGTATTCGCGCCAATCGCGGCGGTCCACGAACGGAACCACCACCTCGATGGCCCGTGCCGTCAACCGCCGCCCAGGTGGCTACCCCTTCGCGGCGGCGAACCCTCGCCTGCGCCCCCGTACATGCATCCGTGCGCCCCGTGTGCTGTCGCCGGCAGCCGCAACTGGCCCGTGTCCCCGCCGTAACCCCTGATGTCAAGGGGAGTTGTGTTGAACGTGGAAGAGACCATCGGAGTAGGAGCCCCGCACATTCCCCAACAACGCGGCGAGCGCGTGCTCGACGCCGCCGGGAGATACGCGGAGGACCGGCACTGGGACGTATTTCCGGGCACCTGGCTGGAGGCCGTCGAGGGACGGGAGCGCTGCTCGTGCGGGGAGTACGAGTGCCCCGCGCCCGGCGCCCACCCGGCCCGGCCCGACTGGGCCTCCCAGGCCACGGGGAGCGCGTCCACGGCCCGGCGGATGTGGAGCAAGCAGCCCCGCGCCTCGATCCTGCTGCCCACGGGCCGCACCTTCGACGCCCTCGAGGTCTCCGAGTCGGCGGGCTTCCTGGCGCTGGCCCGCATGGAGCGGATGGAGATCCAGCTCGGCCCGGTCACCTGCACGCCCTTCCGCCGGATGCTCTTCTTCGTCCTGCCCGGCGGCTCCCTGAAGGTCGCCGACCACGCCCGCAGGCTCGGCTGGTCCCCCGCCACGCTGGACCTGGTCCCCCACGGCGAGGGCAGCTATGTGGTCGCGCCCCCCACCCGGATCGGCAACCGGGGCCGGGTCCAGTGGGCCCGGCAGCCCACGCCCGCCAACCGCTGGCTGCCGGACGCGGAGGAGCTCGTCAGCGCCCTGGCGTACGCGTGCGGACGGGGCACCGCCCCGGCGAGCTGCCGCTGACCGGTGCGCCGCCCGGTGCGCCGACCGGCGCACCGGGCGGACATCGGAAAGCCCCGCCCCGCGAAGTCCTGCCCACGAAGTCCAGCCCGCGAAGTCCTGACAAACCTCATGTCCCCGCCCCTCGACACGCCTCTAGGGTGGATCCGGGGGGCAGGGCGGAGTCCGTCCCCCGGAACAGCACTCGGGGATTTGAGGAACAGCACGTGGGACGGGAAGCGACGAACGGGACCGGGACGACCGGCATACCGGCGGTCCGCGTCGAGGGACTGTGGAAGCGGTTCGGCGAGCAGGTGGCGGTCGCCGGGATCGATCTGGAGATACCCGCGGGCAGGTTCGTGGGCCTGGTCGGCCCCAACGGCGCCGGGAAGACCACCACCCTCTCCATGGTCACCGGGCTGCTGCGCCCGGACTCGGGCCGGGTGGAGATCGGCGGCGCCGACGTCTGGCAGGACCCGGCCGCCGTCAAGGCCCGCATCGGAGTGCTGCCCGAGGGGCTGAGGATGTTCGAGCGCCTCTCGGGGCGTGAACTCCTCGCCTACACCGGTCGGCTGCGCGGCCTGCCCGGCGACGAGGTCGACAAGCGCGCCACCCAGCTCCTGGACGTCCTCGACCTCGCGGGCGCGCAGAACAAGCTCGTCGTCGACTACTCCACCGGCATGCGCAAGAAGATCGGCCTGGCCGCCGCGCTGCTGCACAACCCCGAAGTCCTCTTCCTCGACGAGCCGTTCGAGGGCGTCGACCCGGTCTCCGCCCAGACGATCCGCAAGGTCCTGGAGCGCTACACCGCCTCCGGCGCCACCGTCGTCTTCTCCAGCCACGTCATGGAGCTCGTGGAGTCGCTGTGCTCCTGGGTCGCGGTGCTGGCCGGCGGCCGCATCCGCGCTCACGGCCCCCTCGCGGACGTCCGCGGCGACGCGCCGACCCTCCAGGACGCGTTTCTGGAACTCGTCGGCATGCGCGGAAACACGGCCGACGACAACCTCGACTGGCTCGGCGGCGGCACCCGATGAGCACAGCGGCCACCTCCTCAAGGTCCTCCACGATTCCCGCCACCACCGCCGTCTTCGTCCGCCTGAAGCTGTCGCTGCTGCGCAACGGACTGCGGCAGTCCTCCGGCCGCAAGGCCGTCTGGATCACCTCCCTCGTCCTCGTCTCCCTCTACGCCGCGCTCCAGCTCCTCGGCTTCGTCGCGCTGCGCGGCCACGCCCACGTCGGCGCCCTGACCGTCTGCACGGCGGCCCTGCTGGCGTTCGGCTGGGCGGTGATGCCGCTGTTCTTCCCCGGCGGCGACGAGACCATGGACCCCACCCGGCTGGTGATGCTGCCGCTGCGCCCCACCCCGATGCTGGCGGGCCTGCTGGCCGCCGCCCTGGTGGGCATCGGCCCCGGGTTCACGGTGGCGGTGCTGATCGGTGCCGTGATCGCCGGCGCCCACGGCGCCGCCGCGTTCGCCGTCGGCGTCCTGGCCGTGCCCCTGGCCCTGCTGGTCTGCCTGGCCCTGGCCCGGGCCGTGGCCACGGCCAACGTCCGGCTGCTGACCAGCCGCAAGGGCCGTGACCTGGCCCTGCTGAGCGGCCTGATCATCGCGGTGGGCGGACAGCTGTTCAGCCTCGCCATGCAGAAGCTCAACGGCGCCGGCATGGCGAAGCTGGAGTCCGTGGCCGACGTCCTGCGCTGGATCCCGCCGGGCTCCACGCTGGACGCCGTCCGGGCCGCGAGCGACGGCGCGTACGGGCGGGCCGCCACCGATCTGGCCCTGACCGTCGTCGCGCTCGCCGCGGTGCTGTGGTGGTGGCAGCGCGGCCTGGCGAAGGTGATGACCGCCGGCGACGCCTCCACCCTCGGCGCGGCCTCCGTCACCAAGCCCGAGAAGGCCCGCGCCGGCGGCTCCGGCCTCGCCCGGCTGCTGCCCGCCGGCCGCACGGGAACCGTCATGCACCGCTCGCTGCGGTACATCTGGCGCGACCCCAAGACCAAGGCCTCCTGGGTCTCCGGGCTCGCGGTGGGCGCGCTGGTGCCGATCGTCAACGCGGCACAGGGCATGTCCAACATCTGGTTCGCCATGTTCGCGCCGACCATGCTCGGCCTGCAGATGTACAACCAGTTCGGCCAGGACGGCCCGGCCTTCTGGATGGTCCTCCAGACGATCGGCTCCCGCCGCGACGCCTACGCCGAACTGCGCGCCCGCGCCCTGACCTTCTCCCTGATCGCCGTCCCGTACGTGGCCCTCGTGGTCACCGGCACGGCCTACTTCACCGGCAGGTGGCAGGACTGGGCCGAGGTCCTGGGCCTGGGCTTCGCCCTCCTGGGCGCCCTCTTCGCCACCGGCGCCCTGGCCTCGGTCCTGGCCCCGTACTCGATCCCCCAGGACAGCGGCTTCAAGAACGTCGCCCCCGGCCAGGGCGCCCTCGCCTGGTTCGGCATGCTGGGCGCCCTCATCGGCGCCGTCCTGTGCGCCCCCCTGGGCGCCCTCACGATCGGCCTCCACCTCGGGGGCGCCCACGGCTGGCTGTGGACGGTGCTGCCGCTGGGCGCGGGCTACGGCGTCCTGGTGACCTGGGCGGGCCTGCGCCTGGCGGCCCCGCGCATGCTGGACCGCCTGCCGGAGATCCTCACGGCGGTGAGCAAGGGGTAGTTGCTTCGGGACGCCGGAGGGGCTGGACGGATCCAGCCCCTCCGGCGTTTCGGCGTCCGGACGGCGGGGGCCTCAGCCCTGGATGTCCGCGTAGCCCTGGATCTCGCGGGGGTCGCGGGGGCCGGGGCCCACGTAGTGGGCCGACGGCCGCACAAGACGGCCCGTGCGCTTCTGCTCCAGGATGTGCGCGCTCCAGCCCGCCGTGCGGGCGCAGGTGAACATCGAGGTGAACATGTGCGCGGGAACCTCGGCGAAGTCCAGGACGATCGCCGCCCAGAACTCGACGTTCGTGGCCAGCACCCGGTCGGGGCGGCGGTTGTGGAGCTCCTCCAGGGCCGCCTTCTCCAGGGCCTCGGCGACCTCGAAGCGCGGGGCCGCCAGCTCCTTGGCCGTGCGGCGCAGGACGCGGGCGCGGGGGTCCTCGGCGCGGTAGACGCGGTGGCCGAAGCCCATGAGGCGCTCGCCCTTGTCGAGGGCGTTCTTGACGTAGGCGACGGCGTCGCCGGTGCGCTCGATCTCCTCGATCATGCCGAGGACGCGGGAGGGCGCGCCGCCGTGCAGCGGGCCGGACATGGCGCCGACCGCGCCCGACAGGGCCGCCGCGACGTCCGCGCCCGTGGAGGCGATGACGCGGGCGGTGAACGTGGAGGCGTTCATGCCGTGCTCGGCGGCGGAGGTCCAGTAGGCGTCTACGGCCTTGACGTGCTTGGGGTCGGGCTCGCCCCGCCAGCGCTTCATGAAGCGCTCGACGACCGTCTCCGCCGTGTCGATCTCCCGCTGCGGCACCATCGGCAGTCCCTGGCCGCGGGCCGACTGGGCGACGTACGACAGGGCCATCACGGCGGCCCGGGCGAGGTTGTCGCGGGCGGTGGCCTCGTCGATGTCGAGAAGGGGCTTCAGGCCCCAGACGGGCGCGAGCATCGCCAGCGCGGACTGCACGTCGACGCGGATGTCACCCGAGTGGACGGGGATGGGGAACGGCTCGGCCGGCGGGAGCCCGGGGTTGAAGGCGCCGTCGACCAGCAGCCCCCAGACGTTGCCGAAGGAGACGTGGCCCACCAAGTCCTCGATGTCGACGCCTCGGTAGCGGAGGGAACCGCCTTCCTTGTCGGGTTCGGCGATCTCCGTTTCGAACGCGACGACTCCTTCGAGTCCGGGGACGAAGTCGGACATCAGGCGGCTCCTCATGATGTGTGCGACAAGCGGCTGCCGACCGGCGGACCGTCCGGGATCTCCGGAGGTCCGGCCATGGATCGGAAGAGGTCAATGGGGTCGGGCTTGCGGCTGTTGCTTTCCGGTGGGGGTGGTGCTTCCGGTGGGGGTACTGCGCTCCGGTAGGAGTGGCCGGCGCGGTTACGCGGCAGCGTGCGCGGCTCGCGGTCCGTTCCGGTCTACCCGGTCATGCCCCGTGCGGATGTACTTCACCCCGGACATCACCCGGCCTCCGCAGAAGTAACGGTGCCGGGTCCGGGGCCGGACACGATAGCCGGAGCTGACGGGAAGCCACAGCTGTCCACCGGTGATTTTGGGGGGTTCGGGGCTTGCGGGGAAGGTGATGTCCGGCACACCCAACTTTCCGCTGGTGAAAGGGTTACGGCGCGGGATTCCGGGGCAGGAGAGCCACCCGAACACTCGTCCGGCCCCTACGTCGGCCACCCCGTGCTGCAAGATGTCCACGTGTCCCACGCCGACGACTACACCTCCGACGACTACACATCCGACGAGACCGACGACGCCTACGACAGCGACGACGGGCTCGAGTACGGACTCGCGTTCGATCTCCAGCACGACCTCACCGCCATGCGGGCGCACTACCGCTCCGCGGGCCTGTCCGAGGCGGAGCTCACGGCCGGTCCGTACGAGCAGTTCGCGCACTGGTTCACCGAGGCCGCCGCGAGCGAACTCCACGAGCCCAACGCCATGGTCGTCTCCACGGCCGACGCCTCCGGACGGCCCAGCTCGAGGACCGTGCTGCTCAAGGGGTACGACCGGCGGGGCTTCGTCTTCTACACCAACTACAACTCCCGCAAGGCCAGGGAGATCGCGCAGAACCCGCGGGTGTCCCTGCTGTTCCCCTGGTACCCGCTGGCCCGTCAGGTCGTCGTCACCGGTACGGCCGAACGGGTGCCGGCCGAGGAGACCGCCGCGTACTTCCGGGCCCGTCCCTACGGCTCCCGGATCGGCGCCTGGGCGAGCGAGCAGTCGACGGTGGTCGCCTCCCGCGCCGAACTCGACGCGGCGTACGAGCGAATGGCCGCCCGCCATCCGGAGGGCGAGCCCGTTCCGGTGCCGCCGCACTGGGGCGGCTTCCGGGTGACGGCGGAGACGGTGGAGTTCTGGCAGGGCCGGGAGAACCGCCTCCACGACAGACTCCGGTACGTCCGCGACGAGACCACGAAATCCGGCTGGCAAGTGGAACGCCTCTGCCCGTAAGGCCACCCGGGCCACGGGCCGGAAACGCAGACGGCCCGTGGGCTGCTACCGCCTCCCCGCCTGACGGCGGAGCGACGGTGCCGAGCGGACGACTCGGCAGCCCACGGACCGGGTGACTGCTTGGGATTGGCCGGCGCGGCCGGCGCTGCGTAGGAACGCGACGACGGGCGCTAGCCCGCAGTCACCTCACGCGTCCGGAAAGAAATCATGTCCCGAACCACCTCCCTTCTCGTGTGCCCCACAGCCTAGGAACGGCCGCTCGCCCCCGGCAAGCGAATTTCCCCGTGCATCGATTTCGGCGAAGTCGGTGTGGGGTGCGCCGGGGTCGAGTTGAATGCCGGACGTGCAGGACTTGCAGGGCACGCGGACACGTCCAGCGGGGGGTATCTCGTGACGGCTCCACACCAGCCCGGCCCCACCGGCCACCGGGCGGCCCCGGAGAGCGAGGACCACGACCTCCTGGCGGCGCTTCTCGACGGCATGGACGCGGCACTGTGCGCGTTCGACGCCGACGGTCACGTCACCCACTGGAACCGCGAGGCCGAGCGGATACTCGGCTGGACGCCCGACGAGGCCGTGGGCCGGCGGGGCCTGGGCGGCTGGGCCGCCCGCGAGGCGGACGCCGAGGAGGTCACCGGGCGGCTGCTGGGCGTGATGAAGTCGCCGGGCCGCCAGGTGGACGAGTTCGCGCTGCTCACCAAGGACGGCCGACGGGTGCTCGTCCGCGTCCAGTCCTCCACCGTGCCCGGCACGGACGGCAGACCGGCGGGGGTGTACTGCGCGTTCAGCGAGGTGCACACCCAGATCGACCTGGAACGGTCCGTCGCCCTGAGCGAGGCGCTGTTCGGCGACGCGTCCTGGGGCGTGGTGCTGGTCGACGCCGACCTCCGCCCCGCCCTGGCCAACGCCCACGCCGCCCGCGCCCTGCGCACGAGCCGCACCGCCCTGCTGGGCCGCCCCCTGGGCGAACTCCTCGACCAGGGCGTCGAGGAAGTGGAGGGCGCCCTCCAGCACGTCCTGGCCGCCGGCGCGCCGCCCGCGCCCACCGAGCTGTGGGTGACCGTCCGCGACCACGGCGGCGGCCCCTCGCCCGTACCGGAGCGGCGCTGCTGGCGCAGCGGTTTCCTGCGGCTGGCCACCCCGCTGGTCGAGGAACCCGTCCCCCTGGGCGTGGCCTGGCTGTTCCTCGATGTCACCAAGACCCGGCTGGCGGAGCAGGAGAGCGCCCGGCTGCGCTTCCGGGGCAGCCAGCTGCACCGGGCGGGGCGGGCGGTCGCGGAGTGCGAGGACCCCATGGAGGCCGCGGCCCTCTACATGGACTTCGCCCTCGCGGGCTTCGCCGACCACGCCCTGATCGACCTGCTGCCCGAGCCCCGGCCCGTCCCGGAGGGCCCGATCCGGCTGATCCGCGTCGCGGCGACGCCCGCCTGGGCCCCGGGCCAGAGCCCCCTGACCTCACCGGGCGGCCTCCCGGTCCCCTACCTCGACGGACACCCGGCGCTCCAGGCGGTCGAACGCTGCGGCTCGGTACGGGCGGCGGCGGACCGCTCGGAGAACTGGGCCGCCACCCGCAAGTGGCCCGACGGCACCCGCCACGCCCTGTCCACGGCCCTGCGCAGCCGGGGCCGGACGGTGGGCGTCGTCACCTTCCTCCGAGGCGGCTCGCGCCGGGCCTTCGACCGCGCGGACGCGATCTACGCGGAGGACATCGCCTCCCGCGTGGCGGCGTCGATCGACCTGGCGGTGGCCACGATGTGAGGGGGCGGGGTGGGGTGGACGGGCCCTGGTAGGGGCGTAAAGAGCTCTTCGCCGCTAGAGCTGAGTACGGGGCACCCAGCACCAAAGTGGCAGGCCCCGCGAAGAGCTCAGCCCCGTAAGGGCCCGTCCACCCCGCCCCGCCCCCGACCACCAACCGGCCTACAGACGACAGAAGCCTCAGTGGTGCCGGAAGAAGATCCGGTCGCCGTACTCCGACAGCACCCGCCCGTTCCACTCGTGGCCGCCGTCCACGTTGCCCGAGCGCAGCATCGGCGGGTCGATGCCGCGCGCGGCGAGCTCCCCGGCCGCCGCGGCCATGACGGCCTGCATCACGGCGCTGGCCACGACCGTCGACGCCGGCCCGAAGGGCGCCGCGATGCCCTCGGACGTCAGCTCCGCGTCCCCCACAGTGATCTTGGTGTCGACGACGACGTCGCAGTGGTCCTTCAAAAACGTTCCGGACACATGGCGGGATCGGGTCTCCTCGGCATAGGCCACGGACGTGACGCCGATGACCTTGAGACCGAGGGCGCGGGCGTTCATGGCCATCTCGACGGGCAGCGAATTGCGCCCGGAGAGGGAGATGACGACGAGGACGTCGCCGGGCCGCGCGGGGCTGGTGTCCAGAACCGCCCCGGCCAGCCCGTCCACCCGCTCCAGCGCGCTGCCCAGCGTGGCGGGCATGACGTCGATGCCGACGACGCCCGGCACGGCGAGCAGGTTCACCAGGGCGAGCCCGCCCGCGCGGTAGACGACGTCCTGGGCGGGGAGCGAGGAGTGCCCGGCGCCGAAGACGAAGATCCGGCCGCCGTCCGCCACGGTGTCGGCGATCAAGGCCCCGGCGTCCGCGACGGCGCCCGCCTCCTCGTCGCGCACCCGCCGCAGCAGGCCGATCGCGGCGTCGAAGAACTGCCCGGCCGGCTTACTGTCGCTCATCGCTGCGGACTCCTTGGCTCGACGTTGCTCGACGCGGCTCGACGTGGCTCGACGGTGGCGGTCGGCCGGATACGGTGACCGACCGCGGTGGCGGGACATATCCGCCCGGTTCGCCCCCGGGCGACCGCCGTGGCGCGGATCACGTTGCGTGCTGGACCAGGGCGCTGTCAATACGGACGGGGCGGGCGGAGGCGTGGGCGGCCCCGTTGTCGGTGCCATGCGTCAGAATTGAGTCCAGGGCCAGCGCACGACTTATCGAGGGGCACGGCATGTCCGGACTGATCGACACCACGGAGATGTACCTCCGCACCATTCTCGAGCTGGAAGAGGAAGGTGTGGTCCCCATGCGCGCCCGCATCGCCGAGCGGCTCGATCAGAGCGGCCCGACGGTCAGCCAGACCGTGGCCCGTATGGAGCGCGACGGACTGGTCACGGTCGCGGGCGACCGGCACCTGGAGCTCACGGAGGAGGGCCGGCAGCTGGCCACCCGCGTGATGCGCAAGCACCGGCTGGCCGAGTGCCTGCTGGTCGACGTGATCGGCCTGGAGTGGGAGCAGGTGCACGCCGAGGCCTGCCGCTGGGAGCACGTGATGAGCGAGGCCGTCGAGCGGCGGGTGCTGGAGCTGCTGCGCCACCCCACGGAGTCGCCGTACGGCAACCCGATCCCGGGCCTGGAGGAGCTGGGCGAGAAGGCCGAGGCCGACCCGTTCCTCAATGACGGCATGGTCAGCCTGATGGATCTGGAGCCGGGCACCGACGGCAAGACCGTCGTCGTGCGCCGCATCGGCGAGCCGATCCAGACCGACGCCCAGCTGATGTACACGCTGCGTCGCGCCGGGGTGCAGCCGGGTGCGGTGGTCAGTGTGACGGAGTCGCCCGGTGGAGTGATGGTGGGAAGCAGTGGCGAGGCCGCCGAGCTGGCGGCGGACATCGCCGCGCATGTCTTCGTCGCCAAGCGCTGACCTGCCTCGACGCCGGAGACGGACCGGCCGCGCCGGGTACGTATACCGCCTTACGTAAAGCTGCCGAGCCGCGGCGGAATCGGCGCGCCCGGGGCCGAGCCGTGCCACGCTGGCGCTGAGTGCCGAAACGCATATGCGCGCGCAGCCGACCGGGGGGAGGGGCTGGGATGAGGCCGGCGGACCGGCGTCGAGACGGAACGGGGACCCGGCGAGACGCGACGGGGGCCCGGCGACACGGAACGGCGCCCCTGCGACAGGGAAAAGGGCCCCGGCGCCCTTGCGAGCGGCCGGGGCCCCACCTCCCCGTTCTCCCCCACGGCGACCCGGAGCCCCGAGCTCTCAGGGTGCGCCGCGCGGACCTTCTTCCCCGAACGGTCCGCGCCCAGATCGATTCCTCCCCTGGTCGCAGACGGTCAATCCTTCCGCCCGGTCACTCGAACGAGGGGTGTTGCGCGCGACAACGGTTCATTCGAATGGAAGTTCCATAGGGTGGAGCTGCTCGGGGGAGACGAGGGGGTGCCAGGGCTCATGGTGCGGCGCATCGAGGTGACGGGAAGCGGCGGAGTGCGGCTCGCCGCCTGGGAGTTCGCCGAACCGCCGAAAGCCGGCGGCCGCGGGCGGTACGGCGGCGGGCCGGTGCCGGACCCTGGTTCCCGGGCGGGCGGGGTGCTCCTCCTCCACGGCCTCTTGGGCCGCGCCGCGCACTGGGCGCAGACGGCCCGCTGGCTCTCCACGCGCTATCGCACGATCGCCCTCGACCAGCGAGGCCACGGCCGGAGCGACAAGCCCGTCAGCGGCCCCTACGCCCGCGAGGCATATGTCGCCGACGCGGAGGCGGCGGTCGAGCAGCTCGGCCTCGCGCCCGTCACCCTGATCGGCCACGCCATGGGCGCCCTCACGGCCTGGCAGCTCGCCGCCCGCCGCCCCGATCTCGTCCGCGCCCTGGTCATCTGCGACATGCGCGCCTCGGCCCTCGGCGCGGCCACCCAGCGCGAGTGGAGCCAGTGGCTGGGCTCCTGGCCGGTGCCGTTCGCCACGCTCGCGGACGTGCGGAAGTGGTTCGGCGAGGACGATCCGACGCTGGAGCGGCCCGCCCCCAGCCGGGGGGATTTCTACGCGGAGGTGATGGCGGAGCGCGCCGACGGCTGGCGGCCACTGTTCTTCCGCCGCCAGATGCTGCAGGCCCGCGAGGGCTACGCCCATGACGCGCACTGGGAGGAGCTGGCCCTGGTCGAGTGCCCGACGCTGGTCGTCCGCGGCCTGGACGGGGCGCTGGGGCGGGCGGAGGCCCAGGAGATGGTCCGCGTCCTGCCGCGCGGCCGCTACGCCGAGGTGCCGGATGCCGGCCATCTGATCCATTACGACCAGCCGGACGGCTGGCGGCGCGTCACCGAGCCCTTCCTGGACGCGGCGGTTCCGGCGTAGGAGTCGAGGGACCCGCTGATTAATTCAACAGGCGTTGACATACCCGGCCGGGCGGGTGTGCACTGGTAGTACGAGCCGAGCCCCGGCCGGGCCGGAGCGATTCACCGGGAGCCGTCATGTCCGAGTCCGCCACGTCCGGGTTCACCGCGGACGTCCTGGTCGTAGGAGCCGGCCCGACCGGCCTCCTCCTCGCCGGCGATCTCGCCGCCGCGGGCGTGCGGGTCGTGGTGCTGGAGAAGCGCGCCGAGGACTCCAATCTCACCCGCGCCTTCGCCATCCACGCGCGCACCCTGGAGGTGCTCGACGCCCGCGCGCTCGCCGAGCCGCTGATCGCGACCGGCACGTTCATTCCCGGCGTGCGGCTCCCCGGCGGCGCCCGCGTCGAGATGACCGCCCTGGACAGCCGCTTCGCCGGCGTCCTGATCACCCCCCAGTACGAACTGGAAGGGCTGCTGGAGAAGCGCGCGCTCGCGGCCGGCGCCGAGATCCGGCGCGGCGCGCGGGTGACCGGGCTGCGGCAGGACGCGGAGGGCGTCGACGTGGACGTCGCGCCCACGGAGGAGGGCGGGGAGCCCGTCACCTACCGGGGCCGCTATGTCGTCGGCACGGACGGGGTGCGCAGCGCGGTCCGCGAGGCGATCGGCATGCCCTTCCCGGGGCAGGCCGTCCTGCGCTCGGTCATGCTCGCCGACGTCCGGCTGGACGCCGCGCCGGACGAGGTGCCCGCCTTCAAGGGCACGCCCGAGGGCTTCGCGTTCGTCGTGCCCTTCGGCGACGGCTGGTACCGCGTCATCGCCTGGGACCGGAACGCGGATCTGTCCTCCAGCGCCCCCGTCGACTTCGAGAACCTCAAGGCCGTCACCCGCGCCGCCTTCGGCAAGGACTTCGGCATGCGCGACCCCCGCTGGACCTCGCGCTTCCACAGCGACGAACGCCAGGTGCCGCGCTACCGGGACGGCCGGGCCTTCCTCGCGGGCGACGCCGCGCACGTCCACTCGCCGGCCGGCGGCCTGGGCCTCAACGCGGGCGTCCAGGACGCCGCCAACCTCGGCTGGAAGCTCGCCGCCGCCCTCGCGGGCCGGGGCGGCGAGGCCCTCCTCGACAGCTACCACGACGAACGGCACCCGGTCGGCGCGATGGTCCTGCGCATCAGCGGCGCCCTCGTCCGCGCCGCCCTGGCGTCCACACCCCTCACGCGGGGGGTGCGCAACGCGGTGGGCACCGTGGCCCGCCTCGCGCCGTTCGCGGTACGACGGGCGGCCCTCTACGTCTCCGGCATCGGCATCCACTACCCGGCCCCGCCCGGCTCCCACCCCCTGACGGGCCGCCGAGCCCCGGACCTGCCCCTGGCGGAGCTGGACGGCCACCCCTCACGGCTGTACGAGGCACTCCGGGCGGGCACGTACGTACGGGTGGTGCCACGGAAGGCCAACGCGAAGGCCGAGCCCGGAATCCTGACGGTGATCCGCGCGGACGCCCAGCGCACAACCCTCCTCGTCCGCCCGGACGGCTACGTGGAGTCCGCGTCGGAGGGCTGAGACCGGGGCCCGCCCTCGGGTGGCTGCCGGTCGGGGCGCCCGCACGGCACCCCGGCCGGTGGGTCACTCGGTGGTCGTCGGCGCAGTGGTCGCCTGCAATACCCCGAACGTCGCCCCGAACGGGTCGCGGAGCATGGCCACGCGGGCCACGCCCGGTACGTCGATCGGGGGGATGAGCGTCTCGGCGCCACGTTCCGTGGCTGCCGTCGCCACGCCGTCGCAGTCGCGGGTCGCGAAGTAGGGGTGCCATTCGGAGCGTGAGCCCGCTGCCAGGTTTTCGGGGAGCAGTTGCATGATGGCGCCGTGCTGGGCCTCCCGGCCGGAGCCGGAGGGGGAGATGATGGCGAGGACGTGGGTGCCGACCTCGATCTCCCAGCCGGTGTCCCAGGGGAGGACCGCGCCGTAGAAGGCCTTGGAGGCGGCCGCGTCCGTGGTGTAGAGCTCGGTCCAGCAGAGCGCGCCGGCGGTGTTGATCGCGTCCAGGGAGTCGACCTCGCGCGGCTGCCAGACGGCGAAGCGGGCGCCGGTCGGGTCGGTGAAGCCGGCCGCGCGGCCGGCCATCAGGACGTCGTGGGCCGGGAAGCGGACCGTGCCGCCCGCCTGCTCCACGGCCTTGGCCGTGGCGTCGGCGTCCACGGTGCGGAAGTAGATCTGCCACTCGGCGGCCGTGCCGGGCTCCGCCACTGGGCCGCAGCTCGCCACGGTCCTCCCGGCCAGGCGGAAGAGCCCGAACTCCCGTTCCTCCGGCTGCACGGGCTCGTACCGCCAGCCGAAGACGTCGCCGTAGAAGGCGGCGGACGCGGCGGCGTCCGGGGTCGTGAGGCCGAGCCAGTTGGGCCCGCCTGGTACCTGCGTCGCTGTGAGCATGACGAACTCCTCGTCCTCGGCAACTCCCTCACGCCAACCCCCTGAGCATGCCCACCCGGAGGCCCCGACTCGCCCGGGTCGGCTCGTCCGGATCGACTCGCCCGGGTCAGTCCGCCGTCGGCCAGTCCCAGCCCAGTTGCAGGAACATGCCCAGGCGGTCGCTCACCGCACGTATCTCGGAGATCAGGCCGTCCCTCAGCGTGAACATCCAGATCTGCTCCACCTCGAACGAGCGGTGCGTCGGCTCCGGCATCCGGGGATGCCGGCCCGTGTGCGTGCCGCTGACGAGCAGCCGGGCCACCACCGTGTCGCCTTCGGCGACGAGCTGCCGAGGAGCCATCCTGCCCGCACCGAACGCCTCCAGCTGCTGCCGGAAGCCGTCGAAGGCCGCGCCCGGCTCGTCCGGCTCACCGTAAATGATCTTGTTGTGGTCGATGACATCGGCCGCCATGTAGCGCGGGAAGTCGGCGATCCGCCGCTCGTTCACCGCCTGGAAGAAGTCCATGACGACTTCCTTGTTGGTCCGCTCCGCACAGTTGGCCCGCTCCGCACTCATCCTGCCCCACCCATTCTTACGTCGTAAGAGTTCGTCGCCGACCACTCTGCCCTTACGATGTAAGAAAGTCAACGCCGAGCGAAGGCCGATTCATGACGACCAAGCGCACCCGAGGCGAACGCGCGGGCCTGACCAGGGAAATCGTCCTCGACGCCGCCCTGGGGCTCATCGACCGCGAGGGGCGCGCAGCCCTGACGATGCGCCGGCTCGGCGCCGAGCTCGGCGTCGAGGCCATGACCCTCTACCACCACGTGCCCAACAAGGACGCCCTGCTCGACGGCCTCGTGGAACGGGTCTTCGCCGAGGCCCTACCCCTTCCCGCGGCCGGCGACAGCGACAGCGACAGCGATGACGGCGAGGCCACGGACTGGCGTGCGTTCCTGCGCGCCTACGCCGGCTCCCTGCGCACGGCCCTGCTCCGCCACCCCGGCGTCCTCCCCCTGGTCACCGGCCGCCCCGCCGTCACCCCCGCGACCCTCGACGCCGTCGAGCGCGGGCTGCGCACCCTCACCTCGGCGGGCTTCGCCCTGGGCCCGGCCGTCGACACCCTCAACGCCCTCTCCCTCTTCGTCGTGGGTCACACCGCCGCCGAAGCCGATGCCCGCCACGCCCACCCCGCCCGTACCGCACCATCCGTCGCCGCCCCCGGCACCACCGCCTGGCTCGCCGAACTCGACTGCGAGCGCTACCCCCTGGTCGTCGAAGCGGCCGGCACCGGAGCGGGCACGGACGACGCCGAGCGGTTCGGCTTCGCCGTCGACGCCATGCTCACCGGCTTCGGCGCGGCCGCCGGGCTCGCGTAGGCGCGGCGGCCGCGCCGGTCCGGGACGCGCCACGCGGCAATGGCAGGCTTGGCGCATGCGTCCCTTCCGTCCAGCCCTCGCCGCCGCCGTCCTGGGAATCACCGCATCGGCCCTGCTCCTCCCGTCGGGCGTCCTCCCCCCGGGCAGCACGCCCGCGCGCGCCGACGGGAGCGGCCGCGAGGCGCCCTCCGGCTTCACCATCGAGGATTCGCGCATCAAGGAGTCCAGCGGCCTGGCCGCCAGCCGCGCCCACCCCGGCGTCTACTGGACGCACAACGACAGCGGCGACGGCCCGTACGTCTACGCCGTGGACAGCCGGACCGGGCGCACGGTCGCCCGCGTGACGCTCGACGGCGTCGACGCCCGGGACGCCGAGGCGATCTCCATCGGCCCCGACGGGAGCATCTACCTCGGCGACATCGGCGACAACCTCGGCGGCACCTGGCCCGACGTCCGCGTCCACCGCTTCCCCGAGCCGAAGGAGCTCACGGGCGACATCACCGTCACCCCCACCACCTACACCGTCCGCTACGAGGACGGGCCGCGCGACGCCGAGTCACTGATGGTCCACCCCCGCACCGGCCGGGTCTACATCGTCAGCAAGAAGCAGTCGGGGAAGGGGGCCCTCTACGAGGCCCCGGAGCCGCTCTCCGCGTCCGGCGTGAACACGTTCCGCCGCGTCGCCGACATCGACGTGTGGGCCACGGACGCGGCGTTCTCCCCCGACGGCACCCGGCTCGTCGTCCGCGGCTACTTCGACGCCCGCGTCTACCGCTGGGAGAACGGCCGCCCGGTGAAGGAGCTCGGCCGCCCCGTCGTGCCCCTGCAACGCCAGGGCGAGTCGGTGACGTTCGCCCCCGACGGCCGCACGCTGATGTACGGCTCGGAGGGCGCCCACAGCAAGGTCGTCCCGATCGAGCTCGGCGACGATCTCCTGCCGGACAGCGCCCCGAGGCGAAAAGGGGAGGACAAGGCCGGCGCCGGGCAGGCCGCCGACGTGGGCTCGGACGGCAGCGGCCACACTCTGACCCTCGGAGCCGGTGCCCTCGCCGTCGTGGCCGCCCTGGCCCTCGGCCTCCGGTGGCTGTTCCGGCGCCGTACCGCCTAAGCGCTCCGCTGGAAGCCCGGCGAGTCATCCGCGGGTGCGTCGTGGCTGGTCGCGCAGTTCCCCGCGCCCCTTCGGGGCGCGGCCCCCGTCTCAGCCCAGCCGCTCGATCACATAGTCCACGCACGCCGTCAGCGCCTCGACGTCCGCCGGGGCGATCGCCGGGAACATCGCCACCCGCAGCTGGTTGCGGCCCAGCTTGCGGTACGGCTCGGTGTCCACGACGCCGTTGGCCCGCAGGGCCTTGGCGACGGCCGCCGCGTCCACGTCGTCCGAGAAGTCGATCGTGCCGATGACCGCCGACCGCTTCGCCGGGTCCGCGACGAACGGGGACGCGTACTTGGACGCCTCCGCCCAGCCGTACAGCGTCCGCGCCGACGTCGCCGTGCGCCGCACCGCCCAGTCCAGGCCGCCCTGGCCGTTGAGCCACTCCAGCTGCTGGTTCAGCAGGAACAGGGTGGAGAGGGCGGGGGTGTTGTACGTCTGGTTCTTCAGGGAGTTGTCGATCGCCGTCGGCAGCGAGAAGAACTCCGGGACGTGCCGCCCGGACGCATGGATCCGCGCCGCCCGCTCCAGGGCCGCCGGGGAGAAGACCGCCAGCCACAGACCGCCGTCGGCGGCGAAGGACTTCTGCGGGGCGAAGTAGTAGACGTCGCTCTGGGCGATGTCCACGGGCAGGCCGCCCGCGCCGGACGTGGCGTCGACCAGCACCAGCGCGCCCTCATCCGCGCCCGCGACGCGCTTGACGGGCGCGGCGACACCGGTGGAGGTCTCGTTGTGGGTGAGGGCGTAGACGTCGACGCCCGCCTCCGCCTGCGGCTCCGGGTGGGTGCCCGGCTCGGAGGAGATCACCGTCGGCTCGGCCAGCCAGGGCGCCAGCTTCGCGGCCTTGGCGAACTTCGACGAGAACTCGCCGAAGGACAGGTGCTGCGACTTGGACTCGATGAGACCGTGCGTGGCGATGTCCCAGAACGCGGTGGAGCCGCCGTTGCCGAGGATCACCTCGTAGCCCTCGGGGAGGGAGAAGAGCTCCCGGATGCCGTCGCGCACGCTGCCGACCAGGTTCTTCACCGGGGCCTGGCGGTGGGACGTGCCGAGGAGGGAGGTGCCGGTCGCGGCCAGGGCGTCGAGCGCCTCCGTCCGCACCTTGGACGGGCCCGCGCCGAAACGACCGTCGGCGGGCTTGATGTCAGCGGGAATCTGGATATCAGCCACGGCCGCAGCCTAGTCCGTGCCTCCTGCCTGCGGAAACGTCTCGTCCACCCGATGAGACGATTCCGCCGGTAACCTCCCCGGTCCGCCGGTAACCTCCCCGGTCCGGGGGAAGGGTGGTCGTATGGGCGATCACCGCAGTCACGACAGCCACCGCGGCCTCACAGGGGAACTCCGCGCGTCCCTCCGCGCATCCGTGCGCGGCGACGTCGACTTCACCGCCTCCGCCCGCGCCCTCACGACCATGGACGCCTCCAACTACCGCCGCGTCCCGCTCGGGACCGTCGCACCCCGCGACGCCGACGACGTCGCCGCCGCGCTCGCCGTCTGCCGCGAGCACGGGGTACCGGTCGTGGCGCGCGGCGGCGGGACGTCGATCGCCGGGCAGGCGACCGGCGAGGGCGTGGTCCTCGACTTCACCCGGTACATGACCGACGTCGTACGGATCGACCCCGAGGCCCGCACCGCCGTCGTCCGCCCCGGTGTCGTCCTCGACACGCTCCGGGCGGCGGCCGACGCCCACGGGCTGACCTTCGGGCCGGACCCGTCGACACACGGCCGCTGCACCCTCGGCGGGATGATCGGCAACAACGCCTGCGGCGCCCACTCGGTGGCCTGGGGCACCACGGCCGACAACGTCCTCTCCCTCGACGTGCTGACGTACGGCGGCGAGCACGCCCGGCTCGACAAAGGCCGAGGGCTCGACGGGCTCCCCGCCCGCCTCGCGAGGGGCGTACAGGCCCTGGTGGACGGCCACTTGGCCCTCCTCCGCACCGGCTTCCCCTCCCCCACCCTCCCCCGCCGCATCTCCGGTTACGCGCTCGACGCCCTGCTGCCCGAGCGCGGCACGGACCTCGTCCGGGCCTTCACCGGCACCGAGGGCACCCTCGGGCTGATCACCGAGGCGACCGTCCGGCTCGTCGCCACCCCCGCCGCCCGCGCGCTGGTGGTGCTCGGCTACCCCGACGAGGGCACGGCGGCCGACGCCGCGTCCACGCTCCTGCCGCACAAGCCTCTGACGGTCGAGGGCATGGCGGCCGACCTGGTCCCGGGCCCGGACCGGGACGCGCTGCCGAAGGGCACGGCCTGGCTCTTCGTCGAGGTCGGCGGCGCCACGCCCGGCGCGGCGGCGGCCCGGGCGGAGGAACTCCGCCGCGCGGCCGCCGCCGACGGCGCCGGCGGCCACACCGTGCTGACCGAACCGGCCGCCCAACGGGCCCTGTGGCGCGTCCGCGAGGACGCGGCCGGCACCGCGACCCGGCTGCCCGACGGCGGCGAGGCATGGCCGGGCTGGGAGGACTGCGCCGTTCCGCCGCAGCGCCTCGGCGCGTACCTGCGGGAGTTCCGGGCGCTGCTGGGCCGCCACGGGCTGCGCGGCGCGCCCTTCGGGCACTTCGGCGAGGGCTGCGTCCACATCCGCGTCGACGTCGACCTCCTCACCCCGGCGGGAGTGCGCCGCTACCGCGACTTCTCCCACGACATGGCGGACCTCGTCGTCGCCCACGGCGGCTCGCTCTCGGGCGAGCACGGCGACGGCCAGGCCCGGGCGGAGCTGCTCCCCCGGATGTACGGGACGGAGGCCGTCCGCCTCTTCGAGCGCTTCAAGGACCTCTGGGACCCGGCGGGCGGCCTCAACCCCGGCATGGTCGTCCGCCCCTATCCGCTCGACCGGAACCTCCGCTTCGAGGTGCTGCCCAAGGGGCCGGTCCCCGTGGAGTTCGGCTATCCGGAGGACGGCGGGGACTTCACGGCGGCGGTCCGGCGGTGCGTCGGGGTGGCCAAGTGCCGCGAGACGACGGCCGGTACGGGTGTGATGTGCCCGTCCTACCGGGTCACCCGTGACGAGCGGCACTCCACCCGGGGCCGGGCCCGGCTGCTGCACGAGATGCTGGCGGGCGAGCTCGTCACGGACGGCTGGCGCTCGGAGGAGGTGCGCGAGGCCCTCGACCTGTGCCTGGCGTGCAAGGGCTGCCGCAGCGACTGCCCGGTGGGCGTGGACATGGCCACGTACAAGGCCGAGTTCCTCCACCACCACTACGCGGGCCGGTTGCGGCCGGCGGCCCACTACTCGATGGGCCGGCTGCCGGTGTGGCTCCGCGCGGCCGCCGCCGTACGGGCCGCGCCCGTGCTCAACGGCCTGGCGCGGGTCCGGCCGCTGGCGGCCGCCGCCAAACGGCTGGGCGGCATCGCCCCGGAACGGGACATCCCACCGCTCGCGGCGGAACCTTTCACCCGCTGGTGGCGGGGGCAGGAGCGCCAGCGGGAGCGTCGTGACAGCGCGCATCATCACGGAAGCCCGCTCCCCGATGCCGCGAACCGCGTGATCCTTTTCCCCGACACCTTCACCGACCACCTCTCCCCCGGCGTGGGCCGCGCCGCCGTCGCTGTCCTGGAGGACGCCGGGCTGCACGTCACCGTCCCGGACCGGCCCGTTTGCTGCGGCCTGACCTGGCTGAGCACCGGCCAGCTCGACCGCGCCCGCGCCGTCATGCGCCGCACCCTGGACGTTCTCCCCTCCGACACCCCCGTCCTCGTCCTCGAACCGAGCTGCGCCGCCACCCTCCGCACCGACCTCCCGGAGCTGCTTCCGGACGATCCGCGCGCCGCGCGCCTCGCCGCGTCCGTACGGACCTTCGCGCAGGTCCTCGAGGAGCGTGCCCCGCACTGGGAGCCGCCCCGCGTCGACCGGCCCGTCGCCGGGCAGACGCACTGCCACCAGCACGCCGTGCTCGGCGACGCGGCCGAGCGCCGCCTCCGCCAAAGGGCGGGCCTGCACGGTGACTTGAGCGGCGGATGCTGCGGCCTCGCCGGCGACTTCGGCTTCACGCGCGGCCACTACGACGTGTCCGTCGCCTGCGCCGAGGAGCAACTGCTCCCCGCCCTGCGCCGGGCGCCCGAGGGGGCTTACGTCCTCGCGGACGGGTTTTCCTGCCGTACACAGATTCGTCAACTCGCGTTTACCGAAAGTCTCCATCTGGCCGAGGTGCTGGCCCGCCATCTCCCCTCCTCGACCTCCTCGACCGGCCGAAAATGATGCAAGCACGCTTGCTTGTTTCCGGGCCCGCTGTCACCCTCCGGTGCCATGCCCGAACCCGCTTCCGCCCCGGTGCTGCGTGTCGGCAACGCCTCCGGCTTCTACGGCGACCGTTTCGACGCCCTGCGCGAGATGCTCACCGGCGGCCCCCTGGACGTCCTGACCGGCGACTACCTCGCCGAGCTGACCATGCTCATCCTCGGCCGGGACCGGCTGAAGGATCCCGGGACCGGCTACGCGCGCACGTTCCTCGGCCAGTTGGAGGAGGGCCTGGGGCTGGCCGCCGACCACGGTGTGAAGATCGTCGCCAACGCGGGCGGCCTCAACCCCGCCGGGCTCGCCGAGCGGATCGCGGAGCTCGCCGACCGCGTCGGCGTGCCGGCGCGCATCGGCTACGTCACCGGTGACGACCTCCTGGCGGAACGAGCCGAACGAGCCGAACGGGCCGAACGGGCCGAACGCGCGGACGGCCTCCCCGAAGCCCTCGCGGACGCCCCCTGGGTCAAGGGCGCCCTCACCGCCAACGCCTACCTCGGCGGCGCGGGCATCGCCGAGTGCCTGCGGGCGGGCGCGGACATCGTGGTGACCGGCCGGGTGACGGACGCGGCGCTGGTCACCGGCCCGGCGATGGCCCACTTCGGCTGGACCGACGACGATCTCGACCCGCTCGCGGGCGCGGTCGTCGCCGGGCACATATTGGAGTGCGGGACGCAGGCGACGGGCGGCAACTACTCCTTCTTCCAGGACGTCCTCGGCGAACGCACCCCGCCACGCCCCGGCTTCCCGCTCGCCGAGATCCACGCCGACGGCTCCGCCGTCATCACCAAGCACCCGGGGACGGGCGGCGCGGTGACCGTCGGGACCGTCACCGCGCAGCTGCTGTACGAGACGGCGGGTGCCCGCTACCCCGGCCCCGACGTGACCGCCCGGCTGGACACGGTCCGGCTCACCGCCGACGGCCCGGACCGGGTGCGGGTCGACGGGGTGCGCGGCGAGTACCCGCCGCCCACGCTGAAGGTGGGCGTCACCCGTGCCGGGGGCCACCGTTACGAGGTCACGTTCGTGCTGACCGGCCTGGACGTCGAGGCCAAGGCCCGGCTCGTCCGCGCGCAGCTCGACAGCGTGCTCGCCGCCCGGCACCCCGCCGAGGTCCGCTGGACCCTCGCCCGTACGGACCGGTCCGACGCGCCCGTCCAGGAGGAGGCGAGCGCGCTGCTGCGGCTGGTGGTGCGCGACCGCGACCCCGAGGTGGGCCGGGCCGTGCGGGCGGCGTGCGTCGAGCTGGCGCTGGCCAGCTACCCCGGCTTCCACATCGCCGCGCCGCCCGGCAAGGGCACGCCGTACGGGGTGTTCGAGGCGGCGTACGTGCCGCCGGAGGCGGTCCGGCACGTGGCAGTGCTGCCGGACGGCGCGCGGGTGCCGGTCCTGCCGCCGCCGGCCCGGACCGGGGGCCGGGGCGCGGCCGTGGGCCGGCCGGCGGTGCTGCTGCCCGATCCGCTGCCCGCCGGGCCCACGCGCCGGGCGCCCCTGGGGCTGATCGCGGGGGCGCGCAGCGGGGACAAGGGAGGCAGCGCGAACATCGGTGTGTGGGCGCGTGGCGAGGGAGCGTGGCGCTGGCTCGCGCACGAGCTGACCGTGCCGAGGCTGCGGCAACTGCTGCCGGAGACGGCCGGGTTCGTCGTGGAGCGGCACGTGCTGCCCAATCTCCGGGCGCTGAACTTCGTCGTGCACGGCCTGCTGGGTGAGGGCGTCGCCTCCCAGGCCCGCTTCGACCCGCAGGCCAAGGCGGTGGGCGAGTGGCTGCGCTCCCGGCACGTGGACCTCCCCGAGGCGCTGCTGCGGGAGTTACGCGAGACGCGGGAGGCACGTGAAGCACGGGAGTTACTCGAGACGCGGGAGGCACGAGGGCTGGAGGAGCTGTGACCGTCCTGCGCTCCGCTCTCGACCCGGCCTCCCCCGACCACGCGGCCAACCGCGCCGCCATGCTGGCCAAGCTCGCCGAGGTCGAGGCCGAGCACGCCAAGGCCGTCGCGGGCGGCGGCGAGAAGTACACCGCCCGGCACCGCGCCCGCGGCAAGCTGCTCGCCCGCGAGCGCGTCGAGCTGCTGCTCGACCCCGACACCCCGTTCCTGGAGCTGTCGCCGCTGGCGGGCTGGGGCAGCGACCACACCGTCGGCGCGTCGATCGTCACCGGGATCGGCGTGGTCGAGGGCGTCGAGTGCCTGATCACCGCCAACGACCCGACCGTGCGCGGCGGGGCCAGCAACCCCTGGACGCTGCGGAAGGCCCTGCGGGCCAACGAGATCGCCCGCGCCAACCGGCTGCCGGTGATCTCGCTGGTGGAGTCGGGCGGCGCGGACCTGACCGGCCAGAAGGAGATCTTCATCCCGGGCGGCGCGCTCTTCCGCGACCTGACCCGGCTGTCGGCCGCCGGCATCCCCACCGTCGCCGTCGTCTTCGGCAACTCCACGGCGGGCGGCGCGTACGTCCCCGGCATGTCCGACCACGTGATCATGGTGAAGGAGCAGGCCAAGGTCTTCCTGGGCGGCCCGCCGCTGGTGCGGATGGCCACGGGCGAGGAGAGCGACGACGAGTCGCTGGGCGGCGCCGCGATGCACGCCCGCACGTCCGGGCTCGCGGACCACTTCGCCACAGGCGAGCGGGACGCGCTGCGCCAGGCCCGCCGGATCGTCGCCCGCCTCAACCACCGCCGGGCCCACCCCGCCCCGCCGCCGTCCTCCGTCGCGCCCCCGCTGTACGACGAGGAGGAACTGCTCGGCGTCGTACCGGACGACCTCCGGATCCCGTTCGACCCGCGCGAGGTCGTCGCGCGGATCGTGGACGGCTCTGACTTCGACGAGTTCAAACCGCTCTACGGGCCGAGCCTGGTGACCGGCTGGGCGCGGCTGCACGGCTACCCCGTCGGCGTCCTCGCCAACGCCCAGGGAGTGCTCTTCAGCGCGGAGTCGCAGAAGGCCGCGCAGTTCATCCAGCTCGCCAACCAGCGCGACATCCCGCTGGTCTTCCTCCACAACACCACGGGCTACATGGTCGGCCGGGCCTACGAGCAGGGCGGCATCGTCAAGCACGGCGCGATGATGATCAACGCGGTGTCCAACTCCCGGGTCCCGCACCTGTCCGTCCTCATGGGCGCCTCCTACGGCGCCGGGCACTACGGGATGTGCGGCCGGGCCTACGACCCGCGCTTCCTCTTCGCCTGGCCGAGCGCGAAGTCCGCCGTCATGGGACCGCAGCAGCTCGCGGGCGTCCTGTCGATCGTCGCCCGAGCGTCGGCGGCGGCAAAGGGTGTGCCGTACGACGAGGACGCGGACGTGGCGCTGCGCGCGATGGTCGAGGAGCGGATCGAGGCGGAGTCGCTGCCGCTGTTCCTGTCCGGGCGGCTGTACGACGACGGCGTCATCGACCCGCGCGACACGCGGACCGTGCTGGGCATCTGTCTGTCGGCCGCGCACGGCGCCCCGGTGGAGGGCGCGCGGGGCGGCTTCGGCGTCTTCCGGATGTGAGGGGCTGAATGATCGCATCGGTTCTGGTGGCCAACCGGGGCGAGATCGCCTGCCGGGTCTTCCGTACGTGCCGGGAGGCGGGCATCGCCACGGTCGCCGTCCACGCGGACCCGGACGCCGGCGCCCTCCACGTGCGCTCGGCCGACACGGCCGTCCGCCTGCCGGGCACCACGGCGGCGGAGACGTACCTCCGGGGCGACCTCGTCGTACGGGCCGCGCTGACGGCCGGCGCGGACGCCGTGCACCCGGGGTACGGCTTCCTCTCGGAGAACGCCGGCTTCGCGCGGGCCGTCACGGACGCGGGGCTGGTGTGGATCGGCCCACCGGCGGAGGCGATCGAGGCCATGGCCTCCAAGACCCGAGCCAAGCGCGTCATGGCGGACGCCGGCGTACCGCTCCTCGCCCCGCTGGACCCGGCGGGACTGACCGCTTCCGACCTCCCCGTGCTGATCAAGGCGGCGGCGGGCGGCGGCGGGCGCGGGATGCGGGTGGTGCGCGATCTCGCCGTACTGGAGGAGGAGTTGGTCTCGGCGCGGGCGGAGGCGGCGGCCTCCTTCGGCGACGGCGAGGTCTTCGTCGAACCGTACGTGGAGGGCGCGCGCCATGTGGAGGTGCAGGTCCTCGCCGACACCCACGGCACCGTGTGGACGCTGGGCACGCGCGACTGCTCCCTCCAGCGCCGCCACCAGAAGGTCGTCGAGGAGGCCCCGGCCCCGGACCTGCCGGACCCGGTGCGCGCCGCGCTGACCTCGGCCGCCGAGACGGCGGCACGGGCGATCGGGTACGTGGGCGCGGGGACGGTGGAGTTCCTGCTCCCCACAGGCGGGCGGGGGCCGTGCTTCCTGGAGATGAACACCCGGCTCCAGGTCGAGCATCCGGTGACGGAGGCGGTGTACGGGGTGGACCTGGTGGCGCTGCAGATCAGGGTGGCGGAGGGGGAGGCGCTGGGGGCGGCCCCTGAGCCGTACGGCCACGCGGTGGAGGCCCGGCTGGCGGCGGAGGGGAGTCTGGACCGGCCCGTCCGGCGTTTGCGGGCCGGGGGTCCGGGACTCCGCCTGGACGCGGGGTACGCCGAGGGTGACACCGTCCCTCCCCACTACGACCCCCTCCTGGCCAAGGCAATCGCATGGGCCCCCACCCGTCGCGAAGCGATCCGCAAGCTCGCCCACGCCCTCGAACACGCCGCCATCCACGGCCCGCACACCAACCGCGACCTGCTCGTACGAGCCCTCCGGCACCCGGAGTTCCAGGCGGGCGCGCCGGACACCGGCTTCCTCGAACGCAACCTCCCCGCTCTCACCCGCCCCCGCGACGCACGGCTCGCCGCCCTCGCGGCGGCCCTCGCCGGCGCCCACGCCCCCGGCGCCTGGCGGAACGTCCCTTCCCAGCCGCAGACCAAGCGCTACCGCTCGGAGCCCGACGGCACCGAGCACGAAATCCGCTACCACCGCACCCGCGACGGCCTCGTCCCCGAGGACTTCCCGGGCGTGCGTGTCGTGTCGGCGGTCCCCGGCCGCGTCGCCCTGGAGACGGACGGCGTCACCCGCACCTTCGAGGTCACCGCATACGCCGACGGCCGGGTGCACGTGGACTCGTACGCCCTCACCGCCCTCCCCCGCTTCCCCGACCCCGCCGACCGCGCGGCGGCCGAACCCGGGTCGCTGCTCGCGCCCATGCCCGGCACGGTCGTACGCGTGGCGGACGGAATCGCGATCGGCGAGCCCGTGAAAGCGGGACAACCGCTGTTGTGGCTGGAGGCGATGAAGATGGAGCACCGCGTGACGGCCCCCGTCGACGGCACGCTCACCGCCCTGCACGCGACGCCGGGCCGCCAGGTGGAGACGGGCGAAACGCTCGCCGTGGTGACAGAGACGGAGGAGAACTCATGAGCACGCTCATCGAAACTCCCGAACAGCGCGCCCTCCGCACCGCCGTGGCCGCCCTCGGCGCCCGCTACGGCCGCGAGTACTTCGCCGCGTCCGTACGCGACGGCAAACACACCGACGAGCTGTGGGCGGAGGCCGGCAAGCTCGGCTACCTCGGCGTGAACCTCCCGGAGGAGTACGGCGGCGGGGGCGGCGGCATCACCGAACTCACCATCGTGCTGGAGGAACTGGGCGCCGCGGGCTGCCCGTTGCTCCTGCTCGTTGTCTCCCCCGCCATCTGCGGCACGGTGATCGCCCGCTTCGGCACGGACGCGCAGAAGCGCGCCTGGCTTCCGGGCCTCGCGGCCGGCACCACGAGAATGGCCTTCGGGATCACCGAACCGGACGCCGGTTCCAACTCCCACCGGCTGACCACCACCGCCCGCCGCGACGGCGGCGACTGGCTGCTCACCGGCCGGAAGGTGTTCATCTCCGGCGTGGACGTCGCCGACGCGACGCTGATCGTCGGGCGGACGGAGGACGCGCGGACGGGCCGGCTCAAGCCCTGCCTGTTCATCGTCGACCGTGACGCGCCCGGCTTCACCCGCCTCCGGATCCCCATGGACATCGCCTCCCCGGAGAAGCAGTTCGAGCTCGTCCTCGACGAGGTCCGGCTGCCGGCGGACGCGCTCGTCGGCGACGAGGACGCGGGCCTGCTCCAGCTCTTCGCCGGGCTCAACCCGGAGCGCGTCATGACGGCGGCGTTCGCGATCGGGATGGGCCGGTACGCGATCGCGCGAGCCGTCGGGTACGCCCGCGACCGCCGGGTGTGGGACGAACCGATCGGCGCCCACCAGGCCATAGCCCACCCGCTCGCGCGGTCGCACATCGAGATCGAGCTGGCCCGGCTGATGATGTACAAGGCGGCGCACCTCTACGACGCCGGGGACGACGAGGGCGCGGGCGAGGCGGCCAACATGGCCAAGTACGCGGCCGCCGAGGCGGCGGTCCGGGCCGTCGACCAGGCGGTGCACACCCTCGGCGGCAACGGCCTGAGCTCGGAGTTCGGGCTGGCCTCGCTGATCACGGCGGCGCGGGTGGCACGCGTGGCGCCGGTGAGCCGGGAAATGATCCTTAACTATGTGTCGCACCGGACGCTGGGCCTGCCCAAGTCCTACTGAGCTCACGTCCTATGGAAAGGAGCGCTCGTGTCGGATCACAGCTCGGTCCACGGATCGGCCCACAGCCCGGTCAACAGCGCGTACGAGCGGGGCGTCACCACCCTGACCCTGGACTCCCCGCACAACCGCAACGCCCTCTCCACCCGCCTGGTGGCCGAGTTACGGGAGGGGCTGGCGCGGGCGGCGGACGACGCGGACACCCGCGCGGTGGTGCTCACCCACACCGGCACCACTTTCTGCTCGGGCGCCGACCTCACCGAGCCGGCCCCGACGGGCCCGGAGGCGCCTGCCACGGGCCCGGAGGCGCTCGTCGGCCTGCTGCGTACGGTCGTGGAACTGCCCAAGCCGGTGGTGGCGGTGGTGCGCGGGCATGTACGGGCGGGAGGCCTGGGGCTGGTGGGGGCGTGCGACATCGCGTTGGCGGACGAAACCTCGACGTTCGCTTTCACGGAGTCGAGGATCGGGCTGGCACCCGCGGTCATCTCCCTGCCGCTGCTGCCCCGCCTGGACCCGAGGGCGGCGAGCCGCTACTACCTGACGGGCGAGCGCTTCGACGCGGCGGAGGCGGCACGGATCGGCCTGATCACGGGGGCGACAAGCGCCGTCGACGTGCCCCTGGAAGCGATCCTCGACGGCCTCCGCCGGGCCTCCCCCCAGGGCCTGGCGGAGTCGAAACGCCTGGTCACGGCGGAGGTCCTGCGGGCCTTCGACCGTGACGCGGCCGAGCTGGCGGAGCGGTCGGCGCGGCTGTTCGCCTCGGCGGAGGCCCGGGAGGGCATGGCGGCGTTCCTGGAGAAGCGGGATCCGGCATGGGCACGTTGACGAGCCGTACCAACGCCCCCCATGCCCCCAACCTCCCCAAGCAGGACCGCAGCCGGGCCACCCGCCGCCACCTCCTGGAGGCCGCCGTGGCGTGCCTGGCCGAGCACGGCTGGGCGGGTTCGACGGTCGCGGTCGTCGCCGAGCGTGCGGGGGTGTCGCGAGGTGCGGCCCAGCACCACTTCCCCACCCGCGAGGACCTGTTCACGGCGGCGGTGGAGCACGTGGCGGAGGAGCGGTCGGCGGCGCTGCGCGGGCTGCTGTCCGCCACCCGCCCGGTCGTGGGCCCGGCCCGTACGTACGCCGTGGTCGAGGGCATCGCGGACCTCTGCACCGGCCCGCTCTTCCGCGCGGCCCTCCAGCTGTGGGTGGCGGCGGCGAACGAGGAGCCGCTCCGGAGCCGGGTGGTGGACCTGGAGGTACGGGTGGGACGGGAGGTGCACCGGATGGCCGTGGAACTGCTGGGCGCGGACGAGAGCGTCCCGGGCGTACGGGAGACCGTCCAGGGCTTCCTCGACATGGCGCGAGGCCTCGGCCTGGCCAACCTCCTCACGGACGACAGCGCCCGCCGCGAACGCGTCGTGGCCCACTGGGCCGCCCTCCTCGACGACGTCCTCCGACCACGCGGACGCGGCTGAATCCCACCAGTGCGTTTCGACCACGACCGAACCCGGAGGCGCTCCCCCCGCCTCCTGTGGAGACTCGTTTCCGTGCCCGTCGCAGGAGCGGCGGGCGTGAACCAGGGATTCAGGATGCACAAGGGGGAATCTCGCATGGCACTGCGTGAGAACGGCAAGCGCAAGCTGTTCCGTCGGGCGGCGGCCGTGGCCGCCGTGACCGCCACGGCGGCCGTGATGGCGGTGGGCACGGCGGAGGCCAAGCCCGCGGACGGGCCATGGGCCGGCTGTCCGTGGGGCGCGGTCTGCGTGTACCCGCAGGACCAGAACCCGGCCGTCAGCCCGTCGCTCGTATTCGAGAGCTACGGGGCCCACAACCTGAACAACCAGTACGGCAACCACTGGGTCCTCAACAACCAGTACGGCGGCGCCCACGCGCGCGCCTGCACCGGCTACAACGGCGGCGGATCCTGCACGGACATCGCCCCGCAGAACGGCCTCTACCTCAACCTGACGCCGATCAACTCGATCGTGCTGGTGCGCCCGTGAGGCGACCGCAGCGCCTCGCAACCGCCGCGCTCCTGAGAACGGACGGAACGGGCGGGACGCGGGGCAGCCGCGTCTGACAGCCGGGGTCGTGTCGTGGACACGGCCCCGGCGCCGACGTCGGGGCTCTAGCCGACGTCGGGGCCCTAGTGGACGACCCCGCTCCCGTCCACGGTGAACTTCCCGCTCGCCGCCCCGTTGAAGGTGCCGTTCGTGATCCACTCGGCGAGCGCCGCGGTGGCCGTGCCGTGCGGCCCCGCCCACGGCGTACCGGGCTGCTGGCCGTAGACCGTCGACGGGCTCGGGGCGTTGCAGCGGTCGCCGGAGCAGCCCTCGTACATGAACACGTGGCTCGCGCACGTGATCTGGACGACCACCTTGTTCTTCGTCGCGGCCGGGAGCGCGTTGTAGATGGCCGTGGAGTTCGCCACCGGCGCGGTGCCGTCGCCGAAGCCGTGGAGGATCAGGGTCGGGACCGTCACCTGGCCCGCGACCGCGGTGTTCCAGCCGTAGGTGGAGAAGGTGGGCGAGCGGTTGAGGCCGGCGGGGTGGTGGGGGTCGTCGCCGCCCCAGTCCTTCCCGGCGCCGTCGTCCTTCATGAGTTCCTTCCAGACCTCGTCCTGGCTGCCCGGCACGACGCGGCCGGAGCAGCTCTGCTCGTTCGTGCCGGGTCCGTTCGCGAGCGGCATGGACGTCATCGCCGCCTTGTCGGCGACCGTCATGGGGAACGAGACGAACCCTCCCGCCGGTGTCGTCTCCTCCGTCGGCATGCCGAAGATCGACGCGATGAAGACGGCCCGGTCGACCTTCCCGATCCAGGTCGCGCTGTCGGGGAGGAGCGGGTTGGGGTTGGCCGCGTAGAGGGTCCGTCCGACGCGGGGTCCCCCGAGCGAGTACCCGACGAGGGTGACCTTGCCGTTCGTGGGCTGGGCCTTGGCGATGGCGTCGTCGATGACCTGGCGGATGTCACGCACCCAGGTGTCGATGGTCGCGAAGCGCACGTCGCTGGAGTGGGCGAACATCTTGCCGGCGAGGGGGTTGGTGCCGAGCTTCGTGCGCTGCTGGTCGAGCGGGAAGATCTGGGCGTTGTGGGTACGGTCGCACCCCGTCGGGAAGGCGCAGGTGGTGCTGCCGGCGTTGAAGGCGGGGCGGCTCGCGTTGTGGGGGTCGTCCAGGCCGTGCGGGAAGCGCGTGGACCGGCCGTAGCCGAGCAGGTCCGGCACGAACGTGTCGACGCCCGCCCGGGCGAGTCCCTCCTGCACGCTGAGCTTGTTGTTGTTCTGGTCCTTGCCCTTCAGGTCGAAGACCGCCCGTCCGGGAACCGAGCGGCCGTGGATCAGCACGGCGGCCCGGGCGGGCGTCTGCGCGCACCGCCCGTGCGCGTACTCGGGCGCCACGCGGTGGACGCTCAACTGCGCCTTCTGCCCGTTGAACTGGGGGTCGGGCATCATGCCGTTCGGCACGGTGAAGTCCAGCGTGTAGTCGCTGGTGGTGATGTCGGTCGGCTTGTCGTCGCAGGGCGCCTGCTCGATCCGGATGGCGTCGACGGCCAGCAGCCCGCCCACGCCGAAGGCGCCCACGGCCAGGCAGGTCCCGACGGCGATCCACCACCGGTGCCAGAGCGGCCGGCTCCGCCACCACCGGCCCGGCGACCACCCGTCACTCTTCCGACTGCCGTCCACTGCGCCTTCTCCTGTCCGGGCTGGGTCGAGACCTGTACGCCGCATCCTTCGCCGGGGCCGGGGAGCCCGCCACACGGGCGGGGCCGAATGGACGGGCGGAAGAAATGGGCTGGCGCACCAGACCCTAGATCCACTAGCTTCCTCCCTAGGAGCTCTAGGAATGAACTCCAGGAACGAATGAGGTGCCCGAATGGTGCGCGCAGGAATCACCGCCGCCAAGCTGACGGCCGCGGCGGCGGCGATGGCGGACGAGCAGGGCCTGGAGAAGGTCACCGTCTCGGCGCTCGCCCGGCAGTTCGGGGTACGGGACGCCAGCCTGTACTCGCACGTCAAGAACCTGCGGGAGCTGGTCGTACGGGTCGCCCTGCTCAGCGCCGAGGAGGTGGCCGACCGCATCGCGGTCGCCGTGGCGGGGCGGGCCGGGAAGGACGCCCTGGTCGCCTTCGCGGACGCGTACCGCGACTACGCACTGGAGCACCCCGGCCGCTACGCGGCGACGCAGCGGCAGTTCACGCCGGAGGAGATCGGGGACTCCGTCGGATTCCACCGGAACATCGAGCTGACGTACGGCATGCTGCGCGCCTACGGCCTCACGGAGCCGGACCTGACGGACGCGGGACGGCTGCTGCGCAGCACGTTCCACGGCTACATCCACCTGGAACTCAGCGGAGCCTTCGGCCACTCCCGCCCGGTGGAGTCGTCGTGGTCGCGCACGCTCGACGCCCTCCACATGATCCTGGAGAACTGGCCGACCAACAACGAGGGGGACAACCGATGAACAAGCCCGTATCTGGAAAGCTCGACGTACCCGGCGCGACCCTGCACTACGAGGTACGAGGCAGCGGCCCGCTGCTCCTGCTGATACCCGGCGGCGCGGGGGACGCCGGAATGTACGCGGGCATGGCCGGCATCCTGGCCGACGCCGGGTACACCGTCGCGTCCTTCGACCCGCGCGCCCTGTCGCGCAGCCGCCTCCACGTCCCGCTCGGCGACCAGCGGGTCGCGGAGTGGAGCGAGGACGCGCGACTGCTGATCGACCACCTGTCACCGGACGAGCCGGCATCCGTGCTGGGCTGCAGCGCTGGCGCCGTCGTCGCCCTCGACCTGCTGGCCCGCCACCCGGACCGGGTGCACCGCGTGATCGCACACGAACCGCCGCTGCTGGAGCTCCTGGACGACCCCGCTCCGCACAAGGCGCTGTTCGCGGACGTTCGCGAGGTCTTCCGCGCGGAGGGCGTGGGCGCGGCGATGGCACGCTTCAGCGAGGGCCTGATGGGAGACCGCCCGGCGGACCGTCCGGCGGACCGTGAGGCGGACCGTGAGGCGATGGAACTCCCGCCCGAGATCCAGGAAATGGCATCCCGCATGCACGCCAACCAGCCGGTCTTCCTGGAGCACATGCTGGTCCCGTTCTCCTCGACCGTCCCGGCCGTCGACGCGCTGCGCAGCGCTGCCACGAAGCTCGTCCCGGCAGCGTCGCACGAGTCACGCGACCTGCTGCCGCTGTACGGCCCGATCGCCCGGCTGGCATCGCTGGTCGGCCGACCGCTGGAGGAGTTCCCGGGCGGGCACTTGGGCGCGGTCGAGCAGCCGCAGGCGTTCGCGGAGCGGCTGCTGGCGGTGCTGGTCTAGGCGGACCAGCAGTCTCTGCGGGGGCCGGACTGGTGGACGGTGAACTCCCGTCTACCGTCGCGATGGAGGACGCGCGTCGTTCGTGCCAGCGAAAACCTCCGCGTGCGTGCGGCAGGTCGTTGAGATCCGCGCTGTCTCCCGGCTCTCCGACCCCGCCGTCTCCCCCACGGCGTGAGCGTCGCTACCGCTTCGCGACGAACGAGCCCATGCCGGGCGTGGTGACGATCAGGCCCTCGGCGCGGAGGGCGGCCGTCACCTTGCGGACGGTTCCTCGTGCCACGTCGAACTCCGCTTCCATCTGGACCTCGGAGATCAAATGGTTCGGCGGGTATTCACCGCTGGCGATCCGCCTGCGGATCTCATCCGCGATCTGAGCCCACTTCGGTCGCGTCGGATCAAACTCCATCACGCGCGTGACTGTATGCATCGATATGCAGGCGGACATAGACAGTACTGTACTTGTATAGGCATGGACAGGGGGGTCTATGTAACGTGGCCGCAAGCAAGACCCCCGCGACCGTCATCACCGGCCCGGGGGCATGGCCACCAGCCAGCAAGGAGCTGATGACATGCGCGACCTTATCTCCCGCCTGCTCCGCCGGAACAGGGCTCGCGGCGCCGTTCGCACGGCGCCCGAACCCCTGCCCACCCCGCCTCCCGTCCTCTCCCTCCCCCACACCGGCGGCATCCGCTACGACGAACACGCCGTGGTGAATTCGCAGGGGCGGTGGGGCAAGTGAGCGTGCCGGACGTCGCACTTGGGACCGTCGCCGTGGACACTTTCAGCAGCGCCGTCGGCGTGGTGATCGAGTCCGCCAACGGGCTCGTCCGGATGCAGCATCCCAATGGGGTCAGCTGGCGGGCCTACGTCAGCAATCTCCGGGTGCCGGAGCCGGCGGAGAGAGAGCAGTTCGAGGCCGCGGAGCGGGCCTGGGCGCCAGTTGTCGTACCGGCATCCGCGCCGCAGACGAAGGGAACATAGAACGCCATGAGAGTGTCGAGCCGCACCCGGAACCGCGACTGTGAGCACGACTGGGTCCAGTGGAGCGGCGCGTCACGCTGTCGCAAGTGCGGGACGACTCAGCAGTAGCCGTCCATGAGGGGGTGCCATGACGTCGACGTCGCGCACCGAATGGCACGAGCTGCCCCGTCCCGTGCGGGCGGCCGTCGAGGAGCGCACCGGGCCGGTCGTGACGGCGCGGGCGCTCCCCGGCGGGCTCAACTGCGCCGTGGCCGCAGCGCTGACCACAGCGGACGGCACGGCCACGTTCGTCAAGGGCACGCCCGTGACGAACACCGTCGCCCGCGCCGGCCAGCGCTGGGAAGCCGCCGTCAATCCGTACACGCGCGACGTCGGGCCCCGGCTGCTGTGGCGGGTCGCGGTCGGCGGCTGGGAGCTGCTCGGGTTCGAGTACGTCGGCGGCGCGCGGCACGCGGATCTGTCCGCCGGGGCGGCGGATCACGCCCTGGTCGCCGAGGCGCTCGCCGGGGCGTGCGGCCTGCGGCCGCCGCCCCCGAGCCTCGCCGTGCCGTCGTTCGCCCGGCGCTGGGCCGGGTTCCTGGAGACCGGCGAACTGCCGCTCCTCCACGGCCGTTCGCTCCTGCACACGGACACCAACCCCCACAACCTCCTCGTCACCGCCGACCGCGCGCACCTCGTCGACTGGGCGATGCCCGCCCTCGGCCCGGCCTGGGTGGACGTCGCCAACACCGCCGTCCGGCTGATGGAGGCCGACTGCCCGCCCGGCGACGCCCTCGCCTGGGCCGCCGGGTTCACCGCCTGCTGGCGGTCTGCCACCACCGCCGCCCTCCGCGCCTTCGTCACCGCCAACTGCCGGGCCTGGACCTCGCGCGTGGGCCCCGTCGACGCCCGGCCCAGCAACGAGCGGTTCACCGCGCTGCTGGGACTCTTCCGGTAACGCGTACGTCCTTCTCCAGCAGCGTGAAGGACTTCGGCGCCCCGCCCGGCTGCGGCTTGCCCTCCTTGCGGCCCGCGACGCGGTAACCCGCCGCCCGGTAGTACGCGTTCAGCCGCTCGTTGCCCGCCAGGCAGTCCAGCCGCACCCACGCCCGTCCCGCCTCGGCCACCCGGCGTTCCGCCGCCCGCAGCAGCCGCTGCCCCGTCCCGGGCTCGGCGACGCGGCGGTCCACCATCAGCCGGTGGACGTATCCGGCCACGGGCGGCTGCGGGCCCCACGCGTCCTCGTCCTCCCACCACAGCTCCCAGGCGCCGAGAGCACCCCCGTCCCCCTCCGTCAGCCAGACTTCCCCTCGCGCCATGACCCGGCGGAAGTGGTCCTCGTCCAGCTCCCCCGGCCGCCACTGCCCGGTGATCCCCCGGGCCAGCATCCAGCGCGCCGCGTCGTCGCGGAGCCGGACGAGCTCGGACAGATCGGCCTCACTTGCCGGACGGATTCGTAGATCGTTCACGCCGGGCAAGGTAACGGAACGGAGGCAAGGTCGCCGTTTCGGCCATGCCGCCTTTCGGCCACGGCTATACCGTTGGCGTGACAGTGCCAAGGGAAGTGCCCAGGGATGTGGATGAAACGCGCGGTGAGCTGCGCGACGTTCTCGACCGGTCCGAGGCGTGGCTGCGGGACGCGGCCCGTCTCCCCGAGGTTCCGGCGGAGTGGCCGGAGGAGTTACGAACGGACGCGGCGACCGTCAAACGGTTGCGGACGCGCGCGGCCTCGGCCCTGATCAACGTGGCGCTCCTCGGCGCCTTCTCGTCCGGCAAGAGCTTCCTGCTGAGCGGGCTGCAGGGCGGCCTGGAGCTGGTCGAGGTGGAGACCGCCGACGGGCGGACGGCGGACAAGTTCGTGGGGCTGCTGCCGTCCTCGCCGGTACCCACCACGGCCTGCCCGGCGAGCGTGGTGCCGGTCGACGGCAGCCAGTCCGGAGTGGACGCCTCCGGGAACGGCTATCTGCGGGTGCGCTTCACGGACTCGGCCGACGGCGAGTGGGAGGACGTCGGGAACTCCCCGGCCCCTTCCGTGGTCGCGGCGTACGCCATGCAGGACGCGGACGTCACCAACCGGCTCAGGGCGCACTGGGGCCGCGAGGTCGCCGAGGTCGAGGTGCTCCTGGCGGACACGCTGCTGCCGGCGAAGTTCTACGACCTGCCGGGCTACGGCTCCCCCAACCCCGTCCACGATCTGATCGTCCGGGCCGCGCTGGCCGACGCGGACTGCTTCATGTACGTCTCGCACGCCAGCCGGACGCTCTCCGAACGGGAACTGTCCCTCATCCGCACCCTCTACGAGCACTACCAGCTCTCCGGCAAGCGGGTCGTGTGGGTGGTCACCGCGATCGACTCGGCGTCCAACCTGGATCTGCACGACGAACCCGAATGGAAGGCGACCGTCGCCCGCAACACCAGCTATCTGAAGGAGAACTTCACCCTCTCCGACGGCCGGCCGGACCTGGCCTTCATCGGCGAGGGCTTCATCCCCGTCTCCCCGGCCCTGGAGGCACGCGCGGCGAAACTGGAGGCCGACGAGGCCGAGGCGCCCGCGCGGCGGTGTCGCGCGGAGAGCCGCATGGACACCCTGCGCCAGGCGATCGAGGACCTGATCAGGACGGAGACCGGCCCCCGGCACATCGCCGCCGTGGCGGCCGAGGCGCGCGTCAGGCTCGTGCCCCGGCTGCGCCTGATCGAGGACCGGCTGCGGACGGAGCGGCTCGAGATCGACGGGCTGAAGGAGCTGCTGGACGGCCATCAGCGGCGGCTGGAACTGCTGGACCGGGTGCTGCCGGAGCTGCGCGAGCAGCTGGAGCGGAAGCTCCAGGCCCGCGTCGGGCGGGCCGTCCGGCCGTTCGGCCGCCTGGCCGCCCACCTCCACGGCTCGCTGGACTCCACCATCCGGCAGACCGATGTGAGCAAGCCGGTCAAGGCGCACCAGATCCAGGTGACGAAGACCCAGACGCTCCGGACGTGGCTGGAGGCCCCGACCGGCCCGGCGACGCTGTGGACCGAGCAGTTGGCGGCGTTCAAGCAGGACGTGGCGCAGACCGTCGAGCACTTCTTCGGGGACAAGGACCTCACCGGGCGGCTGCCCGACTCCGTCTTCGACGTGAACGACCTCTCCCTGCCCGCGCGCGCACAACGCCCGGCCACCGCGCAGGACATCGTCCAGCGCGCGTCGGCGCTGGTCGGGGTCGTGGCGCCGGTCGCGGCGGGCGGGACGTGGCTGTACGGACTGGCGGCGGCCGGCACCGTCTTCCCTCCCGCCACGGTCGTCGCGGGCATGGCCGGGATGGTCTTCATGGGGATCGAGTACCGCAAGAGGAAGCTCAACTCGCTCCAGGTCCTCCAGGAGGAGTGGATCAGCGCCATCGACGCCGAAGTCACCGCTGTCATGGAGCAGTTCGCGCGGTCCGCCGCCGTCCAGGGCACGATCGTCATCGATCACCTGAGCGACAACCTGGCGCAGTACCGGGAGCAACTGGAGAGCACGCGCGACTTCGCGCGGCAGCGCATCGCCAACCCCGAGAACCGGGTCCGGCAGGACCTGATCGACCGGCTCGAACCCGCGCACGAGGAGGGCCGGGCCCTCGTGGAGGCCCTGCGGACGCTGGAGAAGCCCTGATCCCCGGCCTTTCCGCACCGCCGATCGGGCGGACGCTCTTGCCCGCACCCGCCCCCAGGGCGTTGGCTTAGGGCCCATGGAGTACACGCAGCTCGGACGCACGGGACTCAGGGTCGGCCGGATCGTGCTCGGGACGATGAACTTCGGGCCGCACACCGACGAGACCGACAGCCACTCGATCATGGACGCGGCGCTCGCCGCCGGCGTCAACTTCTTCGACACCGCCAACGTCTACGGCTGGGGCGAGAACAAAGGCCGTACCGAGGAGATCATCGGCAGCTGGTTCGCCAAGGGCGGCGGGCGGCGCGACAAGGTCGTCATCGCCACCAAGGTCTTCGGCGGGATGAACGCCGCCGGGGAGCCGTGGCCGAACGAGGACCGGCTCTCCGCGCTGAACATCCGCCGTTCCGTCGAGGCCAGCCTGCGGCGGCTGCGCACGGACCACATCGACCTCTACCAGTTCCACCACGTGGACCGGCGCACGCCGTGGGAAGAGATCTGGCAGGCCATGGACGTCCTCGTCCAGCAGGGCAAGATCCTCTACGTGGGCTCCTCCAACCTCGCCGGCTGGCACATCGCCCAGGCCAACGAGACCGCCCGGCGCCGTGGCTCGCTGGGCCTCGTCAGCGAGCAGTGCCTGTACAACCTCGCCGAGCGCCGTGCCGAGATGGAGGTCATTCCGGCGGCGCGGGCGTACGGGCTCGGGGTGATCCCCTGGTCGCCGCTGCACGGCGGGCTGCTCGGCGGCGTCCTCCGCAAGGAACGGGAGGGCGGCGGCGCCCGTTCCGCGTCGGGCCGTTCGGCGGACGCGCTCGCGAACAGCAGGATCCGCGACCAGATCCAGGCGTACGAGGACGTCGTCGACAAGCACGGCCTGGCGCCCGGCGAGGTGGCCCTGGCGTGGCTGCTGACCCGGCCCGGGATCACCGGGCCGATCGTGGGGCCGCGTACGACGGAGCAGTTGGAGTCCGCGCTGCGGGCGGCGGAGCTGAAGCTTCCGGAGGAGCTGCTCGTCGATCTGGACGAAATCTTCCCCGGGCCGGGGGCGTCGCCGGAGGCTTTCGCTTGGTGAAGAGACAGTAAACCGCCGGCTCAGCGCATCATCCCGAGCATCGCCTTCCCGCCCGTCCGCAGGAAGCGCACCAGCAGCACCCCTGCCAGGGCAAGGAAGGCGATGTTCAGGTACGTCGTGTAGTTCCAGCTCACCCCCGCCATCGGCACCTTCGCGGCCGCCTGGTCCGGGATCAGCCCGAGTCCGCCGAAGACGGTCTCGACCACGTATCCCGCGATCACCATCGCGACGTAGAAGGTGCCGAGGAGGAACAGCGCGGTCCTGCCGCCGTAGTACTTCCGGTAGATGGCGAGGATCGGCAGGATCAGCAGGTCGGCGAAGACGAACGCCACCACGCCGCCGAAGCTGATGCCGCCCTTCCACAGCACCACCGCCAGCGGCACGTTCCCGATCGAGCACACGAACGACACCAGGGCCACCAGGGGCCCCACCAGCGGTCCCCACACCTTCGCGAGCAGTGGATGGCCCTCGAAGAAGAACGCGCGCCAGAAGGAGTCCGGCACCCACGCGGCGATCGCCCCCGCGACGAACAGGCCCAGCACGAGATCGCGGAGGATCGCCGCCCACTCCATGACGAAGACGTGGGACGTCGCGGTGAACCCCTCGCGCGACAGCAGCCGCCGGAGGAACGAGCCCTCGCCGCCCACGGACATGTCCATCGCCGCGTGCCCCTCCATCGAGCCCGCCACGCCCCGCTCGGCCTGCTCCCTCGCCCGCCGCAGCAGCGGCTCGCGCAGCAGCAGCCGGAAGAGCACCGCCAGCACCGCGATCATCACGGGCCCGCCCAGGAACTCGGCCGCCGTGAACTGCCACCCCATGAGCAGGGCCAGGATCACCCCGAGCTCCACGACGAGATTGGTGGAGGCGATCTCGAAGGCCATCGCGGCCGTGAAGTGCGCGCCCTTCACGAACAGCGAGCGCGCCAGCGCCACGGCGGCGTACGAGCAGGAGGACGAGGCCGCGCCCAGTCCGGCGGCGACGGCGAGCGTACGGGGCCGGTCGTCGCCCAGCAGGGAGACGACGGCCGCCCTGCGGACCACGGCCTGGACGACGGCGGAGAGCGCGAACCCCAGGACCAGCGCCCAGGTGATCTCCCAGGTCATGGACCCGGTGACGGCCAGGGCGCGCAGGACGGCGTCGAGGATCACCCCCTCAGCATGGCCGAGCGGCACCCGCCTCGGGCGCCCACAACACGCTTCCGTTCAAAGCTTCCGTTCAACTGAAGTGATCCCTCGGACAGTCGTTCCATGGCTCGTTATCGTGAGCGCCATGGTGAACGGGACAGCGGTTCGGCGACGGCGCCAGACCCTCTGCGTGGCGGCACTCGCGACGGCCGTACTGGCGGGCTGCGCGGGCTGTTCGGGCTCCTCCTCCGACGAGGGGAAGGAGCTGCGGTTCGGGGAGACGGCGAGCCTCCCCGGCTACAAGGACACCAAGCTCGACGTGACCGTCGAACGCCTGGAGCAGGGCAGCAGCTCCGACCTCAGCGTCCTCAAGGACGCGTCGAAGTACGCCGGCAGGACGCCCTACTACCTCCGCTACAAGCTCACGAAGACGGAGGCCGGGACATCGGGCGGCGCCTCCACGTACTTCTCGGTGGCCGACGGGAACAAGAAGCGGCTGACCAAGCTGACGATCCTCGGCGCCCTGGACACCACCGGCGATCCGAAGAACCCGCTGAAGTACCGGGGCTTCGAGAAGTGCGAGTCCTCGAGCCCGTCCGACTTCGACAAGGCCGCGCCGGGACAGAGCGTGACGGGCTGCGCCGTCTACGTGGCGGACGCGGGGGCCGGGGCGCCGACCGGCGTCACCTGGGAGCAGGGGACGAAGACGCTCGCCACCTGGAAGTGAGGACGCCGCCGACTACTTCGGTGCGGCTACTTCACCGCCGACACCACGGCGACGACGACGAGCATGAGGGCGAGCGCACCGGTCATGATCCGGTTCCTGGTCTTCGGGTCCACCCCACGAGCGTAACCGGACGGACGGAGCGCACGTCCCATGGGCCCGGCTACCGCCCCTGGGCCCGGGCTACCGCCCCAGCTCCCACGCCGCGATCGTCTCGTAGCGGGGCCGCTCGCCCGGGACGCCCCCGCCGGGGAGCCGGCTGCGGACGAGCTCCAGGCGCTCGGCCCGCCACTCCCGGCCCCGGAAGTCCACCAGCGCGGCGACGTAGGGGCGGAGGTTCACCCGGCCGCCGCCGGAGCGGGCGAGGGTGAGGTGGGGGTGGAAGGAGTGCGTCCCGTCCACGACGACGCCCGCCCGGCGGGCCCCGGCGATCACGGAACGGGCGAGCCCGCGCAGGGTCTCCACCTCGCCCTCGGCACCCACCCACAGCACCCGGTCCCCGAACCGGCCGCCGCCCGCGAGCCGCAGCGCGTGCGCCGGATGCCGGTGCGCGGCGCGGCCCAGGCGCTCGGTGAGCTCGGGGAGCAGCGCCTCGTCGACCTCGCCGAGGAACGCGAGCGTGAAGTGCCAGCCGGGCCGCTCGGCCCAGCGCAGCCGTTCCGCGCCCGGCAGGGCACGCAAGTCGTGGACGGCCGAGGCGAGTTCGGCGACGGCCGGCTCCGGGGGATTCACCGCGACGAACAGGCGCATACGGCCAGTGTCGCGCACGGGGAGATCGACAGGGCGGAGCCGGGGCCCTGCGGAGTTGTTCCCCGGCCCCGCCCCTTCCCGTAACCGGGGGATATTCGCCCCCGCCCCCCGTCCGTGCAGACGCGCGTCGTCCTCGTGCGCCGGACGGACGGACGGGCTCTGCCTGCCCGTCCGTCCGGCGCATGAGGACCGGGGGTCCGGGCGGCGGCCGTCAGGCCGTCGCCGGCACCCGCGCCTCCGCTTCCCGCCGGGAGGGCTGCCGCGGCACGAACGCCACCACCGGATGTCCCCGGCGGAAGCCGACCCGCATCCGCAGGCCACCCGCCCGGAGCAGCACCAGCCCGATCGCCGCCGCCGCCAGCGTCGAGACGACGCCGCCCGCCAGGAAGCCCACCCGGGGCCCGTACACGTCCGTGACCCAGCCGACGAGCGGCGCGCCCAGCGGCGTACCGCCCATGAAGACCATCATGAACAGGCTCATCACCCGGCCCCGCATCGCGGGGTCGGCGGCCAGCTGGATTCCGGAGTTGGCGGTGACGTTGATGGTCAGGCCGCACATGCCGATCGGCACGAGCAGCAGGGCGAAGACCCAGAAGGAGGGCGCCAGCGCGGCGGTGATCTCCAGCAGGCCGAAGCCCAGGGCCGCGCCGACCAGCATCCGCATCCGCGAGCTGCCGCGGCGCGCTGCGAGCAGGGCGCCCACCAGGGAACCGGCCGCCATCAGCGTGTTGAGCAGGCCGTAGGTGCTGGCGTCGGCGTGGAAGACGTCGTTGACGAACGCCGTGAGCCAGATGGGGAAGTTGAAGCCGAAGGTGCCGATGAAGCCGACGAGCACGATCGGCCAGATGAGCTCCGGTCGCGACGCGACGTGCTGGAGCCCTTCCCGGAGCTGGCCCTTGCCGCGCGGGGTGGGGTCGACCTTGTGGAGCTCGGAAGCGCGCATCAGCAGCAGCGCGGCGATGGGCGCGGCGAAGGACAGCCCGTTGAGGAGGAACGCCCAGCCACTTCCCACAGCGCTGATCAGCACACCGGCCACGGCGGGGCCGACGAGACGCGCTGACTGGAAGTTCGCCGAGTTCAGGCTGACGGCGTTGCGCAGATCGGCGGGGCCGACCATCTCGACGAGGAACGCCTGGCGGGCGGGGTTGTCGACGACGGTGACGAGGCCGAGCGCGAGCGCGGTGAGGTAGACGTGCCAGACCTGGACGTGCCCGGTGAGGGTGAGGACGCCGAGCGCGAGGCCGGTGACGGCCATCGCGGCCTGGGTGATCAGCACCAGCTGCCGCTTGGGGCAGCGGTCGGCGATGACGCCGCCGTAGAGGCCGAGCAGCATCAGGGGCAGGAACTGCAGCGCCGTGGTGATGCCGACGGCGGCGGAGGAGCCGGTGATGCTGAGGACCAGCCAGTCCTGGGCTATTCGCTGCATCCAGGTACCGGTGTTGGAGACCACCTGGCCGGTGGCGAAGAGCCGGTAGTTGCGGATCCGGAGCGAGCTGAAGGTTCCACCCTTGGAACCGGACTCGGAACCGCGCCTCGGAATGCGCTTCAGGCTGCGCTTCGGGCTGCGGTCCAGGTGCGGCAGGGAGGTGGTGGGTGCGTCGTGGTGGCGGTTCGGTGCGGGTGCGGAATCTGCTCCGGGTCCCGTACTCAAAGTGGGGTCGCCTCCTTCTCCGTGCACTTACAGGTGCGCGAGTTTCTCCAGGACGGGCGCGGCGGCGCGGAGCGTCTCCCACTCGTCCTCGGTCAGCTGCCCGGCCAGCTGGGCCAGCCAGGCGTTCCGCTTCCTCCGGCTCTCCTCGAGCATGGCCTCGGCCTGCTCGGTCTGGCGGACCACCTTCTGGCGGCGGTCCTCCGGGTGCGGCTCCAGCCGGACCAGGCCCTTGCTCTCCAGCAGCGCGACGATGCGCGTCATCGACGGCGGCTGCACATGCTCCTTGCGGGCGAGCTCCCCGGGCGTGGCGGAGCCACAGCGGGCGAGCGTGCCCAGCACCGACATCTCGGCGGGGCTGAGCGATTCGTCGACCCGCTGGTGCTTGAGCCTGCGGCCCAGCCGCATCACCGCGGAACGCAGGGCGTTCACGGCGGCTACGTCGTCTGGGGTGTCGCGCGGGGTGTGGTGCGGTGCGCTGGACAGGTCCGGCATGTTTATTAGATTAACTCATTACCTGAACTAAAGAAAGTGGGCACTGGGGCGCATGGGGGCACGTGGGGGTGCGTCCGGGTGCGTCCGGGTGCATCCCGACCCGAAACCCTGGTCATAGGACGCGAAGAGGGTGGGTACGGGCCGTGCGGCCCGATACCCACCCTCTGTCGTGCGATGTGCCCTACGGGCGTTACTTCACGCCCAGCGCCCGCTCGATCGGGTCGAGGAGGAAGTAGATCAGGAAGCAGACGCCGACCGCGTTGAGGAGCCAGGGGATCTCACGGGCCCGCTTGTCCGCGACGCGCAGGGCGATGAAGGCGAGGACGCCGATGCCGATGCCGTTGGTGATCGAGTAGGTGAACGGCATGGAGACGATCGTCAGGAACGCGGGGATGGCGATCGTGAAGTCGCTCCAGTCGATCTCCTTGACGTTGGACGCCATGATCAGGAAGCCGACGACCAGCAGCGCCGGGGTGGCGGCCTGCGAGGGGACGATCTTGGCCAGCGGGGTGAAGACGAGGGCGAGGAGGAAGAGGCCGCCGGTCATCAGGTTGGCGAGGCCGGTGCGGGCGCCCTCGCCGACGCCGGCCGTGGACTCCACGAAGCAGGTGTTGGCGGAGGCCGAGCCCACGCCGCCGGCGGCGACGGCGACGCCGTCCATCATCAGGATCTTGCCCATGTTGGGCAGCTGACCGTTCTCGTCGGTCAGCCCGGCCTCCTCGCCGACGCCGATGATCGTGCCCATCGCGTCGAAGAAGCCGGACAGCAGCACGGTGAAGACGAACAGGCAGCCGGTGAGCCAGCCCACCTCGTGGAAGCCGCCGAAGAGGCTGACCTTGCCGACGAGCCCGAAGTCGGGGGTGTCCACGATCTTGTCCGGCCAGCTGGGGACGGACAGGCCCCACTCGGCGTCGGGGATCTTCACCAGCGAGTTGATCACGATGGCGGTGAACGTCATCACGACGATGCCGATGAGGATCGCGCCCGGCGTCTTCCGGACGAGCAGCACGAACGTCAGCAGCAGGCCCGCCGCGAAGACCAGCACCGGCCAGCCCTGGAGCTGACCGCCCTGACCGAGGGAGAGCGGGACGGTCGTGTGGGCGGCGTCGGGGTTGCGGCTGACGAAGCCGGAGTCCACCAGGCCGATCAGCGAGATGAACAGGCCGATGCCGATCGCGATCGCGCGCCGCAGCCCGTTCGGGATCGCGTCCATGACGCGCTGCCGCAGACCGGAGGCCACCAGCACCATCAGCACCAGGCCGGCGAGGACGACCATGCCCATCGCGTCCGGCCAGGTCATCTTGGGCGCGAGCTGGAGCGAGACGACCGCGTTGATGCCGAGGCCGGCGGCACAGGCGATGGGGACGTTGCCGATCGCGCCCATGAGGACGGTGGTGAGACCGGCCATCAGCGCGGTGGCCGTGACCAGCTGGCCGTTGTCCAGCTGATGGCCGTACTTGTCGTGACCGGCCCCGAGGATGATCGGGTTCAGCACGATGATGTACGCCATCGCGAAGAAGGTCGCCAGTCCGCCGCGGAGCTCCCGGGAGACGGACGAGCCCCGCTCGCTGATCCGGAAGTACCGGTCAAGGACGTTGCCCGTGGGGGGCGTGGGGGACGGCTGCTGGGCGTCGACGGCTGGGGTGGCCGAGGTGGGCATGCGTGACCTCAGTCGTGAGGGCGGCCGGGGAGGCCGTCGGGACAAAACAAATGGATCAGAAGAGTGCTTCGTCGCGCTTCTCTCGATCATTCTCGTGTGATCGAACATAAGCGAGCAATCAAATCCAGTTCGATTCAGTATGAATAAACAAAGGCCACTTGGCTATCTCCGCGCGTAGACCCCGACGGCGCAAGGGCTCCACCGCCCCCGGCCGAACCCGGACGCACTAGGCTGGCCGCCATGACGAAGTGGACACCGACGCACGAAGCGCCCGAGCCCCTGGAGGGCCCGGTCGTCGCGACGATCACGGGCGGCACGATCGTGTGGTTCGTCCTCTTCCTCGCGCAACTGCCGTTCTACGGCTGGTACCGGGACCACGGGCACCTGTGGTGGCTGTGGACGTGCCTCGCGGGCGGCGGGCTGGGGCTGATCGGCGTCTGGTACGTCCGCAAGCGGGACGCGGCGATCAAGCGGCATGCTGCGGCGAAGGCCGCGCTGGACGCGGAGCAGCGCTGACTTACGGCTGAGGCCATAACCAGGCGGGGCCGGATGGGTCCGGTTACCGTCGGAACATGAGCGATCCCTCGCAGATCGTGACAACCGCGCACCCCGGGCTGAGCGCCGCCGAGGTCGCCGAGCGCGTGGCACGGGGCGAGGTCAACGACGTACCCGTACGGTCCTCGCGCTCCACCAAGGAGATCGTCCGGGCGAACGTCTTCACCCGCTTCAACGCCATCATCGGCGTCCTCTTCCTGATCATCCTCGCCGTCGGCCCCCTCCAGGACGGCCTCTTCGGCTTCGTCATCATCGCCAACACCGCGATCGGCATCTTCCAGGAACTGCGCGCCAAGAAGACCCTGGACTCGCTCGCCGTCATCGGCGAGGCCAAGCCGGTCGTCCGCCGCGACGGCGTCCCCGTCCCCCTCCCCACCGGTTCGATCGTCCTCGGCGACGTCATCGAGCTCGGCCCCGGCGACAAGTGCGTCGTCGACGGCGAGGTGGCCGAGGCCGACGGCCTGGAGATCGACGAATCGCTCCTCACCGGCGAGGCCGACCCGGTGCTCAAGAAGCCCGGCGACCCGGTGATGTCCGGCTCCTTCGTCGTCGCCGGAGGCGGCGCCTTCACCGCCACCAAGGTCGGCCGCGAGGCCTACGCCGCCCAGCTCGCCGAGGAGGCCACCCGCTTCACCCTCGTCCACTCCGAGCTGCGCACCGGCATCAGCACGATCCTCAAGTACGTGACCTGGCTGATGCTGCCCGCCGCCCTCGGCCTCGTCGTCAGCCAGCTGGTCGTCCAGGGCCACGACTGGCGGGAGGCCGTGCGGCGCATGGTCGCCGGGATCGTGCCGATGGTCCCCGAGGGGCTGGTGCTGCTGACCTCCGTCGCCTTCGCCATCGGCGTCATCCGGCTGGGCCGCAAACAGTGCCTGGTGCAGGAGCTGCCCGCCATCGAGGGGCTCGCCCGCGTCGACGTCGTCTGCCTCGACAAGACCGGCACCCTCACCGAGGGCGGCATGGACGTCAGCGAGCTGCGCGTCCTGGCCGGGGCCCAGGAGACGACCGAGGCCCAGGAGACGACCGAGGTCCAGGAGACGGCCGAGGTCCAGGAGTCGGCCGAGGCCCGGGAGTCGTACGTGCGCCAGGTGCTCGGCGCCCTCGGCGAGTCCGACCCCCGGCCCAATGCCAGCCTCCAGGCGATCGTCGACGCCTACCCCGACGGCAAGAGCGGCTGGCGCTGCGCGGAGGCGCTGCCGTTCTCCTCCGCCCGCAAGTACAGCGGCGCCTCGCTCCACGGCCCCGACGGCGAGTCCGGCACCTGGCTGCTCGGCGCCCCCGACGTGCTGCTGCCCGCCGGCGACCCCGCGCTCACCGAGGTCGACGGGCTCAACGCCCAGGGCCTGCGCGTCCTGCTCCTCGCCCGTGCCGCGCGCGAGCTGGACGACCCGCGCGTCGCCGAGGACGTGCGCCCCACCGCCCTGGTCGTCCTGGAACAGCGGCTGCGCTCCGACGCGGCGGAGACCCTGCGCTACTTCGCCGAGCAGAACGTCTCCGCCAAGGTGATCTCCGGCGACAACGCGGTCTCCGTCGGCGCCGTCGCCGCCAAGCTCGCGCTGGCCGGGGCCGAGGCCCCCGTCGACGCCCGGAAGCTGCCGCGCGAACGGGAAGAGATGGCGGCGGCCCTGGACCGGGGCGCGGTCTTCGGCCGCGTCAGCCCGCAGCAGAAGCGGGACATGGTCGGCGCCCTGCAGTCCCGGGGCCACACGGTCGCCATGACCGGCGACGGCGTCAACGACGTCCTCGCCCTGAAGGACGCCGACATCGGCGTCTCCATGGGCTCCGGCTCGGAGGCCACCCGGGCCGTCGCCCAGATCGTCCTCCTGAACAACAGCTTCGCCACCCTGCCCTCGGTCGTGGCGGAGGGCAGGCGCGTCATCGGCAACATCACGCGCGTGGCCACGCTGTTCCTGACGAAGACCGTCTACTCGGTGCTGCTCGCGGTCCTGGTCGTCTGCACGCGGGTCTCCTACCCTTTCCTCCCCCGGCACCTGACGCTGCTGTCGACGCTGACGATCGGCGTCCCGGCCTTCTTCCTCGCCCTCGCCCCCAACAAGGAACGGGCCCGCCCCCACTTCGTCCGCCGCGTGATGCGGTACGCGATCCCGTCCGGCCTGATCGCGGGCGCGGCCACCTTCGCCGCGTATCTGCTGGCCCGCGCCCACTACGCGGACGCCGGACTCGGCACCGACACGCTCGGCGCGGAGACGAGCGCGGCGACGCTGACCCTCTTCCTGATCTCCCTGTGGGTGCTCGCGATCATCGCCCGCCCGTACACGTGGTGGCGGGTGGCGCTGGTCGCGGCGATGGGGGCGGGGTTCGTGGTCGTCCTCGTGGTGCCCTGGCTCCAGCGCTTCTTCGCGCTCAAGCTCATCGGGGCGACGATGCCGTGGACGGCGGTCGCCATCGCGGTGGCGGCGGGGGTGGCGCTGGAGCTCACGTGGAGGTGGCTGAAAACGAACGATGGCCCCACCGAACGGTGAGGCCATCGTCACTGTGCGCCGCCAGGGACTCGAACCCCGGACCCGCTGATTAAGAGTCAGCTGCTCTAACCAACTGAGCTAGCGGCGCGTGACTCATCCATAGTACCCCGGAAAAGGAGTACCTCTGACCACGGCGGTCACCGTACGCTCCGCGGCATGGTGAGACTGGAGCGGCTCAGGGCGGACCACGCGCCCGCCCTGCTGGCCTTCGAGCGGGAGAACCGCGCGTACTTCGCCCGGTCCGTACCGGACCGCGGCGACGCCTACTTCACCGACTTCGCGGCCTGCCACGCGGCCCGGCTCGCCGAGCAGGCCACGGGCGGGATCCACTTCCACGTAGTCCTGGACGACGACGACGGCGGCGACGGCGCCGGCGGTCGGCTGATCGGCCGCGTCAACCTCATCGACGTCGAGCAGGGCAGCGCCGAGCTCGGCTACCGCGTCGGCGAGCGGGCGGCGGGCCGGGGCGTCGCGACGGCCGCGGTCGCCGCGCTGTGCCGCCTGGCCGCCACGACGTACGGCCTCACCTCCCTCACGGCGCGCACCACCCTGGACAACCCGGCTTCCCGGACCGTTCTCGAACGCAACGGCTTCACGGTCGTGGAACGGATCGCCCTCGACGGCCGCCCGGGCGGGCGCTACGAGCGGGCGCTGTAGACCGGCCAAAGAACAGCCGCGATCCGGCCATCGCGGCACCACGACAACCCCCATACGTGTCCTTACGACGCAGCCTGATACGGGCGTAGCCACAACAACATGGGGGAAATCATGAGAAAGATCGCTCCCGGATTACCGTGCGCACTGCTCACCGCGGCCGTGCTCACGCTCACCACAGCCGTCTCGGCCTCCGCGGCCGGGCCTTCGGCTTCCCCACCGGATTCCCGATCGGCGGAGGAGTCCCGGCCGCTCGCCGCCGCCGACGTGCAGGACCTCACCGGCATCGCCCGCGCGTATCTGCGGCAGCGGGCCGACTCCGTCACCCTGGCCGGCGCCAAGCGCCTGGCCCCGGTCACGCCCGAACGCGCCACACCGGCCCTGAAGCAGAGCCTGGCGAAGGAGTTCGCCCAGCTCGCCGAGCAGGGCCGCGCCTACGAGAAGGCGAGCGGCGGCTACTCCCGCGCCGAGGTGGCGGTGACCCCCGGCAAGGCGGAGCAGAAGGGCGACCGGGCCACGCTCCGGCTGACGGAGACGACGAGCCTCCTCTACCCGAACGTCCGCTCCGCGGACGAGCCCAAGGCCGAGGAGTACACCCTCGACCACACGCTCACCTTCACCCGTGACGCGGCCGGCGCGTGGGTCCTCGCCTCGGACCGCCCGGACATCGGCACCGGGGACGTCACCACGTACAACACCCCGCCACGGACCGAGCAGCCCACGGGCGACACGAAGGACGAGGGCCCGCGTTCGGCGCCCGCAGACACCGGACGCCCGGCGGCCGGCACCCCCGCCGACGAGAAGGCCAAGACCGGCAAGAGCGCCCTGGCCGCCGGGTACGACTACACCGCGATGGTCAACTACGCGAACAGGTACTGGCAGCACCCGAACGGCGCCTACCGCACCTATGGGAACGACTGCACCAACTTCGTCTCCCAGGCCATGAAGGCCGGCGGCTGGAAGAAGAAGGGCAGCGGCTTCTTCGACCGGAAGGACCGCGACAAGTGGTACTACGGCGACCACACCTGGACCACCAGCTACACCTGGGGCGGCGCCGAGAACTGGTTCTGGTTCGCCAGGAAGTACTCCCAGCGCGCCAAGCCCCTGAGCAACGTCTGGCAGATGGCTCTGGGCGACGTGCTCCAGGCGGACTGGGACCGCGACAACACCATCGACCACACGATGATCGTCACGGGGTTCTCCGGTACGAGTGAGATCTACCTGACGTACCACACGAGCAACACCCACAACCGGAAGCTCACCAACCTCCTCGCCAAGTACCCGCACGCTTGGTGGTACGCGCACCGCACGTGACGTCCGGCTCGACCTGCTGCCCTCTGGAGCGACATGAAGACACCACTTCGCATCGTTCGCATCGCGTGCGCGACGGCGGTCGCGGTCCTGGCCCTGACCGCGTGCGACGACCAGGGGAAGGCGAGGGACGAGCGCGACACGGCGGTCGCGTATGTGAAGGCGATCAACGACCGTGACGTACCGGCGCTGGTGAAGCTCAGCCCTCCCGGCAACGAGGGGGCCGAGCAGGCCGCGCGGGAGCTGGTCGGCACCCAGGGCGGACGCGGGCTGCGCGTGGACGATGTCCGGGTCGGCCACGAGTTCGGCCCCGACACGGCTGACGCGCGGCTCCGGGCGACCGACAGCGAGGGCCGCCCTTTCAGCGAGACGCTCACTCTGACCCGGCGCGGCGGGACGTGGTACGTCGCCCTGGGCACCGCGCCGGGCTCCACGCCGAAGTCGCCGGCGCAGACGTCACGTCCGTGACAGCCGACATCTCGACGTCCACCGGCGATTCGTGAAGGTTCACGCGGGGAAGCCGCCGAGGAGTTCGAGCCCCAAGGGTGTGCAGGAGTGCCAGACCGCCTTGCCGTCGCGCTGGGCCGTGGTCAGCCGTGCGGCGCGCAGGGCCTTCGTGTGCTCGGACACCGAGGACTTCGCCAGCCCGAGCTCGCGGACGAGATCGGTGCTGGTGCGCGGCTGGACGAGGCACTCCAGGACGGCGGCGCGGGTTCGCCCGAGCAGCGCGACCAGCGCCGTCGGCGCGTGGGGGCGCCCGGGGTCGTCGAGCAGGGGCAGCGGGGTCACGGCCGGGTAGACCAGGAACGTTCCCTGGGGGTACGTACCGACCAGCGGCCGGCCGGTCCAGAAGACCGACGGGAGCAGAGTGATGCCCTGCCCGTCGAGCGCGAACTCGAGGCCCTCCGCCGCGCCTTCGGTATCGGCGCCGCCGAGTTCCAGGGCGGTGCCGTGCCAGCGCGCGCCCGGGGCCAGGCCGGCCAGGGTCGTACGGATGCCCTGACGGGCGAGCTGCTGGAGCCGCCAGGCCCGCTCGGCGTCGAAACCGGCGCGGACGCGGTCCCAAGCGGGTTCCAGCATGGTCGCCCTCGCCGCTCGCACGGCCGCTTCCAGGATCCGCCAGGCTTCCCCGTCCCTGTCGGCCAGCAGCCGGGTCCACGGGAGCGGGCGCGTCCCCCGCGCGTGCACCCGGCGCAGCTCGGCACGGACGAACCGGGCCGGTGTCGACAGGACGCCGTCCAGCCCTTCGTCGAATCCCCGGGCCGGCGGGTCGAGGAACAACGGTCCTTTGCCCGTTGCCGGGACCAGTTCCCGCAACGGCCCGGCGGAGCGGGGCAGGGTCCGTACCGTGCGCCGACGCCACGGCGCGAACAGCGGGTCGGACCGTTGCAGCGCCGCGACGGCGAGCGTCAACTCCACCATGGGCGCGGGCTCGTCGGCGAACGTCACGCGCAGCAGGTCCTCAGCTGTGAAACGCAACCGCGGCACGAGGCCCCACCCCCTACGGTTCGGCCGGGCCCGAACTGAATGCGTGTCCCACGCCCGGACCCCCATGGTGGGACTGCGGCTCCCGAGAGTGTGCGCCGCGCGGTGGGAACACGGAAGAGTCCGGGACACACGAAACCCAAGGGGGTACTGAGATGCGTACGTTCCGACGCAAGGCGGCCCTGGCACTCTCCGCGCTGGCCCTGGCCGGCGCCGGACTCGTGACGGCCGGGCCGGCGGCCACGGCCGCACCGGCCGGGCAGGCCGGCGTCACCTGCGGCAACTCCTACTGGCCCCACTACGACGCGGACGGCGACCACTACGGCACAGTCACGAAGGACCAGGCCGCCGCGCACACCGGCCCCTACGGCGGGTGCACGACCGTCGGGTACCTGGGCTACGGCGCGCGGGTGAAGTACGACTGCTACGTGTACAACGACTACGGCAACAAGTGGACGTGGGTCCGTGGCTACGGCTGGGTCTACGGCGCCTACCTCTCCGGCGGCGGCGCCTGGAACTCCTGCTGATCGCTTAACGTCGGTCGTCGTCCGTGACGGTGAGGCCGACGTGCTGGGCCAGGGCGGGGGCCAGGTCGAAGAGCTGAGGGGTGCTGATCGTCGCCCCGGCCAGGTACTCCGCCCCGGACGTGATGCCCAGCGCTGTCGCCCCGCGCAGGTCGACCCGTGACAGCGTGGCCCGCGTGAGGTCGACGCCGTCCAGGGCCGTGCCGGGGAAGGAGACGTCCGTCAGGGTCGCGCCGCCGAAGTCCACGTCCCGCAGCAGGCAGTCGACGAACGCGACCTCCTTGAGCTTGGCCACGCGCAGGTTCACCGAGTCGAACTTGCAGTGGTGGAAAACGGTGCGGCGGATGTCGGCGCCGTGGATCTCCGTACCGGCGAGGAGGCCGGAGACGCACTCCACGTCCATCCACCTGGTCTCGGCGAGGTCGCTGCCGACGGTGCGGAGGTTGTGGAACCACACGGTGTCGAAGAGCGCGCGCCGGTACCGGCCTCGGGTGAGGGTCACCGACGACAAGGCGGACTCGGAGAAGTGGGCACTGCCCCCGTCCACGTCGTCGAATTCCCGCCCGTCGACATGCACCCACTCGTACGCGCTCTCCCGCTCCAGCTCGCCCGCGAACGGTTCCAGGCGGTGCGCGTACGGCAGTGCCGCCAGCTCACGGGGGTCGGGCACGCGCATGGGCATCCTTCCGGGTCGGCGTACGGGTCGGTCCGGTCCACAGGTGCGGACACCTGCGGACACCCCATTCTCAGCCCCGGAGCGCGGCGTTCCACACGGGGCTGTCCACGTAGTGGTTGTCGAAGCGCTCGGAGGAGTCCTTGATCTCCTGCGGGCTCGCCTCGCCCCGCATCACCCGGTTCAGCAGCCGCATGTAGTCGAAGCGCGCCATGCCGGGCGTGAACGTGATCAGCACGTCCGCCTCGCACCCGGCCGCGGCGGCGAACGCGTGCGGGGTACGCGGCGGCACGAGCAGGAAGTCCCCCGCCTCCAGCACCTTGATCTCCTCGTCCACGAGCACCCGCAGCGAGCCGTCGATGACGTAGAACATCTCGGCGGCCCGAGTGTGAAAGTGCGCCGGCGCCCCGGGCGCCCCCTCGGCGAACGTCGAGCGGTAGCTCGTCAGCAGACCGCCGGTCGTGTCGGAGTCGGCCAGCAGCGTGATGACGCTGCTGGGATCCCTCGTGATCTCGGCCTCCGCGGCGCGGGTGAGCAGTGCGGGGAAGTCGGCGTTGTTGCTGGTCATGGCGGTGGCCTCCGGGTTCGCCTCGTCGTGATCACGACTCTAGGGAGCGGGGAGACCTGGTGGAGGGTGCAATTCGGGGCGGGAATGGGTGGTCAATTTCCCGCTTGGCGCGCGTGGTCCGTGCGGCGGTGGGCTTCCAGGCGGGCGTTCGTCTCGTGGGCCGCGGTCCAGTCGTTCCGGGCTTGGGAGTCGTGCCTTTTCTCGACGAGGTCGAGGCATGTCGTGCAGATTTCCGCTGGTGCGAGGACGATGACGCCGGGGCCGGCGGAGTGCGGCAGGGGGACGGGGGCCTGTGCCTGCCCCTGCACTGTCGTGAGTTGTAGCAACTGCTGCTGTTCCAGCAGCGCTTCGGCGCCTCGGCCCAGGCTCCTGATGCGGATGACCGCTGACACGTAGCCGTCGCCCGCCGTCAGCCCGAGCCGGGCCCGGGCCTCCCCGACGACGGTCAGCGCGTCCTCGCGGACCGGGTCGCCCGCCGGGCGTCCGCTCACGGCCGCCTCGACGGCGGTGGCCGTGGCGCGGATGTACGCGAGGAGCTGCTCGCTCAGCGCGTCCGCCCTGGCGGGGGTGGGCAGGCAGCGCTCCACCGTGACGGCCTCGTGGATCACCTCCTCGATCCCGGTCCGGGGCCTCGGGCGCGGGCGCGGCCGTGGGGGCGGGACCCGGGTGAGTCCTCCACCGGCGTTGCCGGTGAGTGGGTACGGAGGCATGGCGGCTCCTTGGGTGGCCAAAGGGAGTTGAGGAGCGCCCGCTGTCGGGCGCACCAATCACCCTGCCGGGTGGCGAAGTTAGGATTCAAGCGAATCCGCATTGAATCCTCGTTAGCCTCCGAACCGGCAAATGCCAAGGCCTCGACAGGAGCACACATGGCGACGGCGGCAGCGCGAACATCAAGGCCAGAGGCGCGCACAGGGGGGACAGAGGGGTGCACGAAGCCATCACGGGGTGCCAGACTCGACTCAGCACCAAGCGACCACGGAAGGCGATGAGGGTGGGCGCGCGGATTGGGCCGACCGCTCGACGGATCGAACTCGGCATCGAGCTCCGCCGGTTGCGTCGCGACGCGGACCTGACTCTCGAACAGGCTGTCGCAGGGCTTGGGTTCAGCGAGACGCAGCTTCAACGCGTAGAGACCGGGAGCATCCCACTCAAGCAGTCCAGCCACCTGCGGAATCTGCTTGATCGATACGGCATCACCGACGAGGGGCACGTTGAGTCGCTCGTCCGGTTGCACCGCGAGTCAGGCAGCCAGGAGTGGACGTCCTTCGCCAGCACGGTCCACACATCCGTGCGGACTTTCTTCGGTGTCGAGTCCGTCGCACGCGGCATCAAGGCGTGGCATCCCACGCTCGTCCTTGGCCTGCTCCAGACCGAACGCTACGCGACCGCCGTCTTCGAGGCGGAGAAGATGCATGACGAGTTCACGAGCGAGTACATCGAGCAAAGCGTCCGGCTGCGGATGATGCGGAAGCAGTTGCTGACCCGGCAGGAAGATCCCGTGATGTTCTGGGCGATCCTCGGCGAGGCGGCGCTCCGCCATACCATCGGAAGCACCCACGTGATGCGCGAGCAATACGCCGAGATCATCGCACTGTCGGAGCTCGAGAACGTCACAGTGCAGATCCTGAGAACGAACGAGATCGGCTATCGCTTCTCCAGCGACTTCACGATTCTCGACCTGGGCGAATCGCTGCCCTCGACCGTCCAGGTCGACGTGTCATGGGGAGCCATGTCCATGTCGGACAAGCCGCGTGAGGTCGGACGTTTCTCCCGTAAGTTCAACGCCCTCCAGGCTTCCGCCATGCCGCCTGAACAGACTCCGGGATTCCTTCAGCAACTATCGCGAGAGATCAACGATGCCTAGCATACGAACCGTTGTACAGCCGCCCGCTGCCTGGGTGAAGTCGTCCTACAGCAACGCCGGGCAGAACTGCGTCGAGGTCGCGGGGATCGCGACTCGATCCGGGCTTATCGGTGTCCGCGACGCCAAGGACAAGGCCGGGCCCGCGATCCTGCTGGAGCCGGCGGTCTGGGCCTCGTTCATAGGCGAGGTACGGGCCGGGCGGCTGCGGCGGGGCTGACGCCCCGGCGGCACACACGCGCCTTCCCTCCCCGCGCGGTCGCGGGGAGGGCGCCGCGCCTTCGGCGCGGGGAGGATCAGGCGCCCGGCGCCGGTTCGTCCTCCAGCATGCCGCGGATCATTTCGCGGAGCTCGGGCGTGTCCTCGTGCTGGTGCACGGAGACGGCGTGCTCGGTGGCGGCGCGGAGGACTTCCTCCTCCTCGCCCGTGATCGTGAGCGTGCAGTGGGATTCGCTCGGGGCCTTGCGGCAGTCGGCGACTTTTCTGGTCATGACGGCCTCCTGGCGTACGGATACACCGTCCGTGCCTCCAGGGTAAGCCGCGAAGTCACTCGTGTGGGGTCGTGGTCGTGGGGCGCACCCGGCCAGGCCATCGCTCACAACCCCGTACGCACCCTGGCGCCCCGCCCCCGGGGGAACCTCACGCGGCCGGCTGGACAGACTCACCGCAGTCCGCCCCCCACTGGAGGAGACACCTTGAGCCGTACCCGCCGCACCGCCCTCGCTCTCGCAGCCAGCACGGTCCTCGCCGTCCTGGGAGCCGTCGTCACGGCCCCGGCGGCGCAGGCCGCCCCCGCCGCCCCCATGTCGACCGGTGGCGACTTTTGCAGGTTCGTGCAGACCGCCCTGGCCAACCAGGGTCTCACCATCGGCGGGACCTGCCCCGACTGAGCCGTCCTCCCCCGCCGGGTTCACGCCCCTCGGCGTGGACCCGGCACCGGGCCGAGTCCTACGTGCAGGGGGTATCCGGTCCGTTCTGGCGGTTGATGTTGCCGTTGTACATCCAGCCCATGCTCTTCGTGCCGTCTATTCGGACGTACGTCCACCGGTGGCCGTAATTGTTGGTGACGTAGCAGTGGAACCAGACCTTCACGCCCGACTTGGCCTCGGACAGCGTCGGGCATGACGCATACGGCCCGGATCCCAGCTTGAAGGTGCCGATCATGTAGCCGTAGGTGCCCGGCTTCGGGTCCTTGTGGGCCCAGCCGACGCAGCTCTTGGACACCGTCGACGACGGGGAGGGCGACACCTTCGGGGATTTGCCGTCGCTCGGCGTCGCCTTGGGGCTCTCCTTGCCCGGGTCGCCGGCCGTCCCGCTCGGCGTCGGCGGCGAGGGGCTGCCCGACGGCGCCACGGGCGGGCCTTCCGACGGTGCGGTGACCATGCCGCCACCCGAAGGGGACCCCGGAGCGGGCGACGCGCCCTGCGCCACGTCGCCGCGCTTGCCGCCGTGCTCGCCCATCAGGGCGTAGCTGACGCCACCACCCGCGAGTACGACGGCGGCCGCCGCCCCCGCGATGAGCGCACGGCTGCGGCGCCGTGCCTTGCCCGCGCCCGGAGGGCCGGGAGCGGGAGCCGGAGCGGGGGCCGCCGGATACCCGGGCGGGGGGTAGCCGTAGCCGGCGTACGGAGGCTGCGGCGCCGCACCGGCTCCGACTCCGGCACCGGCTCCGGCGCCCGCCACGGGCTGGGGCGGCGGGGTGACGGCCATCGTGGGCGGATGGCCGAAGGCCGGGGGCGTGGCGGCGGCCGGAGGCAAAGAGGTCGACGGAGGGGTGGCGGCCGGCGGCGTGGACGACCTCTGCACGAGGTTCACCGTCTTCCCCGACGCCACCCGCTCCAGCATCTGCCGCGCCTGATCGGCGGTCGGCCGGTGCTCCGGCTCCTTCGCCATCAGCGCCAGCAGGACCGGCGTGAGCGCCCCCGCCCGCTTGGGCTCCGGCAGCGGTTCGTTGACGATCGCCGTCAGCGTGGACCACACCGACGTGCGGCGGAACGGCGAGGCGCCCTCCACCGCCGCGTACAGCGTCATGCCGAGCGACCAGATGTCCGACGCGGGGCCGGGGTCCGTGCCCTGGGCGCGCTCCGGGGGCAGGTAGTCGAGGGAGCCGATGATCTCGCCGCTGCGGGTCAGCTTGTCCATGGCCTCGTCGCCCATGGCGTCGAGCGTCGCGATGCCGAAGTCGGTCAGGACGACCCGGCCGCCGCGTTCCAGCAGCACGTTCCCCGGCTTGACGTCCCGGTGGAGGACGCCGGCGCGGTGCGCGGCGTCGAGCGCGTCCATCAGCTTGGCGCCGATGGCCGCCGCCTCGTGCGGCTCCAGCGTGCCGCGCTCCGCGAGGACGTCGTCGAGGGAGGGCCCGTCGACGAGTTCCATGACGATGACCGGGAGGCCCTGGTCCTCGGTCACGTCGTGGACGGTGACCACGCCGCCGTGCCGGATGCGGGCGGCGGCCTGCGCCTCCCGCCGCATCCGGGCCCGCAGATCGGCGAGGTCGGGCCCGGAGGCGTCGGTGTAGGCCCGCAGGATCTTGACGGCGACCTCGCGGTTGAGCAGCTCGTCCACGGCGCGGGCGACCACGCCCATGCCGCCGCGGCCGAGCGTCGCGGTGACCCGGTAACGACCGCCGAGTACCTTTCCGACCAGATCTCCGCCGTTCGGTTCCCCCGTCGTCACCGCACGCTCCGTTCCCTCACACTCGCCACTCACGCCACATCTGGCGGGCAACAGGGTACGGGTCAGCCGCCGCTCTTCTCGATCCGAGCGATCGCCTCGCGCACGGCTGTGACGAAGCCGTTCCAGTAGGGGGCCGCCTTGCCGTCGGCGGACCTGCCGTAGGTCGCGGCGCGCGTGGCCGGGGAGGAGAAGTCGCCGAACATGGCCCTGCGCAGCTCGGTGGAGATCTCCAGCTGCGCGCCCGCGCCGCTGTAGGTGCGGTTGCAGATGTTCAGCGGCTCGTCGCCGTCCAGGCCGTCGGTGGGGAGCGTGAGGGCCACGCTCGCACCGAGCCGGTCGCGGAGGGCGTCGTAGAGGTACTTCTTCGCGTCCTTGTCGCGGCCGCCGATCTGTACGAGCTTCTGCGTCCCGGAGCCGCCGGGGTTCTTGCAGCCGTGGACGGAGACCGCGTGGCGGCTGCCGCCGGCGATCGCCAGCGCGGCCGGGTCGTCGCAGTGGGTCGAGGTGACGTGCAGTTGCTGGACCGTGCGGCTGTCCGTCGCGAGGACCTCGAACATCCAGTAGTCGTAGGCCGGGCCGCTGCCGCCGTACCGCGTCATGGGGTCCTCCGGCGCGTACCCCGCGATCGCCAGGCACAGCTCGCTCGTGCCGTCCTCCAGGTTGCCGCCGTGCGGCGCGATCACGGACGTCAGCGGGGGCGTGGCCCGCGAGTGCCCCGGAACCGTGTCCAGGCCCGTCCGGCGGTAGCGGCGGGCCCAGTCGACGCCCTCCTTGAACTGGGGGCTGGCGTACAGCTCCGTGTTCGAGGCGAACAGTTCGGTATCGGCGGCGGCCCACGCGGGGATGGTGGCGGTCAGGGGTACGGCTACGGCCGCCGCCGCCATGCCTGTCAGCAGAGATCTTCTGGTCGTCGAGCGCATGGCGGCATTGTTGGTGATCAGCCGATGGTTCGTCAGCCCTTTCGGGCAGCTCGGTTTCAGTCGAACCAGCGGGCCCGTTCCAGTTCTTCCGTCCGCGACGGGTCCTCCAGCAGCGCCGCCGCCTCGAAGCGGCGCGCCCACGCGCCTGCCGCCCACGCCAGGCCCGCCGCCACGCCCTCCAGCGTCGCCGCGTGCAGGACGCCGTCCGGGCCCAGGCGCCAGTCCAGCTCCACGCCGTCGATCACGAGCTCCTCGTGCTCCACGTACGTCGTCGGGGCGCCCGGTAGCAGGGTCCGTAGCTCCTGCGGGACCTCTCGTACCTCGGCCTCCTCTTCCGGGGCCTCAGCCGCGACGACCTCGCTCAGTCGTCGCACCTGCAAAAGCTCCGCCAGCGCGGCGGCCCGCTCCGGGGCGACCGGCAGCAGCGCGACGCCCGTCGCCAGCGGCAGCAGGTCCGGCGCGTCCGCTACGACCGCGTCCGCCGCGTCCACGACGCGTACCTCGCCGTCGACGACCGCCCGCAGGTCGTCCGGGAGGGTGACGTCCTCCGGGTCGAGGCCTGCCAGTAGGCCGTAGAGCCCGTGGAGCCGGTCCGGTCGGACCTCGCGGGACGGGTCCGCCAGGCGGGACAGCAGTTCCGCCGCGCCGCCCGGCTCGTCCAGCAGCGCCGCCGCGGACGTGCGGACGCCCAGCGCCCGCAGCACCTGCTCGTCCGCCAGGCCGCCCGCGTCCGCCGCCTCGTAGAGGCCCTCCAGCAGCGGGTCGCCGCCCGCCACCCGCAGGCCGGCCGGGCGGCGGCCGTCCAGGACGGGGTGGCCGCGCAGCCACCACGCCGTGTACGGGCGCACGGACTCCGTCGTGCCGTCCGGCAGCAGAACGCGCAGCGGGGTCGTCAGCGCGTCCCGGAGCGGCGGCTGGGCGAGGAGGGCGAGGGCCTGCGGCCAGGCGTCGTCGTCCACCAGGTCCAGGTCCCGGACCGCCACGATCTCCGTGGCCACGGGCGGCACCGGCGTGTCGGGGAGCCGGTCGAGGACGTCCTCGCACCACACGTCCACCGCGTCGAGCAGCCCCGCGTCGTCGGGCTCCGCGAAGTCGCCGTCGCGCGGCTCGAGTTCGTCGGGGTCGAGGACGACGTCGGCCGCGCGCACGAGCGCGAAGTCGGCCAGCACGCCGACCGCCGTCAGTGGCTGCTCGCCCCAGCGCTCGGCCAGCTCCGCGTCGCACGCGGCCAGCTCTCCCGGGCGGATGACCTGTTCGAACGGGCTGCCGGGGAGGACGAGTTCGCCGGCGGGCGCGAGCTCGCCGTCCTCGTCGGGCAGGGCGAGCGCCGCCAGCCACGGCTCGTCGCCGGGGGCGAGGTCCGCGTCGCGGACCAGGGTGAGGACGAGTTCGGCGAGGGTCTCGCTGTCGAGCGTCTCCTCGTCGTCCCATACCTCGTCGGTGTCCAGGGACGCCGCCACCGCCGCCCTCACCTGCGGCGTCGTCAGGATCGCGCGCGGCGAGGACGGGGTCGCGCCCAGCTTCTCCAGCAGCGGGTGGGCCGCGTCCGGGTGGGCGACCTTCAGCCCGAGGCGGGCCAGGTGCTCCGCGTCCGGGCCGGTCGCGTCGGCGGGCGGCAGCGGCAGCAGGACCTGGCGCGGGCCGATCGCCGTACGGCCGTCCGCCAGCGGCACGGGCAGGCCGGTCAGCCGGTCCGGGTCCACGCCCGCGAGGCTGTCGTAGAGCCGCCACCACCAGTCCGCCGGGCGCTCCGCCCCGGCGAGCCGGTCGATGACCTCGCCGAGCGGCACGCGCGGCACGTCGAGCGCGCGCAGCTCCGGGCGGCGCTCCAGGCCGGCGGGGAGCAGGCTCGGGAACAGCTCGCCGAGCACGGCCACGGTCGCGGTGCCCGCGCCCTCGACCAGTTCGGCGTCGCGGGGGCGCAGCGGTTCGCCTGCGGCGTCGCTTCGGTGGAAGGGGTCGTCCTCCCAGGCCGGCGTGGGTGCGTCAACGGTCGGCGCCGGGGCTGCCGGGTGCTGTGTTGACGCGTCCGGGGATTCCGTCCACGGGATGCCTTCGATGCCCGTGCCCACGGTGGTTGTGGGTTCGGTCTGGAGCGTCGTCGCCGCGCTCGGCAGGAACGGGACGTCCGGGAGCGCCGCCAGGACGCGGCGGCGCAGCTCCGCGTCCAGGGCGCCCGTCGCCAGCGGGGGCGGGACGAGGTCGAGGGTGCCCGTGCCTACCGGACGCCATTCACGCAGCAGGGCCGTGTACGTCTCGGCCGCGCGGTCGGTGAGGAAGTCCGACAGGACGCCGGGGGCCGTGTGGCGGCGCGTCGGCTCCAGGGGGAAGCTCGCGATGAGCAGGGCGGGCAGGCCCAGGGGCTCGTCGGTGGGAGTGGGGGCGTGCACGACGGGGGCGGTACGCGGGCGCTCCGGGCTGCCGTCGGGGGCGACGGGGACGGCCCAGGTGACCGACCAGTGGGGGCGCAGGCGCTCCTCCACGGGGCGGTTCGCCAGGAGGTCGGGGGTGAGGGGGCCGGTGGCCGTCTTGACGCGCCAGCGGGTCGTCCTGGTGCGGGTTGTCCCGGCGGCGCCCGGGGCGCCGGGTTCCCCCGTCGTGTCCTCGATGACGACCTGGTCGTCCTTCTGGTGGCGCGTCAGGACGCGGCGCGGTGCGTCCGGGGTCTCGATGACGACCTCGGTGAGGCCGGGGAGGGTGAGCAGCAGCGCGTCGTCCACGGCGGCGAGGAGACGGCGGGTCAGGTCCTCGGCGGCGCCGTCGCGGAGCGGGAGGACGACCACGGTGTCGTAGCCGTTGAGCACCGCGCCCTCGGCGGGGAACGGCAGGCGCAGGAGCGGTACGTGGCCCTCGCGGCGGCGGAGCTCGCCGCCGAGGCCGGGGCTGCCGCCTGCCGCCTCGGCGGCCAGGGCGCGGGCCTCGGCCAGGGACCAGCGGACGCCGCCGGTGCGGCCGACGAGGGCGGGCTCGTCGGTGACGGCGAGGACGGCGGCGAAGCCGACGCCGAAGCGGCCGGCGGCGCGGGTGCCCTCGTCGCGCTTGGCGGAGGCGCGGAGGGTGGAGAGGGACTCGACGCCGGTGGCGTCGAGGGGGGCGCCGGTGTTGGCGGCGGCGAGGGTGGCGGGGGTGCCGGCGTTCGCCGCGTGCAGGGTGAGGTGGAGGCGGCCGGGGACACCGGCGCGGGCGGCGGCGTCGGCGGCGTTCTGGGCGAGCTCGACGACGAGGCGGTCGCGGTAGCCGCCGAGGGCGAGGTCCTCCTCGGCGTTGGCGTCCTCGCGGAAGCGGGCGGGGGAGGTGACCCAGGAGTCCAGTACGCCGCGGCGCAGGCGGGCGGTGCCGAAGGGGTCCAAGCTCACGTCTGCGTTCTCCCTGTGCGGGTGGTGCGTGGGTGGGTGGGTCGGGGGCGGGGTGGGGCGGACGGGCCCTTACGGGGCTGAGCTCTTCGCGGTGCCTGCCACTTTGGTACGGGGTGCCCCGTATTTTGCTCCAGCGGCGAAGAGCTCCTTACGCCCCTACCAGGGCCCGTCCGCCCCACCCCGCCCCCTTCCGCTACTACCTCGCGGGTCCCGTTGCCGGGCAATCGGGCGGGTGGGTGGGCGAAATCCCGCGCCGCCAGGCGCGGGCACCCCCACGGCGGGCAGCCGAAGCGCCTCAGGAGTGGCCGAGGTCCTCTTCGGTGTCCGGCGCGGCCGCCTCGTCGTCCTCCCGGAGCGGGAGGACGTCGACGCGCGTCTCGTCGATCACCGGCGGAGCCGGCCGCGGCGGCCGCGGCATGACGGCCGCCTCGGAGTGCCCGCCGCACCCGTAGGAGAGGGAGACGACGTGGCCGTCCGCCGGTCCGAACTCGTTCGCGCAGACGCCGAACGCCTGGCCCAGCGAGCCGCCGATGGGGACGAGGAAGCCGCAGCTGACGCAGGACGCGGGGGCCGCCTGGGCCATGGGCGTCTTGGAGCCGTGGGACTCGTCCCAGCGGTCGGCAGCGGTGTGGAGGCCGTAGCGGGAGAGGACCCGGGCGCGGCGCATGCCGAGTTCCTCGGCGAGGGCCGCGATGGAGCCGCGCCGGGGCGCGGTGGGCAGCTCGCGCGGGGGGCCGGCCGTGACGTCCGCGTCCTCGGCCTCGACGAGCTCGGCCATCTCCTCGGAGACGGCGGAGCTCGGCGGCGGCTCCTCCTCGCCGGAGTAGCCCTGCTCGAGGCGCAGGTCCTCGGCGTCGGTGGGGAGGAGGTCGCCGGGGCCCATGTCGCCGGGGCGCAGCCGCTCGCTCCAGGGCACCCATTCGGGGGCGAGGAGGGCGTCGGAACCGGGCAGGAGGACGGTCTCGTCGAGGGTGACGGCCTTGGCGCGGGAGGCGCGGGCGACGGTGACGGCCCAGCGCCAGCCCCGGTAGCCGGGGTCCTCGCAGAGGAAGTAGTGCGTGACGACGCGGTCCCCGTCGGCGACGACCTCTACGTGGTCGCCGACCTTGCCCGGCCGGGCCGCTTCCTCGGCGGCCGCCCGGGCGAGTTCGACCGCCTCGGCGCACAGGCGGTCCGGGGTACGGCTTCGCATCGCAGCACTCACAAGAATCGATTCTCTCTTCCACGCCGTCTCACGAGTGCGCCAGCCGAACGATCGGGCGTGCGAACGGAGCGGACCGCTGGGCCGCGTCGACGTCCGCGCCCGACGGCCTGGGGCGCACCTGTCATCACCCATTCTGCGGGATCTGGACTCGGGGTGCGGCCAGGAGCTGCGGCCGGTGGCGCGCTACGCACGCTACCCCGCGCGGCCACCCGGGGGATACCCGGGCTTCGGCGAGCCCCGCGCGTCGTGGCGGACGGGCCCGGCGCGTCGTGGTGGGTCGTCGTGGGTCGTCGTGGGCCGCGCGCCCCGTCGGTACCGCGAAAGTGCCATGCATGGTGTCAGTTGGGGCAGTATGGCGTGGTGGGAGCCATCCGGTCAGCCGAGGGCGGTCCGCTGCGCCGTACGGCCCGGAGCGCCGGCCGGGTGCTGCGCGCTCCCTTCCGGGGCGCGGCGCGAGGCGTGCGCCGGGCGACGCACGCGCACGGCGCGGGCGAGTCGGGCCTGGGCAAGCTGATCGAGCTCCACGCGGTGAATTCAGCGGGTGACGTGTTGATCACGATCGCCTTGGCGTCGACCGTTTTCTTTTCGGTTCCCACTGATCAGGCGCGTGGGCGGGTGGCGCTCTACCTCGCGGTGACGATGGCGCCCTTCGTCTTCCTCGCGCCGGTGATCGGGCCGCTGCTGGACCGGGTGCCGCACGGCCGGCGGGCGGCGATGGCCTCCGCGATGCTGGCCCGTGCCCTGCTGGCGCTGATGATGTCGGGCGCGGTGGCGAGCGGCGGGCTGGAGCTGTATCCGGCGGCGCTGGGCGTGCTGGTGGCGTCGAAGGCGTACGGAGTGGTGCGCTCGGCCGTGGTGCCGAGGCTGCTGCCACCGCGGATCGCGCTGGTGAAGGCGAATTCCCGGGTGACGCTGGGCGGCCTGCTGGCCACGGGCCTGGCGGCCCCGCTGGGCGCGGCGCTGCATCAGCTGGGGCCGCAGTGGCCGCTGTACGGGGCGTTCGTGGTGTTCGCGTTCGGGACGTATCTGTCCTTGTCGTTGCCGCACAAGGTGGACTCCGCGAAGGGGGAGGCCCGGGCGCGGCTGGCCGCTCCCGAGTCCCGGCGGCGGGGCAGGTGGTGGGGGCGGTCCAAGGCTCCCGGGCTGCGGACCGTGGGGGCTTCGGTGCTGCACGGGCTGCAGGCCAACGGCGCGCTGCGGATGCTGTCGGGGTTCCTGACCTTTTTCCTGGCCTTCCTTTTGCGAGTGCATCCGCTGGGCGGGTTGAGTCCCGCGTTCTCGCTCGGGTTCGTGGCCGTGGCGGCCGGCGCGGGGAACGCGCTGGGGACGGCCATGGCGGCGCTGCTGCGCTCGCGCGGGCCGGAGAAGATGATCGCGCTGGTGCTGTCGGTGACGCTGGGGACGACGATCGTGGCGGCGGTGCTGTTCGGGGCGTTCATGGTGGTCGTGGTGGCGGCGGTGGCGGGGATCTCGCAGGCGCTGGGGAAACAGTCGCTGGATTCCCTCATTCAGCGGGATGTGCCGGAGGAGGTGCGCACCTCCGCGTTCGCCCGTTCGGAGACCTTGTTGCAGATGTGCTGGGTGGTGGGCGGGGCCATCGGGATCCTGCTGCCGCTCAACGGGGTGGTGGGGATGTCCGTGGCGGCGGCGTTCCTGGCGCTGGGGGCGGCCACTGCCGTACGGGGGCTGCTGGCGGCCGCCCGGCGCGGCTCGCCGCACCCGCGCGTGGCCTGATGCGAGGGGCCCGATAGCCTGCCCGCATGACCGTTACTGATGACCTCGCGGTGTCGGGTCGCGCCTCCGGGGAGCTCGGCCGCGGCAAGCGCCGCCGCGCCGCTGCCGCCGTCGGGGCCGTGGCCCTCGGGCTCGTCGCCCTCACCGCCTGCGACAAGCCCACGCCGCTGGCGACCGTGACCGTCGGTTCGACCACGGTGACCTCCGAGGCCGCCTGCTACGACGACGGCAACTCCCTCGGCAACGAGAAGGTCGCCTCCTGCCTCAAGGAGAGCGGCGGCGAGACCGTCAAGGCGTCCATGGAGGACAAGCTCCGCTTCGGCGTCGACCCGAAGATCGCCGACGAGGGCTGGACCATCTTCATCAACGGCCAGCCCGCCGAGCAGGAGCCGAACAAGAAGACGTACCGGACGATCCCGGCCAGCGCCTTCTTCGCCGGCGGCCAGGGCGGTGCGGCCGCCAAGACGCAGGTCAGCATCGTCGAGGTGAGCACGGGCAAGGCCCTGGGCGTCTGGAACTTCACCGTCGAGCGCGAGTCCTGACCCCGCGACCGATGCGAGTTCTCGTCGTCACCGCCGTCCCGGCGGAACGTGACGCCGTGACCGCCGCGGCGCCGGAGCGGCGGGAGTTCCCGCTGCCCGGCGGCGCCGTGCTGCACCGGGTGGTGCCGGACGGCGGCGCGGTGGTGTGCGACGTGCTGGCCGCCGGTGTCGGCCCGGCCGCCGCGGCGGCCGGGGCGGCGACGGCGCTGACCGCCGCCGCGCTCGCGGGCGACCCCTACGACCTGGTGGTCTCGGCGGGCATCGCGGGCGGCTTCGCGCCCGCCGCGCCCGTCGGCGCCCTGGTGGTGTCCGACGCGCTGGTCGCCGCCGACCTGGGCGCCCAGTCCGGCGACGGCGGTTTCCTGTCGGTCACCGAGCTGGGCTTCGGCTCGCACACCCACCGGGCCCCGGAGGAGCTCGTCCGGGCCGTGGCCGGGGCGACCGGCGCGGTGCGCGGCGCGGTGCTGACCGTCTCCACCGCCACCGGCACCGCCGAGCGGGCCGGGGAGCTGGCCGTCCGTCACCCGGGCGCGGTGGCCGAGGGCATGGAGGGCTTCGGCGTCGCCGAGGCCGCGGCGGCCCACGGGGTGCCCGTGCTGGAGCTGCGTGCGGTGTCCAACGAGGTCGGGCCGCGCGACAAGGCTGCCTGGCGCATCGGGGAGGCGCTGCGGGCCCTCACCGGCGCTTTTGGTGGGCTTTTTCCGGTTTTTGCGGCTTTTCCCGCCCTTCCGGTATTGGGTTCTTCTTCCGGTTCTTCGCCTGCCACATTGGCCGAATCGCTGCCTGTTCAGGGGGGCTGACATGAGCGCGCCGCTCAAGACCGCTTATTCGCCGTGTCCCAACGACACCTTCGTCTTCGACGCCTGGGCCCACGGCCGGATCCCCGGCGCGCCCGTCCTCGACGTCACCTTCGCCGACATCGACATCACCAACGGCATGGCCGAGCGCGGTGAATTCGACGTGCTGAAGGTGTCCTACGCGGTGCTGCCGTGGGTGCTCGACGAGTACGCGCTGCTGCCCTGCGGCGGGGCGCTGGGGCGCGGCTGCGGCCCGCTGGTGCTGACCCGCGAGGCGGACGGCCCGGCGGAACCGGCGGATCTGGCGGGGAAGACGGTGGCGGTGCCGAGCGAGCGCTCGACCGCGTACCTGCTGTTCCGGCTGTGGGCGGCCGCCGAGGTCCCCGGCGGGGTCGGCGAGGTCGTGGTGCTGCCCTTCCACGAGATCATGCCGGCCGTGCGGGACGGCAAGGTGGACGCCGGACTGGTCATCCACGAGGCCCGCTTCACGTACCGGAACTACGGGCTGCGCAAGCTCGCCGACATGGGCGAGCACTGGGAGAGCACCACGGGCCTGCCCATTCCGCTGGGCGCCATCATCGCCAAGCGCTCGCTGGGCGCGGAGCGGCTGCGGGAGCTGGCCGAGACGGCCCGCGCGTCGGTGCGGATGGCCTGGGACGACCCGGCGGCCTCCCGCCCGTACGTCCTGGCGCACGCCCAGGAGATGGACCAGGCGGTGGCGGACCAGCACATCGGGCTGTACGTCAACGAGTTCACCGCGGGCCTGGGCGAGGAGGGCTACGCCGCCGTGCGCGGGCTGCTGACCCGCGCCGCGGCCGAGGGACTCGTACCGCCCCTCGGCCCGGACGCGCTCGAATTCGTGTAGCCCTGTAGCCCTACGGCCCTACACGTCCAGCTGGTCGGCCACGGCGCGGAGCATGCCCGCGATCTTGGAGCCGCTGGACTTGTCGGGGTAGCGGCCGCGCTCGAGCTGCTGGGTGACGTTCTCCAGGAGCGTGGTGAGGTCCTGGACGATGGAGGCCAGCTCATCGGGCTTGCGGCGCTGCGCGGCGGCGACCGACGGGGGGGCTTCGAGCAGGGTCACCGACAGCGCCTGGTCACCGCGCTGGCCGGCCACCACGCCGAACTCCACGCGCTGGCCGGGCTTGAGGGCGTCGACCCCGTCCGGGAGCACCGAGGAGTGCACGAAGACGTCTCCGCCGTCGTCGCGGGAGAGAAAGCCGAAGCCCTTCTCGCTGTTGAACCACTTGACCTTGCCGGTAGGCACGTCTGTCCTCGTCCTCGTGTCTCGTCGGATACCGAAAAAAACGAAAAATCGCTGTAATCAAGAGAAAAAACAGCTCTGAAACAGCTCTGGATAGCACTACAGCGGGCCGCAAGACCCGCTACCCCCAAGGCTAATGGTCCCGGGCCCGGTGACAAGACGTCCTCGGGTCGTACCTGTGCGCGTCCGATCTGTTCGCCGTCATCCGGCCGCCATACCGCCGCCCTGGGATCTACCCTGGTCAGGTGAGTAGCGAAACGCCCCGAGCCGGGGATCTGCTGGTACGGACCGGCGCCGTCGTCTTTCTCGTCGGCGCGGTGGCCACTTTGGCCACGGTCGCCCCGCTGTTCCTCGGTGCCGATCCCCTGCCGCCCGCGGCGTACTTCGTCTGCATGCTGATGGGCGTGGGATTCGTGATCTCCGGGGCCGGGGTGCTGCGCTCCATCGCCGAGCAGCGCCGCGAGGCGCGCGGGGCGATGGATCCCGCGAGCTAGAGCGACGGATTCCGCGAGCCAGTCCGTCTAGAGCCGGCCCGTAGGGCTAGTCCGTCGGGCCGGCGCGGTGTCCGCGCAGCCAGGCCGGGAAGTCGGTCAGACCGCCGGGCAGGACGACGTCCGCCCCGGCCGCGCTCAGTTCGGCCACGCCGTACGGCCCCGTGGGCACCGCCACGGCGAGCGCGCCGGCCTTCCGCGCGCCGAGGACGTCCCCGATGTGGTCGCCGACGTAGACGGACGCGCCGTGGGCGCGCAGCGCGAGGGCCTTGTCCTCGGCCCACAGGTCGCCGATGAGTTCCTCGGCGTCGATGCCCAGGTGGTCCAGATGGAGCCGGGCGTTCCGGGGGTTCTTGGCGGTGACGACGATGGCCCGTCCGCCCAGCTCCCGGATGGCGGCCAGGGATTCGCGGGCGCCCGGCATCGCGGGCGAGGGGGCTATGCCGTGCTCGGGGTAGCCGGCCAGGTAGAGGGCGTTGGCCTCGGCGACCTCCTCCTCCGGGAACCAGTTGCGCAGTTCCTCGACGAGCGGCGGGCCCAGTCTGCTGATGACGAGGTCGAGGTCGATGTGGGTGCCCGTGGCGGCGGCGAGCGCCGCGTAGGCGGCCCTGATGCCGGGTCGCGAGTCGACCAGGGTCAGGTCGAGGTCGAAGCCGACCGTGAAGGCGTACCGGTGGTCCGTGCGCGGGGCCGTGCTCGGATACGGGGTCATGCCCCATATTGTGCCGCGCATCCCACCCGTACACTTAGCCTCGCCTAACCGCAGCCGTTCGCGGCATTGGGGCCGTCATGGCCGCAATGCCGGTTTGTCGACCTGTCGGCCCTTTTGAGGCCGGCGTTTTGGAAGCGATGTCAGCCGCCGTCCCGATCAGCAGCCCCGGACCGTCGTCGGTCCGCCGCCGCGTCGGCTGGATGGCGGCAGCGGTCGCCGCCCTGGTCGTCGCGGCCCTGCTCAGCCTCGCCGTCGGCAGCCGCCCGGTGGCCCCCTCCCACGTCCTCGACGCGCTGCTGCACGGCGGCACGGACCCCGACTCCGTGACCGTGCGCAGCTTCCGCGTGCCGCGCACCCTGATCGGGGTGATGGTCGGCGCGGCCCTCGCCCTGGCCGGCACCGCGCTCCAGGGCGTCACCCGCAATCCCATCGCCGACCCGGGCGTCCTCGGCATCAGCCAGGGCGCCTCGCTGGGCGTCGTCGTGGCCATGACGGCGGCGGGGCTGCACCGGCTGAGCGACTACGTCTGGTTCGGCTTCACGGGCGCCGCCGTCGCCGCCGTGGGCGTCTACGCCGTCGCCACACGCGGGCGCGGCGGGGCCTCGCCGGTGAAGCTGGCGCTGGCCGGGGCCGCGATCAACGCGCTGCTGGTCTCCGTCATCTCCGGCGTCCTGACCACGGAGGCGTCCGCGCTGGACGAGTTCCGCTTCTGGCAGGTCGGCTCGATCGCCGGGCGCGACGCGGCCGTCGCCGCGCAGCTCTGGCCGTTCCTGCTCGCGGGCGCGGCGGCCGTGCTGGCGTCCGCCCGGGGCCTGGACGCGCTGGCGCTGGGCGAGGACATGGCGAAGGGCCTGGGCCGCAACGTGGGGCTCGTCCGGATCACCGCCGGGCTCGGCGCCACCGTGCTCACCGGCGCGGGCGTCGCGGCCGCCGGGCCGATCGCCTTCCTGGGCCTGGCCGTCCCGCACATCGCCCGCGCGCTCGTGGGCACCGGACACCGCTGGGTGCTGCCCATGGCCGCGCTGCTCGGCCCCGTGATCCTGCTGACCGCCGACGTGCTCGGCCGGGTGATCTACACGGAGGGCGAGGTGCCGTCCGGCGTGATGACCGCGCTGCTCGGCCTGCCGTTCCTGGTGACGCTGGTCCGCCGCAAGGCGGTGGCGGCGTGAGCGCGATATCCCCCGTCCGTCCCCACGGGTACGCGCTGGTCCGGGCCGGGCGCGGCTCGTTCCTCGTCCACCGGCGGGCCACGGCCGTCGCCCTGGCGCTGACCGTGCTGCTGGCCGGGGCGTGCCTGGCGTACCTGTGCCTGGGCATGCCGGACACCTCCCCGGGGGAGGTCCTGAAGGTGCTCCTCGGACAGCCGTCCCCCGCCGAGTTCGCCGTGGGCACCGCCCGGCTCCCCCGGATGACCGTGGGCCTGCTGGCCGGCGCGGCCTTCGGCGTGGCCGGGGCGCTCATCCAGACCGTCGCCCGCAACCCGCTGGCCAGCCCCGACGTCATCGGGGTCAGCCAGGGCGCGGGGGCGCTGACGGTCGGGGCGATGACCTTCGGGATCACCTCGTACTCCACCCTGCCCTATCTGTCGGTGGCGGGCGGGCTGCTCGCGGCGGGCCTCGTCTACGCCTTCGCGTGGCGGGGCGGGCTGCAGGCCGCGCGCTTCGTGCTCATCGGCATCGGCTTCGCCGTCGCCCTGCGCTCGGTCACCCACCTGTTCCTGACCAAGGGCGACTACCTCGTCGCCCAGCAGGCCAAGGTGTGGCTGACGGGCTCCCTGGGCGCCCGCGGCTGGGACGAGGCGGCACCGCTCGCCTGGACCCTGCTGGCCGCCCTGCCCGCTATCTGCTGGGCCGCGCGGGCGCAGCGCACGGTGTCGCTGGACGACGCCACCGCGACCGCGCTGGGCGTCCGGCTGAACCGGACCCGGCTGGGGCTGGCGGGCCTCGGCGTCGTCCTCGCCTCCGTCGCCACGGGCGCGGCGGGCCCGGTGGACTTCGTGGCGCTGCTCGCCCCGCAGATCGCCCGCCGCATGACCCGCACGGCGCAGATCCCGCTGCTGGGCTCGGCGCTGCTGGGCGCGTTCATCGTGGTGACGGCGGATCTGCTGGGGCGCAAGCTCCTGGAGCCCACCCAGCTGCCGGTGGGCGTCCTCACGGCGGCCGTGGGGGCGCCGTACCTGATCTGGCTGATCGCCCGCGGGCGTACGGGAGGGAAAGCGTGACTGTCACCGCCAATGCCACGAGCCGGCTCGGTGCCCGGGAGCTGACGCTCGCGTACGAGGAGCGCACGGTCGTCGAGGGCCTGGACCTGGACGTCCCGGACGGCCGGGTCACGGTGATCGTCGGCCCGAACGCATGCGGCAAGTCGACACTGCTGCGCGCGCTGGGGCGGCTGCTGAAGCCCGCGCGGGGCTCGGTGCTGCTCGACGGCGAAGAGCTCGCCCGCATCCCGACCCGGCGGGTCGCCCAGTCGCTGGGGCTGCTGCCGCAGACGCCCGTGGCGCCCGAGGCCATCACCGTCGCCGACCTCGTCGCGCGCGGCCGGCAGCCGCACCAGCGGTGGTGGCAGCAGTGGTCGGAGGACGACGAGCGGGCCGTCGCGGACGCCATGGCCCGCACGGACGTCGCGGCGCTCGCGGACCGTCAGGTGGACGAACTCTCCGGCGGGCAGCGCCAGCGGGTGTGGATCGCGATGGCACTGGCGCAGGAGACGGACCTGCTGCTGCTCGACGAGCCGACGACGTACCTGGACATCTCCCACCAGGTGGAGGTCCTGGACCTCGTCCGGCGCCTCAACCACGAGCGGGGGCGGACGGTCGTCGCCGTGCTCCACGACCTGAACCAGGCGGCGCGGTACGCGGATCATCTGGTCGCGATGAAGGCGGGGCGGGTGGTGGCGGAGGGGCGGCCGTCGGACGTGGTGAGGGCGGAGCTGGTGCGGGAGGTCTTCGGCCTGGAGGCGGTCGTGGTGCCCGATCCCGTGACGGGCGGCCCGATGGTCGTACCGGGGAGGCCGTGGGAGGGGTGACGATGCCCCAGTCCCGCCCCTTCCCGTTTCCTGGGGCTCCGCCCCAGACCCCGGTCCTCAATCGCCGGACGGGCTGATTTCAGCCCGTCCGGCGATTGAGGACACCGCGCGTCAGCCCGGCCGCCGCGCCCGCCACAGGACGAAGACCGCCGACGCCACCGCCGCGACCTTCACCACCACCGGCCACGTCTCCGCCAGGGCCGACGCCATCGCACCCTGCGGTATCGGGTCGCCCCAGCGACCCTCCGTGCGGCCCCAGAGCCAGACCACCGCACCGGCCACCGCCAGGCCCGGCACGCCCATCACGGCCCACTTCGACTCCGTCCGCGTGAGGCGGCGCGTCGCGTAGGCCAGGGCCCAGCCCGCCGCCAGGACCAGCCAGTTGCCGAGGATCGCCCCAGCGACGAGCAGCACGGCCACGAGCAGGAGGAGCGGGCTCATGGGGACGCCGTCCTTGGAACGCCAGAAGCTGAAGCGGCGGTCGCCCTCAAGGGACTCGGCGGACTCGACGGCTTCGTCGGCCTCCTCCGCCGCCGACGAGGCCGGCGCGTCCTCGACGACCTCGGGACCCTTCACAGGCGGCGGCTTCAGCATGTCCGGGATCTCGATCCCCCCGGTGAACCCGTGCACGGCGTCCCCCGCGCTCCCGCCCCCCGCATCCGCCTGTGCGAAAGGCCCCGGCTCCACGCGCCACCAGTCGGCCCGTCCGAGCTCCTCCTCCGTCGCCAGGTGCGGCGGCGCCGCGGGCCCGCCGAGCCGGGGCGGGCGGTGCGGACGGGGCGCGACGGGCACGGACGGCACCGCCTCCTCCGCCCCCGGCCGCCGCTGCGCCGGCACCCGCCCGACACCCCCGCCGCCGTCCGCCGTGCCCGAGGCCGCCACCGCCTCCGACGGCGTACCCAGCCCGTCGAGGATGCGCCGCACGGCGGCGGGGGTGTCGGCGGCCTCGGCCGCGCGCCGGCGTTCGATCTCGGCACGCAGCCGCGACACCAGCCGCATCCGGTCGCCGGAGGTGAGCGACTGTCTCTGGGCGAGATCCCCGACCTTGCTCAGATAGTCGTAAACCAGCTGATCGCTCTCGATCCCCACCGAAGCCCCCAAGGCCGCACGAGCCGTCGAACCCCACCGAAGGTACCGGTTCCGCACCCACCGTCACCCGGTCACGGACGAAGGCCCGGCCAAGCCGGTGAACCCGGGGCCGCGGCACGGCGACCCGGTACCGTAAACAGAATGACCACTTCGCGGGAGAACGGCAGCACCGGCGGCGGTACGGCGGCGGCGCCGCGCACACTCGCCGAGGAGCTGCGGGGGCGGCCCGACGACGCCCTCGCCGATCTCCTGCGCGCACGGCCCGACCTGCTCAGTCCCGTGCCCGGCGACCTCACCCAGCTCGCCACCCGCGCCGCCACCCGGGCCTCCGTCGTCCGGGCGCTGGACCGGCTGGACCGGTTCGCGCTCCAGGTCGCCGAGGCGCTGGCCGTGGCCCCCGACCCCTGCCCGTACGGGACGCTCGCCGCACTCATGAACGGCGACCGACCGGATGACCCGAGGGTCGCCGCCGAGCTCCCGCGCGCCGTCGCCACGCTGCGCGAGACGGCCCTGGTGTGGGGCGGCGAGGACCGGCTGCGGCTCGTCCGCACCGCCCGCGAGCTCCTCGCGCCCTCCACGCTTCCTTCCCGCGGGGGCACGTCCTCCCCCACCGGGCTGGGCCCCGCCGTCGCCGAGGTGACGGCCGGGATGTCACCGGGCCGGCTGCAGGAGATCATCGCCGCGGCCGGGCTGCCCGCCACCCACGACCCGGTGACCGCCGTGGCAGCGCTGACCGCCCTCTTCGAGGACCGCGAGCGCATGGCCGCGCTGCTCTCCGGCGCGCCCGCCGAGTCCCTGGCCGTGCTCGGCAAGCTCCAGTGGGGCCCGCCCTACGGCACGGTCACCGCCACGCCCGCCCCGCACCTGCGCTGGCTCCTCGACCGGGGCCTGCTGCTGACCGTCACGCCCGGCAGCGTCGTCCTGCCCCGCGAGGCGGCCCTCCACCTGCGCGCCGGGCGCGCGCACCGCACCACCGAGCCGGTCGCGCCCGGCCTCGCGCCCGTCACCGAGCACTCCCCCCAGGTCGTCGACGCGGCCGCCGCCGGCCAGGCGTTCACCGCGCTCACGACCGTCGAGGAGCTCCTCGCCGACTGGGAGACCGCCGGCCCGCTCGTGCTGCGCGCGGGCGGCCTGAGCGTCCGGGACCTCAAGCGCGCCGCGACCCGTCTGGACACCACCGAGACGGCCGCCGCGTTCTGGGCCGAGCTGGCGTACGCGGCGGGCCTGCTCGCCTCCGACGGCGACGTCGACGAGCGCTACGCCCCCACCCCCGCCTACGACGACTGGCTGCCGCTGCCCGCCGAGCTCCGCTGGCAGCGCCTGGTGACGGCGTGGCTGGCCATGACCCGCACGCCCGGTCTCACGGGCGAGAAGGACGCCAAGGGCCGGACGCTCTCCGCCCTCGGCCCGGACCTCGACCGCTCCCCCGCCCCCGAGGTCCGCCGCCGGGTGCTGACCCTCCTCGCCGAGCTGCCCGCCGGGGCGTCCGTGGCCGAGGAGACGCTGCTGGCCCGGCTGCGCTGGGAGCGGCCGCCGCGCCCGGCGGCCCCGGACGCGCCCGAGGACACCCGCTCCCGGCTGGCCCGCTGGGCGCTGGCCGAGGCGGAGCTGCTGGGCGTGACGAACCGGGGCGCGCTCTCCGCGCCCGGCCGCGCCCTGCTCGACACCCCCGGCAAGGCCCCGGGCCTGCTCGCCCCGCTGCTGCCCGAACCGCTGGACCACGTCCTGCTCCAGGCGGACCTGACCGCCGTCGCCCCCGGCCCGCTGCGGCGCCCGCTCGCGCAGACCCTGGCGGTGCTCGCGGACGTCGAGTCCAAGGGCGGCGCGACCGTCTACCGCTTCACCCCCGACTCGGTGCGCCGCGCCCTGGACGCGGGCCGCACGGCGGCCGACCTCCACGCGTTCCTCACCGCGCACTCGCGGACGCCCGTGCCCCAGCCGCTCGCGTACCTGGTGGACGACGTGGCCCGGCGGCACGGTCGGCTGCGGGTCGGCGCGGCGTCGTCGTACCTGCGCTGCGACGACGAGGCCGTGCTCGGCGAGATCCTCGCCGACCGCCGCTCGGCGCCGCTGCGGCTGCGCCGGCTCGCCGGTACCGTCCTGGCGGCGCAGGTCGCGCCCGACGCGCTGCTGGAGGGGCTGCGGGCGATGGGGTACGCGCCGGCGGCGGAGTCCGCCGAGGGCGACGTGGTGGTCAGCCGCGCCGACGCCCACCGCACGCCGCCGCGCACCGCCCCGGCGCCCGTCCCCGACGGTCCGCCCGTGCCCGACTCGACACTGCTGGGCGCAGCCGTCCGCGCCGTCCGGGCGGGGGACCTGGCCGCCACGGCCGAACGCAAGCCCGTCGCCGCCCCGGCCCCCGCCGACGGCGGGCTGCCCCGCACCACGTCCGCCGACACCCTCGCCACGGTCCAGGCCGCCGTCCTCACCGGCGCCGCCGTCTGGATCGGCTACGTCAACGCGGAGGGCGCGGCCAGCCAGCGCGTCATCGCCCCGATCCGCGTGGAGGGCGGCTTCGTCACGGCGTACGACCACACGGCGGACGAGGTCCGGACGTATCCGCTGCACCGCATCACGGGAGTGGCGGAACTGGCCGATTCCTAGCCGCTCCGGCGCTTGAGGAGCGGGGGTCCGGGGGCGGAGCCCCCGGGAAACGGTGAAAGGGCGGGACCGGGGCCCCTGACACCGAACAGGTACGTCACGCCGAACCCCACCCCGTACCCCACCAGCAGCCCGAGCCCGTAGACCACCACCGCCCTCCCCAGCCCGTGGTTCCCCGCGAGCAGCGGGAACAGCGCCCACCCCGACGGCCCGATGGCCGTCGCCCCCACCGAGTACCCCAGCTGGTGGCAGAGCCCCACGAACGCGCCCCCGAACGCGCCCCCCACGCAGGCGGTGGCGAACGGCCGCCCCAGTGGCAGCGAAACCCCGTAGATCAGCGGCTCCCCGATGCCGAGAAGCGCTGCCGGAAGGGCGGAACGGATCACCCTGCGAACCGACACGTCACGCGCGAGCCGGACGTAGACCGCCAGCGCCGCCCCCACCTGCCCCGCGCCCGCCATCGCCAGCAGCGGCAGCAGCACCGTGGAGCCCCGCTCGGCGATGAGCGTGGTGTGGATGGGGATGAGCGCCTGATGGAGGCCCAGCATCACCAGCGGCAGGAACAGCCCGCCCAGCGCGAAGCCCGCCACCGCGCCCCCGTTGGCCAGCAGCCACTCCGCGCAGCGGCCGATGGCCGCCGACACCTCGCCCGCCACGAACATCAGCCCGTACAGCGTCACCAGCCCCGGCAGCAACACCGTCAGGGAGGGCGTCACCAGCACGTCCAGGGCCTCCGGCACCACCCGCCGGCACGCCTTCTCCACGACCGTCCCCAGCAGCGCCGCGCCCAGCGCCCCCAGCACCCCGCCCTGCCCGGGCGCCAGTTGCCGGCCGAGGACGGCGACGTGCGCGACGCCCGGGTAGACGATGACGGCCGCGACCGCCCCGCCCAGCACGGGCGTGCCGCCGAACTCCTTCGCCGTCCGGTACCCGACGAACACCGCGATCAGCGACATGAAGCCGGAGGCGATCGCGGACAGCGCCGGGACGAGCGCGGGCAGCCAGTGGAGATTGGCGAGCAGCCCGGTGGCGCCGGCGATGACGCCGCAGCCGACGAGGGCGGGGATCAGCGGGACGAAGATCTGGGCGAGGCGGCGGAGGAAGAGCTTGCCGGGCGTGGCGTTACGGGCCCGCTGCCGTTCCCGCAGCGTGGCGCCGCGCTCGGCGAGGGACTCCGCAGGGGATTCGGCGGTCGCCAGCCGTTCCAGCTCCGGAGCCACCCGGGCGACCGTCCCCGGCCCCAGCACGATCTGCCACGACTCCCCGTCCTCCACCACGCCCAGCACGCCCGGCAGCGCCCGCAGTTCCGCGCCCCGGACCGCCGACCGGTCCGCGACCTCCACGCGCAGCCGGGTCATGCAGTGGCCGACGGTACGGACGTTGCCGGCGCCGCCGAGGAGGGGAAGGAGGGCGGCGGCGGTGTCCTGATGGTTCATCAGGGCATGACGCTACGGCCCGTGACGGACGATCAGCCGCGCGCCGCGCCCGCCGCGCGCAGGGCGGCGCGCAGATGGCCGTGCGACTCCGCCAGCAGCCGGGCGGCCGTGGGCCCGTCGACCTCGCCGAGGAGGATCAGGATGGCGTTCTTCACCTCGCCGCCGGCACCGGTCAGCGCCGCCTCGATCTCGTCGTCCGCCGCGCCCGTCGCGAGGGAGACGATCCGCCGGGAACGGGCGCGCAGCTTCTCGTTGGAAGCGCGGACGTCGACCATGAGGTTCCCGTAGGTCTTGCCGAGCCGCATCATCGTGATCGTCGAGATCATGTTGAGGACGAGCTTCTGCGCCGTGCCCGCCTTCAGCCGGGTGGAGCCGGTGAGGAGTTCGGGCCCCACGACGACCTCGACGGCGTGCTCGGCGGCCGCGCCCAGCGCCGAACCGGCGTTGCAGGCCAGCCCCACCGTGAGCGCACCGGCCGCGCGGGCGTGCCGGACGGCCCCCACGGCGTAGGGGGTGCGGCCCGAGGCGGAGACGCCGACGACCGTGTCGTCGGGCCCGAGCTCCATCGCGTCCAGGTCGGCGGCGGCCCGCGCGGCGTCGTCCTCGGCGCCTTCGACGGCCGCCACCAGGGCCTTCGGGCCGCCCGCTATCAGGCCGACGACCTGCCCGGGGCCGGTGTTGAACGTCGGCGGGCACTCGCTCGCGTCCAGCACGCCCAGCCGCCCGGCCGTGCCCGCGCCCGCGTAGATCAGCCGGCCGCCGCGCGCCATGCGTTCGGCGGTCGCGTCGATGGCCGCGGCGATCTCCGGGAGCCGGGACGCGACGGCGGCGGCGACGGTGGCGTCCTCCGCGTTCATGATCCCGGCGATGTCGCGGGTGGGCAGCCGGTCGATGTCGGCGAGGTCGGGCCGGAACGCCTCCGTGGTGAGGGCGGCCAGCTGCGCCCCGAGCGCGGCCTGGTCGGCGGAGGAGTCCATGGGCGGTTCCTTGTCGGTCTGTCGGTCTCAGCGCCGGTCGCGCGGGGCGTGCCGGTGGGCCAGCGCCTCGTAGGAGGCGGACAGGGCGGGCGCCGCGCGTTCGTACGTCCGCTGCGCGACCCCGATGAACAGGCAGTCCACCACGAGCAGCTGGCTCGTGCGGCTCGACATGGCCGCCGGGCGCAGCTCGCTCTCCCGGGCGGAGGACGTGGTGAGGATGTGATCGGCGTACTGGGCGATCTCCCCGTCGGGCCGCCCGGTGATCGCGACCGTGGTCGCCCCGCGCTCGAAGGCGACGCGCAGCGGTTCGATGACGTCGGTGGTGCGCCCGGAGTGGGTGATGGCGATGGCCACGTCCCCGGCGCGCAGCTGGACGGCGTTGGTGACGGCCAGGTGGGGATCGACGGGCGCGTGCGCGATCAGGCCGATGCGCAGCAGCTTCTGGACGAGGTCCTGGCCGACGAGGTTGGAGGCGCCGATCCCGTAGACGTCGACGCGCCGGGCGGCGGCGAGGGCGGCGACGGCCGCCTCCAGCGCGGCGGCGTCGAGCCCGGCGGCGGTGTCCGCCAGGCACTGCGCCTCCTCCTGGGCGAGCTTGGCGACGACGCGGGCCAGCGGGTCGTCGACGGCGATGTCGGCGGTGACGGCGGGGGCCCGGCCCGCCGCCTGCTCGGCCGCGAGCGCGGCGAGCGCGAGCCGCAGATCGCGGTAGCCGGGGTAGCCGAGGACGCGGGCGGTGCGCACGACGGTGGCCTCGCTGGTGCCCGTGCGCTCCGCGAGCCCGGTGACGGTGAGCGCCGCGGACCCGGCCGGGTCGCCCGCCACGGTCTCGGCGACGCGCTGCATGGAGCGGGTCATGGACGGCGCGAGGGTGCGCACCTTGGCGGCCAGGGCGGCGGGCGGGGTAGGGAGCGCCGGACGGGAAGTGATGGCAGTTTCCTTCACCTTGCTGCTCACATCGTGAAAGGTATTTTCGGCCCGGTGTGCCGTCAACCCTCCGGGCGCCCGACAATGGATCGCATGGAGCTCGAACAGGCACTGCACACGGCACGGGCGCTCGTCCTCGCCGATCTGGTGGCGGGCGACGCGGCCGACGCCGACGTCGTCTCGCTGGTCGAGGACGCGGTCGCGCACCGGCGGTGGTGGGTCGAGCAGTGGCCGGAGGGCACGGCGTTCCTGCCCGGCCTGGTGGCCCAGGACGTCCAGGACGCCCTGCTGGAACGGCACGGCCGCTGGCCCCTGTGCCCGGTGTGCACGGACACGGGCGACCCCCACGCCCTGGAGGTCGAGCCGGAGCTCGGCCCCGACCCGCACTGGGCCTGCGCCAAACAGGCCGTGCTGATCGCGCCCGTGGGCTCCCTGGGGACGGCCCTCGGACACGGGCACGACCACGGGCACGACCACGACCACGGGCACTGACCTGATGGGCTTCCGGTGACCCTCTACATCGACCCGCCGAACTGGCCGGGCCACGGCCGCATGTGGTCCCACCTGGTCAGCGACGTCTCCTTCGACGAACTCCACACCTTCGCCGCCGGCCTGGGCCTGCCCGGCCAGGCGTTCGACGGCGATCACTACGACGTGCTGTCGACGACGTACGGGGACGCCGTGCGGCTGGGCGCGGTGGAGGTGAGCAGCCGCGAGGTGGTGCGGCTGCTACGCCTCTCGGGGCTGCGGCGGCCGAAGCGGTAGGGGTTACCCCCCAGGGCCGTCGCGGCAGGGCTCAGCCGCGACGTACGAGCCCGGCGGTGCCGGACTCGGCCGAGGCACCCGCTCCGCCCGCCACGACCCGCGACGTCCCGTGGTGCAGCCGCGACGCGATGGCCGTCGTCCCCAGTGCCAGCACCGCGAGCAGCGCCCCGAGGCCGGCCACCGCCGGGTAGCCCCACCCGGCGGCGATGACGAGGCCGCCCAGCCAGGGCCCGACCGTGTTGCCGATGTTGAACGCGGACGTCGTCGTCGCCCCCGCGAGCGTCGGCGCCGCGTTCGCGACGTTGAACATCCGCGCGTTGAGCGCGGGCGCCGTGACGAACGCCGCGACGCCGAGCAGCAGCGCGAGCGCCACGGCCGCGACCGCCAGGTGCGCGGTCAGCGCCAGCAGCGTCATCACGGCGGCGGACGCCGCGATCCCGCCGTACATCGTGCCGAACAGGTGCGCGTCGGCGATCCGCCCGCCGATGGCCGTCCCGATGAGCGCCCCGACGCCGAAGAGCGCGAGCACGGTCGGGACCCAGGACTCCCTCAGCCCGGCGGTCTCCGTGAGCAGCGGGGCGAGGTACGAGAAGAGGGAGAAGACGGCGGCGGCGTTGAGCGCGGTGGCGATCAGCGCGAGCCAGACCTGCCGGTCGCGGTAGATGGCCAGCTCGTCACGGAGCCGCGGCGCGTCCGGGCCGCCCGCACGCGCGGTCGTCGGCACGAGCGCCAGCACCCCGGCGAGCCCGAGCACCGACAGCGCGGCCACCGCCCAGAACGCGGCGCGCCACCCCGCGTGCTGCCCCAGCAGCGCGCCCGCGGGCACGCCGACGATGTTGGCGACGGACAGGCCACCCACCATCACCGCCATGGCCCGGGCGCGGGCGTCCGCCGGCACCAGCGACACGGCCACCGCCGCGCCGACCGCCCAGAACCCGGCGCAGGCCAGCGCGCTCACCACCCGGGACGCGAACAGCACCCCGTACGAGGGCGAGAGCGCCCCCGCCACCTGGCCCAGGCCGAAGACGGCGAGCAGCGCCACCAGCGTCGTCCGGCGGGGCAGCCGCAACGTCGCCGCCGCGAGCACGGGCGCGCCGACGACCATGCCGATGGCGAACGCGGACACCAGCAGCCCGGCGCGCGGGATGGAGACGTCCATGTCGCGGGCGATGGGCTGGAGCAGCCCGGACAGCATGAACTCGGACGTTCCGAGGGCGAACACGGAAAGGCCGAGGACGTACACGGCGGCGGGCATGGACGACGTGGGGCGAGGTATGGAGTTCGGCGGCATACCCATGGCCAGCATGATCACCACCGGAGGTATTCCCCTCGTCCTCTCAGTCCCCTCAGTCCCCTCGGTCGTCTCAGCCGGTGAGCAGCTCCAGCTCGGCCGTGAGGTTGCGCCGGGCCAGCAGCTCCCAGCGGTCGTGGCCGAGCGGGGTGCGGAACAGCCGGGGCAGCGCCAGCAGCTGGCGGAGTACGGCGGCGCGGCCCTCGCGGAAGACGTCGTCGGGCACGAAGCCGTACTCCTCGCGGACGGCCGCCGCGTAGTGCGCGTACTCGTGCGGTGTGCCGCCGAGGACGGCGAGGTCGGCGTCGCAGAGGGTCTCGCCGTCCCGGTCGCCGGGGGCGGGGTCGTGGCTGGTGGTGAGCCGGACGAGGCGGGCGACCTCGGTGGTACGGGTGTGGTCCAGGCCCAGCTCGGGCAGGGCGCGCTCGGCGAGATGGGCGGAGCGCTCCTCGTTCTCGGAGCGGTCGGGGCGGTAGACGGCGTCGTGGAACCAGGCGGCGAGCCGGACGGTCTCGATGTCCTCGGCGTGGGGGGCCAGCGCGTCGAGGTGGCCGAGGACGGCGGCGAGGTGGTCGACCGTGTGGTACCGGCGCTGCGGCTCCCCCCAGCGCGCCAGGAGGTCGTCGGCGTACGGGCCGGGGTCCGGCCCGTCGACGGTGCGGACCCGTTCGACGGTCTCCCGCCAGCGGGCGTGCAGGGCCTCGTGGGGACTCGTGGCTGCCATGACTCGATTATGTGCCCCGTAGGAGGGGTGATTGAGGGGACGGCCGCGTGCACGGCCCGCGCGTGTGGCAGGCTTGAGTACATGTCTAGACCAATTCTTGAGGTAATCGCGCTCGGCCCCGAGGACGCGGCGGCCGCACAGGCCGGAGGTGCGGACCGGCTCGAACTGGTCAGCGACATGGCCGCCGACGGCCTCACGCCGGCCCGGGAGACGTTCGCCGCCGTACGGGACGCCGTCGACATCCCCGTGCGGGTGATGCTGCGCGCCGCGGACGGCTTCGCGGCGGGCGGCGCGGCGGCGCTGGAGGCCCTGTGCGGCACGGCGCGGGCGCTGCGGGCGGAAGGCGCGGAGGAGTTCGTCCTCGGCTTCCTGACCGACGACGGCCGGGCCGACCTCCCGGCGGTGGCGGCCCTCGCCGACGCGGTCGGGCCCCGGGCCCGCTGGACCTTCCACCGCGCGATCGACCGCGCGGCGGACCGCGACGCGCTGCGCAAGCAGCTCGCCGACCAGCCCGGTCTCGACACCTACCTCACCGCCGGCTCCGCCTCCGGCGTCGACGACGGCCTCGCCACGCTCCTCGCCGAGGCGACGCGCCGCGACGAACCCGGCTACGAGCCGCAGATCATGGTCGGCGGCGGGCTGAAGCTCAAGCACGTGCCGGTGCTGCGGTCGGCGGGCCTCACCGCCTTCCACATCGGCGGCGCGGCGCGCCCTTCCGGCTGGGACTCACCGGTCTCGGCCGACGCGGTCCGCACGTGGCGCGCGGCACTGGACGGCTAGCGCGGGGCCCGGCGCGGGGGTCCGGGGCGGAGCCCCGGGAAACGGGAAGGGGCGGGACAGGGGCCCCTTCCCGCCGCGACGGCGCTCAGCCGAGACGTACCGGCCCGGCGGTGCCGAACAACCGCACCCGGCCGCCCCGGCACACCCGGCAAGCTCACCCCAGCGCCCCCGGCAAGGGCTCCGCATGCACCACCGTCAGCCCCGAAACCGCCCGCGTCAGCGCCACGTACAGCCGCCGCAGCCCCGTCCGCTCGTCCGGCTCCCCCGCCACCACCGCCGCGGGCTCGTCCAGCACGACGTAGTCGTACTCCAGGCCCTTCGCCAGCGACGCCGGTACGAGCGTCAGCCGTGCCGCCTCCGTCGTCTCCTCGCCCGGCGCGAGGTACGGCAGCCCCGCCGCCGTCAGCAGCTCGCCCAGCACCGCGACCCGCGCGTCCGCCGCGATCAGGCCGACGGATCCCTCCCGCGCCAGCGCCTCCCCGCACGCGGCGAGCACCGCGTCGTCCAGCCCGTCGAGCGCCACCGCCCGTACCGCGAAGTCGCCCGGCGACTCCCGCATGGACGTCGCCGCCGCCAGCCCCGGCGCGATCGCGGGCAGCAGCCGCGACGCGTACGCGATGACCTCGCGCGGCACGCGGAAGCCCTGCGTCAGCTCCTCCACCGCCGCGTCCGGCTTGCCCAGGTGGGTCAGGGCCTCCGCCCAGCTCGACGTCGCCCACGGCGTCGTGCCCTGCGCGAGGTCGCCGAGGATCGTCGCCGAACCGGTCGTACAGCGGCGGCCCACCGCGCGGTACTGCATGGGCGAGAGGTCCTGGGCCTCGTCCAGGACCACATGGCCCAGCGACGGGGTGCGCGCCACGAGGTCCGTCGCCTCGTCGATCAGCACCGCGTCCGCCGCCGACCACTTCGCCGACCGGACGCTCCGGGCCGGCCGGGCCCACAGCACGGTCCGCTGCTCGTCCTCCGTCAGCACCCCGGCCGCGTGCTCCGCCAGGAACTCCGCGTCGGACAGCAGCCGCAGCACCAGCTTCGCCGGGTCGACGGCCGGCCACACGGCCTTGACGGCCGCCTTCACGGCCGCGTTGCGCGCGACCGCGTCCTGTACCCGGTCGTCGGGGGCCTCGCCGGCCTCCTCCATACGGACGAGCACGGCGTGCGCGATGCGCTGCGGCAGCGCGTCGCGCGCGGCGCCGTAGCGGATGTCGCGGTCGAGCAGCTCCCGCACGATCTCCTCGATCTCGTACGCCGGGACCCGCCAGCGCCGCGACCCGCGCACCACGACCACCGGCTCCACCGGCATCGTCACCCCCGCCCGCACCGCGCGCCGCAGCACCTCGGCCATCCGGGCGTCGCCCTTGATCCGCGCGGCGTCGGCGGAGTCCGCGCCCCGCACCTCCACATGACCGACGAGGTCGTCGACGGTCGCCTGCGCGACGTTCAACTCACCCAGGGCGGGGAGCACTTGCTCGATGTAGCGGAGGAAGGACCGGTTCGGGCCGATGACGAGCGTGCCGGTGCGGGCGAGGCGCTCGCGGTGGGCGTAGAGCAGGTACGCGACTCGGTGCAGCCCGACGGCCGTCTTCCCGGTGCCGGGCGCGCCCTGGACGCACACCGTGCCGCCGATGCCGGCGCGGACGATCTCGTCCTGCTCGGGCTGGATGGTCGCGACGATGTCCCGCATGGGGCCGACGCGCGGCCGTTCGATCTCGGTCTGGAGCAGCCGGCTCGCCTGCTCGCCGCCCGCCGCGTCCGTGAGGTCCTCGTCCTCGTAGGCGGTCAACTCGCCGCCGGTGTAACCGAACCGGCGGCGCGTCCCGACGTCCATCGGGTCCTTCTTCGAGGCCCGGTAGAACGGCTGGGAGACCGGCGCGCGCCAGTCGATCACCATCGGGTCGCCGTCGCCGTCGTGGACGTGCCGCCGCCCGATGTAGAACCGCTCGCCCTCGGCCCCCTCGGCCTTCTCCGCCCCGGGTGCGTGGAGATAGTCCAGCCGGCCGAAGAAGAGCGGGGTGTGCGCGAGATCGGCGAGGGCGGCGATGCGCTCGTCGATCTGCCGCTGGAGGACGGCGGCGTTCACCCAGTTGGCCGTGACGTCCTTGATGTCGAGCGCCTCCACATCGGCCCGCATCGCCCGCAACGCGGCGCGGGACGAGGCGAGATGGGCACGCTCGCGCTCCAGGGGATCGTTCGCGTTGACGGATTGCGCGGTCATGGATTGCGCGGTCATGGATTGCGCGGGCACGGCGGAGCCTCCAGACGTACGGCGGACGAGAGGAAGCCGCCGGTTTCCGTCCGGACGGCGGCGCGCTCCCGTACAGCTGGTCAGGAGGCGGCGGGAAGGGTGGATTGTAGTCAGTCGTCCCCAGGGCGCGCGAATGATTTTCCGGCGCGCCCCTGCTCACCCGCCCCGCGCGGGCTCAGTCCTCGGCCAGGAGGATGTCCGCGTCGTCGAAGATCCGCAGGACCACGAGCAGCAGACGCCCCCGCGACACCATGTACTCGGCCACGATCTGCGACGTGAGCCGGATTTCCCTGTCCTGCTCACCGGCGCCGATGGGCCGCGACAGCTCCGTGTAGGGGTCGCGCGCCAGGATCTCGATCGCCTTCTCGAACGAAGCCCTGCGCACAGGGTCCAGCCGATCGCGGTCACGCGCCGCCGGCTCGGTGTACAGCACCTCGTAGATGTCCTGGTGAGACATGTCGCTCTCTCCTTGCCATGGCGCGATTCCCCCGCCAGCGTACCGAGTGGGCCCCCTCACGGGGAGCGGATCAGGCGTCCTCCCCCGCCAGCAGCGAGTCCGCGTCCACGATCCGGTACGCGTACCCCTGCTCCGCGAGGAACCGCTGGCGGTGCGCCGCGAAGTCCTGGTCGACCGTGTCCCGGGCGACCACCGAGTAGAAGCGCGCCTCGTGCCCGTCGGCCTTCGGGCGCAGCACCCGGCCCAGCCGCTGGGCCTCCTCCTGCCGGGAGCCGAAGGTGCCCGACACCTGGATGGCGACCGTCGCCTCCGGCAGGTCGATCGAGAAGTTGGCGACCTTGGAGACGACCAGCACCGAGATCTCGCCCGCCCGGAAGGCGTCGAAGAGCTTCTCGCGCTGGGCGTTGGTCGTCTCGCCCTTGATCACGGGCGCGTCCAGGTGCTCGCCCAGCTCGTCGAGCTGGTCGATGTACTGGCCGATGACCAGCGTCTGCTCCCCCCGGTGCTTGTGCACCAGGGCCTCCGTGACCTTCCGCTTGGTGGCGGTCGTCGCGCAGTACCGGTACTTGTCCTCCGTCTCGGCCGTCGCATAGGCCAGCCGCTCGGAGTCGGTGAGGTTGACGCGCACCTCGACGCAGTCGGCGGGGGCGATATAGCCCTGCGCCTCGATCTCCTTCCAGGGCGCGTCGAAGCGCTTCGGCCCGATGAGGGAGAAGACGTCGGACTCGCGCCCGTCCTCGCGCACCAGCGTCGCGGTCAGCCCGAGCCGTCGCCGGGCCTGGAGGTCGGCGGTGAACTTGAAGACGGGCGCCGGCAGCAGGTGCACCTCGTCGTAGACGACCAGGCCCCAGTCGCGGGAGTCGAAGAGCTCCAGATGCGGGTAGACGCCCTTCCGCCTGGTCGTCAGCACCTGGTAGGTGGCGATGGTGACCGGACGGATCTCCTTGCGCGTACCGCTGTACTCGCCGATCTCGTCCTCGGTCAGGGACGTCCGCTTCACCAGCTCGTGCTTCCACTGACGCGCGGAGACGGTGTTGGTGACCAGGATCAGCGTCGTCGCCTTCGCCATGGCCATCGCGCCCGCGCCGACGAGCGTCTTGCCGGCGCCACAGGGCAACACGACCACGCCCGAGCCGCCGTGCCAGAACCCCTCCACGGCCTGCCGCTGGTACGGGCGCAGCGCCCAGCCGTCCTCGGCGAGCTCGATGGGGTGCGCCTCGCCGTCCACGTACCCGGCGAGGTCCTCGGCGGGCCAGCCCAGCTTGAGCAGCGTCTGCTTGATCTGGCCGCGCTCGGAGGGGTGGACGGCGACGGTGTCCGGGTCGATCCGGGCGCCCACCAGCGGCTTGATCTTCTTCGAGCGGAGGATCTCCTCCAGCACGGGCCGGTCGGTGCTCTCCAGCACCAGCCCGTGCACCGGGTGCTTGAGCAGCTTCAGCCGCCCGTAGCGGGCCATGGTCTCGGCGATGTCGACGAGCAGGGCGTGCGGCACGGGGTAGCGGGAGTACGAGACGAGCGCGTCGACGACCTGCTCGGCGTCGTGCCCGGCGGCCCGCGCGTTCCACAGCCCCAGCGGGGTCACCCGGTAGGTGTGGATGTGCTCGGGCGCGCGCTCCAGCTCCGCGAAGGCGGCGATGGCACGCCGGCACTCGTCGGCACGCTCGTGGTCCACCTCCAGCAGCAGGGTCTTGTCGCTCTGGACGATCAGGGGTCCGCTCACGCCTCGGCCTTCCGCTCTCCTCGGTCCCGCCCGTGGTGCGGGACAAGCTTCCAGTGTCCCTTATTCACCGCCGACGGGTGGGGCCGCCCGAAAAGGCCCCGGGCCCGGGCCCCGGAAACGCCACCGGGGCGGCACCCCCGTGAGGGTGCCGCCCCGGTGGACCGCAGGACGGTCGATCAACCTGTCAGGTCGATCAGAAGTCCATGTCACCGCCCGGCATGCCGCCCGGAGCGGCCGCGGCGGCCTTCTCCGGCTTGTCGGCGATGACGGCCTCGGTGGTCAGGAACAGCGCGGCGATGGACGCGGCGTTCTGCAGGGCGGAGCGGGTGACCTTCGCCGGGTCGATGATGCCCTCGGCGATCATGTCGACGTACTCGCCCGTGGCGGCGTTGAGGCCGTGGCCCGGGGTCAGGTTGCGCACCTTCTCCACGATGACGCCGCCCTCGAGGCCGGCGTTCACGGAGATCTGCTTCAGCGGGGCCTCCAGGGCCAGCTTCACAGCGGCGGCACCGGTGGCCTCGTCGCCCTCGAGCTCGAGCTTCTCGAAGACCGAGGAAGCCTGGAGCAGGGCCACGCCACCACCGGCGACGATGCCCTCCTCGACGGCGGCCTTGGCGTTGCGGACGGCGTCCTCGATGCGGTGCTTGCGCTCCTTGAGCTCCACCTCGGTGGCGGCACCGGCCTTGATGACGGCCACGCCGCCGGCCAGCTTCGCCAGGCGCTCCTGGAGCTTCTCGCGGTCGTAGTCCGAGTCGCTGTTCTCGATCTCGGCGCGGATCTGGTTGACGCGGCCCTGGACCTGCTCGCTGTCACCGGCACCGTCGACGATGGTCGTCTCGTCCTTGGTGATGACGACCTTGCGGGCGCGGCCGAGCAGGTCGAGACCGGCGTTCTCCAGCTTGAGGCCGACCTCCTCGGAGATGACCGTGCCACCGGTGAGGATGGCGATGTCGCCCAGCATGGCCTTGCGGCGGTCGCCGAAGCCCGGGGCCTTGACGGCGACGGACTTGAAGGTGCCGCGGATCTTGTTGACGACCAGGGTCGACAGGGCCTCGCCCTCGACGTCCTCGGCGATGATCAGCAGCGGCTTGCCGGACTGCATGACCTTCTCGAGGAGCGGCAGCAGGTCCTTGACCGAGCTGATCTTCGAGTTGACGATCAGGATGTACGGGTCCTCGAGCGAGGCCTCCATACGCTCCATGTCGGTGGCGAAGTACGCCGAGATGTAGCCCTTGTCGAAGCGCATACCCTCGGTGAGCTCCAGCTCCAGACCGAAGGTCTGGGACTCCTCGACGGTGATGACGCCTTCCTTGCCGACCTTGTCCATGGCCTCGGCGATGAGCTCGCCGATCTGGGTGTCGGCGGCGGAGATGGAGGCGGTGGAGGCGATCTGCTCCTTGGTCTCCACGTCCTTGGCCTGCTCGAGCAGGGCGGCGGAGACGGCCTCGACGGCCTTCTCGATACCGCGCTTCAGGGCCATCGGGTTGGCACCGGCGGCCACGTTGCGCAGGCCCTCGCGGACGAGCGCCTGGGCGAGGACGGTCGCGGTCGTCGTGCCGTCACCGGCGACGTCGTCCGTCTTCTTCGCGACCTCCTTGACCAGCTCGGCGCCGATCTTCTCGTACGGGTCCTCGAGCTCGATCTCCTTGGCGATGGACACACCATCGTTGGTGATCGTGGGGGCGCCCCACTTCTTCTCGAGGACGACGTTCCGGCCCTTGGGGCCGAGGGTGACCTTGACGGCGTCGGCGAGCTGGTTCATCCCGCGCTCGAGACCGCGCCGTGCCTCCTCGTCGAACGCGATGATCTTGGCCATGTGAAGTGGTCCTCCCAGGACGGGGTGGAGACTGCTCCGGACCGCGCTGGTGCCCGCGACGGACGGCCTGCGTGCCTCGCGGTTCCTTGCCCCGCTTGGCTCGCCGACCTCACCGACGGTCCAAATCTGTCACTCTCACTCGGAGAGTGCTAAGCCCAATGATTAGCACTCGACCCCTGCGAGTGCAAGCGCCTCACACCAACCTGCCCCGTGCCGGATGACCCCACACCTGGACGTGCCCGGAGGCGACCCGGACCTGACGCGGACGCGCGAGGGGCCCGCGTCGTGGAGACGCGGGCCCCTCGGCGAGCTGAGTGAGCCGGTGGTCGATGCGCGCCGGTCAGGCGGTCACCTTGACCATGTCCGCCTGCGGCCCCTTCTGGCCCTGCGAGATTTCGAACTCGACCCGCTGCCCCTCCTCGAGGGTGCGGTAGCCGTCCATCTGGATCGCGCTGTAGTGGACGAAAACATCCGCACCACCGTCGACCGCGATGAAGCCGTACCCCTTCTCCGCGTTGAACCACTTGACGGTGCCCTGAGCCATGCCTAACTCCCCTATTACTGGCCCTTGCACAGGACCGCACCTCGCGGACCCGGGTCAGACCTCACCCCCAGACAGGATGGGGGTGTGCGCCGGAACGCGTCGACCGCCGCTGAATGTATCTGCACGGATGCCGTCTGCAACAGGTCAGTCGGACGAGAATTCCGGGCGCGGCCGATCGGTTATTACTACCTATTTCGCCAGCTTCTCGGGCAAGTCGGACCGGGCATAACGCAACCAACCCGGCAATTCGTGCACATGTCGTGGGCACAACTTGACGGGTTCTCATATGCGTTCGGCAGTGACACCGGAGGGGGAACGCCCCAACTGTATCGCGGTTCAACAGACGGAATCACCCCGTCCGTTTTACGGGCGGGGTGATTCCGGTGAATTCCGCAGGAACGCTTCGGAAGGGTCGGGCCAAGGGTCCGGCCCCGGGAGGCCTGCCCAGGAAGGGCTTCGGGGCCTCCCCGGTCAGCCGCCGGCGACCGCCGGAATGATCGACACCCCGGCGCCATCCGGAGTGGCTGCTTCCAGTCCGCCCTCGAACCGTACGTCGTCGTCATTGACGTACACATTCACGAAACGGCGCAGCTTTCCGCCCTCGTCGAGAACACGGGCGGCGATTCCGGGGTGGTTCTTCTCCAGGGAGGCGATGACTTCACCGAGAGTGGCTCCCTCGGCGGAAACTTCTGCCTTACCGGAGGTGTAGGTGCGAAGGATGGTGGGAATGCGGACGCTGACGCTCATGGGATCACCTTTGGTTTGAGGTAGTAAACGGCCGGGCAATGGGCCCGCTCGGCAATGGCCTCGCTTAAAGGCCCGTGAGGGGCCTAAAGGCCAGTGAGGCCCCGGCTCAAAGGCCCGCGAGCCCCGCCGTCCGGAACGCGCTCAGCGAAGGCGGAATCGTCGCGGTCGGCCCCGCCGCCACCGCGTCCAGCGTCTTGAGCCCGTCGCCCGTGTTGAGCACGACGGTGGTCAGGGACGGGTCCAGCCGCCCGTCCTCCAGGAGCTTCCGGGTGACCCCGACCGTCACCCCGCCCGCCGTCTCCGCGAAGATCCCCTCCGTCCGGGCCAGCAGCCGGATCGCCTCGACGATCCGCTCGTCGTCCACGTCCTCCACGGCCCCGCTCGTGCGCCGGGCGATGTCGAGCACGTACGGCCCGTCGGCCGGGTTGCCGATGGCCAGGGACTTCGCGATGGTGTCCGGCTTCACCGGCCGCACCACCTCGTGCCCGTCCTTGAAGGCGCGCGAGACCGGCGCGCACCCCTCGGCCTGCGCGCCGAAGATCCGGTACGGGCGGTCCTCGACCAGCCCCAGCGCGACGAGCTCCTTCAGCCCCTTGTCGATCTTCGTCAGCTGCGAGCCCGAGGCGACCGGCACCACGATCTGGTCCGGCAGCCGCCAGCCCAGCTGCTCGCAGATCTCGTACGCGAGGGTCTTGGAGCCCTCCCCGTAGTAGGGCCGCAGATTGACGTTGACGAAGCCCCAGCCCTCGCCCAGCGGGTCGCCGATGAGCTCACTGCAGAAGCGGTTGACGTCGTCGTACGTCCCCTCGATCCCCACCAGCTCGCCGCCGTAGACAGCGGCCATCACAACTTTGCCGGCCTCCAGGTCGTGCGGGATGAAGACACAGGACCGAAGGCCCGCGCGCGCCGCCGCGGCGCCCACCGCTCCGGCAAGGTTCCCCGTCGAGGAGCACGAGAGGGTGGTGAAGCCGAAGGCGCGCGCCGCCTCGACGGCGATGGCGACGACGCGGTCCTTGAAGGAGTGCGTGGGGTTTCCGGAGTCGTCCTTGACGTACAGCCCGCCGGTGACGCCCAGCTCGCGGGCGAGGTTGTCGGCCTTGACGAGCTTGGTGAAGCCGGGGTTGAGGTTCGGCCGGTCCGCGACGTCGGCGGGGACCGGCAGCAGGGGGGCGTAGCGCCAGATGTTCGCGGGTCCGGCCTCGATGCGGCGGCGCAGCGACTCGGGGTCGCCGACGGGGAGCTCGTAGGCCACCTCGAGGGGGCCGAAGCAGCTCACGCAGGCGAAGGAGGGACCGAGCGGGAAGCGCTCGCCGCACTCGCGGCAGGAGAGCGCGACGGCGGGTCCGAAGGAAGCGGTGGCGCGAGGTACGGAGGTACGACTTTCAACGGCTTCGACAGCCATGGAGGCGAGGCCCTTTCTCCTCATCTTCCTCGCGGCGAACGTCACCACGAGACGGATTTGGCACCTTCCCCGCCGGGAGCCTCGCGTCGTATGACCGAGACCGGCTGGAGGGTTGCCGGGGCTTCAACGGGCCGTGTCCCTCTGCCCCTCTGGATGAGCGGTATGGCCCGGGCGCAGCCGGGCGTTTGTGCGCGTGACGACCCCCGACATAGGACGGCCGTCCGCGTTGTTCAAGACTGTAACGGAAGGGGTGGCCGCTTGAGAGGGCCGTCCGAACCGCGAGATGCGTCACAGCGACGATCACCGACGATCAACGACGAGGAGTCATGCACGTGCTGGAAGAGGTGGAGCGCTGGCTCGCCCAGCGGTCCTGGTCCGCCGCCGACCGTCCGCTCGACCAGCTGCTGGCCGCCAAGGGCGACACGGGCACCACGGTCAGCGTGGTGCTGCCGGCGCTGAACGAGGAGGCGACGGTCGGCGAGATCGTGGCGACGATCCGCCGCGAGCTGACGGCGGACGGCGGGCCGGGGGCCGTGCCGCTGGTGGACGAGCTGGTGGTGCTGGACTCCGGTTCCACGGACCGGACGGCCGAGGTCGCGGCGGCGGCCGGCGCGCGCGTCGTGCACCGCGACGAGATCCTGCCGCGGCTGCCCGCGCTGCCGGGCAAGGGCGAGGTGCTGTGGCGGTCCCTGCTGGCGACGACGGGCGACGTCGTCTGCTTCGTCGACGCGGACCTGAAGGACTTCTCCGGCGACTTCGTCTCGGGGATCGTCGGCCCGCTGCTGACCGATCCCGGGGTGCAGTTCGTCAAGGCGATGTACGACCGTCCGCTGGGCGAGGTCGCGGGGCAGGGCGGCCGGGTCACCGAGCTGGTGGCGCGCCCGCTGCTGAACCTCCACTGGCCGCAGCTCGCGGGCTTCGTCCAGCCGCTGGGCGGCGAGTACGCGGCCCGCCGCTCGCTGCTGGAGCGGCTGCCGTTCCCCGTGGGCTACGGCGTGGAGCTGGGCCTGCTCGTGGACGCGCTGCACACGGTGGGCCTGGACGCGCTGGCGCAGGTCGACGTGGGCGTGCGCAAGCACCGCCACCAGGACGGCCGGGCGCTGGGCCGGATGGCCGCGACGATCTACCGCACGGCGCAGTTGCGGCTGGCCCGGGGCCATCTGGTGCGTCCGGCGCTCACCCAGTTCGAGCGCACGGCGGAGGGGTTCGTGCCGCGCACGTACGCCGTGGACACGGAGGAGCGGCCGCCGATGGCGGAGATACCGGAGTACGCCCGGCGGCGCGCGGCGTAGCCGTCCGGGCTTCCGGGCGTCCGGACGGGGAACGGGATGTTCCCCGTGTGGCACCCGACGAGCCGTGCGTACGTTTGAGCGGTTCGCCGGGGGCAAGGCTGGCGTCATGGTCGCTGAGCATCCCCCGCCCGTCCCGGTAGCCGCAGCCCCGGTAGCCGCCGCGCCCATCGTCGTGGCGTCCAACCGGGGGCCGGTCTCGTACTCGACACGCGAGGACGGCTCGCTGGTGGCCGGGCGGGGCGGCGGCGGGCTGGTGTCCGGGCTGAGCGAGATCGGACGGGATCCGCGGGGCGCGGCGGCGGTGTGGGTGTGCGCCGCGCTGGGCGAGGGCGACCGGCTGGCGGCGTCCCGCGCGGGCCGAAGACTCGACCCGGCCGACACGGGCGGGCTGCGGGTGCGGATGCTGGACATCCCGGCCGGGACGTTCTCCGCCGCGTACAACGGCGTGGCCAACTCCGTGCTGTGGTTCGCCCATCACATGCTCTGGCAGACCCCGCTCGAACCGGTATTCGACAAGGAGTTCCGGTCGCAGTGGGCGGCCTACGAGGCGTACAACAGCGCCTTCGCGGACGCGATCGCCGAGGAGGCGGCGGAGGGTGCCGTCGTCCTCGTCCAGGACTACCACCTCACCCTCGTCCCCGGGCTGCTCCGCGCCCGCCGCCCCGACCTGCGCGTCGGCCACTTCTCCCACACCCCGTGGGCCCCGCCGGACTACTACCGGCTGCTGCCGGACGACGTCGCCGAGCAGGTGCTGCGCGGCGTCCTCGGCGGCGACCGGGCCGCCTTCCTGACGCGGCGCTGGGCGGAGGCGTTCGCCGCGTGCTGCGCGGACGTCCTGGGAGCCGAGGTGGTGCGCGAGGAGCACGGGGGCGCGGCGGCGGTGCGTTTCGCGGGGCGTACGACCCTGCTCGGCGTCCACGCGCTCGGCGCGGACGCCGACTTCCTGCGCGAGCGCGCGCACCGGCCGGACGTGGAGGAGCGGCTGGCGGCGCTGCGGGAGCAGATCGGGCCCGGCCGCCGGACGATCCTGCGGGTCGACCGCACGGAGCTGTCCAAGAACATCGTCCGCGGCCTCCACGCCTACCGCCGGCTGCTGGAGGACCACCCCCACTGGCGGGGCCGGGTGACCCACCTCGCCTTCGCCTACCCCTCCCGGCAGGACCTGGAGGTCTACCGCGACTACACCGCCGAGGTGAAGCGCGTCGCGGATTCGGTCAACGCGGAGTTCGGCACGGCGGACTGGCAGCCGGTGATCCTGCATGTGAAGGACGACTTCGCCCGTTCCCTGGCCGCCTACCGGATGGCGGACGTGGCGCTGGTCAACCCCATTCGCGACGGCATGAACCTGGTGGCCAAGGAGGTCCCGGCCGTCTCCGACCACGGCTGCGTCCTCGTCCTGTCCCGCGAGGCCGGGGCGGCGGCGGAGCTCGCCGGGGAGGCGATCGTCGTCAACCCGTACGACGTCGAAGCGACGGCACGCGCCCTGCACGTTGCCCTCCTGATGGACCCGGGCGAGCGCGCGGAACGAGCCGAACGCCTGGCCGCGGCGGCGACCCGGCTACCGCCGGCTCGCTGGTTCACGGAGCAGTTGCATGCGCTGGAGGGGGACGCCACGTAGGGGGTACGCCCCGTAGGGGCGCGGGGAACTGCGCGAACGGCCACGGACGGCCCGCAGCCGCCCACCCCGCCGGAGCGCACGGCGCTTTCGCGCGACCACCCGTGCGGGCCGGTGGGGGCTGGTCGCGCCCGCGCGGCGGTAGCCGCATATCGACACTGCCCCGCGCCCCTTGACGGGGCGCGCGCGGCGCGTTCGCGCACCCCGTTCGTGCGGGCCGACGCCTCCACCGCCCGGCACCCCCCGCGGAGCGGACGGGTAGCCATGCACCCATGCCGAACGCTCCGCGCTGGGCCGCCGCCGCGGCCGCCACCACGCTCATAGCCGTCACCGCCACCGGCTGTTCCTCCGGCTCCGACAGCGGCAAGGACGCCGGCTCGAAGGCCGCGAAGGCCGACGCCTCGGCCTCTCCCTCGGGCACCTCGTCCCCGTCCTCGTCCTCTCCCTCAGCCGGAGGCGTCACCGTTCCGGCCGGTCCGGGCCCCCAGGGCTCGTACACCGTCCAGAAGCAGCCCGAACCGGGCACCTGCGCCTACCGGTACACCGCCGCCAAGGAACCCCTCCCGGACCCCAAGTGCACCCCGGGCGCGACCAATCCCAAGGTCACCCAGGCAACCCTCAAGACCACCATCTGCCGCAGCGGTTACACCGCCGACATCCGCCCCGGCACCAACATCACCAGCCGGGAGAAGACCGCGAACGCGGCGTCCTACGGCTACAAGGGCTCGCTGAAGGACGCCGAGTACGACCACCTCATCAGCCTCCAGCTCGGCGGCGACCCCAACGACCCGCGCAACCTGTGGGTCCAGCCGCCCTCCCCCGGCCACAAGACGGGAGCCGGGCCCAACAATCCCAAGGACGTGGTCGAGAGCAAGCTCAAGGCCGCGATCTGCTCGGGGAAGACGGAGCTGGCGAAGGCCCAGCAGGCGATCGTCAAGGACTGGACGACCGCGCTGTCGGCGCTGGGCCTGACGAACGAGAAGCCGGCCGCGAAGGACCCCAAGGCGGAGGACGGCGAGTAGCGGGGTCAGTCGGGTAGCGGGATCAAGCGAGCCTGTCGGCGAGCCCCGTCAGGAGCTCCACCACCCCCGCCGGCCCGTCCACCACGAGATCCGCCCGCTCGGCGAGCACGGCGACCTCGGCGCTGCCGCTGCACACCAGGGTGCCCGGCACCCCCTCGGTGCGCAGCTTCTCGACCGCCGCGAAGGCGGCGAGATCGCCGAGGTCGTCACCGGCGTAGAGGACGGCGGAGGCGCCGGTCTCACGGACGTACTCGGCGAGGGCCACGCCTTTGTCCATGCCCGGCGGTCGCAGCTCCAGCACCAGCCGGCCGGGTTCGACGATCAGGCCGTGGCGCTCGGCGAGGGCGGCAAGCGGCGCGCGCAGGGTGTCGTAGGCGGCCTGGGGGTCGTCGGCACGGCGGGTGTGGACGGCGATGGCGCGGCCTTTGTCCTCGATCCAGGTGCCCCGCCAGGCGCCCGATTCGTCCAGTACGCCGGGGAGTTCCGCCTGGACGGCCGCCACGCCCGGGTGCGGGGCGGGGGCGTGGACGGTGCCGGTGACGGCGTCCCAGCGCTCGGCGCCGTAGTGGCCGAGCACCACCAGGTGCTCCAGGCCCGGGATTCCGGCGAAGCCGCCGTAGCGCACGGCCACCCCGGCCGGGCGGCCGGTCACCACAGCCACCGACCCCAGGCGCGGGGCGAGCCGGGCGAGGGCGGGCACGGCCCCGGGGTGGGCGCGGGCCCGCTCGGGGTCGGGCACGATCGGCGCGAGCGTGCCGTCGAAGTCGAGGGCGACGACCGCGCGTTCGGGCCGCGCCAGCAGCGCGGCCAGGCCGTCACGGCCGGCCTCGGTCACGGGTTCCGGGAGGAGGTGGCTGCCCATACGGCGACCCTACCGGGGTGCCCGCCACGGGGGCGGGCGGATGCCGGCCTTGGCCGTCGCCTCAGCGGCGCTCGCGGCGCTCGTCCCGCAGCCGTCGCAGCCGGTTGACCGTGACGGGGTCGTGCGCGAGGGCGCGCGGATCGTCGAGGAGCGCGTTGAGCAGCTGGTAGTAGCGGGTGGGCGTGATGCCGAGGCGCTCGCGCACGACCCGCTCCTTGGCGCCCGGCCCCGGCCAGGACCGCCGTTCCAGGGCGAGCACGGCGAGATCGCGCTCGGAGAGCCCGCCTTGGTCGTCCGACCCGCCTTGGTCGTCCGACCCGCCTTGGCCTTCCGGCCCGCCCTGGCCGTCCCGCCCGCCCTGGTCGTCGCTCACGTCGTCCAACCTAGCGGCCCGCGAGCTCCGCGGCCTCCGCCTCGCGCTGGATCTCGCCGAGCACGGCGGACGGGTCGCCGCCCTTCTGCACGACCGTGCCGATCTTCTCCTTGATCGTGGCGCTGACCTTCGCCCAGGAGGTCTTGTCGGCGGGGTAGAACTCGGCGATCTGGAGCTGGGAGAGGAACGGCCAGAGGGCCTCGTAGCGGCGGTCGCCCTGCATCGAGGCGGAGGCCGACTCGGTCACGGGCAGCAGGTCGTACTGACCGACGAAGCTCAGCACGTTGTCCTTGCTGAACACGAAGTCGAGCAGGGTGCCCAGCTGGTCGCGGTGACCGCCCTGCTTGAAGGCCATCATCCAGTCGGCGACGCCCATGGTGGAGCTCGCCTTGCCCTTGACACCGGGCAGCGGGGCGATCTGGAAGTCGATCTTCCCGGCCCTGGCCTGCTGCATCAGGGTGGGGTGGCCGTGGAGCATGCCGACGTCGCCCTTGCAGAACGCGTCGAAGACGTCCTGGCGGTTGGTGCGGGCCGGGTCGTTCGGGCCGGTGAGGCCCTTGCCGACGAGCTCGTCGCGCAGCCAGGCGAACGCCTTGACGTTGGCCTCGGAGCTGATCGTGTAGGCACCGGTGTTGTCGGTGTAGCCACCGCCGCCGCCCAGCATCCACAGCATGGTCTCGGCGGGCGCCTCCTCGGGACCCAGCGGCACGCCGAAAGGTATCTTCACGCCCGCCGCCTTGAGCTTGACCGCGGCCGCCTGGACCTCGTCCCAGCTCTCGGGCGCCTTCACGACGCCCGCCTTGGCGAAGAGGGCCTTGTTGTAGAAGAGCATGCGGGTGCTGGAGACGAACGGCAGGCCGTACTGCACCCGGTGGACCTCGCCCGCCTTGGCGAGCGAGGAGATGAAGTCCGCCTGGGTGGGCACGGAGATCATCTGGTCGGCGCTGTAGAGCTTCCCGGCCGCGGCGAAGTCGGCGTACGCGCCGATCTGCGCGATGTCGGGGGCCTTGCCGGCCGCGACCATGTCGGCGACCTTCTTGTCGACCTCGGTCCAGCTGTAGACCTCGACGTCGAGCTTGACGCCCTTGTTCTTGGCCTCGAAGTCCTTGGCGAACTGCTCCCAGTACTTCTTGGAGCTGTTGGCCGGCTTGTCGCCATAGTCCGCCGCGACGAGCTTCAGCTTCTTGTCGCCGCCAGGGGCGGAGCTCCCGCACGCCGTCAGCGCGGGCGCCAACGCCGCCGTCGCGGCACCAGCCGCCGTCATGCCCAAGAACCGCCGCCGCTGCACTACTGCTACCCACCTTGTGGTTCGTGTCCGCCGTGTGGAGACCGTGGAATCTCCCCCCTGGGATTCGCGAGTCCCGTGGAGACCGTGAGTTTCTCCCGCGCGCAACCATACGGTCTACGGCTCCGGGGTTTCGCTTCGGTATCGCCGTATCGCCCTTCCCCCAGGTCACGGGGGCCTGCTATGCACGGGGACGACCGCCGACCGCTCATCCCACGAGGAGCAAGCGCATGAAGCCGTCCCTCACCCATCGTGAACTTCTCACTCAGCCGGAGAGCTGGCGCCGCGCGGCCCACGCCGCGTCGTCGGCTACCGGCCTTCCCGTTCCGGGGGAACGGGTCGCCGTCACCGGCTGCGGCACGTCGTGGTTCATGGCCCAGGCGTACGCGGCGCTGCGGGAGGCGGCCGGGCAGGGCGAGACGGACGCGTTCGCCGCGTCCGAGTTCCCGCGCGGGCGGGCGTACGACCGGGTCGTGGCGATCACGCGGTCCGGTACGACTACGGAGGTGCTGCGCGTGCTGGCGGCGGCGGGGGGCACCCCCACCCTGGCGATCACCGCGGATCCGAAGACGCCCGTCATGGACGCGGCGACGGAGGTGGCCGTCCTGGACTGGGCGGACGAGGAGTCCGTCGTGCAGACGCGCTTCGCGACGACGGCGCTGGCGTTTCTGCGCGCGGGCCTTTCGCCGTCCGGCGCGGCGGTGGTGGCGGACGAGGCGGAACGGGCGCTGTCCGCCCCCTTGCCGGCCGCCGTGGTGGAGGCGGAGCAGTGGACGTTCCTGGGGGCCGGCTGGGCGTACGGGCTGGCGCAGGAGGCGGCGCTGAAGATGCGGGAGGCGGCGGGGGCGTGGACGGAGGCGTACCCGGCGATGGAGTACCGGCACGGTCCGGTGGCGATCGCGGGGCCGGGGCGGGTGGTGTGGTCGTTCGGGCCACTGCCGGAGGGGCTGGCGGGGGAGGTGGCCGCGACGGGGGCGACGCTGGTGGCGGATGGGGGCGATCCGATGGCGGATCTGGTGCGGGCGCAGCGGCTGGCGGTGGCGGTGGCGGAGTCGAGGGGGCTGAACCCTGACGCGCCGCGTCACCTGACACGGAGCGTGGTGCTTTCCGGCTGAGCGGGGCGCCTCCCGCGCGGGTTCCGCCGACTTCCGGCCGCCCGCCGTGGGGGTTTCCGCGCCTTCGGCGCGGGGTTTCGCCCACCCACCCGCCCGATTGCTCGGCACGGATCGGCCCGGGTAGGGGCTGGCCGACGGTGGCACCCCCAGGGTGGTGACGCGAGGGGGCGGGGTGGGGCGGACGGGCCCTGGTAGGGGCGTAAAGAGCTCTTCGCCGCTGGAGCCGAGCACGGGGCACCCATCACGTGATGGCAGGCACCGCGAAGAGCTCAGCCCCGTAAGGGCCCGTCCGCCCCACCCCGCCCCCGACCCACGACACACCGCAAGGGAGGCGGGGCCCCACGGCGAGTGGACTAGACCTTTCCTGCCCGTAAGGGCGAGACTACAGACGTGAAACACGTCATCGCCCTGGACGTAGGCGGCACCGCGATAAAGGCCGCACTGATCGCCCCGGACCACACCCTGCTGTACGAAACCCGCAGGCCGACCGAGCGCGCCAAGGGCCCGGAGGCCGTCGTGGCCGGCATCCTCGCCCTCGCCGCCGACCTGCGCGAGCACGGCCGCCGTACGTACGGCGAGCCGGCCGCCGCGGCCGGCATCGCCGTACCCGGCATCGTGGACACGGACAGCGGCACGGCCGTCTACGCCGCGAACCTCGGCTGGCGCGACCTCCCGCTGCGCGACCGGCTCAGCGAGCACCTGGGCGGCACGCCCGTGGCCCTCGGCCACGACGTCCGCACGGGCGGCCTCGCCGAGGGCCGCGTCGGCGCGGGCCGGGACACCGACCGGTTCCTCTTCGTACCGCTGGGCACCGGCATCGCCGGGGCGATAGGCGTCGACGGCCGGATCGAGGCGGGCGCCCACGGCTACGCGGGCGAGATCGGCCACATCGCCGTGCGCCGAGGCGCCGACGCCGACGCGCTCGACTGCGGCTGCGGCGGCCGCGGCTGCCTGGAGACGATCGCCTCGGCGTCGGCGGTCAGCCGCGCCTGGGCGGCGGCGAGCGGCGACCCGGACGCCGACGCCGCCGACTGCGCCGAGGCGGTGACGTCCGGCGATCCGCGCGCCCTGAAGGTGTGGCAGCACGCCGTGGACGCCCTCGCCGACGGTCTCGTGACGGCCCTGACCCTGCTCGACCCGCGCCTGTTGATCATCGGCGGTGGCCTGGCCGAGGCGGGGGAAACCCTCTTCACCCCCCTGCGCGCGGCGGTCGCCGAGCGCGTCACCTTCCAGAAGCTCCCCCGGATCGTCCCGGCGGCTCTCGGGGACACCGCCGGCTGCCTGGGCGCGGGCCTGCTCGCCTGGGATCTTCTTCTCGCAACGGACTCCATGGAGGTATCCGCCCGATGACCGAACGAACGGTTCTCACCGGCGCCCGCGTGGTGCTGCCGACCGGCGTCGCGGAGGGGGGCCGCGTAACGATCGAGGGCGACCGCATCGCGGAGGACGCGCCGCGCGAGGCGAAGGAGCTGGACCTCACCGGCCACTGGATCGTCCCCGGCTTCGTGGACATCCACGTCCACGGCGGCGGCGGAGCGTCCTTCTCCGCCGGTTCGGCCGAGGAGGCGCTCACCGCGATCCGTACCCACCGCGCGCACGGCACCACCACGATCGTCGCGTCGACGGTCACGGGCGACCTGGACGACCTCGCCCGGCAGGCGGCGACCCTGGCCGAGCTGACCGAGCAGGGCGACCTGGCGGGCATCCACTTCGAGGGCCCGTTCATCTCCGCGCACCGCTGCGGCGCCCACCAGCCGGAGCTCCTGCGCGACCCGGACCCGGCGGACGTCCGCAAGCTCGTCGACGCGGCGCGCGGCGCGGCCCGGATGATGACGCTGGCGCCGGAGCTGCCGGGCGGCCTGGAGTCCGTCCGGCTGCTCGCCGAGCACGGCGTGATCGCCGCCGTGGGCCACACGGACTCGACGTACGAGGCCACGCTGGAGGCGATCGAGGCGGGTGCGACGGTCGCGACGCACCTGTTCAACGCGATGCCGTCGCTGCTGCACCGCGCGCCCGGCCCGATCGCGGCGCTGCTGGAGGACGAGCGGGTCACGGTCGAGCTGATCAACGACGGCACCCACCTCCACCCGGCCGCCCTCCAGCTGGCCTTCCACCAGGCCGGCGCGGACCGGGTCGCGTTCATCACGGACGCGATGGGCGCGGCGGGCATGAGCGACGGGATGTACCCGCTGGGCCCGATGCGCGTCGAGGTCAAGGACGGCGTCGCGCGGATCGCGGACGGCCCGACGGCGGGCTCGATCGCGGGCTCCACGCTCACCCTCGACACCGCGTTCAAGCGCGCGGTGACGATCGACCGGCTGCCGGTCGAGGACGCGGTACGGGCCCTTTCGACGACCCCGGCGCGGCTGCTGGGCCTGTCGGACCGGATCGGCACGATCGAGCCGGGCAAGGACGCGGACCTGGTCGTCCTGGACGAGGCGTTCGGTCTCGTCGGCGTGATGCGCAAGGGTGAATGGCTGGTTAAGCCCGAAGTGCGGTAATTCTTCTCCCACTTCGTCGAGGGCGGCGGGTCCGTAGGTCTGGGCCTGCCGCCCTCGCTTTGGCATGATCGCTGGCGCAACCACCACTGCCGCCCGCTGTCGCCCCGGTCGAGGAGAGAGGCGCCGATGATCCTCACGGTCACGCTCAACGCCGCGCTCGATCTGACCTACCGCGTCCCCCGGTTGCTCCCGCACACCTCGCACCGCGTCCGGCACTCGGCCGAACGGCCGGGCGGCAAGGGCGTGAACGTCGCGCGGGTGCTGGCCGCGCTGGGCCACGAGACGGTGGTCACCGGCTTCGCGGGCGGCGCCACGGGCGACACCCTGCGCCGGCTCCTCGCGGAGTCGACGGGTCCGCTGACCGACGCGCTGGTGCCCATCACCGGCGCCACGCGCCGCACGGTGGCCGTCGTGGACGACGCGACCGGCGACGCGACGCAGCTCAACGAGGCGGGCCCGGACGTCACTCCGGCCGAATGGGCCGCCTTCGACGACCGTTACGGCCAGCTCCTGCGCGACGCCGACGCCGTCGCCCTGTGCGGCAGCCTGCCGCCGGGTGTCCCCGTCGGCGCCTACGCCCACCTGATCCGCCAGGCCCGCGCCCGGCACGTGCCCGTCCTCCTCGACACCAGCGGCGAACCGCTGCGGCGCGGCATCGCCGCCCGACCGGACGTCGTCAAGCCCAACGCCGCCGAACTGGCCGCCCTGACGGGCTCCACGGACCCCCTGCCCGCGGCCCTGGACGCCCGCCGCCGCGGCGCCCACGCCGTCGCGGCGTCCCTGGGCCCCGACGGCATGCTGGCCATCACCCCCGACGGCACCTGGCGCGCCACCCCACCTGCCCCCCTGCGGGGCAATCCCACGGGCGCGGGCGACTCGGCCGTCGCGGGCCTCCTCTCGGCCCTGACGGAGGGCCTGCCCTGGCCGGACCGCCTCATACGCGCGGTGTCCCTGTCGGCGGCAACGGTCCGCGCCCCGGGCGCGGGCGAGTTCGACGCGGGGGCGTACGAGGAACTGAGGACGGCGGTACGGGTCGAGGAGCTTTGAGCGAACGCCGGCTCCCCGGGGGCTGGGGCGCAGCCCCAGGAAACGGTGAAAGGGCGGGACAGGGGCCTCTCACCCGCCGCAGCGGCGACCGGCCCACACGGCGCGACCCGGCGGTGCCGAAGCGCCCGTTACCCACGGAGGGGTTGAGCAGCCCATGCCACTGACCCGCACCCACGACCTGATGACCGCAGGCGGAGCCGTAGCCGCCTTCAACGTCATCACCCTCGAGCACGCCGAAGCCATCGCCCTCGGCGCGGAGGCGGCCGGCGCCCCCGCCATCCTCCAGATCTCGGAGAACGCCGTGAGGTTCCACGGCGGCAACCTGGCCCCCATCGCCGCCGCGACGGCGGCGGTGGCCCGCGCGTCGACGGCGCGCCTCGCCCTCCACTTGGACCACGTGGAGAGCATGGACCTCCTGAGGGCCTCCGCCGCCCACGACTTCGACTCGGTCATGTTCGACGCGTCGAAACTCCCGTACGGCGAGAACGTCAAGGCCACGGCCGCCGCGGTGCGCTGGGCCCACGAACGCGGCATCTGGCTGGAGGCGGAGCTGGGCCGCGTCGGCGGCAAGGCGGGCGACGCCCACACCCCGGGCGTCCGCACCGACCCGGCCGAGGCGGCCGCCTACGTGGCCGACACGGGCGTGGACGCCCTGGCCGTGGCCGTCGGCAGCACCCACGCCATGACCGAACGCACGGCCACCCTCGACCACCCCCTCATCAAAACCCTCGCCGCCACGGTCCCGGTCCCCCTGGTCCTCCACGGCTCCTCAGGCGTCCCGGACGCGGAAATCCGCCGCGCCATCGCGTCCGGCATGAAGAAAATCAACGTCGGAACGGCCCTCAACACGGCCTACACCACCGCCGTCCGCGCCTTCCTGGACACCCACCCCTCCACGGTCGACCCCCGCAAATACCTCGCCCCCGCTCGCGAGGCGATGACGGGGGCGGTGGCGGGGTTCCTGCGGATCGTTAGCTGAGCCAGACCTGGTCGAGGTGGGACTCGCACGAGTCGCCCGGCTCGCAGGAGAACTTGAGGGTGTTGGTGCCCTTGTTGAGCGACACCTGGACCCAGCTGGTGAACCAGCCGTTCTCCCAGTCACCCGGCTTGGCGCCGTAGTTCTTCATCTTGATCGGGCTGAAGGTCTTGTTGCCATTGGCCCACGTGGTGAGGCTGGCGTCCTTGCCGGGGACGCCGTAGCGCAGATTCAGCCGGTAGTCCCCGGCCTTCTCGACATCCACGGTCCATTCGACGGTCGCACCCGGCTGGTTCATCCCCGTGATGTAGATGCCTCCATCAGCATTGGCACCCTTCACGGTCTTCTCCGTGGTGGCACCGCCGCTGAGCCGAAGGTTCGACGCGTCACGCTTCTGCTGGCCGTTGACCGAAGGATTCTTCGGCTGGTCGGTCTTGTCCTTGTCCTTCTGCTTCTTCGCGTCGCCGCCCTTGGCCGCCTCGTCGCCGCCCGGCTTCTCCTCGCCACCGGCAGACGTCTGCTTGTCGTCCGACGAGCTGTTCGTCAGCATCGCCACGCCGATGCCGCCCGCGACCACGAGGACGACCGCTATCGCGGCTATGAGCAGCCCCCGCCGCTTCGGCCGCGCGGGGCCTCCCGCACCGTGACCGCCGTGGCCGCCCTGTCCGCCCCGCACGGCCGCCTGGCCCTGCGTGGGCGCGCCCAGCGTCTCCGGCGCCGCATAGTGCGGGTTCGGTCCGCCCGGCCGCTGGGCCGCCTGGCCGCCGAGGTTCGAGCCGACGCCCTGCGTGCCGCCGTACGTGCGGGAGCCCACCGGGCGTACCTGGTTGTAGGACGTGCGGGGAACGCCCGGCTGATAGGCGGCGGGCTGCTGCTGGCCGCCCTCGCCCGATCCGCCCTCCGAGCGGTACAGGTAGCCGAACGGGTCGTCGTTCTCCGGCGCTCCGGACGCTCCCGAACCGCTGCCCGCGCCGTTGTTACCGGCCGTCATCCCCTGTCACTCCCCATATCCCACATGGTGTGCCCGTCGGCTCCCACGCACCACGCTCGGCGGCGGTGCCGCATCGGCGAAGCGTACCCCGAGTGGGTGGTTTCACGCCGGGCACCCGGGCTCGGGGGGCCGGGCAAACCGGCACTCATCCGGCGCGTCGCCCCGCCTTCGCCCGTGCCCGCTTCTCCCTGTACATCCGCTGGTCAGCGGAGTGCAGCACCTCGTCCGCGCTCATGCCGCAGCCCGCCCAGCCGATTCCGAAACTCGCCCCCACCCGGACGGCCCGACCGTCGACCCTTATGGGCGGAATGATGGCATTTCGTAGCCGGACAGCAAGATCTTCGGCGTCCGCCAGGGCCAGCCCGTCGGCGAGGACGACGAACTCGTCGCCGCCGAGCCGGGCGACGGTGTCGCCCTCCCGCACGCCGTTGCTCAGCCGCCGGGCGACCTCTATCAGCACCGCGTCACCCGTGTGGTGGCCGAACCGGTCGTTGATCGACTTGAAGCCGTCGAGGTCGCAGAAGAGGACGGCCAGGCCCTTGGTGCCGTCGTCGGTGTCCTCGTCCGGGGCGATCGCGTGCTCGTGGTGGTCGTAGGCGTGGCCGTGCCCGTGGCCGTAGCCGACGGAGATCCCCGGGCCGCCGCCGAAGTCCTCGGGCGGGAAGTCCGGCGCGTAGTCGGGGCCGGTGTCGGAGCCGAAGCCGTGGCCGTGGGCCCCTGTGGAGGGGAGTGCACCCGCCGACAGCGGCTCGGGCACGTACGCCGTGCTCTCGACGCTCGCGACCTCCGCGAAGCCGTCGAGCGCCCCGTACGGGCCGACGGCCGCCGCCCCGTGGGTCTCGCTGCCGGGCGGGCGGCCGCAGAGCCGGCTGCTGAGGCGGGCGCGGAGCTCGGCGCTGTTGGGCAGGCCCGTCAGGGAGTCGTGGCTGGCGCGGTGGGCGAGCTGGAGCTCGTGCCGCTTGCGCTCCTCGATGTCCTCCACGTGGGTGAGCAGGAAGCGCGGGCCGTCGGCGGCGTCGGCCACGACCGAGTTGCGCAGCGACACCCAGACGAACGTGCCGTCCCGCCGCGCCAGCCGCAGCTCGGCACGGCCGCCCTCGGCGGAGGTGCGGAGCAGGGTGCCTATGTCCTCGGGGTGGACGAGATCCGCGAAGGAGTAGCGCCGCATCTGGGAGGCGGAGCGGCCGAGCAGCCGGCACAGCGCGTCGTTGGTGCGGTGGAGCCGGCCGTGCTGGTCGCCGCCCATCTCGGCGATGGCCATCCCGCTCGGCGCGTATTCGAACGCCTGCCGGAAGCTCTCCTCGCTGGCGCGCAGCGCCTGCTGTTCCCGTTCGAGTCGGACCAGAGCGCGCTGCATATTTGCGCGTAGACGAGCGTTGCTGATCGCAATCGCCGCTTGCGACGCATACATCTGAAGAGCTTCGCGGCCCCATGCGCCGGGTCTACGGCCGTTGCGCGGTTTGTCCACAGAGATGACGCCGAGCAGCTCGCCGCCGGAAGGGCCCGTGGTGTACATCGGGGCGAAGAGCCGGTCCATCGGGTGCCACTCGTCGGCGAAGCGCGGGGCGGGGCCGGCAGTGTGCCACTGGGGGACGTCGTCGTCGTCGAGGACCCAGCCCTCGGTGTACGGGATGAAGCGCAGATCACCCCACTCGTCCCCCATCGCCAGCCGCCGCTCCCAGGACACGCGGGAGCCGACGCGCCCCGCCATCAGGGCCTCCGCGCTGGCGCTCCCGGCCACGGCGGCGACGACGAGATCACCGTCCGGGCGGACGAGGTTGACGGCGGAGAGCTCGTAGCCGAGCCCGGACACGACACCGTCGGCGACGGTCTGCAAGGTGTCCGCGAGGCTGCGCGCGGTGTTCAGGTCCGCGATCGCCCGATGGACCTGTTTCAAGGTGGCCAGGCGGACGTACGGCTCCGACTCGGTCTCCATAGCTCGCTCTCCCCCGAGACCTCGACAGCAAACTCCAGGCTTCTTGTTCGTCCGATTACCCGGCCACTGAATCACAGCGAGCTGACCACCCGGTACACAGGGTCAACAATTAGCGCCCTCTGTGACTCATGTCACAAGCGGCGTTGAAGTCGCACCCCTGGCGTTCGATCGCGCTCTTATGCTTAATGAACGCAAATTCGAGGGCCCGGAAAAGACACGAACGGACATGATCAGATCTCTTCCGGACCGATTCCCACGCGGACGTACGCGCACAGGCTCTCAGGACCTAGGACCCGACCGGAACCCCGACTGGTCCCGCAGCCCGATGCGTCTCATCCCCCGGGACGGCTAGCGTTCGAGGCGTGTTGCAGACGACTTCGCCCACCGAGACCGGCATAGCCCATCCTGAGGGAGTGACCGCCGAGCCAGACACCCATCGCGAGGGCCACCCCGAGGGTGTGACCGCCGACGAATTCCGCGCCGCCCTGACCCGGCTGGCCGCCGGCGTCGTGCTGGTGACCGCGCACGACCCGGAGGACGGCCCCCGCGGCGAGGACGTCGGCATGACGGCCACCGCCTTCGTCTCCGTCTCCCTGGACCCGCCCCTGGTGATGGTGAGCGTCCGCAACGGCTCCCGCATGGACGACCTGCTGGAGCGGCAGCCCGCCTGGGCGGTCTCCCTGCTCGCCGAGGGCCAGCGCCACATCGCGGGCCGCTTCGCCATGAAGGGCCGCATCAGCGACCGGCTCCTCTTCGCGGACGTCCCCCACGAGCGCGGCACGGTCAGCGGCGCGCCCCTGATCAAGGACACCCTGGCCGTCCTCGAGTGCCGCACCGAGCAGCGCGTGGTGGCCGGGGACCACACGCTCGTCATCGGCCGGGTGCTACGGGCGGACACGCCCGGCACGGACACCGGCCCGCTGGCGTACTTCCGGGGACGCTACCGCCACCTGGACTAGCGCCGGCCGGCTTCGGTCAGTGCCAATCGCGGCCGGTACGTCCCCGTTTGGTGTCGGCGCGCTGCTTCTTCTCCCGCAGCCGCCGCTCATTGATGCCGCGCGGGATCTTCGTGGGCCGCCGCGGCTTCGGCGGCGGCGCGCTCGCCTCGGCCAGCAGCGCCGCCAGCCGCACGGCCGCCGCCTCGCGGTTCCGCCACTGCGAGCGGTGCTCCGAGGCCCGTACCGTCACGACGCCGCCGACGAGCCGGCCCGCGAGCCGCTCCAGCGCGCGCTCCTTCCACACCTCGGGCAGCGCTTTCGTCGCCGCGAGGTCGAAGCGCAGCTCGACCTGGCTGTCGCTCGTGTTGACGTGCTGCCCGCCCGGCCCGGAGGAACGCGAGAAGCGCCACAGGAGCTCGGCCTCGGGGAGGGAGACGGAGCCGCGGATGACGTAGGGACCGGACATGCGTCCCATGTTCCCCCGGCGGACGCGGACACGTCACCTCGTTTATCCGCGATATCCGCAGCGGGCACGGAGGCGCGGCGGCGCGGGGTGCACCAGGTGCACGATCCTGCCGTGCTTACGGGCCTGCTCGATCAGGGCCTGCTTTGTGGCGCCGATGGCGGCGTCAGCGGCCTTGCGGGCCATGGTGCTCTTGGCCAGGAACCTCGGGCGGAAGTCCTCGACGGCGATGACGTCGTGATCGCGGACAACCTTCCTGGCCCACTTACGGCCGGTGTCCTCACGCTGCCTCGCGACCTTCTTGTACGCCTTCGCCCGCAGTTTCCTCGCCGCACGGTAGCCCCTCGATCCGGGCTGCCCATTCTTCGGCTTGCGGCGAGCCATCATCCGGTCGTACCGGCTCAACTTCACCCGAGCCTTCCTGCCATGCTCGGCATGCGGCAAGTCGTGCGGGTCGGACGTGGTGGTCGCGGTCTCCTTCACGCCCCAGTCGACGCCGAGTACGCGGCCGGTCTCCGGCAAAGGCCGGACTTGCGCGGGGACGACGAACGAGCAGTACCAGTGCCCCAGGCCGTCCTGGTACACGCGCACCGAGGACGGCTTGGCCGGCAGTTCCCGCGACCACACCACCGTGACGACAATGCCCCCGGCCAGATGCAGCCTGCCGCCCTTCAGCCGGAACCCGCACCGGGTGTAGTTGAGGGTCGGCAGTGCCTCGCGCTTGGTCTTCCACTTCGGCATCCCTGCCCGGCGCGCCACGGGCACGCGCTCCGCGATGTCCTTCTGCGCCTTGGCGCGGGAGCGGCCGAAGTCGCGGATGACCTGCTGCTGGGGAACCGACGAGCCCTCACGCAACCACGGCGTACGGGCACGGGCCTCGGTCAGCATCTTGCAGAGTTGAGCCGGGCCGCACGTGGCCGGTACGGGGCGCTCCGCACCCTGAACCGGCTACGGCGGCATTCCACGTCACAAGAAACAGGTAAACGCGGAATGGAACCCCCGTCCCCCACATGGCGTTATCAGGGATGTGACGGCGGCCTGGAGCGCGCCGCGAGTCGACGTAGAAGCAGAAAGGGACTCATCCCATGGCTGTAAGCCTGTCCAAGGGCGGCAACGTCTCCCTCACCAAGGAGGCCCCGGGCCTGACGGCCGTCACGGTCGGCCTCGGCTGGGACGTCCGCACCACCACCGGCACGGACTTCGACCTCGACGCCAGCGCCATCGCCGTGAACGCGGGCGGCCGGGTCTACTCCGACGCCCACTTCGTCTTCTTCAACAACAAGTCGACGCCGGACCAGTCCATCGTCCACACCGGCGACAACACCACCGGCCAGGGCGAGGGCGACGACGAGCAGATCAACGTGAACCTGGCGGCCCTCCCGGCCGACATCACGAAGATCGTCTTCCCGGTCTCCATCTACGACGCCGCGGCCCGCTCGCAGAACTTCGGCCAGGTCCGCAACGCCTACATCCGCATCGTCAACCAGGCCGGCGGCGCAGAGATCGCCCGCTACGACCTCAGCGAGGACGCGGCCACCGAGACGGCCATGGTCTTCGGCGAGCTCTACCGCAACGGCGCCGAGTGGAAGTTCCGCGCGGTCGGCCAGGGCTACGCGTCGGGCCTCGTCGGCATCGCCCAGGACTTCGGCGTCAACGTCTGAGACGCCTGACGAGTCGGCGTCCGACGAGTCGACAGAGGGCCGCCTCGTCCTCCCCCACCGGGACGAGGTGGCCCTCCGCGCACCCTTGCTGTTTGTCGTCGCGTCAGTACGCCACGGTGAACCGGGCCCGCCGGTGCGCGGGCCGCTCGGCCTCGTCCAGCAGGGCCACGGCCAGATCCTCCATGGAGACGGCCGACGCGCCCTCGGCGTCGACGAGCAGTTCGTCGCGGCCCAGCCGGTACGCGCCCGTCCGCTCGCCCGGCTCCAGCTGCGCCGGCGGGCTCAGGTACGTCCAGTCCACGGCCGCGCCGGCGGCACGGCAGGCGGCCAGCTGCTCGACGCAGGCCACCGCGATGGGCCGCCACGCCTCGGGGACGTACGCCGGGTCGTCGACGACGAGGACACGGCCGTCCGTGCCCGGCACGGAGAGACCCCCCGCGCCGCCGACGAGCAGCAGCCGGGCGTCGGCGTCCGCGACCCCGGCCAGCAGGGCCTCCGCCATGGGGACGAGTTGGCCCTCCTGCCCGGGCGCGGGGCGGGTGGCGCCGACGACCACGTCCTGCCCGGCGCTCAAGGCAGCGACCTCCTCGACGACCCCCGCGTCGCCGACGCGTATTTCCGCTGCCTCGGGCAGTCCCGCCGCCCGGCCCCGGGCCAGGTCACGGACGACGGCGGTGACGTGGTGCCCCCGGGCCAGCGCCTCGGCGACGACCCGGCGCCCCACGTTCCCGGCGGCGCCGAACACGGTGACTCTCAGGGGCTTACGCATCTCTTCACTCATGACGTCCTCTTCCTCTTCTTCCTTGACTCTCAGCTCTTGTGTGCGAGTTGACCGGACGCGAGCCGCTTCTTGGGCTGCGTCTGTGCCACGACCAGGGCGGCCAGGACGACCAGCCCGCCCAGCCCCTGCGCGACGGTGAGGGACTGACCGAGCGCGAGCCAGCCGACCACCGTGGCGACGACGGGGCTCAGCAACCCGAGGAAGGTGACGTCCGTGGCGGGCAGCGCCCGGATGCCCCGGAACCACAGCACGTAGGCGAACGCGGAGCCGATGACGGCCAGATAGCCGTACCCGGCGAGGTTCGCCGCGGTGAGCGACGTGGGCGGCGCGCCTTCCACGAGGAGCGCGATCGGGACCAGCAGCAGGCCTCCGGCGACGAGCTGCCAGCCCGTCGCCGCGAGCGGCGGCGCGGACGAGGCCCAGCGCTTGCTGAGCACGACGCCGGTGGCCATCACCACCGCGCCGCCGACCGCGGCCGCCACCCCGATCCCGTCGAGCCGCGCGTCGGCCCGCAGGACGAGCATGCTGACGCCGGCCACGCCCACCGCGCCGGCGACCACCGTGCGGACGGAGAGCCGCTCCCCCAGCAGTCCGGTGGAGAGCCCGGCGGCCAGCAGGGGCTGGACGGCCCCGATGGTGGCGGCGACACCGCCGGGCAGCCGGTACGCGGCGACGAACAGCAGCGCGAAGAACGCGCCGATGTTGAGCGCGCCCAGCACCAGCGCCCGCCACCACCAGTCGCCCTTCGGCAGCCGCCGGGTCACCACCACCAGGGCGAGGCCCGCGGGCAGCGCCCGCACGACCGCCGCCAGCAGGGGCCTGCCGGGCGGCAGGAACTCCGTGGTGACGACGTAGGTGGTGCCCCAGATGGCGGGCGCCAGCGCGGTGAGGAACACGATCCCGATCCGATTGCTTAGCACTAAGCCAATATAACTCATCGCTAAGCTATCGGTGAGTGATCTACCTCACCACTAAGACATTGCTAAGCTGAGGCCGTGGCAGATCACGTCGACCGAGTACTCGAACAGTGGGCGCAGGAACGGCCCGACCTGGACGCCTCCCCCATGGCCGTGATCGGCCGGCTGAACCGGGTGCACCAGCTGATCAGCACCGAGCTCCGGCGCACCTTCGCCGCGCACGACCTGGACGGCGCCTCCTTCGACGTCCTCGCCACCCTCCGCCGCAACGGCCCCCCGTACCGCCTCACCCCGGCCGGGCTGATGCGCTCATCGATGGTCACCTCCGGCGCCATCACCCAGCGCCTCGACCGCCTGGAGGCCCGCGGCCTCGTCATCCGCACCCGCAGCGACCACGACGGCCGCAGCGTCGTCGTCTCCCTCACGGACGAGGGCCGCGCCCTCATCGACCGCGTCCTCCCGGACCACATCGCCACGGAGGAACGCGTCCTGGCGGCCCTGAGCCCGGGCGAACGGGAGGCGCTGGCGGGATCACTGCGCACCCTGCTGGAGTCGCTGGGCGACAGGACGGGCTGATCCCGCCCCTGCGACGAGCGAGTCCCGCCGACGAGCGAGCCGGCGACTCAGCTCAGCCGGGCGTCCGCGTAGACGACCATCGCGTCACGCTGGTAGGCGGCCAGACCATCGGCGATCCTGTCGAAGTTCGCGCGGAACTGCGGGTCGTCGACGTACGTCTGCCCCACCCCCTTGTACGCGCAGGCGTTCGGGGTCCAGAAGTCGCACACGCCCCGGTAGTGGGCGTCCACCTCGGCCTGTACCGCCGGGTCGGCGACCGGGACGCCGGCCACCATGAACTCCGCCATGCGGATCATCTGCGCCGTCACCTCCCGCTGCCACCGCTCCGTGTCCTCGGCGGTCATCGCCTCGACGGCCTGCCGGGACTGCTCCCACTCGCGCGGCCACCGCTCCCGCACCTCCGCGTCGGTCTCGGCGTCGGCGGGGCCGAAGCCCTCGAACAGGTTCTCCGGCCGGTTGATCTTCGTCATGCCGTTGTCCTCCCCTTCCTCCAGTTCGGTGATGGTGCGGCCGACGGTGCGGACGAGCGTCTCCAGCCGGTCGCGCTCGTCCAGCAGCCGCTCGTAGTGCTCGCGGAGCGCGGCCAGCCGGTCGACCTGGCTGTCCAGGACCGCCTGGATCTCGCGCAGCCCCAGCCCCAGCTCCCGCATCAGGAGGATCTGCTGCAACCGCAGCAGATCGGCCTCCTCGTAGTAGCGGTGCCCGCTGCTCCCCGTCCACGCGGGCGGCAGCAGCCCGATCTCGCCGTAATGCCGCAGCGTCCGGGATGTCACCCCGGACATCCGGGCCACATCCGCGATCGACCAGGCCATCCGTCCAGCCTTCCCACATCACCGGGCCGGTCGTTCCGGCCCTGGGGAAGACCGTAGGAGTTGACGTAACGGCAACCGCAAGCCCGGGATGCGGCGCGGGCGGAACGCGGGGATCCTGAAGGCGTCAGGCGTTCCGTAAGGAGGACGACCATGTCCATGCTCGACAAGCTCAAGGGCCTGCTCAAGGGGCACGAGGACACCGCCCGGCAAGGCGTCGAGAAGGCCGGCGACGCGTTCGACGCGAGGACGGGGAACAAGTACCAGAGCCAGGTCGACACGGCGCAGCAGAAGCTCAACGAGCAGCTCGGCACCCAGGAGCGCAGGCCGGACGACCAGCCCTAGCCTCGCCCCCTCTCGGCACAGGCCTCACCACAACCTGTCGATCTCCCCCGGGTAGAGCCCGATCCGGGCGTCCCGGAACGAGGCGGCACCGCGCCGCCCCCGCTCGGTGAAGAAGTCCGCCAGCGTGACCTTGTCGAAGCCCGGGCGGTCGCTGGGGAAGGGAGCCTCCGGGGTGCCCCCGACGAGCACGGCGCCCTCCAGTACGCGCCAGCCGGCCCCTTCGTAGAAGCCCCGCAAGGGGCGGTCGCAGGTGAAGATTCCAAGGTCCGCACCGCTTTTCGCGATCATTTCGCGGGCGGCAGCCACGAGCTGCCGCCCGTGTCCTTTGCCCTGGTGCGCCTCGGCGGTGACGACCGAACTCAGGCCGGCCGCCCGGTAACGGACGCCTTCGTGCTCGATGTCCTTACGCAGGACATCGAGCACCGCCGCGACTTCTCCCCCCGGGGTTACCAGCAGTATCGTCAGCGGATTCAACGCGGGATCGTGCGGGATTCCTCCCAGGCCGGGCCATGCCTCTTCGCGCAACGCCTGCGCCTGTACGCGGAATTGCTCCGGAAGGTAGTCCTCCGCGTACATTCCGATATCCATTCCCGCCAGTCCTTTCGCTTCGTTCAACTGCCCTCCCTCATCAGTTGAACACACCTTCCCCACCCCCCAACTCACCGCATAGCGGATTCAATCCACCGCTCAGCGTTTACCAACAGATCAAATCCTTGTTGCGCCCCTGTCAATCTCCGGCCATCGATGGCACGCTCTCCTCAATTCGCTCCTGCACCACTCCTGACGCAACGGCGCGGCCCTTGACCAGGCTGCCCGTAACCCCCCTCTTAGGAGATCGAGTTGAGAAGCAACACCGCCACCCCCCGTAAGAACTCCCTGCGCGCCGCCGCACTTGTCGCCTCCGCCGCCATGGTGGTCATCGGCGTGCAGTCGGGCTCGGCGAACGCGTCGGCCGAAAAGGTCGCGGGCGGCCAGCAGTTGGCACTCTCCGCCGGGCAGCGGGCCGCCGCCGTCCAGGACGCGCAGGGTGGGGCCGCCTCGACCGCCGCGAAGATCGGTCTGGACGCGGACAAGGAGAAGCTGATCGTCCGTGACGTCGTGAAGGACGCCGACGGCACGACGCACACGCGCTACGAGCGCACCTACGAGGGTCTGCCGGTGCTCGGCGGCGACCTCGTCGTGCACCAGAAGAAGAACGGCGCCCGCGACGTCACCAAGGCGACCGACGCCAAGATAGCCGTGCCCAGCACCACGCCCTCCCTCGCGCCCGCCGCCGCCAAGAAGAGCGCGCTGAGCGTCGCCGCCGGGGAGAAGACCGCGAAGGCCGACGCCGACCGCGCGCCGCGCAAGGTCATCTGGGCCGCGCAGGGCAAGCCGGTCCTGGCGTACGAGACCGTGGTCACCGGCGTCCAGAAGGACGGCACGCCCAGCAAGCTCCACGTGATCACCGACGCGAACACCGGTGAGAAGCTGTTCCAGGACGAGGCCATCGAGACCGGCACCGGGACCAGCACCTACAGCGGAAACGTTTCGCTGAACACCACCAAGTCGGGTTCGGGCTACACGCTCGAGGACGGCTCGCGCGGCGGCCACAAGACGTACGACCTCAACCAGGGCACCGACGGCACCGGCGCGCTCTTCACCAACTCCAGCGACGTCTGGGGCGCGGGCCGCCAGAAGGCCGGTGTCGACGCCCACTACGGCGCGGCCGTCACCTGGGACTTCTACAAGAACGTGCTCGGCCGCACCGGCATCAAGGGCGACGGCAAGGCCGCCTACTCCCGCGTCCACTACGGCAACGGCTACGTCAACGCCTTCTGGGACGACGAGTGCTTCTGCATGACCTACGGCGACGGTGAGAACGACGCCCACCCGCTGACCTCGCTCGACGTGGCCGCCCACGAGATGAGCCACGGCGTCACCGCCGCCACCGCCAACCTCCGCTACAGCGGTGAGTCCGGCGGCCTCAACGAGGCCACCTCGGACATCTTCGGCACCGCCGCCGAGTTCTACGCCAACAACGCCGCCGACCCGGGCGACTACCTCATCGGCGAGAAGATCGACATCCGCGGCGACGGCAGCCCGCTGCGCTACATGGACAAGCCGAGCAAGGACGGCCGCTCCAAGGACTACTGGTCGTCCTCCCTGGGCAGCGTCGACGTCCACTACTCCTCCGGCCCCGCCAACCACTTCTACTACCTGCTGTCCGAGGGCAGCGGCAGCAAGGTCGTCGGTGGCGTGAGCTACAACAGCCCCACCTACGACAACTCCAAGATCACGGGCATCGGCCGGGACAAGGCCACCAAGATCTGGTACAAGGCCCTGACCACGTACTTCACCTCCACCACCAACTACAAGGCCGCCCGCACCGCCACCCTCAAGGCCACCGCGGACCTCTACGGCGCCACCAGCAACGAGTACAAGACGGTCGCCGCCACCTGGACCGCGATCAACGTGAAGTAACCCCCGCGGGCGCACCCCACCGGTGCGCCCCGACGGGTACACCCCCCAGCGCCCCCGTCGCCCCCGTGGCGGCGGGGGCGCACCCGTCGTACGGACCCGCCCTCCATACGCCCCTGCCTTCCGTACGTACCATGAAGCGTGATCGACCTCGGCTACTCCCTCTCCCGCCGTTTCCCGGACCCCCCGCAGACGGACTACCGCACCGCCGACGTGCACGCGCTGCGGCACGACCTGTTCTGCGGCGACGTCTATCTGGCCGACGTCAAGGAGGACCGGGAGCTGTCCACAGCCTGGGGATGGGTGCCGGTGCTCGACTTCGCCTGGGCGCTCTGCGACATCGTCGAGAAGGTCGACCGCGACCCCCGGGGCAGCCGCTCGGCGCAGACGCAGTTCGCCGAGCTGGACTTCACCGAGTCCACCGACTGCCTGGTCTTCGAGCGCCGCTTCGGCTGGGTGGAGGTCACGGCCGACTGGGCGCCGGACGACCCGCCGCTGACCTTCGACCACAAGGCGCTGCGCCGCGAAGCCCGCGATTTCCTTCACGATCTGATCGCGGATCTGGTGGACATGCATGACGGACTCGGCGACAACCCCGCCATCTGGGACCTGCAGAGCCGCTTCCCCCGGGTGTGAACTCGGATGTGGACGGCCTCCGCGCTTGACCTCAATCCTGGTTGAGGTTGAAGACTCGGGACCGTCCCCGTGACGATCTTCGAGGAGAGCGCCATGCACGCCATTCGTCTGCACGCCTTCGGCCCCGCCGAGAACCTGCGCCACGAGCGCGCCGAGGACCCCGTTCCCGGCCCCGGCCAGGTCCGGGTGGCCGTGGCGGCGGCGGGCGTCCACCTCGTCGACACCACCCAGCGCGCCGGGGACCCCGGCAACCCGTACGGCCTGCCCGAGCTGCCGGCCGTGCCGGGCCGGGAGGTCGCGGGCACCGTCGACGCCCTCGGCGAGGGCACCGACCCCCGCTGGCTCGGCCGGCGCGTCGTCGCCCACCTGGGCCGCACCGCCCCCGGCGGCGGCTACGCGGAGCTGGCCATCGTCGACGCCGCCAGGCTCCACGAGCTGCCGGACGGGCTCGCCGAAGACCACGCCATCGCCATGATCGGCACGGGCCGCACCGCGCTCGGCATCCTGGGCTTCACCGAGCTGGGCGAGGACGACGTCGTGGTCGTCCCGGCCGCCGCGGGCGGCATCGGCTCGCTGCTCGTGCAGTACGCCAGGAACGCGGGCGCCACCGTCGTCGGGCTGGCCGGCGGGCCAGCGAAGGTCGCGCACGTCGGCGCGCTGGGCGCCGACGTCGCCCTCGACTACGACGACCCGGAGTGGGCCGAGCGGGCCCGTACGGCCCTGTGGGGGCGCGCCGCCACGGTCGTGTTCGACGGCGTGGGCGGCGCGGTCGCGCGGGCCGCCGTCGATCTGCTGGCGCCCGGCGGGCTGCACCTGGTCTTCGGCTGGTCCGCGCGGGGCACGGTCGGCGCCGGGCCGTGGGAGCCCGAGCCGGCCTGGCTCGCCGAGCGTGGCGTCACCTCACGGAACGTGCTCGGCCCGGCCATGCTGGAACGGTTCGGCGGGGGTGAGACCGGGCTGCGGCGGCTGGAGGAACTGTCCCTGGCGGACGCCGCGGCGGGGCGCGTCGTACCGGCCGTGCAGCGCTTCCCGCTCGCCGAGGCGGCAGCCGCCCACCGGGCGCTGGAGTCGCGCGGCACGATCGGCAAGGTCGTGCTCGTCCCCTGAGTGGCGTACAGCTGCATACGCCGAAATATGCCGAACGGGCGCCCGATTCACCGTCGAGGGGCGTATGTCACCCGCCGGGCCTAGGCTGGATTGCGAGCTTCTGCACGTCGCGCACGTCGCGCACGGCGCGAGAGCACGCGAGAGCGGGTACCCATGAGCTCGAACGAGCCCCCCATAGCCGATTCCGAGGCCCCTGGCACCGACGCCGACCCCCGCCGCTGGTGGGGGCTGGTGGTGATCGCACTGGCGCAGCTGATGGTCGTGCTCGACGCGACCATCGTGAACATCGCCCTCCCCTCGGCCCAGCGCGAGCTCGGGATGACCGATGCCCACCGCCAGTGGGTCATCACCGCCTACTCGCTCGCCTTCGGCGGGCTCCTGCTGCTCGGGGGCAGGATCGCCGACCGTATCGGGCGCAAACGCACCTTCACCCTGGGGCTCGTGGGCTTCGCGGCCGCCTCCGCGCTCGGCGGCGCCGCCCACAGCCAGGGCACGCTCTACGCGGCCCGCGCCCTTCAGGGCGTCTTCGCGGCGGTGCTGGCGCCCTCGGCGCTGTCGCTGCTGACGACGACGTTCACGGATCTGCGCGAGCGCGGCAAGGCGTTCGGGATCTACGGCGCCATCGCGGGCGGCGGCGCGGCCATCGGGCTGATCACCGGTGGCCTGCTGACCGAGTACCTGGACTGGCGCTGGTGCCTGTACGTCAATGTGCCGATCGCCCTGATCGCGGTGCTCGGCGCGGTGTGGCTGCTGCACGACCACCGGCCGCCGCCGGCCGACCGGCCGAGCCTGGACCTGCCCGGGGTGCTGCTGGGCTGCGGCGGGCTCGTGGCCGTCGTCTACGCGTGCAGCGAGGCCGAACCGCACGGCTGGTCCAGCCCGTTGGTCCTCGGCCTGCTGTGCGGCGGGGTGGTGCTGCTGGCGGTCTTCGCCCGGTGGCAGACGCGGGCGCGCAGCCCGCTGCTGCCGCCGCGCGTCATCGGCGACCGCAACCGGGGTGGCGCGCTCATCACGATGGCGCTGGCGGTCGTGGGCATGTTCGGGATGTTCCTGTTCATGACCTACTACCTGCAGGTCGTGCTCGGGTACTCACCACTGCGGACCGGCCTGGCGTTTCTGCCGATGACCGGCGCGATCGTGCTCGCCTCGACGCAGCTCTCGGCGCGGCTGATGACCCGGCTGCCGCCCCGGCTGCTGATGGCGCCGGGCGCCCTGCTCGCGGCGACGGGGCTGTTCCTGCTGACGTTCCTGACCGCCGAGCCGGCCTACCCCTCGCACGTCCTGCCCTCCATGATCCTCGTGGGGCTCGGCATGGGCCTGATCTTCATGCCCGTCGTCAACGTCGCCACGTCCGGGGTGGCGCCGCGCGACTCGGGCGTCGCCTCGGCGACGGTGAACACGGCGCAACAGGTGGGGGGTTCGATCGGGACGGCGTTGCTGAACACGATCGCGACGTCGGCGAGCGCGGCGTATCTGGCGGGGCACGCGGGCGCGTCGTCGGCCGTCAAGGCCGGTGTGGTGCACGGGTTCAGCGTGGCGATCGGGTGGGGTGCGGGGATCATGCTGCTGGCGGCGCTGGTGGCGAGCGTGCTGGTCGACGCCCGGGCGCCGAACCAGCATGCTTGGCGAAGTCCGGTGCGGGTCGGCAGCGCCCCGAAGGGGCGCGGGCAGTGTCGAGATGCGGCTCCGCCGCGCGGGCGCGACCAGCCACGACGCGCCCGCGGATGACTCACCGCCCGCAGCGGAGCGCTCAGCGCACCACCCGCAGCTCGCGTGCCGTGTTGTTCAGCCTCCGTCCGGCGGTGTCCGTGCACACCACGATGTCCTCGATCCGCACCCCGAACCGTCCCGGCAGGTAGATCCCCGGCTCGATCGAGAAGCACATCCCCGGCACCAGCGGCAGGTGTTCGCCCTCCACCATGTACGGCGGCTCGTGCGTCGTGACGCCGATGCCGTGTCCCGTGCGGTGGATGAAGTACTCGCCGTAGCCGGCGCGGCGGATGACCTGGCGGGCCACGCGGTCGACGTCCTGGCAGGCCACGCCGGGGCGGACCGCCTCGAACGCGGCCTGCTGGGCCTCGCGCACCACGTCGTGGACCGTGCGCTCCTCCGCCGTCGGCTCGCCCACGTGCACCGTGCGGGTGGTGTCGGAGCCGTAGCCGTCCTTGAGGCCGCCGAAGTCCAGGACGACCATGTCGCCGTCCTCGATGACGCGATCGCCCGCCTCGTGGTGGGGGTTGGCGCCGTTGGGGCCCGATCCGACGATCGTGAAGTCGACCTGGGAGTGGCCGTGTTCCCGGAGCAGCCGGGCGAGGTCGGCGGCCACCTCGCGCTCGCGGCGCCCGGCGAAGCGCACGTCCACGATGGTCTCGTACGTGGCGTCGGCGGCCGCCCCGGCGGCGGCGAGCAGCTCGACCTCGTGGGCGTCCTTCACCGCCCGGAGCATCGGGAGGACCTCCGTGAGCGCCCCGAAGCCCGCTTCCGGGGCCGTTCGCTGGAGGGCCAGCAGGTGCAGCGCCCAGGTCGCGTCGGAGACGCCGTACCGTCCGCGCGGGTCGAGGTGCCCGGCGATGGTGGCGTACGGGTCCTCGCCGTCGACCCAGCCGGTGATCTCCAACGCGCCCGCGCCCGGTGAGTGCTGGGCGTCGGGCCGTTCCAGCTGGGGCACCACGAGCAGGGGCTTGCGGCCGGGGGCGAGCAGGAGGGCCGTGAGGCGCTCGGTGACGGCCGGGACGCGGTAGCCGCAGAGCCAGCCGAGATCGGGGCCCGGGGAGATGATCAGACCGGCCAGGCCCGCCTCGACGGCGGCCAGGACGGCGCGCTCCATGCGCGCGGCGTAGAAATCGACATCGCTCATGGGGGCAGCGTAATCCGGACGAAGGCGGTCGGCCGAGTGACCTCTACCCCACGGGTGAGAGGGTCTCCACCCCCTCTCCTCCTCAGGGTTGAGAGGCTTCCTCAACTTCCCCACCCCAGGGCCGATTTCCCCCTGATTCCCCGGAATTTTGTTGTGGACGGGGAACTTCAGTCCCTAGCGTGTTCACGTCCATACCGCACACACGAGCACACGTACACGCATGCTGTTAAGAGGTAGTTGAAGGAGCGTTATGTTCCGTCGAGTCGGGCGGTTCGCCGTCCACCGACCCTGGCTCACGATCGCCGGCTGGATCATCGCGGCCGTGGCCCTCGCCATGTTCGCACCGGCTCTGAAGTCCACCACGGACGAGACCGAGTTCCTGCCCTCGCACTACGAATCGGTGCGGGTGGGGAACCTCCAGCAGAAGGCCTTCCCGCAGACCGAACAGCCCGCCGCGATCGCGGTGTTCCAGCGCGCCGACGGCGGCAAGCTGGACGACACCGACAAGCGCGACGTCATCAAGGTCGCCGCCGGGCTCGACGGCAAGCACCACGAGAAGATAGGCAAGGTGGTCTCCGACCCCAAGGCCGTCTCCCCAACGGCGAGGTGGCCCTCGCCAACATCTACGCCACCACCAAGAACTTCAACGACGAGAAGCTGCCCGACTCGGTCAAGAAGCTGCGCGAGGACGCCAAACCGCTGCTCAGCGGCACCCATCTGAAGATGGGCATCACCGGGCAGGCGGCGACCCAGCTCGACGCGAAGGAATCGTCCACCGACACCGACACCATGGTCATGTCGGCGACGTTCCTGCTGATCATCGTGCTGCTGCTGGTCATCTTCCGCAGCCCGCTGATCGCGATCCTGCCGCTTCTGATCATCGCCGTCGTCTCGATCGTCGCCACGGGCCTGATCGGCACCGCCGCCTCCATCGGCGGGCTGAAGGCCGACTCCTCCATGTCCACGATCCTGATCGTCGTCCTCTTCGGCGTCGGCACCGACTACATCCTGTTCCTGCTCTTCCGCTACCGCGAGCACCTGCGCCGGGGCCAGGAGCCCAAGGAGGCCCTCGTCGAGGCCGTGGCCCGGGTCGGCGAGACCATCGCCTCGGCCGCCGGGGCCGTCATCGTCGCCTTCACCGCCCTGCTGCTCTCCACGCTGGGCATGATGCGGGCGATGGGCCCTTCCCTGGCCATCTCCGTGGGCGTCACCCTCGTCGCGGCGCTCACGCTCGTCCCCGCCGTCTTCTCGCTCCTCGGGCGCGCCGCGTTCTGGCCGTCGAAGGCCTGGCGCAAGGAGCCCCGGAACCGCTTCGCGAACGGCGTCGGCGGGCTGGTCGCCCACCGTCCCGGCGTGGTCGCCGTGCTGTCCACCGCCGTCCTCGCGCTCCTCGCCGTGGGCGCGTTCAGCATGAAGCCCCAGTTCGACACCAGCAGCCAGATGCCGCAGAAGCTGGAGTCCGTCCAGGCCATGAAGGACCTCCAGCGGGGCTTCTCCGCCGGCCAGTCCGACCCGGCCATGGTCTACCTCAGCTCCACCAACGGCACCCGCCTCGACCAGGCCGCGCTGGAGACCTTCCGCGGGAAGCTCGCCGCCGTCGACGGCGTCGGCACGGCCGCGCCCGCCGTCGTCAACGGCGACGGCACCGTCGCCCAGTACAGCGTGATCCTCAAGTACGCGCCCAGCGCCGACGAGGCCATCGACCTCGCGGGCGGCGAACTGCGCGAGGCGGCCCACGGGGCGGCCCCCGCCGGCACCGAGGCCCTCGTCGGCGGCACCTCCGCCGTCCTCGCCGACATCGAGGACGCCGTGGGCCACGACTACCGGGTCGTCTTCCCCGCCGCCGGGCTCGCCATCATGATCATCCTCGGCCTGCTGCTCCGCAGCCTGGTCGCGCCCTGGTACATGATGCTCGCCGTGGCCCTCGGCTTCGGCGCCACCCTGGGCTCCACCGTCTGGCTCTTCCAGGACCTCAAGGGCGAGCCGGGCCTGCTCTTCATGCTGCCGGTGATCGTCTATCTCTTCGTGGTCGCGCTCGGCACCGACTACAACATCCTGATGATCGCCCGGCTGCGCGAGGAGGTCCGCCACGGCGTCCCGCCCAAGGAGGCCATCCGCACGGCCGTGGCCCAGTCCACCCCGACCGTCGCCTCCGCCGCGATCATCCTCGCCGGCACCTTCGGCGTGCTGGTCCTCGCCGACAACTCCATGCTCCAGCAGATGGGCTTCGCCGTCGGCTTCGGCATCCTGCTCACCGCCTTCGTGATGGCGATGCTCCTGGTGCCCACCGTCACCTCCCTGCTGGGCCACAAGGCATGGTGGCCGGGCCACCAGGACTCGCCCCAGGAGACGCCGGCCGGAGCCCGGCCCGTCGACGACCGGGTGACCCACCGGAGCTGACCCACCGGCCCCACAACGCGGAAGACCGCGGGCCCCCTCGGGGGCCCGCGGTCTTCCGCGTTCTTCACAAGAGCCGCCTGTCGGACTCGAACCGACGACCTTCGCTTTACAAGAGCGGTGCTCTACCAGCTGAGCTAAGGCGGCATGCGAGACGCAGTCTACCCACAACGACTTCGTGACCCGCCACCTGCTGACAACGGCTCCCGGCCCCGGTAGCGTCACGGGAAACCCAGCCCGATTGGACTGGACCACTCCCTCTACTCGGATCGTCCGGCACGTTCCTGCCGGTGAAGGGATCACATCACCATGGCCACGGTCACGTACGACAAAGCCACCCGGATCTACCCGGGCGCCGACAAGCCCGCCGTCGACCAGCTCGACATCGCCATCGAGGACGGGGAGTTCCTGGTCCTCGTCGGCCCCTCCGGCTGCGGCAAGTCCACCTCCCTGCGGATGCTGGCGGGGCTCGAGGACGTCAACGGCGGCGCGATCCGCATCGGCGACCGGGACGTCACCCACCTGCCGCCCAAGGACCGGGACATCGCCATGGTGTTCCAGAACTACGCGCTCTACCCGCACATGACCGTGGCCGACAACATGGGCTTCGCCCTGAAGATCGCGGGCGTGCCGAAGGCGGAGATCCGCCAGAAGGTCGAGGACGCCGCGCGCATCCTGGACCTCACCGAGTACCTGGGCCGCAAGCCCAAGGCCCTCTCCGGCGGCCAGCGCCAGCGCGTGGCCATGGGTCGCGCCATCGTCCGCGAGCCTCAGGTCTTCCTCATGGACGAGCCGCTGTCCAACCTCGACGCCAAGCTGCGCGTCCAGACCCGGACCCAGATCGCGAGCCTCCAGCGCCGCCTCGGCATCACCACCGTCTACGTCACCCACGACCAGGTCGAGGCCATGACCATGGGCGACCGCGTCGCGGTGCTCAAGGACGGCCTGCTCCAGCAGATCGACTCCCCGCGCAACATGTACGACCGGCCGGCCAACCTCTTCGTCGCGGGCTTCATCGGCTCCCCCGCGATGAACCTCGTCGAGGTGCCGATCACCGACGGCGGAGTGAAGTTCGGCTCCGACGTCGTGCCCGTGCCCCGCGAGGCGCTGACGGCCGCCGCCGACAAGGGCGACCGCACGGTCACCGTGGGCGTCCGGCCCGAGCACTTCGACGTCGTCGAGCGGCCCGAGGGCAGGACCGACGAGCCCGGCGGCGTCGCCGTGACCGTCAACGTCGTCGAGGAGCTCGGCGCCGACGGCTACGTCTACGGCACCGCGGAGGTCGGCGGCGAGCGGAAGGACATCGTGGTCCGCGTCAACGGCCGCCGCGTGCCCGAGAAGGGCTCCGTGCTCCACGTCGTGCCGCGCACCGGCGAACTGCACGTGTTCTCCACCTCCAGCGGCGAGCGCATCGGCGACTGAGCGTAACCGAGGAGGCGCGCCTCGCGTTCGGGTCCACGCGGACCCGGACGCGGGGTGCGCCCCGGCGGCAAATACCCCGGCACACCACGCATTTCGAGCTCCGTACGTCAACTCAACCGTCATTCCGATAACCATCGACATCCCCCGACCGGGTGACTAAATGGAGCGGCTTCATTACGCCTCGCTACCATCTGCGGCATGAACCAGGCCGCCCGCCGCATCGGCAGAACCCTCGCTCTCGTCCTCCCGGTCGTTCTCGTGCTCTCGGGGACTCTCGCGGTGACCCGCGTTCCCTGGGCGGCGCCGACCGCCGAGTCGCAGGTCCTCACCGCGTCCTCCGACAACGCCTCGACCGTCGCCAAGGCCCGCGCGCCGCACGAGGTGCTGCGCGACAAGCTGCTGCTGGAGCTCCAGGAGAAGAACCCCGGCGCCGCCCTCACGCACCTTCAGGAGGCGACCAACGGCCGCCCCTCGCTGGCTCAGCACTGCATGGCGATCGCCCGTGCGCTGGGTGAGGCCGCGCGCAAGAAGTACGGCGAGCGCAAGGCCCAGTCCTTCGCCCGCCCCGTCTGCGACACGGCCTTCGCCGCCGGCGTCCAGAGCCACTGACCGCCCCCACCGCCGGCCGCACCTCTCCTGGCGGCACCGCATATCGTGCGGAGCATGACCGGCACGCAGCACAGCCCGTACCCGACACAAGCCGTGATCCTGGCCGGCGGCCAGGGTTCGCGGCTCCGTCCGTACACCGACGACCGTCCCAAGCCGATGGTCGAGATCCCCGGCACGGGGGTCCCGATCATCGGCCATCAACTCGCCTGGCTGGCCGCCGAGGGCGTCACCGACGCCGTGGTCTCGTGCGGCCATTTGGCGCGTGTCCTGGAGGACTGGCTCGCCACGGCCGAACTGCCGCTGCGGGTCACGACGGTCGTCGAGCCCGAACCCCTCGGCCGGGGCGGCGGCCTGCGGCACGCGGCCGCCTCCCTGCCCCGCCCCGACGAGCCCTGGTACGCCACCAACGGTGACATCTGGACCCGGTTCTCGCTGCGCGAGATGGCCGCCTTCCACCATGAGCGGGACGCCACGGCGACGCTCGCGCTGGCGCGGCCGCGCATTCCCTGGGGCGCGGTGAAGACCGACGAGTTCGGCCACGTCCTCGACTTCGTCGAGGCCCCGCCCTCGCCGTATCTGATCAACGCCGGCGTCTACGTCTTCTCGCCCGCCTTCACGGCCCTGCTGCCCGAGCGCGGCGACCACGAGCGCACCACGTTCCCGCGCCTGGCGCGCGAACGCCGCCTCGCCGGCTTCCCGCTGCCGCAGGGGGCGTACTGGCGGGCGATCGACACGGCGAAGGACCTCGCGGAAGCCGCGAAGGAACTGGCGCGCTGAGCGCCCCGCCAGGGGCGCGGGGAACTGCGCGACCAGCCCCCACCGGCCCGCGGTGAACCGACCACGCTGCGCGTCATCTGCCGGCGCGTCGTGGCTGGTCGCGCAGTTCCCCGCGCCCCTTCGGGCGCGAAGACGGTCCCGCACCCTGTCGGGTGCGGGACCGTCTTCGCGTGAGGCAGCTGGCTACCCGAGGAGCCCCCCAAGGGCTCCGCCGCCGGAGGAGCCGCCCGAGCCACTGGAGGACCCGCCGGAGCCGCCACCCGTGGAGCTGCCCGTCGTCGCACCCGACGAGCTGTGCTGCGGGGCCGCCGGAGCCGGCGCCTGGTGGGGGGACTGCGGCGCCGGGCGGACACTGCCCGCGCTCCCGCTGGACTGCCCCGCGCCGCCCGCCGACGCCGTGGGCGCGTGGACCGTGCCGGCCGGCGCGGACGGCGTGGCCCCGGGGGTGGGCGTCTTCCGGTTGGACGGGCTGGGCTTCGGCGTGCCCGAGGCCGCCGGGCCGTGCGAGCCGCGCGGCGAGGACGACGAGGGCCGCTGCGGCAGCGGCGAACCCTGGAGGCTGTTGGACGGCGGGGGCGGGGTGCCCGGCGTCTCGGCGACCCTGGAGGAGCGCACGGCCCCGCCCAGCATCGACCCGGTGAGCAGGGAGATCCCGATGAGCACCGTCGCCATGACCGTGCCCCGGCGCAGCACGCGCCGCCGCAGCGCCCAGAGCTCGGCGCGCGGCCCGAGCCGCCGCCAGGCCTCGCCGGCGAGCCGGCCGTCGACGGAGTAGAAGGGCGCCCCGGCGATCACCAGGGGGCTCCAGGCGGCCAGGTAGATGATGTCGGGCGCGCCGTAGACCGGGGTGGACCGCCAGCTGACCGTGACGAGGAGGATCACGGAGAGCAGCACGCCGACGGCGGCGGCGAGCCGCTGCCAGAGGCCGAAGATGGTGAGGACGCCGATGACGACCTGCGCGAAGGCGACGCTCAGGCCGGCGCCGACGGGGTGGGCGAGGGCCAGCTCGCGCAGGGGCTCGGCGGCGGCCCAGGGGTGGAGCTGGTGGAGCCACTCGACCAGGGAGCCGCGCTTGCCGCCGTCGAAGTAGACGGGGTCGCAGAGCTTGGTCATCCCGCCGTAGACGGAGATGAGGCCGAGGAAGACGCGCAGGGGCAGGAGGACGACGCCGAGGTTCATCCGGCGCCCGGGGTAATAGGCGTGGCGGACGGAGTCGCCCTGGCGGGCGCGCCGGAGCTCGTCCTCGTCGGCGTCCTGCTCGTCGGCGAAGTCGTCGAGGTCGCCGAGATCGTCGGGGTGGCCGGCGTCCTCGTCGAAGGCGCTGTGGGCGGGGCGCATGCCGTGGAGGAGCCGGGTCGGCGGCCCGCCGTGCTCCTCGGCGGGCCCGCGCGGGCCGATCACCGTGGCCGGGGCGTCCTCGACGCTGACGCGCGGCAGCACCTGGGTGACGCCCGCGTCCCCGCCGCCGACCGTGGGCAGCGGGGCGGTGAGGCCGCCGGAGTCGCGGACGGCCTGGAGGAGCTGGGTGGAGGCGGAGTCTCCCGGCCCGGTCCGCCCGCTCCACACCACGGGGGCGCGGCGCTTGGCCCCGGCGCTCTTGGCGGCGGGCATCCGCGCCGTGTCCACTCCCCCGGCGAACTGCCGGGCTGCGCGCGGGGGCCGGGCGAGCTGCACCCGGAAGCTCAGATGGTTGACGATGACCTGCGCGGGGTCGGACGGGACCTTCACCGTACTCAGCGCGGGCTGGTCGTCGTACCCGGAAGAGCTTCCCCCCGTAGGTGTGCGGGGTGTTCTGGTGTCCACACTCATCTAACCGAGTGACCGGAGGTTAGGACACTGCCTTGACCGGTTGGATGTGTCCAGGACCCGTCAATATCTTCAGCAGAACGCGCGGCGGCCGGGGAGGAGACTCCCCGGCCGCCGCGCGGTCACTGGTCTCAGGCGCGGCGGCGCGCCGCCTCGTAGAGCACGACGCCCGCGGCGACACCGGCGTTCAGCGACTCGGCGCCGCCCGGCATCGGGATGCGCACGCGGAAGTCGCAGGTCTCGCCGACGAGGCGGGAGAGGCCCTTGCCCTCGCTGCCGACGACGATGACGACCGGGCCCTCCAGGGCGTCCAGCTCGTGGAGCTCGGTCTCGCCGTCCGCCGCGAGGCCGACGACCATCAGGCCCTCCTTCTGGTACGCCTCGAGCATCCGCGTCATGTTGGTGGCGCGGGCGACGGGCGTCCGGGCGGCGGTGCCGGCGGAGGTCTTCCAGGCGCTGGCGGTCATACCGGCCGCGCGGCGCTCGGGGACGACCACGCCGTGGCCGCCGAAGGCGGAGACGGAGCGGACGACGGCGCCGAGGTTGCGCGGGTCGGTGATGCCGTCGAGGGCGACGATCAGCGGGTCCTCGCCGTTGTCGGCGGCGTGCGCCGTCAGGTCCTCGGGGTGGGCGTAGTCGTACGGGGGCACCGAGAGGACCAGGCCCTGGTGGTTCAGGCCGTTGGTCATGCGGTCCAGCTCCGGACGCGGGGCCTCCATGAGGTTGAGGCCCTTCTCCGTGGCGAGCTGGATGGCCTCGCGCACGCGCTCGTCGCTGTCGACGAACTGCTGGACGTAGAGCGTGTTCGCGGGCACGCCCTCGCGCAGCGCCTCGACGACCGAGTTGCGGCCGACGACGAGCTCGTTGGTGCCCTTGGGGCCGCCGCGGCGCGGGGCCGGGCGGCGGGCGGCCTGCTTGGCCTGGGCGTTGGCCACGCGGTTCTTCTTGTGGCCCTTGCGCATGCTCGCGGGCGGGGTCGGGCCCTTGCCCTCCAGGCCCCGGCGCCGCTGGCCGCCGCTGCCGACCGTCGCGCCCTTCTTGTTGGACGTGCGACGGTTCCTGCGCTGGCTGTTGCCGGCCATGGGGGTCACCTGACTCTTTCTTCCGCTGCCCTCGCACCGCTCGCCCTGGCGGGCCTCACGGGCTTCGGACAGCTGCGCCGGACTCCGTCCGGCGGCTGCCTACCTACTACGTACGTACGAAAAGTGTCCCTCAGGACAGGGTCCAGCGGGGGCCGGAAGGGGTGTCCTCGATCGCGAGGCCGGTCTGCTGGAGCTGGTCGCGGATGGCGTCGGCCGTGGCGTAGTCCTTCCGCGCCCGGGCGCCCTCGCGCTGCTCCAGAACCATCCTGACCAGGGAGTCCACCACGCCGTGGAGATCGTCCCCGCGACCGGTGCCGGTGCCGGCCCAATGCTCGTCGAGGGGGTCCAGGCCCAGGACGCCGAGCATGGCGCGGACCTCGGCCAGCCGGGCGACGGCCGACTCCTTGTCGTCGGCGGTCAGGGCCGAGTTGCCCTGCCGGACGGTGGTGTGGACGATCGCCAGCGCCTGCGGCACACCGAAGTCGTCGTCCATGGCCTCCGCGAACGCGAGCGGCACCTCGGCCGACGGCTCGACGGGCCCGGCGAGCTCCACGACACGCTGCATGAAGCCCTCGATGCGGGCGAAGGCCGCCTCGGCCTCACGCAGGGCCTCCGGGCTGTACTCGATCATCGAGCGGTAGTGCGGGGTCCCCAGGTAGTAGCGCAGCACGATCGGGCGCCACTGCTTGAGCATCTCGGAGACGAGGACGGAGTTGCCGAGCGACTTGGCCATCTTCTCGCCGCTGATGGTCACCCACGCGTTGTGGAGCCAGTACGCGGCGAAGTCGTCGCCGAAGGCCTTGGCCTGGGCGATCTCGTTCTCGTGGTGCGGGAAGATCAGGTCCAGGCCGCCGCCGTGGATGTCGAACGACTCGCCCAGGTACTTGTGCGCCATGGCCGAGCACTCCAGGTGCCAGCCCGGGCGGCCGCGGCCCCAGGGGGTTTCCCAGCTGGGCTCGCCCTCCTTGGCGGCCTTCCACATGGCGAAGTCACGCGGGTCGCGCTTGCCGGTCTCGCCCTCGCCGGAGGGCTGCAGCAGATTGTCCAGCTCCTGGTTGGAGAGCTGGAGGTAGCCGGGGAAGGAGCGCACGTCGAAGTAGACGTTGCCGTCGGCGGCGTACGCGTGGCCGCGCTCGATCAGGCCGCGCATCATCTCGACCATCTCGGTCACGTGACCGGTGGCGCGGGGCTCGACCGTCGGGGGCAGGCAGCCGAGGGCGGTGTAGCCGTCGTTGAAGGCGCGCTCGTTGGCGTAGCCGATCGACCACCACGGGCGGCCCTGCTCGGCGGCCTTGGTGAGGATCTTGTCGTCGATGTCGGTGACGTTGCGCACGAACGTGACGTCGTAGCCGCGGTAGGCGAACCAGCGGCGCATGATGTCGAAATTCAGGCCCGAGCGGATGTGCCCGATATGCGGAGCGGCCTGTACGGTCGCACCGCAGAGGTAGATCGAGACACAGCCCGGAACGAGCGGGGAGAAGTCACGGATCTGCCGGGCGCTGGTGTCGTACAGGCGAATGCTCACGGAACCAGGGTAGTGGGCCCGAGGGGGTGCATCGCCCCTGGCGGCACGGGCTGACTCGATAACGGGTACGAGCCCGGACGCCTACTGCGGCGGAGCGACAGGTTCCGCGGAACCGGTGGCGGGTCTTTGACCTCTCCTTACTATCTGCACATGATAGGGGGCCGCGTGGTAGCTTCCCCGGCGGTCACGCCTTCCCGGCCAGGCCTCCGATAAAACCAGCGAAATCCGGACACAGGACTCAGGAGGGACGTTGACGTCCTCCGTGACGGTGCAGCAGCGGCAGAAAGAACGTCCCGCCTCACCACCCCCGCGAATAGCACCCAAGGGGAGACTCGCCGCACTGGATGGCCTGCGTCTGCTCGCCGCCCTCATGGTCGTGCTCTACCACTACATCGCCTTCAACAGCGCCGCCTGGTCCAAACCGGCGACCGAGCGCTTCCCGGTGGCGTACGTGCCCGCGTCCTACGGTTGGCTGGGCGTCCAGCTCTTCTTCCTCATCAGTGGCTTCGTCATCTGTATGAGCGCCTGGGGCAGAGACATCGGTGATTTCGCGGTCTCGCGCGTCACCCGGCTCTACCCCGCCTACTGGTTCGCGGTGCTCGCCGCGACGGTCGTCGTCTCCATCTGGCCCGTGAACGGCGTCGGGCCGTCGCTGAGCGACGTCGCGGTCAACCTCACGATGTTCCACGAGCCGATGAAGGCCGCGCCCGCCGACGGCGTCTACTGGACGCTGTGGGTGGAGATCCGCTTCTACCTGCTCTTCGCGCTGCTGATCGCCTGGAAGGGGCTGACCTACCGGCGCGTCGTCGGCTTCTGCGTGGTCTGGGCCATGGCCGCCGCCGTCGCGGCGGGGCTCGACGTCGACGCGCTGGACGCCGTGCTGATGCCGAACGACTGCTGGTTCTTCATCGCCGGCATGGCGTTCTACCTGATGTACCGCTACGGCCCCAACATGCTGCTGTGGGGCATCGTCGCCGCGACCTTCCTGGCCGGCCAGCACTTCGCGTTCAACACCCACCACAACGTCCAGAAGTACGTCGGGCACAAGCTCCCCCTCTGGCCCACGGTGATGCTGCTCGCCCTCTTCTACGCGGCGATCGCGGCGGTGGCGCTCGGCAAGACCAGCAGGATCAACTGGCGCTGGCTGCCGACGGCGGGCGCGCTGACGTACCCGCTCTACCTGCTGCACGAGCGCATCGGCTGGACGGTCATCAAGGAATTCGAGAACGACATCTCGCGCTACGTTCTCGTCCCCGCCCTCGTCGTGCTGATGATGGTGGCCTCCTGGCTGCTGCACCGCTATCTGGAGCGCCCGCTCGCCCGCGTGCTCAAACGCGGCATGACGAAGGCGCTCGCGGACATGCGCACGCCACGCGAGCGCGTCTGACGACGACTGACGCCACCTGACGGCGGTCCCCCGGTCACCCGGGGGGCCGCCGTTGGTCCTTTCGGGGGACCCGCCCCGGGCATCGGGCGGAAACCCGGAGGCCGGCGGGCCCCTGGTGACTTTCGGTCACCCGACGGGAACGCTCGGTGTGCCAGCATGCTGGGTGGCCCGTAAGCGCAGCGGGCCGACAGCCAACGGGAGAGGACGACATGCGTTTCGCCAGCGGCGGCGGAAACGATGGCGTCCGACCGGGTGGGCCTGGTCCCAGGCTCTGCATCCTGGACGGACTCCGTCTGCTCGCGGCCCTCATGGTCGTGCTGTACCACTACACGAGTCTGAACGGCGGCTGGAACCGCGACCCGCGTCTGCTGTTCCCGGGCATCGAGCCGATAACGCGCTACGGCTGGCTGGGCGTGGAGATCTTCTTCCTCATCAGCGGCTTCGTCATCTGCATGAGCGCCTGGGGCAGGTCGCTCGGCGACTTCGTGGTGTCCCGGGCCGCGCGGATCTACCCCGCCTACTGGGTGGCGATCCTGCTGACCGGCGGCGTGGTCCTGCTGTGGCCCGAGGTCCGCTCGGTGGCGGGCCCGGAGCAGGTGTTCACCAACCTGACCATGCTCCAGCAGGGACTCGGTGTCTGGGACGTGGACGGCGTCTACTGGACGCTCTTCGTGGAGCTGAAGTTCTACGTGCTCTTCGCCCTCGTCGTGGCCAGGGGCGTCACCTACCGCCGCTGCGTGATCTTCTGCGGCGTCTGGACCCTGGCCGCCGCCATCGCCCCGACGGCCGACAGCAAGCTGCTCACCCTGTGGGCGACGCCCATCGCGGCGCCGTACTTCGTCGCGGGCATCGCCTACTACCTGATGCACCGCTACCGGCCCACGGCCCTGCTCTGGGGCATCGTCGTCATCTCGTACCTGCTCGCCAACCACCAGGTGGCCAAGCGGGTGCACGACAACGCCAACCACCCGACCGCGCTCTTCCCCGCCCAGGCCATGGTCTTCGTGATCTTCGCCGTGATGGCGCTGGTGGCACTGGGCACCTTCGACCGGGTGCGGTGGCGCTGGCTGACCACGGCGGGCGCGCTCACCTACCCGATGTACCTGCTGCACCAGTACATCGGGATGACGATCATCTACGCCCTGCGCGAGGCCGTCCCCCCACTGCCGCTCGTCGCCGGGCTGATCACGGTGATGCTGGGCGCCGCCTGGCTCCTGCACCGCTACGTCGAGCGCCCGCTCGGCAGACGGCTGCGCGCGGCGCTCCGCGAGGGCATGGAGGACGTCCGCCACAGCGCGACGGCGCCCGCGCTCGACGGGCTGCCCCTGCTGAACGAGCCGCGGCGCTCCGACCGGGTGGGGGCCGTACGGCCGGACTGACCCGCCCGGCCTACAAGGAACCGACGACCTTGCGCGGCGTGATGCGGACCACGACGCGCTGGGCGTCGTCCTTGGCGGCCGGGTTGAAGTCGGCGTAGTCCTTGCCGGTGTACTTCCGCGACAGCTCGTCGATCAGCTCGTCACCGCCCTCGGTGGTGATGTCGGCGCTGCCGCGCACCTCGGCGTAGGTGTACGGCGCGTTGGGCGGGTTGACCAGGACGGTGACGCGGGGATCGCGGCGAAGATTGCGCTCCTTGCGACGCCCGACCGTCGTGGAGAACAGCAGATCGTCGCCGTCCCGCTTGACCCAGGTGACGGACAGCTGGGGGCTGCCGTCGGGCTGGACGGTGGCGACGGTGACGAAGGCGGGGTTGTCGTCGATGTACTTCTTGAGGTCCTCGGAGAGCACGACAGACACGGGTGGTCCTTCCGGGGGCGGGGGGTTGTCCGTGGTTCTTTCCCCTGCCCCGCCCCTTCCCGAAACCGGGGTTTTCGCCCCGGACCCCGAGGACAGCGCGCGGAGCGCGATCCGCGTCAGACGCGGTACACGAGCGCCGTCGCCAGGGCCGCCAAGCCCTCCGCCCGGCCGGTGAGGCCAAGACCGTCCGTCGTGGTCCCGGAGACGGCCACCGGCGCCCCCACCGCCGCCGAAAGAGCCGCCTGCGCCTCTTCCCGCCGCTTCCCGATCTTCGGCCGCACGCCGACCACCTGAATGGCGACGTTGCCGATCTCGAACCCCGCCGCGCGCACGATCCGCGCCGCCTCCGTCAGGAGCGTGACGCCGGACGCGCCCGACCACTCGGGCCGGTCCGTGCCGAAGTGGGCGCCGAGGTCACCGAGCCCGGCCGCGGAGAACAGGGCGTCGCACGCGGCGTGCGCGGCGACGTCGCCGTCGGAGTGACCCGCGAGCCCGTGGCTCGCGCCCTCCCACTTGAGGCCCGCGCACCACAGCTCGCGGCCCTCCTCGAAGGCGTGGACGTCCGTGCCGATGCCCACGAGGGGCAGCACCGGGCGAGGGGTCTCAGAATCCATCGTTGGCCCTCCTGCGGGCGAGTACGGCCTCGGCCAGGACGAGGTCCAGCGGCCGGGTCACCTTGAACGCCTCCTCGTGGCCGGGTACGACCACGACCGGCACGCCGAGCCGCTCCACGAGGCCGGCGTCGTCCGTGGCGCCCTCGCCCTCCACGGCGACCTTCTCGTGCGCCTCGACGAGCGTCGCCCGGTCGAAGCCCTGCGGCGTCTGCACGGCCCGCAGCAGCGCCCGCTCGGGCGTGCCCACCACGGGCTCCGGCTCCCCGGCACGCTCGCCGACGCGCGGCTCGACCTGCTTGACGGTGTCCGCGAGCGGCAACGCCGGCACGACGGCGGGCGCGCCGCCGCGGACGGCGGCGGCGACGGCGTCGACGGTGTCGACGGGCACCAGCGGGCGGGCGGCGTCGTGGACGAGGACGGTGGTGACGTCGGCGGGCAGGGCCGCGAGGCCCAGCCGGACGGACTCCTGGCGGGTCGCGCCGCCGGGGACGACCACGACGTCGGTGCGGGTGCTGTCGCGGTCGGCCAGCGGATGGGCGTCGAGGAGGTTGCGGACCTCGGCGGCACCGTCCGGCGGGGCGACGACGACGACGAGCGAGACCGCGCGGGAGGCCGCCATGGCCCGTACCGCGTGGACCAGCATGGGGGTGCCGCTCAGGGCCCGCAGGGCCTTGGGGGCGCCCGGTCCGAGCCGGACGCCGCGACCGGCGGCGGGAATGACGACGGCGGTGCGCGAAATGGTCTGAGAGCTGCCTCGATCAGACATTGCGTTGGCGTTCAGGTTTGCTTCCTCGGCCGAATTGGGTATGGCCTCAGCGTGCCGGGCACGATGCCCCGACCAGCCCCTTCCGTGACGACTGGTCGGGCCGGCTGCCCGGGCCCGGCACGCCAAGCGCGCGCTGCACAGCTTGTAAAAGCCGTAGAGCCGAAGACGCCGCAGCGCCCGCCGGATGACTGGGTCATCACGCGGGCACCGCGGCACTTCTATGAAGCCAGTTGCGGGGCACAGCCGCCGGCACCTGTGCTGTTACGTCAGGACGCGAGAACCTCGTCGAGCAGGGCCTCGGCCTTGTCCTCGTTGGTGCTCTCCGCGAGGGCGAGCTCGCTCACCAGGATCTGCCGCGCCTTGGCGAGCATGCGCTTCTCACCTGCGGAAAGACCGCGCTCACGCTCACGCCGCCACAGGTCGCGAACGACCTCGGCAACCTTGATCACGTCGCCGGACGCGAGCTTCTCGAGATTTGCCTTGTAGCGACGGGACCAGTTCGTCGGCTCTTCGGCGTACGGTGCGCGGAGCACCTCGAAGACCCGGTCAAGCCCGTCCTGGCCGACCACATCGCGAACGCCGACGAACTCGGCATTGTCCGCCGGCACCCGAACCGTCAGGTCACCCTGGGCGACCTTCAGCACCAAGTAGGTCTTGTCCACGCCTTTGATCTGGCGAGTTTCGATGGCCTCGATCAGCGCGGCCCCGTGATGGGGATAGACCACGGTGTCGCCAACCTTGAACGTCATGTGACAGGTACCCCTTCCGTGGCTATCCAGTCTAACACGGGAACTGTCCGTTCTGAATGGCGTTTCCGCAGGTCAGGGCATATCTCGGGGCTTGACAACAGCAACCGGAACGTGCTGCGGAGCCCTTCCGGAAGCAGGTATTCGCAGGTCGGAGCGGTTGTCCGGGTCAGGCGAAACGCCCACGTTACGCCTGTCGGACAGGCCCCGCGAGCGGCTGAACGTCCCGATTTGCCGGGCTCCGGTCGGCCGACTTCCGGTACTCCGTTCGGGGCGCGGAGCCCTTCCGGACTTCCCTTCCGGAATTGATCAAGTCGGACTTGATCAATTCCGGAAGGGCCTTCCCGGGGTCTCCCGCATTCATTGCCGATATTCACTCGCGTCACCCGGCCGGACGTTCCGCGGCGGCCGATCTTCCGGCCATGGTTGATATTCGGCCGTGGGGCCGCCACCGCGCCGAGTTGACCATGGGGGCGGGTCGGGTGCGGGCGCCCCTGGACGGCTCGGTAACCTAAGCCCGCTGACACAGACCCTTATCCCGTACGTACCTCGTACGTGAACCTCGTCCAAGGAGATGCCGCCGCCGTGAGCAGCAGCCTTCGACGCGGCGCTCTCGCCGCTTCCGCCCTCGTGGTCTCGGTCGCCTCGCTCTCCGCCTGCGCGGCGGGCAACAGCGCGCAGACGCTTGAGGTCAAGCCGGACAACGCCGCCACCTCGGTCGGCGACATCAAGCTCCAGAACGTCAATGTGATCACCCAGCAGGACCTCAAGGCCGGTGGCCCGGCGGTCGTCACGGGCAAGGTCTTCAACAACGGCCGCAAGGACCAGGAGCTGCGCTCGATCAAGCTCGCGGGCCTGGACGCGCCCGTGACGCTGGCCCCGGCGAAGGGCTCCGGCCCGGTCGTCGTGCCGGCGGGCGGCTCGATCGTCCTGGGCGGCAAGGACAACCCGTCGGCGGTGCTGCCGAAGGGGCGCGAGGGCCTGAAGGACGGCGCGACGCAGCGGCTGTCCTTCGACTTCAGCTCCACGGGTGAGGTGAAGATCGCCGCGTTCGTCGTCCCGGCGAAGAGCTTCTACAAGGACTGGGGCCCGCAGGCCCCCGCCACCCAGCCGAGCGGCACGCCGGGCGCCCCCTCGGGCGCGGCCTCGGCCCCGGCGGGCGGCGCCGCCTCGGCCCCGGCCGGCGCGGCCGAGGGCCAGCCGCAGGGCGCCGGCCACCAGGCCGGCACCAAGCCGGGCACCGGCACGGGCGCCTCGGCCACCCCGGGCGGCCAGCAGCACGCGGGCCACTGACCCACGCGAAGGGGCCCGGAAGCCACACAAGGCTTCCGGGCCCCTTTCGCATACCCGCCGGGTCTTGGGCCGGGGCCGGCTTACGGCTCGAGCACCCTTCTCGACGCGCCCCTCGCACCGCTCGGCCCCTGGGGGCCTCCCGGGCTTCGGGCCGCTGCGCCGGCCTCCGGCCGTCGGGCCTTGGGCCGGGGCCGGCTTACGGCTCGAACTTGTAGCCGAGACCCCGCACCGTGACCAGGTAGCGCGGCGCGCCCGGGTCGGGCTCGATCTTGGCGCGCAGGCGCTTGACGTGGACGTCGAGGGTCTTGGTGTCGCCCACGTAGTCCGCGCCCCAGACGCGGTCGATCAGCTGCATCCGGGTCAGGACGCGCCCGGCGTTGCGCAGCAGCATCTCCAGGAGGTCGAACTCCTTCAGCGGCAGATCGACCTTGCCGCCGGCGACGGTGACGACGTGCCGGTCGACGTCCATGCGCACCGGGCCCGCCTCCAGCGCGGCGGGGGTGACCTCCTCGGGCTCGCCGCGGCGCCGGAGCACGGCGCGGATGCGGGCGACGAGCTCGCGGGAGGAGAAGGGCTTGGTGACGTAGTCGTCGGCTCCTATCTCCAGGCCGACGACCTTGTCGATCTCGCTGTCCTTGGCGGTCACCATGATCACGGGCACGTTGGAGCGTCCGCGCAGCTGCCGGCAGACCTCGGTGCCGGGCAGGCCCGGCAGCATCAGGTCCAGCAGGACCAGGTCGGCGCCGTTGCGCTCGAACTCGTCCAGGCCGTCGGGCCCGGTGGCCGCGACGGCGACCTCGAAGCCCTCCTTGCGGAGCATGTAGGACAACGCGTCGCTGAAGGATTCTTCGTCCTCGACGACGAGCACTCGGGTCACGAGGCGGCCTCCGGTCGGTTCTCTGGGAAGTACGGGACGTACGGAGAGGGAGTGGCGCCGGGGGTCACGGCCGGACCCCCGGAAGGGGGAGGTGCCCGTCGGCGAAGGTCTCGCCGGCGGGCTCGTCTGCGGTGTCGCGCGTGTCGCCGGTGTCGCCCGGGCTCGGCCGCTCGCGGTCACGGGCCGCGCCCGCCTCGGGCAGGCGCAGCGTGAACGTGGAGCCCTGGCCCTCCGCGCTCCAGACGGTGACCTCGCCGCCGTGCGAGGCGGCCACGTGCTTGACGATGGACAGGCCGAGGCCGGTGCCGCCGGTGGCGCGGGAGCGGGCGGGGTCGACACGGTAGAAGCGTTCGAAGACGCGCTCGCGGTCCTTCTCGGAGATGCCGATGCCCTGGTCGGTGACGGCGATCTCGATCAGGTCGCCGCCGGGGGCGGCGACGCGGCGGGCGGCGATGCCGACGCGGGTGCGGGCGGGGCTGTAGTTGACCGCGTTCTCCACGAGGTTGCCGAGGGCGGCGGCGAGCTGGCCCCGGTTGCCCCAGACGTGGAGCTCGGCGGTGCCTCCGGTGGCCATGGTGATCTGCTTGCTGGCGGCGCTCTGGCGGCAGCGGTCCACAGCCTCGGCGACGAGCTCGTCCACCCGGACGGGCTCGGAGTCCTCGAGCGGGTCGTCGTACTGCACCCGGGAGAGGTCGATGAGCTCCTGGACCAGGTTGGTCAGCCGGGTGGCCTCTATCTGCATGCGGCCGGCGAAGCGGGTGACCGCCTCGGGGTCGTCGGAGGCGTCCATGACGGCTTCGGAGAGCAGGGAGAGCGCGCCGACGGGCGTCTTGAGCTCGTGGCTGACGTTGGCGACGAAGTCACGGCGGACGGCTTCGATGCGGCGGGCCTCGGTGAGGTCCTCCACCAGCAGGAGGACGAGCCGGGAGCCGAGCGGCGCGACTCTGGCCGACACGGCGAGCGCGTCGCCGCGCCCGGTGCCGCGCCGGGGGAGGTCGAGCTCGACCTGGCGTATCTCGCCGTCCCGGCGGGTGTCGCGGGCCATCTGGAGCATGGGCTCGACGGCGAGCTTGCCGCCGCGCACCAGCCCGAGGGCGTAGGCGGCGGAGCTGGCCTTCACTACGGCGTCGGCCTCGTCGAGGACGACGGCGGAGGAGCGCAGTACGGAGAGGACGGTGTCGACGCCGGGCGGCAGCACAGCGTCGGTGTGGAGGGAGCTACGGGTGGGACGGGCCTGGTCGCGCTCGCTCCAGCGGAACGCCAGCATGGCGATCACGCCGGTGCACACTCCGGCGATCGCCGCCGCTGCGGCGACGGCCGCGTCCAGGTTCATGAGTCCAGGTTATGCGGGTGCGCCGACACAGCTACAGCCAAATGGGGGGCGCCTCGAACACCCGTTGCCAAGAGTTCACCTTCAGGCCAGCACCGGTTCATTCCGGTGGCCGCCTGCCGTCGCGTTCCGGCCGGAACGTGGAGGTCACGGCCGGACCACCGGCCCCGGCACCACCGAGGTTGAGAGAAGGACGGGACATGCGGGACGCGTACCACGAGGAGCTCGATTCGATCGGCGAGGGCCTCGTCGAGATGGCCCGGCTGGTCGGCTCCGCGATCGGGCGCGCCACCACGGCGATCCTGGACGCGGATCTCAAGCTGGCGGAGTCGGTGATCGCGGCGGACGCCAAGGTCGACGACCTTCAGCGCGACCTGGAGGCCCGGGCGATCGCCCTGCTGGCGCGGCAGCAGCCGGTCGCCACGGACCTGCGGATCGTCGTCACGTCGCTGCGCATGAGCGCGGACCTGGAGCGCTCCGGCGACCTCGCGCAGCACGTGGCCAAGCTGGCCCGGCTGCGCTTCCCGGAGACGGCGGTCCCCCGGGACCTCCACTCGACGATCCTGGAGATGGGCCAGCTCGCCCAGCGGCTGATGGCCAAGGCGGCCGAGGTGATCATCACCAAGGACGTGGACCTCGCGCTCCAGCTGGAGCAGGACGACGACGCCATGGACCTGCTGCACCGCACGCTGTTCCAGCACCTGATGGACGACCGCTGGCGGCACGGCATCGAGACGGCCGTCGACGTGACCCTGCTGGGCCGCTACTACGAGCGCTTCGCCGACCACGCGGTGTCGGTGGCCAAGCGCGTGGTCTACCTGGTGACCGGCGAGCACGCGGACGAGATCACCCAGTCCGGCGGCACCACCCAGGGCACGACCGAAACGGACTGACCCCCCGCACGCCCCGGCGCCCCCTCCGTGCGCCTGTACGCCCCCACTTGGTCCGTACATACGTACGTGGGGAGCATTGACGGTCGCTTCGGCCGGTCCTTGACTGGGTGGAGGCAGACACCCCTTCGAGGGAGGAGACCGAATGAGCGGCTGTCAGTGTGGTCCTGGGTGCTCGTGCGGCTGCCAGAACGGCGGCTCGTGCCAGTGCGGCGGAAGCTGCAGCTGACGACTCCACGCACGTCACTCACCTGTGGAGAAGGGCCCCCGCCCCCAGCCCTCGGCTGCGGGCGGGGGCCCTGTCACGTTCCGCTTCGTTACTTCTTCTTGCCCTGGTTCTTCACGGCCTCGATGGCGGCCTTGGCGGCCTCCGGGTCGAGGTACGTGCCGCCGGGGACGACCGGGCGGAAGTCGGCGTCGAGCTCGTAGGCGAGCGGGATGCCGGTGGGGATGTTCAGGCCCGCGATGTCGGCGTCGGAGATGCCGTCGAGGTGCTTGACCAGGGCGCGCAGCGAGTTGCCGTGCGCGGCGACGAGAACGGTGCGGCCGGCGAGCAGGTCCGGGACGATGCCGTCGTACCAGTACGGCAGCATGCGCGTGACGACGTCCTTGAGGCACTCGGTGCGCGGGCGCAGCTCGCTCGGGATCGAGGCGTAGCGCGGGTCGTCGCTCTGCGAGAACTCGGAGCCGTCCTCGAGGGCCGGCGGCGGGGTGTCGTAGGAACGACGCCAGAGCATGAACTGTTCCTCGCCGAACTCGGCCAGGGTCTGGGCCTTGTCCTTGCCCTGGAGGGCGCCGTAGTGGCGCTCGTTCAGCCGCCAGGAGCGGTGGACCGGGATCCAGTGGCGGTCGGCGGCCTCCAGCGCGAGCTGCGCGGTGCGGATCGCGCGCTTCTGGAGGGACGTGTGGACCACGTCCGGGAGCAGGCCGGCGTCCTTGAGGAGCTCACCGCCCCGGACCGCCTCCTTCTCGCCCTTCTCGTTGAGGTTGACGTCCACCCAGCCGGTGAACAGGTTCTTCGCGTTCCATTCGCTCTCGCCGTGGCGGAGGAGGATCAGCTTGTACGGTGCGTCGGCCATGCCCTTGAGCGTAATCGACCGTGCGAGCGCCCCGCGCCCGGGACGATTGACGCCGATCGTCAATTGGATGGCGTGGACACGATCAGATGCGTAAGGTGCGGAGGGCTTAGGACCACTTACTTTCGGGGGGCGCGGAAATGGCGATCGCGAGTATCGGGAGGGCCGCGAGGCAGAGCGTCTCGGGGCTGCCCCGGGCGTTCTGGTGGCTGTGGACGTCGACCCTGATCAACCGGATGGGCGCCTTCGTCGCCACGTTCCTGGCGCTCTACCTGACCGTCGACCGGGGCTACTCCGCCTCGTACGCCGGTCTCGTCGCCGCGCTGCACGGGCTCGGCCAGGTCGTCTCCTCCCTCGGCGCCGGTGTGATGACCGACCGGCTCGGCCGGCGTCCCACGCTGCTGATCGCCCAGGTGTCCACCGCCGCCACCGTGGCGCTGCTCGGCTTCGTCCAGCAGCCCGCCGCGATCGCGGCCGTCGCCTTCCTGGTGGGCGTGGCCAGCAACGCCTCCCGCCCGGCCGTGCAGGCGATGATGGCCGACATCGTCGCCCCCGAGGACCGCGTCCGCGCCTTCGCGCTCAACTACTGGGCCATCAACCTGGGCTTCGCGTTCTCCTCGCTCGCGGCCGGTGCCATCGCCCAGTACAGCTATCTGATCGGCTTCCTCGGCGAGGCCGTCCTGACGCTCGCCTGCGCGGTCCTGGTCTTCCTCAAGCTCCCCGAGACCCGTCCCGAGCCGGTTGCCGGCGGGGACGGTGCGTCCGGCGAGCCCCCGGTCGGGCTGGGGACGGTGCTGCGCGACCGTCGCTTCATGGGCGTCGTCGGGCTGTCGTTCCTGATGGCCCTGATCTTCATGCAGCACTCGGTGGCCCTGCCGGTCGCCATGGGCGAGGCCGGCTTCTCCAGCGCCGACTACGGCATGGTCATCGCCGTCAACGGCGTCCTGATCGTCGCCCTCCAGATCCCCGTGACCCGCTTCATCGAGCATCGCGACCCCCAGCGGCTGCTCGTGATCTCCGCCCTGCTGGCCGGCTACGGCTTCGGGCTCACCGCCTTCGCGGGCTCGCTGGGCGTGTACGCGCTGACCATCTGCGTCTGGACCCTGGCGGAGATCGTGAACTCGCCGACGCAGATGGGGCTCGTCGTGCGGCTCTCCCCCGTCCAGGGGCGCGGGCGCTACCAGGGCGTCTACACGCTGTCGTGGTCCCTCGCCGCGCTGATCGCCCCGCTGGCGGGTGGCTACGTGATCGACGAGTTCGGGGCGGCTGTGCTGTGGGCGGGGTGCGCGGTCGTCGGCACGGTGGCGGCCGCGGGGTACTGGCTGCTGATGCGGGGGCTCCCCACGGAGAGCGCCGTCGGCGCGGCGAAGCCGGCCGCCAAGGTCGAGACCGAAGCGGCGTCGGCCTGACGCCCGGTGGGGCGGCGCGCTACGGCGTCGGTTCGTCGCGCGTCAGGCGCGTGAACGCGTCGAGGTTGCGCGTCGACTCGCCGCGCGCCGTGCGCCACGCGTACTCCTTGCGGATCGCGCTGGCGAAACCCATCTCCAGCAGCGTGTTGAAGCTGCCGTCCGCGTGTTCCAGGACCTGCCCCAGGATGCGGTCGACCTCCTCCGGCGTCACCGCCGCCAGCGGCAGCCGCCCGACGAGGTAGACGTCCCCGAGCCGGTCGACGGCGTACGCGAGGCCGTAGAGCTTGGTGTTGCGCTCCAGCAGCCAGCGGTGCACGGCGGCGTGGTTCTCGTCGGGGCACCGGACGACGAAGGCGTTGACGGACAGCGAGTGGTTGCCGACGACCAGGGAGACGGTCGTCGACAGCTTGCGCGTGCCGGGGAGTTTGACGACGTACGTGCCGTCGGAGCCGGCCGGGCTCTCCCATTCGAGGCCCGCGTCCCGGAGCGCGTGCTCGATGGTGGTCTTCGCGTCGGTGGTCTTCGCATCGGACATGAGCCGAGCGTAGGCGACGCCCCGGGGCCCGGCGCGGGGCGGGCGTACCGACCCCGCCGGGAGGCGACGGAAACCCGGCCCCGGCCACCGGCACCTGTTGCGGTTTCGGCAAAAAAGTTAGGGCGATGTTGCCACCCGGCCCGAGCATGTCGCCCATGACCACGACATCCCCGGCCCCCTCGGCCGCCCCACCCGTACTGAGCGCGCGCAGGCGCTGGACCGTGCTCGTCGTCTGCGCGCTGAGCATGTTCCTCGTCGGCCTGGACACCACGATCGTGAACGTGGGCCTGCCCGAGATCGGACGCGGCCTGGGCGTGGGGACGCGCGCCCTGGAGTGGGTCGTCGACGCCTACACCGTGGTCCTGGCCGCCCTCCTCATCGCGTCCGGCGCGCTCGCGGACCGGTTCGGGCGGCGGCGCGTGTTCCAGGCCGGGCTGGGCGTCTTCGGGGTGGCGTCGCTCGCGTGCGCGGTGGCGCCGTCGCTCGGGTTCCTCGTGGTGGCACGGGCCGTTCAGGGGGTGGGGGCCTCGATGCTGAGTCCCGTTGCGCTGGCGATCGTGGTGAACGCGATGCCGGACCCCCGGGAGCGGGCCCGGGCGATCGGTGTGTGGGCGGCGGTCTTCGGGCTGAGCATGGCGGCGGGGCCGGTCGCGGGCGGGGGGCTCATCGCGGCGTTCGGCTGGCGGTCGGTGTTCTGGGTCAACGGGCCGGTCGTCGTCGCCGCGCTCGTCCTGGTCGCGGTGTTCGTACCGGAGTCCCGGGGCGAGCGGGCCCGGCGGCTCGATCTGCCCGGGCAGGCGCTGCTCACTGCCGCCCTGGGACTGTCGGTCGGCGTGCTCATCGAAGGTCCCCGCATCGGCTGGGCGTCGCCCCTGGCGCTGGCCGGCTACGCCCTGATCGTCGTCACGGCGGCCGGGTTCGTACGGGTCGAACTGCGGCAGTCCGAGCCCCTGATGGAGCTCGGGCTCTTCCGGCGGCCGCCCTTCGCCATGGCGGCGCTCGGCGCCGTGGCGGTGTTCGTCGCGCTGAACGTGACCCTGCTGCTCACCACGTTCCACCTCCAGCACGCCCGCGGCTGGACGCCGCTCGCGGCGGGCACGGCCGCCCTGCCCCTGGCGCTCGGGGCCACCGTGTGCGCGCCGTGGTCCGGCGCGCTGGTGGGGCGGGCCGGCCCGCGACGGCCGCTCGTCCTCGCGGGCGGATTCCTCACCGCCGGCGGGCTGTGCGTGGTGGGACTCGGCCGGGACACGAGCGTCCTGCCGATCCTGCTCGCGTATCTGCTCATCGGCATCGGGTTCGGCTTCGCCAACGCGCCGATCACCAACACCGCCGTCGGCGGGCTGCCGCCGTCCCGTGCCGGGGTGGCCGGGGCGATCACCTCCACCGCGCGGCAGGTCGGTTCGGCGGTCGGGATCGCGATCGCGGGGGGCCTGGTCACGGGCGTCGGACCCGCCGGTCTCGCCGGGGCGTCCCGGCCCGGATGGCTGCTCGTGACGGCCTGCGGGCTGTTCCTCTTCGCCGTGGCGCGGGCCTCCCGGCCGACGTCACGAGCCTGACGCCACGAGGCTGAGGTCACGAGCCTGACGTCACGAGTTCGAGGAATGTCAGACGTGGGCCGACCGCGAGCGGCGTCGGCGCTCCGCGATCGCGGCGGTGTAGACATCCGCCGTGGCGGCGGCGGCCGCGCCCCAGCCGAAGGAGCGGGCGTGGTCGGCGGCGGCCGCGCCCATCCGGTCGGCCAGCCCGGCGTCGTCGGCGAAGCGGGCGAGCGCGGTGGCGTAGTCGGCCGGGTCGTGGCCGTCGACGAGGAAGCCGCTGACCCCGTCCCGCACCGCCACGGGCAGGCCGCCGACCGCCGCCGCGACGACGGGCGTGGCGCAGGCCTGGGCCTCGACGGCGACGAGCCCGAAGGACTCGCTGTACGAGGGCATGACCAGCACGGACGCGGCCCGGTACCAGTCGGCGAGGCGGTCCTGGCCGACGGGCGGGCGGAAGCGGACGACGTCGGCGACGCCCAGGCGGGCCGCCAGCTTCTGGAGGCCCTCGGGCTTGGCGAGGCCGCTGCCGCTGGGGCCGCCCACCACGGGGACGACGATGCGCGAGCGCAGCTCCGGGCGCCGGTCCAGCAGCACCGCGACAGCGCGCAGCAGCACGTCCGGGGCCTTGAGGGGCTGGATGCGTCCGGCGAAGAGCGGTATCAGGGCGTCGGCGGGCAGGTCCAGCCGCTCCCGGGCGGCGGCCCGGCCGCCCGCCGGGCGGAAGCGGTCGAGGTTGACGCCGGGGTGGACGACGGCGACCCGCTCCGGATCGGCGTCGTAGTGGTGGACGAGCTCGTCGGCCTCGCCGCGGGTGTTGGCGATGAGCCGGTCGGCGGCGCGGACGATCTGGGTCTCGCCGATGACGCGGGCGGCGGGCTCGGGGGTGTCACCGGCGGCGAGCGCGGCGTTCTTGACCTTGGCCATGGTGTGCATGGCGTGGACGAGCGGGACGCCCCAGCGCTCGGCGGCGAGCCAGCCGACGTGGCCGGAGAGCCAGTAGTGGGAATGGACGAGGTCGTAGTGGCCGGGGCGGTGACCGGCCCAGGCGCGCATGACGCCGTGGGTGAAGGCGCACAGCTGGGCGGGGAGCTCCTCCTTGGCCAGGCCCTCGTACGGGCCGGCGTCGATGTGCCGCACCAGGACGCCGGGGGCCAGCTCCACGGTGGGCGGGAGGGCGGCGGTGGTGGCGCGGGTGAAGATCTCCACCTCGATGTCGATCTCCGCGAGGCGTTTGGCGAGCTCGACGATGTAGACGTTCATGCCGCCCGCGTCGCCCGTGCCGGGCTGGTGGAGCGGGGAGGTGTGGACGCTGAGCATGGCCACGCGGCGCGGGCGCCGGGGGGCGCCGAGGCGCCGGAGCTGGGGCTTGGGGAAGTGGCCGAGCGTACGGCCACGGCGGGCGCCGAGCCGGGATGCGTACTGGCTCACCGTTTGTCCTCCGTCCGCCCGCTGAGGGACCGTCCCTGGGGCGTCCATCGCCTGTCCGACGGTGCAACACCGGACGGACCGGCTCCCATTTCCCCTTTACCAAACAGTGACGCAAAGCCCTGGTCAAATCGCTACGGCCGACCTCGCGTGAGGGCGATTCCGACCACCAGCTGAGCCGCCGCCGTCGCCAGCAGCAGGACCATGGGGGCCGTCCAGCCGCCGGTGGCGGTGTGCAGCAGGCCCACGGCGAGGGGGCCGAGCGCGGCCAGCAGATAGCCGAGGGACTGGGAGAGCGTGGACAGCGCCGTGGTCTGCGCCGGACCGCTGCCACTCCGCGCGATCACGGCGAGGACCAGCGGGAACGAGCACAGCCCCAGCCCCACCAGCACCGCCCACACCAGGGGCAGCGCCATGGGCGCCACCAGCAGTCCGGCGAAGCCCGCGAGCATCGCCGTCGATACGCCCGCGAACGCCCAGCGCAGCCCCGCCGGGCCCTTGGCCAGGGCCAGCACCGCGAAGGACACCGGTATGCCCACGGCCTGGGCGACCGCCAGCACGACGCCCGCCGCGCCCTCGGACATGCCGTGGCCGGACAGCAGCGAGGGCAGCCAGCCGGTGATGGCGTAGGCGTTGAGCGCCTGGAGGCCGAAGTAGGCGGTGACCAGCGCGCCGAGGCGGGTGCGGGCCATGGCCCAGGGCGAGATCCGCTCGCCCGGCGTCGGCGTCGGCGCGGGGGCGGCACCCGGCGTCCGTATGCCCGTCCGGGCGGCCCAAACACCCGCCGCCACCAGCGCGGGCAGCGCCCACACGGCGAGGCCCAGCGACGGCGAGCCCACGGCCCCGGCCACGGGGACGGCCACGGCGGAGGCGAGCGTGGCGCCCAGGGCGAGGGTGGTGGTGTAGAGGCCGGTGAGCAGGCCGACGCGCTCGGGGAAGTGGGTACGCACGAGCGTCGGCAGCAGGACGTTGCACAGCGCGAGCCCGGACATCCCCAGCACGGTGCCGGCGAGCAGCGCCCACGTGGCCGGTACCGCCCGCGCCGCCAGCCCGGCGGTCAGCGCGACGACGGCCGCGAGGACCGTGCGCTCCGCGCCGAGCCGACGGGCCAGGGCGCCCGTACCGGCGCCGGCGGCAGCGAAGCAGAGCGACGGCAGCGTGGGCAGCAGCGCCGCGACGAGCGGCGAGAAGCCGAGGTCGGCGCGGAGGGCGTCCAGGAGGGCGGCGGCACTGCTCATGCCGAGGCGGAGGTTGAGGGCGATGAGGAGTACGGCGACGGCGGTGAGGAGGCCGGTGCGAGTGCGGGTGGGCCTGGGGGTAGGGGTGGGCGTGGTCAGGGTGGCGGGCATGACATCAAACGTAAGACGTCCTACGTTTGATGTCCAACGTGTGATGTGCTCCGCGCCCAGCCGGTACCGTGGCCGCATGACCGCCGAACCCGCCGACCCCGCCCTCGAACCGGTGCGCCGCCCGGCGCTCTCCGACGAGGTCATCGAACGGATCCGGGCCCGGATCGCCTCCGGCGACTGGCCCGTCGGCAGCCGCATCCCGCCCGAACCCGAGCTGATGCGCCGGCTCCAGGTCGCGCGCGGCACCGTCCGCGAGGCCGTGCGCGCGCTCGCCCACACCGGGCTGCTGGAGGTGCGGCGCGGCGACGGCACGTACGTCAAGGCCAAGAGCGAGCTGTCCGGCGCGGTGACCCGCCTCTACGGCGGCAGCGACCTCGGCCAGCTCCTGGAGGTGCGCGAGGGGCTGGACGCGCAGGCCGCCCGCCTCGCCGCCGCGCGCGCCGAGGCCACCGCGCTCGACGCGCTCGCCGACGCGCTGCGACGGCGCACCGCCGCGTGGGAGGCCCGGGACTTCGACGCGTGGGTCACCGCCGACTGGGACTTCCACGCCGGTGTCGCCGACGCCTCCGGCAACGCGCTCCTCGCCGAGCTCTACCGCAACCTCGCCGGGCCGCTGCGGACGGCCATGGCCGAGGCCTGGTCCACGTCCGGCTTCCAGGGCGCGGACCCCGTCGGCCACGAGACCCTGCTGGCCGCGCTGCGCGACCGCGACCCCGCCGAGGCGGGGCGGCAGGCCGCCGCGAACGTCTCCGACACGCGGGCGTGGGACGAGGGCTCCCCACGTGGCTAGGCCCACCCGCCCCATCGGCTCCGCCACCCGCGGCACCACCAACCCCAACCGGCTCCGCCGCATGGACCGCTGGATCGCCGCCACCCACGCCCCCGCCCTGCGGCGCTCCGCCGACCCCGTCGCCGTCGACCTCGGCTACGGCGCCGCGCCGTGGACGGCCGTCGAGTTGCTCGGACGGCTGCGCACGGTGCGGGCGGACGCGGAGGTCGTGGGCATCGAGATCGACCCGGCGCGGGTCGCGGCGGCGAAGCCGTACGAACGCGACGGGCTGAGCTTCGCCCACGGGGGCTTCGAGGTGCCCCTGCCCGGGGGCACCGGGCGGCGGGCGCTGCTGATCCGCGCGGCGAATGTGCTGCGGCAGTACGACGAGGGTGAGGTCGCGGCCGTCTGGGAGCGGCTGTGCGGGCGGCTGGCGCCGGACGGGTTGCTCGTCGAGGGCACGTGCGACGAGATCGGGCGGCGGCATGTGTGGGTGGCGCTGGGGCCGGAGGGACCGCGCACCCTTACGTTCGCCGCTCGGCTCGGATCCTTGGGCACGCCCTCGGATCTCGCCGAGCGGCTGCCGAAGGCGCTGATCCACCGGAACGTTCCGGGGGAGGCGGTGCACGCGTTCCTGCGGGACTTCGACCGGGCGTGGGCGGGCTTTGCCCCGTACGGGGCGCTCAGTGCGCGGCAGCGGTGGATGCGGTGCGCGGATGCGTTGCGGGCGGACTGGCCGGTGGTGGACGGGCCGGTCCGTTGGCGGCAGGGCGAGCTGACGCTCCGGTGGGACGCGCTGGCGCCGGGTGGGTGAGAGGCCCCAACCCCGCCCTTTCACCGTTTCCTGGGGCTCCGCCCCAGACCCCGCGCCTCAAACGCCGGCGGGGCTGAATTACGCCCGGACGGGCTGGATTCAGCCGAGGCCCAGCGCAGCGCACAGCGCATCCACCAGCGGCCGGTCCCGCTCGTTGGTAAGGCGCGCCCGCGCCTCCCCCGGCGGGAGCCACAACAGCTGGTCCACTTCCCTATTCGGCTCGAAGAATCCCCCCGTCATCTCCGCCGACCAGTAGCGGACCTCCTTCGGCCGCCCGGCCGCGACGTAGCGGGACGTGGGCAGCCGTGCCCCCACCACGCAGTGCATGCCCGTCTCCTCCAGGACCTCCCGGATCGCGCCCAGCAGCGGGTCCTCGCCCCGCTTGAGCTTGCCTTTCGGCAGGGACCAATCGTCGTATTTCGGTCGGTGGACGAGCGCCAGCTCGACGCCCCCGGGCGCCCGGCGCCACAGGACGCACCCGGCGGCCCGCACCACGGCGGTCGCGGCCCGGCCCATCAGATCCGCTGCCAGATCCGGCCGAACATGAAGCGCGCCGCCTCCACCTCGTGCCGCTGGTCGGCGTGGAGGACGCCCAGGGCGTACGCCGTCGCCGGGGCGATGCGCGGGGTGCGGGCGGCCGAGGCCGCCGCGGCGGCGGCCTCGGCGGCGCCGCGGTGGCGGTCCAGGGCCTGGCCGGCGCTGAGCAGCCGCACCGACAGGGACGGTTCCGCTTCCGTCTGCCGCTGTTCGTCCAGGACCTCCTGGGCGTAGCGCCGCAGCCGGACCAGGCGGCGGACCTGGTGCCAGGGCGCGTCCTGGCGGGTCTCTGCGGGCGGGGCGTCGGCACTGGGTGTGGCGGCCAGGCCCCAGGTGAGGGCCTCGGAGTTGTACGGGAGGCCGGACATCGACAGGGGCAGCAGGTCGACCGCCTCGGTGAGCCGCCGCTGGATCTGCTCCGCCAGGCGGGTCAGGGCCTCGCCGGCGAGCACCTCGTGCGCGGCGGGGTCGAGCGGCACCTCGGAGGCGAGGACGGCGACCGAGTCGGCGACGGCGTGGAAGCGCGACGAGCCCAGGGCCTGGAGGGCCGCCGAGTGGGCGCGGGTCCGGGCCAGGGTCAGCTGGCGGTCCAGCAGGGCCCCGGCGCGCGCGGCGCCCACGGTCGGGGTGCCGTCCGTGCCGGACAGGCGGTGGAGCGCGCCGCGCAGCCGGGCCAGCCGGGCGGTGTGGGCGTGTTCGCGGCCCAGGACGTCCGAGAGCCACACCAGCTCGGTGCGGAGCTGGTCCGTCCAGGTGACGTCCGTGAGCGGCCGGTAGACGTGGAGCGCGCCGGCGACGCGGCGCGCGGAGCGCCGCAGCAGCCGGACGGCCTCGCCCGCGTCCTCCGCGTCGGAGCGGCTCTCGCCGTGCAGCCGCAGGCTGCGGAGGAAGTCGGTGGCCTGGGCGTGGAGGTAGCCGGAGAGGACGTCCCCGGCGGTCGCCGCCTCCAGGCCGTGGGGGCCGGGGGCGCCGCCGTCGAGCGCGGCCTGTCCTCCGGAAACGGATCGTTCCGTCGTCGTCACTTCGTACTCCCCGGGCGCGGGCGTCGGCGCCGGCGCGGTGACCGTAACCGGCGGGTCATGAGGTCGGTGAGCCACGCCGGCGCCTCCGGGCGTCGATGAGCATCTCCTGCACATTGCGCAGCGGCCGGCCGTCGGCGTCGGTGGCGTGCCGGGTCCAGTTGCCGTCGGGGCCCAGGTGCCAGGAGGCCGTGTGGTCGGAGACGCCGAGCTCCAGCAGGCGGCTGAGGGAGGCCCGGTGTCCGGGGTCGGTGACCCGGACGAGGGTCTCGATGCGGCGGTCGAGGTTGCGGTGCATCATGTCGGCGCTGCCGAGCCACACTTCGGGCTCGCCGCCGTTCCCGAAGGCGAAGACCCGGGAGTGTTCGAGGAACCGGCCGAGGATGCTGCGGACCCGGATGTGCTCCGAGAGGCCCACGACGCCCGGCCGCAGCGCGCAGATGCCGCGCACCCAGACGTCCACGGGCACCCCGGCGCGGGAGGCGCGGTACAGGGCGTCGATGACGGCCTCGTCCACCATCGAGTTGACCTTGACGCGGATGTACGCGGGCCGTCCGGCGCGGTGGTGGGCGACCTCCTTGTTGATCCGGGAGATCAGCCCGTCGCGCAGGGATCTGGGGGCGACGAGCAGCCGCCGGTAGGTCTCGCGCCGGGAGTAGCCGGAGAGGCGGTTGAAGAGGTCGGAGAGGTCGGCGCCGACCTGCGGGTCGGCGGTGAGCAGGCCGAAGTCCTCGTAGAGGCGGGCCGTCTTGGGGTGGTAGTTGCCGGTGCCCACGTGCGCGTAGCGGCGCAGGGTGTCGCCTTCCTGACGGACCACCAGCGACAGCTTGCAGTGGGTCTTCAGCCCCACCAGCCCGTAGACGACGTGGCAGCCGGCCTCCTCCAGTTTCCGGGCCCATTTGATGTTGGCCTGTTCGTCGAAGCGGGCCTTGATCTCGACGAGGACGAGGACCTGTTTGCCGGACTCGGCGGCGTCTATGAGCGCGTCGACGATCGGCGAGTCGCCGGAGGTCCGGTAGAGGGTCTGCTTGATGGCCAGGACGTCCGGGTCGGCGGCGGCCTGCTCCAGGAACGCCTGGACGGAGGTGGAGAAGGAGTCGTAGGGGTGGTGCAGCAGGACGTCGCGCTCCCGCAGCGCCGCGAAGATGTCGGGCGCGGAGGCGGACTCCACCTCGGCGAGGTCGCGGTGGGTGCCCGCGACGAACTTGGGGTACTTGTGCTCGGGCCGGTCCAGGGAGCCGATGGCGAAGAGCGCGGTGAGGTCGAGCGGGCCGGGCAGCGGATAGACCTCGGCGTCGCTGATCTTCAGCTCGCGGACGAGCAGGTCGAGGACGTACGGGTCGATGGTCTCCTCGACCTCCAGCCGTACGGGCGGGCCGAAGCGGCGCCGCATGAGCTCCTTCTCCAGGGCCTGGAGGAGGTTCTCCGCGTCGTCCTCCTCGACCTCCAGGTCCTCGTTGCGCGTCACCCGGAACATGTGGTGGGCGAGCACGTCCATGCCGGGGAAGAGCTCTTCCAGGTGGGCCGCTATGACGTCCTCCAGCGGGACGTACCGCTGCGGGGAGACCTCCAGGAAGCGCGGCAGCAGCGGGGGCACCTTCACGCGTGCGAAGTGGTCGTGGCCGCTCACGGGGTTGCGGACGACCACGGCGAGGTTGAGCGAGAGCCCCGAGATGTACGGGAAGGGGTGCGCGGGGTCGACGGCGAGCGGGGTGAGCACGGGGAAGATCTGCTGCCGGAAGAGGGTGAAGAGCCTGCCCTGCTCCTTCTCGGTCAGCTCGTTCCAGCGGATCAGGTGGATGCCCTGCTCGGCCAGCTCGGGGGCGACGTCCTGCTGGTAGCAGGCGGCGTGCCGGGCCATGAGCTCCCGGGAGCGGGTCCAGATCAGCTCCAGGACCTCGCGCGGCTGGAGCCCGGAGGCGGAGCGGGTGGCGACACCGGTGGCGATGCGGCGCTTGAGGCCGGCGACGCGGACCATGAAGAACTCGTCGAGATTGCCGGCGAAGATCGCCAGGAAGTTGGCGCGTTCCAGCAGGGGCGTGGCCGGATCCTCCGCCAGTTCCAGCACCCGCTCGTTGAAGGCGAGCCAGCTGCGCTCCCGGTCCAGGAAGCGGCCGTCGGGCAGCGGCTCGGCGTCCACGCGGCCGTCGCCCTCGTCGAGATCCTTGATCTCGTAATCCTTGACCTCGTACGTGCCGAGATCGGGCCCGATCCGGGGCACGCCCGCGACCACGGCGGCCTTCGGACGGTGGGCGGCGATGAAACCCACCGATTCGGGGGACTCGGCGTTGTCATGTGCCTGTGCGCCGGACGACTGGCTCATGTCTTCATTGTTCCGCGCCGGGGGCCGTCCGGGCGCGCCGGAGGGCGACGCGGGGGCGGCGCGGAGCCGTCGTTCGGGGGCGCGGGGCGCGGCGGGCTGCATTCGCCAAGGCTCGCAACCGAGGTTTAATCACGGGTAACGTGCACATGGCGTGAAGGGGTCCGCAGACCACAACCACCGCGCCTCCGCGCGGCTCGGCTACCGGCTCAGCTCTCGGTCCGGTACATCAGGTCCGTCTCGTGGGTCAGGAAGCCCAGTCGCTCGTAGACCCGTACGGCCGGGATGTTGTCGGCGTCCACGTAGAGCATCGCGGTCGGCAGGCCCTTGGCCGCCAGGTGCCGCAGGCCGATCGTGGTGAGCGCCTTGCCGAGGCCGCCGCCCTGGGTGCCGGGGCGGACGCCCAGCACGTACACCTCGCCGAGCTCCTCCGCCGCGTGGATCTTCGTCCAGTGGAAGCCGACGAGCTCCCCGCCGCGCTCGGCGAGGAAGAAGCCGTCCGGGTCGAACCAGTCCGCCGCCTTGCGGTCGTCGAGGTCGCGCTGGGTGAGCGAGCCCTGCTCGGGGTGATGGGCGAACGCCTCGGCGTTCACGGCGAGCCACGCCGCGTCGTCCTCGCCGGGCCGGAAGGCCCGTACGGTCACGTCCTCGGGCAGCACGGGGTCGGGGAGGTCGAGGCCGGCCAGCGGCCGGCGCATCTGCCGCAGCTCGCGGAAGAGGCTCAGCCCGAGCACCTGCGCGAGGTGCCGGGCGGCCGGGTGGCCGCCGTGCGCCCAGACCCGCAGCCGCTTGCCGGACTCGTGCAGCAGGGCGCTGCCGAGCGCCCGCCCGTGGCCGCGCCCCCGGGCGTCGGGGTGGACCACGAGCTCGCCCGCCGGGGCCTCCACGGGGTCGCTGTCCTCCAGCTGCCCGTAGCCGATGAGTTTCTTGTCCAAGTCGCGCAGCAGGACGTGCCGTACGCCCGCACGCCGCCCCTTGAGCTGAAGGCGCCCCTGCTCGGAGACGGCCGGCTGCCCGTCCGCGGCGGCGGCCTCGCCGATCAGCCGCAGCACGTCGTCCACCACGCCGGGCGCCAGCTCCGCCAGCACCTCGATCCGGCGCTGCCCGCTCACGTCCACGTCATTCACCACGTCGCTCATGGGGCGAGCCTACGACCTCCGGTTCAGTGACGGCTGTTGAGGAAGCCGATGACGGTCGCGCCCCACCAGCCGAGCTGGGAGACGAGCACACCGGCGGCGCGACGGGCGACGAGGGCGCGCCGGGAGACCGTGGCCAGAGCCCCGGACCCGGCCCCGGCCGACAGGGCGGTGAGGCGCGGCTGGAGGGTCCAGGCGTGGAGGCCGTTGAGGGCGACGACGAGGACGAGGCCGAGCTTGACGCGGGTGAGGAGGGCGCCGGGGTCGGGGTGGAGCAGCATCCCGCTGCCGACAAGTCCGGCCAGCCCCAGCCAGATCGGCGGGTGGACGGCGTCGGCCGCGCGGAGGACCTCCGCCAGGGGGCGTCTGCCCAGCAGCCAGAGCAGGCCGAGCCAGTCGACGGTCAGGACGGCGCCGAAGCCGACGATCAGGCAGGCCAGGTGGACGAAGAGCGCGACGTCGTGGAGGAGCGGATCGGCCCGGAGGTGGACGACGGTCCAGACGGCGGCCGCCCAGACGGCACAGACGCCCGTCGCGGCAGCGGAGACCAGCACGGATCTGGCGATCAGAGGGGTGGGAACGGGGGCGGAGCCGACCTGACGGCCATGTCCTGGTCAAGCGGCGTGTCCGCTTCGTCGCCATGCCGACGCCATGCCGACGCCAGGGAGGCCGCACCGAAGCGCTACCGATTCGTCACCTCGCCCCACCTGCCGCACTACGCGCGTTGACCGTAGGCTGCCGCCGACCGCATGTGACGCGATCTTCATGCGCGCCTCATGCACGCTTCACGCACGTCTTCTCGTCAATTGCACAAAGGGGAACAAATGCACGCGACGCCGCCACGGAAGCGCCTCGCAAGACGGCTGACCGCGACGGCGGCCGTACTGGCCGCCACCGCCGGTGTCCTCTCCACCGCCGCCCCCGCCGGGGCGGCGTCCGCGTCGTACAGCCACGGCCACGGTCACGGGCACGGCAACGGCCACGGCCGGACCGTGGACGTCCAGCTGCTGTCCTTCAATGACCTCCACGGCAACCTCGAGCCCCCGCAGGGCTCATCCGGCACGGTGACGGAGAACCAGGCCGACGGGACGAAGAAGGTCATACCCGCGGGCGGCGTGGAGTACCTGGCCAACTCGCTGCGCACGGCGCGCAAGGGCCACGACTACTCGATCACCGCCGCCGCCGGCGACATGATCGGCGCCAGCCCGCTGATGTCCGGCCTCTTCCACGACGAGCCCACCATCGAGGCGCTCAACAAGCTGAAGCTCGACGTCACCTCCGTGGGCAACCACGAGTTCGACGAGGGCCGCGCCGAGCTGACGCGCATGCAGAAGGGCGGCTGCCACCCGAAGGACGGCTGCTTCGAGAAGGGCAAGAAGTTCCAGGGCGCCGACTTCCCCTACCTCGCCGCGAACGTCGTCGACGAGAAGACCGGCAAGCCCATCCTCAAGCCCTACACGGTCTGGCAGCGCAAGGGCGTGAAGATCGGCTTCATCGGCGTCACGACCAAGCACACGCCGGACGTCGTCACGGCCGAGGGCGTCAAGGGACTGAAGTTCCTCGACGAGGTCGAGACGATCGACAAGTACGCCAAGGAGCTCGACCGCCAGGGTGTGAAGTCGATCGTCGCGCTGGTCCACGAGGGCGGCATGCCCGCCAACGGCTCGTACAACTTCGACTGCGACACCCCGGGCGCGGGCGCGGGCATCTCCGGCCCGATCGTCGACATCGCCAAGAAGGTCACGCCGAAGGTCGACGCCCTCGTCACCGGCCACACCCACCAGTCCTACGCCTGCACCATCCCCGACCCGTCCGGCGCCCCGCGCACGGTCACCTCGGCGGCCTCCTTCGGCCGGCTGTACACGGACACGACGCTCACGTACGACCGCCGGACCAAGGACATCGTCCGGACGACCGTCAAGAGCCCCCGTACCGGCAACCACGTGGTCAACCGCGACCAGCCCAAGGCCGCGGACATGACCGCGCTCATCAACCGCTGGAAGACCCTGGCGGCCCCGATCGCCAACAAGCCCGTCGGCTACATCTCCGCCGACATCAACGGCCGCGGCTCGGAGTCCCTGGAGCAGCCCCTCGGCGACCTCATCACCGACTCCCAGGTGGAGGCCCTGGCCCCGGCCGGCAAGGGCGGCGCGCAGATCGCCTTCATGAACCCCGGCGGCATCCGCTCCGACCTGGCCTACAAGGCCTCGGGCGGTGAGGGCGACGGCGTCGTGACGTACGGCGAGGCGTTCACGGTCCAGCCGTTCACCAACATGATGCAGACCAAGGACCTCACCGGCGCCCAGGTGCTCGCGGTCCTGCGGCAGCAGGTCAGCGGCGCCAACGAGGAGCAGCCGAAGATCCTTCAGGTCAGCAGCGCGCTGACCTACACGCTGGACCTGACGAAGAAGGGCGCGGACCGGATCGTCGCGTCGTCGGTGAAGGTGGGCGGCGCCCCGCTGGACGAGAAGAAGACCTACCGCGTCGCCGCGAATGAGTTCCTGATGGGCGGCGGTGACGGCTTCCCGGCCTTCAAGGACGGCACGAACAAGCTCGTCGGCCCGTCCGACCTGGACGTCTTCGTCGCCTACCTGACGGCCCACTCGTCGAAGGCGTCGCCGCTGGCGCCGCCGAAGGCGGACCGCATCACGATCGTGAAGTAAGCACGCGCCTTCTCCGTACGCCCTCGCGCCCCTTGGCGCGGGGGCGTACGCCGTGTCGGGGGTGGTGCGCGGTGGTAGGTCGTCCCGGACCCGCCCGCCTCACGACGAGGAGACCCCATGAAGCGCACCTTCCGCCGCGCCCTCACGACGGCCGCCGCCACGGTCCTGCTGGGCCTGGGCGGCGCGGCCCTGGCGACCCCGGCCCACGCGGAGGTGGACGCGAACGTGCTGGGCGGTACGGTCACGGCTCTGGCCGACGGCGTCCTGACGGCAGGCGTCTTGGGCAATCCACTCCTCCAGTTGCCCAACCCGGTCGAAGGCGTGGTCTGACCCTCGGGTAGCCGATGGCCGGATCGGACGGTCCGGCCTTGCCGAGGGCGCGGGACGGACACATGATCACTGCTCGTATCGAGTCGCTCACCCACAGGACTGGAGACGAGACGTGTCATCCCGCATCGCGTTCCGCGCCCTCGCCGCGCTCGCGGCGACGGCTGCCTTGAGCCTGCCCGTCGCCCAGGGCGCGTCAGCGGCGACGCCGCCGGCGCGCCCGACGGCGAACACCGTCGTGGACGAGAACCCCTTCCGCTGGATGGACCTGGACGGCCTGCGCGCCGAGTACCGGTTCATGTGCCCGGCGGGGCACTGCGTCGGGTACTGGTCGCTGGTCCTGACGGACGAGGTCGCGCGGCGCCCGTACAGGGGCGGCGAGTTCTTCGTCTACGCCCCGGCGACGGGCGAGTTCGGCTTCTTCCTGGACACGGACATCGCGACACGCACGGTGCGGCATCCGCGCCAGGTCCGCCTCGTGGACAGCGACTTCACCCGCTCCCACCCCCGCTTCGAGGTGCGCTACGGGGACCCGGCCCAGCCGAAGAAGGCACGGGTCGTGGCGACGGCCACGATCTGGATGTAGCCGCCGCCCGTCCGGCTCCGGCAGGCGGTCCGGCCCGCCGGAGCCTTGTCAGCCGACGACCTTCAGGGTCCTCGGCCATCCGTTCTTCTCGAACCACCCGTACATGTCCTTGATGTGGTCCGGGCGGAGCTTGATGCAGCCGTTGGAGTTGTAGTCCTTCACGCCGTCCCAGCGCTGGGACTCCGGTCCGCCCCGACCACCGTCGCGGGTCATCTCGCTGTGGATGAAGAGATCCTTCCGCGCGGTTTTCCCGTCCTTACAGGTCGCGTTGCTCAGGGCGATCGCGTAGCCCTTGATGTCGCCGTTGTGCTTCCTCTCGTACCCCTTGACCGAGTAATCCCCGCTGGGCAGCCAGCCCTTCATGACCCGGCACTCGTTCATGGCGTCCGGCCCTTGACCGGACCCCGCCCGGTACGACTTGACCACCGAGCCATCACGCACCACATAAAGCCTGGAATCCGTGTGGTCCTGCTTGTTCTTCACGAACTTGAGGTAGAGCACATGAATGGGGTGCTTGCCCGCGTGGGTGCCCTTGGCACCCGTGTGGGCGTCCTTGTCGTCGGCCTGCGCGGTGGTCGCGGTCCCGGCCAGCGCGACGAGCGAGGCGGCCGTCAGCGCCGCCGCGGCGGTGCGCGCCACGCGGCGCGTCATGGTGTTCTCCGGCATGCGAATGCTGCTCCTTGAACGAGTGGAAGTTCCGCGGGCCCGGATGATCACGGACCCCGCGACATCCAGAATTCCGGGCCACCGACGGCGGCGACAGCTCCCCGGGGCGGCGCTCCGTCCCGCCCGCATCCCGCCCCCGTCCCGCTCGTTCTCCAGGGCGTCCACCTGCACAAACGTTTGGACTTGGGATGACGGAGGGACCGTGACGGGAGAACGAGACACCACCGGCGACACCACAGCCGGACCCCGCCCCGCGCCGGAAGCGGCGCGAGCGGAGCTCGCCCGGAGGCTGCACGCCCGCTGGAGTGCCACGGGGCTGCCACTGGACCGGGTCGAGGACAGACTCAGGAAGGCCCTGCACGGCCAGAAGGTCAAAGGACTCAGCAAGTCCGCCCTGCAGCGCTACATGTCGACGGACCACACGTCCGTCCCCGACGAGGCGTTACTCGCCGCGTTAGCCCGGATTTTCGAAGCGTCGGACGACGAGCTCGAGGAATGGTACGCGCTGCAAAAACAGGCGCTGATCGCCCAGCGGCAGCGGCGCTACCAGCGCCCACCGACGCCTGCCGCCGCCCCCGAGGCACCCGGCGAATCCCCGTCATCGCCGGAACGACCCAGTCGCCGGCGGCGGCTCCCCACGACCACGGCCCTGCTGTCCGGCGGCGTCGTGACAGCCACCATCGCGGTGGTGGCCACCGCCCTCGCCCCATCGGAGCGGGACAGTTCCAGGTCCCCCGCGGAGACCGCCGCCCGAGTCGCCACCTCGGAACGGCCCGACCTGGAACGCGGAACCCTGGGCGAGGACAGCCGGTGCAGCGCCCCGTTCCCGGGCCCGGACGCCGTCACCTGGCGCGTCTGCGCGCGGGTCGAACCAGCGCGGATCACCTTCGCCCTCAAGCTCACGAACCGGGGATCCGCCGACACGCGTGTCAGGACACGCCTCCAGTACGTACGGGCCACGGTGTTCCACCCCTGCACCGGCGCCCCCGACACCCGCACCCTGCTCATTCCGGCAGGCAAATCCCTCCTCACGGACCCCTCCGAATGCGGGGCGGCGCGGGCTGAGACGCCCTTCGCCTACCAGGGCGTGGGCTGGGTGCTACCCGAGCACGCCACATCGGGCACGTACAAGCTCTCCCCGACGGCCCACGTCTACCCCGACCGCACCATCTGGCAGCCCGATCTCGTCTGAACCGTCCGTATCAGCGCGCGCAGTGACGCGGGAGCGACGACCAGGACGGTGCCCGGGTCGTCGCTCTCCCGTAACCGGAGGGTGCCGTCTCCGACGGCCGCTATGTTCAGGCAGTTCGAGGCGGTGCCGCTGTAGGAAGACTTTTGCCAGGCGACCACCGTCAGCGCTCCCCTCTCACAGGCAACAGCCCTGCCTTGGCGGCCCGTATCAGCGCACCAAAGGACGCGGCGGCGGCGATGAGGACCACCCCTGGGGAGTCGCTCTCGCGTAGCCGGAGAGCGCCATCGCCAGCGGCCGCTACGTTCAGGCAGTTCGCCCCTTCATGACTGTATGACGCCTTCTGCCAAACGGATCCCATGAGTGGACCTCTCACAGTTCCTTCCCGATGCGGTGGATGAGGTCCCGGGACTCGACGGGGCCAAGGCCGCACGTCTCCATGCGGTCCAGGACCATGCGGTACCGCGACAGCTGGGCTTCTGCGTCCAGGAACTGACAGCCGTGATCCGCATCGAGCTGCACGGTGTCCAGCTGGGCCAAAGGCCCGCAGGCGTAGACGATCGGCTGCCCCGAGCCGGGAAAGAACCCGCTCCCGAAGGGGACGACCAGGGTCTTGATGTTGTCCCGTTCGCTCATCTCGATGAGGTACTTCAGCTGAGCACGCGCCGTCGACGAGCCGCCGTACCCCATCCGAAGCGCCGACTCGTGGATGATCGCGGTCAACGAGGCCAACCGCCCTGGCGCCAGGATCGCTTGGCGTCTGACGCGGAACGACACCCGGTGTTCGACTTCGTACTGCTCCAGCGGAGGCACGGTCGCGTTGAACATCGCCCGAGCGTGATCCGTCGTCTGCAGCAGTCCGGGAATGTGCATGAGCCCCGCAACGCGCATCACCGACGTGTGGTGCTCCAGCTCCGCGAGATCGAGCAACCCCGCACCGAGTACCTCCCGGTACTCCTCCCACCACCCCCGTGTGCGACCACCGGTCATACCAGCGAGCGCCTCGACGAGTTCGCGGTCCGCGCAGGTGTAGTTGCGCGCCATCGCGCGCACGCGATCCGCACCCACCGCGTAGCGGCCGGCCTCGATGTTGCTGATCCTCGACTGGTTGACGCCCAGCAGCGCCGCCGCAGCGGACGTGGACAGGCCCGCTCTCTCGCGCAGCTTGCGCAACTCCCGTCCCAGTCGTTGCTGCCGCAAGGTTGGGCTGGCCGTTGAAGCCACCGGCACCCTCCTGGTTGCCAACCGTCACCCACACGAGGGGCGTTGGCCCCTATATCGACGGACGAGTGGAATATAGGCCATCGCCGGCCCTACCGTCTCACCCAAGCCACTCCCCACGCGGCCCGCCGCGAACGCGGAAGCGCACCGCCCTGCCCAAGGGGCGGCATTGACACCGCGCGGCAGCGAAAACCTCCCCGTAAGGAGCCACCATGGCAACCGTATCGCCGGAGAACCGCTGGTCCTACTCGCTCACCCTCCCCAACGATCCGCGCTCCGCGCGGGTCGCGCGGATCACGTCGCGCGGGGCGGTGGAGACTCACGGCATGGGTGAACTCGCCGATGACACCGAGCTGGTGGTGAGCGAGCTGGTCACGAACTCCTACCTCTACTCGGACGGTCCGATCGAGGTACGGCTGAAGTACGTGGCCGACGACCGGCTGCGGATCCGCGTCTGGGACCGGAACCCGGAGATCCCGTTGGCGTTCGAACGGCCTGTTCGGTGCGGCAAGGGCCTCATCCCGGAGATCGATCCGGAGGCGAGCCGGGGCAGGGGCCTACGGATCGTCCGGCTCTGCGCCGACAACTGGGGCAGTTGGTCGGGCAGCGCGACGTATCCCGGGTTGCAGGGGAAACTCCTGTGGTGCGAGGTGAGCCCGGCATCCGTGCCGTTCGCCCTCGTCGCGACGGCGGCGGTATAGGCCGAAAAGACGTCGCGTCACTGCGCGTTGATGACGCTGCGGCACGTTCCGAAGGCATCGCCGCTCTTCACCGAGCCCTCCCCGAACGCCGTGTTCAGCGCTGCCGCGAACTGCGGGGTGACGCTCAGCGCGATGGTGAAGGGAATGGTGACCTTGGGCGTCGGCATCAGTTCCAGTTGCGGTGACAGCGAGCCCGACGGGACGTAGGTGAAGGCCGGGGTACGGGAGCCGGCCGGATCGGCGGGGGTTCTGACGAGGAACGTCAGCACGCCCTGGAGAAGGTTCTCCGCGCTGCTGGGGATCTCGGGGTCTGATGCCTCGATCACGTTTCCGGCCCCGTCCCGCAGCGAGAATCCGCCCTTCGCCTCGTTGACGACCGTGATCGCGCGTGTCAGAGCGGCCGGATCGGCGGCCAGCGACGGAAGGTCCCCCTCCCCCGCGATCTCGATCCTCGCCGTGCCGTCCGTGGTGGCGAAGGCCCCCGAGGAGGCGCCCGGTGTCAGCGGGGCGAAAACGACGCCCGGCTTCCGCCAGGAGACAGCGCACTCACCCGTCGTGCCCTCGGACGTGAGGGAGATCGGGTCGGGCACGAAGGCCGCCCATCCCGTGACCGCGGCGCCGGTGAGCGCGGCGGCCGCGAGGGCGACCACAGCCTTCCGGTTCACGGGACGACGCCTCCTCGGGCTTGGGCTCGGACCACGCTCGCATCCTCGCCCCGGCGGGAATCCCCCGCATCCGGCAGCCGCCGTTGGGATGACCGCTGTCCGAGTCATCCGGTGTCGCACAGGTCGCGTGATCGTCGCGACTCCCCCGAGCGCGTGCCATGGGGATCACGCTAGAGGGCTTTGTCGGCCACCGGGAAAAACCCCGGCACAACGGCCGGAAACCGCCCCGATTCCTGCGCGTATTCATGCTAAGACTCGCGTTCGAAAATCCCGCCAAGAATGCGCCAGTACCGGCGGTAGCCCTTGCGATCACCGTCCTCGGCCGTGGTGGGATGTGGTGATGCGAACCCCCACACGCATGCCCGCCCGTCCCCCAACCCCTATGAGGAACTGGCGCAACTCGCCGATCCGGAGCCGCCGTACGACGAACCCGACGAGCCGCCCCTCATACCCGCGATACCCGCCGATCCGATTGCCGCTCCTTCCGCAGTGCCTTCCGCCGGTCCCGGCGACAACCGGCCGTCGGCCCCGCCCGGCCACCGCCGCGCCGGGCGCCGTGGGAGCCGGCGCCGACGCGCGAGGCGCCGCGCCCGTCGGCAGACCCGGCAGACCCGGCAGCGGTGGACGCCCAGCCCCCTCCGGTTCCTCCGCCGCGTCGTCAAGCTCCTCCTCTTCGTCACCGCCGGCGCCGCCCTCCTCTTCCTCGCCGACCGCTGCGCCGCGATGTACGCGGAGAAGAAGGCCCAGCAGCAGCTCCAGCAGGCGCTGCGGCTGACGGCCGAACCGCAGGTCGACATCAAGGGCTTCCCGTTCCTCACCCAGGTGGCCGCCAAGCGCCTCGACCGCGTCGACGTCACCGTCCCCCACGTCGCCGCCGACCGCGTGACCCTGGCGCGGGTACGGGCGAGCGCCCGCGACATCCGGCTCACCGGCAGCCTGCCGACCACCATCCGGGGCGCCGTCATCGGCGACCTCAGCGGCGAGGTCCTGCTGGCCTTCGCCGACATGGACCGGGAACTCGGCGCCTCCCAGGTCAGATTCCGCGACCTCGGTGGCGATTCGATCGGCGCCCTGGGCCGGCTGAACGTCGCCGGGCAGGAGCTGATCGTCCGGGCCCGGGCGCATCTGCGCCGGGACGGCGGGCGCGCGATCACCACCGAGATCGACGGGATGAGCCTCGACCTCCCCCACGTCGCCACCTACCGCCCCGGGGGCCAGGGCCCGGACGACCCCAGAAGCCTCGTCCTCCACCGCGAGGCCGCCGAGCGGATCGCCAAGGACGCCGGCCGGGTGAAGGCTCTGTTCTCCGTCCCGGCGATCGTCGAGCGGCTCGGCGTGCCGGAGGAGGCGGTGGAGGCCGCGCTGGGCAGCGAGGAGCAGCTGCGGGAGGTGGCCGGGACGCCCCGGTTCGTCGACGGGCTCACCCGGCTCAACCTCGTCGACGTGCTCGTCGACCACCCGTGGCTGCTGGAGAAGCTGGGCATCGACCCCGGGCTGCTCACCGCGCTGACGCGGCTCCAGCCGCCGGAACTGGCGGACCGGTTCTCTTTTTCATTCCGGATGCCTCCGGAGGCGGATCGGTTGCGGCTGCGTGCGCTGACCGTCGGGGCGGACGGGATTCGGGCTGAGTTGTCGGCGACCGGGCTCGCCGTTGGCGGATAGCCCGTATTGCACCTGCGGGCCGGTGGGGGCTTGTCGCGCCCGCGCGGCGGCAGCCGCAAATCGACACTGCCCCGCGCCCCTCACGGGGCACCCCCTTGCGGGGCGTCTCCCCTACAGGGCGTGCGGCGGCTCCGTCGCCGCGCCCGGCAGGCGTACGCTCGCCACCGTGCCGCCGCCTTCGGCCGCGCGGAGGGACACCTCGCCGCCTGCCTGCCGGACCGTGCGGGCGACGATCGACAGGCCCAGGCCGCTGCCCGGCATGCCGCGTGCCGACGGGGAGCGCCAGAACCGGTCGAAGACGTGGGGGAGTTCCTCGGCCGGAATGCCGGGTCCCTGGTCGCGAACGGTCAGTTCGCCCTTCACCAGACGGACCTCGATCACACCACCCGCAGGGCTGAACTTCACCGCGTTGTCGAGGAGGTTGACCACCGCCCGCTCCAGCGCGGCCGGCTCGGCGCGGACGAACCACGGGTCGAGCTCGGCGTCGACGGTGAGCCCGGCACCGCCGGCCCGCAGCCGGGCCCGCTCCACTGCTCGTCCGGCGGCCTCGTGGAGGGCGACCACCTGGAGCGGGCCGCTGTTCTCCGGGCCGTCCGGGCGGGACAGCTCCTGGAGGTCGCCGATGAGCTCCGCCAGCTCCGTCATCTGCGCCTTGACGCTCGCGAGGAGCGCCTTCCGGTCCTCCGGGGGGATCGCCCGGCCGGTCTCCTCGCTCCGCGCGAGCAGGTCGATGTTGGTGCGCAGCGAGGTCAGCGGCGTCCGCAGCTCGTGCCCGGCGTCGGCGATGAGCTGCTGCTGCCGGTCCCGGGAGGAGGCGAGCGCCTCGGTCATGGAGTTGAACGAGCGCGACAGGCGGGCGATCTCGTCCTCGCCCTCGACGGGGATGCGCACCGCGAGGTCGTCCGTGCGGGCGATGTGCTCGACGGCGTCCGTGAGCCGGTCCACGGGCCGCAGCGCGGCGCGGGCGATCCACAGTCCGGCCGTCGCGGCCAGGACCACGCCCACGCCGGCCGTGAACACCAGGACGAGGGCGAGGGAGTTGAGGGGCTTGTCGGTCTCGCTGAGCGGCTGGGCGATGGAGACGGCCGTGTTCGGCAGCTGTTCGCTGCGGTACGTCGAGACGCGCATCTCGTTGCCGTCGGTGGCGACGCTGTCGTGCAGCGCCTCCTCCAGGCGGCCGTCGGCGACGGCCAGGTCGACGGCGGTGACCCTGATGGGGGACTTGCCGGGCATCGTGCAGACCAGCCCACTGGCCGTGACGACCTGCACGGTGTACGAGCCGGGGGCCGGGGGCAGGCCGGGCGGGTTGGCGCCGCAGCCGCGCACCAGGGCCTGGACCGAGCGCTCGTCGAGGCGCTTGCTGGTCAGGGTGGTGTCGCGCTCGCTGCCGAGCTGTTCCTTGGTGACGAACCAGCAGGCCCACGCCGCCAGCGCCACCGTCACCGCGCAGGCGGCGGCCGTCAGCAGGGCCAGCCGGGAGCGCAGCGGGAGCCGGCGGAATCTGGTCGCGATCATTCCGTGCCGCCGTCGGCCCGCAGGACGTACCCGACCCCGCGGACGGTGTGGACGAGCCTGGGTTCTCCCCCGGCCTCGGTCTTGCGGCGCAGGTACATCACGTACACGTCGAGGGAGTTGGACGACGGCTCGAATTCAAACCCCCAGACGGACTTGAGGATCTGCTCGCGGGTGAGCACCTGGCGGGGGTGGGTCAGGAACAGCTCCAGCAGGGTGAACTCGGTCCGGGTCAGCTCCACGCGCCGTTCGCCCCGGGTCACCTCGCGCGTGGCGAGGTCCATGCGCAGGTCGCCGAAGGACAGCGTCTGCGAGTCGGTGTCGGCGGGCGCGGCGGAGGCCGCGTAGGAGCTGCGGCGCAGGAGCGCGCGGATGCGGGCCAGCAGCTCGTCCAGCTCGAAGGGCTTGACGAGGTAGTCGTCGGCGCCGGCGTCGAGGCCGGTGACGCGGTCGCCGACCGTGTCGCGGGCGGTCAGCATCAGGATGGGGACGGTCACTCCGGAGGCGCGCATCCGGCGGGCGGCCGTCAGGCCGTCCATCCGGGGCATCAGCACGTCGAGCACGATCATGTCGGGGCGGTGGGCCGCGACCCGTTCGACCGCGTCCAGCCCGTCGACGGCCAGCTCGGTCGCGTAGCCCTCGAAGGCGAGGCTGCGGCGCAGTGCCTCGCGCACGGCGGGCTCGTCGTCCACGATCAGGATGCGGGCGGGCGTCTCGCCGTGCTCGGCGGGGCTCATCGGCGGTACCTCACGGTTCTCACTGGGTGGCAAGGGTGCGTCTCTCCTCAGCCTCGCACGCCCATGGGTTTCTCAGTGGCCACTGCCGCCCGCTCGCAGCTTGGCCAGGTCGGCCTTGACCGTGTTGACGGGGATGGCGAAGCCGAGGCCCACGCTGCCGGCGGTGTCACTGGAGCCCGCGTTGTACATGGCGGAGTTGATGCCGATGATCTCGCCGTTCATGTTGATGAGGGCGCCGCCGGAGTTGCCGGGGTTGAGGGAGGCGTCGGTCTGGATGGCCTTGTAGGTGGTCTTGGAGGAGCCGGTGTCGCCGTTGTACTGGTTGCCGCCGAACTCGAAGGGCCACTGGGAGAAGCCGCGCTGCTGCTGGCGCTGCTGGCCCTGGTCCTGGCCGCCGCCGCCCTGGCCCTGTTCCTTGGCGACGGTCACGTCGCGGTTGAGGGCGGAGACGATGCCGCTGGTCACGGTGCCGGTGAGGCCCTCGGGGGAGCCGATGGCGACGACCTGGTCGCCGACCCTGAGCTTGCCGGAGTCGCCGAGCTTGGCGGCCTTGAGGCCCTTGGCGTCCTGGATCTTGATGAGGGCGAGGTCCTTGCCGGGGTCGGTACCGACGACCTTGGCGGTCTTGGACGTGCCGTCGCTGAGGCTGACCTTGACCTCGTCGGCGCCGGCGACCACGTGGTTGTTGGTGATCACTTCACCGTCACCGGAGACGATCACGCCGGAGCCGGTGGACTGGCCGGAGGCCGTCGCCGCCTTGATCTCCACGATGCTGGGGCTGACGGCGTTGGCGACGGCCGAGACGCCGCTGCCCTTGGCGGAGACGTTCTGGACGGGCGTCGACTGCGCGCTGTCCCCGCGCCCGCTCGTCAGCTCCCCCACGAGCGCCGCCGACCCGCCGCCGACCACGGCCGCGACGATCGCCGCGGCGGCGAGCAGCGCGACGGGGCGACGGGCGCGGGTGCGGTGGGATGCGGGGTATGGCTGCGCCGGCTCCGCGAAGTGGGGGTGCGGGGGGTATGCCGGGGGTGCGGGGTACTCGTTGTCCGTCATGACTATGACTGTGCGCTGTCATCATGAGAGGAGTCTGAGGACGGGCTGAGAAGGGGTGCAGAACCCTGTTCACCCGGCATAAGGACCGCCGGGGGCACCCGGGGGCACCCCGTGGTCAGCCGCAGCCGCAGGAGCGGCGGATCACCAATCGCGACGGGAATTGCTTGAGGCGTTCGCGGCGGGAGCCGGCGAAGCGGAGGCCGTCGTCGAGGACGAGGTCGACCGCCGAGCGGGCCATCGCCTGGCGGTCGGAGGCGACGGTGGTGAGGGGCGGGTCCGTGAGGGCCGCCTCCTTGACGTCGTCGAACGCGGCCACCGCGAGCTCGCCCGGCACGTCGATGCGCAGCTCGCGCGCGGCCCGCAGCACACCGATGGCCTGGTCGTCGGTGGCGCACATCAGGGCCGGCGGCCGGTTCGGGCCGGCGAGCAGCTCCAGGGCGACCTTGTACGCGTCGTAGCGGTTGTAGGGGGCCGGGAAGAGCCGGCCCTCCAGGGACTTCCCGGCCTCGCGCATGGCGCGCCGCCAGCCCTCGACGTGGTCGGTGACCGGGTCGCCCACGGTCGGCGTGACCTCCGTGCCGCCGAGGCAGGCGACGTACGGGTGGCCGTGCTCCAGGAGGTGGCGCGTGGCGAGCTGGGCGCCGCCGACGTCGTCGGTGACGACGGCCACGTCGTCTATGGCGTCGGGCCTGCGGTGCATCAGGACGACCCGGGCGTCCCAGGCGTCGATCTCCATCGCGGCGGTCTCGCTGGGGCCCTGGCTGATCAGGATCAGGCCGGAGACGCGCATGCCCAAGAAGGCGCGCAGGTAGTGCACTTCGCGCTCGTCGAGGTAGTCGGAGTTCCCGACGAGGACCATCTTCCCGCGCTCGGCCGCCGCCTGCTCGACCGCGTGCGCCATCTCCGCGAAGAAGGGCTGGCGCGCGTCCGGGACGATCAGGCCTATGAGGTCCGTCCGTCGTGAGGCCATCGCCTGGGCGACCCGGTCGGGCCGGTACCCCAGCTCCTTGATCGCGGCCAGCACTCGCTCCCGCGTCGCCGGTGCCACCGGGCGCGGTCCATTGTTGATGACGTAGCTGACGACCGCGGTCGACGTCCCCGCAAGCCTCGCCACATCGTCCCGCGTCACCTTGGCCACGCGCGGCAGTCTACGCGGGTCCACCTACCGTTTCACCGGGCGAACGGCCTCGGTTCGGTCACTTCGCCGACCGGCGGAGGAGGTCGTGGAGGAGGGGCTGGAGGAAGGGGCGGGGTCGGTCTTCTCCTTCTCGGCCTTTTCCGCCTTCTCCAGCTTCTCCGCCTTGTCCAGCTTCTCCGGCAGCACGAACCGATAGCCCACGTTCCGGACGGTGCCGATCAAGGACTCGTGCTCGGGGCCCAGCTTGGCGCGCAGCCGCCGGACGTGGACGTCCACCGTGCGGGTACCGCCGAAGTAGTCGTAGCCCCAGACCTCTTGGAGGAGCTGGGCGCGGGTGAAGACCCGGCCGGGGTGCTGGGCGAGGTATTTGAGCAGCTCGAATTCCTTGAAGGTCAGGTCCAGGACCCGGCCCTTGAGCTTGGCGCTGTAGGTGGCCTCGTCCACCGAGAGGTCGCCGGTGCGGATCTCCATCGGGCTGTCGTCCATGGAGATCTGCTGACGGCCCATGGCGAGGCGCAGCCGGGCCTCGACCTCGGCGGGGCCCGCCGTGTCGAGGAGGACGTCGTCGACGCCCCAGTCGGCGGTGACGGCGGCGAGGCCGCCCTCGGTGACGACGAGGAGCAGCGGACAGCCCGGTCCGGTGGAGCGCAGCAGCTGGCAGAGGCTGCGGACGTGGGGCAGGTCGCGGCGGCCGTCGATCAGTATGACGTCGGCCCCGGGGGTGTCCACGAGGGCCGGGCCCTCGGCGGGGGCCACGCGCACGCTGTGCAGCAGCAGGCCGAGCGCGGGCAGCACCTCGGTCGACGGCTGGAGGGCATTGGTCAGGAGGAGCAGGGAGCTCATCGGCCACCACCTGCCCGGTTCCACGTAAGGCACGTACGACCCGTGGGGGTCGCGCCCTCTTCTGGTGCGCTCTCTTGTCGTGCGCTTCGCTCGCCCATTACGTCGGTTCCTCCTCGGTCCCTGCGAGGACGGTTGGGGCACTGCTCGTCGTCCGAATGCACAAAAGGACCCGGGGGCCACTCTGCCCGGATCCTCTCTGCGCAGCAGAATAACCCACCCGACTTTCGACGGCGCGGACGATTTTGCATGAGCTTGTGTTTCGTCGGTCACTTCGAGTGGTCATCGCATCGCACTCTTGACGGTCGCCGGTCGGTACGTCCTGCAGGAACCAGTCTCGCGCACCCGTCGGCCGGCGGGCGGCCGGATGGGGGTGCGCTGCGGCACGGAGGGCGCACAGGAGCGCGCGCCGGGGCACGCGCCGCCGCGACGGCGCGCACCCCCAGGCCGTACAAAGCGCCCGCCGTACGAAGAGCCCGCCATCCAAAGAGCCCGCCGTACGAAAAGCCCTACGCCTCCGCGACCGGCTCCGCGAACTGCGCCTCGTACAGCCGGGCGTACGCCCCGCCCGTCGCCAGCAGCGAGTCGTGGGTGCCCTGCTCCACGATGCGGCCGGATTCCATCACCAGGATGACGTCCGCGTCACGGATGGTGGAGAGGCGGTGGGCGATCACGAAGCTGGTGCGCCCGGTCCGCAGCCGGCCCATGGCCTGCTGGATCAGCACCTCGGTGCGGGTGTCGACGGAGCTGGTGGCCTCGTCGAGGACGAGGATCTCCGGCTCGGCGAGGAAGGCCCGCGCGATGGTTATCAGCTGCTTCTCGCCGACGCTGACGTTGGAGCCCTCCTCGTCTATCACCGTTTCGTAGCCGTCGGGCAGCGTACGGACGAAGCGGTCGACGTGGGTGGCCTTCGCCGCCTCCACGATCTTGTCCATCGAGACGCCCTCGGGGGCGCCGTAGGCGATGTTCTCCGCGATCGTGCCGCCGAAGAGCCAGGTGTCCTGGAGGACCATGCCGATGTGGGAGCGCAGCTCCTCGCGGGACATCTGGGCGACGTCGACGCCGTCGAGCGTGATGCGGCCCCCGTTGACCTCGTAGAACCGCATCAGCAGATTGACCATGGTGGTCTTGCCGGCGCCGGTCGGGCCGACGATGGCGACGGTCTGGCCGGGCCGGACCGTCAGCGACAGGTCCTCGATGAGCGGGCGGTCGGGCTCGTAGCGGAAGGAGACCTTCTCGAAGGAGACCTCGCCGCGCACCCGGTCGGGGCGGCGCGCGTCGGCCGGCTCGGCGGACTGCTCCTCCGCGTCCAGCAGCTCGAAGACGCGCTCGGCCGAGGCGACGCCGGACTGGACCAGGTTAGCCATGGAGGCCACCTGGGTCAGCGGCTGGCTGAACTGGCGCGAGTACTGCACGAACGCCTGGACGTCACCGATCGACAGCGAACCGGTCGCCACGCGCAGACCGCCGACCACGGCGACGAGCACGTAGTTGAGGTTGCCGATGAACATCATCGCGGGCTGGATCAGGCCCGAGATGAACTGTGCCTTGAACCCGGCCTCGTAGAGCTCGTCGTTCTCCTTGCGGAACGTCTCGGCGGACTCCTTCTGCCGGCCGAAGACCTTCACCAGCGAGTGGCCGGTGTACATCTCCTCGATGTGGGCGTTCAGCTTGCCCGTGGACTTCCACTGGGCGACGAACTGCGGCTGCGCCCGCTTGCCGATCCGGGTGGCGACGACGATCGACACCGGCACGGTCACCAGGGCGACCAGGGCCAGCAGCCAGGAGATCCAGAACATCATCGCCAGCACGCCGACGATCGTCAGCAGGGAGGCCATGATCTGGCTGAGGGTCTGCTGGAGGGTCTGCGCGATGTTGTCGATGTCGTTGGTGGCCCGGGAGAGGACCTCGCCGCGCTGCTGCTTGTCGAAGTAGCTCAGCGGCAGCCGGCCGAGCTTCTCCTCGACCTCCTCGCGCAGCCGGAACACGGCCTTCTGGACGACGTTCGTGGCGATGCGGGCCTGGACGAGCTGGAAGAGGGACGAGCCCACGTAGATCAGCGTCGCCCACAGCAGCACGTTGCCGACGGCGCCGTAGTCGATGCCGTGGCCCGGGACGAAGTCGACGCCGGAGAGGACGTCGGCGATCTTGCCGTTGCCCTGCTGCCGTATCCGGTCCAGGACCTGGGCCTTGGTGGCGCCGGCCGGCATCTGGGAGCCGACGACACCGGCGAAGATCAGGTCGGTGGCGTGGCCGAGGACCTTGGGGCCGATGACGGCCAGCCCCACGCTGGCCACGCCGAGCGCCAGGGCGAGGGAGACGACCGCCCGCTCGGGGCGCAGCCGGGCGAGGAGGCGACGGCCGGAGCCGGCGAAGTCCATGGACTTCTCGGTGGGCTGGCCGCCCATGAAGCGGGCCATGCCGACGGCGGGCGCGGGGCCTCTGCGCTGCGGGGCGCCCGGTTTACCGCCCGGTCCGCCGGGGCCGCCCGCTCCGCCCGGGCCGCCCGGTCCTCCTGGTTTTCCGTCCGGGCCGCCGGCGGCGGCGGGCTCGGCGGGCTTCGCGGCGGGCTTCTCGAGGGACGTCACGCCGCCTCCTCCTCGGTGAGCTGGGAGAGCACGATCTCCCGGTAGGTCTCGTTCGTCCCCATCAGTTCGGTGTGGGTGCCCGTGCCGACGACCCGGCCCTCGTCGAGGACCACGATGCGGTCGGCGTCGCGGATGGTCGACACCCGCTGCGCGACGATCACCACCGTCGCGTCCCCGGTCTCCCGCGACAGCGCGGCCCTCAGCCGGGCGTCCGTCGCGTAGTCGAGGGCGGAGAAGGAGTCGTCGAAGAGGTAGATCTCCGGCTTGCGGACCAGGGCCCGGGCGATCGCCAGGCGCTGCCGCTGGCCACCGGAGACATTGGTGCCGCCCTGGGAGATCGGCGCCTCCAGCATCCCGTCCATCGACTCGACGAACGGACGGGCCTGCGCGGTCTCCAGCGCCTGCCACAACTCTTCGTCGGTCGCGTCGGGGCGTCCGTAGCGCAGGTTGGAGGCGACGGTGCCGGAGAAGAGGTACGGCTTCTGCGGGACGAGCCCCACGGCCGCCGACATCGCGGCCGGGTCCAGCTCCCGCACGTCCACGCCGTCGACGAGGACGGTGCCCCCGGTGGCGTCGAACAGCCGCGGGATCAGGCCCAGCAGGGTCGACTTGCCGCTGCCCGTGGAGCCGATGACGGCCGTGACCTCGCCGGGCCGGGCCACCAGGGAGACGTCGCGGAGCACCGGCTCCTCGGCGCCCGGGTAGCCGAACTCCACCGCGCGCAGCTCCAGGTGACCGCGCCCCCGCAGCTCGGTCACCGGGACGGCGGGCGGCGCCACGCTCGACTCCGTGGTCAGGACCTCCTGGATGCGCTCGGCGCAGACCTCGGCGCGCGGCACCATCATGAACATGAAGGTGGCCATCATGATCGACATCAGGATCTGCATCAGATAGCTGATGAACGCCGTGAGCGCGCCGATCTCCATGCCGCCGTCGCCGATCCGGTGCCCGCCGAACCACACGACGGCGATCGAGGACAGGTTCACCACCAGCATCACGGACGGGAACATCAGCGACATCAGCCGTCCCGCGCGCAGCGAGACGTCCATCAGCTCGGTGTTGGCGCTCCTGAATCGTTTCCGCTCGTGATCGTCGCGGACGAACGCGCGGATGACGCGGATGCCGGCGATCTGCTCGCGCAGCACCCGGTTGACCGTGTCGATGCGGGACTGCACCCCGCGGAACACCGGCCGCATCCGCCAGATGATCACGCTCACGATGGCCGCCAGGACCGGCACGATCACCAGCAGCAGCGAGGAGAGCGGCACGTCCTGCTGGACGGCCAGGACGATGCCGCCCGCGCACATGATCGGCGCCGACACCATCAGCGTGAACGCCATCAGGGTCAGCATCTGGACCTGCTGGACGTCATTGGTCGTGCGGGTGATCAGCGAGGGCGCCCCGAACTGCCCCATCTCACGCGCGGAGAAGGACTGGACCCGGTCGAAGACCGCGGCGCGCAGGTCCCGGCCGACCGCCATGGCCGTCCGGGCGCCGTAGTACACGGCGCCGATGGCGCAGACGATCTGCGCGAGGGTCACGGCGAGCATCAGCCCGCCGGTGCTCAGGATATATCCGGTATCGCCCTTGACGACACCCTTGTCGATGATGTCCGCGTTGAGATTGGGGAGGTAGAGAGTGGCGAGGGTCTGAACGAGCTGCAAGAGCACGATCAGCGCGATCGCTCCGGTATAGGGCCGCAAAGACGACCGTAGAAGTCGCACCAACACACAAGAAGCCTATGCGAGCAGCTCTCGATGGGGCCTCTCCTTTACCGGGCGGGGACATGGCGGGCCCGGCACCCGTCATCATGGAGGCGGCAAGAAACCGAAAGGGGTCGCCGTGGCGACGACACACACGGCTCGTCCGGCATCGCTGCCGGCACAGCCGGGACCGGCCGAGCCGGAGCCTCCGGCCGGCACGATCCGGTACTGGGCCGCGGCCAAGGCCGCCGCGGGCACGGCCGAGGAGCCGTACGCCGCGCGCACGCTCGCGGACGCGCTGGTCGCGGCCCGTCGGGCGCACGAGGCGGCGCCGGAGTTCGCGCGGGTGCTCACGCGCTGCTCGTTCCTCGTGAACGGTGACCCCGTCGGCACGCGCGACCACTCGACGGTCCGACTCACCGAGGGCGGCACGGTCGAGGTGCTCCCGCCCTTCGCAGGAGGGTGACCCCGGCAGCATGAGCGAACAGCACCACCGCAATCCCTATGACCCGTACGACCAGCACGGGCAGTACCCGCAGTACGAGCCGCCGCCGCAGGGCTATGGGTCGTACGACTACGACTACGACGGGCAGCAGCAGGCGCCGCACCAGGGGCAGCCGCAGCACCAGCCACAGCACCAGGCGCCGCAGCACCAGCAGCCCGCCGCGTGGCCGCAGCCCCAGCAGGACTACCAGCAGCACGACGAGCCGCACACCCAGACCTGGCAGACGCAGAGCTGGGACACGCACAGCTGGCAGCAGCAGGATCCGGCGCCCGCGTACGACGGGTCGTGGGACCGGGAGCCGGCCGGCTACGAGCCGCCCGCGCCGCTGCCGGTGCCCCGTCCGCAGGGCGCGGTCGTGCCCGCGCCGGTCCCCGGCGAGCTGGCCGAGCGGCCGGCCGCCGCGGTGGCCCCGATGACCGCCGCCGAGAAGGCGAAGGCGGAGGGCCGCCCGCAGATCGTGTCGCCCGGCCTCCAGCCGGCGCTGATCACCGCCGTGCTCGCCGGGCTGCTGGCCGCCGCGGCGCCGCTGGCGCGGCCCGCGCTGGCCGTGCCCGTGGTGCTGCTCCAGGCGGTGACGGCGGCGGGCTGGTTCCGGCTGAACGGGATGTGGCCCGCCCGGCAGGGCATCGCGCTGGCCTTCCTCGGCGGCGTCGCCGCCGACGTCGGGCTGCTGGCCACCGACACGGCCAAGGCGCCGACGGTCCTCCTCGGCACCCTCGGCGTATGGATCCTGCTGGTCGTCGTCCTCCAGCTGCGCAGCCACGCCGGGTCGGACGAGCGGCTCTACGGGCTGACGGCGGCCACCGCCTCGTCGGCCCTGGCCGTCATGGCGGGCGGCCACCTGGCGGCCGACCCGGACGCGGTCGTGATCGGCGCGCTCGGCGTGGCCGCGGCCGTACTGGCCCGCGCCCTGCCGCTGCCGTCGGTCGCCGCGCCCGTCGTCGCGCTGATCGCCGCGACGGGCGCGGGCATCGCGGGCGGCCAGCTGACCGGCTTCGGCCCCACGGCCGCGCTGCTCGGCCTGGCGGCCGGCGTCTGCGCCCTCGCCGGCCTGCGCGTCGCGAGCTACGACTACCCGTCGCGCTTCGTCCACATGACGGCGGGAGTGGCCCTGCCGCTCGCGCTGGCGGCCCCGGTTGTGTACGTGCTGGGCAGGGCCCTGGGGTAGGGGTTCGGGGCCCCGGTCCCGCCCTTTCACCGTTTCCTGGGGCTCCGCCCCAGACCCCGGACCTCAAACTGTCCGGGGGTGCGAGGGGGCGGCAGCCCCGCTCGGAAACGGTGAAAGGGCGGGACCGGGGCAGGCTCCCCCAAACGGTTACAGACCGGTGACGCACGCGGGTCGACACCCGCCCACCCTCCCGGGCTAGGCTCACGGGAAAGCCTGACCAAGAGTGGGGGACGAACGAACCGATGCGCGCGATACGCAGGCTCCTGATCGCCGCCATAATCCTGGCGGCCCTGTTCATCGGCGCCGACCGCGCGGCGGTCTACTTCGCCGAGAACCAGGTCGCCGACAAGATCCGCAGCAGCCAGGGCCTCTCCGGCACCCCGGACGTCTCCATCAAGGGCTTCCCCTTCCTCACCCAGGTCGCGAGCTCCCAGCTCGACGAGGTCGAGATCAAGCTCGACGGCGGTGTCACGGCCGGCGCGGGCGACCGCTCCATCAAGGTGAGCGGCTTCGACGCCACCCTCCACGACGTCCGCGTCAGCAGCAGCTACACCTCCGCCACCGCCGGCCGCGCGAGCGGGACCGCGCACCTCACCTACGAGGAGCTCACCAAGGCCACCGGCGACCCCGACGTCAGCGTCGGCTACGGCGGCAAGGACGCCACCGGCGGCAACCAGGTGAAGGTCTCCGGCAAGGTCACCGTCATGGGCCAGGCGTCGCAGCAGAGCGTGATCTCCACCGTGACGGTCGTGAACGGCGACACCGTCCGCGTCCGGGCGAACGAGGTCCCCTCGCAGGGCATCCCCGGCCTGGAGCGGAAGATCCGCGAGAAGACGGACTTCGACCGGAAGATCACGGGCCTGCCCCGGGGCATCAAGCTCGACACGGTCGTCGCGACGCCGAACGGCGTCGACATCACCCTCACCGGCACCGACGTCAACCTGGCGGGCTGAACCCCCGCGTCCACGCTGCGAGACGCCTCCGTCCGCACGTCAGTCCATTCGGGCTGACGAAAGGGCCGGACGGGGGCCGGCAAGCCCATCGGGAAGCCCGACATCCCACCATGCGAGATCTTTCGTCTCATTATCCGGCACCCCGGTGACAGGGCTCCCGCCCCTCCCTACGATCCCCCTTATGAAGCGACAGGCGGATCTCACCAAGCGGCGGGCAGTGGACCTGTGCCGCGTGGCCGCCATGCTGTGTCGCCGTGTCTGACGGGGCCCGCTTACCGGACCCCTTTCCGGCCCCTCGGCCGCCTCCCCGCACCACCGCTCCACCCGCCGCGCGGTGCCGCACGCGTACGCACCGCGTCCCGCACCGCCCGCCGGCATACCGCAACTGCCCCGGAGGAGATCAGCATGAGCCGCAGTGACGTCCTGGTGGACGCCGACTGGGTCCAGGCCCGCATCGACGAAGGCCACCCCAAGACCGTCATCGTCGAGGTGGACGAGGACACGTCCGCGTACGACAAGAACCACATCAAGACCGCCATCCGGATCGACTGGAAGACCGACCTTCAGGACCCGGTCCGCCGCGACTTCGTCGACCAGGCCGGATTCGAGAAGCTGCTGTCCGAGAAGGGCATCGCCAACGACGACACCGTCGTCCTCTACGGCGGCAACAACAACTGGTTCGCGGCCTACGCCTACTGGTACTTCAAGCTCTACGGCCACCAGGACGTGAAGCTCCTCGACGGCGGCCGCAAGAAGTGGGAGCTCGACTCCCGCGACCTGGTCGCCGAGGTGCCCAAGCGCCCGCAGACCGCCTACCGGGCCCAGCCGCAGGACGCGTCCATCCGCGCCTTCCGCGACGACGTCCTGTCCGCGATCGGCGAGCTCAACCTCGTCGACGTGCGCTCCCCCGACGAGTTCAGCGGCAAGCTGCTCGCCCCGGCGCACCTCCCGCAGGAGCAGTCGCAGCGCCCGGGCCACGTCCCGACCGCGCGCAACATCCCGTGGTCGAAGTCGGCCAACGACGACGGCACGTTCAAGTCCGACGACGAGCTCACGGAGCTCTACCAGGGCGCGGGCGTGGACTTCGGCAAGGACACCATCGCCTACTGCCGCATCGGCGAGCGTTCGGCGCACACCTGGTTCGTCCTCCACGAGCTGCTGGGCCAGGCCAACGTCCGCAACTACGACGGCTCCTGGACCGAGTACGGCTCCCTGGTCGGCGTGCCGATCGAGCTCGGCGCCAACTGACCCTCCGGCCACGACAGTAAGGATCGATCTCATGTGTGGAGCGAAGGCAGGCGGCCCCGACGCCTCGACCGCCAAGGCCGGTGAGACCACCATCCAGGGCTCGGTGACCCGCGACGGCGAGCCCGTCACCGGCTACGTCCGGCTCCTGGACGCGAACGGCGACTTCACCGCGGAGGTGCCCACGTCCGCGACCGGGCAGTTCCGCTTCTACGCGGCCGAGGGCACGTGGACGGTCCGCGCGCTCGTCCCGGGCGCCACGGCCGACCGCAAGGTCGTGCTCACGGAGAAGGGCGCCCTGGCGGAGGTCGCCATCGCCGTCTGAACGGGCCGTGGGTCCGTAGGACCCGCCTGAGACCCGAAGGGCCGCACCCCGGGGTTGGACGCCTTGCGGGGGTGCGGCCCTTCGCGCGCACCCGCCCGCGGTCGTACCGTGAAGGTGTGCTCGCGAGGCGTAAGCACCTCTACTTCGCCATGATGGGGACCTGCATATTCCTCTTCGTCATGGCGTGGGCCGTCGTGCGCCTGTGGTCGGTGCCGGCCGCCGTCGGGCTGTGCCTGTTCGCCATGGTCATCCCGCCGGTCGCGGCCGTCGTCGCGAACCGCCGGGGGCCCGACGACCGCTGGTGGGACGATCCGTCGGGCGACCCGAAGTCGGACGAGTGGTGGGACGAGCTGGACGGCAAGCGCCGCCAGGGCCCGCGCGACCCGTGGGGCCGCGACTAGGGACTACTAGGGACCAGTGGACTGGCAAGGGGCTAGTAGACGAGCGCCTGCGTGCCGTCCGCCATCGCCTCGCTGACGAACACCTGCGCGCCCGCGATCCGGGCGCCCTCGATCAGGTCCTTCTCCTCGATCCCACGCCGCGCCGCGCACTGCGTGCACAGCGTGATCATGCCGCCCCCGGCGAGGATCCCGTCGATGAGGTCCGGCAGCGGCGCCGCGTGCGGCAGCTCGAACTCCGCGGCGCGCCCGGGCAGCGCGAACCACGACGACTCCCCCGTCAGCCACAGCGACACCTCGACGCCGCTGGCCACGGCCACGGCAGCCACCGTGAACGCCTGCGAGCACCGCTCGGGCGCGTCCGCGCCCGCCGTCACCTTGATCACGAGCTTCTTCGCGTTCGCCATGCCCGTCACTCTAGGACGACGGGACGGACAACCTCGACAGCCAACCTCACAGCGCCGTCCCCGAGGCGGCCGACTAGACTCCTGTCCGGTCCGTACCGACATAGATCTCCACTCCGACCGAGGAGCGCGCTCGTGCTTGAAGGCTTCTTCACCACCCTGCTGGTACTGGTCGCCGTCGGCGTCATGGCCTTCGCGGGCCTGACCTGGAAGAAGCTGTACCAGGGCCAGCGCTGACCCAGTTGCCCGCATCGCCTACAGATCGCCTGAGCTCATGATCGAGATTCCGTCCGACCTTCACCCCGACCTCGTCCCCCTGGCGTTCCTCCTCGGCACGTGGGAGGGCGCGGGCGTCCACGACTTCCCCGGCGCCGAGAAGTGCAACTTCGGCCAGGAAGTCGTCTTCAGCCACGACGGCCGGGACTTCCTCGAGTACGTCTCGCGCTCCTGGGTGCTGGACGAGGCCGGCAAGCCGGTCAAGCCGCTGGAGACCGAGACCGGCTACTGGCGCATCGACAAGGACCGCAAGGTCGAGATCGTCATGATCCGCGACTCCGGTGTCGTCGAGGTCTGGTACGGCGAGCTCGCCGACCAGAAGCCGCAGATCGACATCGCCACCGACGCCGTCGCGCGGACCGCCGCCTCCGGCCCGTACTCGGGCGGCAAGCGCCTGTACGGCTACGTCAAGGGCGACCTCATGTGGGTCGGCGAGAAGGCCACCCCCGAGGTGCCGCTGCGCCCGTACATGTCGGCGCAGCTGAAGAAGGTCCCCGAGGAGCTGCAGGAGTGGGCGCGCAACCTGCCCGAGGACCTGCCGGACGGCGTCTCCTTCTTCAACCCCGACGGCACGCCGTACAAGCCCGAGGAAAAGTAACCTCTTTCGCGCCCCGCGGGGGAAGTCCGGTCGAATTCCGGCGCTGACCCGCAACGGTAGGTGTGAGGCCCCCTGAGGGGGTCTCACACGAGCCCGATCGCCCGCGGCGGCGTGGATCCCAGCACACTCGCCGTGGACTGCGAGGGGACACCACCCGTACACGCGGACGCGCCGCATCGGCACGTGTCCGCGGGCGGAGCCACGGCCCGAGGCGAAGGCGAACCGCCCGTGTCGACAGATCTCCCGGCCGTCGCGCGCCGAACGGCCGGACCGGGGCCCGGCAGGCCGCGCCCCGCACCCCGCGGGCCGCTCCCCCTGCCACCGCTCCTGGCCGCCCTCACCGCCGCCCTCCTGGTCTCGCTGCTGTGCTGCGTGGCGCTCGGCGCGTCCGGCGTCGGCTGGGGCGACACGACGCGCCATCTGTGGGCGGGGCTGAGCGGCGGGACCATCGCGCCGGACGAGGTCCCCGCGTACACGATCGTGTGGGAGCTGCGCTTCCCGCGCGCCCTGCTGGCCGCGGTCGTCGGCGCGGGGCTGTCGGCCATCGGGGTGGGCGTGCAGGCGATGGTGCGCAACGCCCTCGCCGACCCGTTCGTCCTCGGCATCTCCTCCGGCGCCGCCGTCGGCGCCAACGCGGTGCTGCTCTTCGGCGCGCTGGGCTCGCTCGGCGTGTGGGCGCTGTCAGGTGCCGCGTTCACCTCCGCGCTGGCCGCGATGGCGCTCGTCTACGCGGCGGCGCGCACCCGGCACGGGCTCACCCCGCTGCGGCTGGTGCTGACTGGCAGCGCGATGTACTACGGCTTCTCCGCGATCACCACGCTCATGGTGTTCAGCGCCGACCGGGGCGAGGCGGCGCGCTCGGCGATGATGTGGCTGCTGGGCAGCCTGGGCGGGGCCACCTGGTCGTCCGTGCCCATCGCGGCGGCCGTGGTGCTGGCCGGGACCGGGTATCTGCTGTGGTCGGCGCCGCGCCTGAACGCGCTGGCCATGGGCGACGAGACCGCCGCCACGCTGGGCGTGGACGCCGAGCGGCTGCGGCGGGTGCTGTTCGTGGTGACGGCCGCGGTCACCGGGGCCGTCGTGGCCGTCAGCGGCGCGATCGGCTTCGTGGGGCTGATGGTCCCGCACGTCACCCGCATGCTCGTCGGCGCCGACCACCGCCGGGTGCTGGCCGTGGCGCCGCTCATGGGCGCGGTGCTGCTGCTGTGGGTGGACGTCGTCTCCCGGCTGCTGCTGGCGCCGGTGGAACTGCCCGTCGGGGTGATCACCGCGCTGATCGGGGTGCCCTGCTTCGTGGTGCTGATGCGGCGGCGCGGCTATGTCTTCGGGGGTTCGTGATGCGGGTCGACATCGAGGGGCTCGCGGTCGACATCGCGGGCGCGCGGCTGGTGGAGGACATCGCGCTACGGGCGGACAGCGGGCAATTCGTGGGGCTGGTGGGGCCGAACGGCAGCGGCAAGTCCACGCTGCTGCGCTGCGTCTACCGGGCGTTGCGGCCGGCCGCCGGCCGGGTGCTGCTGGACGGCGACGACCTCCACGCGCTCACCGCCCGCGAGGGGGCGCGGCGGCTGGCGGCGCTGCCGCAGGAGTCGGGCGGCGAGTTCGACTTCACGGCCACCGAGGTCGTGGCCATGGGCCGGCTGCCGCACCAGGGGCCGGGCGGCCGGGCCACGGCGGCGGACGCCGAGGTGTGCGCGGCGGCGCTGGCCCGGGTGGGCGCCGCGCACCTGGCCGGACGGGGCTTCCTGACGCTGTCCGGGGGCGAGAAGCAGCGGGTGCTGATCGCGCGGGCGCTGGCCCAGGAGCCGAAGGTGCTCGTGCTGGACGAGCCGACGAACCACCTGGACATCGCCCAGCAGCTGGAGGTCCTGTCACTGGTGCGCGAGTCGGGGGTGACGGTCGTGGCAGCGCTGCACGACCTCAATCTCGCCGCCGGGTACTGCGACGCGCTGTATGTCGTCGCGGGCGGACGGATCGTCGCGTCCGGGCCGCCGCACTCCGTGCTGACCGCCGGGCTGCTGGCCGAGGTCTTCGGCGTACGGGCGCACCGCGTGCCGCACCCGGTCTCCGGCGCCCCGCAGCTGCTCTTCGACCGCCTCCCGCTCGCGTAAGGACACCATGCGTACTGCCCGCGTCACCCTCGCCGTCCTCCTCACCGCCATCACCCTCACGAGCTGTGGCGCCAAGGTTTCGAACGCTCCCGACGACAAACAGCCGAAGGCGGCGTCCGGCGGCCACTACCCGGTCACGATCACCAACTGCGGGGTGAAGACGACGTACGACAAGGCGCCGCAGCGCGTGGTGACCAACGACGTCGGGATAGCCGAGATCATGTTCGCGCTGGGCCTGGAGGACCACATGGCGGGCTATGTGGCACCGGACTACCGCACCAGCAGGGACGACAAGGGTGCGGCGCCCTGGAAGAGCGGCTACGACAAGGTGAAGTGGCTGTCGAAGAAGGAGATCAACAAGGAGCTCGTCCTCGACGCGAAGGCAGACCTGGTCTTCGCGGGCTGGAACTACGGCTTCGGCGAGGGCAACGGCTTCACCCCGGAGGCGCTGAAGAAGCTCGGCGTGGGCTCGTACGTCCTCACCGAGTCCTGCCACAACGGCGGCACGGGCACGTCGCGCGGGGTGATGCCGCCGCTGGAGGCGCTCTACACCGACCTGGAGACGCTGGGGAGGATCTTCGACGTGGAGGACCGGGCGCGGAAGCTCGTCGACGGCTTCAAGAAGCAGGTCGCCGACGCCCGGGCGGCGACGCCGAAGGACGGCCGGGCGCCGCGGGTGTTCCTCTACGACGACGGCAAGGACAAGCCGCTGACCGCCGGGGCCTTCGCCGGGCCGCACGACATCATCACCAAGGCGGGCGGCGACCACGTGATGAAGGACCTCGACGACTCCTGGGTGACGGTCGGCTGGGAGACGGTCGTCGAGCGGGACCCCGAGGTCATCGTGATCAACAACTACGGGAACGTCGGCGCGGCGGAGAAGAAGAAGTTCCTGATGTCCTACCCGCCGCTCGCGGGCGTCTCGGCGATCAAGAACGACCGCGTCTTCGTCCTCGACTACGTCGATCTCGTCGAGAGCCCCCGCAACCCGTCGGCCGTCGCCGCGCTCGCCGGATACCTGAAAGGGGTACGGGGTGCCTGACGCTGCCTAGACTGGGAACGTGGTGGACACCGACTGGCAGAGCGACCTCCGTAAGCGCGGCTACCGGCTGACCCCGCAGCGCCAGCTCGTCCTGGAGGCCGTGGACCGGCTCGAGCACGCGACGCCGGACGACATCCTCACCGAGGTCCGCAGGACCGCGGGCGGGGTGAACATCTCGACGGTGTACCGGACGCTGGAGCTGCTGGAGGAGCTGGGGCTGGTCAGCCATGCCCATCTCGGGCACGGGGCGCCGACGTACCATCTCGCCGACCGGCACGACCACATACACCTCGTCTGCCGGGAGTGCACCGGCGTCGTCGAGGCCGACCTGACGGTCGCGGCGGACTTCACCGCGAAGCTCCGCGAGACCTTCGGCTTCGAGACGGACATGAAGCACTTCGCGATCTTCGGCCGGTGCGCCGACTGCTCCTCGAAGGCGCCGGACCCCGAGCCGTAGGCTTGGTCCCATGCTGCGTCAATCGAAGAGCCCGCTGCTGTCGCTGCCCGGCGCCGTCCCCGCCGAGGGGCCCGACGAAGGCGTCGCCGCGCACTATGGCGACCTGTTCCGCGAGCAGCGCGCGCTCGCCGGCGGGACCGGTTTCGTGGACCTCTCGCACCGGGAGGTCGTCACCGTCACCGGCCCCGACCGGCTGAGCTGGCTGCACCTGCTCGTCACCCAGCACGTGACCGACCTCCCGGCGGGGCAGGCCACGGAGGCCCTGATCCTCTCCCCGCACGGCCACATCGAGCACGCGCTGTACCTGGTCGACGACGGGGAGACGACCTGGATCCACGCCGAGCCCGGCACGCGGGAGGCGCTCCTCGCCTACCTGGAGAGCATGAAGTTCTTCTACAAGGTCGAGGTGGCCGACCGCACCGACGACTTCGCGGTGGTCCATCTGCCGGCCGGCTCGATCGCGGAGACGCCCGAGGGCGTGGTGGCCCGCGAGACGCCCCACGGCCGGGACCTGTTCCTGCCGCGCGCCTCGCTGACGGACTTCGCCGCCGCGCACGGGCCGGCGGCGGGCGTCCTCGCCTACGAGGCCCTGCGCGTCGAGGCCCACCGCCCGCGGCTCGGCCTGGAGACCGACCACCGGACGATCCCCCACGAGCTGGGCCTCATCGGCGTGGCCGTCCACCTCCAGAAGGGCTGCTACCGCGGCCAGGAGACGGTCGCCCGCGTCCACAACCTGGGGAAGCCGCCGCGTCGGCTGGTCTTCCTCCACCTCGACGGCAGCGAGGTCCACCTGCCGCCCCACGGCGCCCCCGTCCGCCTCGCCGCCGACGGCCCCGACGGCCGCCGGCTCGGCTTCGTCACGACCTCGGCCCGCCACTACGAGCAGGGCCCGATCGCCCTGGCCCTGGTGAAGCGGAACGTTCCGCTGGACGCGGCCTTGATTGTCGGGGAGGGCGCGGGGACGGCGGCGGCGCAGGAGGTCGTGGTCGAGCCGTAGCGCCGTGCGGCTGGGCTTGGCGGGGGGTGAGCCCCGGTCCCGCCCTTTCACCGTTTCCTGGGGGCAGGCCCCCAGCCCCCCGCCCCGGGCTCGGCGGCCACGAGGCCGGGGTGCGACCTGCGGTCGCAGGCCCGGCGGGCAAAGGGCCTGAGCGGCACGCCACTGTCCCGGGGCGAAGCCCTCGGGCCGGCCTGCGGGGACCTGGGGCGAAGCCCCGGGAGAGGGTGACGGGCCCCGGCACCGGCCGTGGACCCCGGGCGGAGCCTCGGGGTCGGGGGCGAAGCCCCGTGTCCACCGCGCACGTGCGGGGGCCGGGGCGGCAGCCCCGGGAAACGGGAAGGGGCGGGGCTGGGGACTAACCCCTCGCGGGACCGAGCCGCGCCGCCACCCCGCCCCCCACCGCCCCCAATACACCGAGCACCACCGCGAACGTCGTCGCCCCACCCGTCAGGCCGATGCCGTCGCTCAGGTAGCCCGCCGCGACGGGGAGGGCGCCGGCCGGGACGTAACCGCCGACGTTCAGCGCGGCGTTGGCCTCGGCGAGGCGGGTGCCGGGGACGGTGGAGTTCAGCAGGGAGAGCCCGCCGAGCTGGCCCATGCCCTGCCCCGCGCCGGCGAGGACCGCCGCAGCGGCCAGGAGGACGACGGACGACGTCCACACGGCGGCCATCAGAGCCACCATCCCCGCCACGACACTCACCGCACCACCCACCAGAATCCCCCGCACCCGCAGCCCCTTCACCGCGAACTGCACCCCCGTGGCGGCGAGGAACATCACGAACGCCATCGCCCCCGCGACCACCCGGCTGGTCGTGCCCAGCAGCCCGGACAGCAGCGACGGCCCGAGCGAGAGCACGAAGGACGTCGACGTGATGCCGGGCGCGAACACCGCGATCCCGAGGAACAACTGACGCCCGCTCCCCCGCGGCACCTTGGGCAGCCGGATCCAGGCGCCCGCACCCACACCCCCGCCCCCGCCCGCGCCCGACGGCCGGGGCACCGGCATGCGCAGCACGGTCACGAACGCGAGGGCGAGCAGCGCGATCTCGACCAGGAAGACGGTCGCGGTCGGACCGGGCAGCGTCTCGGAGAGCACGCCGGCCAGCAGCGGCCCCAGGCCCGCGCCGAGCACCATCGCGCAGGAGGCCAGCAGCGCGCCGAGCCGCTTGCGTTCGGGGCCGGCCACGTCCGTCACCGCCGCCATGCCCGCGGAGACCACCGCCCCGACCGCGACCCCCGTGAACAGCCGGGCCGCCATCAGCGCGGCCACCGACGTGGCCGTGGCGAAGATCCCGCAGGCCAGCACCGCCAGCCCCAGCGCCGGGAGCAGCACCGGCTTGCGGCCCACCCGGTCGGAGACCACGCCCGACACCAGCAACGAGCCGATGAGGCCCACGATGTAGCAGGCGAAGACGACGGTCATCGTGCCCTTGGAGAAGCCGATGTCGCGTTGCCACAGCGCGTACAGCGGTGTCGCCGCGTTGGACAGGACGAAAACCGCTGTGACAGGCCAGGCCGCCAGCCAGATCCACCGGGCCGGAACGGCAACCGCCGCCGTCGCCTCCAACGGCGCGGGTCGAGTGATGGTCACAGGGGTCCCCCTTGGCACGCTCCAGTACGAGTCGAGTCGAACTTAGCATGCAGTACGATCAAACTCGTACAAGGAATTCGCACAGCGAGACGGCGCCACCAGGGAGCGGTCATGACAGTCCTGCCCACCCCCGACGACCTGCCCGAGCCCCTCCCGGAGCCCGCGGTCGACGAGATCCGCCTGGAGGCGGTCATGGGCGCGCTCAGCGACCCCCTCCGCATGGGGATCGTCCGCAAACTCCTCCTGGAGTCCGAGCGGTTCGACCACCCGTGCGGCTGGTTCGGCCTGGACCGCCCCAAGTCCTCGCTCACCCATCACTTCAAGGTCCTGCGCGAGGCGGGCGTCACCCGTCAGCGGCAGTACGGGCTCGAGCGCCGCAGCCACGTCCGCGTCGACGACCTCAACACCCGCTTCCCCGGCCTCCTCGACCTGGTCGCCGCCTGGACGCCCGCGTCCTGAGCGGCCCCCACGTTCTGAGCGGCGCCCACGCCCTGAGCAGCGCCCACGACGAAAGCCGGGGCGTCGGCCCCCCTCCCCACCCCCGCCCCCAGCACCGCCAGCCCCAGTCGCGTGCCCCGGGCGAAGGACACCGTGAAGGCCTCCTCGCCCAGGGCCGCCCGGGCGCCCGCCGTGACGCGGTCGACATCGCCGCGTTCGGCCGGCGGCAGGGGGGCGCCCGCCGAGGCGCGGGCGCCCGCGGCGGCGCCCAGGAGGAGCGCGGCCAGCCCGGGGTCGCCGCCGAGCGCGGCGGCGCCGGAGAGGCCCTCCAGGGGCAGGGCCATCGCGCGCGGGTCGCCGATCAGCCGGGCGATCTCGAGCGCCTCGCGGTGCAGCAGCCACGCCGCCACCGCGTCGCCGCGCAGCTCGGCGACGAAGCCCAGTTCGTCGAGGACCAGCGGATTGCCCGGCTCCGCCGCCACCGCGTCGTACCAGTCGCGGATCTTCAGCAGAATCGTTTCCGCAGTGGCGAGGTCCCCGTCCCGCCGGGCCGAGAGCGCCTGGCCCAGCTCGGCGTGGATCTCGCCGAACTTGAAGCCCTGGGCCACGGCCGTCCGCCGCGCCCGTTCGTGGAGCTCCCGGGCCGCGCCCCGGGCGCCGGTCAGCAGGGCGATCCGGCCGAGGTGGGAGAGGAGGAAGGAGACCTCGGTGGCCAGGTCCAGGTCCTCGGCGATGACCAGGGCGTCGTTCAGCAGCCGTTCGGCCCGCGCGTAGTCCCCGCCGATCTCGGCCAGGGTCGCGAGCGGCGCCACGCTCTGGAGCTGGCCCCACCGGTCGCCCAGCTCCCGGAAGAGGGCCGCGCTGGCCTCGCCGTCGCGCCGGACGGCGGCCAGCTCGCCGCGGATCATCGCGTGGGTGGCGCGCAGGGCGAGGGCGGCGGCGACGCCCCAGCGGTCGCCGTGCTCCCGGAAGCCCACGAGCGCCAGCTCCGTCTGCTTCTCGCTGGCGGCGAGATCACCGGTGTTGAACAGGGCGTACGCCAGGAACCAGCGGGCCCTGGCCCGGACGCCCGGCCCGTCCAGCCCCTCGTACGCCGGCGGTTCGGCCCGGTGGCCCGAGAGCAGCGCGAAACCGCTGTGCACGGCCCGGATCTCGCCCGACTCGCCGGTCGACAGGGCCGCCTCCGCCCAGCGGCGCGCCTCGCCCAGCCGGCCGCGCAGCAGCCAGTACCAGGCCAGGGAGCCCACCAGCCGGCGGGCTTCGTCCGCCGCGCCCTCCCGGACGGCCGTGTCGAGGGCGGCGCGCATGTTGCCGCTCTCGGCGTCCAGCCGGTGCAGCCACTCGCGCTGTTCGGCGCCGTGGAGATACGGACGGGCGCGCTCGGCGAGGTCGGCGTAGTAGCGCAGGTGCCGCCGGCGCACACACGTCTCGTCCGCCACCTCGCGCAGCCGCTCGGTGGCGTAGGCGGCGACGGACTCCAGCAGCCGGTAGCGGGGGCCCCGCTCGCAGTCGGTCACCAGGACCAGGGACCGGTCGACGAGCCGGGCCAGCAGGCCCAGTACGTCCTCGCGCGCGACGCCCTCGCCCGCGCAGACGGCCTCCGCCGCCGCCAGTGTGCAGCCGTCGGTGTGCGCGGCCAGCCGGCGCAGCACGGTCCGTTCGGGGACGGTCAGCAGCCCCCAGCTCCAGTCGATGACGGCCCGCAGCGTCTGCTGCCTGCGCGGCGCGCCGCGCCGACGGCCCGTCAGGAGGCGGAAGCGGTCGTCCAGCCGGGAGGCGAGCTCGCGGACGCCCAGCGCCCGGACGCGGGTGGCGGCGAGTTCCAGGGCGAGCGGGAGCCCGTCCAGGCGGCGGCAGATGACGTCGACGGCGTCCCTGCTGCGGTCGTCCAGGACGAAGCCGGGCGCGGCGGCGGCCGCGCGGACGGTGAACAGCCGTACCGCGTCGGCCTGCGGCAGCGGTTCGACGGAGCGCACCGTCTCGGCGGGCAGGCCCAGCGGCTCCTGGCTGGTGGCCAGGACGCGCAGGCCGGGCGCGGCCCGCAGCAGCCGGTCGGTGAGCTCGGCGGCGGCCTCGACGACCTGCTCGCAGTTGTCGAGGATCAGCAGGGCCCGCCGGTCGCGCAGCCGCTGGCCGAGGCGTTCGACGGCCGACAGCGGCGCGGGCGCGCCGTGCGGGGCCCCGTCGTCGCGTACGCCCATGGCTCCGGCGATCACCTCGGCCAGGGAGTCGGCGTCGCCGTGCTGCCCGGCCAGTTCCGCCAGCCACACCTCGTCGAAGCGGCCGCCCGCGAGCCGGCCCGCCGCCTCCACCGCGAGGACGGTCTTGCCGACGCCGCCCGGCCCGGTGAGCGTCACCAGCCGTCCGGTGCGCAGGAGGGCGGTCACCTCGGCCGTGGCGTCCTCGCGGCCGATGAGTTCGGTGAGGGGGGCGGGCAGGTTGGTGCGTACGGCCGTCGCATCGGGGAGGGCGGCGGCGCGGGCCGTGAGTTCCGGGGCTTGGGTGAGGATCGCCTGGTGGAGGGCGGTGAGTTCCGGTACCGGGTCCAGGCCCAGCTCGCGGGCGAGCCGTTCGCGCAGCCCGGCGTAGGAGGCGAGGGCCTCGCTCTGCCGCCCGGCCCGGTACAGGGCGCGCATCTGGACCGCGCGCAGCCGTTCGCGCAGCGGGTGCCGGGCGACGAGCGCGGTGAGCTCGCCGGCGAGGCGGCCGTGTTCGTCCAGTTCGAGCCGGGCCTCGGCCTGTTCCTCCAGCGCGGTCAGCCGGAGTTCCTCCAGGCGCAGGGCGGCGGCGCGGACGTACGCGGCGTCGGCGAAGTCGGCGTAGGCGGGGCCGCGCCACAGGCCCAGCGCCTCGGTGAGCAGCGCGGCGCGCTCGCGGGGCCCGGTGACGGCCCGGGCGCGGGCGACGAGGGCCTGGAAGCGGTCGGCGTCGGTGTCGCCGGTGTCCAGGCGGAGCCGGTAGCCGGGCGGGGTGTGGACGACGCGGTCGCGGCCGACGGTCCGGCGCAGCTGGGAGACCTTGGCCTGGAGGGCGTTGGCGGGGTTGCCGGGGGGCGTGCCGCCCCACAGGTCGTCGACGAGCCGGTCGGTGGGGACCGGCCGGCCTTCGTGCACCAGGAGGTCCGTCAGCAGCGCGCGGACCTTCGCCTCGCGCACCCTGACCGCATCCCCCGCGTCGTCCCACACCGTCAGTGGACCGAGCACCCCGAACCGCATGCCGTCGACCGTAGCTCAGCGGACCGCTCCGGGCCGGGCTGACATGACCGTGGACCGTCAGCTCTTCCGCAGCGGGTCGTCAGTGGGACGCGAAAGAGTACGGTCATGGCGATTTCCATCGAAACCACGGACATGTTCACCGACGAGCCTCGTCACGGCGGTAAGTACGGCCGTAAGCACGACGGTGAGCACGACGGCCGGAACAGCGGTCGGTACGAGGGCAAGAAGGCCGTCATCACCGGCGGAACCATGGGCGTGGGGCTGGCCATCGCCAGACGCCTCGTCGCGGGCGGGGCGGAGGTGTTATTGACCGGCTTGAGAGACGCGCACCTGCTCCGGGCCCAGGAGGAACTGGGCGCCCTCGCCCATGTCGTCCGCTCCGACACCACCAGCCTCGACGACATCGCCGCGCTGGGCGCGACGGCCGAGGAGGTCCTCGGCCATGTCGACTACCTCTTCGTCAACGCCGGGGTCGCGGAGCTCGGCCCGGTCGCGGAGGTCACCGAGGAGTCCTACGACCGGCAGTTCGGGGTCAACGCCAAGGGGGCGTTCTTCACGGTGCAGCGGATGATCCCGCTGCTGCGCGAGGGCGGGGCGATCGTGTTCACCACGAGCGTCGCGGACTCCATGGGGGCGCCCGGTATGGGCGTCTACGCGGGCTCGAAGGCCGCCGTGTGGGCGTTCGCCCAGGTGCTGGCCGCCGAGCTGGTCGGGCAGGGCATCCGGGTCAACGCCGTGAGCCCCGGCTTCATCGACACGCCCACCATGGGCGTGGCCGCCATGTCCGACGAGGAGCGGCTGCACTTCAGGGAGCTGGGCGACGTCAGCACGCCGATGGGTCGGCACGGTTCGGCCGACGAGGTGGCGCGGGCCGCGCTGTTCCTGGCCGCCGAGGCGACGTTCACCACCGGCGTGAAGCTGCCGGTGGACGGCGGGCTGGCGCAGAGCGTCGTCGCCATGCTCCCGGCCGGGTAGGGCCGGCCGGGGCGCAGGGGCTCACGCGCCGTACGGGCGGGTGGCGCGGGCCTCGCGCAGGGAGACGGCCCACCAGGAGAGCTGGTCCAGCATCACCTTGGCGGCACCGGCGGCCAACTGGCCCGCCTCCTCGTCCACGTGGCGGCCCGAGGCGTCCAGCTTGCCCCAGGGGCTGTGGAAGCTGACGGTCTCGCGGATGGTGACGGCGTGCAGTTCGGCGAAGACCGGGCGCAGGTGCTCGACCGCGCGCAGGCCGCCGGAGAGACCGCCGTAGGAGACGAAGGCGACCGGCTTGGCCTGCCACTGGGTGTAGTGCCAGTCGATGAGGTTCTTCAGGGGCGCCGGGTAGCTGTGGTTGTACTCGGGCGTGATGACGACGAAGGCGTCGGCCGCCGCCAGCCGAGGAGTCACGGCGGCCAGCACGGCGGCGTCCTCGGCACTGGGGTTCTTGGACAGGCTGACGGGAAGCGGGTGTTCGGCGAGATCGATGACGTCGACGTCGATGTCGTCGCGCCGTGCGGTCTGGTCGGCGAGCCACTCGGCGACCGTGGGGCCGAACCGGCCCTCACGGGTGGAAGCGACGACGACGGCGAGGCGGTAGGGGGTCTCGGACATGACGGGTCCTCTTCTCAGCGATTTCTCGGCGATTTCTCGGCGTTTCCGGCGGGCTGCCCGGGCGCTGGAAGAAGCCTCTTACCTCAACCATGCTTGAGGTCAAGCGTGGATTTCCGGGCGCCCGCACGGCGGGAACGGGCGGCTCGGAAAACGGGCGGGCGGCGGCTCAGAAGACGTCCGGGCACCACGGCCGCCGGGCCGTGCGCAGCATCAGCTCGGCGCGCGCCGCCGCGCCCGGCCGCTCCTCGGCGACCCGGCCCAGCGCGGCCAGCCGTACGACGGACTCGTCGCCCAGGTACAGGGCGCCCAGGTCGCCCACGCCCAGGGCGAGATCGGCCGGGCGCGCGGTGGCAGCGCAGCGGGCGGCGCCGTCCGGCCCCGCCTCCAGCAGGAAGCGCCCGCCCGCGTAGCCGTCCGGGTCGGCGATCTCGACGACCAGCGTGCCGGGGTGGGCGTACGTCCGGGCCTCCAGCAGGGCCGGCACGTCCAGCGGGCGCAGCCACAGGAGGTCGGCGTGCGTGGTGACCTTGGCGGCGCGCGGGTCGGGCAGCAGCAGCGGGAGCAGGTCGTCGGGGGCGCGGAAGCCGGAGCGGACGGTGGTGATCCAGTCGACCGACAGCAGGAAGTGCCACAGGGCCCGTTCGGCCTCGGTGCTCACCGCGATCAGGTCGAGCACGGAGGCGGTGCCGTGCGGGCGCTTGGCCTCCCACGTGTCCTGGGCGGTGTAGGCGAGGAGGCCGTCGACAGCGCCGTCGGGGGCGCGGTAGACGACGTAGAACGGCTCCGTCCATGGCCGGCCGGCCGGGCGGAGGTCGCCCGTGGCCCGTCGCCACCAGCGCTCGTCACGGTCGACGAAGCCGGGCCGCGTGGCGCGCAGCCGCTCGTGGAGGGCGGGGCCGAGCTCGCGCGCCGTGCCGGGGTCCACGAAGTCGACGCGCCCGCCGTCCGCGGGCCCCGCGTAGCGGCGGTCCAGGCCCGCGCGGGCCACGTCCACCTCCCACTCGGTGGTCCAGGAGGCGGGGCCGAAGCCGTACCGGCCGTAGATGAGCCACTCGGCGGCGATCAGGGTCGCCGCCGCGTCGCCGCGCTCCTTGGCGAGCCGCAGGTCGTTCGTCATCATCCGGCCGAGCAGACCGCGGCGGCGGTGGGTGGGCGAGACGGACACGTTGGAGACGGCGTCGGCCGCGACGGACGCCCCGCCCGGCACGGTGAGCCGCTGCGCGAAGCTGCGGAAGGCCGCGACACAGCGCCCTCCATCGAAGGCCCCCTGCGTGCGGTCGAGATCCATGCCGGCACGACGTATCTCGACCTCCTCCTTGGAGACCACGGGGGGCCGGAGGAAACCGGTGTGCATGGCGCGCGTCCAGGCCGGGACGTCGTCGTCGTCGATCGTACGGATCTCGATGCCGGTGCTCGCGGTCATGCGAGCACGCTAGGGGCGGGCCGGGGCGGGACGCACGCGAATTCCTACGACCGTCAATGATCCGGAACAGGACCTGCCCAGACGGAAGGACCCGCTCAGCGGGCGGTACCGACGTCGGTGTCCCGCATCAGAAGGCCGGGCGGATCACGAGAGCAGGTCGTCCACCTGTGCTTCCCCTTCACGGTACCGGCGTGCGATCTCGGCGCTGCAGTCGTCCGTGGTGCGCTGCAGTCCCTGACGGCGCAGGGAGACCTGCCGCTCGTACGCCACCAGCCGGCCCATACCGGCCCGTAGCTCCCCGTCCGTCCGGGCGCCCAGATCGGACAGCTCGACCTCCGACAGCATGTCCTCGGCCAGCCGCCGGTACTCCTCGCCGCGCGGGGTGCCCAGCGTCACGTGCCGGGCCGAGGAACGGTGGGTGGACGGGCCGTCCGCCAGGATCTCCGAGAGCCGTTCCACCAGAAGCCGCTCCACCAGCGGGGAACCCGGCGTCGCCCGGCGCGCCAGCTCCGCCCGCAGAATGTCGATGCGGCCCTGGAGGAGCCGCCGCACATAGCTGAGATCCGCCTCGTCGCGCCGGGCGTCCCGGCGCATCGCGCGCAGCTCGTTCAGCCGCAGCTCGTTCAGCCGCCGCCCGGGGACGTCCGCCTGCCGCCCGGAGCGCTGGCTCGGCGGTCTGGCCTGCAAGCTGTCCACTGCCGTCAGGCCCTTCAAGTCCTTGAGCCGCTTGAGCTCTTCGAGGTCCGTGAGGTCCTTGGTGAGGCCCTCCGTGAGGTCCTTCGTCATGCGGTTCCGTCCCCTCGGGCGGCGGTGTGCGGCACGGATCGCCTTGCCGATGCCCGCGAAGAGCACCGCCTTGCACGCATCGTGCCACCCGGTGCGCCCGGTGCGCAGGGCCTCTCCGCCCGAACGGACCTGAATGGGCGCAGGGCATCATGGTCCGTATGCGTGCTGTGGTGCAGAGGGTGGACGGGGCGAGCGTCGCCGTGGACGGCCGGGTGGTCGGCGAGATCGTCGGCGAGGGCCTGTGCGTGCTGGTCGGGGTGACGCACGACGACACGCCGGAGCGCTGCGCGCAGCTGGCACGGAAGCTGTGGAGCCTGCGGATCCTGGCGGACGAGAAGTCCTGCTCGGACGTGGGGGCACCGCTCCTCGTGATCTCGCAGTTCACCCTCTACGGTGACGCCCGCAAGGGGCGCCGCCCCACGTGGAACGCGGCGGCCCCGGGCCCGGTCGCGGAGCCCCTCGTCGACGAGGTCGTGGCGCGACTGCGGGCGCTGGGGGCGCGGGTGGAGACGGGGGTGTTCGGGGCGGACATGAAGGTGTCGCTGACGAACAACGGCCCGTTCACGGTGCTGGTGGAGGTCTGAGGGCGCGCGCCTGACCCCGGGGGCTACGCGCGGAGCGCGAAGAACATCAGCCCGCCCACCTCGCGCCACCGCTCCACGATGTCGGCCCGGTGCTCGAGCACGTCCGAGATGTGCTGCATGCCGAAGAAGCCCGCGACGAGCGAGCGCGCGGCCGCCGCCGGCTCGACGCCCTCGCGCAGCCGGCCCTCGTCGCGCGCGGCCGTCAGCAGGCCGGTGAGCAGCTCGGTCCAGTCGACGTAGGGCGTGGGGAGCGTGGCGTCGATCTCCGGGCGCTCGAGCTGGAGCCGGGCGCCCGCCTGGACGACGACGTCGTCGCGGAAGGCGACGGCCGCCCGGTTCAGCATCTCCGCGGCGGTGTCCAGCGGGGACAGGCCCTCCTCCCGGATCTCCTCCAGCAGTTCGGGCCAGCGGGCGTAGTGGTGCTCGACGACGGCGACGGCGAGCGACTCCTTGGACGGGTAGTGGAAGTACACCGCGCCCTTGGTCATCTCCACCCGGTCCGCCACGTCCTTGACGGACGTGTGCCGGAAGCCGCGCGCGGCGAAGAGCTCGGCCGCCGCGCGCAGGACGAGGGCCTTGGTGCGGATCGACCGGTCCTGCTTGGGGGCGGGCCCCCGGGCGCAGTCGATCGTCCGGGCCGGGAACGCGGTCGCCGAGGTGCACGCCGCCGGATCGTTCGCCTCGTTCACCATGAGCGGCAATATACCTTCGAGTAGGTATATTTCAGCCGCCGAGGCCCTCGCGGGCGGCAGCCGGACGGCTCACGGCCCGAAGGCACTCACGGCAGGAAAACATATGGCGTGGTCGTCCCCAGCGCCACGAATCCCAGCCGCTCCAGGATCGGCCGGCTCATCGCCGACGCGTCGACGTGCAGATGGCGGTACCCGTGCTCGGCCGCCAGCCACGCCCGGTGGTGGACGAGCGCGCGGTAGATCCCCCGCCCCCGCCACTCCGGCGCGGTACCGCCGCCCCACAGGCTCACGAAGGACGTCCCGGGGTGGAGTTCCATCCGCGCCGCGCTCACCGGAACGTCCCCGGCCATGGCGACGACCGCGAGCGGAACGTCCGAGTCCAGCTGGTCGAGAAGCAGCTTCCGGTGCTGCTCCCGGGACTCGCCGAACGCCCGCTCCTGGGCGGCCACCGCCAGGTCGACGCCGGCCGCGTCGGTGACAGGGAGCAGCCGGATCCCCTCCGGGGGCCCGGAACCGGCCGGGAGGTCCGCGATGGCGGCGACCATCAGCGTCTCCATGGGCTCGGCCACGAAACCGGCCGCCCGCAGCCTGCGCGGCAGGTCGGCCGGCAGGTCGTGGCCGTACAGCTTCCACTCGAACTCGCGGCCGAGCGAGGCGAAGTACGCCACCTGTTCGGCGATGGCGGCGTCCGCCGTGTCCTCGTCGAGGTCCGACCAGACGACGCCGTTCCAGCCGTCGGCGTCCGCGCCGACGTGCCGGACGACGACCGTTCCGGAGCGCCCGGGGTACTCGACGCGCTCGACGCGGGCGCCGGGCCCGTCGGCCCGTACGCCCTCCCGCATCTCGCGGTCGTAGAGCGGCAGGAGCGCCGCCACCGTGTCCACCGTGTCCTTGTCCATCCGCACACCACAGCACCGGCCGGGGCGGGCGGCAACGGAATTACCGGGGCCTGCGGCCCGTCAGACCTTCGGCTGCGTGAAGCGGATGCGGTTGCCGAACGGGTCGCGCAGCCCGCAGTCGATCCCGTAGGGGCGCTCGGTCGGCGGCTCGGTGAACTCGACGCCCTTGGCCAGCAGCGTCTCGTAGGTCTTGTGGCAGTCCGGCGTGGTGAGAATCAGCCAGCCGGCCATCGCGCCCTTGGTGACCAGGTCGCGCACCTGCGCCGCCGTCTCGTCGGACATCATCGGCCCGCCCGGCTGCTCCAGCAGGATCTGGCGGCCGGCGTCACCGGGGACGCCGACGGTCAGCCAGCGCATAAAGCCCAGCGGGATGTCGGCGGTGATCTCCAGGCCCAGCTTGCCGACGTAGAAGTCGAGGGCCTCGTCCTGGTCGAGGACGTAAATCTGCGAGTGCGTGATGGCGTTGAACATGAGGACAACGCTATTCGGCCAGGCGCCCGAAAACTTATCCAAAACTGCTCACCTGCCACGCCCGTCGGCTCCCAGGGGTCCCCTCAGGTCCCGGTCAGCTCCCCGGCCGGATCCACGCCATCGCGAAGCAGGTGGGCACATGCCGCGCGACCGCCTGCTTGCGGTACTCCCGGGGCGACATGCCGACGATGTCCCGGAACGTCCGGCTGAACGTCCCGGGACTGCCGAAGCCGACCTCGAAGCAGATGTCCGTGACCGGTCGCCCGGTCTCACGCAGCAGGAACATCGCCCGCTCGACGCGCCGCCGCTGGAGGTAGCGGTGCGGGGTCTCCCCGAACGTCGCGCGGAAGGTACGGCTGAAATGCGCCTCGGACACATGGGCGATCCGGGCGAGGGCGGGGACGTCCAGGGGCTCCGCGTAGGCGCGGTCCATGGCGTCCCGCGCCCTCAGCATCCGGCGGTTGGTGTCCTCGACGGCGGCACGGTTCACACCGCTCATCCCACCATATGGCGGGCGCGGAAACGCAGGTCAGCGCTGCGGGAGCGTCCCTATCGCCACGGTGGCGCCCAGGTCCTCGCAGTGGACGACCGCCGCCTCCAGCCCACCGCCGGCGAAGACCTCGACCGTCCGGGACGCCTGCCGCTCGCTCGTCTCCATCAGCAGATGCCCGCCGGGCGCCAGCCAGCGCGCGGCTCCGGCGGCCACTCGGCGCTGGACGTCGAGCCCGTCCGGTCCGCCGTCGAGCGCCACCCGCGCCTCGTGGACCCGCGCCTCGGCGGGCAGCAGCCCGATGGCGTCGGTGGGGACGTAGGGGGCGTTGGCGAGCAGGACGTCGACACGGCCGCGGAGCGCGGCGGGCAGCGGCGCGTACAGATCGCCCTCCAGGACCCGCCCGCCGGACGCGGCGACATTGCGGCGCGCGCACCGCACGGCGGCGGGGTCGATGTCGGCCGCGTACAGCTCGACGCCCGTCCCCCCGCCGGCCTCCCCCACCCCGGCCACCAGCGCCGCGCCCAGCGCGCCGGACCCGCAGCACAGGTCCACGGCGACCACGTCCGGACCACGGCCCAGGGCGTGGCTGACGGCCTGTTGGACGAGGAATTCGGTACGCCGGCGCGGTACGAAGACGCCGGGGTCGACCGCGATCCGCAGGCCCCGGAACTCGGCCCAGCCGACGACGTGTTCAAGCGGCTGGCCGGCCGCCCGCCGGTCCACCATGGCGTGGAGCTCGTCCGGCGAGCCCGCAGCGGAGAGGATCAGCTCCGCCTCGTCCTCGGCGAAGACGCAACCGGCGGTGCGCAGCGTGGAGATGACGGCATTACGGAAGGAGAGAAGTTGCAGAGCCGCGGAAGCGGCGAAAGAAACCGACACGGGAGCCTTTCGGGATACGAAGGGCGCCCTCCCGGTCCACCTAGACCGGCACGACCACGACGTCGCGGGACGAGAGCACCCGACCTGACACAGCGTTGATCGGTCCCACCTCCTTCTGTCCGGGCCCTGTTCACGGGCCCCTGTTCCTTGCAGCAGTGATGGTAACTCCTCCGGGTGCGCGGCATCCGGGTCGCCCCTCTCCCGTCGTCCGCCGCTCAGGCCGGGGTGTAGGCGCGGTTCGCGACGTGGCCGTGGACGAGGCGGGTGAAGGCGCGGGTGGCGGCGGACCGGTAGGCGCCCTCGCGGGTGAGGAGGGTGACGGTGCGGGTGGGCAGGGGCGGGTCGAGGGGGACGGGGGTGAGGTGGGGGTGATCGTGGGTGATGGCGTCGGGGAGGACGGTGGCCAGGGGGGTGCGCCGGACGATCTCGGTGAGGGCCTGGATGGAGTTGGCTTCCACGGCGATGCGCGGTTGGACCCGGTGGCGGGTGAAGTAGGCGTCGATGTGGCCCCGGGTGGCGAAGTCGGCGCTGAGCAGGGCGAGCTGCTGCCGTTCGAGGTCCTGGACGGGCATGGGCCGATCGCCGGTGGTGGGGGCGTGCTGTGCGGTGGTGACGAGGCTGAGGGTCTCGGTGAACAGCGGTGTGGCGGTGATGCCGGGCGGGTGGGGCCCGGCGAAGGCGATGCCGAGGTCGATCTCGTCGCCGGCCAGACCGGCCTCGATGCGGTCCTGGGTCTCTTCGGTGACGGTCAGGGTGATGCCGGGATGGCGGGCGTGGAGCTCGGCGACGACCGGGCCGACGAGGTAGGCGGTGAACGTCGGCGTGACCGCGAGGCGGAGGTGGCCGCGGGAGAGGTCCTGCACGTCGTGGACGGCGCGTTCGGCGGCGGCGAGGTCGCGCAGCGCCCGGCGGGCGTGCTCGACGTAGACCTGGCCGGCGTCGGTGGGCCGTACGGTCCGGCCGGTGCGGTCGAGCAACTGCACGCCCACCGTGCGCTCCAGCTGTTTGATCTGCTGGGAGAGGGTGGGCTGGGAGATGTGGAGCTCTTCGGCGGCGCGGGTGAAGTTCCCGTGCTCCGCGACGGCGAGCAGGTAGCGCAGGTGACGCAGTTCGAGGGCGGCCATACCCGCCACTATAGACAGCACCAATAGCTCTCATGGAGAACAACTCTTGGACTCTATAGGTGCAGCTCATGCATGGTGGATCTCGCCGGCCCCCAAGGGCCCGACGGCTACCGAAGGGAGTGACCCCATGCAGGACCTCACCGAGGGCGTCGCGCGATTCCAGCGAGACGTCTTCCCGGCCAAGGCGGACCTCTTCACCCACCTGGCCACGCACCACACACCGCACACGCTGTTCATCGGCTGCTCGGACGCCCGCGTCGTCCCCGAGCTGATCACCCAGGGCGAGCCGGGCGAGCTGTTTGTCATCCGCACCGCCGGAAACCTCGTCCCCGCCTATACGCCCGGCGCGAATGGGGTCACGGCCAGCATCGAGTACGCCGTCGCCGTGCTGGGCGTCACCGACATCGTGGTGTGCGGGCACTCCGCCTGCGGCGCGATGACCGCCCTGGCCGAAGGCCACGACCTGTCCGGCGCGCCGGTGGTCGCCGACTGGCTGCGGCACGCGGACGCCGCCGTGGCCCGCACCGCCGGCATGGCGGCCGGCCCGGAGAAGACCGGCGCCCTGGTCCGCCAGAACGTGTACGCGCAGCTGACGAACCTGACCACCCATCCCTCCGTCGCCCGGGCGCTGGCGGAGAAGAAGGTGGCGCTGCACGGCTGGGTCTTCGACATCGCCTCCGGGCGCGTCGAAGCCCTCGACGTCACCGGCACGGGCACCGCCCTCGCGTCCTGACGCGAGACCCGGCCCGAATCCCGCCCCGAACCACCCCACCCCACCCCACCCCAGAAAAAGGAGCCCCTCTCATGGTGCACGCCCAGTTCGACCCGACCGCCCGCGAGGCCCTGGCCGCCCAGGCCGTGGAGGCCAAGACCCGCAAGAACCTGTCCTGGCAGCGGATAGCCGACGCCTCCGGCCTGTCGGTGGCCTTCACCACCGCCGCCGTCCTCGGCCAGCACCCCCTGCCGGAGCAGTCCGCCAAGGCCGTCGCCGAGCTGCTCGGCCTGGACGAGGACGCGGCGATGCTGCTGCAGACCATCCCGACCCGCGGCTCGATCCCCGGCGGCATCCCCACCGACCCGACGATCTACCGCTTCTACGAGATGCTGCAGGTCTACGGCACCACCCTCAAGGCCCTGGTCCACGAGGAGTTCGGTGACGGCATCATCTCCGCGATCAACTTCAAGCTGGACGTGAAGAAGGTCGCCGACCCCGAGGGTGGCGAGCGCGCCGTCATCACCCTGGACGGCAAGTACCTGCCGACGAAGCCCTTCTGACCGGCCGGGGGCGGGGCCGAACGGCCCCGCCCCTCCCCCGCACCCCTCCCCCGCACCGGAAAGACCCGCTCATGGACTTCATCCAGCGCACCATCGACCTCGCCCGGCAGAACGTCGCCGAAGGCGGCCGCCCGTTCGCGACGGTCATCGTCAAGGACGGCGAGATCCTCGCCGAGAGCGCGAACAAGGTCGCCCAGACCGACGACCCCACCGCCCACGCCGAGATCCTCGCCATCCGCGAGGCGTGCGTGAAGCTGGGCACCGAGCACCTGGCCGGCACCACCATCTACGTCCTCGCCCACCCCTGCCCGATGTGCCTGGGCTCCCTCTACTACTGCTCCCCGGACGAGGTCGTCTTCCTCACCACCCGCGACGCGTACGAACCGCACTACGTCGACGACCGCAAGTACTTCGAGCTGAACACCTTCTACGAGGAGTTCGGCAAGAACTGGGACCAGCGCCGGCTGCCCATGCGCCACGAGCCCCGCGAGGACGCCGTCGAGGTCTACCGCCTCTGGCAGGAGCGCAACGGCGGCGAACGCCGCGTGGCCGGCGCCCCCACCGTCGCCTCCCCGACTGGCGGAAAACTATTGCAAGCATCCGCTTGCAATAGTTAGCAAGCTGCGGCACCATCGGCACCATGGCATCACTCAACGTCGGCAATCTCGGCGAGTACCTCCGCGAGCAGCGGCGCACCGCGCAGCTGACGTTGCGGCAGCTCGCGGATGCCGCCGGAGTGTCCAACCCGTACCTCAGTCAGATCGAGCGCGGCCTGCGCAAGCCGAGCGCCGAGATCCTGCAGCAGCTGGCCAAGGCGCTGCGGATCTCCGCCGAGACGCTGTACGTGCAGGCCGGGATGCTCGACCAGCGGGACCGGGAGGAGGCGGAGGTCCGCAGCGTGATCCTCGCCGACCCCTCGATCAACGAGCGGCAGAAGCAGGTGCTGCTCCAGATCTACGAGTCCTTCCGCAAGGAGAACGCCCTCGCCACGCCCGGAACCGCTCCCGAACAGAACGGTCCGGGCGGGACGAGCGGCGGTACGGGCAAGACGGACGACGACCAGAGCAACCCTTCGAGCTGATCGGGAGACCCTTCGCCATGGCCCTCACTCAGGACATCCGCAAGACGGCCACCGACACCCTCTACGCCACCGCCGGCGCCGCCGACCTCGCGGCGGAGAAGGTGGGGCAGCTCGTCGCCGAGGCCCCCGGCCGTTTCGAGCAGCTGCGCAACACCGACCCCAAGGAGCTGGGCGGGCGGGTGAAGCAGCAGGCCAAGGAGGTCCAGACGCAGGTGACCGCCAAGGTCACCGAGTTCGTCGGGACCGTCGACACCGACGCCAAGAAGCTCGGCCAGAAGGCCCAGGACCTGGCGCTTCAGGGCGTCGGCCAGGTCGTCGCGGTGGCCGCCCAGGCCGGTGAGCAGTTCGAGAAGCTGGCCGAGCGCGGGCGCACGGCCGTGAAGACCTGGCGCGGCGAGGCCGCCGAGGGGTTCTCCGAGATCGCCGTCGCCGTGGAGCCGGGCAGCGGCGAGGGGAACGGCGCCGCCGCCAAGGACGACCAGCCGGCCGAGGGATCGTCGGAGCCCGCCGCCGCGGAAGGCTCGGACGACGCGTCCAAGCCCGCCGCCCGCCGGACCGCCGCCCGCAAGCCCGCCACCGCGAAGAAGGCGGACGCCAAGGCCGGTGAGGACGCCTAGGCCGCCCGCGACGGAGCACGCAGCGCGCGGAACGATCCGGGCACGGACCACCTGCCCGGATCGTTCTCCGGGTACGGTGGGCAACGGACGCACTGAGAGGTGAGCGGCATGCTGGTGGAAGGCTTCGGCGAGATCCTGTCCTGGGTGTCTATCGGGCTGCTGGTCTTCACGGTCGTCGCCTTCGTCGACGCGGCCGTCCGCCGGGAGGACGCCTACCGCGCGGCGGACAAGCAGTCCAAGGGCTTCTGGCTGATCATCCTCGGTATCGCGATCGCCGTGAACCTCTTCTTCGGCATCCTGAACTTCCTGCCGATCCTCGGCCTGATCGCCACGATCGTCTACATGGTCGACGTGCGCCCCGCCCTGCGGCAGGTCTCCGGCCGGGGCGGCCCGCGCCGCCGGGGCTCCAGCTCGGACGGCCCGTACGGCCCGTACAACGGCGGCCGCTGACACATCTCCCGCCCAGGGCCCTAGCCCCTGGCGAGCAGCATCACCGCGAGGTCGTCCGTCAGGTCACCGCCGTTGAGGGCCCGTACCTCCGCCACGACCGCCTCCAGCAGGTCCTCCCCGGTGAGGCCCTCCTTCAGCCGGCGGGCGACCAGCTCGATCATCCCCTCCTGGCCCAGCCGCCGCGTGCCCGCGCCCACCCGGCCCTCGACCAGGCCGTCCGTGTACATCATCAGGCTCCACTCCGCCCCCAGCCGGATCTCGCGGTGCGGCCAGCGCGCGGCGGACAGCAGCCCCAGCGCCGGGCCGCCGCCCTCCTGCGGCAGCAGGGCCGGGGCATGCCCGGGACGGACGAGCAGGGGTGCCGGGTGCCCGGCGAGGCAGAGCGCGGCCGAGCGCCCGCCCGGCGCGATGTCCACCATGCACAGGGTCGCGAAGACCTCCTCGTCCGCCCGCTCGTACTCGAGCACCTGCTGGAGGGTGACCAGTAGCTCGTCGCCGCACAGCCCGGCGAGCGTCAGCGCCCGCCACGCTATGCGCAGCTCGACGCCGAGGGCCGCCTCGTCGGGGCCGTGCCCGCAGACGTCGCCGATCATCGCGTGGACCGTGCCGTCGGCGGTGCGGACCGTGTCGTAGAAGTCCCCGCCGAGCAGGGCGCGGCTGCGGCCGGGCCGGTAGCGGGCGGCGAAGCGCAGCTCGGAGCCGGCCAGCAGCGGATGGGGCAGCAGGCCGCGCTCCAGCCGGGCGTTCTCCTGGGCCCGCAGCCGGGACTCGGTGAGCTGCCGCCGGTCGGAGTCGGCGCGCTTGCGCTCGACGGCGTAGCGGATGGCCCGGCCGAGCACCCGGCCGTCCAGCTCGTCGCGGAAGAGGTAGTCCTGCGCGCCGACCCGGACCGCCTCCGCCGCCCGCGCGGCGTCGGTCTCGGCGGTCAGCGCCAGGACGGCCTGATGGGGGGCCAGCCGCAGCACCTGGCGCAGGGTGTCCAGCTCGTGGCCGCCCCCGGGGGCGTAGGCCCGGGAGGGGAGGGCGAGGTCGAGCAGGATGCACTGCACGTCGTCGGTGAGCAGCCGCTCCGCCTCGGTGAGGTTGCGGGCGGTCCGGACGCGTACGGGCCCCTCGGCCGTGCCGGTCATCTCCGCCACGCGGGGGCCGGACAGGGCCCCGCCGGGGGCGTCCTCGATCACCAGCAGCGTCAGCCCGCCGTCGGGCGGCGCGGCGGGCGGCTCCGCCGGCCAGGGCGCGGATACGGGCATCGCTTCGGTCCTTCCTCCCCCGGCCACCACGAGGGGGTGCCCCCGCCGGGGGGCGCGGCACCTCGCCGACAGACGAGTACAGAACGTGACCCTAGCGCCAGAGCCCGCCCGAGCGGAATGGTACGCAGCCACCCGCCTCCGTCATATGCCTTACGGGTGACGGGAGTTGACGCCCGCGCGAGGACAAGCGGACCGTCCTACGAGCTGATGGCCGTACGGCCGCCGGGCGCACGGACGGACCCCGGGGCGCGGCCCGGCCCGCCCGCCAGGCGGCCGGACGACCCGCCGCTACCCCGGCCGTACGACCCGCCGCTACCCCGGCCGGACGACCCGCCGTCACCCCGGCCGGACGACCCGCCGCTACCCCGGCCGGACGACCCCCAGCACCGGCATCGAGCCCGCGCCCGTGATGGTCACCTGCCGGCCCGGTCGCGGCGCGTGGACGATCCGGCCCTCGCCGATGTACATGCCCACGTGGCTGGCGTCCGCGTAGTAGATGACCAGGTCGCCGGGGCGCATGTCTTTGACGTCGACCTTGGGCAGCTGCCGCCACTGCTCCTGCGAGGTGCGGGGGATGGCCCGGCCCGCCGCCGCCCAGGCCTTGAGGGTGAGGCCGGAGCAGTCGTAGGTGTCCGGGCCCTCGGCGCCCCAGACGTAGTCCTTGCCGATCTGCGCGGTCGCGAAGTCGATCGCGCGGGCGGCGTCGCCGCTCGCCGTGACGGAGCCCCGGCCGGTGAGCCACTTGGCGGCGTCCGAGGAGAGCCAGCGGTCCTGGGCCTGCCGGGCCCGCTCCTCCTCCAGCAGCCGAAGTCTCTCCTTCTCCTGGTCCGCGAGTCGTGATTCCAGCTGCTTGGCGGTGTCGAGCCGCTCCTGGATCTCCTTCTTCGCCGCTTCGCGCTTCTTCTTCTCCGCGTCCAGCGTCTTCCGGCGCTCGTCCGCGGCCTGGGTGTAGCGCTCCAGGTCCGCCTTCGCGGCCGTGACCTCCGTCAGCATCCGGCGGGTGGCCTGCTCGCCCTTGCGGGCGAGGGAGACGTTGCCGAGGAAGGAGTCGGGGGACCCGCTGAGGAAGAGCTGGGTCCGGTTGAAGCCACCGCTGCGGTACTGGGCGCGGGCCAGGGCGCCCGCCTGGGCCCGCAGCGTGTCCATGCGCTTCCGGGCCGCCTCCAGCCGCCGGGTGAGGTCCGCGACCGACTTCTCCTGGAGGCGCAGCTGCTCACCGGCGGCGTTGTAGGCGTCGGTGGCGGTCTCGGCCTTGCGGTAGAGCTCCTCGACCTCCTTGCGGATGGCCTCCAGGCGCCGGGTGGCGTCGTCCGCCGTGGCGCCTCCGGTGGTGGCGGAGGGTCTCGGGTCCGGCGTCGGCCCGGGCGCCGCGTACGTCACTCCCGGCGCGCCCAGCACCGCCAGCCCGGCCGCGCACACGAGCGCCGTCGCCACCACCAAGCGCTGTCCACCGCTCGTACGGTCATCGTTCCGCCTGCCCGGACGCCCCACCGGCCACCTCCGCACCTTCACCCCCATGCCTGACATACCGTCACGCGAGGTTCGGATGCTGCCATGCCTGGCGTCAAATCGATAGAGACCTGCGTCACACTGCACAAGGAACCGGACCCTCGTGCGGGCAACCGCCCTGACGGGTGAGGTTCACCCTCCGTTCACTCTCACCCATCGACCGCTTCACCTGATCTGCCTAATTTCGCCGAGTAGAGGGTGCGGGCAGGACCGCTCGTACCGACACCTCTCGCACGCCGCCCCAGCGGCGGCTCCCGGAAGGAACTCCCGAAAGTGAAGCTTCAGCGCAAGAACCGGCTTCGCACCGTCGCTCTCGGCGCCATCGCCGTCTCGAGCGCCCTGGTGCTCACGGCGTGCGGCTCGGACGACAACAGCGGCGGCGGCTCCACGGGCGGCGGCGACTCCACCAAGGCGGCGGGCAACATCAAGTGCGAGGGCAAGGGCCAGCTGCTGGCCTCCGGCTCCTCCGCGCAGAAGAACGCCATGGACCTGTGGGTCAAGAACTACTCGGCGGCCTGCAAGGACACCCAGATCAACTACAAGGCCACGGGTTCCGGCGCCGGCGTCCAGGAGTTCCTCCAGGGCAAGACGGCCTTCGCGGGCTCCGACTCGGCGCTGAAGCCGGAGGAGGTCACCAAGTCCAAGGAGGCCGTCAAGGGCGGCCAGGGCATCAACCTCCCCATGGTCGGCGGCCCCATCGCCATCGGCTACAACGTCCCGGGCGTGGACAACCTGATCCTCGACGCCGACACCCTCGCCAAGATCTTCGACGGCAAGATCGAGAAGTGGAACGACGAGGCGATCGCCAAGCTCAACAAGGACGCCAAGCTCCCCGACCTGAAGATCCAGGCGTTCCACCGCTCCGACGAGTCCGGCACCACGGACAACTTCACCAAGTACCTCAAGGCCGCCGCGCCCTCCTCCTGGTCGTACGAGCCCGCCAAGGCCTGGAAGGCCAAGGGCGGCCAGTCGGCCGACGGCTCCGCCGGTGTCTCCTCGCAGGTCAAGCAGACCTCCGGCGCCATCTCCTACTTCGAGCTGAGCTACGCCACCGCCAACAGCATCAAGACGGTGAAGCTCAACACCGGCGCGGCCGCCCCGGTCGAGGCCACCTCGGACAACGCCTCCAAGGCGATCGCCGAGGCCAAGATCGTCGGCTCCGGCTCGGACCTGGCCCTCAAGCTCAACTACGCCACCAAGGCCGAGGGCGCCTACCCGATCACCCTGGTCACGTACGAGATCGTCGGCGACAAGGGCAACAAGGCCGACACCCTGCCGGCCACCAAGTCCTTCCTGACCTACATCGCGAGCGAGGACGGCCAGTCGGTCCTCAAGGGCCTCGGCTACGCCCCGCTGCCCACGGAGATCGCGAAGAAGGTCCGCGAGACCATCGCCACCCTCTCCTGACCCGGTTCGCAGACACCCCGTTCCGCAGGGCTGGGGGCACCTCCCAGCGGTAGCCGGGGGAGGGTGGGCACAAACCGCCCACCGGGCCGCACAGGGCCCCGAGCCCCGTCCGAACCATCCGGTGCACCGCCGCACCAGGGCGCGCTGGCGCCGACCCAGCACGACCGGGCCGAGCAACCCGGAAGGCCCGGCGCCAGCCGCCCCGCAGACCGGAGAAACCATGGAAATAACCTCAGCCACCGAACCCGGCCCACCGCCCCCGCGGAAAACCTCCCGCGCCGGTGACCGGATCTTCCTCGGCCTCTCCCGGGGCTCCGGGATCCTGCTCCTGGTGATCATGGCCGCCATCGCGGTCTTCCTCACCGTGCGGGCGGCCGGCGCCCTCTCCAAGAACGAGGGCGACTTCTTCACCACCTTCGAGTGGGCCGCCAACTCCACGCCGCCGAAGTTCGGCATCGCGGTCCTGGCGTTCGGCACGATCGTCAGCTCGCTCATCGCGATGCTCATCGCCGTGCCCGTGGCCATCGGCATCGCGCTGTTCATCTCGCACTACGCGCCGCGCAAGCTCGCCGCACCGCTGAGCTACGTCATCGACCTGCTCGCGGCCGTCCCCTCGATCGTCTACGGCCTGTGGGGCGCCCTCTTCCTGGTGCCGCACCTCGGCGGGCTCTACACCTGGCTGAACGACTACTTCGGCTGGACCGGGATCTTCGCCTACCAGGGCGGCGCCGCCCGCTCGCTCTTCACCATCGGCATCCTGCTGGCGATCATGATCCTGCCGATCGTCACCAGCGTCAGCCGCGAGGTCTTCCTCCAGGCCCCGAAGATGCACGAGGAGGCCGCGCTCGCGCTCGGCGCGACCCGCTGGGAAGTCATCCGGATGTCCGTCCTCCCCTTCGGCCGCTCCGGTGTCATCAGCGCCTCGATGCTGGGCCTGGGCCGCGCCCTCGGCGAGACGATGGCCGTCGCCACCGTCCTCTCCCCCAGCTTCACCATCGGCAAGAGCCTGCTCGACCCGGGTGGCGGAACGTTCGCTCAGAACATCGCGAGCAGCTTCAAGGAGTCCGGTGAGATCGGCAAGGACGCCCTGATCGCCTCCGGTCTCGTCCTCTTCGTCCTGACCCTGCTGGTCAACGGCGCAGCCCGGATGATCATCGCCCGCCGCAAGGAGTACACGGCATGAGCGACGTGACCATGGACAGCACGGTCGTCGCCGACAGCGCGCCCCTCCCCTCGTACACGCTGCGCCAGCCCCGCCTCCCGCGCTGGGCGCCCGCCGCCCTCGCGGCCGCCGCGGTCGCCGTCGGCGTCGGCACCGGCCTGGGCGCGGGCCTCGGCAGCCGCATCCAGTGGGGCCTGATCGCGGCGGTGGTCTTCGTCGCCGGGATGTTCGTCCTGGCGGCCCGCGTCGAGGGCCTCCGGCAGGCCAAGGACCGTCTCGCCACCAGCATGGTGTGGGTCTGCTTCCTTCTCGCGGTCGTCCCGCTGGTCTCGCTGATGTGGGAGACGGTCTCGCGCGGCGCGAAGGTGCTCGACGGGAACTTCCTCTCCCACTCCATGGCCGGCGTCCTGACCATCCAGCCCGGCGGCGGCGTCTACCACGCCATCATCGGCACCCTGGAGCAGGTCGGCATCGCCACCGCCATCGCGGCCCCCATCGGGCTGCTGACGGCGATCTACCTGGTCGAGTACGGCCGCGGCAGGCTCGCGAAGGCGGTCACCTTCTTCGTCGACGTCATGACGGGTATCCCGTCGATCGTCGCGGGCCTGTTCGTCCTCAGCTTCTGGATCCTGATGATGGACAACGGCTACTCCGGCTTCGCCGGGTCGATGGCCCTGGCCATCCTGATGATGCCGGTCGTCGTCCGCTCCACGGAGGAGATGCTCAAGCTCGTCCCCAACGAGCTGCGCGAGGCCTCCTACGCCCTGGGCGTGCCCAAGTGGCGCACGATCCTCAAGGTCGTCCTGCCCACCGCCATAGGCGGCATCGCCACGGGTGTGATGCTCGCGGTCGCCCGTATCGCCGGTGAGTCCGCCCCGATCGTCCTCCTGGTCTTCGGCTCCCAGGTGATCAACAACAACCCCTTCGAAGGCGCCCAGTCCTCCCTGCCGTACTACATCTACGAGCAGTGGGCGGCCGGCAACGAGGCCAGCTACGACCGCGCCTGGGCCGCGGCCCTGGTCCTCATCGCCTTCGTCATGATCCTCAACCTGGTGGCCCGCGGCATCGCCCGCTGGAAGGCCCCCAAGGCCGGCCGCTGACGCGGTTTGATTTCCCGAAAGTAGTGATCCCTATGGCCAAGCGAATCGACGTCAGCGGCCTGAACGCCTACTACGGCACCCACAAGGCCATCGAGGACATCTCGATGACCGTGGAGCCCCGCTCCGTGACGGCCTTCATCGGCCCCTCCGGCTGCGGCAAGTCCACCTTCCTGCGCACCCTCAACCGGATGCACGAGGTCACCCCGGGCGGCCGTGTCGAGGGCAAGGTGATGCTGGACGACGAGAACCTGTACGGCTCCGGGGTCGACCCGGTCTCCGTGCGCCGCACGGTCGGCATGGTCTTCCAGCGCCCGAACCCCTTCCCGACCATGTCCATCTACGAGAACGTGGTCGCCGGCGTCCGCCTCAACGGCGGCCGGTACCGCAAGTCCGAGCTGGACGGGATCGTGGAGAAGTCCCTCAAGGGCGCCAACCTCTGGAACGAGGTCAAGGACCGCCTCAACAAGCCGGGCGCCGGCCTCTCCGGCGGTCAGCAGCAGCGTCTGTGCATCGCCCGGGCCATCGCGGTGGAGCCGCAGGTCCTGCTGATGGACGAGCCCTGCTCGGCGCTCGACCCGATCTCCACGCTCGCCATCGAGGACCTCATCGGCGAGCTGAAGGAACGGTTCACGATCGTCATCGTGACCCACAACATGCAGCAGGCGGCCCGGGTCTCCGACCGCACCGCCTTCTTCAACCTGGCGGGCGTCGGCCAGCCGGGCAAGCTGATCGAGATCGACGACACGGCGCGCATCTTCTCCAACCCGTCGGTCCAGGCGACGGAGGACTACATCTCGGGCCGCTTCGGGTGAGGAGCGCCCCGTCAGGGGCGCGGGGCCGAACACCATGCGGCTCCGCCGCGCGGGCGCGACCAGCCACATGAGGCCCGCACCCGCACACAAGCCGCCTCGCGGTGCTGCATGGCGGTGCCACCGCAAGGCAAAGGCCCGCCCCCTGTTCGCACCAGGGGGCGGGCCCATTTGTCGGGGCCGGGGGCTACCCGAACGCCAGGTTGACCACCCAATAGGCCAGCGCAGCGACAAGCGCCGCGGCCGGCATCGTGATGAACCACCCAAGAATGATGTTCTTGGCGACACCCCACCGCACCGCGTTGACCCGCTTCGTCGCACCCACGCCCATGATGGCCGAGGTGATGACGTGCGTCGTGGAGATCGGCGCGTGGAACATGAACGCGGTCGTGAACATCACGGACGCGCCGGTCGTCTCCGCCGCGAAACCCTGCGGCGGGTCCAGCTCGATGATCTTCCGGCCCAGCGTCCGCATGATGCGCCAGCCACCCGCGTACGTACCCAGCGAGAGCATGATCGCGCAGGCGAGCTTGACCCAGACCGGGATCGCGTCGCCCTTGCTCTGCACATCGCCGATGACCAGGGCCATCATCACGATGCCCATGGTCTTCTGGGCGTCCTGGAGACCGTGACCGAGCGCCATGCCGGCGGCCGAGACGGTCTGCGCGATACGGAAGCCGCGCTTGGCCTTGTGCGGGTTGGCCCGGCGGAACATCCACATGATCGCGACCATCACCAGATAGCCGAGGATCAGGCCGACGAACGGCGAGAGGAACATCGGGACGACGATCTTGTCGATGACGCCCGTCCAGATGACGGTCGTGCCGCCCGCGAGCGCCGCGCCCACCATGCCGCCGAAGAGGGCGTGCGAGGAGGACGAGGGCAGACCGAAGTACCAGGTGATCAGGTTCCAGGCGATCGCGCCGATGAGGGCCGCGAAGAGGATGCCCATCCCCTTGTCGCCCACCGGCGTCTCGATCAGGCCCTCGCTGACCGTCTTGGCCACGCCGCTGCCCAGGAAGGCACCGGCGAGGTTCATCACGGCCGCCATCGCGAGGGCCGCGCGCGGGGTCAGCGCCCGCGTGGAGACCGAGGTGGCGATGGCGTTCGCGGAGTCGTGGAAGCCGTTCGTATAGGTGAATCCGAGCGCGACCGCGATGGTCACGACTAGTGCAAACGTATCCACCGGAGGTCAGGACTCCTTGACCGCGATGGTCTCGACGGTGTTCGCCACGTGTTCGAACGCGTCGGCGGCCTCCTCGAGCACATCCACGATCTGCTTGAGCTTGAGCACCTCGATGGCGTCGTACTTGCCGTTGAAGAGGTGCGCGAGCAGCTTGCGGTGGATCTGGTCGGCCTGGTTCTCGAGGCGGTTGACCTCGATCCAGTACTCGGTCAGGTTGGTCATCGTCCGCAGGTTCGGCATCGCCTCGGCGGTCAGCTCCGCCGCCCGCGCGAGGACCTCGATCTGCTGCTCGACGCCCTTCGGCAGCTCCTCGACCTGGTAGAGGACGACCAGATCGACGGCCTCCTCCATGAAGTCCATGATGTCGTCGAGCGAACCGGCGAGAGTGTAGATGTCCTCGCGGTCGAACGGCGTGATGAAGGAGGAGTTCAGCTGGTGGAAGATCGCGTGGGTCGCGTCATCCCCGGCGTGCTCCGCTGCCCGCATCCGTTCGGCGATCTCGGCCCGGGCGGAGGCATCCGCTCCGAGCAGTTCCATCAGGAGCTTGGAGCCCGTGACGATGTTGTCCGCGGAGGCGGCGAACATGTCGTAGAAGCTCGTCTCCCTGGGGGTCAGACGAAAGCGCACGTGGGATCCTCGGGGTGCAGCGGATTCGGTCTCGTTGATGCTAGGCGCATCATCCGGCCACAGCTAACTGGCATTCCCTCAGTGTCGCCCATCGGGCAGAGTGCTCATGAAGGCGGTACGGGCCTCCGGCGGTGAATTTGGGTACGATATACCCGCCGGGGGTATACAAACGGGTGATGAACGGTAAGACGCCGACAAGCGTGACGTTAACCCGCACCCCGCCGATGACCAGCGCGGACGCGTCGGCAGAAAGCCGGAGGACGCCATGACGGCCAGGGAGGCCACAGTGACCAGTGCCACTGAACCGGTCGGGGCGCCCTGCCACGGCGACGAGGCCCCTTCGGGCCCGCACGGCTACAGCAAGCAGAAGGACCAGCACCTCAAGCGGCTGCGCCGGATCGAGGGCCAGATCCGCGGCCTCCAGCGCATGGTCGAGGAGGACGTCTACTGCATCGACATACTCACGCAGGTGTCGGCGAGCACCAAGGCCCTCCAGTCCTTCGCCCTCCAGCTCCTCCAGGAGCACCTCCGCCACTGCGTGGCCGACGCGGCCCTCAAGGGCGGGTCGGAGATCGACGCGAAGGTGGAGGAGGCCAGCGCCGCCATCGCGCGGCTACTGCGCACCTGACGCCTTGCCGGGGCCGGCGGGATTGGCGGAGCCGACGGGGTTGGCGGGGCCGGCGGGATTCCCCGGCTCCGTCCGCCGCACGGGCCGGACGACGCGGAGAACCTCATCGATCCGGTCGACGCTGAGCCGCTCCTCGTCCGCCATGGACGCCGCGATCATCAATTCACCGTAGAGATCGATCTCGATGAGGGCCACGGGGTCCGGCCCGCCGCACAAACCGCGTCGCGGAACCACGCGATTCACCTCCTCGGGTCCTCGGGGCTTCGGGACTCACCGGCCTGGGCCGTCAGGTCACCGCTTTCCAGCGTAGTGATCGGTACACACACCGCGCATGGCACAGATGGACCATTTCCATGGCCAACCATGTCCTCCCGCGTTATTTCTGTGGCGAAGCGACCGTGCCCGCATAGATTTCGGCGGGCGCGGGAAGCCAGATGTCCGGCCGGAATCCAAAGGAGCCGAGCTCGACGGTCGAGACCACGGTCATCGGGGTGGCCATCGGCGTGCCGGGCGCCGCGCTCTGCCGCTGATAGGCGGGCGCCCCGGGAAGGCCTCCGCCAGGTGCGCCCCCGCCGGGAGAGAACGTCGCGGGGGCCGTGGCGACCCCCATCCCGCCCACCGGGCCACGCGTCCCGTCCACCGGGCCGCGCGTCTCACCCCCCGGCCCACGCGTCTCGCCCACCGGCGCACGTCCGCCGGCCCGTGCGTCCCGCGCCCCGACCCCGAAGCGGTAGCGCAGCACCCGCGGCCGTCCCGCCTCGTCGAGATAGGCGTCGAACGCGACCGTCCCACTGGAGAACCCTTTCGCCGCGGCTGCCAGCGCGGCCCGGTCCCGTTCGGGCGCGGCGCGCGCGGCCCGGTCCAGATCGATCGTCCCCCAGTAGTGCCCCACGCGCGTGTCGCCGATCCACTCGTCCCGTACGTACGCCACCTCGCGCGCCCCGCCGAGCAGCTCGGCCGCCGCGAGGGGGTCGGTGGCACCGCTCGTGAGGAGATCGCCGTCCGGGAGGGCACCCGTGTCGAGCCGGACCCATTTGCCGGCGGGAACACCCGCGCCCCGGTTCTTCATATACAGCGCGCCCGGCGTGAAGACCTCCGTGATCGCCCGGCGGCCGACGCTCCCGTCGGCACCCTCGGGCAGCGTCACGGTGAGCCGTCCCACCGGGCGGGTGAAGTCGTAGCCGCCCTTGCCCCGGATCGTCAGCCGCGTCCCGCCGCTGACGGTCTCCATGGACGTCCGCACCCTGGCGCCCCCGGCCCGGACCAGGGCCTCGGGGGCGTGCCGCACGACGGCGAGCGCCCGCGCGGGATCCACCCCCACCGGGCCCTCGAGCTGCGCCTGCCGGACCTGACCGCTCGCCGCGTGCCACAAGCCCTTGCCGTCCTGGCCCCGCTCGGCGGGCCCGCCCTGCTCGGCGCAGCCGGAGACGACGAACACCCCGAGGGCGATGCCGCCCGCCAGCGCGGTGGCGACGATCGCGCCTCCGCGTCTGCGTCCCTGCACCGCCATGGCCGTAAGCCCCCTGCCGCACGCTAGTGGAACCCGCTTCTTCCAACGACCGCCCCGGGGCGGTCGTCACGGCCGGGTAGCGTGGTCACGTGTCCGATCCCGCTGACCACATCATCAGTACGAGCGAACGGGGCTCGTTCTGCACGGCGCGCTGTACGTGCGGCTGGTACGGCCCGGCCCGCAGAGCCCGCTCCTTGGCGCGAGCGGACGCGGAGGATCACGTAACGAGCACGTCGGGCGCCCCGTAGGGGCGCGGGGAACTGCGCGACCAGCCCCCACCGGCCCGCAGACGAACGCGAACGCACTGCAGCGGAGCACTCAGGCGGCCAGATCCCGATCGTGCGCCCGAACGCCGCGCTCACATCCCGCCACCCCAGGCGCCACCGCGACAGCGGAATCCGCCCCGGCACCAGCCGACCCCGCCCGAACGAGCCACCCGGCTCGCCGCGTCCCGGCAACCCACCGCGTCAACGGCGTGAGCAGCATCATCGCCAGCGGGGCGAGAAGCAGCGTGACGGCCGTCCCGAGCGCCAGCCCGCCGACGACGTCCGTTGGGTAATGCACGCCCATGTAAACCCGGCAGAATCCCTCGAGCAGGGCGAGCCCGATGCCGATGAGCCCGTACTTCCGGTTGGCCACGAACAGTCCGACGCCGAGCGCCATTGTCAGCGTGGCGTGGTCGCTGACGAAGGAGAAGTCCGTCTTCCCCTTGACCAGCACCTCCAGGCCCTGGTGGTCGAGGAAGGGCCGGGGCCGGCGGACGAACCCCCGGATGGGCACGTTGATCAGCAGGGCGATCCCGGCCGCGAGCGGCGACCACAGCAGCGCGGCCGTCCCGGCCGGGGCGTCCTTGCTCTTGCGAACGCTCCACCAGGCGCACAGCATCAACACGGCGAGGCCGAAGAGGATGCCGTATTCGCCGATGAACTCCATGGCCCGATCGGCCCAGTTGGGTGCGCCCTTGGCGATGCCGTTGATGTCGTAGAGCAGGCTGACGTCGGGGTTGGTCTCACCCCCGGCCAGCACGGCCACCGGCATGGGGTCTCCCGTCACGAGTCCAGCCATCGCCGCCGCCCCTATCTGTCGCCCGACACCACGCCCAGCCACTGACCCCCGTGGTCCGTGCGCCGCAGCTCGCGGCGCTGCTTTCCCACTCCAATGGAACGCCCGACTCCGGCCCGCCGTTCCACTCTCCACCCAATGATCACCTGGACGTTATCGAAGGGTGACCCATCACCCCAGCTCAGGGGAGAGATTCACGGGGAGTTCAAGCCATTCGCACCTGATGCGGCATCACACACCACCACCCCGATCTGAGGAGGGCTCAGGCCTTCCTCCCCGCCGCCCCCTGCGCGGCGGGCAGCGCCTTCGCCCCGTCCGCGGTGACCCGGGTGGCGCCGATGTAGTCCGGCTGCGAGTCGATCTTCTCGAACCGGATCACGGCGCCCGTCCGCGGCGCGTGGATCATGTATCCGCCGCCGATGTAGAGACCCACGTGGTGGATGCTGCGCGGGTCGTTCAGGTCGTTCGCGTAGAAGACGAGATCCCCCGGGAGGAGCTCGTCCCGCTTGGGGTGCGGACCGGCGTTCCACTGGTCGTTCGCGACGCGCGGCAGCTCGATCCCGACCGAGGCGTACGCGGCCTTGGTCAGCCCGGAGCAGTCGAAGCGGCCGTTGTCCTCGGGCCCGCCGTCACCACCCCACAGATACGGGGTGCCGAGCTTCTCCTGGGCGTAGTAGATGGCCCCGGCCGCCTGCTGCGAGGGCGCCACCCGGCCGACCGGTCGGGCGAAGCTCTTCTCCAGGCTGCGGATGGACTTCACATAGCCCTGCGTCTCGCTGATGGCGGGAACCCCGCCGGCCTTGATGACGCGGTACGGGCCGGCGTTGTAAGCGGCCAGCATGTTGTCCGTGATGTCACCGGCCACACCCTTTACGTCCTTGGACAGCTGGCAGTCATAGGAGGCGGCCGACGGAATGGCGTCCGCCGGATCCCAGATGTCCTTCTTGCCGTCGCCGTTGCCGTCGATGCCCTCGGTGTCCCACGTCTCCTGGATGAACTGGGCGATCCCCATCGCGGCGGCGGGGCTCTTGGCCGTCGGGTCCCAGTTGCTCTCGGTGTAGAGCTGGGCGGCCAGCACGGCGGGGTTGAGGGCGGGACAGAGATTGCCCCACTTGGCCACGAGCGCCTGGTACTGCTCGGGCACGGCGCCCTTGGCGAGCCCGACCGTGCCGCCCTTGCCCAGACCGGTGATGTTCCCGGCGGCCACGTACACCCCGACAACGAGCAGCCCGACGAAACTCAGGCACATCGCGATGCCGACACCCACGCCCACCCAGAGCTTCCGCACCCGTCAACCTTCCCCCATGGCAGGCGCCTTGCACTGCCGTTTCCGGAATATCGTGCGAGAACCGCTCCCGACTACTTCGCGACGAAGCCACGGCAGTCGAAACTCGCGTACTCCTTCGTGCCCTTGACGTGCTGGAAGAGCACAGTCCAGTTACCGGGGTCGTTCCCGACGGGGATGGCCGATCCGACGGGCTCGCCCATGACGAACTGCTGGAAGTCGTCGGGGTAGGTCAGTTGGATGTCCTTGCCTTCGAAGCCGGACACGCCGTCGGGCAGGAGGTTCACCGGTTTGCTGGTGAACCCCAGACCGAGGTTTGCGCTCACCAAGCCCGCCAACGGCTTGCCCGTCCTCGAGTCGATCTCATGTGGAGGTTTGACAGCCACGGAGACGAAGTACGGCCGAGGGAGGGCGGGGTCGGCGTACTTGAAGCGGAACGAAATCTTTACTTTGCCGGACATCTGGTGACTCGCCGGGTTCTCGACGTTCACGATCGAGGCCAGCAGTTCGCCCCGGCCGGCCCGTTCCTCGGGCGGCAGGCCGCACGAGCCCTGGCCGTCGGGGTCCCCTTCCTTGGGGGTCCAGAAATCACGGTTGGGGTTGGTCGCCTCGATATAGGCCGGCTCCTTGCCGTCGCCCTGACCGGCGGACGGCGCGCCGGACGCCGACGGCGAGCCCGACGCCGAGGGGGAAGCGGCCGGCTTCGCCTGCTCCTTGCCCAGCGCCTTGTCCGCGCTGCCCTTAGCGTCGTCGTCGCTAAGCGACTGGACGGCGAGCGCGGCGACGACGCCCAGCGCGACGGAAGCGGCGCCGACGGTCAGCCACAGCTTGGTACGACGAGGCGATGCGGCGGCACCGCCCACGGCCCCACCCGCGGCTCCACCCACAGACCCCGGCATCAAGGTCGGCACGTACCCGGCCGGAGGCGCGGAAGCCCCAGGGGCCGTGGGCGTCCGCTGAGCGACCGGCGGCGGCACCGTGGGCGTCCCGCCCGCCGCCGTCAACTCCCGGTACACCGGATCGTCAACGATCGCCGAACTCACCGCGCACCGCGCGATGATCCCGGCGGGATCCGGCCGCTTGCCCGGATCGCCCGCGACGCACTCCCGGATCAGCTCCGCGAGCACCGGCTCCACACCGGCCACGTCCACTTCCCCATGGACGACCCGGTACGTCACGGACTCCAGCGAGCCCTCGCCGTAGGGCGGCCGCCCGGTCGCCACGACGGCCATGGTCGCGCCGAGCGCGAAGACGTCGGCGGCGGCGCTGACGTCGTTCCGGGTGATGATCTCGGGCGCGGTGTACCCGGGCGTGCCCGGCGCGGCACCGGCCTGGGTGAGCGCGGTCTGCTCGGCGCCGCGTGCGATGCCGAAGTCGATGAGCTTGGGCCCGACGGCCGAGAGGATGACGTTGTGCGGCTTCAGATCGCGGTGGAGCACCCCGTGCTCGTGCACATGCGAGAGCGCCTCCGCGAGCGCCGCGAACAGCCGCAGACACGTATCGGCGGGCAGCGGCCCGCGCGCCCGTACCGCCTCCACGAGGGTGGGCCCGGGCACGTACTCGGTGGCGAGCCAGTAGGGGGTCGCCTCGAGCGAGGCGTCGATCAGGCTGGCGGTGTACGCGCTGCGCACGGCGCGCACGGTCTCCACTTCCCGGCGGAACCGCGCCAGCGCCTCGGGCGACTCGGCGAAGTCCTCCCGGATCACCTTGATCGCCACCTGCCGCCCACCGGGCGACCGCCCCAGATACACCTGCCCCATCCCCCCGGCACCGAGCCGGGCGAGAACGGTGTGCACACCGATGTGCGGGGGGTCCTGAGGTCGTAGCGCTTCCACGAGGTGAGACTGTGCCACATCTGATCATGTCCCTGATCACTGAGCACCCCGCGCCGTCGCCGCGACCCGGAACCAGACGGCCTTCCCGGGCCCGCTCCCGTGCCGGCACACGCCCCAATGGGTGGCACAACCCCGGATGAGATCCAGCCCCCGCCCGCCCTCGGCATCAACGGCCCACGCCCGCTGATGGGGCACCCCGGGGGCGTAGTCCCGTACGAGCACGAGCAGGGCGCCGCCGTACATCCACTTCGCGTAGACGGTGACGAGGGACGTACAGGAGCTGCCGCGACAGGCGTTGACGGCGTTGGTGACGACTTCGGAGGTGAGGAGAAGCGTGTCGTCGACGAGGTCGTCGCGGTGAGCGGTGACGAGGAGGGCGCGCACGGCAGCACGCACCTCCCGGACGAGGCTCGGGACGGGGAGGAAACCGAGGGAGAAGTCGGGACGGATGGGGACGACGGTGGTGATGGGACACATGACGTGGCTCCTGGGCTTCACCGATTGCCGGAAGCCCTCCGTGCGGCTGATCGCGGTGGCGTTGCCGGGCACGCATACGGGGCGCGGATGGGCGCGCATGCGGACGCGGTGCACTTCCGGCTTATGGGCCGGGGAGGGCGGGTCGGGTTCGACGGTAGGGAGTCCAGTTGCCGATCGGCAACCGATTCCAGTCGATTGACCCCAACGAGTGCCACCAAGGCACCGAAAACCGGCAGACTGCTCACGATCACAAGGAGGACGCCATGGGCCTACGTACGAACCCCACGCAGCGACAACGGCGTTTGGGCGTCGAGCTGCGCAGGCTACGAACCTCGTCGGGCCTCTCCGTCGGGCGCGCGGCAGCCTTTGCCGACCTCGGGCCGGCCCACCTGGGCCATATCGAAGCAGCCCGAACAGCCATTCCCGAGGTGAAGTTGCGGGCGCTCACCGAAGCTTATGGTTGCCGTTCGGAACCCTTGGTCGATGCGCTGGTGGCGATGAGCCGATCCACAGGCAAGGGATGGTGGACGGACTACAAGAACGTCCAGGGCCCGCATGCACTCGACCTGGCCGAGCTCGAAGCCACCGCCATCGGATGCCGCTCGTTCCAGTGGCTTTACATGCCAGGACTCCTCCAGAGCGCCGAGTACATGCAGGCCCTCTTCGAGTCGGCCGAACCTCACACCGAACCGGCGCTGATCGAGAAGTACGTCCAGTTCCGGCTAAGCCGCCAACGGGCCCTGAAGGACGGATCGCTGCGCTTCCACGCCGTGATTCACGAAGCGGCATTGCGCATGCAGTTCGTGCCCGAGGACACCATGCGTCGCCAGATCCTCCATCTGGTCGGGATGGCACGCCTGCCCCACGTGCAGGTGCAGATCCTCCCCTTCACGGCAAGCATCAACCCGCCGACATCCAGCACGCCGTTCGTCCTCTTCGAAGGCCCGGTTCCCGAACTGAACACCGCCTATGTGGAACAGCCCGTCGCCTCCCCCTTCATCAGCGACCCAGAGCATCTGAACCAGTTCTCCCATTTCTTCCAGTCCCTCAGCACCTCCGCCTTGCCGCCGATTGACGACCAAGTCGAACCTGAGTTCCATGCGAGGAAGGATTCCCTTGGCCTCATCCAGCACCTGATGTACACGATGTGAAGGAAGTCATGTCAGAGCCCCGATGGCAGAAGTCGACCTTCAGCGGACCGAGCGGCAACAACGGCGAGTGCATAGAGCTGTCCGCAGGCGACGACACGACCACCATCCACCTCCGCGAGAGCGACACCCCAACCGTCACCCTCTCCCTCTCCCCCCACACCCTGCGGGCGCTGCTCCGCTACTCACGGGCGACCACCTGACGGCCAACACGCCTGAGTACGAATACTCATGCGCACCCCCTCACGCTCAGTGATAGAAAGATTGACCGTGCGTCGGACGCACGTGCGGAGCACGGGGGCGCCGCAAACCGAGCGCTGACGCGCAAGGGAATCGTTTCTCAGGGGAGGGGCAGGCGCCGCCATGTCCAGATGGGACATCAAGCCCGACGGCGTACGCGGAGTGGTCGCCAGGACGGCCGAGATCGCAGGCAAACTGGCGAACCAGGGCAACTCATACGTCGGACACGTCGAGTCCGCCGCAGGTAACGCCGGCCGCCTGGCGGGCCCGTGCGACGCGGGCGAGGGCCTCGTAGGGCTCGCGCTCAAGGCCTACGCGAACCACGCCACACCGGAGCTTACCTACATCGCCGTGAGGGCGAAGAAGTCGCTGCAGGGCGCGGTGGACGCGACGGCGGCCTACGTGCAGGGCGACACGGAAATGGCTGCGAATACTCAGCGCACGGCAAGCCAGGCTCCCACGCCGGAGGAGCTGGGCGGACCCAAGAAGTGAACAGCTCCCCGATAGACCCGATCAGCATTCCTCACTTCACCGGCAACCTTGACGCCCTGATAGGCGACATATCCGGCCTCGCCAAGGACGCGTCCGACATCCGCGCCACAGGCACGGACACGCACGCGTCCTTCCAGGGCCTGTCGGCCCACTACGAGGCCCCCGAGGCCGGACAGCTCCTCCACTCGACCCTGCCCGTACGAGAACGGGCGGCCCACTTCGCGGACGAGCTGAACAAGGTGAAGTCGGCCCTGTCCGAGTACGCGGCGGAGGTCCGCCCGATCGTCCAGGAACTGGACCGCCTCCGTGAACAGGCCGTCGCCTTCCGGGCGTCCATCGGCAACGACGACAAGTGGCTCAAGAACCAGAGCAAGACCGACGAAAACAGGCACCTCATCCAGGCCGTGACGGCGGCCCAGGAGAGGTTCCACGCGGCTGAACGCAATGCCTTCAACAAGATCACCGGCCTCTTCGACAAGAGCCTGCGCCTCGTCGAGGACGACGGCACTCACAAGAAAGGGATGTACGGCTACGACCCCAAGGCAGCCGCGAAGGCGGAGAAGACCCCATGGGGCAACGTCGAGAAGCGCAAGTACGAGGGCGCGGAGTGGTTCTGGCACGAGGCAGTCGATGGGACGACGGCCTTCGCCAAGGGCTTCCTCATCGACGGCACCTGGGCCCAGATCAGAGGACTGGGCACGCTGGTCGGCGTCGACGGCGCCGACCAGGCGCATGAGGCCCTGAAGAACATGGCGTTGCTGGCTTTCGCCAGTAACTACGTCCCCGGCGCCGAGGTGGCCAGGTATCTGCCCGACTCATGGCTGCCCAAGGTGGGCAGGGACTACAAAAAGGCCGCCAACGGCGCGTCCAAGGGCCTCGTCGCATGGGACGAGTGGGGCAAGAATCCCTGTCGCGCCTTTGGCACGCTTACATTCAACGGCCTGACACTCCTGACTCCCGTGGGTGAGGCGACCGCCGCGACCAAGGCAGGAGTGACTGCCAAGGCGATCACCACCGCCGCCAAGGTCGTAGAAGTCATCGACCCCGCTACCTACGCGGTGAAGGGCGCCCGGCTGGGCCTCAAAGCAGCAAAGCCCGCGATCCTCAAGGTCGGCGATCTGGCGGCCGAACTCAAGCAGAGCCTCGGCAAACTGCCGGACCACACCCCCACTCCGGCCGGCGAGTCCCTCAAATACACGGCAGCGGACGGCAAAGCCCTCCTCCTGGGCCCAGAGGGTCACCTCCGTGCACCCAGCGTGGGCGAATCCCAGCCCGGCACTCACGAGCACCACGTGCCCGCCACCCCAGGCGCTGCCGACCACGCGGCCCCCCAAGGCTCACACGCCAACCGCATCCCACACGACGCGGACAGCACGTACACCGCCCACAACGACAGCCACAGCCACGAAACAGGCACTCACCTCAGCGGGGATTCCCACGGGAGCGACGGTCCGCCGGTTCACCGCGACGACCCGACCGGACACTCCGCCAGCACACCGCACGAAGAAGGTCACCGAGGTACGGGTGACCCGCTGCCCGCTCCGCAGGAGGTGAAACAGGCCCTCATCGAGCGCAACCCACAGGTGATCGACAAGTCCCGCTACGCACCCGACGACGGTCATTACCACGCGACTCGTGTCTTCGAAGGCGGTCGACCCGACGGCCAAACAGTTCTTGCCGGCCATGGATACCTGCGAAGGGGAGCTGGTGAGATGACGGTCCCACCGGGCACGACCATCTCCTTCTATGTTCCGCATGGAGATCTGCTGCCTGGACTCAACGGCCTCACAGTGGAGGCCGGAATTTACCCAGGAGGCTATGTGGAAACATTCCGTCCGGGCGAAACTATCCCTGACTACACTTTGGACGCGCCCGCTGCCGGCATGGGTGGAGGGTTCAGCGTCTTTGAGAAGTCCACGACCGTAAGCGAACGAACCCCTTTGTCTCAGATATTGAAACCGAGCATGGGCGACGTCCATTGGGCCGCTTGCCGCGACATCGAGTATTAGAATGTCTACGAGTAGATTCTTCTCAGGAGACCTGGAAACAGAGATGACCGATACGGTGCAAGCCACGGGATCTTGGGTGCTGACCACGGTGTCCCTCACCATCGAGAAGCCGGATCTCGACCCCCGAGCCGTCTCGGCGGCGCTGGGGATCGAGCCGACCAGTTCCCGCCTCCCTGGGCCGAGTCGCTGGCGCCCTGCCGACGACACCAATGGCCTCTGGATGCTGGAGTGCGATCAACGCACGGCGAAGGGCCCCGCCGAGCAACTGGCCCATCTTCTCTCCCTGGTCGAGTCGAAGACTGGTGAGCTCGGAAGTCTCCGCGCGACCGATCACCAGGTTCACCTTGAAATCCGCGGATACGCAGGCGACGGCGCGACGTTCGTGATCCCCCACACACTTCTCACCCGGATCATGCATCTAGGGATTCCACTCAAGGTAATTCCAAAAATTAATGAGCGCTAGCCAGAGTAAATCGAAAGAAACAGGTGGACGACCGATGCTTGATCAGGGATCCGGCTGGGAATCGGCACAAGCTGCACTCATCGTCTCCAGGCCAGGCCTCGCACTCGAGGCCGTTGACGCGGCCCTCGGGCTCAAGGGCACAGAGCCGCGCCAGGCCGGGACGGGCCTTGCCGTGCTCGCTGAAACCTCATGGAGCTATCGGCCGACCGAGAAGTCGACTGACGTCGAGCAACACATTACAGCTCTGGTAAGTGATCTACTTCCTTTGCAAGGAAGACTGGATGGGCTCCGCGCGCAGGGGTACCGGATGCACATTGACGTCTCAGGTTTCGTGACGTCCAACTCGGCATGCCAATTGAATGCCAACACCATCGCGTTGATCGAGCAGTTGGGTATCCCTATTTCGTTCACTACTCGCGTGGCAAAGGGCGAAGATGACTCGGCTTGGCTGGAGTCGATGCTCCGCTAATCCATTTCCGATTCCTTGAGGTAGCGACAGAACCGGCGATCTCGTGCCGACATCCGCGACCGGGGCCCGGCCGCGCGCAGTACGACGTCCAGGACGTACTCCGGATCTGCGGCATAACAGTTGGCAAACCACGCCAGGTTGGCCTCGATGACGGCCCAGCCATCAGCACCACCTCCAGGCGCCGCCACGAGGCCCACGTCGAGCACGACCGCGCTGGGCAGTGTGTGACCACGGGCCGCCAGAACATCCTCCGCGAACCGCAGCACGGCATCCTCGTCGGGATGGCCTGCCAGCGGAGCCGAGTCCAGACGGCCGAATACGGCGTACTGGCTGCCCGTACGAAACTCACCGTCGAGTACAAACAGCCGGAACTCCCTTGCCCAACCGACTACATCACTGATCTGTACCGGCGTCTCCGGCGGCAAGTGCGCAGCTCCGGACAGCCGATTGCCATCGGCGTAGACCGCAGCCGGAAAGCTCTTGTCACTCGGCGGCTTCACAAACGCGGGTCGGGACAGGTGCCGTGCTTCTCCCAGAGTGGACGATTCAATGTTGCGCAGGACGTACTCGAAAGGCAAAGACGTCAGCCAATCATCCGGCGGCTCCAAGAGAGAGACTTCGAGATCGTCCACAACTCCAGCAGCGAACAGAGGCCCACCGAAGTAATGACCGCCTGGCCGTCCGGTCAATGCGCCTGCCCCACCGCTGGTGGGCAGAACTTCCACGTCCATACCCCGTCGCCGTGCGGCGGCCGACAGAAGCTCACCCGTCGTCGAGTACTGCGGCGCATGCGCCAAGAAGCCAGTGCTGTTCACAGCCAATACGATCCCACTGACCTACGGTCGGTCGCAGGGGCCCGGACTGAGCGCTGCCCCCGCTCCTCGGTCGGCTCAGATCGAGGAAAGTGCACAGCCCCCCGCTATCGTTCACCCCCTGTTGCCCCCGAACCACAACCGCTAACGATTACCACTGCCTCTATTGGACCGCCCGCATGCATGAGTACCAGCAACCACCGCACCACGGATACGGCGCATACCAGCCCCAGTTCCACCCGCCGTACACACCGCCGAGGCCAGGACCGCCCGACGAGGCTCTACCCAACCCGGCTGTGCGACTCGGAGCCCGAATCGTCGACATCCTCATCATCGTGGTCGGGGGAGGCCCTATCGCCTTTACCGTAGGGATGACCATGATGGGGCTGACCGAGAACAACGACGCCGGCGGAGTAGCCATGGCGATAGTGTTCTTCGGAAGCATGGCTCTCTATGAGCCCATCATGACGCACGCTTACGGCGGCACCTTCGGCAAGCGCATCTGCGGGCTGCGTGTCGCGCGGGTCTCGGACGGGCAGAACCTGTCCCTGGGCGGCGCTTTCGGGCGCTGGGCCGTCTACCAGTTCATCGGCCTCGTCCCCCTCGGTGGACTGATCAACGCGCTCTCCTGCCTCTGGGACAAACCTTTGCGCCAGTGCATTCACGACAAGGCCGCATCCAGCGTGGTCGTCAAGCGTCGTTGGGGTATCACCGCCAACCATCTGTGACTCGTGTGCCGCTCGCTGACGGCAAGGTCGGGCGGGCCCAGGCCCGCCCGGACTCGGCGTGCGGTACGCCACCGCAGGGAGATGGGGAGGGCTCCTCAAATCGCTCAGCCAGAAAGTTCTTCTCGCCCATCCGTCACACTCCCCCATCGCCATCCGTCAGTGCGGTGACGGACCTCGAGCGGCCGATGCGGCAGACGCACCGGTCGTCACGGCAGCGAAGGGGAACACACCATGAACGCGCGCATGAAAAACCCGGCACTCGTCCTGCCTGACGCCATGAAGGGCGTCCAGAGCCTCATGTCGGCCATCCGCCAGGGCGACGCCCCGCAGCAGGTCCTGGAGCTGGTGCACCTGCGGACCAGCCAGATCAACGGGTGCAGTGCCTGTGTGTACGGCGGCATCGCCAGTGCGAAGAAGGCCGGCGAGTCCGACGAGCGGCTGCACCACGTCGCCGCCTGGCGCGAGGCGCCGTTCTTCAGCGACGCCGAGCGCGCCGCCCTGGCGCTGGCGGAGGCCACGGCCCGGATCGCCGACCGTTCGGGCAAGGCCGTGCCGGACGAGATCTGGGACGAGGCGGCGGACCACTTCGACGAGAAGCAGCTCTCCGCCATCATCCTGATGGTCGCCACGACCAACTTCTTCAACCGCATCAACACGACGATCGAGGAGCCGGCCGGTACGACCTGGGGCTGAGGCCGGGCCGTCGCCCGGTGACCAGCGCGTCCATCCTTCGTTCATCGGACGCCAATCCCTCACGGGAAGAGTCTCCTTCGCAAGAACCGGAACCCTTCCGTCGAGTAAGAGAGGTGCCTCATGAACCTCATCACCCGGACCGGTCTCGCCGCGGCGGTCGCGGTCGGCGTCGTCGCCACGGTCGTCGCTCCCGCCTCCGCCGCGATCAGCGCCGACCACGGCCGTGCGGAATCAGGCATGCACGCCGTGGTGGCGAATCCGAAGACGATCAAGGCGGCCGCGTACAACCAGGCGCGAAGCATCCTCGCCAACGCGGGAAGCCAGACGGCCGCCAAGTCGCACCCCGTTCACGGCAAACCCGACGTGCCGGTCAGCTACGGAACGAGCCTGCTGGCCGCGGCACGCGACGAGTTCCGGCAGACCGACAAGCATCTGCCGGCGAAGGATAAGAAATCCGACATGTCGATCCCGCACTACAACGCGATCCACAGCGCGGCGCAGACCATGGGCATCGACCGGTGGTGACGATGTAGCTGTCGACTGTCACGCGACAGGTCCCTGCCGCCGGTTCGCCGGGGCGGGGCTTGCCGTGCGACAAACAGCACCGACCTTAATCTCGCCCCTCAGGGGGTCGAGATAAACGCAGGCGGAACGGAGCGACTCTTACCCCGGACGCCCGGGTTATCCACAGGCCTCGCGGGATTCCGCTCCATGCGGTGTCCTGGGGTCATGAAACGGGGGGATCAGCGAAATCTTCATGAGGTCGCCGCTTCGCAAGGCGGCGTCCTGCTCACGACGCAGGCCGTCGAGTGCGGGCTGCGGCCCAGCGGTGCGGCGGGGGCGTTACGACGGGCCGGCTGGTCTCGGCTGTACTGCGGGACATGGGGGCAGCCGGGTCTGCGGATCGATACGCGGCTGCGCCTGCTCGCGGTGCAGTTGAGACATCCGGAGTGGGTGGGCAGCCATGGCTCGGCGGCGGCTCTGTACGGCATTCCCGCCCTTCCGCACGGCCGGACCGTCCGGCGCGGCCGCGTCACCCGCGTCGTCGGCGACGACGTCGTCGAGTTCACGGACCCGCGTCGACGGGGGCAGACGCGGGTGCCCGGCGTCGTCGTGCACGCCATACGGTTGGCGGCGCGTGAGACCACGGTGGTCGCCGGTGTGCGGGTCACCACGGCTCTCCGCACCATCTGCGACCTGCTGATGGCCCTGCCTGCCCACGAGGCCGTGATCGCCGCCGACTTCGTGCTCGGCCAGGGGCTGGCCGACCGGGAGCAGATCCGCGAGGCGCTGGGTCCTGACAGGCATCCTGACGGACGCCTTGATGGACGCCCTGGCAGACACCTTGACGGACGATGCGGCCGCCGCCGGCGGAACGTGCGGTCGGCCCGGGAGGCACTCGCGCTGGCCGATCCGGCCTCCGGGTCCCCGGCGGAGAGCATGGCGCGGCTGTGGATGCACGGCGTCGGGCTGCATCCGGAGTCGCAAGCCGAGGTGACGACGCCGAACGGCCGACTGCTGCGGCTCGACTTCCTCTTCAGGACGGAAGGGCTGGGCGTGGAGATCGAGGGACACACCTGGCATGGCAGCCGGTCCGCGCACCAGAACGACATCCTTCGCTTCAACGAGCTCTCCGGCTGCGAGGGCATCCGCCAGTTGCTCCGGTTCAGCGGCGACGACGTCTTCCGTCGGCCCCGGTTGATGATTCACACCATTCAGGAGGCACTGAGCAGGCTTCGGGAGTCAGCGGGCTCCTCTATCGTGGTCGCCGACGTTCATCCGAACATCCCATCGCGTGAAGGGGCGTTGCCGTGCCCGAGCTCAACTGGATCCCGGCCACTGACGACGAGACGATGACCGAATACCTGGAGGTGGCCTTCGGCGGCGACGGGAACGTCTACATCCGGGAGAACATCAACCCGGAGACGGTCGTCGTAACCACCGAGAAGAAGTGGGAGGCCTTCTGCCTGGGCGTCAGGGCAGGCGAGTTCGACCACTTCGTCGAGGGAATCGACGACTAGACTCCAGGCTCATTCCCGCCCCTCGGCGACCATCGGGCTCAGAACAGCGCGGCGCCGATCAGCGCGGCCACGACGAAGACCATCACTCCGGCGACGGCCGCGAGCAGTACCTTCGGTCGCTGCCGCCCGGCAGCGCCGGCCGCAGCAGCAGCCCTGGTCCGCACGGAGGGCAGCGCGTACGTGGTCGTCGTCTCCCGCTGAAGCGCCGGCGGCAACGGCGGTACGTGGGAGGCTGAGCCCAGGGGCTCCACCGGAGCCCACGTCGGCCCCGACACCGGCCCTGACGCCATGGGCGGCGCTGGATGCAGCGCCGCGGCCGGTACGGGTGTCACGGGCGGGGCGGACGGCATGGGTGGCACTCCCGTGGCCACGGGGGGCACGTGGGGCATGGGCGCCGCTTGCAGATGCGGGGGTACGGCCGACGAGCCCGTCCGGGGTCCGGCGCCGCCCTGGGACGGTACGGCCGAGGGCGCGACCGGGGACATGGTCGCAGGCATGCCCGATGGTGCAGCCGAGGGCGTGGCTGATGGCGCGGCAGCGGGTACGGACGGGAGCTCAGGCGGCGACCCCGCCGCCACGGCCGGCGCCTCAGCCAGCCCTGCTGCCGGCTGGGCGGTCCGATGCGCCCCCGCCGCGAACGGCGAAGTCATGGGCGGCGACGACGGCTGGGGCGTGCCTCGCCAAGCCGCGCCCGAGAAGAAGTCCGCGACCTCCTGTGCCGACGGCCGCTCCTCCGGCTGCTTCGCCAGCATCCTCAGCAGGTAGTCCTCGAAGGCGGGCGGGACGTCGGGGCGGTAATCGCGCGGGGGTTCGGGCGGGCTGTCCACGTGGAGGTACAGCAGGGCGGTCGGGTTTTCGTCCCAGAACGGGGGTCGACCGATCAGCATCTGGTACAGCACGCAGCCCAGCGCGTACACGTCCGACTCGGGACCCGCGGTCCGGCCCAGGGCGCGTTCGGGGGCGAGATAGGTGCTCGTACCGACGATCTGGCCCGCGCGGGTCAGCCCAGCGGAGGTCTCGTCGACGAAGCGGGCGATGCCGAAGTCGCCGATCTTGAGCGTGCCGGTGGCGGCGTCGATCATGAGGTTGCCGGGCTTCACATCCCGGTGGACCACTCCCTGCCGGTGCGCGGCCGCCAGGCCCGAGGCGGTCTGGGCCACCAGGTCGGCCGCGCGGGCCGGCGCGAGGACGTGCCGCTCGGCGAGCTCCGCCGCCAGGCTCGATCCCTGGACCAGCTCCATGACCAGGTAGAAGCGGCCCTCCCACTCGCCGAAGTCGTACACGGCGATGACCTGCGGGTGGTTCAGGCGGGCGGCCGTCTGGGCCTCCATCCGGAAGCGCATGGCTGCCGACTCGTCGCCGTCGTCGCCCAGGAGGAGCTTGACGGCGACCTGACGGCCCAGCACCTCGTCCTGCCCCTGCCAGACTTCACCCATGCCGCCGCGGCCGAGCGGCTCCCCCAACCGGTACCGACCGGCTACCAGCACCCGTACCACCCTTGATCTTGAACCATGCGCAGACCAGGAAGAGTACCCACCGAACACACTGCCGTTCGAACATCCCCGTCCCCCCTGCGATACCCCTCACATGGCCGGACATTGCCCGCCGTCCATACGCGTGATACACAGAGTCACCATAGGACCCCCACTGACAACGGGCCTCGTCGCAGGTCAGGGCCATGCAACCGCCGGTCATACGGGTTCCGACAAAAAATGCCGCCAAATCGACATGCGAACGGCGGTATGTCAGCGAAGATAGGTTCCGGCCTTTGCCGTGCGGCGGGGTGGACACAACTACCCGTATGGGGCGGTGAGTTAGAGATGTTCTTGGCGGCCGGTAAAGGCGACATCAACACCATTATTGGCGGAATCGCCCCTAACTGGGGTCCCTTCGGTCAACTGGGCCGGGAGGCCCGGGTGATGATCGAGGTCATCATGGCCGTCGCGATCCTGCTCTGCCTCGCGATCGCGATCTGGGGCGCGGCGAAGCAGCGGATCGGTGCCACGGCCCTGCGCGACACCTTCAGCGCCGAGCAGGGCAAGGGACTGATCGTCGCCGGCCTGACCGGCGTTTTCATCATCGGCTCGCTCGGCACGCTGTTCACCATTGTCTACGGCATGGCGGTCTGAGCCCCTCCACGCGCCCCTTCCACCCCCACTCGATCCCGTGCGCACCGCCGGTGCTTCGTCTCAGCGCAGGCCCTCTCGTCCCCCAGCCCACCTTCATCGAGGCTGCCAACTGATGCCCCCTCACTCCCCCACGCCCTCCCCCGGGATTCCGTTCACACCGCTACCGTCATATACGGGCGGCAAGCCGGCCATGACGTATGAGGGAGCAGGCGAGCGATGAGTCTCGGCGACGACGGCTACGGTGGCGGCCAGGGCGGCTACGGCGACGACCGTCATATGACGCGCACGCGGCTTCCGGAGGGCGAGGTCGACCCCTACGCGCCGACGCGGCGCGGAGGCGGGCGTTCCGGCCGCGGGGGCCGACCATCCAGCCGGAACCTGGTGACTGCCGTCGGTGTCGTGGTGCTGCTCATCGCGGCGATCGCCTTCGCCAACCGGGGCGGTGACTCCGGCGGGGACGCCCCCTCCGGCGCCGACGCGCGCCGCCCCGGCGGCAGCCCGACCGCTCCCACGGGGGTCAAGCCGGTCGACGGCAAGACCGGTGGCATCGCTTCCGGATTCGCCCATTCGGAGCAGGGGGCGCAGTCGGCGGCGGCGAACTTCGCGGTGGCGTTGGGGGGCGACGGGATGTTCCGGAAGGACAGCCGTCGTGTCATCGTCGAGGCCGTCTACGCGCCCGATGCCGCCGCTGTCCGCGGCGGCGAGCTCGACAAGGTGTATTCGGACCAGGGCTTCCTGAAGAAGATCGGCCTAGATGCCAATGGAAGCGCTCCGAAGGGCATGACCTTTGTGTCCCGCACGAACCCGACCGGGACCAAAATCGTCAAGTACGAAGGCGACATGGCAAGTGTCGCGGTCTGGTACTCGTCGCTGTTCGGGCTGGCCGGCGAGGGGTCGACCAAGCCCGTCTCCGAGGGCTGGTACACCAACACGTTCGACCTGAAGTGGGTCGACGGCGACTGGAAGATCACCGGCTTCACGCAGAAGGACGGCCCGACGCCGGTCGGCCGTGACCAAGCCGCCTCCTCTGCCAAGGAGATGTCGGACGCCGTCGAAGGGTTCGGAGGGTTCACCTATGCCCGCTAGTCGCCGCCTCTCCATCGCGGCCGCAGCGACAGCCGTTCAAACGACGGTGGTCGTGTTTTCGGCTCGGGCATTCGCCGCTCCGACACCAACGCCGACGGGCACACCGGCCGCGACACCGACCCCCACACCGGGCGGCAGCGCGGGGGCAACGCCCACGCCTACCCCGTCAGGCAGCCCGAGCGCGGGCAACAACCCCTGTGACCTGATCCGGGGTCCCGCCAAGGACTACTGCCAAGGCGGCAAAAACCCCGGCACCTCCACCTCCCCCAACGACCCCCAGACCGTCACCGACCCCCTCGCGTCCCTCGCCAAGGGCTGTGCCGACGCCGCGTCGTGGATCATCCACAAGCTCTCCACTGCGGTCCACTCCACCGGCAATGTCGACTTCACCAACACGCCCTTCCTCCGCCAGTACGCCGTCGTCTTCGCCGCCTCCACCATCCTCACCCTCGTCCTGTGGCTGCTGGCCGTGGCCAAGCGGGCGGTGCGGGGGGTGCCGTTCACCGAGGCGATCACGGAGGCCGTGGGGTTCCTGTGGCTGACGGTGCTGGCGTCCGCGTTCACGCCGCTGATCCTCTACACCGTCGTGAACGCCACCGACGCCGTCACGGAGGTCATCGCCACCGGCTCGTCCACCAACAACGACCAGTTCTTCGGCGGCTTCGCCGAGGCCCTGCAGAAGGGCAACGGCATCGGCGGCGGGCCGATCATGCTGATCGTCGTGTCGCTCGTGTCCGTGCTGGCCGCCGGTGTGCTGTGGCTGGAGCTGGTGATCCGGGCCGCCCTGCTCTACGTGGGCGCGCTCCTCGGCACCGCCGTGTACGCGGGGCTGGTGGACAAGAACATGTGGGGGCACGTCCGCCGCTGGGCGGGCATCATGATCGCGGTGATCCTGGTCAAGCCGATCATCATGATCGTGCTCGGCCTCGCCGGAGCACTGTCCTCCGGGAAGGGGCCGAACTCCTTCTCCGCCGTGGTCTCCGGCCTCGCGATCATCCTCCTCGCCATCTTCGCCAGTGCGATGATCTACCGCTTCGTGCCGGGCTTCGGCGACGAGATCGTCAGCAGCCGCAACGCCAGCAAGGACGCGGCCTCCCGCCAGGCCGCCGCCGTGATCTCCTCGCCCGCCGCGCTGGTCAAGCAGGGCATCACCACCCACAGCACCCGCGGCGACGGCGGCGGGTCCCAGGCGGCCCGCCCCTCGGGCGCTGTCAGCGGCGGTGTCACCGCCCACAGCGCCCGCCCCGCGACCGCCCCGTCCGGCGGCAACGGAAGTGCTCCCTCCGCAGCCTCGGTGCCGGGCACGGCCGCCGTGCCCGCGCCCCGCGCGCAGAACAACGCGCAGAACAACAGCAAGCGCAATACATCCGGAGGTGAGCGGAGTTGACGATCCCGGCCCAGTCCCAGCCGATCGCGCCCCGCCGTACGTATCTGATCGGCCGCGCACGTCCCAACGCGGTCGTCGGCAAGAACCGGGAGACCGGCGAGATCGCGCTGATCGTCGTGGGCGCGTTCCTGGGCATGATGTGCGGGCTGCTGGTGCCGATCCTCCCCTTGCGGATCATGTCCCTCACCGGCTTCCCCGCGCTGTCGCTGGCCGCCGTCTACGTGCCGTACAAGAACCGCACGTTCTACAAGTGGTTTGAAATCAACCGCTCGTACAAACGGACGCTGCGTCGCGGTGCGACGTACCGGTCCAGTGCGATCGAGGCGGGCACCCGGCTGGACGGGCGGGAGATAGAGGTCGGACCGCCGCCCGGGATCGGGCGGATCAACTGGCTGTCCGCGCCCTTCGGCCCGGACGAGATCGCCGTGCTGCTGCACGCCGACCGCCGGACCGTCACCGCCGCGATCGAGATCGAGGGCCCGGGCGTCGGCCTCCGCGACTCGGAGGACCAGGAAGCACTGGTCGAACGATTCGGCACGCTCCTGAAGCACGTCGCCAACGGCGACGGCTACGTCACCCGCATCCAGATGCTCGCCCGCACGCTCCCCGCCGACCCGGACGCCCACGCCAAGGACGTCGAGCGGCGGGGCGACGAACGGGCGCCGGAGTGGCTCAAGGACTCCTACGACCAGTTGCAGTCCATGGTCTCCACCTCCTCCGAGCAGCACCGCGCCTACCTCGTCGCCTGCATGCACTACGGCCGTGAACTGGCCGCCGAGGCCCAGGCCATCGCCCGCGCCTCCCGGCACGAGGCCGGCAAGCGGCGGCTGGACAAGGACGCGGGCCTCGCCGTCGTCATGGCACGCGAGCTCACGGACATCTGCGCCCGTCTCGCCGAGGCGGACATCCGCGTCCGCCAGCCGCTCGGCCAGGCGCGCCTCGCCTCGCTCGTCCACTCGATGTACGACCCGGACCACCCCATCGACCACATCCAGGCGATGACGAAGCGGAACGCCTGGCCGGCCGAGCTGGACGCCATGGAACCCACGTTCCTCCAGGCGAAGACGCGCGAGTCGTCCACCCGGGCACCCTGGTGTCACTCCACGGCGTGGGTCAAGGAATGGCCGATGACACCCGTGGGGGTCAATTTCCTCGCTCCCCTTCTCGTCCACACCCCCGATGTGATTCGTACAGTCGCGGTCTGCATGGACCTGGAGCCGACCGACGTCGCCATCGAACGGATGCTGACCGAGAAGACCAACGACGACGCGGACGCCTCCCGCGCCGCCAAGATGAACCGTGTCGTCGACCCGCGCGACGTCGCCCACCACTCCCGTGTCGACCAGCGCGGCGAGGACCTCGCCAGCGGCGCGGCCGGCGTCAACCTCGTCGGCTACATCACCGTGTCATCCCGTTCCCCGGAGGCCCTGGCGCGCGACAAGCGGACCATAAGAGCCTCGGCCGGCAAGAGCTACCTCAAGCTCGAGTGGTGCGACCGCGAGCACCACCGGGCGTTCGTCAACACGCTGCCGTTCGCGACCGGCATCCGACGATAGGGGCAATGCCGTGCTCGACCCGCTCGCCACCGTCACCGACGCCTTCACCAGTTTCCTGTTCGGAAAGGTCGAAACCACCCGGCTGCCCGTCCGCACCTCCACCGGGCAGGCGCAGGCCGTCTACCTCCCCACTGCGGCCCCCGGCCTCGGCGACTCCGGCGTGATCATCGGTCGTGAGGTGTACTCCGGCAAGGGCTACATCTACGACCCCTTCCAGCTCTACGGCCAGCAACTGCCCGCCCCCCACTGGCTCGTCCTCGGCGAGTCCGGCAACGGCAAGTCCGCGCTGGAGAAGACCTACGTCCTACGGCAGCTGCGCTTCCGCGACCGCCAGGTCGTCGTCCTGGACGCCCAGGGCGAGGACGGCGTCGGCGAGTGGAACCTGATCGCGCAACAGCTGGGGATAACCCCCATCCGCCTCGACCCCGTCGCCGCCGCCGACGGCGGCATCCGGCTCAACCCCCTCGACCCGGCCATCACCACGACCGGCCAGCTCGCCCTCCTCCGCACCATCATCGAGGTGGCCACCGGCCGGGGGCTCGACGAACGCGCCGGCTTCGCCCTCAAGGTCGCGCATTCCTACGTGAACGAGTCGATCCTCGACCGGCAGCCCGTCCTCACCGACATCGTCGAGCAACTGCGCCACCCCGAGGCCGAGTCCGCGGAGTCGATGAACGTCGACATAGACGACGTACGCGCCTGGGGCCTGGACGTCGCCCTGGTGCTGGACCGGCTCGTCGACGGCGACCTGCGCGGCATGTTCGACGGCCCCACGTCGGCCGGCATCGATCTCGACGCGCCCCTGATCGTCTTCGACCTCTCCCACATCGACCGCAACTCCATCGCCATGCCGATCCTCATGGCGATCGTCGGTGTCTGGCTGGAGCACACCTGGATCAGGCCGGACCGGAAGAAGCGAATCTTCTTGGTCGAGGAAGCCTGGCACATCATCAACTCCCCGTTCGTCGCCCAGCTCTTCCAGCGCCTGCTGAAGTTCGGCCGACGGCTCGGCCTGTCGTTCGTCGCGGTGGTCCACCACCTCTCCGACGTCGTCGACGGCGCGGCGGCGAAGGAAGCCGCGGCGATCCTGAAGATGGCCTCCACCAGGACCATCTACGCCCAGAAGGCGGACGAGGCCCGGGCCACGGGCCGGGTCCTGGGGCTGCCCCGCTGGGCGGTCGAGATCATCCCGACCCTCACCCCCGGCATCGCGGTCTGGGACGTCAACGGCAACGTCCAGGTCGTCAAGCACCTCATCACCGACGCCGAACGCCCCCTGGTCTACACCGACCGGGCCATGACCGAGGACGGCGACCGCACCCACGAACTCGCGGCGGAGGCAGCGGCGGCGGAACGAGCCGCCGCGGCACGGGAATCGCCCTTCGCCGACGAGCCTTACGGCACCGCCGCGACCTACGGATCCTCGGAATCGACGGTGGCGTGAAATGGCCTCCTCGGGGGGCGGGGACCGGGCGCGGCACCGGGACCCGGGTGTGGAGCGTGGAATTCCGGATGGCCTGCTGCTCAGCGTCATAGCCTTTCTGCTGGGTCTGACCCTGCTCGTCTGGACGGCCACCGGCCTGGCCGCCCTCGCCGAACACGGCGGCTGGCCGGAGGGGGTGACCCTGACCCGCACCCCCCAGGCCCTGCGCCATCTGATGACCCAGCCCCGCGACCTCCCCTCCGCCTGGCCGAGCACCCCGCAGGAGGCCCTGTCGGGGTACGGGTTGTTCTGGGGCATCCTCATCGGCGAGCTGCTGGTGGCCGTGGTGCTGATGACGTTCGTGATCGGCACACTGGCCCGCTGGCGTGCGGTACGGGCCCGCCGGGTGGTGGGGGCGGCGGGAACTGCGGGGACGGCGGGCGCGCCAGGGATGGCCGAGCCGACGGCTGTCGTCGTGCCAGCGGCTGCACCGGTGACGGAGGCCGCGCCGGCGGTGGAATCGGCTGTCACGGCCATCCCCGAGCCACGGACAGCCGACACGGGCGAGCCGCGGGCAGCCGACGCAGAAGCGTCGACAAGGGCTTCGGCGGCGGCTCCGGCGACGACCCCGGTCCCGGCCACCACACCGGCCGCTCCAGCCACCCCCGCCGTCCCACCACCGTCAGCCTCCCACCGCCTCCTCTACACCACCGACCGCCGCGCCCCCGCCGCACGCGCGATTCTCGAGGCCGCCGGGCCGGCGCTGGTCGTCACCAGCGATCCCGGCCTCTGGGCCGAGACCAAGACCGCCCGCGCCAAGCTCGGGCCGGTCCACGTCTTCGACCCGAGCCACCTCCTCGACACCCCCGATCGGCTCCGCTGGAGCCCCACAACGGGCTGCGAGTCGCGCGAGACCGCCACCACCCGCGCCGCCGCCCTCCTCGCGCCCGTACGGCCCCTCAGCACCCTCGACTCGGCCACCGCCGACACCGCCGAGACCCTGCTGCGCTGCTGGCTGCACGCCGCCGCCGTGGACGGCCGGCCCTTCCGGCAGGTGCACCGCTGGGCCCAGGGGACGTCGGCCCACGAACCGGTCCGCATCCTCCGGACCAGCCCCAAGGCCACCGGCGGCACCGCGGGCGAACTGGAATCCGCCCTCACCGGCCACCCCGAACGCCGCGACATGGCCCAGGAGCTGGCCGCCCGGGCGCTCAGCGCCCTGACGTCCGTCCACATCCGGGACGCCTGTAACCCCAATCGAGTCAATTCGCCGGCGCCGGAATCATTCATCGCCGAAGGGGGAACGCTGTACGTGGTGGGTGAGGCGATTGAGGATCCCCGCACCCGCCCGGGTGCGATGCCCTTGCTGACCGCACTCGCCTCAAGCGTGGTCGAGCACGGCCGCCGCATGGCCGCACGGTCATCCTCCGGCCGGCTCGACCCACCACTCACCCTCGTCCTCGACGATGTGGCGGCCGTGGCCCCGCTGCCCGCCCTGCCCGACCTCCTGGAGCACGGCGAGGCACAGGGCCTCCCCACGTACGCGCTGATGCGCTCCGAGGAGCAGGGACGGGCGCGCTGGCCCCGCCGCACCCTTACGACCGGCTAGCACGGAAGCCACCGAAGCCAAGGCGACAGGGGGTAACGCCATGCACGACACCCTCCTTCTCACCCACACCACGCTCATCGCCGCCCCGGGAACACACAGCCCCGAGCAGGACATGACCGTCGTCGTCCGCGACGGCCGCGTCGCGACGGTCGGCCGGACGGCCGAGGTGCCCGTCCCGCACGGGGCCCGCGTCATGGACCTCTCCGGGAAGTACGTCATCCCGGGTCTCATCGACATGCACACCCACAGCCACGGCCCGGCGGAGCTCGTCGCCCCGCTCTACGCCCTCACCGGCGTGACGACCGTCCGGGAGATGTGGGGCACACCGGCCGTCCGCGCCGGCCGCGACCGCGTCGAGCGGGGTGAATTCCCGGGCCCTCGGTGGGTGATCGGCAGCACCCTCGTCGACGGACGGCCCAGCCTCTGGACCGACGACGTCTCACCCGTCCCGGTCGTCGAGGCGGGCACGGAGGCCGAGGCGCGGGAGGCCGTCCGCGGCATCAAGCAGGAGGGCGCCGACTTCATCAAGGTGTACTCACGGCTGACGCGCGAGGTCTATCTCGCCCTCGCGGACGAAGCCCGACGGCAAGAGATCCCGTACGCCGGCCACTGCCCCGACGCCGTGTCCGTCACGGAGGCGTCCGACGCCGGTCAACGCACCATCGAACACCTTCACCCCCTGCTCACCGCGACGAGTTCGGACCAGCCGATGCTCCGCCGCGAGCTGGAGAACGGTCTGCGGGTCGATCCGGCGGAAGCCGGGTCGGTCGCCCGCTTCCGCCGCTGGTACCGCCGGGTCCACCAACTGGAGTCGCTCGCCGCCCGTTCCCACGACCCCGAACGGGCCGCCCGCGTCTTCGACCGCCTGGCCGCGAACGGCACTTTCGTCACCCCGACGCTCGGCATCCACCACGTCATGGAGCGCCCGGACACCCTCCCGAACCGGGCCCCCGAGTGGGCCCACCTGCCCGAATGGCTGACCGGCGCGTGGCCGGGCCAGTTGGAGGAGCTGCTGGGCGGCCGAACGGAGCAGGAGTATGCCGACGTCCGCGATCTAAACACCCATCACGCGCGGATCGTCGGCGAACTCCACCGCCACGGCGTCCCCCTCCTCGCCGGTACGGACTCCGGAGCCCCCTATCTCGTCCCCGGCTTCGCCCTCCACCAGGAGCTGGAACACCTCACCCGGGCCGGCCTAGGGGCGGCCCACGCCCTACGGGCCGCCACCACCACGCCGGCCCGCGCCCTCGGCCTGGAGGCCGTCCTCGGCACGATCGAGCCCGGCAAGGCCGCCGACCTCGTCGTCCTCGAAGCCGATCCGTTGGACGACATCCGCAATACACAGCGCATCGACTCGGTGGTGACGCGCGGCCTTTTGATCGACCGGGCGGAACGGCGCCGGATGCTCGCCCAGATCGCCCAGGCGGCGGCCGAGCTGAAGCCGCCCGTGGGCATGGGCTCGGGAGCATGAGCGAACCCCGGATCGCGATCACCATGGGCCGGCGGGAAGCGGACGCGATCCTGCCCGCCGACCTACGGACGAGGCTCGCGGCGTGTGGGGAGGTCGTGGGAGGCTCGGCGGAACAGGCCGACGTTCTCATCACGGGCTGGGGAAGCCCCCCGCTCACGGAAGCCTTCCTCGCCCGGACGCCACGCGTGCGGGTGGTCCTCCATGCTGCCGGGTCCGTCAAATGGCTGGTCACGGAGGCGGTGTGGGAGCGGGGCATCATGGTCTCCTCCGCAGCCGACGCCAATGCCGGCCCGGTCGCCGACTACGCCCTCGCCGCGATCACCTTCGCGGCCAAGAAGGCGGTGGCAGCGGCGTCCGCATACGCGGCGGGTGGCGCTGCCGCCTGGCCCGGATTCGCGGAACGGGAGGGAGGCGACGGCCGCACGGTCGGTGTCGTCGGGGCGTCACGCATCGGACTGCTGGTCCTTGAGCGGTTGGTCGCGGCGGATACGGGCTGCCGGGTGCTTTTGTACGACCCTTATGTGTCTGCCCCGGAGGCGGCGAAGCTGGGTGTCGAGGTGGTAGGTCTCGAGGAACTGTGCGGCAGCAGCAGAGTCATCACGCTTCACGCTCCCGCTATCCCGGAAACCCGGCACATGCTGGACGCCCGCAGACTGGCTCTCATTCCGGACGGCGCCACGATCGTCAACACCGCACGCGGCTCACTGATCGACACGGAGGCGCTGGTGCGGGAATGCGCGTCGGGGCGGCTCAACGCGTTCCTGGACGTGACGGAGCCGGAGCCACTCCCGACGGGGCATCCGCTGTTCTCCCTGCCGAATGTGCTGGTCACTCCGCATATCGCGGGAGCACAGGGGAGCGAGGTCCGAAGGCTGGGGGTGTGGGTGGTGGAGGAAACGGAACGGTGGGTGCGGGGGCTGCCCTTGTCAGGACGGGTGAGAAGGGAAGACCTTTGCCGGTTGGCTTAGCCCCAAACGCAAGAAAGCCCTGGTGGGTATCCCCACCAGGGCTTTCTTTTAAAAGGAGTTCGGCGGCGTCCTACTCTCCCACAGGGTCCCCCCTGCAGTACCATCGGCGCTGAAAGGCTTAGCTTCCGGGTTCGGAATGTAACCGGGCGTTTCCCTAACGCTATGACCACCGAAACACTATGAAATTAACGTCATCCGGCACTTTGGATGTTCGTTATTTCAGAACTAACACAGTGGACGCGAGCAACTGAGGACAAGCCCTCGGCCTATTAGTACCAGTCAGCTCCAACCGTTACCGGTCTTCCACACCTGGCCTATCAACCCAGTCGTCTACTGGGAGCCTTACCCCATCAAGTGGGTGGGAGTCCTCATCTCGAAGCAGGCTTCCCGCTTAGATGCTTTCAGCGGTTATCCCTCCCGAACGTAGCCAACCAGCCATGCCCTTGGCAGGACAACTGGCACACCAGAGGTTCGTCCGTCCCGGTCCTCTCGTACTAGGGACAGCCCTTCTCAAGACTCCTACGCGCACAGCGGATAGGGACCGAACTGTCTCACGACGTTCTAAACCCAGCTCGCGTACCGCTTTAATGGGCGAACAGCCCAACCCTTGGGACCGACTCCAGCCCCAGGATGCGACGAGCCGACATCGAGGTGCCAAACCATCCCGTCGATATGGACTCTTGGGGAAGATCAGCCTGTTATCCCCGGGGTACCTTTTATCCGTTGAGCGACGGCGCTTCCACAAGCCACCGCCGGATCACTAGTCCCGACTTTCGTCCCTGCTCGACCCGTCGGTCTCACAGTCAAGCTCCCTTGTGCACTTACACTCAACACCTGATTGCCAACCAGGCTGAGGGAACCTTTGGGCGCCTCCGTTACCCTTTAGGAGGCAACCGCCCCAGTTAAACTACCCACCAGACACTGTCCCTGATCCGGATCACGGACCCAGGTTAGACATCCAGCACGACCAGAGTGGTATTTCAACGACGACTCCACACACACTGGCGTGCATGCTTCACAGTCTCCCACCTATCCTACACAAGCCGAACCGAACACCAATATCAAGCTATAGTAAAGGTCCCGGGGTCTTTCCGTCCTGCTGCGCGAAACGAGCATCTTTACTCGTAGTGCAATTTCACCGGGCCTATGGTTGAGACAGTCGAGAAGTCGTTACGCCATTCGTGCAGGTCGGAACTTACCCGACAAGGAATTTCGCTACCTTAGGATGGTTATAGTTACCACCGCCGTTTACTGGCGCTTAAGTTCTCAGCTTCGCCCCACCGAAATGGAGCTAACCGGTCCCCTTAACGTTCCAGCACCGGGCAGGCGTCAGTCCGTATACATCGCCTTACGGCTTCGCACGGACCTGTGTTTTTAGTAAACAGTCGCTTCTCGCTGGTCTCTGCGGCCACCCCCAGCTCAGAGCGCGAAGCTCATCACCAGAAATGGCCCCCCTTCTCCCGAAGTTACGGGGGCATTTTGCCGAGTTCCTTAACCATAGTTCACCCGAACGCCTCGGTATTCTCTACCTGACCACCTGAGTCGGTTTAGGGTACGGGCCGCCATGAAACTCGCTAGAGGCTTTTCTCGACAGCATAGGATCATCCACTTCACCACAATCGGCTCGGCATCAGGTCTCAGGCTTCATGCTGTCCGGATTTACCTGGACAACGCCCTACACCCTTACCCCGGGACTACCACCGCCCGGGCTGGACTACCTTCCTGCGTCACCCCATCGCTTACCTACTACAAGTCTGGTTCGTCGGCTCCACCACTCCCCTTTGTCCGAAGACTCCAGGGCGGCTTCACGGACTTAGCATCGCCTGATTCGATATTGGGCGTTTCAAAGCGGGTACCGGAATATCAACCGGTTGTCCATCGACTACGCCTGTCGGCCTCGCCTTAGGTCCCGACTTACCCTGGGCAGATCAGCTTGACCCAGGAACCCTTAGTCAATCGGCGCACACGTTTCCCACGTGTGTATCGCTACTCATGCCTGCATTCTCACTCGTGAACCGTCCACAACTCGTTTCCACGGCTGCTTCACCCGGCACACGACGCTCCCCTACCCATCCATACACCCGTTGGGGCTGTTGTATGAATGACACGACTTCGGCGGTACGCTTGAGCCCCGCTACATTGTCGGCGCGGAATCACTTGACCAGTGAGCTATTACGCACTCTTTCAAGGGTGGCTGCTTCTAAGCCAACCTCCTGGTTGTCTCTGCGACTCCACATCCTTTCCCACTTAGCGTACGCTTAGGGGCCTTAGTCGATGCTCTGGGCTGTTTCCCTCTCGACCATGGAGCTTATCCCCCACAGTCTCACTGCCGCGCTCTCACTTACCGGCATTCGGAGTTTGGCTAAGGTCAGTAACCCGGTAGGGCCCATCGCCTATCCAGTGCTCTACCTCCGGCAAGAAACACACGACGCTGCACCTAAATGCATTTCGGGGAGAACCAGCTATCACGGAGTTTGATTGGCCTTTCACCCCTAACCACAGGTCATCCCCCAGGTTTTCAACCCTGGTGGGTTCGGTCCTCCACGAAGTCTTACCTCCGCTTCAACCTGCCCATGGCTAGATCACTCCGCTTCGGGTCTTGGGCGCGCTACTCAATCGCCCTATTCGGACTCGCTTTCGCTACGGCTTCCCCACACGGGTTAACCTCGCAACACACCGCAAACTCGCAGGCTCATTCTTCAAAAGGCACGCAGTCACGACACAAGAGCAAGCCCTTGTGCGACGCTCCCACGGCTTGTAGGCACACGGTTTCAGGTACTATTTCACTCCGCTCCCGCGGTACTTTTCACCATTCCCTCACGGTACTATCCGCTATCGGTCACCAGGGAATATTTAGGCTTAGCGGGTGGTCCCGCCAGATTCACACGGGATTTCTCGGGCCCCGTGCTACTTGGGTGTCTCTCAAACGAGCCGCTAATGTTTCAGCTACGGGGGTCTTACCCTCTACGCCGGACCTTTCGCATGTCCTTCGCCTACATCAACGGTTTCTGACTCGTCCAACAGCCGGCAGACTGTTGAAGAGAGATCCCACAACCCCGCATGCGCAACCCCTGCCGGGTATCACACACATACGGTTTGGCCTCATCCGGTTTCGCTCGCCACTACTCCCGGAATCACGGTTGTTTTCTCTTCCTGCGGGTACTGAGATGTTTCACTTCCCCGCGTTCCCTCCACACTGCCTATGTGTTCAGCAGCGGGTGACAGCCCATGACGACTGCCGGGTTTCCCCATTCGGACACCCCCGGATCAAAGCTCGGTTGACAGCTCCCCGGGGCCTATCGCGGCCTCCCACGTCCTTCATCGGTTCCTGGTGCCAAGGCATCCACCGTGCGCCCTTAAAAACTTGGCCACAGATGCTCGCGTCCACTGTGCAGTTCTCAAACAACGACCAGCCACCCGTCACACCCTGCCGAAGCAGACCTTTACCGGGGCCGGCGTATGAAGGTCGAGCAGCGCTCGTACCCTCAGACACCCAACAGCGTGCCCGACCCAATTCCCAGGTTTCACGTTCCACGCCGAAGCAGTACTAGTGAACCCTCAAGAACTGTGCCGAATAGTCAACGTTCCACCCATGAGCAACCGTGCGAGTCATTCGCTCGCAGTCGGCTATGTGCTCCTTAGAAAGGAGGTGATCCAGCCGCACCTTCCGGTACGGCTACCTTGTTACGACTTCGTCCCAATCGCCAGTCCCACCTTCGACGGCTCCCTCCACAAGGGTTGGGCCACCGGCTTCGGGTGTTACCGACTTTCGTGACGTGACGGGCGGTGTGTACAAGGCCCGGGAACGTATTCACCGCAGCAATGCTGATCTGCGATTACTAGCAACTCCAACTTCATGGGGTCGAGTTGCAGACCCCAATCCGAACTGAGACCGGCTTTTTGAGATTCGCTCCACCTCACGGCATCGCAGCTCATTGTACCGGCCATTGTAGCACGTGTGCAGCCCAAGACATAAGGGGCATGATGACTTGACGTCGTCCCCACCTTCCTCCGAGTTGACCCCGGCAGTCTCCTGTGAGTCCCCATCACCCCGAAGGGCATGCTGGCAACACAGGACAAGGGTTGCGCTCGTTGCGGGACTTAACCCAACATCTCACGACACGAGCTGACGACAGCCATGCACCACCTGTACACCGACCACAAGGGGGCGACCATCTCTGGCCGTTTCCGGTGTATGTCAAGCCTTGGTAAGGTTCTTCGCGTTGCGTCGAATTAAGCCACATGCTCCGCTGCTTGTGCGGGCCCCCGTCAATTCCTTTGAGTTTTAGCCTTGCGGCCGTACTCCCCAGGCGGGGAACTTAATGCGTTAGCTGCGGCACGGACGACGTGGAATGTCGCCCACACCTAGTTCCCAACGTTTACGGCGTGGACTACCAGGGTATCTAATCCTGTTCGCTCCCCACGCTTTCGCTCCTCAGCGTCAGTATCGGCCCAGAGATCCGCCTTCGCCACCGGTGTTCCTCCTGATATCTGCGCATTTCACCGCTACACCAGGAATTCCGATCTCCCCTACCGAACTCTAGCCTGCCCGTATCGAATGCAGACCCGGGGTTAAGCCCCGGGCTTTCACATCCGACGCGACAAGCCGCCTACGAGCTCTTTACGCCCAATAATTCCGGACAACGCTTGCGCCCTACGTATTACCGCGGCTGCTGGCACGTAGTTAGCCGGCGCTTCTTCTGCAGGTACCGTCACTTTCGCTTCTTCCCTGCTGAAAGAGGTTTACAACCCGAAGGCCGTCATCCCTCACGCGGCGTCGCTGCATCAGGCTTTCGCCCATTGTGCAATATTCCCCACTGCTGCCTCCCGTAGGAGTCTGGGCCGTGTCTCAGTCCCAGTGTGGCCGGTCGCCCTCTCAGGCCGGCTACCCGTCGTCGCCTTGGTAGGCCATCACCCCACCAACAAGCTGATAGGCCGCGGGCTCATCCTGCACCGCCGGAGCTTTCCACCACCAACCATGCGGTCAGTAGTCGTATCCGGTATTAGACCCCGTTTCCAGGGCTTGTCCCAGAGTGCAGGGCAGATTGCCCACGTGTTACTCACCCGTTCGCCACTAATCCACCCCGAAGGGCTTCATCGTTCGACTTGCATGTGTTAAGCACGCCGCCAGCGTTCGTCCTGAGCCAGGATCAAACTCTCCGTGAATGTTTACCCGTAATCGGGTGACACTCGCGTTGAGCGGAACAACCAGGCGGAATAGGCCCGGTCGTTCACAGCGTCCTCGCTGTGTGTTGCCTCCCACCAGCCAAATGGCAGCGGAAGGACTTTTTAAAGGAACCTCATCCATCGAGATGGACGGGGTGTCAACATATCTGGCGTTGACTTTTGGCACGCTGTTGAGTTCTCAAGGAACGGACGCTTCCTTTGTACTCACCCTCTCGGGCTTTCCTCCGGGCTTCCCTTCGGTGTTTCCAACCTTACCAGATCCGTTTTCCGTTCCGTTCCCGGTTCGGATTTCGTTTCCGGCCCCCTGTTGGAGCGGGGTTTCTCGCTTTCGGCCTTTCGGCCCCCGGCGTGATCACTACTTTAGCGGATTTTCCCCGGGGCGCCTAATCGGTGCCCGTTCCGAATTTCGGCAAGCCGAAATTCTTCCCGTTCAGGGGAGCCGTCCAAGTAGTGGAGGTCGTTGCCGTGTGGCAACTCGGAGAACTCTACACGAGGTTCAGGGGTGCTTGCGCCGCCCCTTGGGCCCCCGCGCCGCCGGGTTGCCCGTGCGGGTCGTGCGGCGGCGCTCATGGCGGGCGCGGGCCGCGTCGTACTCGGCGCGGTGGAGCTTCTCGCCCGGGGCCTCCATGAGGCTGCGGAAGAAGTAGGCGAGCAGGGTGCCCAGGAAGCCGATCATCATGATGCTCTGCATCGAGCGTTCGGCCGCCGCGTCCGCCGGGCCCTCCGGGCGGCGGACGAACCGCTCCCATGTACGACGGAAGGCGAGGGCGCTGCAGACGGCGAAGGCCACGACGACCATCGCGTTGATCAGTCCGCCCACCTGGGCGATGGCCAGGCCCTCGTACCCCAGGCGGAGGACGAACGCGCCGGCCGCCGCCGCTGCCAGGGAGCCCACGGCGAGCCCGGCCCGGCGCAGGGCGTAGCCGCCGTCGTGCTCGACCCAGGTCGTACCGAAGAACCGGATCGGTTCGGGCCGGGGCCCGGTCGCCATTTCGTGCTCGCCACTCATACGTCGATTATCGCCAGGGCCGCGCGTAGAGCGGCGAGGCGGCAGTGAGACGGCAGCGAAGTGAAGCGATCCGTCGGCCTCAGCCCGAGCAGGCGACGGCCACGTAGCCGCTGCTGCCCGTCTTCACATACGCGTCGGACACGTACTGGCCCGGGGCGATGCAGTCCCAGACGTCCGTCGTGCCGCACGGGCCGGAGACGGTCTCGCCGCGGGTCTGGCAGCGGATGGAGACGCTGGAGCCCTGCGGGAGGACCTTGACGAGTTCGCTGTCGCTGCTGGGACCCCGGCGGACATTGACCTGATATCCGGGAGCGATCGGGTAGTACGCCATGGTGTTCTCCCCCGTGAGCTGAATGACATGCGCAGGCTAGCAACGCGCGGCTCCGCCTCCCCGGTACCCCCTGCCCCATCGATTAGGCTCCGCAAGCCGCCGAAAGCGGTCGAATCACACGGGTGACACGGGGGTGGGGCATGCCGCCGCTGCGCAGTACGGGGGCCGGGCCGGAAGCGGACGATCCGCAGTACGCGGGTCGGTACCGGCTGGAGGGGCGCCTCGGCTCGGGCGGCATGGGCGTCGTCCATCTGGCGCGCTCGCCCTCCGGGCTGCGCATCGCGGTCAAGGTGGTGCACGCCGAGTACGCGGTGGATCCCGAGTTCAGGGCACGTTTCCGGCAGGAGGTCGCGGCGGCGCGACGGGTGAGCGGTGCGTTCACCGCGTCCGTCGTGGACGCCGATCCCGATGGTGAACGGCCGTGGATGGCCACCCTCTACATCCCCGGTCCCACGCTCTCCGAGCAGGTGAAGCGGAACGGGCCGCTGAGCTCCGACGAGGTGCGGCGGCTGGCGGCCGGGCTCGCGGAGGCGCTGCGCGACATCCACCGGGCGGGCGTCGTGCACCGGGACCTCAAGCCCAGCAATGTGCTGCTCGCCGACGACGGTCCGAAGGTGATCGATTTCGGGATCTCCCGGCCGTACGACAGCGAGCTGCGCACCGAGACGGGCAAGCTGATCGGTACGCCGCCCTTCATGGCCCCGGAGCAGTTCCAGCGGCCGCGTGAGGTGGGGCCGGCGGCGGATGTGTTCGCGTTGGCGTCTTTGCTGGTGCACGCGGCGACCGGGCGGGGGCCGTTCGAGTCGGAGAGTCCGTACATCGTCGCGTACCAGGTCGTCCACGACGAGCCCGATCTGGCGGGGGTGCCGGACGATCTCGTACCGCTGATCCGGGCCTGTCTCGCGAAGGAGCCGGCGGACCGGCCGACGCCCGACGCGATCATGGCGATGCTGCCGACGCCGGAGCCCGGGCCGGTGACGGCCTCTCCGGTCGCGGCCTCTCCGGTCGCCTCGCCTGCTCCTTCCTCTGCCCCTCCTCCTTCCTCCCGGCGGATGCCACGGTTCCGGCGGGTCGCGGCGGCCGCCGTGGCCGCCGTCGCGCTGATAGCGGGCGGCGCCTGGGTGATGGAGGAGGTGGAGGACCTCGGCAAGCGACCGGCGCACAGCGACCACCCCACTCCCGCGGGTTCGACCTGGCGCCCGTGGGAGACGTCCGTCCTCGCGGACCCCGCCGGGAACGGTGAGGTGCGGGCCGGGTTCTGTACGTACGCGGACGGTGCCCTGTACTGCGCCGGGCGGGACGTGCACGCGGCCCGTATGGACGCCGCCTCCGGCAAGGTCGTCTGGCGACGGCCGGCGGCGAACAGTGACCGGCCTGGTGTGACCGGTGTGAGCGGGGCGCGTGCGCCGCATGTGTCCGGTGGGCTGGTGCACGCGCTGTCGCCGGACAAGCGGGAGCTGTCCGCGCTCGACCCGGCCACGGGTGAGCCGCGCTGGACCCGCGATGTGTCGGCGTACGACGGCCGGGTCTACCACGCGGGCGACACGGTACTGCTGGTCGCCGGGGACGGTGTGATCACGGCGGTCGACGGGGCGACGAACCGGGAGCGGTGGCGGCACGCGCTGCCCGGTGGGATCAAGCCCGTCTTCTCCTTCTACGGGCGGGACGCCATCGGCGTCGCCCTCGCGCCCGACGGGCGGCACACCCAGGTCGTCGGCGTCGACCCGGCGCGGGGCACGACGCTGTGGCGGTGGACGGCGGACGGTGCGCTGACGGCCGTCGGCGCCGGGCCGAACGGCAGCGTTTATCTCAGCGAGGCCAATGCGCGGACGCAGGTTTCCGCTGTCGTCCGGTACGCCCCGGGGATCGGGCGGGAGCGGCGGATACCGCTCCCTGCGCCGCTGGACGCCTCGAGCGTCGTCGCGAAGGGGGACCTGGTCTACGTCCTGTCCTCGGACGGCGGGCTGACGGCGGTCGATACGGCGGACACGCCGCCTGGGCATACCCCGGGGCAGCTGTGGCGGATGGAGACGTCCGTGGCCAACGCGTCGGCGCTGGTCCCCGACGAGGACGGGCGTCGGCTGTACTTCTCCGCCGCCGACGGGCGGCTGCTGGCCGTGGACGCCGGGCGTGGGGCGCTGCTGGGGCAGACGTCGCCCCGCCTCGGGCGGGCCGGGCGGGGCTTCCTGGAGCTGCTCCCCGCGCCGGTCGTCGCGGACGGGAAGGTGTTCGGCGCGGCGCCGGACGGGACGGTGTTCGCGGTGGACGCGCGGAATCCGTCGGGGTGGCGGTAGGGAGCGCCGCCCCGCCGAGGGCCCGTTCTCACCCCTGTCGAGGGCCCGTTCTCACCCCAGCTTGCTGACGTCCCGCACCGCGCCCTTGTCCGCGCTCGTCGCCATCGCCGCGTAGGCGCGGAGGGCCGCCGAGACCTTGCGGTCGCGGTTCTTCGGCGCGTACGTGCCGCCGAGGGCCTCGCGGCGGGCGGCCAGTTCGTCCTCCGGGACGAGGAGTTCGATCGAGCGGGACGGGATGTCGATGCGGATGCGGTCGCCGTCGTGGACGAGGGCGACCGTGCCGCCCGAGGCGGCCTCGGGCGAGGCGTGGCCGATCGACAGCCCCGACGTGCCGCCGGAGAAGCGGCCGTCCGTCACCAGGGCGCAGGCCTTGCCGAGGCCACGGCCCTTGAGGAAGGACGTCGGGTAGAGCATCTCCTGCATGCCGGGACCGCCGCGCGGGCCCTCGTAGCGGATGACGACGACGTCGCCCTCCTTCACCACCTTGGACAGGATCTTGTCGACGGCCTCCTCCTGCGATTCGCAGACGACGGCGGGGCCCTCGAACGTCCAGATCGACTCGTCGACGCCGGCGGTCTTCACCACGCAGCCGTCGACGGCCAGGTTGCCCTTGAGGACGGCCAGTCCGCCGTCCTTGGAGTACGCGTGCTCGACGGAGCGAATGCAGCCGCCGGCCGCGTCCACGTCGAGGGACTCCCAGCGCTCGGACTGCGAGAAGGCGGTCGCGGAGCGGACGCAGCCGGGGGCGGCGTGCCACAGCTCGACGGCTTCGGCGGAGGGGGAGCCGCCGCGCACGTCCCAGGTCTTGAGCCACTCGGCCAGCGTCGGCGAGTGCACGGAGTGGACGTCCTCGTCGAGGAGGCCGGCGCGGTAGAGCTCGCCGAGGATGGCGGGGATGCCGCCGGCGCGGTGGATGTCCTCCATGTAGTACGTACCGCCGGGGGCGATGTTCGGGGCGACCTTGGCCAGGCAGGGGACGCGGCGCGAGACGGCGTCGATGTCCTTGAGGTCGTAGTCGAGCCCGGCCTCCTGGGCGGCGGCGAGCAGGTGGAGGATCGTGTTGGTGGAGCCGCCCATGGCGATGTCGAGGGCCATGGCGTTGTCGAAGGCGGCGCGGGTGGCGATGTTGCGCGGCAGGACGGACTCGTCGCCCTGGTCGTAGTAGCGCTTGGTGATCTCCACGACCGTGCGGCCGGCGTTCTCGTAGAGCGCCTTGCGGGCGGTGTGGGTGGCGAGGACGGAGCCGTTGCCCGGGAGGGAGAGGCCGATGGCCTCGGTGAGGCAGTTCATCGAGTTGGCGGTGAACATGCCGGAACACGAGCCGCAGGTCGGGCAGGCGTTCTCCTCGATGCGCAGGACGTCCTCGTCGGAGACGTTCTCGTCGACCGAGTCGACGATGGCGTTGATCAGGTCGAGCTTGCGGACCGTGCCGTCGACGAGGGTGGCCTGGCCGGCCTCCATGGGGCCGCCGGAGACGAAGACGACGGGGATGTTCAGGCGCAGCGCGGCCATGAGCATGCCCGGGGTGATCTTGTCGCAGTTGGAGATGCAGATCAGGGCGTCGGCGCGGTGGGCCTCGACCATGTACTCGACGGAGTCGGCGATCAGGTCTCGGGAGGGCAGCGAGTAGAGCATGCCCGCGTGGCCCATGGCGATGCCGTCGTCGACGGCGATGGTGTTGAACTCGCGGGGGATGCCGCCCGCCGCCTTGATCGCGTCGGAGACGATCCGGCCGACCGGCTGGAGGTGGGTGTGGCCGGGCACGAACTCCGTGAAGCTGTTCGCGACCGCGATGATCGGCTTGCCGAAGTCCTCGCGCGCTACGCCCGCGGCCCGCAGAAGGGCTCGGGCGCCCGCCATGTTGCGGCCGTGGGTGACAGTGCGGGACCTCAGCTCGGGCATCCTGCTCACTCCTTGTGTCTCGGACGTCCGAGCCTACGCCGCCGGTCCGCGAGGCGGACAGGGTTTCCGGGATGCGAGATGCGGCGTGGGGCCTCCGGGGCCCTTACCCGGCCGGGTCGCCCGTCAGGTGGCGCTGGACCGCCGGGGCGACCATCGCCACGACCTGGTCGATCTCCCTGGACGCCAGCGGTTCGATCTTGATGACGTGCCGCAGCATGATCACGCCCACCAGGTGTGCCGCCGCCAGTTCGGACCGCAGTTGTGCGTCGGTGGCCGTCAGCTCGGCGGCGATGCGGGTCATCAGCCGGGTGTAGACCAGGTTCCGGAAGACCTCGGCGGCGGCCTCGTTGGCCACGGCCGACCGCACGATCGCGAGCAGCGGCTCGCGGGTGACCGGGTCCTCCCACAGCCCGAGGACGAAGCGGGTCAGCCGCTCGCCCGCGCTGTCCAGCGGGCCCTGGACGACGACCGCCTGGGCGTCGAGGGCGGGCGCGAAGGCCGTCTCGACGGCCGCGGCGAAGATCCGTGCCTTCGGGCCGAAGTAGTGGTGGACGAGCGCGGGGTCGACGCCCGCGCTCCTGGCCATGCCGCGGATGGACGCCTTGTCGTAGCCGCGCTCGGCGAACTCGGCGCGGGCGGCGGCGAGGATCCGCTCGCGCGCGCCGGGGCCGTCGCCCGCGTCGGTACGGGCGGGACGGCCGCGGCGGCGGGGGGCGGGGGGCGTGGGGCCGTTCGCCTGGCCTTGGGCGGGGCCCTGGACCTCGGCGCTGTCCCGGACCTCAGCGCTGCCCTGGTCCCCGGTCGGCGGTTCCTCGCTCGTCGTCATGGTCTCGGCACCCCCGTCCTCGGCACTCCCGTCGGGGAGGCGAGGTGGAGGCGGGTGTAGGCCAGGGCCTCGGCCAGGTCCGCTTCCCGCTCGGCGGCGGACATGGCCCGGCGGGTGTTGACCTCGATCACGATGTGCCCGTCGAAACCGTTCGTCGCCAGGCGCTCCAGCACCTCGGCGCAGGGCTGCTTGCCGCGACCGGGGACGAGGTGCTCGTCCTTCGCGGAGCCGTTGCCGTCGGCGAGGTGGATGTGGGCGAGCCGGTCGCCCATCCGGTCGATCATCTGGAGGGCGTCCGTGCGGGCCGTCGAGGTGTGCGACAGGTCGACCGTGAAGTGGCGGTAGTCGTCCTTGGTGACGTCCCAGTCGGGCGCGTAGGCGAGCATCTCGCGGTCGCGGTAGCGCCACGGGTACATGTTCTCGACGGCGAACCGGACGTCGGTCTCGCCCGCCATGCGCCACAGGCCCTGGACGAAGTCCCGCGCGTAGGAGCGCTGCCAGCGGAACGGCGGGTGGACGACGACGGTGCTCGCGCCCAGCTTCTCCGCCGCCGCGCGGGCGCGCTGGAGCTTGACCCACGGGTCGGTCGACCAGACGCGCTGGGTGATCAGCAGACAGGGCGCGTGGACGGCCAGGATGGGCACCTGGTGGTAGTCGGACAGGCGACGCAGCGCGTCGATGTCCTGGCTGACCGGGTCGGTCCACACCATGACCTCGACACCGTCGTAACCCAGCCGGGCGGCGATCTCGAAGGCCGTCGCCGTCGACTCGGGGTAGACCGATGCCGTGGACAGCGCGACCTTCGCATCCGGAATGCGCACCACTGGCTCTGTCACGAGGGACAGCGTATGCCCGCCCCTCCGGCGGCGGGCAGGTGGTTCCGTACGAGGGGTACGTCGGGTACGTCACGGTGGTGCGGACCGGACGTACCCGGCGGGGTGGACCGGACGCACCAGTGGTGCGGACCCGACGACCCGGCGGGGCGGGCCGTGGCGCCCCACCGGGTGGTCCGGGTCAGGGCGTGGGCAGGTGGTCCAGGCGGCGCAGGATGACGCCCTCGCGCAGCGCCCACGGACAGATCTCGATCTCCTCGACCCCGAACAGCTCCAGCGCCGCCTCCGCGACGAGCGCGCCCGCGAGCAGTTGCGGCGCGCGGCCGTCGGAGACTCCGGGGAGCCTGCCGCGCTGGGCGGTGTTCATCGTGGCCAGCTTGGGCACCCACTCCTCCAGCGCCTTCCGGCTGAGCGTGCGCTGGGTGTAGAGGCCCTCGGCGGAGCGGGCCGCGCCCGCGATCCGGGCGAGCTGCTTGAAGGTCTTGGAGGTGGCGACGGCGTGATCGGGCGCGCCGAGGCGGGCGAAGTCGCCGACGGTACGGGCGATCTCGGTGCGGACGTGGCGGCGGAGCGCCCGGACGTCCGAGGGGTCGGGCGGGTCGCCGGGGAGCCAGGCCTTGGTGAGGCGGCCGGCGCCGAGGGGGAGGGACGCCGCCGCGCCGGGTTCCTCGTCGAGGCCGAAGGCGATCTCCAGGGAGCCGCCGCCGATGTCGAGGACAAGGAGCTTTCCGGACGACCAGCCGAACCAGCGGCGGGTGGCGAGGAAGGTGAGCCGGGCCTCCTCCTCGCCCGTGAGGACGGGCAGCGTGACGCCGGTCTCCTGCTGGACGCGGCTGAGGACGGCGTCGGCGTTGGGGGCCTCGCGGACGGCCGAGGTGGCGAAGGGGAGCACTTCCTCGACGCCCTTGTCCTCGGCGGCCTGGAGCGCCTCCTGGATCACGCCGATGAGCCGCTCTATCCCGTCGTCGCTGATCGCGCCGGAGTCGTCCAGCAGCTCGGCGAGGCGCAGCTCGGTCTTGTGGGAGTGGGCGGGCAGCGGGCGGGCGCCGGGGTGTGCGTCGACCACCAGCAGGTGGACCGTATTCGAACCCACGTCGAGGACACCGAGTCTCATGGCCTGAACGCTACTGCGGTGGCCGAGGGCACTTAGTCTTGAGGGGTGGCGAAGACGAAGAAGGCCAAACCGGACAAAGAGCGGGAAAGAGCCTCCAGCAAGCAGGTCGACGGTTCCGGCGAGAACGGCTCCGGCAAGAACAGTTCCGGCGGGAACGGTTCCGGCAAGACGGACAAGCTCGGGTCCAAAGTGGTGAAGGCCGCCAAGGGCGCCCCCGCGCCCGACGAGGTCGGGCTCGACTTCGCCCGCGCCTGGGTCGAGTTCCCCGACCCGGCCGACGACGAACAGGTCTTCCGCTGTGACCTGACCTGGCTGACCTCCCGCTGGACGTGCGTCTTCGGCGACGGCTGCCAGGGCATCCGGGCCGGGCGCGCCGCCGACGGCTGCTGCACGCTGGGCGCGCACTTCTCCGACGAGGAGGACGAGCAGCGGGTCGCCGGGCACGTGGCGCGGCTGACGCCGGAGATCTGGCAGTTCCACGAGGTGGGCGCGGAGTCCGGGTGGACGCAGGTCGACGAGGACGGCGAGCGGCAGACCCGGCGTTGGAAGGGCTCCTGCATCTTCCAGAACCGGCCCGGCTTCGAGGGCGGTGCGGGCTGCTCGCTGCACATCCTGGCGCTGAAGGAAGGCCGCGAGCCGCTGGAGACGAAACCGGACGTCTGCTGGCAGCTGCCGGTGCGGCGTACGTACGACTGGATCGACCGGCCGGACGACACGCAGGTGCTGCAGGTTTCGATCGGCGAGTACGACAGACGGGGCTGGGGTCCGGGCGGGCACGACCTCCACTGGTGGTGCACGTCGGCGCGGTCCGCGCACGTGGGTGCGGATCCGGTGTACGTGTCGTACCGGGCGGAGCTGGTGGAGCTCATGGGTGAGCGGGGGTACGCGCGGCTGGTGAAGCTGTGCGAGGAGCGGATGGGGTCGCTGCTGCCTATGGCTCCGCATCCGGCGGACGCCCGGGAGTAGCCGGGGGCTTCGCCCCCGAGGCACCGCTAAGGGCTCGGGGGCGCCGACGGGTGGGTCGTCGACGGGTACGGGGTCGGTGTCGGGCGGGGGGTGCCGCAGCCTTCGATGGTGACGACCGTGCCGCCCGGGGCGATGGCCACTCGGGCGCTCCAGGGGCCCGCCGGTTCCCGGCTGTGATCGACGAGCACGGTGACCGTCACGGACTGCCCCGGGCGCAGCACTCCCCCGGGCTGGCTCAGCCGTAGCCAGGGCGCCCCGGCGGACATCGACCAGCTGACCGGTTCGCCACCGTCGGCGGTGAGCTTGATGAGCGTGGCCGTGCCGCTGGGCTGCGCCTCGACCGTCAGCCTGCCGGGTCCGGCGGGTCCGGCGGGTCCGGCGGGTCCGGCAGGTCCGGCAGGACGGCCCGCTGGAGCATGCGGCGGCGTGGTGGCGGCCGGGGGTGCGGTGCCGGCGGAGCGCGGGGCCGGGGCGGTGCCGCCGTCCGGGCCGAGGACGGCCACGGAGACGTCCGGGAAGCGGTGGCCGATGGGCCCCGGGGTGCCGTTGACGCGCCGGGTGGGGCCCGCCGGGGCGGTCGCCTCGTACGGATCGTCGTAGGCGCCCTCGTACATGCCCTCGTGGGGGCTGCCGCCCAGGCTGTCGGTCTCGGTGACGGGCACCGGGGCGGCGCCCGAGCCCTCGCCGACCGGGGTGCCCCGGTAGGCGGCCCACAGCGCGAGGAGGGGCGCGGCGACGACCGTGGCGACGACAGTGGTGGTCACGGCCCGGCTGCGCAGCCTGCTGCGGCGGGCGGCGCGGTCCTTGGGGGCGAGGGGGAAGCCGCCACGGTCGAAGCGCGGGGTCGCGGCGCGCTGCGCGCTCGCGCGCCGACGCGGGGGGCGTGCGTCCAGGGCGCCGCGCATCGCGGCGCGCGCGGCGGCGCGGGGGGCGCGGAGGACGGGCAGGGCGGCGGCCGGGGACGCGGCCGTGCCGGGCCAGGGCTCGCCCGCGACGGCCCGCTCGGCGGTACGGCGGCAGTCGGCGCACTCATCGACGTGGCGGACGAGCTCGCGCCGGAGCGCGGCGCCCAGCAGCACTTCCCGGTCGCCCACGAAGCGGGTGACCACCGGGCAGCGGCCCGACTCGACGACGGCGAGCGCGGTGCGGGTGCGCTCGACCTCGCAGGCGGCGCTGGAGAGCAGGACGCGCGCCGCGTCGAGGTCCAGGCGGAGCACGGCGGCGACCTCGTGGGGGGCGAGCCCGTGGCGCACGGCCAGTTCCAGGGCCTCGCGCTGCTCGGCGGTGGTGCCGGCGGCCTCGGGCCAGGCGAGCAGGGCCAGTTCCGCGCGGGCGCCCGCGTCGGGGGCGGGCGGCGGGTCGCCGGGGCCACGCTCGGCGAGCCTGCGCAGGCACCCCCAGCGGGCGAGGGCGTACAGCCAGGCGCGGTGCGCCTCCTCGGCGGCGGGGGCGCGGTCGGCCCGGCGCTCGGCGAGCGCCAGGGTCTCGCCGAGGGCGGCGATGGCGGACTCGTGGTCGCACAGGACGGACAGGCAGTAGGTGAACAGGCCGTCGAGGTGCGGGCTGTTCTCGTCGAGGTCTTCCTCGTCGTGGTCGTATTCGATTTCGATGTGCTCGGTGGTGCTGGTGGTGCTCTCGACGACCTGGTGGCGGTCCGCGCGCGGCGCACTGCTGGGTGCGCGGTGCGCGCCGGTGGCATGCGTGGGGGGCTCGGGCCTGCTCGTCATCATCCCGGCGACGGTAGGCCGGTGTCGCGCCCTCGTCCGCCCTGCTCACAGAGGTTTAGCCCATACGGGTGACTCTCTCCCTCAAAGGGGGACAGGAGCCCAACATTCCGCCCCGATTGGCCGAGCTCCGGACAGCGCGGTACGTACTGACGACCGAACCGACGACCGAAACTGACGACCGAGCTCGCGACCGGACTGTCAGTGCCCACCGCTACGGTGTTCCGCATGGCTGCCCGTACTTCTCGCTCGTCCGCCAAGGACCGGCCCTCCTACCGCTGCACCGAGTGCGGCTGGACCACCGCCAAGTGGCTCGGCCGCTGCCCCGAGTGCCAGGCGTGGGGCACCGTCGAGGAGTTCGGCGGCGCGCCCGCCGTGCGGACGACCGCGCCCGGCAGGGTGACCACCGCCGCCGTGCCCATCGCCCAGGTCGACGGCCGTCAGGCCACCGCGCGCGGCACGGGCGTCCCCGAGCTGGACCGGGTGCTCGGCGGCGGCCTGGTGCCCGGCGCCGTGGTGCTGCTCGCGGGCGAGCCCGGCGTCGGCAAGTCGACCCTGCTGCTGGACGTGGCGGCCAAGGCGGCCAGCGACGAGCACCGCACGCTGTATGTGACGGGCGAGGAGTCCGCGAGCCAGGTCCGGCTGCGCGCCGACCGCATCGGCGCCCTCTCCGACCATCTCTATCTCGCCGCCGAGACGGACCTGTCCGCCGTCCTCGGGCATCTCGACTCGGTCAAGCCCTCGCTGCTGATCCTGGACTCCGTCCAGACCGTGGCCTCCCCCGAGATCGACGGTGCGCCCGGCGGCATGGCCCAGGTCCGCGAGGTCGCCGGAGCCCTCATCCGGGCCTCCAAGGAGCGCGGCATGGCCACGCTCCTGGTCGGTCACGTCACCAAGGACGGCGCCATCGCGGGCCCCCGCCTGCTGGAGCACCTGGTCGACGTCGTACTGAGCTTCGAGGGCGACCGGCACGCGCGGCTGCGCCTGGTGCGCGGCGTGAAGAACCGCTACGGCGCCACGGACGAGGTCGGCTGCTTCGAGCTCCACGACGAGGGCATCACCGGCCTCGCCGATCCCAGCGGCCTCTTCCTCACCCGTCGCGCCGAGCCCGTGCCGGGCACCTGTCTGACGGTGACGCTGGAGGGCCGCCGTCCGCTGGTGGCCGAGGTGCAGGCGCTGACCGTCGACTCCCAGATCCCCTCCCCGCGCCGGACGACCTCGGGCCTGGAGACCTCGCGCGTCTCGATGATGCTCGCCGTGCTGGAGCAGCGCGGCCGCATCAGCGCCCTCGGCAAGCGCGACATCTACAGCGCCACGGTCGGTGGCGTGAAGCTCTCCGAGCCCGCCGCCGACCTGGCCGTCGCCCTCGCCCTGGCCAGCGCCGCCAGCGACACCCCCCTGCCGAAGAACCTGGTGGCCATCGGCGAGGTGGGCCTGGCGGGCGAGGTCAGACGGGTCACGGGCGTGCAGCGGCGGCTGGCCGAGGCGGCCCGGCTCGGCTTCACCCACGCCCTCGTGCCCGGCGACCCCGGCAAGGTGCCCAGCGGGATGAAGGTGCTGGAGGTCTCGGACATAGGCGAGGCCCTCCGGGTGCTGCCCAAGCGCCCCCGCCGCGAGCCGGCCCGGGGGGCGGGCAAGGAGACCGGCCGGAAGGCGGGCCAGGAGCCGGGCGGGGAGGCGAGCCCGAGGACCACTCCCGAATAGGCTGGGCGCCAGTAGACTTTCCCTGGTCCCGCCCGCACGTACGCTCCGCCGCACACCACAGCGCGCGACGCGCACGGCGTGCACGACGGCGCGTACGCGACAGCAGGGCGGCCCGCGGCACCGTTGACCTTGCGACCTGAGGAGTGCAGTGGCAGCCAACGACCGGGCATCGGGCCCCGGCAAGTCCGGAGGCGCCTCCGGTGGCTCCGGGGTCGACGGGCTGATGCGCACGCTGAGCGCCGTCGCGCCCGGCACGGCCCTGCGTGACGGCCTGGAGCGCGTGCTCCGCGGCAACACCGGCGGGCTCATCGTCCTCGGCATGGACAAGACCGTCGAGTCGATGTGCACCGGCGGATTCGTCCTCGACGTGGAGTTCACGGCCACCCGGCTGCGCGAGCTGTGCAAGCTGGACGGCGCGCTGATCATCGACAAGGACATCAGCAAGATCGTGCGGGCGGGCGTCCAGCTGTACCCCGACGCGTCGATCCCCACCGAGGAGACCGGCACCCGCCACCGCACCGCGCAGCGCGTCTCCATCCAGTCGGGCTTCCCCGTGGTCTCCGTCAGCCAGTCGATGCGGCTGATCGCCCTGTACGTGGGCGGGGAGCGCCGCGTCCTGGAGGAGTCCGGCGCGATCCTCTCCCGCGCCAACCAGGCGCTGGCCACCCTGGAGCGCTACAAGCTCCGCCTGGACGAGGTGGCGGGCACCCTGTCCGCCCTGGAGATCGAGGACCTGGTCACCGTCCGGGACGTCACGGCCGTCTCCCAGCGGCTGGAGATGGTCCGCCGCATCGCCACGGAGATCGCCGAGTACGTGGTCGAGCTCGGCACGGACGGCCGGCTGCTCTCCCTCCAGCTCGACGAGCTGATCGCGGGCGTCGAGCCCGAACGGGAGCTGGTCGTGCGGGACTACGTCCCCGAGCCGACCGCCAAGCGCACCCGCACGGTCCCCGAGGCCCTCTCCGACCTGGACTCCCTCTCCCACGCCGAGCTCCTCGAACTGCCCATCGTCGCCCGTGCCCTGGGCTACAGCGGCTCCCCCGAGACGCTGGACTCCGCCGTCTCGCCGCGCGGCTACCGGCTGCTGGCGAAGGTGCCCCGGCTGCCCGGCGCCATCATCGAGCGGCTCGTGGACCACTTCGGGGGGCTCCAGAAGCTTCTCGCCGCCAGCGTGGACGATCTCCAGACCGTGGACGGCGTGGGCGAGGCCCGCGCGCGGTCCGTGCGCGAGGGGCTCTCGCGGCTGGCGGAGTCGTCGATTCTGGAGCGGTACGTCTAGGCTCCGCCGGTTTCCGCTGGTTGAGCGGTCAGGCCCGCTGCGGGCCGGCTGTGGTTGCTCGCGCAGTTCCCCGCGCCCCTTACGGGGCGCCCCGTGGCTGCTCGCGCCCGCGCGGCGGAGCCGCACAGTGTTACAGCCCCGCGCCCCTTACGGGGCTCAGGCCTTCTCCAAGGTGAATTCCGTGCGGTCCGTGACTCCCGCCACCTTCACCTCGACCCGGTAGGTCCCCGGTACCGCTGCCGTGGGGCCGGAGGGCGTAGCGCACTGGGGGGCGCTGCGCCTGCGGTCCCATTCGACGGTGCGCTTGGTCTCGCCGGAGCCCGGCACCTCGAAGAGCACCGCGCCCGTGCCCCGGACACAGTCGCCGGAGTTCCAGACGTGCTCCTCGCCCTTGTCGTCGGTGATGACGAACATGGCGGCGGTGGCCCCGAAGTTCACCTTGCAGGCGCTGCCACCGGAATTCTTCACGACGAGTTCGAACTTGGGCTTCTCGTCCGGGCGGTAGGACTCCTTGACGCTGCGCACGCTCAGCCGCACCGCGCCCGGCGTGCAGTCGGGCAGGCTCGACGCGGCCGCCACCGGCTTGCTGTCACCGGTCACCGCCAGTCCGGGGCCACCGCCGAAACCACCGGCCGCGGCGGCCGCGCCGCCCGCGCCGCCGGCCGCTCCCGATCCGCCGCCGCTCCCGGCACGGTCGCCGGAGCCGCCGCCGGAGCCGCCGGTTCCGCCGCCACCCGAATCACCACGGCCGCCCGGTCGTTGACCGATGTGCGGTCCCGAAGGCGTCGGGCCGGGAGTGATCGTGGCGTCCGCCGTCGGCGTCTGGCCGTTCTTGGCGCCCTCGCTCTGGTCGCCCTCGGAGCCGCCCCCGCCGCCGTCCATGGCGAGGAACCAGATGACGACCAGAGCCAGAAGTCCGAGCACGCCAAGTGCAACTGCCCTCCGCCGCCAGTAGATGGAGGAAGGAAGCGGCCCGATCGGATTGCGCAGAGATCCCACGCGAAAACTCTACGAGAGATCGGCCGGGGGACCAGCCAGTACCCGCCGTAGGAGTGCCTGCTTTTCCCATCATCTGCCCGCAACTGGGACCGTGGTGACGGTCCGACCGGTCACCGGCACGGTCTGCGAGCGTTCGTACGGCTCTCCAGAAGGCTCGTCAGAAGGTCTTGTGCCACTCGGCCTTGTGCCCGAACCCACGGCCGTTGTCGACCAGCCTCAGCCAGTCCGGGCGCAGTTCCCACAGCCCCGTGCGCTCCATCGCCTGCCGCAGCCGGTCGGTCCGCTCCACGTACGGGAAGCGCGCGCTGTACGCGTGCCACGCGGTCTCGCGGTCGACGCCCTCCAGGAGGCGGCAGGTGCCTCGACCCTGGACGCCGGTGAGCGAGGTCCAGTCCTGTCCGTCGCGCTGTGCTGTGAAGGCGACGCGACCATCGCCGGCGAGCAGGGCACGGCCGTGACGGGTGGTGCCGGAGGTGACGAAGAGGAGCGACGGGACGGACCCACCGGACTCACCGGACCCGCCGAACCCCCCGGTGGCCGCCGTGGACACCGCGTAGAGCACGGCGCACGCCTGCGGACCATCCTCGTCCACGTACGCCAGGGTCAGGGTCGTGTGCGCGTCCAGGGCGGCCCGGATCTCGGCGGGCGGCGCGAACGACTGGTCTGTCGGGTCGGTCATGGGATCAGCCTAGGAAATGGGATCAGCCCAGGAAGTGGACGAAGCGGCTCGCACGGGGCCGGTCGGCCGTGGGGGCGCTCACTCGATCGGGGCAGCCAGGGGCTTGGGTGGCCGACGCGGGCCCCAGCCGTTTCGCCGCCTCGCGTGGGCGTGCCAGGATCGGAGACGACATGACTGCGATGCCTGCCACCACACCCCAGACGTCCACCCTGTTGCACGCCCCGGTGATCGACTGGTTCGCCGTGCACGCCCGTGATCTGCCCTGGCGCCGCCCGGAGGCCGGGCCGTGGGGGGTGATGGTCAGCGAGTTCATGCTCCAGCAGACCCCCGTGAGCCGGGTGCTGCCGGTGTACGAGCAGTGGCTGGCCCGCTGGCCGCGCCCGGCCGACCTGGCGGCGGAGCCGCCCGGCGAGGCGGTGCGCGCCTGGGGGCGGCTGGGCTATCCGCGCCGGGCCCTGCGGCTGCACGCCGCCGCCTCGGCGATCACCGAGCGGCACGGCGGCGAGGTACCGAGCGATCACGCCAAGCTGCTGGCGCTGCCGGGTGTCGGCGAGTACACGGCGGCGGCCGTGGCGTCCTTCGCCTACGGGCAGCGGCATGCCGTGCTCGACACCAACGTCCGCCGGGTCTTCGCGCGCGCGGTGACCGGCGCCCAGTACCCGCCGAACGCCACGACCGCCGCCGAGCGCCGGCTGGCCCGCGCCCTGCTGCCCGAGGAGGAGCCGGTGGCCGCGCGCTGGGCCGCCGCGACGATGGAACTGGGCGCGCTGGTCTGCACCGCCCGCACGCCCTCGTGCGGCACCTGTCCGATCGCCGCCGAGTGCGCGTGGCTTGCCGCCGGCTCGCCCGCTCACGACGGGCCGCCGCGCCGGGGCCAGACCTACGCGGGCACCGACCGGCAGGTGCGCGGCAAGCTGCTGGCGGTGCTGCGGGAGGCGGTCACGCCGGTGCCGCAGGCCGCGCTGGACGCGGTGTGGCACGAGCCGGTGCAGCGGGCACGGGCGCTGGACGGCCTCGTGGCCGACGGGCTCGTCGAGCCGCTGGCCGACGGCCGCTACCGGCTGCCGCTGACGTAACGAGGCTGACGTAACGAGGGTGAGCCCGGGGGCGGCCGTACGCACACAGCCGTCATACAGCGGTCACAAAGCCATCGTCGCGAGCCGCCTCCGCCTTGCTTCCGAAACGGACAGAGCCGGTCTTTCTTTGATCTATTCCTCCGGCTGTTACACAACCTATGGATAGCTGTGCCACAGCCGACGGGCTCTCGCACATCGCGCCGCAACAGCTCCTCCGTAGCGTCCTACCCGTGCTGGAGGACCACCAGCGTGGCGCGGGGAACGCGAGTGGAATGGAGGCTGCGGTTATGGCAGGCAGCAGCGGCAAGGTGCTGGACTTCGAGGAGTACGTGCGCAACCGTCAGGACGCCCTCCTGCGCAGCGCCCGGCGTCTCGTCCCGGACCCGATCGACGCGCAGGACCTGCTCCAGACCGCCCTCGTGCGCACCTACGGCCGCTGGGACGGAATAGCGGACAAGTCGCTGGCCGACGCCTACCTCCGCCGCGTCATGATCAACACTCGTACGGAGTGGTGGCGCGCCCGCAAGCTCGACGAGGTGCCCACCGAGCAGCTCCCCGACGCGAGCGTCGAGGACGGCACGGAGCAGCACGCCGACCGCGCGCTGCTGATGGACATCCTCGGGGTTCTCGCGCCCAAGCAGCGCAGCGTCGTCGTGCTGCGACACTGGGAGCAGATGAGCACCGAGGAGACCGCGGAGGCGCTCGGCATGTCCACGGGGACGGTCAAGAGCACGCTGCACCGCGCACTGGCCCGGCTGCGTCAGGAGCTGGAGAGCCGGGACCTGGACTTCCACGCCCTCGAGCGCGTCGATCGGGGGCAGGAACGGTGCGCCGCCTGAAGCGCGCCGCCGGCTTCGGGCCGGCGATGATCACCGGTGGAGCGGTCACTGCCATGGCCGCTGCCGCCGGTCTTCTGCTTGCCGGCTGCGGGACGAGCGGTGACGGGGTGCGCAAGGAGGGGCCGGCGCAGAACCAGCCCGCCGCGAAGGCGGTCACGCGTACGCCCGCGGCGACCGCCACCCCGGCCCAGAAGGTCGACGCGATCAAGCTGATCAAGGCCGACCCCAAGGTCAGCGATCAGATCAAGAAGAACCTCAAGCCCTGCGTCAAGGACCAGTACCCGGTCGACGTCACCTACGGCCAGTTGACGGACAGCGGCGGCGCCGACGTCGTGGTGAACGTCCTGACGTGCGGGGACTCCCTCGGCATCGGCTCGTATGTGTACCGTCCCAAGGGGGACACGTACGAGAATGTGTTCACGGTCGAGCAGTCGCCCGTGTACGCGGACATCGACCGCAGGGATCTCACGATCACCAAGCAGGTCTACGGTCCGGGTGACGCGGTCTGCTGCCCCTCGGGGGTCGACGTCCTGACGTACCACTGGTCGGACGGCACGTTCCACGAGATGGGCCGTACCCACACCGACTACAACAAGGTCGGCAACACCGGCAAGGTGCCGAGCGAAGGATCGGAGGGCTGAGAGCGGCGTGGCCGATACGCATGTGCTTTTCGTCGAGGACGACGACGTCATTCGCGAGGCGACGCAGCTCGCTCTGGAGCGCGACGGCTTCATGGTGACGGCGGTGCCGGACGGACTGCTGGGGCTGGAGAGCTTCCGGGCCAAGCAGCCCGACATCGCCCTGCTCGATGTGATGGTCCCGGGCCTGGACGGGGTCAGCCTGTGCCGCCGGATCCGCGACGAGTCCACCGTCCCCGTGATCATGCTGTCGGCGCGGGCCGACTCCATCGACGTCGTGCTGGGCCTGGAGGCCGGCGCCGACGACTATGTGACCAAGCCCTTCGACGGCGCCGTGCTCGTCGCCCGCATCCGGGCCGTGCTGCGCCGCTTCGGCCACGCCAGCGGGGCCGCCGGGGGCAACGCGGCGGCCGAGGAGGCCCAGGGCATCGAGGGCGGGGTGCTGCGCTTCGGCGACCTGGAGGTCGACACGGAGGGCATGGAGGTCCGCAAGGCGGGCACGCCCGTCGCTCTGACCCCCACCGAGATGCGGCTGCTGCTGGAGTTCTCCGCCTCGCCCGGCACGGTCCTCTCCCGCGACCGGCTGCTGGAGCGCGTGTGGGACTACGGCTGGGGCGGCGACACCCGGGTCGTGGACGTCCATGTGCAGCGGCTGCGCGGCAAGATCGGCCAGGACCGCATCGAGACGGTCCGTGGCTTCGGCTACAAACTCCGGGGCTGACGGCCCGGTGCGGTTCGTTTTCCACGGCCCGGTGCGATCGGTTTCCGACGGCTCGGAGCGATCGGTTTCCGACGGCTCGGAGCGGTTCGTTTCCCAGGGCTCGGTCGTCCCAAAGGGCCCGGTCGTGTCAGGGTGAAGTCGTGGTGAAGCTCGCTCTGCGCAGTGGCCTGCGCTGGAAGGTCAGTCTGGCCATCGCCTGCGTCGGCGCGCTCGTCGCCGTCGCGCTCAGCCTGGTCGTCCACAACGCGGCCCGCGTCTCCATGCTCAACAGCAGCCGCGACCAGATGGACGACCGGGTCCAGATCGCGCAGCGCTACTACGAGTCCACCGGCGGCAAGCGGATGCTGCGCGCCCAGGTCAACGACCCCGCGCTGCCCAAGCAGCTGCGCGAGGCCGCCGAGCTCGGGCTGCGCGCCACCTACCTCCAGGACAACGGCTCCGGCGCCCCCGAGGTGTGGGCCTCCACCCCGCTGCGCGACGGCAAGATCCTCTCGATCCACACCCGGTTCAAGGACCGCTACGACATCCTCAACGACCTCGACCGGGCCCTGATCATCGGCTCCGTCTCCGTCGTCCTCGGCGGCACCGCGCTGGGCATCCTCGTCGGCGGCCAGCTCTCCCGGCGGCTGCGCAAGGCCGCCACGGCCGCCCGCAAGCTCGCGGACGGCGAGTCCGACATCCGCGTCCGCGACGCCATCGGCGGCCGTGTGCGCGACGAGACCGACGATCTCGCCCGGGCCGTCGACGGCATGGCCGAGGCGCTCCGCGACCGGCTGGAGGCGGAGCGGCGCGTCACCGCCGACATCGCCCACGAGCTGCGCACCCCGGTCACGGGCCTGCTCACCGCCGCCGAGCTGCTGCCGCCGGGCCGGCCCACCGAGCTGGTACGGGACCGGGCGCAGGCCATGCGCACGCTGGTCGAGGACGTCCTGGAGGTCGCCCGGCTGGACGGCTTCGCGGAGCGCGCGGAGATGCAGGACATCGAGCTGGGCGAGTTCGTGCAGCGCCGGGTGCGGGCGGCGGCCCCGGAGGCGGAGGTGACCGTCCTGCGGACGGCGTACGTCTCCACCGACCCGCGCCGTCTGGAGCGCATCCTGGGCAATCTGCTGGCCAACGCGGCCAAGCACGGCAAGGGGCCGGTCGAGGTCACAGTGGAGGGCCGGGTGCTGCGCGTGCGCGACCACGGCCCCGGCTTCCCGGAGGAGCTGCTGCGGGAGGGCCCGAGCCGCTTCCGGACGGGCAGCGAGGACCGGGCGGGCAAGGGCCACGGCCTGGGCCTGACGATCGCGGCAGGTCAGGCCCGGGTGCTGGGCGCCCGGCTGACCTTCCGCAACGCGGACCCGGTGGTGGAGGGCGGCAGCGGCGCGATCGCGGTGCTGTGGCTGCCGGAGTCGTCGCCGACGAGTACGGGGACGTTCCCGGTGATCAGCGTCTGACGGTGGCCTCTGCGGTCCTCTGTGATCAGAGCGCGCCGCCGCGGGCGCCCATGAAGGCGACCGGGTCGACGGCGGAGCCGTAGTCCGGGGTCGTACGGATCTCGAAGTGCAGGTGGGGACCGCTGGAGTTGCCGGTGGAGCCGGACAGGCCGATGTCCTGGCCGGTCATGACCCGCTGGCCCACGGAGACCTTCACCGAGGACATGTGCGCGTACTGCGAGTACTGGCCGTCGGCGTGCTTGATCACGACGGCGTTGCCGTACGCGGGACCGTCGCCGCCACCGTTGGGGCCGGCCTTGACGACCGTACCGGCGTGAACGGCCTTCACGGGCGTACCGGAGTTGACGACCAGGTCCTGGCCGCTGTGCTTGTTGGCCCACATGCTGCCGGCCTTACCGAACGGCTGGCCGATCTGATAGCCGTCGACGGGGTGCACCCAGGCGTTGGCGCGGCTGCGCGAGGCCTCGGCCTCCTTGCGGGCGTCCTCGGCCCGCTTCCGGGCCTCCTCCGCGCGCTTGGCGGCCTCCTGTTTCTCCTTCTCGGCCGCCTTCTGCTGCGTCTCGGCCTGCGCGTGCAGCGCGTCGCCCAGCGGCGCGGCGGCCGCGAAGCCGGGGAGGACGCCGGCCGAGGCGGCGACGTCGGCCGCGAGCGCGACCCCGGAACCGAGCGCGACCGACGCCCCGAGCCCGGCTGCCACGAGAGCGGCGGCACGGACGCGGGAAACGGACTTGCTCGGGTCACGGAAAGCGGTGCGCTTCGGCTTCGGCATACGGGAAAACCTCCGGAAAAAGAACAGGTCCCGGCCGTCGGACCGGGATCGCCATTCCTTGGTAACCCGCGCTCGGGGGCGCTGACAAAGGGGGCCGCTACTAGGGCGGGCCGTAATGAGGAAAAGGATCTTGGAGGTTGCAGCCACGCCCACGGGGGCGAATCAGGCATTTCCTCCCGCGAGGATTTCCACTAAGCGGCTTAGTGGCGGCGAAACGGCCTGTGGGTCTTGTCACCGCGGCGGGACCAACGACCCTATGGATTCCGGGACCAAAGTCCCGGCAAGGGCGATACGCTCCGGGAAACGTGCCGGGGGGATCACACCGGGGGGGATCACCATGGGCGACTTCGACGACATCATCGAGCTGTCGGACGCGGTCCGGGCCATACGCGACGGACTGACCAGCGCGGCGGCGGCCGGGGCCGAATCCGGGGAGGACCTGACGTTCGACGTGGGCGAGATCGCCATGGAGTTCACGGTCGAGCTGCGACGGGACGTGAAGGGCCGGGGCGGCGTGAAGGCCTGGGTCGTCGACGCGGGCACGGACGCGTCGCGGGGGTCTACGCGGACCCACAAGGTCGCCTTCAAGCTGACCCCGAAGGACCGGCGCACGGGCGAGAGCTGGAAGGTCGGCAACGACCGGCCGGCGGGGCTGTCGGGATTCGGGCTCGTGGACGAGCAGTGAGGCTCGCCGAAGCCCGCATGGTGGCGGTCCTGGGGGTGCGGCAGGGCAGCGGGGTGCTGCTGACGCAACGGCTGGTGCTGACGGCGGCGCATGTGCTCGGGGACGGGTTGTCCGCGATGGTCGCGGTCCCTGGTGAGCGCGAGGCGGCGCGCTGCAGGCGCGTCTGGACCGGAGCCCCGGGGGACTGCGACGCGTCCCTGCTGGTAGCCGAGCGGGACCTCGTGCCCGACGGCATCCTGCCGCCGCTGCGCTACGGCACCCTCACCCAAGCCGGGGCCGTGCACAACTGCCAGGTGTTCGGCTTCCCGCAGGTCCAGCGGTTCGCGGATGACCAGCTGGAGGCCGTGCAGGTCTTGTGCACCCTGATGCCCACGTCCGGCTGGCTGCGCGAGCGCTACGTGCTGCACAGCAGGCACCACCCGCCGCGTCCCCTCCGCGACGGCTCACCGTGGGCGGGCCTGTCGGGAGGGCCCGTCTTCTCGGGTCCCGTCCTCCTGGGCATGGTCGTCGAGGACCGCCCGGGCTGGCAGCACTCCGCCATCGACGCCCTACCCATCGAGAAGATCCTGTTGAGCCCGGCCTTCTCCTCCTCCGCCCTGGTGCACGGCCTGAGGCCCGCGCTGGAAGCGCTCTCCCCGGAGAATCCAGCGGACTTCCCCTACGAGGACCTGTACGCCAAGGCGGTCAAGGCCCGCTACAGCCGCATGGAGGTCTTCGGCCTCGACGACCTGGGCAGCAACGAGAACAGCTGGGACCTGGACACGGCGTATCTGAGCCTGGAAGCGCTGGCTCCGCGCGTCACGGACCGTCCCGACCGTCCTGACAGCGCGAACCTCCGCCCCGAGCCCCAGCGGATCGAGGAACTGCTGGGCTCACGTCCGCGTGCGGTGCTGCGCGGGGAGGCGGGGGCCGGGAAGACGACGCTCGTGTGGTGGCTGGCGTCGCACGCCGCCTGCCGGACCCTGCCGGAGGAGCTCGCCGCCCTGAACGGCCTGATCCCCTTCGTGGTCCCCATGCGCAGCCTCACCGCCCAGGGCATCACCACGCCCACCCCCGCCCTGCTGCCCACCATCGCCCGGCTCCAGGTGGACAAGGCCCCGAGCGGGTGGGCCGGCCGCGTCCTGGAGGCGGGGCGCGCCCTGCTGCTCGTCGACGGCCTGGACGAACTCCCGCAGCCCGACCGCGGCCCGGCCCGCAAGTGGCTCGCCGACCTGCTGCGGATGTACCCGGACACCCGCTGTCTGGTGACCGTGCGACCGCTCGCGGTCGAGCACTCCTGGCTGGCTTCCGAAGGCTTCGAGGAACTGCAGCTCCTGCCCATGAGCGATGACGACATCCAGTCCTTCGTGACCGTCTGGCACGAGGCCGCCCGCCTGGAGTGCCGCGGCTCGCGGGCAGAGCAGGAACGTGCCCACCTCGCCGCCCTGGAACGCGACCTCGCCCAGGAGTTCCAGCGCAACGCGGGCTTGCGCGACCTGGCCCGGACGCCGCTGCTGTGCGCGGTGATCTGCGCCCTCCACCGGCGCCGCCAGGGCCTCCTCCCCCGCACCCGCTGGCACCTCTACGAGGCCGCGCTCGCCATGCTGCTCGGCAACCGCGACGCCCACCGCCGCGTCGGCAGCCCGGAGGGCATCGACGTGACGATCGAGGACAGCCGGCAGATGCTCCAGCGCATCGCGGTCTGGCTGGTACGGAACGGCCGCGCCGAGCTCTCGGCCGAGCAGGCCACGCGCCAGCTCGAACAAGCGATGAAGGGCCTGCGCAGGGTCCGTGAGCAGGGCTCGGCGGAACGGGTCCTGACGCATCTCCTCAATCGCAGCGGGCTGCTACAGGAACGCACCGCGGATTCCCTCCAGTTCATCCACCGCACCTTCCAGGACTACCTGGCGGCGAAGGAGTTCCAAGACAGCGATTCCCTCGACGAACTGCTGGGGCACGCGGCGGAAGAGCAATGGCAGGACGTGATCCGCCTGGTGATCGGCCACTGCGGGCGGGGGGAGGCCCGGCGGGTCATCGCCGGACTGGTCGAGACCGCCGACGTGACCGACGGGCGGTGGGCCCGATGGGCACTGCGCACGCTGGCGGTGGAGTGCGCGATCAGTGCGGCATATCTGGACGACGAACTGCACAAGTCGGTCTGGGACGGGCTCGAGGCCCTCGGCCCGCCGACCACTCAGCGGGAGGCGGAACTCCTCTCGGCATTCGGTCCGGAGATCCTGCCGGTGCTGCCGGGGCCCGAAAGACTGGCCGCCGAGCCCGCACAGCACGTCGTGAAAGTACTCAGTTCCCTCGGGGACGCCGCGCTGCCGCTTCTCAAGCGCTATGGGCAGCACACGTCGGCGCGGGTCCGGGGCCAGGTGGCTGACGTGTGGGGACGTTTCGAGGCTCGCTCCTTCGTCGAACACGTCCTTACGGGCGTGCGACTGGACGACATCCGGCTCGTCGTCTCCTCACCGGAAGAACTCGCCCAGCTCCCGGCCCTCGGCCCCGTCGGTTCTCTGGACATTGTGGGCGGCCACACATCGGACAGCATCGGCCGGTACCTTTCCGGCCGACCCCTGACAGGTCTGAGCCTCACCGAAAACCTTGTCGCATCGAATCTGAATTTCCTCCGCGACCATCCGGAGATTCACAGAATGCGGATTATCGGGTGCCGTGGGCTATACGACATGACGGCCCTGGCCGATTCGGGGATTCAGGATCTCACGCTGGACGCGGAACATCTTTCGGTCGCTGCCCTGAACGCCCTGGCCGAGCTGCCGGCTCTCGCATCGCTGCGGCTATTCGGCCTGCCGTCCGATAGTGGGGGAAGAATTCCTCCACTGCCACCGGAGATTTCCGCCCTCAGTCTCTCCCATCGAGGAGACCCTGTTCGGCTCGATGGCATCTCGGCTCTGGAGGGCCTCCGGTCCCTGCATATCGAGGCGGATCTGTCGTCCCCGGCGGAGCTCGACACGCTGGCGGGGCTGAACCGGCTGCATACCCTCGAACTCCGCATCAAGGCGGCCGGGGATCTCGCGGATGTGAAACCGCTCCGCCAGGTGCGCTCCCTCGGCCTCGTGCTCACCGAGAACCTCAAAGTGCGCGCCGGACTGTTCCGGGCGTTTCCCGAACTCGACGAGCTGCACCTCAGGCCGGCCGTCCCGGGCCTCATGGAACTGGACGTCTCCGATCAGCTCACGGCACGCGTCTCGCTGAAGGTGTGGACCAGCGAACAGCAGGAGCTGAAAGTGATCGGCGCCGAGCACCTCGGCGACCGTCTCACCATCAGGAGCAGCCACCGCACCTGAGCCCTACTCCCCCACCGCCAGCTTCACCCCGAATCCCACGATCGCCGTCCCCGTGATCCGGTCCATGGCCCTCCGGGCCGCCGGCTTCCGGAGCCAGTCGCGCAGCGCCCGGGCGAAGCCCACCAGCACCGCCGCCCACAGCACACCCAGCACCGCGTGCACGGAAGTCAGTGCCAGCCCCATCAGGAAGTGCGGCGCCGACGCCGGGATGAATTGCGGCAGGACCGCGACGTAGAAGACGCCCATCTTCGGGTTGAGCAGGTTGGTGACGAGCCCCTGCCGCCAGCCGGCGGCGAAGCCGCCCGGGGCGGCGGGCTCGGCGGGCTCCGGCTCCGCCGACGCCGTGGCACGGCTCCGCGCCTCCCACAGCATTCGCGCGCCCATCCACAGCAGGTACGCCGCTCCCGCCCAGCGCAGCGTCTCGTAGGCGAGGCGGGAGGCCGCCAGGAGGGCGGTCACGCCGGCCGAGGTGAGGGCGCCCCAGCACAGGGTGCCGGTCTGGATGCCCAGGACGACGCCCCACGCGCGGCGCTGCTCGCCGCGTGCGGCGGTGCGCAGGATGAGGGCGGTGTCGAGGCCCGGGGTGATGGTGAGGAGCCCTACGACCAGGGCGAATGACCACAGTGCGGTGATGACCATGGGATGTCAGGCTAATCGGGCGGTGATCCCTGGGCCATGGTTCGGCGACCGTGATATCCGAAAACGGGTCGGCCCCGGGACCGTGTCTCCACGGTCCCGGGGCCGATCAGCGCGCTACGCGCGCTTACGCGTCCTTCGAGAGGTTCGGGCCCGCGCCACCGGCGGCGGACTCGACCGGCGGGGTGTCGGGCAGGGCCGACTTCTCCTCGCCGCGGAAGGTGAACTTCTTCTCCTCACCCTCGCCCTCGGTGCCGACGACCACGATGTGGCCGGGGCGGAGCTCGCCGAAGAGGATCTTCTCGGAGAGGATGTCCTCGATCTCGCGCTGGATGGTCCGGCGCAGCGGGCGGGCGCCCAGGATCGGGTCGTAGCCCTTCTTGGCCAGGAGCAGCTTGGCGTCACCGCTGAGCTCGATGCCCATGTCGCGGTCCTTGAGCCGCTCGTCCACCTTGGCGATCATCAGGTCAACGATCTGGATGATGTCTTCCTGGGACAGCTGGTGGAAGACCACCGTGTCGTCGACACGGTTGAGGAACTCGGGCCGGAAGTGCTGCTTGAGCTCCTCGTTGACCTTGGCCTTCATCCGCTCGTAGCCGGTCTTGACGTCGCCCTGGGCGGCGAAGCCCAGGTTGAAGCCCTTGGAGATGTCCCGGGTGCCGAGGTTCGTCGTCATGATGATGACGGTGTTCTTGAAGTCGACCACGCGGCCCTGGGAGTCGGTCAGGCGACCGTCCTCCAGGATCTGCAGGAGCGAGTTGAAGATGTCCGGGTGGGCCTTCTCGACCTCGTCGAACAGGACCACCGAGAACGGCTTGCGGCGGACCTTCTCCGTCAGCTGGCCGCCCTCTTCGTAGCCCACGTATCCGGGCGGGGAGCCGAAGAGACGCGAGACGGTGTGCTTCTCGCTGAACTCCGACATGTCGAGGGAGATCAGCGCGTCCTCGTCGCCGAAGAGGAATTCGGCGAGCGTCTTGGACAGCTCCGTCTTACCGACACCCGACGGGCCGGCGAAGATGAACGATCCGCCGGGGCGCTTCGGGTCCTTGAGGCCCGCGCGGGTGCGCCGGATGGCCTGGGAGAGCGCCTTGATGGCGTCCTTCTGGCCGATGACGCGCTTGTGGAGCTCGTCCTCCATGCGCAGCAGGCGGGAGGACTCCTCCTCCGTCAGCTTGAAGACCGGGATGCCGGTGGCGGTGGCGAGGACCTCGGCGATGAGCTCGCCGTCGACCTCGGCGACGACGTCCATGTCGCCGGCCTTCCACTCCTTCTCCCGCTTGGCCTTGGCGGCCAGCAGCTGCTTCTCCTTGTCTCGGAGGGAAGCGGCCTTCTCGAAGTCCTGCGAGTCGATCGCGGACTCCTTCTCGCGGCGCACGTCGGCGATCTTCTCGTCGAACTCGCGGAGGTCCGGCGGCGCGGTCATCCGGCGGATGCGCATTCGGGAGCCGGCCTCGTCGATCAGGTCGATGGCCTTGTCCGGCAGGAAGCGGTCCGAGATGTAGCGGTCGGCCAGCGTGGCGGCCTGGACCAGCGCCTCGTCGGTGATGGAGACGCGGTGGTGGGCCTCGTAGCGGTCGCGCAGACCCTTGAGGATCTCGATGGTGTGCGGCAGCGACGGCTCGGCGACCTGGATGGGCTGGAAGCGGCGCTCGAGGGCGGCGTCCTTCTCCAGGTGCTTGCGGTACTCGTCGAGCGTGGTGGCACCGATGGTCTGCAGCTCGCCACGGGCCAGCATCGGCTTGAGGATGCTGGCGGCGTCGATCGCGCCCTCGGCGGCGCCCGCACCGACCAGGGTGTGGAGCTCGTCGATGAACAGGATGATGTCGCCGCGGGTGCGGATCTCCTTGAGGACCTTCTTCAGGCGCTCCTCGAAGTCACCGCGGTAGCGGGAGCCGGCGACCAGGGCGCCGAGGTCGAGGGTGTAGAGGTGCTTGTCCTTGAGGGTCTCGGGCACCTCGCCCTTGACGATGGCCTGGGCCAGGCCCTCGACGACGGCGGTCTTGCCGACGCCGGGCTCGCCGATGAGGACCGGGTTGTTCTTGGTGCGGCGGGACAGCACCTGCATGACCCGCTCGATCTCCTTCTCGCGCCCGATGACCGGGTCGAGCTTGGACTCGCGAGCGGCCTGCGTGAGATTGCGGCCGAACTGGTCCAGGACGAGCGAGGTCGAGGGGGTGCCCTCGGCCGGGCCGCCGGCGGTGGCGGCCTCCTTGCCCTGGTAGCCGGAGAGCAGCTGGATGACCTGCTGCCGGACCCGGTTCAGGTCGGCGCCCAGCTTGACCAGGACCTGGGCGGCGACGCCCTCGCCCTCACGGATCAGGCCGAGCAGGATGTGCTCCGTGCCGATGTAGTTGTGGCCGAGCTGGAGGGCCTCGCGGAGCGACAGCTCCAGGACCTTCTTGGCACGGGGGGTGAAGGGGATGTGGCCGGACGGAGCCTGCTGGCCCTGCCCGATGATCTCCTCCACCTGCTGGCGGACCGCCTCGAGCGAAATCCCGAGGCTCTCCAGGGCCTTAGCGGCGACACCCTCACCCTCGTGGATCAGGCCCAGGAGGATGTGCTCGGTGCCGATGTAGTTGTGGTTGAGCATCCGGGCTTCTTCCTGAGCCAGGACGACAACCCGCCGCGCGCGGTCGGTGAACCTCTCGAACATCGTTAATCGCTCCTCAGAGCGGTCAGGCAGTTAGGGGTCGGTCCCCTCCCTGTCCTTCCGCATGCTAGTCCCGCTGGGCGGGACAGCTCATTCCAACTGCCGACACCCGTCCTTGGCCTCCTGCCCCGAACAGCCGACATCTGCTCCAACCTGATGGTGGGAGACGATGTTCCCGCAGGCCAGGCATATACGCCCACCATCAGTACGCCCACGGCGAACGCCCACCTGGGCCGACACGCCCGCCCCCGGCCCGGCCACCATCGCTGGCGGCCCGCTCCGAGGCCCGCTGTACCGCCTCTTCCCTCGGGGAATGTCTTACCCGCAAGGACTGACAGTCCATGCGGCGCACCCCCCGTGCATCCGCTACGGGCGAACACCCCCGCACTACCGAGTGCGCGTATGCGCTCCGCTTGTGTTATACGCGGAGTGTTCGAACGGCAACAATGCGTAACCTCTGAGGTCTTCCACAGTTGCACCGTTCATGACGGTAGTCCTCCAGCGCCCGTGCCGCCCCTCGGACGATCCGGGCACGCGGCGCCGCTGGCGCCAGTGGTACGAGTGCGTGCTCGGCTGGCCGACGGGGCCGACCACGGGCGGGCGGCCCGTGGAGCTGCTCACCGGGGTCCGGTTCGACGCCCTGGGGATGCCCGCGGAGGCCGGTCGCGCGGTGCTCGGGCGGGTTCCGCCGACCGGTCCGGTCGCGCTGGACCGGCGGAGCCGGACGATGTGGTTCCTGACCGCCGTGGGCACCGCCGACGAGCTGCCGGGGCTGCTCGGCTGGCTGGAGTGGGGCGGGGTGGCCCTGGAGCTGACCGCCCTGGGCGCCGGCGGCCGGATCGTCGCTCCGGCCCCCGTGGGCGCCGGAGTCCGCCCGGATCCCGGCGGGCCCGGGGAACGCGGCCGGCGCGGCCGCTCCGGCCGGGCCGGTCGGTGCGGCCCGTACGGCCCCCAGGAGGGCGCGGAGGCCGTCTGGGTGCGACCTCCCGAGCCGGGGTGCGAGGTGGAGCCGACGCTGCCCGTTGTCGGCGTGGACGGCAGCGGTGGCGCCCCCGATCTCGTGCGGCTCGTGGGCGCGGCGGCCACGGAGTGCCATCGGGCCCGACTGCTGCGCGCCGAGGGGGCGCGCAGGAATCAGCCGCCGGGGGACCGCCCGGGAGGACCGGCGGGAGAGCCGGACGATCAGGCGTTGGCCTTCTCGTACGCCTCGCGGATCTCGGCCGGGACACGGCCGCGGTCGTTGACGCTGTAGCCGTTCTCCTTGGCCCAGGCGCGGATCTTCGCGGTGTCCGGGCTGCCGGCGGCGGTGGCGACGCGACCCTTGCCGCGGGCCGCGGCGGCACGACCGCCGGTACGGCGGGCGGCCTTCACGTAGTCCGCGAGCGCCTCACGCAGCTTGTCCGCGTTGCCGGTCGTGAGGTCGATCTCGTAGGACTTGCCGTCGAGGGCGAACGTCACGGTCTCGTCGGCCTCGCCGCCGTCGAGGTCGTCGACAAGAAGGACCTGAACCTTCTGCGCCACGGGGGATTCCTTTCATCAGCGGAAAAGGATTACGGAGGAATAGCAAACCGCCTTTCCCGGAAAAACACAAACCCTCCGGGAAGGTTCAGCTGGCGTTCCCCGTGGGAACGATGGCTTCCGGGCGTCCGCGATAGGGGCGCGATTCGGACATAGGGACCGCGATCACAGATGCAGAAGCATCCGGCTGTTGCCAAGGGTGTTCGGCTTCACTCGTTCGAGACCCAGGAACTCGGCAACACCCTCGTCATAGGAACGCAGCAGCTCGCTGTAGACATCACCGTCCACCGGCGTCTCCCCGATCTCGACGAAGCCGTGCTTCGCGAAGAAGTCGACTTCGAAGGTGAGGCAGAAAATACGCCGCACCCCGAGCCAGCGCGCGGTCTGGAGCAGCTTGTCCAGTACCTGGTGGCCGACTCCGCCGCCCCGCACATCCGGGTCGACCGCCAGAGTGCGCACCTCCGCGAGGTCTTCCCACATCACGTGGAGAGCACCGCATCCGATGACGGTACCGTCCTCGTCCCGCTCGGCGACCCAGAACTCCTGGATGTCCTCGTAAAGCGTCACGGTCGCTTTGTCGAGCAGGATGCGGTCCCGTACGTAGGCGTTGATGAGCCGGCGGACGGCGGGCACATCGCTGGTGCGGGCCCTGCGGACGGTGACGACTTTAGTTAGAGCGGACATGACCGGACGCTATCGCCCCGGGGCTCCCGGGGTCTCGTCGGGCCCGTCGAGTTGCACGACCCGGATCGCGTCGCGGAGCGCTTCCCGTTGTTCGGCCGACATCATGCCGAAGAAGGCGACGAGAGCGGCGGCGGGGTTGTCGCTGAGGGACCAGGCTTCGTTCATCAGTGCGGCCGAGTAGGCGGCCCGGTTGGAGACCGCCTCATATCGATAGGCGCGGCCTTCGGCTTCCCTGCGGAGCCAGCCCTTCTGATACAGGTTGTCCATTACGGTCATCACGGTCGTGTACGCGATGGACCGTTCCTGCTGAAGGTCTTCCAGGACTTCTCTGACGGTGACCGGCCGGTTCCACTCCCACACGCGCGTCATCACGGCGTCTTCCAGCTCACCCAGGCGTCGAACCACACGCGAATAATAGTGGGAGATGTCGCGAATGCCGGTTTATCGGCGCGGTTCAGCGCGGCAATCCGCGCGGCGAAAAGGGCGTACGTCCCGGGAATGGCCCCGGACCGTACGCCCTCTGTGCCGCGGTCTCAGGCGCCGGCGGCCTTCGAGGGCTGCTGGGCGGCCTCCACCCGGGCCAGTGCGGCGTCGACGAAGGCGTCTTCCTTCGCCTTGTTCGCACCACCCTGGCTCTTGACGATCGTCACGACCAGTGCGGTGAAGGCGATCGCCATCACCAGGGGCGGGACCAGCGCGGCGACATAGTCCATGGCCGTCGGCTCCTTCTGGATCGGGGTTTCGCGCCGACTGCGCGACTCGTCCAGATTACGCATCCGCCTTTTCCCCCGGGAATGCCGGGGGCACCGGGGTGTCAGGCCGGGCGGGCCGCCGGGAGGCCGTACGCGGCGCCCGGCGGCGGAGCGGGTTTGCGGCGGGGCGGGAATACCTCGCCGGGGGTCGGAATGGGCCGGTCTGGCCGTGGTGGCGCCTTCGGCTGGGGCGTGGCGGGCGGCGGAGCGGTGGGGGCGGGCTTGCCCGGGGGCGGGGGCTTGACCCCGGGTTTGGGGTCGGCGGCCTCGGCGGCGTGCGGGGTACGGCCGCCCGGGAGCGCGAGCAGGCGCGTCCGCACAGGGAGGGCGCACGAGGAGTGGGTGTGCACCGGTTCATACCCCGGTTCGTGTCCCGGGTGGGGGCGGGCGCCGGGGACGCCCGGGGTGGCGGCGGTGGCCCGGGGCGCGGGTCGGGCCGTCGCGGGCGCGGCAGTCGCGGGGTGCGTCGTCGCGGGTCGGGTCCGTACCGTCTGCTCGGCGAGGTGCTCGCAGCGCCGCAGCAGGGCGCGGCGATGACCGGCCTCGGTGCCGCCCGTCGGGAGCGCGCACAGCGAGCGCAGGGCGGCGAGGTCCTCGGGGCCGGGCAGATAGCCGTCCACGAGGGCGTCCTTGAGCAGCCGCGCGTAGCCGGGCGCGGCGCCGGGCAGCGCGGCGCGGTAGCGGGCGAGCTCCGCCAGCAGGAAGGCGCGGAGCCGGTCGGCCTCGTGGCCGGCCTCGGCCATGGCTTCGGCGAGCCGGAGGCAGTCCCGGACCTCGGCGTCCCGTGCGGGGCCGGGCCGGGTGGGAACGGAGTCGGGGCGGAGTGCGATGTCGAGGGCACGGCGCAGCACGCGCAGCTCGTCCGCGCTGAACGCCATGCCGCCGCGGGATCCATAAGGCGTGGGCATGGGCCGACTTTAAGTGCTAAGTGGACAAAATTCGCTTAGCTGGTTATTTCGGGCGTGGCATAAACGGTGGACGGCTCAGCGGTGAACGCCTCAGTGCTCGCGCCGGCGGGCGGCGCCCAGGGCTATGGCACCGGCGGACAGCGCGGTCCCGGAGGTGGTGGCGAGCAGCAGGGTCGCGGAGGCGACGCCGTCGTCCGGGGACGGATGGCGGGGCGTGTCGCCGGGCCGGGCGCCGGGCGCGCGGCCGGTGACGTCGACGATGATCGGCGCGCTGTCGTTGGCCGGATCCGGGTCGGGGGTGCTGCCGGGGCCGAGGATCCGGACCCAGCCCTCCGCGCCCTCGACCTTCTTGTCGATGCGGATCCGGAAGCGCAGCGTCTCGCGGTCGCCGGCGGCGAAGTCGCCGCCGATGGCGCAGAGGTAGGTGCGGGCAGCCGTGTCGTGCGGGGCGCAGCGGTGGCCGGCGTCGCCTTCGGGGGCGATGGTGGTGCCTTCGGGCGCCGTGACCGCGTAGGCCCGGCGGTCGGCTGCGGCCGGGCCGGGGCCGCCGTTGCGCACGCCGACCTCGACGTCGACCGTCTGGCCCACGCGGCCCGCGACCGGGTGGGCGATGGCCTGGTAGTCGGCGGGCCGGGGCGGCGAGGTGGCGGCCGCGGTGCCGCCCGTCAGGGCGGCGAGGGCGAGGGCGGCCGCGGCCGCCGCTGTCCGGCGCGCTGTTCGCTTCGGCTTCACGCGTGTCCGCCCGCCCTTGGATCCGGTCCGTCCGTCCTGCGTGCTGTCAGACCGTCGGGGGCGGGGGTTTGGTTGCGTCCCCCGCCCCGATGGCGCGCGACAGCCGGACGTCAGCCCCGCATCAGGTTGCGCTCGTAGACCAGGCGCAGGCCGATGAGGGTCAGCCACGGCTCGTGCTCGTCGATGACCGACGCCTCGCCCAGGACCAGGGGGGCCAGGCCGCCCGTGGCGATGACGGTGACGTCGTCGGGGTCGTCGGCCAGCTCACGGGCCATGCGGCCGACGACTCCGTCGACCTGGCCCGCGAAGCCGTAGAGGATGCCGGACTGCATGGCCTCGACGGTGTTCTTGCCGATGACGCTGCGCGGGCGGGCGATCTCGATCTTGCGGAGCTGGGCACCACGGACGCCCAGGGCCTCCGTGGAGATCTCGATGCCGGGGGCGATCACGCCGCCGACGTACTCGCCGCGCGCGCTCACCGCGTCGAACGTCGTCGCCGTGCCGAAGTCGACGACGACGCACGGGCCGCCGTAGAGCTCGACGGCGGCGACCGCGTTGATGATGCGGTCCGAGCCGACCTCCTTGGGCTGGTCCATGAGGATCGGCACGCCGGTCTTCACGCCCGGCTCGACCAGGATGGCGGGGACGTCGCCGTAGTAGCGGCGGGTCACCTCGCGCATCTCGTGGAGCACGGAGGGGACGGTCGAGCAGATGCAGATGCCCTCGATGCCGTCGCCCAGCTCGTCGCCGAGCAGCGGATGGCGGCCCATCAGGCCCTGGAGCAGGACCGCCAGTTCGTCCGCGGTGCGGCGCGGGTCGGTGGAGATGCGCCAGTGCTCGACGATGTCCTCGCCGTCGAACAGGCCGAGGACGGTCTGGGTGTTGCCGACATCGATGGTGAGCAGCATCAGGAGGCCTCCTCGTGGAGGTCCAGGCCGATGTCCAGGATCGGGGAGGAGTGGGTCAGCGAGCCGACGGCCAGGTAGTCGACGCCGGTCTCGGCGTAGGCGCGGGCGTTGGCCAGGGTCAGCCGGCCCGAGGACTCCAGCTTGGCGCGGCCCGCGACGAGCTCGACGGCCTCGCGGGTCCGCTCGACGGTGAAGTTGTCCAGCATGATCAGGTCGACGCCCTCGGCGAGGACCGGCGGGATCTGGTCGAGCCGGTCGACCTCGACCTCGATGTCCACGTCCGGGAACTCCTGGCGCACGGCCCGGAACGCCTCGGCGACACCGCCGGCGGCGATCACGTGGTTGTCCTTCACCAGCGCGGCGTCGGACAGCGACATGCGGTGGTTGACGCCGCCGCCGCAGCGGACCGCGTACTTCTCCAGCGCGCGCAGCCCGACGGTGGTCTTGCGGGTGTCGCGGACGGCGGCGCCGGTGCCCTCCAGGGCGTCGACCCAGGCGCGGGTGGCGGTGGCGATGCCGGAGAGGTGGCAGAGGATGTTGAGCATGCTGCGCTCGGCGGTGAGCAGGTCCGTGGTGCGGGTGCGGATGGTCAGCAGCTTCTGGCCCGCCTCCACCCGGTCGCCGTCCTCGACGTGCCGCTCGACCTCGAACTCGTCGGTGCAGGCCACGGAGAGGATGGCCTCGGCGACGCGCAGACCGGCGACCGTGCCGGCCTCGCGGGCGGTGAAGTCGCCGGAGGCGACGGCGTCCTCGGGGACGGTCGCGAAGGTGGTGATGTCCTTGCCGCCGTCGAGGTCCTCCTCGATGGCGAGGTGGGCGAGATCCTCGACCTGGAGCGGGTCCAGGCCGGCCGCGACCAGCAGCCGGACGAGCTCGGGGTCGAGCCCGCACTCGAAGGCGTCCGCTTCGTAGTCCCCGCCGGAGCAGCCGCAGGCGTCGCCGCAGCCGCCGGTCGCCTCGGGCTCGGCGGCTTCCCGGCCGGAACGGCCGATCTGGTGCAGGGGGGCGTCTTCGGGGGTGCTCACGCTGTTCTCCTTGGGGGCGGAGGCAGATACGGGCTGCGATACGGGCTGGACGGGCGGGAACGCGGCCGACCCGGTGGTGGCGACCGCGAGGGTGCGATCCGGGCGCATCGTCACCAGGAGGTGACGGCGGGAGTGCTCGTCGTCGCGGTCGGGGAAGTCCTCGCGCCAGTGGCAGCCGCGGGTCTCCTCGCGGCGGAGGGCGGCGGCGACGAGGACCTGGGCGACGAGGAGGAGATTGGTCGTCTCCCAGGCGTCGGTGCCGGGGACGGGCTGTTTGTCGGTGGCTTCCTCGCGGATGCGGGCCAGCCGCGAAGCGGCTTCTTCCAGGCTTCGGCGTGAGCGGAGGACTCCGGCGCCGGCCGTCATGACGCGCTGGATTTCGGCGCGGGATTCGGGGGCGATCAGGAGTGCTTCCGGCTCTCCCGCCGTCGGGGGGGTTCCTCCCACCCGCCCACCCGTTGCCCCGAAGGCCGGGCCGTCGTGGGTGATGTCCTCCGCTATGCGTTCCGCGAAGACCAGGCCCTCCAGGAGGGAGTTGGACGCCAGGCGGTTCGCGCCGTGGACCCCCGTGCAGGCGACCTCGCCGCACGCGTACAGGCCCGGCACGGTCGTCCGGCCGCGCAGGTCCGTGCGTACGCCGCCCGAGGCGTAGTGCGCGGCGGGCGAGACGGGGACGAGGTCGGTGACCGGGTCGATGCCGTGCGCCCGGCAGGCCGCCAGGATCGTGGGGAAGCGGCGCTCCCACTTCTCCCGGCCGAAGTGGCGGGCGTCCAGGTACATGTGCTCGGCGCCCGTCTCGCGCATGCGCCGCATGATGCCCTTGGCGACGATGTCGCGCGGGGCGAGCTCGGCCAGCTCGTGGGCGCCGAGCATGAAGCGGTCGCCGTCGGCGTCGACCAGGTGGGCGCCCTCGCCGCGGACGGCCTCCGAGACCAGGGGCTGCTGGCCCTCGGCGTCGGGGCCGAGCCACAGCACGGTCGGGTGGAACTGGACGAACTCCAGGTCGGAGACCTCGGCGCCGGCGCGCAGGGCGAGGGCGACGCCGTCGCCGGTGGAGACGGCGGGGTTGGTGGTGGCGGAGAAGACCTGGCCCATGCCACCGGTGGCCAGGACGACGGAGCGGGCGCGGACGGCGCCGACGCCGTCGTGCTGCCCCTCGCCCATGACGTGGAGGGAGACGCCCGCCGCGCGGCCCTCGGCGTCCTTGAGGAGGTCGAGCACGAGAGCGTGCTCGATGGTCTTGATGCCCGCCGCGCGCACGGCGTCGACGAGGGCACGGGAGATCTCGGCGCCGGTGGCGTCGCCTCCGGCGTGGGCGATGCGGTCGCGGTGGTGGCCGCCCTCGCGGGTCAGCAGGATCTCGCCGGTGCCGGCGTCGGTGTCGAAGCGGGCGCCGGTGGCGATGAGGCGGCGCACGGCGTCGGGGCCCTCGGTGACCAGGATCCGGACGGCCTCCTCCGAGCAGAGGCCCGCGCCGGCGACGAGGGTGTCGTCGAGGTGCTGCTCCGGGGTGTCGCCGTCGCCGAGGGCGGCCGCTATGCCGCCCTGGGCCCAGCGGGTGGAGCCGTCGTCGAGGCACGCCTTGGTGACGACGGCGACGCTCGCGCCGGCCGCCGCGCAGCGCAGCGCCACGGTCAGGCCCGCCACGCCGGAGCCGACGACCACGACGTCGGCGTCGACGGACCAGCCGGGGCGGGGGGCGTGGAGTCGTATGCCGGTCATCGCGCCGCTCCGACGGTGAGGGGGATGTTGTCGATCAGACGGGTGGTGCCGACCTTGGCGGCGACGGCGAGGATGGCCTCGCCGCTGTAGTCGTCGGGGACCTCGGTGAAGTCGGAGGGGTCGACGAGCGCCAGGTAGTCGAGGCGGAGCGGGGGCTCCATCCGCGCGGCGCTGTCCAGGATCACCATGGCGGAGCGCCGGACGGAGGCCGCGCCCTTCCCCGCCGAGGTGCCGGCGGTGAGCAGGGCGCGGGAGAGCTCCAGCGCCGTGGCCCGGTCGGCGTCGGAGAGGTAGCGGTTGCGGCTGGAGAGGGCGAGGTTGTCGCCCTCGCGGACCGTGGGCACGCCCACGATGTCCACGGGGAAGTTGAGGTCGCGCGCCATGCGGCGGATCAGGGCGAGCTGCTGGGCGTCCTTCTGCCCGAACAGCGCGACGTCCGGCAGGGTCAGGTGGAGGAGCTTGCCGACGACGGTGAGGACGCCGTCGAAGTGGCCGGGGCGGCTGGCGCCTTCGAGGCGCTCGCCCATGGGGCCGGCGGTGATCCGCACCTGGGGCTCGCCGCCGGGGTAGACCTCGTCGACGGACGGGGCGAAGACGAAGTCGGCGTCGGCCTCGGCGGCGATCGCGAGGTCGGCGTCGAGGGTGCGCGGGTAGCGGTCGAGGTCCTCGCCGGCGCCGAACTGGAGCGGGTTGACGAAGACGGTGACGACGACCTGGCCCTCCGGGCCCACCAGCCGGCGCGCCTCGCGGACGAGGGTGGCGTGGCCCTCGTGGAGGGCGCCCATCGTCATGACGACCGCGCGGCGGCCGCCGCGCGGGAGGGAGTGCAGCTCCTTCGCGGTACGGATGAGCTGGGTGGTCACTGATTGCCTCCGTCCGCGAGGACGCCGAGCAGGTCCTCCGCAAGTTCCGGCTTGAGCAGGCCGTGCGCGAGGGCGCGGTCCGCGGTGGTGCGGGCCATCGCCAGGTATCCGGCGACGGCTCCGGGAGCGTGGGCGCGCAGCTCGGCGACGTGGGCCGCGACCGTGCCGGCGTCGCCTCGGGCGACCGGGCCGGTGAGGGCGGCGTCGCCGCTGCGCAGGGCGTTGTCCAGGGCGGCGCCCAGGAGCGGGCCGAGCATCCGGGCGGGGTGCTCGACCCCGGCGGTGCGCAGCAGGTCCATGCTCTGGGCGACGAGGGTGACGAGGTGGTTGGCGCCGATGGCGAGGGCCGCGTGGTAGAGCGGGCGGGCGCTCTCCTCGATCCACTCGGGCTCGCCGCCCATCTCGATGACCAGCGCCTCGGCGGCCAGCCGCAGCTCCTCGGGGGCGGTGACGCCGAAGGAGCAGCCGGCCAGGCGCTGGACGTCCACGGGGGTGCCGGTGAACGTCATCGCGGGGTGGAGGGCCAGCGGCAGGGCGCCGGCGCGGGTGGCCGGGTCGAGGACGGCGGTGCCGTGCCGGCCGGAGGTGTGGACGAGCAGCTGGCCGGGGCGGACGGCGCCGGTCTCGGCGAGCCCGGCGACCAGGCCCGGCAGGGCGTCGTCGGGCACGGTCAGCAGGACCAGCTCGGCGTGGGCGAGCACATCGGCGGGCGCCATGACGGGCACGTCCGGCAGCATGGCGGCCGCGCGGCGCAGCGAGGCGTCGGAGACGCCCGAGACGGCGACGGGACGGTGCCCGGCGAGCTGCAGGGACGCGGCCAGGGCGGGACCGACACGGCCGGCGCCGACCACGCCGACGGTGAGCCTGGCGGGGCGGTCCTGGGGGCTCGTGTGCTCGGAGGAGAGGTGTGCGTTCACGCGGCGGGATGCCTTCCGTTCCAGTCCGCGGGGGTACCGGACGATTCCTTTGTCATGCTACGCGAGGCGCGTCGGGCGGTCCCGGGCCGTCCCCAGGCCTGTGGATAACTCGTTGCCCCTGTCGTACCCGCCCATGATGATCCCCTCATGGCAGACGAACAGAAAACCGAGCACCCGGTGGACCCGCCGGTGGACCGGGCCCGCAGGATGGCCGCGCTGCGCGGCGCCGAGCGGGTCCTGTCGGGCCACTCGCTCGCCCTGACGATCGGCGACAGGCTGGCCCGGCTGGCCGCCGAGGCCCCGGAGGCGTACGACCTCGGCGAGGGCGTCGACATCTACGGCGACGGGGTCGTGGAGGAGCTGGAGCGCCGGGTCGCCGGGCTGCTGGGCATGGAGGCCGCCGCCTTCTTCCCCACCGGGACGATGGCCCAGCAGGTGGCTCTGCGCTGCTGGGCGGGGCGCACGGGCAGCCCGGTGGTGGCCGCGCACCCGCTGTCGCACCTGGAGGTCCACGAGCGGAACGCGTACGCGACGGTCTCCGGCCTGCGCATGGTTCACCCCACGAGCGATCCCCGGCCGCCGACGGCCGAGGAGATCCGGGAGCTGGACGAGCCGTTCGGCACGCTGACGCTGGAGCTGCCCCTGCGGGACGCGGGCTTCGTGCTCCCCACGTGGGAGGAGCTGACGGAGGTGGTGGCGGCCGCCCGCGACCGTGACGCGGTGGTGCACTTCGACGGGGCGCGGCTGTGGGAGTGCGCCTCGCACTTCGGGGTGGAACTGCCGGAGATCGCCGCGCTCGCGGACTCGGTGTACGTCTCGCTCTACAAGTCCCTCGACGGCATATCGGGGGCCGTGCTGGCGGGCCCGTCCTCGTTCGTGGAGGAGGCGAAGGCCTGGCGCCACCGGTACGGGGGCACGCTGTTCCAGCAGTGGCCCGTGGCGCTCGCCGGGCTCGCCGGGCTGGATCGCGAGCTCCCCCGGCTGCCGGCGTACGTGGCGCACGCCAAGGTGGTCGCGGAGGCCCTGAAGGACGCCTTCCGCGCGGCCGGGGTGCCCTGGTTCCGGGTGCATCCGGACGTGCCGCACACCCATCAGTTCCAGGTGTGGCTGCCGTATCCGCCGGAGGCGCTGACGGCGGCGGGGGTGCGGCTCGCGGAGGAGACCGGCACGTGGGTCTTCAACCGCTGGGACGCGGCCCCGGTGCCCGGGCTGGCCGTCACCGAGGTCTCGGTGGCCGCGTCAGCGCTCGCATGGACTCCCGCAGCCGTTCGCGACGCGGTCGGAGCGCTCCTGGAGCGGCTGGACCGGCCGGACGGGGGCGGGGGCGGCGCTCCGGTCGGCTGACGGGCGTATGGGCGCCGGGGACGTCGGGGCCGGGCGGGTGGCGGCCGCCGTTCGTACGGGGCGGGCGGGGCGGAGGGCCGTCGTCCATCGGGTCCAACGGGTCCACCGCGCCCGGCGGGCGGCTACGCGCTCGTCGACGACGGCCCGGAAGACCCACCACGTGCGGAGTTCCCGGACGGCCTGGCGGTCGCCGGTGCCCGGCGCGGGCGGCGGGGTCTCGCCGTGGCGGGCGGTGCGGTACAGGTCGAGCAGGTATTGCTGGTTCGCGCTCATGTCCTCCACCGTGCGGCCCGGCCCACCCGTTCGGCGCGTGAATTGACGAGGACCGTCAATCGGCGGCCCGACCTGCGAAAAAGGAAGGCACGATGGCGACATGAGCGTGACGATCGACATCGCGGGCCTGCCGTCCGAGCGGCTGGTCTTCCGGGCCTCTCCGCTGGCCGAGCTGTGCACCGCCCTCCACGCCCTGGCCGAGCCCGGGCACCACCCCGGGCTCCACGGCTGGACCACCGCGACGAACGCGGGGCTCAAGCCCGACCTCGCCGACCGGCTGTGCGAGGCGGACTTCCTGTGGAGCTCGACCTTCTCCGACATCTCGCACGCCTTCGCCGCCCTCCCCGGCACCCACGGCCAGCCCGGCGCCACCCTCGCCGAGGACCTGGACATGATGGACCGGCTGGACGACGAGCTGTTCGTCGACGCCGCCCTGGAGATCTCCTGCTCCAGCAGATACACCCTGCGCGGCCCGTCGCCGCTGGTGAACGCGCAGATCCGCGAGCAGGCCCTGGAGCGCGCCACCGCGCGCGGCCCCCGCCAGCTGCAGTTCGCCAAGCGACTGCTCCAGGACCCCCCGGCGGTCCGGTCCTGGCTGCGGCGCCTGTTCGAGGACAGCGCGGACGCCTTCTTCAACGACGTCTGGCAGCGGGTGCGCGTCCAGCTCGCCAACGACGCCCGCCACAAGACGGAGATCCTGCGGCGCAAGGGCCTCGCCGAGGCCCTCGCCGAGGTCTCGCCCGCCGTCACGCTCTCCCCCGACGGCTCCCGGATCGTCGTCGACAAGCTCACCAGCGGCCATACGACCGCCGTCGACCCGGCCGTCGGCGCGGGCGTCACGTTCGTCCCGTCGTCCCTCGGCTGGCCCCATCTGTGGGTACTGCACGCCCCCGGCTGGCGGCCGGTGATCCACTACCCGGTGGCCGCCCCGAGTTGCCCGGGCCGCAGTCCCTCGACCTGCTCACCCTCCGCCTGGAGGCGCTGGCGCACCCGATGCGGATCAAGATGTGCCGCTATCTGGCACGGGCCGCGTTCACCACGGGCGAGCTGGCGACCGCGCACGAGATCAGCCCGCCGGAGGTGTCACGGCACATCGCGGTGCTGAAGAAGGCGGGGCTGATCACTACGCGGCGGCGCGGGCGGTATGTGCTTCATCAGCTGGATCTGACGGTGGTGGCCCGGCTGGGGAGCGATTTTCTTGAGGGGGTGCTTCGCTGAGCGGTCGGGTCACCTGCGGGCCAATGGGGGCTTGTCGCGCCCACGCGGCGGTAGCCGCATATCGACACAGCCCCGCGCCCCTTCGGGGCGCACCCTCAGTGCGCGGTTCCTCCGCCCGCGCGGACCAGGCCCGTCTCGTACGCCATCACGACCACCTGCACCCGGTCCCGCAGGCCCAGCTTGGTGAGGATGCGGCCCACGTGCGTCTTCACCGTCGCCTCCGACAGCACCAGCCGCGCCGCGATCTCGCCGTTGGACAGGCCCTGCGCCACCAGCAGCATCACCTCGCGCTCCCGGTCCGTGAGCCGGCTGATCTCCGCGGTGGTGGGCTCGGGGCCCGCGCTCGGCAGCATCGGGGTGAAGCGGTCCAGCAGCCGGCGGGTGGTGCTGGGCGCGACCACCGCGTCACCGCTGTGCACCGCCCGGATCGCGCCCAGCAGCTCGGCGGGCGGCACGTCCTTGAGCATGAAACCGCTCGCGCCGGCCTTCAGCGCGGAGAAGGCGTACTCGTCGAGGTCGAAGGTGGTGAGGATCAGCACCTTCGGCGGGTTCTCCCCCAGACAGATCCGGCGGGTGGCCTCCACGCCGTCCATGTGCGGCATGCGGACGTCCATCAGGATGACGTCCACCTCGGTGCCCTCCAGCGCCTTCAGCGCCTCCACGCCGTCCCCGGCCTCGGCGACGACCTCCATGTCCGGCTGGGCCGCCAGCACCATGCGGAATCCGGTACGGAGGAGCACCTGGTCGTCTACGAGGAGGACACGGATCGACATGCGGGGTCCCTTTCAGAGGCGTACTACGAATCAAACCTGATGGCCCGAGGGTTTCAGCGGCCGGACCTGGCCGGGAGCAGCACACTGATCCGGAAGCCGCCGCCCGGTCGCGGCCCCGCGTCCAGCGTGCCGCCCACCATGCCGACGCGCTCGCGCATACCGATCAGACCGTGTCCCATGCCGTCGGCGCCACCGTCCTCGTACAGCTCGTGCTGCGCGCCCCGGCCGTCGTCCTCGACCAGCAGCCCCAGGCCGTCGTCGAAATACGTCAGCCGGACGCTCGCGCCGACGTCCGGGCCGCCGTGTTTGCGGGTGTTGGTCAGCGCTTCCTGGACGATCCGGTAGGCCGTCAGCTCCACACCGCTCGGCAGCGGCCGCGGCGCGCCCTCGACGGTGAAGTCCACCGGCAGGCCCGCGCCCCGCACCTGCTCGACGAGCTCGCCGATCTGCTCCACGTCCGGCTGCGGCACATACGTCTCACCGCTCTCCCCGCCCTCCTCCGTGCGCAGCACGCCCAGCAGGCGGCGCATCTCGGTGAGGGCCTTGCGGCCGGTGCTGGAGATCGTCTCCAGGGCCTGCTTGGCCTGCTCCGGCGACGCGTCCAGAACGTAGGCGGCGCCGTCGGCCTGCACCACCATCACCGACACGTTGTGCGCGACGACGTCGTGGAGCTCGCGGGCGATGCGCGCCCGCTCGGCGGTCACCGCCATCTTCGCCTGCTGCTCGCGCTCCTTCTCCAGGCGCGTGGCGCGCTCCTCCAGCTGCGCCCAGTACGCGCGGCGGGTGCGCATCGAGTCGCCGAGGACCCAGGCGAGGATGAACGGGACGCTGACGAACACCGCGCCCAGCACGGCGTTGCCCACCTCGCTGTGCGGCGTGGGCCAGCGGACAGCGGAGATCGGCGCCGCCAGCAGGCCGCCCACCAGCGCGAATCGCGACGCCCAGCGCGTATTGCCGGAGGCCACCGTGTAGATGATCACCAGCATCGCGAAATCCGCGATGTCGGGCGAGACGTCGAAGGCGACCTGGCACACCCCGGTCACGGCCGTCAGCAGCAGCATCTTCTCCGGCCAGCGGCGGCGCAGCGCGATCACCGCGCAGAGCGCGAAGGCCGCGAGGACCTTGAGTGCCGTCGGCCCGTGCGCGCTCCCGTCGGCGATGGACAGCGCGCTGAACCCCAGCAGCAGGAGGGCCCAGAAGGTGTCCACACCGGTGGGGTGTCTGCGAAGGAAGTCGTAGAGGCGCTGCACGTCACCCAGCGTAGGCACGCCGGGTCGCCGCACGGGTCAGCCCGGCGATCGATCCGGTCGGTTTCCGTCTACTCCCCAAGGTGGAGGGCGGGTGTCCGGTGGGCCCGCTTAACGTGTGCGTATGGGAAGCGGAACGAACGTGTCGAGCGGTGCGAGGACCTGGCGGGAGGCGACCGAGACGGCCCTCTACGGCCCCGACGGCTTCTATCGCCGCCCCGAGGGCCCCGCGGGTCACTTCCGTACGTCCGTCCACGCCTCCCCCCTGTACGCGGGGGCCGTCGTGGAGCTGCTGTGCCGCGTCGACGAAGCCCTGGGGCGCCCGGCGGAGCTGGCGTTCGTCGACGTCGGGGCGGGGCGCGGCGAGCTGGTGGCCGGGGTGCTCGCCCGGTGCCCCGCCGAGCTCGCCGGCCGGCTGCGCCCGTACGCCGTGGAGCTCGCCGGCCGCCCGGAGGATCTCGACCCCCGGGTGGACTGGCGGGACACCCCGCCCGAAGGCGTCCGGGGGCTGCTCTTCGCCAACGAGTGGCTCGACAACGTACCGGTGGACGTCGCCGAGACGGACGGCGAGGGCACGCCCCGCCAGGTGCTCGTCCGCGACGACGGCGAGGAACTGCTCGGCGACCCGGTCTCCGGCGATGACGCCAACTGGCTGAAGCGCTGGTGGCCCCTGGAGGGCGCGCCCCCCGGTTCGCGCGCCGAGATCGGCCGCCCGCGCGACGCCGCCTGGCGGCGGGCGGTCGGCACCCTGCGGTCCGGGCTGGCGGTGGCGGTCGACTACGCGCACGGGCGCGCCGCCCGACCCCCCTACGGCACCCTCACCGGCTTCCGCGAGGGACGCGAGGTGCGGCCCGTGCCGGACGGCTCGTGCGACATCACCGCGCACGTGGCGCTGGACGCGGCCGCCCTGCCGGGCGGCTCGGTCGTCAGCCAGCGCGCGGCGCTGCGCGCCCTCGGGGTGGACGGCGCCCGTCCGCCGCTCTCGCTCGCCTCGACCGACCCGGCCGCCTATGTACGGGCCCTCGGCGCGGCCGGCGAGGCGGCGGAGCTGACCGCCCCGGCGGGCCTGGGCGGCTTCGGCTGGCTGCTCCAGCCGGTGGGGCTCCGGCCGGAGGCGCTGGGGTTTGAGAAACTAACCCCATGACGGAGACGACAGTCGGGATCGGCGGCGCGGCGGAGAGCACCGACATGGTGCTCAACATCGGGCCCCAGCACCCGTCCACCCACGGTGTGCTGCGACTGCGCCTCGTCCTGGACGGCGAGCGGGTCCAGAGCGCCGAGCCGGTGATCGGCTATATGCACCGGGGCGCGGAGAAGCTGTTCGAGGCCCGCGACTACCGCCAGATCGTCATGCTCGCCAACCGGCACGACTGGCTGTCGGCGTTCTCCAACGAGCTGGGCGTCGTCGGGGCCGTCGAGCGGATGCTCGGCATGGAGGTCCCCGAGCGCGCGGTGTGGACGCGCACGCTGCTGGCCGAGCTGAACCGGGTGCTCAACCACCTGATGTTCCTCGGCTCGTATCCGCTGGAGCTCGGCGGCATCACCCCGGTCTTCCACGCGTTCCGCGAGCGCGAGGAGCTCCAGACGGTCATGGAGGAGGTCTCCGGCGGCCGGATGCACTACATGTTCAACCGCGTCGGCGGCCTGAAGGAGGACCTGCCCGCGGGCTGGCTCGGCCGGGCCCGGCACGCGGTCGCCGAGGTGCGCTCGCGGATGGACGTGTACGACCGGCTGGTGCTCGGCAACGAGATCTTCCGCGGCCGGACGCGCGGCGTCGGCGTCCTCACGCCGGAGGCCGTCCACGCGTACGGGGTGAGCGGGCCGATCGCCCGCGCGTCGGGCGTCGACTTCGACCTGCGGCGCGACGAGCCGTACCTCGCGTACGGCGAGCTGGGGGACGTCCTGAAGGTCGTCACCCGCGAGGAGGGCGACTGCCTGGCGCGCTTCGAGTGCCTGCTGGAGCAGACGCACAACTCGCTGGACCTCGCCGACGCCTGCCTGGACCGGCTGGACGGGCTGCCGCCCGGCCCGATCAATCAGCGGCTGCCCAAGGTCCTCAAGGCCCCGGAGGGCGCGACCTACGTCTGGACCGAGAACCCGCTGGGCCTCAACGGCTACTACCTGGTCTCCAAGGGCGACAAGACGCCCTGGCGGCTGAAGCTCCGGTCGGCCTCGTTCAACAACATCCAGGCCCTGACCGAGCTGCTGCCGGGGACGCTGGTCGCGGACATGGTGGCGATCCTGGGCTCGCTGTTCTTCGTCGTGGGCGACATCGACAAGTAGCCGGAACGGGAGAAGGCCCGGGGGATTGCCCCGGGCCTTCTTTTTACGCTTTTTACGAGATCGCGCTGCGCAGCTCCACGACGTCTATCTGCTCGGTGTCGTCGTGGGCGGTGAGGTCTATGACCTTGCCGTCCGCGTCCCTCTCGAGCTCCTCGCCGACGACGTCCGCGAGGTCCTGCTCCTCGACGGCCTTCTTCTTGCCGGCGCCGTTGCCGTTGCCGTTGCCCTTTCCATTGCCGAAGAAGTCGAAGCCGCCTGCCTGGCGGCGGGCCGCCGGGACGACCGTGCCGGCGGGGCGGGGCGTTTTGGCGGGGGCGGGCGCGGCAGCCTTGGCGGGGGCGGGCGCCTTGGCGGGGGCGGGCGCCTTGGTCGGCGGGGTCGTCTTGGTGGGCTGAGGCGCCGGCGCCGCAGCGGGCTTCTCCGCCTTCGTGGGCTGGGGAGCGTTTTCGGCTGCGGGCCGGGGGGCGGGTTGTGCCCACCCGTCCCGCCCTGCGGGACGATTGCCCACAACCCTTGCGCCGTCTTCGGCCGCACGCGTCTTGGGCGCCTTCGGCGCCTCCGCGGCGTCTCCCAGCTTCTTCAGCGCGTCCGCCGCCTTGCGGTACGCCTCCGCGTTCGGCGCGGCCGGCTTGTCGGTCTCGGCGGGAGCCGGCTTGCCGGTCTTCTCCAGGAGGCGGCGGCCCTCCAGGGCGCTGGCCCGGCCGGTTTCGGCCGAGGCGTAGCGGCGCAGGAGGTCGGCGTGCTCGGTGCGGAGGCGGGCGAGTTCGGCGCGCTTGGCGCGGAGCTTGGTCTCCAGGCCGGTGCGTGCCAGGCGGGTCTCCTCGAGGTCCGTCTCCAGCTCGGCCACGCGTTCCTCGGTCTTCCACTCCTCCCGCGTACGGGCGGCGGTGAGCTGGGCGACGCGTCTGCCCGCGGCGCGGTCCCAGCGGCGCATCATCACCGAGCCGACCACCGTGGCCGCGGCGGCGGCCACGGCGAGGCCGCGGATGACAGCGGTTTCACCCACCGCCAGCGCACCCGCGGCGCAGGCGACAGATGTCGCGGCGACCGTCAGCGGGGGAAGAAGCCGGTGGAGGGGGGCGGAATGGCGGTGGCGTCCTCGTGGCATGGCCTGAAACTTACCGTGCGTCGCCGCGAACGTGTGAGCCCACCGCCAAACTCTTCCCTTGATCTTACTTCCCTCCTACCCCGTCACTTCGTCAGAAGCTTCTTCTCCTTGAGGTACTGAGCCGCGACATCGGCGGGCTTGAGCCGCTCGGCGTCGACCTTCTTGTTGAGTTCGGTGAGATCGGCGGTGGTCAGCACCTTGTTCAGCTTGCCGAGCGCATCGGCGATCTTCTGCGAACCCGCCTTCTTGGCATTCACGACGGGCAGGACGTTGTCCGCGTTCTGAAGCTTCTTGTCATCCTCCAGAAGGACGAGTCCGAACTGCGCGAGCGTGGCGTCCGTGGTGGTGGTCAGCAGCAGTTGGTCCTTGCCGTCCTTGACCGCCTGCTTGGCCTGGGTGCTGCCGACCTCCAGCGGGTCGAGGCCCTCGACGTCTATGCCGTAGGTCTTCTGCAGACCCGGCTGGCAGAAGGGGCGCTGGGAGCATTCGTCGCCCGCCGCGAGCCGCACCTTCTCCTTCGACTTTCCAAGATCGGAAAGCGTCTTGAGCTGGTGTTTCTTCGCGAACTCACCGGTAACCGCGAAGGCGTTCTGGTCGACCGCCGACCCGGCGTCCAGCACCTTCAGGCCGCGCGGCTCGGCGAGTTTACGGAGGGCCTTCACCGTGGCTTCCGAGTCGCCCGAGGCGACCTGCGCGGCGTCCTTCCCGTTCTGCTTCTTGTTCAGGAATTCGGTGAGCGTCGCGGCATACTCCGGGACCACATCGATCTGCCCCTTCTCCAGCGCCGGCTCATACAGCTCCCGGGCGTCGACGGTCTGGATGGACGTCGAATATCCGGCGTCCTTGAGCAGCCCCGCGTATATCTCCGCGAGCACCTTCGACTCGGTGAAGGACGCCGAGCCGACGACCAGCGACCCCTTCTCCGATCCGGTGGAGCTCCCGGCCTCCTTGGACTTCTCCAGGCTGTCGCCGCCGCACGCGGCGAGACCCGCCGTGAGGGCCGCGACGCCGGCCACCGCCAGCAGGGCGCGAGTGGTCCGCGCTCGACGCGGTGTCCTGGTCATACGAGACTCCATCCAGTCAGGCTTGAGCGTTCGTCATGCGGGGTTCATGCGGGGGTACGCACCGCGCGGGCCCGGACCCGCAGCGGGTCGAGCCGTCGCTGGAGCAGGACGAAGGCGCCCTCCACCAGCAGCGCGAGCACCGCGACCAGCAGGGCACCGGCCACCACCTGCGCGGTGTCGGTGAGCCGGAAACCGGCCGTGATGACCCGGCCGAGGCCGCCGCCCCCGGGGAGCGCGGCGAGCGTGGTGGTGGCCACGACCTGGACGGCGGCGGACCGCACCCCGGTCACGATCAGCGGAAAGGCCAGGGGCAGCTCGACCCTGGCCATCACCTGACCGCCCGTCATACCCATGCCCCGGGCGGCCTCGACCATGTCCCGGTCCACCCCGCGCATCCCCACATAGGCGTTGGTCAGCACCGGGGGTATCGCGAAGAGGACCAGGGCGATGATGGTGGGCCAGGAGCCGTGGGTACCGAGCGGGCTCAGCAGCAACAGCACCAGCACCGCGAACGTCGGCACCGCGCGGCCCGCGTTGGAGAGGTTGACCGCGAGGGCGCCCCCCTTGCCCAGATGGCCGAGGAGCACGGCGACGGGCAGCGCGATGGCACACGCGATCAGCAGGCACACGGCGGTCAGGAAGAGGTGCTCCCCCAGCCGGTGCCAGACACCGTCCGTGCCGGACCAGTGCGCGGCGGTCGTCAGCCAGTCCCACGTCCGTCCGATGACGTCCATCAGACCACCACCGCCTCTTCGGACGCGCGGCGGTTCACCGCACGGCGGCCGGTCCGCGCCCAGGGCGTCAACAGCCGCTGGACGAACAACAGCAGGAGATCGGCGGCGACGGCCAGCGCCACACACAGCACCGACGCGGTGAGCACCTGCGCCTTGAAATAGCTGCGCATTCCCTCATAGACCAGATTGCCCAGGCCGCCGTAGCCGATGATCGCGCCCACCGTCGTGAGCGAGACGGTCGAGACCGTGGCGATCCGCAGACCGGCCATCAGCGCGGGGACGGCCAGCGGCAGTTCGACACCGAAGAGCAGCCGTATCGGCCCGTACCCCATGCCGCGCGCGGCCTCGCGGGCCTCCTCCGGGACGGCGGCGAGGCCGGCCAGGATGTTCCGCACGAGGATCGTCAGCGAATAGAGCACCAGGCCCGTCACCACGACGGCCGCCGACAGGCCGAACACCGGCACCAGCAACGAGAACATGGCCAGCGAGGGCACGGTGTAGAGAATCGTGGTCGCGCCGAGCACCGGGCCCTGGAACGCCCGCCAGCGGCGCGCGAGCAGCGCCAGCGGGAAGGCGACGAGCAGGCCGATCGCAACGGACACCAGGGTGATGCCGACGTGCTGGAGCGTGGCGTCCGTCAGCTCCTGGCCGCGCGTGCGCACGTACTCGCCGCAGAACCAGTCGTTGGCGATCAGGCAGTTCTGACCCGCCATCCGTGCCTCACCTCCCCCTCGGCTTTCACGGTCGGTTACTGGCGACCCTAACCCGGAGCACTGACATTCGCCTCCGACCAGGGTCCAACGGCAACAATGTTCGAAGGACAGTACGGCGACAATGGGGAACCATGATCCGCTTCGAGCACGTCACCAAGCGCTACGCCGATGGCACGGCCGCCGTGGACGACCTCTCCTTCGAGGTCGCGGAGGGCGAGCTGGTCACGCTCGTCGGACCGTCGGGCTGCGGCAAGACCACCACGATGAAGATGGTCAACCGGCTGATCGAGCCCACGAGCGGACGCATCCGGGTGGCCGGCGAGGACATCGCCGGCGTGGACCCCGTCGAGCTGCGGCGCCGCATCGGCTATGTGATCCAGCAGGTCGGCCTCTTCCCCCACAAGACGGTCCTGGAGAACACCGCGACCGTCCCCCATCTGCTCGGCTGGCAGCGGAAGCGGGCCCGTGAGCGGGCGGCCGAGCTCCTCGACCTCGTCGGGCTCGACCCGTCCGTCTACGGCGACCGCTACCCCGACCAGCTCTCCGGCGGCCAGCGCCAGCGCGTCGGGGTCGCCCGGGCGCTCGCCGCCGACCCGCCCGTCCTCCTGATGGACGAACCCTTCGGCGCGGTCGACCCGGTCGTGCGGGAACGGCTGCAGAGCGAATTCCTGCGGCTGCAGTCGCAGGTGCGCAAGACGGTGCTGTTCGTGACGCACGACATCGAGGAGGCGGTCCGGCTCGGTGACCGCATCGCGGTCTACGGCCACGGGAAAATCGAACAGCTTGACGCCCCGGCGGTGGTGCTGGGCGCGCCCGCCACGCCGTACGTCGCCGACTTCGTCGGCGCGGACCGGGGGCTGAAGCGGCTTTCGGTGACGCCGATCGAGGCGGGGGATCTGGAGCAGCCGCCGGTGGTCCACCTCGACGACCGGCTGTCCGACGCGCGGGCGCGGCTCGCCGTGGACGACGCGCGCTGGGCCGTCGTCCTGGACGACGCGGACCGGCTGCACGGCTGGGTCTCCGCCGACGCGATCGCCTCCGGCGCGGGGACGGCACGGGTGCGGGAGCGGGCGCGGCGGATGGACGCGTGGCTGCCGCTGGGGGCGTCGTTGAAGCAGGCGTTCAGCACGATGTTGCAGCATGACGCGGGGTGGATCGCCGTCTTGGACGGCGATGACGCGGACCACTTCCTGGGGGTGCTGACCCCCGCGCGGTTGCATGAGGCGCTGCGGCGGAGCATTGAGGCCGACGCGCGGGGTGCCGCGCGCAGCGAGGCGCACGTGGTGACCGTGCCGGGTGCGTGACCCCGCGCCGGGGTGCCCCCGGGGTGGTGCGGCCCGGTGGGCGGGTTTGTGCCCACCCGTTCCGCCCTGCGGAACGATTGCCCACAAACCCGCTAGGCGCGGGCACGTCTGCCCACAACCGTCAGGCGGTGCCCTCGTCCTCGTCCTCCGGGAGCTTGCACACGCGTTCCATGAAGAACGCCGCCGCTATCACGCAGGCGCCTGCCAGGACGGACGCGGCCGCGTAGATGGCCTGGTCGCGGTGGGCGGGGACGTCGAGGCCGGCCATGAGGAGGAAGGCGCCCACTCCGCCGTACATGCCCGCGACCAGGGCCGCGACCAGGGCGCTGGCCTGGCCGAAGACGACCGCTCGCGCGGCCACCAGGGGGTCGACGCCCTTCGCGCCCGGCCGGCGCTCGCGCTGGGCCCGCAGCCGGGCGCGCAGGGACAGGGCCGTGGCGAAGAGGACCACCGCGATGACGGCCAGCACGATGGGCGCCGCCACCGGCACGCTGGGCAGCGTGCCGAAGGAGTCCCACAGGCGGGCGGCGGCCCATGACAGGACCCCGGCCACGGCGAAGAGGCCGGCCAGCACCCCGATCCGAAGTTGCTTCACCGAGCTGTCGCCCCTCTTCGTCATCCGGAAAAACTACGTAGGCCCAACGGCTACTCGGGCAGCCGCAGTTCCAGGTCGGCGCGCGGCGCCACGCCCTCACGGCCGATACCGGCCAGCAGCTCGCTCACCGAACCGCGGCCCGGGACCACGGCCTCGGGATCCACGTCGTACCACGGGGCGAGCACGAAGGCACGCTCGTGCGCGCGGGGATGCGGCAGCGTCAGCACCGGGTCGTCGGAGACGACGTCCTGGTAGGTGACGATGTCGACGTCGAGCGTCCGGGGGCCCCAGCGCTCGTCCCGCACGCGCTCGAAGGCCTCCTCGATCGCGTGGCCGCGCTCCAGCAGGGAGTCCGGCGGGAGCGTGGTCTTCACCAGCACCACGGCGTTGAAGTACGACGGCTGGGTGCCCGGCTCGACGCCCCAGGGCTCCGTCTCGTAGACCGGGGAGACGGCTTTGACGCGCAGGCCGGGGGTGTCCTCCAGGGCGTCGATCGCGCCCTGGAGGGTCTCCAGGCGGTTGCCCAGATTGCTGCCGATGGAGATCACGGCGCGCTTGGGGTTGCTCAGGGTCACATCGGCCGCGTCCACTCGTTCCACCACGGAGGCGGGAACCGGCTGCACGGTCGGGTCGCTGCTGCTCATACTCGGCTCCGGGTGATAGTGATCGTCACATCGTCGAAGGGAACGGTGATGGGAGCGTCCGGCTTGTGGACGACGACCTCCACCTCCCGGACCGCCTCGTGCTTGAGGCACTGCTGGGCGATCCGCTCGGCGAGGGTCTCGATGAGGTCGACGGGCTCGCCCTGGACGACGTCCACGACCTCCTCGGCCACGATGCCGTAGTGCACGGTCTTCGCGAGGTCGTCGTCGGCCGCGGCGGGCCGGGTGTCCAGGCTCAGCACCAGGTCCACGATGAAGGTCTGGCCCTCCTCGCGTTCCTTGGGGAACACCCCGTGGTGGCCGCGAGCCTTCAAGCCGCGCAGCGCGACACGATCCACACGAATCAGCTCCTGCTGGTTGTCGGTAAGGACCCGCCTTCGACCGGGTTGCCCACCTTCGAATCTACCTGCGGGCACCGACAGCGCCCGACCTCGGGTGCCGGGCGGTTCGCGCCGCGCTTACCCGAGAGTCACGTGCTCAACCCCTACCCGGGCGTCGAGCAGCTCGAACGAGTGGCCACTTTTCCTCACACTGACGTGTGGCGCCGTGACGGCCGTCACGTACCCGTCTTCTCACGTACCTGGCTTCTCACGCGCCCGGCTTCTCACGCACCCGGCTCGGCCGCGTCGTCCTCCTCCTCGTCCTCGCGCCCGGCGAGCACGGGTGAGCCGTGGTGGGACCACACCTTCCAGCCGTCGCCCGCGCGCCGGAAGACATTGGTGGCCACGACGAGCTGGCCGACCAGCGGGCCGAGCTCGCCCTCGGTCTCCGAGGGGGCGCCACTGAGGATGTTCTCCGTGCAGGTCACCAGGGCCGTGTCGCCGACGACCGCGATCTCCACATCGGTGAGGAAGAACTGGATGTAGTCCGTACTCGCCATGATCAGGGCGTAGGAGCGCAGCACCTCGCTCCGGCCGCGCAGCACGGGCCAGCCGGGGTGGACGCAGGAGACCTCGGTGTCGGGGTCGTCCAGCCAGAGCCGGTCCATGGCGGCCGTGTCGCCGCGCTCCATCGCCTCGTAGAGGGCGGTGTTCGCCAGCTCGACCCGCTCGGCGTCCGTGCGGGCGGCGCTCACTCGGCCCCCTCGGCGGCGCGCCGGCCGGCGACGGGCGCGGCGGCGGCCCGTTCCACCGCCCGGATCACCCGGACGGCGTCGGCGCTGGCCCGTACCTCGTGGACCCGGACCGCCCAGGCGCCCTCGCGCGCGGCGAGCGCCGAGACGGCGGCCGTGGCGGCGTCCCGCTCGCGGGCCGGCGGCGGATCGGCCTCGGGCCCGGCGAGCACCCGGCCCAGGAAGCGCTTGCGGGAGGCGGCCACCAGCATCGGCAGCTCCAGCTCCCGGCGGAACCGGTCGAGGCCGGCCACCAGGGCGAGGTCGTGCTCGGCGTGCTTGGCGAAGCCCAGGCCAGGGTCCACGACGATCCGGTCGGGCTCGATGCCGCCGTCGACCACCGCGTCCAGCCGCTGCCGCAGCTCGTCGACGACGTCGCCGACCACATCGGGGCCGTAGACCGCGCGGCTGTTCATGTCGGCGCTGAAGCCCCGCCAGTGCATCACCACGAACGGCACCCCGGCGGCGGCCACCACGGGCACCATCGCGGGGTCGGCGAGGCCACCGCTCACATCGTTGACCAGTACCGCGCCCGCCTCCACGGCGGCCTCGGCGACGGCGGCCCGCATGGTGTCCACGGAGACGATCACGCCCTCGCCCGCCAGCTCGCGGACGACGGGGACCACCCGGCGGAGCTCCTCCTCCTGGTCGATCCGTACCGCGCCCGGCCGGGTGGACTCGCCGCCCACGTCGACCAGGTCGGCGCCGGCGGCGGTGAGCTCCAGCCCCCGCTTGACCGCCAGCGCGGTGTCGAACCAGTGACCGCCGTCGGAGAACGAGTCGGGAGTGACGTTCACCACACCCATCACCGCACAGCGGTCCCACTCGGGCAGTCCGACCGGCCCGATACGGCCGCGCAACGTACTCATGGAACCAGCCTAGGGCGTGCGACGAGGCCGGTGAACGACGCGACCCCTCCCCGGCGGGTGGCCGGGGAGGGGTCGCGGGGCGGGGTCGGCCCGTGTCACGCGGCGCGCGTGACCTCGCTCTGCTCGGGAGCTTCCTGCTCCAGGACCTCCTCCGGCGGGGCCGGGCGGCGACGCAGCAGTCGCGGCAGCTCCAGGAAGCCCTCGGCCTGCATCATCGCGAAGCCGATGCGGGGCAGGTCGCGGCTGTTGGGGAAGACGATGAAGCGGGGCTCCCAGCGGGGCCGGAACTTCTCGTTGAACTTGTACAGCGACTCGATCTGGAACCAGCGCGAGAGGAAGATCAGCACCGCGCGCTGGACGCGGACCACCGGGCCCGCGCCCAGCTTGCCGCCGCGCTCCAGGGCGGAGCGGAAGAACGCGAAGTTCAGCGACAGGCGCTTGATCTTGAGCTCGGGCGCGGCCTGGAGGAAGGCCACGATCAGCAGCTCGTTCATGCCCGGGTCGGCGCTGCGGTCGCGGCGCATCAGCTCCAGCGAGCTGCCGTCCTTGCCCCAGGGCACGTAGTGCTGCATGGCGCGGAGGTCGCCGAAGGGGAGGTCCTCGCCCTCCTCCGGGTCCTTGTGGGCGGTCGCGATGATCGCGTCCAGGTCCTTGGGGTCGCCGATGCGGCCCAGGGCCATGGAGAAGCCGCGCTCGTCCTCGGTGTCGCGCCAGGCGTTGGCGGCCTTCTGGACGGCCTCCAGCTCCTCGGGGCTCAGGTCGCCGACGCGGCGGGTCTTGGTGCTGTAGCCGTTGCGCTCGATGCGCTTGACCATCTGGCGGACGTTCCGCATGGAACGGCCGGTCAGGCTGAAGTCGGCCACGTCGACGATGGCCTCGTCGCCCATCTCCAGGGCGTCCAGACCCGTCTCACGGGTCCACACCTCACCACCGGTCTCACTGCAACCGGCGACGGCGGGGGTCCAGGAGTGGCGCTTGGCCAGCTCCATGAACTTCTCGATGGCGCCCGGCCAGGCCTCGACGTCACCGATCGGGTCACCACTGGCGAGCATCACACCGGAGACGACGCGGTACGAGACGGCGGCCTTGCCCGACGGGGAGAAGACGACGCTCTTGTCGCGGCGCAGGGCGAAGTGGCCGAGCGAGTCGCGGTCACCGTGCTTGGCCAGCAGCTCGCGCAGCTTGTCCTCGTCCTCCTCGGTGAGGAGGGGGGCCGGGTAGGCCGGGCGGAAGGCCAGGAAGGCGGTGGTGAGGACGGTCAGCAGACCGAGGGCGCCCAGCGAGTAGCCGACGGTGTAGTCGACGTGGTCGGTGTAGCGGATCGAGCCCTCGAAGCCGAAGAGGCCCCAGAGGACGTGCTCGATCTGCTCCAGCACCGGCGGGTCGCCGATCATCTTGTTGGCGTGGGACCCGACGATCACCCAGCCGAGGGCGAAGCTGACGCCGCCCATGAGGATCAGGTTGGCCAGCGCCTTCCAGCGGCTGCGGGAGTCCGGCAGCGCGGCGAAGGACTTCTTGTGCCGGAGCAGGTAGACGAAGAGCAGCAGGGAGAGGACCGTACCCGGGATCGAGTGGCGGTAGATCAGCTGCGCGGCGGCACCGATGGGCAGCAGGATCACGGCGGCCAGCCAGGCCTGCTGCTTGGCGCGCTTCAGGCCGTGGGCGATCATCAGCAGCAGGATGCCGACGATGATCGAGCCGGCGGCCGCCAGCTGGGTCACGGAGCCGGGCAGCACCTCGGAGAGGGCGTGCACCCTGCTCCACCGGAACCGGGGGATGACCCCGGCCGCGATGTCAGCGAGGCCGATCAGGGCCCCGATCGTGCCCACGACGGCAGGCACGTTCTCGGGCTTGGGCCCCTTGATAAGACGCGCAAGCCCCGCGAGCCTCTTCGACCCCGAAGGAACCTCGTCGGACTTTTTGCCATCTACCCTGACAGACATCTCTTCCCGTCGTCCTGTCGAGTGGGCCTGCGCCACTTGGCGGCAGCACCCGGACAATGTGCGCCCTGTAGGACGACGGTTTCGGGGTTGAGGTTCCGTGGGGGGCCGAGCCCGGAAAGAAGTAACCATTCCGCGACCCCGCGCGCCGGGGCGCTCGGCAGAAAGCACCTCATGGGTCTCACCAGCATGGCAGTACTGATCATTGCCATTGTGGCTGCGGTCGTGCTGTTCGCATTGACCATTTGGCTCTGGCCCCGCCTGGGCAGGAAGGGCATCGGCTCCGTTCTGGCCCGCGTCGGCATGATGATCGCCACGCAGCTGTCGCTGTTCGCGGCGATCGGCCTCTGGGCCAACCAGTCCTTCGGTTTCTACGGCTCCTGGGCCGACCTCTTCGGTCAGGTCAAGAACGAGGGCGTGGTGGTCGACCACAGCGCCGGGGCCAAGCGGGTGCAGGTGGTCAGCGCCCAGCAGGTCAAGGTGCCGCGCGGCAATGTGCCCCGCGTCGGCGGCAAGATCGAGAAGATCAACATCGTGGGCGTGGAGTCCAAGATCTCCAGCCCGGCGTATGTCTACCTGCCGCCGGAGTACTTTCAGCCGCAGTTCGCCGACAAGACCTTTCCCGCCTCCGTCGCGCTGACCGGCTACCCGGGCACCGCCGAGGCGCTGATCCAGGGTCTGGACTACCCGGTGCGCGCGCACAAGCTCGCCAAGGACAAGAAGATGCAGCCCACCATCCTGGTGATGATGCGTCCCACCGTCGCCCCGCCGCGTGACACCGAATGCATGGACATACCCGGCGGCCCGCAGACCGAGACCTTCTTCGCCAAGGATCTGCGCAAGGCCATCTCGGAGCACTACCGCGTCGGCGACAAGGCGAAGAACTGGGGCATGATCGGCGACTCCACCGGCGGCTACTGCGCACTGAAGATCGCGATGCGCCACCCCGACGCGTACAGCGCGGCCGCCTCGCTCTCCGGCTACTACAAGGCCCCGCAGGACCCGACGACCGGCTCCCTCTTCGGCGGCAGCAAGCAGCTGGAGCAGGAGAACGACCTGCTGTGGCGCCTGAAGAACAAGAGCCTGCCGCCCGTCTCGCTGCTGGTGACCACCAGCAAGAAGGGTGAGCACAACTACAAGGACACGATGAAGTTCATCGACATGGCGTCGAAGTCCCCGACGCGTGTCTCGTCGATCGTCCTCGACAGCGGTGGCCACAACTTCAACACGTGGCGGCGTGAGCTGAACCCGACGCTCAAGTGGATGGGCAGCCGGCTTTCCGCCTAGCGGCTTTTCCGGGTGGGCGGTCTTGGGCCGTCCGCCGACTGCGCATCGCCTGTGGCTGGTCGCGCAGTTCCCCGCGCCCCTTACGGGGCGCACCCGGCATGGCTGGGGGCCCGGGGGTTATCCCCCGGGAAAACACAGTCCCGCGCCCCTTACCGGGCGCAGCTGACGGGGCCCGTCATACGACGGGCCCCTTTCGTATGCCCTGCGTCAGCGCGCCATGATCAGGCTCATGGCCTCGGCCCGCGTCGCCGGGTCGCGGAGCTGGCCGCGGACCGCCGAGGTCAGGGTCTTGGCGCCGGGCTTGCGGATGCCCCGCATGGACATGCACATGTGCTCGCACTCGATGACCACGACGACGCCGCGCGGCTCCAGGATGTCCATCAGGGAGTCCGCGATCTGCGTGGTCAGCCGCTCCTGGACCTGCGGGCGGCGGGCGTAGACGTCCACCAGCCGGGCCAGCTTCGACAGGCCCGTGATCTTGCCGGTCGTCGAGGGGATGTAGCCGACGTGCGCCACGCCGTGGAAGGGCACGAGGTGGTGCTCGCAGGTGCTGTACACCTCGATGTCCCGGACCAGCACCATCTCGTCGTGCCCGAGGTCGAACGTGGTGGTCAGCACGTCCTCCGGCTCCTGCCGGAGGCCGGCGAATATCTCCTTGTACGCGCGTGCCACCCGTGCCGGCGTCTCGCGGAGACCCTCCCGGTCGGGGTCCTCGCCGACCGCGATCAGCAGCTCGCGGACGGCGTTCTCGGCCCGCTTCTCGTCGAACTCGCCGATCGGGCCCTCGGCCTCCAGCGTCACCGGGTCGGTCATGGGCTTGCCTCGTTCTCTCGTACGTCGTCGCGCCGTGTGCGGCCCCTGCGGAGCTCTTCGGACCGCGCGCAAATGCGCGATGCCGCGCCCCCAGGCTAAAACCTGGGTGACGCGGCATCCATTCCGGGCCCTTGCGGAGCCCGGGGGGCTCAGCTCTCCGGGGTGGCCGGGCTGTCCTTGGTGAGCTCCACCGTGTCGACGGGGGCGGCCCCGTTGCTGGGGGCGAGCTCCTTCGGGGAGAGCACCGGCGGGCGGGTGGAGGGCGTACGGCGCGAGGAGCCGGTCCACGCCGGGCGGGCCGGGCGCTTCACGACGTGGCGGAAGATCTCGGCGATCTCCTCCTTGTTCAGCGTCTCCTTCTCCAGGAGGGCCAGAACCAGGTTGTCGAGGACGTCACGGTTCTCGACGAGGATCTCCCACGCCTCGTTGTGCGCGGTCTCGATGAGCTTCTTGACCTCTTCGTCGACCAGCGCGGCGACCTCTTCGGAGTAGTCCCGCTGGTGCGCCATCTCGCGGCCCAGGAAGGGCTCGGAGTTGTCGGAGCCGAACTTGATCGCGCCGAGGCGCTCGGTCATGCCGTACTGGGTGACCATCGCGCGGGCCGTGGCGGTGGCCTTCTCGATGTCGTTGGCCGCGCCCGTGGTCGGGTCGTGGAAGACGAGCTCCTCGGCCGCGCGGCCGCCCAGCATGTAGGCCAGCTGGTCGAGCATCTCGTTGCGCGTGGTGGAGTACTTGTCCTCGTCGGGCAGGACCATGGTGTAGCCGAGCGCGCGGCCCCGGGACAGGATCGTGATCTTGTGAACCGGGTCGGAGTTCGGGGAAGCCGCCGCGACCAGGGCGTGTCCGCCCTCGTGGTACGCGGTGATCTTCTTCTCCTTGTCGCTCATGATCCGGGTCCGCTTCTGCGGGCCGGCCACGACGCGGTCGATCGCCTCGTCCAGCGCGTGGTTGTCGATCAGCTTGCGGTCGCTGCGGGCCGTCAGCAGGGCGGCCTCGTTCAGGACGTTCGACAGATCGGCACCGGTGAAGCCGGGGGTGCGGCGGGCGACGGCGGCCAGGTCGACGTCGGGCGCGACCGGCTTGCCCTTCTGGTGGACCTTGAGGATCTCCAGACGGCCCTGCATGTCCGGACGGTCGACGGCGATCTGCCGGTCGAAACGGCCCGGGCGCAGCAGCGCCGGGTCGAGGATGTCCGGGCGGTTGGTGGCGGCGATCAGGATGACGCCACCCTTGACGTCGAAGCCGTCCATCTCGACGAGCAGCTGGTTGAGCGTCTGCTCGCGCTCGTCGTGACCGCCGCCGAGACCGGCGCCGCGGTGGCGGCCCACCGCGTCGATCTCGTCGACGAAGACGATGGCCGGGGCGTTGGCCTTGGCCTGCTCGAAGAGGTCGCGGACGCGGGAGGCGCCCACACCGACGAACATCTCGACGAAGTCGGAGCCGGAGATCGAGTAGAACGGGACGCCCGCCTCGCCGGCGACGGCGCGCGCGAGGAGCGTCTTGCCCGTTCCGGGCGGGCCGTAGAGCAGCACACCCTTGGGGATCTTGGCACCGACGGCCTGGAACTTCGCGGGCTCCTGGAGGAACTCCTTGATCTCCTGGAGCTCCTCGACGGCCTCGTCGGAACCGGCCACGTCGGCGAAGGTCGTCTTGGGGGTGTCCTTGGTGATCAGCTTGGCCTTGGACTTCCCGAAGTTCATCACCCGGGAGCCGCCGCCCTGCATCTGATTCATCAGGAACAGGAAGACCACGACGATCAGGACGAAGGGCAGCAGCGAGAGCAGCACCCCGACGAAGGGGTTCTGCTTCGACGTCGAGACGTTGTAGCCCTCGGGCAGCGTCTTCGGGTCGTCGTCATCGGCCTTGGCCTGGAGATCCTTGGAGATCTCCACGCCCTGGTCGCCGATGTAGTTGGCCTGGACCTTGCTGGAGCCCTTGATCTTCTGGCCGTTGATCAGCTCGATCTTGATCTTGTTCTCGTCGCCGGTCGTCAGCTCGGCCGATTTCACCAGGTTCTTGTCGATCGCGTGTACGACCTGGCTGGTGTCCACCGACTTGTAGCCGCCGGACGAGCCGACGACCTGCATCAACACGACCACGGCGAGGACGGCCAGCACGATCCACATGACCGGCCCACGGAAGTAGCGCTTCACGTCCATCCATACGGGGCGCTCGGCGCCCCGTCCCTCCTGCCACAGTGAGGCACGGTCACCCCGGAATGAGGTGCGTGCGTGCGGTGTCCTGCTCGACCTTGAAAGCTTGGCTCGAAGGCCTGAAAAAGGCTGACCTTCGGACGGTACCCCAGCATTGTCACCCGACGCCGCCGCGGACGGTCAACAAACCCGCCCTCGCATGCTCCAACGGCGGGAAACCGGGAAGGGTTCCCGGCCACCGGGTTCACCACCGGGGTACCGGCTCCACGACGGAGCGTGCTCAGCCGCCGTAGACGTGCGGCGCGAGCGTGCCCACGAAGGGCAGGTTGCGGTACTTCTCGGCGTAGTCGAGACCGTAACCGACGACGAACTCGTTGGGGATGTCGAAGCCGACCCACTTCACGTCGATGGCCACCTTCGCCGCCTCCGGCTTGCGCAGCAGCGTCACGACATTGAGCGACTCCGGCTCGCGCGAGCCCAGGTTCGACAGCAGCCAGGACAGCGTCAGGCCGGAGTCGATGATGTCCTCGACGATCAGGACGTGCTTGCCCTTGATGTCGGTGTCCAGGTCCTTGAGGATGCGGACCACACCGGAGGACTGGGTGCCCGCGCCGTAGGAGGACACGGCCATCCAGTCCATGGTGAGGGGGGTGGACAGGGCGCGCGCCAGGTCCGCCATCACCATCACGGCGCCCTTGAGGACACCGACGATGAGCAGGTCCTTGCCCGCGTATTCCGCGTCGATCTTCGCGGCCAGCTCGGCCAGCTTCGCGTCGATCTCTTCCTTGGTGATGAGCACCGACTTCAGATCGGTGCCCATGTCCTTCTCGTCCACCCGCGCCACTCTCGCTCGTTCACGACCTTGTCGGGCTCGCGAGACGCGCTCCGCCCCGCTCGCATCAGCCCTGCCGGAGGACCAGTCTGCCACCCTGCCTGCGGACCGCGACGCGCCCGGGGAGATTGATGGCCCCCTGACCGCGCCATCCGGTGATCAGCCGGTCCACTTCCTCCAGGTGCCGGGCGAAGAGCGAACCGGCCGGCGAACCGGCCGCGATGGCCGCCCGGCGCAGCACCCGGCGGCGCACGGCGGGGGGCAGGGCGTAGAGCTTGGCGACCTCGAGATCGCCGGAGTCGTCGCGCACGGACGGCTCCACGGCGGCCGCCCAGGAGTCGAGGGCGTCGGCGTCGTCACGGGAGAGCTGGGCCGTCCGGGCGAGGGCCTCCACCACGCCCTTGCCCAGCGCCTTCTCCAGCACGGGCAGCGCCTCGTGGCGCACCCGGGAGCGGGTGTAGGCCGGATCGGCGTTGTGCGGGTCGTCCCAGACGGGCAGGGACTGGACCATGCAGGCCTTCCGGGCCGTCTGCCGGTCCAGGCCGAGGAAGGGCCGGCGGTAGCGGCCGCCGGCGCCGGAGGCGGTGGCCATGCCGGACAGCGAGCGGATGCCGGAGCCCCGGGCGAGCCCGAGCAGCACCGTCTCGGCCTGGTCGTCACGGGTGTGGCCGAGCAGGATCGCGGCGGCGCCATGGCGGTCCGCGACGGCGTCCAGCGCGGCGTAGCGGGCCTCACGGGCGGCGGCCTCGGGGCCGCCCTCCCGGCCGACGTCGACGCGGACGGCCTCGACGGGGTCGAGATCGAGGGCGGTGAGACGGCTCACGACCTCGGCGGCGCGGAGGTCGGAGCCCGGCTGGAGGCCGTGGTCGACGGTCACGCCACCGGCCCGGACCCCGAGGCGGGGGGCCTCGAAGGCGAGGGCGGAGGCGAGCGCCATGGAGTCGGCGCCACCCGAGCAGGCCACCAGCACGAGCGGGGGCTCGCCGGCGCCCTGGGGCGAGGAGGTGGTGGGGGCCAGGGTGAGGACGTCGTGGAGAACGCGGCGGACCGCCAGGCGTATCGCCGCGACCGCGGGGTGTGGACCCATGTCCGTGTGTCCAATCGTTCCATGGGAGGGGGTGCCGGAGCCGGCGCCGGGGCCTTGCCGACTCCGAGTATCCGTCACGCTGTGTGCGTCGATGGTGACAGAGACGAGCCTTTACCCGAGCATCGCACGCCCACCCTTGGCACACGGTCCCTCGGAAGGGTGATTACGGGAGCGTTCGTCCGGTAGCAGGGCGTGACGGGGGTGGATGGAATCACCCGTCGGCACGTCCGTGCACCCGTGCGACCCAGTCCGCCGGTTTGGCGATCTCGGCCTTGGTCGGCAGCGTGTTCGGGGATGTCCAGACCCGGTTGAAGCCGTCCATACCGACCTCGTCGACCACCGCGCGTACGAACCGCTCGCCATCACGGTACTGCCGCAGCTTGGCGTCCAGGCCCAGCAGCTTGCGCAGCGCCGCGTCCAGGCGCCCGGCACCGGTGGCCCGCCGCTTCTGGAACTTCTCCCGGATCTCGGCCACGGTCGGTACGACCTGCGGCCCCACGCCGTCCATCACATAGTCCGCGTGGCCCTCCAGCAACGACATCACGGCCGTCAGCCGCGCCAGGATCTCCCGCTGGGCGGGCGTCTGGACCAGCTCCACGATGCTCCGGCCGCCGCGCTCCTCCCCGTCCGCCGGGGGCCGGCCGCCCGCCAGCGACTGGGCCGCCTCCCGGATCCGCTCCAGCAGCGTCGCCGGATCGACCTCCGTCTCCCCCAGGAACCCCTGGATCTCCCCCTCGATGTGGTCCCGCAGCCACGGCACCGCCGTGAACTGCGTCCGGTGCGTCTCCTCGTGCAGGCACACCCAGAGCCTGAAGTCGTGCGGGGCCACGTCGAGCTCGCGCTCGACCTGGACGATGTTCGGCGCCACGAGCAGCAGCCGGCCGCCGCCCGCCGGGGAGCCCGGCAGGTCGCGCGTCGCCGGCGCGAACGTCTCGTACTGGCCCAGCACCCGGGACGCCAGGAACGACAGCAGCATCCCCAGCTCCACGCCGGTCACCTTGCCGCCGACCGCGCCCAGCACCGCCCCCGCCGGGGCGTTCGCGCGCTTGTCCTGCATCTTCCCCAGCAGCGGGCCGATCAGGGCCCGGAACCCGGCGACGTTCGCCTTGACCCACCCCGCGCGATCCACGACGAGGACGGGCGGCTGCGCGCCGCCGCTCCCCTCCGGGTGCGTCATCCGGGTGAACGCCCGGACGTGCTCCTCCGACGCGATCGCGTGCCGGCGCAGCTCCGCGACCACGTCGCGCGCCTCGTCCCGGCTGACCTCCGGCCCCGGCCGTACGAGCCGAGTCGCGGTCGCCACCGCGAGCTTCCAGTCGACCATCTCCGTACCACCGACGCTCGTCATGCCTTCACCGTACGTGCTGGGAGTAGGCGGGGAGGAGGGCTTTAAACCGGGGCTCCGCCCCGGATCCCGGTCGTTCGCGGTCCGCTACGTCCCGGCCAGCGCCGACGCCGTCCGGTCGAGGGCCTTCTGCGCCGCGTCCGCGTCCGTCGTCCCGGACGCCAGGAAGGCGAAGGCGAGCAGCCGCCCCTCGGGCGTGACGACCGTCCCGGCCAGCGTGTTCACCCCCGTCAGCGTGCCCGTCTTGGCCCGTACGGCCGCGCGCCCCGCCGCGTCGCGCGGGTAGCGGTCGCGCAGGGTGCCGCTGAAGCCCGCGACGGGCAGGCCCGTGAGGACCGGCCGGAGGGCCGGGCGGCCGGGTTCCGCCGCCCGGGCCAGCAGCAGGGCGAGGAACTCCGCCGACGCGCGATCCGCGCGGTCCAGGCCACTGCCGTCGACGACGCGGACGGCCGGCATCGGCAGGCCCAGCGCCGCCAGCCGCTCCGTGACAGCCTGCGCCGCGCCCTCGAAACTCGCCGGCTTGCCCGAGGCCAGCGCCGTCTGCCGGGCCAGCGCCTCCGCGATGTCGTTGTCGCTGTTGGTGAGCATCCGCTCCACCAGCGCGGACACCGGCGCGGACGCCACCGAGGCCAGCCGCGCCGCCGCCTTCCCGTCCGCGCGCCCCTCCCCCGGCTCGCCGTCGACGTCCACGCCCTTCTCCCGCAGCAGCGCCGCGAACTTCCGGGCCGCGTCCGCCGCCGGTTCGGCCGTACGGTCGGCGGGCCCGTGGTCGGAGTCGTCGAGGCGCCCCTCGTTGACCATCAGGGGGCTGACGGGGGCGATGTTGTCGTTGAGTCCGATCGTGTGGAGCACGGGCCCGGAGTAGCGCGAGACGTCGTACGCCACCTTCACCCGCCCGGTGCCGCGCGACTTGAGGGCGCGGGCCGTGGCGTCGGCCAGGTCGCCGAGGCCGGCCGCGGTGAGCGTGGGGTCGCCGCCGCCCACCAGGACGACGCCGTCGCCGCCCGACGCCATCACCGTCGTCTCGATGCGGTGCTCCGGCCCCACCGCCGACAGCGCGGCGGCCGCCGTGGCCAGCTTGATCGTGGACGCCGGGGTGTACGCGTCCGACTGCGCCACCCCGTACAGCCGCTCGCCGGTCGTGGCGTCGACGACGGCGGCCGCGTGGTCGGAGCCCAGCGCGGAGTCCTTCAGGAGGGGGTCCAGTGCCTCGGCCAGATGGTCGGCGGGGCGCTTCCCGGCGTTCTTCAGGCTCGCGAGCACCGGTGGCGCGGCGCCCGGCGCGCGTTCGCCGTCGGCGTGACGAGCGCCACCGGGCCGTGCCCCGGCAGCGGCGAGGTCCCGTTCGGCCTTACGCTGACCCCCGTCCCAAGGCCCGGCGGCTGTCACCGCGCCGGTCGCCAGCGCCAGGCCGGCCACGGCGGACACGGCGGCGAACCGTGCGGTTCGCCGTTGTTCGCGAGAGGCGTCCCGCCACCACCCGACCTGCCGGCGTCCGGCCTGCGGCACCACGGACCAGCCCCTTTCGCCACCACACTCCTGCGTGGGGGACACTTAATCACCAGACGTATGTGTTGATCAGAAGGAGCCACCCGTGGAGTTCGACGTCACCATCGAGATCCCGAAGGGTTCGCGGAACAAGTACGAGGTGGACCACGAGACCGGTCGCATCCGTCTGGACCGCCGACTCTTCACCTCGACCAGCTACCCGGCCGACTACGGCTTCGTCGAGAACACCCTCGGCGAGGACGGCGACCCGCTGGACGCGCTGGTCCTTCTCGACGAGCCGACCTTCCCCGGCTGCCTCATCAAGTGCCGCGCCATCGGCATGTTCCGCATGACGGACGAGGCCGGCGGCGACGACAAGCTGCTGTGCGTCCCGGCGAACGACCCGCGCGTCGAGCACCTCCGTGACATCCACCACGTCTCGGAGTTCGACCGCCTGGAGATCCAGCACTTCTTCGAGGTCTACAAGGACCTGGAGCCGGGCAAGTCCGTCGAGGGCGCGGACTGGGTCGGCCGCGCGGAGGCCGAGGCGGAGATCGAGGCGTCCTACAAGCGCCTCGAGGCGTCGGGTGGGGCCCACCACTGACGCACTGACGTGCACCTGGTGAATGCCGGGTCGGCCTGAGGCCGGTCCCGGCACCGCCGGACACCGCCGTGGTGGCAGAACGCCGCCGCGGCGGTTTTGGCGTACCCAGGGGTGCCGAAGCGAGGTCATGCGGCTGCGGGCCGTCCGTGGCCGGTCGCGCAGTTCCCCGCGCCCCTTCGGGGCGCGGCACCGCTCAGAAGCCGCGCGTGCGCTTCGCCGCCCGGCGCGTCGCTCCCTCGCCCGGGACCTTCAGGAACATCCGGGACATCTCGCTCCCCAGATTCACCCCGATCGCGATGGCCAGCGCCAGCGCCGCCGCCTTCGTGATCGCCGAGATCCCCGTGTTCAGCTCGTTCTTCGCGAAGTTCAGCAGCGCGAAGTACGTGGCGCTACCCGGCAGCAGCGGGCCGATCGCCGCCGTCACGTACGGCAGCGCCGACGTGTGGCGGTAGCGCGACAGCAGCTGGCCGAAGAGGCCGACGAGGCCGGCCGCGATCGCCGTGGCGGGCACCGGGTCCAGCCCCGCCGTGTCCGCGAGCGCCCCGTAGACGACCCACGCGACCCCGCCGTTCAGCGTCACCAGCAGCACGGTGTGACGTTCCTGCTGAAGCAGCAGCGCGAACGCGAACACCAGCAGCATCGCCGCCACGATCTGGATGACCGGCCGCTCCCGGTGGACCAGCGCCGCCTCCGGGTTGAGCGTCTTCCCGCCGACGTGCACACCCCCGTACAGCACGACCAGCACGCCGCAGACGATGCCCGCGATGAGGTAGCCGACCTCCAGCAGCCGCGCCGCCGCGGTGATGTAGAAGCCCGTGAGCCCGTCCTGGACGCCCGCGACCAGCGCCCGTCCCGGGATCAGCGCGAACAGCCCACCCGTGATCACCGCCGACGCCTGGACGGGCGTACCGGTGGCGCTCAGCGCCACGCCCATCGCCGCGGGCGGCATCGCCGCCGCCACGAACTGGTAGAACTCCGGCAGCCCCCGCCCCGACGCCAGCCACGCCAGCCGGTCGCCGAGCATCGCCCCGGCCGCCGCCGCCAGGAACACCACGAGCCCACCGCCCACGAGCAGGCTCGCCGCGCCGGCCAGCAGCCCGGAGGCGAGGGTGAGCGCCCAGCTCGGGTACGGGTGACGGTTGCGGCGTATCTCGGCGAGGCGCCCGTACGCCTCCTCCAGGGTCAGCCCCTGCGTGGTGACGTCGTGGACGAGCCGGAAGACCGCCGCCAGCCGGTTGTAGTCCGTGCCGCGCCGGCGCACCGTCCGGTTGGCGGTGACCGGGTCGTCGACGAGCGAGGGCTGGTAGCTGACGGTCAGCAGCGTGAACGTGACGGTCGGCTCGCAGCGCGCCAGCCCGTACGCGTGCGCGACGCCGAACATCGCCGCTTCCACGTCCTCGGCGCCCTCGCCGCCCGCGAGCAGCAGCTCGCCGATGCGCAGCGTCAGGTCCAGGATGCGCGGCACCGGCGGACCGGGCTCCTCCGCGTGCTTCTCCGGCCGCTCGGGCACCGGCCGCTCCAGGACCGGCATCCGCAGCATCGTGCGCATCCGGTCCTGCCAGGGCGCCTCCTTGGTGAGGCTGACCTTGGGTATCCCGTACGGCGGGGTGTAGGCGGCGTACGGCGCGGCAGCGCCCTCGCCGCCCTTCGCCACCCCCTTCGTCCCGCCCTTGACGACGCCCTTGGGGAGGGCGAATTCCGACGTGGGGTGGTCGTCCTCGGGCGGCGGGGGCGGCAGGGGCACGCCCAGGGGCGGGGTGAAGGCGCTGTGCGCTTCGTCGGACTGCGGTTTGCGGTCCTCGGTGCCCCGGTCGGGGTCACCGTCCTGGCTCGCCGTACCGCTTCCCCGCTGGCGTTCCACCACCACGTACTCCTCGGTGCGTCCCTCCGGTTACGGCCAGGATGCACGCAGGGAGAAGGGCCCGCGCACCGGGGGCGGGAAAAACGGAGCGGCGGGCTCCCTGGCGGTTCCCTAATGTGCCGTTAACGGCGGGAAGGTGCCGCGTTCCGCGTCAGCGCTGAGGGTGCTGGGGGTGGTGGGGGCGCTCCTGGCCGTCGTCGTAGCCGCCGTTGTCGTAGCCGCCGCCATTGCCGCCGTTGTTGTAGCCGTAGCCGTAGCCGCCCTGGCCGTAGGCGTTGTTGCCGTAGCCGTCCTGGGGGTGGGGGTACTGCTGGGGCTGAGGCTGGGGCTGGCCCTGACCTTGGGGGTAGGGCTGGGACTGCTGGGGGTACGCCTGGACCTGCGGGTACGCCTGGGGCTGGGGCTGGCCGTAGCCGCCGGAACCGTAACCACCGCCGTAGCCGCCCTGGCCGGCCTGCTGGCCGCCATAGCCACCGCCCTGCCCGGCGTACCCACCCTGGTCGGCGTACCCGCCCTGGCCCCCGTAACCACCGGCCGCGGCGTAGCCACCCTGCCCGCCGTAGCCGCCCTGGCCGCCATAGCCACCCTGGTTGCCATAGCCGCCGCCCTGGCCGCCCTGACCGCCCTGACCGCCCTGGTTCCCGTACCCGTCGCCGTGGCCGCCCTGAGCCTGGCCACCGTGACCGTGCCCCTGCCCCTGCCCCTGCCCGTGCCTGGGGCCGTCCTCGCCCAGGCCGAACCCGCCCCAGTCGAACCCGTCGTCCGACGGCGTGGCCGGAGCGGGCGGAACGGACGAGGCCTCCTCCGCCGCGGCGGCGGCCGCCTTCTTCGACTTGGACCGCGCCCGCAGGAACTCGATGGCGATCGGCACGACCGAGACCAGCACGATCGCGACCAGCATCAGCTCGATGTTCTTGTGAACGAACTCGATCTTGCCGAGCGCCGCACCCAGGAGCGTCACCCCGCCGCCCCACAGGGCGCCGCCGATGACGTTGAAGATGAGGAACGAGCGGTAGTTCATCCGGCTCACGCCGGCGATGATCGGCGTGAACGTCCGGATCACCGGCACGAAGCGGGCCAGGACCAGCGACTTCGGCCCGTGCTTCTCGAAGAATTCATGGGCCTTCTCGATGTTCTCCTGCTTGAAGAGCTTCGAGTCCGGCCGCTTGAAGAGCGCGGGGCCGACCTTGCGGCCGAAGAGATAGCCGGCCTGGTCGCCGAGGATCGCCGCGAGGATCACCAGGGCGCACACCACCCACAGCGGATACTTCAGCGCGTTCGTCGTGACCAGCAGACCGGTCGTGAACAGCAGCGAGTCGCCCGGCAGGAAGAAGCCGATGAGCAGGCCCGACTCGGCGAAGACGATGGCCAGGACGCCCCACAGGCCGAATTGGCCGATCAGGTAGTCCGAGTCCAGCCACTGGGGGCCGAGCGCGAGAGTGGTGGGGGTCACGGGTGACGGTCTCCTGGGTGGAGGGCGCAGGCTCGTTGCGAGGCCCGGGCACAGGCGGGGGAGGCGGTGTGCCGCCCGAGGTTACCAACGTGCCCGCGACGACCCCGGTTCCAGACGGCCCCCGGCGCCCGTCCCGGGGCGCGCACGCCCGCTCACGTGCCGTTATGTTCCGTGTACACCCGAACGGCGCAACCCGGCCGCCCCGGCGTGCGTCCCGAACGGCGAACGGCAAAACTGCACACACATACGGAGGTGGATGCATGGGCATCGACGAGTACGGCGGCGGCCAGCAGTCCCAGGACGTCCTGGTGGTCACCACCAACGACGTGCCCGGCTACCGGGTCGACCGCGTCATCGGCGAGGTCTTCGGCCTCACCGTGCGCTCCCGGCACATCGGCAGCCAGATCGGCGCGGGCCTGAAGTCCCTCGTCGGCGGCGAGCTCAAGGGCCTGACCAAGACCCTGGTCGAGACCCGCAACCAGGCCATGGAGCGACTGATCGAGCAGGCCCGCGCCCGCGGCGCCAACGCGGTGCTCATGTTCCGCTTCGATGTGACGGAGGCCGCCGACGTCGGCACCGAGGTCTGCGCCTACGGCACGGCCGTGGTGATCTCCCCGCAGGCGTAGACCGCGCCCGGTCAGCTCTTACGGATCGCGTTCGCGAGGATCGCGTCCCGCAGAAAGGCGGCCATGCCGGGCCTGATCGACTCGTACGTCGCGGCGAACCGCTCGTCCGCGACGTACATCTCGGCGAGCCCGGCGTGGATCTCGTACGAGCAGTCGTAGAAGGACTCGCCGATCTGCCTCCGGTGCTCCTCCGCGAGATCCATCGCCTCCTCCGACTCCGGCGCCGCGCCGCTCTCCATGAGCGCGGCGACGCGCGCGTTCAGCCCGTCGGCGGCGGCCTTGATCCGCAGCCAGTCCTCCTTCGTGTACGCGGCGGCCCGGCGCTGCGACTCCTTGTACGGGTCGGTGCCGCCCCAGCGGCGTTCGGCCTCGGCCGCGTGTGTGTCGGGGTCGAAGTCGCCGAAGACCTCGAACTTCTCCTCGGGGGTGAGCTTGATACCCATCTTTCGCGCCTCCATGGCGTGCTCCACGGCGGCGGCCATGCGCTGCAGCCGGTCGATCCGGCCGGTCAGCAGCTCGTGCTGCCGCCGCAGGTGCTCGGCCGGATCGGCGTCCGGATCGTCCAGCAGCGCCGCCACCTCCTCGAGCGGAAACCCGAGCTCCCGGTAGAACAGGATCTGCTGCAGCCGGTCGAGATCCGCGTCCTCGTACTCCCGGTGCCCCGCGTGGCTGCGGCCGGACGGGAGGAGGCCGATCTCGTCGTAGTGATGCAGCGTCCGCACGGTCACCCCGGCGAGGGCGGCGACCTGTCCTACGGAGTAGCTCATGGCTCCGCTCCTTTCGTTCCTTGCACGCTCCACGGTGGGGGCTCACGCGGCGTGAGGTGCAAGTCGCGGGGCACCGCGAGTCGGAGAAACGGTCCGTCCTCACCCGGACGGATGGCGCTACCGTCGGATACGGGATACGTATCCACGATCCCGCCCACCATCTGGTCCATGGGAGCAGTAATGGCCGCCGAAGCAGTAGACCGCCCGAAGTGGGAGAAGGCCACCCCGGACAACTGGATGTACCCGCCGCCGGACGGCTGGACGTACGACCAGGTGAAGGAACTGGTCCTGCCATACGACTGGGAACTGGTGGATGGGGCGATCGTGGTCCGGGGGATGACCAATCAGTGGCACGACGATGTACGCGACAGGCTCATGATCGCCCTTCACCTGGCCAGGCGTAGCCCGTACCGGGTCAACTCGGAACGCTGCGTCCTGATCGACGAGGCGAACCCCACGAAGCCCGACGTCATCGTCTTTGACGCACGCGACATCGACCGCAACACCATGGAATGCGTCCCCGTGGAGCGGGTCGTCCTTGCCGTGGAGGTCGTCTCCAAGGGCTCGCGAACGGACGATCGCTTCCGGAAGCCGGGCATGTACGCCGCCAGCGGCATCAACTACTTCTGGCGCGTCGAGCGGGACGAGGAAAACCTTCCGGTGGTGCACGAGTTCTGGCTGCACCCCGAGTCGGGCATCTACGCCCCGAGCCCCGACCGGTCCTTCCACAGCGGGAAGCTGGTGACGACCGTCCCCTTCCCGGTGGATATCGACCTCCGTGAGCTGGTCGCGGACTGACCATTCACCGCTCCGCCGTCGCATAGAACTGCCTTGCCCAGTGGCGGAGTTCTCCGATGGGACCATCGCCGCGTTGCAGGCGGGGGTGGGGGAGATAGCGCTTGTTGTGCCAGATGGTGATGTCCTTGCGGACGTCGTGGGTGAGCCAGGTGAGGCCGAAGCGGGCCAGGAGGTGGGAGGCCACGGCGAGAGGTGGGTCGCGGAAGCGGTCCGGGACGGCCCAGGGGACCGTGATCGCGCACCCGACGAAGACGCGGAACTGCGTCCGCCACGGCCCCGTCGGCGTGGGGTTCACCCACATCCGCATCGACACCCCGAGCGCCGGGATCTCCGCCTCGGCCAGCACCAGCCCCAGCCCGAACTGCCGTACCGCGTAGTCCACCGGCACTATGCCGACCAGCGGAAGGCTGCGCCGCGCCCGCACCTTCGCCGTACGGACCGGGCCGTCCGTCCTCGCGGTGACGAGCTCCTTCGTGTCCACGAAGCCGTGGATCGGGCCCATGTGGCCGTAGTCGGAGATGTTTTCCGCCACTTCCTGCGGGTGGGTGTCCGCCTGCAGGGTGCGTTGCACCGGCGTGCTGAAGCCCGGTTTCGGCAGCTCCGGCAGCTGCCAGTCGGGCGGCGCCCCCGTCTCGTCGTACCAGACGCAGATCATGCCGTTGACCTCGCACACCGGCAGCAACGTCAGGGAGAGCTCCGGTGGATGCGGGCCGTACGGCGAGCGCCGACAGGTGCCGTCCACGCCGTAGGCGAAGCGGTGAAAGGGACAGACGAGGTATTCACCGTCCACCGTGCCGCCATGGCCCAAGTGGGCCCCGAGATGCGGGCAGTGCGGACGGATCGCCCGTACCCGCCCGCCACGGGTGCGGTAGAGGACGACGTCCTCGCCCGCCAGCCGCCGAGTGGCGACCGCGCCGGCCTTCAGCTCACGGGTCGAGCTCAGACAGAACCAGCCCCGTGGATAGGGCAGCGGGGCGGGCACGTTCGGGTTCCCCTCCACATCACCATGCTGCCGCCCGTCAAGGTGGCTCAAACAGGACTTTTGTGTATTTCAGTGGGATGTCGAGGCGTACGGCCGTTATCGGGGCCCTGGAGGGACATGGTGCGTAAGTTTTCTGATCGCGAGGCCGAAACCACGCTGGCTTGGGATCGTCGTATGCGGTAGCGACGGGAGTAAGTACGAGAGGACTCATCCGATGACGTACACGCGCCCACGGCCCATGGCGTGGCAGTACTGCGGCGAGCAGATCAAGCTCTGGCGGAACCTCGCCGGAGTCAGCCGCGAGACGCTGGCCAAGGAGGCCGGATACGGCTGCGAAACGATCGCTTCGGTGGAGCAGGGACGGCGACGGCCGGCGGTGCATCTGCTGCGCATCGCCGATCAGCTCTGTGGGGCGAAGGGGCTGCTGCGGGCGGCGGAGAAGTATCTGGAGCCGGAGCCGATTCCAGTCCGGACCCAGGACTACATGCAGTACGAGGAGGAGGCGATCGCCATCAGCTCGTACCAGCCCATGCGCATCCCCGGGCTGCTTCAGACGGAGGAGTACGCACGAACGCAGATCAGCGGCCACTGGCCACCGCTCGACGACGAGACTATGGAGGGACGCGTCGCGAACCGCATGAAGCGCCAGGCTGTCCTGGGCGACCGAACACGAGTGTTCAACTACGTGATCGGTGAACCCGCCCTCCGATTCCCGATCGCAGGCGGGGACCAGCACCGGCGGCAGTTGCATCACCTGCTGACCATGGGCGAACGCCGCAACGTGACGATCCAGGCGCTCCGGTTCGGCGGCGTATCCGAAGGAAACGAGGGGGCGTTCGTCCTGCTCGAAACCCCGGAACACAAGCAGTTCGCCTACGAAGAAGGGCAACTGATCGCCGCCTTGTCCTGCCAACCGGAGACGGTCAGTAAGGCGGCGCAGAGGATGGCACGCCTCACTCAGCTGGCCATGAGCCCGAACGAATCGATCGAATTCATCAAGGAATTGGCAGACGCGCAATGAAATGGTTCAAGTCGAGCTTCAGCGGCTCCCTGGGGGGCGAGTGCGTGGAGGTCGCCACCTCCCCCCACGCCGTCCACGTCCGGGACTCGAAGCTCGGGTCCGACGACAGCCCCCGAATAGCCGTCCCCAGGGCCTCCTGGGGAACGTTCCTGCAGCACCCGAGCTTCGGGACTCGGGATTCGAGCGCCTTCTCTTAGGAATGGGAGGTGGGTTCAACCCGCCCTCCCTCCCCACCCCTTGCACACCCGAGTGACTTTCCGCAAGCGAGTCGCGACGCTGCGCGCTCGCCCTGTAGCGTGCGCAGCAACAAGCGACCCCCGCCGGTGCTCCAACACCGAACGGGGGTCTGACCATCAAGATCGCCACACACCTTAAGGATCGATCTCATGGCTGACGCCAACATTAGTCCCCCCATGGCCTCCCCCGGCTACGGAAAACGCTCCGCCCCCGGCCAGGCCCCCCGCGACCCCCACACGTTCGCCCACCTCCCCGCCCGCGAGGCGTACATCGCCTCCCACATCGACCGGCTGCCCGACGGCGCCGCGATGGACGCGAAGACGCTGGCCAAGGAGCTGCCCTACGGGCAGCAGGCCGTCCGGACCGCCCTCAACAACCTCTCCGAGGCGGGCCACCTGCGCCGCATCCGGGAACCCGCCGGTGACGGCACCACGCAGTGGGTCTTCCGCACGTTCTTTTCTCGAACGGCGCGCAGCGACGCGTGGTGGGAGCGCTGGCTGAACGAGGGCGACGAGCCGCAGCCCGACGCGACACCGCAGCGCTCCGCCGCCTACGACGCCCTCGCCACCCTCGGCCTCACCGACCCCCGCCTCGCCCTCTCGGCGAGAGAGTGCGCCGACCTCGAACCCCTCGCGGCGGAATGGCTGGCACGCGGCATCCCACCCGCCCAGCTCATCGCCACCCTCACCGCCGGGCTCCCGTCCTCCGTCCACTCCCCCGCCGCTTTCACCCGAAGGCGGCTCAGGGAGAAGATGCCGCCGGAACCACCCCTACCGGCAGCGCCTTTGGGTCGCCGCATCATGGAGTGCACCTCCTGTCGCACACCCGGCCGCCCGGAAGCCCTCTCCGGCGGGCTCTGCCGCGTCTGCCGGGGCGTGGACGTCCATCCGGGCGCGGGGCCGGGCCCGCAGGAGCGGGCGGCGGCCGTACGGGCCCACGCCGACCGCGTGCGGGCCGGGCTCAGGCACGCGGAACGCGGCTGAGCGCCTTGCGCACGGCGTCCGCCACAGAACCGCTCCAGAGGCCCAGTTCCCCAAGCCACGTGGCCGCCTGGCTCAATGGCCGGCCGACACGGAGCGAGGTACGAAGAAGATCCCCCAAGGAGAAGTTCTCCATGACATCGAACCGCAAGTCCTTGCCGGGGTCGCCCTTTTTGATCAGTGTCAGCGCCTCGTCGAAGGTCAGCCCCTCCGGCAGGTCGTCCCGCGCGAGGAGGACTCCATAGCCACGGAGGTACCACGCCACCTCGCTCGGCTCCGTCCGCAGCATGTCCGCCGCCTTTACGACATGGGCGTAGGGCAGGGCCTGCGCGGTATTCAGACCCCACCACAGGGGTTCGTCGGTGAACAGTTCCTTGTCCAGCCGTGTCGGCGCGGAAGGAAGCTTCAGCGGAACGTCGATGCCATAGGCCCGGAGGCGGTCGATTACCTCCTGGGGTGCACGGCCGGCGTCATGGAAGAGGTGCCGGTACAAGATCCCTTTGCCCGGTTGTAGATAGCCGCCGAGGCTCCACAGCAGTCGGGCGTCATCGGGGTGCGCGTCGGCCGGGAACACCGATGGGGTGGTGAAGCCCAGATACGTGAGCTCCGCCAGCAATAGCCCCGGAGGAATCCCGAGCTTTTCGGAATTGATGAGCACCTGCCCGGCGGGGATCGATTTTTCATGCGAGAGCCATGGCCACTTCCCGTCGGCGTTAGCGCTCAGCAGGACGACGGTTCTGGCGTCGGGCCGATCGGGCAAACCGGTCACGTCATAGCGCAGACCGTACGCGGCGAGCCTGGCGCACACTTCGGGGACCGGGATGTCCAGCACCCGACTCGCCTTGGCGACATGGCCGGGGGGAACGGTCTCATCGGGGTCCAGCCAGCCGGCTTGGCCGAAGCCCTCGGGGTCCTTGAGGAGCAACGGGTCGTGCTCGTCCGCTACCGCGAGGGTCACCACCGCATCCCGGACCGGAACACCCAAGTCTCTCAAGCGCACGGCCGCTTCTCCGGCTCCCACTCCCATGAACCGTGCCACGCTCCGCAGCTTCCCCACGGACACGGGCCGGTCCTCGGTGCGTATTCCCAGCTCTTCGGCGCGCCGGGCCGCCGACTGCCAGGAGATGCCGAGCTCGTCCGCCATGTTGGCGCATAGACCAAGGACCCTGACGTATCCCACATCGCGGATGTTCCAGTGCCGGTAGCGGCCCTCATCGCTCCTCGAAAGCAACAAGTCGTCGGAGGGCAGGGCCGGGCGTACCCGTACGTCCTGGATCTCCGGGCACACCTCTGCCAGAGCCGTCAGGGCGGCATTGGGCCCGTGGGCGATGACGCGCCAGAGCAGGATGTGATCGAGCGGCTCTCCGAGGATCTTCATCCACGGGAGGTCCCGCAACGTGTCGCGCCGGTCGTCCGCCCCGAAGGTCTTCGCGGGGAGAACCCTCATGTCGGCGGGGAGACACCCGGTCGTGGCCATGTCGATCCGGTGGCCCTCGTATTCCAGCACCCGTCCCGCGTCGATCGCCGCTTTTGTGATCAGCTCCGCCAGGCACACGCTGGATTCGACGAGACGGCAGATCCACTCGTAGTGGGGCAGCTCCTCATCACTCGCGAGCAGGCTCTTGAGGGCCGGTACCAGGAGGTCGCGCAGGCCCCCCGACACATCGTCCAGAATCCGGGACCGGTCGACCGAGAGCCGCCCGGGGGCGTGCCCGCCGGAGAGGTTCACCACCACCCCCTCCAGCCCCGAGTGGGCGCGCGCGGTCAGCACGCCCTGCCGGGCCTCGGGCTGGACGACCAGCCCGTCCACGAGCAGCCCGCCCCCGCGCTCGCACCAGATCACCTGCACGCCGTCCGGGGCCTCGGCCCACTCGACCAGCGTGCCGTGGGCGTCGAGCCCGAACCGCTCCCGGTCCGGTGCCTTTCTCGCCGAGAGCCGACGGGCCTCCCACGTCCTGCCGTGCTCGCCATGCCGGACCTCGGTGGAGAACTCGGCGATTCCCAGGACCCTTTCGAGGACCGCGAGACATGACCACCGGGCCCCTCTTTCGTCCGCGTCCCTCAGACAGAGCCGGACCTGGGTGCCTGCTTCCTCCCCCCGCTCGGCGAGCCGCTCGATGCGGAAGAGGTGCCCCGGCCCGTAAATGGACACCCGGAGCAGCGGCCCCAGCCGCCCCCACGCGTCCATCCGGCACGTCGTCACCCGGATCTCGTCGGCGAGCATGAAATAGCTCAGCACCCCGATGCCGAAACGGCTGTTGGGGAACAGCTCGACCGGTGGAACGGCCTCCGCCCAGCCCGCCCGTTCCAGCTTGAAGTCGAGCTGATCCACGAAGCGCGAGCCCGCCTGGGAGAAGACCCCGCGCAGTTCCGATTCGCCCATGCCGACGCCGTTGTCGCGGCACTCGACGTACTCGCGGCCGTCGTCGTCCGTCCCCTGCTCGAAGTCGATCCGGCCGTCGTACGTGTACGTGGCGTCCCGCGTCCGGTCCAGGTATTCCGTGCGGGCGCGGCGGTAGCGGCAGGCGTCCAGGGCGTTCTGGTAGAGCTCGCGGATGGCGAGGTCGCGGTCGCGGTAGAGCTGGACGCCCATGAGGAGGTCGCGGACGCGGCGTTCGTCGAGGCGGAAGCTGGCCCAGCCGGTGAAGACGTCCTCCGCCGGGGTCACGCCGTCCGCCGACAGGCGGGCCGGGAGGGCGGGCACGGGCTGGGTGACGCGTTCGCGGGCGGTGCGGCGGACGGCGGCCAGGAGGGTGTCCGTGCGGTCCGTGTAGGCGCGGAGGCCCTCGATGACGGCCTCGTGGTGGCATTCGGCGTGGAGGACCGGGAGGTCGTGGGAGCCGCCCCAGCGGGATCTTTCCAGCGTGCGGCGCAACTGGACGAGGTCCACGGGATGGGGAATGCCCAGGTGCTCCACGACGATCTGCGGCAGGGCGGTGATCTCACGGCTCGCGCCGTGGGCGAGGGCGAGGAGGAGGGCGAGCCGCTGGTCGCGGATGCGCTGGGGGCCGCCGCCTCGTACTCCGGCGGCGTCGTCGGCGGGGAGTTCGTCGAGGTATTCGCGGTTGCAGACGTCGGGGCCGCGGCGGAGGCCGTGGAGGAGGCGGCAGATCCTGCGTGGGTCCACGGTCTCCCCCAGCGCGTCGGCCGGGGCGCCGACCGCCTCCCATAGCGTCCGGACCGTCGCCGCGTCCGAGAACTCTTCCCGCAGCGCCAGCCATCGGTGGAACAGCCACCAGCCGATGGGTTCCGCTGCCTCGGGGTGCTGGAGGGCGCGTTTGACGAGCAGGTCGTGCCCCTCGGCGAACACCTCGAACGACGCGCGCTCGGGGCCCGGCCCGGGATGCCTGTCCAGGCGCTTCGGGGCGACCCGTGCCCGTAAGGAAGCCGCCAAGCGCAGGGTCTGCACGCGGTACACGAACGGCATCAGGACCAGCAGAGCCGCCTCCGCCGGGTAGAGGTCGAGCCGGCACTCCGGTCCCGGCTCTCCCAGCAGCCACTCCACGCTCTCCGCGAAGCGCGGCACGACGGCGTCGTCCCGCCAGGGGTCGTCGGCGAGCTCGCCCTCCGCCTCGTCCCGGAGGCGGGCCAGGGCCGCGACGGTCTCGGCGACGCGCTCACGGAAGAAGGACGCGTCGCGGTCGGCCGGTACGTGACGCCACGCCGTCGAACGGACGGCGAGGTCCACCCAGCCGTCGGCGGAGGGGGCGGGGGCGGACGGGCAGGGCACACCTTGGACGGTGATCTCCCGGCCCATGAAGACGAATTTGGCGTTCGAGTTGTTGAACTCGTTGTTCGTACCGTCCCGTTGCACGCGCTCCACCCTCCCCACAACAGTGGGGAACCAGCGTAGAGTCAGGAGGGCCCGCCCTCCCCCGCCATCACGTACGCGCCCGCTTCCAGGCGGGCGATCAGGCCGCGGGCCCAGGTTTCGCGGGCCTCGGCGAGGGCGCGCCAGAGGGTGCCGATCTCGGCGATGTGGCCCCAGTCCTCGCCCTCGGCCGGGGTCCAGCGGCGGTCGATGTCGGCGCGCCATTCCTCCAGCGCGGCGACGCGCTGCCGGAGGAGGGCGACGGCCTCGGCGCGCGGGAGGTCGACGAGGAAGCCGACGCCCGCCGTGAGGACGTCGGTCTTCTGGTCGTGGGCGACGAGGGACGCGCGGAGCAGGGTGAAGTACTCCGCCTCGCCCGCCTCCGTCAGTTCGTACTCCGTGCGCGGGGGGCCGCCCGCCTCGCTGGGGGCGGTGTCGTGGGCGACGAGCAGGCCCTGCTTGGCCATGGCCTTGAGCGCGTGGTAGATCGAGCCCGGCTGGGCGCTCGACCATTCCTGGGCGCCCCACATCTCCAGGTCGCCGCGGACCTGGTAGCCGTGGGCGCGGCCGTGCTGCCGGACGGCGCCCAGGACCAGCAGCCGGATGGCCGACATCTTCGCTCCGGTCTCCTCTTCGATCGGCCCCCGCCGCGAGCCAGCCTAGGCGTCCTCGCCCTCCTCCTGGGCCACCAGCTCGAAGGCGGTCTTCCCGTCGATCGTCTCGCGGATGATGTCGGCGTGGCCCGCGTGACGTGCGATCTCCTCGATGAGGTGGAGCAGGAGCCAGCGCATGGACAGGCTGGACTCCTTCGGGAACCACGGGGCCGGCGGCAGCTCGAAGGTGCTCTCCAGGTCCACCGAGCGGATGAATCGCTCGGTCGCCGCCGCGGCCTCGTCCCAGCGGGCGAGGAGGGCCTCGACGGTCTCCTCCTCGGTCGGGCGCCAGCCCTGCTGCCAGCGCTCCGTCGTCTCCTCGAAGGACTTGGGCGCGTTGCCCTTCGCCCACTCGATCCAGCCGGTCTCGGCCTGGATCACGTGCTTGAGGAGCCCGTGCAGCGACATCTCGCTGGCGCTCGGCACGGACGCCGCCTGCTCGGCCGTCAGGCCCAGGAGCGCGCGGCGGACGCCGCCGCGCTGGGCCGCGAGGAAGGCCAGCAGCGTGCCGCGCTCGTCGGTGACGTCCTTCTCGACGACATGAATGGGCATGAGTCCCCCTGTGTTTCTCGCCTGTGTCTCGTCGGCTTCTCTTCGGTTTCTTGCGACACAGGCACAGTAGGAGCCAAGTAGGTCAGCTGCCGTCCTAGAAGGGGAATTCGCTCCGTCCGTGCTGGATCGAGATCCACTTCGTCGTCGTGAACGCCTCCACCATCGAGTCGCCGTTCAGCCGCCCCACGCCCGAGTGCTTCTCGCCGCCGAACGGCACGATCGCCTCGTCGTGCACGGTCGCGTCGTTGACGTGGATCATGCCGGTCTCGATCCGCCGGGCGATCCGGACGCCGCGTTCGACGTCGCCGGTGTGGACGGCGCCGCTCAGCCCGTACGGGGTCGCGTTGGCGAGCCGGACAGCCTCCTCCTCGCCGTCGAAGGGGATGATCAGGGCGACGGGGCCGAAGATCTCCTGGGCCAGGATCGGGGAGTCCTCCGGCAGCCCCGTGAGGACGGAGGGGCCGACCAGGGTGCCGTCCGTCCGGCCGTGGACGAGGGCGGTGGCGCCGTCCGCGACCGTCTGGTCCACCAGGCTGGTGATGGCCTCCGCCTGGCCGGAGTTGATGAGGGGGCCGATGTGCGTAGCCGGGTCGCCGGGGTCGCCTACCTTCAGCGTCCGCACCTTGGCGACGAACTTCTCGGTGAATTCCCGCTCGACGGACCGGTCCACCAGCACACGGTTGGCGGCCATGCAGACCTGCCCCTGGTGGATGAAACGACTGAAAACAGCGGCGTCCACGGCGTAGTCGACGTCCGCGTCGTCGAGGACGATCAGGGCGCTGTTGCCGCCGAGCTCCAGGATGGTCCGCTTGAAGTGCGCGGCGGCGACGGTGGCGACGTGGCGGCCGACCTTGTCGGAGCCGGTGAAGGAGATCACCTTGGGCACGGGGTGCTCGATGAGCGCGTCGCCGATCTCCGCTATGTCGGTGACGACGACGTTGAGGACGCCACCGGGCAGGCCCGCGTCCTCGAAGAGCTTGGCGACCAGGCCGCCGCCGCATATCGGCGTGTTCTGGTGGGGCTTGAGCACGACGGCGTTGCCGAGGGCCAGGGCCGGGGCGACGGACTTGATCGAGAGGAGGAAGGGGAAGTTGAACGGGCTGATCACCCCGACGACCCCGACCGGGACGCGGTAGAGGCGGTTCTCGCGGGTGTCGTCCGGGGCGGGCAGGATGCGGCCCTCGGCGCGCAGCGCGAGCTGGATGGCCTCCCGTAAGAACTCTCTGACCAGGTGGAGCTCGAAGGCGGCCTTGACGGCCGTGCCGCCGCACTCGGCGGTGATGGCGGCGGTCAGTTCGGCCTCGTTGTCGTCGATGACGCGCAGGGCGCGTTCGAAGACCAGGCGGCGGCGGTAGGGATTGACGGCGGCCCAGGCGGGCTGGGCGCGCTCGGCGGCGCGGTAGGCCTGGTCGATCTCGTCGACGCCGGCCACCGTGATCGAGGCGAGCTTCTCGCCGTCGTAGGGGTTGAAGTCGACGATGTCCCAGGAGCCCGTGCCGGCCCGCCACTCGCCGTCGATGTACTGGGCGCCCAGGGTGTCGAAACAGGAACCGTAGCCGTTGGGCGATCCGTGCGTGCCGTGTGTGCCGTGCGATGCGTGCGTGCCGTCGGACATGCGCCATCCCGTCTGCGAAATGCGGGGCGCCCGGGGCGCCCGTCACGAGGTGCGTCGCGTTGGCGCACCGCTCTTCCATGCCGCTCCATGTCGCGTCGATGGCGCGCCAGTGTCGCGTCCATGACGTGTCGCTGAGACGTCATCGTACTGATGTGTCACAGGAGTTGAAGACGCCGCGCAATCAGATCGCGGGTCTTCTCCGGGGAGAGGCTGTCCTCGTGGAGCCGGTCCATGACCCGGGCGTACTGGGCCACCTCCTCGGCCTTGTCGAGGTAGAGCGCGCTGGTCAGCTGCTCCAGGTAGACCACGTCGGAGAGGTCCGACTCGGGGAAGCGCAGCATCGTGAAGGCGCCGCTCTCGGCCGCGTGTCCACCGTGGGCGAAGGGCATCACCTGGAGCGTCACGTTGGGCTGCTCGGAGATGTCGGCGAGGTGCTGGAGCTGGTTGCGCATGACCGTTTCGCCACCATACGGACGGTGGAGGGCCGCCTCGTCGAGGACGGCGTGGAAGCGGGGCGCGCGCTCGGAGAACAGCAGCTTCTGGCGCTCCATGCGCAGCGAGACCCGGCGCTCGATCTCCGCCTCGTCGGCGTTGGGCTGGCCGCGCACGACGACGGCGTGGGCGTAGCCCTCGGTCTGGAGCAGGCCGTGGACGAACTGCACCTCGTAGATCGAGATGTCGGAGGCGGCACCCTCCAGCCCCACGTACGTCTGGAACCACCCCGGGAGCACATCGCCGTAACTGTGCCACCATCCGGCGACATTGGCCTCGCGGGCGAGGCCCAGCAGGGCATCGCGCTCGGAACCGTCCGTGACCCCGTAGAGGGTGAGCAGATCCTCCACATCCCGTGCCTTGAAGCTCACCCGGCCCAACTCCATACGGCTGATCTTCGACTCGGACGCTCGGATCGAGTAGCCGGCCGCCTCGCGCGTGATGCCGCGCGACTCGCGCAGCCGCCTGAGCTGCGAGCCCAGGAGTATGCGTCGCACCACGGAACCGCTCGACTCGCTCGTGGCCATCTCTGGGACCCTTCCTCTTCCGGTCCTGTTCCGGTGTGTCGTTTCCGCGCCTCTCTGAGGGCGACCCCCGCTACCCCCGGCGCCGAAGTCTGCCATCTTCGGGCTTCGTTGAGTGCATGGGCGGTTACGCAGACCAGCCACGGGCAGGAGCTCTACCGCAGGGGGCGTAGGGAGAATTGCACCCCAACCCCCCTGTGCGCCCCCAAATCCACCGCGTGCACGTGCATCTGCCCTTGCATCCGCCGGGCGCATTGGCAACCATGGAGCTCGCACACGTGCACGTCACGTACTCGACTGCCAGGAGTGCCTCGGATGGGTACCGAAGGATCGACTGTGCTCTCCCCCTTATGGAGAGGGCTGCCCACGATCGATTCATCCGCAGCCTCCACTTCCGCCTCCTGTTCGCTCCCGCCTCGCTTCGAAGCGGTCGGAAGTGCTCGGAAATTCACCCGGAACACGCTCGATCGATGGGATCTGATCGGGCTTTTCGATGAGGTGGCGCTCGTCGTCAGCGAGCTGGTGACCAACTCGATGCGGTATGCCATGCCGGCGGCCTCGTCGGTGTCCGGAGTGGCGTCCGGAGCGGTGTCCGTCGGCCCGGGTATCGGCGAGTACGGGGGCGTCGGGGAGTACGAGACGCCCGTACGCCTGCATCTGATGCGCTGGACGTCGCGGCTCGTGTGCGCGGTACGCGATCCGAGCGAGTCGGGTCCGGTCGTCGGCGAGGCCGGCGCCGGGGACGAGTGCGGACGCGGGCTGTACCTGGTCGAGTCGTTCAGCGACGCGTGGGGCTGGCACCCACTGGCGGGCGCGCTGCACGGCAAAGTCGTCTGGGCTCTGTTCCGGCTGCCACGCGACCGCGACTAGATCACGGGGTTAGTCGCGCAGCAGGTAGTCGAATTCGCCGTCCTTGATGCCCAGCACCATGGCTTCGATCTCGGCGGGTGTGTACACGAGCGCCGGACCGTCCGGGTGGCGGGAGTTGCGCACGGCGACCCCGCCACCCGGCAGCTTGGCGAACTCCACGCAGGAGCCCTGGGAGTTGGAGTACCGGCTCTTTCGCCATTCGACATCTTCGATGTCCGAGGCGGCCATGCCGTTGTACGCCTGGGGCACTGGACTCTCCCGGATCATTTGCAGGGGGCACCCTCATCCACAGAACACGGATTCGAGGATGGCAACTGCTCCGGATCATAGCCGCGTTCATGTGCCTCTGCATGAGCCGATGCACGTGCACTCAGGGTGTTCCCGCCACTACTTCACGACTTCTTCGCGGAAGACCGACGTCCGTCCGGACCCGCTCCGGAATAGGGGAATTCAAGATTCTGGGAACGATTGGGCGCCGGCTCATGAAACCGGGTCGAGGAGGCCGTCGAATGCCGGGGGCAGCCGGCGCCACGCGGCCGGGCCGCCCGCGTACTCGGCGTCCGTGAGCAGGCACGACTCCAGCAGTGAGCGCACTTCTTCGCCGTCGAGGCCGGGCGAGGTGAAGGTGAGGTACTGGGAGCGGTCGCCGTGCTCCGGGTGCCAGTCCAGGGCCGCGGCCACACGGCGCTCGGCGGGCACCATCTCCCAGGCGGCGTCCGGCAGCGCGGCCAGCCAGGGACCGGCGTTCTCGACGCACAGGGCGCCGCCCGCCGCGTCCCACGACAGCAGCGTGTCGGGCCGGTCCGCCAGCCAGAATCTTCCCCGGCTGCGGGCCGCCGCGCAGGTCAGGTCCTCCAGGGCGGCGTAGAGCCGGCCCGGGTGGAACGGCCGGTCGCGGCGCCAGACGAGCGTGGCCACGCCGTGCGCGTCGGCGGCCTGCGGCAGCAGCGCGCACGCCGGGTGGAGACGCGCGGCGGCCGCCTCCACGTCGAACCCGGCGACCGCCGCGGCGGCCAGCTCCACGGATTCGGCCGGAATGAGGCGGGCGGCGGGGGCGAGTTGGCGCAGCAGGGCGTGGCCGCTCTCGTCCGCCGGCTCGGCGCCCTGCGCCAGGGCCAGTACGGAGACGTACTCCAGCTGCCGGGCGAAGGTGTCGCCCACGGTGCGCCGGTCGGTCGGGGCCGCGGCGATCCCGGCCTCGGCGAGGTCGTCGCCATTGGCGAGCGTGGGCAGCACGAGGGCCGGGTCGACGGCCGTGAACACGCCGGAGAGCCGGGTGTCCGGGCCGCCGTACGCGGCCACGACCTCTGCCATGGCCTTGGGCTCGACGGAATCCCACAGTTCGACGACGGCCAGGCGGTGGGCGCCGAGCCCGGCGAGGCACTCCAGCTCGGGGATCAGGTCCTCGCGCAGGGCGCAGCAGGCGCAGTCGTTGACGAGCGGCGTATCGCCGGCGTCGAGCGTGCCGGAGCGGTCGCGGACGGTCCGGCGGACGGTGCCCGTGGCCGCCGCCGTCGACAGGTCGTGGTGGAGCGCGACGGAGCCGGGGACGGTGCGCAGGAGACTGCCGACCACGGCGCGGCGGGCGTCGGCGTGGATGCCGGCTACCAGGACGACGGGCAACTCACGCATCGCCGGGCCCCTTTGCGGGGCCCTTGGGGCGCTTGCCGTAGCGGCGTTCGAAGCGTTCCACGCGACCGGCGGTGTCCAGGACGCGCGCGGTGCCCGTGTAGAAGGGGTGGCTCGCGGAGGAGATCTCGACGTCGACGACGGGGTAGGTGTTGCCGTCCTCCCACTCGATCGTCCTGCCGCCGGCTGTGGCCGTGGCCGCCGCGGTGGAGCGGGTGAGGAAGGCGAAGCCCGCGGCGCGGTCGCGGAAGACGACAGGGCCGTAGGGCGGGTGGATTCCGGGCTTCATGGCGGTCAGCGCTCCTCTCGGAAGGTCACGTGGCGGCGGGCGACCGGGTCGTACTTGCGGAGTTCGAGGCGCTCGGGGTCGTTACGGCGGTTCTTGCGGGTCACGTAGGTGTGGCCGGTGCCGGCGGTGGAGCGGAGCTTGATGACGGGGCGCAGGTCGTTGCGGGACTTGGGCATGGGGCTACTATACAGAAATGGTTTCCATTTTCATTAGCCGAGATGGGGAGGGTCCTCTGTCATGTCCGCCCACTGCCAGCTGACCGGGCGAAAGCCCGGCTTCGGCAACTCCGTCTCCCACTCCCACCGCCGCACGTCGCGCCGCTTCGACCCCAACGTGCAGCGCAAGCGCTACTGGCTCGCGAGCGAGGGCCGCCATGTGCGGCTCACGCTCAGCACGAAGGGGATCAAGACCGTCGACGCGATCGGCGTCGAGGCGGCCGTGGCCCGCATCCGGGCCCGGGGAGGGAAGGTCTGATGGCCAAGAAGAGCAAGATCGCGAAGAACGAGGCCCGGAAGGTCGTCGTCGCGCGGTACGCGGCACGGCGGGCGCTGCTGAAGGCCGTCATCCGCGATCCGCACACGACGGCGGACGCGCGGCAGGCCGCGCAGCACGAGTTGGGGCGCCAGCCGCGTGACGCGAGCGCGACGCGGGTGCGGAACCGGGACGCGGTGGACGGGCGGCCCCGGGGATATCTACGGGCGTTCGGGGTGTCGCGGGTTTCGCTGCGGGGGTTGGCGCACGGGGGGTATTTGCCGGGGGTGCGCAAGGGGAGTTGACAGCTCGGCCCGGCTGCCGGGCGTGCGGCCCCTGCGGGGCGGGTGCCCCCGGCCTTGCGGAGCGGGCCCCCGGACCCCCTACGGCGGCGGCGGTAGCAACAGCACCTCGTCCGCGTAGCACCACGCCCACGTCTCGCCCGGTTCGAAGGACCGGGCGACGTCGTGGCCGGCGTTCTCAGCCGCGTGGGTGGTCGCGTGGTGGTGGGGAGAGCTGTCGCAGCAGCCGATGTGGCCGCAGGTGAGGCATTCGCGGAGGTGGACCCACGTCGCGCCGATGCGCAGGCAGTCCTCGCACCCTTCCGTCGTGCTCGGGGTCACCTCGTGCGCGGTCTGCGCCAGATGGGCGCAGGACCGGTCCGTCGGACGGCCTTCGAGGTCCGCGGCGACCCGCCAGGAGAGCGGCTCGGTCATACCTTCGAGCGTAGGCCCCTCCGCGCCGGGGCGAAAGCCGAGGTCACGGGGATTGTCAGTGGAGGCTGGCAGACTCCTTCCCGTGAGCCGGGGTGCGGACACGGGCTACGGGGGTGTCCGTATCCGCCCCCGCTCGCCTCCGCTCCCACCGCCCGCTCTTTCGGGCGCGCCCATGCGCCCGTGCAGCCCATTTCGGCGGGCAGCGCGGCGCGCCGCCTTGCACGATGGCCGCACGTCCCATCCATCGCGCACCCCAGGGCAGGACCGTGATGACCCTCAGCCTCGAACAGCTCTCCCGTTGCACCGTCGCCGTCGACCTCGGAGCGTCCCGCACCCGCGTCTATCTCAAGGACAACGGGCTGATCGTGGACGAGCCGAGCCTCGCCGCCGTCAATTCCCGGACGGGGTCGCTGATCGCGGTGGGCTCGCTGGCCGGGGGGATGGCCGGGCGGACGCCGGAGCACATCAAGGTCGTGCGGCCCATCTCCGGCGGCACGGTGGTCGACATCGACATGGCCCAGCGGATGCTGCGCTTCCTCGTCAACGACAAGATCCGCCGGGCCTGGCGGCGCAAGCCGATGCTGCGGGCCGCCGTCTGTCTGCCGCACGACGCGGAGCCGATCGCCCAGCGGGCGGCCGTTGAGGTGCTGAGCGCCCTGGGCTCCCGTCGCGTCGAGCTCGTCGACACGCTCATCGCCGCCGCCGTCGGCTGCGGGCTGCCCGTCGAGCGGCCGGAGGCCACGATGATCGTGGTGTGCGGCGCCGCCTCCACCCAGGTCGCCGTGCTCTCGCTCGGCGCCATCGTCGCCGCCGAGAAGGTGGCGATCGGCGGCGACGCCATCGACTACGCCGTCATCCAGCACCTGCGCAGCGTCCACGAGCTGATGCTGCCCTCCCAGGGGCTCCACCCGCTGCACCTCGCGCTCTACGACCCGGCCCGGATGGGCTGCGAGGCGGAGGTGCGCGGGCGCGACGTGGCCACGGGGCTGTCGCGCACGGTGCTCGTGAACACCGCGCACGTCCGCGAGGCCATCCACACCCCGCTCACGGCCGTGCTCGACGCGATCGGCCGGGTGCTGCGCGAGTGCCCGCCCGATCTGGTCGCCGACCTCGCCGAGCGCGGCATCATGCTCGCGGGTGGCAGCGCGCGTCTCCCCGGGCTGGACACGATGATCGAGCAGGCCACGGGCATGATGGTGCGGATCGCCGACAATCCCGATGTGTGTTCCGTCCTCGGGCTGGGCGCGATGATCGAGGGAAAGATCAAGCCACTTCATCTCGACGCGGCTCGTAGTTGACCTCCGCCGAACCACTTCCGCCGGTCCCCTTGGGAACTTCTTTACCCTTCTCAACAGTTCTGCCAGTGCATCCCCGTATTCACAAGGAGATTTACGCACATGGCGCTCTGGGACCGGCTCAAGGACTCGGCCACGACAATGCAGGGCCAGCTGCTGGCGAAGAAGAACGAGCTCAAGAGCGGCGCATTCCGTGACGCGAGCATGGCAATGTGCGCTCTGGTGGCGGCGGCTGACGGTTCGATCGACGCTTCCGAGCGACAGCGTGTCGCCTCGCTGATCGCCACCAACGACGTTCTGCGGAACTTTCCCGTCGACGATCTCCAGGCGCGTTTCAACGACTACTGCCAGAAGCTGACGGCCGATTTCGAGTTCGGCAAGGTCAGCGTTCTTCAGACCATCGGCAAGGTTCAGAAGAAGCCGACCGAGGCGCGTGCGGTCGTTCAGATCGGCATCGTCATCGGTGGGGCGGACGGGGACTTCGACAAGACGGAGCAGGCCGTTGTTCGCGAGGTCTGCTTCGCGCTCGGCATCAATCCCGCGGAGTTCGACCTCTGAGGAGGCGGATTTCCGGACCGGCGCGCCTTGCCGCCTCCGCCCGCCCCTGCGCCGGTGGGGCGGTGAGGGTGCCCCAGCCCCGCCCTTTCTCCGTTTCCGAGCGGGGCCTGCGGCCCCCTCGCGCCCCCGCTTTCGGGGGCTCCGCCCCCGGGCCCCCGGGCCTCAAGCGCCGGACGGGCTGGAAGCGCTACGCCGAGAGCGGCATCGCCACCGGGACTCGTTCGCGGTCCGACGTCCACGTGCCCAGGGCGATCTCGGCCGTGATGCCCGGGCCGAAGCCCGCGATGATGCCCCGGGCCGAATCGTCCGCCCCGCCGTCCTGGAAGAGGCGCTCCAGCGCGTCGAAGATGACGGCGCTGGCGATGTTGCCCCGCTCGGTGAGCGTCTCGCGGCTGTAGCGAAACGTTTCTGGAGCCAGGCCCAGGTAGTGGCTGAGGTCGTCCAGGATGCGGGGGCCGCCGGCGTGGACGATGTAGAAGTCGAGCTCGGAGACGTCCCACTGGTACGGCTCGGCCATGTCGCGCATGGCCGGGGCCAGCATGGCCATCGTGCCCGGGACCCGCTTGTCCAGGATGAAGTGGAAACCCGTCTCCCGCACCCCGTAGGAGATCCACTCCTCCGTGTCGGGCACCAGATGCGAGCCGTTCCGCTCGATCCGTACGCCCGTACCGCCCTCACCGCGCACCACCGCGCAGGCGATGGCGTCGCCGAAGAGGCCGTTGGAGAGCAGATTGCCGACGCCGAGGTCCGTGGGCTGATAGAGCAGCGAGCAGAACTCACAGGCCACGATCAGGACGTTCGCCTCCGGATACGCCTGGCAGAAGTCGTGCGCGCGGTTGATCGCGGCGCCGCCCGCCGCGCAGCCGAGCTGGGCGATGGGGAGCTGCCGGGTCTCGTTGCGGAAGTCCATGGTGTTGATGAGCCACGCGGTCATCGACGGCATCATGAAGCCCGTACAGGACACGTACACGATCAGGTCGATGTCGCGCGCCGTCAGCTCCGCGTGGTCGAGCGCCCGCCGCACGACGGCCGGGACACGGGCCTTGGCCTCGCGCTCGTAGCGGGCGTTCCGCACGGTGAAGCCGGGGTGTTTGAGGGTGTCCTCGATCGGCTGCACGAGGTGTCTGGTCTGCACGCCCGTGTTGCCGATCAGCCGGAGCGCCAGCTCCAGCTGAGGGTGATCGGCGTGCAGGGTGCGCGCGAGATCAAGCGTCTGCTCCCTCGTGATCACGTGCTCGGGGACAGCGATGGCCGGTCTGCACAATGTCGCCATGTCGGCCTCCCAGTCGCGGCGCTCTCTCGATGCCCAGGGCCGCCGAAATGGCGCGCCAGCCTATGTCCAGTGCATGCCGCATCGGGAAGCGCGCCACACATATGCTCTGAAAGTTCACCCGAAGAGCGGACTTATCTCCATAAACGGCACTTACGTTCATCGAACATACAGGGAGTCCACAGGACCCGCACGGGCTACTGACAGGACATGCCGCGCCGGGCGGTCCGTGGTATTTCCCCCGTCCCGCCCGGCGCGTGCGAAGCGTTCAGCGTGCTCGTCGGTCGCTCGTCAGTCCTTGATCTCGCAGATGATCGCGCCCGACGACAGCGACGCGCCCACCTCCGCCGCCAGGTCCTTCACCGTGCCGGAGCGGTGGGCGTTGATCGGCTGCTCCATCTTCATGGCCTCCAGGACCACGACCAGGTCGCCCTCGTTGACCTGCTGGCCGTCCTCCACCGCCACCTTGACGATCGTGCCCTGCATCGGCGAGGTCAGCGAGTCGCCCGACGCCGCCGCGCCCGCCTTCTTCGCCGCACGGCGCTTGGGTCGCGCACCGCCACCTGCGGCCGGAGCGCGGCCGATGCTCGCGCCGAGCGAGGACGGCAGCGTCACCTCCAGGCGCTTGCCGCCCACCTCGACGACGACCGTCTCGCGGCCCTCGGGCTCGTCCTCCTCCGCACCGGCCGGAGCGGCGAAAGGCTCGATCGTGTTGGTGAATTCGGTTTCGATCCAGCGGGTGTGGACGTGGAACGGGTCGCTGGTGAAGGCGGGGTCGGTGACCACGGCGCGGTGGAAGGGAATGGCGGTGGCCATGCCCTCGACCTGGAACTCTCCCAGCGCGCGGGCCGCGCGCTGCAGCGCCTGCTCACGGGTGGCACCGGTGACGATGAGCTTGGCGAGGAGGGAGTCCCAGGCGGGGCCGATGACGCTGCCGGATTCCACCCCTGCGTCCAGCCGCACACCCGGCCCGGTGGGCGGGGTGAAGGTGGTGACGGTGCCGGGGGCGGGCAGGAAGTTGCGGCCCGGGTCCTCGCCGTTGATGCGGAACTCGAAGGAGTGACCGCGCACGGCCGGGTCGTCGTAGCCGAGTTCCTCGCCGTCGGCGATCCGGAACATCTCCCGCACCAGGTCGATGCCCGTGACCTCCTCGGTCACCGGGTGCTCCACCTGCAGACGGGTGTTCACCTCCAGGAACGAGATCGTCCCGTCCATCCCCACCAGGAACTCCACCGTCCCCGCACCGACATACCCGGCCTCCTTCAGGATGGCCTTGGAGGCGGCGTACAGCTGGGCGTTCTGCTCCTCGGAGAGGAACGGCGCGGGGGCTTCCTCGACGAGCTTCTGGTGGCGGCGCTGCAGCGAGCAGTCGCGGGTGGAGACGACGACGACGTTGCCATGGGTGTCGGCCAGGCACTGGGTCTCGACGTGGCGGGGCTTGTCGAGGTAGCGCTCGACGAAGCACTCCCCCCGCCCGAACGCCGCCACCGCCTCGCGCACCGCCGAGTCGTACAGCTCGGGGACTTCCTCCAGGGTGCGGGCGACCTTCAGGCCACGCCCACCGCCACCGAACGCCGCCTTGATCGCGATCGGCAGACCATGCTCCCGCGCGAACGCCACGACCTCCTCCGCCCCCGAGACCGGGTCGGGGGTGCCGGCGACGAGAGGGGCACCGGCACGCTGGGCGATATGCCGCGCCGCGACCTTGTCACCCAGATCGCGGATGGCCTGCGGCGGCGGGCCGATCCACGTCAGGCCCGCGTCCAGGACGGCCTGGGCGAACTCGGCGTTCTCGGAGAGGAACCCGTACCCCGGGTGCACCGCGTCCGCACCCGACTCCGCCGCGGCGGCCAGGACCTTGGCCATGTCCAGATAACTGGTCGCCGGGGTCTCACCACCCAGCGCGTACGCCTCGTCGGCCGCCCGGACATGCAACGCGTCACGATCCGGATCGGCATAGACCGCCACACTGGCGATCCCCGCGTCCCGGCACGCACGAGCGACACGGACAGCGATTTCGCCACGATTGGCGATAAGCACCTTGCGCACAACAACTCCTCGGCGCGGGCGGATCGGCCGGCCCGCTGGCAGCACTGGATTCGGAGGGGATCAGGGGGAGCAGGGGGGTTGAGTCGGGGGAAGTTCGGGGGGCGGAGAGGGTTCGGCTACGTACGCGGGCGCAGCGGCAGGTGCATGTCGACCCTGGTGCCGTCGACGGGCGAGCTCTCGATCGTCAGCTTTCCGCCGATGTCCTCGACCCGCTGGGTCATCGACGCGATCCCCCGGGCCGGGCGGCCCTCGCCGTCGGTCGCGCGCTCCGGGTCGAAGCCCCGGCCGTCGTCCTCGACGGCGGCGTGGACCCACCAGCGGGTGGTGCGCACGGACACCGCGACGCGGCTCGCGCCGGCGTGCTCGAACGTATTGCGCAGAGCCTCGCGGACGGCCAGGAACAGGGCCCGGCGGTGGGCGGTGGCGACGAGGTTCTCATTGCCGGTGATCTTCACGGTGACGTCGAGGCCGGGCGGGGCGGCCTCCGCCGCGAAACCCTCGATGGCCTCGCCGAGCGGCGGCAGCTCCGTCGCCGTGACCAACTCGCCCAGCAGGCCGCGCAGGTGGTCCTCCGCCTCGTGGAGGAAGACCTGGGCCGCGGCGAGCCGGCCCGGGTCGTCGACGCCCGGGCCGCACTCGACGAGGAGGCGGCGGGCGGTGGCGAGGGCGCCGCCGATGTGGTCGTGGAGGTCACGGGCCACCCGGCGGCGCTCCTGCCAGCGGCAATCCGTGTGCTCGTCGGGTGTGGCGGGGGGATCGGCGCTGGTTGAACCCACAGCGGTGGGGTTCCCGCTGGTGGAGTCGTCGATTCCGGCAGACGTGGGCCGGGGCAGGCGGGGGCGTGGGGTGGGCGAAGCGCGCCGGGTCCGTGGCGGGGCGGTCGCCCGGGCCCGGGCCAGGCCCTCGTTGAGCGCCCGGGTGAAGTCCCGTCCGATGACCGATTCCCAGGCCTCGGGGTCCGTCCCGGTTCCCGTCCCCGTTCCCGGCCCCGCTCCGGTCCCCGTTCCCGTCGTCGCGCCGGCCTCCGCTCCCCCTGTGATGACAGAGGTATCCATCACAACTCCTCGTACCTCGCGGGACGTCCGAGCCCCTCGGGGAACTCCCCCTCGGGACTCCTCCCAGGCCGAGAAGCTAACCGGAGGGGTCCTACTGTGTGTTCACCGACGGGTAATCACGCGGGTAATCACCAGAGTCGTGGCACGGGTCAGGCGGTGACCGCCTCGTGGGCGCGGCCGTGCGGCAGCGGCGCGTGGGGCGGTCCCGTGCGGAGCCCGGCGCGGAGTTCGCGTACGACGATGGCGTCGACGAGGAGGTCCCACATCCCCGTCAGCCGGGCGGCGAGGCGGTCGGGGTCCATGCCCCGGCAGGCGTCCGCCTCGGCGCCCGACAGCACGGCGGTGACCAGCCCCTCCACGGAGTCGGCGGAGACATCGGCGCGGATCACCCCCTGCGTGGCGCGGGCGTCGCGCAGCAGCCGCAGCCCGGTACGGACGCACACCGCGTGGAAGTCGACGATCGCGGAACCGTCCCGTCCGCGCTCCCGGCCGATCCGCAGGGCGGCCCGGACGATGGGCTCCTCGCAGACCCAGCGGGCCAGGACGTGGGTGATGTCGATCAGTGCCTGCATGGGCGAGCAGCGGGTCAGCAGGTGGTCGACCGTCTCGTCCAGCATCTCGCAGCCGGCCCGCTGGACCGCTTCCGCCAGGTCGGTCTTGGAGGAGAAGTGGAAATACAGCGCGCCCGTCGTCACTTCGGCGCACCGGCTGATGTCGCTCAGTTTGGCGTCCGCGTATCCGCGTGCGTCGATCTGCGCGGCAGCGGCTTCGAGCAACCTCCTGCGGGTCCGCCCGGATCTCTCCTGCATCGCCGATCAACTCCCCTTCCGGCCGATCCCCGGCTCGGTTTGCCTTCCCTACGCTCCGTGGATGCTCTGCGGGCCCACAGAATATGCCCTCATGGCCCTTGCGAAGTGTCTCGATCAGGGGTCCTCGTGCGCGTCTCGTGCCAGCCTCGAGCGGCATAACCGAAAATGCCCCGGCACGGTCCGCAACGCACGCGAGGAGAAGACGCAGTGGGCAGTGATTGGTTCCGACGCTACGGCCAGGCTCCGCAGGACGGACCGCGCCTCGTCTGCTTCCCGCACGCCGGAGGAGCGGCCAGCGCCTTCGTGCCGCTGTCGCGCACGCTGGCGCCGGCGGTCGACGTGGTGGCCGTGCAGTACCCCGGGCGGCAGGACCGCCACCAGGAGCCGCCGGTGGACGACATCGCCCGGCTCGCCGACCGGCTGGCCGAGGAGATGAGCGCGCTGGACGACCGCCGTCCGTTCGCCTTCCTCGGGCACAGCATGGGCGCCGTGCTCGCCTACGAGACGGCCCGCCGCCTGGAGCAGCGCTCGGCCCCCGGGCCGGAGCGGCTGTTCCTCTCCGGGCGCGGGGCGCCGACGGCGGCGCCCAGCCCGCATGACCAGGTGCGCACGGACGCGCACGTCCTCTCCGCCATCCGGCGGCTCGGCGGTACGACGGGCGGGGTCTTCCAGGACCCCGACCTGCTGGCCATGGTGATGCCGGCGCTGCGCGCCGACTACCGGGCGATCGGCGCGTACGCGTGGACGCCGGGGGCGCCGCTGAACGTGCCCTTCACCGTGCTGATCGGCGACAACGACCCGGTCGTGACGGTCGAGGAGGCCTCGGACTGGCGGGGCTTCTCGGCTGCGCGGACGGACGTCCACGTGTTCTCCGGCGGCCACTTCTACCTCGACCACCACACCCGCGAGGTGGCCGATCTCGTGGCCGAGGCGCTGGGGGTCGTCACGGTCGCCCGGTAACCGGTCCGGCGGTGCCCGAACTTCCCGGTAATCGCCGGGGAGTTCGAGGACCGGATAAAGAACGGGCGATGACCGCGCCGCCGTATGGTCGGGCGCCATGAACGCTGATACCCCCGGATATCCCGGCTCCCCCGAGCTCGAACTCGCGGAGCCCTTTCTCCTCGAGTGGCTCGCCTCCGTCGGTCTCGACGTCGAGTACGTCCGCGCCGAGGGCAACACCCTCTACTACCGCGACGCGGACGGCGGGGAAGTCCCCGTGGTCGACTACGCGGGCGGTTACGGCTCCCTGATGCTGGGGCACAACAACCCCGAAATCATCGCCCTCGCCAAATCGCTGCTGGACGGCGGCGTCCCGGTGCACGCGCAGTTCTCGCGGCACCCCTACGCCAATCAGGTGGCCGGCGCGCTCAACACCATTCTCCAGCGGGAACTCGGCACTACCGACGCCTATTCGGCGATCTTCGCCAATACGGGTGCCGAGGCCATCGAGGCCGCCATCAAGCACGCGGAGCTCGACCGCAGGATGCGGATGGACGAGCTGGCCGCCCCCATCGCCGGGCACCTGGAGGCCGCGCGGGCGGCGCTCCTCGGCGGCGAGGCGTCGCTGTCCGGCGAGGTGCTGGGCGCGCTCGGGTTCAGCGCGACCGAGCGGGTGGACCTGGCGGCGTTCGAGGACCTGGCCGCGGAGATCACCCGCCGGAACGACGCGGTCCGGCAGCGGCCGCCGGTCTTCCTGACGCTGGAGGGCTCCTTCCACGGCAAGCTGATGGGCAGCGTCCAGCTGACCCACAACGAGGGCTACCGCGCGCCCTTCTCCGCGCTGGCCGCGCAGGCCCGTTTCATCCCCCGGGACCGGCCGGAGGCCATCAAGGAGGTCGTCGAGTCGGAGCGCGCCGAGCTCTTCGACGTCGTGGTCGAGGGCGGCGCGATCGTGGTCGTGCGGCGCGAGGCGCCGGTGATCTGCGCGTTCGTCCTGGAGCCGATCCAGGGCGAGGGCGGCATCAACGTCATCACGCGCGAGTTCGCGGCGGAGGTCCAGCGGGTCACCGCCGAGATCGACTGCCCGGTCGTCCTCGACGAGGTGCAGAGCGGGATGGGGCGCAGCGGCGCGTTCCTCGCGAGCTCCCTGGTGGGGCTGCGGGGCGACTACTACGCGCTGGCCAAGAGCCTGGGCGGCGGGATCGCCAAGTCCTCGGTGATGCTCGTGCGGCGTGACCGGTACCGCAAGGAGTTCGAGCTGGTGCACAGCTCGACCTTCGCGAAGGACGCGTTCTCCTGCTTCGTGGCGCTGAAGGTGCTGGAGCTGATGGAGGCGGAGGACGGGCGCGTCTACCGGCTCGCAGCGGAGCGCGGGGCGGCACTGCGGGCCATGTTCGAGTCCGTGCGGGCGGACTTCCCGGATGTCGTCGCGGACATCCGCGGCGAGGGGCTCATGCTCGGGTTCGAGTTCAGCGACCAGTCGGAGGCGGCGTCCGCGGCGATCCGCGACAACGCGGGGTTCTTCGGGTACGTGGTGGCCGGGTACCTGCTGCGGGAGCATCGGATCCGGACGTTCCCGACGGCGAGTGCGGCGCATACGCTGCGGTTCGAGCCGTCGGTTTATCTGAGCGATGCGGAGATCGCGCAGCTGGAGGTTGGGCTGCGGGATGTTTGCGGGATTCTGCGGGAGCAGGATGGGGAGCGGCTGGTGGGCGCTGGCGCCTAGGGGTCTGCCCCGGTCCCGCCCTTTCACCGTTTCTTGGGGCTCCGCCCCAAACCCCGGTCCTCAAACGCCGGACGGGCTGACTTTGTCAGCCCGTCCGGGTTCGTGTCCTACACCGCCGCCGGCAGCGTCAGCTGTTTGCGGGATCGGCCGTAGAGGTGGCGGAGGGCTCCTGTGGGGGAGCCCGAGGCCAGGAGTTTGCGCATGTAGCGGCGGCGGTCGTCCGGGGCCTCGCCCACGTGGGCGACCTGTTCCGGCTCGACCATGAACTCCAGGAGGCGGTCGATGGCCGCGTCCGAGAGCGGGTCCAGGCCGAGGGTGCTGGTGTGGCGCTTGCCCGCGCCCCAGTCGGGGCGGCGCTGGAGCAGCTCCGGGCGGGCCGCCGCCACCACGAGGAGCGGTACGGCGTCGGCGGACTCCACCAGGTCCTCGACGCAGTCCAGCAGGGCGTCGTCCGCCCGGTGGAGGTCGTCGATGATCAGGACGAGGGGGCGCTCGGCGGAGAGGGCCACGACGAAGCGCCGCCAGGCGGACAGCACCTCGGCCGGGGCGACGGGTTCGTGGCCCGGGGTGACGAGCGCGGTGAGCGGGCGCAGCAGGCGGTCGGCCTCGCGGGCATCGGTGATCACGCGGCGGACGGTCGCGGCGAGGTGGGCGCGGGCCTCACCGGGGGCCTGGCCGGGGAGGATGCCGCAGGCGGCGGCGAGGATCTCGGTCTGCACCGCGAGGGTGTCGTCCCCGGGGAAGGAGGGGGCGCGGCCCATCAGGAAGCGGGCGGGTTCGGGCTGGTCGGCGAAGGTGCGGGCGAACTCCGTCACGAAGCGGGTCTTGCCGATGCCGGGGTCGCCCAGGACGGTGACGAGGTGGGGCTTGGCGCGGTGCCGGGTGCGGCTGAGGAGGCCGCGGAGCAGGTCCAGCTCGCAGTCGCGGTCGACGATGGGGACGGTGTGGTCGCCGGGGTACTCGCGGCGGATACCGCGTACCTCCCAGCCGGTGGCCGGGTCGCCGGTCGGGGAGACGGTGATCGCCGCCTCGGCGGCCTCCAGGGTGGTGGCGCAGACGCGGACCTCGCCGGCGGGCACCCGGTCCAGCAGCGACTGGCCGGTGTGGAGGAGGGTGCCGATGAGGGTGGGCGGGGTGCCGGGGTCGTCGGGGCGGTAGCGGACGATCGCCTCGCCGGTGACGACGGCGGCGCGGACCGCCGGGCGGCGGCCGTGCCGGCCGGTGGCGTACGCGGCCGAGCCGAGGGCGTCGCGGACGGCGAGGCCGGCGTGGACGGCGCGTTCGGCGGCGTCCTTGCGGTCGCCGTCGCCGGAGCAGGCCCCGAACAGGGCGAGGGTGACGGGACCGATGCTGGCCACGACGGTCCCGCCGAAGTGCTCGGCCTTCTCCTGGACGGCGCCGGCCACGGCCTCCAGGGCGTTGTCGGCGCTCTCGCTCCAGGCGCCGCCCGGGGTCTCCTCGGCGAGCTCGGTGGCGATCAGCGCGACGCTGACCTGGGTGCGCTCGGTGACGGTCGCCCCGGTCCGGCGCTCGGCGGGCGCCGCGCCGGGCGCACGGCCCTGGGGGGCCGCGGCGGCGGGGGCCGGGTCGGGCACGGAGGCCAGGGGTACGCCGGCGGGGGCCGGGCGGCGCTGGGCCGGGATCTCGGGGGTCTGCTCGCGGGCGGGGCGGCGGCCGGCCTGGTAGGGGGCGGTGCCCAGGAGCCGGGCCGGGGGCAGGGAGAGCGCGGTGTCGTGGGTGAGGATGGCGTGCTGGAGGTCGCGCAGCGAGCGGCCGGGCTCCAGGCCGAGGTCCTCGACGAGGGTGGTGCGCACCTTGTCGTAGACGGCGAGGGCGTCGGCCTGCCGGCCGCAGCGGTAGAGGGCGAGCATCAACTGTCCGCAGGAACGTTCCCGCAGGGACTCGGTGGCGACCATGGTCTCGAGTTCGCCGAGGACGGCCTGGTGGCGTCCGCAGGCGAGCTCGGCCTCGAAGTAGTCCTCCATGGCGTCGAGCCGGGCCTTCTCCACGGCGGCCAGCTCGGGCCAGGCGATGCCGGTCTCCACCAGGTCGGCCAGGGCGGGGCCCTGCCAGAGGGTGAGGGCCTCGCGCAGCAGCTTCGCGGCGTCCTCGGGGGCGCCTGCGGAGAACTTCGCGCGGCCCGCCTCGACCTGGCGCTGGAAGCGGTGGAGGTCGACGTCGTCGGGGTCGACGCGCAGGACATAGCCGGGCGCCTGGGTCAGCAGGGCCGGGGCGCTCGTGCCGCCGGTCCCGTCCGCGCCGGCCGAGAGCACGCCACGCAGCCCCCAGACGGCGTTCTGGAGGATCTTCCGGGCCGAGGTGGGCGCCTCGTCCACGGGCCACAGGGCCCGCAGCAACTGGCTGGTGGCCACCACTCTGTTGGCCTGCAACAGCAGGAAGCCGAGCGTGGCGCGCTGTTTGATGCCGCCCAGTGCCACGGGGCGGTCGGCGTCAATGACTTCCAGAGGACCTAGCATTCGAAACCGCATCGCTCACCCAAGATCTTTTTGCATCGTTTTGCAAAGGTTGTCGCCGGTTGATTCAGAAGGCGGCTTACCGTGGGTCATGCGGCGCGACGTTACGTCACGGAGAGTCGAACTCGGTTCTGTGTGCAGCTGTCTGTTCCCGCGCTCGTTCACCCACTGAAGTCGACGGGAACGCTAGTGGCGGCCTCTAGAGGTTCTCTCGAGGTCCGTTCGAAGGCGTTGTGCCAGCTTCACCCGGAGGGTGCCAGCATGCGCAGTTCGTGCAGCTCACCCCAGGCGGCGAGGGGCAGCAGGCTCTCATGGAGCGTCAGGCCGAGTTCGGTGAGCGAGTACTGCACGGCCCGGGGCGGGATGGACAGACAGACCTCGCGGTCGACGACGCCGTCCAGCTCCATCTCGCGCAGCTGCTGGCTGAGCACCTTCTCGCTGACGCCGGGCAGGGCGCGTCTGAGCTCGCCGAAGCGGCGTGGCCGCCGGTGGAGTTCGGCGATGATCAGGGGCTTCCACTTGCCGCCGATGACCCCGAGGGCGGTCACCAGACCGTCGGTAAACGACTGACCGGACATACGTCCGACCATACCGCATAATCGGTATGTTTTACGCGGCGACGGCCCCTGCCCTCGGCGGGGGACCGGGGGCAGGGGCCGCGCTTTTCCAGGAGCGCCGGTTCTCGGGGGTGTTACGTCCGGGCTCTTAGGCGACCAGGCCGCCCCGGGCCACGGGGCGGTCGATGGCCATCAGCCAGCGGCCGTCCTCGACCTTGACCAGGACGTCGGTGCAGATGCCCTCAAGGTGGAAGGGCTCGCCCGCGGCGTTGACGCCGTCGATGGCGTAGTCGACACCGATCAGGGCCACGTCGCCGGCCGTGTAGGCGAAGGTCACCTTGGCCTCGAGCTTGGGCTTGGTGGCCAGGAACTCCTTGAAGAACTTCAGGCGGGCCTCGCCCGTGAGGGGCTCGCCGGAGAAGTTGGAGATGGAGTCCTCGCGGTAGAGGCTGTCGAAGAACTCGCCGTTACCGGAGTTGAAGACCTGGAGGAAGATCTCGTTCTGGGTCCAGGTGTCGTCGGTGAGGTCGGGCTTCTCGGGGTCGAAGGGCACGGTGAACGTCGTCATGGCGGGTTACGTCCTTCTCTTCTGTTCTGTTCCGGGCACCCGGGCGCGGGTGCCCCCGGGGGAGGGTCCGGCGGGAGCCGCCGGACGAGGGGTGTCACATCTCGCCGTTGGCCAACTGGGCGGCGCGCAGGCCCGACTCGATCGCGCCGTCGATGAAGCCGGTCCAGCCCTCCGCGATGTCGCCGCTGGCGAAGGTGATCCGGTTCGTGGCCTGGTTCAGGACGTCGGGGTAGAGCGAGGTCAGCTGGCCGGGCTTGCGGAAGGCCCAGCCGCCGCGGGAGAACTCGTCCGCGCCCCAGTTCTGCGCCCGCAGACCGATGATGTCCAGGTCCGCGCCGAGCTTCTTCACGGCGTCCTTGACCTGGGCGGTGTTCGTCGGGTCGAGCTTGGGGTCGACGCTGAAGCCGACGTACAGCTGGCCCTCGGACGTCTTCTTGTAGGGGATGAACATCGGGATCGGCGAGCCGCCCTCGGCCGCCTGGCCGTAGAACCGGCCCTGGCCCTCGCGGGCGTGGATCCAGATCTTCAGGGCGTTCTTCACCCCGATGCCCTGGGAGGCGGCGGCCGTGTGGGCGGCCGGCAGCCCGGGGGTGAACTTGATGGTGTGCCAGACGTTGACCGGCACGGCCACCACGACGCCCTTGGCGGAGTACGTCTTACCCGCGCGGGTGGTGACGTGGACGCGGTTGCCCGACTCGGCGACGGAGGCCACCGGGGCGTTGAACACGATGGTCGGCTTGGCCTCGTTGATCATCGCGCTGAGCATCCCGACGGTGCCGGGCTTCATCCGGTACCGCTGGGTGTCGCTCCAGCCCTCGTTGTTCCAGCCGGCCATGGACCACCACTGGGCCAGCATCGTCAGGGCGCCCTCGCTGCTGGCGCCGCCCGAGTAGATCGCGGTCTGGCCGTTGATCAGCATCTCGTCGGCGGGCGACAGCTTCAGCTCGTTCAGCCGGTCGCGCAGCGACAGCTTGTCGAGCTTCTGGAGCAGGTCCGCGCGGTACAGCGGCTGGAAGGGGCGCTCGAAGTACTGCTTGGAGCCCTCGAAGAGCTTCTCGAACAGGGGGCCCATCGCCGCGTTGCCCTCGGCGGGGGTGAACGCCTTGGGGCCCTTCGGGGTCGGCAGGAGCATGCGGTCCAGCGGGTCCTCCTCCTCCAGACCGATGCTGTAGCGCTTGAGCTCCTTGGCGATGTGCGGCTGCGTCGGCTCCACCCAGGTGCCGCCCATCTCCACCTGCTGGCCCGCGAAGGTGTCGGTCCAGGTCCGGCCGCCGATCCGGCTCCGGGCCTCCAGGATCGTCACCCGCTTGCCCCTGGCGCGCAGTTCGCGCGCCGCCGTGACACCGGCGAAGCCCGCGCCGATGACGATGAAGTCCCGCGTGGACGACTCGGAGTCCTCGGAGTCCTCCCCGGCGTACGCGGGCCCGGCCAGGGCGCTCGCGGCCGAGACGGCCAGGGCGGTCGCGCCCGCCGCCTTGAGGACCGTACGCCGCGAGGGGCGCCGGCCGGTGCGGTGGGCGGCGTCGTCGCCGGCCGCCGTGATGGCGAAGCTGTCGGTGTTCACGGAAAGTTCTCCCCCTGTGGCGCCGGAGCGCCGGTGACGCTGATACGAGCTGATGGGACCTGATACGAGAAGCGCGCGGGCGGGCTCACGGCCGGGACGGCCGCGAGCCGCCGACGCCGGCCTTACTCGGCCTGGCCGTACGGGTCGTCGATGGCGTAGCGCCAGTTGCCGTCCTCGCCCAGGCGCAGCACATCGACGCCGATGCCCTTGAGCCGCTCGGGCGCGCCGTCCGCGTCGACGGTGTCGATGACCCAGTCGACGATCAGCAGGGCGGTGTCGCCGGTGACGAAGGACTGGCGGACCTTGGCCGTCATCTTCGGGCCGAGGGCCAGGAACTCCTTGACGCTGTCCTTGCGGGCCTGGCCGGTCAGCGGCTTGCCCGGCTCCCAGACGGCGACGGCCTCGTCCGTGTAGAAGGCGTTGACGGCGTCGGCGTCGCCCCGGTTGAAGGCCTCGACATAGAGGTCGGTGTGCTTTTCGACTTCGTTGGTGAGCTGGCTCATGGCGTGGCTGCTCCCGCTTTCTTTAGAGGTGGGGGCCTTTGGGGTATGGGCCGGAAATCCAAGCGGACCCTAGCCCGGCGTTCGCAACCCCTCGCTCACCGTGGGGTAATGCGCCGCTCACCCCTTTCGGCGGCGCGTCGATTACCGCACCGTGACCGGTCGCTGAAGTACCGCAGGACGTCAACTGCCTAGGATCTGTGCAGGATTCATGTGTTGTAGCACGGGACCGCCGGGCGGAATTCGAGCAGGTGGCAGGGCCGGGTCGCGGCGTTCTCGAAATGTTTATGGGCCGTTGAGGAATTCAGCTACGAAAGGGCTGCTGGGCGCGATGACGAAGAAGCACACCCCCGATGGGGTCACGGCGCTCCGGGACGGATCCGAGGCCATCGCGGTCGTCGGCCTGTCCTGCCGGCTCCCGATGGCGGCGGGCCCGGCGGAGTTCTGGGAACTGCTGAGCACCGGTACGAGCGCCATCACCGAGGTCCCCGAGGGGCGTTGGGAGTCGGCGCTGGCGGGCGGGGTCGAGGGATCCGCCCTCGGGGTCCGCCGGGCCGGGTTCCTGGACAGCGTCGACACGTTCGACGCCGCCTTCTTCGGCATCTCGCCCCGCGAGGCCGCCACCATGGACCCGCAGCAGCGCCTGGTCCTGGAGCTGGCCTGGGAGGCCCTGGAGGACGCCGGGATCGTCCCCGCCGAGCTGGAGGGCAGCCGGACGGCCGTCTTCGTCGGCACGCTGCGCGACGACTACTCGGCCCTGCTCTACCAGCACGGCGAGCAGGCCGTCACCCAGCACACCATGACGGGCGTCAACCGCGGTGTGATCGCCAACCGCGTCTCGTACTACCTGGGCCTGCGCGGCCCCAGCCTGACCGTCGACGCCGCGCAGTCCTCCTCGCTCGTGGCCGTCCACCTGGCCTGCGAGTCGCTGCGCTCCGGCGAGTCCGCGATGGCCATCGCCGCCGGTGTGAACCTCAACGTGCTCGCTGAGAACGCCGTCACCGAGGAGCGCTTCGGCGGCCTCTCCCCCGACGGCGTCACCTACACCTTCGACGCCCGCGCCAACGGCTTCGTGCGCGGCGAGGGCGGCGGCGTCGTCGTTCTCAAGCCGCTGTCCCAGGCCGTCGCGGACGGCGACCACGTCTACGGTGTGATCCGCGGCAGCGCGGTCAACAACGACGGCACCACGCCGGGCCTGACCGTCCCCAGCCAGACCGCGCAGGAGCAGGTGCTGCGCGAGGCGTACCAGAAGGCGGGCGTCGACCCGCGCGCCGTGCAGTACGTGGAGCTCCACGGCACCGGCACCCCCGTCGGCGACCCCATCGAGGCGGCCGCCCTGGGCGCCGTCCTCGGCACCGCCCGCCAGGGCAAGCCGCTGCTGGTCGGCTCGGCCAAGACCAACGTGGGCCACCTGGAGGGCGCCGCCGGCATCGTCGGCCTGCTCAAGGCCCTGCTGGCGCTCGACCACGAGCGGCTGCCCGCGAGCCTCAACTTCGAGACGCCCAACCCGAGGATCCCGCTCGCCGAGCTGGGCCTGGCCGTCCAGCGCGAGCTGACCGCCTGGCCGCAGCCGGACGGCGAACTCGTCGCGGGTGTCTCCTCGTTCGGCATGGGCGGCACCAACGCCCACGTCGTCCTCACCTCCGGCCCGGCCCCCGCCGCCCGCCCCGAGCCGGGCGAGGCCCCCGTCGTCACCCCCTGGACGATCTCCGCGCGCGGCCCCGAGGCCCTCTCCGCGCAGGCCGCGCGGCTGGCCGCCGCCGTGCGCGGGAACGAGTCCGCCTCCCCCGCCGACATCGGCTGGTCGCTGATCTCCTCCCGGACCGTCTTCGACCACCGCGCCGTCGTCCTCGGCGAGGACCGGGACGCGCTGCTCGCGGGCCTGGACGCGCTCGCCTCCGGCACCCCCGCCCAGGGGCTGGTCTCCGGCACCGTCCAGCCCGGCCTGCTCGGCGTCGTCTTCACCGGCCAGGGCGCCCAGCGCGCCGGCATGGGCGAGGAGCTGGCCCGGGTTTTCCCGGTCTTCGCCGCCGCCTACGCCGAGGTGTGCGCCGCCCTCGACGCCCACCTGCCGCGCCCGCTGCGCGAGGTGATCGCGAGCGGCGAGGGCCTGGACGAGACCCGCTGGACGCAGCCCGCGCTGTTCGCCGTCGAGGTCGCCCTCTTCCGGCTCGTGGAGTCCTGGGGCGTGCGCCCCGACTACCTGGCCGGTCACTCCATCGGCGAGGTCGCCGCCGCGCACGTCGCGGGCGTCCTCTCGCTCACCGACGCCGCCGCGCTGATCGCCGCGCGCGGCCGGCTGATGCAGGAACTCCCCGCCGGCGGCGCGATGATCGCCGTCCAGGCCACCGAGGACGAGGTCCTGCCGCTGCTGGCCGGCCGTGAGGACGCGGTGGCCGTCGCCGCCGTCAACGGCCCGCGCTCGGTGGTCATCGCCGGTGCCGAGGACGTGGCCGAGGAGATCGCCGCGACCCTGCGCGAGCAGGGCCGCAAGACCAAGCGGCTCACCGTCAGCCACGCCTTCCACTCGCCGCTGATGGCCCCGATGCTGGCGGAGTTCCGCGCGGTCGTCGAGGGGCTGACCTTCCACGAGCCGCGCATCGCGGCCGTCTCCACCGTCACCGGCGAGGTCATCGCCGACGGCGTGTGGACGTCCCCGGACTACTGGGTGGAGCACGTCTCCCGCCCCGTGCGCTTCGCCGACGCCACCCGCGCCCTGGAGGACGCGGGCGTCACCACCTTCCTGGAGCTGGGCCCCGACGGCGTCTGCTCCGCGATGGTCGCCGAATCCCTGCGGGACGCCTCCGTCGCCGCCTCCGTGCCGGCGCTCCGCAAGGGCCGCAGCGAGCCGCAGACCCTGCTGGCCGCGCTCGCCACGCTCTCCGTGCGCGGCTCCTCCGTCGACTGGGCCACCGCCTTCGAGGGCTCCGGCGCCGTACGGGTGCCCCTGCCCACGTACGCGTTCCAGCGCGAGCGGTACTGGCTCGACGGCGTCGGCCGGTCCGTCGCCGCGCTTCCCTCCACCACTCATGAACCGGCTTCGCGCGCCCCCCGGGGCGAGCTCGGGGCCCGGCTCGCCGGGCTGTCCGAGGCCGAGCGCCGCCGCGCCGTGACCGAGCTGGTCGGGGCGCACGTCGCCGCCGTCCTCGAGTACGGACCGGGCCGCCGCGTCGAGTTCCGCTCGCCCTTCAAGGACCTGGGCCTCGACTCCCTGATGTCCGTGGAGCTGCGCACCGCCCTGGCCGAGGCCACCGGGCTGCGGCTGCCCAGCGGCCTGCTCTTCGACCACCCCACCCCCGAGGCCCTCGCCGCCCACCTGGAGGCCGAGCTCACCGGCGCCGCCGAGGGCGACGACGACCTGGCCGTCGCGGGCGCGGAGGGCGAGCCCATCGCCATCATCGGCATGGCCTGCCGCTACCCCGGCGGCGTCACCTCCCCCGAGGACCTGTGGAAGCTCGTCGAGGGCGGCGTGGACGCCGTCTCCGGCTTCCCCACCGACCGCGGCTGGGACGAGGACCTCCACGACCTCGACCCGGGCGCCAACGGCAAGAGCTCCGTCCGCGAGGGCGGCTTCCTCCACGAGGCCGCGCTCTTCGACGCCGGCTTCTTCGGCATCTCCCCCCGCGAGGCCCTCGCCATGGACCCCCAGCAGCGGCTGCTGCTGGAGACCGCCTGGGAGGCCGTCGAGCGGGCCGGCCTGGACGCCGAGCGCCTCAAGGGCAGCCGCACCGGCGTGTTCGTCGGCGCCACCGCCCTCGACTACGGCCCGCGCATGCACGACGCGCCCGAGAGCGTCGAGGGCCACCTGCTCACCGGCACCACCTCCAGCGTGATGTCCGGCCGCATCGCCTACCAGCTGGGCCTCGTCGGCCCCGCCGTCACCGTCGACACCGCCTGCTCCTCCTCGCTCGTCGCCCTCCACATGGCCGTGCGCTCGCTGCGCTCGGGCGAGTCGACGCTGGCCATCGCCGGTGGCGCGACCGTGATGTCCTCGCCGGGCATGTTCGTGGAGTTCTCCCGCCAGCGCGGCCTCGCCGCCAACGGCCGATCCAAGTCCTTCGCCGAGGGCGCCGACGGCACCTCCTGGGCCGAGGGCGTGGGCCTCCTCCTCGTCGAGCGGCTCTCCGACGCCCGCAAGAACGGCCACAAGGTCCTCGCCGTCATCCGGGGCACCGCCATCAACCAGGACGGCGCCTCCAACGGCCTCACCGCCCCCAACGGGCCCTCGCAGCAGCGCGTCATCCGCCAGGCCCTGGCCGACGCCCGGCTCACCCCCGCCGACGTCGACGCCGTCGAGGCGCACGGCACCGGCACCAAGCTCGGCGACCCCATCGAGGCCGAGGCGCTGCTCGCCACCTACGGCCGCGCCGCCGACCGCGAGGCACCGCTGTACCTGGGCTCGCTGAAGTCCAACATCGGCCACGCCCAGGCGGCGGCCGGCGTCGGCGGCCTCATCAAGATGGTGGAGGCCATCCGGCACGGCAAGCTCCCCCGGACCCTCCACGTCGATACGCCCACCAGCCACGTCGACTGGACCTCCGGCGCCGTGGAGCTGCTGACCGAGGAGCGCGCCTGGCCCGACGCGGGCCGCCCGCGCCGCGCCGCGATCTCCTCCTTCGGCATCAGCGGCACCAACGCCCACGTCGTCATCGAGCAGGCCGACGAGGCGCCCCAGGCCCTCGGCGCCGGTGATCTCGCCGTGCGCGCCCCCTGGGTGCTCACCGCCCGCGACGAGGCCGCCCTGCGCGAGCAGGCCGGCCGGCTGCGCGAGCTGGTCGACGGCACCGGCGCCCACCCCGCCGACATCGGCTTCTCGCTGGCCACCGCCCGTACCGCCTTCGAGCGGCGGGCCGTGGTGACCGGCCGGACGAGCGAGGAGTTCCTCGCCGGGCTCGGCGCGCTCGCCCAGGGCGTGGACGCCGGGAACGTGGTGACCGGCAGCGCCGCCCGCGCGGGCCGCACCGCGTTCCTCTTCACCGGTCAGGGCGCCCAGCGGGTCGGCATGGGACGTGAACTCCATGCCGGGCAGCCGGTGTTCGCGGCCGCCTTCGACGCCGTCGTCGAGGAATTGGACAAGCACCTGGAGCGGCCGCTGAAGGAGCTCGTCTTCGCGGAGGAGGGCGGCGAGGACGCCGCTCTGCTCCACGAGACCCGCTACACCCAGCCCGCGCTGTTCGCGATCGAGGTCGCGCTGTTCCGGCTGCTGGAGCACCACGGGCTCACCCCCGACCTGCTCGCCGGCCACTCCATCGGCGAGCTCGCCGCCGCGCACGTCGCGGGCGTGCTCTCGCTGGAGGACGCCGCCGCGCTGGTCGCCGCGCGCGGCCGGCTGATGCAGTCCGCCCGCTCCGGCGGCGCGATGATCGCCATCCAGGCCACCGAGGAGGACGTGCTGCCGCTGCTGGCGGGCCACGAGGACGCCGTGTCCGTCGCCGCCGTCAACGGCCCCGACGCCGTGGTGATCTCCGGTGACGAGACCGTCGCCGAGGCCATCGCCGCGCAGTCGCGCGAGCAGGGCCGCAAGACCCACCGGCTCACCGTCAGCCACGCCTTCCACTCGCCGCACATGGACGACGTGCTGGAGGAGTTCCGGGCCGTGGCGGCCGGGCTCACCTTCCACGAGCCCGTCCTGCCGGTCGTCTCCACCGTCACCGGCCGTCCGGCCGAGCCGGGCGAGCTCGCCACGCCCGACTACTGGGTGAACCAGATCCGGCAGGCCGTGCGCTTCGCCGACGCCGTCCGGGCGCTGGAGGAGCAGGGCGCCACCGTGTTCGTCGAGCTCGGCCCCGACGCCGTGCTCACGGCGCTGGCGCGCAACTCCCTGTCCGGGGACGGCGCCACGGCCGTCGCGCTGCTGCGCAAGGGCCGCCCCGAGGCGGAGACCCTCATCGCCGGGCTCGCCCAGGCCCACGCGGTCGGCGCGCCGCTCGACGCCGCGTCGTTCTTCCCCGGCGGCTCGGCCACCGACCTGCCCACGTACGCCTTCCAGCGCGCCCACTACTGGCTCGCGGCCCGGCCCGCCGCCGACGCGCGCGGCCTCGGCCTGGACATGGCCGGGCACCCGCTGCTGGCCACCGCCGTCGAACTCGCCGACCGCGAGGACCTGCTGCTCGCCGGGCGCCTCTCCCTGACCACCCACCCGTGGCTGGCCGACCACGCCATCGACGGCACCGTGCTCGTCCCCGCCACGGCCTTCATCGAGCTGGCCGTCGCCGCGGGCGACCGGGCCGGCACGGGCCAGGTGGAGGAGCTCACCCTGCGGGCGCCGCTCGTCCTGCCCGAGCGCGGCGCGGTCCGCGTCCAGGTCGCCGTCGCGGCGGCCGAGGCGTCCGGGAGCCGCCCGTTCACCATCCACGCCCGGCCCGAGGTCTCCGGGGGCGACGAGCCGCAGCCGTGGACCCTCCACGCCGCCGGCACCCTCGCCCCGGCCCCGCTGCCGGCCGCGCCCGCCGCGTCCTCGCTCGCCGCGTGGCCGCCGGCCGGGGCGGTCGCCGAGCCTCTGACCGACGTCTACGAACGGCTGGCCGCCCTCGGCTACGGCTACGGGCCCGTCTTCCAGGGCCTCAAGGCCGTCTGGCGCGCGGGTGACGACGTCTACGCGGAGGTCCGGCTGCCCGAGGGCACCGACCTCGACGGCTTCGCCCTCCACCCGGCGCTGTTCGACGCCGTCCTGCACCCGCTGGTGCTGGACGCCGCCGACCCGTCGGCGCCGGAGCAGATCCGGCTCCCCTTCGCGTGGAACGACATCGCGCTGTACGCGGCCGGCGCGACGGCCCTGCGGGTGCGGATCTCGCCGGTGGGGACGGACACGGTCTCCATCGACCTGGCCGACGCGGCGGGCGATGCGGTCGCCTCCGTGGGCTCGCTGACGCTGCGGCCGGTCGAGAAGGCGAAGCTCGCGCCGAAGGCTTCCGGGCCGGACGCGCTGTTCGTGGTGGAGTGGCCGACCGTCGCCACGGCCGACGGCTCCGCCGTCACGTGGGCCGAGACGGACGGGGAATCGCTGCCGGCGGCCGAGGTCGTCGTCGCCCGCCCGGCGGACGCTCGGGGCGCGCTGCGCCTCGTGCGGGCGTTCCTGGCGGACGAGCGGCTGGAGGAATCGCGGCTGGTGTTCGTCACGCGCAACGCCGTCGCGGCGGGCGCGGACGAGGACGTGACCGGCCTGGACTCGGCCCCGGTGTGGGGTCTGGTGCGGGCGGCGCAGTCGGAGCAGCCTGGTCGCTTCGTCCTGGTGGACGCGGACGACGACGGGCTGCTCGGTTCCGCCATCGCGACGGGTGAGCCTCAGCTGGCGATACGTGGCGGCGAACTGCGCGTGCCGAGGCTGGCAAGGACGACGGTTGTGGGCAATCGTCCCGCAGGGCGGGACGGGTGGGCACAACCCGACCACCGGGCCGCACCCGCAAACGCGACCCTGGACCCGCACGGCACCGTGCTCATCACCGGCGGCACCGGTGGCCTCGGCGCCCTCTTCGCCCGCCACCTCGTCACCACGCACGGCGTCAGCCATCTGCTGCTCAGCAGCCGCCGCGGCGCCGCCACCCCCGGCGCCAAGGAGCTCGTCGCCGAGCTCAACTCCCTCGGCGCGGAAGTGACCGTCGCCGCCGCCGACGCCGCCGACCGCGACGCGGTCGCGAGACTCCTCGCGCAGGTCGACGACGCGCACCCGCTGACCGCCGTCGTCCACACCGCCGGCGTCCTCGACGACGCGACCGTCGCCGCCCTCACCGAGGAGCAGCTCGAGACCGTCATGCGTCCCAAGGTGGACGCCGCCTGGCATCTCCACGAGCTCACCAAGGACATCGCGACCCTTTCCGCCTTCGTCCTCTTCTCCTCCGTCTCCGGCATCACCGGCACCGCCGGCCAGGCCAACTACGCGGCCGCCAACACCTACCTGGACGCCCTGGCCCAGCACCGCAAGGCGAACGGCCTGCCCGCCACCTCGCTCGCGTGGGGTCTGTGGGACGCCACCCACGGCATGGGCGGCACGCTCGGCGAGGCCGACCTGGCCCGCTGGACGCGGGCCGGCGTCTCGCCGCTCACCCCGGAGCTCGGGCTCGCCCTGTTCGACGCGGCGCTCACCGGCGGCGAGCCCCTGTACGTGCCCGCCGCGCTGAACCTCGCGACGTTCGCGGCGGCGGACCAGCCGCCGGCGCTGCTGCGCGGCCTCGTCCGCACCCGCGCCCCGCGCCGGACCGCCCGCGCGGCGGCCGGTGCCGGGCAGGAGGGCGGCTGGGCGCAGTCGATCGCGGCGCTGCCCGAGGGCGAGCGCGCGGGTGCGGTGACCGAGCTCGTCCGGGGCGTCGTCGCGGCCGTGCTCGGCCACGCGAACGCCACCACCGTCGACCCCGAACGGGCCTTCAAGGAGCTAGGGTTCGACTCCCTCTCCGGTGTGGAGCTGCGCAACCGGCTCAACACCATCACCGCTCTGCGGCTGCCGACCACCGCCGTCTTCGACCACCCCTCGCCGGCCGCGCTCGCCGCGTTCCTGCTCTCCAAGGTGGGCGACAGCGGTACGAAGGCCGTGACGAAGGCCGTCCGTTCCGCCGCCTCCGCCGACGAGCCCATCGCCATCGTCGGCATGGCCTGCCGCTACCCCGGCGGCGTCACCTCCCCCGAGGGCCTGTGGCGTCTGGTGGCCGACGGCGTGGACGCCGTCAGCGAGTTCCCCGTCAACCGCGGCTGGGACCTCGACACGCTCTACGACCCCGACCCGGAGAAGTCCGGCAGCTCCTACGTCCGGCACGGCGGCTTCCTCCACGACGCCGACCTGTTCGACCGGGAGTTCTTCGGCATCTCGCCGCGCGAGGCCACCGCGACCGACCCGCAGCACCGGCTGCTGCTGGAGACCGCGTGGGAGACCTTCGAGAGCGCCGGCATCGACCCGGCCGCCGTGCGCGGTTCCAACACCGGTGTGTTCACCGGCGCCATGTACGACGACTACGCGTCGCGGCTGGCCGGCACGCCCGAGGAGTTCGAGGGCTTCCTGCTCGCGGGCAACCTCTCCAGCGTCGTCTCGGGCCGGCTGTCCTACACGTACGGGCTGGAGGGCCCGGCCGTGACCGTGGACACCGCCTGCTCGTCCTCGCTGGTCGCCCTGCACCTGGCGGCGAACGCGCTGCGCTCGGGCGAGTGCGACATGGCGCTCGCGGGCGGTGTGACCGTGATGGCCGGACCGCACGTCTTCATCGAGTTCAGCCGGCAGCGCGGGCTCTCGCCCGACGGCCGCTGCAAGTCCTTCTCCGCCGACGCGGACGGCACCGGCTGGGCCGAGGGCGTGGGTCTGCTGCTCGTCGAGCGGCTCTCCGACGCCGAGCGCAACGGGCACCAGGTGCTCGCGGTGCTGCGCGGCTCCGCCGTCAACCAGGACGGCGCCTCCAACGGCCTGACCGCCCCCAACGGCCCTGCCCAGGAACGCGTCATCCGCCAGGCCCTGGCCAACGCCGGCCTCCAGCCGTCCGACGTGGACGCGGTGGAGGCCCACGGCACCGGTACGACCCTGGGCGACCCCATCGAGGCGCAGGCGCTCCTGGCCACCTACGGCCAGGACCGGCCCGAGGACCGGCCGCTGTACCTCGGCTCGCTGAAGTCCAACATCGGCCACTCGCAGGCCGCGGCGGGCGTCGGCGGCATCATCAAGATGATCCAGGCGATGGAGCACGGCACGCTGCCGCGCACCCTCCACGCCGACGAGCGCTCCCCGCACGTCGACTGGGAGGCCGGCGCGATCGAGCTCCTCACCGAGGAGCGGGCGTGGCCCGACGCGGGCCGTGCCCGCCGCGCCGCCGTCTCCTCCTTCGGCATCAGCGGCACCAACGCCCACGTCATCATCGAGCGGCCCGTCGCCCCGGCCGAGGAGAAGACGGCGGAGCGTCCGGCCGACGGCGTCCTGCCGTGGCTGGTCTCCGGCCGCAGCGAGGAGGCCGTACGGGCCCAGGCCGAGCGGCTGCGCGCCCACCTGGGCGCCCACCCCGAGCTGGAGCCGGTCGACGTCGGCTTCTCGCTGGCCACCACTCGTGCCCTCCACGAGCACCGGGCGGCCGTCGTCGGCGCCGACCGCGACGAACTCCTCGCCGGACTGGAAGCCCTGGCCAACGGCGAGTCCTCCCCCGCCGTCGTCCGGGCCACCGGCGGCCGGCGCGGGAAGACCGCGTTCCTCTTCACCGGGCAGGGCTCCCAGCGCCTGGGCATGGGCCGTGAGCTGTACGCGTCCTCGCCGGTCTTCGCGGCCGCCCTGGACGAGGTCTGCGCCCACCTCGACACCGAGCTGCCGCGTCCGCTGAAGGACGTGCTGTTCGCCGCCGAGGGCTCCCCGGACGCGGCCCTGCTGGACAAGACCGTCTTCACGCAAGCGGCCCTGTTCGCCGTGGAGACCGCCCTGTTCCGGCTCGCCGCCCACCACGGGCTGACCCCCGACTACCTCCTCGGCCACTCCATCGGCGAGGTCACCGCGGCCCACCTGGCCGGGGTCCTCGACCTCGCGGACGCCTGCCACCTCGTCGCCGAGCGCGGCCGGCTGATGCAGGCCGCCCGCGACGGCGGCGCGATGGCCGCGATCCAGGCCACGGAGGAGGACGTCCTCGCGACCCTCGACGCCTACGGCGACGGGGAGCGCGTGGCGGTCGCCGGCGTCAACGGCCCCCGCTCCACGGTGATCTCCGGGGACGAGGACGCCGTCGAGGAGCTGGTGGCCCTCTGGCGCGAGCGCGGCGCCAAGACCAAGCGGCTGTCCGTCAGCCACGCCTTCCACTCCCCGCACATGGCGGACGTGCTGGACGAGTTCCGGGCCGTCGCGGCCGGGCTCACCTTCCACGCGCCGCGCGTTCCGGTCGTCTCCAACGTCACCGGCACCCTCGCCACCGCCGAGGAGCTGACCTCGCCCGACTACTGGGCCCGCCACATCCGCCAGGCCGTCCGCTTCCTGGACGGCGTGCGGTACCTGGAGGAGCAGGGCGTCACCGACTGGCTGGAGCTCGGCCCGGACGGCGTGCTCACCGCCCTCGTCCAGGAGAGCCTGACCGGCGAGGCCGCCTCGCTCACCCCGGCGCTGCGCCGGGGCCGCCCCGAGGACCGCACGGCCGCCGCCGCCTTCGCCCAGCTCATCGCGCGGGGCGTGCGCACCGACTGGCCGGCCGTCTTCCCCGGCGCCCGCCGGGTCGCCCTGCCCACCTACGCCTTCCGCCACCAGCGGTACTGGCTCAACGCCCCGGCCTCGGCCGGCGGCGGCGCGGCCGGGCTGGGCCTGGGCGCGGCGGACCACCCGCTGCTGGGCGCCGCCGTCCAGCTCGCCGAGCGCGACGAGTACGTCTTCACCGGCCGGGTCTCCCGCACCACCCACCCCTGGCTGGCCGACCACGCCGTCCTCGGCTCGGTGCTGCTGCCCGGCACGGGCCTGCTGGAGCTGGCGCTGCGCGCCGGCGAGCACGCGGGCTGCGACTCGCTGGAGGAACTGACCCTGGCCGCGCCGCTGGTGCTGCCCGAGCGCGGCGCCGTCCAGCTCCAGCTGGCCGTCGGCGCGGACGGCGGGCAGGGCCTGCGGACCGTCGAGATCCACTCGCGGCCCGACGACGGCGACGCCGACCGGGCGTGGACCCTCCACGCCTCCGGCACCCTCACCACCGGCCGGGCCGCCCCGGCCGACCTGGTGGTCTGGCCCCCGGCCGGCGCCACCGAGGTGCCGCTGGACGGCGTCTACGAGCGGCTCGCCGACCAGGGCTACGGCTACGGCCCGGCCTTCCAGGGCCTGCGCCGGGTCTGGCAGGGCGAGAACGAGCTGTACGCCGAGGTGGCCCTGGCGGAGGAACTGCGCGCCGACGCGGCCGCGTTCGCCCTCCACCCGGCGCTGCTGGACGCCGCGCTCCACCCGCTGCTGCCGGGCGTGGCCTCGGCGGACGGCCCCTCGTGGCTGCCGTTCTCCTGGTCCGGCGCGACCGTCCACGCGACGGGCGCCACGGTCCTGCGGGTGCGCCTCTCGCTGGAGTCCCCGGAGCCCACCACGCTCCTGGCCGCCCTGACCGTCGCCGACGGCGCGGGCCAGCCGGTGGCGACGGTGGACTCCCTGACCCTCCGCCCGTTGTCGAAGGAGGCCCTGCTGGCCGCCGGGAACGCGGCGCAGGACGGCCTCCTCAAGGTCACCTGGCAGCCCGCGCCTGTCGCAGGCACGCCGGACACGACGAACTGGGCCCAGGTTGTGGGCAATCGTCCCGCAGGGCGGGACGGGTGGGCACAACCGGACCACCGGCCGGCAGGCGCCGACGAGACGGGCGCGGCACCCACCGCGGGCGCACCCGCCCACGGCCTCCCGCTGCCCGACGGCATCGGGTCGTACACCGACCTCGCCGCGCTCACCGCGGCCCTGGACGAGGGCACGGCGGCCCCCGCCGTCGTCCTCGTGCAGGCCGCGAACGCAGCGGAGGGCGCCGACACCCTCGAGGCGGCCCACGCGGCCCTCCAGGCCACCCTGGAGCTGACCCGCGCGTGGCTGGCGGACGAGCGCCTCACCGACTCCCGCCTCGTCGTCGTCACCCGCAACGCCGTCGCCGTCGGCGAGGAGGACGTCACCGACCTCCCCCACGCCGGCGTCTGGGGCCTCCTCCGCTCCGCGCAGACGGAGAACCCGGGCCGCATCGGCATCGTCGACATCGACGGCAGCGCGACCGAGGACCAGGTGACCGCCGCCGTCGCGAGCGGCGAGCCCCAGCTCGCCGTCCGGGGCGAGGCCCTCCTCGTCCCCCGCCTGGCCCGCGCCGAGCGGACAGTGGAGAACCCGCCCGCCTGGGACCGCGGCACCACCCTCGTCACCGGCGCCACCGGCGCCCTCGGCGGCATCCTCGCCCGGCACCTGGTCACCCAGCACGGCGCACGCCACCTGCTGCTGCTCAGCCGGCGCGGCGCCGACGCCCCCGGGGCGGCGGAGCTGCGCGACGAGCTGACCGAGCTGGGCGCCACCGTGACGCTCGCCGCCGTCGACGTCGTCGACCGCGCCGCGCTCGCGGACGTCATCGCGGGCATCCCGGCCGAGCACCCGCTCACGGCCGTCGTCCACACGGCGGGTGTGCTGGAGGACGGCGTCATCGCCCAGATGACGCCCGAGCAACTGACCACGGTCCTGCGCCCCAAGATCGACGCGGCGTGGAACCTCCACGAGCTCACCAAGGACCTGCCGGACCTGTCCGCGTTCGTCCTCTACTCCTCCGTCGCCGGTCTCCTCGGCACGGCCGGCCAGTCCAACTACGCGGCGGGCAACACCTTCCTGGACGCCCTCGCCGAGCACCGCAGGGCGAACGGCCTGCCCGGCACGTCGCTGGCCTGGGGCCTGTGGGCGGACACCGGTTCCATCGCCGGGCACCTCGCGGAGGCGGACCTGCGCCGCCTGGCCCGCTCCGGGCTGCTGCCGCTGAACTCCAAGGAGGCCATGGAGCTGTTCGACGCGGCTCCGGGCACCGGCGAGGCCGTCCTGGCCGTCACCCGGCTGGACACGGCCGCGCTGCGGCGCGGCGAGCCGCCGGTCCTGCTGCGCGGCATGGTGCGGACGCCCGCCAAGCGCGCGGCGGCCGCCGCGGGCGGCGGCGCGGACGCCGGGCCGTCGCTCACCGAGCGGCTGGCGGCCCTGTCGCCGCTGGAGCGCGGCCGGGTCCTGACCGACCTGGTCCGGGCGCAGGTGGCGCAGGTGCTGGGCCACTCCGACGCGAACGGCGTCACCGCCGACCGGGCCTTCTCGGACCTGGGCTTCGACTCGCTGACCGCCGTGGAGCTGCGCAACCTCCTCAACAAGGCCACGGGGCTGCGGCTGCCGACGACGCTCGTCTTCGACCACCCGAGCCCGGCCGCGCTCGCCGCCCACCTCCAGGACCAGCTGGTCATCGAGGAGGTCTCGCCGGCCGAGCCCGTGCTGGCGGGCCTGGACGGGCTGCGGGCGGCGATCGAGTCGGCGGCGGCCACGGGCGAGGACGACCGCGCCCGGATCGCCGCCCGGCTGCGGGAGCTGCTGGAGGCCGCCGAGGCGGCCGGCGGCGAGCCCGCCGAGCCGGAGGCCGACGAGAACGCCGACCTCGACGCGGCCAGCGACGAGGAGCTCTTCGCCCTCTTCGACGGACTCGAATGACCGGCACCGTACGGCCGGCTCCCTCCGGGGAGCCGGCCGGCCCGCACCCCACCCGGACATCACCAGTAGTTGCCGCACCAGTAGTTGACGAACGCACTCACCAGGAGCTGAACAGACGTGGCTGACGAGGTAAAACTCCGCGAATACCTCAAGCGGGCCATCGCCGACGCCCGGGACGCCCGCAAGCGCCTGCGCGAAGTGGAGGGCAAGGACCAGGAGCCCATCGCCATCGTGGGCATGGCCTGCCGCTACCCGGGCGGGGTGGCCTCGCCCGAGGACCTGTGGAAGCTGGTCGAGGACGGCGTGGACGCCGTCTCCGAGTTCCCCGCCAACCGCGGCTGGGACGTGGACGGCCTCTACGACCCGGACCCGGAGCAGGTCGGCAAGTCCTACTCCCGTGAAGGCGGCTTCCTCCACGACGCCGACCTCTTCGACCCGGCGTTCTTCGGGATGTCGCCGCGCGAGGCCCTCGCCGCCGACCCCCAGCAGCGGCTGCTGCTGGAGACCGCGTGGGAGACCTTCGAGCGGGCCGGCATCGACCCGGCCACCCTCAAGGGCAGCCGCACCGGCGTGTTCACCGGCGTGATGTACAACGACTACGGCTCCCGGCCGAATCTGCCCCCGGAGGGCTTCGAGGGCTATCTGTTCAGCGGCAGCGCGGGCTCCATCGCCTCCGGGCGGCTCGCCTACAGCTACGGCCTCGAAGGCCCGGCCGTCACCGTGGACACCGCCTGCTCGTCCTCGCTGGTGACCCTCCACCTGGCGGCGGGCGCGCTGCGGCGCGGCGAGTGCGACCTGGCGCTCGCCGGCGGCGCGACCGTGATGTCCACGCCGGTGGCGTTCATCGAGTTCTCCCGGCTGCGCGGCCTGGCCGCCGACGGCCGCTGCAAGTCCTTCGCGGCGTCCGCCGACGGCACCGGCTGGGCCGAGGGCGTGGGCCTGCTGCTCGTCGAGCGGCTCTCCGACGCCCGGAAGAACGGCCACCACGTGCTGGCCGTCCTCCGCGGCTCGGCCGTCAACCAGGACGGCGCGTCCAACGGCCTGACCGCCCCCAACGGCCCCGCCCAGGAGCGCGTCATCCGCCAGGCCCTGGCCAGCGCGGGCCTGAAGCCGTCGGACGTCGACGTCGTCGAGGCGCACGGCACCGGCACGACGCTGGGCGACCCGATCGAGGCGCAGGCGCTGCTGGCCACCTACGGCCAGGACCGGCCCGAGGACCGGCCGCTGTACCTGGGTTCCCTGAAGTCCAACATCGGCCACGCGCAGGCGGCGGCCGGTGTCGGCGGTGTCATCAAGATGGTGCAGGCCATCGGGCACGGGACGATTCCCCGCACCCTCCACCTCGGCGAGCGGTCCCCGCACGTCGACTGGGAGGCGGGCGCGATCGAGCTCCTCACCGAGGAGCGGAAGTGGCCCGAGACGGACCGGCCGCGCCGCGCCGCCGTCTCCTCGTTCGGCTTCGGCGGCACCAACGCGCACGTCATCATCGAGCAGGCGACGGCCGCGCAGCCCGCCGAGGACGGCGAGCAGGACGAGGGCACCGCCCCGGCCGCCGCCGCTCCCCAGGCGCCCGTCGTGACGACCGAACTGCCCGCCGTGGCCTGGCCGGTGTCCGGTCACACGCCCGACGCGCTGCGCGCGCAGGCCCGCCGCCTCCTGGACCGCGTCGAGGCCAACCCCGACGCGTCGCCCACGGACATCGGCTTCTCGCTGGCCACGGGCCGTTCGGCGCTGGAGCACCGCGCGGTGGTCACCGGCACCGGCCGCGCGGAGCTCCTCGCGGGCCTGCGCTCGCTGGCCGAGGGCGAGCCCGGCGCGGGCGTCGTCTCCGGTGTGCGCGGCGGCGGCCGGACGGGCTTCCTCTTCACCGGCCAGGGCGCCCAGCGCGCCGGCATGGGCCAGGAGCTGTACGCCGCGTTCCCGGCCTTCGCCGAGGCCTTCGACGCGGTGGCCGCCGAGCTGGACCCGCTGCTCGGCAAGTCCGTCCGCGAGGTGATCGCCTCCGGCGCCGGCCTGGACGACACCGGCTGGACCCAGCCCGCCCTGTTCGCCGTCGAGGTCGCCCTCTACCGGCTCGTCGAGTCCTGGGGCGTACGGCCCGACTTCCTCGCCGGGCACTCCATCGGCGAGCTCACGGCCGCCCACGTGGCCGGGGTGCTGTCGCTGGCGGACGCGGCGAAGCTCGTCGCGGCACGGGCGAAGCTGATGCAGGCGCTGCCCGGCGGCGGCGCGATGATCGCCGTGCAGGCCGCCGAGGAGGAGGTGCTGCCGCTGCTCGCGGGCCACGAGGACCGGCTCGCGATCGCGGCCGTCAACGGCCCGGACGCCGTGGTGGTCTCCGGCGACGCGGACGCGGCCGAGGAGGTCGCCGCACGGCTGAAGGAGCAGGGCCGCAAGACCAAGCGGCTCACCGTCAGCCACGCCTTCCACTCCCCGCACATGGACGGGATGCTGGAGGAGTTCCGGGCGGTCGCGGCGGGCCTGACCTACCGCGCGCCGGAGATCCTCGTCGTCTCCACCCTCACCGGCCAGGTCGCCACCGGCGACGACCTGCGCACCCCGGACTACTGGGTGCGGCAGGTGCGCGGCGCCGTCCGCTTCGTGGACGCCGTCCGCGTGCTGGAGGCCGAGGGCGTCACCACGCTGCTGGAGCTGGGCCCCGACCCGGTGCTGACGGCCATGGCCGCCGGCGCCGTCACCGAGGCCGTCGCCGCCGTGCCCGCGCTGCGCGCCGGCCGCCCGGAGGCGCTCACCGCCGTGGCCGCGCTCGGTCAGCTGCACGCCCGGGGCACGGCCGTGGACTGGGCCGCCGTCTTCGCCGGCACCGGCGCGCACCGGGTGGACCTGCCCACGTACGCCTTCCAGCACCAGCGGTTCTGGCTGGAGCAGCTGCCCACCGCCACCGACCCGTTCGGCGTCGCCGCGGGCACGGACGGCAAGCAGCACCCGGTGCTCGGCTCGCCCATCACCGTGGCCGGCGCTAACCAGTTGCTGTTCGCCAGCCGCCTGTCGCTGAAGACCCACCCCTGGCTCGCCGACCACGTCGTGCTCGGCTCGCCGGTGCTGCCGGCCTCCGCGCTCGTCGAACTGGCCATCCACGCCGGTGACATGATCGGCTACCCGGTCATCGACGAGCTCAACCTCATGGTGCCGCTGGTGCTGCCCGAGGACGGCACCCTCCAGCTCCAGGTGCGCGCGGGCACCCACGACGACTCCGAGCGTCGCTGCCTGTGCCTGTACTCGCGGCCGGACTCCTCCGACGGCCCCTGGACCATGCACGTCGAGGGCTACTACCTGCCGGAGACCGCCGAGCCCGCCGCGCGCCCGGAGGGCGAGGGCAGGACCATCGAGTTCCAGCTCCCGGAGGAGCTCCACGAGGAGGCGGGCCGCTACGGCCTCCACCCCGTGCTGCTGAACGCGGCCGTCCCGGTCCGCGCCGCCGACCCGGCCAACGGCACCATCCCGGTGCCCGCCGACTGGTACGGCGTCCGGCTGCACGCCACGGGCGCGACGGCCGTCAAGGCGACGGTGACCGAGCTCGACGCGAACAGCGTCGCCATGGAGCTCACCGACATGGCGGGCGAGCTCGTCGCCTCCGTCGAGTCGATCGTCTTCCGCGACGTGCCCAACGGCCAGTTCACCCCGCACGTCGACAGCACCGGCCGCGACTCCCTCCTCCGCGTCGACTGGGTCCCGGCCCAGCTCGCCCCGGCGGAGGAGACCCCCCTGTGGGGCGCCCTCGGCGACACGGCGGAGGACCTCGACGCCCAGCGCTTCCTGGACCCGTCCCAGGTGGCCACGGCGGTGGACTCCGGCACGGTGGACGCGGTCCTGGCGCCCACCGCCTCCCTCTCGGCGCCCGGGGGGCGCAACGGGGCGGGTTCGGGGAATTCCCTCCCGCCGCAGCCGGCCTCGGCCACGACGGCCGCCTCCGGCGGTGCCGAACTGCCCGCGGCCGTCCACAGCGGCGCCGCACACACCCTGCGGCTCCTGCAGACGTGGCTGGCCGAGGACCGCCTCGCGGCCACCCCCCTGGTCGTCCTGACCCAGGGCGGTGTGTCCGCCATCCCCGGCGAGGACATCGCCGACCTGACGGCGTCAGCCGTCTGGGGCCTCATCCGCACCGCCCAGTCCGAGGCCCCCGACCGCGTCGCGGTCGTCGACACCGACGGCAGCCACACCCCCGAGCTGCTGGCCGCGCTCGTCGCCTCCGGCGAGCCGCAGGCCGCCGTCCGCGGCGGCAAGGTGCTCCTGCCGAGGCTGCAGCGCCTGCTCGCGCCGGAGTACAAGCCGAAGCGCCCGGAGTGGAAGCCCGACGGCACCGTGCTGATCACCGGCACCGGCGCCCTGGGCGCGGTGTTCGCCCGCCACCTGGTGGCCGAGCACGGCATCTCGCGGGTGCTGCTCGCCAGTCGCGGCGGGGCGGCTACCGAGGGGCTGACCGAGGTCGTCACCGACCTCCAGTCGCTGGGCGCCGAGGTCACCGTCGCCGCCTGCGACGTCGCCGACCGCGAGGCCCTCGCGAAGCTCCTGGCCGCCATCCCGGCCGAGCACCCGCTGACCGGCGTCGTGCACACCGCGGGCGTCCTCGACAACGGCCTGCTGCCCACCCTCACCCCCGAGCGGCTCTCGGCCGTCCTCCGCCCCAAGGTGGACGCGGCCTGGCACCTCCACGAGCTCACCAAGGAGATGGACCTGGCGGCGTTCGTGCTGTTCTCCTCGGCCGTCGGCGTCCTCGGCGGCCCGGGCCAGGCCAACTACGCGGCCGCCAACACCTTCCTGGACGCCCTCGCCGAGCACCGCAGGGCGAACGGGCTGTCCGGCACGTCCCTCGCCTGGGGCCTGTGGTCGGTGCCCGGCGGCATCAACAAGGACCTGGACGAGGCCGACCTCAACCGGTTCGCCCGCGACGGCTTCCGGCCCATCGCCCGCCCCGAGGGCCACTCGCTGTTCGACCGGGCGCTCGCCCACGACAGCGCGGCCCTCGTCGGCACCCCCGTCGGCGCCGCCGCCGTACGCGCCCAGGAGCGCATCCCCGCGCTGCTGCGCGCCCTTGTCAGCCCCGCCGCGCCCCGGCGCACCGCGCAGTCGCAGACCGAGCAGACCGAGTCGCTGGCCGAGCGGCTGGCGGAGCTCAGCGCGCCGGAGCGGGAGGCGACCGTGCTGGGCCTGGTGCGCACCGCCGTCGCGGCCGTGCTGGGCCACGCGGACGCCGACGGCATCGAGCCCGAACGCGCCTTCTCGGACCTGGGCTTCGACTCGCTGACGGCCGTGGAGCTGCGCAACCGGCTCACGGTGGCCGCCGGCACCCGGCTGCCCGCGACGCTGGTCTTCGACCACCCCACCTCCGCCGCGCTCACCGCGTTCCTGCTCCGTCAGCTCGTGCCGGACGGCGCCGAGGCGCCGCACCCGGTGCTGGCGGGGCTGGACAAGCTGGAGGCGCTGCTGCCCGGCCTGGGCGCCGACGACCCGGCCCGCGCCTCCGTCTCCGTACGCCTCCAGACGCTGCTCGCCAAGCTCAACGAGTCCACGGCGGCGGTCGCGGAGGAGGACGTCACCGACCAGCTGGAGTCGGCCTCGGCCGAGGACATCTTCAGCTTCATCGACAACGAGCTCGGCCGCTCCTCCGGCTGAGGTGCTCACCGACTTCCGTATCTCCAGGAGAGATTCAGCATGACCAATCAACCCTCCAACGAAGAGAAGCTGGTCGAGTACCTCAAATGGGTGACGGCCGATCTGAAGAAGGCGCGGGCGCGCCTGGCCGAGCTGGAGGCGGGCACCCAGGAGCCCGTCGCCATCGTCGGCATGGCCTGCCGGTTCCCCGGCGGGGTGCGCTCGCCCGAGGACCTGTGGCGGATGGTCGAGGGCGGCGTGGACGGCATCTCGCCGTTCCCCACCGACCGCGGCTGGGACCTGGAGCGGCTCTACGACCCGGACCCGGCCACCCCCGGCACCTCCTACACCCGTGAGGGCGGCTTCCTCGACGGCGCCGCCGAGTTCGACGCGGGCTTCTTCGGGATCTCCCCGCGCGAGGCGCAGGCGATGGACCCCCAGCAGCGGGTGCTGCTGGAGACCGCGTGGGAGACCTTCGAGCAGGCCGGCATCGACCCGGCCGGGCTGCGCGGCAGCCAGGTCGGCGTCTTCGCGGGCGTCATCGAGCAGAGCTACCTCGGGCTCGACGGGCCCGAGGAGTTCGAGGGCTACCTGCTGACCAGCAAGCTCAACTCCGTGGCCTCCGGCCGCATCGCCTACACCTTCGGCTTCGAGGGCCCGGCGCTGTCCGTGGACACGGCCTGCTCGTCCTCGCTGGTCGCCCTCCACCTGGCCGTCCAGTCGGTGCGGCAGGGCGAGTCGACGCTGGCGCTGGCCGGCGGCTCGACGATCACGGCGACCCCTGGCGGCTTCGTCGACTTCTCCCGGCAGAGCGGCCTCGCCCCCGACGGCCGCATCAAGTCCTTCTCGGCGACCGCCGACGGCACCTCCTGGTCGGAGGGCGTCGGCCTGGTGCTCGTCGAGAAGCTGTCGGACGCGCGGAAGAACGGGCACAAGGTCCTCGCGGTGATCCGCGGTTCCGCCGTCAACCAGGACGGCGCGTCCAACGGCCTGACCGCCCCCAACGGCCCCTCCCAGGAGCGGGTGATCCGCCAGGCCCTCGCCAACGCCCGGCTGTCGACGGCCGACGTCGACGTCGTCGAGGCGCACGGCACCGGCACCCGCCTCGGCGACCCCATCGAGGCCCAGGCCCTGCTCGCCACCTACGGCCAGGACCGGCCCGAGGGCCGCCCGCTCTACCTGGGCTCGCTGAAGTCCAACATCGGCCACACCGTGGCCGCGGCGGGCGTCGGCGGCGTCATCAAGATGATCCAGGCGATGGAGCACGGCACGCTGCCCCGGACCCTCCACGTCGACGAGCCCACCCCGATGGTCGACTGGGAGTCCGGCGCCGTCGAGCTGCTCACCGAGGCGCGGCCGTGGCCCGAGGCCGACCGGCCGCGCCGGGCCGCCGTCTCCGCCTTCGGCGTCAGCGGCACCAACGCCCACCTGATCCTGGAGCAGGCCCCCGCCGAGGAGACGGCCGCCACCGAGCCGGTCGTCCCGCCCGTCCTGCCGTGGCTGCTGTCCGCGAAGAGCGCCGAGGCGCTGCGCGAGCAGGCCCGCCGACTGCTGGCCGCCTCGTCGTCGAACTCACCCCTCGACGTGGCGTACTCGCTGGCCACCACGCGCTCCGCGCTGGAGCAGCGGGCCGTCGTCACCGGCGCCGACGCGGAAGGACTGCGGGCGGGCCTCGCCGCCCTGGCGGAGGGCGAGCAGAGCCCGAACGTCGTCCAGGGCGCGCGCGGCAAGGGCAAGACCGGTGTCCTCTTCACCGGCCAGGGCGCCCAGCACCCCGGCATGGGCCAGGAGCTGTACGCGGCGTACCCGGCCTTCGCGGCGGCCTTCGACGCGGTGGCCGCCGTCCTCGACCCGCTGCTGGAGCGGCCGGTCCGCGAGGTGATCGCGAGCGGCGAGGGCCTGGACGACACCGGCTACACCCAGCCCGCCCTCTTCGCGGTCGAGGTCGCCCTCTACCGGCTCGTCGAGTCCTGGGGCCTGCGGCCCGACTACCTCGCCGGGCACTCCATCGGCGAGATCGCCGCCGCGCACGTCGCGGGCGTGCTGTCGCTGGAGGACGCCGCGAAGCTGGTCGCCGCGCGCGGCCGGCTGATGCAGGAACTGCCCGCGGGCGGCGCGATGATCGCCGTCCAGGCGACGGAGGAGGAGGTGCTGCCGCTCCTCGCGGGCCGCGAGGACGAGGTGACCGTCGCCGCCGTCAACGGCCCCGCCGCCGTCGTCATCGCCGGTGACGCGGACGCGGCCGAGGAGATCGCGGCCCGGCTGAAGGAGCAGGGCCGCAAGACCAAGCGGCTCACCGTCAGCCACGCCTTCCACTCCCCGCACATGCAGCCCATGCTGCCGCTGTTCCGCAAGGTCGCCGAGGGCCTCACCTACCACCCGCCCACGATCCCGGTCGTCTCCGGCCTCACGGGCACCCTCGCCACCACCGAGGAACTGACCTCGCCCGACTACTGGGTGCGTCACGTCCGCGAGGCCGTGCGGTTCGCCGACGCCGTCCGCGCCCTCGCCGCCCACGGCGTGACCACGTTCGTGGAGGCCGGCCCCGGCGGCGTGCTCACCGCGCTCGTCCAGGACACGGTCGAGCCCGGCGCGGCGGTGGCGCTGCTGCGCCGCGGCCGCCCCGAGCCCGCCGCCCTCGTCGAGGGCCTCGGCCGGCTCCACAACCACGGGGTGGCCGTGGACTGGCGGGCGTTCTTCGAGGGCACCGGCGCGCGCCGGGTCGACCTGCCCACCTACGCCTTCCAGCACCAGCGCTTCTGGGTCGAGTCGGCGGCACGGGCCGCCGACGCCGCCGGGCTCGGCCTGTCCGTCGCCGGGCACCCGCTGCTGGGCGCGGCACTGCCCGTCGCGGGCGCCGACGAGGCCCTGTTCGCCGGCCGGATCTCGCTGCGCACCCACTGCTGGCTCGGCGAGCACCGCGTGCTGGGCACGGCCGTGGTGCCGTCGGCCGCCCTGGCCGAACTGGCCGTCCGCGCCGGCGACGAGCTGGGCGCGAGCGTCCTCGCGGACTTCGCGCTGGACGCCCCGCTGGCCGTGCCCGACAAGGGCGAGGTCCAGCTCCAGGCCCACGTCGGCCCCGCCGACGCGGAGGGCCGCCGGACGGTCACCGTCCACGCCCGCCCCGACGGCCTGGACGTGCCATGGACCCGCCACGCCCACGGCACGCTGAGCGCCACCGGATCCGTTGACGAGCCCTTCGAGCTGACCTCCTGGCCGCCCCAGGGCGCGGAAGAACTCGCCCCCGAGGAGGTGTACGAGCGGCTGGCCGCCGCCGGGCTGACGTACGGCCCGGCGTTCCGGGGCCTCGCCGCCGCCTGGCGGCAGGGCGAGGAGACCTTCGCCGAGGTCCGGCTGCCCGAGGGCACCGACCTCGACGGCTTCGCCCTCCACCCGGCGCTCCTGGACGCGGCCCTCCACGCGGCCGCCCCCGCCGGCACCATCGCGGACCGCTGGCAGGGCGTCCGGCTGTACGCGACGGGCGCCACGGCGCTGCGCGTCCAGGTCACCCCCGCCGCCGACGGCGTCTTGTCGCTGCGGCTGGCGGACCTGTCCGGCCGGCCCGTCGCCTCCGTCGAGGCGCTGCGCACCGGCCCGGTCACGGCCGCCGCCGTCACGGGCGCCCTGGCCCGGCCGCACGACGCGCTGTTCCGCATGGACTGGACGCCGGTCGGCCTCCCCGCGCGGGACGTCGCCCCGGCGTACGCGGTCCTGGACCCCGACGGGTTCGCCGACGTGGCGGCCGTCGCGACGGCCGTCGCGGCCGGTACGCGCTACGACACCGTGCTGCTGCCCCTGACCGCCGAGCCCACGGACGACCTCCCGGCGAGCGTCCACGCCACGGCACTGCGCGTGCTGGGCCTGGTCCAGGAGTGGCTGGCCGAGGAGCGACTGGCGGAGACGCCGCTGACGGTCGTCACGACCGGCGCGATGGCGACGACCGCCGGCGAGGACGTCACCGACCTGGCGGCCGCCACGGTCTGGGGCCTCCTCCGCTCGGCACAGTCGGAACACGCGGGCCGCTTCGTCCTGCTGGACGCGGACGCGGCGGACACGGACCACGCGCTCCTGGCCTCCGCCGCCACGACGGGCGAGCCTCAGCTGGCCCTGCGGGGCGACGAACTGCGCGTGCCGCGCCTGTCCCGGACGACGCCGGTTGTGGGCAATCGTCCCGCAGGGCGGGACGGGTGGGCACAACCCGACCACCGGGCCGCACCCGCAAACGCGACCCTGGACCCGCACGGCACCGTGCTCATCACCGGCGGTACGGGCAGCCTCGGCGCCCTTTTCGCCAAGCACCTCGTGAGAGAACACGGCGTCCGCCACCTGCTGCTCAGCAGCAGGCGCGGCGCCGCGTCCCCCGGCGTGGAGGCGCTCACCGCCGAGCTGAAGACACTCGGCGCCGAAGCCGTGACCGTCGCCGCCTGCGACGTCACCGACCGCACCGCGGTGGCCGGCCTACTGGCCGGCATCCCGGCCGAGCACCCGCTGACCGCCGTCATCCACACCGCCGGCGTCCTCGACGACGGCCTGATCACCTCCCTCACCCCCGAACGCCTCGCCGCCGTCCTCCGCCCCAAGGTCGACGCCGCCTGGCACCTCCACGAGCTCACCAAGGACATGGCGAACCTCGCCGCCTTCGTCCTCTTCTCCTCCATCGCCGGCATCGTCGGCGGCCCCGGCCAGTCCAACTACGCGGCGGCCAACGTCTTCCTCGACGCCCTCGCCGAGCACCGCAGGGCGAACGGCCTGCCCGCCACGTCCCTCGCCTGGGGTCTGTGGGAGCAGGAGGCCGGCATGAGCGGCCATCTGGACGACACCGACCTCAAGCGGATAGCCCGCAGCGGCTTCCGCCCGGTCACCGCCGTCCAGGGCACCGCGCTGCTGGACACGGCCCTGGAGCTCGGGGACGCGGCCCTGGTCGCCACCCCGCTCGACCTCACCCCGCTGCGCGCCCAGCCGGCGCAGGCGCCCACGGTGCTCGGTGCCCTGGTGCGCACCCCGGCGCGGCGCGTCGCCCGCAACTCCGACGCGGTGGACGGCTCGCTGGCCGAGCGGCTGGCCGGGCTGGACGCGGACGGGCGGCGGCAGGCCGTGCTGGAGCTGGTCGTCGCCGAGATCGCCGGAGTCCTCGGGCACTCCGGGGGCACCGGCATCGACACCGCGCAGCCCTTCCCCTCCCTCGGCTTCGACTCGCTGACCTCGGTCGAGCTGCGCAACCGGCTGGGCGCCGCCACCGGCGTCAAGCTGCCGGCGACGGTGGTCTTCGACCACCCCACGCCGGACGGCCTGGCCGCGTTCCTGCTGACCGAGGCCCTGGCCGCGGGCGCGGACGGCGCGGGCGACACCGCGGCCGCCGGGACCGTGGACTTCGCCGCGGAGATCGTCCTCGCCGAGGACGTCCGCCCGGCGGACGAGGTCGTCCGCGTCGTGGCCGACCCGAAGGAGATCCTGCTCACCGGAGCCACCGGCTTCCTCGGGGCGTTCCTGCTGCGCGACCTGATGCGGAGCACCACGGGCCGGATCCACTGCCTGGTGCGCGGCACGGACGAGGCCACCGCCCTGGCGCGGCTGCGCGCCAACATGGAGTACTACCGGGTCTGGGACGAGGTCGACCCCGCGCGGCTGGCGATCGTCCTCGGCGACCTCGCCGAGCCGGGCCTGGGCCTCGCGCCGGAGACCTTCGACGCCCTCGCCCGCGAGGTCGACGTGGTCTACCACAACGGCGCCCGCGTCCACTGGCTCCACCCGTACACCTCGCTCAAGGCGTCCAACGTCCTGGGCACGGAGGAGGTCCTGCGGCTGGCCGCGCGGCACCGCACGGTGCCCGTCCACTACGTGTCGACCGTCGGCGTCTTCGACGGCGTGCGCGAGGAGGGCGTCCCGCTGAAGGTCACCGACCCGACCGGCCCCGCCGAGGCGCTGCCGAGCGGCTACCTCCAGAGCAAGTGGGTGGCGGAGCAGCTCATCGGAGTGGCCCGCGACCGAGGGCTGCCGGTCTCGGTCTACCGCGTCGACGTGATCTCCGGCGACCAGGAGAACGGCGCCTGCCAGACGGCGGACTTCGTCTGGCTCAGCCTCAAGGGCCTGCTCCAGGCCGGTTCGGTGCCCACGACCAGCGGCGGCCGCTTCCACCTGCTGCCGGTGGACTACGTGAGCGCCGCGATCCTGGGCATCTCCCGGCAGGAGAAGAGCGCCGGCGGCACGTTCCACCTCTTCAACCAGAGCTCGCTCTCCCTGGGCACCTGCGTCGCCTACCTGCGCGACCTGGGCTACCCGCTGGGCGAGCGCGGCTGGGACGAGTGGAGCGAGTCGGTCCGCACGGACCGGGACAACGCGCTGTACCCGCTGCTGCACGCCTTCGAGATGATGACGTCCGACACCGACGCCTTCTACCCGCCGATCGGTACGGAGGAGACGGAGGCCGCGCTGGAGGGCAGCGGCATCGTCTGCCCGGAGCTGACGCGCGAGCTCTTCGAGAAGTACGTCGGCTTCTTCGTCGAGGAGGGCCACTTCCCGCCGGTTCCGGTGGGCTAGCGCACTCGATGCTGGAGGGGCCGAATATTCGGCCCCTCCAGCTTTCGGGAACGAAACAAAGGGCTGGCAAACTCCCACCATGACCAGCCAGTCTCTCCTTCCCCACAAGGTGACCCTCGTCACCGGCGCCAGCAGCGGTATAGGCGCCGCCGCCGCGCGCGTCTTCGCCCGTGAGGGCGCCCGCGTCGTCCTCGCGGCCCGCCGCGAGGACCGCCTCGCCGCCCTCGCCGCGGAGCTCACGGCGCTGGGCGCCGAGGCCTCGTACGTCGTCACGGACGTCACCCGCCCCGACGACGCCCGCCGCGCGGTCGAGTTCGCCGTCGAGCGGTACGGCCGGCTGGACGCCGCCTTCAACAACGCCGGCGTCGGCGGCGACCGCACCCCGATGCACCTGATGGGCGACGACGCCTACGACACGATCATGGACACCAACGTCCGCGGCGTATGGAACTGCCTGCGCCATGAGATCTCCGCCATGCTGGAGACCGGCGGCGGCGCGATCGTCAACAACAGCAGCGTCGCCGGGCTCGTCGCCATCCCGGCCGCCGCTCCCTACGTCGCCGCCAAGCACGCGGTGATCGGGCTCACCCGGGCCGCCGCCGACGAGTACGCCAAGCAGGGCATCCGGGTCAACGCCGTCGCCCCGGGCACCACGCGCAGCGAGATCACGGCCGACTGGTTCGACCGCAACCCGGGCCTGGAGCAGATGGTCAACGGCATGACCCCGCAGGGCCGCACCGCGGCCCCGGAGGAGATCGCCGAGGCGGCCGCCTGGCTGCTCAGCGACCGCTCGCCGTTCCTCACCGGCGTGGTGATGCCGGTGGACGGCGGCTTCCTCAACCAGTAGCGGTCACGGCCCCCGCCACGTACCGCAGCCCTATGCGGAAGGCGACCGCGCCCTCCTGCGTCCCGGTGACCTCCTGGTCGTCCGCCGCCCCCGCCGTCTCCAGGAAGCAGGGCGCGTCGAACTCGACGTACCGGCTGTAGGCCATCGTCACCTCGACCGTTCCCGTCGGGAGGTCCCCGGCCGAGGCGGCCGTCCGGGCGGCGCGGGCCGCCTGGCACGCGGCGGTGAAGAGGGCCAGCCCGGGCACGTGGTCGACGGGGTGGTCGAACATCTCCTTGTTGGCCGGGTCGTTCCGCAGCCGCCAGTGGTCCGGGCCGTCGCCGGCGGCCAGGACGACCTCGCCGGGCCGGGCGCGGCCGACGTCCGAGGGGGGCAGCGGCGGGGGTATCTCCCACTCTCCCCAGCGCGGCGAGAGGTGGGCGCCGCGCAGCCGGCGGTAGACACCGGGGGAAATCCAGGTGGCGAGCGACCGGGCGCGGATGATCGTCCGCGTACCCGCGCGGACCGTGAAATCCATGGCCTCGCAACCATGGCCCCGGCCGTCGCGGCCATTCTCGGGCGAACACCGGAGATCGACACTGAGAAGCAGCGGAGCATTTCCTTCCGCCGTTGCCACGGGGGCAATGCTGAAGTCAAGCTTCCGCAAGAGCGACTGATGGTCGAGCGGAACACCGAACTCGGCATGCGAAATTGCCAGTCCGCACTGCCGGAGGGTATGCGCGGCCAGTTCCGGATCGGGTCTCTCACCGGCCGCCGACGCGGGCCACTCCACCGTGAGCGTGAATTCGGTGGCGCTGCGGCGCACCCAGTCCACCACGAGGACGGCCGCCGCGTCGTGGAGGTGCACCAGTTCCTTGGCGATTCTCTTGCGCGTCGGTCCGGCGGCAAGTCCGGGCGCCGGTCCGCCGGGAGACCGGGGGGACGGTACGGTTGCCGCCTCCGAAGCCCCGGCCGATTTCGGAATTCCGGGCTCCAGCGTGCAGGATTGCTGCACCGTTGCGGACATGATCCCCCTCGGTCGCCGATGCGTGGGATTGAGCCTGGGCGGGCACTCGCCGCTGAGGATACCTACCCATTGGTACAAATCAACCCTGGGGTAGCCGAACAGAAGGAGGGGGTTTCCGTGGCACAGCAGGAGCGCGCGAAGCGGACCCGTCAAGTGATTCTGGAAGCCGCCGGAATCGTCTTCGACGAGTGCGGCTATGAAGCGGCCACCATTTCCCAGATCCTGGCCCGGGCCGATGTGACCCGGGGCGCCCTCTACTTCCATTTCAGCTCCAAGGAAGACCTGGCGCGCGGTGTCCTGGACATGGCGGTCACCACGGAAGGCGTCCTTCCGCAGCAGTTCAAACTCCAGGAGCTCGCCGACACCTCGCTGCTGCTCGCCCACCGCATGCCGCGCGAGCCGCTGCTGCGGGCCGCCCTGCGGCTGTCGGTGGACCAGCGGGCGCGCCGGATGTTCGGCACCAAGTGGCCGGAGTGGATCACGGTCGGCGCCGGGCTGCTGGCCGAGGCCAAGGCCCGGGGCGAGCTGCTCGCGCACGTCGACCCGTACGAGACCTCCCGCTTCCTCGTCGGCGCCTGGACCGGCGTCCAGCTGGTGGCCGAGGCCGTGCCGCAGGACGACAGCCTCGTCCACGAGGTCTCGCTGATGTACCAGATGCTGCTGCCGAACATCGCCGTTCCGGCCGTCCTGGCACGCCTGGACGTCGCGCCGGACCGCCCGCTGCGGCTGTGCGAGGCGGCGGCCCGCCCCGAAAAGGGTGGCGACGCCGGCACCACCGGGAACTGAGCGGGGCGGCCGAAGGACGGGGCCCGGACCGGCTCGCCAGGGGGGCGGGCTGAACGGACCCCGACCATTGGCCAAACCTTCACCCGGCGAAACCGTTCGTATGGTTTATTTACAGTAGTCAGCCCGAGGGGTGACAAGTCCCGGTCTGGGGGGATATCTGCCTGCTCGTACCAGGCCCGTTACGCATAACCAACACGCACAGCGGATCAACATGCTTCGGAGGTCGGCCGTCCGGCCATCGCAGTGGGGGGAATGATGGGAACGGACTCGAGCCGTCCAGGCAGCCTGGGTGACCGGGCACCGGAACAGGTGCTGGCGGAGCTGCGCACCACGCTCTTCGCGTCGCTCCAGCGCAGCGACCAGCGTCTCCGGGCCGAACAGTACGTACGCGGCCTGCTGGCCGCCGAGGGGCGCAAGACGCTGCGGAACATCGCGGCGCAGATCGGCGGGGCCACCGCCCGGCAGAGCGTCCACCACTTCATCAGCGACTCGTCCTGGGAGTGGCGGCCGGTGCGCCAGGCCCTGGCGCGCCACACCGAGCGGCTCCTGGAGCCACAGGCCTGGGTCGTCCGCCCCACGGTGATCCCCAAGGCGGGGGTCCACTCGGTGGGGGTCGAGCCGCGCTTCCTGCCCGACCTGGGCCAGACGGTCAACAGCCAGCAGGCGTACGGGGCCTGGATGGTCTCCGGCACCCACGCCGTGCCCGTCGACTGGCGGCTGCTGCTGACCGAGAGCTGGCTGGCCGACGCCGAGCGGCGCCGGGGCGCGGGCATTCCCGCCACCGTGCGCACCGCCACCCCCGAGGACTGCGTCAGCCAGCTGGCGCCCCGGGCCGGCGGGGAGTCGCCGGGACGGGTGCCCGTCGTGGTGAACGTCGACGGGCTGGACGCCGCCGAGTGCGCCCGACGGCTGGAGTCGCTGGACGCCCCGCTGCTGATGCGCGTCGACCCGGGCACCCGGCTGCGGGCCGACGGCTCCGCCCTCCAGGGCTACAGCGAGCGGACGACCACCGCGGGGCAGCTGCTGGAGGCCGTCAAGCGGCTGCGCCGCCCGACCGAGTGGACGCTCACCCGCGACGACCGCCGCGACACCGTGGCCACCACCGTCCCCGTGCTGCTCCCCCGCCCCCCGCGCGACCGGGCGGGGCGGCCGGACGGCAACCCATGGCGGCCCATGCGGCTGATCGGCGAATGGGCGGGGGGCGAGCGCCGGCAGGCCCGCTTATGGCTGACCGACGCGACCGACCTGCCCATCGGGGCGCTGCTGCGGCTGACGCGGCTGACCGCCGTCGCCGACCGCGACGCCCGGCGCGTCGCCGACCAGGTGGGCATGCGGGACTTCGTGGGCCGCTCGTTCCAGGGCTGGCACCGGCATGTGACGCTCGCGTCGGCCGCCCATCTCGCCGTGGTCATGGCGGGCACCGAGGCGTTTCCGGCCACGCGCGCGACGGCGGCCGCGCCGGAGGTCGCGGACGGCCCGGCGGACACGGCCGGCGCCGCCTGAAAAGGGCCTCTGGCGGGGGTGTCAGCCGAGCGTCGCCCCGGCGGGGATCAGCTCGTGGAAGCCGCGCTGGTAGTAGACGAGCGGCTCGCCGTCGCCCGCGTCGGCGTGGTGCACCTCGCCGATGAGGATCAGGTGGTCACCGCCGGGGATCCGGCGCTCGGTGCGGCACTCCAGCCGGGCCAGCGCGCCCGGCAGCAGCGGCAGCCCGCGCTCGGAGAGCCGCACGTCCGTCCCCGCGAACTTGTCCGCGCCCTTGCTGGCGAACTTGCCGGCCAGGCCCTCCTGGCCCTGGGCGAGCAGGTGGATGACGAAGCCCTCCGACTTGTCGAAGGCCTCGAAGCAGTTCGCCCGGTTGTCCAGGCACACCAGGACGAGTGCGGGGTCCAGGGAGACCGAGGAGAACGCACTGGCGGTGAAGCCGTGGTTCCGGCCGTCGGCATCGGTGGTGGTCACCACGGTGACGCCGCTGGCCCAGCGGGAGAGCGCGGCGCGGAACAGGTCGGGGGAGATCGTCTCTGTGAGCACGCCCCAAGCCTGTGCGGAACCCCTAGAGCGGGGGTCGAGGGGCGCCCTGTCGCCGGGGCTCGTGGTGCTCGAGACCGGATCGAGGTCCGGTGGAGCCCTGATGTCGCGGCCCCTGAACCCCCGTGCCACGCCAGCGGGTTCCAGGACCGTTCGAGCTGGCCTCAAGCGCCGGGCGCCACGCTGGGACCGCCGGGCGCCCCGGCCGGAGCCAGGGCGCGGCCGCGCGTTTTCCCGACCGGAGAGAGGCACCCGTGAGCATCGTCGAGGATAAGCCGCTGAACGTCAGCGACCGGCCGGCCCCGGAGGCGGCCGCAGCGCCCCCCGCGGCCCCCACGGCCCCCGCGGACATGACCGGACGCGTCGCGGAGCTGGCGGACCTCCGGACGCGGATCCTCGAAGGACCGAGCGCCAAGGCCACCGAGGCCCAGAAGGCCAAGGGCAAGCTCACCGCCCGCGAGCGCCTGGAACTCCTCTTCGACAAGGGGACCTTCACCGAGACCGAGCCCTTCCGTCGCCACCGCGCCACCGGCTTCGGCCTGGAGGACAGGAAGCCCTACACCGACGGCGTCATCACCGGCTGGGGCAAGGTCGAGGGCCGTACGGTCTTCGCCTACGCCCATGACTTCCGCATCTTCGGCGGCGCCCTCGGCGAGGCCCACGCCCAGAAGATCCACAAGCTGATGGACCTGGCCGAGACGGCCGGCGCGCCCATCGTGGGCCTGTGCGACGGCGCCGGCGCCCGCATCCAGGAGGGCGTCACGGCGCTCGCCGGCTACGGCGGCATCTTCCAGCGCAACGTCCGCAACTCCGGTGTGCTGCCGCAGATCAGCGTCATCATGGGCCCCTGCGCGGGCGGCGCGGCCTACTCCCCCGCGCTCACCGACTTCGTCTTCATGGTGCGCGGCACCTCGCAGATGTTCATCACCGGCCCGGACGTCGTCCAGGCGGTCACCGGCGAGAAGATCACCCAGGACGGGCTGGGCGGCGCGGACGTCCACGCCGAGACCTCCGGCGTGGCGCACAACGCCTACGACGACGAGGAGTCCGCCCTGGAGGACGTGCGCCACCTGCTGTCGCTGCTCCCCTCCAACAACCGCGAACTGCCGCCCGCCGAGCCGGTGTACGACCCGGTGGACCGGCGCAACGACGTCCTGCTGGACCTCGTCCCGGCCGACCCCAACCAGGCGTACGACATGCGGGCGGTCATCGAGGAGATCGTCGACGACGGCGACTTCTTCGAGGTCCACGAGCGCTGGGCGCCCAACATCATCTGCGCCCTGGCGCGGATGGGCGGCCAGGTCACCGGCATCGTCGCCAACCAGCCGCAGCGGCTGGCGGGCGTGCTGGACATCGAGTCCTCGGAGAAGGCCGCGCGCTTCGTCCAGATGTGCGATGCCTTCAACATCCCGCTGGTCTCCCTCGTGGACGTGCCCGGCTTCCTGCCCGGCGTCGACCAGGAGCACGGCGGCGTCATCCGGCACGGCGCCAAGCTGCTCTACGCCTACTGCAACGCGACCGTGCCCCGGATCTCCCTGGTGCTGCGCAAGGCCTACGGCGGCGCGTACATCGTCATGGACTCCCGCTCCATCGGCACCGACCTCGCCCTGGCCTGGCCGGTCAACGAGATCGCCGTCATGGGCGCGGAGGGCGCCGCCAACGTCGTCTTCCGCCGGGAGATCGCCGCCTCCGACGACCCGGAGGCCACCCGGCAGGCCCGGATCGCCGAGTACCGCGACGAGCTGATGCACCCTTACTACGCGGCCGAGCGCGGCCTCGTCGACGACGTCATCGACCCGGCGCTCACCCGCGCCACGCTCATCGAGGCGCTCACCATGCTGCGCAACAAGCACGCCGCTCTGCCCGCGCGCAAGCACGGCAACCAGCCGCAGTAAAGGCGGGGTTGACACGTACTCACGGTACGTACCGCCCATGAGCGGTACGTACCGTGAGTACGCGGAGGTCCGAGCGGCGGCTCAGGGGGCGGGCACAACGGGCGGAGGCACATTAAAGTAGCCCCTTATTAAAATACCTACCGTTAGGTAACATGACACTCTTGGCTCCCTTCGGTAGGAATCCGTACCTGGCATGCCTACTGTCAGAATCACCCTTTCAGGTGATCGGCGCAGGGGTTCATCGGTCGCGCCGGGAACAGGAGTGTGCGCAGTGAGGTTCAACCTCATCGGGCCGTTCGAGATCGTCGCCGACGACGGCCGGACCTACGTACCGAGCACCCCGAAGGTCTGTCAGGCACTGGCACTTCTCCTGACCCGGCCCAACGAGATCGTCACGGCGGACTCGCTGATCCAGGAACTCTGGGGCCAGAAGCCACCACGCAGTGCCCTGACGACGCTTCAGACGTACATCTACCACGCCCGGCGCATGTTCGTCGGCGAGGAACTGGCCGCCGCCGGGCGGACCCTCCTCGCGACGCGCGCGCCGGGATATGTCATCCAGGTCGACGACTCCGAGGTCGACATCAAGATCTTCGAGCAGCTGATCGCCCGGGGACACTCCGAACTCCAGGACGGCGACCCCGAGTCGGCCGTCCACCACCTCAACCAGGCGCTGGGCCTGTGGCGCGGCCCGGTGCTCTCCAGCATCCCCTCCGGCGACCTGCTCGCGGGCTCCATCGCCCACCTCGACGAGCTGCGCATCCGGGCGCTGGAGCTGCGCATAGAGGGCCAGACCCGGCTCGGCCGGCAGCGCGAGTCGATCCCCGAGCTGCGGCTGCTGGTGCACGCCTACCCCCTCAACGAGTGGTTCCACGGCCAGCTGATCTCGGCCCTCCACGGCTCCGGCCGCCGGGCGGAAGCGCTGCAGGCCTACCAGAACCTCTACCGCATCCTCAACGACGAGCTGGGCCTCGAGCCCTCGCCCGAACTCCAGCGCCTCCAGCGCGAGGTGCTCAACCCGGAGCCCTCCGAGGTGACCTCGCTCAGCCGGGTCGCGGCCCCGCGCGACGCGCGGGCCGTGGCGCCGCTGTGGATGTCCTCCATGACGGGCTGAGGCCCCGGGCGGATCACCTCCGCCCGGGCCCTGTGGCCGTTCGTCAGCGGACGTCGCCGTACCAGCGCCACCCGGCCGGGCGCTCGAGGCCGGGCAGGTCACCGCGGCCGGTGCTCCACAGCAGCGTCTCGGCGGCGCCGTGGCCCGTGGGCGCGCCCGGGAAGATGCGCTCCAGCACGGGGGCGCAGAGCTCGTCCGAGGGCTCCCAGTCCAGGCCGAAGGTGAGGGCGATGTCCCGGCTGTGGAGGAGGAGTTCGGTGACGGCCATGGCGGAGAAGCCCGCCACGTCACTGGTGCCCCACGGGTGCCAGGCGCGGGCCTCGGGCGAGGTCTCGCGCACGACACCGGCCAGCATCCGGCCGGCGATCCGGATGCCCTCCGCCTTCGCGTCGGCCGGCGCCCCGGCGTCGATGTGGGTCATGAGCGTGATGTAGCGGTCCTTCGGCTGGGCTATCAGCAGGCCCGCGTATCCGGTGACCGCCTGGGAAAGGTGGGAGACCGTCTGCTGACAGCTCCATTCCAGCGTTCCCGCGGGGCGGGACCAGTCGCCCTCGGACTTCTCGAGAAGGGCGGTGGCGGAGTCGGTGGCGGCGGTGACGAGTTCGTGCCAGGAAAGAGTCATGTAAGCGATCATGACATACGGGACGGTCGGTTTGATGTTCCCTTGACGCCCGGTTTTGCGCCCCCTTTGACGCCCCGTTCGACGCCCCCCGTTCGACGCCCGGGAATTCACCGGCGCGGCCCCGCGAACGGATATGCCCGAAGGGGCCCGGACCGCGCACGCGGTTCCGGGCCCTTCACCGGGGGGACGGGGGCGGCACCCCCGGCGACTGGGCGGGGCCTTAAGCCTTGGGCTGCTGGAAGACCTTGACCATGCTGGCGTAGCTGTTCTTGCCGTGGCCGGCGGCGATCGTACGCGCCATCAGGCCCTGGACGAAGAGGGGCAGTTCGGGGTTGATGCCCTGCGCCTCGCTCTCGTGCACCAGGTGCTCGAGGGCGCCGGCGTGGACCTCCATGGTGGCGTCGTTGGCGGGGAACTCGCCGTCGCCCGCGTCGATCTGGCCCGCGTAGTCCGTGGCGAAGCCCTTCACCGCGTCGACCCAGGCGGTCGCCCAGGGCAGGAACTCGCTCGCCTTCACGCCGACGGTGTCCAGCAGCGCGACACCGTGGAGGAAGCTGTTGAGGGTGCCCCACATGACGCCGAGCAGCGACACGTCGTAGAGCGCGGCCAGCGCGTGGTCCGCGCCGAGGTGGGTGGTGTTGCCGCCGAGGACCTTGAGGGTGGCCTCGTGGGCGGCGAAGACGTCGGCCGGGCCGCTGTAGAAGAGCACGGTCTCGGCGCCGCCGATGAGGGCGGGGACGGTCATGATGGCGCCGTCCAGGTAGCTCGCGCCGTGACCGGCCGCCCAGCCGGCCTTCTCCCGGGCCTGCTCCGAGGAGCCGGAGGTCAGGTTGACCAGGGCCTTCCCGGAGAGCGCGGAGCCCAGCGGGTCGAGGACCGAGTGCATCGCGTCGTAGTCCGAGACACACACGACGATCAGCTCGGAGGCGGCCACGGCCTCGGCCGGGGAGGCCGCGAGCACGGCGCCCTGGCCCACCAGCTCCTGCGCCTTGTCCGCGGAGCGGTTCCACACGGTCGTCGGGTGCCCGGCCTTCAGGAAGGCCCCGGCCAGCGCCTGCCCCATCAGCCCGAGACCGATGACCGTCACCGGTGCGTGGTCGTTGCCCGCCATCACAGCTCCTATCCAAGAACGAAATGTATTGCCCACTCAGATTCACTCACCGCTCGCCGCCAGGGAAGTACCTACTTGAAAGTGGGTACTTACCAGCAGGTAAGCGGTGCTCCTCACGCTACTCCGATCAACGGCCGTTCATCTCCCCGCAATTACCGGCGAATGGTCCTCCACTTGCCCCGGTGGACGGCAAATGCCCGGACTCCTGCAAACCTCATGAGGAGGAAACAGGATTAATTGCCGGAGGTACGTTGATGGCCACGAATTCGGAATTCACCGACCTGCTCGCCGCGGTGGAGAAGGCGCACCCCCTGATCCGGGCGAACGGCCTGGAGGCCGAGGAGAAGAGCCGGGTACCCGAGCAGAACCTCCGGCTCCTGGAGGAGGCCGGCGTCTTCCGCATGGCCGTACCGGCCCGCTTCGGCGGCCTCGACCTCGGCATCGCCGATCAGGGCGCGGTCATCTCCGAGATCGCCCGCGCCTGTCCGTCGACCGGCTGGGCCATGACCGTCTGGCTCACCGGCGCCCGGATGGCCGCCTTCTACCCCGACAAGGCGCAGGAGGAGGTCTTCGCGGGAGGCTCGGTCCGCGTCTCCATCGGCTTCGCCCCCACGGGCACCCTCGTCCCCACCGAGGGCGGCTACCTCCTCAACGGCCGCTGGAACTACAACACCGGCTGCCACGGCGCCGACTGGGACGGCCTCGCCGCCATGCTGGAGCACCCCGACGGCACCACCGAGGAGTTCCTCGCCCTCGTGCCGATGTCGGAGCTGTCCATCACCGACGACTGGGACGTCACCTCGGGCAGCGGCACCGGCAGCGCCACCACCACGGCCAAGGACGTCTTCGTCCCGGCGCACCGCGTGGCCTCCTACGGCGAGATCATGAGCACCGGCGTCCCCGGCCGCTGGAACAGCACCGCGAAGGGCCGCGAGTACGGCGTCGTCCCGTTCATCATGTCCGCCTACGCCCTGATGGCGGTCGGCGTGGCCCGCGGCGCCTACGGGCTCTTCCTCGACCGCCTCCCGGGCCGCGGCATCACCTACACCTCCTGGACCGACCAGAAGCAGCACCCGCTCACCCAGATCCAGGTCGCCACCGCCGCCAACAAGATCGACGCGGCGGAGGCCCTCTCGTCGAAGTGGCTGGAGCTCCTCCAGCGCCGCGCCGACGCGGGCGAGGACCCCACCCTGGAGGAGCGCGCCATCGTCCGCGGCCGCACCGCCTTCGCGGGCCAGCTCGCCAAGGAGGCCGTCGAACTCCTCCAGACCGCGAGCGGCGCCTCGGTCATCAAGCGCGACGTCCCCTTCCAGCGCTTCCACCGCGACATCCTGGGCTTCACGCTCCACGCCCTGGCCCAGGTCAACGTGAACATGGAGGTCCAGGGCCGGGTCCTCCTGGGCCTGGACCCGGGCACGGACATCCTCTGACGTTTGCGGGGACCGAGAAAGCCCCGGCCGGGCAGAACCCCGGCCGGGGCTTCGGCCGTGAAGCGTTCGCGTGCCAGGATGAGGCGATCATGACCACCGGCCAGGGGAGAGCCACGTGAGACGCACCGCCATCGCCTTAACCACCCTCGCGATCGCCACCACCGCCACACTCACCGCGTGCGGCGGCGACAAGGGCGGCACCGACTCGAAGACGAGCGCGCCGTCGGCCGCGACGTCGAGCGCCCCCGCGGCCGCTCCGTCCAAGGCCGCGGTACCGGACGCAGAGGCGAAGCTCGGGATTCCGCCCAAGCCCGACGCGGTGAAGCAGGCCGCATACATCCGGGCCCTGACGGCCATCGACCCCGACATCGTGCACGGCAAGGAGGACAAAGCCGTCAGCCGGGGCCGCAACGAGTGCCGGAGTATCCACGATTCCCCGAAGGACCGGGCGAAACAGGTCGAGCTCGCGAACCTGCGGTTCACCTCGCCGACTCACCCGCAGGGCTTCGGCCCCACCAAGGCGGCAAAGATCCGCGACGTCGTGCACGAACACCTCTGCCCCACGTTCTAGACCTGCGAGGCGTACGAAGAAGCCCAGCTCGGACAGTGTCTGAGCTGGGCTTTCGGCGGAGCCGCCTTCGGGATTCGAACCCGAGACCTACGCATTACGAGTTGTCCGATCTCGGTCCGTGGGCATCCGCAGGCGTCCGCGTCCGAAGCGTTTCCACAGGTCAACGCTTTACAAGGACCCCACTGGACGACAGCGGATGACGGCGGACTGGCGTCTAACCGAGACCGGAACTGAGACCGCGCCGAGCCCTCACCTGACGCCACCGGGGGCACGGCCAACCGCAAGGAGATGAGAGCTTGCGGCCAGCAGCTCCGGATAGGGCTCGGCCATTCGCGCAGCCGTCAGGGCAGAGGCGATCAGGTCATCCGTCGGGCCGTCTCCTGGCTGCTGCTCGGCGGCCTTGACCAGTGACCACGCAGGACCCTCGATCCCGAAGACTTCCACGCCGTTGAGCCCCGTCTTGCGGAGTTCTTCGGCAAGCTCTTCCGCGCGGTGGAAGTACGCCAAGGTGAAACCGGGGCCGTCGTGCACGGCTGTACGGAGAATCTTGGAAATCGAATCCTGCATGCGCTCGGTATGCAGGTGGGCGTAGGTGACGTGCTCGAAAAGGGATGCGTACCTGTTGATCGCCGCCGCAGCCACCAACCCACCCGGCCTGACGACGCGCAGAGCTTCGGAGAGCGCCTGATGGCGATCAGCCTCATCGGGCAAGTGGTAGAGGGGACCAAGCAGCAGCACGACGTCATAACTGGCGTCACAGGCGTCCAGCGCTCGCGCGTCGCCCACGGACGCCGAACAGATCGCAGACGCCTGCTCAACGTGCCGGGCCACAGGATCCACAAGCGTGACCTCGTACCCGGCTTCTGCCAGCCACTTTGCGTGCACCCCTGTCCCGCCGCCAACGTCCAGCACGCGTGCCGGTGCGGGAGGGAGGAAGCGCCGCAGCAGCTCCTGCGTGCGGGCCAGTTCCAGGCGGCCGTCCGCTGAGCGGGTGAGGCGGCTGCCTTCGTCGATGGTCTCGCCGTAAAAGCGCATGACGGACGGAGCCAATTCGGGAAGCGACATGACCAAAGTATCCTGTGTACCGGTGGACCAGTCCAGTACACCGACCACAAAGGGGAAGCCATGGCGCTGCTGAAGTACGAGGAGATCGCGGAGTCACTGCGCGCCCGCATCGCGGCCGGCGAGTTCGCCCCAGGTCAGACTCTGCCATCCGGGCGCGACCTGGCCGAGCAGTGGTCGGTATCGCGCGCGACCGCCGTCAAGGCGATGGATGTCCTGCGGAACGACGGGGTGGTCGAGGCCCGGCAAGGCACGGGCTTTGTGGTGACCGAGACGCCCATCGCCCGCCCTGCGGGGGCACGCCGCGCGGGATCCGCCCGCATCGCCGGCGGCATGCCGTTCTTGCGCATCGGGGCGCCGGACTGGATCGAGCCGCCAGCGCGCGTAGCGGCGGCGCTGCGCATGCCGTCAGGCGTGCCGGCGCTACGGCGCATCCGCATCCTCCAGCTCCCTGACGGCAACCCTCACAGCTATGTGGAGGCATGGTTTCCGCCCGAGGTGGCAGAAGCTGCTCCCCGGCTGGCCCAGACGGCACCCATCGCGGAAGGGACGACCCGGTACGTCCGCCGCCAGACCGGCCGTTTCCCCGTCGAGGGGGTGGACGTCACCACGGTCCGCCTGACCAGCGCCTCCGAGGCCCAGCACCTGGCAGTGCCGGACGCGACCGCCGCAGCGGTAGTCCTGCATACCGCGTACGACCAGGAGGGGCGCCCGTTGGTGTGTGAGGAAGGCGTGACACCGGGGGCCCTGTACGAGCAGGTGGACACCTACTCGATGTGACCTAGGAAAGAGCTGGACCGGTCCGCCGGTCCAGCTCTTTTTACGCCCTCAAAGGGCCAGCCACCTGCACAGACAATCGGGGCGACCCAACAGAGTGCGAACTTAGAGGTTGACTGGACCGGTCCACCGGTCCAGTCTGTGAGTGCGGCAGGAAGCCCCCGAGGGACTCGGGAGCTGGCTTTCTCGCCGTGCGCCACCGTGCCGGGCGGGATCGCTCGCTGGAACGCGGCTTCGGTCGTGTTCTCCGGGCCCTGAGCTGGGTGTTCTTTGAGAACTCAACAGTGCGCTAATCGGCGGGGTGTGACTCCCCGTCCCCGTAGCGGCCCGGGTGGTGGCCGTGGCGGCCACTTCGTGGCAGGTGAACCTGTCCTGTCCCGCGTGTCAGCTCTGGAGACCGGTCCTGGGGATCATCCCTTCATCACTGGAGGTCAACCCCGGGGCCGCCACCTGGTACGCGCCGCCCTGCTGGCGTCAGAGCAGTGACGATGACGCGCCCGACCGGGCTCGGGACCGGCTGGCCATGGCAATGGTCAGCCGGTGAAGCCCTGCACCTTCTTCCGCAGCGTCGCGCTGCGGCGGTTGCCTCCTTCGCCCGTCCGGGCCGCGACTGCGGGCCGTACGGGCGGGGTTGAGGGGAGCTGGATCTTCCGCTCTACGGCTGCGGCCCCAGTGATGCCACACCGGGGCCGCGCGGGCCGTTCCTGTTGAAGGGAGCACGACCCGTGAGCACCATCGATCTTTTCCCGGCGGGCGTTACCGCCGATGGCGTGGAGCCGACGGCGGCCGAGCTGGACGCCATCGAGCGTGAGGCGCCGGTCATCGCCGCCGAGGTGGACCTGCTGGATGTCGAGATCAGCCTGCTGGACCGGCCGGTCTCGGAGCTGGACGCGCGCCGACTGCGGCGGGCGCGGCGCCGGGTGTTGGCCGCGCGTCGGGCGCTGGCGAACCTGCCGGTCATGGGGGGTGCGGCGTGAACGCCTTCCTGACCCTGGGCGGCCTGGCCGTCGCGCCGCTGCACAAGCTGGCCGTGACCTTCGGGTACCTGCCGGCGCCGACGGTGTGGATGAGCCCGATCGACCCCGAGCGCCTTGAACTCGCCTTCCACGACGAGCTGGACGCCTTCGAGGCGTGGCGCGAAGCCCTGGACATCGCGCCCGACGCCGTGGCCTACGGCACACAGGCCGATGGCCGGACCCGTGTCCTGAGCGCGAGCACCACCTACGCCGGCACCGGGCTCGACCTGGTGGCCTACGCCCGCATCCCCGACCGCCCGTGAGGAGGCACGCCATGACCACTCCCTCCACGCAGAAGATGAAGCTGCTGGACGAGCTGATGGAGGAGCTGCGCGCCTGCCAGCCGGGCCCGCTCCTCACGGAGCAGCGACACCAGTTCCTCGACCTCGACCCCGACCTCGCCCGGGACGACTACACCCGCCCGGCGGTCATCCAGTCCACCAGCGGGCCGGACGAGCGGCCCGGCCGCGACGTGGCGGGGCTGTGAAGCCCGGGGACTTGCCGCCCGCCGACCAGATCAAGGCGCTGACCCGCCTTCAAGCGGGTCTGACCAGCGTATTGATCGTGGTCGCGGTGGTGGCGCTCGCTTTCACCGCGACGAACGTGACCCTGTTCGCGATCAGTCACCGCGTCTCGCCGTGGATCGCGTGGCTCCTCGACCCGATGGTGGCCGTGGCGCTGGGCGCGGTGCTGATCGTGGATGGACGGCTGCTGGAGTACGGGGTTCAACCTTCCGGTTGGGCCAGCGGACTTCGCTGGTTCGCCGGCATGGGGACCTGGGTGATGAACTGCTGGGATTCACTCTGGCCGGAGGGGACGGTGTTCGGCGTCCCCCACGCGGTCGACCCGGCCGGGCTTGTCCTCCACTCCGTCCCCCCGGTCCTCTTGATCGTCCTGGCTGAGGCGATCACGCATTACCGGCGCTCGATCCTCGATAAGGTCACCGAACTTCGGGCCCTGGTGAACGCGAGGGGGACGACGGTGGACGTCGCCCCCGTTCACCCGGCATCCATCCCTGAACCCGCCCCGACTCCCGCGCCAGTCGGTGCGCCCGCTGCGGTGGTGCCGTCACGGCGGTCGTCGCTGGTCATCTGCGGTGGCCGCGCGGTGCATGCACTCGCCGTTCCCCCGGTATCCACCGACGGGAGCGACGACGAGCCTGGGACGGAAAAGCTGTCGGCCTCGGAGGCGCTGAACGTCATCCGCGCGTGCTGGGTGATGAGGAGGACGATCGCGGAGGCGGCACGGGAGTCCACCCGTTCCACCTCCTACGTCCACAAGGTCTATAAGCGTCTGGACGAGCAGCGCGCGACGGCGCCGAACGCCCTCTCGGCGGCGGTGGCGGACGCCAGGGAGGCGGCTGCCGTATGAGCGGGCCGCGCTTCTACGACCCCACCGGCGACCGCTACGGCATCCCCACGTTCCCATTCCGCTTGGCCCCCGACGGCCTGGCCACCCGCCGCCAGCTCCGCGCCCTGGGTCTGCGGCCGGGAGGCCAGCCGGTCGCGGCCCAGACCCTGTGGCGCTCGCGCCGCTGTCGCACCGGAGTACGAGCCGCCTACCTGTATCGCATCGACGCGGCCATGCCGGTCCGGCCGATGACGCCGGGCCGGTGGGCGGCCCTGGGCAAGGCCCTGGCTGCCCGCCGCACCTGCCCCGCCTGCGGGCGGGACGCCGGCTACTGCATCCCGTCGTCTCTCGGCGTCTGTGTCGCCTGCGCCGACGCAGACGGCCAGCTCGTTGCCTGATCCTCCGCCTTCGATCTCCCGTCGGGAGTTGCTGTGTCCCCTCGTACAACGACCGTCCGTATCCCGCGCCAACGTCGGCGCGGGCGTGGTTCCGACCCGTTCGTGGTCGTCGTTCCCGAACGGCTCCCGCTCTCTCATGAGCTGCTGTTCTTCCTTGGCCGGACGCTGTGGGCCCACCGCCGCGCGGCCGTCCCGCTGTTGTCCGCGCTGTCGGTCCTGGTGGTCACGGCTGTGCTGCACGCGCTGGCGTGGTGGTCGGGTCTGGTGCTCGCCCCGGTCGCTGCCGCGCCGCTGGTGTGGCTGGTGAGCGTGCAGCAGCGCTATCCGGCTGGCAGTACCTCGGTGCGGGCCTGGCGCGTGGCGCTCGCCCTGCTGGCGACCGGCGCGCTGACCTGGATCGCCATGGCCGCCGCGTTCGGCCCGCTCACCGGCCCGCTGGCCCTGTGGTGGCTGGTCCTCCTGATCGCCGCCCAGATCGTCTGGCACGTCGCCCGTCCCTTCCTGCGCACTGAGGAGAGCCGATGACTTCCCGGGCTGCCCATGACCCGTTCGCCGGGGCCAACGGGTTCAAGAACAGCACCAAGTTCAACTCCAAGAGCGCGACGTTCTCGCCCGGCTTCACGGTGAACGTCAACACCTCCAACCGTGGCAGCGGCCGGGGCGGCGGGAGCGCCGCTCCGGCCCACCGTGGCGGGGGTGAGCTGCTGCCGCCGCCGGATTTCGCCTCTCCCGCGCAGGTCAGGAACTACTGCAACGCGGTGCGGGCGGCGGGGGTGACGCTGGCTATCGAGGTGGCCATGGGCGCCGAGATCCTCAAGGGCGTGCTGGCCGCTGTCCCTGACCCCGAGGGCCGTCTGGGGGCGTCCCGGATCCGGGCGTTCAAGGTGGCGCGCAAGCTCCAGCGGTCGGCGGACGCGCTGCGGGACGCGGCGAAGAACGCCGCCGCCACCTACTCGGCCTTCCAGCAGGAGTACGAGGAAGAGATCAACCGTGTCCGGCACCGTGCCCGGCGCCCGCAGGTGCCGCGCATGGACTGGACCCAGCAGTAAGGAGGTTCGAGCCGTGCGAGACATGCGTGAGCACAGCGAGCAGCAGCACGAAGAGCAACTGCGCGGCGCCTCCGACGCCGGGGGCGTCCGGGCGTACCTGCTGCACCGGGCCAAACCACACCTCCCGCCCTGGCTCGGCGTCGGCGGCGCCGGTCTGGCCGGTGCGCTGGGCAGCCTGGAATGGTCCTCCAGCGCGGCGGCCGGCGTGGGCCTGACCCTGGCCTCCGTCGCCCTCACGAGCGCCACCTGGTGGGCGGGCCGCTCGACCAGTCAGCAGCGGCGTCTGCACTCGGCCATCACCATGGCAGCGGGATCGGCGTGGGTGACCGCCGCGTGTCTCGCCGGTCCGACGGCCGGGCCGCTGCCAGACCTGTACCTGATGGGCGGCCCGGCCCTGGCCCTGTCATGGAACGTGCGGATGATCATGCGCCGCAGCGTCGACGGCACCACCGGCCAGGGCGCGGACAAGGGGCTGCTGGAGAAGGTCGGCCTGGCCCGCGCGCAGATCGGCGCGGTCAAGGTCGACCCGAACCGCGTCACAGCGGCGGTCGCGCTGGAAGCGGGGGAGCAGACCAACGACGACGTCGCTAAGAGCCTGGCGCGGATCGCGTCCGCGCTGGATCTGCCGACCACGGCCATCCGGTACCAGCCGGACCCCGCCTCGGCCCGTCGCGGCGACCTGGTCATCGTCCCAGAGGACATGCTCGCCGAGGCGGTTGAGTGGACGGGGCCGTCGAACCTGGGCGGCTCCATCGCCGAACCGCTGGTCATCGGCCGCTACGACGACGGCTCACCGCTGCTGCTGTGGCTGCCCGGAGACCCGGAAGCCGAACGGAACTCGACCCACGTACTGATCGCGGGCGTCTCCGGTTCCGGCAAGGGCGACGCGGCGCTCAACCTGCTCACCGAGATCCTTTCCCGCCGGGACGTCATCGTCTGGTTCAGCGACCCGAAGATGTTCCAGGACTTCGGCCCCCTGCGGCCCGGCCTGGACTGGGCCGTGGAGGGCGGCTCCGGCACCGAAGTCATGGTGGAGGCCGTCAAGGCCACCATCCCGGCCCGGACCAAGTGGCTGGGCGCTCACGGCTACCGCCAGTGGCTGCCCGAGGCAGCCCTGACGCAGACCAGCACCAAGCACACGTGCCGCAAGGACGGCACCGCGTGCGGCTGCCCCGGCATGCCGTTCCTGGTGGCATGGATGGAGGAGTCCGCCAACACGCTGCGCGCGATGGGGGACGACGCGTTCACCGGAATCTCGCAGGAGGCGCGCTCCGCCGGTATGGCCCTGGTCGTCTCCCTCCAGCGGCCCAGCTACGACCAGATCAGCACCAGCACCCGCGCGTCCCTGCCGTCCGTGATCGCGCTCGGCTGCGACGAACGGGATGAAGGGTTCTCCCTCCCCAGCAGGGTCTTGGACGCCGGAGCTCACCCCGGCGCCTGGGGAAACCGCCGCCCCGGATACTGCTACCTCGTTTCCCCGGGCATCCCCGAGGACCGGTACGCCTCCCCGGCCAGGACCTTCCATTTCACCATCCGCTCGGTGTCCGTCCTGGAGGTGCTCGCCTCCTGGGCCCAGCGCCACGGCGCCCCGGCGGGCCCGGTCACCGCCCAGGCGGCCGCCAGGGTCGCCGGACAGCTCTACACCGGCCGGGCGGCCCCCGGCACCGACCAGCCGGCCCCCGGACAGGCTGGCGCGGAGGAAGGCGAGATGGAGATGGACGGTGGCCCGCTGGTCGACCCCGAGGACGCCCAGCTCGATCCGGACGCCGACCTGCCCGACCCCGAACCGGGTGACGACGTACCGATGTTCGGGCAGCAGGAGACCGGCCGTAAGCCCTCCCCCGAAGAGGCCCGGGCCTTGCTCGCCCGGGCGCTGGAGCAGTTCGAGTCTGAGGGCCGGATGGTCGTGGGCCCGAAGGACTTCACCGACTGGTGCGACGCCAACAACTACTCCCGCCCATGGGTCTCCGCCCGGCTGAAGGAAGCCGCCCTTGAGGGCCGGCTGGAGCCCACCGCCCAGACCGGCCGGTGGCGCATCGTCCCCGCCCTGACGGCCGCCTGACACCTGACACCGTCACGGCCCCCTGACACCCAAACCCCTAGGCAGCCGCACCGTCACGCGGACCCTGACACCCCGCGTGACACCCCTGACGACCACGCCTGACACCCAACCAGTGGGCCCGCGCCGCCCGGCGCGGGCCCACTCCGCATGCCCGTAGGGAGGCTCACCATGCCCCTTCCCGAACACCACCCGCCGATCACCCATCACCCCATCCCGATCACCCCCGCCGTTCCCGCCCCGATCGTCCCCCTCCACCCCGGCCCGCTCCCCGCCGTCCAGACGATCCAGCTCCCCGACGGGCGCCTGATCACCGGCTACACCCTCACCCCCGACCAGCCCCAGACCGCCCCCGTACCGGTGGCGCGCCCGGTCCCGTCCTGGGCCAAGACCACCGCCCTTCTCGCCCCGACCATCGGAGGCGGCATCGCCGCCGCCGGCTACGGGCTCGCCGCCGCCGCACCCGGACTGATCGCCGCCGCCCACGCCCTGTGGGCCGCCGCAGCGCTCCTCATCCTCATCCCCCTCGGCACCGTGGCCATCCTCCGCACCATCACCGGCCGCCACCGCGAGGAGCACACCGAAACCACCCAGATCGTCCAGGTCACCGCCACCGGCCTCTTCGGCCGCGCCCACGGCACCATCCACAACCACCACTAGGAGACGGACGTGTTCGAGATCCGGATCATCTGCGACCCCACCGACGCCGACGCGATCACCAAGGGACTGGCCGGCACGTTCACCACCAGCCCGCCCCTGCGGAAGCCGACCCGGTCGGGGAAGCGTCTGCGGCTGTACATCACCGCCGACCATCACACGGGGGACGACGCCTACGCCGACGCCCCGCCCATCGTGCATGAGCTGGCGGACCTCACCGACCTGATCTCTTGCTACACCGACGCCGGCCTGCTGCCGCCTTCCTCAGTCGAGCGCGAGTTCCTCCTGCGCAGGGCGGCGCTGCTGGACCGCATGGCCATCGAGGAAGCGGCCGTCTCGGCGCCCGTGGCCGTCGAGATGGCTGTTGAGACCGCCGAAGCCGCCGCCCTCACCCTGTCTCTCTTCGACCGGGTGAAGGGCTGGGCCGGTGAGCACGGGCCCGAGGACCGGCTGTGGGCCCGCACCAGCCACCGGGGCTACGTCCGCCAGGAGTACGCCGCCTGGCTCCAAAGCACCCGGCCGTAGATACGCCCGGGGCGACCGCCCACGTCTCGCCAAAGTCGCGCGATCGCCCCGGTTCCACCCGTCCATCAACAGACCTAGTGGAGGTCTCCAGCATGCCCCAAGAACTCCGCTCCATGCTGCTGCGTGCGGCGCTGGATGCTGCGGAGCGTGGTTGGCCCGTCTTCCCGCTCCGCCCCGGCGACAAGCGCCCCGCCCTGCACGGCGAGACCCGCTGCCCCCACACCGGCCCCTGCCGGGCCGGGCACGTGAAGTGGGAGGAGCGCGCCACCACCGACCCCGAGCGCATCCGCCGCGCCTGGTCGGCCGGCCCCTTCAACATCGGCCTGGCCACCGGCCCCGCAGGGCTGCTCGTGGTCGACCTGGACAAGCCCAAGAGCAATACGGACGCGCCTGACGGCGCGACGACCTTCCAGGCGCTCTGCGAGCGCACCGGGCAGCCCGCCCCCACCACCCGCACCATCCGGACCGCGAGCGGCGGCACCCACCTGTACTTCACCGCCCCCGCAGCAGCCCGCCTGCACAACACCGCCGGGGCCCTCGCACCGCTCGTGGACACCCGCGCGTGGGGCGGCTACGTCGTCGCCGCCGGAAGCCACGTGAACGGGGCCCGCTACGAGACCTGCGGCCCCACCCTCCTCAATCCCCTGCCCGACTGGCTGCGCACACTGCTCATCCCACCCCACCCCCGAACACGCACCACCACGACCACGGCGGCGGTGCCGCTCCGTCGCGGCAGCGCCAGCTCGTACGCGGCCGCCGCGCTGCGCAACGAGGAGGCAGCCGTCGCCAGCGCCCCCGAGGGCCAGCGCAACGCGGCGGTCGTCCGGGCCACGCGAGCCCTGGGGCGGCTGGTCGCATCCGGCGACCTGGACCGCGCCGTGGTGGAGGCGGCTATTAGTCGGGGGGCGGAAGCGGCCGGCCAGAAGCCCCACGAGTACCGCTCCGCGATCACCAGCGCCCTCAACTGGTCCATCCAGCAGAACAGCGGTACTCGGAAGACGGCATGACCGGCCGCACCTCCTCTCCGACTAACAGCCCACCCGACACCGCCGACGGCCCCAGCTCCGCCGAACTGGCCCCGGCCCGATCCGGCAGTGGTGCGCCGAGGGTCGCCGCCCGTCAGGGCGTCCTTTCAGCTCTTCGCCCTGACCAGCACCCGACCCCCGCGCCCCGCATCGTCGGGATGCTCCGCATCGTCGCCCCCGGCCGGGGCGCAGTGCCCACCGCGACATCGACATGCGCATGCGGCCGCAACCGCAGCGCCGCCGGACACCAGCACGTGCTCGCCCTCATCACCGACCACACCGCCCACCGCGACCTCTGCCCGCTCCTGACCGAAGAGAGGAACGCCGCATGACCAGCACCCCGCCCGCCCCGTCTATCGACGGCGCTGCCCTGCTCGATGAGGTCGAGCACTTCCACCGCCGCTTCAACGTTTTCCCGAGCGAAGCCGCCTACGTCGCCGTCGCCCTGTGGGACGCCCACGCCCACCTGATCGACGCGTTTGACGGCACCGCCCGCCTCGCGTTCCTCTCCCCCGAGCCCGGCTCGGGGAAGTCCCGTGCCCTGGAGATCGTGGAAACTCTCACCCCCCGCGCGGCCACCACCGTCAACGCCTCCGCCAACGCCCTCTTCCGGCTCGTGGAGGCCGACGGCGGAACGCCGACGCTGCTGTTCGACGAGATCGACACCGTCTTCGGGCCGAAGGCCGGAGGCAACGAGGAGGTTCGCGGGTTCCTGAACTCCGGCTACCGGCGGGGCGCCAAGTCGCTGCGCTGCGTCGGGGACGGCTCGAACCAGAGCACCGAGTGGTTCTCCTCGTTCTGCGCCGTCGCCATGGCGGGACTCGGCTCCCTCCCGGACACGATCCTGACCCGCTCGGTCATCATCCGGATGCGCAAGAAGGCCCCGAACGAGAAGGCCGAACCGTACCGCCGTCGCGTCCACGAGAAGCAGGGCCACGCCCTGCGTGACCGGCTCGCCGACTGGGCCACCACCGTCCACGACCAGGTCGCCGAAGCCTGGCCCGAGATGCCGGAGGGGGTCTCCGACCGGCCCGCCGACGTGTGGGAACCGCTCCTCGCGGTCGCGGCCGGCGGCCACTGGCCCGAGCGGGCCCGCGCCGCCAGCCTCGAACTCATCAAGGCAGCCCAGGACGGCGACGAAGCCTCCCTCGGGGTCCGCCTGCTGACCGACCTGCGCGACAAGGTGTTCTGCGGCGCCGACCGCATGCCCACCGCCGCCATCCTCGAAGTCCTCCTCGGACTCGATGACGCCCCCTGGGCCGACCTGACCGACGACGGCAAGCCACTGACCGCCCGGGGCCTCTCCACGCTCCTGAAACAGTACGTCCGCCCCGACAACACCCCGATCCGCCCCCGGGGGATCCGAGTCGGCAGCGGCACCCCGAAGGGCTACTACGCGGACGACCTGACCGACGCATGGGCCCGCTACTGCCCCCCTCCCCCCGGGAAGTCCGCAACACCCGCAACGTCCGCAACATCGCAGGTCAACGAGGGTGAATCCGTGGCGGAAGACCCCATGGAGAGTCGCCACACGCACGCAGAAACCGGCACACACCAACTCCGAGCCGTCGTCTAACCCGACCCCAACCCAGCAAGCCGCCGCGCACCGCGCGGCGGCACCTATCCGCAACGCAACCAGCATCCGCCACACCCCCAAGCTGCTGACCAGCACTGTTGCGGCGTGGCGGATGTTGCGGATTTACGGCAAGGAAGGCGAAGCGTCCCGTCCGATCCGTAGGGAGGAATCACTGATGACCGCCCCGGCCGGTCCCGTCGTCCCGCTCCTCTATACGCCCGAGGAAGCCGCCGAAGCCTTGAGGTTCGGCCGCACCACGGTCTACGAGCTCATGGCCGACGGCACCTTGCCGTTCATCAAGCGCGGCCGGTCACGGCGCATCCGTGTGGCCGATCTCCAGAACTACGTGAACAACCTCGAACAGCAGGCCAGTTAGCACACGGGCGGCGGCCGGGGCTGGACTCCGGCCGCCACCGAAAGGAGAGAAGTGGCTCCCCGCAAGCCAAACTTGGAGTCGTCCGTCTACCTGGGGAATGACGGCTGGTGGCACGGCCGCGTCACGATGGGGCTCAAAAACGACGGGAGTCCGGATCGACGGCACCGGCGGGCCAGGACCGAGCCGGAGGTCGTCCGAAAGGTCAAGGCACTGGAGAAGCTCCGCGACGAGCACCGCGCACCCAGGGCCGGCCGCGCGCCGACCGTGGCCGCGTGGATGGACACGTACCTGACCAACATCGCGTCCCTGAAGCTCAAGCCGCGTTCTCTGGACGATTACTGGTCCAAGACCCGCAACGACATCATCCCAGGGGTCGGGCAACACCGTCTCGACAAGCTGGCCCCGGAGCACCTGGAGACGATGTACGCGGCCATGCTCGCCGAGGGTCACGCGCCGTCCCACGTGCTCAAGGTTCACCGCATCTTGTCTCGGGCTTTGAAGATCGCGCATAGGCGCCGGATGATCGTTGAGAATGTCGCCACGCTGGTCGACCCGCCATCGGCCGACGAGACCGAGGCGAACCCGTTCGAGCAGGAAGAGGCCCGGCGGTTTCTCGAAGCCGCCGCCAGGCGCCCCAACTTCATGCGCTGGGCTTTCGGCATCGGGATGGGCCCACGCCCCGGCGAGACGCTCGGCGCGCGCTGGCCCTACCTCGACCTCGACAACGCCCTGTTCCATCCCACCTGGCAGCTTCAACGCCTCACGTGGCGCCACGGCTGCAAGGACCCTCACGCTTGCGGGGCTCGCCTCCACCGCTTCGATCCGTGTCCGCCCGGCTGCACGGTCCACAAGAGGTACAAGCGGGGCTGCCCCAAGCCATGCCCGAAAGGGTGCACCCGGCACGCCAGCGCATGCCCGGAGCGTAAGGACGGCGGACTCGTCTTCACCCGCCCGAAGACCAAGAAGAGCCAGCAGCCCATCCCCATCCCGCCCGTGTTCATCCCCCCGTTACGCGAGCACAAGGCGTGGCAGGACGAGCAGCGGGCGGCCGCCGGGGACGCGTGGCACGACTTCCAGGTGGTGTTCGCCCGGCCCGACGGTCGGCCGATCGACCCCCGGGACGACTGGGAGGAGTTCAAGGAGATCCTTGAGGAGGCCGGGCTCAGCGACCGGCGCCTGTACGACGGGAGCCGGCACACGGCCGGCACGGTCCTGAACGAGCTGGGCGTGGACATGCCCACGATCATGGAGATCCTGCGGCACACCCAGATCGGCCAGACCCGGCGATACGTGAAGGGACGGAACCCCCTAGCCAAGGACGCGATGCAACGGATGGGGGACGCCTTCTTCCCGCCCGTCTCCCCCGGATCTGAGACCAGAACTGAGACCATCGACAGCCGAGCCGCCCGCGCCCGGCGTCGGCGGCGCATCCGCTGAACGAAAAAGCCCAGCTCAGACGAGATCTGAGCTGGGCTTCGGCGGAGCCGCCTTCGGGATTCGAACCCGAGACCTACGCATTACGAGTGCGTTGCTCTGGCCAACTGAGCTAAGGCGGCAAGCTGCGTAGCCAAGGTTGGCGTGTGCAGCGCGCCTAAGTCTACACAGTTTCCAGGGGTGCTCCGTACACAGCCGTTCGCACGGGGATCTCGCAGGTCAGGAGCAGCGGCGGGAGGCCGGGGGCGGGGTGCCCGTGAGGAGGTAGTCGTTGATCGCGCCGTCCACGCAGCGGCTGCCCCGGGTGTAGGCGGTGTGGCCGTCGCCGTCGTAGGTGAGCAAACGGCCGGAGGAGAGCTGGGAGGCGAGGGCGCGGGCCCAGGGGTAGGGCGTCGCCGGGTCACGGGTGGTGCCGACGACGAGGATGGGTGCGGCGCCCCGGGCCGGGATGCGGTGGGGGCCGCCGGTGGCCCGCACGGGCCAGTACGCGCAGCTCAGAGCGGACCAGGCGAAGCTCGCGCCGAGGGACGGGGACGCCTTCTCGAAGTCGGGGACGGCACGGCGGACGGCCGCCGGCCCGCGGAAGGCGGGCGGCAGGTCGAGGCAGTTCACCGCCGAGTTGGCGGGCATCAGATTGGTGTAGTGACCGCGCTGGTCGCGCTCGTAGTAGAGGTCCGAGAGGCGCAGCAGCAGCGCGCCGTCGCCGGTCTGCGCGTTGTGCAGGGCCTTGCGGAGGATCGGCCAGGTGGTCTCGTCGTACATGGCGGAGATCACACCCGTGGTGGCCAGGCTCTCGGTGAGCCGGCGGGGGGTGCCGGTGGCCAGCGGGTGCTGGTCGAGGCGCTGGAAGAACTGCTGGAGGCGGACGCCCGCGACATCCGTGCGGCCGCCCTCCAGCGGGCAGTCCTCGTGCTGGGCGCAGTCCGCCGCGAAGGAGGCCAGGGCCGTCTGGAAGCCCGCCGTCTGGTCGCGGTTGATCCGCCGGGCGTCGAGCCCGGGGTCCATGGCGCCGTCGAGGACGAGCCGGCCTACGCGGGAGGGGAAGAGCCCCGCGTAGGTGGCGCCGAGGAAGGTGCCGTACGAGGCGCCGACGTAGTGGAGCTTGTCGTCGCCGAGGACCGCGCGGAGGACGTCCATGTCGCGGGCCGCCTCGACGGTCGAGACATGACCCAGCAGTTTGCCCGAGCGGGCGGCGCAGCCCTGGGCGAACTTCTTGAACGCCGCCACCAGTTCACGGACCTCGGCGGCGTCGTCCGGCGTCGTGTCGACCTGGGCGTAGGCGTCCATCTCCTTGTCGGAGAGGCAGGTGACCGGCTGGCTCGCGGCGACGCCGCGCGGGTCCATCGCGACCATGTCGTACCGGTCGCGGACCGCGCCGGGATAGCTGGAGGCCGCGTACTCCTGGAGGAAGCCGATCGCCGAGCCGCCCGGCCCACCGGGATTGACCATCAGGGCGCCGAGGCGTTTGCCGGGGCCCGTGGCCTTCTTGCGGGAGACGGCGAGTTTCACGTCGTCGTGGGACTGAGGGGCCTCGTAGTCGAGCGGGGCGCGCAGCGTGGCGCACTCGAAGTCCGCGCGCTTGCCGCCGCAGGAGTGCCAGGCGAGCCTCTGGTCGTAGTACGGCCGGAGGGCGCGCGGCAGGACGGTGGGCAGCGGGGCCAGCTCCGGGAGCGCCCCCTGTTCGTCGGCCGCCCCGGGCGGGAGGAGGGAGGCGAAGGAGCCGGGTTCGCCCACGCCGCGCGGTCTGGCCGCCGCCGTGCCCGGCGCCGCCGCCCCCGAGACGGCGGCGGAGATCAGCAGGGCCGCGGTCGCGGCGAGCGTGCCGGAGGTGCGGAACAGGCGACTGGTGTCCATCGGCTGGCCCCTCGGGGTGGGCGACAGGTGGGCGTACGAACATCCGGCCGTCCGGGCAGTCGGACATCCGCAGGACATACAGATATGCGGACATGCGACATGCACAGGACCACGCGGGCATACGGAGCGTATCCGGACGGATACCCGACTTGGCCAGCCTTACGGCCCACTAGTCCTCATACGAGTGAGGAATCACCCAACCTGCGGTGTGCCCGCCGTTCCTCGTACTACTCACCCTCCCCCGGTCAGCTCAACCGTTCCCCCCGTCCCCCGGACGGGACCCCCGACGGCACCCGCGCGGTCAGCCCGCGCGCAGCGCGACCGCCATGGCCTCGACGGCGAGCAGCGGCGCCACATTGCGGTCGAGCGCCTGCCGGCAGGCCGTGATCGCCTCGATGCGGCGCAGCGTCGCCTCCGGCCCGGAGCCGCGCGCGACGCGCTCCAGGGCGTCCCGCGCGTCGTCGTTGGCGAGCTCGACGCGCGAGCCGAGCTGTATCGCGAGCACGTCGCGGTAGAAGCCGGTCAGGTCCGTCAGGGCCAGGTCGAGGCTGTCGCGCTGGGTGCGGGTGGCGCGGCGCTTCTGGCGGTCCTGGAGCTCCTTCATGGCGCCGGCGGTGCCGCGCGGCAGCCGGCCGCCGGTGCCCGCCGCCGCGCCGAGCGCGGCCCGCAGCTCCTCGGTCTCCTTGGTGTCGACCTCCTCGGCGACCTGCTTGGCGTCCTCGGCGGCGGCGTCGATCAGCTCCTGGGCCGCCTTGAGGCAGCCGCCCATGTCGGCCACGCGCAGCGGCATCTTCAGCACGGCCGCGCGGCGGGCCCGGGCGCGCTCGTCCGTGGCCAGGCGGCGGGCCCGGCCGATGTGCCCCTGGGTGGCGCGGGCCGACCGGACCGCGAGCTCCGGCTCGATCCCGTCCCGGCGGACGAGGATGTCGGCCACCGCCGACGTCGGAGGCGTGCGCAGCGTCAGGGACCGGCAGCGGGAGCGGATCGTCGGCAGCACGTCCTCCAGGGAGGGCGCGCACAGCAGCCAGACCGTCCGGGGGGCGGGCTCCTCCACGGCCTTGAGCAGCACGTTGCCCGCGCCTTCGGTGAGCCGGTCCGCGTCCTCCAGGACGATCACCTGCCAGCGGCCGCCGGCGGGCGACAGCTGGGCCCGGCGGACCAGGTCACGGGTCTCCTTGACGCCGATGGACAGCAGGTCCGTACGGACGATCTCCACGTCCGCGTGCGTCCCGACGAGGGAGGTGTGGCAGCCGTCGCAGAAGCCGCAGCCGGGGGCGCCGCCCGTCGCACGGTCGGGGCTGACGCACTGGAGGGCGGCGGCGAAGGCCCGGGCGGCGGTGGCCCGCCCGGAGCCGGGCGGGCCCGTGAACAGCCACGCGTGCGTCATCCGGGAGGCGCCCGCCGCCTCCGGCGCCGCCGAGGCGTCCGTCCCAGCGGCCGTGACCAGCGCGTCCGCGTCCCGCGCGGCAGCGGCGAGCTGCTCGATCACCCGGTCCTGGCCGACCAGGTCGTCCCACACCGCCATGGCTGTTCCTCCGCGCTGTCCGTCCTGCGGCTACCCATTGTGGGCCACACCACTGACACCCGGGCCCCGAAGGGGCGCGGGGCAGTGTCGATATGCGGCTACCACCGCGCGGGCGCGACCGGCCCCGTAAGGGGGCGCGGGGCGTATCGGCGCGCCCGGCCCCCACACCGGCCCCGTAAGGGGCGCGGGGAACCGCGCGACCGGCCACGACGGCGCCGCAGCCGACCGACACCCCGTCGCCGCACTTCCAGCGGCGGCTAGCGCCGCTCACCCTCGCCGCCGTCGGCGGCGTCCCGCTTGCCGAGCAGATCGTCCGCCAGCGTCGGGGCGTCGTCCGCCCACTCCGGCCGGTGGCGCCGCGCCTTCCGCAGGGGCCGGCCGGGCGCGTCGCCGCCCTCGGCCTCCCCGTCGACCTGCGGCAGCTCGCGCGTGCGCTCGGCCTCCGGGGCGGCGTCGTCGTCCTTGCGGAAGAGCCAGTCGGGCACCCGGTCCACGGGGTTCTCGGACCGCGCCTCCGGCCCCGCCGGCGGCTTCGGCAGCACAGCCGTCTCCTCCGACTCGGAGCCCTGGCCACGGGGGGCGTCCTTCGGCTCGACGCCCCAGGTGACGCGCTGCGTCGGCGGCGTCGGCGCGACGACGGGCGGCAGCACGGCCGTCCGGTCCTCGGAGCCGGCCGGGGGCCGGGGCGTCTCGACGGTCGGCGCGTCGCCGGTGTCACGGGCGTCCCGGGCATCGCGGGGGTCCCGGGCGTCCTTGCGGAAGGCAGCGGTCCCCACGACGGGCGGCCGCACGGAACCGCGATCGCCGCTGCCGGAAGGGGCGCCCGCGCCCCCCTCCGGCTCGCGCAGCGAGGGCTGCGGCACGGTGGGCGCCTCGTCCTCGCCCGAGCCCCCGGCACGGGCCGGGGTACCGGCCCCGGCACCGGACGGGAAGCCGCGGACCGCCGGGGCGCCGGCCCCGGAACCAGCCGACGGACCAGCACCCGCCCCGGAACCGTCCTCGGCACCCGCCAGGGCACCCGCCGCCGCGGCCTCCGCCGCCACCCGCGCCTGCTCGGCCTTGAGCAGGGCCTCTTCCGCCTTGCGCTGCTTCTCCAGGCGCCGTTCCTCGGCCTCGGCGCGCAGCCGGGCCTCCTCGGCGGCCTGCTCGCGCAGTCGTTCCTGCTCGGCGGCGCGGGCGCGCTCCTCCGCCTCGCGGCGCGCGCGTTCCTCCTCGGCGCGCTGACGCGCCTCCTCGGCCTCCCGGGCGCGGCGCTCCTCCTCGCGGCGCGCGGCCTCCTCGGCCTCGCGCCGGGCGCGCTCCTCCTCGGCGCGCAACCGCTCCTGGCGCTCACGCTCCAGCCGCGCCTCCTCCGCCCGGCGGTGCTCCTCCTCCACCCGGCGGCGCTCTTCCTCGGCCTTCTCCGCCTCCCGGCGCTCTTCCTCGGCGCGGCGCGCGGCTTCCGCCGCCTCACGCGCGGCGGCCTCCGCGGCAGCGCGCTCCGCCGCGAGCTCCGCCTCCCGCTCCGCCTTGCGGCGGGCCTCCTCCTCGGCGGCCTGGCGCGCCGCCTCCAGGGCGGCCGCGCGCGCGGCCTCGCGGGCCTCGAGCTCGGCGGCGGACAGCGGCAGCATCTGGTCGAGCCGGTGGCGGACGACGGCGGTGATGGCGTCGGGCTCCTGCCCGGCGTCCACCACGAGGTAGCGCGCCGGGTCGGCGGCGGCCAGGGTCAGGAACCCGGTCCGGACCCGCTGGTGGAACTCCGCCGGCTCGGACTCCAGCCGGTCCGGCGCCTCCGTGAAGCGCTCGCGCGCGGTCTCGGGCGAGACGTCGAGGAGCACGGTCATGTTCGGGACGAGCCCGTCCGTGGCCCAGCGCGAGATCCGGGCGATCTCGGTCGGCGAGAGGTCGCGCCCGGCGCCCTGGTAGGCGACGGACGAGTCGATGTAGCGGTCGCTGATGACGACCGCGCCGCGCTCGAGGGCGGGCCGTACGACGGAGGCGACGTGCTCGGCGCGGTCGGCCGCGTAGAGCAGCGCCTCGGCGCGGTCGGAGAGGCCGGCCGACGCGACGTCCAGCAGGATCGCGCGCAGCCGCTTGCCGATGGGCGTGGCGCCCGGCTCGCGGGTGACGACGACCTCGTGGCCCTTGGCGCGGATCCACTCGGCGATCGCCCGCACCTGGGTGGACTTCCCGGCCCCGTCGCCGCCCTCGAAGGCGATGAAGAAGCCGGCGGGGGCCGTGCCCTCGGCGGGGTCGCCGCCGCGCACCACGTCGAGCAGGTCGCGGTGGAAGGGCACCCCGTGCCGGTCGTCGGTGCGGCCCAGCACGAGCGCGCCGACGGGCAGCAGCAGCGCGCCGACGAGCATCAGCGTGAACGCCGCCCCGCCGTGCGCGAAGACGAAGGAGCCGGACACGAGCCGGTGCGGACCGATGACCGCGGCGAGGACGGGCGCCACGACCGCGCCCAGCGCGACGGTGAGGCGGACGACCCCGTGGAGGTGCTCGGTGGTGCGGGCCCGGCCGGACTCCTCCGTCTCCTGGTCGAGGAGGGCGTGACCGGTGTTCGCGACCACGCCGGCGGAGCAGCCCGCCAGCAGGACGAGCAGCAGCACGGTCGTCGCGTCGGGCACCAGCCCGGCGGCGAGCAGCGCGGCGCCCGTCAGGGCGAGCGCCAGCGCGAGCAGCCGGCGGCGGGAGAAGCCGGGCAGCACCTTCCGGGCGCCGCGGATGCCCAGGGCCGGGCCGCCGGTGAGCGCGAGGGCCAGCAGGGCGAAGCCGACGGGCCCGCCGCCGAGGTCGGCCGCCTGGAGCACGGCGACGCCGACGGCCGCGGCGACCGCGCCGGCGATGGCCGCGCAGGACAGGACGAGCACCGGGATCGCGCCCGTGCGCCCCTTGTCGGCGGCGCCGTGGGCGGTCTTGGGGCGGCGCAGGCCCTCCAGCGGGGAGCGCGCGCGGGGCGCCTTCACGCCATCGGGCAGCGGGGGCAGCGTCATCCGGTGGAGCACCACGCCGGACGTCGCGAAGAGCCCGGCCGCGAGGTACGAGCCGAGGGCCGCCTGGTGGAGGTGGAACCAGTCGATGCCCGAGCCGAGCAGATTGCCGATCAGGGTGATGACGAGGAGCGCGGCCGCCGCGACGGGCAGCGCCAGGTAGGTCGTGCGCAGCGAGAGCCGCCGCAGCGCCTCCTGGTGGTCCGGCAGCGGGCGCACCGCGTCGCCCTCGGGCGGCGGGGCGGGCAGCAGCGCGGGCACGGCGCCGTCCTTGGCGACCGTCCAGACGCGTTCGGCGCCGCCGACGACGAAGGCCGTGACGAGAAGCCAGACGACGGCCTGGCGCCCGGTCCAGTCGGCCCACAGGGGCGCGACGGCGAGGAGCGCGAGCCGCAGCCCGTCCGCGCCGATCATCGTCCAGCGGCGGTCGAGCCGGCCGGCCGGGGAGAAGAGCGAGGACAGCGGCTCCAGCAGGACCGCGCCGAGGAGCACGGTGCCCAGCAGCCGCGCGCCGATCACGGCGGCGACGGCGAACGCGGCGCCCCGGTAGCCACCGCCGAGGGAACCCGTCTCGACCGCGGCCTGGAGGGCCAGCAGCATGAGGACGAAAACGGCGAGGCCGTCACCCACGGCCCCGGCGGACTGGGCGCTCCACAGCCGCCGCAGCGGACGGAAGCGCAGCAGGGCCCGTAGGGCACGCTCGCGGGAGTCCGCGGCCAGTGCTCCGGATACGGGGCTCTCCAAAGGTGGCTGCTCGGCTCGCGTCATCCTGCCAGCCTATCCGGAGTTGTCCGGATGCCGACTGTCAATACGAACGTATATACGAACTTACGTCCGGGGTCCTATACAGGGCGATACCGGGCGGGTGGGCATAAGGCAAGGGCCGCCCCCGAGGGGGCGGCCCTTGCGGCATGCTCGGCGCGAGCCTTCCCGCCTACTCCGCGTCGGCCGCCGCGGCCGAGGCCGAGGCCGCGGTCTTCTTGGCGGCGGCCGTCGTCTTCTTCGCCGCGGCGGTCTTCTTCGTCGCCGTGGTCTTCTTCGCGGCCGTCGTCTTCTTGGCCGCGGTCTTCTTCGCCGGGGCCTTCTTGGCGGCGGCCTTCTTCGCGGGCGCCTTCTTCGCCGTCTTCTTGGCCGGGCCCTTGGCGCGCTTCTCCGCCAGCAGCTCGTAGCCGCGCTCCGGCGTGATCGTCTCGACGTCGTCGTCACGGCGCAGCGTCGCGTTGGTCTCGCCGTCGGTGACGTACGGGCCGAAGCGGCCGTCCTTGACCACGACCGGGCGCTCGCTGACCGGGTCGGTGCCCAGCTCCTTCAGCGGCGGCTTGGCCGCGGCGCGGCCGCGCTGCTTGGGCTGCGCGTAGATCGCCAGGGCCTCGTCCAGCGTGATGCTGAAGAGCTGGTCCTCGGTCTCCAGGGAGCGCGAGTCCGTGCCCTTCTTCAGGTACGGGCCGTAGCGGCCGTTCTGCGCGGTGATCTCCACGCCCTCGGCGTCCTTGCCCACGACGCGCGGGAGCGACATCAGCTTCAGCGCGTCGTCCAGCGTCACCGTGTCGAGGGACATCGTCTTGAAGAGCGACGCGGTACGCGGCTTGACGGCGTTCTTCCCGGTCTTCGGGGTGCCCTCGGGGAGCACCTCGGTGACGTACGGGCCGTAGCGGCCGTCGCGGGCGACGATCTGGTGGCCGGTACCCGGGTCGGTGCCCAGCTCGAAGTCGCCGCTCGGCTTGGCGAGCAGCTCCTCCGCGTACTCGACGGTGAGCTCGTCGGGCGCCAGGTCGGTCGGGACGTCGGCGCGCTGGTGGCCCTCGGCGTCCTTCTCGCCGCGCTCCACGTACGGGCCGTAGCGGCCCACGCGCAGCACGATGCCCTCACCGACGGGGAAGGAGGACACCTCGCGGGCGTCGATCGCGCCCAGGTCGGTGACGAGCTCCTTCAGGCCGCCGAGGTGGTCGCCGTCGCCGTTGCCGGCGTCGGCGGCGCCGCCTTCGGGGCCCTCACCGAAGTAGAAGCGGCGCAGCCACGGCACGGCCTGGGCCTCGCCGCGGGCGATGCGGTCGAGGTCCTCCTCCATGGAGGCGGTGAAGTCGTAGTCGACGAGCCGGCCGAAGTGCTTCTCCAGCAGGTTGACGACGGCGAAGCTCAGGAAGGACGGCACGAGCGCCGTGCCCTTCTTGAAGACGTAGCCGCGGTCGAGGATCGTGCCGATGATCGACGCGTAGGTCGACGGGCGGCCGATCTCCCGCTCCTCCAGCTCCTTGACCAGCGAGGCCTCCGTGTAGCGGGCCGGGGGCTTGGTGGCGTGGCCGTCGGCGGTGATCTCCTCGGCGCTCAGCGCGTCGCCCTCGCCGACCTGCGGCAGCCGGCGCTCGCGGTCGTCGAGCTCGGCGTTCGGGTCGTCGGCGCCCTCGACGTAGGCCTTCATGAAGCCGTGGAAGGTGATCGTCTTGCCGGACGCGCTGAACTCGGCGTCCCGGCCGTCGCTCGCCCGGCCGCCGATCTTCACGGTGACGGAGTTGCCGGTCGCGTCCTTCATCTGGGAGGCGACGGTCCGCTTCCAGATCAGCTCGTAGAGCCGGAACTGGTCGCCGGTCAGACCGGTCTCGGCGGGGGTGCGGAAACGATCACCCGAAGGACGGATCGCCTCGTGCGCCTCCTGGGCGTTCTTGACCTTCCCGGCGTACGTACGCGGCTTCTCCGGCAGGTAGTCGGCGCCGTAGAGCTGGGTGACCTGCGCCCGGGCGGCGGTGATCGCCGTCTCCGAGAGCGTGGTGGAGTCCGTACGCATATAGGTGATGAAGCCGTTCTCGTACAGCTTCTGGGCCACCTGCATGGTCGCCTTGGCACCGAAGCCCAGCTTGCGCGAGGCCTCCTGCTGGAGCGTGGTGGTGCGGAACGGCGCGTACGGGGAGCGGCGGTACGGCTTGGACTCGACCGAGCGCACCGCGAAGGCGGCGTCGGCGAGGGCGGCGGCCAGCCCGCGGGCGGTCGCCTCGTCCAGGTGGAGGACCTGCGCGGAGTCCTTCAGCCGCCCGTTCGCCCCGAAGTCACGGCCCTGGGCGACGCGGCGGCCGTCGACCGCCGCCAGCCGGGCGACCAGGGTCGAGGGGTCGCTGTTGTCACCGGCGCGGCCGGTGCTGAAGGTGCCCGTGAGGTCCCAGTACTCGGCGGACCGGAAGGCGATGCGCTCCCGCTCCCGCTCGACGACCAGGCGGGTGGCCACGGACTGCACCCGGCCGGCGGACAGCCGGGGCATGACCTTCTTCCAGAGGACCGGCGAGACCTCGTAGCCGTAGAGGCGGTCGAGGATGCGGCGGGTCTCCTGGGCGTCGACGAGCTTCTTGTTCAGCTCGCGCGGGTTGGCGACGGCGGCCTGGATCGCGTCCTTGGTGATCTCGTGGAAGACCATCCGGCGGACGGGGACCTTGGGCTTGAGGACTTCCTGGAGGTGCCAGGCGATGGCCTCGCCCTCGCGGTCCTCATCGGTGGCGAGGAAGAGCTCGTCGGACTCGGCCAGCAGGCCCTTGAGCTTCTTGACCTGATCCTTCTTGTCGGCGTTGACGACGTAGATCGGCTGGAAGTCCTTGTCCACGTTGACGCCGAGCCGGGCCCAGGGCTCACCCTTGTACTTCGCCGGGACCTCGGCGGCCCCGTTCGGGAGGTCACGGATGTGCCCGACGCTCGCCTCGACGACGTATCCGGGGCCGAGGTAGCCCTTGATCGTCTTCGCCTTGGCAGGCGACTCGACGATGACGAGTCGGCGGCCGCCCTGTGCGGTCTCGCTGGTCGGGGACAACTTCGCTCTTCTTCCGGTCGACACTCGGTGTGGGCGTTTCGGTGTGGGCGTTGCGTGACGCTGCGGAGTGTGACGGTACATCCCGCCCCCGTGTCAAACGGAAAAAGCCCGCAACGCCACTCGAACGGTAACCCGACAAGCGTCCTGTCTGCCGCCCGGACCGTCACACCACTGCCGGGAAGGCCCCATCCGCCCCACGACCGCCGCCCGCCGCACGGGCCGAGCCCGGTGGCCGGGACGCGTGGCGGAAACATGACGCGAACACGACCCCTCCGTCCGGCCTTCCCATGAGTCGGACGACGGCTTCCGCCGCCCCGGGCGAGGGCCTCGGCGAGGCCGTCGCCCGGGGCTCGGCGAGGGGCCGACGGAGGGCCGTCAGTCGCCCGCCGGCGAGAGAAAGCCCTGCTCGACGAGGGTGCGGATGGCGTCCGGGGTGCGGTCGCGGAGCAGCACCGGGTCCTCCCCGACGAGCTGGGCGATGGCGTCGAGGATCCGGCCCGCCGGGAGCGTCCCGTCGCACACGCCCGCGAAACCGGCCCCGACCGTGTCCACCTTGGTGGCCCGGCGCATCCCCCGGTTCTGCCGCAGCACGACATGCTCGGGGTCCTCCGCGCCCGGCAGCCCGACCTGTTCCTGGACGACCTCGTCGGCCAGCGTGAAGCGGGCGGCGAGCAGCGCCGCGTCGTCATGCGTCCGGAGGAAGTCCTGTCGCTCGAAATGAGCCGTTACGGCCGGGCCGAGCGGCTGCTCGACCGGGTGGGACCACTCCTCCGCGATCACCGACGGGCGGTCGCTGCCCGTTTTGCGCAACGTGATCCAGCCAAATCCGACGCCCTTGGCCTTCCGGGCCTCGAACTCCGCCAGCCACGCGTCGTAGCGAGCCGCGTACTCCTCCGGCGTGGTGCGGTGATCACCGGCGTCGCGCAGCCACAGCTCGGCGTACTGGGCGACGTCCTGGACGTCGCGCTGGACGATCCACGCGTCGCAGCCGCGCGGCACCCAGGAGGACAGCCGCTCGCGCCAGTCCTCGCCCTCGACGTGCTGCCAGTTGGCCAGCAACTGGCAGTAACCCCCGTCGTTGAGCCGGTCGGCCGAACGCTGGACGAGCGTGCGGCACAGGTCGTCGCCGCTCATGCCGCCGTCGCGGTAGGTCAGCCGGGCGCCGGGCGAGATCACGAACGGCGGGTTGGAGACGATCAGGTCGAAGGTCTCCGCCGCGACCGGCTCGAAGAGCGAGCCCTGGCGCAGATCGGCCTCCGGCGCGCCGGAGAGCGCGAGGGTGAGCCGCGTGATGTGGAGCGCGCGCGGGTTGAGGTCCGTGGCCGTGACCCTGGTCGCGTGCTGGGCGGCGTGCAGCGCCTGGATGCCGGACCCGGTGCCGAGGTCGAGGGCGCTCTCCACGGGCGTCCGGACGGTGATTCCGGCGAGCGTCGTGGAGGCGCCGCCGACGCCGAGGACGAGCTCCGAGCGGTCCACCCCGGCCGGGCCGCCGCCTCCGGCGATCCCGCCGGCGCCGCCGACGGCGCAGCCGAGGTCGGAGACGATCCACCAGTCCTGGCCGTCGGGGCCGCCGTACGGGCGGACGTCGACGGTGGCCCGCACCTCGTCGCCGTCCCGGACGAGCCAGCCGTCGGCGAGGCAGTCGGCCACGGGCAGCGCGGCGGCGGCTCGGTCGTGGGCGACGGGGCTCTGGAGCAGGAAGAGCCGGATCAGCGTCTCGAGCGGGCCGTCGCCGCGCGTGGCGCGCAGGGCGGGAACGGTCTCGCTGCGGGCGAGGGCGGCGTAGGCGGGGGCGCCGAGCAGGTCGAGGAGGCCGTCGGCGGTGAAGGCGGCGGCCAGCAGGGATTCGCGCAGGCGTGCGGTGCGCGTCGGGTCGGCGTCGGGAAGGCGGGGCGTACTCACGGAACTCACGGGACCATTGTCGGGGGCGGCCCCGGGGAACGACGAAGGCCCGGCGCGCCGTACGGGCGCACCGGGGGCCGACCGCGCCGGCTGGCCGGGCTGTGCCTTCGCTTCCCGGACCTTCGTTTCCGGGCCGGGCTACGCCTTCTTGGTCTGCGTGGGGGAACCCACCGGCTTCTGGCAGCCCGGGGTCTTCGCCATCGACTTGCCGACGTCGCCGGACTGGAGCTTCTTGAGCGCGTCGTCGCTGCGGCCGCTGAGCTTGGCGATGTCCCCGGCGATGCTCTTGAGGCCGTCGCTGAACTTGGACTTGTCGCCCGTGTCCAGCCCGTCCACCCGCTTCTTCAGCTCGGCGTACGCGGAGGAGAGGTCGTTGAGCGCCTTGACGGCGTTCTTCTCGCTGCTCTCGCCGTCCTTGACGGGCGGTGCGCCCGCGTTCTGGACGGAAGTCGCGAGCGCCTTGTACGCGTCCGCGTTGGCCTGGAAGGCGGCGGAGTCGATCTGCTGGATCTTCTTCGAGTCCTCCTCGTTCAGGACGGACGCGATGGAGGCGTTGGCGTCGGTGATCTTCTTCACCTGAGGCTGCATCTGGTCGCAGACCCGCTTGGCCCAGTCGTCCAGCTTCTTCTTGTTGCCGCTGTCGTCGCCACCACCGCAGCCCGTCAGCGCCAGGACGAGTGCCGCCCCACCGGACAGTGCAGCCACAAGCTTCTTGTTCACCGGAATGGTCCCTTCGATGGCTCTCGGCCCGGGAACTTACACGTCCACGCGGAAGGGGCCGGGAGCCGAGCACACCGTTTGTGCCCTTTTAAAGCCGTTTGCACCAAGCTTGGCGTGGCGTTCGCCGCACCTCGGCGAGGGTACGGACGGTGTGCTCCGCTCATTTCCGTCGGGGAAACCACGTCCGGAGGAACTACGTCCGGAGGAGCCGCGTCAGGACACCACCGCCGGGTCCGCCGGCGACACCGTCCGCTCCGCGCCGTCGCCCCCGTCCACGGCGACGCCCCGCCGCTTGGAGAGATAGACCGCGCCCACGATGACGACAACGGCCAGCACCGCCACGGCGATTCTCAGCCCCTTGTTGGCGTCGGCGCCGTAACTGAACTTCACCACCGCCGGCGCGATGAGCAGCGCCACCAGATTCATCACCTTCAGCAGCGGGTTGATCGCGGGACCGGCGGTGTCCTTGAAGGGATCGCCCACCGTGTCGCCGATGACCGTCGCCGCGTGCGCCTCGCTGCCCTTGCCGCCGTGGTGCCCGTCCTCGACGAGCTTCTTGGCGTTGTCCCACGCGCCACCGGAGTTGGCGAGGAAGACGGCCATCAAGGTCCCGGTGCCGATGGCCCCGGCCAGGTACGAGCCGAGCGCCCCGACGCCCAGCGAGAAGCCGACGGCGATGGGGGCCAGCACCGCGAGCAGACCGGGGGTGGCCAGCTCGCGCAGCGCGTCCTTGGTGCAGATGTCCACCACGCGCCCGTACTCGGGCTTCTCGCTGTAGTCCATGATCCCGGGGTGCTCGCGGAACTGCCGCCGCACCTCGTAGACCACCGCGCCCGCCGAGCGCGACACGGCGTTGATCGCGAGCCCCGAGAAGAGGAAGACGACGGCCGCGCCGAGGATCAGCCCGACCAGGTTGTTGGGCTGCGAGATGTCCAGGCTCAGGCCCAGCTCCCCCGCCTTGGCGTGGACGTCCGCCACGGCCGTCGCGATCGCGTCGCGGTACGAGCCGAACAGCGCGGACGCGGCGAGGACGGCCGTCGCGATCGCGATGCCCTTGGTGATCGCCTTGGTGGTGTTGCCCACGGCGTCGAGGTCGGTGAGCACCTGCGCGCCCGCGCCCTCGACGTCACCGGACATCTCGGCGATGCCCTGGGCGTTGTCGGAGACCGGCCCGAAGGTGTCCATCGCCACGATGACGCCGACGGTCGTGAGCAGCCCGGTGCCCGCGAGGGCCACCGCGAACAGCGCCAGCATGATCGAGGTGCCACCGAGCAGGAACGCCCCGTACACCCCCAGCGCGATCAGCACGGCCGAGTAGACGGCCGACTCCAGGCCGACGGAGATCCCCGCGAGGACGACGGTCGCCGGGCCGGTCAGGGACGTCTTGCCGATGTCCCGCACGGGGCGCCGGCCGGTCTCGGTGAAGTAGCCCGTGAGCTGCTGGATCAGGGCCGCGAGGACGATGCCGATGGCCACGGCCACCAGGGCGAGGACGCGCGGGTCACCGCCGTGCCCCCGGATGGCGGCGTCGCCGACGCCCTTCAAGTCCGCGTAGCTGGAGGGCAGATAGGCGAACACGGCCACCGCCACCAGCACCAGCGAGATGACGGCCGAGATGAAGAAGCCCCGGTTGATCGCGGTCATCCCGCTCCGGTCGCTGCGGCGCGGCGCCACCGCGAAGATGCCGATCATCGCGGTGACCACACCGATGGCGGGGACGAGCAGCGGAAAGGCCAGGCCCGAGTCGCCGAAGGCGGCCTTGCCCAGGATCAGCGCGGCGACGAGCGTCACGGCGTACGACTCGAAGAGGTCGGCCGCCATGCCCGCGCAGTCGCCGACGTTGTCGCCCACGTTGTCGGCGATGGTGGCCGCGTTGCGGGGATCGTCCTCGGGGATGCCCTGCTCGACCTTGCCGACCAGGTCGGCGCCCACGTCGGCGGCCTTGGTGAAGATGCCGCCGCCGACCCTCATGAACATGGCCAGCAGCGCCGCGCCGAAGCCGAAGCCCTCCAGCACCTTGGGCGCGTCGGCCGCGTAGACCAGCACCACACAGGACGCGCCCAGCAGGCCGAGCCCGACCGTGCACATGCCGACGACGCCGCCCGTACGGAAGGCGATCTTCATCGCCTTGTGGGCGACGGCCGTCAGGTCCTTCTCCGGCTCGCCCTCCGCGGGGGTCGCCTCCCGCGCGGCCGCCGCCACCCGCACATTGCTGCGCACCGCGAGCCACATGCCGATGTAGCCGGTGGCCGCCGAGAACACGGCACCGACCAGGAAGAAGAGCGAACGGCCCATGCGCTGAGACCAGTTGTCGGCCGGCAGCAGCATCAGCAGGAAGAACACGATCACGGCGAAGACGCCGAGGGTGCGCAACTGCCGGGCGAGATAGGCGTTCGCGCCCTCCTGCACCGCCGCGGCGATTCTCTTCATGCTGTCGGTACCCTCACCGGCCGCCAGCACCTGACGCACCAGCACCACGGCCACCACGAGCGCCGCGGCCGCCACCACGGCGATCACCGTGACGAGGTTGCGATCGCCGTCGGTGAGCTCGACCGCGAGTCGTTGAGTGAAGTCCACCTGTTCAGGGGTGAAATGCCCCGCCATTCGTCCTCCTTAGACGTTTGGCACATGGGCGCGCGGCCGGTCCGTGGCACGAGGAATGGGAACAGCCGCCACGCTCAGGCGTCCTGAGCTCAAGATGCACGGATTGTAGGGAGCATGGCGAGATCAAAACAGAGCGCGGCAAACGGAATAAGACTTCCCGCGAAGGCCGCCCACACGGCGGAATCGTGAAGATCAAGAATTGATCGTCCGGCCTTCGGGGGATCTCCCGGAGAATCGATCATTCATGAGGAGAAACGATCATTCATTGATCGACCGGTAAAGGCGCGACAGGGCGCGAGGGCATGGCTCAGGGGCATCGAAGGGGCCATGAACGGCACTCCCACCCGGGGTGGCAACACAGAGTTACGACAGGCGCCAGGCCCCGCACTACAGCGGAAGGCGGCCGCCCGGCTACGGCGTGACGGCCGACGGTGTCGTCGGCCAGCTCATCCGGATCAGGCCGCCCGTCTCGCTCGCCGTCACCTCGACGTCGTCCACCAGGCCGCTGATCACGGCGAGCCCCATGTCGTCCTCGCTCTCCTCCGGCGTCACGGGGACGGAAGCGGAGGGGGCCGGGGAACCGGCGGGGGCGGCGGAACCGGACGCGACAGCGGCCGTCGCGGCCATGACACCGGGGTGAGGGGCGTCGTCGGCGACCTCGATGGAGAACTTCTTCTCGTCCTCCGTCAGCACCACCTTCACCGGGCCGGCGATCTCATGGCTGCGGTGGAGGCTCACGGCACGCGAGCACGCCTCACCGACGGCTAGCCGGACCTCGTCCAGCACGGCCTCGTCGACCCCCGCCCGGCGCGCCACCGCGGCCGCCACGAGCCTGGCCGTGCGGACATGCTCGGGAAGGGCGCTGAAAAGCAGTTCGACGGTGGCCATGCCATCCCCCTCGGTGGTACGTGCGCTCGTCCCCACTGCCGGAACACAGGGCGAACTCGCGGAGGGGCCGGACCCGTGAGCCCGTCACCCCCCGGCGCGGCTATGTGGCTGTGCGGCCGTACGCGTGCGGCGCCGCGGCCGTGTGTCGGCGGGCGGCCGCCAACAGGCGCCGGCCGACCGCCACCCGGCCGTCGGGCGACCGTCAGTCGGTCGCCTGCACCGCGTCCTCGACCGAGGTGTGGATCGGGAACACCTTGGTCAGGCCGGTGATACGGAAAATCTTCAGGATGCGCTCCTGGTTGCAGACAAGCCGCAGCGAGCCCTCATGGGCGCGCACGCGCTTCAGCCCGCCGACCAGGACGCCGAGCCCGGTGGAGTCGAGGAAGTCGACGCCCTCCATGTCGACGACGAGGTGATAGCTGCCGTCGTTGACAAGCTCGACCAGCTGCTCACGCAGCTTGGGCGCGGTGTACACATCAATCTCGCCACCGACCCGGACAACCGTACGGTCGCCTACGGTCTCGGTCGACAGGGACAGGTCCACGGATCCTCCAGCACCTTGCATCGAGCGGTCGCCCCCCATGGATCGGCAGCCGCGATGGCATTCAATCACTTACCGGCAGGCGCGCACGACGCCTTGGCGCCATTGTCCGTCAAGCCGGTGACACACTCGGTGTCGATGGCCAACGATCAACTCCCGCCGGAGGCGGGCGTGCACCCCGCTCCCCGGACAGTCCTCGACCGACTCGCCGCCGGGCCGGGCCGGGCCGCACGCATCACTCATACGGAGCACTTGCCCCCTCGTCCCGGACGTCATGCCCCCTGGCCGGAGAAGATCCGGCCGGAAGTGATCGACGCCATCCGGGCCGCCGGAATCGAACGCCCCTGGGCCCATCAGGCGCGCGTCGCCGAGCACGCGCTGCGCGGCGAGTCGGCCGTGGTGGCCACCGGCACCGCCTCGGGCAAGTCCCTCGCCTACCTCGCCCCCGTCCTCAGCGCCCTGCTGGACGGCTCCGAGGCCCCCAACGGGCGAGGCGCGACCGCCCTCTACCTCGCCCCCACCAAGGCCCTCGCCGCCGACCAGCGCCGCGCCGTACGCGCCCTCGCCGAACCCCTGGGCAAGGGCGTCCGGCCCGCCGTCTACGACGGGGACACCCCCTTCGAGGAACGCGAGTGGGTGCGCCAGTACGCCAATTACGCGCTGACCAACCCGGACATGCTCCACCGCTCGATCCTGCCCGCCCACCCCCGGTGGGCCTCCTTCCTGCGCGCCCTGCGCTATGTCGTCATCGACGAGTGCCACGCCTACCGGGGCGTCTTCGGCTCCCACGTCGCCCAGGTGCTCCGCCGGCTGCGCCGTCTGTGTGCCCGCTACGGCTCCGATCCCGTCTTCCTCCTCGCCTCCGCCACGGCCTCCGAGCCCGGCACCGCCGCCGGCCGGCTCACCGGCCTGCCCGTCGCGGAGGTCACCGAGGACGCCTCCCCGCGCGGCGAACTGGTCTTCGCCCTCTGGGAGCCCCCGCTCACCGAGCTCCACGGCGAGCGGGGCGCCCCCGTCCGCCGCACCGCCACCGCCGAGACCGCCGACCTCCTCACCGACCTCGCCGTCCAGGGCGTGCGCACCGTCGCCTTCGTCCGCTCCCGGCGCGGCGCCGAGCTGGTCGCCCTCATCGCCCAGGAGCGGCTGGCCGCCGTCGACCGTTCCCTCCCCTCCCGCGTCGCCGCCTACCGCGGCGGCTACCTCCCCGAGGAGCGCCGCGCCCTCGAGCGCTCCCTCCACACCGGCGAACTGCTCGGCCTCGCCGCCACCTCCGCCCTGGAACTGGGCGTCGACGTCGCCGGCCTCGACGCCGTCCTCCTCTCCGGCTACCCCGGCACCCGCGCCTCCCTGTGGCAGCAGGCCGGCCGCGCCGGCCGCACCCGGCGGGGCGCGCTCGCCGTCCTGATCGCCCGCGACGACCCGCTGGACACCTACCTCGTCCACCACCCCGAGGCCCTCTTCCGGCAGCCCGTCGAATCCACCGTCCTCGACCCGGACAACCCCTACGTCCTCGCGCCCCACCTGTGCGCTGCCGCCGAGGAGCTGCCCCTCACCGAGGCCGACCTGTCACTCTTCGGGCCCGAGGCCATGGTCGTGATCTCCCAGCTGGAGGCCCGCAAGCTGCTCCGCCGCCGGGGCACCGCCTGGCACTGGACCCGCCGCGAGCGCGCCGCCGACCTCACCGACATCCGGGGCGGGGGCGGCCGCCCCGTCCAGATCGTCGAGGAGGGCACGGGACGGCTGCTGGGCACCGTGGACCGGGCCGCCGCCCACACCACCGTCCACGAGGGCGCCGTCCACCTCCACCAGGGCCGCAGCCACCTCGTGCGCCACCTGGACCTGGAGGACTCCGTCGCCCTGGTGGAACAGGCCGACCCGCCCTACTCCACGACGGCCCGCGACACCACGACCATCTCCATCCTGGAGACCACCACCGAGGTCCCCTGGGGGGACGCACGGCTGTGCTTCGGCTCCGTCGAGGTCACCAACCAGGTCGTCTCCTTCCTTCGTCGCAGACTCATCACCGGCGAGGTCATGGGCGAGACCAAACTCGACCTGCCGCCCCGCACCCTGCGCACCCGCGCCGTGTGGTGGACCGTCACCGAGGACCAGCTCGACGACGCCCAGGTCTCCCCCGAGGCCCTCGGCGGCGCCCTCCACGCCGCCGAACACGCTTCCATCGGCATGCTCCCTCTCTTCGCCACGTGCGACCGCTGGGACATCGGGGGCGTCTCCGTCCCCCTCCACCCCGACACCCTCCTGCCGACCGTCTTCGTCTACGACGGCCACCCCGGCGGCGCCGGCTTCGCCGAGCGCGCCTTCCACACCGCCGCCCGCTGGCTCGGCGCCACGCGCGAGGCGATCGCCGCCTGCGAGTGCGCCGCCGGCTGCCCTTCCTGCATCCAGTCCCCCAAATGCGGCAACGGCAACGACCCCCTGGACAAGAAAGCCGCCATCCGCCTCCTCGCCCGCCTCCTCTCCGACGCCCCGACCGACCCGGACGGCCGGGATGGCTCGGACGGCCGGGACGGCCTGCTGGATCCGACCGGCCTGCACGACCCGAACGATCCGGCGGACACGGACTGAGCGGCGGAGCGGGTAGGGGCGATGGGGCGGCGACGCGCCCGGGCTACGGCCGGCTGCGGGCGGCTACGGGCGGCTACGGGCGGCGATGCCTCACGGGGTGTACGCCGCCTCCGGCGGGCCCGCGCGGGCCCGTACCCTCAGCGCGTACGGCCCGGCCCGCGTCTCCGCCGCCACCTCCGCGAACTCACCCTTCACCCCGCAGTGCACCACCCTCGCTCCCTGGGCAGAGGCGACCTTCCGGGCGAGTCCGCATGCCACGGCCTCCCCCTGGAGGGCGTGGTCGGCGGCGGCGAGCGCCGCCAGATCCGCCGCTCCGCCCGCCCGATGACGGGCCATCACCACCTGCCCCATGGCCAGCAGCGCCGCGAAGACCACGCAGGACGCCATCGCGACGGCCGCCACCCACACCGAGGCCAGACCCGCGTCATCCCACCGTCTCCTCCGCAAGGGCCACCGCCTCCCCACTCAGCCGTACCGCCAACGGCCCCGGCCCGGCGGCCCGGGCCTCGACCCGCACCCGGACGAGATCGCCCTCCCGTGTCAGCCCGATCCGGGCCCCGGGCGGAGCCGCGGACCGGGCCGCGGCGACGGCCGCCGGAGGCGGATCCTGCCGGGCCGCGGCCCGCGCCCCCGCCCGGGCCGCGTCCACGCACTGGATCTGCGCGGACGCGGCCATCAGCCCCCAGAGCAGGGCCAGGGCGAAGAGCACCAGCACCGGCAGCGCCACCGCGGCCTCGGCCGTCACATAACCACCGTCGGAGTGCCCTCCGGACGTCCCGTCAGAAGGTCGCATGGAGCGCCTTCACGATCAGTTGCTGAAGAGCTGCGCTGACGGGCCCGCTGGTGACCACCTTGTACAGAACAGCCGCCAGCGCACACGCCGCCAGCGTGCCCACCGCGTACTCCGCCGTCGTCATCCCGGCCTCACCGGCCCCCGTCACCCGGGCCCGGCGCGCCGCCCACCACGACGTGACCTTCATCGCCGTCACTGCCATGACCGATTCCCCCATCTCTTGTGATGCGTAATGCGTGATGTGTGATTCGTGATGTGTGATTCGCGTGTGATGCGTGCGGTGCGCGGCCTCATCCGTCGCACCGTCACTTTCCCTTTCCGCTTCTGCTGCGGCGGGCCTCGTTCAGCTCCCGCGCATGAGTCCCTCGGCCAGCCCGACCACGACCGGCACCACCCCGACCGTCAGGAACGCGGGCAGGAAGCAGAGCCCCAGCGGTGCCGTCGCCTGGACCCCCGCGCGGCGGGCCCTCATCGCCGCCGTCCGCCCCTGGGCCGCGCGCAGCCGTGCCGCCAGCCGTGCCATGGGCTCCACCGCCGGGACTCCGGTGGCCTGGGCCCGTGCCAGGCAGCCGGCCAGCGGGGCGGCGCCGGGCAGGCTGCCCAGCCGCCCCCAGGCGGTGCCCGGATCACCGCCGAGCCGTACTTCCGCCGCCGCTTGGGCCAGCCGGGCCCCGACCGGGCCGCCCAGCGAGCCCCCGACCGCCTCGGCGGCCTCCCTGGGCCCGGCACCGGCGGCCAGACACGCGGCCAGCAGATCGGCCGCCAGGGGCAACTGCCGTCCCACTTCCTCGGCCCGCACCTCTCGCTCGGCTCCCTCGGCCTTCCGCCGCCATCGCCAGGCACCCCAGGCCGCAGCGGCTCCCGCCACGCACCCGGTGACGCCCGCGGCCAGCCAGACGAGAACGAGCCCGGCGAATCCCACCGCCACGGCCGCCCGCCCGTCCAGGCCACGCACCGCGCGCCGCGTCCGCTTTCGCACTCGGCCCTCGCTTCCCGACGTCCCACCTCCCGCCGTCTCGCCTTCCGCCCGGCCTTGGCTTCCGAGCAGGGAGACCAGCCGGCCGCGCGCCGAGCGTCTTCCGCGCGCACCGCTCCCCAGCGCCGCCACGCACACCGTCGCGATCACGGCCAGTGCCACCGCCCACAGGCTGTGGACAACACCCCCGTTCACCTCTCCCGCTCCCTCCCGTTCGTCCCGTTCGTCTTCCCCGGCCCTTCCGCGACCCGGACGATCCGCCGGGTCCACGCGATGCCCGCGCCCTCCAGCAGTCCGCCGAGCACCAGGCACCCGAGCCCGGTCGGGGTGTGCAGCAGCACCCGCAGCGGCTCGGCCCCCAGCGCGGCCCCCATCAGCAACGCGACGACGGGAAGCAGCGCCAGCATCGCGGCGGTGGACCGGGTGCCCGCCAACTGGGCGCGTAGGTCCTCCCGCTGGTCCCGCTCGGCTCCCAGAGCCGCCGCGACCCGTTCCAGGCCCGCGGCCAGACCGGCACCGCCGTCAACCGCGACCCGCCAGCAGGCGGCCACCCCCTGGAGCCCCTCGGCGCCCGGCCGTCGCCCCGCCTTGCGCAGCGCGTCCGGTACGTCCCCGCCGAACCTGGCCGCCGCCGGCACGGCGGGCCATCCCGGGCCCAGCCCCGCGTCCCTCAGCCCGGACACCGCCGCACCGGGCTGACGCCCCGCCCTGAGTTCGCCCGCGACGGTGCCGCACATGTCGATCACGGCGGACTCCCGGAGCTCCCGCTCACGCTGCCGCTCCCGCGCCGCCAGCCACCGCCGTACGAGCGGCACGGCCAGCGCTCCCACGATCAGCGGCAGCACCGACTTCCCCAGCGCCGCCACCGCGCAACCGACGGGCAGGCAGAGCAACTCGCGTCTCTCCCGCGCCACCCGCCGCAAGCGCCCGACCCACTCGCCGATCCGGCCCGGCGCAGCGGGGCCCGGCCCACATCCGGCCGTTCCACCTCCGGCCGTCCCGCCTCCGGCCAGCAGCAGCCGGGCCCGCCGCACACCCGGCCCAGGCCGTGCCCGCAGCGCGACGACGGCGCAGAGCGACAGGGCGAAGAGCAACAGCGCGGCGCATCCGGAAGAAACCTGCGTCCCGAACGGCCACCCGCTCATGGCGCACTCCCGGCGCGTCCGCACAGCCCGGCCAGCCGGGCCCAGCCCCGCGCCCGCTCGAAGCCGTCATCGCCCCACACCGCCGCCGGGACGGTCGTCACCAGACCGGCGGAATCCCGGTCGAGCACATGGACTTCCGCGACCCTTCTGCGGCCGCCGTGGTCGCGGACCATATGGATCACCACCGACAGGGCGGCCGCGAGCTGGCTGTGCAGCGCCGCCCGGTCCAGCCCGGCTGTCGAGCCCAGCGCCTCCAACCGGGCGGGCACATCGGCGGCGGCGTTGGCGTGAACCGTGCCACAGCCTCCTTCGTGTCCCGTATTGAGAGCGGCCAGCAGGTCGGTGACCTCGGGGCCGCGCACCTCGCCGACGACCAGCCGGTCCGGGCGCATCCGCAGCGCCTGGCGCACCAGATCCCGCAAGGTGACGAGGCCGGTGCCCTCCTGGTTGGCGGGGCGGGTCTCCAGCCGCACCACATGCGGATGGTCCGGGCGCAGTTCGGCGGAGTCCTCGGCGAGGACGATCCGCTCGTCGGGCGCGACCAGCCCCAGCAGGGTGGACAGCAGAGTGGTCTTGCCCGAGCCCGTGCCGCCGCTGATGACGAAGGAGAGCCGGGCGTCGAGGACGGCGCGCAGCAGCCGCTCCCCGCCAGGCGGCAGTGCCCCCGCTGCCGCGAGCTCCGCCAGGGCGAAGGCGCGCGGCCGGACGACGCGCAGCGAGAGGCAGGTGGAGCCGACGGCCACGGGAGGCAGGACGGCGTGCAGACGCGTGCCGTCCGGAAGGCGGGCGTCCACCCAGGGCCGGGCGTCGTCGAGCCGGCGTCCGGCGATGGCGGCGAGGCGCTGGGCGAGGCCGCGGACCGCCGCCGCGTCGGGGAAAGTCACATCGGTGCGCTCCAGGCCCGCGCCCCGGTCGACCCAGACCCGGTCGGGGGCGGTGACCAGGACGTCGGTGACGTCGGGCGCCGCCAGCAAGGGCTCCAGAGGGCCCGTGCCCACCAGCTCGGAGCGCAATCGGGCCGCCACGCCGAGGACTTCGGCGTCACCCAGCAGCCGCCCCTCCCGGCGCAGCGCCTCGGCGACCCGGGCGGGGGTCGGCTCCGCCCCGCTCTCCGCCAGCCGCAGCCGTACGGCGTCCAGCAACGCGAGGCTCATGCCGGCACTCCCTCGGTCTCGGGGAGCGCCCTGGCCCAGAATTCCGCGCTGAAGCGGGCCAGCGGCCCCCGCTCGGCGCCGCCCGGCGGCCGTCCGGCGTCGAGCACGTCCGACAGACCGGGCTCCAGGGGAAGTTCACCCGCGAGGGGGATCCCCAGGAGGCGGGCGATCTCGTCCGCCTCCAGGCCGGAGCCGAACGGGCCGCGCACGACGGCGCGCAGATCCCTCAGCAGCATGCCCAGGGTCGAGGCCATCCGGTGGGCCGCGGCGACGGCCCGCAGTTCGGCGGGGACCACCAGCAGCCCCAGGTCGAGCTGTTCGAGGGCTTCGACGGCGGGCTCGTCCAGCCTGCGCGGCAGATCCACGACCACGACTCCGCCGCGCCGCCGGGCGGCGGCGAGGACGGCGCGCATCGCCTCGGGCGGGACGGCCGTGCAGTCGCCCCGGTCCCAGCTCAGGACGCGCAGTGAGTGCAGTTCGGGCAGGGCTTCTTCCAGTGCCTGTCCGGCCACTCGCCCCCGTGAGTCGGCGAAGGCGGGCCAGCGCAGCCCCTCGGCCCTCTCCCCGCCCAGCAGGACGTCGAGGCCGCCGCCCAGCGGATCGCCGTCGATGAGCATGGTGCGCCGCCCGGCGCGGGCCGCGCCCACGGCCAGGGCGCAGGCCAGGGTGCTGGCCCCGGCGCCGCCGCGCCCTCCGACGACGCCCACCGTCAGTGCCGGGCGGCCCACTCCCTCGACGGCGTCGGCGATCCGGTCGACGAGCCAGCCCTCCCCTTCGGGCAGCAGGGCCACCTGGCGGGCGCCGATCGCGACGGCCCTGCGCCAGACGCCGGAGTCGTCCGGATCTCTGCCGACGAGCACCACGCCCTCGCCGCGGGCGGCGGCTCCCAGTCCGGTGGCGCTGTCGTCGCCCACCAGTACCAGGGGCGCGGCGTCCCAGCCGGTTCCCCGGGCGGCCGGGCCGTGGACGACCTCGGGCACGGCGCCCGCCGCGGCGCACAGCCTCAGCAGATCATCGAGCAGCGCCTCGTCCTCCGTGACGATCAGCGGGCGCCGCTGCTCGCCGTCCCCGGAAGCGGGCCGATCGGACGTGCTGGATCCGCTCACGGTCTCTCCCCTCTCACTCCGCGCTCTCGTCTCCGCGAACATCGCGGAACTCGCGGGGAATCACCGTGCAGCGAACCGGGAAATCGTGTGGATCTTGGTCAAAAACTGTGGACAACTCAACGGTTGTGAATATCCCGCTCACCTATACCGGTGACTTCCGGAGAGCAGCATGGCGATTACGCTGCGTAACGGGTATGAAGGAGGGAGGTCACACGCCCGACGGGGCGGACGAGGAGGAGGGAGGCCCGATGGCGACGAGCGAAACGCATCCGGACATGCGACGACCCCCGCCGGGGGGGAGAGCGGGGGTCGTCCCCACGGCCGACTCGGGGGGGGAGGAGTCGGGCCGGGTTAGACACGGTCGCGAACGATCCGTGACTTCCATGGTGTACCCGAGAGCCTTCTCAGGCAAACCCACACGCCTCAGCTTACGCCGAATGGAGGGCCCCTATGCTCGGCGGCGTGGAAAACCACTCCTTGCCCCGGACAGCCGCGTTCTTTGATCTGGACAAGACGGTCATCGCGAAGTCGAGCACGCTCACCTTCGGCAAGTCCTTCTACCAAGGCGGCTTGATCAACAGGCGCGCCGTGTTGCGTACCGCCTATGCGCAGTTCGTCTTCCTGGCCGGCGGAGCCGACCACGACCAGATGGAGCGGATGCGTCAGTATCTCTCCGCCCTCTGCAGGGGCTGGAATGTCCAGCAGGTCCGCGAGCTCGTGGCCGAGACCCTCCATGAGCTCATCGACCCGATCATTTACGACGAGGCCGCCTCGCTCATCGAGGAACACCACGCCGCCGGACGGGATGTGGTGATCGTGAGCACCTCGGGCGCCGAGGTCGTCGAGCCGATCGGCGCGCTGCTGGGAGCCGACCGGGTCGTCGCCACCCGGATGGTCGTCGAGGACGGCGCCTTCACGGGGGAAATCGAGTACTACGCCTACGGCCCCACCAAAGCCGAGGCCGTGCGCGAGCTGGCCGCCTCGGAGGGATACGACCTCAGCCGCTGCTACGCATACAGCGATTCGATCACCGACATTCCGATGCTGGAGGCGGTCGGCCACCCTCACGCCGTCAATCCCGACCGGGCGTTGCGCCGCGAAGCGGTGTCCCGCGACTGGCCGATCCTCTCCTTCAACCGGCCCGTGCGCCTGAAGCAGCGCATTTCCGCACTGCCCATGCCCTCGCGTCCGGCACTACTCATGGCCGCCGCGATCGGCGCGGCGGCGGCCACGGCGGGGCTGATGTGGTTCGCCAATCGCCGCCGCGACCATGTCCGCCTTGCCCGCTTTTGAAGCTAAAAACAAAAGAACGGTGGCTTGCGCTTCCGCTTCTGCGGCGACAGGAGTAGAAAGGACTTAACGGCCCGCGAGACCAGGGACATCCGGGAGGACGCCCCTCACGCACCAAGGCCCCACGGACCGAGCATGAAAGCCGGGCACCCACGCGACGCCGACCCGTCGATTACGGGCCAGCCGCACCAGGTGACGGGCGAAGTCCCCGGCCTGATGGGCGAATTTCGTGCACGCATGGTAACCCGGCGGACGTGCCAGCGGCGGTACCGGAGCAGTACGGGTACCGCCGCAACCCATGTGCGCCACAAGGGAGATGAGGCGAACCGGAGGCCGGCCATGGTCGGCCCGGAGGCCGCCGGTCAGGCGGCGCCGCGCTGAAGCGCCTCGCACACCGCCGTGCTCTCCCGCACCCCCAGCTCGACGGCACGGCCGCAGTGCGCGATCCAGGCCGCCAGCCCCTCCGGGGTCCCCGAGACATAGCCCTCGAGCGCGGCCGCATAGGCCTCCTGGCCCTGCTCCGCGTGCCCCACCTCGGCCGGGCAGATGGCCTTGGGGTCCAGTCCGCTGCCCACCAGCACGATGCGCTCGGCCGCCCGCGCGACCAGGCCGTTGTGCGAGCCGAACGGCCGCAGGGCGAGCAGCTCGCCATGGACCACGGCCGCCGTCACCAGCGCCGGGGCCGCACTGCCCGCGATCAGCAGACCCGCCAGCCCCTCCAGCCGCCCCGCGACCTCGTCCGCGCCCGGCAGCGGCAGCTCTACCAGAGGCTCCACCACCGGCTCACCAGCCAGCCGGGGCCGTCCGACCGAGGCGTCGGGCCGGTCGCCGCCGGCGGCCACCAGGTGCAGCCGGGCCAGGACCCGCAGCGGCGACTGGCGCCAGACACTCAGCAGTTGGCCTGCCTCGGCGGTCAGCCGCAGCGCCGCGCCCACCGTGCGCGGCTCCCCCTCACCGCCGAAGTCGGACCGGCGGCGCACCTCTTCGAGGGCCCAGTCCGCGCCGGACAGCGCGGCCGAGCCCCGCGCGGCGCGCAGCGCCGCCTCGGAGGTGATCTCAGTGCTCCGGCGGCGCATCACCCGGTGCCCATACACCCGGTCCACCGCCTTGCGTACGGAGTCCACGGAGTCGGCAACGCCCGGGAGCGAGCCCAGGGCGGCGAGCGGATCGGCTGTCGTACTCATGGGTAAGACACTACGCACTTCGGGTCTACACCCCCCGAAAGAGTGGTCCTCTTCACTCACGGCTCTCACTTAGCGCACCCCTGCACCTACTCTTGGTGAACATGAAGATCGCTTTCGTGGGGAAGGGCGGCAGCGGCAAGACCACGCTCTCCTCCCTGTTCATCCGCCACCTCGCCGCCGACCGCGCCCCCCTCATCGCGGTGGACGCGGACATCAACCAGCACCTGGGCGCGGCGCTCGGGCTCGACGAGGTGGATACCGCCACGCTGCCCGCGATGGGGGCACGACTCCCCTTGATCAAGGACTATCTGCGCGGCGCCAACCCTCGCATCGCCTCGGCGGAGACCATGATCAAGACGACCCCGCCGGGCAACGGCTCACGGCTGCTGCGCATCACCGAGGACAATCCGGTCTACGAGGCGTGCGCCCGTACGGTGGCGCTGGACGACGACGCGTCCGTCCGGCTGATGGTCACCGGCCCGTTCACCGATTCCGACCTGGGCGTCGCCTGCTACCACTCGAAGGTCGGCGCGGTGGAGCTGTGCCTGAACCACCTCGTGGACGGGCCGGGCGAGTACGTGGTCGTCGACATGACGGCGGGCAGCGATTCCTTCGCCTCCGGGATGTTCACCCGTTTCGACATGACCTTCCTCGTCGCCGAGCCCACCCGCAAGGGCGTGTCCGTCTACCGCCAGTACAAGGAGTACGCGCGGGACTTCGGCGTCGCGCTGAAGGTCGTGGGCAACAAGGTGCAGGGGCAGGACGACCTCGACTTCCTGCGTGCCGAGGTGGGTGAGGACCTGCTCACGACGGTCGGTCACTCCGACTGGGTGCGGGCCATGGAGAAGGGCCGACCGCCCCGCTTCGAGCTGCTGGAAGAGGTCAACCGGCAGGCGCTGCGCGTCCTGCGCGAGACCGCGGACGCCTCCTACGAGCGGCGCGACTGGCAGCGCTACACCCGCCAGATGGTCCACTTCCACCTCAAGAACGCGGAGAGCTGGGGCAACGCCAAGACGGGCGCCGATCTCGCCGCGCAGGTCGATCCCGCGTTCGTGCTGGACGAGGCGCTGCTGGCTACCGCGCAGCCCGTCTGACGGTTGGGCTACCGCGCAGCCCGTCCGACCGTGGCGCCGAAGAACCGCGCCCAGCCGTTCTTCGGCGCCTTGCCGATCTCCAGCTCGCGCAGGTCCGCGAGCAGCCGGGGGTCCTGGGCGTCCAGCCAGTCCGCCAGCTGTTTGAAGGAGACACAGCGCACGCCCGCCTTCGGGCAGACCTTCTTGATGACGCTCTCGACGGCGCGCATGTACGTGCCGCCGTTCCAGGACTCGAAGTGGTCGCCGACAAAGAGCGGGGCACGGTTGCCCCGGTACGCCCGCTGGAAGCCGGCCATCAGGCCGTCGCGCATCTGTCTGCCCCACGCCTCCCGCCGGTCGGGGTCGCCCGCGGTCGTACCGGACTGGTTGGCGAGGAAGTTGTAGTCCATCGACAGCGTCTCGAAGTCGCGGCCCGGGACGGGGATGTCCTGCAGGGGGAAGTCCCAGATGCCTCGCAGCTTCCGGGGCCAGACCTGCCGTCCGCCGATGGAGCTCGCGTCGTAGCGGAAGCCCATGGCCTTGGCCGCCGGGATGAGGTTGCGCTGGCCCTCCAGGCAGGGCGCCCGCCCGCCGACCAACTCCTTGCCGTAGTCGAACGGAAGGGGTGGCTCCGACCTGAGCCCGGCGTTGGTCCGCCAGTGCCTGACGAACGACTCCGCCTGCCGGATCTCGCTCACCCACTCCTTGCTGCTCCAGGTGCCGACGCCACCGTGGGCGCCGCAGAAGTGGCCGTTGAAGTGGGTGCCGATCTCATTGCCCTCGAGCCAGGCGGCGCGCATCTGCGCCACGGTGTCGCGCACGCCTTCGACGTCGTTGAAACCGATGTCGGAGGCGCCGGCGGGGTGCCGGGGTGGGTCGTAGAGCTTCCTCTTGGTGGCGGGGAGCATGTAGACGCCGCTGAGGAAGTACGTCATGGTCGCGTGGTACTTCCTGCCGACGGCACGGAAGTGGGAGAACAGTTTCTGCTCGTCCTCGCCCGCGCCGTCCCACGAGAAGACGACGAACTGCGGCGGTCGTTCACCGGGGTGGAGGCGGCGCGGGACGGGCTGGCCGGGCTGAGGGCCGGTCTCGGCGGTGGAGCCGTCGCCGATCAGCCGGACCGGCCGCCCGGCCGGGTGCGGGCGGGCCGGCGCCCGCCGCCCGCCGGCGGGGGCGTCGGGTGTCGCGGCCCCCGAGGCCAGCGCCAGGGCCGTCAGGCCGCCGAGCGCGATTCTCCATGCAGCAGCCATGAGCCACCTCGCCGTTCGATTCGCCTGTCCGGCGGGGCGGGCAGGCGTTCAAGCGACGCCACCATCGCATGGGGTCAAAACTGAACAAAGGAGGCAGGCATTTAAAAATACTTATTCGCTCATTCAGGGGAAGGGTCCGGGCATTCCCTCGCCAGCCCTTTACTCTGCATTACGATCCGTTTACCGAGAGTTGATGGACGCCTGTTCGTCGCAGCCGCTCCCGCCGCTGCCCGCCGTGACCACGGCCGCGCATCCAGCGCGACCGCGCCGCCCCGACGATGAAGACGGGACCGACGATGCCCCCTCAGCAGACCCAGCAGACCCCACCCTCCCCGGCGCTCCGCCAGGACGGTCCCCGCGAGCCCGGTGGGCGGAGCCGGTCCGCCTGGTCCCGGGATCTTCCCGCCTCCGCCGCCGTCACCCTGGCCGCCGTTCCCCTCTCCCTGGGGATCGCCCTGGCGGCGAGCGTCCCCTTCCATGCCTGCCTGATCGCGGCGGCCGTCGCCGGCATCGCCGGAGCGGTGTTCGGCGCCGCCCCGGCCCGGGCCGGGGGCGCGGCCGCCTGTCTGGTGCTGATGGCCGCGGAGCTGGCCCAACGCCAGGGCTGGCAGGTCACCTGCGCGGTCATCGCGCTCGTCGGGCTGGCGCAACTCGCCCTCGGCGCCTCACGAGTGGCCCGTATGGCGTCGGCGTTCAGCCCCGCGGTCGCGCGCGGGATGCTCGCCGGGGTGGGAGCAACGATCGTCCTCGGTCAGGCGCCCGTCGTCCTGGGCGCGGGCCCTCAGCCCTCCGCCCTGGCCGGGCTCCGGGCCTTGGGCGCGGAGTTGACGCGTCCGCAGCCCGCCGCGCTCTGGGCCGCTGCCGTCACAGCGGTGGTGCTGGCGGCCTGGCCCCGGCTGCCCGGCGGAGCGGGGCGGCTGCTGCGGCTCGTCCCCGCTCCGTTCGCCGCGCTCGCCCTGGCCATGGGCGCGAGCCTCTCCCTGGACACCCCCCGGATCTCCTTCGCTCCCTGGGAGTCCCGAGTGCTGCCCGGCCTGCCGGACGGCCCGGTGCTCGGCATCTTCGCGGCGGTCCTGACGCTCACGCTCGCCGCGAGCGCGCAGTCGCTGCGATCCCTGCTGCCGGTGCCCGTCCAGGAGTGGCTGCGCCCTCGGGACGCGGGGTCCTCCGGCTCCGCATGGCTCGGGTCCCACGCGGGCGCGGCGGTGTGCGCCGTCTGTGTGCTGCTGTGCGCGGGGCTGCCGACGGCGGTGCCGGAGCTGGTCCCGCTGTCCTCCGTGGCCACCCTCGCCATCGCGGCCGGGCTGAGGGCGGCGGATCCCGCCCAGGTCAAGCAGCTGTCGCGACACAGGGAGTTCCCCATGTACGTGGCCACGCTCGGATCGGTGCTGCTGCTGGGAGTACTTCAGGGCGTCGTGGTGGGCATGGTGATCGCCGCGCTGCTCTCCCTGCCCCGGGTCGTACGCACCCTCCGGGGCGGCGGCAGGCCCGTCACGGACCCCACCGGTTCCACCGCCCACCGCCCCTGGACCCCTTGGCGTCATCACGACCGCGCGCCCCACGCCGGTGAGGAGGCCGAGCCCTGCGAGACCGGGCGGCTCCTCGGCGGGGTGAGCGCCTTCCAGCGCGACACCGCCCCACTGGTCCGCGACGAGCTGGCCAGGCTCGCCCGTGAAGGACAGCGCCCCAGCCAGCTCTTCCTCACCTGCGCCGACTCCCGGCTGGTGACCAGCATGATCACCTCAAGCGGCCCCGGGGATCTGTTCACCGTGCGCAATGTCGGCAATCTGCTGCCCCCGCCAGGCGACGACGGAAGCTGCGACTCGGTCGGCGCCGCCGTGGAGTACGCCGTGGAGGTACTCAAGGTCGGCAGCATCACCGTCTGCGGGCACTCGGGATGCGGCGCGATGCAGGCACTGCTGGATCTGTCCGCCTCCCCCGCCGGACTTGGCCTCGTCTCCGGCCAGACGCCGCTCACCCGCTGGCTGCGGCACGGCCGGCCCAGCCTCGCCCGTATGCAGCGGATCGGCCGGCTGGGGCGCGGGGAGGTGGCGCTGGCCGACCGGCCCGTCGCGGACGACGTCGAGCGGCTGGCGCTCGTCAACATCCTGCAGCAGCTCGACCATCTGATGGCTCACGCCTGTGTCGCCCGTCGGGTGGCCGAAGGATCGCTGCAACTCCAGGGGATGTACTTCCATGTCGGCGAGGCCCAGGCCTATGTCCTGGACCGGAGTTCGCGCACCTTCACCGCCGTACGGCCCGCCGTCCTGGACGCCGTATGACCGACCCCGCCCCGGCACTCCGTTCCGCCCGCCTCAAAGCCTCCGCCCAAAGCCTCGCCCGGCGCCGTCTCCCGGCACTCCGGTCCAACGCCCCCGGTGCGCCCCGCGGGCCGCACCACCCCCTCTGACCTCGGCACATCAACTTTCCATAAGGTCTAAACCACTTTTTGTCCACACCCCTTGTCAGGGTGCGTCCCGGCCTGATGAGCTATGGCCGGGACGTAACGAGCCCCCTGGGAAAGGGAGATGTCGTGAGCAACGAAAGCCTGGCCAACCTTCTGAAGGAGGAGCGCCGCTTCGCACCGCCCGCCGGTCTGGCCGCCGAGGCCAATGTGACCGCCGAGGCGTACGAGCGGGCGAAGGCTGACCGGCTGGGCTTCTGGGCCGAGCAGGCCCGCCGCCTGAGCTGGGCGACCGAGCCGACCGAGACCCTCGACTGGTCGAATCCGCCCTTCGCCAAGTGGTTCGCCGACGGCAAGCTCAACGTGGCGTACAACTGCGTCGACCGCCATGTGGAGAACGGCCTGGGCGACCGCGTCGCGCTGCACTTCGAGGGTGAGCCCGGCGACAGCCGCTCGATCACCTACGCCGAGCTGCAGCGCGAGGTCTCCCGCGCCGCCAACGCCCTGCTGGAGCTGGGCGTCCAGGCGGGCGACCGCGTCGCCATCTACCTGCCGATGATCCCCGAAGCGGTCGTCTCGATGCTGGCCTGCGCCCGCATCGGCGCCCCGCACTCGCTGGTCTTCGGCGGCTTCTCCGCCGACGCCCTCGCCACCCGGATCAACGACGCCGACGCCCGCGTCGTCATCACCGCCGACGGCGGCTACCGGCGCGGCAAGCCCTCCGCGCTCAAGCCCGCGGTGGACGAGGCCCTCACCCGCCCCGGCACCGAGAACGTCCGCAGCGTGCTCGTCGTCCGCCGCACCGGCCAGGAGGGCATCGACTGGACCGAGGGCCGCGACGTGTGGTGGCACGAGCTGGTCGAGCGTCAGTCCGACCAGCACACCCCCGAGGCCTTCGACGCGGAGCACCCGCTCTTCATCCTCTACACCTCCGGCACCACGGGTAAGCCCAAGGGCATCCTCCACACCACCGGTGGCTACCTCACCCAGGCGTCCTACACCCACCACGCCGTTTTCGACCTCAAGCCGGAGACCGATGTCTTCTGGTGCACCGCCGACGTCGGCTGGGTCACCGGCCACTCGTACATCGTCTACGGCCCGCTGAGCAACGGCGCCACGGAGGTGCTCTACGAGGGCACCCCCGACAGCCCGCACCAGGGCCGCTGGTGGGAGATCGTCCAGAAGTACGGCGTCACGATCCTCTACACCGCCCCCACCGCCATCCGCGCCGCCATGAAGTGGGGCGACGACATCCCCGCCAAGTTCGACCTCTCCAGCCTGCGGATCCTGGGCTCGGTCGGCGAGCCCATCAACCCCGAGGCGTGGGTCTGGTACCGCAAGCACATCGGCGCCGACACCACCCCCGTCGTCGACACCTGGTGGCAGACCGAGACCGGCACCATGATGATCAGCCCGCTGCCCGGCGTGACCGAGACCAAGCCCGGCTCGGCCCAGGTCCCGCTCCCCGGCATCTCCGCCACCGTCGTCGACGACGACGGCAACGAGGTGCCCAACGGCCACGGTGGCTACCTCATCCTCACCGAGCCCTGGCCCTCCATGCTCCGCACCATCTGGGGCGACGACCAGCGCTACCTCGACACCTACTGGTCCCGCTTCGAAGGACGCTACTTCGCCGGCGACGGCGCCAAGAAGGACGAGGACGGCGACATCTGGCTCCTCGGCCGCGTCGACGACGTCATGCTCGTCTCCGGCCACAACATCTCCACCACCGAGGTCGAATCCGCCCTCGTCTCGCACCCCAAGGTCGCCGAAGCCGCCGTCGTCGGCGCCACCGACCCCCAGACCACCCAGGCCATCTGCGCCTTCGTCATCCTGCGCAGCGGCGTGGACGCCGAGGCCGAGGGCCTCACCGAGGAACTGCGCGCCCACGTGGCCAAGCAGCTCGGCCCGATCGCCAAGCCCAAGCGGATCCTGCCCGTGGCCGAACTGCCCAAGACCCGCTCCGGCAAGATCATGCGCCGCCTGCTCCGCGACGTGGCCGAAAACCGCACTCTCGGCGATGTGACCACTCTGACCGACTCCTCGGTCATGGACCTCATCCAGGCCAAGCTCCCCGCCACCCCCAGCGAGGACTGAGCGCGAAAAACACCCGCGTAACCGCAGGTCAAAGCCCTGCGGGTGAAGGGCGCCCGACAGCACATCGGGTGCCCTTCACTCTTTCCGGCTAAGGTAAGTACTTGTCGCGTCAATACTGCGACAAGAATCTAGGGCGCGCCGGGAAGTCTGGTCGGCAACACAGCACACGTGTACGCGTGTGTTTTCAGACCGTCAGACCGACCCCAGGAGGTCCACCACCGTGGCCGCGTCCAAGAACCAGCGTTCCGTCTTCCTCGGCAGGCTCTCCCTGCCCGAACGGAACTATCTCGCGGACGCGCTGCGCACCGAGACCGTGGGCGGCGTTCTGCTGCTCGTCGCCGCCGTCGCCGCGCTGATCTGGGCGAACACCCCGGTGCGGGAGAGCTATGAGACCGTCCGCTCCTTCCACCTCGGCCCCGGAAGCCTCGGGCTGAACCTGTCCGTCCAGCACTGGGCGGCCGACGGACTGCTCGCGGTCTTCTTCTTCGTCGCCGGCATCGAGCTCAAGCGCGAGCTCGTCGCGGGCGAACTCCGCGACCCCAAGGCGGCGATCCTGCCCGTCGTCGCGGCGCTGTGCGGCATGGCCATGCCCGCGATCGTCTACGCCCTGACCGCCTCGGCCGGCGGTGGCTCCCTGGGCGGCTGGGCCGTGCCCACCGCCACCGACATCGCCTTCGCCCTGGCCGTGCTCGCGGTCATCGGCACCGCCCTGCCGTCCGCCCTGCGCGCCTTCCTGCTCACCCTCGCCGTCGTCGACGACCTCTTCGCGATCCTCATCATCGCGGTCTTCTTCACGTCGAAGCTGAACTTCGCCGCCCTCGGCTTCGCCGTCGTGGGCCTGGCCGTCTTCTGGGTGCTGCTGCGCAAGGGCGTACGCGGCTGGTACGTCTACGTCCCGCTCGCGGTCGTCAACTGGGCGCTGATGTACAACAGCGGCGTCCACGCGACCATCGCCGGCGTCGCCATGGGCCTGATGCTCCGCTGCACCCGCCGCGACGGCGAGGAGCACTCCCCCGGCGAGCACATCGAGCACCTGGTGCGCCCGCTGTCGGCGGGGCTGGCCGTGCCGCTGTTCGCGCTGTTCTCGGCGGGCGTCGCGGTCTCCGGCGGGGCGCTGTCCGACGTCTTCTCCCGGCCCGAGACGCTGGGCGTGGTCCTCGGCCTGGTCGTCGGCAAGGCCGTCGGCGTCTTCGGCGGCACCTGGGCGGCGGCGCGTTTCACCAGGGCCGAGCTCAATCCGGACCTCAAGTGGCCCGATGTGCTGGCCGTGGCCTCCCTGGCCGGGATCGGCTTCACCGTGTCCCTCCTGATCGGCGAGCTCGCCTTCAGCGGCGACGCGGTCCTCACCGGTGAGGTCAAGGCGGCCGTGCTCGTCGGTTCGCTGATAGCCGCCGTCCTCTCCGGCACTCTCCTCAAACTGCGCGACAACAAGTACAAGAGGCTCTGCGAGGAAGAGGACCGCGACGAGGACGAGGACGGCATCCCGGACATCTACGAGCAGGACAATCCCGACTACCACCTGCGCATGGCCGCGAAGTACGAGGCCAAGGCGGCCGCGCACCGCAAGCTGGCGGAAGTGGCGGCAGGGCGCACCACCAGCGACGACGGTCCGGCATGATCTGAGAGTCTTTACATCCGCGGTGCGCTCCCCGTAAGGCCCGGACCAGCCGGACCGGAGCCCCGCGGAGGACGAAGCCGATGACGATGAGGGAGCAGGCGATGAGCGCAGCCGACGACGGCGCGAACCGCAGCCTCGGCCAGCTGGTGGCACAGGCCACCACCGAGCTGTCCGCGCTGGTGCACGACGAGATCGCACTGGCCAAGGCCGAACTGCGGCAGGACGCCCGGCGGCTCGGCATCGGCGGCGGCGCCATCGCCGCGGCCGGTGTCCTGGCGCTCTTCTCACTGCCGGTCCTCAGCTTCGCGGCGGCCTATGGCATCCACAACCTCGGGCTCGGGCTCGCCTGGTCGTTCCTGATCACCGGCAGCGCCTATCTGGTGATCGCGGCGGTGCTCGGGCTGCTGGCCGTGGCCAAGTTCAAGAAGATCAAGAAGCCGGAGAAGACCATCGCCTCGGCGAAGGAGACCGCGGCCGTGCTGGGCACCGTCAAGCCGCACCCGCGTCCTCTGGCAGACACGAGCCAGACGGACGCATCTGTGACACGCTCGACCGTATGACGGTGCCCGATACCTCCGCAGCGCCCGCGTCCCCCGAACCCGGCCGGCCCGCGACGCCCGCGGCCCCGGCAGCGGCGGCCTCGCCCGCCGCGGTCGTCCGGGCGGAGGGTCCGTGGACCCACCGGGACGTCGCGGCGAACGGGGCCCGGTTCCATATCGCCGAGATGGGCGAGGGGCCGCTGGTGCTGCTGTTGCACGGCTTTCCGCAGTTCTGGTGGACGTGGCGGCATCAGCTGCCGGCCCTCGCGGAGGCCGGGTTCCGCGCGGTGGCGATGGACCTGCGCGGTGTCGGCGGCAGCGACCGCACGCCCCGGGGCTACGACCCGGCGAACCTCGCCCTCGACATCACGGGGGTGGTCCGCTCCCTCGGCGAGCCGGACGCCGCCCTCGTCGGCCATGACCTGGGCGGGTATCTGGCCTGGACCGCGGCCGTGATGCGGCCCAAGCTGGTGCGCCGGCTCGTGGTCTCCTCGATGCCGCACCCGCGCCGCTGGCGGTCGGCGATGCTCGCCGACCCCCGGCAGAGCGCGGCGAGCTCCCACATCTGGGGCTTCCAGCGGCCGTGGCTGCCCGAACGGAGGCTGCTCGCGGACGACGCGGCGCTGGTGGGGCGGCTGATCCGGGAGTGGTCGGGGCCCCGGCTGCCGGACGACGAGGCCGTCGAGACCTACCGCCGGGCGATGTCGATCCCCTCCACGGCGCACTGCTCGATCGAGCCGTACCGGTGGATGGTGCGGTCCATGGCCCGCCCCGACGGCATGCAGTTCAACCGCCGGATGAAGCGGCCCGTCCGGGTGCCGACGCTGCATCTGCACGGGTCCCTCGATCCGGTGATGCGGACGCGCAGCGCGGCGGGCTCCGGCGAGTATGTGGAGGCCCCCTACCGCTGGCGGCTCTTCGACGGGCTCGGCCACTTCCCGCACGAGGAGGACCCGGCGGCGTTCTCGGCGGAGCTGATCGGCTGGCTGAAGGACTCCGAACCGGATCGCTAGGGCGGCACGAGAAGGCGGCGCGAGCAGGGCGCGAAGGGGTCACGAGACTGCCGGACGGACGGTCGCGGGGCGGTCGAAAGGCGGTCGCGACGGCTGCCGGACGAGCGGTCGCGGGGCCGCCGGACGGCCGACGGAACATCCGTCCACCGAACGGCCACTTGCCTCGCGCATAGGCCAATTGCCGGACCCGGGGGCGATTACCGACCTTTGGGCCCGGGCAGAGCTTCCGGTATGGGCTGGACGCACGACTACCGTGACGTGACGGACGTGACCGATGTGACGCAGGAGCGCGGCGCCGACGGCGATGCCGCGCTCGTGGTCACGGGGGCACTCGAGCCGGGCAGGCACGGGCCACAGGCCGGGCCCGACGGCAGGATGGGCATTCCACGCATCATCCGCCGGCGTGCGCGCTGGATGTCGGCGAGGCTGCGGCACCCCCGCAGCCGCTAGCCGCCCCGTCACCCGAGCCACGCGCTTACACCGCGAACCACCCCAGGGACCACGGGACCACCCGAAGCGCCGCCGGAGCGCCTCCGCGCGCCCCGAAGCCACGCCGACGTGCCCCCGCACGCCCCCGTACGCCCTTGCGCGCCCGTGTGCGGCGCTGTGACGGCCCGGATGGGGCAGAGGGCGTCAGAGAGCGCAGGACTGAGTGTTGACCCTGCCTGCCGCCGTACGGCCGTCCACGACGTCCTGGTGGACCTCGTCCGCGGTCAGCGCGTAGCCGGTGTCGGCGTCGTCGAGGGACTTGGCGAAGACCACGCCGTAGACCTCGCCGTCCGGCGTGAGCAGCGGGCCGCCGGAGTTGCCCTGCCGGACGGTGGCGTAGAGGGAGTAGACGTCGCGGCGGACGCTGCCGCGGTGGTAGATGTCGGGCCCGTTGGCCTGGACCCGGCTGCGGACGCGGGCGGCGCGCACGTCGTACGAGCCGTTCTCCGGGAAGCCGGCGACGATGGCGCTCTTGCCCGTCTCCGCGTCGCCCTGGGCGAAGGACAGCTCGGGGGCCTCCAGCGAGGGCACGTCGAGGACAGCGATGTCGCGCTTCCAGTCGTAGAGGACCACCCGCGCGTCGTGGAGGCGGCCCTTGCCGCCGACCTGCACGGTGGGCTCGTCGACCCCGCCCACCACATGGGCGTTCGTCATGACCCGGTGCGGCGCGAAGACGAAGCCGGTGCCCTCCAGGACTTTGCCGCAGCTGGGCGCGTTGCCCACGACCTTGACGATGCTGCGCTGGGCCTCGGTGGCGACGGGGCCGCCCGCGAGCCTGGGGTCGGGGGCGGGCACGGAGGTGATGGGCTCGGCGGAGAACGGCGCGAAGACCTGCGGGAAGCCGTTCTGCGCGAGGACCGTGCTGAAGTCCGCGAACCAGGTGTTGGTCTGCGGGGGCACCACGCGGGCGACGCCGAGCAGCACCTTGGAGCCACGGACCTCCCGGCCCAGCGTGGGCAGGGTCGTACCGGCGAGGGCGGAGCCGATCAGCCAGGCGACCAGCAGCATGGCTGCGACGTTGACGACGGCGCCGCCGGTGGCGTCCAGCGCGCGGGCCGGGGACCAGGTGATGTGACGGCGCAGCTTGTTGCCGAGGTGGGTGGTGGCGGCCTGGCCCACGGAGGCGCAGAGGATGACGATGGCGACGGCCGCGACGGCCGCGATCGTGCCCGGCTCGGCGTCGTCGGTGGCGCTGTCCCAGATCACGGGCAGCGCGTAGACGGCGGCCAGACCGCCGCCGAGGAAGCCGATCACCGAGAGCACGCCGACGACGAACCCCTGGCGGTAGCCGATGACCGCGAACCACACAGCGGCCACCAGCAGCACGATGTCCAGCACGTTCACCGAAGGATGCCTCGCATTGACGCCTCGTATGGATGTCGTCGTGGCCGACTTGATGTCGTCGTGGCCGACGGAGGGGCCACCGTCTCATGCCCGTCAGGAGTGGCGGTCCAGTGGGACCTCCCGATCGCGGTCCCAGGGCCGCTCCCAGCCCGCGTAGTGGAGGATCCGGTCGATCACTCCGGCCGTGAAGCCCCACACCAGGGCGGTGCCCACCTGGAAGGCGGGGCCGCGGTGGCCGCTGGGGTGGACGGCCATGGCGCGGTGCGCGGGGTCGGTGAGGTGGGAGACGGGGACGGTGAAGACGTGAGCGGTCTCCAGCGAGGAGACCGGCGCGACGGGGCTGGGCTCGCGCCACCAGCCCAGGACGGGCGTGACGACGAAGCCGCTCACCGGGATGTAGAGCCGGGGCAGCACGCCGAAGACCTGCACCCCGGACGGGTCGAGCCCGGTCTCCTCCTCGGCCTCGCGCAGCGCGGCCCGCACCGGGCCGTCACCGTCCGGATCACCGTCCTCGGGGTCGAGGGCGCCACCGGGGAACGACAGCTGCCCGGCGTGCGAGCGCAAACCTCCGGCCCGCTCCAGGAGCAGCAGCTCGGGGCCCCGCGCGCCCTCGCCGAAGAGGATGAGCACGGCGGACTGCCGCCCGCCCGTCTCCGGCGGGAGGAACCGGCTGAGCTGCCGCGGCTCCACGGTGCGCGCGGCGCGCTCCACCGGCTCGAGCCACTCGGGCAGCCCCCGCGCGGTGACGGTGACCGCCGCGGCCCCCGCGATCCCGGTCTCCCCCGTGCCCGCGCCGTACGTGCTCGCCATCCGTCTCCCCCGGTGTTCGTCGGCCGCGCCCCGGTCCTGCGGGGCGCGGTCCCGTGCCATGCGGTTGTGCGGCGTGCGCTCGGTCACTCGGCTCCCAGGGGGCTCGCGGGCAGGCCCGGATAGTCCGCCGGGGGCTTGAGGCGCTGCCCCGGCCGCCCGCCCATCTCGTACTTCAGCAGCTTCTTCGCCTTCTCCGGATCCGTCTCGCCCTCGCCGTACGACGGGCAGAGCGGGGCGATCGGGCAGGCGCCGCAAGCGGGCTTGCGGGAGTGGCAGACGCGGCGGCCGTGGAAGATCACGCGATGCGACAGCATCGTCCACTCGCTCTTCGGGAAGAGCGCGCAGACATCCGCCTCGACCTTCTCCGGGTCCTCCGCGTCCGTCCACTTCCAGCGGCGGACGAGGCGGCCGAAGTGGGTGTCGACGGTGACGCCGGGCACTCCGAAGGCGTTGCCCAGGACGACGTTGGCGGTCTTGCGGCCGACGCCGGGAAGCGTCACCAGATCCTCCAGCCGGCCGGGCACCTCGCCGCCGAAGCGGTCGCGGAGGGCGACGGACAGGCCTATCAGGGACTTGGCCTTGGCCCGGAAGAAGCCGGTCGGCCGGATCAGCTGCTCCAGCGTCTCGGGGTCGGCGGCCGCCATGTCCTCCGGCGTGGGGTAGGCGGCGAAGAGCGCGGGCGTGGTCTGGTTGACCCTCAGGTCGGTGGTCTGGGCGGAGAGGACCGTGGCGACCAGGAGCTGGAACGGATTCTCGAAGTCCAGCTCGGGATGGGCGTACGAATAGACCTCGGCGAGCTCACGGTTGATCCGGCGGGCGCGGCGCACCAGCGCCGTCCGCGACTCGGCCTTCGCACCGGCCTTGGCGGCCGCCGGTTTCTCCACCGGAGATTTGTTCGTTTTTGCGGATTTCGTCTTCTTCGCGGCGGGGCGTTCGCCCACAGCGGAATCACGGGCCGCGCTCACCCTTCCGGCCCCCCTGCCCTGTGCTCTCACCGGCGTATTGGACACCCGGCCAGACTAAAGCCCAGCACTGACATCCGCCCCGACCGCAGGAAAACCACAGCCCAATCGGACCCCTGCCGTAGGGCTCCGGGCGACGATGCGCCACACTTGTGTTTGATCACACAGTTTTACCGACGGGCATCATGGGGACCACGGTCCTCTGTGCATGTCGACAAGGAGAGAACTCGTGGACGACGTTCTGCGGCGCGCCCCGCTGTTCGCGGCGCTCGATGACGAGCAGGCCGCTGAGCTGCGCGCCTCCATGGGCGAGGTCACCCTCGCGAGGGGCGACGCCCTGTTCCACGAAGGGGACCCCGGCGACCGCCTCTACGTGGTGACCGAGGGCAAGGTGAAGCTCCACCGCACCTCGCCCGACGGCCGCGAGAACATGCTGGCGGTCCTCGGCCCCGGCGAGCTGATCGGCGAGCTGTCCCTCTTCGACCCGGGCCCGCGCACCGCCACCGCGACCGCGCTCACCGAGGTCAAGCTGCTCGGTCTCGGCCACGGCGACCTCCAGCCCTGGCTCAACGCCCGGCCCGAGGTGGCCACCGCCCTGCTACGCGCCGTCGCCCGCCGGCTGCGCCGCACCAACGACTCGATGTCGGACCTCGTCTTCTCCGACGTCCCCGGCCGTGTCGCCAAGGCCCTGCTCGACCTGTCGCGCCGCTTCGGCGTGCAGTCCGAAGAGGGCATCCACGTCGTGCACGACCTCACCCAGGAGGAGCTCGCCCAGCTGGTCGGCGCCTCCCGTGAGACCGTCAACAAGGCGCTCGCGGACTTCGCGGGCCGCGGCTGGCTCCGCCTGGAGGCCCGCGCCGTGATCCTGCTGGACGTGGAGCGCCTCGCCAAGCGCTCCCGCTGACGCGGGGCCAACGACAGACAGGCCGGGCCGCGTGGGCGTGCGTATCGCACCCCCACGCGGCCCGGCCTAGTCGTTTCCCGGGGCGAAACCGCCCGCCCGCGGTCAGATCAACCCGTGCTCGTCCAGGTAGTCCAGCTGCGCCCGCACCGAGAGCTCGGCCGCCGGCCACAGCGCCCGGTCGACGTCCGCGTAGACCGCCGCGACGACCTCCTCCGCCGTGCGGTGGCCGTTCTCGACGGCCGTCTCCACCTGGGCCAGCCGCTTGGCCCGGTGCGCGAGGTAGTACTCGACGACGCCCTGGGCGTCGTCCAGGACCGGGCCGTGCCCCGGCAGCACCGTCCGCACGCCCTCGTCGACCGCGAGCGCGCGCAGCCTCCGCAGCGAGTCGAGGTAGTCGCCGAGACGGCCGTCCGGATGCGCGACGATCGTCGTGCCCCGGCCCAGCACCGTGTCACCGGTGAGGACCGCGTCGTCCGCCGGCAGATGGAAGCAGAGCGAGTCGGCCGTGTGGCCGGGCGTGGACATCACGTGCAGCTCCAGCCCGCCCGTCGTGACGACGTCGCCCACGCCGAGCCCCTCGCCGCCCAGCCGCAGCGCCGGGTCCAGGGCCCGCACCTTGGTGCCCGTCAGCTCCGCGAACCGGGCCGCGCCGCCGGAGTGGTCGGCGTGGCCGTGCGTCAGCAGCGTCAGCGCGACGCGCAGCCCCGCGGCCTCGGCCACCTCGACGACCCTCCGCAGATGGGCCTCGTCCGCCGGCCCCGGGTCGACCACGACGGCCAGGTCCGAGCCGGGCTCGGCCAGGATCCATGTGTTGGTGCCGTCCAGCGTCATCGCGGACGGGTTGGGCGCGAGCACACAGGTCGCCCGGGCGGTCGCGGGGCCGCCGATGGCGCCGGGGCGCGGGTGTCCGGGCAGATCGGTCGTGTGCGTCATGCGTCGGCTCCCGAAGGTCCAGGGGCGATGTGCTCGGTGTCATGTTTGGCGGCGACGTGTTTGGTGAACTCGTCGTGGCCAGGCCAGCTCAGCACGATCTCTTCCCCGACGAGCCGCGCCCGCGCCAGTACGGGCGTGAGATCCCGGTCACCCGAGGCGGCCAGCACCTCGTCGACGGTGCCATAGGGGCTCAGCGAACGCAGCGTGGAGATGGTCGGCGGCATCATCATCAGCTCGCCCCTGTCGTACCCGGCCGCCGCCTCGGCGGGTGCCGTCCAGACGGTGCGGTCGGCCTCCGTGGAGGCGTTGCGGGTGCGCTGCCCCTCGGGGAGCGCGGCGACGAAGAACCATGTGTCGTAGCGGCGCGGTTCGAACTCCGGGGTGATCCAGTGCGCCCACGCCCCCAGCAGATCGCTGCGCAGGACCAGGCCGCGCCGTTCGAGGAGCTCGGCGAACGACAGCTCACGGGTGACCAGCGCCGCCCGGTCGGCCTCCCAGTCGTCCCCCGTGGTGTCCGCGACGACCGTGTCCGGGGTGGGGCCCGCCAGCAGCACGCCCGCTTCCTCGAAGGTCTCGCGGACGGCGGCGCAGACGATGGCCTGCGCCCCGGCGGCGTCGGTCCCCAGCCGCCGGGCCCACTCCTCGCGGGCCGGACCGGCCCACGGCACGTCGCGCTCGTCGCGCGGGTCGACGGAGCCCCCCGGATACGCGTACGCGCCTCCGGCGAAAGCCATGGAGGCGCGTCGGCGCAGCATGTGAACGGCGAGGCCGCCCTCCCGGGCGCGCAGCAACAGGACGGTGGCGGCACGGCGCGGCGCCACGGGCCGGAGCTCGCCCCGGGTGAGCGCTCTGATCCGGTCCGGCCACTCCGGCGGGTACCACTGGCCGTTCGAAGTCGACATGGCCGGATGCTATGCGCTCACGCCCGGATGTTCGAGAGGTCCGGGACGGGCCCCGTCGATCAGTCCGATCAGTCCGATCGGTCCGTGACCCCGCGACCGGCCCGTGCCCCCGCGGATCAGACCGTGCCCCTGCGGATCAGTCCCTGACCTCGACGAGGAACTCGACCTCGACGGGGGCGTCCAGCGGCAGCACCGCCACGCCCACGGCCGAACGGGCGTGCACGCCCTTCTCGCCCAGGATCTCGCCCAGCAGCTCGCTGGCGCCGTTGAGGACGCCCGGCTGGCCGGTGAAGTCCGGCGCGGACGCCACGAAGCCGACCACCTTGACCACACGGACGATCTTGTCCAGGTCACCGATGACGGACTTCACGGCGGCCAGGCCGTTGAGCGCGCAGCGCGCCGCCAGCTCCTTGGCCTGCTCGGGGCTGACCTCGGCACCGACCTTGCCGGTCACGGGGATCGCCCCGTCGACCATCGGCAGCTGACCGGCGGTGTGGACGTACGAGCCGCTGCGCACGGCCGGCTGGTACGTGGCCAGCGGCGGCACGACGTCGGGCAGGGTCAGCCCGAGCTCGGCGATCCGGTCCTCGACCGCGGTCACGACTTCTCCCGCTTGAGGTAGGCCACGAGCTGCTCGGGGTTGTTCGGCCCCGGCACGACCTGGACCAGCTCCCAGCCGTCCTCGCCCCAGGTGTCCAGAATCTGCTTGGTCGCGTGCACGAGCAGCGGCACGGTGGCGTATTCCCACTTCTTGGTCATGGGCCCGACTGTAATGCCTGACACCGGCGACCTCTGTAACGCCTGATACCGACGGCCTCGTGCGTAGCCCGCGCGGCGACTGGTTAGGCTCCGCATCATGAGCAGGCTCCATGTCGTCAGCGGCAAGGGCGGTACCGGCAAGACCACGGTGGCCGCGGCCCTCGCACTCGCCCTCGCGGCCGAGGGGAAGCGGGCGCTGCTGGTCGAGGTCGAAGGCAGACAGGGCATCGCGCAGCTCTTCGAGGCGGAGGCGCTGCCCTACGAGGAACGGAAGATCGCCGTCGCGCCGGGCGGGGGCGAGGTGTACGCGCTCGCCATCGACGCCGAACGGGCGCTCCTGGACTACCTCCAGATGTTCTACAAGCTCGGCAGCGCCGGCCGGGCGCTGAAGAAGATCGGCGCGATCGATTTCGCGACGACCATCGCGCCGGGCCTGCGGGACGTCCTGCTCACGGGCAAGGCGTGCGAGGCGGTACGGCGGAAGGACCGCACGGGCCGCTTCGTCTACGACTACGTGGTCATGGACGCGCCGCCCACCGGGCGGGTCACGCGCTTCCTCAACGTCAACGACGAGGTCGCCGGGCTGGCCCGGATCGGGCCGATCCACAATCAGGCGCAGGCCGTGATGCGGGTCCTCAAGTCACCGGAGACGGCGGTGCACTTCGTGACGCTGCTGGAGGAGATGCCGGTCCAGGAGACCGCGGACGGCATCGCGGAACTGCGCTCCGCGGGGCTGCCGGTCGGCGGCGTGGTGATCAACATGGTGCGGCCCGAGGTCCTCGACGAGACGGCCGTGGAGGCCGCCGCCAACGGCAGGCGCCCGGAGGTCGCGCGCGCCCTCGCGTACGCCTTGGAGCGCACGGGCTCCGGTGGCGCACGGCGCGCGGGGCTCGCCGAACCGCTCGTCGACCCCCTGTTGCGGCAGGCGCGCGAGCACACCGAGCGGCTGGCCCTGGAGCACCGGGGGCGTGCGGACGTGGCCCGGCTGGGCCTGCCCACGTACGAACTCGAGCTGCTCGGCGACGGGGTGGACCTGGCGGGGCTGTACCGCATGGCGCGCGAGCTGAGGAAGCAGTTCGCGCGGGGAGAGGCGAGCGAGCGACAGGGAGTGAGCGGGTGAGCGTGGAACCGGCGGCGGAGCCGCTCGGCATAGACCCGATCCTGGACGACCCGCGCACCCGCATCGTGGTGTGCTGCGGCTCCGGCGGCGTCGGCAAGACCACGACCGCGGCGGCCCTGGGCCTGCGCGCGGCCGAGCGCGGCCGGAGGGTCGTCGTCCTCACCATCGACCCGGCCCGCCGGCTGGCGCAGTCGATGGGGATCGACGAGCTCGACAACGTACCCCGCCGGGTGCCCGGGATCGACGGCTCCGCCGGCGGCGAACTGCACGCCATGATGCTCGACATGAAGCGGACCTTCGACGAGATAGTCGAGGCGCACGCCGACGAGGACCGCGCGCGGGCGATCCTGGAGAACCCCTTCTACCAGTCCCTGTCGGCCGGCTTCGCGGGCACGCAGGAGTACATGGCCATGGAGAAGCTCGGCCAGCTCCGCGCCCGGGACGAGTGGGACCTCATCGTCGTCGACACCCCGCCCAGCCGTTCGGCGCTGGACTTCCTGGACGCGCCGGGCCGGCTGGGCTCGTTCCTGGACGGCAAGTTCATCAAGGTGCTGATGGCGCCCGCGAAGATCGGCGGCCGGGCCGGGATGAAGTTCCTGGGCGTGGGCATGTCGGTGATGAGCGGCCCGCTGAACAAACTGATGGGCGCCCAACTCCTGCGGGACGTACAGACCTTCGTCGCCGCGATGGACACCATGTTCGGCGGATTCCGTACCCGTGCCGATGCCACGTACCGGCTGCTCCAAGCGCCGGGTACGGCCTTCCTGGTCGTCGCCGCACCGGAGCGGGACGCGCTGCGGGAGGCCGCCTACTTCGTCGAGCGGCTGGCGGCGGAGCGGATGCCGCTGGCCGGGCTGGTACTCAACCGGGTGCACGGCAGCGGGGCGGCGGGGCTCTCCGCGGAGCGCGCTCTCGCCGCGGCGGAGGCGCTCGCGAACGGATCGGCGGACGCGGGTGGCGACCCGGTGGGAAGGCCCTCGGAAGGGGCTCCGGAATACGCAGAAAATCTTGACGGCGACGGCATTGTGGATCGTGGCAGCGGGCAGGCTGGCTCACGTACCGCCGGCGACCCTGGCACCCTCACTCCCACGGACACGTCCTCTCCCGAGAGCGGCTTCCCCCAGCCCGCCGCGTCCGCAGGAACGAGCGCCTCGGTGGCCTCCGCGCCGGTGACGTCAACGCCGGTGACCTCCGCATCGGGGTCCTCGGCATCGGTGGCCTCGGCATCGGTGCCGCGGCCCGCAGGGGAAACCGACCCCGCCGCGGATTCGGGCTCCCCTACGGATTCCGCCATGTCCGCGGCGTCGTCGTCCTCGTCGTCGTCCTCGGCGTCCCCGGCACGGATCGCCGCCGGGCTGCTGCGGCTGCACGCCGAGCGCATGCAGGTGCTCGCCCGCGAGCGCCGCACGCGCGACCGCTTCACCGCGCTGCATCCCGAGGTCCCGGTCGCGGAGGTCGCCGCGCTGCCCGGCGATGTCCACGACCTGGCGGGGCTACGAGCGATCGCCGACCGTCTCGCGAACCAGACGGACGGTCTCGCGAACCAGACGGACGGTCAGGCGGACGCCTACGGGGAAAGTGCCAGTGCCGCCTTGGAGGATGCCGGGGGCGCCGACGAGGGCGCGTCCGCATCGCGCTGAGGGCGTGCGGCGCCCCAGTGAAAGCTGAGTGAAGGCTGTACGCACGCGGGCGGTCGTACCGCCACGGTCGTACGGCCACCACCGCTCCGCGGCGGACCGCCCGCGCGTGGTGGGCGTAGGGGCACCCCACCGGACGTCCAGGCCGGCTCTTGGGCTGCAGGCCCCGTCGGCCTACGGCGAGTGCGTCCGCCCGCTAGCCGACGGCCGCGTACTCGTCGTACTCGGGCTCGCCCAGCGGCAGGATCCCGGCACCGCGCTCGTACTCCGTTCGAGCGGTCTCCAGGAGCCTGCGCCACGAGGTGACCGTGGGGCGGCGCCGCAGCAGGGCGCGCCGCTCGCGCTCGGTCATGCCTCCCCAGACACCGAACTCGACGCGGTTGTCCAGCGCGTCGGCCAGGCACTCGGTGCGCACCGGGCAGCCGGTGCAGACCGCCTTCGCCCTGTTCTGCGCTGCGCCCTGAACGAATAGTTCATCCGGATCGGTCGTGCGGCAGGCGGCCTGCGCACTCCAGTCGGTTACCCAGCCCATGCTGGCGCCGTCCTCTCCCGAATCGAGGCTCCCCCACGGCGGCAGCGGCATATTCACCGTTGCCAGTTGAGGACGTTACGGAAGGCGGACAGGGGGCAACACCCCCTTCGGGCCCAATCTTGAATGGCCCGAACGGACTATGCGTATGCGGCAGATCACCCAACGGAGTGAGCCGACGACATCACGGACCATTCCCTCCATAGAGGGGTGATCAGCCCACCCCTCGACCGACAATGAGGGGCATAGACACCAATACGGACACCTCTCATCACTCACAAGAGTGAGAGTGCAGGTGATGCGGGGGAGCATCGCCGTGACTGGCGTGAAACAGCGTAGGCGAACACACCTGCGTCTGTCCGCCGAATGAGAACGTAGGCTTCCCCCCATGGCTATGAAGCGCTCGGACGAGGGCCCCTCCAGGGCCCGACAGGCCGCGAAGTTCCTCAGTGTCAGCGTGCTTTCGGGCGTGGTGCTGGCAGGTCTGGCCCTACCGGGCATCGGCGCTTTCGGCCTGGTGGCCAAGGGCACGGTCGAGGGGTTCGACGAGATCCCCGCCAGCCTCAAGACGCCGCCGCTGAGCCAGCGCACCACCATCCTCGACGCCGAGGGCGGCGAGATAGCGAAGGTCTACTCCCGCGACCGCACCGTGGTGCCGCTGAACGACATCTCGCCCTACATGCGTCAGGCGATCGTCGACATCGAGGACGCGCGCTACTACCAGCACGGCGCGATCGACCTGAAGGGCGTGCTCCGCGCGGCCAACAAGAACGCCCAGTCCGGCGGCGTCTCCGAGGGTGCCTCGACCCTCACCCAGCAGTACGTCAAGAACATCTTCGTCGAGGAGGCGGGCGACGACCCCGAGAAGGTCGCCGTGGCCACCCAGCAGACGATCGGCCGCAAGGTCAAGGAGCTGAAGTTCGCCATCCAGGTCGAGAAGGAACTCGGCAAGGACCGCATCCTCAACAACTATCTGAACATCACCTTCTTCGGGCAGCAGGCCTACGGGGTCGAGGCCGCCTCCCAGCGCTACTTCAGCAAGCACGCCAAGGACCTCACCCTGGGCGAGTCCGCGCTGCTGGCCGGCACCGTCCAGTCGCCCAGCCGCTACGACCCGGTCTACGCGCCCAAGGAGGCGACCAAGCGGCGGAACACCGTCCTCCAGCGCATGGCCGAGCTGAAGCACATCACCCCGGCGCAGGCGGCCGCCGAGCAGGCCAAGCCGCTGGAACTGAAGGTCAGCCGGCCCAAGAGCGGCTGCATCACCGCCGTCAACGGCGCGGGCTTCTTCTGCGACTACGTCCGCGAGACCTTCCTCAACGACCCGGTCTTCGGCAAGACGAAGGAGGCCCGGGCCAAGCGCTGGAACGAGGGCGGCCTGGTCATCCGCACCACGCTCGACCCGCAGACGCAGAAGTCCGTGCAGAAGTCGATCACCGATCACGTCTACCAGAGCGACTCGGTGGCCACCGCCGTGTCGATCGTCCAGCCTGGCACGGGCAAGATCCTCGGCATGGGCCAGTCGCGCCCGTACGGCTTCGGCGACCACATGACGCAGATCAACCTCTCCGCCGACAAGGCCATGGGCGGCTCGAACTACGGCTTCCAGGTGGGCTCGACCTTCAAGCCGATCCTCGCGGCGGCCGCGCTCGAGCAGGGCATCTCCCCGTACAAGACGTACTCCTCGCCGTTCCGGATGCCGTATCCGGACGAGGTCGAGACGTGCGGCAAGACGTGGAAGAACAGCGGCGGCGAGATGGTCCAGAACGAGAACCGCAGCGAGGTCGGCCCGTACGGGATGAAGGAGGCGACCGCCAAGTCGGTCAACACCTACTTCATCCAGATGATCGAGGACACCGGCGTCTGCCCGGTGATCAAGATGGCGGACAAGATGGGCATCAAGCCCGCCGGCGGCGGCAAGTTCGAGCAGGTCCCGTCGATCGCGCTCGGCACCGAGGGCCTCTCCCCCCTCAGCATGGCCTCCGCCTACGCGACCTTCGCCAACCACGGCACGTACTGCACCCCCGTCATCGTCGAGTCGGCCACCGGCCCCGACGGCAAGAACCTGCGGGTGCCCAAGACGAAGTGCTCGCGGGCGATGTCCGAACAGACCGCCGACACGGTCAACACCCTCCTTCAGGGAGTGGTCGAGGACGGCACCGGTAAGGAAGCCGGCCTCAGCGGCCGGGACAGCGCGGGCAAGACGGGTACGACGGACGAGCGCCGGGCCGCCTGGTTCGTCGGCTACACCCCGAACATGGCCGGCGCCGTCTGGGTCGGCGGCCCCGGCGCCAAGGGCGTCGAGATGGAGAACATCACCATCGGCGGCGTCTACCACGACAAGGTCTACGGCGCCGACACTCCCGGCCCCATCTGGCGTGACGCCATGACCGGCGCGCTCGAGGGCAAGGACGCACCGACCTTCGGCACCGTCCCGATGCCGGGCACCGACAAGGGCTCCGGCGGTGGCGCCAGCGGCGGTACCGGCGGTGGCGCCGCTGGTACCTCTGCCGGCTCCGCCGGTGACGACAAGCGCGGCAACGGCCACGGCGGCCGCAAGCCGGGCACGGGCGGTGGCAAGCCCGGCGGCGGGAAGCCGGGCGCGGGCGGCAAGCCCGGCACCGAGCCGGGTGCCCAGCCCGGCGGCCAGCCGGGCGGTCAGACCGGTGACACCACCGGCGACGGCAAGCCCGACGCGCCGACGACGCCCGGCGGGGCGGCCCAGGGCGTGATCAGCGGCCCGGGACAGCAGTAGACAGCGAGAAGGGGGCGCCCCGACCGTGACGGTCGGGGCGCCCCCTTTTACGCGCGTGGCGCGGAGGCGCTGATGGGGCTGAAGCGGACGTGCGCACAGGCCGGATCAGCCGGCCGTGCTGACGGGCCGGATCAGCCAGTCGTACCTACGACGGCCGACTCAGCCGACGAGCAGGCTCTTCACGGCAGCGGCGACGCGGCCGCCCTCGGCGCGGTCCCCCACCTTCGGCTTCACGATCTTCATCACGGCGCCCATGGCCTTCGGCCCCTCGGCGCCGGCCGCCTTCACCTCGGCCACGGCGTCCGCGACGATCGCGGTGAGCTCCTCGTCCGACAGCTGCTGCGGCAGGTACTGGGCGAGCACCTCACCCTCGGCGCGCTCACGCTCGGCGGAGTCGGCGCGGCCACCCTTGTCGAACGCCTCGGCGGCCTCGCGGCGCTTCTTCGCCTCGCGCACGATGACCTTCAGCACCTCGTCGTCGGAGAGCTCACGGGCCGTCTTGCCGGCGGTCTCCTCGTAGGCGACGGCGGACAGGGTGAGACGGAGGGTGGAGGAGGTCAGCTCGTCGCGCGCCTTGATGGCGGCCGTGAGGTCGTCGTGGAGCTTGGACTTCAGCGTGGTCATGCCGCAATCTTCGCATCCCGCCCGCTGACGCGCCCCGTATTAACCGCCGGGCGCGAACGGGGACGGGCGCCGGGCGCGAACCGGGCGGCTACGAGGGTCGGCCGTCAGTCGGTTCGACCGCGCGACGTTAACCCCGTTTTGACCTCTTGACGTCTCTCATGAACTCCCTTGCCCGCCCGGGACCATGGCCGACGCACCCCCGGCCGTCTGCGACGATGGACGACATGCGTGCGCGATACGGAGTACCCCTGGGAATCACGGCGGTCGGCGCGGCGGGCCTCGCCTACGCCGCCGGCTTCGAAGTCCGTTCCTTCCGGCTGCGACGGGTCACCGTGCCCGTCCTCCCGCAGGGCATGCGACCGCTGCGGGTGCTCCAGGTGTCCGACATCCACATGGTCGGCGGCCAGCGCAAGAAGCAGCGCTGGCTCCAGTCGCTCGCCGGGCTGCGCCCCGACTTCGTGATCAACACCGGGGACAACCTCTCCGACCCGGAGGGCGTGCCCGAGACCCTCGACGCGCTCGGCCCGCTGATGAACTTCCCCGGCGCGTACGTCTTCGGCTCCAACGACTACTACGGCCCGAAGCTGCGCAACCCCGCCCGCTACCTCTTCGAGCGGGCCAGCGGGCGGCACGGCCTCAACGGCAACGCCCCGGTCGTCGGCGCGATCCACAACCCGTGGGAGGAGCTGCGCGACGCCTTCGACACGGCGGGCTGGGTCAACCTCACCAACACCCGGGGCTCCCTCAAGATCGACGGGATGGAGATCGCCCTCACCGGCCTCGACGACCCGCACATCAAGCGCGACCGCTACGACCGGGTGGCCGGTGGCCCGCAGGAGGACGCCGACTTCTCCATGGGCGTCGTCCACGCCCCCTACCTGCGCGTCCTGGACGCCTTCACGGCCGACCGCTACCCGCTGATCCTCGCCGGGCACACCCACGGCGGCCAGCTGTGCATCCCCTTCTATGGCGCGCTGGTCACCAACTGCGACATCGACCCCGACCGGGTGAAGGGCCTGTCCACCCACCGCGCGGGCGGCCACCAGTCGTACCTCCACGTCTCCGCCGGCTGCGGCACCAACCGCTACACGCCGGTCCGCTTCGCCTGCCCGCCCGAGGCCACGCTGCTCACCCTCGTCCCCCGCGACTGACCGGGGGCCTTCCGGAGGCCGCACGTACGGTGGGGGGATGACCGACCCGACTTCCCCCACCACCACGCGGACCGGCCTGCCCGTTACGGAGGCCGATACGGAGCCCGGTACGGAGGCCGTCCCGGCATCCGCGGCGGCCCCGACGGACCGCCGCCCCGTCGCGGCGGCCTTCCGCGCGCTCATCGCCCTGGCGGCACTCACCGGCGTCGCCCTGGACATGATCGACTCCGGCGACCTGGGCCGGCTCTTCAGCTACTTCACGATCCAGTCCAACATCCTGCTGGCGATCGCCTGCGCCTGGTCCGCCCACCGCGCCTGGACGGGCCGCCCGGCCCTCTCCCCGCGGATCACGGGCGGCGCGCTGCTCTACATCTCCATCACGGGTCTGGTCTTCCATTTCGTGCTGTCGAACGACGCCAGCGGCTTCGCCATGACCAGCCAGCGCACGCCCCTGGAATCGATCGCCAACCAGCTCCTCCACACCGCGACCCCCCTCGCGGCCGCCCTCGACTGGCTCCTCCTCACGGCCCCCGGCGGCTTCCTCCTCCGCCACGCCGGCCAGTGGCTGGCCTACCCCTTCCTCTACCTCCCCTTCGCCCTGATCCGCGGCGCCCTCCTCGACCCGGGCGCCGAGGGCCGCTACCCGTACCCCTTCCTGGACGTCGATCTCCACGGCTACACCGGCATCGCCGGCAACGCCGTCGTCTTCGGTCTGGCCTTCTACGGCCTGGCCCTCGCCCTCGTCCTCCTCGACCGCGTACGCCCCCACCAGCGCGGCCTCGGGAACCGGATTTCACCTACGGGCTCCAGTCGGCTAAAGTAGTCCTCGTTGCTCCGGAGCCCGCAAAAAACGGGAGCCGGTCGCACATCGGGGTGTAGCGCAGCTTGGCAGCGCGCTTCGTTCGGGACGAAGAGGTCGTGGGTTCAAATCCCGCCACCCCGACAGGTGAAACACCAGGTCAGGGCCCTGATCCTTTCGAGGATCGGGGCCCTGATTCGTTGTGCGTGACTATCTGCGTGACTACCGCCGGGGATCGGCCTTGAAAATCTCATCCATGGCCACCGCCCCCGTCTGGATCACCGGACGGATCTGCTTCCGGTAGACCTCTTCCGTCACGGCCGTACTGGAGTGACCGACCAGCCGGGAGATCTCTTCGATCGCAATCCCTCGGTCCGACAAGATCGACACGAAGGACGTCCGGGTCTCTCTCGTCGTCCAGTCGTTTGGCTCCCACTCGTGAGGCTGAGGATCGAGCAGCTTGGGCACCCGCGCGAGAATCTTGCGGAACTCTCGCCGTACGTTCGCCGCGTCCAGCTCCGTCCCCATAGATGACGTGAAGACGAGCCCGTTCTCCTGCCACTGATCACCGGCCGCGACTCGTTGCCAGCCCTGGCGCTCCCGCTGGATCTTCAGTGCGTCGATGGCCCGACCAGGCAGCGCGAGCGTGCGGCGGGACTTCTTGGTCTTCGTGTCTCCGGAGCTGCGGACCGAGCGCCAGACGGCGATGTGCGGCGGGATCTCGGGAATCGCGTTCGGGTCCCCTTCAAGGTCGACGTGATCCCACCGCAGGGGCCTCATCTCCTCCGTACGGCCACCTGTGAGGAGCGAGACCACGATGTATGCGTAGAGCGGGGAGTCCTCGGCCGCGACGAGTACCGCCTCCGCCTGCTTCAGTGTCAGGGACTTGGACGGCCGGCCGGGGCGTCCTGCGGGGACCGCGCACAGCTCGACCACGTTGCGTTTCACCTTGTCCCGGGCCATGGCTCTCCTGACGGAACGGTTCAGGCACGAGCGGATGGCTTCCAGCGAGCGAGTGCTGAGCACCTTCGACTTGTCCGCGAGCCACTTGTCCACGTCGTCAGCACTGAGGTCCCGGAGCTTCCGCGCGCCCAGGGCAGGGATCACGTGCGTGTTGCACAGGATCGTGTTGGTGGTGACCGTCGTCTCGTCACGCCCGGCAAGCCCGTACTTGAGCCAGTCCGTCACCGCGTCCTTGACCGTGTAGCCCGTCGGCGCGATGGCGAGACCGTCCTCGTAGTCCCTCAGTACCTCCTTCAGCTTGGTCTTGGCGGCCGTCTTGGTCCTGCCGCTGGCCCGCTTCACGATGCGCTTGCCGCTCGGGTCGTATCCGAGGCTGGCGGTGGCGATCCAGCGCTGACGCTTGTCGTCCCAGTGGAGCCCACCATCACCCCGGCTGCGTCGCTTGGCCATCAGGCAGCCTCCTTGAGTCGGTCGAGGATGAAGGTGCGTACCGCGTCGGCGGGGATGCGGCGGGCGCCGTCGACCTTGATGGAGGGCAGGCGGCGGGTTCGGATCAGGTCGTAGATCTTGGAGCGTCCGAGCCGGAGCAGTGCCATGGCCTCTGGCACGGTCAGCAGCTCGAGGTGGGTGGTGGTCATGGGGCGGCTCCTTCCGGCGGGCGTGGGTCGTACGAGGCTTCGCGGGCGGTTTCGCGGTTGAGGCGGATGGCGTCGGCGATTCCGGCGGCGAGGGCGGATTCGCCGGGGGTGTGGCCGTGTCCGGCGTACTGCCAGTCGGCGAGGACGAGGGTGGTGTCCGGGCCGTCGTCGGGCAGGCCGAGGGCGTGTCGTTGTTGGGCGGCGCGGTAGTCGGCGCGGATCCGGCGGAGCGCGCCGAGGGTGGTGGAGTACTGGCGGGACTTGGTGGAGAAGTGGCCCCGGAAGCCGAGCATGTGGGCCCAGGCCCAGAGCCGGCGGTCGGGGTATGCCTGGTCGAGGTCCCAGCAGGCTCGGATCAGGCGGCGGGTGTGCTCGGGCAGGGCGGGGTGGCGGTCGAGTTCGGCGAGTTCGCCGATGCGGCGGTCAAGGATGCCGGTGGTCTCGGCGGCTTTGGTCGCGTACTTGGCGACGTAGGAGGCGACGGCCTGTTCGGTGATCTCGTGGCCTGTGCCGAAGGCTTGGATGGGCCGGATGTCGAGCTGAGTGCCCCAGCGCAGCGTCCAGCCCAGGTAGCCGTAGTCGTCGTCGGACGGGGGGACCTTGACGGTGGTGTAGGGGTGGGTGACGGCGGCGCGGGTCGCGTCGGTGAGCAGGTCGAGGGTGGCCCAGCGGGGCGGGTCGCCGTCGGGCCCCTCGGGGCCGTCGAGACGGATGACGGCGTGGAAGTGGACGGCGCCGCGCCTCTGGAACTCAGCGACCTTTCCGAAGGAGACGCGCAGGAACCAGCGGAACTCGCGTTGGGTCAGTCCGGCGCGTAGGGCGATCTCGCGGCGGAGGCGGCGGGTGAAGCGGGCCCATAGTTCCCCGGCGTGGTTGTTGAACATCACGGCGGCCCCGTAGTCGTAGGTGTACGGGTCGAGCGGGGTGCCGAGGGCGGGGTCGTCGTCGCGGTGGCGGGTGCCGCAGCGGCAGCGGCCGGTGGCGGGCTGGTTGTGGACGGGGCCGAAGGACGGGGCGGTGAGAGTGACGAAGACGCGGGGGTGGTCGCGGACGGCGGCCGGGATGTTCTTGGCGGTGTCGCCGACGAGTCCGGCGCGGATGAGGTGGTAGGTGTCCCCGGCGTAGAGCCAGGCGCAGGAAGGGCAGCGGGAGGCCCGGCGGTTGCCGCAGGCGATGCGCAGCCGTCCGCCGGGCTCGGTGTCGGTGCTGTAGCGGTGGAGGATCTCGCCGGTGGTCGTGTCCCGGGTGGCGGTCCAGCCGCGCAGGTGGATGGGGTCGGCGCAGCCTCCGGTACGGCGGATCTGTTCTTTCCAGCGGTCGAAGTCGGGGGCCGAGGCCACCCTGAGCAGGTCGCCCAGGGTGGTCGGGTCGAGCAGGTCAGGCACGGGCCGCCTCCAGCGCTTCGCAGATGCGGGGGTGGGCCAGCAGGGGCGCCGGCGGGGTCCACAGACGGTTGGTTGCGCCGGGGCAGGGCACCGGCCGGACCAGGGGGACCACGCGGGTCAGGCGCCAGTGCCAGCGCTCGTGGGCGGACCACAGGGTGCAGTAGCCGTCATCGGGGTGGCAGTCCTCCAGCAGGGCCACGGCGAGGATCGCGGTGGAGGGCAGAGGGCGGCGCAGGAACGGGCGAGTGAGGGGCAGGTTCCACGCGGTGTGGTCGGTGTTCGGTCCGGCGTGGACCAGGACGATGCCCCGGTAGTCGGTCGACTGGGGCCGGTTGTCGATCCGCTTGGTGCCGTAGGCGATGCAGCTCGCCCAGGGCTGTCGCAGGGTCAGTACGCGGACGTCGATGTGGTTCATCAGGGCCGCCCGCCATTCCGGGGACGCAGAGGCATGCCGCGACGCTCCCAGGGACGATCCGTCTTGTCCGGGCAGGTCTTGCCGTGGTCGTCCCAGTTCTTGACCAGCCCCTGGACTTGGCTCACTCCCGTGGCTTCGGCGGTCTTGCCGCAGTGGCAGGCGTAGGCGGCGCGGGGAGTGTCGCCACGGTCTTCGGGAACACAGTTGGTGAGCTCAAGGCCGCTCGGGCTGGGGGGAAATTCAGGTCGACGCTCGTCACCGGCGGGGGCGTAGACGTACAGGCCGGGGTCGTCGCGGGTGGGCTTACGCATCTTCGCTGTCCCCCTTCTCGCGGGAGTGGGTGTCGTACCAGCGCTCCGCGCAGACCTTGTGCACGGGCTTTCCGCGATCGGAGCGCAGGGGAGTCGGCTTGCCGCAGCACACGCACGGCTTGTCGCCGCTGTGGTCGAAGTGCTTGTGGTCGCGCCAGTCCAGGAGCGTCACCGGGCCACCTCCCGGCGGTCGAGGGACGACCCGGTGATGGCTTCGACAAGGGCGGAGATGAGGATCTCGGCGACGGGCGGGGTGACGGCGTTGCCATACTGGCGGACCTTTTCGCGCTTGTTGCCAAGGACCTGATAGGTGTCGGCGAAGGCCATGGCGCGGCCGATCTCGCCGGGCTCCAGCATCCGGAACCGCACGTCGTCCACCGCGGTCGTCGTGCTTGTGGCGAGCCCGTAGCGGTCACGGGTGGTGAGGGCACCGATGGGTGCGCCGGCCGGGCGGGCACTGCCGTTGCCGTAGTAGGGCACGAGGAGGGCCGCGTCCTGGGGCGTGAAGCCGGACCCGATCACGAGCCCGTGGTGATTGCCGGACGCTGTGACGGTGGTCAGGGCGTCGGTGACCGGGCGGGTGCGTTCCTTGTCGCCTCCGCCCCGGAGCGGGATGAGGTAGGGCAGCCAGGCCAGGCCGGTCTCGTTGCGGGCCGTCTGGGTGCGCAGCGGGGCGGTGGCGGGGGCTGCGTATTTGCCGTCGCGTCCTTCGACGGGGACCAGGAGCGGGGGCACGGCCAGGCCGTCGTTCTCCCGCGTGGTGCGGGTGGGCATCGGGTCGGTGACCGGTGCGGGGTCGGTTCGCCAGGTCCCGCCCGCAGGGGCGAGGAGCGGGGCCGCGTACTTCGCGAGCCCGGCGCGGATGCGGTCGAGGGTGGCGGCGGCGAGCGGCTTGAGGCGGTCCCCGATGCGCTCTGCGGGCAGGCTCCAGTCGATGGCGGTCGCGGCCGGTCGGGCTTCGGGTTCCACGATGGCGTTGCGGCAGGCGACGTGGGGGCAGCGGTAGACGTACTGCTGGCGGTAGCGGCCCATGTCCCGGCGGGGGTTCTTGAACGCCTGCACCGCGTTGACCGTCTCCTGGCAGACCGGGCACCAGGCGCGGGGGCGTAACCACTTGTTCCAGTCCGGGGTCCGACCCAGAGAGCGATGCCAGTAGGCGAGGTAGAGGCGGTCGCGGGACTGGGGCGCCCAGGCGGTGGTGACCGGGCGGGCGTGCATGGAGTTCAGGGCGATCAGACGCGTGTCGTAGCCGAGATTGCGGATGTCGTCGCGCCAGGTCTGCCACAGGTCCCAGGCCCGCACGTCGATGACGTTCTCGACCACCCCGGCCAGGACCGGGCGACCACGCCGACCGGTGCTGTCCAGGTAGCGGGGGACGTCCCACATCAGGGCGCGGGAGCGGTCAGCGGCCGCGTCGGGCAAGGTCTCGCCGAAGAGGTCGGGCTGTTTATCGAAGTCGCGCCGCTTGCCCCGGGCGTTGGACCACTGGGGGCACTCCGGCGAGGCCCAGAACAGATCAGCGGCCGGGAAACGGGCCACGTCGGCGTCGTGCAGGTCGCCGGTGAAGTGATCGGCGTCGGGGAAGTTCGCGGCGTGCGAGGTGATCGCGCGGTCCCAGTGGTTCGCGGCGAGCACGGCCCGGACTCCGGGAACGGCAGCAGCTCCGGAGGAGGAGCCGCCCGCACCGCAGAAGAAGTCGATGTAGGTCAGCACGTCGCACCCGCCTCGGTCCGGACCGAACGGCGCGTGGTGCCCGTGCCCCGGCAGGACGGGCAGACGGCGGTGACCGTCTCGCGGTGACCGGCCGGGGTGCGGCTTCCGGTGGTGACGGCGACGGCGGGGAAGCCGCCGCAGTGAGAGCACTGGCGCGGGCGTGCAGGGCTGTTCTCAGGCATGATGAGAGTTCCCTTTCGGACGTTGGTCTGGAGGGATCAGGGGCGCCGGGGCGGCGGAATGTTTGGCGACAGAGGCCGCCCCGGGGCCTTTCAGCGGCGGTGGCCGCGACGAGGTTTGGCGTAGCCGGGCGGAATGGCGTCGTAGATGTCCTGGCCATCCTTGAAGGAGGCCCAGTCGGCATCCGCGAGGCCGTATTCGCGTTCCACGGTGCGGACGATCCGGCTCATAGCCCGGCGGTCGCCGTGGCGTTTGGCGATGGCGTAGTTCCGGCCCAGTTCGGATAGTTGCGGATCTACCTGCGGCTCTTCTTCCTTCTTCCGGTTGAACAGACCCATTGCGGGACCCCTTTCAGTCGCGGTCGCGGGGAGTGTTCAGGAGCGAGCGCGCCACGAGGGCGACGATGGCGAGCGAGCCGGCCGTGATGGAGATGGCCAGGAACATCCCGACCAGGACCGCGCCGATGACGAGCACGGCAGCGGTGCCCGCACCGATGGCGGCGACCGTGGCACCAGCCGTCAGGTGCACTCCCCCACGAACCATCGGAGGCGGGGCGGGGGCGTGATGCTGGCAGACGACCGGGGCGGTCGGTCGTACGTCGAGCTCGACCGAGGAGTCGTCCAGCGGGACGAGGGTGCGGGTGGGCGTGGGGTTGATCGGGACTTTCGGGTGCAACATCAGATGCCTCCCTTCTGCGAACTGCGGTTACTTGGAGCCGCTGAGGACGGAGGCGCCACCGTTGAGGCCGGAGCCGATCAGGCTGCCGAAGAAGCTGTGGGCCAGGAGGAACCCGGCGATCAGCAGTACGGCGACCATCCAGGCCGGGACGCGGGTGAGCTTGACGCCGAGGTAGGCGGCGATGGCGATGGCGAACCAGAGCGGGACGTTCATGACGGGGCTCCTTCTGGTTGAGCCGGTCAGCGGGGCGAGCAGCGGTGGTTCTGGGCTGCGAGTTCGGCGGCGGAGCGGTTGAGGTACTCGCCCGACCAGTTGCAGCCCGGGGCCGTGCAGGTGGCCGTGTGGGCGGTCCGGCCGTGGCGGTCGACGTGGGTGGCGATCTGGACCTGTCCGACCTGGTCGTGGTTCCAAAAGCGTTTGCGGCGCATGGTTCAGTCCTCCACGGAGGTGTTGGGGCGGGGGAACTCGGCACGAATGCGGGTAACTTCGGACGGGTCGTCGGTGAGCTCGACCGCTTCCTCGGCGAACAGCCAGGCAGAAACCGGGTAACCGGCTTCCTGGCACTCGCGCGCTGTGTCGAGGTACTCAGCGATCGTGGGCTGTGGCTCGATGGAGGTCATGATTACGACTTTCCTTTCAGGCGAGTTGACTGGTGATGGCTTCGGCCATGGGTGCCGGGACACCGAGGCGGGCACGTAGGGTTTCGGCGTCGATCGGTTGGCCGGTTGAGGCGGCGTAGGCGTCGGCGATTTTCCGGGCGTGAGCCACGAGCGCGGCCGGGGCCGCCTGGACAGGCGCGGGAGGCGCCGGGGCGGGGACCGCCGGTTCGAGCACTGTCTCTTCGGGGCGGGTGGCTTCCGGCAGGGGCTCGTCGGCCGGGAGTCCTTCCGGTTCGAACGCCTCGGACGGCTCCTCTGGTGCCGGGGTGGTGGACGACTCGGGCAACGGATCGTCGGCGGGGCGGGGAGCATGAGCGAGGAGGGTGCCGCCGAGGAAGGCGGCGGCGGGCCAGCCGGCGACGAGCATGCGCAGCCAGGCGGGCGGGTGTGCGAGGTCGAGGAATCCGGCGGTCGCCACGTTGGCGCCGAGCGAGGCCACCAGGGCGATGAGGAACCATGACCACCCGAGCTGGGTGCCGGAGCCGGAGCGGAGGCGGCGCCAGGCGGCGACCAGGAGCAGGTCGACGGAGACCGGATAGGCCCAGCCCTTCCAGCCGTCCTGTCCGGCGGCTTGGGCGATGTCGTGCAGGTGGGCGAAGGACAGAGCCCCGGCGATCACCGCTTGAACGAGCACCAGGTCGAGGCGGGGCGGTCGGGTCATCGCACGGTCCTCCTTCCAAAGGAGCGGGGCGGACCCGGGGCCGGGCGGCGGAGTGATCTGCCACCCGGCCCCGGGCGGGTCAGTCAGTGGCTTCGCCGGATCCCATGCAGGTCAGGCACAGGGCTTCTTGTCGATCAGGGCTGTCGAGCTTTTTACGGCCCCCGACCTTGAACGTTTCCGAGACCCGCCCCTCACTGCAGACAGGGCAGGGCTTCTTGGTCGTCTTGCCTCGAGAGCTCTTGCGGGTGGCCACGTCGATCACCGGCCGGAGGGGTAGCTGTGACCCTCGGGCGGATAGTCGCCACATTCCTTGGCCACGAACTCCGCGACGCTGGAGGAGTACATGACCGCGCCGAACTCCGCGTCGTGATGAGGGTCGCTGAGGTAGTCGCCGATGTCATGTGCCAGATCGGCGTGAAGGATGTCGTCCGCGACCCTCGCTGCGTACTCCGAGCCCATAGTGGTCACCGGTCCTTTCCGGGGTAGTCGTGGCCCTCGGGCGGGTACTCGCCCCAAGCCCTGTCTTCGCTCTCCACGGCCAAGGAGCACAGGACGACCGTGCCGAACTCCGAGTCGTGCCCCGGGTCGCTGACGTACTTCTCTATGTCGTTGTTGAGCTGGCGGTAGAGGTCGTCATCCGCCAACCGTCGGTCGAAGGAATCAGAGGACATTCCCGATCACCGACCCGCGGGGAAGTCGTGGCCGTCGGGCGGGTAAGTGCCGTAGTCCTCACGGTGTCCCTGCTCGACCATGGAGCCGAGGATCAGGCTGGCGAACTCGGGGTCGGAGTCCTCTCGCTGGGCGTATTTGCAGGCGTCCCGGGTAATGCGGGCGCTGCGGTCGTAGTCGTCGGTCCGTCGAGACACGGCGGTCTCCTTCCTGGTTTGGGCATGGCTGGGGTTGGGACCTGGCGCGATGCGGTCGCGCCGACCGGTGGTCCTGGGATGGTCAGAGCTGAAGTGCTCCCCGTCACCGCCCGACAAGTGCCGAGCGGATCAGGCATCCGTCAGATCTAGTGGTTGCGGCGGGAGGCGTTGAATTCCTCCTCGGTAAGCCGGATCCACTCCTCCTGGGCGTGGTCGGCGCTGGCCTGCCACTTCTTGGCGCTCTCCTCCATGCCCCACTTACGGGCACGGTCCCGGCACTTGAGGTCGTTCTCCTGCACGGTCAGAGCCTCATCCGAGTTCTTGAACCGACGAGCCATGAGCTTCTCCTCTTGTTGTCACGCCCGGTTTCGGGCATAGGCGGGGTAGGGACCTGGCGCGATGCGGTCGCGCCGACCGGTGGAGCGGGGGTGGGTCAGGCGGTCTCGAACACCGGGACCGCTTCTTCGCCCGCAGTGGGATCAGTGACCGGGCGGAAGGAGGCCAGGGCCGGAAGGTCCGGTGTCAGGTGCGCGTACCGGACGCAGGCAGCGGTGGCGTCGTGGAGCGAGGTGAAGGGACTGCGGATGACCGTCCAGCCGCCGGAGGAGTCGCCGGCCACGGCTTCACCGGGGCGGTCTTCCGCGATCCTCGTCGCCGCCACCACGGCAGCGGCACTGATGTCGGCCAGGGCCATCTTGGCGGTGCCCTCATCGTTGACGCGGTGGACCGTACGACCGGAGAGCTGCGCCCGTAGAGCGGTGGCGCCCTTGCCGAGTTCGGAGCCGAAGCGCTGTCCGCACACTTCGAGGTAGATCGCGGCGGCGCGGCCGAGCTGACCGAGACGGATCAACTGCGTGATCATGTGGTCCCGCCGCTTCTCCTCTGCGGCCGTGGCCACGAGGAAGAGTTCCGCGACTTCATCAATGATCACGACGACCGGGACGGGGCGGATGTCCTCGGGAAGGCCCCAGACATCGGAGGCGATCTCTTCCGGAGGTGTACCTGATGCAAGGTGCTGGGCGGCGCGGATCAGGTCGTAGCGCTCGGTCATCTCGGTCACGAGGACGTCCAGCAGGACGCCAGCCTCCTCGGGAGTGCAGGCCAGGGCCGACAGGCGCGGGGCGAAGGGCGAGAACTCCACCCCCCACTTGCAGTCGATGCCGACCAGGGCCACCGGCTTGGACGCCAGCCGTTTGATCAAACCTCGGAGGTAGACGGACTTGCCCGAGTCGGTCGCGCCGATCGTCAGCTCATGCGGGGTGGTCCGGTAGTCCCTCCAGTGCGGCAGGCCATCGGAGCGCAACGAGACCGGCACCCGCAGCAGTCCTTCGGGGAGTCCCTTGGGCATCACCACCGACCGCAGTACGTCATAGGCGATCAGCCGGATCTCCACCCACCCTGGCTTGACCGACCGGACATAGGCGCCGTGCGCCCGCCAGGAGTGCCGCAGCCGCTCCGAGGCGACCACGAAGTCGTGAAGCTCTTGCCCGGGCTGCAACCGGATCCGCAGGATCATCCCGGTCCGGGTGACCCGCACCCGGCGCAGCTTCGGGATCAGCCGCGTCGGCTCGCGATCGGCCACCCTGGCCAGCCACAGCCGAAGCCGTGTCGGCCGCTCGGTCAGCCCGCACGCCTCCATCACGGACCGGTAGGTGACCAGCACCCGTACCAGCGTGATCAGCGCACCGACGCTCAGCCAGTACCAGACCGGCCGCAGCCGCCGCAGAACCAGCAGCCCCGCACCCGCCAGCCCGAGAGCCACGAGTAAGAGGACGTCCCCGGCGCTCACGGCGCTCAGCCCTTGCCGTTGGACGCGGCGACCGGCACGTTCGCCATCACAGCGGCCGCCCGGTAGCTGATGCCGTGACCGTTGTTGTTCTCCCACGGACGCGCCACCAGACCCGGCAGAGCCACCGGCATACCCGGCACCAGGGCCTCGGCGATCCCGTCCTCCGGAACCACGATCGTGACCGCGTCCGGCTTACCATCCACGATGACGGCCACATTCACGTTGAACAGCACCTGATCAGTGGCGCGATCCCGGGCGATCTCCCCGGTCTCCCTGTTCTTGACCTTCTTCTCCGGCTGCTGGATCAACATCACCGTCATCTGCGAGGTGTCCACGGGGATTTGGCGCATCTGACTTCTCCTGCTTTTCGAGGGGGTGCTGACTTTTCGTCGGCACCATCAGGAAACCGCCAGAGGTAGTGGACACATCACGGTCCGTATGGACGTTTGGGGACGTCTCCGCTACCGTCAAAACGTCCCGGCGTCCCTCGGAAGGGCACGGCACCATGGCGAACGAGCGCTTACGCGCGGCGATCTCAGTAAAGAACGAGACCATTCAGTCGTTGGCCGATCACGTCGGAGTTGATCCAAAGAGCGTCGAACGCTGGATCACGACAGGTCGCACACCGCACCGGGGCCACAGGTGGAAAGCCGCCAGTTTCCTCGGTGTTGATGAGCTCTACCTGTGGCCGAGCGTTGAGAAGCAGGTGGAAACGGCCAGCTCATCAGAGCTCGTCACCTACTACCCTCACCGAGGGGCGGTGCCTGCCTCGCTGTGGTCTTCCCTGATCGATAAGACCAAGAGTCAACTGGAAATCCTCGTGTACGCCGGTCTCTTCCTCTTCGACAGCCACCCAGACCTGCCTGATCAACTCGCGGAGAAAGCCAAGGCAGGGGCCGCAATCCGCATCCTCCTCGGTGACCCCGACTCCGAGATGGTGCGGCAGCGTGGTGAGGAGGAAGGCATCGGAGGGGATCTCGCTGCCCGCGCACGCATCACGCGGCGCTACCTCGAACCGGCCATGACGACGCCCGGGATCGAGGTGCGGCTACACGACACCATCCTCTACAACTCGATCTACCGGTTCGATGACGACGTCCTGGTGAACCCGCATGTCCTTGGGGCGCCGGCCGGTCAGAACCCAGTGCTGCACTTTCGCTACATCCCCGGAGCCCGCACGTTCCGCCACTACTTGAAGAGCTTCGACTACGCGTGGGAGCGGGCCACCCGGGCCTAGGGTTACCGCGCCATGGTCCGTGGGACGCTAGGCACATGGCTCGCGTCGATTACTTCAATGATCCGAACGCTCCGGAAGCGAACAGCATCGTTCCTTCAGTGACCGTTGTCGCACGGAACGACGCTGGGGAAGTCCTGTTGATCCACAAAACAGACAATGGCCTATGGGCGCTGCCAGGCGGTGGGGTGGACGTAGGGGAATCCGCTGTGGACGCCGCTGTTCGAGAGACCTGGGAAGAAACCGGGTTCAACATCAAAGTGACCGGCCTCGTCGGGTTGTATACCAACCCAGCCCATGTCATGGCCTACGACGACGGGGAAGTGCGCCAGCAGTTCTCCATCTGCTTCACCGCACGGATCACCGGCGGAGCACTGAGGACGAGCAGCGAGAGCAAGGAAGTTGCCTTCGTTCACCCTCGCAAGCTGAACGAGTTGAACATTCATCCTTCGATGCGCATGAGGATCGATCACGGCCTGTCGGACCGTTCCACCCCTTACTTGGGCTGATCCGAGAGGCGCTGGCGGGTCCTCTCAACAGCAGCGGCGAGATAGGGGTGTGCGTTACTGATCGCGGTGTGGACCGCGCTTCCAGACTCGTAGCGAATCAAGATCTCGCGCATGCGCTGTTCAAAGGAGAAGCGCTGCCCCGAGGGGCCCGTCGTCATGTCCGCGAAGATCAGTGCATCCAGAAGCGGACTGTCCTCACGTTCGTACTGCGCCAGTTCTGTGGTCAGGCCACGTTGTTCGGCTTCGTAGACCGCCCCGGAGTGATGGGCAACGAGTCGCACCAACCGGAGGGGTGCTCCCAGTGCCTCCAGATGTCGGGCGCCATCGAGTGGATGAAACCCGGTTTCACGCAGCTCTGGCGCGTACCCGATGTCATGCAGCCAAGCAGCGGCCACGAGCAGTCCACGTTCGTCTGCGGGCACGGCCGGACTTGCCTCGCTAGCGCGCTCCGCCACTGCCTGGGTATGAAGCCACCTGTTCCCGAGCGGAGGCAACATCGATCCGGCCAGTTCTTCGGCTCCGAGAGGTGTGTCAAGTGCGAGCGGCATGCATCGCACCGTAGCCCAGGACCGTAGGGCTCGGACAGCGTCACCCGATCCGCAGGGCAGGCCAGCGACCCTGCCATAGCCTCGGGTGGCTGGCTCACCCTGGTTGTGCGCTGGCCTGTCATGATGGACGTCAGCTCACCTGAGGACGCTGGTTTCGCTGCCATCAGGCTTCCAGCCAGGCGCTTCGGTGGCGGGCGATCGCATAAAGGGTCTCGATCTCCTCTGGAGAAAGCCGCCCCGACATCGGGCCGAGAGTAGCGATCTTCCGTGGTTCCCATACCCGCACGTCGGTGAGGGCGGAAGCCGACTCCAAATCCGAGACGCCGACGAAGACCAAGACGGGCTGAACCTGAACCGCCGTTCCGGTGTAGGACTCCAGCACGCGCTGCACTCGTCGCGCCTCGGCTCGGACCTTGCGTGTGTACGGCTGCCATGGGCCGTGGTTGACCCTGGCAGAGTCATTGCCGACCCAAACGCTCTTCCCTGGGTGGTTCTTGGTATTGATGTTGAAGACCCCGCCCGGGCCTATCAGCAGGTGATCTATATCCACCGAGTTCGGCAAGGGGATCGAGTGCAAGGCTCGCCAGCCCTGGCCGGATAAACGCTCAAGCTCACGTCCGACCCGTCGCTCGCCCGTCAGCCCCACGCGCCATGAGTCCCACTCGGAGTCGCGACGTAGGACCCAGGAGAGGAAGCGTTCGAAGGGGTTCGGCCCCTCGGACGCGAGCTTCTCCCTCAGTAGCTCCCCCGCGCGGTTGCGAGCTAGATCAAGGTCCGGCGTGAGGGGCGGCAACAAAGGTCGCTGAGCCCGCTGCACCTTCGGCAGGTCATCGCTCGGGTGCGTCCTGTATGGAGCCAGAGCCTCAAGCGCCGCAGGCCCGTACTCCTCTCGAAGGATCTTGACCTCATCTGTCGTGCGATCGAGCCACGCCACGGCCACGCCATCTGGCAGCACCGCAAAAACGCGATCTCGCCCGGGCTGGTTCCCCTCCACGATCCTTAGCTCATCCACACGAGCCCCCCAGCTTCGTGTCATCCCCGCCCATATGGCAGCAGCCAGGACCCATGACCACAAGACGGCCTGCCCGGTCAAAGTTTCTCTACTCCATCAAGGCTCCCGGCTCCGCTGCCGCTCCGCCGGGCGCGCTGCGGCTCCGGTCGCGCTGCCGCTCCTGCCTCCGGCCCGCTCCGCGCGCCTGCACCGCCGCGCGCCCTCGGACGACAAGGCCGGGGCCAGGAGAGAGGAGCGCCGGCCGGTGGGGGGGTCCGGGCGGCTCCGGGGCTTTACCCACCTCCCCGGCTCGGGTCCCGCGTCGAGCAAGGCCAGGGGGCCACTCGTGCACATTGCGGGCAGGGGTGAAGCCTGCCCGAGTTGCCAACCAGCGTACGGCCCCCTGACCATGCCCGACCCCAACCCGGTCAGGACACCGACCAAAGCCCCGGAGCCGCCCTCCCGCCGCCGTCCGTCGCAGCCGTCGTCGTTGCCACGGCACCCGCGAGGGAGCATGTAGGACTTCCCCCGACCGCCCGCAGCCGGGACAAGGGAAGGAGGCTGGCTACGAGGGGAGGGTGGGGGCACGCCGGGCCCGGCGGTCAGCACGTGCGGTTGAGTCGAGCTGGTCGCCGTTCTCCCGCCGTCATGCGCCCACGCGCGCGAGGAGACCCTCCGTCGGCCGAGGCTGAGGGGAAGCGGGCTGCTGCCGCGCTGCGGTTGAGCCCGGTGGAGACGCTCCGCTCGTGTCGCGTATCGCGGTCGCCGACCATCCGGCTATCCCGTAGTCGCTACAGCAACGACACGTGTCCGGGAGACATCATCATCGTTTTATTCGGCAGGAGAAAGACCTCAGCAACGGGCCCAAGAGGTCGCCTGCATCTGGGAACGAAGGCAGCTACCTGCAGGGAACGGTGGCAACAGACGAACCTCGTACCACGATGCCCATCGATACAAAGGGGGGCAACGCCGTGATCGAAGCCAGCGGCCAGGGCGGCCAGATCCAGTTCGACGGCCAGTACGTCACGATCACTCGCAAGGGGTTCCTCGCACGTGCGACTGTCGGCAAGGGCGAGAAGCGCCTACACATCTCACAGATCTCTGCCATCCAGTGGAAGCCCGCTGGCCCATTCGTGAACGGCTTCATCCAGTTCACGCTACCGGGGGGCAACGAGCGCAGGTCAGCCTTTGGCGGACAAACTGCGAGCGCCGCGAAGGATGAGAACTCGGTTGTCTTCATGCAGAAGCAACAGCCGGCGTTCGAGAAGCTTCGGGCAGCCCTCGATCAGGCGATTGCCGCGCAGCACGTACCGCAGGCACCGCCTGCAACCATGCCGCCTGCCTCAGTGGCAGACGAATTGATCAAGCTGGCCGCACTGCGAGATCAGGGCATCTTGAGCCCCATCGAGTTCGAGCAGCAGAAGGTGCGACTCCTGCGCCAGTGACACTCTCCTGCAGAGTGGCGACACGTCTAACGGTTGTGCGCTCCCGAGAGGAGTGAGTGTCTAACTGCGTGACAACGCCCACGCACAGCAGCGGACAAGCGCGCACGCCTACGGATAGTCGCAGCAGGTCAGAGACACCCCCGCCCCAGGGCGACCGCGAACCCAAGTTGCTTCGGGACGAAGAGGTCGTGGGTTCAAATCCCGCCACCCCGACAGCTGAATAACCAGCTCAGGCCCGGTCTTCTCGCAGAGAAGACCGGGCCTGAGTCGTTTCCGGATCGCCCGAGCGCTCCGATTGGAGTGAGGTTGGAGTGGATCTAGAAAAGCGGAATCTCGGAGCTCCCGCTACCGGCGGCCCCGCAGCAGCACATCGAGGGCCCGGACAGGTGATGTAGGACACATCGCCCGCCGCATCTCCGGCGCCGCTCCCCAGACGCTCCTTCCCTCACTGGCGACCCACGCGGGCCACGCGGGCCACGCAGGTGAACGGCCTCCGTCACGCTCGCGTCAGCGGGCTCGACTGCTATGTCGGTCGTGACAGCGGCGCTCGCGACGAATGTGGTCGTGACGTGCCCAACAGCGCTGCGTCCAGGGGTCGCAGAGCGGCCGTCAGCAGGGCGCCGGCCAAGTTATCCACAGGCTCGGCCGCTCCCCGACGCGTTGTCGGGCCGGCAGCGCAGAATGGGGGGCATGACTGAGAGCAACGGGTCCCTGCGAGGCGGCGCGGCCGAGACGCCCATCGCCTCCATCGCCACCATGCCGGACTGGGAGAAGCGCTTCCGGGCGCCGCGTACAGGACTGCCGAGGTGGGCGGAGGACGCCCCGGACCGGTCGCTGTTCACCTCCAGCGCCACGGGGACCTTCGAGCTGTACGCCTGGGACCGGGCCACGGGCACGCAGCGCCAGGTCACGGACCGGCCCAACGGGACGACGGGCGGAGTGCTGTCCCCGGACGGGGAGTGGATCTGGTGGTTCTCCGACACCGACGGGGACGAGTTCGGCGTCTGGGTCCGCCAGCCCTTCCACGGCGGGCCCGACGAGCCCGCCGCGCCGGGCCTGGAGCCGTCGTACCCGGACGGGCTGGCGCTCGGCCGGGACGGGACGGCCGTCATCGGCCGTTCCACGGACAAGACGGGCTCGTCCGTCCACGTCATAAGGCCCGGCCACGACGCCGTGGAGATCTACCGGCACCAGCAGTCCGCGGGCGTCGGCGATCTGTCCCACGACGGCACGCTCATCGCCATAGAACACACCGAGCACGGTGACGCCATGCACTCCGCCGTCCGCGTCGTGCGCGTGGACGGCACGGCCGTCGGCGAGCTCGACGACACCTGCGGCGGCACCGAGGAACTGGGCCTGTCCGTGATGGGCTTCGCGCCCGTCGACGGGGATTCGCGGCTGCTCGTCGGCCACCAGCGGCGCGGCCGCTGGGAGCCCATGCTGTGGGACGCGGTCACGGGTGAGGAGACGCCGCTCGACATCGACCTGCCCGGCGACCTCGACGCCGACTGGTACCCCGACGGCTCCGCGCTGCTCATCGTCCACGGCTACCAGGCACGCAGCGAGCTCTGGCGGTACGAGCTGGGCAGCGGTGAGCTGACCCGGCTCGACACCCCGCCGGGCACGGTGTCCGGGGCGCTGCCGCGGCCGGACGGGACGGTGGAGTTCCTGTGGTCCTCGGCCGCCAAGCCGCCGGTCGTGCGGTCCACGGCCGGTCACGTGGTGCTGGAGCCGCCGGCGGCGACGCACGGAGTCACCCACGCCCCGGACTCGGTGCCGGTCACCGACGCCTGGGTCGAGGGGCCGGGCGGCACGGTCCACGCGCTGGTGCAGCAGCCTGCGGGCGAGGGTCCGTTCCCGACGGTCTTCGACATCCACGGCGGCCCCACCTGGCACGACAGCGACGCCTTCGCGGCCGCGACCGCCGCCTGGGTGGATCACGGGTTCGCGGTCGTCCGCGTCAACTACCGGGGCTCCACGGGTTACGGGCGGGCCTGGACGGACGCCCTCAAGCACCGCGTCGGGCTGATCGAGCTGGAGGACATCGCCGCCGTCCGGGAGTGGGCCGTGGCCTCGGGGCTCGCCGACCCCGAGCGGCTGGTGCTGGCCGGTGGGTCCTGGGGCGGTTATCTGACGCTGCTGGGCCTGGGCACCCAGCCCGGGTCCTGGGCGCTGGGCCTGGCCGCCGTGCCGGTCGCGGACTATGTGACGGCCTACCACGACGAGATGGAGGCATTGAAGGCTCTGGACCGGACCCTGCTGGGCGGCACGCCCGAGGAGGTGCCGGAGCGCTACGCCGCGTCGTCACCGCTGACGTACGTCGACGAGGTGCGCGCGCCCGTCTACATCTCGGCCGGGGTGAACGATCCCCGCTGCCCGATACGTCAGGTGGAGAACTACGTCGAGCGGCTGAAGCTGCGCGGCCACCCGCACGAGGTCTACCGCTACGACGCGGGGCACGGCTCGCTGGTGACGGAGGAGCGGATCAAGCAGCTTCGGCTGGAGATCGCTTTTGCGGAGCGTCATCTGGGCCGTCCGGCTTCGGACCGTCCGGCTTCGGAGCGTCCGGCTTCGGAGCGTCCGGCTTCGGAGCGTCCGGGTCCTCGGGGGTGATGCCCAGCGCCAGGTCCCGGGCGGCCTCGGCCTCGCGGCGGAGGAGCCGGAACCACATGAAGGCGACGAAGCCGGCGAAGACGAACCACTCACCGGTGTAGCCGAGGTTCTGGAAGGCCTTGAGGTCCAGACCACTGTTCGGGGGGGCGGCCGGGGGCACGGCGGTCAGCGGGGCGGGCGCCTCGCGCAGGGTGATCCACGCGTCGTACACCCCGTACGGCACCAGGTTCACCAGCGAGGCGGCGCTGATCACGCCGACCTGGCCCTGGGGCAGCCCTCCGGAGGAGTGGACGCCCTTGGACGTCGAGCTCTCCGAGGACTGGAGCGCACCGGTCACGGTGACCTCGCCGGACGGCGGGGCGGGCACCTTGGCGGCATCGGCGGACGCGTCGGCGGCGCCGGGGAGCCAGCCCCGGACGACCGGCAGGGCCTTCCCTCCGTCGGTGCGCAGCAGGGTCAGGACGTAGAAGCCCTTGCGCTCGTCGAGGTCCCGGTCGGGTACGAGCAGCTGGTGCCCGGTGTCGTAGCGGCCGGTGGCGGTGGCCTGCCGTCCGGAGGTCTCGGTGCTCACAGGCAGCAGTTCGCGCAGGGGTGCGGAGGCGGCCGCCCGGGCGTCGTCGGCCTGGGTCTGCTGCTCGTGGTGCGAGTCGACACGCGTCTCGAATCGGCTGAGCTGCCAGCTCCCCATGAAGAGACAGAAGGGGATGGCCAGCACGGCGAAGACGTTGATCCCCCACCAGCGGGGAGTCAGCAGGAACCGATACACACCACCACGGTACGGGCACCGCCCCGGCACCTATCGGCCGGGGTTAAGCCGCCGGCGAAGTCGGTGCCGCCAGCGGTCCCGTGCGGTAGATCGTTCCCGCGCAGGCGTCGGGGAGGGTGGCGTCGGCGGCCTTGGGTTCGCCTACGTCCGGGGTGTGGCTGAGGACGACCGTGGCGGGGGGCTTGGGCTGGTCCGGGTCCTGGGGCTGGACCTTCTCCTCCGCCTTCGTCGCGCTGGGCGCCGCGGTGGCGGCGGTGGTCTGCGGGGTGGCCGTGGGGGCCGTCGGCCGGGCGCAGCCGTTGGGGCCGCCGTCGGCCGCCGGGACCCACGCGAACTTGATCTCGTAGGCCTGTCCCGGCTGGAGGATGACCTGGCTGGGCTGGACCGAGGGGTCGGGCAGCGCGGGCGCGGCGTCGCCCGACGTGTGGTCGACGACGGTGACCCGGGTGCTGTCCGCGCTGCCCTGGGCGCGCGCGGCGACGACGCCGGAGCCGGCGACGGAGCAGACGGTGCCGGAGACGTTGACGACGCGGAACGTGCCGTAGATCTTGCCGTTCTTGTCGGCGGCGCCGACGGTGCTGGTGCCCTTGCCGAGCTGGTCGCGGTCGCAGGTGGGCGAGGCGGCGATGAGGGTGGGTCCGGGGGCGGGGGCGGTGCCGGCGATGGAGCCGGTCGGGCCGGTGGCGCTGCCGCCGTCCTTCTTCCGCTCGTCCTCCCGTTTCTTCTCCTCGTCCTTCTTCCGCTCGTCCGGCTGGGTGGAGCCGTGGCTGTGCTCCGGCTCCACCTCGTCGCCGTCGGCGCCGCGCTGTCCGCCCGTGAGTTCGTGGGTGCGCTGGCGGCTGCTGGCGGCGTTGGCGGCGTGGTCGTCCGCGGTGCCCGCGGTGGTGGCGACGTGGATGAGGGCGGGCAGGGCCGTCGCGCCCAGGATCACCGCGGCGGCGGCGCCGACGACGGCCTGCCGGCGCCGGGTGCGCCGGGCGGGTACGGCACGGTGGAGGTGCTCCAGCGCGTCGGGCGAGGGCTCGAGGTCGTCGACTGCGCCGTGCAGCAGTCGGCGCAGCGCCTGCTCGTCGAGAGAGCCGAGGGAGCCGAGAGAGTCGCTCCCCTGGGGCCGGTCGCCGGAGTGGTTCGTGTCGTGTGTCATGTCGTGCGCGCGGGGGCCGGAGGATTCCGGCTTATCACGCCCTTCCGGGGAGTGCGGGAAGTGCTGGTGGCTCATACCGGTGCCTCCATGGCGATCCGGAGTGCCGCGATGCCCCGCGAGCCGTACGCCTTGACCGAGCCCAGGGAGAGGCCGAGGGTCTCGGCGACCTGGGCCTCGGTCATGTCGGCGAAATAGCGCAGGACGAGGACCTCGCGCTGGCGGCGCTGCAGTCCTCGCATCGCTTTGATCAATTGATCCCGCTCCAGTTGTTCGTACGCGCCTTCCTCCGCGCTCGCCATGTCGGGCATCGGCTTGGACAGCAGCTTCAGCCCGAGGATGCGGCGCCGGAGCGCGGAGCGGGAGAGATTGACGACAGTCTGCCGCAGGTAGGCGAGGGTCTTCTCCGGGTCGCGGACGCGGTTGCGCGCCGAGTGGACCCGGATGAACGCTTCCTGCACCACGTCCTCACAGGAGGCGGTGTCGTCGAGGAGCAGGGCGGCGAGGCCGAGCAGCGACCGGTAGTGGGCCCGGTAGGTCTCGGTGAGATGGTCGACTGTGGTGCCCTCAGCCATCGCCTCGTCAGCGTCCCCCGGGCGCGGCGTCGGCCGTGTGGACGGCTGCGGTGACGCCTGCGGGGAGAGCGCCGAGGAGATCGGCGTGATGGGTGCGAGCTGCGCGACCGAGGCGGGGCCGGGGGCGGGCTGCGCGGACGTCGCGGAGGACTGTGCGGGCACCTGCGGCGGAAGCTGCCCGGGGCGGGCGGCCGACCAGGGAGCGATCACCGGCATACCGCCCGGTGCTCCGGAACGCGGACGCACCGCTGCGCTGCCGCGCCTCGGTACCGTTGCGATGCTGATGACCTCTGCCACGCCTGTTGGACACGCTTCCCCCCGTCAGGGTTGTACGCGCCAGGCATGGCGATCGACGAAGCGCCATGGGACGCGTCGGACGACGCGCCGCATGACGAAGCGCCATGTGCCCTCATGCGTACCAGCTCTTCCTCAATGCCCCGGTTCATACCCCGTGCCCCGGCACCGTCGCTAAGGACGGCGACAAAGACGACCCCCGCCCAGGGCGCGGTTGCGGCGGGCGGGGAGCGAAATCCTCGAACACTGCATCTACCCAGTTCAAGAGGTCTGGACCAACGAGTTGATCACAGGACCTTCACACATTCCCCAGCCGTCCACCAAGTATTACGGAGCAGTAAGCTCGGCCGCCACGCATTCCGCGATCTGCGCCGTGTTCAGGGCGGCCCCCTTGCGCAGATTGTCCGCGCAGACGAAGAACTCGAGCGCTCTCGGGTCGTCCAGTGACCGTCGTACCCTCCCGACCCACGCCGGATCGGTGCCGACGGCGTCCGCCGGAGTGGGGTACTCCCCTTCGGCGGGGCTGTCGCACAGCACCACGCCCGGAGCGTTGGCCAGCACCTCGTGCGCCCGCTCCACGGTCACCTCGTTCTCGAAGCGCGCGTGGACGCTCAGCGAGTGGGTCGTGATCACGGGGACGCGGACGCAGGTCGCGCTCACCCGCAGCCCCGGCAGTCCCAGGATCTTGCGGCTCTGGTCGCGTATCGCCAGCTCGGCGGAGGACCAGCCGGCCCGGTCTTCGGCCGAGGCGCCGCCGGAGTGCGTCCCCGCCCACGGCACCACGTTCAGCGCCACCGGCGCCGGGAACGGGCCCGTACCCTCCCCCACCGCGCGGCGCAGGTCGCCGGGGTGCGTCCCCAGCTCCGTACCGGCCACGGCCGCGAGCTGCGCCCGGAGCGCGTCCGCCCCGGCCCGGCCGGCGCCGGAGGCCGCCTCGTACGTGGAGACGATCAGCTCGTCCAGCCCGAACGCGGAGTGCAGCGCGCCCACCGCGACGATCATCGCCAGGGTGGCGCAGCCGGGGTTGGCGATGATCCCGCGCGGCCGCATCCGGGCGGCGTGCGCGTTGATCTCGGGTACGACCAGGGGTACGTCCGGGTCCATCCGGAAAGCGGCGGAGTTGTCCACGACGACGGCGCCCTTGGACACCGCGATCGGCGCCCAGCGCGCCGAGATCTCGTCCGGAACGTCGAACATCGCGACGGCGACGCCCTCGAACGCCTCCTCGCTCAGCGCGACGACCTCGGTCTCCTCGCCACGGACGGTCAGCTTCCGGCTGGCCGAGCGCGGGGACGCGATCAGCCGGATCTCGCCCCATATGTCCGCGTGCCGCGAAAGGATCTCCAGCATCACACCGCCGACGGCGCCCGTGGCACCGACGACGGCGAGCGTGGGCCGACCGGCCCGGCCGGACCCGGCGCCGCGCGCGGCGGCACCGGGAACGGCGGCGGCCGTCATCGGCCAGTGCCTCCGTAGACGACGGCCTCGTCGCTCTCGCTGTCCAGGCCGAACGCCGTGTGCACGGCGCGCACGGCGTCCTGCACGTCGTCGGCGCGCGTGACGACCGAGATGCGGATCTCCGACGTCGAGATCAGCTCGATGTTCACCCCGGCGTTGGACAGGGCCTCGAAGAACGTCGCCGTGACACCCGGGTTCGTCTTCATGCCCGCGCCGACCAGCGAGATCTTCGCGATCTGGTCGTCGTAGCGCAGCGAGTCGAAGCCGATGCCGGGCTTGGTCTTCTCCAGCGCCTCGATGGCCTTGCGGCCCTCGGTCTTCGGGAGGGTGAAGGAGATGTCCGTCAGACCCGTCGTCGCGGCGGAGACGTTCTGCACGACCATGTCGATGTTGATGTCGGCGTCCGCGATCGCGCGGAAGATCGTCGCGGCCTCGCCCGGCTTGTCCGGCACCCCGACGACCGTGACCTTCGCCTCGGAGGTGTCGTGTGCGACGCCCGAGATGATCGCCTGCTCCATCGGCTGGTCCCCTTGCGGTTCGTTGCTGACCCAGGTGCCGGGCAGCCCCGAGAAGGACGACCGGACGTGGATCGGGATGTTGTAACGACGTGCGTACTCGACGCAGCGGTGCAGCAGCACCTTGGAACCGGAGCTCGCCAGCTCCAGCATGTCCTCGAACGAGATCCAGTCGATCTTGCGGGCCTTCTTCACCACCCGCGGGTCGGCGGTGAACACACCGTCGACATCCGTGTAGATCTCGCACACCTCGGCGTCCAGCGCGGCCGCCAGCGCGACGGCCGTCGTGTCACTGCCGCCACGACCCAAGGTCGTGATGTCCTTCTTGTCCGCGGACACACCCTGGAAGCCCGCCACGATGGCGATGTTGCCCGCGTCGACGGACTGCTGGATGCGGCCCGGCGTGACATCGATGATGCGCGCCTTGTTGTGGGCCCCGTCCGTGATCACACCGGCCTGGCTGCCCGTGAAGGACTGCGCCTCATGGCCGAGGTTTTTGATCGCCATCGCCAGCAGCGCCATGGAGATCCGCTCTCCGGCCGTCAGCAGCATGTCGAACTCACGCCCGGCAGGCATCGGCGACACCTGCTCAGCGAGATCGATCAACTCGTCCGTCGTGTCGCCCATCGCGGAAACCACGACGACCACCTGGTGGCCGTTCTTCTTGGCTTCCACGATTCGCTTGGCGACCCGCTTGATGCCCTCGGCATCGGCAACGGATGAGCCTCCGTACTTCTGCACGACAAGGCCCACGTGCGCTCCTCGCAGCTATACGTAATGCGGTCGGGTCCGAGTCTAACGAGAGGTCGGAATCGGCCACGGGGGTCCCACATGGTGAGATTTCCGGTCCCCGGAGGTCAGTCCGCGAATTCCTTCAGCTCCTCGGTGTCGAGGACGATGCGGACGGGGTCGGGAATCTCGACGCTCTCACCGAAGGACCGCGTGACGACGCTGCGGTACCGGCCTCTCACCGGTTCGGTGTGCACGGTGACCTCACCTCGGTCACGGTCGACGAGGAGGTACACGGGAATGTCCGCAGCCGCGTACCCGTCGCGCTTCTCGCGCCGGTCTCGGCGATCGGTGTCGGAATCGTGTGAAGTGACCTCGACCGTCATCAGCACACCCTCGGGGGCGGCCCACTCTCCTTGGCCGGCGAAGTGCTTCAGGGGCGCGAGGGAGCCGTCCGGGCGAGCCCTGCCCTTACGGTACGTCTCCACCCTCAGCCCCTGCTCAGGGTAGAGCGCAAGCTCCGGACGCTGCTGCATGCACTGCTTCAGCAGCCACATGACGATCTCGCTGTGGTTACCGTCCGGCACCGGCTTGACCTTTACCTTTCCGCTGATGAACTCAAGCCGGACGGTCTCCGGCGCGGTACGAGCGAGCTCCTCGAAGTCCTCGACGGGCATCTGGGGCCGGGGGGTCATACCGGTGCTACGGGTCATGGCGTCGCCTCCTCCCTCCCATGGTGCCCTCACCAACGGCGGCGCGGTCATGATGCGCCCCTCTTACGGGCGATGCCGGCGGCGGCGCGGAGTCTGTCGGCGTGGCGGGCGACTTCGTCGGGGGGCAGGGCCTCGCCGGGGCGGACGGGGGTGGGGGGATGGGTGAATCTCGCGGGCACGGGGGGCATTTTTCGCTCCAGTCGTTCGCGCATGAGTCCGGCGGGTCTGTTGATCGGATGCGGCAGGCCGGCCGTCAGGGCCGCCGTCATCTGTTCGGGGGTCGTGTCGAGCGCCAGCCACCGCGCGGCGAGGGGTTCGAGTTCCGCGCACTCGGCAGCGGAAAGCGTCAGTCTGGGGTCGATACGACCGAGAGAAGCGAGGGCGCGGTACGCGCGCGAGCGGCGGGGTTCTTCCGGCACCCGATCCGGCTCCGGTTCCGGGCGCTCCACGGACGGTACGTCACCTCGCAGCAGCCGTTCCCACCACGAGGTGGGGCGCGCGGTGCGCGAGAAGAACGTACGCGTCACCCAGCGCTTGCCCGCCTCCGTGGCCTCGACGACGGGACGAACGAGCAGGTGACCCGCCTCGCGCAGGTACCGCAGCGCCGAGCGGCACGCCTGCTGGCCGTAGTCCGGGAGGACCTTCGCCAGCGTCTTCGCGTCCATCGCCGCCCCTTCGGGCAGCTGGTCGATGAACGCGGCGATCGACGCCTCGCGCCTGGGCAGATGTGCGAAGTCGTTCGCCGTGCGCGGCGCCTGGTCGGGCGCGACGCGCTTTCCGTAGCCCGGATTGGCCATCGGGTGTGCGGGAGTGGGCAGGGCGTCAGTAGAGTTGGCAACAGCCATGGATCGAATCCTTGGGTTTTATTCGATCTAGCAGGTCAGGCCCCGGATCGGTGTTCGAGCACCGGCCGGGGTCGTCTGTTGTTAAGGACGTTAGGGCGTCCGCACTCCGCGTCGCAACCGGATCACGTCAAGTCACCACACTTGTGGTATGGGCGACTTGGGAGGGTGGGTGGGAGATATCCCCCACCACCCATTCCTCTAAAGCAGCGCTCGGGTCTCGGCCCTCGGAGCTCGGGTCTCAAACCCGGGCTACGAAACCCGTGAATTCCGCCCACGCGGCGGGGGTGACGTCGAGTCTCGGAGCTCGGAGCTCAAGCTTCGAGTCCCGGACGTGGACGGTGTCGGGGCAGGTCGCCACCTCGACGCAGTCGCCGCCATCGCCACCGCTGTAGCTGGCCTTCCGCCAGGCGTAGGCGACTTCGACGCACGCGCCGCCATCACTGCCGCTGTAGCTGGACTTGAACCAGTCCAGACCTTCATGGCCCGATATTCGGGATTCGTTGTTCACAGCTCTCCCAGCATCTCCTCGATCACGCTCACCGAGTCTTCAGGGGTGAGCGCCTGCGATCGCAGGATCGCATAGCGCATGTTCAGGGCAGAGACCTCCTTGGGGCCCGTGTGCAGCACGCTGCCCTTCTGCCCCTCGAAATAGACCAGCCTCTGCTCGTCCTGCGTCTCGACCAGCCACATGGCCCCATCGAGCCCGGCATGGGTCTCGCGCTTCGTCGGCATGATCTGCAGGTCGACGTTGCGCCGTTCGGCAATCTGCAACAGGTGCCGCAGCTGCCCCCGCATGACTTCCTTGCCGCCGAGCGGCCGTTCCAGCGCGACCTGCTCGATCACCGCGCTGATCACCGGAATCGGGCTCCGGTCCAGCAGCCGCTGGCGCTCCAGTCGGGCCGTCACCATCTCCTCGATCTGTTCCTCGTCGAGGATCGGCCTGCTGCTCCGGAACACCGCCCGCGCGTAGTCCTCGGTCTGGAACAGACCGGGGATGACGTGGTTCTCGTAGACCCCGAGCTGGGCGCACTCCTCCTCGTACTTCGCGTACTCCTCGAACCAGTCCGGGAACTTGCTCTGCACGATGTGCTTCGCCGCCTCCCGTAGCAGCCCTCCCCCATCGCACAGCTCCTCCGCCGCTTCGATGAGCTGGATCGACGGCTTTCGCCGTCCCTGTTCGACCGAACAGATCATGTCCACCGAGTACTTCGCCGCCTCGGCGAGCCGCTCCCTGCTCACGCCCGCGCGCCTGCGCACCGCTTGCAGCACCGCTCCGAACATCCGCATCGTCGCCGACTTGGACCGGGCTTGCCTGCCGTCCGACATGCTTCTCCCTCCCGGCATTCCCCCGCAGTCGCGTACCGAACCGGGGGTCCACCTCCAGTCACTGGTCAGGCTAGGCACGATCACCCATCGTGTTCGCCGTGAAAGACGAAACTCACCCACCAACCTCAACAATTGCCTTCCGTCCAGAGTGGGTTCCGCTGGCAGGACACCACCTGTGGCGCTGCGGCGTGCACTTCGACGCCGTGCGCGCCCAGGGCGTGCAGGGTGAAGAGTTCGCCCTGCAGCTCATCGAACGCGCCGCGCCCGACCCCGGGCCGGTGGTGTGCGAGGCGAAGGGGTTCCGCTGGACGTACTTCCTGCTGCCGCCGGGCACGGCGAAGAACTACCCGTGGCCCGTGGGCGTCCAGTGGTTCAGCGGAACGCGCACGATCGCGTACATCGGGGTACCCGCGTTGACGGGGAACACGTGGCCGTTGCTCTGGTACTCGCGTCCGACGCGGGCGGCGCCGTTCGTGGATCCGAAGACGCTGCACAACGTGATGGATCCGGCAGGTCCGATTCCCCGCTTGTGAGGTCCGTGAAGCACGGCAAGCCTGGCGCAATGCCTTCCAGACATGTACGTCATGTACGCAGAGCCGTCGGTTCGCTCGCCGTGAGCCTCGCGTTCGTGGCTTGGGCGGCCCCGGCCGCGGTCGCCGAAGCCCCCGCCGACCCGCCCGGCTGCACCCGGAGCGCCTTACCGACCGGCGGGGTCCACATCGTGTGCTCCCAGGGCGTCCCCGCCGGTACGTCCCTCAACGGCACCGACAAGGCGGACATCATCGAGGTCAGCGGCGGCGACGCGCATCTGAACGGCGCTGTCAACGGCCTCGGTGGGGACGACGTCATCACCGTCGACAGGATCCGCGCGAGCGGCGGCAGCTTCGAGATCCGTGGCTCCATCGACGGCGGTGACGGCGACGACCGGATCACCGTGACCGACCAGGACAGGTTCAGCGTCGAGGGCCCCATCCACGGCGGCGCGGGCGACGACACCATCACCACTGGAGGCGTGTCGTTCCGGGGGCTCATCGACGGTGGGGCCGGGGACGACAGGATCACCACCGGCGGCGTGCACAGCGCCGTGATCGACGGCGGCGAAGGAAACGACACCCTCCAGCTCGCCGCCTACGTCGTACCCGCGTACGACAAGTCGAGCCGCCTCGACGGCGGGCCGGGCAACGACACCATCACGGTCGGGTCGCTCAGCGGCCCGCTCCACGGCGGCCCGGGTGCGGACGAGATCACCGTGAACGGGATCGGCCGTCTGACGGGCCGCCTCATCAGAACCGTCACCGTCGACGGCGACGAGGGCGCCGACGTCATCCGCCTCGGGGCGATCGGCGTCGACGACGGGGAACTCCCCGGTCTCGTCCGTGGGGGTGCGGGGGCCGACCTCATCGAGGTGCCGTCCGTCGGGCTGGGCAGGAACGCCATGGTCTCCGGGGACGACGACGATGACGTCATCCAGGGGCCGGGTGGCACCTCGGTCGTCGTCGGCCCATACGGGACCGTCGACGGCGGGCGCGGCGACAACCTCTGCCGCACCGACAACCGCGCGGGCGGCACCGTCACCAACTGCGGGGCGGTGTGAGGACTGTGAACCTCAGAAGGCTCTCAGCCACCCTCGCCCTCGCCGTGACCGCCGCCCTGTCGGCGTCACCCGCGCACGCGGCGCACGCGGCCCCCGCCGATCCGCCCGGCTGCGTCCGCTACCCGCTGTCCGGCGGCGGCGAGCGCATCGTCTGCGCGCAGGGGATCCCCGCCGGCACGACTCTCAACGGCACCGACAAGGCGGACATCATCGAGATCCCCCTCAGCGGCGCCGGGACCGGCATCGTCCGCGGCACGGTCAACGGCCTGGGCGGCGACGACATCATCACCGTCCACCAGGTCCTGTCCGGCAGCGTGAACGGCGGTGACGGCGAGGACGAGATCACCGTCACCGGCAAGGGCGACCAGTACGGCGACGAGAACGTCAGGGGCACGGTCGACGGAGGGGCGGGCGACGACACGATTGCCACCGGCGGCGTCGTCCTGGGAACGGTCAGCGGCGGTGACGGCAACGACGTCATCGAGACCGGCTCTGTCGCCGTCAACAGCACGATCAGCGGCGACGCGGGCCACGACACGATACGTGTCACGGAACTCGACAAGAGCGGGCGGTTCGACCGCTCCGCCGTCAAGGGAGGTGACGGCAACGACACCATCGTCATCGAAAGCGCGGACGGCACCGTGGACGGCGGCAAGGGCAACGACTCGATCACCGTCGACAGGGTGGAGGGCCGCGGGTACGGCCACCAGCTCCAGATCTGGGGCGGCGAGGGCGACGACACCATTCGCACCGGCGCCTTCGGTGGAACCGAGACGAACGCCGGAAGCATCGACGGGGGTCCGGGCGCCGATGTCATCGAGGTGCCGGAGATCGGGCAGGTCAACCCCGCCTCCGTCGTGGGCGGTGACGGCGACGACATCATCCGAGGACCGGGCGGCACGGCCCTGGTCGTCGGCCCGCACGGCACCGTCGACGGCGGCGCGGGCCTGAACACCTGCAGCACCGACAACCGCTTCGGCGGGGCCGTGCTCAACTGCCGGGCGGCGTAACGCCCTCGAGCGCCTGCCCGGGACGCCCGGGACGTCGCCTCAGACGTCCCCGGGGACGCTCCGGGCCCGCATGGTCATCGGGCCGCCGATCTCGGCGGCCATGACGCGGCCGGCTTCCTCGGCGAGCTGCTCCTCGGGGTCGATGGCGTCCGTGTCGAGGCCGTCGAGCTCGGCCAGCGGCTGGTCGAGGCGGACGTGCGCGACGAGCGACTGGAGGGCGCGCAGACAGGCGGAGGCGGTGGGGCCCCAGTTGGAGAGGTAGGAGAACTGCCACCACCACAGGGCCTCGCTGACGCGGCCGTCACGGTAGTGGGCCATGCCGTGGCGGAGGTCGGTGATGATGTCGGCGAGATCGTCGGAGATCCGGGAGGCGACGGGCGCGCTGCGCGGGACGTAGGGGTCGAAGACCTCGGAGTAGACGTCGACCGGGTCGAGCATGGTGGCGAACCGCTCGCGGAGCTCGTCGACGTCCGGCTCGGGGCCGACGTCGGGCTCGTAGCGCTCGTCGGGGACGAAGTCCTCGTGGGCGCCGAGGCGGCCGCCGGTGAGGAGGAGCTGGGAGATCTCCAGGAGGAGGAAGGGCACGGCGCTGTCGGGCTCGTCGCCTCGGGAGACCTCGGTGACGGCCACGATGAAACTCTCGATCGAGTCCGAGATCGAGACGGCGAAGTCGCCGGGATCGCGCTTGGCGTCGTGCAGCGTTGCGTCAGACATCGAGAAGTCTTCTCCCTTCGAAGGCACGGCCGAGCGTGACCTCGTCGGCATATTCAAGATCCCCACCCACGGGCAGACCGCTGGCCAGCCGGGTGACCTTCAGCCCCATGGGCTTCACCATGCGCGCGAGGTACGTGGCGGTGGCCTCGCCCTCGAGGTTGGGGTCGGTGGCCAGGATCAGCTCGGTGACCGTGCCGTCCGCGAGCCGCGCCAGCAGCTCGCGGATCCGCAGGTCGTCCGGGCCGACGCCCTCGATGGGGCTGATCGCCCCGCCGAGCACGTGGTAGCGGCCGCGGAACTCTCGCGTCCGCTCGATGGCGACGACGTCCTTGGGCTCCTCCACGACGCAGATGACCGCGAGGTCGCGGCGCGGGTCCTGACAGACCCGGCAGCGCTCCTCCTGCGCGACGTTGCCGCAGACCGCGCAGAAGCGGACCTTGGCCTTCACCTCGGTCAGGGCGTGGGCGAGCCGGCGGACGTCGGCGGGCTCGGCCTGAAGGATGTGGAAGGCGATCCGCTGCGCGCTCTTGGGACCGACGCCGGGCAGCCTGCCCAGCTCGTCGATGAGGTCCTGGACCACGCCTTCATACACGGATCGGGTTCTCCTTCGGTTTCGTCGTCTTCAGTTCGGGTCGGTCGTGAGGGTCAGAACGGGAGACCCGGGATGCCGCCGCCGCCCAGGCCCTGGGCGAGGGGGCCGAGCTTCTGCTGCTGCATCTTCTGGGCGGTCTCGTTGGCGTCGCGCACGGCGGCCACGACGAGGTCCGCGAGGGTCTCGGTGTCCTCCGGGTCGACGGCCTTGGGGTCGATGACCAGGTTCTGGAGCTCGCCGGCACCGGTGACGGTGGCCTTCACCAGGCCGCCGCCGGCCGTGCCGTCGACGAGGGTGCGCGCCAGCTCCTCCTGAGCCTTGGCGAGGTCCTGCTGCATCTTCTGGGCCTGCTGGAGCAGCTGCTGCATGTTGGGCTGACCACCGGGGAACACGGTTTCGCTCCTGGCTCTCGACGACTCAATGCGTACCGAGGCATTCCGAAGCGTTCCGAACGCTTCATGCTTCGGTAGCCCGAGCCTACGTGCTCACCGGGCGGTACGCCCTACGCCGCAGGAAGGAGAACGGGCGCGTGGGCGTGCTTTGCGCTACGCGCGCTCCTGACCTGCGGCTTTATGGCCGCCGGGCGGCTATTTCGTCGGCGGCGCGGTGGCTGGTCGTTGGCTGCTCAGTGGCTGGTTCGTTGGCTGTTCCCCGGCTATTCGTTGGCGATTTCCTCGATGACGGTCGCTCCGAGCTCGCGCACGATCAGGTCGTGGCCGGTCAGGGCGGTGTCGTCGAGATCCGGGTCGTCCTCGGCGGGGATGTCGTCCTCGGGGGCGACGGGCGGGGCCTCGGGCTCGGCGGCGCCGCCGTACCGCTGCGCGGGGCCGGAAGGGGATGCCGGGGCGGGGGCCGAGGGTGCCGGGGTGGCCTGGGCGGCGGGTGCGGCCGGCTGCGGGGGCGCGGCCGGGGCGGGGGCCTGGGCCGCGGCGGCCGCCTGGGGGCGGGCGTAGGCGGGGGCCTGGGGGGCGGCGGGGGCGCCGCCGTAGCCGCCGCCACCGCTGTAGCCGCCACCGGGCGGGTTGGCGCCGCCGGAGGGGTCGACGATGAGCTCGGTCTTCCACTGGAGACCGAGATCGCCGAGGGCCTGGCGGAGGACGTCCTCGCTGCCGCTGTTGGCGAAGCTGTCGCGCGCGCCGGCGTTGGAGAAGCCGACCTGGAGCGTGATGCCGTCGCAGCCGGCGACCTGGGCGTTCTGGCTGAGCAGGATCCAGGTGAAGCGGCGGCGGTTCTTGACCGCCTCCAGGATGTTGGGCCAGAGCTGACGCGCCTGGCCGGCGTCGCCCTGCGGGGCGCCCACGGGCCCGCCCGTGGGCGCGGCGGGGGCTGCTGCCGCCGCCGGGGCGGCGGGCGCGGCGCTGCTGGGCCAGGCGCCGGCCTGCGGGGCGGAGGTGGAGGCGGGGGTCTGGGCGGCCGTCGGCCAAGCGCCGGCCTGGGGGGCGCTCGCGGCCGGGGCCGGGGCTTGGGCCTGGGCAGCCGTCGGCCAGGCGCCTGGCTGCGCGCCGGGGGCGGCCGGGGCCTGGGGCTGGGGCGCGGAAGCGGCGGGCGCGCCGGGCGCGGCGCTCGTCGGCCACGCGCCGGCCTGGCCGCCGGAGGCGGCCGCAGGAGACCCAGCGGCAGCCGGGCCCTGGCTCTGGCCCTGGCCGGGCCCCTGCGCGGCCGGAGCGTCGGCCGCCGGGGCAGGGGCAGAGGCAGGGGCGCCGCCGCCCGTCACCGCCGCGCGCGCCGCCGCCGGGCCGGACAGGCCGGCGGCCGGAGCGGGGGCATGGGCGGGGGCGGGGACGTGGGCGTCCGGCCCCGGGACGTACCCGACAGCCGTGCCGGGCGGCGCGGGGGTGAAGGCCGCGGCAGCCGTCGCCGCGCCGCGCTCCAGGCGCTCCAGACGGGCCCGTACGGATCGTTCGTCGTCGAAGGCGGCGGGCAGCAGGACGCGGGCGCAGATGAGCTCGAGCTGGAGGCGCGGGGAGGTGGCGCCGCGCATCTCGGTCAGGCCCTCGTTGACCAGGTCGGCGGCGCGGCTGAGCTCGCCGCCGCCGAAGACGGACGCCTGGGCCTGCATCCGCTCGACCACGTCCACCGGGGCGTCGATGAGGCCCTTCTCGGCGGCGTCCGGGACGGCGGCGAGGATCACCAGGTCGCGCAGCCGCTCCAGCAGGTCGGCGACGAAGCGGCGGGGGTCGTTGCCGCCCTCGATGACGCGGTCGACGACCTCGAAGGCCGCGGCGCCGTCACCGGCGGCGAAGGCGTCCACGACGGCGTCGAGCAGGGAGCCGTCGGTGTAGCCGAGGAGGGACGTGGCCATGGCGTACGTCACACCGTCCTCGGCGGCACCGGCGAGGAGCTGGTCCATGACGGACATCGAGTCACGCACGGAGCCGGCGCCAGCGCGGACGACCAGCGGGAGGACGCCGTCCTCGACGGGGATCTTCTCCTGCTCGCAGACCTCGCCCAGGTACTCACGGAGGGTGCCGGGCGGGACGAGCCGGAAGGGGTAGTGGTGGGTACGCGAACGGATCGTGCCGATGACCTTCTCGGGCTCGGTCGTCGCGAAGATGAACTTCAGATGCTCCGGGGGCTCCTCGACGACCTTCAGCAGGGCGTTGAAGCCCGCCGAGGTGACCATGTGGGCCTCGTCGATGATGTAGATCTTGTAGCGGCTGCTCGCGGGGCCGAAGAAGGCCTTTTCGCGCAGCTCACGGGCGTCGTCCACGCCACCGTGCGAGGCGGCGTCGATCTCGATGACGTCGATCGAGCCACGCCCGTTACGCGCCAGGTCCTGGCAGGACTGGCACTCCCCGCAGGGGGTGGGCGTCGGGCCCTGCTCGCAGTTCAGGCAGCGGGCGAGGATGCGCGCGCTGGTCGTCTTGCCGCAGCCGCGCGGGCCGCTGAACAGGTACGCGTGGTTGACCCTGTTGTTCCGCAGGGCCTGCTGCAACGGGGCGGTGACATGCTCTTGCCCGATGACCTCTGCGAAGGACTCGGGGCGGTAGCGGCGGTAGAGCGCGAGGGACGACACACCTACGACGATATCGGGCCCCACTGACAAGTGGCCTCCGTCACAGATTCCCCGGCCCCCGCCCCGGAGCGCGCCGACCCGTCGGAGCCCGGAAAACACAAGGGCCCCTCACGCACCCGCCAGAGCCCACTTACCCTTGCTGCCTTCCGGCCCTGGGGGAGTTGGGTGAGATAGCGCCACGTGAGGGGCTTGCCCCCAGCGTAGCGGATCGCCGGGGGTGCTCGGCCACCCCGCGACCCCCTCCACACGCCCGGACCCTCTCCCGGGAGCACGTGTTCGCGAGCACCCCTCAGAGTCTTGTATTGTTTGCGGCGGAGGATTCGCCTAGAGGCCTAGGGCGCACGCTTGGAAAGCGTGTTGGGGGCAACCCCTCACGAGTTCGAATCTCGTATCCTCCGCCAGTGCCTCACCGGGCACTAACCGAAGGCCCCGACCGGGAAACCGGCCGGGGCCTTCGGCGTTCCCGGTGCGCCGCGTCCTGATCCGCCGCGCGCTCGTTCGGCGCACACGCCCGGAAGGTTTCGTGTGACGTCGTTCACTTACTGTCGTCGTCAATGCGCCGTCGCGGACGGTGAGCCGGTGCCGGTGCCGCCGCCGAGCATCCCGCGCATCTGGGCGATCTCGGCGTTCTGGGAGCTGATGATGCTGTCGGCCAGCTGCTTGGCCGGTCCGTAAAGGCCGTCCTTCTTCTCGCTGTTGGCCATCGCGACCGCGCCTTGATGGTGGGCGATCATCATGGCCAGGAACATCTTGTCGAAGCCCGCGCCCGAGGCGTTCCTGAGGTTGGCCATCTCCTGGCCGCCGGCCATGCCCGGCTGGGCCGTGGGGCCTCCGCGCTGCGTGCCGGCCTCTCCCTGGGGCACCGGCTTGCCCCAGGATTTCAGCCAAGCGGTCATCGTCTCGATCTCCGGCCCCTGAGCCTTCTTGATCTTCTCGGCGAGCGCCTTCACGTCATCCGAGGCCGCCTGCCTCGCCGCCAGGTCCGCCATGTCGATGGCCTGACGGCGGTGAGGGATCATCTCCTGCGCGAAGCGGACGTCCGCCTGGTTGTGCTGCCCGGACGGGGCCGAGCCCGAGGCCGAAACCGTCGCGGTGGCCGCCCCGCTCGACGCGCCGCCTCCCTTGCCCCCGCCGCCAGCGCAAGCGGCTACGAGCGACAGCGTGAGCGTGATGACGATCGCTGAAGCGACGCGGCGGGAAAGCGAAGACCGGCTCACGATGCGGCACCTCCTGGACACGGAGCATCGCTCCAACCTGTACGCCACGGGCGACCCGCCTCCGCGCGAGCCGCGCCGCAGCCGCGGGCCCGCCACCCTTCCGGAATACCCCTGGGGGGTATATCGTTCACTACGCAAGGCACCGCACCCCTCTCCCGAAGGAGCAGCCATGACCTCCCCGACGAACTCCGGCACCGGCATCACCACGGTCTACAAGGTGACCGGCATGACGTGCGGCCACTGCGAGGGCTCGGTCTCGCAGGAGGTCTCCGCGATGGCGGGCGTGACGTCCGTCGAGGCCGTGGCCGCCACCGGCCTGGTCACCGTCGTCTCCGCCGGCCCGCTGGACGACGAGGCCGTGCGTACCGCCGTGGACGAGGCGGGCTACGAGCTCGCCGGCCGCGCCTGACGCCTCGGTACCCCTCACCGGTATTCCCCGGTATTCCCCGGTATTCCTCGGCATCCCTTCGGTATCCCTCGCCGGCCCGTACCGCTCCGCTCATACGGACGCCGTACGGTCCGGCCCTCCTCCAGGAGATCCGCAGCAATGACCAGCATCGCTCCCGAGCAGACAGCGGCCGTGCCGGCCGCCGACGTCGAACTGTCCATCGGCGGGATGACCTGCGCCTCGTGTGCCGCGCGCATCGAGAAGAAGCTCAACCGGATGGACGGCGTCACGGCGACGGTCAACTTCGCCACGGAGAAGGCCAAGGTCTCCTACGGCCCGGGCGTCGAGGTCGCCGACCTGATCGCGACGGTGGAGAAGACCGGCTACACCGCCCAGGAGCCCCCGAAACCGGCGGCCCGCGCGGAGGCGGCTCCGGCCGAGGCCCAGGAGGACGCGAACGGCGGCGACGTGGGCGCGCTGCGTCAGCGGCTGCTGGTGTCGCTGGTCCTGTCGGTGCCGGTGGTGCTGATGGCGATGGTGCCGACGCTGCAGTTCGACAACTGGCAGTGGCTCTCGCTCACCCTGGCCGCCCCCGTCGTCGTGTGGGGCGCGCTGCCCTTCCACAAGGCAGCGTGGACCAACGCCCGGCACGGCGCCGCGACGATGGACACGCTGGTGTCGATCGGCACCCTCGCCGCGCTCGGCTGGTCGCTGTGGGCGCTGTTCTTCGGCCACGCGGGGATGCCGGGCATGCGGCACGGTTTCGACTTCTCGGTCTCGCGGGCCGACGGCTCCTCCTCCATCTATCTGGAGGCCGCCGCCGGAGTGACCGCCTTCATCCTCGCCGGCCGCTATCTGGAGGCGAAGTCCAAGCGCAAGGCCGGTGCCGCCCTGCGGGCGCTGCTGGAGCTGGGCGCCAAGGACGTGACCGTCCTGCGCGACGGGCGCGAAGTCCGCGTACCGACCGCGGAACTGGCCGTCGGCGACCGCTTCGTCGTACGGCCCGGCGAGAAGATCGCCACCGACGGCACCGTCGTCGAGGGCGGCTCCGCCGTCGACGCCTCCATGCTCACCGGTGAGTCCGTGCCCGTCGACGTGACCGCCGGCGACACCGTCACCGGCGCGACCGTCAACGTCTCCGGCCGGCTCGTCGTCGAGGCCACCCGCGTCGGCGCCGACACCCAGCTCTCCCGCATGGCCAGGCTGGTCGAGGACGCGCAGAACGGCAAGGCCGCCGTCCAGCGCCTGGCCGACCGCATCTCCGGCGTCTTCGTCCCCGTCGTCCTGCTGATCGCCCTCGGCACGCTGCTGACGTGGCTGTTCGTGACCGGCGACGCCACCGCCGCGTTCACCGCCGCCGTCGCCGTCCTCATCATCGCCTGCCCCTGCGCCCTGGGCCTGGCCACGCCCACCGCCCTGATGGTCGGCACCGGCCGCGGCGCCCAGCTCGGCATCCTCATCAAGGGCCCCGAGGTCCTGGAGTCGACCCGCCGCGTCGACACCGTCGTCCTGGACAAGACCGGCACCGTCACCACCGGCCGCATGACCCTCCAGGACGTCGTCACTGCCCCCGGCGTCACCGAGCACGACCTGCTGCGACTGGCCGGCGCGCTGGAGCACGCCTCCGAGCACCCCATAGCCCGCGCCATCGCCGACGGCGCCGCCGCCCGCACCGGCACGCTGCCCGTCCCCGAGAGCTTCGAGAACGTCGCCGGGCTGGGCGTGCAGGGCGTCGTGGAGGGCCACGCCGTCCTCGTGGGGCGCGAGACGCTCCTCGCCGAGTGGGTGATCGAGCTGCCCGCCGAGCTCGCCGCCGCCAAGGCGTCCGCCGAGGCGGAGGGCCGCACCGCCGTGGCCGTCGCCTGGGACGGCGAGGCGCGAGGCGTCCTCACCGTCGCCGACGCCGTCAAGGACACCAGCGCCCAGGCGATCGCCGAACTGCGCCGGCTCGGCCTCACCCCCGTCCTGCTGACCGGTGACAACAAGGCCGTCGCCGAGGCCGTGGCCCGCGAGGTGGGCATCGACGAGGTCATCGCCGAGGTCCTCCCGCAGGACAAGGTCGACGTCGTCAAGCGGCTGCAGGGCGAGGGCCGTTCCGTCGCCATGGTCGGCGACGGCGTCAACGACGCCGCCGCCCTGGCCACCGCCGACCTGGGCCTGGCCATGGGCACCGGCACCGACGCCGCCATCGAGGCCGGCGACCTCACCCTCGTCCGGGGCGACCTCCTCGTGGCCGCCGACGCCATCCGCCTCTCCCGCCGCACCCTCGGCACCATCAAGGGCAACCTCTTCTGGGCCTTCGGCTACAACATCGCCGCACTCCCCCTCGCGGCGGCCGGCATGCTCAACCCGATGATCGCGGGCGCGGCGATGGCCTTCTCCTCCGTCTTCGTCGTCACCAACAGCCTCCGCCTCCGCCGCTTCCGCTGAGGCCGAACGAGACGGTCGCCTGATCCGCCGAACTGCCGGCCATCGAGCCGGAAAGCCCCCTCCCCGCGGTGACGCGGGTGAGGGGGCTTTCGGGGCGGCGGGCGGAGAGACGGGGGTGCCCTGTCATCGGTGGGCTCTCTCCGGGGGTGCCGCCTGGGGTGGTGGCTCAGGGGGTCGTCGTGGGGGGCGGGGTCGGGGTCCGCGGCGGGGTCGCCGGTGGGGTCGAGCGCATGTTGCGGGCGTGTTCCAGGGAACAGATCTGCATGCCGAAGGAACGGAGCCGCCACATCTTTCCCGACGTGCCCTTGATCTCGTCGACGCTCGGGTAGCCCTTCTCGTCGTGGGCGACGTTGTTCAGGGCGTAGACCTTGCCGTCGGGCGCCTGGAAGGTGATGGCGAAGCCGCTGTACGGCGTCGTGTTGCAGGCCACCTTGCCCTTGTCGGGCTTGAGCGGCCACGCGGCGCCGAACTGGTCGGCCGTGACCGCCTGGGGGTTGCTCTCGGCGCCCGGCCACTTCAGGACGGCGTCGCGCTCCTCGGAGCAGCCCGTGACGAGGACGGCGCCGGCCAGCACCCCGGCCGCCAGGGCCAGCGCGCGGGCCCTCGTCCCGCGAGTACGAGTGGTCATGAGTTTCCCGCCGCCTTTCGTGCCGCGTGAGTGATGCCGAAGGTGAGGAGGGCGATGGCCGCGACGCTGACGGGGACGGTGACCGACATGCGGTGCAGGTCCAGGTAGTTCGCCCACGAGTAGGGGATCACCGGCCACAGCGTCTGCTGCATGGTGGTGCCGCCGACCAGCACGCCGATGAGGATCCCGATGATCCCGACCACCACCGCCACCGCCTGCGACGTACGAATGGCCAGCCACAGGCTGAACGCGGTGAGCATGCCGCCGACCGCCGCCCCGGTGACCGCGAGGGGCCAGGCGTGGCCGGCCGGGATGCCCGCCACCAGATAGACGAGGGCGATGGCCAGGGACATCGCGACCGCGATGCCGACCGTGACGCCCGCGAGCGCCAGGGCCGGCCTGGCCGCGCCCGTGGAGCGGGCGGCGACCGCCCGCCAGCCCTGGCCCACGGCGCTCCACGCCACCAGGCCCAGCACCAGCGTCCCTATGGGCAGGACCAGCAGCGTGAACAGCTGGATGCTCACGTTCGCGTCGTGCCAGGACAGCCACAGGGCGATCAGGCCCACCGTCGCCGGGCACAGCCACGTCAGCGACGTGCCGCGCAGCATGCCCATGACGGCCGGTACCACTCTGGGGGTGCCGGGGCGTGCCGCCTCGGTCAGTGTCGCCGCCGCGTTCGGAGTCGTCGTCCGCGCCTGTGCCGTGCGGTGCTTCGCGGTGCTCCGCGTCCCCCGCAGGTGCAGTCGCGGCAGCAGCAGGAACGGCACCGCCAGCAGCGCGCCCATGACCGTGGGCGGCCACGGGGAGGCCTCGGCGAGCGCCGAATGGGCCTCCAGCGCCACGCCGTTGGCGTGGGTGCCGATCAGCGGCAGCGCGCCGCGGTCCAGCCAGGTGAACGGCAGGGCCACCCACGACGCCGACTCGGCGTTCACCACGGCCAGCATCGTCCAGGCGAATCCCACGCCGAGGACGACCGACCACGGCGTCTGCCGGGCCACCCACAGGAGCAGCGCCAGCATGCCGAGCTGCGAGAGCCAGGGCACCACGACGGCCTCGACCGCGCGGTCCAGGGGGACGCGCTGCGCGGAGTTCGTCAGCCCGACGATCAGCAGCGGCGTGACGCCGCCCAGCACGTTGAGCATGAGCGACCGGAGGGCCAGGACACCGAACCGGCTGACGTGCCGGTAGAGCGGGTTCACGGGCCGGTACCAGGTGGAGCCGCCCCGGGAGACGTCGTCGACGCGGGTGGCGGTGGCCACCAGCAGCGCGGTGAGCATAGGGCCGACGAACATCGCCCACAGGTTCTGGTAGCCCAGGAGGTCGTGCCAGGTCTTTCCGGAGCCGGCCTGGGCGGACCCCGTGGAGACGTACAGGGCCGTGTTCACCAGGCCGAACGCCAGGCCGCCCAGGGGCAGGTACGTCACCGAGCTGCGCCGCCAGATGGCGAACTCCGCGCGCAGTGTGGGTGCCAGGGCGATCGTCATGACGTCATCGCTCCAGCCCCGTGCCCGGCGCCGGTCAGGGTGAAGTAGGCGCGCTCCAGGTCGCCGTCGGGCGCGAGGTCGGCGAGCGGGCCCTGGTAGCGGAGGCGGCCCTGGGCGATCAGCCCGATGTCGTCGGCCACGGAGGCGACTTCGCCCAGCAGATGGCTGGAGAGGACGATGGTGCGGCCGGTGTCGGTGAAGCGGCGCAGCGTGGTGCGCAGCGCGGCGATGCCTTCCGGGTCGAGGCCGTTCTGGGGTTCGTCCAGGATGAGGACGTCCGGGTTGCCCAGCATGGCGATGGCCAGGGCGAGGCGGCCCTTCATGCCGGTGGAGAAGCTCTTGGCCTTCTTCCGGTCCGAGGCGTTCAGCTCGACCGAGGCCAGCACCCTGTCGACCTCGGCCTCCGGGACGCCGAGGAGGTGTCCGTGGACCATGAGGTTCTGCCGGGCGGACAAGTGGCCGTAGAAGCTGGGGCCGTTGATGCTCGCGCCGACGCGGGAGAGCGCCGGCCGGTTCCACGGCTGACCGAACAGCCGCACTTCCCCGGCGCTGGGGGGTAACAGGCCGAGGACCATCTTCAAGGTGGTGGACTTGCCCGCGCCGTTGGGGCCGAGCAGGCCGTAGATGCGGCCCGGCCGCACGGTGAGGTCGACGGAGTCGACCGCTGTCGAGCGCCGGAATGCCTTCGACAGGCCCCGGGTCTCGATCACCGGGGTGGCCCCGCCCCCGGTGGGCATCTCCGGATTCGCCGCCGAGTACATGATCTCTCCCTTCTGCTACATCGCGTAGCACTTGTGGGTGTGGGGATGCCCCGCCACACACGCGGTTTCTTTACTTCACAGGGTCACGGCTTCACGGCGTCACAGCAGAATGCTCACGGCGCTCACCAGCGCACCCGTCGCGATCCGCACCGTCCACGCCTGCCACGACGGCATCACCCGGGGCGGCGCCGCCAGCGCCCGCGCACGGTGGGCCAGTTCTATGCCGGGGTCGAGGAATCCGGCGCTGACGGTGCCGACGCCGCCGGCGGCACCCGCCGCCGAGAGGCCCGAACGGGCCGACTGGGCCTTGGCGTCTATCTGCGCGCACAGCGCCTTCGCCACCGCCGCCGCGCCATCGGCCTCACGGGCGTTCTGGTCGGCCCACAGCTCGGCGGTGAGCCGCACTTCGGCGAGGACCGCCTTCCGGCCGGGAATCCACCACCACGACCGCAACGCGCAGGTGGCCAGGAAGATCCACAGGGGGTGGTGCGCCCGCGCGTGGGCGCGCTCGTGCTCGATGATCGCGGAGGCGTCCGAGGACTCCGCCACCGCCGAGCCGAGGATGATGCGGGGCCGTACCAGGCCGACCGTGCTCGCCAGGCTCTGCTCCGCCTGCCCCTCGCCCTCCACGATCCACACGTCGCCGCACTGGCGCGGCGCGAGCAGCGCGACCGTACGCCCCGTGCGCGCCACCTGGATCGCCCCGGCGACGAACGACACGGCGATCGAGGCCAGCGGCACGACCGACGCCGCGAGCATCAGCTGCGCCCCCAGGGCCTGCAGCACATGCTGTCCATCGATGTCCGTGACGCCGTTGCTGATGCCCCAGGCCATCGGCGCCCGCCACGGCAGCGCGTCGCGCAGCGGGCTGTGCGGCATATAGGGAACGGCCGTCGCCAGCAGGGGCGTCACCGCGAGGCCCACCGCGAGGACGAACCGTTCCCGGGCCGGTAACCGCACCGACAGCCGGCGCAGCGCGTGCCACAGGCCGACGGCGACCAGGGGGCACCACCAGGCGAGCAGCACCTGTGGATAGCCCAGCCAGCTCATGCTCACGCGGATACCCCCGCAGCGCCGTCGGATTCATCCTTACCGGCCATACCGGCCTCGCCCGACGGATCGGCGATGCCGGCCAGCAGCGCGCGTACCTGCGCGAGCTGATCGGCATCGCCGCTCACCGTCCGGACGAAGTTCGCCACGGCGAGGTCACCGAAGCCGTCGACCACTTGGCGCACCTGCTCGGCCGCCACGCGCTGCTCGACCTCGCGCCGGGAGGAGCGCGCCCAGTACACGTACTGGCGCCCCTCCTTGCGGCGGGCCAGCAGCTCCTTGATCACCAGGCGCTCCATCACCGTCTTGACGGTGGTGTACGCCTGGCCGCCGTCGAGGCGCCGGGCACAGGTGCTCACGTCCAGCTCGGCCGACGACCACATGACATCCAGGATCGCCAGCTCAAGCGGCCCGAAGTGCCCTGCCAGGCCCTGGCCCCGACTACCTCTCCACGACGACATGCTACGCACCATAGCAGTTCATGGCACGCGTAGGCGATCAGTATTCGCCGATCGAACCCGCCTTTCTGGCGCGGGACATGCCCGTCGAGAACGTGATCAGCCCGACGGGCAGCATCACCGCCGACCAGATCGCCATGTGCAGCAACGACGGCGCCACCTGCGCCAGATCCGCGTCCACCAGCAGCGACTTGCGGATCCCGTCCAGCGCCTGCGTCGTGGGCAGCGCCCACGCCACGGACTGCAGCCACCCGGGCAGGATCGAGATCGGGTACATGACGCCCGACAGCAGCGTCGTCAGCGTGGTGATGCCCCAGCGCACCGGATCGCCGCGCTTGGTGATGAGCAGGACCCCGCAACCGGCCAGCCCGAAACTCCCCAACGTGACCACCAGCAGCGCGAGAACGGCGATCGTGGCGAGCAGGTTCACCGAGATCGGGATGTCGAAGATCGCGCCGAACACACCGAACATGACCACGGACCCGAGCGAGGTGCCCAGCAGCCCCACGACACCGGAGTAGAGCATCACCCTCGGCAGCGGCACCGGCATCATCACCACCGATTCCAGCGTGCCCGTCCGCTGCTCCATCTGGAGATGGTTGCTGAACGCGCCGAGGCTGACGGCGACGAAGCCGGTGAACACCGACCCGGACATCAGAAAACTGATGATGTTCCCGCCGTATCCCTGAATTCCCGCGAACGTGTTGCCGTCCTGCAGGAACTTTCCCATGAGAAGGAACTGCACGAACGAGATCAGGGACGTGACCGTGCCCAGGGCGATGGCGGTCCGGTAGGAGCGGCGCTCCCAATAGATCTGCAGTACGTGAACGCCGAACTGCCGCACGGTGTTCACTGCGCGCGCCGTACTCACTGCGCCTCCTGAAGGGTCATCGGCTCAGCCGTGGACTCGGACGCGGCCGTGGGCTCCGGCTCCGGTTTCGGCAGGGACAGAACGCGGCTCTCCGCGATCCGCAGGAACCGGTCGGTGGTCTTTTCCAGATCGCCCTCCGTATGCGTGGAGAACAGCACCGAACCACCGCCGTCGGCGTGTTCGGCGATGATCTCGTGGAACCGGGCGACGTTCTCCGTGTCGAGATTCGCCGTCGGCTCGTCGAGCAGCAGCAGCGACGGGCTCCCCAGCAACGCCCGCGCCAGGCCGAGGCGTTTGCGCTGCCCCAGCGACAGCCGCATGAACTGCGTGTCGGCGAACTCCTCGAGCCCCACCCGGTCCAGCAGGCCGGCGATCTCCCGCTTGGCGCGCGCCCCGTAGAGGTCGCGCAGCGAGGCGTAGTACCGCAGGTTCTGCGTACAGGTCAGCCGGAAGTAGAAGCTGCGCTCCGGGTAGAGGGAGACGCCCAGATGCGCCCGCGCGGCCACCGGCCGGCGTACGACGTCCTCGCCCTGGACGGTCACCGAGCCCGCGCTGGGCGTGATCAGCCCGCACAGGATCTTCAGGAGCGTGGTCTTGCCCGCCCCGTTCGACCCGAGCACGGGGACGAGCCGCCCGGCGGGAACGGTGAAGTCCACCTCGCTGAACACCGGAGTGGTGGTTTTGCGGTAGGACATCGACATACTGGTGACGGTCAACACGGGACACCTCCGCACAGCATGTACTCCGCGCCGGTGATCCGCTCGGCGCCCAGGGACACCAGGGCCACCGCCGTACCGCCGGAACCGGTCAGGAAGCCGGGCGAGTCCGTCTGCGCGCCCGGAACGTTGTCGTTCCGCATCCCGAAGGCGGCGGTCGGGTCGGCCATGGCCAGCAGCCGCTCCAGCGTCTCCTCGCCCGGGCCCGCCCACTGCCGGCCGTGCTTGGCGGCCACCGCGGCGATGTAGCGCTGGACCGTGAGCTGCCCGGCGATGCCGTGGCACAGGGAGGGGTTGTCGATGTGCCGCAGCTCCACCGGCCGCCGCTCGACGGACTCGAGCAGCCGGATCGCGGTGTCGACGAAACGCGGGTCCACGCTCGCGCAGTTGGCCAGCGCGACCGCCCCGCCGAGGTTCCCGTAGCACCACGCCGCCCGCGCCAGCCCGCGCTGTTCGCCCTGCTGCCGCTCCGGCGGCAGCTTGAAGTAGGGCAGGTCGGGACCGTAGTCGGTCTCCACCAGACAGTCCGTGATCAGCCCGGCCAGGGCACTCACCGCCTCGGGCAGCCCGGGTACGGCCGAGCCGCGCGCCGCCGCCACACCCAGGACGGAGGCGACGCCCGGGACACCGTGGGCGAACCCCAGGTTGAGGTAGCCGTCGTGCAGGTGCGGGGACCGGTCGCGCTCGATCTCCGTGATCCTGGCCGGGGGCGTCCACAGCCCCAGCGGCGGGGGCACGACGACGAGACGGCAGAACTGCTCCACGATGCGGTCGGCCGCGTCCCGGCGCCGCTCGTCGGCGTCCCCGGCGGCCAGCAGGTACATCGCGGCCCCGGCCAGCCCCGAGATCACGTCGTAGGCACTGCTGGCCAGCCCACCGGAGGGCGGCAGCGCGGCCAGCTGCTCGTCGACGCGGGTGATCAGCGTGGCCTCCACGTCGTGGAGGGCGCGCCGGTAGCGCTCACCGCCGCGCGAGAGGGCGCGCAGCGCGTACGCCACGCCCGCCGTGCCGTTGAACAGCCCCACTCCGAGGTCCACCGCGTGGGTGTACGCCTCGATCAGGCGCTTGGCGTGGTCGAAGGCCAGCCTGTCCCAGCCGTCGTCCGGGCGCAGCTCGTCGGCGGCCGAGTACGCCAGGGCCATGCCGAGGTCGCCGGGGTCCGTGCCGAGCGGGTGCCACGCCTTGAGGGGCTCCGCCGTGAACGGGTCGGGGACGGTCACCTCGGCCCAGTCGCCGGTGTGGTCGCGCATCCGGTGGAGGATCTCCCAGCCGGTGTCCGCCGCGGCGTCCTTGAGTGCCTGCGACGGGGGCTGCGGGGTGAGCGGTGAGGGGGGCGGTGCGAGGGGCGGTGAGAGGGTCACCGTTGCTTGGTCGTTCACGGCCGGGCTCCTTCCCTGTGGGCCTGGGATCGTCGGATGGCGCCGGTCAGGAACAGCGCCTGGTATTCGCGGTTCCGGGGCAGGCCCATCCGGTTGGCGAACATGTGCAGAAGGCTCTGCAGGGTCATCGCCCGCAGCCGCCACGGCCTGTCGTCCTTGGCGAGCAGCCGGTTCAGGGCCCGTATGTCGGGCGCGAGCGCGTCGCGCAGCAGCGGGCCCGCCTCGAGCGCCGCGTCGGACGGCCGCTGTCGTACCAGGGGTCGTACCGCCTTGCGGAGTCCCGGGTCGGCCGACGCGAACTCGGACCGGTAGCCGGTGGCGACGATGTCCAGCAGGTCGGTGGTCTCCTCGTCGGTGAGCTCCAGGGCCGCGAGGTAGTGGTCCATCAGGTGGGCCGCGTCCCGCACGATCCGGCCGAGCGTGCCGTCGAGCTTCTCGTCCTCCTCCAGCCGGTACGCCGCCGGCATCGCCTCCGGCGCCATGCACAGCCCCGGACGGGCGGCGAGGAAACGGGACTCGGCACAGAAGATCCGCTCGGCGACCGGCATCGCGTCGACGCCGCCGTACCGCTCCAGCTCCCGGACGTAGGTGTCGACGGAGAAGCGGTGCGCCAGGCCGTCGCGGACACAGGCGCCGATCACCTCGCGCACCCGGTCGAGCGACACCGTCGCGGAGCGCACCCGGATCCGCAGATGGTCGTCCGGATCGGCGTAGCGGATGTGGAACCACTGGTCCGGGACGTCCGCGAGGGCCGCCGCCAGCCGGGTGAGGATCTCCTGTTGCTTCTCGCGGTCCCCGTAAACCCGCAGATACCACCACTCGGTCCCCGGCGGCAGCGTGCGCACGGCGTCGGCGGTGACGTCGAAGCGCGGGGCGGGCGGGGGCGGCGGTACGGGCACGGGGCGCCGCGCGACGGCCGAGAAGACGCCTTCGCTGGCGTACCGGTGGCCGTCGCGGTCGCGGACGATGCCCATCCGGCCGGGGGCGGGCGCCTGCGTGACGCTCTCGTGCCCGTCGGCGACCTCCCGCCGCAGCAGGTCGCGGTGGATCCGGTCGGAGAGGTTCAGCAGGAGGCGGTTGTCCAGCATGCCGATGTACACGTACGGCGGCAGCTTCGCCTCCGCGGCCCAGCGCCGCAGCCGCTCGTCCTGCTCGTCGGGCGTCCCGGACAGCGGCGGGACGCGCCACGTCGGCAGCGACAGGGTCACCCCGCCGAACTCCACCCCGGGCAGGAAGTCCACCAGGGGTTCCATCTCGCCCCAGGTCCAGGCCGGCCGGACGGAACCGTCGAGGGCGAGCTCCTGGAGGAACCGGACGACCCCGGTGGCGATCTCCGGGTTGACGAGGTTGGCCGTGCGGACGGCCACCGGCTTCCCGGTGGGTGCGTGGACCAGATGGAACCGGCCCCCGTCGGCCCCGACCAGCAGATCGGAGAAAGCGATCGAACAAGGATCCGCTGTGTCCTCGTCGAACGCGCCCGTCGTGACCTTGAGCCGGTAGTCGTACACGCTGGGCGCGACGACCACGTTGTTCACCCGCGAGCGGTTGCTGACGTAGTCCAGCTCGCAAAGGATCACATCGGGATGGGCCGCCTTCTCGGCGGCGGTCAGGTCGCGGACGTGCGCGCCGACGGCGGGGTCGCCGTACGCGAACCTGCCGCTCGCCTTGCCCGCCGGAATCGCCACGCCGATCGGGGAAAGGGTGATGTGGACGTCGTTCTCGTCGCCCTCCGCGTTCTCCCCGCCCTCGTCGAGCTGGAAGAACACGTCGTACGTCGTCGGCGGCGTCCCCGGAGCGGGCGGGAACGCGGCGAGGTCGTCCTCGGTGATCCGTACCGTGGTCTCCCCCGTGCGGCGGGCCCGGTCGATCAGCTCGGCCCGCAGCCGGCGGCCGAAGAGGAACACCTCGTCCTCCCCGTACGAGCTCTCGCTCACCCGGTGCGGCGAGCCCGGGTACCCGGCCGGGGCGCCGATGCCCCGCACGGGGTCGAACACGCGGTGCAGCGGGACGAGGGACTGGCCGAACGCCTCGGCGAACCGTTCGGTGTGGCGCTGGAGCTCCGGGAAGCGCGCCGACAGGAGCGACATGCGGATCATCGCGCCCACGGCGGCCTCCACCTTGGGCGCCACCCCGGCGGGTACCTGTCCGGACAGCGCGAGGGTCAGATCGACCTGGAGCTGCTCCTGCGTGGCGTTGGCGTCGGTGCGTAACGCCGCGTACACGGCGTTCAGTTCGTCGATTCCCTCGCCGACGCGGGTGGCCCGGTAGCGCGCGATGGCCTCCCGCGCGGCGCGCAGCCGCCCGCCCACCTCGCCGTCGGGGTCCAGGCCCGCGCGGGCCCAGCGGGCCGCCGGGTCGGTGTCGAACGCCGAGGGGGTCAACTCGCGGATGAGGATGCCGCGTTCGACGAGTTCGTCGACGAAGCGGACCAGGACCTCGCCGGGCGCGTCCGGGAACGCCTCGCCGAGGCTCTCCCGGATCTCCGTCAGCGTGACGGGCCGGCCGGCCAGCGCCATGACGTGCCGCACCGGGGGCGTGTAGCGGACGTTGGACGTCTCGTGGACCTTCCCGTCCGCCGCCTGAGGGTTCACCATGACCGCGATCCGGTCCCCGGCCAGGTACACCGTCGGGTTGGCCACCACCCGTATGCGGCCGCCGAGTTCGGCGACGGCGCGGTCGGTGAGCTGCTTGAGCCAGGGGAACCCGACGCGCGCGTGCTTGCGGTGCTCGCCGGGCCGGCCCAGGACCAGCGGCTCGTCCCCGAACCCGGCGAGCGCGCTGCCGCCGAAGACGCCGAACGGCGTGGTGCGCGTGGCGATGCGGATCGCGTACTTCAGCAGGGCCCGGTGGATCGACCGGACTTTTTTGTCAGCCTCTTTCCGGCCTTTTCCGTCGCGGGCGGGCGCCGCCTCTTTCCGGCCGTGATCCACGGAATGACCGGCGTCGGAAAGCAGTGCGTCCACCTGATCGGCCAGCACCGAACTGGCCACCCGGACGGATTCCCGGAACACATCGTCGGCCCAGAGCGCGCGAATTCCCGTCAGCGGGCTTTCGTCGGCGGGCCGGTCCGGATAGAAAGCGGTGGAATGAATGGGAGTGCGGATCAGCACACGATCCGTCACCCGGTATGCGGAACTTGCCATGATGAGTACCCCGTCACCCATGTGCAGAGACCGTCGCGGCCAGAATGTCGTTGAGGTCCAGCAGTGTTTCGTCCGTGCCGTACCAGGAATGCACGCCGGTCAGGTTGATGATCACTTCGTCCACCCCGGCCGCCGCATAGCCGGCCAGCCCGGCGGCGATGGCGGACGGGCTTCCGTAGAGGAATCCGCCACCGGAGATCAGGGCCCGCGCGGCGGCGGCCGGATCGTTCGCCGGCACGTCCACCCCGGCCCGCGCCAGCATGTCGGCGTAGTGCGGCAGGACCAGATGCCCGCCCGCGGACAGATGGGCCAGCTCGACCGGGTTGCGTCCGGGCCGCGATACGGCCACCGGTACGGCCGCGATGACGGAGGGGCGGGGCCGGCCCGCGGCTTCCGCTCCCCTGGCCACCTCCGGCAGGACGGTGTCGCGGATGTAGCCGGCCGGCGCCAGCCAGGTGATCGCGGCGTCGGCGACCTCGCCCGCCGCCCGGGCCATCGCGGGCCGCAGCACGCCCAGCCCCAGCCGCACCCGTGGATGGGCCACCGGCGGCAGCGCCCCGCCCGGGTGGAAGTACCCCGGCCCACCGCTCCCTCCGCTCCCGGAATCCGGAGGGTCCCAGCGCTGCGCGAGGCAGCTCCGGGTGGCGCGGATGAACTCGGCGGCCGCGTCGACGGGCCGGTCGTAGGCGGCGCCGAGCCGCGCCGTCTGCGCCGCGCGGCTGCCCGGCCCGTATCCCATGACGGCCGGCTGCCCGGTGACCGCCGCCACGGTCCGCGCCTCCAGCGCGGCCTGGGCCGGATGGCGCAGCGGGGTGACCAGGACGCACGTCCCGGCCGGGACCGGGTAACCGGCGCCGGCCAGGTAGGCGAAGGTCGCGGCGGGCTCCAGCCCGTAGCTCTGACCCTGCCAGAGGCGGGAGAGCTGCGAGTCGTGGGCCACGTAGCGGGCGAACGGCACCGCCTGTTCGACGGTGGCGGGCACGGTGGGGATCAGCAGTGACAGTTTCATCACTGGTTCACCGAGGCCAGGCCGATGCTGCGGAGGTAGGAGCCGGACAGCACGGCGGAGAACGGGTCGTCGCCGGCGGCGGTCGGCTCCGCCAGCTCCCACCGGTCGATCAGCCGGCTCGCGGCCTTGATCAACTCCTGGTCGCCGGAGTCGAGGACACACCGGACCAGCCGGTCCTCCAGCGTCTGCCGCAACGAGACCGCGAACGGACTGTCGCACTCCGGCAGACACGGGCCGTGATAGAGCGTCAGCGCGCCGCGCACCCGGCCCGCCTTGAGCAGGCCGAGCACCAGCAGCGCGTCGACGACGACGGGCCCGGCCAGGACGTACCGGCGCACCGGCGCCTCGTAGCGCACGTCGACCCCGAGCTTCCGGGCGCGGTACGCCAGGGTGGGCAGCGTCGAGGCGGAGACGTCGCGTTCGTAGATGCGGTGATGCAGTCCGTCGCGGCTCATCGAGCCGCCGGCCACGGCCAGCGCCGTGATGAATTCCATCGTCTTGCCACTGGTGACCGGCCGGCCGTCCACTTCGTAGCGGCCCAGGACGCTGACCCGCAGCCGGGCCGGAATGTCCACCGTTAATTGCGCATCCAGATCGAAATGCGGCAATGCCGCGGATGCGGAGTTCTCAGATTCTCTCCATGGCGCTTTGCAATCGGATGCCAAATTTGGCACTCGTCCCCCAAACCCCGTTTATGTTGCGACAGAACACCCCGAAGAGCGGCCGGTGCACCAAAATCGACCAGACCTGATCAAATGGGGCGGTCACATTCACGTTACACGCTATTCACATGGCGCTTCTTGGGTCAACGGGGTATCGCCCACGTCACACCGAGACATGAGCCCTCAACCGTGTGTAGCCAGCATCTTTATCGCGAACCGGACGCCTGCACCCCATTTGCGGTGCATTAAGGGTCTGTTTTCGGCCAACCGGACCCCCGTGAAAGCCGTGTGATCGAGGCGTGAATTCCCCCTGGCAGGTTGTGTCCCGGTGAACGGACCGGCCGTTCCCGCCGACCCGGCACGGGTACCTCACGGAAGGACGAAACCATGTCTGACTTCGACCTCGACGCCAAGGTTCTGAACGACGAGCAGGCCGCCAACAGCCCGATGATCACCAGCATCTCGCTGTGCACCCCCGGCTGCCCCTCGGCCGCCGGCTGCACCACGAGCGTCTGCACCCAGGGCTGCCACATCAGCAAGTAAGTGCGCATGCGCGGGTGTTCGACTGCGCGTCAGCGCAGGCGCGGTTGAACACCGGCGCGCCCGCGAGTCCGCTTCAGGCGAGACCAGTCCGGGCGCTCCCCCTCACACGGGAGCGCCCGGCTCTTGCGTGGCCGTCGCCCGACTGGCGGAGGGCCGAACGGGCGAGCCCGGCCTCACCCAGCCCTATGTCCGTATTATGCGGATATTCTATGGACTATGACCCAGCCAGGTCGGCCGCTGTTCCGTCGTTCCCCTCACGGCGGATGGTCCCCTGTCCAGCTCTCCCCGGTGATCCTCACCGTGGTCATCGCCGCCCTGGCGTACAACACCCCCAGGCGCATGGCGTTCAGCCGTCTCCTGCCCGCCGCGCCCGCGCTCGCCGCCGCCATGTGGCCCGTACTCCCCACCGTCCTGCTGGGCACGGTCTGCCTGTTCCTCATGATCGGCCTCAGCATCGTGTTCCCCGGGCTGGGGACGTGGTGGACGGCGGGCGGAATCGTCGCGGTCACCGTGGCGGCCGCGTACGGCAGCCACGTCCGGCTCCAACGGGAACGGACCCTTTTCCAAGTGCGGCTCGTCGCCGACGCGGCGCAGACGGTGGTCCTGGGGGCCATGCCGCGCCGCTTCGGGGGCATCGAGATCGACTCGCTGTACGTCGCGGCCGCGGCGGAGGCCCGCATCGGCGGCGACTTCTACGAGGCGGCCGATACTCCGTACGGGGTCCGGCTGCTCATCGGCGACGTACGGGGCAAGGGCCTGCCGGCGGTGGGGGCGGCCGCGGCGGTGGTCAACTCCTTCCGGGAGGCCGCCCACGACGAGCCGGACCTGGGCGGCGTCGCCCGCCGTCTGGAGGCCAGCAGCAACCGCTACAGCGCCGCGTTTCCCCCCGAGGACCTGGTGGAACGGTTCACCACCGCCCTGCTCGTCGAGATCCCACGCGAGAGGGACAGCGTCAGGGTCCTCAATTGCGGCCATCCCCCGCCGCTCCTCCTCAGCCGCGGGAACCTTCGCACCCTCCACCCGAGCGCCCCCTCACCGCTGCTCAACCTCGCGGAACTCATCGGCGACCAGTACACCGTCGACGCCTTCGCCCTCACCCCCGGCGACCAACTGCTCCTCTACACCGACGGCGTCACCGAGGCCCGCGACCTCGACGGCGCCTTCTTCCCGCTGGAGGACTGGATGCGGCGGCAGAACACCGCCCACCCCCGCGAGCTCCTCGACAGCCTCCACCACGACCTCCTCGGCTACAGCGACGGAGGGCTCAACGACGACATCGCCGCCCTCGCGGTACGAGTCGGCTGACGCGCCCGCCCCGCCCCGCCCCGTCCTTGCGGCGTGCGCACCCCTTTACGGCGTGCCTTTACGGCGTGCGCACCCCTTTACAGCGTGCGCGTCGCGCCGGACGGAGGGACCATCGCCCCATGGACCGTCGCTCCACGGACCGCAACCCCGGCCGGCCCCTGCGGCTCGCGCAGCAGGAGGACGCCGACGCGCTGCTCTCGCGCAGCCCGCTCGCCGCCCTCGTCGGGATGCTGCTGGACCAGCAGATCCCCATGGAGTGGGCCTTCGCCGGCCCGTACACCATCGCCCGGCGGCTCGGGCACGACGATCTGGACGCGCGCGAGATCGCGGCGTACGACCCCGAGGCGTTCGCGGCATTGTGCGCCGAGAAACCGGCCGTCCACCGGTACCCGGGGTCGATGGCGGGACGGGTGCAGCAGCTGTGCCGGTATCTGGTCGAGCACTACGACGGGGACGCGAGCGCCGTGTGGTCCGGGGCGGGGTCGGGGCGGGAGCTGCTGGAGCGGCTGCAGGAGCTGCCGGGGTTCGGGAAGCAGAAGGCACAGATCTTCCTGGCGCTGCTGGGCAAGCGGCTGGGGGTGACGCCGGAGGGCTGGCGGGAGGCGGCCGGGAGCTACGGGGAGGCGGGCTCGTACCGCTCGGTGGCCGACATCACCGGGCCGGAGACCCTGGAGAAGGTCCGGGCCTACAAGCAGGAAATGAAACGAGCCGCCAAGAAGGCAGCGGTCAAGAAGGCGTGAGGCCGCCCCCTCGGGCCTGCGGCGCGTCGCGCCGCGCGCCGGGCGGGGACGCCGGAAGACTGTCCCCCATGAGCAGCGCCAAAGCATTCCTCGAAGGCGGCCCGGCCGATCTGCCGGAGCGGGTCGTCCCGATCACCCCTCCCGGGGTCGAGCTGAAGGTCCAGTTCAAGGGCGGTTACGAGCACTTCAAGGCCACCCCGCGACACCAGGACACCGCCGAGGGACGGCTGCGCGTCTTCGAGTGGTGGGAGCGGACCGAGATCGCCGAGTGAGCCGGTGATCTCCCGGTGACCTCCGGTGATTCCGGTGGCCCGGAACGGGCGGGCGAGCGGACTCCGGGGCCCGGTGTCCGGAATGCGGACCCCCGGCGAAAGAATTCTCGCTCAGGAGTTCCATGCATCACTCCCGGTATGCGGCTGATTGTCGCCATCGCACTGCCGCGCCATGGCTGCGCCGGGAGCCGCTCGCCCGGTAGGCTTTCCGTGTGATCTTCAAGCGCATCGGCAACGGGCGGCCGTACCCCGACCACGGCCGGGAAAGCACCCGCCAGTGGGCGGATGTCGCCCCTCGCCCGGTACGCCTGGACCAGTTGGTGACCACCAAGCAGCAGCTCGACCTCGAGACGCTGCTCGCGGAGGACTCGACGTTCTACGGCGACCTCTTCGCGCACGTCGTGAAGTGGCGTGGCGACCTCTACCTGGAGGACGGGCTGCACCGGGCCGTACGGGCCGCGCTGCAGCAGCGCCAGGTGCTGCACGCACGCGTGCTCGAGCTCGACTGACCCGCCACCGGCCCGGAGCGTCACCCTGGCGCACCATCCCGGAAACGGTCACATGGCCGGTTATTGACCCTTTTGGGTAGGGGTCCGCGCAACCCATTGATCATCTAGTAGGCAGCGGCTCCGCCCGGCACTACGCTGCGCTCATGAGCATGCTCACCCCTCCTGGCATGGGTGGTAAGTACCGCATCACGGGCCATCGTTTCCCGCATATGCGCCGCGCCCGCAACCGCCGCAGGATCGTGCTCGTCGGCGCTGCCACGGCCGTCGTGCTGGGGCTGGCCGGGTGGGGAACGGTCCAGCTCGTCGACGTCTTCTCGGGCACGCCCGCCACCGCGCGGGCGGCGGCCCCGGCCGCGAAGCGCAACGGCGACTGCAAGAGCGGCTCCGAAGCGGCCGGCGCGCCCGGACGTGGGCTGCCCCGGGACCTGCCCCGGCCCGGCGACATCACCGTCAACGTCTACAACGCCACGCCGCGCGGCGGGCTCGCCAAGATCACGGCGGACGAGCTGGAACGGCGCGGCTTCAGGATCGGCAAGGTGGGCAACGCCCAGGCCGACTACGACAAAAAGGTGAACGGCACCGGAGTGCTGATCGGCTCCCAGGAATCCATGGAGGCCGCGCTGCGGGTACTGGGCACCCAGCTCGCCGGGGCGGAGGCCCGGAGCGATCAGCGCGAGGGGCAGGACGTCGACCTCGTGCTGGGCGCGGCCTATCAGGGGCTGACGCCGCAGGAGGAGTCCGAGAAGGCGCTCGGGGCGCTGGAGCGGGGTGAGGTGCCGCCTTCGCCCTCTCAGGCGCCGTCTCCGGCGCCTTCCCAGGCGCCGTCCTCGGCGGCGCCCAAGGGGAGCCCGCCCGGCAAGTGCTGACGCACGTCGCGCCGCGCGGGCCCCGGTTCACCGGCCCGTGCGGGCCCGTGGTCGGTTTGTGCCCACCCGTTCCGCCCTGCGGAACGACTGCCCACAAACCGCGTTTAGCCTGCCGTGCCGTACATGCGGTCGCCCGCGTCGCCGAGGCCCGGGACGATGTAGCCGTTCTCGTTGAGGCGCTCGTCCACGGAGGCGGTGACGACCGTCACCGGGGCGCCCTCGAGCTCGCGCTCCATGACCTCGACGCCCTCCGGCGCGGCCAGCAGGCAGATCGCGGTGACGTCGTCCGCGCCACGGGCGATCAGCTCGTTGATCGCGGCGACGAGGGTGCCGCCGGTGGCCAGCATCGGGTCCAGGACGTAGACCTGGCGGCCGGAGAGGTCCTCCGGCATGCGCGTCGCGTACGTCTCCGCCTTGAGGGTCTCCTCATTGCGGATCATGCCGAGGAAGCCGACCTCGGCCGTCGGCAGCAGCCGGACCATGCCGTCGAGCATGCCCAGGCCGGCCCGGAGGATCGGCACCACCAGCGGGCGCGGGTGGGAGAGCCGGACGCCGGTGGTGGCCGTCACGGGGGACTCGATGCTGACCTGCTCGGTGCGCACGTCGCGCGTGGCCTCGTACGCGAGCAGGGTGACCAGCTCGTCGCAGAGGCGCCGGAAGGTGGGGGAATCGGTGCGCTTGTCGCGCAGGGTGGTGAGCTTGTGAGCCACCAGGGGGTGGTCGACGACGTGGATCCGCATGACATCGACATTAACCGAGCTTTAACGCCCCAGCTCCCGCCCGGGCGCCACGGCGGGGCCCCGAGGACGCTTCGACGGTCTGTCGCAGCCCTGGCATCAAACCACCACTTAGGGGGAAAGTGGGCACGTACGCCCGGTCTGTCGCCGGGCGAGGACCTCGGCACGAGGTGGTGCTGCCCATGGCTGGCCGTGACAGGCGGGGATCCGGGTCGGCTGCCCGGACGCCCCGGGAGACGACGGAAGCGGACCCCCGGAAACCGGGCTCCTCCATAGATCCGGCGGGCCCCGACGACGGGCCGGAGAGCGCCGACGACCGCAGACGACGCCGGGCCCAGTTCCTCCGTGAGCTGAACGAGGCCAAGGAGCTGCGCGACCGCGTCCAGCCGCGCCGGGCCCGGGCGGCCCGGATGCGCCAGCAGATGCGCATGCGCACCTTCCGCTGGTGACGCCGATGACGCCGGCGACTCCGGTGCCGCCGGTGACCGGCGGACCCGCCCCCGTCACGTCCGTACGGCGCCCTCACGGGCCCCACGTGAGCGACATCTCTCGGACTGCTGCACGACGCAGCGCGGAAGACCTCTCGCAACGCCCAGGTTTCTGCCACGATTCCGAGTGGGCGGGGTGGTCCCCGTCCGACCCGGCACCGCCTATGACCAGTGGGAGAGTCACGGTGTACTTCGCCGCAATGCTCGCGCGCACCGAAGACGGGTGGGTAGCGAGCGACACAGAACTCGACAACGTGGAGACCCTGTCCGACATCGCCGACCTCGCACGGGAGAACGCGGTCGACGACGACACGGTCCTGGTGCTCATCGAGCAGGAGGACGCCTGGTTCGGCGTCGTCCGGGTGGACGGCGAGGACGACCCCCGGGTCTACCTCTCGAACGCCGCGGTCGCCAACCGCAGCTCGTACGGGGCGATGCTCGTCGACGAGCTCGTCGGCCGTGAGGACGACGAGGACGTCGAGCTGGACACCCTCGACCTCGACGGCACCGAGGACGGCGAACCCGAGACCGAGGAGGACGACGAGAGCGACGACGGGGCGGCCGCCTCCGTCGCGCCCAGCGGCCCGCTGGGCGACGGCAGGCTGCTGGAGGACCTCGGGGTGAGCGAGAAGGAGCTCCTGGCCCTGGACGGGGACGCCCTCGGCACGATCGCCGAGGCCCTCGGCTGCACCGACATCCTGGAGGCCGTCCGCTGACGTCCGCCCGGACGGGTGCGCTCACACTGGTGCCATGAACGAAGCCGTCCACGCCTGCGCCGTCCCCGTCCACGACCCGGTGCGCGAGCCCTGGCTCGCCGCCATGCGGGCCGCCCTGGCGGAGGCCGCGGCGGCCCCCGCCACGGGCGACGTGCCGGTGGGCGCCGTCGTGCTGGACCGGGACGGCTCCGTCATCGGCCGCGGCCGCAACGAGCGCGAGGCCACCGGCGACCCCACCGGGCACGCGGAGGTCCTCGCGATCCGCGAGGCCGCGCGGGCCGTCGGCGAATGGCGGCTGTCGGGCTGCACGCTCGTCGTCACCCTCGAGCCCTGCACGATGTGCGCGGGCGCGATCGTCCTCTCCCGGGTGGACCGCGTCGTCTACGGCGCCGCCGACGAGAAGGCCGGCGCGGCCGGGTCCCTCTGGGACGTCGTCCGCGACCGCCGCCTCAACCACCGCCCCGAGGTGATTTCCGGGGTCCTCGGCGACGAGTGCGCCGAGCTGCTCACCCGCTTCTTCCGCGACCGGTGACGCGGCCGGTGACCAGGACCACACCGCCACGGCCCGGAACGGATTTCAGAGCACGGCCCACCGTCCGCTAAGCTCTCTCTCGGTAGCGTGTCCGAGCGGCCTAAGGAGCACGCCTCGAAAGCGTGTGTGGGGGCAACTCCACCGTGGGTTCAAATCCCACCGCTACCGCTTGATGAACCGCCCCGATCCGGATCACCGGACCGGGGCGGTTCTCTTTGTTCCCGCCCCGGCCGGCGGCCCGGCGCCCCGAGCGCCTGAGGCCGCCGCGACGGCGGTTTTGCGCTGCGCCGTCGGCGCGACACGCCCGGGGGGAGGGTCTCAGTAGATGGAATCCGGTCATCTCGCAGTACGGACCAAGCGGGGGCCCGGCGGTGGATGCCATGCCCCGGTTCGATGGTCACGACGTCACGCTCCGTCAGGCGCATATTTCCGGACCGTGTCGGAATCCCCCGTCTTGTAGCGCGAACCCCTCGACCGGACGATCGGTCTGCGCTCCCGCGCGAACATTCGCGCGGGCTCTTCGAGGAGGACCGCATGAACGATCGACTCAGTCTCGCGCCCGATACCGCACGGCAGTTGGCCACGACCACCAAGACCACCCCGCAGATGCGCGGCATCACGCCGCGCTACCTGCTGCGCGCGCTGCCCTGGGTCGACGTCGAGTCCGGCGTCTACCGCGTCAACCGCCGCCGGACGTTCATCCTCGGCGACGACCGCATCAGCTGCTACTCCGAGGGCGGCGCCCACCGCGTCGTCCCCGAGGACCTGCGCGAACTGCCCTTCCTGCGCGAGGCCAACGCGGCGCTGCTCGCCGAACTCGCGGGCTCCTTCGAGCAGACGGCCTTCGAGCCCGGCCAGATCATCGGCGCCGAGGGCGAGACGTGCGACAAACTGACCGTGATCGTCAGCGGCCGCGCCGAGAAGCGGGTCACCGGCCGCTACGGCGAGGACGCGCTGCTGGAGGTCATAGGCGACGGCCAGTTCTTCTGCGTGGACTCCTGGACCCGATGTCAGCCCTTGCCGTTCCGGGTCAAGGCGGTCACCTCCGGTGTCGCCCTGACCGTCGGGCTCGACGCGCTCAACGCGCTGGCCGACCGCGACGCGTCCCTGCGGGCCGCGCTCGACGCCCACATCGCGGGCGAGGGCCCCCGGCCCGGTGCCGAGGCGCCCATCGACCTCGCCTCCGGCCACACCGGCGAGCCCGAACTGCCGGGCACGTACGTGGAGTACGAGGACACGCCCCGCGAGTACCACATGAGCCTCGCCCAGACCGTGCTGCGCGTCCACACCCGGGTCTCCGACCTCTACAACGCGCCCATGGACCAGACCCGCGTCCAGGCCGACCTCACCATCCAGGCGCTGCGCGAGCGCCAGGAGGCAATGATCCTCCACCACCCCGAGTTCGGCCTGTTCAACAACGTCGCCCCGGGCATGCGCGTCCAGCCGCGCACCGGCGCGCCGACCCCCGACGACCTCGACGAGCTGCTCTCCCGGGTGTGGAAGCAGCCCGGCTACTTCGTCGCCCACCCCAAGGCCATCGCCGCCTTCGGCCGCGAGTGCACCCGCCGGGGCGTCCCCCCGGTGATCGACACCCGCTTCGGCAGCCCGCTGATCACCTGGCGCGGCGTGCCGATGCTCCCCTCCGACAAGGTGCGCTTCCAGGGCGCCGGCGGCGCCGCGACCACCGAGATCCTGCTCATGCGGGTGGGCGAGGCCGAGCAGGGCGTCATCGGGCTGCGCCCGGCCGGGGTGCCGGACGAGGTCGAGCCGGGCCTGTCGATGCGGAACATGGGCACGGACCAGAAGGCCATCACCTCGTACCTGCTGACGGCGTACTTCAACGCCGCGGTGCTGGTGGAGGACGCGCTCGCGGTCCTCCAGAACGTCGAGGTGTCGAAGTACCATGACTATTCCTGACGTCGGGACGTACGGGGGGATGCCGACCGACCGGTCGTGGGCCCAAGTGCCCTCCGCGGCACCGCAGTCCGTGCCGCAGTCCACCCCGCAGTCCACCCCGCCGCGCGGCCGCGGTTTCGACCCGATGGCGGCCCGGGCGGACGTCCCCGTGCTGCACCGCACCGTCAACGGCCACCCGCTCGTCTGGCTGGACAACGGCGCGACGACCCAGAAGCCGCGTCAGGTCATCGAGGCGCTCACCGCCTACTACAGCGCCGCCAACTCCAACATCCACCGTGGCGCCCACACCATGGCCCGTGAGGCCACGGAGACGTACGAGGCGGGCCGGACGGCCGTCGCGGACCTGCTGGGCGCCGCGTCCCCGGACGAGATCGTCTTCACCCGGGGCACCACCGAGGCCATCAACCTCGTGGCCCAGACGTGGGGACGGGCGAACATCGGCCCCGGCGACGAGATCCTCGTCGCCACGCTGGAGCACCACTCCAACATCGTGCCCTGGCAGATGCTCGCCAAGGAGAAGCGGGCCCGGCTCACGCCCATCCCGCTCCTGCCCGACGGCAGCATCGACCAGGCCGCCTTCGCGGACCTGCTCTCCTTCCGCACCCAGCTCGTCGCCGTCAGCCAGGCGTCGAACGTGCTGGGCACCGTGCCGCCCGTGAAGGAGATGACCGCGCTGGCGCACCGCTACGGCGCGAAGGTGCTGGTCGACGGGGCCCAGGCGGTGGCCCACTTCCCCGTCGACGTCCAGGACCTGGACGCGGACTTCTACGTCTTCTCCGGGCACAAGCTGTTCGCCCCGACGGGCATCGGCGCGCTCTACGGCAAGCCGGAGCTGCTCGCCGCCATGCCGCCCTGGCAGGGCGGCGGCAACATGATCGACCAGGTCGACTTCCCGGCCAGCACCTACGCGCCGGTGCCGCACCGCTTCGAGGCCGGCACCGGGCACATCTCGGGGGTCGCCGGACTGCTCGCGGCGATCAACTGGCTGACCGGCTTCGACCGTGAGGCCGTCGCCGCCTACGAGACGGGGCTGCTCGCCTACGCCGAGCAGGCCATGACCCAGGTGCCGGGGATCGCCGTCCTCGGGTCGGCGCCGGAGAAGATCGCGACGCTGACGTTCACCCTGGCCGGGCACGACCCGGTCGACATCGCCCGCTCGCTCGACCAGGACGGCATCGCCGTCCGCGCGGGACACCACTGCGCCCAGCCCTCGCTGCGCCACTACGGCGTGGAGAGCGCGGCGCGGGCCTCGCTGGCGCTCTACAACACGCGGGAGGACGTCGACCGGCTGGTCGCGTCCCTGCTGCGGCTGACGTCCGGAGGCTGACGTCGGACGCCCGGGCCCGTACGTACGGGCCCGGGTTCCGTCACGGGTTCAGCCGAGTTCAGCCGAGCGCGGCGGCGAACATGCCGGGCTCGTAGGAGCCGCCCCGCTGGTGCAGGGTCACGGCGAGCCGGTTGGCCGCGTTGACGAGGGCGACCAGGCAGACCAGCGCTGCCGTCTGATCGTCGTCGAAGTGCTCGCGCACGCGCTCCCAGGTCTCATCCGACACGCCCTCGTGCGCGTCGGCGAGCCGGGTGGCCTCCTCGGCGAGCGCCAGCGCCGCCCGCTCGGCCTCGGTGAACACGGTGGACTCGCGCCAGACGGCGACCAGGGCGAGCCGCACCGCGCTCTCACCGGCGGCCGCCGCCTCCTTGACGTGCATGTCGACGCACCAGCCGCAGCCGTTGATCTGGCTGACGCGCAGCGCCACCAGCTCCTGCACGGTCTGCGACAGCGACGACTGGTGAAGCGCCATGCCGGCGTTGGCGAACCGCTTGGCGAACTTCGAGCCGATCTCGTTCTCGAACATGTTGAACCGGGCGTCCATGGCTTCGTCCTCACTCGTGCGGTGGCTTTGACGAACACGAGATGCCGGCGGGCCGCGCCCTGTGACGGGACGGCCGTGTGACGCCTGCCACCGCTCGTGGATGTCACAAAGCGGCGGGAAGCGGCGTCTTGTGCGCGTGAACATAGAGAACTCCGCCACCGACCCCGCCACCGAGGCGTTCGTCGCCCATCGCAACCTGCTGTTCACCGTCGCCTACGAGATGCTCGGCTCGGCCGCCGACGCGGAGGACGTCCTCCAGGAGACCTGGCTGCGCTGGTCGGGCGTCGACCTCGGCGCGGTACGGGACCGGCGCGCCTACCTGGTCCGGATCACCACCCGCCAGGCGCTGGGCCGGCTGCGCGCGCTCGGCCGCCGCAAGGAGTCCTACGTCGGCACCTGGCTGCCTGAGCCCCTGCTCACCACCCCGGACGTGGCCGAGGACGTCGAGCTGGCCGACAGCGTCTCCACGGCGATGCTGCTGGTACTGGAGACGCTCGCGCCGACCGAGCGTGCGGTGTTCGTGCTGCGCGAGGTGTTCGACCTCGGGTACGACGAGATCGCCGAGGCCGTCGGCAAGTCCCCGGCGGCGGTCCGGCAGATCGCGCACCGGGCACGGGCGCACGTCGCGGCGCGGCGGCCGCGCGGGACCGTCTCCCCGGCCGAGACCCGGGACGCGCTCCACGCGTTCCAGCGGGCCGCCGAGACGGGCGACATCCAGGGCCTGCTCGACATCCTCGCGCCCGACGTCGTCCTCCTGGGTGACGGCGGCGGGGTCAAACAGGCCGTCCTGCGGCCGATCGTGGGCGCCGACAAGGTGGGCCGCCTGCTCGTCGGCGGGCTGGGCAAGGTCGCGGCCGCGGTGTCGCTGCGGCCGGCCCGCGTCAACGGCCACCCGGCGCTGGTCCTCCGGCTCGACGGCGAGCTCGACAGCGTCCTGACGGTCCGCGTCGAGAACGGCCTGATCACCGGGCTCTACGCCGTGCGCAACCCCGAGAAGCTGTCGCACATGGGGCGGGAGACGGCACTGAGCCGCTGAGCCGGGGCCCGGCGGCCCGGGGCCGCCATCGCCCCTGAGAGCCGTTTCATGCGTTTTCATGGCCCGTTCGCTCAGGATGTCCCGTTGACGGCCGGGCGCTCGGGGCGCCGGCCCTGTGGAAATGGACGGACGGCATGGAGCGGATCGTGGACGAGGACGGGACCTGGGTCAGGAGGTACACCGCCCCCTCCGGCGCCAAGCAGGTGGTGTGCTTCCCGCACGCCGGAGGAGCGGCGGGCTTCTACCGCCCGTGGGCCATGGCGCTGAAGGGCGAGTACGACCTCCTCGCCGTGCAGTACCCGGGGCGGCAGGACCGTATCGGCGAGCCATGCGCCACCACCATGGACGAGATGGTGCGGCGCGCCACCGCCGCCCTGCTGCCGGAACTCGACCGCCCCACGGTGTTCTTCGGCCACAGCATGGGAGGGCTGGTCGCCTTCGAGGTGGCCCGCCGGCTCGCGGCCGTCGGCCGACAGCCCGAGGCGCTCTTCGTCTCCTGCAGCCGCGCCCCCGGGGACCGGGATCCGGCGGACCTGATCGACACGGACGACGAGAGCCTCCGTACCGAGGTCCGGCGACTGGGCGGCATGGACCCCCGGCTGCTGGACGACCCCGCGCTCATGGAGATGCTGCTCCCGCCGCTCCGCGGCGACTTCGCGCTGCTGCGGTCGTACGACTTCCAGCCCGGCCCGGAGCTGTCCTGCGACATCGTCTCCCTGGTCGGCACCGAGGACCCGCTGGTGTCGCCCGGACTCGCCCGGCGCTGGGGCAGGTACACGTCCGGCGGGTTCCAGGCCCACGAACTGCCGGGCGACCACTTCTATCTCGTCGAACGGCAGGCGGAGGTGCTGGCTGTCCTCCGCCGCCGTCCGGCCTCATGACGCTTCGTCGGGAGTGGCGCAGCGTCGCACCGCCGGACTGGCCCAGGCGACGAGCGCCAGCAGCCCCATCACCGCGCTGATCGCCAGGACGGAGTCGCGGGCGCCGAGCGACTCCAGGAGGAAGCCGCCGGCCAGGTTGCCCAGCGACAGGGTGCCGAAGGCGGCGAGGGACACCACGGCGGCGACCCTGCCCAGGAGCGCGTCCGGGGTCACCCGGAGCTGGTAGACCCCGGCGGCCACGTTCCACACCGCCCCGGCCAGCGCCATGCAGGCGAAGAGCGCGCCGAGCGCGAAGGGGTTGGTGGTGAAGGCGGCGAGGGGCATCAGCAGTGCCCACAGCACATTGGCCCCGATGACCAGGTGGGGGAGCCGGAACCACTCCATCCAGCGGTTCGCGGTCAGCGCGCCGATGGCACCGCCCACCCCCGTGACCCCCACGACCAGCCCCAGCTGGGTCGGCGATCCGCCCCCCTGGCGCACAATGTCGATGAGGGCGAGGTTCAGGGCCTGGAACAGCATGTTGCTGACGGCGATCAGGCCCGCCGCCACCCTGATGAACCGGTGCCGCCAGACCCAGACGACACCCTCGACCAGCTCGGTCCACAGCAGCCTCAACTGCCGTGGCTCCCGGGCCCGAGCCGCCCGTTCGTCCCGGTCGGCGCTCTGGAACGGGGTCCTGATCAGCAGCAGGGTGACGAGTGCCAGCAGATGCGCCACCGCGGTGAAGACGAAGGGCGCGCTTCGTCCGACCGCGAACAGCAGCGTGCCGGCCGGTCTCCCGAGCAGGCCCGCCGCCTGCTCGCGGGCCTCGTTCCGGGACAGCGCCTTGGCCAGCTCCCCGGACCGCACGAGATTGGGGACGGCGGCTCGTTCCGCCAGCCGGTAGAGGATGGTCAGGCTGGTCTCCACGAAGGCGACGCCGGCCAGGTGCGGCAGCCATACCTTGCCCATCGCCAGTGCCACGGCCACGCTGCCCACGGCGAGGCAGCGGCCGGCGTCACAGGCGATCATCAGCCGCCGGCGGTCCCAGCGGTCGACGAGCACCCCGGCCGGCAGCTGCACCAAGGTGAACGGAAGGGTGGCGGCGAAGCCGACCAGCCCGGCGGCCCGTGCCGAGCCCGTCTGCCAGAGCACCAGCAAGGGGTAGGCCAGGGTGCCGACCCGGGAGCCGAGGAAGGCGAGCCCGGCGCCCACCCAGAGCAGCCGGAAGTCACGATTGCCCCGCAGGGGCGGCACCCGCTCGTCCACGGGTGCCGCTGCGACGTCGGTCATCACCGACCGGAGCCGTTCCCGGCGGCGCGGCACCACTCCAGGACGGCCATGGCGCTGTGCATCTTGTTCTCGGCCTGGTCGAAGGCGATGCTCCGATGGCCGTCGAGCACCTCGGCCGTGACCTCCTCACCGCGGTGCGCGGGCAGGTCGTGGAGGAACACCGCCTGCGGGCTGTTCTCCCACAGCGCCTCGGTGACCTGGAAAGGCGCGAAGATCTCCCGCCAGTTCGCGTCGGGCTTGGACGTGCCGGTGGTCTGCCAGCGCGTGGTGTAGACGACGTCCACGCCCTGCGGCAGCCCGTCCATGTGGTGGTGCTCGACGACGGACGAACCCGTGCGCGCCGCCTGGACCCGGGCACGCTCCAGTACCTCCGGGGCCAGCCCGTAGCCCGGCGGCGTACGCAGCTCCAGCTCCACCCCGGAGAACCGGCTGAGGGCCAGCGCCAGCGCGACAGCGGTGTTGTTGCCCTCGCCTATGTAGAGCAGGCGCAGGCCGTCGATCCGGCCGAAGTGCCGCTGGAGGGTCGTCAGGTCCGTCAGGGCCTGGGTGGGGTGTTCGTCGGCGCTCATGGCGTTGACCACCGACATCCGGCCGTCACCGGCCAGCGCGCGCATCTCGGCGGGGTCCCCCGCCGTACGGGCGACGAGCATGTCGAGCATCCGGGACATCACACGGCCCGTGTCCTCGATGGTCTCGCCGGTGTTGGTCTGGAGGTCGTCCGGGCCGTAGCTGACGATCTGCGCCCCCAGCCGCAGCGCGCCGCTGGAGAAGGCGGTTCGGGTGCGGGTCGAGGTCTTCCGGAAGTAGATCCCCACGACCTGGCCGGCCAGCGGGCGCTCGTCCCGGCCGGCGCCGGAGGCGAAGTGGGCGCCTCTGGCGACGATGTGTCGCAGGTCCTCGTCGGTGAGGTCGTTGAGGGTGATGAGGTGTCGGGTGGGCATGGCTCGTTCTTCCTTCTCTGGTACGTGGTGGCCGGGAGGGCGGCGGACGGCGGTCAGCCGTGGTGGAGGCCGAGGTGGGCCGGGAGCTCGCCCCGCATCCAGTCGTCGGCCAGCGTTCCGCCCCCGGGGGAGTCGTCGCCCCGGGCCAGGGTCCGGCCGAGGTACTTCACGACCTCCTTGCCTTGCTCGCCGTTGGTGAGGACGACCAGCCCGGCTCCCGACCGCAGGCGGCTGAAGGCCATGGCCCGGTAGCCGACGGTCTCGCCGCCGTGGCCCACCATGACGTCGGGAGTGCTGTCGTCGACCACGGTGCCGAGCCCGTAGAAGCTCCCGGGATGAGCCGCCAGCAGCTCGCCGGCCAGCGTGCGGTCCAGCAGCGCGGCGGGCTCGCCCCGGTGGGCGCGCTGGACCTCGAGGAGCACCTTGGCCAGGTCGGCCGCGGTCGTCCACAGGCCCGTCGCGGCCGTCGCCGGGTGGACCCGCCAGCCACCGGGGACCGGCACGCCCCGCTCGTCGTGGCCCCGGGCCACGGGCCGTCCCGAGCGTTCCGGGAACGCCTGGTCGAAGCTGCTGCCCGTCATGCCGAGCGGCTCCAGCACCAGGTCCCGGATCAGCTCCGGGAACGACTCTCCGGTGACGTCGGTGAGGACCTGCTCCAGGACCGCGTAGTGGCTGCCCGACTTGCGGAAGACGGTCCCCGGCAGCAGCTCGCCGCGCACCGGCGCCGTGACCGCTGGGGCGACGCCGTCCAGGACCTCCCGGAACGTGGGCACCGGGCCGCCGCGCTCGTAGCCCTCGTACCGGCCCTCCGAGAGACCCGCCAGGTGGCCGAGCAACTGGCGCACGGTGCGCCGGGGCGCCGGGCTCGCGTCCGGCATCCGCCAGCCGGTGAGGTAGTGGCGGATGTCCTCGTCCAGGTCCAGTCGGCCCTGGCCGACGAGGGCCAGGACGCCCAGCGCGGTCACGTGCTTGCTGATCGAGGCGACCTGGAACAGGGTGTCCGGCGTGACGGGCTCGGCGGAGCCCGCCTCCAGCACACCGTGGCCCTCCAGCGCCCGCACCTCGCCGTCGGCGACGACCGCGACGGCGGCACCGGGCACATGGTGCTCGGCCATCGTCCGCTCCGGCGAGGGCAGCACGGCCGCCGACGCGGCGGGGCGGACGTCCCGGGCCGTGGCGGGCGCCCCGGAGGCCAGCCGCCGCAGCGCGGCCTCGTCCATGCCCTCGGCCGCCGCCGCTGCCAGCGCCGACAGCGTGTGGTGCTGGTAGAGCATCCACAGCGTCAGCGGCAGGCCCGCCTCGCGGGCGCTCGAGATGACATCGGTGATCAGGAGCGAATTCCCGCCGAGGTCGAAGAAGTTCGCGTCGCCGCCGACCTTCTCGACACCGAGCACCCGGCACCAGATTTCGGCCAGCAGCCGCTCGGCCGGACCGATGGGCTCCTGGAACCCGGTGTCCGGCCGGAGCTCCGTCCGGGGCGGTTCGGGCAGCGCCCGGCGGTCCACCTTGCCCGCGACGGAGAGCGGCAGTTCGTCCAGGATCACGAAGACCGACGGCACCATGTAGGGCGGCAGAAGGCCCGCCAGGAAGGCGCGTACATCGGCGTGGTGGGGACGGCGGCCCTCGGCGGGCACCAGGTAGCCGGCCAGCCACGCGCCCGCCGGTCCCTCCTCGCGAACGGTCACGACGGCCGCCGCGATGTCCGGGTGACGCACCAGCGCCGCCTCGATCTCCCCCAGCTCGATCCGGTAGCCCCGGACCTTCACCTGGTGATCGGTGCGGCCCAGGAACTCCAGCAGGCCGTCCGCCCGGTACCGCACGAGGTCGCCCGTGCGGTACAGCCTGGCCCCGGGCGTCGTCCCGAACGCGTCCGGGACGAACCGCTCGGCCGTCAGGCCGGGACGGCCCAGGTACCCGCGGGCGACGCCGTCGCCGCCGACGCAGAGCTCGCCGACCGCGCCGACCGGCACGGGTTCGAAAGCCGCGTCGAGCACGTACAGCCGGGTGTTGGCGATGGGCCCACCGATGGAGACGTCGTCGGTGTCTTCCGGGACCTCCCAGGTCAGCGACCAGATCGTCGTCTCCGTCGGGCCGTACACGTTGACCAGGCGCCGTACCCGGCCGCGCAGTTCGCGGGCCAGGCCCACGGGCAGGGCCTCGCCGCCGACCAGTGCCGTGACCGGCCGGTCCGCGAAACCGGATTCCAGCATCAGACGCCACCCGGAAGGCGTCGCCTGGACATGGGTCACACCGTGCCGGTCGACCAGGTCCAGCAGCGCCCGGCCGTCACGCGCCTCCTCGTCCGCGGCGACGACGACCCGCCCGCCCGTGGTGAGCGGCAGGAACAGCTCGAGGCCGGAGATGTCGAAGCTGAGCGCGGTCAGGGCAAGCCACACGTGGTCGGACGTGCTCTCCAGCCGCGTGCGCATCGCGTGCAGCAGGTTGGCCAGCGCGTGGTGCGGGATCTGGACGCCCTTGGGACGCCCCGTGGAACCCGAGGTGTAGATCACGTAGGCCAGGTCCATGGGATCGGCCGTCCGCCGGCCGGCGCCGACAGGGGCACCGGACGCCTCGGCAGCGGCGTCGTCCGCCGGGTGGTCGCCCACCGGGACGACAGCCCGCCCGTACAGCCCCGCCAGCCGGGCCTCGAAGACCGGCTCACTGATCACGGCCGCCACGCCCGCGTCGGCGAGCATGAACCCGATGCGCTCGTCGGGCAACGACGGGTCCAGCGGCAGGTAGGCCGCGCCGGCCTTCCACACGCCCAGCAGCGCGGCGAGCGCGTCGGGCCCACGGGTGAGCAGCACGCCCACGACCGACCCGTTGTCGGCTCCCAGGGCGCGGACGCGCCGTGCGAGCCGTTCGGCCCTGGCGTCCAGCTCCGCGTAGCTCAGCCACGCTCCGGCGTCGGCGCCGGACGAGCCGATGACGGCGGGGGCGTCCGGCACGGTGCGCGCCAGCTCCTCGAACGCCTCCAGCGGGGTGGCGTCCGTCGGCCAGCCGGTCGCGGTGTCGTTCCACGCGGTCAGCAGCGGATCGAGCTCGGCCGCGGGCAGCGGGTTGGCGACGGCGTCGCCGTCGAGGCCTGCGGCCATGGCCTCCAGGACGGAGCGGTAGAGGGCCCCGAGACGCTCGGCAGCGGCGCGGCCCAGCGAACGGGTGTTGGTGTTCAGGGTCAGCCCACCGGGCGAGGCCGCCACGGTGAGACCGAACTCGTTGGTGCCGTCCCCCATGCTCGCGTCGACGTCGATCAGGTCGGTGTCGACGACGTGGAAGTCCTGGTAGTTGAAGTAGACGTCGATCAGCCGGTCACCGGAACCGGCGAGCCGCTGGATGGCCGGCAGCGGGAAGCGCCGGTGCGACCACAGCTCCGTCTCCTGCGCGAAGACCGCCTGGACGAGCTCGCGCCAGGTCCGCGCGGTGCGGTCGTAGCCGAAGGGCACCGTGTTCAGGAACATTCCGTAGACACGGTCGGCACCGGCCGCCTCGGGACGGGTGTCGCAGACCAGACCGGTGAAGAACGCCTCCTCGCGGGTCAGCATGCTCATCACCTTCAGGTGAGCGGCGTGCAGGACGCTCTTGACCGACACCCTGGCGCGGGACGCCACGTCGCGGAGCGGCTGCTCCAGGTCGGGGTAGGCCACGCGGACGCGCACGGTCTCCCGGGGAGCCGCCGGGTCGCCCCAGCCGGCGGGGAGCTCGAAGCGGGCGTGCCGGTCCACGACGCCCTGCCAGTAGGCCCGGTCCTCCTCCGACTCCAGGGCCGCCTGCTCGGCGGCGACGAAGTCCGCGTATCGCACCTCCGACGGCTCCGCCGCCGCCGGCTCCGCGCCGTCGCGCAGGGACCGGTAGCACGCGAGGAGCTCCATCAGCAGGGAGTGGTAGCTCCAGCCCTCGATGATGGCGTGGCAGACGGTGAAGGACAGGGCCCAGTCCTCGTCGCCCAGGACCTGGGCGCCGACGCGCAGCAGCGGCGCCTTGCGCAGGTCGAACAGGGAGGCGCGCTCCTTCGTCAGGAAGTCGCGGAGGTCCTCGTCCTGCTCGTCCGGCTCCAGGTGGCGCAGATCGCGCACCTGGACGGGCAGCCTGGCGGCGTCGTGCACCAGCTGGACCGGTACGGCGAAGCTCTGGAGGTCGATGGAGGTACGGAGCACCTCGTGCCGCTCGACGACGGTCCGGACGGCGTCCTGAAGCGCACGGGGCGAGAAGGGCCGGTCGTCACGGACCCGGAACAGCGAGACGTTGTGATAGCGGTTCTCGTCGCTGTCGGCGAACATCTCCAGCAGCATGCCGAGCTGGATCTGGGACAGGGGGTAGGCGTCCGCGAGCCCCTCGGGCAGAGCGGCCCGCGTCTCCGCGTCGAGCAGCTCGAACGGGGCCACGGCGCGTGTGGGGGCGGCCGGCGCACCGGATCCCGCGACCGCGGCCGCGAGCCCGGCGACGGTGTGGTGCTCGAAGACGTCCCGGACGGTGACGTCGTACCCCGCGTTGCGCAGTGCGCCGACGAGGGCGACCGCGCGGATGGAGTCTCCGCCGACGGTGAAGAACGCCTCCTCCACACCGATGCGGTCGAGCCCGAGGATGTCGCACCACACGGCGGCGATGCGCTCCTCGTCGTCCGTGCGGGGGGCGACGTAGGCCGCCTCCGCGCCGAGGGCGGCCCGGTCGGGTGCGGGCAGGGCGCGGCGGTCGAGCTTGCCGTTGGTCGTCAGCGGAAGACGCTCGAGGACGACGAAGGCGGAGGGGACCATGTAGGCCGGCAGGGAGGCGGACAGCAGTGCCCGCAGCTCCGCCGGCTCGGGGGCCTCGTCCTCCATGGGCACGAGGTAGGCGACGAGCTGCTTGTCACCCGGGGTGTCCTCGCGGACGATCACCACGGCGTCGCGCACCAGCGGGTGCGCGGCCAGAGCGGCCTCGATCTCACCCAACTCGACACGGAAACCACGGATCTTCACCTGATGGTCGATACGGCCCAGGAACTCCAGGCTCCCGTCCGGAAGCCGACGCGCGAGGTCACCACTGCGGTACATCCGCGAACCGGCGGGACCGAAGGGATCGGGCACGAACCGCTCGGCGGTGAGGTCCGGACGGTTGAGGTAGCCACGGGCCACGCCCGGACCACCGACGTGGATCTCGCCGGGCACGCCGACGGGCGCGAGGTTGCCGCGCCGGTCCAGCAGGTAGACCCGCAGGTCGGCGAGCGGGTAGCCGACCGGGTTACCGGCACCGACCTCAAGGTCCGCCTCGGTCACCCGGTAGAAGGTGGTGTGCACGGTCGTCTCGGTGATCCCGTACATGTTCACCAGCACCGGACGGTCCAAACCAAGCCGCTCCACCCACGGCCCAAGCTCCGGAACGTCCAGCCGCTCACCAGCGAACACCACAGCACGAAGGGCCAGTTCGTCGACACGGGCGTCGCCATCGGCGGCGGCCGCGACCAGCTGACGGAAAGCGGTCGGCGTCTGGTTCAGCACCGTCACCCGGTGCTCGACCAGCAGATCCAGGAACTCCTCAGGAGAACGCGACACCCCGAACGGCACCACCACGAGACGCCCGCCGTAAAGCAGCGCCCCCCACATCTCCCACACCGACACATCGAACGCGTACGAGTGGAACAACGGCCACACATCCGACGCACCGAACGCGTAATGACGCTCAGCAGAGGTCAAAAGCCGCAGCACGTTCCCGTGCGACAGGCATACGCCCTTCGGCCGGCCCGTCGAACCCGACGTGTAGATCACATAGATCAGCGACTCGGGACCCGCCAAAACCTCCGGGTTCTCCGCCGGCTGCCCGGCCAGAACGTCCCGGTCGCGGTCCAGAACCACCACCGTGCCATCGAAGATGCCTTCCAGCATCTCCACCTGACCCGACTCCGTCAGAACGACATCCGCACCCGCGTCCGCCAGCATGAAACCAAGACGGTCAGCGGGATTCGACGGATCCAGCGGCAGATAACCCGCACCCGACTTCAGCACACCCAGCAACGCCGGCATCAGCTCGATGCCACGCTCCAGGCACACACCCACCAGGTCCTCGGGACCGACCCCCATACCCCGCAGATAGTGCGCGATACGGTTCGCCCGGGCATTCAGCTCACCGTACGTAAGCTCGACACCCTCGAAAACCACCGCCACCGCGTCCGGATCAGCGGCAACCCGCTCCTCGAACACCTCATGCACACAACGCGTGACCGGGTCACCGGCGGCGTTGTCCACGTCGGCCAGCAGGACGCGGAGCTCCTCCTCCGGCAGAGGGTGGGTGGTGGCGTCGCCTTCGGGGTCGGCGGCCATCGCCTCAAGGACGGAGCGGTAGAGGCTCGCCATGCGATCGGCGTTCTCGCGACTCAGGACATGGGTGTTGGTGATGAGCGTGATGTGCCCGCCGAGCGTGGCGATGTGCAGGCCGAACTCGTTGGGGCTGTCGTCGATGCTCGCGTGGAAGTCGATGAGGTCGGTGTCGACGACGTGGAAGTCCTGGTAGTTGAAGAACACGTCGATCAGGCGCTCGCCACCGGCGGCGCGCTGGATGGCCGGGAGCGGGTGGCGCCGGTGCGGCCACAGCTCGACCTCGCGCGCGAAGACCTTTCCGACCAGCTCACGCCAGGTGCGGGCATCCCGGTCGAACGCGAACGGCACGGTGTTCAGGAACATGCCGTACACCCGGTCCGCGCCCAGCGCCTCCGGTCGCGCGTCGCAGACCAGGCCGGTGAAGAACGCCTCCTCACCGGTCAGCATGCTCATCACCTTCAGGTGCGCGGCGTGCAGCACGCTCTTCAGCGGCGCGTTCGCCCGGAGCGCCAGCGCGCGCAGCGGCTCCTCGAGGTCCAGGAACGGCACCCGGCTCCGGAAGTTCTCGCGCTCCGCGCGCTTGTCGCCCCAGCCCGCCGGCAGTTCGAACCGGGAGTGCCCCGCCACGATGCCCGCCCAGTAGGCGGGGTCCTCCTCCGACGCCAGCGACGCCTGCTCGGCGGCGATGAAGTCGGCGTAGCGCACGGCGGCGGGCTCCACCGGCTCGGGGGCGTCGCCGTCGCGCAGCCGACGGTAGACCGCGAGCAGCTCCATCAGCAGGGAGTGATAGCTCCAGCCCTCCAGGATCGCGTGGCACTCGGTGAGCGACAGCCACCACGTGGTCTCACCGGTGACATGCGCGAAGGCACGGAGCAGCGGCGCGCGTTCGAGATCGAAGAGCTCGGAGCGCTCCCGCGCCGTGAACGCGTGCATGGCCTCCTGCTGCTCCCGCGCGCCCAGGTGACGGAGGTCGCGGACGCCGACCGGCATGGTGGCGGTGGCGTGGACCAACTGGAGGGGCCGCGAGTACGCGGTCAGGTGGATGGAGGTCCGCAGGACGTCGTGGCGCTCCACGATGACGCGCGTCGCGGCCTCCAGGGCCGCCGCGTCGAAGGGCTTGTCGTCACGGACGCTGAAGGACGTCACGTTGTGGTAGATGTTCTCGCCCGTCCCGGCGAGCATCTCGACGACCATGCCGAGCTGGATCTGCGACAGCGGGTAGGCGTCGACGAGGCCCTCGGGCAGACGGCCCGCGTCCTCGGACGGGAGCATCGAGAACGCCTCCACCGTGGTGGTGGCGACGGCCGGGGCCGGCTTGCCGGTGATCACCTCGCAGAGGCGGGCGATCGTCTGGTGCTCGAAGACGTCGCGGACGGCGACGTCGTAGCCGGCTTCGCGCAGGGCACCCACGACGGCGACGGCACGGATGGAGTCGCCGCCGACGGTGAAGAAACCCTCCTCGACACCGACCTCGTCCAGCCCGAGCACGTCGCGCCATACGGCGGCGACGCGTTCCTCGTCCTCGGTGCGGGGGGCGACGAAGGCCGCCTGCGAACCGAGGGCGGCCCGGTCGGGTGCGGGCAGGGCGCGGCGGTCGAGCTTGCCGTTGGTCGTCAGCGGCAGCCGCTCCAGACCCACGAACGCCGACGGCACCATGTACGCCGGAAGCGACGCGGACAGCAGCGCCCGCAGCTCGCCGGGCTCGGGTCCCTCGCCCTCGACCGGCACCACATAGGCGACGAGCTGCTTGTCACCCGGGGTGTCCTCGCGGACGATCACCACGGCGTCGCGCACCAGCGGGTGCGCGGCCAGAGCGGCCTCGATCTCGCCCAACTCGACACGGAAACCACGGATCTTGACCTGGTGGTCGATACGGCCCAGGAACTCCAGGCTGCCGTCCGGAAGCCGACGCGCGAGGTCACCACTGCGGTACATCCGCGAACCGGCGGGACCGAACGGGTCCGGCACAAAACGCTCGGCCGTCAGATCGGGACGGTTGAGATATCCCCGGGCCACACCCGGGCCGCCCACGTGGATCTCGCCCGGAACGCCCACCGGAGCCAGGTTCCCGTCCTGGTCGAGCAGGTAGACGCGCAGGTCGGCCAGCGGATAACCGACCGGATTACCGGCACCGGCCTCAAGATCCGCCTCGGTCACCCGGTAGAAGGTGGTGTGCACGGTCGTCTCGGTGATCCCGTACATGTTCACCAGCACCGGACGGTCCAAACCAAGCCGCTCCACCCACGGCCCAAGCTCCGGAACGTCGAGGCGCTCACCAGCGAACACCACAGCACGCAGCGCGAGTTCGTCGACACGAGCGTCGCCATCGGCGGCGGCCGCGACCAGCTGACGGAACGCGGTCGGCGTCTGGTTCAGCACCGTCACCCGGTGCTGAACCAGCAGGTCAAGGAACTCCTCGGGAGAACGCGACACCCCGAACGGCACCACCACGAGACGCCCGCCGTAAAGCAGCGCCCCCCACATCTCCCACACCGAGACATCGAACGCATACGAGTGGAACAACGGCCACACATCGTCCGCACCGAACGCATAATGCCGCTCAGCCGACGTCAACAGCCGCAGCACATTCCCATGCGACAAACACACACCCTTGGGCCGACCAGTCGAGCCCGACGTGTAGATCACATAGATCAGCGACTCCGGGCCCGCCAGCACCTCGGGATTCTCCGCCAGCTGACCCGCCAGCACACCCCGATCACGATCCAGAACCACCACCGTGCCCGTGAAGATGCCTTCCAGCATCTCCACCTGACCCGACTCCGTCAGAACGACATCCGCACCCGCGTCCGCCAGCATAAAACCAAGACGGTCAGCGGGATTCGACGGATCCAGCGGCAGATAACCAGCACCCGACTTCAGCACACCCAACAGCGCCGGCATCAGCTCGATGCCACGCTCCAGGCACACACCCACCAGATCCTCGGGACCGACCCCCATACCCCGCAGATAATTCGCGATACGGTTCGCCCGGGCATTCAGCTCGCCATACGTAAGCTCAACGCCCTCGAAAACCACCGCCACCGCATCCGGATCAGCGGCGACCCGCTCCTCGAACACCTCATGCACACAACGGGTGGGCACGACGGGAGGCTCGCCGTCGGCCGCACCGTCCGGCCATCCGGTGATCAGCAGTTCTCGCTCGGCCGGCGAGAGGATCTCGACACGGGAGACGGGGGTGCCGGGCGCGTCGGCGACGGCGGTCAGGAATCGGACGTACTGCTCGGCGAACCGTTCCACGGTCGAACGGTCGAAGAGCGCGGTCGCGTACTCGAGCTGGCAGCCCAGCGAGCCGTCCGCGAGCTCGGACGCCTGGAGCGTGAGGTCGAACTTGGCGATCCGCCAGGTCAGCTGGACACGCTCGACGGTCACGCCGGGCAGTTCGTAGGACGTGGACGTCGTGTCGTGCATGGTGAACGCCGTCTGGTAGAGCGGCGTGCTCGACAGGTCGCGCTCGGGCTGAAGCTCGTCCACCAGGCGGGCGAAGGGGAGTTCCTGGTGGTCGAAGGACTCCAGGACCGTGTCGCGCACCTGCGCCAACAGCTCCGTGAAGGCGGGGTCGCCGCTCCACCGCGATCGCATGACCAGGCTGTTGATCGCGTAGCCGATGAGCTGCTGGAGCTCGGGCCGGTTGCGGCCGGAGACCACCGTGCCCACGGCGATGTCGTTCTTCCCCGTGTGGCGTGACAGCAGGGCCTGGTAGCCCGCCAGCAGCACCATGAACGGCGTGGCGCCGTGCTCGCGCCCGATGGCGCGCAGTCGCCGCGCCACCCCGGCGGGCAGGGCGAAGCCGACGGCCGCTCCCTCGCCGGTGCGCACGGCCGGCCGCGGCCGGTCGGTGGGCAGGTCGAGGGGGGCGATGCCGTCGAGGCGGTCGCGCCAGTACTCGATGTGGGCGTCGGGAGCCGGGCCCGAGAGGCGGCCCCGCTCCCAGGCGGCGTAGTCGGCGTACTGGACGGGCAGCGGCTCGGGCGCGGCCGCCGCCGGGTCGAGGGCCCGGCGGTACAGAGCGCCCAGGTCCCGGGCGATGACGTCCTGGGACCAGGCGTCGCAGGCGATGTGGTGCAGGACCACGACCAGCAGGTGGTCGTCGTCGGCGAGTCGCACCAGCCGGGCCCGCACCGGGTTCTCGCGCAGCAGGTCGAAGGGGGTGACCGCGTCCTGCTCCGCCAGCTCGAACGCCTTGCCCTCGCGTTCGGCCGCGGGCAGTCCGGTGAGGTCGGTGCGGGCGAGCTCGGCCCGTTGTCCGGCGTCGACGAGCTGGACCGGCTCGTTGTCCCGCAGCCCGTAGCGGGTACGGAGGATCTCGTGCCGGTCGGTGAGTCGCTGCCAGGCCAGGCCGAGCGCGTCGGCGTCGAGTGTCCCGCGCATGCGCAGGACCAGCGGCACGAGATATTCGGGGCTGTCCGGTTCCAGCTGGCTGAGGAACCACATCTGCTGCTGCCCGGAGGACAGGGGCAGCGGCTCGTGGCGGTCGGCCGTGGGAATGCCGTCGCCGCCGCGCGCCAGGCGGGCCGCGGCGCGGCGCCGCAGGAGTTCGGCCCGCAGGTCGTCCGCGGCCGGTCGTGCGTTGTCGTGCGGTCCCATGCTCAGGCCCCCTGCCCGTTCTGCGTTGCCGGCTCCGCCGCCTGGGCGGTGTCGTCCGGTTGGGCGAGTTCCGCCCGGATCTGTGCTTCCACGGCGGCCGCGAGCTGGGCGACCGTGGGTCCTTCGAAGACGGCCCTGGCGGGCAGGGTGATGTCGAACTCCTGCTGGATGCGGGCGATCAGCTTGATGGCGAGGATCGAGTGGCCGCCCAGCTGGAAGAAGTCGTTGTGCACACCGACCTCGACTCCCAGCAGTTCGGTCCAGATCTCGGCGACCATCTCCTCGGCCGTGGTGCGGGGGGCGACGAAGCCTCCCGCCGAGACCAGCTCGGAGCGGTCGGGGGCGGGCAGCGCCGCCCGGTCCACCTTTCCGTTGCGGTTGAGCGGGATGTTCTCCAGCTCGACCCAGACGACCGGGACCATGTACTCGGGCAGCCGCGTCCTCGCGTGGTCGGCCAGCTCCTCCGCACCGGGCAGGGTCGCGCCGGACGGCACGCAGTAGGCGACGAGCTCCTTCTCGCCCGGTCGCGCCTCGTGGGCCACCACGACCGCTTCCCGGACGCCGGGGTGCTCGGTGACCACGGCCTGGATCTCGCCGGGCTCGATCCGGTAGCCGCGCACCTTGATCTGGGTGTCGATCCGGCCGAGGAAGTCGATGTCACCGGTGGGCAGCAGCCGCACCAGGTCTCCCGTCCGGTACAGCCGGGAGCCGGGCGGGCCGAAGGGGTCGGGCAGGAAGCGCTCGGCGGTGCGGTCGGGCGCGTTGACGTAGCCGCGCGCCACGCCGGTGCCGCCGACGTACAGCTCGCCGGCGACGCCCACCGGGAGCGGCTCCATCCGCTCGTCGAGCACATAGAGGGTGACGCCCGGCAGCGGGGTGCCGATGGGCACGATCTCCCGGTGCTGGGGGCCGTCGACCAGGTGGACGGAACTACCGACGGAGCCCTCCGTCGGACCGTACTCGTTGATCAGACGTGTGTCGCCGAACAGCTCCAGGCCGTGGTTGGCCGTGCGGCCGGTCAGCGCCTCGCCCGCCACGATGACCGTCCCGGCGAGGCCGAGCGCGCGCTCGTGACCGAGCTGGTGGTGGAGCATCTCCAGGTGGCCGGGCGTCAGCTTGATCAGGCCGTAGGGGCCGGACGCGACGAGCAGCCGGCCGAGCTCCTCGGGCGCGAAATCCCGCGGCAGCAGGTGCACCGGCTGCCCGATGAGCAGGGGCGCGTAGAGGTTGGGCACCGGCAGGTCGAAGGCGATGGACGAGAAGACGGGCGCGCCTCCCGTGCCGCCCCGGGCGCACTCGCCGGCGGCCCAGACCAGGTGGTTGGCGAGACCGCGGTGCGGCACCGCGACGCCCTTGGGGCGGCCGGTGGAACCGGAGGTGTAGATGACGTAGGCGATCCGGTCGGGATCGGCCATCACGCCGGGCGCGGTGTGCGGCCGCGCGGCCAGGGCCTCGGCCTCGTCCTCCAGGACGAGCGGGTGCGCGGCCTGGCCGGCGTCGGCGAGGGCCGCGGTGTGGCGCCGTTCGGTGACCACCAGGCGGGCACCGGCGTTCTCGAGCATGTAGCCGAGCCGCTCGGCGGGGTGGGCCGGGTCCAGCGGCACGTAGGCGCCGCCGGCCTTCCACACGCCCAGGAGGCAGGCCAGCAGGTCCGGGCCGCGGTCCAGGAGGACACCGACGACGGACTCCGGTCCGACGCCCCGGTCCCGCAGGTGGTGGGCGAACCGGTTGGCGCGCTCGTCGAGCTCGGCGTAGGTCAGCCGGCCGTCGGCGTGGTGGACGGCCACCGCGTCGGGGGTGGCGAGCACCTGGGCCTCGAAGAGCTCGTGGACGCAGGCGGCGGACTCCGCCGGCGTCGTGTCGTTCCACTCGGTGAGGAGCCGCGCGCGTTCGGCGGGGGTCAGGATGTCGAGCGAGCCCAGCGGGGCCGTCGGGTCCCCGGCGGCGGACTCCAGGAGCCGGACCAGGTGCTGGGTCAGCCGCTCCGCGGTCGCCGCGTCGAACAGCGCCGTGGCGTACTCCAGGACGCCGATCAGGGAGCCGTCGGCGCCCTGGCGGATGTACAGGGTCAGGTCGGTGTGCGCGGTCCACCAGGCGTCGAGGAAGGTGCCGAGCTCGTCGGTGTCGGCGGAGACGCCGGTCAGGCCCTCGTCGTGGAGGTCCAGGGCGATCTGGTAGAGCGGGGTGCGCGAGAGGTCCCGCTCGGGCTGCATCTCGTCGACGACGCGCTGGAAGGGCAGGTCCTGGTGCGCGAACGCGGACCGGCAGGTCTCCCGTACCCGGTCGAGGGCGTCCTCGAAGGAGAGGTCTTCCGTCAGCCGGGGGCGCAGCACCAGGGAGTTGAGGAAGAAGCCGACCGTGCCGGCGACCTCGGGCCGGTCGCGTCCGGCCACCGGGGTGCCGATGGCGACGTCCCACTGGCCGCTGTGGCGCGCGGCCAGGGTGCTGAGGGCGGTCAGCATCGTCACGAACGGGGTGGCACGATGGCGGCGGCCCAACTCCAGCACTGTGCGTGCCACGTCGGGCGCGACGGTGAAGGTGACCGCGGCGCCCCGCGGGTCCCGGACGGCCGCGCGCGGCCGGTCGGTCGGGAATTCCTGGGGGGCGAGCCCGTCCAGGGCGGTCCGCCAGTGGGCCAGGTGACGCTCGGCCTTCTCGTCGGTCAGGCTCGCGCGCTGCCACGCGGCGAAGTCGGCGTACTGGACCACCGGCGCGGGCAGCTCGGCGGTGCGGCCGGCGGCGTGGGCGGCGAGCAGCTCGCGGAACTCGCGCTCGATGACCACCGACGACCAGCCGTCACAGGCGATGTGATGCATCGTCAGGATCACGGCGCGCCCGCCCGGGGGGGTACGGACGAGGGCGGCGCGCCAGACCGGGCCGTGCTCCAGGTCGAAGCCGCGGGCGATCTCCGCGCCGACCAGGCCGGACAGGTCCTCCGAGGGGGCGTCGAGCGAGGCCAGTTCCACGGAGGAGGGCGCGTCGACGACCTGGTACGGCTCCCCGTCCTCGGTCACATAGCGGGTGCGCAGGATCTCGTGGCGGGCGGCGAGGGTGTCGAGGGCCCGCCGCACGTCGTCGGCGTCGGTGTCCGGTGCCACCCGCAGCAGCAGCGGGACCACGTACTCGGAGCTGCCGGGGTTCATCCGGTCGACGAACCACAGCCGGTGCTGACCGTGCGACAGCGGCAGTCGGCCGGCCCGCTCGATAGGCACCACCGGCGGGACCTCGTCGCGCTCGGCCGTCAGCAGCCGGGCCTGGGCCTCGACGGTCGACGCCGCGAAGAGATCGGCCAGCGGGATCACCGCACCGGCCACCGCGCCCAGTTCGGCGGCCAGCCTGGCCAGCAGCAGGGAGTGGCCACCGAGCTGGAAGAAGTCGTCGTGCGCGCCCACGGCGTCCTCGCCCAGCAGCTCGCTCCAGACGCGGGCCACGGTCCGCTCCGCCTCGTCGCGCGGGGCCACGTACGGGGGGCGCCCGGCATGTGCGGCCAGGTCGGGAGCGGGAAGCGCCTTGCGGTCCACCTTGCCGCTCGTGGTCAGCGGGAAGGCGTCGACGGCGACGAAGACCGACGGGACGAGGTGGTCCGGCAGCCGGTCGCGGAGGAAGCCGCGCAGTTCCCCGGCGTCGATCGCGCCGTCGCGGCCGAGGACGTACGCGGCGAGCCGGGCGGCGCCGTCCCGGTCCGTGAACGCCGCCGCCACCGCGCCCCGGACTCGCGGGTGGGCCGCGAGCGCGGCCTCCACCTCGCCGGGCTCGATGCGGACGCCGTTGACCTTCACCTGGTGGTCGAGCCGGCCCAGGTACTCGAGGGTGCCGTCCGACCGCCAGCGGGCCCGGTCGCCCGTGCGGTACAGCCGGGAGCCGGCGGGACCGTACGGGTCGGGGACGAAGGTCCCGGCGGTCAGGCCGGGCCGCCCCAGGTAGCCGCGGGCCACGCCCACGCCGCCGACGTGCAGCTCACCGGGGACGCCGAAGGGGGTGGGCTCGCCCTCCGCGTCGAGGATCAGCACACGCATGTTGTCCAGCGGCCGACCGATGGAAACGGGGCCCGACACCTGTGCCGGGTCGAAGCGCAGCGCCGTGACGTCGATGGAGCACTCGGTGGGACCGTAGGTGTTCCACACCTCGACGTCGGTGAGGGCCAGCAGACGGTGGCAGAGCTCGGCGTGCAGCGGCTCGCCCGCCGAGAACACCAGGCGCAGCGCCGAGCAGCGGTCCCAACCGGGCGCGTCCACCAGGAGCCGCAGCACCGAGGGCACCACCTGGAGCACGGTGACGTCGTGGTCGGCCACCGCCCGCACGAGGGCCGCCGGGTCGCGCTCGGCGCCCACCGGCGCGAGGACGACGGTGCCGCCGCTCACCAGTGGGGCGAAGATCTCCCAGCCGGCGGCGTCGAAGCTCAGCGAGGTCTTCTGGAGGACCCGGTCGGCGGTGGACAGGCGGTGCTCCCGCACGGTCCACAGCACCCGGTTGGCGATGCCACCGTGCCCGATGACGACGCCCTTGGGGCGCCCGGTGGAACCGGAGGTGTAGATCGCGTAGGCGGCGCCGTCGGGGGTGAGTGTCACCTCGGGGGCAGTGCCGGGCAGTGTCTCGAGGAGGGCTTCGACGGTGTCGAGGGCCACGACCTCGGCGTCGGCCTCCGCGAAGAGGCCGGTCAGCGACGACTCGGTCAGAACCAGGCGGCCGGCGGTGTCGCCGAGCACCCAGGCGAGCCGCTCGGCGGGATGGGAGGGGTCCAGCGGCACATAGGCGGCGCCCGACTTCCACACGCCCAGCAGGGCCACCACGAGATCGACGCCGCGGTGGAGGCAGACGCCGACCAGCGCCTCGGGGCCCGCGCCCCGTCCGGCGAGGAGGTGGGCGACGCGGTTGGCCCGCTCGTCCAGCTCGCGGTAGGAGACCCGGCGCTCCCCGGCGATCAGGGCCGTGGCGTCGGGGGTTGCGGCGGCCCGGAGCGCGATGAGCTCGGGCAGAAGACGACCGGCCTCGGCCGCGGCCGGGCCACCGGCGCGGGCATCGGGCGAGGCATCCGACCGCGGCTGGGCGTTCACGACTACTCCTTGTGTCAGTGGACCCACGACACCGCTGCCGGGTGCGTGGGGATGGCGCGAGGGCGCGCGCCGGGTGTGCGACTGGGGACGCGGATGGGCGGACGTGCCGGCTCCGCCGGGCCGTGTCCGGGGACAGGACACGGCCCGGCGGGAGGGGGCACTCCCGGGTGGGTCAGGCGGCGGACTGGTCCGCGCGCGAGCGCAGGCTCAGCGGGCGCATGTCGACCCAGACCTCGTTGATCCGGGCGAGGCACTCCTCGCGAGTGCCCTCGGTACCCTCGGCGTGCCAGCCGGCGGGCAGATCACGATCGGCCGCCCAGATCGAGTACTGCTCTTCGTCGTTGAGGACCACCTGGTACCGGCGGTCCTGCTGCTCATCGGACATGTGTGCTCCTTGTCGGCGGTCGGTGTCGTGTGGAGGTGCGGGTCAGCGGTCGGCCGGGGTCGCGGGTCCGGGCAGGAAGTCCTCGACCTTCAGGCCCAGCCCGGCGCTCTCGGCGCGGGTACGGACGAATTCCGCCAGGGCGATGTCGAGGACCCCCAGACCGAACGGCGAGAAGACCCGCACCTTGTCCGGGTCACGCTCCAGCGACACGGTGCCGCGGATGAGCTGACCGATGGTGGCGTCGATGAAGCGACGGTCGCCGGCCAGTTCCTGGGCGAGGTGGAGAGAGGTCTTCTCCCGGCAGACGTGGTCCGGGTCGTCCACCACGTTCTGGGCGGCGAGGACCGACTCGGGCGTCAGGTCGCGCAGGGAGACGTTGAGGACGACGCTCCCGGGGCGGCAGTGGCTCAGGTCCGTGTACGGCTCGGCCGCCGTCGTGGCCAGCGAGACCAGGTCATGGGCGCCCATGGCCGAGTCGAGGGTGTCGGCGACCTCGAAAGCGCCGTCCGGGAGGAGTTCGGCGCACCGCGCCACGAACTCCCCGGCGCGTGCCGGGTCCATGTCGAACACGGTCACGCGGGTGAGGCCGGGGAAGGCGACCGTCAGGAAGCGCAGCACCTCGAAGTTGATGACGCCGCAGCCGACGAGGGTGACACCCGCCGGGGCCGCCCCCACCATCAGTGTGGCGGCGAGCGCCGCGCTCGCCGCGGTGCGCCGGGCGGAGATGACGGAGCCCTCGACCATGGCCACGGGGCGTCCCGTCTCCATGGAGTTGAGCAGGACCGTCGCGCTGGCGCGCTCGATACCGGATTCGATGTTCTTCGGGAAGGAAGCGATCCACTTCATTCCCGCCACCGGCTCGTCACCGCCCCGGTAGGCCGGGAGGCCGATGATCCGGTCCCGCGGACTGTCGGGGAACCGCAGGAAGATGGAGTGGGGCACGGCGGTGCGGTTCTCGTCGTGCAGCCGGTAGGAATCCCGGACGACATCGATCGTCTCGGTCTCGCTACCGTTCAGCACCTGCCGGACGTCACCATTGCGGATGATCAGCACAGGCCCGCTCCAACCGTGGCCTCGGTGGATTCCAGCCAGGCGTCGGACATGATCGGATGTTCCTTCCAGAGATGGGAAATTTCACCGAAGTGCCGGGCGACCCATTCATCGGAATAGATCGTGTCCAGATAGCGGTCGCCGCCGTCCGCGAGGACGAGCGCGACATTGGCGCCGTCGGGAATGCGGTCGGCCATCGACTCCAGGGCGGCGAGCGCCGCCCCCGAGGAACCGCCGGCCAGGATGGCCTCCCGGTCGGCCAGCTTGCGGCAGGCGACCACGCACTCCATGTCGTTCACGTGGATGACCTCGTCCGCGGCGTCCGGAGTCCACAGGGCGGGCCGGACGGACGCCCCGTGCCCGGGCAGCAGCCGGCGCCGGGGGGTGTCGCCGAAGATCGCGCTGCCGACGGCGTCCACCGCCACCACGGCCGTGGACATGCCGGTCCGCCGGACGTACTCGGCGCAGCCGCGCAGCGTTCCGCAGGTGCTCGCCGCGCAGAAGAGGTAGTCCACCCGGCCGTCCAGGGCCTCGGCGATCTCCCGCATGGTCTCCACATGGGCCTGCGGGTTCAGCGGGTTCGAGTACTGGTCGGGCGAGTACGCGTCCGGGATCCGCTCGACGAGCTCCTTGACCCGGAGCTTTCGCACGGGCAGGAAATTGCCGTCGGGGGCGTCCGCCTCGGTCACGACCTCGACCTCGGCCCGCAGGGCCCGCAGCATCGAGAGGTTCTGGCTCGTCGTCCTCGCGTCCACCACACAGATGAAGCGCAGCCCGAAGTACCGGCAGATCTGGGCGATGCCGATGGCGAGGTTCCCGGAACTGGACTCGACGATGGTCGAACGGCCGGGGACCAGTTCACCGGTCCGGAGCTTCCCCAGAATCATGCTCAGCGCCGAACGGTCCTTGATGCTGCCGCCGGGGTTGAATCGCTCCATCTTCGCGAACACCCGGAAACGAGAATCCGGAAGGTATCTCTGCAACTGGACGAGCGGGGTGTCGCCGATCGTCGCCAGGATTCCCGGAAAAGCCTGCTCAGTCATGCCTTCTCTTTCAGTCACGCGCAATTCGATGATCCGCGCGAGCCCTATAAGTTCGCTATGAGACAGCCATTTGGCAGGGTCTTTTCAGGACATCGCCCCGAGTCCGAACGAAAGAATCCGGTCGCGCTCCGAACGATTCACGAGGGACAGCCGGCGCACAGGGGTTCCGGGCTCGTCCACACCGGCCTCGACGAGCCGCAGATAGTGCTCGGCGAGACGCTCGACCGTCGCCGCGTCGTAAAGGTCGGCGCGATACCGGAAGACGGCCTTCACGGAGCGGGAGGTCTGGAGCAGTTCGACGGCGAGGTCGAACTGGCCCTCCTGCTGGGGCACATCGAACGCGGCCAGCCGCAGCCCCGCCAGCTCCAGCTCCCGGCCGGCCTCCTCGCCCTCGGCGATCAGCTCCATCAGCGGCTCGGACCGGCCGGCCGAGACCATTGTGAACGTGACCTGCACCAGCGGCGATCGGCTGGGGTCCCGCGGCACCCCCAGAGCCCTCGTCAGATGGGAGAACGGGTAGGACACCCGGCCCATGCCCGCCCGCACCTGGCGCTGCGCCTCGACCGCGAGCTCCGGCAGCGTGGTCGTACCGCCCACGCCGGCCCGCACGACGACGGTGTTGACGAAGCAGCCGACCGCGGCACGCGACCGCCTGGACAGCCGGGTCGTGGTGGGCATGCCGATCAGGAAGTCACCCTCCCCGGTGTACCGGTGGAGCAACGCCTGGAAACCCGCCAGCAGCAGGCTGAAGGGGGTCGTCCCCGCCTCGGCCGCGCCGGAGCGAACCTTCTCCCACACCTGGGGCGGAACGGTCACCTCGTGGCTGGCGCCGGTGTAGTCGGCGCGCGCGGGCCGGGGCCGGTCCGCCGGGAGCTCCAGGACGTACGGCGCCCCCGCGCACACTCCTCGCCAGTACTCCTCGAACTCGGCCGCCCTGGCGGAGGCGAGCAACTCCCTTTCCCCCGACACGAACTCCTCGAAGGGAACGGGCTCCGCCGGCCACTGCGGCGACTCCCCGCACCCGGACGCCCGGTACGCCTCCAGCAGCTCCCTCAGGACCACCCCCTGGGCCACGGCGTCGGTCACCAGATGGTGCGCCGCGCACACCAGCACCGCGGTCTCGGGACCGGTGCGGATGACCACGAGCCGGAAGACGCCGTCCCGCGCCATGTCGAAGGGCGCGGAACCTGCTTCGGCGACGAGCTCGCGGAGCCGCGCCTCACCGGCCCCCTCGGCCTCGCGCACCTCGAGCCGCACGGCGGGAGCCGCGCCGGGGAACATCCGGGGCGTGCCGGCGACGTCCGCGAAACAGGCGCGCAGGATCGGATGCCGGTCCACGACGGCGTCCAGCGCCCGGCCCAGCTCGGCGAGGTCGAGCGGTCCCCGTACGCGCAGCGCCATCACCACGTTGTACGCGGCGCTGTCGGGAGCCAGCCGGTTGAGGAACCACATGGCTTCCTGGCCGGCCGACAGGGGAAGGGTGCCGGTCATCGGCCCGCCGTGATCTCGGTGTGCAGGTAGCGCGCCATCGCGTTCACGGTGGGGTGGTCCCAGGTGACCGTCGGCTCGACGTCGAAGCCGAAGTGGTCCTCGATGTCGCCGCAGATGGTCAGCGCGTAGACCGAGTCCAGACCGATCTCGACGAGTTTGGCGTCGGGGTCGACCTCGCTCTGGGGCCGCTCCAGGTAGAAGGCGACGCGCTCGGTGAACCAGTCGCGGATCTGCTCGATGGTGAGGGTGTCGGTGTTTTCGGGCATGACGAAGGTCTCCGTTGTCGATGGGAGGGCGGATCGCCCCGCGGGACGCGGGGCCGCGGTGCCGGGCCGCGGAAGTCAGCCGGCGAGCCGGAGGGCGGACAGGTCGAAGGCGCGCCGGTCCTCGTACCGGTCCAGCAGCTCCGTCCAGGCCCGCTCCTCGGCGCCTCCGGTACCGGCGGCGGGCGTGCGACCCAGGCGCGCGGCCAGCCGGCTCAGGCCGACGACCAGCCAGGCCGGGGGCCGGCCGTCGCTCTCCGGCGCCGGATCGTGCAGCCAGTGGCCGAGGCAGGACGCGGCGGCGAGGACGACGGTGAAGCGGTCGGCGAGAGCGAACGCCTCCGGCCCGGCGGTGACCGTACGGTCCTTGGGCCGGAGGTCCGCGCACCGGACCGTGAGATCGGCCAGCTCCGCCACGAACGCCTCGCACAGGGCCGCGAGCGGCCCGCCGGCGGCGCGGGCGGCCGAGCGCAGCACGGCGCTCAGGCCGTCGGCGCCCCTGGCGTTCATCTCCAGCGCGCCGAAGTCGAGTTCGGGCAGCTCGGAGGCGAAGCGGAACAGCTCCGCCGGGGCCTCTTCGGCACCGCCGCCCCAGCTCTTCCTCGCCAGCTGGGGCAGCTGGGGAATGATCGTGGCCAGGCAGACCGTGCTGTTGGCGTGCCCGAAGGTCGCCGCCGGAAGGTCCCGGAACACCTTCTGGAAGATCGCGTGCGGGCCGTCCCGGAGGTACGAGCGCGCGCCCAGCACCGTGGCCAGCCGGTGGCTCGACTCCTGGAGCATCTTCGGCACCAGGTACTTGGCCGCCGCCGTGTAGACGCTGGTCTGGGCCGGCAGCACGTGCAGGGCACGGGCGGCCGCCATGGCGAGGCAGTCCGCGGTCAGCAGATCGGCGTACGCGGCGGTGAGCACCGACCGCGCGTGCGGGAGGTCGGCGACGGTCCGGCCGTAGAGCCGGCGCCCGAGGGCGAAGCCCAGGACCGTGCGCAGCTGCGCGTCGCCGCCGCCCACGGCCATGCCGGGCAGCACGCCCCGGGTGACCTGGAACGCCTTGAGCACGGTCTCCATGGCCTGGCCCACGCCGCCCACGACGCCGACCCCGCCGCCGTCGGGCACCGCGCAGTCGGTGAACTCGACACCACCGATCCGGCAGCCCCGCACCCCGGCCGTACCGAACCTCGGCAGATAGCGCCGCTGCTCGTCGGAGAGGTCACGCATGTCCACCAGGACGTGGGAGTGACTACGGGCACCCGCCTCGTCGGCGGTACGCGCCAGGAACATCGCCGCGTCGGCGCGGGCGAGGTTGTTCACCACCTGCTTGCCGCCGTTGAGCAGCACCGTGCCGTCGCCCGGCACCGCCCGGAGCTCCACGCGGGTGAAGTCGTTGCCGTGCGCCAGTTCGTTGTACCCGGCGGCGATCTTGCCGCCGGAGAGCAGCAGATCGGCGGTCCAGCGGCGCTGTTCCGCGCTGCCGGCGGCCCAGACCCCGGCCGAGGCGATGAAGTTGGTGACGCCGTAACCCAGTCCGAGGGTGATGTCCCGGCGGAAGAGCGTGCGCAGGACGCGCACCATGTCGTCGGCCTGGGTCAGCCTGCCGCCCAGCGCCCGCGGCACGAACTCCGCGTTGAGGACGAACCCGTCGAGCATCCGCTCGCCCTCGGCGAGGATCTCGTTCCGCTCGTCGGCCTCCAGAACGGCGCGGTAGCCGTACGGGTTGGCGTCGTCGTGGGGGTCGCCGAGCAGCGCCTCGAGCGCGCCGGCCCGGTCGAGCCCCGTCATGCGGTCGTTCATGTCCGGGCCCCACTGGTTCGGTCGGTCAGCAGCGAGTGGAGGGCACCGTCCCGGTGCCGCTCCAGGAGCCCGGGGACGAGGCGGTCGTAGACCTCGTGGTCCTCCCGGTCCCCCGGCCGGAGCTGGTGCAGGAGCCTGCTCAGGCAGGCGTCCAGCCAGTCGGTGTCCTTCCGGACCGTGCCGTCGGCACGGTTGCGCAGCCAGAGCTGGAGGCAGCACGCCGCGGCGAACACCAGGGTGTACCGCTGGGCCAGTTCGAAGGCGTGCGCGGGGACGTCCCGGGAGGACGGCCGATGGGCGGCCATCCGCTCGTGGAGCTCGTCCGCGACCTCCCGCAGCAGCGTGGCCCGCTCCGCGAGCGCGGCCGGCACCTCGCCGGCGGCGGCCAGTTCGCGGAGCTCCTCGACGGCCGCGGGCAGGCTCTGCACGACGCTGCATCCGTTGCGGGAGAGCAGGGCGAGCCGGTCGCGGTCGAGGGCGGGGGTGTCCTCGGTCAGCCGGAGGGCGGCCGAGAGCCCGTCGCGGTCCGTCCGGCCGGCCCGGTACGCCCGGGCCAGCGTGCCGAACTGGTTGATCAGCATGTTCAGGTTGACCAGCGAGTTGCCGTCGAAGATCCCGACGATGCGGTGGTCCCGTTCGAGCTTCTGGAAACGGCCGTCGCGGAAGGTGCCCGTCAGGAAGGCGCGGGCGCCCAGCAGCTGGCCGAGGCGGCCGATCATCACCTCCACTCCGGAGGGCACCAGGTACTTGGCCGCCGCCGAGACGACGCTCAGCTCGCCGGTGAGGTGGTGGAGGGACCGGCTCGCCACCAGGGCCACGGCCTCGGCGACGAAGAGGTCGGCGCAGCTCTCGCCCAGCGTCCGGCGGGCCTGGGGGAGTTCGGCCAGCGTCCGCCCGTAGAGCCGGTGCTCGAGGGCGAAGTCCACGCCCAGGCGCAGCGCGTGGTCGGCGGCGCCGAGGGAGAGCGCCGAGCACAGCGTCCGGGTGATCTGGAGGCTCTTGAGCACGGTCTCCAGCCCGGTGCCCTCGGCTCCGACGAGGGCACCGGCGGGCACCTTCGCCCCCGTGAAGGCGATGCCGCTGATGTCCGCGCCGCGGATGCCGTGCGTACGGGCCGCGGGCAGACAGCGGTAACCGCCCTCGCCGATCTCCTCCTTGTCGACCAGCAGCACGCTGAGGGCGCGCGGCCCCCCGTCCGGGTCGGTGTTGGCGAGAAGCGAGATGATCCGGCCCCGCGTCGCGTTGTTGATGAGCCACTTCTCACCGTCGACGCGGTAGCCGTCGGCCTCGCGCGTGGCCGTGACCTCGCTCGCCAGCAGGTCGCTGCCGTGCTCGCGCTCGGTCAGGCCCCAGGAGACCACGGCTCCGGAGACGATGTCGCGGCCCAGCCGGGCGGCCTGCTCCTCGGTGCCGGCCACCCAGACGCACACGGCGCCCAGGTAGGTCTTGCCGTGCCCGATGGCGACCGTCAGGTCGCGGCGGGCGACGGCTCGCATCAGCTGGAGGACGTCCTCGTAGCTGCGCAGCGAGCCGCCGTGCTCCTCGGGAACGTAATAGCCGGGCAGGCCGAGGGCGTCGAGCTCCCGGCAGATCTCCGCCGGGAACTCCTCGTGCTCGTCGAGCCGGGCGCACCGGGCGTAGGAGAAGGTCACCCCGGGGTCGTCGGGATCCCCGAGCCGCCGGTCGAACCCGGCGGCGAGGGCGTAGGGCGGATAGGTCATGCCGTCTCCCCGCCGGAGCCGCCGTCCTGCGCGGGCGTGGGGCGGAAGCGCTGCCGGGTGCCGGGGGCGAGCTCCTCGTGGAGGATCTCCAGGGCGTTCGCCTGGAAGAGCTCGCGCATCAGCCGGCGCTGGATCTTGCCGCTGGTGGTCTTGCGCACCTTGCCCGGGCGGACGAGCACCACATTGCCGATGTGGACACCGAGGCGGTTGCCGACCTCGTACCTGATCTTCCGCACCAGCTCTTCGGGGGTCGTCCCACCGAGGTCGCGCGGACGGATCTCCTGGACCACGACGATCTCCTCCTGCGCCGCGACGACGGAGAAGACGCTGGTGGCCCCGGAGGCGACGGCCGGGTGGACGGCCCGTACCTCGCGCTCGACGTCCTGCGGGTACAGGTTGCGGCCGTGGGTGATGACCATTTCCTTGATGCGCCCGGTGACGTACAGCTGGTCGCCGAGGAACGCGCCGAGGTCTCCCGTGCGCAGGAAGCCCCGCTCACCGCCGGTGGTCTCGGCCTGGAAGGTCTCGCGCGTCTCGCGCTCCTTGCCCCAGTAGCCGACGGCCACGCTGCCACCGCGCACCCAGATCTCGCCGACCTCGCCCTCGGGCAGCACCGTGCGGCTCTCCGGGTCGACGATCCTGACGTCCAGCTCGTTGACGATGCCGCAGCTGACGACCAGGGGGCCGTCCTCGTCCTCGCCGACGGGCCGCAGGACGTTCTTCTCCAGCGCCCGCGCCTCCATCCGGGTCACCAGCGGGGCGTCCTCCCGGCGCGTCCCGGAGACGTAGAGCGTCGTCTCGGCCATGCCGTAGCAGGGCAGGAACGCCTCGCGGCGGAAGCCCGCCCCGGCGAACCGCTCGGCGAACCGGTCCAGCGCGGTGGCGTCGATCGGCTCGGCACCGTTGCAGGCGACCTCCCAGCGCGAGAGGTCGAGGCCGGCCAGCTGCTCGTCGGTGACCTTCCGGGCACACAGGTCGTAGGCGAAGTTCGGGGCCGAGGTCACCAGGACGTCGTGCCGGTCGATCAGCCGCAGCCACAGGTGCGGCCGCTTGAGGAAGTCGACCGGGCTCATCAGGATCGCCGTGGACCCGAGGTAGAGCGGCAGCAGGAACAGCCCGATGAGCCCCATGTCGTGGTACAGGGGCAGCCAGCTGCAGAAGGTGTTGTACCCCTGGAGTCCGATGCTGGACTCGATGAGCCGGAGGTTGTGGAAGAGGTTGGCCTGGGTGACCATGACCCCCTTCGGGTCGCTGGTCGAGCCCGAGGTGTACTGGAGGAAGGCGAGCGTCCCGTCACCGACGCCCTCGGGCCGGGTCCAGGCGCCGGGGTCGGCCTGCTCCGCCATCGAGGTGGCGGCGCACACGATCCGGTCGAGTCCGTCCTGGCTGAGCCAGTCGGCGATCGCCGGCAGGTTGGCGTTGTCGGTGAGGACGACCGACACGTCCGCGTCCAGCGCGATGCCGGTCGCCCGGGTCAGGTGGTGGCGCTGCCCGCCGGGCAGCGGCGCGGGGACCGGGGTGACACCCGCGTACATGCACCCGAAGAACGCCTTGACGAAGTCGAGGCCCGTGGGGTGCAGCAGCAACGCCCGCCGGCCGGCCTCGATGCCCTGTTCCCCCAGCCAGACCGCGACGGCCCGGGCGGCGCGGTCGAGCTCGGCGAAGGTGAGGGGCTCCTCGACGATCTCCCCGCCGTTCGCCTTCGCGAGCACGACCGCCACCCGATCCGGGAATTCCTCGGCGTGCCGCGCGATGAAATCAGGAAAGAACTCCGAACTAGACATTCCCCACCCGTTAATTCGATGACGCGAAATACGGGTTCGACTTCTCCGCCCCCGCAGTCGGCCGTCTCCGGCACCGCCCATTCTGAGCCGTGCGGCACACGGGTGTCCGTGCCACGAGATGGCAGCATCTTGCAACGGCCGGACGCTGACATGGCAGGCGGCCGGGCATGGAAAATGTATGGGGAATATATGGCCGTACCGGTCAGGACACGGTGATCCAGCCGGACTCGACGGCCAGCGCGCCGGCCTGGAATCGGCTGCGGGCCCCGAGCCGGTTCATCAGATTCGCGGTGATCCGCCGACCGGTGCGGACGGACACCCCGAGGCTGCGCGCGACCGCCTCGTCCGTGTGCCCCTTGAGCAGCAGGGTGAGCACGGCCCGTTCCTGCCCCGTCAGCCCCGACTCGTCCCGGCCCCGGTGGTCACCGAGCGGAGCCGCCTCTTCCCAGAGCCGTTCGAAGAACGCGCTCAGCACCGCCACGGGCCCCCGGCCGCGCAGCACCTGGGCGCGGTTCAGCTCCCCGTCGACATCGGCGGGGAGGACGGCGACCTGGCCGTCGTACACGACCATGCTGAGCGGGAGCACGGCGATGGACCTGACCTGGCCGCCCGCGTCCACCAGCGCCCGGGCGTGGTGCGCGGCGGCCGGGTTGCCGAGCATGCTGGCCATGCACAGGCAGCGGACGTCCACGCCGCGCGCCAGCATCTCGCGGTCCGTCTCCTCCGACGCCCAGACCGGAGTGCTCGTCAGCGCGCCTCCGGCCGCGAATACAAGGACCTCCGAACGGCAGTTGTGCGACAGCTCCAGGACCCTGTTCCGAATCGCGTCGGCACCCTCCAGGAATTCTGCCTCCGGGTTGCCCCTGGACTCCTGGGTCTCGCGGTATTCGGCGATTATCTGTGCCATCATCAGGCGGTTGGTGGCCACCCGCTGCTGGTATTCTTGGAGTTCGGCCTCCTGGCGGGCCAGCAGCGACGAGAGCCCCACCTCGGGGCTGATCGGCCGCAGCTCCCCCAATTCTTCGGAGGACGGCCGCACCAGCGCCAGCCTGGCCAGCTCGTCGAGAGCGGCCGCCACCGACGGTACGTCGAGGCCGATCCTCTCGGCGAGTTCCCCCAGGCCGGCATCGGGTGCCTGGAGCATGGCCCGGTAGACGGACTGCGCCTTGGCGCTCAGCCCGAGCGGTTCCAATTGGCCTCCCTCCTCGCGGATGCGCTCAACAGGCACCTTGATCAACTTTGGGGCAGTCTGCGTCACGTCCACACGATTGGCAAGTACGGGCATTTCTCCGCAAACAAAGAGAAACCACCCTTTCATTGACAATCTTCGCGACTCGCCGCAGATCAACCCGAGTCCCGGATGTGGATATTGACCACAGAAGCTACCCGATGCCCCCTGCATCCACGTCAGTTCAACTAAGGTCGGGAGCCGCAGCAGCGCTCCCACGCCGCCCCGTTTCCCCTCACGCCGACGTCAGACTTTCCCGGATGGTCCAGACATGCACTTGATCAATGGCCGTCTCGACACCCCGCAGTGTCGGGTCAGCGCCGCCTTCCTCAACCGGCTCGCGACCGACTCCGCCGACGCGGAGGACGGTCTCGAGCACGTCTACACCCAGGTCGACCCGTGCGGCGCCGACATCGTGCTGTTCCTGCTCCAGCCCACCGCGGCCGCCGCGGCGGCGGCGGCGGACCGGCTGTTGCTCCGGATGCTGGACGCCGAGGCCCTCCACGACTGGCGGCTCGCGCACCGCGCGGGCCTGCTGCCCCGGGGGACGGACGACCAGCGCTGACGGACGCTGACAGCTATCTGTCACTCGCAGGACCCTGACACCCCACCGGACCGAATCTCCCCCTCACGGACAGCAGAATCATCCCGGGGAAGCCGTTCCGGGGGGACGGCCAGAAGGCGTCGGTAAGGGGCACTCGGCACGAGGCACCCTGCTTGTTGGGGGCAACATGACATTCCATCTTCTCGGCCCCGTCGAGGTCCGCGCGGGTGGAAACACCCTCGACATCGGCGGGCCCAAGTCCAGGACCGTCCTCGCCGCCCTGCTCCTCGCCGAAGGCCGCGTCGTCTCCGACACGACGCTCTCCGAAATGCTCTGGGGCGACAATCCGCCCGCCACCAGCCCGACGCAGATCCAGACCTATGTGTCCCGGCTGCGCCGGCTGCTCGGCGAGGACACCCCGATCGTCCGTCGCCGCCCCGGCTATCTGATGCGCCTCCCGGCCGGTCTGCTCGACCTGACGGAGTTCGAACGGCTCGCCGCGGACGGCCGGGCCGCACTGGCCGCCGGATCCTTCCACGACGCCCGCGAGAAGCTCACCGCGGCCCTCGCCCTCTGGCGGGGCCCGGCGATGTCCGGGGTGACGGAGCATCTGATCCATCTGGAGGGGCCCCGGCTCGAGGAAGCCCGGCTCGCCGTGACGCTGGACCGCCTCGACGCCGATCTGGCGCTCGGCCGGCACGCCGAGATCGTCTCCGAGCTGACCGGCCTCGTGGCCCAGTACCCGCTGCGCGAACAGCTCTACGCGCGGCTGATGACGGCGCTCCGGCTCTGCGGGCGGCAGGCCGAGGCGCTGGAGCTCTACCACCGCTGTCGCCGCACCCTCGCCACCGAGCTGGGCGTCGACCCCGGTGACGAGCTGCGCGGCCTCCATCAGCGGATCCTCGTCGGCACGCGGCAGCCGGCCCGCCCCACCCGGGCACCGCTCGGCCAGCTCCCGCCCGGCCTCGCCGACTTCGTCGGACGGGAGCCGGAGGTGGCCCGGCTCACGGAGGCGCTGCGGCCCGGCGACGGCCCGCGGCCGGTCTGCGTGATCACCGGGATGGCCGGGATCGGCAAGACCGCGCTCGCCGTCCACGCGGCCCACGGCCTCGCCCCGCAGTACCCCGACGGCCAGCTCTACGCGGACCTCCGCGGCACCGGAGAGCGCCCCGCCCGGCCCGTCGACGTGCTCGTACGCCTGCTGGAGTGCCTGGGCGTGCCCACCGCGCGGCCCTCCGACGGCCTCGACCGGCTCTCCGCCCTCTACCGGAGCAGACTGACCGGCCGCCGGACGCTCCTGCTGCTCGACGACGCCGCCGACGCCCACCAGGTGCGGCCGCTGCTCCCGGGCGCGCCCGGCTGTGCCGTGCTGGTCACCAGCCGGGCCCCGCTCGCCGCCCTGGCGGGCGCCCGCGCCGTCCACCCCGGATGTCTGCCCCCCGACCGGTCGACCGAACTCCTCGGCCGGATCATCGGCCACCACCGCACGGCCGCCGAGGAGGAGGCGGCCCGACGCATCGCCGAGCTGTGCGGGGGGCTCCCGCTGGCCCTGCGCATCGCGGGCGGCCTGCTGGCGAGCCGGCCCGAGCGGCCGCTGGACCGCCTCGCGGACCGGCTCGCCGACGACCACCGGCTCCTCGACGCCCTCCGGCTGCCCGGCCTTCAGCTGCGGCCCCGGCTGGAGGACAGCTACCGGGCGCTCGATCCCGGCGCCCGGCGGGCCCTGCGCCTGCTGTCGCTCCCCGAGGAGCCCCGCTTCTCGCTCTGGACCGCGGCGGTGCTGCTCGACCTCCCGCTGGCCGTCGCCCGCGAGCTGGTCGAGCGGCTGCTGGACGCCCGGCTGCTCCAGGTGACCACCGGCCCCTCAGCGGGGCAGGACCGGTTCTCCTTCCACCGCGTGGTGCGGGCGTTCGCCAGGGAACGGGCGGTGGAGGCCGACCCCGAGGAGCGCGGCGCCGCCCTCGAGCGGGTGCTGCGGGCCTGGCAGGACGAGCAGGACGGAACGGAGGCGGTCGCCTGAACCCACCCTCGGCCGGGCAGGGACCCGGCGGTCACGCCAACGCTTGCCGCGCCATGGTGACACCTGTAAGGTTCTTCTTACACACGTAAGAGGAAGTGGCTATGAGTCATGCGGTCTTGACGGGGGATGAACTGCTGCGGACGCTCGCGGCACTCGCCAACCCGCACCGGCTGCGGATTGTGGCTGCGTTGGCAGAACAGCGGAACTACGTAAGCCAGCTCGCTCGCGAGCTCGGCATGAGTAGGCCACTCCTGCATCTGCATCTCCAGCGACTCGAAGCGGTCGGTCTGGTGATCGGCTCCCTAGAGCTCTCTGAGGACGGTAAGGCGATGAAGTACTACGAGGTGGCGCCGTTCGGCGTGCACCTGACACCCAAGGCGATCGCGGCGGCCGTGCCGACGCTCACCGGAGACGAGAAGGGATCTCAGCGATGAACCTGACCCCCACCGTCATCCTCGCCGGGGGTGTCGACGGCCCGGGCTGGAGCAAGGGGCTCCTGACCGCGATAGCCGTCGTGTGCATAGCGGCGATCATCGGCGTCACCAAGGTCATCCTGGCCCACCGCAACAAGCAGCCCACTTCCGACGAGTACCGAACCCTCCTCGAAGAGGCGCTCGCCGTGCAGAACCGCACCGCGGACGAACTCAGTGAGATCAAGGCACGCATGGCCACGATCGAAAAGATCATTCGCGAAGTCGAGTAGCGAAGGCGGCACCCACGAAAAACCCCGGGCCATCGAGCGGCAACTCGACGGCCCGGGCAGTGGAAGCCGTGGCATCGCGCCCATGGGCGCGCTTTCGACAGCACACACTTCCTCAAGAAAGGAGAGCACCTCGTGCTCCCCTCTAGCAAGTTCGGGACCCGCATAGCGGGTCTCACCTGCGGACGCGTCACGAAATGGCTGGTGGTCCTCGCCTGGGCCGCCATCCTCGCCGTGGCGTTCCCGCTGGCCGGCAAGCTCAAGAGCGCCGAGACCACCGACTCGACCGCCTCCCTCCCCTCCGGGGCGCAGTCCACCCTGGTCGCCGAGGTCGCCGACCGCTTCCCCGGCGGTGACCGGATCACCGGCATCGTCGTCTACAGCCGGGACGGCGGCATCACCGCCGAGGACCGGGCCAAGGCCGACCGCGACCGCCAGGCGTTCGCCCGCCTGTCCGGCACCGATGTGGCGCCCGCCCGGACCTCCAAGGACGGCAAGGCCCTCGCCCTCGGCGTCTCCTACCCCGGTGATGTCGAGATGGAGCCCCTCCAGAAGCTCCAGGACCAGGCCAAGGACGGCCTGCCCCAGGGCCTCGACGCCCACCTGACCGGCTCCGCCGGTGACCGGCTCGACTCGCTCGACTCCTTCAAGGGCCTGGACGGCACGCTGATGCTGGTCGCCGCCGGCGTCGTGGCGCTGCTCCTGCTCTTCACCTACCGCAGCCCGGTGCTGTGGATGCTTCCCCTCATCGGCGCGGTGGTGGGCAGCGAGCTCGCCAACTCCGTGGTCTACCTCCTGGCCAAGCACGCCGGCCTGGTCGTCAACGGCAAGCTCGACTCGATCCTCGTCGTCCTCGTCTTCGGCGCCGGCACCGACTACGCCCTGCTGCTCATCGCCCGCTACCGCGAGGAGCTCAGGAACCACACGGACCGGCACGAGGCCATGGCCGTGGCCCTGGCCCGCGGCGGCCCCGCCATCATCGCCTCCGCCGGCACCGTCTGCTTCGGCCTGCTGTGCCTGATGGCCGCCCAGCTCAAGCTCAACCAGTCCCTGGGCCCGGTCGCCGCCGCCGGCATCGTCTGCGTCCTGATCGCCATGCTCACCCTGCTGCCGGCGCTGCTCACCATCCTCGGCCGCTGGGTCTTCTGGCCGCTGGTGCCGAAACCGGGCACCGGGGCACGGACCCGCCGCACCATCTGGGACCGGATCGGCAGCGGCGTCTCCCGCCGCCCCCGTACCGTCTGGATCGCCTCCACCCTGCTCCTCGCCGCGCTGGCCACCGGTGCCTTCGGGGTGAAGTCCGGGCTGGACTTCGAGCACACCTACCGCACCACCCCCGACTCCGTCACCGGCCAGAAGGTCCTCTCCGAGCACTTCTCCGGCGGCGGCGGCAACCCCGTGCGGGTCGTCTCCGAGGCCGGTGCCGCGGACGAGGTCGCCAAGGCGCTGCGCGGCGTCAAGGGCGTCGGCGAGGTCAAGCCGGCCCAGCTGTCCAAGGACGGCAAGCTGGCGGCCATCCCGACGGTCCTCACCGACGCCCCCACCAGCCAGGCCGCCGAGGACACGGTGGACCGCATCCGGGACGCCATCCGCGACGTACCGGGCGCCGACGCCAAGGTGGGCAACAGCGCCGCCGCCACGCTCGACATCGCCCGGGCCCAGGCCCACGACCGCAAGGTCGTCATCCCGCTCGCGCTGGCCGTGGTCTTCGTCCTGCTCGGTCTGCTGCTGCGGGCGCTGGTCGCCCCGCTGCTGCTGATCGCCACCGTCGTCGTCTCCTACTTCTCCTCCCTGGGCGCCAGCTGGCTGCTGTTCAAGCACGTGCTGGGCTTCCCCGCGGTGGACGACACCCTGATCATCTACGGCTTCATCTTCCTGGTGACCCTGGGCGTCGACTACAACATCTTCCTCGTGCACCGCATGCGGGAAGAGGTCGCGGGGAACCCCACGGATCGCGGCCACCGGGACGGTGTCCTGCGCTCCGTCTCCGTCACCGGCGGTGTCATCACCAGCGCCGGCGCGGTTCTGGCCGCCACCTTCGCCGCCCTCGCGGTGCTGCCCCTGGTCTCCATGACCGAGCTGGGCATCATGGTGGCCCTCGGTGTCCTGCTGGACACCTTCCTGGTCCGCTCGATCCTGGTCCCGGCGCTCGCGCTGGACACCGGCCGGAAGTTCTGGGCGCCCAGCAGGCTCTCCGCCCGCCGCACCACCCCGTCGGCCGCACGCCCCACGGACACGCTCGTGGGCTCCGGCCGCCGCTGACCGGCGCGTGCCGGGGCGGTCACCCCCGCCGTCTCCGGCACCGCCTTCCCCCTGGCGGTGCCGGAGCGGTCGTCCCGCCCCGGCACCGCCATCCCTGGCACCGCCGTCCCGGCGGTCTCCGCCTCCTTCAGCAGAGTGAGTCGCCATGCAGACCCGCTACCCCGCACTCGCCGACGACGAGCGGATCACGCTGTCGTCCCCGCACTGGTCCATACGGGCCGCGAAGGCCGGACCCGGGCGCCACGCCATCGCGCTGTACCACCGCGACGAGTTCGTCGACGTGCTGGTACAGACACCGATCGACCAAGGAATGATCCGGGACGCCTGGCACGGAACGGGCCCGGACGGCGAGCCCTGGACGATGGCGTGGGGGCGGCTGCCCGCCGGTGCCGGCACCGTGGACGTCGAGTTCACCGGCCGCGGCCGTACGTCCCACCGGACCGAGCCGTCCGTGCTGGCCGAGGTCTTCTGGTTCGCCGAGGCGCCCGGCAGGTTCCACCGGGTCTCGGCGTGGTCCGGCGAGCTGCGGGACGTCGTCCGGCCGGGCTGACCGACGGACCGGGTCCGAACGTCCATGGCAGAAATATGGAGTTCGGTCCGATGATGTGCGGGTTCCCACCGGGTCGTGGGTCCGTGCGCGAAGTTGAAGAGAACGGATAGGACATGCAGCAGAACTGGGCACCGAAGGAAATCACTCCGGACGCGGTCGGCGCCGAACCGACGGCGGACGGGCTGCGGGACCTCCTCGGCGGCCGGTTCGACGTCGCGGACGGGCTTCTGCACGAGAAGGCGCTCGTCTTCCGGGGCTTCGGAGTGGAACCGGCGTCGCTCGACCCGATCCTGGACCTGCTGCTGCCGAACCGCCTCGCCTACGTGCAGGGCAACTCCCCCCGTACCAAGGTCGGCAAGAACGTGTACACCTCGACCGAGTACCCGGCCGAGTACCCGATCTCGATGCACAACGAGCTGTCCTACGCCCATCAGTGGCCCGCCCGGCTGGTCTTCTTCTGCGAGCAGGCGGCGGCCACCGGCGGCGGCACCCCGATCGTCGACAGCGCGGCCGTGCTGGAGGCGCTGGACCCGGAGGTCCGGGCGGCCTTCGCCGGCGGCGTGCGCTACACACAGAACCTCCACGGCGGCCGGGGGTTCGGCAAGAGCTGGCAGGAGACCTTCGAGACGGACTCCCGGGACGAGGTCGAGACGTACCTGGCCTCGACCGGCGCCACCTGGGAGTGGAACGCCTCGGGCGGCCTGAAGCTCCGCCAGGTCCGGCCGTCCACCACCCGCCACCCGGTCACCGGGGCCGAGGTCTGGTTCAACCAGTCCGACCAGTGGCATGTCGCGGGCCTGGACGGCGACATGGCCCAGACGCTGGCCCAGATCCTGCCGGAGGACGACCTCCCGCAGACCGTGAGCTTCGCGGACGGCACCCCGATCCCGGCGGAGTACATCACCCACGTCCGGGACACGGCATGGCGGCTCGCGGTCGACGTGCCCTGGCGGACGGGCGACCTCATGGTGATCGACAACGTGGCCGTGGCCCACGGCCGGCAGTCCTTCACCGGGCCCCGGCGCGTGCTCGTCGCCATGTCGGACTGACCGGAATACCGGACCGGCCGAAACAGCACCGGAGGGTGGGGCGGCCGAACCGCCGCCCCACCCGACACGCTTCACTCAGCAAGGAGTTTTGGTGAACACCTCCCGTACGGCGGCCATGGGTTCCGCGCTCGCCGCGATCGCCGGTCTCCTGCTCTGCGGCTGCTCCCTCGACAGCGGCGTCAGCCGGACCGTCTCCGACACCGCCGAGGTGAACGGGGACGTCTCCGCGATCAACCTCAAGGACAGCGGGGGCGTGATCACCGTACGGCCGGGCCGCGACAAGGGCGTGAAGATCGAGCGGACCGTCCACTACTCCGGGGACCGCCCGCATCCGGACCAGAGCGTCGACGGCGGCGTGCTCAGCTTCGACCAGGGGTGCAGCGACTGCTTCGTCGACTACACCCTCACCGTGCCCGCCGCGACGAACGTCAAGATCGACACCAGCGGCGGCACGGTCAAGGTGCAAGGGGTGGCCAAGGTGGACGTTCAGGCCTCCGCCGCGTCGGTCTCCGTCGCCGACGTGCCGGGCCCGGTGAAGGTGCGCGGCGCCTCGGGCTCCGTGCGGCTGGACGCCCTGCGGGGCTCCGTGGACGTGAAGACCGCCAGCGGGAGCATCAACGGCACCGCCCTGCGGTCGGCCGACGTCGTGTCGCGGTCCACGTCGGGAGAGACCCGGCTCGTCTTCGCGACGGCTCCCACCTCCGTCAAGGCGCGGACCACGGGCGCCGACCTGACCCTCGAACTGCCGGACGGCCCCTACCGCGTGCGGAGCGGCGGCTCGGTGCCGTCCTCGGCCCGTATCACCGTCCCGCAGTCCGGAACGGCCGACCGCACGATCGAAGCCGAGGCGGTGTCCGGGCAGTTGCAGGTCATCCCGCCTCGGTGAGAGGGCCGGCCGCCCAGGCCGACGGGGCGGCTCACCCGACCTGTTCGCGCAGAACTGCCCGGCGGCGGAGGCTCACCACGCCCGGAGCCGGTGCCGCGCAACTCAGCACCGGAGTGCGGACTTCGGTGACAGCGGCACCGGACCCGTCCTCCGGGAACGATTCGACAAGCATGTGACGCGCCAGTTCGTCGAGCGCGGCCATGACCCGGGGCGGCGCCCATCTCAGCCGTACGGAGAGATCCGCCACCCCGTCGGACGGGTTGTCGGTCAGCGTGTGCCGAATGATCCGCGCATCGGAGCGCGGGTTCACCTGAATGGACATGTTTTCCCCCTAGTTGTACTGCTGCGGAGGCCGTCCGGCGCAGGCACATGTCGATCCCGCGCATGGCGCCTCCGTGATGGCTGTACGGCCGCGCTCAAGACTCACCGAGCGCGACGGCAGACCGTCTTGACGTGTGCCGGCTCCACGCCGCACACGCGAATCCGCGCACAGGCCCACGCCTGTTGGATTCCCCCAGGTCGATCCTTTCCCCCTATATCACTCTCCGGACTGACCAGGGGGCATATTAGGCCTCCTCAAACGACGAGTACAAGCCAGGCTTACCTTCGGCGAATCAGCCGAAATGTGCCGGAGTAAGCGTGCCGAACTGATGCACTTCGACAACTGACCGTCATGGAACACACACATATGCGCTTGTCAGCCAGTCGGGGGAACAGGCCACTGTTCACATGACCTATAACCGTCACTTTCCGGAGTTCAAACGGCACACCCGCCGGATTGCCGCGCCCCGCACTCCGCAGTGAGTACTGTTATTTCGTATATTACGGTTTCGAATGACGGCTGACGGCAAGGAGCTGGCGGCACGTGAACAATCAGGACGAACCTCCGCACCGCCTCCGGTTCCACGTGCTCGGCCCCGTCCGGGCCGACCGTGACGGGCAGCCGCTGCCGCTCGGCTCCCCGCAGGAGCGCGCCACCCTCGCGATCCTGCTGCTGCGCGACGGCCGCTCCCTCACCGCCTCCGAACTCGTCGACGCCCTCTGGGGCGCCGACCCGCCCCACCGCGCCATGGACACCCTGCGCGCCTACGTCACCCGGCTGCGCGCCGTCCTCGAACCCGGCCGGCCCTTCCGGGGGCGTGCGAAGGTGCTCGTCTCCACCGGCGGCGGCTACGCCGTGCGGGTACCGCCCGGGAGCCTGGACGCGACCGTGTTCGAGGAGCACCTCGCGGCCGCCGCCGACGCCCGCGCGAGCGGCGACGCCGCCGGGGCGTACGCGCGGCTCACCACCGCCCTGGCCCTGTGGGAGGGCACCGCGCTCGCCGGGCTGACCGGCCCGTACGCCGAGCGGGAGCGCGAGCGGCTCACCGAACTGCGCGCCACCGCCCGCGAGGACCACTACGACTGCGCCCTCGCGCTGGGCCGGCACGCCGAATCGGTGGCCGGGCTGCGCGCCCTGGCCGCCGAACAGCCCCTGCGCGAGAAGCCGCGCGCCCTGCTGATGCTGGCCCTGCACCGCGCCGGGCGGCAGGCCGAGGCCCTCGCCGTGTTCAGCGAGACCGGGCGCCTGCTGCCCGACGGGCCCGGGCCCGGGCTCGTCCGGCTGCGCGAGCGGATCCTCGCGGGGGATCCCGCCCTCGCGGCGCCGGCCGTCTCCGGTGCGGCGGTCACTGCTGACGGCTGTGGCTCCCCCGGGGCGTCCCCCGCCCTCGATCTGCTGCCGCCGGAGCCTGTCGGTTTCACCGGGCGCGAGACCCTTACCGGCGAAGTGCGCGCTGCCCTTGCCGAAGGGGACGTCGTGGTTCTCGCCGGCCCCGCCGGCACCGGCAAGACCGCGCTGGCCACGCACACCGCCCGCGCCGCCCGCACCGCCTACCCCGACGGCCTGCTCCACGTCGATCTGCGCGGCACCGACCCCGAACCGGTCGGCGCGGGCGCGGCCCTCGCCGAGCTGCTCCACGCGCTCGGCGTCACCGACGCCGCCCTGCCGGACGACGTCGAGCGCCGGGCCGCGCTCTACCGCTCCCTGCTCGCCGACCGGCGCGTGCTCGTCGTCCTCGACGACGCCCACGACACCGCGCACGTCCGCCCCCTGCTGCCCGGTGTGCCCGGCTGCGCGGCGCTCGTCACCACCCGCTCCCCGGACCTCGCCCCGCCGGGCGCCCGGACGGTCGGCGTCGACGCCATGGAGGAGAAGGAGGCGCTGGCCCTGCTGACGGCGGTCGGCGGCGGCCGCGCCGCCGACTCGGCCGTCGCCGGGGGCGACGCCGCCCGGTCCGTCGTCGCCGCCTGCGAACGGCTCCCGCTCGCCCTGCGCATCGCCGGCGCGCGCCTCACCACGCCGCCCGCCTGGACCCCGGGCGACCTCGCCGCGCGGCTGGCGGAGGAGCGGCAGCGGCTCGACACGCTGCATGCCGGTGTCGGCGTCGACGACGTCGCCGACGTCGGCGCCGGCGACGTCGTCCTGGAGGCCGCCTGCCGCGTCGCCCACGACGCCCTGGAGCCCGAGACGGCCCGCGCCTTCCGGCTGCTGGCGCTTCCCGACGCCGGGCCGCTCGACGCCGCCTCGGCCGCCGCCGTGCTCGACCTCCCGGACGTCACGCGCGCCGAGGCCGTCGTCGGGGGGCTGGTCCGTGCCGGGCTGCTGGAGTCGGCCTCGCCGGGGCGGTACGGCCGGCACGCGCTGGTGCGGCTGTTCGCACGGCGGCAGAGCGAGCGTTCGGACAGTCCGCCCGTCCGCGACGCGGCGCTGCTGCGGCTTCTGGACCACCAACTGGCCACCGCCGTCACCGCCCTCCTGCGCCTCATCCCCGACAGCCCCCTGCCGCGTCATCTTCTGCACCACCTCGCCACGGCGGGCCGTCCGCTGGCCGACGCCGGGGCCGCCCGTTCCTGGGCGCACGACGCCCACCCGGACGTGCTCGCCACCGTGCGGCAGGTCCTGGCGCAGGACGTCCCCGACGCCCTGCGGCCCGCCGTCGACCTGCTGACCGTCTGGGCCGCCCTGACCGCCGGTACCGCGCGCCGCCACGACCTGGAGTCGTCCGTCCGGCAGGCGCTGGACCGGGCCCGTGAGCGGGGCGACGACATCGCCGCCGCCCGGACGCTGCGGCTGCCGGTCGCGCCGTCACCCGAGGAACTGCGGTCGGCTCTGCGTCTGGCCGAGGAGGTCCACGATCCGCTCACGCCGCTCCTCGCCGGGTTCGAACTCGGCGTCGTCCTGCTGGAGCTGGACCGGGCCGACGAGGCGCTGTCGCTGCTCGTGCGGGCCGAGGAGGGGCTCATCCGGGAGGGTGCGGCGGGTGGCGCCGCCGAGGCGCTGGCCCACGCGGCGCGCGCGTACATCGCGCTGGGGCGGCCGGAGGAGTCCCTGGCGGCCGCCGACGCGGCGGTCGAGCGGGCCCGGTCGGTGGGCCAGGGGCGGACCCTCGCGCTGGTGCTCCTCCAGGCGGGCCGCGCCCACCTGCGGGCCGACCGGACGTCGGCGGCGGCCGACCGGCTGCGGGAGGCGCTGACCGTCGAGCCGGAGGGGACGGACCCGCGCCGGGAGGCCCTGGTGTGGGCGTGGCTGGCGCGCTGCCGGCTCGCTCAGCTGCGGCACCGCGAGGCGGTGGCGGCGGCGGACCGGGCGCTGGCGCTGGAGGCGGGGCCGGGGGACGACCACGTCCGTGGGCTGGCCCTGGCCGCGCGCGGCCGGGCCCAGCTGGCGCTGGGCGAACCACGGCTGGCGCTGGGGGCGCTGCGGGAGGCGCACGAGGTGCTGACGCGGCGGGGGGCGGCGGAGGCGGCGGAGGTGGGGGCGTTGCTGAACGAGGAGTTCGGTGCGGGGTGAGTCGTGGGCCGGGGGCGGGGTGGGGTAGAACCGCGCCGAAGGCGCGGGAAACCCCCACCGGGGGCACCCGGAAAGTCGCCGGAACCCGCCGTCAGGCAGGGACGCTGCCGACCACCGTCGGTGGGAACTCCTCGAGCCAGACGAACGCCGCCTCAACCCCGGCGATCCGAACAACCTTCGAAACCATCGCCCCACCCCGCACAACCCGCAACCGCGCCCCGCACCGCGCCGCGCGGGCGCGAACCCGCAGCAACAGCCGTACGCCGCTGGCGTCCAGGAAGGTCACGGCGCGCAGATCGAGCACCAGCTCCCCACGGCACCGCGAAGCGACGCCCTCCATCCGCGGGCCCAGCGTCTGCTCGGCCAGGATGTCGATCTCGCCGACCAGTTCCATGACCACCGCTCCCCCCGCCACGCGTTCCCGCATGGTGAAGGCGAGCTCGTACACGCCCATGGCGAACCTCACCGCCCTCCCTCATCGGGCACATCGTGTGCCTTTCTGGTGCCCCGGCCGTGGGCCGATTTCACCTCTGAGGCCCAGCCGTGATCCGGCGGGCTCCGGAGCGGGATCCGGGCCGGCAGCGCGGAAGCCCCGGCCCCGGGCCACGGTGCGCGTCGTGGCCCGGAGCCGGGGCTTCCGGCGAACGCGGGACGGGGGAAGCGGCATCGGGGGGACAACCGCTTCCCCCGACGAGGACACGGCCTCCAAGTACGGGCCGCGGTCGGGGGGATTCGCACGGCCCGGACCCCGCAGTGAGGTCGCGTCCCTGGTCCACAGGATTCCTGCCAGATCCGTGGACTACGCGTCCATCCTCCGCCCCGGCGCGGGCGCGGGAGTCTGCCGAAGGGCCCGGTTCGCAGGGCCCAAAGTCCTTAAAGTCCGCGTGAGGGGTGTGAATCCGTCCACACCGCGGGTTCGCGCCCCCCGAGGCGACGCGCCATGACTTTCGGCCATTCATTCCCTCGCACGTTTGCGCGGATAGACTCTCGCGATCAAGGCGGGACCGCAGGGAGGCAGGGCGTCATCGTGCAGACAAAGAAGGTCGTGCTCTGGGGTCTCGGCATCTTCGTGGCGTACACGATCATCCACTCCCCCGCCCGGTCGGCCGAGCTCGTCCAGATAGGGTTCCAGGGGATATCGGACGCCGCCATGAACATCGGCGAGTTCATGACCCAGCTCGTCAGCTGAAAGAAGGCACCCGTGATCCGTCATCTCGTCCTGTTCAAGCTCAACGAGGGCGTCGAGCGCGACGACCCGCGCGTCGTCGCCGGTGTGCAGGCGTTCGAGAAGCTGGACGGCGCCATCCCCGAGCTGCGCTCCTGGGAGTGCGCCTGGAACGTCTCCGACCGGCCGATCGCCTACGACTACGCCATCAACTGCTCGGTCGAGGACATGGACGCGCTCCAGCGGTATCTGGACCACCCCGCCCACCAGGCGGGCGTCGCCCAGTGGCGCGAATTCGCGACCTGGGTGATCGCCGACTACCCGTTCTGAGAACCCTTCCGGCGCCCCTCACCCCCCGGGTGAGGGGCGTTTTTTGTCGTCAACACGGCGCTATGCGGTGCTTGCACACTACGGACATGTCTTGTGATGCTATGACCGCTTTTGCCGGATGAGTTGATCGATTTTGACCGTGAAGGGGTGGTGACCGTGCCGGCCCGTACAGCGCCCGAAGCCCCCCTCCGGCGCGACAAGTCCACCGACGAAACCGACCCCGTCGCCGAGCCCGTCGTCACCCCCGTCATCGACCCCGTCGTCGACCGTGTCGCCGAGCCCGTCGACGACGCCGACAGCCTCCCCGACACCCTCGGGCCCACCGACCCCGGCGAGGACGGCCGGCCCGGCGAACCCGGCGCCGTGCGCGGCCCCCGCTCGCGGGAGGGCCGGGGCGCCGACGCCCGGGCGCTGACCCAGGTGCTCTTCAAGGAGTTCGTCACCCTGGAGCCCGGCACCCCCGAGCACGCCCGCGTGCGCGCCGCCCTGATCGAAGCCAACCTCCCCCTCGTCCGGTACGCCGCGGCGCGTTTTCGCAGCCGCAACGAGCCCATGGAGGACGTGGTCCAGGTCGGCACCATCGGACTCATCAACGCCATCGACCGCTTCGACCCCGATCGCGGTGTCCAGTTCCCCACGTTCGCGATGCCGACCGTCGTCGGCGAGATCAAGCGGTACTTCCGCGACAACGTCCGCACCGTCCACGTCCCGCGCCGCCTCCACGAGCTGTGGGTGCAGGTCAACGGCGCCACGGAGGACCTGACGGTGCTCCACGGCCGCTCCCCCACCACCGCCGAGATCGCCGACCGGCTGAAGATCGCCGAGGACGAGGTGCTGGCCTGCATCGAGGCCGGCCGTTCGTATCACGCCACCTCCCTGGAGGCCGCCCAGGAGGGCGACGGCCTGCCCGGCCTGCTGGATCGCCTCGGCTACGAGGACCCCGCGCTGGCCGGGGTCGAACACCGTGATCTCGTCCGCCATCTGCTCGTACAGCTTCCTGAGCGGGAACAGCGGATCCTCCTGCTGCGCTACTACAGCAATTTGACGCAGTCGCAGATCAGCGCGGAGCTGGGGGTGTCACAGATGCATGTGTCCCGGCTACTCTCACGAAGCTTCGCCAGGCTCCGTTCCGCAAATCGAATCGACGCCTAACCCTCACGGGTGACCCCTCCCCCGATGTCATGGGGAAGATATATCGACTTGACGCTACAGCGCGTTGCCGACATGTGACATTCTGCTGGAACTGCGTTTGCCACAGCGCAGCCTCCGGTATTCAGGTGGAGGCTGAACCCCTCGCGCGAGGGTGCCGCTGTGATCCGTCCGCGACCTCAAGGGGGTGGCATGTCCGTAGACCTGGGCAGCGCGAAGGTGCTCGCCAACGACGCACCGCACGCCGTGCTCGACGACTGTGAAGCCATCGACACCCGCACCCTCTCCCGCTCCCTGTTCCTGCGGCTGGCCGCGCTCGACCGGGACAGCGTCGAGCGCACCTATGTCCGCGACACCCTCATCGAGCTCAACCTCCCCCTCGTGCGGTACGCCGCGGCCCGCTTCCGCAGCCGCAACGAGCCCATGGAGGACATCGTCCAGGTCGGCACCATCGGGCTGATCAAGGCGATCGACCGCTTCGACTGCGAACGGGGTGTCGAATTCCCGACGTTCGCGATGCCCACGGTGGTCGGTGAGATCAAACGCTTCTTCCGGGACACCAGCTGGTCCGTGCGGGTCCCGCGCCGCCTCCAGGAGCTGCGCCTCGCCCTCACCAAGGCGAGCGACGAGCTCGCCCAGAAGCTCGACCGCTCGCCCACCGTCCCGGAGTTGGCGGTGTGCCTCGGCGTCTCCGAGGAGGACGTCGTCGACGGCCTGGCCGTGGGCAACGCCTACACGGCGAGCTCGCTGGACTCCCCCTCCCCCGAGGACGACGGCGGCGAGGGCTCCCTTGCCGACCGGCTCGGCTACGAGGACACGGCGCTCGAGGGCGTGGAGTACCGCGAGTCACTGAAGCCCCTGCTGGCGAAGCTGCCCCAGCGCGAACGGCAGATCATCATGCTGCGGTTCTTCGCCAATATGACGCAGTCGCAGATCGGCGAGGAGGTCGGCATCTCCCAGATGCACGTCTCCCGGCTGCTGACCCGCACGCTGGCACAGTTGCGCGAAGGTCTCATCGCCGACTGACCGGCGGTGTGTACACGCTGACTTCGGGTCAGTGACACTGGGCCGATGCGACGGAAGACGCTCGTCTGCCTCGTCTGCCTGGTTGCGGTGGGCACGCTCGCCTCGGCGGGCTGCGGCGGCGGCGATCGCGAGGTCCGCGTCGCCACGGGGGCCGCCGGACCGGGCACCACAGGAGCGGTCGATCACCCCGTGCCGCCCAAGGGCGGCGTGGAACTCATCCCGCTCCCCGTACTGACCGTGAGCATCCCGCACCGCGAACCCACCGACGAGCGCTGGTGTGAACGCGTCACCCTCGCCTTCACCAATACCGGCCCCACGCCGATCGCCTCGGGCACGGTCACCCTGCTCGTCCACATCCTGGGGAAAACCGGCGCCGACCGCGGCACGGTCCCCTTCACCCACGCCCTCCTGGCCCCGATAGCGCCGGGCAGCACGAGGCGGGACACCTGGAAGGTGTGCGTCGAGGAGGGGCGGGTCCCGCCGGGAGCGCGGATCGAGACGCGCGAAATCACAGCCCGTCCGGCGTTTGAGGACCGGGGGTCCGGGGGCGGAGCCCCCGGGACTGGGGGCACCTCCCAGCGGTAGCTGGGGGAGAAAGGGCGGGACCGGGGCCAGCTCAGCCCAGCGCGAGCCAGGCGGCCCCAGCAACAAGCACGATCGCGACGATCACGCCGATGATCAGCCCGGCGCTCGGCCCGGACGAGGACGCCGCCGCCCGCCGCGCCGCACGCCCACCGACGGGCGCACCCACCACGGGCGCCGCACCCGGCGTCGCGGCGGGTCCACCCTCGTCCGCCACGAACGCTCGGAACATCTGCGTGCTGCCCGCGGGGTCGTACTCGCCACCGGGGTTCTGCTGAGGGTTGGCTGCCATGGGCGGGACCCTAGCGAAAGCCCGTGCCGCCGCGCCCGGCGGGCCGCCCCTTTACGCCCGCCCGAAGAACCCTTGGTTCTCCTTTTACCCGATAATCCCCTTTTTCATTTGCCTTCAGCAACCAATCTTCCCTATGGTTGCCCAGAGCAACCTAACCGTCGAGCGAGTGGCACCCGGGAGCAGAGGCCCATGGCCGCACAGGAGCAGTACGAGGAACTGGCGCGCCAGCTGAGCGCCATCGGCGCGGTCAAGCGCGGGCTGAGCCGCGTCCTGCCGCAGGACTGCTCCCCGGCCACGGCCATCATGCTCACCCTGCTGAAGCAGCACGGTGAGATGCGGATGAGCCGCCTCGGCGAGCTGCTGTCCATCGACGCCTCGGTGACCAGCCGGCACGTCGCCTACGCCGCCGAGCGCGGCTGGCTCGAGCGTCACCCGGACCCGCTCGACAAGCGGTCGAGGCTGCTGAGCCTCACCGCCAGCGGCTCCGCGCTGCTGGACGACGTCTCCGCGCGGTACACCGACGCGCTCGCCCACTGCCTCCAGGACTGGTCCGACGACGACGTCGGCCACCTCATCGGCCTGATGAAGCGGCTCCGCGACAGCTTCGGCGACTGCCGGACCCGCCCCCACCCGGGCGCCGAATCCACCACCCGTACACCCGTCTGACCACCAAGCGAGAAAGGAAGTCCATGGCCAAGTCCTCACCGGCAGGTGTGCGGGACGCCTCAGGAGCTCCGGCGCAGGCCGGCGCCGCCACCGACGCGGCGCCCATGACGCACCGCCAGATCATGGAAGCGCTCTCCGGGCTGCTGCTCGGCATGTTCGTCGCGATCCTCTCCTCGACGATCGTCTCCAACGCGCTGCCCGAGATCATCCACGACCTCCACGGCAGCCAGTCCTCCTACACCTGGGTCGTCACGGCCTCGCTCCTGGCGATGACCGCGTCCACCCCGCTCTGGGGCAAGCTCTCCGACCTCTTCAGCAAGAAGCTGCTGGTCCAGCTGGCGCTGGTGGTCTATGTGGCCGGCTCGGTCGTGGCCGGTCTGTCGCAGAACACCGGCATGCTCATCGCCTGCCGTGTCGTCCAGGGCATAGGCGTGGGCGGCCTGTCCGCCCTGGCCCAGATCGTCATGGCCGCGATGATCTCCCCCCGGGAGCGCGGCCGTTACAGCGGCTACCTCGGCGCGACCTTCGCCGTGGCGACGGTCGGCGGCCCGCTGCTCGGCGGTGTCATCACCGACACCAGCTGGCTCGGCTGGCGCTGGTGCTTCTACGTGGGCGTGCCGTTCGCGATCATCGCGCTGATCGTCCTGCAGAAGACGCTGAAGCTGCCCGTCGTCAAGCGTGACGTCAAGGTCGACTGGCTGGGCGCCTTCTTCATCACCGCGTCCGTCACCCTGCTGCTGATCTGGGTCACCCGGGCCGGCAAGGGCAAGGACTACGACTGGATCTCCTGGCAGACCGGCGCGATGGTCGGCGGCTCGATCCTGCTCGCCGCGCTCTTCCTCCTCACGGAGTCGAAGGCCAGCGAACCGATCATTCCGCTGCGGCTGTTCCGCAACAAGACCATCGCCCTGTCCTCGCTCGCGAGCCTCTTCGTGGGTGTGGCGATGTTCGCCGGCACGGTCTTCTTCTCGCAGTACTTCCAGCTGGCGCGCGGCGAGTCGCCGACGATGTCCGGTGTGCTGACGATCCCGATGATCGGCGGTCTGTTCGTCTCGTCGACGGTTTCCGGTCAGATCATCACCAAGACCGGTCGCTGGAAGGCCTGGCTGCTCACGGGTGGTGTGCTGCTCACCGCGGGCCTCGGTCTGCTCGGCACGATGCGCTATGACACCCCGTACTGGCACCTCGCCGTCTACATGGTGCTCATGGGCCTCGGCATCGGCATGATGATGCAGAACCTCGTGCTCGCCGCGCAGAACCAGGTCGAGCCGAAGGATCTCGGCGCCGCCAGCTCCGTCGTCACCTTCTTCCGCTCCCTGGGCGGTGCGGTCGGTGTCTCCGCGCTGGGGGCGGTGCTCGCCAGCCGGGTGCCGGACTATGTGAAGGACGGGCTCACCGCGCTCGGCCCGAAGGCCGCGGCGGCCATGGGTCACGGTGGTACGGGTGGCGGCATCCCCGACCTCAAGGCCCTCCCGGCCCCGATCCGCACGGTCTTCGAGAGCGCCTATGGGCACGGCATCGCGGATGTCTTCCTCTACGCGGCGCCGTGTGCGCTGATCGCGTTCATCGTGACGCTCTTCATCAAGGAGGTCGCGCTGAAGGGCACGCCGGGGGCGGCGGCTTCCTCCCCCGAGCCGGCTGAGAAGGCCGGCTGACGAACCCCGGCCGACGGGGGCACGCGCCATGAGCGGGGCGCGTCGCCTTCCGTCAGCCGGTTGCCCGGCCGGACCGGAACGGCATTTACGGTCCACGGGCCCACGGCCCCGGCGGGGGCGCGCACACCAGGCAGGGGACGGCCTGGCGCGCCTTCGCCGGGGCCGCGACGGTTTTCGGTGGGTCGGGGGCGGGGTGGGGCGGACGGGCCCTTCCGGGGCTGAGCTCTTCGCGGCCCCTGGTATCAGTCGGGGCACCCGGCCCCTGTCCCTAGCGGCGAAGAGCTCTTCACGCCCCTACCAGGGCCCATCCACCCCACCCCGCCCCCTCACGTCACCCCAGCCGGGCCGGCCCCGTACCCGGGCAACCCGTGCCGGGCAATCGGGCGGGTGGGTGGGGTAGAACCGCGCCGAAGGCGCGGAAACCCCCACCGGCGGGCAGCCGAACGGGCCAGAGGGTGCGTACCCCCTCAGTACTGGGTCGCCCCGCGCGAGCGGTCGCGCATGACCTCGATGCCCGCGATAACCGTGTCGAGCGCGAAAGAGAAATCCTGCTCCCACATCTGCGTCGCGCCCTCCGTCTCCCCCGTGCGCCTCTCCACGATCTCGGTCACCTCCTGGTGCGGCTCCATCGTCGCCGTGCGCTGCGAGAACGCCTCGATGATCCGCCGGTAGTACTCGTCCTCGGTCAGTCCCTGCTCGCGGCAGCGCTCGCGGTACATGCCCTCGACGGACGCGAAGCCGTAGACGAACTGGAAGAGGGCGGAGATCGCGCCGGTCATGGCGTGGGGGGCCACGCCGCTGCGGCGCATGACGGTCAGCGTGGCCTCGGAGAAGGCCAGGGCGCGGGGCCCGACGTTGAGGTACTGGCCGAGCAGCCGGGGCGCCCAGGTGTGGGCGGAGAGGACCCGCCGGTACTGGACGGCGAGGTCGCGGAGCTGGTCGCGCCAGTCGGCGGTCTCGTCGGTGAGGTCGGGCAGGGTCAGCTCGCCGCTGATGTGGTCGACGGCGAGCTCCAGCAGGTCGTCCTTGGTGTCGACGTACCAGTAGACCGACATGGCGGTCACACCCAGCTCCGCGGCGAGGCGGCGCATCGAGAACTTCGCCAGTCCGTCGGTGTCGAGCATCCGCACGGTCGTGGCGACGATCCGTTCGAGGTCGAGCCCGCCCTCGGCGGTCTGGCCGTCGGCCTTGCGCCGGGGCTTGTCGGTCAGCCACACGCTGACCCGGGAACCGCCCGCACGGCCTCCGCTAGCCATCCCGGCTCCCTCTTTTTCCACTGGTCAGTACATCTCGCATGCTACGTCCACGCCGTTCCGGTTCTCACTGCGCCGCCTGGCGCTGAGCCTGCCGCTCGGCCCGGCGCAGCAGGACCGCCGCGACGATGCCGCCCGCGAGCACCGCGCTCGCGCCGACGAGCTGGCTGGCCTGGACGCCGGAGGCGAAGGCGTCCTCGATGGCGGTGCGGTCCGCCGTGGTGCGGGCGTGGCCGAGGGCCTCGGGCAGGGAGCCCGCGCCGGCGGCGACGGCCGGGACGAGGGCGGCGAAGCGGGAGTTGAGCACCGCGCCGAGCACGGCGACGCCGAGGCCGTTGCCCGTCTCCTGGAGCGTGCCGTTGACGCCGGCGCCGATGCCGGCCTTCTCCGGCGGGATGGCGGACATGATGGCGTTGGCCATCGCGGGCATGGAGATCGCGATGCCGACGCCCATGAGGATCAGGCCCAGCAGCATCCCGCCGTAGCCGTGCGCGCCCAGGATGGCGATGGAGGCGAGGCCGGCGGCCAGCAGGCCCATGCCGCCGCTGATGGCGGCCGGAGTACCGATCTTCGGCAGCAGCCGGGCGCCGACGCCGGTGAAGTTGAGGACGACGATGACGAGTGCCAGCGGCGTCATCCGCAGACCGGTCTCCAGCGGGTCGTAGTGGAGGACCAGTTGCAGGTGCTGGCCGAGCAGGAAGAACGAGCCGCCCATACCGAAGGCGACGAGGATGCCGCCGGAGACCGCGCCGACGAAGCGGCTGTCGCGGAAGAAGTGCATGTCGAGCATCGGGTACGGGCAGCGGGCCTCCCACACGGCGAAGAGGGCCAGGGTGACCAGGCCGACGAGGGCCGAGGCGAGCACCCGGGCGGAGGTCCAGCCGTGGGCGGGGCCGGAGATGATGGCGAAGACGACGCCGGTCATGCCGATCGTGGACAGCAGCGCGCCGAGCAGGTCGGGGCGCTCGCCCGAGGGGTTCTTGGACTCGGGCACCCACTTGAGCACGGCCAGCAGGCCGAGCGCGGCGACCGGCAGGTTGATCAGGAAGATCGAGCCCCACCAGAAGTGGTTGAGCAGCGCGCCGCCGACGATCGGGCCGCCGGCGAAGCCGAGCGAACTCACCGCTCCCCACAGGCCGATGGCCTTGGGCCGCTCGTCCGCCTCGAAGACCTGCACGACGACGGCCAGGGTGGTCGTCATCAGCAGCGCGCCGCCGATGCCCATGCCGGCGCGGGCGGCGATCAGCTGGCCCGTGCTCTCGGACAGCGACGCGACGAGCGAGCCGAGGCCGAAGAGGGCGAGGCCGGCGGCGAGGAGCTTCTTGCGCCCGTAACGGTCGGCGGCGCTGCCCGCGGTGAGCAGCAGGCCCGCCTGGACCAGCGAATAGGCGTTGATCATCCACTGGATGTCGGCGGTCGAGGCGCCCATCTCCTCGGTGAGGGAGGGGATCGCGACCGTGAGGACGGTGTTGTCGAGGAGCACGGTGAGCTGGGCGAGACATATGACGCCGAGCACCAGCCAGCGCGTGGGATGGCGCTGCGGCTTCTCGTCGGCTCCGGTGCCGGGTGACGGCGTTCGTGCTGTGGTCGCGGTCATATGGGCTCCCCCTTGTACGGTGTACGACTGGCTTTCGTCGTACACCGTACAGGAGCCGCTATACGCCGTACAAGGCGATTTTTTCGAGAGCCCCGAAGGGGCGCGGGGAACTGCGCGACCGGCCACGACGGCGCCGCAGCCGAGCGCTCAGGCCGCCACCGCCGGCTTGATGAGGTACCCCGCGCCGCGCCGGGTGTGGATCATCGGCGGCCGGCCCGCGTCGATCTTGCGGCGCAGATAGGAGATGTAGAGCTCGACGACGTTGGCCCGCCCGCCGAAGTCGTACGACCAGACGCGGTCGAGGATCTGCGGCTTGCTGAGCACCCGGCGCGGGTTGCGCATCAGGAAGCGCAGCAGCTCGAACTCGGTGGCGGTGAGGTGGATCTCCGTACCGCCCCGGGAGACCTCGCGGCTGTCCTCGTCGAGGACCAGGTCCCCCACCGTCAGCACGGACTCCGCGCGCGGCGCGGCGGCGCGCGAGCGGCGCAGCAGGCCGCGCAGCCGGGCGACGGCGTCCTCCAGGCCGAACGGCTTGGCCACGTGGTCGTCCCCGCCGGCGGTGAGGCCCGCGACGCGGTCCTCGGCGGTGTCCCTGCCGGTGAGGAACAGCACCGGCACACCGGGCCGTTCGCGCCGCAGCAGGCCCAGCAGCGTCAGCGCGTCCATGTCGGGGAGCGCCATGTCCAGGACCACGGCGTCCGGCCGGAACTCCCGGGCGCGGCGGACCGCTTCGGCGCCGTCGGCGGCGGCCCGGACCTCCCAGCCCTCGTAGCGCAGCGCGAGGGAGAGCAGGTCGGCGAGCGAGGACTCGGCGTCGACGACCAGGACGCGTACGGGGCTTCCGTCGTCGAGCCGCGGCTGAGTACGCCCGATGGGCGAGGCGATGGTCATATCGCCGATGGTGGAACGGCCGCGTGAGAGCGCCCTTTCGGCACTCTGTGAATCGTCTGAGAATCGGAAGGGAATCGGAAGGAACTCCGCGGGAATATCCGGATGAGCCCTCCGGTTCCCGTCGGCATGGCACCTCTTCATGATCATTGCACCAACGGCTCGGCCGAGTCGCTCGGCACCGTCGGCCTCTGGAGCGTCGGCCTGCGCGTCGACGACCCCGCCCGGCTCGGCGAAGTCCAGGAGGCGGCCGCCGAATTGGACGAGCTGGGCTACGGCACGCTCTGGATCGGCGGCAACCCGTCCGTGGCCCAGGCCGGGTACCTGCTGGACGCGACCGAGCGCGTCACCGTCGGCACCAGCATCCTCAGCATCTGGGACCACACCGCCACCGAGGTCGCCGCCGCGTACGCCGCTCTGGAGCCGGGCCGGCGCGAGCGCTTCCGGCTGGGCCTGGGCGCCAGCCACGCCCACAAGTCCGATGCCTACGCCCGCCCCTACTCGGCGATGAAGGAGTATCTGACCGGGCTCGACACCGCCCCCGTCCCGGTCCCGGCCGAGCAGCGGCTGCTGGCCGCGCTGGGCCCGAAGATGGTGGCGCTGGCGGCGGAGCGCGCGGCGGGCGCCATTCCCTATCTCGTCACCGCCGAGCACACCGCCCGGGCCCGGGAGCGGCTGGGCGAGAGCGCGATCCTGGCGCCCGAGCTCAAGGTCGTCCTCGACCCCGACGTGGCCCGCGCCCGGGAGACCGCCCGCGCGTATCTGGGCTTCTATCTACCGATGCCCAACTACACCAACAATCTGCTGCGGCTCGGCTTCACGGAGGAGGACTTCGCGGGAGGGGGAAGCGACCGGCTCGTCGACGCGCTCTTCGCCCTCGGCGACGCCGAGGCGATCAGGGCCCGGGTCGACGAGTTCCTGGCGTCGGGCGCCGACCACCTGGCCGTCCAGGTCGTCCTCGCCGCAGAGCGCGACCCGCGGCGCGACACCCTCCCGCGCGCGGAGTGGCGCACGCTTGCCGAGGCCCTGCCGCTGAAGGGCTGAGGGAACGCCGAAGGCCCGGTACGAAACGTACCGGGCCTTCGGTCTTAGTAGCGGGGACAGGATTTGAACCTGCGACCTCTGGGTTATGAGCCCAGCGAGCTACCGAGCTGCTCCACCCCGCGACGGACGGAAGACGAATCTTCCGACAGTGCGCTCGGCAGGATTCGAACCTGCAACCTCTTGATCCGTAGTCAAGTGCTCTATCCGTTAAGCTACGAGCGCTCGGCTTCCCGGCGTTTTCTTGCCGGTCGGCGTTGCGTGGACAACATTACATGAACCTCGCCGTCAGACGAAATCCATTGGCCGCAACCCCCCTGACCTGCGAAAACGTCGTTTTTCGAGATCGTCGGGGGCAGGGCTGAGGGAGATCCGGCGCGGGTATGCGAAAGCCCCGGCCGTCTGGGACGACCGGGGCTTTCGTTACTGCGGAGGCGGAGGGATTTGAACCCTCGATGGGCTTTAAGGCCCAAACCGCATTAGCAGTGCGGCGCCATAGACCGGACTAGGCGACGCCTCCCACCCCCCTCGCGCGTGCGCCAGGGGTGCGTGCAGATGATGACACAACATTGCGGCCGGTCACCAATCGCACCCCTACGGTACCGGGCGACAGGTGTCTTGGGCAAAGGCGTTCGCGGCGCGCAACGCGGGGCGCTCCGGAGCGTTAGTGCGGGTGAGGGGTCCGGCCGGGCGATCCGGCCGCCCGGACCCGCGTTCGCTCACACCCCGGGAGTCCCCCGAATGCCGCTCCGCCGTCTCGCCCTCGCCGCCGCCCTGGCGCCCACGCTGCTCGCGCCGGCCGCCTCGGCCGCACCGCTCCCCCCGGACGGGCTGGACCGCTCCGCCGACCACCTCACAGTCACCGTGACCGACACCGGCCGCAGCGACGCCCACTACGAGCTCTACTGCCACCCGGCCGGCGGCACCCATCCACGCGCCAAGGAAGCCTGCGCCCAGCTGGACGGGCAGACGACCTGGGGGAAGGACCTCTTCTCCCCCGTGCCCAAGGGCGCGGACTGCACGATGGTCTACGGCGGACCGGACCGCGCGCACGTAAGCGGAATCTGGGCGGGACGGCCGGTGAACGCCGACTTCAGCAAGGCGAACGGCTGCGAGATCGCCCGCTGGAACCGGTTCTCCTCTGTGTTCGGGGAGTCGAAGGGCTCGCCGAAGAAAACCCCCGTAGGAAGTCGACTGGGCTGACCGGAAGGTCCCCACGAAGAGGGACACGAGGGGCATGTCCGGCCTGCCCGAGACGCCCCGGAGAGGCTTACCGGAACCTCCCGGCACACCCGTCATCCGCAGTAGCGCCCACCACGGCAGCCCGTAGACTTCCCCTCGATGACAGGCCCCACAGGCGGTACGAAACCGCCCGGAGCGGTCGGCAAGGTGCGGTAACCAGGGAGGAAGCGTCGTCGTGAGCAGCAGGCCATCCCGAGGCGCTGCTCGCCTCGCAGCCATACTCGACGCCCTCCCCGACGCGCTGCTGCTCGTCAACTGCAACGGCACGGTCGTCAACGCCAACCACATCGCGCTGGAGACCTTCCAGGTGCCCGGCACCGGGCTCGTCGGGCGCGGTCTGCTCGATCTGCTCCCGGAGTTCGACTCCCGGCGCATCCCCGGCGGTCTGCGGGCCCCCCGGAACGAACCGGACGGCGGCCGCACCCGGCCCACCCGCATGATCGCCCGGCGCACCGACGGCACCCAGTTCCCCGTCGAAGTGACCAGCGCCAACCTCGACGGCCGCACCCCCTACGCCGAGCCGAGCGCTTCCGCTTCCTATGAGGACGAGCTCCTCATGCTGGTCGTCCGCGATCTGACCGGCACCATGGACACCGAGGCCGAACTGGCCCGTTCGCAGCGCCAGACCGAGATGATCCTGCGCGCGGCGGCGGAGGGCGTGGTCGGCGTCGACACCGCCGGCAAGGTCGTCCTCGTCAACCCCTCCGCCGCGCAGATCCTCGGCTACCGCGCGAGCGACCTCGGCGGCCGCGAGTTGCACCCCCTGATCCACCACTCGCGCGGGGACGGCACGCCCTTCCCCTACGAGGAGTCGCCCATCGCCGACACCCTGCGCTCCGGGCGGAAGCACCGGGTGCGCGGGCAGGTGCTGTGGGCCAAGGACGGGCGCCCGGTGCCCGTCGACCTCACGACCGCGCCGGTGCGCGACGGCGACCAACTCGTGGGCGCGGTGATGACCTTCACCGACCGCCGCCCCTACGACGCGCTGGCCGCGCGCCACGCCCAGTTGCTGAACCTGGTCGACGGCTCGCTGCGCGGCCCGCTCGACCACCTCCGCGCCGAACTCGGCACCCTGGCCGACGACCCGGCGGGCCAGCTGTGGCCCGAGGCCAACCAGATCCTCCACCATCTCGCCGCCGGCTACGCCCGGATGCGGACCCTCGTCGACAACGTCCTCGCCTATCAGCGGCTGGACTCGGGAACGGACAGGCTCGTCCGGGAGAAGGTCGCGCTCGACGAGGTCGTCGCGGCGGGCGTCGAGGGCGCGGTCGAGCTGATCGGCCCGGGGCGCGCCCAGTTCGCCGTGCACGCGCCGGCCATCGAGGCCGAGGTGGACGCGGCGCGGTTCGCGCAGGCGCTGGCGCATCTGATCGCGGACGTCGCGGGCGTCGACTCCACGGGCGCCACGACGGCCTCCGGCGCGAACTCCGGCGATTCGACGATCGTCGTCGCGGCGGCACAGCGCGGGGAGGTCGTCCGCATCGAGGTGCGCGGCCCCTTCCCGGGCGGCGACCCGGTGCACGGGCCCCTGGTGCGGGGCATCGTCCGGCGCCACGGCGGAGTGCTGCAGACGCACGACGTGCCGGGTTCGTCGGGTGGCAAGGCGTACGTCCTGGAGGTGCCGGTCGCGGCCGACGCGGGCCCGGTCCCGCCGGGCGCGGAGCGGCGCGGGCCGGACACGGAGAATCTGACGACGGTCATGCCGATGCCGACGCAGCGGGGCCGGGGCACGAGCCCGGACTCCACCTCCGGGGACGGGGACGAGCCGACCGCCACCGGCAGGCGCGCCCGCCGCCCCGACGCGGAACCGACGGGACCGACGGGACCGACGGGACCGGCGGAACCGACGGGACCGACGGAACCGGCGGAGGCCGGGACCGGGAGCGAGGGCTCCACACCCCCGCCGACCGGGCGCCGCCGGGGTCCGGCGCGGGCCGAGGAGGAGCCGGCGGGCGCGCCCGCCGGTGCCGGGCTCGTCCCGCCGCAGGCGACGGGCACGCCGACGGGCCGCCGGGCACGCCGCGAGGCGGGCGAGGCGCCGCGCGCGGCCTTCGCGCTGCCGCCGGCGGACGCCGACCGCGCCCCGGCCGCCGCCCCCACGGGCCGCCGCGCCCGCCGCGCCGTCGCGGAGGCGACGCCGGAGGGCCGCGTCCCCGTCCAGACCACCACCGAACCCCCCGTCCCCCGCCCGGCCTTCGCCCTCCCCCCGGCCGACGCCGACCGCAAGCCGCCGACCCCGGGCCCGGGCCCGGAGGACGTCCCCGGCCCGCCGGAGACCCCTGCGGGCTTCGCCCGCGAGGGCGCGGAGCCGTACGGCCAGGGCGGCGCGCCCGGCAACGGCGTCCGCCGCGTCAGCGCCGACGCGCCGGACGTTCCGGGCGCCCGCCGCCACGGGGGCCCCGGGGCCCCCGGCCTCGTCGGCCCGCAGGCCATGCCCGGGTTCCCCGACGGTCAGGCCGGCACGCCGGAGAGCGCGCGGCGGGGCGCCGCGCAGCAGGACGCCCCTGACGCCCAGGCCGGGCCCGGGTTCCACGACGGCCGGGTCACCGCCCCGACCGGCACCCGGGACGCCGCGCAGCCCGACGGCACCGCCCGGCCCGGAGGCCCCGACGCCCCCGGCTACCCGAACGTCCAGGGCGACGCGCCCGACAGCCCCGCACACCACGGCAGCCCGGAGGCAACGGGCACGCCCGCCGCACCCGGCTTCGCCAAGGGGCAGAACGACTCGCCGAACGACGCCGGACGGCACGGCATCCCCGGCCCGCACGCCATGCCCGGCTTCGCCAACAACCAGAACGGCACGCCGAACGACCCCGCACGCCACAGCGGCCCCGGAGCGGCGAGCGCACAGTTCCCCGACGGCCGGGTCGGCGGAGCGCCCGACGGCGGCGGCAACCACGGCATGCAGGCCGCGCCCGGCTACCCCGACGTTCAAGGCGACGCCCCCGACGTTCCCGGACGACCGGCAGCCCCCGGCCGCCAGGTCGCACCCGGCCGCACCGACGACCAGGGCGGCACGCCCAACGACGCTCCGCAGCACGGAGCCCCCGGTTTCAACGGCCAGGGCACGCCCGACAGCCCCCATCGGGGCGACGCGCGGCACGGCGCCCCCGGCCCGCACGGCGGTGCCCCCGTCATCCCCCGCCCGCAGGCCGTGCCTGGCTACCCCGACGGTCAGGGCGACGCGCCTGCCGGCACCGCACGTCATGGTGGTCCCGAGTCCCCCGGCCGACAGGCCGGACCGGGCTACCCCGAGAACCGAGGCGGCGCCCCCGCCACACCCGGACCGTACGGCCACGACGCCCGGCCCGGTCAGCCGACGGATGCGCCCGGCGGTGCCCCGCAGGACGGCGTGCCCAACGGCGTGCCCGGGGCCCCCGGCCGAGAGGTCGTACCCGGCGGCGCGCCCGACAACGGCCACGCCCGGCACGGCGGCGCCCCCGGCCCCGACGAACAGAGCGGCGGCCCCCGTACCGCCCAGGCGGGCGAGCCGGCCGGCAATGGCGGCGCGGACCAGCCCCGCCAGGGCACCGCGCCCGGCGGTCCGCAGAGCAACACCGGCCCGTTCGCCCTCGCGGGTGCGCCCGCGCCGCGCCCCGCGCAGGGCGGCGAGGCCCCCGCGGGGCCGTACGTCTTCGACGCCGCCGCCGAGGCCCCCGCGCCCACCGGGCGCCGCCGGGCGCGGCGGGCGCTCGCGGAGGAGCACGGCGCGGCCGGGCGCGAGCCGGGCGGGGCACGGCCGATCAGCGTGCGGACGCTGGGGCAGGGCCCGGGCGCGGGGGACACCCCGGCCGCCGGGACGCCCTCCGCCGGTTCCGGCCGTCGCCGCAAGCTGGCGAACCCCGCCGAGGGCGAGCGGGAGGCCCAGGCACAGACCGCGCAAGCCCAGGCCCAGGCGCAGGCACAGGCCCAGGCGCAAGCCCCCGCACCCGCCCCCAAGGGCGCGGCCCGCCCGCAGTCGCTCGGGCTGCCGGAAGGGCGCGCGTTCGCCATAGGGGCGCCGGACGAGGGCGCCGAGGGCCCCGAGCCGCTCGACGGTCCCAACGGCGCGGTCGAGGTCGTCGAGGTCGTGGAGACCGTGCGGCCGCCGATGGACGACGAACTGCCGCCGGAGCCGCTGGACAATCCGCGTCGGCTGCTGGTGTGGCCCGCCCCGGACGAGTCCACGGAGGCGGCGCTGACCGAGCGCGGCTACCGCCCGGTGATCGTGCACTCGCGCGAGGAGGTGGACGCGCAGATAAGCGCGTACCCGGCGGCGCTGTTCGTCGACCCGCTGACCGGCCCGATCACCCGTACCGCGCTGCAGTCGCTGCGCGAGGCGGCGGTCGCGGCCGAGGTGCCGGTGCTGGTGACGGCGGGGCTGGGGCACGCGACGCGCGAGGCCGCCTACGGGGCCGACCCGGCCGTGCTGCTCAAGGCGCTCGCGCCGCGCGACAGCGAGATGCACCCGCCGCGGGTGCTGCTGATCGAGGAGCACGAGCCCATCGCCAACGCGCTGACCGCGACGCTGGAGCGGCGCGGCATGCACGTGGTGTGCGGGGCGACGGACTCGGAGGCGGTGACGCTCGCCGCGCAGACCCGGCCGAACCTGGTCGTGATGGACCTGATGCAGGTGCGGCGCCGCCGCGCCGGCATCGTCGACTGGCTGCGCGGCAACGGCGCGCTCAACCGCACGCCGCTGGTCGTCTACACCTCGGCGGACATCGACCCGGCGCAGCTGCCGCGCCTCGCCTCCGGCGAGACGGTCCTCTTCCTCGCCGAGCGCTCGACGAGCGCGGAGGTGCAGGGCCGGATCGTGGACCTGCTGGCGAAGATCGGGACGAACTAGGCGACGGGCCGGGACGGACTGGCCGACAGGCCGGGACGGACTAGCCGGCGGGCGGGGCCTCCCCGCCGGTGAGGTCCCGGCCGATGAGGCGGCGCGCGGCCGTGCGGACGGATGCGCGCAGCCGCTCCCGGTCCTCGTCCGTGTCGCCGATGAGGATGCGCCGCATCTGCGGCTGCACGGTCGGCCACGAGACGAGCGCGATCAGCATGAAGAACAGGTCGGCGGCGGGGATCGTCGCATCGATCTCGCCCCTGGCCTGGGCCTCCACGAAGGCGGCGGCCTTGCGGCTGTAGTGGTCGGCGCGTTCCTTCTCGTGCGGGATGCCGCCGGCGCCGTACTCCAGGCCCTCCCAGAAGACGAGCCGGACCAGCTCGGGGTGGGCGGCGTGGTACGCCATCTGACGGTCGATCCAGCCGTCGAGGTCCTCGGTGTCGACGGGATTGGCGGCGGCGAGCTCGATCAGCCGCCGCTCCAGCACCTGGGAGAACAGCTCGGCCTTGTTGCCGAAGTAGGCGTAGATCAGCTGCTTGTTCGCCCGCGCCTCGCGGGCGATGCGGTCGATGCGGGCACCGGCGATGCCGTACGCGGCGAACTCGGCGGTGGCCGCCTCGAAGATGCGGGCCTTGGTGGCCTCGGGATCCCTGACTCCTGCCATGGGGAACAGAGTAACCAACTATTTGGTTGACAGCCCCGTGGGGCGCTTGAGACAGTGCGTCCGCCACCTCAACCAACCAGTTGGTTACCTGCCCCCGGGGGAGCAACCGCACCGATGACCGTCACCCAGTCGCCGAAGTCACCCACCACCGACACCCCGCCCCGCATACGCCCGACCGCCGCCAGAACCCGCCCGTCCGGCGGCGGCCCGCTGCTCGCCGTCATCGCGCTCTGCACGGCGGTCACGGCGGCGAACATCTACCTCGCCGCCCCGCTCATCGGCCTCATCGCCCGGGACTTCGGCGCCTCCCCCTCCGGGGCCGGCTGGATCGCCTCCGTGGCCCAGCTCGGCTACGCCGTCGGCCTGCTGTTCTTCGCCCCGCTCGGCGACACGGCCAATCGGCGCCGGCTCGTCGGCGTCCTCTCGGCCGTGGCCGGTGTGGCGCTGATCGCCGCCGGGCTGGCGCCGGGGCTGCCGGCGCTGGCCGCGGCCGTTCTGGTGGCCTGCGCCGCCACGGTCGTACCGCAGCTGCTCGTCCCGCTCGTCGCCGAGCGCGCGCCCGCCGAGCGGCGCGCGAGCCACGTGGCCACGGTCGTGGCCGGACTGTTCACCGGCATCGTCGCGGCACGGGTGCTCGGCGGGCTCGCCGGGCAGGCGTTCGGCTGGCGCGCGGTGTTCTTCGGCGCGGCGGGGCTGACCGTGCTCGTCGGCCTGCTGACCGCCGTCATGCTCCCCGCCGAGACCCGGCCGCGCACGGCGGCCAACCCCTTCAAGGCGATCGCCGGGCTGCCGGGCCTCTTCGCCTCCTCCGCCGAACTGCGGGCCGCGTGCCTGCGCCAGGGCGGCCTGTTCGGCGCGTGGAGCGCGCTGTGGACGACGCTGACGCTGCTGCTCACCGACGCGGACGGCCCCTACGGCCTCTCCCTGGGCACGGCCGGGCTGTTCGGCCTCTTCGGGCTCGTCTCCACCGTCGCCGGCCCGGTCTCCGGCTCGCTCGTCGACCGCTTCGGCGCCCCGCGCGTCGTCACGTTCGCCTACGCGCTGACGGCCGTCTCCGTGCCGCTCTTCCTGCTCGGCGGCCACGCCCTGTGGGCGCTGTGCGCGGGCGCGGTCCTCATTCACGCGGGCCTCATGGCGGGCCAGGTCGCCAACCAGACCCGCGCCCTGGGCGCGACATCCACGCCGGCCGCCGCCAACACCACCTACGTCGTCGCCGCCTTCATCGGCGGAGCCACAGCCTCCGCCCTCGCGGGCCCGGCCCACGACCACTGGGGCTGGCCGGGCGTCTGCGCCATCGCGGCGGCGTGGGTCGTGGCCGGCTGGGTCGGCGGAGCGCTGGTCGCGCGGAAGAAGTAAGAGGGCCGTCCACGGCGCCACTCCGCCCAATGTGGCGGACTCGTTTCCTCCGGGTAGTGACTTACCGGCGGATACGCCAGCAGAATCGCCGGGAACGACCCTCGCGTAACGACGCGCGCGCAGAATGGGGAGGCTCCCGGTGCAGAGCACGATGCAGGACGTACCGCTGACCGTTACTCGGATCCTGGCCCACGGGGCGAGGATCCACGGCAGCGCCCGCGTCACGACGTGGACGGGAGAAGGCGAGCCCGAGCGGCGCACCTTCGCCGAGATCGGGACGCGCGCCACCCGGCTCGCGCACGCGCTGCGCGCGCTCGGTGTCGCCGAGGGGGAGCCCGTCGGGACGCTGATGTGGAACAACGGCGACCACGTCGAGGCGTACCTCGCGATCCCCTCCATGGGCGCCGTGCTCCACACCCTCAACCTGCGGCTGCCCCCCGAGCAGCTCGTCTGGATCGTGCGGCACGCCGCCGACCGCGTCGTGATCGTCAACGGCTCCCTGCTGCCGCTGCTCGCGCCCCTCCTCCCGCACCTCGACAGCGTCGAGCACGTGATCGTCTCCGGCCCCGGCGACCGCTCCGTCCTGGAGGGCGTGAAGCCCCGCGTCCACCTCTACGAGGAGCTGATCGCCGGGCAGCCCGGCGACCACTACCCCTGGCCCGAGATCGACGAGCGCCAGGCCGCCGCCCTCTGCTACACCTCCGGCACCACGGGCGAGCCCAAGGGCGTGGTGTACAGCCACCGTTCCGTCTACCTCCACGCCATGGAGGTCAACGCCGCGGCCTCCTTCGGGCTGACCCCGGCCGAGACCTGTCTCCCCGTCGTGCCGATGTTCCACGTCAACGCCTGGGGCCTGCCGCACGCCGCGTTCATGGCCGGCACCTCGCTGCTGATGCCCGACCGCTTCCTCCAGCCCGCGCCGCTCGCCGAGATGATCGAGAAGGAGCGCCCGACCGTGTCGGCCGGCGTCCCGACGATCTGGCAGGGCCTGCTGGGCGAACTCGACGCCCGCCCCCGCGACATGTCCTCCCTGCGCACCGTGATCAGCGGCGGCAGCGCCTGCCCGCCCGCGCTGATGAAGGCGTTCGAGGAGCGGCACGGCCTGACGCTCGTCCAGGCGTGGGGCATGACGGAGACGTCCCCGCTGGGCTCCGTCGCCTTCCCGCCCGCCGGGCTGGACGCCGAGGAGGCGTGGCCCTACCGCGTCACCCAGGGCCGGATGCCCGCGTCGGTCGAGGCCCGGCTGATCGGCCCCGGCGGGCAGGAGCTGCCGTGGGACGGCGAGTCGGCCGGTGAGCTGGAGGTGCGCGGCCCGTGGATCGCGGGCGCCTACCACGGCGGCGCCGACGGCGAACCGTACCGCCCGGAGGACAAGTTCAGCCCCGACGGCTGGCTGCGCACGGGCGACGTCGGCACGATCACCCCGGACGGCTTCCTCAACCTCACCGACCGGGCCAAGGACGTGATCAAGTCGGGCGGCGAGTGGATCTCCTCGGTCGAGCTGGAGAACCATCTGATGGCCCACCCCGAGATCGCGGAGGCGGCCGTCGTGGCCGTCCCCGACGAGAAGTGGGGCGAGCGGCCGCTGGCCGCCGTCGTCCTGCGGGACGGCGCGGCCGTCGACTACGAGGGGCTGCGCGCCTTCCTCGGCGAGCGCGTCGCCCGCTGGCAGCTGCCCGAGCGCTGGGCGCTGCTCCAGTCGGTGCCGAAGACGTCGGTGGGGAAGTTCGACAAGAAGGTGCTGCGCAAGCAGTACGCGGACGGCGAGCTGATCGTCACGACGCTCGGCTGACGCGACGCCGCCGCCCGGCGCCCCCGGCGCGTTTGTGTCCGGGGGCACCGGTTTGCGGCGCGGCTAGCATGGCGGAATGAGCGACTCCACGTCCGATGACTACAACCCGAACCCGTCAGCGACCTCGCGGTCCGGGAAACCCGTATCGCTGAGCACACTCGGGCGCGCGGCCCGGTGGGAGACGATCGCCATTCTCGTCGTGCTGTTCGTCGCCGCCCTCGTCTTCGCCTAGGCCCCCGCCCTCGCGCAGCTCGAACCAGACGCTCTTGCCGATCACGTTCAGGGCGTCCCAGACGAGGGAAACGCCGGAGGCGTGGGAGAGGGCTTCCACGAGCATGAGCCCCCGGCCATGCTCGTCGTCGGCGTCGGCGGCCTGCCGCCGGTAGGGCCGCCGGGCGGCGTTGGCGTCGCACACGGCGATGACGACGTGCCGGTCGTAGGCGGTCACGTCCACGGAGAGGCCGTTCACGCGGGCGTGCTGGACGACGTTCGTCACGACGTCGGAGACGCAGATGAGGGCACTCTCGATGAGGTCGGGGTGACGGGTCGCTTCGAGCGCGCCGGTCACGAACTTCCGGGCCAGTCTGGGGGTGGTGGCGTCCGCCGGGGCGGACAGGTGGTAGGTGGCGGTGCGGAGTTGGCTGTCTAGCGTTGCCGATGTCATGGCTTGGTCTCCCAACGCGGTCGTCGTTGACCTGCACGCGGTCGCCGTCCGTGGCCCGGCCGTCGAGCTCGCCCCAACTGGCGGCCCGCCGACTGCACTTCGGATCTTCCCGGCCTGGCGCGCGACGCGTCGGACACTACGGGGGCATACATACCCCGGGAGAAGGTTCCCTCGAAGGTTCACGCGATCGAGTGGACCCGTCGGACACCTGCACGGCAGGCTCCGAGTCGCATGAGGATGGTGGAATGCCACCGAGGGACAGACCAACGGTTCGACAGGCCCGCCTGGGCGCCGAACTGCGGAAGCTTCGCGAAGCCGCACGCAAGACCGCCCGTGAGGCCGCCGAGTCGGTCGGGACGGATCAGGCCAAGATCAGCATGATCGAGGCCGGGCGGCGAGGCGTGAGCGAGGAACGGATCCGCCGGCTCGCGGCCTTCTACTCATGCGATGACAGCGCCCTCATCGACGCCTTGTGCGTGATCAGCCGTGAGCATCGCGGTCAGGGGTGGTGGGACGCGTACCGCGACATCCTTCCTCCCGGTTTCCTGGACATCGCGGAGCTGGAGCACCATGCGGCGTACATCCGCTGTCTGCAGCCTGTGAACTTTCCCGGTGTCCTCCAGACCGAGGACTACGCACGTGCCTTGTTCGCCGGCGTGCTCCCCAAGCTGCCGGACGGCGAGGTGGAAGCGCGCGTGGAGCAGCGTCTGAAACGGCGAGCCATCTTTGAGCGCGAGAACCCACCACGGTTCGAAGCCTTTGTCCATGAAGCCGCCTTGCGGATGCGCGTCGGCGGCCGGAAAGTGGCACGTGAACAGCTTGGCCACCTCATGGAGATGTCCGAGCGGCCGTACGCCAGCCTGCGGGTCATTCCCTTCGCACATGAGGACTTCATTGAAGTCACCCAGACCGTGCTGTATGCAGGTGGTGTCGTCCCGCAGTTGGACACCGTGCAGCTCGATACGCCCTTCGGGGGCCGCTACCTGGACGCGGTCGCGGACCGCGAGAAGTACCGGATGCTCCTCGACGCCGCGAAGCAAGCGTCACTCGGTCCGGCCGATTCCCGCACGTTCATCGGCAAGATCGCGCAGGAACTGTGAGAGAAGCGATCATGAGATCTGACATCGCATGGCAGAAGTCCTCCTACTCGGGCGGAGGCGGCGAACAGTGCGTCGAGATATCCGCCGTCCCCTGGCAGAAGTCCTCCCACTCCGGTGGCGGCGAGCAATGCGTCGAGATATCCGCCCACCCCCACACGATCGCCATCCGCGAAAGCGACATCCCGACCGTGGTCGTCACCACAACCCCACCCCGCTTCCGCGCGCTGATCGCCAGCGTGCGCGGACGCGCGTAGAACGCGGCGACTACGCCGCGTGCGCGAGCTCCGGATCCTCCCGCAGCTTCCCGAGCGCACGCGACACCGCGCTCTTGACCGTGCCGACGGACACCCCTAGCAGCTCGGCGGTCTGCACCTCGGTCATGTCCTCGTAATACCTGAGGACGACCATGGCCCGCTGGCGGTCGGGCAGCCGGTGCACCGCGCGCCACATCGCGTCGCGCAGGGCCTGCTGCTCGGCGGGGTCGGCGACGGGCGCCGACTCGCGCTCGGGGAGCTCCTCGCAGGGGAACTCGTCGACCCTGCGCTTGCGCCACTGGGAGGTGCGGGTGTTCACCAGCGCCCGGCGGACGTAGCCGTCGAGGGCCCGGTGGTCCTCGATGCGGTCCCAGGCCAGATAGGTCTTGGTGAGGGCCGTCTGAAGCAGATCCTCGGCGTCGCACGGGTTCGAGGTCAGCGAGCGGGCGGTGCGCTGGAGCACCTGCCCGCGGGCCCGTACGTACGAAGAGAACGACGGGTACACGGCGGCGGTGGAAGCGCTGGTGCACACAGACGTCGAGGTCACTGTCATGCCCTCAACGCTAGGAGCGGGGACACCACCGGCGGATCGGCCGGAGGTGCCGAAGGCCGCTCCCCCTCAGGTCGTATGCGTGGGGTTGTCCCCACCTCCTGGAGGGGGAGAGACGGAATGCCTTAGTAGTCCTCGGCGGACGATCAGTGGATGATCGCCACGGGGGCGTCGATGGCGTTGCGGTCGATGGTCAGTTTCCGGCCACCGTGCGTTTCCGTGACATTCCCGGCGTACTGGTGGATCCGCCGGTGCGGCTGCCAGGAGGCCGCCGACAGCACGCGCTCGCTGTCCGTCGAGGCCGGAACCTTCCAGCGGGCGAACCACACCACCTCCGGCAGGTCGCCCAGCCCGTCCCGCCGGGCCAGCTCCATGTGGCGCACCCCGGACTCGGCGCTGCTGTAGAAGCCGGGGATGTAACCGTGGCGGGAGACCGTGCCGCTCCAGGAGCGGACGAAGTCGAGGGTGGTGCCGCCGCACTCCTCGTCCCCGTAGTCGTACGCCTCCATGTCCAGGTAGAGCGGGCTGCCGGCCGCGATGCCCAGGTCATCGGCGCTGCGCACGGCGTCCAGGCCCTCCTCCTCGCCCTGGTCCCAGGGGTAGTAGCCGATGGGGTTGCCCCGCTTGGAGGCCGCGCGCACACACGGCGACTGCGAGCCGACGTACACGGGCAGCACCCGCCAGCCCAGGTCGCGGGCGCCGGTGAGCCAGCGGTGGCTGAGGTAGCGCTGGTGGGGGCAGGCCCGGCCGCGACCGGCGTAGTAGACGCCGACGGCCCCGTACGACGTGGCCGCCCCCCAAGCGTTGAGGGTGGTCAGCGGGGGCGCCTGGCAGCTGTCGAAGCCCCGGCCCCGGTAGACGGAGGGCCGTTCGCCCGGGGCGGCCGTGACCGGCACGGCCTGGGCGGCCACCTGGGCCAGCGCCGCCATCAGGGCGACGAGATATCCGATGATCTTTCTCGGTCGTGGCATAACCGCGAGTCAAGGGGCCCGGACGCGACGCCCCGGCGGTGACACGCCCTCGGTTCATCCGTCTGCCGCAAGAATGAGCCCCGACGTGGGAACACCGCTTCCGGCGGTGACGAGCACCCGTCCGGCACCCGGCACCTGGTTCACCGACGTGCCGCGCACCTGGCGCACACCCTCGGCGATCCCGTTCATGCCGTGCAGATACGCCTCCCCCAACTGCCCGCCGTGGGTGTTGACCGGCAGCGTCCCGGAGGCGACGAGATCGCCCCCTTCGCCGGGCCCGCAGAAGCCGAACTCCTCCAGCTGCATGAGGACGTAGGGCGTGAAGTGGTCGTAGAGGACGGCCACGTCGACGTCCGCCGGGCGCAGCCCGCTGTCCCGCCACAGCCGGCGCGCCACCACGCCCGTCTCCGGCAGCCCGCCCAGATCGCCCTCGTAGAAGCCTGTCATCTGCTCCTGGCCGCGCGCCGCGCCCTGCGCGGCGGCGGCGATGACGACGGGCGGGCGGCGGAGCGTACGGGCCCTCGCCAGGGAGGTCACGACGAGCGCCTGGCCGCCGTCGGTCTCCTGGCAGCAGTCCAGCAGCCGCAGCGGCTCGGCGATCCAGCGCGAGGCGGCGTGCTCGGCGAGCGTGAGGGGACGGCCGTGGAAGTACGCGGCGGGGTTGCGGGCCGCGTAACGCCGGTCGGTGACGGCGACATGGCCGAAAACCTCTGTCGTCAGGCCGTACATATGGAGATAACGACGGGCGTGCATCGCCGCCCAGGAGGCGGGGGTGAGCAGCCCGAAGGGCAGGCCCCAGCCCAGCGCCACGCCCTCGGCGGAGGGCTCCCGCCCCCGCACCCCGGCGCCGAAGCGCCGCCCGGAGCGCTCGTTGAAGGCCCGGTAGCAGACGACGACGTCGGCGACCCCAGCCGTCACCGCGAGCGCCGCCTGCTGGACGGTGGCGCAGGCCGCGCCGCCGCCGTAGTGGACCCGGGAGAAGAAGGCCAGCTCACCGATGCCGGTGGCGCGGGCGACCGCGATCTCGGGGCTGGTGTCCATGGTGAAGGTCACCAGGCCGTCGACGTCGCCGGGCGCGAGGCCCGCGTCCGCGAGGGCGGCGCGCACGGCCTCGGCGGCCAGGGCGAGTTCGCTGCGGCCGGAGTCCTTGGTGAAGGCGGTGGCCCCGATGCCGGCGATCGCGGCGGCGCCCGTCATCGGCCGGCCTCCATGGTCAGGGATGCCATGCCGGCGACGTGACGGCCGAGGCTGTTGGTGCCTGTGATGGCGATTTCGACAGCGCGTTCGTCGTCACTCACGGAAGTGATCGATCCGGACAGATGGAGGGTGTCCCCGGGGTAGTTGGGCACCCCGAGCCGGATGGACAGCTTCCGGAGCCGGGCGCCGGGGCCGAGCCGCTCGGTGAGGAAGCGGCTGACGAGGCCCTGGGTGGTGAGGATGTTCATGAAGACGTCCGGCGCGCCCTTGGCCCGGGCCGCCTCGGGGTCGTGGTGCACGTCCGTGAAGTCCCTGGTCGCGAGGGCCCCGGCGATGATCAGGGTGCGGGTGACGGGGACGCTGAGGACGGGGAGTTCGTCGCCGGGCTTCACAGGCCCTCCTCGTACGCCCGGAAGACGGGCAGCTCCTGCTCGCCGGACCGGACGAACTCCAGCGCCACCGGCATCCCGATCCGGATCCGCCCCGGCTCGACGCCCACGAGGTTGCTGATCATCCGTACGCCTTCGGCGAGTTCGATCAGACCGACGGCGTACGGGGGCTCGAAGCCCGGCGCGGGTGGGTGGTGCATGACGACGTACGAGAAGACGACGCCCTCCCCCGAGGCCTCGACGGCTTCCCACAGTGGGGATCCGCACTCGCCACACCCCGGCAGCCAGGGAAAACGCTGCCTTCCGCAGGCTGTGCAGCGCTGGATGAGCAACCGGTGCCGGGCGACGCCCTCCCAGAAGCCGGCGTTGTCGCGATTGATCACGGGGCGGGGGCGTTCGGCGGGGGAAGCGCTCCTGGTGCGGGCCGGCGCGTAGCGCAGCACCCGGAAGCGGTGGATTCCGGCGAGCTCGCCGTTGGCGCGGATCTCGGTGCGCGTGGTGATGAAGTGGCCCGTGCCGAGCGCTGTGGTCTTGCGGGGTGAGACCGACTCGATCACCGCGTCGAAGGTGATCTCGTCGCCGGTCCGCAGTGGCCGTAGATACTCCTGCTCGCAGTCGGTCGCGACGACGGCGGTGCAGCCGGCGCGGTCGAGGAGGGCGACGAACTCCTCGTACGCCGCGGTACGGCCGACGGCACCGGAGAGCCCGCTCATGATCCAGACCTGGAGCATGGCGGGCGGCGCCTCCCCGGGACCCGGTCCGGGGACGGGGCCGGGGCCGGGGCCAGGGCCAGGGCCGATGCCGGAGCCAGGGCCGACACCCGGGCCGGAGGGGCCCGGGCCCGGGATCCCCATGGCCTCGCACCAGTGTCTGATCATCGCGGCGTCGACGGGGTCCCTGCCCCGCCCTCCCAGGACGGCGGGACGCCCCTCGTACGCCGTGAGCCGCGCGGACAGGTCGGCCACGGTCATAGTTTCTGACTGTCCGTCAGCTCTACGCCACTGTCAAGGCGTACGGAAACGCCGCGCGGCGGCACCGGAGTGCCGCCGCGCGGTGTCGTACCGACCCAGTCCACTTCCTCACCACATCACCCGTGTCACCCGGGTGGCAGGCGCGCGCTCAGTGGCGCCACAGCTCCGTGAACGTGATCCTCACGTTCTCCTGCTGGATGAAGTTGTGACCGTGCTGTCCGGGACTGAGGATGCTCGCGGTGTTGGTCTGATTCGTGGCCCCGTTTCCGGTGGCCTGCGCGAGAGTCGTGGTGCTGTTGCCGTGATTGCTCCCCCCGACGCCGCTGCCCACGATGCCTGCGGCGGCGACGTTCGAGCCCCGGTTGGCGAGCTGGCCGCCGTCGTCGGCCGTGGCCACGCCGGCGAAGAGGAAGGCCGCCATCGGCAGGGCCGTGAGGGCGGCGAAGATGCGGGCGGCGGTGCGGGTGCTTGCCATTTCGATTCCTCCTGAAGGAACGGAACTACTCGATCTTGCCGGGAGGTTGGCCGACCGCCTCGGCGCTTGTTCGACGTCGCACCGCCAGAATTGCCCACCGAATCTCCACCGAACCCCCCGTCTGTCCGCATTCCCTCGCAAGCATGACGAGTCCGACTTAAACCCACATCATTGCGAAAAGCGTCGCATCCGCCCCCTCTCGACCCCCTCAAGTCCCATGCGCCCCATGTGGCGAACCGTTTCGTCAAGCCACCGTGAATCTCCCCCGAATTGCCCATAAGTCGACACAGTGACAGGCATCTTCACGGGGTGAAGCCCATCGGGTCTCCGCCGGAAACGGGGACGTCCTGCATGACGGCTCGGGCGACGCCCTCGTGAATTCCCTTGCGGATCAACGTACTCGTGGGACGCGTGCCACACACAGGCCTCATAAAGCACACGAGACACAGGGCTCACGTTTTCCCTCAACAGCCGCAGCCAGGGCGGGAGTCGCACGCGCCGAGCACACCCCACAACTCAGCTCGCCGCACAGGAAGGTGCACGATGAACCTCATACTCCAGGCCCTGCCCGTCGCCGTCCCGACCGCCGGGTGGGCCGCCCACGCGCTCCTCCTCTCCCGCCGGCTCCGCACCGCGCGTACCGACCGCCTCACCGGCCTCATGCGTCGCGAGGAGTTCACCACCCGCGCCACGCGGGCCTTCCGGCATCCGCACACGGCCGTGCTGCTGCTCGACCTCAACGGCTTCAAGAAGATCAACGACACCCACGGGCACGAGGCCGGGGACCAGGTCATCGCGGCCGTCGGACGGCGGCTCGCCCTCTGGTGCCGGGAGCGCGGCGGCTTCGCCGCGCGGCTGGGCGGCGACGAGTTCACCGCGCTGGTGCGCCTCGCGCCGGAGGCCGACGCGGACGCGGAGATGGCCTGTCTCGCCGCCCGGCTCTCGGCCCCGCTCGACACGGGCCGGGTGACGCTGTCGCCGCGCGCCTCCATCGGGCTGTGCCGCCCCGCCCACCGCCCCGGCGCCGGGCTCTCGGAACTGCTGCGCGCCGCCGACGAGGCCATGTACGCGGCGAAGCGGTGCGGCGACCACTGGCGCCCCGCCGGAGCCGCCCCCGGCCAGCGCCCCACCGCGGGCCACGGACGGCCTCTGCGGCACGGCACCCACCTCACGCTGCTCACGCCGGTCCGGCGAAAAGGCGTCGCGAAGGCGTCGTGATCGAAGGCGTGGTCACCGAAGGCGTGGTGACAGAACCGGAACGCCAGTCAAGCCCGCCAGTCAAGCCCGCCGGTCCGGACGCGCGATCTCCGGTATCCGGTCAGAGGTGTCCGCCGTACCGGCCGGTCCATTGACGTCCCCGTGCGCCACCCCCGAGGCTGGCGCCGCCCCCCAAGCCGTACACACCAGCCGTACGCACCCGTCGTACACGGGCCCGTACGCCCAGACCCGTACGCCCGTAGGAGGCTCCCATGGCCCGCAGCAGACTTCGTCTCGCCCTGACAGCGCTGGGCGCCGCGGCGGCGGTCGCGGCAGGCACCGCCGCGACTCCCGCCACGGCGGCGGAACCGCGCCCGCGCGTCCCGCGCTACGTCGCCCTCGGCGACTCGTTCACGTCCGGCCCGTCCATCCCCCGCCAGGTGAACGCCCGGTGCGGCCGCTCCGACGCCAACTACCCCTCGATCGTCCGCGAGGAGCTGGGCATCGCGGACCGTACGAGCTTCACGGACGCCAGTTGCGGCGGCGCCACGACCGATCACATGTGGAACCGGCAGGGCGCCACCGGCAACGACCCGCAGCTGGACTCCATCAGCCGGGACACCTCCCTGGTCACCCTCGGCATCGGCGGCAACGACATCGGATTCGGCGAGATCATCGGCCGCTGCATCCACCCGCTGGGGCCCGTGGAGAGCATCCCGCGCGACAACCCCTGCCAGCGCTACTTCACGCGGAACGGCGTCGACGAGCTCGACAAGCGCGTCAACGAGACGGCCCCGAAGGTCGCCGCCGTCCTCAAGGCCGTCCACGAACGCGCGCCGCACGCGCGCGTGGCCGTCGTCGGCTACCCGGCGCTGCTCGGCGACGACATCGAGGGCTGCCGGAAGTCGGTGCGCATCGCCGACGGCGACATCCCCTACCTGCGCGGCACGCTGCGCCGGCTCAACGCCATGCTCCGCAAGCAGGCCACCGACCGGGGCGACCTCTACGTCAACACCAACGCCACGACGGCCGACCACGACGCGTGCCAACCGTTCGAGGAGCGTTTCGTCGAGGGCCTCTACCCCCGCCCGAGCCGCCCCGCCGTGGCCTTCCACCCGAACGCGGGCGGTGAGCGGGCGATGGCGGAGGCGGTCGTCGACACGATCATCTTCGGCCCGAGCGCCCGCTGACCGGCGTCAGCTGGAAGGCGTCGGCCCCTCGATCTGCTCGCTGATCCACTGGAGCGGGCCGTCGCCGAGGTTCGGGGCGTACGTGGCCCCGTCGTGCCGACCGCCCTCGATCACCTTGAGGTTGGTGTGGACGGGGCCCTTGCCGTAGGTCTCGATGAACTTCCGGACGTCGGGCAGCGTGTGCTTGTTGCTCTCCCGCGTGCCGACCTGGAAGGAGAGGTAGACGTCCGGCCCCTTGGTGTCGATCAGGCGCTTGGCCAGGACCTCGGGGTTGTTCTCGGCCTTCTCCTTCTCGTGGCCGTTCCACAGCGGCGAGTCGGGCACGACGTCCGGGCCGTTGGCGATGACGGCCTTGAACTTGTCCGGGTGCTTCAGCACGGCCTTCAGGCCGGCGAATCCACCGGTCGAGGAGCCCATGAACGCCCAGCCGTCGCGCGACTTGAGCGTACGGAAGTTGGCGCGCATCAGGTCCGGGACGTCCTCGGTCAGCCACGTACCCATCTTCGGCTGACCGGGGATGTCACTGCCGTCCCAGTAGATCCCCTTGTCGTCCGGGCCGGGGTTCAGCACCGGCATGGCCAGCAGGAAGGGCTTGACCTTGCCCTCCTTGTACCACTTGGCCATGTTCTCCTGGAAGTTGAAGCCCGCCCACCAGTAGTTGGTGCCGTAGCCGGGGCCGCCGGGCAGGGCGATCATCACGGGGAAGCCGCTCTTCGCGTACTTCGGGTCGTCCGTGTACTCCTTGGGCGCCCACACCCATACCTTGCCCTTGAAGCCGGACTTCTTGCCCTCGAGGGTCACGAGGCTGACGTGGGTGCCGTCGTCCAGGGTCCGCGCGTTCTTGAAGTCGGCGGCGGGACCGGTCGGCATGAGCACCTTGGAGTCCACCGGCGCCGCGGAGGCGCCCCCGCCCTTCCCGTTCCCCTTCCCCTTCGCGCTGCCCTGCTCCGGCTGCTCGATCTTGCCGTAGCTGACGGGGGCGCCCTTGTCCGTGAAGGGGGGTATCTCGTAGTGGACCATCACGGGCCACGCGATCAGCCCGAGGACGACCACACAGGCCACCACGACGGCCCACCGCTTGCCGCGCGAGGAACGCCGCCGCGGCGGTGGCGGTACGGGGCTCGGGGGAGCGTGGAGACCGGAAGGTGAATGCGTCATGGCGTCGCTCCGCAAGGGTCGGCTGCCCGACGAGCAGCACAGGGCACATGGCGATGGATGTGCCCTGTGGGATGCGCGTGAGGACCGCGGCGTTCCAGCCATGAGCCGTGAGTTTTTGCACAGCCATTACGCGGGCATTACCCGGCGATCACGCAAACGCTCGTTTCCGCGCGAGCGTCAGCGCTGGGTGGCACCGCGTCGCCGCGAGGCGACGACCAGACCCGCGCCCGCGCCGAGGACGACGACGGTGCCGCCGACGATCCACGGGGTGGCGGAACCGGCGCCGGTGGAGGCGAGCTCGGTGCCACCGCCCTTGGCGGACGTCCCGGAGCCCTGGGTCGCCGCGGACGCCGAGGCGGACGGCTTCGCCGTGGCACCGGCGGCATCGCCCTGCTTGGGCTGCTCGGCCCCGCCGGCCGGCTTCGTCTGGCCGGCGGAGGCGGAGGGCTTGGCGCCCTTGTCGTCCTTGCCGCCGTCCTTGCCCTTGCCCGCTTCCCCGGCCGCCTTGTCCTTCTTGGCGGCCTCGTACTGGCCCACCTCGAGGAAGTGGTTGAGAGCCTCGTCCGTGTCGGCCCTCAACGCGTCGTAGGCAGCCTTGTGCACGGCGGGGCCACCGGCGCCACCGACCTGCGTGACCTTGATCCGGAGGTCCGTCTTACGGGCGAAGGGCAGCTCCTCCTCGAGGAAGCGCTTGATGGCCTCGGGGGTGCCCTTCTTCAGGGCGGCCTTGCCGTATTCCTTCACCGTGGGGCCACCGGAGTTGATGATCCGGGAGACCTTCACCTCGTCGTCGGTCAGCCGCTCCTGATACTGCCCGGCCTCCAGGAACCGCACCCGGTCCTCGGGCGTACCGTCGAGCGCCTTCAGCCCGGCCTCTCGGACCCCCGGGCCCGTGTTCTTGTCACCGATGATCCTGGTGATGGCGACCCGGTTGTCCATGTCCGAGGCGGCCGCCTTCGAACCCCCGCCGGGCTTCGCGTCACCGGCCTTCTCCGCCACCGAAACAGCGGCGGGCTGCCCACCACCGGCGGCCACCGCCGGCGAGGAGAGCAACACGGCCGGGGCGATCGCCACGGCCGCGACGAGGACCGACGCACGAACCAACTTCATGTACGCACCTGCTTGTCATAAGAAACGGATAAATCTCCCGTCATGCTACGTCCGATGATCAAGCCGGCCGCCACGCCAAAGGAAAGCGTCAGGGCCGGCGGAGGCCTGAAGGACGGCAGGATCGGCGACGCCGACCCGGCACGGCGGCGCACTACCGCCAAAAACCAAAAGGGGCACCCGAATTCATTCGGGTGCCCCTTCCGTCCTGCGTCAACGCAGCGCTGGCGGAGACTGTGGGATTTGAACCCACGGTGACATCGCTGCCACGACGGTTTTCAAGAGGGCTGTGGGTTAGGGGCCCATCCACGCCATGACCTGCGCAAACACCGTCGCAGACGGGCCCCGGCTGGTCCGGTGGTCCACACCTGGTCCACCGGCTCTGGAAGCGTCAGTGCGGGATGCCCTCGATGATGTCCCGCGCCCCCTGGCGCAGCAGCTCGGCGCACACGCGCGTCCCGAGGGTCGCGGGGTCGTTGCTGCTCTCGCCCCAGTAGTGGGCGTGGACGAACTTGGAGCCGTCCCGCGAAAAGACCATACCCCGCAGTGAGAGCTGCCCATCGGGTTCCGAGATGCAGTGACCGGCGATTGGGCTGTTGCAGTGGCCGCGCAGACCGTGCAGCATCACGCGCTCGGCGGTGATCTCGGTCATGGTCCGCTCGTCGTTGAGCTGGGACAGCAGACCGGCAACGGCCCCGTCGTCCTGACGGCACTCAAGGCCGAGCGTGCCGGCGCCGACGGCAGGCAGCATCTCGTCCACGGTGAACACCTGACGGCCTCGGTGGGCGATGCCCAGCCGTTCCAGTCCGGACGTGGCGAGCACCATGGCGTCGAGCTTGGTGTCGATCTTGCGGGTCCCGTCGAGCTTCTCGACACGGGATCCCACGGCCCCACGGACCCGCACGACGCTGAGGTCAGGGCGTACGCGGTTGATCTGCGCCTTGCGGCGAACGGCCGATGTTCCAACGACGGCGCCAGGCCCAAGATCGCCCAGAGTCTGTCGCTCAGACCCCTCCGGGAAGAGGAGGACGTCGCGCACGTCATCGCGGGGCAGGTACGCCGCGAAGATCAGCCCCTGCGGCAGCGGCCGGTCCCCCGGCACGTCCTTCACGCAGTGCACCGCCATGTCGACGGTGCCGCGTTGCAGCATCTGGTCGATTTCCTTGACGTACAGCCCCTTTCCCCCGAGCTGGGCCAGGTCGCCCTGCCACTTGTCCGCCTCGGTGGTGACGGGTACGACCTCGATGTTCAGGTCGGGCTCGTGCTTGCGGAGAAGGGCGGAGACCTGCTCGACCTGGGCGAGCGCCATGGGGGAACTGCGGGTGCCGATACGCAGGGGACGGTCGGGGAAGTCGGTCATGGTGTCCTCTCCTGGGGCCTGGTCTCAAAGTAGGTAGTCGGACGTGGGTGCTGGAGCGGCCCCACGATGCGTGCGGCGATTCGCGGGTGAAGCAGTTGCAACGCGCTGGTCGGCGGCTCCCACCGCCACGCGTCGATCTCGTCGTATTGGAGGGTGATGCGGTCGTGGTCAGCGGGGCTCAGCTGGGGACCGGCGAAAACGAACGCGAGCCGGTCACGTCGCCCGGGCCTGGTCGCTTGCAGCCACTCGACGGCGAACAGGTCGTGCGTCTGCACATCGAGGACCAGGCCGAGCTCTTCACGGACTTCCCGGCGGGCCGCGTCAAGGGGCGACTCTCCGAGCTCGACAGCCCCACCGGGCAACGCCCAAGGCGCATCCGGCTTCGCGGGATGAACGATGAGCACTCGGTCTTGCGGGTCCGTAATGAGCACGGAAGCCGTGATCGGGTGTCCAGGTGGTGGCGTGTGCGTCATGGCGCCAACCCCGCCGGCTCTCGCCGGTCCACGGCAGCGGTCGCCCCCATGCGGATGCGATCGTGCGACAGCCAGAGGCGGAGATGTTCCTGCGTCGCCTTCTCATCGCTGTAAGGCGGGATGGGATCGAGCCCCAGCAGGATGCACACCGGGGCACCTTCACTGACCATGCGCGACCATTCAGCGCCGACCGGTGGCAAACGCAGCGAATACGGGACGCCCGTGATGGAGAGCAGAGCCCCGGAGGTGCCCAGCAGCATCACGCGGCTCCCCACATGGCGCATGGGTTCGGACAGCCCGGTGAGGTCGAGCGCGGCCGACAGACCGAGCATCTGCCGTTCGATGCCCTCCGCCGTCTCACCCTGGCGACGGGCAGGCGGGTGCCCGATCAGCAGGAATGCCACGGGCCCGGCAGCAGTGCCTTCGACCCACGTGGACACCACCACCGAGCACAGGAGGCCGGGCGTCACGTCCAAGGCGTGGCCAGGCGGACTCGCGAACGTGCCACTCACCGTCAAGCCTCCTTCCTCACGACCAGCAGAACGACCGATCGGCGAACCACGAAACGGGCGGGCGGCCGCGTGCACAGGGGGCCTCACGGCTCTGCAACTCGATGCTGATCACCTGGCCGCCGCCCGGTGACCGTTCTCCCACCGGCGGCTTGCTCACGGTGCGGAACACTCCCTCGTCCAGCACGGCGTCGCCTTCCCGAATCCGATCGGCGCGCATGAAGGCGAAGTAGCGCGTTCTGCGGTCTCTGACCGTTCTTCCTGGCGGCATGGCTCCAGCCAACTCCCATCACCCGTTCGAGGCGGGAGCCTGGGCGGGGGCCAGTCGGGGGGCCAGTATGGGGGCCAGCAACCGACTGCCGGGGAGGGCAACGGATGGCCGAGACGGGCATCGGGGCATTGCTCGCGCGGTTACGCGATGACCTCGGTTGGTCTCAACAGCGCGTCGCCGACGAGTACAACAAGATCGAAGGTCGCTCGGCCATGACTGGCAAGGAGATCGGCCGGTACGAACGCGAATCCCGCGTGCCGACGTCCCGGACGCTCGGCTTCCTCGCCACCGTCTTCGGCATCGACCAAGTGGCGCTCGACCGTGCGGCCGGCGTATCCAGGCGACGCAAGACGGCAAGCCGAAGCATTGGCCTGCCAAAGCAGCAGGCCACCGTCCCTGCCGCACCGTCGCGTCGAGTCCTGGCTGCGGACGCCACCTCGTCGGCCAGGTTTTCGAGGTTCCTAGCCTCACGCAACACAGACCCCTACGCCGTCGAACAGTTGGATGCCGAGGTCTTCACGCTGGCCCGCCAGTACGTCAGCCGCCCTGTCTCAGAGCTCCACGACACGATCAGCAGCCTGCGGGACGAGACATTCGACCTGCTGAGGGGTCGGCAACGACCACGACAGACGCTGGACCTCTACGCGGCGGCGGGACGCCTGTGCGGCCTATCAGCACATGTATGTCTCGACCTGGGCGACTACGCGTCCGCCATGACCCACTCCCGCACGGCATGGGCCTGCGCCGAAGAGGCGGACCACCACGGGCTCCGCGCCTGGGTGCGCGGCATGCAGTCGCTGATCACCTTCTGGGACGGCGACCCACGAGAGGCCGCTGATCTCGCCCGCGCCGGCCAGTCCTACCCGGCGGCCGGAGCTGATGTTGTCCGGCTCGCGAGTCTGGAAGCCAGAGCCCTCGCCGCCGCCGGGGATCGCCAAGGGGCCTCCGCCGCCCTGCGCCGCGCCGAGCACGCGCGAGACGCCTTGTCGGACGACGCGGCACCCGGAATCTTCAGCTTCCCGCACCCCAAGCAGCTGACCTACGCCGGAACCACACACCTGTCGATCGGCGACCGCAGCAATGTGCAGCAGGCGATCAACAGTGCCGCCGCTGCAATCGATCTCTACCGCGACGCAGCGGCCGACGACCGCTCGACCGGAGACCTGCTCGCCGCCCACCTGGACCTCGCACGCGGGCACATGCTCGCCGGGCATATGGACGCCACCGAGGGCATGCTGACGTTCGTCCTCGACAGCCCCGGCGGGCTGCTCTCGGCGAGCATCCTTCGCCGTCTGAGCGCTCTCTCCGGCGAACTCGGGGCCCAGCAGTACCGTGGTTCGCCACGCGTCGCCGAGCTGCGCGAACGCATCCACAGCACGACCACGTCCACAGCGTCCCCGCCCCACGAAGCCCCGGAGCCACTGACGTGACCGACACCCCCATACGGCACAACGCCGACGTCACCGATCGTTCGCTCTTGTCCGAAAGCGCCTACAAGAGCGGGCGGGACCTCTCGGCCCGGCAGTCGCTGTACCAGTGGCAGTCACCGCGCTATGACCTGCCCGGCCTCATTGCGGAGCAACTACGGGAAATTCGCGGGACGGTAGTCGACATCGGCTGCGGGAACGGCAAGTTCATCCGCCGCCTGCGAAACGACCGGCCCGACCTTCGGCTGCTCGGACTCGACATCTCGGCCGGCATCCTCGCCGAAGTGCCCGGCCCGGTGGCCGTGGCCGACGCCTCCCGCCTGCCGCTGCACGACGGCGGCGTGAACGCGGCATTGGCCATGCACATGCTCTACCACGTCGAGGACATCCCCGGAGCGGTCGGCGAACTCGGCCGGGTACTCGCCGATGGCGGAACCGTCATCGCGTCAACCAACAGCGACCGCGACAAGTCGGAGCTGGACGACCTATGGCAGCGCGCATCCGGCGACATCCTCGGCCTGGACCGAGGGCCGTCACGGATCTCGCTCAGCGCCCGGTTCTCGCTCGAAGAGGCTCCGTCACTGCTCGGCCGCGTCTTCGACGCCGTGGACGTGATCGAGTTGCCCGGCACCATCACCGTGACCGACCCCGCTCCGGTCATCGCGCACATGGCGTCTTACCGGGCCTGGGCCGATCAGCACGAAGTGCCCTTCGATGAAACGATCCGACACGCCGAGGAGATCGTCGCCCAACACATTGAGAAACACGGGCAGTTCGAGATCACGTGTCTCGGCGGTCTGCTGGTCTGTCGCCGTTGAGCCGCCCTAGGCTTTGCTTCTCGAAATCCCCAGTCAACGGTGACCACAGAAAGTCAGCCACGACGCACCCGCACTACTACGGCCGCCCGCCACGTGTGGCTCCAGCAACCACCCACCGGCATCAGCCACGCTATCCATTCCGTCACGGCCGACGCCCCCGTCGGCCGCTGCGCCGCATGCCTGCCTGGCCCACGCCCCTAAGGCGGCGACTACGCGGTGGCCTTCGGCAGTATCGGCCTGGTGCGTGTCGCCGCCGGGCGGTCCGAGGTACTTCCTGGGCCTGGTCGTCGCGCTCGGTTGGGCTTTGCGCGCTGAGTGGCGGGGGGCCGCCGTGAGCGGGGCGGTAGACAGGAGCGGCGGCGGCCACGGGCCGCCAGCGCGCGGCGGCACGCGTGAGCGGGCCGCCCTTGACGCCGAGGAGAAATGGCAACCGCGCACCGAAGTGGAACCAATTCCCGACGACATCCGGGCCGCCCTCGACTGGGTAGCCCGAAAGTCCCTCAAGGTGACGGACTTGGAAGCCCCTTCGGTCGTACGCTCCGCCCTGCACGCGTTGTCGCTCAAGCTCGACGGTAAAGCCGCTGCCGCGAACACCGTGAACCGGAAAGTGCCGGTGTTCAGCAACGCCCTGCGGTACGCGGTCGAATGCGAGCTGCTGGCGAAGGTTCCTCTGGACAAGGTGGACTGGAAGGCCCCGGAAGTCGATGACGAGATCGATTTCCGGTAGGTACCCGGCGCGGATCTGGCGAAGCGGCCTGTCATGGGTGTCGCTGAGCAGAGCGAGCGGGGCGCCCATCTGAAGGCGTTCTTCGGCTGCCTGTACTACGCCGCCGCTCGCCCGGCCGAGGCAACCGCCCTCGCACTGCCCGACTGCGTTCTGCCTGAGACCGGTTGGGGGGAACTTGTCCTCGCCCGCAGTACGCCCCGGGTTGGCTCGGCCTGGACCGACACGGGCGAGTCCTTCGACTCCCGGGGCCTGAAGCGCAGGGCCCGCAACGCCACCCGCTCGGTTCCCATTCCACCCGTCCTAGTCCGCATGCTCCGCGAGCACATCGCCACATTCGGTGTCGCCGCAGACGGCCGACTGTTCCGCGCCACTCAGGGCGGACACCTGCTTTCCAAGGAGTACGGCGACATCTGGAAGGCCGCTCGGCTCACCGTACTGACGGAAGCCGAGGCGGCTACGCCACTCGCCGAGAAGCCATATTCCCTCCGGCGCGCGGGCGTTTCCCTGTGGCTAATGTCCGGCGTCGCTCCCGCCGAGGTCGCCCGCCGCGCGGGCCACAGCATCGCCGTCCTCTTTCGCTTCTACGCCAAGGTCATCCACGGCCTTCAGCAGGAAGCAAACGAAAAGATCGAGCTAGCGCTTACGGCCACCGACCTCACCTGACAAGTTTCCGATACGAAAAGGGATGTCACCAAAAGACGGCATCCCTTTTCGTATCGAAGACGAGATATCTTCACCTAGACGGAATGCCATCAGGATAGGCGGCCTTCAATCGTCTCCGCCGCTCGCGCTCACGGTCCACGTAGTAGTGACTTACGTGCATTATGGCAATTTTCGCGAACACGGGCATCAGATCTATGAACCATCGTTCGAACTCTCGATTGACAACAAAGCCGGAGCCCTGATGCCCCACTGTCACAAACATGCCGCATGCGATTAGGCAACAACTTACGAAGCTCAGCAATCGCCCCCGCCGCTTTTGCGGATCCTGCTTACTCACTCGGAGCAGGTATAGCACTGTCCCGTAATAGCACACCAGCCAAGTCCACCCGTTCCAGATCCACCAGTCACGGTGCTGACTGTCGGCTGCCACGTAAAGAGCGGGGCCTTGTACAGCGAGAACGACCGTCGTGAGGAGCCAAGCGGACCACTTGAGAAAGGCTGGATTGAATCCTGGATGACGCTCATGGAAGTCAACTTCGGATGTAGCCATCTCGTAAGGGATTCGACCAACCGGCGTCCGATCTATCTCATTCGATTCTCGGTTCAGATAGCGCCGAAAGGTCCGAATTGGATGTCGAGCACCCCGGGATTCCACATGTCGTAACCCGTCATTTCTCGCGATAAAATGACGGACATTCGCCACAATAGAGACCAGCGTATCGGCGTCGAGAATCGCAGATTCACTTACCGGCACGCTCTTCGGTCGCTTCCCTTGCTTCAGCTGCTCAAGCAAGTACTGAGTCATGTTGACCCAAAAAAGCTTCTTGAGTTCTGGGTCATACACGATCCCAATAACAGGGATGCGGCTTCGCGTCCAATCGCCCACGTGGTCTCGACACGGGATCCCGTAGCCAACCGCCCGGCGATACTTCCCGCCACTCTTCACCTGCACGGCGACGATGTCACCTGTCCGCTCCCCATGCTCTGTAAAGCTCAGGTAGCAGTCTTCCCCGTAGTCATTCCCACCGTCGATCTCCTGGACGATGTGGCCGGCGGACTCCATGAGAGCCCGGAACTCGTTCACCCCAGCGCGCTCGGTCTTCTTCGTAGGCAGCACCTTGGCCACAGCAAGCCCCCTCCGCTGTCGTTGAAGAGTGCTCATCGTAGGGAGGAGGACTGACAACCATGACGCAGCCAACAGGCCGTCACACCGCAAACCGGCAGCCCACAGAGCCCTGCGTGGACGCTGGCCCTGGTCCACGCCTGGTCCACACGCGCTGATCAACGGCGTGACAGAGGCGGACTAAGGTGAGACGGCCCCAACGCGAAAGGGGCGCCCCGAACCGGGACACCCCTTCTGACCTGCGCTAACACAGGACTGGCGGAGACTGTGGGATTTGAACCCACGGTGACATCGCTGCCACGACGGTTTTCAAGACCGTTCCCTTAGGCCGCTCGGGCAAGTCTCCACGCGTCGCCCACTGGGAGCGACGCGTGGACAGCCTACCGGGTACGTGGATTGGGGGTGGAGGCCCGGCCGCCACTGGATGGTCATGGGGCCGGCCGGTGGTCTAGGGGAAGAGCATGATCCCGAAGGCCAGCACCACGAGGACGGCGATGACGATGACGACACCGATCCGCATGGGATGGTGCGCCAGCGCGGTGCTTCCCGGTCCGCCTCCGCGCGGCCGGTCCTCCGGCAGTCGCGGGTTGTCCGGCCTGTCGTGTGTGTAGAAGTCGCCACCGGCCATGAGCACACCTCCTGGTGGAGGTCGGGCGAGCCCTCCCCGGGCAGGGGAGAGCTCTGGATGGGTGCTATGCGGCCATTATGCGACTTTTATCTGGAAAGTGGGATGTCAGAGGCGGGCCCGACGGGCGTCAGCCCACCTTGTCGCCGCGGCGCTCGCCCAGCGTGATCTCCGTCGTCGCCGTCTTGCCATCGCGGACGTAGGTGACGGTGACCTTGTCACCCGGCTTGTGGGTCCAGATCTCGCTGATGAGGGTGGGGCCGCTGTCGATCGTGGTGTCGTCGAGCTTGGTGATGACGTCGCCCGGCTTGAGGCCGGCCTTGTCGGCCGGGCCGCCCGGGGTGACGGACTGGCTGCTTCCGTCGCCGCCCGAGGCGATCCGGGCGCCGTTGACGTTGTCCTTCATGTTGACCGTCGCCGAGATGACCGGGTAGATCGGCGTGTGGTCCTTCATCAGCTGCTGGGCGACGTTCTTCGCCTGGTTGATCGGGATGGCGAAGCCCAGGCCGATGCTGCCGGACTGGCCCTGGCCGCCGCCGAATCCACCGCCGCCGTTGCCCGCCGACTGGATGGCGGAGTTGATGCCGATGACCGCGCCCTGGGCGTTGAGCAGCGGGCCGCCGGAGTTGCCCGGGTTGATCGACGCGTCCGTCTGGAGGGCGCTCATGTACGAGGCCTGGCCGCCGCTGCCGCCGTCGCTGGAGGCGACCGGGCGCTTCTTGGCGCTGACGATGCCGGTCGTGACCGTGCCGGACAGCCCGAAGGGCGCGCCGATGGCGACCGTCGCGTCACCCACCGCCGCCTTGTCGGAGTCACCGAGCGGAAGCGGGGTGAGCTTGGCGCCGGAAGGGTTCTTCAGCTTGATGACGGCGACGTCGTAGCCCTGGGCGCGGCCCAGCACCTCCGCGTCGTAGTTCTTGCCGTCGGAGAACGTCACCGAGAGCTTGCCGCTGTCGGCGGCCGAGGCGACCACGTGGTTGTTGGTGAGGATGTGGCCCTGGGTGTCGTAGACGAAGCCCGTGCCCGTACCGCCCTCACCGTTGCTGCTCTGCGCCTCGATGGTCACGACGCTCGGCAGCGCCTTGCTCGCGATGTCCGCGACCGAACCCGGCGTACGGCTCTCGATCTTCGGGTCACCGGAGGAGGAGACCGTCGTGGAGCTGTCGTCGCTCCCCTTGGCGGCCCAGAAGCCGATGCCGCCGCCGACACCGCCCGCGACGAGGGCCGCGGCGAGCACGGCCGCCACCAGGCCGCCCGACCGGCCGCGCCGCGGCGGCGGGGTCGGGGCGCCCCAGGGCGCGGCCGCCGCGCCGTACGGCGGGGGCGCCGCCGCGCCGCCGTACCACTGGCCGGCGTCCGGAGTGCCGGGCATGGGGACGCCGGTCGCGTTGGTGGCGTTGTACGCGGGCTGCGGCGGGCCGGCCGGGAACTGCGCGGTCGGGGCCTCGGGCGCGGGAGCGGACGGGGGTGTGGTCGGGGGCGTCTGCCGGCCGTACTCGGACCCGGCGGCGGGATCCACCGCAGGAGCGGAGGGGGCGGCGGGCGCCGGTGCCTCCTTCTCCAGGGCCACAGGAGGCAGCTGCGCCGTCCGCTCCTCCGCCGGAGCGGGAGCGTTCGCCAGTGCGGGAGCGTCCACCGGTGCGGGAGTGCCCGCCGGTGCGGGAGCGTTCACCGGTGCCGGAGCGTCGGCCGGCGGTGACGTCGGAGACTCCGGCCGCGGCTCCGCCGCGGACGGAACGGAGGCGCCCTCGTTCTCGGTGCTCACTGTTGTCTCCTCTGTCTCATGCTCATGCCCGGCCACGATCACCAGGGTCCGCGTCCAGCCTTTCCCATGGCACGTCAGGCCGCCGTAAGCGGAGGCTGTGACCTCGGCCGCCGGTCCTTACTACCGACAAATCGTCCCCCATGCGCGATTGTGCCAGCCGGTGGCACCATAACGCGGTGACCCAAGAGCGCCACCTCCTCGACGTCGTCGCCCACCGCGGAGCCTCCGAGGACGCTCCGGAACACACCCTGGCCGCCTATCGCAAGGCGATCGAGGACGGCGCGGACGCCCTGGAGTGCGATGTGCGGCTGACCGCCGACGGGCATCTCGTCTGCGTCCACGACCGCCGGGTCAACCGCACGTCCAACGGGCGGGGCGCCGTGTCCACCCTGGAGCTGGCCGACCTCGCGGCCCTGGACTTCGGCTCGTGGAAGGCCGCGGCGGGCGAGCCCGAGGCGCCGGACCGCGACACCGACCCCGATCCGGCGCGGGTGAGCGGCCTCGCCGCCGACCGCGAGAGCACCTCCGTGCTCACCCTGGAGCGGCTGCTGGAGCTCGTCGCCGACTCCGGGCGCAGGGTCGAGCTGGCCATCGAGACCAAGCACCCCACCCGCTGGGCGGGCCAGGTCGAGGAGCGGCTGCTGGCCCTGCTGGACCGCTTCGGCCTGGCCGAGCCGCCGCCGGACGAGCCCTCGCCCGTACGGGTGATGAGCTTCTCGGCCCGGTCCCTGCACCGGGTGCGGGCGGCGGCGCCCGCGCTGCCCACCGTCTATCTGATGCAGTTCATCAACCCCCGCTACCGCGACGGACGGCTGCCCCAGGGCGTGGGGATCGCCGGGCCCAGCATCCGCATCGTCCGCAACAACCCCGACTACGTGACCCGGCTGCGCCGCGCGGGCAACGCCGTGCACGTCTGGACGGTCAACGAGCCGGAGGACGTCGAGCTGTGCGTCCGCCTCGGCGTGGACGCCATCATCACCAACCGGCCCAAGGCCGTCCTGACCCAGCTCGGCCGGAAATAGGCGGAGTAGCCGGAAGCGGCCGTAAGCAGCCGTCGACGTACGCGAGCCGTCGACGTACGCGCGGGCCTTGATCGGCCGTTCGGCTGATCCGGAGGCTCCGGCGCCATTACAAGGAGTGCACCGGCGCGTTCGGTGCGTATTCGGCCGTCGTGAGTGCCCCACCGGGCGGAGGTTGGCCGGTTTCCGGTCCAGTCCATTGGGGCATCCATCCCCTGACGTGGGGCAAAGGAGGTCTCGGGGGTGGCGTTGGTGGTGGCACAGGAGGTGCCCACGTCGTCGATCATGGCCGTACCCCATGGTCCTGCCGGTGTGGGCGAGGCGAGACACCGGATGCGCAAGGAATTGCGCGCCGGCGGGGTACCGGATTCGGTCATCGACGACGCGGTACTGATCCTTTCCGAGCTGCTCAGCAACGCGTACCGCCACGGTCGCCCGCTGAGCCGTGACAAGGGCGAGCGGGGCGCGGACGATCCCGGTCTCGTCAGGGCCGCCTGGCGGATGGACGGGCGCGGCAGGCTCACGGTCGAGGTGACCGACGGCGGCGGGCCCACCCGTCCCTTTCCGGCCACTCCCTCGGTCACCGCGCGCGGCGGCCGCGGACTGAACATCATCAACGCGCTCTCCCAGGACTGGGGCGTCCGTGACGCCACGGGCGAGGTGACGGTCTGGGCGGCGCTCTCCGCACGCGCCGGTTTCGCTACGCGCGTCGATCCCGGCCCGGCCACCACCCTGGGCTTCCCCGGCCTCACCGAGTTCGGGGATCTGACCGGCCTGTCCGATCTATCTGATCTGTCCGATCTGACGTAGTCGCCCGTAGCCGACCAGGCCCGCCCGCTCGCCCGCATTGACGCACGTAGACGCGGGGAGGGGGGCACCCGCCCGTCCGATCCCCGCGCCGGCCCACCCCCGTCGCCCCGTCCGTCGCCCCGTCGGCCCGCGCGACGCGCCCCCGTACGCGCCCGCCCGCGCGACCTCTCCCGCGTGCCCGGCCGTGCCGTCACAGCCGGGCGCTAGGCTCGCGCCCGCAGGCAAACGGCCTGCCTCGGGAACGAGAAATCGACCAGCGCCGGGCCCGCGCCCCGCACCACCGCCGGACGCACAGACGGACGGACAGACGGACGGGCACGGACGGGCCGGACGCATTCGATCGGGAGACACGCACACCATGGCCAAGAAGCGCCGCCCCCAGACCAAGGCCGCCCAGCCGCACGCCGGTGACGTGGTGGTCCCCGTAGTCGGCGCCCGTGAGCCCTGCCCCTGCGGCTCGGGCCGCCGTTACAAGGCCTGCCACGGCCGTGCCGCCACCCACGCCGCCGTCGAGCTGGTGCGGCGCCCCTTCGAGGGGCTGCCCGGCGAGGCCGACTGGGTCGCCCTGCGCGAGCTGGTGCCCGCCGCGACGGTGGAGCTGAAGCTGAAGGACGGGCTGCCGGAGGGCGTGCCGTCGGTGACCCTGGCGACGGTGCTGCCGATGGCCTGGCCGGCCCTGCGCCGCGACAACGGCGCCGTGCTGCTGGGGCTGCAGAACGACACCGCCACCGGTGACCTCAGCCGCGACCTGGCCGACACCCTGCTGCGCGCGCTGAAGGCCGAGCCCGGCACCCCGGTCGCCGCCGAGCGGGGCGACGCCGAGGGGCCGCGCCTTCAGGACCTGCTGGACCCGGCCGCCCCCTTCGAGCCCGCCGTCCACACGGGCTTCGAGTTCTGGGTGGAGAACGCGGAGGGCGCCACCGGTGAGGTCGCCGCGTCGCTGGAGCGGGCCAACGCCGCCGCGATCCCGACCGTCCGGCTCTCCGGCGTCGGCTCCGCCTACTGGTGCGAGACGCCGGAGAAGAACCACCTGCGCTGGGTGATGACCGAGCCGGAGGAGCGGCTGCTGGACGCCCTCGCGCGGCTGCACGCGGCCGGTACGAGCTCGCTCGGCGAGGGCACCCGCCTCGTCGGCTCGTTCCGCGCGCACGGGCTGACCGTGCCGGTGTGGGACCTGCCGTCCGCGATGCGCGCGGAGGACGTGCAGAAGCCGGCGGAGGCCTTCGCGGAGCGGCTGGCGGCGGCGCTGGCGGACGAGACCCCGCTGACCCCCGAGGAGCGTCGCGCCCGCAGCGGTCTCACGAGCCGTCAGGTCACCCTGAACTGACGCCGCCTGGGACGGTCGACGGGGCGGCCGGCGGGACAGCCGGCGGGACGGCCCGGCCGATGGCGATCACGCGAACTCCCGTGATCGTCATTCGGTCACGCCCCGCCGTCCGCCCCGCAACCCACCCGGAATCGGCCGCACCGTCGAACAGGGCCGGATGGGGCACTTCCGGCGCCCCGGAACGGTAAACGACCGGTCAAGCCGCGTGACTCCTGTCACAACTCCCGCTGTCAGACCGGAAATCGGCGTCCGGAAATCCACGATCGAATTTGCGAACCGCAGATCTCTTGTTACCGTTCTAGGAGCCCGGTCGCTGGTGCATCCCCCGTCGCCAGCGACCGGGCGTTTCCATGCCCGGACGCCGAACGGACGCCGAACACACTCCGTCCGGGCTCCGGCCGCCGCCTTCCGGCACCTCTCCGGCGCCCCGCCACTCCGGCCCCGGGCCCACCCCCGACGCTTCGCCCCGCCCACCACCGCGTACGCCGTGGGGCGCTGTGGTGCGCGTACGGGCTCACAGCCGGCCCAGGGGGCGCCCACAGCGAGCCCCCGCTACCCCCGCGGGCGGACTCCCCAAGACCTGGAAACGAATGCCCCGTAGGCGCCGACGCGCGATCCCGGACTAACCGTCCTCGGGCGCCGCCGAGTTGCCGCCGGAGCGGAGGAGGAGCTTCCCATCCATCGAGGCGATCTCCGAGACCGCCGCATACGAGCCATGTCCGCGCACGGTCCGTTCGTGGGGGGTCTCGCACATGTCCGGATCATCGGTTGCGGCGAGCTCGCAGTTCACCTGCACGGTCCGGCCGTCGGGGGCCATCAGGGTGAGCACGCCGACCAGAGGTGCGCCCGTCGCGTTGCGGTAGTACGTGCGGGCCCAGGTGTCCCGGTCCCGTTCGAGGACGCAGGTCTGGGCCTCCACGCCCTCCGGCGAACCGAGTTCGGGACCGCACCGGGTGGAGCCCGCGAGGCCGGTGGCCAGGGCCGGAGCGAGCGGGTCCGCAGGGTCGCGGCCGTCGGCGGCGCCCTGTCCGAGGGGGCCGCGCGTGGATCCCGGCGCACCGAATCCGGCCGGGCGCGGACCGCCCGCCACGCCCCGGGCACCGGCCCGCGCGGCGTCCCCGCCGGCACGTTCCCGGCCGGCGCCCCTTCCGGATTCCGCCCCGGAGGCCCCGGACGCCCCCGGCACTCCCGAAGCGCCGGAGCCCGCTCCGGAATCCGGCTTCGTCCGGGACTTCTCCCGGCCCGCCACCCCCGCCGGGCCCGCCGCGGCGACGGCCAGCGGCAGCACCACCGCCAGCACCACCGCGCTCGCGAGGGCGATCATCCGGAGATTCGCCGCGCGCTGCCCGGCCGCGCCGGGAACACTGCCGGGAACACTGGACGCACGCACCATGGGACCACCTGCAACTCTCCACGGGCGCTCGAGCGCGCGGCCGCGGGACACGGAACGGATTTCGCGGCGCGGTACGCCTCAAGGGCCCCGTACCGATGACCCCGGTACGGACCCGCGCGAACCCTCGCCCCGCCGGGCCGACGGCGCCCTTGGCACGGCGCCCGGCACTGCCCGGATCCCGAACATACGGGCACGACCCGGCCCTTCGGGGCCTCGCGCGGCCGTTTCCTGCGGTTCTCTCCCCGGCTTACACCCGGAAGAGTGAGTCCGGGGGAAGTCCGAGGAGAGAGCGAGGAGTGCGAGCGCGTGCGTCTCCCGTCCGTACGCGCTCCTGCAGCCGACCAGGCCCCCGCCGGGCCCCGGGTGTGCCCGGGAACGGGCTCAGTGCCCCAGCCCCGGTACCCCGGTGGCTCAGTGCCCCAGCGCCTCAGTGGGCGAGCCGCGTGCCACCGCCCTGGCTGCCCGTGGCGCCGACGGTCTGCTCGACCAGGACGTCGATGACCGTGGCCACGTCGGGCAGCCAGGGCCGGGCCAGACCGTCGAGCCGCCGCTTGGAAGCGGAGCGTCCGCCTCGGCCGGTGGTGGCGCCCGCCGGCCTCGGGGCCCGCTCCCAGCGCACCCGGCCCGCGCCCGTGGGCGAGGGCGGCAGCACGGCGTACCCGCCCTCACCGTGGAAGCGCAGCGCCCCGGGCACCCAGTCCTGGCTGTGCAGGAGTTCGCCGAGGACTTCGAGGGAGTAGGGGGCCACCAGCAGGGACCAGCGGGTGGGGGTGGCCACCACCGGGCCGAGCCGGACGCCCGCCCTGTCGAACGCGGCCAGCGCGCGGGCACCGGCCACCGCCGGCAGGCTCACGGCGCACGGCGCCCGGCCGCCGGTGGCGAGGACCACGGGCGCCTCCGGGCGATTGGTCCACCACCAGCGGACCATCCTGGCGTCGGTGGTGGCCGCCAGCAGCCCCGGGTCGAAGGGGTGGGCGCCGGGGACCGCGCAGTCCGGGTCGGGGCAGCCGCACTCGCGTACGCGGCCGATGCCGGGCCGCAGGCCGACACCGGGGAGCACGGGCCACTGCCACTCCGTCGCGTAGGTCAGGGCCGCGGTGAGTACGGCCGAGCGGCCGGCCCGCCGGAGGGAGAGCTTGCGTCGCCTTCCGAGGATCTCGCGCATGAGCGCTCGTTCCTTTCCGTGAACGCCGAAGGTGGGCCCCTGCCCGTCGGCAGGGGCCGTATTGCACGTACATGACGCTGAGCGGTGCAGGGGTGCTGCTGGAACTGCGGGAACTGCGAAAGCACTGCGGGAATTGCGCGTAGCCCCCGCGAACCGAGGGGACTACATGGCACTACGGGCACTGCTCGGCGCGGACCGCGCCGCGCCGCGGGCTCCCGGACCGGCACACCACGTGGATCAAAGTCACTACGCGTACGACGCAGCGCATCACGCCACGGGCCGAGCGTGAAACCTGGCGGGGGGTGGCGCGCGCATGGCGCTTCGTGCTGAGCCGGTGCGCCCCTCGCCTGCGGCATGGGTTGCCCCACGCCGCTCGGGGATGGGCGTGGCCGTTGACCGATAAGACGCTCGGGCCCGCCGCCGGGTTGCGGGGCGGCCCCAACTGCCGCTGCCCTTCTCCGAGTACGTACCCACCACGGTGGATGTGACGCGCTGCTGGAGCGAGGCCAGTCGATCGCAATTCCAGGGCCACGGCACTATTTTCCGGCCAAACTTCGGGGAACTCCGAGGAGGACGGAAGCCTCATCAGACACCATGAATCCCACTGGTCCAATGCTGGACATCCCCTTGCCCGGGCGTGTACATGTGGAGCACTGATAGCGCGCAACACGACAGGGGGTTTGCGGTGCTATTGAGCGGAACACCCAGGCCAACCCACTGGTCGTGCGGGCCCGGCGGGCCACCCCGGGCCGGCTCCCGGACGGGCCCCGGGAGCGGCCGCGCACGCCCCCGCCCGGGCGGCTCGCCATGACGAGCCCCCACCCGCCGAAAGTGGCCGGAATCAATCCACCGGTCCCGGCTCCCGCGCACACTTCCGCCCCCGCGGTCCCCACTCCCCCCACCACTCCCGAGGCGTCCTCCCCCGCCTCGGGGACCCTCTTCCAGGACCGCCTCGCCGGCTGGGTGTCCGACCTGACGACGCTCCACGAGCTGACCGAACGGCTCAGCCGCACCGCCGACCTCGACGCCGCCCTGCGCGAGCTGCTCCGCGCCGGGGCCTCCCTGGTGGGTGCCGGACGCGGCCTCGTCACCCTCCACCCGGACTCCGGCACCGGGCACCCGGTCACCGTCGGTCTGGGCCTCGGCCACGCCGACATCGGCCACATCGAGACCATCCCCCCGGCCCACGCCCCCCGGACCCACGGACCCACGACCAATGGCCCGCCGGCCCACAGCCCGCGCACCCACGACCCACGGTCCCCCAGCCAGTACGACGGCCAGTACGACGGCCCGTACCTCGCCCCGGACGACGCAGGCCCCTTCGGCAGCCCGTACGTACGTCTCCTCGACGACCTCCCGCCCGAGGGCGACCGCAGTGGCAGGATCCACCCCGACATCCCGGGCGAGGACGGCCTCGACCCCCGGTACCGCGAGGTCGCCGCCCGGCTCGGCTACGCCGCCAGCTACGCCCTCCCCCTGGAGTCGGCGGCGGGGCCGCCGTCCGGCCCGGACGCGGACGCGCCGCCCGGCGCGGGCCGCGTCGGCGCGGCCGTATGGCTCTACGACGAGCCCGCCGAGCCGAACGAGCGCCAGCGCCACCTGGCCGGCCTCTACTGCGGCTACGCCGCCGAGCACCTGGCCCGGCTCATCGAGCTCACCGGCGCCCGCGACACCGTGGCCGCCCTCCGCGAGGAGCTGCTGCCCAGCAGGCTCCCCCGGGTCCCCGGCATCCGTCTCGCCGTCCGCCACCGCACCGGGCCCCGCGGCGGCGGGAACTGGTTCGACGCGCTGCCGCTGCCCGAGGGCGCGCTGGGGCTCGCCATCGGCGGCATCACCGATTCCGGCCCCGGAGTGGTCGCCGCGACGGGGCGGCTGCGGGCCTCCCTGCGCGCGTACGCCGTGATGGAGGGCGAGGATCCGGTAGCCGTCCTCTCCGACCTGGAGCTGCTGCTCAGACTGACCGAGCCCGCCCGCACGGCGACGGCCCTCTTCGCCTACTGCGAGCCGCCCGGGACCCTCCCGGGCGAGGGCCGGGGCAGGAAGGTCGTCGTCGCCGGGGCGGGCCACTGCTCACCGCTGATCGTCGGCCCCGGCCGGGTCGAGTACGTGGAGACCTCCCTCTCCGCCCCGCTCGGCATGCTGGCCTGCTGGGAGGCGCCCAGCGTGGAAATCGAACCGGAACCCGGAGAAACGCTCCTCTTCTACAGCGACGGCCTGCTCCACCGCACCGGCGACAGCATGGACCGGGCCTTCGCCCGGCTCCGCTCGGCGGCGGCGACCGTCCCCCGGTCCGCCCGGCGCGACCCGGAGGCCATCGCGGACCACGTGCTGCGCACGGTCCTGCCCGAGCCGGAGGGCGGCGACCCGGCGGACCCGGCGGAGGACGTCGTCCTCCTGGTGGCCCACTTCGAATGACGGTCCGCTCGAGTGACAGTCCGCTCGAGTGACGGTCCGCACAACCTTCTCGAGGGCATTCCACCGCACATACGATGGAAAGCGGCCCCGTTCGAGGAGGAAAGCCAGTGACCGAGCAGCCCGCACCCGAAAACCCTGAAGGTGACGAGCCGATCAAGCAGCGGAAGAACGGCCTCTACCCGGCCGTCTCCGCCGAGCTCGCCGACAACATGAAGTCCGGCTGGGCCGACACCGAGCTCCACGATCTGCGGCCGATACCCCAGGCCGCCGAGACCGCGCGGCGCCGCGCCGAGCTCTCCGCCCGCTTCCCGGGCGAGCGCCTGGTGATCCCGGCGGGCAACCTGAAGACCCGCTCGAACGACACCGAGTACGGCTTCCGCGCCTCGACCGAGTATGTCTACCTCACCGGCGACCAGACGCAGGACGGCGTCCTCGTCCTGGAGCCCACCGGCGAGCAGGGCCACGAGGCCACGATCCACCTCCTGCCCCGCTCCAACCGCGAGAACGGCGAGTTCTGGCTGGACGGCCAGGGCGAGCTCTGGGTCGGCCGCCGCCACAGCCTGACCGAGGCCGAGCGGCTGCTGGGCGTGCCCGCCCGCGACGTCCGCGAGCTGGCCGGTACCCTCGCCGAGGCCACCGGCCCGGTCCGCGTCGTCCGCGGCCACGACGCCGGCGTCGAGACGGCCCTGACCGACAAGGTCACCGCCGAGCGCGACGAGGAGCTGCGCGTCTTCATCAGCGAGCAGCGCCTGGTGAAGGACGGCTTCGAGATAGCCGAGCTCCAGAAGGCCGTCGACTCCACCGTCCGCGGTTTCGAGGACGTCGTGAAGGTTCTCGACAAGGCCGAGGCCACGAGCGAGCGGTACATCGAAGGAACGTTCTTCCTGAGGGCTCGCGTCGAGGGCAACGACATCGGCTACGGCTCCATCTGCGCCGCCGGCCCGCACGCCACCACCCTCCACTGGGTGCGCAACGACGGCCCGGTCCGCTCCGGCGACCTGCTGCTGCTCGACGCCGGCGTGGAGACGAACACCCTCTACACCGCCGACGTCACCCGCACGCTGCCGATCAACGGCACGTACACCGAGCTCCAGCGCAAGATCTACGACGCGGTGTACGAGGCCCAGGAGGCCGGCATCGCGGCGGTGAAGCCGGGCGCCAAGTACCGCGACTTCCACGACGCCGCCCAGCGCGTCCTCGCCGAGAAGCTCGTCGAGTGGGGCCTCGTCGAGGGGCCGGTCGAGCGCGTCCTGGAGCTCGGCCTCCAGCGCCGCTGGACCCTCCACGGCACCGGCCACATGCTCGGCCTGGACGTCCACGACTGCGCGGTCGCCCGCACGGAGACCTACGTCGACGGCGTCCTGGAGCCCGGCATGGTGCTGACCGTGGAGCCCGGCCTGTACTTCCAGGCCGACGACCTGACCGTGCCCGAGGAGTACCGGGGCGTCGGCGTCCGCATCGAGGACGACATCCTCGTCACCGAGGACGGCAACCGGAACCTCTCCGCCGCCCTGCCGCGCACGTCCGCCGACGTCGAGGCGTGGATGGCCGCCCTGAAGGGCTGAGTTCTCTCCCCGTCAGCCATGCCCGTCTTAAGTCTCGCGGTGAGACGGGCATGGCTGACGCGCTCATGCCTCAGCGCCGCAGCGTCCAGTCTGCGATCAGCGTAACGGCGAGCGAGCCGAGTGCCCCAGCGGCGCCATACACAACCCGTCGGCCCAGTCGACGACAGCTCCGCCACCATCTGGAAGGCCGACGGGGAGGCGGAGCCACGCGCGAGATTAGTGTCGGCCCGCATTTCGGTTCGTATGGCTTCATGGCGACTCCTCACAGAGATGGCTTGCGATCTCCCGGTCGAACCGGGTCGTGATCCCTGGTTCACCGTCGGACAGCCCCGCCCCGTTGCGGAAGGTGTCACAGTGTCGCCACCCGTATCGGCACGAGTGTCGCCGAACGCAGCGGCACCGGGCACGCCATCTGGGTGTCGCCATTTCTCACGGCAACACCCGTATGAACCTCGCTCATGTCCAGCAGCAGTCATAGTGGGTCAGGTAGGCCCAACACGGTTCAGGTCGCTGCGACTTGCGAGGAGCGAGAGTGGTGAAGGACGGCATGGCTGGGGTATTGGCCCCGCTCGGAGACGGGCTGTCTGCCGAGAAACGGGCTCTGGCGGAGAACCTCCGGGAACTGTTCGCCGGTATGGGCATCAGCATCCGGCGCTACGCGGCACGTAAACACCTCGACGCCGGCACCGTCTCCCGCTATCTCAACGGCGCCCGCGTGCCTCCTTGGGACTTCATCTCGGGGCTCATAGCGGATCTGAACAGGGAAGAGAAACCGGTCACCCTAGAGGTGGAACAGATGCTGCGAGAGCTCAGGCTCAAGGCGTCGGCTCCCGGCTTCCGCACCCATGAGCTTCAAAAATTGCAGGCCCAGCTGGAACAAGCCGATCACGATGTCCGCAGCGCTGAATTTCGCCAGCAGGTTCTGACCGACGCGCTACAGGATCGCCAGCACCGACTGGCCGACCTTGAGCGGCAGCTGAACCACCTGGAACGTGAGCGGGAGGAAGGACGTCTCGCTTATGAGGCCGCCTTGGTCGTCTGGCAGGACAAGTACGAGAAACTTCGCGAGCAGCGAGACCAACTCAGCCAGGAAGTCGGCGAGCTCCGCGAGGCCCTCGGCGCCGCCAGACTGGCAGCGTATGCGGCAGAGAAGCGCTGCGATGAGCTGGAGACCGAGCTCGAGTCCACCGAGAAACGGTTGGGTACGGCAAGCGCACGTGACTCCCTGGTGGATGCTTTGGAGTCCGCAGACCGGACAGCTTCAGTTTCTCAATTGGTCGAGCTTGTGGAGCGCCTGAACACTCCTGTCAGGATGCCCATGGCAACCGAGCTAGTGAAGGCGGCTGCCCAAGCGCGCCCAGTGGCTGATGCGGCTGCTCTCATCGAGGCCCTGTATGCCGCCCGACAGCACCTGCATGCCGAGGCCGCTCTGCCAGCTATGGTCGTCTTCCGGTCCGTACACGACACGGCGTCGTTGATCGCCGAATTCGCACGGACCGAGCTGGATCCTGCAGCGGCCGCAGTAATGAGGACCGCGCTGGAGATCCACCAACCCAAGGACATCGCCGCAATCGCGTCGGATCTCCACAAGCACGGCCTGGAAGGCCATGTCACCGCCCTACTCGGTCCGGCGTTCACGGTCAAACCACTCTCCTATGTGACAACGTTATTGCAGGAACTGGAGGGCCTAGGTGCCCTCAGGCTCGCCGATCAAGCGGTGTCGGTTTGTGCGCGGCGGCGCTCCGTCTGGGATGTCGCCGAGCTCATCCACGTACTCGATTTCTGGGGCCCTATCCATCCCGAACTCGTCCGTCTTGCCGACATCGCCCAGAACACCGCAGCAGCTCACCGGGATGCGAAGGACGTCATCGACCTCGTCGACGCGCTGCGCAGGCACGGGCAAACGGCCCGTGCCGAGCAGGTGCTACGGGCCAGCGCGGAAGACCGTACGACCGGACACGTGGCAGCCCTTGTTACGGCTCTGCACATCGAGAAGATCCAGGATCTGGCGACAAAACTGCTGTCCTGGGCAGTACACGAATGGCCCGTACCAAAGATTGCTGCTCTGATCACCGACCTCCACTCATCGAGCGATTGGCACGTAGCCGTCACCGCGCTCTGTGACACAGCTCGTGTACTGCCTCCGGAAAGCTTCCGAACTCTTATCTGCTGCTTGGACGCCGAAACGACAGGCGGTGCCGAAGCGGTGCTCTCCGACTCGGGTGCTGTGTGCCCGCACAACGACCTGGCACACCTGATCACAGTGCTCGACCGGTGTGCGCTCTTCGAGTATGCAGAAAAAGTTTTCTGGAAAAGCATCGGCAGTCGCCCCACGGGACACGCCGGGCTGCTCATCGCTTCCCTGCACTCGTCCCGCTCCCGCCATGTATCAGGTGACGCCTTACAGCATTACGTACGGACCCGCTCTGTCCACGACGTCGCGGCCTTGGCGCTCGCCCTGGACTCCGCAGGCATGGGCGCAGATGCACAGGCATGCCTTATCGCCCCCGAGGCCCCGCCGTTCTTTCTTCTACTGTCCACTCTCGATGAACTACTAGGTGGGCCTGAACTGGTCGAACGAATGCTCCGCTCATTCGCTGCGCGGTCGTCCGTCGAGCAGAACGTCGAAATGGCCCTCGCTCTGGAGGCCCTGCCAGCGAGGGACTATCGGTACCAGGTGGCCTTCGCGGAGGCCGCCAAGGCGGGAAGCCGGGATAGACGTAAGGGCTTTCACAAGGCGCTCAGGAAACGTAAGGAGGAGCTGTGGAAGAAACGAATGGAGGAGGCCGGAAAAAACGTACGGATCGACCGCAAAAACCGGCACCGAAAGGTAGCTAACCGGATCATCCGCTTCCCTAGGCAAGGCTCAGGACACGGAGAGTGAGCGGCCGGAGCCAGCCCAGGCACAGGGTCCGGGTCGGTACAACCGGTTCAGGACGCCCGCAGCAGCGCCGCGGCCGCCGGGCCGCCCTCCCGCCACTTGAGGATCTTGTCGAAGCTGACGACCGCCCCGGCCCGGCCCGGGCGGTTGCGGACCCGGACGTGGTCGGTGAGGGACGCGATAAGGAAAAGACCCCGGCCGTGCTCGTCATGGACGGCGGCCGGGGTCCTGGTGTGCGCGCGGGCCGGGTGGCGGCGCGGGGACCGGGGGCGTTCGGCGAATCCGGGGCCGGAATCGGTCACCTCGATGCGACAGGTGTCGCCGTCGATGAGGGCCGTCACGCGATAGCCGGTGGAGGCGTCACCGCCGTGCTCGACGGCGTTCGCACACGCCTCGCTGAGCGCCACGGCCAGGTCGTACGAGGTATCGGGGTCGACGCCGGCCGTCTCCATGGCACCGATCAGCAGCCGTCGGGCGAGCGGAACGCTCGCGGCCTCGCGCCGCAAGTGGAGTGACCACCAAATGCTCATGCTCAGCCTCCTGGCTGCGGCTCGACATACCGATACCTATAGCCACGGGGCGCGCCGCATAAGCCTGTCGGCTGTGTGAGACCGCTCATTCGGCCGACGCGCCACGCGGGTGGGGGCGTGTATGGACGGGGCGGTGGCAACCGGGCGCGGCAGGGGGGACGAGCCGGACACCCTGCCGTAGGGATCGCGTGAGGGCGGTGGGATGATGGCGCCGTCATGCCTCTCCCCGTCGCGCGCGCCGGCGCCGATCTGCGACTGATCCGGGCCGCGGTGTTCACCGCGGTCTGTGTCGTGCTGTCCGCGGGCGGGCACGTGCTGGCGTCCTGCGCGAAGGTGCCGCTGTGGACCCTGGTCGCGGCGGGCGCGGCGGTCTTCGCCGTGGCCGCGCCGCTGGCCGGGCGGGAGCGCTCGCTGCCGGGCATCGCGGCCGCGCTGGCCGTGGGCCAGCTCGCGCTGCACACGCTCTTCGCGCTCGGGCAGCACGGGGCACGGGGCGCGGACGCCGCGGCCGCCCATCGGGCGGGCGCCGACGGCCACTTGATCAACTTCGCGGGCCAGCTGCTCTGCGACCAGCGGCCGATGTCCGCCGACCGGGCCCGTGAAGTGATCACGGGCGCAGGGCTCGACCCGGCCGTCCACGTCCCGGCCGCCGCGTCCCCGCCGAGCGGGGGCGCGGGTTCGGGCGCCGGTTCGTTCGTCCACGCGCTCCTGCCCTCCCCCGCCATGGCGTTGGGCCACGTCCTCGCGGCCCTGGCCCTGGGGTGGTTGCTGCGGCGCGGTGAGGCCGCGCTGTGGCGTCTGGTGCGGCTGTCGGCCGAGTCGGCGCGCGGTGTCGCGGAGTCCGCGCTCGTCCGGGCGCTGGCGCTCGCGCTGCTGCCGTTCGTCCGGGCGCTGGGCGCGGAGCCGCTCGCGGTGCCCCGGTGGTGGACGGCCGAGCGGGAGACGCGTCCGGCGCGGGAGGCCGAGTGGCGGCACGTCGTGATCAGGCGGGGGCCGCCGCGCCTCGCCCTCGCGGCCTGACGGCACGACGACGCATCGCTTTCCACCACCCGGCAGGGCGGGGAAGGGTGTTTCGCGCTGTCACCGCATGCGCGCCATCACCTTCCGTTCCCTCCTGCCAGTGGAGAGTTTTCCCATGACCTCGATGACCTCGTTCCGTCGTATCCGCGCCGCCCGTGCCTCCCTCGTCGCCGGTGTGACCGCCGGTGGCCTGCTGCTGTTCGCCGGTCCCGCCTTCGCGCACGTGAGCGTGCAGCCCGGCACCGCCGAGAAGGGCGGCTGGAGCACCATCGCCCTCAAGGTGCCCAACGAGAAGGACAACGCCTCGACGGTGAAGCTGGAGCTCACCCTCGACCCCAAGCACCCGCTGGTCTCGGTGATGCCGCAGGCCGTGCCGGGCTGGGACGTGAAGGTCGAGAAGACCAAGCTCGACAAGCCGGTGCAGATGCACGGCAAGTCGATCGACGAGGCCGTCAGCAAGGTCACCTGGACCGGCGGCAAGATCGAGCCCGGTCAGTTCCAGCAGTTCCCGCTGTCCGTCGGCCAGCTGCCGACCGACGCCGACGAGCTGGTCTTCAAGGCGCTCCAGACGTACTCCGACGACGACGTCGTCCGCTGGATCGACCCCTCCAAGCCGGGCGGCGAGGAGCCCGAGCACCCGGCTCCCGTCCTCAAGCTCGTCGCGAAGGGCGCCGCGGGCGGCGCCGGCGATCACCACGACGACGCCAAGGGCGACAAGGACGCGAAGAGCGACAAGGGCGACAAGGTGACCGCCACCGCCGAGGAGAAGAAGAGCGACGGCGGCAGCGACACCACCGCCCGCACCCTCGGTGTCGTCGGCATCGTCGTCGGCGCGGCGGGCATCGCGTTCGGCGTGCTCGCCGGACGCCGCCGCCGCGACTCCGCCGCCTGACACCCGTACCGCGGCCGGCGGGGCGCGCACGCCCCGCCGGCCCGGCGACACCGACCACCTCTGGAGAAGCACTCCATGCGCACCAAGATCCTCGGCGCGGTCCTCGCCGCGACGGCCGCGCTCACCCTGACGGCCTGCGGCGGCTCGGGCGACGGCGGCGGCGACAAGCCCGCCGCCGATGTCTCCGGCGAGCAGAAGAAGGCCGGGGCGATCACCCTCGACAACGCCAAGGCCAAGCCGGACCTGGTCCTGACGGACACGTCCGAGAAGAAGTACGAGCTGGTCAAGGAGACCAAGGGCCGCCCCGTCCTGCTCTACTTCGGCTACACCTACTGCCCCGACGTCTGCTCGACGGTCGTCTCCGACATCGCCACCGCCGAGAAGAAGCTGCCCAAGGCCGACCAGGAGAAGCTCCAGGTCGTCTTCGTCACCACCGACCCCGAGCGGGACACCCCCAAGCGGATCCGTGAGTGGCTCGACGCCCAGGGCGGCCAGGACATAGTCGGCCTGACCGGCGACTTCGCGACGATCCAGGCGGCCGCCAAGCCGCTGGGCATCCTCGTCGAGCCCGCCAAGAAGGAGAAGGACGGCTCCGTGACCGTCAGCCACGGCGCCGAGGTCGTCGGCTTCTCGCCGAAGGACGACGCCGGCCACTGGATCTACACCGCTTCCACCACGTCCGACCAGTACGCCCAGGATCTCCCGAAGATCGTCAAGGGGGAGAACCCGTGATGCGCCCGAAGAAGATGAACAAGGCCACCGTCGCCACCGCCACCGCCCTGCCGCTCGTCCTCGCGGGCGGGCTGCTGCTGATCACCGGCTGCCAGTCGGAGAAGGACCGGCTCTCCGTCTCCTCCGGCAAGCCCGAACTGACCGTCAGCGGCGCCTATCTGCCGCAGCCCGCGATGGCCGACATGGCCGCCGCGTACTTCACCGTCGAGAACGACGGCGGCAAGGCCGACCAGCTGGTCGGGGTCACCAGCCCGCTCTCGTCCGACATCACGATGCACACCACCGAAGGCTCGCAGATGAAGCACGCGGCGAAGCTGGAGGTGCCCGCCAAGGGCAAGCTGTCGCTGTCGCGCGGCGGCACGCACCTGATGCTGGGCAAGCTCGACCACAAGCCGCAGGTGGGGGAGAAGATCGAGTTCACCCTGCGCTTCGCCACCTCGGCGCCGATCAAGGTCAAGGTGCCGGTCGAGAGCGCGTCGTTCCGCCCCAAGGGCTGACGCGACGATGAGGACCCGGACCGCCGTACGACGTGGAGTGCCGCTTCCCGGCGCGCTCCTCGTCGCCTTCCTCGCCGCGCTGTTGTGCACGCTGACGCTCGGCGCGGGCACCGCGTCCGCGCACGCGGCGCTCACCGCCACCGACCCGGCCGACGGGTCGGTGGTGCCCGCCGCGCCCGCGCGGGTCACCCTCACCTTCTCCGAAGGGGTGCTGCTCAGCCCCGACTCGGTGCGGGTCCTCGACCCGCGCGGCGAACGCGTCGACGAGGGCAGGCCGCAGCACGACGGCGGACGGTCCGGGACCGCGACCGTCGCGCTGCGCGCCGGGATCGCCGACGGCACGTACACGGTGGCGTGGCAGGCGGTCTCGGCGGACAGCCACCCGGTGGCCGGGGCCTTCACGTTCTCGGTCGGCGCGCCGTCGAAGACGACCGTGACCGTCGACTCGGCGGCCACGCGCACCGATCCGGCCGTCGCCGCCTTCTACGCGATCGGCCGGTACGCGGCGTACGCGGGCTTCGTCCTGCTCGTCGGCGGCTGCGTCTTCGCCGGGGTGTGCCGCTCGTCGCGGGCGGTGCAGCGGGTCGCGGTGGGCGGCTGGATCGCGCTGTTCGTCTCGACGGTGGCGCTGTTGCTGCTGCGGGGTGCCTTCACGAGCGGCAAGGGGATGGGCTCCGTCATCGATCTGTCGCTGCTGGGCGGCGTGTTGTCCACCAAGCCGGGGGCGGCGCTGCTGTCGCGGCTGCTGCTGCTGAGCGCGGCGGCGGTGTTCCTGGCGGTGCTGTTCGGCACGTACGCGCAGGAGGACGACGGGCGGGGCCGGTCCGGTGACGGTGCCGCCGCCGCTGCCGCTGCCGGTGGTCGTACGCTCGGCCGCCGCCGGGACATCGCCTGGGGGCTCGGCGTCGGGGGCACGCTCGTCGCGGGCGGCCTCGCGGCGACCTGGGCACTGGCCGAGCACGCGTCGGCGGGCCTCCAGCCGTGGCTGGCGATGCCGGTGGACGTGGCGCACCTGCTGGGCGTCGCGGTTTGGCTGGGCGGGCTGGCGGCGCTGCTGGCCACGCTGTGGTCGGGCGAACGTATCCGGCGGACGGCGGTCGCGCGCTTCTCGCGGATGGCGTTCGTCGCGGTCTGCGTGCTGGTGGCGACCGGGCTCTACCAGTCCTGGCGGCAGGTCGGTTCGTGGGGCGCGCTGACGGGCACGGAGTACGGGCGCTGGCTGCTGGTGAAGGCCGGGCTGGTGGTCATCATGGTGGGCGTCGCGTTCCTCTCCCGGCGCTGGACGGGCCGCCTCGTGGACGCGCCCGAGTCCAGGCGGCCGACGGTCCGGAAGAAGCCGGGGGCCGGTGTGAAGACCTCACACGACTCCAAGTCCTCACACGACTCCGCCGACGGCGTTGACGCCGTCAGCGCCGACAACGCCGTCAGCGCCGCCGACTCCGTCCGCGCCGCGCAGCTCGCGCGGCAGCGGGCGGCGCGGGAGAAGGCCGCCGGGCGGCGCGTGCGGGACGCGGACACCGGGCGCACCGGGCTGCGCCGGTCCGTCCTCGCCGAGGCGGGCGTCGCCGTCGTCGTGCTGGCCGTCACCACCGCGCTCACCGGCACCCAGCCCGGCCGGGCCGAGACCGAGCAGCGCCGGGCGGCGGCGGGCCGGACGGCCGCGCCGTCGGCGGCCGGGCCCGCCGACGTGCGGATCGCCTACGACACGGGCGGCACCGACGGGCGGGGCACGGCGCGCGTCACCGTCGACCCCGCCCGCACGGGGGCCAACACCCTCACCGTCACTCTGACGGACGCGTCCGGGCGCCCGGTGGACGTACCGGAGCTGACACTGTCCATGACCGAGAAGGAAAAACAGATCGGTCCCCTGCGGGCCGCGCTGGAGCGTCAGTCCGCCGGACTGTGGAAAGCCAAGGATTTCCGGCTGCCCATGGCCGGCGACTGGCAGCTGTCCCTGACCGTACGGACCTCGGACATCGACCAGGTCACCGAGATCGAGAACGTGAAGATCATCTGATGGCTGACACGACTGACACCACGGCCGGCGGAGTCGCCGGGGACGACACACGCCCGATCAGCGGCAGGACGGGCGCCAAGGCAGGCGGCAAGGCGAGCGGCGGCAAGCGCGCCGGGAAGAACGCCGCCGCGACCGCCGCACGCTCCGGCAGCACCGGACCGGGCGGCCCGGGCGGCCCGTCCAAGGGCCGCACCCGGCCCGACAAGAGCACCGGCGGCCCCGCCAAGGACGCCCCCGCCAAGACCGGCGGCGGTGCCGGGAACGCCCGGACCGCCGGCGAGCCGGAGGCGGCCACCGCCGCCCCCGGCGCGCCGGCCCCCGGCGCACCGGTCGACGGCGTCTCCCGCCGGCGACTGCTGGGCACGGCGGGCGCCGCCGGCGCGGCATCGCTCATCGTGGGCGGGGTCGCGGGGGCCACCGGGGCCGAGGCGGTGCGCGGCAAGCCCACGCCGCTGACCGACGTCGGCTCGGGCGTCGTGCCCTTCCACGGCACGCACCAGTCGGGCATCGTCCAGCCCGCGCAGGCGCACGGCCACCTCGTCGCCTTCGACCTCACCGGCGGGACCGACCGCAGGGGCGCGGCCGCGCTGATGCGGCGCTGGTCCGCGGCGGCGGCGGAGCTGATGGCCGGCCGGCCGCCGCAAGGGGACGACTCCGGTGTCGCCCTCGACGCGGGCCCGTCGTCCCTGACGGTCACCTTCGGCTTCGGCCGCACGTTCTTCGACCGCGTCGGGCTGACGGACCGGCGGCCCGACGCGCTGGAGCCGCTGCCCGCCTTCACCGCCGACGCCATCGACGGCAAGCGGAGCAACGGCGATCTGTGGGTGCAGATCGGCGCCGACGACGCGCTGGTCGCCTTCCACGCCCTGCGGCTGCTCCAGAAGGAGGCGGCGGGCTCGGCCCGGGTGCGCTGGCAGATGACCGGCTTCAACCGCACGCCGGGCGCGACCGCGCAGCCGATGACCGGCCGCAATCTGATGGGCCAGATCGACGGGACGAACAACCCGAAGCCGTCGAGCGCCGACTTCGCCAAGAAGATCTTCGTGCCGGACGACCAGCAGGGCACCGACTCCTGGATGGCAGGCGGCTCGTACGCGGTCGTCCGGCGCATCCGGATGCTGCTGGACAGCTGGGACAATCTGTCGCTGGAGCGCCAGGAGCGGGTGATCGGCCGCCGCAAGTCCGACGGCGCGCCGCTGTCCGGCGGTACGGAGACCACGCGCGTGGACCTGGACAAGATGGGCGCGGACGGCGCGCTGTCCATCCCCGGCGACGCCCACATCCGCGTGGCGTCCCCGGCCAACAACCGCGGCGCGGCGATGCTGCGGCGCGCGTTCTCGTACCACGACGGTTTCCTCGACGACGGCGCTCCGGACGCGGGCCTGCTGTTCATCGCCTGGCAGGCGGATCCGCTCAAGGGCTTCGTCCCGGTGCAGCGGAAGCTGGACCGGGGCGACGGCCTCTCCCGTTTCCTCCGCCACGAGGCCAGCGCCCTCTTCGCCGTCCCGGGCGGCTGCGACGAGGGCGGCTACGTGGGCCAGCACCTGCTGGAGGGGTAAGCGGTGGCGGGGGTCCCCGGGGCTGAGCTCCGGGACCCCCGCTCCCCCGGATCGGTAGGGTGGGCGGCCGAGCCATCCGTGCCCCATCCGGAGGAAACCATGAGGTCGGCAACCCGCTACACCTACCTCGGCCCCGAGGGCACGTTCACCGAGGCCGCCCTGCGCACCCTCCCCGAGGCGGCCACCCGCGAGCTGGTCCCCATGGTCTCCGTGCCCGCCGCGCTCGACGCCGTGCGCTCCGGCGAGGCCGCGGCCGCGCTCGTGCCGATCGAGAACTCGGTCGAGGGCGGCGTCACCGCGACCCTGGACGAACTCTCCACCGGCGAACCGCTGATGATCTACCGCGAGGTGCTGCTGGAGATCGCCTTCGCGCTCCTGGTCCGTCCGGGCACCCGGCTGACGGACATCAAGACGGTGACCGGCCACCCGGTGGCGCAGCCGCAGGTGCGCAAGTGGCTGGCGGCCAACCTGCCGGACGCGGTGTGGGAGTCGTCCGCGTCCAACGCGGACGGCGCGCGGCTGGTTCGCGAGGGCCGCTACGACGCGGCGTTCGCCGGGGAGTTCGCGGCGGCGACGTACGGGCTGGAGCCGCTCGTCACCGGCATCCACGACGCGGAGAACGCCGAGACCCGCTTCGTCCTGGTCGGCCGCCCGGCGCGGCCGGCGGCGCGGACGGGGGCGGACCGGACGTCGCTGGTGATGTGGCAGCGGGACGACCACCCGGGCGCGCTGCTGGAGTACCTCCAGGAGTTCGCAGTGCGGGGTGTGAACCTCATGCGCATCGAGTCGCGGCCGACCGGCGAGGGCATGGGGCGCTACTGCTTCTCCGTCGACTGCGAGGGGCACATCACGGACCGCCGGGTGGCGGAGGCGCTGATGGGGCTGAAGCGGACGTGTGCCGAGGTACGGTTCCTCGGTTCGTACCCGCGTGCGAGTGCGGGTACGAGTGCCGCGGGTGCGAGTGCCGCGGGTGCCGGCCGGGGTGAGCGGTCGGACGAACGTCCGGGGACGACGGACGGCGACTTCGTGGCGGCGGCGGACTGGCTGGCGCGCTGCCAGGACGGCCGGGCCTGAGCGGTCGCCCCCAGGTTCCCCGCGCCCCCAGGCCGTCCCGGGTTTCCCACAGGGTTTCCCACAGACTTATCCACAGGCGGTTCTCGACCTGGGGATAAGTCGATAGAGCGAGAGTCTGGGAAACCGTATAAAACGGGCAATGGTCGACAAATCTCTCCGTCGGCCCGGCGCGGCCGTCCACAGCCACCGATTCCCGTGACTCCTACCCGTCCGTCAGTCGAAATGCCTCGAACAACCCTTTAGGGGGAGTGAACGCCACCCCAAAGAGTGGCCGTAAGAGGTTTGCCTCATGAAACTCTGACGAATGACAGACCAAACGGAATCCCTGCTTCCGACATCCACAGATTTCCCGCACACCCTGTGGACAAAGAAGCGGAATCACTCACTCCTGTGGACAACAGCAGTCCTCAACTGCCGCCTTCCACAAGGCGTCACGGCCCGGCGGCGAGCCCGCCAACCGCTTTCCGGAATTCCCAGAGTTGGACAAATCACAACCAAAGGGAATATCGCGTCGAGCAACCGCAGCGCACAACGGTAGCCTGGAGGGGTGATTGACCTTCGCCTGCTCCGTGAGGACCCCGACCGTGTGCGCGCGTCCCAGCGCGCCCGTGGAGAGGACGTCGACATCGTCGACGCACTGCTCTCCGCCGACGAGCGGCGCAGGTCGTCCAGCGTCCGCTTCGACGAGCTCCGCTCCGAGCAGAAGGCGCTCGGCAAGCTCATCCCCAAGGCCACCGGCGACGAGAAGGCCGAGCTGCTGAAGAAGGCCGGCGAGCTCTCCGCCGCCGTCAAGGCGGCCGACGCCGAGCAGGACGAGGCCGCCGCCGAGGCACAGCGCCTGCTGCTCCGCATCGGCAACATCGTCCACCCCGACATCCCGCGCGGCGGCGAGGACGACTTCGTCGTCCTGGAGACCGTCGGCACCCGCCGCGACTTCGCCGCGGAGGGCTTCGAGCCCAAGGACCACCTGGAGCTCGGCCAGCTGCTGGGCGCCATCGACGTCGAGCGCGGCGCCAAGGTGTCCGGCTCCCGCTTCTACTACCTGACGGGTGTCGGCGCGCTGCTGGAGCTCGCCCTCGTCAACGCCGCCATCGCCCAGGCCACCGCCGCCGGCTTCACGCCGATGCTCACTCCCGCGCTGGTCAAGCCGCGCGCCATGGAGGGCACCGGCTTCCTCGGCCAGGCCGCGCAGGACGTCTACCACCTGGAGAAGGACGACTTCTACCTGGTGGGCACCTCCGAGGTCCCCCTCGCCGCGTACCACATGGACGAGATCCTCGACGGTGACCAGCTGCCGCTGCGCTACGCGGGCTTCTCCCCGTGCTTCCGCCGCGAGGCCGGTACGTACGGCAAGGACACCCGGGGCATCTTCCGCGTCCACCAGTTCGACAAGGTCGAGATGTTCTCGTACGTCCTGCCGGAGGAGGCGGAGGCCGAGCACGCCCGCCTGCTGGAGTGGGAGAAGCAGTGGCTGACCAGCCTGGAGCTGCCCTTCCAGGTGATCGACACGGCCACCGGTGACCTCGGCTCCTCGGCCTCCCGCAAGTTCGACTGCGAGGCCTGGATCCCGACCCAGGGCAAGTACCGCGAGCTGACGTCCACGTCCAACTGCGACGAGTTCCAGGCCCGCCGGCTGTCCGTCCGGGTGCGCGAGGGCAAGAACGTCCGTCCGCTGGCGACGCTCAACGGCACCCTGTGCGCCGTCCCGCGCACGATCGTGGCGCTGCTGGAGAACCACCAGCAGGCCGACGGCTCGGTGCGCGTGCCCGAGGTCCTCCGCCCCTACCTGGGCGGCCGTGAGGTCCTGGAGCCCACCGCCAAGTGACGCCCCCGGTCCCGCCGCCGTTCCGTCTGATCGCGACCGACCTCGACGGCACGCTGCTGCGCTCCGACGACACCGTCTCGGAGCGCACCCGCGCCGCCCTCGCGTCGGCCACGGCGGCGGGTGCCGCGCACATCGTCGTCACCGGGCGCACCGTCGCCTGGACCAGGCACATCCTGGACGCGCTGGACTACCGGGGCCTCGCGGTCTGCGGTCAGGGCGCGCAGGTTTACCACGCGGGCGAGCACAGACTGCTGACGTCCGTGACGCTCGACCGGCGGCTCGCCGCCCTGGCGCTCGCCAAGATCGAGGCCGAGGTCGGTCCGCTGCGGCTGGCCGCCAGCCGTGACGGCATGGACGGCGACGTCCTGGTCGGCCCCGGCTACCGCCTCCAGGAAGGGCCGCTCCCGGTCGTTCCGATCAACGAGGCGAGCGAGCTGTGGGCGGCTCCGCTCAACAAGGTCTACCTCCAGCACCCCACGCTCGACGACGACGCCCTGGCGGAGGTCGCGCGGGCGGTCGCGGGTGGTTTCGTCGGCGTGACGATGGCCGGCTCGGGCATAGTCGAGCTGCTGCCGCTGGGCCTGAGCAAGGCCACGGGCCTGTCGCTCGCCGCGCGCAGGCTGGGCGTCAAGGCCGCCGACACGATCGCGTTCGGCGACATGCCCAACGACGTCCCGATGTTCGGCTGGGCCGCCCACGGCGTCGCCATGGCCAACGCCCACCCGGAGCTCAAGGCCGTGGCGGACGAGGTCACCGCCTCGAACGAGGAGGACGGGATCGCGGTCGTCCTGGAGCGTCTCTTCGGCCCGTAGCGTCTCTTCGGCCCGGAGGGTCCGGAGCGCCCGGAGGGTCCGGAGCGCCCGGAGGGTCCCCTCTCCGGCTGAGCGCCGCCTCCCTGGCGGCCCCGGCCGCCTGCCGGGCCGCATCGGCCGCTTGTCTGGCCGCACCCGCCGCCTCCAGCGCGGCGTGGCGGGCCCGTCCGGCGTCCCACCGCCAGGGCGGCCGGTCCCGGGTCAGCGACCAGCAGGCCAGGCCCAGCCCCAGCGCGATCGCGTGACCGACGTCGGTGAACGTGCCGCCGGTCAGCAGCGGCAGGGCGAAGAAGGCCACCGCCCCCACCAGATAGAGCCAGCGCCACGGCCGTGGCACGCGATAGGTGAGCACGCCGACGGCCCCGGCGAGCCCGTAGGAGACGCCGATGTCGACGACGTGCTTCATCGAGCGCGGCGCCGAGTGGCTCTCGATCGCCCTCAGCAGGATCTCCTGGCTGATCAGCGTCGCCGCGACATGGGCGACCGCCACCACGCACAGCCAGCGCAGCGTGCCGAGCCAGCGCTCGACGTTGGCGTGGACGACCTCGAAGAGCACGGCGTAGAGGGCGAACGACGACGGCGTCTCGATCCAGAAGCCGCTGATCAGCAGGGACTCGAACGGATGCTTGTTGAGCTCGTGGATATTGCTGCTGTTGCGGTGGAGGAGAAAGGCCTCCAGGCCCTCGCTCGCCGACGCGATGACGAGGCTGGTGATGCCGATGATCAGCAGCCAGATGTGCGTACCGGGCGAGGAACGGACCCAGCGGCGAATCCCGTCGACTACCACCCCTCGAAGGTAGCCCGGGAGACGCCGACGCGCAGTTGTAGGATGACTGGGCAACCGGTTGAATCAGCCGGTTGAATCAAGCGGTCGAATCAAGCGTCTGCCCGGAGGACGACACACATGACACTGCGAGCGGCGGGACGCCAGTCCCTCGTGGACACCGTCGTGGATCAACTGCGCGCCCAGGTGGCCGCCGGCGAGTGGCGGGTCGGGGAGCGCATCCCGACCGAGCACGCCCTCGCCGAGCAGCTGAAGGTCGGCCGCAACACGGTCCGCGAGGCCGTCCGCGTCCTCGTGCACGCCGGGATGCTGCGCTCCCGGCAGGGCGAGGGCACCTTCGTGCTGTCCACGGCCGACCCCGCCGAGGTCATGCGCGGGCTGCGGCGCGCCGGAGTGCGCGACGTCCTGGAGCTGCGCATCGCGCTGGAGGCCGAGGCCGCCCGGCTCGCGGCGCTTCGCCACGAGCCCGCCGACCTGGAGCGGATGCGGGCCGCGCTCGACGCCCAGACGGCCTTCGAGGACCCCGACGGCCAGCCCGACTCCGGCAGCCTGGAGCTCTACGCGGACCACGACGTGGAGTTCCACCGGGCCGTCGTGGAGGCCGCGCACAACAGCGCGCTGACGGCGACGTACGCCTGGTTCAGCAGTTCGGTGCGCGAGGCGCTGGTCACCGCGCTCGGCGACCGCGACATGCCGCGCATCGTCCACGGCGACCACCACGCCCTCATGGAGGCCATCGCCTCCGGCGACCCGGACACCGCCTACCGCGCCGCCCGGACCCTGCTCGAGCGCCCCAAGCAGGCCGTCGACTCCCTGCTCGCCGAGAGCTGACCGCGCGCCACCGGCCCGTTCCCACTTCTTCACGCACCATCCCTGGAGGCACCCCCTTGTCCGAAACGAGGTCCGACGCGAGGTCCGACACGACCGACATAGCGCCGGTCGGCTCGGAGTCGATCGGCTCGGAGCCGGCCCCTCCGGAGCCGGTCGGCACGCCCGCCCGGCGGGGCGTCCTCGCCCACCCCGCGTTCGCGATGCTCGGCATCGTGCTCGCCTCGCTGAACATGCGGGCGGCGCTCGCAGGCGTCTCGCCGCTCATGAGCGAGATAGGCGGCCACTTCCACCTCTCGGCGGCCACGAGCAGCCTCGTGACCACGATCCCGCTGGTCTTCATGGGCCTCGGCTCGATCGTCGCGCCCCGGCTCGCCCGGCGCTTCGGCACGGAGGCCGTGCTGTGCGGGGCGCTTCTGCTGCTGTGCGGGGGCATCCTGCTGCGCGTCGCGCCGCCCGTGGTGGCGCTGTTCGCGGGCTGCGCGCTCGTCGGCACCGCGATCGCCCTGCTGAACGTGCTGATGCCGGGCCTGGTCAAGCGTGACTTCCCGGACCGCGCCGCGAGCATGACCGCGCTCTACTCCACCACGCTGATCCTCGGCGCCACGGGCTCGGCCGCGCTCTCCGTGCCGCTGGAGAACGCCCTGGGCGGCTGGCGGGGCTCGCTCGCCTCCTGGGCGCTGCTCGCCGCCGTGGCGGCCCTCGTCTGGCTGCCGCAGGCGGTCCTCACCCGGCGCGGCGCCGCCCGGCCGGACGCACCCGCCGCCGGGCCGGCGGCCACGAACGGGGATGGTCCCCGGCTCACCCGCTCGCCGCTGGCCTGGCAGGTCACGCTGATGATGGGCACCCAGTCGCTGATCGCCTACGTGTGCATCGCCTGGATGCCGACGATCTTCACCGACCACGGGATGAGCAAGGGCGGGGCCGGTCTGGTCTACGCGTTCTACACGCTGGTGCAGATGGCCGGTTCGTTCTTCGTGCCGCTGCTCGCGGGCCGGATGCGCGACCAGCGCGTACCGGTGGTCGCCGTGGTGGCCCTGATGGCGGCGGGCATCACCGGCCTGCTGATCGCGCCCGTGGCGGGCGCGTGGGTGTGGGCGACGCTCATGGGCGTGGCCCAGGGCGGTCTGCTGGGCCTGGCCCTGACGTTCATGGTGCTGCGCACCCGCGACGCGCACACGGCCTCCCGGCTGTCGGGCATGGCCCAGACGTGGGGCTATCTGCTCGCCTCCGTCGGCCCGTTCGCGATCGGCTGGGTGTACGGGGCGACGGACAGCTGGACGCTGCCGGTCTCGCTGCTGCTCGTCGCCTGCGCGGCGCTCCTCTTCCTGGGGCTGGGCGCCGGGCGCGATCGGAAGATCTGAGGCGTTGGGGGAGTGAGGAGTTCACCGTTCGCTCGGTTCGCTCGGTTCGCTCAGTTCGCTCAGTTCCCGTAGTTCGCAGGAGGAATCCGCCGTCATGCGCGCAGCGTCCCGGATCACCGTCCCGGCCCGCCTCGTCGAGTACCACGAGGACGCGTCCGAGGGCGAGGGCGGCCCCGAGTGGATCGCCGCGCTGCCGGACCTGGCGGCGGACTTCCTCGACCGCTGGGGGCTGCGCGTCGACGGCCCCGCGGCGCACGGCGTGGTGGCGCTCGTCCTGCCCGTACGGCGCGCGGACGGCTCCCCCGCCGCGCTGAAGCTGCAGCCGGTCACCGAGGAGAGCGTTGGTGAGGCGCCCGCGCTGCGGGCCTGGGCGGGCGCGGGGGCGGTCGAACTCCTCGACCACGACCCGGAGTCCGGCACGCTGCTGCTGGAGCGGCTGGACGCCGGCCGTTCGCTCCAGGACGTCCCCGACGCGGAGGCGGCGCTGCTGTCACTGACGGCGCTGCTGGGGCGGCTGCTGGAGGCGCCCGCACCGGCCGGGCTGCGGACGCTGGGCGCGGTGGCGGGGGCCATGCTGGAGGACGTGCCGCGGGCGCTGCCCGCCCTCTCCGACGCGGCCGAGCGCGCCCTGCTGCTGGACTGCGCGGCCGCCGTCCGGGAGGTCGTCGGCGAGCCGGGCGACCGGCTGCTGCACTGGGATCTCCACTACGAGAACGTGCTCGCGCCCCTGCCCGGTACGGACAGGGGCGCGTGGCTGGCGATCGACCCCAAGCCGCTGGTGGGCGACCCGGGGTTCGACCTGATGCCGGCCCTGGACAACCGCTGGGAGGACATCGTCGCCACCGGCGACGTGACCCGTGCGGTGCGCCGGCGCTTCGACCTCATGACGGACCTGCTGGGCCTGGACCGCGAACGGGCGGCGCGCTGGACGCTCGCCCGGGCCCTCCAGAACTCCCTGTGGGACGTCGAGGACGGCGAGACCCGCCTCCAGCCGGAGCAGATCGCCATCGTGAGGGCGCTGCGGGTGTGAATCCCGCTGCGGGAGGAACGTATTCCTCTCCTACTCCTCCCCGGCCAGCGTCAGCGCTCGCAGCTTGCGCGCCGCGAAGTACGTGCCGGCGACGGTCGCGACGGCCAGCAGCGTCAGCCCCAGCGGCAGCGACACCTGGGCGTTGATCGCCCCGTCCCCCGCGATCCGCTGGGCCAGGGCCAGCGCCCACTGCTGAACGCTGAGCGTCCGCGCCCCCGGGATGAGGCTGCCGAACAGCGACTCCCAGACGAGGGCGTAGACGAGACCGGCGATGACCGCGTGCCGCGTGACCGTCCCCAGGAAGAGGAATATGGCGCTGTAGGCCACGGAGGCGACCGCCGCGGCCACGGCGTAGGCCACGGCGATCTGCTGACTGTTGCCGTTGAGCACGAACCCGGCGATGAGCGTGGGGACCGCCGAGAAGGCCACGGCGACGCCGATCGCGACGGTCAGCTTGGTGACGATGATGACGTGCCGCTTGACGGGCTTGGACAGGAGGTAGACGACGGAGCCGTCGTCGATCTCCGGGCCGATCGCGCCCGTGCCGGCGATCACGCCGATCAGCGGCACCATCGTGGCCAGCGCGAAGCCGCCCAGGACATTGGCGGCGGTCTCGTCGTCCGCGCCGCTGAGCGCCCGGATGGCGATCGAGATGGCCAGCAGCAGGGCGGGCAGGGCGAAGAGGACGGCGGCGCGGCGGCGGCCGAGGAGGCCCCGGTAGGTCAGCCGGGCGACGGTCGGGTGGTAGAGCTGGTGGAGCGCCATCGTGAGCCTCCTTTCAGGCCGTGACGAGGTAGGAGAAGACCGATTCCAGGGACTCGTCGGAGGGCGAGACCGTCAGGAGCCGGATGCCGTGCGCGTGGGCCACGCGCGGCAGGAGTTCGGTGAAGCGGGTGAAGTCGACGGCCTGGACGCGCAGGGCGCCCTCCTGGACGTCCACCTCGATCCCGGCGGTCGACGGGTCGGCGATGAGCGCGGCGGCCAGGGCGCGGTCGTCGCTCGACCGTACGAGGTAGCGGTGGGGGCGGTCCGTCATCAGGCGGCGGATCTTGCGGAAGTCGCCCGACGCGGCGTGCCGGCCGGCGACCACGACCTCGATGTGGGCGGCGAGCTGCTCGACCTCCTCCAGGATGTGGGAGGAGAACAGCACGGTCCGGCCCTCGTCTCCCATGGCCCGCAGCAGGTCCATCAGCTGCATCCGCTGGCGCGGGTCCATGCCGTTGAAGGGCTCGTCGAGGAGGAGCACGGACGGCTCGTGGACGAGCGCGGAGGCCATCTTCACGCGCTGCCGCATGCCCTTGCTGTAGGTGGCGATCCTGCGGTCCTGCGCGTACTCCATCTCGACCGTGGCGAGGGCGCGCCGGGCCTCCTTCCCGCCCAGGCCGTGGAGCTCGGCGTTGGCCAGGACGAACTCCTTGCCGGTCAGGAAGTCGTACATCGCCTCGCGCTCGGGGACGACGCCGATGTGCCGGTAGATCCGCTCGTTCCGCCAGATCGGCTCGCCGTCGAGGGTGACCGTTCCGGTCGAGGGGGCGAGGAAACCACCCATCATGTTGATGAGAGTGGACTTGCCCGCTCCGTTGGGGCCGAGGAGCCCGGTGACACCGGGGGCGACGGACATGGACACGTCGTTGACGGCGACGACGTTCCCGAACCAGCGGGAGACGTTGTCGATGTGGATGGTCGTCACAGCCCGGCCTTTCGGTAGCGGCTCATGAGGAGACCGTAGGAGCCGGCGATCACACCGAGAACGACGGCGAGGTAGACGACGCCCGCGCCCGTGCCGGGGCCATGGGTTTCGGGGAAGGCGCTGGTGGCGCCGAGGAACGCCGTCTGGACACCGTCGATGAGGGTGATCGGGGAGAAGAGGCCGAGCCAGCTGACGAGCGAGGGGTTGTCGCTGGCCAGGGCGATGCCCTGGACGGTGGTGACCGCGCCGTAGGGGATCGTCAGGACGGCGATGACGCCCGCGACGCCGAAGCCCCGGCGCGGGGTGAGCGCCGCGACGACCAGGCCGATGCCGGCGAAGAGGAGGGAGAGCAGGGTCACGGAGACCAGCCCCTGGCCGAAGCCCTTCGTCTGTTCGACGAAGTCCAGCTTGGCGAGCAGGGCGCCCGCATAGAGGACCAGCAGCGGGGTGGCCGTCAGGACGAACAGGGCCGAGGCCATCGCCGCGAACTTCGCGACGACGTAGTCGACGCGCTCGATCGGTCGGGAGAAGTACAGCGGCACGGTCTTGAACCGCAGGTCCCGCGAGACCGACTGGGGGGCCTGCGCGGCCAGGTAGAGGCCGATGACGGCCTGGAGGTAGATCGCGTAGCGGGTGTACTCCATGGGCAGCCGGTTCATCTTCGTGGTGACGGCGACGGCCACCACGATCGCGGCCGGGAGGCACATCACGCCGAAGAGCGTCATCGGCAGCACCTTGGACTTCGCCGACCGGCCGAGGCCGTAGGCGCCGCGCAGGCTCTGGGAGAACAGCGAGCGCCGGGCGTAGGCGCGGCCGAGGCGGGGGCCGCCGTAGTCGCGGTAGCCGATGTTGTGGATGACGTCCTGGGAGCGGTGGCCGCGCCCCGGTGCCGTCGTGGTCTCAGGCGGCATCGACGGTGCCTCCGTTCTGCTGCGCGCGCTTGTCGCTCTTCTTCTGCTTCTGCTGCCAGCCGGCGCCCCACGCGGGCGCCTGGGCCGGCGCGCCGGGGGTGCCCGGGGTCCCGGGGGCGGCGGGGTGGGGGGCGGGGGCGTCGTCGTCCCGGAAGAGCTCCGCGATGCGGTGGCGGCGCTGCTCCATGCGGACCAGGCCGATCCCGAGACCGGCGACGGCGTCCCGGACGATGTCGTACGTCCCCTCGTCGACGACATCGACGAGCAGCACCCGGCCGGACACGGCCGAACCGTCGGCCGTCCGGCCCGCGGGCCTGGTCGTCAGCCCCGCCTTGTCGAGGGACGCCAGCAGCGCGCCGGTGCCGTCGGGGCAGGCGTCGGTGTCGGTGACCTCCACCGCGAGGGAGCCCGTGGCCTGGGTGAACTCGTCCGTGGACGAGGAGCGCAGCAGCGTGCCGCCGTCGATGACGACGACGTGGTCGCAGGTGCGCTCCAGTTCGCCGAGGAGGTGCGAGGTGACCAGGACCGAGATGCCGAAGTCGGTGTGGACGCGGCGGATCAGGCCCAGCATCTCGTCCCGGCCGACCGGGTCGAGACCGTTGGTCGGCTCGTCCAGCAGCACCAGCTTCGGGTCGTGGACCAGCGCCTGGGCGAGCTTGACCCGCTGCTTCATACCGGTGGAGTAACCGCCCATGGGGCGGTACCGCTCCTCGTAGAGCCCGACGTGGCGCAGGGTGTCCGCGGTCCGCTCGCGGGCGGCGGTGGGCGGCAGGCCCGACATCCGCGCCATGTGGACGACGAACTCGGTGGCCGACACGTCGGGCGGCAGGCAGTCGTGCTCGGGCATGTAGCCGACCCGCTCGCGGATCTCGGCGCCCTGGGTGGCCACGTCCAGGCCGAGCACGCGGGCGCTCCCCTCGGTGGCGGGCGAGAGACCCAGCAAGATCTTGATCAGCGTGGACTTGCCGGCCCCGTTGGCACCCACCAGACCGGTGACCCCCGGATTGATGTCGACGGAGAGCCGGTCCAGAGCGGTCACCCGGGGGTACCGCTTGCTGAGGCTTTCGGTAGCGATCACAGTCACGCCTTCGACCGTAGTAGCGGAATTCGCGGCAGTCGTCAGACCAGACGGCTGGTTGTCCGTACTCCTCGGGTCTGACGTGACCGTACGCGTGGAGGGGGCACCGGACTCTTCCGGATCGATCGGGATCGGCCGGGTCCCTTGACGCAGCCGCCAGCCATTGTCACATTCAACACTGGCAACTTTCGTATGTGGCTTCGCACTTCGGGAACCGGAAACGGAACCGGCGGCGCAACCGGTCGGAGGGTGGCGGTCGGCATGACGAGCTCGATGAACACCGCGGAGCTGCGCGGATTCCGGGAGACGCAGCGGCTCGCGTACGACTGCGCGGAGGCGATCGCCGCACGACTCGTCCCCGGGGTGACCGAGCGCGAGGCGGCCCGGATGCAGCGGGACTGGCTGCGCGAACGCGGCGTCCGCGACTGGTTCCACCTGCCCTTCGCCTGGTTCGGCGACCGCACGGCCTTCACGGGCTTCCGGGTACCGCTGGACTTCTTTCCCACCGCGCGACGGCTGGAGCCGGGGATGCCGTTCATCCTCGACCTGGCGCCGGTGCGCGGCGGATACACGGCGGACGTCGGCTACGCCGGCTGCCTGGGCGCGAACCCCCTGCACGACCGGCTGCTCTCCGATCTCGCCGCCCATCGCGAGCTGATCCTCCGCGAGGTGCGCGAGCGCCGCCCGCTGCGGGAGATCTACGAGGACGTGGAGCGCCTCATGGTGCGCCAGGGCTACGTCAACCGGCATCGCGCCTATCCCTTCGGTGTGATCGCGCACAAGGTGGACCGGCTGCGGGAGCGCCGCTGGTCCCCACGGCTGTTCGGCTTCGGCACCCAGGCCCTCAAGGGCCTGGCCTCCGACGCCCTGCGCGGCCACCGGGAGGGCTGGTCACCGCTGTGGAGCCCCCACCGCCGCTCCGACCACCCGCCGCACCCCGGACTGTGGGCGGTCGAACCCCACCTGGGCTTCCGGGGCACGGGGGTGAAGTTCGAGGAACTCCTGGTGGTCACCGACTCGCGGGACCACGAGGAGAGCGCGTTCTGGCTGGACGACGATCTGCCGCATGTGCGGCGCCGGCAGGAGGAGAGGACGGCCGTATGAGCCTGGAGAGCGAGGGCGCGCGCGAGCGCCGGATCACCACGGGCGGGATCGAGCTGTGCGTCCTGGAACTGGGCGACCCCACCGACCCCACGGTCGTGCTGCTGCACGGCTATCCCGACAGCAAGGAGGTCTGGTCCGAGGTCGCCCGGCGGCTGCGCGACCGCTTCCACGTGGTGCTCTACGACGTGCGGGGCCACGGCCGCTCCACCGCGCCGCGACCGCTGCGCGGCGGCTTCACCCTGGAGAAGCTCACCGACGACTTCCTGGCCGTCGTGGACACCGTGAGCCCCGACGCCCCCGTGCACCTGGTCGGGCACGACTGGGGATCGGTGCAGGGCTGGGAATTCGTCACCGTCGAGCGCACCGAGGGCCGCGTCGCCTCCTTCACCTCCATCTCTGGACCGTCCCTGGACCACTTCGGGCACTGGCTCAAGGAACGGGCCGCACGGCCCACCCCGCGCCGTACGCTCCAGCTTCTCGGCCAGGGGGCCCGCTCCTGGTACGTCTACGCCCTCCACACCCCCGCCCTGCCGGAGGCCGCCTGGCGCGGCCCCCTCGGCAAGCGCTGGCCCAAGCTCCTGGAGCGGCTGGAGACCCTGCCGCCGCAGACCCCGGCCGGCTACCCCACGCCCTCCCTCCCGGACGACGCCGCCCACGGCGCCTGGCTCTACCGCGACAACGTACGGACCAGGCTGCGCCGCCCCCGCACGGACGCCCACGCTCATGTGCCCGTGCAGCTGATCACCCCGACCGGCGACCCCTATCTCTCCGAGCGCCTCTACGACGACCTGGAGCGCTGGGCCCCCCGGCTGGTGCGGCGCACCCTCACCGCCGGCCACTGGGTACCCCGCACCCGCCCCGACCAACTTGCCGCCTGGATAGGAGAATTCGTCACCGCCCAGGAGACCGCCCGCCACGAGGGCCTGCCCGCCCGGGTGCCCACGGGCAAGGGCCCGTACGCCCACCGGTTCGGCGGACGGCTGGTGTTGATCACGGGGGCGGCGAGCGGTATCGGGCGGGCCACCGCGTTCGCCTTCGCGGAGGCCGGGGCCCGCGTCGTCGCGGTCGACCGGGACGCGGAGGGCGCGGTCCGCACCGCCGAACTGGCCCGGCTGACCGGGGCCCGGGACGCGTGGGCCGAATGCTGCGACGTCTCGGACGAACAGGCCATGGAGAAACTGGCCGCCAAGGTCGCCGCCGAGTACGGCGTGGTGGACGTGCTGGTCAACAATGCCGGCATCGGCTTCTCCGGCTCCTTCATGGCCACCTCCACCGAGGACTGGCGCAAGGTCCTCGACGTCAATCTGTGGGGCGTCATCCACGGCTGCCGGACCTTCGGCAGACAGATGGCCGAGCGCGGCCAGGGCGGCCACATCGTCAACACCGCCTCCGCGGCCGTCTTCCAGCCGACCAAGGCCCTCGCCGCCTACGCCACGTCCAAGGCCGGCGTGCTGATGCTCAGCGAATGCCTGCGGGCCGAGCTCGCCGGGCAGGGCATCGGGGTCAGCGCGATCTGCCCCGGCATCGTCAACACCGCCATCACGGCGAGCGCGGTCTTCGCGGGCGTCCCGGAAGAAGAACAGCGACGCCTCCAGGAGAAGACCACCCGCCTCTACGGCAAGCGCAACTACCCGCCGGAGAAGGTCGCCGATGCGATCCTCCGGGCCGTGGCCGAGGACCGGCCCGTCGTGCCCGTGGCCCCCGAGGCACACGGCCTGCGTCTCATCTCCCGCTTCGCACCACGACTGGGCCGCCGCATCGCCCGCATCGACCCGCGCCTGTGAGCGGTCCCCCGCCCCGGGCGGATCCCCGCGGCGTGCGATCCCCGCCCCCACCGAAAGTGATCTCCCGTTCCGGAGGAGCGCCTTCATGAGAGACAGATACCGAATAGCCCCCCGGCGTGTGTCGTTCGACTGGCAGCACACGCCCCTGCACTGGATCCCGGACGAGCCCACGGCCACCCATGTCATCAACGTCCTCCACCTCCTGCTGCCCGCCGGTGAGCGGTGGTTCGTCAAGGTCTTCAAGGAAGCCCTCCCCCTGGTGCGCGACGAGGCGCTGCTCAAGGACGTGAAGGGCTTCATGGGACAGGAGTCCACCCACAGCGTCCAGCACTCCTATGTGCTGCGGCACCTCGCCGAACAGGGCCTGGACACCAGCCCGTACACCCGGCGCGTCGACTTCCTGTTCGACGTCCTGCTCGGCGACCACCCCCCGTTCGGCCTGCGACTCTCCGAACGGGAGTGGCTGCGCTTCCGGCTCTCCGTGATCGCCGCCGTCGAGCAGTTCACCGCGGTGCTCGGCGACTGGGTGCTCCGGGCCGACTCCCTCGACGAGGCCGAACCGGACCCCGTGATGCTGGACCTGCTGCGCTGGCACGGCGCCGAAGAAGTCGAACACCGGTCGGTGGCCTTCGACATGTACCAGCACTGCGGGGGCTCGGACCCCGCCCGCTACGCCCGCCGACTGCTCGGCATGGCGATCACCGCGCCGATGCTCTTCTACCTCTGGGGCTGGGGCGCGGGCTATCTGATCCGCCACGACCCCTGGCTGGCGGGCCGGCTGCGCTACTCCCTCCGCGAGCACAACCGGGCCGTCGCCAAGGGCCTGCTGCCCACCTGGCGGGAGCTGGGCTCGGCCGTCCCCCGCTACGCGCGGCGCTCGTACCACCCCTCCCAGGAGGGTTCGCTGCGCAAGGCCCTCGACTACCTGGCGACCTCGCCCGCGGCCCGCGCCGCGGCAGGCGCGGTGGGCCGGGCGGCCCTGTCCTGAGCCGTCCCCCGACGGCGGCCTTCTGTAAGGAGCACCCCAGTGCCGGAAGCGGAGTACCGGATCGAGGACCTGGCCCACCACAGCGGAACGACCGTCCGCACCATCCGCGCCTACCAGGACCGCGGACTGCTGCCCAAACCGGAGCGGCGCGGCCGGGCCAACGTCTACCGGGACACCCACCTGGCCCGGCTCCGCCAGATCAGCGGACTCCTCGACCGCGGCTACACCCTCGCCAGCATCAAGGAACTGCTGGACGCCTGGGACACCGGGCGCGGCCTGGGTGGGGTGCTCGGGCTGGTCGCCGAGATCGACGGACCGTGGTCGGACGAGGAACCCGTCCGGATCACCCGCGCCGAGCTCGACGGGCGATTCGGCGGGACCCAGGACGACGAGGCCGTCGCGGACGCCGTCGACCTCGGCATCCTGCTCCCGCTGCCCTCCTCGCCCGGCGAGTTCCTGGTGCCCAGCCTCCGGGAACTCGCCGTCGCCGCCGAGCTCCACGCGGCCGGCGTACCCCTGCCCGCCATCTCGGGACATCTGCGCGAACTGCGTACTCAGGTCGAACACATCGCCTCCCGTTTCCTCGACTTCACCACCGAACACGTCTTCCAGCAGTTCCTCGACCATCCCCCCACCGACGAGGCGGCCGCCGAGGCCGCCTCCCTCGTCCGCCGACTGCGCCCCCTCGCCCAGCAGACCGTCGACGCCGAACTCGCCCGCGCCATGCGCGCCTTGGCCACCCGCCACCTCCACCAGCACCTGGACGCGTGGGCCCCGGACACCGGCCATCGAGCCGCCCGTCCGGATGCCGCCGGGAAGCGTCAGCCCACCGGGGAGCAACCACCCGCCCTGGAGCAGGTGACGCTGCCCGCCGCGACCGTGCGGGCCGTACGGGCACTCGTCGGGGCCGAGAACGTCGCGGCCTTCATCGCCGCGGCCGCCGAGCGGGAAGTACAGGCCCGCGTCATGGACGGGCTCCTCCCCCGCCCCTGAGACCCGAGGGAGCCCGCCCGCCGGGTCCCGTGAACGGTCGCGGCGGTCAGCGGTCAGTGGTCGGCGAGCCAGTTGCCGTGGAAGCCGTAGGGCACCCGCTGGGGCAGATGTATCGCGGCGACGGGTGGCGCGGCGAGATCGTCGGCGTCGAGTATGACCAGGTCGCTCCGGTCGGTGGCGGCGTCGTACACATAGGTGAGCAGCCAGCCCGGCCCGCCGGGGCGGTCGTCCGCGGGCGCGAAGGCCGCCTCGGCCGGGACGCGCCCGGGCCCGAAGGTGTGGCGGGCGACGGATCCGGTGCCCAGGTCGTAGCGGAGCAGCTCGCCGGCGGCCGGGCCCGCCTCCGGGCTCCCGGCGACGGTCACGTGCCCGTACCGGGCTGAGTGCCCGGCCAGCCGGTCGTCGATCCTGGGGAACTCGCAGGGCTGATCGTCGAGTTGCTCCTCGCGCACCGTGCCCCGGGTCAGGTCGACGGTCCAGCGCCACAGCGCGGGCCGGGCCCGCTCGCCGCGCTCGTCGCGCTCGTCGGTGAAGAGACGCGGGTACCGGATGACGTGGAGCACGATCCGCTCGCCGTCGGCGTCGCTCTCGTCGTACGCGTTGAGCGCGTGGAAGACATAGCAGGGCTCGATCGGCAGCCAGCGGACCGCGCCGTACGGATCGTCCCGGCGGAGCACACCCAGCCGGGCCCCATGGTCCGGCCGCCATGTGTAGGGCATGCCCTGCCGGGATCTCGCCCGCTCCTCGTCGAACACCACCGGCAGGTCCATGAAGACGACATGGGCGGCGGTGAGGTGGAAGTCGTGCATCATCGTGTGCGCCGGCACGTCGACGGGTCTGCTGATCGTCAACTCGCCTGCGGCATCCGCGCGGTGGTAGGTGAGATAGGGCGCCTCGCGTCCGCCGTATCCGAAGAAGTGCAGCTCCCCGGTGTCGGGGCAGGACTTGGGGTGCGCGGTCATGGGCGTGGCCAGGCGGCCGCCGAAGTCATGAGGCCCGACCGTGTCCAGCTCATGGCCCTTCCGCAGGTCCAGCTCGTACGGGAAGGACGACTCGATCAGGGCGAGAGTGCGGCCCGCGTGGCGGACCACATGGGTGTTGGCCCGTCCGGCGGTGAGGTCGACGTTGCCTTCCTCGTCCCGGAGGGGGGCGCCGTGCGCAAAGGCCGAGGTACGGACCCAGCGGTTGCGGTAGGAGGTGGCCCGGCCGCCTTCCAGGCGCACCCCGTGGACCATGCCGTCGCCGAAGAACCAGTGGCCGGACGCGGCGTCGTGGGGATTGGGGCCGTTGCGCAGATACCAGCCGCTGAGCTCGGGCGGGATCGCCCCGGTGACCGGAAGGTCGTGGGCGGTGAGCTCCTCGGTCACCGGCGCGAAGTTGCCGGCGAGATGGGCGGGCGTGTTCGTCATCGTGCGGTCTCCTCGGGGTGCTCGGTGTGCTCGGAGTTCTGGAGTTCTCGTCAGGCGGCGCCGTGCGGGGCCATCCGGGCGCGGGCCCGCTCGGGGTAGCGGGCGGTGAACTTCGCGGGCAGCACGAACCCGGCGACCTGGAGCGCGATGGACACCCCGGAGCCGAGGCCCTCGGCGTACACGGCGGTCAGCGCGGCGGCGGTCAGCGTGAACGCCACCGCCCAGACGGCCGTGACCACCACATTGATCCGGCGGAAGACCGAGGTGTGCCACACCTCCGGCGGGGTCTGGCGCTTGGCGATGCCCGTGGTGAAGGGGCGCCCGACGGCCAGGGTCGCCCACGCGGTCACGGCGAGCCAGCCCAGCGCGAGGGCGCCGCCGTAGTGCCGCAGGCCGCTGTGCGGGAGCGCGAAGGCCACGGCGGCGAGGGCGACGAAGAAGACGGCCGTGCTGCTCTCGAGGATCAGCGAGTCGGCCGCGGCGCCCGACCGGCGCTCCACCACCAGCAGCGCCACCGCCACCACCAGAGCGGTGACCGCCGCCCACTGCCAGCCGAAGGGGGAGACGGCCGCGAAGGCGATCCAGGGGGTGAAGCCGCGCAGATAGTTCATGGAGATCTCCCTCAGACGATCCGGCCAGGCCCTTGGCCGGCCCGCCCGTGCGTCGGCCCCGGCGACCGACATTCCAACTTCGACATGTCAAAGCTAGAAGGTCCTGCCTTGACGTGTCAAGAGTGGAATGTAGGGTGGGGTCATGAGCCTGAGACACGCGCTGCTGGGACTCCTCTCCGACCGCCCCGCCAGTGGGTACGACCTGATGAGGCGCTTCGATACCTCGCTCTCCAACGTGTGGCCGGCCACCCAGAGCCAGGTCTACGGCGAGTTGGGCAAGCTCGCCAAGGGCGGGCTGCTCGAGGTGGCGGCGGAGGGCCCGCGCGGCCGCAAGGAGTACGCCATCACCGACGAGGGCCTCGTCGAGCTGCACCGCTGGCTCACCGAGACCCAGCCGGAGCGGATGCGCCGCAGCGAGGCGATGCTGCGGGTGTTCTTCCTCGACCAGCTCACCCCGGTGGAGGCCTTCACCTATCTCTCCACCGAGGCCGAGCGGGCCGCCGGCCGGCACGAGGCCCTGGAGCGGCTGGAGAAGTCCGTCGAATGGGATGAGGGCCCGCTGTCGGTCAACGGCCGCCTCGCCCTTGAGTACGGCCTGCGCTTCACCGCCATGTACGAGGAGTGGGCACGTTGGGCCGCGGCGCAGGTCGAGGCCCGCTCCGGGCAGGACCTGACGCGCTCAGAGCCCGGGGGCGCCCCACACCGGGAACCAGCGGCCCAGGTCCTCCTCGATCCGGAGGTCGTCGGCGAGCAGAGCCCTGACCTGTAGTTCCAGCTCGTTGTCCCGCTTGCCCGCCACATCGGCCCCGCCCCCGCCGGCCACCGGCGCGAAGGGGTAGAAGGTGCCCCGCTTGTAGAGGTAGACCAGGGCGAGCGGGCGCCGCCCCTCATCGCGGAAGCCCATCAGCGAGCAGAGCAGCTGAGGGCCGAACCCGCCCTCCTGGAGCAGGGTGTTCACCGCGTGCAGGTCGTTGACCAGGGCGGCCGTGTCGTCCACGGGCCGTCGCGCCAGCAGCCAGGTGTACCCGTAGGAGTCCCTGCTGAACTCCACGGGTGCGCCGCCCCGTTCGGTATCGGCGTCCAGGAGTTCCCCGACGTCCCGCCGGATCCGGTCGAACGCTCCTCCCTCGACGCTCGCGAAGCACACCGAGCCCAGCCCGGTCGGGACGAACCCGGCTCCTGCCCGCAGTGTCACGGCGGCGGAGGGCAGGGCGAAGAGCTGGTCGAGGTCGGGGCGGACCGGTTTGCTGCGGCCGAGAATCACATCCAGGAAGCCCACGGGCGGCATCTCCCTCCGCGTCGGACGGTCACGGTTCACGAGTGGTCACTGGGCAGGGATGCCGACAAGTCAGAAAGCAGGTCACGGGCGGCCGAGCTGGGTCGAGAGCCGCCCCAGCTGATCGAGCCGCTGTTCCAGCGTCGGGTGCGAGGACAGCAGCCGGCTCAGGCTGTCCCTGCTGACAGCGGGCGCGAAGTAGAAGGCGTTGAAGGGCTCGGCCTGCCGCAGATCGCGCGTCGGAATGCGGGCGATCTGCCCCGTGACCTTGGTCAGTGCGGACGCCAGCGCCGAGGGCCGGCCCGTGAGCAGGGCGCCCGCCCGGTCGGCGGAGAGCTCGCGGTAGCGCGACAGCATCCGGGTGAGGAGGAAGCTGATCGCGTAGACGACAGCGCTGACCAGCGGCACCAACACCATGATCAGAGCCGTGTTGGCGTCCCGGCCGCCCACCCGGCGCAGGCCGCCCCACAGCCCGATCCGCGTGATGATCCCGGCCAGGACGCCCAGGAAGGACGCGATGGTCATCACGGCGACGTCGCGGTGCGCGACATGGGAGAGCTCATGGGCCAGGACGCCTTCCAGCTCCTCCGGCTCCAGCCGTCGCAGCAGCCCCGTCGTCGCGCAGACCAGGGCGTTGCGCTGATCGCGTCCGGTGGCGAAGGCGTTCGGCACGTCGCTGTCCGCTATCGCCACGCGCGGCTTGGGCATGTCGGCGAGCGCGCAGAGGCGGTCGACGGCGCCGTGCAGCTCGGGCGCCTCCTGCGGGGAGACCTCCCGGGCGCCCATGCCGAAGGCGGCGATCCGGTCGCTGAACCAGAACTGGGCGACGAACAGGCCGCCCGCGACGACCAGGACGAACGGCCAGGCCCCGCGCAGCAGCGCCACCAGCACGCCCACGAAGACCACGTAGAGCAGCCCGATGAGGAACATCGTGCCGACCATGCGGGTGGTCAGCCCCCGGTCGGGGGCGAATCGGGTCCCTTGCACGGCAGACCTCCAAGGCTCCGCGAGCACGCCCCCGTAGTGGAGCATGCCCCCCAGTAGGTGCCTCTGACCCGATTCTCCCTCTTCACCGCGTCCCGGACAGGCTCCACCGCGTCATGAAGGGGCTCCCCGGCCAGGAGATCACGAGACCGGCCAGGAGATCAGGAGAGCTGTGCGAGCCCCTCCGCCGCGATCTTCTCGAAGACGGCGACGTCCGCCGCGAAGATCGAATCGGCGATGGGCCAGTGCACCACGATCTCGTCGATGCCCAGCTCCGCGTGCGAGCCCGCGAAGTCAACGAAGGCGTCGAAGGAGTCCAGCGGCCGGTCGGGGGTGAAGCCGGTGAGCATCACCTTGGGCAGCTCGGCGACGTCCCGCCCGGCTTCGGCGCAGATCGCACCCAGCCGCTCGATCTGCCCGGCGATGGCCGCCCGGGACTGCTCCGGGGTGCCCGTCTCGTAGATCTTCGGGTCGCCCGTGGTCACCCAGGCCTGACCGTGGCGCGCGGCGAGCCGCATCCCGCGCGGGCCGGTCGCGGCGACCGCGAAGGGCAGCCGGGGGCGCTGCACACAGCCCGGGATGTTGCGGACCTCGTGCGCCGCGTAGTGCTCGCCCTCGGCGGTGACCACGTCCTCGGTGAGCAGCCGGTCCAGCAGCGGTACGAACTCGGCGAAGCGGTCGGCGCGCTCGCGCGGCGTCCACGGCGCCTGCCCGTCCCGCAGCAGGGCCGTGGCGTCGAAGCCGGAGCCGCCCGCGCCGACGCCGAGGGTGATCCGCCCGCCCGAGATGTCGTCCAGGGAGATGAGCTCCTTGGCGAGCGTGACCGGGTGCCGGAAGTTCGGGGAGGTGACGAGTGTGCCCAGGCGCATCCTGGACGTGACGCCCGCCGCCGCCGTCAGGGTCGGTATCGCGCCGAACCACGGGCCGTCGCGGAAGGTCCGCCACGACAGGTGGTCGTAGGTGTACGCCGTGTGGAAGCCCAGTTCCTCGGCTCGCTGCCAGGACTCACGGCCGCCCTCGGACCAGCGGCGGTCGGGAAGGATCACGGTGCTCAGTCGCATGGCACCGAGCGTAGGCGCTGGGTCCGACAACCGGACCGCGGGGGAGACCTGCCGCCGGCGCCCGGCTCAAGAGGGCACCTCGTGCGCAGGCTTGTACTCATGTCGGCGGCACGTGCCCGAGAATGAGAATGTGACTTCCGCTACCGAGCAGCCCGAGACCCCGGCCACGCGCCGGACCACCGCCACGCCCCGGCTGATCGCCACCGATCTGGACGGCACCCTGCTGCGGGACGACAAGACGGTCTCCGACCGCACGGTGGCGGCCCTGGCGGCCGCCGAGGAGGCGGGCATCGAGGTCTTCTTCGTCACCGGGCGCCCGGCCCGCTGGATGGACGTCGTCCGGGACCACGTGCACGGTCACGGGCTGGCGATCTGCGCCAACGGCGCGGTGGTCGTCGATCTTCACGACGGCGGCCGGTTCGTCAAGGTCCGTCCGCTGGAGCCCGACGCCGCCCTCGCGGTCGTCCACGCGGTGCGCGCCGCCGCCCCCGGTGCCTCGTTCGCGGTCGAGCGCACCTCGGGCATCCACTACGAGCCGCGTTACCCGCCCTTCCAGACCGACCCGTACGCGTCGATCGCCCCGGCGGAGGAGCTGCTGAGCAGCGACGACGACCACGGTCCCGTCGTCAAGCTGCTCGCCTTCCATCCCGAGCTGGCCCCGGACGAGTTCCTGGAGCTGGCCCGGGCCGTGGCCGGCGAGCACGGTGTGTTCACCCGCTCCAGCCCGACGGCGCTGCTGGAGATCAGCGGCCCCGGCGTGAGCAAGGCCAGCACGCTGGCCCAGTGCTGCGCGGAGCGCGGCATATCCCCCGACGAGGTCGTGGCGTTCGGTGACATGCCGAACGACCTGGAGATGCTCGGCTGGGCGGGCACCGCCTACGCCATGGCCAACGCCCACCCCGAGGTGCTGGCCACCACCACGCTCCGCACGGCCGCCAACACCGAGGACGGCGTGGCGGCGGTCATCGAGCAGATCCTGCACGGCCTGCCGTAACCCTCGTCGGTACCCGGTTCCGGTTCCGGCCGACGGATCACCCGGACGGCGGGTTTGAACCCCGGACCGCGGCCTACGGACCGCGGCCTACGGGCCCCGTCTACAGTTCGACGCCGCGCGCCCGCAGCCACCGCACCGGGTCGACGGCCGAACCGAAGTTCGCCGTCGTACGGACCTCGAAGTGCAGATGCGGCCCGGTGGAGTTCCCGGTGGTCCCGGTCAGCCCGATCCACTCGCCCGCGCGGACCTGCCGTCCCGGGGTCATGAGCGGCGCCGACAGATGCGCGTACTGCGAGTACCAGCCGCCGTCGTGCCGGATGACCACGCTGATCCCGAACGACCCCCCGCACCCCGTGGCGACCACCGTCCCGCCGCCCACCGCCCGGACGGGGGTGCCGGTGGGGACGGCGAAGTCCTGCCCGGTGTGCCCGTTGGCCCAGTGGGCGCCGGTGCCGCCGAAACCCGCCGTGAGCTCGTAGGAGACCAGGGGACGCGTCCAGCCGCTCCGTGAGACCTCAGGAGGGCGGTTGGCGGCGTCCTGGGTGTCCTCCTGCTCGCTCTGCAGCCCGTCGAGGTCGACGGGCGTGCAGCGGCCGCTGCGGATGGCCATGTCCGCCATGGTGTTCAGCTCGCTCCGCGCCTTCGCCAGCCGCTCCTCCATGGCGGCCTTCTCCACCCGCAGCCGGGCGGCCTCCTCGTTGAGGGCCTGCAGGGAGGCCGTCGTCGACAGCCGGTCCGCCGTCAGCGCGCGGCTCCTGCCGTCGGCCTCGATGAGCATCCGCGCGAGCCTCTCGCGCCGGTCGGTCTCCTGGTACTGGAGCTCCAGCAGCTCCAGGGGCTCCTCGGCGAGCGCGGCGCTGCCCGGGGCGGTGAAGCCCCCGGTCCGGTACTGCGCCCGGGCCACGGCCCCCGCGTCCCGGCGCAGGGCGACGGTGAAGAACCGCTGGCCCGCCCACTGCCGGGTGAGCCACACGTCCCGGGCCCGCTGATCCTTCGCCGCGCGCACCCGGAGCTCGTAGCGCTGCCGGAGCCGCCCGGCCTCCCGTGCCAGCCGGACGACCTCCGTGCCGACGCGCACCAGCCGCTCGGGGGCGTGGACGGCGGAGGACGGCTCGGCGGCGACAAGCGGGAGGGTCAGCACGCAGAGCGCGCACAGCGCCGCGCCCTTGTGCGCCCACCCGTACGAACCGCTCGAACGACTCGAACGGCGAGTGCGACATGTGCGATATGAACGCAGCAGCATGCTCGCGATCTTCACTGGCGTACCGCCCGGGCGCGCCCGCGGAAGACCGTTCGGAGGAACTCAGCCACCCACAGGGCCGCAGACGGCGTCCTATAGGGGCGCTTCCCACACCACCCGCGTACCGCCCCCGTCCTCGCCCAGACCGGGCCCGTACGAGCTGGACCCGCCCAGCGACTCGGCGCGCTTGGCGAGGTTGCGCAGTCCGCTGCGGCGGCCGCCCTCCGGGATGCCCACCCCGTCGTCGGAGACGGTCAGCCGGACTCCTTCCCGGCCGTCCGGCAAGGTGATCGTGGCATCGACCAGCACCTCGATGCGGGACGCCTGGGCGTGCCGGAAGGCGTTGGAGAGCGCCTCGCGCAGCGCGGCGATGAGGTTCTTGCCGGTGAGCTCGCCGACCTTCGCGTCGACCGGGCCGACGAAGTTCGCGGAGGGCTGGAAGCCGAGCGGCACGGCCGCCGTCCCCAGCTCGCGCAGCACGCGCGTCCGCAGCCCGGCGGGCGCCTCCGTGGGCTCCTGCTGCAACGCGAAGATGGCCGTGCGGATCTCCTGGATGGTCACGTCCAGCTCGTCGACGGCCTGTCCGACCTTCTTGCGCACCTCGGCCTCGGCGGCGAGCCGCTGGGCGCCCTCCAGCAGCAGCCCGGTGGCGAACAGCCGCTGGATGACCAGGTCGTGCAGATCGCGGGCGATACGGTCGCGGTCCTCGTAGACGGCCAGCCTCTCGCGGTCGCGCTGGGCCTCGGCCAGGACGAGCGCGAGGGCGGCCTGCGCGGCGAACTGGGTGGCCAGGACCCGCTCGGTGGCCGTGTACTTGCGGGCACCGCGGCGCCGGGGGATGGCGAGCGTGCCGAGCACCCGGTCGCCGCTCTTGAGCGGCAGCAGCATGCTCGGGCCGAACCGCGGGGCGACCTCCGTGATCATGCGCGGGTCGGTGGCCGAGTCGTCGACGAACACCGGCTCCCCGGCGAGGAGCTGGGAGACGACCGGGCTGTGCGGCGGTATCACCGTCCCCAGGAGGCCGGCGGGGTCCTCGGCGGAGACGACCACCATCTCCAGCCCGCCCTCGCCGTCCGGCAGCAGCACGATGCCGGCGGACGAGTCCGCGAGTCTGCGTGCCTGTTCGGCGACGACCGCGAGCGCGTCCTCGGCGTCACTGCCCGACAGCAGGGCCGTCGTCACCGCGACCGAACCGTCGATCCAGCGCATGCGCTGACCGCGCTCCTCGTGCACGCGCGCGTTGCCGATCGCGATGCCCGCCTCGGTCGCGAGGATCTTCACCATGTGCAGATCCGCGACGCCGAACTCGCCTCCGTCGCGCTTCTCGGTGAGGTAGAGGTTGCCGAAGATCTCGCCACCGACCCGGATCGGCACGCCCAGGGCGTGCCGGCCGTCGGGAGGGGCCGCGACGCGCTCGTACTCGTCCTCGGCGACCCCGTAGGTGACGAAGTCCGACATCCCCTCGCCACCGGCGTCGAGCACGCCGATGGCGGCGCACCGGGCGTCGGCGAGTTCGGCGGCGGTCCGGCAGATGCGGTCGAGCGTGGTGTGGAGCTCCATGCCGGTGCCGACCGAGCGCATGGCCTCCAGCAGTTGCGGAACGCGCCCGGTGAGCGCCGTGGACAGGCCCTGGAGGCTGCGAGTGGCCTCCGTGGCGACGTCCAGCGAGTCCATCGGCCCCCGTTCGGGCACACCGTCCCGCGGGTCCCGGTCCTGCGGGTCGGAGGGGTGCGCCGTCGCTGCCATGGGGCCGAGCCTAATGAGCACCAATTGCCGGAGAAAGCGCCGTGAGGCTGGTGTCCGCCGCCGCTTCCCTTGCCAGCGCCCGGCGGAACGGCCCGGGCGCCGCCGCGAGCTCTTCGTACGCCCCCCGCTGCACCACGCGCCCCCGTTCCAGCACGACTATCTCGTCGACGGCCGCCAACCCCGCGAGCCTGTGCGTGATCAGCACCGTCGTCCGGCCTTCCGTGGCCGTCAGCAGGTCGGCCGTCAGGGCGTCGGCGGTCGCCAGGTCGAGGTGCTCGGCGGGCTCGTCCAGCACCAGGACCGGGAAGTCCGCCAGCAGGGCCCGGGCCAGGGCCAGCCGCTGTCGCTGGCCTCCGGACATCCGCGCGCCGTGCTCGCCCACCAGCGTGTCCAGCCCCTGGGGAAGACCGTCGATCCACTCCAGGAGCCGTGCCGCCCGCAGCGCCTCGCGGAGCTCTCCGTCGTCCGCGCCGGGCCGCGCGAGCCGCAGGTTCTCACGGACCGAGCTGTCGAAGATGTGGGCGTCCTGCTCGCACATGCCCACGAGCCGTCGCACCGCGTCCCCGTCCGTCCCCGCCGCCTCCCGCCCGCCGAGGGTGTACGAGCCGGCCTCCGCGTCCAGGAAGCGCAGCAGCACCCGCGCGAGCGTGGTCTTGCCCGAACCGGACTCCCCCACCACGGCGACACGACGACCCGCCGTGAGCTCCAGCTCGAAGCCGTCCAAGGCCGGGACGGACTGCCCCGGATGGCGTGCCGTCAGCCCCGTCACGCGCAGCGGGAACGGCGACTCCGGCGCCGCCCCCGAACCGTCCCGCACGGGCACGGGCGCGTCCAGCACCTCGTACACCCGCTCCGCCGAGCGCCGGACGCGCTGGCGGTACTGCACCGCGAGCGGCAGCCCCGCGACCGCCTCGAAGGCGGCCAGCGGAGTGAGCACCACCACGGCCAGCCACACCCCGCCGAGCCGGCCCTCGTGCACGGCGTTCACTCCCGCCCACGCCGAGGCGGCCACAGTCAGTCCACAGGCCAGGGCCGACAGGCCGGAGCCGAGGGCCGTCGCGGCGGAGGCCCGCCGGGCGATCCGGGTGAGCGCGGCGTCGGCGCCCCGCAGCCGCTCCAGCCGGCCGGGCAGGGCACCGGCGACCGTCAGCTCGGCGGTGCCGTTCAGCACCTCGACCACATGGGTGGACAACTCCCCGCGCGCGGGCGCCAGCCGGCGCTCCGCGCGCCGGGCGACCGCCCCGGACAGCGCGGCCGCGACCGGACCGGCCACCAGCAGCCCCACTGCCAGCGCCATCCCGGCCTCGGGCAGCAGCCACGCGGTGAACCCGACCGACACAGCGCTAACGAGCACGGCCCCGCCGAGCGGCAGCAGCCAGCGCAGGAAGTAGTCCTGCAACGCGTCCACGTCGGCGACCAGCCGCGAGAGCAGGTCACCGCGCCGGGTGTCCCGCAGCCCCGCCGGAGCCAGCCGCTCCAGCCGCCGATAGACCGACACGCGCAACTCCGCGAGGACGCGCAGGGCGGCGTCGTGGGAGACCAGCCGCTCGGCGTAGCGGAAGACGGAACGGCCGATGCCGAAGGCCCGCGTCGCCGTGACGGCCACCATCAGGTACAGCACGGGGGGTTGTTCCGAGGCGCGGGAGATCAGCCATCCGGAGACGGCCATCAGGCCGACGGCACTGCCAAGGGCCAGGGCGCCCAGCAGCAGGGCCAGCGCGAACCGGCTCGTGTACGGGCGTCCGGCTGCCCGGACTCGGGTCAGAACCCCCGCGCTGCGCGCGGGGTCATGCCCACCCGCACGCCCGTTGACCGAAACCTCATGGGGCAGGTCTGTCGCAGCCTGCGTCTCCAGGCGAACGGGCGTGTGGGCGGGGACAACATCCGGTCCGGAAGACCGTTGTGCCTCCAACCGCACCACCCGGTCCGCCACCGCCAGCAGGGCCGGGCGGTGGACGACCAGGACGACCGTGCGTCCGGCGGACAGCCGTCGTACCGCCTCGACCACCGCCGCCTCGGTCTCGCCGTCCAGCGCGGCCGTGGGCTCGTCGAGCAGCAGTACCGGCCGGTCGGCCAGGAACGCCCGGGCGAGCGCGAGGCGTTGCCGCTGCCCGGCGGACAGCCCGCTCCCGTCCTCGCCGAGGCGAGTGTCAGTGCCCTGCGGCAACATGGAGACGAACTCGAGCGCCCCGGCCGCGCGCAGTGCCTCCCGCACCTGTGCGTCCGTGGCGCCGGGCCGGGCCAGCCGGACGTTCTCGGCGATGGTCCCGGCGAAGAGATGGGGTCGTTGCGGGACCCAGGCCACCTGGTCCCGCCAGCTTTCGGGGGAGAGCGATGTCAGATCGGCGTCACCGACGAACACCCGGCCGCTCGTGGGTCGTTCGAGGCCGAGCAACACGTTCAGCAGGGTGGTCTTGCCGACTCCGCTGGGCCCGGTCACCGCGACCGTCTCCCCGGGCCGCACCTCGAACGAGGTCTCGGCCAGCGAGGGCGTGCCGCGCCCCGTGTGCCGCACCACGAGCCGGTCCACCGTGAGCGCCGCGCCGCGGGCGTCGGGGGCCGGGAGGGTGCCGACGGGCGCCGGTTCGGTCTCCAGCACGGCGAAGACCTCGTCCGCGGCCGCCAGGCCCTCCGCCGCCGCGTGGTACTGCGCGCCCACCTGCCGCAGCGGCAGATAGGCCTCCGGGGCCAGGACGAGCACCATCAGGCCGGTGTAGAGGTCGAGTTCGCCGTGGACGAGCCGCATGCCGATGCCGACCGCGACGAGCGCGACCGACAGGGTGGAGAGCAGTTCCAGCGCGAAGGAGGAGAGGAAGGCGAGCCGCAGGGTGCGCAGGGTGGCCCGCCGGTAGTCGGCGGTGATCGCGCGGATGGATTCGGCCTGCGCCTTGGCCCGGCCGAACACCTTGAGCGTGGGCAGCCCGGCGACGACGTCCAGGAAGTGGCCGGACAGCCGGGAGAGCAGCCGCCACTGCTTGTCCATCCGGCCCTGGGTGGCCCAGCCGATCAGGGCCATGAAGAGGGGGATGAGGGGAAGCGTGAGGACGATGACGAGCGCCGACACCCAGTCGGCGGAGACGATCCGGGCGAGGACGGCCACGGGCACGACGGCCGCGAGACCCAGCTGGGGGAGGTAGCGGGCGAAGTAGCCGTCCAGCGCGTCGATTCCGCGCGTGGCGAGGGTGGTCAGCTCGCCCGTGTTCCGGGTGCCGGGGCCGGAACCAGGGCCGAGCCTTGTCGCGTGTTCGAGCAGCCGGGTCCGCAGGGCGGACTTGACCGCCGCGCTCGCGCGGTGCGCGGCCAGTTCGGTGAGCCAGGCCACCGCCGCCCGGCCGAGGGCGACGGCGGCCAGCAGCGCCAGCGGCAGCCCCAGGTCACGGGCCGTGAGCCCGCGTTGGAAGGCCCCGGTCACCACCTCGGCGACGAGCATCGCCTGGGCGATGACCAGGCCCGCCCCGGCCAGCCCGAGCACGACGGACGCGGCCAGGAACAAGCGGGTCGCGGCGGCGTACCGCAGCAGCCGGGGGTCGACGGGCTTCATGGCGCGCCCCGCCTCAGTGCGCGGCCGGGATGTGCTGGGTGCCGATCCGCTTGCGGAACACCCAGTAGGTCCACGCCTGGTAGCCCACGATCACGGGGGTCATGAAGCCCGCGACCCACGTCATTATCTTGAGCGTGTACGGGCTGGAGGAGGCGTCGCTCACGGTCAGGCTCCACGCCGGGTCGGACGAGGAGGGCATGACGTCCGGGAAGAGCGCGAGGAAGACCATCGCGAAGACGGCCACGACCGTCACCCCGGACAGGGCGAACGCCCACCCCTCCCGGCCCGTCCGGTTGAGGGCCAGGGCCGCGAGCAGCGCCACCACCGCGACGACCGCCGCGGGCAGGCTGCGCCCGTTGCCGGACTCGGCCTGCGTCCAGGCCAGGAAGCTCGCGGCGAGCGCCGCGGCGGCCAGGCCGTAGCGGGCCGCGTGGGCCCGGGCCCGGTCCCGGATGTCGCCGACGGTCTTGAGCGCGGCGAAGACCGCACCGTGGAAGGTGAACAACACCAGCGTGAACAAGCCGCCGAGCAGGGCGTACGGGCTCAGCAGGTCGAGCACGCCGCCGGTGAAGTTCTTGTCCGGGCCGATCGGCACTCCGCGCACGATGTTGGCGAAGGCGACGCCCCAGAGGAAGGCGGGCAGCAGCGAGCACCAGAAGATCGCGTTCTCCCAGTTGCGCTGCCAGCGCTCCTCGTTGCGCTTGTGGCGGTACTCGAAGGCGACGCCGCGCACGATCAGGCAGACGAGCACGGCCAGCAGAGGCAGGTAGAAGCCGCTGAAGAGGGTGGCGTACCAGTCGGGGAAGGCGGCGAAGGTCGCGCCGGCCGCGGTGATCAGCCAGACCTCGTTGCCGTCCCAGACGGGGCCGATCGTGTTGATCAGCACCCGGCGTTCGGTGCGGTCCTTGGCCAGCGTCTTGGTGAGGACGCCGATGCCGAAGTCGAAGCCTTCGAGGAAGAAGTAGCCGATCCACAGGACGGCGATCAGCAGGAACCAGAAGTCGTGGAGGTGCATGGTCGGGTTCTCCGTTCCACCGCGCGCGTCAGTACGCGAAGGTCGTGCGCAGTACGCAAGGTCACGCGTCAGTAGGCGAAAGGCACGCGTCAGTACGCGAAGGTCATCGGCTTGTCGGCGTCCTCGGGCCGCTCCGCGCCCCGGTCACCGCCCGGCATCCGCAGCCGGGGGTCCTTCGTCGGCGGCTTCTCGTCCGTGTCGGGCCCGGCCGAGCCGTACTTGACCAGGAGCTTCACCTCGACGACCGCGAGGATCGCGTAGAGCGCGGTGAAGACGGTCATCGAGGCGATCACCTCGCCCTGGCTCACCCCGGGCGAGACGGCGTTGCCGGTCTTCATCAGCCCGTAGACGGCCCAGGGCTGGCGGCCCATCTCGGTGAAGATCCAGCCGAAGGAGTTGGCGATGAGCGGGAAGCCCATGGTCAGGATGCCGATGCGCCAGGACCACTTGGTGAAGAAGGGGCTCATCTCGCGCGTCCGCGTGAGCATCAGGCGCGGGATCTCGTCCTCCCCGACCCGGTACTCGGGTGCGAGCCAGAGCTTTCTGCGGGTCGTCCACAGTCCGATGAGTGCTGCCACGAAGGAGGTCATCCCGAAGCCGATCATGAGGCGGAAGCCCCAGAAGGTCATGAAGATGCTGGGGATGTAGTCCTTCGGCTGCCCGCCGTAGCGCGCGGCCTCCTGCGCGGCGATGTCGTTGATGCCGGGGACGGGGTCGGAGAAGTTGCTGTGGGCGAGGAAGGACAGCAGGCCGGGGATCTCTATCTCGACGCTGTTGTGCCCCTTGCTGACGTCGCCGACCGCGAAGACGGAGAACGGCGCAGGTGCCTGGGTGTCCCACAGGGCCTCGGCGGCGGCCATCTTCATCGGCTGCTGCTCGAACATCACCTTGCCCAGCGAGTCACCGCTGAGCGCCGTGCCCATCCCGGCGATCACCGCGATCACCAGACCGACGCGCAGCGAGGTGAGCATCGCCGGCAGCTGCTTGCGCTGCTTCTCGCCGAGTTCCTCGCCCTTGAGCTGCTTGCGCTTGGCGCGCCACAGGTGGAAGGAGGCCACGCCGACGACGAACGCGGCACCGGTGAGGAAGGCGGCGGTGAGGGTGTGGAAGACGACGACGAGCGTGGTGTTCTGCGTGAGCACGGCCCAGATGTCGGTGAGCTGCGCCTTACCCGTCGCCTTGTCGATCCTGTAGCCGACCGGGTGCTGCATCCAGGAGTTGGCGGCCAGGATGAAGTACGAGGAGAGGATCGTGCCGACGGCGACGATCCAGATGCACGCGCAGTGGATCTTCTTGGGCAGCTTGTCCCAGCCGAAGATCCACAGGCCGATGAAGGTGGACTCGAAGAAGAAGGCCAGCAGCGCCTCCATCGCGAGCGGCGCCCCGAAGACGTCCCCGACGAAGCGCGAGTAGTCCGACCAGTTCATCCCGAACTGGAACTCCTGGACGAGGCCGGTGACCACGCCCATCGCGATGTTGATGAGGAAGAGCTTTCCCCAGAACTTCGTGGCGTGGAAGTACTTCTCCTTGTCCGTACGGACCCAGGCCGTCTGGAGGCCGGCCGTGATCGCGGCAAGGCTGATCGTGAGCGGTACGAAGAGGAAGTGGTAGACGGTCGTGATGCCGAATTGCCACCGCGCGATCGTCTCCGGAGCCAGAGCCAGATTCACCGGGGTCTCTCCTTGCCTCTCGCGTCGTCGGCAACGCGTGCCGCCGACGTTATGCCCGTGTATGCCCCAGTTAAAGCAGGACATAAAGACAGAGCTTGTGAACGCGTTCACATTCACAAGCATTATGGCGCACCCGCTTTTCGGACAAACAAGGGGGGTACCCCCTTCGGCCCTAGCGCCGAAAGAGGTACCCCGGTTCCGGATGGCGGGCGTCCGCCCGCCGCCGGCTACAGCTCCTTGCGGAACTCCTCGGCCACCCGCAGGAAGATGTCGTTCGCCTCGGTCTCGCCGATCGTCACGCGCACCCCGTCACCCTGGAACGGCCGGACGACCACGCCCGCCCGGTCGCACGCGGCGGCGAAGTCCAGGGCCCGGTCCCCCAGCGGCAGCCAGACGAAGTTGGCCTGCGAGACCGGCAGCGTCCAGCCCTGCCCGGCCAGCGCCTCGACCACCCGGGCCCGTTCGGCCACCAGCGCGTCCACGCGCTCGCGCAGCGCCTCCTCGCTGCGCAGCGAGGCGACGGCCGCGTCCTGGGCCACCTGGCTCACGCCGAACGGCACCGCCGTCTTGCGGAGCGCCGCCGCCACCGGCTCGTGCGCGATCGCGAAGCCGATGCGGAGCCCGGCGAGGCCGTACGCCTTGGAGAAGGTCCGCAGCACACAGACGTTCGACCGGTCGCGGTAGAGGTCGATGCCGTTGGGGACGTTCTCGTCCCGGATGAACTCGATGTAGGCCTCGTCCAGGACGATCAGCACATCACCGGGGACCCGGTCCAGGAACGACTCCAGCTCGGCGCGGCCCACGACCGTGCCGGTGGGGTTGTTGGGGTTGCAGACGAAGATCAGCCGGGTCCGCTCGGTGATCGCGGCGAGCATCGCCTCCAGGTCGTGCGCCGCGTCCTCGGTCAGCGGCACCTCGACCGGGGTGGCCCCGGCGATCCGGGTGATGATCGGGTACGCCTCGAAGGAGCGCCAGGCGTAGATGACCTCATCACCGGGGCCTGCCGTCGACTGGACCAATTGCTGCGCCACGCCAACCGAGCCGGTGCCGGTCGCCAGGTGCGAGAGCGGCACGCCGAAGCGCTCGGCGAGCTCGGCCATCAGCCCGGCACAGGCCATGTCCGGGTAGCGGTTGAGGGTGGAGGCGGCCGCGACAGCGCTTTCCAGCACCCCCGGGAGCGGCGGATAGGGATTCTCGTTGGAGGAGAGCTTGTAGGCGACGGGGCCGCCGGGGGCCGCCGGCTTGCCCGGCTTGTAGGTCGGCACGGCCTCGAGCGCGGCGCGCAGCTTCGGGGTCTTCTCGGTCACCGCGGGTCCTCCTCCACCTCTGACGGGACACCCCGACGGGACGCCCCCGTGGGGCACCCCTGACGGGAGTCCTGTGGGAATCCTGATCGGAATACTGCACACCTTATGAGGATTGCCCCGGGCGGCGTCCATAGTTGTCGGAGCGCTCCTCTGCCTGTCACGCGCCGTGGCGGGCGCCCTGGCGCGCATCCCTCGTGAAGGTGAGTTGAGACCTCACCGAGACCTGGACCATTCATGAGGCGTGGATATGCCACAGCCCGATGGCCCACCATGAATGCGCTCAACAGCCTCTGTTTCCATGATCATTGAAGGAAATCGCCAGAGCAGAAACGTGCCTGTCAACAGTCAAATGCGGTGCCCTGCCAAAGGACCAACCGAGCCCTACTATCGGCTCGCCATGACAGCAGCAGGGAAGCACCAGGTGAGCCGGGCCGAGTCATCCCGCCGGGCCAGCCGGCAAGGACGGGCGGGCATCCGGGACGTGGCCGCCGCCGCCGGCGTCTCGATCACGACCGTCTCCGACGCGCTCAACGGCAAGGGCCGGCTCCCGGACGCGACCCGCCGCCATGTCCGCGAAGTCGCCGACCGCCTGGGCTACCGCCCGTCGGCGGCGGCCCGCACCCTCCGTACCGGCAAGTCGGGGCTGATCGGCCTGACCGTGACCACCTACGGGGATGAACCTTTCACCTTCACCGAGTTCGCCTACTTCGCCGAGATGGCCAGAGCGGCCACCTCCGCCGCCCTCGCCCGCGGCTACGCCCTGGTCATCCTCCCCGCCACCTCCCGGCACGACGTGTGGTCCAACGTCGCCCTGGACGGCACGGTCGTGGTGGACCCCTCCGACCACGACCCCGTCGTCTCCGACCTGGTCCGCCAGGGCATCCCCGTGGTCTCCGACGGCCGGCCCGCGGGCTCCCTGCCGGTGACCGCCTGGGTCGACAACGACCACGAGGCGGCCGTGCTCGGCATCCTCGACCACCTGGCCGACGCCGGGGCCCGCCGGATCGGCCTGCTCACCGGCACCACCACGGACACCTACACCCGGCTCTCCACCACCGCCTACCTGCGCTGGTGCGAGCGGGTCGGCCAGGACCCGGTCTACGAGGAGTACCCCGCCCACGACCCGTGCGCGGGCGCCGTCGCCGCCGACCGGCTGCTGGCCCGGCCCGACCGGCCGGACGCCGTCTACGGGCTGTTCGACCCCAACGGCACCGACCTGCTCGCCGCCGCCCGCCGCTACGGCCTGCGCGTCCCGGACGACCTGCTGATCGTCTGCTGCAGCGAGTCCACCGTCTACGCGACCACCGAACCGCCGATCACCACGCTCTCGCTCAAGCCCCGGCGCATCGGCACCGCCGTCGTCCAACTGCTCATCGACGCGATCGAGGGGCTCGACACGGGCCGGCCGGTGGAACAGGTGATACCCACCGAACTGATCGTCCGGACCTCCTCCGAACGGCGCCCGCCGCGCACCACCATCAGCGCGCCCCGCGGCCCCGCCACCCCCTGACCCTCCGCACCCCGCCCGACGCGCGTCAACCGGATGTGGACCCCGTGTCCGGCGCACGGGCAGCGGGTCATCCGCCCCGGGGAGCCGACGGGGGGCCGCCTGACCGGCGCTTACGGCACATTTAACGGCTCATTTGGGGAGAAATGACCGGCGATCCCGGCCTCCCGCCCCGATTCACGGCCCCTGGTGCGTCACAAGGCGCGACGGTCATTCCTATGATGGGCGCACGACACCACGGACCGCCGTCGACCAGGCAAGGTCCACAAGGTGCACGGCGGCGCGATGGTGGAGGGGTCGATGACTCAGGGGGCCGGTCAGGGAGCGGCACGGACCACGGCGGCGATGCCGCCCTTCTCCGGGTACGCCACACCCGCGCCCGGGTACACCCATGCCGCGCCCCCGCCCGTACAGCCCGCCCACGAGTACCCGGAGTACCCCGAGGGCTACACCCCGACCGCCCGTGACCTACCGGTCATCGGCGGGCCCGCCGCGCCCCAGGACGTGCCCACCGTGGAGCTGACCCCGCTCTCCGCCCCGCAGCCGCAGCAGCAGCCCCTGCCCTCCGGGCCCGGCCCGCTGTACGTCGTCGGCGACGTGCACGGCTATCTCGACGAGCTCCACCACGCGCTCTTCGAGCAGGGCCTCATCGACGAGCACGGCCACTGGGCCGCCGGCAACGCCCGCCTGTGGTTCCTCGGCGACTTCACCGACCGGGGCCCGGACGGCGTCGGCGTGATCGACCTGGTCATGCGGCTGTCCGCCGAGGCGGCCGCCGCCGGCGGCTACTGCAAGGCCCTCATGGGCAACCACGAGCTGCTGCTGATCGGCGCCAAGCGGTTCGCCGACACCCCGGTGAACTCGGGCGCCGGCACCGCCTCCTTCCAGGCCGCCTGGCTGCTCAACGGCGGCCAGCGCTCCGACATGGAGCGCCTGGAGGACCACCACCTGCAGTGGATGTCGCGCCTGGACGCGATCGCCGAGGAGGACGGGCACCTGCTCGTCCACTCCGACACGACCGCCTATCTGGAGTACGGCGACTCCATCGAGGCCGTCAACGACGCGATCACCGAAGCCCTCCAGCGGAACGACCCCGACGAATGCTGGGATCTCTTCCGCAAATTCACCAAGCGCTTCGCCTTCCGCGACGAGGAAGCGGGCCCCCTGGCCGTACGCGAGCTGCTGCACACCTACGGCGGCAGCCGTATCGTGCACGGCCACAGCCCCATCCCGTACCTCCTCGGCGAAGTGGGCACCGAGGACGCGGACGGTGACGAGGGCGCGCCCCGCGTGGACGGCCCGCACCTCTACGCCGACGGGCTCGCGCTCGCCATGGACGGCGGCGTCACCATGGCCGGAAAGCTGCTGGTCGTACAACTTCCCCTGGCGGGCTGAGGGTTCAGCGGGGCGGCGCACGGGCAGGTGAGGAGTTCCACCGACGCGGGGTAATTCGGGAAACCGACTGTCACCACGCGCCGGTGCGGCTCTACCATCGGCTTATCCGTAGCAGGCTCTCCTCCGTTTCCGCCCACCGTCGGCACCGGCCGGCAAGAGGGCCCTACGGAGCATCGGGGGATGCACATGAACAGCGCTCCGCACCTGCTGACCGAGGACCGCCCGGAATTCGAGCGAGTTCTCGACCAGGCGTTGCGTACCGCGAACCATGACCCACAGATCAGCGCCCTGGCCGCCGCGATAGGACAGCGCCTCAATACCGAACAGTTGCGCAGTATGGCCCTCAGCGCCATGACGGCCATCTCCGCCTGCGCGATGACGGAATATCAGGACTTCGTCAGGGCGCGGGAGGAGCAGCGCGCCTGGTCGGCCACCGCCAGGCCACCGGCGGGCGAGGACGACGGCCCTACGGGCGCGCCGTCCCCCTCCACCGCGGACGTCCCCGAGGACCAGGGAGCGGGCGCCGGCGCGGTCGTCGTCGTGCTCGCCCCCGTCCTGGCGGGGATCGCCGCCTTCCTCTTCCTGCTCATCGGCTACGTCCTGCGGACGGTCGGGTCGAACGGTGCCGTCGCCGACCCGATCATCAAGATCGGCTGGTGGTTCGGCGGTTTCACCGTCGCCGCGGTGCTCATCGCGAGCTCCGGCATGCTGGTCACGGCCGTGCGCAACGGCAGGCAGGCGGAGGAGACGCCGCGGCACGACGGCCTCCCCGACGGCTACGACCAGCTCTCGCAGGAGACCGAGCGGGCCCGTGAGGCCTGGCGGCAGGCGCTGCTGGACCGGGGCATCCTGCCGTTCCTCCGGGAGTCGCTGGCCAACACCCCGGCGGTACAACGCCGCCCGCCCTCCCCCAGAAACCGCCCCGGCCCCGGCCGCACCCCCCAGCTCGGCTACTCCCGGCCCGGCTTCTCGAGCCCCGACGACGGCCGGTCCTCCCCCACCCGAACGGGCTTCACCAGCCCGGACTACACGGGCCCCGAGTTCGGCGGCCCGGCCCCCCGCCAGGGCCCCCGGAAGGATTGACGACGGTGGTGCGCGACAGGCGTCGCGCACCACCGTGAAAGCGCCCCGGGAGGGCCTGTGCGGCCGGCTCCGCCGGCTACTCGGCGATCGGGAGATACACCCGGTTGCCGGCGGCGGCGAATTCGCGGGACTTCTGCGCCATTCCGGCCTCGGGATCCGCGACGGCATCCCCGCCGAGCTCCCCGCCGTGCTCACGACGAATGTCTTGTGAGATCTTCATCGAACAGAACTTCGGACCGCACATCGAGCAGAAGTGCGCGGTCTTCGCCGGCTCCGCCGGAAGCGTCTCGTCGTGGAAGGCGCGGGCGGTGTCCGGGTCGAGGGCCAGATTGAACTGGTCCTCCCAGCGGAATTCGAAACGCGCGTCGGAGAGCGCGTCGTCCCACTCCTGGGCGCCCGGGTGGCCCTTGGCCAGATCCGCCGCATGTGCCGCGATCTTGTAGGTGATCACACCGGTCTTGACGTCGTCGCGGTCCGGCAGGCCCAGGTGCTCCTTGGGCGTGACGTAGCAGAGCATCGCCGTGCCCCACCAGGCGATCATCGCCGCGCCGATGCCCGAGGTGATGTGGTCGTACGCCGGCGCGACGTCCGTGGTCAGGGGGCCGAGCGTGTAGAACGGGGCCTCCTCGCAGATGTCCTGCTGGAGGTCGATGTTCTCCTTGATCTTGTGCATCGGGACATGGCCCGGGCCCTCGATCATGGTCTGGACGTTGTGCCGCTTGGCGATCCGGTTGAGCTCGCCGAGGGTCTTGAGCTCGGCGAACTGGGCCTCGTCGTTCGCGTCCGCGATCGAACCGGGGCGCAGGCCGTCACCGAGGGAGTAGGTGACGTCGTACGCGGCGAGGATCTCGCAGAGCTCCTCGAAGTTCTCGTAGAGGAACGACTCCTTGTGGTGCGCCAGGCACCACGCGGCCATGATCGAGCCGCCGCGCGAGACGATGCCGGTCTTGCGGCGGGCGGTCAGCGGGACGTAGCGGAGCAGAACGCCGGCGTGGACGGTCATGTAGTCGACGCCCTGTTCGGCCTGTTCGATGACCGTGTCCTTGTAGATCTCCCAGGTCAGCTCCTCCGCCTTGCCGTCGACCTTCTCCAGGGCCTGGTAGAGCGGCACGGTGCCGATGGGCACGGGGGAGTTGCGCAGCACCCACTCACGGGTGGTGTGGATGTTGCGGCCGGTGGAGAGGTCCATGACCGTGTCGGCGCCCCAGCGGGTCGCCCAGGTCATCTTCTCCACCTCCTCCTCGATGGAGGAGGTGACGGCGGAGTTGCCGATGTTGGCGTTCACCTTGACCAGGAACTTCTTACCGATGATCATCGGCTCGATCTCCGGGTGGTTCACGTTCGCCGGGAGGACGGCCCGGCCGGCCGCGATCTCCTCGCGGACCGTCTCGGGGGAGACGTTCTCGCGGAGGGCGACGTACTCCATCTCGGAAGTGATCTCGCCCCGGCGCGCGTACGCCAGCTGGGTCACCGCGGCGCCGTCGCGGCCCCGGCGGGGCTGGCGGGGGCGGCCCGGGAAGACCGCGTCGAGGTTCTTCAGGCCCCCTCGGGGGGACGTGTGCTTGATGCCGTCGTCCTCCGGGCGCATGGGGCGCCCCGCGTACTCCTCGGTGTCGCCGCGGGCGATGATCCAGTTCTCCCGCAGCGGGAGCAGACCGCGCCGGACGTCCGTCTCGACGGCCGGGTCGGTGTACGGGCCGGAGGTGTCGTACAGCCGCACGTCCTGCCCGTTGGTGAGGTGAACCCGCCGCACCGGAACCCTGAGGTCCGGCCGCGAGCCGGTCACGTAGTCCTTGTGCCAGCCGATCTCCCGGCCGGTCGCGGACGTGCGTGCATCCTGCGTGGTCATCAGACCGTGTCTCCCTACGCCGGCATTACCCGGTAACAGGTTCGGCGGTCGACGCAGCGGCTTCCGTACGTGCTCCCGTACGAAGGTCAGCGCCCTCTCAGCCCGGTGCTCCGAGCTCCCGCGATTGCAAAGGTGGCACCACGCTAGCGCCTCCGTCGACCGGAGGGCCAGTGGGGCTTGCGATGATCGGGCGGTGACCCCCACCGAGCCCACACCCCACGCCCCCCACTCGCATGCGCATGCCCAATCGCACGATTCCCCGGGACATTCCCACGGACACTCCCATGGGCATTCCCACAGCCACGGGCCCGCGACGCCCGTCTCGGGACACCTCCGCAAGGTGATCGCGGCGGTACTCGTCCCCTTCACGGTCGCGGTGCTGGCCGGGCTGATAGTCCTCTGGCCGGGCGGCGCGCCGCCGCATCAGCACACCGGTGTCGGCCTCGACCAGCAGTTGCGGTCGGGGCAGGTGACGAAGATCGAGAAGTTCGACTGCCCGAAGTCGGGCGGATTGCCGGGCTCGCCGCAGCAGGGACCCTCGCCCGCCCCGGCGCCCGCGCAGGGAACCTGCGAGAAGGCCACCATCGAGGTGACCGAGGGCCCGGACAAGGGCAGGACCTTCACCGAGATCGTCCAGCCGAGCGCGTCGCGCCGCTACGACGTGAGCCAGAAGGTGGTCCTCGCCTACGCGCCGAAGGCGCCGGAGAATCTGCGCTATTCGGTCACGGATGTGGACCGCGACTTCCCGATGGCCCTGCTCGCGGGGGTGTTCGCGCTCGCGGTCGTGGTCGTCGGCCGGCTGCGCGGCGTCTTCGCGCTGGTGGCCCTGGTGATCAGCTTCGGGGTACTGACGATGTTCATCCTCCCGGCGATCCTCCAGGGCTCGAATCCCCTGCTGGTCGCCGTGATCGGCGGCAGCGCGATCATGTTGATCGCGCTGTACATGTGCCACGGGCTCAACGCGCGCACCTCGGTGGCGGTGCTGGGCACGCTGACGTCCCTGGTGGTCATCGGGCTGCTCGGGTCGGTGTTCATCGACTGGGCCCATCTGACGGGCAACACGGACGACCAGACGGGACTGGTGCACGGCCTCTACCCGCAGATCGAGATCCGGGGCCTGCTGCTCGCCGGCATCATCATCGGCTCGCTGGGTGTGCTCGACGACGTCACGGTCACCCAGACCTCGGCCGTGTGGGAGCTGAAGGAAGCCAACCCGTCGGCCAATTGGCGGAAACTCTATGGTTCCGCGATGCGCATCGGACGGGACCACATCGCCTCCGTCGTGAACACGCTGGTCATGGCGTACGCGGGCGCGTCCCTGCCGCTGCTGCTGCTGTTCTCGATCGCGGACAGCGGCGTGGGCACGGTGGCCACCAGTGAGATCGTCGCGGAGGAGATCGTCCGGACGCTGGTGGGCAGCATCGGCCTGGTGGCCTCGGTGCCGGTGACGACCCTCCTCGCCGCGCTCGTTGTCAGTGCCGACCGGCATGATGGAGGAGGCAAGGGGCGGGCGAGGGCCCGGGGCGGCAGGCGCCGCCGCGCGAAGTAACGGGGAGACGGGGGGGGCTTCCAGTGGTCGGTGAGCTGGGCAGAGTGACGGGGACGGTCGGCCCCGGGCTGGTCGGCGAGGTGATCGTGCGAGTTCGGGGCGGCGCCGAGGCCTTCCTGGCCTACCCCGCCGAGCCGGGCGAGCGCATCGAGCGGGGGACGGTCGTGATGGTCACGGAATATCAACCGCCGCGCACCGTCTATGTGACGTCCGTCTACGCCTGATTCCGGAGTCGTGGGCGGGGTATCAGCGTCTTCACCCGGCTCTGCCGGATCGCACACTTCGTGAACGTACGGCCCGCAGTGGGCCGTAAAGGGGGAGAGACGCATGGTCGTTGGCGTCGTGGCGGGGGCAGTCCTCGCCGCGGTCATCATCCTGGTCGGGCTGTTCAAGCTCATGTGGCGGGTCGCCGAGCCCAACGAGGCCCTGATCATCTCCGGCTCCAAGCACCGTACGGAGGGCTTGGGGGACGGGCTGGGATTCCGGATAGTCACGGGGCGGGGGACGTTCGTGCTGCCGGGGGTACAGGCGGTACGCAAGTTGTCCCTCGACCTCAACGAGGCGGATCTCAACGTGGATTGCGTCACCAAGCAGGGCATTCCACTGAAGGTGCACGGCGTGGTGATCTTCAAGGTGGGTGATGACTTCGTCTCGATCGCCAACGCCGCCCGCCGCTTCCTCGACCAGCAGAAACATATGCCCGAGCGGGTGCACAACGTCTTCGCGGGCCATCTGCGCTCGATCGTCGGCGGGTTGACCGTGGAGGACATGATCCGCGACCGGGAGCGGCTGACGGGTGAGACCCGGGCCGCCTCGGGCACGGAGATGGAGAAGCTGGGCCTGATCATCGACTCCCTCCAGATCCATGAGATCCAGGACCCCACGGGCTACATCCAGAACCTCTCGGCGCCGCACGCCGCCGCCGTGCGGCGGGACGCCCGGATCGCCCAGGCGGAGGCGGACCGGCTGGCCACCGAGGCGGAGCAGCAGGCCGCCGCGCGGATGTCGGAGGCCCAGCGCGACAGCGAGATCCTCCAGGCCGGCTATCAGGCCGAGCGGGACAGCGCTGCCGCGAAGGCGCGACAGGCGGGCCCGCTGGCGGAGGCCGCCGCGCGCCAGGAGGTCGTCGTCCAGGAGACACGGGTCGCGGAGCTGGACGCCATGCGCCGGGAGCAGCAGCTCCAGGCCGATGTGCGCAAGCCCGCGGACGCGTCGGCGTACGAGAAGCGGACGCTCGCGGAGGCCGAGCGCGATGCCCGGATCTCGGCGGCCGAGGCCCAGGCCAAGGAGACGGAGCTCGCCGCGGCGGCCGAGGCGACGCGCGTGAAGGCGGCGGCGGGGGCCGAGGCGGAGGCCACCAGGACGCGCGGTGACGCCGCCGCCGCGGCGACCCGTGCCACCGGTGAGGCCGAGGCCGCCGCCGCGCAGGCCAAGGGTCTGGCGGCGGCCGAAGCGGCCAGGGCCCAGGGGCTCGCCGACGCCGAGGCCCTCAAGGCCCGGGCGGCGGCCCTCGCGGAGAACCAGGACGCGGTGGTCGCGCAGCAACTCGCCGAGAAGTGGCCCGAGATCGTCCAGGCGGGCGCTCAGGCGTTCGGAAACGTGGATCACATGGTGCTGCTGAACGGGGCGGACGGCATGTCCGACCTGTTCGCGAAGGCGCTGACGATGGGAGGTACGGGTCTGGGGCTCGCCCGGCAGCTGCTCGCGGCCATGGGCACGACCGACGGAGCCGGCTCGGGCACGAGCGCGGGCACCGGCACGGGCAGGGGCACGGTGGGGAACGGTGGCCTGGTCGGCGGCGCCGGAACGTCCGGTGGTGCGGGTGGCGCCGGTGGGGCTGTCGGTGGAGCTGTCGGGGTGACGGTCGCTGGTCCGGACGCGCACGGCGGTACGGTCGGCGTGACCGCGGACGCGGCGGCGGACGGCGGCACGGGGCCGCGGGCGCGGGTCCCGGCGTTCGCCCCGCAGGGTCGGGGGGCGGCACCGCGCGCCGAGCGGGTGCCGATCGAGGAGGACGGCGGTACGCCCGTGACGGGCGGCGGCGCACCGGCTCCCGAGGCCGGCTAACCCGCGTTCTGACCCTCGGGGTTGCCGGCGAGGATGCTGTCGAGCGCCGCGGCGAGTTCGTAGTCGAAGTCGGCGACCGTGTGCTCCTCGCCGAGCGGGGCGACGCGGTCGGTGCGGTCGAGGAAGGCCACCAGCGGCGCCGCCCCGGCCCGGAACAGGGCGCCTTCGCCGCCCACTTGCAGCCGGATGAACACGTCCGACAGGTGCTGGGAGGAGGCGGGGGCGATGTGCACATCGCCCTCGCCGGAGGGCTGGCTCAGCCCGTCGAGGAGCAGCTCCCTGGCGAAGGCCCATGTCACGGGCGCGTCGCCGGGGAGGTGGAAGGTGAACTTCACCGCGTACGGGTCGCTGCTGTCGTAGCCCAGCTCCACCGGGATCCGGAAGGACAGCTCCTCGGAGACGAGGAAGGTCATGACCACTTCTGCCTGAACTGTGTCGCGCATCGCCCAATGCCCCGTCTTCGTCGGTTTGGCAGGGATTGAAGCCTGATGGCCCCAATGACGCCATAGTCTGACAAGAACGCCTGGTGGATCACAAGGAGTGATTTTCCAGTTACTCATGGAGACCGAGGGTGAGCATACGAGCTCTCCGACTCTGGAGCGTAGCGACTCGACTACTGCGTGGAGTCGTAACAGGGGATTTGCCACCACGGACCGGCCGAGAACTGGCCAAAGTGGCCCGAGGGCGCACGGATTACCGTAGGGGCGGTGCCCCCGGCGTTCACGTTGACGGAGGAATGTTGACGGGAGAGATAACTCCTCGCCTTCCGCTTCGTTGAGTTGACCAGCGGGCACCGGACGGTGGCGTGGGCGACGCCGCCTGCCCTGTGGGCGCTGCCCGGGCGTCCCCCTCGCCCGGGACGGCCGACTCCTACCAGTCGCTCTTCGACGAGGAGGACGACGTGAACTTCTTGACGACGAAGATCAGGCCGGCGACCAGCGCGACCAGCAGCAGCGCCTTGAAGAGCAGGCTGATGACAAAGCCGAGCAGGCTCATGAGCAGGCTGCCGAACACCACCAGCACGAGAACCGGCACCGCGACCCAGGTCACCCACCAGGGCAGTCCCGCGAATATCCCCTTCTCAGCCATCTCGACTCCCGATCTCCGCATCACGCGTGGATTCACACGCTCTTGTCACGTCATGGCCGCCGCGCGGGCGGGAATGAATGCCCCGCCGTGATTCACCGGCCGTCCGGAGCGGAATACCCCGGCCTGTTCTCGATGCTAGGCCCGGGGAGCGGCCCTACGGGGGCCCGACAGCCCCCGTAGACCCCTGAACGGCCCCCTACGGGATTCCGGGGCGGAGGTCAGCTCTCCGGTGGAGAGAAGACGACGAGGACCCGGAGATCCTCGCTGATGTGGTGGAACTTGTGGGGCGTCCCGGCCGGTACGTACACCACGCTGCCGCGCCCGACGGTGGTGGTCTCCGTGCCCACCGTGATCGACGCCCGGCCGCTCACCACCACATAGACCTCGTCCTGGGCGTGCGGCCCCTGGGGGTCGGAGGCGCCGGCGTCCAGCGCGTACAGCCCCACGGACATGTTCCGCTCCCGCAGGAACTGCAAATACGCGCCGTCGTTCGCGACGCGCTCCTGCTCCAGCTCGTCCAGCCGGAACGCCTTCATCCGCCGTCCACTCCTCGCCGCTCGGCCCGGCCGGGCCGGTCGTGGTCCTCGCGCGCATCCCCGTCGGCCGCGCCCGTCTGCAACGATCTCACCATGAAGAATTTCGTAGTCAAGACGATCGCCAACGCGGCGGCCCTGGCGGTGGCCATCTGGCTGCTCAAGGGCATCACGCTGTCCGGCGAGAACACCGCTCGCAAGGTGGTCACGCTCTTCCTCGTCGCGCTCGTCTTCGGCGCGGTCAACTTCATCGTCAAGCCGGTCGTGAAGCTGCTGTCGTTCCCGCTGTTCATCCTGACCCTGGGCCTGATCACCCTGGTGATCAACGCCCTGATGCTGCTGCTGACCTCCTGGCTGGCGGACAGACTGGACCTGGCCTTCCATGTGGCCGGCTTCTGGTCCGCGCTGGTCGGCGGCGTGATCATCTCGATCGTGGCCTGGGCGATGCACGTCATCCTGCCGGACGAGAACGACTGAACCGCGGGGTCCGACGGCGCCGGGCCCCGCGCCGGCGCCTCGGCCGACCCGTCGGGGCCACGACAGGAGGACGGCTCGAGCCTCCCCCCTCTTGGCTCGAGCCGCCACGGCTCCACGCGCGAAGAACCGCGCGACCCAGGCTAGTTGACTCTGCGTCAGTGTCCAATCACCCTAGCGGCACAGCCCTATCGACTTATTTATAGTTCCTTCACGATCGGTGGCGGCACCATAGGGAGACGACATGGATCTGGCCCTTTTGCGCACATTCGTCATGGTGCACAGGGCCGGCTCCTTCACCCGGGCGGCAGCGCTCCTCGGCCTCTCCCAGCCCGCCGTCACCAGCCAGATCCGGACACTGGAACGCCAGCTGGGCCGACCGCTCTTCCTCCGACAGGCACGCGGCGTCCGCCCCACCGTCATCGGCGACGAACTCGCCCACAAGATCGCCCCGCATGTCGACGCGCTGCTGGAGATCGCCGGGGCCGACCTGGACGACCAGGGGGCCGGCCGCACCCTCCACCTGGCCGGCCCTCCCGAGTTCACCGCCCTGCGCGCCCTGCCCGCGCTCGTCCCCCTGATCAGCCGGGGACTGACCGTACGCGCCGCCCACGGCATGGCCGAGGAACTCTTCGAGGGCCTGTCCGACGGCCACCACGACCTCGCCATCGCCACCTCCCGGCCGCGCGGCCGGCTGCTGGCCGCCACACCGCTCTGCGACGAGGAGCACGTCCTCGTCGCCGCCCCGCGCTGGGCGGCCCGGCTCGGCGGCCCGGCCGTCGTCCGCGACAAGGGCCTCCAGGCCCTGGAGCACCTGCCCGTGGTCGAGGTCCACGAGAGCCTGCCCTTCGTCTCCCGCTACTGGTCGGCCGTCTTCGACTCCAAGCCCCTGGCCGCCGGCACCGTCATCGTCCCCGACCTGCGCGCGGTGCTCTCCTGCGTCGCCGCCGGAGCGGGCATCGGCGTACTGCCGCGCTATCTGTGCGGAGAGGCCCTGGACACCGGCGAGGTCGTGGCGCTCCTGGATCCGCCGGTGCCACCGCTGCGCACCTATTTCCTGGTCGTCAGGGCCGGCACGCTGGCGCATCCCCACCTCGCGCGGGCGCACGAGTGGCTGCTGCGCGCTGCCGTTTCCTGGTGAGAAGGGGTTTCACCCCGGGGCGTGCGCGGCAGATGTCCCCTATGACCGAACGGCCTGTGGTCAAACGCACCGCCCGTGCCATCCTGCTCGACGGCGAACCCGGCTCCGAGACGCTCCGGCTCGTCCTGATCAAACGCACCAAGCCCGGCGAGGCACCGTACTGGATCACCCCCGGCGGCGGGGTCGAGCCCGAGGACAGCACCGTCGTCGCCGCCCTCCACCGCGAGGTGGACGAGGAACTCGGCGCGAAGGTCGTCGATGTGGTCCCGGCCTTCGTCGACACCGTCTCCCACTCCCTCCACCACGCCGCTCACGGCGTGAAGGTGCAGCACTTCTTCGTCTGCCGACTGGCCTCGATGGACCTGTCGCGACGGCACGGCCCCGAGATCGACGAACCGTGCGGGACGTACGAGGTGGTGCGCGTGCCCTTCACCCGGGCGGGCATCGACTCGGTGGAGGTCGTGCCGCCGTCTCTCCGGGTCTTCCTGCGCGCGAACATCGAGGGCGTACGGGCCCTCCTCGCGCCGGACCTGGCCTGACGCTCCTCAGCCCGCCGCCGAGGCCATCAGCTCGTCGATCGAGTCGTGACGGATCCGGTGCGCCGGGATCCCTATGCCGACCAGCGTGTCCACCCCGCTGCGGACCATCCCGGGCGGCCCGGAGAGATAGGCGTCGTAGGCGTTCCACGGGCCGTACTTGCGGACGACCTGTGGCAGTTGCCCGCTCAGGCCGAGCGTGGGTCCGTCGGAGATCACTGGACGCACGGAGAGCCAGCGGTGCGACTTCTGCAGTCGCAGCATGGTGTCGATGTCGTAGAGATCGTCATCATGACGGGCGCCGTAGAAGACCTCGACGGGGCGACTGCGCCCATGCCGGACGACGTCCTCGACCAGTGCCTTGATCGGAGCGATGCCGGTGCCGCCGCCCAGGCACAGCAGTCCGCTGTCGCTGCCGTGGTCGACGGTCATCGAGCCGGCCGGGGGGCCGAGCCGGATGACGTCGCCCGGGCGGGCGCGGTGGACCAGGGCACCCGAGACCCAGCCGGCCGGCACGGCCTTGATGTGGAAGGAGAGCAGGCCGTCCTCGCGCGGGGCGCAGGAGAAGGAGTAGTGCCGCCACACGCGCGGCCACCAGGGCGTCTCCACGCTCGCGTACTGGCCGGCGAGAAAGGGATAGGGCTGGTCGGGCCGTACGGTCACGATGGCGACGTCCGGCGTGCGCGGCTCATGGCCGACGATCTCGGCCTGCCACCAGGGCGGCGAGCTCCGCTCGGCCTCGGCGGCCGCGTCGATCATGATCTGGGAGATGGCGGTGTAGACCCGCACCCACGCGGCCTGCGTGGCGTCGTTCCAGGTCCGGGAGGCGTGGCGGGCGAGCGCGTCGATCAGGCACTCCCCGACGGCGGGGTAGTGGGTGGGGGCGGTGCCGTACTTCCGGTGCCCCCGGCCCAGTTGGGAGAGGTAGGCGGTGAGGATCGCGGTGTCGTCGGCGTGGCGGGCGGCGGTGAGCAGCGCCTTGAACAGCCGGTCGCGCTGGATGTTCATGGCGGCGGGGAAGAGGGCACGCAGCTCCGGCCGGCGGACGAAGAGCAGGGCGTAGAAGTACGAGGTGACCTTGTCGGCGACAGGCTCGATCTCGGCCAGCGTCCGGCGGATCAGCAGGGCGTCGGAGGACGGTGAGCCGCCGGGCGAGGGGGCCTTCCCGCTCCCGGGCAACGTGGGGGGAGCGGGCGGAGCAGCAGGAGCCGGAGGTAAGGCAGGGGCGCGGGGAGGAGCCGGAGGGAGGGGTGGAGCCGGGCGGCTCGTGGGGGGCTCTTCCGCGGGGCGTTCGTGTTCACGCGCGTGCGTGCGGTACGCCAGCGGCTGCCAGCGGTCGCCCAGGGGTGAATGGTGCTCCTGCACCGGGGTCCGGGGACGGACCGCGCCGGACGCCCCCGCGAGCCCCTCCCCCGTGACCGGTAACCCACCCGGCCCGTCCGGCGCCGGTAACTCCTCCGCCTCCGCCGTCCATGGTGCCCCGGCCGGGGTGAACCGGTTCCTCTCGCCTCCCGGTCCGGACGCGCCGCCATGGGTCGGCGGGGTGGTCGGAGCGTTCATGGTTGCCTCGCCTCGAGCGTTTCCCGGCCGGGCCGCGCGCTTCCGCCGAAGAGGGCGGGAAGGTTTCCGCGATTCCCCGCGCTGCTGATGAGTCGCTGTTCCCGTCCACGCAGCATGGCACCCCGGGTCCCCGATTCCGGGTGTCTTCCCTGAACTCCGGGTGCCGGCGAGTCGGTTGAGGCTAGGCTGTTCCGATCCGGTGCGGTGCGGGCCGACCGCGCGCCCGCCCTTCCGGCTCACGGCCCGTGGCGGCTAGAGGCTGCCGCCGGCCAGCGCGTACGCCTCGCGGAGGTCGAGGCCGTCGTACGCGTACGAGGCGATGTCCCGCACGTGGTGATCGGCGTTGACCGCGACCGATACCGGCACCGCGGCGAAGAGCCGGGCGTCCGACATCGAGTCCCCGTAGGCCACGCAGTCGGCGCGGCCCAGCCCGTACCGCTCGCAGAGCTCGTCGGCGATCCGCACCTTCGCCGAGGCGTCGAGGATCCCCGCCGGGTCCACCGGGTCGCGGAACGGCACGGCGGGCCAGCGCGAGCCGTGGGCCGCGTCGGCGCCCCAGTCCAGCAGGCGTTCGACGAAGAAGCCCGGCGACAGGGAGATCACCGCGCAGCGCTCGCCGCCGGCCCGGATGGCGGCCCACACCTCCCGGATACCGACCAGCCAGGGCGCTCCCTCGAAGGCGGCCGTGACCTGCGCTTCCGTCAGCTCGGCCCAGAGCTCCACGGCCAGTTGGGCGAACCGGGACGGCAGCAGCTCCCCCACGGCGAAGGCCCTCTCCAGCTCGCCGATCTCCTTCTCCAGGCCCAGCTGCCGGGATATCTCGACAGCCGCGGCCGAGCCGTGGATGAGCGTTCCGTCCAGGTCGAACAGGTGCAGTCTGGTCATGACCACCGAGCCTAGGCGTTCGAGACCGGGCTCGGGCGTCAGCGGCCGGCCGTCACGCGCTCCGCGTCCGCCGCAGCCGCCACGTCCGCCGCATCCTCCGTGTCGGAGGACACCGGCTTCGTCCCCGAGGCCACGAGCCGCCCGTCCCGGCCCTCGCGCCGCTCCAGCGACGCGGAGAGCAGGGCGAGGAGCAGCGCGGCGGCGGCCATCCCGGCGCCGACCCAGTTGGGCCCGGTGTAGCCGAATCCGGCGGATATCACGAGGCCACCGAGCCAGGCGGCCATCGCGTTGCCCAGGTTGAAGGCGCCGATGTTGACGGCGGAGGCGAGCGTGGGGGCGTCGGCGGTCTGGTCCAGGACGCGCTTCTGGAGCGGCGGCACGGTGGCGAAGCCGAAGGCGCCGATGAGCGGGATGACGACCGCGGTCGCGATCTTGTCGTGGGCGGCGAGGGGCAGCAGGGCGAGCAGGACCGCGAGCCCGCCGAGGGCGGTGAAGAGCATGGGCATCAGCGCGCGGTCCGCGTACTTGCCGCCTATCAGGTTGCCCACCAGCATGCCGAGGCCGAAGAGGACGAGCAGCCAGGTGACGGACGAGGGCGCGTAACCGGCGACGTCGGTGACCAGCGGGGCCAGGTAGGTGCTCATGGTGAAGACGCCGCCGAAGCCGAGGACGGTCATCGCCATGGCGAGCAGCACCTGGGGGTTGCGGAAGGCGGCCGTTTCTCCGCTGAGCCTGGTCCGCTCGGGGCGCGGCTGGTGGGGCACGAGGGCCGCGATGCCCAGGACGGCGAGCACGCCCAGCCCGGCGATGATCAGGAAGGTGACCCGCCAGCCCGCGTTCTGGCCGACGAGGGTGCCCAGGGGCACGCCCACCACGGTCGAGGTGGTGAGCCCGGTGAACATCATCGCTATCGCGCCCGCCTTCTTCCGCGGGGCGACGAGCCCGGCGGCCACGATCGCGCCGATGCCGAAGAACGCGCCGTGCGCGAGCGAGGCGACGATGCGCCCGGCGAGCATGACCCCGAAGACGGGCGCGGCGGCAGAGATCACGTTCCCCGCGACGAACAGGCCCATCAGGGCCATCAGCATCGTCTTGCGCGCGACGCGGCCGCCGACGACGGCGAGGACCGGGGCGCCGACGACGACACCGAGGGCGTAGCCGGTGGTCAGGAGGCCGGCGGTCGGGATCGAGACCCCGAAGTCCGCGGCGATGTCGGGCAGCAGTCCCGAGGTGACGAATTCGGTGGTGCCGATTCCGAAGGCGCCGATGGCGAGCGCCAGCAGGGCGAGGGGCATGGGGGGTCCTTCGTGCGGGATCGAGGCAGGGGAGACCTTCCGGCCAGGTGGTTGTGGCCGACTTCTACCGGCCTCCACAATAATTGCAGACGCATTTACTTGCAAGCGCGGGCTATTGCAGGAGGGAGATACGCTGGTGGTGACCGCACGGCCATGTGCGGACGGCGCGCTCGGACGGCACACCCGGACGTCCCCGAAGGAGGGCTCACCCATGTCCCGCACCCTGGATCCCGCCCTGGCCGGCCTGGCGCAGGGCTGGTGCGCCCTCTCGGCGCTGCACAGCCGGATCGAGGCGCACATAGAGCGCGCCCTCCAGAACCACCACGAGCTGAGCGTGCGCGAGTTCTCCGTGCTCGACGTCCTCAACCGCCAGCACAACGGCGAGGGCGGCCACCTGCGGATGAACGAGGTGGCGGACGCGGTCGTCCTCAGCCAGTCCGCGACGACGCGCCTGGTCACCCGCCTCGAGGACCGCGGCCTGCTGACGCGCTACCTCTGCCTCACCGACCGGCGCGGCATCTACACCGACGTCACGGACGCCGGCCGCGCCCTCCTCGAAGAGGCTCGCCCCACCAATGACGCGGCCCTGCGCGAGGCGCTGGACGAGGCCGCGAACCGGACCGAGCTCGCCCCGCTGGTCGCCGCGGTGGAGTCCCTCGCCCCCGCCGCCTCGTGACCACCGGCCCGAGGTAACCATCGGACCGAGGTAACACCGGCCCGAGCCGCCCGGCCCCTGTCAGCCGCCGGGCCGGTCGCACTCAGGGGCCGGAGCGGTCACATCTCGCGTGCGCGGGCCCGCTCCCGGTGCGCCTTCTGCCGGCAGGCCGCGGCGCAGTACCGGGCGGGCCGGCCCGTACGAGCGGCGGCCACCGGCCCACCGCATACGGCACACCGGGTTTCGTTACGGTTCGGGGCGGGATTCGCGGGGAGTTTCGTCACATGCCGCCCCGGTCGGAGGCTGTCGCACGCCAGCGCGGTCATCCTGCCCGGCGCCGTCCCCGGCCCCCGCCGCTGCTCCATCGACAGACACCCCATGAGCAGGGCCGTCACATCACCGACGGACACGTCCTTCCTTACCGCGCCCGCCTGTTGGGCCCGCTCCAGCAGGACGGCGAGAGCGTCCCGGAAGTCCGCCTCGACCCCGGGGGACGGCTCGAAACTGCCCTCCAGCGCGTCGCACAGGCCCTTGTTCCGCACGGACAACCGCACCACAGCCGCCAGATAGCGATAGAACACCCGCCCGGGGTCGTCCGCGTGCGCCAACTCCCGTGCCGTATCGGTGAAGAGTCGCACCCGGTCCACGACCGTGGCCCTGAACAGGGCTTCCTTGGACGGGAAATGGCGGTAGACAGTACCCGCTCCCACCCCGGCCCGGCGCGCGATCTCACCCAGCGGCACCGCCAACCCCTGCTCCTCGAAGGCCGATCGGGCGGCCTGGAGGACCAGCGCGCGGTTGCGACGGGCGTCCGAACGCAGCGGCTGAGAGACCGGCGAAGCGGTCGTCGGGGTCCTGCGCTGAGCCATGCGGCTGGGTCTCCGGAGGGCTGGGAGGGAAACGGGACTGGGGTTCCGATTCTATCCGTGCGAATGAGCGAGGGCCCACAGCGCCATACCGGGACAAAAACCAACATGAAGCAGAAGCGCGAAAGCCCGGAAGCCCGGAAAGCAAAAAGCCGCCGCCGGCGCGTGAAGCGCCGACGGCGGCTCGATGCGGTGGCGCGGCCCGGCACGGCCGCGCCACGCGGTCAGCCGGAGATCACCGCGTCCCAGGCCTTGCCCGCGGCCGCCAGGGCACCGTCCTCGTCCGCGACCGGGACGCCCAGGGCGCGCAGCCCCGCGGCGAGCGCGGCCAGCGAGTCGAGTACGACCTCCCGGTCCGCGTCGAGGCCGTAGTGGTTGACCCGGATCATCTCCGTCGCCAGCGTGCCCCCGGCCGCCTGGACGGGCACGGACGCGTCGGCCGCCAGGGCGGCCGCCACGATGTCGCGGGCGTCGACGCCGTCGGGCGCGCGCAGCGTGGTGGCGGCGGGCGCCGCGTCCTCGTCGCGAACGACGTAGGGCGCGAGGGCGCCCAGCGCCCGTACGCCCGCGCGCGTGGCGGCGGACGCGGCGCGGTGGCGGGCGATCACGCCGTCCAGGCCGTCCCCGGCGATACGGTCGGCGGCCTGCTCCAGCGCGAGCATCTCCAGCTGGGCCGGCGCGTGCGGGAGGGCGGCACGGCCGCCGTCGATCCAGCGCTCCTTCCAGTCCAGCAGGGAGAGATAGGAGCGGCGCGGCGCCTGCTCGTTGGCGGCGATGCGCTCCCAGGCGCGGGCGCTCACGGAGACGACGGAGACTCCCGCCGGGCCCGCCATGGCCTTCTGGCCGCCGATGACGCACAGGTCGATGCCCCACTCGTCGGTGAGCAGCGGCTCGGCGGCGATGGAGGCGACGGCGTCCAGCATCAGCAGGGCGCCGTGCTCACGGACGACCGCGGCGATCTCGGCGACGGGGTTGGTGTTGCCGGTCGCCGCCTCGGCGTGCACCAGGCTGACGAAGTCGATGCCGGGGTTCGCGCGCAGCGCCTCGGCCACCTGCTCGGCGCTGACCGCCCCGCTGAACGGCGCGCTCACGGTCACCACTTCGGCGCCGCAGGAGCGCAGCCAGCCGCCGAAGGTCTCGCCGTACGGGCCGGTGATGATGTTCAGCGCGGTGCTGCCGGGCCGCACGGCCGAGCGGATGCACGCCTCCAGCGGGAGCAGTGCCTCGCCCTGCATGGTGACGACGGTCTCGCGCGTGCGCATCAGCGCCGCGACCTTGTCCTCGATCCGAGCGAAGTGGCCCGCGCCGAGAGGCGCGAAGTCGAGCAGGTCCGGTGCGGTGTTCGCGGTCACGGTGCCTTCCAGGGGATGTCGCGCCGCGTCGCGGCGCCCGCCAATCTCCCGCCGACTCTACGTCCGCACCCCCGGCCATGCCGACAATCCGACTATCGCCAACCACCCGTGTCGACGCCGCCCGGCACCGCGCCCCCGGGCTCGTAGGGCTCACGGGTGAAGACGAAGGTGCCGAGGTCGAGATGGCTCGCCGTGCCGTCCTCGCGGCGCACGGCCCGCAGGGTCTCCCCCGCGTAGTAGCCGTCGAGCCCCGTCCAGGTGCCGTCCTCCTCGGCGCGGAAGCGCGCGGCGCGCCCGCCGTTGCCCACCGGTCCCAGGCGCAGCGCCCGGTCGGCGTCCAGGCGCAGGACGAACGGGGTGGCGCCCCAGTACCAGGGCCCGGTCAGCTCCAGCAGGGCCGGCTCCACGCCGTCGAGCGGACGCCAGGGCTCCGGGATCCGGGGTTCGTGCTCCACGACCGTGCGCACGAGGTCCGTGACGACGGGGACCAGGCCGAAGAACGAGGTGAGGTTGCTCAGCGCCACGGCCGCGACGCCCTCGGCGGGGTCGGCCCACAGCGACGCCACGAAGCCCGGCATGCTGCCCGTGTGCCCGCACAGGACCCGTCCGTCGTGGCGCGTCAGCTGGAGGCCCAGGCCGTAGGCGCCCGTCCAGTCCGGCCCCTGGGGCTCGGTCCGCGGCGTCCGCATCTCCGCCACCGTGCTCGCCTTGAGCACCCGGTCGTCGCCGTTCAGCAGGAACTCCGCGAAGCGGCACAGGTCGGCGGCCGTGGACCAGAGCTGGCCGGCGGCCGCCATGTGCCCGGTGTCCACCGCGGGTTCCGGGAGCAGCACGTCCGCCCAGGGGTGCACGGCCCGGCCCTCGGCGTACGGCGCCTCGGGGCCGAGGGTCGTACGCGGCATGCCCAGCGGCAGCAGCACCTCCCGGCGCAGCACCTCGTACCAGTGCTCACCGCGCAGCCGCTCCACCAGCGCGCCGAGCAGCGCGTATCCGGGGTTGGAGTAGTGGTGGAGGCGCCCTGCGGGATGGCGCTGGGGGCGCTCGCCGAAGATGTCCGCGAGCTCGGGGCGCAGAGCGCCGTCCGTACGCTCCCACCAGGGGCCGCGCGCCTCCGCCGCCAGTCCCGAGGTGTGCGACAGCAGTTGGGCGATGGTCGCCCGGCCGCCCTCGGGCGTGTCGAGATACGTCCCGAGCGGCTCGTCGAGGTCGATCAGCCCCTCGTCGCGCAGCCGCATGACGAGGACGGCGACGAGTGACTTGGTGATCGAGCCGATCCGGTACTGCGTCTCGGCACCGGGGGTCTCCCCGGCCACGTCGCCCCGCCCGGCGGACCACACCATGCGCCCGTTCCGCGTCACCGCGCCCACCAGCGAGGGCGCGCGACCCTCGGCCTGGCCGGTGGCGAGCCGGTGCAGCAGCGCGCGCCGGGTGGCCGGAAGGAGCTCGTCGAGGGGGGCGGCGTCCGGAAGTTCTTGCTTGGGCACTTCGCACGAGACAGTCATGTCCCGCACCCTAGCCAGGCCTTCTCCCCGGACGCCGAAAGGCTTCCGCCTTCCGATCAGGTCTGCGCCATGTCGACGAAACGGGAGTAGTGGCCCTGGAAGGCCACGGTGATCGTGGCGGTGGGGCCGTTACGGTGCTTGCCGACGATGATGTCCGCCTCGCCCGCGCGGGGCGACTCCTTCTCGTAGGCGTCCTCGCGGTGGAGCAGGATGACCATGTCGGCGTCCTGCTCGATGGAGCCGGACTCTCGCAGGTCGGAGACCATCGGCTTCTTGTCCGTACGCTGCTCGGGGCCACGGTTCAGCTGGGAGAGCGCGATGACCGGGAGCTCCAGCTCCTTGGCCAGCAGCTTGAGGTTACGGGACATGTCCGAGACCTCCTGCTGGCGGCTCTCGGCGCGCTTGGAGCCACCGGACTGCATCAGCTGGAGATAGTCGATGATCACGAGCTTGAGGTCGGCGCGCTGCTTCAGCCGGCGGCACTTGGCGCGGATCTCCATCATCGACAGGTTCGGCGAGTCGTCGATGAAGAGCGGGGCGGCGGAGACGTCGGGCATCCGGCGGGCGAGCCGGGTCCAGTCGTCGTCCGTCATGGAACCGGAGCGCATGTGGTGGAGGGCGACGCGGGCCTCGGCGGACAGCAGACGCATCGCGATCTCGTTGCGGCCCATTTCGAGCGAGAAGATCACGCTCGGCATGTTGTGCTTGATCGAACAGGCGCGGGCGAAGTCAAGCGCGAGGGTCGACTTACCCATGGCGGGACGGGCCGCGATGACGATCATCTGGCCGGGGTGGAGGCCGTTCGTCAGGGCGTCGAGATCGGTGAAGCCCGTGGGGACACCGGTCATCTCGCCGCTGCGGGAGCCGATCGCCTCGATCTCGTCGAGCGCGCCCTCCATGATGTCGCCGAGCGGGAGGTAGTCCTCGCTGGTGCGCTGCTCGGTGACGGCGTAGACCTCGGCCTGGGCCTTGTTGACGATGTCGTCGACATCGCCGTCGGCCGCGTATCCCATCTGCGTGATGCGCGTACCGGCCTCGACCAGGCGGCGCAGGACCGCGCGCTCGTGGACGATCTCGGCGTAGTACTCGGCGTTGGCCGCGGTCGGCACCGACTGCACCAGGGTGTGCAGATACGCCGCGCCGCCGACCTTGGTGATCTCACCGCGCTTGGTGAGCTCGGCGGCGACGGTGATGGGGTCGGCCGGCTCGCCCTTGGCGTACAGGTCGAGAATGGCCTGGTAGACCGTCTCGTGGGCCGGACGGTAGAAGTCCTGGCCCTTGAGGACCTCGACCACATCGGCGATGGCGTCCTTCGACAGCAGCATGCCGCCGAGGACGGACTGCTCCGCGTCGAGATCCTGCGGGGGCACGCGCTCGAAGCCGCTGCTCCGCTCCCAGGAGCCCTCGTCCCCCCGGTCGTGCTGCTCGCCGCGGCCCTTGCCGTCACCGCGCCGGGAGCGGGGGAAGGGAAGCCGGTCACCGGGGCCGCCGTCGCCCCACGGGCCGTCGTCCATGGGCTCGGGAATGCTCACCCGGGCCACCTCCTCCCGTCCGCCGAGCGGACCTCGCCGTGCCACTCCTTCTTACGGCACGGCTCTGACAAATAGGACGCCCGACTCCGGTTCTTGCGCGTCGAGTTCGCGGTGGATTCGCGAGGGGATCGCGACGGACCCGTGAGGTCCGCGAAGCGATGACGGGAGCGGTGGACAGATGGCGGGCGCCGGTCCACGGTAGGGCCCCGGGCACCGTCAGCCAATCTGGTTATCCACAGGGCATGTGGATGAGCGGCCCAAGCCTGTGGAGAAGTCCCCGTAACCTGTGCACGGGCCGGGGGAAAGCACTGTGGACAAACACACAATCACCTCCACCACAAGGCCCTGACCTGCACCTTTGCCATCCACCGGCTGTTGAGGAGAAAAACTTTCCCCGTTGGCCCGAGATCACGACAAACGGCGCAGAGAAGATCGCGCACCACCCGCCGCAGTAAGGGTCCTAAGCTAGATGCACTGATTACCTGTGGAAGATGGGAGGGACTCCGTGCCCCAGGCCACCGCGCCCGTCCGGCCAGACGTCCGCCGGCACGACCGTGAGATCGTCGCCCTGTCCGTCCCGGCCTTCGGCGCCCTCGTCGCGGAGCCCCTCTTCGTGATGGCCGACAGCGCCATCGTGGGGCACCTCGGCACCCCTCAGCTCGCGGGCCTCGGCATCGCCGCCGCGCTGCTCACCACGGCCGTCAGCGTCTTCGTCTTCCTCGCCTACGCCACCACCGCCGCCGTGGCCCGCCGGGTCGGCGCCGGCGACCTCCCGGCCGCCATCCGCCAGGGCATGGACGGCATATGGCTGGCACTGATACTCGGGGCGGTGGTCACCGCCGCCATGCTGGCCACCGCCCCGCTCCTCGCCCGCGCCTTCGGCGCCTCCCCCACCGCCGCCCCGTACGCCACCACCTATCTGCGGATCAGCGCGCTGGGCATCCCCGCGATGCTCGTCGTCCTCGCCGCCACGGGCGTCCTGCGCGGCCTCCAGAACACCAGGACGCCGCTGTACGTCGCCGTCGGCGGATTCGTCGCCAACGCCGTGCTCAACGTCGCGCTCGTCTACGGCGCGGGCCTGGGGATCGCCGGTTCCGCCTGGGGGACGGTCCTCGCCCAGTGCGCCATGGCCGCCGTCTACCTCATCGTCGTCGTCCGGAGAGCCCGGCGGCACGGCGCCCCGCTCCGGCCCGACGCCGCGGGGATACGGGCCTGCGCCCGGGCCGGTGCGCCCCTGCTGGTGCGCACCCTCTCGCTGCGCGCCATCCTCATGATCGCCACGGCGGTGGCGGCACGGCTCGGTGACGCCGACATCGCCGCGCACCAGGTCGTGCTCTCCCTGTGGAGCCTCCTGGCCTTCGCGCTGGACGCCATCGCCATCGCCGGGCAGGCGATCATAGGCCGCTACCTGGGTGCCGGGGACACCGCCGGGGCGCGGGCCGTCTGCCGCCGCATGGTGCAGTGGGGCATCGCCTCCGGCGTGGTGCTGGGGGCCCTGGTGGTGGTGGGCCGGCACGCGTTCGTCCCGCTGTTCACCTCGGACCCGGCCGTACGGGACGCCCTGCTGCCCGCCCTGCTCGTGGTCGCCGTGGGACAGCCCGTCGCCGGAGTGGTCTTCGTCCTGGACGGAGTGCTGATGGGCGCCGGGGACGGGCCCTATCTGGCCCGGGCGATGCTCGTGGTCCTCGCCGTCTTCGCCCCGGCCGCCCTGCTGGTACCCGGCCTCGGAGGCGGCCTGACAGCGCTGTGGTGGGCCATGACGCTGATGCTCACGGCCCGGCTGGTGACCTTGTGGCTGAGGGCGCGCTCGGGCCGCTGGATCGTCACCGGGGCCGTACGGGGCTGAGGGCGCCGGCACGCCGTCGGGGAGCGGTCCTGTGAGCCAGCAGCTACCGGCCCACTCAGGTGAAACGTTTCCGTGAAATGCGAAAGGGCCGCACCCCTCGCGGGATGCGGCCCTTCAAACCGCTGCCTGGTGCGAACGTCAGGCGGCGACGACCTCGATGCCGAGCTTGGCAACGACGTCGGCGTGCAGACGCACGGACACCTGGTGGGCGCCCAGGGTCTTGATGGGCGAGCCCAGCTCGACGCGGCGCTTGTCGACCTGCGGACCACCGGAAGCCTTGATCGCGGAAGCGACGTCGGCCTGGGTCACGGAGCCGAACAGGCGGCCGGCCTCGCCGGCGCGGACGGCAAGGCGAACCTTGGCGCCCTCGAGCTGACCCTTGATCTCGTTGGCCTGCTCGATCGTGGCGATCTCGCGGATCTTACGAGCGCGACGGATCTGCTCGACGTCCTTCTCGCCACCCTTGGTCCAGCGGATCGCGAAACCACGCGGGACCAGGTAGTTACGGGCGTAGCCGTCCTTGACGTCGACGACGTCACCGGCGATGCCGAGGCCGGAGACCTCGTGGGTGAGGATGATCTTCATTAGTTGGTCACCCTTCCCTTATCGCGCGGAGGACGTGTAGGGCAGCAGCGCCATCTCACGGCTGTTCTTCACGGCCGTGGCGACGTCACGCTGGTGCTGAGTGCAGTTGCCGGTCACGCGACGGGCACGGATCTTGCCGCGGTCGGAAATGAACTTCCGCAGCATGTTCGTGTCCTTGTAGTCCACGTAAGCGGTCTTGTCCTTGCAGAACGCGCAGACCTTCTTCTTGGGCTTGCGCGGGGGCGGCTTCGCCATTGTCTCTCTCCTGTGAATCAAGAAGTTTTGTGCTGTCGCCCTCGGGCCCCTTGAGGCCCGGGTCCCCGGGGGACCTAGAAGGGCGGCTCGTCGGAGTAGCCGCCGCCGGAGTTGCCGGAGCCGCCGCCCCAGCCACCTCCGCCGCCGCCCTGCTGGTTGCCGGACGGAGCGCTGGACGCCCAGGGGTCGTCGGCGGGAGCCCCGCCGCCCTGCTGGCCGCCGGGACCGGAGCCCCAGCCGCCACCACCCTGCTGGCCGCCACCGCCGCCGCCGAAGCCACCCTGGCCACCGCGACCCGTGGTCTTGGTGACCTTCGCCGTGGCGTTCTTCAGGCTGGGCCCGACCTCTTCGACGTCGAGCTCGAAGACCGTGCGCTTGACGCCCTCGCGGTCCTCGTAGGACCGCTGCTTCAGACGGCCCTGCACGATGACGCGCATGCCTCGCTGAAGCGACTCGGCGACGTTCTCCGCCGCCTGCCGCCAGACCGAGCACGTGAGGAAGAGGCTTTCGCCGTCCTTCCACTCGTTGGTCTGGCGGTCGAAGGTGCGGGGAGTGGACGCGACACGGAACTTCGCGACCGCCGCACCGGACGGGGTGAAGCGCAGCTCGGGGTCGTCGACGAGATTGCCGACGACCGTGATGACGGTCTCGCCTGCCATGGATGAACCTCTCGGCGGGTGTGCTGCTGGCTGCTTGCTACTCGTGGAGTTGCAGCCCGATTACCTCTGAACCTTCAGGTTCAGTGGGTCTCGGGACGGAGGACCTTGGTCCGGAGGACCGACTCGTTCAGGTTCATCTGGCGGTCGAGCTCCTTGACGACCTCAGGCGTGGCCTGCAGGTCGATGACCGAGTAGATGCCCTCGGGCTTCTTCTTGATCTCGTAAGCGAGACGACGACGGCCCCAGGTGTCGACCTTCTCGACCTTTCCGTTGCCCTCACGGACGACGGAGAGGAAGTTCTCGATCAGCGGGGAGACAGAGCGCTCCTCGAGATCGGGGTCGAGGATGACCATCACCTCGTAGTGACGCATGTGGAACCCACCTCCTTTGGACTCAGCGGCCACGGTCGATCCGTGGCAGGAGGGTCGTGATGCGTGAACAACGGTATCGGCGGACACTGACAATCAGCGGAAAGTCCCTGGGTTGCCCCTGGGACCGAAGCTGGGTCCGGGCAGACACCGGTGCAGACCGTACAGAGTACCCGCACTTCGGCGCGTGGTTGAAATCGGGCGACCCGGCCCCTCAGTCTGGACCGGACGGGTGTGACCGGCGCCATAGCGCGCCGCCTGCTTTCAGGAGGTGCCCCCATGACACAGGCAGCACGACAGCCCCGCGGGCTCCGCTCGCTGCTCAGCGGTGTGCTCAACAGCGACGGAAAGCCCCATCCCGTCGAGAACACCTTCGTCGCCGTGACGGTCGTGCTCGGTGCGCTCGCCTTCATCTCCTCGGCCTTCGACAACCTCCACCTGCTCTCGTCCTGGAGCGGGCTCGTGGGCATCCTCACGGGGGCCTGGGGACAGTTCATTTCGGCCACCACCGGCGAGCGCTTCCTGCTGATCATCGGGCTCGGCGCCTCGGCCATCGGCTTCTTCCTGGGCATGGCGCACGGCGGACTCTTCGGGGGTGTGATCGGATAGCGGACCGTACGCCCAATCGGGGCGCTCCCCTGTCGCAGTAGGCTTCGGCGCGAGAGCCGGAGCCCCGACCATGGGGACACACCTGCCGAGGAGCGCCCCGCATGAGCCTGACCCTGAGGACAATCAGCCGAGAGCAGCATCTGGCATACATCCAGAGCCTGCCCGCGGCCAGTCACATGCAGGTGCCGGGGTGGGCCGATGTGAAGAGCGAGTGGCGCTCCGAGAACCTGGGCTGGTTCGACAAGAACGGCCAGATGGTCGGTGCCGGCCTGGTCCTCTACCGCCAGCTGCCCAAGATCAAGCGCTACCTGGCCTACCTGCCCGAGGGCCCGGTCATCAACTGGTACGCCCCGAACCTGCGCGACTGGCTGGAGCCCATGCTGGCCCACCTCAAGCAGCAGGGCGCCTTCTCCGTGAAGATGGGCCCGCCGGTGGTCATCCGCCGCTGGGACGCCGACGCGATCAAGAAGGGCATCGCCGACCCGGACGCCAAGCGCCTGCGCGACGTCGAGGCCACCTTCATCGAGCCGCGCGCCTTCGAGGTCGCCGATCAGCTGCGCCGGATGGGCTGGCAGCAGGGCGAGGAGGAGGGCGCCGGCTTCGGCGACGTCCAGCCCCGCTACGTCTTCCAGGTGCCGCTGGAGGGCCGCTCGCTGGAGGACGTCCACAAGGGCTTCAACCAGCTGTGGCGGCGCAACATCAAGAAGGCCGAGAAGGCCGGCGTCGAGGTCGTCCAGGGCGGCTACGAGGACCTGCCCACCTGGCAGCACCTCTACGAGATCACCGCCGTGCGCGACAAGTTCCGCCCGCGCCCCCTGAGCTACTTCCAGCGCATGTGGACGGCCCTCAACAGCGAGGACCCCAACCGCATGCGGCTGTACTTCGCCGTGCACGAGGGCGAGGCCGTCGCCGCCGCGACGATGCTGATCGTCGGCGGGCACGTCTGGTACTCCTACGGCGCCTCCGCCAACCACAAGCGCGAGGTCCGTCCGTCGAACGCGATGCAGTGGCGGATGCTGCGCGACGCCTACGCCCTGGGCGCCAGCGTCTACGACCTGCGGGGCATCGGTGACTCGCTGGAGGAGACCGACCACCTCTTCGGCCTGATCCAGTTCAAGGTCGGCACGGGCGGCCAGGCGGCCGAGTACCTCGGCGAGTGGGACTTCCCGCTCAACAAGCTGCTCCACAAGGCGCTCGACATGTACATGTCGCGGCGTTGATCCAGCAGCTCCAACCACACTCAGGGAAAGGTTCCGGGACCGGCCATGGCGCTCACGCTCTATGTCGACACCGCGCGCTGGCGGGCACACCAGCAGTCCGTCATCCAGCAGTTTCCGGGGATCATCCCCGTCTGCAAGGGCAACGGCTACGGCTTCAGCAATGAGCGCCTGGCCGACGAGGTCACGCGCATGGGCGCGGACACCCTCGCCGTCGGCACCACCTACGAAGCGGCCCGGATCAAGGACTACTTCAGCGGCGACCTGCTGGTACTGACGCCCTTCCGGCTCGGCGAGGAGCCGGTGCCGCTGCCGGACCGGGCCATCCGGTCCGTCTCCTCGGTCGAGGGCGTGCGCGGGCTGGTGGGCGCCCGCGTGGTCATCGAGGTCATGAGCAGCATGAAGCGGCACGGCATCAGCGAGGAGGACCTCCCCAAGCTGCACGCCGCCATCGAGGACGTGCGCCTGGAGGGCTTCGCGATACACCTCCCGCTCGACCACACGGACGGCGGCAACGGCGTCGACGAGGTCACCGCGTGGATGGAGCGGCTGCGCAACGCCCACCTGCCGCTGCACACGATGTTCGTCAGCCACCTCAAGTCGGAGGAGCTCCGCGAGCTCCAGCAGCGTTTCCCCCAGACCCGCTTCCGGGCCCGGATCGGCACCCGGCTGTGGCTGGGCGACCACGACGCCACCCAGTACCGGGGCGCCGTCCTGGACGTCACCCCCGTCGCCAAGGGCGACCGCTTCGGCTACCGGCAGCAGAAGGCCGCCGGTGACGGCTACCTGGTCGTGGTGGCCGGCGGCACCTCGCACGGCGTCGGGCTGGAGGCGCCGAAGGCGCTCCACGGCATGATGCCGCGCGCCAAGGGCGTGGCCCGGGCGGGCCTGGCCACCATGAACCGCAATCTGTCGCCCTTCGTCTGGGCCGGCAAGCAGCGGTGGTTCGCGGAGCCCCCGCACATGCAGGTCTCCATCCTGTTCGTGCCGAACGACGCCCCCGCCCCGCAGGTCGGCGATGAGCTGGTGGCCCATCTGCGGCACACCACCACGCAGTTCGACCGCGTCGTCGACCACTGATTCCACCCCCCGTGTGATGTGGCCGGGAGCCGTGACTCAGGCGTCGTGGCTCCCGGTTCCCCATGCGACGCGCGTGCCTTCGGAGGGCTCGGCGTGCCGCTCGCGGCGCGCGGAGCCGAGGACGAATATGTCCGGCGCCCCGTCCAGGACGCCTCCGGAGGGGTCGTCCGAACCGTCGCGGCGCACCACGTCCCGCTCGGGCTTGAGGATGTCCCGCACGACCAGCGCGCAGAGGTAGAGCGTGCCCAGCAGGTGGACGACGATCGCCAGTTGGTAGGCCTCCGTCGGCAGCCCCTGGTGCTTGTCGCCGCTGCCGTTGTAGGCCAGGTAGAACCAGATGGCCAGGAAGTACAGGACCTCGCAGGCCTGCCAGACCAGGAAGTCGCGCCACTTGGGCCGGGCCAGCGCGGCGAGCGGCACCAGCCACAGCACGTACTGCGGCGAATAGACCTTGTTGACGAGGACGAACAGCGCCACCACCAGGAAGGCCAGCTGCGCGAAGCGCGGGCGCCTGGGGGCCCTCAGCGCGAGGGCGCCAAGGCCGAGGCAGCCGAGGATCATCAGCAGGGTCGCGTAGACGTTGACGTCGTTCAGCGGATCGCCGGTGCGCTCGGAGATGAAGAGCCAGAGGGAGCCGAAGTCGACCGGGCGTGCCTGGCTGAAGGTGTAGAACTTCGCCCATCCCTCGCGGATGTGGAAGCCCGTGGCGTCATGGGTGAACATGAGCGGCAGATTCACCGCCAGCCAGGCGGCCACCGCGCCGCCCGCGGCGGTGAGGAAGGCCCGCAGCCGCCCGGCCCGCCAGCACAGTACGAGCAGCGGCCCGAGCAGCAGCACGGGATACAGCTTCGCGGCGGCCGCCAGGCCGATCAGCACGCCCGACAGCACCGTGCGCCCACGGGACCACATCAGCATCGCGGCGGCCGTCAGAGCGACCGCGAAGAGGTCCCAGTTGATGGTGGCCGTGAGCGCGAAGGCCGGGGCGAGGGCCACCAGCAGCGCGTCCCAGGGGCGGCGCCGGTGCGTACGGGCCACGCACACCGCGATGACGGCCGTGCAGGCCAGCAGCATGCCGGCGTTCACGAACCAGTACAGCTGCTCGCGGTGCTGGAGGCTTCCGGCGCTCGGCGTGAACAGCGCCGCGACCTCCATGAACAGCCCCGTCAGGACCGGGTACTCCAGATAGTCCATGCCGCCGCCGACGGACTGGGGAATCCGGTCTAGGTACGGGATGAGGCCCTGGTCGAACCCTCGACCGTTGTAGAGGTGCGGGATGTCGGAATAACAGGCGTGGGTGTACTGGGTGGTGGCGCCGAAGAACCAGCCGTGGTCGTAGCACGGCAGCTTCTGCACCATGCCGAGCGCGAACATCCCGATCGCCATGAGCGCGATCACCCGCACGGGCGTCCACCAGTGCGCGCCGATCAGCGCACGCCGCCCCACCGGCCCGCCGATGAGCTCACTGCCGGCCGCGGCCACCTCGTCCTCGACGGTGGGCCGTACAAGCTGATCGTCCCGCGCGCTCCTCATGCCCTCATCCTGCCGTACCCGCCGTCGCCCCCGCGGAGCCTGTGGACAACCGCGAGGGCCGCCCCGCGCGAACGCGGGACGGCCCTCGAAAAGACGTGCTCAGAGAGCCCGTGACGGATTAATACGATGATCAGCCACCCGGGCCGCCGAACAGTCCGCCACCGCCGCCCGGCGGGCGCCGGTTGCCGCTCGGCGACGGCGACTCACTCGGGTCTCCGGCGCCGCCGGCACCTCCGGGACCGCCCGCAGCGCCCCCGTCCTTGCCGCCGTTGCCATTGCCGTTGCTCCCGCCGTTGCCACCGAACTTGCACTTGAAGTCGAACGGAGCGCAGGACCCGCTCGGGGAGGGGGAGGCGGACGGGGACTTCGAGGGCGTCGCCGACGGCGAGACCGGGGCCGAGGGGGTCGTGGCCGGCACGGGGGTGGGGGAGGGGCTGGCCCCGTCCCCGAACACCTTCTGTCCGATCGGCTGCGGCGGGTCGAACTGGAGCACCGGCTTGCCCTTGAGCGCTTCGGTCATGTAGTCCGCCCAGATCTCCGCCGGGAACGAGGCGCCGTGGATGGTGGGCTGGCCGCCCACACCGCGCATCGACAGGAACTCCTGGTTCTTGGCGTTGGGGTCGACGCGGTACATGCCGATCGCCGTCGACAGCTGCGGGGTGTAGCCCGCGAACCAGGCGGAGCGGTTGCCGTCGGTCGTACCCGTCTTGCCCGCCACCGGGCGGTCACCGAGCTTGGCCTTGGTGCCGGTACCCGACTCCACGACGGTCTTGAGCACGTCGGTGACGTTGTTGGCGACGTTGGAGTCGAAGGCCTGGGCGCTCTTCTCCTCGTGCTCGTAGGCCGGCTTGCCGTCCTTCTCGACCTTCGTCACGGAGTAGGGGTCGACCTGCTTGCCGCTGGCCGCGAACGTCGCGTAGGCGCCGGCCAGCCGGATGGCGCTGGGTGCCGACGTGCCCAGCGAGAAGGTCGGGGTCAGCGAGGCGAGCTGGTCCTTGTCCAGACCGGCCTTGAGCGCGGCCTCCTGCACCAGGTCGGTGCCCACGTCCATGCCGAGCTGGATGTAGGGGGTGTTCACCGAGAACTGCATGGCCGTGCGGAGGCTGACGAGACCCTTGTCCTCGTCGCCGTCGTTCGGCTGGTGCCACTCCTTGCCGTCCTGGTCGTGCCAGACCGTGCCGTTGTAGGTCCGCAGGGTCACCTTGTTGTTGCCGTTGTAGACGCTCTCCGGCGAGACGACCGTGCGCTGGCTGTCGCTCTGCTTCGGGCCGAGCGCCGGGTTGCGCTTGCCGTGCGTCATCGCCGCGGCCAGTACGAACGGCTTGAACGTCGAACCGACCTGGACACCGGTGTAGTCGGCGTTGTTGGTGAAGTGCTCCAGCGCGTTCTCACCGCCGTAGATGGCGACGATCTTGCCGGTCTTGGGCTCCACCGAGGCGCCGCCGAACTGGACGAACTGGTCGACGTCGCGCACCTTCGGCTTGATGTTCGCCTTGCGCACCTCCTCGACCGACTTCGACAGCGCGTCCACCTTGTCCCGGTCGAACGTCGTGTAGATCTGGTAGCCGCCCTTGTCCAGCTCCGCCTTGCTGATCTTGGAGTGGGCGACGATGTAGTTGTCGGCGAGGTCGGTGAGGTAACCGATCTGGCCGGCGCGGTTGGTCGCGGGCTTCGGCTTCTGCACCTTGGGGAAGCCCGCCGCGACCCACTTGTCGCGGTCCGGGGCCTCCATGCGGCCGACCTGGACCTCACGGTCGAGCGTCCACTTCCAGCGGTCGGAAGCTCGCTTGAGGTTCTTCTCCGGCGTCGCCGCCGGGCCCTGGCCGCCGTACGGGTCGTAGAGGTTCGGGCCGTTCAGGGTCGCCGACAGGAACGCGCTCTCGCTGGGCGTCAGGTCCGCGCAGTCCTTGTCGAAGTACGCCCGCGCCGCGGCCTGGATGCCGTAGGCGCCACGCCCGTAGTACGCCGTATTGAGGTAGCCGGCCAGGATGTCCTTCTTGTCCTGGGTGGCACCGACCTTGACCGAGATGAGCAGCTCGGTGATCTTGCGCTTGAGCGTCTGCTCCTGGCTCAGATAGGTGTTCTTCACGAACTGCTGCGTGATGGTCGAGCCGCTCTGCGTCTCACCGCCCTGCGCCATCTTCACGACGGCACGGGCGATGCCCATGGGGTCGACGCCCATGTCCTGCTCGAAGCTGGCGTTCTCCGCGGAGATCACCGCGTTCTGCATCGCGAGGGGGATCTGGGAGATCGGCACGATCTGGCGGTTGAGACTGCCGCCTCCCGCGACGACCATCTGTTTGCCATCGGCCCAGTAATAAACGTTCTTCTGGACCACGGCGGCCTTCTGCGCGCTCGGCACCTGCACCACCGCGAGCGCGATGCCGACGCTGCCGAGGATCAGGCCCACGAACGAGACGATCAGACCCGCGGTGAGCTTCCAGGAAGGAAGCCAGCGCCGGAACCCGGTCTTGCCCGCACGCGGATAGTCGATGAGCCGCTTGGCGCCGGACCGGCCGCCGTCCCGGCGACCTCGCCCCCCGAGCCCCTGCTCGGGGGAGCGTCTGCGCCCGCCCGGACCGCCGGAGCCACCGCGCGGAGCACCGCGTCGGGCCCCGGGCCGGCTGTCGTACGGAGGCTCACCACGGCCGGAGCCGGGCGGGGCCGAGTGGGTGGATGGTGCTGCGCGACGGCCTGGCGTCGGCTGCTGGGCCGCGCGACGGGCCGCGGCTCGTCCGCCGCCTTGAGGCGGCGGCGGCTTGCGGCGGTGCTCGCTCATCGAACGAATACTCCTCGGGCAGGCGCTATCGCCTGACAGCGGCAGGGTGGCTTGCGTTCCCCCCGACGTGCGACCCCCGTGTCCCCCTGACCGGCGGGCCGCACTGCGTACAGGTCCAGGACGTCTGTGGACGTCACCCGGTTCCCTGTGGTCTGCATGGCGCACAGACTACGCACGGCCAAATCCAGCCCACTGCGGATGTTCACTCCAAATCAGGCCGCTTGTGTCCCACGAATCAGTGATGTGACCTCGTTCACCGTGCCCCCTCTTGTCGTTGGTGATCGTCCGTTCTATCGTCTGGATGTATCGAGTCGATACATCAGCTCGCCATAAGGGACCAATAAGGATTTAGGGATCACAAGGAACTAGGCTGTGGGCGACAAGGAGGCGACATATGAGCAGACGCTCCGGCATCCTCGAGTTCGCCGTCCTCGGCCTGCTCCGCGAAGCCCCGATGCACGGCTACGAGCTGCGCAAGAGGCTCAACACCTCGCTCGGGGTGTTCCGCGCGTTCAGCTACGGCTCCCTGTATCCCTGCCTGAAGTCCCTCGTGGCGAACGGCTGGCTGATCGAGGAACCCGGAAGCTCCCCGGAGGACGCCCGCGCGGCGTCACTGGCCGGACGACGGGCGAAGATCGTCTACCGCCTCACGGCGGAGGGCAAGGAGCACTTCGAGGAGCTCCTCGCCCACACCGGCCCGGACGCGTGGGAGGACGAGCACTTCGCCGCCCGCTTCGCGTTCTTCGGGCAGACCTCGCGGGATGTACGGATGCGGGTGCTGGAAGGCCGCCGCAGCCGGCTGGAGGAGCGTCTCGAGAAGATGCGCGCCTCCCTGGCCCGTACGCGGGAACGGCTGGACGACTACACCCTCGAGCTGCAGCGCCACGGCATGGAGTCCGTGGAGCGCGAGGTTCGCTGGCTGAACGAGCTGATCGAGAGCGAGCGGGCCGGGCGTGACAAACGCCCCGGCCCGGATCAGTGAGCTCTGCACCCGCAGAGCTACGTCGAGTACAAACAGGGAGCAACCGGAATGGGTTCGGTTCGCGTAGCGATCGTCGGTGTGGGCAACTGCGCCGCCTCGCTGGTGCAGGGCGTCGAGTACTACAAGGACGCCGACCCGAACGGCCGCGTGCCGGGTCTGATGCACGTGCAGTTCGGCGACTACCACGTGCGTGACGTCGAGTTCGTGGCCGCTTTCGACGTCGACGCGAAGAAGGTCGGGCTGGACCTCGCCGACGCCATCGGCGCCAGCGAGAACAACACCATCAAGATCTGCGACGTGCCGCCCACCGGCGTCACCGTCCAGCGCGGCCACACCCTCGACGGCCTGGGCAAGTACTACCGCCAGACCATCGAGGAGTCCGCCGAGGCCCCCGTCGACGTCGTCCAGGTCCTCAAGGACAAGCAGGTCGACGTCCTGGTCTGCTACCTGCCGGTCGGCTCCGAGGACGCCGCCAAGTTCTACGCCCAGTGCGCCATCGACGCCAAGGTCGGCTTCGTCAACGCCCTCCCGGTCTTCATCGCCGGCACCAAGGAGTGGGCGGACAAGTTCACCGAGGCGGGCGTCCCGATCGTCGGCGACGACATCAAGTCCCAGGTCGGCGCCACCATCACCCACCGCGTGATGGCCAAGCTGTTCGAGGATCGCGGCGTCGTCCTCGACCGCACGATGCAGCTGAACGTCGGCGGCAACATGGACTTCAAGAACATGCTCGAGCGCGAGCGCCTGGAGTCCAAGAAGATCTCCAAGACGCAGGCCGTCACCTCTCAGATCCCCGACCGCGACCTGGGCGAGAAGAACGTCCACATCGGTCCGTCGGACTACGTGGCCTGGCTGGACGACCGCAAGTGGGCCTATGTGCGCCTCGAGGGCCGCGCCTTCGGTGACGTCCCGCTGAACCTGGAGTACAAGCTCGAGGTCTGGGACTCCCCGAACTCTGCCGGTGTCATCATCGACGCCCTGCGCGCCGCGAAGATCGCCAAGGACCGGGGCATCGGCGGCCCGATCCTCTCCGCCTCCTCGTACTTCATGAAGTCGCCGCCGGTGCAGTACTTCGACGACGAGGCCCGCGAGAACGTCGAGAAGTTCATCAAGGGCGAGGTCGAGCGCTAAAGGCGCCGACCGGGCACCACACAGGGGCCCGCTCCGCTCGACCACAGGTCCCCGGGTAATCCGCCCGGGGACCTGTGCGTTGTGTGAGGCTGTGGACCATGCCCGTTGTGCGTGATCTTCGCGTCCTGCTCCAGTTGGGCGATTTCCGCCGGCTGTTGGCAGTACGGCTGCTCTCCCAGGCGGCCGACGGCGTCTATCAGGTCGCGCTCGCCGCGTACGTCGTCTTCTCCCCCGAGAAACAGACCTCCCCCGCCGCCATCGCCTCGGCCATGGCCGTGCTCCTCCTGCCCTATTCGCTGCTGGGCCCCTTCGCCGGCGTCCTGCTCGACCGCTGGAGCCGCCGCCAGGTGCTGCTCCACGGCAATCTCCTCCGTGCCGCGCTGGCCACGGTGACCGCTCTGCTCATCGTCGGCGGGGTCCCCGACCGGCTCTTCTACGCCTCCGCGCTCTCGGTCACCGCCGTCAACCGCTTCGTCCTCGCCGGCCTCTCGGCGTCCCTGCCACGCGTCGTCGACTCCCCCGAGCGCCTGGTCATGGCCAACGCCCTCGCGCCGACCGCCGGTACGCTCGCGGCGACCGCGGGCGGCGGCCTCGCCTTCGCCGTCCGGCTCGCCCCTCCGGAGGGCACCGCCGACGACGCGTCGGTCGTCCTCCTCGGCGCCGTCCTCTATCTCTGCGCCGCGCTCTGCTCGCTGCGCATGCCCATCGGCCTGCTGGGGCCGGACGCCTCGGCGCCCCGGGTCCGGCTGCGCACGGCGCTGGCCGTCTCCGCCCGGGGCCTGGTCGACGGGCTCCGCCATCTGAACGAGCGGCGCGTGGCCGCCCGCGCCCTGGCGGCGATGGCTCTGCTGCGCTTCTGCTACGGCGCGCTGACGGTGATGCTGCTGATGCTCTGCCGGTACGCCTGGTCCGGTGGCGGTCCCGGCGGTCTGGTCCTGCTCGGCTACGCCGTGGTCGCCTCGGGGGCCGGCTTCTTCGCCGCGGCGGCCATCACCCCATGGGCGGTCGGCCGAGTGGGGCGGCTGGGCTGGCTGGTGAGCTGCGCCGCGGCCGCGGCGGTCCTGGAACCCGCGCTCGGCCTGCCCTTCGAGCCCGTTCCCATGCTGCTCGCCGCCTTCGTCCTGGGGCTCGCCACCCAGAGCGCCAAGATCGTCACCGACACGGTGGTCCAGGCGTCGGTCGACGACGCCTTCCGGGGGAGGGTCTTCGCCCTCTACGACGTCCTCTTCAACGTCGCCTTCGTGGGCGCGGCGGCGGTGGCCTCGCTGATGCTGCCACCGGACGGACGGTCGCCCGCGCTGGTGATCGGAGTGGCCCTCATCTACGCGGCGATTGCTTCCGCTATGGCTGGATTTCGTCGCAGCTAACTATTACATCAAGGCCACAGCATGCCGCTGAACTGCGGGAATGTCATGGACACGGGATAACTTACGGGCGGCGTCCGCCGACCGAAAACCACCGTCCCTGAAGGGGTCTCCGTGACCACTCCGCCGCCCCACCAGAACCCGTACGGCCCGCAGGGCGGTGCCCCCTACGGCCAGCAGCCGCCCGCGCCCTATGGTCAGCCCGGCCCGTACGGCCAGCAGCCCGGCCAACCGGCTCCCCCGCCGTACGGTCAGCAGCCGGGCGGTTGGGGCGGCGCGCCGACGCCTCCGCCGGCCCCCTCCAAGGGCAAGAAGATCGGCAAGAAGATCGGGAGCATCGTCCTCAGCGTCCTGGTCCTCACGGGCATCTACATCGCCAAGCACATGATCACGGACGACGACACCACCGTGCTGGAGGTCGGCGACTGCCTCCAGAACAAGGGCACCAACTCCAAGCCGGACATCAAGAAGGTCGACTGCACCGACAGCAAGGCGAGCCACAAGGTGCTCAAGAAGGTCGACGGCTCCACGCTGTATACCCTCGCCTGTAACAACGTCGAGGGCACCACGGCGGCGCTCACTTGGGAGGAGCGCGCCGACAAGTTCACGCTCTGCCTGGGCGACAACAAGAAGTAGCCGGGTCCCGGAAGAGGGCCAGGGGCGGTGTTTCACGTGAAACACCGCCCCTGGCCCTCTTCATTTGTCTGTATCTCCGTGGTGGCGTTTCACGTGAAACATCAGCCCTGCTGCTCCGCCCACCACTCCTTGAGCGCGGCCACGGCGGCCTCCCGCTCCATGGGGCCGTGCTCCAGGCGCAGCTCCAGCATGTGCTTGTAGGCCTGGCCGATCTGCGGGCCGGGGCCGATGGCCAGGATCTCCATGATCTCGTTGCCGTCGAGGTCCGGCCGGATCGCGTCCAGCTCCTCCTGCTCCTGGAGCCGGGCGATGCGCTCCTCGAGCCCGTCGTAGGCGCGCGAGAGGGCGTTGGCCTTTCGCTTGTTGCGGGTGGTGCAGTCGGATCGCGTCAGCTTGTGGAGGCGGTCCAGCAGCGGCCCGGCGTCACGGACATAGCGGCGGACGGCGGAGTCGGTCCACTCCCCGGTGCCATAGCCGTGGAAGCGCAGGTGGAGCTCGACCAGCTTCGAGACGTCCTTGACCAGGTCGTTGGAGTACTTGAGCTTGGTCATCCGGGCCTTGGTCATCTTCGCGCCCACCACCTCGTGGTGGTGGAAGGAGACCCGGCCGTCCTTCTCGAAGCGACGCGTCTTCGGCTTGCCGATGTCGTGGAGCAGCGCCGCCAGGCGCAGGACCAGGTCGGGGCCGCCCCCCGGGTGGTCACGAGGCGCCTCCAGGGCCATGGCCTGCTCCAGGACGATGAGCGTGTGCTCGTAGACGTCCTTGTGGCGGTGGTGCTCGTCGCGCTCCAGGCGCAGCGCCGGGAGCTCGGGGAGGACCAGGGCGGCGAGCCCGGTCTCCGCAAGCAGGGTGAGGCCCTTGCGGGGGTGGCTGGAAAGGATCAGCTTGTTGAGCTCGTCCCGGACCCGCTCGGCCGAGACGATCTCCAGGCGGTCCGCCATCCCGGTCATGGCCGCCACCACCTCGGGCGCGACCTCGAAGTCCAGCTGGGCGGCGAAGCGGGCGGCCCGCATCATGCGCAGCGGGTCGTCGGAGAAGGACTCCTCGGGGGTCCCGGGGGTGCGCAGGACGCGCGCGGCCAGGTCCTCCAGGCCGTTGTGCGGGTCGATGAACTCCTTCTCCGGCAGCGCCACGGCCATGGCGTTGACGGTGAAGTCGCGGCGGACCAGGTCCTCCTCGATGGAGTCGCCGTAGGAGACCTCGGGCTTCCGGGAGGTCCGGTCGTACGCTTCCGACCGGTATGTGGTGACCTCGATGTCGAAGTCCGACTTGCGGCAGCCGACGGTGCCGAAGGCGATGCCGACCTCCCAGACCGCGTCCGCCCACGGACGGACGATCTTCAGCACGTCCTGGGGACGGGCGTCAGTGGTGAAGTCCAGGTCGTTGCCGAGACGGCCGAGCAACGCGTCCCGTACCGATCCGCCGACCAGGGCGAGCGTGAAGCCTGCCTCCTTGAAACGGCGGGCGAGATCGTCGGCTACGGGGGAGACCCGCAGGAGCTCGCTCACGGCACGGCGCTGCGCCTGGCTGAGCTCGGTCGTCGACGGCGGGGTGTGGCTGTCATTGTTGGCGTTCGGCACAACAGAAGAGGGTACGTGGCCGGGCGCGCCGAAGCCTCCCGGTTGTCGGACGCACTATGACACCTCTCACAAAGCAGGCGGAGACTGGACAACGGACCCCGTGGCGATCTTGTAGTGCGGTCCGCAGCACTTCGTCACAGCGGGCCTCGTTACCATTCGTGGACGCACCATCCGACGACCACCGACGATGACGAGGGACGGGCGAGCGCGTGGCCGAGGCGGCAGAGGTCCAAGGGGCCTTCGAGGGGACATCGCCCGCTCCTGCCTGCCGGTGGTTCCGGCGCACCGCTCTGCTGCTGGCCGGCGTGTTGCTGGTCGTGGGGCTGGGGCAGCTGCCGCAGGCTCCGGCGGCGCGGGCCGAATCGGCGAGCTCGGCGAGCTCGGCGAGCTCCCGGTCCGTCGACGTCTCTCTCGACACCGTGACGCCCGTCGCGCCCAAGCAGGACGACACGCTCACCGTCTCGGGCCGGGTCACCAACAACACGAAATCGACGATCACCGGTGCCCATGTGGCGCTGCGGGTGGGCCCGCAGATCACCACGCGCAGCGACATCGACGACATCGGCGTCCGGGCGCCCTTCTCCGCGGGCTCCGACGGCCCGGAGGTGGGCGGCAACCACGCCCAGAAGATCGACAGCCTGCCGCCGGGCGTCAGCCGCGACTTCACCATGACCGTTCCGGTGAAGGACATGGAGCTGGGCAAGGACGGCGTCTATCAGCTCGGTGTCACCCTCTCGGGGCAGTCCGGCGGGCAGTCCGAGCAGGTCCTGGGCATCCAGCGCACCCTGCTGCCCTGGCAGCCCTCGGCGACCGACGCGAAGAAGACCCGGCTGACCTTCCTGTGGCCGCTGGTCTCCGCGACGCATCTCACCGCCCGGACGGTCTCCGACCAGCAGCAGACGCCGGTCTTCCCCAATGACAATCTGGCCGCCGAGTTGGCGCCGGGGGGCCGGCTCCAGCAGCTCGTGGCGCTGGGCAAGAGCCTGCCGGTCACCTGGGTGATCGACCCGGATCTGCTGGCCACGGTCGAGGCGATGACGAAGAGCTACCGGATCGGCGGGCCGGACGACCCGAATCCCGCGCCGGGCCGGGGCCAGGCGGTGGCCAAGCAGTGGCTCAACCAGCTCCAGGAGGCCGTCGCGGACCACCAGGTGGTGGCGCTGCCGTTCGGCGACCCCGACCTCGCCTCGCTCGCCCACCGGGGGAAGGACGTCCCCGGGGCGCTCAGCCACCTCCAGTCGGCCACGGAGCTCGCCTCGACGACCGTGGAGACGATCCTCGGGGTGAAGCCGCGCACCGACTTCGCCTGGCCCGTCGACGGCGCCGTCGACTCCTCCATCGTGGACGTGGCCACCTCGGCCGGCGCCCACAATGTGATCGCCCGCAGCGACAGCGTCCGCGAGCCCGGCGGCTCCTCGTACGCGCCCACCGCGGCCCGGCAGATCGGCGGCGGCAACACGGCGATCGTGGCGGACGCCCGGCTCTCGACCGTCTTCGACGGCGAGATGATCAAGGCCAATGACTCCTCGCTGGCCGTCCAGCGCTTCCTTGCCCAGAGCCTCATGGTGAACAAGCAGGCTCCCGAGAACGAGCGCAGCATCGTGGTCGCGCCGCAGCGCATGCCCACGACGAGCCAGGCCCAGGCGATGGCGACGGCGCTCAAGGGCCTGGCGGACGGACGCTGGACCCAGTCGGCCGACCTCGGGGACGCGGCCAAGGCCCAGCCGGACCCGGCGGCCAACCAGCACATCCCCGGCTCGGGCTCGTATCCGGACTCGCTGCGCGCGCGGGAGCTGCCCACCGAGGCGTTCGAGGCGATCCAGCGGACCCAGAGCTCCCTGGACAGCTTCAAGGTGATCCTGACCTCCCAGGACCGCGTGGTCACCCCGTTCGGCAGCGCGATCATGCGGGCGATGTCCACCTCGTGGCGGGACGACCCCAAGGGCGGGGAGACGTTCCGGAACGCGGTGCAGTCGTATCTGGACCAGCTCACCCGGCAGGTCCATCTGATCGCGAAGTCCGACGCGACCCTCTCCGGACGCAGCGCCACCATCCCGGTGACGGTGCAGAACGGCCTGCTCCAGGGGGTGCGGGGGCTCAAGCTCGTCCTCACCTCCAGCCAGCCCAACCGCCTCAAGATCGACGCTCCCCAGCCGGTGGAGGTCGGGGGCGGGCGCCAGCAGTCCGTGAAGTTCGAGACGCGGGCCAACGCCAACGGTCCGGTGAAGGTGACGGCCCAGCTGTACGCCGAGGACGGTCAGACGTACGGCGATCCGATCTACTTCACTGTGCATGTCACGTCCATCACCCCTATGGTTCTGCTCGTCATCGCCGGTGGGGTCCTCCTCCTGGTCCTCGCGGGACTGCGTATCTACCTCCAGCGCAAGCGGGCCGCCGCCCGTAAGGCCGCGGGGGGCGGGCCCGACGGGACGGACGGCGGAGACCCGGGCGACAGTGGTGGCCCCGGAGACGACAAGCCGGAGCAGCCGGGTGATCCGGCGGCGGAAACCGGAGCGCGGAGCGGTGACCCGTCCGGCTCAGGTGAGAAAGTGGAACGTTGACGTTTTATGGGGCCGTCAGGCCGCGGACGATGAGGTGGGGTAGCGATGAGCGCGCCGTACGACGGTGACCGCGGTCAGGGCACCGGGGGCGAGCAGCGGGGGCAGTACCCGCCGCCCCCGCCTGCCCCGGCCCCTGCCGCCGCGGACCAGCCGCATCAGGGCCCGTACGCCCGGGACCCCTACCTCCGGGACGCCTACGCGTCGGACCCGTACGCCGCGCCGCAGTCCGGCGGCTACCAGCAGCCCCCCGCGCCGCCGCACGGGCCCGACACCCGGGCGTGGGCCCCGGCCCAGGCGCAGCAGCCCCCGGCGCCGGCCGGCCCGTACGAGGAGCAGGACGCGACCCAGGTCATCGGCGTGGGCGGCTTCGGCGAGCAGCCGCAGCGGGACGCCTTCGCGCACCTCTACCGCGATCAGCAGCAGCCGTACGAGCCCCCGCGCCCGGACGGCCGCCCGATCCCGGCCCCCGGTCAGTACGGATCGGCTCCCGGGCAGTTCGGCTCGGCCCCCGGTCAGTACGGCTCCCCCGTTCCGCCGCCCCCGCAGTCTCCGCTGGTCCCGCCCGCGGCGGAACCCGAGCCGGCGGACGCGGCACCCGCGGCCAAGGGCGGCGGCAAGGCGTCCGGGCTGCTGAAGTCCAGCGCGCTGATGGCGGCGGGCACGCTCGTCTCCCGCGTCCTGGGCTTCGCCAGGAACCTCGTCATGGCGGCGGCCATCGGCGTCAGCACCCTCAGCGACGGCTACCAGGTCGCCAACACGCTGCCGACGATGATCTACATCCTCGTCGGCGGTGGCGCCCTCAACGCCGTCTTCATCCCGCAGCTGGTGCGCGCGATGAAGAACGACGACGACGGCGGTGAGGCCTACGCCAACCGGCTGCTGACCCTCGTCGTCGTCCTGATGGCCGGTGTCACCACGGTCTGTGTGCTGGGCGCCCCGCTCTTCATCCAGATGATGTCGCCGGACATCGCGTCCGACGCGGACCGGATGGACGTGGCGGTCGCGTTCGCCCGCTACTGCCTGCCGACCATGTTCTTCATGGGCGTGCACGTCGTCCTGGGCCAGATCCTCAACGCCCGGGGCCGCTTCGGAGCGATGATGTGGACCCCGGTCCTCAACAACATCATCATCATCGCCACCTTCGGCTCCTTCATCTGGGCCTTCGGTCCGTTCACCCAGAGCGGCGTGACCTCCTCCACCATCACGCCCGAGGGCATCCGCCTGCTCGGCATCGGCACCCTGCTGGGCCTCGTCGTCCAGGCGCTGGCCATGCTGCCCTACCTCCGCGACGCGGGCTTCCGGGTCCGGCCCCGGTTCGACTGGCGCGGGCAGGGGCTCGGCAAGGCCGCCGGGCTCGCGAAGTGGACGTTCTTCTTCGTGCTGGCCAACCAGCTCGGCCTGGTCGTCGTCACCCAGCTCGCCACCCGGGCCGGCAGCCTGGCCACCAAGGCCGGCCACGAGGGCACCGGCATCACCGCCTACAACTACGCCCTCCAGCTCTGGCAGATGCCGCAGGCCATCATCACCGTCTCGGTGATGACCGCCGTCCTGCCCCGGATCTCGCGCGCCGCCCACGACGGGGACGTCTCTGCGGTCCGCGACGACCTCTCCCACGGGCTGCGGACGTCCGCCGTGGCGATCGTGCCGTGCGCCTTCGCCTTCCTGGCGCTGGGCGTCCCCATGTCGACCCTGATGTTCGGCAGCGGTTCCGGCAGCTCGGCCGCCACCAACATCGGCTACATCCTCATGGCCTTCGGCCTCGGCCTCATCCCGTACTCCGCGCAGTACGTCATCCTGCGCGGCTTCTACGCCTACGAGGACACCCGCACCCCCTTCTACAACACGGTGATCGTCGCCGCCGTCAACGCCGCCTTCTCCGGGCTGAGCTTCCTGCTCCTGCCGTCCCGCTGGGCCGTCGCCGGCATGGCCTTCTCTTACGGCCTGGGCTACGCCGTCGGTGTCGGGGTCGCCTGGCGCCGTCTGCGCACCCGCCTCGGCGGCGACCTCGACGGCTCGCACGTCGTCCGCACCTACGCCAGACTGATCGGCGCCTGTGTCCCGGCGGCTCTGGTCGGTGGCGCCGCCGCGTACGGAATCGGTCAGGTTCTGGGCAACGGTGTTCCCGGTTCGCTCGGCTCCCTGGTCGGCGGCGGACTGGTACTGATCGCCGTCTTCTACATCGCGGCGAAGCGGATGCGCATCGAGGAGCTGACCGCCATGGTCGGTATGGTTCGCGGCCGGCTCGGTCGCTGACCGGAGCACAACCATCGCCCGCCGCCGCGTGTCGTGCATAGCGCCGGACTGTGGGCACAATTGTCTTGGCTGTGGACAGCGTCCAACGGATGGGGAGGCAGGAGCGACGGTGGCGGAACGGAGCACGGCTGCCGTCGACGTGGCTGACAACAACGGCGACCAGCCGCTGACCGCCCAGGCGGACCAGGCCACGACCGACGGGGCGAAGACCGCGAAGAAGGTCGGCACCCACAAGGACACCCAGCGCGCGGAGAGCGAAAGCCCCGCGCGCGACGCGCAACCGCCCGAGCTACACAGCGGCCACAAGCTCGCCAGAAGGTACCGCCTGGAGGAGTGCGTCACCCGTCTGGAGGGATTCAGCAGCTGGCGTGCCGTCGACGAGAAGCTCCGCCGCGCGGTGGGCGTCCACCTCCTGCCCGCCGACCACCCCCGCGCCCGTCCCGTCCTGGCCGCCGCCCGCTCCGCGGCGCTCCTCGGCGACCCGCGCTTCGTTCAGGTCCTCGACGCCGTCGAGGAGAACGACCTCGTCTACGTGGTCCACGAGTGGCTGCCCGACGCGACCGAGCTGACCCCCGTCCTCACCTCCGGCCCGCTCGAGCCGCACGAGGCGTACCAGCTCGTCAGCCAGGTCTCCCAGGCCATGGCGGCCGCCCACCGCGAAGGCCTGGCCCACCTGCGCCTCAACCCCGGCTCGGTGCTGCGCACGGAGACCGGCCAGTACCGCATTCGCGGGCTCGCCGTCATGGCGGCGCTGCGGGGGATCACCTCCGAGCACCCCCAGCGCACGGACACCGAGGCCATCGGCGCCCTGCTGTACGCGGCCCTGACCCAGCGCTGGCCGTACGAGGCCAACGCCCACGGCCTCTCGGGGCTGCCCAAGGGCGTCGGCCTGATCGCCCCCGACCAGGTCCGGGCCGGGGTCCACCGCGGCCTCTCCGAGCTGGCCATGCGCGCGCTCGTCAACGACGGGGCCACCGCCTCCCGGCAGGAGCAGCCCTGCACCACCCCGGAGGAGCTGGCCAAGGCCGTCGCCGCGATGCCGCGCATCCGGCCGCCGGAGCCGGCGTACCCCACGCCCGTGGCCTACTCCCGCCCGCATACGGCGTCGCGCAACGGCGGCCCCGTCCAGCCCGTTCCGGTGCCCCCGCCGGCTCCGCTCGAGGGACGCACCGGCCGGGCCCTGAAGTGGACGGTCTCGGCGCTGCTCATCGCCGCGCTGGGCCTCGGCAGCTGGCAGCTCGCGGACACGCTGCTCAAGGACGGGGAGACGGACACCCCGCGCTCCCAGTCCTCGGGGGACGACCTCCCCAAGAAGACGCCCCAGCCGATCCGGATCGCGGACGCCAAGGAGTACGCGCCGGACGGCAGCCCCCAGGCCGGCGACGTGCACAGCACCTACAACGGGGACAAGAGTTCCCCGTGGCATTCCCGCTCGTTCAAGGACGGGCCGAAGCTCCAGATCAAGCCCGGCATCGGCATCGTCTACGACCTCGGGTCCAGCCAGAAGCTCAGCACCGCGTCGGTGGAGATGCGCTACGGCGGCGACCACACCACCGTGTCCTTCTACGCGACCGACTCGCTGTCGCCCTCGGTCCCGCCGAGCTCCATGAAGGCGTTGTCGACGACGAAGACCTCCGGGAAGGCGGTCCACGTCTCCTTCAAGGACGCCCCGGAGACCCGTTACATCCTGATGTGGATCACCGCGGTGCCCTATTCCCCGTATGACTCCACGACCTTCAGCAACGCCGGCTACAAGCAGGCCGTCAACGAGGTGAAGTTCACCGGCTGAGGCGGGATCGCACCGCTCAAGGGGAGGGCTCGACGGTGGACGACGTCACACGTGGCGGCGCGAGCGACGCCGAGCTGCTCGCCCTGCACATCGACGGCGACCCCGACGCCTTCGGGGAGATAGTGCGGCGACACCGCGACCGGCTCTGGGCGGTGGCGCTCCGGACACTCGGCGACAGGGAAGAGGCCGCGGACGCCGTGCAGGACGCGCTGGTCTCCGCCTACCGGGCGGCCCACACCTTCCGCGGCCAGTCGGCCGTCACCACTTGGCTGCACCGCATCACCGTGAACGCCTGTCTGGACCGGGCCCGCAAGGCCGCCTCCCGGCGCACCGACCCGCTCGCGGAGACCGAGCGCCTCGAGCAGCTCCTCGAACCCCATGAGTCCGCCGCCGCGCCGGCCGAGCGCGGGGATCTCCACCGGGAGCTGATCCGGGCCCTGGCCAAACTGCCTCCGGAGCAGCGGGCCGCCCTGGTCCTCGTCGATATGCAGGGCTATCCGGTCGCCGAGGCGGCCAGGGTCCTGGACGTTCCCGCCGGCACGGTGAAGAGCAGATGCGCCCGGGGACGGGCACGGCTGCTGCCGATGCTCACCCATCTGCGCCCGGATGGCAGGGGTAGCCCCGCCTCCGACCGGGAAAGGAACCGGTCGCAGGGCACGTCCGTCCCACCACCGGCGGGGCAGAGCGACACAGATCCAGTGAAGGGCGGAGGTGGGCGAGCGTGACTTCGAGGACCGGCACGGATGGGCACCCGGAGGTCGCGGAGATCTCCGCACTCACCGAGGGTGTGCTCTCTCCCGCGCGGACGACGGACATCCGGGAGCATCTCGCGGACTGCGCGCTGTGCGAGGACGTACGGAGCTCCCTGGACGAGATCCGTGGACTGCTCGGTACTCTGCCCGGCCCCACGCGCATGCCGGTGGATGTCGCCGAGCGCATCGACGCCGCGCTCGCGGCCGAGGCCCTGCTGAGCGCCACCGCCCCCGAGACGACTGCCGACGTCTCCCCGGAGAGCGGTGTTTCACGTGAAACGGGGACCGCGAAGCCGGCCATGGCATCCCCGGCACTCGCCGACGCCGCTGTTTCACGTGAAACCGGCGCCGCCGACCGTCCTGCGGGCAGCCCCCATGCCACGACGGGTCCCAAGCGGCGCGATCCCGCGTCGGGCCCGGGCATCCGGCGCGTCCGGCGCTGGCCCCGGGCACTGCTCGGCACCGCCTGTGCCGCCGCCGTCATCGGGGTGGGCAGCTTCCTCCTCCAGTCCGGTGGAAGCGGCGACACCCACGCCGACGGACCTCGCACGGAGGGGATCTCTCCCTCGGGCCGGGCGACCGGAGATCTCACGGCCCGGGTCCAGGCCCTGCTGAAGTCCGCGAAGGGTCCCGAGGTCCAAGGCATGACCCCGCGGACCGCTCCCGAGAAGACGCTGAGCGACTCGGGCGTCACCGCCCCCGCCTGTGTACGGGAGGGCATCAAGCGCCCGGAGCAGGCGCTGGCCACCCACCAGGAGACCTTCGGCGGCGAGGACGCCTATCTGATCGTCCTGCCGCATCCCGGCGACGCCGCCCTCGTCGACGCGTACCTGGTCTCCGCCACCTGTGGCTCGGCCACGTCCCCCGCCCCCGGGAAGGTGCTGATCGACCAGACCCTGCCGCGTGGCTGAGCCGCCGCGCCCGCGCTGTCGTACCTGCCGGGAATGCTCGCCCCGTAGGATCCGTTGGGTGGGGTGAGACCCAGCAAGGTTCCAGACAGCTGTCGGCAGACAAGGAAGACACCCGTGAGCGACGTCCGCAACGTGATCATCATTGGCTCCGGGCCCGCGGGCTATACGGCCGCGCTCTACACCGCCCGTGCCTCCCTGAAGCCGCTGGTCTTCGAGGGCGCGGTGACCGCCGGTGGTGCGCTGATGAACACCACCGACGTGGAGAACTTCCCCGGCTTCCGCGAGGGGATCATGGGCCCCGATCTGATGGACAACATGCGGGCCCAGGCCGAGCGCTTCGGCGCCGAGCTCATCCCGGACGACGTCGTGGCCGTCGACCTCAGCGACGAGATCAAGACCGTCACGGACTCCGCCGGTACCGTCCACCGCGCCAAGGCCGTGATCGTCACCACCGGCTCCCAGCACCGCAAGCTCGGCCTGCCGCGCGAGGACGAGCTCTCCGGCCGCGGTGTCTCCTGGTGCGCCACCTGTGACGGCTTCTTCTTCAAGGACCAGGACATCGCCGTGATCGGCGGCGGCGACACCGCGATGGAGGAGGCCACCTTCCTCTCGCGCTTCGCCAAGTCCGTCACCGTCGTCCACCGCCGTAACGCCTTGCGCGCCAGCAAGGCGATGCAGGAGCGGGCCTTCGCCGACCCGAAGATCTCCTTCGTCTGGGACAGCGAGGTCGCCGAGATCCACGGCGACAACAAGCTCTCCGGCCTCACGCTCCGCAACGTCCAGACCGGTGAGACCTCCGAGCTGCCGGTGACCGGCCTGTTCATCGCCATCGGTCACGACCCGCGCACCGAGCTGTTCAAGGGCCAGCTGGAGCTGGACGACGAGGGCTACCTCAAGGTCGCCGCCCCCTCCACCCGCACCAGCGCCACCGGCGTCTTCGGCGCCGGCGACGTCGTCGACCACACCTACCGCCAGGCGATCACCGCCGCCGGCACGGGCTGCTCCGCCGCCCTCGACGCCGAGCGCTACCTGGCCGCGCTCGGCGACGGCGAGAACGTCCGCGAGCCCGAGCAGTCCGCCGCCGTCTGACCTTCACCTCCTTCCCCCACGCACAGAAGACTCAAGGAGACATCTCAATGGCTCTCAAGGCCGTCACCGACGCGTCCTTCGACGAGGACGTCATCAAGAGCGACAAGCCCGTCCTGGTGGACTTCTGGGCCGAGTGGTGCGGCCCGTGCCGCCAGATCGCCCCGTCCCTGGAGGCGCTCGCCGCCGAGTACGGCGAGAAGATCGAGATCGTCAAGCTGAACATCGACGAGAACCCGACCACGGCCGCCAAGTACGGCGTGATGTCCATCCCGACGCTCAACGTCTACAAGGGTGGTGAGGTCGTCCAGACCATCGTCGGCGCCAAGCCGAAGGCCGCTCTCGAGCGCGAGCTCACGGACTTCATCCACGCGTAAGCGAAGCCGAAAGAAGCGGCGCGCGGTTTCACGTGAAACGTGAAACCGCGCGCCGCTTCCTCGTTCACAGCGGCCGTAGCGCGGGCTCCTTCTGGACGGCTCCGAGGAGCCGGTCCAGGGCCAGCTCGACGTCCTCCTTCCAGGAGAGCGCCGAACGCAGCTCCAGCCGCAGCCGGGGGTAGCGGGGGTGGGGGCGTACGGTCTTGAAGCCGACGGCCAGCAGATGGTCGGCGGGCAGCACACACGCCGGCTCCTTCCACCGGGCGTCACCGAAGGCCTCGATCGCCTTGAATCCCCTCCGCAGGACGTCCTTGGCGACGGTCTGCACCATGACCCGGCCCAGCCCCTGCCCCTGGTAGGCGGGCATCAGCCATGCCGTCATCAGCTGGACGGCATCCGCGGCGACCGGGCTGGTGGGGAAAGCGGTCGAGCGGGGGACATAGGCGGGCGGAGCGTAGAGCACAAAGCCCACCGGGATCTCGTCGACATAGACCACCCGGCCACAGGATCCCCACTCCAGCAGCACGGCGGAGATCCAGGCCTCCTTCTCCAGCTCGGGGCGCCCGGCCCTCAGCGCGGCTTCACCACTGACGGGGTCCAGCTCCCAGAAGACACAGGCGCGGCAGCGCTTGGGCAGGTCCGGGAGGTTGTCCAGCGTGAGCGGTACGAGCCGACGCCCCATGCGGTCAGTTCCTCACTTCCGTCGCGTGCCACGCTCCGGGCGGTGGCCAGGACGCTCCGCTCCCGAAGCAGACCACCGACGAAACCGCCGACCGCCCCCAGGCCCAAGCCCGCTGCCACCAGTCCCGTCCGGCTCACCGTTCGCATGGCCCCGCCCCTCCGTGAACCGCGTCCAACGTGGATGTGCCACACCTCAACGCATCGTATCCACAGGTCGATTGCCCCGATAGCTTGACAGGGCAAAGGGCGGGTCGTGTTCCACGCAAATGAGTTCCACGTGAAACACGACCCGCCCTGAAGGTGAGCGCCGGAGAAATCCGACGGGCCCGACGTCGTCCAGGAGGCTACGCGTCGGCGTTCCGCTCCTCGTCGGTGGCGAGCGGCTGCTCCAGCACCCGGCCCTCGCCGGGAGCGAGCGTGCCGAGGATCCGCTCAAGGTCCTCCATCGAGGCGAACTCGACGACGATCTTGCCCTTCTTCTGGCCGAGGTCGACCTTCACCCTCGTCTCGAAGCGGTCCGACAGCCGCGAGGCCAGATCGGTCAGCGCCGGGGCGACACGGGCACCGGCCCGGGGGCCCTTGCCCTTCGCCGGCTTCTTCGACCGCGACTTCATCAGCGTCACGATCTCCTCGACCGAACGCACCGACAGCCCCTCGGCCACGATGCGATAGGCGAGCTTCTCCTGCTCCTCCGCGTCGTCCACGGAGAGCAGGGCCCGGGCATGACCGGCGGAGAGCACACCGGCGGCGACCCGCTTCTGCACGGTCGGCGACAGCTTCAGCAGCCGCAGGGTATTGGAGACCTGGGGGCGCGAGCGCCCGATGCGGTCCGCCAGCTCGTCATGGGTACAGCTGAAGTCCTTGAGCAGCTGGTCGTAGGCCGCCGCCTCCTCCAGCGGGTTCAGCTGAGCCCGGTGGAGGTTCTCCAGGAGCGCGTCCAGCAGCAGCTTCTCGTCATCGGTGGCCCGGACGATGGCGGGGATCCGCTCCAGCCCGGCCTCCCGGCACGCCCGCCAGCGGCGCTCACCCATGATGAGCTCGAAGCGCTCCGGGCCCAGCTGCCGCACCACGACGGGCTGGAGCAGCCCGACCTCACGGATGGAGGTCACCAGCTCGGCGAGGGCGTCCTCGTCGAACACCTCCCTGGGCTGCCGGGGATTGGGCGTGATGGCGTCCAGCGGAAGCTCGGCGAAGTGGGCGCCGGCCACCTGGCCGTCTTCGCCCTCGGCACCCGGACCGGCCACGGGGACGGACTCGGTTTCACGTGAAACGGAGTCCACCGAGCCGAAGTCGCGCCGGGAGTCCCGGGGCGTGCCGATCTCCTCCAGGGGAAGGGCGGCGACCTTCGCCGCGGCGACCCCCCGCTCGGCCGTCAGCACCGGCACCGCGGTCGGGGACGTCGCGCCGGGTCCGACCGCCGGTCCGCTCTGGTCCGCCGCCTTCGGCGCCGGCGGGATCAGCGCACCGAGCCCCCGGCCCAGTCCTCTACGTCGCTCACTCACTGAAGCCCCTCCGACATGCTGTGCTGATCTTGCTGTTGCTGACGGCCCACGATATGAGCCCGGCTGCCGTCGTACCGCACCCCGATCCCCCGTAGCGCGATCTCCCGGGCCGCCTCCAGATACGACAGCGCGCCACTGGAGCCCGGGTCGTAGGTGAGGACCGTCTGCCCATAGCTGGGCGCCTCGGAGATACGCACCGAGCGGGGGATGCTGGTCCGCAGCACCTCATGCCCGAAGTGGCTGCGCACTTCCTCCGCCACCTGGGAGGCGAGCCGGGTCCGGCCGTCGTACATCGTCAGCAGGATCGTCGACACATGGAGCTTGGGGTTCAGATGGCCCCGGACCAGCTCCACATTGCGCAGCAGCTGCCCCAGGCCCTCCAGCGCGTAGTACTCGCACTGGATGGGGATCAGCACCTCCGCGCCCGCGACCAGGGCGTTGACCGTCAGCAGACCGAGCGACGGCGGGCAGTCGATGAGGATGTAGTCCAGCGGCTGCTCATAGGCCTTGATCGCCCGGTCCAACCGGCTCTCCCGGGCCACCAGGGAGACCAGCTCGATCTCGGCACCGGCCAGATCGATCGTGGCGGGGGCGCAGAAGAGGCCCTCCACATCCACGACCGGCTGGACCACCTCGGAGAGCTGCTTGTTGTCCACGAGGACGTCATAGATCGACGGGACCTCGGCATGGTGGTCGATGCCCAGCGCGGTCGAGGCGTTCCCCTGCGGGTCGAGGTCGATGACCAGCACCCGGTTGCCGTGGAGCGCCAGCGAGGCCGCCAGGTTCACGGTGGTCGTGGTCTTGCCGACCCCGCCCTTCTGGTTGGCCACCACCATCACTCGGGTCCGCTCCGGCCTCGGCATGGGAGGCGGCGGCGTTTCCCGTGAAACAAGCTCACCCATGGGCAGGGGGCCGGGAGCGGCCATCGATTCGGAGTCGGAGGGGCGGGGGCCGGGGACCGGGTCGGTCATCGGCCCCGCGATATTGGCGTCGGACCGCAAGGATTCACTCTCCTCGACATCGGGCTCGCGATGGTCAGAGCCTGCCATGCTTTCGGTGTCGTGAACCAGCGAGGCCCGTTCTCCTGTGGATGAATCCCATGGACCTGTGGACGAAGCCATGTCCTTGACCGCTCGGCGGTCACGCGGCGCGGAGGCCGCACGGGCGCGGCCGATGATTCCATGCAGCAGGGAGCGATGTTTCACGTGAAACACGATGCATGGCACTCACCGTCGCCGCGCCGCGACACTCCGCTACGGGTAGTTTTGCCAGCTTGTATGGAGCATCAGCGACGGCGCGCCCGGGTGGCCCGGGCCGCCTTCGCCCGCTTGGCGGCGAAGCGCACCCCACCGGGGCTCTCCCCGACCTCGACCCGCACCAGCGTCGACAGCGGGTCGACCACTCCCTCGCCGACGTGGAGCACCGAGGTCCTGACGACGCCCAGCTTGCCCAGCGCGGCACGGGCGGCCTTGAGTTCCTCCTCCGCTGTGTCGCCCTTGAGCGCCAGCATCTCGCCGTAGGGACGCAGCAGCGGCACGCCCCAGCCCGCGAGCCGGTCCAGCGGGGCCACGGCCCGCGCGGTGACGACATGCACGGGGTCGATCTTCCCGAGCATCTCCTCGGCGCGTCCGCGGACCACCGTGACATGGTCCAGGCCCAGCAGCTCCACGACCTCCTGGAGGAACGTGGTGCGGCGCAGCAGCGGCTCCAGCAGGGTGATCTGGAGGTCCGGCCGGACCAGGGCCAGGGGGATGCCGGGCAGACCGGCGCCCGAGCCCACATCGCACACGGAGACGCCGTCCGGCACGGCCTCGGCCAGCACCGCACAGTTCAGCAGATGGCGCTCCCACAGCCGCGGGACCTCACGGGGACCGATCAGCCCGCGCTTGACGCCCGCGTCCGCGAGCAGCTCCGCGTAGCGGACGGCCTCCGGAAAGCGGTCACCGAAAACAGCCCGCGCCGCCGCGGGCGCCGGGGGGAGCTCCGCTGCCTCTTCCACGGGGAACCGTCCTTCCGTACAAACGTCGACGAACGTTGATGGTGAATATTCGGAGTCTGAATATCAGGCTGACAAGGATCGGCCCCGTCTGCGAGCAGACGGGGCCGTACACACCTGGACGTGGGACAGGTCAGGCGGGCAGAACGACCACGCGACGCTGGGGCTCCTCGCCCTCGGACTCGCTGCGGAGGCCGGCGGCGGCGACGGCGTCGTGGACGACCTTGCGCTCGAAGGGGGTCATCGGGTCCAGCTTGACCGGCTGACCGGTGCTCCTGGCCTCCTGGGCGGCCTGGGCGCCCAGCCCGGCCAGCTCCTCGCGCTTGCGGGCCCGGAAGCCGGCGATGTCGAGCATCAGCCGGCTGCGGTCACCGGTCTCCCGGTTGACCGCGAGGCGGGTGAGCTCCTGGAGGGCCTCCAGGACCTCGCCGTCCCGGCCGACCAGCTTCTGGAGGTCACGGCTGGTGGAGTCGCTGATGATCGAAACCGAGGCGCGGTCGGCCTCGACGTCCATGTCGATGTCGCCGTCCAGGTCGGCGATGTCGAGCAGACCCTCGAGGTAGTCGGCCGCGATCTCGCCCTCCTGCTCGAGGCGGGACAGGGTGTCGGTGCCCTCGGCGGTCTGGCGCTCCGTGTCCGTCACGGGGGACTCCTTCGTCACTTCTTGGTCGGGTGCTTGGGGCGCTGTGGGCCGCCCTTGCGCTGTCCGGACTTGGCGCCGCGGGCGGCACCGCCGGCCGGCTTGGCCTTGGCCTCGCCGGACTCCTGGTCCTGCTTCTCCAGCGTCGTCTTGCCGGAGGAGGCGACGGAGTGGCCCGGGCCACCGGTCTGGCGCTTGGACTTCGGCTGGCGCTTCGGCTGCTGGCGGGCGGCACGGGCGGACTCGGCCGCCTCACGCGCCTCGGCCTGCGCCGGGTCCTCCTTCAGCTTGCCCTTGGCCCGCAGGCGCTCCTGGCGCTGCTGGAAGGCGAGGCTGCCGGGGGTGGGGTTGCGCCGGATGACGAACATCTGCTGACCCAGGGTCCACACGTTGGTGGTCAGCCAGTAGACGAGGACACCGACCGGGAAGTTGATGCCGAAGACGGCGAACATGATCGGGAAGACGTACATCAGCATCTTCTGCTGCTGCATGAACGGCGTCTTCACCGTGAGGTCGACGTTCTTCGTCATCAGCTGGCGCTGCGTGTAGAACTGCGACAGCGACATCAGGACGATCATGATGACCGTGACGACCCGGACGTCGGTCAGGCTGGCACCCAGGGACTCGACCTTGGACGCGGAGTCCATGAACTTCACCGACAGCGGGGCACCGAAGATGTGCGCCTGCCGGGCGCTCTCCAGGAGCGGCTTGTCGATGACGCCGACGACCTTGCCCTGCGCGATGTGGTTCAGGACCTGGTACAGCGAGATGAAGAAGGGCGACTGGGCCAGGATCGGGAGACAGCTCGAGAGCGGGTTGGTGCCCGTCTCCTTGTAGAGCTTCATCATCTCTTCGGACTGGCGCTGCTTGTCGCTCTTGTAGCGCTCCTGGATCGCCTTCATCTTCGGCTGGAGCGCCTGCATGTTCCGCGTGGCCTTGATCTGCTTCACGAAGAGCGGGATCAGGCAGATGCGGATCAGCACCACCAGCGAGACGATCGACAGACCCCACGCCCAGCCGCTGTCCTTGTTGAAGATCAAGCTGTAGAACGCGTGGAACTGGACGATGATCCAGGAGACAACGTAATAGAGGGGACCGAGGATCGTGTCCACGAATCAGGCTCCTTGGGCGTTGGACTGGGTCTCGGGCTGTGCGGTGGGCCCCGTGGTGGGGTGCCCGCCCAGTCGGCTCCTCAGCCGCTGGTGCCAGACCGGACGCTTCCGGGGAGGGACGTGGTCGACGCCACCGAGCGACCACGGGTTGCAGCGCAGGATGCGCCAGGCCGTCAGCACTGTTCCTTTGACCGCACCGTGCCTGTCGATCGCGGTGTAGCCGTAGTGCGAGCAAGACGGGTAGTACTTGCAGACCGGGCCCAGCAGGGGGCTGATGGTCCACTGGTAGATCTTGATCAACCAGAGCAGCGGGTACTTCACTGTGCGCTCCCTCCCGGGTGACCGGGACTCCGGGGGTCACCCCCCGGGGGATTGCTTCGCGGCGCCCCTCCCAGGAGCCGCTCCAGCGCGGCGTCGAGATCACGGGCCAATTGATCGTGGCCCGCCTCGCCCGCGCCGGGCAGGGCTCGCACCACCACCAGGCTACCGGCGGGGAGCCGATCCAGCCGGTCCCGCACCAGGTGGCGCAATCGTCGCTTGACCAGATTACGGACGACGGCCCCGCCCACGGCCTTGCTCACGACGAAACCCGCACGTGCCGAGGGGGCTATCCCCCGGGCACGTGCGGGTCCGTGTTACCGCTGCGTAGGTGGACGACGAGGAGCGGGCGGCCAGCCCTGCGTCCTCGGCGAACCGCGGCCGCGAAATCCTCGCGCCGCCTCAGCCGAGACTCGGAAGGCAGCACGTCAGGACCTCGACGTCAGGCTGGTCAGGCCGACAGGCGAGCGCGACCCTTGCCACGGCGGGACGCGAGGATCGCGCGGCCGGCACGGGTGCGCATGCGCAGGCGGAAGCCGTGGGTCTTCGCGCGACGGCGGTTGTTCGGCTGGAAGGTGCGCTTGCTCACTCGGGGACTCCAGAAATGAATTGATGGCGGGACATCGCCTGGCTGTCACCGTGCGCCCACGAGGAGACTCGCAATACGCCCAAGTGCACCGCTTCATAATCACGGACCCGGAGTCCGTGATCTTTGCCCATCGGAGGCAGGCGGCAGCAGCCATCGACAACTCGACCTGGTCACGGTACGCGTGGTTACGCCATCCGGTCAAACCGGCAGCGTACCCGGGTACCACCGTAGCCTCCCCGAAGGCGGGAAGACGACAGGCGACACCTCATGGCACATTTGTACACACCCTGTGGACAACGACTTGAACCACGTGCCTCGCCCTGACTACCGTGGCTGAACTCCGAATCCTTCCCGCCCGTCCCGAGAACCACACATTCGTGGGACTCCGGGGCACCCCCCGTGACTGAGAGAGCGTGCCCTGTGGCTGACCTGCCCGCCGATCTTGCCGCAGTGTGGCCGCGCGTGCTCGAACAGCTCCTCGGTGAGGGGCGTGGTCAGGGCGTGGAGAGCAAGGACGAGCACTGGATCAAGCGCTGCCAGCCGCTGGCGCTGGTGGCCGACACCGCCCTGCTGGCGGTGCCCAACGAGTTCGCCAAGGGCGTCCTCGAGGGCCGGCTCGCCCCGATCGTCAGCGAGACCCTGAGCCGTGAGTGCGGCCGCCCCATCCGGATCGCGATCACCGTCGACGACTCCGCCGGCGAGCCCCCGGCCCAGGCCCCCCAGCAGCCCGAGCGCCATCAGCAGCCCGAGCGCCCCCGGCCGCACGGCCCGGGCCAGGGCCGTGACACGTTCGAGGGCTATGAGGGCCACGGCGGCTACGGCGCCCGTCCGGGCGACGACCTGCCGACGGTGCGCCCCGCCTACCCGGACTACCAGCAGCCCCGCAGCGAGCCCCCGGGCGCCTGGCCGCGCCACTCGGCGCCGTCCGGGCCCCACGGCGGCGACCGGGGCGACCGCGGCGACTACGGCTGGCAGCAGCCCCGGCTCGGTTCGTACACCGAGAGTGACCGGGACCCCTACGCCTCGCAGTACGAGCAGCAGCCCGAGTACCGCTCCCCGGAGCGGCCCGAGCGCGCGCCGTACGAGCCGCAGCGCCGTGAGCTGCCCGACACGGGCGCCGTCGGCCGGCCCGCCGGCCGGCCGTCGCCGTCGGCCGGCCCGGCGCCCTCCGGTTCCGGTTCGGGGTCCTCCTCGTCCTCCTCGTCCTCCGCGGGCACGGGAGCGGCCGAGCCGACGGCGCGGCTGAACCCGAAGTACCTCTTCGACACGTTCGTCATCGGCGCGTCCAACCGCTTCGCCCACGCGGCCGCGGTGGCGGTCGCCGAGGCGCCGGCCAAGGCGTACAACCCCCTGTTCATCTACGGGGAGTCCGGGCTCGGCAAGACCCACCTGCTGCACGCCATCGGGCACTACGCGCGCAGCCTCTACCCGGGCACGCGGGTGCGCTACGTGAGCTCCGAGGAGTTCACCAACGAGTTCATCAACTCCATCCGCGACGGCAAGGCGGACGCGTTCCGCAAGCGCTATCGCGACATGGACATCCTGCTGGTCGACGACATCCAGTTCCTCGCGAGCAAGGAGTCGACGCAGGAGGAGTTCTTCCACACGTTCAACACGCTCCACAACGCGAACAAGCAGATCGTGCTGTCCTCGGACCGGCCGCCCAAGCAGCTGGTGACCCTGGAGGACCGGCTGCGGAACCGCTTCGAGTGGGGCCTGATCACGGACGTGCAGCCGCCGGAGCTGGAGACGCGCATCGCGATCCTCCGGAAGAAGGCGGTCCAGGAGCAGCTGAACGCCCCGCCGGAGGTGCTGGAGTTCATCGCGTCCCGGATCTCGCGGAACATCCGTGAGCTCGAGGGCGCGCTGATCCGGGTGACGGCCTTCGCGAGCCTGAACCGGCAGCCGGTGGACCTGGGCCTGACCGAGATCGTCCTCAAGGACCTGATCCCGGGGGGCGAGGACGCCTCTCCGGAGATCACCGCGCCGGCCATCATGGCGGCGACCGCCGACTACTTCGGGCACACCGTGGAGGACCTGTGCGGGGCCTCGCGCAGCCGGGTGCTGGTGACGGCCCGGCAGATCGCCATGTACCTCTGCCGGGAGCTCACGGACCTCTCGCTGCCGAAGATCGGCGCGCAGTTCGGCGGTCGTGACCACACGACCGTCATGCACGCGGACCGCAAGATCCGCGCGCTGATGGCCGAGCGGCGCTCGATCTACAACCAGGTGACCGAGCTGACGAACCGCATCAAGAACGGCTGAGCACGACCGCTGAGCAGAACGACGCGACGGCTCGCGAGGGCCGTCCTGGGGCGCTTCGGGACCCTTCCCGGGGCGCCCTTCGGCGTTCCCGGGCGGGGACGGCTGGCGTCCACCGTCCCCAGCATGTTCGAATCCTGCCTCTGACCTGCCGGTTCTCCACAGATTCGGGCTCTGTCCACGATCCACACCCTGGGGACCGCGAAGTTATCCATACGGTGTCCACAGACCAGGCTGTTGATATGCCATCAGGCGAGGTCAGCCGGGTGTGGATTTGTGGCAAACCCCGTTCCACAGCCTGTGGACAGCCGGAGCGTCCACAGCCGCCCTCGAAGTTGTCCACCGGCAACCCACAGGCGAACCGGTGTTATACACAGCCTTTCCACACCGCTGTCCACTGTTCGGCAACGAAACGCCCGGTCTCACCGCACCGAGTGAAAGCCATCACACCCAGGTGCCGGGTTGGGCTGTGGGCAACCGGGGTAAAGCTGGGGACAGCCCTGGGGAGAAGTGCCCCCCGTCTGTGCACCGGGTGTGCAGAACTTTTCGCGTTCCACAGACCACCCCGGTTTTCCACCCCCGCCACCCACAGGCCCGGTGGACAAAAAATCGGTCCTGACCTGGGCAAAGGAAGTTTTCCACGGTTTCCACAGCCCCTACTACTACGACCACAGAGATCTAGCGGGGAACTCGTTTCGAAGTGGGTGCTGTGGATGACTCGGCCTCGCGCCGCGCCACGCCCCGGATCTCGATTTGACCGGCAGCAGCGCCGACTGTCAGCGGCGTACGTCAGACTGTTCTCCGGCGCCAGTCGCCGAGGAAGAAGCCAGCAGGGCGAGCCAGCAACAAGCAGGAGGCGGTTCCGGTGAAGATCCGGGTGGAGCGCGATGTACTCGCGGAGGCAGTGGCCTGGGCGGCCCGCAGCCTCCCGGCCCGTCCGCCGGTGCCGGTCCTCGCGGGCCTGCTGCTGAAGGCCGAGGACGGTTCGCTGAGCCTCTCCGGCTTCGACTACGAGGTCTCGGCCCGCGTCTCGGTCGAGGTGGATGTGGAGGAGGACGGCACCGTCCTCGTCTCCGGCCGGCTGCTCGCCGACATCTGCCGCGCACTTCCCAACAGGCCTGTGGAAATCTCCACCGACGGTGTGCGTGTGACCGTGGTCTGCGGCTCCTCGCGATTCACACTCCACACCCTGCCTGTGGAGGAATACCCGGCACTCCCGCAGATGCCGACGGCCACGGGCACCGTCCCGGCGGAGGTCTTCGCCTCGGCCGCCGCCCAGGTCGCCATCGCCGCCGGTCGCGACGACACGCTGCCGGTGCTCACCGGTGTGCGCATCGAGATCGAGGGCGACACGGTCACCCTGGCCTCCACCGACCGCTACCGCTTCGCGGTCCGCGAGTTCATGTGGAAGCCGGAGACCCCGGACATCTCCGCGGTCGCCCTGGTGCCCGCCAAGACCCTGCTGGACACCGCCAAGTCCCTCAGCGGCGGCGACACGGTCTCGATCGCGCTCAGCGGCTCCGGCGCCGGTGAGGGCCTCATCGGCTTCGAGGGCGCCGGCCGCCGTACGACCACGCGGCTGCTCGAGGGCGACCTGCCGAAGTACCGCACGCTCTTCCCGACCGAGTTCAACTCCGTCGCCGTGATCGAGACCGCGCCGTTCGTCGAGGCCGTCAAGCGTGTGGCTCTGGTCGCCGAGCGGAATACCCCGGTGCGGCTCAGCTTCGAGCAGGGCGTGCTCATCCTGGAGGCCGGTTCCAGCGACGACGCACAGGCTGTGGAAAGGGTCGACGCCCAGCTGGACGGCGACGACATCTCGATCGCCTTCAACCCCGGCTTCCTGCTGGAGGGTCTCTCCGCGATCGACTCGCCGGTCGCCCAGCTGTCCTTCACCACGTCCACCAAGCCGGCGCTGCTCAGCGGCAAGCCGGCGATGGACGCGGAGGCGGACGAGGCCTACAAGTACCTGATCATGCCGGTTCGTCTTTCCGGCTGACGGTCGGCGACGGCTCGCGGCCGGGTTTTTCGGCTGCGGGCCGTCGTGGCTTGGCGCGCAGTTCCCCGCGCCCCTTACGGGGCGTACGCGGACCCGTTTGAGCGCCACGTCCCCACAGGTGTGCGTCCATTCCCAGGCGTAGGCTCGAAGCACGTACCCCTGGTACGACCCGCACGACTACGGCAAAGAGGATCACCCATGGAGCTCGGTCTCGTCGGTCTCGGCAAGATGGGCGGCAACATGCGCGAGCGCATCCGCCGCGCAGGCCACACCGTCATCGGATATGACCGCAACCCGGACCTGGCGGATGTCCACAGCCTGAAGGAGCTTGTGGATTACCTCCAGGGCCCGCGCGTCGTGTGGGTCATGGTCCCGGCCGGTGCCGCGACCCAGTCCACGATCGACGAGCTCGCCGAGCTGCTCTCCCCCGGCGACATCGTCGTCGACGGCGGCAACTCCCGCTGGACCGACGACGAGAAGCACGCCGAGGAGCTGGCGGCCAAGGGCATCGGCTTCGTCGACTGCGGTGTCTCCGGCGGTGTCTGGGGCCTGGAGAACGGCTACGCGCTGATGTACGGCGGCTCCGCCGAGGACGTCGCGAAGGTCCAGCCGGTCTTCGACGCGCTCAAGCCCGAGGGTGACTTCGGTTCGGTCCACGCGGGCAAGGTCGGCGCCGGCCACTTCGCCAAGATGGTCCACAACGGCATCGAGTACGCGATGATGCAGGCCTACGCCGAGGGCTGGGAGCTCCTGGAGAAGGTCGACTCCGTCACCGACGTGCGCGAGGTCTTCCGCAGCTGGCAGGAGGGCACGGTCATCCGTTCCTGGCTGCTGGACCTGGCCGTCAACGCCCTCGAGGAGGACGAGCACCTCGAGAAGCTGCGCGGCTACGCGGCCGACTCCGGCGAGGGCCGCTGGACGGTCGAGGCCGCCATCGACAACGCCGTGCCGCTCCCCGCGATCACGGCCTCCCTCTTCGCGCGCTTCGCCTCGCGCCAGGAGGACTCCCCGCAGATGAAGATGATCGCCGCGCTGCGCAACCAGTTCGGTGGCCACGCGGTCGAGACCAAGAAGTAGACCCGAGAAGCAACACCCAGCAGCCGGAGGAGGTCGGCACGCAACCATGCACGTATCGCATCTGTCGCTGGCCGACTTCCGCTCGTACGCCGGGGCCGAGGTCCCGCTCGAACCGGGCGTCACGGCCTTCGTGGGCCCCAACGGCCAGGGCAAGACCAATCTCGTCGAGGCCGTCGGCTATCTGGCCACCCTCGGCAGCCACCGGGTCTCCTCGGACGCGCCGCTGGTGCGGATGGGCGCCGACCGGGCGATCATCCGCGCCGCCGTCGTCCAGGACGAGCGCCGGCAGCTCATCGAGCTGGAGCTCAACCCGGGCAAGGCCAACCGGGCCCGGATCAATCGTTCCTCCCAGGTCAGACCGCGCGACGTGCTCGGCATCGTGCGCACCGTGCTGTTCGCCCCCGAGGACCTGGCGCTGGTCAAGGGCGACCCCGGCGAGCGCCGCCGCTTCCTCGACGAGCTGATCACCGCGCGCTCCCCCCGCATGGCGGGCGTGCGCTCCGACTACGAGCGCGTCCTCAAGCAGCGCAACACCCTCCTGAAGTCCGCCGCGATGGCCCGTCGGCACGGCGGCCGCCAGCTGGACCTCTCCACCCTCGACATCTGGGACCAGCACCTGGCCCGGGCCGGCGCGGAGCTGCTCGCCCGGCGGCTCGACCTGATAGCCACCCTGCGCCCGCTGGCCGACAAGGCCTACGAGCAGCTGGCGCCCGGCGGCGGCCCCGTCTCCTTCGACTACCGCGGCCCGGCCGGCATCGAGGGCGCCCACACCCGCGAGGAGCTCTACGAGGCGCTGCTCGCCGCCCTCGCCGAGGCCCGCAAGCAGGAGATCGAGCGCGGCGTGACGCTCGTCGGCCCGCACCGCGACGAGCTGCTGCTGCGCCTGGGCGAGCTGCCCGCCAAGGGGTACGCGAGCCACGGCGAGTCCTGGTCGTACGCGCTGGCGCTGCGCCTGGCCTCGTACGAGCTGCTGCGCGCGGAGGGCGACGAGCCGGTGCTCGTGCTCGACGACGTCTTCGCCGAGCTGGACGCCAGACGGCGGGAACGGCTGGCGGAGCTGGTCGCTCCGGGCGAGCAGGTGCTGGTGACGGCGGCCGTGGACGACGATGTGCCCGGCGTCCTCACCGGTGCGCGCTTCGCGGTCGAGCGGGGCGGGGTCGAGCGCGTATGAGCACGCCGGCCGGCCACCGGGACCACGGCCCGGGGGACCGGGGGAAGACCCCGGAGCCCTCCGGTGTGGATCTGGCGCGCGTGGCGCTGCGGGCCGCCAAGGAGCAGGCGCGGGCGCGGGGCGCGGCGGCGCAGCAGAAGAAGCAGGCCCGACGTGGCGGTGGGCTGCGCTCCGGGGCGCGCGCCGACGGGCGCGATCCGCTGCCGCTGGGCGCCGCGATCAACCGGCTGATCACCGAGCGGGGCTGGGAGACGCCCGCCGCGGTCGGCGGGGTGATGGGCCGCTGGCCGCAGATCGTGGGGGAGCAGCTGGCGCTGCACTGCGAGCCGCAGAAGTACGACGAGGACGCGCGGGTGCTCACGGTGCAGTGCGACTCGACGGCCTGGGCGACCCAGCTGCGGATGCTCGCGCCCACGCTGGTGGCCCGGCTCAACGACGACCTGGGCCAGGGCACGGTGAAGACGATCAAGGTGCTGGGGCCGGGCGGCCCCGCGCGCCGGTACGGGCCGCTGCGCGCCCCTGGGAGCACGGGCCCCGGCGACACCTACGGATGATCCCCGGGTCATGGTTGGTCAAAGGTTCTCCCAGGTCGGAAGCGCCGGTGACGGCCGCGTGGAAGCCGGGCCGGGGACGGGTGAGGGGCCGAGTGACGCCCGGGACCGGTGGACACTCGGCGCACGGTTTACGGGCGGTTGACAGCGCGAAGCCGGGCCGAAGCGCTGAGTGCCCCTGTGAGCCTCTTGGAGGCCGGGGCCGCATATGGGGAGTCGGCTGATGCCGGTTCAGGGCGCCACAAGAGGACTCAGGCACCGGCAAACCCCCATTCATGTCAGCGCCACCGGTACACTGGTAGTAATCCCGCCGGATCGCGGGGATCGCCGACTCATACTGACCGACACTGAACGACGCAGCCGCTCCTGCCTTGCCCCGGGAATCCCCGCCGCGGCAGGGGATGGCTTGTGCTGTGCCAGAAAGGGCGCTTCGTGGCCGATTCCGGCAACCCCAACGAGAACACCACCCCCTCCGAGGCCGCGGGCGCCGGGTCCGGCGCCCCTGGCGGTGGCGGTGAGACGTCGTACGACGCCAGTGCGATCACCGTGCTGGAGGGCCTGGACGCGGTCCGCAAGCGGCCCGGCATGTACATCGGTTCCACCGGCGAGCGCGGTCTCCACCACCTCGTCTACGAGGTCGTCGACAACTCCGTCGACGAGGCCCTCGCCGGTCACGCGGACACCATCGACGTGACGATCCTGTCCGACGGCGGCGTTCGCGTCGTCGACAACGGCCGTGGCATCCCGGTCGGCATCGTCCCCTCCGAGGGCAAGCCCGCCGTCGAGGTCGTCCTGACCGTGCTCCACGCGGGCGGCAAGTTCGGCGGCGGCGGCTACGCCGTCTCCGGCGGTCTGCACGGCGTCGGCGTCTCCGTCGTCAACGCCCTGTCCACGCGCGTCGCTGTCGAGGTCAAGACCGACGGCTTCCACTGGACGCAGGACTACAAGCTCGGCGTCCCGACCGCCCCGCTGCAGCAGAACGAGCCGACCGACGAGACCGGCACGTCCGTCACCTTCTGGGCCGACGGCGACATCTTCGAGACCACCGAGTACTCCTTCGAGACGCTCTCGCGGCGCTTCCAGGAGATGGCCTTCCTCAACAAGGGCCTCACCATCTCGCTGACCGACGAGCGCCCGGCGCACGTGGACGAGGAGGGCAAGCCCCTCGCCGTCCGCTACCACTACGAGGGCGGCATCTCCGACTTCGTCCGCTACCTCAACTCCCGCAAGGGCGAGGTCGTTCACCCCTCGGTGATCGCCTTCGAGGCCGAGGACAAGGAGCGGATGCTCTCCCTCGAGGTGTCGATGCAGTGGAACACCCAGTACACCGAGGGTGTCTACAGCTTCGCCAACACCATCCACACCCATGAGGGCGGCACCCACGAGGAGGGCTTCCGCGCGGCGCTCACCGGTCTGATCAACCGCTACGCGCGCGACAAGAAGCTGCTCCGGGAGAAGGACGACAACCTCACGGGCGACGACATCCGCGAGGGCCTGACGGCGATCATCTCCGTCAAGCTCGGCGAGCCGCAGTTCGAGGGCCAGACGAAGACCAAGCTGGGCAACACCGAGGCCAAGACCTTCGTCCAGAAGGTCGTCCACGAGCAGCTCACGGACTGGCTGGACCGCAACCCCAACGAGGCCTCGGACATCATCCGCAAGTCCATCCAGGCGGCCACCGCCCGGGTGGCGGCCCGCAAGGCGCGCGACCTGACCCGCCGCAAGGGCCTGCTGGAGACCGCGTCGCTGCCGGGCAAGCTCTCCGACTGCCAGTCGAACGAGCCGGCCAAGTGCGAGATCTTCATCGTCGAGGGTGACTCCGCCGGCGGCTCGGCCAAGTCCGGCCGCAATCCGCAGTACCAGGCGATCCTCCCGATCCGAGGCAAGATCCTCAACGTCGAGAAGGCGCGGATCGACAAGATCCTGCAGAACACCGAGATCCAGGCGCTGATCTCCGCCTTCGGCACCGGTGTGCACGAGGACTTCGACATCTCGAAGCTCCGCTATCACAAGATCATTCTGATGGCGGACGCCGACGTCGACGGTCAGCACATCAACACCCTGCTGCTCACCTTCCTCTTCCGCTTTATGCGTCCGCTGGTCGAGGCCGGGCACGTCTACCTCTCCCGTCCCCCGCTCTACAAGATCAAGTGGAGCCGGGACGACTTCGAGTACGCGTACTCCGACCGTGAGCGCGACGCCCTGATCCAGCTGGGCCGCGAGAACGGCAAGCGGATCAAGGACGACTCGGTCCAGCGCTTCAAGGGTCTCGGCGAGATGAACGCCGAGGAACTGCGCGTCACCACCATGGACGTCGACCACCGGGTGCTCGGCCAGGTCACGCTGGACGACGCCGCGCAGGCGGACGACCTGTTCTCGGTGCTCATGGGCGAGGACGTCGAGGCACGGCGCTCCTTCATCCAGCGCAACGCCAAGGACGTCCGCTTCCTCGACATCTGAGCCTGTCGGCCACTCGAAACAGCCGCAGCGAAAGGACTTTGAACAGCAATGGCCGACGAGACCCCTGAGACTCCCACCGCTCCCGTCCCCGAGGTCACGCCCGAGGGTGCCCCGGCGCCCCTGGAGGGCGTGGGCATGCGCGTCGAGCCCGTCGGGCTCGAGACGGAGATGCAGCGCTCGTACCTCGACTACGCGATGAGCGTCATCGTCTCGCGTGCGCTCCCCGACGTCCGCGACGGCCTCAAGCCGGTGCACCGCCGTGTGCTCTACGCGATGTACGACGGCGGCTACCGGCCCGAGAAGGGCTTCTACAAGTGCGCCCGCGTCGTCGGTGACGTCATGGGTACGTACCACCCGCACGGCGACGCCTCCATCTACGACGCGCTCGTCCGCCTCGCCCAGCCCTGGGCCATGCGGATGCCGCTCGTCGACTCCAACGGCAACTTCGGCTCCCCGGGCAACGACCCGGCCGCCGCCATGCGCTACACCGAGTGCAAGATGGCGCCGCTGTCGATGGAGATGGTCCGGGACATCGACGAGGAGACCGTCGACTTCCAGGACAACTACGACGGCCGCAACCAGGAGCCGACGGTCCTGCCGTCGCGCATCCCCAACCTGCTGGTGAACGGTTCCGCCGGTATCGCCGTCGGCATGGCCACCAACATCCCGCCGCACAACCTGCGCGAGGTGGCCGAGGGCGCCCAGTGGTTCCTGGCCAACCCCGAGGCCTCCGCCGAGGAGCTGCTCGACGCGCTCGTCGAGCGGATCAAGGGCCCCGACTTCCCGACCGGCGCCCTCGTGGTGGGCCGCAAGGGCATCGAGGAGGCCTACCGCACCGGCCGCGGCTCGATCACCATGCGCGCGGTCGTCGCGGTCGAGGAGATCCAGAACCGCCAGTGCCTGGTGGTCACCGAGCTGCCCTACCAGGTCAACCCGGACAACCTCGCGCAGAAGATCGCCGACCTGGTGAAGGACGGCAAGGTCGGCGGCATCGCCGACGTGCGCGACGAGACCTCCTCCCGCACGGGCCAGCGCCTGGTCGTCGTGCTCAAGCGGGACGCGGTCGCCAAGGTCGTCCTCAACAACCTCTACAAGCACACCGACCTCCAGACCAACTTCGGCGCGAACATGCTGGCGCTGGTCGACGGTGTGCCGCGCACCCTCTCGCTGGACGCGTTCATCCGCAACTGGGTGACGCACCAGATCGAGGTCATCGTCCGGCGCACCCGCTTCCGCCTGCGCAAGGCGGAGGAGCGCGCCCACATCCTGCGCGGCCTGCTCAAGGCCCTGGACGCCATCGACGAGGTCATCGCGCTCATCCGGCGCAGCGACACCGTCGACGTCGCCCGTACGGGCCTGATGGACCTGCTGCGGATCGACGAGATCCAGGCCAACGCCATCCTCGAGATGCAGCTGCGCCGACTGGCCGCCCTGGAGCGCCAGAAGATCACCGCCGAGCACGACGACCTCCAGGCGAAGATCAACGAGTACAACGCCATCCTGGCCTCGCCGGAGCGGCAGCGCGGCATCATCAGCGACGAACTGACGGCGATCGTCGAGAAGTTCGGCGAGGACCGGCGCAGCAAGCTGGTGCCCTTCGAAGGCGACATGTCCATCGAGGACCTGATCGCCGAGGAGGACATCGTCGTCACCATCACGCGTGGCGGCTACGTCAAGCGCACCAAGACCGACGACTACCGCTCGCAGAAGCGCGGTGGCAAGGGCGTGCGCGGTACGAAGCTGAAGGAAGACGACATCGTCGACCACTTCTTCGTCTCCACCACCCACCACTGGCTGCTCTTCTTCACCAACAAGGGCCGGGTCTACCGGGCCAAGGCGTACGAGCTGCCGGACGCCGGCCGGGACGCGCGCGGTCAGCACGTGGCCAACCTGCTGGCCTTCCAGCCGGACGAGAAGATCGCCCAGATCCTCGCCGTCCGCGACTACGACGTCGCGCCCTACCTGGTGCTGGCCACCAAGTCGGGCCTGGTGAAGAAGACCTCGCTGAAGGACTACGACTCGCCGCGCTCCGGCGGTGTCATCGCCATCAACCTCCGCGAGACGGACGGCGGCGTCGAGGACGAGCTGATCGGCGCCGAGCTGGTCTCCGCCACGGACGACCTGCTGCTGATCAGCAAGAAGGCGCAGTCCATCCGCTTCACCGCTTCGGACGACACCCTGCGTCCCATGGGCCGTGCCACCTCCGGTGTCAAGGGCATGAGCTTCCGCGAGGGTGACGAGCTCCTCTCGATGAATGTGGTCCGTCCCGGTACGTTCGTCTTCACCGCCACCGACGGCGGGTACGCCAAGCGCACCAACGTCGACGAGTACCGCGTCCAGGGCCGCGGCGGCCTCGGCATCAAGGCCGCCAAGATCGTGGAGGACCGCGGTTCCCTGGTCGGCGCCCTGGTGGTCGAGGAGGGCGACGAGATTCTGGCCATCACGCTGGGCGGCGGTGTGATCCGCACCCGGGTCGCCGAAGTCCGGGAGACGGGGCGTGACACCATGGGCGTCCAACTGATCAACCTGGGCAAGCGCGATGCCGTCGTGGGCATCGCCCGGAACGCCGAGGCCGGTCGCGAGGCCGAGGGTGTCGACGAGGTGACCGACGCGGCCGAGGGCGGGTCCGAGGCGGCCGAGGGCACCACGCCTGAGCACACCGAGGAGTAATACGTGAGTCGAGCCACGGGCACCGCCAAGAGCGGTGCGGGCGCCGAGCGGCAGGAAGCCGCCCCACCCGTCCCCTCCGACACGGAGGCCCGTGGCTCGGCCGCGGACGGCACGGCCGACAAGGACGGCGCGGGCTCCCGGGCCGGTGGCACCAGGACCGCAGTCAAGGGGGAGACCATGACGGAGACCCGAGGTCCACAGCCGTACCACCCGCCGAAGGCGTACGAGCCTCCGGCCGAACGCTCCGATTCCGATTCCGTCTCCGAGCCCGCCGCCGAGCCCGCCAAGGCCTCCGGCGGGGCCGCCAAGGGGGCCAAGAACGGCAAGGGCGCCAAGGACGGGAAGCCTTCCGAGGCATCCCAGCCCGCCAAGGCCGGCCCGGCGGCCAAGACCGGCCCGGCCGGTCAGGCCGCGAAGTCGGGCAAGGACGGTAAGGCCGCCAAGGTGCCCGGGCCCGCCCGGTCGCCCGAGCGCGCCGCCGGCCAGGAGCCGGCCCCCGCCGCGCAGCGCCCGGCGGCCCGTACGGCCCCCACGGGCCCGCGTACGCGCAAGGCCAGGCTGCGGGTGGCGAAGGCCGACCCGTGGTCGGTGATGAAGGTCAGCTTCCTGCTGTCGGTCGCCCTCGGCGTCTGCACGATCGTGGCCGCGGCCGTCCTGTGGTCGGTCATGGACGCGATGGGCGTCTTCCAGGCCGTCGGCGGTACGGTCAGCGACGCCACGACCTCCGGCGATGGCGGCGGCTTCGACCTGGAGTCGTTCCTTTCGCTGCCGCACGTGCTGCTCTTCACGACCGTCATCGCGGTGGTCGACGTCGTGCTGGCGACCGCCCTCGCCACGCTGGCCGCCTTTGTCTACAACCTCGCCGCCGGTTTCGTGGGCGGTGTTGAGCTGACGCTCGCCGAGGACGAATAGCGCCTCCCGGGGCACGGGGCCCGGGCGATTTTGGGACTGGGCCCCAAGTGCGCTAATCTTTCGGTGTCGCAAGGCGCGGGGCTATAGCTCAGACGGTTAGAGCGCTTCCCTGATAAGGAAGAGGCCACAGGTTCAAGTCCTGTTAGCCCCACAGTACGATCGGCCCGGACGGAATTCTCCGTCCGGGCCGATCTCTTTTGGGAGTTCACGCCGCCCCGTACGGCCGCCGGCGGCCCCGGGCGCCGGGCGCGCGCCGGAGCGGCCCCGGCGGGGGAGCGGGCACAGGTCACCGATCGGTATCGGCCGGTGTGTATCATCGGCCACCAGAGGCTCCCTTACGTCAAGGAAAGACGAGGTCGCGCGGTGAAGAAGCTGCTCCTGGTCGCACTGGCCGCCATCGGCGGGCTCCTCGTGTACCGGCAGATCCAGGCGGATCGCGCCGAGCAGGACCTGTGGACGGAGGCGACCGACTCCGTTCCCTCGGGTTCGGGTGTGTGAGTCGCCGGTTCCGCGACACGAACTGAACTGAAGCAGGGCCCCGGCCGCGGAAGCGGCCGGGGCCCTGTTCGTGCGTTCGGGCCCGGACCGTTTGCGCGCCCGTTTGCACCGCCGATTTGATTGCGTACGCAAATAAAATGATTGCGAACGTAAAGATCATCCACCCTGCCCGGCGACGAGCGCCCACACCCCGATCGCGATGCTGAGCAGGGCCACGAGCAGCACCGGCACGACCACCTTCGACGGTGGCCCGGAGGGCCGTCGCGGGGCCCACGAGGACGCCACGGAGGGCTCCTGCGCGGGCGGCGGAGGCAGGGACGGCGGAACGGGCGGGGTGAGCGGCCGCGGGGCGGTGTAGGGGCGTGTGGGCGGGTAGGCGGGGCGCGGTGGTTCCGGGGCCGGCCGGTGCTCCGGCCCGTCCGGGCCGAAGCCCGGCGGCAGCGGGCCCAGCTGGTCGAAGACCTCGATCCGTTCCTCGTCGGCGTCGGGCGGATCCAGCAGCTCCACGGCCGCCGCCAGGGCCTTGCGCGCCCCCGTGGCCGTCCGGAAGCGGGCGTACGGATCGGGGTGGAGCAGATTCGCGACGACCTCCCAGAGCGGCTCCGGCACCTCCTGGGGAGCGCTCGGCACCCCCTGCTCGGGGAACAGCTCGACCAGTGCCTCGGCGTCCGGCTTCCGGCCTGTGAGGAGATAGAGCGCCACCAGCCCCACGGCGAAGAGGTCGGCGGGAAAGTCCGGTTCCTCGCCCAGCATTTGCTCCGGCGCGAAGTAACCCGGCGTCCCCATGACGAAGTTGGTGTCCGTGAGCCTCGGCTCGCCCTTGCGCATGGCGATCCCGAAATCGGAGAGCCGCAAATGCGGGCGGCCCGTACCGGTCGCTTCCAAAAGGAGGTTGGCGGGTTTGATGTCCCGGTGCACGACGCCTTCCGCGTGCACCGCGCCGAGCCCGGACAGCAGCTGATCCAGCAATACGCAGACGAAATGCGCCGGCAACGGCCCGTAGTCGCCGATGAGATGGGCGAGCGAGCCGCCGCCCACCATCTCCATGGTGAACAGCACCTTGTCGTCGTCGGCCGCCCAGCTCATCGGCGCCAGCACATGGGGATGATCGATGCGCAGCGCCTGCTCGCGGACGAACCTCAGCAGCGTGTGGGCGTCGCTCTGCTGAAGCACCTTCGCCGCCACATAGCGCTTCCGCCGCTGGTCCCAGGCCCGCCAGACGGCGCCCGCCCCGCCCCGCCCGATCGGGTCCACCAGCTCGTACCGCCCAGCGAAGAGCTCACCCATGTCGTGCGCGTCACCCCCGCCCCCGCCGTGCGCCGGCGCCCCCCGGCACGGTCAGCTCTGGTGCGCCTCGTAGTGGGCGACCGCCTCGGCGGTCCGCCCGGCGCCGTACACCCGGAGGAACTCGGCGAGTTCGGGGTGGGCGGGGCCGAGGGTCTCGGCGGCGTCGATGATGTCCCCCGCGCCCGCCACCGACCGCAGCAGCGACTGGATCTCGCGCACCACCCGGCGCACGGTCGGCGCCCCGCTGCTGGCCGTGGTCTGGGTGGAGTTGAGGACGGAGCCGCCCGAGCTCTTCTTGACCTCCTCCATCCGCTCCGCGGCCTCCGCCGCGCTCACGGTGCCGTCCGCGACCTGGCTGGAGAGCTCCTGGAGCGCCTGCACCCGCTGCACCACGGCGGGGTTGCCGATCTTGGCGCGCTGACCGCTCATCAGCTGGGAGAGCATGGGGGCGGAGAGGCCCAGAACGGACGCGAGGCGGGCCTGGTTGAGACCGAGGTCGTCGATGAGACGGCGGAAGAGCGCCCCCAACGGCTCCCCGTACCAGCTGCGCTGTAGCTCCCGTGCGCGGGCGGTGGCTTCCTGCTGTGCTGCGTCCATCACGCTCTCCCCTTCGCTTCGCTGCCGCGAATCTTGCGGTGCATCCTACGGAGAGTGGTGGGTCGCGGCGATACCCGGTCGGGAAAGAGCGCCGACACCGGGTAGTCTGGTCCCCGACGGGGCCTTAGCTCAGTTGGTAGAGCGCTGTCTTTGCATGGCAGATGTCAGGGGTTCGACTCCCCTAGGCTCCACAAGGAATCCCCTCCGACCTGCGGAAACGTGGTCGGAGGGGTTTTGTCGTCCCCGGGGGCCGGGCGGTGCGGCCGGGGCGTGTGCCGAGTGTGTGCGGGCCGTGTGGAGGGCCTGTGCCGCCGCCCGTTTCGCCGCCCCGCGGACGCGGTCGTCAGGGACGGTCGGTGTCGTCCTCGGTGGATGCCTCCGTGTCGGCCCGGTCCTGTTTGGCCTGGACCTCCGGGTCGAGGGCGGAACGGTCACCGCTGCCGTCGACGGAGGACAGGGGCGCGCGGTCCGAGGGCTCGGTGGCCTCCGGGGGTTCGACGAGCCAGTCGGGGTTGGCCTGCCGGTCCCACCACTTCCAGGCGACGACGGCGCCGGCCGCTAGGAGGCCGAACACGACGAGCCGCCTGGCCACGCGCCCGGTGCGGCAGCGGCGGTTCCGGCGGCGGGTCAGCTTCTCCACGTCGTCGGCGGACACCTGGCCGCGCAGCGCTGCGATGGCGGCGGTGCCCCGGGAGAGGGCCTCGTCCCGCACGGGCTCGGCGACGGCGCGGGCCTTCGTCGCGACCTGGTCGACCTTGGGCGGCAGGGCGCCGCGCGCGTGCTCGATGCGCGGCTGGAGGTGGGCGTCGTACTGCGAACGGGCCTGGTGCGCGGCCTCGGCGACCTTGGGCGCGAGCCGGGTGCGGGCCTCGTGGGCGTAGTGCACGGCGGCGTCCTTGGCCGTGCCGGCGTAGGGCGCCACCACTTCCGCGGCGTGGCGCACGCTGTCCTTGGCGGTGCTGGTCGCGGCGCGCACGCTGTCCTTGCGGGTCACGGGATCCTCCTCCTCGGTGGCGTATGGTTTGTCGCCTTTCCACCCAGTGGAAAAATCATGCCTGCCGATGGGCGGTCCGGCATGTGCGATCGGGCATCCGGGTCATCAGGGGAGCTCCGGTCGACAATGCCACGGTTCGCCGTCGCGCGCCGGGCTTTGTCGGCTACTCGCCGCGAAGCAGCCGTGCGAGGATCGGTGGCTGTCAGTGAACACTATGGAAGGTAGACCGTGGCCGAGCAGCTTTACGCCACCCTGAAGACCAACCAGGGCGACATCGAGATCCGGCTTCTCCCGAACCACGCCCCCCAGACGGTGAAGAACTTCGTCGAGCTGGCGCAGGGCGAGCGCGAGTGGGTGAACCCGGAGACGGGTGCCAAGACGACGGACAAGCTGTACGACGGCACGATCTTCCACCGTGTCATCAGTGGCTTCATGATCCAGGGTGGTGACCCGCTGGGCAACGGCACCGGCGGTCCGGGCTACCAGTTCAAGGACGAGTTCCACCCGGACCTCGCCTTCACCAAGCCGTACCTGCTGGCCATGGCCAACGCCGGTCCGGGCACCAATGGCTCGCAGTTCTTCATCACCGTGTCGCCCACCACCTGGCTGACCGGCAAGCACACCATCTTCGGCGAGGTCAGCAACGACGCCTCGAAGAAGGTCGTGGACGCCATCGCCGAGGCCGCCACCAACCCGCGCACCGACCGTCCGGTCAACGACGTGAGGATCGAGTCGGTCGTCGTCGAGACCCGCTGACAACCGCTCCGCACACCCCGCGAGGATCCGCCGTGGGCCCCCGGGCCCCGGCGTCTCATGGGAACCTGGCGCCCCGCCCGTCCGTATGACGGGCGGGGCCGTGCGTTGTGCGGTGGGCACACCGGCCCAGCAAAGGGGCGAGGGCCCGACACAGGGGCGAGGGAGAGCATGAACGAGCAGGCCGTCCGCTGCTACCGGCATCCGGACCGGGAGACCGGCATCCGCTGCGCCCGTTGCGAGCGCCCCATCTGCCCGGAGTGCATGGTGAGCGCCTCCGTGGGATTCCAGTGCCCGGAGTGCGTGAGCAGCGGTTCCGGTACGGGCCACGACCCCCGGGCGACCGCGGCGCGCACGGTCGCCGGGGCGGTGCACACGAGCGATCCGCGGCTGGTCACCAAGGTCCTGCTGGGGATCAACGTCGCGGTGTGGATCGCGGTGATGGCCACCGGGGACCGGCTGGTGGACGCCCTGGAGCTGTTCGGGCGGGCGACGCTGTCGGACTTCGGGCCGCTGGAGGGCGTCGCCGAGGGGCAGTGGTACCGGCTGCTGACCGCGATGTTCCTGCATCAGCAGGTCATGCACATCGCCTTCAACATGCTCTCGCTGTGGTGGCTGGGCCCGTCGCTGGAGGCGGCGCTGGGCCGTGCCCGCTATCTGGCCCTGTATCTGCTGGCCGGTCTCGGCGGCAGCGCGCTCACCTATCTCGTCGCCGCGCCCAACCAGCCGTCGCTCGGCGCCTCGGGCGCGATCTTCGGTCTGCTGGGTGCCACGGCGGTGCTGATGCGGCGTCTGAAGTACGACATGCGGCCGGTCGTCGCGCTGCTCGTGCTCAACCTGATCTTCACCTTCACCTGGAGCAACATCGCCTGGGAGGCGCATGTCGGCGGCCTGGTGGTGGGCACGGCGGTGGCCTACGGGATGGTGCACGCCCCGCGTGGCAAGCGGCTGCTGGTCCAGCGGCTGACCTGTGCGGCGGCCCTACTGGTGATCGTCGCCATGGTGGTCGCCCGGACGGCGCAGCTCGCCTGATCCCGGCCCGCTGTCTCGCCCGCTCCGGCCGGTGGCCGTGCCGAGGGGCGGGTCACCCACATCGGTGGACGCATAGGTTGTCCACAACGGCGGGGGATCGTGGGCCCATCCTGTGGGAACAGGTGTTCTAGGCCCGCGTACCCCCGCCGAGCTGCGTTTTCGCTGGAAGGCACCGGTGTGACCGTGGATACGCGGCGCTTGCGATCAGTCACACCGGCGTCAATGCCAGGGAAGTTATCCACAGATCTTCTGAGTTTTCCCCACTGTGGACGAGGGTGTGGATAACTCGCGCTACTTCCACTGGGTGGAGACGACGAACCCCGCCGCGATGAAGCCGAAGCCGACCACGATGTTCCAGTTCTTCAGGGACTCCACCGGCATGTCGCCGCTCGTCACGTAGAAGATGACGATCCAGGCCAGGCCGATCAGGAACATCGCCAGCATCAGTGGCGCCACCCAGCGACGCCCCGTCGCCAGCTTGATGCTCTGCTGCTTCACCTGCGGCGGCGTGAAGTCGTCTTTCTTGCGGATCCGTGACTTCGGCACGAGGAAACTCTCCTGTCGACGCGCTGCGTGACCGCGCTGGGGTTCACATGGGGCTGGGTATCACATGGGCTGTCCGCCGGGGCGGGAGCGACGGGAGCGCTTCGTTCCCCCGGGCGTCCGTTAGCGTAGTGCTTCCGCGGCGTCGGAGAGGATAAGGGTACGGTGAGTAATTCTGCGGACTCCACCAGCGGGCCCATCCGGCGCTTCCGTCCGGTGCGGCTGCTGACCGGCGGCGTCTTCGCCCTCGCGGGCCTCATCTTCTGGACGAGCTTCAACACCGCCCAGGGCACCAACATCCGCACCGACGACTCCATGCTCCGCCTTTCGGACCTCATCCGGGAGCGCAGCCGCAAGAACGGCGACCTCGAGGACAGCGCCGCGGCGGCCCGCGCCCAGGTCGACGCCCTCGCCCGGCGCGACAACGGCGGCACGGCGGCCGAACAGCGCAAGCTCGCCGACCTGGAGGACGCCGCCGGCACCCGCAAGCTCGCCGGCCAGGGCATGACCGTCACCCTCACCGACGCCCCGCCCAACGCCACCGCGAAGATCCCCGGGGTGCCCCAGCCCCAGCCCAACGACCTCGTCATCCACCAGCAGGACCTCCAGGCCGTCGTCAACGCCCTCTGGCAGGGCGGCGCCCGGGGCATCCAGGTGATGGACCAGCGGCTGATCTCCACCAGCGCGGTCCGCTGCGTGGGAAACACCCTCATCCTCCAGGGCCGCGTCTACTCGCCGCCGTACAAGATCACCGCAGTCGGTGACCGGGGTGCCCTCCGCAAGGCCCTGGACGCCTCCCCCGCGATCCAGAACTATCTCCAGTACGTCGCCGCCTACGGCCTCGGCTGGAAAGTCGACCAGCACGAGGCGGTGACTCTCCCCGGCTACTCGGGCACAGTGGATCTCCACTACGCCAAGCCCATGGGATGACCCCCGGGAGGTGTCCGGCCGGTGCGCTCACGCCTCGTCGTACGGACGCTCAGCGAACTGTGCCTGACCGTCGGCACGCTGATCGTGCTCTTCGTCGTCTACCTCCTCTACTGGACCGGCGTCCGCGCCGACAGCGCCATGGACGACGAGATCGGCCGCCTCCGGGAGCGCTGGGCCGCCGGCCCGCCCGCCGCCGCACCACCCTCCGCTCCGGCGCCTGACGCCCCCTCAGTGCCCGCCGACGGCCCCCGGACCGCCTCCCCGGCACCACCGGTCCCCCCGGCGCCCCGCGCCGGTGACGCGCCCCCTGTAGCGGGCAGCGGCGCGGAGGAACCCACCGCGCGCCCCGCCGGGCAGCGCCCCGGAGCGGCCTTCGCCGTGATGTACGTCCCCCGCCTGGGCGCCGGCTGGGCCAAGCCCGTCCTCGAGGGCACCGGCACCGAGCTGCTGAAACGGGGCCTCGGCCACTACCCGGGCACCGCGCCCCCCGGCGGGAGTGGCAACTTCGCCGTCGCCGGCCACCGCCGCACCTACGGCGACCCCTTCAAGGACCTCGACGAGCTGCGCTCCGGCGACGCGGTGGTGATCAACGACGGGACGACCTGGTTCACCTACCGCGTCGACACCCGGCCCCGCCGGACGCTGCCCACCGACGTCGCCGTGATCGACCCCGTGCCCGCCGGGTCCGGCTACCGGGAGCCGGGCCGCTATCTGACCCTGACCACCTGCGAACCGGAGTGGGGACACAGCCACCGGCTCATCGTCTGGGGCCATCTGGCCGAGACCCGTCCGGTCTCCGACGGCAGGCCTGCGGCTTTGTCCGGCTGACCCCCGCGGGCGGGGTGCCGACCCTTAGTCTGGTGCCCAAACATCCAATCATCGGCGAGTGGGTAGAGCATGTACGTCTGGATCTGGCGTCATCTGCCGGGCAACGCGTGGGTGAAGGCGCTGATCTCCCTGCTGCTCGTGCTGGGAGGCGTCTACGTCCTCTTCCAGTACGTCTTCCCCTGGGCGGAACCGCTGCTGCCGTTCAACGACGTCACGGTCGACAACGGCATGCCGGTGAGCAACGGAACGGTGGCGGTGGTCCGGTGAGCGCACGCATCCTCGTCGTGGACAACTACGACAGCTTCGTCTTCAACCTCGTCCAGTACCTCTACCAACTCGGCGCCGAATGCGAGGTGCGCCGCAACGACGAGGTCGAGCCCGCGCACGCCCAGGACGGCTTCGACGGCGTCCTCCTCTCGCCCGGCCCGGGCGCGCCCGAGGAGGCGGGGGTCTGCATCGACATGGTGCGCCACTGCGCCGACACAGGGGTGCCGGTCTTCGGTGTCTGCCTGGGCATGCAGTCGATGGCCGTCGCCTACGGCGGCGTCGTCGACCGGGCGCCCGAGCTGCTGCACGGCAAGACCTCGCCCGTGACGCACGAGGGCAAGGGCGTCTTCCACGGCCTTCCGTCGCCCTTCACGGCCACCCGCTACCACTCGCTGGCCGCCGAGCGCGACAGCTGGCCGGACGAGCTGGAGATCACCGCCACGACCGACACCGGGGTGATCATGGGCCTGCGCCACCGCGACCTGCCGGTCGAGGGCGTGCAGTTCCACCCGGAGTCCGTGCTCACCGAGTGGGGCCACCGCATGCTGGCCAACTGGCTGGTCGCCTGTGGGGACATGGGGGCGGTGGAACGGTCGGCAGGGCTCGCCCCGGTGGTGGGCAAGGCCGGGGCGTGACCGCGGCGTACGACTCCGGGGCCTACGCCCCCGGGGCCGTGGCCCAGCCGCTGCCGCCCGAGGACGAGGCGACGATGACGCTGCGGCGCGTCGAGCCGGAGGGGCCGGCGCGGTCCGAGCGGCCGGAGCGCCCGGTGGTGACCGGAGGGCGCGCGGAGCGCCGCCGCGCCGCGCAACGGGCCGCGCGCGCCCGTAGGGACAGCCCCGGGGTGATAGCCAGCCGGGTCGTGGGCGAGCTGTTCATCACCCTGGGCGTGGTCATGCTGCTGTTCGTCGCCTACCAGCTGTGGTGGACCAACGTCATCGCCCATCGCCAGGCGGGCGGTACGGCCGACAGCCTGCGGCACAGCTGGGACAAGGGCGGGGCCCAGGGCGCGGCCCGGGACGCGGGGGAGTTCTCCCCGGGCCAGGGCTTCGCGATCATCTACATCCCCAAGCTGGACGTGAAGGCCCCCATCGCCGAGGGCGTCGGCAAGCACCAGGTGCTGGACCGCGGCATGGTCGGCCACTACGCCACCGGCAGTCTCAAGACCGCGATGCCCTGGGACAAGCAGGGGAACTTCGCGCTCGCGGGCCATCGCAACACCCATGGCGAACCGTTCCGCTACGTCAACAGGCTGCAGCCCGGTGACAAGGTCGTCGTCGAGACGCAGAGCACCTTCTACACCTATGAGATGACAAGCCGTCTGGATCAGACGTCCCCGGCGAACACCAAGGTCATCGACCCCGTTCCGGCCGGCTCCGGCTTCACCGGGCCCGGCCGCTACATCACGCTGACCACCTGCACCCCCGAGTTCACCAGTACGTACCGCATGGTGGTGTGGGGCAAGATGGTCGACGAGCGGCCCCGGAGCAAGGGAAAACCGGACGCGCTCGTGGAGTGACGGCACAGCGGAGAACGGGGTACGGGCGCGGTGGCACGGACCGACGGCGACGAGCCACGGCGACAGGACCTCGCACGGAGGCGGCTCGCCGCCGTCGTCGGCGTCATAGGCGAGCTGCTGATCACCGCCGGTGTGATCATGGCGCTCTTCGTGGCCTACTCGCTGTGGTGGACGAACGTCCTCGCCGACCGCGAGGCCAAGCGCCAGGGCAGCCACGTACGCGACAACTGGGCCAAGGCCCCGGCCACGGCCGCCGGACCGGGCGCGCTGGACACCAAGGACGGCATCGGCTTCCTCCACGTACCGGCCATGCGGAACGGCGAGGTGCTGGTCAAGCCCGGCACCGGGAGCAAGGTCCTCAACGAGGGCGTCGCCGGCTTCTACCGCGAGCCCGTCAAGGCGGGCATGCCGTGGGACAGGCAGGGCAACTTCACCCTCGCCGCCCACCGCGACGGGCACGGCGCCAAGTTCCACAACATCGACAAGATCAAGAGCGGTGACCCGGTCGTCTTCGAGACCCGCGACACCTGGTACGTCTACAAGGTCTACGCCGACCTCAAGGAGACGTCCCGCTTCAACGTCGACGTCCTCGACTCCGTGCCGAAGGAGTCCGGGAAGACCCGGCCGGGCCGCTTCCTCACCCTGACGACCTGCACGCCGGTCTACACCTCCGACTACCGCTACATCGTCTGGGCCGAGCTGGAGCGCACGGAGAAGGTCGACGCCAAGCGCACCCCACCCAAGGAACTCCGCTGACACACCGAGACAGCAAGAAGCCCCGGCATCCGTGAAGGATGCCGGGGCTTTCTGCTGTCCTACGGGCGTCAGCGCTGTCCTACGGGCGTCAGTGGCGACGGCCGCCGATGATGCCGCCGAAGAAGCCGGTGTCCTGGTCGGTGCCGCCGGGCTGGCCGCCCTGCTGACCACCGGGGTTGCCGCCCGGGTTCGGGGCGCCGGCGATGGTCGTCAGGTTCACCGGGGTGTCCTTGGGCACCTGAGCGCCCGCGGCCGGGTCGGACACCAGCACCAGGGCGTTGTCGTCCTGCGGGCCGGCGATGTTGCCGACCTTCAGGCCCGCGCCCGTCAGGGCGTTCTTGGCGTCCTTGAGCTTCTGGTTGACCACGGGGGGCACGCCGACCTTCTGCTGGGCCGCGCCCTTGGAGACGAACAGGGTGACCGTCGAGCCGGGCCGCGCGGAGGTGTTGCCGTCGGGGCTCTGCCGGGTGACCGTACCGGCGGGCTGAGTGGAGTCCTCGTCCTCGCGGGTCACGGTGAAGCCCAGGTCCTTGAGCTGCTTCTGGGCGTCGTCGAAGGGCCGGCCGACCACGGACGGCACCGTCTTGCTCGCCGCCTGGGTGGCCACCGTGAGGGTGATCTCCGCGCCCTTCTCGGCCTTCTCACCGGCGTCCGGGTCCTGCTTGGTGACCTGGCCGGAGGGCTGGGAGGACTCCTCCTGCTTCTGCGTCACCGTGAAGCCCAGGGCCTCCAGCTGCGCCTTGGCCTTGTCGAAGGACTGCCCGATCACACTCGGGACCTCGATCTGGACCGGGCCCTTGGACAGCGAGACCTTGACCTCGGTGTTGCGCTCGACCTTCGCACCCGCCTTGGGGTCCTGGTCGCAGACCTTGCCCTTGGGCTGGTCGCAGTTCTTCTGCTCCCCCTCGGTGACCTTGAAGCCGCCGTTGTCGCCGGAGCGCTTCGCCTCCGCCAGGGTCTGGCCGGTGAGGCTGGGGATGGTCACATTGGAGTTGTTGCCGCCGCTGAAGAGCGACTTGCCGATGAAGATCGCGCCGACGAGCACCAGCACGCCCGCGACGACCAGCAGGATCGTCGAGAGGTTGCTCTTGCGGCCGTTCCCGCCGCCGCGCCGGCCGCCGTGCGAGCCGTTGTCGTAGCCGCCGTAGCCCCCGCCGTCCGCCACCGGCGGCATCATCGACGTCTGCGCCATGTGCCCCTGATCCTGGGGCCGGAGCATGGTGGTCGGCTGGTCCGGCATGCCGTAGCCGCCCCCGCCCATGGCGCCGAGCGCGGCCGCCGCGGCCACCGGACGGCCCTCCAGGGCCGCCTCGATGTCGGCGCGCATCTCGTCGGCCGACTGGTAGCGGTAGTCCGGGTCCTTGGTCAGCGCCTTGAGGACGATGGCGTCGATCTCGGGCGCCACATCGGGGTCGTACGTGCTCGGCGGGTTCGGCTCCTCCCGCACGTGCTGATAGGCGACGGCCACCGGCGAGTCGCCGATGAACGGGGGCCGGACCGCCAGCAGCTCGTAGAGCAGACAGCCGGTGGAGTAGAGGTCGGAGCGCGCGTCGACCTGCTCGCCCTTGGCCTGCTCGGGCGAGAGGTACTGGGCGGTGCCGATGACGGCCGCCGTCTGCGTCATGGTCATGCCGGCGTCGCCCATGGCCCGGGCGATGCCGAAGTCCATGACCTTGACCTGGCCCGTGCGGGTGAGCATGACGTTGGCGGGCTTGATGTCCCGGTGGACGATGCCGGCCCGGTGGGAGTACTCCAGCGCCTGGAGCACCCCGATGGTCATCTCCAGGGTGCGCTCGGGCAGCAGCTTCCGGCCGGAGTGCAGCAGCTCGCGCAGCGTCGACCCGTCGACGTACTCCATGACGATGTACGGGATCGAGACCCCGTCCACGTAGTCCTCGCCGGTGTCGTACACGGCGACGATCGACGGGTGGTTGAGCGAGGCGGCCGACTGGGCCTCACGACGGAACCGGGCCTGGAAGGACGGGTCGCGGGCGAGGTCCACCCGCAGCGTCTTCACGGCGACGGTGCGGCCGAGCCGGGTGTCGTGCGCGAGGTAGACCTCGGCCATGCCACCGCGGCCGAGCACCGAGCCCAGCTCGTACCGGCCGCCGAGGCGACGCGGCTCTTCCATAGCTCCAGCCCTTCCGTGTTCCTGACCTCACCGGCGTGGGTCCGGCGGTGTGCTGTCCGGCATACCGTACCCGGCGCGCCGGGTGCCTTCCGGGCGCCACCGGCACCCGATATACGACCGGTACAGACGGAGGAGTGGTTCGGCCGTGGCGAGTGAGCCGGATCACTTCTCCGAGTTGATGACCGCCTCCATGACGTTCTTCGCGATGGGGGCGGCGAGCTCGCCACCGGCGATGTCGTCGCGGACGGTGTCCGAGCCCTCGATGACGACGGCGACGGCGACCGGCGAGCCCTTGTCGGTCTTCGCGTAGGAGATGAACCACGCGTACGGGTTGCCGCTGTTGTCGACGCCGTGCTGGGCGGTACCGGTCTTGCCACCGACCTTGACGCCGCTGATCTGGCCCTTCTTACCGGTGCCCTGCTCGACGACCGTCTCCATGATGCTCTGGAGCTTCTGGGCGGTCTCGGCGGACATCGGCTGGCTCATCTGCTTGGGCTGGTGGTGCTCGATGACGTTCAGGTTCGGCGCGCGCAGCTTGTCGACCATGTACGGCTCCATGAGCTTGCCGTTGTTGGCGACGGCCGAGGCCACCATGGCCATCTGCAGCGGGGTCACCCGGTTGGACGCCTGGCCGATGCCGGCCATCGCGTTCTGCGGGCGGTTGTCCTTGGGGAAGATGCTGGGCACGGCGCGGACGGGCGTGTCGACCGGCTTGTTGAAGCCGAACTTGTTCGCCTCGTCGATCATCTTCTTGTTGCCGAGGTCGGCGCTGATCTTGCCGAAGACGGTGTTGCAGGACCACTGCAGGGCGACCCGCAGCGAGGCGTCCTTGCAGGGGATGTTGCCCTCGTTCTGCAGCTCCACACGCGTGTCCGGCAGGATCCACGGCAGCGGCGAGTCCGTCTTGGTGTCGACGTCCTTGTAGAGGCCGTTCTCCAGCGCCGCGGCGGCGGTGACGACCTTGAAGGTCGAGCCCGGCGGGTAGGTCTGCTTCAGCGCCCGGTTGAGCATGGGCTGGTTCTTGTCGGCCGTGAGCGCGTTCCACGCCTTGCTGTCCCGGGCCCCGGCGATCGTCGACGGGTCGTAGGACGGGGTGGAGGCCAGCGCGAGGATCTTGCCCGTGCGCGGGTCGATGGCGGCGACCGCGCCCTTCTTGTCGCCGAGGCCCTTGAAGGCGGCTTCCTGGGCCTTGGTGTTCAGGGTGGTGATCACGTCACCGCCCTTCTTGCCCTTGCCGGTGATCATGTCGACCGTGCGGTTGAAGAACAGCCGGTCGTCGTCGCCGGTGAGGACCTTGTCCTCGAGCTTCTCGATCTGGTTGGCGTCGAACACCTGTGAGCTGTAGCCCGTGACCGGAGCCCACATCTCACCGTTCTTGTAGGTGCGCTTGTACTTGAAGTCGATGCCGCCGGTCTCCTGGGAGCCGGTGATCGCCTGGCCGTCGACGATGATGTTGCCGCGCGGCTGGCTGTAGCGGGCGATCGTGATGCGACGGTTGTGCTTGTTCGTCTTGAGCTCGTCGGCCTGGACGAACTGGATCCAGTTGTCCCTGATCATCAGGGCGAGGACGAGGAGACCGCAGAAGATGGCGATCCGGCGCACGGGCTTGTTCACGGGCGGACCACCTGGGTCATCTCGGCGTCGGGGTTCGGGGCGGGCGCCGGCGCGGGGCGCCGCGCGGTGTCGCTGATCTTGATGAGCACGGCGATCAGCGCCCAGTTGGCGATGACGGAGGAGCCGCCCTGAGCCATGAACGGCATGGTCATACCGGTCAGCGGGATGAGGCCCATGACACCGCCGGCGACCACGAAGACCTGGATGGCGAAGGCGCCGGACAGGCCCGTGGCGAGCAGCTTGCCGAAGGGGTCGCGGGCCGCGAGGGCGGTGCGCACGCCGCGCTCCACGATCAGGCCGTAGATCAGGAGTATCGCCATCACGCCGGCCAGGCCGAGCTCCTCGCCGACCGTGGCCAGGATGAAGTCGGAGTTGGCGGCGAAGCCGATGAGGTCGGAGTGGCCCTGGCCCCAGCCCGTGCCGAAGACCCCGCCGGAGCCGAAGGCCATCAGGGCCTGGGCGATCTGGTCGGAGCTGCCGTCCTTGAAGGCGTCGAAGGGGTGCTGCCAGGCGTCGACACGCTGCTGGACGTGGTGCTCGAAGCTGGCCACGGCGACCGCGCCGACGCCGGACATCAGCAGACCGAAGACGATCCAGCTGGTGCGCTCGGTCGCGACGTAGAGCATCACGACGAACATGCCGAAGAACAGCAGCGACGTACCGAGGTCGGTCTCGAAGACGAGGATCAGGATCGAGAACGCCCAGACCGCCAGGATCGGGCCGAGGTCACGGCCGCGCGGCAGGTACAGGCCCATGAAGCGGCGGCTGGCCAGGGCCAGCGCGTCGCGTTTCACCATCAGATAGCCCGCGAAGAAGATCGACAGGACGATCTTGGCGAACTCACCCGGCTGGATCGAGCCCAGACCGGGGATCGTGATCCAGATGCGGGCGCCGTAGACGGCGGGGAAGAACATCGGGGCGACCAGCAGGGCCAGCGCGACCGCCATCGAGATGTAGGTGTAGCGCTGGAGGATCCGGTGGTCCTTCAGGAAGATCAGGACGGCCACGAACAGGGCGATGCCCAGGGCCGAGAACAGCAGCTGGTTGGTCGCGGCGGGGGCGAACGTCTTGCCGGCCATCAGCCGCGGCGACTGGTCCAGCCGCCAGATGATGACCAGGCCGATGCCGTTGAGCAGCGTCGCCAGGGGCAGCAGCAGCGGGTCGGCGTACTTGGCGAACTTGCGGACGACCAGGTGGCCGACGCCCGCCATCAGGCCGAGGCCGATGCCGTAGCCGAGCATGCCGGAGGGCATCTCGCCGTCGAGGGCCAGACCCACGTTGGCGTAGGCGAAGCACGGCAGGATGACGGCGAAGGCCAGCAGCGCGAGCTCGGTGTTGCGCCGGCTCGGCGCGCCCACGGTGCTGATGGTCGTCGTGTTGCTGCCGGAGTTGGGAATGGGTGAAATCGCTGACATGGCGGTGGTGGCCCCCTACGGCTTCACTGCTGAGCGCTGCTGCACTGCGGGACCAACTTCTGCTCTTCCTCGCTGAGGGTGGGGCCCGGGGTGGGGGCCGGGGTGGCCTGGGCGGCGTGGGAGCGGGCCTCGCCGGATTCCTTCGCCGTGTCCTTCGGGGCACCGCTCGCACCGCCGGTGCGGTCGGTGTTCTGCTTCTCGCTCTCGCGCTGCTGCTGCTCGGCCTTGTGCCGCTCGGCTTCCTTCTTGCAGGCGCCGGCGAGCGTGCCGAGCTCCTTGGCCTTCTGCACGGCCTGGTCCCGGCTGCCGACGGTGATCGTGTCGACGACACGGCTGCGCTGGTCGACCGGGAGGTACTTGAGTTCGATCTCGGGGTGGTCCTTGTACAGCCTGTTCAGGCTCACCCACGCCAGGTCCTGGTTGATGCCCTGGTAGACCGCCACGTGGTCGTTGTCCTTCGCGCCCACGTAGTACTGCGTCTGCGTCCACTGGTAGCCGCCGTACAGACCGCCGCCGACCACGCCCAGCGCGAGGGCGAGGATCAGCGTGCGCTTGAGCCAGCGGCCCTTGCGCCGGGGCTTGACGAAGTCCTCGTCGGTGAACGGGCCGAAGGCGCCGTCCGGCATGCCGCCCATCCCGGCGTCACCGCTGCCGGGCGGGCCGAAGCCGCCGGGCGCGCCCTCCTGCGGGGGCACGGGACGGCCCAGCTCGGCGGCGCGGCCGGCCGGGGTCTGCATGGCCCGCTTGTCGATGATGTGCAGCTGGTTCTCGGCCACCGCGCCGACGATCACCGGCGTGTCGTTGAACTCGGTGGTGAGGGTGTCCCCGCCGTCGACGTCGAGGACGTCGGCCACGATGCACGTGATGTTGTCCGGGCCGCCGCCGCGCAGGGCGAGCTGGATCAGCTCCTGGATCGTCTCGTGCGGACCCTGGTAGCTGGCGAGCGTCTCCTCCATCGTCTGGTGACTGACGACACCGGAGAGCCCGTCGGAGCAGATCAGATAGCGGTCGCCGGCCCGCACCTCGCGGATCGACAGGTCGGGCTCGACGTGGTCGCCACTGCCCAGCGCGCGCATCAGCAGGGAGCGCTGCGGGTGGGTGGTGGCCTCCTCCTCGGTGATCCGGCCCTCGTCGACCAGCCGCTGCACCCAGGTGTGGTCCTGGGTGATCTGCGTGAGCACCCCGTCGCGCAGGAGGTACGCGCGGGAGTCGCCGACGTGGACGAGACCGAGCCGCTGACCGGTCCACAGCAGGGCGGTGAGCGTGGTGCCCATGCCCTCCAGCTGGGGGTCCTCCTCGACCATGACGCGCAGCTGGTCGTTGGCGCGCTGCACGGCGGTACCGAGGGAGGTGAGGATGTCGGAGCCCGGGACGTCGTCGTCGAGCCCGACGAGGGTGGAGATCACCTCGGAGGAGGCGACCTCGCCGGCCGCCTGGCCGCCCATGCCGTCGGCGATGGCGAGCAGCCGGGGGCCGGCGTAACCGGAGTCCTCGTTGCCCTCCCGGATCATGCCCTTGTGCGATCCGGCGGCGAAGCGCAGTGACAGACTCATGCGCACCTCGCCCGTCGGCTCCGGGTACAGCCCCTTCCCAGCCACGCTGCCCACCCTCCGGTCGTCATGGTCCTACTACTTCCGCAGCTCGATGACGGTCTTGCCGATACGGATCGGCGCGCCGAGCGGAATCGGGGTCGGGGTGGTCAGCCGGGTCCGGTCGAGGTAGGTGCCGTTGGTCGACCCGAGGTCCTCGACGATCCACTGGCCGTCGCGGTCGGGGTAGATCCTGGCATGCCGGCTGGAGGCGTAGTCGTCGTCCAGCACGATCGTCGAGTCGTGGGCGCGACCGAGGGAGATCGTCTGGCCCTGGAGGGCCACCGTGGTGCCGGTCAGGCTGCCTTCGGAGACCACCAGCTTGGTGGGCGCGCCACGACGGCCGCGGTCGGCGCGACGGCCGCCGGGCTGCTGCTGCTGGCGCTGCTGCGGCGGCGCGGCCGGGGCCTGCGCGCGCTGCGGGCGGGTGTCCCCGCCGCGGCGGGAGCCGCGCTGGGTCACGCGGGTGCCGAACAGATCGCTGCGGATGACCTGGACGGCCACGATGACGAACAGCCACAGTACGGCGAGGAAACCCAACCGCATGACCGTGAGGGTCAGCTCTGACATTGCCCCCGCTTCACCCTTCGGCTTGCCGATAAACGATGGTGGTACTGCCCACGACGATCCGCGAGCCGTCGCGGAGCGTAGCGCGCGTGGTGTGCTGTCCGTCCACCACGATGCCGTTGGTCGACCCCAGGTCCTGGACGGTCGCGGGGGTGCCGACCCGGATTTCGCAGTGCCGGCGGGAGACGCCGGGGTCGTCGATGCGTACGTCCGCTTCGGTGCTGCGGCCCAGCACGAGCGTGGACCGCGAGATCTGATGACGGGTGCCGTTGATCTCGATCCAGCGGCGCGTCTGCGCCCCGGGCACCGCTCCGGGCCCCGGACCGCCGGCGCGCGGCGGCAGGGGACGGACACCGGGCGGCGGCGACGCGGGCATGGGCGGGACGCCGGAGGGCTGCGGCGGATAGCCGGCGCCCTGGGTGGCGGCGGCCGGTCCGGGGCGCGCGGCCTGCTGCCGGGCGTTCGGTTCCTGCGACTCGCTGGAGGCGAGGGTGCGGCTGCGCACCCGGTACAGGCCGGTGTCGAGGTCGTCGGCCTTCTCCAGGTGGACCTTGATGGACCCCATGAAGGTGTACCGCTGCTGCTTGGCGTAGTCGCGGACCATGCCGGACAGCTCGTCGCCGAGCTGGCCGGAGTAGGGGCTGAGGCGCTCGAAGTCCGGGGCGCTCAGCTCCACGATGAAATCGTTCGGGACGACGGTGCGGTCACGGTTCCAGATGGTGGCGTTGTTGTCGCACTCCCGCTGGAGTGCGCCCGCGATCTCGACCGGCTGCACCTCGGACTTGAACACCTTGGCGAAGGTGCCGTTCACGAGACCCTCGAGTCGCTGCTCGAAGCGCTTCAGTACTCCCACGGGGCACCTCCTTCCCTCAGTGACGTCTCTGATGCTCAGTGTCGTTCCTGATACTGCTTACTGATCGTATCCACGCGTCGGGAAAACGGCTGGTTCCCCTTCGACGCCAGGAGTGACGAGTGTCGCCTCCACGCGGATCGTAGAGGTGCCCCGAAGCCAGTGTCCCGCAACCGGAGCCCTCACCGGGCCCTCCCCCGGGGACGGGGTGGAGGCAATGGGTGTGAAGGCACCCGCGAGGGCGTGCTAATGTTCTCGATGTCGGAAGGCGAACGGACAAGAACCGGGCGGAAACGCCGGGGGAACGGTCCGGGAAGCGGAAGACACACCCAATGCGCGGGTGGCGGAATAGGCAGACGCGCTGGATTCAGGTTCCAGTGCCCGAAAGGGCGTGGGGGTTCAACTCCCCCCTCGCGCACAGACGAGACGGTCGGCATCGTGATCACGATGCCGACCGTCTTGCTATGTCCTCGTCCGGTATGTGGGAGTGCTCACACATACCGGTCCGGCCGGAGCGACGTGCTCCGGCCGGACCGGATGGTCAGGCGGTCAGGCCGTCAGCTTCGCGACCGCGTCCGTCAGCGGCAGCTCCTCGCTCTCACCGCTGCGGCGGTCCTTGAGCTCCACCACGCCCTCGGCGGCCCGGCGGCCGACGATCAGGATCCTCGGGACGCCGATCAGCTCCGCGTCCGTGAACTTCACCCCGGGAGAGACCCCGGCCCGGTCGTCGACCAGCACCCGCAGGCCCGCCGCGCGCAGCCGCTCGGCGGCGTCCAGGGCGAGCTCGATCTGCGCCGCCTTGCCGGCCGCGACCACGTGGACGTCGGCCGGGGCGACCTCGGCGGGCCAGCACAGGCCCTTGGCGTCGGCGGTCTGCTCGGCCAGCGCCGCCACCGCCCGCGAGACGCCGATGCCGTACGAACCCATGGTCACCCGCACCGGCTTGCCCTGCGGGCCCAGCACGTCCAGCTGGAAGGTGTCGGCGTACTTGCGGCCGAGCTGGAAGATGTGGCCGATCTCGATCGCCCGGCCGAGCCGGAGGCCCGCGCCGCAGGACGGGCACGGGTCGCCCTCCTCGACCACGACGACGTCCAGGTAGTCGTCGACCTCGAAGTCCCGGCCGCAGACGACGTCGCGCGCGTGGGTGTCCGGCTTGTTGGCGCCCGTCACCCAGGCGGTGCCGGGGGCGACGCGCGGGTCGGCGATGTAGCGGACCTTCGCCAGGCCCTGCGGGCCCACGTAGCCGCGCACCAGGTCCGGGCGGCCGGCGAAGTCCTCGGCGGTGACGAGCTCCACGACCGCCGGGGCCAGGTGCTCGCCCAGCTTGCCCAGGTCCACCTCGCGGTCGCCGGGCACGCCCACGGCCACGATCTCCCCGTCCACCTTCACCAGGAGGTTCTTCAGGGTCGCGGAGGCCGGGACGTCCAGCTGCCGGGCGAGGGACTCGATCGTCGGGGTGTCCGGGGTGTCCAGCTCCTCCATCGGGCCCACCGAGGACGCGTCCGCCGGCTCCGCGCGGTCCGCCGGGAAGGTCACCGCCTCCGTGTTCGCCGCGTACCCGCACGCCGGGCAGTCGACGAAGGTGTCCTCACCGGCCGCTGCGGGGGCCAGGAACTCCTCCGACGCCGAGCCGCCCATCGCCCCCGACACCGCCGAGACGATCCGGTGGTCCAGTCCCAGCCGGGTGAAGATCCGCTGGTAGGCGGCCCGGTGGAGGGCGTACGACTCGGCCAGCCCCTCGTCCGTGATGTCGAAGGAGTACGAGTCCTTCATCTGGAACTCGCGGCCGCGCAGCACTCCCGAGCGCGGCCTGGCCTCGTCCCGATACTTCGTCTGGATCTGGTAGAGCATCACCGGCAGGTCCTTGTAGGACACGCACTGGTCCTTCACCGTCTGCGTGAAGATCTCCTCGTGCGTGGGGCCCAGGAGATAGTCGGCGCCCTTGCGGTCCTTCAGCCGGAACAGCAGCTCGCCGTACTCCTCCCAGCGGCCGCTCGCCTCGTACGGCTCCCTGGGCAGCAGCGCCGGCAGCAGCACCTCCTGGGCGCCGATGGCGTCCATCTCCTCGCGGACGACGGCCGAGACGTTGTCCAGGACCTTCTTGCCCAGCGGCAGCCACGTCCAGACGCCGGCCGCGTTGCGGCGCACGTAGCCGGCCCGCACCAGCAGCTTGTGGCTGATCGTCTCGGCGTCCGCCGGATCGTCGCGCAGAGTCTTCACCATCAGCCTGGACATGCGCTGGACCTGGGACACGATGACTCCTTGCGAGGGGGAGAACGACGCGATGTGCGATGGGTGTGCAGGGTATCCAGCGCGTCCCTCCGCACAGAAGCTGATTTCGTGGGGGAAGGTCTGGTATGTGTGGCGGGCCAATGGTCTTGTGGGCAAGGCGATTTGCCGCGTGTCGCCGCGTGGCCGTCCTGCCGGACACGGGCCCCGGCGGGGCGGTACCGTCGGGGAAGATCGACACCGATGGGCGGTTGACGCCGATGGGGGAGGTGGCGCCGCGATGACGCGACTGCCGTACGTACCGGGTTTCGCCCAGGGTTTCGCCTCGAGTTTGGCCTCGGGTTCCGCCGAGCGGACGGCCGGGGACGCGCGCCGGCCCGGCAGGGCCGCCAAGACGGCGGGCAAGGCGCTGCGCGACGAGGTGCCCCGCGCCGCGCACGCCCGCTGGCGGCCCGCCCCCGGTCGCCCCGGCGCGGTCGAGAGCGTCGCGGAGGCCGGCGCCGGGCGGCTGCCCGAGCTCGTGCCGATCCGCGTGGGCCGCATGGTGGCCTCCCCCTTCGCCTTCCTGCGCGGCTCGGCCGGGCTGATGGGGTACGACCTGACGGGCACGGCCGTCACGGGCGTGGGCGCGCAGTTGTGCGGGGACGCGCACGCCGCGAACTTCGGGCTCTACGGTGACGCGCGCGGCGAGATAGTGATGGACCTCAACGACTTCGACGAGACCCTCCACGGGCCGTGGGAGTGGGACGTCAAGCGCCTCGCCGCCTCCCTGGTACTGGCCGGGCGCGAGGCGGGGGCCGACGAGGACACCTGCCGCACGGCGGCCCGCGACGCCGCCGGCGCCTACCGGCACACGATGCGGCTGCTGGCCCGGATGCCCGCGTCCGAGGCCTGGAACGCCATCGCCGACGAGGAGCTCGTCTCCCACGCCGACGCCCATCAGCTGGTGGGCATGCTGGAGCGGGTCGGGGCGAAGGCCCGGCGGAACACCAGCGCCCGCTTCGCCGCCAAGGCGACGGAGGAGGACGGCCACGGCGGCCGCCGGTTCGTGGACGCCCCACCCGTGCTGCGCCGGGTGCCGGACGGGGAGGCGGCCGCCGTCGCGGCCTCGCTCGGCCCGTACCTGGGCACGCTGCCGGAGGAGCTGCTGCCGCTGCTGGCCCGGTACACGATCCAGGACGTGGCGTTCCGGATAGTGGGCACCGGGAGCGTGGGGCTGCGCTCGTACGTGGTGCTGCTGCACGACCACCGGGGCGAGCCGCTGGTGCTCCAGGTGAAGGAGGCCCGGCCGTCGGCGCTGCTGCCCTACGCGGAGAAGACGGGCTTCGAGACGCCGCCCGTCGGGCACGAGGGGCGGCGCGTGGTGCTGGGGCAGAGGTCGATGCAGGTCGTCAGCGATGTGCTGCTGGGGTGGACGACGGTCGAGGGACGCCCGTACCAGGTACGGCAGTTCCGCAACCGCAAGGGCAGTGTGGATCCGGCGGCGCTGGCCCCCGGCGAGCTCGACGACTACGGGCGGATGACGGGCGCCCTGCTGGCGCGGGCGCACGCGCACAGCGCCGACCCGCTGCTGATCGCCGGCTACTGCGGCAAGGGCGGGGAACTGGACGAGGCGATCGCCGCCTTCGCCGTCACGTACGCGGACCGCATGGAAGCCGATCACGCGGAGCTGGCGAAGGCCGTGCGTACGGGGCGGGTGGCGGCGGAGACGGGGGTCTGAGGCCGGTCGGGGCCGGAACGTGAGGCCGGGGCCGGAGGCCACCTCGTACCCTGGGCGGGTGATGAACCCGGAAGCTGAGACGGAAGCCGAGGCGGGCGACGAGCCGCGTGCGGAGGAACCCGGTACCGAGCGGCTCGCCCAGGCCGTGCGGTCGGCCGAACAGGCCTTGATCGAGTTCGAGATAGCGGTGGAGACCTTCCGGGTCGAGGTGGAGAACTTCTCCCGCCTCCACCACCAGCGCCTCGGCCCGATGTACGCCCGTCTCGACGAGCTCGACGCGCTGATCGCGGAGGCCGTCGCGGCCCGCTCGGGGGACGCGGAGGACACCCGCCGGGCCCGCGAGGCCCGGGCGCTGGTGCAGCCCATGCCGGGGGTCGACGACCTGCTGGGCGGCTGGATCGACGACTCCGGGATGTCGCCGGAGGCCACGGCCATGCTCACCGAGCAGCGGGTGCGCCCGCCGGCCCGGGTGCGGCCCGGCGACGCGGCCCGGCGCGCCTACCGGGAGCTGGTCCGCAAGGCCCACCCGGACCTGGCCCCGGACGAGGCGGACCGGCCGCGCCGCGAGGCCTTCATGGTGCGGGTGAACGCCGCCTACGCCGACGGCGACGAGGCGCTGCTCCAGGAGCTCGCCGAGGAGTGGGCGGCGGGTCCCGTGCCGGCGCAGCGGCGCGCGAGCCGGGGCGAGGAGCTGTACGCGCGGCTGGAGTGGCTGGCCCAGCGCAAGGACATGCTCTCGGCGGTGGCCGCCGAACTGGAGGGCTCCGCGATCGGCGCGATGCTCCGGATGGCGCCGGAGGACCCGGACGGGCTGCTGGTGGAGATCGCCGACGGGCTGCTGGCACAGATCGCGGAACGGGAGGCTCATCTGGCCTCGCTGACCGGTTAGCCGGTCGGGTAGCGTCGGGGCCATGGTTTTTGGTTCGCGAGTGCCCACGGTCGGTGTCGACGCCCTGTCCGCCGACGATTTCCTGCTGGACGTGCGTGAGGACGACGAGTGGCAGGCGGGGCACGCCGAAGGCGCGCTGCACATCCCGATGAGCGACTTCGTGGCGCGCTTCGGCGAGCTGACGGAGAAGGCCCCCGAAGGCGCCCGGATCAACGTCATCTGCCGGTCCGGGGGCCGCTCCGCGCAGGTCACGGCCTACCTGGTGCAGCAGGGCCTCGACGCCGCGAACGTCGAGGGCGGCATGCAGGTGTGGGAGGCCGCCGGCCGTCCGGTCGTGGACGCGGCGGGCGCTCCGGGCGCCGTGATCTAGCCGTTCCTCAGCTCAGGTTCCTCAGCTCGCGTCCTCAGCTCACGTCCTCAGCTCAAGGGGTGGGCGGCCAGTAGGTCGCCCAGGGCCTCCTCATGGGCGGCGGCCGGGCCGAGGGAGAGCTCCAGCTGCTTGGCCCAGGCGTGATAGCGGTGGAGGGCGTACTCGGTGTCCGCGCCGAAGCCGCCGTGCAGATGCTGGGCCGTCTGGACGACCCGGCGTACGCCCTCGGAGGCCCAGACCTTGGCGACGGCGATGTCGGCGGCGACGGGCAGCGCGCCCGCTTCGGGCAGCGTGCCCGTTTCCTCGTGCGCCGTGGCCGTCTCGACGCGCCAGGCCGCCTGCAGGAGCGTGGCCTCCATCGCCCGCAGGTCGATGTAGCGATCCGCGCACTGGACCGCCACGGCCTGGAACGTGGCGAGGGGGAAGCCGAACTGCTCCCGCTTGCTCGTGTAGTCACCGGTCATCCGGGCCGCCGCCTCGCCGACGCCCAGGGCCAGGGCGCAGGTGCCGACGGTGAGCAGCTCCCGCAGCCGCGCCCAGGCCCCGTCCGCCGTGATCACCTCGTCCTGACCGGCGCGCACCGCGTCCAGGGTCACCCGGGCGTAGCGCTCGCCGTTGGTGGAGACCTGGTCCTCCAGGGTGACTCCGGGACGACCGGGCGGGACCAGGGCGAGGATCGTACGGCCGTCCCCGGCGTGGGCCGGGAGCAGGATCCGGTCGGCGGTGGGTGCCCAGGGCACGGCGGTCTGCTGACCGTCGAGGATCCAGTGGTCGTCGCTGTCCTGCCGGGCGGTGACGGCGAGTTCGGGGGCGTCGTGCCCGGTGCGGCCCTGGGCGGCGGCCGTGACGACGAGCTCGCCCCGGCCGATTCCGTCCAGCAGCGGGCCCGTCGCGGCGCCGCCGTACGCGCCCAGGACGAAGGCGGCGGCGCTGGTCTCCAGCAGGGGCACGCGGGCCAGGACCCGCCCGGCCTCGCGGAGCACCAGGCACAGGGCGATCGGCCCGAGCCCCGCGCCGCCGCGCTCCACGGGCAGGAGCAGGCTCAGCAGGTCCGCGTCCGCGAGACGGCCCCACAGCGGGCGGTCGAGGTCCTCGGCGACCGCGCCCGGCACCAGGGCCGGGCTGGGCACCCCGTCGGCGCTCACCCCGCCGAAGACGGCCCGGGCCGCCTCAGCCGCTGCCTGCTGCTCCTCGGTGAAGGTGAAGTCCATGGCCGCCACCCCTTCCTCCAACGCCCCATATGAATATCTGACGGTCTGTCAAAGTAGGGCGGCGAAGGGGAATTTGGAATGGGCGACTGGGGGATTCGAGGTGCCCGGGGATCCGGGAACGCGGTCAGCGATCGAAGTCCAGCTCCACCTTCTCCGTGGTGGCGTGGGACTGGCAGGCCAGTACGTATCCCGCGTCCAACTCCTCCTGCTCCAACGCGAAGTTGCGGTCCATCCGCACGTCGCCCGACACCAGGAACGCGCGACAGGTGCCGCAGACACCTCCCTTGCAGGCGTAGGGCGCGTCGGCCCGGTTGCGCAGCACCGTCTCCAGCAGCGTCTCCCCGTCCCGCACGGGCCAACTGCCGCTGCGCCCGTCCAACTTGGCGGTCACCTCGCTGTGCGTGAGGGCCGCGCGCGTGCCCGGTGCCGGTGCCGCGGCCGTCGTACCCGCTGGGGCGTCCTCCACATGGAAGATCTCCTCGTGGATCCGCTCGCGCGGGACGCCCAGGGCGCGCAGCGCCCGCTCCGCGCCCTGTACCAGCCCATGGGGGCCGCACAGGAACCAGCCGTCGACCGTCCCGACCGGCAGCAGCGCGGGCAGCAGCCGGGTCAGCCGCTCCTCGTCCAGCCGGCCGGAGGCGGGCCCGGCCTGCTGCTCCTCGCGGGAGAGGGTCTGTACGAGCTGGAGCCGGTCGGGGTAGCGGTCCTTGAGGTCGGCGACCTCGTCGAGGAACATCGTCGAGGCGGTGGTGCGGTCGCTGCGTATCAGGCAGAACCGGGCGTCCGGCTCGCTCGCCAGCAGCGTCGAGACGATGCTGAGGACGGGTGTGATCCCGCTGCCGCCGACGATCGCCGCGAAGCGGCCGGGCCGGGGCCGCAGCACGAACCGTCCGGCCGGGGCCATCACCTCCACGGTGTCCCCCGCGGCCAGCTCCTTGAGGGCGTACGTCGAGAACGCCCCGCCGTCCACCAGCCGCACTCCGACCCGTAGCGTCTCGGGCCCCTCGGGGCCCGGGGCCCGGCCGCAGATGGAGTAGGTGCGGCGTATCTCCGTGCCGTCCACGCTCCGGCGGAGGGCGAGGTGCTGGCCGGGCGCGTACCGGAAGCCGGCGCGCAGGGCGGGCGGGACCGCGAGGGTGACGGCGACCGAGTCGTCGGTGAGGGGTTCGACGGCCGTCACTCGCAGTGGGTGGAAGGCGCCATGGCGGGCCGCTGCCATCACAACTCCTTGAAGTGGTCGAACGGTTCGCGGCACGCCTCGCAGCGGCGCAGGGCCTTGCAGGCGGTGGAGGAGAAGCGGCTCAGCAGCGTGGTGTCGGTGGATCCGCAGTGGGGACACCGAATGGCCAGGCCGACCATGACAGGGCCTTTCGCGCCCGTCGGCCCCGGTGGCGCGATGCCGAACTCCTCCAGCTTGCGGCGGCCTTCGGCCGTGATGTCGTCGGTGGACCAGGGCGGGGCGAGGACCGTATGGACGGTGACCTCGGCCTGCCCCTGTTCATGGAGCACGCGTTCGATGTCGGCCGACATCGCCTCGATGGCGGGGCAGCCGGTGTAGGTGGGGGTGAGCTCCACCTCGACCCGGCCGGGGCCGGTGACGCGCAGGCCGCGCAGGACGCCCAGCTCAGCCAGGCTGAGCACGGGCAGCTCGGGGTCGGGCACGGACCCGGCCAGGGCCAGGAGCTCCTCTTCGAGACGGGATACGGGGGCCGGGGCTCCCGTGGGCGTGCTCACCATGTCGCCCCCGGGTGGCTGCGGTGGAGGTGCTGCATTTCCGCGAGCATCCGCCCGAACGGTTCGGTGTGGATGCCCTGCCGGCCCGCGCCGGCCGTCCACGCGCCGAGCTGGGGGCCGTCGGGCAGGGTCAGCGTGGCACGCCGGAGGACGTCGGTGACGTCGGTCAGCCAGCCGTCGCGCAGCGCGTCCCGGTCGACGGACAGTCCTTCCACGGGCTCGAAGAGCTCGCCCGTGAACCGCCACAGGGCGTCCAGCGCCTGCTGCATCCGGGAGTGGCTCTCCGGCGTGCCGTCGCCGAGGCGCAGGGTCCAGTGCTCGGCGTGGTCCCGGTGGTAGGCGACCTCTTTGACGGCCTTCGCCGCGATCGGGGCGAAGGGCGAGTCGGCGTCGGCCGCCAACTGCTCGTAGAGCGACCGCTGGTAGGCGGAGAAGTAGAGCTGGCGGGCGATGGTGTGCGCGAAGTCGCCGTTGGGCTGCTCGACAAGCTGGACGTTGCGGAAGGCGCGCTCCTCGCGGAGGTAGGCGAGCTCGTCCTCGTCGCCCACGAGCGAGAGCAGGACGCGGGCCTGGCCGAGCAGGTCGAGCGCGATATTGGCGAGGGCGACTTCCTCTTCCAGTACGGGCGCGTGCCCGGCCCACTCGCCCAGCCGGTGGGAGAGCACCAGAGCGTCGTCGCCGAGGGCGAGGGCGGCGGTCACGGGCGCCTGCGCGGTGGCGGTCATGGGCGTGGTCACGGGTGCGGTCACAGGTGCTTCACCCCCTCCGGGATGTCGTAGAAGGTCGGGTGGCGGTAGGGCTTGTCGGCGGCGGGCTCGAAGAAGGGGTCCTTCTCGTCCGGGGAGGAGGCGGTGACGGCCGTGGAGGGCACCACCCAGATGGAGACGCCTTCGGAGCGCCGGGTGTAGAGGTCGCGGGCGTTGCGCAGGGCCATCTCGGCGTCCGGGGCGTGGAGGCTGCCGGCGTGGGTGTGGGACAGGCCCCGCCTGCTGCGCACGAACACTTCCCACAGGGGCCAGTCGGTACCGGTCATGCTGTCGCCTCTCCGTGTTCGGCCGCGTGCTTGGTGGCGTACGCGGCGGCTGCCTCGCGGACCCAGGCGCCCTCCTCGTGGGCCCTGCGGCGCTGGGTTATGCGCTGTTCGTTGCACGGGCCGTTGCCTCGGAGGACCTCGTGGAACTCGTCCCAGTCGATGGCGCCGAAGTCGTGGTGGCCGCGCTCCTCGTTCCACCGGAGGTCCGGGTCGGGGAGGGTGAGGCCCAGGGACTCGGCCTGGGGGACGCAGATGTCCACGAAGCGCTGGCGCAGCTCGTCGTTGGAGTGCCGCTTGATCTTCCAGGCCATGGACTGGGAGGAGTGGGCGGACTCGTCGTCGGGCGGGCCGAACATCATCAAGGACGGCCACCACCAGCGGTTCACCGCGTCCTGCGCCATCGCGTGCTGGGCCTCGGTGCCCCGGCTGAGGGCGAGCAGCAGCTCGTAGCCCTGGCGCTGGTGGAAGGACTCCTCCTTGCAGATGCGGACCATGGCCCGGGCGTAGGGGCCGTAGGAGCAGCGGCAGAGGGGGACCTGGTTGGTGATGGCCGCGCCGTCCACGAGCCAGCCGATGGCGCCGACGTCCGCCCAGGTCAGGGTGGGGTAGTTGAAGATCGAGGAGTAGCGCTGGCGGCCGGCGTGGAGCTTGTCGAGCAGCTCGTCGCGGCCGGTGCCGAGGGTCTCGGCGGCGCTGTAGAGATAGAGGCCGTGGCCCGCTTCGTCCTGCACCTTGGCCATCAGGATCGCCTTGCGGCGCAGCGAGGGCGCGCGGGTGATCCAGTTGGCCTCGGGCTGCATGCCGATGATCTCGGAGTGGGCGTGCTGGGCGATCTGCCGGACGAGCGTGGCGCGATAGGCGTCGGGCATCCAGTCGCGTGGCTCGATCCGCTCGTCGGCGGCCACGGCGGCTTCGAACACCGCCTCCAGCGCTCCCGTCTCCGGCGCCGTCGTGGTCATGCCGTGCCCCCTCGCCTTGATGACTCTCCCTACCGACCGATCGTTCGGTTCAATGGTGGAGGGAGCCCCAGACCCTGTCAACCCTGTGGATAACTCGTCGGCGCTGGGCCTCCTGGGGCCGCGTCGGTACGGTTCGGGTGCACACCGGGGCACGCGGGCGCCCGGCGGCGCGCGCCACGGGCGCATGGACCGGCGGACACGGAATAGGGGCGGGGCGATGGAGACGGACGAGGCGCGCGAGCGGGCCGACGGCGCCGCCGGACCGGAGGGCCTGTCCCTGCCGGCACGCGTCGTCGTCGCCGTCGGCGTCGCGGTGGTGACGCTGGCGGTCGCGGTGCACCTGACGATGATGTTCCTGCACGTGGCACCGCCGAACACGGTCAGCAAACGGCACGCGGCGGAGATAGACGACTACGTCTATCCGGAGTTCGAGCAGAACTGGAAGTTCTTCGCCCCCAACCCGCTCCAGCAGAACGTCGCCGTCCAGGCGCGCGCCGAGCTGACCGGCCCGGACGGCCGGACCACCGTCACCCCCTGGGCCGACCTGTCGGCCCGCGACGGCGCGGACATACTCCACAACCCCGTCCCCAGCCACACCCGGCAGAACGAGCTCCGCCGCGCCTGGGACTTCTACGCGGGCACCCACGACGCCCAGGAGCGCCCCAGCGGCCTGCGCGGCCGCCTCGCCGAGCAGTACGTCCGCCGCATCGCCCTCTCCCGGCTGGGCGCGTCCCAGGACGGCCGGCCGGTCGAGCGCGTCCAGGTGCGGTCCGTGATCACGCCCATCGCACCTCCGCCCTGGAGTGACGAGAAGGCCGACACCAAGCCGGTGTACCGGGTGCTGGGCTGGTGGCCGGTGACCACCGCCGATCTCGCGGAGGCGAGGAACCGATGACCAACTCGCTGTCGCGCGCTCTGGCCCGCGTCACCGGCGCCTCCCTGGGCCCGTACCAGACGGCCCTCCTGCGGATCGGGCTCTCCTTCACCTGGCTGTGCTACCTGCTCCGCGAGTGGCCCAACCGCCATGAGCTGTACGGGCCGGACGCGCCCTGGAGCTGGCGGATGGCCCACGAGCTCATCGGCGACAACCACGCCTTCACCGCGCTGATGTGGTCCGACAGCCCCGCGTGGTTCGAGACCGTCTACGCGCTCGCCATCGTCTTCAGCGCCCTGCTGATGCTCGGCTGGCGCACCCGGACCATGTCGGTCCTCTCCATGCTCGGCGTGCTCTCGCTCCAGAACCGCAGCGTGTTCATCGGGGACGGCGGCGACAACGTCGTCCATCTGATGGCGCTCTACATGGTCCTGACGCGCTGCGGCCAGGTCTGGTCCCTGGACGCCCGCCGCGCGGCACGTCTGGCACGGGAGAGCGCCGACGGCGACGCGCGGGGACGTGCCGACCGCGACGCGCGGGACCTGCCGGGCGTCGTGCTGTGGACGGTGTGCGGGCTCGGGCTCGTCCTCGCGCAGGTCCTCGGCGACGACAGCATGTCCTGGACCGGCGAAGGGCCGCTGCCCGGTCTCTCCTGGCCCGTTGCGCTGTGGGGGCTGTGGGCCGTCCAGGGACTGTGGTGGGCGGTGCGGCGGCACGCCCCCGGGGAGCCGCGCGCCGTGCTCGACGCGCTGGCCCATCTGACGCACAACGCCGCCCTGTTGGTGATCATGGCAGAGGTCTGTCTGATCTATGCCACGGCCGGCTGGTACAAGGTTCAGGGCTCGCGCTGGCAGGACGGCACCGCGCTGTTCTACCCGATGCACATCGACTACTTCTCGCCCTGGCCCTGGCTCTCCCACGCCCTCGCCGCGAGCAGCCTCGTCGTCCTGCTGCTCAGCTACGGCACGGTGGCCGTCCAGGTCGCGTTCCCCTTCACCCTGCTCAACCGGCGGGTGAAGAACGTGCTGCTGGTGCTGATGATGGCCGAGCACCTCGGCATCGCCGTGCTGCTGGGACTGCCGTTCTTCTCCCTCGCGATGATCGTCGCGGACGCGGTGTTCCTGCCGACGTCCTTCCTGCGCCGCCTGGAGGGCGCCCGCCGTCTGCTTCCCCCGGCCCGCGGCCGGCGGGAGCCGGTGGGGCCCTGCCCCGCGCCCCGGACCCCGGCCGAGGAGGAGGCCGCCGGCCCGGCCGACGCTCCGGCCGCCGTGCCGGGGCCCGGCCGGCGGACCGTAGGCTGAGGCCCATGACCCAGGACGACCCCGGCACAGCCGCGCTGCGGCGGTGGGCCGCCGACGCGCCCGGCGCCGTGCTGCTCGACGGCTTCCACGCGCTCAAGCACGCCCTGCGCTTCGGCGCGCCCGTGGGCCCCGCCCTCACCAGCGACAAGGCCTCCGTCCTGGAGCTCTCCGCCGACCTGGCCGCCGACCTGACGGACACCCTCGACGACCTCCTGGTGGAGGTGCCCGCGGCGACGCTGCGCGAGCTCGTGCCCAGGATCCATCCCACCGGCGTGGCCGCACTGGCCGCCCGGCCGGACCGCCGCGCCAACCTCGACGCGCTGGCCCGGCGGCCCCGGCAGGCGCCCGTCGTCGTCCTGGACAACCCGCGCAACCTCGGGAACGTCGGCGCGGTGGTCCGGCTGGCGGCCGGCTTCGGCGCGACCGGCGTCGTCACCACCGGGGACATCGACCCCTGGCATCCCAACGCCGTGCGGTCGGGGGCTGGGCTGCACTATGCGACGGCCGTGGAACGACTGCCGGCCGACGAGCTGCCCCCGGGACCGCTGTACGTCCTGGACCCGGAAGGGGACGACATCCGGGGCGTTCCCCTGCCCGAAGACGCGCTGCTCGTGTTCGGGTCGGAGCGGCACGGCGTCTCGGCGGAGCTGAGGGGCAGGGCGGACCGGTTGGTCGCCCTGCCGATGCGCCCGCAGGTCTCCAGCTACAACCTGGCCACGAGCGTGGCGATGGCCCTGTTCCACTGGGGTGGGCCCGGGACGGTGCCCCCGGCGGGCTGAGTCACGCCTGGCGGCGTACCTCCACCGTGCGGAAGCGGCTGGCGACGAAGGCGCTGTCGCACAGGACCGCGTTGGCCGCGGGGTTGCCGCCCGAGCCGTGGAAGTCCGAGAACGCGGCCGTCTGGTTGACGTACACCCCGCCGGTGAGGTTGAGGGAGAGCTGGGCGCACTCCTCCAGGCAGGCCTCCTCGATCAGCCGCTCGGCATCGGCCGAGGTCGTGTACGCCCCGACCGTCATCGCGCCCTTCTCCCGCACCGTGCGGCGCAGCAGCTCCACCGCGTCGGCCGTGGAGTCGACCGCGACCGCGAAGGACACCGGGCCGAAGCACTCCGAGAAGTAGGCCGCCTCGGCGTCCGGCTTGGCGCCGTCGAGCTTGACGATGACGGGGGTGCGGACCGTGGCGCCGGGGAAGTCGGGGTTGGCCACCGTACGGGAGGCCAGGGCGACTTCGCCGAGCTGAGCGGCGGCGTCGATCCGGGCCTTCACCTGGTCGTTGACGATGGCGCCGAGCAGGGCGTTGGCCCGGGCGTCGTCGCCCAGGAGCTTCTCCACGGCCGTGGCGAGGTCGGCGACGAACTCGTCGAAGGTCTTGTGCCCGGCGTCCGTGGCGATGCCCTCGCGCGGGATGAGCAGGTTCTGCGGGGTGGTGCACATCTGGCCGCTGTAGAGGGACAGCGAGAAGGCCAGGTTGGACAGCATGCCCTTGTAGTCGTCGGTGGAGTCGACGACGACGGTGTTGACGCCCGCCTTCTCCGTGAAGACCTGCGCCTGGCGGGCGTTGGCCTCCAGCCAGTCGCCGAAGGCGGTGGAGCCCGTGTAGTCGATGACGCGGATCTCCGGCCGGACGGCCAGGGACTTGGCGATGCCCTCGCCGTCCCGCTCGGCGGCCAGCGCCACCAGGTCGGGGGAGAATCCGGCCTCGGCCAGCACCTCACGGGCGACGCGCACGGTCAGGGCGAGCGGCAGCACCGCGCGCGGGTGCGGCTTGACCAGGACGGCGTTGCCGGTGGCCAGCGAGGCGAACAGGCCCGGGTAGCCGTTCCACGTGGGGAAGGTGTTGCAGCCGATGAGCAGGGAGACGCCGCGCGGCACGGTGGTGAACTGCTTGTTCAGCTTCAGGGGGTCCCGCTTGCCCTGCGGCTTGACCCACTCGGCGGTCTCCGGGGCGGCGTTCGTCTGCTCGGCGTAGGCGTAGGCGACGGCCTCCAGGCCGCGGTCCTGCGCGTGCGGCCCACCGGCCTGGAAGGCCATCATGAACGCCTGGCCGCTGGTGTGCATGACCGCGTGCGCGAACTCGTGCGTCCGGGCGTTGATCCGGGCCAGGATCTCCAGACAGACCGCCGCCCGGGCCCGCGGGCCCGCCTCCCGCCAGGCGGGCATCGCCGCGCGCAGCGCGGGCAGGAGGACGTCGACGTCGGCGTGCGGGTACTCGATGCCCAGCTCGAAGCCGTACGGCGAGACCTCCGAGCCCGCCCAGCCGTCGGTGCCGGGCTGTTCCAGCTCGAAGCGCTTGCCGCGCTGGGCGTCGAAGGCGGCCTGGCCCTCGGCGGCGCCCAGGCTGCCGGGGGCGCCCTCGGGCCCGTAGGCCTTGGGGTGCTCCGGGTGCGGGGACCAGTAGGCGCGTGAACGGATGGCGTCCAGTGCCTGGTCAAGGGTGGGGCGGTGCTTCTCGATCAGCTGGGCGGTGGTGAGTCCGGCGGTCACGTCAGACCAACTCCTCGTCGAGCGGGGCTCCGATACGGGGGATCAGACGCGCCCCCGGTGGATACAGTAACCGAACGATCGGTCGGGGCAAGGGGGCCCGGCGAACCTGTGGACAACTCATCGGGGAGGATCACTGTCATGACCGCAATCGACCCGGCCCGAGCCGTCGCCGTCGTCGGCACCGGCACCATGGGCCAGGGCATCGCCCAGGTCGCCCTGGCCGCGGGCCACCCGGTACGGCTGTACGACGCGGTACCCGGCCGTGCGGAGGAGGCGGCCCGGGCGATCACCGCCCGCCTCGGCCGCCTCGTGGAAAAGGGCAGGCTCGGCGCGGCCGGCCGGGACGCGGCTCTCGCCCGTCTGCGGCCCGTCGCGCGGCTCGACGGGCTCGCCGACTGCGCGCTCGTCATCGAAGCGATCGTGGAGCGGCTGGACGCCAAACGGCAGCTCTTCCAGGAGCTGGAATCGGTCGTCGCGGACGACTGCCTGCTCGCCACCAACACCTCTTCCCTCCCGGTGACCGCCGTCGCCGGGGCCCTGCGCCTGCCCGGCCGCTTCGTCGGCCTGCACTTCTTCAATCCCGCCCCGGTGCTTCCCCTCGTCGAGGTCGTCCGCGGCCACGCCACCGACGAGCCGGCCGCCGAGCGGGCCCGGGCCACCGTCGCCGCCTGGGGCAAGACCCCCGTGGCCTGCGCCGACACCCCGGGCTTCATCGTCAACCGGCTCGCCCGGCCCTTCTACGCCGAGGCCTTCCGCGTGTACGAGGAGCGGGGCGCCGACCCCGCCACCATCGACGCCGTGCTGCGCGAGAGCGGCGGCTTCGCGATGGGCCCCTTCGAGCTGACCGACCTCATCGGCCAGGACGTGAACGACGCCGTCACCCGTTCGGTTCACGAGGCGTTCTTCCACGACCCGAGGTTCACGCCCTCACTGGCCCAGGGCCGGCTGGTGCAGGCCGGGCTGCTGGGACGGAAGTCCGGCGCGGGATGGTTCCCGTACGCTGACGGCGCCCAGAAGCCCGAGCCGAGCACGGCCGAGCCCCGCGAGGCCCCGGCGGAGATCGGCTGGCACGGCCAGGTGCCGCCCGTCTGCGCGCCGCTGCTCGGCATGATCGAGGAAGCGGGCGTCAAGGTCGTGCGGGACCGCACGCCCCGCGAGCCCGAGTGGTACATCGCGCTGCCCGGCGGCACCCGGCTCACCCTCACCAAGGGCGAGGCCGCCACCCCCCGGGCCGGCGGGACCACCATCCACTTCGACCTCGCGCTCGACTACCGGTCCTGCGCCCGGGTCGCCCTCGCCCCGTCCCGGAAGGCGCCGGAGGCCGACGTGCGCGCCGCCGTCGGGCTGTTCCAGGCGCTCGGCAAGAAGGTCAGCGTCATCGATGACGTCCCCGGCCTGATCGTCGCCCGCACGGTGGCCATGCTCGTCGACTTCGCCGAGGACGCCGCCGCCCGGGGCGTCGCGACCCGCGAGGACATCGACACGGCCATGCGGCTGGGCGTGAACTACCCGCGCGGACCCCTGGAGTGGGGCCGGGAGCTCGGCCTGGAACGGGTCCGGGACATCCTGTCGGGGCTGGACCGGGAGTACCCCGGCGGCCGCTACCACCCGTCCCTGTCCCTCCGCCGCCGTGCGGCCGTCGAAGAGAGCCTGCTGTAATCATGACCATGGCCAAGCGCGACACCTACACGCCCGAATCGCTGCTCGCGGTCGCCGTCGGGGTGTTCAACGAGCGGGGCTACGACGGCACCTCCATGGAGCACCTCTCCAAGGCGGCCGGGATCTCCAAGTCCTCGATCTACCACCACGTCAAGGGCAAGGAAGAGCTGCTGCGGCTCGCCATAAGCCGGGCGCTGGACGGCCTCTTCGCGGTCCTGGACGAGCCGGGCGCCACCGGCGGACGGGCGGTCGACCGGCTGGAGTACGTCACCCGGCGGACCATCGAGGTGCTGATCGCCGAGCTGCCCTACGTGACGCTGCTGCTGCGCGTCCGGGGCAACACGGACACCGAGCGCTGGGCGATGGAACGGCGGCGTGAATTCGACCACCGCGTCGCCGGGCTGCTGAAGGAGGCCGCCGCCGACGGGGACCTCCGGCAGGACGTGGACGCCCGGCTGGCCACCCGGCTGCTCTTCGGAATGATCAACTCGGTCGTGGAGTGGTACCGGCCGGAGCGGCGCGGGGCCGCCACGAGCGACGAGGTGGCCGACGCGGTGGTCCACACGGCCTTCGCGGGCCTGCGCACCTATCGCTGACGCCCGAGCCTTCCGCCGCCCGCCGGTGGCGGCCGCGGCGCCCCACGGGCGCCCTAGCGGCCGTCGTCGAGCGGGCGGTCCTCCTTGAGGTCCGTCTCCTCGAAGACCAGCAGCGTCCGCGTGCTCAGCACCTCTTCGATCGCCTGGATACGGCTCAGGACGAGCTCGCGCAGGGCGCGGTTGTCCTTGGTGTGGACGAGCAGCAGGACGTCGAAGTCCCCGCTCACCAGGGCGATGTGGGCGGCGCCCGGCAGCTCCCGGAGCTTTTCGCGGACCGTGCGCCAGGAATTCTGCACGATCTTCATCGTGATGTACGCCGAGGCGCCGTGCCCGGCCCGCTCCTGGTCGATCCGGGCGCCGAATCCCTTGATCACGCCGTCGTCGATGAGCCGGTTGATCCGCGCGTAGGCGTTGGCCCGCGACACGTGTACCCGCTCGGCCACGGACCGTATCGAGGCCCGGCCGTCGGTCTGGAGCATGCGCAGGATCGAGCGGTCTATGTCGTCGAGCGGGCGGGCGGGCGGTCTGCCGCCCGAAGTGGCCATCTGTTCGTCCGGCATACCGCCCTGCCTCCCCTTCATGGACGTCCTGCCCATATCTCAGGTTGTGGAGAACCGTTTGTCCACAGGCTTGGGTCGCCTGTAGCCAAAAAGTGCCGACGACCGAACAATCGGTAGGGAGAGCGCAGGACGCTTTCCGGTCAAGCTCGTCCCAAGAGGAGGTGCTCGCCATGACGGTTCTGGAGCAGCCCGGCTCGTACCGGCCCACCCCGCCCCCGGCCTGGCAACCCCGTACCGACCCCGCGCCGCTGCTGCCCGACGCGGAGCCGTTCCGGGTGCTCGGCACCCAGGCCGCGGGCGGGTGCGATCCGGCACTCCTGCTGCGGCTGTACGGACAGCTCGTACGCGGCCGCCGCTACAACACGCAGGCCACCGCCCTGACGCGGCAGGGCCGGCTCGCCGTCTACCCCTCCTCCACGGGCCAGGAGGCCTGCCAGGTCGCCGCCGCCCTGGCCCTGGAGCCGCGGGACTGGCTCTTCCCGAGCTATCGCGACACGCTCGCCGCCGTGGCCCGCGGCATGGACCCGGTGCAGGCCCTGACCCTCCTCCGCGGCGACTGGCACACCGGCTACGACCCGCACGAACACCGCGTCGCCCCGCTGTGCACCCCGCTGGCCACCCAGCTGCCGCACGCGGTCGGGCTCGCGCACGCCGCCCGCCTCAAGGGCGACGACGTCGTGGCCCTCGCCCTGGTCGGTGACGGCGGCACCAGCGAGGGCGACTTCCACGAGGCGCTGAACTTCGCGGCCGTCTGGCGGGCCCCCGTCGTCTTCCTCGTGCAGAACAACGGCTTCGCCATCTCCGTGCCCCTCGCCAAGCAGACCGCCGCCCCCTCCCTGGCGCACAAGGCCGTCGGCTACGGCATGCCCGGCCGGCTCGTCGACGGCAACGACGCGGCCGCCGTCCACCAGGTCCTCGCCGAGGCGGTCCACCGGGCCAGGTCCGGCGGCGGCCCCACCCTGGTCGAAGCCGTCACCTACCGCGTCGACGCCCACACCAACGCCGACGACGCCACCCGCTACCGCAGCGACGCCGAGGTCGAGACGTGGCGCGCCCACGACCCCATCGCCCTGCTGGAGCGCGAGCTGCGCGACCGCGAGCTGCTGGACGACGCCGCCATACGGGCCGAACAGGACGCCGCCGAACGCATGGCGGCCGACCTCCGCGAGCGGATGCACCAGGACCCGGTGCTCGATCCGATGGAACTGTTCACACATGTTTACGCCGAGCAGACTGCCCAACTGCGCGAGCAGGCAGCACAATTGCGTGCTGAGCTGACCGCCGCGGAAGAGCTCCCGGGCGCCCGCGCGGGCGGCCCCCAGGAAGGAAGCCAGCGATGACCACCGCGCCCGCCGAAACCGGCCGAAAGCCCGCCAGCATGGCGCAGGCGCTCGGGCGCGCGCTGCGCGACGCCATGGCCGAGGACCCCGCGGTCCACGTCCTCGGCGAGGACGTCGGCACCCTGGGCGGCGTCTTCAGGATCACCGACGGGCTGGCCAAGGAGTTCGGCGAGGACCGCTGCACGGACACGCCCCTGGCCGAGGCCGGCATCCTCGGGTCGGCCGTGGGCATGGCCATGTACGGGCTGCGGCCCGTCGTGGAGATGCAGTTCGACGCCTTCGCCTACCCCGCCTTCGAGCAACTCGTCAGCCACGTCTCCAAGATGCGCAACCGCACGCGCGGAGCCGTGCCCATGCCGATCACCGTCCGCGTCCCCTACGGCGGCGGCATCGGTGGCGTCGAGCACCACAGCGATTCCTCCGAGGCCTACTACCTGGCCACCCCCGGCCTCCACGTCGTCGCCCCGGCGACCGTCGCCGACGCCTACGGGCTGCTGCGTGCCGCGATCGCCTCCGACGACCCGGTGATCTTCCTGGAGCCCAAGCGGCTCTACTGGTCCAAGGCCGACTGGGACCCGGACCACCCCGACGAGGTGCCGGGCATCGGCAAGGCGGTCGTCCGCAGGCGAGGCACGTCCGCGACGCTCGTCACCTATGGGCCGTCGCTGCCCGTCTGCCTGGAGGCCGCCGAGGCGGCCGTGGCGGAGGGCTGGGACCTGGAGGTCGTCGACCTCAGGTCGCTGGTCCCCTTCGACGAGGAGACCGTCTGCGCGTCCGTACGGCGGACCGGGCGCGCGGTGGTCGTCCACGAGGCGACCGGATTCGGCGGCCCGGGCGGGGAGCTGGCGGCCCGCATCACCGAGCGCTGCTTCCACCACCTGGAGGCACCGGTGCTGCGCGTCGCGGGCTTCGACATCCCGTACCCGCCGCCGATGCTGGAGAAGCACCATCTGCCGGGCGTGGACCGGGTCCTGGACGCGGTGGCACGGCTGCAATGGGAATCGGAATGGACCCCTGACGAGGATGAGAGTGGTGCGCGCTGATGGCGGTGGTGCGCGAGTTCACGCTGCCCGACCTGGGCGAAGGCCTCACCGAGGCGCAGGTCGTCCGCTGGCTGGTGAAGGTCGGCGACGTGGTCGCCGTCGACCAGCCCGTGGTCGAGGTCGAGACGGCCAAGGCGATGGTGGAGGTGCCCTGCCCCTACGGGGGCGTGGTCACCGCCCGCTTCGGTGAGGAAGGGGAGGAACTCCCCGTCGGAGCACCGCTGCTGACCGTGGCGGTCGGGGAGACGGCTCCCACGGCTCCCACGGGCGGCACGGGGGGCGCGGACGCCGCGTCCGCGGCGAAGCCGACCGGCCCGACGGATGGCGGCGAGGCCACCGGGGCCAGGGCCAACGGCGAGGAGGGCTCGGGCAACGTCCTGGTCGGCTACGGCACCCAGGCCCCCGCGGCGCGCCGCCGCCGGGTCAGGCCGCAGGCCCGCGAGACCGCGCGCCCGGCCGAGCGGGCACCGGCGCCCACGGCCGTGGCGGTGATCTCCCCGCTCGTCCGGCGGCTGGCGCGTGAGCGGGGCGTGGACCTGACCCAGGTCCGGGGCACCGGCCCCGACGGGCTGATCCTGCGCGCCGACGTCGAGGAGGCGGCGCTCACCGCGCTCACCGCGCAGGCCCCCCGCACGGCGCCGGTCGGTCAGACGGCGCGGCACACCGCCCGTCCCGAGACGGCCCGGCCCGCCCGCCGCGGCTCCGGCGGGCGACGGGTGGCCGACGGCCTGCGCGTACCGCTGCGCGGCGTACGCGGCGTGGTCGCCGAAAAGCTCAGCCGCAGCCGCCGCGAGATACCCGACGCCACGTGCTGGGTGGACGCGGACGCCACCGAACTGCTGGCCGCGCGCCGGGCGATGAACGCCTCCGGCGGCGCCAAGGTGTCCCTGCTCGCCCTGCTGGCCCGGATCTGCACGGCGGCGCTCGCCAAGTACCCCGAGCTCAACGCGACCGTGGACACCGAGGCCCAGGAGATCGTCCGGCTGCCGGACGTCCATCTGGGCTTCGCCGCCCAGACCGATCGCGGCCTGGTCGTGCCCGTGGTGCGCGACGCCAACGCGCGCAACGCGGTCGAGCTGTCCGTGGAGATGGCACGGCTCACCGAGGCCGCGCGGGCGGGCAAGATCAGCCCGGCCGAGCTGGCCGGCGGCACGTTCACCCTCAACAACTACGGGGTGTTCGGCGTCGACGGCTCCACGCCGATCATCAACCACCCCGAGGCGGCCATGCTGGGCGTCGGCCGCATAGCCCCCAAGCCCTGGGTGCACGAGGGCGAGTTGGCCGTACGGCACGTCGTGCAGCTGTCCTTCACCTTCGACCACCGGGTGTGCGACGGCGGCACGGCGGGCGGCTTCCTGCGGTACGTGGCGGACTGCGTGGAGCAGCCGGCGGTGCTGCTGCGGACGGTCTGATGGGGGTGGGCTGACCGGGGTGGGCTGAGCCGGGCCGCCGGGGCGGTGTCGCCATACTCGACGGGTGACGGTTTTCGACGCGGTAGTACTGGCCGGCGGCGCCGCCCGGCGGCTCGGAGGAGCGGACAAGCCCGCCGTGCGGGTCGGCGGCCGGGCGCTGCTCGACCGGGTGCTGGGCGCCTGCGGCGACGCCGGGCGGACGGTTGTGGTCGGCCCCCGGCGGCCCACGGTCCGTCCCGTGACCTGGGCCCTCGAGGACCCGCCCGGCGGCGGGCCGCTCGCGGGCCTGCACGCCGGGCTGCGCGAGGTCCGCGCGGAGCGGGTGCTCCTGCTCTCCGCCGACCTCCCGTTCCTGGCGGCCGGAGCGGTGCGGGGGCTGGTCACGGCCCTCGACGGCGGCGCCGACGGCGGCGCGGGGACGGAAGGCGCCGTCCTCGTGGACGGGGACGGGCGGGAGCAGCCGCTGGTCGCCGCCTACCGGGCGGAGGCGCTGCGCCGGGAGCTCGGGCTGCTCGTCGCCGAGCACGGCACGCTCGTCGGCCTGCCGCTGCGGATGCTCACGGGCGAGCTGTCGCTCGCCCGGCTGCCCCACCCCACCGCCTCCTTCGACTGCGACACCTGGGAGGACATCAGCGAGGCCCGCGCGCGCATCAGGGACGATAGGCATGTGCTGGATGAATGGATCTCCGCGGTCAAGGCCGAACTGGGCATCGAACTCGACGTCGACACGGCCGGTCTCCTCGACCTCGCGCGTGACGCCGCCCACGGCGTGGCCCGCCCCGCCGCGCCCCTGACGACCTTCCTCGTCGGATACGCCGCCGCGCTGCGGGGCGGCGGCCCGGAGGCCGTGGCCGAGGCGGCCCGGGCGGCCGGTGCGCTGGCCGAGCGGTGGGCGGCGGAAGCGGACGGGAAGCCGTCATGAGTGGGCACGCGGGTGGCCGCGACCGGGACGGCGAGGACGCGCTCGAGCGCGCCACGGCGGAGGCGCTGGCGTTGCTCGCGGGGCAGTCCCGGGCGCCCCGGGGCGGACGTGCGGTGGAGGTGCCCGCCGAGGCCGGGGCGGCAGAGGCCGCCGAGGCGGCGGCCCAGGGGCGGGACGAGCGGTTCCGCTTCGACTTCGAGGCGGAGCCGTTCGCGGAGCCGTTCGTACCACCCGCAGCGGAGCAGGGGGTGGATGCGGGGCGGCTTGACGCGCCGTTCGCCGGGGTGCGGTTCTACGACACGTTGTTCGCCCCTGACCCTCCCCTTCCCGAAACCGGGGCTGCTCCCCGTACCCCCTTCGCCGGCGGCTCCGCGCCGACCGTGCGGATCCCCGTGCCCGGCACGGAGCCGGATCCCCGGCCCGTGCTCGCGCACGGGTCCGAGCGCCGTTCCGACGGCGAGGCTTCGCCCGCCGGTCAGCCCGACGCCGTTCCGGCCGACCGTGGTCGCGCGGCGGCCAAGCGGAAGAAGCGCCCTGCTTCCGCCGGGCGCCGTCGTAGTGCCATCGCTTCCACCGACGCCGAGTCGGCCGATCCGCCCGGTTCCGCTGCCGCGCCGGCGGACCCCGCACCGGCCGCCCCCGCCCCCGTCGACCCCACCCCCGAGGAACCCACCCCCCGCGCCCCGAAAAGCCACCCCGCGCATCCGCCCGCCACCCCCTGGGACGTCGCGCGGAACGTTGCCGGATGGGCTGCGGCGGGGCGGAAGGAAGCCACGGCACGAGTGGTGCCGCTCGGTGAGGCCACGGGGCAGACGCTTGCCCGAGCGCTCGTCGCGCTCACCGATCTGCCCTCGTTCGACACCTCCGCGATGGACGGCTGGGCCGTCGCCGGGCCCGGGCCCTGGCGGTTGCTCACCGACCGGGGCCACCGCGGCATCCTCGCCGGGCAGGGCGGCGACGTGCGGCTGAGCGACGGCGAGGCCGTCCGGATCGCGACCGGCGCCCCGGTTCCTCCCGGTGCCACCGCCGTGCTGCGGTTCGAGCACGGCGTCGTGCGGTCGCACGGGGAGCTGTACGCCGACCGGCATCTGACGCAGGGCCAGGATGTGCGGCCCCGGGGCCAGGAGTGCCGGGAGGGGGACGAGTTGCTGCCGGCCGGGGTCGTCGTGACGCCCGCCGTGGTCGGGCTGGCGGCGGCCAGTGGGTACGACGAGCTGCCGGTCCTGCCACGGCCCCGGGTCGAGGTGCTCGTCCTCGGGGACGAGCTGCTCCGCGAGGGGCTGCCGCACGACGGGCGGATCCGGGACGCGCTCGGGCCCATGCTGGGCCCCTGGCTGAGCGCGCTCGGCGCCGAGGTCGTGGCGACGCGCCGCCTCGGCGACACCGCCACGGCGCTGCGCACGGCGCTGGAGGCCTCCGACGCCGATCTCGTGCTGACCACCGGCGGCACGGCCGCGGGGCCCGTCGACCACGTACGCCCCATCCTGCGCCAGCTGGGCGCCGAGCCCCTGGTCGACGGGGTCGCGGTGCGCCCGGGGCATCCGATGCTGCTCGCGCGCCTCGCGTCCGGCCGGCATCTGGTCGGGCTGCCCGGCAATCCCCTCGCCGCCGTCGCCGGACTGCTGACGCTGGCCGAGCCGCTGCTCCGCGCGCTCGCCGGCCGTCCCGCGCGGCGGCCGTGCCGGGCGCCGCTCACCGAGGACGTGCCCGGCCACGCCACCAGCACCCGGCTCGTGCCCGTGGTCCGCACGCCCGACGGGTACGCCCGGCCGGTGCGCTTCCACGGCCCCGCCATGCTGCGCGGCCTGGCCGCCGCCGACGCGCTGGCCGTCGTACCGCCGGGCGGGCCGGGCCCGGAGGGCGAGGCCGAGCTCCTCGCCCTGCCCTGGGAGGGCGACCGGTGAAGCTCCCCGAGCACGAGCCGCAGGACGAGCGGCACACGACCGACTCCCGCGTCCGCCTGCCCCGCTACACCATCGCCCCGATACGGCAGGTGGGCCGGCGACTGCTGCTCGCACTGCTGGTCATGGTCGGCACCGTCGCCATCGTCTACGGCGACCGCGGCGGCTACCACGACAACGCCGACGACGGCGTCGGCTTCCTCGACGCCGTCTACTACGCCACCGTCACCCTGTCCACCACCGGATACGGCGACATCGTCCCGTACAGCGACAGCGCCCGGCTGTCGAACATCCTGCTCGTGACGCCGCTCCGTGTCCTGTTCCTGATCATCCTGGTCGGCACCACCCTCGAGGTCCTCACCGAGCGCACCCGTGAGCAGTGGCGGCTGGCCCGCTGGAGGTCCGCCTTGCGCGAGCACACCGTCGTCGTCGGCTTCGGCACCAAGGGCCGGTCGGCCGTGCAGACCCTCTGCTCGGGCGGGCAGGCCCGGGAGAAGGAACGGATCGTCGTCGTCGACCCCAACCCCAAGGTCGTCGAATCGGCCACCGCACTCGGCTACGCGGGCGTCATCGGCGACGCCACCCGCAGCGACGTCCTGCTGCGCGCCGAGATCCAGAAGGCCCGTCAGGTCATCGTCGCCACCCAGCGCGACGACACGGCCGTCCTGGTGACCCTCACCGCCCGCCAGCTCAACCGTGGCGCCAAGATCGTGACGGCCGTGCGCGAGGAGGAGAACGCGCCGCTGCTGCGGCAGTCCGGCGCGGACGCGGTCATCACCAGCGCGAGCGCCGCCGGGCGGCTGCTGGGCATGTCCGTGATCAGCCCCAACGCCGGGACGGTCATGGAGGACCTCATCCAGCAGGGCAGCGGCCTCGACCTCGTCGAACGCCCCGTGGTCAAGGCCGAGGTGGGGCGGAGCGCGCGCGACACCGACGACCTGGTCGTCTCCGTGCTGCGCGGCCACCGGCTGCTCGGCTACGACGACCCCGAGGCCGGCACCCTCAAGGCCACGGACCGGCTGATCACGATCGTCCGGGCCCGCCCGGCCGCGCCGGAGGAGTGACCGGTTCCGCCGCGCGCGACGGGACGAACCGTCCCGCGTACCCGGGGAGTCGGCGTCCCCCGGAGTAGCCTCGCGGTCATGCATGCGATCACCATTCCCGTACCCGGCGGACCCGAGGCCCTGGTCTGGGCCGAGGTCCCCGACCCCGCGCCCGGCGAGGGGGAGGTCCTGGTCGAGGTCGTGGCCGCCGGTGTCAACCGCGCCGATCTGCTCCAGCGGCAGGGCTTCTACGACCCGCCCCCCGGAGCCTCCCCCTACCCCGGGCTGGAGGTCTCCGGCCGGATCGCCGCGCTCGGCCCCGGCGTGAACGGCTGGACCGTCGGCGACGAGGTGTGCGCGTTGCTGGCCGGCGGTGGTTACGCGGAGAAGGTCTGCGTCCCGATGGGGCAGTTGCTGCCCGTGCCCACCGGCATGGACCTGGTCTCGGCGGCGGCGCTGCCCGAGGTCACGGCCACCGTCTGGTCGAACGTCTTCATGATCGCCCACCTGGGGCCTGGTGAGACCTTCCTGGTCCACGGCGGCGGCAGCGGCATCGGCACCATGGCCGTGCAGCTGGCCAAGGCGGTCGGCGCGCGCGTCGCGGTCACGGCGGGCGGGGCGGAGAAGCTGGAGCGCTGCCGGGAGCTGGGCGCGGACATCCTCATCGACTACCGCGAACAGGACTTCGTCGAGGAGCTCCGCAAACTCACCGGCGGCATCGGCGTGGACGTCGTCCTCGACATCATCGGCGCCAAGTACCTGGAGCGGAACCTCGACGTCCTGGCCGTCAACGGCCGGCTCGCCATCATCGGCCTCCAGGGCGGCCGCAAGGGCGAACTGGACCTGGGCAAGCTGCTGGCCAAGCGCGCGGCGATCACGGCGACCTCGCTGCGCGGCCGCCCGCTCGCCGAGAAGGCCACGATCGTGGCGGCGGTGCGCGAACACGTGTGGCCGCTGATCGCGGGCGGCCGGGTGGGGGCGGTGATCGACCGCACGATGCCGATGACGGACGCGGCGGCCGCCCACCGCGTCGTGGAGGACAGCGCGCATGTCGGGAAGGTCCTGCTCACCCTCTGACCTCCTGACCGTTCACCCTCGTACGCCGCCCAGCGCGCCCCGTGCCCGGTGGCGTGTGAGGGTGGAGGGGTCCGTAGGGGGGTCTCCCGTACGGAGGTCGGCGACCATGAGCACCGGACCGCGAAGGGCGTTCCTTTTCGGCCTGACGATATCGACGGCGCTGGCACTCCCCTCGCCGGCGTGGGCCGACGACCGGGAGCCGACGGCCCCGGCGCCCTCGGTCCCGGCCGTGGCCACGACGACCGTTTTCCCGTCCGTGCCGCCGTCCCCCGTGGCCGGTCTGCTGGCAGGCACCGTCGCGGGCGAGGGGCGGGGACACCCCGGCCGTACGGAGATATCGCCGTCCGCCCCTGCCGGAGCCTCGCCCTCCGCGTCGGGCGGGACACCGGCCGCGGGCGAGGGGCACCGGGCGCTCCCGCACTCGAACGCGCCGGGCGGCGCCGCTCCCGCGCCGGGGCGGCGGGAGGCCGTCGAGACGGACCGGGAGGCGGAGCGGGTGATGCGGGTGCTCCCGCTGGGCACCGGCATGACACTGACGGGGCTGGGGTTGGGCTTCATCGCCCTCCGTTTGCGGCGCAGATAGTTCGAAACACCGTGCGCTTCCGTGCGCCCCCTACGGTGGATCAGGCGTGTACGAGGGCATCAAGAGGGGGAAATCACCTGTGCGAGAGAATGGCGGCATGGATATGCCGAGGAATGAACGGTCGCAGGAGAGCCCGCACGTCCTGGTCGTCGGACCGGACGGCATGGCTCTCGGCAGCGCCAGCCCCGGCGGCGGGGAGGGCGACGACGAGCCGCGCGAGGTCCCGGTGACGGAGATGGTGGAACAGCCCGCCAAGGTCATGCGCATCGGAAGCATGATCAAGCAGCTGCTGGAGGAGGTCCGGGCCGCTCCTCTCGACGAGGCGAGCCGGGTCCGCCTCAGGGAGATCCACCACAGCTCGGTCAGGGAGCTGGAGGACGGCCTCGCGCCCGAGCTGGTGGAGGAGCTGGAGCGGCTGTCGCTGCCCTTCACCGACGAGACGATCCCCACCGAGGCGGAGCTGCGGATCGCGCAGGCCCAGCTCGTCGGCTGGCTGGAGGGGCTCTTCCACGGCATCCAGACCACGCTGTTCGCCCAGCAGATGGCCGCGCGCGCCCAGTTGGAGCAGATGCGGCGCGCCCTGCCGGCCGGTGTCACCATCGACGACGACCACGAGGGCCCGCAGCACGGCGGCGCCCGCTCGGGCCCGTACCTGTAGCTGCGGACCTGCTGACTGCGGACCTGTAACTCCGGACCCCGGACACACACGAAGGCCGGCCGGCACATCCTCTGTGCCGGCCGGCCTTCGCGTTACGGCGTCAGGAGCCGGACTCGCCCGTCGAGACCGTCAGGACGAACTGGTCGGTCTTCGGGTCGAACGGGTCGCCCGACTGCGGCTGCTGGGTCATCACGGTGCCCTTGCCCCAGGTGTTCTCGTTCACCTTGTCGACGCGGTACTTCCAGCCCGCCGCCTGCATGCACTCCTTGACGGAGTCGATGTAGATGTACTTGAAGTCCGGGGAGCTCTTCTTCGACTTGTCCTGGAAGCTGTCGTACGCCTTGGTGCACTTGTCCGGCTCGATGGTCTTGGACTTGTCGCCTTCCTTGACCTTGGCCTGGGCGCCGCCCGTGGTGCCGTTCGCGTTCCCGGTGGCGTTCCCGTTCCCGTTGCCCTTGCCCGTGCCGCCCGTGTTGCCGCCGGCCGAGCCGCCCGAGGTGCCCGCGCCGCCGGCCGAACCGCCGGTGGTGCTGCCGTTGCCGCCGCCGGGGTCGGCGGGGGCGGGGGCGGCCGAGCCGCCGCCGGTGCCGCCCGCGTTGGTGTTGTCCTTCTCGTGGCCGTTGAGCGCGATGGCCACGATCACGCCGATGACCGCGAGCACCGCGACGACGCCCGAGCCGATGAGCACCGACTTGTTGCTCTTGCCGCCGGAGCCCGAGCCGCCGCCGGCGCCGACGGGCGCCGAGGGAGCCGCGTAGGCGGGCGGCTCCGCGTACGCGGGCGTCGCGTAGGCCTGGGGGCCCGGAGGGGGCGTGGAAGGCCCGTAGCCGCCGTTGTACGGGCTCGCGGGGGCCGGGTGGGGCTGGTACGGGGTCTGGACGCTCTGCGGCCCCGGAGCGGGCGTCTGGCCGTCCACGGGCGGGAAGACCGCCGAGCCGACGCCGGAGCCGCTACGGGCCGGAGGGCCGCCCGCGATGATGATCGGCGCGGGCGCCGCCTGGGCGGTGCCCGCGACCCGGGCGCACTCGTCGCGCATGGCCTCGGCGCTCGGGAAGCGCTCGTTCGGGTTCTTCTTCAGGGCGCGCATGACCAGCGCGTCCACGGCCGGCGGGATCGAGCGGTTGATCGTGGAGGGCGCGACCGGCTCCTCCTGGACGTGCGCGTAGGCGATCGCCAGCGGGGAGTCCGCGTCGAACGGCAGCCGGCCGGTCAGCAGCTCGAAGAGCATGATGCCGACCGAGTAGAGGTCGGAACGGGCGTCGACGCCGCGCCCCAGGGCCTGCTCGGGCGAGAGGTACTGCGGGGTGCCGACGACCATGCCGGTCTGGGTCATGGAGGTGACGCCCGACTGCATGGCGCGGGCGATGCCGAAGTCCATGACCTTGACCACGCCGCGCTTGGTCATCATCACGTTGCCGGGCTTGATGTCCCGGTGGACGAGGCCCATCTCGTGGCTGACCTCGAGCGCGGCCAGCACATCCGCTGTGATCTTGAGCGCTTTCGCGACGGGCATCGCGCCGTACTGGGCGACGTCCGCGTCGAGCACGGAGCGCAGCGGCTGCCCCTCGACGTACTCCATGACGATGTAGGGCATCGTCGAGCCGTCGAGGTCGTCCTCGCCCGTGTCGAACACCGAGACGATGTTGGTGTGCGTGAGCTTGGCCACGGACTGGGCCTCGCGGCGGAAACGCTCCCTGAAGGAGGACTCCCGGCCCAGCTCGGTGTGCAGGGTCTTGACCGCGACCTGTCTGTCGAGCACCGTGTCATAGGCCAGGTGCACCGACGCCATGCCGCCCTCGCCGAGCAGGTCGCGCAGCTGGTAGCGGCCCCGGCCGACAGATCGTCCCGCGTAGCGGCCCTGAGCGCCGTCCTGGCTCATGGTGTTGCTTCCCCCTCGGCCTCGGCGCGCTGCCTGGCAGTACTGGCGTCGCTGGAGTGGTTTCGTGACGCGCCCGGGGCGCGTGGATCCAGCTGTTCTCCGACGTATCCCGGCCAAGTCTGCCCGAGGCGCGGGGCACGTCAAGCCGCGTGCCCGTTCCGTGACCGGATGCGCGACAAGGTGTCACGGGATTTGCCTTGCTCGTACCGGTACGGGTTTGATAGCCGGTCCATCCCGGACCGGGACACGTCGCAAAGCCTGTAGCGTGCCCTAGCGGAAGACAGCTTTCTCGAGTGACCCCGCGCAATCGACTTCCGGTGCGAAGCGGCGGCGGCGGACCAGAGACGACGGCGAGGACTGATGGCACAGACGCAGAGCGCCCAGGGTCCCTCCGACCCTGACGCCAACGGGGGCGGCATGCCCGATGTGCCTGAAATGTGGGGTAACGGCGGGCTGGTCGGCGACGGCCGCTACCGGCTGACCCACCGGCTGGGCCGGGGCGGCATGGCGGAGGTCTTCGCCGCCGAGGACGTACGGCTGGGCCGTACCGTCGCGGTGAAGCTGCTCCGCGCGGATCTCGCCGAGGACCCGGTCTCCAAGGCGCGTTTCACCCGCGAGGCACAGTCCGTGGCCGGCCTGAACCACCACGCCGTGGTGGCCGTCTACGACTCCGGCGAGGACACCGTCGGCCGCAACGTCGTGCCGTACATCGTCATGGAGTTGGTTGAAGGCCGCACCATTCGCGACCTCCTGCTCAACGCCGAGGCACCGCCGCCGGAGCAGGCGCTGATCATCGTCTCCGGGGTGCTGGAGGCGCTGGCCTACAGCCACCAGCACGGCATCGTGCACCGCGACATCAAGCCCGCCAACGTGATCATCACGAACACGGGCGCGGTCAAGGTCATGGACTTCGGCATCGCCCGCGCCCTGCACGGCGCGGCGTCCACCATGACCCAGACCGGCATGGTCATGGGCACGCCCCAGTACCTCTCGCCGGAGCAGGCCCTCGGCAAGACCGTCGACGCCCGCTCGGACCTCTACGCCACCGGCTGTCTGCTCTACGAACTGCTGGCCCTGCGCCCGCCGTTCACCGGTGAGACCCCGCTGTCGGTGGTCTACCAGCACGTCCAGGACACCCCCGTGCCGCCGTCGCAGGTGCAGCCGTCGGTGCCGCCGGAGCTGGACGGGCTCGTCATGCGCTCCCTCGCCAAGGACCCGGACGACCGGTTCCAGAGCGCGGAGGAGATGCGCGGGCTGGCCCAGTACGCGCTGCAGATGCTGCACGACGCGGGCAGCCACACGGGCCAGTGGAACACCGGCCCGGTCGACGAGGCCACCGCCGCCACCCAGCTCATGGGCGGCATGGGCATCGGCGGCGGCGCGGGCGCCACGACGGCCATGCCGCGCTCGCAGCACGGCAACACCTCGCAGCAGCCTGTGATCCCGCGCCGCCAGGGCGCCGACGACGGCGGTTTCGACGGCTACAACGGCGGCTACAACGGCGGCCGTGGTGGCTCGGGCGGCGGCCGGGGCAAGACCTGGCTGCTCGCCGTGCTCGCGGTGGTCGCGGTCGTGGCGGGCATCGCGTTCGTGGTCAAGGGCATGGGCACGAGCAACACCGGCAACCAGAAGACGACCACCGACAAGGTCTCCACCACCCCCAGCGCGCCCACGCCCAGCGGCAGCGAGAAGCCCAGCAAGAAGCCGTCCAAGGGCCACACGTCCGACACGAACACCGGCACGGGCAGCGACAGCGGCGACTGGAACGACAACACCTGGGACCGCTCGCGCGAGCCCGCGGACGACTCGACCAAGCACCCCACCAAGACGCCGTCCGGCAACCCGACGTCCAACCCGTCGGGCGGCACGGACCCGTCGACCAACCCGTCCAAGACCCCGGACGACGGGAAGCCGCCGACCCACACTGCGGACCCGCCGGACAAGGGCACCCCGGGCACCACGACCCAGGGCGGTGCCAACCAGGGCCCCGTCGGCGGCTGAGCCGACGCGAACGAGGCCGGACCCCATCGCGGGGTCCGGCCTCGCGCCGTTCGTGCGCTCGGTTCGTGCAAACGCCCGGTTCGTGAAAACGCTCGATCCGGGAAGCGCCTCAGTCCGTGAAGGCGGCGCGCACCGACTCGTACGCGCTCGTCCACCACACGGCCAGCGCCGCCGAGGACGGGAAGCCGGGGTCGGCGCGGTGGTCGCGCAACTGGTAGCGCCAGCGCAGCATCCAGAAGTCGTTCAGCCGCTCCCACCACACCCGGTGGACGGCGGCGCCGAGCTCCGCCGCGTCCGCGCCGGTGACCCGGCGGTAGGCGCGTGCGTAGGGGCGTATCTTCGCCAGGTCCAGCGTGCCGTCCGGGCGCAGGAAGAAGATCACCGCCGCCCGTACGGCCTCCTCGGCGCGCGGCTGGACGCCCAGCCGGTCCCAGTCGACGATCGCGGCGGGCTCGGCGCCCCGGTAGAGCAGGTTGAGCGGGTGGAAGTCGCCGTGCACCCAGCCGCGGGCGGGAGTGGCGGCGGCGGGCGGGCGCCGGTGGGCGTGGAGCTCCAGCAGCGCGCGGCGCTCGACGAGGCGGTGCTCGGCCAGTTCGTCGAAGGAGTCGCGGGGGCGGCTGCCCTCGCCCCGGCGGATCAGGCCCAGGAGCTCCTCGATCAGCGCGAAGGTGTCCTCGGGGTCGGCCGCCGCGTCCGGGGCCGCCCCGGCGCCCTGGAAGGCCCTCTCAGGGCCTTCCATGACCTGCTCCAAGGTTTTGTGCACCCGGCCCAGCAGCGCGCCCAGACGGCGCGACTGGGCGGCCGTGAGCTCGCCCCCGTCCCGGTGCCGGCCCTCGATCCACGGGTGCAGCGCGTAACAGCGGCCGCCGACGACCACGACGGTCTCGCCGGCGGCGGCCGCCACGGGCGGGGCGACGGGCAGGCCGAGCGCGCCCAGCCGGCGGGTGGCCTCGTGCTGGCGGGCGATGGCGTCCCGGTCGCCGTCCAGGTGGTGCTTGAGGAAGAAGCGGCCGCGCGTGGTGGTGAGCCGGTAGCCGCGGTTGAGCAGGCCCTCGGTCAGCGTGTCGCAGGCGACGGGCTCGCCGGCCCTGTCGTAGCGGCGCAGCAGGGCGCGCAGGGTGCCGGTGTCGGGTCCGGTGTCGGCTGGGGCATCGGCATAGGTGACAAGTGAGCGCGGCACGCCCCAAATGTTAGTTCACGCTGAGTGCGCGGGCCGTCGCGCGGGTACGCCCTCGAGGTGGTGCAGCGTGATGAACTGAGGTTCTATGCACAGGTATTCGGGAACGAAGGGCGCGTCGTCGGCGGAGTGGGGGGCGCGGCCGAACAGCAGGAGCTCCTCCGGGCCGGGTACGAAGATCCGTGCGGTGCCGACGAACTGGACGGTCCAGACGGATTCGTCGCCCTCCTCGCGGTCGGCGAGGTTGTCGGCGCCGTACGCCACGACACTGCCGTCGCAGGCCTGGGCGTAGCCGAAGCCGCCGTGCAGCCGCATGAGGACCTTGCCGTCGACGACGACGTGGCGGGCGACGGTGACGAAGGGCAGGGCGCGCATGCTCACCGAGACCCTGCCGTAGGGCGTGCGGGAGAGCAGTTCGAGCGCGCGGTACTCGTCCGCTCGGTATCCGTCGTGGGGCGCGGTTGGCATGGGCACCACTCTGCCCTGCCGTCACTCGCGTCTCGTAGGGGCCACCCGCCCCGGATGTCCGGGACCTAGGTCCCTTCGATCGCGGCCGGCCGGGCCGTTCGTCAGCGCTTCTCCGCCTGGAGCCGGGCCACATAGGCGGCGGCCTGGGAGCGGCGCTCCATGCCCAGCTTGGAGAGCAGGCTGGAGACGTAGTTCTTGATGGTCTTCTCGGCCAGGTGCAGCCGTTCACCGATGGCGCGGTTGGTCAGGCCCTCGCCGATCAGGTCGAGGATGCGGCGCTCCTGGTCGGTGAGGGAGGCGAGCCGGTCGTCGCCCCGGGAGCTCCTGCCGTCGCGCAGCCGCTCCAGGACGCGCGCGGTGGCCACGGGATCGAGCAGGGATTTGCCGGCCGCCACGTCGCGCACGGCCGAGAGGAGCTCATTGCCGCGGATCGCCTTGAGGACATAGCCCGCCGCGCCCGCCATGATGGCGTCGAAGAGTGCCTCGTCGTCCGCGTACGAGGTGAGCATCAGGCATTTGATGTTTTCGTCCTGCGAACGGATCTCACGGCATACTTCTACTCCGCTGCCATCCGGAAGGCGAACGTCCAGTACGGCGACGTCCGGTCTGGTGGCGGGAATGCGCGTCAGCGCGTCCGCGGCGGTTCCGGCCTCGCCCACGACCTCGATGTCCGGCTCCCCGGCGAGCATCTCGTGGACGCCGCGACGTACGACTTCATGGTCGTCAAGCAGAAATACCGTGATTTTTCCTTGTTCGCGCACGGTGCCAGTCTCGCACGTCAAGTCTTCCCCCGCCCTTGTCCGGCGGGATAACGTGCCCCCGTTCCGACGGCGGTTCGCAAGGCGCTGACCAGTGGATTGGCACTTCCATTGGCCCGGCTTTCTCGATTTACTTGGATTTCCAAGCAAAATCGCAGGTCAGGCGGGGTTTCGCAGGAATGCCTCGCACTGGGTAACGTGCTTATTGCAGGCCATTCGCCGGGGCAACCTGTCACGCCCGGTTCCGGCCTCGGCACACCCACCCCGTGTGCCGTCGGGGATCGAGCGAGCCTCTTCCCGCCTCACGGCGGGGAGACCCCCTCTGGCCGCCGGCGACCCCGGGGGCCGGACAGACGGAGGAGCACACGTGACCGTGGACAGCACTGCCGCGCGCAAGTCGCGACGCAGCGGCGGCAAGCGCGCCGTGGCCAAGAAGGCCACCGGCGAGCCCGAGCTCGTACAGCTGCTGACGCCGGAAGGCGAGCGGGTCGAGCACCCGGACTACTCCATCGACCTGTCGCCCGAGGAACTGCGGGGCCTGTACCGCGACATGGTGCTGACCCGTCGCTTCGACGGCGAGGCGACGACCCTGCAGCGGCAGGGCGAACTGGGCCTGTGGGCCTCGCTGCTGGGCCAGGAGGCCGCGCAGATCGGCTCCGGCCGGGCCACCCGCGACGACGACTACGTCTTCCCGACCTACCGCGAGCACGGCGTCGCCTGGTGCCGCGGGGTCGACCCCACGAACCTGCTGGGCATGTTCCGCGGCGTGAACCACGGCGGCTGGGACCCCAACGAGAACAACTTCCACCTCTACACGATCGTCATCGGCTCCCAGGCGCTCCACGCCACCGGCTACGCGATGGGCGTCGCCAAGGACGGCGCGGACTCCGCCGTGATCGCCTACTTCGGCGACGGCGCCTCCAGCCAGGGCGACGTGGCCGAGGCCTTCACCTTCGCCGCCGTCTACAACGCGCCGGTGGTCTTCTTCTGCCAGAACAACCAGTGGGCCATCTCCGAGCCCACCGAGAAGCAGACCCGCGTCCCGCTCTTCCAGCGTGCGCAGGGCTACGGCTTCCCCGGCGTCCGGGTCGACGGCAACGACGTGCTGGCCGTCCTGGCCGTCACCAAGGCCGCCCTGGACCGCGCCCGCACCGGCGAGGGCCCGATGCTGATCGAGGCGTTCACCTACCGCATGGGCGCCCACACCACCTCCGACGACCCCACCCGCTACCGCCGCGACGAGGAGCGGGAGCTGTGGGAGGCGAAGGACCCGATCCTGCGCCTGCGCGCCCACCTGGAGCGCGAGGGCCTGGCCGACGAGGAGTTCTTCGCCGGCCTGGAGACCGAGAGCGACGCGCTCGCCAAGCGGGTCCGCGACACCGTGCGCGCCATGCCCGACCCCGACCACATGGCGATGTTCGAGCACACCTACGCCGACGGCCACGCGCTGGTCGACGAGGAGCGCGCCCAGTTCGCCGCGTACCAGGCTTCGTTCGCAGAGGAGACCAACTAGCCATGAGCGTCGAGAAGCTCACGATCGCCAAGGCGATCAACGCCTCCCTGCGGACCGCCCTGGAGACCGACCCCAAGGTCCTGATCATGGGTGAGGACGTCGGCAAGCTCGGCGGCGTCTTCCGGGTCACCGACGGCCTCCAGAAGGACTTCGGCGAGGACCGCGTCATCGACACGCCGCTGGCGGAGTCCGGCATCGTCGGCACCGCGATCGGCATGGCGCTGCGCGGCTACCGGCCGGTGGTGGAGATCCAGTTCGACGGTTTCGTCTTCCCCGCGTACGACCAGATCGTCACGCAGCTGGCGAAGATGCACGCCCGCGCGCTCGGCAAGATCAAGCTGCCCGTCGTCATCCGCATCCCCTACGGCGGCGCGATCGGCGCGGTGGAGCACCACAGCGAGTCGCCGGAGTCGCTGTTCGCGCACGTGGCCGGTCTGAAGATCGTGTCGCCGTCGAACTCCGCCGACGCCTACTGGATGATGCAGCAGGCCATCCAGAGCGACGACCCGGTCATCTACTTCGAGCCCAAGCGGCGCTACCACGACCGTGCCGAGGTCGACACGGCCGCGATCCCCGGTCCGCTGCACGCCGCGCGCACGGTGCGCGAGGGCACGGACCTGACGCTGGTGGCCTACGGCCCGATGGTCAAGACGTGTCTGGAGGCCGCCGCGGCGGCCGCTGAGGAGGGCAAGTCGCTGGAGGTCGTGGACCTCCGGTCGATCTCGCCCATCGACTTCGACGCGATCCAGCGTTCGGTGGAGAAGACCCGCCGGCTGGTCGTCGTCCACGAGGCGCCCGTCTTCTTCGGCTCGGGCGCCGAGATCGCCGCCCGGATCACCGAGCGCTGCTTCTACCACCTGGAGGCCCCCGTCCTGCGGGTCGGCGGCTACCACGCCCCCTACCCGCCGTCCCGGCTGGAGGACGAGTACCTGCCGGGCCTGGACCGTGTGCTCGACTCCGTCGACCGCGCGCTGGCGTACTAGGGACGAGGAAGAGTCGTGACGATGACCGCTAACACCCAGCGCTTCCGTGAGTTCAAGATGCCGGACGTCGGCGAGGGACTGACCGAGGCCGAGATCCTCAAGTGGTACGTGAACGTCGGCGACACGGTCGCCGACGGGCAGGTGGTCTGCGAGGTCGAGACCGCCAAGGCGGCCGTGGAGCTGCCGATCCCGTTCGACGGCGTGGTGCACGAGCTGCGCTTCGGCGAGGGCACGACGGTGGACGTCGGCCAGGTGATCATCTCGGTGGACACCCAGCCCGGCGCGGGGCCCGCGGAGGAGGCCCCGGCGGCGGCCCCGGCCGCCACCGAGGAGCCCGAGCCGGAGCAGCAGGGCCGTCAGGCCGTGCTGGTCGGCTACGGCGCCGCCCCGTCCTCGACCAAGCGCCGGCCGCGCAAGGCGCCCGCCGCCGCGACGGGCACGACCGTCGCCGCCGCGATCCAGGCCGAGCTCAACGGACACGCGGCCGCCCCCGCCGCGCCCGTCGCCCCGGCCGCGCCGGAGCCCGCTCCGGCGGCTGCTCCGGTGGCCGCCGCGCCCGCGTCGCCCGTTGGTGCTCGTCCGCTGGCCAAACCTCCGGTGCGCAAGCTCGCCAAGGACCTCGGCGTCGACCTGACCGCGGTCGTGCCGACCGGTCCCGGCGGGGTCGTCACCCGGGAGGACGTCCACGCCGCGCTGACCGCCGGGAGCCAGGCCGTCGCCGAGCCGGCCGCGGAGGCCGTGGCCCCCGCCGCCGTCGCCGCGCCCGTCGCGAGCGGCGCGCGGGAGACCCGGATCCCCGTCAAGGGCGTCCGCAAGGTCACCGCCCAGGCGATGGTCGCCAGCGCCTTCACCGCGCCGCACGTCACGGAGTTCGTCACCGTCGACGTCACCCGCACGATGAAGCTCGTCCAGAAGCTCAAGGCCGACCCCGACATGGCCGGTCTGCGCGTCAACCCGCTGCTGCTCGTCGCCAAGGCCCTGCTCGTGGCGGTCAAGCGCAACCCGGGCGTCAACGCGGCCTGGGACGAGGAGAACCAGGAGATCGTCCTCAAGCACTACGTCAACCTGGGCATCGCGGCGGCGACGCCGCGCGGGCTGATCGTGCCGAACATCAAGGACGCGCAGGAAAAGGCGCTCCCGGAGCTCTCGCGTTCGCTGTCCGACCTCGTGGCCACCGCGCGCGAGGGGAAGACGTCCCCGGCGGACATGTCCGGCGGCACCATCACCATCACCAACGTCGGCGTCTTCGGCGTCGACACCGGTACGCCCATTCTCAACCCGGGCGAGTCCGCGATCCTGGCCTTCGGCGCGGTCAAGCTCCAGCCGTGGGTCCACAAGGGCAAGGTCAAGCCGCGTCATGTCACCACGCTGGCGCTCTCCTTCGACCACCGCCTGATCGACGGCGAGCTCGGCTCCCGCTTCCTCGCGGACATCGCCGCCGTCCTGGAGGACCCCAAGCGCCTGATCACCTGGGCGTGACCGGACCGTCTCCGGAAGCTCAGGGGCTTCCGGAGATGCGTTCATAGACCATTTAAAACCGGCTCGGCGGTCCGGAAAACGGGCGGACGAGCCGACAGGTCACGTACAGGACAGAGGGCCCGGACGCTCTCTCCTCACCCCCCTCCAGTGAGGAGAGAGCATGGCGTCCGGGCCCTCTGTCCGTGTGCGGAGCGGCCTCGGGGCATCACCCTGGCAGAGGGTGGAATGGCCCGTGCTGGGCAATTTACTTAAGATTGACCGACACTTGCACTGTCGGATTGGGAGGCCGCTTTGAAGGCCGCGGTGGACCGCGCGGACGACGGTGAATCCATCAGCCGTCTGCTCCGGGCCTGGCGGGGCCGCGTCGACGCGCGGACGGTCCGCGAGCTGCGCGGGATATTTCCCAGACCGGGGCGTCGGCTTTCGCAGGCGCATGTCGCGCGGATGACCGGCGTCAGCGAGGGCTGGTACCGCGCGCTGGAGGCCGGCCGTCGGCAGGACTTCTCCGAAAGGTTTCTGCTGAGGGTCGCCGAAGCCCTCCGGCTCAGCGAGGCGGAGACGCTCACCCTCTTCCTGGCCGTCTCCGGCCGCCGCCCGCCCGAGGCCGGGCGCGACCGCACGGATCTCCCCCGAGGCGTCCAGACCCTCCTCCACCAGCAGGTCACCTACCCCGCCTACCTCTCCGACGGCGCCTGGAACGTCGTCGCCGCCAACGCCCTCATGGGCGAGTGGTTCCCCTGGGTCCTGCGCCCCCGCCCCAATCTGATGCGCTGGGCGCTCCTCGAGCCCGAGGCCCGCGAGCAGATGCTCGACTGGGAGGACGCCTGCGCCCGCGTCTACCTCGCCATGCTCCGCGTCGCCGCCAACAGCAACCCCGGCAACGCCGAACTGCGCGCCCTCGTCCAGGAGATCCTCGACTCCGACGCCGACTGCCGCCGTATCTGGGCCGAGGAGCACGACGTGGTCGAGCACCGCGACGGCCATGACTTCCGGCTGCGCCTGCCGTACCACGGGCACGCCGAGGTCCGCGTGACCAGCCATGTGCTGCTGCCCATACAGCGCACGGATCTGCGCTTCGTCTTCATCACTCCGGCGGACGGTTGGGCGGGCGTCCCGAGGTGACGTTTCGCCGGTGCGCCGGGGCCGGCTCCTAGACGGACGATCGTCCGTATCGCGGACAGGGTCTCATCACGCATCTGTGTTGTATCTATGCTGTGCGCATGCCGAGCGCCCCCACCGTCCAGAGCAGACGTCCCGCCGCCGCCGACCGTGTCTACGCGCATGTGAAGGACGCCGTACTGCAACGGCGTTACGAAGGCGGCACGCTCCTCACCGAAGGCGATCTGGCGCAGGCCGTCGGGGTCTCCCGGACCCCGGTGCGCGAGGCGCTGCTGCGGCTGGAGGGGGAGGGGCTGCTCAAGCTCTACCCGAAGAAGGGGGCGCTCGTGCTGGCCGTGTCCGCACAGGAGATCGCGGATGTGGTGGAGACCCGGCTGCTGGTCGAGAAGTACGCGGCGGGCAAGGCCGTACCGGCCCCGCCGGCGCTGATCGCCCGGCTGGAGGAACTGGTGGACGACATGCGGGAACAGGCCGCGGCGGGCGATCTGAACGCCGTCTCCCGCAGCGACCGCGCCTTCCACGCGGAGATCGTGCGCAGCGCCGGCAACCGCATCCTCTCGGACCTCTACGAGCAGCTGCGCGACCGGCAGCTGCGGATGGGCGTGGCCGTGATGCACGCCCACCCCGACCGGATCGCCAAGAACATCGCCGAGCACACCGAGATCCTCACCGCCCTGCGCACCGGAGACGCCGAGGCGGCGACGGACATCGTCCACCGGCACGTCAGCTGGGTGCGCAACCTCGCCCGAGGGGAGACCCGGTGAGCGCCGGCGGGGGCGCCGCACCGGGACTGCCCGGCGATCCACCCGGTGGCCGCCGGGCCATGGTCGTCTGGGGCGTCGGCGTCACCGTCTACTTCGTCGCGATCATCTTCCGCACCAGCCTGGGGGTCGCCGGCATCGACGCCGCCGACCGCTTCCACGTCGGCGCCTCGGCGCTGTCGACGTTCTCCATACTCCAACTGCTCGTCTACGCGGGCATGCAGATACCCGTCGGCCTGATGGTCGACCGGATGGGCACCAGGAGGGTGCTCGCGCTGGGCGCGGTGCTGTTCACCACCGGCCAGCTCGGTTTCGCGTTCGCCCATTCCTACGGCGCGGCGCTCGCCTGCAGGGCCCTGCTGGGCTGCGGCGACGCCATGACCTTCATCAGCGTGCTGCGGCTGGGCGCCCGCTGGTTCCCCGCCCGCAGGGGCCCGATGATCGCGCAGGTCGCGGCGCTCATCGGGATGGGCGGCAACCTCGTCTCGACCCTGGTCCTGTCCCGGCTGCTCCACGACATCGGCTGGACCCCGGCCTTCGCGGGCAGCGCGGCCGCCGGTCTCGTCGCCCTGGCCCTGCTCCTGCTCTTCCTGAAGGATCATCCCGAGGGGTACGAGCCCGCCCCCGGCCCCCGCCCCGGCAAGGGTGCGGTGCGGAGGCAGCTCGTGGGGGCGTGGCGGGAGCCCGGCACCCGGCTGGGCCTGTGGACGCACTTCACCACCCAGTTCCCCGCGATGGTCTTCCTGCTGCTGTGGGGCATGCCGTTCCTGGTGGAGGCCCAGGGGCTGGACAGGGACACGGCGGGCACCCTGCTGACGCTCGTGGTCCTGTCCAACATGGGCGTCGGCCTGGTCTATGGGCAGGTCGTCGCCCGCCACCACGAGGCCCGGCTGCCCCTCGCGCTCGGCACGCTGGCGGCGACGGCCCTGCTGTGGGCGGCGGTCCTCTCCTGGCCCGGGGCGCACGCGCCGCTGTGGCTGCTGGTCACCCTGTGCGTGGTGCTCGGCGCCTGCGGCCCGGCCTCCATGATCGGCTTCGATTTCGGCCGTCCCGCGAACCCGCCCGACCGCCAGGGCACCGCCTCCGGCATCGTCAACATGGGCGGCTTCCTCGCCACCATCACGACCCTGCTGGTCGTGGGCGTCCTGCTGGACGCCACCGGCGGCAGCTACCGGATCGCCTTCTGCGCCGTCTTCGTCCTCCAGGCGCTGGGGCTGTCGCGGATCCTGCTGCTGCGCGGCCCGGCGCTGCGGCGCGAGCGGGAACGGATCGTGGCGTCGCGCGTGACGACCGTGCACGTACCGGTGCGGGACAACGAGGGCGGTGGGCTGCGCGCCTGAGCGGCCTTACGGTCTCAGGGGGTGACCGCGAACTCCCGGAGGACCGACCACGCCAGTTCCTGATCGCCCTCGGTCTTGATCCGGTCGGCAACCGTCTCCGCCCGGACGCGCCCGCACGCGAGGCGCACATACGTCTCCCAGTCCAGGATCAGCGTCGCCGTAGGCCCCAGGGAGACGCTGCCGTCGATCGTTCCCCTGCCCTGCGGGCCGACCCGCACGGTGCGCAGGAACTCCAGCGGACCGTGCACGTCGAAGGCCACCGTCGTACCCGGCCGCGCCCCCGCGTCCTGGGCCACCACCTGGGGCAGCGCCGCCAGCAGCATGTCCCGGGCGATGACGGCGGCGGGCGAGTCGAGGTTGCCGGGGACGCCCAGGGCGCGCCGGAGATCCTGTTCGTGGGCCCAGACGTCGAAGGCCCGCATGGCCAGCGTCCGTTCGAGCGTTCGCTCGCTGCCACCGCCCAGCGGCCAGCGGACGGCCGCCTGGGGGGAGCGGTGCTCGTTGCGCAACTGCCGGGACCGCCGGATGATCGTGTAATCCAGCTCCGAGGTCATCTCCGGCGCCGTGTGGCAGCGCCGCACATCCACCTGGACCTCGATGTAGCGCGAGAACTCATCGGTGACGTGCCGGAGATCGCGCGGGAGGGTGTGGATCGGCCGTGGCTCGCCCAGCATTTCGCACTCCACGCCGATGATGTGCGAGACCACGTCCCGGACGGACCAGCCGGGACACTCGGTGGCCCGGTTCCAGTCACTCTCGGCCAGGGGGTTGACCAACTCGTGCACGGATTCGATGGATTGGGTCCAGGCGTCGATCGCGGGCTGAAGGCTGGGGTGGACTGTCACGGGCGGATCCCTCGGCGGTGCTGGGCGGCGGCTGCGGTGACGTGGCGGGTGACGGGCGACGGCGGGCCGCGGCGGGCTAGCGGCGGGCCGCTGGGCGAGCGAGGCTGTCGGGGTTCTCACTCGTTAAGTTACGCTGCGGACGGTCGCCACGGCAGAGGTTTCGTGTGACGCATGCGGAGAGTGGTGGTACTGTGCGCGCTTCCCTGGTCCAGTTCGATGTCGATCCGTTCGAACCGGTCGCCGCGCGCCGCGAGCGCGCCGCCGGTCTCGTCCGGTCGCTGGGCGACAGCGATCTCGTGGTGCTCCCGGAGCTCTGGCCCGTCGGCGCCTTCGCCTTCGAGTCCTTCACCACCGAGGCCGAGCCCCTCGACGGCCCCACGGCCGAGGTCATGGCGGCGGCCGCCCGGGACGCGGGCGTCTGGCTGCACGCGGGCTCGATCGTCGAACGGGCCGCCGACGGGGCCCTGTTCAACACCTCGCTCGTCTTCTCGCCCGACGGCGCGCTCGTCCGCACGTACCGGAAGATCCACCGCTTCGGCTTCGACAAGGGCGAGGCGGTCCTGATGAGCGCGGGTACCGACCCCGTCACCGTGCCCCACCCGAAGGCCACGCTGGGCCTGGCGACCTGCTACGACCTGCGCTTCCCCGAGCTGTTCCGGGCCCTGGTCGACGCGGGCTCGCGGCTCTTCGTCGTCCCGGCGGGCTGGCCGGAGCGCCGCCGGGAGCACTGGACCCTGCTCGCCCGCGCACGGGCCGTGGAGAACCAGTCCTATGTCCTCGCCTGCGGCACGGCGGGCACCCACGCGGGCGTCGAGCAGGCCGGCCACAGCATCGTCGTCGGCCCGTGGGGCGAGGTCCTGGCGGAGGCGGGCCCGGACGAGGAGGTGCTGACCGTCGACCTGGATCCGGCGCGGGTCGACATGGTCCGCGAGGAATTTCCGGCGCTGAAGGACCGCGTGCTCGGGCGATAGCCCGGGATTCCCCGGGATTCCCCGGGATTCCCGGGGATTCCCGAGGCTCACACGATTTCCGAGGTTCACACGATTCCCGCGGTTCAGACGATTCCCGGGGTCCCCCGGATGCGGCGTTTCATCGGATATTCATACTTCGCCGGGTCGCCTGTGGAAGACCGCCGGGTCCGATGTTGTTGGATGGACGCATGGCTGCTTCTCACGCTCGCGTCCGCGCCCCTGAACTGACCGGAAAAGGCGGCTGGCTGAACACCGGCGGCACCGCCCTGACCCTCGCCGATCTGCGGGGTCGCATCGTGATACTGGATTTCTGGACGTTCTGCTGTGTGAACTGCCTGCACGTCCTGGACGAGCTCCGCGAGCTCGAGGAGAAGCACCGCGACACCGTGGTGATCATCGGTGTCCACTCGCCGAAGTTCGTCCACGAGGCCGACCACCAGGCCGTCGTCGACGCCGTGGAGCGCTACGGGGTCCACCACCCCGTCCTCGACGACCCCGAGCTCGCCACCTGGAAGCAGTACGCGGTCCGGGCCTGGCCCACGCTCGTCGTCATCGACCCCGAGGGCTACGTCGTCGCCCAGCACGCCGGCGAGGGCCACGCCCACGCCCTCGCCACGCTGGTCGAGGAGCTGGAGGAGGCCCACGACGCCAAGGGCACCCTGCGGCGCGGCGACGGCCCCTACGTCGCCCCCGAGCCGGTCGCCGGCGACCTGCGCTTCCCCGGCAAGGCCCTGCTGCTGCCCGACGGCGGCTTCCTCGTCTCCGACTCCACCCGGCACCAGCTCGTCGAGTTCGCCGCCGACGGCGAGACCGTCGTCCGCCGCGTCGGCACCGGCGAGCGCGGCCTCGTCGACGGCCCGGCCGCCACCGCCGCCTTCAGCGAGCCCCAGGGCCTCGCCCTGCTGCCCGACGGCACGGTGATCGTCGCCGACACCGTCAACCACGCGCTGCGCGCCTACGACCCCGCCACCGGCGCCGTGACGACCGTCGCCGGCACCGGGAAGCAGTGGTGGCAGGGCTCGCCGACGGACGGCCCGGCCCGCGAGGTCGACCTCTCCTCCCCCTGGGACGTCGCCTGGTTCGACGGCCGCGTCTGGATCGCCATGGCGGGCGTCCACCAGCTGTGGACGTACGACCCGGAGGCCGGCACCGTCCGTGTCGCCGCCGGGACGACCAACGAGGGCCTGGTGGACGGCCCCGCCGCCGAGGCGTGGTTCGCCCAGCCCTCGGGGCTCGCGGCCTCCGCCGACGGCGAGCGGCTCTGGCTCGCCGACTCCGAGACGTCCGCGCTGCGCTGGGTCGACCGCGAGGGCACGGTGCGCACCGCCGTGGGTGCCGGCCTCTTCGACTTCGGCCACCGCGACGGCGACGCCGCCCAGGCCCTCCTCCAGCACCCCCTCGGCGTCACCGCCCTGCCCGACGGCTCGGTGGCCGTCTCCGACACCTACAACCACGCGCTGCGCCGCTACGACCCGGCGACGGGCGAGGTGTCGACGCTGGCGACGGATCTGCGGGAGCCCTCGGACGCCGTCCTCGTCGGTGAGGACATCGTCGTGGTCGAGTCAGCCCGGCACCGGCTGACGCGGCTGCGGCTGCCGGAGGAGGCGGTGCGGGTGGAGTCCGTCGCCCACCGCACCCGGCGCGAGGCCACGGAGATCGCCCCGGGCGCGCTCCGGCTGGACGTGGTCTTCCAGGCGCCCGCCGGGCAGAAGCTCGACACCCGCTACGGGCCGTCGACGCGGCTGCTGGTCAGCTCCACCCCGCCGGAGCTCCTCGCGGAGGGCGCCGGGAAGGGCACGGACCTCAGCCGTGAGCTGCGGCTCGCGGACGGGGTGATAGAAGGCGTCCTGCACGTCTCGGCCATGGCGGCGTCCTGCGACGACGACCCCGAGAACGAGTACCCGGCGTGCCACGTCCACCAGCAGGACTGGGGCGTCCCCGTGCGGGTGGCCCCCGGCGGCGCGGACCGGCTGCCGCTGGTGCTGGCGGGGCTGGACGGGTAGGGGGAGGAGCCCGGACGGAGCCCGGACGGAACCCGGAGGCCACCGGGAGCCCGGTATCCGTCCCCGCCGTCATCCCGGGGCCCCGGCCGTCAGCCAGGGCCCCTGGGATCACCACTTCAGGGCGGCGTCCTCCGCGTCGAGCCAGTACGTCGTGCGCGCCGAGTCGTCCACGTGCAGCGAGCCACCCGGCGCGGGTGCCGAGGACGGGTCGCCGGCGAGGGGGTCGCCGCCCGGGGTCTGGAAGGTGACCGACAGCTGCTTGGCGTCCCGGCCGGTGCCGCCCGAGCCGTCCGCGGCGGAGGCCAGCACCCCCGCGTAGGCCGACTTGCCCGGGGCGATCGTGACCTTGCCCTTCGGCTTGCTCTCCTCGACCGCGATCGCCGTGGCCTGGTCCTGGTCGAAGCGCAGGAACGGGAAGCCGTAGGCGGTGCAGGGAGACTTGGAGGTGTTCGTCGCCACCAGCAGGACGTGATTGACGGGCGACTTCACGGCCCGGGTCTCGATCTTCACGGTGCCGGGGCCGCAGGCGTCGCCCTTCTCCTGCTCCTGGCCGTTCTCGTCGTCCGAGGTGGTCTCCCCGCCCTGGTCCTCCCCGCCGGTGGCGGCGTCGGCCGCGACCTGCCCGTCCTTGGCCGCCTTGGTCTCCTCGCCGTCCGAGCCGCCACAGGCGGTGAGCGCGAGGGCGGCCGTGGCGGTGAGCGCGGAGACGGTGACGGCGAACCGCAGGGTGCGGGTGGTCATGGTGCTTCCCCCGGGGGGTGGGACGGACGTATGACGTGTGAGGGCTGTATATCAGCCCCGGGTAGCGACCATCGAGAACGATCAGTCAAGAACGATCAGTCGGCGATCATCCCTCAAGGAAAGCGGTCAGTGCGGCGGCGAGAAGATGGGGGTCCTCGGCGCCGCAGAGCTCGCGCGCGGAGTGCATCGAGAGAATCGCCACACCGATGTCGACCGTGGCGATGCCGTGCCGCGCCGCGGTGATCGGGCCGATGGTGGTGCCGCACGCCACGGAGTTGTTGGAGACGAAGTGCTGCCACGGCACCCCGGCCCGCTCGCAGGCGCCGGCGAAGACGGCCCGTCCGGCGCCGTCGGTGGCGTAGCGCTGGTTGACGTTGACCTTGAGGATGGGGCCGCCGTTGGGCATCGGGTGGTGGCCCGGCTCGTGGCGCTCGGCGTAGTTGGGGTGCACGGCGTGGCCGGTGTCGGAGGACAGGCAGATCGTGCCGGCGAAGGCGCGGGCCCGGTCCTCGAACGTACCGCCGCGGGAGAGGACCGAGCGCTCCAGGACGTTGCCGAGCAGCGGGCCCTCGGCGCCGGTGTCGGACTGGCTGCCGTTCTCCTCGTGGTCGAAGGCGGCCAGCACGGGGATGTACGGCAGGCTCGCGGAGGAGGAGGCGGCGACGAGGGCGGCGATTCCGGCGTGCACGGAGAGCAGGTTGTCCATGCGCGGGCCGGCCAGCAGCTCGCGGTCGCGGCCGAGGTAGGCGGGCGCCTCGACGCTGTGCAGCATCAGGTCCCAGCCGCGGATCTCATCGGCCGCGACGCCGGTCTCCTCGGCGACGAAGCGGATCAGATCGCCCTGGCCCACCTCGCCGACGCCCCAGATGGGCGTCATGTGGCGCTGCTTGTCGAGCTTGAGGCCGTCCTGGTTGACCCCCCGGTCGAGGTGGATGGCGAGCTGCGGGACGCGCATGAGCGGGCGGTCGACGTTGACGAGCCGGTGGCTGCCGTCGCTCAGGGTGATCCGGCCGGAGAGGCCGAGGTCGCGGTCGAGCCAGGTGTTGAGCAGCGTGCCGCCGTAGAGCTCGACGGCGACCTGCCGCCAGCCGTGCGAGGACGTGTCGGGCAGGGGCTTGATCCGCAGGTTGGGGGAGTCGGTGTGCGCGCCGACGACGCGGAACGGGGTGGCCGGGGTGGCCCCGTCGGGCACGTACCAGGCGATGACGGCGCCGCCCCGGCGCACGTACATCCCGCCGGTGCGGCCGTCCCAGGCGTCGGTCTCCATGACCTCGCGGAAACCGGCCTTCTCCAGCCGCTCCGCGGTGTTGGCCACCACGTGGTACGGCGAGGGGCTGGCCGCGAGGAAGGACATCAGGTCGTCGGTGTGGCCGCGGTCGAAGCGGTGCGCAGAGCTCATGGCCTCAGAATAAGGATCAGGGCAAGAGCCGGACGGGGCTTTGCGCGTCCGGCTCCTGCCCTCGGGTGCTCAAGGGAAAGGCTTCCTTAGAAGGCGGCCTCGTCCAGCTCCATCAGGGACTGGTCGACGGACTCGGCGAGCGCGCGCTCGACGGCGAGGGCCGGCAGGACCGTGTGGGCGAAGAACTTCGCCGCCGCGATCTTGCCCGTGTAGAAGGCCTTGTCCTTGGCGGAGGCGGTCGGCAGCTTCTCGGCCGCCACGGCCGCGCCCTTGAGGAGCAGGTAGGCGACGACGACGTCACCGGAGGCCATCAGCAGGCGGGTGGTGTTCAGGCCCACCTTGTAGATGGACTTGACGTCCTTCTCGGTGGCGGCGAGGTCGGTCAGCATGGCGCCGACGATGCCCTCCAGGTCCACCGCGGCCGTCGCGAGCTTCTCGCGGGCCTCGGCGAGCTCCTCGCCGCCGGCGGCCTCGGCGAGGAACTTCTTGATCTCCTCGGAGAGGGTGGTGAGCGCCTGGCCCTGGTCGCGGACGATCTTCCGGAAGAAGAAGTCCTGGCCCTGGATGGCGGTGGTGCCCTCGTAGAGGGTGTCGATCTTGGCGTCCCGGATGTACTGCTCGATCGGGTACTCCTGGAGGTACCCGGAGCCGCCGAAGGTCTGGAGCGACTGGTGGGACAGCAGCTCGTAGGACTTCTCCGAGCCGTACCCCTTGACGATGGGCAGCAGCAGGTCGTTGAGGCCGTGCAGCGCCTTGGCGTCCTCGCCCGCGGCCTCCTTGACGGCGATCTCGTCCTGGACGGTCGCGGTGTAGAGGACGAGGGCGCGCATGCCCTCCGCGTACGCCTTCTGCGTCATCAGCGAGCGGCGGACGTCGGGGTGGTGGGTGATGGTGACCTTGGGCGCGGACTTGTCCATGAAGTTCGCCAGGTCCGGGCCCTGCACGCGCTCCTTGGCGTACTCCAGCGCGTTGAGGTAGCCGGTGGAGAGGGTGGCGATGGCCTTCGTGCCGACCATCATCCGGGCGAACTCGATGATCATGAACATCTGGCGGATGCCGTCGTGCTTGTCACCGATGAGCCAGCCCTTGGCGGGGTGCTTGTCGCCGAAGGTCATCTCGCACGTGTTGGAGGCCTTGAGGCCCATCTTGTGCTCGACGTTGGTGGCGTAGACGCCGTTGCGCTCGCCCAGCTCGCCGGTCTCGAAGTCGAACTCGTACTTCGGCACGAGGAAGAGGGAGAGGCCCTTGGTGCCGGGGCCGGCGCCCTCGGGGCGGGCGAGGACGTAGTGGAGGATGTTCTCCGCCATGTCGTGCTCACCCGAGGTGATGAAGCGCTTGACGCCCTCGATGTGCCAGGAGCCGTCCTCCTGCTGGACGGCCTTGGTGCGGCCGGCGCCCACGTCCGAGCCCGCGTCGGGCTCGGTGAGGACCATGGTGGAGCCCCACTGCTTCTCCACCGCGAGCTTCGCGATGTGCTTCTGCTGCTCGGTGCCCTCGTCGAAGAGGATGCCCGCGAACGCGGGGCCCGAGGAGTACATCCAGATGGCGGGGTTGGAGCCGAGGATCGCCTCCGCGTACGCCCAGATCAGGGAGCGCGGCGCGGTGGTGCCGCCGATCTCCTCCGGGATGCCCAGACGCCACCACTCGGCGTCCATGAAGGCCTTGTAGCTCTTCTTGAACGAGGCCGGGATCGGAGCCGTGTTGGTCTCCGGGTCGAAGACCGGCGGGTTGCGGTCGGTGTCCGCGAAGGACTCGGCCAGCTCGTTCTCCGAGAGGCGAGTGATCTCCGAGAGGACGCTCTTCGCGGTCTCGACGTCCATCTCCGCGAACGGGCCGGAGCCGTACGCCTTGTCGCGGCCGAGGACCTCGAAGAGGTTGAACTCGATGTCGCGAAGATTCGACTTGTAGTGGCCCATGACAGACGGCTCCGTAGGTGACGGGAGGGCGATCCTCTGTGCGTACCGGTCAGTAAGCAGCATGATGCTACCCACCGGTAATAAGAAGCAAGACCTGATCGGCCAACTGTGACCCGTACGACCCTCTAGGCTTTGGAGCCATGTACGGCTACGACCAGAACGCGGCACAGCAGGGCTACGCGCCCCCGCAGCAGCCCGGCGGCTACGGCGAGCAGCCGCTGTACCCCGAGCCGTCGCCCCCGTCGCTCGCCGACGCGGTCCGGGCCTTCACCACGGGCCAGATGTCCGCAGAGGACTTCCAGACGGTCTTCTCGAACTCCAAGGTCTACTGCCCGCGCGGTGAGAACCCCGGTTTCCTCGCGCTCCACAACACCCAGCAGCCGGTGATCCCGATGTTCACCTCGCTGAAGGAGCTGCGGCGGTACGCGGGCAAGGAGTCGAAGTACTTCGTCATCACCGGCGCGGAGGTCCTGGACCTGCTGCCGACCGGCTACGGCTTCGTCCTCGACATGGAGGGCGACCACCGCATGGTCTTCGACGCGAAGTCGGTCGAGCAGATGGTGGACTTCGCGATGCGGCGGATGTACGGCTGAGGCTCCCCGGCGCGTCTGGCCGATGCTCCCCGGCGCGGCTAAGAGCTCCGCGTCGCGCGCTCGTACAGCCGCTTGACGGCGGGTCCGAAGTACGACGCGTAGGACGTCTCCTCGTCGCCGCCCTCGTCCTTGCCGCCGAGGACGCCGACGAGCGTCCCCAGGCCCGTCCCCCGGTCCACGTCCGTCAGGAACGGGCTGCCGCTCGTGCCGTTGGGCAGCCCCTCGCAGTCGAAGCGGAGCTGGGTGTCGCCCTCGCCCGCCGTGGTGTTGCGGCAGGACACGGGTCGCTCCTCGTCGTTCGGGTAGCCGAGCACCTGGGTGGGCCGCTCGCGCGGCGGGTCGAAGCGCAACCGCTCCGCCCCCGTCACCCGCTCGACGGGCGGGCCGCCCTTCGCGGGGCGGACGCGCAGGAACGCCACGTCGTGGTCGGGGTCCCGGTCGGCCGCCCACTCCGGGTCGATGTCGATGGAGGTCGGCACCCACACGCCGTACGGAGCCGTCTCGTCCTGGTAGCCCGGGGCGAAGGCGAGGTCGGTGCGGAAGCCGTCCATGTACACGCAGTGCGCGGCGGTGACGACGAGATCTCCCGCCGGGCTGTGCACCACGCTCGCGGTGCAGCCGTGCGCCGGGACGCCCTCGGCGGTGTAGAACAGCGGCCCCACGGCGGGGGAGGGCGCCGCCTCCGCCGCCGAGGGCGGCTGCGCGGCGGACGCCGGCGCGGCGTCGGCGGGGCCGGCCTGCTGCGGGGCGTTCAGCGGCGCGGGAGCGGCCTGCCGGGGGTTCTTCAGGACGCCCTTCAGCGCATCCGCCGCCGCGTCGGCCGCCGCCTTCTGCTGTCTGTAGTGCCCGGTCGCGTCACCGGCGGCCAGGGGCGCGCCCGCGGCCGGGCCGCGGCTCGCCACGAGGATGCCCAGGGCGACGAGGGCCAGCACTGTGACGGAGACGAGAGCGACGTGAGTCGGGCGCATTGATCAAGTGTCCCTCTTCCGGGAACGGACCCTCCGGGAATGTACGCGCCTTGAATGTGGTTCACCATTCAACTAACTTGGAACCGCACCCCAGCCGAGGAGGCCGCCATGCCCGCCGTGACCGTAGAGAACCCGCTGACCCTGCCCCGCGTCGCCGCGCCCGCCGCGGACGCGACCCGGCGCCCGGTGCTGTACGTCGGCACCGCCCCCGGCGGCTTCGAGGGGGAGGGTTTCCCCGTCCGCCGAGCCTTCGCGGGGATCGACTACCGCTACCTGGACCCGTTCATCATGATGGACCAGATGGGCGAGGTGGAATACGCCCCGGGCGAGCCGAAGGGCACCCCGTGGCATCCTCACCGCGGCTTCGAGACCGTCACGTACATCATCGACGGGATCTTCGACCACCAGGACTCCCACGGCGGTGGCGGCACCATCACCAACGGCGACACCCAGTGGATGACCGCCGGCTCGGGCCTGCTGCACATCGAGGCGCCGCCGGAGCACCTGGTGGTGTCGGGCGGTCTCTTCCACGGCCTGCAGCTGTGGGTGAACCTCCCGGCCAAGGACAAGATGATGGCCCCGCGCTACCAGGACATCCGCGGCGGCTCCGTCCAGCTGCTCACCTCCCCCGACGGCGGCGCGCTGCTGCGGGTCATCGCCGGTGAGCTGGACGGGCACCAGGGCCCCGGCGTCACCCACTCGCCGATCACGATGGTGCACGCGACGCTGGCGCCGGGCGCGGAGATCACGCTGCCGTGGCGGGAGGACTTCAACGGCCTGGCGTACGTCCTCTCCGGGCGTGGCTCGGTCGGCGCGGAACGTCGCCCGGTCCACACGGGGCAGACGGCCGTGTTCGGCGCGGGTTCCTCGCTGACCGTCCGCGCGGACGAGAAGCAGGACTCCCACACCCCGGACCTGGACGTCGTCCTGCTCGGCGGCCGGCCGATCCGGGAGCCGATGGCGCACTACGGCCCGTTCGTGATGAACACCCGCGCCGAGCTCGCCCAGGCCTTCGAGGACTTCCGGGCCGGCCGGCTCGGGACCGTCCCGGCGGCCTGAGCACGCCCGCGCCCGGGGCCCCGGCACTGATCGAGTGGTGCCGGGGTTCCGGCGGGCGCAGAGTGGAACCGGGTGAATCCCCCAGAACGGGCGAATCCTCCAGAACGGAGGCCCGGCCATGCCGATCAGCCCCTATGGCGTACTGGCGGCCCGTGCCACCGACCGACGTCGGGAGGGCGGCACCCAGACGCCGCACTACCAGCTCTTCCTCAAGGACAACGCCGGCGCCTCCTATCAGGTGCCCGTGAACGTCCTGTCCAAAGTGGCCCCGTCCGAGCTGCTGTTCCTCGCGGATGACGACTTCCGTCACCCCGTGACGCGGCTCCTGCCCCCGGCGGGCAGCGGCTGGACCCCGCTCGCCTCGCAGGCGGGCTCGGGCGCCCTCGACTTCATCCGCGGCAATCTGTTCGACCCCACCCGGATGCGCCCGCTGCCGCCGGACCGCCCCGGCGTGGACAACGACCTCTCCGACTTCCTGGACCACTACGCGGAACGCGCCATCGCCGATCCCGCCGTGGCCGTCTACGCCTTCGGCCAGGGCTTCGGGCCCCACCACTCCCTCCTCGCCAGGGTCTTCCGGTTCCGGGCCGCGCGGAGCGGGCCCGCCGTCATCGGCGTCCACGACATCCATATGAACCAGGGCAACGTCGATCCGTTCGTCCCGGACGACGGCGTGTGGCAGGACGGCGGGCTGCTGTTCCACATGACCGCCGAGGACCGCTGGGTGGGCGTCTTCCTGGCCTTCCAGTCGCAGGCGTGGCACACCGACGACACCACCGGGCACACCATCCCCGTACCGGCCGCACGGCCGTTCCCGGCCGGGGAGCACGAGGCCCCCGTGCGCATCGTGGCCGCCCGCGTCGCCTCGGCCGGACCGGGGCGGGGCGCCGAGTCCGTCACGCTGCTCAACGCCTCTCCCGACCCCGTCGACATGGGCGGCTGGCGGCTCGCCGACGCGAGCGGACACCGCCGACCGCTCCCCGCCCGTTCCCTCGCCTCCGGGACGACCGTCACCGTCGCGGGAGGTAACGGATTCCGGCTCGGTCCGGAGGGGGGAGCGGTCACCCTGATCGATCCGGCGGGGCTCAAGGTGCACGGCGTCGCCTACACCCGCGACCAGGTCCGGGGCGCGGGCTGGACGACGACGTTCTGACGACGACGTTCCGACAGCGCGCCGGACGGTCCCTACGTCACGCCCTCGAACTGCGCCTCCACCCCGGCGGCGGCCTCGTACAGCTCGAACCAGATGTTCTTGCCCTCGCCCCGGGGGTCGACGCCCCAGGCCCCCGCCAGCAGCTCCATCAGCACCAGGCCGCGGCCCGAGGAGGCCATCTCCCCGGGGTGCCGGCGGTGGGGCAGCTCGTCGCTCGCGTCCGCGACGTCGACGCGGACGCAGCGGGTGCCGCGCTCGCCCGATATCTCGGCGATGAGCAACGCGTCGCCGTCCGTGTGGACGAGGACGTTCGTCACCATCTCGGAGACCATCAGCACCGCCGAGTCCGTCTGGTCCGGGTCCGGCCAGTCGTGCATGAGCTCGCGGATCTGCTGCCGGGCCTGCGCGATCCGCTCCGGCTCGGCCTGGGCGATGGCCATGACCGTGCGGCGCGGCGGATGCGGCAGTGCCCCCGGCTCCGCGCCCTCCGGCGCGCCGGCCGGGACCGTGCGGCGGAGCAGCAGCAGGGCGATGTCGTCCTCGCGGCGGTCGATGAGCGGCCCGGTCGTGTAGTGCGAGGGCGGCCCGTGGACGGCCTGGACGAGGGCGTCGGCGAGCTTCTCCAGATCGCCGTCCACGTCCAGGGCGTGGCCCTCGACGGTCTGCCGCAGCCGTGCCATGCCCGACTCCAGGTCGTGGCCGCCGGTCTCGACGAGCCCGTCGGTGAAGACGAGCATCGTCTCGCCGGGCTCCAGGACGATCCGGGTGGTGGGGTAGTCCGTGTCGGGGATGATCCCCAGCGGCAGCCCGCCCGCCGTGGGCCGTACCAGCAGGGTGCCGTCGCTGAGCCGGATCGCCGGGTCGGGGTGGCCGGCGCGGGCGATCACCAGCAGTCCGCTGGAGGGGCAGACCTCGATGTAGAGGCAGGTGGCGAAGCGCTGCTCGTCGCCCGCGTCGCCGGAGTCGTTGATGCCGGCCAGGAAGCGGGAGGCGCGGGAGAGCACCGCGTCGGGGTGGTGGCCCTCGGAGGCGTACGCGCGCAGCGCGATCCGCAGCTGGCCCATGAGCCCGGCGGCCCGTACGTCGTGGCCCTGGACGTCGCCGATGACCAGGGCGATCTTGCCGTTGGGCAGCGGGATCATGTCGTACCAGTCGCCGCCGACCTCCAGCCCGCCGCCGGTGGGCACATAGCGGGCGGCCACCGTCATGCCGGGGATGCCGGGCTGGACGGTGGGCAGCATCGAGCGCTGGAGGCCCACGCTGAGCTCGCGCTCGGACTCGGTGACACTGGCCCGGCCCAGCGCCTGGGCGAGCATCCGGGCGACGGTGGTGAGCACCGAGCGCTCGTCGGGGGTGAAGGCGACGGGCACGCTGAAGCCCGCCATCCAGGCGCCGATGGTGCGGCCCGCGTTGATCAGCGGGAGGAAGGCCCAGGACGTGCGGCCGAAGTGGGCCACCTTGCGGTAGGCGTCGGGGAAGCGCCGCCGGTAGTCCTCGGGGGCGGGCAGATAGACGGCGCGGCCGGTGCGGATGACCTCGGCGGCGGGGTAGGCCGCGTCCAGCGGCTGTTCGAGGAACGGTTCCGCCTCGCCCGGCGCGTAGCCGTGGTGGCCGATCACCCGCACCCGGCTTCCCTCGCCGACGAAGACCGCCAGCCCCGACGGCTCGAACCCCGGCATCGACAGCCCGGCCGCCACCCGCAGCACCTCGGACGTCGAGTGGGCCTCGGCCAGGGCCCGGCCCGCGTCCAGCAGGAACGCCTCGCGGTTGCGGTGCCAGTCGGCGACGATGGGCATCCGGGCGGTGGAGGTGCCCTCCATGGCCTCGGCGATCTCCTCGATCGTGCCGACCATCAGACGGTCGGTGCCGCCCTCGACCGGCTTGGCGCGCAGCCGTACGGTCCGCAGCGTCCCGCCCCGCTCGTCCACCACGCGCATCCGCAGCTCGCCGAGGGTCCCCTCGGCGCCGGAGAGGGCGAGGAGGCTCCGGAACTCCAGCCAGTCGACCGCGTGGAACCGGGCGCGGATGACGCCCTCGGTCAGCGGGGCGTGCTCGGGCAGCGCCAGCAGCCGCCTGGCCTCGGCGTCGAGGGTGACGGCTCCGGCGGCGTTGTCCCAGCACCACAGACCGGTCGCCACGGTGGCCAGAACGTCCTCGGTGCGCATTGCCCCACCTTATGCAGGTATGCACAGGGGAGACCACCGACGCCGGACGGGAGCAGTACCCTTGCTTGGTGCTGTATGCACTGTGCGGCGCACCTTAGACCAACGCCCTCGACCACGACTTGGATGAACGATGCATCGGTACCGGTCCCACAACTGCGGCGAGCTCCGTGCGGCTGACGTCGACACCGACGTCCGTCTGAGTGGCTGGCTGCACAATCGGCGCGACCTGGGCGGCATCCTCTTCATCGATCTGCGCGACCACCACGGCATCACCCAGCTGGTGGCCCGCCCCGGCACGCCGGCGAACGAGGCCCTGAGCCACCTCACCAAGGAGACCGTCGTCCGGGTGGACGGCAAGGTCGCCAGCCGTGGCGCGGACAACGTCAACCCCGAGCTGCCCACCGGCGAGGTCGAGATCGAGGTCACCGCGGTCGAGGTGCTGGGCGCCGCGGAGCAGATCCCCTTCACGATCAACACCGAGGACGGGGTGAACGAGGAGCGCCGTCTGGAGTACCGCTTCCTCGACCTGCGCCGCGAGCGGATGCACAGCAACATCATGCTGCGCTCCGCCGTCATCTCCTCCATCCGCGAGAAGATGACCAACCTCGGCTTCAACGAGATGGCCACCCCGATCCTGTCCGCCACCTCCCCCGAGGGCGCGCGCGACTTCCTGGTGCCGTCCCGTCTCCACGCCGGCCGGTTCTACGCGCTGCCGCAGGCCCCCCAGCAGTTCAAGCAGCTGCTGATGATCGCGGGCTTCGACCGCTACTTCCAGATCGCGCCCTGCTTCCGTGACGAGGACGCCCGCGCCGACCGCTCGCCGGGCGAGTTCTACCAGCTCGACATGGAGATGTCCTTCGTCGAGCAGGAGGACGTCTTCCAGGTGATCGAGAAGGTCATGACCGACCTCTTCGAGGAGTTCGGCAACGGCCGCCACGTCACCTCCCCCTTCCCGCGCATCCCGTTCCGCACGGCGATGCTGAAGTACGGCTCCGACAAGCCGGACCTGCGCGCCAAGCTGGAGCTCGTCGACGTCACCGACGTCTTCGAGGGCTCGGAGTTCAAGGCGTTCGCGGGCAAGCACGTCCGCGCCCTGGCTGTGCCGGACACCGGCGACCAGCCGCGCAAGTTCTTCGACGGCCTCGGCGACTACGCGGTCGAGCAGGGCGCGAAGGGCCTGGCGTGGGTCCGCGTCGGCGAGGGCGACGTCCTCACCGGCCCGATCGCCAAGTTCCTCACGGCGGAGAACGTCAAGGCCCTCGTCGAGCGCCTCGGCCTCACCCCGGGCCACGCCGTCTTCTTCGGCGCCGGCGAGTTCGACGAGGTCTCCAAGATCATGGGCGCCGTGCGCGTCGAGGCCGCCAAGCGCGCCGGCCAGTTCGAGGAGAACGTCTTCCGGTTCTGCTGGATCGTCGACTTCCCGATGTTCGAGAAGGACGAGGAGACCGGCAAGATCGAGTTCTCCCACAACCCGTTCTCCATGCCCCAGGGCGGCCTCGAGGCCCTGGAGACGATGGACCCGCTGGACATCCTCGCCTGGCAGTACGACATCGTCTGCAACGGCACCGAGCTGTCCTCCGGCGCCATCCGTAACCACGAGCCCGAGGTCATGTACAAGGCGTTCGAGATCGCCGGTTACAGCAAGGACGAGGTCGAGAAGGAGTTCGGCGGCATGCTGCGCGCCTTCAAGTTCGGCGCCCCGCCGCACGGTGGCATCGCCCCGGGCATCGACCGCATCGTGATGCTGCTGGCCGACGAGCCGAACATCCGCGAGACCATCGCCTTCCCGCTCAACGGCAACGCCCAGGACCTCCTGATGGGCGCTCCGAGCGAGGTCGACGAGTCCCGCCTGAAGGAGCTCCACCTGTCGATCCGCAAGCCGCAGACCCAGGTGAAGTAACCCCCTTCCGCCATGCGAACGCCGCGGGGCGGGCTCGGAATCGAGCCCGCCCCGCGGCGTTTCGTTTGATGGCGAGGTCAGACCAGGGCGGCGGACATCGGCTCTCTCGGGCAGCAGCCCGCCGCCTGGTGGACCGCCCGCGACAGCCGCCCCGGAGTGAGCCGCTCGCCCCACAGGACGGACCGCACGCCGTACTCCGACACGGCCATCAGCTCCGTCTCGCCGAGCTCGTCGGCGATGACCACCAGGGGGGCGCGGCCGGCCCGGGCCAGTCTGCGCAGTCTTCCCGGGGCGTCGGCGTCGTGCCGCCCCATCAGCAGGATGTCGACCGCCGGCGTCTCGCTGACGACGTCGACACCGGGCAGCGACCGGAGCTGCCGGACGACCCGGTGCCGGCCGACCTCGTCGGCGGAATGAACGTTTACGGTGATGGACTTCTCGAACACATGGTGAAGCCTCCCGCGCCGGGCTGAACGAACGATTGCCGAACGATCAACGTCCGCACGACGCGCGAAGACCCGGGGCCGCGACAGCGGTCCCGGGCCTTCGGCGATCGGTGCCCGTCAGGCTCAGACGGCGGTCTCCTCGCCGCCGCCGAAGCGCTCGCGGTACGCGGCCAGGTCGTCCTCGGTGATCTTCGCGAAGAGCACCGGCGGCACGGTGAACGGCGTGCCCGCCGGGACGAAGGTCAGCGAGCGGGCCTCGTCCTGCGTCACCCAGGCGGCGTCGTCACCCTCCAGCTGGAAGGCCGAGCGCATCGCGGCGGCCGAGGCCGGGATGAAGGGCTCGGAGACGATCGCGTACAGGTGGATGAGGTTCATCGCCGTACGCAGCGTCAGCGCGGCGCCCTCGGGGTTGGTCTTGATCTCCAGCCAGGGGGCCTTGGTCTCCAGGTAGGAGTTGCCCGCGCTCCACAGGGCGCGCAGCGCCTGCGCGGCCTTGCGGAACTGGAGCTCCTCCATGTGCCGCTCGTACTCCGCGAGCAGCTCGGCGATCTGGTGGCCCAGCTGGGCCTCGGCCTCGCCCTCCTCCAGACCGGCCGGGACCTCGTCGCCGAACCGCTTGCGGGAGAAGGACAGGACGCGGTTGACGAAGTTGCCCAGGGTGTCGGCGAGGTCCTTGTTGACCGTCGCGGCGAAGTGCTCCCAGGTGAAGGACGAGTCGTCGGACTCCGGGGCGTTCGCGATGAGGAAGTAGCGCCAGTAGTCGGCGGGGAGCACCTCGAGGGCGGCGTCGGTGAAGATGCCGCGCTTCTGGGAGGTGGAGAACTTGCCGCCGTAGTACGTCAGCCAGTTGAAGGCCTTGACGTAGTCGACCGTCTTCCAGGGCTCGCGGGTGCCGAGCTCGGTGGCCGGGAACATCACCGTGTGGAACGGGACGTTGTCCTTGGCCATGAACTGCGTGTAGCGGACGTCCTCGGCCTCGTACCACCAGGACTTCCAGTCGCGGCTCTCCGGGTCCAGGGCGGCCCACTCCTTGGTGGCGCCGATGTACTCGACGGGCGCGTCGAACCAGACGTAGAAGACCTTGCCCTCGGCGGCCAGCTCCGGCCACGTGTCCGCCGGGACGGGCACGCCCCACTCCAGGTCCCGGGTGATGGCGCGGTCGTTGAGGCCCTCGGTCAGCCACTTGCGGGCGATGGAGGACGCCAGCACCGGCCAGTCCTTGCCGTGCTCGTCGATCCAGGCCTCGACCTCGCCCTGGAGCTTCGACTGCAGGAGGAAGAGGTGCTTGGTCTCGCGCACCTCCAGGTCGCTGCTGCCGCTGATGGCCGAGCGGGCGTCGATCAGGTCGGTGGGGTCGAGGACGCGGGTGCAGTTCTCGCACTGGTCGCCGCGCGCCTTGTCGTAGCCGCAGTGCGGGCAGGTGCCGACGATGTAGCGGTCGGGGAGGAAGCGGCCGTCGGCCAGGGAGTAGACCTGGCGGATCGACCGCTCCTCGATGAACCCGTTCTTCTGCAGCTGACGCGCGAAGTGCTGGGTGATCTCCCGGTTCTCCGGCGAGGAGCTGCGGCCGAAGTAGTCGAAGGACAGCCCGAAGCCGTCGTAGATCGCCTTCTGCGCGTCGTGCTGCTGGGCGCAGAAGGTGTCGACGGGCAGCCCCGCCTCCTTGGCCGCCAGCTCGGCGGGCGTGCCGTGCTCGTCGGTGGCGCAGATGTAGAGGGCCTCGCGGCCGGTCTGCCGCAGGAAGCGCGCGTACACGTCGGCCGGGAGCATGGACCCCACCATGTTGCCCAGGTGCTTGATCCCGTTGATGTACGGAAGGGCGCTGGTGATGAGGTGTCGAGCCATTGCGGCTGCTCCCTGGTCGCTGTGTGGCTGAGGCTTGGATGCACCTTTAGCGTATCCGAGCGCCGGAGGGGGGCCGCGCTGCTTTTATGACGGCTCTGTCAATGTCGGGAAGCCGTCGGAAGGCCACGTTCCTCCTGCTCACGACCGCCTCACGGCTGCCTCACGACTGCATCCATGTGCGCCACGGTCTGGTGATCGTCTCCCGGAAGGTGTGGTGCGAGGGGTGCCGTCCCACGTGCTGGAACGTCCACCGCTGCCCCACCGCCGCGTCCTCGCTCGTGTCCGAGCTCGACCCGCACACCGCGCACTGCATCGCGTACGAGATCGGCTCGGCGTCCGGCTCCTGGTCCGGCGCGAGCGTCCAGGTGCCGAAGAGGAACACCGTCCGCGCCGTCACGACCGCCCCTCCTCTCCATGTCCCTCGCCGCCGCCCCCGGGCAGACCGGCCTCGCTCTCCGTCGCCGGCCGCGCGTGCTCGGGTGGACAGTTCCACTCCAGACCACCGCGCGGCGGGCGTAGCTGTACGTGACCGGCGTGGTGGTCCATCACTTCGCCGAGCCGTCCGGTCCGGATGTCGACGGCGTAGGTGCCACAGGGAATTTCATCGTTCACGCCCTTATCCATGCCCACTCGCACGTCCCCTGATCGGTTATTGAATGGTTGCGGAGAGTGACGCGCGGATCAAGAGGGCGACGGCGTCAACCGCCGGTGTCGCGGGGGCGGTTCCCCGCGCCCGCACGGACGGTGACGATGAGTGGTCGAACGACTCCTGACAGGTACACTGAAACGGTCATATCGGGGGGCGTGACGACGCGGGGGTTTCGCGCGCCTCCCCCCAGGTACCCGTGTGTTGAGGAGTACAGAAGTGAAGCGCACCATCCTCCGGGCCGCCGTCGTCCCGGTCCTGGCCGCCGTCGCCTTCGGCATCGCCGCCCCGTCGGCCTGCGCCGCGACAGCCCCGGCGAAGGCGGCCGACGCGACCGCCGGCCCGTCCGTCGCCGTGAACAAGATATTCCTGGGCAAGGGCATCGTGGCCTCCGTCGACGTCTCCTTCGACTACGTCTGCACGGACGCCACGGACCACGTGGCGGTCGAGCTCGTCTCCGGACCGACCACGCTGAAGGCCACCAAGGCCAGGAGCGCGCTGGAGTGCGACGGCGCCAAGCACACGAGCTTCGTCGAGTGGGCGGCCCGCACCATCCCCGGTGACACCCCGGCGAAGGCCACGGCCGGCCTCTACACCAAGAAGGGCGAACTCCAGGCCCTCGTCTCCGAGAAGACGATGAAGCCGGGCTACGGCCTCCCGCCGTTCGGCAACTGACCGCCGGACCCGGCGACGGAGAGGTTTCCGAAACACCCCGTCCGGTAGACCCGCATCCTGGAAGGAAGGGGGCGTACCGGACGAGAGGAACGAGGGGCCACCGTCATGCGAGTGCTCGTCGCCGAGGACGAAGAGGTACTGGCCGAACTCGTGGCCACCGGGCTGCGGAGAGCCGGGTTCGCCGTGGACACCGTCTACAGCGGCGACGCCGCGCTGGCCTACCTCGGCCTGTACGACTACGACGTCGTCGTCCTCGACCGGGACCTCCCCCGGGTGCACGGCGACGACGTCACCCGGCACCTCGTCGCCGCCGGCTCCCGCACCCGCATCCTGATGCTCACCGCCGCCGGCTCCATGGAGGACCGGGTCGCCGGGCTGGACCTGGGGGCCGACGACTATCTCCCCAAGCCGTTCGAGTTTCCCGAGCTGGTCTCCCGCGTACGGGCGCTGCGCCGCCGCAGCGCCCGTCCCGCGCCCCCGCTGCTGCGGAAGGCCGGGCTGAGCATGGACACCGTGCGGCGCACCGCCAGCCGGGAGGGGCGGGAGCTCGAACTGTCGCCCAAGGAGTTCGCGCTCCTGCAGATCCTGCTGGAGGCCGACGGGGCCGTCGTCAGCGCCGAGGAACTCCTGGAGCGGGCCTGGGACGCGCACGCCGACCCCTTCACCGGAGCCGTCCGGGTCGCCATGAGCAAGCTGCGCGGCAAGCTCGGGGACCCACCGCTCATCCGCACCGTGCAGGGCGTCGGGTACGCCCTGTGAGGCGGCCCGTCCTCACGGCCCGCGCCCGCATCGCCGTCGCGTTCGGGGCGGTGTTCGCCGTGCTCGGCACCGGCCTGCTGGTCACGGTGAACGTCCTGTCCCGGGCCGGTACGCGGGAGCGGGCCGGCCGCATCGCCCGGCTGGCGGTGCCCGCCGAGACCGGGCCCTGGCCGGTCCACGGGCAGTCTCGGGAGACGGTGGGCACCGCCACGATCTACCGGCTGTCGGGCGACGTCAGCGAGGCCGCCTCCCACGAACTCGTCCTCTGGTCGGTCGTCGCCCTCCTGCTGACCGCGCTGCTCGCCCTCGGCGTCGGCTGGTGGACGGCCGGGCTGTTCCTGCGGCCCGTCCAGGGGGCGCTCGACAGCCAGCGGCGGTTCATCGCCAACGCCTCGCACGAACTGCGCACCCCACTGGCCACCCAGCGGGCCGCCGTCCAGGTCGGACTGGACGGCGAACCGTCCCCGGAGGACCTCGCCCGCACCAGGGCGACGCTCCTGGAGGCCAACCGCCAGTCGGAACGCCTCATCGACGGGCTGCTCCTCCTCGCCCGCAGCGAGCGCGGCCTGGAGAGCCGCGAGCCGCTCGACCTCGCCGAGGTCGTCCGCGAGGAAGCCGCCGCCGTCGCCGGGGAGTCGGCGCGCGCGGGCGTCCGGGTCGCCCTCCACGCCGACGGGCCCGTGCCCCTCTCCGGCAACCGGGTGCTGCTCGGCCGGCTCGCCGGCAACCTGCTGCGCAACGCCGTCGGCTACAACCACCCCGGCGGCAGCGTGGACGTCACCGTCGCCCCGGGCCGGCTGACCGTCGTCAACACCGGGCCGCCAGTGCCCGCCAAGGAGGTACCCGAGCTCTTCGAGCCGTTCCGCCGGGGCCGGGGCCGGGAGCGGCTGGGCGGCGGGTCGGGCCTCGGGCTGTCCATCGTGCGGTCGGTGGCCCGGGCGCACGGCGGTACGGCGAAGGCCGCCCCCAACGCGGGGGGCGGCCTCCGGGTGGTCGTCGACCTGCCGGCCGGGCGGCCGGCGGGCCGGGCGACCGGCGCGGGCGGACGCGCTAGCGGACGATCCCGGCGGCGCGTGCTTCCGCCAGCCATTCGGGGAACTCGACCATGAGCTCCGTGTAGAGCTCCTCGTCCTTCAGCAGCCGCGGTTCGAGGCCGGCGTGGAAGAAGCCGGCGTTGTCGACCACCCGGCGCTCCGGCACGGGCAGGTCGTCGAGGCGGCGCAGGAACTCGAAGCCCTTGCCCTCGGGGTCGCCGAAGCCCACGAACTGCCAGAAGATCGGCAGCCCGGCCGCCTCGCACAGCGCCCGCTCCGCGGCGGGCTTGCTGTAGGGCGCGCCGTCGGTCTGGAAGATGACGAACGCGGGGTCGGTGGCGCCGGACGCCTTGTAGTGACTGATGACGGCCTCGATGGCCCAGTGGTAGTTGGTGCGGCCCATGTGGCCGTAGGAGTCGTGGAGTTCCTGGATGCGGCCCCGGTAGTTGCCGAGGTCGAGCTCGGCCGTGCCGTCGACGTCCGTGGAGAAGAAGACGACGGGGACGACGCCGTCGTCGTCGAGGTGGGCCGCCAGGCCCAGCGCCTGCTCGGCGAGGTGCTGGACGGTGCCGTCCTTGTAGTAGCGGCGCATGGAGCCGGAGCGGTCCAGGACGAGGTAGACCGCCGCCCGTTGGCCCGCCAGGCCCTGCTTCCGCAGCGAGACGCCCGCCGACTTGTAGAGGCTGACGAGGCCGGGCGCGGTCTCCTGAACCTTCGTGAGGCTCACGGCCGCCGTCTCCGCCGTCATGGCGGGAGCCTCCGCCGTCAGCACGGCCGCCTCCGCCGTCAGCACCGGCGCCTCCGCCGTCATCGCGGGCGCGGGCTCCGGGTCCGGGCCGGGGGGCGGTTCGGGCACGGGGTGGGGGTCCGGCCGGGGCGTCGGGTCCGGCTCGGGGACGGGCTTGGGCTTCGGCATCGGCGTCGGCGACGGCTCCGGCTCGGGGATCGGCTCGGGCCGGGCGGGGCCCGGGGTGGGGATGGGCCCGAGCGGGCCGGGGTCGGGAACGGTCGAGCCGGCGCGGTCGGCGGTCTCGGCGGTCGGCTGGGCCGGGACGGACACCGGGTTCGCGGTGTGGTCGGGGCCCGCGTTCTGCTGGGGGAGGCTCGGTTCGTCGCGTCCGGGGGCCTTGGCGCGGCCGAACGCGTTCCGCAGCAGACTCCGAATGCCCATGGGGAGATGCCCTTCGTGTGTCTCAGGTCGTGTGTCTCGGGTGCGAGTGATGCCGGAGAGGGGAGATATATGTCCGTACTGCTCGTAAAAGTCCGCATGCTTGACGACTACGTAAGGCTAGCTGTCAAGTCCGGTCCAGTACGTTCACACCCGACACGCCGTGGTACGTGTCATGGGCAGTCCGGGATCCAGCTCCCGTGGAAGCCCAACGGCACCCGGCCCGGGAGGTGCACCCGGGCCACGGGACCGGCCGCGAAGTCCTGGGCCGCCAGGACCACCAGTTCGCCTGCCCCGCGCGCCGGGTCGTACGCGTACGCCAGCACCCATCCCTCGTCCTCCGCCGCCCCGGGCGCGGCCGGGACGAACACGCCCTCGCCCACGTCGCCGCCCGCCGGCACCTCGAACTCCTCGCTCGTGCCGCGCTCCAGGTCGTATTTGATGAGCGCGGTGTCCCGTCCCGCCACCCGCTCGCGCATGACGTAGCCGAAGCGGTGGCGGACGGTGAGCCGCCGGGGGTCGACGCGGGGGTACTCCACCGGCCGGTCGTCCAGCGGGAGTCGGCGCACGGTGCCCGCGACGGGGTCGACGGTCCAGCGCTCCAGCCGGGCGAGGTGGTCGCCGGGCAGCGGCCGACGACGGTCGAAGTACCGGTCGTAGACGGCGAGATGGACGGTGATCCGGCCGTCGTCGCGCTGGTACGCGTTCATGGGGTGGAAGACGAAGCACGGCTCGGTCTCCAGCCAGCGCGTCTCCGCCGCCCCGCCGTCGCGCGGCAGGAGCCCGAGCCGGGCCGGCCGGTCCGGCACCCAGCGCGGATGGGCGCCACCGTCGCGCGGGTCCCGCCCGAAGACCACCGGCAGGTCGTACAGCAGCACGTACCGCTCGGTGAGCGAGAAGGCGTGCATCATCGGGGAGCCCGCGACGGGGATCTCGACGTGCCGGCGCACACAGCCGTTCCGCCCGGCGACGACGTACTGCACATACGGCCAGGCCGGGCAGTACGCCACCGCGTGCAGCTCGCCGTCGTGCGGGTCGGTCACCGGGTGGGCGGAGAAGCCGCCCGGCAGGGTGCCGTGGAAGTCGAACGGGCCGATCGTATGGAGCTCGGGATCGAGCTCGTAGGGGAGCGCCCCGCCCTCGACCAGGGCCAGGCAGTGCCCGGCGAAGGACTGCACGTGGGTGTTGGGCGCGAAGTCCAGGCCCCGGTGGCGCCGCCCGTGCAGCAGCTTCTCGCCGAGCCGCCCGGCGACGGCGTCGGAGCGCACCCAGCGGTTGCGGTACCACTCGGCGCGGCCGTCGCGCAGCCGGACGCCGTGGATCATGCCGTCGCCGCCGAACCAGTGGTAGCCGGCCGGATCGTCGACGTGCACGGGGTTGGGGCCGTTGCGCAGATAGCGGCCGCGCAGCGACTCGGGCAGCCGGCCGGTCACGGGCAGGTCGTAGGCGGTCGTCTCGTCCGTCACGGGGGCGTAGAGCCCCCCGAGGTACGGGTTGCGCACCTCGGCGTCCGGATTCCGGTTCATGCCGTCCCACCTCCACCGGCCCGGTCTCCGCCGCCCCCGGGCGGTGCCCCCGTCGCTCGGCCGTGATTCCACCAAACAGCGGAAGGAGGCGTTCGGCCAGTCTCCATCCGACCGTCGATCCGTCTTCACCGGGCGCGGGTAACCGCCCGAAGGGGCCTTTCGTTCTCGGGAACGCCCGGGGAAGCCCAGGACAAGGGCAGGGCAAGAGCAGGGCAATAAATGAGGTCAGGGCAACCCTCTCCGCCTGTTCCGGCCTCTTTATCCGTGAGTATTACCGGACCGAACATGAGTACCCACCACGGGGGCAGGGAGTTGAGAGGCGCATGGGCCTGACCAGCAGGTCACTCTTGTACACGGTGGTATTCGCCGCCGTGTTGTGCGTGGGGCTCACCGTCTGGATCTGGCCCCGGCTGGCCGGCCGCGGGGTCCGGCCGGTGCTGGGACGGCTGGGGGTCATCGCGACCACCCAGCTGACGATCATGGCGTCGCTGGCGCTGGCCGTGAATTCCTGGGGCGGCTTCTACGGGACCTGGAATCAGCTCCTCGGGCGGGTCGACAAGGCCCCGGTCAATGTGAACGAGATGGGCCGGAACGGCCCGTACGCGACGGTCGGCGCGTCGAAGGACGGGCTCGTGCAGCCCGCCGGGCCGCAGGGGCTCGACAAGGTGGGCGGAATTCCGCGCGGTCCCGCCGACAAGGAGGGGAAGGTCCAGTCGGTCCGTATCGTCGGACAGCGCTCGCGGGCCATCAATCCGGCATTCGTCTATCTCCCGCCGCAGTACTTCCAGAAGCAGTACGAGCGTCACCGCTTTCCCGTCATGGTCGTGATCAGCGGTTATCCCGGCGGGATCATGAATTTGGCCCAGCACCTCCAGGTGCCGCAGACGGCGGGGTCGCTGCTGAAGGAGAACAAGATGCAGCCGACCGTCATCGTGATGCTCCGGCCGACGATCGCCCCGCCGCGCGACACCGAGTGCGTGGACGTGCCCGACGGCCCGCAGGCGGAGACGTTCTTCACCAAGGACCTGCCCGACGCGCTCAAGACCACCTACCGCGTCGGCCACGACCCGAGCGCCTGGGGCGTCCTCGGCTACTCCTCGGGCGGCACCTGCGCGCTGGAGCTCGCGATGCGGCAGCCCGACGTCTACCCCGCCGCCGCCGCGCTCTCCGGCGACTACAAGGTCGGCAACGACCTCACCACCGGCAATCTCTTCGGCTCCGGCCCGGACGCCAAGCGCAAGCAGCAGGAGCACGACCTGATCTGGCGGCTGGGAAACATGCCCGTGCCCCGGGTGAACGTGCTGGTGACCAGCAGCAAGAAGGGCGAGAAGAACTACGCGGAGACCGAGAAGTTCCTGGGGGCCGTCAAGCAGCCGATGACCGCCTCCTCGATCATCCTCCCCGAGGGCAGCCACCACTTCACGACGTGGCGGCGGGAGATCGGACCGGTGCTGGAGTGGATGAGCCAGCAGCTGACGTTCCCGCAGGACACGGCCGACAAGCCCAAGCCGAGGGATGGCGGGAAGCCGTCCGGGACGCCGGAGCCTTCGCAGGCCCCGAAGCCCTCGCAGGAGGCCAAGCCCTCGGAGGACGTCAAGCCCTCGGAGGCCCCGAAGCCTTCCGAGGAGGACAAGCCCTCGGAGCGGCCCGAGGCGGCGGAATAACCGCCTCGGCCTGTGCGCGGCTCGCGAAGCCGCCCGCCCAGCAGGGTCGTGCCGCGGACACCGGCCGACTTCGGCCGTCCTCAGGACCCGGCGTCAGCCGGGTCCGCCCCGCAGCTGCCCGCTCATCCAGGAGAAGGCCGCCGGGTAGAGGTTGATCCAGGTGCCGTAGTTGTGGCCCCCGGACGGCAGCAGCATCGTCCTCAGCCGGACCTTGCCGCCCGCCGCCTCCCGCTGGAACTCCTCGACATAGCGCGGCGGGCTGTCCCGGTCCTGCCGGGACGTCGCCACGAACAGCCCGACGTCGGCGTCGGTGTGCCGCACCAGCCACGTCGGGCTGTTGCGTTTCCGCAGCCCGGGGTCGGGGATCGCGCCGCCGTCGCCGTTGAGCGGGTCCGGGTCCAGGGCCGCGCCCGCCGCGTACGCCCGGGGGTACTGCAGCGGCAGCTTGGCCGCGCAGTAGCCGCCGGTCGAGATGCCCAGCACGCCCCAGGACTCCGGGCCCCGGCCCGTGCGGAAGTGGGTGCGCAGCAGCTCGGGCACGTCCTCCGACAGCCAGGTCGCCACCTTGCGGCCGGGCACGTCGGAGCAGTCGGTGTCCACGCCGCCGGGGTTGATGATCGGCACGGCCAGGATGAACGGGCGGGTCGCGCCCTCCCTCAGCAGCCGCTCGTAGGCGCCCGGCATCCGGCCCAGCTCCATCCAGGACTGCGGGGAGCCGGGCACCCCGTGCAGCAGGACGACCACCGGGAAGGCGGTCCGGCGGTAGCGCGCCTGCTCGTACTGCGGCGGCGTCCACACCAGGACCTGGCCGGAGAGCTGGGAGCGCGAGCCCCGGAAGTACGTCTCCTGCATGCCGTAGTCGGCCTGGCTGAAGCGGGCGCGGTGGGCGGGCGGGCCGGGCATCGAGACGGGCCCGGTGCTCTTGCGGCCGAAGAGGTCGTCCCAGGAGGCGTAGAGGCCGTAGCTGGAGTTGATCGAGACGGCGACCACGCAGATCGCGGTCGCCTGGCAGAGGCCGATCAACAGCACCCGGCCCAGCCAGCGCAGCGGTGCGGGCCCGGGGACCCGCGCCCACAGCAGCAGCGTGGCGACCACGGCGAGCACCGACGCGACGATCAGCAGAACGAGGAACGCGGTGCTGGTGAGACTCAGGCCCATCCCGCGGACGCCCCCTCGGCTCGTCGGTCCCGATGGCGGGACGACCTTAATGGAGCGGCTGAGGGAGCGCCGGAGAAAACGGCGCAGGGCTACTCGGATGGGTTGACGGCCGTATCGCCGGGCGGAGCGGGGGCGTTCCGCGGGCGTATGGAGGTCAGCGCGCAGGTGAAGAGCAGTTCGTCGTCCTGGTGGCCCCGGACGACGGTGGTGGCCGGCCCGTTCCGCCCCCCGGCGGCGGTCTCGCGGGCGGCCTCTATCCAGATGGGGCTGTCCAGCTCCGCGTAGCGGTGGAAGCTGCTGGTGAGTTCGGTGGGGAGGATGACCGGGTCCGGTGAGAGGACGGCGGCGGCCTGACGGGCGGCCTCCAGTAAGACCATCCCGGGGACGTGGTCGACGGGATGGTCGAAGAGGACGGGGTGCCGGCCGTCGGCGCGCAGCCGCCAGCGGGCGGCGCCGGGCGCGTCCTCCTCGGCGAGCACCACGTCGAACGGGGAGCGCCGGCCGACGCGCCGGGGACGCACCGGGGCGCCCAGCGCGGGGGGTGTGCCGGGGATCCGGTCGCCGCGCAGCCGGCGGTAGACCTCCGGAGAGGTACAGGTGTACGAGGCGCTGCCGGTGGCGGCGACCGCCCCGTCCCGGCGAATGACCACGTCGTACCGCATCCCGCCGAAACTCCGGCCCTTCCTGCGGATTTCCGAGCATTCGACGTCCAGCACCAGTTCGGCGGGGGTGGACTCGAGCGCCGTGTGCCGGGGGCGCAGTGAGTAGTCCAGGTGCCACATCAGGAACTGGAATCCGAGTGGTACGTCGAATTCCGCGTGGGCGAGCAGCGAACCGATCTGTCGTACGGTCTCGGCGACCAGCATGGGGTCGTGCTGCACCCCCCGTAGCGGGGAGAAGAAACTGTGGCCGCGCGGCCATTGGGCCCAGACCCGGAACCGGTTCGCCTCGACCTTGCGCCAGCCCGTGAGCAGGACCTCGGCGACCGCCGCGCGGTGGACGTACTCGCGCGGCACGGTGGTGGTCAGCCGTGGCAGGGCCGGGGCGAAGGACGCCGGCGCGGAGGTGGTCTGGGACAAGGTTCCCCCTCGGATCGGCATGCAGCGCCCAGGATCGACTGCGGGTATGTCAAGGTGCGTGCTGTCAGGGCTCCTCGAGCGGCTGACGGCCCCCCGGTCAACGCCCTTCGGGGGGTCAAGATACAAGGCGGGTGACGGCCTTTCAGCGCCGATGTGATTTACCTCTCTCACCTGGGGCAATCGCGGTGCGTCGCTTTGTAATTCGAGGGCACGTTCCCCCCGTCTGTTCTTTCGTTCGACAATGGAGGCCGATTGTGGTCGAGTCCCTGCGACGGATACGGCTGGCCGCCGTCAATATCGACGGCGTCCTTCTCAATGACACGTTCAGCCCGGTGATCCACCGGTTCGTCACCGACCGGGGCGGCCGGTACACCGCCGACGTGGAGTACGCCGTCTTCTCCCAGCCCCAGTTGGTGGCGGCCCGCGCGCTCGGCGCGGCGGCCGGGGTGGACTGGGCGCCGGAGAAGGTGCTGGAGGTCTACTTCCGGGAGCGCGCCGCGTATCTGGAGCACGACCCGGTCCGGCTGCTCGACGGCGCCGTGGAGCTGCTGCGCCGGCTGCGCGCCCTGGGCCTGCGCGTCGTCTGCTACGGCGGCCTGGACGCCGCTCACTTCGACCGCCACCTCGGCGCGCACGCGGACCTCTTCGACGGCCCCCGGTACGTCTGCACCAATGATTTCCGGCCGGGCGTCAAGGAGATCACCACCGAGATCTTCGGGCTCGGCCTCGACGAGGCGGTGTTCGTCGACGACGTGGCCCGGGTCGCGGAGACGGCACGTGAGCTCGGCGTGGCGTTCATCGGGCACCCCTCCGGCTTCGCCCACGGCTACCAGGGCGAGTTGATGCGGGCGGCGGGCGTACGGCACCTGGCCGGCTCGCTCGCCGCCATCGACGAGTCGCTGCTGCGCACCGTCGACGCGGAGGCCGCCGCCGGGACGTCGTGGGCGGCCGCCACCGGGCCGGGCGATGCCCAACGGACCGGCATCATGGAGCCGGTCGACGGTGCCGCTCCCGACGGTACCGCTGCCGGAGCGTGAGTGAAGGGGTTCCTTTGATGAAGAGTGACCAGGGATTGCTGCGGGACCGGATTGCCTTGATCACCGGTGCCAGCAGTGGCATCGGCGCGGCGGCCGCACGGGTCTTCGCCCGCGAGGGGGCGACCGTCGTGCTGGCGGCCCGGCGCGAGGACCGGCTGCGCGAGCTGGTCGCGGAGCTGCGCGAGGCGGGGGCCGAGGCGGCGTACGTGGTCACCGACGTGACCCGGCGCGAGGACACCGCCCGCGCGGTCGCCTTCGCCGTGGAGCGTTACGGAAGACTTGACTCCGCTTTCAACAACGCGGGTTGGGGCGCGGGACGCACTCCGCTGCACCTGATGGACGACGACCTCTACGACGCCATCATGGACGTCAACGCCCGGGGCACCTGGAACTGCCTGCGGGACGAGATCGCCGCCATGCTGGAGTCGGGCGACGGTGGTTCCATCGTCAACAACAGCAGCGTGGGCGGGCTGTTGGCCACTCCCGTGGCCGCTCCGTACGTGGCCGCCAAGCACGCGGTCATCGGTTTCACCCGGGCGGCGGCCGCCGAATACGCGGCGAGCGGCATCCGGGTGAACGCCGTGGCCCCGGGCACCACGCGCACCGAGGTGGTGGCGGAGTGGTTCGAACGGCACCCGGGAATCGAGGCGGCGTTGCACGCGGCGTCCCCGCAGCCCCGCACCGCGGAGCCGGAGGAGATAGCGGAGGCCGCGGCCTGGCTGCTGAGCGACCGCTCGTCCTTCGTCACCGGCGCCACCGTTCCCGTGGACGGCGGCTTCCACATGGTGTGACACGGGAGTTGGGCGACCGGCCGCGGTGCCCCGGACGAATTGGTATCGAGTGTATTGCGCCATGTTGCCAGACGGCTCTTGATAGGATACGTACTCGCCGGTTTGATTTCCGGGGCGACCGCGGCACGTATGGCCGGCGACATGTCGCCCTCGCCGCCGGGACGCGGCGGAGCTATCTCATCGATCCGGAGGCAGACCGTGGCAAAGCAGGACCGCGCGATCAGGACTCGCCAGTCCATTCTGGAAGCGGCCGCGGTGGTGTTCGACGAGCGGGGTTACGACGCCGCCACCATTACGGAGATCCTGGCCCGGGCCGAAGTGACCAAGGGGGCGCTGTATTTCCACTTCGCCTCCAAGGAGGAGCTGGCGCTCGCCGTGATCGATGCCCAGATGATGACGGACATGCCGGCCGCCGAGCCGGGCCGCGCCTCCAAGATGCAGGAACTGGTCGACATGGGGATGATCTTCGCCCATCGGCTGCTGGTGGACCCGCTGTTGCGCGGCAGCGTCCGGCTCACCCTCGAACACGGTTCGACGAACCTCAACCGCAGCGGCCCCTTCCACGGTTGGACGGAGCTCCACACGCGCGTCCTGGCCGAGGGCAAGGAGCGCGGCGAGGTGCTGCCGCATGTGGTCCCGGCGGACACGGCGGAGCTGATCGTCGGCGCTTACGCCGGCATCAACACCATGTCCCAGGCCATCAACAACCGTGCTGACCTGGAACGTCGCGCCACGATCCTCTATGAGCACGTGATGCCCAGCGTGGCCGTGCCCTCGGTGCTGGCCCGGCTCGACATGGCACCGGGGCGCGGTGCCCGCGCCCTGGCCGAGGCGGAGCGGCAGCGCCTGCGGGCGGCCGAGGCGGAGGCCGCTCTGGAGGCCGCGCCGGCCGGGGTGGGCTGAACTCCCGGCCCGAGCGGGGGTGCCTGAACCAGGGACGCCTGAACCAGGGGCCGAAAGCAGCCGTCCCCGGTCTTTTCACCGGGGCGGAGTGTCTTATTCCGTAAATAGGGTGCCGCAGGGCACCCGTTTCTCTTAAGCTGGCCGGAAAGTGGCGGCCGAAAGTATTCGTCGGCAGCAGAGCAAACCGACGTGACGGTATTGAAGGGTGTATTGGCCAGCCACTTTTCCCGAGCGGCCGGCCCGACTTTTCACCGCGCCGAGCGGCGTCAGCCCGCGGTGACGGCCGGCGCGGGGGCCTCGTGGGCGGTGGAATCCAGGATCTCCAGCGCGACCCGCAGGACGGCCTCCCGCTTGTCCTCCCGGTCCCCCGGTAGCGCGTCCATGGTGAGCGCGCCGAAGTGGACGGCCAGCAGCGCGCTGGAGAGGCGCACCCGGGTGTCCAGCGGCGCCTCGCCGTCGTGGAGCAGCCCGGAGACCGCCGTCACCCGCTTCCGCAGCGTCTCGCCGATGGCGAGCTCCCGCAGGGTCGCCTGGTTCTCCTGGAGGATGTGGTAGATCGGCGCCGCCTCGCGCAGGGCCGCGCTGTAACGGCGCAGCAGCTCGCGCTTGGTGGCCAGGGTGGCGGGCTGCTCCCGGCCCCAGGCGATCAACTCGTCGACCGGGCGGCCGAGCTGGTCGGAGAGGGCGCCGAGGATGTCCTCCTTGGTCTTGAAGTGGTAGTACAGCGCGGCCTTGGTGACGCCGAGCTCCTCGGCGATCTCCCGCAGCGAGGTCTTCTCGTAGCCGCGCGAGACGAAGAGGCCGAGGGCCGTCCGCTGGATGCGCTCGCGGGTGTCGCTCTTGCGTGGCTGGGGTGTGCTGCCCATGGGCTCACTCTCCTGCTGGTCCGTGGTGCGCTTTCTTTATGTCCCTAACTAGCCCGTCGGCAAGTAAGTAACGGGTGCCCTGCCTCATCGGTGCCCTTGTGGCGGCCGGGACAGGTGCGACGCAGGGAATCTAGCCGGACGGCAGGCAAGGCGAAACCATACTTGACGCCCGGCTAGGGGCCTCCTACGCTTCCGGCCTAGCTGACTAGCCTGGCGGCAGGTACGTAAATGTGACTGGACCGAGGGGATGGTGCGCGTCGACATGGCACGACATGTTGCTGCCGCGATCGACTACTACGCACACGACTACTACGCGACGGGTCTCGCCGCGGCCGGTGGTACGCGTCATGACGCGCCCGCCGACACCGCGCCGGACGACCGTGCTCCGGCCGGCCGTTCCCCGGCGGAGCCCCTGCCCGCGGTATTCGAGGGGCTGAGTGTCCCGGTGCGCACGGCGGCCTCGTTGCTGGGGCTCTCCCCGTGGACCGTGGCCCATCTCATCGAGCGCGGCGAACTGCGCAGCGAACGCGGCGGGCAATACCGGTACGTGACCCTGACCAGCATTTTTTCCTATCGGCGAATGACCCGTTGAGGGCCTTTTGGTTTTCGCTATGAACGCCGATGTGAACGCCGATCGGGGATAGCGCGTCCCACTGGATCGAACGAGTGAAACCCCGCAACCCAGGGAATGGGCCGGAGTTATTCAGAACGCTTTCTCTGTGGGGGCGCTACTCGATCGAAAGGCATAGACGTGCTCAAGAAGGTTCTCGCCACGGCCGCCCTGTCGGCTTCCGCGGTCGGCGCCGTCGCCTCGCCGGCGATGGCCATCGGAAACGACCAGGATGTTCTCAACGCCAACGGCGCCAGGACGGGTTACGGCAACACGGCCACCGGCGGCAAGGAAAGCCCGCAGATGAGCCTGATCCAGGGCACGCTGAACAAGCCGTGCATCGCCATCGGCAAGCTGGGCATCCAGTCCGTCCTCGCGCTCATCAACATCGGCGTCCAGGACATCCCGATCCTCACCTCGCAGCAGCAGCAGCAGTGCACCGACAACTCGACGATCAACGACGGCGACGACCCGCTGTCGCACATCCTCGACGAGATCCCGATCCTGTCGGGCAACGGCTCGGGCAACAGCGAGGGCGGCGAGGGCGAGGAGTTCGAGTCGCACGAGCACGGTCACGGTCACTGACCGGACCGTCCGGCGAACGGAAAGAGTCCCTCTGCGGCGGGTGTGCGGGACCCGCTGCGGGGGGACTCCCCTTTTTCCCGCGCTGGGCCGAAGGAATGAAGGCAGATAACCTCGGCGGCGGCTCCGAGTTAGGCAGTGAGTCAGGAAGTTCGTCGACCGGAGCTGAGGGAAGAACGTGTTCAAGAAGGTTGTGGCCACGGCCGCGCTCGCGGTTTCCGCGGTCGGCGTGTCGTCGGCCCCCGCGTTCGCGCAGGGCGGGGGTGACGCCAGGGACGTCTACAACGCCAACGGCGCCATGCAGATGTACGGCAACACCTACACCAGCGGCTATATGAGCCCCCAGATGGGCCTGATCAACGGCTCGTTCAACAAGCCGTGCATCGCCATCGGCAAGCTGGGTGCCCAGTCGGTCCTCGGTCTGCTCAACGTCGGGCTCCAGGACGTCCCGATCCTGTCGTCGCAGCAGCAGCAGATGTGCACCGAGAACTCGACGATCAACGACGGGGACGACCCGCTGTCGCACATCCTCGACGACATCCCGATCCTGTCGGGCAACGGTTCCGGCAATGAGGGCGGGCTCTTCGGGGCGCTCGGCGCCCGTGGGCACGGGCACGGGCACTGATGGCCCACGCCTGACCCGCCCGCGCGGGAGCCGCCCTCCGGTCTCGGGGCCGAGGGCGGCTCCCGCCGTCTCAGCTCTCGTGGTAGATCGTCAGCACCGCGCCGCCCACCTCCACCCGGCGGCGCCCCAGCCGTTCCCCCCGGCGCAGCGCGCGCAGGCAGTCGCGGAACATGGCCATCTCCTCGCCCGTCAGCACCGCGGCCGCCAGGTCGAGCAGTTCGGCGACGCTCCGTTCGGTGAGCACTTCGGGCAGTTCACCGGAGAGCAGGACCACGGATTCCCCGCAGCGCCCCCGGACGACGGCGTTGGACGTCGAGGCACCACTGACAACGAGCACACATTCCCCCTGGCTTCGGGCAGACCGTGACGATAGCCCGGTGGGGACGTGCTCCTCGGGTGGATACGAATATTCGCCGGAATCCGGTGATCCGGGAACCGGGGGCATCGCGGCCGACGTCCGTGTACGGAACTCCAGCCGCCAAACGGGCAGTTCAGCCCCCGTTCGGGTGATCCTTGGGCGCACGTTCGAGCAGCGACTCGACCAGGGCCACCACATGCCGGCGGTCGTCGGAGGACAGCCGCTGGACACTCGCGATCAGCAGATCGACCTCCGGGTCCGCCGGCGCGGTGCGCTCCTTGGTGTCCGGGGCCGGCTCGGAGGTCGGGTAGAGGTGGATCCCGCAGGCCTCGGCCGCCGCGCGGCGCAGGGTGTCCAGGGGGAGCTCGAGACCGCGCGACAGTCCTTCGAGCGTGGCCGGCTGCGGCATCCGCACCAGTCGCTCGGCCGTGGCCAGGTGGTGCACGGTCGAGCGCGGAACGCCGCCCCGGCGGGCGACCTCCCCGTAGGACCACCCCTGCCGGTCCAGGCGCTCTTTGATGATCTGGCTCAGTGCGTTGGTCACTGAAGGTCGCTTCCTGCTCTCGGCTGGCTCGGGCGCGCTCGGGTGAACCGATTCTACGGAGGACGTCCAGAGAGAGATCTCCGGGAACCGCTTGCGCCGCGTCGGCGGACCCCACTACTGTCCAATCTCGTTGGACAGCTTGTCCGACCGCATCGGACGCGAGCCGGGGGGTCCTGCCCGGGTCCGGACGCGACACCTCGGTCCGTCGTCGTACGGACCACCATCCCGAGGGGGACGACCATGCTCGATGTGCACGAGCTCGAAGCCGAGTCCGCTGAGCTGCTGCCCGGCCGTGAGGCCCTGGGGAAGCTGAAGTTCAGCTTCTCCCGCACCACGACCGTCACCAAGCACATCGCCAACGTCTCGGCGCACAACACGTCGACGGCGCTGAACGTCTGCTCGCCGGACGCCGTCGCCCAGTCGGCGGCCACGCAGGGCATCGCCATCCAGCAGTAGTCCAGCAGTAGTAGCGCACATCGTTCACACGTCGTGAGAGAGAAAGGCACTGCCATGAGCATGAACGCGCACGAGCTCGAAGCCGAGTCCGCCGAGCTGCTGCCGGGCCGTGAGGCCCTGGGGAAGCTGAAGTTCAGCTTCTCCCGCACCACCAGCGTCACCAAGCACATCGCCAACGTCCACGCGCACAACGAGTCGCTCGCGGTGAACGACAGCTCGCCGTTCGCGGTCGCGCAGTCCGAGGCGGCGCAGTCCATCTCCATCAAGCAGTAGGCCGGTCCGGCCCACGCGCTCGGCGGACCGCGTCCAGGGGAAGCGCGGTCCGCCGATCCCCAGGGGGGGCTTGGGGGTTGGGGACAACGGTGGATCCGTCGGAATTCGTCCAGGGGGAGACAAGATGACGGTGGTCGGGGACCACGAGGCCGGCCGGAGCCGCCATCGCCGCACCACGGGCACGACCACGACGATCCACTTCGACACCGGGGGGACCGAGGTCCGGACAGGGGACAACGGAGCCCCGGTGCCGGGTCCCGGTGGCTTTCCGTACGCCCTGTCACCGGCGTACGAGGAGGGGGAGGCCACCGGGACCCCGCTGCCGCCCCTCGCGGGGCGGCCCGCACCGCCGCCGCCCGAAGCGGGAGCCGTCGTCCCGCGGCTCAGCGCCGGGCTGCGGCTGCACGGCGAGTACCAGGGCTCGGGCTTCACCGAGCCCAAATACATCGCCCGCCGCGGCGACGGCCAGGTGGTGCAGCTCTCCCGGCTGCTCCACCTGGTCGCCTCCGCCGTCGACGGGCGGCGCGACACCTGGGAGATCGCCCGGGAGGTCAGCGCCTCGTTCGGCCGCGAGGTCAGCGCCGAGAACGTCGGCTATCTCGTGGAGAACAAGCTCCAGCCGCTCGGCATCACCGTGCCGCCCGGCCAGGAGACCGACGAGGTCGACGGCCCGCGCTCCGACCTGCTGCTGGCCCTCAAGGGCCACCGCGTGATCTTCAACGAGCGGCGGGTCGCCGGCATCGCCCGCTCGCTGGCCTGGCTCCACCGCCCGCCCGTGGTGGCGGTCGTGCTGGTGCTGGCCCTGGCCATGGACACCTGGCTGTTCGGCTTCCACGGCGCGATGACGCCCGTGCTCAACGTCCTCGACCAGCCGCTGCTGCTGCTCGCGGTCTTCGGGCTGACCGTCGCCTCCCTCGTCTTCCACGAGTTCGGCCACGCCTCGGCCTGCAGATACGACGGCGCGACACCCGGCTGCATCGGCTGCGGCCTCTTCCTGATCTGGCCCTCGATGTACACGGACGTCACCGACGTCTACCGCATCGGCCGGGCCGGGCGGATCCGCACCGACCTGGGCGGGGTCTACTTCAACGTCGTCTTCATGCTGCTGCTGGCCGGGACGTACTTCGCCACCGGCCAGCCCTTTCTGCTCTGCGCCGTCTACCTCGGTCACTTCGAGGTACTGGAACAGCTGATGCCGGCCGTCCGGCTCGACGGCTATTTCATCCTCGGCGACCTCGCCGGAGTGCCCGACCTCTACGGCAAGATCAAGCCGATCCTGCTGAGCGCGCTGCCCTGGCGCGGCACCGACCCCGCCGTCGCGGACCTCAAGCCGAAAACCCGGGTCGTCGTCACCGCCTGGGTGCTCACCATGGTCCCGCTGCTGGCCGCCGAGGTCGCCTACGCCCTGTGGAACCTCCCGCGCCTGGTCGCCACGGGCGTCCGTTCGCTCACCCAGCAACTCATCGGCACCTACGAGGCGTTCGCCGACGGCCAGTGGGCCGCCGGGCTCGCCGGTGTGCTGGGCAGCCTGATGCTGATCGTGCCGCTGGCCGGCATGACGTACCTGTCCGTCCGGCTCTCCGGACGGCTCGGCCGCAACGCCCTGCGCGCCACCTCCGACCGCCCCAAGCTGCGCGCCGCGCTCGTCCTGGGCGTCGCCGCCGTGGCCACGACCCTCGCCTTCGCCTGGACCAGCGGCGTCACGCCCAAGCCGCTGCCGCCCAAGCCGCCGATCGCGCCGATCCTCCAGCCCAACGTGCCCACCGTGGCGCCCGTGCCGGAGCCGGGCGAGGCCGCCGCGCCACTGCCCGTCCCCGGGCGCACCCCAGGCGGTGCCGGCCCGGACGCGGCCACCCCCGTGCTCTCCCCGCTGCCCTGGCGCACCCCGCCGGCCGCGCCGGGGCTCCCCTCGCCGCCCCCGTCGGCCTCCCCGGCCCCGGCCGCCCCGGCGGGCCGGCCCGCACCGGCCCCCAAGCCCTCCGCGGTCCCGGGCCCGGTCGTCCTGGCGCCCACCACCGCGCCCCCACTGCCCCCGCGCTGCCGCCCTCCCCGGCACCCAAGCCGGCGCCCTCCCCGGCCGCGACCGCGTCCCCGTCGGCCGCGTCCGCGTCGCCCGCCCCGGCCCCCGCGCCGACTGGCACCCCGGCCCCGGCACCCACCACCGCGGCCCCGGCGACCCCGGCGCCCTCGCCGACGGCGACGCCGGCCGCGACCCACTGATCCACCCGTCACCGTCGCAAGGAGAACGCCATGAACGCCTACCTCTCGCGCCATTTTCTGCGGATCGGTCTGCTGGCCGCCGGGCTCGCCGCGGCCGCCACCGGCCCGGCCCAGGCGGCCGAGGCCGTCGCCGTCACCCAGGACGGCGTCCGGACGACCGCGAACCACCGGCACCACATCGACTACCGCGACAGCTTCACCGTCCACCAGTTCGGCTCGGTCGCGGCGGCCCGCGTCGGCAACCGCGCGGACGCCAAGTCGGTGGGGTGCACCGCCGACGACGCCTGCCGCTCGGTGGCCCTGTCCTTCCAGGTCGTCACCCTTTCGGGGGACAACGTCAGGCTCACCGCGGTCAACAACGGCCACGCCGTCAACGAGCACTGCGACGGCTGCCAGACCCTCGCGGGCGCCTACCAGTTCGTCGTCTCCACCGCCACGCCCGCCCGGCTCACCGCCGACGCCCAGCACCGGCTCGCCGACATCCACCGCAGGCTGGACGCGCTGGGCGCCTCCCGGCTGCCCGCCGCCGACCTCAAGCGGCAGGCGGACGGCCTGGCCGACGAGGTCAAGGCCCTGCTGTCCCGGCCCACCTCGCTGACCGCCGCCCACCCGGCGCGCCCGTCCGTGAAGGTCCACCGGCAGCTGGACGGCTGGCCGCAGCACTGACGTACGCAGGCCACTCGCGGGGCGCGGCACGACCGCGCCCCGCGCGGGCACGTGGAGATCATTCTTTGATCGTTCCCTGCGCGATAATCACGGTCATGGAAGCGGATGGCCCTGCGCCGATCGCCGGGTCCCTCCGGCGGCTGATCGCCGACCTCGTCACGGCGGGGGCGGCGTATCCGCTCGTCCTGACCGGCGGCCTCGCCCTGCGGGCGCTCGGCCTGGTCGACCGGCCCGTGGGCAACGCGACGCTCGCCACCGACAGCCAGGAGCCGCTGCCCGACCTCGTCGTGGCCCTGCGGGCGGCCCTCGCGGAGCGCGGCTGGCGAGTGGGGCACACCGAGGCCGATCCGCTGTCGGCCCGCTTCGCGGTGACCGACCCGGAGACCGGGGAGGAGCGCGCCGTGCTGCTCCTCAAGGAGACGGTCTGGCGCCCGCTCGTCACCACCGGGCTCGGCCCCTGCCTGGCGGCCGAGGACGTCGTCGGCACCAAGGTCCGCGCCCTGGCCGCCCGGGGCTTCGCCCGCGACTTCATCGACGTCCACGCCGCCTCCGCCCACTGGCCGCCCGCCGAACTCGAGGAGTTCGGCAGGCGGCACGCCTGGGACGACGCCTTCGACCCGGCCGACCTCCGGGCCCGGCTGGACGGCGCCGACTGGATCGACGACCGCGAGTTCGCCGCGTACGGGCTCGCGGACGACCGGATCGCCGAACTGCGCGCCTGGGCGCGGGTTTGGTCCGACGACATCGGCGAACGGTTGCTGGAAGAGGCGCCGTACGAGGACGAGGAGCGGGACGGGAGCTAGGCGGCGGACGCGGTCGCTCAGCCGGCGGCCGGAGGCGAGTCCTCCGTCACGTAGCTGTCGGCGTCCACTGCCGTCCACAGCTGACCGGCGCCGCCGTTGCACGGGCTGATGGTGGTCAGGACGTGCAGGCCGTTGGCGGTCAGGCACTCCTGGTTCTCCACGTTGATCAGCCGGTAGCCGGCGCCCTCCGGGACGACGCGCCACCGCTGGTTCGCCGCGGGGCCCTGGGGCGTTCCCCAGATCTGGGCCATGCGGTTCTCGCGGTTCATGTCCAGCACCTTCCCCTCGGCGGCGAGGTTGGTGAAGGTGTAGCTGCCGTCCCCGTACTTGGTCGGCCGCCACTGCTGGGCATGGCTCGCGTTGATGTCCCAGGTGCCGACGCGATTGCCGTCGGTCTTCCGGCTGTTGTCGTTGTCCAGGGCCGTGAAGCCGTTGCGCCACTGCACCTTCGCCGGCAGGGCGGGCGGCTTGGGCGGGTCCGGCTTCGCGGGGTCGGGCTTCGAGGGGTCGGGCTTGGCGGGGTCCTTGTCCTTGGCGGGGGCCGGGTCCTTGGAGGGGTCCGGTGCCGGCCGGCCGGCGTCGGGCCGGGAATCCCCGCCCGTCCCGTCACCCGTCCCCTTCCCATGGGGCTGCGCGGGGGGCGCCGGAGTGGGGACGGTGTAGCCGACGCCCGGCGAGGAGGGCCGCGTCATGTCGGGCGTCGCGCCGCCGGACGCGGAGGGCGTGCCTCCGGAGGGGGTCGGGCTGCCGCTGGGATGGCCGGAACTCGCGCTCGGCGAGGCGGAGGCGGCGGGGGAGGCGGACGCGCCGGGCGCGCCGGGCGCGGCGAGTGCCCGCGGCGCGGCGGGGGAGACGCCCGGCCGGACGCTTCCGGCGTCCTCGGCGGTCGCCCGCGCGCGCCGCTCGCCGCCGTCCCGCAGGGCCAGGGGGACGGCCACGGCGGTGGTGCTCGCCGCGATGCCCGCCGCCACGAGCGCCCACACGAGGACCCGCCACCGGGCGCCACCCATCACCGGGGAGGTGACGGTCCCGGCGGTGGACGACTCCGTGGTGGACGATTCCGTGGCGGAGGACGGCTTCGCGGCGGGGACCGCGGCCGAAGAACCGTACGAGGAGAACACCGCCACCGCGTCGCGCACGGCGGCCAGTTCGGCGGCCATCGCGGCGGCGCTCTCCCACCGCTCCTCGGGCGCTTTGGACAGCGCCCGTCGCACGACTTCCCGCACCGGCACGGGGATGTCGTCCGGCAGTTCCGGCGGGGGCTCCGTGAGGTGCTTGAGGGTGATCTCGAAGGCGGTCGCGCCGTCGAACGGCACCCGCCCGGCCAGCATCTCGTGGAGGACCACGCCGACCGAGTAGAGGTCGGCGGCGGGGGTGACCCGGCCCCGGGCGGCCTGTTCGGGCGCCTGGTACGGGGCGGTGCCCAGCCGCGTGCCGGAGGCGGTGAGGCGGGGCGAGAAGTCGGGCAGCGCGATGCCGAAGTCCGCGACCAGGATCCGGTCGTCCCGCAGCAGCAGGTTCGACGGCTTGACGTCGCGGTGGACGATCCCGGCCCCGTGCGCGGCGCGCAGGGCCTCCAGGACCTGTACGGCCAGATCCAGCGCCCGCTCCGGGGGCAGCGCGCCCTCGCGGCGGAGCAGCGCGTCCAGCGACTCGCCGGTGACCAGCTCCATCACCAGGAACGCGGTGGGCTCGCCGGTGCCCCCGGCGTCCGGGGGCTCGTGCCCGTAGTCGTACACCGAGACGATGCCGGGGTGGTTGAGCTTGGCCATGGCCGTCGCCTCGGAGCGGAACCGCTCGGCGAACGTGGCGTCGTCCTCCACCGGCGAGCGCAGCAGCTTCACGGCGACCTGCCGCTCCAGGACGGAGTCCCACCCCGTCCACACCGTCCCCATGGAACCGCTAGCGAGCCGTTCGGCCAGCGTGTACCGCCCGGCCAGGGTTCTACCCCGCACTTTTCCCCACCCTGTACGACCGTGTTCGAAAGTAGCCGAAAAAAGCCAAAGGAAACTGAAAGGAAATGATCGGTACGGCCGGGGGTGCAGAATACCCTCCACTTAGAGGAAATCACGACAGGTATGGCTGAATTCATGGCAATCGGAACGAGCGCGCAGGAAGCGCCCGAGGGGCTGTGCTTCTCCGTTCTGGGCCCGCTGCGGGCCTGGCGGAGCGGGGCCGAACTGCCGCTCGGACCACCGCAACAGCGCGCCATGCTGGGCATGCTGCTGCTGAGCGGGGGCCGGACGGTCTCCGCCGACCGGCTCATCGACGCCCTGTGGGGCGAGGAGCAGCCGCACTCCGCCCTCGGCACGGTGCGCACCTACGCCTACCGGCTGCGCCGGGTGCTCGGCGCGGACGTCCTGACCTCCGAGTCCGGCGGCTACCGGCTGCGCGTCGCCGCCGACCGCGTGGACGCCACCCGGTGCGAGGAGCTCGCGGCCGAGGCCGCCGCCCTGCGCGCCGACGGCGACGCGGAGGGCGCCCTGCGCGTCCTGGAGCGGGCCCTGGACCTGTGGCGCGGCGACGCGCTGCTCGCCCTCCCCGGCCCGTACGCCGAGCGGCAGCGCACCCGGTGGAACGAGCGCAAGGTCGAACTGCTGGAGAATCGGCTGGAGATCGACCTCGAACAGGGCCGCCACCGCGAGGTCGTCGAGGAGCTCGCCGGGCTCACCGCCGCGTACCCGCTGCGCGAGCGCTTCGCCGAGCTGCGGATGACCGCCCTGTGCCGGTCCGGCCGGCAGGCCGACGCGCTCAAGGCGTACGACGAGGCGCGCCGGGTGCTGGCGGAGGAGGTCGGGGTCGACCCCGGACCGGCCCTGCGCGAGCTCCACCGGCGCGTCCTCGCCGCCGACCCGGCCCTGGTCCCCGCCGTCCCGGCGCCGCGCAGGCCCGGCACTCGGCCCCTCGACGGCCGACGGCCGGCCCGCGCGGAGACGGCACCCGCCCCCTGGTCGCCGGCCCCCCGGCAACTTCCCTTCACCGCGTCCGACTTCACCGGCCGCGAGGCCGAGACGGCCACCGTGTCCGAGGCGCTGCTGCGGCCCGACGGCATGCCCGTGGTGGCGATATCCGGCCTCGGTGGCGTCGGCAAGACGGAGCTCGCCGTGCGGACCGCGCACCGGCTGGCCGACGCGTTCCCCGACGGCCAGCTCTACGCCGTCCTCCACGACGACGACGGACGGCCCACCCCGCCCGAGGAGATCCTGGAGGGCTTCCTGCGCGCCCTCGGCGTGCCCGCCCAGGCGGTGCCCGCCGGGCTCACCGAGCGGACGGACCTCTTCCGTTCGGCGGTGGCGGGCCGCCGGGTGCTGATCGTGCTCGACAACGCCCGCAACACCGAGCAGATACGCCCGCTGCTGCCCGGCGGCCACGGCTGCGCGGTCCTGGTCACCAGCCGCACCCGGCTCGACCCGCTCCCCGGCATGCGCTTCGTCGCCCTCGGCGTCCTCACGCCCGAGGAGTCCCTCGAACTCTTCACCCGCGTCGTCGGCGCGGACCGGGTCGACGCCGAAGCGGAGGCCGCGCGCCGAGGCGTGGCGGCTTGCGGCCACCTCCCGCTCGCCATCCGCCTCCTCGCCTCCCGGCTCGCCTGCCGGCCCGCCTGGCGGATCGGCGGCGTCGTCGAGCAACTGGAGGACGAGCACGACCGGCGCCGCCTGGACGTCCTGCGCTCCGGCACCGTCGACGTGGAGACCGCCTTCCGCTTCAGCTACGAGCAGCTGGACGCCGCGCAGGCCCGCGCCTTCCGGCTGCTGGCCGCGCTCCGGCTCCCGAACCTCCCGCTGGACGCCGTCGCCGCCGTCCTCGAACTGCCCCGCTACGAGGCCGAGGACCTCGCCGAATCACTGGTGGACTGCTCCCTGCTGGAGACGCCCGCCCCCGAGCGCTACGGCTACCACGACCTGCTGTCCGCCTTCGCCCAGAAGCTGTGCGGCCCGGAAGGGGAACCGGAGCACGTCCGCGAGGCGCTCGGCCGGGTGGTCCGCCGCTACCACGGCGACCCCGGCGCCGACCCCTGCGACGTCGCCGCCGTGCTCCAGCGGTACGCCGAAGGGACGCCCACCGCCGGGCCGGAGCTCGGGCTCGCCGCCGAGCTGCTGCTCGACAGCACCCTCCGGCACGACTGCGGCCACGCCACCCGCCGGCTCGGCCGGGCCGCCCTCGCCCTCCTCGGCGCCGCCCTCGCCGACGGCGACCCGGCCGTCGAGGCACGCGTCCGGCTCGCCCTCGGCCGGCTGCTCCTGGAGATGGGCACCGCCACCACCCCCGCCCTCGCCGAGCTGATCGCCGCCCGCGACCTGTGCGTCCGCCACGCCCTGCCGCCCGTCGTCCACGCCCACGCGCACAGCGCGCTGGGCGCCTGCTTCGCCCGGGCCGGCCGGCACGAGGACGCCGCCGACGCCTTCCGGGCCGCCGCCACCCTCCACGATGCCCTCGGCTCGACCGCCGCCGTCGTACCCGAACTCCTGGGCCTCGCCCGGTCCCTGGCCACCGGGGGCCGCGCCGACGCCGCGGGGAACGCCGCCGCCACGGCCCGCGCCCTGTGCCGCACCCTGAACGACAGCGGCCTGGAGGCCCTCGCCCTGAGCACCCTCGGCACCCTCGCCGAGGAACGCGGCGACCTCGACGAGGCCGCCGGCCACTTCCGCGGCGCCCTCGCCCTGCTGCGCCCCGAGGAGCTCCGCCGCACCGGCCGCACCCTGATGAGCCTCACCCGCGTCCTGCGCGCCGCCGGCCGCGCCGCAGAGGCCGCCGACGCCGCCGCGCGCGCCGTGGACGCCTTCACGGCCGACGGCGACCAGTACGGCGCGGGCCTCGCCCTCGCCGAACTCGGCCACGCCACCGCCCGCCTCCCCGACCCCGACACCGCCCGGCTGCACTGGTCGGAGGCGCACGCGGTGCTCGCCCGCATCGGCGCCCCGGAGGCCCGCGCCCTGCGCGAGCTCAGCGGCGACCTCGACCGCTCGGTGCGCAAGGAGCCCTGGCCGTCGTGGACCCCGGTGCGGGGGTGAGCGGAAAACGACGAACCCCCCACGGTGGCGGGTGTGGTCAGGCGCCGGCTTCGACGCCGAGTTCGGCGAGGAGCTCGCGGACGCGTCGCTCGATCTCGTCGCGGATGGGGCGCACGGCCTCGACGCCCTGCCCGGCGGGGTCGTCGAGCTTCCAGTCGAGGTAGCGCTTGCCGGGGAAGACGGGGCAGGCGTCGCCACAGCCCATGGTGATGACGACGTCGGACGCCTGGACGGCGGCGGTGGTCAGCAGCTTCGGCACCTGGGCGGAGATGTCGACGCCGACCTCCCGCATCGCCTCGACGACGGCCGGGTTGACCGTCTCGGCGGGCGCGGAGCCGGCGGAGCGGACTTCGACGCGCCCTCGGCCGAGGCGGGTGAGGAAGGCGGCGCCCATCTGGGAGCGTCCGGCGTTGTGGACGCACACGAAGAGCACCGAGGGCTTGGCGGAGTCAGACACGAGCGGAACCTTCCGGGGCGGTGGCCGGGTGGCCGGTGGGGAACGGCGGGAAGTAGCGGCGGGCGGCCAGGGCGACATACACCAGGCCGATCAGGACGGGCACCTCGATCAGCGGGCCGACGACCCCGGCGAGGGCCTGGCCGGAGGAGGCGCCGAAGGTGGCGATGGCGACCGCGATGGCCAGCTCGAAGTTGTTGCCCGCAGCGGTGAACGCCAGGGTCGTGGCGCGCGGGTAGTCCAGGCCGACCGCGCGGCCCAGGGCCATCGATCCGGCCCACATGACGGCGAAGTAGACCAGCAGGGGCAGCGCGATCCGGGCGACGTCGAGAGGCTGGGAAGTGATGGCGTCGCCCTGAAGGGCGAAGAGCACGACGATGGTGAACAGCAGCCCGTAGAGGGCGAACGGCCCGATGCGGGGGATCAGCTTCGTCTCGTACCAGGTGCGGCCCTTGGTCTTCTCGCCGAGGCGGCGGGTGAGGTAGCCGGCGGCGAGCGGGATGCCCAGGAAGATCAGCACGCTGCGGGCGATCTCCCACACGGAGACATCGAGCGCGGTGGTCTCCAGGCCGAGCCAGCCGGGCAGGACGGACAGGCAGAACCAGCCGAGCGCGGCGAAGGCGATGACCTGGAAGACGCTGTTGAGCGCGACCAGGACGGCGGCGGCTTCGCGGTCGCCGCAGGCGAGGTCGTTCCAGATGATGACCATGGCGATGCAGCGGGCCAGCCCGACGACGATCAGGCCGGTGCGGTACTCGGGCAGGTCCGGCAGGAACAGCCACGCCAGCGCGAACATCACCGCAGGGCCCAGCACCCAGTTCAACAGCAGCGATGGCACGAGCAGGCGGCGGTCGCGGGTGACGGCATCGAGACGGTCGTAGCGGACCTTGGCCAGCACCGGGTACATCATCACCAGCAGGCCGAGCGCGATCGGCAGCGAGACCCCGGTGACGGTCACCTTCGCCAGCGCATCCCCCAGGCCGGGCACGAGACGGCCCAGGCCGAGGCCGACGCCCATCGCCAGGAGGATCCAGACGGCGAGGTAGCGGTCGAGGAAGGACAGCCGTCCGGCCACCGGGGCGGTGGTCGTGCGGGTCACGATGGGGCCTCGGCCGGCTCGGGCAGAGGCTGGCCGGCAGGGCGGGTGAGGATGCCGGCGAGACGGTCAGTCATCTCCGGCAACAGTCGGTAGTACACCCACGTACCCCGCCGCTCCGAGGCGATCAGCCCTGCCTGCTTCAGCAGCTTCAAGTGATGCGAGATCGTCGGCTGTGACAGGTCGAAGGCCGGGGTCAGGTCGCACACGCACACCTCTCCGCCCGCCCGAGAGGCGATCATCGACAGCAGCCGCAGCCGCACGGGGTCACCGAGCGCCTTGAAGACCTTCGCGAGCTCCACCGCCTGTTCCTCGGCGAGCGGTGCGGTCAGCAGGCCGGGGCAGCAGCCGTCGGGGCCGTCCTGTCCGAGCACCACGAATTCTTGATTCGACATGCCTCTATGTTGAAGTCTATCGATTCAAGGCGCAAGCTTGCATTGAAGTTAATCGATACAGGCGGGGATCGAGGAGATCGCAATGTCCCGCGTCCAGCTCGCCCTCAACGTCGCCGACCTCGAAGCGTCCGTGACCTTCTACTCCAAGCTCTTCGGCGTCGAGCCGGCCAAACGACGGCCCGGCTACGCGAACTTCGCCATCACCGAGCCGCCGCTCAAGCTCGTCCTCATCGAAGGCGAGGCCGGCCAGGACACCCGTCTGGACCACCTCGGCGTCGAAGTGGAAAGCGCCGACCAGGTCACCGCCGCCACCGAGCGCCTCAAGGCGGCCGACCTGGCCACCTTCGAGGAGAGCGACACCTCCTGCTGCTACGCGCTCCAGGACAAGGTGTGGGTGACGGGCCCCGGAAAGGAGCCGTGGGAGGTGTACGTCGTCAAGGCCGACGCCGATACCCTCGGCAAGCGTCCTGTCGGAGAGGTGGGGGATGCCGGCCGCACCGGTGATCAGCCCTCCGTCGACGAGCAGACGTCGGCTGTCGGTGTGGCGCCTGACCTGGAAAGGGTGGTGTCGGCGCGGTGAAGGAGCCCTGCCGTGTCGTCAGCTGAGCTTCGGGAAGGCGAACTGGCGTTGCCAGACCCTCGTGAGTGACCGGCCCTCCCGGCAGGGCATTCCCCCGAGTTGGGGCATGCGGAGGGCACAGCGGCCGGCGAGAGGTCTGGACAACGACGAACCCCCAGGCCGACGGCCTGGGGGTTCGGTACAGAGCGGGCGACGAGAATCGAACTCGCGCTCTGAGCTTGGGAAGCTCATGTTCTACCATTAAACTACGCCCGCGCGAAGGCCCCTCAGGGCCTCGCATCGTCGCACACTCTACCCCATCGAAGGTCTCCGGCGCACTCGCCCGGGGGCCTTCCTGTCGTGTGAGGGCGCTGTGGGGGCGATGGGGACACCGGCGTGGCGGGCGGGAGTTGGGGCGTACCGTGGGGGGATCGGCAAACGGCGAGGGGTGTCGGGGTGCCGCGTTCCGGCCGGTCCGAAACATCCCCTAATGTGGCTTTTGTCGTTCACGTACCTGGGGAAAGGGAGCTCTATGGAGCGCACCGTCGTCCGTTGTGCCGAGGGGCACGTGTTCAGCACCGCTTCGTTCCCGATGCAGCATCTCGGACCCGGCCGGCTGGGCCCCGGACGGCTGCTGCGCTGCCCCCGCTGCGCGCGGCTGCGGCACTCCGTCCCCGTGGCGTCCGAGAAGAGCTGACGTCCGGCGCGGCCTTCGATCACCGGCCCCGGCCCCGGCCCCGGCCCGTCCGGGGCCGGGGCCGCGTTGTCAGGTTGTCCGGCTTCTTTGCGTATCCTCGAGACGTGCTTCTCTCAGACAAGGACATCCGGGCCGAGATCGACGCCGGCCGTGTGCGGATCGACCCGTTCGACGAATCGATGGTGCAGCCGTCGAGCATCGATGTGCGGCTTGACCGCTACTTCCGGGTGTTCGAGAACCACCGGTACCCGCACATCGACCCCGCGGTCGAGCAGGCGGACCTCACGCGTGAGGTGGTGCCGGAGGGCGACGAGGCGTTCATCCTGCATCCGGGCGAGTTCGTGCTCGCCTCGACGTACGAGGTGATCACGCTTCCCGACGACGTCGCCTCGCGGCTGGAGGGCAAGTCCAGCCTCGGCCGTCTCGGTCTGCTGACGCACTCGACGGCCGGCTTCATCGACCCGGGCTTCTCCGGGCACGTGACGCTGGAGCTGTCGAACATGGCCACGCTCCCGATCAAGCTGTGGCCGGGGATGAAGATCGGCCAGCTGTGCATGTTCCGGCTGACGTCACCCGTCGAGCATCCTTACGGGTCCGCGAAGCACGGTTCCCGCTACCAGGGACAGCGTGGGCCCACGCCCTCGCGGTCCTTCCAGAATTTCCACCGCACGCAGGTCTGACCGTCCACAGCCACGACGGTCCAGGGAACAAGGCGAAGAGCAACGTGAGCGAGATCCGCGAGAACCTGACCTACCCGATCTTCGGGCAGGCCATCCGTGAGCTGGCACAGACCATCGCGGACGACGGCTACGAGCCGGACATCATCCTGTCCATCGCCCGTGGCGGCGTCTTCGTCGCCGGCGGTCTGGCCTACGCCCTGGACTGCAAGAACATCCACCTGGTGAACGTCGAGTTCTACACCGGTGTGGGCACCACCCTCGAGATGCCCGTCATGCTCTCGCCCGTCCCGAACGCGATCGACTTCTCGAACAAGAAGGTCCTCATCGCGGACGACGTCGCCGACACCGGCAAGACGCTCAAGCTCGTCCACGACTTCTGCCTGGAGCACGTCGCCGAGGTGCGCAGCGCGGTCATCTACGAGAAGAGCCACTCGCTCGTGAAGTGCGAGTACGTCTGGAAGAAGACGGACGAGTGGATCAACTTCCCGTGGTCCGTGGAGCCGCCGGTGGTACGCCGCGAGGGCCAGGTCCTCGACGCGTAACCCCGTGAGCATGTGAAAAGGCCCGTCCTCCGGACGGGCCCTTTCACGTCTACCGTGCCCCGTAAGGGGCGCGGGGAACTGCGCGACCGGCCACGGACGGCCCGCAGCCGAAGAACCGCACTCCCAGCGGAGCGCTAAAGCGTGCCGAGTTTGATCAGCGACAGCAGCGCCACGAGCTGGATCGCGGAGGCGCCCAGCGCCCGCGGCCACGGGAGGTCGTGCGACTTGCTCACCATGGACGTCAGCAGCGCGCCGCCCGCCAGCCAGGTGGCCCAGCCGAGCAGCTGGACGAGGGTGCTGTCGCCGCCGAGGAACATCGCGAAGAGCAGCCGGGGCGCGTCCGTGATCGACATGATCAGCATCGACAGGCCGACGGTCGGCTGCCATATGCCGTCGCCGCCCAGCTGCCGGGCGAGGGTGTGGGTGACCGCGCCGAGGATCAGCCCGGCGACGACCATGATCACGCCGGTGATCAGCACGGCGGGCAGCACGTCGGCGAACGAGGCGTGCAGCACGTCCGCGCGGGCCTTCTCGAAGCCGAAGACGGCGAGCAGGCCGTAGACGAACGTGACGATCAGGGCCGGGGCCCACATCTGGTGGTCCCGCATCTGCCAGAAGGTGGCCGACGGACGCAGCACGATGCCGGTCAGCAGGTCCTTCCAGTGCAGCCGGGGGCCGGGCGGCGGCGCGGGCGGCCCGCCGTAGCCGTCGCCTCCGCCGTAGGCGTCCGGTGCCTCCCCGACGCTGAACTGCTGGGTGCGGCCCGCGTCCTGCCCGTAGTAGGGGTCCTGGGGGTAGCCCTGCGGGGCCTGCGGCTGCTGGTAGGGCTGCTGCGGCGGCTGCCCGCTCCCGCCGAAGTACTCCGGCTCCTCGTAGCCGCCCTGGCCGCCCTGCCCCTGCCACTGTCGCTGGTCCCCGTAGCCGCCGCCGGGCGCGCCGGAGTGTCCGGGCGCGCCCTGGCCACCGCCGTACGGAGCCTGCTGTCCTTGCCACGCGGGCCCGGAGCCCTGCGCGTCCCGTCCGCGTCCCATCCTGAATCCAGCCACGCCTTCGAACGTACCCGCTCCGGAGAGCTACCGGCGCCGCCCCTGGGTGCACGGACCGGGCTTTGCGGCCGAGCTGTGACATCCCCTAGGGGAAAACCCAGGGGAGGCCCAGGGGGAGGCTGTCCTACCGCTTGGGCAGCCAGCGGTCGGGCGAGAGCAGCTCGTCGGCGCCCACGTTGCTGATCATGCGGCGCAGGACGGTGAGGGCGGCGACGTACTCCTCGTCCGTGATGCCGGCGTGGATCTCCGCGCGCACCCGGCGCACGACCACGAAGATGCGCTCCTTGGCCTCGCGGCCGGCGTCGGTCAGCACGTACCGGTCGTCGGTGCCCTCGGTCATCCAGCCACGGGCGACGAGGGCGTACAGGGCCTGGTCGATCTCCTCGGGCCGGTGGTCGAGGTTGACGGTGAGCGCCACGCGCAGCTCCTGCCGCGTCAGCCCGCCCTCGACGAGATCGGTGCGGTTGAGCACCCACCACTGCGGCTGCGTCACGTCCTGCGTGGCCAGGGCGGCCCGGATGTGCGTGATGACGGCCTTGTGGGCGGCGTACGTCCAGTAGCCGACGGGCTGCCCGGCGAGGTTGCCGTCGTCGGACTTGGGGGTGGTGAGCTGCGTGTTCTGCGGCGTCGTCGTCATGTCTTCGACGGTAGGACCTCAAGCATGGTTGAGATCAAGTGTGTTCGCCGCCACTGAAGAAGGCCGGGCCCCGCGATCGCTCGCGGGGCCCGGCCTCGTACACGGCACGGAAGCGGAAGTGGTTACTTCACCGGCTCCGGGTCGGGCTCCGGCGCGTCGGCCGGCTCGCCGTCGCCCTCCGGGGCGGCCGGGGTCTTCACCGACTCCAGCAGCAGCTGGGAGACGTCGACGACCTGGATGGACTCCTTGGCCTTGCCGTCGTTCTTCTTGCCGTTGACCGAGTCGGTCAGCATGACGAGGCAGAAGGGGCAGGCCGTGGAGACGATGTCCGGGTTGAGGGACAGCGCCTCGTCCACGCGCTCGTTGTTGATGCGCTTGCCGATGCGCTCCTCCATCCACATGCGCGCGCCGCCGGCGCCGCAGCAGAAGCCGCGCTCCTTGTGGCGGTGCATCTCCTCGTTGCGCAGGCCCGGCACCTTGGCGATGATCTCGCGCGGCGGGGTGTAGACCTTGTTGTGACGGCCCAGGTAGCAGGGGTCGTGATAGGTGATCAGGCCCTCGACCGGGGTGACGGGGATCAGCTTGCCCTCGTCGATGAGGTGCTGCAGCAGCTGCGTGTGGTGGATGACCTCGTACTCGCCGCCCAGCTGCGGGTACTCGTTCGCGATGGTGTTGAAGCAGTGGGGGCAGGTCGCGACGATCTTCTTCTTCGCCTTCTCGACCTTGACCCCTTCCTCCGCGTCCTCACCGAACGCCATGTTCAGCATCTCGACGTTCTGCTGGCCGAGCTGCTGGAAGAGGAACTCGTTGCCCAGACGGCGGGCCGAGTCACCGGTGCAGTTCTCCTCGCCGCCCATGATGGCGAACTTCACGCCCGCCATGTGCAGCAGCTCCGCGAAGGCCTTGGTGGTCTTCTTGGCGCGGTCCTCCAGGGCGCCGGCGCAGCCGACCCAGTAGAGGTAGTCGACCTCGGTGAGGTCCTCGATGTCCTTGCCGACGACCGGGACCTCGAAGTCGACCTCCTTGGTCCACTGCAGCCGCTGCTTCTTGGCCAGGCCCCAGGGGTTGCCCTTCTTCTCCAGGTTCTTGAGCATCGTGCCCGCCTCGGACGGGAAGCTGCTCTCGATCATCACCTGGTAGCGGCGCATGTCGACGATGTGGTCGACGTGCTCGATGTCGACGGGGCACTGCTCGACGCACGCGCCGCACGTGGTGCAGGACCACAGCACGTCCGGGTCGATGACGCCGTTCTCCGCGAGGGTGCCGATCAGCGGGCGCTCGGCCTCGGCCAGGGCGGCCGCCGGGACGTCCTTCAGCTGCTCGGCGGTGCCCTGCTCCTCGCCCTCGGCGTCCTTGCCGCCACCGGCCAGCAGGTACGGCGCCTTGGCGTGGGCGTGGTCGCGCAGCGCCATGATCAGGAGCTTGGGGGAGAGGGGCTTGCCGGTGTTCCAGGCGGGGCACTGCGACTGGCAGCGGCCGCACTCGGTGCAGGTGGAGAAGTCGAGGATGCCCTTCCAGGAGAACTCCTCGACCTTCGAGACGCCGAAGACGGCGTCCTCGGCCGGGTCCTCGAAGTCGATCGGCTCGCCGCGGCTGGTCATCGGCTGGAGCGCGCCCAGCGCCACGTCACCGCTGGCCTCGCGCTTGAACCAGATGTTGGGGAAGGCCAGGAAGCGGTGCCAGGCGACACCCATGTCCGTCTTCAGCGCGACCGTGATCATCCAGATGAAGGAGGTCGCGATCTTCAGCCCGGCGAAGAAGTAGGTGAGGTTCTGGAGGGTGGAGACGTCCATCCCCTCCAGCCACGAGACGACCGGGTAGGAGAGGAAGAACGACGCCTCGTAGCCGTCGACGTGGTGCTGGGCGCCCTCAAGGGCGTGCAGCATGTAGATGCAGACGCCGACGATGAGGATGACGGACTCGACGAAGTACGCCTGGCCGGTGTTGGAGCCGGCGAAGCGGGACTTGCGGCCGGCGCCGCCCGGGCGGTTCAGCTGCCGGATGACGATGAGCGCCAGGATGCCGAGCACGGTCATCGTGCCGACGAACTCGACGAAGACGTTGTAGGGCGTCCAGTCGCCGATGATGGGCAGGAGCCAGTCGGCCTTGAAGAGCTGTCCGATGGCGTTGACGATCGTCAGCAGCAGCGAGAAGAAGCCCACCGCCACGAACCAGTGCGCGACGCCGACGACGCCCCACTTGTTCATCCGGGTGTGGCCGAGGAACTCCTTGGCCACCGTGACCGTGCGCTGTACCGGTTCGTCGGTGCGGGTGCCCGCCGGTACGGGCTGGCCTAGCCGTACGAAGCGGTAGATCTGGAAGAGGGCACGGCCGAACAGCGCTACGCCGACCGCGATGAGGACCAGCGACACGATGATCGCGGCGAGTTGCATGGGAGGGCTCCTCGGACCTGCGGGATAGAGCGGGGATGGAGGATTGGAGCGGAATTACCAATCGGTAACTTATCCAGTCCGTTCGAGACTACTCACTCTCGCGCGCGCGATATACCCGCATCGCCGGTGATCTGCGTCGCGCAGGCGACCCTTCGCAGCGCCCTCGCGGCCCTGGGTGACTGTAAGCCCGACATAAAAGCTGAGTGGGGTCGACTCAGGTCTGTTGACAGGTTTGCGTCCCTGTTGCACTCTTGAGTCTGTTCCACTCAAGTCAGCTGGAGGAATCGACATGGCACGTGCGGTCGGCATCGACCTGGGTACGACGAACTCCGTCGTCAGTGTTCTCGAGGGCGGTGAGCCCACCGTCATCACCAACGCCGAGGGCGCCAGGACCACGCCGTCCGTCGTCGCCTTCGCGAAGAACGGTGAGGTGCTGGTCGGCGAGGTCGCCAAGCGCCAGGCCGTCACCAACGTCGACCGGACGATCCGCTCCGTCAAGCGCCACATGGGCACTGACTGGAAGATCGAGATCGACGGCAAGACCTTCAACCCGCAGCAGATGAGCGCCTTCATCCTGCAGAAGCTGAAGCGCGACGCCGAGGCCTACCTGGGCGAGAAGGTCACCGACGCGGTCATCACCGTTCCGGCGTACTTCAACGACTCCGAGCGTCAGGCCACCAAGGAGGCCGGCGAGATCGCGGGCCTGAACGTCCTGCGCATCGTCAACGAGCCCACCGCGGCCGCCCTGGCCTACGGCCTCGACAAGGACGACCAGACCATCCTGGTCTTCGACCTCGGTGGCGGCACCTTCGACGTCTCGCTGCTGGAGATCGGCGACGGCGTCGTCGAGGTCAAGGCCACCAACGGTGACAACCACCTCGGTGGTGACGACTGGGACCAGCGCGTCGTCGACTACCTGGTCAAGCAGTTCGCCAACGGCCACGGCGTCGACCTGTCCAAGGACAAGATGGCCCTCCAGCGCCTCCGCGAGGCCGCTGAGAAGGCGAAGATCGAGCTGTCCTCGTCCACCGAGACCTCGATCAACCTGCCCTACATCACGGCGTCCGCCGAGGGCCCGCTCCACCTGGACGAGAAGCTCACCCGCGCCCAGTTCCAGCAGCTGACCGCGGACCTGCTGGAGCGCTGCAAGACCCCGTTCCACAACGTCATCAAGGACGCGGGCATCGCCCTGTCCGAGATCGACCACGTGGTCCTGGTCGGCGGTTCCACCCGTATGCCCGCCGTCGCCGAGCTCGTCAAGGAGCTGACCGGCGGCCAGGAGGCCAACAAGGGCGTCAACCCGGACGAGGTCGTCGCCATCGGCGCCGCCCTGCAGGCCGGTGTCCTCAAGGGTGAGGTCAAGGACGTCCTGCTCCTCGACGTGACCCCGCTGTCCCTCGGTATCGAGACCAAGGGCGGCATCATGACCAAGCTGATCGAGCGCAACACCACGATCCCGACCAAGCGCTCCGAGATCTTCACGACGGCCGAGGACAACCAGCCGTCCGTGCAGATCCAGGTCTACCAGGGCGAGCGCGAGATCGCGGCGTACAACAAGAAGCTCGGCATGTTCGAGCTGACGGGCCTGCCGCCGGCCCCGCGCGGCGTCCCGCAGATCGAGGTCGCCTTCGACATCGACGCCAACGGCATCATGCACGTGACCGCCAAGGACCTGGGCACGGGCAAGGAGCAGAAGATGACCGTCACCGGCGGCTCCTCGCTGCCGAAGGACGAGGTCAACCGCATGCGCGAAGAGGCCGAGAAGTACGCGGAGGAGGACCACAAGCGCCGCGAGGCCGCCGAGTCCCGCAACCAGGGCGAGCAGCTCGTCTACCAGACGGAGAAGTTCCTCAAGGACAACGAGGACAAGGTTCCCGCCGAGGTGAAGACCGAGGTCGAGACCGCCGTCGCCGAGCTGAAGGAGAAGCTCAAGGGCGAGGACACGGCCGAGATCCGCACCGCTGCCGAGAAGGTCGCCGCGGTCAGCCAGAAGCTCGGCCAGGCCATGTACGCCGACGCCCAGGGCGCGCAGGGCGCGGCCGGTGCCGCCGGTGCCGGCGCGGGCGCTCCCAAGGCCGAGGACGACGTCGTCGACGCCGAGATCGTCGACGACGAGAAGCCGAAGGGCGGTGCGTCGGCGTGACGGAGGAGACCCCGGGCTTCGACGAGAACGAGAAGCCTGAAGGCACCTCCGACGCCACGACCCCCGACGACGCGGCGAAGGCCGCCGGGTCCGCCGACAAGGCGGCCCCGGCCGGCCCGGCCGCGGCCGAGGACCTCGTCGAGGTTGGCCTCCAGGCACAGCTGGACCAGGCGCAGGCCGCGCTGGGCGAGCGCACCGCGGACCTCCAGCGGCTCCAGGCCGAGTACCAGAACTACCGTCGCCGGGTGGAGCGGGACCGGGTCGCGGTCAAGGAGGTCGCCGTGGCGAACCTCCTGTCCGAGCTCCTCCCCACCCTCGACGACATCGGTCGCGCCCGCGACCACGGCGAGCTGGTCGGCGGCTTCAAGTCCGTCGCCGAGTCGCTGGAGACGGTCGTCGCCAAGATGGGCCTCCAGCAGTTCGGCAAGGAGGGCGAGCCCTTCGACCCGCTGGTCCACGAGGCGCTGATGCACAGCTACGCGCCCGACGTCACCGAGACCACGTGCGTGCAGATCCTGCAGCCGGGGTATCGGATCGGCGAGCGGACCATCCGCCCCGCGCGCGTCGCGGTGGCCGAGCCGCAGCCGGGCGCCGGCCCCAAGGCCGAAGAGTCGTCCGACGAGGAGAGCGGTGGCCCGGAAGAGGGCTGACGCGATGAGTGACGGGAAGGAGGGGCGCCGGGGATGAGCCTCAGCAGGGACTTGCTGGAAAAGGACCTCTACAAGGTCCTCGGCGTCTCCAAGGACGCCACCGAGGCGGAGATCAAGAAGGCGTACCGGAAGCTCGCCCGCGAGTTCCATCCGGACGCCAACAAGGGCGACGCCTCGGCCGAGGAGCGCTTCAAGGAGATCTCCGAGGCGAATGACGTCCTTGCCGACCCCAAGCGTCGCAAGGAGTACGACGAGGCCCGCGCCCTGTTCGGCAACGGAGGCTTCCGTGCCGGGCCGGGCGGCGGCGGCTCGTTCAACTTCGACCTGGGCGACCTCTTCGGGGGCGCCCAGGGCGGCGCCGGAGCCGGCGGCTTCGGCGGCGGCGGGCTCGGCGACGTCTTCGGCGGCCTGTTCAACCGGGGCGGTGGCGGCAGCGCCCGCACCCAGCCCCGGCGCGGCCAGGACATCGAGTCCGAGGTCTCGCTCAACTTCACCGAGGCGGTCGAAGGCGCCACCGTTCCGCTGCGGATGTCCTCCTCGGCGGCGTGCAAGGCGTGCTCCGGCACGGGCGACAAAAACGGTACGCCCAGGGTCTGCCCGACGTGTGTCGGCACCGGCCAGGTGTCGCGCGGCTCGGGCGGCGGCTTCTCGCTGACCGACCCCTGCCCGGACTGCAAGGGCCGCGGGCTCATCCCCGAGAACCCCTGCGACGTCTGCCACGGCAGCGGCCGGGCCAAGTCCTCCCGCACCATGCAGGTCCGCATCCCCGCCGGGGTCTCCGACGGCCAGCGGATCCGCCTGCGCGGCAAGGGCGCCCCGGGCGAGCGCGGCGGCCCCAACGGCGACCTCTACGTCGTCGTCCACGTCGGCACCCACCCGGTCTTCGGGCGCAAGGACGACAACCTCACCATCACCGTGCCCGTCACCTTCACGGAGGCGGCCCTCGGCGGCGAGGTCCGGGTCCCCACCCTCGGCGGCCCGCCCGTCACCCTCAAGCTGCCCGCCGGCACGCCCAACGGCCGGACGATGCGCGCCCGTGGCAAGGGCGCGGTCCGCAAGGACGGCACCCGCGGCGACCTCCTGGTCACCGTCGACGTCGCCGTGCCCACCCAACTCAGCGACAAGGCCCGGGAAGCCCTGGAGACCTACCGCGAGGCCACAGCGGACGATGACCCGCGCGAGGAGCTCTTCCAGGCCGCGAAGGGAGCGTGACCCATGGAAGGAATCGGCCGCCGACGCCATCCGTACGAGCTCACCGATGAGTCGCCGGTCTATGTCATCTCCGTGGCGGCCCAGCTGTCGGGTCTCCACCCGCAGACCCTGCGGCAGTACGACCGCCTCGGCCTGGTCTCCCCCGACCGCACGGCCGGACGCGGCCGCCGCTACTCGGCGCGCGACATCGAACTCCTGCGCCAGGTGCAGCAGCTGAGCCAGGACGAGGGCATCAACCTCGCGGGCATCAAGCGCATCATCGAGCTGGAGAACCAGGTCGCCGCGCTGAGCGCCCGCGTTGCTGAATTGCAGTCCGTCGTCGACGGCGCGGCCGCGGCGATGCAGCAGCGGGAGGCGCAGGTCCACGCGTCGTACCGGCGGGACCTGGTCCCGTACCAGGACGTGCAGCAGACGAGTGCGCTGGTTGTGTGGCGCCCGAAGCGGGAGCAGAAGAAACACTGAGCCGTGTGTTCACGGCGGGGCCGCCATCCGGAGACGGGTGGCGGCCCCGTGCCGTTTCAGGCCCACGCGGCGGGCACGCGCCGGCTGATCTCGCACCAGACGGTCTTGGACTCCTCGCCGTAGAGGTCGCGGTGGAGCGGGGTATAACCCCACCGGTCCGCGAGCGTCTGGAGGATGCGGAGGCCGCGCCCATCACTGTCGAACGGCCGCATCGTCGTACGGATCGCCGGTGTCCGGGCACCGGTGTCCCGCACGGCCAGCCGGAGGCTCTCCCACTGCGACCAGGCGAGCGTCAGCTCGGCGGTACTGGTGGTGTGGACGATCGAGTTCGTCAGCATCTCGCCCGCCAACAGCTCGGCGCGGCCGGTCAGTTCGCGGATGCCGTGCGCGGTGAGCGCGGCACGGATGGACGCGCGGGCGACCTGGACTGCGCGGGCGTCGTGGGGGATGAGGAGTCGGTACTCGAACGTTTCGGCGTGCGGCAGCATGTCGCCTCCTGCGGTGGGGTGTTGGCGGCCGGTTCACGGTGTCTTGCCGCGCATGCGTTTGGGCACGGCGGTGCGCTTCCGGGGCGGCCGGATTCCGTCGCTGTGTGAGCGGCGGAGCACTCAACGTAGGGACCTATGTAGCAACTATGCAAGCGGTTCGCTGAAGTTCGCCCCGCAGGGGTTAGGCGTGGCAAGGTGACGCACCAGGTGCTCTAGATCAGGGAGAGTTGGCGCATGCCGCCCAGGAGTAACCCGACTGCGCGCCAAGTGCGCTTGGGCGCTGAGCTGCGCAAGATGCGTGAGCGCACGGGCATGACGGCCCGCGAGGCCGCGCGTCGGTTTGGTATCAGCCCGATGCAGATGAGCCACGTCGAGGTCGGTCGAATCGGGATCGGTGAGGAGCGCCTGCGCGTGCTGGCTGGCCATTACGGCTGTACAGACGAGGCGTTGGTGGATGCCCTGGTTGCCATGACCGGCAGGCAGGGACGAGGCTGGTGGGAGAAGTACCGAGGTGTCATCGATTCGCTGACCCTGGACGTGGCCGAGCTTGAGCATCATGCTGTGGCGCTGAAGGCGATACAGGTAGTCCACGTTCCCGGGCTTCTGCAGACAGAGCCCTACATGCGCGCCCTATTCACATACCTGAGTCCGGGCTATGCTCCCGACCGCCTTGAGGCCGTCATCGAATTCCGGATGCGCAGGCGCCAGGTCCTGGAGCGGGCACACCCGCTTCCGTTTGAGGCGGTGGTGCACGAGGCTGCGCTGCGCATGAAGGTCGACGGGGACAAGGTGGCCCGGGAGCAGCTCGACTTCATCCTCGAGTGTTCGGAGCGTCCTGGGGTCACCATTCGGGTTATCCCGTTCGCGGCGGATCGTTTCGCGGGGATGGGCTGCTCGATGCTGTACGCCGAGGGTCTGGTGCCCCAGTTGGACACCGTGCAGATCGATCAGGTGCACGGCAGTGTGTTCATCGACGGTGAGGCGGAACTCGACCACTACCGTGACCGACTGCGCACGATGGAGCGTTCGGCGCTCAGCCCCGAGGCGACGAGGGATTTCATCCAGCGGATCGCACGGGAGATGTGACGTATGCGTCGAACCATGTGGCAGAAGTCGTCGTTCTCCGGGAACGGCCCGGGCAACGAATGCGTCGAGGTTGCGGCTGTCGGAGAGGCGTGGCGGAAGAGCTCGTTCTCGGGCACGGGGCCCGGCAACGACTGCGTCGAAGTCACCGCGGCCCAAGCCGCAATCGCCCTCCGCGAGAGCGACGCACCCGGCACGGTCATAGCGACCGAACCGGCCGCGTTCGCGGCACTCATACGCACCGTAAAGACGGCGCTCCGCGCCTAGGCCCCCTCCCCTCGGGGGGCTGGGGGCGGAGCCCCCAGTTACGGGAAGGGGCGGGGTGGGGGAGAAAAACCCGCCCCGCCACGCGCGCAGACGCGAAGCGTCCCGCGCGGCCGGAAGGGCGGGCGCGGCATCCATCGGTCGCCCCGAAGACGCGCGGGCAGCGAGCCTCACCGCTGCGCGGCTTGGAGGCCCGGCTCGCCGTAAGGCAGCGTGATCCTCCACTGGAAGGGCCCCAAATAGCCCTCCTGAACAGGGATTTCGCTGCCGTACGCACCCCTGGTTCCCGTGGGGCGGAAGAAACGCGACCAAGCCCCGCCGATGCACGATCCCGCTGTCCCGTGGCCCCGGGCTCATCGCCGCTGCCCGGTTCGCCCTCTATATCGCCCCCGCGACACGCTTCCGCCGTGCTCCGGCAGTGCAACCCTCGGCCGGGCCCCTGGGGCGTGTCCGATGGGTCGGCCCGGTGGCGGCCGGCCGGCGTCACCAGGCGGGGCGGATCGGTCCGGCGGGTGCGAGTCCGGTCAGGTCTGCGACGAGGGCGGCGAAACGGCGTTCGCCGAGCGCCTCGCGCCAGGGGGCGACGGCCGCCTTGGCCGCTTCGTCGGCGGCCTGGGTGGCCGCCCGGCCGCGATCGGTGAGCGCCAGGAGCCTGGCCCGGGCGTCGCGCGGATGCGGGCGGCGTACCACGTACCCCTTGCGGACCAGCTCCTCGACCAGCTGGGCGGCGGCCTGTTTGCTCATATTCAGGTGTTCGGCCAGGTCGGCGGTGGTGGCGTCGCCGCACGAGATCCGGGCGAAGGCGAAGCCGTGCGCGGGACGCAGATCGGCGAACCCCTGCTCGCGGACCCGGAAATCGATCTCCTGAACCAGCTGCCCGGACAGAGCCAGTACGAGAGCGGAGAAGGCCAGGGCGTCGTCCATGCCTTGACTATAACTGGACAAGGGGCTTGTCTATATAGACAAGGAGCTTGTCCAGTTACAGTTTTCCGGAGATTCCCATGCCCTTTGTTCGCGGAAACCAGGCCGTCGTCCACGAGATCCACGGCGCCCGCTTCGCCTCCTACGTCCGCCCGGCCACCGGAAGCCGCGACCTGGCGGCGTGGCGTGGCGAGATCCCGGCCGGCACGGTGGCCCCGGAGCATGTCATCAGCGCCGAGGAGGTCTTCTACGTCCTGTCCGGCAGGATCCGTCTCACCATCGATGGCGAGACCGCCGAACTCGATGCCGGAGATGCCGCGGTGGCCCCGGCCGACGCCACCCTCGCCGTGAGCAATCCGACCGGCGAGCCCGCCCACTTCTGGGTCACCACCCAGGTCGGCCTCAGCGCGGTGCTGCCCGACGGAAGCACCATCACACCGCCCTGGGCCAACTAGGGTGCGCCCGATGGGCCCGCGGGACCCGCATCGACCCACCGGACACACCCTCTAGGGCGCGAGGCGAAGAGCCGCATCGAGCCGGTGGCGAAACGCGTCGAGGCGGCTGCGGCCGGGGCTGAAGGCCGGCATCTGCCGCACGATGCCGCGCACCGCCGGCGGGGCGTGCTCGATGGCGCGGCGGATCTCGTCGTCGCCGACGCCGGTGTCGCCGCCCGCCGCGAGCTCACGGGCGTGCGCCGCGTACATCGCGGGCGCGAGGGCGTGTTTCGCCTGGTGAGGGGTGGACAGCGCGTGGATGTAGGGGGCCGCTGCCGAGTAGCCCGCCGCGCGGGCGGCGGCGGTGGCGGCGGGATCGCCGACTTCCCGCGCTGCGGCGAGGGCCGCGAGGGCGAGGGAGCGCAGGGGCCCCTTCCGCAGGTCACCGCGGCCGTAGGCGCGGATGCCGTCGATGGCCTCGCGGGGGCGGGGGTCGGAGGGAGCCCGCGCCTCGAACAGCGGCAGCGCCCGCTCGGCGCGATCGGCGGCCCAAAGCCCAAGAAGTCGGCGATCTTCCTCGCTGATGGTCACCTCGGGCATCCGCTCATCCTGCCGCAGCGCGATCCTCCATGAGAAGGGCCCACCGAAGGGAGGCTTTCGCTGCCACGCGGGTAGGTGCCCCCTACCCGCGCCCCATCGCCCGCGTGACCGCGATCTCGATCACGACGCGGTCGGGATTTTCGCGCGGCACGCGCTCGTACCGCTCGGCGTAGCGCCGCACCGCGTCGGCGACGGCGTCGGCCTCGGTGCGGACGACGGCGCGCCCCTCCAGCGTGGCCCAGCGCTTGCCCTGGTGCTGGGCCACGGCGACGCGGGCGCCGCCGGGGCCGGCCGCCTGGACGTTGGCGACCTTGCGGCTGCTCTTGTCGCAGATGACGCGGGCGATCCGCGCGTCGGGGTCGTACGTGACGCCGACGGGGACGACGTGCGGGGAGCCGTCGGGCCGCAGGGTGGTGAGGGTGCAGACGTGCCGCTCGCGCCAGAAGGCGAGGTAAGCGGGGTCGGGGTCGCGGAGGTCGATCGCCATGGCGGCCAGGTTAGACCCGGTCGGCCGGGCCGTGGGGCCCGCCCGGCCGACCGGGGACGTCAGGCGGGCCCGGTGGACGTCAGGCGGGTCCGGTGGACGTCAGGCGGTCCAGTACAGGACCGGCGCGGCCGGTGCCGATTCGATGCCGTCCGCTGTCACCGCCGTCACGGCGTACCAGTACTTGGTGCCGTCCTTGACGTCCGGGTCCTGGAGCGAACGGCCGGTGACGGGTGCCGGGTTCAGCTTGGTCGCGCCGCCGCGGTCCGTGGCGTCGGGCCGCTCCTCGGACGTCCAGCGGTAGACGTTGTAGCCCACGATCCGGGGGTCGCCGGGCTTGGCTTTGCCGTCGTCCCAGCTCACCAGGGCGATCTCGCCCTGGTTGCCGACGCTGCCGACATTCCACATGACGGGGGCGGCGGGCGTTCCGGGCTTGCGCTCCGTGATGGTGGGCCTGACCGACTTCGAGTACGCCGACCGGGCCGGCGTGATGGCGACGACCGCGTAGTAGTAGTCGTTGCCCTCCTTCTCCGGGACCTGGAGGGTGACGTCCGGTCCGCCGGCCTCGTGGAAGAGCTCGGCACCGGTCTCGGGGCGGACCGGCGCGGTCTTGGACCGGTAGATCAGCCAGTGGTCGGGGCGGTCGCCCGCCTCGGGCTGCTTCCAGCGGATGTTCAGCGTGCCGTCCGCCAGGGTGGCGGCGACGTCGACCGGGGCCGCGTGCCAGGGGCGGACGATGTCCCGGGGCGTGGAGAAGGCGGACTCCGCGCCGTCCCTGCCGATGGCCGTGATGGCGTAGCTGTAGTGGACGCCGCCCTTGTCCAGCTCGGTCTCGTCCACGTGGCGCCCGGCGAAGGGCACCTTCCCCGCGGTGGCGATCACCTGGGCGGTGTCCGGGCCGTCCGCCGTGCGCCAGCGGTAGATCCGGTAGCCGGTGGTGGACTCGTCCTTGTTGGCGGTCCAGGTCAGGACGACGCCGTTCGTGTAGTGGGCCTCGAAGCCGGCGGGCACGGCCGGGCCGGAGGCGACGGTCGTGACGGCGGATACGGGCGCCGCCTGTGCGGCGGAGGCAGGAAGGGCGAGTCCCGCCGTCGTGGCGAGGACGAGCGCGGTGCCGATGGCCACGCGGCTCAAGGGGCGTGATCCCCCGTGGACTCGGAACATGGTGAAAGTCCCTGGTGTGAGAACGGTTGGCGCCGTTTGGTGGGGGGAACGCCGTAAACGATCTTGGCACAGCTCCGCCCGGAAAGGGGAATGGCTGTACTTTTCGGGCGTGAGGGCTGCGCGGGCAAGGTTGAGTGGAATAGACTCAACTTATCGCACGTTCCCTCAGGCAAGACCTGCGCGTACAAGGAGGAGCCCGTCGCCGTGGATGCCGAGCTGACGAACAAGAGCCGGGAGGCGCTGAGCGCCGCTAGTGACCGTGCCGTGTCGGCCGGGCACGCCGACATGACGCCGGCGCACCTCCTGCTGGCCCTCCTGGCCGGCCGGGAGAACGAGAACGTGATGGATCTGCTGGCCGCCGTCGACGCGGACGCGGCCGTGCTGCGCGGTGGGGCCGAGCGGCTGCTGGCGGGGTTGCCGAGCGTTCAGGGGTCGACGGTGGCGCCGCCGCAGCCGGACCGGGAGCTGATGGCCGTCCTCGCGGACGCCACCGAGCGCGCCCGTGACCTGGGCGACGAGTACATCTCGACCGAGCATCTGCTGATGGGCCTGGCCGCGCGCGGTGGCCGTGCGGGTGAGCTGCTGGCGGACCAGGGCGCGTCGGCCAAGAAGCTGCTGGACGCTTTCGAGGCCGCCCGTGGCGGTCGGCGGGTGACGACGCCCGACCCGGAGGGCACGTACAAGGCGCTGGAGAAGTTCGGTACGGACTTCACGGCCGCCGCCCGTGACGGCAAGCTCGACCCGGTCATCGGCCGGGATCACGAGATCCGGCGCGTGGTGCAGGTGCTGTCGCGGCGGACGAAGAACAACCCCGTGCTCATCGGTGAGCCGGGCGTCGGCAAGACGGCCGTCGTCGAGGGGCTCGCGCAGCGGATAGTGAAGGGTGACGTTCCCGAGTCGCTGAAGAACAAGCGGCTGGTGGCGCTCGACCTGGGCGCGATGGTCGCGGGTGCGAAGTACCGGGGTGAGTTCGAGGAGCGGCTGAAGACCGTTCTGGCGGAGATCAAGGCCAGTGACGGCCAGATCATCACCTTCATCGACGAGCTCCACACCGTCGTGGGCGCGGGCGCCGGCGGGGATTCCGCCATGGACGCGGGCAACATGCTCAAGCCCATGCTGGCGCGCGGCGAGCTCCGCATGGTCGGCGCCACCACCCTCGACGAGTACCGGGAGCGGATCGAGAAGGACCCCGCGCTGGAGCGCCGTTTCCAGCAGGTGCTGGTGGCCGAGCCGTCCGTCGAGGACACCATCGCCATCCTGCGCGGCCTCAAGGGCCGCTACGAGGCGCACCACAAGGTGCAGATCGCCGACTCCGCGCTGGTGGCCGCCGCCACCCTCTCCGACCGGTACATCACCTCCCGCTTCCTGCCCGACAAGGCCATCGACCTGGTCGACGAGGCCGCGTCCCGGCTGCGCATGGAGATCGACTCCTCGCCCGTGGAGATCGACGAGCTCCAGCGCGCCGTCGACCGGCTGAAGATGGAGGAGCTGGCGCTGCGGAACGAATCCGACGAGGCCAGCAAGGAGCGGCTGGCCAAGCTCCGCCGCGATCTGGCCGACAAGGAGGAGGAGCTGCGCGGCCTGACCGCCCGCTGGGAGAAGGAGAAGCAGTCCCTCAACCGCGTCGGTGAGCTCAAGGAGCGCCTGGACGAGCTGCGGGTGCAGGCCGAGCGCGCCCAGCGCGACGGTGATTTCGACACCGCTTCCAAGCTGCTCTACGGGGAGATCCCCGCTGTCGAGCGGGAGCTGGAGGAGGCCGCGAAGGCGGAGGTGGAGGCCGAGCAGGAGGCCGCCGCCAAGGACCTCATGGTCAAGGAGGACGTCGGCCCGGACGACATCGCCGACGTCGTCGCCTCCTGGACCGGCATCCCCGCCGGCCGGCTGCTGGAGGGCGAGACGCAGAAGCTGCTGCGCATGGAGGAGGAGCTGGGCAAGCGGCTGATCGGCCAGGCCGAGGCCGTGCGCGCCGTCTCCGACGCCGTGCGCCGCTCGCGCGCCGGGATCGCCGACCCCGACCGCCCCACCGGCTCGTTCCTCTTCCTCGGCCCGACCGGTGTCGGCAAGACGGAGCTGGCCAAGGCGCTCGCCGATTTCCTCTTCGACGACGAGCGGGCGATGGTCCGCATCGACATGAGCGAGTACGGCGAGAAGCACTCCGTCGCCCGCCTGGTCGGTGCGCCCCCCGGCTACGTCGGCTACGAGGAGGGCGGCCAGCTTACCGAGGCCGTGCGCCGCCGTCCCTACACGGTGGTGCTGCTGGACGAGGTGGAGAAGGCCCACCACGAGGTCTTCGACATCCTGCTGCAGGTCCTGGACGACGGGCGGCTCACCGACGGCCAGGGCCGAACGGTGGATTTCCGCAACACCATCCTCATCCTCACCTCCAACCTCGGCTCGGCCTTCCTGATGGACCCGCTGCTGAAGGAGGAGCAGAAGAAGGAGAAGGTGCTGGAGACCGTCCGCGCCTCCTTCCGCCCCGAATTCCTCAACCGTCTCGACGACACCGTCGTCTTCCACCCCCTGGGCACCGACCAGCTGGAGCGGATCGCCCGCATCCAGATCGGCCACCTCCAGCGCCGCCTCGCCGACCGCCGCCTCACCCTGGACGTCAGCGACGACGCCCTGCGCTGGCTCGCCTGGCTCGGCCACACCCCCGAAACCGAGGGCGCCACCCAGCCCGACCTGGCCTACGGCGCCCGCCCGCTGCGCCGGCTGGTGCAGACGGCCATCGGCGACCGGCTCGCCCGGGCCATCCTCGGAGGGGACGTACGGGACGGCGACACCGTCCGCGTCGACGTGGCGGACGGGGCCGAGGAGCTCACCGTTTCGCCCGTTCGGGAAGAGGCGGTCGCGAAAACGCTGTGACATACGGCGGGGCGGGGCTACCAGGCCCCGCCCACGATGGGGGAGGATGGCGGGAGACCGTACGAAGGGAAGCAAACGGTGAGCATCGACCCGTCCTCGATTCCGAATTTCGGGGGCCAGCCCGAACCGCAGCCTGAGGCGGGCCCGACCGGCCCCGTCATCCCCGACCAGGACCTGGTCAAGCAGCTCCTCGAGCAGATGGAGCTGAAGTACGTCGTGGACGACGAGGGTGACCTCGCCGCGCCGTGGGAGCAGTTCCGGACGTACTTCATGTTCCGCGGTGAGGAGGAGCAGCAGGTCTTCTCCGTGCGCACGTTCTACGACCGTCCGCACGACATCGAGGACAAGGCCAAGCTGCTCGAGGCCATCGACGACTGGAACCGTCGCACGCTGTGGCCCAAGGTCTACACCCACACCCACGACGACGGCACCGTCCGTCTGATTGGTGAGGCGCAGATGCTGATCGGCGTCGGTGTGGCGCTGGAGCACTTCGTCTCCAGCACGGTCAGCTGGGTGCGTGCCTCGATCGAGTTCGACAAGTGGCTCGCCGAGCAGCTGGGCCTGGAGGCCGACATCGAGGACGGCGACGACAAGCCGGACGACGAGGCCTGAGCCTCCCCGCTGTCACACGCCGCCACTCGCGGCTACATCGGGACTCTGGCCACGGTCAGCAGATAGGTCCCGTAGAGGAACGAGAGCCCGGCCAGCGCACCGGTCGTCACGACGACGGTGCGGGGCCGGGCTCTCGCCATCGCCACGGCGGCCGGCAGCAGCAGCGGAAAGGCCGGCAGCAGGAATCTCGGCTTGGACGCGAAGTAGCTGGAGCCGCCGACCGCGATGACGGCCAGCACCAGCGCGTACGCCAGCAGCGCGGCGGGCGGCCGGTCCAGCGCCAGGAAGACGAGGGCGACGAGGGCGACGGCGAGGATCGCCAGGGTGACGTAGTACGCCATGGAGTCCCGGCCGGTGAACAGGTGCCGGGTGAAGAGGAAGGCGTCGCGCCCGAAGTCGAAGCGCGAGCCCCACAGCCGTTGCACCTTGAAGTAGCCCAGCGGCCCGCCGCCGGAGCGGAAGCCGGCCCACACGACGTAGCCCGCCCAGCCCAGCGGTGCCATGGCCGTGCCCGCCCAGATCCGCCAGTCCCGGCGGGCGTGCGGGTCGCGCCGCAGGGCGACGACGGCGGCGACGGCGATCGCGGCGGACACGGCGATCGCGTTGGGCCGGGAGAGCCCGGCGAGCAGGGCCAGCGCCCCGGCCCACAGCCAGCGGCGGGTGTACAGGGCGTAGAGCGACCAGGCGGCCAGCGCGGTCATCAGGGACTCGGTGTACGCCATGGTCTGCACGATCGCGTGCGGCAGCAGCCCCCACAGCAGCACCAGCACGGTCCCCACGCGGCGGCCGTGCAGCCGCTCGCCGACCGCGTAGACGCCCCAGGCGGCGGCTCCGGCGGCCGCCCAGGCCACCAGGAGCCCGGCCGTGACGACGGTGACCGGCAGCACGGCCACGACGCCCCGGACCAGCCCCGGATAGAGGGGGAAGAAGGCGAGGTCGTTGTAGAAGACGCCCTTGCTGGTGGGCGAGGGGACGACCAGGCCGTAGCCGTGCCGGGCGATGCCCGCGTACCAGATGCCGTCCCACAGGTGGCCGAGCAGGGTGCGCGGGTGCTTGCCGATCCACCAGGCCCAGGCGGCCATCACCGTCATGCCGGTCAGCCGGACGGCGGCGTAGAGCCCGAGCGCGGGCAGGGCCCGGCGCAGCGCCGCGCGGATCCGGTCGGTACGGCCGGGACGGCGGCGGCCCTGGCGGGCGCGGCGCGGTTCGGGGGCCCGGACGGGCGCTGCGTCGCGTTGGACGGCGGGGCCGGCGGACACGGGGTACCTCCGGTGCGGGACGGGACGGTCGAGGCATACCGACCATGCGGCGCGGTCCTCGCGCGCGCGACCGGGAAACGCCCGTAAGCGGTGTGCCTACCACCCGCTCGGGCGCACCCCGGAGTGTCGGCGTGCCGAGGGGCCGCCCGGTGTGCTGGTCCGTCCGCTGTGCCGCGCGTCCCGGTGTGCCGGGCCTTCGGGGGCGCTGGGTCTTCGGGGCGCTGGGCCGCGTCGCGCGCCCCGCCTATCGTGATCTCGATCGTCCGGACCGGAATGACCCGATGGGACAACGGGAGTGGGGATGAACGTGAACGCCAGGGAGACGGGCTGGAGCCCGGCGGAGCGGGTGCGGGGCATGGGGGAGTCGGTCTTCACGGAGATGACCGAGCTGGCGCGGCGGACCGGCGCGGTCAACCTGGGCCAGGGCGTGCCCGAGCTGGACGGGCCCCGCCCGCTGCTGGAGGAGGTCGCGGCGGCGGTGCTGGCGGGCGCCAACCAGTACCCGCCCGCCTATGGCTTCCCCGCGCTGCGGGAGGCGGTCGCCGCGCACCAGCGGCGGCGGTACGGGCTGGAGTACGCGCCGCAGGGCGAGGTGCTGGTGACCACCGGGGCCACCGAGGCGATCGCGGCGGCGCTGATGGCGCTGTGCGACCCGGGCGACGAGGTGCTCGCCTTCGACCCCTGCTACGACGCCTATCCAGCGGTGGCCCGCTTCGCCGGGGCCCGGCTGGTGCCCGTTCCGCTGGCTGAGGAGAACGCCGGGGAGAACGCCGGGGACACGCCGGGCTTCGCCCTGGACCTGGACGCGCTGCGGGCCGCCGTCACCGGCCGTACCCGCGTGCTGATCCTCAACTCCCCGCACAACCCCACCGGGAAGGTGTTCACGGCGGCGGAGCTGGCGGCGATCGCGAAGCTCTGCCGGGAGCGCGATCTGACGGTGGTGACGGACGAGGTCTACGAGCACCTGGTCTACGACGACGCGACGCACCGGACGATCGCCGCCCTGCCGGGGATGCGGGAGCGGACCCTGACCATCTCCTCGGCCGGCAAGACCTTCAACGTCACGGGGTGGAAGGTCGGCTGGGTGTGCGGTCCGGCCCGGCTGGTGGCGGCGGTGGCGGCGGCGAAACAATTCCTCACCTATGCGTCCGGCACGCCCTACCAAGAGGCGCTCGCGCGGGCATTGGGGGGCGTGGAGGAGTGGGCGGGGGAGCTCCGGCGGACTCTGCGCCGTAACCGGGATCTGCTGAGCGAGGGGCTCACCCGGGCCGGTCTGCGCCCCTATCGTGCGGAGGCGGGCTATTTCCTCCAGGCGGACATCCGCGCGTGGGGGCACGCGGACGGCGTGCGATTCTGTCGTGAACTGCCGCTGCGCGCCGGGGTGGTGGCCATTCCCACCTCCGCCTTCCTGCTCGCTCCGGACGCCCCCTCCCATCTGGTGCGTTTCTCCTTCTGCCGGCGGGAGAAGTCCGTGGTCGAGGCCGTGGAGAAGCTGATCGCGGCCGCCTGATCGGGAGATTTGCAAGGGGCCCATGTCCATCCGCATATGCGTCCGGCGGATTTTCCGTATCCGCCGGACGCCGGTGTGTTGAACTTATGTGCGCCGGTCTGTTGAACATTTGAACTGCACGGCCCTCGGGTGGATGGAAAGTTGCAGATCATGGGTAAAACCGCTGTGGGCGCCGCTCATTCGTGATTCCCTCGATCAGAGCCACGTTGAGACAATCCCCGGAAATCCCCGGCACACCGGAATGACCCCTGCCGGAACCGGTCCGCGGGACCTCAGATGTGGGCATGAGCCGGCGCACTCGATCAGGAATGTGGTCCTCCTCGGGGCGGGCCGGCCCACCCTCCACTGCTCGCTCGCGGAGCCGACCCATGCTCACCACCCTCAAGACCACCTACACCGATACCCGCGCCGCCGATCTCGCCTGGTGTCTGGGGAAGGACCCCCTGCCCGCGCTGGCGGTGCTCGACCTCCAACTGGACGGAGCGGACGTGCAGTTGCGCCTGCTCGGCGCCTCGCACCAGGTCATACTCGAAGAGGAGGACGGAGTCTGCTCGGAGACGGTCGCCTGCATACCCGGCAGCCAGACCCCGCTGCCCCTGGGCGTCGCCAAGCGCGTGGGCGCCTGGGAGTACGAGTTCGCGGCGCGCGTGGAGACCCTCTCGCGATGTTCCTTCGCGGGGCGTGCCCAGGAGCTCCTGGCGCTGGTCGCCGAACACCCGCAGGGGCTGGCCGGAACGTTTCCCGGCGATCCCCACGCCTTCACCGCCCTGCTCGCCCAGCGCCGCGACGGCCAGATCAGCTGGCGCACCTGGCACGCGTATCCCCAGGAAGGGCGGCTGGTGGCCACCCGGACCCGCGTGGGCGTCCGGATGGCCGCGCCCCTGTGAGAGCCGCTGGGGAGTCGCCCAAGCGCGTGAATTTAAACCCGTGTGGGTGACAAGGGGGTCCTGGTTCGTGACGTAGCGTTACCGCATGGTCCTCCACCGCCCGGTACCGGCGCGGCTGCCCGTACCGGCCGGGCTCGGCCGTCTCGCCGTGCTGACCACGGTCTTCATCTGTGCCGCCTGCGGGCTGGTCTACGAGCTGGAGCTGGTCGCGCTCGCCTCCTACCTGCTCGGCGACTCCGTCACCCAGGCGTCCGTCGTGCTGTCCGTCATGGTCTTCGCCATGGGCGTCGGCTCGCTGCTCGCCAAGCGGCTGCGCGCCCGCGCGGCGCTCGGCTTCGCCGCCGTCGAGGCGGTGCTGGCGCTCACCGGCGGCCTCTCCGCCATGGCGCTCTACGCCTGCTTCGCCTGGTACGGGCAGGCCCGGCTCGCCATGGTGGCCTTCTCGCTCACGATCGGGGTGCTCATCGGCGCCGAGGTGCCGCTCCTGATGACGCTCATCCAGCGCATCCGCCGGCAGGACGCGGGCTGCGCGGTCGCCGATCTCTTCGCCGCCGACTATGTGGGCGCCCTGGTCGGCGGGCTCGCCTTCCCCTTCCTCCTGCTGCCCGCGCTGGGCCAGCTGACGGGCGCCCTGGTCACCGGCGCGGTCAACGCCGTGGCGGGCGGGGCGCTGGTGCTCTGGCTCTTCCGGGGCGATCTGTCGCCGAGGGCCCGCTGGGCGCTGCTCACCGCCAATGGCCTGGTGCTGGTGGTGCTGGCGGTGTGCTCGGTGCTCACGGGCCCCTTCGAGCGGGCCGCCCGGCGGGCCGTCTACGGCACGGACGTCAGGGTCGCGGTGCGCTCGGAGGTCCAGGAGGTGGTGCTGGCCGGCGGCGACGGCGGCGGGCGGCCGCTCTCCCTCTTCCTCGACGGCCGGCTGAGGGTCAGTGGGGATGTCGAGTCCCGCTATCACGAGGCGCTCGTCCACCCCGCCCTGGCCGGGGAGCACCGCCGCGTCCTCGTCCTCGGCGGCGGAGACGGCCTCGCGGTGCGCGAGATGCTGCGCTACCCGGACGTCCGTTCCGTGACCGTCGTCGAGCTCGACCCCGAGGTGCTGCGGCTGGCCCGGACCGACCCCGGCCTGGCCGGCCTCAACCGCCGCGCGTACCGCGATCCACGGGTACGGGTGGTGACCGCCGACGCCTTCGACTGGCTGCGCGACGGCCGGGGGGCCGCCGCCGGCCCGTACGACGTGGTCATCTCCGACCTCCCCGACCCCGGGCTCACGCCCAGCACCAAGCTCTACTCCCAGGAGTTCTACGGACTGGTGGCGCGCGTCCTGGCCCCGGGCGGCCGAATAGCCGTGCACGGGGGAGACCTCGACGCCCGGCCGCACGTCTTCTGGACCGTCGAGGCGACGCTGCGTTCCGTGGGGCTGTGCACCGCGCCCTACCGCGCGGCCGTCCCCCGGGAGCGCGGGGCGCCCGAGCGGGACTGGGGGTTCGTGCTGGCCGCGCGGGAGCCCGTACGGCTGGCGCTGGCCGAGGCCCGGCCGCCCCTGCCGTCCCTCACTCCGGAGACGCTGCGCGCCGAGGGCCTGGCGGCCGAGCGCCGCAAGGAGACGGGCGCGCTGCCGTCCACGCTGATGCACCCGCGCTACGCGGGCTGACCGCGCAGGGCCGCCCGGAAGGCGCCGGGAGTGTCCCCCGCGCGCTGCTGGAAGAACTTGGAGAAATTGGCGGCGTCGGCGAAGCCGAGCCGTTCGGCGATCCGCGAGGCGGGCAGATCGCTGTGCGCCAGCAGCCGTTTGGCCTCCAGCATCACCCGGCGGTCGACGAACTCCTTCGCCCCGACCCCGGCCGCCGCCAGCGTGGCCCGGGACAGGGTGCGGGGCGCGTAACCCAGGTCCCGGGCGTAGTCGGCCACCCGGTGACGACCGGCGAAGTCGCGCTCCACGGCGGCGCGGAACCGCATGAAGGCGTCCCCGGGAGCGGGCAGGCCGCTCACGGGAGCGGAGGCGTGCGTCAGCCGCAGCACCAGCACCGAGAACAGATGGCGCAGCACCTCCGTGCGGACGGCGGGGGCCAGCCGCTCGCCGGTGCGGTAGTCCGTCGCCAGGTGCCGCACCGCGCAGAAGACGGCCTCCCCGTCCTCGCCGCCCGGCCGCCACAGCACAGGCCCGAACGGGTCGTCCGCCGCGTCGGAGACGGCCGTGCCCGGGGGCATGAAGCCCGGCTGGACGAGGACGACCGTGCCCTCGATCGCGTCGACGTCCCCGAACTGCTGGACCTGTCCGGGACGGACCCACAGCACCGAACCCGCGTCGAGGGTGTGGGTGCGGAAGTCGACGGTGTGGACGGCGGAGCCGGCGTCGACGGCGACGAGCTGGTGGAAGTCCAGCCGCTGCGGCCTGGACAGCAGCCCCTCGGGCGCCCGCTCGCGCAGCTCGGCCACGGTCATCACTTCCAGACCGGGCGGGGCGCCGGGCGGGGGCTCGTAGGCGAGCTCCAGGATGCCGCCGTCGCTCCCGACGGACGCGCATGGGTCAGTGTGTCGCTTTTTCACCATGGGGAGACGCGAGCCTACCTGGCCGGGTGGGCCGGCCGCTCCTAGCGTGGTCATTGCGCACCACACAGGTACGCGTCACCACACATCCACGTCACCACACGTCCTTGAACCGTGCGACAGGAGACACCCCCATGGCGAAGATCGCCCTCTTCGGAGCCACCGGCACCATCGGCAGCCGCGTCCTGCGCGAGGCGCTGGACCGGGGCCACCAGGTCACGGCCGTCGTCCGCGACCCCGCCAAGCTCACCGAGCAGCACCCGAACCTCACCGTCGTCACCGGTGACGTCCTCGACCCGGCCTCGGTCGCCGCCGTGGCCAAGGGCCAGGACGTCGTCGTCAGCGCTGTCGGCGGCGGCGACGGCCCCGGTCACCTCGCGACCATCAAGCCCGCGGCGGAGTCCCTGGTCGCCGGCCTGCGCTCGCTCGGCGACACGGCCCCCCGGCTGATCGCGGTCGGTGGCGCGGGCTCGCTGCGCACCCCGGACGGCAAGCAGGTCTGGGACGCGGAGGGGCTGCCGGAGTTCCTGCTCCAGATCATGCACGCGCACGGCGACGCGCTGGACTTCTACCGCACGGTCTCCGACGTCCGCTGGACCAATGTCTCCCCGGCCGGCCAGATCGAGCCCGGCGAGCGCACGGGCACCTACCGCACCGCGCTCGAGGACCTCGTCGTGAACGCGGAGGGCAAGAGCCGGATCTCCACCGAGGACTACGCGGTGGCGCTCATCGACGAGATCGAGACGCCCAAGCACGTGGGAGAGCGCTTCACTGTCGGAGACTGACCGTCTTCTGACGGAAAGTTCGATCGGATTCGACTCGTATTCGACCGGGGCGGGCCTGGTGCGGGGCCCGATGGGTAGGCTCGCTAGCTATGGAGCATGAGGTGTTCGTTCCGTTTCCCGTCGGTGCGGTGCGGCGGGTCCTCTCCGACCCCGCGCGCGTCGCCCGCTGCGTCCCCGGCCTCCAGCAGGACGCCTCGTCCGGTGCCGCCCTCACCGGGCGGCTCCGGCTGCGCATCGGCGGATCCACGATCACCTACCGGGGTGAGATGCGGCTGACCGAGCGGGACGGATCGTACGAGCTCTCCGGCGAGGGCACCGAGGCCCGGGGCTCCGGCACGGTGACGCTCACGCTGAGCGCACAGCCGGAGGAGACGCCCGGTGGCACCCGGCTGAGCTGCACGGGAACGGTCGGCGGCGCGGGCCGGCTCGCGGAGTTCGACGCGAAGACGGCGGAGTCCGTGGCGCGGCGACTGCTCGACCGGTTCGGGGCGGCGCTGGCGGAGGAATTGCGGGAGGAAGCGGCGGCGGAGGTGCCGGCGGTGTCGGCGCCCGCGCCGACACCGGACGGTGACGACGCCGACGTCGACGCCGACGAGGACGGGCCGCTCGGCGGGCCGGGTGGCTTCGAGGACGACGTCCTCGACGACGAGCCGCCGGCGGAGGCGGCGCACGCGCGCCGCACGATGATCGGCCGCAGTGCGGAGGAAGTCGACCACGCGCCGCCGCGCGGGCGCTACGCGCCGGTGCCGGCGCCGGAGGCGGCCACCGGCACAGCGGTCCTGCGGTGGGCCGCGCCGGCGGCGGCGATCGCCCTGGCGGGCGCGGTCGTGATGACGCGCGCGCTGCGCCGTAGGCGCTGACGCGCCGGGTACGCCCGGTGCGGGGCCGAGCGCCGTTTCCGGGTGCGGCCCGGTGGCCGCACAAACCGGCAGGTTGGCGCGGGCCGCAGGCCCTAGGGTCAAGGCGTGAGCCAAAACGTAACGTTGGCGGCCGGGGCCGCCGAAGTGGTCGTGGATCCGGGTAATGGCTGCCGCCTCGCCGGCCTCAGGATCGGCGGGGTCGAACTGCTCCGCCAGGGACCGCGCTACGGCGCCTTCCCCATGGTCCCGTGGTGCGGCCGCATCGCACTCGGCCGCTTCCGCAACGGCGGCGACGTCCATCAGATGCCCATCAACTCCGCCCCCCACGCCATCCACGGCACCGGCCGCGACACCGCCTGGCGCACCGCCCGCGCCGATGGCCGGTCCGCCGCGTTCACCTACGACCTCGCCGACCCCTGGCCCTACAGCGGCAGGGTCACCCAGCTGGTGGAGCTGACGGAGGAATCCCTCACCCTCACCATGGGCGTCGAGACCTATGACGACTCCTTCCCGGCGCAGGCCGGCTGGCACCCCTGGTTCCTGCGGAACCTCGGCGTCGGCAAGGACGTGGAGATCGGCTTCCAGCCGTCCTGGCAGGAGGAGCGCGGCGACGACCACCTCCCCACCGGACAGCGCATCGACCCCCGGCCCGGCCCCTGGGACGACTGCTTCGGGATGCCCGACGGCGTCGACGTCACCCTCACCTGGCCCGGCGCCCTGGAGCTGAAGGTCACCAGCCGCGCCGAGTGGGTCGTCGTCTACGACGAGCAGACCGAGGCGGTGTGCGTCGAGCCCCAGTCCGGCCCGCCCAACGGGCTGAACACCCACCCCCGCCTCGTCACGCCGATCGACCCCCTGGAGATCGCCACGACCTGGACCTGGCGCTCCCTGGGCCTGGCCTAAGCTCATGGACATGAGCGAAGCGCGCGAGGCACTGCTGGGCCAGATCAAGGACAAGGCCGTGATCCACGGCAAGGTCACCCTTTCCTCCGGCATGGAGGCCGACTACTACATCGACCTGCGCCGGGTCACCCTGGACGGCACGGCCGCGCCGCTGGTCGGGCAGGTCATGCTCGACACGACGGCCGAGTTCGACTTCGACGCCGTGGGCGGCCTGACCATGGGCGCCGACCCGGTGGCGACGGCGATGCTGCACGCCGCCGCCGCGCGCGGCAAGACGCTGGACGCGTTCGTCGTGCGGAAGGCCGCCAAGGCCCACGGCCTCCAGCGCCGCATCGAGGGCGCGGACATCAAGGGCCGCCGGGTCCTGGTGGTCGAGGACACCTCCACCACCGGTGGCTCGCCGCTGACGGCCGTCGAGGCCGTGCGCGAGGCCGGCGCCGAGGTCGTCGCTGTCGCCACGATCGTGGACCGGGCGACCGGTGCCGCCGAGAAGATCAGCGAGACGGCGGGCGTTCCTTACGTGTACGCCTATGCGATCGACGAGCTCGGCCTGGCCTGACCTGCTGCTTTTCCGGGTGCGCAGCCAAAGGGCGCGGTGTTTCACGTGAAACACCGCGCCCTTTCGGTTATTCCGTTCAAGATCCGTGACGAGCACCATGTGGAGCAATTTCACGAGTCTGGGAAGATGGGTCCGACGATGACCGTCGCCCCCTAGGTCAGGGCCCGTAGAACGCCCGTACCCGCACATCACAAGGAGCGGACAGATGCCCATCGCAACCCCCGAGGTCTACAACGAGATGCTCGACCGGGCGAAGGCAGGCAAGTTCGCCTACCCGGCCATCAATGTGACCTCGACGCAGACTCTGCACGCCGCTCTGCGCGGCTTCGCCGAGGCGGAGAGCGACGGCATCATCCAGATCTCCACCGGTGGCGCTGAATTCCTGGGCGGCCAGTACAGCAAGGACATGGTCTCGGGCGCCGTCGCCCTGGCCGAGTTCGCGCACGTCGTCGCCAAGAAGTACCCGGTGAACATCGCGCTGCACACCGACCACTGCCCGAAGGACAAGCTGGACGGCTATGTCCGCCCGCTGCTCGCGATCTCCCAGGAGCGCGTCGCCGCCGGTCAGAACCCGCTCTTCCAGTCCCACATGTGGGACGGCTCCGCCGAGAAGCTCGACGAGAACCTGGCCATCGCCAAGGAGCTCCTCGCCGAGGCCGTGAAGGCGAAGATCATCCTCGAGGTCGAGATCACCCCGACCGGTGGCGAGGAGGACGGCGTCTCCCACGAGATCAACGACGACCTCTACACCACCGTCGCGGACGTGGAGCGCACCGCCGAGGCCCTGGGCCTGGGCGAGAAGGGCCGCTACCTGCTGGCCGCCTCCTTCGGCAACGTCCACGGTGTCTACAAGCCGGGCAACGTCGTCCTCCGCCCCGAGCTCCTCCGCGAGCTCCAGGACGGCATCGCCGCCAAGCACGGCAAGGCCGACCCGTTCGACTTCGTCTTCCACGGCGGCTCCGGCTCCACCGAGGAGGAGATCCGCACCGCGCTGGAGAACGGCGTCGTGAAGATGAACCTCGACACCGACACCCAGTACGCCTTCACCCGCCCGGTGGCGGCCCACATGTTCCAGAACTACGACGGCGTCCTGAAGGTCGACGGCGAGGTCGGCGACAAGAAGACCTACGACCCGCGCACCTGGGGCAAGCTCGCCGAGGCGAGCATGGCCGCGCGCGTCACCAAGGCCTGCGCCGACCTGCGTGCCACCGGCACCAAGCTGAAGTAACCCGCCAACGGGCCCACCACGGGCCCACCACGGGCTCCAGGGGCCCGGCACGGTTCGTACGGACCGGGCCGGGCCCTTCCCCGTATGGCCGACTCGGCCCGGGCGAGAGATGATCCGGGCATGAGCGACTCCGCGCGGGACCCCCGGCGGGTGTCCCCCCAGCCGGAGGAGCCGGAGACCGGCCCCGGCGCCGGCCCGCCCGGCACCGCCGCCGTACGCCTCGGCACCCCCACCGGACGGTGGGTCGTGCTGACGACCGTCCTCGGCTCGGGCATGGCGCTGCTCGACAGCACCGTCGTCAACGTCGCGCTGCCCCACATCGGCCGGGACCTGGGCGCCGACCTCGCCGCCCTCCAGTGGACCGTCAACGCCTACATGCTCACCCTCGCCGGGCTGATCCTCCTCGGCGGCTCCCTGGGCGACCGCTACGGCCGCCGCCGGGTGTTCGTGATCGGCGTGGTGTGGTTCGCCCTGGCCTCGCTGCTGTGCGGCATCGCGCCCGACGCCGGGGTGCTCATCGCCGCCCGGGCCCTCCAGGGCGTCGGCGGCGCGCTGCTCACCCCGGGCTCGCTCGCGCTGCTCCAGTCCGTCTTCCACCCCGACGACCGGGCGGCCGCCGTGGGCGCCTGGTCGGGGCTGGGCGGGGTCGCCGCGGCCGTCGGGCCGTTCGTCGGCGGCTGGCTCGTGGACGGGCCCGGCTGGCGCTGGGTGTTCCTGATCAACCTCCCGCCCGCCGCGCTGTGCGTCCTCGTCGCCCGGCGGCACGTCCCCGAGACCCGGGATCCCACGGCCCGCGGCCGCTTCGACGCCGCCGGCGCCGCGCTGGGCGCGCTCACCCTCGCCGCCGTGACGTACGCGCTGATCGCCGCGCCCGACAAGGGCCTCTCGGCCTGGGTGATCGTCCCCGCGGTCGCGGGCGTCCTGCTGGGCGTGGCCTTCATCCGGACCGAGCGACGGCGGTCCGATCCGATGCTGCCGCTCGGGATCTTCCGCGTCCGGCTGTTCTCGGCCGTCAACGTCGTCACGTTCTTCGTCTACGCGGCCTTCAGCGGCTTCTTCTTCCTCTCCGTCCTCCAGCTCCAGGTCGTCGTGGGATGGTCCGCCCTGGTGGCCGGCACGGCCCTGCTGCCCACGACCGTGCTGATGCTGCTGCTGTCCTCCCGCTCCGGCCGGATCGCCCAGCGCGTGGGGCCGCGCGTCCCGCTCACGGTCGGGCCGCTGCTGTGCGCGGTCGGCATGCTGCTGATGACGCGCGTCGGGCGTGGCGCCTCCTACTGGCGGGACGTGCTGCCCCCGCTCGTCGTCCTGGGCCTGGGCATGGTCACGCTGGTCGCGCCGCTCACCGCCACCGTCCTGGCCTCCGTCGACGTGGCCCGGGCCGGGCTGGCCAGCGGCATCAACAACGCCGCCGCCCGCGCCGCCGGACTGATCGCCGTGGCCGCGCTGCCCCTGGCGGCGGGCATGGGACCGGACGCCTACCGGGACCCGGCGGCCTTCTCCGGCGCGTTCGACCTGGCCATGGTCTACTGCGCCGGAGCGCTGGTCGTCGGCGCCGGACTGGCCTGGTGGACGATCCGCGAGCCGAAGCCCGCGTCCTGCCACCCCGAGTGCGCCTTCCACTGCGGGGTCTCCGCACCGCCCCTGGACCCGGGCGACGCGGGTAAGTGCCCGTAGGCAGGTAGGCGCAGGCCCGCAGGCCCATAGGCCCGTACGAGGCTCCGGCACCGCGCGCGGCTGCGGCAGACTGGGCCGCATGTCCATTCACCAGAACCTCCTCGGGGGACCGCCCCCGACCCACCTGCCCGACGACCCCGAGCCGCGCGAGCTCCTCGCCTCCGGCGCGGCCCCCGCCGAGGTCGCCGCCAAGTACCCGGCGTCCTCGCTGGCCTGGGCGCAGCTCGCCGACGACGCGTTCGAGGCCGGCCGGACCGTCGAGTCCTACGCCTACGCCCGCACCGGCTACCACCGCGGCCTCGACGCGCTGCGCCGCAGCGGCTGGAAGGGCCACGGCCCGGTGCCCTTCGAGCACGAGCCCAACCGCGGCTTCCTGCGCGCCCTCCACGCCCTCGCCCGCGCCGCGCAGGCGATCGGCGAGCAGGAGGAGTACGAGCGCTGCAGCACGTTCCTGCGCGACAGCTCCCCGCTGGCCGCCGACACCCTGGGCTGACGTCCCCGGCGCGCTCGTCGCGAACTGACCGGACACCGCTCACGGCCCTTGCCGTGAGCGGTGTCCGCGACGCAAGATGCGAACAGGGGACCGGGGCTCCGATGCCGACGGGAAGGGGCGGACCGCTACCCGGGAGCACTCTGCGAGGAGAGTCCGCGATGACGCATGCCCCCATGGCCCCCACCCTCGAGTTCGAGGGCACGACCCCGTACGAGGACTACGTCCGCGCCGAGGTCCTCACGAACCTTCAGAAGCCGCTCTCGGACGACCCCGGCGAGATGGTCTTCCTCGTGACCACCCAGGTCATGGAGCTGTGGTTCACGGTCGTCGTCCATGAGTGGGAGACCGCCGCGCGCGCCCTGCGCGAGGACGAACTGCCCGTCGCGCTGGCCGCGCTCAAGCGGTCCACGTACGAGCTGGCGGCGCTCAACTCCTCCTGGGAGCCGCTCGGCCACCTGACGCCCGCGCAGTTCAACTCCTACCGCGCCGCCTTGGGCGAGGCGTCCGGCTTCCAGTCGGCGACCTACCGCCGCCTGGAGTTCCTGCTCGGCGAGAAGTCCCCCGCGATGCTCGTCCCCTACCGGGGCGCGCCGCGCGTCCACGCGGAGCTGGAGAAGGCCCTCCACGCGCCCGGCCTCTACGACGAGGCGCTGGCCTGGCTGGCCCGGCGCGGCCACGCGATACCCGCCGCCGTCCTCGACCGCGACCTCACCACGCGCTACGCGGGCGACCCGGCCGTCGAGGACGTCTGGCACCGCGTCTACGCGGGCGACGAGAACGCGGAGGAGTGCCGGCTCGGCGAGGCCCTCACGGAGGTCGCGGAGCTGGTGTGGCGCTGGCGCAACGACCATCTCGTCGCCACGAGACGCGCCATGGGCGCCAAGGTGGGCTCGGGCGGCTCGGCCGGCGTCGCCTGGCTGGAGAAGCGCGCGGGGAAGCACGTCTTCCCCGAACTGTGGACGGCGCGCAGCCGTGTCTGACCCCGGGGGCACCGGAGGATTACGCGCCGAGGCCGCCGCCCTCGACGCCGCCGACGCGCTGCGCGCCAAGCGCGCGGAGTTCGTCCTCGACGACGACACCGTCTACCTCGACGGCAACTCCCTCGGCGCCCTCCCGCGCGCCGTCCCCGCCCGCCTGGCCGACGTCGTCGGGCGCGAGTGGGGGCGGCTGCGCGTCCGGTCGTGGAGCGAGTCCGGCTGGTGGACCGCGCCCGAGCGGGTCGGCGACCGGATCGGACGGCTCGTCGGGGCCGCGCCCGGCCAGACCGTCGTGGGCGACTCCACCAGCGTCAACGTCTTCAAGGCCGTCGTCGCGGCCGTCCGCATGGGGTGGGGAACGGGGGGCCGGGCCCGGGACGAGATCCTCGTCGACGCGGCGACCTTCCCCACGGACGGCTACATCGCCGCCTCCGCCGCCCGGCTGACCGGCTGCCGGATCCGGACCGTCCCCGTCGGCGACCTCGCCGCCGCGGCCGGCCCCCGCACCGCCGTCGCCGTCGTCAACCACGTCGACTACCGCACCGGCCGCCTCCACGACCTGCCCGCCCTCACGGCCGCCGTGCACGCCACCGGGGCGCGGATCGTCTGGGACCTGTGCCACAGCGCGGGCGCGCTGACCGTCGGCCTGGACGCCCACGGCGTGGACCTCGCCGTCGGCTGCACGTACAAGTACCTCAACGGCGGCCCCGGCGCGCCCGCCTTCCTCTACGTCCGGCGCGACCTCCAGCCCCGCTTCGACTCCCCGCTGCCCGGCTGGAACTCCCACGCCGACCCCTTCGGCATGGCCCCCGACCACACCCCGGCCGGCGGCGCGCCGCGCGGTCGCGTCGGCACGCCGGACATCCTCTCCCTGCTGGCGCTGGAGGCGGCGCTGGACGTGTGGGAGGACGTCGATCTGGCCGCCGTGCGGGCCAAGAGCCTCGCCCTCACCGACTTCTTCCTCCGCTGCGCGGAGGCGTACGTACCGGCCGGCCGGGCCACGTCCGTCACGCCGGCCGCCCACGCGGAACGGGGGAGCCAGGTGGCCCTGAAGGTCGCCCGGGCCGAGACCGCCGCGCGAATGGCGGCGGAGCTCGTCCGGCGCGGCGTCGTCGGCGACCACCGCCCCCCGGACCTGCTGCGCTTCGGCTTCACCCCGCTGTACACGACGTTCGGGGAGGTGGAACGGGCGGCGCGGGTGCTGGGGGACGTCCTCGCGTAGTACTTGAGACGGACCCCTGGAGATCCGCTGGTAAGCGGACGACGCGTCCGCTCGCGTTGCCTACGGTTGATGTGTGACCAAGACGCATGAGACGAACGGCCTACGCGGTGAGATGCGCATTCTCGAGAGCGCGACCGAAGAGATACGCAAGGACCTGTTCACCGACGCCTTCGCCTTCCGGCCGCTGCCGCCGCTCGGCGACGGAAACGCGCTGGTCCGCCACGCCCCGTGGGGCCTGGGCCGCTACACGCGCTGGCTGCCGCACGCGCTGGTCACCGCCTTCACGGCGCTGGTCGCGATGGGCACCCTCGCCGAGCGGCCGAGCATGTCCGGCCTGGTCCTCACGCTGTTCGTGGCCGTCCCGCTGGTGACCACGCTGCTGCGGCCCGTCGGCGCCTGGTGGCTGTCGATCGGCGCGGTCTTCGTCACCGCCGTGATCTTCGGCGGCGGGCTGTGGACCCCCGGCGGCTTCGTCTCCCACCTCGCCGTCATGGTGCTCGTCACCCTCCGCACCCGCCCCCGGCTGGCCGCCGAGATGTGGCTGATCACGGTGGCCTTCCAGGCGTTCGTGTCCGTCGCCCACGGCACCGGCCTGCACAACGACGTCTTCGAGATGTCCATGGTCTTCGGCGTGGTGCTCTTCGTGACCGCCGCCGTGCGCGCCATGCGCGAGTCCAAGCAGCAGGTCGCCGAGCAGGTCGCCGTCACCCAGGTCGAACGGTCGCGCCGCACCGTGCTGGAGGAGCGCACCACCATCGCCCGCGAGCTCCACGACGTCGTCGCCCACCACATGTCCGTGGTCGCCATCCAGGCCGAGGCCGCGCCCTACCGCGTCCAGGACACCCCGCCCGAGCTGGCCGCCGCCTTCGCCACCATCCGGGAGAACGCCGTGGCCGCCCTCACCGAGCTGCGCCGCGTCCTCGGCGTCGTACGGTCCGAGAACCCGGACGCCTTCGCCGCGCCCGAGGCCCCGCAGCCCACCCTCGACGATCTCGACGCGCTGCTGGCCAACGTCCGATCCGCCGGGCTCACCGCCGAGCGGATCACGACCGGCTCGGTCCGGCCGCTGCCGCAGGGCGTGGAACTGTCCGCGTACCGGATCGTCCAGGAGGCGCTCAGCAACGTTCTGCGCCACGCGCCCGGCGCCACGGCGCGCGTCGAGCTCTCCTACGTCCTCGGCGGGCTCGGCCTGCGGATCGTCAACGGCCGCCCCGACCGTCTCGCCAAGCCCTCCCCGGGCGCCGGCCACGGCGTGCTCGGCATGCGCGAGCGCGTCGCGATGCTCGGCGGCGAGATGACGGCGGAGCCCACGGAGGACGGCGGCTACGAGGTCGTCGCCTTCCTTCCCGTCGCACCGGGCGAGGCGGCCGCATGACCATTCGCGTGCTGATCGTCGATGACCAGATGATGGTCCGCGAGGGCTTCTCCGTCCTTCTGGGCGCCCAGCCCGACATCGAGGTGGTCGGCGAGGCCGTGGACGGCCTCGACGCCCTCCGCAAGGTCGCCGAGCTGCGGCCGGACGTGGTGCTCATGGACATCCGCATGCCCGGCATGAACGGCCTGGAGGCGACCCGCGAGATCGTCGCCGCCGACGCGGGCGCGAAGGTGCTCGTGCTCACCACGTTCGACCTGGACGAGTACGTCTACCAGGCGCTGCGCTCCGGGGCGAGCGGCTTCCTGCTCAAGGACGCCTCCGCCCGCCAGCTCGCGGACGGCGTGCGCGTCGTCGCCGACGGCGAGGCGCTGCTGGCGCCCACGGTCACCAAGCGGCTGATCCAGGAGTTCTCCCGCCTGGGCACCCCCAGGACGCCCACGCCGGAGCGCGTCGGCGACCTCACGGAGCGGGAGACGGAGGTGCTGGTGCTGGTCGCCCAGGGGCGCTCCAACGCGGAGATCGCGGCACATCTGGTGGTGGCGGAGTCGACGGTGAAGACCCACGTCAGCCGCATCCTGGTCAAGCTCGGGCTGCGGGACCGGACGCAGGCGGCGGTCTTCGCGTACGAGGCGGGCCTGGTCCGGCCCGGGGGGTGACCCCGCCGCGTTACTCGCGCGGCAGCGTCAGCCCCCACGCGTCGCCGACCGCCGTCCACGTTCGCGTCCGTACCGGGCCGCGGACGCGGTGGTCGGCGCGGTAGCGGAAGTCCGGGCCGGAGACGGTGACCGTGCGGGCCAGGACCCGGAGGGGGGCGTCCGCCGGGCCGCCCGTGTGGACGACGACCTCGGCCAGGCCGCCCGCCGCCGTCACCGCGACCCGCGCGACCGGCCGGTCGAGATCGGCCAGCAGCTCCCCGTCCGCCTCCACCCGCAGCCGCGTCGCCGACGGCAGCGGATGCCGCCCCGACGGCCCGGACAGCAGCGTCAGAGCCGTACGGGCGGTCCGCGCGGCCGGCGTCCACCACGCCTGGTGGCCGCCGGGCCCACCGGGGCCCCCGGAACCGCCCTCAGGCCCGCCACCGGGCGCCGGCACCGCTGCGGGGGCCTGCGGCGACGCGGGCCCCCGGGGCGGCCCCGGAGCCCGCCGTACCGCCCCCGCAGGCGCCCACAGGCCGCCCAGCACCACGCCGTCGCTCTCGTCGGCCAGCAGCCCCAGGCGGCGCTCCGCGCCGTCCAGCACCGCCCTGGCGGCCGCGACGGTCCCCAGGGGGACGCCGAGCACCCGGGCCACCGACACCGCCGGGAGCGCCCCCACGGGCACCCACGCCAGCGGCGCGTCGGCCAGCTCGCGGCGGCGGTGCAGCAGGCCCACGACACGCAGCAGGGCCCGGTCGTCGCCGATCACGACGATCCGCCGCCGCCCGCGCCGGGCGACCGCGCGCGCCACCTCCTCCGGACCGCCCGGGAGACAGATTTTGGCCACCGCTCCGGCGCACAGCACATCCCTCGCGATCCGCGTGGACTCGCCGTCCACGCGCCTGGCGACCGGGTCGATGACGACGAGCAGCTGCGCTCCGCTCGGGTCTGGAGCCGACACCTTCGTCCTTCCTCAGGTAATCTCTCGGTGCAAGAGCCCCTGTCGCTGTTGCGCCAGGGGCTTCGTCTATCCGGGGCACCGGTTCGACGGCTCTAGCGGTGGTGAACGCCCGTATCACTCGGGCGGGAGGCCACCTGTGCACGTTGGACATGCCCCGCCCGGAAGGGGTGTACGCCTGTGCCCGCACTTGTGCTGCTCGGTGCTCAGTGGGGTGACGAGGGCAAGGGAAAGGCCACCGACCTGCTCGGTGGATCCGTCGACTATGTGGTGCGCTACCAAGGTGGCAACAACGCCGGCCACACGGTCGTCGTGGGTGACCAGAAATACGCGCTGCACCTTCTCCCTTCCGGAATCCTCTCGCCGGGGTGCACCCCGGTCATCGGCAACGGTGTCGTCGTCGACCCGGCGGTCCTGCTCTCCGAGCTGAGCGGGCTGAACGAGCGTGGCGTCGACACGTCCAAGCTGCTGATCAGCGGTAACGCTCACCTGATCACGCCCTACAACGTCACCCTCGACAAGGTGGGCGAGCGCTTCCTCGGCAAGCGCAAGATCGGCACCACCGGCCGGGGCATCGGCCCGACCTACGCCGACAAGATCAACCGCGTGGGCATCCGGGTTCAGGACCTCTACGACGAGTCGATCCTGACCCAGAAGGTCGAGGCGGCCCTGGAGCTGAAGAACCAGCTCCTGGCGAAGCTCTACAACCGTCGCGCCATCGGCTCGGCGGAGATCGTCGACGGGCTGCTGGCCTACGCCGACCAGATCAAGCCGTTCGTCGCCGACACCACGCTGATCCTGAACAACGCCATCGACGAGGGCAAGGTCGTCCTCTTCGAGGGCGGCCAGGGCACGCTGCTCGACGTCGATCACGGCACGTACCCCTTCGTCACCTCCTCGAACCCGACCTCGGGTGGCGCCTGCACCGGCGCGGGCGTGGGCCCGACGAAGATCAACCGCGTGATCGGCATCCTGAAGGCGTACACCACGCGTGTCGGCGCCGGCCCGTTCCCGACCGAGCTGTTCGACAAGGACGGCGAGGCGCTGCGCACGATCGGCGGCGAGCGCGGTGTCACCACCGGCCGTGACCGTCGCTGCGGCTGGTTCGACGCGGTCATCGCCCGCTACGCCACCCGCGTCAACGGCCTGACGGACTTCTTCCTCACCAAGCTCGACGTGCTGACCGGCTGGGAGCAGATCCCGGTCTGCGTCGCGTACGAGATCGACGGCAAGCGCGTCGAGGAGCTGCCCTACAGCCAGAGCGACTTCCACCACGCGAAGCCGATCTACGAGATGCTGCCGGGCTGGACCGAGGACATCTCCAAGGCCAAGACGTTCTCCGACCTGCCGAAGAACGCCCAGGCGTACGTCAAGGCGCTGGAGGAGATGTCGGGCGCGCCGATCTCCGCGATCGGCGTCGGCCCGGGCCGCGACGAGACGATCGAGATCAACTCGTTCCTGTCGTAGGCGGCACGCGACAGCGTGACGGCGCCCCGGTGGTCGACGACCGCCGGGGCGCCGTCGTTTGTGCCACAGTGTGCGCGGTCCACACTGTGGTGCGAGGGGAGCGCGATGTCGGTCAGGAAGCCCCCGACCGAGCGGCAGCGGCGGTTGGGTACCGAACTGAGCAAGATGCGCGAGCGCGCCGGGCTGTCTCTGACCGAGGCCGCCGCGCTGCACGGCACCGACCGGACCACCGTCAGCAATGTCGAGTCCGGGCGGTTCGGTGTGAGCACTGACCGTGTGCGCTTGTGGGCTGCCAACTACGCGTGCCGGGACAGCGCGTACATCGATGCGCTCGTCGAGATGGCGAAGGAACGACGCTTCACGGGCATGGGCTGGTGGGACAAGTACCGCGGCCTGGTCCCCGTAACGCTTCTGGACCTTGCCGAGCTCGAACACCATGCCGTCGCGATCCGCTCGGCGCAGATCACGCACATGCCCGGCCTTCTCCAACACGAGGACTATGCGCGGGCTGTGTTCCAGGAAACCGTCCCGCCCCTGACCCGTGACGACTTCGAGCGCAAGCTCGACTTTCGGCTCAGACGCAGCGGTGTGCTCGACAGGGCGCAGCCGCCCTGGTGCACGTTCATCATTCACGAAGCGGCCCTGCGCATCCGGTTCGGCAGTCGCCGGGTGGCCCGGGCTCAGCTGCACCACCTGCTGGAGCAGACTGAGCGGGAGAACGTGGTGGTCCACGTCCTGCCGTTCGCCATTGGGGGGTTTCCTGCTGCGGCGAGCTCAACGCGGTACGTACACGGGCCGGTTGCGCAGCTGGACACAGTGCAGACGGACACTCCCGTGGGGTCGCGCTTTCTGCATGCGGAAACCCACCTTGCGAACTACCGTGCGGTGCTGGACCGTATGGAGCAACGCGCCCTCAGCCTGAGCCGCTCACGGGACCTCATCCACGAGGTGGCGCAGCAGTTGTAGAGGCGTGAGACCAGTGAACATACAGTGGCGCAAGTCTTCGTTCTCGGAGCAGCCTGACGGAGACTGCGTGGAACTGGCCCTGAATGGCGGGTGCGCGCTGTTGCGCGAGAGTGACGACCCGAGTGCGGTCCTCAAGGTTGCGCGCCATGAGCTGCGTGCGTTCCTGGCCCGCGTCAGAGCTGGCGGGCTGGTGGGCGAGATCGCCCTGTCTGACTGAACGGTCAATTCCTCCGACCGGCGATCGCTCGTTCGGATGGTCTGCGCATTACGCGTTGTATGCGGGAGCGTGGCGTGGCTACCGTCGTATCACCGTGGCTCAGCGCTGAGTTGAGCAAGCTGCCGAAGTGCCCCGGCGGTGTTCGCGGCACCCCGGGGCCGGCCAACGCCGTCTAGGAGCGTCAGCATGCCCTACCGTATCGGGCTCGTCCTGCAACGGACACTCACCCACCTCCTCATCCTGTTGTTCCCGGCCACGGGAGCGCGCCGTCGCGCTGCCGCGTCCCCGTCGCCGTGCGACTCCTGCCGCACCGGCACCGGAACCCGCCCCGCCGCGCGGCACGTCCGCACCACATCCGGCCTCCGCCTCCTCGTCCGCGCCCTCACACCGCCGCCGCTGCCCGGAACGCCGGACCGGTGTGCCGCCCGCGCCGACCTCACCCCCTTCTTCCGCCCCCACCGCCTCACCCATGAGCAGCGCCGGCGCCGTACCGCGCTCGCGCTCGCGCTCGACGGCATCGACGTGGGGCCCTGGGCCATCCACGGCCACCGCATCGGCACCCCCGCCGCGCTCGCTCCCCGGGCGGTGGCCGCATGATGATTACCCCGAACCCCGTGCCGCTGCCCCCACTTCCGCCGCTCCCGCCGCGCCACGGGCTGCGGGTCAGCCGGGTCCCCGGCAAGCCCGTCCGCCGTGAGGCGGACGGCGGCATCGTCGTGCCCCTGTGGCTGGAACACCACGGCAGCTTCCACGCCGATCTCGCCCTCCGGCTCTCCGCCGCCGAGGCGGAACACCTGCACGCGCAGCTCTGCCGCGCCCTCGACGGCGCGCCCGTGACGACGTCCCCCGACCGCACGCCGGACTGCCGGAAGGACGCCCCGGGCAGCGGGGGAACGCACCAGCCGTAGGCGTCCTGCCCGCCCCGCCCCGCCCCGCGCTACGGCGCGGGGCCGAGCCCTACGCCTCGACGCCGGTGTCGTGGCGGTACACACCAACCCCGACCCGGAACGCGGATACCTCGACATCCACCGCGCCCCCTTCGGGGAACAAGTCACTCTCCCCGACCCGGTGGACATCGCTCTCGACACGGAGCCCTTGAAGAACTACGTCCGCTGACGCCCCCGGCAATGCCCGAATATCGCGCCAGGTTTCGCATCCTCTACACGCCGGACGAAGGCGGTTACAACGCTCTGGAGCCGGTCACGGGTACGACGAGCTGGGGCAGCGACCATGCCGAGGCAAGAGCGATGATCACCGAGGCTCTCGAGTCGTACTTCGTCGAGGTTTTTCTCGTGCCGCCGTGGAGGAAAGCGCTGCCCGGCGGGCCGACTCCTGGTCCGACGGCGTCGATGTGACCCAGAGGGTCACGGCCCCGCGCCGGCGCGGGGCCGCGCGCGCCGCCCCTCACCCCGTCCGGCTGTAGACCAGCGAAGCGTCCTTCGTGCCGGAGTCCGTGAACGAGCGCCGCATCCGTCCGTCCGGGAGCAGGGTCAGGTCGGACGGGGAGCCGGGCTGGCAGGCGGACGCGGGGTTCGCCTGGGTGACGGACGACGGCCCCAGGCGCATGGAGCCGCCGCCGCCCCCGGTCCTCGTCGCGTGCCACCCGCAGGTGTAGGACGTGCCGTCGGCGAGGGTGCCGCTGCCCTGGATGGTGACGTCGCCCGCCTCCGAGACGGTGATCGTCCGGTAGTTGGGGCCCGCGCCGCTGTCGAAGGTGGTCTGCCAGGTGCCGAAGTAGCCCGTGGGAGCCGCGGCCCGGGTGGGGTCCTGGGTGGTCGGGTCGACGCCGGGCGGCGTGGGCTTCGGCGGCGGGGGAGTGGTCCGCTCGGAGGGCGAGTCGGACGTCGCGGGACCGGGCGCCGGCTGTCCGGAGGCCGATGCGCTGGGACCCGCGTTCGCGGTCCCGGTGTCCCGGTTGAGCAGGTAGACCATCCCGCCGCCCGCCAGCAGCCCGGCGGCCACGACCAGGGCCACGAGGTAGGGCGTCTTCGAATGCGACGACGGCGCGGCGGGCCCGACGTGCACGGTCGGGGGGTGGTGGTAGGGGCCGTTGTACGAGCCCGGCGGCGTCCCCGGCGTCCCATGCGCGTACGGCGGCAGCGGCTGGTGGTGCGCGCCGACGGGCCCGGTGACGGTGGGTGGGTCCGTGCCCGGCGGCGGCCCGACCCGGGTGGGCGGCTCGGCCGCCGGGGGTATGGGGTCGGCGACCGTGGGCGGATGGCCCGGACGCACCGGCTCCTCGACCTCCAGGAGGCTGATCGCGTGCCGGCCCAGCTGGGCGACCAGGCCACCGGGCAGCCAGGGCTCGGTGGACCGCAGGTCCTCCAGCATGTCCTGGACCCCGGTGCGGGCCAGGACCTCCGCGGGCGTCGGCCGGTCGCCGGGCGCCTTGGCGAGGCACGCCTCGATCAGCGGCCGCAGCCCGTCCGGCACCTCGGCGAGGTCCGGCTCCTCGTGGACGATCCGGAACATCACGGCGTGCACCGCGCTGTCGACCGCCCCGAAGGGCATCCGGCCGCCGGCCGCGTACGCCAGGACCGAGCCGAGGCAGAAGACGTCGCTCGCCGGCGTGACCGCGTCGCCGCGCACCTGCTCGGGCGCCATGAAGCCGGGCGAGCCGACGGTCGCGCCGGTCCGGGTGAGCCCGGCGCCGGTGACGGTCTCCAGGGCCCGGGCGATGCCGAAGTCGATGACGCGCGGCCCGTCCAGGGTGATCAGCACATTGGACGGCTTCAGGTCGCGGTGGACGATCCCGGCGGCGTGGACCGACTGGAGGGCCCGGGCGAGGCCCGCGCCGAGGATCCGGACGGACCGCTCCGGCAGCGGCCCGAAGTCACGGTCGACGACCCGGCCCAGCGAGGGCCCGGCGATATAGCCGGTGGCCACCCAGGGCACGGCCGCCTCGGTCTCCGCGTCGAGCACCGGCGCGGTCCACTCGCCGCCGACCCGCCGCGCCGACCGCACCTCCTGCGCGAACCGGCGACGGAACTCCTCCTGGCCCGCCAGCTCCGGGCGGACCACCTTCACCGCCACCGTGCGGCCCCGGTCGGAACGGGCGAGATAGACCCGGCCCATCCCGCCCTCGCCCAGCCGGCCCAGCAGCCGGTACGAGCCGAGTGTGCGCGGATCCTCCGGCGACAGACCTTCGATGCCGTCCATGCCGGCACTCCTTCCCCCATGTTTCACGGCGGAGAATAGCGTCATGGCAAAGGGCCGGGTATCCGCACGGCGAAAACACGGATACCCGGCCCGTTCCGGGGGCGCGCGATCCGGCCGGACGCGCCGTCAGGCGGGGAGGATGTTCTCCGCCTGCGGGCCCTTCTGACCCTGGCTGATCTCGAAGGTGACCTTCTGCCCCTGCTGGAGCTCCCGATAGCCCTGGGTCGAGATGTTGGAGTAGTGGGCGAAGACGTCGGCGCCGCCGCCGTCCTGCTGGATGAAACCGAACCCCTTTTCCGAGTTGAACCACTTCACGGTGCCGGTAGCCAAGCTGATCGATCTCCTTAATGGGGGCGCACGGCGGAATTCCGTACTCCAGGAAAACGCAAGAGCGCCCGAGGTCACGGACCTTCAGGCGCACATGACAAATGGGGTCAATACAGCGACCGCGAAAGACCGTAGCAGGAGAAAAGCACCGAACGGGGATTTCCCGCACGGCGATTCGCACGGCCGCCGGCGGCCCGGAGCGTCACTCGGCACTGTGTCCACGGGGGCGCCCGGCGGCCGACACAGTGCCGGTACCGGGGCCCGGCCCGGCTCCCTAGGCTCGGCCCGACAGCGCCGGCCTAGCAACCGATCAGAGGTCACGCCCGTGAGTACGCAGCCTGTTTCCACCGACGCAGCGGCGGTCAAGGCCGCCGACCGCGCCCATGTCTTCCACTCCTGGTCCGCGCAGGGCCTCATCGACCCGTTCGTCGTCGCGGGCGCCGAGGGCTCGTACTTCTGGGATCACGACGGCAACCGCCACCTCGACTTCTCCTCCCAGCTCGTCAACACCAACATCGGTCATCAGCACCCCAAGGTCGTCGCCGCGATCCAGGAGCAGGCGGCCCGGTTGTGCACGATCGCGCCGGGCTTCGCCGTGGACGTGCGCTCCGAGGCCGCGCGGCTGATCGCCGGGCGGACCCCCGGCGACCTCGACAGGATCTTCTTCACCAACGGCGGCGCGGAGGCGGTCGAGAACGCCGTCCGGATGGCCCGGCTGCACACCGGCCGCCCCAAGGTGCTCAGCGCCTACCGCTCGTACCACGGCGCCACGGCCGCCGCGATCAACCTGACGGGCGATCCGCGCCGTTGGCCCTCCGACACGGCCTCGGCCGGAGTCGTGCGCTTCTGGGGTCCGTTCCGCTACCGCTCGCCGTTCCACGCGGAGACCGAGGAGCAGGAGTGCGAGCGCGCGCTGCGGCACCTGGAGGACACCATCGTCTTCGAGGGCCCGGGCACGATCGCCGCGGTCATCCTGGAGACCGTGCCCGGCACCGCCGGGATCATGGTCCCGCCGCCCGGCTACCTCCCGGGCGTCCGGGCGCTGTGCGACCGGTACGGCATCGTCCTGATCCTGGACGAGGTCATGGCCGGCTTCGGGCGGACGGGCCGCTGGTTCGCCGCCGACCACTTCGGGGTCGTCCCCGATCTGCTGACCTTCGCCAAGGGCGTCAACTCCGGCTACGTCCCGCTCGGCGGCGTCGCCATCTCGGCGGAGATCGCCGCCACGTTCGAGGAGCGGCCCTACCCGGGCGGGCTCACCTACTCCGGCCACCCGCTGGCCTGCGCCTCCGCCGTGGCGACGATCAATGCGATGGCCGAGGAGGGGATCGTCGAGAACGCGGCGCGCGTCGGCGAGGACGTCCTCGGCCCCGGCCTGCGCGAGCTCGCCGAGCGTCACCCGTCCGTCGGCGACGTCCGTGGCCTCGGCGTCTTCTGGGCCGTCGAACTCGTCCGCGACCGCCGCACCCGCGAGCCGCTGGTGCCGTACGCGGCGACGGGCGAGGCGAACGCGCCGATGGCGGCCGTCACCGCGACGATCAAGGCGGCGGGCGTCTGGCCGTTCGTGAACATGAACCGGGTGCACGTGGTGCCGCCGTGCACGATCACGGAGGCGGAGGCCAAGGCGGGCCTGGCCGCCCTGGACGAGGCCCTCACGGTCGCGGACCGCTACGCGGCCTGAGCGTCCGCTACGCGGCCTGAGCCCCGGCCGCCCCCGGCGGGCCCGTACCGCCGGTACCCACTCCCACAGCGCGCGCACAGCATCAGGTACCGTTCACCGTCCCGTGCGCCCGGTCATATCGCCCGACGTCGGCCCTCGCCTATGGTTGCGAGGGCCGTTCGCATGCCAGGCGTGCGGCCACGGAAAGGGAGACGAAGGACCAATGCCAGGCAGCGAGGCTGTCAAGCGCACGACGCTGCGCTCACAGATCGCCGAAGCCCTGCGCGACGAGGTCATCGCGGGGCGGCTCCCGTCGGGCCGGCAGTTCACCGTCAAGGAGATCGCCGAGCAGTACGGGGTCTCGGCCACGCCCGTGCGCGAGGCGCTGCTCGACCTCTGCTCGCAGGGGCTGCTCGACGTCGAGCTCCACAAGGGCTACCGGGTGCGCGAGTTCTCGCACGCCGACTTCCGCGACATGATCGAGGCCCGCACGCTCGTCGTCGAGGGCATGTTCCGGCGCTCCGCCGAGCAGGCGCTGGCCGCGGCCACCCCGGAGGCGCTGGCCTCCGTGCGCCGGCGGGCCGACGAGGCCGCGCGGGCGGCCCTCGCGGGCGACCTCGACATCCTCATCGGCTACGACCTCCGCTTCTGGCGGGAGATGGCCGGGCTCGTGGCGAACCCCTACATATCCGACTTCCTGGACCGGCTCCGGGTGCAGAGCTGGATCTTCACCGTCCCCCTGCTGCGCCGCCTCGGCGACCTCCGGGGCCGGCTGTGGCACCGCCACTCCGAGCTCGCGGAGGCAATAGCCTGCCGCGACGTCGAGCGCGCCCAGCGGATCGTCGTCGCGTACAACCGGCACACGCTGGAACTGATCGACGCCCTGACGTAACCGGCATAAGACTGGTATGTCCGATGGGTCCATTGAATCCCTTGAATCCGGTAATTCCGTTCGATGACTGATCGATGCAGTACGCATAGAGTCAAGATCTGTTAACGGTCGTCGACAAACGGAATGTGATTCGAAATGAAGATGACGCCGGTCGCGTCCACCACGGCCGACGAGGAGGACCGCGGTGCCATCGGGCTGTCGGTGATCGTTCCGGCGTACAACGAGGAGGACCGGCTCGCGCCCACGCTCAAGGCGATCCGCGCCCACCTCCAGGACGGCCCGGCCGCGTGGGAGTTGATCGTCGTCGACGACGGATCGACCGACGGCACGGCGGCCGTCGTCGAGGCCGCCGCCGACGAGGAACCCCGCGTCCGTCTGCTGCGCACCCCCGCCAACCGGGGCAAGGGCCACGCCGTACGCACCGGCGTCCTCGCCTCGCGCGGCCGCCGCGTCCTGGTCACCGACGCCGACCTGGCCACGCCCATCGAGGAACTGGCGCTCCTGGAGCGCCGGATGGACGAGGGCGCCCCCGCCGCCGTCGGCTCCCGCGCCCTGCCCGGCTCCCGGATAGCCGTCCGGCAGCACGCGCTGCGCGAGGTCATGGGCCGGATAGGCGGCGGGCTGATCCGCGCCGCCGCCGTCCCCGGCATCCGAGACACCCAGTGCGGCTTCAAGCTCTTCGACGGCGACAAGGCCCGCACCGCCTTCGCCGGCTCCCGGCTGGACGGCTGGGCCTTCGACGTCGAGATACTGCGGTTCTTCCAGCAGCAGGGGTGGGAGGTCGCCGAGGTGCCCGTGCGCTGGGCCCACCAGCCCGGCTCCAAGATCCGCCCCAACGCCTACCCCCGCGTCCTGGCCGACCTCGTGCGCGTCCGCTGGCACACCTACCGCCGGACGGCGAGCCCGGCACGGTTCGCGATACCCGCGCTCTTCCTCATCTTCAGCGTCTTCCTCTACGACGGGCTGTGGAGCGACCCGGCCGGCCGCTATCTGATCGACTCGAATCACGACCAGCAGCAGTGGGAATGGTTCTTCGCCGCCACCGCCGACAACGTCGTACACCTGCGCAATCCGCTCTCCAGCGACTTCCAGAACTTCCCGCTCGGCGTCAACCTCATGGCGAACACCGCCATGCTGGGCCTGTCCATCCCCCTCACGCCGCTCACCCTGGCCCTCGGCCCCCAGTTCACCTGGGCCGTCGTCCTCACCGGCGGGCTCGCGGCGACGGCCTGGGCCTGGTACTGGCTGCTGGCGAGACGCTTCACCCGCTCCCGCTGGGCGGCCGCGCTGGGCGGCGGCTTCTGCGCCTTCGCACCGCCGATGATCTCGCACGGCAACGCCCACCCCAACTTCGCGGTGCTGTTCATGTTCCCGCTGATCATCGACCGGCTGCTGCGGCTCCGCGAGGGCAGGCGGACCACGCGCGACGGCGTCGTCCTCGGCCTCTTCCTCGCCTACCAGGTCTTCCTCGGCGAGGAGGCCCTGCTGCTGGCCGCCACCGGCCTCCTCCTCTTCACCCTCGGCTACGCGGCCGCCTCCCCGCACGTGGCCGCGGCCGTCGCCCGGCCCCTGCTGACCGGCCTCGCCATCGCCGCCCTCGTCTCCGTGCCGCTGGTGCTCGGCCCCGTGGCCTGGCAGTTCTACGGCCCGCAGAGCTACCGCAGCGTGCTGCACGGCCAGACCGGCAACCACCCCATGGCGTTCCTGGAGTTCGCCACCCGCTCCCTGGCCGGGGACGGGCCGATCGCCGCCTCGCTCTCCCTCAACCCGACCGAGGAGAACGCCTTCTTCGGCTGGCCGCTCGTCGCCTTCACCGTCGCCCTCGTCGTCCACATGTGGAACCGGCCGGCCGTCCGCGCCCTCGGCTTCACCGCGCTGGCCGCCGCCGTCCTCTCCCTCGGCCAGAACATCCCGCTGCCGGGCACGGACAAGACGCTGCCCGGCCCGTGGCGGCTCCTGGCGGAGGCACCCCTCTACGAGTCCGTCATCGAGTCGCGGATGGCGATGGTCTGCGTGCCCGCCGTCGGCATCCTCCTCGCCCTCGCCTGCGACCGGCTCGCCGTCCGGCGCGCGCGCAGCGAGCGCGAGAGCTCCCGCCGCGTCATCGGCGTCGCCGCCCTCGCCGCCGCCCTCCTCCCGCTGCTGCCCACCCCCTTCCGCACCGTCGAACGCGCCCCGACGCCCGCGTTCTTCGCGGACGGCACCTGGCGGGAGTACGTCCGCCCCGGGCACGCCCTGGTGCCCGTTCCCGTACCCAGCCCCACGGAGACCGCGGCCCTCGGCTGGCAGATCGACACCGGCCTCGGCTTCCCCTTCCCCGGCGGCTACTTCAACGGCCCCTGGGGACCCGAGCGGGACGGCTTCGCCGGCTCCCCGCCGCGCCCGACCTCCGAACTCCTGCGGAAGGTCCACGAGACCGGCGAGGTGCCCGACATCGGGGAGCCGCAGCGCCGGGCGTTCCGCCAGGACCTCGACTTCTGGCACGCCGACGCGCTCGTCCTCACCGACCAGCGGTTCACCGCCGCGCTGCGGACGGCCGTCATCCGGCTGACGGGCGACGAGCCCCGGCGGACCGGCGGCACGTGGGTGTGGGACGTGCGCGCCGACCGTTGACCCGGGACCGGAGCCGACCGGCAGCCGGGCGGAAGTCGGCCGGAAGCCGGGCGGATTCGGCGCGTCTCCATCTGTCCGCCCGGTATGACAACCGGCTGAGCGGCACTACTCTGGCCCGACCACCCGACCATCGGACGGGAAGGCGATGACGAGAGTGAGCTCACGTGGCCTGTGACCTGTGGCTGGTGCCCCTAGTCGACGTGCTCTGCCACAGCCCCGACAACCCCTTCGCCGACGAGATCGCCGCCTACGACAAGGCACTCGGCGAGGCGGGGCTGCCCCCGGTGCCCGTCTTCGGCTACATGCCGGGTCTCTCCGGGGACGTGGCACCCGTCGCGGGCTTCGACTACGACGCCCTGCACTTCCTGCGCCGCGCCCATCTGCTGAACCTCTGTGGCCTCGCCGTCACTCCGGTGGATGAACTCGGCGGCGACTACGAGCAGTTGCTGGAGATGTTCGAGGCCACGGCGCAGCAGTCGCACCTGGTCTGGCACTACGACCACGCGGGTGCGTACGTGCCGGTGGACTTCCCGCATCCGCTGTCCAACGACGAACTCCTCGAAGGCGGCGGACCGCTGGGATCCAGCCACGGCCTGCTGCGCGAACTCCACTCCGTGGCACCGGCCCTGGGCATCGACCCGGACAACCCACCGGCCCCACCGGCGGCGCCCGACCATCCCACGACCCTCGAGGAACGCGCGGCCCCGGGCCCCCACGACGACAGCCCGTTCGCCCGGGAACGCCACGTATGGCTGGGGCTCCACGCGGCGGCGACGCGAAGCCTGGGGCAGGGCTCGATGATCGTCTTCAGCTAATTCCAGCCCCTCCGGCGTTTGAGGAGCGGGGTCCGGGGCGAAGCCCCGGGAAACGGTGAAAGGGCGGGACCGGGGCATCACCCCCACCCCGCCCCCACCGGGCCGGCACCCGCTACCGAGGCGACTCGGGCGGCCGCTGCCGAGGCATATTGGGCCGCGTATGCGGTGGCATAGGGAAACGCCCCACAGGCCCGGAATCCGTCCGAGGACCCCACGCCACCAACGACTGCGTCAGCAACGGCGCGGGCCCGGCCCGGAACTCCACCATCCAGTCCGCCGTCTCCGCCCGGACAAGCTCCGAGACGTCCTCCGAAAACCGTCGCAGCACGGTCAGACAGCGCTCGGCCGCCTCACTCGCCGTGCCCTCCGTGGGCCCGAGCACCTCCCGCACGCACTCCGACGCCCAGTCGAACTGGAGCACCTCCAGCCGCCGCTGCACCGCCTGGGCCGTGGCCACGCCCCGCATCCACCCGGACGTCAACCCGAAGTACCGGTCGCAGGCGACACACGCCACCGCGCCCAGCAGCGCCAGGAACGCCCACGCGGAGCCGGTGCGCAGCACCTTGGTGAGCTCCAGCAGCGGCAGGGCCGCGCCCACCACCGCGCAGCAGGCCGCCGCCAGACGCAGCCCGCGCGCCCAGCGGCGTTTCCACGCCCGGTCGGTGAGGTACCAGTCGGCGAGGTTCAGCGCGCCGCCCTCGACCCATCTGTAGAGCTCGTCCAGTCGCTCGGCGGGTTCCCCCCAGTCCCCGAGCGGGAACGTCCGGCCGCGCAGGTCGCCCCGGTGCTGCCCTGCTGGGGGGTTCCCCTGCTCCCTCGGGAGCCCCTCGGGCTGCATCTCAGGCTGGCTCACCCTGCACTCCCTCTCCGCCGTGTGCCGTGATCACAGTGATGTGCAGCCTCCTTCCTACCGCCGAACGGTTGGCGTTGGGCGCAAGATCAGGCCTTTTCCGTCCGTAAGTGGGCCGGTATCAGGTATAGGAGGCCGGGGGTACTCACCCGAAAGAGTGCACGCCGGTCGAGGCGTGGACGCCGAACGGGCGGCGAAACGTTCTGACGGCAGGTTCCTCCAAGAGGTTCCTACGAGTGCCGTGCCCACCCCGAGTCGTAGTGATCCACAATCGAGGCAATAGGGTGAGGGGGTGAAGGTCCTCGTCATCGGCGGCGGCGCCCGCGAACACGCCCTGTGCCGCTCCCTGTCCCTCGATCCCGACGTCACCGCGCTGCACTGCGCCCCCGGCAACGCCGGGATCGCCGACGTCGCCGAGACGCACCCGGTGGACGCGCTGGACGGCGCGGCCGTCGCGGAGCTCGCCGCGTCGCTGCACGCCGACCTCGTGGTCGTCGGCCCGGAGGCGCCGCTGGTCGCGGGCGTCGCGGACGTCCTGCGCGAGCGCGGCTTCCCGGTCTTCGGCCCCTCGGCCGACGCCGCGCGGCTGGAGGGCTCCAAGGCCTTCGCCAAGGACGTCATGGCCGCGGCGAACGTGCCCACCGCCCGCGCCTACGTCTGCACCACCCCGGAGGAGATCGACGAGGCGCTGGACGCCTTCGGCCCCCCGTACGTGGTCAAGGACGACGGCCTGGCCGCCGGCAAGGGCGTCGTCGTCACCTCGGATCTGACCGCCGCCCGTGAGCACGCGCTGGCCTGCGACCGCGTGGTGATCGAGGAGTACCTGGACGGCCCCGAGGTCTCCCTCTTCGCGATCACCGACGGCGAGACGGTGCTGCCGCTGACGCCCGCCCAGGACTTCAAGCGGGCCCTGGACGGCGACGAGGGCCCGAACACCGGCGGCATGGGCGCCTACTCCCCGCTGCCGTGGGCCGGCCCCGAGCTGGTCGACGAGGTCATGGAGAGCGTGCTCCAGCCCACCGTGGACGAGCTGCGCCGCCGGGGCACGCCGTTCTCCGGGCTGCTCTACGCGGGGCTGGCGATCACCTCGCGCGGGGTGCGGGTCATCGAGTTCAACGCGCGCTTCGGCGACCCGGAGACCCAGGTCGTCCTGGCCCGGCTGAAGACCCCGCTGGGTGGCGTCCTGCTGAACGCGGCCACCGGCGACCTGGCCGCCCAGCCGCCGCTGAACTGGAGCGACGACGCGGCCGTGACCGTCGTCATCGCCTCGCACAACTACCCCGGCACTCCGCGCACGGGTGACCCGATCGAGGGACTGGCGGAGGCCGCCGAGGTCGACAAGGCGTACGTCCTCCACGCGGGCAGCCGGCGGGACGAGGCCGGCCGCGTGGTGAGCGCGGGCGGCCGGGTGCTGTCGGTCACGGCCACGGGCGAGGACCTGGCCACCGCGCGGACCCGCGCCTACGAGGCCGTCTCCCGGATCCGGCTGGACGGCTCCCATCACCGCACGGACATCGCGGAGAAGGCCGCGTCGGCCTGACGACGGCCCGACGACCGGCGGGGAACGGCGACGGACCGGCGGCGAGGACGGGCGGAGAAAACGGGCGGAAGCGACGCGTCCGCCCGTGCCGCCGCCGCGCGACGCCATTCCATCGGGTGAGCGCTTGCCCAAGCGGCTGACGCACGCCCCACCCCCAACTAGGGTGCGGCGCAGGCCGGCTGCCGGGTGGCTGACTCGGCGGCCCGACCGGCCCACCGGCATTGCGATGTCAGAGGCCGGTGCCACAGTGGGGGAGGTAAGCAACGCACCTCGGCAGAGCACTACCGGCAACTGGGGGTGATCGGTCCCGTGGCAGGTCCCGAAGCAGGCGCGTCGACCGCGCGCGCCAGAGCCCTCGCCGTGCTGCGGGTACGCGGCGCGGCGCTGGCCGTGGCCCTGTTGCCGGCGGCGGCCGCCGTGGTGCTGGCGGTCGGCTCCGCGACGGGGCACATCGCCGACGGCTCCGCGCCGGCGGCCGCCCGTCCGGCCGTCACCGCCGCCGCCGTGCTGGCGCTGGCGCTGGCCGCCCTGGTGGCCGGCGTGGTGGCCCGGGCCCGTCCGGCCCTGAGCCCCACGGTCCCGATCCCCGAGGAGACGGCCCCGGACCTCTACCGCCTGGTGCGCGACCTCGCCGACCGGCTGGGCGTCCCGGTGCCCTCCGCGATAGCCCTCACGCCCGACTGCGACAGCTGGCTGGAGGACCGTACGCACCCGGCGCACGGCCCTCCACGCGGGTTCGCCCTCGTCCGGGCGCGGGCGGTGGCCGCGCCGGTCCTGGTCATCGGCTCGCCCTTCCTGTGGTGGATGAGGGTCGCCGAGCTGCGCGCCCTGCTGGCGCCGGTCGTCGCGGGCACGGGCCCCGCCGCCCACCCCGACATAGCCGCCGCCCGCCGCTTCGTCCGGGGGCTGGACGCCGCCGTCGCCGTGTCGGCGGGTCGGCCGCACCTCGCGTTCGTCGGCTGGGTGGCCCGGCTGCTGCTGCGGTCCTGCCGCGAGCACGCGGCCGAGATGGAGCGCGGGGTGGCCGCCGCCGCCTCCGAGCGCGCCCAGGCGGTCGACTACGGCCTGCGCATCGTCGCCCAGGAGCAGGTCGGCCTCGCCTACGCCGGCTGGGACCGGCTGCTCAACCGCGTGGCCCTGCCCGCCTGGCGGATGGGCCGCTGGCCCTCCCGGCTGGACGCGGGCGTGGTCTCCGCGCTCACCGAGCTCTCCCGCCGCGACCGGCTGGCCGAGGGCTTCGCCTCCCGGCTGGGCGAGCGGCCCGCCTGCGACCTCCTGGAGGAGCCCGGCCTGATCGACGAGGCCGCCTCCCTGCTGGCCGCCCGGCTCTTCCACGGCGGCCCGGCCGAGCCCGGCCCCACCTGGCGGCCCGTCGCCTGGAGCCAGTACCCGGAGGAGGTCGTCGACCGCACCTGGCGCCTGGAGGCCGCCCGGCTGCACCGCGTCCTCGACGACATCGCCGCCTGCGGCGGCAGGGGCGCCCCGGAGCCGGTCGTCCGGCCCCGGCCGGACGTGCCGCCCGGCGCGCCCACGGTCGCCCGCGTCCTGGACCGGCTCGGCGGCCCGGGCGGCAGCGGGATCGGCGAGGAACTGGAGCTGCGGCTGAGCGCCGAGGTGGAGCGGGACGCCGCCCGCGAGGAGGCCGCCGCCCGGCGCGGCGCCTTCGGCACGGTGGCCGGCTCCTGGGCCGGCGGCCTCGCCCCGCTGTTCCCCCTCCAGCCGCCGCGCAGCGGCCGCGAGCTGCTCGCCGACCACGTGACCGCCATGGTGTGCTGCGCCGCCGTGGACACCGCCGGGGCCGCCCCCGGCCTGGACTGGCTGGACGGCCCCGCCCTGCTCGTCGGCGGCACCCGCCGCGCCGGTCTGTCCCGTACGGTCCTGACCCTGCTGGAGGACGGTGACGCCGAGCCGCTGCGGGCCTGGCTCGGCGAGGTCGGGGTCCGGATGGAGAAGCCCGTCAGACTGATGTGAGGGGCGCCCAGCGGGTGGGTGACCCTCCGTGAGGACGTAACGCTGCGTAGAGGCCGAGCCATCACTTCCGGGGAATTTCCCGACGAACGGTGACGGTCCGGATGCGTCATGTGATCTGCTGGGAGTCCGCCGGGAATCCGAAAAGGTATCCGGAGGCCCAGGGGAGGGAGCGCACATGGGGATGGATCAGATCCGCCGCTGGGAGTCCGGGGCACTCGCGCACGCCGTCTCGGACCCCTTCGGACAGGGCCCGCTGCCCTGGCTGCGCGGCGGCGAGTTCTACTTCGACGGCACCGGGAAGATCATCCCCTGGTACGTCGACCCGGTGACCACCCCGGCCGGCTCGCGCGTGCCGCCGCCCCGCAGGCCCGGCCCCCGCGCGGCCGACGACGTCCACTGCCAGATCAAGGGCTTCGCCACCGCCAGCGCCGTCGCCCCCGGCGAGGCCGTCGACCTGCGGATCACCGTGGACCCGCCGCAGCAGTTCGCCGTCGACGTCTACCGCATCGGCCACTACGGGGGCGTCGGCGCCGCCAAGATCACCACTAGCCCCCGGCTGTCGGGCATCGTCCAGCCCCCGCCGCTCACCGTCGACCGCACGGTCTCCTGCCACCACTGGTGGCTCTCCTGGCGGCTCCAGATCCCGTCCTTCTGGAGCACCGGCGCCTACGTCGCCGTGCTCACCACCGCCGACGGCTACCGCAGCCACATCCCCTTCACCGTTCGCGACGGCAACCCCTCGGATCTCCTGCTGGTCCTCCCCGACGTCACCTGGCAGGCCTACAACCTCTACCCCGAGGACGGCCGCACCGGCGCCAGCCTCTACCACGCCTGGGACGAGGAGGGCCGGCTCCTCGGCGAGGACGCCGCCGCCACCACGGTCTCCTTCGACCGCCCCTTCGCGGGCGCCGGCCTGCCGCTGCACGTGGGCCACGCCTACGACTTCATCCGCTGGGCCGAGCGCTACGGCTACGACCTCGCCTACGCCGAGACCCGCGATCTCCACGCGGGACGAATCGATCCGGCACGCTACCGGGGCGTCGTCTTCCCCGGCCACGACGAGTACTGGTCGGCCGAGATGCGCCGCACCGTGGAGAACGCCCGCGACTGCGGCACGTCCCTGGTCTTCCTCTCCGCCAACACCATGTACTGGCAGGTCGAGCTCGCCCCCTCGCCCGCCGGCCCCCACCAGCTGCTCACCTGCCGAAAACGCCGCGGCCCCGGCCGCTCCGCCCTCTGGCGCGACATGGCGTCACCCGAACAGCAACTGCTCGGCATCCAGTACGCGGGCCGCGTCCCCGAGCCTGCCCCGATGGTCGTGCGCAACGCCGGCCACTGGCTCTGGGAGGCCACCGGCGCCGGCGAGGGCGACGAGCTGCCCGGCCTCGTCGCCGGCGAGGCCGACCGCTACTTCCCCCGTACGGCCCTGCCCGAGCACACCCGTCGCATCCTCCTCGCCCACTCGCCCTATCTGGACGGCGAGGGCGCCAAGCGCCACCAGGAGACCTCGATCTACCGGGCCCCCAGCGGCGCCATCGTCTTCGCCTCCGGCACCTTCGCCTGGTCGCCCGCCCTCGACCGTCCCGGCCACACGGACACCCGCGTCCAGCGGGCCACGGCCAATCTCCTGGACCGCATCTGCAAACGAGGCTGACCCCTCCCGGCCGTCCGTCAGTGGCGTACGGCAGAATCGAGGTGTTTGGACAAACCAACAGGAGGCCGCGTGTCCGGATTCGTCGAGAAGCCCAAGCCCGTCGAGGTGCCGGGGCTGACGCACCTCCACACGGGCAAGGTCCGCGACCTCTACCGTGACGAGGCGGGCCGCCTGGTGATGGTCGCCAGCGACCGCATGTCCGCCTACGACTGGGTGCTGCCCACCGAGATCCCCGACAAGGGCCGCATCCTCACCCGGCTCTCCCTGTGGTGGTTCGACCGCCTGGCCGACCTGGTGCCCCACCACGTCCTCTCCACGGACCTCCCGGCCGGCGCCCCCGCCGACTGGGCCGGCCGCACCCTGATCTGCCGCTCCCTGGACATGCTCCCCGTCGAGTGCGTGGCCCGCGGCTACCTCACCGGCTCCGGCCTCGCCGAGTACCGCGAGAGCCGCACCGTCTGCGGCCTCGCCCTCCCCGAGGGCCTGGACGACGGCTCCGAGCTGCCCTCCCCGATCTTCACCCCCGCCACGAAGGCGGCGGTCGGCGAGCACGACGAGAACGTCTCCTACGAGGAGGTCGCCCGCCAGGTCGGCGCCGAGACCGCGGCCGTCCTGCGCCAGGCGACGCTCGCCGTCTACAGCCGCGCGCGCGACATCGCCCGCGACCGGGGCATCATCCTGGCCGACACGAAGTTCGAATTCGGCTTCGACGACCAGGGCGCGCTCGTCATCGCCGACGAGGTCCTCACCCCGGACTCCTCCCGCTTCTGGCCCACCGAGACCTGGTCCCCGGGCCGCCCCCAGCCCTCCTTCGACAAGCAGTACGTCCGCGACTGGCTCTCCTCCCCGGCCTCCGGCTGGGACCGCACGGGCGAACTCCCCCCGCCCCCCCTGCCGGAGAACGTGGTGGAGCGGACGCGCGAGAAGTACATGGAGGCGTACGAGCGGCTGACCGGCACGAAGTGGGCCTGACGGGGGCTTCGCCCCCACCGGGCCCCGGGTCCTCCGGCGCCTGAGGACGACGCGCGGAGCGCCGTCCGGGGGCGCGAGGGGGCGCAGCCCCGCTCGGAAACGGTGAAAGGGCGGGACCGGGGCCTCCTCCCCGCCGCGACGGCGAGCAACCCACACCGGGGAGTCCGGCGGCGCCGAACCGCCCCCGGCCCTAAGAGCCCTCTCAGACAGCGCATGCCATCGTGGGGACGCGCACAAGATCCCGTACGTACCCCCGCCGGAGGCGCGCCGTGCCCGAGCCGACATCCGTCCTCGTCGTCGACGACGACCCCGACGTCCGGGCCGCCGTAGCCGACGGCCTGGCCGTCGAGGGCTACGCGGTCCGCGTCGCCGCCGACGGCCTGGCCGCGCTCTCCGCCGTAGCCGCCGCCCCGCCAGGGGCCATCGTGCTCGACCTCGCCATGCCCGTCCTCGACGGCCTCGCCGTCTGCCGCCGCCTCCGCGAGCTCGGCGACCGCACCCCCGTGCTCGTCCTGACCGCCCGCGACGCCGTCTCCGACCGCGTCGCCGGCCTGGACGCCGGGGCCGACGACTACCTCGTCAAACCCTTCGCCCTCGACGAGCTCCTGGCCCGCCTCCGGGCCCTGCTGCGCAGGGCCACCCCGGCGCCCGGCACCGCCGACGCCCCGCCGGAGCTGGCCTTCGCCGACCTCACCGTCGACCCCCTCACCCGCACCGGCGAACGAGCCGGGGACGCCCTGGAGTTCACCCGCACCGAATTCGCGCTGCTGGAAGTGTTCCTGCGCCACCCCGGGCAGGTACTGCCGCGCGAGGTGATCCAGGAGCGGGTGTGGGGCGCCGACTTCGGCCCGGAGTCCAACTCCCTCGCCGTCTACATCGGCTACCTGCGCCGCAAGCTGGAGGCCGGAGGCGCCCGCCGCCTCGTCCACACCGTGCACGGCATCGGCTACCGGCTGGCCGAGAGATGAGCCGAGAATGATCAGCCCGCTCCGCGGCCGCCCCCTGCGCGCCCGCCTCGCCCTCGTCACCTCCGCCGCCGTCGCGCTCGTCGCGATCGGCGTCCTGGGAGCGGCCTACGTCGTCATCCGCTACGAACTCGTCCGCCAGCTCGACCTCCAGCTCAAGCAGCAGGCCGGCCTGATCTCCCAGCAGAGCCGCGGCGGCGCCGACAGCGGCGTCCTGTACGACCAGTGCGCCTGGCGCGCCGCCCCCGCCTGCGCCCAGATCGTCCGCGGCGACCCCGCCGCTCCCGGGCAGCGGGGCCTCGTGTTGCCCGTCACGGGGGCCACCCGCCGCGTCGCCGCCGGCACGCTCGGCGCGTACTACAGCGACATCACCCACGACGGCCGGCCCATGCGGATGCTGACCACGCCCCTGCCGGGCCGCGAGGGCCGGGCCCTGCAGGTGGCCGCCCGTTCCGACGCCGTCGACCAGGGCGTACGCCAGGCCGGCTGGTACCTCGGCTGGGTCGGCGGCGCCGGGGTGCTGCTCGCCGCCGCGCTCGGCTATGTGGTCTCACGGACCTCGCTGCGGCCCGTGACCCGGCTCACCGCCACCGCCGAACGCATCGCCGCCACCCGCGACCCGGCCCACCGCATCGAACTTCCCCCGCATCAGGCCGGCCGCGAGGACGAGATCACCCGCCTCGCGGCCAGCTTCAACACCATGCTCGGCGAACTGGAGGAGGCCGTCGCCTCCCAGCGCCGCCTCGTGGCCGACGCCTCCCACGAACTGCGCACCCCGCTCACCGCGCTGCGCACCAACGCCGAGCTCCTCGCCCGCGCCGAGCGGCTCTCGCCCGCCCAGCGGGAACGGGCCGCCGAGGCCCTGGGCCGGCAGATGCGCGAGGTGACCGGCATGGTCAACGACCTCATCGAGCTCGCCCGCGACGAGGAGCCGCGCCCGCTCGTCGAACAGGTCCGCCTCGACCTCCTCGCCGAACGCTGCGCGGCCGTAGCGCGCGGCCACTGGCCGGGCGCGGTCTTCACGACGGACCTCGTCGAGGCGACGGTCCCGGGCGTACCGGCCCGGCTGGCCCGGCTGCTGTCCAACCTGCTCGACAACGCGGCCAAGTTCAGCCCGCCCGGTGCCGTGGTCGAGGTCCGTCTCGCCCGCGCCGGCGGAACGCTCGACCTCACCGTCCGCGATCACGGGCCCGGCATCTCCGACGAGGACCTGCCGCACGTCTTCGACCGCTTCTACCGCTCCCGCCAGGCCCGCGCGCTGCCGGGCTCCGGGCTGGGCCTGGCCATGGCCCGCCAGATCGCCCGCGCCCACGGCGCCGAGCTCTCCGCCGAACAGGCCCGCGGGGGCGGCGCGTGCTTCCGCCTGCGCTTCCCCGCCCCGGAGGGGTGAAACGACGAAGGCCCGGTCGAAATCGACCGGGCCTTCGTTCTCTGAGCGGACGACGAGACTCGAACTCGCGACATCCACCTTGGCAAGGTGGTGCTCTACCAACTGAGCTACGTCCGCATTCGCCCCGCGCTCTCGTGCGGTGCGGACACCACTATAGCCAACCTTGAGCACGTGCGATGCGCGCCGCCGCGTGACGGTTCTCCGCGCCCAGCTTCGCGGTGGCCGCCGAGAGGTAGTTCCGGACGGTTCCCTGGGTCAGCGAGGCCCGCTCGGCGATCTCCGCTATGGGGGCGCCGTCCTCGGCCAGTTCCAGCAGTTCCGCCTCGCGGGCGGTGAGCGGGGAGTCGCCCGCGCTGATCGCGTCGGCCGCCAACTCGGGGTCCACGTAGCGGCTTCCGCCGTGGACGGTCCGGATGATCTCGGCGAGCCGCTGGGCCGAGACGGTCTTCGGCACGAACCCGCGCACCCCCGCCTCAAGGGCCCGCTTCAGATGCCCGGGGCGGCCGTGACCAGTGACGATCATGGTGCGGCAGTCGGGCAGTTCGGTCCGCAGGGATGTGGCCACTGTCACACCGTCCGCCCCCGGCATCTGGAGATCCAGCACCGCGACGTCGGGCCGATGGGCCCGGGCCATCGCCAGGGCCTCGGTCCCGGACGCGGCCTCGGCCACGACCTGGAGATCGTCCTCCAGCCCGAGGAGCGCGGCGAGCGCGCCGCGGATCAGGTGCTCGTCGTCGGCGAGCATGATGCGGATCGGTTCGATCGGCCCGGGGGCCGAGTGGGGGTTGGTCATGCGCCCGTCCCTTCGGATGTGGCCGACGCGGCGGGGGAGAGCGTCCCCTGGGGGGCCGGGGGCTTGCCCCCGGGAAACGGAGAAAGGGCGGGGCTGGGGCACTCCCCGCCGCCATGGCGATCGGCCACGACGTCGCCCTCCGGCGGTGCCGAACCCACCCGCGCCGTCAGCAGAAACGTCCCGTTCCCCCCGTGCTCGTACGCCAGCGTGCCCCCCAGCGCAGCGAGACGCTCCCGCAGCCCCGCCAGCCCCGAACCGCTGCCGTTGCCGCTACCGCTGCCGCCGCCGGAACCGACCCGCACGCCGTCGTTCTCCACGGTCAGGACCGCCCGCCCCTCCGCCGACCGCAGCCGCAGCGCGCAGCGCCCCGCGTCCGAGTGGCGCAGTACGTTCGTCGTGGCCTCGCGGACGACCCAGGCGAGCGTCGACTGGACCGCCGGCGACAGATCGTCGGCGGCCCTGGCGTCGATGCGGCACTCGATCCCGGCGGCGGCCAGAATCCCCCGCGCTCCGGCCAGTTCGGTGTGGAGGTCGGCCTCGCGGTAGCCGCGGACGACCTCGCGCAGCTCGCGCTGGGACTCCTGCGCGATGCGCTGCGCCTCGGCCATCTGGTCCACGGCCGCGTCCGAGCCGCGCCGCGCCAGCTGCACGGCGAGCTCGCTCTTGAGCGCGATCGCCGCGAGGTTCCGGCCGAGAACGTCGTGCATGTCGCGGGAGAAGCGCAGCCGTTCCTCCGCCACCGCGAGCCGCGCCTGCACCTCACGGGCCCCGTCGACCTCCCACATGATGGAGAGCATCCACCCCGAGACGCGTGCGATCAGCTGCACCCACCCGACGATGAACAGCGCCCCGAACACCAGGCCCACCAGCGCCGGGAACGAGAGGCCCACCAGGGCGAACGGCACCGGGAAGACGAGCGAGCCCGCCGCGCACAGCGCCCAGTAGACGCGCTTGCGCACGATCAGGCAGAGGGCGCCGAGGGGAGCCATCGCGATCCCCATGAGCATGGTGGACACGCCCTGCCCGAGTTCCTTGCTGCCGCGCGTCGAGATCAGGGCGATCAGGCAGAGCGCCACCGCCAGCAGGACGAAGGAGACCGCCATCCGCGCCCGCAGGACGGTCTCCTGGCCGAGGTAGCGGCCGAGGGCGCGACGCAGCAGGCCCACACCGGTCGCGGCCTGGACGATCGCCACGACGAGCAGGGCCGCTCCCAGGCCCAGCCCCCGCCGGTCCGGGCCGGCGGCCAGGCCCAGCAGCGCCAGGCCCTCGAACACGACGAACAGCCAGGGGCACGCGTACAGCGCGCCACGCGTGTACATGTCGATCTGCTGGATCTTGCTGTGGTCGCGGAACCTCCGCACACGGCTGATCACGCGCCCCACCCCCCTGGTAGTTCCTGGTCGTTCTCGCAGTTCAGCGCCGCGGTTCCCAGCGGAACCACCGACGTACAGCAAACACCGCGAGCGCGGTCCAGACGAGGGCGGCCCCCAGGTGACCGAGGGTCCCGGCCAGGGTCGCGCCGCCGAGCCAGCCGTCGCGCATCAGCTGGACGACCGGGGTCAGGGGCAGCAGCTCGCAGAACCGGGCGAGCCCGTCCGGCAGCCCCTCCAGCGGGAAGAACATCCCCGAGCCGAGCATCGAGACCATCGTCAGCGGCATCGCCGCGAGCTGGGCGCTCTCCGGGGTCTTGGCGAGGACCGTGGACGCGGCGGCCAGCGGCGTCAGCACGGCCAGGCCCAGCAGCACGCCCGCCACCAGCAGTTCCGGGCGGGCCGGCAGGCGCATGTGGAGCCATGCCGCGCCCGCAGCCACCAGCAGGACGCACTGCGCGACGGCGATCGCCAGTGAGGGCAGCGCTGTGCCGGCGAGGATCTCCGCGTCGCCGGCCTCGCCCGTCCGCAGTCGCTTGAGGACCAGTTCCTCGCGCCGGGCGGTGAAGACGTTCATGAGGTTGTAGTAGACGACGAAGAGCAGGACGTACCCGAAGGCGCCCGTCATCGTCGCCTCCTTCAGGGACATCCCGGTGCCGCTCATGTCGAGGCCCTTGGCCGCCGTGCTCATCGCGTAGAGCATGAGCACGGGCATCAGCAGGACGGTGTAGAGCGCCATCCTGTTGCGGCCGAGGAGCGTGAGCTCCGCGCGGCCCAGGGCGAGGGCCCGGCCCGTCACGGTCGTCGCGCCCGCCGGGACCCCCGTACCCGGCGCGCCCGTCGCCCGCGCGTCCTTCGAAACATTCATTGCCATCACTCGCCCCTCTCCGGCTCCGACGTCGTCGCGGCCCCGGCGATCGCCAGGAACGCCTCCTCCAGCGAGGCGGTCCGCGCGTCCAGTCCCTCCAGCTCGACGTCCTTCTCCCGGGCCCACAGCAGGAGCCCGGTCAGCGTGCGCTGCAGTTCGGCCGTCTGGAGTTCCACCCGGCCGTCGTTCTCCTCGTGCCGCAGCACCCCCAGCGCGGCCAGCGGCGGCAGGTCGCCCACGAACCAGCCCGCCGGCATCGCGAAGCGGATGCGCGCCGGGTGGGCGCCGATCACCTGGCCCGGTGTGCCGGTGGTGACGATCCGCCCGTCCCGCATGATCGCCAGCCGGTCGGCCAGCGACTCCGCCTCCTCCAGGTAGTGGGTGGTGAGCAGCACCGTCGTGCCCTCCTCGCGCAGCCGCCGCACCAACTCCCAGGTGGTGTGGCGCGCCTCCGGGTCCAGGCCGGTCGTCGGCTCGTCGAGGAAGAGCACCTCGGGCCGCCCCAGCAGGGCCAGCGCGAGGTCGAGCCGCCGGCGTTCGCCGCCGGAGAGCTGTTTGACCCGTACGTCCCGGCGCGGGCCGAGCCCCACGAGGTCGAGCGTCTCCCCGACGGGCCGTGCCCCGGTCGTACAGCCCACCCACATCCGTACCGTCTCGGCGGCGCTCAGGTCGGCGGGGAAGCCGCCTTCCTGGAGCATCACCCCGATCCGGGGCCGCACCAGGCGGCGTTCCGCGTACGGGTCGTGGCCCAGCACCCGGACCGTGCCCCCGGTCGGCCGGGCCAGGCCCTCCAGCAGTTCGACCGTGGAGGTCTTGCCCGCCCCGTTCGTCCCCAGCAGCGCGAACAACTCGCCGCGCCGCACGGTGAAGGACACGTCCCGCACCGCCTCGAATCCCTTGTCCCCCTGCCCGCCGTACCTGCGGCGGAGCTCCGAGACCTCGATCACACCGTCCCCGACATCCATGCCTCCAGGCTCCCGGCGAATTCCGCCGGGGCGCAGTGCGGGCTGTCATGACTTCGGATGACGGATGTCATGGGGGAGGAATGCGCATACGACGAAGGCCCGGTCGAAATCGACCGGGCCTTCGTTCTCTGAGCGGACGACGAGACTCGAACTCGCGACATCCACCTTGGCAAGGTGGTGCTCTACCAACTGAGCTACGTCCGCATGCCTCCGACCGGCTTTCACCGGGCGGCGCGTGCACCACTCTACCTGATCCACAGCAGTGGTCGGTAAGTGATGAGAGCGGGTGACAGGAATCGCACACTGCGCCTCCCCCTTGGAAAGGGGGCGCTCTACTACTGAGCTACACCCGCGCGCCCATCCGGACAGTCCACGGAGGTGGACCGTCGAACGGTCAGAGCGGGTGACAGGAATCGCACACTGCGCCTCCCTCTTGGAAAGAGGGCGCTCTACTACTGAGCTACACCCGCGCGTCCACCCAGACAGTCCACAGAAGTGGACCACTGGCTGGTCAGAGCGGGTGACAGGAATCGCACACTGCGCCTCCCCCTTGGAAAGGGGGCGCTCTACTACTGAGCTACACCCGCATGACCCCGAAGTTCCGGCCGGTTTCCCGGCGTTGCCCCTCGGCGTGATCCAAACTCTAGCTGATCACCCGGGGCGGTTGGCAAATCCGATGATCGACGGGCCGCGCACGACGGTGGGCGCGACCCGTGGCGGGTGCCACGCGGGGTGTCGCGGAGGGCTCAGCCCGCCGCGTTGAACGCCTCGTAGACCTTCTTCGGGATGCGGCCGCGCGGCGGCACCTCCATGCCGTGGGAGCGGGCCCAGGCGCGGACCGCCGCCGGATCGGGTGCGACGGACGTCCGGCGGTAGACGCGGCCCGACCGGGACTGCTTGCGGCCGACGGCCATGTAAGGCTCCAGGATGCCCCGCAGTTTCTTCGCATTGGCAGAGTTCAGGTCGATCTCGTACGACTTGCCGTCGATCCCGAAGATGACGGTCTCCGCGGCTTCCCCGCCGTCGATGTCATCGGAGAGTGTGACCACTACGCGCTGCGCCACGGAAATCGGTCCTTTCGGCCAGTATCACCGCTCTGACCTGCGGTGACGTGTGGGTTTCGGTTGTTCTCAGACCATACTTATTCATGTGTGCGACAAAGGGCAATGCATGATGCGGCCCAGTTAATTCCGTCTCACTGCCCCGCCGCAATCGACATCGGGTGATCCCCCGGGATTTTTCCCGGAATTTTCCCGAGTGGTCCGTACGGCGGCCGAGCAAAATGCGAAGGATAAGCCCAGCATATCTATGCGCGTAGATTTTTCGGGACTGTACGCTGGCGGTACCGCTTCAGCTCACGCACCACACACCGGGAGTGCCAGTGGCACGCGTCGTAGTCGACGTCATGCTCAAGCCGGAGATCCTCGACCCGCAGGGCCAGGCGGTGCAGCGCGCGCTGCCACGCCTGGGTTTCGAGGGGATCGCCGACGTCCGTCAGGGCAAGCGCTTTGAACTCGAGGTGGAGGGCCCGGTCGACGAGGCCGCCCTCGCCCGAATCCACGAGATGGCGGAAACGTTTCTCGCCAACACCGTGATCGAGGACTTCACCGTGCGAGTCGACTCGTGACCGCACGGGTAGGGGTCGTCACCTTCCCCGGCACCCTGGACGACCGCGACACCCAGCGCGCCGTCCGGATCGCCGGCCTGGAGGCCGTGCCCCTCTGGCACCGCGACAAGGACCTCAAGCAGGTCGACGCCGTGGTCCTGCCCGGCGGCTTCTCCTACGGTGACTATCTGCGGGCGGGCGCGATCTCCCGCTTCTCCCCGGTGATGGAATCCGTCATCGAGCAGGCGAAGGGCGGCATGCCCGTCCTCGGCATCTGCAACGGCTTCCAGGTGCTCACCGAGACCCACCTGCTGCCCGGCGCGATGCTGCGCAACAACCACCTCCACTTCATCTGCCGTGACCAGAAGCTCCGCGTGGAGAACGCGGACACCGCCTGGACGGCCGACTACGAGGCGGGCCAGGAGATCTCCGTCCCGCTGAAGAACATCGACGGCCGCTACGTGGCCGACGAGCGCGTCCTCGACGAGCTCGAGGCCGAGGGCCGCGTCGCCTTCCGCTACCTGGACGGCAACCCCAACGGCTCGCTCCGCGACATCGCGGGCATCACCAACGCCGCCGGCAACGTCGTCGGCCTGATGCCCCACCCCGAGCACGCCGTCGAGCCGGGCGTGGGCACCGGCCGCACGGACGGTCTCGGATTCTTCACCTCGATCCTGAAGAAGCTGGTCAGCTCATGACTCTCGACACCGTCAAGCACGCCGACGAGACCCCCGACGTCGAGCAGCCCTGGGCCGAACTCGGCCTCAAGCAGGACGAGTACGAGCGCATCCGCACCATCCTGGGCCGCCGCCCCACCGGCGCCGAGCTCGCGATGTACTCGGTGATGTGGTCCGAGCACTGCTCGTACAAGTCCAGCAAGGTCCACCTCCGCCAGTTCGGCGAGAAGGCCCCCGAGAACGACGCCCTCCTCGTCGGCATCGGCGAGAACGCCGGCGTCGTCGACGTCGGCCAGGGCTACGCGGTCACCTTCAAGGTCGAGTCGCACAACCACCCGAGCTACATCGAGCCCTACCAGGGCGCGGCCACCGGCGTCGGCGGCATCGTCCGCGACATCCTCGCGATGGGCGCCCGCCCGGTCGCCGTCATGGACCCGCTGCGCTTCGGCGCCGCCGACCACCCCGACACCAAGCGCGTCCTGCCGGGCGTCGTCGCGGGCATCGGCGGCTACGGCAACTGCCTGGGCCTGCCCAACATCGGCGGCGAGGTCGTCTTCGACTCCTGCTACCAGGGCAACCCGCTGGTCAACGCCCTGTGCGTCGGTGTGATGAAGCACGAGGACATCCACCTCGCCAAGGCCTCCGGCGCCGGCAACAAGGTCATCCTCTACGGCGCCCGCACCGGCGGCGACGGCATCGGCGGCGTGTCCGTGCTGGCCTCGGAGACCTTCGACGACTCGAAGCCCACCAAGCGCCCCGCCGTCCAGGTCGGCGACCCCTTCCAGGAGAAGCTCCTCATCGAGTGCACCCTGGAGATCTTCCGCGAGGACCTGGTCGACGGCATCCAGGACCTCGGCGGCGCCGGTCTGTCCTGCGCCACCAGCGAGCTGGCCAGCGCCGGCTCCGGCGGCATGCGCGTCGAGCTGGACCGCGTACCGCTGCGCGACGCGACGCTCTCGCCCGAGGAGATCCTCATGAGCGAGTCGCAGGAACGCATGTGCGCGATCGTCGAGCCCGGCAAGGTCGACCGCTTCCTGGAGATCTGCGAGAAGTGGGACGTCATCGCCACCGTCATCGGTGAGGTCACCGACGGCGAGCGCCTGGAGATCTTCTGGCACGGCGAGCAGATCGTGGACGTCCCGCCGCGCACCGTCGCCCACGAGGGCCCGGTCTACGAGCGCCCGTACGCCCGCCCGGAGTGGCAGGACGCCCTCCAGGCCGACGACGCCAACAAGCTGGCCCGCCCGGAAACCGCCGAGGAGCTGCGCGCGCAGGTCCTGAAGGTGATCTCCTCCCCGAACCAGGCCTCCAAGTCCTGGATCACGGACCAGTACGACCGCTTCGTCCAGGGCAACACGGTCCTCTCCCAGCCCGAGGACTCCGGCATGGTCCGCATCGACGAGGACACCAACCTCGGTGTCGCCGTCGCCACGGACGGCAACGGCCGCTACGCCAAGCTCGACCCGTACACGGGCGCCCAGCTCGCGCTCGCCGAGTCGTACCGCAACGTGGCCGCCACCGGAGCCCGCCCGCTGGCGATCTCCAACTGCCTGAACTTCGGCTCGCCGGAGGACCCGGCCGTCATGTGGCAGTTCGCCGAGGCCACCCGTGGCCTGGCGGACGGCTGCCTGACCCTGGGCACCCCGGTGACCGGCGGCAACGTCTCGCTCTACAACCAGACGGGCGAGACCGCCATCCACCCGACCCCCGTGGTCGCGGTCCTGGGCGTCATCGACGACGTCGACCGCCGCACGCCGATGGCCTTCGCCGACGAGGGCCACCTGCTCTACCTCCTCGGTGACACCAAGGAGGAGCTGGGCGGCTCGGCCTGGTCACAGGTGATCCACGACCACCTCGGCGGGCTGCCGCCGGCCGTGGACCTGGACCGCGAGAAGCTGCTCGGCGAGATCCTGATCGCCGCCTCCCGCGACGGCATGATCGACGCGGCGCACGACCTCTCCGACGGTGGCCTGATCCAGGCCCTGGTGGAGTCGTGCCTGCGCGGCGGCAAGGGTGCCCGGATCGTCGTCCCGGACGCGGTGGACCCGTTCGTCCTCCTCTTCTCCGAGTCCGCCGGCCGCGCGGTCGTCGCCGTGCCGCGCAGCGAGGAGCTGCGCTTCACCGACATGTGCGGGGCGCGGGGGCTGCCGGCGACGCGGATCGGCGTTGTCGACGGCGAAGAGCTCGACATCCAGGGCGAGTTCACGATTCCGCTGACGGAGCTGCGCGCCGCGCACGAGGCCACGATTCCCTCGTTGCTCGTGTAACGCACGTGGAGAGACGGGCGTAACGACGGCTCAACTCTCGTCATGAGTACGGGACGGGCCCGGCCGGTTGTTCCGGTTGGGCCCACCCGAAGCCTGGCCAAGGATTAGGCTCGCGCCATGCCTTCCGCACCGCGCAAGCCCCGTGTCCGCAGCTTCGATCCCGCCAAGTCGCGGGCCGCCCTGGAGGGGCAGGTCCGTGCGGTGCGGGACGTCGTGGCCGTGGTGTGCGCCGAACCGGACGCCGAGGCGCTGCTCGCCGCGCCCTCCGGGGTGGGCAAGTGGACGGTCGGTGAGCTGATCACGCATCTCACCGGCGCGTTGGAGCTGCTGCCGCGGCGCGTCGAGGCACAGCGGTCGGGTGAAATCCCGTCCGTGCGGGCCGAGATCACCCTGCCGGAGTACGCGGCGGGCCTCGCCGCGCGGGCCGCCGACGTGGCGGAGAAGACCGCCACCGCTGCCGCCGCGCTCGCCGGTCAGGGGCCCAACTCCCTGGTGGCCGCGCTGGATCGGGTCGTCGAACGGCTGTCCGCCGCGCTCGCCGACGCGGGCTCCGTCACGGCCGTCCCCACGGGTCTCGGCGCCATGTCGCTGTCCGACTATGTGGTGACCCGACTGGTCGAGGCCGTGGTGCACGGCGACGATCTCGCGACCGCCACGGGCACCGTCGTACGCCATGACCGGCAGGCCCTCGCGACCGTCTCCCGTTTGTTCGCCGACGTGTTGGCGGCCAAGGCCCCCGGCGGCTCGGTGGAAGTACGTATCCCGCCATTCGCCGTGACGCAGTGCGTCGCGGGCCCCCAACACACCCGCGGCACGCCGCCGAACGTCGTAGAGATGGACCCGATCACCTGGATCCGGCTGGCCACAGGCCGCCTGACCTGGACCGATGCCCTCGACTCCACCGTCGTGACGGCCAGCGGCGAACGCGCGGACCTTTCCGCACAACTTCCCTTGCTCACTTGAGCGAAGCCTGCCTTCGCGCCCGCCCGACGTGGAGATCCAGCCACGAAAGGGTGATGCGCTGTGCCCGCCGAGTGGCTGTGCGTGGTGTGAGATTTCCCGGCCGTCCCCGGTTCGGATGAACCTCGTCCCTGCCATAGACTCAAGGTGTGCCTCGTGGTGACGGACGACTCAACCACGACCTGCTCCCCGGCGAAAAGGGCCCCCAGGACGCTTGCGGCGTCTTCGGTGTCTGGGCTCCGGGGGAAGAGGTCGCAAAACTCACCTATTTCGGGCTGTATGCGCTGCAGCACCGTGGACAGGAGTCCGCGGGCATCGCGGTGAGCAACGGCTCCCAGATCCTCGTTTTCAAGGACATGGGACTGGTCTCCCAGGTCTTCGACGAAACCTCCCTCGGCTCCCTCCAGGGCCATATCGCGGTCGGTCACGCCCGCTACTCCACCACCGGAGCCTCGGTGTGGGAGAACGCGCAGCCGACCTTCCGGGCGACGGCCAACGGCTCGATCGCCCTGGGCCACAACGGGAACCTGGTCAACACCGCCGAGCTGGCCGAGATGGTCGCCGCGCTCCCGCGCGACAACGGCCGGGCCACCCAGGTGGCGGCGACCAACGACACCGACCTCGTCACGGCCCTGCTCGCCGGGCAGACCGACGACGACGGCAAGCCGCTGACCGTCGAGGAGGCGGCCGCCAAGGTCCTTCCCCAGGTCAAGGGCGCCTTCTGCCTCGTCTTCATGGACGAGCACACGCTCTACGCCGCCCGTGACCCGCAGGGCATCCGCCCGCTGGTCCTCGGCCGGCTGGAGCGCGGCTGGGTGGTCGCCTCGGAGACGGCCGCCCTGGACATCTGCGGCGCGACCTTCATCCGCGAGATCGAGCCCGGCGAGATGATCGCCATCGACGAGAACGGCGTGCGGACCTCCCGCTTCGCCGAGGCCAAGCCGCGCGGCTGCGTCTTCGAGTACGTGTACCTGGCCCGCCCGGACACCGAGATCGCCGGCCGTAACGTCTACCTCTCCCGCGTGGAGATGGGCCGCCGCCTCGCCGCCGAGGCCCCCGTCGACGCCGACCTGGTGATAGCGACTCCGGAGTCGGGCACGCCCGCCGCCGTCGGCTACGCCGAGGCCAGCGGGATCCCGTACGGCACGGGCCTGGTCAAGAACGCCTACGTCGGCCGGACCTTCATCCAGCCGAGCCAGACCATCCGCCAGCTCGGCATCCGGCTCAAGCTCAATCCGCTCAAGGAAGTCATCAAGGGCAAGCGCCTGGTGGTCGTCGACGACTCGATCGTCCGCGGCAACACCCAGCGGGCCCTGGTGCGGATGCTCCGCGAGGCCGGTGCCGCCGAGGTCCACGTACGGATCTCGTCCCCGCCGGTGAAGTGGCCGTGCTTCTTCGGCATCGACTTCGCCACCCGCGCCGAGCTGATCGCCAACGGCATGACCGTCGACGAGATCGGCAAGTCGCTGGGCGCGGACTCCCTCGCCTACATCTCCCTCGACGCGATGGTCGAGGCGACCACCATCGCCAAGCCCAACCTCTGCCGGGCCTGCTTCGACGGCGAGTACCCCATGGCGCTCCCCGACCCCGAGCTGCTGGGCAAGCAGCTGCTGGAGACCGAGCTCGCGGGCGGCGCGGACGCCGCCGACGCGCTCCGTCGCCCGTAACGCTCCGTAGTACCAAAACGACACGAAAGTTCCCAGCAATGTCTGAGACCACCGGTGCCAGCTACGCCGCTGCGGGCGTCGACATCGAAGCCGGCGACCTCGCCGTCGAGCTCATGAAGGAATGGGTGCGCAAGGCCACCCGCCCCGAGGTCGTCGGCGGCCTCGGCGGCTTCGCCGGCCTCTTCGACGCCAGCGCCCTCAAGCGCTACGAGCGCCCCCTGCTGGCCTCGGCCACCGACGGCGTCGGCACCAAGGTCGACATCGCCCGCCGGATGGGCGTCTACGACACCATCGGCCACGACCTCGTCGGCATGGTCGTGGACGACCTGGTCGTCTGCGGCGCCGAGCCGCTGTTCATGACCGACTACATCTGCGTCGGCAAGGTCCACCCCGACCGCGTCGCCGCCATCGTCAAGGGCATCGCCGAGGGCTGCGTCCTCGCGGGCTGCGCCCTGGTGGGCGGCGAGACCGCCGAGCACCCCGGGCTGCTGGGCGCGGACGAGTTCGACGTCGCCGGCGCCGGTACGGGCGTCGTGGAGGCCGACCGGCTGCTGGGCGCGGATCGCATCCGTAAGGGTGACGCCGTCATCGCGATGGCCTCGTCGGGACTTCACTCGAACGGGTACTCACTGGTCCGCCATGTGCTCTTCGACCGGGCCGGCTGGGAGCTGGACCGGGAGGTGCCGGAGCTCGGCCGGACGCTCGGCGAGGAGCTCCTGGAGCCCACGAAGATCTACTCGCTGGACTGTCTCGCCCTCACCCGTACGGCGGAAGTCCACGCCTTCTCGCACATCACCGGCGGCGGTCTCGCCAACAACCTGGCCCGGGTGATCCCGGACCACCTCCACGCGACCGTCGACCGCTCCACCTGGACGCCGGACCCGATCTTCGGTCTGGTCGGCGAGCTGGGCGGGGTGGCGCGCCCCGAGCTGGAGAAGACGCTCAACATGGGCGTCGGCATGATCGCGGTCGTCCCGCAGGAGTCCGTGGACGTGGCCCTGGCGACCTTCGCCGACCGCGACGTGGACGCCTGGGTGGCAGGCGAGATCACGGCCCGCGGCGACCACGCGGAAGCGGTCGCCCTGGAAGGTGACTACAGCTGACGATCGAGCCGTGTGCGGGCAATCGTGCCGCCTGGGGGCACCTCCCAGCGGTAGCTGGGGGAGGCACGGGTGGGCGCACACGGCCCGCACCCGGCGGACGGCCTTGGCACCGCGCAGCGGGCACGCACAGAACCCGGTCCGGGGCCAAAGGCCCCGGACCGGGTCACTGAAAGCTATGACCGCCGCGTCAAGCGCGGCGACGGTACGCCGACTGGTCGGACGACTGCTCGTCCTCATCCTCGTCGTCGTTGTAACGCGCCGCGTACTGAGCGTACGGGTCGTCGTCCAGCTCGTCCTCGAGCGGCTCGCTCTCCGGCGGCGGCTTGATCGCTGCCGGCTGCGTTGCGCCCAGCTCATTGGCCAGACGTGAGAGGTCGGTCCCGCCGCTGTTGTACTTCAGCTGGCGGGCGACCTTTGTCTGCTTGGCCTTGGCCCGGCCGCGCCCCATGGCTCGACCCCCTCATTGACGGGGCTCGACGGCCCCAGAGTCTTGACACGCGTTCACGTTCATGAGTCAGAGCGGACCCCTGTGGAAGGTGTCCGGCCTGTAGAGCTTCAACGGTACCTGCTTCCGCCGTCATACGGTACGTCGCCCGCATGACGTGCCACGGAGCCGGACCCGGAGAGGGTCCAGTACTCGCTGGTCAGCCACGATTTTAACGTGTCCCGAGCGCCGACCCGCCGAGGGGTGGTGAGAGATCTCTCGTTCCGTCGCCTTCCGGTCACTCTTCTGTGGGGATCGCTGTGGGAACGCGTCGGGATGGCCGTACGCGGACCGGCGGCCCGCCCGGGCGGGAAGATCACCCGGGCGGGTCAGCGAGGACACGAAGCGTCACCGGGCGGGGGTCGGGACGGTGCTCACCGCCTCCCGTGCCGCCCTGTCCCTGGCCTCCGCCATGCGCTGCTCGGCGAGCCGGTCCGCCGCGACGGCCGGCGGAATGCCGTCCGTTCGCGCGCGATCGAATATGGCCAAAGTGGTGTCGTAAATCTTGGTCGCCTTGGCCTTCGCCCGGTCGAAATCAAAGCCGAGCAGTTCATCGGCGACCTGGATCACCCCACCCGCGTTCACCACATAGTCCGGCGCGTAGAGCACGCCCCGGTCGGCGAGGTCCTTCTCGACCCCCGGGTGGGCGAGCTGGTTGTTGGCCGCGCCGCAGACCACGGAGGCGGTGAGGACGGCGACGGTCTCGTCGTCCAGCGCGCCGCCGAGGGCGCAGGGGGCGTAGACGTCGAGCGGTGTCCGGACCAGGGCCGCGGCGTCGGCCACGGCCGTGACCCGCGGATGACGGGCCAGGATCCGCTCGACCGCGGCGGCCCGGACATCCGTGATCACGACCTCGGCGCCGTCCTGGACCAGGTGCTCCACCAGGTGGTGGCCCACCTTGCCGACGCCGGCGACGCCCACGCGCCGCCCGCGCAGCGTCGGCGCGCCCCACTGGGTCCTCGCGGCGGCCCGCATGCCCTGGAAGACGCCGAAGGCGGTGAGCACGGAGGAATCGCCGGCGCCGCCCTGCTCGGGCGAGCGGCCCGTGGTCCAGCGGTTCGTCCGGGCGACGACGTCCATGTCCTGTACATACGTGCCGACGTCGCACGCGGTGACATAACGGCCGCCCAAGGAGGCCACGAAGCGACCGTACGCAAGCAACAGCTGCTCGGACTTGATCAGATCGGGATCGCCGATGATCACAGCCTTTCCGCCGCCGTGGTCGAGCCCCGCCAGGGCGTTCTTGTACGACATGCCGCGCGAGAGGTTCAGCGCGTCCCGCACCGCGTCCTCGTCGGACTCGTACGGGTGGAATCGGGTGCCGCCCAGGGCGGGGCCCAGAGCCGTGGAATGCAGGGCGATCACGGCCTTGAGGCCGCTCTCGGCGTCCTGGCAGAGCACGACCTGCTCATGGCCGCCCTGGTCGGAACGGAAAAGGGTGCGCAGTACGCCGTCCTCGGCGCCGCTGGTGGGACGTACGTCGGTCACGGTGGTGACTCCCATATGCCGCGAAGGTCGCCCTCGCTGGGGGTGGTGGAGGGCCGGTTGGCACGAGGGTAGGGCCTTGTGGCCCGGCCGGCCGGGCTCGTGCCGAGGATCACTCTCCCGGGCTCCGGCGCCATGGGACGATTTGGACGGTATGGGGAGAGGCACCCCGCAACTCCCCGGCAGTGACCTACGGCTTGAGGGAGCGAGCGTGGGCGTGGCGTCGTCGGTGACCGTGCCGTACGCGGCCTATCTGCGGGTCTACGAGCCGCTGGCCGCGTTCCCGGAGCCGGAGCGGTCCCACTGGCTGCGGTACGCCCGCCGGGAGAGCCTCCCCGGGGCCCAGGACGAACTGCGCCGGTCGCTGGCGGATTTGCTGCCCACCCCGCCCGTGCCGGTCCCGGTGCACGAGAGCGGGGACGCCTTCGTGGCGGTCGTGGACGGCGTGGTGTGCGTCTGCCCCTGGCGCACCCGGCTGCGGGGCTGGCTGGCGCTGCGGGAGCTGACGGAGCGGTTTCCCCCGCCCGTGCTGGACGCGGTGCTGCCGCCCGTGGTGCGGCGCCAGGCCGCCGCGGACCACGAGCGCTGGGCGGCCCGCAACCCGGACGCCCGGCCGTGGATCAGGACGGCCACCTGGCAGGTGCCGCTGCGCTGGTTCGTGCTCTTCTCGGACGAGGAGCGCGAATACGGCAAATCCGTACCGGAGGGGCTGGGGGGACCGGAGGGCGGCGGGGGACTGCTGCTGCGCTACCGGACGCCGATGGTCCAGGCGCGTCGGCGAGTGGCCCGCGGATTGCGTACGCTCCGGGACGCGATGGAGGAGGGGCCGCTGATCGACGGGTTGGTGGAGGTCGGGCGGTGGCTGGAAGAGTTCCATCCGCGATCCCTGGTGGAGCTGGACTACGGCGGACTTGTGCATATGGTTCCCGAGGCACAGCTGGCCGAGGACCACTCCGCCGCCGACACGGCGGATGGGCTGGCCGCGCTGCGGGCGGGTGACGGGGCGCGGGCCGGTGCGGCGTACGAGCGGCTGACGGAGCGTTGGAGGGCGGTCCGCGACCGGCAGTTCGCCAACTGACCCTCCGGCACCGGCGGCGGCCGGTACCGCGATCAGGACCTAGGTCCCGATCCGGGCCATTGCGGCAACCGTGACCTAACGCACTTACGTTAGGTCTTGCGCCGATCGCCCATCCCCATGGCAAAATAGGACAAGGAGTCTGGGAAGGGTTCCTTCCGCCCAAGTAAGGGCGGATAGTTCGGTATTGCACTCCTTGGCGGATCTGGTGACCCCTGATCTGTTTGATCCCGCTGTGACTGATCGTCACGGCGGGGTGACTGTCCGCTATGGCATGGTCCATCGGGTTCCGTCGAGGTTGAACACCTGAGAGGGCAATTCCATCGGTTTGGCCGACGTGGCTGGACAGATGGTGTAGTTGTAGTGCCGAGGACAAGCCGTTCGTCCTATAACCGACTCGGCCCGCGTCCGCCATTTCGGGCAACGCGGGTCAAGGTGCAGAATTTAGAGGAAAGAACCGACGTGATGGTTCGGTTCTCCCGAGGAGGCCGCTCATGACCGCTCGCACCCCTGATGCCGAGCCGCTGCTGACCCCGGCTGAGGTTGCCACGATGTTCCGCGTGGACCCGAAGACGGTCACCCGCTGGGCCAAGGCTGGCAAGCTCACGTCCATCCGCACGCTCGGAGGGCACCGCCGTTACCGCGAAGCGGAGGTCCGTGCCCTGCTGGCGGGCATTCCGCAGCAGCGCAGCGAGGCCTGAACAAGCAGGGCTGAACAAGCAGAGGCTGAACAACTGAATGACGGGGTGATTTCCGGGGCCCCCAACCCGGCTCTCACCCAGCTGAAGCTCCACAGACGGTAAACAGCGGATGCCTGCCCCAACAGGCGTCCCGCCCACCGACTTGGGCCGGCCGTCGATCGCGCTGGACTCCGCCGGGTCCAGCGCGATCTTTTTTATGCGCTGTATCGCCGCCGGTATCCCCGCCGTATCCCCGCGCGGACGCCTCCCGCGTGCCCGTACCCGGGTCCGTCGCCGCCGCCGGCGGAAGACCGGAAGGTCGGTGCAATTGCACATATTAAATTGACCCGGCGTAGGGAGGGGGTAAGTTCCCCTACCACGGAAATACTTTCAGTGACTCCCGTCACATCGCGGCATGCTTGTCCCCCATCGGGCCGCTGGGGTAAAGGACTTGCGCCCGCGGTCACTCTCCGGAGCAGGCGCCGTCACCACGGCGCCTGAGCCGCCCTGCGTCACCGGGGGAGGGGAATCTCCTCCCGTGGCGCCTCCTGGTCGCTCCCGGCCTCCTGGGCGAGCCTCAGGAGCCGGTGGCAGACCGGGCAGTGTCTCGTCAGGTGGCGATAGCCGGCCGCGGCGGAGAGGTGGGCGCGCAGCAACGCCCGGGTCTCGTGCCGGCTGCGCTCGGTCGTCGTCATAGGGCGAGGCACCTCCACTGACTGGGGTACCCCTGGCACGTGTCGCCGTCAAGGTCGAAAACACGGAGGCCCGGATCCGGGGACGCGGATCCGGGCCTTCAAGTCGACGGGCTCCCGGGGCACTTGACCCCGGCCGTACAAACGACGGAGCCCGTATCCCTGGGGGATACGGGCTCCGACTCTACTGCGGTCCTGACGGGATTTGAACCCGCGGCCTCCACCTTGACAGGGTGGCGAGCACTCCAAACTGCTCCACAGGACCTTGCTTGCTTTCCCGCTCTCGCGTTCTTGCGAGACAGACTCTACAGCAGGTCAGGGGGTGCGGTCGAACCAACGGCCCCGTGACGGCGCCCACAGTCGCGGGCGCCGTCCTCCGGCGTCCCGCTACGGGGCCAGCTTGTCGATCGTCTTCACGATCCGCTTGTCCGAGACCGGGTAGGCCGTGCCCAGCGCGTGGGCGAAGTAGCTCACCCGGAGCTCCTCGATCATCCAGCGGATCTCCCGGGCCTCCTGGGGCACGGGACGGCCCTTGGGGAACTGCTCCAGCAGCCACGCGTACTCGTCGCGCATCTCCTGGACCTTCGCCAGCCGGGCCCGGTCCCGCTCGGCGTTGGTGGGCAGCTGGGTCAGCCGGCGGTCGACGGCCACGAGGTAGCGCAGCAGGTCCGGCAGGCGGCGGACGCCGTGGGCCGTGACGAAGCCCGGCTTGATCAGCTCCGCCAGCTGCTGCTTGACGTCCGCCAGGGACGTCAGCAGCGCCGGGCTCGACGTGGCCTTCAGCCGGCGCTCGCACGCCTGCCAGGCGGCCAGCACCTCCTGCGTCCGGCGGATCGTGTCCAGCGTCGCGTCCACGATGTCGGCCCGCACGGCGTCGAAGAGCTTGCGGAAGGACTCCTCGTCCCACACGGGCCCGCCGTGGGCCGCGATCAGCTTGTCCGCGGCGCCCGCGACGCAGTCCTCGAAGAGCGCCTGGATCGAGCCGTGGGGATTCCGCGACAGGGCGAGCTTCTGCTGATTGCCGAGCTTGTCCTGGGCGAACTTCGCCGGGTTCGACGGCAGGTTCAGAAGGATCAGCCGGCGGACACCGGCCCACATCGCCTCGCGCTGCTCGGGCTCGGTGTCGAAGAGCCGCACCGCCACCGAGGGCCCCTCGTCCACCAGCGCCGGGAACGCCTTCACCGGCTGGCCCGCGCGACGCGTCTCGAAGGTGCGCGGCAGCGTCCCGACCGTCCACGACGTCAGCCCCGAGCGCTGCTCGGGACGGGCCGTGCCGCCGGAGGCGCCGTCGGCCTTCTCCGCCGCCTGCTCGAAGGCCTTGGTGATCGCGGCCTGCGTCTTCGGCTTGAGCCGCAGCCGCAGGGCCTCCAGGTCCTTGTCCTCGGCGATCTTGCGCTTGCGCTCGTCGACCACCCGGAAAGTGATCTTCAGATGGTCGGGGACCTTGGCGAGGTCGAAGTCCTCCGCCTCCATCCGCACCGCCGTCATCCGGTGGAGACCGTGCGCCAGCGCCGTCGTCAGCGGCTCCTGCAGGGGCACGGCGCTGTCGAGGAACCGCTGGGCGAAGTTCGGCGCGGGGACGCAGTTCCGCCGGATCGGCTTGGGCAGCGACCGGATCAGCTCCGTGACCAGGTCCTCCCGCAGCCCCGGGATCTGCCAGTCGAAGCCCTCGGCGGAGACCTGGTTGAGCACCTGCAGCGGAATGTGGACGGTCACACCGTCCGCGTCCGCGCCCGGCTCGAACTGGTACGTCACCCGGAACTTCAGCCGGCCCTGCCGCCAGGAATCCGGATAGTCGTCCTTGGTGACGGCCTCCGCGTTCTCGTTGATGAGCATGGAGTGCTCGAAATTGAGCAACTCCGGCTCGTCACGCCGCTTGTGCTTCCACCAGGAATCGAAATGCGCCCCGGAGACGACATGTTCCGGCAGCCGCTGGTCGTAGAAGTCGAACAGCGTCTCGTCGTCCACGAGAATGTCGCGCCGCCGGGCTCGGTGCTCCAGCTCCTCGACCTCGCCCAGCAGTTTGCGGTTGTCGTGGAAGAACTGATGGTGCGTCCGCCAGTCACCCTCGACGAGCGCGTTGCGGATGAACAGCTCACGGCTGGTCTCCGGGTCGATCCGCCCGTAATTGACCTTCCGTTGCGCCACGATCGGCACGCCGTAGAGCGTCACCCGCTCGTACGCCATCACCGCCGCCTGCTTCTGCTCCCAGTGCGGCTCGCTGTACGTCCGCTTCACCAGGTGCTCGGCGAGCGGCTCGATCCATTCCGGCTCGATACGCGCGTTGACGCGCGCCCACAGCCGGGAGGTCTCCACCAGCTCCGCCGACATCACCCAGCGCGGCGGCTTCTTGAAGAGCGCCGAACCCGGGAACACCGCGAATTTGGCATTGCGGGCCCCGACGAATTCATTGTTCTTCTCGGTGTCCTTCAGACCGATGTGCGAGAGAAGACCCGACAGCAGCGACTGATGGACCCGCTCCGCCGGCGCGTCCTCCTCGGTGAGGTGGATGCCCATCGTCTTCGCGACCGTGCGCAGCTGGTAGTAGATGTCCTGCCACTCACGTATGCGCAGATAGTTCAGGTACTCCGACTTGCACATCCGGCGGAAGGCCGAGGACGACAGCGTGCTCTGCTGCTCGCGGACGTACCGCCACAGGTTCAGGAAGGCGAGGAAGTCGCTGGTCTCGTCCTTGAACCGGGCGTGCTGCTGATCGGCCTGCGCCTGCTTCTCCGACGGCCGCTCGCGCGGGTCCTGGATCGACAGCGCGGCCGCGATCACCATCACCTCGCGGGCACAGCCGTTCTTGTCGGCCTCCAGCACCATGCGGGCCAGCCGGGGGTCCACGGGCAGCTGGGAGAGCTTCCGGCCCAGCGGCGTGAGCCGCTTCTTCGGCTCCTTCTGCTTCGGGTCGATCGCCCCGAGCTCCTGGAGCAGATCGACGCCGTCCTTGATGTTCCGGCGGTCCGGCGCGTCGATGAAAGGAAACTTCTCGATGTCGCCGAGCCCCGCCGCCGTCATCTGGAGGATGACCGACGCCAGGTTCGTCCGCAGGATCTCCGCGTCCGTGAACTCCGGCCGCGCGAGGAAGTCGTCCTCCGAGTACAGCCGGACGCAGATGCCGTCGCTCGTACGGCCGCAGCGACCCTTGCGCTGATTGGCGCTGGCCTGCGAGACCGGCTCGATCGGCAGCCGCTGGACCTTGGTGCGGTGGCTGTAGCGGGAGATCCGGGCGAAGCCCGGGTCGATGACGTACTTGATGCCCGGGACGGTCAGGGACGTCTCGGCGACGTTCGTGGCGAGGACGATCCGGCGGCCGGTGTGCCGCTGGAAGACCCGGTGCTGCTCGGCGTGGGAGAGCCGCGCGTAGAGCGGCAGCACCTCGGTGAACCGGAATTTTCTCTTCTCGAGTGCGTCAGCGGTGTCGCGGATCTCCCGCTCGCCGGAGAGGAAGACCAGGATGTCGCCCTCGCCCTCCCGCTGGAGCTCCTCGACGGCGTCACAGATCGCGGTGATCTGGTCACGGTCGGCGTCGGAGGACTCCTCCTCCAGCAGCGGCCGGTAGCGGACCTCCACGGGATACGTACGGCCCGAGACCTCGACGATCGGCGCGTCGCCGAAATGGCGGGAGAAGCGCTCGGGATCGATGGTGGCGGAGGTGATCACGACCTTGAGGTCGGGGCGCCGGGGGAGCAGCTGGGCGAGATAGCCGAGCAGGAAGTCGATGTTGAGGCTGCGCTCGTGGGCCTCGTCGATGATGATCGTGTCGTACTGGCGCAGCTCGCGGTCCGTCTGGATCTCGGCGAGCAGGATGCCGTCGGTCATCAGCTTGACCATGGTGGTGTCGCCCACCTGGTCGGTGAAGCGGACCTTCCAGCCGACGGCCTCGCCCAGCGGCGTCCGCAGCTCCTCGGCGACGCGCTCGGCGACCGTACGGGCGGCGAGCCGGCGGGGCTGGGTGTGGCCGATCAGGCCTTTGACGCCACGGCCGAGCTCCAGGCAGATCTTGGGGATCTGGGTGGTCTTGCCGGAGCCCGTCTCACCCGCGACGATCACGACCTGGTGGTCGCGTATCGCCTCCAGGATCGTGTCCTTCTTCTGGCTGACGGGGAGCTGCTCCGGATAGTCGACGGCCGGCACGGCGGCACGGCGGTTCGCGACGCGCAGCTCGGCCGTCTCGACCTCCGCCGTGATCTCGGCCAGGACGGCCGCGCGGGCCTCGGGCTTGCGGACGCGGCGGGCCCCGTCGAGCCGCCGCCCCAGGCGCTGCGCGTCGCGCAGCGTCAGCTCGGGGAGGCGGGCGGCGAGGTCGGCGAATGCGGCGGGGGCGGCAGGCTGCGTAGACATACGGAGTCCAGGATCGCACCACGCGCCATGAAGCGGCGAACGCATTTAAGGGCCGGAAAACACCGAGGCCCCCATCTTCCGATGGGGGCCTCACTGTGGCTGGGGCCGGGGTCGAACCGGCGACCTTCCGCTTTTCAGGCGGACGCTCGTACCAACTGAGCTACCCAGCCATGCGATCATCGAGATGATCGCAAGCGGTCCTGACGGGATTTGAACCCGCGGCCTCCACCTTGACAGGGTGGCGAGCACTCCAAACTGCTCCACAGGACCAAGCTGTATGTGCGAGACAAGTCTCGCACACAGTCATGCGTGCCCCCAACGGGATTCGAACCCGTGCTACCGCCTTGAAAGGGCGGCGTCCTGGGCCACTAGACGATGAGGGCTGATGGCCCACCTGGGCGCTTTGTCGGCGCCTCGGGGACGTGAGAAGCATATGGGATGCAGGGACCGATCGCCAAAACGGTTTGCCGGAGCCGTTCCGGGACCCCCCTCCGGAGGCCCCCGTGGCGGACAATGGCGGCGTGCTGGAGATGACGCGCGAGGAGTTCGAGGAACTGGTCGCCGAGGGCCTGGACCGGATCCCGCCGGAGCTGACGCGGCTGATGGACAACGTCGCCGTGTTCGTCGAGGACGAGCCCCCGGCCGAGGCCCCGGACCTGCTGGGGCTCTACGAGGGCACGCCGCTCACCGAGCGCGGCGAGTGGTACGCGGGGGTGCTGCCGGACCGGATCACGGTCTACCGGGGGCCGACGCTGCGGATGTGCGCCACGCGGGACGAGGTCGTGGCCGAGGTCGAGGTGACGGTCGTTCACGAAGTGGCACACCACTTCGGGATCGACGACGAGCGCCTCCACGCGCTGGGCTACGGATGAGCCCTCGGGCGGGGCGACGGGCGGGCGCCGGACGAGGCTACGGATGATCGAGGGCTGATCGCCGGGCGCCGCGCGTGTCCTGGGCGGGGCGGGGCCAGTTGGGCAGGGCGCTCGTCCCCTGTACCCGAAGGCGGTCCCATTCATGCGCGCAACGTCAGCGCACGCGGCAGCGTTCACCCGTTTCGCGGCCGCGGCTGCTCTGGCCCTGACCCTGGGCGGGTGCGTGAGCGGGTGCATGAGCGTGAGCGACCCGGGCCGCCCGGCGCCGTCGGGGACGGGCCGGCAGCGCGAGACCGGGGCCCAGCCGGACGGCGGGCTGCGGCCCCCGGCGGGCCGCGCCGGCCACGCGGACGGCAAATCGGTGAAGGGCGGGGCGAGCGGCAGCCCGTCCGCCAAGGAGGCGCGTCCCTCCGCCTCGGCGTCGGCCTCGGCCGCCCCGGAGGCCTCCGCGTCGGCGTCCCGGCAGCCGGGCAAGCCGGGGGACCGGCCCAAGCCGCCGAGCGGGCCCAATCAGGGCAGCTCCCCGGCGCAGGGGAAGCCCCCCGCGCCCACCCAGCCCGCCACGGTGCCGCCGCCCACCCAGGCCCCGCCCACGCAGCCGCCCCCCACCACGCCGCCGACCCCCGCCTCACCCCAGCCGGGGCCTTCCTGAGCGCGTCCGGCTCGGGTACTGTGGCGCAGGCCATGCGACCGCGGCTTGCGCTGCCCTGCGGTGGGTGCGTATGGTGGTAGATCGTTTGATCCCATTTGCCCGGCGCCTCGCAGAAGCGCGCCGTGTGGCGCGTTCCTTACCTTGCCGTGGCTGACCGCATCGAGGCGGTCATTTGTGAAGCCGACACGGAGCTTGGGCGCGTGCCGAAACTCCGGAAGGTTTCGCATTTCGCATGTCCATTTCCACTGACACCACCACCATGCCCGAGGCCGACGAGATGATCGTCGAGACCGTCGAGGCCCCCGTGGAGACGACCGAGGCCGCCGAGCCGGCCGAGCCGCAGATCACCTTCGGTGACCTGGGCCTGGACGAGGCGATCGTCCGCAAGCTCGCCCAGAACGGCGTCACCACGCCCTTCCCGATCCAGGCCGCGACCATCCCGGACGCCCTGGCCGGCAAGGACATCCTCGGCCGTGGCCGCACCGGCTCCGGCAAGACCCTCTCCTTCGGTCTGCCCCTGCTCACGATCCTGGCGGGCGGCCACACCGAGAAGAAGCGCCCGCGCGGTCTGATCCTCACCCCGACCCGTGAGCTGGCGATGCAGGTCGCCGACGCCCTCCAGCCGTACGGCGACGTCCTCGGCCTGAAGATGAAGGTCGTCTGCGGCGGTACGTCCATGGGCAACCAGATCTACGCCCTGGAGCGCGGCGTCGACATCCTCGTCGCCACCCCGGGCCGTCTGCGCGACATCATCGACCGCGGCGCCGCCTCGCTCGACAAGGTCCAGGTCGCCGTCCTCGACGAGGCCGACCAGATGGCCGACATGGGCTTCCTGCCCGAGGTCACCGAGATCCTCGACCAGGTGCCGACCGGCGGCCAGCGTCTGCTGTTCTCCGCGACGCTCGAGAACGAGATCGACACGCTGGTCAAGCGCTACCTGGTCGACCCGATCACCCACGAGGTCGACCCCTCCGCCGGTGCCGTCACGACCATGACCCACCACGTCCTCGTCGTGAAGCCGAAGGACAAGGCGCCGGTCACGGCCGCCATCGCCGCCCGCAAGGGCCGCACGATCATCTTCGTCCGCACCCAGATGGGCGCCGACCGCGTCGCCGAGCAGCTGCTCGACGCCGGTGTCCGCGCGGACGCGCTGCACGGCGGCATGACCCAGGGCGCCCGTACCCGCGTCCTGGAGGACTTCAAGGCCGGCCGCGTGCACGTCCTGGTCGCCACCGACGTGGCCGCCCGAGGCATCCACGTCGACGGCATCGACCTGGTCCTCAACGTCGACCCGGCCGGTGACCACAAGGACTACCTCCACCGCTCCGGCCGTACGGCCCGCGCCGGCCAGTCCGGCACGGTCGTCTCCCTGGCCCTGCCGCACCAGCGCAAGCAGATCTTCCGCCTGATGGAGGACGCGGGCGTCGACGCCTCGCGCCACATCGTCGGCGGTGCCGGCGCCTTCGACGAGGACGTCGCCAAGATCACCGGCGCCCGTTCGCTGACCGAGGTCCAGGCCGACTCGGCCGCCAACGCCGCCAAGCAGGCCGAGCGCGAGCTCCGCGACCTGAACCGTCAGCTCGAGCGCGCCCAGCGCCGTGCGACGGAGCTCCGCGAGGAGGCCGACCGCCTGGTGGCCCGCGCCGCCCGCGAGCGCGGCGAGGACCCGGAGGCCGCCGTGGCCGCCGCCGCCGAGGAGCTCAAGGCCGAGGCCGAGGCCGCCGCCAAGGCCGAGGAGGCCGCCGCCATCCCGGCGCAGGCCCCCGAGCGCCGCGACGAGCGGGGCAACTTCGAGCGCCGTGGCGGCAACTTCCGCCGCGACGACCGTGACGAGCGCGGTGGCGACCGCGGCGGCGACCGTGGTGGCTTCCGCCGCGACGACCGTCGTGAGGACCGTCCGTCGTTCCGTCGTGACGACCGCCGTGACGGCGACCGTGGCGGCTTCCGTCGTGACGACCGCCCGTCGGGTGGTTTCCGCCGCGACGACCGTGAGGGCGGCTTCCGCCGCGACGACCGCCGTGACGGCGACCGTGGTGGCTTCCGCCGCGAGGAGCGTCCGTCGTTCCGTCGTGACGACCGTCGTGACGGCGAGCGTGGCGGCGACCGTGGTGGCTTCCGTCGTGACGACCGCCCGTCGGGTGGTTTCCGCCGCGAGGACCGTGACGGTGGCTTCCGCCGTGACGACCGTCGTGACGGTGAGCGCGGTGGCGACCGTGGCGGCTTCCGTCGCGACGACCGCCCGTCCGGTGGCTTCCGCCGCGACGACCGTCCCTCCGGTGGCTACCGTTCCGCCGGCGGCGACCGTCCGTTCAACCGCGACCGTCGTGACGACCGTCCCTCCGGCGGCTTCCGCTCCGGCGGCGGCGACCGCCCCCAGGGCCGTCGTGACGACCACCGTGGCGGCAGCTCCTTCGACCGCCGCGCCGACAAGCCGCGCTGGAAGCGCAACGGCTGATCCAACGGCTGTTCCCGCTGCTGTTCCAACAGCTCGTCTCCGCAGCTGATCTGAGGGCCCGTACGGCATCACGCCGTGCGGGCCCTCGGCCGTCGGGAGCGGCTTCCGGACATTCGCGCGACGTTCGGGGCCATAACGACTCGGGCATCCACGGTCGGCCGGGCTATGCTGCGGTGTGCGGGCCGTTAGCTCAATTGGCAGAGCAGTGGACTTTTAATCCATTGGTTGTGGGTTCGAGTCCCACACGGCCTACCGCCCGATGAGGTCACCACACCGTTTGTGACCTGCATCTTCTCGCCCCGGCTGGGTTTCTCCAGCCGGGGCGAAGGCGTGGAGGTCCCCGCCGCCGCCATGGATCAAAGCAGCAGCCGCGTGACGTGGGTCACGCAGGTTGATCGGGGGCGGTCCGGCCGAGCGATCGCAGCCGCGCTGCCGTCCGGCTTCGGATCGGACTCGTAGGGCGTCCAGCCGTCCTGTAGGAGCTCCTTGGCCACCGTCGGACCGGCACCGACGCCGGCCGCGTGGGGGAGCTACGAGCCGTCAGCCGGCGGCGCGGTGTGCCTGTGGGGGATGGGCCGACCGGAATCCCCGCGGAACAACCCGTCCAGCCGTCAACGCTGCTCCCGAACAGCGGGTACTGGTGAACCATGACCGGCACCTTCACCACCCGCACTGTCGACGTGACAACCGGCTCCGCCGAGACCATGCACGACCTGACGAACGCGTGCACCGCGTTCCTCCGGGAGGTCGCTCACGGGCGGGATGGGCTGCTGAACGTCTTCACCCCGCACGCGACGTCCGGTCTGGCGGTCATCGAGACCGGCGCGGGTAGCGACAACGACCTGTTGGCGGCCCTCCGTGAGGTTCTTCCCGCGGACGACCGTTGGCGCGACCGTCACGGTGGTGCGGGCCCCGGTCGCGGTCACATGCTCCCGGCCCTGGTTCCGCCGCACGCCACGCTGCCTGTGATCGGTGGTGAGCTGGTGTTGGGGACCTCGCAGTCCGTCGTGCTGGTGACCACCGATCGGGGCGGCCCCGACCGCCAGGTCCGGCTGTCCTTCCTCGGCTGACCCGAGCCGTCGCCTCGACGTTCAGGTCCGCGGGGTGCTGCCCGTGTCGATGAGGATCTGTTCGGCCCGGGTGATGTTGCCGGCCTGTACGGATCTGGCCATCGCGGCACGTGCCGCGTCGGGCGTGGCGTCGGGCGGGACCACCAGCAGGGCGAAGTGGTCGTTCTCGCCCCGGGTGATGAGGACCGTGTCGTCGCCGACCGGGAAGGAATCGATGCGCACGACCCGGTCCTCGATGATCAGCCGGGTCGGGAGCTCTTCCCAGGCGCTCGCGTCCAGGCCGACGCGTGTGATGGGGCCGAGGTGCTCGGTCAGGGCGGTGATCAGGCCGGGAAGCTCGGCACCGATGTCGCGGGAGCGTGGCCACCACGCGCCGTCCAGGATTCCCCCGCGCTCCCCTGTCGTCTCCAGCCGCAGGAGGGCCGTCCCGGGTTTCACGGCGTCGTGGATCGCGTCCGGCAGAAGTCCGGGGAGGCGTGGGGTGTCGGAATCGGCCATGGCCTGCTCGCCTGTCTCCGAGGAATCGGCGTGTCCGTTCGTCGTCCGGGGTGCGTCGTGCGTCGCACTCACCGGGCGAGCCACCCGCCGCAATCCCACCGTACTCCGCAGGCCCATGGTGGGCTCGCCCACTCGACCGCGCACACCCGTGCTCCCGGAGATCGCCCGGTTGCGCATGGTCTGCGAACCGCCTGCCGGAGTAGGGTGGAGAAACCGGGAAAACTTCGTACACCGGCCTCCATGCGGGTGTCGTTCCCGGTGAGTCACAACGCCGGGCAGTCGACGACGGGCCCGGGGGCAGGTTCGGTTCGCATCATGGCTGTCACCACCGACCGTAGGCCCACCGACGGGCACGCCCCTTCGCCGCCCGCCCGCCTGTCCCTGACGCCAGGGACGGCGCCGGGCCTGCTGGACGGTGCCTGGTGGCCCCGCTCTCGCGACCTCTCCCGCGAGCTCCCCGCACTGGCGGAGAGGCTGGACCACTCCTGGGGGCGGGTCACCCGCGTCACGGTGAATCCGGCCTTCTGGCCCGTGATCCCGCGCAAGGTTCCCGTCGGCGGACACACCGTGCACGTGGGGTGGTTCACCAATGAGCAGGACCCGCACAAGCTCCTGCTGTTCTCCTACTCCGCGGACCGCCTGGACCTGCTGATCATCCCGCCGGAGACCGAGCCGGCCGCGGCCGCCCGGCTGATGTCCGCCGCGACCACCCCCGGAAGCCTCCTCACCGCGAGCCGGCTGATGGAGGACGAACGAGAGGCCGAGGACGCGACGCAGTCACGGGACCGCGAAGAGGAGTGGGAGACAGAGGGTGGGACCGCGCCGCCACCGGCCGGGAACCCGACCGGGCCTCCGCGCTCCGCCCAAGGGACATGAGGGCCGTGGAGACCGCTGTCACAGCCGCCACGAGCAACCGCACGGGGACCGCGGGCGACTCCGCCTCTTCTCCGGCGAGGAAGTGACCATGACGTCCGCACACACCACCCCCGTACCAGCGGAACCGGGGCCGCCGGCAGGGCGCGCCGACATCCGCATCACCGCCGCCTCCCCCGAGACCGCCCGTCGCGTCGCGGAAGTCCTCCGTCGCTGCTTCGATTCCACCGAGCAACGCAGTTATCCGGCCGGCCGCGAAGGCGGTACCCGGCTCCACCTCACTGTCGACACCACGCGTCCCGCCGAGCCCGCGCGATCCTGGCTGGCGACCAGCCGGAGCGTTGCGGCCGACGACCCGCAGGACGACGAAGCCTGACAGCCCGTGCATGCCCCTGCGCATGTCCCCGGACCGGTGGGTGCCGCGACCTTCTCATCCCGGAGGGCGAAGCTCGCGAAAGGACCGTACCGTTGGCCCATGAGCGTCTTCATCAAACTGGTGGAAAATCGCCCACCGAAGGAATACGCGAACGATCGTACGGCGGACATCTCCTACGACGACACCGTCGAGGGCAACGCCGAGATCAGTTACCAATACGACGTACTTCCCGGCGGCATCCTGAGAATCCTGCGGGTCACAAGAGGAGAGGAAGCCGTCATCCACGCGGTCTACGCCCCGGGCCTGTGGTTCCGCGTCGAGGGCCTCTGCCGCGGCACTACGGAATAGCGGCCCCTCGGGCCCTCGGGACTTTCAATCCATTGGTTGTGGGTTCGAGTCCCACACGGCCTACCGCGGAGGCCCAGGTCGGACTGTTCTGACCTGGGCCTCAAGGCTTTTCCTCGGGTGGTTTCCCGCCGCCACACCGTCGGGGTTGCGGACGGGGCCGTGGGACGGACGCTAGCGTGTCGATCGGGAACGGGGCCGCCGGTCCGGCTCCAGGGTCCTCTGGCCAGCCCTTGGCGATGTCCCGTTCCCGCCCTTTCTCCCCGTCGCCCCCTACTTGGTGATCTTGGTGACCTGGCCGGCGCCGACGGTGCGACCGCCCTCGCGGATGGTGAAGCGCAGGCTCTCCTCCATGGCGATGGGCTGGATCAGTTGGACGGACATCTCGGCGTTGTCGCCGGGCATGACCATCTCCGTGCCCTCCTTGAGGGTCACCACACCGGTCACGTCAGTCGTACGGAAGTAGAACTGCGGACGGTAGTTGTTGAAGAACGGGGTATGCCGGCCGCCCTCGTCCTTGGAGAGGATGTAGGCCGTGGCCTCGAACTCCGTGTGCGGGGTGACCGAGCCGGGCTTGATGATGCACTGGCCGCGCTCGACGTCCTCGCGCTTGATGCCGCGGAGCAGCAGGCCGACGTTCTCGCCCGCCTGGCCCTCGTCGAGGAGCTTGCGGAACATCTCGATGCCCGTGACCGTCGTGGTCGTCTTCTCCGGGTGGATGCCGATGATGTCGACGGTCTCGTTGACCTTGAGGATGCCGCGCTCGATGCGGCCGGTGACGACGGTGCCTCGACCGGTGATCGTGAAGACGTCCTCGATCGGCATCAGGAACGGCTTGTCGACGTCACGCTCGGGCTGCGGGATGTTCTCGTCGACGGCTTCCATCAGGTCCTCGACGGACTTGACCCAGGTCGGGTCGCCCTCGAGCGCCTTCAGTGCGGAGATCTTGACGACCGGGGCGTCGTCGCCCGGGAACTCGTACTCGTTGAGGAGCTCACGGACCTCGAGCTCGACGAGCTCCAGGATCTCCTCGTCGTCCACCATGTCGGCCTTGTTCAGGGCGACGACGATGTACGGAACGCCGGACTGGCGGGCCAGGAGCACGTGCTCCTTGGTCTGCGGCATCGGACCGTCGGTCGCGGCGACCACGAGGATCGCGCCGTCCATCTGGGCGGCACCGGTGATCATGTTCTTGATGTAGTCCGCGTGACCCGGGCAGTCGACGTGGGCGTAGTGACGTGCGTCCGTCTGGTACTCGACGTGCGCGATGGAGATGGTGATACCGCGTTGCCGCTCCTCGGGTGCCTTGTCGATGTCCTCGAACGGCGTGTAGGGGTTCAGGTCCGGGAACTTGTCGTGCAGCACCTTGGTGATCGCCGCGGTGAGGGTGGTCTTGCCGTGGTCGACGTGACCGATGGTGCCAATGTTGACGTGCGGCTTTGTCCGCTCGAACTTCGCCTTCGCCACTGGGAAACCTCCAGATCGCCTCAGCAGGACGAAGGAAGGCCGGCGGCCGCCGATCCCTCGCGTCCTGAAATGGTCCACATCGCGTTCGCGTGACGTTCGCGGCCCGCACGGCAGACCCTCGGATACGCGGAGCAATGCTCCCGTCACTCTATGTCGTCGCAGTGTCATGTGGCGCGCGGCGCGTCCCCGGATGGCCGAGCGCGTCCCCCGTCGTCCGCTTCCCGAGACGCGGGGCGAACAGCGCCACACGTGCGGGTGGCGACGTGGCGGGGCTGGTCCGGGTTTGACGGCTAATGCCCGGGAGGCGCTCTGGACAGTCGCCCTACTGTGTGCCGCCACCGGAAGCGGATGTGCCGGAGGTAACGCGCCATGGGACATGGGCCAGAGGCATAGGCGATGAAGCACATACGTCTGTTGCGCTGCCGATCCGTGCGGGTGCTGTGGCTGTCGATGACCCTGTCCGTGCTGGGGGACCGGCTCTACGGGCTGGCCGCGATGTGGGTCGTGTACGAGGCGACGGGCTCGTCCTCCCGGACGGGCCTGGTGGCCGCCGTCGAATCGCTCCCCTACATAGCCCTCGGCGGTGCCGGCTACCTGATGGCCCGCTTCTCCCGCTGGCGCTCCCTGGCCTGGCTGGACGCGGGCCGCGCCGCCGTCGCCCTGGCCGTGCCGCTGTTCTGGTCGCCGGACACGACCGGCTTCCTGATCACGCTGACGCTCGTCCTGCTCCTCGGCACGCTCAGCGCGGTCTTCGACCCCAACTTCGGGGCGCTCGTCCCCCAGCTGGTGCCGGTCGAGGAGCTCCCGCTGGTCAGCGGCCTGTTCGACCTCACGTCGAGAATCGCGGGGGTCGTCGGGCAGGGGAGCGTCGGAGTCCTCCTGCTGCTCGTGTCCGAGATCGAACTGTTCGCCGTCGACGGCTGCACCTTCGTCGTCTCCGCCCTGGCCCTGGGCTGGCTCGGCCGCCGCACGGCGAGCCCCGTGGGCGGGGAGCCGCCCACCGGCCCCGTGCGGGCTACGGCGGGCGTACCCGCCCGGTCCCTTCTCCACCGCCACCCGCGGATCGCGATCGCGGTGGCCGTGCACGGCGTGGCCCTGTTCACCGCGGCGGTCTCGACCGTCGGCCTGCCCCCGCTGCTCGTCTCCCGCTTCGGCCAGGGCGCCACCGGATACGGCCTGGCCCTCGCCGCCACGGCCGCCGGCGGACTCGCGGGGAACCTGCTCACCGGCCAGCTCGCCGGCCGGCCGGCCGGCAGCGGCTCCTCCGGCCCCGGCGAGTCCTGGATCCGCACGTACTGCCTCGCCTGGGCGCTGTCCGGATGCGCGCTGGCCGGGCTGGGCGTGGCGGACTCCATGGCGGTCGTGATCACCCTCTGCGTCCTCTCCGGCCTCCTCTTCCCCGTCTGCGCGGTGACCTTGCGCGCCCACCTGACCCGCTTCGCCCCGGCGGAGCGCCTCCGGCTCCTGACCGTCGACCAGACGGTCACCCGGTCGGCCGGACTGGCCGGCCTCCTCCTCCTGCCACCCGTCGTGGACGCGGCCCCCGCCGGGGCCTTCGTAGGAGCGGGCGTCCTGCTGTCGGCGGCGGGGCTGGCGGGCTGGTGGCTGGGCGGCCGTAAGGCCCCGTAAGGGGCGCGAGGAACTGCGCGACCAGCCAGAGGCGGCCCGCAGCCGAAGCGCCCGCACCCGTGGAGTGTGGCGAACGCCAGCGCGAGCGGCGTCGCGCGAGCGACTTCGCCAAAACCCCGCCCCCTGGATGTGTTCGCGCCGCTACGGTAAGTGCGCGGGGTGGGCAGTACCGGTGTGGCGAAGGTCGGGAGGCGACGGGCATGGCGCAGACGCGAGTGGGCGGGGGCGAGGGCGAGAGCGGGCGGCGCGGCGAGCCGGACGGCTCCGCCGGCTCCGAGCCGACGCCCGCCGAGCAGGTGGCGGAGCTGCTGGAACGGGCCCAGAACGGCTTCGAGATCGGCGAGCCGCTCCTGGACCGGCTGCGCACCGCGCTGATGCACCAGACCGAGCTCCGCTCGTACCGCCAGCGCAACGACGGCCGGCGCCCCCTGCGGTGCAACACCTACCGGCACGTCTTCCTCCTCGCCGACGGCAGCAGCCTCGTCCTCTACGAGCTGGAGCACGACACGGGGCCCCAGGAGCGCTACCTCTACGAGCTCTACACCGACGACGGCGCGCTCGACGCCGCCGAGCGCCGGGTGCACGACCGGATCGGCGGCGGGGGCATCGGGCCGGGGAGCGAGTCCGAGGAGCTGCCCGCCTGGCTGGCGGAGGAGCTGCTGCTCGCGATGGGCCCGACGAGGCCCCGCCGGGAGTACGTCGCCGAGGCCTCGCCCGATCACGCCCGCAGGCTGCTGCGCCGCGCGGAGAACGCGGACGGGCCGGGCGAGGTCGTTCGCGAGCTGCTCCAGGGGGCGCTCGGCCACCACATCGCGCTGATCACCAAGCCCAGGCGCCGGGGCACGGGCCGCGACGCCACCTGGTGCCGGTTCTACGAGCACGCGTTCCTGCTGGAGGGCGGCGGCGAGGTCAGCCTCTGGGAGCTGGAGCACAACATGACGGCCGACGGCCGGCTCGTGTGTGAGGTGTATCTCGATGAGGCGGAGGCCGAGGTGGCCGCCGACCGCCATGCCAGGGCGCAGGGCGTGGAGTTATAGGCGCGGCGGGCGGAGCCGGGGGTGGGGGCGGCCGACCATGATCAACACGAAACGGGACCACGTGGTATGGTTGGGCGCGTTGCAGTTGTGGTACCCATGAACTCGTGTGCGCCTGACGGTTATGTAGCCGAAGGCGCATTTTTGTTTTCGCCGGTCTATGTCCGGTCCGGGGCCCACCCGAATGATGAAGGAGACGGACATGGCTACTGGAACCGTGAAGTGGTTCAACTCGGAAAAGGGCTTCGGCTTCATTGAGCAGGACGGCGGCGGCCCCGACGTCTTCGCCCACTACTCGAACATCGCCTCCAACGGCTTCCGTGAGCTGTTCGAGGGCCAGAAGGTCTCCTTCGACGTCACGCAGGGCCAGAAGGGCCTGCAGGCCGAGAACATCGTCAACATCTGACGAACGGCCGGATTCGTCCGGCCCCGCGTGACGCGTCGACGCGTGACGCGACACCGCACGGCGAGGGCCCGCACCACTGGGTGCGGGCCTTTTGCCGCCCAGCGCAAGCGCGCCCAGGGCTCACGCAGGAACGTCCGTCCAGGGCTGCCCGCGATACGAGTCTCCCGAAACCGGGCGTGCCACCCCACTGAGGGAAGGTCCCCCGAATGACTCGTTCCGCACGCCCCGCCCGCTCCTCGGGAGCCGGCCGCTCCACCGGAGCCAACCGCCCCACGAGCGCCAACCGCTCCACGGACGCCCGTTCCCGTGGCGGACGGCAGCCCGCCCGTCGTCCCGCCGCCCCTCTCCAGGGTGAGTTCGAGACGCCGGCCGCCACGACGCCGGCCCTGCCGGCCGTCGACTCCTTCGCCGAGCTGGACATGCCCGGCGGCCTGCTCTCCACGCTGACCCGCGAGGGCGTCACCGCGCCCTTCCCGATCCAGGCGGCGACCCTCCCCAACTCGCTGGCCGGCCGTGACGTCCTCGGCCGCGGCCGCACGGGCTCCGGCAAGACCCTCGCCTTCGGCCTGGCGCTGCTCGCCCGTACGGCGGGTCGGCGCGCCGAGGCGAAGCGGCCGCTCGCGCTCGTCCTCGTCCCGACGCGGGAGCTGGCCCAGCAGGTCACCGACTCCCTCACCCCGTACGCGACCGCCGTCAACCTGCGGATGGCCACGGTCGTCGGCGGCATGTCCATCGGCCGCCAGGCCCAGACCCTCGCCCGGGGTGCCGAGGTGCTCGTCGCGACGCCGGGACGGCTCGCGGACCTCATCCAGCGCGGTGACTGCGCGCTCCGCGACGTGGCGATCACGGTCCTCGACGAGGCCGACCAGATGGCCGACATGGGCTTCCTGCCGCAGGTCACCAAGCTGCTCGAGCAGGTCGCCCCGGGCGGTCAGCGGATGCTCTTCTCCGCGACCCTGGACCGCAACGTCGACCGGCTCGTCCGCCGCTTCCTCACCGACCCGGTGACCCACTCCGTCGACGCCTCGGTGGGCGCCGTGGTGACCATGGAGCACCACCTGTTCCACGTCACCGACCAGGACAAGAAGGACGCCGTCGCGCGGGTCGCGGCCCGCGAGGGTCGCGTGATCATGTTCGTGGACACCAAGCGCGGCGCCGACCGGCTGGTGAAGAAGCTGCTGTCCGAGGGCGTCCGGGCCGCCGCGCTGCACGGCGGCAAGAGCCAGCCGCAGCGCAACCGGGTGCTGGACCAGTTCCGGACCGACCAGGTCACCGCCCTGATCGCGACGAACGTCGCCGCGCGCGGCATCCACATCGACGGGCTCGACCTCGTCGTCAACATCGACCCGCCGGTCGACCACAAGGACTACCTCCACCGCGGTGGCCGCACCGCCCGTGCGGGCGAGTCCGGCACGGTCGTCACGTTCGTCCTGCCCGAGCAGCGGCGCGAGATGAGCCGCATGATGACCACGGCGCAGATCACTCCGAACGTCATCAAGACCTACCCGAGCGACCCCGAGCTCGCGCGGATCACCGGTGCCCGCGAGCCCAGCGGCGTCCCGGTCGTCATCGCGGCGCCGGCCCCGGCCCAGCCGCAGGCCGGCCAGGGCACCAAGCCGTCGCGCTCGCGCGGTTCCCGCTCCCGCTCCCGTTCCGGCTCGGGTGCCGGCAACGGCGCCGGTTCGGGCATGGGTGCCGGCAACGGCGGCGGCCGTCCGTTCCGCGGTTTCGGCGGCAACGGCGGTGACGGCTCGCGCCGTTCGGGCGGCACCCGCCCGGGCAACGCCGCCGGTGGCGGCCGGCGCCGGAGCGGCGGCGGTGGCGGTGGCCGCCGTCCCGCCGCGTCCTGACGCGTTGAGGTTCTGAGGCCCTGAGGTTCTGAGGCCCTGAGGCCCTGAAGCCTTGAGGTCCTGAAGCCTTGAAGTCCTGACGCCGACGTCCCGAACGTCTCCCCACGCCCCCTTCACGTCCCCGAACGGCTCACCCCCGTTCGCCCGCCCGCGCGCCGGACGTGAGGGTGGTACGGAGCAAGGGACGTCGGCCGGTCAGGAGAACACACGGTGGGGAAGCGAGACGGGCCGCCGCCCGGACCGGATCCGCTCTGCGAGCCGTTCCCCGGGTGGGCGCCTGTCGTCCTGGCCCGCTGCCTCCCCGCCGCCGTGATCATCGGCGGCATCGTCTTCGACGTCCTCACGCCCCCCAAGTACTCCTCCGCCCCCTTCTTCGTCTCCGCGCCCCTCGTCGCCGCCTCGCTCCTCTCCCTGTCCGCCACCCTGCTGGCGGCGGTGGCGGCCCTGGCGGCGATCGTCACCCTCTCCCTCGCCCGGCAGGCGCCGGAGGTGGGCGAGTCGGTGACCGAGGTCGTCACCGTCGTGACCGTCGGCGCGCTCGCCGTCGGCATCAACCGCGTCGTATGCCGCGGCAATCGCCGGCTGGCGTCGGTGCGGAGCGTCGCGGAGGCAGCCCAGCGGGCCGTGCTGCCCACGCCCCCGGCCCGGATCGGCGGGCTCCGGGTGGCCGCGCGCTATGTCGCCGCGCAGGCCGACGCGAGGATCGGCGGTGATCTCTACGCGGTGCAGGACACCCCGTACGGCGTCCGCGTCATCGTCGGCGACGTCCGGGGCAAGGGGCTGGGCGCGGTGGAGGCCGTCGCGATCCTGATCGGCGCGTTCCGGGAGGCGGCGGAGCAGGAGCGCACGCTGGAGGGGCTGGCGGCGCGGCTGGAGCGCGCGCTGCAGCGGGAGGGCGCACGGCGCGCGAACGTCGATCAGGCCGAGGGGTTCACCACCGCCGTCCTGGCCGAGGTCCCCCCGGGCGCGGGCGCCCTGCGCATCGTCAACCGCGGCCATCCGCCCCCGCTGCTGCTCCATTCCGACGGCACCGTCGGCGACACCCACCCCCGGGCGCCCGCCCTGCCGCTGGGGATGGGGGATCTGGGCGTATGGCCGGACCGGGTGGAGCAGTGGGAGTTCCCGGTGGGGTCGACGCTGCTGCTGTTCACCGACGGGGTCACCGAGGCCAGGGACGCGACCGGGACGTTCTACGACCCCCGGCCGCGGCTGCGCGGCAAGCAGTTCCGCAGCCCCGACGCCCTGCTGGACTCCCTCACGGCGGACGTGGCCCGGCACGCGGGCGGGCGCACGGACGACGACATGGCCCTGCTCGCCATCCGGCGGATCGACGGCCGGCTCCGTACCGCGCCCATCACCCACAAACGTCCCCAGGTCACCGGCCGTACCGTGCGCCTGCGATCTCCTCAGGTCCATAACGACTGACGAACGCTCAGAAGTAAGCGCCTTATAAAGTGCCCCAACGCGCCTGCCCGCTTCACCCTTTCGGCTTGGATTCCAGCCGCCCTGTCTATTAACGTTCGATAACGCAGCGCGGTCGTTGCCACCGCCGCAAGGGCGGTGCCGTGCGCCTTCGCCGAATCCCGTGGGTGGAACCGGGGAACCATCATTTGGGGTGAATCGGGCCCGTACGCCGGCCCGTAGGAGACCTTCCTCCTCCGAACCCTCCCCCAGAGCCTGAACGGCCTGGGAGGGACCCCCACGCAAACCCGGTAGGCGACCAGGAAGGAAAGGAGTCGCCCCAGTGGCGTCCAACAGGTCCGACAGCTCCGAGTCCGACGGCAGTTCGTACGACCCTCCGTTCGTTCCCGCCTACATCCCCCCTTACGAACCGGAACCGGCTCACCAGGACTTCACCGCGCAGGCCGCAGGCGAGTGGGCACCCGGCGAGGACCACCCGGCGGCGCCCGTGCGCGGCAGACACCGCGTCGTCAAGCCGCGCGGCGGCACGATGGCCCGGAGCGGAGCGGTCCTCGGCGCCGGAATGATCGCGGCGGTCGGCGCGGGCGGCATGGCCAGCGCCCAGGACCGCCCGCAGGCTCCCATATCCATGCCGGACCTGACCCAGAGCATTCCGGTCGTCGGCTCGCTCATGGCCGACGGCCACGAGCAGGGCGCCCGGCGGGCCGCCGAGGCCCAGCAGGCCCCCGTCGAGACGGTACGCACCGTGCGGGACACCGCCGACGCCGGCGAGGTGCTGCGGGCCCGCATCCTCCAGCAGGCCGAGAACCAGCAGAACGCCGCCGAGGCCGAGGCACAGGCACGCGTGGCACAGGCCGCCGCGGAGCAGCACCGCAAGGCGGCGGCGGAGAAGGCCGCGGCGGAGCGCGAGGCGGCCGAGCGCGAGGCGGCGGACGCGAAGGCGGCGACGTACGAGGCAGCGCAGCGGGAGGCACGGGAGGCACGGGAGGCGGCGGGCGGGGGCGCGGCGACGGACGGTTCGGCCGGCACCCCGGAGCGGCACGCGAGCGGCTCGTCGGGTGGCTCGTCGGGTGCCGCGGAACGTTCCGCCCACCGCGCGGCCGGCGGGACCTTCACCCTCCCCGTGGCCTCCTACACCCTCACCGCCGGCTTCGGCCAGGCGGGAAACATGTGGTCCGCGAACCACACCGGCGAGGACTTCGCCGCCCCCACGGGCACCCCGGTGAAGGCTGTCGGCGGGGGCACCGTCACCCAGGCGGGGTGGGCGGGCGCGTACGGCTACCGCGTCGTGCTGACGCTCGACGACGGTACCGAGGTCTGGTACTGCCACCTGTCGTCGATGGTGGTCACGTCCGGCAAGGTCGGCACGGGCACGGTCATCGGCCGGGTCGGCGCGACCGGCAATGTCACCGGCCCGCACCTCCACCTCGAGGTACGGCCGGGCGGCGGCGCGCCGGTGGACCCGCTGTCGTGGCTGCGCGGCAGGGGCCTGGAGCCGTAGCGGGCGCATCGGAGCCATCGGCCGCCCGGTCGGCAAGCCGGGCAGGGCAATCAGGTCATAGCGCCCCCCGAACCACTCGATATCGGATATCCCGGGAATGTTCTGTGAGCGATCGGGAAATCAGATGACGTGACGACCACCGCGACGATCACCACGTCCGTGCCCGCCCGCCTGGACCGGCTGCCCTGGTCCCGGTGGCATTGGACCGTGGTGATCGGCCTCGGCACGGTCTGGGTCCTGGACGGCCTGGAGGTCACGGTCGTCGGCAATATCGCCGGCCGGCTCTCCGAGCAGGGCAGCGGTCTGCCGATCACATCCGGCGGAGTGACGGGAGTGGCGGCCGCGCTGTATGTGGCGGGAGCCTGTTCCGGTGCGCTCTTCTTCGGCCGGCTGACCGATCTCTTCGGCCGTAAAAGGCTCTTCATGGTCACGCTCGCGGTCTATCTGGCCGCGACGGCCCTGACCGCGTTCTCGTATTCGTCCTGGTGGTTCTTCACCTTCCGCTTCGTGACGGGTTTCGGCATCGGCGGTGAGTACGCGGCGATCAACTCGGCCATCGACGAGCTGATCCCGGCCGTCTATCGCGGCCGTGTCGACCTCATCATCAACGGCAGCTTCTGGCTCGGCGCCATCGCGGGTTCGTTGCTGTCGATCCTGATGCTCGACACCAGCATCTTCGCCAAGGCCGTCGGCTGGCGGCTGACCTTCGGGCTGGGCGTCGTCCTGGGGCTGGTCATCCTGCTCGTCCGCCGCCATGTGCCCGAGAGTCCGCGCTGGCTGTTCATCCACGGCAGGGCGGAGGAGGCCGAACGGCTCGTCACGTCGATCGAGAAGCGCGTCATCGCCGAGAAGGGCGTCGCCCTCCCGCCGGCCAAAGGGCGTTTCGCCATCCGTCAGCGCGAGAGCTTCGGATTCCGCGACATCGCCCGCACGGTCTTCTCCGACTACCGGCGCCGGGCCATTCTGGGGCTCGCCCTCTTCATCGGCCAGGCGTTCCTCTACAACGCGATCACCTTCGGTTTCGGCGCCATCCTCACGCGTTTCTTCGGCGTCTCCACCTCCCGCACCGGCTATTTCTTCGCGGTCATAGCGGTGGGCAACTTCCTCGGCCCGCTCTTCCTCGGGAAGCTCTTCGACACCCTGGGCCGACGCATCATGATCTCGTCGACGTACCTCCTGGCCGGGGTCCTGCTGTTCGGCACCGCCTGGCTGTTCGGCGCCGGGCATCTGAACGCCATCACGCTCACCGCCTGCTGGGCGGTGGTCCTCTTCTTCGCCTCGGCGGGTGCCAGCAGCGCGTACCTCACCGTCTCCGAGATCTTCCCGATGGAGACCCGGGCCATGGCCATCGCCTTCTTCTACGCGGTGGGCACGGCGGCGGGCGGCATCAGCGGCCCGCTCCTCTTCTCGGCCCTCACCCAGAGCGGCGTCGTCGCCGACACGGTCGTGGCCTTCTGCCTCGGCGCGGCGCTGATGTGCGTGGGCGGAGTGGTGGCCGCGTTCCTGGCGGTGCGGGCGGAGGGCCGCTCGCTGGAGGACATCGCGGCACCTCTTTCCGTCCACCCCCCTCCCGATCCCCTGCCGGCACCGGCGCCCGCGGAATAACGGGCCCGGCAGGGGAGTTGAACCATCGCATGGCTGACAACACGCATCGCAGGAATATCGGCAGTCTCTCCGTCCATCCCCTGAACCTGGGCGGCAACGTCTTCGGCTGGACGGCCGACGAGAAGCAGTCCTTCGCCGTCCTCGACGCCTACGCCGAGGCGGGCGGCAACTTCATCGACACGGCGGACGTCTACTCCGCCTGGGTGCCCGGCAACCAGGGCGGCGAGTCCGAGACCGTCATCGGGAACTGGCTCGCGGAGCGCGGCAACCGTGACGCGATCGTCGTCGCTACCAAGGTGGGCAATGGCGTGCCCGAGCACCGCGGCCTCGCCCCCGCGACGATCAAGGCCGACGTCGAGGCGTCGCTGCGCCGCCTCCGCACGGACTACATCGACCTCTACTACACCCACGTGGACGACGAGTCGGTCGCCGTCGAGGACATCATCACGACGCTGGACGGCCTGGTGAAGGAGGGCAAGGTCCGCGAGATCGCGGCCTCCAACATCTCGCCGGAGCGCCTGCGCGCGTCCCTGGAATTCTCCGACGCCGCCGGGGTGGCCAAGTACGTGGCGATCCAGCCCCACTACAACCTGGTCTCGCGCGACACCTACGAGGGCGAACTCGCCTCCGTGGCCGCCGAGCACGGCCTGGCCGCCGTCCCGTACTTCGCGCTGGCCTCGGGCTTCCTGACCGGCAAGTACCGTCCGGGGACGACGGTGGACAGCGCGCGTGCGGGCGGCGCGGCGCACTACCTGGAGACGGAGCGGGGCGCGCGCGTGCTGGCCGCCCTCGACGAGGTGGCCGCCGCCCACGACGCCGAGCTCGCGACCGTGGCCCTGGCCTGGCTCGCGGCCCAGCCGACGGTGGCGACGCCGCTGGCCAGCGCCCGTACGGTCGAGCAACTGCCGGCGCTGCTGGCGGTGGCGGACCTGAAGCTCACGGACGCGGAGCTGGCGAGGCTGACGGAGGCGTCGGCCGCTTGATCGCGGGGTGATTGGCCCATGACCACGGGCCCCGAATGGACCAGTCCGATGGGACAACGGCCGCATAGGCTCGTGGTCATGACAAACAAGGTGGACTTCTACTTCGACCCGATCTGCCCCTTCGCCTGGATCACGTCCCGCTGGATCACGGAGGTCGACCAGCACCGCGATCTCGACCTGCGCTTCCGCGTCATGAGCCTGTCGGTGCTCAACGAGGGCCGCGAGGACCTCCCCGAGCGCTACCGCCGCCTCCTGGACACCGGCTGGGGCCCGGTCCGGGTCTGCACGGCGGCGGCCCAGGAGCACGGCGAGCACGTGCTCCGGGACCTCTACACAGCGCTGGGCACCCGCATCCACAACGCCGACCGGGAGGCCACCGACGAGCTGATCCGCGAGGCCCTCGCCGAGGTCGGCCTCCCGGAGGAGCTGGCGGACGCGGCGTACACGACGAAGTACGACGAGGCGCTGCGCAAGAGCCACCACGAGGGCATGGACCCGGTGGGCGAGGAGGTGGGCACTCCTACTCTCCACGTCGACGGCGTGGCCTTCTTCGGCCCGGTGCTGACGGCGATCCCGCGGGGCGAGGACGCGGTACGGATCTTCGACGGCATCCGCCTGCTGGCCGGCTACCCGAAGTTCTTCGAACTGAAGCGCACGAGGACGGGCGAGCTGGACTTCAGCTGAGCGCGCGAAGGGGCGCGGGGAACTGCGCGCCCAGCCCCCACCGGCCAGCAGTGGCGGGGCACGCTTACAACCGGGCGCTCAGCGGCTGCGACCCCGCTCCACGGCCCAGGAGGCAAGGGCAACGGCTCCGGCGACACCGAACACGGAAGGCCAGGCCCCGACCTTCTTGGCGAGCGGGTGCGACCCGGCGAAGGCGGCGACGTAGAGCCCGCTGAGCCCGGCGGCGGCAGGCGCGCCGACGGTGTCCTTCCACTGCTTGGCGGCGAGAGCACCGGCGGCGGCGAGGGCCACTCCGCCGAGGGGCCGCTGCTTGGTCCACCGTGCGATGCCGTAACCGCCGATGAGACCACCGGCGGCGACCAGGGACGTAGGAACTGCCACAGCAACAACCTCCGTATCAAGGGATCTCGTCCTAAAGCTAACGCTGGGGGAAGAGGATTCGTCCGCCGCCCTGGGCATGAATCACCGAGTGACCAAAGACGCTCGTAAGGACGCGGCTCGAATCATCGACGAGGCCCTGGGCTTCCTCTACCCGGCGGCGCTGCGCGTGGCAGCCGCCGTGGGCGTGGCGGACCACCTGACGGACGGCCCCCGCACCCCGTCGGAGCTGGCGAAGGCGACGGGCACGGACCCCCGCAGCCTCCACCGGGTCCTGCGCCTCCTGGCCACGCGGGGCTTGTTCGAGGAGGACGGGGAGGGCCGCTTCCGCCTGACGGAGACGGGGGACGCACTACGTTCGGACGCCCCCGTGTCGGTCCGCTCGGCGGTCCTGATGATCACGGACCGCACGTTCTGGCTGCCGGCCGGCGAGATGACCAGATGCGTGGAGCAGGGCGCATCGGCCTTCGAGGACATCTTCGGCGCACCGTTCTTCGACCACTTCGAGCGGGACGCGGAGACGGCGGCGATCTTCCACGACGGCATGGCGTCCATGTCCGACGCGGAGAACCAGCCCATCGCCGACGCGTACTCGTTCCCGCCCGGGGCCACGGTGGTGGACGTGGGCGGCGGCCACGGCGGCCTCCTGCTGTCCATCCTGGGCGACCGTCCCACCCTCCAGGGCATCCTCTACGACCAGCCCCACGTCCTGGCCGGCCACCGCCTGAACACCCTGGACCTGGCAGGCCGTTGGACCACGGCCGAAGGCGACTTCTTCACCTCGGCCCCACCCGGCGACATCTACCTCCTCAAGCGCATCCTCCACGACTGGGACGACGCCCAGTCCCGCACGATCCTCCGCAACTGCCGCGAGGCCATGCGCCCGGGCGGCCGGGTCCTGGTCATCGACGCGGTGATCCCGCAGGACAACAACCCTCACCAGGGCAAGACGCTGGACCTGATGATGATGGCGTCGCTGGTGGGCCGCGAACGCACGGAGCGGGAATTCAGGGACCTGTTCGCGGAAGCGGGCCTTCACCTCTCCCGGATCATCCCGACGGGAACGGTCCTGTCGATCGTGGAGGGAGAGGCGGCGAGGGACGCATAGCGGACTGGCGGGCTAGGACCGGAACCCGATGATCCCGAACCCCGGCCGGGCCGCGGCGTGGCCCAGCCACCCGATGACGTCCATGACCGCTTCGACGACCTCGGGCTCCAGCGGCGGGGCGTGCCCCTTCCGCTTGGTCTCCTCGAACTGCTCAAGAGCCTTGGCGCACTGCTCCGGGCTCCACTCACCGCACCCCGGCGCCTCGTACGGCCGCGGCAGGGGATCGGGGAAGTCGCTGTAGCTGAACTCCTCCACGGAAACCGCCGTGATCCCGAGGGCTCGCAGCCCCTCGTCGACCACCGACAGCCAACTGCCCCGGAAGGGGCAGAAGGAGGAGTTGTCGAGGAAGGAACCGGTGAGGTCGCAGAGCCGCTTGTACGCGTATCCGTACTGGAAGGCGTGCTCGCCGTCCTCGCTGAACGGTCCGCCGTTGACGACGGCTTCCAACGCCTCGTACGCCGTGGGCGCGCCGTCCTCTATCGCGTGCGAGAACCAGTCGTCGGCGCGCGCCAGATCCTCGGCGAAGTTGCCGCGGATGACCTCCAGCAACTGCTCGTCACGCGAGCCGACCAGGGCGCGGGTCCTGGCCGGGTCCAGCAGATACACACTCAGTCCCGAACTCATGTGCCTGAACCTAGCGGTGACCACTGACAACGGGGTGCGGGGCTGACGGGACTGCGGAGAGTGTCGCAAATCCCCCACATAGTGTAGTTTTTACCTCGCCTTTACCTACAGAAACCGGGCTCTTCGGGGCCTTTTGCTTTTGGGAGACCCAGTGGACTGGTACATAGCCGTACTCAAGAAATACGCGGTGTTCAGCGGCCGGGCGCGCCGCCAGGAGTACTGGATGTTCACCCTGATCAGCACGGTCATCAGCATCGTGCTGGCCATCGCCGACGCCGTGTTCGGCACGGGCTCCCTCATCGGGACCGTGTACGTCGTGGCCGTGTTCCTCCCCTCGCTCGCCGCCACCGTCCGCCGCCTCCACGACACCGATCGTTCGGCGTGGTGGATTCTGTTCGGCCTGATCCCGGTCGTGGGCTGGATCGTCCTGCTGGTGTTCATGTGCCTCGACACCAAGCCGGAGCCCAACGAGTACGGGCCCAGCCCGAAGCACGTCCAGGCGTACCCGACGTACCCGACGTACTGAGGCCCGGGGGCCTGGCAGGGCGGGGTCGTCCGATTCCTTCAAGACCGGGCACCCGCGCCCTGCCTACTCTCCCGCACATGAGCCCGACACCGGCACCCCACTTCCACTCCATCGGCCTCGTCGTCTCCGACTTGGCAGCGTCGCTCGCCTTCTACCGACGCCTAGGGATCGAGTTCCCCGAAGGCTCGGAGGACCAGCCACACGTAGAGGCGGACCTACCGGGCGGGCTGCGCCTCCTCCTCGACCCCGAGAGCACCGTCCGCTCCTTCCACCCGACGTGGCGCCCACCGACGGGCGGCAGCGGCCGACTGGGCCTGGCCTTCCGCTGCGCGAGCCCAGAGCACGTGGACGCGACGTACGAGGACCTGATCGCGGCCGGGTACCACGGTGAGCTGAAGCCGTGGGACGCCATCTGGGGCCAGCGGTACGCCGTGGTGCACGACCCGGACGGCAACGGCGTAGACCTCTTCGCACCTCTGACGTGAGTCACCGCCGCACCAGCCCGCTCAGCGACTCTCCGGTGAACTCCCGAACGTCACGAGCCAGATGAGCCTGGTCCGCGAAGCCGGCCAGGGCGGCGGTCTCCGCGAAGGGCACGCCGGCGCGGACGAGGGCGAGAGCACGCTGCAGCCGTAGAACCCGGGCCAGCGTCTTGGGCCCGTAGCCAAAGGCGGTCAGGGCGCGGCGATGCAACTGCCGCGCGCCAAGCCCCACGGATTCGGCGGTAGCCGCGACGGACCGGCCGGCCACGAGGGATGCCACGACAGCCCGCAGGAGCGGGTCGGGAGGCGGGGCGTCGGCCGCAAGTCGCAACGCCAATTCCTCAAGGGCGACGGCAGGATCGCCCGCCGCGTCGACGCGTTCCGTGAACCGACGCACTTCGCCACGGGGCCGAAGATCGGCAAGCTTCACCCGTCGATCCCGCAGCTCATGAGCGGGCACACCAAGCAGCCCGGGAGCGGTCCCGGGAAAGAACCGGACGCCCACCCAAGGCCCCTGAGCGCCGAGGCCAGGCCGGTAAGCACGGGTATCGGGCCCGGCGACGAGAAGCCTGCCCTCGGTCCACAGCAGATCCATACACCCGTCGGGCAACACGGTGCCGCCGTCGCCGCCCCCCGAGCCCCGCGTCCACACGACGGCGCCCGGTACCCGGGACACACGCTCTGCGTACATGGGACCCCTAACGGCTGGTACGAGCCAGGGCCCGAAGCTCCGACACGTACGCGCGCACATTGACGTCCGCTGGACCGGTCGGCTCCAGGCCCGGGCCGTCGCCCCGACAACCCCGGCACAGACCACCGGGCAGCGCCTCGGGCCGCCCCGGCACGCCGCATCCGGTGCACTCCATGACACGACGGCGGGACGGCGGCGGCTCGGACGCGCTGGGGGCCTCGGGCGGCATCTTCTCGGTGAGCCTCGTACGGGTGAAGGCCCCGGGGTGGTGAACGACGCCCGGAAGCCCGGCGGCGAGAGTCCGCACGAGATCATCCGGCGCGACACCGCGCCGGAGCCATTCGTAGGCGAGCCCTTCGAGGGCGGAGCACTCGGCGGCGGAAAGACTGAGCCGCGGCTCGGTACGACCGAGGCGGACAAGGGCCTCGTAGGCGACGGAACGAGCGGGGGCTGGGGCCGAGGCCGGAGCAGAGGCATCGCCCCCCTCGCCGAGGAACGCCTCCCACCAGGCATCGTCGCGAGCGGTGCGGGAGAAGTACGAACGGGTCACCCACTGGGTACGGCCTTCGCCGCCGGTCTCCCGGATGCGCCGCAGGTGACCGGCGTCGGAGAGGTTGTTGAGGGCGGTCTGCACGGCCTGCTGCCCGTAGGCGGGGATCTCTTTGGCGAGGGTCTTGATGTCGACGGCGGCACCGTCGGGAAGCCGGTCGATGTGGGAGGCGATGGCGGCTTCACGGACAGGGAGATGCGCGAAATCATCCCGTGTACGAGGGGCTTGATCGGGCGCGGAACGCTTACCGAAGCCGGACGCGGCCATGGGGACGGGAGTAGAGTGGGCGTAAGCCACAAGATCACTGCCTTTGATCAAGGTGGACAGACCCCGGCTTTGGTGTTGGCGCACCGGCCGGGGTTGCTTGTTTGTGGCGACGCTACACGGCGACAGCGAGGCGTGGCGACTCGGTTGCGGAAAGTCATCCACGTGTGCTTAGGCGCGACTTGGGAGGGTGGGTGGGTTACACCCACCACCCATTCCTCAAAGAAAGCGCTCGAATCCCGACCCCCGAATCTCGAGCCCCGGCCACCCACCCAAACCGCCTGCACGCCGTCGACCCCGGAAACCACTCACTCCCCGAAACCCGAGCTCCGGGCGCTCAGCGGAGCTTGCCATCCCGTATCGCCGTGACCATGTGTGTCCACGCCGCGTGCGTAAGCCTGATCACGTGGCCGCTGGCGTTCAGGGAGTCGCGGACGAAGCTGCCGTCCACCGTGAAGGCAGCCTCCACGCACTCGGTCCCGTAGCCGCCACTGTATGAGGACTTCATCCAACGAAGGCCGGCTGCCCCAGGGCGTATGCCGTCTTCCATCAAAGCTCCTTGCTGGCCCGTTCGATGGTGGCCGCTGATGCTTCGGCGTCCATCGCGTGCGCACACAGGTATTCGAACGCCAACTTATAGCGTTCGAGCTCTTGTGGCTTCTCCATGAACAAGCCACCCCCGAGGATGTCCAGGTACGCGACATCGAGCGTCGGGTGAGAGCCGCCCAGGATCACGAAGCTGGTTACGGCCGGAGCGTGCGCACCCGTGGCGAAGGGAAGGATCTGTACGGTGACGTGCGGCAAGTCGGCGCAGGCTCGCAGGTGGCGAAGCTGCTCGCACATGTTGTCCTTGCCGCCGACAGCGCGTCGGATCACCGCCTCATCGATCACTGCGTGGATCAGCGGCGGGTCGGCGCGACGCAGCAACTCTTGTCGCCTCATGCGGATATCGGCCATGTGTGCCACTTCTTGCTCGCTGTAACGCACCTCTGAAGCGCGATGGACCGCCTCGGCGTACGAACGTGTCTGCAGGAGGCCGGGTACGTACATACAGGCGTAGTGGTCCTCCCGCACCACTTCGTCCTCGAGGGTCAGCATGAGGTTCATGGAGTCGGGGATCGGATCGGCCAGCGAACGCCACCAGCCTTGAATCTTGGCCCCTTTGGCCAGCTCGACGAGGGCTTTCCGCTCGTCGTCCGACGCGCTGTACTCGCGGCACAGCGCGTCCACGGTCGGCCATTTGACCGAGCCTTCCTTGGTTTCGTACCGGCTCAAGGTGGCCTTGGAGATGCCAACGAGCGCTCCGGCTTCTTCGAGCGTGAAGCCCTTGCGCTCGCGGAGGCGGCGTAGATCCGCACCCAGCTGGCGACGTCGGGTTGTTGGTCCCACTGCCATGGTCAGAGCCCTCCGTTGTAGATCGGCCCGAGCGTGCAGCGAGCATCATGCCGAGCGCAAGGGAGTGCGCCCGGGGCGCGCGCAGTTGGGAGTGCAACCGCCCTTCCAATCTGAGAGTTCCATTTTGGGATTGAGCCTGCCACTCTCAAATCACACGCTGATCGCACACCGTGCTCACCTCGTCGCTTCGGAGGGCCGATCGCATGAACAGGCCACAGTTCGCCGTGCCGCAGGTCTGGGAAGTCCCCTTCCTGGCTGTGCCGGAGAGGCTCACTCACCTGCGAAAAGGCGTGGCAACGACTCTGAGACGCTGGGGGCTGCCGGATCTGGTGGACTCAGCGCAACTGTGTACGACGGAGCTCATCACCAACGTCATCATCCATGTGGGAACCAAGACGCCGACCTGGGTGAAGCTCTCCATGCTCGACACCCACGTGCGGATCGAGGTTCGTGACCCCGACCCACACGGAGTCCCGGCCCTCGTTCGCACCAGTCCGGAGCAGGAGAGCGGGCGGGGCCTGCGCATGGTCGTCGGCGTGGCCAGCCGTTGGGGCGTGATCCCTCGCGCCTACGGCAAGACGGCCTGGTGCGAGCTCTCAACCGGACTACTTCCGGCGCCCGAGCCCCAGCCGACGTCCCCGCGCATGCTGCACACCGAGGCTCTGCTCACCGTCTACGGCCGGCTACCGGCACTGAGCAGAGCCAGCTCACCCGCCGTGCGCCTGGTGGCGGAGGAAGCCGCGACCGCGCTGATCGCCGACCTCCTCCACTGGCTACAGGCCCAGGGCACAGCCCCGGACACCGCCCTGGACCGAGCGCAGAAGCGCTTCGAGGCAGCGGTGACGAGGGCCGCCTCGTAGCTCAGCTGGCGGCAATGGCGGAGTACGTCCACACATCAGCCGGCATCTCGTGCTTGAGCTTCCAGATGATGCCCATGGGGTTACTGCCCTCGTGTGAGACGTACTCGGCTGGCCCCAGCAACATCCACGGCTGAGCACCACCTATGTCGTTCTTCTTGTACCGGCGCACGAACAAGAAGACGTCCGAGCCGTTCTCCTTGTGATTCTGGTAGCGCACGCCCGTGGGTGAGGTGCTGGAGGTCTGGTTCTGAGATTCCCAGTGGAAGAGCTCCGGGCTCCGTGCGTAGTCCTTGTACCGGGTCTCCGGGGAGAAATCCTTCTCGTCCTTTTCAAGGGTGATGAGAAGCGCATCGATCTTGGCACTCTCACACCATTTCACCCCTCACGGAAGTGCCCGGGAAGGAACCCGCCGACACTCGCTTGGCCGAGCGCAGGCAGGATCTCTTCCCTGCTGTACGAGGCGTGGACGGTGAGTGGGATGCCTGCATGTGCTCCCACCAGCTGCACGGGCAGGTGTTCCGTGTGGGCCAGGTTGTGGCTCAGCACCTGTCGGAGTTCGCTGCGGAAGTCGACCTGCTTGGCCAGCGCCTGGAAGCCCTCGTCGTACGAGGCGAAGCTCCCACCAAGCGGCCACAAGGAGAAGAAGAGCATCCGGGCGTATGCCTGGCCCACCTGGTCAAGGGTGTCGTACGCCGGAGCTTCGTCCTCCAGCATGCGACTGTATGCAACTACACGAGCAGGATCATCGACGTGAAGGAAGGCAGAGATGCGCTTGAGCAGGGCCTCCTCGCCATTCGGCCCAGCCTCGGGAAGAAGATGGGCCCGGCGCAGCAGGCGCGTCCAGGAGTTATTGGCGCGGTAGAGCTCCTTAAGCTCCCGCCGGCTCTCACGGAGATAGTCAGAGATCCTCGGTTCTGCGTAGGCGGCGACCTCGCGCGTCAGCTGTGTGACATTGACCCCGATCTGGTTCTTGATGTTTTCGAGAATCCGCTTCTTCGACTTCTTGTCGAGCACAATCTGGCACCCGGACGGGAGCAGCGGAAAGTCCTGCTCCATGTTGTCGACCAGGCGCTTGCGGGTGAGGTTAGTGAGCGCTCGGAACTGTTCCTCGAAGCGGAACTCCTTGCGATGCTGCCCGATGAAGTCCAGGACAGTGAGCACAGCCTTGTCAGGGGTACGCCGAAGACCGCGACCGAGCTGCTGAAGGAAGACAGTGGCGCTGGAGGTCGGCCGGAGCAGAAGAAGCGTGTCCACGTCTGGGATGTCCAGCCCCTCGTTGAACAGGTCGACAGAGAAGAGGACCTGGATTTTTCCCTCGCGCAGATCAGTTAGGGCTTGTGCGCGCTCTGCCGCGGGAGTGGAGGCGTCGAGGGCCATGGCGTTGAGCCCGGCCTGTTGAAAGAACTCAGCCATGAAGCGGGCGTGCGCGACGGATACGCAGAAGCCCAGAGCCCGCATGGCGCCAGGATCGGTCACCTTGTCCTGCACGGCTTTGACGACCAGGCGTGCCCGGGCGTGGTTCCCAGTGAACAGCTTGTCCAGCTCACCAGTGTCATACGCGCCGCGCTTCCACGTCAGGCCCTCCAGGTCCACGCTGTCAGCGATCCCGAAGTAGTGGAAGGGGCTGAGGAGATCGTTCTCCAGCGCTTCCCATAGACGCATCTCGGCGGCGATACGACCGTCGAAGAACTCATCTTGGACGTTCTGCCCGTCCATGCGCTCAGGTGTGGCAGTCAGACCAAGGAGCTCGGCCGGCTTGAAGTGATCAATGATGCGCCGGTAGGTCGGTGAGACGCCGTGGTGGAACTCATCAATGACGATCATGTCGAAGTGATCAGGGGCAAAGCGCTCAAGCGAGCGAGCGTTCAGGGACTGGACGCTAGCGAAGACATGCGTCCAGCCCTCCGGAACCTCGCCGCCGACCAGCAGTTCACCGAAGTTCGCGTCGTTCAGCACGTGCTGGTACGTGAGCATGGACTGCTTAAGGATCTCTTTGCGGTGGGCGACAAAGAGAAGCTTGAGGTCGCGGTTTTGGAGCTTCGCCCGCAGCGCTCGGTAGTCGAGGGCTGCCATCACGGTCTTGCCGGTACCCGTCGCTGCGACGAGGAGGTTGCGATGACGGCCGTGGATATCGCGCTCAACCTGGAGCTGTTCCAGCATGTCCTTCTGGTGGGGGTACGGGCGCACTTCAAGCCCCGAGAGGCTGATGGTAGGCCTGCCGCCTCCCCCCTTACCGCCCGCTTGTAGGAGTGCTTCGTCAAGCCGGTCGCCGTCCTTCTCGGGGTCGTACGACTCGAACGCTGCGTCGCTCCAGTACGCATCGAAGGTGGCCTCGAACTTCTTGAGAACCGCAGGAGTCGCTACAGACGACAGGCGAACGTTCCACTCCAGACCGTCGAGGAGAGCAGCCCGCGAGAGATTGGAGCTGCCCACGTAGGCGGTGTCGTAGCCGCTGTGGCGGCGGATGAGCCAGGCCTTCGCATGCAAACGAGTGGACCGCAGCTCGTAGTTGACCTTGACCTCTGCGTTGAAGTCCTTGACCAGTCGGTCTAGCGCTTTTCGCTCGGTGGCCCCTATGTAAGTGGTGGTGATGACGCGGATGGGCACGCCACGGGCAGCCGCTCCCTTGAGGGAGTCTTCAAGCACGCGCAGACCATGCCACTTCACGAACGCGCAGAGCAGGTCAATGCGGTCTGCAGTGGCGAGCTCGGCTCGTAGTTCGTAGCCGAGGTTAGGGTCTTCGGGGGAGTTGGTGAGCAGTGCCGTGTCTGACAGGGGCGTGGCAGGACGGATGCTGTAGGCGTCGGGTGCTTCCTGCTCAGCGATGGCGAGCAGCTGGCGTGGCCCATCCGCCACAACCTCGATCCACTGCTTGGCTCCATCGAGGCTGCTCATGGACTCGAGGATGTGGTTGGCAGCCAGGACCTGTTCGGACGCGGGCAGCGAAGCAAGGATGCGATGGACGGTCTGGGCGATGTGGCGGGCCAAAACGTGGGGAGAGGAGTGCTCACCAACCGGCTGGGCTGTGGGCTTCCAGCCGTTTGCTTCGAGCTTCTGTAGATGCCCTTCGAGGCGCGAGGTGATCAGTTCCTCGTACAAGCCTGGTACCGGCGTTGCTTGGCTGCTGAAGCGCTCGCTCATTGATGGCCCCCTCGTCTCCCCAACTGATGGGGATGTTCTACCAGCGGGGTGTGACAGCGGGCGGAGGCGGCACGTCGGGCGCGCGAGGTTTCCACAACCAGGCTTGTCTGAAAACGATCTAGATGTGACGCATGTTGATCACTTCTAGGTAGTGTCCGGTCATGGATATCCGTGATTTGCTCGGAGAGATAGCTGCGACCTACGAGCAACACCTAGGAACTGGGGGCGGGGTCCACGCCCAGGACCTCCTGCGGGAGGTGTCTTCCCTGGTTCGGCAGGCCGTCCCGGGTGGCTTCGAGGCGAAGGGCTATGGGGGACAGGGCACCGCCGCGCACACGCCCTGGATCGGTGTCTTTCATCCAGACATCACTCGAGACCCGAAAGAGGGCCTCTATCTCGCCTATATCTTCGCTGCTGACCTCAAGTCCGTGACGCTAACGCTTCAACAGGGCGTAACGCGGCTTGCGGACGAATACGGTGACGGCCAGAAGCTCCGCGACTTCCTTAGTGCTCGAGGCGCGACGCTGTTCAGTGGGCTCCCGTCGGAGCTCGTAGCTGATTGGGCGAACAGCCCGTCGTTCAACAGCACGGTGGATCGGCCGCGAGCCTACGAGGCAGGCAGTGTTGTTGCGCGATGCTACGAGATCGGCTCTTTGCCGCCCGAGGGTGTCCTGCGTCAAGACCTTTGGCACGCTGCTGAGATCCTGCGGTTGGCGGCTCGTGTCGAGCCGGGTGTCTCGGTTGAGCCTGCGCCTGAAGGATTTACGGCGGGTTACGTGCCAACGAAGCACACCGAGTACAAGGGTCTCGAGGGCTTCCAACCCAAGGACGGTACCGACTACGTCGCCCACATCGCTGAGCGGACGATCACCAAGTCGCGTAGCCACGAGGTGCTGGTCGAGCAGTTTGGGCACTACATCGAAGAACGCGGGTTCGTGCCGATCACGAAGGAGCAGCACCCCAGGGACCTGGTCCTCCGCCGGGATGGAGCGGAGTGGTTGGTGGAAGCCAAGACCATAAGCGGGCACAATCCGACCTCCGCCGTGCGCGGGGCGGTGGGGCAGCTCCTTGAGTACAGCCACTTCTGGTACCAGCCGTCGTCGAAGCCGCACCTCCTCGCGCTGTTCAGCGAGGACATCGAGGGATACATGCCCTATTTGGAAGAGCTGAAGATCGCCTCGGTCTGGAGGACTCCGGGAGGCTGGACAGGCTCGCCGCTGGCTGCTGCCTGGGGACTGGTCGACTGAGAGAAACGATCCTGCAGTGGGGTGAAGGCTTCGTGACAGCGCTGGCCCTCATGGTCTGGGCCCCGGCGTTGAGGTCTGTGCTGTTACACGGGAGGGCGAGCCGCCCTCCCGTGCCCCCTTAGCGGTGCTGCCCCGGTCCCTGCCCCCACGCCGGGCTTGTGGCTGGGGGCGTGGGTGCGCCCCAGCCCTGTGTCGGGACGCCCGGTACCGGTGGGGACCAGCCCTGGGGTGGGGTGCCGTAGGGCGACCCCGCGCCAGCCGCGAACGGTGGTCGCGCGGACGCCACCCCCGCCACCGCGCTCGCCAGCGCCGGCTGGGCCACCTCCCGGCGTTGCCACAAGTGGTGGAGGAGTTCCGCCTCCCGGGCCCCGAAAGCGGGGTCCGGGGTGCCTCGGAGGGCTCGGTGGCGGAGGAAGGCAAGGGACGTGGCGTAGGAGATGTATTCCGCGACGATTCGGGCCGCCGTTGGGCCGCCGTGGCGGCGGGCCAGGTCTCGGGCTATGCCTCGCGCGCGCATGGAGGAGAGGGCGTGGGGTTCGGGTGGGGTGAGCCAGCCGGCGGACTGGTAGGCGGGGAGGTGGGTCTGGATCGTGCGGAGCTCGTTCTGGCGGGACCAGAGGGTCAGCCACGTCAGCAGGGCGAAGACCGGCACCATGAAGAGGGCGTAGACGGCCAGGAAGCCCGCGCCCGGCAGGGTCGCCGAGCCGTTCCACAGGCCGTGCAGGAGCATCGCCGTCAGGAGGGCGCCCACCGGGACGAGCCAACGGAGGAGGCGGCGGTGCTGCGGCAGCGTGGCTGCCAGGCCGAAGCCCAGGCCCGTCATCGACGTGAAGAGCGGATGCGCGAACGGCGACATCAGCACCCGGACGAAGAACGTAGCGGCGGTCGTCGAGCGCAGGCCCTCGTAGCCGAAGCTCTGGTCGTTGGCGAAGGCGTTGCCGAGGTAGAGGATGTTCTCGGTGAAGGCGAAGCCCGTGGCGGTGATCCCGGCGACCACGACGCCATCGACTATGCCGTTGAAGTCCCGCCTCCTGAAGAGGTAGAGGAGGAGGATCGCCGCTGCCTTCGCGCTCTCCTCCACCACCGGCGCCACGAACGTCGCGCCCCAGCCCGCCGCGTCCTCGCGCTGCGCGCCCGCGACCGTCGTCAGCAGCCACTTGGTGGCGTAGCCGTTCGCCAGGATGGCCACCAGCGTCGCCGCGCACGCGCCCCACGCGAAGGCGAATATCAGGCTCTTCCACGGCTTCGGCTCGACGCGGTCCATCCAGCGGAACGCGGCTATGAGCAGCGGCACCGGCAGTACCGCCAGGCCCAGCCCCACCAGGAAGCCCTCGGTGCCCGTCTGTTCGCGCACCAGCGCAAGGATGATCAGGCCGCAGAGCGCGAGGAGCAGGAACACCGCTCCGATCCGCACGGCCTTGTTGTCCCAGAGGGTGTCCCACAGCGCCCGGCGGGGGGCGTAGTGCCCGGCGGCCGGGGGGAGGGGGAGCGCGTACGGCTGCTGCTGAGGGTGAGGTGGTGGCTCATGCACGCCCCGACCCTAACCAAGGGGCGGAGAGCGCAGTGACGGTTTTCTCGCCCCTTGGAACCCGCCCCTCGGAACGTGCCGCGCGTTACGCCGCGCGGCGGCGGAACAGCAGGTCGTGGACCACGTGGCCCTTGTCCAGGCCCTGGCCCTCGAAGCGGGTCAGCGGACGGAACTCCGGGCGCGGGGCGTAGCCGCCGTCGGGCTGGGTGTTCTCGAAGTCCGGGCTGGCCGTGAGAACCTCCAGCATCTGCTCCGCGTACGGCTCCCAGTCCGTCGCGCAGTGCAGCAGGCCGCCCGGCGCGATGCGCGTCGCGGCGAGCGCCAGGAACTCCGGCTGGATCAGCCGGCGCTTGTGGTGACGCTTCTTGGGCCACGGGTCCGGGAAGTAGACGCGCAGGCCGGCGAGGGCGTCCGGGACGAGCATCTCGCGGAGCAGGATGATCGCGTCGCCGTTGGCCACCCGGACGTTGTCCAGGCCGTTCTGCTCGGCCAGGTTGAGCAGGTTGCCCTGGCCCGGGGTGTGGACGTCGCAGGCGAGGATGCCGGTGCCGGGGTCGGCCGCCGCCATCTTGGCCGTGGCCTCGCCCATGCCGAAGCCGATCTCCAGGACGACCGGCAGCCGCGGGTCGCCGAACAGCTCACCGAGGTCCAGCTTGCTCAGGCCGTCGATGTCGAGGCCCCACTTCGGCCACAGCCGGCGCAGCGCCTCGCCCTGTCCGGTCGTGACCCGGCTGCGACGCGGCTGGAAGGACCGGATGCGGCGCTCGTGGTGCGAGCCCGCGGGGTCCGGCGCCGGGCCGTCGGGGAACATCGGCTCCCGGCGGGCACGGGCGGGGGCGGGGACGGCAGGGGCCGGTACCGCCGCGCGGGCCTCAAGAGGCTCGGAGGCCTCAAGGGCCTCGGAGGCCTCAAGGGCCTCGGGGACCTCAAGGGCCTCGGGGGCGGTGGCTTCGGTGGTGGGAGCGTGGTTCTCGGGCACAGTTCCTCAAGTCTACGGGCGGTGCCGGCGAAGCCGTTTCCGATCAAGGGCTGGAGGCCCTGGGGGCTGTCGCTCGTCAAAGCGGGCGGACTTCTTTCCGCCGATCCGGTGGGCCGTGCCCCCGAGCGCGCGTGGTGGCCCGGGAGCAGGGCCTCCCACTCATACGATCTTCCTCGCCCGGCCCGCCACGATGCCGCCACGATGCGTGAGACGGAGACCACTCATGCGACTGCGACTGCGACTGCGACCGCGACCTCGACTGCGCCCCCTCACCCGCCGGTTTCCCGGGGCCGTGGCGATGCTGGCCGCCGCCGCGGTGCTGATCGGCGGCTGTGACGTTGCCCGTGACGCGGCCCGTGACCGCATCGCCGGCCTCCGCCACGTCGTCGCCGCTGCCCACGCCCGCCCTGCGGCCGCCGATCACAAGCCCGGCGGGCCGAAGGCCGGCAGCCCCAAGGCCAAAGCCGACGCGTGGCGCCTCGTCTGGTCCGACGAGTTCCGCGGGCCCGCCCGCCACCGCCCCGACCAGGCCAAGTGGTCCTTCGACCGGGGTGGCGAGCCCCAGTGGGGCAACCACGAGTGGCAGTACTACACGGACCGGCCCGGCAACGTCTCCCTCGACGGCCACGGCAACCTCGCCCTCACCGCCCGCCATGAGCGGGTGCACGAGGTGCGCGGGAAGAAATGCGGCTTCGGGCCCTGCGACATCACCTCGGCACGGCTGACGACGAAGGGAAGGTTCGCCCGCGCCTACGGCCGCTTCGAGGCCCGCATCAAGATCCCCAAGGGGCAGGGGCTCTGGCCCGCCTTCTGGATGCTCGGCGCCAATGTCGACAAGGTCGCCTGGCCGGGCAATGGCGAGATCGACGTCATGGAGGCCCTCGGACGGCAGCCCGGCACCGTCCACGGCACCATCCACGGCCCCGGGTACGTGGCCCAGGGCATCGAGAACCACACCACCCTGGCCCGGGGGCGCAGCCTCGCCGACGGCTTCCACACGTACCGCGTCGACTGGGCGCCCGGGAAGCTCACCTGGTACCTCGACGGCAAGCCGTACGGGGCCGCCTGCGCCGGGCAGCTCAAGCACGGGCAGAAGTGGGTGTTCGACCACCCGCACTATCTGCTGCTCAACCTCGCCGTTGGCGGCGACTGGCCTGGGCCGCCCGACCGGTCGACGCCGTTTCCCGCGCGGATGCTGGTCGACTACGTGCGGGTTTACGAGCGCGCCGGTCGCTGAGTCGCCGTGTGGGGTGCCGCCGTGCGGGGTGTCGCCGTGCGGGGTGTCGCCCGTTCGGCACCGCCGGGCTCCGGCGTCGTGGCCGATCGCCGTCGCGGCGGGGAGGGGTGCCCCAGTCCCGCCCTTTCACCGTTTCCCGAGGGCTCCGCCCCCGGACCCCCGGTCCTCAAGCGCCGGACGGGCTGGACTCGGGCTCCGCCCCCGGGCCCCCGGTCCTCAGACGCCGGACAGGCTGGATTCAGTCGCCGCCCCGCCCAGATGCGCCAGCACCCGCCGCGCCACCTCCCGGCCGATCGGCAGGGAGGCCGTCGCCGCCGGGGAGGGCGCGTTGAGGACGTGCACCATGCGGGGCGACTCCGCGAAGAGGAAGTCGTCCACCAGCGTGCCGTCCCGCAGCACCGCCTGCGCCCGTACGCCGGGGGGCGCCGGTATGAGGTCGTCGACGGTGATCCCCGGCAGCAGCCGCCGTACCGCCTCCGCGAAGGCGCGCCGGGACAGGGAGCGGCGTATCTCGCCCGCGCCGTACCGCCAGTGGCGCCGGGCTATCCGCCACGTGCCCGGGTAGCCCACCGTCCCGGCGAGCTCGCCCGGTCGTACCGTCCACCGGTTGTAGCCCTCGCGGGCCGTCGCGGGCACCGCGTTCGGACCGAGGTGGACCCGGCCGTCGATGCCCCGGGTGAGATGGACGCCCAGGAAGGGGAACGCCGGGTCCGGCACCGGGTAGACCAGGCCGCGCACCAGGTCCGTGCGCTCCGGGGCCAGCTCGAAGTACTCCCCCCGGAACGGGACGATCCGCATGCCCGGGTCGTCGCCCGCCAGCCGGGCCACCCGGTCGCTGTACAGCCCGGCGCAGTTGACCAGTGCCCGGGCGCGCAGCACCTCGCCGCGCGCCGTGCGCACCGCGACGGCCGAGCCGCGCCGTCCGACGACCCGTACCTCCGACCCGTAGCGCACGGAGGCGCCGGCGTCCTCCGCGAGCCGGGCCAGGCGGCGGGCCACCGCGCCGAAGTCGCACACCCCCGTCGTACCGACGTGGATCGCGGCGATGCCGCGCACCGCCGGCTCGTACTCCGCTATCTGCGCGGGGCCCAGCTCCCGCACGGGGATGCCGTTCTCCCGGCCGCGCTGGACCAGGGCGTGGAGCCGGGGCAGCTCGGAGCGGTCCGTCGCCACGATCAGCTTGCCCGTCACCTCGTGGGGCAGGCCCTGCTCGGCGCAGAACCGCACCATCTCCGCCGCTCCCTGTACGGCGAAGCGGGCCTTGTATGAACCGGGGCGGTAGTAGATCCCGCTGTGGATCACCCCGCTGTTCCGCCCGGTCTGGTGGACGGCGGGAGCGTGCTCCTTCTCCAGCACGACGACGCGGGTGCCGGGGGCGGCGCGTGTGATCGCGTACGCCGTCGAGAGCCCCACGATCCCGCCCCCGACGATCAGCACGTCACTGTCGTAACCGCCGTCACCGCGCACCTTCAGTGCTTCGCCACCCACGTCACCATGATGACGGGTGCTACTGACAATGGGTTGCCACATGGCCCCACGTGCGCTTTCGTCCGCGCGGGAGGGGCGGGGGAGGGGCCCGGCCCCGGCCCCGAGAGCTCACCTCACCCGTGCGCCACCAGCAACGGCCTCGCCCGCTCCCTCAGCTCCACCACCCTGGGCTCGTTCCCGTACGGCTCCAGGCGGTGGAGCAGATCGCGTACGTACTCCGTCGTACGGGCCGAGGAGATCCGGCCCGCGACCTCCAGTGCCCGCGCGCCCGCCGCGCACGCCGCGTCCAGATTGCCCGACTCCAGCTCGGCGACCGCCGACACCACCAGGCGCAGGCCGTGCGAGCGTACGAACTCCTCCGTCGGCCGGGCCAGGGCCTGCTCCGTGAAGCGCTGTACCTGCCGTGGCACCCGCAGGTCGCGATAGCACTCGGCGGCGTCGGCGGCGAACCGCTCCTGGGTGTAGAAGTCCAGCCAGGACGGGTCCGGGTCGCCCGGACGCGCCCGCTCCAGCCAGCCTTCGGCGGCCTTCAGCGCCGTACCGCACGCGGGACCGTCCCCCGCCTTCGCCTGGGCGCGCGCCTCGACGAGGCGGAAGAAGCTCATCGCGCGGGCGGTGGCCAGGCCGCGGTTGCGCTCCAGGGCGGCCTGGGCGAGGTCCACGCCCTCGTCCGCGAAGCCCCGGTACGTGGCCTGCAGGCTCATCGACGCCAGGACGTACCCGCCGAGCGGGACGTCCGCCGCCGCCCGGGCCAGCCGCAGCGCCTGGATGTAGTAGCGCTGGGCGGCCTCCTGCTGGCCCGTGTCGAAGGCCATCCAGCCCGCCAGCCTGGTCAGTTCGGCCGTCGCGCCGAAGAGCGCGCGCCCCACCTCGTCGCTGTACGAACCCAGCAGCAGCGGTGCCGCGTCGACGCGCAGGCACTCGGGGACCATCGACGAACGCCAGTCGCCGCCACCGTACTTGGAGTCCCAGCGGCGGGCGTCGTCGGCGGCCTCCCGCAGCTTCGACACATCGGTATGGCCGACACGCTGCGGTAAACCGCAGTCCGCGCCGCCTCCCGAGGCCGCCGCGGTGGCCGCCTCCCGGGCCGCCTGCTGCGGCTCGCGCGCCACCGAACTGTCGGCGGGAGTTATGAGCCAGCGCGAGGCCGGCGTCGAATACGCGCTGACGGAGAAGGATCCGGCCAGGCTCTGCCATATCCCCCCGCCCCCGCGCCGACCGGCGACATCCAGCCGGTAGAGCTCCGTCGCCGACCGCACCGCCTGGCCGACATCGCGCGGAAAGGAGAGCCCCACCTCCGGCGCCGGATCGGCGTCCGCGAGCCCGATCTCGTGCAGCGGCACCGGCCGGCCGAGCTTGGCCGCTATGGCCGCCGCGATCAGATGCGGCGCCGCGCCCTGCGGGACCATGCCCTTGGAGACCCACCGGGCGACGGACGTCTTGTCGTAGCGAAGTGTCAAACCCCGTTGCGCGCCGAGGTCGTTGACCCTGCGCGCGAGACCGGCGTTGCTGATGCCGGCGAGGGCGAGGACAGTGCCCAGCTTCTCATTCGGCCCGCGTGGCTCCCTGGACATGCGCACCCCTCGACGAACGGCGCCCGCCCCGGCATAGGCTCGGGGCATTCGTAAACCCAGCGTAGTTCGCCGCATCCCGACCGTTAAGAGGTGATGTCCCGGATGGCGAGATTCTGGCCCGTATGTGCGTGCATCGAGGGGCACGTGCTCCGGTTGTGTGTGGCCGTGCGCCCGCCGTGCGCTCTGTCCGCGCCCGCAGGGGCGGCGGTTCCATGGAGGGGCGTGGGTTGGCCCGCTGCGCTGGAACCAGTGGGCTGGGGGAGGCCGTCGCCTCATTCCCCGCGGGCGGCGGCACGGTCCGGGAGGCGGCTCGCGCCTCCCGGACCGTACGCGCGCACGCGGCCGGTCCTTTCCTGCCGCGCTCGCGCCGTGTCCGTCTCCTTTCCGGTCCCCGCTGAGCGGACCGCGAACCGGCGCGCCCCGAATTTGGCCGGATCCGGGTGCGCCGCGCGGCCGAAGACAGGGGGTTCGCCGATGACGCCTCCGGTGAACCGTCGGCCGGACCGCCGGGCGAACCGTGACGAAACGCCATTTCCGTCCGTTGTCAGGTGAGTTGACAGCCGGCGTCGCACGGAACGCGTCGCCCAACGGGCGCCCCATGGATGTCGCAACCGTCGCCCGCTGTGCATGATGACTGCTACTCGATGACTGCTACGCGGTGTGCGACCTGTTGGTTGTCCACAGCCTGTGGAGGCGGCGATGCGCTGGTTGGTGGGATGGAGCCGCGGCGCCGCCGGAAGCGGCACGGAGGCCCGGCCTGACGCACCCGACCGGTCCGACCGGCCCGCGTCGCCCGGCCCACCGGTCGAGCCCGTGGGCGCCCGCCTCCTGTGGGGCGAACCGGCACCCCTGTGGGCCGTCGGCGACTGGCGCCCCGACGAGGTCCGCGTCGTCCACGCCGACGCCGACACCCGGCTCGCCGTCCTCGGCCGCTGCGGCGCGAGCGACGAAGCCCTGCGCTCCGGCCTCCTCGCCGCGCGCGGCGGCGCGCTCCGCCACCTGACCGCCTGGCCCGGCAGCTACACCGCCGTCGCCCGTGTCGGCCGCCGCCTCACCGTCGCCGGGGACCTCGCAGGCGCCCGGCCCGTCTTCCACGCCGCCTGGTCCGGCGGCACCGCCTACGCCACCGCGGCCCTCCCGCTCGCCGACCTCGTCGAGGCCGAACTCGACATCGGCTACCTCGCCGCGCTCCTCGCCTGCCCCGACTCCCCGGAGGCACTCGCCGACGGCACGCCTTACACCGGCGTCCGGCGCGTCCCGCCCGGCCACGCGCTGGTGCTGCGCGACGGCGCGCGGGACATCACCGGATACGAACCCACCTCCTCCCTCGCCGTCGCCGCGCCCCAACTCGACGCCCGCCAGGCCGTGGAGGGCGTCCGCGAGGCGATCGTCGAAGCGGTACGGACCCGGCTCGCCGCCCCGCGCCACGCCGTGGAGTACGGCGACGGCCACGTGCCGGACGGTGGCCACGTGCCGGGCGACGGGCACCTGCCGGGTGATGGACACGTGCCGGACGGCGGCGCGTACGGCCACGGGCGCGCCCCCGACGGGGGGACCGCGCCCGGCGCGGGCCCCGCCCACCGGCGCACCGCCTACCGCCGCGGACCGGCCCCCGGCGTCGGCGCCGACCTCTCCGGGGGCAGCGCCTCCGGCACCCTGGCGCTGCTGGCGGCCGGGCTGCCGGGCCTGCCCGGCACCCCCCTCGGCTTCGGCAACGGAACGGGCGAGCGGCTGCTCGCCGTCACCTTCAACGACCTCGCCTCGGACGGCGGCCGCACCCGCGAATCCGAACTCGAACGAGCCCGCGCGATCGCCGCCAACCCCCGCCTCCGCCACGTCATCGTCGCCGCCGGAACGGAAGCGCTGCCGTACGCCGAGCTGTACGACGGCCCGCTGACCGACGAACCCGGCCCCGCCATCGCCTCCGCCGCCCGGCACCGCAGGAGACTGGCCGCGGGCGGCGCCGACCACCTCGTCGGGCACGGCGCCCGGCAGGTCCTCGACGCCCACCCGGCCCGGCTGGCCGACCTGTTGATGGACCGCAGAAGACGCCACCTCCTGAAGCCCGTCTCGGCGCTGGCCCGCGCCGACGACCCCTCGGCGCACTCGCTGTTCGTCCCCTTCACCGTCTACCGGGCGGCGCGGCGGCTCGCCCGCACGTCCTACCGCGAGGGCCTTGAGGCAGCGGCGGCGGAATTGCTGACCCCGGGGGCGTACGGCCCCCTCCCGGGCGCCCCCGCGACGGGCGGCCCCGTGGACGCGTCACTGGCCGCCCTCGCCTGGTGCCGGCCCGGGCCCGCCGCCCGGTGGCTGACCGGCGAGGCGCTCGCGGAAGTATCGGTTCGTCTCCAGAGCGCGGCGGTCCGCACCAACGGGCTGGCACAGCGCCCCGGCGAACGCCGCGCCGCCGCAGCGCTCAGCCGGCACGCCGCGGACCACCGCGTCCTGGAGCAGGCGGCGGAGGTGCGCGGCCAGCGCCTCCACGCCCCCTTCCTCGACAACCAGGTCGTACGAGCCTGCCGCGCCCTCCCCGAGGCGCTCCGGGTGCAGCCCGGGGCGCGCGCCTCCGTGCTGCGCTCTGTCCTGGCCGGCGCGGGCATCCGCGAACTGCCGCCCGGCTGGGGCGCACCCTCCCACGCCGCCCACGCGGCAGCCGGACGCGCCGGCATCGGGGCCTCCCTGGGCCCGCTCCAGGACCTCTTCGCCACCCCGCTCCTCGCCGACGCGGGCCTCGTCGACGCCGGCGTCGTACGGGGCGCCCTGCGCGCGGCGGCGAACGGCGCGCCGCTCGCCCTGGACGGGCTCGCCGAACTCGTCTCGGCGGAGGTCTGGTTACGCCGCCTCCTCGCCCGGCGCGGCACCTGCTGGACGGGCCCGGCGGCCCCGAGCCGCCGCGCCGTGGCGGGCGGCGTGCCGCCCCGGCCCAGCTTGTGAGGACGGGACCCGACCGGAGAGGACGGGTCCGACCGGAGAGGCCGGGTCCCGTTGGGAGAGGGCCTAAGGGGGCCTAGCCGCAGCTGATCCGGGCCAGCGCCCAGTCCGGCACCGCCACCCGGTCCCACGCGGACACCGGCTGTACGACCAGGCGCAGCGACTTGCGCCCCGCCAGCGGCACATGGACGGGCACCGCCGCCTGCCCGGCGCGCACCGGGCCCGAACTCCACAGCCGGGCGCCGTCCGCGTAGACGGAAAACGCGACCGTGCCCAGACCGAACGACATGTCGTCCAGACCCGCCATGGCGTCGTAGGACGTGCAGGACCGGTTGAGGTCGATCGTCACCGACGACGCGGCGTGGACGGTCACCCCGTGGCGGTACGACGTGCCGCCGATGCGGACGCCGCCGTACCGCTGCCACAGCCAACTGCTCGCGCCGAACCGCACCTCGGGCTGCGAACCGTCGCCGAACCCGCTGTACTCCAGCCGGTTGAGCGGGAAGACCGCCGGGGGCCGCGGCTTGTGCGTGGGCTTCGGCTCGGGGTCGGGCGTGGGGTCGGGCTTGTGCGTGGGCCTCGGCTTGGGGCTCGAGGTGTCAGAGGTGTTCGACGTGCTTGACGTATTCGAGGTGGGGGAGGACGGGTGGGCCGTGGGGGCGTGAGCGGTGGGCCGGGGCTCGGACCCCGACCCGGCCGTGGCGGAGGCCGCCGACGACGCGGAGGCCGTAGGGGTGCGCGACGCGGACGGGCCGGGCGACGAGGGCGAGGCCCCGGCCGACGCGCCCGTGCTCGCGTGCGCGCTCGAAGAACCCGCCACGGGCTTCGCCACCAGCGCGGGCGGTGCCGTCGGGCCCTCCGAGGCGTTCAGCCTGGGCGTGGCCTTCGGCGCACGCGGCGTCGGCAGTGCGGGTGCGACGGTGTCCTTGGCCAGCGGCTTCTCCGGCGGCGCGGACGTCCCGGCCGCCAGGGTGTACGCGATGACCGCCCCGACGGTGGCCACGGTCCCCGCGACGAGCGCGACCTTCGCCGCCAGGCCGAGCCCCTGCGCCGCGACCCCGGCCCCGGACACGCCGGACCCGGACGCACCAGACCCCGCCGCGCCGGACCCGGCCGTACCCGATCCCGAGGCCCCCGATCCGGCCGTCCCCGATCCCGACGCGCCGGAGCCCGCCGTACCGGACCCGGCCGCCCCGCCCGACCCGGACCCGCTCCCCGCAGCGCCCGAGCCGCCCGCACCTCCGCTTCCCGCCGACCCGGCGCCGGAACCAGCCCCCGCACCGGCACCCGTCCCCGCGCCCACATCCGCGCCGGCACCCGCACCCGCGCTCACGGCCGCGGCTCCCGCCGCGCCGGCCGCTCCCGCGGCGAGGCCGGACGCCGCCTTGAGCGACCAGTCGGCGGCGAACCAACCGATGACCGCGACCGGCAGCAGCCCGCGCAGCCGCGAGTTGACGTCCGCGACCTCCCGCGCCGCCATACGACAGCGCGCACACCCGTCCAGATGCCTGCGCATCCCCCGCTCGGCCCGGGCCCGCAGACTTCCGCGCGCGTACGCGCCGAGCCGGTCCGCGTAGCGCGCGCATTCGCCACCGGTCGTCAGCGACTTACTCACATGCGCCTGGAGGTACGCCTGCCGCAGCCCCTCGCGCGCCCGGTGGGCCAGCACCGCCGTGGCGTTGGCGGTCAGCCCGAGGAGCGGTGCCACCTCGCTGGGCGACTCCTCCTCCACGGTGGTGTGCCAGAGCACCGTCTGCCACCGCTCGGGCAGGCTGCGGAACGCCCGCACGGCCAGGGACTCCTCGGCCTCCTGCATGGCCCGCACATCCGCGCCGAGCCCCAGCGTGTCGTCCTCGGCTGCGACCGACGCGGCCGCCGACGAGGTCGCGAAGACCGCGAAGTCCTCGACGAGATGCTCCCGCCTGGTCGTCCGTCCCCAGGCAGCCGCGACCCGCCGCACGGTGGTCAGCAGATACGCACGCACCGCCGTGTCCGGCCCGGCGCCGCCCCGGACCGCCTGAAGCGTGGCGGCGAAGACCTCATTGGTCAGGTCCTCGGCGGTGTGGTCGTCGCGGCAGCAGCTGAGGGCGTACCGGCGGACCGCGCCGGCATGACGCCGGTACAGCTCCTCGTACGCTCCGGTGCCCTCCCCGCCGCGCAGCTGTGCGACCAGCTCGAGGTCGGACGGTGGCACATCCGTGGCTTCCTGGTCTTCCCGCACCCCCGCATCATCGACCGGCGCACCGTCCCCGGTACAACCGACGGCATCGGTATGAGCGGGAATGCCGGAAGCGCCCCGGTCTGTCACCCCCGGATCGGCGTCCGCCCGGCTGCTGTCCCTTGGCGCCGGTACTCCCGACCCGACGGGCCCGAACCACAGGTCCAGGGCACCGGAGAGGGAGTCGGGGCCCGGGTCGGGGGAGGCCGTGGACGGCCCGCCCTGACCGGGCACCTTGTGCGGCGGCGAAGGATCGCCGGCCTCGTCGCTTCCGCGAGGCTCTTCCCGCCCGTCAACACTCATAGCGCAGGCTCCCCGTACACGCCGGCACACTCGAACTCCGAGCAGCCTGGCATACGGGAACGCGGCAGGATCACTTCACCAGCGGCAACCACCCGTCCGGGCCCTGGCCGGGCCGGAATACCGATGGTCACGAGAACCGATAGAAGCCGATGGAAACCGGTGAAGAAGAGAGTGAAGAAGAGGGCGGTTGTCGGCGCCCGCGACCCGCGTCGCGGCCGCCGGCAACCGTCACCTCACGGCTTCCGCCGCCGGGCTAGCGCGCGGGACGGGACCGCAGGCCCTCCAGCAGGATGTCCAGCAGCCGCGACGAGGCCGCCGCCTGCTGTGCCGCGTCCGGCAGGGACGGCGCGGCCGTCGCTATCACCAGCAGCACATCCGCGACGGTCACATCGGCGCGCAGCTCACCCGCCGAGCGGGCACGCTCGACCAGCCGGCCCACGACCTCCAGCAGGGCCGCCGCACCCGCGTCGTCCCGCTCCTGGACCGCCGCCGGCCGCTGCTCGACGAGCCGCAGCTCGTGCAGCTGGCCTCCGGCGCCCAGGGGCTGCCGCTGCTGCGGCACCCGCGCCGGGACCCGCTCCCGGAGCTCCTCGGCCTCCACGTCGACGCCGACCCGCAGCACCTGCGGAGGCAGCAGCCGCCCCGCGCCCGACGCCACCGACGTGCGCAGGAACCGGGACAGCGCCGACCACGGCTCGTCCTCCTGCCCCAGCGCGGTGCGCGCCTGCTCGGTGAGCCGTGCCGTCTCCTCCTCGGCTATCCGCCGGACCAGCACGTCCTTGCTGGGGAACCGGCGGTAGACCGTCCCCACTCCCACCCGGGCCCGGCGCGCCACGTCCTCCATCGGCGCCCCGTACCCCAGCTCGCCGAAGACCTCGCGAGCCGCCCGCAGAACATGTTCCAGATTGCGCTGAGCGTCCACGCGCAACGGCGTATTACGGCCACTCGTGCCGTCGGTCGTCGTCGCGACAGCGGCAGACCAATGAGAGCTCTGAATGGTCATACGTTCCCCCGGTTATGACGTCTCCCCCGGAGACTCCCCGCCCTGACTGCCGGGGCGTGTCTCGACACCCCGACGGAGTACGAACATAGTTGAGCCCAGGTCAAGAAAGAAGGGGGTAGTTCCGCACAGGCCGTCCCCGATTGGAGTACGGGCCTGATCCCCTTTGATTCTGCACCACCGCTCCGCCCCCTCGCATCCCCCCTGACCTGCGAATTTTTCCTAGTTGACGGGCCTCCTCGCACGGACGGATCAGCTCCGGGACCGGTCATACATTTCAAAGTGGCTGTGGACAAACCATTGAGGGCGATGCGTCATGGGAAGGAGCTGTGCCACAACGCGAGGACGATGCCAGGACGACGCGGCAGCACGAGGAGGAAGAGGGCCTTGGAGAGCGGACCGGCGCGTGAGAGGCACGAGGGACGGCAGGAGCGGGAGGGAGCGGAACCCGCACCGACCGGAACCGATCCAGCCACCACCGAGGCACCCAGCACCGAGGCACCCAGCACCGAGGCACCCACCACCGAGGCACCCGAGGGCGACGCCCCGGCCCCCGACGTCCCAACCCCCGAAGCCCCCACCCGCATCCTCGTCGTCGGCGGCGGCTACGTCGGGATGTACGCCGCCCTGCACCTCCAGCGGAAGCTCAAGCGCGGCGAGGCCGACATCCTGGTCATCGACCCCGAGCCGTACATGACCTACCAGCCGTTCCTGCCCGAGGCCGCCGCCGGCTCCATCCAGCCGCGCCACGTCGTCGTGCCACTCCGTCAGGTCCTCGCCAAATGCCAGGTCCTCACCGGTGAGGTCACCGCCATCGACCACAGGAACCGCACCGCCACCGTCAAGACCCTCGCCAGCGAGGAAGAAGGCACCGGCGCCGTCGACCTCCACTACGACGAGCTGGTCCTCGCGCCCGGCTCCATCTCCCGCACCCTCCCCGTCCCCGGCCTCGCCGACCACGGCATCGGCTTCAAGACGGTCGAGGAGGCCACCGGTCTGCGCAATCACGTCCTCGAACAGCTCGACATCGCCTCCTCCACCCGCGACCCCGAAGTCCGCGACGCCGCCCTCACCTTCGTCTTCGTCGGCGGCGGCTACGCGGGCGTGGAGGCACTCGCCGAGCTGGAGGACATGGCCCGCTACGCCACCCGCTATTACCACAACATCCAGCCCGAGGACCTGAAGTTCATCCTGGTCGAGGCGAGCCACCGCATCCTCCCCGAAGTCGGCACGGAGATGGGCCAGTACGCCATCCGGGAGCTGCGCGGCCGCAACATCGACGTACGCCTCGACACGCGTCTCCAGTCGTGCGAGAACCGCGTCGCCGTGCTCAGCGACGGCTCGCGCTTCCCCACCCGCACGCTCGTGTGGACCACCGGCGTCAAACCCCACCCCGTCCTCGCCGCCACCGACCTGCCCCTCGACGAGCGCGGCAGGCTCGTCTGCACCGCCGCCCTCCGCGTGGACGGCGTCCCGCACGCGTGGGCCGCCGGGGACGCCGCGGCCGTCCCCGACCTCACCGCCGGGCAGGCCGACGTCACCTGCGCCCCCAACGCCCAGCACGCCGTGCGCCAGGCCAAGGTCCTCGCCCGGAACGTCATCGCCTCCCTCCGCGGCCACGACCTCCAGGACTACCGCCACGAATACGTCGGCTCCGTCGCCTCCCTCGGCTTCCACAAGGGCGTAGCCCACGTCTACGGCAGGAAGCTCAAGGGCTACCCCGCCTGGTTCATGCACCGCGCCTACCACCTCAGCAGGGTCCCCACCCTCAACCGCAAGGCACGCGTCCTCGCCGACTGGGCGCTCGCCGGGCTCTTCAAACGCGAGATCGTCTCGCTCGGCTCACTGGAGAACCCCCGGGCCGAATTCGAGCTCGCGGCGGGCACGGGACGCCACCCCGAGGCCAGCTGACGTCCGGGACGGGCCCGGTCCTTCAGCCGGAACCCCCTTTTGGGACGCGGCGTCTGACGAATGTCGGACCCGTCGGCCACACTGGACGTGTGACCATGGGTGGGCTGGTAGCCGCGAAGAGTAACAATCATGAGGATCCGGACGTTTGCTGCACTCCCCCGGGGGCCGGCCCCCGCACCGCAGACCGCGCCGCCGAGCCGGGCGCGCGGCACCGCCACCCCGCAAGGCACCCCACGTCGCCGAGCTGACCCGGAACGACTCCGCGAGGTAATCCTCAGTGAACTTCACCCGCTGGAGCGCCCGGCTCCCCGGAACACAGCGCCGAGCAGCGGCGCGCGCCGACCGCACGCCCGCCACGCCCCCGCAGCCCACGCCGCCCGACGGTGGTGGTCCCGCGGGCCCCGGCACCGTGCCCGCCGCCCGGGCCGGGTCCGCCCCCGCGCCGGACACCGAGCCCGTCCCCCGCCTCGAAGCGCTCTCCGTCCACGACATCCTCGGCACGGTCCCGGCCCTCGTCGCCGTCGTCTACGGCCCCGAGCACCGCATCGCCTACGTCAACGACGCCTACGCCGCCCTCTTCGGCCCCCGCGCCCCCGGAGCCCCCGCCCGCGACGCCCTCCCCGAGCTCACCGAGCTCGGTCTGCTCCCCCTGATGGACCAGGTACTGCGCAGCCGCAAACCCCGCACGGTCAAGTCCCGCCGCGTCCCCGTCGCCTCCGGCCGCCACGGCTACTACACCTTCACCTGCACCCCCATCGATGTCGGCGACCCCGGCGTCGGCGGCCACGGCGCGACCGGTGAGGGAACGGCCGGCCACGGCGACGGCCGGCGCGGCGTCCTCGTCTTCGCCGCCGACGTCACCGACCAGGTGGAAGCCGCCGAACGACTGCGCGCCAGCGAACGCCGTCAGCGCGAGGCGGCCGTCACCCTCCAGCGCAGCCTCCTCCCGCAGGAGCTGGAGCAGCCCGACGACCTCCGCGTCGCCGCCACCTACCAGCCCGGCGGCAGCGACACGGCCGTCGGCGGCGACTGGTACGACGTCATCACCCTCGGCGCCGGCCGCACCGCCCTCGTCATCGGCGACGTCATGGGACGGGGCGTCCGCGCGGCCGCCGTCATGGGCCAGCTCCGCACCGCCGTACGGGCCTACGCCCGCCTCGACCTCCCGCCCCACGAGGTCCTCCAGCTCCTCGACGGCCTCGCCGCCGAGATCGACGCCACCCAGATCGCCACCTGCGTCTACGCCGTCCACGACCCCAACGAGGGCCGCCTCGTCTACGCCTCGGCCGGCCATCTGCCGATCCTCGTCCGCGACCCCGACGGCACCGTCCACCGCGCCGCCGAGCCCACCGGCCCCCCGCTCGGCACCGGCGGCTGGCTCCACACGTCCGGCAGCATGCCCCTCGGCCCCGGCTCCAGCGCCGTCCTCTATACGGACGGCCTCGTCGAGCGTCGCCACGAGGACATCGACGAAGGCGTCGCCGCCCTCGAGCGGGCGTTCGCGGGTGCGACCGGCTCGCCCCAGGTCATGTGCGACCGCCTCATCCGCGCCCTCGGCGTCACCCAGGAGCACGACGACGACGTCGCCATGCTCGTCCTCCAGCACCCCTTCCGCACCGGCCACGACGCCGAGCTCTTCCACAACGCCGCGCTCGAGCTCCTCGGCGGTATCGAGGCCGCGCCCCGGGCCCGCGCCTTCGCCTCGGGCGTCCTCGCCAGCTGGCGCTTCCCCACCGAGCTGCGCGACCTGGGCGTCCTGGCCGCCAGCGAGCTCGTGGCCAACTCCCTCCAGCACGGCGAACCGCCCATGCGGCTCCGGCTGCGCCGCACCGACCGCCGCCTGATCATCGAGGTCACCGACGGCGACGACCACCTGCCGCGCCGCCGCCGCGCCGAGCCCGCGGACGAGGCCGGCCGCGGCATCTCGATCATCGCCACCATCGCCTCGTCCTGGGGATCGCGCCGCACCCCGGGCGGCGGCAAGGCCGTCTGGTGCGAGTTCGCGCTGCCGGGTGTGTGAATAACCGGGCGCGTGAATAAAGGGTGGGCCTGGCCGGAAGCGAATGCTTCCGGCCAGGCCCACCCTTTGGTCCGACGAACGTCAGGCGGCTACGGGCACCCTCTCGTCGGCCCCGGCCTCCGCGGCGGGAGCGACGGCCCGGGCCCGCTGCGCGCGAGCGACGAGCGGATTGTCCTGCGCCGCGGTGAGCCGGCGCCCCAGCCGCAGGGCCAGCGCCGTGATGCCGAGCGAGCACATGATCAGCAGCGTCACATAGACACCGGACAGCCCCAGCCCCACCAGCAGGGCGCCCAGCAGCGGCCCGGAGGCCATCGCCAGCTGCTTCACCAGGGCGAAGGCCGAGTTGTACTGACCGATCAGCGACGCCGGAGCCAGGTCGGCCACCAGCGGCGCCACGGTCGGCGACAGCATCGACTCACCGACACCGAACAGTACGTACGTGGAGATCAGCAGCCCCGTGGCCACCGCCTGCGCACCGTGCACCAGACCGGACAGCGCCGCGGCCATCCACGCCACGGTCCAGATCAGCCCGACCAGCGCCATGACCCGGCTGCGCCGGCGGCCCTCCACCAGCTTCAGCACGACGAACTGCGTCACGACGATCGCGGCCGTATTGGCGAACAGCGCCAGACCCAGCGTGGCGGGGGAGACGTGGGTGACCTCCGTGGCGTACGCCGCCAGCCCCGACTCGAACTGTCCGTAGCAGGCGAAGAACATCACGAAGCCCAGCACGCACAGCCACACCATGGAGCGGTCACGCAGCAGGGTGCGCCACGCGCCCTCGGGGCGGCTGTCCGTCGGCACGGCGTCCTCGACGCGGGGAGACTCCGGCAGCTTCACGGTCGCCACGGTCGCGCCCAGGACCAGGAACATCACCGACTCGATGCCGAACAGCCGGATGAAGCTCGACGCGGCGTTCTCGTCGACCATCAGGCCGCCGATGAGTCCACCGACACCGAGACCCAGGTTGTTGAGGAAGAACTGGGTGGCGAAGGAGCGCGAACGGGTCAGGGGCGTCGAGCACCACACGATCATGGTCGCGAGCGACGGCTGGATCACCGCTATACCCGCACCGAGCGCGGCGGCGGAGGCGATGACCAGCGGCGTCACGCTCGACAGGCCCAGGCCCAGCGAACCGATCGCCGCCGCGACCGTACCCACGATGGCCACGGGCAACGGACCCCGCCGGTCGATCGCCCGACCGGTGAAAGGCAGCACGACGAGAGCGGCCACGGCCAGCGTGAACAGCGTCAGACCCGCTGTCCCCGCTCCCAGGCCCCGCACCTTCGCCACATAGACGTAGAGATACGGGACCGTGAAGCCGTTGCCGAACGCGCTCAACGCGTTGCCCAACTGGATCCGGCGCAGTGCCGCGCCCATCGCGGTGGTCACTCCTCACCCCTCAAGCTTGAAGACTTCAACCCTAAACTTCGAAGCTAAAGAGTACATGCCGAAGGGCTTTAGCGCCAACGATTTCTGCGATACTGCCGCTCATGGCAGACACCCCCGGCCCCGCCGAGCCGAGCCTCGAAGAGCAGATCGCCGTCTACCAGCGCGAGTACCAGGGCCTGGATCCGCAGGTGGAACGCGTCGTCTCCGCTCTGAGCCGCCTCAACCGCCGCATGAACGTCGCGTACGGGCGCCAGACCGCGGAGCTCGGCATGGGCAACGCCGAGTGGGAGGTCCTCAAGGCCCTCGTCCTCGCCGGCGACCCCTACTGCCTGGGCCCCGGCGACCTCGCCAAGCGCCTCGGCCTCACCCCGGCCGCGATGACCCACCGCATCGACCGCATGGTCGCGGAGGGCCTGGTCACCAGGGAGAGGGACGAGAACAACCGCGTCCGAGTGATCGTCGGCATCACGGAGGACGGACGGGCGAAGTGGCTGGAGGGCCTGCGCAAGGCCACGGTCTTCGAGGAGGAGCTCCTCCAGGACCTCTCCGCCGACGAGCGCGCCCAGCTCGGCGAGATGCTGACCCGGCTGCTGCGCCGGGTGGAGCGCACCCAGCCGGATGCCGGGGGGCGGCTCACCGACCTCGAATGAGGCTCGAATGAGGCTCGAAATGAGGGCGGCCGGAGCCGGTTGACACGACCCCGCCGGATCCGTAGTGTTCTCCGAGTTGTCACGGGGCCGGTACGGTCCCACGACAGCCACTCTTGCCGCATCGGCGGCGATCACCACTTGGCTTGACCCTGGAACGGGATGAATTTCGGCGTGCCCGGAATTCGGATCGGGTGCCGATTAGGCGCCCCGGGGAAAATCCGCTAAAGTAGTGATCACGCCGGGGGCCGAAAGGCCGAAAGCGAGAAACCCCGCTCCAACAGGGGGCCGGAAACGAAAATCCGAACCGGGAACGGAACGGAAAACGGATCTGGTAAGGTTGGAAACACCGAAGGGAAGCCCGGAGGAAAGCCCGAGAGGGTGAGTACAAAGGAAGCGTCCGTTCCTTGAGAACTCAACAGCGTGCCAAAAGTCAACGCCAGATATGTTGACACCCCGTCCATCTCGATGGATGAGGTTCCTTTAAAAAGTCCTCTGCTCTTGATTGAGTGGAGGCAACACACAGCGAGGACGCTGTGAACGACCGGGCTTATTCCGCCTGGTTGTTCCGCTCAACGCGAGTGTGAACCGGATTACCGGTAAACATTCACGGAGAGTTTGATCCTGGCTCAGGACGAACGCTGGCGGCGTGCTTAACACATGCAAGTCGAACGATGAAGCCCTTCGGGGTGGATTAGTGGCGAACGGGTGAGTAACACGTGGGCAATCTGCCCTGCACTCTGGGACAAGCCCTGGAAACGGGGTCTAATACCGGATATGACTACTGACCGCATGGTTGGTGGTGGAAAGCTCCGGCGGTGCAGGATGAGCCCGCGGCCTATCAGCTTGTTGGTGGGGTGATGGCCTACCAAGGCGACGACGGGTAGCCGGCCTGAGAGGGCGACCGGCCACACTGGGACTGAGACACGGCCCAGACTCCTACGGGAGGCAGCAGTGGGGAATATTGCACAATGGGCGAAAGCCTGATGCAGCGACGCCGCGTGAGGGATGACGGCCTTCGGGTTGTAAACCTCTTTCAGCAGGGAAGAAGCGAAAGTGACGGTACCTGCAGAAGAAGCGCCGGCTAACTACGTGCCAGCAGCCGCGGTAATACGTAGGGCGCAAGCGTTGTCCGGAATTATTGGGCGTAAAGAGCTCGTAGGCGGCTTGTCGCGTCGGATGTGAAAGCCCGGGGCTTAACCCCGGGTCTGCATTCGATACGGGCAGGCTAGAGTTCGGTAGGGGAGATCGGAATTCCTGGTGTAGCGGTGAAATGCGCAGATATCAGGAGGAACACCGGTGGCGAAGGCGGATCTCTGGGCCGATACTGACGCTGAGGAGCGAAAGCGTGGGGAGCGAACAGGATTAGATACCCTGGTAGTCCACGCCGTAAACGTTGGGAACTAGGTGTGGGCGACATTCCACGTCGTCCGTGCCGCAGCTAACGCATTAAGTTCCCCGCCTGGGGAGTACGGCCGCAAGGCTAAAACTCAAAGGAATTGACGGGGGCCCGCACAAGCAGCGGAGCATGTGGCTTAATTCGACGCAACGCGAAGAACCTTACCAAGGCTTGACATACACCGGAAACGGCCAGAGATGGTCGCCCCCTTGTGGTCGGTGTACAGGTGGTGCATGGCTGTCGTCAGCTCGTGTCGTGAGATGTTGGGTTAAGTCCCGCAACGAGCGCAACCCTTGTCCTGTGTTGCCAGCATGCCCTTCGGGGTGATGGGGACTCACAGGAGACTGCCGGGGTCAACTCGGAGGAAGGTGGGGACGACGTCAAGTCATCATGCCCCTTATGTCTTGGGCTGCACACGTGCTACAATGGCCGGTACAATGAGCTGCGATGCCGTGAGGTGGAGCGAATCTCAAAAAGCCGGTCTCAGTTCGGATTGGGGTCTGCAACTCGACCCCATGAAGTTGGAGTTGCTAGTAATCGCAGATCAGCATTGCTGCGGTGAATACGTTCCCGGGCCTTGTACACACCGCCCGTCACGTCACGAAAGTCGGTAACACCCGAAGCCGGTGGCCCAACCCTTGTGGAGGGAGCCGTCGAAGGTGGGACTGGCGATTGGGACGAAGTCGTAACAAGGTAGCCGTACCGGAAGGTGCGGCTGGATCACCTCCTTTCTAAGGAGCACATAGCCGACTGCGAGCGAATGACTCGCACGGTTGCTCATGGGTGGAACGTTGACTATTCGGCACAGTTCAGGGTCTTCCTGTTAGTACTGCTTCGGCGTGGAAAACAGAGAGTCAGGGACTGGGTCGGGCACGCTGTTGGGTGTCTGAGGGTACGAGCGCTGCTCGACCTTCATACGCCGGCCCCGGTAAAGGTCTGCTTCGGCAGGGTGTGACGGGTGGCTGGTCGTTGTTTGAGAACTGCACAGTGGACGCGAGCATCTGTGGCCAAGTTTTTAAGGGCGCACGGTGGATGCCTTGGCACCAGGAACCGATGAAGGACGTGGGAGGCCGCGATAGGCCCCGGGGAGCTGTCAACCGAGCTTTGATCCGGGGGTGTCCGAATGGGGAAACCCGGCAGTCGTCATGGGCTGTCACCCGCTGCTGAACACATAGGCAGTGTGGAGGGAACGCGGGGAAGTGAAACATCTCAGTACCCGCAGGAAGAGAAAACAACCGTGATTCCGGGAGTAGTGGCGAGCGAAACCGGATGAGGCCAAACCGTATGTGTGTGATACCCGGCAGGGGTTGCGCATGCGGGGTTGTGGGATCTCTCTTTCATGGTCTGCCGGCCATGAGACGAGTCAGAAACCGTTGATGTAGGCGAAGGACATGCGAAAGGTCCGGCGTAGAGGGTAAGACCCCCGTAGCTGAAACATTAGCGGCTCGTTTGAGAGACACCCAAGTAGCACGGGGCCCGAGAAATCCCGTGTGAATCTGGCGGGACCACCCGCTAAGCCTAAATATTCCCTGGTGACCGATAGCGGATAGTACCGTGAGGGAATGGTGAAAAGTACCGCGGGAGCGGAGTGAAATAGTACCTGAAACCGTGTGCCTACAAGCCGTGGGAGCGTCGCACAAGGGCTTGCTCTTGTGTCGTGACTGCGTGCCTTTTGAAGAATGAGCCTGCGAGTTTGCGGTGTGTTGCGAGGTTAACCCGTGTGGGGAAGCCGTAGCGAAAGCGAGTCCGAATAGGGCGATTGAGTAGCGCGCCCAAGACCCGAAGCGGAGTGATCTAGCCATGGGCAGGTTGAAGCGGAGGTAAGACTTCGTGGAGGACCGAACCCACCAGGGTTGAAAACCTGGGGGATGACCTGTGGTTAGGGGTGAAAGGCCAATCAAACTCCGTGATAGCTGGTTCTCCCCGAAATGCATTTAGGTGCAGCGTCGTGTGTTTCTTGCCGGAGGTAGAGCACTGGATAGGCGATGGGCCCTACCGGGTTACTGACCTTAGCCAAACTCCGAATGCCGGTAAGTGAGAGCGCGGCAGTGAGACTGTGGGGGATAAGCTCCATGGTCGAGAGGGAAACAGCCCAGAGCATCGACTAAGGCCCCTAAGCGTACGCTAAGTGGGAAAGGATGTGGAGTCGCAGAGACAACCAGGAGGTTGGCTTAGAAGCAGCCACCCTTGAAAGAGTGCGTAATAGCTCACTGGTCAAGTGATTCCGCGCCGACAATGTAGCGGGGCTCAAGCGTACCGCCGAAGTCGTGTCATTGCAGTACATACCCCCAACGGGGACTGTGATGGGTAGGGGAGCGTCGTGTGCCGGGTGAAGCAGCCGTGGAAACGAGTTGTGGACGGTTCACGAGTGAGAATGCAGGCATGAGTAGCGATACACACGTGGGAAACGTGTGCGCCGATTGACTAAGGGTTCCTGGGTCAAGCTGATCTGCCCAGGGTAAGTCGGGACCTAAGGCGAGGCCGACAGGCGTAGTCGATGGACAACCGGTTGATATTCCGGTACCCGCTTTGAAACGCCCAATATCGAATCAGGCGATGCTAAGTCCGTGAAGCCGCCCTGGAGTCTTCGGACAAAGGGGAGTGGTGGAGCCGACGAACCAGACTTGTAGTAGGTAAGCGATGGGGTGACGCAGGAAGGTAGTCCAGCCCGGGCGGTGGTAGTCCCGGGGTAAGGGTGTAGGGCGTTGTCCAGGTAAATCCGGACAGCATGAAGCCTGAGACCTGATGCCGAGCCGATTGTGGTGAAGTGGATGATCCTATGCTGTCGAGAAAAGCCTCTAGCGAGTTTCATGGCGGCCCGTACCCTAAACCGACTCAGGTGGTCAGGTAGAGAATACCGAGGCGTTCGGGTGAACTATGGTTAAGGAACTCGGCAAAATGCCCCCGTAACTTCGGGAGAAGGGGGGCCATTTCTGGTGATGAGCTTCGCGCTCTGAGCTGGGGGTGGCCGCAGAGACCAGCGAGAAGCGACTGTTTACTAAAAACACAGGTCCGTGCGAAGCCGTAAGGCGATGTATACGGACTGACGCCTGCCCGGTGCTGGAACGTTAAGGGGACCGGTTAGCTTGGATTCGTCCAGGCGAAGCTGAGAACTTAAGCGCCAGTAAACGGCGGTGGTAACTATAACCATCCTAAGGTAGCGAAATTCCTTGTCGGGTAAGTTCCGACCTGCACGAATGGCGTAACGACTTCTCGACTGTCTCAACCATAGGCCCGGTGAAATTGCACTACGAGTAAAGATGCTCGTTTCGCGCAGCAGGACGGAAAGACCCCGGGACCTTTACTATAGCTTGATATTGGTGTTCGGTTCGGCTTGTGTAGGATAGGTGGGAGACTGTGAAGCATGCACGCCAGTGTGTGTGGAGTCGTCGTTGAAATACCACTCTGGTCGTGCTGGATGTCTAACCTGGGTCCGTGATCCGGATCAGGGACAGTGTCTGGTGGGTAGTTTAACTGGGGCGGTTGCCTCCTAAAGGGTAACGGAGGCGCCCAAAGGTTCCCTCAGCCTGGTTGGCAATCAGGTGTTGAGTGTAAGTGCACAAGGGAGCTTGACTGTGAGACCGACGGGTCGAGCAGGGACGAAAGTCGGGACTAGTGATCCGGCGGTGGCTTGTGGAAGCGCCGTCGCTCAACGGATAAAAGGTACCCCGGGGATAACAGGCTGATCTTCCCCAAGAGTCCATATCGACGGGATGGTTTGGCACCTCGATGTCGGCTCGTCGCATCCTGGGGCTGGAGTCGGTCCCAAGGGTTGGGCTGTTCGCCCATTAAAGCGGTACGCGAGCTGGGTTTAGAACGTCGTGAGACAGTTCGGTCCCTATCCGCTGTGCGCGTAGGAGTCTTGAGAAGGGCTGTCCCTAGTACGAGAGGACCGGGACGGACGAACCTCTGGTGTGCCAGTTGTCCTGCCAAGGGCATGGCTGGTTGGCTACGTTCGGGAGGGATAACCGCTGAAAGCATCTAAGCGGGAAGCCTGCTTCGAGATGAGGACTCCCACCCACTTGATGGGGTAAGGCTCCCAGTAGACGACTGGGTTGATAGGCCAGGTGTGGAAGACCGGTAACGGTTGGAGCTGACTGGTACTAATAGGCCGAGGGCTTGTCCTCAGTTGCTCGCGTCCACTGTGTTAGTTCTGAAATAACGAACATCCAAAGTGCCGGATGACGTTAATTTCATAGTGTTTCGGTGGTCATAGCGTTAGGGAAACGCCCGGTTACATTCCGAACCCGGAAGCTAAGCCTTTCAGCGCCGATGGTACTGCAGGGGGGACCCTGTGGGAGAGTAGGACGCCGCCGAACTCCTTTTGAAGAAAGCCCTGGTGGGGGATACCCACCAGGGCTTTCTTGCGTTTGGGCACCTATAACCGCGCTTAGACCGCCTAGACCGCCTAGACCGCGACGACTCGTCCTGTGGCTTCTCCATCGCCGTTCTCGTCGCCGTTCCGCAGTGAGCCGTGCCGTTCCGCCCAGCCGGAGAGCGCGGTGTGCACGGCCCGGTCCATATGGCGAAGGCCGGTGAGGTCCAGCTCGACGCCGCGCTCGACTCCGTGGCCGGCCCGGTCCCCGGCTCGGTACAGCGCGTCGAGCTCGTCCAGAATCCGGGGCAGCCGCAGGAAGTTGGCGTTGCCGAGCACCCGTGCCCGTACCCGGCCGTCCCTCGTCGTAGTGGTCTCGATGTGGACGTGGGACGTCTCCCAGGCCGCCTTCACGATGGCCAGCAGCAAGCCGACGACCACGCCCTCGAAGAGGTTGGTCACGACGATGGCGACGGTGGTCGTCACCAGGACCGCGACCTCGCCGCGGTGGTCCCGCCAGAGCGGGCCCAGTTCACGGCCCGGCAGGAGCTTCCAGCCCGCGTGGACGAGCACCCCCGCGAGTGCCGCGACCGGGATGAGTTCCAGGGCCCAGGGCAGCAGCGTCGCGAAGACCAGCAGCCATACGCCGTGGAGGACGCGCGAGGCCTTCGTCCGGGCGCCCGCGTACACATTGGCGGAGCTGCGGACGATCACGGCGGTCATGGGCAGGGCGCCGAGCACGCCGCAGACGGTGTTGCCGGCGCCCTGGGCGATGAGTTCCTTGTTGTAGTCCGTGCGCGGGCCGTCGTGGAGGCGGTCGACGGCGGCGGCGCTGAAGAGGGTCTCGGCCGAGGCGATGAGCGCGAAGGCGAGCACCGTTCCCAGGACGCCGAACTCCGTCAAGCGCGCGAAATCGCCATTCCACGGTGGCTGAATGGCGTCGAAGAGCCCGCGCACCTGGACCCGGTCGACGGGCAGTCGGAGCAGCCCGACCGCCGTCGTGGCGAGCGCGACCGCGGCCAGGGGCGCCGGGACGAGACGCGCGCCCCACTGCCAGCGTGGCCACAGCACCAGTACGGCCACCGTGCCGACGCCGACGGCGAGCGCGGCGAGCGAGTCGGCCGAGGCCAGGGTGTCGGTGAGCAGAGTGACCAGGCCGCCGAGCTTCTCGAGCGCTCCGGCCGGCGCGTCCGCGTCGGCGAGCGCGTACAGCTGCCCGGCGATCAGGACGACGCCGATGCCCGCGAGCATGCCCTGCACCACCGCGACCGAGATGGCCCGGAACCAGCGGCCCAGTTTCAGCAGCCCCATCGCCACCTGCAGCAGCCCGGCGGTGAGGACGAGCGCGCCGAGCGCCCTGAGCCCGTACTCCCGTACGGCCTCGTAGACCAGCACCGTCAGGCCGGCCGCCGGGCCGCTGACCTGCATGCTGCTGCCCGGCAACAAGCCCGTGAGCAGGCCGCCGACGATGCCGGTCACGAGGCCCAGCTCCACGGGGACGCCGGACGCTACGGCGATGCCCACCGAGAGGGGCACGGCTATGAGGAAGACGACCAGCGACGCGGCGAAATCGGCCCGGAGGTCGGCGAGCAGGCCAACGCGGTCGACGGCGGTGCGGACACGGCGGAAGAGAGTCTTCTGCATGAGGTTTGCCTCCAGCGCGCTCGAGGCGCGCGCAGCGATGCGATGAGGATCGTTGCCAGACAGGTGGAGTAAGGGGCCGATGGGCATCGGGTGGCGCGTGAGAGCGCGCGGCGACAAGCGGCGCCGACGCCGTCGTCCCTGCGGCGCCGGGCTGTTAATCACTCGACCATATTTTGGCCAAGTCGTGGTGCGGATCGCCGAGTTGATTTGTAACCACGATGTAAACGCGGTGTCGGGAAAGAGGAGCTACCGCTTCCCCGGGCCCCCCGGGGCGACCGAGGTGGGAGGATGAAGCGAGTCCAGCGGAACGAAGAGGTGAGCCCCCGTGCAGCAGAGAGTCGCCGTCCTCGGCACCGGAAAGATCGGCGAGGCCCTCCTCAGCGGCATGATCCGCGCGGGCTGGTCCACGGACGACCTGATGTGCACGGCCCGCCGCGCCGAACGCGCCGAGGCGCTCCGCGCCCGCTACGGCGTCGAGGTGGTCAGCAACACCGAGGCCGCCAAGACCGCCGACACCCTGATCCTGGCCGTCAAGCCGCAGGACATGAGCACCCTCCTCGAGGAGCTCGCCCCGCACCTGCCCGCCGACCGCCTCGTCATCAGCGCCGCGGCCGGCGTGCCCACCGCCTTCTTCGAGGAGCGGCTGCCGGCCGGCGTCCCCGTCGTACGCGTCATGCCGAACACCCCCGTCCTCGTCGACGAGGGCATGTCCGTCATCTCCGCGGGCTCCCACGCCACCGAGGACCACCTCCTCCGCGCCGAGGCGATCTTCAAGCCGGTCGGCAAGACGCTCCGCGTCCCCGAGTCGCAGCAGGACGCGGCGACGGCCCTCTCCGGCTCCGGCCCGGCGTACTTCTACTACCTCGTCGAAGCGATGACCGACGCCGGCATCCTCCTCGGCCTCCCCCGGGACAAGGCCCACGACCTGATCGTCCAGGCCGCCATCGGCGCCGCCGTCATGCTCCGCGACAGCGGCGAGCACCCGGTGAAGCTCCGCGAGGCCGTCACCTCGCCCGCCGGTACGACCATCAGCGCGATCCGCGAGCTCGAGAAGCACGGCGTACGCGCCGCCCTGATCGCCGCCCTGGAGGCCGCCCGCGACCGCAGCCGCGAACTGGGCTCCGGCCACAGCTGACACCCCCAGCTGACACCCCAGGGCTGATGCCATAGGCCTGTCAGCCCAGCAGCGGTCTGTCAGCCCAGCAGCGCCGCCGTGGAGACGACCTTCGCGAAACCGCCCGCGTGCAGATTGGTCGCCGTCGCCCGCGCCAGCTCGGCGGCCGTGAGGGACCGGCCGTCGGGGCCGACGGCGTCGAACGTGTGGGTGGCGTCGAGCGGCACGATCACGTCGTAGCCGAGATTGCCGCCCATCCGGGCGGTGGTCTCCACGCACCAGTTCGTCATGACGCCCACGACGACGATCTGCCGTATCCCCGCCGCGTCCAGCCAGCTCCGCAGGTCCGGCGTGCCGATGAAGGCGGAGTTCACGGTCTTGGTGAGCAGCAGCTCCGGACCGGTGCCCCGGCCCCGGCGCTCCTCGACGAAGTCCTGGAAGTCGTTCCCCTCCTGCCCGGGGCGGAGCGGGGAGTCCGCCTTGGGCGAGTCGTGCCGCACGAAGACGACCGGCCGGCCCGCCTCCTGCCAGGCGTCGACGAGCGCGGCGATATTGCCTTCGGCCGCGGGGTTGTCCCGGGGCGGGAAGGACGGGTCGTGCCAGGCCTTCTGCACGTCGATGACGATGAGCGCGGTGTTCTGCGCGGTGTTCTGGGCGAGTTCGTTGATCTCCATGTCCATCATCCTGTCGACGCGACACGGGAGTCGACAGTGGCAGAAGAGACCCTGATCGATGGATTAGTGCCATGGATGGGCGGGGCTGGTGCACCATGGCCGTCATGCAGCCATCCGGCACCGCCCAGCGCATCGCCCTCGTCGCCTTTCCCGGCATACGGGCCTTCGACGTCGCCGTCATCGCCGAGGTCTGGGGCGTCGACCGCACCGGGCGCGGCGCCCCGCCCTTCGAACTCCGCCGCTGCGCACCGGACCGCGCGCCCGTCCGGATGCCCGGCGGCCTCACCCTCGCCCCCGACCAGGCCCTGGACTGGACGGCCACCGCCGATCTCGTCGTCGTCCCCGGCGTCGACGACCACCTGGCCCCCGTCCCCGAGCCCGTACTGGACGCGCTGCGCGATGCTCACCGGGCCGGCGTTCCCGTGGCGGCGCTGTGCGGGGGAGCCTTCGTGCTCGCCCAGGCCGGGCTCCTCGACGGGCGGCGCGCTGTCACCCACTGGAACCTCACGACTCTGCTGTCCGCCGCCCACCCAGGCGTCGAGGTCGTGCCGGACGCCCTCTTCGTCGAGGACGACGGCGTCTGGACGGCGGCGGGCGTCGCCGCGGGGATCGACCTCTGCCTTCACCTGGTCCGTACCGCCCACGGCGCCGAGGCGGCGGCCACCATCGCCCGCTCGATGGTCACCGCCCCCTTCCGCACGGGCACCCAGGCACAGTTCATCGAGCACCCCGCGCCGACGGCCGACGACCGCGAGGCATCGGACACCCTGGCGGCGGTACGCGAACGAGCGCTCCGTCGGCTGTCCGAACCGCTCACCGTCGCCGAGCTGGCGCGCTGGGCCGGCATGTCACCGCGCTCCTTCGCCCGCCACTTCATCGCCACCACGGGGACGACCCCGATCCAGTGGCTCCTCGACCAGCGCGTCGCCGCGGCACAGCAGCTGCTGGAACGCACGGACCTGCCCATGCCCGAGGTCGCCCGCCGCTGCGGCTTCGGCAGCGAGGTCACCATGCGCCAGCACTTCGCCGCCCGCCTCGCCACCAGCCCGCGCGACTACCGCAGGTCTTTCCGCAGGTCCTTCCGCGCGGCGGGGTGAGACGACCGCAGATCACTGGTGACGGGCGCGCCCGTCACCTCGCGGGGAGCAGGCCGATGGCCTCGTACGCGGCGTCGACCGTCGGCCTGGCGAGCCCCCGTGCCCGCTCGGCACCGGCCCGCAGCACCTCGCCGACGTACCCGGGGTCGGCGCACAGCTCCGCGTGCCGCTCCCGGATCGGCCGCAGCGTCTCGACGACCGCGTCGGCCGTGTCCTTCTTCAACGCCCCGTACGAGCTGTACCGCGTCGCCAGCTCCGCCGGACCGACGTCACCATCGCCTGCCGTCCGCGTGCACGCCGCCAGGATCTCCAGCAGATTCGCGACGCCGGGCCGCGCCTCCCGGTCGTGGACGACCTCGCTCCCGCTGTCGGTCACCGCGCGCATGACTTTCCGGCGCACGACGTCCGGCTCGTCGAGCAGATAGACGATGCCGGACGTCTCCCCATGCGACTTCCCCATCTTCGAGGTGGGGTCCTGGAGGTCCATGACCCGTGCCGCGACGCTCGGGAGCACGGCTTTCGGAACCGTGAATGTGTGCCCGTACCGCTGGTTGAACCGCACGGCCAGGTCGCGGGTGAGCTCGACGTGCTGCGCCTGGTCGTCACCCACCGGGACCTCGTCGGCCCCATAGGCGAGGATGTCCGCCGCCATCAGCACGGGATAGGTGAGGAGAGACAGCCGAACGCTGCCTCCCGCGGCTCGTTCCTTCGCGGATTTCTCCTTGTACTGGATCATCCGCCGCATCTCGCCGTCGTTCGCCGTGCACTCGAGGACATAGGAGAGCCGTGTGTGCTCGTCGACGTGGCTCTGTACGAAGAGGGTGCAGAGGGCGGGGTCCAGCCCGGCGGCGAGGAACAGAGTCGCCGCCTGTCGGCTGAGCCGGCGGACGCGCGCCGGGTCGTGGTCGACGGTGAGGGCGTGGAGGTCGACGACACAGAAGAGGGCATCCGCCCGGTGCTGGTCGACGGTGACCCACTGGCGCAGGGCCCCGAGGTAGTTGCCGAGGGTGAGGTGGCCGGTGGGCTTGATGCCGCTGAAGATCCGGGTCATGGGTGTCGTGGCTCCTTGGGTCCTGAGAGTCGGGACCACCGCCACGGACAGCAAAAACGGCCGCCGAGGCGGCGGCCGTTGGATGCATGCGCGCTACGCGCGAGGTCGGGCCGCCGTCAGGCGGCCCACCACTGCTGGGTGCGGGCATGCTTCGTCATGCGGCCGACCGTACGCCCGCCAAACCCACTTGCGCCACTGGTTTGATGATGGTTACAGGCTCGTGTAGAGTCCTTCGAGTTGCCACGGGGTCCGCAAGGACAACGAGGCGGCCACTCTTGCCGCATCGGCGGCGATCACCACTTGGCTTGACCCTGGAACGGGATGAATTTCGGCGTGCCCGGAATTCGGATCGGGTGCCGATTAGGCGCCCCGGGGAAAATCCGCTAAAGTAGTGATCACGCCGGGGGCCGAAAGGCCGAAAGCGAGAAACCCCGCTCCAACAGGGGGCCGGAAACGAAAATCCGAACCGGGAACGGAACGGAAAACGGATCTGGTAAGGTTGGAAACACCGAAGGGAAGCCCGGAGGAAAGCCCGAGAGGGTGAGTACAAAGGAAGCGTCCGTTCCTTGAGAACTCAACAGCGTGCCAAAAGTCAACGCCAGATATGTTGACACCCCGTCCATCTCGATGGATGAGGTTCCTTTAAAAAGTCCTTCCGCCGCCGTTTGGCTGGTGGGAGGCAACACACAGCGAGGACGCTGTGAACGACCGGGCCTATTCCGCCTGGTTGTTCCGCTCAACGCGAGTGTCACCCGATTACGGGTAAACATTCACGGAGAGTTTGATCCTGGCTCAGGACGAACGCTGGCGGCGTGCTTAACACATGCAAGTCGAACGATGAAGCCCTTCGGGGTGGATTAGTGGCGAACGGGTGAGTAACACGTGGGCAATCTGCCCTGCACTCTGGGACAAGCCCTGGAAACGGGGTCTAATACCGGATATGACTACTGACCGCATGGTTGGTGGTGGAAAGCTCCGGCGGTGCAGGATGAGCCCGCGGCCTATCAGCTTGTTGGTGGGGTGATGGCCTACCAAGGCGACGACGGGTAGCCGGCCTGAGAGGGCGACCGGCCACACTGGGACTGAGACACGGCCCAGACTCCTACGGGAGGCAGCAGTGGGGAATATTGCACAATGGGCGAAAGCCTGATGCAGCGACGCCGCGTGAGGGATGACGGCCTTCGGGTTGTAAACCTCTTTCAGCAGGGAAGAAGCGAAAGTGACGGTACCTGCAGAAGAAGCGCCGGCTAACTACGTGCCAGCAGCCGCGGTAATACGTAGGGCGCAAGCGTTGTCCGGAATTATTGGGCGTAAAGAGCTCGTAGGCGGCTTGTCGCGTCGGATGTGAAAGCCCGGGGCTTAACCCCGGGTCTGCATTCGATACGGGCAGGCTAGAGTTCGGTAGGGGAGATCGGAATTCCTGGTGTAGCGGTGAAATGCGCAGATATCAGGAGGAACACCGGTGGCGAAGGCGGATCTCTGGGCCGATACTGACGCTGAGGAGCGAAAGCGTGGGGAGCGAACAGGATTAGATACCCTGGTAGTCCACGCCGTAAACGTTGGGAACTAGGTGTGGGCGACATTCCACGTCGTCCGTGCCGCAGCTAACGCATTAAGTTCCCCGCCTGGGGAGTACGGCCGCAAGGCTAAAACTCAAAGGAATTGACGGGGGCCCGCACAAGCAGCGGAGCATGTGGCTTAATTCGACGCAACGCGAAGAACCTTACCAAGGCTTGACATACACCGGAAACGGCCAGAGATGGTCGCCCCCTTGTGGTCGGTGTACAGGTGGTGCATGGCTGTCGTCAGCTCGTGTCGTGAGATGTTGGGTTAAGTCCCGCAACGAGCGCAACCCTTGTCCTGTGTTGCCAGCATGCCCTTCGGGGTGATGGGGACTCACAGGAGACTGCCGGGGTCAACTCGGAGGAAGGTGGGGACGACGTCAAGTCATCATGCCCCTTATGTCTTGGGCTGCACACGTGCTACAATGGCCGGTACAATGAGCTGCGATGCCGTGAGGTGGAGCGAATCTCAAAAAGCCGGTCTCAGTTCGGATTGGGGTCTGCAACTCGACCCCATGAAGTTGGAGTTGCTAGTAATCGCAGATCAGCATTGCTGCGGTGAATACGTTCCCGGGCCTTGTACACACCGCCCGTCACGTCACGAAAGTCGGTAACACCCGAAGCCGGTGGCCCAACCCTTGTGGAGGGAGCCGTCGAAGGTGGGACTGGCGATTGGGACGAAGTCGTAACAAGGTAGCCGTACCGGAAGGTGCGGCTGGATCACCTCCTTTCTAAGGAGCACATAGCCGACTGCGAGCGAATGACTCGCACGGTTGCTCATGGGTGGAACGTTGACTATTCGGCACAGTTCTTGAGGGTTCACTAGTACTGCTTCGGCGTGGAACGTGAAACCTGGGAATTGGGTCGGGCACGCTGTTGGGTGTCTGAGGGTACGGACTACGGTCTGGACCTTCGATGCCGGCCCCGGTGTAGCACCATCTGATGGTGTGTGACGGGTGGCTGGTCGTTGTTTGAGAACTGCACAGTGGACGCGAGCATCTGTGGCCAAGTTTTTAAGGGCGCACGGTGGATGCCTTGGCACCAGGAACCGATGAAGGACGTGGGAGGCCGCGATAGGCCCCGGGGAGCTGTCAACCGAGCTTTGATCCGGGGGTGTCCGAATGGGGAAACCCGGCAGTCGTCATGGGCTGTCACCCGCTGCTGAACACATAGGCAGTGTGGAGGGAACGCGGGGAAGTGAAACATCTCAGTACCCGCAGGAAGAGAAAACAACCGTGATTCCGGGAGTAGTGGCGAGCGAAACCGGATGAGGCCAAACCGTATGTGTGTGATACCCGGCAGGGGTTGCGCATGCGGGGTTGTGGGATCTCTCTTTCATGGTCTGCCGGCCATGAGACGAGTCAGAAACCGTTGATGTAGGCGAAGGACATGCGAAAGGTCCGGCGTAGAGGGTAAGACCCCCGTAGCTGAAACATTAGCGGCTCGTTTGAGAGACACCCAAGTAGCACGGGGCCCGAGAAATCCCGTGTGAATCTGGCGGGACCACCCGCTAAGCCTAAATATTCCCTGGTGACCGATAGCGGATAGTACCGTGAGGGAATGGTGAAAAGTACCGCGGGAGCGGAGTGAAATAGTACCTGAAACCGTGTGCCTACAAGCCGTGGGAGCGTCGCACAAGGGCTTGCTCTTGTGTCGTGACTGCGTGCCTTTTGAAGAATGAGCCTGCGAGTTTGCGGTGTGTTGCGAGGTTAACCCGTGTGGGGAAGCCGTAGCGAAAGCGAGTCCGAATAGGGCGATTGAGTAGCGCGCCCAAGACCCGAAGCGGAGTGATCTAGCCATGGGCAGGTTGAAGCGGAGGTAAGACTTCGTGGAGGACCGAACCCACCAGGGTTGAAAACCTGGGGGATGACCTGTGGTTAGGGGTGAAAGGCCAATCAAACTCCGTGATAGCTGGTTCTCCCCGAAATGCATTTAGGTGCAGCGTCGTGTGTTTCTTGCCGGAGGTAGAGCACTGGATAGGCGATGGGCCCTACCGGGTTACTGACCTTAGCCAAACTCCGAATGCCGGTAAGTGAGAGCGCGGCAGTGAGACTGTGGGGGATAAGCTCCATGGTCGAGAGGGAAACAGCCCAGAGCATCGACTAAGGCCCCTAAGCGTACGCTAAGTGGGAAAGGATGTGGAGTCGCAGAGACAACCAGGAGGTTGGCTTAGAAGCAGCCACCCTTGAAAGAGTGCGTAATAGCTCACTGGTCAAGTGATTCCGCGCCGACAATGTAGCGGGGCTCAAGCGTACCGCCGAAGTCGTGTCATTCATACAACAGCCCCAACGGGTGTATGGATGGGTAGGGGAGCGTCGTGTGCCGGGTGAAGCAGCCGTGGAAACGAGTTGTGGACGGTTCACGAGTGAGAATGCAGGCATGAGTAGCGATACACACGTGGGAAACGTGTGCGCCGATTGACTAAGGGTTCCTGGGTCAAGCTGATCTGCCCAGGGTAAGTCGGGACCTAAGGCGAGGCCGACAGGCGTAGTCGATGGACAACCGGTTGATATTCCGGTACCCGCTTTGAAACGCCCAATATCGAATCAGGCGATGCTAAGTCCGTGAAGCCGCCCTGGAGTCTTCGGACAAAGGGGAGTGGTGGAGCCGACGAACCAGACTTGTAGTAGGTAAGCGATGGGGTGACGCAGGAAGGTAGTCCAGCCCGGGCGGTGGTAGTCCCGGGGTAAGGGTGTAGGGCGTTGTCCAGGTAAATCCGGGCAGCATGAAGCCTGAGACCTGATGCCGAGCCGATTGTGGTGAAGTGGATGATCCTATGCTGTCGAGAAAAGCCTCTAGCGAGTTTCATGGCGGCCCGTACCCTAAACCGACTCAGGTGGTCAGGTAGAGAATACCGAGGCGTTCGGGTGAACTATGGTTAAGGAACTCGGCAAAATGCCCCCGTAACTTCGGGAGAAGGGGGGCCATTTCTGGTGATGAGCTTCGCGCTCTGAGCTGGGGGTGGCCGCAGAGACCAGCGAGAAGCGACTGTTTACTAAAAACACAGGTCCGTGCGAAGCCGTAAGGCGATGTATACGGACTGACGCCTGCCCGGTGCTGGAACGTTAAGGGGACCGGTTAGCTCCATTTCGGTGGGGCGAAGCTGAGAACTTAAGCGCCAGTAAACGGCGGTGGTAACTATAACCATCCTAAGGTAGCGAAATTCCTTGTCGGGTAAGTTCCGACCTGCACGAATGGCGTAACGACTTCTCGACTGTCTCAACCATAGGCCCGGTGAAATTGCACTACGAGTAAAGATGCTCGTTTCGCGCAGCAGGACGGAAAGACCCCGGGACCTTTACTATAGCTTGATATTGGTGTTCGGTTCGGCTTGTGTAGGATAGGTGGGAGACTGTGAAGCATGCACGCCAGTGTGTGTGGAGTCGTCGTTGAAATACCACTCTGGTCGTGCTGGATGTCTAACCTGGGTCCGTGATCCGGATCAGGGACAGTGTCTGGTGGGTAGTTTAACTGGGGCGGTTGCCTCCTAAAGGGTAACGGAGGCGCCCAAAGGTTCCCTCAGCCTGGTTGGCAATCAGGTGTTGAGTGTAAGTGCACAAGGGAGCTTGACTGTGAGACCGACGGGTCGAGCAGGGACGAAAGTCGGGACTAGTGATCCGGCGGTGGCTTGTGGAAGCGCCGTCGCTCAACGGATAAAAGGTACCCCGGGGATAACAGGCTGATCTTCCCCAAGAGTCCATATCGACGGGATGGTTTGGCACCTCGATGTCGGCTCGTCGCATCCTGGGGCTGGAGTCGGTCCCAAGGGTTGGGCTGTTCGCCCATTAAAGCGGTACGCGAGCTGGGTTTAGAACGTCGTGAGACAGTTCGGTCCCTATCCGCTGTGCGCGTAGGAGTCTTGAGAAGGGCTGTCCCTAGTACGAGAGGACCGGGACGGACGAACCTCTGGTGTGCCAGTTGTCCTGCCAAGGGCATGGCTGGTTGGCTACGTTCGGGAGGGATAACCGCTGAAAGCATCTAAGCGGGAAGCCTGCTTCGAGATGAGGACTCCCACCCACTTGATGGGGTAAGGCTCCCAGTAGACGACTGGGTTGATAGGCCAGGTGTGGAAGACCGGTAACGGTTGGAGCTGACTGGTACTAATAGGCCGAGGGCTTGTCCTCAGTTGCTCGCGTCCACTGTGTTAGTTCTGAAATAACGAACATCCAAAGTGCCGGATGACGTTAATTTCATAGTGTTTCGGTGGTCATAGCGTTAGGGAAACGCCCGGTTACATTCCGAACCCGGAAGCTAAGCCTTTCAGCGCCGATGGTACTGCAGGGGGGACCCTGTGGGAGAGTAGGACGCCGCCGAACTCCTTTTAGAGAAAGCCCTGGTGGGGATACCCACCAGGGCTTTCTTGCGTTTACGGCTACCGATAGCGTTGCCGCCATGAGCGGCACGAGCAGCAGTCACGCACAGCTGATGTGGGACGAAGCGGTAACCGGTTATGACTTCGGCCCCGGGCACCCTATGGATCCCGTACGCCTCGCCCTGACCATGCGGCTTGTCGAGGCGTTCGAGCTGGACCGGGCGGTCCGTGTTGTCTCCGCGCCGCCCGCCGGCGAGTCGACCCTTCGCCTCGTCCACCGCCCCGATTACATCGCCGCCGTCCGCGAGGCCTCGGCCGATCCCACGTCCGCCGACACGTCCTATGGGCTCGGGACCGTCGACGACCCGGCGTTCGCGGGGATGCACGATGCCGCGGCGCTCATCGCCGGGCAGTCCGTGGGGGCCGCCGAGGCCGTATGGCGGGGGGAGGTGCCGCACGCCGTGAACTTCGCCGGCGGGCTGCACCACGCCATGCCCGGCGCGGCATCCGGCTTCTGCGTCTACAACGACGCGGCCCTGGCGATCGCCCGGCTGCTCGAGCTGGGCGCCGAGCGGGTGGCCTACGTGGACGTGGACGTCCACCACGGCGACGGCGTCCAGGCGGCGTTCTGGGAGGACCCCCGTGTCCTGACGATCTCCCTCCACGAGCACCCTCAGACGCTCTTCCCGCAGACCGGCTGGCCGACGGAGACGGGGGCGCCGGACGCGGAAGGCAGCGCGGTGAACGTGGCGCTGCCGGCGGGCACGGGTGACGCCGGCTGGCTGCGGGCCTTCCACGCGGTCGTCCCCGAGCTCCTGGCGGCCTTCCGGCCGCAGGTGCTGGTGACCCAGCACGGGGCCGACACCCACTTCGAGGACCCGCTGGCGCACCTGGCCGTCTCGCTGGACGCACAGCGGCATGTGGCCGCCGCCTGCCATGAGTTGGCGCACCGTCACGCGGACGGCCGGTGGGTGGCGCTCGGGGGCGGTGGGTATGCCGTGACGGATGTGGTGCCGCGGTCGTGGACCCATCTGGTGGCCATCGCCGCCGACCGGCCGGTGGATCCCGCGTCGTCCGTGCCGGACCTGTGGCGGAGTGAAGTGTTCCGTCGCACGGCGCAGTTGGGGCCGTTGAGGATGACGGATGGTCGTGAGCCGGAGTGGCGCTCGTTCGACGAGTCGGGGTACGACCCGGCCGACCGGCTGGACCAGGCGATCCTCGCGACCCGCAAGGCGGTCTTCCCCGCCCACGGCCTTCTGCCCTGAGACCCACGGCCTTCTGCCCTGAGACCCATGAGGCGCGCGGGCCCCCACCTCCCAACTCCCGTTAGCCCTCGCGTGGGACGCCGTCCCGAATCCCCGCCCCCCACCGTTCCCGTCCGCGACCATCGGCCTCGTGCTGACCCGTCACGCGCTCCGCGATCATCTCCTCGTCACTCACCTGGCGGGGGCCGTCGCCACGCCCAGGGAACGGAACCTGAGCCGCTACCGGTTGTTCGCCGCCCGGGACCCACGGGTGTTGATCGGGTTGGAGCCTGAATCCGACTGGCGTTTCCCCGAGTTGTTGCAACTCATGACCCAAAGGTGTGGAGTTTCGGCCGATCCCAAGCACACTTCCGGGCAGGATGTGATCGATCCGGACCGCACGCTGGTGGCACTCGATGCCTTCGCCGATCGGCTCGCGACAGCGGCCGCGTCGGGCGCTCCCGTGCTCCTGGGCACCGGTCACCCCCACCCGCTCCTGGGCTTCTACGCCGCCTTGGCCGCCGCCCTGTCGGCGGCGGGATGCGATGTCCTCACTCCGGCGCAGGGTCGAAGTGTCGACATAACGACCCGGTTCGGCGTACGCACATACAACCTTCACTACGCCCAAGGAGTCGCGATGGTGCGCGAACCCGGCGCACGGGCTCCCGGAAGTGAGCCCGGCGCGCATACTCATTCACCTCTCCCGGTTCGTACCGCGCTTGACGCCGCGGCGGGGTCGGGCGGGCCGTTGCCGGCCTTGGTCATCGGGGACCACGGATGGGTCTGCGGGGCAGGTCAGCTGGGCATTGAGGCCATCGGGCTGGCGGACTCGGACGACCCCGCGCTGTTCGTCGGAGAGGCCGAGGGGCGAGTGTCCGTCGCCGTTCCGCTTGATGACACTGTGCGGTCTGATTACTACCGACCGCTTACTCGCTATGTACTCAATCGAGCGTGTCTGTCACAGTAGGCGGCCGATGGCTGCTCCTCTTCCCCACTCGCATCACCCGCCCCTAACCTGGGGAGTGAGCGCGCAGCGACGAGGAGTCACCGGAGGGGAAGCCGGTGCGCGTCATGTGCGGAAGGTTCAGGTGTGTCATGGCTGCTGGCGAAAGGCCTCTCAACGAGGTCGTGTTCCTTACCGTGGCGGAGGTCGCCGCGGTGATGCGAGTCTCCAAGATGACCGTGTACCGGCTGGTGCACAGCGGTCATCTGCCGGCGATCCGGGTGGGCAGGTCGTTCCGGGTCCCAGAACAAGCGGTGCACGAGTACCTCCGAGAGTCCTACGTGGGGGTGGAAACAGCCTGACGGGGGCCCTGGATTACGCTGATCGCCCGGTGCCGGGTAGGCTGGCCCGATGTAGGTCGTGTGGGCTCGGACGCCCCGCACCGAGTGAATCGATGTAAGCGAGGGTAGTCGTGGGCTCTGTTATCAAGAAGCGGCGCAAGCGGATGGCCAAGAAGAAGCACCGCAAGCTGCTCAAGCGCACGCGTGTTCAGCGTCGCAACAAGAAGTAAGCACCGCCGCTGTGCTCGACCCGCAGCCCTTCCACCGGTCACGGTGGGAGGGCTGCGGTGCGTTGCGGTGAGTGAAGCCTTCGCTACGGCTTGAAATGACGCCCGGTCCTCCCGGCGGTCGTCACAGTGCAACAACGACCCGCTACGGTGGCCGCGACAGGGCACCGCTCGTCTCTCCAGGCGTGGGACGGACGTGGGAAGGAAGGCGCTGATCTTGGGCAAGGTCGTGCTCGTCACCGGAGTCGCACGGCAGCTGGGCGGACGGTTCGTCCGCCGCGTCCAGCGCGAGCCCGACGTCGACCGCGTCATCGGGGTGGACGCGGTGCCACCCGAGCACCATCTCGGCGGGGCCGATTTCCTACGGGCGGACATCCGCCACCCGACGATCGGCAGGGTCCTGGCGGAGCACTCCGTCGACACCGTGATCCACATGGACGTCAACGGCACCCCGCTGGGCAAGCGCGGCAGCCGGGCCTCGGTCAAGGAGACCAACGTCATCGGCACCATGCAGCTGCTCGGTGCCTGCCAGAAGACCCCGTCCGTCAAACGGCTGGTGATCAAGTCCAGCACGAACGTGTACGGTTCCGCCCCCCGCGATCCCGCGGTCTTCACCGAGTCCACGCCGCCCAAGTCGCTGCCCAGCGGTGGCTTCGCCAAGGACGTCGTCGAGGTCGAGGGCTATGTCCGCGGCTTCGCCCGCCGCCGGCCGGACGTGGCCGTGTGCGTGCTGCGCTTCGCGAACATCCTGGGGCCCTGTGCCGACTCGCCGCTGGCGGAGTACTTCTCGCTGCCCGTGCTGCCCACCGTGCTGGGCTTCGACCCCCGGCTGCAGTTCGTCCACGAGGACGACGCCATCGAGGTGCTCCGGATGGCCGCCGGGGAGCCCGCCAGGTCCACGCTGAACAGCGGCACGTTCAATATCGCCGGGGACGGCGTTCTGCTGCTCTCACAGGCCGCCAGGCGCCTCGGGCGCCCCACGCTCCCCTTCTTCCTGCCGACCGTCACCTGGGTCGGCTCCGCGCTGCGGTCGGTCGGCGCTCTGGACTTCTCGCCCGAGCAGGTCCGGCTCCTCACCCACGGCCGTGTCGTCGAGACCACGCAGATGCGCGAGACCCTGGGTTTCCGTCCCCGGTACTCCACCGCGGAGGCCTTCGCGGACTTCGCCCGCAGTCGCGGCCCGGGTCTGCTGCCGCCCGAGACCCTCGCCCGTACCGTCGACCGGATCGCCGCGCTGATGCCTGCCGGCAGCGGCCAGAACTGAGGAGCGCACGCACCATGGCCGATGCGAAGGTCATTCCGTTCGGCGAGGAGCCCCGGGCCAAGCGGCGGCCGGGCCGCACGGCCCGCGCCCGGACGAACCGGGTGCCGGCGGCGCTCGCGCCCGTGCCCGCCCAGCGGGAGGAGGAGCGGGCGCGGGCAGGGCGGGAGGGCCGGCCGGAGCAGGCGGCGGACGGCGGCACCGCCGCCGCCCCCGCGGCCGCCGGGGACGGCGGCTGGGAGCGGAAGCTGGCCCACGGGCTGAACTTCCTGCGCCGCCGCGTCACCGGCGAGTACGAGGTCGACGACTTCGGTTACGACCAGGAGCTCACCGACCAGGTGATCCTCTCCCTGCTGCGGCCCTTCAAGGAGAAGTACTTCCGGGTCGAGGTGAAGGGCGTCGAGAACATCCCGGAGAAGGGCGCGGCGCTGATCGTCGCCAACCACTCCGGCACTCTCCCCGTCGACGGCCTGATGCTCCAGGTCGCCGTCCACGACCACCACCCGGCCGGGCGGAACGTGCGGATGCTCGCCGCCGACCTGGTCTTCATGCTGCCGCTGATCAACGAGCTCTCCCGGAAGCTCGGCCACACCCTCGCCTGCGCCGAGGACGCCCAGACGCTGCTGGAGCGCGGCGAGGTGGTGGGGGTGATGCCGGAGGGCTTCAAGGGGATCGGGAAGCCGTTCTCCGACCGGTACAAGCTCCAGCGCTTCGGGCGGGGCGGCTTCGTCCAGACGGCACTGCGTGCCGGGGCGCCCATCGTGCCCTGCTCGATCGTCGGGGCCGAGGAGATCTACCCGATGCTCGGCAACTCCAAGACGGTCGCGCGGCTGCTGGGCATCCCGTACTTCCCGCTCACGCCGTCCTGGCCCTGGCTGGGACCGCTGGGGCTGGTGCCGCTGCCCACGAAGTGGACGATCCAGTTCGGGGAGCCCATCCCCACGGACGGCTATCCGCCGGAGGCCGCGGACGACCCGATGCTGATGTTCAACCTCACGGACCAGGTCCGGGAAACGATTCAGCACACGCTTTACAAGCTGCTCGTGCAAAGGCGGTCGGTGTTCTTCTAGGCGAAGAACACCGACCGCCGAAGGCCGCCCATAGGCCGCCCGGAGACGCTACTTGTCGTCCTCCCCGTGGATGCCGAGCCCCGGGAGGATGTTCGGCAGCAGCGGGGGGATGGTGATGTCGGGCTGCTTGGAAGGCTTGCCGTCCTTGCCGTGCGCCGACCGGTCCGCGCCCGAGCCGTCCGTACCCGGCGACGGCTGGAGCAGGCCCGTGCCGCCCAGCAGGCCCTCGTGCTCCTCCCGGCTGCTGGGGGAGGACTGGGCCGGCTTGCCGCTGGGGTGCTTGCCGTCGGCCGTGGCCGGGGCCTTGGAGCTCGGCGCGGGGCTGTCCTGGCCGTTGCTGCCGGGCGAGCCCTGGCGGGCGGCCCCGGACGGGCCCGCCTCGCCGCCGTGCTTGCCCTGCTTCTCGTGGAGCAGCCCGCGCAGCGGCTCGACCTCGTCGTCTATGGCGTCGAGCACCGAGGAGACGCCGTTGCCGACGTCGGTGAGCTGGACGGGGAGCCGCTCGCGCAGCCTGCTCCAGCCCTCGCGGTGCGAGGCGGTGAACGAGGAGAGCCGCTGGATCGCGCCCAGCGAGCCGTCGCGCTGGTAGACGCCGTGCAACAGCCGGTGGCCCTCGGCGGCGTCGTGCTGCATCCCGGCGAGGGTGCGGCGGATCTCCGTCAGCGACTCGTGGTCGAGCTGGCCGGAGCGGCCGCGCTCCATCAGGCGGTTGGCCTCCTGGAGGCGTGTCGACGCCTGGTCGAGGAAGAGCCCGCCGCGGTCGGAGTCGCCGTCGGCCATGCCCAGCTTGAGGTCCTCCATGCCGCGCTTGAGCCCGTACAGGGTGTCGCCGGGCAGGGCGCCGGAGCTCGCGGCGGCCACGCCGCCGAAGGCCCCCGCCGCCACGCCGACCGTGAGACCGCCCGCGGCGAGCCCCTTGGACCAGCGGGAGCGCGGCCTCAGCCTGCTCAGCGCCCGGTGGGCACCCCGCCCGGAGCGCTGCGCCGGAACGGCACCGCCCCCGGCGAACTGGGCCTCCATGGCGGCGATCAGCTGTGCCCGCTGGACGGTTTTGACCTCGGCGTCCAGCTGGGGGGCCGGGAGCGCGCCGAGGCCGCCCGTCAGCGCCAACAGCCTTGCGTGCTCGGTGTCTTCCAGCGATGGGTCGGACTGTGCGGCCGCAGCACCCTGGACTTCCTGGTCCTCCAGGGCCTGGGCGAAGGCGTTCGCCCGCCGGTGCGCCGATACATTCGCGATCACAGGCGGCACCTCCTCTCGTCATGACGGTCGACTCCCCGGGGCACCTGAAGGGTTGCACGACGTGAACGCATCCACTCGATCGAGTGAGTGAATACGGTCACGAAGCGCCTTGGGGAAGTCTGCATCCCGGACAACGAGTGGCGCGGCAGTCGGGTTACGCGGCCGGAGAGAGGTGGCCGCCGGTGAGTGAATCCAGACATCGGGTCGGTGAGGGGTCCGGTCGGTCGGTCCGGTCAGGGGGGCCGGTCAGGGGGTCCGGGCGAGGGCCCGGCGGGGGTCGGCGGACGTCAGCGGGCGTCGTCCGGGAGGAGCCGGGCCAGGGTGCGCACGGCCCGGTACTGGAGGGTCTTGATCGCGCCCTCGTTCTTCCCCATCACCCGGGCGGTCTCGGCGACCGAGAGGCCCTGGAGGAAGCGGAGGGTGACGCATTCCTGCTGCTGTGGATTGAGCTTGCGGACCGCCTCCAACAGGGCGGCGTTGGAAAGGGATTCGAGGACCGAGTCCTCCGGGCTGCGCTCGACCTCGTTGGCGTCGAGCATCTCGCCGGTGGTCACCTCCAGCCGGAAGCGGGAGGACTTGAAGTGGTCCGCGACCAGGTTGCGGGCGATGGTCACCAGCCAGGCGCCGAAGTCCCGGCCCTGCCAGGTGAAGGTGCCGATGCGGCGCAGGGCGCGCAGGAAGGTCTCGCTGGTCAGGTCCTCGGCGGTGGCCCGGCCGCCCACGCGGTAGTAGATGTAGCGGTAGACGGTGTCGGCGTACTGGTCGTAGAGCCGGCCGAAGGCCTCGGCCTCGCCGGCCTGGGCGCGCTCGACCAGGTCGAGCATCCGGGCGCTGTCGCTGTCGGCGCTGGGGCGGCGGGGGGTGGTCGACGTGGCGGTGGCGGCTCCTCGGCGGGTTCGTCTGCCGACGGCCGCCCCGCTCTCGGCGAGGGCGTAGCAGGGGCCGGCATGACCGCCCACCGCTACGGGGGCGAGCGTGGCGAAGGCGGGGACGGCGTACGCGGTGGGGACGAAGACGCGCAGACGGTCGAGGACCGCTGCGCGCAGCGTAGCCAGGCCCGAGGCGTCAACCCCGACGTGTGGGTACACGGGACTCCCAGAGGCAGAGCTTCCATCACGTGCAGTGCGGGACCGTTCACTCGTCGTAGGGACAAGCGGGTACCGGCTTGCGTCTGAGGAGAATAACCCTTCGTACAGGCAGCGCTACACCGAGTTGCCTAAATCATCGTTTCCGTTCGATCTTCTTACGGTTCATGGCCGATCAAATATCGAACTACAAACGGTAGTTGACCGGATTTGGCGAGGGTGTGGCCGATTGGGCAGCGTGTTGTGGCAATCCGGACACGCGAGGACTGCCGGGGGCCATGTGGGGGTATGACAAAAGGATTGCCTGTGCGATCAAGGCGGTTACGGGCAGTGGCGAGGAGGCGCGCCGAAACGTCGCCCGTACCGGTGATGGAGGCCCACCCCGCCGTGGGCGGGCACATGGGGACGCCGGGCCCGGATTCCGGGCCCGGCGTCGCGGCGGTAACTCGGGTGCGGCGGGGGCGGGTTCAGCGACGGCGGCGGTGCAGCGCGATGCCGGCGGCCGCGCCGCCCGCGAGCGCGCCGAGGCCCGCCGCGGCGGGGATGCCGATCTTCGCGGCCTTGCGGCCCGTCCGGTAGTCGCGCAGCCGCCAGCCGTGCTCGCGCGCGTGCTTGCGCAGCCGGCCGTCGGGGTTGACCGCGTAGGGGTGGCCGACGAGCGAGAGCATCGGGATGTCGTTGGCCGAGTCGCTGTAGGCGGCGCAGTGGGCCAGGTCCAGGCCCTCGGCGGCGGCCAGGGCGCGGACGGCCTCGGCTTTGGCCGGGCCGTGCAGCAGCTCGCCGACCAGCTTGCCCGTGTAGACGCCGCCGACCGACTCGGCGACCGTGCCCAGCGCGCCGGTCAGGCCCAGCCGGCGCGCGACGATCGTCGCGGTCTCGACGGGGGCGGCGGTGACCAGCCAGACCTTCTGGCCCGCGTCCAGGTGCGCCTGGGCGAGGGCGCGGGTGCCGGGCCAGATGCGCTCGGCCATGTACTCGTCGTAGATCTCCTCGCCGATGGTCATCAGCTCGGAGACGCGGTGGCCCTTCACGATCGACAGGACGCTGTCGCGGGCCTCCTGGACGTGCTCGGGGTCCTCGATGCCCGCGAGCCGGAACCAGGTCTGCTGCCAGGCGAAGCGGGCGAGCTCGCGCTTGCCGAAGAAGTGGCGCTTGTAGAGGCCGCGGCCGAAGTGGAACATCGCGGCGCCCTGCATGACCGTATTGTCCAGGTCGAAGAACGCGGCGGCCTTCTCGTCGCCCACGACGGGGAACTCGGGCTCGGGCTCCGGGGGCTCGGTGGGGCCTCCGGCCAGGGCCTCTTCGTTCTCCTGGGCGGACTTGCGGGCTGCCTCCGCCGCCGCCTCGCCTGCCAGCACGCTGCGTGCGGTGGCGGAACGCCTGCGGTAAGTGAGCCATCCGAGTACGGCCATGCCGCGAGCATAGCCAGTTTGTTCGGGGTAACCGGAGTCCCCTCCGCCGTGATGGCGTGAACTCTGCGCGTCGGGGTGGTGACGCGGCGGGTGGCCGCCCTGGTCGCAGGGGGCGTGGGGAGCGCGGTCAGGCGCCGAGGGCCTTGCGCAGCCGGTCCGGGTTCACCCGCCAGAAGTCGTGCTGGTCGCCGTCGACGAGGATCACCGGGATCTGCTCCCAGTACTTGCGGTGGAGCTCCTCGTCCTCGGTGATGTCCTTCTTCTCCCAGCGGGCGCCCAGCTCGCCGCAGATCTCGGCGATCACGGCCTCGGCGTCGTCGCACAGGTGGCAGCCGGGCTTGCCGATCAGCGTCACGACGCTGTCGGCCGGGTTCTTGCGGGCGCCGCGGCGCAGGAGCGGACTCATGCCGGCCATTCTGGCAGGCGGCCGCGCCCCCGCGCGTGGGTGTGATGGATGCCTGAGTCGACTACCATCGTGGGCGTTTTGTTGACGTCCGGGAGGAAACGGCCCGGCCGGGGAAAGGGGTGGACGGTCATGACCCCGTCGGTCCGCTCCTGTTGCGCGAGTGGCCTGAGTGACAGTCGTGGTGTCGTCGTCCATGGTTCCCGCCTTGACGGGAATCACCGCGTGACACCCATCACTTTGGCCGGGCAAATCGGACACCATCTTTGTGCACGCGTTCACAAAGGCATAGCCTGCGTTCAACAGGGCGGTTCTGGGACAAGGCGCTGCCCGCAGCCCCGCTCTACCCGCAGGAGCACCGTGGCAACTGGCCGAACTCACCGACCGGCGACCCGAAGCCGAGGGATCCCCGAGGCCACCGTCGCCCGGCTACCGCTGTATCTGCGCGCGCTGACCGCGCTCTCCGAGCGCTCGGTCCCCACGGTCTCCTCCGAGGAGCTGGCCGCCGCGGCGGGCGTGAACTCCGCCAAGCTGCGCAAGGACTTCAGCTACCTCGGCTCGTACGGCACCCGCGGCGTGGGCTACGACGTGGAGTACCTCGTCTACCAGATCTCCCGCGAGCTCGGCCTCACCCAGGACTGGCCGGTCGTCATCGTCGGCATCGGAAACCTCGGCGCGGCCCTCGCCAACTACGGCGGCTTCGCCTCCCGCGGCTTCCGCGTCGCGGCCCTGATCGACGCCGACCCCGCGATGGCCGGCAAGCCGGTCGCCGGGCTGCCCGTGCGGCACACCGACGAACTCGAGTCGATCATCCGCGACAACGGCGTCTCCATCGGCGTCATCGCGACCCCGGCCGGCGCCGCCCAGCAGGTCTGCGACCGGCTCGTCGCCGCCGGGATCACCTCGATCCTCAACTTCGCGCCGACCGTGCTGTCCGTGCCCGACGGCGTGGACGTGCGCAAGGTCGACCTCTCCATCGAGCTGCAGATCCTCGCCTTCCACGAGCAGCGCAAGGCCGGCGAGGAGAGCGGCCCGGCGGCCGCCGCGGCCGCCCGCCCCGGCACGCCGGCGCGCGCGTCGGCCCCCGCCGCGGGCGGCGGGAAGGGACCGGAGGGGGATGTCCCCGCCGTGATGCCGGCATGAGTCTCCTGGTCGTCGGCCTCAGCCACCGCAGCGCGCCGGTGAGCGTGCTCGAGCGCGCCGCGCTCGCGCGCGAGACGCAGGCCCGGCTCGCGCACGACGCGCTGGCCGCCGAGCCCGCCACCGAGGCGGCGGTGCTGGCCACCTGCAACCGCATCGAGCTCTACGCCGACGTGGACAAGTTCCACGCCGGCGTGGCCGAGCTGTCCACGCTCCTCGCCCGGCACTCGGGCGTCAGCCTGGACGAGCTCACTCCGTATCTCTATGTGCACTACGAGGACCGGGCCGTCCACCACCTCTTCTCGGTGGCGTGCGGGCTCGACTCCATGGTCGTCGGCGAGGGCCAGATCCTCGGCCAGATCAAGGACGCCCTCGCCCTCGGCCAGGAGCTCCACACCGCCGGCCGGCTGCTGAACGACCTGTTCCAGCAGGCCCTGCGGGTCGGCAAGCGCGCCCACAGCGAGACCGGCATCGACAAGGCCGGCCAGTCGCTCGTGACCTTCGGCCTGGAACAGCTCGCCGACGGCACCCCCGTCGCCGACTGGGCCGACGGCAAGCGCGCCCTCGTCATCGGCGCGGGCTCCATGTCCTCGCTCTCGGCCGCGACGCTCGCGCGCGCGGGCGTCGCCCACGTGGCCGTCGCCAACCGCACGCTGGAGCGCGCCGAGCGGCTCGCCCGGATCCTCACCGAGCCGGGCGCCCCCGGCGCCGTCACGGCGACGGCGGTGGAGATGACCGCCGTCCCGGCCGAGCTGGCACTCGCCGACATCGTCGTCTCCTGCACGGGCGCCACGGGCCTGGTCCTGACGGCCGACGTCATTCAGGCCGCCCTCGCCGCCCGCGACGGCGCGGGCCTGGCCCTCCTCGACCTCGCCATGCCGCGCGACATCGACGCCGCCGCCCACCGCCTCGACGGCGCCGCGCTCGTCGACATCGAGACCCTGGCCGAGGCCTCCGCCGACGCCCCCATGGCCGCCGACGTCGACCAGGTGCGCACCATCGTCTCCGACGAGGTCGCCGCCTTCGGCGCCGCCCAGCGCGCCGCGCACATCACGCCCACCGTGGTGGCCCTGCGCACCATGGCCGCCGACGTCGTGACCGGGGAGATGGCCCGGCTCAACGGCCGGCTGCCCGACCTGGACGACAAGCAGCGCGCGGAGATCACCCAGACCGTGCGCCGCGTCGTCGACAAGCTCCTCCACGCACCCACCGTGCGGGTCAAGGAACTCGCCTCGACCCCCGGCGGCGCGGGCTACGCCGACGCCCTGCGGGAGCTCTTCGACCTCGACCCGCAAGCGGTCGCCGCCGTCAGCAAGGCGGACCCGCAACACGGTCGCCCCACCACAGCACGGGAGTCGGCATGAACGACACCAACGCCACGGCGCCCCTGCGACTGGGCACCCGGCGCAGCAAGCTGGCCATGGCCCAGTCCGGGATGGTGGCCGAGTCCGTACGACGGCTCACCGGCCGCCCGGTCGAGCTCGTCGAGATCACCACCTACGGTGACGTCTCGCGCGAGGCCCTCGCCCAGATCGGCGGCACCGGCGTCTTCGTCTCCGCGCTGCGCGACGCGCTGCTCGCGGGCGAGATCGACTTCGCCGTCCACTCTCTCAAGGACCTGCCGACCAGCCAGCCCGACGACCTGGCCCTCGCCGCGATCCCGCTCCGCGAGGACCCGCGCGACGTGCTGGTCGCCCGCGACGGCCTGACCTTCGAGACCCTCCCCGAGGGCTCGAGGATCGGCACCGGCTCCCCGCGCCGCATGGCCCAGCTCAACGCCTGGGCCCGCGCGCTGGGCCGCCGGATCGAGACCGTGCCGATCCGTGGGAACATCGACACCCGCGTCGGCTTCGTCACCAACGGCGATCTCGACGCCGTCGTACTGGCCGCCGCCGGGCTCAACCGGATCGGCCGGATCGGCGAGGCGACCCAGTTCCTCTCGCCCGACACCGTTTTGCCCGCCCCCGGCCAGGGGGCCCTGGCGATCGAGTGCGCCGTGACCAACGCACCGCTCGCCGCCACGCTCGCCGAGCTCGACGATCCGCACACGCGGCTCGCCGTCACCGCCGAGCGGTCCCTGCTCGCCGCGCTGGAAGCCGGATGCAGCGCACCCGTGGGTGCGCTCGCCGACTTCCGGGGCGACGAGGGGGCTGTCACCGAAATGCGCCTGCGCGGCGTCGTCGGCACGACCGACGGCTCCACGCTGGTGCAGCTGTCCACCACCGGTCCCGTACCCGCGTCCCACCAGGACGCCCTTGCCCTCGGCCGCGCTCTCGCCGCCGAGATGCTCGACAAGGGTGCGGCCGGTCTTATGGGGGAGCGAGCACTTTGAACCCCACCGCCCCGAACCACCCCGCGCACGGGCACGTCACCTTCCTCGGTGCCGGCCCCGGAGACCCGGGCCTGCTGACGCTCCGTGCCGTGGAGGCGCTGGCGGCCGCGGACGTCCTGATCGCCGATCCGCAGGTGCTCGACGTGGTGCGTACGCACGCCCGCAGCACCGTGGACATGCCTGTCCAGACGGTGACCGACGAGGCGTCAAAAACCGCTGACGTCTCCGTTCTCAGGGACACCGCCAATCTTGTCATGACGGCCGCGCGCGGCGGCAAGCGGGTCGTCCGTGCGGTGCTCGGCGACCCCGGCCTCGACGGCGACGCCGCCGAGGAGATGCTGGCCTGCGCCAACGAGGGCATCACCTTCGAGGTCGTGCCCGGCGTCGCCACCGCCGTCGGCGTGCCCGCCTACGCCGGCGTGCCGCTGCGCGACGGCCGCGGCGGAGACGTCCGCTTCGTCGACGCCCGCACCGCCTCCGCCACCTGCTGGGCCGAGGTCGGCGCGAGCGAGGTGACGGCGGTGGTCTCCACCACCCTCGACTCGGTCGTCGCCACCGCGGGCGAGCTCGTGGCCGCCGGCCGCAAGGCCGACACCCCGCTGACCGTCACCGTCGCCGGCACCACCACCCGCCAGCGCACCTGGACGGCCACCCTCGGCACCCTCCAGCAGACGCTGAAGGCCGCCAAGGTGCTGCCGACCGCCGACGGCGCCCAGCCCGTCATAGCCGTGGTCGGCGAGCGCAGCGCTGCCGAGCAGCGCGAGCGGCTGTCGTGGTTCGAGTCCAAGCCGCTCTTCGGCTGGAACGTGCTCGTCCCGCGCACCAAGGAGCAGGCCGCCTCGCTCTCCGACCAGCTGCGCTCCTACGGCGCCGTGCCCAGCGAGGTCCCCACCATCGCGGTGGAGCCCCCGCGCACCCCGCAACAGATGGAGCGCGCGGTCAAGGGCCTGGTCACCGGCCGCTACGAGTGGATCGCCTTCACCTCCGTCAACGCCGTCAAGGCCGTCCGCGAGAAGTTCGAGGAGTACGGCCTCGACGCCCGCGCCTTCGCCGGCATCAAGGTCGCCGCCGTCGGCGAGCAGACCGCGAAGTCGCTGATCGAGTTCGGTGTGAAGCCCGACCTCGTCCCCAGCGGTGAGCAGTCCGCCGCCGGTCTGCTCGAGGACTGGCCGCCCTACGACCCGGTCTTCGACCCGATCGACCGCGTCTTCCTCCCCCGCGCCGACATCGCCACCGAGACCCTGGTGGCCGGCCTGATCGAGCTGGGCTGGGAGGTCGACGACGTCACGGCCTACCGGACCGTGCGCGCCTCGCCGCCGCCGGCCGAGACCCGCGAGGCGATCAAGGGCGGCGGCTTCGACGCCGTGCTGTTCACCTCGTCCTCCACCGTGCGGAACCTCGTCGGCATCGCCGGCAAGCCGCACAATGTCACCGTCATCGCCTGCATCGGCCCCGCCACCGCGAAGACCGCGGAGGAACACGGCCTGCGGGTGGACGTGCTGTCGCCCGAGCCCTCGGTGCACAAGCTGGCCGAGGCGCTCGCGGAGTTCGGCGCGGCCCGGCGCGACACGGCCCTGGAGGCCGGCGACCCGGTCACCCGCCCGAGCGAGCGGCGGCCCGGATCGCGCAGAAGGGCACGGAGTTGAGCACCACGTACGGCACGTTCCCGGGGTCCCGGCCCCGGCGGCTCCGCACCACCCCGGCCATGCGCCGGATGGTCGCGGAGTACCGGCTGCACCCGTCCGACCTGATCCTTCCCGCCTTCGTGCGGGAGGGCGCGGCCGAACCGGTGCCGATCTCGGCCATGCCCGGGGTCGTCCAGCACACCCGTGACACCCTCCGCAAGGCCGCCGTCGAGGCGCTGGAGGCGGGCGTCGCCGGGATCATGCTCTTCGGCGTCCCCGAGGAGGCCAAGAAGGACGCGCTCGGCACCGCCGGCACCGACCCCGACGGCATCCTCCAGGTCGCCATCCGCGATGTGAAGGCCGAGGTCGGCGACGAGCTCGTCATCATGTCCGACCTCTGCCTGGACGAGTACACCGACCACGGCCACTGCGGCGTCCTCGACGCCGACGGCCGCGTCGACAACGACGCCACCCTCGAGCGCTACGCCGAGATGGCCCAGGTCCAGGCCGACGCCGGCGTCCACGTCGTGGGCCCCAGCGGAATGATGGACGGCCAGGTCGGCGTCATCCGTGACGCCCTCGACCAGACCGGCCACGAGGACGTGTCGATCCTCGCCTACACCGCCAAGTACGCCTCCGCGTTCTACGGCCCGTTCCGCGAGGCCGTCGGCTCCTCGCTGCAGGGCGACCGCAAGACGTACCAGCAGGACCCGGCCAACCTCCGCGAGTCGATGCGCGAGCTCGAGCTTGACCTCGCCGAGGGCGCCGACATGGTCATGGTCAAGCCCGCCCTGCCCTACCTCGACGTCCTCGCCAAGGTCGCCGAGTCCGTGGACGTGCCCGTCGCCGCCTACCAGATCTCCGGCGAGTACGCGATGGTCGAGGCCGCCGCCGCCAACGGCTGGATCGACCGCGACCGCGCCATCATGGAGACCCTCACGGGCATCAAGCGCGCCGGCGCCAACATGATCCTCACCTACTGGGCGACGGAGGTCGCGCGGCAGCTCTAGCCGCCCCCGACACCCAGCCCGTCACACAGCGCGATGGCGGCGTTCCCCGGCCGATGAGGCCCCGGAACGCCGCCATCGTCGTGCCCGGCCTGCGAACCCCTCGCCTTTGCCTCGCGTTTGCGCAGCTCACGCGAGAGGAGGCGCATAGTTCACGATCGTCACCCACACAGGTCGAGTCTTGGCGAAATGACGGAGGCGCGGCGTACACGATCCGACCATGACTACCGTGTGTGTCAGGTCGCTTACCCCGGCGCTTATCGCGGCGCTCATCCCCCGGAGGCGTGCATGAGCCATGACCCCGAACTCACGGACGACTGGGAGTACACGCTTCAGGTCCCCTCGGACCCCATGGCGCCGTGCATCGCGCGCCGCACCCTGCGCACCATCTTCGAGGAACACGGCTTCCTGGAACTCGCCGATACCGCCGAGCTCCTCACCTCGGAGCTGGTCACCAACGCCTACCGCTACTCCGACGGACCCGCCTCCGTACGCGTCAAACGCGAGGGCGACCGCGTCAGAGTCGCCGTCTGGGACACCAACCCCCGCCTTCCCGCCCTCGACGGCGTCACCCTGCCCGACGCCGAGAACAGCGCCGAACAGGGCCGCGGGCTGGGCCTGGTGCAGTGGTGCGCCGACAGCTGGGGCGGCTTCGCCCTGCGCGACCAGCCCCAGGGGCTGGTCGGCAAGCTCATCTGGTTCGAGCTCGGGGCCGGATGATGCCTCAGAGGCGCTCGGGCGTCCGGATACCGAGCAGCGCCATGCCCTGGTGGAGCGTACGGGCCGTCAGGTCGCAGAGGAACAGCCGGTTCTCCACGAGCTCCGGCGCGTTCTGGTCGCTCAGCACCTGGCACTGGTCGTAGAACGTCGTGTACAGCGAGGCCAGCTGGTAGAGGTACCCGGCCAGCTTGTGCGGCTCGTACGACCCGGCGACCTCGTGCAGCGTCTCTCCGAACTGGTCCAGGTGCAGCCCCAGCGCCCGCTCCGCCGGAGCCAGCGCCAGCTCCGGGTGAGCGACGGGCTTCGCCTCGCCCGCCCGGCGCAGGATCGACCGGATACGGGCGTACGCGTACTGGAGGTAGACCGACGTGTCGCCGTTGAGGGACACCATCTGGTCCAGGTCGAACTTGTAGTCGCGCGCCGCCGACGTCGACAGGTCCGCGTACTTCACGGCGCCGATGCCCACCTGGCGGCCGTTCTCGACGATCTCCTGCTCGCTCAGGCCCACCTTCTCGGCCTTCTCGCGCACCACGTCCGTCGCCCGGGAGACCGCCTCGTCCAGCAGGTCCACCAGGCGGACCGTCTCGCCCTCACGGGTCTTGAACGGCTTGCCGTCCTTGCCCAGGACCGTGCCGAACGCCAGCTGCACCGCGTGGACGTCCTCGTTCAGCCAGCCGATCCGGCGGGCCGTCTCGAAGACCATCTTGAAGTGCAGCGCCTGCCGGGCGTCCACCACGTACAGCAGGGTGTTCGCCTTCAGGTTCTGCACCCGGTCGCGGATCGCGGACAGGTCGGTGGCCGCGTAGCCGTAACCGCCGTCCGACTTCTGCACGATCAGCGGCACCGGGTTGCCGTCCGGGCCCTTCACGTCCTCGAAGAACACGCACAGCGCTCCCTCCGAACGGACCGCGACGCCCGACTCCTCCAGCAGCCGGCACGTCTCCGCCAGCATGTCGTTGTAACCCGACTCGCCGACGACGTTCTCGTCGTGGATCTCCATGTCGAGCTTGTCGAAGACCGAGTAGAAGTAGATCTTCGACTCGTCCACGAACCTCTGCCACAGGGCGAGCGTCTCCTCGTCCCCGGCCTGCAGATCCACCACCCGGCGGCGGGCCCGCTCCTTGAACTCCGCGTCCGCGTCGAACAGCGCCCGCGCCGCCTTGTACAGCCGGTTCAGGTTGGACATCGCCTCCTCACCGGAAGCGCCGTCCTTGTGGTCCAGCTCGTGCGGGTGCTCGATCAGATACTGGATGAGCATGCCGAACTGGGTGCCCCAGTCACCGATGTGATGGCGGCTGATCACCTTCTCGCCCGTGAACTCCAGGATCTTCACGGTCGCGTCGCCGATCACCGCGGAACGCAGGTGACCGACGTGCATCTCCTTCGCCACGTTCGGCTGGGCCCAGTCGATGACCGTCGTGCCCGCCGCCTTCGCGAACGGCACCCCCAGCCGGTCGTCCGCCGCACGGGCCGCCAGCGTCCGCGTGATCGCCGCGTCGGCCACCGTGATGTTGAGGAAGCCCGGCCCGGAGACCTCGACGTCCTGGATCACGTCACCCGTGGGCAGCCCCTCGACGACCTTCGTCGCCAGCTCCCGCGGGTTCCCCTTGAGCTTCTTCGCCAGCGCCAGCATGCCGTTGGCCTGGAAGTCCGCCCGGTCGCTTCGTCGCAGCAGCGGATCGACGACACCGGCCTCCGGCAGAGCGGCCGAGAGGGCGTCCGTGATGCGCTGGTGGAGCGTGGAAGCGAGCGAGGGAACCGAAGCCATGGGATGGGAGCCATTCCGGTAGGCGGCATTTCGAACCCCCCGAGTATCCCACGCGCCTATCACAGAGCCCCACGGAATTCGCTCGCGGTCGGGCAACCCGAGCGCCACCCTGGTCGTCTGGGACAATGGTCATGCCAGGACCGTAAGGAAGGAAGTGCCGTGGCTCAGGCTCAGAGCACCGAGGCCGACTGGGTCTCCCGTTTCGCCGACGAGGTCATCGCCGAAGGTGAGCGCCGCGCCCCCGGCAAACCCATCGTCGTCGCCTCCGGCCTGTCGCCCTCCGGCCCGATCCACCTGGGCAACCTCCGCGAGGTCATGACCCCGCACCTGGTCGCCGACGAGATCCGCCGCCGCGGCCACGAGTGCGTCCACGTCCTCTCGTGGGACGACTACGACCGCTACCGCAAGGTCCCCGCCGGCATCGACCCGTCCTGGGCCGAGCACATCGGCAAGCCGCTCACCGCCGTCCCGGCGCCCCCCGGCAGCCCCTACGGCAGCTGGGCCGAGCACTTCAAGGCCGCCATGATCGAGGCCCTGGACGAGCTGGGCATCGAGTACCGCGGCATCAGCCAGACCGAGCAGTACACCGCCGGTGCCTACCGCGAGCAGATCCTCCACGCGATGAAGCACCGCGGCGACATCGACGCGATCCTCGACCAGTACCGCACCAAGGCCAAGCCGGCCAACGCGGTCAAGAAGCAGCAGAAGCCCGTCGAGGAGGCCGAGCTCGAGGCCGCCGAGGGCTCCGGCGCCGCGACCGAGGACGACGGCAGCGCCGGCGGCGCGGGCTACTTCCCGTACAAGCCGTACTGCACCGTCTGCAACAAGGACCTCACCACCGTCACGGCGTACGACGACGAGACCACCGAGCTCGCCTACACCTGCGCCTGCGGCCACGCCGAGACCGTCCTCCTCAAGGAGTTCGACCACGGCAAGCTGGTCTGGAAGGTCGACTGGCCCATGCGCTGGGCCCACGAAGGCGTGATCTTCGAGCCCTCCGGCGTCGACCACTCCTCGCCCGGCTCGTCCTTCCAGGTCGGCGGCCAGATCGTCGGCCCGATCTTCGGCGGCGAGCAGCCCATCGGCCCCATGTACGCCTTCGTCGGCATCAGCGGCATGGCCAAGATGTCCTCCTCCAAGGGCGGCGTCCCCACCCCCGGCGACGCCCTCCAGATCATGGAGGCCCCGCTGCTGCGCTGGCTCTACGCCCGCCGCCGGCCCAACCAGTCCTTCAAGATCGCCTTCGACCAGGAGATCCAGCGGCTCTACGACGAGTGGGACAAGCTCTGCGGCAAGGTCGCCGACGGCACCGCCCTGCCCGCCGACGCCGCCGCCCACAGCCGCGCCGTCCGCACCGCCGCCGGTGACCTGCCCGCCACCCCGCGCCCGCTGCCCTACCGCACGCTGGCCTCGGTCGTCGACATCACCGCCGGCCACGACGAGCAGACCCTGCGCATCCTCAGCGACCTCGACCCCGAGAACCCGGTCACCTCGCTGGACGAGACCCGGCCGCGCCTCGACAAGGCCGAGCACTGGATCAACAACCAGGTCCCCGCCGAGTCCCGCACCGTCGTGCGCGTCGAGCCCGACCACGAGACCCTCGCCACGCTCGACGAGCAGTCCCGCGCCTCGCTGCGCCTGCTCCTCGAGGGCCTGGACGAGCACTGGTCCCTGGACGGCCTGACCACGCTGGTCTACGGCGTGCCCAAGGTCCTCGCGGGCCTGGAGCCCGACGCCAAGCCCACCCCGGAGCTCAAGGTCGCGCAGCGCGAGTTCTTCGCCCTGCTCTACCAGCTCCTCGTCGGCCGCGACACCGGCCCGCGCCTGCCCACGCTGCTGCTCGCGGTCGGGGCGGACCGGGTGCGCAAGCTGCTGGCGGCGTAACACCCATACGGGAAGGGGCCCCGGCCCGGTGACGTTCAGGTCACCGGGCCGGGGCCCCTTTTCGCGTTGCCGCTACTTGTTCGCCGCGGCGACCGCCGTCACGACTTCCTTCGTCGCGTCCTGGGCGTCGTTCTTCAGCGCGTCGGCGTCCGGCGTCTTCGCGCCCTGGAGCCCCGCGCCGCTGTACTTGACCGTGATCACGACATTCGCCGTGCGGGCCACCACGGTCTCGTTCTTGTGGTCGTTGTCGTCCTTCTTCGTGGTCGTGCCCACCACGTTGGCCTCGTCGCCGATGCCCGACGCCTTGTCCGTCTTCGCGTCCTTGGCGCCGTCCGCGGTGGTGGCCACCGAGGTCTGCTTCGCCACGAAGTCCTGCGCGCGCTTCTCGCCGGTGCCCAGCGTCGGGTCGGAGGCGAAGCGCTTGAGGGAGACGGTCAGCGTGCGGAACTGGAGGTCCTTGACGTCCTCGTCGTTCAGGCCGCTCCAGAAGCAGCTCGCCGAGTCGTTGGTGTCGCTCGACGGGAGGGCCTTGCCCTCCTTCTTCTCCGCCTTGGGCACCAGCTTGTCGATGGTCTTCTCGGAGAGCGTCTTGCACACCTCCGGCAGCTTGCCGAACGTCGCGGCCTTGACCGAGGGGGCGGCGGAGCTCGGGGTGGCCGGGGCGGAGGGCTTGCCCGACTCCTTCTTCTTGGACCCCGAGTCGGAGTCCGAGCAGCCGGTGGCGACGAGCATCACCGGTACTGCGGCGCAGGCGAGGATTCGGGCGAGTCGCGGGGCTGTGGGTCGGTGCATGGGTCCTTCGCTCATTCGGGTCGGTGACGCGGGGGCGGGGCGGTGCGGGGGCTCGGGGGCTTGCCTACGGGCACGGTACGCGGCCCGCACGCGGCTGCCACGCCGAAACGCGCCCCCACTGCCTGTGTCAGTTCCCGAAGTGGCCCGCGTCGAGTTCACGGGCGAGGCCATGGGCCTTGCCCTGGAGGTCCTGGCTGCTGGGGATGTGGAGGGCGTCCGTCGTCCACTGGTCGTAGGCGATGGTGACCAGCACGTTCGAGGCGCGGAAGACGACCTTCACATCGCGGTGCACCCCCGAGCCCGTCGTGGCGAGCTTGTCGTCGACGAAGGCGTCGTCGCCGAGGTCGTCGAGGACGCGCGGGGCCAGTTTGGGGTCGGCGGACGGGACGGCCGACGGGGTCATCGGCGCGACGGTGGCGTCCGCCAGCTGCGGCCCGGGGCCGGGGTCGGCGGTGCGGGCGCTCGGGGACGGGGTGCCGCCGGGGCTCGCGGACGTCGTGGGGGAGGGGGTGGCGTTGGGGATGTGCGCGGCGGTGGCCTGGCGCTGGTAGAGCTGCTTGGCCCGGTTCTCGTCGCTCATCCCCGGCTGGTACGAGACCACGCGCTCGAAGTCGACGGAGAGGTGGCGGGTGCCGTTGGGGGTCTCCAGCTTCCAGCGGCAGCCCACGCGGCGGTCGGTGTCATAGGTGATCGCCGCCTGGCCCTGGAGGAGCCGCTTGGCCTCCTCCTCGTCGCCGTCGCCCACGCCGGGCAGCATCCGCCGCAGCGTGTCCCGGCTGACGTAGCCGCATGGCTCGGGGAGGCTGTGGTACTTCCCGGGCTCGGCCGCGGCCGTCGACGATCCGGCCTGTCCCGGCTTGGGGTCCTGGCCCCCGCCACCGGACCCGGACCCTCCGCCGCACCCGGTGAGCACCGTCGACAACACCGCCGCCGAGGCCAGTGCGGCTGCCGGTGCGTATGCCCTTCGCTGCACTGTCCGTGGCTCCTCTCACCGAAAATCTCGCCCGCGTCCACCGGAAAACCGGTTGTCGCCGCTGGGTGGCGACTGGACACAATGTGTACCGCAAGCGCTGCCGCGCCCGCCGTCCCGCTGTCGTGGATGAGATGAGAGGTCCGGCTTTTGCGTTATCCACGCTTTTCGGGGGAATGAGGTAGTTATGACGTACACCGAGGTGCCCGGCGCCCGGGTACCGATCCGTATGTGGGCCGACCCGGCCACGGTCGAGCCCGTCGCCATGCAGCAGCTGCGGAACGTCTCCACACTTCCGTGGATCGAGGGCCTCGCCGTGATGCCCGACGTCCACTTCGGCAAGGGCGCGACGGTCGGTTCGGTGATCGCCATGCGGGGTGCGGTGTGCCCGGCGGCGGTGGGCGTCGACATCGGCTGCGGCATGTCGGCGGTGAAGACGTCGCTGACCGCCAACGACCTCCCGGGCGATCTGTCCCGGCTGCGGTCGAAGATCGAGGAGGCCATCCCGGTCGGCTTCGCCATGCACGACGACCCGGTGGACCCGCGCCGGCTGCACGGGCTGCCGACGGCCGGGTGGGACGACTTCTGGGGGCGGTTCGACGGGGTCGCGGAAGCGGTCAAATTCCGTCAGGGTCGGGCAGTGAAGCAGATGGGAACGCTCGGATCCGGAAATCATTTTGTGGAGTTCTGTCTCGATGGGACAGGTTCGGTCTGGTTGATGCTTCACTCCGGCTCTCGGAACATCGGCAAGGAGCTGGCCGAGTACCACATCGGCGAGGCGCGGAAGCTCTCGCACAACCAGAACCTGGTCGACCGTGACCTGGCGGTCTTCATCGCCGACACCCCGCAGATGGCGGCCTACCGGCACGACCTGTTCTGGGCGCAGGAGTACGCGCGGCACAACCGCGAGATCATGATGGCCCTCTTCCAGGACGTGGTCCGCAAGGAGTTCAAGAAGGCCAAGCCGATGTTCGAGCCGGTCATCTCCTGTCACCACAACTATGTGGCGGAGGAGACCTACGAGGGCGTCGATCTGCTGGTCACCCGCAAGGGCGCGATCCGCGCGGGCGGCGGCGAGTACGGCATCATCCCGGGCTCGATGGGCACCGGCTCGTACATCGTGCGCGGTCTGGGCAACGAGGCGTCGTTCAACTCCGCCTCCCACGGCGCCGGCCGGCGGATGAGCCGCAACCAGGCGAAGAAGCGCTTCTCCGAGCAGGACCTGGCGGAGCAGACGCGGGGCGTGGAGTGCCGCAAGGACCGTGGTGTGGTCGACGAGATCCCGGCCGCCTACAAGCCCATCGAGCAGGTCATGGAGCAGCAGCGGGATCTCGTCGAGGTCGTGGCCAAGCTCAAGCAGATCGTCTGCGTAAAGGGCTGACAAGCGAAAGGGGGCGGGCGTCGGGCGCCCGCCCCCTTGATCCGGCTATTCGGCCTGGGCCTGTTGTTTCTTGCGCAGGCGCCAGCGCCGGAGGTTGCAGGACTGCTCTGACCTGCCGAGTTTCTCGGCTGCTTCTGTGATGGTAGGCGCGTCGAGCAGGAGGCGGTCCTCCAGCTGTGTCCAGCTGCGGCGCGGCCGGGGTAGGGACATATCTGCCGGGCGGACCCAGGCGCTCACTTCGGCGGCAGCCGAGCGCTTGCGCTCCAGGGCCAGGCTCCCCGGGTAGTACAAGTGATCCGTCACCGCCACTCCCAGCTCCCGCATGTACATGATGTTGTACGCGCGGTCACGCGCGTTCCGGCTGGTCGTTTTCGGGATGCCAAGTGCCAGCTTGGTGTAGCGGCACAGATAGGTGGCGATCGCGGTGCTGGTCGTGGCGAGGCTGATGAAGGGGAGTCCCTGGGCTGTGAAACCCACGGCGCCGTCGGCGTCGATGATTCCTCGGAGGTAGTCCCGCCGGGAGAACGGAACACGCGGCGGCGTGATTCTCGTGGACTTCTTCCCGTAGGGGATCCCGAGTTCTACGAGGCGGTTTCTGGCCTCCAGCGCGTGTACGGTCCAGATCGCCGATCGGTGGCTCTCCGAGAAGTTGGTCGCCCGGGTGCGTTCTCTGATCGTGCTCTTGTACGGGCACAGCTCCTGGAAGGCACGGAGTATGTCGATGTCACGGTGGCTGATCTCGACGGTGAGCTGCCCCCTTTGTCGAGTGCTCGAGTGCATGTGCCCGTCCGCCTGTAGGAAGCCGAACATGTACGCGTACCGCGGATCCTCGAGGTCCATGAAGGTCATGCCCCGATCGTCGGCCGCCTCTGCCGCTCCGATATTCGAAACGACAGAGCGTCACTCGAACTAGCGAGCGCGCAACGCGCGTAAACGCGCTGCTTCCGCTTACGCGCTCGGAGCGCCTCACGCGCCCCGCCCCCCGTCCTGTGGGTACCAGCGCAGCTCGATCGTGTTGCCGTCCGGGTCCAGGACGTAGATCGACTCGGCGACGCCCCGGGCCCCGAAGCGGGGGCCGGGGCCGTCGACGACGGTGAAGGTGTTGGAGGCGATGACCTCCTGCCAGTCGACGGGGTCGACGACCAGGCAGATGTGGTCGACGTTCGAGGACTCCCCGCGTTCGCGGGCGACCAGGTCGATGATCGTCGTGGGGGAGACGCGGACGGAGGGGAAGGGTGCCTCGCCCGCGCGCCATTCGTCGGCGCGGACCGGTTCCAGGCCCAGGGGGCCGGTGTAGAAGGCCAGGGAGCGCTCGACGTCGGAGACGTTGAGGACGAGGTGGTCGAAGGCGGTGACACGCATGGGCTGCCTCCTGCTTTCGTACGGGCCGCCCGGGGGCGGGCGGCTGTGCGTACGACGCTAGTGGGCCGTGGCCCCGTCGGGGTCACCCCTCGCGGTGGACCTTGTAGTTGGACGCCTGGGCGCGGGGGCGGACGACGAGGAGGTCGATGTTGACGTGGGCGGGGCGGGAGACGGTCCAGCCGATGGTGTCGGCGATGTCGTCGGCGGTGAGGGGTTCGGCGACGCCCGTGTAGACGGATTCGGCGCGGTCCTTGTCGCCGCGGAAGCGGGTGAGGGCGAACTCGTCCGTCTTGACCATGCCGGGGGCGATCTCGATGACGCGCACGGGCTGCCCGCACAGCTCCAGGCGGAGGGTCTCGGCGATGACGTGGGCGCCGTGCTTGGCGGCCACGTAGCCGCCGCCGCCCTCGTAGGTGGCGAGGCCCGCCGTGGAGGAGAGGATGATGATCGTGCCCTCGGCCTCGACGAGGCGGGGGAGGAGGGCCTGGGTGGTGTTGAGGGTTCCCAGGACGTTCGTCTCGTACATCGTGCGCCAGTCCGCGGGGTCGGCGGTGGCGACGGTCTCGGTGCCGATGGCGCCGCCGGCGTTGTTGACGAGGACGTCGACGCGGTCCAGGGTGCGGGCGAAGGCGTCGACGGCGGCGCGGTCGGTGACGTCGAGGACGTGGACGAGCGCCTCGTGGCCCGCCGCGGTCAGCTCCTCGGCGAGGGCGGTCAGGCGGTCCTCGCGGCGGGCGGTGAGCACGACGCGGTAGCCGTCGGAGGCCAGCCGGCGGGCGGTGGCGGCGCCGATGCCGCTGCTCGCGCCGGTGATGACTGCGGTGCGGGTGCTCATGGTGGGCCTCCTGGGACGGCCGGGGCTGCTGGGGTCTATCCGCAGCATAGGGGCCCGCGCCCGGCCGGTCAGCGGCCCCGGGGGGCGTACATGATCACCGCGACGCCGGCGAGGCAGACCAGGGCGCCGATGACGTCGTAGCGGTCGGGGCGGTAGCCGTCGGCGACCATGCCCCAGGCCAGCGAGCCGGCGACGAACACGCCCCCGTACGCGGCGAGGATCCGGCCGAAGTGGGCGTCCGGCTGGAGCGTGGCGACGAAGCCGTACGCGCCCAGGGCGGCGATCCCGGCGCCGATCCAGGCCCACCCCCTGTGCTCGCGGACGCCCTGCCAGACGAGCCAGGCCCCGCCGATCTCCAGGAGGGCGGCGAGGACGAACAGGGCGGCGGAGCGGAGATTGAGCATGGATGTCAGGGTATGCGCGGCTACGGACGTTCCGGGGTGCTACGGCCAGACCAGGCAGTACGGCTGGTGGCCGGCCTCGTGCAGGCGGTGGGAGAAGTCCTGCCATTCGTGGAGCAGTTGGTAGACCTCGAAGGCGTCGCGCGGGCCGCCGCGGTCGGGGACCGTGGACCAGATGAAGGCCGCCGCGCCCACCGATTCCTCGCCAATTCCGCGCAGCGGGTCGACGACGGTCATGGGGAGCTTGACGACCGCGTAGTCGGGGTGGAGAACGACCAGTTCGAGCGGGGGGACCTTGTGCAGGGGTATGCCCTCGATGCCGGTGAGAACCATGGCGGCCACGGTCTCCGGCTTGATCCTGGTGAACATTCCGCCCATGCCCAGCTCGTCACCGCCGAGCTCCTCGGGGCGCATGGAGATGGGGACGCGGGCGGCGGTCGCGCCGTTCGGGGCCCCGAAGTACTTGTAGGTCACCCCCACCCGGCCACTCCTGCTCGCACCGTTCTCTTCGTGTCGCTCTTCGCGCCGTTCGTCGCGTCGTTCTTCCCGGCGCCGGTGCCGCCCCTTGTTGGCGCGCTCGGCTCGCTCGGGGCCCAGGTCGTCCGTGCCTTCGCCCAGTCCGCCACCGCGATGCATATCTCCACCCGACCGCACATTGCCCGACCGCACATTGAGGCAGCACAGCCCCCGCCGCGCAACCCGATCATCGTCTCAGAGACCTCCCCCGTAGACGGCGTGCGAAACGCCCGGGCACGAGTCGGCGGGGGGCTCTGAGACCATGGCTAGCATGAGCTACCCATACACGGCCCCAGTCTCGCAGACGCTCTTCGACCGTGCGTCGGTCGTGACGCCCGGTGGCGTGAACTCTCCGGTGCGCGCGTTCCGCGCCGTGGGCGGTACGCCCCGGTTCATGGTCTCCGGCACCGGTCCGTATCTGACCGATGCGGATGGCCGGGAATATGTGGACCTCGTGTGTTCGTGGGGGCCGATGATTCTCGGCCACTCCCACCCCGAGGTGATCGCCAAGGTGCAGGAGGCCGTGGCGCGGGGTACGTCCTTCGGCACGCCCGGTGAGGGCGAGGTCGCGCTGGCGGAGGAGATCGTCGCGCGGATCGCGCCGGTCGAGCAGGTGCGGCTGGTGTCCTCGGGCACCGAGGCGACGATGTCGGCCATCCGGCTGGCGCGCGGCTTCACGGGCCGGGCCAAGGTCGTCAAGTTCGCCGGCTGCTACCACGGCCACGTGGACGCGCTGCTGGCCGCGGCGGGTTCCGGGGTGGCGACCTTCGGGCTGCCGGACACCCCGGGCGTGACCGGCGCGCAGGCCGGCGAGACGATCGTGCTGCCGTACAACGACCTGGAGGCCGTGCGCGAGGCCTTCCGGGCGCACCCGGGCGAGATCGCCTGTGTGATCACGGAGGCGTCGCCGGGCAACATGGGCGTGGTCCCGCCGCTGCCGGGCTTCAACGCGGGCCTGAAGGCGGCCTGTGCCGAGAACGGCGCGCTGTACATCTCCGACGAGGTCATGACGGGCTTCCGGACGAGCCGGGCGGGCTGGTTCGGCGTCGACGGCGTCGAGCCGGACCTGATGACCTTCGGCAAGGTCATGGGCGGCGGCTTCCCGGCGGCGGCCTTCGGCGGTCGCGCCGATGTGATGGCGTACCTGGCGCCGGCGGGCCCGGTGTACCAGGCGGGCACCCTCTCCGGTAACCCGGTGGCCACGGCCGCGGGCCTGGCGCAGCTGCGGCTGCTGGACGACGCGGCGTACGAGCGGGTGGACGCGGTCGCGGCGGAGATCGGCTCTCTGGTGACGGAGTCGCTGACGAAGGCGGGTGTGGCGCACCGGCTGCAGACGGCGAGCAACATGTTCTCGGTGTTCTTCACCGAGGACGCGGTGACGAACTACGCCGAGGCGAAGACTCAGGAGGCGTTCCGTTTCAACGCCTTCTTCCATTCGATGCTGTCGCAGGGTGTGTACCTGCCGCCGTCGGCGTTCGAGTCGTGGTTCGTCTCGACGGCGCACGACGCGGCGGCGATCGAGCGGGTCGCGGCGGCGCTGCCGGCGGCGGCGCGCGCGGCGGCCGAGGCGACGGAGGAGGGCAAGTGAGCGGCAAGGCTGACATCACGGTCGTCCATCTGATGCGGCACGGCGAGGTGCACAACCCGGAGGGCGTGCTCTACGGGCGCCGTGCGGGGTACCACCTGTCGGAGCTGGGGCACCGGATGGCGGACAGGGTGGCGGAGCACCTGGCGGAGCGGGACGTGACGTATGTGGTCGCGTCGCCGCTGGAGCGGGCGCAGGAGACGGCGACGCCGATCGCGAAGGCGCACGGTCTGGACCTGGCGACGGACGAGCGGCTGATCGAGGCGGCGAACGTCTTCGAGGGCAAGACCTTCGGCGTGGGTGACGGCGCGCTGCGCAAGCCGGAGAACTGGAAGCACCTGACGAATCCGTTCCGTCCGTCGTGGGGCGAGCCGTATATCGAGCAGGTGGTGCGGATGATGGGCGCGCTGGACGCGGCGAAGGACGCGGCGCGCGGTCATGAGGCCGTGCTGGTCAGCCATCAGCTGCCGATCTGGATCGTGCGGAGCTTCGTGGAGCGGCGCCGGCTGTGGCACGACCCGCGGAAGCGGCAGTGCACGCTGGCGAGCCTGACGACGTTCACCTACCGCGGCGACAAGATCGTCTCGGTGGGGTACTCCGAGCCGGCGCGGGATCTGGTGCCGAAGCACCTGCTGGCCGGGGCGAAGCCGGTCAAGGGCGGGTCGAAGGCGTTCGGCGCCTGAGTTCGGACGTATAGCGGGGTGGCGCGGGTGCGCCGGGGCTCATGCTCCGGCGCACCCGCGCCGTCGTTTGTGCCCGAATGCACCGTTAGGAACGGGAAAACAGCGCAAGCGTCGTAATCCACCGTGCCGTCACCCCTAATGTCCATTTATATGGACGGCGTATGGTATGGGGCCGCGAGCACGGACGGAGCCGACATGCGCGAGTTGAGCCGACGCAGCCTGCTCGGACTGGGCGTGAGCCTGGGCACGGCCACCGCGCTGGGCGCGATGGCAGGCTGCTCCGACGGGCCGTCCGGCACCACCGGCACGGCCGGCCGGCCCAAGGCGCGGGCGAGCGTGGAGGCGAAGGCCAAGGCGAAACTGATCGGCGACGGCTCCACCGCCGACACCGGTTCACAGCCCAATCAGCCGCCGAAGCCGGTGCCGCTGGAGCCGGGGGAGAAGCCGCCCCAGTTCGTGATCTTCTCGTGGGACGGGGCGGGCGAGGTCGGCAACGGTCTCTTCCCCCGCTTCCGCAAGCTCGCCCGGGACCACGGCGCCCGGATGACGTTCTTCCTCTCCGGCATCTACCTCCTGCCGGAGTCCAAGCAGCGGATGTACGAGCCGCCGAACAACTCGCCCGGCGCCTCCGACATCGGCTACCTCTCCGACGAGCACATCCGGGCGACGCTGAAGAACATCCGCGCCGCGTGGCTGGAGGGCCACGAGATCGGCACCCACTTCAACGGGCACTTCTGTTCGGGTCACGGCTCGGTGGCGCACTGGACGCCCGAGGACTGGGAGTCGGAGATCGAGCAGGCCGTCTCCTTCGTCACCCGCTGGCGCACCCACACCGGCTTCACCGATCTCGAGCCGCTGCCCTTCGACTACCGCAAGGAGCTCATCGGCGGCCGCACCCCCTGTCTGCTGAACCAGGAGGGCCTGCTGCCCACCGCCCGGCGGCTGGGCTGGCGCTACGACGCGAGCTCCTCGGGCGGGGAGCAGGTGTGGCCCCGCAAGAAGCAGGGCCTGTGGGACCTGCCGCTGCAGCAGATGCCCTTCCCGGGGCACTCCTTCGAGGTCCTGTCCATGGACTACAACATCCTCGCCAACCAGTCGAAGAACACGACGCGCGGCGTGCCCGCCCACTACGCGGGCTGGCGCCGGCAGGCCATCGAGTCGTACATCGCCGGTTTCGACCGGGCGTACGAGACGAACCGGGCGCCGTTCTTCGTGGGCAACCACTTCGAGGAGTGGAACGGCGGGATCTACATGGACGCCGTCGAGGAGGCGTTCAAATACATGGCCGACGACAAGCGCAAGGACGTCCGGCTCGTGTCCTTCCGGCAGTTCGTCGACTGGCTCGACGTGCAGAGCCCGGCGGTCCTCGCGCAACTGCGCCGGCTCGACGTGGGCGAGAAGTGGCACTCCAGGGCGGGCGGCGGCAGCACGAGCAGGCCGTGGAACCGGGGCGACACCCCCGCACCGCGTGGCGAGGCGCCTGTCGGGCCGAAGGCCGGAGAGGTGCCCGTCGGGCCCAAGGGCGGCGACGTTCCCACGGCTCCCGCGGGCAACAAGGGGCACGACGACTCCGAGGGGGGTGCGGAAGATCCCTAAACCGCCCATGCGAAACTTTTCACATGAGTGCCCGCCGCGCCTTTCGACGCCCACTTTCCCGCCGTCGTCTCCCCGTGCCGGCCGCTGTCGTCGCCATCACGGCGGCGCTGACGCTCAGCGCCTGCGGCTCCGGCGGCAGCTCGGGCGGCGGGGGGCAGACCCAGTTCGTCCAGGGCACCGGCGGCGTCGACGTGGTCAAGGACCGCGCGAGCCGGCAGAGCGCCCCGGACCTCTCCGGCAAGACGCTCGACGGCAAGGACCTCGACGTCGCCAAGGACCACAAGGGCAAGATCGTCGTCCTTAACGTCTGGGGCTCCTGGTGCTCGCCGTGCCGCGCCGAGGCCAAGTACCTGGTGCAGGCCGCCAACGCCTACAAGGACAAGGGCGTGGAGTTCGTCGGCCTCGACACCCGCGACCCCGACCCGGCTCCCGCGCTCGCCTTCGAGAAGGAGTTCAAGGTTCCCTACCCGAGCCTCTACGACTCCGCCGGCAAGCTCCTGCTGCGCTTCCCCAAGGGCAGCCTCAACCCCCAGTCGATCCCCTCCACGGTCTTCATCGACCGGGACGGGAAGATCGCCGCCCGCGCGATCAAGGCGCTGGGCGAGGACGAGCTGCGCGACACCCTCGACCCGCTGGTCGCGGAGAAGTGACCCCGTGACCACCGGGACCCCCACGGCCGCGCACGCGATCACCGCCCTCGCCGCGGCGAGCGACACCAACCAGACCGTCCTGACCGGCGCCCTGCTGCTGGCCCTGCCCGTGGCCATGCTGGGCGGCCTCGTCTCCTTCTTCTCCCCCTGCGTCCTGCCGCTCGTGCCCGGCTATCTGTCGTACGTCACCGGCGTCGGCGGCGCGGACCTGGCAGAGACCAAGCGCGGCCGGATGGTCGCCGGCTCCTCGCTGTTCGTCCTGGGCTTCACGGCGGTCTTCGTCTCCGGCGGCGCGCTGTTCGGCTTCTTCGGGCAGACGCTGCAGGAGTACAAGAGCACGATCACCACGGTGCTCGGCGTCCTGACGATCGTGCTCGGCCTGGGCTTCATGGGGTTGTTCAACCTCTTCGGCCAGCGCGAGTTCCGCTTCCACCGCCGGCCCACGATGGGCCTGGCCGGGGCACCCCTGCTCGGCGTGCTCTTCGGCGTGGGCTGGACCCCGTGCATCGGCCCGACGCTCGCCGCCGTGCAGTCACTTTCCTTCAACGAGGCCAGCGCGGGCCGAGGCGCCCTGCTGATGGTCGCCTACTGCGCCGGCCTGGGCCTGCCGTTCGTCCTCGCCGCGATCGCCTTCCGGCGCGCGCTCGGCGCCTTCGGCTGGGTCAAGAAGCACTACGCGTGGGTCATGCGCGTCGGCGGCGGCATGCTCGTCGTCGTCGGCCTGCTCCTGGTCACAGGATTGTGGGACAGCATGGTCCAGGACCTTCAGACGTGGTCGTCGCGCTACACCCCCGGGATCTGATCAATGGCCAAGACCAACGACTCCACCGACACCGCCGAAACGGATACCGCGGAGACCGATACCGCCGCGGCGGACGACGCGGCGGCATCGGACCTCTCCACGGCCCCCGCCGAGGACCGGGCCGGTGACGGCCAGGCCGTACCCGGCTCCTTCGGCGGCGTCCGCAAGGCCGGCCTTCTCGGCGCGCTCGCCTGGACCGCCCGCGAGATCACCGGCTGGGTGCGCTGGGTCTGGCGGCAGCTGACCTCGATGCGGGTCGCGCTGATCCTGCTCTTCCTGCTCTCCCTGGCCACCATCCCCGGCTCGCTCGTCCCGCAGACCAGCGTCGACGCGCTCAAGGCCGAGCAGTGGAAGGCCGACCACGAGACCCTGGCGTCCGTCTACGACAAGCTCGGGCTCTTCCACGTCTACAGCTCGGTGTGGTTCTCCGCGATCTACATCCTGCTGTTCATCTCGCTGATCGGCTGCATCGTCCCGCGCACCTGGCAGTTCGTCGGCCAGCTGCGCGGCCGCCCGCCGGCCGCCCCCCGCAACCTCACCCGGCTGCCCGCCCACGCCACCTGGCACACGGACGCGAAGCCCGAGCAGGTCGTCGCGGCGGCCGAGAAGCTCCTGCGGCGCCGCCGCTTCCGCGTCGAGCGGAGCGAGGGCTCCGTCGGCGCCGAGAAGGGCTATCTGCGCGAGGCCGGCAACCTCCTCTTCCACGTCTCCCTGATCGCCCTGCTGGTGGCCTTCGCCTCCGGCCAGCTGTGGAAGTCCGAGGGCGGCAAGCTCGTCGTCGAGGGCGACGGCTTCTCGAACACCCTCACCCAGTACGACGACTTCAAGTCCGGCTCCCTCTTCCGCCCGGACGACCTCGACAAGTTCAGCTTCTACCTGAACAGCTTCTCCGGGAGCTACGAGCGCACCGGCCCCCAGAAGGGCACCCCGCGCGACTACGCCGCCCACATCACCTACTACGAGGGCGCCGACGGCCCGGCCCGCGAGGCCACCATCAAGGTGAACGAGCCGCTGGAGACGGGCGGCTCGAAGGTCTACCTCATCGGCCACGGCTACGCTCCGATGGTGACCGTCAAGGACGGCCGGGGGAACATCGCCTTCCGGGGCCCGATGTCCGCGCTGCCGCTGGACAGCAACGTCACCGAGACCGCCGTCGCCAAGGTCGGCGACTACCGGGACAAGGACGGCGAGAAGACCCAGATCGGCTTCAAGGGCAACTTCGTGCCGACGCTGGACCTGAAGACCGGGATGATGGCGTCCCAGTTCCCGGCCCTGGACAACCCCGCCCTCGTCCTCACCGCCTACCACGGCAGCCTCGGCACCGACTCCGGCATGCCGCAGAACGTCTACCAGCTCGACGTCACCAAGATGAAGCAGTTCACGGAGAAGGACGGCTCGCCCTTCGCCAAGCTGCTCAAGGTCGGCGACACCATGACGCTCCCCGACGGCGGCTCGCTGCACTTCGACGCCATCAAGGAGTGGGCCACCTTCCAGGTCTCCCAGAAGCCCGGCAACGAGCTCGCCCTGAGCGGTGCCGTCGCCGCGCTGCTGGGCCTGGCCGGCTCGCTGTTCATCCAGCGCCGCCGCGTCTGGGTGCGGGCCACGGCCGGCGCCGACGGCCGTACGGTCGTGGAGCTGGCCGGCCTCGCCCGCAGCGAGTCCGCCCGGCTGCCCGAGGAGCTCGCCTCCCTCGCCGCCGCCCTCCAGCCCGACGCCCCGCCCGCCGCGGCGACCGCCACCGGCACCGCCACGGCCGAGGCCGTCGAAGCCGTCGAAGCGGACGAAGCCGCCTCCGACCCCGCCGAACCGTCCGAAGGAGCGCGCGCGTGAATCTCGCCGCCGCAACCAACGAGAACCTGGCCAATATCAGCAATGTGCTGATCTATTCGGCCATGGCCGTCTACACCCTGGCCTTCCTCGCGCACATCACCGAGTGGGTCTTCGGCAGCCGCAGCACCGTCGCCCGCACCGCCGCCGCGCTCACCACGGAGGCGGCCCGCTCGTCGTCCGTGACCGTCACGGTCAAGAAGCAGGGCGGCGGCACGGCCGTCCTGGAGCGCCCCGAGGTCGTCACCCGCGCCGCCCCCGGCAGCCGTGACGTGCCCGACGGCCCCGGCGCGGCCGGCGGCAGCGAGAAGGGCGACCTGTACGGCCGCATCGCCGTCTCGCTGACCGTGCTGGCCTTCGCGCTCCACGCGGGCGGCGTCCTCACCCGCGCGCTGTCCGTGCAGCGGGCGCCGTGGGGCAACATGTACGAGTTCTCCACGACCTTCGGCATGACCGCCGTGGCCGTCTACCTCGGCCTGCTCGCCGCGAAGAAGAACGTCCGCTGGCTGGGCCTGCCGCTGACCACGTCGATCCTGCTCGACCTAGGCCTGGCCGTCTCGGTCCTCTACACCAGCAGCGACCAGCTCGTGCCCGCGCTCCACTCCTACTGGCTGTGGATCCACGTCTCCTGCGCCATCATCTCCGGCGCGGCGCTGTGGGTGGGCGCGTGCTCCACGCTCTTCTACCTCTTCCGCGACTCCTACGAGGCCAAGCTCGCGGCGGGCAAGGACGCGGACGGCGCCTGGGGCAACGTCCTCTCCCGCCTGCCCTCGGCCGCCACGCTCGACAAGTTCGCCTACCGCATCAACGCGACCGTCTTCCCGCTGTGGACGTTCACGATCATCGCGGGCGCGATCTGGGCCGAGGCCGCCTGGGGCCGCTACTGGGGCTGGGACCCCAAGGAGGTCTGGTCCTTCATCACCTGGGTCGCCTACGCCTGCTACCTCCACGCCCGCGCCACCGCCGGCTGGAAGGGCCGCAAGGCCGCCTACCTGGCCCTGCTGGCCTTCGCCTGCTACCTCTTCAACTACTACGGCGTGAACATCCTGCTGAGCGGCAAGCACTCGTACGCGGGCGTCTGACGCGTCTCACCGTGCCGTGCGACGGCCCGCCTCCCGCCGCTTCCAGCGCGCGGGAGGCGGGCCGTCGTGCTAGACGTGGACCCATGGAGATCCCCTCCCCCTACGGCGCGTCCGAGTCCCAGGGCGACGTCCACGCCCTGCGCTACGAGCTGTCGATCCCGTACCCCGTCGACGAGGTGTGGGACGCCATCGCCACGCCCGACGGGCTGCCCACCTGGCTGGCCGTCGCCGATCCGTTCGAGCAGCGGGAGGGCGGGGCGATCACGCTGCGGTGGCAGAACAAGGACGCCCGGGGCCATGCCACGGTCGCCCCGGGGCGGGTGACGGCCTGGGAGCCCAAGAGGGTGGTGGAGTACACCGTGGACGTCCACGGGCGGGTCCGCTTCGAGCTGGAGCCCGGGCCGCTGGGCGTCGGCGGGACGCTGCTGCACTTCACCAACGAGCTGGCCGGGCCGGAGGACGTACGCCTGGACTGCCTGGCCGGCTGGCACCACCACTTCGAGTACCTGCTGCAGGCCCTCGCCGGGCAGCCCGCGGACTGGTCCGCGTGGACCCTGGAGCGCTGGCGGGAGCTGCGCGAGGAGTACGGGAAGGGACGCTAGCCCTTGGGGCCGTCCACAGCCCTCGGAGCCGTCCTCAGCCCTTGGGGCCGTCCTCGTCCGGCCGGAGCGAGCGGAGGAACTCCGGGTTGTCGTCCGGCGCCACCCACCGCCGCGGCGCCGGGCGGGTACGGGCGCGGGGGCGCCCCGCGACCAGCCAGGCCACCGGGCCCACCAGGACCTCGCCGAAGAGCAGGATGACGAACACCCACGCCAGCTTCGGCAGGCCGCGCACCTCGTTCTCGGGGGTGTTGAGGCAGTCGATGAAGGCGTAGATCCACAGCGCCAGGACCAGCAGGAACGGCAGATACCTGAGCATGGCGGCGGCCCCCGGAGTGCGGTGCCCGGAGCCGCTTCGCGGCCCCCGTGACCGCTCCAGGGTAGTGCGTGCTCGATACTGGAACGTATGGCTTACGACGATCTTCGCTCGTTCCTCCGGGCACTGGAGCGCGATGGCGATCTCAAGCGCATCAAGGCCGAAGTCGACCCGTACCTGGAGATCGGGGAGATCGTCGACAGAGTGAACAAAGCGGGCGGGCCCGCGCTGCTCTTCGAGAACGTCAAGGGCGCGGCCATGCCGCTCGCCATGAACGTCTTCGGCACCGACCGCCGGATGCTCAAGGCGCTCGGCCTGACGTCCTACGACGAGATCAGCGAGAAGATCGGCGGGCTGCTCAAGCCGGAGCTCCCGCAAGGGTTCGTCGGCATGCGCGAGGCCTTCGGCAAGCTCGGCGCGATGGCGCACGTGCCGCCGCGGAAGGTCAAGGACGCGCCCGTCCAGGAGGTCGTCCTCACCGGCGACGACGTGGACCTCGAGCAGCTCCCGGCGCTCTTCACCTGGCCCGAGGACGGCGGCTCCTTCTTCAACCTCGGTCTCACCCACACCAAGCACCCCGAGACCGGCGTCCGCAACCTCGGCCTCTACCGCCTCCAGCGCCACGACAAGCGCACCATCGGCATGCACTGGCAGATCCACAAGGACAGCCGCAACCACTACCAGGTGGCCGCCAAGCGCGGGGAGCGGCTGCCGGTCGCCATCGCCTTCGGCTGCCCGCCGGCCGTCACGTACGCCTCCACCGCGCCGCTGCCCGGCGACATCGACGAGTACCTCTTCGCGGGCTTCATCCAGGGCAAGCGGATCGAGATGGTCGACTGCAAGACCGTCCCGCTCCAGGTCCCCGCGAACGCGGAAGTCGTCATCGAGGGCTGGCTGGAACCGGGGAAGATGCTGCCAGAAGGCCCGTTCGGCGACCACACGGGCTTCTACACGCCGCAGGAGGACTTCCCGGCGCTCACCATCGACTGCGTCACGATGCGGCGGCGCCCGCTGCTGCAGTCGATCGTCGTCGGCCGCCCGCCGACCGAGGACGGCCCGCTGGGCCGCGCCACGGAGCGGTTCTTCCTGCCGCTGCTGAAGGTGATCGTCCCGGACATCGTGGACTACCACCTGCCGGAGGCCGGCGGCTTCCACAACTGCGCGATCGTCTCGATCGACAAGAAGTACCCCAAGCACGCCCAGAAGGTCATGCACGCCGTCTGGGGCGCGCACATGATGTCGCTGACCAAGCTGATCATCGTGGTGGACTCCGACTGCGACGTCCACGACCTCCACGAAGTGGCCTGGCGCGCGCTGGGCAACACGGACTACGCCCGCGACCTGACCGTCGTCGAAGGCCCCGTGGACCATCTGGACCACGCCTCCTACCAGCAGTTCTGGGGCGGCAAGGCGGGCATCGACGCGACCGCGAAGTGGCCCGAGGAGGGCTACACGCGCGACGGCGGCTGGCCGAACATGGTCGAGTCGGACCCGGAGACGGCGACGAAGGTCGACCGCCGGTGGAAGGAGTACGGCCTGTGATGACCACGGCCGCCGTCGCGCAGCCGGGCCGGACGAAGGCCTTCCTGCGCCTCGTCATGATCGAGCACTCGGTCTTCGCGCTGCCCTTCGCCTACATCGCCGCCCTGACCGCGATGTTCCAGCTCGATGGGAACATCCACTGGGCGCGGCTGCTGCTCGTCACCATCGCCATGGTGGGCCTGCGCACCTTCGCGATGGCCTGCAACCGCATCATCGACCGTGAGATCGACGCCCGTAACCCGCGCACGGCGAACCGGGAGCTGGTCACGGGCGCGGTGTCGGTGCGCTCGGCGTGGACCGGGGCGGGGGTGGCCGTGGTCGTCTTCCTCGGCGCCGCCGCGCTGCTGAATCCTTTGTGCCTGGCGCTCGCGCCGATCGCCGTGATCCCGATGGTGGTCTACCCGTACGGCAAGCGCTTCACCAACTTCCCCCACGCGATCCTGGGGCTCGCCCAGGCCATGGGCCCGGTGGGCGCGTGGCTGGCGGTGACGGGGGAGTGGTCCTGGGACGCGGTGATCCTGGGCCTGGCGGTCGGCGTGTGGATCGGCGGCTTCGACCTGATCTTCGCCTGCCAGGACGTGGCCGCCGACCGCGCCCACGGCGTGAAGTCCACCCCGGCCCGCTTCGGCATCCCGGCCGCCCTGTACGGCGCCCGCGTCTGTCACGTCATCACCACGGCGCTGCTGGTCTGGTACGCGCTGGCGACGCACGCGGGCGTGTTCTTCTGGACGGGCCTGGTCGTCGTCGCCGCGGCGTTCCTCTACGAGCACACGATCGTCAAGCCGCACGACCTGTCCCGGCTGAACCGGGCGTTCTTCACCGTGAACGGCTTCATCGGCATCGCGCTCTTCCTGTGCGCCCTGCTGGACCTGCTGGTGCGCGGCCTGACGGTCTGACGCGCCGGAGACACGCGAAAGGGCGGCCCACCGGAAGGTGGGCCGCCCTTTCGTCGTGTGTACGGGCCGTCAGACGGACTTGCTGAACGGGTCCTGCGCGCCGCCCCCGAGGGGGCCGCCGAAGGGGCTGTTCGCGTCGCTGCCGAACGGGCTCTTCGCGCCGCCCTGACCGCCGCCGCCCATGAAGGCGAACATGGCCGCGCCCATCAGGTCCTGCGGCTTGAGCTCCTTGGCGCCGGCGGGGGCCTCGATCTTCTCGGAGCCGCCCTTGAAGCCGATGGTCACCGGCAGCTCGCCCTTGGCCTCCTTGTCGAGCTTGGCGGCGTCGAAGGACAGGGCGGAGAGCATGCCGTCCTTGACGGCCACGTCGACGGTGACGTCCTTGTCCGGGGCGTCCTCCCACTTGGAGAACTTGTCGAAGCGCTTGTCGCCGAGCTTGTCCTTGAGCGGCTTGAGGCTCTCGACGACCTGCTTGCCGACCGTCTTCGCGTTGGCGGTGACCTTGACGTGGTCGGCGCCGTCCTTGGAGCCCGCGTCGGCGAACTTGGCGTTGTCCATGAGGGCCTTGCGCATGGCCTCCAGGGCCTGCTTCTGGGTCTTCGGGTCGAGCGAGTCGCTCAGCGAGCCGTTCGCCTTCCCCGAGGTGCCCTTGTCCTTGCCGAAGGACTTGCCGAACTCCTCGAAGGACTTGGTGTCCAGGGTGACCCAGTCGCCCTTGATGGCGCCCTTGACGGCGTCCAGGGACGGCGGGAGCTGGTCGGCCTTCTTCAGCAGCTCGTCGAGGGCCTGCTTGCCCTTGGCGCCCTTGGCGCTCTTGCTCTTCTCGCTCTTCCCGCCGAGCTCGGCGATGGCCTTGAGGTCGCCGCGCACGTACATCTTCTGCGCCACGCCGCGGAGCTCGACGAGCGGCTTGTCGGCGTCCTTCTTGGCCAGCTTGAACGTCACTGCGCCGTTCTTGTCGCCGTCCTTGACGTCCTTGAGCGGCTTGTCATTGCTGAGCGCGAAGGAGAGCCGCAGGCTCGCCAGCATGTCGGCGTCGGAGCGCTGGAAGTCGTCCTCGCCCTTCAGCGCCTCGTAGAGCTTGTCGGCGCCGGCGTCGAAGCCGAAGTCGGCGGAGACGGCCTTCTGGCCGCTCAGCTTGTCGAAGGCCCGCTCGACCTTCGCCTCGGGGCTCAGCTTCTCGGTGGGATCGCAGGCGACGGACGCGGCGGCGACGAGAGCGACGCAGCCGGCGGCGGCCAGACCCTTGCGCGTGGTGTGAATGACGTTCCCCCTGGACCGTTCCGTTTATATGAAGGTCACTTAAGTCGAGGACGAATAGGCATGTCAAAGGACTATTCCGCCAAGACGCCGTCAAGACGCGCGGCGGACCGGCCCCGTCCGGGACGGCGGACGGACCGCCCGCGGTGTCCGGATAGGCTCGATCCCGTGGAGCCGTACGAACACACGACGCGACGCCGGCCCTGGGTGGTCGGGGTCTCCGGCGCGTCCGGGACGCCTTACGCCGCCGCCGTGGTGCGCGGCCTGCTGGCCGCCGGTGAGGCCGTGGACCTGGTGGTCAGCCGGGCCGCCCGGCTGACGCTGCTGGACGAGACCGGGATCCGCTTCCGGGACGGGCACTGGCAGCGGGACCTCGCGAGCTGGCTCGCGCTGGGCGCGGACGGCAAGGAGCACTTCGCCGTCGACGAGGCGGCCCTGGCCGATGTCCGCCACTGGGCGGCCGGGGATCTCGCCGCCGGGCCGTCCTCCGGCTCGTACCCCGCGAAGGGGATGCTGATCGTTCCGGCGAGCACCGCCTGTGTGGCGGGAGTGGCGCTCGGGCTTTCGAAGGATCTGCTCCAGCGCGTGGCGAGCGTGACGCTGAAGGAGCGTCGGCCGTTGATCGTCGCGGTGCGCGAGACCCCGCTCAGCGGGCAGACGCTCCGGCAGCTCGTGGCGCTCGACGACGCGGGAGCCGTGGTGCTGCCCGCCTCGCCGGCGTTCTACGCGGGGGCGACGCACATCCAGGATCTGGTGGACTTCGTCGCCGGGCGGGCGCTGGACGCGGCGGAGGTGCCGCACCGGCTGTACCGCCGCTGGGAAGGAGAGCTCGGTGGGGCGAGCGCTCGTGGGGAGGGCTAGCGCTTCTTGGCGCGCGGCAGGCGGATCTTCGCCGCGAGGCGCGGGGCCGGGGCGGACTGGTGGGCACGCGAGCGGTTGGCCAGGTCCTGGAGCTCGCGCATGCGGGCGTAGGCCATCTCGATCGAGTACACGAGGTCTTCACTCCTGAGATCGAAGGATCGTCGATGATTCGCTGATCTGGTGAAAGATTTTCGGGGTCTGGAACCCCGTACGCCTTAGATTCTACACTGAAACCGGCGAGTTCGCTGATTATTGAAAGGTGCCAGGCTATGGACGCGGTGGACAGGCAGCTCATCCAGGCGCTGCGGGAGAACGGCCGGGCGTCGTACGCGGAGCTCGGCAGGCTGGTCGGCCTGTCGGGGCCGAGCGTCACGGACCGGATCAACCGGCTGGAGGCGGCGGGCGTCATCACGGGCTACCGCGCGACCGTGAACGCGGCCTCGCTGGGCCTGGGCGTCACCGCCCTGATCGGCATCCAGCTCTCGGACGCCGCCGACCACGAGGACGTGGCGCGCCGGCTGCGCGACCTGGAGGAGATCGAGGACTGCTGGTTCATCGCCGGCGACGACTCGTACATGCTCAAGGTCCGGGTCGGCGACGTGGACGGGCTGGAGCGCACCATCCGCCGGCTCTCCGGCACCAAGGGCGTCAGCCGCACCCGCACCACGATCGTGCTCTCCACCAAGTGGGAGAACCGCGTGGGCGAGCTGCCCGAGGACGTGTGAGGCCGGGGGAGTAGGCTCGACGGGGTCTCGAAATCGGATGTATCGGAGAGGGCGGACGCATGGACGCTGGACTCAAGCGTGAGCTCGAGGAGAAGGTCTACGCGGGCGAGCGGCTCACCCGCGAGGACGGCATCGCCCTCTACGAGTCCGACGACCTGGCCTGGCTGGGCGGTCTGGCGCACCACGTCCGGACGCAGAAGAACGGCGACGTCGTCCACTTCAACGTCAACCGCCACCTCAACATGACCAATGTGTGCACGGCGTCGTGCGCGTACTGCTCGTTCCAGCGCAAGCCGGGCGAGAAGGACGCGTACACGATGCGCATCGAGGAAGCCGTCCGCCTGGCCAAGGCCATGGAGAGCGAGAATCTCACCGAGCTGCACATCGTCAACGGCCTCCACCCCACGCTGCCGTGGCGCTACTACCCGCGCTCCCTGCGCGCGCTCAAGGAGGCGCTGCCGAACGTCTCCCTGAAGGCGTTCACCGCCACCGAGATCCAGCACTTCGAGAAGATCTCCGGGATGCCCGCCGAGGAGATCCTCGACGAGCTGATCGACGCCGGTCTGGAATCGCTGACCGGCGGCGGCGCGGAGATCTTCGACTGGGAGGTGCGGCAGCACATCGTCGACCACGACACCCACTGGGAGGACTGGTCGCGCATCCACCGCCTCGCCCACTCCAAGGGCCTCAAGGGCCCCTGCACCATGCTCTACGGGCACATCGAGGAGCCGCGCCACCGCGTGGACCACGTGCTGCGCCTGCGTGAGCTGCAGGACGAGACCGGTGGCTTCCACGTCTTCATCCCGCTGCGCTACCAGCACGACTTCGTGGACATGAAGGACGGCAAGGTCCGCAACCGGCTCCAGGCGCGGACGACGATGGCGACGGGCGCCGAGGCGCTGAAGACCTTCGCCGTCTCCCGGCTGCTGTTCGACAACGTCCCGCACGTCAAGGTGTTCTGGGTGATGCACGGCGTGCAGACCGCCCAGCTCGCCCTCCAGCACGGCGCGGACGACATGGACGGCTCGGTCGTCGAGTACAAGATCACTCACGACGCCGACAACTACGGCACGCCGAACAAGCTCACCCGTGACGATCTGCTGGAGCTGATCCGCGACGCCGGCTTCCGCCCGGTGGAGCGCAACACCCGCTACGAGACCATCCGTGAGTACCCGGGTCCGGACGCCTCGCTGCGGGAGTCGCCGCAGCCGATGCGGGTCTGAGATCCACTTCCGGGCGTGCTGTACTACTGGAATTGCACGTTTCGGTTGTCGTCGAGAAGAAGGTCCCGTCCGTGAGTAGCCAGAAGTTCGCGTCGCTCCGCTACACCGCCCTGCGGCTCGGCCTGCTGGTCGGCTGCTTCGCCGTGGTCTGGATGCTGTGCTACGTCCACGTCATCCCGCTCGGGGTCGGCAACTCCAACCTCGTCTGGATGATCCTGCTGGCCCTGATCCTCTCCGCGCCGCTGAGCTGGGTCCTGCTGCGCAAGCAGCGGGACGCCATGTCCGAGCAGATCGTGGAGCGGGTGGACCGCGCGAAGGCCAGGATGGCCGAGAACGCGGGCCAGGAGGACGCGGCTCAGTAACACTCCTCACATATACGACATACGCCAACCTGCGCCCCGCCCCGGAACTCCCGTTCCGGGGCGGGGCGCAGGCGCGTTCCGGCACCTTCCGGCGCGTTCTGATGGGCGTGCGCCTCAAAGAAGTTCTTTGGGTTGCTCAAAGCATGAGTGTTACGGTAATCCGCATGTCGACGTCACCGTCCCCCACGGCGGCCGCCTCGCGCGGGCGCATATCCCGCATACTCAGCGTGCCCTTCTGGGCCCAGATCCTGCTCGGCCTCACCCTGGGCGCCCTGCTCGGCTGGGCCGCCAAGAGCGGTGACATCGGCTGGCTCGGCAGCACGCTGAGCAGGATCGGTGACATCTTCGTCCAGCTGCTGATGCTGGTCATCGCGCCGCTGGTGTTCTTCGCGATCCTGGTCTCGATCACCAATCTGCGGAACGTCTCCAACGCCGCCCGGCTGGCCACCCGCACCCTGATGTGGTTCATGATCACGTCGCTGATCGCGGTCGTCATCGGCCTGGCGATCGGCCTGCTCACCGACCCGGGCGCGGGCACCGGCCTCACCGCCGCCGACGGCGCCGAGCCCAAGAAGCACGGCTCCTGGCTCGACTTCCTCACCGGCATCATCCCCACCGACATAGTCACGCCCTTCACCCAGCTGAAGGTCCTCCAGATCGTCTTCATGGCCGTGGTCGTCGGCATCGCGATCCTGAAGACCGGCGAGAAGGCCCAGCCCGTCCTCACCTTCAGCCACTCCGTGCTGGAGCTGCTGCAGAAGGCCCTGTGGTGGGTCATCAGGCTCGCCCCGCTGGGCACGGTCGGCCTCGTCGGCACCGCCATCTCCACCTACGGCTGGGGCCTGCTCAGCAAGTACGCGACGTTCACCGCCGACATCTACGTCGGCTGCGCCATCGTGCTGTTCGGCGTCTACCCGCTGCTGCTCGCGACCGTCGCCAAGGTCAACCCGCTGCGCTTCTTCAAGGGCGCCTGGCCCGCCATCCAGCTGGCCTTCGTCTCCCGCTCCTCCGTCGGCACCATGCCGCTCACCCAGAAGGTCACCGAGCGGCTCGGCGTCCCCAAGGAGTACGCGTCCTTCGCGGTGCCCTTCGGCTCGACGACCAAGATGGACGGCTGCGCCTCGATCTACCCGGCCATCGCCGCGATCTTCGTCGCCCAGGTCTTCGACGTGCCGCTGGAGGTCAAGGACTACATCCTGATCGCCTTCGTCTCCGTCATCGGCTCGGCCGCCACCGCCGGCCTCACCGGCGCCACCGTGATGCTCACGCTGACGCTCTCGACGCTGGGCCTGCCGATGGCGGGCGTGGGCCTGCTCCTGGCGATCGACCCGATCGTGGACATGATGCGCACTGCCACAAACGTGGCCGGGCAGTCGGTCATCCCGATCATCGTGGCCTCCCGGGAGAAGATCCTGGACCGCGCCGCCTACGACACGGCCGACGGCTCCCACCTGGAGGACGAGCCCGTCGCCGGGGCGCGGACCGCGCCGGCCGCCGCCTGACGGACTGGCCCGCCGCTGCCTGACGGACCGGTAAGAAAGGGCCGGACGGCCCCCCGGAGGCTCGTTCCCGGCCCTTGACGTCCCTCCTCCCCGTGATATTACCTGCCGGTAGTGTGACGGGGGGGAGGGATTTTTTGTCGTGACGGTTGTGAGTGACGCACAGGTCGCAAGGGCCCCGAGGGCCGCGGAGAACACCACCCGGGACGGCGCCACCGGGTCCGGGGGCGGAGCGCCGCCACCGCAGGAGCCGGCCCCAAGGCGCAAGCGCGGCACCGGGAAGATCCGGCGGATGCCACGGGAGGTGCGCGAGCGGCAGATGCTCGACGCCGCGGTGGAGGTCTTCGCCCGGCGCGGCTACCGCGCCGCGTCCATGGACGAGATAGCCGAACTGGCCGGGGCCTCCAAGCCGCTGGTCTATCTGTATCTGAACTCGAAGGAAGACCTCTTCGGCGCCTGCGTCCGCCGCGAGGCCGACGCCCTGAAGGCCTCGGTACGGGCCGCGATCGAGCCCGACGCCTCCGCCGACGACCGGCTGTGGCACGGCCTGCGCGCCTTCTTCACCCACACCGCCGAACATCCCGACGGCTGGGCGGTGCTCAGCTGCCAGGCCCGGACGAACGGGGAGCCGGCCGCGCCCGTGGCGGACGAACTGCGGCAGGAGATGGTCGGCCTCGTCACCCGGCTCATCGCCGCCACCGCCGCCGAGGGCGCGGGCGGGGACGGGAGCGCCGCCCTGGCGGGACACGAGGCCTCCGGGCTGGCGCACGCGCTGGTGGGCGCCGCCGAGTCGCTCGCCGGGTGGGCCAACACCCGCACGGGCGCCGTCCCCTCGGCGAAGGAGACCGCGGCGACGTTGATGAACGTGGCGTGGGTGGGGCTGGAGAACCTCAGGGGCGGCCGGCGCTGGACACACGCCGCCCGGCCCTGAGCCGTCCCCCTCTCCCCGGACCCGGAAGGCCCGGGGAGAGGGGGTGGTCGGCGCGGGCGCGCAGGCGTACCTTTACGGCCAGGCATCTACTGCCGAGTAATGTCGCCTGCCGGTTTCGCCTGTCGTTCGCCTGCCGTACCGAACAGGAGCCGCACGTGTCCGCAACGCCCGGCGCCGCCGCGCCCCCGCCGCTCGTCCCGCCCCGTACGACCACCGTCGCCGGGACCGTCCGCGAGGCGGCCGTCCCCGCGCTCGCCCCGCGCGTCCACCACGGCACGCTCGGCGACCTGCCCTTCGACAACGCGGCCGAGGACCCCCAGGCCGTCGCCCTCAGCCGCAAGGAACCCGGCACCGCCGGCCGCCCCGGCCGGCCCGTCTGGCGCGACATCACCGCCGCCCGCTTCGCCGCCGAGGTGCGCGGCGTCGCCAAGGGTCTCGTCGCCCACGGGCTGCGGCCCGGCGACCGGCTCGCCATCATGGCCCGCACCCGCTACGAGTGGACGCTGCTGGACTTCGCCGCCTGGGCCGCCGGCCTGGTCACCGTGCCCATCTACCCCACCTCCTCCGGCCACCAGGTCCGCTGGATCCTGGCGGACTCCGGCGCCGCCGCGTGCGTCGTCGAGACGCCCGAGCAGCTGAAGCTCGTCGCCGCCGCCCGCCCCGACTTACCCGCCCTCGCCCACGTCTGGCAGCTCGACACCGGAGCCGTGGCACGCTTCGTCGCCGCCGGACGGGCACTGCCCGACCGGGTGATCACCGAACGCCGGGCCGCCCGCACCCCCGAGGACATCGCCACCCTCGTCTACACCTCCGGCACCACCGGCCGCCCCAAGGGCTGCGTCCTCACCCACGCCAACTTCTTCGCCGAGGTCGACAACGCGATCGCGCTGCTGCACCCCGTCTTCACCGCCGTCAGCAAGGCGCCCGCCTCCACCTTGCTCTTCCTGCCGCTCGCGCACGTCCTCGGCCGCATGCTCGCCGTCGGCTGCGTCCGCGCCCGGGTGCGCCTGGGCCACACCGACTCCCTCAGCGGCGACGAACTCCGCGCCGAACTCGCCGGGTTCCGGCCGACGTTCCTCCTCGCCATCCCCTACGTCCTGGAGAAGATCTACAACACCGGCCGGGCGACGGCGGAACGGCTCGGCCGCGCCGAGACCTTCGACCGGGCGGCCGCCGTGGCCCGGGAACACGCCGAGGCCACGGCCGCCGGCCTGTCCCGCACCGGGCCCGGCCCGACGCTGCGGCTGCGCGCCGCCCACGCCTTCTACAACCCGCTCGTCTACCGCCGGATCCGGGCCGCGCTCGGCGGCCGCGTCCGCCACGTCATCAGCGGCGGCTCACCGCTGGGCACACGGCTCACCGCCTTCTACGCCGGCGCCGGCATCGGGGTCTTCGAGGGCTACGGCCTCACCGAGACCACCGCCGCCGCCACCCTCACCCCACCCCTGCTCCCCCGCCCCGGCACCGTCGGCTGGCCGCTGCCCGGCGGCGGCGTCCGCATAGCCGCCGACGGCGAGATCCTGCTGCGCGGCCCCCACGTCTTCGCCGGCTACTGGGACGCGGAGAAGGCGGAGGCGGTCCCGGCGTCCGGGGCGGACGAATGGTTCGCCACCGGCGACCTCGGCGCGCTGGACGCCGAGGGCTACCTCACGATCACCGGCCGGAAGAAGGAAATCATCGTCACGTCCGGCGGCAAGAACGTCGCCCCGGCCCCCATGGAGGACCGCGTCCGGGCCCATCCCCTCGTCGACCAGTGCGTCGTCATCGGCGACGACCGGCCGTACGTCACGGCGCTGCTCACCCTCGACGCGGACGGCCTCGACCACTGGGCCCGCATGCGGGGCCTGGACGACGTACCGGTGCACGAGCTCGTCCACGACGAGGCGCTGCGGAGGGAGCTGGGGGCGGCGGTGGAGGAGGCGAACGGGTATGTGTCGCGGGCGGAGTCGATTCGGCGGTTCGCGGTGCTGCCGGTCGAATTTTCCGTGGACTCGGGGCACTTGACGCCTTCGCTCAAGCTCAAGCGGGAGGTCATCGCGCGGGACTTCGCGGCGGAGATCGCGGGACTGTACGAGCAGTGAATCCGCCCCCGGCCCGCCCCTTCCCGTTTCTTCCAGGGGCTCCGCCCCCGGACCCCCGGTCCTCAAACGCCGGACGGGCTGGGATCGGCCCGTGCGGCGGGGGTGCGAGGGGGCGGAGCCCCCTCGGAAACGGGAAGGGGCGGGACCGGGGCACACCCCCCTAGCAGTTACCCCGCGCCGGCCGCCCCGCGAAACGGTCGGCCAGCCAGTTCGCGGCCGGGATCGACTCCGCGATCACACCTGCCACGTGCTCGGCCAACGGCAGCGATTTCCACTGCACGTCCGCGCCCCGGGCGCACCAGTCCGCCCGCAACCCCCGCCCCACCTCGTACGGGATCAGCTCGTCGATCACCCCGTGATAGAGGTACACGGGGTGATCCGGCGCGTGCGTGCCCAGCCTCGACGCCCGCAGCACCCGCTGCCAGTCCGCCTCGTACAGCGGGTTCCTGACCGTCACGTCCCCGATCCGCTTGAAGAGCCCCGCCGCGACGTCGATCACCACGCAGTGCTTCTTCAGGAAGTCGACGTACGAACGCCCCCTCTCATTGAGGTATCCGTCGAGCCCAAGCTCGGGGAAGGCCGCGTTCTGGCCGACGGCGGACATCAGGATCAGCCCGGCCCCGACGTTGCCGTTGTTGAAGTCGGCGGTCTTCAGCAGATCGGCGGGCACGCCGCCCGTCGCCGTGCCGCGGACGTCGAGTTCGGGCGCGTACGAGTCGTGGAGCTCCGCCGCCCAGCTACTGGCCTGGCCGCCCTGGGAGTAGCCCATGATGCCGACGGGCGTGTCCGGGCCCAGCCCCGCCTGCGGCAGCCGCAGCGCGGCGCGCGCCGCGTCGAGGACGGCGTGGCCCTCGGCGCGCCCGACGGTGTAGGTGTGGTCGCCGGGGGTGCCCAGGCCCTCGTAGTCGGTGACGGCGACGGCCCAGCCGCGCGCGGTGAGCAACTGGATGAGGTTGGCCTCCAGCGTGGTGCCGCGCGGGAAGCCCGCCGAGGGCGCGCACTGATCGGCGATGCCCACGGTGCCCACGGCGTAGGTGATCAGCGGGCGCGGGCCGGTGCGCCCGTCCCGGGGGACGATCACGGTGCCGGAGACGACGTTCGGGGCGCCCTTGGCTGTGGTCGAGCGGTAGGTGATGTGCCAGGCGCGGGTGTTCGTGGGCTGGCCCGGGAGCGGGTGGAAGGAGGTCGGGGCGGCGCTGACGATGTCGCCCGGCGACCCCGTGTCCGTACCGCCGGCCGCCGAGGCGGCGCCCGACAGGCCGAACGTGACGACCAGCGCGGCCACCGCCGCGAGGGCCGTTCTGCGCAGATGCATGCGGCTCTCCCCACTGTTGGAGCGACTACCGTGTGAAATCGGCTGGTTGGTGACCGTAGTGACCCGCCGGTAGGGCGGCGCTGACCGGAACGCTCAGCTTTCCTGGCCGCGCCGGTACGCCCCCGGCGTCGTCCCCGTCCAGCGGCGGAAAGCCCGGTGGAAGGCGGCGTCCTCCGAGAACCCCAGCCGCGCCGCCAGCTCCACGATCGGCTCCCGGCCGCCCGCCAGCCCGGCCAGCGCCGCCTCCCGCCGCACCTGGTCCTTCAGCCGCCGGTACGAGGTGCCCTCCTCCCGCAGCCGGCGCCGCAGCGTCGCCGGGCTCACCGCCAGCCGGGCCGCCAGCCGGTCGAGCTCCGGCAGCCGGGCCGGGCGGCCCTCGCGCAGGGCGCGCGTGAACGTCCGCCGCACCTGCTCGGCCACCGTCGTGCCGTACTCGTGGCGGCCGATGAGCATGGCGGGCGCCCGCCGCAGCAGCTCCTCCAGCGCCGGCTCGTCCCGCATCGGCGCCGCCGCCAGCCACTGGGCGTCGAACAGGGCGCCCGCCCTGAACGTCCGCCCCGGCCCGAACTCCACCGGGCAGTCGAACAGCGGCCCGTACTCGCCCGCGTGGGGCGGTGGCGGGCAGTCGAAGCGGACCCGGCGCAGCGGGATCCGCCGGCCGATCAGCCAGCTCGCCAGCCGGTGCCAGATCACCAGCACGCATTCGGCCAGGAACCGCCCCTCGGCGTGGTCGCGCAGATCGTTGCGGACGGCGAACTCCGCGTCCTCGCCGTTCCGTTCGAGCGCGAGGTCCGGACCGCCGGGGAAGAGCCCGTAGAACCGCACGGCCCGCTCCAGCGCCGTGCCCAGGTCGCGGCAGCCGATGCTGGCGTAGCACATCATGGCGAACGTCCCCGGTCTGCTGGGCACCGAGCCCAGCCCCATGAACTCGTCCTCCGTGGCCCGCTGCACCGCGCGGACCAGCAGCGCGAACTGCTCGGCGGTCACCCGCGCCCGCTCGTCGCCCAGCAACAGCGGCGGAATCCCGGCCCGTTGGAGCAGCGGCACGCTGTCGAGACCCTGCCGCCGCGCCCCGCCGAGCGCGGCCCGCACCTGGTGCACGGTGATCGTCCGGCTGCTCATGCATCGCACGGTAACCCTGTTGAACGCCCGGGTCAGCGGGGCTGACGATTCCGGTCATCCCCGTGGGGGCGGGTGGGGTGGACCGTACCGGATGGGTACATCGTTACGCAGGATTCCGTCCGTTCACCAGTTCGTCCGGGAGGCCCCATGCCGCAGCAACGCCCCGACACTTTCGCCGAGTTCACCGAATGGGCGGCGGAGCGCTACGGGGGCCTGCCCGCCCTGCGCTTCCGCCACGGCGACGGCTGGGCGGAGACGGACTACGTCCGGCTGCGCGACACCGTGCGCACCCTCGGCCGGGGCCTGATCGGGCTCGGCGTGCGCCCGGACGACCGGGTGGCGATCCTGGCGGAGACCCGCCCGGAGTGGACCCACGCCCAGTTCGCCGCGCTGGCCGCCGGCGCGGTCGTCGTGCCCGTCTACCCCACGGCCGGGCAGGAGGAGCTGGCCTGGGTGCTGGGCGACTCCGGCGCCTCCGTCGTGATCTGCGAGAACGCCGCCCAGGCGGCCCGCGTGACGGCCGTCCGCGGCGGACTGCCCGAGCTGCGCCACCTGGTGCTGATGGACGCCGAACCCACTTCCGGTACCTACGCCATCGGCGCGCTGCCCGCCGCCGCACCCCTGGACGAGCTCCTCGCGCGCGCCGCCGCGCGCAAGGGCGACGACCTGTGCACCATCGTCTACACCTCCGGCACCACCGGCCTCCCCAAGGGCTGCCGCCTCACCCACGCCAACCTCGTCTCCAACCAGGACGCCACCGCCGACCTCACCGGCGGCGGCCCCGGCGAGACCACCTACCTCTATCTGCCGCTCGCCCACATCCTCGGCCAGCTCATCCAGCTGACCACGTTCCGCCGGGGCGGCGCGCTCTGCTACTTCGGCGGCCGGGTCGAGAACGTCGTCGCCGAACTCGCCGAGGTCCGGCCCCACCACCTGCCCTCCGTGCCCCGGCTCTTCGAGAAGGTCCACGCCGGTGCCGTCTCCCTCGCCGAGGCGCACGGCCCCGAGGGCCGGGCCCGCCTGGAGGCGGCCGTCCGCGTCGGCCTGGAGGTGGCCGCGCTGCGCGAGCGGGGCGAGGAGCCGGACGAGGCGCTGCGCGCCGCCTGGGAGGCGGCCGAGAAGCGCGTCTTCGCCCCCGCGCGGGCGCTCTTCGGCGGCAGGCTGCGCTGGGCCCTCACGGGGGCCGCGCCCATCGCGCCGCAGACGCTGCACTTCCTGCGCGCCTGCGGCATCGCCCTCTACGAGGGCTACGGCATGACCGAGGCATCCGGCGTGATCACCGTCAACCATCCGGGTGCCGTGCGCCCCGGCACGGTCGGGCGGGCGATCCCCGGCTGCGAGCTGCGGATCGCGGAGGACGGCGAGGTGCTGGCCCGGGGCCCCGGCGTCTTCGCCGGGTACCACGGCAACCCGGCCGCCACTGCCGACGCGGTAGACGCGGACGGCTGGCTGCGCACCGGTGACATCGGCACCCTCGACGCGGAGGGCTACCTCAGCATCACCGGTCGCAAGAAGGACCTGATCATCACGTCCAGCGGCAAGAACCTGACCCCCTCGCTGTGGGAGTTCGCCGTCCAGCAGTCCCGCTGGATCTCCCGCGCGGTGATGATCGGCGACCGTCGGCCCCACCCGGTGGCGCTGCTCACCCTCGACACAGCGGAGATCATGGCGTGGGCCGCCTCCGAAGGGGTGATTTTCGCTGCCGGAGGGCCCGCCCGGCACCCGGCGGTGCGGCGGCTGTGCGAGGAGGCGGTGGCGGCGGCCAACGAGCGGGTGGCGCGGCCCGCCCGGGTCCGGGCGTTCACGATCCTGACCGGGGACTTCGGGGTGGAGAACGGCACCCTGACGCCGACCTTGAAACTCCGCCGGACGGCGGTCGCGGAGCGCTATGCCGGGGAAATCGAGGCGTTGTACGAAGGTCGGTACGAAAATGAGTGCGAAGGCGAGCCTGAAGGCGAGCGTGAAGGTGGGCGCGGAAGTGAAATAAGTGGCGCGAGTGGGTGAACGCTTTGCCGGTCGAAGATGACCGGATAAAAACTTTGTGAACAAGCCATGGATCGGCCGGACCCCCGAAAAGGCAGGAGCCCCGCCCTCCGCCGAAGCGGAAGGAAGGGCTCCTTGGGTGATCCCCGGCGAGCCGGGGATCGGCAAATCACGCCGGGGTGACGTTCTCCGCCTGCGGGCCCTTGGGGCCCTGCGTGACGTCGAAGGTGACCGCCTGGTTCTCCTCGAGGGAGCGGAAGCCAGCGGCGTTGATCGCGGAGTAGTGGACAAAGACGTCGGGGCCCCCGCCGTCCTGGGCGATGAAGCCAAAGCCCTTTTCAGCGTTGAACCACTTCACGGTTCCGGTAGCCATAAGCCCTCCTTGGGCCAAAGGGTTGCCCTGCTCCAGAACCTGCGAGAAGTCTGAAAACTACAAAAGCCTGCGGGGTCACATGCTCCGCAGGCTCTGTACTGCAAGGGAAACCAAACTGCAACTTGCGGCGAGCCTAGCACGCGACGTTGTTCCGGGGAAGGAGTTGAAGATCACGCCCAAGGCGGGTTTTCCGGCCCTTGCGGGCGGAAAAGATTGCCGGTCGGGCACCTGTAGCGGCACCCCGGCCCGGCGGCCGCGAGGGGGCGGGGCTAGCCTCCGGATGTGGACAATTCAGCCTCAGATGTAGCGATCGCCGTCGACGCTCCGGAGCGGCCGCGCAGCCGTCCGCGTGTCGGCCACATCCAGTTCCTCAACTGCCTGCCCCTCTACTGGGGGCTCGCCCGCACAGGCACGCTGCTGGACCTGGACCTGACCAAGGACACCCCCGACAAGCTCAGCGAGCAGCTGATCGCCGGGGAGCTGGACATGGGGCCGGTCACGCTCGTCGAGTTCCTGAGAAACGCCGACGACCTCGTCGCGCTGTCCGACATCGCGGTGGGCTGCGACGGCCCCGTCATGTCCTGCGTCATCGTCTCCCAGCTGCCGCTGGACCGGCTGGACGGGGCCCGGGTCGCCCTCGGCTCCACCTCGCGCACCTCCGTCCGCCTCGCCCAGCTGCTGCTCGCCGAGCGCTACGGGGTGTCCCCGGACTACTACACCTGCCCGCCGGACCTCGCCGCGATGATGCAGGAGGCCGACGCGGCCGTCCTGATCGGCGACGCGGCCCTGCGGGCCTCACTGCACGACGCGCCGAGGCTGGGGCTGACCGTCCACGACCTGGGGACGATGTGGAAGGAGTGGACGGGCCTGCCGTTCGTCTTCGCCGTCTGGGCCGCCCGCAAGGACTACCTGGCCCGGGAGCCGGAGCTCGTCGCCCAGGTCCACCAGGCGTTCCTGGCCTCCCGTGACCTGTCCCTGGAGGAGGTCGGCAAGGTCGCCGACCAGGCCGCCCGCTGGGAGTCCTTCGACGCCGAGCTGCTGGAGCGCTACTTCACGACGCTGGACTTCCGCTTCGGCCCGGACCAGCTGGCGGGCGTGTCGGAGTTCGCCCGCCGCACCGGCCCGACGACCGGCTTCCCGGCCGACGTCAGGGTGGAACTGCTGAAGCCCTGACCCCTCCGGGGAGTCCGGGGAGGGATCAGGGCTTCAAGGGCTTCATACGGCCTTCGTACGCCTCATACGCCGACGGCCGGGCCCCGTGGAACCACCGGGGCCCGGCCATCGCGCGCGGGTCAGTCGTGAGCGTCAGGGCTCAGGAGGAGGGCGTCGGCCCCTCCATCTGCTCGCTGATCCACTGGATGCTGCTGTTGCCCATGCCCTTCACGTAGGTCTTGGCGTCGTGCTTGCCGCCCTGGATGACCTCGAGATGGGTGTGGATGGGGCCCTTGTTGCCATAGGTGGCGATGTATTTGTCGACGCCCTGCCGTGTGATGGCGGCTTCGAGCGTTCCGTACTGGAACGCGACGTAGACGTCGTTCTTCGACTTGGTGTCGATCAGCCGCTGCGAGAGCACCTCGGGGTTGTTCTCGCGCTTCTCGGCGTCGTAGCCCTTCCACAGCGGGGAGTCCGGGACGATGTCCGGGCCGGAGGCGATGACGGCCTTGAACTTGTCCGGGTGCTTCATGACGGCCTTGAAGCCGGCGAAGCCACCGGAGGAGGAGCCCATGAACGCCCAGCCGTCACGCGACTTCAGCGTGCGGAAGTTCTGCTTCATGAGGTCCGGGACGTCCTCGGTGAGCCAGGTGCCCATCTTGGCCTGGCCGGGGATGTCACTGCCGTCGTAGTAGTTCTTGTCGTTCGGGTTGAGGATGGGCATGGCCAGCAGGAACGGCTTGCTCTTGCCCTCGTCCGCCCACTTGGCGATGGAGGATTCCAGGCCGAGGTCGGTGCCCATCCAGTAGTTGTTCGGGTAGCCGGGTCCACCGGGCAGCGCGATCAGGACCGGGAAGCCGCTCTTGGCGTACTTGGGGTCCTTGTACTGCTTGGGCGCCCAGACCCAGACCTTGCCCGTGAAGCCGGACTTCTTGCCCGTGATGGTCACGACGCCGATCTCGGTGCCGTCGCCGAGCGTGTTGGCGTTCTTGAACTGCGCCTGCGGACCCGTCGGCATCAGCGTCTTGGAGTCACCGGAGTCGGTGCCGCCGCCGGCGCCGCCGGCCTGGCCGCCGTTCTTGTCGGCGCCCTGACCGAAGCTGACCGGGTCGCCCTTCTTGGAGAACGGGCCGATCTCCAGGTACTTCAGCACACCACCCGTGAGCAGACCGACTATGGCTATGGACGCCACGACGATCGTCCAGAACTTGGCGCGGGAGGCCCGCTGACGCCCCTGCGACTGGTACTGACCGTCGTACTGGTCGTCGTACTGACCGCCGTACTGGTCCCCGTACTGGTCGTCCCGGGGGTCACGACCGTCACGGCCGTCCTGGCCGTTGTACGGACCGTAGCCGTCGGCCGGCGGGTAGGTGCCCGGGCCGCCCTGCTGACGGTAGCCACCACCCTGCTGCTGGTAGCCGCGGTCCTGGCCGCCGTAGCCGCCGCCACCCTGCGGCGGGTAGCCGCCCGGCCGGGGGCCGAAGCCACCACCCTGCGGGTGGCCGCCGCCCTGTTGCTGATATCCCCCGTTGGGCCGGTAGCCCCCGTTGGGTGAGTGCGCCATCGCGTCGCTCCGGATGATGCTGCTGCCCCGAAGGACATGACGGTTTGTTCCTTCCTAGTTGATGGGCAAACCAGGGTCCGGGGTTCCTCGGACGACCCGTGAATTGAGTCATAGGCTGAAAATCGGGGCCGCAGGGCCCGCTCAAGGGGGAGGCAAAGGTCCCGATGCAACGGCTGTCCGAGGAAGACCCGCAGGTCATAGGCGCGTACCGGCTGCTGGGACGGATCGGGGCGGGCGGTATGGGCCGGGTGTACCTGGGCCGTAGCGCCGGCGGCCGCACGGTCGCCGTCAAGGCCGTGCACCCGCATTTCGCCCTGGACACGCAATTCCGGGCGCGTTTCCGGCGAGAAGTGGAATCCGCCCGGAAAGTCGGTGGCGCGTGGACGGCGCCCGTCCTCGACGCCGATCCGGACGCCGCCGTTCCGTGGGTGGCCACGGGCTATGTCGCCGGGCCCTCGCTGACCGAGGCCGTCGCCGAGGTGGGCCCGCTGCCGGAAGCGGCGGTGCGGGCGATCGGGGCGGGCCTGGCGGAGGCGCTGACGGCGGTGCACGGGCTGGGGCTCGTCCACCGGGACGTCAAGCCCTCCAACGTGCTGCTCGCCCTCGACGGCCCCCGCCTGATCGACTTCGGCATCGCCCGTGCCACGGACGGCACGGCGTCCCTCACCGCGACCGGCGTCTCCATCGGCTCGCCCGGCTACATGGCCCCCGAACAGATCGTGGGCAAGGACGTCACGGGCGCCGCGGACGTCTTCTCGCTGGGCGCGGTCCTCACGTACGCGGCCACGGGCGAGCCGCCCTTCACGGGCGACAGCTCGGCCGCCCTCCTCTACAAGGTCGTCCACGAGGAACCCGTCCTGGGCCCGGCCCTGACGGGCGACCTGCGGCGACTGGTGACGGCCTGCCTGGCCAAGGACCCGACGGCCCGCCCGGCCCCGGCCGAGCTCGTCCGCCGCCTGAGCGGCCCGGCGGGCGCGTCCGCCCTGCTCCGCCCGGGCTGGCTGCCGGGCCCGCTGGTGGAGAGGGTGAGCAGGCAGGCGGTGGAGCTCCTGGACCTGGAGACCTCAGCCCTTCCGGCGGACCATCCAGCCCCTCCGGCGTTTGAGGAGTGGGGGCCCGGGGGCGGAGCCCCCGAAGGAGACCTCGCCCACGCGCCGACCGCGACCGCCAAGTCCGCCGCCGTATCCCTCGCCACCCGCAAGGGAAGAGGCTGCACGCTCGTCCTGACCGTCGCCGGCGCCCTGGCCGCCGTCACCACCACGGCGTTCTTCCTCGGCCTGCTGCCCGGCACGGGCGGGAGCGGCCGCGACGGGGCGGCCGGGCGCCCGGCCGCCAGCGCGGGCCCCTCCCGGCCGGCCACCGTCCTCGGGGGCTTCGCGGGCACCTGGACCGGCCAGGTCGTCCAGTCCGACGGCACTCCCAACGGCACCATGACCAGCGTCGTCACCGACGACCCCCAGGCCCCCTACGCGGTCCGTACGACCTACGACGTGCTCGGCGTCATCCAGTGCCACAGCAAGGCGAAACTGACCTCGGCCACCACCGGGAGGATCACCCTGGAGGAGAGCACCGACGGCACCGCCGGGCCCGGCTGCACGGGCCAGACCTCGGCCGTGACGTACACCCTCGCCCCGGACGGCACCGTCGCCTTCACCTCCGACGACGAGAAGGGCGGCAAGGTCAGGGCGACGCTGACCCGGAGCGGCCGCTGACCGGCCCGGTATCCGGCCCGTACGGCCGCCTCGCGTAGGCTGACCCGGTATTCGCATACCCCCTCCGAAGGGACGCCCGGTGACCGAGAACGCCGACCTCAAGTCCTTTGATGTCACAGCCGTCCTCGACCGAGCCGCAGCCGGCGGCCGGATCACCCCGGAGGAGGCGCTCGAGCTCTACCGCTCCGCGCCGCTGCACGCCCTGGGCGCGGCCGCCGACGCCGCGCGCCGCAAGCGCTACGCGGGCACCGAGCACATCGCGACGTACATCATCGAGCGCAACATCAACTACACCAACGCATGCGTCACCGCGTGCAAGTTCTGCGCCTTCTACGCCCCGCCCAAGAGCGAGAAGGTCTGGACGCGCCCGATGGACGACATCCTGCGCCGCTGCGCGGAGACGGTCGAGCTGGGCGGCACCCAGATCATGTTCCAGGGCGGCCACCACCCCGACTACGGCGTGGAGTACTACGAGGAGCACTTCGCGGCGATCAAGAAGGAGTTCCCGCAGCTCGTGATCCACTCCCTCGGCGCGTCCGAGGTCGATCACATGGCGCGGATCTCCGGAGTGAGCGTCGAGGAGGCTATCCGCCGCATCCACGCCGCCGGTCTGGACTCCTTCGCGGGCGCCGGCGCCGAGCTGCTGCCGGAGCGGCCGCGCAAGGCCATCGCGCCGCTGAAGGAGTCGGGCGAGCGCTGGCTGGAGATCATGGAGATCGCCCACACCATGGGCGTCGAGTCGACCTCCACCATGCTGATGGGCACGGGCGAGACCAACGCCGAGCGGATCGAGCACCTCCGCATGATCCGTGACGTCCAGGACCGTACGGGCGGCTTCCGCGCGTTCATCCCTTATACGTACCAGCCCGAGAACAACCACTTGAAGGGCCGGACGCAGGCGACGCTCTTCGAGTACCTGCGCATGATCGCCATCGCGCGGCTCTTCCTCGACAACGTCGCCCACATCCAGGGCTCGTGGCTGACCACGGGCAAGGAGGTCGGCCAGCTGTCGCTGCACTACGGCGCGGACGACCTCGGTTCGATCATGCTGGAGGAGAACGTGGTCTCCTCGGCCGGCGCCAAGCACCGCTCCAACCGGATGGAGATCATCGATCTCATCCGCAAGGCGGGCCGCGTCCCGGCGCAGCGCGCCACGACGTACGAGCACCTGGTCGTCCACGACGACCCGGCGAACGACCCGGTCGACGACCGCGTCGTCTCCCACCTGTCGTCCACGGCCATCGAGGGCGGCACGGCCCACCCCGAGCTGAAGATCGTCGAGGCGAGCTGACGGGCTGACGCGCGTTGCTGACGCTCCACGCCGCCGACCTGCTGATCGCCGTCCCCGGCACGGATCCCGTGCCGGGCGGCGCGGTGGTCGTCGACGGCGACACGGTCGCGGCGCTCGGCCCGTACGAGGAGCTCGCGGCGGCGTATCCCCGGGCACGGGTGCGACGGTGGCCGGGGGTGATCACGCCCGGGCTGCGGCAGTGGCACGGCGCGTACCTGCTGACGCGCGCCTACCACCCGGACCCGCGAGAGTACGAGGAACTGGGCGACCGGCCGCTGACGGGGGAGCGGCTCGCCGTGCTCGACATGACCGGCACGCGGTGGGCGGGGAGCGTCCGGCGCGGGGTGCAGCAGATGCTGCGGCACGGCACGACGGCGGTGGCGATCGGCTCGGACCCGGTGGTCTCGACGGCGGTCGCACGGTCGGGCCTGACGGTCGTGTCGCCCCTCGGCGCCCCGGGCATCCTCCTGGAGGAGCCGAACCTCGACCCGTTCCGCAACGCGTACGGACTGGCGGACGCCGTCGCGTCCCCACTGACCGTCGGCGGCCGCGCCGACCTCGCCGTCTTCGACGTGCCGGATGTACCGGACGCGCCGGACGTGCCGGACGCGCTTGACGAGGCGGCGCTGCTGGAGGCGGGCGCGGGCACGTGCGTCGCCACGGTGCTGGCGGGCCGGCTGGTGCACCGGCGCCGCTGAGCGGGCGCCGGGAGGCCGCTGCGAGGGCGTGCCGCGACGGCCCGTCAGTGATCCGTCAGGAGCACGTCCCCGCACGTCAGAGCCCCGTCAAGAGGAGCCGTTCGTACCGCTTCACCCGCCAGGATGGTGATCGCGGGGACGGCCGCTTCGGTCGTCCCGCGGTGCGAAGGTGTGGCGGGCCCGGTCGTCGGACAGGCGGCAGGCCGCGAGGACGCGCACGACCGGTAGAGAATCCGTTGCCGAGGGGGCCGCGGGTGGGGGACCGGTGGTTCTCGTGGCGGGTCCACAGGAGCGAGCGCAGTCGGCACCGCGAGACGGCCGGTCCTTCCCGGGGCGGCCGTCCCCGTCCAAGGTCTTTTGGGCCGTGGTGAAGAATGGGTCCGTGACCCGAGCAACCCTGGACAAGCAGCCGCACGAAGTCGCCGCGATGTTCGACGACGTGGCGGCGAAGTACGACCTGACCAACGACGTCATCTCGCTCGGTCAGGCCCGTCTCTGGCGCAAGGCCGTGGCCCGCGCCGTCGACGCCCGCCCGGGGCAGAAGGTCCTCGACCTCGCCGCCGGTACGGGCACGTCCTCGCTCCCGTTCGCCATGGACGGCGCCTACGTCGTCCCGTGCGACTTCTCGCTGGGCATGCTGCGCGAGGGCAAGAAGCGCAACCCCTGGCTGCCGCTGACCGCCGGCGACGCCACGAAGCTGCCCTTCGCGGACGGCGTCTTCGACGCCGTGACCATCTCCTTCGGACTGCGCAACGTCCAGGAGACGGACACCGCGCTGCGCGAGCTCCTGCGTGTGACCAAGCCGGGCGGGCGCGTGGTGATCTGCGAGTTCAGCCAGCCCACCTGGGGGCCGTTCCGCACGGTCTACAGCGAGTACCTGATGCGCGCCCTGCCGCCGATCGCCCGCACGGTGTGCAGCAACCCCGACGCGTACGTCTACCTCGCCGAGTCGATCCGCGAGTGGCCCGACCAGCCCGCGCTCGCCGCGCGGCTCCAGAAGGCCGGCTGGTCGAAGGTGGCGTGGCGCGATCTGACGGGCGGCGTCGTCGCGCTGCACCGCGGATTCAAGCCGCAGGGCTGACGCCCGGTCGTCCGTCCGGCCGTTCGGCCGGTCGCTCCGGGGAGCGGTTGTCATGGGCAGGGCGGTCAAGATCGATACGATCTTGACCGCCCTGCCCATGATCGTCTGATCGCTTGATCGTCGCCGAGCCCCGGAGGCACCGTGCCGACCGCGCCACCCCCGCCGTCGTACCCCCCGCCCCCCGTGCACGCCCCGCCCTCGCGCGGGGCGCTGTTCCTGCGCCGTACGGTCGCGGGGGACTGGGCGGGTGCGGCCAAGGCGGCGCTGTGGCCGTCCGCGCTGCTCCTCGTCCTCGCGGTCGCCATCTCGCTGCCGTCCTCGGACGAGTTCGACCGCGCCCGCCTCGGCGACTGGTCCGACCGCTTCCAGGTCGTCCTCGCCCTGCTCGTCCAGGGCCTCGGCGGCACGCTGGACGTGGAGCTGCGCGGTGGGGACACGCTGCTGTCGACGTTCCTGCGCGGCAGCGGTTATCTCTCCGTATGGCCGCTGACGGTCACGATTCTGTGGGCCGGAGCGGTGGCTCTGGGCACGGCCCGGCTGCGGCGCGCGACGGGAGCGACGGGCGGGACTCCCGGTGCGGCCGAGGCCGCCGTGCGCGTCGCGTTGCTGTGCGGGGCGGCGGTGCTGGTGCTCGCCCTGTGCGGGCAGCAGGACGTCGAGAACCTGTCGGTCTCCACCTCGCCCGGCCTCGCCGCGCTGTTCTCCTGCGCGCTGGCGGGCGCGGTCAGCGGCGCGATGCTGTGCCGCGACCGGCTCGTCGCGCGCCTGGGCGCCGGCGTCCAGGTGGTCATACGGGCGTGGGGCACCGCCCTGCGCGCCCTCGCCCTGTCGGTGGCGCTCTGCGCGCTGGTCGCCTTCGTCGTCCTCGCCGCTAACCAGGACGACGTCGGCGGCTGGACCGTCGTCGGCTCGCTCCCGGTGCTCGTCAACCTCGGGCTGATGGCGCTCGGTGTCTCCTGGGGCGCGGGCGTCGAGGCCTCGTCCACCGAGCACAGCCGCCATGTGGGCGGCACCCTCGGCCTCTCCGAGATCGGTGAACTCGCGGGCGGCTGGGCCCAGGCCGGTGCCGTGGCGCTGGGCGTGGTGTGCGCGGTGATCCTCGCCGTCCTGGCCGCGCGGCGCTCGGCGGACCGGGTGGAGCAGGTGCTCTCCGGGGTGTTCTTCCTGGCGGTGGTGTGGCTGCTGTCGTTCGTCTCCGGCGGCGACATGCGGATGACCTCCGGTCAGTCCTCCTTCTCGGGGCGCCTGCGGGGCATGGAGGCGTCGGTCGGCACGAACGCCGGGGAGCTGCTGCTGTTCGGGCTGCTGTGGACGGCGGGCGCGGTGCTGCTGGCGGGGGTGCTGGGTCGTCAGGGGACGAGCGGGACGCACGGGACGGGTGCGTCGGGAGTCGGTACAGGTGTGGTCGTGATGCCGCCGGTGCCGGCTCAGCCGCCCGCGCCCGCCCAGCCGCCCACGACCCCGCCGGTTCCGGCCGCCCCGCCCGTTCCGGCAGTGGCGCCCGTCGCCCCGCCCACCGTGCCCGTCGCGCCCCCGGTGCCGTCCGAGGCCCCGACGGCCGTCGTGCCCCCGCCGTACACCGCACCCGCCCCCATTGCCGCACCTGTCGCCCCCGCCCCCGTCCCCCCGCGCGCCGGGTCCGTTCGCGGCCCGATCGTGTGGGCGGCCATCGGCCTGGCGGCGTTCCTGGTCGGCGGTGCCGCGACGGCCGGGGTGATGCTGGTGGGCCGGACCGACGGCGGACGGCAGGACAGCGCGCGCCACGACGGCGACAACCGGGGCGGGCGCGTCGTCGTAACCCCCTCGGCAGGACCCGCCGAGCCGTCCGCTTCCTCCGGCCCCTCCGGCCCCACCGGCTCCCCGACCGCCCCCGCCCCCGACCCGGCCTCGAACCCGGGCGCGACGCCTTCCGTCCCGCCCGGCTACGCCATGCGGAACGACTCACTCGGCTTCAGGCTCGCCGTCCCCGACGGCTGGAAGCGCGGCGACAAGGGCAACCACCAGATCGACTACGAGCCGGGTACCGGCGGCTCGTACCTCCGCGTCGGGCTCGTCCCCAAGAGCCCGCAGACCGCGTACGACCACTTCCTGGAGCTGGAGAAGACGCTCAAGGAGAAGAACGACACGTACCAGCGGGTCGCGCTCGACGCCAACACCTTCCAGGGCCGTCCCGGCGCCCGCTGGGAGTTCACCTGGGTCCAGCGGGACACGGGCAGGACGATGCACGCCGTCGACCAGGCGTACGTGAACGAATCGGGCACGGAGTACGCCGTCTACTTCCAGGCGCGCGACGAGTACTGGGCGGGTTCGCGCAAGGTGTTCGACACGGCCCTGGCCACCTGGTCGGTCATCCCCGTCGACTTCGACTGACCCCCACGGGTCCGGCGGGGGCGCCCCCATAGACTGCACTCGTTCCCAATCGACGAGTCTTCGGGAGTCCCCGCCGTGACCGAGTCCCCCTCCGAACACAGCGCTGATGTGATCGTCGTCGGGGCGGGCCCGGCCGGCTCCACGACCGCGTACCACCTGGCCAAGGCCGGCCTCGACGTCCTCCTCCTGGAGAAGACGGCCTTCCCGCGCGAGAAGGTGTGCGGCGACGGCCTCACCCCGCGCGCCACCAAGCAGCTCGTGGCGATGGGCATCGACATCTCCGAGGAAGCGGGCTGGCTGCGCAACAAGGGCCTCCGCATCATCGGCGGCGGCGTCCGTCTCGAACTCGACTGGCCGGAGCTGGCGTCCTTCCCGGACTACGGACTGGTCCGCAAGCGCGACGACTTCGACGAGCAGCTCGCCCGACAGGCCGTCAAGGCCGGCGCCCGGCTCTACGAGCGCTGCAACGTCGGCGCGCCCGTCATCGACGACCGCACGGGCCACATCACCGGCGTCGAGGCCAAGCTGGGCGAGGAGAAGAGGCCCGTCACCTTCCACGCCCCGCTCGTGGTCGCCGCCGACGGCAACTCCTCGCGCCTCTCGCTGGCCATGGGCCTCCACCGCCGCGAGGACCGCCCGATGGGCGTCGCCGTCCGCACGTACTTCACCTCCCCGCGCCACGACGACGACTACCTGGAGTCCTGGCTGGAGCTCTGGGACCGCCGCGGCCCCGGCCCGGACCGGCTGCTGCCCGGCTACGGCTGGATCTTCGGCATGGGCGACGGCACGAGCAACGTCGGCCTCGGCGTCCTCAACACCTCCGACTCCTTCAAGGAGCTGGACTGGCGCGAGGTCCTCAAGGCGTGGTGCGCCTCGATGCCCGAGGACTGGGGCTACACCCCGGAGAACATGACCGGCCCCATCCGCGGCGCCGCCCTCCCCATGGCCTTCAACCGTCAGCCGCACTACACGCGTGGCCTGCTGCTCGTCGGCGACGCGGGCGGCCTGGTCAACCCCTTCAACGGCGAGGGCATCGCCTACGCCATGGAGTCGGGCCAGATCGTCGCCGACGTCATCGTCCAGGCGCACGCCCGTGCCTCGTACGCGCAGCGGGAACTGGCCCTCCAGCGCTACCCGAAGGTCCTCAAGGACACCTACGGCGGCTACTACACGCTCGGCCGGGCCTTCGTGAAGCTCATCGGCAACCCGAAGGTCATGAAGCTGGCGACGGAGCGCGGTCTGACGCATCCGCTGCTGATGAAGTTCACGCTGAAGATGCTGGCGAACCTGACCGACCCGACGGGCGGCGACGCGATGGACCGCATCATCAACGGCCTGAGCAAGGTGGCACCGCGCTCGTAGGTTCATCCATTCGTGGGGCTTTCGCGCCGTTTCGGCGCGTCGGCTCCACGGAAGGTAATGGGGGAGAGCCGGAGTCCCGTTGTGAAAGGGATGTGCTCGCCATGAACCTCACGCGTTTCGCACGTCTCGCACCGGCGGTCTTCCTCCTCCCTGTCGCCTTCCTCGCGACGCCCGCCGCCCACGCGGCGACCTCCTGCACGGTCAACGGCGCCCCGGTGCCCGGTCCGGACATCACGGGCACCGACGGCGACGACGTCATCGTCTGCGGCGGGCTGGACGCGGGTGCCACCGTCGATGCCCGGGGCGGCGCCGACACGATCACCCTCACCGGGGACGTGTCCGGCAGCGTCCTCGGCGGCGACGGCGACGACCACATCGTCCTCGCGGAAGGCGCCCGGCTGACCGAACGGGGCGTCATCGACGGCCAGGCCGGGAAGGACGAGATCGATCTGCGGGGCGCGGTCCTCGGCACGGTCCGCGGTGGCCAGGACGACGACCTCATCCTCCTCTTCAAGACCGCCACGACCGGCGAGGCCGGCGTCATCCGCGGCGCGCGGGGCGCGGACGTCATCCTCGCCGACGGCGCCGTCACCATCCGCGGCCTCGTGGAGGGCGTCGGCGAGAACGACTTCATCGACATCAACGGCACCGTCGCCCCCACGGGCCGGGTGCACGGCGACGACGGGGACGACGTCCTGCACGTCCACGTCAACCAGGGCGAGGTGGACGGGGGCGACGGCACGGACGTGTGCACCGTCGACAGCGGAAATCAGCCCCTGAACTGCCCGTAAAGGCTTATTTGGACCGGTTCTCGCCCTCCACCGGCGACCAGACGTTCTTCCCCAGCCAGTAGAAGTACTGCGGACGGTCCTTGATGGCACTCGTACGGAACGGGCGCCCGTGGTCGTCGATGCGGACGGTGCCGTGCCGGTCCCCGCTGCTCCACTCCAGCTCCAGGTACCAGCTGACGTCGTGGCTCTCGGTGCGCGCGTACACCTTGAGCACCTGGGGGTCGGTCGAGCTGACCTTGTAAGGGAAGTCAGTGGCGGGGATCGCTATGTCGCCCTGCATGCCGCCCATCGCCCGGACCCGCGGCTGCCCGGCGTCGAGGTCGAGGTCGTGGAAGGCGGGCGTCAGACCGCCGCCGCAGCCGCTGCCCATCGCGTACGCGTTCCAGGAGAGCGGCGCCGACCGCTTGACGACCCGGACCCGCAGGGCGTGCAGCACGACTGCCTCACGGCCCTTGCCCTGCACGGACAGCTCGACGTCCGTCCGGCCGCCCGCCACGGCCCGTAGGTTGGCCGCCCAGCCGGGCGCGTCCTGCTCCTCCGGGGGTGGGGGCATGAACGGCGGCTGTCGGTCCGTCAGGTAGTACTGGTCGCACCGGTCCTGCCAGACGTAGGGGCGGGTCGACACGGTGAGGGGGACGGCGGAGGCGGAGTCGCTGCCGCTCGGCGCTTTGGGCCCGGGGGCCTCGCTCGGTGCCTCGCTGGGTGCGTCCGGCGCGGGGGCGACGGTGCCGCCGGAGGGGGATGCGGAGGGGGAGGAGAGGAGCGGCTTCGGGATGCTCGTCCGGCCGGGCGCGGTGGGGGACTGCGCCTGCTGGGGGCGGCGGGCGTCGTCGTGGGCAGCGCTGCCACGGCCCGGGGAAGCCGCGTAGCCCACCACGGCGGCCGAGGCCGCGGCGATGGCCACGACGACGGCCCCGATGAGGGCGAGCCGCGTGGTGGGCAATCGTCCCGCAAGGCGGGACGGGTGGGCACCACCCGACGACGGGCCGACAGCCGCCGACGAAACGGGCGTGGCAGCGGCGCCTTGCGCGGGCGCGCCCGGTACCGGGGAGGCATCGGCCTCGGCCGCGCCTTCGGCGCCGCCTTCGGTGGCGGCCGGGGCCGCCACCGCCCGGCTAGTCGCCGCCTTCCGGCGGCGGGCCGCATCCGCGAGAATCCAATGGCGGTGGAGCTCGACGAGTTCCTCGGGCTTCGCCCCGCACACCCTGGCGAAACGTTCCACGGGGGCGTACTCCGCCGGCACGGCGTCCCCGTTGCAGTAGCGGTGAACCGTCGACGTGCTCATGTGCAGCCGCTTGGCCAGTCCCGCGTAGCTCTGCCCGGAGCGAGACTTCAGCTCACGGAGCAGTTCGGCGAATTCCTCGGTCTCCTCGGCCATCGGCCGTGCCCCTCCCCATCCCAGGACCGCGTTCCAGGGGAATGACATTTCCCCAGGTCAGAACGCGTTCGACCGTTCCATTTTCCCGGATGGTTCGAACGCCATTGCGGTCGACTCGCCGGGCGCCGCAGGCTGTGAGGGCGACGAGCGGACCGCCCTTCGGCCGGCCGCCGGATCTCGCCCTCGGCACACCACGCCGCACCACACCACACCCGCATCCATCCGCACAGGAGACACTCATGTCCACCGCCGGCCGTATCACCGCCGCCGCCCTCGTGGCCGCCGCCGCCGTCACCATCACCGCCTGCCAGGGCCAGAGTGTCGCCTCGAACCAGGTCAGCCCCGCGCCCGCCACCTCCGCCGCCGCCAATGAGCTCGCGTCCTCGACCGCGACCCCCGGTTCCGGCAGCGCGGCCCGTCCGGGCACCCCGGCCGGCAAGCCCGCCGCCACCACTCCGGCTGCCACTCCGGCCGCCGCCAAGGGCAAGGCCGCCGACCGCCTCGTCGCCTGCTCGGCCGCCAACTCCAAGGTGACGGTCAACCCCATCAGCCGCCCCATCAACCACCTGGCCCTCACCGTCACCAACACCAGCGCCAAGCCCTGCGCCGCGTACAGCTCCCCCGCCCTCATCTTCGACGACGCCCAGGCCGCCATCCAGGTCGTGCGGGAGAGCGTGCCGCAGTCCGTCGTCATGCTGGAGCCGGGGCAGTCCGCCTACGCGGGCATCCGCCTCTCGTCCGCCGACGGCAGCGGCGCCCACGGCCGCACCGCCCACGACCTGACGGTCTACTTCTCCGGCCGCTCGGGCAACGACTCCACGGGCACCCCGGCCCACCTCACCCTCCCCAAGGACACGCACATCGACGACTCGGCCGCCGCCACCTACTGGCAGTCGGACTTCCAGGACGCCATCAAGTGGTGACCCTCCACGGGGTACGGGCGTTCGCGGGGCAGGAGCTGCCGCGCGGCGTCCAGGTCCCCGTCCCGTACGTGCGCGTGGACCGCGCGGGCTAGCGGGGTGACGTCGGTGATGGAGACGGTCCACTCGTCGGCGTAGAGGCGCGCGGCCTCGCCGGCGAGACCGAGCTGGAGCGAACGGTGGGGTAGGGGCTGGAGGCGCAGGTCGCGCTCGGGATCCCACTGGACCCGGGCCGGGGAACGCTTCAGCTGGCGCTTCCACGCGGCCTGGTCGGCGTGGAGCCCGCGCTCGTAGTGCGACAAGCATGCGTTTTCCAGCGCCCACTCGAAGCCTTCGCGGGAGATTTCGACGGCGAGAACGGTCTCCTGGCCCTCCTTCGTGCCCCACCCGCAGCGGTACATCATCCACAGGAACGACGGCTTGATCCACGTCATCCGGTCCCGCTTCCACGCTGCCGGAAACCGGCCTTCCCGGGCGGCGGGCAGGCCGATGTGCGGCGCGTAGGCCTGGTAGACGGTGACGGTGGAGTCCGTGTGCAGGGCTCGTATCTGGTGTTTGGGTTCTGCCACGGTGAACAGGGTGGGCGCCGCGGTTTCTTGTGCGCCAACGAATTACGGCTTACCGCAGGCGCGCGAGCACCGCGTTGTACGCGTAGAGGCCGACGAGGGCGATCACGCCCACGATGACCACCCACGAGGTGAGGCTTGTGTGCCGGCCCTCACGTATTCGCCGGCCCCGCTTCCGGACCCGCCGGGTCGGCGGCGCGGACGGAGTGGCTTCGGTGGTGACCTCGGCCAGGAGGCGCCGGCATGTCGCGGCGAGCTCGTGCGTTCCGGCGTCGAGACTCGCGAGGGCCTCCGTACGCGCGGGCGCGGTCGTACCGCCGTCGAGTATCCGCCCCGCGCGCACCAGGACCTCGTCCCGGCCGCCGCTCGGAGCCATGCTGATCCACCGCTGCACGTGCTCGCCCCGGATGACCACGCCCCCACCCCGCTCGCGGTACACGACGTGCTCACGCCACAGCAGGGCGGCCACTTCACTGGCGGTCTCTCTCAGACGCGTTCCCATAGCCTTACGGTAAGTGACGCCACTGACAATCCCCGGCGGACGATCAGGACTTCGCCCTCAGCACCAGGGACGCGACCACCGGCGCCGCGTACAGCAGGGGCATGGGCACGTGCGCGTATTCGCGTGCGCGGATCACGGTGGCGACGGCCCCGGCGAAGTACAGCACCAGCCCGACGCCGGCCGCCACGCCGATGGCCGGTACGGCGAGCCCGACGAGCAGGCCCACGGCCCCCGCGGCCTTGGCCGCCCCCAGCCAGGGCAGCCACGCTTCGGGCACGCCGTACGCGGTGATCGACCGCACGACCGCCGGGGCGCGGAAGATGAACGTCCCGGCGGAGACGGCTGCCATGGCGGCGGCCAGGGCGGTGACGACGACGTAGGCGGTGGACATGGCGGCGGCTCCTCGTCCCGGGCGGGTTCGTCTGATGTCCTGACTTTCCGTCCCGGATTCGTTCAAACCGCCGGTTGTTGGGGAGCGGTTACCTTCGCCCGTCGGCCTTGATGCGTGCGATGAGCGCTGCCATCCGCCCAGGCGATGCCGCGATCACGATGCCGGGTGCGTCGCTCTCGCGCAGGGCCACAGAGCGGCCGACGGAGCGCAGCTCCACGCAGCTGTTGTCCGGGCCTCCGCCCGAGTACGAGGACTTCTGCCACCGCGCCCCAGCGTTCACCTCAATCGACCGGCCTTGACGCTTGCGATGAGTGCTGTGATCCGGTCGGTGGGCGTGGCGATGACGGTGCCGGGAGCTTCGCTCTCTCTCACCTGTATCAGCCCGATCGCCGGGCGCATCTCCAGGCAATTGTTGCCACCTCCGCCGCAAAAGGAGGATCGTTGCCACTGGGTTTCCGGCATTTCCTACCCTTTCACAGTTTCTGTGCGATGTCCTTGATCGCTTCACGCGACTGCTTGACGCTCAGCGTACTTCTCGCCATGGCGTCAAGGAGGTCGCGATATGCGCCGAGTTCGGCGTCAGCGCTCAAGAACGTCGCGCCATGCGCTGTGTCGAGGTGGACGGTGTCGAGCTGTGGGAGGGGGCCGCTGGCGTAGAGGACTGCTTGGCCCGAACCGGCAAATCCGGCTGATTCGAAGGGAATCACTCTGAGTTCGCAGCGGGGGTTCATGGACAGGGTGAGCAGGTGCTCAAGCTGTCTGCGGGCCACTTCCCGCCCGCCGAAGCGCATGCGCAGCGCGGCCTCATGGATGATGGCCGAGTACCTCGGGCTATCCGATCGGCTGAGTACCTGTGCTCGCCTCATGCGGTGAGCGATTCGAGCTTCCACGTCATCCTTTGGCAGGCGCGGAAATGTGAGCTCGAAAACCGCTCGGGCGTAATCGGGCGTCTGGGCCAGGCCGGGTAGGTGGGTAACTTGGTAAGTCCGTAGGGACGTCGCTTTGTTCTCCAGCTCGGTGAGGTCGAGAAAGCCGTCCGGGAGGATTCCCCGGTACTCCTCCCACCATCCTCTGCCGCGCTCGGCCGCCATCGCGACGAGGGCGTCGACGTACGCCCGGTCCGGACAGCCGTAGGCGTCGGCCAAAACGCGGATTCGATCAGCGCTGACGCCGAACCGTGCGGTCTCCATGTGGCTGATCTTCGTGTGATCGACGCCGATGAGACGCGCGGCCTCGCGTGCGGTGAGGTTCGCGGCCTCCCGCATCTTGCGCAACTCGGTGCCCAGGCGGCGCTGTCGGGCTGTCGTGACTGTCCTTGGAGCCATGGCCGTCAGTCTGCACCTATCGAGTGACAGTGGTCCACGAGGGATCCACGTTGTTCCGGAATCGGTAGCTACATCGATCCGTCGTGCCCTATGGTCCTACTCACACCGCGCAATGCGGCCGGAAGAGCCGAAGTGCAGCTACCAGCAGGCAAGTTGAGGCCAAAGCTGGTGGCCGGGCCACGGACGACGGCGGCGCGCGAAAGCGAAACCGCACAGGACATCGGCAACCCGAATAGGGAGGCGCCCCATGAGCGCAACCGTGCTCAACGACCCACGAACCGCGCCCTACTACAACCCCCACACGTTCTACGAGCTCGCCGCACCGGCGACGGCGACGACCGCCCGCCTCGCCCGCCAGTTCGTACGCGGAACGTTGCAGGCGACCAACCACCCCGCCCTCATCGAGGACGCGTGCGTCTGCGTGTCGGACGCCGTCGCGAACGTCGTGCAGCACGCGCGCGTGGCCGCGCTGTCAGTGGAAGTCACCGTCAGGCCCTACCGGGTGGTCATCGCCGTGCGGGACGACGACCCGGTGAGGCGCCCGTACGGCCGGCTCGCCGCGAAGCCGGGCGACGAGCGGGGCCGGGGGCTCGTCCTCATGAACAAGCTGTCGCACGCCTTCGGCGTGAACCTCGTCTGGGACGGGCTGCACGTCATCGGCAAGCGCGTGTGGTTCGAGCTGCGGGAACGGTGATCACGGCGTGGGGCGACCGCCACCGCCGCGCCAGGTCGCGTAGAGCCCGGACAGGGACGCGGTGACGGTCGCCAGCGCGCCGGGCGATACGCCCAGCAGCAGAAGCAGGATCCCTGCTGCCAGCACGGCGAGGAAAACGATGAGATCGTGAACCCGCTTGCCGTCGTTGGCCATTGAGGCCCCTCCCATGAGTCGGTGATGGTACGACTCAGAGTCGTTGGGGACGGATGCGCTGCGGCAGCCGCAGCGGTGCTGACAGGCAGGTGGCAGCGTGAGTGAACTGCAGGCGTTCGGTGAGGGGCTCTCGCCGGAGACGCGCGCGCTGGCGCAGGCGCTGCGCGATCTCTTCGCGGGGCTGGAGATCTCCGAGCGGCGCTACGCGGCCCGTCGCAGCTACGACTCGTCCACCGTCTCCCGCTACCTGAGCGGACAGCGCCTTCCGCCATGGGAATTCGCACTCAACTTGCTGAACGACGTCGCGGAAACGCGCGGCACAGTGCCGACGCCGGAGACGACGGAGATGCTGCGCACCCTGCACCATGCCGCGCTCAAGGCGGGCAAGAGCCCTACGCACAAGGTGCAGTTGTTGCAGCAGCAGCTCGCCGTGGCGGACGAGGACGCCCGCCGGGCCGCCCAGCGCGAGCGGTGGCTGGAGGACACCCTCCGCGATCGCGAACACCGCGTCCGCGAGCTGCAGTTGCAGATCGGGGGGTTTCGTGCCGGTCCCGACCAGGACGCCGATCGGGCGCGGCTGCTCATCGAGATTCGGCAGCTGAAGCAGGAGTTGGAGGAGGTGCGCGAGGCGCACCGTCAGGCGGAGGAGCGGTGCGAGCGGCTCGAACGAAAGCTCGCCGACGCAGAGCGGCAGACGGACCACGTGGGCGAGTTGGGCGTCACCGCTTTCGATCACCCTGGTGTGCGGAACGTCTTCAACGGCCACGTGTACATCAATGACCCGAGCCGGTGGGCGATCGACGAGGCGTTCGTCGCTTCTCTGACGGTGCTGGTCAGACAGCCGTACCTACGGGACGGCGACCGGCGGGTATGGAAGGCCAGCAGCGGACTGCTCGTCGATGCGAGCACGGTGGTCGCGCCGCAGGGGGAACCGGAGAACGCCGGGTCCGAGTGCCAGGTGTATTCGCAAGCCGGCGAAGGGTTCCGCGCGGAAGTCGTCGAGAGCTCGTCTTCCTGGTTCGGCCTGGCGGTTCTGCGGTTGGCCGAGCCCCTGCCGGGCCCGGTGCCGTCGTTCACCCTGGGGCGGTGGCCCGCCCCCGCATCCCGTCTGCTCGTCAACGGCTACGCGTTCGGCGACAGGGGGCTGGCCCAACCGCACTCCTGCCTGCTCGAAGTGAAGGGCCGGTCCGCCCAGTGGGTACGCGTCGAAGGAGAGCTCGACCGGGGGTTGATCGGGGCGCCGGCTTTCCACGTGGAAACGGGGGAACTGGTCGGCCTGGTGCGCGGGAGCACGCACGCGGACCGGTCCAGGGGCCATCTCGTCCCCGCCGAGGCCCTCCTGGACTTCGAATCCCTGAACCTCGAACCCCCCGGCTGACCGCCGGAGGCGGAGGCACCCCCACCTGCGCCCTCCCCACTCCCGGCCCAGCCGCGAGGCGGTCCGGTTTCGACCCCACCCGAAGGGGTTTGCCGCGCATGGCGTGACCGTCCCAGACTCCAACCATCGGCGCGGGGGCCGGGTGCCCGAGGGTAACGGGGGTGGGCACCCGGGTCCCGGATGCGCCGAAGGGCCGCCGTCCCGAGCGGGGGGAGCGGCGGCCCTTCTGGAGTCTGCTCTGGAGTCTGCGAATCCGCGTGACTACAGGACGCGGACGGCGCCCGTGGGCGGGGAGTAGCTCAGGCTGCGCTCGGCGACACCCGTGCTCGGGTTCTGCGCGCCGATGAACTTGCCACCGCCGATGTAGACCGCGACGTGGTACGCGCTGCCGGCGGAGCCCCAGTAGAGGATGTCGCCGACCTGCAGGTTGTCGAGACCGACCTGGGTGCCGGCGGTCGACTGGTCCTGGGAGACGCGCGGCAGGTCGATGCCGATCTGGCTGTACGCGGTCATGACCAGGCCGGAGCAGTCGTACGCGGAGGAGCCGGTGGCGCCCATAATGTACGCCTTGCCGACCTGGGCCTCCAGGAAGGAGACCAGGGTGGCGGCGTTGCCGCTGGCGTGGGAGCCGGTGCTGGAGCCGGAGGTCGACTTGGTGCCGATGGACGAGCGGTCGCTGTCACGGGAGGCGCGGTCCTGCTCGGCACGCTTGGCCTCGGCCTCGGCGGCCTTGCGCTCGGCCTCGGCCTTGCGGTCCGCCTCGTCCTTGACCTTCTTGGCCTGCGCCTTGGCGACGTCGACGGCCTCGTCCACCTGTGCGCGGATCTGGGTGTCCGTGGCCGCCTGCTGCGTGGCGACCGCGCTCTGCGCGATGGAGGTGGAGAGGGCCGCGTTGAACGCGGGGATCTCCTGGGTCGCCTCGGCCGGCTTCTCGGCGGTGGCGGTGGCGGCGGACGCGGTGCCGGCCACGGCCAGGGTGCTGAGGACGCCACCGGCCACACCCGTGCGGACGACCCAGGACTGGGTCGCCGGGCGACGGTGCTTTCGGTGGCTGGTTATATGCGCGTTCGGGGACATGGGACAACGGACTATCAGTCCGCGCTGGTTGAGTTCAAGATAAGTGACCTGCGCCACAATTGACGTGTACGCGCTTGGAAAGCGGGCCTTTTGATCACAGAGAGGTCACGGCGCGAGGGGCGTCCGGATGGGCGATCAAGCGCCTCAGCATGGCATTTGGCCATCTGTGACGTGCGGCGAGCGTCCTATCACCTTTACAGCCCGCGCGTCGAGGCTACCCACGAAATCCGGTCGCCGAACCTTCCGGCGCGTGGCGCAACTCACGTATCGCGCGTCCGTCCGGTCTCCCCGGGGACGGCCCCGGGCGCGGCTTGTGAAGCGACGCGCGTACCGGGCGCCCGCCGGCCCCTCGAGCGCGGTTTCGGTGACGGTCCGTCGGGCGGTCCGTCGGGCGGTCGGCCGGGCGGTCGGCCGGGTGAAGGGGGAGGGGTGATGCCGTCCGTTATCCCCTCAGTCGGTCGCGGACCTATATCAGTTGACCGACCTCCTTGCCAATTTGCCCGATCCCGCCATGGCTTGATAATGGCTCACCCGCCCCGACCAGCACCGCAGCCCCCGAATGTCACCACTGGTGATCACTCAACCGCTTCGCGTATGAAGATCACCGCTCATCCGACTTAATGATCGTTCGTCAGGTGGTGGAGATCACAAACGCGGTCGTGTACGCCGTGTCGCAGATCACAGACCGGCGGGCATAGGATGCAGGCGACCCGGGCTTGTGAACTGCCTCACATGGCGGCGATCTTCGGAGAGCCGCCATCCACCGGGTCCGGTCAGCCAGCAGTCAGCGTCGACAGACTGGAAGGAGCGAGGAGCGGTGAACGCCTATGCGCCCATCCTCGTACTGGGAGCCCTAGGTGCGGGCTTCGCGATCTTCTCCGTGGTCGTGGGCTCGCTCGTGGGGCCCAAGCGCTACAACCGCGCCAAGCTCGAGGCGTACGAATGCGGCATCGAGCCGACCCCGCACCCGGCCGGTGGCGGCCGGTTCCCGATCAAGTACTACCTGACGGCGATGCTCTTCATCGTCTTCGACATCGAGGTCGTCTTCCTCTATCCCTGGGCGGTCACCTTCGACTCCCTGGGGCTGTTCGGGCTCGTGGAGATGCTCCTCTTCGTGCTCACCGTCTTCGTCGCCTACGCCTATGTATGGCGGCGCGGCGGCCTGGAATGGGACTAGGGGGCTCGTCGCATGGGACTTGAGGAGAAGCTGCCGAGCGGCTTTCTGCTGACATCCGTCGAACAGGCCGCGGGATGGGTGCGCAAGGCGTCCGTCTTCCCGGCCACCTTCGGCCTTGCCTGCTGTGCCATCGAGATGATGACGACGGGAGCGGGGCGCTATGACCTCGCCCGCTTCGGCATGGAGGTCTTCCGGGGCTCCCCCGCCAGGCCGATCTGATGATCGTGGCGGGGCGGGTGAGCCAGAAGATGGCGCCCGTGCTGCGTCAGGTCTACGACCAGATGCCCAGCCCCAAGTGGGTGATCTCCATGGGGGTCTGCGCGTCCAGCGGCGGCATGTTCAACAACTACGCGATCGTGCAGGGCGTCGACCACGTCGTGCCGGTCGACATCTATCTGCCCGGCTGCCCGCCCCGGCCCGAGATGCTCATGGACTCGATCCTCAAGCTGCACAAGAAGATCCAGCACGAGAAGCTCGGCCCGCAGCGCGCGGAGGCGGAGGCCGAGGCGGAGAAGACGGCCCTCAAGGCCCTGCCCCTCATCGACATGAAGGGGCTGCTGCGATGAGCGACCCGAAGCCCACCGAGGGCCCCAAGCCTCCCAAGCCCCCCAACGGCGTCAACCCCGACAAGGACCTCGACGCCCAGAACCTCCCCGGCCAGCGCCTCGACCACGGCGAGGTCATCGGTGTCCGGCGCGGCATGTTCGGCCCGAACAACGGCGGCGACACCACCGGCTACGGCCGGCTCGTCCGCACCGTACGGCTGCCGGGCGAGGCCACCCGTCCCTACGGGGGGTGGTTCGACGAGGTGGCGGACGAGCTGGAAGGCGCCCTGGAGGAGCAGGGGCTGGTCCCGGAGAACGCGATCGAGAAGACCGTGGTCGACCGGGGCGAGCTCACCTTCCACATCGCCCGCGAGCACCTGCCGCGTGTCGCCCGGACCCTGCGCGACGACCCGGCGCTCCGCTTCGAGCTGTGCACCGGGGTCAGCGGGGTGCACCTCCCCGGGGACAAGGGGCGCGAGCTGCACGCCGTCTACCACCTGCGCTCGATCACCCACAACCGGCTGATCCGGCTGGAGGTGAGCGCGCCCGACGCCGATCCGCACGTCCCGTCGATCGTCGACGTCTACCCGACGAACGACTGGCACGAGCGCGAGACGTACGACTTCTTCGGCCTGGTCTTCGACGGCCATCCGGCGCTCACGCGGATCATGATGCCGGACGACTGGCAGGGCTTTCCGCAGCGCAAGGACTACCCCCTCGGCGGCATCCCCGTCGAGTACAAGGGCGCCCGGATCCCGGCCCCCGACCAGCGGAGGTCGTACTCGTGATGTCCACCCCCAACGGGACCGTCCCGCCCAACGGGACCGCCAACGAGACCCCGCACGACAGCGGCGCCCCCGCCGGCGCGCGCGAGACCACCGAGGGCACCGTCTACACCGTCACCGGCGGCGACTGGAACGAGATCGCCGCCGCCGCCAAGCGGGCCGACGACGAGCGGATCGTCGTCAACATGGGTCCCCAGCACCCCTCCACCCACGGGGTGCTCCGGCTCATCCTGGAGATCGACGGCGAGACGGTCACCGAGGCCCGCTGCGGCATCGGCTACCTCCACACCGGCATCGAGAAGAACCTGGAGTTCCGCAACTGGACCCAGGGCACCACCTTCGTGACGCGCATGGACTACCTCACGCCGTTCTTCAACGAGACGGCGTACTGCCTGGGCGTGGAGCGGCTGCTCGGCATCGAGGAGCAGGTCCCCGACCGGGCCTCCGTCATCCGGGTGATGCTCATGGAGCTGAACCGAATCTCCTCCCACCTGGTGGCCATCGCCACCGGCGGCATGGAGCTCGGCGCCACCACGATCATGATCTACGGCTTCCGCGACCGCGAGATGATCCTCGACATCTTCGAGCTCATCACCGGCCTGCGGATGAACCACGCGTACGTCCGCCCCGGCGGCCTCGCCCAGGACCTGCCGCCCGGCGCGGTCGACCAGGTCCGTGAGTTCGTCAAGAAGATGCGCCGGAATCTCCCCGAGTACGACAAGCTCGCCACCGGGAACCCCATCTTCAAGGGCCGGATGGAGGGCATCGGTCACCTCGACCTCACCGGCTGCATGGCGCTGGGCGCCACCGGGCCGATCCTGCGCTCCGCCGGGCTCCCGCACGACCTGCGCAAGGCCCAGCCCTACTGCGGCTACGAGAACTACGACTTCGACGTGCCGACCGCCGACACCTGCGACGCCTACGGCCGCTTCCTGATCCGGCTGGACGAGATGCGGCAGTCGCTGCGGATCGTCGAGCAGTGCCTGGACCGGCTCCAGCCGGGCCCGGTCATGGTCGCCGACAAGAAGATCGCCTGGCCGGCGCAGCTGGCCCTCGGGCCGGACGGGCTCGGCAACTCCCTCGACCACATCAAGAAGATCATGGGCACCTCGATGGAGGCCCTGATCCACCACTTCAAGCTGGTGACGGAGGGCTTCCGGGTGCCGCCGGGGCAGGCGTACGTCGCCGTGGAGTCGCCCAAGGGGGAGCTGGGCGTGCACGTCGTCAGCGACGGCGGCACCCGCCCCTACCGGGTCCACTTCCGGGACCCGTCCTTCACCAACCTCCAGGCCATGGCGGCGATGTGCGAGGGCGGCATGGTCGCCGACGTCATCGTGGCGGTGGCGTCCATCGATCCCGTGATGGGAGGCGTCGACCGGTGAGTGACGCACCCGTGCAGATGGGGATGCCCGCGCTCCCCGCCCCCGACTATCCCGCCGATGTCCGCGCCCGGCTGGACGCGGACGCCGACGAGGTGATCGCCCGCTACCCCGACAGCCGCAGCGCGCTGCTGCCGCTGCTGCACCTCGTGCAGGCCGAGGACGGGCACGTCACCCGCACCGGCATCCGCTTCTGCGCCGAGCGGCTCGGGCTCACCACGGCGGAGGTCACGGCGGTCTCGACCTTCTACACCATGTACCGGCGCGCGCCCGGGGGCGACTACCAGGTGGGGGTGTGCACCAACACCCTGTGCGCGGTGCTGGGCGGCGACGCCATCTTCGACGAGCTCAAGCACCACCTGGGCGTCGCCAACGGCGGGACGACCGAGGACGGCAAGGTCACGCTGGAGCACATCGAGTGCAACGCGGCCTGCGACTACGCGCCCGTGGTGATGGTCAACTGGGAGTTCTTCGACAACCAGACGCCCGAGAGCGCCAAACGGCTCGTCGACGACCTCCGTGCCGGCCGCACCGTCGAGCCCACGCGCGGGGCGCCGCTGTGCACGTACAAGGAGACGGCCCGCATCCTGGCGGGCTTCCCCGACCGGCGGCCGGGTGCCGTCGAGGCGGGCGGCGGGGCCGGGTCCGCCTCGCTGGCCGGGCTGCGGCTGGCCAGGGGCGAGGGCGGGCACCGGGTGGTGCCGCCGCGCGGCGAGCCGCCGCAGGACGAGCGCCCGGCGGAGCACCTCAGCTCCCACGACGCGCCGCAGGAGACGTCCGCCTCGGACCCCGCGCACCCCAGCGGACCGGTCACCGAGGAGGGGGAGGAATGACCATGGCGCCCGAGATCTTCGAGACCAGCCCCGAGAAGCTGCTCTCACCCGTCCTCAGCGCCTTCTGGGACGAGCCGCGCTCCTGGACGCTGGAGACGTATCTGCGGCACGAGGGCTACGAGGGCGCGCGCAAGGCCCTCGCGATGACCCCCGACGACGTCATCGCGTATGTGAAGGACTCCGGGCTGCGCGGCCGCGGCGGCGCCGGCTTCCCCACCGGGATGAAGTGGCAGTTCATCCCGCAGGGCGACGGCAAGCCGCACTACCTCGTCGTCAACGCCGACGAGTCCGAGCCCGGCACCTGCAAGGACATCCCCCTCCTCTTCGCCAACCCCCACTCCCTCATCGAGGGCATGGTGATCGCCTGCTGGGCGATCCGCTCCGACCGCGCCTTCATCTATCTGCGCGGCGAGACCGTCCCCGTGCTCCGCCGGCTGCACGAGGCCGTGCGCGAGGCGTACGCGGCGGGCTTCCTCGGCCGGAACGTCCTGGGCAGCGGACTCGACCTCGACGTCACCGTGCACGCGGGGGCGGGCGCCTACATCTGCGGCGAGGAGACCGCGCTGCTCGACTCGCTGGAGGGCCGCCGCGGCCAGCCCCGGCTCCGGCCCCCCTTCCCCGCGGTCGAAGGCCTCTACGCCTGCCCCACAGTGGTGAACAACGTCGAATCCATCGCCTCGGTTCCCGCGATCCTCAACCGGGGCAAGGAATGGTTCCGTTCGATGGGCAGCGAGAAGTCGCCCGGCTTCACGCTGTACTCCCTCAGCGGCCACGTCGCCAACCCCGGCCAGTACGAGGCGCCGTTGGGGATCACCCTCGGGCAACTGCTGGGCATGAGCGGCGGGATGCGCCCCGGCCACCGGCTCAAGTTCTGGACGCCCGGCGGCTCCTCGACCCCGCTGCTGACCGACGAGCACCTCGACGTCCCCCTGGACTACGAGGCGGTGGGCGCGGCCGGTTCGATGCTCGGCACCAAGGCCCTCCAGTGCTTCGACGAGACGACCTGCGTCGTGCGCGCCGTGACCCGCTGGACCGAGTTCTACGCCCACGAGTCCTGCGGCAAGTGCACGCCCTGCCGTGAAGGCACCTACTGGCTCGTCCAGTTGCTCCGCGACATCGAGGCGGGCAAGGGACGGATGGCCGACCTCGACAAGCTCGCCGACATCGCCGACAACATCAACGGCAAGTCGTTCTGCGCGCTGGGAGACGGCGCCGCCAGCCCGATCTTCTCCTCGCTGAAGTACTTCCGCGAGGAGTACGAGCAGCACATCAAGGGCAAGGGCTGCCCCTTCGACCCGGCGAGGTCGACGGTGTGGGCCGACGGTCCCGCCACCAACCAGCACGCTCACCTGGGGGTGAACGCATGACAGTGACCACGTCCGCCCCTTCCGGAGGAGGGAACGCGGCCGTCCCGCCGGAGGACCTGGTGTCCGTCACCATCGACGGCATCCAGCTCTCCGTGCCGAAGGGCACGCTCGTCATCCGGGCGGCCGAGCTGCTGGGCATCGAGATCCCGCGCTTCTGCGACCATCCGCTGCTGGATCCGGCGGGCGCGTGCAGACAGTGCATCGTCGAGGTCGAGGGCCAGCGCAAGCCCATGGCGTCCTGCACCATCACCTGCACGGACGGCATGGTGGTGAAGACCCAGCTCACCTCGCCCGTCGCCGAGAAGGCACAGCGCGGCGTGATGGAGCTGCTGCTCATCAACCACCCGCTGGACTGCCCCGTCTGCGACAAGGGCGGCGAGTGCCCCCTGCAGAACCAGGCCATGTCGGCGGGCCAGGCGGACAGCCGCTTCGAGGGCCGCAAGCGCACCTACGAGAAGCCGATCCCCATCTCCACGCAGATCCTGCTGGACCGCGAACGCTGTGTGCTGTGCGCGCGCTGCACCCGCTTCTCCAACGAGATCGCGGGCGACCCGATGATCGAGCTGCTGGAGCGCGGCGCGCTGGAACAGGTCGGCACGGGCGAGGGCGACCCCTTCCGGTCGTACTTCTCCGGCAACACCATCCAGATCTGCCCGGTGGGCGCCCTCACCTCGGCGGCGTACCGATTCCGCGCCCGCCCCTTCGACCTGGTCTCCTCGCCGTCGGTGTGCGAGCACTGCGCGGGCGGCTGCGCGCTGCGCACCGACCACCGGCGCGGCAAGGTGATGCGCCGGCTGGCCGCGGAGGACCCCGAGGTCAACGAGGAGTGGGTCTGCGACAAGGGCCGCTTCGCCTTCCGCTACGCGCAGCGGCCCGAGCGCTTCGACACCCCGCTGGTCCGGGACGACAGCGGCGTCCTCACGCCGGCTAGCTGGCCGGAGGCCCTGGAGATCGCGGCTCGTGGCCTTTCGGCGGCGCGCGGCCGGGCCGGGGTGCTGACCGGCGGCAGGCTGACGGTGGAGGACGCTTACGCCTACGCCAAGTTCGCCCGCGTCGCCCTCGACACCCACGACGTGGACTTCCGGGCGCGGACGCACAGCGCCGAGGAGGCCGACTTCCTCGCCGCCCACGTCGCCGGGCGCGGCCGGGACCTCGACGGCACGGGAGTGACGTACACGGCCCTGGAACAGGCGCCCGGCGTGCTGCTCGTGGGGCTGGAGGCCGAGGAGGAGGCGCCGGGCGTCTTCCTGCGGCTGCGCAAGGCGTGGCGCAAGCGCCGGCAGCGCCTGTTCGCGCTGGCCCCCTACGCGACCCCGGGCCTGACGAAGGCGGGCGGCACGCTGCTGCCGGCCGCGCCGGGCACGGAGCCGGAGTGGCTGCGGGCGCTGGCGGACTCGTCGGGTCTGGACGCGGCCGGGCGGGCGGCGTCGGACGCGCTGCGCGCGCCGGGCGCGCTGATCCTCGTCGGCGAGCGGCTGGCCGGGGTGCCCGGCGGGCTGTCGGCCGCCGTGGCGGCGGCCGGGGCGACGGGCGCGCGGCTGGTGTGGCTGCCGCGCCGGGCGGGCGAGCGGGGCGCGCTGGAGGCGGGGGCCCTGCCGGGGCTGCTGCCGGGCGGCCGGCCCGTCACCGACCCGAGGGCGCGGGAGGAGACGGCGGCGGTGTGGCGCGTGGCCGGACTGCCGCGCGGCGCTGGCCGGGACACCGGGCAGATCGTGGAGGCGGCGGCCACGGGAGAGCTGGCCGCGCTGCTCGTGGGCGGCGTGGAGGTCGCGGACCTGCCCGATCCGGCGCGGGCCCGCGAGGCGCTGGACGCGGTGGGCTTCCTCGTCAGCCTGGAGCAGCGGCCGAGCGAGGTGTCGGACCGGGCGGACGTGGTGCTGCCGGTGGCGGCCGTCGCCGAGAAGTCCGGGACGTTCCTCGACTGGGAGGGCCGGGCGCGGCCGTTCGAGGCGGCGCTCAAGCCGGACCAGCTCGCCGTGCGGCACACCCAGCCGGACTTCCGGGTGCTGCACATGCTGGCCGACGCCATGGACGTGCCCCTCGCCCTGGACGGCCTCCCGGCCGTGCGGGCCGAGCTGACGCGGCTGGGGGCCTGGGACGGCGAGCGGCCGGCCGGCCCGGCGGAGCCCGGCCGGGCTCCGGCGCGGCCCGAGCGCGGCGAGGCGGTCCTCGCGGGGCACCGGATGCTGCTGGACCGGGGTCGGCTCCAGGACGGGGACGAGGCGCTGGCCGGCACCCGGCACCCGGCGCTCGCCCGGGTGTCGGCGGCGACGGCGGCCGAGGCGGGGGTGCGCGACGGCGAACTCCTCGCCGTGACGGGCCCGTACGGCTCGGTGCGGCTGCCGCTGCGGATCACGGCCATGCCCGACCGGGTGGTCTGGCTCCCGCTGAACTCCGTCGGCGGGGGCGTCGCCTCCGACGTCGGGGCGCGGCCGGGCGAGGTGGTGCGCATCGGCGCGGACGCCGGTGACGAGGGTGGAGCGAAGAGGCCGGAGGTGCGGTCGTGAGTCCTGCTCTGAGTCAACTGGCCGTCGAGGACCTGTCGATGTTCGGCAGGGACCCCTGGTGGCTGGTGGTGATCAAGGCGGTCTTCTGCTTCGCGTTCCTGATGGTGACGGTGCTCTTCTCGATCGTCTGGGAGCGCAAGGTCGTCGCCTGGATGCAGCTGCGCATCGGCCCCAACCGGCACGGTCCTTGGGGGCTGCTGCAGTCGCTGGCGGACGGCGTCAAGCTGATGCTCAAGGAGGACGTGATCGTCCGCCGCGCGGACAAGATCGTCTACGTCCTCGCGCCGGTCGTCGCCGCCATCCCCGCGTTCATGGCCATCGCGGTGATCCCCTTCGGCCCGTCCGGCAACGAGGTCTCGATCCTCGGCCACCGCACGACGATGCAGCTCACCGACCTGCCGATCGCGATCCTCTACATCCTCGCGGTCGCCTCGGTCGGCATCTACGGCATCGTGCTGGCCGGCTGGTCGTCGGGCTCGACGTACCCGCTGCTCGGCGGGCTCCGCTCGTGCGCGCAGATGATCTCGTACGAGATCGCGATGGGCGCTGCCTTCGCGTCGGTCTTCCTCTACTCCGGCTCGATGTCGACCTCGGCGATCGTCGAGTCGCAGCACGACCGCTGGTACATCCTGTTGCTGCCGGTCTCCTTCGTCATCTACATCGCCACGATGGTCGGCGAGACCAACCGGGCCCCCTTCGACATGCCGGAGTCCGAGGGCGACCTGGTCGGCGGCTTCAACACCGAGTACTCGTCCATCAAGTTCGCGATGTTCATGCTCGCCGAGTACGTGAACATGGTGACGGTCTCGGCGGTCGCGACCACCCTCTTCCTGGGCGGCTGGCGGGCCCCGTACCCGCTCTCCGCGTTCTGGGAGGGCGCGAACCACGGCTGGTGGCCGATGCTGTGGTTCGTCATCAAGGTGCAGCTGCTGCTGTTCTTCTTCATCTGGCTGCGCGGCACGCTGCCCCGGGTGCGCTACGACCAGCTGATGAAGCTGGGATGGAAGGTGCTCATCCCGGTCTCGGTGGTCTGGCTGATGCTCGTCGCGACCGTACGGGCCCTGCGGAACGAGAACTACGCCTTCCAGGACATCGTGCTGTACGTCGGCGGCGGGGTCCTCGGGCTCCTGCTGCTGTCGCTGCTCTTCGACCTGTTCCACGGCAGGGGCGAGACGGACGGCGAGGTGGCGGGGGAGGGCGCCGAGGGGCCGGCGCCCGTCTTCGACCCCATGGCGGGGGGATTCCCCGTGCCGCCGCTGCCAGGCCAGAGCCTGCCGCCCGTGCCTCGGCGCCGGTCCCGCCAGGACCGGGAGCTGATTGTCAGTGGTGGGGTGGACACTCAGAGTGACCGAGAGGAGGCCGACGGTGTCTAGCGAGTCTTCCCGGGGGACACCCCCGGGGCTCCCTTCCAGAATCCCGTGGCCGGCTTCGGCGTGACCTTCAAGGCCATGTTCAAGAAGCGGCTGACCGAGCAGTACCCGGAGGAGAAGAAGCACACCGCGCCGCGCTTCCACGGCCGCCACCAGCTCAACCGCCATCCCGACGGCCTGGAGAAGTGCATCGGCTGCGAGCTGTGCGCCTGGGCCTGCCCGGCGGACGCGATCTACGTCGAGGGCGCGGACAACACCGACGAGGAGCGCTACTCGCCCGGCGAGCGCTACGGCCGCGTCTACCAGATCAACTACCTCCGCTGCATCCTGTGCGGCCTGTGCGTCGAGGCGTGCCCGACCCGCGCCCTGACGATGACCAACGAGTACGAACTGGCCGACGCCAGCCGCGAGTCGCTGATCTACACCAAGGAACAGCTCCTCGCGGGCCTCGAGGACCGCATGGTCGACACCCCGCACGCGATCTTCCCCGGCATGACCGAACAGGACTACTACCGGGGCCTGGTGACGGGCGCCGCCCCGGGCACGGTCCGGCAGGTAGCGGTCTCCAAGGGGGAGAAGCAAGAGGACGAGGGGGTGGAGGCATGAGCGGTCTCGCCGCCGCCTCGTACCTGACGTCCACGGGCGAGGCCGTCCAGTTCTGGATCCTGGCCGTCGTCGCCGTGGCCGGCGCGCTCGGCGCGGTGCTGATGAAGAAGGCCGTGCACAGCGCGCTCTGCCTCGCCGGGACGATGATCGTCCTCGCGGTGTTCTACCTCGCCAACGGCGCCTACTTCCTGGGCGTCGTGCAGATCGTCGTCTACACCGGCGCGATCATGATGCTGTTCCTGTTCGTCGTGATGCTCGTCGGCGTCACCGCCGCGGACTCGCTGAAGGAGACCATCAAGGGCCAGCGGCTCCTCGCCGGGCTGTGCGCCCTGGGCTTCGGCGTCCTGCTGGCCGCCGGCATCGCCAACGCCGCGCTGCGCGACTTCGACGGGCTGGGCCAGGCCAACGCCGGCGGCAACGTCCAGGGGCTCGCCGCGCTCCTGTTCACCAAGTACATCTTCGCCTTCGAGATCACCGGCGCGCTGCTCATCACGGCCGCCGTCGGGGCGATGGTGCTGACCCACCGCGAGCGCACCGAGCCCGCCGCCACTCAGCGCGAGCTGGCCGAGCGGCGCGTGCGCGGCGGCAGGCAGCTGCCGCCCCTGCCCGCCCCCGGCGTCTACGCCCGGCACAACGCCGTCGACATCCCCGGCCTGCTGCCCGACGGCACGCCCTCCGAGCTCACCGTCAACCCGACCCTGCGTGCGCGGGGCCAGATCCGCGACGTGTCGGGCGAGGCGCTCGCGGAGCTGGCCGCGCTGGAGCAGCGCTCCGAGGACTGGCTGGAGCGGGACAAGCGCCGCGCCGGGGAGCGCACCGAGGAGGGAGCCAAGTGAACCCCGTCAACTACCTCTATCTGGCGGCGCTGTTGTTCACCATCGGTGCCACCGGTGTGCTCATCCGGCGGAACGCGATCGTCATCTTCATGTGCGTCGAGCTGATGCTGAACGCCTGCAATCTGGCGTTCGTCACCTTCTCCCGGATGCACGGCAATCTCGACGGCCAGATCATCGCGTTCTTCACGATGGTCGTGGCCGCCGCCGAAGTCGTGGTGGGCCTCGCGATCATCGTGACGATCTTCCGGTCCCGCCACTCCGCCTCGGTCGACGACGCCGGCCTGCTGAAGCTGTAAGGGGACACTGACGGTGGAGAACCTCATCGGAACGCTCGTCCTGGTGCCCCTGCTGGGCGCGGGCGTGCTGCTGTGCGGCGGGCGGCGGCTCGACCGCGCGGGCCACTGGATCGGCACGTTCGCGGCCGCCCTGTCGTTCGTCATCGGCGTGGTGCTCTTCGCCGACATGCTGGGCCGGAGCGGCGAGGACCGCGAGCTGGCCGCGACCGTGTTCAGCTGGGTGCCCGTCGGCGGCTTCCGCGCCGACGTGGGCTTCCAGCTCGATCAGCTGTCGATGACCTTCGTCCTGCTGATCACGGGCGTGGGCTCGCTGATCCACCTCTACTCGGTGGGCTACATGGCCCACGACGAGCGGCGGCGGCGCTTCTTCGGCTATCTCAATCTCTTCCTCGCCGCGATGCTGCTGCTCGTCCTCGCCGACAACTACCTGCTGCTGTACGTCGGGTGGGAGGGCGTCGGTCTCGCGTCGTACCTGCTGATCGGCTTCTGGCAGCACAAGCCGAGCGCGGCCACGGCGGCGAAGAAGGCGTTCCTCGTCAACCGCGTCGGCGACATGGGCCTGTCCATCGCCATCATGCTGATGTTCACCACCTTCGGGACCTTCGCCTTCGGGCCGGTGCTGGAGAACGCGGACAAGGCGGGCGAGGGCAGGCTGACGGCCATCGGGCTGTTGCTGCTGCTGGCCGCCTGCGGCAAGTCGGCCCAGGTGCCGCTGCAGTCCTGGCTCGGGGACGCGATGGAGGGCCCCACGCCGGTCTCCGCGCTCATCCACGCGGCGACGATGGTCACCGCCGGGGTGTATCTGATCACCCGCTCGGGGGCGATCTTCGACGGGGCGCCGGACGCCCAGACGGCCGTCGTCACGGTCGGCGCGGTGACGCTGCTCTTCGGTGCGATCGTCGGTTGCGCCAAGGACGACATCAAGAAGGCCCTCGCCGGCTCGACGATGTCCCAGATCGGCTACATGGTCCTGGCCGCCGGGCTGGGCCCGATCGGCTACCCCTTCGCGATCATGCACCTGGTCACCCACGGCTTCTTCAAGGCCGGCCTCTTCCTCGGGGCGGGCTCGGTGATGCACGCCATGAACGACGAGGTCGACATGCGGCGTTACGGCGGACTGCGCCGCTATATGCCCATCACCTTCGTCACCTTCGGCCTCGGCTATCTCGCGATCATCGGCTTCCCCGGCCTGTCCGGCTTCTTCTCCAAGGACAAGATCATCGAGGCGGCCTTCGCCAAGGGCGGCACCGAGGGCTGGATCCTGGGCGGCGCGGCCCTGCTGGGCGCGGCCATCACGGCGTACTACATGACGCGCGTGATGCTGCTGACCTTCTTCGGCGAGAAGCGCTGGCAGCCCGCGCCCTCGCCGGAGGAGCCCGGCGCCGAACCGGCCGCCGAGACCCGTGGCGAGGGCCGGATGCCCCACCCGCACGAGTCGCCCAAGGTGATGACGATCCCGATGATCGTGCTCGCCGCCGGCTCGGTCCTCGCGGGCGGCCTGTTCAGCCTCAACGACGCCTTCCTCAACTGGCTGCGGCCCGTCACCGGCCACGAGGAGGGCCACTCGCCCGTCACCGCCGTGCAGGTCACCACGGCCACCCTGGTGGTCCTCTTCATCGGTGTGGCGCTCGCCTGGGCGCAGTACGGGCGCCGGCCCGTGCCCGTCACCGCGCCGCCCGGGAGCCTGCCGGTGCGGATCGCCCGCCGCGATCTGCTCCAGGACGACATCAACCACATCGTGCTGGTCCGGGGCGGCGAGCACCTGACGCGGAGCCTGGTCTACGTCGACCACACGCTGGTGGACGGCGTCGTCAACGGCACCGCCGCCGCCGTCGGCGGGCTGTCGGGCCGGATGCGCAGGCTCCAGAACGGCTTCGCGCGGTCGTACGCGGTCTCGATGTTCGGCGGTGCGGCGGTGCTCATCGCCGCGACCCTGCTGATGAGGGCGGTCTAGTCATGTCATTTCCCCTGCTGACGGCCACGGCGGTGGTGCCCGCGCTGGGCGCGGTCGCCACGGCCGCCGTCCCGGCCGAGCGGCGCGCGGCCGCCAAGTGGCTCGCGCTGGCCGTCTCGCTGGTCACGCTGGTGCTGGCGGCGGTACAGCTCGTGCGCTTCGACCCGGACGTGAAGGGCCCGTTCCAGCTCACCGAGTCGCACGCCTGGATCGCCGCGTTCGGTGTCCGCTACGACCTGGGCGTGGACGGCATCTCGGTCGTCCTGATCGGGCTCACCGCGCTGCTGATCCCCTTCATCGTCCTCGCCGGCTGGCACGACGCCGACCCCCTGGAGACCCACTCCTCGCGGTGGCGGCCCACCCAGGGCTTCTTCGCGCTGATCCTGATGGTCGAGGCGATGGTGGTGATCGCCTTCGAGGCCACCGACGTCTTCCTCTTCTACATCTTCTTCGAAGCCATGCTCATCCCGATGTACTTCCTCATCGGCGGCTTCGGCGACCGGGCAGGGGAGCGCGGCGAGGCCGAGAGCGCCACCCAGCGCTCGTACGCGGCGGTGAAGTTCCTGCTCTACAACCTCGTCGGCGGACTGATCATGCTCGCCGCCGTCATCGGGCTGTACGCGGTCACCGCCGACCAGCTGGGCAGCGGCACCTTCTCCCTCACGGAGATCGTCCAGGCGCGGGCGGCCGGGAAGCTGGAGTTCGCGACCGTCACCGAACGGGCGCTGTTCCTCGGCTTCTTCTTCGCCTTCGCCGTCAAGGCGCCGCTGTGGCCGCTGCACACCTGGCTGCCCAACGCCATGGGCGAGGCCACCGCGCCCGTCGCCGTGCTGATCACCGCGGTGGTCGACAAGGTCGGCACGTTCGCGATGCTCCGCTTCTGCCTCCAGCTCTTCCCGGAGGCGTCGAAGTGGGCGACGCCGGTGATCCTCGTGCTGTCGCTGATCAGCATCCTCTACGGGGCGCTGCTGGCCGTCGGGCAGCGGGACATCAAGCGCCTGATCGCCTACGCCTCGATCTCCCACTTCGGCTTCATCGTCCTGGGCGTCTTCGCGATGACCACCCAGGGCCAGAGCGGTGCGACGCTCTACATGGTCAACCACGGGATCTCCACCGCCGCGCTGATGCTGGTCGCGGGCTTCCTGATCTCCCGGCGCGGCTCCCGGCTCATCGCCGACTACGGCGGGGTGCAGAAGGTGGCCCCCGTGCTCGCCGGCACCTTCCTGATCGGCGGTCTGGCCACCCTGTCGCTGCCGGGGCTCGCGCCCTTCGTCTCCGAATTCCTCGTCCTGGTCGGCACCTTCAGCCGCTACCCGGTCGCCGGGGCCGTCGCCACCGTCGGCATCGTGCTCGCCGCGCTCTACGTCCTCGTGCTCTACCAGCGGACGATGACGGGCCCGGTGGCCGAGCCCGTGCGGGAGATGCCCGACCTGCGGGCGCGTGAACTGGCCGTCGTGGCACCGCTGATCGCGCTGCTGCTCTTCCTGGGCGTCTACCCCAAGCCCGTGACACAGCTGTTGGACCCGGCGGTCGCGCACACCATGTCGCAGGTCCACAAGAGCGATCCCCAGCCCGCTGTGCATGTCAACGACGCCCACGTGAACGATGTGGAGGCCGCCAAGTGAGCCACGCGGAAACTGTCCACAGCCTGTGGACACTGGCGGCGGCCGAGGCGCCGAAGAAGATCCCCGGCCCGCACATCGAGTACGTCCAGCTGTCCCCCACGCTGATCGTGCTCGGCGCCGCGCTCCTCGGCGTCCTCGCCGAGGCCTTCCTGCCGCGTGGCGTCCGGCACCGCGCCCAGCTCGGGCTGGCCGCCGTCGGCCTGGCGGCGGCCTTCGCCGCCGTCGTCGCCCTGGCGGCGGGCGGCTACGCGTCGGACAAGTCCCACGTGGCGGCCATGGGCGCCGTCGCCGTCGACGGGCCCGCGCTGTTCCTCCAGGGCACCATTCTCCTCGTCGCCCTGGTGGCCGTGTTCACCTTCGCCGAGCGCCGGCTCGACCCGGCGGCCGACGGCCGGCCCGTCGACTCCTTCGCCGCGCAGGCCGCCGCCGTGCCGGGCGGGGACGCGGAGCGGGAGGCGGTGGCGGCGGGGCTGGTCACCACCGAGGTCTTCCCGCTGGTGATGTTCGCCGTCGGCGGCATGCTCGTCTTCCCCGCCGCCGACGATCTGCTGACGCTGTTCGTCGCCCTGGAGGTGTTCTCCCTCCCGCTGTACATCCTGTGCGGCCTGGCCCGCCGTCAGCGGCTGCTGTCGCAGGAGTCGGCCGTCAAGTACTTCCTGCTGGGCGCCTTCTCCTCCGCGTTCCTCCTCTTCGGGATCGCGCTGCTCTACGGCTACGCGGGCACCGTCACCTACGCGGGCATCGCCGACGTCGTCAGCGGCGCCACGCGGGTCATGGACCCGGCGCTGGCGGGCAGCACGGCCAATGACGCGCTGCTGCTGGTCGGTGTGGCCATGGTGCTGATGGGGCTGCTGTTCAAGGTCGGCGCGGTGCCGTTCCACATGTGGACGCCCGACGTCTACCAGGGCGCCCCCACACCGGTCACCGGCTTCATGGCGGCGGCCACCAAGGTCGCGGCCTTCGGCGCGCTGCTGCGGCTGCTCTATGTGGTCCTGCCGGGGATGCGCTGGGACTGGCGGCCCGTGATGTGGGGCGTTGCGATCGTCACGATGCTCGTCGGCGCGATCGTGGCCGTCACCCAGACCGATGTGAAGCGGCTGCTGGCCTACTCCTCCATCGCCCACGCGGGCTTCATCCTCGCCGGTGTCATCGCGGCCACCCCCGACGGCGTCTCGTCGGTCCTCTTCTATCTGGCCGCGTATTCCTTCGTCACGCTGGGCGCGTTCGCGGTGGTGACGCTGGTGCGGGACGCGGGCGGCGAGGCCACCCACCTGTCGAAGTGGGCGGGGCTCGGGCGGCGTTCGCCGCTGGTGGCGGCGGTCTTCGCGGTCTTCCTGCTGGCCTTCGCGGGCATCCCGCTGACCAGCGGCTTCGCGGGGAAGTTCGCGGTGTTCAAGGCGGCCGCGCAGGGCGGGGCGGCGCCGCTGGTCATCGTCGGTGTGCTGTCCTCGGCGATCGCGGCGTTCTTCTACATCCGGGTGATCGTGCTGATGTTCTTCAGCGAGCCCAAGGCCGACGGGCCCACCGTCGCGGTGCCCAGCCCGCTGACGTCCTCGGCCATCGCCATCGGCGTCGCGGTCACCCTCGTCCTCGGTGTGGCCCCCCAGTACTTCCTGGAACTGGCCGGGCAGGCGGGCGTCTTCGTCCGGTAGGCCCTACGACCAGCCCACGACGCGACGGCGCCCGGCACCCCCGCGAGGGGGGCCGGGCGCCGTCGCACGTACGTCGGCGTCGGCGTCAGCCGGCGGGCTTGGCCGGGATGCCGGCCGGCAGGCCTGCGGGCAGACCCGCGGGCTTGCCGTCGGAGCCCACGGCCTTGGTGAGGGTGTCCTCCTTGCCGGAGGCCCAGGCGATCGTCAGCGACTTGCCGTCGAAGCTCTTGACGGTGCCCTTGCTGTAGTCGGTGCTGCCGTCCTGGCAGTGGGTGATCTCCAGCGTGACGGGCTGCGCGTTGTCGACGACGGTGCCGGAGCACGCCGTCTTCGCGCTGAGCGACACCTTGCTGCCGGCGAACACCAGGACCAGCAGGCTCTGGTCGGACAGCTTGCCCTTCGACCAGCCGCCCTTGAGGTCGGCGGCCGAGACGCGCTGCGCGGGGGCGCTCGACGCGGCGCCGCCCGGGGTGGGCTTGCCGCTGTCGGCGGTCGCCGGGGCGGTGGCCCCGGTCTCCTTGCTCTTGTCCCCGCCCTTGTCGCTGCTGCTGCCGCAGCCGGTCATCAGCACAGCGGCCACCGCGGCCGCCCCCGTGATCTGTACTGCCTTGCGCACGTGCGCCCTTTCTCTTGTCATGTCCCGACCCGGTGGGGCCGGGCACGACAAGCTAGCAGCACGTCCGTTCGTCAGCCGCCTCCGCAGCCGCCCCCACCGCAGCCGCCACCGCCTCCGCAGCCGTGCCCGCCGGAGTGGCCACCCCCGTCGCCACCATCACTGCCGCCACTGCTGGAGGAGGAGTCCTCCGAGACGTTGCGGTACACGGCGTAGGCGGTCCACTCGTCGCGCATGTGGCGCCGCAGCTCCTTGCGGTCGGCCCGGCGGTCCCAGCCCGGGTAGAGGACCGTGCCGACACCGGTCGCGGACACCAGCCCGGCGAGCATCCGGTCCCGCCGGCCGGGGAAACCGGCCTCCCGGGCCCCGGCGAAGCGCTGCCGGGTGGCGGTGGTCAGATCGTTCGGCCCCACGGCGTAGCGCAGTTGCCGGACGACGGCGAACCGGTCCGGAGCCTTCGGGGTGAGGATCCCGCGCTCCACCAGTCCGACGATCCAGGGCTCCTCCACGTGCCGGGCGGCCGTCCGGACCCACCGGTGCGTCGAGGTGCCCAGCCGGAAGAGGCGCGAGCGGCCCTTCGCCCCGGGCTTGCCGAGCTCGGGCAGGCTCGCCAGCGGCAGGGCGAGCCGCTGGTCCGCCGGCGGGATGCCGGGCACCCTGACGGGTCCGCCGCGGTCCTCCGCCGCGAGCCCGCGCAGCTCCAGCTCGGCCAGGACCGCCCCGGCCAGGCCGTACGCCAGGTTCCGCGTGGCGCACAACCGCTTGCCGTCGGAGGGGGCGTGGGAGAGGAGTATCAGTTCCTCCGGCAGGGTGAGGCCGGAGGAGGGGGTGGTGCTCATGCGCCGGGCGCCGCCTCGCGCGCCGGGGTGATCCGCCCGGTGACCTCGCCCAGGCCGACGCGCGCGCCGTTCGCGCCGGGCGCCCACGCGGTGATGGTCACCACGTCGCCGTCCGCCAGCCAGGGGCCCTTGCCCTTGGTGAGCTCGAGCAGGCAGCCCAGCTGGTCCGGCTCGGGGCCGGAGACCGTGCCGGAGGCGTAGAAGTCGCCGGTGCGCAGCGAGGCGCCGTTGACCGTCATATGGGCCAGCTGCTGGGCGGCCGTCCAGTACATGGCGGAGAACGGCGGCCGGGAGACGAGCTCGTCGTTGATCCGCACCTCGATGCGCAGGTCGATGCCGCCGGGCTCGGCCGTCGCGTCGTCCAGGTAGGGGAGCAGCGGGTGGGTGCGCTCCGGCGCGGGCGTGCGCGCCGCGTCGAGGGCGTCCAGCGGGGTGATCCACGCGGAGACGGACGTGGCGAAGGACTTGCCGAGGAAGGGGCCCAGCGGCACGTACTCCCAGGCCTGGAGGTCGCGGGCCGACCAGTCGTTGACGAGGCAGACGCCGAACACGTGCTCGCGGAAGGCGCCGAGCGGCACGGGAGTGTTCTCGGGGGCGGGGGTGCCGACGACGAAGCCGACCTCGGCCTCGATGTCCAGGCGCAGGGAGGGGCCGAAGGTGGGGGTGGTGTCGGTGGGGGCCTTGCGCTGGCCCTGGGGGCGGACGACGTCGGTGCCCGAGACGACGATCGTGCCGGCGCGGCCGTGGTAACCGATCGGCAGGTGCTTCCAGTTCGGGGTGAGCGGCTCCGGCGCGTCGGGGCGGAAGATGCGGCCCACGTTGGAGGCGTGGTGCTCGCTGGCGTAGAAGTCGACGTAGTCGGCGACCTCGAAGGGCAGCCGCAGCGTGACCTCCGCCAGCGGGTGGAAGTACGGCCCGTCCAGCCAGCCGCGGATCTCCGCGCGCACGGCCTGCCAGGTGGGGCGGCCGGCGGCCAGCAGCGGGTTGAGCGTCGGCGCGGCGAGCAGCCCGGCGTGGGCGGAGCCGTGGTCGGCGGCGGCCGCGGCGGCGTCCAGGACGTACGCGCCGTAGCGCACGCCGATCCGGGGGCGGTCGGGAGCGTCCGCGGTGGTGAAGACGCCGTACGGGAGGGTGTCCGCGCCGAAGGGGTCGCCTTCGGGCAGCTCGGGGCGGTTCTGGGGCATGGGGACGCTGCCTCGCCTTCCGGTGAGCTCAGGGGGCCTGATGGGCCCGGTGACCTGATCCACACAGTACGGGCTGCGTCCATTTGGGCAAGAGGTGTCCGACAGGTGTCCGACCGCTGGCTAAAGGGAGGGCAATGTCCGGTAACTCCTTGCTGGAGACGTCGATTCCGAAGTAGCGTCCTAAGTCGGGTCACACACAGTGGGGGGCCGCTGAGGCTGGGTGGCCGAGGGGGGTGCTGGTGGCGAGCAGGATCGCGCCCGTGGCGGCGGACCGGTCCGTACCCGGGCTGATTGTGAAGATCGGCGACTATCCCCTGCACCATGGCGGCGTCGGCGCCATCCGCAGCCTCGGCAGGCTGGGCGTGCCGATGTACGCCGTCACCGAGGACAGATGGACCCCCGCCGCCCTCTCCCGCTATCTGCGCTCCGGTTTCGTCTGGCCGACGACCGGAACGGAGCGGGCGGAGGAGCTGGTGGCGGGCCTGCTGGGGATCGGCCGGCGGATCGGGCGCCCGGCCGTGCTGATCCCCACCGACGAGGAGGCGGCGGTCCTGATCGCCGAGCACGCCGAGTCGCTCGCGGGCCGTTTCCTCTTCCCGCCCGTGGAGCCCGCGCTGCCGCGCCGGCTGGCCAGCAAGCAGGGGCTGCACGAGCTGTGCGTGGAGCACGGGGTGCCCGCCCCGGCCACGTTGTTCCCCGCGTCGTTCGAGGAGATCGAGAAGTACGCCGCGATCGCCACGTACCCGGTCGTCGCCAAGAACCGCGAGGCGTTCGAGCGGCGGCGGCGCCCCGCGGTGCACGGCACCACCCGGATCGGCGGGCCCGGGGAGCTGCTGGAGCTGGCGCGCGGCTGGGGGCCCGCCCCGGGGGTGATCCTCCAGGAGTACCTGCCGCGCGAGGACGCCGAGGACTGGATCGTCCACGCCTACTTCGACGCCGAGTCCACCCCGCTGGCGATGTTCACGGGCGTGAAGGTGCGCTCCTGGCCGCCGCACGCGGGCATGACCGCCAACGCCTACGTCGTCGACAACCCGGAACTGGCGGCCATGGCGGCGCAGTTCATCAAGCAGATCGGCTTCTGCGGGATCATCGACCTGGACTGGCGCTTCGACCGGCGTGACGGCCGGTACAAGCTGCTGGACTTCAACCCCCGCATGGGCGCCCAGTTCCGCCTCTTCGAGAACGAGGCCGGCATCGACGTCGTCCGGGCCCAGCACCTGGACCTCACCGGCCGGGCCGTCCCGGAGGCCGAGCAGCTCACCGGCCGCCGTTTCATCGTGGAGAACATCGACCTGCCCGCCTTCGCCGCCTACCGGCGCAGCGGCTACACCACCCCGCACGCCCCCGCCCGGGCCAGCGGCACCGAGCTGGCGTGGGCCGCCCGTGACGACATGAAGCCCTTCTTCACCATGCTCGCCCGGTTCGTACGACCGGGCGCCCGGCATCTGTGGCAGCTGTGGCGCAGCCGGCGCCGCGCCGCTGCGGCTGCCTCGGCCGCTTCGGCGGCCTCGTCCGTCGAGCACCACCGATAACGAGCACCACCGGTACGAGCGTCACCGATAACGAGCACCACCGACAGCGCGACAACGCCCGTATTCGCCACGCCGAACACCCCGCGTGCCCTGGGAGGGGATCCGTGACACTTCCCGTAGCCGTCATCGGGGCCGGTCCGTACGGCCTCTCGACCGCAGCCCACCTCAAAGCGCGTGCCGTGCCGACACGCGTCTTCGGCTCGCCCATGGTGAGCTGGCGGGAGCACATGCCCGCCGGGATGCTGCTGAAATCCACTCCCGCCGCCTCCGACATCGACGCCCCCCAGCCCGGTCACACCCTTTTCGACTACTGCCAGGACGTCGGCGAGCGCCGCTTCGAGTCCGACTGGGACGCCATTCCGGTGGAGACCTTCGCCGGGTACGGGATGTGGTTCCAGCAGCGGCTGGTGCCCCAGCTGGAGCGTGAGCGGGTGGTCTCGGTCGACCGGCGCGGGCTCGGCGGCGGCTTCGAGCTGAAGCTGGACTCGGGCGAGCAGTTCACGGCGCGGGCCGTGGTCGTCGCCACGGGGCTGAGCGGGCTGGCCCAGCTGCCGCCCGAGCTCGCGGCGGCCGTCCCGGGCGGGCCCTCGGCGAGCGGGCCGGTCTCGCACAGCTCCCAGCACCGCGACCTCTCGCCGCTGGCGGGCAAGGACGTCGTGGTCGTGGGCGCCGGGCAGTCGGCGCTGGAGACCGCCGTGCTGCTGGCCGAGGCGGGCGCGGCGTCGGTACGGGTGCTGGCCCGGCGGCGGGGCGCGGTCCGCTTCGGCGCGGCGCCCGACGGGCAGTCGCTGTTCAAGCCCGACACCCCCTTCGGGCGGGCCTGGTCGCTGTACGCCTTCTCCTACTACGCGGACGGCTTCCGCCGGCTGCCCGCGCCCACCCGGCAGTACCTGGTGCGCCGGGTGCTGGGGCCGCTGGGCGCGTGGTGGCTGCGCGAGCGCTTCATCGGCCGGGTGCAGGTCACCGAGGGGAAGCGGATCGTCCGCGCCCGAGTGGAATCAGGCCGTCCAGTTCTTACGCTGACAGCGTCGGGCGACGGCCCCGACCGGGACGGCACCGAGAGTGAACTCCGCGCCGACCACGTCATCGCCGCCACCGGCTACCGGATGGATGTGGCGGCCATGGACTTCCTCGGCACCGGGCTGCGCACCCGCCTGGCGGTGAGCGCCGGGGGACCCCGGCTGATGGCCGGATATCGCTCCTCCGTACCCGGTCTGCACTTCACCGGCCTGCCCGCCGCCGCCAGCTACGGGCCCGTCATGCGCTTCGTCTGCGGCACCGAGTACGCCTCCCCCCGGCTGGCCAGGGCGGTGGCGGGGCTGGGGTGAGGGGCCGTGGTTCAGGGAGCCGCGCCTTTTTAGGGGGCTGTGTCTTTTAGGGGAGTGTGGCCGGAAAAAGGACAGTGGCCCCGGCGCTGCCGAACGGCAGCGCCGGGGCCACTGTCCTGCTGTGGTGGCTGAGGGTGCCCACGGTGATCGACAGCCGACCGGATACGCTGACTTTTGGTGAAGACAGCGACACATCGACAATCCCCGTGTTCGCAGGCAGACAGGAGTGACCCTCGTGACCGTCGTCGGGCCTTTCTTTGGGCTGAGCGTGCGGGACCAGGCTCTTGAAGCCGATGTCCAGGCCGGGTTGGCCGCTGTCGAGGAGGGCCTCATCGAGGCCACCAAGAGCGGCGTGCCCTTCATCACCGAGGCCGCCCAGCACCTGGTCAAGGCCGGAGGCAAGCGGTTCCGCCCCCTGCTGGTGTCGCTCGCCGCGCAGTTCGGCGACCCCTACGCCCCCGGCGTGGTGCCCTCGGCCGTCGTCGTCGAGCTCACCCACCTGGCCACCCTCTACCACGACGACGTCATGGACGAGGCCGATGTCCGCCGCGGCGTGCCCAGCGCCAATGTGAACTGGGGCAACTCGGTGGCCGTCCTCACCGGCGACTTCCTCTTCTCCCGCGCCTCCCGGATCCTCGCCGACCTCGGCCCCGAGGCCGTGCGCATCCAGGCCGAGGCGTTCGAGCGCCTGGTCACCGGCCAGATCCTGGAGACGGCCGGCCCCCAGAACGGCCGCGACCCCATCGACCACTACCTCGACGTCCTCGCCGGCAAGACCGGCTCGCTGGTCGCCGTCGCCGGCCGCTACGGCGCCATGATGTCCGGCGCCGACGAGCGCATCGTCGAGATCCTCACCCACTACGGCGAGCGCCTGGGCATCGCCTTCCAGCTCGCCGACGACGTGCTGGACATCGCCAGTGACTCCCACGAGTCCGGCAAGACCCCCGGCACCGACCTCCGCGAGGGCATCCCCACCCTGCCCGTCCTCCACCTGCGGGCCCGGGCCGCCGCCACCGGCGACCCCGAGGACCTGGAGCTGTGCCGGATGCTCGAGGGCGACCTCGACGACGACGCCCTCCACGCCGAGGTGCTCCGACGGCTGCGCGCCCACCCGGCGCTGGAGGAGGCCCGCCGGGACACCGTCCGCTACGCCGAGGAGGCACGCGCCACGCTGGCCCCGCTGCCCGCGTGCGCCGCGAAGACGGCGCTCGAGGAGCTGTGCGACGCGGTGGTCCACCGCGCGGGCTGACGACCGCGGCTGACGGCCCGACGGTCCCGGGAACTCCACCCCTCGGCCGGCGCGTCATACCCAAGGCGTATGAGCAGTTGATCCCGTCGGCTGACGACGGGAAGCCGCCACCCTGATGGAATCGAAGGGTAAGGCCGCTGCCGACGACGGAGGGTAGAGCACATGGCAGAGAACCAGCCGACACCAGAGGTCCAGGACTTCGAGGGCCCGGCCCGGCGCCGTCGCAAAGCCGTCCGCTACGCCGTGCCGGTCGCGGTGGCGGGCGTCGCGGCGGCCACGATCGGGATCGGGTCGGCGCTCGCCAGCACCGGTGACCCGGATCTGCCGAAGATCAGCGCGCAGGACCTCATAGCCAAGATGGCGCAGTCGGACACCCAGCGGATGTCCGGAAGCGTCAAGATCAACACCGATCTGGGCCTCCCCTCGCTCCCGTCGGGCCTCTCCTTCGGCGACGGGGACAAGAAGGGCGAGGGGAAGAAGGGCGGCGGCTCCGCGCCGTCCCCGCAGTCCAAGCTCACCGAGCTCGCCGCCGGTTCGCACACCCTGCGGCTGGCCGTGGACGGCCCCGACAAGCAGCGGGTGTCGATCGTCGAGCGCGCCGCCGAGTACAGCGTCGTCCGCAACGGCGACGAGGTGTGGGCGTACGACAGCTCCAGCAACACCGTCCACCACTCCAAGGCGCCGCGGGAGAGCGCGCACGGCAAGGCCGGCCAGGGCGGCAAGGACGACGCCCTGCCGAAGGACCTGAGCGGCGCCTCGCCGCAGGAGCTGGCCAAGAAGGTCCTCGCCGCCGCCGACGAGACCACGGCCGTCACCGTCGACGGCACGGCCAAGGTGGCCGGCCGGGACGCCTACCAGCTGCTGATCAAGCCCAAGGCGGACGACACGACGGTCGGCTCGATCCGGATCGCGGTCGACGCGAAGAACGGCGTGCCGCTGAAGTTCACCCTCGCGGCCAAGGGCGGCGGCAAGGCGGTCGTCGACGCGGCCTTCACCAAGGTCGACTTCGGCAAGCCGGGCGCCGGTACGTTCGACTTCACCCCGCCCAAGGGCGCCAAGGTGACCGAGGGCGGCGCGGAGAAGGCCGACGGCGGCCAGAAGGCCGACCGCGAGCACAAGGGCGGCCTGCCCGGGATGCTGGGTGTGCCCGGCACCGACGCGGCGGGCGCCGGCAAGTCGAAGGTCCTCGGCAAGGGCTGGAGCTCCATCGCCGAGTTCGACGCGGGCAAGGACGCCGGGTCCGCGCTGAACGGCAAGGGCGCCGGGAAGAAGAGCGCGGGCGGCAAGGGCGGCGCGGACGCGCAGGCCCTGCTGGACGGCTTCGGCACCAAGGTCTCGGGCGACTTCGGCTCCGGCCGCGTCTACAGCACCCGGATCGTCAACGCCCTGATGACGGACGACGGCAAGGTCTACGTCGGCGCGGTCACCAAGGACGCGCTGGTCAAGGCCGCGAACGCGAAGTAAGCAGGCTGCTGCCCCTGCCAAGGCCCGCAGGCGCCGGCGTGCACGGCGCCCCAGGGCCACCTGGTGGCGCCGGGCCGCACGCGAGAGGAGACACCGTGGAGGGCCGGTCCAAGCCGGGTTCGTGGCCTGGGGCCACGAGCGAGGGCGCCGCGGGGGAGGGCGCCGTGATCGAGACGGCCGCGCTGACGAAGCGCTTCGGCCGTCAGCTCGCCGTCGACCGGCTCGACCTCGTCGTGCCGCGCGGCAGCGTCTTCGGCTTCCTCGGTCCCAACGGTTCCGGGAAGACCACCACCATCCGGATGCTCATGGGCCTCATCGAGCCCACGTCCGGTGCCGCCCGGGTGCTCGGCCAGGAGATGCCGCGCGCCGGGCGGCGCGTCCTGCCCAGGGTGGGGGCCCTGATCGAGGGCCCCGCGCTCTACGGCTTCCTCTCCGGCCGCGACAACCTCCTGCGGTTCGACGCCGCCGACCCCACCGCCGACCCCCGCACCCGCGCCGCCCGCGTCGGCGCCGCGCTGGAACGGGTGGGGCTGACGAGCGCGGCGGGCAAGAAGGCCCGCGCCTACTCCCTCGGCATGAAGCAGCGGCTCGGCCTGGCCGCCGCCCTGCTCCGGCCGCGCGAGCTCCTCGTCCTGGACGAGCCCACCAACGGCCTCGACCCGCAGGGCATGCGCGAGATCCGCGCCCTGGTGCGCGGGCTGGCGGCGGAGGGCACCACGGTCTTCCTCTCCTCCCACCTCCTCGACGAGATCGAGCAGGTCTGCACCCACGCCGCCGTCATGGCGCAGGGCCGGCTCCTCACCCAGGGCACGGTCCGGGAGCTGGCCACCTCGGCCCGCGCCCGGCTGGCCGTCACCACTCCCGACACGGCGGAGGCCGTGCGGGTCCTCAAGGAGCACGGCGTGCACGACCTGACGGTCACCGACGACCGCGTCACCGGCGAACTCCCGCCCGGCGGCCCGGCCGCGGACCTCGCCGACCTCAACGCCGCGCTCGTCCGGGCGGATGTGCGCGTGCGGTCCTTCGGCACGGAGCGGGCCTCGCTGGAGGACGCGTTCGTCGCGCTGACGGGGGAGGGTTTCGATGTCGCGGGCTGAAGCGTGGACGCCGTCCCTTTCGCTGTTCCGCAGCGAGGCGACGACCACCTTCCGGCGCTGGCGCACGCTCGCCCTGCTGGGCGTGCTGGCGGCCGTGCCGGTCCTCGTCGGCATCGCGGTGCGGATCGAGACGGGCAGTGGCGGTGGTGGCGGGCGCGGCGACGGCGGTGGCGGTCCGGCGTTCATCGGGCAGGTCGCCGGGAACGGCCTCTTCCTCGTCTTCGCCTCACTCGCCGCGACCCTGCCGTTCTTCCTGCCGATGGCGATCGGGGTGATCGCGGGCGACTCCGTGGCGGGCGAGGCGTCGGCGGGCACGCTGCGCTATCTGCTGGTCGCCCCGGCCGGGCGGACCCGGCTGCTGCTCGCCAAGTTCACGACGACCGTCCTCTTCGCCTTCGCCGCCACGCTCGTCGTCGCCGTCTCGGCGCTGGCGGTGGGCGCGCTGCTCTTCCCGGTCGGCGAGGTGACGCTGATCAGCGGCACGACGGTGTCGTTCGGCGAGGGGCTGCTGCGCGCGCTGGCGATCGCCGGGGTGGTCGCCCTGTCGCTGACCGGGCTCGCGGCGCTGGGGCTGTTCGTCTCGACGCTCACCAACAGCGGGATCGCGGCGATGGCCACGACGGTGGGGCTGCTGATCACGGTGCAGATACTTGATCAGTTTCCGCAGTTGAGTGCGGTGCAGCCGTATCTTTTTCCGCACTACTGGTTGAGTTTTGCGGACCTGTTGAGGGATCCGCTCTACTGGGATCAGATTCTGCGGAATCTGGGGTTGCAGGCCCTTTACGCGGGGGTATTCGGCTCGGCGGCGTGGGCGCGTTTCACATCTCGGGACGTGACGGTGTAGTCCGCCCCAGCCCCGCCCTTTCACCGTTTCCCGGGGCTCCGCCCCGGACCCCGGTCCTCAAACGCCGGACGGGCTGATTTTGCTGCCGTCCGGCGTTCGAGTGCGGGTGTGTCAGAACGTGAGCTTCCAGCCCGCCACATACCCCTCGTCCTGGGCGGCGACGTCCTGGACGCGGAGTTTCCACGTGCCGTTCGCGGTCTCCGTCGAGGCGTTGACCGTGTAGGTGGTGCTGATGTCGGCCGCCGAGTCGTTCGGGTCGGCGGCCTTCAGGCGGTAGGTCTTGCCACTCGGGCCTACGAGGTCGACGTTCAGGTCGCCCCGGTAGGTGTGCTTGATGTCGACGCCGACCTTCAGCGCGCCGGGCGCGTTGCCGGTGACGCCGGAGACGGTGATCGGGGACTCCACGGCCGGGCCCGCGTCGGGGATGGCGACCTGGGACTTGCTCTCGAAGACGTTGCCGCTGGGCGGGGTGGTGGAGCCGCCGCTCAGGTTCCAGATGGCGTAGGCGATCGCGTCGCTGTTGTTGTCGAGCGCCGTGTCGTTGATGTTCGAGATCGAGTCGCAGGAGGCGTGGTAGCAGCGGTCGAACGCCAGGCCCGACGTGCCGCCCCACTTCTGGGCCTGCTCGGCGGTCTTGATGTAGTCCGCGCCGCTGAAGAGGCCGCCGACGGCTATCCCCGCGTTCTTGAAGGGCGCGTGGTCGGAGCGGCCGTCGCCCTCGGTCTCTATCTCGGTGGGGATGTTGCGGGTGGCGAAGAAGTCCTTGAAGACGCCTTCGAGCCGCGCGTCGTCGTCGTAGACGAAGTAGCCCGGGTTGGGCGAGCCGATCATGTCGAAGTTCAGATAGCCGTCGATCTTCGAGCGCTCGGCGGCGGGCAGGTTGTTGACGTAGTACTTCGACCCGACCATGCCCAGTTCCTCGGCTCCCCACCAGGCGAAGCGGAGGTGCTTGTCGGGCTTGTAGTTCTGTTTGGCGACGGTGAGGGCGACCTCGAGGATGCCCGCCGAGCCGGAACCGTTGTCGTTGATGCCGGGGCCCCGGGTGACGGAGTCGAGGTGGGCGCCGGCGAAGACGACGTGGCTCGCGTCGCCGCCCGGCCAGTCGGCGATGAGGTTGTAGCCGGTCGAGCCGGAAGAGGTGAACTGCTGGACGGTCGTGGTGAAGCCGGCCGCGTCCAGCTTGCCCTTCACATAGTCGAGGGACGCCTTGTAGCCGCTGCGGCCATGGGCGCGGTTGCCGCCGTTGGCGGTGGCGATCGACTGGAGCTGGTTCAGGTGGGCCTTGACGTTGGCCCCGGATATGTCCGGCGCCGCCACGGACTTGGCGGCGGTGCCCCGGCCGGCGGTCGCGGTGGTGGGAGCCGCGGTCGCCGGGACGGAGGAGATGCCCAGAAGGGCCGCCGTGACGGCCGCGCCCGAGGCGAGCAGGGCGGCGGTGGCGGTACGGGCTCTTCGGGGCGGGGTCAGGGCTGGTCCGTTGAGTGCAAGCATGGGGGGCTCCCAACTCTGTTTGACGTGGCCATGATGTTGAGGGCCCCCCGAAAGCGCGTCAAGAGCGTGTTTCGGACACCGATCACCGGTTTCCGGATATCGGTCGTCTGCTCAACCGCGCTGAGCTGTGGTTTCTGTGTCCTGAGAGGTCTCAGTGGCAATTGTGTTTTCTGTGTTGCCAGTTGTGACCACCCGCTCCTGGGCCGCCTTCAGCTCCATCCGGGACTGCCGCGCCGTGCGCAGCCCGTCCCAGGTGAGCACGGCCAGCGCGAGCCAGACCAGCGCGAAGCCCGCCCAGCGCTCCGCCGGCATCGCCTCGTGGAAGACGAGCAGCCCCAGGGCGAACTGGAAGACCGGCGCGAGGTACTGGAGCATCCCGAGCACCGACAGCGGCAGCCGTACCGCCGCCGCGCCGAAGGAGACCAGCGGGATCGCGGTGATCACACCGGTGCCCAGCAGGAGCAGGGTGTGCCCGCCGCCCTCGGAAGCGAAGGTCGACTTCCCCTGGGCGCCGAGCACGATCAGCACCACGAGCGCCGGCAGGAACTGCACGGCCGTCTCGACGGCCATCGACTCCAGGCCGCCCAGCCCCACCTTCTTCTTCACCAGGCTGTAGGTGCTGAACGTCGCCGCGATGGTGAGCGCCACCCACGGCGGCTTGCCGTAGCCCACGGCCAGCACGATCACGGCCGCGACGCCCACGCCGACCGCCGCCCACTGCGCCGGGCGCAGCCGCTCCCGCAGCACGAGGACGCCCAGGCCGATGGTGGCGAGGGGGTTGATGAAGTACCCCAGCGAGGTCTCCACTACGTGGCCGGAGTTCACGGCCCAGATGTAGACCCACCAGTTCACGGAGATGACGGCCGCGCCCACCGCCGCCATCGCCAGTCGTTTGGGCTGCCGCAGCAGCGGGCGTATCCAGCCCCAGCGCCGGGTCAGGGCCAGTACGGCCGCGACCGTGACCAGCGACCACACCATGCGGTGGGCGAGGATCTCGACCGCCCCGGTGGGCTCCAGCAGCGGCCAGTACAGGGGGAACAGCCCCCAGATGCCATAGGCGGCCACCCCGTAGAGCAGCCCTGCGCGGGATTCCTGGGGTGATGGCTCGGGTGACACGGGGTCCCTCCCTGGGGTGCGGCGACGGCGACCTAGCGACGGTAGACCCCGGCGCGCGGGACTGTCATGCCCGTATCGCATTACGGTCGTGGTGCGCCCCCCGCGCGGACACGTTGCATCGCGGTGGTGACATGGAAGGGCAGGATCGTCACCGCGACGTTCGGCAGCTGCTCCAGAACCCGGGCCATCTCCTCCGCCGTGCCCCGGTGCAGCAGCCGTCCCAGCGGGGAGGAGTAGGTGCGGCGGGGGATGAGCAGGGTCAGCGCTGTCGTGCCGTCGGCCGTCGTCCGGGCGGCGAGTCCGGCCACGGCGTGCCGCAGCCGCCGGTCGGGGCAGTCCACGAGCTCCAGCGGGACGGTCGTGCCGGACGAACGATCCCAGCGGGCCACCAGCCGCCGCGCCCGGGGCTCGTCGATGACGAAGTGGAGGGCGCGCACCTCGTTGGGGCGCAGCTCGTGGGCGTACTGCAGGGCCTTGATCGTGGCCAGGTCGAGGCTGTCGACGAGGACGTGCACGACGTGCCGCCGCCAGTGGGGGCGGTCCGAGACGAACGCGGGGACGTTCTCCAGGGCGGCGGCCTCCTCCCGGTACTGGCGGTTGATCCGGATCAGCGCCCACACCCCGAGCGGGAAGACCACCACGACCAGCCAGGCGCCCTCGGTGAACTTGGTGATCGCGAAGATCACGACGACGAGGGCGGAGACCACCGCCGCGGCGAGGTTCGTCGCCGTCTTCCAGAGGGACTCGCGGCGCCGCCAGTAGTGGGCCGTCATCCCGGCGCCCGCCATCGTGAAGCCGGTGAAGACGCCGATGGCGTACAGCGCGACGAGCTTGTCGACGCTGGCGCGCGTCACCAGCAGCAGCGCCAGGGAGACGACGGTGAGGCAGATGATCCCGTTGGAGAAGGCGAGCCGGTGCCCGCGCCGCGTCAGCTGCCGGGGCAGGAAGCGGTCCTCGGCGACGAAGCTGGCGAGGAAGGGGAAGCCGGTGAAGGGCGTGTTGGCGCCCGTGTAGAGGATCAGCGCGGTGGCGAGCTGGACGTAGACGAGCCCGGCGGTGCCCGCCCAGCCGCCGCCGAAGACCAGGCGGGCCTCCTGGGCGAGGACGGTGGGGTTGCCGTCGGTGTAGGGGACGGCGTGGGTGAAGTGGGCGAGCGCGGAGACGCCGAAGACCATGACGCCCAGGACGCAGCTCATCGCGGTGAGCGTCCGCCGGGCGTTGACGCCCTGGGGGCGGCGGAAGGCGGAGACGCCGTTGGAGATGGCCTCCAGGCCGGTCAGGGAGGAGCCGCCGTTGGCGAAGGCGCGCAGCACCATGAAGAGCGACGCCCCGTACAGCCAGCCGTGCCCGCTCTCGCCCAGCGGGACCGCGCCGTGGGCCCGTACGTCCGCGTGCGGCAGCCCGCCGTCCAGCGCCCGCAGCAGCCCCACCACCAGCAGGGCCGCCACGGCGAGCATGAAGAGGTACGCGGGCGTGGCGAACGCCCGCCCCGCCTCCCGCACCCCGCGCAGATTCCCGTACATCAGCAGCACCACCACTCCCGCCGTGATGGGGAGCTTGAGGTGGTCGATGCCGGTGTAGCCGTCACCGGTGAGGTGGGCGAGGGAGATGAGGGCGTCGGTGCCGGCGGAGGTCTGCACGGCGACGGTGACGATGTAGTCGACGAGCAGCGCCACGGCCGCGATCTGCGCGACGCGCGGCCCGAAGTTCTCGCGCGCGACGACGTACGAGCCGCCCGCGCGGGTGTAGACGGAGACGACGTCGCGGTAGGAGAGCGTCAGGAGCAGCAGCACCAGCAGGATCGCGCCGGTCACGGGCATGAGCAGCGTGAACGCGGCGACACCGGCGACGGGGACGAGGATGCGCAGCATCTCCTCGGTGCCGTACGCGGTCGACGAGATGCAGTCGGAGGCGAGGACGCCGAGCGCCATCGGGTTGGACAGCTTCTCCTGCGAGAGCCGCTCGGTGACCAGCGGCGGACCGAGGAGCGCGCGTTTCAGTCGGTAGGCGAGGCGGTCGCGGACGACGGGTTCGGGCTCGAGCTCGGCCATGTTCATATGAGAGCGGCTGCCCAGCCGCCGGGGCGTCAGACGCCCCGCCGGACGGGCCGAAAACAGCCCGTCCGGCGTTTCGCACGACCGTTTCGCGCGACCTACCCGACCACCGTCCAGGTGTCGTTCCCGCCGAGCAGGCCGGCCAGGTCGCCCTTGCCCTTCTGTTCGACGGCGGTCTCCAGCTGCTCGGCCATCAGCGTGTCGTAGACCGGCCGGTCGACGCTGCGGAAGACGCCGATCGGTGTGTGGTGCAGCGTGTCGGGGTCGGCGAGGCGCGAGAGCGCGAAGGCCGTGGTCGGGGACGCGCTGTGCGCGTCGTGGACCAGGATGGACGCCTCGTTCTCCGGCGTCACCGCGACGACCTTCAGATCGCCCGTCGCCGGATCCCGGACCACGCCCTTCTCGCCGTCCACGCCGAAGCGGATGGGCGCGCCGTGTTCGAGGCGGATGACGGCTTCCTCGGCCTGCTGCTTGTCTTTCAGGACGTCGAAGGCGCCGTCGTTGAAGATGTTGCAGTTCTGGTAGATCTCCACGAGCGCCGTGCCCGGATGGTCGGCGGCCTGCCGCAGGACCTCCGTGAGGTGCTTGCGGTCGGAGTCGACCGTGCGGGCGACGAAGGACGCCTCCGCGCCGAGCGCCAGCGACACGGGGTTGAAGGGCGCGTCCAGGGAGCCCATGGGCGTGGACTTGGTGATCTTGCCGACCTCGGAGGTCGGGCTGTACTGGCCCTTGGTCAGCCCGTAGATCCGGTTGTTGAACAGCAGGATCTTCAGGTTGACGTTCCGCCGCAGGGCGTGGATCAGGTGGTTGCCGCCGATGGACAGCGCGTCGCCGTCGCCCGTGACGACCCACACCGACAGATCGCGGCGCGAGGTGGCCAGGCCCGTGGCGATGGCCGGGGCGCGGCCGTGGATGGAGTGCATCCCGTAGGTGTTCATGTAGTACGGGAAGCGGGAGGAGCAGCCGATTCCGGAGACGAAGACGATGTTCTCCTTCGCCAGCCCGAGCTCGGGCATGAAGCCCTGGACGGCGGCGAGGATGGCGTAGTCACCGCAGCCGGGGCACCAGCGCACCTCCTGGTCGGACTTGAAGTCCTTCATCGTCTGCCGGGCTTCGGCCTTGGGCACCAGCTTCAGCGCCTCAGTCATCGATGGCCTCCTTGAGCACGGTGGCGAGCTGCTCGGCCTTGAACGGCATTCCGCTCACCTGGGTGTACGAGCGGATGTCGACGAGGTACCTCGCCCGCAGCAGCGTGGCGAGCTGACCGAGGTTCATCTCCGGTACGACCACCTTCTCGTAACGCCCGAGGACCTCGCCGAGATTCCCGGGGAAGGGGTTGAGGTGGCGCAGATGGGCCTGGGCCACCGCGCCCCCGCCCGCCCGTACGCGCCGTACGGCCGCCGTGATCGGGCCGTAGGTCGAGCCCCAGCCGAGGACCAGCGTGCGGGCCTCGCCCGACGGGTCGTCCACCTCGATGTCGGGGACGTCGACGCCGTCGACCTTGGCCTGGCGGGTGCGGACCATGAAGTCGTGGTTGGCCGGGTCGTAGGAGATGTTGCCCGTGCCGTCCTGCTTCTCGATGCCGCCGATGCGGTGCTCCAGGCCCGGGGTGCCCGGGACGGCCCAGGGGCGGGCCAGGGTGTGCGGGTCGCGCTTGTAGGGCCAGAACACCTCGGTGCCGTCGGCCAGCTCGTGGTTGGGCCCGGAGGCGAACTGCACCCGCAGGTCGGGCAGCTCGTCCGGCTCGGGGACCCGCCAGGGCTCGGAGCCGTTGGCCAGATAGCCGTCGCTCAGCAGGAACACCGGCGTCCGGTAGGCGAGCGCGATGCGGGCCGCGTCCAGGGCGGCGGCGAAGCAGTCGCCGGGCGTCCGGGGGGCCACGATCGGCACGGGGGCCTCGCCGTTGCGCCCGTACATCGCCTGCAGCAGATCGGCCTGCTCGGTCTTGGTGGGCAGCCCCGTGGAGGGGCCGCCGCGCTGGATGTCGACGATCAGCAGCGGCAGTTCGAGCGAGACGGCCAGACCGATCGTCTCCGACTTCAGGGCCACACCCGGGCCGGAGGTGGTGGTCACGGCGAGCGCGCCGCCGAACGCCGCGCCCAGCGCCGCGCCGATCCCGGCGATCTCGTCCTCGGCCTGGAAGGTGCGCACGCCGAAGTTCTTGTGCTTCGACAGCTCGTGGAGGATGTCCGAGGCCGGGGTGATCGGGTACGAGCCCAGGTAGAGCGGCAGGTCCGCCTGACGGGCCGCGGCGATCAGACCGTAGGACAGCGCGAGGTTGCCGGAGATGTTGCGGTAGGTGCCCGGCGGGAAGGCCGCCGTGGCGGGCGCGACCTCGTAGGAGACCGCGAAGTCCTCCGTCGTCTCACCGAAGTTCCAGCCCGCCCGGAACGCGGTGACGTTCGCCTCCGCGATCTGAGGCTTCCTGGCGAACTTCTTCCGCAGGAACGCCTCGGTGCTCTCCGTCGGCCGGTGGTACATCCACGACAACAGGCCGAGCGCGAACATGTTCTTGCTGCGCTCCGCCTCCTTGCGGGAGAGGCCGTACTCCTTGAGCGCCTCGATGGTCAGCGTCGTCAGCGGCACCGGATGGACGTTGTAGGCGTCCAGCGAGCCGTCCTCGAGCGGGTTGCTGTCGTAACCCACCTTCGCCATGGGGCGCTTGGTGAACTCGTCCGTGTTGACGATGATCTCCGCGCCGTGGGGCACGTCCGCGATGTTGGCCTTCAGCGCGGCCGGGTTCATCGCGACCAGGACGTTCGGCGCGTCACCGGGGGTGAGGATGTCGTGGTCGGCGAAGTGCAGCTGGAACGAGGACACGCCCGGAAGGGTGCCGGCGGGGGCCCGGATCTCGGCGGGGAAGTTCGGCAGGGTGGAAAGGTCGTTGCCGAACGACGCCGTCTCCGAGGTGAACCGGTCCCCGGTGAGCTGCATGCCGTCACCCGAGTCACCCGCGAACCGGATGATCACCCGGTCCAGCCGGCGTACTTCCTTGGCGCCGTCCGGGCCTTCGGTCGGGCCGCGCTGTCCGGCGAGGCGTTCACGGGCGTCGGCCTCGCCGCCCGGACCGTCTGATGCGGCCTCTTCGGCCGGGCTGCTGACCTGGCTGGTCACTGCTTCGGACCTCCCTCGTGGCGGCGCCGGCCGGACGATGGCGCCGACCGGCGATCCCACGGCCATCGTACGTGGGCAAGGGCAGCCTTCCCCGAGGGGATCAACGAATCAACAGCGGACGGTAACGCTCCGGTAGATCCGCTCGCCGTTCCCCGGGCCCTTCGGACTGTCAGGACCGCAGGTACGTGAGGACCGCCAGCACCCGGCGGTGGTCGCCCTCGCTCGGGGAGAGGCCCAGCTTCAGGAAGATGTTGCTGACGTGCTTCTCCACCGCGCCGTCGCTGACCACGAGCTGCTTGGCGATGGCCGAGTTCGTCCGGCCCTCGGCCATCAGGCCGAGGACCTCCCGCTCGCGCGGGGTGAGCCCGGCGAGCACGTCCTGCTTGCGGCTGCGGCCCAGCAGCTGGGCGACGACCTCGGGGTCCAGCGCGGTCCCGCCACGCGCGACACGGACGACCGCGTCCACGAACTCGCGGACCTCGGCGACCCGGTCCTTCAGCAGATAGCCGACGCCCCGCGTGCTGCCGGCCAGCAGCTCGGTGGCGTACTGCTCCTCGACGTACTGCGAGAAGACCAGCACCCCCAGCTCCGGGTGGTCGCGGCGCAGCCGCACCGCCGCGCGGACGCCCTCGTCGGTGTGGGTCGGGGGCATCCGGACGTCCGCGACGACCACATCGGGGAGGGCGTCGGCGGCGGAGAGCTCGGCGATCGTCTTCAGCAGCCCCTCCGCGTCGCCCACGCCCGCCACGACGTCGTGCCCCAGATCGGTGAGCAGCCGGGTCAGGCCCTCCCTGAGCAGCACCGAGTCCTCGGCGATGACCACCCGCACCCTGTCGTCCGCGATCACGTTTTCTCCTGCCCCCTGGCGTTGCTGCCGACGTGGTTCGTACTGCGTCAGCATCGCAGCATCCGGGGGCGGAGCGTGCGGCGCGCGGCCGGGGCGGCCGACGCGGGGTGCGCGCCGGGGCGCTAGCCCCGGGCGCGCCAGGGGAGCTCGGCGGTGACGGTCGTGGGGCCGCCGACGGGCGAGTCGACGACCAGGAGCCCGTCCACCGAGCCCAGCCGCTCGGCGAGCCCCGCCAGGCCGCTGCCGCTCGTGGTCCCGGCGCCGCCGCGCCCGTCGTCCCCGACCCGCAGCATCAGCCGGTCGCCCGAGCGCCAGACGTCCACCTGGGCGGAGCGCGCCCGGCTGTGCTTGCTCACGTTCTGGAGGAGCTCGGAGACGGTGAAGTAGGCGATGCCCTCGATGGCGGGCGCCGGACGGGAGTCCAGGTCCACCTCGGTCGCCACCGGCACGGTGCAGCGGCCGGCCAGCGAGGCGAGCGCGGGGCCGAGGCCGCGGTCGGTGAGGATCGCGGGGTGGATGCCGCGGGCGAGGTCGCGCAGCTCCTGGAGGGCGAGCTTCACCTCGCCGTGGGCCTCGTCGACCATGCGGGCGGCCTTCTCCGGGTCCCGTTCCACCAGCTCCTTCGCCAGGCCCAGCTCCATGGCGAGGGAGACGAGCCGGGCCTGGGCGCCGTCGTGGAGGTCGCGCTCGATGCGGCGGAGGTCGGCGGAGGCGGTGTCCACGACCACGCCCCGGTCCTCCTCCAGCTCCCAGACGCGCTCCGCCAGCCGCGACGGACCCAGCAGCCCGCGCACCAGCAGCCGGTCCACGTGCGCCAGGCCCCGGATCACCCACGGCGTGAACAGCACGAGGAGAAGGCCGATGGCGCAGACGAGGGCGATCTCGAAGGGGCTGTCGAGGTAGAAGGCCCGGCCGTCGGAATCGCCGTAGAGCTGGATACCCGGCTGGTGCGCGTATGTCGGCTGCGTCCACTGCCAGGCCGGGTACAGGAAGAGGACCCAGCTGACCGACCACAGCACCAGCGACAGGACGAACGTGAACAGCGCCCACGGGAAGTGCACGACCGCGTAGAGCAGGTGGCGCCAGGACGTACCGCTCTTGAGCAGTGCGCCCACCCACGCCATCGGGCCGGCGCCGCGTCCGTCGCGTCGCCGGACCCGGACCCGGACCGGCTCGGGCTCGGCGATCTCCAGCCGCAGCAGCCCCCGGGCCCGCGCCCGCTCCAGGACGCCCAGCCCGCGCGCGGCGGCGAGGGTGGCGGCCAGCAGCGGCACCCCGACGAAGGTGACCAGCGTGCCGACGCTCGCCGCGGTCAGGGTGACGGCGAGCGCGAAGGCGACGATCGCTATGGGAAGGCTTGTCAGCAGGTGGAGGAACTCCCGCCAGGTGCGGCCCTCCAGCGGGGCGCGCAGCACGGCGGGGACCCGGTGGGGTCGTCCGGTCGCGTGGTCGATGGCCATGTCGTCCTGTCCTCGTGCTGGTTTCGTGAGCCTGTGTCCTGTCCCGTCCAGGCTCTCCCGGCGGGCGGCCGGGGACCATGAGGCGGGTGGGTGTCCTCGGGGTGGGGAAAGCCCCACCCCCCGGCTAGGGACGGCCGCCGGGACGGTCGCCCGTGCCACCGTCCGTACGGCTCCGCCAGGGCAGCTCGGCCGTGACGACCGTCGGGCCGCCGGCGGGGGAGTCCACGACGAACAGCCCGTCCACCGAGCCCAGCCGCTCGGCGAGCCCGGCCAGCCCGCTGCCCCGGGCGGTCGAGGCGCCGCCCCGCCCGTCGTCGCAGACCCGGATCAGCAGCCGGTCCGCCGCGCGCCACAGCTCGACCTCCGCCGTCCGGGCCCCGCTGTGCTTGCTGATGTTCTGCAGCAGCTCGGAGACGGTGAAGTAGGCGATGCCCTCGATCGCGGGCGCCGGACGGGACTCCAGGTCCACGGCCACGTTCACCGGCACCGTGCAGCGCCCGGCCACCGACGTCAGCGCCGGACCCAGGCCGCGGTCGGTGAGGATCGCGGGGTGGATGCCGCGCGCGAGGTCGCGCAGCTCCTGGAGGGCGAGCTTCACCTCGCCGTGCGCCTCGTCGACCATCCGCGCGCCCGCCTCCGGGTCCTCCAGCAGCCGCTCCTTCGCCAGGCCGAGCCCCATGGCCAGGGCGACGAGACGGGCCTGGGCGCCGTCGTGGAGATCGCGCTCGATACGGCGGAGGTCGGCGGCGGCCGTGTCCACGACCACGCCCCGGTCCTCCTCCAGCTCGGCGATCCGCCGCTCCAGCTCGCTCGACGGCGACAGCAGCCCGCGCACCATCGCCCGGTCCACATTGGTCAGCCCCCGCGCGATGTGCCCAGCACCGGCCACGCGACGAACAGGGACGTCAGCGCGATGGCGAACGTGAGAACACCCCATGGCAGTCGTATGAACGCGTACAGCGTGCTCCGCCAGGCCACCGGATCCTTCAGCGTCATCCACATCCGGCTGAGGAAACCGCGGGCACGGTGCCGGGGGAGCGGGCTCGGCTCGTCGATCCGCACGCCCAGCAGCACCCGCGCCCGCCACCGCTCGGCCCTGCCCAGCACCCGCGCGCCCATCAGGCCGGCCGCCAGCAGCGGCAGCCCGACGACCGTCACCGACAGCAGCGCGCCCGCGTAGAGCCACAGGGAGACGTAGACGAAGCCGAGGATCCCCTCCAGCAGATTGAGGTGGAGGTGCGCGACCTCCTTCCACGTCGCGGAGCCGAAGGCGAAGCGCGCGGGAGGCAGCCGGTCGTCGTCCTCGGCGGCGACCGGGACGGCGTGGGAACGGGTGTGGATACGGGCGGTCATACGGCAAGCGTGCCCTGGTCAGGACCGCTGCCGCCATGGGGGCCGTGGGTGCCGTGGGGTGGGGATAACCCCACCCCACGCCCGCCGGGGCGGATCGTCCCGGGCGCCACAGGGCCTAGACTCGCGTGCGTACAGATCGTCGAACAAACAGGACAGGGAGCGAGGGGCGGACGTGCCGGAGGCGACCGTGCGCACCAGTGGCGCCGATGTCCAGCTCGCGGCGGACTACTTCCACGCCTATTCGGTCGTCGGACTGCTCGCCGTCATCGGCGTGCTCTTCGTGGCCGTGGCCTTCGGGGCCGGACGGCTGCTGCGACCGGTGGTGCCGACGCCCGAGAAGCTGCTCACGTACGAGTGCGGCGTGGACCCCGTCGGCGAGGGCTGGGCGCACACACAGGTCCGCTACTACGTCTATGCGTTCCTGTACGTGATCTTCGCGGTGGACTCGATCTTCCTGTTCCCCTGGGCCACGGTGTTCGCCGCGCCGGGCTTCGGCGGGGCGACGCTCGTGGAGATGTTCGTCTTCCTCGGCTTCCTCGCCGTGGGCCTGTTGTACGCATGGAAGAAGGGCGTCCTGGAATGGACGTGACACCCCCGGTCGACCTGCCCGAGCCCCGCCGGCTCGGCCCGCTGGCGCGCCTGGCCCCGAGCCCATGAAGGTCGTCCTGAACTGGGGCCGCCGCTACAGCCTGTGGGTCTTCAACTTCGGGCTCGCCTGCTGCGCGATCGAGTTCATCGCGGCGTCCATGGCGCGGCACGACTTCATCCGCCTGGGCGTGATCCCCTTCGCGCCCGGCCCGCGCCAGGCCGACCTCATGATCGTCTCGGGCACGGTCACGGACAAGATGGCCCCGGCCGTGAAGCGGCTGTACGAGCAGATGCCCGAGCCCAAGTACGTGATCTCCTTCGGCGCCTGCTCCAACTGCGGCGGGCCCTACTGGGACTCGTACTCGGTGACCAAGGGCGTCGACCAGATCATCCCCGTGGACGTGTACGTGCCGGGCTGCCCGCCGCGGCCGGAGGCGCTGCTCCAGGGGATCATCAAGCTCCAGGAGAAGATCGCCAAGGAGTCGCTGGACGAGCGCTACGCCTCCGGCGGGGGGCGGGCGTCCACGGCGGCCCTGCGCAGCGGCCTGGTGACCCCGCCGCCGCCCCCTCCCGCGGGGGCTGCCGCGTCGGCTTCCGAGGAGACGGACCGATGACCGAGCCCGTTGCCTGGCTCCCGGGTGCCGTGACGGACCTCTTCGGCGCGGACGCGACCGCCGAGGAGGCGTACGACCTGCTGACGGTCGACGTCCCGGCGGGGGAGTGGCTGACCGCGCTGCGGACCGCGCGCGACCAGCTCGGCTGCACGTTCTTCGACTGGCTGAGCGCCGTCGACGAGCCCGGCACGGGCTTCCGCGTCTGCGCGCACGTGGCGGCGCTGCCGCAGGGCGCGGGCGGTACGACGCGCCGGCTGCTCCTGCGCACGACCGTGCCGCACGAGGCCCCCGCGCTGCCCAGCGCGGTGGGCGTCTACGCGGGCGCGGCGTGGCACGAGCGCGAGACCCACGAGATGTTCGGCATCGACTTCCCGGGCCACCCCCACCTCGTGCCGCTCCTGTTGCCCGAGGGCTTCGAGGGCCACCCGCTGCGCAAGGACTTCGTCCTCGCGGCCCGCGTGGTGAAGGCATGGCCGGGCGCGAAGGAGCCCGGCGAGGCGGCGGAAGGCGGCCCCAAGCGCCGTCAGATGCTTCCCCCTGGAGTCCCCGACCCCAACGAATGGGGCCCCCTCAAGGGCCAGCTCCCCCCGGCCCCCGCCCGCCCGGCCCGCACCCCTCGCGCGGCAGCCGCCGGGGCGGGCGCGGGCGCGGAGCGCCCGGTCCGCCGCGCGCGGAGCGTGGCGGAGGGCTCGGCGAGCCAGGCGGGTGCGGAGGCCGCGCCTCGGCGTACCCGCAGCGTGGCGGACGGCTCGGCGAGCCAGGCCGCCGAGGGCGCGGCCCCGGCCCCGCGCCGCGCGCGGAGCGCGGCCGAAGGCTCGGCGAGCCAGGCGGGGGGCGCGGAGGCTGCGCCCCGTCGTACCCGTAGCGCTGCCGACGGTTCGGCGAGCCAGGCGGGTGCGGAGGCGGCACCTCGCCGTACGCGCAGCGCCGCCGACGGTTCCGCGAGCCAGCAGCAGGACGCCGCCGGTGAGCCCACCCGCCCCCGCCCGGCCCCCCGCTCCTCGGATGCCCCCTGGCACCACGCCCGCCCGGCCTTCGACGAAGCGCCGACGGACACCACGGCCCCGGAATCCCCGGCCGAGCCCGCCGCGGGCGAACCCCGCCGCGACGGCGCTCAGCCAGAGGACCGCAGCCCGGCGGTGCCGAACGCACCGGCACCCGAAGCCGAGGCACCGGCCCGCACGGGCAAGCCCGCACCCGGAGCCCCCGGCACGGACGAGCCCGCCGCAGGCGAACCCGGCACGGGCAAGCCCGCACCCGGTGAGCCCGCCGCAGGCGAACCCCGCACGGACGAGGCCGCACGCCCCGCTGAGCCCGCCGCAGGTGAACCCCGTACAGGCGAGCCCGTCACCCGGAAGCCCGCCGCAGGCGAATCGCGCGGGCCCGAGAACGATCAGAACCCCGCCGGAGGCGACCCCGCATGAGCAGCGACACTCTCGACGTCGTGCTGCGTCTCCTCGCCGTCTTCGTCTGCTTCGTCGTGCTGCCCCTGGTCATCGGTCAGACCGAGCACAAGGTGATGGCCCACATGCAGGGCCGCCTCGGCCCCATGTACGCCGGTGGTTTCCACGGCTGGGCGCAGCTCGTCGCGGACGGGGTGAAGTTCGCGCAGAAGGAGGACGTCGTCCCGGCCGACGCGGACCGGCGGATCTTCCAGCTCGCGCCCGCCGTGGCGCTGCTGCCGTACCTCCTCGTGCTGCTCGCGATCCCGGTCGGTCCGGGCAACGCCGTCGGGCAGGCCGTCGACGCGGGCATCTTCTTCGTGCTCGCCGTGATGGGCGTCGGCGTCCTGGGGTCGCTGATGGCCGGCTGGGCGTCGGCCAACAAGTTCTCGCTGCTCGGGGGCCTGCGCACCGCCGCGCAGCTGCTCGCGTACGAGCTGCCGATGCTCCTCGCGGCGGCGTCCGTCGCCATGGCGGCGGGCACCGTGTCGCTGCCGGGGATCGTCGACGCCTTCCACTGGTGGTGGGTGCCGTGGCAGATCGTCGGCGGCGTCGTGTTCTTCACGGCCGGCCTGGCCGAGCTCCAGCGTCCGCCGTTCGACATGCCGGTCGCCGACTCGGAGATCATCTTCGGTGCGTACACCGAGTACACCGGTCTGCGGTTCGCGATGTTCCTGCTCGCCGAGTACGCGGGCATCGTCGTGCTGTGCGGTCTAACGACCGTGCTGTTCCTCGGCGGCTGGCACGGCCCGTTCGGGGCCGACGGCCTGGGCTGGCTGTGGACGCTGATCAAGACCCTCGTCCTCGCCTTCGTCGTGATCTGGCTCCGCGTGACCTATCCGCGGTTGCGCGAGGACCAGCTCCAGAAGCTGGCCTGGACCGTCCTCATCCCGCTCGCCCTCGCGCAGATCGCCCTCACCGGCGTCGTCAAGGTGGTGATCCAGTAACCATGGGCATCCCCGGCTCCGGCCTGGCCAAGGGCCTCGCCGTCACCCTCCGCACCATGACCCGGCGCTCGATCACCGCGCAGTACCCGGACGCCCAGCCCGAGCTGCCGCCCCGCACGCGCGGCGTCATCGGGCTGTTCGAGGAGAACTGCACGGTCTGCATGCTGTGCGCCCGCGAGTGCCCGGACTGGTGCATCTACATCGACTCCCACAAGGAGACCGTGCCCCCGGCCGCCCCGGGCGGCCGCGAGCGCAGCCGGAACGTCCTCGACCGCTTCGCGATCGACTTCGCGCTGTGCATGTACTGCGGCATCTGCATCGAGGTGTGCCCCTTCGACGCGCTGTTCTGGTCGCCGGAGTTCGAGTACGCCGAGACGGACATCCACGAGCTCACCCACGAGCGCGACAAGCTGCGCGAGTGGATGTGGACCGTGCCCGAGCCGCCCGCGCTCGACCCGGCGGCCGAGGAGCCCAAGGAGATCGCGGCGGCCCGCAAGACGGCCGAGAAACTGGCAGCCCAACTGGAGCAGCAGGAGAAGGAGGGAGAAGCGTGACCGGCACCGCCATGAGCGCGCTCGCCGCCGAGCACGTCTCGCGCGGCTTCCTCTCCACCTCCGGTGTCGAGATCGTCTTCCTCCTCGTCGGCCTCGTCACCCTCGGCGCGGCCGTCGTCACCGTCACCACCCGGCAGCTGGTGCACGCCGCGCTCTGGCTGGTCGTGGCGCTCGGCGGGCTCGCCGTGGAGTACCTGCTGCTGACGGCGGAGTTCATCGCCTGGGTGCAGGTGCTGATCTACGTCGGTTCCGTCGTGGTCCTCCTTCTCTTCGGGCTCATGCTCACCAGGGCCCCCATCGGCCGCTCCCCGGACGCCGACTCCGGCAACCGGTGGGTCGCCCTCGGGGTCGCCGGAGCCGCTGCGGCCGCCCTCGTCTGGGTGGTCGTGGACGCCTTCCGCACCACCTGGATCGACCTGGACGGCGCGCCGCAGGGCAGCACGAAGGTCTCCGGCGAGATCCTCTTCCGGCACTGGGTGCTGCCCTTCGAGGCGCTGTCCGTCCTGCTGCTCGCCGCGCTCGTCGGCGCGATCGTCCTCTCCCGAAGGAAAAAGGAGGAAGAGCGCTGATGCACCTCGTCTACCCCGCCGTCCTCGCCGCCCTCCTCTTCTGCGTGGGCCTCTACGGCGTCCTCGCCCGGCGCAACGCGATCCTGGTCCTGATGTCCGTCGAGCTGATGCTCAACGCCGTCAACCTCAACCTCGTCGCCTTCGACGTGTGGCTGCGCGACACGCTCCACGCCGGCCAGGCGCTCACCCTCTTCACCATCGCCATCGCCGCCGCCGAGATCGGCATCGGCCTGGCGATCGTCCTCCAGGTCCACCGCAACCGCGGCACCGCCGACGTCGACCGGCTCCGCGACCTCGCCGAGGACGCCCCCGACCCCGACACCGACCATGAGCACCGCGAGGAGAAGGCCGAGGCCGCCGCGTGAGCACCACGACCACCGCCGTCCTCGTCCCCCTGCTGCCCTTCCTCGGAGCCCTCGCCGGCTTCCTGACGGGCCGCCGCGCCCCCGGTCTCGTCCGCCCGCTCGCCGTGCTGCCGACGCTCGCCGCCGCCGTGCTCGCGATCGTCGTCGCCTGCCGGCAGGGCGGCGGAGCGGCCCTCGACGCCGCCACCCGGCTCACCCCGACCGGCTCCGTGCCGGTCGACCTCGCCCTCCACCTCGACGGCTTCGCCGTGCTCGTGGCCGTGCTCGTCGGGGTCGTGGCCGCCTGCGTCCAGCTGTACTCGACCGCCTATCTGCGCGACGACCCCCGCTACCCCTCCTACGCGGCCCTCGTCTCCCTCTTCACCGCCGCGATGCTCCTCGTCGTCTACACCGGCGACCTGATGGTGCTGCTGGTCGGCTGGGAGATCATGGGCATCTGCTCGTACTTCCTCGTCGGCCACTACTGGGAGACCGAGGCGGCCCGGTCCGCCTCCCTCAAGGCCTTCCTGGTCACCAAGCTCGGCGACGTCCCCTTCCTGATCGGGATCTTCGCGCTGGCCGCCGACGCCGGCACGTTCCGGATCAACGGCATCATCGCCACCGCCGCCTCCGGCGGACTGGACCACCCCACCCTCGTCGCGCTGCTGCTCCTGGCGGGCGTCGCGGGCAAGTCCGCGCAGTTCCCCCTCCACACCTGGCTGCCCGACGCGATGGCCGGCCCGACGCCCGTCTCCGCGCTGATCCACGCCGCGACGATGGTCGCGGCCGGTGTCTACCTCGTCGCCCGGCTCCTCCCCGTCTTCGCCGCCTCGGCGGCGGCCCTGGTCGTCCTCGCCGTGATGGCCGCGGTCACCATGGTCGGCTCGGCCCTCGCCGCGCTCGCCCAGGACGACATCAAGCGCGTCCTCGCCTACTCCACCGTCGGCCAGCTCGGCTACATGACCGGCGCCCTGGCCGTCGGCGACCGCGGCGCGGCCGTCTTCCACCTCATCTCCCACGGCGCGTTCAAGGCCCTCCTCTTCCTCGGGGCAGGCGTGATCATCCACGCCGCCGGCACCAACTCGCTGGCCGCCATGGCCCGGATGAACGGCCTGGCCAAGCGGATCCCCGACGCCTACTGGACGATGACCGTCGCCCTCCTGGCGCTCGCCGCGATCCCCCCGTTCAGCGGCTTCTTCTCCAAGGAGGCCGTCCTCGGCGCCGCCGAGCACGCCGCCACCGGCGGCGCCCACGGCATCCCCGCCGCCGCGGCCGGCCCGGCCGGCTGGATCGTCCTGATCGCGGGCCTGGTCACCGCCGTCCTCACCGCCGGCTACGTCACCCGCCTGTGGCTGCTCGCCTTCCACGGCAAGGGCGCCGAGGCCCCCGACCACGGCCGCGAGCCCGTCGCCATGAACGGCGTGCTGTGGGTCCTGTTCGTGCCCACCGCCGCCCTGGGTCTGGCCGCCTGGAAGCTGCCCGACTGGTTCGACGGCCGCTCGCTCACCCCCGGCCTCACCACCTCCGTCCTCTCCACCGGCTGCGCCGTCGCCGGCGCGCTCGTCATGTACGCGGCCTGGCGCCGCACCGCCGCGCTCGCCGCCCGCACCCCCCTGGGCGCCGTGGCCGCCGACCCGGACGCGTCCCCCGCCGTCTCCGAGATCGAGGCCATCGACAGCCACGAGCCCGTGTACGGCACCATCGCCGCCGCCCCCGACCCCGGCGACCCCGGCAGGCTGCTCCTCGGCCCCCTCCACCGGCACGCCGCCACCGGATTCCACCTCGACGCCGTGTACTCCACGCTGTTCGTCCGGCCCACCCGCGCCGCCGCCCGCCTCGCCCGCTTCCTCGACCGCGAGGTCGTCGACGCGTACGTGCGCGGTGCCGCCACCGCGCCCGGGCTGCTCGGCGCGGCCGTCCGCCGCGCCCAGACCGGCAATGTGCAGACCTACCTCGGCGCCCTGCTCGCCGGCTCCGTCGTCCTGGCCGTCACCGCCGTCCTCGTCGCCACCGGAGCCTGATCCATGAGTCACACCGTCATGCAGCTCCTCCTCGCCGCGATCGTCGTCCTCCCCCTGCTGGGAGCCGTCGCCGCCCTGCTCCCCGCCCCGCCCGGCCTCAAGGGCAAGAGCCCCGAGCAGGCCGTGCTCCGCCACGGCGTCACCGTCACGGGCGTCGTCCTCGCGCTGTCCATCGCCCTCGCCGCCGGCTTCGACCACGACCACCCGGCCCGGATGCAGGCGACCACCGACCTCCCCTGGATCCCCGCCCTCGGCATCCGGATCCACCTCGGCGTCGACGGCATCTCGCTCCCCCTCCTCGTCCTGACCGCGCTGCTGACCTTCCTCTGCGCGCTGTACAGCTACTTCAAGATGCCTGTGGGCCCGTCCCCCAAGGCATTCGTCGCGCTGCTCCTCGTGCTCGAGACCGGCACCCTCGCGACCTTCGCCGTCCTCGACCTGATGCTGTTCTTCCTGGCCTTCGAGACGGTGCTCATCCCGATGTACTTCCTCATCGCCCGCTGGGGCGGCGAGGGCCGGGAGCGCGCCGCCTGGCGCTTCATCCTCTACACGGTGCTCGGCTCGGTCGTGATGCTGCTGGGCCTCCTCCTCGTCGGTCTGGACGGCGGCACGTTCGACATGGTGGCACTCGCCACTGACAACGGGTCCTCGCTCAGCCACACCACGCAGGTCATCGCGGTTCTGGCCATCGGCGTCGGACTGGCCGTCAAGGCCCCCATGTGGCCCCTCCACAGCTGGCTGCCCGACGCCCACACCGCCGCCCCCACCGTCGGCTCGGTGCTCCTCGCGGGCGTCCTGCTGAAGATGGGCACCTACGGGTTCGTGCGCATCGTCCTGCCGGTGGCCCCGGACGGCGCCCACACCTTCGCGCCCTACCTCGGCGCCTTCGCGGCCGTCGGCATCGTCTACGGCTCCCTGGTCTGCATCGCCCTGGCCCGCAGGGGCGGCAAGGGCGACCTCAAGCGCCTGATCGCCTACTCGTCCGTCGGCCACATGGGCTTCGTCCTCCTGGGCATCGCCACCCTCACCCCCACCGGGGTCAACGGCGCCCTCTTCGCCAACGTCGCCCACGGCCTCATCACCGGCCTCCTCTTCTTCCTCGTCGGCGCCATCAAGGACCGCTACGGCACCAGCGACCTCGACAGCCTCGCCGGCACCACCGGTGCCGCGCTCTACGGCCGCGCCCCGCGCCTCGGCGGCCTGCTGGCCTTCGGCGCCGTGGCCTCCCTCGGCCTCCCCGGACTCGCCGGGTTCTGGGGCGAGATGCTGGCGATGTTCGGCTCCTTCCGCCCCGCCGACGGGCTCAGCCGCCCCGCGTTCCTCGTCTTCATGGCCCTGGCCGGCCTCGGCACCCTGCTCACCGCCGCCTACCTGCTGGTCGTCGTGCGCCGCGTGTGCATGGGCGGCGAGGTGGACCCGGCGGCCGAGAAGGCGGGCCTGATGCCCGACGGCCCGGCCCTCGCCGACGTCCGGCGCCACGAGCTCGCCGCCTGGTCCCCGCTCGTCGCCCTCACCGTCCTCGCCGGACTCTGGCCCGCGGCCCTCCTCGGCCTCACCGACCCGGCCGTTCAGCAGCTCCTCGCAGGAGGCAACTGATGGGCTCCCTGGTCCAGTCCGTCGACTGGCTCGCCATCGCCCCGCCCACCGTCACGGCCGCCGTGGCGCTGGTCGTCCTCGTCGTCGACCTCTTCCTCCCGGAGGACCGCAAACCCCTCCTCGGCCGGATCGCCCTCGGCGGTCTCGTCCTGGCCGGGCTCTCCCTCCTCCCGCTCCTGCGCGGCGACCGCTCGACCTTCTGCCTCACCGGACCCGACGTCGCCGTCACGGCGTGCAGCTACACGGCGGACCACTTCACCCTCGTCATCCAGCTGCTGGTGCTGGGCGGCGCCCTGCTGACGGGCCTGCTGTCCGTTGGCGCGATCGCCGATTCCAAACTTCCCGCGGGGGAGTACTGGTTCCTGCTGCTGTCGTCGGCCGCCGGCGCCGCGCTGCTGCCCGCCTCCCGCGACCTGGCCACCCTCGTCGTCGCCCTGGAAGTGGCCTCGCTGCCCGCCTTCGCCCTCGTCGGCCTGCGCCGCGGCGACCGCCGCTCCTCCGAGGCGGCACTGAAGTTCTTCCTGTCCTCCGTGACCGCCACCGCCGTCACCCTCCTCGGCGTGTCCTTCCTCTACGCCGCCACCGGCACCCTCCACCTCACGGAGATCGCCGACGGCCTCGGCCACGTCGACCCGCGCCTGGCCGTCCTCGCCCAGGCCGGCGTCGCCCTGACCCTCGTCGGCTTCGCCTTCAAGACCGCCGCCGTCCCCTTCCACTTCTGGGTGCCCGACACCTACGTGGGCGCGCCGCTGCCCATCGCCGCGTACCTGTCGGTGGTCGGCAAGGCGGTCGGCTTCACCGGAATCGCCCTGGTGACGGTCGTCGCCTTCCCGTCGTACGCCGACGTCTGGGGCCCCGCCCTGGCCGTGCTCGCCGCGCTCACCATGACCGCCGGCAACGTCGCCGCGCTGCGCCAGCGCCCCGACCGGAAGCACAGCGCGGTACGCCTGCTGGCCTGGTCCTCCGTCGGCCAGGCGGGCTACCTGCTCGTCCCGCTCGCCGCCGCCGGCTACACCGACGACCCCTCGCGGGCCATCGGCTCCACCGTCGCGTACGCCCTGATGTACGCGGCAGTGAACCTCGGCGCCTTCGCGGTCGCCGCCCTCGTGGCCCGCACCCGCCCGGACAACCGGATCACCGACTACCGCGGCCTGTCCGCCCGCAACCCGCTCGCCGCCCTCGCGCACGCCTTCTTCCTGCTGTGCCTCGCCGGCCTGCCGCCGGGCGTCATCGGGCTCTTCGCCAAGGTCACCGTCTTCTCGGCGGCCGTCGACGCGGGGCTGGGCTGGCTGGCGGTCGTCATGGCCGTCAACGTCGTGATCGCGCTGTACTACTACCTCCAGTGGACAGCGGTCCTCTTCAAGGGCGGCCGCGAGGAAGCCGGGGAAACGCTGCCGTCCGGAGCGACGGCCGAACCGGCGGTGCGTGTTCCGGCCACCCTCGGCGCGGCCATCGCCCTGGCCACGGCCATCGGAGTGGCCCTCTCCGGCGCGCCCCAGCTCGTCCTGCGCTTCGCCTCGCAGGCACTCCTGTAGCGGTATCACCGCTTTTTCACCCGAATGGCGCGGCCCCCAGCGGCCCCCCGCGGTCCCTGCGGGGGTGCACAAGGGAACTAGCGGCCCTCGTCTGGCGTTGACCAGTTCGAAAGGTTCCACTGGTTCAAGGGTTCCCCTGCCGCACCATTTGGAGGGCGTACCGTGCACCGCCGGCACAACGGGCTCAGGACGGCCCTGCTCCTCGGGGGCCTGTCCGCGCTCATCATCGTCATCGGCAGCATGTTCGGGCGCGGCGGCCTGATCGTCGCGGTCCTGGTGGCCCTCGGCACCAACGCCTACGCCTACTGGAACAGCGACAAGCTCGCCCTGCGCGCGATGCGGGCCCGGCCCGTCAGCGAGTTCGAGGCCCCGCAGCTCTACCGCATGGTCCGCGAACTCTCCACGGCCGCCCGCCAGCCGATGCCCCGGCTCTACATCTCCCCGACCGAGGCCCCCAACGCCTTCGCCACCGGACGCAACCCGCGCAACGCCGCCGTCTGTTGCACCGAGGGCATCATGCGCCTGCTGGACGAGCGCGAGCTGCGCGGCGTCATCGGCCATGAGCTCAGCCATGTCTACAACCGCGACATCCTCATCTCGTCGGTGGCCGGAGCCCTCGCCTCGGTGGTGATGTTCCTGGTCAACTTCGCCTGGCTGATCCCCATCGGGCGCTCCGACGACGACGAGGGCCCCGGCCTCGTCGGCATGATCATGATTATGATCCTGGGCCCCGTCGCCGCCTCCCTCATCCAGCTCGCCGTCAGCCGCTCCCGCGAGTACGAGGCCGACGCCTCCGGCGCCCGTCTCACCGGCGACCCCCTGGCCCTGGCCGCCGCCCTCCGCAAGCTGGAGATCGGCACCCAGCGGCTGCCCCTGCCGCCGGAGCCCCGCCTGGAGACGGCGAGCCACATGATGATCGCGAACCCGTTCCGCCCGGGCGAGGGCATGTCGAAGCTCTTCTCGACACACCCGCCCATGCGGGAGCGCATCGCGCGGCTGGAGCAGATGGCGGGCCCGCGCGCCTGACCGGCCCAGAGCGCCGTCCGGTCGCTGCGGGCCGGTGGGGGCTGGTCGCGCAGTTCCCCGCGCCCCTTACGGGGCGCGGTACTCGCTCAGTGCCGGTGGTGACCGCCGGACGGCCGGTCGCTGAGGCCGGGGAGGTGGCTGTTGGTCGGCCGGTCGCCGTGGGCCGGCGGGCGCCCACTGGTCGGCCGGTCGCTCAGGCCCGGCAGATGACCGTTGGTCGGCCGGTGACCACCGGGCGGCCGGTGCCCCGACGACGGCCGGTCGCCCCGCCCGCTGGCCAGGCTGATCGGCTCGCCATTGTGCGAACCTCCCTGGCACACCATCGAGTTGTTGTCGTCGTCGAGGACTCCGAGCCCGTCGTCGTCGCCAGGGTAGCCGGGCCAGCCGCCCCCGGTGACGCACCCCAGGATGTCGATGTCGACGGGAGTGGCAGGAGCGGCGGCGCGGGCGCTGCTGGGCGCGCTGACGGCGACGACCGCCACCGCCGCGACCGCCAGACCTGCGATTCGGTACGTGTGCATGGGGCTCCGACTCCTCGTCCTGTCGTCCGTTCCGTGCGTACGTCCGCGTGGTGCGTCCGGTCCAGCCACATGACCACGCCCCGGACCCCACGGCGCGCTGGGCTGCGCCGGACGGGTAGTTGGCGCCCGGCGCACGTCCCGCACCGTGCGCGGGGGTGTGCACCGCGCACTCCGGACGGCGGCCTTGATCCTCAAGCCGGGGGGTAGGACAGCCGAACCGGAATACAGCACTCTCGGCCGAACAGCCCCAGCGGAAAGGCTCCCGATGGACCAGACAGCCGCGCAAAGACTCGTCTTCGCCATGCTGGACGCGGACGGGGACGGAATCGTCTCCGAGGACGAATACCTGGCGCGTGCCAGGAACGTGGCGCTGGCCACGGGCCGCGAGGAGGACGACCCGCTCGCCGTCACCGCGCGCACGCTCGGCCGGAAGGCGTGGGCGTCGATGGACGCCGACGGCGACGGAAGGATGACCTTCGACGAATACGCGGCCTGGGCCGGCGCCGAGGCGTTCGACACCGTCTGCGCACCCATCCTCGGCGCCCTCTTCGACCTCGCCGACGCCGACCAGGACGGCACCCTCGATTTCTCCCAGTTCACCGCCCTGCGCACCGCGCTGAACAACCCGGCCGCCAACGCCGAAGCGGCGTTCGCGGCCCTGGACGCCGACGGCGTCGGCCGCGTAGGCCGTGGCGACTACATCGCCGCCATCCGCGCCCACGTCACCGGTGAGGGCTCCCCCATGGGCGCGGCGCTGTACAGCAGGCCGCTGGAGGACATCCCGGCGTGACGGGCCGCGAACGAAGGCGGGCCCGGAAAGGACCCGGGCCCACCCGAAGTCATCGCCGGAGGCGCCTACTTACCGAGGGCGGACGTGACGAAGCCGACGTCGTGTGGGGTGCGCTGTATCGATCCAGCGGCCCTGTGTTCGGGGAGCGCGGGAGCCTGCGGCCCGGCGTCGACCCCTAGGGGGTTTCTCGGGGTAGAGCACCAGGTCAGGCAGCAACTATGGACCGGCCCGCCGACGTCTCAGTGGCTGTCGGGTCGGTCCAGTGGAAGGCTGCTGTTATGAAGTTCATCCTTAATGTCATCTGGTTGGTGCTCTGTGGCTTCTGGATGGCGCTCGGCTATGTCGTGGCGGGTCTGATCTGCTGCGTCCTCATTGTCACGATTCCGTTCGGCATCGCCTCCCTGCGGATCGCCGGCTACGCCCTGTGGCCGTTCGGTCGGACGACCGTCGAGCGGCGGGACGCCGGGGCGGGGTCGTTGATCGGCAACGTGATCTGGTTCGTCTTCGCCGGGTGGTGGCTCGCCCTCGGGCACATCGTCACCGGCATCGCCATGTGCTGCACGATCATCGGTATCCCGCTGGGCATCGCGAACTTCAAGCTGATCCCGATCTCGCTGATGCCCCTGGGGCGCGAGATCGTGCCGACGGACCGCCCGTTCGCGACGCGATAGCCGTCCACCGGAGGCCGAGCGACAGACGAAAGGGGTGCGTCAGGAGCGGCGGTGAAGCCGCTCCCGACGCACCCCTTTCGGTGTGGCCAGCGGTAGTTCAGGAACTAGCGGTAGTTCACGAACTGGATCGCGAAGTCCAGGTCCTTGCCCTTGAGGAGGGCGATGATGGTCTGGAGGTCGTCGCGGCTCTTGGAGGAGACGCGGAGCTCTTCGCCCTGGACCTGGGCCTTGACGCCCTTGGGGCCCTCATCGCGGATGATCTTCGCGACCTTCTTCGCGTTCTCCTGGGAGATGCCCTCCTCGATGGAGGCGAAGAGCTTGTATTCCTTGCCGGACGACTGCGGCTCGCCCGCGTCCAGGGACTTCAGGGAGATGCCGCGCTTGACCAGCTTGGTCTCGAAGATGTCGAGAACGGCCTTCACGCGCTCCTCGGAGTTGGCACGCATCTCGATCTTCTCGCCCGACCAGGCGATCGAGGCGCCGACGCCCTTGAAGTCGTAGCGCGTCGAGATCTCCTTGGCGGCCTGGTTGAGGGCGTTGTCGACCTCCTGCCGCTCGACCTTCGAGACGATGTCGAAACTGGAGTCGGCCATATTGAGTTGGCTCCTCGTGCGTAGATCCGTCAGGGGTCGCGGCCCGGGGGCCGCGTGGCAAGCCTAGTCACCCGGGGCCCGAACGAGGGGCTGTGAACCGAGTGGCGGAGCACCCCAGGTCATCGGGTATTGTTTACGTCGTTGCCACGGAGTGCTCGAAAGAGCGACCGAGGTGACGACCCATGGCGGTGTGCCCGAGTGGCCAATGGGAGCGGACTGTAAATCCGTCGGCTTAGCCTACCCAGGTTCGAATCCTGGCGCCGCCACGGAATGAGGCCCCTGATCTTCGGATCAGGGGCTTCTTTCGTTTCGGGCCCCCCGCCGCTATCCCGGCTGCCCCGCGAGCCCCCGCACGGCCTCCGCCACCGGCGTGTCGCCGCCGATCAGCTCCAGCGTCAGCCCCACGGCCCCCCGCTCGTCCTCGGAGAGCAGCGCCGCCAGCACGGCCGCCACGTCGTCCCGGGCCACGTCGCCCCGGCCCGTGGAGCCCGCCGACAGCGCGACCCGGCCCGTGCCGGGCTCGTCCGTCAGCCGGCCCGGGCGGAGGATCGTCCAGTCGAGCCCGGCCCGGGAGCGGATGTCCGCGTCGGCGGCGCCCTTGGCCCGCAGATAGGCGGCGAAGACCGGATCGGTGCCCTCCGGCGGCTCGCGGTCGGCGCCCATGGACGAGACGACGACGAAGCGCCGTACGCCCGCCGCCTCCGCCGCGTCGGCGAAGAGGACCGCGGCGGCCCGGTCCACGGTCTCCTTGCGCGCGGACCCGCTGCCGGGGCCCGCGCCGGCCGCGAAGACGGCCGCGTCGGCACCCTCCAGGTGGCGGCTGACATCCGCCACGCCCGCCGACTCCAGATCACACACGACGGGCTCGGCGCCCGCCGCCAGCAGGTCTCCCGCCTGCCCGGGACGGCGGATCATCCCCGCCACCTCGTCACCGCGCTCGGCGAGCAACCGCTCCAGCCGCAGCGCGATCCGGCCATGTCCTCCAGCGATGACAATGCGCATGATCCGACCGTACGCCGCGGCCCCTCACGAGGGGTCGCCGCCGCGCGGCGACTGCCGGGGCAGGTCCAGGGCCACCGTGGCCTGGACGTCGCCGTATTCGCGGACCGCGCTGGTCCGGGCGACGACCCGGGCGTGGTGGACGACGAGCCGGCTGTAGCCGAGCGACAGGACGCCCGCGACGGCGCGGCCCCGGACGGCCAGCAGCTCCGCCGGGAAGCCGGCCTCCACCCGGACCTCCGGCAGGCCCATCACCGCGCGGGCCCGGCCGCTGACGGCCTCGTAGGCCTGCTCGGGGGCCAGCTCGCCGTGCGAGGCGAGCAGGTAGGCGGCCTCCAGAGGATCGCCGCGCCCCACGGGGTTGACGGCGTCGCGCAGCGAGCCGCTGCCCGCCGCGACCTTGACGCCCGCCGCGCGCAGCAGCCGTACGGGCGCGCACCAGGCGCCCCCGTCGCCCCGGGCGCCGCCCGCGACCCCGCAGTCGCCCTGGGGCAGGCAGACCACCGTCACCCCGGCCGCCGCCAGCTGCTGGCCCGCGCGGGCGGCCTGGTCCCGGGGGAGCCGGGCGAGGGCCCCGCACGGCCCGATGGCCACCCCGGGGCGCAGCCCGCCCGCCATGGCGGCCAGCCGGGCCAGCCGGGCCGGTTCGGCGCCGTCCGTGTGGAGGTCGACGGCGCAGCCGTGCTCGGCGGCCAGCGCGAGGACGGTCTCGGCGTAGCCGGTGGGATCGGGGTCGAGGTCGGGGCAGCCGCCGATGACGGTGGCGCCCATCCCGACGGCGTCCCGCAGCATGGCGAGCCCGTCGGCCCCCGCGACGCCGGTCAGCAGCCGGGGCACGGCGACCGCGCTGAGCTCCGTGAGCCCCCGCAGCGAGCGCCGCGCCGCCAGGACGCCCTCCAGGGCCCGCAGCCCCGCCACGTCGCCCACGCGGACGTGGGTGCGCACGGCGGTGGCGCCGTGGCCCAGCTGCAGCAGGGCGGCCTCCGTCGTCCGGCGCTGGACGTCCTCGACGCCGTGCGGGACGGGGCCGGCGACATCGGCCGTCAGCGCGGTGTCCAGGTGGGCGTGCGGCTCGGCGGGCGCGGGCAGCAGCACATAGCCGGTGAGGTCGACGCGCGGGCCGGGCGCCAGGCTGCCCGCCGTGCCGACGGCCTCGATGCGCCCTCCGCTGAGGCGTACGTCCACCACGCGCCCGTCGGCGAGCCGGGCACCGCAGAGCACCAGCGCGCCCTCGCCCGGCGGCGGGGCGGCGGCGTCCCCGTCGGGGCTTCTCGCGGGCTGCGGCTGACTGTCGGGCATCACGATCCTCCGGTAGGCCGGGGCGGGCATGATCACGCAGCGGTTCGAGCGTAGGCCGCGCACCGAGCCGGTCGGCGGAACCGCCGAATAGTCGTACTGGTGTGGCCTTCTGGGCGGCCGGGAACACGCCGGCGGCCACGCCGGTGACGGCCGGGAAGAACGCCCTGGCAGGGGCGGCCGCATACGGATTTCACCTTCGGCCGCAGACCGTGTAATGTCTTCCTCGCTCGCCCCAATAGCTCAGTCGGCAGAGCGTCTCCATGGTAAGGAGAAGGTCAACGGTTCGATTCCGTTTTGGGGCTCTGGTGGGAGAGGTTCTCCCGTCTTCGGACGGGAGAACCAACCTCATCAAAGCGGCGTAGCTCAGTCGGTAGAGCAAGCGGCTCATAATCGCTGTGTCACCGGTTCAAGTCCGGTCGCCGCTACACACAGTAGCCGATTGTGGGGTCGGTCCTCCGATCGGCTACTCTTTTATGCGTTGTATCCGTCCATCCGTCAAGGAGCACTCACGTGGCTGCCACCGACGTCCGCCCGAAGATCACGCTGGCCTGCGTGGAGTGCAAGGAGCGGAACTACATCACCAAGAAGAACCGGCGTAATGACCCGGACCGTCTTGAGATGAAGAAGCACTGCCCTCGTTGCAACGCCCACACGGCGCACCGCGAGACGCGCTAACAGCGCAACAGGTCGTTCATGAGGCCGTCCCCAGCTTCTGGGGGCGGCCTCATGGCATATTCCGACCCGTAAACAGTCCCCTCAAGGACCAGTCCACTCAGGAGGTGCCGGGCCATGGCGCTCGACCAGTCCTACGTCGGACGGACCTATCCGGCCACCGACCCCTATGAGGTCGGCCGGGAGAAGATCCGCGAATTCGCCGAGGCCATCGGCGACGCCAATCCGGCGTACACCGACCCCGAGGCCGCCAAGGCGCTCGGCCACCCCGATGTGATCGCTCCGCCCACTTTTGTGTTCGCGATCACTTTCAAGGCCGCCGGGCTGGTCATCCAGGACCCGCAGCTGGGGCTGGACTACTCCCGAGTGGTGCACGGCGACCAGAAATTCGCGTACACCCGCCCCGTGCGGGCGGGCGACCTGCTGACGGTCACGTCCACGATCGAGTCGATCAAGTCGCTCGCGGGCAACGACGTCCTGCTCGTCCGCGGCGAGGTCCACGACGCGGCCGGCGAACACGTCGTGACCGCGCACACGAAGCTGGTGGCGCGCGCCGCCGAGGAGGCGTGATGGCCGCCACAGTCTCGTACGACGACGTCGAGGTCGGCACCGAGCTGCCCGCCGCGGCCTTCCCCGTGACACGCGCCACACTCGTCCGCTACGCGGGCGCCTCCGGCGACTTCAACCCGATCCACTGGAACGAGAAGTTCGCCAAGGAGGTGGGTCTGCCGGACGTCATCGCGCACGGCATGTTCACCATGGCCGAGGCGATCCGGGTCGTCACCGACTGGGTCGGTGACCCTGCCGCGGTGGTCGACTACGGCGTGCGGTTCACCAAGCCGGTCGTCGTTCCGAACGACGACAAGGGTGCGGTTGTCGAGGTCTCCGCCAAGGTGGCGGCGAAGCTCGACGACGAGGCCCGCACGGTCCGCGTGGACCTCACGGCCGTCTGCGACGGCCAGAAGGTCCTCGGCATGGCCCGAGCGGTCGTCGCCCTCGCCTGAGCCGCGCTTTCCGGGTGCCCCCGGTGGGGGTTTTCCGCGCCTTCGGCGCGGGTTCTACCCCACCCGCCCGCCCGATTGCCCGGACCGGATTGGCCCGGGTAGGGGCTGACGGCCACCGGCGCCCCCGGGTACTGACGTGAGGGGGCGGGGCGGGGTGGATGGGCCCTGGTAGGGGCGTAAGGAGCTCTTCGCCGCCAGAGGTGAATACGGGGCGCCCCGCACCAAGGTGGCAGGCACCGCGAAGAGCTCAGCCCCGTAAGGGCCCGTCCACCCCGCCCCGCCCCCGCCCCACCCCCGTACCCTGGTGCCCGTGCAGGAACGACACGACGCCCCCCTCGCCCCCCTGACCACCTTCCGGCTCGGCGGCCCCGCGACCCGACTGATCACGGCCGTCACCGACGCCGAGGTCGTCGAGACCGTCCGCGAGGCCGACCGCACCGGCACCCCGCTGCTGATCATCGGCGGCGGCAGCAACCTGGTCATCTCCGACAAGGGCTTCGACGGCACGGCCCTGCGCATCGCCACCACCGGCTTCGACCTCCAGGGCACCCGCCTCGAGCTCGCCGCCGGTGAGAACTGGTCCGACGCCGTCGCCCGCACCGTCGACGCCGGCCTCGCCGGCGTCGAGTGCCTGGCCGGCATCCCCGGCTCCGCCGGCGCCACCCCCATCCAGAACGTCGGCGCCTACGGCCAGGACGTCTCCCAGACGATCACCGAGGTCGTGGCCTACGACCGCCGCACCGACGAGACCGTCACCCTCACCAGCACCGAGTGCGCCTTCTCCTACCGGCACAGCCGCTTCAAGGAGGACCCCTCGCGCTACGTCGTCCTGCGCGTCCGCTTCGAGCTGGAGGACGCGGGCGGGCTCTCCGCCCCCATCCGCTACGCCGAGACCGCGCGCACGCTCGGCGTCGAGCAGGGCGACCGCGTCCCGGCCGTCCGGGCCCGCGAGACCGTGCTCAAGCTGCGCTCCGGCAAGGGCATGGTGCTCGACCCCGAGGACCACGACACCTGGTCGGCGGGCTCCTTCTTCACCAACCCCATCCTCACCGCCGCCGAGCACGAGGCGTTCCTGGCCCGCGTGACCGAGCGGCTCGGGGCCGACGTCATGCCGCCCGCCTTCCCGGCGGGGGACGGCCTGGTCAAGACCTCGGCCGCGTGGCTGATCGACAAGGCGGGCTTCACCAAGGGGTACGGCTCCGGGCCGGCCCGGATCTCGGGCAAGCACACGCTCGCCCTCACGAACCGGGGCTCGGCCAGCACGGAGGATCTCCTGGCCCTCGCCCGCGAGGTGCGGGACGGCGTTCACGCCGCGTTCGGGGTCACCCTCGTGAACGAACCCGTGACCGTGGGGGTCAGTCTGTAGTCGTCCGGCTGCGGGCCGGGTTGTGCCCACCCGTTCCGCCCTTGCGGAACGATTGCCCACAACCCGGCGGCTACGCCGCCACCCAGGCGTCCACCCCCGCCAGGAGCTCCTGGCGCACCCCCTCCGGGGCGCGGGAGGCGCGGATGGACTGCCGCGCCAGCTCCGCCAGCTCCGCGTCCGTGAAGCCGTGGTGCTCCCGCGCCAGCTCGTACTGCGCCGCCAGGCGCGAGCCGAAGAGGAGCGGGTCGTCCGCGCCCAGCGCCATCGGCACGCCCGCGTCGAACAGCGTCCGCAGCGGGACGTCCGACGGCTTGTCGTAGACGCCCAGGGCGACGTTCGAGGACGGGCAGACCTCGCACGTCACCCCCCGCTCCGCGAGCTTCCGCAGCAGCCGCGGATCCTCCGCGGCCCGCACGCCGTGCCCCACGCGGGTCGCGTGGAGGTCGTCCAGGCAGTCGCGGACGCTGCTCGGCCCCGAGAGCTCGCCCCCGTGCGGCGCGGCCAGCAGGCCGCCCTCCCGGGCGATCTCGAAGGCGCGGTCGAAGTCCCGGGCGAGCCCGCGCCGCTCGTCGTTGGAGAGCCCGAAGCCGACCACGCCCCGGTCGGCGTAGCGCACCGCCAGCCGCGCGAGCGTACGGGCGTCCAGCGGGTGCTTCATGCGGTTCGCGGCGACGAGGACCCGTATCCCCAGCCCGGTCTCCCTCGACGCGTCCTCCACCGCGTCCAGGATGATCTCCAGGGCCGGGATCAGACCGCCCAGCCGGGGCGCGTACGAGGTGGGGTCGACCTGGATCTCCAGCCAGCCCGAACCGTCCCGGACGTCCTCCTCCGCGGCCTCGCGCACCAGCCGCCGGATGTCCTCCTCGGACCGCAGGCAGGAGCGCGCGATGTCGTAGAGCCGCTGGAAGCGGAACCAGCCCCGCTCGTCCGTGGCCCGCAGCTTCGGCGGCTCGCCGCCGCTCAGCGCCTCGGGCAGGTGCACGCCGTACTTGTCGGCCAGCTCCAGCAGGGTCGAGGGGCGCATGGACCCGGTGAAATGCAGGTGCAGATGGGCCTTCGGCAGCAGACGGAGATCACGCGAGCGTTCCATTGCCCGATCCTGCCTCAACCGGCACCGGACCGGAAGGCGTTTTCCCTGATCGGGGACGGACCCGAAAACGAACCCGAAAACGAATGCGGGGCCCCGGCCGCACAGCACGGCCGGAACCCCGCATCGCACCAAATGGCGAGCCGCAGGCTACTTCGCCTCGGCCAGCAGCTTCTGGATCCGCGAGACGCCCTCCACCAGGTCCTCGTCGCCCAGCGCGTAGGACAGCCGCAGGTAGCCCGGCGTGCCGAACGCCTCACCCGGGACGACCGCGACCTCGGCCTCGTCCAGGATCAGCGCGGCCAGCTCGACCGACGAGGCCGGGCGCTTGCCGCGGATCTCCTTGCCGAGCAGCTCCTTGACCGACGGGTAGACGTAGAACGCGCCCTCCGGCTCGGGGCAGACCACGCCGTCGATCTCGTTCAGCATCGAGACGATCTTCCGGCGGCGGCGGTCGAAGGCGACCTTCATCTCGTCGACGGCCGTCAGGTCACCCGACACGGCGGCCAGAGCCGCGACCTGGGCGACGTTCGACACGTTCGACGTGGCGTGCGACTGCAGGTTCGTCGCGGCCTTCACGACGTCCTTCGGGCCGATGATCCAGCCCACGCGCCAGCCCGTCATGGCGTACGTCTTGGCGACACCGTTGACGACGACGCACTTGTCGCGCAGCTCCGGCACGACGACCGGCAGCGAGCAGAACTCGGCGTCGCCGTAGACCAGGTGCTCGTAGATCTCGTCCGTCAGCACCCACAGCCCGTGCTCGGCGGCCCAGCGGCCGATCTCCTCGACCTGGGCGCGGGTGTAGACGGCGCCGGTGGGGTTGGAGGGGGAGACGAAGAGCAGCACCTTCGTCTTCTCCGTACGGGCCGCCTCCAGCTGCTCGACCGACACACGGTAGCCCGTGGTCTCGTCGGCCACGACGTCCACCGGCACACCGCCCGCGAGGCGGATGGACTCCGGGTAGGTGGTCCAGTACGGGGCGGGGACGATGACCTCGTCGCCCGGGTCGAGGATCGCGGCGAACGCCTCGTAGATGGCCTGCTTGCCGCCGTTGGTGACGAGCACCTGGGAGGCGTCGACCTCGTAGCCGGAGTCGCGCAGGGTCTTGGCGGCGATGGCGGCCTTCAGCTCGGGGAGGCCGCCGGCCGGGGTGTAGCGGTGGTACTTGGGGGTACGGCAGGCCTCCACCGCGGCCTCGACGATGTAGCCGGGGGTCGGGAAGTCGGGCTCGCCGGCGCCGAAGCCGATGACCGGGCGCCCGGCGGCCTTGAGGGCCTTGGCCTTGGCGTCCACGGCCAGGGTGGCGGACTCGGAGATGGCACCGACGCGGGCGGAGACCCGGCGCTCGGTGGGGGACTGGGGAGGAGTCGCAGCGGTCATAGGGGCATCGTCCCAGACCGGCCGGAGGCCGGGCACGCGGATTGCCAGGAGGCGCCGTCCCACGGGGTTACCGCCGGTCCCGGCACCCTCCGGATCGGAGCGTCACGGCGGCCGGGACGCGTCGCCGCTGATAGCTGTTCGACGTCGGCGGCTCGAGCACGTACACTCATGCCTCGTTGGCCTCCACCGGCGAATCAACCCTCGGGCACACCGTGCTTCCGGGCGGATGCGGTACGTTGGGGGAACCACAAAGGGTCGTAGCTCAATTGGTAGAGCACTGGTCTCCAAAACCAGCGGTTGGGGGTTCAAGTCCCTTCGGCCCTGCTACACGCACCGCCAGGTTGCGTGCATGCGTACGTACTGAAATGCACCGCCGTGCGGCTCACCCGGGCGCGGCACGGCCACGACCGGGATTCAGGTGAGGACGTAGTGACGGAAGCCCTCGGCTCCACCGCGACACCTGAGAGTGGTCGTCCCGAGGACGAGGCGCCCGCAAAGCGTCGCGGCGGAAAGCGCGGGAAGAAGGGCCCTCTGGGCCGCCTCGCGCTGTTCTACCGACAGGTAGTCGCCGAGCTCCGCAAGGTCGTCTGGCCCTCCAAGAGCCAGCTGTCGACGTACACCACTGTGGTGATCGTCTTCGTTGTCATCGTCATTGGACTGGTGACCGTGATTGACTATGGGTTTGAGCAGGCCGTCAAGTACGTCTTCGGCTGAGCCGGCCCCCGTGCGCAAGGCGGCCCTCGTAGAGTGCCGCCTATTCGCTCGTTCCACCCCTTGTAGCCAGGAAGAAGCAGCCACGTGTCTGACCCGAACCTGAACGACGCCGCCGAGCCCGTCGCGGCGGAGGCCAACGTTGACGAGGCTGTCTCGGCCGAGGTGCAGGGCGACGACACCCCGCAGGAGATCGTCGAGAACGCCGACAACGTCGACGAGCTCGACGCCGAGGAAGCCGCCGCGGGCGAGCCGGCCGAGGAGGCCGCGCTGCACGTCGAGTCCGACGAGGACGAGGCCGCCGCCGAGGACGCCGCCGACGAGGAGGCGGAGTCCGAGGAGGAGGCCGCCCCGGTCGACCCGGTCGCCGCGCTCCGCGACGAGCTGCGTGGTCTGCCCGGCGAGTGGTACGTCATCCACACCTACGCGGGCTACGAGAACCGCGTGAAGACCAACCTCGAGCAGCGCGCCGTCTCGCTGAACGTCGAGGACTACATCTTCCAGGCCGAGGTGCCGCAGGAAGAGGTCGTCCAGATCAAGAACGGCGACCGCCGCACCGTCCGCCAGAACAAGCTCCCCGGCTACGTGCTGGTGCGCATGGACCTGACGAACGAGTCCTGGGGCGTCGTCCGCAACACCCCGGGTGTCACCGGCTTCGTCGGCAACGCCTACGACCCGTACCCGCTGACCCTGGACGAGATCGTCAAGATGCTCGCCCCGGAGGCCGAGGCGAAGGCCGCCAAGGAGGCCGCCGAGGCCGAGGGCCGCCCGGTCCCGTCCCGCAAGGTCGAGGTCCAGGTCCTGGACTTCGAGGTCGGCGACTCGGTCACCGTCACGGACGGTCCGTTCGCGACCCTCCAGGCCACGATCAACGAGATCAACGCCGACTCGAAGAAGGTCAAGGGCCTCGTCGAGATCTTCGGCCGCGAGACCCCGGTCGAGCTCAGCTTCGACCAGATCCAGAAGAACTAACCCCTTCTGGCCCACACACCACCGAACAGGTCAGACCGCGCCCCAGGGCCGGTCTGACCTCTCGGTTTTTGGTCCCGCCGCGTTACCCGTTATCGTGGTGCGGTATGCCTGCGCGCAGTGTGCGTATGGCAAAAAAACTCTCACTAGGACCCGGAGAGAGCAATGCCTCCCAAGAAGAAGAAGGTCACGGGGCTCATCAAGCTCCAGATCAAGGCCGGCGCCGCCAACCCGGCTCCGCCGGTCGGCCCCGCGCTGGGTCAGCACGGCGTCAACATCATGGAGTTCTGCAAGGCCTACAACGCCGCGACCGAGTCGCAGCGTGGCATGGTCGTGCCGGTGGAGATCACGGTCTACGAGGACCGTTCCTTCACCTTCGTCACCAAGACTCCGCCGGCCGCCAAGCTGATCCTCAAGGCCGCGGGCGTGGAGAAGGGCTCCGGCGAGCCGCACAAGACCAAGGTCGCGAAGCTTACGCGCGAGCAGGTCCGCGAGATCGCCACGATCAAGATGCCCGACCTGAACGCCAACGACCTGGACGCCGCCGAGAAGATCATCTCCGGCACCGCCCGTTCCATGGGCGTCACGGTCGAGGGCTGATCAGCTCCCGTCTTACCTCTTAGTGGCAGGGCCAAGCGCTGGCCCGGACCACGACTCCACGCTCAACCTTTCAGGAGCAGAAGTGAAGCGCAGCAAGACTCTCCGCGCTGCGGACGCCAAGGTCGAGGAGCGTCTGTACGCTCCCCTCGAGGCCGTCCGTCTCGCCAAGGAGACCTCCACCACCAAGTTCGACGCGACCGTCGAGGTTGCCTTCCGCCTGGGTGTCGACCCGCGCAAGGCCGACCAGATGGTCCGTGGCACCGTGAACCTTCCGCACGGCACCGGTAAGACCGCCCGGGTCCTGGTCTTCGCGACCGGCGACCGTGCCGAGGCCGCGCGTGCCGCGGGCGCCGACATCGTCGGTGCCGACGAGCTCATCGACGAGGTCGCCAAGGGCCGTCTGGACTTCGACGCCGTCGTCGCCACCCCGGACCTCATGGGCAAGGTCGGCCGCCTCGGCCGCGTGCTCGGTCCCCGTGGTCTGATGCCGAACCCGAAGACCGGCACGGTCACCCCGGACACGGCCAAGGCCGTGACCGAGATCAAGGGCGGCAAGATCGAGTTCCGAGTCGACAAGCACTCGAACCTCCACTTCATCATCGGCAAGGTCTCCTTCGACGAGGCCAAGCTGGTGGAGAACTACGCCGCCGCGCTCGAGGAGATCAACCGCCTCAAGCCGTCCGCCGCGAAGGGCCGCTACATCAAGAAGGCGACCCTGACCACCACGATGGGCCCGGGCATCGCCCTGGACTCCAACCGCACCCGCAACCTCCTCGTGGAGGACGAGACCGTCTGAGACGGCCTCGGCGGGCGCGTAGTGGCGCTCTGAGCAGTACGGGCCGGGCCCCGCACCTCTTTCGAAGGTGCGGGGCCCGGCTCGATTTGCATCCATACGCACCTATCGCGTAATCTCCTGAGGAAGCCAAAGACCGCTGGTCGTTGTCGCGTCTCCATCCGGAGGTGTGACGGCCGAAGGATCCGCTAGCTGCGGGCGACCTGCGCAGGTGTCACGTGGATTGCACTCCCGCCGAGACGTAAGAGGATTACGTCCCCGCGGTCGAGTCACGCCCCGAGCGCCTGCGCCGGGGCGTTTCGTTTTGCCCAAGCCCCCTTCTCGCGCCTAAGCGGTCCGAATCACCCGGAAGGAGGCCGAGGCTCATGGCGACGTCCGCCAAGGCCGCCGCGGTTGCCGAGCTCACGGACAAGTTCCGCAGCTCCAACGCCGCTGTGCTGACCGAGTACCGCGGTCTCACCGTGGCGCAGCTCAAGACGCTGCGCCGTTCGCTCGGTGAGAACGCGCAGTACGCCGTGGTGAAGAACACGCTGACCAAGATCGCGGCCGAAGAGGCCGGGTACCAGCTCGACGCCCAGCTTTTCGCTGGCCCGACGGCTGTCGCCTTCGTCACCGGTGACCCGGTGGAGTCGGCGAAGGGTCTTCGTGACTTCGCCAAGGAGAACCCGAACCTGATCATCAAGGGCGGTGTCCTTGATGGCAAGGCGCTGTCCGCCGATGAGATCAAGAAGCTTGCGGACCTCGAGTCCCGCGAGGTTCTGCTCAGCAAGCTGGCCGGTGCCATGAAGGGCAAGCAGTCCCAGGCTGCCTCGCTCTTCCAGGCGCTGCCGACGAAGCTCGTCCGCACTGCGGACGCGCTGCGCGCCAAGCTCGCCGAGCAGGGCGGTGCCGAGTAATTCGGCTCGCGCATTGACCGGCGCCACCCGGCACCGGTCGTAGCGGGCCGCACGCCCGCCAACACGTACATCCGGCACCTGCCGATTTAGTGGAAGGACGCCAATCATGGCGAAGCTGACCCAGGACGAGCTGCTCGCGCAGTTCGAGGAGATGACCCTCATCGAGCTCGCGGCCTTCGTGTCCGCGTTCGAGGAGAAGTTCGACGTCACCGCCGCCGCCGCCGCGCCGGTCGTCGTTGCCGGTGCCGCTGGTGGCGCCGCTGCCGCCGAGGTCGAGGAGAAGGACGAGTTCGACGTCATCCTCACCGCCGCCGGTGACAAGAAGATCCAGGTCATCAAGGTCGTGCGTGAGCTGACCTCCCTGGGCCTGAAGGAGGCCAAGGACCTCGTCGACGGCACCCCGAAGCCCGTCCTCGAGAAGGTCGCCAAGGACGCCGCGGAGAAGGCCGCCGAGGCCCTCAAGGGCGCCGGCGCCTCCGTCGAGGTCAAGTAAGTACCTCGGGAGTCTGCCGACTCTCCTTTCCGGCCCCCGGGCCGGAATCAACCAAGGGCGATCACCCGCACGGGTGGTCGCCCTTGGGCGTTCCCGGGACGGATGCGCGCACGGCGGCCCGGAGACGAGTATGGTGATCTTCGCCGCCTCCCCGAGGCGACGAACCCGCTCCCAGCAGGGCGGGAGGGCGCCCCGAGCGGCCGCCGGGGGCCGAGGGGCCTTGACGAACGGCACGCCGCGCGCGATTCTCAGGACGCGTCCTACGGACGCGCCGCCACATCGATCCTCCGTCCGAGGCATGGATCGAAGGCGGAGCGGGAAGTATCGTCATGCGCTTCCCGCGCATGGCTTGCGTCGGGCAGGACGCCAGGCGATGCGGAACAACAGGATCCCGGAGGGAGAGATTGGTATCGCACCGGTCTCCGGAAATCCGCTCTGGACATCAGTGGGCCAAGTGGCTACACTGACCCTTTGCGCTGCCTGTTAGCTGCTCCCTGCCCGTCACCAGGGGCATGCCCACTCTCGAGCACAGCTGAAGGAAACCCCCTGAGCTGGGATTTCTCTCGTACGCGACGAGTGGGACCGGTACGCGCGTAGTGAGTCCGAGCCCTCGGAAGGACCCCCTCTTGGCCGCCTCGCGCAACGCCTCGACCGCCAATACGAACACCGGCGCCAGCACCGCCCCGCTGCGCATCTCTTTTGCGAAGATCAAGGAGCCCCTCGAGGTTCCGAACCTTCTTGCGCTTCAGACCGAGAGCTTCGACTGGCTGCTCGGCAACGCCGCCTGGAAGGCTCGCGTCGAGGCTGCGCTGGAAAGTGGTCAGGACGTCCCCACCAAGTCCGGTCTGGAGGAGATCTTCGAGGAGATCTCCCCGATCGAGGACTTCAGCGGGTCGATGTCGCTGACCTTCCGTGACCACCGCTTCGAGCCCCCGAAGAACTCGATCGACGAGTGCAAGGAGCGCGACTTCACGTACGCGGCCCCGCTCTTCGTCACCGCCGAGTTCACCAACAACGAGACCGGTGAGATCAAGTCCCAGACGGTCTTCATGGGCGACTTCCCGCTCATGACGCCGAAGGGCACCTTCTGCATCAACGGCACCGAGCGTGTCGTCGTCTCGCAGCTGGTCCGTTCGCCGGGTGTCTACTTCGACTCCTCCATCGACAAGACGTCCGACAAGGACATCTTCACCGCCAAGATCATCCCGTCCCGGGGTGCCTGGCTGGAGATGGAGGTCGACAAGCGCGACATGGTCGGCGTCCGCATCGACCGCAAGCGCAAGCAGTCCGTCACCGTCCTCCTGAAGGCTCTCGGCTGGACCACCGAGCAGATCCTCGAGGAGTTCGGCGAGTACGAGTCCATGCGCGCCACCCTGGAGAAGGACCACACCCAGGGCCAGGACGACGCGCTGCTCGACATCTACCGCAAGCTGCGCCCGGGCGAGCCGCCGACCCGTGAGGCCGCGCAGACGCTGCTCGAGAACCTCTACTTCAACCCGAAGCGCTACGACCTCGCGAAGGTCGGCCGCTACAAGGTCAACAAGAAGCTGGGTGCCGACGCGCCGCTCGACGCCGGTGTGCTGACCGTCGACGATGTCATCGCGACGATCAAGTACCTGGTGAAGCTGCACGCCGGCGAGGTCGAGACCGTCGGTGAGAACGGCACGGACATCGTCGTCGAGACCGACGACATCGACCACTTCGGCAACCGTCGTCTGCGCAACGTCGGCGAGCTCATCCAGAACCAGGTCCGCACGGGTCTGGCTCGTATGGAGCGCGTCGTCCGCGAGCGGATGACCACCCAGGACGTCGAGGCGATCACGCCGCAGACCCTGATCAACATCCGGCCGGTCGTCGCCTCCATCAAGGAGTTCTTCGGCACCAGCCAGCTGTCCCAGTTCATGGACCAGACCAACCCGCTGTCGGGTCTGACCCACAAGCGTCGTCTGTCGGCGCTGGGTCCGGGCGGTCTCTCCCGTGAGCGGGCCGGCTTCGAGGTCCGAGACGTCCACCCGTCGCACTACGGCCGTATGTGCCCGATCGAGACGCCCGAAGGCCCGAACATCGGTCTGATCGGCTCGCTCGCCTCCTACGGTCGCGTCAACGCGTTCGGTTTCGTCGAGACCCCGTACCGCAAGGTCGTCGACGGCCAGGTCACCGACGAGGTGAACTACCTGACCGCCGACGAGGAGGACCGCTTCGTCATCGCCCAGGCGAACGCCGCCCTGGGTGAGGACATGCGCTTCGCCGAGGCCCGCGTGCTGGTCCGTCGCCGTGGCGGCGAGATCGACTACATCGCGCCGGACGAGGTCGACTACATGGACGTCTCGCCGCGCCAGATGGTGTCGGTCGCGACCGCCATGATCCCGTTCCTCGAGCACGACGACGCCAACCGCGCGCTCATGGGATCGAACATGATGCGCCAGGCCGTTCCGCTGATCAAGGCCGAGGCGCCGCTGGTCGGCACCGGCATGGAGTACCGCTGCGCGGTCGACGCCGGTGACGTCATCAAGGCCGAGAAGGACGGTGTCGTCCAGGAGGTCTCCGCCGACTACGTCACGGTGGCCAACGACGACGGCACGTACAACACCTACCGCGTCGCCAAGTTCTCCCGCTCCAACCAGGGCACCTCCTTCAACCAGAAGGTCGTCGTGGACGAGGGCGCCCGCGTGGTCACCGGCCAGGTGCTCGCCGACGGTCCGTCCACGGACGAGGGCGAGATGGCGCTCGGCAAGAACCTCCTCGTGGCGTTCATGCCGTGGGAGGGCCACAACTACGAGGACGCGATCATCCTGTCGCAGCGCCTCGTGCAGGACGACGTCCTCTCCTCGATTCACATCGAGGAGCACGAGGTCGACGCCCGTGACACCAAGCTGGGCCCCGAGGAGATCACCCGGGACATCCCGAACGTCTCCGAGGAGGTCCTCGCCGACCTCGACGAGCGCGGCATCATCCGCATCGGTGCCGAGGTCGTCGCCGGCGACATCCTCGTCGGCAAGGTCACCCCGAAGGGGGAGACCGAGCTGACCCCCGAGGAGCGTCTGCTCCGCGCGATCTTCGGTGAGAAGGCCCGTGAGGTCCGTGACACCTCGCTGAAGGTCCCCCACGGTGAGATCGGCAAGGTCATCGGCGTCCGCGTCTTCGACCGCGAAGAGGGCGACGAGCTGCCCCCGGGCGTGAACCAGCTGGTCCGCGTCTACGTGGCCCAGAAGCGCAAGATCACCGATGGTGACAAGCTCGCCGGCCGCCACGGCAACAAGGGTGTCATCTCCAAGATCCTCCCGGTCGAGGACATGCCGTTCCTCGAGGACGGCACCCCGGTCGACATCATCCTCAACCCGCTCGGTGTCCCGTCCCGAATGAACCCGGGACAGGTCCTCGAGATCCACCTCGGCTGGCTCGCCAGCCGCGGCTGGAAGGTCGAGGGCGACGAGGAGTGGATGAAGCGCCTCCAGGCGATCGGCGCCGACGACGTCGCGCCGGGCACCAACGTCGCGACCCCGGTCTTCGACGGCGCCCGCGAGGACGAGATCGCCGGTCTCTTCGAGTCCACGATCCCCAACCGCGACGGCGAGCGCCTGGTGCTCCCGTCCGGCAAGGCCCGGATGTTCGACGGCCGCTCCGGCGAGCCGTTCCCGGACCCGATCTCGGTCGGGTACATGTACATCCTCAAGCTGCACCACCTGGTCGACGACAAGCTCCACGCCCGTTCGACCGGTCCGTACTCCATGATCACCCAGCAGCCGCTGGGTGGTAAGGCTCAGTTCGGTGGCCAGCGCTTCGGTGAGATGGAGGTGTGGGCGCTGGAGGCTTATGGCGCCGCGTACGCCCTCCAGGAGCTGCTGACCATCAAGTCCGACGACGTCACCGGCCGAGTGAAGGTCTACGAGGCGATCGTCAAGGGCGAGAACATCCCCGAGCCCGGCATCCCCGAGTCCTTCAAGGTGCTCATCAAGGAGATGCAGTCCCTCTGCCTCAACGTGGAGGTGCTGTCCTCGGACGGCATGTCCATCGAGATGCGGGACACCGACGAGGACGTCTTCCGCGCGGCGGAGGAGCTCGGTATCGACCTGTCCCGGCGCGAGCCGAGCAGCGTCGAAGAGGTCTGACGGGTCTGGTGGGGGCCTCCTAAGAGGCCCCCACCGTCCCCGGACCCCCAGACCACTGATGTAGAGCCCATAAATCGCTAACGCGAGGGGCACGACCCTGAAAGAGGGATTGACGAACAGTGCTCGACGTCAACTTCTTCGACGAGCTGCGGATCGGCCTGGCGACCGCGGACGACATCCGGACCTGGTCCCACGGCGAGGTCAAGAAGCCTGAGACCATCAACTACCGCACCCTGAAGCCCGAAAAGGACGGACTCTTCTGCGAGAAGATCTTCGGTCCGACCCGGGACTGGGAGTGCTACTGCGGCAAGTACAAGCGTGTCCGCTTCAAGGGCATCATCTGTGAGCGCTGTGGCGTCGAGGTCACGCGCGCCAAGGTGCGCCGTGAGCGGATGGGCCACATCGAGCTCGCCGCTCCCGTCACCCACATCTGGTACTTCAAGGGCGTCCCGTCGCGTCTGGGCTACCTGCTCGACCTTGCCCCGAAGGACCTCGAGAAGGTCATCTACTTCGCCGCCTACATGATCACGTGGGTGGACGAGGAGCGCCGTACGCGCGACCTGCCCTCGCTGGAGGCCCACGTCTCCGTCGAGCGTCAGCAGATCGAGCAGCGCCGCGACGCCGACCTGGAGGCCCGCGCCAAGAAGCTCGAGTCCGACCTGGCCGAGCTCGAGGCCGAGGGCGCCAAGGCCGATGTGCGCCGCAAGGTGCGCGAGGGCGCCGAGCGTGAGATGAAGCAGCTGCGCGACCGCGCGCAGCGCGAGATCGACCGCCTCGACGAGGTGTGGAGCCGCTTCAAGAACCTCAAGGTCCAGGACCTCGAGGGCGACGAGCTGCTCTACCGCGAGCTGCGCGACCGCTTCGGCACCTACTTCATGGGTGCGATGGGCGCCGCCGCGCTGCAGAAGCGCCTGGAGTCCTTCGACCTCGACGAGGAGGCCGAGCGCCTCCGCGAGATCATCCGGACCGGCAAGGGCCAGAAGAAGACCCGTGCGCTCAAGCGCCTCAAGGTCGTCTCCGCCTTCCTGCAGACCCGCAACAGCCCCAGCGGCATGGTGCTGGACTGCATCCCCGTGATCCCGCCGGACCTGCGTCCGATGGTGCAGCTGGACGGTGGCCGCTTCGCGACCTCCGACCTGAACGACCTGTACCGCCGTGTGATCAACCGCAACAACCGTCTGAAGCGTCTGCTCGACCTCGGTGCCCCCGAGATCATCGTGAACAACGAGAAGCGGATGCTCCAGGAGGCGGTCGACGCCCTCTTCGACAACGGCCGTCGTGGTCGCCCGGTCACGGGCCCCGGCAACCGTCCGCTGAAGTCCCTCAGCGACATGCTGAAGGGTAAGCAGGGTCGATTCCGTCAGAACCTGCTCGGTAAGCGTGTCGACTACTCGGCCCGTTCCGTCATCGTCGTCGGTCCGCAGCTGAAGCTGCACCAGTGTGGTCTGCCCAAGGCCATGGCGCTGGAGCTCTTCAAGCCGTTCGTGATGAAGCGCCTGGTCGACCTGAACCACGCGCAGAACATCAAGTCGGCCAAGCGCATGGTCGAGCGCGGCCGCACCGTGGTGTACGACGTCCTCGAAGAGGTCATCGCCGAGCACCCGGTGCTGCTGAACCGTGCGCCCACGCTGCACCGCCTCGGCATCCAGGCCTTCGAGCCGCAGCTGGTCGAGGGCAAGGCCATCCAGATCCACCCGCTCGTCTGCACCGCGTTCAACGCGGACTTCGACGGTGACCAGATGGCCGTCCACCTGCCGCTCTCCGCGGAGGCGCAGGCCGAGGCCCGCATCCTGATGCTGTCCTCGAACAACATCCTCAAGCCGGCCGACGGCCGTCCGGTCACCATGCCGACCCAGGACATGGTGCTGGGCCTGTTCTTCCTCACCACCGATGAGGAGGAGCGCGAGGTCCGCGGCGAGGGTCGTTCCTTCGGCTCGGTCGCCGAGGCGATCATGGCGTTCGACGCCCGTGAGCTCTCGCTCCAGGCGAAGGTCGACATCCGCTTCCCGATCGGCACCGTTCCGCCGCGCGGCTGGGTTCCCCCGGTCCGCGAGGAGGGCGAGCCGGAGTGGCAGCAGGGTGACTCGTTCCGCCTGCGCACCACCCTGGGCCGCGCGCTCTTCAACGAGCTGCTGCCCGAGGACTACCCGTTCGTCGACTACTCGGTGGGCAAGAAGCAGCTCTCCGAGATCGTCAACGACCTGGCCGAGCGCTACCCCAAGGTCATCGTGGCGGCGACGCTCGACAACCTGAAGGCGGCCGGTTTCCACTGGGCGACCCGTTCCGGTGTCACCGTGGCCATCTCCGACGTCGTCGTTCCCGAGGCGAAGAAGGAGATCGTCAAGGGCTACGAGGCGCAGGACGAGAAGGTCCAGAAGCAGTACGAGCGCGGTCTGATCACCAAGGACGAGCGCACGCAGGAGCTCATCGCGATCTGGACCAAGGCGACCAACGAGGTCGCCGAGGCGATGAACGCGAACTTCCCCAAGACGAACCCCATCTTCATGATGGTTGACTCGGGTGCCCGAGGAAACATGATGCAGATGCGGCAGATCGCCGGTATGCGTGGTCTGGTGTCGAACGCGAAGAACGAGACCATTCCGCGACCCATTAAGGCGTCGTTCCGTGAGGGTCTCACCGTGCTGGAGTACTTCATCTCCACCCACGGTGCCCGTAAGGGTCTCGCGGACACCGCCCTCCGTACCGCCGACTCGGGTTACCTCACCCGTCGTCTGGTCGACGTCTCCCAGGACGTGATCATCCGCGAGGAGGACTGCGGCACCGAGCGCGGCCTCAAGCTGGCGATCGCCGTCAAGGGCGAGGACGGCGTCCTGCGCAAGACGGACGACGTCGAGACGAGCGTCTACGCCCGTATGCTCGCCGAGGACGTCGTCGTCGACGGCAAGGTCATCGCGCCGGCCAACGTCGACCTCGGTGACGTGCTCATCGAGCAGCTCGTCGCCCACGGCGTCGAGACGGTCAAGACCCGTTCGGTCCTCACCTGTGAGTCCGCGGTCGGCACCTGTGCCTTCTGCTACGGCCGCTCGCTGGCGACCGGCAAGCTGGTGGACATCGGTGAGGCGGTCGGCATCATCGCCGCCCAGTCCATCGGTGAGCCCGGTACCCAGCTGACGATGCGTACCTTCCACACCGGTGGTGTGGCCGGTGACGACATCACCCAGGGTCTGCCCCGTGTCGTCGAGCTCTTCGAGGCCCGTACGCCCAAGGGTGTCGCCCCGATCTCCGAGGCCGCCGGCCGCGTGCGGATCGAGGAGACCGAGAAGACCAAGAAGATCGTCGTCACCCCGGACGACGGCAGCGACGAGACGGCGTTCCCGATCTCGAAGCGTGCCCGTCTGCTGGTCAGCGAGGGCGAGCACGTCGAGGTGGGCCAGAAGCTCACCGTGGGTGCCACCAACCCGCACGACGTCCTGCGCATCCTCGGCCAGCGCGCCGTCCAGGTCCACCTGGTCGGCGAGGTTCAGAAGGTCTACAACTCGCAGGGTGTGTCGATCCACGACAAGCACATCGAGATCATCATCCGGCAGATGCTCCGCCGCGTGACGATCATCGAGTCCGGCGACGCGGAGCTGCTGCCGGGCGAGCTCGTGGAGCGCTCGCGCTTCGAGTCCGAGAACCGTCGTGTGGTCACCGAGGGCGGTCACCCCGCCTCCGGCCGTCCGCAGCTGATGGGTATCACCAAGGCCTCGCTGGCGACGGAGTCCTGGCTGTCGGCCGCCTCCTTCCAGGAGACGACCCGAGTGCTGACGGACGCGGCGATCAACGCCAAGTCCGACTCGCTCATCGGCCTCAAGGAGAACGTCATCATCGGTAAGCTCATCCCGGCCGGTACGGGTCTGTCCCGCTACCGCAACATCCGGGTGGAGCCCACCGAGGAGGCCAAGGCCGCGATGTACTCGGCCGTCGGTTACGACGACATCGACTACTCGCCCTTCGGCACCGGCTCCGGCCAGGCGGTCCCGCTGGAGGACTACGACTACGGTCCGTACAACCAGTGAGTCGCTAGTTGATCGCGCACAGGGCGGTCACCCCTTCGGGGGTGGCCGCCCTGCGGCGTTCTCAGCGGTGGTTTCTTACCGGCTGTTTCTTACCGGCCGGTGAGCTGGAGCCCGGCGAGGACCACCCCGCCGACGGCCGTCAGCGCCGCCACGCTCGCCAGCGGCCAGCGGGCGCGCTCCAGGGCGTCCAGCCGGGCCTCGTGATCGGCGAGCTGTTTGTCGGTCTGGTCGCTGCGCTGGACGAGCAGGGCGAGCGAGCCGTCGACCCGGGCGAAGCCGGCTTCCATCGTGCCGCGCAGCCGCTCCAGCTCCACGGCGACCGCGGCGGCCTCGCTTCCTTGCCGCTCGCTCATGCGCGGCCCCGGTCGTCGTCCCCGTCCCGCAGCCAGCGGGGGAGCAGGGCCTGGACTGCGGGCAGGGCCATGACGCGGGCGAGCCCGCCGGCGACGGCGAGCGCCCCGGCCACCCACGGCAGGCTGGCCGGGATGCCGGAGGCGTCGACGATCGCGGGGAGGGCGAGGGCGAGGGCGACGGCGGTCTGGAGGACGGTGCGGAGGGTCCGCTTGGCGGCGTCGGACACGGGTGGTTCCTTTCTGCTTTCTTGTGGGGCCTGGGGGCCGCTCAGGAGACGCGGGGTACCTTCAGCGCGTCCCACGAGACCCGTCCGGGCCAGCCGTCGGCCTCCGGCCCGGAGAACCCGAGCTTGCGCTGCCAGCGGCCGTACGACTGCCGGTCGGCGTCGGTCCACTGCTCGCCGGGCCCCTGGGAGTACGCCGAGCAGCCCTCCTCGACCAGGCGGTGGCCCATCGCCGTGACGACCGGCGACTTCGGCTCGGCCTGGAAGAACGACTGGCCGGGGAAGGGCTCGTAGTCGTTGCCCGGGCCCGGGACGGAGAGCTGGTCGCCGGGGTGGATGCGGTCCGGGTCGGCCAGCTCGTTGAGCGAGGCGAGCCGGGCGGGGGTGGTGCCGTGGGACTCGGCGATGGCGCTGAGTGTGTCGCCCGGTTGCACGGTGTACGTGGTCATGGCGGGGCGGGACGGCTCGGCGGGCTCGGCGGGCTTCTCCGGACGCTCGACCGGCGCCCCGCCCAGCCGGCCGGTCACCCGGCCGCGCAGGTCGTCCATCTCGAACCCGACCGGGTCGACCTTGGTGTTCGTCCACTCCTTGTGGCCGATCACGGAGCCCGAGCTCCAGCCGTGCGCCCGGCACAGCGCGGCCGAGACCCGCTCGATGGCGTCGAGCTGCTCGGCCGGCCACGGGTCGTCGCCGTCGCCGAGGTTGACGCACTCGAAGCCGTAGAAACGGGCGTTGCCGTCGGTGTCGTTGGCGACCGGCCGGGGCAGGGACGTCTCGCCGATCACGGCCGTGAGCACGTCGCCGTCACCCGTACCGGCGTGGTTCGCCCGCCCGTTGCCGACCAGGTGGACCATGCCGGACTTGTCGATGACGCCGTGGCAGAGCGGGCCGGGGAGCTCTTCGTAGCCGTCGTAGCAGAGCTCGACGGAGGACGCGGTGCCGGAGGTGACCGTGTGATGAATGATCACCCCGTGCACGGGGCCCCAGGCGCCCTTGTGGTTGCGGTTGTGGTCGCGCCAGTCGTCGGTCTCCACGACGTCGACGCCTTCCGCGCGCAGCGCGGCGACGAACTGGTCGGCGGTGAGGGGAGTCGCCATGTGGCATTGCCTTTCGGGGATGACGAAGGCCCCGCCCGGAAGGGGGCGGGGCCTGTCGGCGTGTGCTGGTCAGCGAACGGTCGCCACTGCGGTGTTCTGGGTGACGACGGCGAGCGTCACGGTCTGGAAGCGCTCCGGGACGGTGCCGACGGCGGCGTCGAGCGCGGCGCGGAGCATATGGGCGTGCTCCTCCGCGGTCAGACGGTCGTAGCCGTCCGGTGCGGTGAGCATGGAGATCTGGAGCGTGGGCGTCGCCTTGTCGGCTCCGGAGATCGCGAGCGTTCCCTGTGTCTCGTACACGGTGGTTCCTTTCGTAGGGGTGCGGTGGAGCGGGGTCAGGCGAGCGCCATCCAGTACCGGGTGCCGAGAGCGGCCACGTCGGTGCCCCAGTTGAGGGAAGCGGGGAGGGAGGTGTTGGTCGTGTTGCGTGACAGGGCCGTGCGGGGCGTGCCGCCCGGTCGGCCGAAGCGGCCCGGCACGTCGTAGCCGCCGTTGCCGGTCATGATCCGGGGCGCGTTGGCCGAGTTGGAGTAGTTGATCAGCAGTGCGATGACGTGGATGCCGGGCTGGAGCGTCACCGGGGCGGTCAGCGGCAGGAACGACGTCGAGCCGCCGGCGTCATGTACTTCCTGGTAGACCATGCTGAGGTCGGCGGTCTGGGCGATCCGGTTGCCCGCGGCGTCGTAGATTCCGGCGAACGAACCCGGCGCGATACCGCCGGACGCCCCGGAGTAGCCCAGCGTGTGGAAGGCGATCTCCTTCACGGACACCGCTGAGCGCACGATCACGGCGTTGTAGTAGATGCGTCCGCTCGCCGGGATGTCGCCGGGCACGGTGGGGTTCATCCCGCCCTTGCCGTCCCCCAGCCCCGGGTCGAACGTCCAGGCGATGAAGCCCAGGTCGGCCGGTACCCAGTCGTTGGACCGGGCCACACCGTCCACGTAGGACTTGCGGACGAGGTGTTCCGGGGCCGTCGGGTCGGCCGTGGTGGACGGCACGGTGGTGAAGGACTTCGCGCCCTCGACGGTCTGGGCCCCCGAGAGGAGGACCGAGCGTCCGGCGGGCTCCGCGCGGACGTCGGCCGCGGTGAGGTCCACGACGCCGCTGCGGCCGTTGACGGACCGCACGCCCGCCGCCCGCTCGTCGAGCGTGACCGTGGTGCCGTCGGGCTTGCGGTAGGCGAGGACGCCACCGTTGGCGTACACGACGATGCCGTCGGTGGGCTTGCCCGTGGGCACGGCGGTGACGTTCTTCATGCCGAGCACGGCCTGGCCGCCGGCGCTGTCGGCCACGGCCGCGCCGATCTGCACGTTGCCGGTGAAGCGGGCGTCGGCGCTGGCCACGAGGCCACCGGCCGCGTCGATCCGGACGCGGCTGGCGCCCTTGGTGTCCTGCACGTCGACGGCGGCGCCGTCGCCGGTTCCCCGGACGGTGAACGTGCCGGTGACGGTGCCCCCGGTGACCGGCAGCGCGCCCACGTCCTTGGCTTCGAGCCGGATCTCGGCCTCGGTGCGGCCGTTCACGGAGCGCACGGGCCCCGGCGCGCCGGCCGGTCCGGGCGGCCCGGGCGGGCCGGGGAGCCCGGCGACCGGGACGTAGTCGGGGGTGCGGGGATCGCTGGGGGCGATGTCGGCCAGGTCGACCTTCGGTCGCGCGGCCGGCAGCAGGATCTTGTACGGGGCGCGGGCGGGCAGCCCCGACAGCCGCTCGGTGACGGTGTAGGCCCAGTTCGTCGGGTTCATGCCCGGCGCGTCGGTGGCGGGCAGGGCGACGCTGATCCGCCCGTCGGCGTCGAGGGGCACGGCGGTGGCGCCGCCGAGCATGACGTCGCTGTCGCTGTGGGTGAGCAGCGGGGGCGGTTCGAAGGTGACGCTGCCCACGAGCGCGTGCCCGTCGGTGGACAGGTATCGGGCCGTCACGGTGACGGTGGGTATGGCACTGGGTAGCACGAGACGTTGTCTTTCTTCGCTCGGGGAGGACGTATCCGTGGGCTTCAGGAGAGAACGCCGTACAGGGCGCGCGGGGAGCACCGCACGGTGCTGTTGCTGTTGAAGGCGCGGGCCTGGACCTTGAAGGTGACGTGGCTGTCGTATTCCGCGCCGATGTACTCGGAGAACTCGAGCGCGCCGTTCTTCGATGTCGGCCCGACCTGGCGGTCGTCGACCAGCAGGCGCAACTCGCCGCCCGCGGTCGCGGCGATCAGGCAGTAGAGCTTGGGGTGCTGGACGATGGCGTTGCCGTTGTACAGGGTCGTCCAGCTGGTGGAACTGGTGGATTCCCACTTGCCGGTGTCCTCGGGAGTGGGCAGTGGGTAGGGGATGAACGGCTTGGCCAGGCCGAAGTTCCTGGCGTCCTCGGCGAAGATGACGTTGCCCTTGGCGTCCCACATCCGGATGGGCTGGACGGGCAGGTCCTTGGAGTCGCCGGTCCAGACGGTGAGCGCGAGGGTGCCGTCGTCGCGTCGGACGACGAGGCCCTGCTGGTACTGGCCGCCCGCGCGGTCCGGCCACACCCGCCCGAGGTACATCAGGTCCTTGCCCTCGGGCGTGCGCATGGTCAGCGAGCCGCCGTCGCCGATGACGACGCGGCCGCCCTGGATCTCGTCCATCTTGGGCCGCGTGTTGGCGCTGCCCATCAGCGCGCGGACCTGTCGTTCCAGGTCGCGGATGCGGTCGAGGATGTCGAGGGGGATGGCGGCCATCAGAGTCCTTCCAGATAGAGCTTCGCGGTCTCGGCCTTCGCGCGCTCGGGCGGCGAGACGGTCATGCCGACGACCCGGTAGCGGGCGTCGAGCCCTTCCGGGTGCCACAGGTCGGTGACGCGCAGCCGGACCGTGGCGCCGATGAGCGCCGGGGTCAGCCGGCCGTCGATCCGGATGGTGACCTCGGGGATGAGCTGGGGGCGCCGGGAGCGGGCGAGTTCGGCGTCGGCGAGGCTGTTGAGGATGTCGCGGTCGCTGATCGAGCTGTGGTCGGAGGTGCCTTCCAGGCGCGGCCAGCCGGCGTTCAGGTCCTCGATCGAGACCTTCCGCTCCGACATCGTCGGCACGGAGTCCGCGGCCTGGTTGCGGTTGGCCGAATCGCCGCGGGCCACCCACACGTTGGACTGCAGCGTCGCGTCGCTCGGCAGGTTGTACGACAGCAGCGGTCCGGGCCGGTCCAGGACGATGTCCTGGGCGCCGACGTGGATCCTCGGGTGGCCGAGCTGGAGGCGCTTGACGCGCCGCGCGGTGACGGGGTCGCGGTAGCAGTGGACCCGCCACTCGAAGCCGTCCCGCTGGGCGGCCAGCCCGTCGAGGATCTCGCGGATCCGGGCGACGTCCGTGTAGGCGTAGTTCTGGGTCCGGCGGACGCCCGAGACCTCGTTGCCGTACTCGATGCCGAGGTCGCCGCCGGGCTGTGCCTGGATGTGGTCGAAGAGGCCGCGGACGATGTCGAACTGGTCGACGTCCTTGCTCTCGAAGCCGCTGGAGAGGATCCGGTGGTCGAGGTACGAGTCGAAGGTGCCGGCCTGGATCTCGGCCGTCATGCGTCCCTGCTCGTCGCCGGAGGGCGTACAGGTCCAGAGGATGCCGCCCCACCAGATCTCGCCGCCGCGCTCCAGCCAGACCGCGGTGCGGCCGGGCTGGAGCGCGGAACGGGCCCGTTGGGCGAGCGCCCTGTCCGGCAGGGGCACGGTGGCGCGCAGCGAACCGGTCTTGCCGATGTAGTCGTCGAACTCGACGCCGGTCAGCGGCAGGGCGTCGACGACCTGGTCGGTGCGCAGATCGCAGAAGAGGGCGCGGTAGGCGGGCCGGGGAGCCACGGTCATGCGCTCGCCTCGTAGAAGCCCGAGACGGTGAACCAGTTGCCCTCGACGACGGTGTCCGGCCAGTCGCCGTCGACCCAGCCGCCGTCGACCTGGCCGGAGGACTTGTTGGCGGTCCAGCCGCAGGCGGAACCGTTGGGGTGACGGCTGGCCTCCAGGTAGCAGCCGCCGTGGTAGTAGCCGGAGCTGGTACGGAACTTGAGGTTGCCGGACATGCTGGGGCCGGTCGGCCGGACAGGCAGGGAGAGCCACCAGTTGCCGTTGCGGCCGGCGCCGCCCCAGTTCGAGTTCGAGCCGATCCGGAGCGTGGCGGTGAAGTGGACGATCGAGCCGTCGTGGAGGTACCGGCCGGTCAGCGAGCCGTTGTTGATCTGCGGCCGGGTCGGCTCGTAGTCGCCGCCCCAGACCGGCGTGTAGTCCCGCCAGACCGCCCGGGGCTCCGGGTACTGCTTCCACTGGGTGCCGTCCCAGCGCTCCAGGCCTGTACCGGTGTCGCGGTACTGGCCGACGTAGCCGCCGGGGAAGTTCTGGCCCCAGCCGCGCGGGATGATGCCGCCGACGGCGACGGTGGCCCGGCGCCGGTCGCGGACGGTGTCCCAGTTGATGCCGCCCTTGCCGGCGGAGGCCCCGGCGGGGACGGTGACCTCGGCGAGGGCGATGGCCGCGCGGGGCGTCGCGGGCGCGGCCGGGTTGGCGGCCGGCACGCCCTGGATGATCTCGACGACGGCCTCGGTGCGGTTGGAGGTGTCCTGCTGGGCGTCGTAGACGCGCAGCACGACCAGGTCCACGCGGGGGTTGTTCGGGTCGCCGTCGGCGAAGGTGAGGGGGATGTAGTCGGTCACCACGACCGGGTAGGAGCCGGCCGGCTCGGTGCCCTGCACGACGGCGCGGCCCGGCGCGACCTTGCCGATCATGCCCGCCTGGTCGCTGAAGACGTACAGGCCGTCCATGGCGTACCGGCCGCTCTGGGAGCCGGGGATCACACCGTCCCGGGTGGCCAGCACGCCCTCCGGGGCCATGGTGCCGAGCGGGGCGAGCCGGGTGTCGACGCGGGACTGGCCCCCGCCGGCGTCGGTGCGGTTGAGCAGCCATGCGCTGCGGACGTTGTTCATCTCGTCCTCCGAGGAAGGTGGTGGGGAGGTGGGGAAGGGCGGCGGGGAAAGTCGGTGGGCGGGTGGGTCACCAGTGGGCGTCGCGCCAGCGGACGGTCACCGAGGCGCGCGGGTCGGTCGAGTCGGGGCCGGCGCGGAAGGCGAGCGAGTTGTCGCCCGGCTCCAGCTGGAACAGCTGCTCGGGAGTGGAGCGGTTGGTGGCGGTGTAGAGCCGGGACGCGGTGCCGTTGAGCAGGACCGTTCCGTCCGTGGTGTCGACGGTCAGCACATCGGCCTCGGCGAGCTGGATGTCGTACTCCAGCTGTCGTCCGTCGCCGAGCCGGGTCAGGGACGGGAGGCCGACCGGGCCGCGGAACTCGATCACGGGGCTGACGGGGGCGTCGCCCTCGTTCACCGCCGTGATCACTCCGGTGCTGCCGGCGGCGCCCCACGCCAGGGGCCACTCCAGGCCGCCGTCCGGCTGCCACAGCAGACCGGGCTCGGACGTGGGGAGGGCCGTGCGGCCCAGTTGCTCGGTGATGCCGAGACGGCGGGGGTCGGTGCACAGCCACTGGATGGAGACGGACGCGATGCCCTGGGTGACGTAGGTGCGGTCCGTCGGGACGACGCGGCGGTCGACGCGCGCCCGGCAGGCGAGGGTCTGGCCGTGGACGCGCACGGCGAGCCACTGCTCGCCGCTGTGCACGGCGGTGGCGGCGCGGAACGCCCGGGCGACGGCCTGGGCCTGGTCGGGACGGTCGGGCAGCAGCCAGACGGTCGCGGCGACCGTCCGCGGCTTGGCCCACTGGGCGCCGGGCCAGGAACCGTGCTGATCGGGCTTGGGCACGTCCGCGGAGTCCAGCTCCGGCAGGTCGTCCCAGCCGGTCAGGCCCTTGGCGTCGATCTGGTAGGGCGTACCGGGGCCCATGAGGAGCCCGGCCCACTCGATCTGCCCGTCCTGGGTGATCTGGGAGCCGGGGGGAGCGGTGGCGGTCGCGGTGTCGAGTTGGGTCGCTGTGGGCATGGGTGGGCCTCACCTCCGGGTGTATGGGGCCGCGTGTAGGGGGTCCGCCTTGGGCTCAAGGGCCGAGACGTGGGCTGCGGCGTGGGCCGCGGCGTGTGCTCGGGCCCGGGCTCAGGCGTGGGCTCAGGCCCGGGCTCAGGCGTGGGCTCAGGCCCGGGCTCAGGCGTGGGCTCAGGCGTGGACCGCGGCGAGAAAAAGCAGGTCCGAGGCGATGGCGTGGGCGCCGCGGCCCTCGGGCTCGTGATAGGTGCCGATGCGGGCACCGGCCCGCGCGGGGGCGGTGCGCCGGGCGGCCTCGGCCGTACGGGCCAGCAACTGGTCGAGCTTCGACATGGGCAGCACGGCCTCGGCCTCGCCGGCCTCGGCGAGGATCACGGGGACGCCGCCGTCGCGGGGGCTGACGACGCCGCCCTCGGCGAGCATCGGGATCTTCGAGAGATTGACGCCGAAGTGCTTGCCGAGGAAGTTGAAGCTGAGGCTGTTGAGGCCGTCGATGACCCAGTTGGCGAAGGCGATGAGCCCGTTGAGGGGGCCCTTGACGACGCCGATGACCATCTGGAATCCGGTCCGCAGGAAGTCGCCCATGCCGTGGAGGGCCTTCTCCATCGCGGAGTTGACCTTCCTGAAGCCGCCGGGGATGTCCTTAGTGACCCAGGTGACCACCGGCTTGACGACGCTTTCGAGCGTCTTCCAGACGCCCTTGATCACGGCGAGATAGCCGGTGATCACGGGGACGATGACGGTCAGGGCGGTGGTGAAGTACGCCTCGACGAGCCCGAAGACCGTCTCCATGATCTGCTGCCCGAGCTCCGAGTTCAGCGCGAAGTCGATGAGCTCGGTGGCGAAGGGGGCGAGGAGGGAGAGGACGAGGACGAACGGGTTCGTCTTCATCACGAGGTTGACGGCTGTCATGATGCCGCCGGCGATTTTGAGTTTGCCGCCGAGGATCCCGGTGAACTTGCCGAGGATTCCGGCGCTCTTGCCGGTGCGGGCGATGGACCTGCCGGAGGCGGTGGCCTGGCGGTTGATGTTCTTCAGCAGCCGGGCGGACTGCTGACCACCGGACTTCGTTTTCAGCAGACCGGTGTGGGCGGTACCGGCCTGCCGGCCGACGGCGAGTGCGGAGCGGCCGGCGGCCCCGGCGCCCGTACCGAACTGCCGGGCCTCCTTGCCGGCCTGACCGGTGGACGTCCGGATGCGGTCGGCGGCCCGGGCGGCGTTCCGGACGCCGTTCTGGACGGTGCGGACGGAGCGGGCCGCCTGGCCGAGGGCCGAGCCGAAGTTGCGGAACGCGCCGGCGGAGTTGGCGAGCGGATTTCTGGGGAGCGCTGCTGCCGCGGCGGCGGCCATGGGGGTCCTCCTTCTGATCGGTGGGCCTGGCTGTGCCGCCCCCTATCCGCGGGCCTTCGCGAGGAACATCAGCGCTCGGGCGGTGTCGCGCGGGGTGGAGGACGAGGTGGCGTAGTAGTTCTCGATGTGGAACCCGGCGGTGGCGCTACCGCTACCGCCGCTCGTGCCGACGCCGGCCGCCTTGAGCCGGGCTTCGACGGCGGTGCGGCTCAGCAGCCGGTCGAGCTTCGACAGCGGCATGACCGCCTCGTGCTGGCCCGCCTCGGCGACGATCGCCGGCACACCACCGCTGCGGGGCGCGACGATGCCGCCCTCCGCGAGCATCGGGATCCGAGGGATGCTGACACCGAAGGTCTTGCCGCCGACGAGGGGCACCCAGCCGGGGATGGAGACCTTGATGCCGTTCAGGGCGCCGATCGCCGAGTTGATGAGGCCGATGACGCCGTTGAGCGGGTACTTGACGGCGGAGAGGATGCCGCTGAACACGCTTCCGGCGAAGGACGACAGCCCGCCCCAGGCGCTGGACAGGGCGTCCTTGACGGTGTTGAACGCGCCGGGAATGGCGGAACCGATCCACAGGGCGATGGGCAGGATGGCCGCCTTGATGCCGTCCCAGACCTTCGAGATGATCTTGCCGGTGGCCTTCATCAGCGGGCCGATGGCCTTCATGACGGTGTCGACGACCTTGCCGATGACGTCGAAGGCGACCTTCATGATCTTCTGCATCGCCTTCGACTTGGACGCCATGGCGACGACCTTCTCGATGAGCGGTGCGAAGAGTTCGAGCAACATCCCGATGACGTTGCCCTTCATGGCCTTGTTGAGCCCCTTGAACCCGCCGTCGGCCTTCTTCAGCCCGCCCTGGAACTTCCCCATGGACGTCCCGCCCTTGCCGGCCTCCTTCCCGACCTTGGCCACCGACCGGGCCGCCTGATCGGCGGCGGTCTTCATGCCCTTGAGCTCACGGGCGGACTGCTTGGCGGAGTTCTTGATCCTGCCGACGTTGGTATTGGCGGTGCCGGCGCTCCGCCCGAGCGTGCCGGCGGCCCGGCCGGCGGCGTCGATGTTGGTTCTGAAAGTCCGGGCGGCGCCGCCGGCTCTACTGAGAGATTGAACGAGAGACATTTTTCTCCAATCTGCCTCGGCCTGCCCTCAAGATCAGCCGATCTCTCGTTGTGCAGATGCCGCGGCGTTCTGCAGATTTCGAAGCTCCTTGACCGCTGCTCGTTGGTTCCGGCCTGCTTCTCGATAGCTTTTGCGTGCCTCTTTGAGGCTCAGCTCCGCATCTTTTTTCTTCTGTGCAGATTTTCGGGCAAGCTCGATCAAAGCCGTGTGAGCCCGGCCGGCGCGCTGACGGAACTTTTCTGCCTTCTTCAACTCCTGCTCTGCGCGGATTCGAGTGATGGAGTATTCGGGTGCCTCGTTCAGCCTGGCCCGTGCGTTAGCGGAAAGCGTTTCGGCCTTAGCGGAGCCCTTCCCGGCTCTCCTTAGGAGTCTGGTCTCCTTGTCTTCCGCCCACGGCCAGGTGAGGATCTGACGCCCAAGGAAGGAGACGCCTTTTTCGTCGACTTTCGCCCCGGTGAAATCTGCCTTCGCCAGCGTGGCTCCACCTGTAAAGCCGGCAAAGGAGAGCTTTGCGCCGTCGACCCCGGCGCTGGCACCCGTAATGCTGGCGCTCAGGCCGGTCATCGAAACGCTCAAGTCGTTGACGGTCATGCTGAGATGGTTGACGGTCTGACTGATGTGATTCTGTGTTCTGCTGAGGCCGTTTATGGTCTGGGTGAATATCGAGGAATTTAGCTTCTCTTCCTTGAATGTCCACCCGTCTTCCCCTCTGGGGATGGTGTCTGTGTAGGTTTTCGGAACATCGTTGGGGGAGATGTCGTCCAGCATTCCCATTGCGCTCGCCCTGACTATTCGGCATGCCTATTTCGATGGCTGAGGAATCTATTGTCCGCCTGCTCCAGGTCGTGATAATGTGATGTATTGAGGATTTTTTGGGCCATCTCGCTTGGAGGGCTTCGTGCTGCTTTGGCTGGCTGATCACTATCGAGAAGTGATGTGGGTGGTATTCGCGTCGACGACAATTCTTGTCGCCGTGTTTTTCGTGGTGCCGTTCGGGGTCCGGCCGCTGATGACGGACCGCAGGCTAAGGTCCTCCGGTGTGGCTGTGAAAGGCGAGTGTGTCGCCGCCTCCTGGTCAGAAGATCGGGTTTCGGAAACCTTTCAGTTCAAGACACTGGAAGGTCGCACTGTCTTCTATCGAAGCCCTCTGCGTGGTTCGCGAATCGCCGACACCGGAGAAGTTCTTGAAATTTTGTACGATCCGCGGTCTCCTCGCAGGGCGAGAACTGTCCGGGAGCTGAAGGTAGGTTCTTCAGCTCGACTGAACCTTTGGGGAGGGATTGCGGTGCTTGTGCTGATGCAGCTCGTCTTCTGGGGTGTCGACGCTCTGATCGGGAGCTTTCACGGCAGTTGAAGCCCTCGTTTGACGGCGGGCCGTAGCATTACGGATCTGAAGGAAATCGGCGACGGGTTCCCGGTCTATGGCCTAGGCGGACCTCACGGGGCGCTGGTGGCGGCATGGTCCGACGGTGAGCCTGGCCAGCGCTTCACTGCCCGAGCGGTGATCGTCAGCGAGGGAATCTTCGGGTTGATTCGTTGCCTGGTCATGCGAAGAAGCGCGCGAGCCGGTCCGGCGCCGGAAGCTCGCCGTCCTCCTGCCCGTCATCGGAATCGGACTTGTCGGTGTCCGGCTCGGTGGCCGACAGGTTCGGTCTTGCCACCGGCTCCGGGTAATCCAGCGGCTCCGCGTCCTCGCCGCTGTTGATCGTCGCCGTCATCCAGTTGGCGACAGCCGAGTGGTCGACGAGCGCCGCCAGTAGATGGGTCGACGCGTCCCACTCCACGGCTTCGCCGTACAGGTCACGGTTGACCGCGCTGTCGCGTGGCATGTGCTTGACCAGCACCGCGAGGCGTCTCGAGGAGAGCGTCCCGCGGTGCCAGTCGAGGAGGTCCACCCCGTAGTGCCGCAGCAGATCGGCTTCCAGAGCCTCGGCGTGTTCGTCTACGAACGCGTCGAGGCTCAGTCTTCCCCCAGGCCGAGCCCGGTCTCCTGGCCGTACGCCTCCAGGATCGCGGCGATGTCCTGCATCGTCAGGTCGTGCTCGACCAGGCGTGCGAACTGCTTCTCGCCCAGCAGCAGGCCCAGCAGGCCGTCGACGTCGCTGTCGTCGAGCTCGCGCAGGGCGCGGGCGGTGCGGTGGCCGATCTCGGTGGGGAGCTCGAAGGCGTCGCCGTCCAGCTGGAAGGACCACGACTTACCGTGGGCCTCCAGGCGCTGGGCGCGGGCCGCGTTGACATCGAAAGCGGGCATGTGCTGCTCCTAGAAGTGGGTGAAAAAGCGGTGGGAAGGGGCGGGCGCCGCCCCGGGGGCGGGGGCGAAGGCCGGGGCGGCGCCCGTATTCAGGTGGTTCCGGAAGGGGAAAGGCGTCGGCGTTACTTGGCCGGCGCGCCCGTCGGGGCGAAGGACTTGTCCTTCATCAGCCACGTCGCCAGCGCCGCGCCCGGCTTCGCGGCCATCGCCGTGAAGGTGACGCCCAGCTTCACCGCGCCCTTGCGGTTGAGGTCCACGTCATCGCTGACCGTGACCACACCGCGCGGGATGACGAAGCGGTAGCGGACGTCCGTGCCGTCGGTGAACTCGACGCCGAGCGCGCGCTCGTCCTCGCCCTGGTCGCTCTGGATCTCGTACTTGTACAGGCCCGAGTTCGGGGCGGTCTCGACGACCTCGCCGCCGCCGAAGAAGAACGGCAGGGTGTCCTCGTTCAGCTGGAGCATGCCGAACTTCACGGTGAGCTCGCGCTCGGTGTAGATCGTGCGGGCCGGGGTGAGGGACTGCCAGGTGTCGATGTTGGCGGTCTTGCCCTTGCGGCCGAACTTCACACCGTCGGTGCTGGTGTAGCCCAGGTCGTGCCAGGCGTCGCCCCACGGGGCGTCGATGGCGGCCGGGGCTTCGGTGCCGGGCTTGGCGAGGAGGATGCGGCCGGTGCCGGCAACACGGATCTCGCTCGGGTTCATTCCGGACATGGGTACTCCTTGATAAGAGGTGAATGGCCCGCGGGAAGGGGCGCGGAGGGGTGCGAAGGGTCGCGAAGGGGCGGTTGCGGCTACGCGGGGCGGAGCGAGAAGCGCACCGTGGTGAGGTAGCGGTTGCCCGCCGGGCGGTTGTAGTCCGGCAGCCAGCGCACCGCTTCCGTCTCGACGACGTCGGTGACGACCGCGGAGCCGTAGACGGTGCCGCGGAGCGTCAGGAGCGCGGCGCGGACGGCCAGCGAGATCGAGTGCGCGGTGGTCTTGTCCGGCCCGTAGACCTCCAGCTCGACGAGCGGGGTGTCGAGGTGGAGGTCGTCGATCCAGGCGCCGCCGGTCCGGGAGACCAGGACGACCTTCTGGGTGCCGTTGAAGTCGGCCGGCGGGCGGTTGTCGACCTTGACCTCGGCCAGCTCGGGCCGGTTCTTGAGGTTGTCGACGATGAGGCGTTCCACGTCGGGGAACGCCAGCAGGGCCTCGTTCATCCGGTCTCCTAGGCCTGGCGGGGCCAGTAGTTGGCCTGGACCTCGGCGTAGGTGACCTTGCCGTCGGTGTCGCCGTTGATGACCTCGATGGTCCACACGACGTGGTTGCCGGGGTCGCAGACGCCGCCGGCGCGGGTCTGGGTGACGTAGGTGTTGCCGGTGGTCGCCAGGGCCTCCTCGATCGGGCCCTCCTTGACGACGTCGCCCTTGGAGTTGATCTCCAGGAAGCGGGTCTGGATGGTGATGCCGGGAGCGATGCCGGCGATGGTGGCGGCGGCGGTGGCGATGTAGTCGGAGTTGCCGGTGATGAACGCCGGGCCGCCCTTGTCGGGGTGCTGGTCGCCGCCGTCGGAGTACTCGTCCTCGAACGGGATCTGGGTGACCGTGTTCCGCTTGAGGGGCAGCTCGGACTTCCGGGCGAGGCTGACGCGCTTCGGGGCGTCGTCGTCGGCGCCGTTGTTCACCAGGTCGGCGATCAGCTCGGCGGCCGACTGCTCGTGCTTGGCGTAGGCGTTGGGGAACGCGCTGACCTGCACGGCCTGGGCCACCTGCGTGAGCGGCGTCGACGTGAGGTAGCCGGAGCCGAACTTGCCGGGGCAGATCTTCTTCATCTCGGAGAAGAACTTCCAGGAGGTCCAGTGCGGGTCGAGCCGCTGCTCGCGCGTGCCCCACCAGTCCTGCTGCTGGAACAGGCCGATGCTCGTCGCGTCGCCGTAGTTGAGGTTCCGCATGCCCGATTCCTGGAGCGCGGTGGCGACGCCGACGACCGCTCCGCGGTAGCCGAGGCCGGCCTTGAGCGCCTCGTCCAGGATGGCGGTGGCGTTGCTCCGCTGGTCGGCGTCGAACTTCCACTTCTCCTGCGGGGGAGAGAGTTTGTACGGCAGAAGGTCACTGACTGCGACCATGGTGGTGTCCTTTCTGGTGGTGAGGTCCAGGAGGCCGCTCAGCGGAGGTCGGTGCCCTTGCGCTCCTCGCTGACGACAGCGAGGTTGACGTGCGCGAACCTCTCCGGGATCGCGGCGTACGCCGCGTCACCGGACGCGGAAGGCCCCGCGCGCTTTCGCGTGCGGGGCCTTCCGAATCACCGAGTGCCGGTCGATAAAGCCGATTAGGCCTGGCGGGGCCAGTAGTTGGCCTGGACCTCGGCGTAGGTGACCTTGCCGTCGGTGTCGCCGTTGATGACCTCGATGGTCCATACGACGTGGTTGCCGGGGTCGCAGACGCCGCCGGCGCGGGTCTGGGTGACGTAGGTGTTGCCGGTGGTCGCCAGGGCCTCCTCGATCGGGCCCTCCTTGACGACGTCGCCCTTGGCGTTGATCTCCAGGAAGCGGGTCTGGATGGTGATGCCGGGGGCGATGCCGGCGATCGTGGCGGCGGCGGTCGCGATGTAGTCCGAGTTGCCGGTGATGAACGCCGGGCCCCCCTTGTCCGGGTGCTGGTCGCCGCCGTCGGAGTACTCGTCGTCGAACGGGATCTGCGTAACGGTGTTGCGCTTCAGGACGACTTCGGTCTTACGGGCAAGGCTCACGCGCTTGGGCATGTCAAGGTCCTCGTCATTCTTGTAGGTGGGGTGGCCGTAGCCGTAGATACGGGGGTTGCTGCGGCTGATGCGGCGGCGGTAGACGCCGTCGCCGTTCGACGAACCGTCGTTGTTGGTGTTGCCGCCGATGGTGACGATCTCGGAGTCGGTGAACGACTCGACCATCTCGACGTGGTCCTGGCCCTCGGTGCCGTAGAACACGATCGCGCCGACGGAAGGAGTCCGGTTCCACTGGTCGCGCGCCTTGAACCAGGCGACGCCGTTGGGGCAGTAGGCGAACTTCGGGATGATGTCGTCGTTGCCGGTCTTCCAGGCGCAGTACGACACGAACATCGCGCACCACGGCTCGTTGTTCATGGGGTACCAACGGCCGAACATGTTGTCGTTGTTCGGGCCTTCCTTGTAGCCGATGTGCTCGGCGGCTTCGGCGAGCAGGGCCTTGGCGGTATTGGCCATTTCTGTGATTGCCCCCCTTTCTTTTCTTAGTGGTTGCGGTTGGCGGGTGGGATTCGCGTCGAGCGGCGCGGCGCGTCGGTCGTGTTCGGGGCCACGCGAACGGCCCCCGTCCCTTTTCGGGGACGGGGGCCGTTGCCATGCGGCACGCGGGAGTGGTCGTCGCCGGCCGCTCAACGCGAAGCGGCGGGCCGCGCCCTTGTCGTGGGCACAGCTCCGCCGCTGCATCTATTGTGAACGAGATCGTGCGAGATCGCAACAAGAAGTTTCGAGCGCGCAATCAGGAGGGTTCGGGGTGGTGGGTGCCAGAGGGTTGTGGTTCGCGCATGAGGGCAGTGAAGAAACCCGTCGCGTGACGAGGTGCACTGGAAGACCAAGCGCGCCACCACGATCGTGCTCGGAGGGTAAGTGCGACAGCCCGACGTCGCCGAGGGCGAACTGACGCCGCATCTGTTCGAGGGCGCCTGCCCGGATACGAAGGCGCTGACCGTTCGCCGTCGGAACCGCCGGGAGCGCGAGTAGGTGTCGACTTACCCGACGGCCCGCGGGGGCGTGATCCGCTACGACTCCCGTGATCCGTCGCGTGTCGTGGTTCCGACACGGATCATGTGGCTTGTCACGGCCGCGGTCGCGTTCTCCCTGACCGGCGGTCGGGGTGTGCTCCTCTGCGCCCCACTCGTGTTCTGGCTGCTGGAGCTGCCGGGTTCGCTGTTCTGAGTGGCGAATCGTCGGCCCGGGGGAGTTATGGGATGAGACCCATGACGATCAGCGCGACTCCGATGCCCGCCAGTGCAAGGACGGGCTGCCACGAGATCCGTGGGTGGCGGTCCGCGAGGAACACCTCGTGGTCGCGCTTGGGGTCGTACGAGATGGTGACGGCCCTGCCGACCCCGACGCTCGGTCCCTTGGTGCGGAAGAGGACAGATCTCCTCTCGTCGGTCACCGGGACCCTCTCAAGGTGGTGACGGACGATTCCCTCGGGCTCGTCATGCACGCTGACGCACACGGCTCTTGTGGTGACCCGCCTCCGGTAGGCGAGCAGATCACTCACCGCCACGCCCGCCGCGATCAGTAACCAGAGCGCTCCGCCGACGAACCCGCTCACGTGCACACTGATCACGGCCGGCTCACCGCCCCAGCCGCACGGTCGCGTCGCGGATCTCGGCGATGCCGGCCTCGACCTCGCGGTACCAGTCCATCACCGTGCGGCCCGGCTGGAGCTCGACGCGGCCCGCGTCCAGTTCGTGGAGGCGGTCGCCGAGGGAGTGGAGGCGGGCCTCCAGGGCGAATCTGCCCTGGGCCTCGGGGCCGGCCCAGGCGAGGTCGGCGGAGGCGGCGGCGAAGGCGGCGTGGGTGCGCTGCTGGATCGGGGCGAGCTTGTCGTGGAGGGCCAGGAGGTTCTGGTGGAGAGTCCCGAGGCTGTCGATGAGGGAGGCCACGTCCTTGACCAGGGGGATGGTCTCCTCCAGGTACGCCGAGAAGGTCTCGGCCGCCGTGTTCACGTCGTCGATGTCGGCGTGCTCGACGCCGTCGTGCCAGGGCGCGCGGATCTCCTCGTACCCCGTGACCAGGCGCTCGTGGTCGTCCCAGAGCCGCTCGGCACCGGACAGCTCCGCCCGGACCGATTTCGCCGGGAGGCCGTCGCCCCGGTCGAGCAGTTCCTCGATCCGGCCGTGCGCGGCACGCAGGTCCTCGTAGGCGTCCTGGAGCAGCCCGTGGGTCTCGTCCGCCACCCCCAGCAGGCTCGACAAGGCCTCATGAGCCCCCGCCAGCATCCCGTCGTAGGCCCGCTGCGCTCGTCTCCGTCCCCACATGGCTGACCCCACCCGTCCGCTTAATCCCCTACCGGCCAGTGCGTCGCACACGTCACACTTGGGAGTGATCTTATGTTCGACCGGAAGCCCTCCGGGAGATATCGCGAGGTCCGGTGCTGAGGGGACGAGGTGTCAGACCGTCGGGATAGATTAATGGGCGATCGCGCACACTCCTGGCCATCTCACGACAGATGCTCAGGAGGTGTTACGGAAGGGCAAATGAGTCGGCGGAAGCACCTGGGGGTGGCATGAGCGAGCAAATCGTGGTCTGCGGGGGGACCACGTGGTGAGCGCGCGCAGTGACCTGCTCACGGACGTCGTGGCAGCCACCGTCGAGGTCGCCGCCGAGTCGGGGCGGTCGGGGCTCTTCACCGACGAGGTCGCCCGGGCGCTGACCGCCGTCGTCGGCAAGATAGCCGGGAAGACCGTCGAGGAGGCCGAGGTGAGCGGCTTCGTCAGCGGCTGGCAGGAGGCCATCGAGGCCGTGGACCAGAAGCGCAAGGACGCCGCCGGCGCTCAGGTGTACCGCATCGGTTCCTACGACATGACCGACGTCTGACATACAGAACAGACAGCACTGTGCCCCGCGGATCAACCCGAGTCGCGGGGCACAGTGCTGTCTGCTCCTCTTTATATAGGGGGCGCCGCGCGCCCCTCCCGTCGCTCGTGCGCCCGGCGCGTGACGCGCTCCGCCGCGAAGACGTCCTCCAGCCGGAAGAGGTTCGCCCTGCCCCGGCGGCCCGCCGGGGTCAGGTGCCCCAGCTGGACCCACTTGCGGATGGTGTCCGGCACCACCGCCACCTCCTCGGCCGCCAGCCGCGCTGTCACCAGAGTCGTTGTCATCCCTGCGAGCCCTCCTCGTCCTGCGCCGCGGCCATCTCCGCCAGGTCGCCCTCCGTCGCCTCCGCCAGCCGCGCCCACTCGCCGCGTGCCCATGCGTGCCGGTGGCCGCGGTCCGTACGGCAGGCGCAGGCAGGGTCCGCGCAGCGGCAGCCGGGGTTGACGCAGAGGACCGTCTCGCGGTGGGGGAAGACGCGCAGGGAGACCGAGTCGCAGTGCGGGCAGCGGCCGCGTACGCGTACGGGCGTCTCGGCGTCGCCCAGCGCGAGGGAGCAGCGCCGCGCCATCCGGCGGGCCTCGGCCCGTACGTGCTCGGCCAGCACCGGGTCGGGGCGTTCGGCGACGTCGTCCAGCAGGGCGATCAGCCGGGCCAGCCGCTGCTCCACCCCGGCCCGTCCCGGGCGGGGGAGGCGCAGCTTCTCGCAGACCGCCTCCTCCAGCTCCACCACTCCGTCGGTGACGTCACGGATGGTGTCGGAGACGAACAGGCGGATGGGCGCCGCCGGGGCCGTACGGGTGGGGCGTCCGCCGGAGGAGGGGCGGGCGGTGCGGCTCGGGGCGAGCTCCCGGGCCAGCTCGGGGAACTGGCGGAGCAGGATGCCCAGCCATACGGCGGCGCGGTCGGGACGGCTCGCGGTGGTCGTGTGCGCGGTGGTCATGACAGCTCCTCCGGATACGGGGACGGATGTGGGGACGGGTACGGGACGGGTGAGGCGGGCAGGCCCGCCTCACCCGCCAGCGCGTCGGGGATCCGGGCCTCCTTGCCGTTGCGCCACAGGCGACCCCCGCACACCCCGTCGAACCAGCTCTCCCTCGGCGCCACCGCCTCCAGGCAGTAGCGGGGACGGGGCAGCCGGCGCAGGCCCGCAGGGCGGGGAGGGCGTCCTTGGGGCGGCGGGCGAAGACCGCCGCGTCCGGGAGGCCGACGCAGGCGGCGTGGGAGCGCCAGTCGACGGGGCGGCGGGCGGCGGTGGGGTGGGGATAGGCGGTGACGGGGGCGCGGAGCGCGGATTCGGGCATGGGCGGGTTCGGGTCCCCTCTCGGGGTGGAGTCCCCTCTCGGGGTGGTGCGGGGCAGGTCTCGGGGTGGTGCGCGGCAGGGTGAAGCAGCGTGCGGGTGCGGTGCGGTGCGTGCGGGTGCGGTGCGGTGCGTGCGGGTGCGGTGGGTGCGGTGGGTGCGTGGTGGGAGGTGCCACCGTGACCACAGTGCGTCATGTTGCGGTGGCGCAATCAACAGTAGACAGAGTGCGTGCGCGAGCGCAACAAATACCGATCATGTGTTCCGTCCCACATACCGGGCGTCCCGAAAACGCGCTGACCAGTAGGTAAAAGCCGGAATTTGCCATGGCGGGGTGGCGAGTTGCGCTCGCGCACTTCATTCTGTTTATTGCGTGCGCGATCGGACGGTAGGCTCGGTGGCGCGGAGGGAGTGCGGAGGGAGCAGTGTTATGGGCGAAAAGGGCTCGGATATGGAGCGTTTCGCGGGCTGGGTCGAAGGCCTGATGCGCGAACGCGGCTATGACATCGACAGCCCGCGTGGCGGAGGCAGGTCACGGCTGGCGGAGGACGCCGGCGTGCACCGTGCGGCGGTCACCCGGCTGCTGCAGCGGCAGAGCCTGCCCGACCTGGAGACCATGCGCGCCCTCGCGCGCGTGCTCGGCGTCTCGCTGCGCGACATGCTGATCCAGTCCGGCAAGGTGACGGCGGAGGACCTGCCGCTGCCGGGCGCGGGGCGTACGGGCGCCGGTGAGGGCGCCCGGGGCCGGGAGGGCGACGGCCTGGTGACCCCGGCGGAGGCCGCGCAGATGCTCGGCGTGCCCGACAGTCACCGCCGGCAGTTCGTCGAGATGGCCGAGATGATCCTTTCGGTCAGCGGGGCCCGTACGGAGGGCACCCACGGCGTCCATCGGGGTGTATCGGCCGGCCGCTAGTCCCGCCGGGAGCGGCCCCGGCGGGGCCCGCGCGGCCGCTCTGATCTGCGACATATGCAGCACATCGGGGTGTCCTCCGCGTGTGCATTTGTTTTGACCGCAGCCCATGCTGTAGGTACGCTCTGACCTTGTGCCTGGGGTGTCCCTGGGCTCTCGCGCGTGCCTTCAGACCGTGTGAGAGACCCGGAGCCGGACGGATCCAGCGGCCGGAAACACCGAAATCTGCGCTGATTCCGCCCTCCAGTGGGGTCTGCAGCCTTCGACACGCCCGACCGCGTGGGTCGGCGGTGACGCCCAGGTTAGTTTTATCGAGATCACAGAAACCGGAGAAACGGTGCCTACGATCCAGCAGCTGGTCCGGAAGGGCCGGCAGGACAAGGTCGAGAAGAACAAGACGCCCGCACTCGAGGGTTCGCCCCAGCGTCGTGGCGTCTGCACGCGTGTTTTCACCACCACCCCGAAGAAGCCGAACTCGGCGCTCCGTAAGGTCGCGCGTGTGCGTCTGACCTCCGGCATCGAGGTCACCGCTTACATTCCGGGTGAGGGCCACAACCTGCAGGAGCACTCCATCGTGCTCGTCCGCGGTGGCCGTGTGAAGGACCTTCCGGGTGTTCGCTACAAGATCATCCGCGGTTCCCTCGACACGCAGGGCGTCAAGAACCGTAAGCAGGCTCGCAGCCGCTACGGCGCCAAGAAGGAGAAGTAAGAATGCCTCGTAAGGGCCCCGCCCCGAAGCGCCCGGTCATCATCGACCCGGTTTACGGCTCCCCCCTGGTGACGTCGCTGATCAACAAGATCCTCCTGCACGGCAAGCGCTCCACCGCCGAGCGCATCGTGTACGGCGCCATGGAGGGTCTGCGCGAGAAGACCGGTAACGACCCGGTCATCACCCTCAAGCGCGCTCTCGAGAACGTCAAGCCGGCTCTCGAGGTCAAGTCCCGCCGCGTCGGTGGCGCCACCTACCAGGTGCCGGTCGAGGTCCGTCCGGGCCGCGCCTCCACCCTGGCGCTGCGCTGGCTGGTCGGTTACTCCCGCGCCCGTCGCGAGAAGACCATGACCGAGCGCCTCATGAACGAGCTGCTGGACGCCTCGAACGGTCTCGGCGCCTCGGTCAAGAAGCGTGAGGACACGCACAAGATGGCCGAGTCCAACAAGGCCTTCGCGCACTACCGCTGGTAGTCGCTACCCCCATCGAGAACCGAGAGAAGACTGAGCCATATGGCCACCACTTCGCTTGACCTGGCCAAGGTCCGCAACATCGGGATCATGGCCCACATCGACGCGGGCAAGACGACCACCACCGAGCGGATCCTGTTCTACACCGGTGTTTCGTACAAGATCGGTGAGGTCCACGACGGCGCTGCCACGATGGACTGGATGGAGCAGGAGCAGGAGCGTGGCATCACGATCACGTCCGCTGCCACCACCTGCCACTGGCCGCTCGACAACGTCGACCACACCATCAACATCATCGACACCCCGGGTCACGTCGACTTCACCGTCGAGGTGGAGCGCTCCCTGCGCGTGCTCGACGGTGCCGTGACGGTGTTCGACGGCGTTGCCGGTGTCGAGCCCCAGTCCGAGACTGTCTGGCGTCAGGCGGACCGCTACGGCGTGCCGCGTATCTGCTTCGTCAACAAGCTCGACCGTACGGGTGCCGAGTTCCACCGCTGCGTCGACATGATCGTCGACCGCCTGGGCGCGGTTCCGCTGGTCATGCAGCTGCCGATCGGCACCGAGGCCGACTTCAAGGGCGTGGTCGACCTCGTCCAGATGAAGGCGCTGGTCTGGTCCGCCGAGGCCGCCAAGGGCGAGATGTACGACGTCGTCGACATCCCGGACACCCACATCGAGGCTGCCGAGGAATGGCGCGGCAAGCTCCTCGAGGGCGTCGCCGAGAACGACGACGAGATGATGGAGCTGTACCTGGGCGGCGAGGAGCCGACCGAGGAGCAGCTGATGGCGGCCATCCGCCGCATCACTCTCGCGTCGAAGGGCGGCGGCGACTCCGTCACCGTCACCCCGGTGTTCTGTGGTACCGCGTTCAAGAACAAGGGCGTTCAGCCCCTGCTCGACGCCGTGGTCCGCTACCTGCCGTCGCCGCTGGACATCGAGGCCGTTGAGGGCCACGCGGTCAACAACGCCGACGAGGTCGTGAAGCGCAAGCCGTCCGACGACGAGCCGTTCGCCGGCCTTGCCTTCAAGATCATGAGCGACCCGCACCTCGGCAAGCTCACCTTCGTCCGGGTCTACTCGGGCCGCATGGAGGCCGGCACCCAGGTGCAGAACTCCGTGAAGGGCAAGAAGGAGCGCATCGGCAAGATCTACCGGATGCACGCGAACAAGCGTGAGGAGATCGACTCGGTGGGTGCCGGCGACATCGTCGCCGTCATGGGTCTGAAGCAGACCACCACCGGTGAGACCCTCTGCGACGCGTCCAACCCGGTGATCCTCGAGTCGATGGACTTCCCGGCCCCGGTCATCCAGGTCGCCATTGAGCCCAAGTCCAAGGGCGACCAGGAGAAGCTGGGTGTCGCCATCCAGCGTCTGGCCGAGGAGGACCCGTCCTTCCAGGTCCACACGGACGAGGAGACGGGCCAGACCATCATCGCGGGTATGGGCGAGCTGCACCTCGACGTGCTGGTCGACCGTATGAAGCGTGAGTTCAAGGTCGAGGCCAACGTCGGCAAGCCGCAGGTCGCGTACCGCGAGACGATCCGCAAGGCCGTCGAGCGGATCGACTACACGCACAAGAAGCAGACTGGTGGTTCCGGCCAGTTCGCGAAGGTGCAGATCGCGATCGAGCCCCTCGAGGGCGACGGCTACGAGTTCGAGAACAAGGTCACCGGTGGCCGTATCCCGCGGGAGTACATCCCGTCCGTGGACGCGGGTTGCCAGGAGGCCATGGAGTTCGGTGTGCTGGCCGGCTACCCGCTGACCGGCGTCAAGGTGACGCTGCTCGACGGTGCCTACCACGACGTCGACTCCTCCGAGCTCGCGTTCAAGATCGCCGGTTCCATGGCGTTCAAGGAGGGTGCTCGCAAGGCATCGCCGGCTCTGCTCGAGCCGATGATGTCGGTCGAGGTCACCACCCCCGAGGACTACATGGGTGACGTCATCGGCGACATCAACTCCCGCCGTGGCCAGATCCAGGCCATGGAGGACCGTCACGGCGCCAAGCTCGTCAAGGGCCTGGTTCCGCTGTCGGAGATGTTCGGCTACGTCGGAGACCTCCGCAGCAAGACCTCGGGTCGCGCAAGCTACTCGATGCAGTTCGACTCCTACGCCGAGGTTCCGCGGAACGTCGCCGAGGAGATCATCGCGAAGGCCAAGGGCGAGTAACCAGCTCCCGCTACGGCGGGCGTTGCACACGCTTTAGGCTTGACACCGGCTGTCGGGGCATTCCGCAACAAACCATTCGGAATGCCCCGGTGGGCGGCTTCCCAGCAAAGATCCCTGGCGCCGAACGTATCTAGGCGTACAGAACCACTCCACAGGAGGACCCCAGTGGCGAAGGCGAAGTTCGAGCGGACTAAGCCGCACGTCAACATCGGCACCATCGGTCACGTCGACCACGGTAAGACCACTCTTACCGCGGCGATCACCAAGGTGCTGCACGACGCGTACCCGGACCTGAACCCCTTCACGCCTTTCGACGAGATCGACAAGGCCCCGGAGGAGCGTCAGCGCGGTATCACCATCTCCATCGCGCACGTCGAGTACCAGACCGAGGCGCGTCACTACGCCCACGTCGACTGCCCGGGTCACGCGGACTACATCAAGAACATGATCACCGGTGCCGCCCAGATGGACGGCGCGATCCTCGTGGTCGCCGCGACCGACGGTCCGATGCCGCAGACCAAGGAGCACGTGCTCCTGGCCCGCCAGTCCGGCGTTCCGTACATCGTCGTCGCCCTGAACAAGGCCGACATGGTGGACGACGAGGAGATCCTGGAGCTCGTCGAGCTCGAGGTCCGTGAGCTCCTCAACGAGTACGAGTTCAACGGCGACGACGCTCCGGTCGTCCGCGTCTCCGCGCTGAAGGCGCTGGAGGGCGACAAGGAGTGGGGCGAGAAGCTCCTCGGCCTGATGGCCGCCGTCGACGAGAACATCCCGCAGCCCGAGCGTGACGTCGACAAGCCGTTCCTGATGCCGATCGAGGACGTCTTCACGATCACCGGTCGTGGCACCGTCGTCACCGGTCGTATCGAGCGTGGTGTCCTCAAGGTCAACGAGACCGTCGACATCATCGGCATCAAGACCGAGAAGACCACCACCACGGTCACCGGTATCGAGATGTTCCGCAAGCTGCTCGACGAGGGCCAGGCCGGTGAGAACGTCGGTCTGCTCCTCCGTGGCATCAAGCGCGAGGACGTCGAGCGCGGCCAGTGCATCATCAAGCCCGGTTCGGTCACCCCGCACACCGAGTTCGAGGCCACGGCGTACATCCTGTCGAAGGACGAGGGTGGCCGTCACACCCCGTTCTTCAACAACTACCGTCCGCAGTTCTACTTCCGTACGACTGACGTGACCGGTGTTGTGACCCTCAAGGAGGGCACGGAGATGGTCATGCCCGGCGACAACGCCGAGATGACCGTTTCGCTGATCCAGCCCGTCGCCATGGAGGAGGGCCTGCGCTTCACCATCCGTGAGGGCGGCCGCACCGTCGGCGCCGGCCAGGTCACCAAGATCAACAAGTAAGTCCGCTTGCTTGACGGTCTGACCTGACGGTCGACAAGAGGGCCCGCACACCGCGAGGTGTGCGGGCCCTCTTCGTGTTTCCGGGGGACGGCTAGGCCGGATAGGGCAGGATCTGCCGCAGCAGGCCCTTGGGGTGGCCCCGGCGCCGCCATTCGCGGGGGTAGCCGATGGAGACCTCCTCGAAGCGCACCCCCTCGTACCAGGTGGTCCGGGGGATGTGGAGATGGCCGTAGACCACCGCGGCGACGTTGAAGCGGGTATGCCAGCCGGCCGTGAGCTCCGTGCCGCACCACTGGGCGAACTCGGGGTAGGTGAGGACGTCCGTGGGCCGGCGGTCCAGCGGCCAGTGGTTGACCAGCACCAGCGGCAGCTCCGGGTCGTGGGCGGCCAGCCGGGCCTCGGTGGCCGCGACCCGGGCCCGGCACCAGTCGTCGATGCCCCGGTGGGGCTCGGGGTGCAGCAGGTACTCGTCCGTGCACACGATGCCCGCCTCATGGGCCTGGGCCAGGGACTCCTCCTTGGTGGCGGCCGTGGGCGTGCGGAAGGTGTAGTCGTAGAGCGTGAACAACGGGGCCACCGCCACCGGTCCGCCCTCGCCCTCCCAGACGGGCCAGGGGTCCTCGGGCGTGGTGATCCCCAGGCTCCGGCAGAGGTCGACCAGGTGCGCGTAGCGGGCCTCGCCGCGCAGCTCGACGGGGTCGCCCGTCGGCGTCCACAGCTCGTGGTTGCCGGGGGACCAGATGACCTTGGGGAAGTTGCGGGCCAGGAGCTTGAGGGTGCGTTCGACGTCGTCGAAGCGTTCGGCGACGTCACCGGCCACGATCAGCCAGTCCTCGTCGGTGGTGGGGCGCAGTGACTCGGCGATGGCCACGTTGTCGGCCATGCCGGTGTGCAGGTCGCTGACGGCGAGGAGCCGGCGACCCGCGTGGGGCTTTATTGGCTGCTGCATGGATCTACGGTAGGCGGCTACCTCCCGGGACCGGGGAGGACGAGGCGGTTGCCGTTGAGCAGGTCCCGGCCCAGGACGCTGAGGGTGTGGTAGGCCCGGCCGCCCGTGCGGTGGGTGGTGATCAGCCCGGATTCGCGCAGCACGGTGGCGTGGTGGCTGGCGGTGGCCATGGCGATGCCCACCCGGCGGGCCAGCTCGCTGGTGGTGCAGCCGCGGGCGGTGGCCTCCAGCACCTCGGCGCGGGTGTGGCCGAGCAGGGCGGCCAGCGGCGGCTCGGCGCCCTCGCGCCGCCCGCCCCGGAGGTCGCCGAGCCAGGCGGGGTCGTGGACGATCGGGTAGACGAGCACGGGCGGCAGCTCCGGATCTCGGAGCACGGTGGGGGCGCGCCAGCAAAAGAAGGAGGGCACGAGCCGAAGCCCGCGCCCTTCGAGATGGACGTCCTCGCCCGTGCCCGGTACGAGTACCTCCAGTACCGGTGGGCTCCAGCGCACCTGTGGATGAATGCTGGAGAGCAGTTGTTCGACTCCGCTGCGCAGAAGGGCCTGGGAGCGGGTGGCCCGGTCGGCGGCGATGTGCTCCCGCACCTTGGCCAGATAAGGCCGCACGGCGGTGTCGTGGAAGGCCGTGAGGCCTTGGCCCAGGGCCTGGAGGGCCTCGGTGCGGCCCTCGGCGAGGTGGCGGACGAAGGGGAGGTCGCGGCGGTCGGGGGCGAGCAGCTCCAGATCGCGGCGGAGCGTCGTCCGGGGCAGGGAGAGCATGGCGTCGAGGCCGGTGGCGAGGCCCTCGGTGGCCTCGGGCGGGGTGAGGAAGTCGGGGGAGTAGCCCCGGGGCGGGGCCAGGGCGAGGACGCGCCGCATGGGGTCGGTGAGCCGGCCCCGGACCAGCTCGCGCCAGCCGTCGAAGATCAGGGGGCCCTGCCCCGTCTGGACCATGTGGGCGGCCAGCAGCGTTTCCCACAGCAGGTCGGGCTCGGCGTCCAGGCGTACGCGGCCCAGGTCGACCCCGGTGAAGTGAATGCGCACCTCTTGCCCCTGCCCCTTCTCGCGCCGGTTGAACGTACGGGGGGACCGGGAGACCCCGCAGGGCGGTCTCCTCGGCCACGCGTACGGGAGGGTCAGACGCCCGAGCCGGGGGCCGGGCGCCAGACCCAGGGGGTGGCGTCGGGGCGGAGGCCCACGGCGCACACCCGTTGGCCGGAGTCGGTGACGAGCCCGGAGGCGCCCACGGCGGTGATGCCCCGGGGCGCGCGGACGGGCCCGTCGCCGGCCTCGGCGTCCGCGAGCTGTATCTCGCCGCTCAGGGCGCGGCCCAGCACCATCAGGGAGTCCCGGCCGCCCCGGCGGGGGACGGTGCAGGCGGCGAGCGGGCCGTAGCCGGTGAAGGAGCGCAGCCCGGAGCCGCCGGTCCGGTCGGCGCCGTTGCCGTCCCGGCCCAGGCTGTAGCCGACGGGCTCGGCGGCGGTCGGGGTGCGGTAGACGACGGTCAGCCCGCCGTCCGCGCCGAGGGCGGCGCCCATCTGGTTGCCGCCGGGGCCGGGCAGGCCGTGCAGCGGCATGACGCGGACGGGCTTGCCGGGGGCGTCCTGGCTCCAGTGGTGGACGGTGTCCCGGCCGATGCCGAAGACGTGGACGCGGCCCTGCCCGTCGAGGGCGGCGGAGAGGCCCTCCTGGATCTCCTGGCCGTGGAGGCTCTGCCACTTGCCCCAGCTGCCGTCGGGCTCGCGCACGCGGCTGGAGAGGCCCTTGCCGGCGTTGCGGACGAAGAGGTGGACCCGGCCGTCGGGGGTGGCGACGGCGGCGGGCACGCCGACGCGGCGGCCGCGCTCGGCCTTGTGCTCGGGGTTGCCGAGGCTCTTCCAGGCGTTGAAGGCGCCGCCGGGGCTGTGCTGCTCCAGGACGGTGATCTCGCGGCTGTTGCCCCGGCCCTGGCCCTCCAGGGAGGAGAAGCGCAGGGCGAACAGCAGCCGGTGCCCCTTGGCGTCCTTGACCGAGGCGACGGCGGGCGCCAGCGGGCCGCCGCCGAGGCCCACGGGGGCGCCCCAGCGGCCGCTGCCGGGGGAGGTCTCCTGCCAGCGCACGGCCTGGAGGCCGAGGACGCCGTACGCCTCCAGGCGGCCCGAGCGGTCGCTGTCGGCGACGGCGATGGGGCCCGGGTAGCGGTAGTGGGTGGAGCGGATCCAGCCCTTGCGGTTCTGCAGGGGGCGCTCGCCGCCCTGGCCGTAGTCGCCGCAGCCGCCCTGGTTCTGGCAGGCCCAGCCGGGGTCGCCGCCGTAGGCGGCGACGAGGCGGTACTTCTCGTCCACGATCTCGGACGGGAGGTTGTAGGGCCAGCGCTGGTTGTAGTAGCCGCGGAAGGCGAGGGTGGTGAAGCGCGGCGGGTGGCCCTCGCGCCGGGTGTGCCGGGAGACCCACTGGCCCAGCGCCTTCCAGGTGAAGAGCGCGGTGGGGGTGTGGTCGCGGTGGTCCGAGCACGCCCCGTAGTCGTTGTCCTTGGGGTGGGTGGCGTCGTGGACCTGGTAGTCGGGGTCGGGGTCCATGGTGTGGACGACGGTGGGCCGGTACTTCTCCATGATCGCGACCAGCGCGTCCACCAGGGTCTGGTGGTGGTAGGTGGAGACGGAGCCGCAGGGGGAGCCGGTGGCCACCAGGGTCTGCATCACGGCGTACGGCCGGTCCCACAGCAGGGGGAGCCGGGTCTCGCCGGCGGAGAACATGGCGATGTTGAGGAAGATCAGCCGGACCGTGCGGCGGCCCTCGCCGAGCTCGTTGACCTCGGCGCGGCAACCACCCGGAAGGTCCATGACGGACTTCTTCCAAGGAGTGAATTTGTCCCGGCCGAGGAGCTCGGCGTAGGCCTGGCGCAGGCCCTGGTGGCGGGCCGAGGAGTAGGCGGCCTTGTCGGGCCCGCGCTTGGGCATGCCCTCGATCCAGTTCTGCCCCACGGACTCGCCGGCGGTCACATAGACGGAGACCACGGGGGCGCCCGCCTCGACCATGTGCCGGGCGTCGGGGTTCATGAAGTACAGGTCGTCGTCGGGGTGGGCCATGACCTGGAGGAGCAGCGCGTCCCCGCCGCCGGTGAACGATCCCGCGCCGGCGGGGCCCGTGGACTGGAGGGCGTCGGGGAGGGGGCGACCCGGCTGGACCCGGCGCCGCCGTCGCCGCACCCGGTGGCGGCGGCCGCGGTGGCCACGGCGATACCGGTGAGTACGGACCGCCGCGTGAGCCCCTTGCGCTGTGAGGTGTTCAACTAGATGACTCCGTCCCGTCGTCCAGCGCGCCGTCCCGGCCGTACCCCGGCGTGATACGTGATAGGGGACGACCGGGGCTCCCGGGAGGTTGCCCGGGGCCCGGCAAAGCACCCCGCCGGGCGACACCGGGCCCGCTCGGCGACGGCCCGGGCGTTTCGCGACCATAGTGTCCCGTATGTCGGCGGGGTGGTTTGACAAGTGCGCCGCTCGGGGTACCGTCTTCAGCTTCGATTGGCGCCTCTTCCCGACCGTATGGCACACTGTTCAGGTTGCTCGGTTGAGTGCCGATGCTGCGCGCCTCCCGCCGGGAGGACTGGAAGCGAGTCCCGCAGTACTCGTCGTCCCTTATGAGGGGCGGAAGTACGGGAATCTTCCGGGAAGTGCCAGCGGGGTACCGACCAGGCGCTCGGTGGGTGTTCTTCCCCCACAAACCCCTTGAGCAGGGAATCCCCTTTGGGGATTTTGCTGGAAGGGGCGCGACACGCCCGACCGCGTGGGTCGGAGGTGGAGTGAGGAAGAGCAGCGTCCGGAAGGCCTCCGGAGGCAGCCGACCGAGTCCCAGAGCGTTACGAGAGACAGGACTACTGAGTAGCCATGGCGGGACAGAAGATCCGCATCCGGCTCAAGGCCTACGACCACGAGGTCATCGACTCCTCGGCGAAGAAGATCGTCGAGACGGTGACCCGCACTGGTGCGTCGGTCGCGGGCCCGGTGCCGCTGCCCACTGAGAAGAACGTGTACTGCGTCATCAAGTCGCCGCACAAGTACAAGGACTCGCGCGAGCACTTCGAGATGCGCACGCACAAGCGCCTCATCGACATCCTCGACCCCACGCCGAAGACGGTTGACTCGCTGATGCGTCTCGACCTGCCGGCGGGCGTCGACATCGAGATCAAGCTCTGAGGTGACGCGCGAGATGGCTAAGAACATTAAGGGCGTCCTGGGCGAGAAGCTCGGCATGACCCAGGTCTGGGACGAGAACAACCGTGTCGTCCCGGTGACCGTCGTCAAGGCCGGGCCCTGCGTCGTTACCCAGGTCCGCACCAACGACATCGACGGCTACGAGTCGGTCCAGATCGCCTTCGGCGAGATCGACCCGCGCAAGGTGAACAAGCCCCTCAAGGGTCACTTCGCCAAGGCCGACGTCACCCCGCGCCGCCACCTGGTGGAGCTGCGTACCGCTGACGCCAGCGAGTACACGCTCGGCCAGGAGATCACCGCTGCCGTGTTCGAGTCGGGCGTCAAGGTTGACGTCACCGGCAAGAGCAAGGGCAAGGGCTTCGCCGGTGTCATGAAGCGTCACAACTTCAAGGGCCTCGGCGCCGGTCACGGCACCCAGCGCAAGCACCGCTCCCCCGGTTCGATCGGTGGCTGCGCCACCCCGGGCCGCGTGTTCAAGGGCCTCCGTATGGCGGGCCGCATGGGCAACGAGCGGGTCACCACCCAGAACCTGACCGTCCACGCCGTTGACGCGGAGAAGGGCCTGCTCCTGATCAAGGGCGCGGTTCCTGGTCCGAACGGCGGCCTCGTCCTGGTCCGTACCGCGGCCAAGGGGGCCTGAGGTAACGATGAGCACCATTGACATCCTTTCGCCGGCGGGCGACAAGGCCGGGACCGTCGAGCTCCCCGCGGAGATCTTCGACGCCAAGGTCAGCGTCCCGCTGATCCACCAGGTCGTCGTCGCGCAGCTGGCCGCTGCCCGTCAGGGCACGCACAAGACCAAGACTCGCGGCGAGGTCCGTGGTGGTGGCAAGAAGCCTTACCGCCAGAAGGGCACCGGTCGCGCCCGTCAGGGTTCGACCCGCGCGCCGCAGTTCGCCGGTGGTGGCGTCGTGCACGGTCCCGTGCCGCGCGACTACTCGCAGCGCACCCCCAAGAAGATGAAGGCCGCCGCCCTGCGTGGCGCCCTCTCCGACCGGGCGCGCCACTCCCGCATCCACGTCGTCTCCGGCGTGGTCGAGGGCACTGCCTCCACCAAGGCCGCCAAGGTCCTGTTCGGCAAGGTCTCGGAGCGCAAGAACCTGCTCCTGGTCGCCGAGCGCTCCGACGAGGCCGCGTGGCTGTCCGCCCGCAACCTGCCCCAGGTTCACATCCTGGAGCCGGGCCAGCTGAACACGTACGACGTGCTCGTCTCCGACGACGTGGTCTTCACCCAGGCCGCCTTCGAGTCCTTCGTGTCTGGCCCCAAGGCCGTTGAGACCGAAGGGAGCGAGGCCTGATGACTGAGGCCGTCGTCACCAGCAAGACGTTCTCGGACCCGCGCGACCTCCTGGTCAAGCCGGTTGTCTCCGAGAAGAGCTACGCGCTGCTGGACGAGAACAAGTACACGTTCATCGTCGACCCGCGCGCCAACAAGACCCAGATCAAGCAGGCCGTCGAGGCGGTCTTCTCGGTCAAGGTCACCGGGGTCAACACGATCAACCGTCAGGGTAAGCGCAAGCGCACCAAGACCGGTTTCGGCAAGCGCGCCAACACCAAGCGCGCCATCGTGACCCTCGCCGAGGGCGACCGTATCGACATCTTCGGCGGCCCGGTCTCCTAACGGAGTCCGAGTCGTCCGGAATCGGACGAGGACTGAGAAATGGGTATCCGCAAGTACAAGCCGACGACCCCGGGCCGTCGTGGCTCCAGCGTCGCCGACTTTGTCGAGATCACGCGGTCCACGCCGGAGAAGTCGCTGGTCCGCCCGCTGCACAGCAAGGGCGGCCGTAACAACGCCGGTCGTGTGACCGTTCGCCACCAGGGCGGTGGCCACAAGCGCGCCTACCGTGTGATCGACTTCCGTCGTCACGACAAGGACGGCGTGCCGGCCAAGGTCGCTCACATCGAGTACGACCCGAACCGCACCGCGCGCATCGCGCTGCTCCACTACGTGGACGGCGAGAAGCGCTACATCATCGCTCCCCGCGGCCTCGGCCAGGGTGACCGGATCGAGAACGGCCCCGGGGCCGACATCAAGCCGGGCAACAACCTGCCGCTGCGCAACATCCCGGTCGGTACGACCATCCACGCCATCGAGCTGCGTCCCGGTGGCGGTGCGAAGATCGCCCGCTCCGCCGGTTCCTCCGTGCAGCTGCTGGCGAAGGAGGGCACCATGGCCCACCTTCGTATGCCGTCCGGTGAGATCCGCCTGGTCGACGTCCGCTGCCGCGCCACTGTCGGCGAGGTCGGCAACGCCGAGCAGTCGAACATCAACTGGGGCAAGGCCGGCCGCATGCGCTGGAAGGGCGTTCGCCCGACCGTCCGCGGTGTCGCGATGAACCCGGTCGACCACCCGCACGGTGGTGGTGAGGGTAAGACCTCCGGTGGTCGCCACCCGGTCTCCCCGTGGGGTCAGAAGGAGGGTCGTACTCGTTCTCCCAAGAAGGCGAGCAACAAGTACATCGTCCGCCGCCGCAAGACGAACAAGAAGCGCTAGGAGCGGGTTTAGATGCCGCGTAGTCTCAAGAAGGGACCCTTCGTCGACGGCCACCTCATGAAGAAGGTGGACGTACAGAACGAAGCCGGTACCAAGAACGTCATCAAGACCTGGTCCCGTCGCTCCATGATCGTGCCGGCCATGCTCGGCCACACGCTCGCGGTGCACAACGGCAAGACGCACGTCCCGGTGTTCGTCACCGAGTCGATGGTCGGCCACAAGCTCGGCGAGTTCTCGCCGACCCGCACCTTCCGCGGCCACGTCAAGGACGACCGCAAGTCGAAGCGCCGCTAAAGGCGGGGTGTGAACGACTATGACTGACACCGAAGGGACAACCATGGAAGCCAGGGCCCAGGCGCGGTACATCCGCGTCACGCCCATGAAGGCCCGCCGCGTGGTGGACCTCATCCGTGGCATGGATGCCACGGAGGCTCAGGCGGTCCTGCGTTTCGCCCCGCAGGCCGCGAGCGTGCCGGTGGGCAAGGTGCTGGACAGCGCCATTGCCAACGCCGCGCACAACTACGACCACACGGACGCTTCGTCGCTGTACATCAGCGAGGCGTTCGTGGACGAGGGCCCGACCCTGAAGCGGTTCCGTCCGCGTGCCCAGGGCCGTGCCTACCGGATCCGCAAGCGGACCAGCCACATCACCGTGGTCGTCAGCAGCAAGGAAGGAACCCGGTAATGGGCCAGAAGGTTAACCCGCACGGGTTCCGGCTCGGCATCACCACGGACTTCAAGTCCCGTTGGTACGCCGACAAGCTGTACAAGGACTACGTCAAGGAAGACGTCGCCATTCGTCGCATGATGACGAAGGGCATGGAGCGCGCCGGTATCTCGAAGGTTGAGATCGAGCGCACCCGCGACCGCGTCCGCGTTGACATCCACACCGCCCGCCCGGGCATCGTCATCGGCCGCCGTGGCGCCGAGGCCGACCGCATCCGTGGCGAGCTGGAGAAGCTGACCGGCAAGCAGGTTCAGCTGAACATCCTCGAGGTCAAGAACCCCGAGGTGGACGCTCAGCTGGTGGCCCAGGCCGTCGCCGAGCAGCTGTCCTCCCGCGTCTCCTTCCGTCGCGCCATGCGTAAGAGCATGCAGTCGACGATGAAGGCCGGCGCCAAGGGCATCAAGATCCAGTGCGGTGGCCGTCTCGGCGGCGCCGAGATGTCCCGCTCGGAGTTCTACCGCGAGGGCCGTGTGCCCCTGCACACGCTCCGTGCGAACGTCGACTACGGCTTCTTCGAGGCCAAGACCACCTTCGGCCGCATCGGCGTGAAGGTCTGGATCTACAAGGGCGACGTCAAGAACATCGCCGAGGTCCGCGCCGAGAACGCCGCCGCGCGTGCGGGCAACCGCCCGTCCCGTGGTGGCGCTCAGGACCGCCCGGCCCGTGGTGGCCGTGGTGGCGAGCGTGGCGGCCGCGGCCGCAAGCCGCAGCAGAGCGCCGCTGCCGAGGCCCCCAAGGCCGAGGCCGCTGCCGCTGCTCCGGCCGAGTCCACCGGAACGGAGGCCTGACCGACATGCTGATCCCTCGCAGGGTCAAGCACCGCAAGCAGCACCACCCCAAGCGGAACGGCATGGCCAAGGGTGGCACCGAGCTCGCCTTCGGTGAGTACGGCATTCAGGCCCTGACCCCGGCCTACGTGACGAACCGGCAGATCGAGTCCGCTCGTATCGCCATGACCCGTCACATCAAGCGTGGCGGCAAGGTCTGGATCAACATCTACCCGGACCGTCCGCTGACGAAGAAGCCGGCCGAGACCCGCATGGGTTCCGGTAAGGGTTCTCCGGAGTGGTGGATCGCGAACGTCAAGCCCGGTCGGGTGATGTTCGAGCTGTCCTTCCCGAACGAAAAGGTCGCTCGTGAGGCGCTGACCCGCGCCGCCCACAAGCTTCCGATGAAGTGCCGCATTGTTCGGCGCGAGGCAGGTGAGTCGTGATGGCCGCTGGTATCAAGGCGACCGAGCTGCGCGAGCTCAACGACGAGGACCTCGTCGCGAAGCTCCGTGAGGCCAAGGAAGAGCTGTTCAACCTCCGCTTCCAGGCGGCGACGGGGCAGCTCGAGAACCACGGTCGGCTCAAGTCCGTCCGTAAGGACATCGCCCGGATCTACACCCTGATGCGCGAGCGTGAGCTGGGCATCGAGACGGTGGAGAGCGCCTGATGAGCGAGAAGAATGTGACTGAGACGAACGAGCGCGGTTTCCGCAAGACCCGTGAGGGTCTCGTCGTCAGCGACAAGATGGACAAGACCGTCGTCGTCGCCGTCGAGGACCGTGTCAAGCACGCCCTGTACGGCAAGGTCATCCGCCGTACGAACAAGCTCAAGGCGCACGACGAGCAGAACGCTGCCGGCGTCGGCGACCGCGTCCTCCTGATGGAGACGCGTCCGCTGTCGGCGACCAAGCGCTGGCGCGTCGTCGAGATCCTCGAGAAGGCCAAGTAATTTCTGAGGGGGTTTCCCTCAGATAAGTTCCGCCAGGCTCGGCGCGGGGCCTCATGACTGTTTGAACGAACACCGTGAGGCCCCCGCCGGGAACCGGCAGACGATCAGGAGATAGACGTGATCCAGCAGGAGTCGCGACTTCGGGTCGCCGACAACACTGGTGCCAAGGAGATCCTTTGCATCCGTGTTCTCGGTGGCTCGGGTCGCCGCTACGCGGGCATCGGTGACGTCATCGTCGCCACCGTCAAGGACGCGATCCCCGGTGGCAACGTGAAGAAGGGTGACGTCGTCAAGGCCGTCATCGTTCGCACCGTCAAGGAGCGCCGCCGTCCGGATGGCTCGTACATCCGTTTCGACGAGAACGCCGCTGTCGTTCTCAAGAACGACGGTGACCCCCGCGGCACCCGTATCTTCGGCCCCGTGGGCCGAGAGCTGCGCGAGAAGAAGTTCATGAAGATCGTCTCGCTCGCGCCGGAGGTGCTGTAACCGATGAAGATCAAGAAGGGCGACCTGGTCCAGGTCATCACCGGTAAGGACAAGGGCAAGCAGGGCAAGGTCATCGTGGCCATGCCCCGCGAGAACCGCGTCCTCGTCGAGGGTGTCAACCGGGTCAAGAAGCACACCAAGGCCGCGCAGAACCAGGCCGGTGGCATCGTGATCACCGAGGCCCCGATCCACGTGAGCAACGTTCAGCTCGTCGTGGAGAAGGACGGCAAGAAGGTCGTCACGCGCGTCGGCTACCGCTTCGATGAGAACGGCAACAAGATCCGCGTTGCCAAGCGGACGGGTGAGGACATCTGATGGCTACCACTCCGCGTCTCAAGACGAAGTACCGTGAGGAGATCTCGGGCAAGCTGCGTGAGGAGTTCTCGTACGAGAACGTCATGCAGGTTCCCGGCCTCACCAAGATCGTGGTCAACATGGGTGTGGGCGACGCCGCCCGCGACTCCAAGCTGATCGAGGGCGCCATCCGCGACCTCACCACGATCACCGGCCAGAAGCCGGCCGTCACCAAGGCTCGCAAGTCCATCGCGCAGTTCAAGCTGCGCGAGGGCCAGCCGATCGGTGCCCACGTCACCCTCCGTGGCGACCGCATGTGGGAGTTCCTGGACCGCACCCTGTCGCTCGCGCTCCCGCGCATCCGCGACTTCCGTGGTCTGTCCCCGAAGCAGTTCGACGGTCGGGGCAACTACACCTTCGGTCTCACGGAGCAGGTCATGTTCCACGAGATCGACCAGGACAAGATCGACCGCGTCCGGGGTATGGACATCACCGTGGTGACCACGGCGACCAACGACGACGAGGGCCGCGCCCTCCTTCGTCACCTCGGCTTCCCCTTCAAGGAGGCGTGACCGAGATGGCGAAGAAGTCTCTGATCGCGAAGGCCGCGCGCAAGCCCAAGTTCGCGGTTCGCGCGTACACGCGCTGCAACCGCTGCGGCCGCCCGCACTCCGTGTACCGCAAGTTCGGCCTCTGCCGCGTGTGCCTTCGTGAGATGGCTCACCGTGGCGAGCTGCCGGGCGTGACCAAGAGCTCCTGGTAACAACCCACTTGGGTTGACCAGGGCTCTCGGTAAGCATCAAGGACGGTGGGGCCCAGCCCTTCACTCCCGTAGAGTTGAAGGGTTGGGCGCCCGCCGCCCATGACCGTCTTACTACGCCGTAGGTCCCCGCGCCGCACCCGTCCCGACTTGAGTTCGGGGAGAGGGATGGCGCAGATAGGAAACCCCGGCGAGAGAGGCCGAAGGCCAAACATGACCATGACCGATCCGATCGCAGACATGCTGACCCGTCTGCGGAACGCGAACTCGGCTTACCACGACACCGTGGCCATGCCCCACAGCAAGATCAAGGCGCACATCGCCGAGATCCTGCAGCAGGAGGGCTACATCTCCGGCTGGAAGGTCGAGGACGCCGAGGTTGGCAAGTCCCTCGTTCTCGACCTCAAGTTCGGTCCGAACCGTGAGCGCTCCATCGCGGGCATCAAGCGGATCTCGAAGCCGGGCCTCCGGGTCTACGCAAAGTCCACCAACCTGCCGAAGGTCCTCGGCGGCCTGGGCGTGGCGATCATCTCCACGTCCCACGGTCTCCTGACCGGCCAGCAGGCCAGCAAGAAGGGCGTGGGTGGGGAAGTCCTCGCCTACGTCTGGTAATCGGGAACGGAGGAATAGCTAATGTCGCGTATTGGCAAGCTGCCCATCCAGGTTCCCGCTGGTGTGGACGTCACCATCGATGGCCGTGACGTGCAGGTGAAGGGCCCCAAGGGCGCCCTGAACATCTCGCTGTCCGCCCCCATCGAGATCGTCAAGGGCGAGGACGGCACCCTTCAGGTGATCCGTCCCAACGACGAGCGTCAGAACAAGGCTCTCCACGGCCTGTCCCGCACGCTGGTGGCGAACATGATCACCGGCGTGACCCAGGGCTACGTGAAGAAGCTCGAGATCAGCGGTGTCGGTTACCGCGTTGTCGCCAAGGGCTCCAACCTGGAGTTCTCCCTCGGCTACAGCCACCCGATCCTGATCGAGGCTCCCGAAGGCATCACCTTCAAGGTTGAGGCTCCGACCAAGTTCTCGGTCGAGGGCATCGACAAGCAGAAGGTCGGCGAGGTCGCCGCGAAGATCCGCAAGCTGCGGAAGCCCGACCCGTACAAGGCCAAGGGCGTCAAGTACGAGGGCGAAGTCATCCGCCGCAAGGTCGGAAAGGCGGGTAAGTAAGCCATGGCATACGGTGTGAAGATCGCCAAGGGCGACGCCTACAAGCGCGCTGCGAAGCTGCGCCGCCACATCCGCATCCGCAAGACCCTGTCGGGTACGGCGGAGCGCCCGCGCCTGGTCGTGACGCGTTCCAACCGTGGCATCACCGCCCAGGTCATCGACGACATCAAGGGTCACACCCTGGCGTCGGCGTCGCACCTGGACGCGTCGATCCGCGGTGGCGAGGGCGACAAGAGCGCCCAGGCCAAGAAGGTCGGCGCCCTGGTGGCCGAGCGTGCCAAGGCCGCCGGTGTCGAGGCCGTCGTGTTCGACCGCGGTGGCAACCAGTACGCCGGGCGCATTGCCGCTCTGGCGGACGCCGCCCGCGAAGCCGGGCTGAAGTTCTAAGCCCCGGTTCCGGAGCTAGCGGACGTAACAGAGAGAGGTAATTCCAATGGCTGGACCCCAGCGCCGCGGAAGCGGTGCCGGTGGCGGCGAGCGGCGGGACCGGAAGGGCCGTGACGGTGGCGCTGCCGCCGAGAAGACCGCATACGTTGAGCGCGTAGTCGCGATCAACCGCGTCGCCAAGGTTGTCAAGGGTGGTCGCCGCTTCAGCTTCACCGCGCTGGTCGTGGTGGGCGACGGTGACGGCACGGTCGGTGTCGGTTACGGCAAGGCCAAGGAAGTTCCGGCTGCCATCGCCAAGGGCGTGGAAGAGGCCAAGAAGAACTTCTTCAAGGTCCCCCGTATCCAGGGCACCGTCCCGCACCCGATCCAGGGTGAGAAGGCGGCCGGCGTCGTCATGCTCAAGCCCGCGTCCCCCGGTACCGGTGTTATCGCCGGTGGCCCGGTGCGTGCGGTGCTCGAGTGCGCCGGCATCCACGACATCCTGTCGAAGTCGCTCGGTTCTTCGAACCCGATCAACATCGTGCACGCCACGGTGGAGGCCCTCAAGGGACTGTCCCGTCCCGAGGAGATCGCCGCCCGTCGTGGTCTGCCGCTCGAGGACGTCGCCCCCGCCGCTCTGCTGCGGGCGCGTGCAGGGGCGGGTGCGTAATGGCTCGCCTCAAGGTCACGCAGGTCAAGTCCTACATCGGCAGCAAGCAGAACCACCGCGACACCCTGCGTTCGCTCGGGCTCAAGCGCCTGAACGACGTGGTTGTCAAGGAGGACCGCCCCGAGATCCGCGGCATGGTGCAGACCGTCCGCCACCTCGTGACGGTCGAGGAGGTCGACTGACATGGCGGAGCAGAACCCGCTGAAGGTCCACAACCTCCGTCCCGCCCCGGGCGCCAAGACCGCCAAGACCCGTGTCGGTCGTGGTGAGGCGTCGAAGGGTAAGACGGCTGGTCGCGGTACCAAGGGTACGAAGGCCCGTTACCAGGTTCCGGAGCGCTTCGAGGGTGGCCAGATGCCCCTCCACATGCGTCTCCCGAAGCTGAAGGGCTTCAAGAACCCCGCCCACAAGCAGTTCCAGGTCGTGAACCTGGACAAGCTGGCCGCGCTCTACCCGCAGGGTGGCGAGGTCACGGTGGCCGACCTGGTCGCCAAGGGCGCTGTTCGCAAGAACGAGCTCGTCAAGGTCCTTGGCCAGGGCGAGATCTCCGTGGCGCTGCAGGTGACGGTCGACGCCGTCTCCGGCTCCGCCCAGGAGAAGATTGCCGCCGCCGGCGGCACCGTCACCGAGCTCATCTGAGTTCGTTGATCTGACAACCGGGGATGTCCCAATAGGGGCATCCCCGGTTGGTCGTTCCAAGGGGGGCATGGTCGCCGGTAAGGTGGCGTGCACTGTTAACTTCCGCGCGGACTCTGCCCGCGCGGATTTTGGCTGACTCTACGTATTCGTCGAACCTCAAGACCGTCACCTCTCACGCAGCCACGTGGGGGGCGCAGGAGGCACCGTGCTCACCGCGTTCGCCCGGGCGTTCAAGACGCCCGACCTGCGCAAGAAGCTGCTCTTCACGCTGGGCATCATGGTTCTCTTCCGGCTCGGGGCCCACATCCCCGTCCCGGGGGTCGACTACCGCAATGTCCAGACGTGTATGGACCAGGCCAAGAGTGGGCAGGGCCTTTTCGGCCTCGTGAACATGTTCAGCGGTGGTGCGCTGCTGCAGATCACGATCTTCGCGCTCGGGATCATGCCGTACATCACGGCCAGTATCATCCTCCAACTGCTCACCGTGGTCATTCCGCGACTCGAAGCCCTCAAGAAGGAGGGCCAGTCCGGCCAGACCAAGATCACGCAGTACACGCGTTATCTGACCGTCGCCCTCGCCATCCTCCAGGGCACCGGCCTGGTGGCCACGGCCCGCAGCGGTGCGCTCTTCGGCAACTGCACCGTCGGGAACCAGATCGTTCCGAACCAGTCGATCTTCACCACGGTCGTCATGGTCATCACCATGACCGCCGGCACCTCGCTGATCATGTGGCTCGGTGAGCTGATCACCGACCGCGGCATCGGCAACGGCATGTCCATCCTGATGTTCACGTCCATCGCCGCCGGCTTCCCGGGCGCGCTGTGGGCCATCAAGATGCAGGGCAAGCTGCTCGGTGGCTGGCTGGAGTTCAGCCTGGTGATCCTGTGCGGTCTGGCCATGGTCGCGCTCGTGGTCTTCGTCGAGCAGGCTCAGCGCCGCATTCCGGTCCAGTACGCGAAGCGCATGATCGGCCGCCGTTCCTACGGCGGTACGTCCACCTACATCCCGCTGAAGGTGAACCAGGCGGGTGTGATTCCCGTCATCTTCGCCTCGTCGCTGCTCTACATCCCGGCGCTGCTGGTGCAGTTCACCGGCTCCAAGGCGGACTGGGCACAGTGGGTCCAGGCCAACCTGGTCAAGGGTGACCACCCTGTATACATGGTCACGTACTTCCTGCTGATCGTGTTCTTCGCGTTCTTCTACGTCGCCATCTCCTTCAACCCCGAAGAAGTTGCCGACAATATGAAGAAGTATGGTGGTTTCATCCCGGGGATCCGGGCTGGCCGTCCCACCGCGGAGTACCTGAGCTATGTGCTGAACCGCATCACGTGGCCGGGATCGCTGTACCTGGGTCTGATCGCGCTCGTGCCGACCGTGGCACTGGTCACACTCAACGCGAACCAGAACTTCCCGTTCGGTGGAACCAGCATCCTGATCATCGTGGGTGTCGGTCTGGAGACTGTGAAGCAGATCGAGAGCCAGCTTCAGCAGCGCAACTACGAAGGGTTCCTCCGCTGATGCGAATCGTCCTCGTCGGGCCGCCCGGCGCCGGCAAGGGTACGCAGGCCGCGTACCTCGCCAAGAATCTCGCGATCCCGCACATCTCGACGGGCGACCTCTTCCGGGCGAACATCAGCCAGGGCACGCCGCTCGGCCAGAAGGCCCAGGAGTACATGCGCTCCGGCCAGCTCGTGCCGGACGAGGTCACCATCGGGATGGCCAAGGACCGCATGGAGCAGGAGGACGCCGCCGAGGGCTTCCTGCTGGACGGCTTCCCGCGCAACCTCGCCCAGGCGGAGGCGCTGGACACCATCCTCAAGGCGGACGGGCTGGGGCTCGACGCCGTCCTGGACCTGGAGGTCCCGGAGGACGAGGTGGTCAAGCGCATCGCCGGCCGCCGGATGTGCCGCAAGGACAGCAGCCACATCTTCCACGTGATCTACAACCCGCCGGCCGCGGAGGGCGTCTGCGACGTCTGCGGCGGCGAGCTGTACCAGCGTGAGGACGACTCCGAGGACACGGTCCGCAAGCGCCTCGAGGTCTACCACAGCGAGACCGAGCCGATCATCGACTACTACAAGGCCCAGGGCCTGGTGGTCACGATCTCGGCCCTCGGCAAGGTCGCCGAGGTCACCCAGCGCGCGATGGACGCCCTCCCGTCCCGGGAGGCGTGAGTCCCTCTCGCCACGGCCGCGATGCCCCTCGGGGTGTCGCGGCCGTAGTGTTTGTCCGAGCAATATTTCGATGCGGTGTTTCGACGCAGTATTCGATGCAACAGCCAGGAAGGCATGGTCATGGTCGAGATCAAGACCCCGGAGCAGATCGCGAAGATGCGTGAGGCGGGGCTGGTCGTCGCCGCCGTCCACGCGGCCACCCGGGAGGCCGCGGTGCCGGGTGCCACCACCAAGGACCTGGACGAGGTCGCCCGCAAGGTGATCGCCGAGCACGGCGCCAAGTCGAACTTCCTCGGCTACGGCGGCTTCCCCGCCACGATCTGCACCTCGGTGAACGAGGTCGTCGTCCACGGCATCCCGGACGAGAAGACCGTCCTCAAGGACGGCGACATCATCTCCATCGACGCCGGCGCCATCGTGGACGGCTGGCACGGCGACGCGGCCTTCACGGCCTTCGTGGGCACCGGTCACGCTCCGGAGCTGATCGAGCTCTCCCGGGTGACCGAGGAGTCCATGTGGGCCGGCATCGCGGCCGTGCGGGCCGGCAACCGGCTCGTGGACATCTCCAAGGCCATCGAGGGCTACATCCGCCGCCAGCCCCGCCCGGCCTCCGGGAAGTACGGGATCATCGAGGACTATGGCGGCCACGGCATCGGCTCCGAGATGCACATGGACCCCCACCTGCTGAACTACGTCTCCCGCAAGCGCGGCAAGGGCCCCAAGCTGGTCCCGGGCTTCTGCATCGCGATCGAGCCCATGGTGAGCCTGGGCACGGCGAGGACGCACGTCCTGGCGGACGACTGGACGGTCCTCACGGACGACAAGAGCTGGTCCTCCCACTGGGAGCACTCCGTCGCCCTGACGGAGCAGGGCCCGCTGGTCCTGACGGCGGTCGACGGCGGCCGCGCGAAGCTCGCGGAGTATGGGATCACTGCCGCGCCGGATCCCCTTGCGTAAGGATCTCCATGGTCGGGCAAGCACCCTGGATTAGGCTTTTCGTTTGCCCTGACGTAGACTGACGCGTCGGCTCTCGTGTATCCGCATGCCCGCGTGCATATGGGAGAGTCGATCAAGGTAGCCGATTCGAAAGGCGAAGCGTGGCCAAGAAGCAAGGTGCCATCGAGATCGAGGGCACCGTGATCGAGTCTCTGCCGAACGCCATGTTCAAGGTAGAGCTCCAGAACGGTCACAAGGTCCTCGCGCACATCAGCGGCAAGATGCGGATGCACTACATCCGAATCCTCCCGGATGACCGGGTCGTCGTGGAGCTGTCTCCCTACGACCTGACGCGTGGCCGGATCGTCTACCGCTACAAGTAGATCTTGTCGACGTCCCGCTTCCGGCGGGGCGACGGCACTGACCCGGAGAACCTCACATCCCATGAAGGTCAAGCCGAGCGTCAAGAAGATCTGCGACAAGTGCAAGGTGATCCGCCGCCACGGCCGGGTCATGGTCATCTGCGACAACCTGCGCCACAAGCAGCGCCAGGGCTGATCGCAGAACCTGCACTCCGCAGTTTCTTCGCGCGACGCGAGCAATACATGTACATACGCAGCGCCCACCTAGCCCCGGCACGGGGTCGGTGACACCTCCGGCGGGGGCCGGGGACCTGGTCCGTACCTGGTACGGCGGCCACGGAATGGCATTGCGGAAGACCCCCGAACACCAACAGGAGCCATTCAATGGCACGCGTTTCCGGTGTTGACATCCCGCGCGAAAAGCGCGTGGAGGTCGCACTCACCTACGTCTTCGGCATCGGCCGCACCCTGGCGAAGGAGACCCTCGCCTCCACCGGTGTGAACCCGAACACCCGCGTTCGTGACCTGTCCGAGGAGGACCTGGTCAAGATCCGCGAGTACGTCGACGCCAACATCAAGACCGAGGGTGACCTCCGTCGTGAGGTTCAGGCCGACATCCGCCGCAAGGTTGAGATCGGCTGCTACCAGGGTCTGCGTCACCGCCGCGGTCTGCCGGTCCACGGTCAGCGCACCAGCACGAACGCTCGTACCCGCAAGGGCCCGCGTCGCGCCATCGCCGGCAAGAAGAAGCCGGGCAAGAAGTAGTCCACAGCGGACGCTCATCAGCGGTCTTCGCTGTAGGACCGACCACCTCCCTCTCCATTCAGGAGTAAGACATGCCCCCCAAGGGTCGTCAGGGCGCTGCCAAGAAGGTGCGCCGCAAGGAAAAGAAGAACGTCGCTCACGGCCACGCGCACATCAAGAGCACGTTCAACAACACCATCGTTTCGATCACCGACCCTTCGGGCAACGTGATCTCCTGGGCCTCCGCCGGCCACGTCGGCTTCAAGGGCTCGCGCAAGTCCACCCCGTTCGCCGCGCAGATGGCCGCCGAGTCGGCTGCCCGTCGCGCGCAGGAGCACGGCATGCGCAAGGTTGACGTCTTCGTCAAGGGCCCGGGCTCCGGTCGTGAGACCGCCATCCGTTCGCTCCAGGCGACCGGTCTCGAGGTCGGCTCCATCCAGGACGTCACCCCGACCCCGCACAACGGCTGCCGTCCCCCGAAGCGCCGCCGCGTCTGACGCTGCGCCGTTTCGCACGGTTGTTCGTAAGGTGCCGGGCGGTACGGCTCCCCTTCACGGGGGCCGTGCCGCCCGTACCCTTGCACAGTGACGACATCGGACTACCGTCCGGTGGCAGAGGGCGTCAAATAGCGGGCGCCCATGACTGAAGGATTCACAACATGCTGATCGCTCAGCGTCCCTCGCTGACCGAAGAGGTCGTCGACGAGTTCCGCTCGCGGTTCGTGATCGAGCCGCTGGAGCCGGGCTTCGGCTACACCCTCGGCAACTCCCTGCGTCGTACGCTCCTCTCCTCGATCCCGGGTGCGGCTGTCACGTCCATCCGCATCGACGGTGTCCTGCACGAGTTCACCACCGTGCCGGGCGTCAAGGAGGACGTCACCGACCTCATCCTGAACATCAAGCAGCTGGTCGTCTCCTCGGAGCACGACGAGCCGGTCGTGATGTACCTGCGCAAGCAGGGCCCGGGTCTGGTCACCGCCGCGGACATCGCCCCGCCGGCCGGCGTCGAGGTGCACAACCCCGACCTGGTCCTGGCGACCCTGAACGCCAAGGGCAAGCTGGAGATGGAGCTGACCGTCGAGCGCGGTCGCGGCTACGTCTCCGCCGTCCAGAACAAGCAGGTGGGCCAGGAGATCGGCCGTATCCCGGTCGACTCCATCTACTCGCCGGTTCTCAAGGTCACCTACAAGGTCGAGGCGACCCGTGTCGAGCAGCGCACCGACTTCGACAAGCTGATCGTCGACGTCGAGACCAAGCAGGCCATGCGCCCGCGTGACGCCATGGCGTCCGCCGGTAAGACCCTGGTCGAGCTGTTCGGTCTGGCCCGCGAGCTCAACATCGACGCCGAGGGCATCGACATGGGCCCGTCCCCGACGGACGCCGCCCTGGCCGCCGACCTGGCGCTGCCGATCGAGGAGCTCGAGCTCACCGTTCGCTCCTACAACTGCCTCAAGCGCGAGGGCATCCACTCCGTGGGTGAGCTCGTCGCCCGCTCCGAGGCCGACCTGCTCGACATCCGCAACTTCGGTGCGAAGTCGATCGACGAGGTCAAGGCGAAGCTGGCCGGCATGGGCCTGGCCCTCAAGGACAGCCCGCCCGGATTCGACCCGACCGCCGCCGCCGACGCCTTTGGCGCCGACGACGACGCGGACGCGGGTTTCGTGGAGACCGAGCAGTACTGATCGGTCTTCGGGTGCGGGTGCGCTGTGGCTTGTCGCGCAGTTCCCCGCGCCCCTTCCGGGGCTTGCCCCGGATCTCCGACGGGCGACCGCCCGCTCGGATACTGACTCCGGTACCTGATACGGCCGGGGCAGACCTCTAGGAGAAATACCATGCCGCGTCCCACCAAGGGTGCCCGTCTGGGCGGCGGTGCCGCGCACGAGAAGCTGATGCTGGCGAACCTCGCCAAGTCGCTCTTCGAGCACGGCCGCATCACGACGACCGAGGCCAAGGCCCGCCGCCTGCGTCCGGTCGCCGAGCGCCTGATCACCAAGGCGAAGAAGGGCGACATCCACAACCGTCGCCAGGTGCTGCAGACGATCACGGACAAGGGCATCGTGCACGTGCTCTTCACCGAGATCGCTCCGCGCTTCGCCGAGCGTCCGGGTGGCTACACCCGTATCACCAAGATCGGCAACCGTCGTGGCGACAACGCCCCGATGGCTGTGATCGAGCTGGTCGAGGGTGAGATCGCCAAGAAGGCGACCGTCGCCGAGGCCGAGGCCGCCACCAAGCGTGCGGTCAAGGAGACCGAGGCCGCCGCCGAGGCTCCGGCCGAGGAGTCGAAGGACGCCTGACGCGTCTGACGTGTCAGTGACGGGCCCGCCCCTTCCGGGGGCGGGCCCGTCCCGCATTCTGAGAGGAAACACTCGGTGAGTGACGAGGTTGAGCCCGGTTTCGTACGGGTGCGGCTGGACCTGTCGTACGACGGCAAGGACTTCTCCGGCTGGGCCAAGCAGCGCGAGGGCCAGCGCACCGTGCAGGGTGAGCTCGAGAACGCGATCCGGACCGTGACCCGGTCCAAGGAGACGTACGAGCTGACGGTCGCCGGCCGTACGGACGCGGGCGTCCACGCCCGGGGCCAGGTCGCGCATGTCGATCTTCCGGCGGAGGTTTGGGCCGAGCACGAGGACAAACTGCTGCGCCGACTGGCAGGGCGGCTGTCGCACGACGTCCGGGTCTGGCGTGCGGCGGAGGCCCCGGCCGGGTTCAACGCGCGGTTCTCCGCGATCTGGCGACGGTACGCCTACCGGGTCGTCGACCACCCGGGCGGCGTGGATCCGCTGCTGCGGGGTCATGTGCTGTGGCACGACTGGCCGGTGGACGTGGACGCGATGAACGCGGCGTCGCGTGCGCTGCTGGGTGAGCACGACTTCGCCGCGTACTGCAAGAAGCGCGAGGGTGCGACGACCATCCGCACGCTCCAGGAGCTGAGCTGGGTGCGGGACGCTTCGGGTGTCGTGACGGCGACCGTGCGGGCGGACGCGTTCTGCCACAACATGGTGCGGTCGCTGGTGGGCGCGCTGCTGTTCGTCGGCGACGGGCACCGGCCGGTGGACTGGCCGGGCAAGGTGCTGCGTGCGGGAGTCCGCGACTCGGCGGTGCACGTGGTGCGACCGCACGGGCTGACGCTGGAGGAGGTCGGGTACCCGGCGGACTCCGAGCTCGCCGCGCGGAACCTCGCGGCGCGGAACAAGAGGTCGCTGCCCGGGGCGGGTTGCTGCTAGAGACGTCCTCAAACGCCGGACGGGCTGAAATCAGCCCGTCCGGCGTTTGAGGACACGGGGGTTCGGGGGCGGCAGCCCCTGAAAGAAACGGGAAGGGGCGGGTCAGGGGAGATTCACCGCCAGATCACTCGTCACCGTGAAGTACGGCCGCACCCCCGCCACCCCCGGATACACATCCGTCTTGTTGCGGTCGACGATGTCCCCCACAAGGCGGCCGATCCGGATCGGCGCCGCGTCCGGGGCCAGCCGTACGGCCAGGTCCCACGTCGCGCTCTCCTCCCCGGCGCGGGCCGCGCGAAGGCGGTCGTACGGCAGCGTCGCCCTGAAGGTCGTCGCGTCCACGAGCTCGATTTCCGCTGTCACTTCCGAGGCCGCCTCACCACGTGGGGTGCCGACCAGCAAGGGTGTCCCCTCGGAGGCGAACTCCACCCCGTACAGGGCGCCTTCGACGGTCAAGGAGTTCCCGTCCGGCCTCAGCGCGCGCGCCTCCGAGTGGCCGTCGCGGTGCCAGGCGCGCAGGGCGAGGTAGCCGTCGACGGTGGAGTAGGGGATCCACCACGTGAAGGGGGAGCCCGGAAGCGGTTCCAGGGTCAACAGGCGGCGGCCTTCGGGGAGATGGGCGACGACGCGGCGGCGGGCGCGGTCGTCGGCGCGGACCACGTGGAGGTCCCAGCGGCCTTCGCCCAGGCGGAGTTCGGTCCGCTTCAGGACGGCGGTCCAGGGCGCGTCCGCTTCGGACGGCGGCGTCAGGGGGACCGCGGCCGGCTTGTTCTCCTTGCGGCGGGTGACGGTCAGGGAGAGGTTCTCCCCGCTGACGCCCTTCGGGTCCACCGAAACGACGATGTCCCCCTCGGAGTTGACGCGACAGGAGGCGACCGGGCGCAGTGGTTTGCGGACGACGATGTCCTTGAGGACCTTCTTCTCGCGCGGGGGCGCCGCCTGGCGGCGCAGTGGCCGGACGATCCTGCCGACGGTGCGGCGCAGGCGCCGCCTGAGCGTGGGCCGGGCCGGTTTCGCGGTGGTGGCCTGTTCGTCGCCGGTGCGGCGGGGGCCGCCGAGGTCGTCGATGAGCTCCAGGTATGCGTCGGCGATGCGTTCGGGCGCGTAGCGCCGCGCGGAGACGCGGGCGGCGGCGCCCATGGTGCGGCGGAGTTCGTCGTCCTCGATCAGTTTGATCAGGCCCTTGGCGATCGCGTCGCTGTCGCCGACGGGGACCAGCAGGCCGTCCTCGCCGTCGCTGATGATCTCGCCGGGGCCGTGGGGGCAGTCGGTGGCGACGACGGGGACGCCGCAGCCCATGGCCTCGACGATCGTCATGCCGAAGGACTCCTCGCGGGAGGTCACGGCGGCGATGGAGCCCTTGGCCCATTCGGTTTCGATGGGGGAGTGGGCGCCCATGAGCGTCAGTGACTCATTCAGGCCGAGCCTGTCGATCTGGGCGCGGAGTTTGGCCTGTTCGGGGCCGCGGCCGTAGAGGCGGAGCTTCCAGTCCGGGTGCGCCTCGGCGACGGCGGCCCAGGCGTTGATCAGCAGGTCGTAGCGTTTGACGGGGATGAGCCGTCCGGCGGCTACGACCAACTTGCTCTCCGGGTCGGCCGGTTCGACCTCGGACGGCGGGCAGCCGTTCGGGATGCATACGATCTTCGTTTTGATGCCGGGGAGTTGCTCCCGGTGGGTGACGGCGTCCGCCTCGGAGACCGTGGTGTGGGCGTCGAGGTGGGGGATGGACGCGTCCTGGTAGGCGCGGATGGCGGCCTCGTGGGTGCCGTAGATCCGGTGTTCCTGGCCGATCCGCAGATAGCGGTCCTGGCCGAACTCGGCGAGGTACATGACGAGTCCGGGGCGGGTGGCGATGACGACGTCTGCGTCGGTGGCGGCGAGGTGTGCGGATACCCGCTGGTCGGTGAGGGCGCTGAAGTGCGCTCCCTTGGCCTCGACGGGCGGGATGTACTGGCTGTCCTGGCCGAGGAGGGCGTCGTCGAGGTCGGCGCCCTTGTCGGCGCGCTGGTCGATGAGGTTGATGAGCCGTACGCCGGGTTGGAGGGTCAGCCGGGGCTTCTCGCCGCTGCGGATGACGGACACGATCTCGACGTCGTGCCGGGCGGCGAGGGCGCCCGCCACATTGAAAGTGGAGCGGATGGTTCCGCCGATGCCATAGGCGTTCTGCAAAAGGAAAGAGATCTTCATAGCGCCCTTGGGTGTTCGGCCCGACCGGCCGGGGCTCCGCGCGGCTCGAACCGCCGGTGGGACCGTAGGGAGGGGCTTCCGATGCCTGCGCAGCCTACATTGTGGCCTGGGTCACGTCGCAAGAAGCCATGAGGGGCGCCGCTCGGCGAGCGCCGCGAACTGGAGGGCAGGGCGGACGTCATGAGGGTGGACCTGATGAGGGTGAAGGGTAAACGGGGCCTGACGGCTTCCCCCGTAGGGGTGTTGACGGCCCTCCTGTTGCTGACCGGCTGCGCCGGTGTCGGCGGGGGCAGGCCCGGCGAGGGCAAGGACGAGGCCGGGGGCGCCGAAGGGCCGTCGGTCGTCCAGGTGTTCAGCGCCGATCAGCTCAAGCACGTGGCGCTGGATGCCCGTGAGGTGCCCGGCTTCGTCCTCGAACGGGCCTCCGAGGGCAGCGCCGGGCACGGGCTGCCGAGCACGGGCCGGCCCGCCTGCCGGCCGCTGGTGCTGGCCCTGGGCCCCCGGCAGGAGCCCGCGCCCGTCGCTTCGCTCGTACGGACGTTCTCCAAGTCCTCGCGGGAGCACGGCTTCCAGGGCCTGCTGGGGACGGTCCGGGTGTCCGCCTACGCGGACGACGGGGCGCTCGTCACGCTCCGGGAGCTGCGCCGGGCGGTGTCCGACTGCGCGGGGGGCTTCGCGATGCGCACGGGGGAGGGGCAGCCCCAGCGGTTCGAGGCGGTGACGGTGCTGCCCGCGCCCCGGCTGGGGGCAGAGGCGCTGGCGTACCGCATGGTCAACGCGGCGGAGGGGGCTCCGACTCTGGTGACGGTGGTGCGCAGCGGATCCACGCTGTCGATGTTCTTCGCCACGCACCTGTCCGACCCCGGGGCGGTGGAGATCCCGCCGGCGCTCGTCGCGGCGCAGGTCGCGAAGGTCGAGCGGCTGCTGCGGGCGGAACGCCCGCCCACCGCGCCGCCCGCCGACGGCGACCCGGGGGAGGGTGGCGAGGGCGCCGAGGAGGGGGACGGGGAGATTCAGGAGTGAGGAGCGGTGGCCCGGACTCCCGCCCTCGGGGTCAGGCCTTGTTCTTGGCCGAGTCCGACGGTTTGGCCGAGGGCTTCCCGGACGGCTTGGGCGAGGCCGCCGCGGCCGCCTGCGCGTTGGCGCGGGCCATGATGCGGCGGAAGGTGTAGCCCGCGACGTCCCGCCCGGCCTGGAGGGCCTTGGTGTCGTCGGGTGTGACGGCGGAGCCGTTGGTGAACCCGGCGATGGTGAAGTACGCGTAGCGGCCCTCGGCGTTGGCGCTCAGCCGGCAGGCGGTGCCCTGGCAGAAGGACGCCGCGTCGTCCCCGGTGAGGGGGGCGATGTTGCCGGTGGACTGCTCCTTGGCCTTGTCGGCGGCGGCCTTGGTGTCGAAGACGGCGACGCCGACGGTGACGGCGACCCCGTCCCGTACGTAGGTGGAGCGCAGCACCTGGCGGCAGCCGTTGTCGGCGAGGACCTGGCCCAGTCCGCCCTGGGCGACGGAGGCGCAGTCGGTGGCGGTGTCCTGGGCGGCCCGCTTGTAGACGCGCTTGTCCAGCGACGGCTTGGAGTGCGGGAAGAGCGTCTTGACGGTGAGCGGGGCAGTGTCCTTCTCCTGGCTGGATATGAACTCGCGCGGGTTGGGCGGCGGGGTCACGGCCTTGGAGAACGTCGGCTCGGGGGTGCCGGCCGAGGCGCTGGGCAGCTTCTCGGCGGCGGGGAGGTTCTTGTCGCCCTTGTCGGACAGCACCACGGCCGTGGCGACGATCGCGGCGACCGCGGCGGTGGCCAGCGCGCCGCCGCCGATCAGCAGCCACTTGCGGCGGCGGTTCCGGTCGGCGGTGTCGGCCAGCGCGGCCCAGTCGGGCGTGCCGCCGGCCTGCGGCCGATCCCAGGGCTGCGGCAGGACGCCCGGGTGCGGCAGGGGCGGGGCCTGGGGTGGCTGGGCGCCCGGGTGCGCGGCGGGCTGCTGCGGCGGGAGGGGGGCCGCCTGAGCCGGTTGCCCGGGAGGTGGTCCGAACTGCCCGGGCTGCGGCTGCCCAGGTTGCCCGGGCTGCTGGGGCGGCGGCGCCCCCCACGGCGTGGTGTGCGGCCCGGAATCCCCCTGGGCCCCGTACGGCCCACCCTGCCCAAAGCTCATGGCGTGCATCGTAAACCGGTTGGTCGCCGCCTCGGGAGCGGCGAGAATCGCCCTCATGGGACATGTGGAAGCGGCACATCTTGAGTACGACCTCCCCGACGGGAGGCGGTTGCTCGACGACGTGTCCTTCCGGGTGGGGGAAGGGGCCGCGGTGGCCCTCGTGGGGGCCAACGGCGCCGGCAAGACCACCCTGCTGCGGATGATCTCCGGCGAGCTCAAGCCGCACGGCGGCTCGGTCACCGTCTCCGGCGGCCTGGGCGTGATGCCGCAGTTCGTGGGCTCCGTCCGGGACGACCGTACGGTCCGTGACCTGCTGGTCTCCGTCGCCCAGCCCGGCATCCGGCAGGCCGCGCGGGCGGTCGACGAGGCCGAGGTCGCGATCATGGAGCGGGACGACGAGGCCGCTCAGATGGCCTACGCCCAGGCGCTCAGCGACTGGGCCGAGGCCCGGGGCTACGAGGCCGAGACCACGTGGGACATGTGCACCATGGCCGCCCTCGGCGTCCCCTACGAGAAGGCCCAGTGGCGCCAGGTGCGCACCCTCTCCGGCGGCGAGCAGAAGCGGCTCGTCCTGGAGGCCCTGCTGCGCGGCACGGACGAGGTCCTGCTGCTGGACGAGCCGGACAACTATCTGGACGTCCCCGGCAAGCGCTGGCTGGAGGAGCGGCTGCGCGAGACCAAGAAGACGGTCCTCTTCGTCTCCCACGACCGTGAGCTGCTGGCCCGCGCCGCCGAGAAGATCATCAGCGTCGAGCCGGGCCCGGCCGGCAGCGACGTCTGGGTGCACGGCGGCGGCTTCGGCACATACCACCAGGCCCGCAAGGACCGCTTCGCGCGCTTCGAGGAGCTGCGCAAGCGGTGGGACGAGAAGCACGCCCAGCTGAAGAAGCTGGTGATCACGCTCCGGCAGGCCGCGGCCGTCAGCCACGACATGGCCTCCCGCTACGCCGCCGCCCAGACCCGGCTGCGGAAGTTCGAGGAGGCGGGCCCGCCGCCGGAGCCCCCGCGCGAGCAGGACATCCGGATGCGGCTGCGCGGCGGGCGTACGGGCGTACGTGCCGTGACCTGCGCGGGGCTGGAGCTGACCGGCCTGATGAACCCGTTCGACCTGGAGGTCTTCTACGGCGAGCGGGTCGCGGTGCTGGGCAGCAACGGCTCGGGGAAGTCCCACTTCCTTCGGCTCCTCGCGGGGGAGGACGTGGCGCACACGGGCACCTGGAAGCTGGGCGCCCGTGTCGTGCCCGGGCACTTCGCCCAGACCCACGCCCACCCCGAGCTCATGGGCCGCACGCTCGTCGACATCCTGTGGACGGAGCACGCCAAGGACCGGGGCGGCGCGATGTCGGTGCTGCGCCGGTACGAGCTGGAGAAGCAGGGCGACCAGGCCTTCGAGAAGCTCTCCGGCGGCCAGCAGGCCCGCTTCCAGATCCTGCTCCTGGAGCTCTCCGGCACCACGGCGCTGCTCCTGGACGAGCCGACGGACAACCTGGACCTGGAGAGCGCGGAGGCCCTCCAGGCGGGGCTGGAGGCCTATGAGGGGACGGTCCTGGCCGTCACCCACGACCGCTGGTTCGCTCGCGCGTTCGATCGCTTCGTCGTCTTCGGGGCGGACGGGCGGCTGCGGGAGGTGCCGGAGCCGGTGTGGGACGAGGCGCGGGTGGCCCGGGCGCGGTGACGCCGTCCGGCGTCGGCTGGGAGGGCGGCGCTGCGGTCGGCCGGGGGTCCGGGGGTTGCCCCCGGGAGAATGCAGCGTGGTGTTCGGATCGGACGGGCGGCTGCGGGAGGTGTCGGAGCCGGTGTGGGACGAGGCGCGGGTGGCCCGGGCGCGCTAGCCCGATGGCCGGGCCGGGGCACCGGTGGGACCATGTGTTTTGACCCCAACGGTCGGGTCCCGGTACTCTACGAGTTCGTTATGCGTATTGGCTTGGTCGTTCTCACGCGAAGGGCCCTTACGCTGGTCCGCCGGGCTGATCGCCAGCGGCCTGCACACGGGTTGCGTCCCCGTTGTGCGGCCTGCGCTGTGTGATCTCTCTGGTGGGCTGTGTCAGGACCCACTCACTGAAGAAGCGAAGGCTACGACCGTGCGTACGTTCAGCCCCAAGCCCGGCGATGTCCAGCGCCAGTGGCACATCATCGACGCGCAGGACGTCGTCCTGGGCCGTCTGGCCTCTCAGGCTGCCTCCCTGCTGCGCGGCAAGCACAAGCCTGTGTACGCCCCGCACATGGACATGGGTGACTTCGTCGTCATCATCAACGCCGACAAGGTGCACCTGTCCGGCAACAAGAAGACCCAGAAGATGGCGTACCGCCACTCTGGCTTCCCGGGTGGTCTGCGCTCCGTCCGTTACGACGAGCTGCTCGACAAGAACCCCGAGAAGGCCGTCGAGAAGGCGATCAAGGGCATGCTGCCCAAGAACTCCCTCGGCCGTCAGATGCTCTCGAAGCTGAAGGTCTACTCGGGCTCCGTGCACCCGCACGCCGCCCAGCAGCCGGTTCCGTTCGAGATCGCCCAGGTCAAGCAGGGCTAAGTCCCGGCCACCGCCGAACCAGAAAGTCTGAGGAGAACCAGTGGCTGAGACCACCGCCGAGATGCCGGTCGAGGGCGTCGAGGAGTACACCACCGAGACCGAGGTCGTTGAGTCGGAGTACACCTCCGAGTCCCTCGCGTCCCGCTTCGGCGACCCGCAGCCGGCCGCCGGCCTGGGCCGTCGCAAGAACGCCATCGCCCGCGTCCGGATCGTTCCGGGCACCGGCAAGTGGAAGATCAACGGTCGCACCCTTGAGGACTACTTCCCCAACAAGGTGCACCAGCAGGAAGTCAACGAGCCCTTCAAGGTGCTCGAGCTCGACGGTCGCTACGACGTCATCGCCCGCATCGCGGGTGGCGGCGTCTCCGGTCAGGCCGGTGCCCTGCGCCTCGGCGTGGCCCGCGCGCTGAACGAGGCCGACGTTGACAACAACCGCGGCCCGCTGAAGAAGGCCGGCTTCCTGAAGCGCGACGACCGTGCGGTCGAGCGCAAGAAGGCCGGTCTCAAGAAGGCCCGCAAGGCTCCGCAGTACAGCAAGCGCTAAACAGCGGCTTCGCTGCATTGCTCGAACGCCCCGGCGACACGGTTCCGTGCCGCCGGGGCGTTCGGCCATTGTCGGCCCGGGGCGAAATACGGCGTTGGCGCCATGCGGGCGCCGTAGGCGTAAATACGCCGGATGCGGCGTATATCTGATGACTGGAGGCGCCGCCCCGGTCCAGGACTCGACACCTCAAGCAAGGGGGCTCGTACCGGGCCCCGCACTCCCGCGTTTTTCGGAGGACACCAGTGGGACGACTCTTCGGTACGGACGGTGTGCGCGGCGTCGCCAACGCGGATCTGACGGCCGAGCTCGCGCTCGGTCTGTCGGTGGCGGCGGCGCATGTGCTCGCCGAGGCGGGCACGTTCGAGGGGCATCGCCCGGTGGCGGTGGTCGGCCGTGATCCGCGGGCGTCCGGGGAGTTCCTGGAGGCCGCCGTGGTGGCCGGTCTCGCCAGCGCGGGCGTCGACGTGCTCCGGGTGGGCGTGCTGCCCACGCCGGCCGTCGCCTACCTGACCGGCGCCCTCGGCGCCGACCTCGGTGTGATGCTCTCCGCGAGCCACAACGCGATGCCCGACAACGGCATCAAGTTCTTCGCCCGCGGCGGCCACAAGCTCGCCGACGAGCTCGAGGACCGCATCGAGCGGACCTACCGCGCCCATGCCTCCGGCGAGCCCTGGGACCGGCCCACCGGCGCCGGCGTCGGCCGCGTCAAGGACTACGACCAGGGCTTCGACAACTACGTCGCCCACCTCATCGGCGTCCTCCCCAACCGCCTCGACGGCCTCAAGGTCGTCATCGACGGTGCCCACGGCGCGGCCTCCCGGGTCTCCCCCGAGGCGTTCTCGCGCGCCGGCGCCGAGGTCGTCACCATCGGCACCGAGCCCGACGGCCTCAACATCAACCACGAGTGCGGCTCCACCCACCTGGACAAGCTGCGCGCCGCCGTCGTCGAGCACGGCGCCGCCCTGGGCGTCGCCCACGACGGCGACGCCGACCGCTGCCTGGCCGTGGACCACAAGGGCAACGAGGTCGACGGCGACCAGATCCTCGCCGTCCTGGCCCTGGCGATGCGCGAGGCGGACTCGCTGCGCAAGAACACCGTCGTCGCCACCGTCATGTCCAACCTGGGCTTCAAGCTCGCCATGGAGCGGGAGGGCGTCCAGCTCGTCCAGACCGCCGTCGGCGACCGCTACGTCCTGGAGGAGATGAAGGCCAACGGCTTCGCCCTCGGCGGTGAGCAGTCCGGTCACGTCATCGTCCTGGACCACGCCACGACGGGCGACGGCACCCTCACCGGCCTGATGCTGGCCGCGCGCGTGGCCGCCACCGGCCGCTCGCTGGCCGACCTCGCCGGCGTCATGGAGCGCCTGCCGCAGGTCCTCATCAACGTGCGGAACGTCGACAAGTCCCGCGTGGGCACCTCGCAGGAGCTGGCGGCCGCCGTCAACGCCGCCGAGCGTGAGCTGGGCACGACGGGCCGGGTGCTGCTGCGCTCGTCCGGCACGGAGCCGCTGGTGCGCGTCATGGTCGAGGCCGCGGACCACGAGCAGGCGCGGAAGGTGGCCGAGCACCTGGCCGACGTCGTCAAGACGACGCTGGGCTAGCCGGCCGGGCCTTCGCGAACGCCGGAGGGGGCCGACTTCTGTCGGCCCCCTCCGGCGTTCGCGTCAGAGCTTCCGCAGCGACAGCCGCTGCACCTTGTGGTCCACGCCCTTGCGCAGGATCAGGTTCGCCCGCCCCCGCGTCGGCGCCACGTTCTCCAGCAGGTTCGGCTTGTTGATCGTCCGCCAGTTGCGCCGCGCGTAGTCCAGCGCCTCCTCCTCCGACACCTGGGTGTACCGGCGGAAGTAGGAGTCGGGGTCGTGGAAGGCCGTGGCGCGCAGCTTCTTGAAGCGGTCGTAGTACCAGCGCTCGATGTCCTCCGCGCGCGCGTCCACATAGACGCTGAAGTCGAAGAAGTCGGCCAGGCTCACCCTCGTGCGGCCGTCCTCGCCGGGGCGCGCCGGCTGGAGGACGTTGAGACCCTCGATGATCAGGATGTCCGGGCGGTGCACGGTCAGCCGCTCGTCCGGCACGATGTCGTAGATCAGATGGGAGTAGACGGGCGCCGACACCTCGTCCTTCCCGGCCTTCACATCCGCGACGAAGCGGGTCAGCGCCCGGCGGTCGTAGGACTCGGGGAAACCTTTCCGCGACATCAGGCCCAGCCGCTGGAGCTCGGCGTTGGGCAGCAGGAAGCCGTCCGTCGTGACGAGCTCCACGCGCGGGTGCTCGGGCCAGCGGGCCAGCAGCTCGCGCAGCAGCCGGGCCGTGGTCGACTTGCCGACCGCCACGCTGCCCGCCACGCCTATGACGAACGGCGTGCCGCGCTGCGCCCCCTTCTCGCCCAGGAAGGTGTTGAGGGCGCCGCGCAGGCTGCCCGTGGCGCCCACGTAGAGGTTGAGCAGGCGGGAGAGCGGCAGGTAGATGTCCCGGACCTCGTCCAGGTCGATGACGTCGCCCAGGCCGCGCAACCGCTCGACCTCCTCGGCGGTCAGCGGCAGCGGGGTGTTCTCGCGCAGCGCGCTCCACTCCGTACGGGTGAGGTCGACGAAGGGGGAGGAGTCCGCGCGGCGTCGGTGCCGCGGCTGGTCGGTCGTGGTGGGCACGGGCCCATTGTGCGCGCCGTCGGCGGAGTGATCACCTTCGGGTGGCGGTTCCACGGCGGAGCGTGGCGGTGCCACCAGCGGGCTCCGATCCTGCCGCGAGCGCGTTCCGAGCGCGTTCCGAGCGTGCTCCGACGGTGCTCCGGCCGTGCTCCAAGCGGTGTGGCCCTCGTGGCGGACGGGGACGGTGTGGTGCCAGTGGGTGAAGTTCGCGCTGGGGTCTGTACTTACTCGCGAGTCAGGAATAGCGTCCAGCCCCCTGTCCCTCTCCCCACGCGAGGGGTTCCGTTGTTCGTTCTCCAGCTCGTGCTCCGCCGTGCCAGGAGGGGCGTGCGACGTGTCGTACGGCCCCGCCGTGTCGTCCACGCGCCCGTCGGCGCGCCCACCGCCGGGGCCGTGGCCCCGCGCGACGCCTTCGCCGACCGGGTGCGCGGCGATCTGACCGCCCAGCTGCCGGACGAGGACCTCGGCCAGGACCTCGACGACTGCCTCGACCGGTACGTTCTCGGCAGCAAACCGCGCTGCGAGGAGGTCGAGTATCTGGAGCTGGTCCAGGACGCCATCGACCGGATCGAGCGCGGGCGTTGACCCACGGGGGCTGACACCGGGGCCGTACGCTTCCGTCCATGTGCGGAATCGTTGGCTATGTGGGAGGGCAGTGCGCCCTCGATGTCGTATTGGCGGGGCTGCGGCGGCTGGAGTACCGCGGCTATGACTCGGCCGGGGTGGCGGTCCTGGCCGACGGCGGGCTGGCCTCGGCGAAGAAGGCGGGCAAGCTCGCGAACCTGGAGAAGGAGCTGGCCGACCGCCCCCTCCCCTCCGGCTCGACCGGGATCGGCCACACGCGCTGGGCCACCCACGGCGGCCCCACCGACGCCAACGCCCACCCGCACCTGGACAACGCGGGCCGCGTCGCCGTCGTCCACAACGGCATCATCGAGAACTTCGCGGAGCTCCGGGCCGAACTGGCCGAGCGCGGCCACGACCTCGCCTCCGAGACGGACACCGAGGTCGTCGCCCACCTGCTGGCGGAGGCCTTCTCCTCCTGCGGCGACCTGGCCGAGTCCATGCGCCAGGTCTGCCGCCGGCTGGAGGGCGCCTTCACGCTCGTCGCCGTCCACGCCGACGACCCGGACCTGGTGGTGGGCGCCCGGCGCAACTCCCCGCTCGTGGTGGGCGTCGGCGACGGCGAGAACTTCCTCGCCTCCGACGTCTCCGCCTTCATCGCCCACACCCGGGACGCCATCGAGCTCGGCCAGGACCAGGTCGTCGAGCTGCGCCGCGACGGCGTCGTCGTCACCGACTTCGACGGCGCCCCCGCCGACGAGCAGACCCGCGCCTACCATGTCGACTGGGACGCCTCGGCCGCCGAGAAGGGCGGCTACGACTACTTCATGCTCAAGGAGATCGCCGAGCAGCCGAAGGCCGTCGCCGACACGCTGCTGGGCCGCATCGACGCGGCGGGCTCGCTGACGCTGGACGAGGTCCGCATCCCCGCCTCCGTGCTGCGGGAGGTCGACAAGGTCGTCATCGTCGCGTGCGGCACGGCGTACCACGCGGGGCTCATCGCCAAGTACGCCATCGAGCACTGGACCCGCATCCCCTGCGAGACGGAGCTGGCCAGCGAGTTCCGCTACCGCGACCCGATCCTCGACCCGCGCACGCTCGTCGTCGCCATCAGCCAGTCCGGCGAGACGATGGACACGCTGATGGCCCTGCGGCACGCGCGCGAGCAGGGCGCGAAGGTGCTCGCCATCTGCAACACCAACGGCTCGACGATCCCGAGGGAGTCGGACGCGGTCCTGTACACCCACGCGGGGCCGGAGGTGGCCGTCGCGTCGACGAAGGCCTTCCTGACGCAGCTGGTGGCCTGTTATCTCGTAGCGCTGTATTTGGGCCAGGTCCGGGGCACCAAGTGGGGCGACGAGATCCTCTCCGTGATCCGCGACCTGTCGGAGATCGCGGGGGAGGTGGAGGAGGTCCTGGAGACGATGGAGCCGGTCCGTGAGCTGGCCCGCTCCCTCGCCGACAAGAACACGGTCCTCTTCCTCGGCCGCCACGTGGGCTACCCCGTCGCGCTGGAAGGCGCGCTCAAGCTCAAGGAGCTCGCCTACATGCACGCCGAGGGCTTCGCGGCGGGCGAGCTCAAGCACGGCCCGATCGCGCTGATCGAGCGGGACGTCCCGGTCGTCGTGGTCGTCCCCTCGCCGCGCGGCCGGTCCGTCCTCCACGACAAGATCGTCTCCAATATCCAGGAGATCCGGGCCCGGGGCGCCCGCACGATCGTCATCGCCGAGCGCGGCGACGAGGCCGTGCGCCCCTACGCGGACCACCTGATCGAGATCCCGGCCACGCCGGTGCTGCTCCAGCCGCTCGTCGCGACCGTCCCTCTCCAGGTCTTCGCCTGCGAGCTCGCCACGGCCCGCGGCAACGAGGTCGACCAGCCGCGCAACCTCGCGAAGTCGGTGACCGTCGAATGATCGTGGGAGTCGGGATCGACGTCGCGGAGATCGACCGCTTCGACGCCGCGCTCCAGCGGACGCCCGGAATGGCGGACCGTCTGTTCGTGGAACGCGAGCTGTACCTGCCGAGCGGCGAACGACGCGGCATCGCCTCGCTGGCCGCCCGCTTCGCCGCGAAGGAGGCTTTGGCCAAGGCCCTGGGGGCACCGCCGGGGCTCCTTTGGACCGACGCCGAGATCGTCACGGAGTCGAGCGGCCGGCCTGCTCTTGTCGTCACAGGGACGGTCGCGGCGCGGGCGGAGGCGCTGGGGGTGCGAAGCTGGCACATCTCGCTGAGCCACGACGCGGGGGTGGCCTCGGCGGTGGTGATCGCGGAGCAGTGAAGCTCGCTGCGCGGCCGGATGCGGGTGCCCGTGGCGGGTGCGGTTGGCGGGGTGAGCGGCCCTGGGTGGGCCGCTCACCGCTTCCGCTCGGGGCAGGGGCCGAGGTCAGTCGTTCCAGGTGCGCAGGACGGCCGCTACGGTCGCGGCGGTGGATTCCGGCTTCTTGAGTTCGCTCGCCAGGGCCGTGACCTTCTGCTGGGTGAGCTTCAGCTCGATTCCGGACGCTCCCAGGTAGCCCTGAGCCACGCCGATGGCCACACGCAGGTTCGAACGCTCCAGCCAGGGCAGCCGACCCAGCGTGTGCGCCAAGGCGGCGGCTCGTGCGTAGGCGCCGTTATAGACGTCCTGGCCTGCGAGCACGGCCCGATGCCGCTCGATGGCCGCGATCGGCACGCCGTAGTCCTCGGGTGCCGGGTCTTCCTTGCCGTTGAGGCGGGCGGCGTCAAGGAGCCATGACAGGTCGACGTGCACGGTCACGCAGCGGCTGCCTCGATCTCGTCGATGAGGTCGCCGTAGCCGTCCAGGACCTCCTGGACGCCGGCGAGGAATTTCTCACGGAGCTCTTCGTTGTCCGCCCGGATCAGCTGCTCGACGTACTCGTTCACCGGGATGTGCCGTGTCTCGGCGGCCTGCTTGGCCATCTCGGCGGTGGACTCTTCCAGTCTGAGGTTGACCTGCGTCTTCGCCATACGCGGAAGCTAGCACGTGGTAGCAGGGCGTGCCACGCGTTCCGGCAGGGAGCGTCGGACGCGGCGGAAGCGGGTTGACGGCCGCCTGGGCGGCCCAATCGTCCGTCCAGCCACGAACGTTCGCCATTGCCGTGCCAGTGGGCGGCGATACCGTGCCTGTGTCGTGTCAGAACGGAGCTCTCTATGCCCCCGCACAGTGACGACCACACCGGGAAGAACCTGCAGCTGGCCCGCAGGGTTGCGCCGCAGCAGACGCGTTACCACCCGATCGTCCGGGAGACCTTCGCCGGGCTGGAGTCGGCGAGGCGGCGCATGCCGGACACCTTCAGTAACTACGCGGCGTGGTTGGGGAGGTGACCTACGGCGAGGCGCTGGCCGACGCTGTCAATGACGTCTGATAGTTCCGGCCCTGTGGCGTCGGCAGGCTGTCAGGGGTCAGAGGACCCCCGCGACCGTGCGACCGGTCCGGGGGCGTGGCCAACGCTGTAGAGGAGCGCCGACGATGCGCAACACTAATCGCCGACAGGCCAGTTGGGGGAGAGTCCGTTCCGCCGGCCTCGGGGCGGTGGGGCGATGAGCGGGCTCGGCGGGACGTATCTGCTCTCCGCCCCCGTCGCCAACGTCGTGCGGCACGCGCGCGTGCCCGAGCTCGCCGTGCAGGTGACCGTCGACCCCGAGCGCGTGCTCGTGGCCGTGCGGGACGACGATCCCGGACGGCCCCCGTGGCCCCGGCCGCCCTGCGTGGGCGATGCCTCCGGGCTCGCGCTGCTGCGCCGGCTGGCGCACGCGTCCGGGGTGAGGTGGGTGTGGGACGAGCTCAGGCCCGTCGGCAAGCAGGTGTGGTTCGAGTTGCGGCAGGACGTGCCCCTGCCTGTCTCCGCTGCTGTAGGCAGCGGAAATCCGCGTCCGGCGGCAGTGCGGGCTTAAGGCGAGCGCTGCCTTGTGAGCCCGGCCCGGGCCCGCACCCCCGTGGCGCGTCCGGACCGGGCTCCCCCGTGCTCGTGCTGCGATCTTGGTACCTCAAGTCGGCTTGAGGTCAAGGGTGTCCGCCCTCACACCCGCAGCTCCGGCGGGAATCCCGTCCAGCGCAGCTCCTCCGGCAGATGGCCCATGTCGTTGTGGATCAGTACCGACGCCGGACGGTCCGGGGCGTAGCGGATGACCGTCAGTGACGCGTTGCCCTGGTTCATGCCCATCCAGCGCCAGGCCGGGGCGTCGTGCGCGGCGCGCACCAGCCACGCCACGAGGAAGTTGTGGGTGACCACGAGTTCGTGGCGCGGCTCGGCGCCCTCCACCGGACCCGTGAACTCCGCCAGCGCCTCGCGGGCCAGGGCCGGGCCCCGCCGCAGTTCCTCGTCCGGGTGGCCCGCGAAGCGGCTGAGCAGCGTGTCGGCGAACGCGGGCGGCAGTTCGTCCCGGCGCGGCACGTACGGGAAGTAGTCGCCCGCCGTCTCCGCGCTCCGCAGCGGGACGCCGTCGAGCCGCCCGGCGATCAGTTCGGCCGTCTGCCGGGCGCGGGGCAGGGGGCTGTGGTGGATCACGGAGAGCGGGGCGGCGCGGAGGCGCTCGCCGAGGTGTTCCGCCTGGCGGCGGCCCGCCTCGGTCAGTCCGCTCTCGTCCGGTAGCGCCTCGCCGTGCCGGACGAGGTAGAGGTAGCGCGCGGCCATGGCGGCCATGGGGCCTCCTTGTGACGACATCCGTGGACGACGTCCGTGATCGACTGTTTTCGGCGTGGACGCCGGGACCCCCGCCCCGGGTTCCAGGATGTCCGAGTTGACTCTCCCGCGACGGGAGACACCAAGGTGGCGGGCATGGACGACGACACCACCCGCTACTCCATCGGGGAACTGGCCCGGCTGACCGGCCTGACGGTCAAGACCATCCGGTTCTGGTCCGACACAGGGGTCGTGCCGCCGACCGACCGCACACCCGCCGGCTACCGGCTCTACGGACCGGATGCCCTGGCCCGGCTCGGCCTCGTCCGCACGCTGCGCGAACTCGGCGTCGGGCTCTCCGCCGTCCAGCGCGTGCTGGGGCGGGAGGTCTCCGTGGCGCAGATAGCCGCCGTGCACGCCGACGCCCTGGAGCGGCAGATCCGCACCCTGCGGCTGCACCGGGCCGTGCTGCGAGCCGTGGCCGTACGCGGGTCGACACCCGAGGAGCTGGAGACCATGCACAAACTCGCACAACTGTCGGAGCTTGAACGCCGCCGTCTGATCGACGACTTCATCGACAACGCCTTCGAGGGCGTCGACGTCGGCCCCGACTTCCTGGCCATGCTGCGCGACGCGATGCCGATGCTGCCGGACGACCCCACGCCCGCGCAGGTCGACGCCTGGATCGAGCTGGCCGGGCTCGTCCAGGACGACGGTTTCCGCGCCGCCATGCGCAGGGCGGCGGCCGACCAGGTGCGGGCCCGGGACGAGGCCGGGGAACTCGACCCGCACGCGGGGTGGCAGCTCGCCGAGCTGGTCCGGGTGCGTACGGCGGCGGCCCGGGAGGCCGGGACCGAGCCGGGCTCGCCCGCCGCGCGGCCGGTCGTCGACGAGCTGACGCGCGCCTACGCGGAGCTGGCCGGCCGGGCGGACGGGCCCGCGTTCCGGGCCTGGCTGCTGGAGCGGCTGGAGATCGGTGACGAGTCGGGCTACGAGCGGTACTGGCAGCTCGTCTCCGCGATCAACGGCTGGCCCGAGCCGGCCATGGGCCCCGGCGTGAAGTGGCTGATCGCCGCGTTGCGGGCGTACGACGCGTAGTAAGCACCTCTCAGCGGCTGACGTCCAGCCACACCCGCCGCAGCTCCTCCGCCACGCCCAGCGACGTGATCGGCGCGCTTCCGAGCGCGCGCGCCGCGAGGCCGTGGAGGTACGCGCCCACCGAGGCCGCGTCGCGGGCGTTCATGCCCGCCGCGAGCAGGGAGCCGGTCAGGCCGGCCAGGACGTCGCCGCTGCCGGCGGTGGCCAGCCACGGGGTGCCCGTCGGGTTGACGCGGATCGCTCGGGTGCCGTCGGCGACGAGCGTGGTGGAGCCCTTGAGCAGGGCCGTCGCGCCGAAGCGGTCCGCCAGCGCCCGGACGGCGGACAGGCGGGACGCCTCGACCTCCTCGCGGGAGAGGCCGAGCAGCGCGGCGGCCTCTCCCGCGTGCGGGGTCAGGAGGGTCTCGGCCCGCCGCGCCCGTACGGCCTGGGGGTCCAGCAGGCGCAGGCCGTCGGCGTCGACGAGTACGGGGACGTCGGAGGACAGGACGTCCACCAGGGCCTGGCGCGCCTCGGAGCCGTCCCCGAGGCCCGGGCCGATCACCCAGGCCTGCACGCGGCCGGCCTCCGCCGGGGGGCCCGCCGTCACCAGCGTCTCCGGGAAGCGGGCGATCACGGCGTCGGTGGCCGGGCCCGCGTAGCGCACGGCGCCCGCGCCGCCGCTGAGCGCGCCCGCCACGGCGAGGACGGCCGCGCCCGGATAGCGGGCCGATCCGGCCACGATTCCCACCACGCCGCGCCGGTATTTGTCGCTCTCCGCGCTGGGACGCGGGAGCAGATCGGCCACGTCCGCGTGCTGGAGGGCCTCGACGTCCGGTTCGGACGGCAGCCACGGGCCGAGGCCGATGTCGACCAGGCGCAGCGCGCCCGCGTGCTCGCGGGCGGGGTCGACGAGCAGGCCCGGCTTGTACGTGCCGAAGGTGACGGTGGCGTCGGCGCGCACCGCCGCGCCCGGGGCCTCGCCGGTGTCGGCGTCGACACCGCTGGGGAGGTCCACGGCGACGATCAGGGCGCCCTCGGCCGCCGCGACGAGCTCCTGAGCGGGCTCGCGCGGGGCGCCCTTGCCGCCGATGCCGACGATGCCGTCGACGACGAGGTCGGCGCGGCGGACGGCCCCTACGCCTTCGCCGGCCGTGACCGCGCGGCCGCCCGCGCCGCGGAGCGCGCGCAGGCCGCCGGGGTGGGCGCGGTCCGGGGTGAGCAGTACGGCCGTCACGCCCGCGCCGCGGCGGGCCAGGCGGGCGCCGGCGTAGAGGGCGTCGCCGCCGTTGTCGCCGCTGCCGACGAGGAGGGCGACGCGGGCGCCGTAGACGCGGCGGCCCAGGAGGTCGGCGCAGGCGGCCGCCAGGCCCGCGGCCGCGCGCTGCATGAGCGTGCCTTCCGGGAGCGTTGCCATGAGGGCGCGCTCGGCGGCCCGTACGGTCTCTACGTTGTAGGCGGTCCTCATAGGGGCCAGCCTGCCGCACGGGGCGGGTGCGCGACAGTACGACTGGTCCGGTAGCGGGGGTGCCCTGTTCGGCTGCGGGCCGGTGGTCCGGTTGTGCCCACCCTCCCCCAGCTACCGCTGGGAGGTGCCCCCAGCCCAGCGGAACGATTGCCCACAACCGGCGGAGGTGCGGCCCGCCCCCAGGCCTCGGCCTGAGAGACTGGCTGCGATGAGTGAGACACCGATGCGCGCCCGAGCCGTGGTCGACCTGGCCGCCCTGCGGGCCAACGTACGCGCTCTGCGCGCCCGCGCCCCCCGGGCGCAGCTGATGGCCGTCGTCAAGGCGAACGCCTACGGCCACGGCGCGGTGCCCTGCGCCAGAGCAGCCCGTCAGGCCGGAGCCGAGTGGATCGGCACGGCCACCCCGCACGAGGCGCTCGCCCTGCGCGCCGCCGGTGACACCGGCCGGCTGATGTGCTGGCTGTGGACGCCGGGCGACCCGTGGCGGGAGGCCCTGGAGGCCGACATCGACGTCTCCGTCAGCGGCCTGTGGGCGCTGGAGGAGGTCACCGCCGCCGCCCGCGCGACCGGCCGCGTCGCCCGCGTGCAGCTGAAGATCGACACCGGTCTCGGCCGAAACGGCTGCCAGCCCGGTGACTGGGAGAAGCTCGTCGCCGCCGCGCGCGACGCCGAGACGGCCGGGCTCGTCAAGGTCACCGGCATCTGGTCGCACTTCGCCTGCGCCGACGAGCCGGGCCACCCCTCCATCCGGGCCCAGCTGACCGTCTTCAAGGACGCCATCGCCTACGCGGAGGCCCAGGGCCTGGCCCCCGAGGTCCGGCACATCGCCAACTCCCCGGCCACCCTCACCCTCCCCGAGACCCACTTCGACCTCGTGCGCACCGGCGTCGCGATGTACGGGATATCCCCGAGCCCCGAGCTGGGCACCTCCGAGGAGCTGGGGATCCGGCCGGTGATGACGCTCTCCGCGTCCCTGGCCTCGGTGAAGCGGGTGCCGGGCGGGCACGGCGTCTCGTACGGCCACCTGTACACGACCCCCGGTGAGACGACCCTCGCGCTCGTCCCCGTCGGCTACGCGGACGGCATCCCGCGCTCCGGTTCCGGCACCGGCCCGGTGCTGGTGGGCGGCAAGTGGCGGACGGTGGCCGGGCGGGTCGCGATGGACCAGTTCGTGGTCGACCTGGGCGGCGACAGCGCGGCTCCCGGCGACGAAGCGGTGCTTTTCGGCCCCGGTGACCGGGGCGAGCCGACCGCCGAGGACTGGGCGCGGGCGACCGGAACCATCGCCTATGAAGTCGTCACGCGCATCTCCGCGCGTGTGCCGCGCGTCTATGTCGGGGACAAGGACGTCGAAGACACGGGGGCCTGACATGAGCGAGGGCGGCGGCGACAGTACGGGCACGGTGGCGACGGGGGCCGTGGAGGCCCTGGACGGCGCCGCCTGGCGACGCGGGGCGGGCATCGCGGGGTTCGCTGGCGCGGCCGTCGGGGTCGTCGCCGCCGGAGCCGCGGTCGGGGTCGCCGTGGAACGGCTGACCGTCGGACGCGGCATGCGCCGCAAGGCGCGGCTCGCCCTCGACTCCGCCGGTCCGTACGGGACGCTGCGCGGCACCGCGGGCACGGCCCTCGCCGAGGACGGCACCGAGCTCCACTACGAGGTGGACGAGCCGGAGGCCCCCGGTAAGGGAAAGGGCTTCTTCGGGCGCCGCCCGGAGCCGCCGCTCACCGTCGTTTTCAGCCACGGCTACTGCCTGAGCCAGGATTCCTGGCACTTCCAGCGCGCCGCGCTGCGCGCCGCGGGCGTCCGCGCCGTGTTCTGGGACCAGCGCAGCCACGGCCGCTCCGCGCGCGGCAAGGGCCAGCGCGAGGCTCGCGAACCGGTCAGCATCGACCTGCTCGGCCGCGATCTGAAGGCCGTCGTCGACGCGGCCGCCCCCGAGGGGCCGCTGGTGCTGGTGGGGCACTCGATGGGCGGCATGACCACGATGGCCCTGGCCGCCCACTACCCGGAGCTGATCGCCGAGCGCGTGGTCGGTGCCGCGTTCATCGGGACGTCCTCGGGCCTCATGGGCGAGGTGACGTACGGGCTGCCGCCGGTGGGGATGAACCTGCTGCGGCGGACGGTCCTGCCGGGCGCGTTCAGGCTGATGCTGACCCAGACGGAGCTGGTGGAGAAGGGGCGGCGAGCCGTCGCCGAGCTCATCGGCGGGATCATCAAGCGCTACTCGTTCGGGTCGCGGGACGTCGACCCCGGGGTGGCGCGGTTCGCCGAGCGGCTGATCGAGGCGACGCCGGTGGACGTGGTCGCCGAGTTCTACCCGGCCTTCGCCGAGCACGACAAGGTGGCGGCGCTGGCGGAGTTCGCGGGGCGGCCGGTGCTGGTCCTGGCGGGCGAGAAGGACATGGTCACGCCGAGTGAGCACAGCCGGGTCATCGGCGAGGCGCTGCCGGACGCGGAGCTGGTGATCGTGCCGGGGGCGGGGCATCTGGTGATGCTCGAGGTTCCGGACCTGGTGTCGGGACACGTCCTGCAGCTTGTGGGCAGGCGTTCCGCAGGGCTGGGGGCACCTCCCAGCGGTAGCTGGGGGAGGGTGGGCAACGCCCACCGGGCCGCACCCGAATAGCGACCCGCGCCCCGCACCGGGGTCCGGCGGGGTGGCTGACGCCGTCGTTCCGGCGTTGTGCCCACCCGTTCCGCCCTGCGGAACGATTGCCCACAACGCGGGCGTTACCATCGGCGGATATGAGCACCCTGCATGAGATCCCCGCCGCCGCGCAGCTCACCGTCAAGTCCGCCGAAGACATGCGTGAGTTGGGCCGCCGCCTCGCCGCGCTGCTGCGCCCCGGTGATCTCGTGCTGCTCTCCGGGGAGCTGGGCGCCGGCAAGACGACGCTGACCCGGGGGCTGGGCGAGGGGCTCGGGGTGCGCGGTGCCGTCACGTCCCCGACCTTCGTCATCGCCCGGGTGCACCCGCCGCTGGGCGACGGCCCGGCCCTCGTCCACGTCGACGCCTACCGGCTGTCCGGCGGGCTGGACGAGATGGAGGACCTGGACCTCGACGTCTCGCTGCCCGAGTCGGTGATCGTCGTGGAGTGGGGCGACGGCAAGGTCGAGGAGCTGTCCGAGGACCGGCTGCGCGTCGTGATCGAGCGCGCGGTGGGCGCGGACGCCCCGGCCGAGGGCGACGCCGACGACGTACGCAGCGTGACCGTCACCGGGCTCGGCGCCCGCTGGGCGGGCGTGGATCTGTCGCCGCTGGGGCGGTGAACGGCGCTCGTTCCGACAAGCCGTCGGCAAGATGTTGCGCGCGCGACACCGGGCGTGGTCACATGGAGGGCAGGAGGGTCGGTTAGGTCTACCTAAGTAGAAGGTGGACCGTGGCGCCTCCGACCGGCCCGAGCCGCCCCAGGAGGCATTCATGTCGGCCCACGAGCCCGAGCCCACCCCCGCCGCCGAGGAGCGCCCCCTGTCGGTGCGCGACCTCCTGGCGTCCTGTGCCGCCGCCGACGCCGTCTCCACGCCCCCGAAGGCGCCGGAGCCCGCGCGGGCGGACGACGAGGGTGACGACGCGCGCGACACCGCCCGCGACGCCGCCTGAAAGAGCTACCGAACGAGTTACGGAACGACGACGACCGGCGTCTTGTTCACCGCGAATTCCCACATCGCCCGCCCGTCGGCCGGCTGCTCGCGGATCGCGCCCGTCTTCTTCGCCGGGTCCGGCTTGGGCGACGAACCGTCCACGGCCGCGCTGAAGCCGAAGACGACCCCGGCGGCGTCCCGGTGGAAGACCACCACGTGCTCGACGGGCGTTCCGTCCGAGCCGGTGATCGTGGGCGTGCGCGAGGTGACCGCGTAGCTGCCCGGCGGCGGGTTCACGGTGCTGGGCGCGATCTCGAACGTCCGCGTGGCCTTGCCGTCCGAGCCGACCAGCCACACCCGCTTCTGGGCGAGCCCGTAGACGACGCGCAGGCCGGTGCCGGAGTCCTCCGGTACCGCGTTCGGGGCCTTGCCCTGCTCCTGCCCGGCGGAGCCTGCGGCCTTGTCCTTGCCCTGCTCCCCGTCCTTCGCCTTGCCGGCGGCCCGGCCCGAGGCGTGCGCGGTGGGGTGATCGGGGGCGGCCTCCGCCTGGACGGCCAGGAAACCGACGGCGGCCAGGGCCGCCGCGGTGAGCGTGGCCACGATGATCCCCGAGCTGCTACGTGCCACGCTGCGCACCTTTCGTCCCGCGTGCTGCTGTGTTGCTGTGCTTGCTGTGTCGCTGTGTGCTGTCGCCACTGTCCCGCCGCCGGCCCGGCGCCGCCGTCCCGGCCCGTGGGTACCCGGCCCGTGCGTACCGGCCGTTGCGCGGCTTCGTACGGCCGTCCGTACGGCCATGCGGCTGACCGTAGCACCCGCCCGCGCCCCCGCCGCGCCCCCGGCTCGGGGCCCATGCGCGCGCCGCCCGCCCCATGGTGCGCCGTAGGCTTGTCACGTGCTGCTGCTCGCTCTGGATACCGCCACCCCCGCTGTCACCGTCGCCCTCCACGACGGCGAGTCCGTCGTCGCCGAGTCGACCCAGGTGGACGCCCGCCGGCACGGGGAGCTGCTGCTGCCCGCCGTCGACCGGGTACTCCGCGAGGCGGGTACGAAGCTCGACGCCGTCACCGGGATCGTCGTGGGCGTGGGCCCCGGCCCCTACACCGGTCTGCGCGTCGGCATCGTCACCGCCGCCACCTTCGCCGCCACCCTCTCCGTCCCCGTCCACGGCCTGTGCACGCTGGACGGCATCGCGTACGCGGCCGGGCAGCAGGGGCTGACGGGCGAGTTCGTCGTGGCGACGGACGCCCGCCGCAAGGAGGTGTACTGGGCGCGCTACGCCGACGCCCGGACCCGGATCACCGAGCCCGCCGTGGACCGCCCCGCCGAGCTCACCGAGCGCCTGGCGGGCCTGACCGCCGTCGGCGCGGGCGCGGTGCTCTACCGGGACGCCTTCTCGGACGTCCGCGAGGAGCTGCCGCAGCACCAGTCGGCGGCCGCGCTGGCGGCGCTGGCGGCCGAGAAGCTCCGCACGGGCGGCGAGTTCCTGCCGGACCAGCCGCTGTACCTGCGTCGCCCCGACGCCCAGGTGCCGGCCAACTACAAGGTGGTCACCCCGCAGTGACAGGGCCAGCCGAAGCGGCCGCCGCCGCAGCAGCCGCCACCGTCCGCGTCCGCGAGATGCGCTGGTGGGACATCGCGCCCGTGCTGGAGCTGGAGCGCGCCCTGTTCCCCCACGACGCGTGGTCCAAGGGCCTCTTCTGGTCGGAGCTCGCCCACGCGCGCGGGGCGAACGCCAACCGCCGCTACGTCGTCGCCGAGGTCGTCGGCGAGGCCCGGGAGGTCCGGGTCGTCGGTTACGCGGGCCTCGCCGCCGTCGACGGCACCGGCGACGTGCAGACCATCGCCGTGGCTAGGGAGCACTGGAGCACGGGCCTCGGCGCCCGGCTGCTGACCGAGCTCCTCACCACCGCGAACGCCTTCGAGTGCCGTGAGGTGCTGCTCGAGGTGCGCGTCGACAACACCCGCGCCCAGCGCCTCTACGAACGCTTCGGCTTCGAGCCCGTGGGCGTGCGCCGCGGCTACTACCAGCCCGGCAACATCGACGCGCTCGTGATGCGTCTCTCCGATCCCCTGTCCGCAGTGCAAGGAATGTCCCATGGCTCGCAAGACTGACGAACCCCTCGTCCTCGGCATCGAGACCTCGTGCGACGAGACCGGCGTCGGTATCGTCCGCGGCCACACGCTGCTCGCCGACGCGGTCGCGTCCAGCGTCGACGAGCACGCCCGCTTCGGCGGCGTGGTTCCGGAGGTCGCCAGCCGGGCCCACCTTGAGGCGATGGTCCCGACCATCCAGCGCGCCCTGAAGGAAGCGGGCGTGAGCGCGAAGGACCTCGACGGCATCGCGGTCACCGCCGGCCCCGGCCTCGCGGGCGCCCTGCTCGTCGGCGTCTCCGCGGCGAAGGCGTACGCCTACGCGCTGGGCAAGCCCCTCTACGGCGTCAACCACCTCGCCTCGCACATCTGCGTGGACCAGCTGGAGCACGGTGCCCTGCCCGAGCCCACGATGGCCCTGCTGGTGAGCGGCGGCCACTCGTCCCTTCTGCTGGCGCCCGACATCACCTCGGACGTCCGGCCGCTCGGCTCGACGATCGACGACGCGGCGGGCGAGGCTTTCGACAAGATCGCCCGGGTGCTGAACCTCGGCTTCCCCGGTGGCCCGGTCATCGACCGCTACGCGCGCGAGGGCGACCCCGACGCCATCCGCTTCCCGCGCGGCCTGACCGGTCCCCGTGACCCGATATACGACTTCTCCTTCTCCGGCCTGAAGACGGCCGTGGCCCGCTGGATCGAGGCCAAGCGCGCGGCCGGCGAGAACGTGCCGGTCGCGGACGTCGCGGCCTCCTTCCAGGAGGCGGTCGTCGACGTCCTGACCCGCAAGGCCGTTCGCGCCTGCAAGGACCACGGCGTGGACCACCTGATGATCGGCGGCGGCGTCGCCGCCAACACCCGCCTGCGCGCCATGGCCCAGCGCCGCTGCGAGGACGCGGGTATCACCCTGCGCGTGCCGCGCCCGAAGCTGTGCACCGACAACGGCGCGATGGTCGCGGCGCTGGGCGCGGAGATGGTGGCCCGGGGCCGCGCGGCGTCGTCGTGGGACCTGTCGGCGGACTCCTCGCTGCCGGTCACGGAGACGCACGTGCCGGGCGAGCACGACCACGAGCACGACCATGACCACGAGCACGGCCATGGGCACGGTCACGCGCATGACCACGACCACGTGCACGAGCTGAGCAAGCAGAACCTCTACGACTGACGGGCGGCCCCGCCGGTCCGGGTCACGCCCGGGCCGGCTGCCCCAGCAGCATGGCCGGCGCGCCCGCCACACGCGTCAGCACGATCACGCACGAGTTCGCACCCGCGAGCTTGAGCTTCTTGCGGAGTTCCTCCGGCTCCACCGCCGAGCCCCGCTTCTTGATGACGGCGACCCCGATCCCGCGCTCCCGGACGATCGCCTTGAGCTTCTTCAGGTTGAACGGCAGCACGTCCGTGATCTCGTACGCCGCCGCGTAGGCGGAAGCCCGCAGCTCGTCGCTCGTCACATACGCGATCGTCTCGTCGATCAGCCCGCCGTCGCCCAGCTCCGTCGCGGCCTCCGCCACCAGGTGGGCGCGGATGACCGCGCCGTCCGGTTCGTAGAGGTAGCGGCCCACGGGCCGCACGGCCGGGTCCGGCAGACCGCGCCCCACCAGGGACGCGCCGCCCGGCAGCAGGGTCGCCCGGTGCGTGCCGGGGTCCGTGCCGAACCACAGCACGGCCTCCTTCACGTCACCGCCGTCCGAGATCCACTCGGCCTCCGCGTCCTCGGGGATCGCCTCGTGCGGCACCCCGGGAGCGATCTTCAGCGCGGCGTGCGGGGCCTTGCGGGCCGCCTCGACCGCCCAGGACAGCGGGGGCGAGTAAGCCTCCGGGTCGAAGATCCGGCCCCGGCCGCCGCGCCGCGCCGGGTCCACGAACACGGCGTCGTACGACGAGGTGTCGACCTCGGTGACATCCGCGCAGCGCACCTCGATCAGCTCGGCCAGGCCCAGGGCGGCCGCGTTCGCGCGGACGACCTCGCAGGTCAGGGGGTCGCGGTCGACGGCCAGCACCTCGATGCCGGCGCGTGCCAGCGCGATCGCGTCGCCGCCGATGCCACAGCACAGATCGGCCAGCCGGCGCACGCCGAGGGCGGCGAAGCGCCGGGCCCGGTAGGCGGCGACACCGGCCCGGGTGGCCTGCTCGACGCCGTTCGGGGTGAAGAACATGCGGTACGCGTCCTCGGCGCCGAACTTGGCGACCGCGCGCTGCCGCAGCCGGGCCTGTCCCAGTGCCGCCGACACCAGGTCGGCGGGGTGGTCGCGGCGCAGCCGGGTCGCCGTGGCGAGCTCCTGGGCGGGGTCGTGGTCGCGCAGCTCGTCGAGGAGGGCGCGGCCCTCGTCGGTGAGGAGGGCGACGAAGGCGTCGGTGGCGGGGGCGTTCGGTGCGGGCACGTGTCTCATTCTCGCGCCACTCCTCGTAGGGCGGTGAGCCGGAGGAGGGTGAGGGGGCCCGTGCGGTCTTCGAACGGATGAACAAGAATCGGGTGTGTGAGCCCTGTGAGCCCGTCTGTTTCCGGCCGAATACGCGCCGCCGCCCTCGCCTCCGCCGCGCTGCTGCTGACCGGCGTCCTGACCGGTGCTCTGGCCGGATGCTCCGGCTCCTCCTCCGGCGGCCCGGGGAAGCCGCACAAGGCGGCCGGGACGCCCACCGCGCCCGCCACCGCCTCACCGGCCGACCCCGGTGCGTACCGCCGCTGGGGCCTGGACAAGCCGCTGGCCGCGCCCCCGGCCCCGCCCGCGAAGAAGCTCACCGACGGGTTCAGGGCAGGCGAGAAGCCGCAGATCATCCGGCGCATTCCCACGCAGGACAAGGTCGTCTTCGTGACCTTCGACGACGGGGCCGAGAAGGACCCGGAGTTCCTGAGGATGGCGGCGGACCTCAAGGTGCCGTTCACGATGTTCCTGACGGACGACATCGCCCGCGCGGGCGCCGGCTACGGCTACTTCGACAAGCTCCGCGCCCTCGGCAACGGCATCGACAACCACACCCTCTCCCACCCCAACCTGCGCACCCTCTCCGCCGAGGCGCAGAAGCGCGAGATCTGCGGGCAGCAGGACTCCCTTCAGAAGCGGTTCGGCAGCCGCCCGGCCCTCTTCCGCCCGCCCTACGGCAACTACAACGACGCCACGCTCACCGCCGCGGCCGGCTGCGGGGTGCGCGCGGTCGTGCTGTGGGAGGCGACGATGCAGATCAACGACATGCGCTACGCGGAGGGAAACGGGCTCCGGCCCGGCGACATCGTCCTGGCCCACTTCCGCGGGCCCCAGGAGCTCAAGGGCACCACGATGACCCGGATGGTCACCAACATGCTGCGCAGCATTCAGGCGCAGGGCTTCACGGTGGCCCGTCTGGAGGACTATCTGTAGTGCGCGGGAGCCGGGCCGCGTCCCGCAGGAGTACGGCTCCGCCCACGGGGTAGATCAAAGCTCGCCGCACGCCGAATTGGCACTCCGCTTGACCGAGTGCTAACCGCGTCATAGTCTCGGCTCCGTTGGCACTCTCCACCGGTGAGTGCCAAACGTAGCGACGGGCACGTTCCGGCACCCGCGACGACGGGACTCCTGGTCGCCACCTCAGACAGTTAACCCCGTGAGATCTCCGAAGGGGGAGGTCGGATCGTGACGACCGCCAGCTCCAAGGTTGCCATCAAGCCGCTTGAGGACCGCATCGTGGTCCAGCCGCTCGACGCCGAGCAGACCACGGCCTCCGGCCTGGTCATTCCGGACACCGCCAAGGAGAAGCCCCAGGAGGGCGCTGTCCTGGCCGTGGGCCCGGGCCGCTTCGAGAACGGCGAGCGCCTGCCGCTCGACGTCAAGGTCGGTGACGTCGTGCTCTACAGCAAGTACGGCGGCACCGAGGTGAAGTACAACGGTGACGAGTACCTCGTCCTCTCGGCTCGCGACGTTCTCGCGATCATCGAGAAGTAGTTCACCCGAGGCTCTGTGAGCCTTCGAAGCTTGTGAACAGTGCCCCTGGTTCCCGTGCCTGCACAGCCGGGCGCCGGGGGCGCGGTTCGTTTTGAGACCCGGCGAAGGATACGTACCCCATGGCCAAGACCCTGAAGTTCGACGAGGACGCCCGTCGCGCCCTTGAGCGCGGCGTCAACAAGCTCGCCGACACCGTGAAGGTGACGATCGGCCCCAAGGGCCGCAACGTCGTCATCGACAAGAAGTTCGGCGCCCCCACCATCACCAACGACGGTGTCACCATCGCCCGCGAGGTCGAGCTCGACGACGCGTACGAGAACCTGGGCGCCCAGCTCGTCAAGGAGGTGGCGACCAAGACCAACGACATCGCGGGTGACGGCACCACCACCGCCACCGTGCTGGCCCAGGCGCTGGTCCGCGAGGGTCTGCGCAACGTCGCCGCCGGCGCCTCCCCGGCCTCCCTGAAGAAGGGCATCGACGCCGCCGTCAAGGCCGTCTCCGAGGAGCTTCTGGCCACCGCCCGTCCGATCGAGGACAAGGCCGACATCGCCGCCGTCGCCGCGCTGTCCGCGCAGGACAAGCAGGTCGGCGAGCTGATCGCCGAGGCCATGGACAAGGTCGGCAAGGACGGTGTCATCACCGTCGAGGAGTCCAACACCTTCGGTCTGGAGCTGGACTTCACCGAGGGCATGGCCTTCGACAAGGGTTACCTCTCGCCGTACATGGTGACCGACCAGGAGCGTATGGAGGCCGTCCTCGACGACCCGTACATCCTGATCCACCAGGGCAAGATCTCCGCCATCCAGGACCTCCTCCCGCTGCTGGAGAAGATCATCCAGGCCGGTGGCTCCAAGCCGCTGCTGATCATCGCCGAGGACGTCGAGGGCGAGGCCCTGTCGACCCTGGTCGTGAACAAGATCCGTGGCACCTTCAACGCCGTGGCCGTCAAGGCCCCGGGCTTCGGCGACCGCCGCAAGGCGATGCTGGGCGACATGGCCACCCTCACCGGTGGCACGGTCATCGCCGAGGAGGTCGGCCTCAAGCTCGACCAGGTCGGCCTGGACGTGCTGGGCACCGCCCGCCGCGTGACCGTCACCAAGGACGACACCACGATCGTCGACGGCGGCGGCAACAGCGAGGACGTCCAGGGCCGCGTCGCCCAGATCAAGGCCGAGATCGAGACCACCGACTCGGACTGGGACCGCGAGAAGCTCCAGGAGCGCCTCGCCAAGCTCGCCGGTGGCGTCTGCGTCATCCGCGTGGGCGCGGCCACCGAGGTCGAGCTCAAGGAGCGCAAGCACCGTCTGGAGGACGCCATCTCCGCGACCCGCGCCGCGGTCGAGGAGGGCATCGTCTCCGGTGGTGGCTCCGCGCTGGTCCACGCCGTCAAGATCCTCGAGGGCAACCTGGGCAAGGAGGGCGACGAGGCCACCGGTGTCGCCGTCGTCCGCCGCGCCGCCGTCGAGCCGCTGCGCTGGATCGCCGAGAACGCCGGCCTCGAGGGCTACGTCATCACCTCCAAGGTGGCCGAGCTCGAGGCGGGCCAGGGCTTCAACGCCGCGACCGGCGAGTACGGCGACCTGGTGAAGGCCGGCGTCATCGACCCGGTCAAGGTCACCCGCTCCGCCCTGGAGAACGCCGCGTCCATCGCCTCCCTGCTGCTCACGACCGAGACCCTGGTCGTCGAGAAGAAGGAAGAGGAGCCCGCCGAGGCCGGTCACGGCCACGGCCACGCCCACTGACATAACCCTTCGCCCATCCGGGTGATACGGCCGGGGCCCGGCCTCCCTCGTGGGGAGGCCGGGCCCCGGTCCGTTCCGGCGCCGTCCGCCGGTTCGTGCCGTCAGTTGGGGCCGTAGCGGCGGCCCGTCGTCGCCCCGGCGCGCGAGACCGCGCGGCGCGGCGCCAGCTTCAGCAGACCGGTCAGTGCCTTGTAGCGCGGGTCGGGGATGGACAGCGACTTGCCGCGGGCCAGGTCCTTCAGCGCCGCGTCGACCAGCTTGTCGGCGTCCAGCCACATCCAGCCGGGCACGTTGTCCGTGCCCATGCCGGCCCGCTGGTGGAACTCCGTGCGGACGAAGCCGGGGCAGAGCGCCATCATCCGCACCCCGCTGCCCGCCAGGTCCCGCGCGGCGCCCTGGGTGAACTGCACCACCCACGCCTTGCTCGCCCCGTACGTCCCGCGGGGGACGAACGCGGCGACCGAGGCCACGTTGACCACGCCACCGCGCCTGCGCTCCCGCATCCCGGCCGCCGCGGCCGAGGTCAGCCGCAGCACCGCCTCGCAGTGCACCTTGAGCATCGTCAGCTCGTCGGCCATCGCGACCTCGAGATAGCGGCCCTTGTTGCCGAAGCCCGCGTTGTTGACCAGCAGGTCCACCGGGTTCTTGCGGTCCGAGAGCCGGGCCTCGACCGCCGCGATGTCCTTCTCCTGCGACAGGTCGGCGCGGAGCACCTCCACCTCCACACGGTGGCGGTCGTGGAGCTCCGTCGCCTGCTCGCTCAGCCGCTTCTCGTCGCGGGCCACGATGACCAGATTGTGCCCGTCGGCCGCCAGCCGCCGGGCGAAGGCCGCGCCGATGCCGGCGGTGGCTCCCGTGATCAGTGCAGTCGTCATACGGGAACGTTAGTGCTCGGCACACCCTCCCGGTTGCCTTCCCCCTCCTCCGGCCGCCCCGCCGGCCGCCCGTTGGCGCGATTCTGACGCTCCCTGTAGGCCAGGGCCTTCTCCAGCAGCTCGGGGTGGAGGGCGTCGCCCGCCGCGAGGAGGCCGGCCCGCAGCGACTGATCCGTCGTCAGCGCGCGGAAGGCGTAGGCGACGGTCACCTCGTGCGCGGGGCGGTGGACGATGTCGACGCGGTCGCCCGCGCGGATCTCCCCGGGCTCCAGGACGCGCAGATACGCTCCGGGCGCGGCCTCCTGGGTGAAGCGGCGCATCCAGCCCGACTCGCCCAGCCAGTCGGCGAAGGTGCGGCAGGGGATACGCGGAGAGGTGACCTCCAGCAGCAGATCCGTACCTATGCGCCAACGCTCTCCGATGCGCGCGCCGTTGACGTCGATCCCGGTGGTGGTGAGGTTCTCCCCGAAGGCGCCGTGGGGCAGCGCGCGGCCCAGCGCCCGCTCCCAGCCGTCGAGGTCCTCCCGGGCGAAGGCGTAGACCGCCTGGTCGTTCCCGCCGTGGTGGCGGAGGGAGACGACCGCGTCGCCCGCGAGGCCGCTGCCCGCCGTGCCCTTCGGGCCGGGGGCGGCCACGGCGACCGGGCCGGGGACGGGACGCTTGTCGATGCCGCTCGCGAGCCCGCCGGCGAAGGCGCCTTCGTGGCCCGGGCGGTCGCCCGCCGTCAGGGCCCGGCCGATGTTGACGGAGAGCAGTCGCATGGGGGAAGTCATGGCGCGGTCCATGCGATCAGCCTAGGCGGATCCCCTCAAAGCGTCGAGCGATTATTTCGCGTCGGCCCCAAGGGTGCCTTATGCTCGGTTCTATGATCGAGGCACGTCATCTGAGGGTGCTGCGCGCGGTGGCCGCCACCGGTTCGTTCTCGGCCGCGGCCCGGGAGCTCGGCTGCACCCAGCCCGCCGTCAGCCAGCAGATGAAGGCCCTGGAGCAGTCGGCGCGCACGCCCCTGCTGGTCCGGACGGGCCGGGAGATGCGGCTGACCGAGGCGGGCGAGGCGCTGGTCCGCCACGCCACGGGGATCCTGGCCGGGCTGACCGCCGCCGAGGAGGAGATCGCGGCCATCGCCGGGCTGCGGGCCGGCCGGGTGCGGCTGGTGTCCTTCCCCAGCGGCAGCTCCACGCTCGTGCCCACCGCGCTCGCCGAGATGCGCGCCGCCCACCCGGGCACCCAGATCTCCCTCGTCGAGGCGGAGCCGCCGCGCTCGGTGGAGATGCTCCGCGAGGGCGACTGCGAGATCGCGCTCGCCTTCCGCTACCCCGACGTGCGCGGCGCGGACCCGGCGGCCGGCGCGGAGTGGGACGACCTGGTCGTCCGGCCGCTGCTGACCGACCGCCTCATCGGCGTGGTGCCCGAGGGGCACCGGCTGGCCGGGGCGGAGCGGATCGGGATCGCCGAGCTGGAGCGGGAGCCGTGGATCGCGGGCTGCCCGCGCTGCCGGCGGCATCTGGTGGAGGTCTGCGAGAGCGCGGGCTTCACCCCGCGCATCGACTTCGCGACGGACGACTACCCGGCGGTCTTCGGTCTGGTCGGAGCCGGTCTCGGGGTCGCGGTCATGCCGGAGCTGGCGCTGGAGACGGTGCGGCCCAAGGGCGCGCGGACGGTGCCGGTGGAGCCGGTGGTGCAACGGGAGATCGTCGCCCTCACCCTCCCGGACCTGGCCAGGGTCCCGGCGGTCGGGGCGATGCTCGACCGCCTCACGGCGGCCGCGAGTCGCTGAGGCGGTGCACCTGCGGCGGGGCGTCGCCGGGAATGTGCCGCCGGGAACGTGCCGTCGGCCGCGGGGTGCCAGTGGTGGGGCCCGTGCGTGGGCGTCGGCCGCGACGGCGCGGCCCGGAGCGGCCTGGGGGCGTGCGGGAGCGTGGTCGTCAGCGGAAGCGCGCCGCAGGCGCTCACGCCGTCATCGCGCCGGCGCCGGCGCCGCTCGCCGAGATGGGCCGGTGCCTCGCGCGCCCCATGAGCTCCTCGCGCTCGTCCTCGGTCAGCCCGCCCCAGACGCCGTAGGGCTCCCGCACCGCCAGCGCGTGCGCCGCGCACTCGGCGCGTACGGGACAGCGCATGCACACCTCCTTCGCGGAGGTTTCCCTGGCGCTGCGCGCCGCGCCGCGTTCGCCCTCAGGGTGGAAGAACAACGAGCTGTCGACCCCTCGGCACGCCGCCAGGAGCTGCCAGTCCCACAGGTCGGCGTTGGGACCGGGAAGGCGGGAGAAATCTGCCATTGCTTATCCCCTCGAAACGATCTGTCCGATGCAGTGCCCGTGCCCGTATCTCTGTCGTGTATCTGTCGTGACTGTCGTGTGAGCAGATGAAAATATGACTCATTGCTGAATCTAGCCACAGATACCGGTAAATGGGAAGAAATGCGGGTCCGACTGGGCAAATGGGGCATAGCTTGGCCGATGGAGCGGGCGCCCCCCGTGCGCCCTGCTCCGTGTCCGCGCCCTCACGTAGAGTGCCGAACACGGCCGACCAAGCCCGTAACTCTTTCGGGTGACCGTCGTTGAGAGTGCGGAGGCGGTTGACGCATGAAGCAGTCGGGCGGGTGGCAGGGCCCGGGTGCCGTCGACCGCGCAAGGTGACGACCAGTACCAGCCTCTGGAGGCTCAAGGTGACGCGCATCAGCTGCGGAGGGCGGCCATGACATCCGTCCTCGTCTGCGACGACTCCCCGCTTGCCCGAGAAGCGCTCCGTCGCGCGGTGGCGACCGTGCCCGGCGTCGAGCGCGTGACCACGGCGGCCAACGGCGAGGAAGTCCTCCGCCGCTGGGGCGCCGATCGTTCGGACCTCATTCTCATGGACGTACGCATGCCCGGGCTCGGCGGTGTGGAGACCGTGCGCCGGCTGCTCTCCGCCGACCCGGGCGCCCGCATCATCATGCTCACGGTCGCCGAGGACCTCGACGGGGTCGCGCTGGCGGTCGCCGCCGGGGCGCGCGGCTATCTGCACAAGGACGCCTCGCGCGCCGAGCTGCGCGCCACCGTGACCCAGGCGCTCGCCGACCCCACCTGGCGGCTCGCCCCCCGGCGGCTGCGCTCGGCCGAGATGGGCGCCGCGCCCACCCTCACCGCGCGGGAGATCCAGGTGCTGGAGGGCATGAGCCACGGCCGTTCCAACGCGGAGATCGGCCGCGAGCTCTTCCTCTCCGAGGACACGGTGAAGACCCACGCGCGGCGGCTGTTCAAGAAGCTGGGCGCCTCGGACCGGGCGCACGCGGTGGCCCTCGGCTTCCGCTGGGGCCTGGTCCGCTGAGGCGGTGTGGCGCGCAGCGTCTCGAGGTCGCGGTGCGCGCCACCCCGGCGGGCGGTGCCCACCGCGACCCCCGTGGCGCGCACCCCGACCTCGCCGCCCCACCGGCCCGACGCCGAAACCTCGAGGGATGCCGCATCCTTGAGGTGTGACTCCTCCCCGGCGGAGGCCGAGGTTTCTCGCTCGGCCAGAAGAGACCTCATGACGGACAAGCCCTGCCACGTGCCGCACGGCACGGGTGCAAGCTATCGGTGGAGTCGTGAGTGCTGGGGCGGGCATACCCGAAAGGGGGAGGCGCTAGACGTGAGTGCGAGGACACCGACGCGTAACGGTTCGATGCACAACCACGAGGGCGGTGCCACGGAGCATCCGGCGCCGGGGCACCATGGACCGATGCGCGACGACGACACCACCGCCATTGGCGCGCTCGTGGCCCGTGCGGTGGAGGGCGACCGGCAGGCCACCCACGATCTGCTCGCCCTGGTGCACCCCCTCGCCCTGCGCTACTGCCGTACGCGCCTTTCGCGGCTGCCGGGCGACGCCCGGCACTTCGTGGACGACCTCGCCCAGGAGGTCTGTCTCGCCGTCCTGTGCGCCCTGCCGCGCTACCGCGACACCGGGCGCCCCTTCGAGGCCTTCGTCGTGGCCATCGCCGCGCACAAGGTCGCCGACCTCCAGCGCGCCGCCATGCGCCATCCCGGCAGCACGGCGGTGCCCTCCGACGAGATGCCGGAACAGCCCGACGACTCGCTCGGGCCCGAGGAGCGGGCACTGCTCAGCAGCGATGCCGAGTGGGCGAAGAAGCTGCTCGCCAACCTTCCGGAGAACCAGCGGGAGCTCGTGCTGCTGCGCGTCGCCGTCGGACTGACCGCCGAGGAGACCGGGCAGATGCTGGGAATGTCACCCGGCGCCGTCCGGGTCGCCCAGCACCGCGCCCTCAGCAGGCTCAGGGCGCTCGCCGAACAGTGAGAGCGAGGCGTGTCGCGGGTGTTCTCGTAGGAAAATCCAAGTGACGCGAGCCTCAGAGCTCGTGGAATGGGACACCCGCCACGGCCGTTAGCATGGTAGTCCTCGCTGGGGCAAGACCATTTGGGAAGGTGTCATGACTGACAACGTCGACGGAATGCCCGGGAAATTCGCGATGCTCGGTCTGACATACGACGACGTCCTGCTGCTGCCGGGCGCCTCCGAGGTCCTGCCGAACGGCGTGAGCACCGTCTCCCGGGTCTCGCGCAACGTACGTGTGAACATCCCGCTGCTGTCCGCCGCCATGGACAAGGTGACCGAGGCGCGCATGGCCATCGCCATGGCCCGCCAGGGCGGCGCGGGCGTGCTCCACCGCAATCTCTCGATCGAGGACCAGGCCAACCAGGTCGACCTCGTCAAGCGCTCGGAGTCCGGCATGGTCTCCGACCCGATCACCGTCCGCCCGGACGCCACGCTGGCCGAGGCCGACGCGCTCTGCGCCCGGTTCCGCATCAGCGGCGTGCCGGTCACCGACCCGGCGGGCAAGCTCCTGGGCATCGTCACCAACCGTGACATGGCCTTCGAGATGGACCGCGGCCGCGCGGTGCGCGAGGTCATGACCCCGATGCCGCTGGTCACCGGCAAGGTGGGCATCTCCGGCGAGGACGCCATCGAGCTGCTGCGCCGCCACAAGATCGAGAAGCTGCCGCTGGTGGACGACGCCGGTGTGCTCAAGGGCCTCATCACGGTCAAGGACTTCGTCAAGGCCGAGAAGTACCCGAACGCCGCCAAGGACGCCGAGGGCCGCCTGGTCGTCGGCGCCGCGGTGGGCGTCGGCGCCGAGGCCTTCGAGCGCGCCCAGGCGCTCGTCGAGGCCGGCGCGGACTTCCTGGTCGTCGACAGCGCCCACGGCCACAGCCGGGGCATCCTCGACATGATCGCCAAGATCAAGTCCAACATCAGCGTCGACGTGGTCGGCGGCAACGTCGCCACCCGTGACGGCGCCCAGGCCCTGATCGACGCGGGCGTGGACGGCGTCAAGGTCGGTGTCGGCCCGGGCTCGATCTGCACCACCCGCGTCGTCGCCGGCATCGGCGTCCCGCAGGTCACCGCGATCTACGAGGCCGCCCAGGCGTGCCACGCGGCGGGCGTCCCGCTGATCGGCGACGGCGGCCTGCAGTACTCGGGCGACATCGCCAAGGCCATCGCCGCCGGCGCCGACACGGTGATGCTCGGCTCGCTGCTCGCGGGTTGCGAGGAGTCGCCGGGCGAGATGGTCTTCATCAACGGCAAGCAGTTCAAGTCCTACCGCGGCATGGGCTCGCTGGGCGCCATGCAGTCCCGCGGCCAGGCGCGGTCCTTCTCCAAGGACCGTTACTTCCAGGACAACGTCCTCTCCGAGGACAAGCTGGTGCCCGAGGGCATCGAGGGCCAGGTGCCCTACCGCGGCCCGCTGTCCTCGGTCGCCCACCAGCTCGTCGGCGGCCTGCGGGCCTCCATGGGCTACGTCGGCTCGGCCGACATCCAGGAGCTCAAGGACAAGGGCCGCTTCGTGCGGATCACGTCCGCGGGCCTCAAGGAGAGCCACCCGCACGACATTCAAATGACGGTGGAGGCGCCGAACTACTCCCGCCGGTAGTAGTCGGAGCTTCGCACAGAAGTCCGTCGGAGCCCGCGACCGCTCAGGCCGCGGGCTCCGCCGCGTCGGGGATACTGGTATGCGGCAGACGGAGCGCCAAGGAAAGTGAAGGGCCACACACGTGACTGAGATCGAGATCGGGCGCGGCAAGCGCGGCCGCCGGGCGTACGCGTTCGACGACATCGCCGTCGTCCCGAGTCGCCGTACCCGCGACCCGAAGGAGGTCTCGATCGCCTGGCAGATCGACGCCTACCGCTTCGAGCTGCCGTTCCTGGCCGCCCCCATGGACTCGGTCGTCTCGCCCGAGACCGCCATCCGCATCGGTGAGCTGGGCGGCCTGGGCGTGCTCAACCTCGAGGGTCTGTGGACCCGCTACGAGGACCCGGAGTCGCTGCTCGCCGAGATCGCCGAGCTGGACGAGACCGCCGCGACCAAGCGCCTCCAGGAGATCTACGCCGCCCCGATCAAGGAGGAGCTGATCGGGCAGCGCATCAAGGAGGTCCGCGACTCCGGTGTCGTGACCGCCGCCGCGCTCTCCCCGCAGCGCACCGCGCAGTTCTCCAAGGCCGTCGTCGACGCCGGCGTGGACATCTTCGTGATCCGCGGGACGACCGTCTCCGCCGAGCACGTCTCCGGCGCCGCCGAGCCGCTGAACCTCAAGCAGTTCATCTACGAGCTCGACGTCCCGGTGATCGTCGGTGGCTGCGCCACCTACACCGCCGCCCTCCACCTGATGCGCACGGGCGCGGCCGGTGTCCTCGTCGGCTTCGGCGGCGGCGCCGCGCACACCACCCGCAACGTCCTGGGCATCCAGGTCCCGATGGCCACCGCCGTGGCCGACGTGGCCGCCGCCCGCCGGGACTACATGGACGAGTCCGGCGGCCGCTATGTCCACGTCATCGCCGACGGCGGCGTGGGCTGGTCCGGCGACCTGCCGAAGGCCATCGCCTGCGGTGCCGACGCCGTGATGATGGGCTCCCCGCTGGCCCGCGCCACCGACGCCCCCGGCCGTGGCTTCCACTGGGGCATGGAGGCCGTCCACGAGGACGTGCCGCGCGGCAAGCGCATGAACCTGGGCACCGTGGGCTCCACCGAGGAGATCCTCCTCGGCCCCTCGCACACCCCGGACGGCTCGATGAACTTCTTCGGCGCGCTGCGCCGCGCGATGGCCACCACCGGCTACAGCGAGCTCAAGGAGTTCCAGCGCGTCGAGGTGACGGTCGCCCCGTCGCAGCACGACAAGCGCTGACGCTTCGTCTCCCAGGGCCCGGTCCGCTTCGGCGGGCCGGGCCTTTCGCATGGCCCCTTCGCGTGGCCTGGCGCCGCCGTTAGCGCCGTATAAACATTCGATCGTAGGGAATACTGGCGACTTATGGCGCAAAGCAAGTCGTTCAGCGGCAGGGACATGGGTATCGACCTCGGCACCGCGAACACGCTGGTGTATGTCCGGGGGAAGGGAGTGGTGCTCAACGAACCCTCGGTCGTCGCGGTCAACGCCGAGGACGGCAGCGTGCTGTCGGTCGGCTCCGAGGCCAAGGAGACCATCGGCCGTACCCCCTCGAACATCGTCGCCATCCGCCCGATGCGGGACGGCGTCATCGCGGACTTCGAGATAGCCGAGCGGATGATGCGGCACTTCATCAAGAAGGTGATGGGCAACCGCCGCTTCTCCCGCCCGCGCGTCGTGGTGTGCGTGCCCTCGGGCATCACGGGCGTCGAGCGACGGGCGGTCATCGAGGCCGCGTCGCAGGCCGGGGCCCGGCAGGTGCACCTGGTCGAGGAGCCCATGGCGGCCGCGATCGGCGCGGGGCTGCCGGTCAGCGAGCCGACCGGCTGCATGGTCGTCGACATCGGCGGCGGCACCACCGAGGTCGCGGTGATCTCGCTGGGCGGGATCGTCACCGCGCGCTCGGTGCGCACGGCGGGCGACGCCATGGACGCGGCGATCATCTCCTACGTCAAGAAGGAGTACGCCCTCGCCATCGGTGAGCGCACCGCCGAGGAGATCAAGCTGAGCATCGGCTCGGCCTCGCCGACCGGCTACGCGGAGGCGGGCGGCGGCGACCCGGAGGAGACCCAGGGGCTGCGCCCCGGCGACCGGCTGACGGTGCGCGGCCGGGACCAGGTCAGCGGTCTGCCCAAGACGCTGGAGCTGACGGCCGACGAGATCCGCCACGCGCTCACCGAGCCGGTGGACGCCATCGTGATGGCGGTGCGCCAGACGCTCGACGAGACCCCGCCGGAGCTCTCCGGCGACATCATGGAGCGGGGCATCGTGCTCACCGGCGGCGGCGCGCTGCTGCGCGGCCTGGACGTCCGGCTGAGCCGCGAGCTCGACATCCCCGTGTTCGTCGCGGACGAGCCGCTCGACTGCGTCGCGGTCGGCACCGGCCGCTGTGTGGAGAACTTCGCCTCGATGCGCACGGTGCTGGACGCCCAGCCGCGCCTGCTGTCCTCGGGCCGGCTGTAGCCCTGGCTGGCCCCGGCGCGTTTTTGCAGCTGGGGCGCGTTTCACAGCCGGTGCGCCGCTCCGGTGGGGCTCGCGCCCCGGGTGTCCAGCAGCAGCTGGGCCTTGACCGCGAGCCCCTGCAGGTCGTACGTGCGGTGGTGCTGGAGAAGGACCGTCAGATCGGCGGCGGCCGCGGCCTCGTAGAGGCAGTCGGCGCGCGGCACGGGCTGGCCCATGACGCGCCACTGGGCGGCGTAGGGGTCGTGGTAGCTGAGCAGGGCGCCCATCTCGATCAGCCGGGAGGCGATCTCGCGGGCCGGTGAGCCCTCCTGGTCGCCGATGTCGGCCTTGTAGCTGACGCCCAGCAGCAGGATCCGGGCGCCGCGCGCGGATTTGCCGTGCTCGTTGAGGAGCGTGGCGCAGCGCTGGATGACATAGCGCGGCATCCGCCCGTTGACCTCCTGCGCCAGCTCGACCATGCGCAGCGGGTAGCCGAGGCTGCGGCCTTTGTAGGAGAGGTAGTTGGGGTCGATGGGGACGCCGTGGCCGCCGACGCCGGGGCCGGGGCGGAACGCCTGGAAGCCGAAGGGCTTGGTCTCCGCGCAGCGCAGGACGTCCCAGAGGTCGACGCCGATGTCGTGGCAGAAGACGGCCATCTCGTTGGCGAGCGCGATGTTGACGTGCCGGTAGTTGGTCTCCAGGACCTTGACCGCCTCGGCCTCGCGGGGGCCGCGCGCGCGGACGACCTTCTCGCAGATGCGCCCGTAGAAGGCGGCGGCGGCCTCGGTGCAGGCGGGGGTGAGGCCGCCGATGACCTTCGGGGTGTTGGCCAGGCCGTGGTGGCGGTTGCCCGGGTCGAGGCGGCTGGGGGAGTAGGCGAGGTGGAAGTCCTGGCCGGCGCGCAGCCCGGAGCCGGACTCCAGGAGGGGGCGCAGCAGGTCCTCGGTGGTGCCGGGGTAGACGGCGGACTCCAGGATCACGGTGGTGTGCGGCCGGAGCCGGGCCGCCAGGGCACGGGCCGCCGCGACGACGGCGCCGAGGTCGAGTGCCCGGTCCTCGCCCAGCCGGGTGGGGGCGCAGATCACGGCCGTGCGGACCCGGCCGAGCTCGGCGTCCTCGGTGGTGGCGCGGAAGCCGGCGGAGACCATGCGGCGGATCAGGCCCGCGGTGAAGCCGTCGGCGCCCTCCGGGGGCAGCCGTCCGGCGCGGAGCTCGGCGACGATGCGGGCGTCGGTGTCGTAGCCGACGGTGGGGATGGACGCGGCGGTGGCGGCCTGGGCGAGCGGGAGCCCGAGGTGACCGAGGCCGATGACGGCGAGATCTGCGGGCATGGCGGGATGCGGTCCTTCCCGGAGGTGACGTCCGGAGGCGGTGTCCGGTGGGTTCCGGTTCCGGATGAACCCGGATAAAGCGATCCGGTACATCAGCTTAGGGGATATATGACTGTTATCCGGTATTTGTGCTTCACATCCGCCGGGGCCGCGTCGCGGCGGACGGACCGGAGGTGGTCGTGGCGCGGCCGGAACGGTCGATCTGGGGCAGCATCGAAGAAGGACGCGGCACGACATGCGGTCGTGGACGCGTCACGACGTACGGTCTCGGCTCCGTCCGCGCGGCCTCCGGCAGCGGCGGCGGGAGCGGCCAGGCGGGAGGCAGTGGTGAGGACAGCGACACTCGGCCCGGCCGAGCGCGGCGAGGCTCTCGCCCGAATGGCGGAGCGGGAACTGGACATCCTCGTCGTCGGCGCGGGCGTCGTCGGCGCCGGCACCGCCCTGGACGCGGCGACCCGCGGTCTGGCGACCGGCCTCGTCGAGGCGCGGGACTGGGCGGCGGGCACGTCCAGCCGGTCCAGCAAGCTCATCCACGGCGGGCTGCGCTATCTGGAGATGCTCGACTTCGCCCTCGTGCGCGAGGCCCTCAAGGAGCGCGGGCTGCTGCTCCAGCGGCTGGCCCCGCACCTCGTCAGGCCGGTGCCCTTCCTCTACCCGCTCCAGCACAGAGGCTGGGAGCGCTTCTACGCCGGCGCGGGCGTGGCCCTCTACGACACCATGTCCCTCTCCTCGGGCCACGGCAGAGGGCTGCCCGCCCACCGCCACCTCAGCCGCCGGAAGTCCCTGCGGGTCGCGCCCTGCCTGCGCAAGGACGCGCTGGTCGGCGCCCTCCAGTACTACGACGCCCAGATGGACGACGCGCGCTACGTCACCACCCTCGTGCGCACCGCCGCCGCCTACGGCGCCGACGTCGCCAACCGGGCGCGCGTCGTGGGCTTCCTTCGCGAGGGCGAGCGCGTGGTCGGCGCCCGGGTGCGGGACCTGGAGCAGGGCGGCGAGTTCGAGATCCGCGCCCGGCAGATCGTCAACGCCACCGGCGTGTGGACGGACGACACCCAGCAGCTCATCGCCGAACGCGGCCAGTTCCACGTGCGGGCGTCCAAGGGCATCCACCTGGTCGTCCCCAAGGACCGGATCCACTCCACCACCGGGCTCATCCTGCGTACCGAGAAGAGCGTGCTCTTCGTCATCCCATGGGGCAGGCACTGGATCATCGGCACGACGGACACCGACTGGGACCTGGACAAGGCCCACCCCGCCGCCTCCAGCGCCGACATCGACTATCTGCTGGAGCACGTGAACTCGGTGCTCGCCGTGCCGCTCAGCCGCGACGACGTCCAGGGTGTCTACGCCGGGCTGCGCCCCCTGCTGGCCGGCGAGTCGGACGCGACCAGCAAGCTCTCGCGCGAGCACACGGTGGCCCACCCCGTGCCGGGGCTCGTGGTCGTGGCGGGCGGCAAGTACACCACGTACCGGGTGATGGCGAAGGACGCCGTCGACGAGGCCGTGCACGGGCTCGCCCAGCGGGTGGCCGACTGCGTCACCGAGGACGTCCCGCTCGTCGGCGCCGAGGGGTACAAGGCCCTGTGGAACGGGCGCGCCCAGCTCGCCCGGCGCACCGGGCTGCACGTCGCGCGGGTCGAGCACCTGCTCAGCCGCTACGGCTCGCTGGTGGACGAGGTGCTGTCCTACGTCACCGCCGACCCGGCGATGGGCGAGCCGCTGGGCGGCGCCGAGGACTATCTGCGGGCGGAGGTCGTCTACGCCGCCTCCCACGAGGGCGCGCGCCACCTCGACGACGTCCTCACCCGGCGGACGCGGATCTCGATCGAGACCTTCGACCGCGGCACGCGCAGCGCCCGCGAGGCCGCCGAGCTGATCGCGCCCGTGCTGGGCTGGGACGCGGCCCAGGTCGACAAGGAGGTCGAGCACTACGAGAAGCGCGTGGAGGCCGAGCGCGAGTCGCAGCGGCAGCCCGACGACCTGACGGCGGACGCGGCCCGGCTCGGCGCGCCGGACATCCAGCCGGTCTGACGGGCCGTCCGGGGGCATGCGTGCCCTTTACAGGTACGCGATGTGCTCATGAGCGGTGTGTGACAGCCCGGCAGCTTCGGGAACCGCCCGTCGCCCCACCGTGTCCTGTGGGAGTGACAGGTCCTGTTCAGGGGAGCGGGCGACGACGCCACCGCATCCCGTCGTCCTCGGCACCGCCCCGGCGCGTGTCGGCACACGCCCCTCACCAGGGCTCTCGGACCCTGGCCTTCCGCTGGTCCGCGGATGAGAGACAATGGTCCCTCTGCCAGGGTCGGTTGGTCGCAGAGCTGATTGCCAGAGGGGACGCATGTCGGAGGCGGAGCAGACGCAGGGCACGGCAGGGCGCCTCCTCGCCGGGCGATACCGCCTCGGGGACGTCCTCGGGCGCGGTGGCATGGGCACGGTCTGGCGGGCGACGGACGAGACCCTGGGCCGCGTGGTCGCGGTCAAGGAGCTGCGCTTTCCGTCCAACATCGACGAGGACGAGAAGCGCCGCCTGATCACGCGCACGCTGCGCGAGGCCAAGGCCATCGCCCGGATCCGCAGCGCCGGCGCTGTCACCGTCTACGACGTCGTCCACGAGGACGACCGTCCGTGGATCGTCATGGAGCTCATCGAGGGCCGCTCGCTCGCCGACGTCATCCGCGAGGACGGGCCGCTGAAGTGGCGCCGGGCCGCCGAGGTCGGGCTCGCCGTCCTCGACGTGCTGCGCGCCGCGCACCGCGAGGGCATCCTCCACCGTGACGTGAAGCCCTCCAACGTCCTCATCGCGGACGACGGCCGTGTCGTCCTCACCGACTTCGGCATCGCGCAGGTCGAGGGCGACCCGTCGGTCACCTCGACGGGCATGCTCGTCGGCGCCCCCTCGTACATATCCCCCGAGCGCGCCCGCGGCCAGAAGCCCGGCCCTCCCGCCGACCTGTGGTCGCTCGGTGGCCTCCTCTACGCGGCCGTCGAAGGCGCCCCGCCCTACGACAAGGGGTCTGCGATCGCGACCCTCACGGCCGTCATGACCGAGCCCCTCGGGCCGCCGCGCAACGCCGGGCCGCTGGCGCCGGTCATGTACGGCCTGCTGGCCAAGGACCCGCAGAAGCGCCTCGACGAGGCGGGGGCGCGGGCGTTGCTGACGGACGCCGTCAACGCCCCGGACGAGCGGCTGCCCAAGCCGCCCGAGCCCCAGCCCGACCTGGAGGCCACCCAGGCCATCGCCGTGCCGTCCATACCGGAGAAGCCGGTCCGCGCGGCGGCTCCGGCACGGCCGAAGAAGGAGCGCGGCGGGTACGGCTACGACGACGGCCGCTCGTCCGCGCCGACGTCCCGGGGCCCGGCTTCTCCGGGGCCGACGGGATCCTCGGCCGCCTCGTCCTCCGCCGGGGCGGGTTCGCGTTCCTCGTCGACGCCGTCGGCGTCGTCCTCCCGGTCCGGTGGCGTGTCCGGTGGGCCGTCCGGCTCGCCGTCCGTGCCGTCGAGGGGCGCCTTCCGGCCGCTGCGGGACGCGGACACGGGCTCGTCGGTCACCGCCGAGCCCGAGGGCGCCGGGCAGCCGGTCAAACTGCGGGTCGGCAGTGTCGCCGCCGGCGCCAGGGGTGTCCGTGACGCCCGTGGCACGACCTACGGCCGCGCCTCGCTCATGGACGTCGTGCCGCGCCGCGTGCTGCTCGTCGCGGCGGTCGTGGTCGTCCTCGCCGTCATCGGCACGGTGATCGCCATCGCCGTGAGCGGCGACAAGGGCGACAGCGGCAACGGCGGTTCGTCCACGAAGCACAAGAAGGCCGCGATCGTCTCGACCGCACCGATGTACGCCGACCCGGACGGCCATGGTGGCCGGGACGGCCAGGACGGCTTCTCGCGCGCGAACTGACGCGGCGGCGCGCGCGACGCCGTGTGACGCCGCGTGACCTCCCGGACGGGAGGGACCCGCGCGCATACCGGGCCGGACTGGTGGGGACGTACTGAGCCGTACGCGCCCTAAGGGGCGGGTTCGGCACGTATCGTGAGTCGTCATGGACCGTACGCAGTCGCGATACGCCGCAAGGCCCCGTTGACCGACCGTTTCTGACTGCCGGTCGGCGCGGCGGGGTGCCTCGGGTGTGTCGGGGGCGGGCCGTGCGACGGCGGATCGCACGAGTGGGGAGGCGTCGTGGACGACTACGCGGGCCGGGTGCTCGCCGACCGCTACCGTCTGCCGTTGCCCCCGTCCGAGGCGTTCGAGCTCGTGGAGACCCGGGCGTTCGACACCTACAGCGGCCAGGAGGTCCTGGTCCGGCAGGTCCCGCTGCCGGAGGTCGTGGATGCCGAGGTCCTGGACGGCCCGCACAGCCCGACCGGGTCGGCGACGGGGGGCGCGGGGGCGCGGCGTACGGCCTCGGGGCCCGGCGACCCGGCGGTGCGCCGCGCGCTGGTGGCCGCCACCGCCGCCGCGCAGATCCCGGACCATCCCCGGCTCGACCAGGTCTTCCACGTCTTCGCCGAGGCGGGCAGCCTCTGGATCGTCAGCGAGCTCGTCTCCGCCCGCCCGCTGGCCGCCCTGCTCGCCGAGCGCACGCTCTCCCCGCACCGCGCGGCCGAGGTGGCCGCCGACGTCCTCACGGCCCTGCGCGCCCTCCACACCCAGGGCTGGACCCACCGCAACATCACCGCCCGGACCGTCCTCATCTGCGACGACGGCCGTGCCATCCTCACCGGCCTCGCCGCGGGCGCGGCCGAGGAGGCGCTGTGCGGCTACGACCCGGTCCCGGAGACGGCGGCCCGGGGAGAGCGGCCGCGCCCCTCGCCGTACGGGCCGGGGAGCGGAGCTCCCGGCGGCCCGGGCACGCGAGCCGGGGGCGTCCCCCGGCAGGGCGGCGGCGCCGTGACGGGGGGTACGACGGGCGGTACCGCGTCCTCGGGTGCCGTCGAGCCCCACGGCGCGGGGGACGAACCGGACGAGGCCCGGAACGCCCGCGCGGCCCGCTCCGGTGCGATCGCCGCCTACCACGCGGCAGCCCGCGCCGCCGCGCGCGCGGCGGCCGAAGGCGCCACCCGCCCGGCCGCCGGCGCCTCCACCTGGGGCGGCGGCCGCGCGTCCAGCGGCAGCGCCCCCGCCCCGGGGACCACTCGCCCCTGGACCCCGGACGGCCTGCCGCGCGGCGGAACGGGTGCCGGCGGGGCGCGTACCGGTGGCACGGGTGCCGGCGGGCCGGTCCCCGGTGGCGCGCGTGGTCCTGGGGTGCCGGGGCAGGGCGGGCGGCCCGGCGCTTCCGCTCAGGGCAGGCCCGGCGCTCCGGGCCGGGGTGCTCAGCCCGGCGTGTCCGCTCAAGGTGGGCCCGCCGTGGTGGGGCAGGGCGTGCCCGCCGGGCCGGGGCAGGGCGGGCCCGCCGACGGCTCGTCGCCGGCCTCGCCGGGGCGGTCCTCGAACGGCTGGGGGCACCCCAAGGGCCCGGCCGACGCGCTCGCCGCCGAGCGGGCCCGGCAGGCGCGGATGGTCGTGGTGGGCGCCGTCACCGAGCGTTGGGCTCCCGAACAGGCCTGGCCGGTGCAGGAGAACTGGCAGCTCGCGCCCCCCGTCGGCCCCGCCGCCGACCTGTGGGCCCTGGGCGCCCTGCTCTTCCGCGTCGTCCAGGGCCACGCGCCCTATCCCGAGGAGAGCGCGGCCGAGCTCGTCCAGGTCGTCTGCGCGGAACCGCCCGCGTACGCCGAGGAGTGCGGCGCGTTGCGCCCGGTCGTCGAGTCGCTGATGCGGAAGGATCCCGCCGAGCGGCCCGAGTTCGAGGAGCTCCGCGGCTGGCTCCGTTCGCTGATCCGGTCGGCCCCGGAGCCCGAGCTCGGCAGCCGGACCGTCACCGTGCCGTCGATCGGCGCCCCCGCCCCCGGCGATCCGCGCCGGCTTCCGGTCGTCCGCCGGCGCGGCGAGCTGGTCCGAGGGCGGCGCGTCCGCGCGTCCGCCCGGGGCGCGGCGGCCGCTCAGGCCCCGGAGAACACCCACGGGCGGCACAAGCGGACGGCGGCCGAGCGACGCGGGGAGCCGCCCCGCGCGCAGGAGCGGAGCGGCCTCCACACCACGGGCCATCTGCGGGAGGAGCGCGTGCCCGCGACGGCCTCCCCGCTGCGGCTGGGCAGGCTCCTGCTCGGCTTGATCCTGCTCGCCCTCGTCGGGGCCGTGCTGTACGCGGTGCTGTTCATGCCGCGCGCGGAGGAGGGCACGGGGCGCGCCCCGGCGGACCGTACGGGCGCGGCCGGTGCCCTGAGCGCGGCGCCGGGCGGCTCCGCCCCCGCCGGTACGGCGGGCCGGGCCTCCACTGACGGCGCCGGTACGGGTGCCGGTTCCGGTTCCGGTGCCGGTGCTGCGAAGGGCTTCGCCCTGCGCAAGGACGCCAAGGGCTTCGCCGTGGCCGTCGCCGAGGACTGGCAGCGGCGCGGCGAGAACGCGCGCGGGCAGGTCGTCTACGCCGGCGGGGACTACGAGCTGATCGTGGTGCCGGGCCGGGACACGGTGGCCGAGTTCGGCGGCGACCCCATGGCCTACCAGCAGGACAAGGAGCCCGAACTGGCCCCGTACCGCGCCTCGTCCTGGTCGGGCTCCTCCGGCCTGCGGCGCGTCGACGTCGGCGGGACGGCGACGGCGGAGGGCACGTTCCACTGGAACGACAGCGGCGGCCGTCAGATCTACGTGCGCAACGCCGCGATGATCCTGGGCGACCGCTATCACCTGCTCCAGGTGCGCGGCCCGATGGACGAGCAGCGGTCGGTGGACACCTTCTTCGACCAGGCCATGGCAACGTACCGGGCGGGCGCCTGACGTCCGTTCGCCCCGGGCCCGGCGTCGCTCAGTCGGCGAAGCGCTCGCGCAGCGTCTTCTTGAGGACCTTGTGCAGGGTGTCGTCGCGGGGCAGCGCGTCGACGAGCTCCAACTGCTCGGGCAGTTTGTGCACGGCCAGCCCGGCGGCGCGCAGATGGGCCGTGACGGCTTCGAGGGTCAGGGGCCGGGCTCCCGCCGGCTGCTGGACGACGGCGCAGACGCGTTCCCCGCGCAGCGCGTCGGGCAGGCCGATGACGGCGGCGTCCTCGACGCCCGGGTGGTCGTGGAGGAACCCTTCGACCTCCTGGGCCGAGATGTTCTCGCCCTTGCGGATGATGATGTCCTTCACCCGGCCGGTGAGCACGAGGTGGCCGTCCTCGGTGAGCCGGCCGAGGTCCCCGGTGCGGAGGAAGCCGTCCTCGTCGAACGCCTCGGCCGTTTGGGCCGGGTCGAGGTAGCCCCGGCAGACCGCCTCGCCGCGCAGCCGTATCTCCCCGTCCGCACCGGTGGGGACGGGCGCGCCGTCCCGGCCGACGACCCGGATTTCCATGCCGGGGGGCGGCTGTCCCTCCGTGGCGGCCAGCTTCTCCTCGGGGTCGTCCGGGCACCCCATGGTGATCATCGGTGCCTCGGTCATCCCGTAGCCGTGGGCGAGCCGGCAGCCCAGTTCACGGACCACGTCGTGGTGGAGCGCGGGCGGCCGGGGCGCCCCTCCGCCGGCCATGAGCCGGAGCGTGGGGAGCAGCCTGCGGGCGGGGTTCTTGCGCTGCTCGGCGAGGAACATCGCGTAGAACGCGGTCGAGCCGCCCGCCACGGTGACCCCGTGGCGCCGGTAGGCGGCGAGCGAACCGGGCAGCGAGAAGTGTTCCACGAGCAGTGCCGGGAAGCCGCGCAGGAGCGACGCGACGGTGTATTCGGGCCCGGCCACGTGCGCGTAGGGGAAGGCCATGGAGCCGACGTCGTCGGGGGCGAGCCGGAGCGCGTCGGCGAGGCAGGCGCCGGCGGAGACCAGGGCGCGGTCTGTGTGCAGGACGCCCTTGGGGCCCGCCGTGGTGCCGGACGTCCAGAAGATCCAGCGGACGGCCGTGCCGTCGGCCGGAGGGGGCGGGAGGATCGCCGGGTCGGCCTCCGGAAGGGCGTCGTGGGCCAGGAACACCAGGGGTGGCGTGGGCAGTGTCAGGGCGACGCGGTGGGCCATCGGCGTGTGGTCGAAGCCGCGCCACAGCCCGGGGACGGCGAAGTACTCGGCTCCGGCGGCCCTGAGCGCGTGCCCGACCTCGTGGTCGCGGCAAGCGGGGACGAGGGGGCTCTGGACGGCGCCCAGCCGGGCCAGCGCGAAGGCCAGGACGACGGTTTCGACGCGGGTGGGCAGCTGCCAGGCGATCCGGCTCCCGGGGCCCACGCCGAAGGTGTGGAGCCAGGCGGCGACGCGCTCGGCGCGGGAGCGCAGCCCGCCGAAGGTCACCCGCCGGTCGCCGCCGGGTGCTCCGTCCCGTGCCTCCCGCGCGGGCTCGTCGGCCTGGACGAGCGCGAGGGCGTCCGGGGTGAGCTCCGCGCGGCGCTCCAGGAGCTCCCAGAGCGTGCGGGAGGCCGCCAGTTCCCGGGCGTCGGTGCCGTTCCGCATGAGAGCGCCTCTCGATCTGACGGTATGTCATACCGGGCCGGAGCGTAGGCGGTCGCGCCTTGTCGGTCCAGGGGGCGAGGGCTAGCCTCCTCATTAACTGACGGAGTGTCAGATTTGGCGAAGGGGCACCCATGGAGCTGCCGCGCATCGTCAGCGTCGACGACCATGTGATCGAACCGGCCCATCTCTTCGAGACCTGGCTGCCCGCGAAGTACCGCGACCGTGGCCCGCGCTCCCTGACCGCCGGGATCGGGGAGCTGGAGTACGTCGGGGGCGCCTACCGCGTCACCATGGACCCGGACGGGCCCCCTACCGACTGGTGGGTCTACGAGGGCCTCCGCTTCCCGTACAAGCGCGTCATCGCGGCCGTCGGTTTCTCACGGGACGAGATGACCCTGGAGGGCATCACGCGGGAGCAGATGCGCCGGGGCTGCTGGGACCCGAAGGCGCGGCTGGCGGACATGGACCTGGGGCATGTCGAGGCGTCCCTGTGCTTCCCGACCTTCCCGCGCTTCTGCGGCCAGACCTTCGCGGAGGCCCGGGACAAGGAGGTCGCGCTGGCCTGTGTGCGGGCCTACAACGACTGGATGGTCGAGGAGTGGTGCGGCGACAGCGGCGGCCGGCTGATCCCGCTGTGCCTGATCCCGCTGTGGGACGTGGAACTGGCCGTGGCCGAGATCCGGCGCAACGCGGCGCGCGGCGTACGGGCCGTGACCTTCAGCGAGCTCCCGACGTACCTCGGCCTGCCGTCGATCCACTCCGGCTACTGGGACCCGTTCTTCGCCGCCTGCGAGGAGACGGGGACGGTGGTGTGCATGCACATCGGGTCCTCCTCCCAGATGCCCGCCGCCTCCCCCGACGCGCCCCCGGCCGTCCAGGCCACGCTGTCCTTCAACAACGCCATGGCCTCGATGTCGGACTTCCTCTTCAGCGGCGTCCTCGTCCGCTTCCCCCACTTGAAACTGGCCTACAGCGAGGGACAGATGGGCTGGGTCCCCTACGCCCTGGAACGCGCCGACGACGTCTGGCGCGAACACCGCGCCTGGGGCGGCGTTCGCGACCTGATCCCCGAGCCACCGTCGACCTACTACTACCGGCAGATCTACTGCTGCTTCTTCCGCGACAAACACGGCATCGACTCGCTCGACACGGTCGGCCGCGACAACGCCACCTTCGAGACCGACTACCCCCACGTGGATTCGACGTGGCCGCACACGAAGGAAGTGGCTCTCGACCATGTGCGGGGCCTCGACGAGGAGACCGTCCACAAACTGATGCGCGGCAACGCCATCCGCATGCTCGGCCTCGACCTCGACCTTGACCTCGCCTTCGATCCCGATCTCGACAAACCGGGGAGCTGAGCCCGGTGGACCTCGACCGCACCGCCGAAGAGGAGGAGTTCCGCCGGGGGCTCCGCGCCTGGCTGGACGCGACGCTGCCCGAACTGCCCCCCAAGCCGTCACCGGACGACTGGCCCGCCCGCCGCGCCTACGACTGCGCCTGGCAGCGGGCGCTGTACGACGCCGGGTACGCCGGCCTGCACTGGCCCGCCGACGCCGGCGGCCGGGGCGCGCTGCCCGGCAAGCACCTGATCTTCCTGGAGGAGACCGAACGGGCGGGCGCCCCCTATGTCGGCGCCAACTTCGTCGGCCTCCTCCACGCGGGCCCCACCATCGCGACCGAGGGGACCGCCGCCCAGCGCGCCCGGTGGCTCCCGCCCATCCTGCGCGGCGAGGAAGTGTGGTGCCAGGGCTTCTCGGAGCCGGACGCCGGTTCCGACCTGGCCTCCCTCCGCACCCGCGCGGTCCGTGACGGCGACGCCTATGTCGTCACCGGCAGCAAGATCTGGACCTCGCACGCCGAGGTCGCCGACTGGTGCGAACTGCTCGTCCGCACCGGCCCCCCGGACTCCGGCCGCCGTGGCCTGACCTGGCTCGCCCTGAGCATGGACGCCCCCGGGGTGACCGTTCGCCCGCTGCGGACCCTCGCCGGGTCGGCGGAGTTCGCCGAGGTGTTCCTCGACGGGGCGCGCGTACCGCTCTCCCATCGCGTCGGCGCCGAGAACGACGGCTGGCGCGTCACCATGGTCACGCTCTCCTATGAGCGCGGCACCGCCTTCGCGGGGGAGGTCGTCGCCTGCCGCCGCACCCTCGTACGGCTGGCCCGCGCGGCACGGGAGAACGGGCGCTGGGACGACCCCGCCCTACGGCGTCGACTCGGCCGCCTCAACGCCGAATTCGGCGCGCTGTGGCGGCTCGTCCAGTGGAATACGAGCGAGGCGGAAGCGGCGCTCCGCGCGGGCGGCGACGGGGTGCCCGGTGCCGGCTCATCCGTCTTCAAACTGCGCTATTCCCACGCACGACAGGAGCTCTACGACGCGGCCGCCGACGTCATGGGGCCGCTCTCCCTGGACGCCGATCACGAGTGGACCACCGGGCGCCTCACGTCCCTCGCCTACACCATCGCCGCCGGTACTTCCCAGATCCAGCGGAACATCATCGCCGAGCGCGTCCTCGGCCTTCCCAAGGGGCGGTGACTCAAGGGCATGGACTTCCGGCCGAGCCATGATCAACGCGCGCTGGTCGCGGGAATGCGGACGCTTCTGTCGGCGCGATTCCCCCGGCGGAATCTCCGGGAGGCCGTCGATGCCGAAGTGCCGGAAGACACTCTCGACCGTTCACTGTGGCGGGAGTTGGGCAAGTGCGGATTCTTCTCCCTGAGACTCGCGGAGAAAGACGGTGGAGCCGGTCTCGGCCTGCCCGAGGCCGTGTTCCTCTTCGAGGAGGCGGGCCGCCATCTGCTCCCCGGCCCGCTCGTCGCCACCCACTTGGCGGCCGGACTGATCCCCGGCGTCGCCGAGGGCGACACGGTCGTGACGGCCCTGGAGGCGCCCGGCATGGTCGAGCACCTCGCCATGGCCGATGTCGTGCTCGTCCTGGACGGCGAGCGCGGTCCTGATCGTGGCTGTCTCAGGGTGCTGGAGGTGACGGGCGGTCACGGACCGAGCGTCCTGGCGGGCCGCCCGGTGCGGTCGGTGGACCCCACGACGCCCCTCCATCAGGTGGTGTCGATGCCCGAGAGGACACCGGCTTTGCCGGACGCGGGCGCCAGGGGCGGCGGGCTCGCCGGGGACGATGCCGCTCGCCTCCTTCGGGAGGCGGCGCTGCTGACCGCCGCGCAGCAACTCGGCAGTGCCGGCCAGACTCTGGACATGGCCGTCTCCCACGCGAAGAACCGCAGCCAGTTCGGCCGCCCGATCGGCGCTTTCCAGGCCGTGCAGCACCTGTGCGCGCAAATGCTCGCCCGTACGGAACTCGCACGCGTAAGCGTATATGCGGCATCACTCACGGCCACCGAAATCGATATCACCGGAGCCCGGCTGCTGGCGGACGAGGCGGCCGTCCGGAATGCCCGGGACTGTTTGCAACTGCATGGCGGCATGGGCTTCACCTGGGAGGCAGATGTCCATCTCCATCTGAAGCGGGCCTGGCTGAGGCGAACGCAGTGGCGGCCGACCGAGGACGCCGAGGAGTCGCTGGCCCGGGCCCTGCTCGCCGCGCCGGGGGAATTGCCCGGAGGAAATCGCGAACCATTCGAATGACGCCGGGTAATCGGCCCGGCCGAAATGCCACCCTTGCCGCCCCGAATGATCACGCTGCGTCGATATCGAGTTGTGTTCTTCGCGCAACTCGTCACCGTATGGAGTCGCGCCGGATTTCGGGTACTCTCCGTGAGATGCGAGTGGTTCAGGGGCGCAATAAATCCGGTCCCGCCGAAGAGGCGGTGCCGGGTGGGGAAACGCCCTTCGTCCTTGTCGGCCCGGAGGCGGGAACGCCCTGGTGTCCGAGACCCTCAAGCGCGCGTCGCACAGTATGCAGTAGGCGCGCTCCTTCGCGCCGGAATATGCCCGAAGCGCTTGTCGGGGTGACTGTAGGTCAACCATGCTTTCGCCGAAGGGGGTCACGCTGTGTGATCCCATCAGGCAGCGAGGCGTTGTGTCCGCCGGTTCGGATGGTGTGAGCGGTGCAGGTGCTTCAGGTGCAGATCGAGGTGGGGGCCGACCCCTCGGAAGTGGGACGGGCCCGTAGGTGGGCGCGGTCGCGGCTCGCCGGATGCGGGATAGGGCTCGACGAGCCCCTGGCCGAGACGCTGATCCTGCTGATCTCGGAGCTGGTCACCAACGCCGTGGTGCACACCGGCTGTCCGGCCGTCCTGCGGATGCTCCTCCCGGGCGCCGCGAGCCCCGCCGGACGGGCGCCGGACGCTCGTCCCGGCACGGTCCGGGTCGAGGTGGCCGACATCAGCGCCCGGCCGCCGGCGCGGCGGTGGGCCGAGGGTGGTGACACGGGAGGCAGGGGTCTGGAGTTGGTGGACGGACTCGCCGACCGCTGGGGCTGGCAGCGCGAGGGAGCCGGCAAGCGCGTCTGGTGCGAGGTCGACCGCGGCGGTCCATGCTGGAGTAGTGCTTTCGAGCCACAACACGCCGCGACAAATCGGGCGTAATCGACAAAGTCCAGACCAGGTGTTGACGTGAAGTGGTCACGTGATCACCCTTGGATGCAGCGATTCGTTGCGAGGGGACGTCGAGAGGTCCGGCTGTCCTGGGCTGCCTTGGCGAGTGCGGGTCGCGATCCGGCGCGACGACAGGGCTGAGGCGCCGGAGCTGGTTGGCGGCGCACGGTGCCGTGCTCGGGGTGCGCATCTGTGCGCCGCCGCCCACCCGTTGTCCCGGGAGTCCGCCCGCGCCCGGGCGCCGTCGTCAGAGGATCGCCACGGGCGCCACGGGTGTTCCCGTCCCGCCGACGAACGGCTCCGGCATGGCCGCCAGGAAAAAGGCGTAGCGCCGCTCTTCCGCGCACACGGCGGAGAGTTCCTCGAGATTCCAGTTCTGGCCCTGTGGCATTCCCATCTCCACCAGGTCGAGCGCGTGTACGGGCATCCAGAGGTCCGTGATCTCCGGCGGGAAGATCTCGAACGTGAGGGTGTCATTGGCGACGGCTGCCACGTCGCGGGCGTGGAACCACTCGGGTGTGCGGATCGACAGGCCGGGGGAGGGGTGGGCGTACGCGTGCTTGTCGCCGGCCAGGAATCGCTGGATCTGCCCCGTTCTGACGAGCACGATGTCGCCCGGCCGGACCGTGACCCGTGCCATTTCCTCCGCCGCCTCCAGGTCCTCGGGCGTGACGGCGTGGTCGCCCTCGAGCCGGTCCACGCCCCTGGCACGGGCGACGTCGAGCAGTACGCCGCGCGAGACGATGTGCCCGGCCTTCTCCACGCCGTTGAAGGCCGAGCGGCTGTGGGCGGTGATCGATTCCGCCGGGCGGCCGTTGTAGAGCTTCCCGCCGTGGGAGGCGTGCGAGAGCCCGTCCCAGTGGGTGCCGGCCTGCAGTCCCATGGTCACGATGTCGTCGCTGGTGGCGACGGTGCCCGGCCCGAACAGCTCCACGTTGATCGCCACCATGGTGTGCAGCGGGTTGATCCTGCCCGGGATCACACCCGTCTGGACGCCGTCCTGGTGCAGGGGCAGCGCGAGCGGTACCCGCTTGCCGACGGCCACGGTCGCGGCGGCCTCCCGCACCACCTCGTCGGTGATGAGATTGAGCGTGCCTATCTCGTCAGCCTCGCCCCAACGACCCCAGTTGTTCAGTCGCTTGGCCAGTTCGTAGAACTCGGACGGCAGCGGCATGGATGTCCTCCCGGATGGCGGCTGTACGGCTCCCCCGCGGCTTCGGCCGCGGGGCTTGTGCTCGCGCCCGTGCTGCCCAAAAATCTAACGGACCGTCAGAAACTGCGGGAGGGGGCCACGCCGTGGGGAACTTCTTGGCAGGCAAGGTGATCGCCGTCACCGGCGCCGGACGGGGGATCGGCAGGGCGGTCGCCCTGGCCTGCGCCGCCGAGGGCGCCCGGGTCGTCGTCAACGACTACGGGGTGTCCGTGGCGGGCGAGGAGCCCTCGAGTGAGATCGCCACGGCCGTCGCCAAGGAGATCGAGGCCCTCGGGGGCGAGGCCACGGCCGTCGCGGACGACGTCTCCACCATGGCCGGAGGCGGGCGGATCGTGGACACGGCGACCGCCCGGTACGGCCGCCTCGACGGCGTCGTCTGCGGAGCGGGCATCCTCCGCGAGCGCATGATCTTCAATATGACCGAGGAGGAATGGGACTCGGTCATCGCCACCCACCTGAAGGGCACCTTCACCGTCTTCCGCGCCGCCTCCGCCGTGATGCGCCGGCAGCGCTCCGGCACCCTCATCGGCTTCACCAGCGGCAACCACCAGGGAAGCGTGTCCCAGGCCAACTACGCTTCCGCCAAGGGCGGGATCATCTCCCTCGTCCGCAGCGCCGCCCTGGGACTCCACAAGTACGGCGTCACCGCCAATTGCGTCGCACCCGTGGCCCGCACCCGGATGTCCGCCGGCGTCCCTATGGAACTCAAGGAGATCGGCGAGCCCGAGGACGTGGCCCCCCTGGTCGTCTACCTGCTCGGCGACCGCGCCCGGGAGCAGGGCGTCACCGGCCAGGTCTACACCGTCGCCGGACCCAAGATCGCCGTCTGGGCCCAGCCCCGCGAACTGCGCGCCGCCTACGCCGAGGGCCGCTGGACCCCCGAACGGATCGCCGAGGCCCTCCCGGAGACCATCGGCGTCGACCCGATGCCCCTCCTGGACCGGCTCCGGGACATGGCCGACGCGGCCGCCGCCGGCCGGCGCCCCAACGCGTGACGCGGCGGACCGCGAAGGGAGAGGCGCGACGCCATGGACTTCGCATTCGGGCCGGAGGACGAGGCCTTCCGCCAGGAGGCCCGGACCTGGCTGGCCGAGCATCTGCCCGGACACACGGCCCGGCACCAGGACGACGACGGGCACCCCGCGCCCGGCCGCGCGTGGGAACGCGAACTCGGCACCGGCGGCTGGATCGGCCTCGGCTGGAGCCCCCACCGCGGCACCCACGGCAACCGCACGGCCACCCTGACCCGGCAGGTCGTCTGGGCCGAGGAATACGCCCGCGCCGGAGCGCCTGCCCGCCTCGGCCACCTGGGCGAGAACCTCCTGGCGCCCACCCTCCTCGCCCACGGCGACGACGCCCAGTGCGCCCGCTTCCTCCCCGCCATCGCCCGCGGTGAGGAGATCTGGTGCCAGGGCTACAGCGAACCCGGCGCGGGCTCGGACCTCGCCGGTGTCCGGACCACCGCCACACGCGCCGACGGCGGCCGCGTCTACCGGATCGACGGGCAGAAGATCTGGACCTCTCTCGCCCACGAGGCCGACTGGTGCTTCGTCCTCGCACGCACCACCAAGGGCTCACGGCGCCATCACGGACTCTCCTTCCTCCTCGTGCCGATGGACCAGCCCGGCCGCGTCGAGGTCCGCCCGATCCGCCAGCTGACCGGGACCTCCGACTTCAACGAGGTGTTCTTCGACGGCGCCGAGGCCCGTGCCGAACACCTCGTCGGCAGGGAGGGCGACGGCTGGCGGGTCGCCCTGGGGCTCCTCGCCAGGGAACGCGGAGTGTCCACCCTCGTCCAGCAGATCGGCTTCGCGGCCGAACTGGCGCGAGTGGTCCGCCTGGCCGTGGAGACCGGCGCCGCAGAGGAGCCGGCGGTACGGGACCAGCTCGTACGGCAATGGGCCGAACTCCAGGTCATGCGCTGGAACGCCCTGCGGACCCTGGGGGCCGCGGACACCCCCGGGGCGCCCAGCGTCGCCAAGCTGCTGTGGGGCGGCTGGCACCAGCGGCTCGGTGAACTGGCGATGCGAGTGCGCGGCGCCCCCGCCGCCCTGGGGCCGGACCCCTGGAGCGCCGACAGCCCGTACCGGCTGGACACCCTGCAACGCCTGTTCCTCTTCAGCCGAGCCGACACCATCTACGGCGGCTCGGACGAGATCCAGCGCAACATCATCGCCGAGCGCGTACTCGGTCTGCCCAAGGAGGCACGGACATGACGGAGTACGGGCACTGGATCGCCGGCGCCTGGCGCGCGCCGGAAAAAGGGCACTATCCAGTTGTCAATCCGGCGACCGAGAAGGTCGTCGGGGAGGCCCCGGAGTCGACTCCCGCCGAAGTCGCCGACGCCGTGGCCGCCGCGCGGGCCGCGCAGGACGGCTGGTCCCGTACGCGTCCGCGCGAGCGCGCGGCCGTACTGGACCGGATCGCTGATCTGATCACCGAGCGGAGCGAGGAGCTCGCGCCCCTCCTCCAGGCCGAGACCGGCTCGACGACACGCATCACCTCGGCCATGCAACTTCCCACCGCCGCCGAACGCTTCCACCGGTACGCGCGGGGCGCGACGGAACCGCACGTCGTCCCGCTCGCGCCACGCCCCGTCAGGGCGAGCCCCCTCGCACCCGGCGGCCTGCTCGGCGCCGCCGCGGTGCGCCGCCCCGTGGGCGTCGTCGGCTGTATCACCTCCTACAACTTCCCTCTCGTCAATCTCGCGGGCAAGGTCGCGCCCGCCCTGGCCATGGGCAACACGGTCGTCGCGAAGCCGGCGCCGCAGGACCCGCTCTGCTGCCTGGAGCTGGGCCCGCTGTGCCGTGAAGCCGGGCTTCCCGACGGGGTGTTCAACGTGGTCACCGGCTCTGGCACGGGAGCCGGGGAGGCGCTCGTGGCGCACCCCGGCGTCGACATGATCAGCTTCACCGGTTCCAGCGCGGTGGGAAAGAAGATCGCCGAGGCCGCGGGGAGGTCGATGAAGCGCACCCTGATGGAGCTGGGCGGCAAGGGCGCGGCCATCGTCCTGGAGGACGCCGACGAAGCGGTGATCAAGTCGGCGGTCGGGGCGGTCGGTTCGGTCTGGTCCTTCCACAGTGGGCAGATCTGCACGGCGCCGACCCGCGTACTCGTCCACCGGTCGTTGTACGAGCGGGTCGTCGCCGGTCTCAGACACTACGCCGGGTCGCTGATCGTCGGGGACCCTGTGGATAACTCCACGACCGTGGGCCCGTTGATCTCCGCCGAGCAGCGCGATCGCGTCGAGGCCCACATCGCCCAGGCCCGTGACCAGGGCGCCCGCATCGTCGTCGGCGGCACGCGCCCCGCCGTCCGCCCGGGCTTCTACGTGGCCCCCACCCTCATCACCGACGTCACCCCCGACATGGCCGTCGCCCGCGAGGAGATCTTCGGACCCGTCGTGGTCGTGCTCGTCTTCGATGACGAGGACGAGGCGGTCCGTATCGCCAACGGCACCGCATACGGCCTCCACGACTACGTCTTCAGCGCCGACGCCGGCAGTGCCTGGGCCCTTGCCGCCCGGCTCCGCAGCGGGAACGTCGGCGTGAACACCGTCCAGCGGCATCCCGAGACGCCCTTCGGCGGGTTCAAGGAGAGCGGGATCGGCCGCGACGGCGGCTCGTTCGCCCTCGACGCGTACAGCGAACTCCAGTCGGTCGTCTGGCCGTCCTGAGCCCTGCCCCGGAGAGGATCACCACCGATGAGAGGCGTCATCTTCGACGGCGAGCGGCCGCGTTTCGTCGACGACCTGGAGGTACGGGACCCGGGCCCCGGCGAGGTGCTCGTCGCCGTCGCCGCGGCCGGTCTCTGCCACAGCGACCTCGCGGTCGTCGACGGAACCATCCCGCATCCCCTCCCCGTGGTCCTCGGGCACGAGGGCGCGGGCGTGGTCGAGGCCGTAGGGCCGGGAGTCGCACACGTCTCACCCGGCGATCACGTCGCCCTGTCCACTCTGGCCTCCTGCGGCGCCTGCGCCGACTGCGACCGGGGCCGGCCGGCCATGTGCCGCGCCGCCTTCGGCAGGCCCGGCAGACCCTTCCGGCGGAACGGGGAGAAGCTGTTCCACTTCGCGGCCACGTCCGTCTTCGCCGAGCGGACGGTCGTCAAGGCCGTCCAGGCCGTCAGGATCCCCGACGACGTCCCGCTGGTCCCGGCGGCGCTCCTCGGCTGCGGAGTCCTGACCGGTGTCGGCGCGGTCCTCAACCGCGCGCGCGTGGGCCAGGGCGAGTCCGTCCTCGTCATCGGGGCGGGCGGGGTCGGCCTCAACGTGCTGCAGGGGGCCCGGATCGCCGGTGCCGTCCCGATCGTCGCCGTCGACGCGAATCCCGAGAAGGAGAAGACGGCCCGGCTCCTCGGCGCCACGCACTTCGTCCACGCCTCCGCCGGCCGTGACGTCCTCGCCGCCGTCCGGGAGGTTCTGCCCGCCGGAGCCGACCACGCCTTCGAATGCGTCGGTGACGTCAGGCTCGTCCGGCAGGCGGTGGATCTTCTCGGGCGGCATGGCCAGGCGGTCCTCCTGGGCGTGCCGCCCCTCGGCGCGGAGGCGTCGTTCCCGGTCTCGTCCCTCTATCTGGACAAGTCGATTCTGGGCTGCCGTTACGGCTCGTCCCGGCCGCAGCACGACATCGCGCTCTACGCCCGGCTGTACCGGGAGGGGCGCCTGATGCTCGACGAACTCGTCGGCCGGATCCGCCCTGTCGAGGAGTTCGCGCAGGCCATGGACGACATGAACAACCATGCGGTGGCCCGGGGCGTCCTCTCCTTCGACCGGTGAGCCGGTCGTCCTCCATGTGATCCCCGTCGTGGGTCTTGCGCGGGCCGTCGCCTGAGTGTGGGCTTGGCCTGTGCCTTTCGTGCCGTTCAGGCCCGGATTCAGGTCAAGCCGGACCATTCGGTAAGAATGGTCCGCCGTCGGCCGCCGCCGACGCGGTGGCGTGACCGGGCCTCCCGCCGGCGGACCGGCGGGACGGGCGTGGTCCCGCACCGGCCGGAACGGAACCTCGCGGCCTCTGGGGGAATCATTCTTGGAGAGAGGGGCTGACATGACACAGCAGGCTGAGCCGCACCCGATAGCGGAAGAGGCACCGGACGAGGCGATGGACGCCGCGTCCGGGCCGTGCTGCGAAGCGCCGCACCGGGCGCCGCGCGACGACGGGTTCGGCGCCGCGTTCTGCGCCTCGATGGCCACGCTCTGCGCGGAGATCGTCGTCGCCGCGACGGCCGGTGTGCTCGTCCTTCTCTCCCGGGAGCACGACGGGCTCCCCAACGGACCCGTCCTGATCGCCGCCGTGGCCCTCGGCGCCCTACTGCTGACCGTGCTGCTCAGTGGCTTCGTCACCGCCGCCGCCGTCATGCCCACGTTGACGCTGGCCCGGCGGACGGCACGCGCCCGGAAGCGGAGCGACAGCGCGCTGTGGACCGCCGGGGCCGCGACCGCCGTCGCCGCGGCGGCCGTCGTCGTGTTCGGCGGAGTGGCCGCGCTCGGCAGCCTCTCCCTGGCGCGGCCGCTCAGCTACCCCATCTGGTGGGGTGCCCTCACGGTCGTACTGGTACCCGCCGCCTTGGCGGGCCGGGCGGCCGCCCGCAGGGTCCGTGAAAGCCGGTCCGGCAGCGTGGCCCGCCGGGTGACGCGTGACGGACTGCTGGCCTGGCTGGTCGTCGGCGCGCTCGGCGCGGGGGCGTACGGCACGGGCCTGGTGAGCGTGTACGAGCCGCCGCGCCTGACCAGGTCGGACCTCGCCGGCACCTGGACGGACGGCCGCGGCGGCACGGTCAAGCTGGACTCGGACGGCAACGCGATCGCCGAGGGGCTCGACAACTTCATCTGGGACGGCACGGGCAAGGACCGGCCCAAGGACTGCGACGGCTCCGGCACCTGGACACCGGTCAAGGACGGTGGCCGGGTACAGGGTGTCTCCATGCGGATCAGCTCCTGCGAGCTGTCCCGCGACTGGAGCGTCATCGGTACGGAGAAGGAGCCGCGGATCTTCCACGAGATCGGCAAGCCGGGCTCCGGCAAGCGCTATGTGCTGACGAAGGTGGTCAAGCACAAGAGCAGGCACAGGGAGAAGTGACCGCGGGGGCGGGACGGGGCGGACGCGCCCGTCAGGGGCGGGGCGCCCGCTCGTCGTACGTCCCGAACGCGTCGAAGGTGCCGAAGCCGCTCCGGTGGAACAGCAGGGGGCCTGCGCTCGCCGCGTTCTCATCCGCCCCCAGGGCCGCCACACGCCCCACGACGATGAGGTGGTCCCCGGCCGTGTGCACCGCGTGGATCACGCAGTCGACCCAGGCGGGCACGCCCTCGATCCTGGGCGAACCGGTCGCCGGAGCGGGCGTGTAAGCAACTCCGGCGAACTTGTCGGCCGTTTGCGCGCCGCTCACCGCGAAACCTCGGCAGAGCGTTCCTTGCCCGGAGCCCAGGATGTTGACGCAGAAGACCCCCGCGCGGGCCACGCGGGGCCAGGTCGTGGACATACGGCCCACCATGAAGACGACCAGGGGCGGGTCGAGGGACAGCGAGGCGAACGACTGACAGGCGAAACCCGCCGGAGGCTCGCCGTCCGCTCCGGGCGCCGTGATCACGGTGACTCCGCTGGCGAAATGCCCCAGCACCGTCCGGAAGTCCTCCGTATTCGGCGGAGGAGGCTCGTCCGCTCGTACGGCTCGCAAGGCCGGGCGGGGGAGCGGGGGAAGGCGCGGGGCGGCCGGGGCGGGCGAGCCGGCCGATCGCAGATAGCGCAGGGCGACGTCCGCCATACCGGCGTGTCCCATCATGGCCCCCATTGAAACTGATGGTGTGTGAGATCGGTACCCCGTGCGCGGGAGCCGGCGGCCATGGCGGTCACCGTCCCCGGAACGCGGGGCTCCGGCGTTCGAGGAAGGCGACGAGACCCTCGGCCGCGTCCGCCGTCGTGGCGTTGATCTCCTGCGCGGCTGCCTCGGCGGCGAACGCCGTGCCGCGATCGGCGTCGAGCGAGGCGTTGACCAGCTGTTTCGTCAGGGCGAGGGCACGGGTCGGGCCGTCGGCGAGACGCCGGGCCCACGACCGTGCCATCTCGTCCAGCTCCTTGTCCGCGACGACGCGGTTGACCAGGCCGAAGCGTTCCGCCTCGGTGGCGGAGAGCGCGTCGCCGAAGAACATCAGCTCCTTCGCCCGGCGCGGACCCACGAGGCGGGCCAGCAGGTACGCGCCGCCGCCGTCGGGGACCAGGCCCCGGCGCACGAACACCTCGAGGAAACGGGCCGATTCCGCCGCCAGGACCAGGTCGCAGGCGAACGCGAGATGCGCGCCCAGCCCGGCGGCCGTGCCGTTCACGGCGGCGATCACGGGCTTCTCGCAGTCCAGCACCGCGCCGATGAGCCGCTGGGCGCCGTCCCGGATCGTCCGGGCCACATCGCCGGGGGCGCGGTCGGTGAGGGCTGTTCCCGGCACCGTCCGCAGGTCGGCGCCCGCGCAGAAACCCGGGCCTGTGCCGGTGAGGACCACGGCCCGGACGGCCGGGTCGGCCGAGGCCCGCGCGAACTGGGAAATCAGGTGTTCGCGCTGGTCAGGGGTGATGGCGTTGAGGGCCTGGGGCCGGTTGAGGGTCAGCCACGCCACCCCGTTGTCAGTGGTGTGCAGTACCAATGACTCAGCGGATCCGGTGGACGCGGCGGACCCGTCCGGTTCGCCGCGTCCACCGGGCCCGGGGGATGTCTCACGGGGGGAGAACGTCATGGGGGAGCTCCTTGTCCTACGGGCGGCCGGGCGCGGCCCGGCCGCGCGGGGTGCGGCGGGGGTGCCCGGTGCCTCAGCGGCAGACGGCCAGCGCGTCGAGGGCCACGGCGCCCTGGCCGCGCTCCAGCACCACGAGCGGGTTCACGTCCAGTCCGGCGAGGCCGTCGCCCAGCTCCAGGGCCATGCGCTGGACGCGCAGGACGGTCTCGACGAGGGCGTCCACGTCGGTCGGGGGAGCCCCCCGGACGCCGTCCAGCAAGGCGCGTCCGCGCAGTTCGCCGAGCATGGCCCGCGCGTGGTCCTCGCCGAACGGCGGCACGCGTACGGCCGTGTCGTCCAGGACTTCCACCAGGACGCCGCCCAGGCCCACGGTCACGGTGGGGCCGAAGAGCGGGTCGTGGGTGATGCCGACGGTCATCTCGACGCCCTGGCCGACGAGCTGGCAGACGAGCACCCCGTCCAGCGGCAGTTCCTCGTATCGGGCGATCTCGGTCAGCTCCCGATAGGTGTCGCGGACCTGGCTGGCCGAGGTCAGCCCGATCCGCACCAGGCCGAGCTCCGACTTGTGGCCGAGTCGCGGCCCCGAGGCCTTCATGACCACGGGATAGCCGATCTGGCCGGCCGCCCGGACGGCCGCGGCGGCGCTGGTCACCAGCTGTTCCCGGGGCACGCGTATGCCGTACGCGCGCAGGAGCTGCTTCGCCGCGTGCTCGCTCAGCTGCTCGCCCGGGCGCAGCAGCGCCCGCGCCTTGCGGGCGGACGGGGACAGGGTGCGCGGGGCGTCGTCGAAGGGGGAACGGTAGCCGTCGGTGAAGCGGTGGTGGTCCAGGTAGGCGCGGACGGCGGTGACGCAGTTGGCGAACGTGCGGAAGATGGCCACGCGCGAGGAGCCGAGGAGGGTGGTGCGATAGGCGTCCTCGGTGCCGACGGGCGAGCCCCACACCACGCATATGAGTTTGTCGGTCTTCTCGGCCGCGTCCACGAGGTCCCGTGCGAGGCGGTCGCTCAGGGGCGGGAAGGGGCCGGTGATCGGGCAGACGAGCACGCCGACGGACGGGTCGGCGAGGACCGCGTCGATGATCTTCCGGCCGCGCCAGTCGCCGACGGGATGGCCGCCGTTGTCGACGGGGTTGGCCACGCTCAGATAGCCGGGGATCCACTGGTGGAGTTCGTTCTGCTTCGCGGCGGACAGGACGGGGAGGTCGAGGCCGGCCGCGGAGGCGAGGTCGGCGAAGTGGGCTCCCGTGCCACCGGAGATCGAATACACGGCGACGCCCTGGGCGCGCGGCGGGCGGGCGCGGGCGAGGAGGGCCGCGGTGTCCTGGAGCTCGTCCAGGCCGTTCACGCGGATCACGCCGTACTGCCGCATGGCCGCGTCCACCACGTCGTCCGCGCCGGTGAGCTTGCCGGTGTGGGTGGCGGCGGTGCGGGCGCCCGTCTCGGTCCGGCCGACCTTCACCATGACCACGGGCACCTTGTGGCGGGCGGCCCGGTCGGCGGCGAGCAGGAACGCGCGGCCGTCCTTGAGCCCTTCCACATAGGCGGCGATGGCGCCGACCTCGGGCCGGGTGGCGAAGTAGGAGAGGAAGTCGGCGCACTCCAGGTCCGCCTCGTTGCCGGTCGGCGCCCAGTGGGAGAGCCGGATGCCCAGCTCCTGGAGGGCGAAGACGGGCCGCCCCTGGTGGCCTGACTGGGTGATCAGGGCGATGGCGGGGCCGTCGAGGTCGTCGCGGAAGCGCTCGAAGGCGTTCAGGTTGGTGTTCGGGCCGAGCAGCCGGGTGCCGGAGCCCTGGAGCGCGGCGGTGAGCCGGGTCTGGGCGGTGGCGCCCTCGGCGCCCGTCTCGGCGAAGCCGGAGGCGAAGACGACGACGAACCGGGCCCGGACCTCCCTGAGTTCCTCGAGCACGGGGGCCGGGTCGCCGACGAGCAGGACGGCGAGGTCGACCCGCTCGGGGAGGTCGCGGACGGAGGCGTGGCAGGGGAGGCCGAACACGGTCGTACGGGTGGGGTGCACGGGGTGGACGCGGGCGCCGACGCGCTCGGCCCAGTCGATGAGTTGGCGGGTGATGGTGGTGTTGGGCTTGCCCTCGGTCTCGGAGGCGCCGATGACGGCCATGGTCCGGGGGTGGAAGAGGCGGTCGAGGTCGGGGACGTCCGAGGAGAGGGGGCGTCCGCTGACGTCGGTGTCCTCGGCGGTGGTGGTCGTGCCATGGACAGCAGGGCCGGGGTGGCGGCCGCAGGCCGTCACCCGGGCGGGACGGGAGGTGGTGGTGAGTGTGCCGTGAGTAGATCCGAGCATCGTTCTCGCCCACTCCTGCTCAATGGCCGATAAGCTGACGGTAAGTCAGATTACTGAGCTGATGGTTCATCAGGAACAGGGTGTGCGCCGGAACGATCGGAACGTGGAGGGAGGGAGCGCCCCTTGACGCGACCGGCGAGGGCGGATGTGCCGGAGATCGACGACTTCGCGCGCCCCTACTGGGACGCCGCGGCCGAGGGGCGGCTGCTGATACGCCGCTGCCACGCTGCCGGGTGCGGGCGGGCGCACCACTACCCACGGGAGTTCTGCCCGTACTGCTGGAGCGCGGACGTCGGCTGGGAGGAGGCGGGCGGGGGCGCGACGCTCTACACCTGGTCCGTCGTCCACCGGAACGACCTGCCGCCCTTCGGCTCGCGCCTGCCGTACACGGCCGCCGTGGTCGACCTGGACGAGGGGCCGCGCATGACGACCGAGGTGGTCGACTGTCCGGAGGGGGAGCTGAGGATCGGCATGCGGCTGCGGGTGGCCTACCGGCGCCTGCCCGACGCCGGGGTGGTGGTGCCGGTCTTCCGCCCGGAGGGGCCGGCGGGGCCGGAGGCGGTGGCTGGGCCTGATGAGGTGGGCGGGTAGCCCGTCGGCCGGGGGCGTCATTCGCGGCCGAGGACGATCGTCCCCGACGAGCAGAACCAGCCCCCCGTCCCCGAAGCGACGGCGAGCCGGGGAGGACGGCCGTGGGCCCTGCGTACCTGGCGGCCCTCCTCCGCCTCGCCGCGCAGCTGCCGTACGGCCTCGACCAGGAGGAAAAGGCCGCGCATGCCCGGGTGGCAGGCGGAGAGGCCACCGCCGTCCGTGTTGACGGGCAGCTCGCCGCCGATGGTCAGTCTGCCCTTCGCCGCGAACGCGCCGCCCTCGCCCTTGGCGCAGAAGCCCAGGTCCTCCAGCGTCACGAGGGTCATATAGGTGAAGGCGTCGTAGAGCTCCGCCACCTCGATCTCCTGGGGTGTCACGCCCGCGCGTGCGAAGGCCTTCCGGCCGGAGAGCGCGGCCGGGGTGACGGTGAAGTCCTCCCAGGCGGACAGCGTCGCGTGCGAGACGGCGGTTCCGGTGCCCAGCACCCACACCGGAGGCTTCGCCGTGTCCGGCACGTACTCCTCGGCGGCCAGCAGGACGGCGCACCCTCCGTCGGAGCGTACGCAGCAGTGCAGCGTGGTGAAGGGATCGGCGACCATCGGGCCGCCGAGGACGTCGTCGACCGTGAGGGGGGAGCGGTACAGGGCGTACGGGTTGTGAAAGGCGTTGGCGCGGGTTTGAACGGCGATGTCCGCCAACTGTTCCAGCGTGGTGCCGTACTCGTGCATATGGCGGCGTGCGGCCATCGCGTACTTGGCGATGAGGGTGTGCCCGTACGGTGCCTCGAACTGGGCCGGGCCGCGCGTGCCGAAGGACAGGGCGGCGGTGCGCCGGCCGGCCTTGATGTCGGCGCGGGCGGTGGAGCCGTAGACGAGGAGCACGACCTCGGCGTGCCCCTGGGCGATGGCGTCGGCGGCGTGCGCGGCCATGACCTCCCAGGTCGCCCCGCCGACCGAGGTCGAGTCCACCCAGGAGGGCCGCAGCCCCAGGTATTCCGCGACCTCCACGGGTGCGAGCGTGCCGAGTCCGGCGGAGGCGAAGCCGTCGATCAGGGATCTGTCGAGCCCGGAGTCGGCGAGGGCGCGGCGGGCGGCCTGGGCGTGCAGTGCGTAGGGCGTGACCGCGTCGAGACGACCGCAGTCCGAGAGGGCGACGCCGACGACAGCGACCTTGCGCGTGCCTGGAGTCATGGATCTGACGGTACATCAGGCAGATGTCCATGCGGTCTGGGAAAGCGTTGCGGCTCTCTCTAATATGACGCCTCGTCAGTCAGGAGGTGGCTCTGCCGATGGATGCCGCGTTCAGTGACGAACAGGAAGAGATCCGCCGCACGTTGCGCGAGGTGCTGGCCAAGCACGCGGCCATGTCCGAGGTCAGGGCGGCGGTGCTGACCCCGGCCGGTCATGACACGGACCTGTGGCGGCGGCTCGCCGAGCGGCCGGGGCTGCCCGGCCTGGCCGTCGAGCGGCAGTACGGAGGGGCCGGTTGCGGCCTTCTGGAGCTGGCTCTGGCCTGCGAGGAGACCGGGCGGGTGCTCCTGCCCTCGCCCCTGCTGGCCACGTCCGCCGTGACCGTCCCACTGATCGCCGCCCTGGGCACGCGCGAGCAGCGGGGCGACCTGCTGCCGCGTCTGGCATCCGGCGAGCTGACCGGGACGCTCGTCGTCCCCCGCGGCACGCTGCCGGCCGCGCTCGGGCTGACCGGGCCGGGCCCCGGCGACCGCTCGCGGGACGGCGACTGGGCGGGCGGTGGTCGGGCGGGCGGGGTACAGGCCCGGCGTTCCGGTGACGGCTGGCGGCTCTACGGGGAGGCCCCCCAGGTGCTCGACGGGCACAGCGCGGGACTGCTGCTGGTCGCCGCGCGCACGGGAGGCTACGCCGACGCCCGCACCCTGCTCTTCGTCGTACGGCCCGCGACGTCTTCCGGGGTGACGCGGACCAGATTGACCTCGCTGGACGAGACGCGCCCCCAGGCCCGTGTCGAGCTCCGGGACGTCGAGGCGGAGCCGCTCGGGCCGCCCGGTTCCCGCGTGCGGGGGGAGCCGGCCGAGGTGGGCGCCGGTGTGGCCGCCGTCCTCGCGGCCGAGGCGGTGGGGGCGGCGGACCGGGCGTTGGAGCGAACGGTCGGGTACGCGCGCGTGCGCGAACAGTTCGGCAGGCCGATCGGCTCCTTCCAGGCGGTCAAGCACCGGCTGGCGGACCTGTACGTCGCCGTGGAGGCCGCCCGCTCGGCGGCCTACTACGCGGCGTGGTCCGGGCGGCCCGCCGCGGCCGGTCTCGCGCTCGCGCAAGCGCTGGAGACCGCCCGGAGGGTCTCCGGTGAGGCCGTGCAGTTGCACGGCGGCATCGGGGTGACCTGGGAGCACGAGGCACAGCTGTACTTCAAACGAGCGGCTTCGGACGAGCTGCTGTTCGGCCCGGTGGACCGGCTGCGGGCCCGGGCGGCCGAGACGGCCGGGCTGTTCGACACGACAGGTTCGTTTGGCGTTCCGGGAGAGAGGGAAACGGTGGTGCTGTGATGGCGACGGTCGAACGCCTCGTACAGAGAATCTCCTCGACCCGGTCGTTCGCGCGATTCGCTCCGCATGTCGTTCCGTCGCTCGACCGCGCGGTGCACCGGCTGACGGGCGGCAAGGTGCTGCTGAGCACTCGCCTGCTGCCGAGCTGTCTGCTGACCTCCACAGGGGCGAAGAGCGGCCTGCCCCGCAGGACGCCGCTCGCGTGCATGCCCCTGAAGGACGAGGACGGAACAGTCGGTGCCTGGATCCTCGTCGGCAGCAATTTCGGCCGCCCCGGGCATCCCGCCTGGTCGGCCAACCTGCTGAAGCACCCGGACGTCGTGATCAGCTGGAAGGGCCAGGAGATTCCGGTGCGCGCGCGGCTGCTGAAGGGCGCGGAGCGGGGGGCCATGTGGTCGGCGGTGGTGAGGTTCTGGCCGCCGTACGCGCGCTATCAGGCGCGCGTGGAGCGGGAGATCCGGCTCTTCCGGCTGGAACGGCGGTAGCGGCGGCAGCGACGCCGGGACCCTTCGCGGGAATGCGGCACGGCTGAGGCCGCCCGGGCTCGATGGCCCGGGCGGCCCCGCCGCCACGATGACAGGACGTGCGAAGGGCGGGCGTCCGTGACGCGCCGGCACGTTCGAAGTGCCCGCACGCTGCGGGAACGCGGCGCGGCGCGGGGCACGCGGACGGGCCGGGTGGCCGCCGGGCCGGGTGGCCGCGTCGGGCGCGCGGTCGCTACTTGGTCGGCTTCTTGCCGGTGATGCCCAGGTGGACGATGAGCGCGAGGTTCGGCTTGAGCTCGGCCTGCTTGACTCCCCAGCTCTGGAAGCCCTTCTGGTGCGAGGCCACCGCGGCGAGCATGGCGACGAGCGAGCCCGCGACGGCCGCGGGGTTGAGGTCCTTGTCCACCTTCCCCTTGGACTGGAGCTCCTTGACGGAGTCCGTCAGGGAGTTGGTGACGGCGTTGAGGATCTTCATGCGGATCTTGTAGAACCGCTTGTCGCCCTCGGCCGCGCCCAGGTCCACGACACGCAGGATCGCGTCGTGTTTGCGCCAGAAGCCGAGGAAGCCGTCGACGAGTTCTTCGGCCGCCTGCCAGCCGGACTTGCCGACCCAGGAACGGCCCGCGACGAGATCGGTGAGCGTCGCGCCTTCCTTCGCCATTTCCTCGGCGATTTCGAGGACGGCGCCCTCGACGTCGGGGAAGTACTGGTAGAAGGTCGCCGGAGAAGTGCCGGCCCGGCGGGCGACATCGATGACCTTGACATCGCGGTAGGGCGAGGAGCTGAGCATTTCGCTGAGGCAGTCGAGCAGCTTCTGCCGCGTCGCCTGACCGCGCCGACCGGCCACGCGGCCGTCGACGGTGCGTACTTGTCCTGTCATGCCGTCAGCTTACCGAGGGGTGATCGGAGCGCGATTCGGCCGCATGCAAATGGGGGCAGGGGTGCGCGAAGGTATGTAATCGCAGGTCAGGCGGTGTTGGAAGGGGTGATGGGAGAGCCGGACCGGATTGGCCCGTACCGGTGAATTGTCCTATCAACAAGCTGTGGACGGAGAAGCCGACGGCTCCGATTTCCGGTTATCCACAGGCCGAGCGAGATCGGCGATCTGCCTCTACCGTGGCTGCCAGAACACTCCGCGTAGCAGACGCCCCCGCCCGCACGCGCGGAACCCGACCGCGCGGAAGGAGCCGCACCATGAGCGCAGCCACGGAAGCATTCCGCGAAGGCGCGCCGTGCTGGGCGGACGCCATGCTCTCAGATGTGGAAGCGGGCAAGCGCTTCTACGGCGGACTTCTCGGCTGGACATTCGAGGACAGCGGGGGCGAGTACGGGCACTACACCCAGGCATTCCACGACGGGAAGAACGTCGCCGCGCTGGCGCCCAAGCCGGACGGCCGGTTCCCGACGGCCTGGTCGATCTATTTCGCCTCCCAGGACGCGGCGGTCACCGCGAACCGGATCAGGGCGGCCGGCGGTCAGATTTTCATGGGCCCGATGTCCATCGGCCCGTTCGGCACGATGCTGATGGCCGCCGACCCCGGAGGGGCCGCCTTCGGGGTATGGGAGGCCGGCAGCCACCGGGGCTTCGAGAAGCGTGGCGAGCCGGGTTCGTACGGCTGGGCCGAGGTGTACACGTGGGACGCCCCGGCGGTCGACCCCTTCTACGAGGCGGTCTTCGGTTTCACCACGCACGACGTGAGCGAGGAGGCGGGCATCGACTTCGCCGTCTGGACGCCCGCCGGAACCCCGGGCACCCCGGAGAACGCGGTCGCGGGCAGAGCCGTCATGGACGAGCGGTTCCCCCGGGAGATGCCCGCGCACTTCCTCGCCTACTTCGTCGTCGAGGACTGCGACGCGGTGGTGCGCGAGGCGCTCCGGCTGCACGGACGGGTGCGCAGGGAGCCGCAGGACACGCCGTACGGACGGTTCGCCGTTCTCGCCGACGACCAGGGTGCCGACTTCGCGGTGATCGACGTCGCGCACCCGGGCCCGGGGTAGCCGACGGGCCCGGGAGCGCTGCGGAGCAGCAGGTGAGAGGGGTCGTTCCGCATGGCGGGGGATATGGCCCCATATGGCGGAGACACGGCGAAGCGCGCCCCGGGTTCGCAACCGAGGGCTTCGCCAGGAAGAATCTGGGGTGCGTTCCCCGGGATAATTTCGCGGAGAGACGCTGCACGGGGCTGGAACCCTTCAAGCCCCCACGGGGAGGTGGCAGGTCAGTGGTGGAGCAGCTTACGCAGCACGACCCGAGACGGATCGGCCCGTTCGAGGTGCTCGGCCGACTCGGTGCCGGCGGCATGGGGCTGGTCTATCTCGCCCGCTCGGCGTCCGGCCGACGGGTGGCGATCAAGACGGTGCGCACGGAGCTCGCGGAGGACCAGCTCTTCCGCGTCCGCTTCACCCGTGAGGTGGAAGCGGCCCGTGCGGTCAGCGGCTTCTACACCGCCGCCGTCGTCGACGCCGACCCCAGGGCGGCCGTGCCCTGGCTGGCCACCGCCTATGTGCCCGCCCCCTCGCTCGAGGAGATCATCACCGAGTGCGGGCCGCTGCCGGCCCAGGCGGTGCGCTGGCTGGCCGCGGGCGTCGCGGAGGCGCTCCAGTCCATCCACGGCGCCGGGCTCGTCCACCGGGACCTCAAGCCGTCGAACGTGCTCGTGGTGGAGGACGGGCCGAGGGTCATCGACTTCGGCATCGCCTCGGGTGTCTCCAACACCCGGCTGACCATGACCAACGTCGCCGTCGGCACGCCCGCCTATATGTCGCCCGAGCAGGCGCGCGACTCCCGGAGCGTCACCGGGGCCAGCGACATCTTCTCCCTCGGCTCCACCCTGGTCTTCGCGGCGACCGGGCACGCCCCCTTCCACGGCGTCAACCCGGTCGAGACCGTGTTCATGCTGCTCAGGGAGGGGCCCGACCTGAGCGGGCTGCCGGACGAGCTCCGGCCCCTGATCGACTCCTGTATGCAGATGGCCGCCGAGAACCGGCCGAGCCCCGCCGACCTCCAGTCGCAGCTCGCCCCCCATCTGTTCGCCTCCGGCGGGGGCGACGACAGCGGCACGGCCTCGGCCTGGCTGCCCGACAACGCCGTCACCCTGATCGAGCAGCGCCGCGCGGGGCACCGCCCCACCGCGAAGGGCACCGGCGCGGCCGGCCGCGCCCGTCAGGCCGTCCCGCCCCGGCCCGCCGAGCCTCCGGCGCCGGAGCCTGTGGCCGCCTACGAGCCGCACGGCGGCCCTGGCGGCCACAGCGGCCCCGCCGGCCGCAGCGGTCCTGGCTGGAGCGACGGGCACGCGGGTACCGGCACGCCCGACCCGCGCGGCGGGCTGAGCGGACCGCACAGCGTCAGGGCGGTGGCCGGGGCCGGAGCCGTAGCGCACGGCCGCCACGCCGGCGCGCCGTCCGCTTCCGAGGGGGCCATCCGGCTGGCCGGGTCGCAGGTGCCGATCGGCCCGGGCCCGAGGGTCGCCGACGCCCGGGATCCGCACGCGGGCACCAGCGCGGGCGCCACCACGGGATGGGTCCGCCCCCCGGCCGGCGCGTCGGCCGCGGCCGTCCCCAGCCAGCCCCCGGTGGCCGCCCCCGCCGCCCCCGCCCCCGACGGCGGGGCCACCGCGCAGACGGATCAGGGCCGCTGGCGGCCGTGGCGGTTCCGGATGTCCAACGACGTCTGGGGCACCCCCGTCGTCTCCGGCGACCTGCTGTACGTCACGTCGTTCGAGGTCCACGCGCTCGATGTGGCCAGCGGGCGCAGGCAGTTCAAGACGCGGGACGTGGCCTGGGCGATGGCCGTCGCCGATGGCCGCATACACGCCTCCGACGGTCCCACGCTGTACGCGCTCGACGCCTCCGACGGCACCGAGCGGTGGCGGCTGTCCACGGACGGCTGGGTCTACTCCCTCAAGGCCGACCGGGGCACGATCGTCACCGGCACGCGCGGCGGGGGAGTCCAGGCGTGGGAGGCCGCCAACGGCGAGCTCCTGTGGGAGATGAACGGCGCCCAGGCCGACTTCGAGACCCCCGACTGCGGGCCGTTCGTCCACGACGGCACGGTGTACGTCTGGTCCGACGCGCGGCTGCGCGCGCTCGAGGCCCGTACGGGCGCGGAGCGCTGGTCGTACCCGGTGGGCGACGCGGCCTCGTGCGGTGGTGTGCCCGTACGGCTGCTGCCCGCGCCGGACGGCGTCGTCTATGTCGCGGCCGGCACGCGCGTGCTCGCCATCGACGTGACCCGGGGGGATGTGCGCTGGCGCTTCGAGGCGCCCGCGGTCTTCCTGAGCCCGCCCGCCTTCGCCCCCGGCCCCGCCGTGACCGGCGGGGGCGTCTACATCGCCGACTACCTGGGCACCGTCTACGCCCTGGACGCGGCCACCGGCCGCGACCGCTGGCGCATCGCCACGGAGGCCCGGCAGACCACGGAGCCGGTGCTGGTCTCCGGGGGATCGGTCCACCTGGGCAGCGGTGGCGCGCTCTACACACTGGACGCGGTCACGGGCACGCCGAAGTGGCGCTTCGCGGCGGGCGGCGACATCATCGGCACGCCCGTCGTCGCCGACGGCCGGGTGCACTTCGGCTCCGCCGACCACTGTCTGTACACGGTGGACGCGGCGGGCGGCCAGCTGCGCTGGAAGCTCGCCACGGGCGGGGAGATCACGGGGTCGCCGGTGGCGGCCGGCGGGGTCGTCTACGCGTGCAGCAAGGACCGGTGCGTTTACGCGTTGGACGCGGGGAAGGGGACGGGGCACGTTCGGCGCTGACGCGCCGTTGTGCCCCCCGAGGGGGCGCCGTGTTCGGGTGCGGGCCGGTGGTCCCGGTTGCGCCCACCCGTCCCGCCCTGCGGGACGATTGCCCGCAACCTACCGCACCCGATAGGTCCGGGTGCGGGTGGTGAAGAGTTTGGCCTGCTCCGAGGCTGAGGCGTTTCCCAGTGCTATCAAGTGCTGGGCCAACGAATCCGTATGGGTTCTGGTCGGCTCCCTCGTCGACCACAGGGCGCGGACCGTGCCCTGGACCGGTTCGGGTGGGTAGGAGGCGATGACCGCCGCCGCGCGCAGGGCCGCCGCCGTGGCCTCTCCGGGCGGGGTCAGCTCCGAGACCAGGCCGATCTCATGGGCGCGGCGCGCCGATAGGCGTTCGGCCGTGCCCATCAGCGCCGTCCGCGCGGCCTCGCCGAAAGGCATGAGCTGCGCCATGTACGCCGCCTCGTAGGCGCTGACCATCCCGTACGACGTGTGCGGGTCGAAGAACGTCGCGTTCTCGGCGGCGACGATGAACTCCGCTTCCCCCAGCAGGTAGAAGGCGCCCCCGCACGCCATGCCGCCCACCGCCGCGATGACGGGCTTCCACAGGTCGGCGGCCTTGGGGCCGACGGTGCGCAGCGGGTCGTCCAGGGAGTACGGGGAGCCCGGCTGGGGGACGTCGGTGGAGCGGTCGATGCCCGTGCAGAAGGCCTGGTCCCCGGCGCCGGTCAGCACGATGGCGCGGACGGAGTCGTCGTGGCGGAACTCCGTCCAGAGGTCCTTGAGGCGCGTGGCCGTGGCGAGGTCGATGGCGTTGTGCCGCTCGGGCCGGTCGAGGGTGACGAGCGCTACGCCGTCCGGGTGGCGTTCGGTGCGGACGGTCATGGGCGCTCCAGCAGCCAGCGTGGCACGGTCACCCCGGGCGCGAGTTCGGTGAAGACGACCCTGACCGGCGCGCCGACGCGCAGCCGGGACGGGTCGACGGAGTCGAGCGCGGCGTCCGGTGCGGCGACGAGGTTGCCGACGAGACGGATGCCGGGGGCGTCGGCGAGCTCCACGACGACGACGTTGTACGGGGCCTGCTCGGCGTAGGCGGGCAGCAGCGGCGGGTGGGGCAGGACGTACGACCAGACGCGGCCGCGACCGGAGACGCGGTGCCATTCGGTGGCGAAGGACTGGCAGCGCGGGCAGCAGGGCCGAGGCGGAAAACGGAGCCGGTGGCAGTCCGCGCAGGCCTGGACGCGCAGCTCACCGCGGGCGGCGAACTCCCAGAACGGGCGCCCGTCCTCGTCCTGGACGGGCAGCAGGAGGCCGTTGTCAGTGGTGCCCTGCATCATGGAGGACATGAGCACTCAACTCCTCAGCAGAAGTGCCGAAGTGGGGACGCCCTCGCCTGCCGTGACCAGGCATGTCGCCGCGCCCGGCACCTGTGCCGTGGAGGTGCCGCGGAGTTGCTTGACCCCTTCGTTGATGAGGTTGAAGCCATGGACGTAGGCCTCGCTGAGACCGCCGCCACCGGTGTTGAGGGGGAGCCGGCCGCCGAGTTCGAGCGCGCCGCCCTCCGAGAAGGCCGCACCCTCTCCACGTCCGCAGAAGCCATAGCCCTCCAGGGACAGGGGGATCAGCGGGGTGAACGCGTCGTAGATCTGGGCGACATGGATGTCCTGGGGGCCGACGTCCGCCGTCTTCCACAGCTGCCGGGCGGCGGTCCAGGACGGTCCGGACAGGGGGTCGTCCGTCCAGTAGTTGACCATGCCGTGGTGCTGGGCGGGCAGCCCCTGGGCGGCGGAGTGCACATAGACGGGGGTGGCGCGGCAGTCGCGGGCGCGTTCCGCGGCCACGATGACGCAGGCCAACGCGCCATCCGTCTCCAGGCAGTTGTCGAAGAGGCAGAGGGGATCGCTGACCCAGCGGGAGGTCATATACATCTCGCGCGTCAGCGGCCGTTCGTACATCACGGCGGCGGGGTTCTGGTTGGCGCGGTTGCGGCAGGCCAGGGCGACGTTGAAGAAGTGATCGCGGGTGGCGCCGTACTCGTGCATATAGCGGCGGGCGAGCATCGCGATCTCGTCCACGGGGCGCAGTAGTCCGTACGGGCGGGTCCACTGCGCCGGGGTGGGGAGCTGTGTCCGGGTGTCTCGCCAGGGGCGGGGGCCGGAGCCGCGCTTGCGGGAGCGCCAGGCGACGCCGACGGTCGCCTGGCCCGTGGCAATCGCGGCGGCGAGGTGGGCGACGGTCGCGCAGGAGCCGCCCCCGCCGTAGCCGACGCGGGAGAAGAAGGTGACGTCCCCGGCGCCGATGGCCTTGGCGACCTCGACCTCGTCGGTGGTCTCCATGGTGTACGAGGCGAAGGCGTCGACCTGGGAGGGGGAGAGGCCCGCGTCGTCCAGTGCGGCGAGGACGGCGCGGCACGCCAACGTTTTTTCGGATTCGGGGAGTTGTCGGGCGAAGGGGGTCTGGCCGATGCCGACGATCGCGGTGGTGTCCTTGAGCGTTGCCGTCATCGCCGCCTCCGTGCTGTCGATGCTGACAGCGCGGAAGGCTATCGCTAATCTGACGAACCGTCAGCCAGCTGGTGGCGCGCCGGGGTGGTCGGCGCGAAACCGGGGGCGGCGGGGGGAGGGTGTGCGATGCGCGGTGACCTGGAATTCGTCTCGATACCCCGGCTCGTCCGGATGGCCGCCGAGCGGTACGCCGCCCGTGAGGCCGTCGTCGAGGGCCGCACCCGGATCACCTACCGGCAGCTCGGCGAGCGTGTCGGGCGGGCCACGGCCGCGTGCGTGGCCGCCGGGGTGGAGGCGGGCGACCGGGTCGCGATCTGGGCGCCGAACAGTCTGGACTGGATCGTCGCCGCCCTCGGCGCGGTCGGCGCCGGCGCGGTGCTGGTGCCGGTCAACACCCGCTTCAAGGGCGCCGAGGCGGTGCAGGTGCTGGAGCGCACCCGGGCCCGGCTGCTCTTCGTCACGGGCACCTTCCTCGGCACGTCCTATGTGGCGGCGCTGCGCGGTGCCGCGCGTGGGGAGCGGCCCGCCGCCCCCGGGGCCGTGCGGGGGCCGCTGCCCGGGTTGCCGCGGTTGCGGGACGTCGTCGTCCTGGCCGACGACGCCCCGGCCGACTTCCGGGCGTGGAAGGAGTTCCTCGCCGCCGGGGAGGGTGTCCCCGCCCGGACGGTACGGGCCCGGGCCGACGCCATACCCTCCGAGGCGCCCTCGGACATCCTCTTCACCTCGGGCACCACGGGCGAGCCCAAAGGGGCCGTCATCACCCACGGGCAGACGCTGCGCACGTTCGCCGTCTGGAGCGAGCTGGCCGGGCTGCGGGAAGGAGACCGCTATCTGATCGTCAACCCCTTCTTCCACACCTTCGGCTACAAGGCGGGCGTCATCGCCTGCCTGATGCGGGGCGCCACGATGGTGCCTCAGCCCGTCTTCGCGGCGGAGACCGTGCTGGCCCGGATCGCCGCCGAGCGGATCACGGTCCTGCCCGGGCCGCCGACGCTCCACCAGTCGCTCCTGGACCACCCCGACCGGGCGGCGTACGACCTGTCGTCGCTGCGGGTGGTGGTGACGGGCGCGGCCATGGTGCCCCGGCGGCTGATCGACCGGCTCCGCGGCGAGCTGTGCATCGCCACCGTGCTCACCGCCTACGGGATGAGCGAGGCGACCGGCGTCGTCACGATGTGCCGGCGCGGCGACCCTCCGGAGGTCATCGCGGGCACCTCGGGCCGGGCCGTCCCGGGCACCGAGGTCAAGGTGGCCGGTCCCGACGGGCGGGCGCGGGCGGCCGGGGTGCCCGGGGAGATCCTGGTCCGCGGCCCTCAGGTGATGTCCGGCTACTTCGAGGACCCGGCCGCCACGGCACGGGCCCTCGACGCCGAGGGCTGGCTGCACACCGGCGACGTGGGCGTGCTGGACGCGCGGGGCAATCTGCGGGTCACCGACCGGCTGAAGGACATGTTCGTCGTCGGTGGCTTCAACGCCTACCCGGCGGAGATCGAGCGGGTCCTGGCGCGGCACCCGGGGATAGCCGAGGTCGCGGTGGTCGGTGTGCCGGACGGCCGGCTCGGCGAGGTCGGCAAGGCGTTCGCGGTCCGCCGGGCGGGTGCCGGGGACGCGGTCACGGCGGACAGCCTGATCGCCTGGGCGCGCCGTGAGATGGCGAACTACAAGGTGCCGCGCGAGGTGGAGTTCGTCCGGGAGCTGCCGCGCAACGCCTCCGGCAAGGTGCTCAAGGGGCTGCTGCGGCGCCGGGCGGAATAGCGGCGCCGGGCGGAATAACGGGAACGCGGGCGTGGGGCGCGGCGCGGCCCGGGGTGCGGCCGTGGCCGTCCTCCGGAGGTCTCCGGCCGCGGTCGGCTGCCGTCGCCTGCCGGCTTCTACCGTCGGCCGCACCCCCTGGCCCGCGCGCCGGGGCTCAGCGGAGGCTCGGCTCCGGGCCGGAGGCGTGGTCGTCGTTGCCGCCGGACGCGTGGTCGTCCAGGATCAGCGGGTTGTCCGACGCGTGGTCGTCCAGGATCAGCGGGTTGTCCGAGGCGTGGTCGTCCAGGATCAGCGGGTTGTCCGAGGCGTGATCGTCCAGGATCAGGGGGCTGTCGGACGCGTGGTCGTCGAGGAACCGGGGGCTGACCGAGGCGTGGTCGTCCCCGGCCAGGGAGGCGCCGGACGCGTGGTCGTCCCCGATCAGCGTGGTGCCGGAGGCGTGGTCGTCGAGGAGCCGGGGAGCGGTCGACGCGTGGTCGTCGTGGACCCGCAGGACGTGCGCCGGCCGGGCGCTCAGCGCCGCGGGGCCGGACGCGTGGTCGTCGGCGGCCGCCGGTACCGAGCCGAGGACCGCCGCCGCGGCGGCCAGGCCGAGTATGGCGAACGCCTGCTTCCCGCGCTTCCCGTAATTCCCGCCGTAATTCCCGCCGTAGTTCCCGTGCGCCGTCGGGGTGGTCTTGGTGCGGATGCGGATCATGGTGGCTCCTCTGATCGGGGGTTGCCGTGCGTGGGTCGGTGGTGCTGTGCCGGAGAACGTACCGGCGGGTTGCCGTGAAGTACGGGTGTTCGGGCGGAAAACTCATGGAATCGGGGAATCCCCCGCCGAAGGACGTATCCGCCTCTGGACGCCCGTGCCCGTGGCAGGACGAAAGGCAGGGACCGGGGCCGACGGCTCCCCCTCCGTGCCGTCGGCTCCGGCCCCTGCCTCTCCCACCCGGGCCCCCCGTCGGGCTGTCCTCCTGCAAGTGCTCCGCGAGACGGTGTCGTTCCCCCGTGTCCGCCTCGTCGGCGCATTCGCCGGTTCCCCCGTCGGTCGCCCACGCCCCCCGTGGGTTACCGCCGCCGGACAGCCCGCCCCCCTCGGTTCCCCCGGAGGACCCTGGGCTCCGGGAGCTTCCGGCCGATGTCTGGCGGAAGCTCCCCATGCGCGATGTGCTCAGAGTGGTGCTGTTCGAGGTGGTGCTTCTCCGTACGGCGCTGTTCTCTCAGTACCGCGTGGCTCGGAAAGCCCTCAGAACGGCTTCTCGATCGTGGCGTGGTCGTCCATGGCCATGAACTTCGGCGGGTTCGTGGCGTGGTCGTCCATCGTCACGAACTTCGGCGGGTTGGTCGCGTGGTCGTCCATCGTGACCATCGCCGGAGCGTCCGTCGCGTGGTCGTCCTGCGGCGTGGCCTCCACGCCGGTCAGCTTCTGTGCGGTGAGCGGCGCCCCCGTGGCGTGGTCGTCCTGCGGCTTGGCCGCTATGGGCGAATTGAGATTGCTGTCGTCGCTCATGATGCTGTCTCCCGTTGGCAGTGCGAGTCGTTGGGACGGTCAGGGATCGCAGAACCCGCCCGGCGACTCCCCCGAGGGCCGCCGGACGGGTTGTGAGGGCTGCTCGCCCTGAGGTGAAGGTCTCACCTACGACCCGCCTGCCCCCCGACGCGACGGATCGACATCCCTTAGATTGACGGGTCACGATAAACGATCGATGAACGGGCACGTAAGCGGCCTAGTTCCGCTTGTTTGTGACCTCCGGTAAGACGGTAAGCCCGCGCGGAACGGCACCTCCGGATACGCCGGAACGCCCCACTCCGGCAGCCCGTTCCCACACCTCGCCGACCGTCGTACGCCTGAGAACATCTGTGAGTACGTCTGTGAGTACGTCCGCGGATACGCCTTCGAGCCCCCACGGGCTCCCGCACCCCGCTGGGGAAATCTACGCCGCCGCGGCAGGCGTCAGCAGGTCCCGTACGTCGGCGGCCTCCGCCGAGCCCAGCGCCTCGTAGATGGCCAGCGCCTCCGTCCAGCAGGCGTGCGCGCGCCCCTGCTGCCCGAGCGCGTCCAGGGAACGGCCCAGCACGGTCAGGATGTTGCCGCGCCGCCACTCGCCGCCGATGCCCCGTATCTGGACCAGCGCCTGCTCGGCGTAGGACGCCGCCTGGGCGTGCCGGCGGGTGGCGAGGTAGAGCTCGGCCATCCGGAAGAGGGTCATGCCCTCCCACAGCCGCTGCCTGTTGTCGTGGAAGACCGGCAGGGCCTCGGCGAGCCGGCCCAGGGCCTCCTCGTAGCGCCCGGCGCGGGTGAGGGCGATCCCGTACGCGTAGAGGCCGTTGGCGAGCCGCCAGGAGACGTTGAGCTCGTGGTAGAGCTCCAGGGCCTGTTCGGCGAGCCGGACGGCCGACTGCGTGCGGCCGGTCTCCAGGTGGACCCGGGAGAGGTTGCTCAGCGCGCTGGCCTCGCCCGGGCGGTTGCCGTCGGCGCGGAAGGCGCTGAGCGCCTGGCCGATGTGGGCCTCGGCGTCCTCGTAGCGGTGTTCGTAGATGGCGATGATGCCGCGGTTGTTGGAGGCGTAGCAGCAGGGGATGGGGTCCGCGCAGGAGCGTCCCAGCAGCACGGCGCGCCGCGCCTGTTCCTCGGCGTGCCCGAAGCGGCCCGCGATGCTGTGGGCGTGCGTCAGCACGGTCCGCGCGCGACCCTCGGCCCGGATGTCGCCGGCCCCCTGGGCGGCGGTCAGCAGGGCGGACGCCGCCTGCTCGTACTGGCGGGAGTCGGCGCCGGACTCGGCGAGGTCCTTCGCGGCCAGCAGCAGGTCGACCGCGCGCCGCAGGGTGTCGCCGGTGGCGCTCGCGTGCTGGCGCACGCAGGCGAGCAGGCAGCCGGCCTCGGCGAACAGCCAGTCACCGGCGGCCGTGCGGTCGGTGAAGGTCAGGCCCGGGTGGGTGGTCGGCGTCAGGTGGGTGAGCAGTTGGTCGCCGGGGCGCTCCAGGACGTACACCCCGGCAGCCGTGGCGAGGTAGAAGTCCAGCAGGCGGGACATGGCGGCGTCGCGTTCGGCGGGCGGCTGCTCGTCGCGTTCGGCGCAGGCGCGGGCGTAGAGGCGGACGAGGTCGTGGAAGCGGTAGCGGCCCGGCGCGGCGGATTCCAGGAGCGAGGTGTCGACGAGGGACTCCAGCAGTTCCTCGGTGGCGTCGGGGCCCAGGTCGAGGACGGCCGCCGCGGCGGCCAGGGAGATGTCGGGGCCGTCGGCGAGGCCGAGGAGGCGGAAGGCGCGGGCCTGGCCGGGCTCGAGCTGGCCGTAGCCGAGCTCGAAGGTGGCCTTGACGGCGAGATCGCCGGCGCGGAGCTCGTCCAGGCGGCGGCGTTCGTCGGCGAGCTTGCGGGCGAGGACGGAGACGGTCCAGGTGCGGCGGGCGGCGAGGCGGGAGGCGGCGATGCGGATGGCGAGCGGCAGGAAGCCGCAGGCGGCCACGACGTCCATGGCGGCGTCCCGCTCGGCGCTGACGCGCTCGGGGCCGACGATCCGGGTGAACAGGACGAGCGCTTCCTCTGGGCTCATCACGTCCAGGTCGACGAGGTGGGCGCCGGCGAGGTCGACCATGCGGACGCGGCTGGTGACGAGCGCGGCGCAGCCCTCGTTGCCGGGCAGCAGCGGGCGGACCTGGGCGGCGTCGCGCGCGTTGTCCAGCAGGGTCAGCACGCGGCGTCCGTCGAGCGTGGAGCGGAACAGGGCGGCGCGGTCCTCCATCCCGTCCGGAATGGCGGAGTCCGGGATTCCGAGGGCGCGGAGGAAGGACCCCAGCACGGCCTCCGGCTCGGCGACCACGGGCCCCGCGCCCTGGAGGTCGACATAGAGCTGGCCGTCGGGGAAGTGGTGCCGGGCGGCGTGCGCGACGTGCACGGCGAGCGTCGTCTTGCCGACGCCGCCGATGCCCGCGACGGCGGAGACCGCCATCACGCTGCCCTCCGCCGTGGCCAGCTGGTCGCCCAGCTCCTGGACGAAGGAGGCGCGCCCGGTGAAGTCCGGGACGGTCGCGGGCAGCTGCGCGGGCCGGATGAAGGTGGGGCCGAGGCTGGGACGGTCGCCCGCGGGATGGACGTTGAGCTCGGTGTCGGCGTTGAGGATGCGCTGCTGGAGCTCGGAGAGTTCGGAGCAGGGGTCGACGCCCAGTTCGTCGGCGAGCAGGCGGCGGGTGTCGGCGTAGACGGCGAGGGCCTCGGCCTGGCGGCCGCTGCGGTAGAGGGCGAGCATCAGCAGCTCGCGCAGCCGCTCGCGCAGCGGGTACGCGGCGGTCAGGGCGGTGAGCTCGGAGACGGCCTCGGCGTGCCCGCCGACCTCCAGGTCCACATCCAGGCGGGTCTCCAGGAGCGTGAGGTGCCACTCCTCCAGCCGGGCGCGCTGGGTGTCGGCGTACGGGCCGGAGAGCCCGGCCAGCGGCTCGCCGTCCCACAGGGCCAGGGCCTGGTTCATCAGGTCGCGGGCGCGGAAGCGGTCGCCGCTCGCGCGGGCCTTCTCCGCGTCGGCGGCCAGGCGTTCGGCCTCGTCCGCGTCCAGGCAGCCGTCGGTGACCCGTATCGCGTAGCCGCCCGCCTCGCTGACCAGGGCGTCCGCGTCCGGACCGAAGGCCTTCCGCAGCCGGGAGGCGTAGGTGCGCAGGGCCGCCAGGGCGGCGTGCGGGGGCTCCTCGCCCCACAGGGCGTCCACGAGCTCGGGCGCGGTGGCCGTGCGCCCGCCGCGCAGCAGCAGGGCGGCCAGCAGCGCCCGCTGCTGGGGTGAACCGGTGTTCAGCGCCTCGTCGCCGCGCCAGGCGCGGACGGGCCCGAGCACGGTGAAGCGCAGCGCCTGCCCGTGCCCTGTATCCCCGGCCATGGTGACCCCCTGCCTGTCCTGCTCGGTCGCACCGGCCAGTCTGCCTTGTTCGGGGCTGCTACGTCAGCAGGGGTCCGGCCCTCTCTGTACGGTCCGCGAGCGCCCGGCCACGGGCCGGATCCGCCCTGTCCTGACGAACCGTCAGTTCAGCGCTACGGTGTCGGCCATGGTGAGCTTCCCCAAGATAATCTCGGTGGACGACCACACAGTGGAGCCCTCCGACGTCTGGCGGAACCGGTTACCGGCGAAATTCCACGGCGTCGGACCACGCATCGTGAGGGCCCCGGTCAAGGGCATGACCTTCGAGGGAGGGCGCTTCGCGCCCGTCATGGGCACCCCGGGTGACGACGGCCCGGAAGCGGACTGGTGGGTCTATGAGGATTTGTTCCGTCCTCTCACGCGGCTTGATACCGCCGTCGGATGCTCCAGGGACGAGGTCAGACTGGAAGGGATCACCTACGGACGGATGCGGCCGGGCTCCTACAGCGTGCCCGACCGGCTGGCCGACATGGACCTCAATCACGTCCAGTCCTCCCTCTGCTTCCCCACCTTCCCCCGCTTCTGCGGCCAGACCTTCGCCGAGGCCGCCGACCGGGAGCTGGCCCTGCTGTGCGTACGGGCCTACAACGACTGGATGGTCGACGAATGGTGCGGCCCCGAGGCGCGTGGGCGCCTGATCCCGCTGGCGATCGTGCCGCTGTGGGACGCCGAGCTCGCCGCCGCCGAGGTGCGGCGCAACGCCGCGCGCGGCGTGCGCGCCGTCTGCTTCTCCGAGATCCCGCCACATCTGGGACTGCCGTCCGTCCACAGTGACGCCTGGGACCCGTTCCTGCGCGCCTGCGAGGAGACCGGCACCGTCCTCGCCATGCACATCGGCTCCTCCTCCCGGATGCCCTCCACGTCGGCCGACGCTCCGCCCGCTGTAAGCTCCGTCCTCACCTTCGGCAACTGCTGCTTCTCGCTGGCCGACTGGCTGATGTCCGGCAAGCTCGACCGTTTCCCCGGCCTGCGCCTGATGTACGCGGAGGGGCAGATCGGCTGGATCCCGTACGTCCTGGAGCGCGCGGACACGGTGTGGGAGGAGAACCGCGGCTGGGGCGGCGTCGCGGACAAGGTGCTCACCCCGCCCTCCGAGCTCTTCGCCCGCCAGGTGTACGGCTGCTTCTTCGACGACGCCTTCGGGCTGCGCAACCTCGACGCCGTCGGGGTGGGGAACGTGCTGTACGAGACCGACTACCCGCACTCCGACTCCACCTGGCCGCGCTCGCGGCAGGTCGCCGAGGAGCAGATGGCGCACCTGGCGCCGGAGGTCGTGGAGCGCGTCGTCCGGGGCAACGCCATCGAGCTGCTCGGCCTCACGCCGGAGGGGCTCTGGGCGGGGGCCCGAGCCTGACGGCCCCATGGCCTTGACGGGTCATGTGACCGGTGCCACAGTCGCATCGCGTCAATCGATCTGACAGTTCGTCAGAAAAGGACGGGGTGACCTCCGTGGAATTCGGGATCTTCGTGCAGGGCTATGTGCCGGCGAGCCGGTCGCGCACCGACCCCCGGGCCGAGCACCACGCGTTGATGGAGGAGGCCGCCTACGTCGTCCAGGCCGACAAGTCGGGCTTCAAGTACGCCTGGGCCACCGAGCACCACTTCCTGGAGGAGTACTCCCACCTCTCCGCCAGCGACGTCTTCCTCGGCTACCTCGCCCACGCCACTGAGCGCATCCACCTCGGCTCCGGCATCTTCAACCCGCTGCCCAAGGTCAACCACCCGGTGAAGCTCGCCGAGAAGGCCGCGATGCTGGACCACCTCTCCGGCGGACGCTTCGAGTTCGGCACCGGGCGGGGCGCGGGCAGCCACGAGATCCTGGGCTTCCTGCCGGACGTGACCGACATGGACGCCACCAAGGCGATGTGGGAGGAGACCATCGCCGAGTTCCCGAAGATGTGGCGGGAGGGGGTTTACGAGGGATTCGCCGGCAAACACTGGTCCCTTCCGCCGCGCACGGTCCTGCCCAAGCCGTACGGACCCTCCCACCCCGCCATGTGGTACGCCGCCGGGTCGCCCTCCTCGTACGCGATGGCGGCCGGCAAGGGGCTGGGCGTCCTCGGCTTCAGCGTCCAGAAGGTCTCCGACATGGAGTGGGTCGTCGACTCCTACAAGACCGCGATCGACAAGGCCCGGCCCGTCGGCGACTACGTCAACGACAACGTCATGGTCACCTCCACCGCCATCTGCGCGGAGACCCACGCCAAGGCCGTCGAGATCGCGGTCGGCGGCGGCCTCAACTACCTCCAGTCGCTGCTCTTCCGCTACCACGACACGTTCCCCCGCCCCGAGGGCATCCCCCGGTGGCCCGAACTGCTGCCGGAGTACACCGAGGAGATCATCGAACTCCTCATCGCCGAGGAGCTGATGATCTGCGGCGACCCCGACGAGGTCTTCCGGCAGTGCAAGCGCTGGGAGCAGGCCGGCGCCGACCAGCTGTCCTTCGGGCTGCCGATCGGCATCCCCCCCGAGGACACGATGACGACCATCCGGCTCATCGGCGAACACGTCATCCCGAAGATAGACACCGATCCGGTCCACCGCACCACGCGCTACCGCCAGGCCGCCGGGCACGCCTGAGCGGCCGCCCACGCCCCGGGGCGGCGCCTCCCGGGCCGCCGCCCCGGTCCCGCTCGTCGCGAGAGGAGCCGACCGTGCTGGACCACCTCATCCGCCGCGCCACCGTCGTCGACGGCACCGGAGGTCCCGCGTACGTCGCCGACGTCGGCGTCCGGGACGGCCGGATCGCGCTGATCGACCGGGACGCGGGCGGGGTGAAGGCGGGCGGCCGGGTCGGGCACCGGGCCCGCACCGAGGAGAACGCCACCGGCCTCGTCCTCGCCCCCGGCTTCGTCGACCCGCACACCCACTACGACGCCCAGCTCTTCTGGGACCCCTACGCCGCGCCCTCCCTGAGCCACGGCGTCACCACCGTCGTCGGCGGAAACTGCGGCTTCAGCCTCGCCCCGCTCCACCCCGGCCGCCCGGCCGACGCCGACTACACCCGGCGGATGATGAGCAAGGTCGAGGGCATGTCGCTCGCCGCCCTGGAACAGGGCGCGCCCTGGGACTGGTCTTCTTTCGGCGAATATCTCGACGCGCTGGACGGCCGGATCGCGGTCAACGCGGGCTTCATGGTGGGCCACTGCGCGCTGCGGCGGTACGCGATGGGACCGTCCGCCATCGGCGGCACCCCGGGCGCGGAGGAGTTACGGCGGATGACCGCGCTGCTCCACGACGCCATGGACGCCGGCGCCTGGGGCCTGTCCACCACCCGCTCGACCACCCACTCCGACGGCGACGGCCGGCCCGTCGCCTCCCGCCACGCCCGCCCCGACGAGTTCCTCGCCCTCGCCCGCGCGGTCGGCGAGCACGAGGGCACCCAACTGGAAGCCATCGTCTCCGGCTGCCTGGACCACTTCTCGGCGGAGGAGAGCACGCTCCTCGTGGAGCTGACGGCCGCCGCCGGACGCCCGCTGAACTGGAACGTCCTCACCATCGAGTCCACCGTTCCCGGCAGGGTGCCGCACCAACTGGCCACCAGCGAGCGCGCCCGCGCGGCGGGCGGCCGGATCGTCGCCCTCACCATGCCGATCCTCACCCCCATGAACATGTCGCTGGGCACCTTCTGCGCCCTCCACCTCCTCCCCGGCTGGGGCGAAATACTGGGACTCCCGCTGCCGGAACGGATCGACCGGCTGCGCGACCCGGCCGTCCGCGACCGGCTGCTGCGCGGCGCGGCGAGCCCGGACGCCGGCCCCTTCCGCCGGCTCACCGACTTCGGCCGGTACGTCATCGGCGACACCTACGCCCCCGAGAACGACGGCCTCACGGGCCGCGTCGTCGAGGACATCGCCGCCGAACGCGGCACCGACCCCTTCGCCACGCTGGTCGCCGTCTGCGTCGCCGACGACCTGCGCACCGTCCTGTGGCCGATGCCCACCGACAACGACCCCGCCAGCTGGGAGCTGCGCCGCCGCGCCTGGGACCACGAGGACGTCCTCCTCGGCGGCTCGGACGCCGGGGCCCACCTGGACCGGATGTGCGGCGCCCCCTACCCGACGCGCTTCCTGGGCGACTGTCTGCGCGGACGGAAGCTCGTGCCGCTGGAACGGGCGGTACGGATGCTCACCGACGACCCCGCGCGCCTCTTCGGCCTGCGCGAGCGCGGCCGGATCGCCGAGGGGTGGTGCGCCGACCTCGTCCTCTTCGACCCCGAGCGCGTCGACGCGGGCCCGGCGACGCTGGTCCGGGACCTGCCGGGCGACGGCGGCCGGCTGGACTCGCGGGCCGTGGGCATGGTGAGCGTACGCGTCAATGGCGTGGAGACCGTCCGGCACGACGTGGTGACGGGAGCGGTGCCGGGACGGGTGCTGCGGTCGGGGCGGGACACGGAGACGGTGACGACGGCGGCGACGGGAAAATTTTGAACCGGCACAAAAGGGGCGGAGGTGCGGTTCTCGCATCCGGGGAGGAGTGGGATTGCCCCTTGGTGTTACTTGGCGTAAGGCTGTGGTGGCCTTTATTAAGAAGATCAACTCACCGTTTGCTGGGGTGGGTTGAAGGTGGGGCTCCGGGACGATTGTTCTCCGGATGCGGATACAGCAGCGCTTAACGTCCTCGCCATGGTTCACGTGCAGCCGCGGCCGAGGGCCGGAGAAACGGTAAGAAGCGTCGCGGGCCGGGACGCCGGGGAGCGGCCGCGGGCCAAGGGGCTGAGCGGCGGTTCCGTCGGCCTGCTGGGCAGCTCCGTCATCGGGATCTCGACCGTCGCGCCCGTCTACTGCCTGACCTCCACACTGGGCCCGACCGTGGGCAAGGCGGGGGTCCAGATGCCCGCCGTCTTCCTCGCGGGCTTCCTCCCGATGCTGCTGGTCGCCTTCGCCTACCGCGAGCTCAACAAGGCCCTCCCGGACTGCGGCACGTCCTTCACCTGGACCGTACGGGCCTTCGGGCCCCGGGTCGGCTGGATGTGCGGCTGGGGCCTGGTCATCGCCACCATCATCGTGCTGTCGAACCTCGCGGGCGTCGCGACGTCCTTCTTCTACCTGCTGCTCGGCCGGCTCACCGGCAGCGACTCCATCGCGGCCCTCGACGGCGACCGGCTCGTCCACGTCGTGACGTGCCTGGTGTTCATCGCCGCCGCGACGGCCGTCAGCTATCGCGGCATGACCGCCACCAAAGGGGTGCAGTACGCGCTGGTCGGGCTCCAGCTGGCCGTGCTCGCCCTGTTCGTGGCCATGGCGTTCACGAAGGCGCGGTCCGGCGGCCTGCCCGGATCGCTCGACTTCTCGTGGACGTGGCTGAACCCCTTCGAGGTCGCTTCTTTCGGCGCCTTCACGGCGGGGTTGTCCTTGTCCATCTTCCTTTTCTGGGGGTGGGACGCCTGCCTTACGGTCAACGAGGAGACACAAGGCAGCGAGAAGACCCCTGGCCGGGCTTCTCTCATCGTCATGGCCGCGCTCGTCGGCTCGTACCTGCTGACCGCCGTTGGTGCCCAGATGTTCGCAGGCGTGGGAGACAAAGGGATGGGGCTCGGCAACCCGGACACGTCGAGCAATGTCTTCGCCGCACTCGCCGAGCCTGTCATGGGTAAGGTCCTCGGTGTCCTGCTTTTCGTCGCGGTGCTGGCCTCTGCCGCCGCGAGCCTGCAGACGACGTTCCTGCCAGTGGCGCGGACGGTGCTCGCGATGAGCACGTACCAGGCGCTCCCGCCCTCCTTCGCTCGTATCCACCCGCGTTTCAAGTCCCCGGGTCCGGCCACGATCGCGGCGGGTGCCGCCACCGGAGTCTTCTATGCCGGCATCAGCTTTCTGAGCCAGAACGTCCTCGTGGACACGATCTACGCGCTCGGGCTCATGATCTGTTTCTATTACTCGCTCACGGCATTCGCGTGTGCGTGGTTCTTTCGCGCCCGGCTCCGGCGTTCGGTGCGCGATGCGCTGTTCAAGGGTGTCTTCCCGGTTCTGGGCGGTCTGGTGCTGGCGGCGGTCTTCTGCAAGACGCTCCACGACATGTGGAACCCGGCCTACGGCAGCGGCAGCGCGGTCTTCGGGGTCGGATCGGTCTTCTTCATCGGGGTGGGCCTGCTGCTCCTGGGTGTGGTGCTGATGGAGCTGATGCGGCGGCGCAGCCCGGCGTTCTTCCGGGGTGAAGTGCTGACGCGCTCCACCCCGGTGATCGAGGACTGATTCCGGCAGGCGATCAGAAGACGGTCAGAAGTCGACGAGCTCGTTGTCGTCGACGCGGGCCACGGACTCCTGGGCGAAGCGCTTGTTGTAGGTGGCGCGGATCTGCTCGATCTTGGCGCCGGCGGTGCGCGCCTCGCCCTTCGGGTAGAGGAGGGTGAGCTTGTACGAGCGCTCGTGCTCGATCTTCCCGTGGGCGTCGAGGTACTGGCCGTAGGCGTTCTCGACCGTCAGGCCCGCCGGGAAGCGCGGGGTGACGACCTCGTCCACGAAGGCGCGGTACTCCTTGTCGGTGACCGGGGAACCACCGTTGGGCTTGGCCGTGCCGAAGAGCAGCTCGGTCTTCACGTACGGCTTGCCGACCGCCCGCACCGGCGCGCTTGCGGCGGCCTTGGGGTCCGGGTCGTCGAAGGCGGCGTAGGCGACGGGGGCGCTCGCGCCGAACAGGGCGGCGGTGAGGGCGACGGCGGCGAGCCGGACGCGGGGGGAGGACTTCGGCATGGGGACGGCTGTTCCCTTCGACGAGATCGACAGGATTCGACAGGAGGTGATGCCAGAGAGGTGATGCCTGAAGCGATGCCAGAAGTGACGAAGCGCCAGAACTCTAGCGGCGGAAGGCCAGGTCTGTGGTGCTGTTCGTGGTGCGGTTCTGGCCGTCAGCCGGCCGCGCTCAGGAACACCGGGTTCGTCATCGCCGCCATCGCCCCCGGCAGCCCCGACGCACCGCCGTCGCCCGCCGGGTGCCGCACCTCGGCACGTACGTACGCCGCCTGGGAGGGCGTCGTACGCCACTCCAGCGTGCCGTCCGCCGGTACGGGCGCGGTGAACATCCGCCCCTGGTCCGTGACGAAGGACGCCGAGCAGCCCGTCGTGCCGGTGACTTTCAGCCGTACGGTGACCTGCTCGCCCGGCGCGGCCCGCAGCCGCTCGCCGATGCCCGCGTGCGCGCCGCGCCCGCCGAGGACCGTGAACGACAGGTCGACGGCCGACGACTCCGCGATCCAGCTGCGCCCCGCGCGGATGCCCGCCAGCAGGGCCTCGCGGGAGAGTGCGTCGGCCAGGACGACCGTCTGGGGCAGCCCCACGACCTGCGGTTCGCGGTGGGCGTCGCTGTTGCCCATGGCGGGCAGCCAGCGGCCGCCGGAGCGGGCGGCGGCGACCAGCGTGTTGTCCCACGCGGCGACGGCCATCTCGTCGTCCGGGGTGTAGGGGCCGTTCCACACCTCCACCGCGTCCGCCTCCTCGAAGCCGAACTTCCAGCCGCAGCCGACGCACGTCGCGTACGGGTGGGCCGGGACGACCAGTCCGCCCGTTTGCCGGATTCTCCGTGCGAAACGTCCGAAGGCGTTGTCTCTCGCGCGGTAGCGCCAGTCGATGAAGACGCCGGGGTCGGTGCCGAGGGCGAGGACGTGGCCGTTGCGCGTGGTGACCTCCTCGCCCGTGAGGATCAGGAGGTCGTCGCCCCACAGGCCCTCCCACGCCCCGTGCGCGGCGGTCGTGTTGTGCTCCGTCGTCGTGATCCAGTCGAGCCCGGCGGCGCGGGCCGCGGCGGCGATCTGCGCGGGGGTGCGCAGCCCGTCGGAGTGGACGCTGTGGAGGTGGTTGTCGCCCCGGTACCAGGCGCGCCCCCGGCCCCGGGCCCGTTGCGGCGGGTACACCGGCTTCGGCGTGGCCCCCGGCGTCCCGTACCGCAGGGTGACCGCGACCTCGTAGGCGAGCCCCTGCGGGGCGACCGTGTACGGGCCGAGGACGACGTGCCAGGTGCCGGGGCGGACGGGCCCGGCCAGATAGCCGGGCGTGGCCCGTTCGGCGCCGACGAAGAACTCCGAGCGGGCACCGCCCGACCAGCCCCGGAAGCCGGCTCCGCCCAGCGCGGTGCCGCGTTCGTCGAAGATGCCGATGTCGCACGCGTTTCCCTGGGTGCCGGTGGGCACGGAGGGTCTGTCGTAGCTGTACGAGACGGCGATCTCGCGGACGCCGCGCGGTACTTCCACGGGAAGGTGGACGAAGTCCGGGGCGCCGGCGGGGAGCCGTCCGGTGACCCTGCGGGTCTCCTCGCCGGAGGCGGGTCCCCCGCCCGCGGCGTGCGCGAAGCTCACTCCCTCGAGCGTCAGTATGCTCACCGCTCCCGCGGCTGCCGCCCCCTTGAGTATGTCGCGCCTGAGTACGTCGCGCCGGTGCATCCCCGCCTCCTCGCGTGGGCCGTGTCCGACTGCCGATCGCCGATGCCTGTGGCGATGTGCCGCGACTGCCGTGACCCACTGTTGTACGCCCGGGTGGCGGGCTGTGGAACACCCGCCGACGCGCGTGGCGGCCGGTATACGAACACGCGTCGACACCCGACCGCGCGTGGCGCCCCCACGGCCGCCTCCCAAGGCATACCGTGGGTCACACGCGAGACCGCCGCGACGACGGAGGTGCCCGGGATGCGGATCGCCACGACGATCTTTCTCACCGATGAGACGATCAGCCCGGTCCGGCTGGCCCGTGAGCTGGAGCAGCGCGGCTTCGCCGGGCTCTATCTGCCCCAGCACACGCACATCCCGGTGAGCCGCAAGACCCCGGCGCCGGCCGGGGACCCGCTGCCGCGCGAGTACGGCCGCGCCCTCGACCCCTTCCTGGCGCTCGCCCAGGCCGCCGCCGTCACCCACCGGATCGAGCTGGGGACCGGCGTCGCGCTCGTGGCCCAGCAGGACCCGATCGTCCTGGCCAAGCAGGCGGCGACCCTGGACTTCCTCAGCGGCGGCCGGTTCACCCTCGGCATCGGCTACGGCTGGAACGTGGAGGAGGCCGAGGACCACGGCGTCGACTGGCACACGCGCCGGGAGCTGGTGCGCGACCGGATGGCGTTGATGCGCGCGCTGTGGTCGCCCGAACCGACGGCCCACGACGGTGAATTCGGGTCGGTCCAGGCGAGCTGGGCGCACCCCAAGCCCGTTCGCCGCCCGCGCCGGCTCCAGGGCACGGACTCGCTGGTGGGGCCGCGCACCCTGATCGGCGGCGCGGCCGGCCCGAAGCTCTTCGCCCACGTCGCCGAGTACGCGGACGGCTGGATGCCGGTGGGCGGCAGCGGGCTGCGGGAGACGCTGCCGGAGCTGCGCCGGGTCTGGACGGAGGCGGGGCGGCCGGGCGAGCCGGAGGTCATGCCGTACGCCGTCCACCCCTCGGCGGGCAAGCTCGCGCACTACGCCGACCTGGGCATCGAGGAGGTGGCGGTCGGGCTGCCGTCGGCCCCGGAGGCCGAGGTCCTGAGGGCGCTGGACGCCCACGCGGAGTTCCTGTAGGCAGGGCGGAGGCGACGCCTCCGGGGCATTCCGGAGGATGCCTCCGTCTGACGTGACGAGAGGCACATGGAACGTCCGCTTCCAGTACGTGGCGGTGTCAGTGTCCGCTCGTATGCTCGGACAATGACTTCGAGCGCACCGCGTCCCGAACAGCCGAACACCCCGGTCGCCCCGACCGCCAACGCCATGCGACGCGCGCTCAAACGCGCCCGCGACGGCGTCGCGCTGGACGTCACCGAGGCCGCCGTGCTGCTCCGTGCGCGCGGCGCCGATCTGGAAGACCTGTGCGCCTCCGCCGCCCGGGTGCGGGACGCGGGCCTGGAGGCCGCCGGGCGGCCCGGTGTCATCACGTACTCCAAGAGCGTCTTCATCCCGCTGACCCGCCTCTGCCGCGACCGCTGCCACTACTGCACCTTCGCCACCGTCCCCGGCAAGCTCCGCCGCGCCGGTGAGGGCATGTTCATGTCGCCGGACGAGGTGCTGGCCATCGCCCGGCGCGGCGCCGAACTCGGCTGCAAGGAAGCGCTGATCACCCTCGGCGACAAGCCGGAGGACCGCTGGCCCGAGGCCCGCGAGTGGCTCGACGCCCACGGCTACGACGACACCATCGCCTACGTCCGCGCCGTCTCCATCCGCATCCTGGAGGAGACGGGCCTGCTGCCCCACCTCAACCCGGGCGTCATGACCTGGACGGACTTCCAGCGCCTCAAGCCGGTGTCCCCCTCCATGGGCCTGATGCTGGAGACCACCGCCCAGCGGCTGTGGAGCGAGCCGGGCATGCCGCACCACGGCTCGCCCGACAAGGAACCCGCCGTCCGGCTGCGCCACCTGGAGGACGCGGGCCGCAGCTCCGTCCCCCTCACCAGCGGCCTGCTGATCGGCATCGGCGAGACGCCCGAGGAGCGCGCCGAGTCCCTGTTCGCCCTGCGCCGGATCTCCCGTGCCTACCACGGCATCCAGGAACTCATCATCCAGAACTTCCGCGCCAAGTCGGACACGGCCATGCGCCGCATGCCGGACGCCACCCTGGACGACCTCGTCGCCACCGTCGCCGTCGCCCGGCTCATCATGGGCCCCTCCGGCTGCCTCCAGGCCCCGCCCAACCTGGTGGACGACGAGTACGCCCGCCTCATCGGCGCCGGCATCGACGACTGGGGCGGCGTCTCCCCGGTCACCCCCGACCACGTCAACCCCGAGCGCCCCTGGCCCGCCATCGAGGAGCTCGCCGAGCGCTCGGCCGCCGCCGGCTTCCGCCTCAAGGAACGCCTCGCCGTCTACCCGGAGTTCGTCCAGCGCGGCGAGCCCTGGCTGGACCCCCGCATCCTGCCCCACGTCCGAGCCCTGGCCGACCCCGAGACCGGTCTGGCCGATGAGAACGCCGAGGTCAAGGGCATCCCCTGGCAGGAGCCCGAAGAGGTCTTCACCGCCTCCGGCCGTACGGACCTCCACCGCGCCATCGACACCGAGGGCCGCACCTCCGACCGCCGCGAGGACTTCGACGACGTCTACGGCGACTGGGACGCCCTCCGCGAGGCCGCCGCCCCCGGCATGGCGCCCGAGCGCATCGACGGCGACGTCCGCGAAGCACTGCGCCAGGCCGCCGACGACCCCACCCGGCTGACGGACGACCAGGCGCTCGCCCTGCTCCACGCCGACGGCCCCGCACTGGACGCCCTCTGCCGCGTCGCCGACGACCTCCGCCGCGACGTCGTCGGGGACGAGGTCACCTACATCGTCACGCGGAACATCAATTTCACCAACGTCTGCTACACCGGATGCCGTTTCTGCGCCTTCGCCCAGCGACGCACCGACGCCGACGCCTACACCCTCTCGCTCACCCAGGTCGCCGACCGCGCCGCGCAGGCGTGGGACGTGGGCGCGGTCGAGGTGTGCATGCAGGGCGGCATCCACCCCGACCTGCCCGGCACGGCCTACTTCGACATCGCCCGCGCGGTGAAGGAGCGGGTGCCCGGCATGCACGTCCACGCCTTCTCGCCGATGGAGGTCGTCAACGGCGCGACGCGCACGGGCATGTCCATCCGGGAGTGGCTGACCGCCGCCAAGGAGGCCGGGCTCGACTCCATCCCCGGCACCGCCGCCGAGATCCTGGACGACGAGGTCCGCTGGGTCCTCACCAAGGGCAAGCTCCCCACCGCCACCTGGGTCGAGGTCATCAAGACGGCGCACGAGCTGGGCATCCGCTCGTCCTCCACGATGATGTACGGGCACGTGGACCAGCCCCGGCACTGGCTGGGCCACTTCCGGCTGCTCGCCGAGATCCAGCGGGACGCGCTCGCCAAGGGCGTGGACGGTTTCACCGAGTTCGTCACCCTGCCCTTCATCCACACCAACGCCCCCGTCTATCTCGCGGGCATCGCCCGGCCCGGCCCGACCATGCGGGACAACCGCGCGGTCACCGCGATGGCCCGGCTGCTGCTCCACCCCCATATCCCCAACATCCAGACGAGCTGGGTCAAGCTGGGCGCGGACGGCGCGGCGGAGATGCTCCGCTCGGGCGCCAACGACCTCGGCGGCACCCTGATGGAGGAGACCATCTCCCGGATGGCCGGCTCCTCGTACGGCTCGTACCGCTCGATCCAGGACCTCGTCGCGATAGCCGAGAGCGCCGGGCGCCCCGCGCGGCCCCGCACGACGCTCTACGGCGAGGTGGCGAAGGAGCGGCAGGAGGCCGCCCTCTCCTCGGACGGCCATCTGCCCACGCTGCTCCCGGTGCTGGACGCGCTTCCCGCCTCCGGCGCCGGCGAGGAGTGATGTTCGTTTGATCTTCGTTCGTACAAGTGTTGCGGATCTGTCGCCGACCGCCGACCGGTCGACGACAGTCCCCGCATAGGGTGTCCCGCATGTCTTGGCCCCAGAACCCCCAGCAGCCGCAGCAGCCTGAGCAGCCGCAGAACCCCTCGACGCCGCCTCAGGGCGGCTTCGGCCCGCCGCCCACGTGGGGTCCGGACGGCGACGGGCACGCCCAGCCGACGATGATCTCCCAGCCGGCCGTGCCGCCGCCGCCCGGCCCGGCGCGGGGCGGCGCCCCGGGCGCGGTCCCGCCGCCCCCGCCGCCCGCCCCGGGCCCGGTGCCGGGCGCCCCGGGGCCCGTCCCGGGTGCCCAGGGCCCCGGCATGGCCCCGCCGCCCGGTATGCCCCCGGCGCCGATGGGGCAGCAGCCGATGGCCCCGCAGCCGATGGGTCAGCAGCCGATGGGCCAGCAGCCTTGGCCGCCGCAGCCGCACGCCCCCCAGGGCCAGCCGGCCGGTCAGGGCCCGCAGGCCGGCAAGAGCAACAAGACGCTGATGGCCGTCATCGGCGGCGTCGTGGCGCTCGCCGTCATCGGCGGCGGCGCGTACGCCTTCCTCGGCGGCAGCGGCGGTGACGACGACAAGAAGAACGACAAGCCTCAGGCCGGCCAGGCCCAGTCGCAGGCACCGGCCGCGCCCGGGCAGCAGTCGGACAAGCCGGCGGACGCCGGCGCCTCCGCCGACCCGTCCGCCCAGCAGCCCACCGTCCCCGGCTGGCAGACGCAGACCCGCGCGGACCACTACTTCCAGTACGACGTGCCGGGCAAGACCGACAAGTGGAAGGTCTTCCCGACGGACACGGCCATCTCGTACACCGAGGACGGCAAGCCGGTCGTCGTGATGACCGGTACGTCCAACTACAAGGAGGGCGGCTGCTCCTCGCAGCCCAACCCCGACGCCGTCGGCGAGGCCGGCCAGGGCCAGCTCGCCACCGTCGGCACCACCGGCGGCGGCAAGGACGGCGACCTCAAGACGAACGCCAAGAACTGGGCGGGCAACTGGGGCTTCATGGCCTACGGCGGCAAGGACCACAAGCCCAAGCTGGAGTTCACCGACGAGAAGGAGTGGAAGCACAACGGCATCGACGGCTGGACGGCGACCGCCAAGGTCACCGTCACCAACCGCCCGAGCCCGTGCGTGCCGCCCACCGCGATCGTGAAGTCCATCGCCCAGAAGATGCCCGACGGCACCTTCCACGGCTGGGTCATCTACGCCGACCAGGGCGTCCCGGACGCGCTCACCGAGGCCCAGATCGACAAGATCATGAACACGGTGCGCCCGGCCAAGGGGCCTGGCGCGTAATCGCCGTCGGCCCGGTGTCCCGGACGCCGGGCCGGCCCCGGCGCACTACAGTGCTGTGCCGACACAGCGCATGTCGACACGGCACTGTGCCGACACAGCGCTGTAGCGACACAGTGCCGTACCGACCGACGCGGGCCTGGCGAACGGGCCCGCGGCCCGCTCGCCACTCTCCCGTCCAGGAGGCCGGACACGTGACCACGACCGCCACGGCGGGCACCGCCGGAGCCCCCGGGCCGCTGCCCCGGGGCCGGGCCGAACAGCAGGACTTCCGCTCCCGGGTGCGCGGCTGCCTGCTCGGCGGGGCGATCGGGGACGCGCTGGGCGCGGGCATCGAGTTCGACTCCCTGGAGGCGATCCGCGCCGCGCACGGCCCCGCCGGCGTGACCGACTACGTCCCGGCCTACGGCCGGCGCGGCGCCGTCACCGACGACACCCAGATGACGCTCTTCACGGTGGAGGGGCTGATCCGGGCCCACGTCCGCCGGGACACCGGGGCCTGGCACCCGCCGGCCGACGTCCACCGCGCCCATCTGCGCTGGGCCGCCACGCAGGAGGGCTGGGGCCCCGACGAGCGGGTGCGGGACGCGGGCTGGCTCGCCGGGCAGGAGTGGCTCTACGCGCGCCGGGCGCCTGGCGGGGCGTGCCTCTCCGGCCTCGCCGACCACCGGATGGGCACCCTGGCGGAGCCCAAGAACCCGGGCTCCAAGGGCTGCGGCGCGGTGATGCGCTCCGCGCCGTTCGGGCTGCTGGCGGACTGGGCGCCCGGCCTCGTCCTCCAGCTGGCCGACGAGTGCGCGGCGCAGACCCACGGTCACCCCACCGGCCGGCTCTCGGCCGCCGCCTTCGCCGTCATCGTCCACGGCGCGGTGCGGGGCGCGCCGTTGGAGGCCGCCGCGCTGCGGGCCCTGGAACTGCTGGCCGCCCGGCCGGGCCACGAGGAGACCACCGCGGCGCTGCGGGGCGCCCTGGCCGCCGTGCGGCAGGGGCCGCCGTCGGCCGAACGGCTCCAGTCGCTGGGCGAGGGGTGGGTGGCGGAGGAGGCCCTGGCGATGGGGCTGTACTGCGCGCTGGTGGCCGAGGACGTCCGTCACGGCCTGCTGCTGGCGGTCAACCACGGCGGGGACTCGGACTCCACGGGATCGATCTGCGGCAATCTGCTGGGCGCCGTGCACGGGGAGACGGCGCTGCCGCCCGGGTGGGTGGCGGAGCTGGAGGGCCGGGGCACGATCCTCGAACTCGCCGACGACTTCGCCATGGAGCTCACCCAGGGACCCGCGCTGCACGGCCCGCCGGGCGCCGTCTCGTCGGCGGCCTGGCTGGCGCGGTATCCCCGCGCGTAGGAGGTGGCTCCGGACGTGGCGGAGCCCTCTCGGCCGGGACGGGATGCCAGGCGACAAGAGGGCTCTCTGCGGAAATATCGATACGGCGGTTTTATGTCGCTGTGCCGGGTGATCCGCGTTCAACGCGGTCGGTCAGAGGGACTGCGCGCTGTCGCCGACGACCGTCACGAACGCGGACCAGGACTCCGAGGAGAAGGCGAGGGCGGGGCCCTGCGGGTCCTTGGAGTCACGGACCGCGATGGACCGCACGAGCGGGGAGGCGACCTCGACGCAGTCGCCGTGGGCCAGCGAGTAGGAGGACTTCCGCCACGTGGTCTTTCCCTGCTGAATCGCCATGAATTGCTCCGATGCCTGTGAGTGCTGCCTGGTACGGCGGGAATCGCCCGGGTGCCGGCCGGAAGACGGCCGGGAACCCACTGGCCGGACCGGTGGGGCCGGTGTCCCGACGCGATCGACGTTACGCGCCAACATCACCTGATGAACGGCCCGTTCACTCGACCGGATGGCATATATCCATCACCCCTTCCTCCATGGCGGGAAGGGGTGTACAGTCCCGCCCCTCGCACCTCACGGCTACTGGCCGGGCTCCTCTTTCCGACCTTCGTCCGCCCAGTCCTCCGCGACCTGGAGGATGAACCGCCGCGAGTCCTCGGCGTTGAGCGCCTGCATCCGCAAATGCTCGTACATCACGCTGTACGCCTGGACGTCGTTGGGCTTCTCCAGGTACAGATCGCTGGTGATGCCCTCGAGGTAGACCGTGCTCGCGTCCTGCGGATCGTGGAACTCGAGGATGGAGAACTTCCCGTACATGCCCGGGTGGGCGCCCACCGCGTAGGGCAGCACCTGCACGGTGATGTGCGGCTGGAGGCTGAACTCCACGAGATGTTCCATCTGTTCGCGCATGATGGCGCCGCTGCCGACGATCCTGCGCAGCGCCGACTCGTCGATGACCGCCCACAGGCGCAGCGGGTTCTCCGGGTCGGTGATCCGTTCCTGGCGGCGCATCCGCACCTGTACGCGCCGCTCGACGTCCGCGGCGGTGGCCTCCGGCCACGAGCCCTCGGTCACGGCGTTGGCGTAGTTGGGCGTCTGGAGCAACCCGGGTACGAGCGACGCCTCGTAGACGCGCAACGACGCCGCGTCCGTCTCGAGTCCGATGTAGACGCTGTACGGGATGTCGCCGAAGGCATGCCACCAGCCTTGCTGTCGTGACTCCTTGGCCATCTGCATCAGCGAATCGACGATGCGGTGGTCCTCGACGCCGTACACGCCGCACAGATCGCGGACATCGCGCTGGCTGATGCTGCGGCGGCCGTTCTCCAGCCGGCTGATCTTCGACTGCGAGACCAGAAGCCGCTCGGCCACCTCCTCGGCGGTCATGCCCTTGAGCTCACGGAGCTTGCGTAGCTCCTGCCCCAATCGGCGCCGCCTTACGGTGGGGTTGACACTGGACGCCACGGGACGCACCTCCGGCTCCGTCATGCTGCTGTCTCCTGCTCCGGCAGCCTGCCACCACCGGCCGGGGCGGCGCTGGGAAATGCTTACACCGTGTCCGCTTGTGGTGACCTTGATGCGGATGCGCGTGACGTAGTCGTTACTACGCATGACCGCGCGACCCCTACGACCGCGCGCGCCCAGGCGCGCGTACGCGCACGCGGGGCGGCGGGCCGTACCACCGTGCTCGGGCGGTACGGCCCGCCGCCCCGCGCTGCTGCGGCTCCCGGACCGGGGCAGGTGACCCCGGTGCGGTCGGTGGAGCGGAAGTGGTGCGTTGGGTTGGTGCGTGGGTTGGTGCCAAGGGTGATGCGTGGGTGATGCGTGGGGTGGTGCTTGCGGTCGTGCTTGCGGTCGTACGACCGCGGTCAGCGGCTGCGGAACCGTTTCACGAGGCGCCCGCGCGGGCCATGACCCCACCTCGATGCGCGGTCGTCCGGCCCGTGCCGACCGCCGCCGGCTCGACCGGCGCCCGCACGGCGGCGCGCCGGCCCGAACCGCCGCCACCCGTCGGACCGGCCGTGGCCGGCGCCCGGCGCGGCTGCGCGCCGACCCCGTTCTGCACGTCCATCACGGCGTGCGCGACGAGCCCGCCCATGGGGTCGTGCCGGATGAGATCGCGCAACCGGGACCGTGAGGAACGGCCCTCGTTGCCCGGGTAGAGGTGCTTGCCCAGGCCGACCGCGTGGGCCAGGGCGGCGAGCGCGGCCGTCCGCGGGTCCGGCGGGACGCCGGTGCGGATCGCGCTGTCCAGCCGGGACCTGATCTCCCGGCTGATCGCCGTGTCCGTCGCCTGATAGCGCGTGGTCGGCAGCACCCCGCACATCTGGCCCGCCACGGCATGCACCATGCCGCACCGCTCCAGATGCGTGAGATACGTCTGACGCAGCCCCAGCCGGGGCCCGCCGATCCAGTGGACGGCGCGCACCGGGCTGCCGCGACGGCGCAGCAGCTCGAGCGCGGTGTCCAGGGTCGGATCACCAGTCGGCCGTGGGTGCACCACGGCGATACGATCCCCGTCTGGGGCTATCCGTCCGGCCAGAGCCAGCTCCACGAGCTGCGCTCCGGCGAGACCGAGGTCGAGCGACTGCGGCTGCGCCGTGGTACCCGTGGCCGGGTCCAGGGCGAGCAGCAGAAGCTCCTCCGGAATTGTTCTGCGGCTCCTGCCCATCCATGCCTCCCCGCGTGGATGAGTGACAGGGTGACCCCTCTCACATTGGTCTGTCGAGAGCGCGTGGTGACTTCGGGTGGGAACCGGTAGGTATGTCGTCTCGTCTTGCACGTGGGTGAAGGCGGACACCGCTCTCTGACCCGCTAGCTGTGCCCTGACGCGACGGCGGCAGAGGACACTGATAGACGTTGAGAGGATCCGGGCAGCGGGACACTTGTCGTCCCGCCTCGGTGTAACGGCGCGGAATTCGAGGAGGCATCGGTGGCGGGCGAGTCCCCCGGCAAGTCGGAGCAGCGGAAGTCGTCGGGGGAGACGACTGGCACCACTGGTACGACCGGCAGCGAACGCGACCCCCGGCTCGGAGTCTTCCGGGCCGGCACGGACACGACCGAGGACCGTACGGACGGCAAGTCCGGCGGGTCGGATTCATCGGATTCGGGTTCGGATTCGGTTTCGGATGAGAACCGTCAGGGCCGCGAGGCCGACACGGCCGATTCCGATGCCGATGAGGCAGCGAAGCCCGCTGAGTCCGCCGGGAACGGGAACGGTGGTGCGAACGGCGGCGTCAAGCGTGACGCCCGCCTGAAGGCCGCCGTCGCCGCCTGGGTGGCGAGCGCGGAAGAGGACGGCCCGGAGGCCGGTGCCGAGGGCGACGCCGCAGGTGAGAAGCCGTCGGCCGACCGAGCCGACGCCACCGCGGATGCCCCTGCCGGTAAGGCCGCTGACGCCCCGGCAGAGGCGGAGCGCACGGCTGACGACGTGGCCGCCCGCGCGAAGGACAAGTCCGGCGCCGACCAGGCGACAGCCGTTTTCCGCACGGTGCGCCCCAAGGTGGACGAAACCAGCGGCGACGCCGCCCCCGAGGCGAAGAAGCCCGCTGCCAAGGACGAGAAGGACGGCGGGGACAGCAAGGACGACGGCAAGGGCGCGCCCGCCGCCGACCAGGCGACGGCCGTCTTCCGTACCGTGCGTCCGAAGTCCTCCGACGCCGATGCCGACGAGGACAAGGACGGCAAGGGCGGCAAGGGCGGCAAGAACGGCAAGGACGGCGTCGACCAGGCCACGGCCGTCTTCGGTGCCGTGCGCCCGAAGGCCGACGCCGCCACGTCCGAGGCGAAGAAGCCCGCCGCCGACGGCGAGAAGGACGGCAAGGACAGCAAAGACGGCAAGGACGAGCCCGCCGCCGACCAGGCGACCGCCGTCTTCCGTACCGTGCGCCCCAAGGCGGACGCGCCGAAGACCGACGCCGCCCCCAAGGCCGGTGCCGCCAAGCTCGACAACGGCGACCAGCCGACCGAGCTGATGAAGGCCCCCACCCCGCAGCCGACGCCCGGTGGCGAGCGCAAGAGCCAGTTCGTCCCGCTGAAGAAGGACGACGAGGCCGCGCCCGCCAAGGCCCCGGCAAAGCCGCAGCCCGCGAAGTCGCAGCCCGCGAAGTCGCAGCCCGCGAAGTCGCAGCCCACGAAGCCGCAGCCCACGAAGCCCGAGCCGGCGAAGCCCGAGCCCGGGACGTCCAAGGTCCCGCCGCCCCCGGGCCACACCGCCGCCCCGGCCGCGCCCACGGGGCCGGCCGCGCCGCTCGACCTGCTCGCCCAGCTGACGAACACCCCGCCGCCGCCGCAGACGCCCGTACGGACGGCCGTCCGGCGCGTCAAGATCTGGACGCCGCTCGTCGTGCTGCTCGGGATCATCTTCGTGATCGTGCAGTCCTTCCGGCCGCTGCCCGACCCCAAGCTCTCCCTCGGCGCGAAGAAGTCGTTCACCTTCGACGGCGGCAAGGCGCCCTTCGTCTGGCCGGACGAGGGCCAGTCCGCGGCCAAGGTCGTGGGCGCCGGTGACGTGGGCACGTTCGGCCCGCAGAAGCCCGTGCCGACGGCCAGCGTCGCCAAGGTCATGACCGCCTACGTGATCCTGAAGGACCACCCCCTGCAGAAGGGGGACAAGACCAGCAACAAGATCACGATCGACGAGGCGGCGGAGAAGGAGTCCAACGCCGAGGGCGAGTCCACGGCCAAGGTGCGTGCCGGGCAGGAGTTCTCCGAGTACGACATGCTCCGCATGCTGCTCATCCCGTCGGGCAACAACATCGCCCGCATGCTCGCCCGGTGGGACACCAACGGTGCCGAGGACGCGTTCGTCAAGAAGATGAACGACGCCGCCAAGGACCTCGGCATGACCAACACCACCTACACCGACCCCAGCGGTCTGACGGCGACGACGAAGAGCACGGCCGTGGACCAGGTGAAGCTCGCCGAGGTGATGATCAAGAACCCGGTCGTCCGGGAGATCACCCAGCAGCCCAACGCCGACATCCCCGGCGGCCCGCACATCAACAACAACAACGACACGCTGCTCGTGAAGGGCACCGGAGTCCTCGGCATCAAGACGGGCTCCAGCACCGCGGCCGGCGGCGCGCTGATGTGGGCGGCGCGGCGGGTGCTCGACGGCAAGGAGTACCTGGTCGTCGGCGCCACCATGGACCAGCACTTCAAGGGCCTGGACCCCAACGCCGAGAACAGCCTCACCAAGGTCAAGAACAAGAGCTACGAGCAGATCACGTCGATCCAGAACGCTCTGAAGACGGTCACCGTGGTGAAGAAGGGCGACGTCGTCGGCCACGTCGACGACGGTCTCGGCGGGCAGACGCCCATCGTCTCCACCAAGGACGTCGTGGCCGTCGGCTGGGCCGGCTTCGACACGAAGTTCGCGCTGTCCGACGTCGGCCGGAAGATCCCGCACTCGGCGAAGGCCGGTACGGAGGTCGGCGAGCTGGTCGTGGGCAGCGGTCCCGACGCGGTGAAGGTCCCGGTCGTGCTGAAGACGGCTCTGGCCGAGCCCTCCTTCGGCGCCAAGCTGACCCGCCTGGGCTGACGCCGGCCCGGCCGTGACGGCTCCTGGTCCGTACGAGTGGGTGCGGACCGGGGGCCGCTTTCGCGGTCGCCGCGACGTGCGGGGCGGCCCGACGGCGCGTGCTAGCGTCGCCAGGGTTTGCTCGTCACAGCCGGAGCATGCGTGAAGATGGGGGAGAAGACCGCAGGGGGAAGACGGGGAGAGCCGCAGTGACCACCGTGGGGCCGGCGCGGCCCAGAGACCCGGAGCAGCCGGAACGGCCGGAACGGCCCGCACGTCCGGAGCGTCCGGGAGCACCGGACGACACCGGTGACACCGGCACACCCGTGACGGGACGTACCACCGTGGCCCGTGGGGCCGGCTGGCGGCGCCCCTCGTGGGCCGTCGTCCCGCACCACCGCAAGGGCGGGCGCTACGCCGCCCTCACCGGGACGGTCGGGATCACCCTCTTCGTGGCCGCGGCGCTGCACATCCTCTGGATCTGCATCTTCGCCAACAGCGGCGGCGACCTCGCCGCGCAGGACGCGTGGGCGGAGTTCGCGCTGCAGCATCCGGCCTCGGCGTACAACCTCGCCTGGTACGGCGGGATGCACCCGGTGTCGTACAGCGTGATCTCGCCCTACATCATGGCCGCCATCGGTGTCCGCACCACGATGATGATCGCGGGCACGGTCGCCTCCGGCCTGATCGCGCTGCTGCTGGTCCGCAGCCGTGTCGTGCGCCGGCCGCTGTGGGCGGCGCTCTACGGCACGTTCGCGCTGATGTGCAACGCCATATCGGGCCGGGTGACGTTCGGGCTCGGCGCGATGTTCGGGCTGGCGGCGGTGGCCACGATCTTCGCCTGGCCGGTGCGCTGGCGCGCCACGGGCCGCTACCGCTGGGGGCGGGCCGCGCTGGCCGGGCTGATGGCGGGGCTGGCGACGGCGTCGAGCCCGGTGGCCGGCCTGTTCGTCGGCATCGTGGCGGCGGCGCTGTGGCTGAGCCGGCGCCGGCCGGCGGCCTACGCGCTGGGGGTGACCCCGGTGGTGGTGGTGGCGCTGTCGGCGTGGCTGTTCCCGTTCTCCGGGCAGCAGCCGATGGCCTTCGCCTCGGCGATCCTGCCGCTGCTCGCCGGGCTCTTCGGCGTGTTCATGACGCCCTCGTCGTGGCGCACGGTGCGGGCCGTCTCGTCGCTCTACGTGCTGGGTGTGCTGCTGGTCTGGCTGATCCCCTCGCAGATCGGCACGAACATCTCCCGGCTCGGGATGATCTTCGGTGGTGTGGTGCTGGTCGCCGCGCTGACCGGGATGGAGGCGCCGCCGAGAGCCGAGCTGCTGCGGCGCGGCAAGGTCTGGCTCGCGACCGTGTGCGGCGTGCTGACCCTCACCGGCTGGCAGCTCGCCAACTCCATCAGCGACATAGTGCACACCACCCCCGCCGCCTCCTGGGCCCGGGAGCTCGCCCCCCTCGTCGACCAGCTCCAGAAGCTGGACGCGGCGGGCGGGCGCGTCGAGGTCGTCCCGGCCCGCAGCCACCGCGAGGCCTCGGCGCTGGCCCCGTACGTCAATCTCGCGCGTGGCTGGAACCGGCAGGCCGACCTCAAGCGGAACCCGCTCTTCTACGAGGAGGGCATGCTCACCCCGGACAGCTACCGCGCCTGGCTCGGCCGCTGGGCCGTGGCCTACGTGGTGCTGCCCAAGGACGAGCCGGACAACGCGGCCGTCGAGGAGGCCAAGCTCGTCGAGCGCGGCCAGCCGTATCTGCGCGAGGTGTGGTCCGACGAGAACTGGCGCGTCTTCGCCGTGAAGGACCCCACGCCGCTCGCCGACCCGCCCGCCGTGGTGGACCGCTCGGACGCCGAGGGGCTGACGGTCACGGTGGGCAAGCCAGGCCCGGTGCTGATCCGCGTCCCGTACTCGCCGTGGCTGGGCCTGGTCGACGCGCAGGGCAAGGACATCCAGCCCCCCAAGGCCGGGCCGGGCGGCGAGCCGCCGGTCAACGTCAACGGCTGTCTGGCCAAGCAGGTCCAGGACGCCCGCGCGGGCCAGCCGGAGGACGACTGGACCCTGCTGCGCGCCCCGCACGCCGGTACCTACCGGATCGTGGCCAAGTACAAGCTGCCGCGCGGCACGGCCTGCCCGGACGACCTGGCGCGCTAGCCGCCTGTACCCGCCGCCATGCCGAACGGGTGACCGAGGGAACACCCTCGGTCACCCGTTCGCAGTCTCGGCGGGGAGGCCGTCCGGATGATCTCGCGCCCCTGGGATGACCTGCCCATACGGCCGTATCCCGGGCCGCCCCGGGCCGTCGGCGGCCCATCCCGCCGGGTGCGGGCCCCCGCCGGCGCGGTTTCCCTCGGCAGAGAGGAGCGCGGAATTCCGACTCCCGCTGCGGCACATCGGCGTGCCGCGCCCGCGCTCACGGAGGAAGCATGCGTAACGCACGAGTGCTCGCCGGGGCCGCGCTGACCATAGCCGCGCTGGGGGCGGCCGCCGCCCCCGCGCTCGCCGCCGATCACTTCGGAAAGCTCGAGGTCACCCCGGGCACCGTCCAGCCGGGCGCCACGATCACGGTGAACACCACCGCCTGTGGGCCCGACGGCAAGGGCACGGGTGACGCCAGCGCCGTGGGCGGCCCGGCGTCGTTCGAGCTCAAGGCGGGCACGAACAAGGAGGCCGTCGTCGGCCAGTTCGCGGTCCCGAAGTCGGCCAAGCCCGGCACCTACGGGATCGGCGCCAAGTGCGCCAACGGCAAGGAGGCCACCGGCGACCTGGTCGTCAAGGCGGGCGCGGGCATGAAGAGCTCACCCTCCGCCGCCCCGAGCATGTCGCCCATGACCCCGAAGGGCGGCATGAAGACCGGCGTGGGCGGCACCAGCGACGACTCCGGCACCGCCGAGGTCATCGCCGGCGCGGCCGTCCTGGGCACGTCGGCGGTCGTCGGCGTCTGGTTCCTGCGGCGTCGCGGCGGCGGCGACCGGGCCGACCAGGCCTGACCGGACCGAGGACCGCTCCCGGTGCCGGCCGGACCGCCCCTGGGCCCCCGGACGCGCGCGCTGCGCCCGGGGGCCGGGGACCCGGCCCCCGGGGTGAGCCGGTGGGCGAGTGCCTGTCTGCGGAGCGCGCCCGCGCGTTCACGGTACGGACGACGCGACTCGCGCGCCCCGCGCCACTCGCGTCACTCGCGCCACAAGACCGTGCTCGCCGTCGTCCTGGCGGTGGCGCTGCTGGTGGGCAGTTGGCTGATCGAGCACGGGGCGAAGGACCAGAGGCCGCCCCCGCAGCCGTCCCGGGCCGAGGCGTTCCCCACCTCCGGGGAGCCGCTGCTCGGCCCGCGCCGCGACGACCACGCCGTACCGCCCCTGCCGCGGGCCGTGCCCACGCGCGTCCGCATCCCCGGCATCCAGGTCGACGCGCCCATGACTCCCCTCGGCCTCGGCCCCGACGGCACACTCGCGAGCCCGCCCGAGGAGGACGGCAACCTCGCCGGCTGGTACGCGGACGGCACACCGCCCGGCACCGCCGGCACCGCCGTCGTCGCCGGCCACGTCGACCTGGCCAACGGCCCGGCCGTCTTCTACAACCTCGGCGCGCTGAAGAAGGGCGACACGGTGGAGGTGGCCCGCTCCGACGCCCTGACGGCCGTCTTCACGATCGACGCGATCGAGGTCTACGACCGGTCGAGCTTCCCCTCGGAGAAGGTGTACGGGGCGGTGGGCCCGGGCCAGGGCCGTGCGGAGCTCCGCGTGATCACCTGCGGCGGGGGCTTCTCGGCGGAGGCGGACGAGTACCTGGGCAACGTGGTGGTCTACGCCCACCTCACGGCGGTCCGGCACCCTCCCGGGCTGCTGAGCTGAGGAGGGTGCCGGTGCCCGTGCCGGGCGCGCTCGTCAGTGCGCCCGGCGCTGGTGGACGCCCATCGCCGTCGTCATCCTCGCGGCTTCCTGACGATCGTCGGCGCGCAGGGCGGCCGCGCGGCGGCGCTTGATGTCCCAGCATTCATCGCAACGGCGGGCCGGTGGTTCGGGCGGATTCCCGCTGGTGGAGGCCAGCCGCTGCCTGCTCTGCTGGTTGGCGTCGGCCACCTTCGCGCGCAGCGCGTCGTTCTCACCGGTGTTGTCGGTCACCGGGCCGCCTCCGTGTCGTGGTGGGGCACACGGGGGCGGAGATCGATGCCGTGCGCGGTGATCCACACCCAGTACGACGCGTCGTCGACGGGCCGGGGCTCGGGCCGCGGTGCCGCGAGGCCCACGCAGGCGGGGCACGGACGGTCGCCGCCTGCGCGGGAGTTGTTCGTACGGAAAACCGCCCTCGCCCATGCGAGCCACCGGCGGATAAGGTCATGCATTGCTGACGCTCCTCTCTAGCGTTGGCCACGCCCCCGGACCGGCTGCACGGTCGCGGGGGTTTCTCCTTTTGGGCGTGGCACACACCAAAATCACCTCTGCGTGACGATGTCGTCGCGCCGAGCGATCGCGGGATCAGAATGCACCCGCCGACTATGCGTGTGCAAGACGTGAGAATGCATAGAGTGCATGTGCGAACCTGCCTTGCAGGTGAGGGGTGTTGGCGGACAGAATCGCCCTGCCTCCTGTGCAGATGAAAGGTGGAGGGCATGCCTACGAAGCGGCAGATGCCGACGGTCCGCCTCCGGCGTCTGGCCGCCGAACTCCGACGGCTGCGCGCCGGTGCCGACTTGACCAGGGAGGACGTCGCCGAACAGACGGGCATCAACACGGCGACGCTCTACCGGATCGAGACCGCACGTGTCCGTCCGCAACGGCGGACCTTGGTCGCGCTTCTCAATCTGTATGGCGTGCGTGAGTCGCAGCGCGATGAGGTCCTGGCGCTGTCGGAAGGCGCGAGCGTGCAGGGCTGGTTGCGCCCGTATCACAGTGAACTGCCCGAGGAATATACTGCTTACATCAGCTTCGAGGCTGAGGCGCGTGCAGTACGAAACTACGAATCGCTATTCGTCCCAGGTCTGTTGCAGACCGAGGACTATGCACGCGCTGTGATCAAGGGCGTATTGCCGATGGCGAGTGCCAGGGAAATCGAGCAGCGAGTTCAGGCGCGGGTGGAACGGCAGGCGGTGCTTGTCAAAGACGACCCGCTGCACCTCTGGGCAATCATGGATGAGGCTGCCCTGCGGCGCATGGTGGGTGGCCGCGATGTTATGCACAAGCAGTTGCAACACCTGACAGCCGTGGCCCAGGAGCCGCACATGACGCTCCAGGTGATCCCGTTCGGCGCCGGTGCGCATGCAGGGATGCCTGGCTCCTTCGTGCTCATGAGCTTTCCCGAGGCCGAAGACCCTGAGATCGTCTACATCGACAGCATGGCTGGAGACCTCTTCCTCGAAGCCGAGGCGGATATTCGCCGGTACGGCGCGATCTTCGACAACCTGCGCGCGGTGGCGCTGAGTCCTGACGACACGTCGAATTTGATCGCCGCACTGGCCAAGGAAACTCAGTGAGGGAAGAGGTGGCGGCAGTGGGCCGAGCGACGACCCCCGATGGCATATGGCGCAAGAGTTCCTACAGCAGCGGGAACGGCCAGTGTTTCGAGATAGCGGTCCGGCGGGGGGCGGTGGCGACCCGCGACAGCAAGGACTTGACCGGTGCGGCGCTGACCTTCGGCGTGGACGCCTGGTCGGCGTTCGTCGTCGGCCTTCGGGCCGGGGGCCTCGGGGTCGCCGGTTAGGCGCCCCGAAGCGCACCCGGCCCCGCCGGCCCGGCTCAGGCCGTCGCGGCCCGCCCCACCGGAATCCAGAGTTCCGAATCTGCGTGCGTCCCGTCCGCCGAAGGGCGGACACGGAGGATCTCCGGGCCGGGCCGGGTCTCGTACGGGTTCGAGGGGAACCACTGCGTGAACACGTCGCGCCACATGAACTGGAGCGACTGCGGGAACTGGCCGGAGTTCTCGAAGACGGCCCACGTGCCGGCCGGGACGGCGAGGACGTCCAGGTCGGCGGGAACGTCCTGTGCGCCCGTCACCACGCCGTGGTAGTAGTCGAGTTCGCTGCCCTCCGCGCGGCTCGGGTCGAGCAGGACGCTCACCGCGACGATCCCCGACGGGTCCTGGTCGGAGAGCGTGGCGATGCGGCCCAGCTCGTCCTTCCCGATGCCCCGGACGAACTCGGCTATCGCCGGGTTGACCCCTTCGTACACGAGCGGGACGCGGGCCTTCTTTCCGGCCACGCGGAACTCGTCCTTCTCCACAATCCGGTATCGCATACTGCTGTTCCCTTCGACGATGAGGCGGAAGGACATCCGGGGCTGGGCGCTCAGCGCCGCACCCGTTCGCCGGGCCTCGCCCGGGCCCACGCCGTGGAGGGCGCGGAACGCGCGGGCGAAGGCTTCCCCCGAGCCGTAGCCGTAGCGCGTCGCGACGTCCAGCAGGGTCCGTTCGCCGGCGAGCACCTCGGCGCCCGCGACGGTCAGGCGCCTGCGGCGGATGTACTCCGACAGCGGGACGCCCGCCAGCGCGGAGAACAGCCGGCGGAGGTGGTACTCCGATGTCGCCGCGATGCGCGCGAGGTCGGCCACGTCGATCGGCTGGTCGAGGTGTGACTCGATGTGCTCCAGCGCCTGGTTCAGCCGTTCCAGCACCATCCCGGACTCCTTCCCTTTCGATCACTCACGTTAGGAAAGGACCACCCTGCCGGACCCGACATCCTGTGCCCGATCCGGTCGGGTCAGGAGCCGGTCGGGTCAGCCGCGCTGAGGTCAGGCGTCCTACCCGAACTGCACCGATCGCTTCGCCAGTCCGCCCCAGAAGCCGTCGATGACGCTGCGGTGGGAGCTGAGGTGCTCGCCCGCCGCTCCCATCGCCACGAACAGCGGCGCGAAGTGCTCGGTGCGGGGGTGGGCCAGCCGGCCGGCCGGGGCCTTGTGCTCGAAGTCGAGGAGCGCGTCCACGTCCTCGGCCGCCAGGGCCTCGCGGCCCCACGCGTCGAACTCCGCCGACCAGCCGGGCGGGCCGGAGCCGGCGTGGCGGAGGGCGGCGAGGTTGTGGGTGAAGAAGCCGCTGCCGACGATCAGGACGCCCTCGTCGCGCAGCGGCGCGAGCCGCCGGCCGATCTCCAGCAGCCGCGTGGGGTTCAGGGTGGGCAGGGACATCTGGAGGACGGGGACGTCCGCGTCGGGGTACATCTCGACGAGCGGGACGTACGCGCCGTGGTCGAGCCCCCGGTCGGGCAGGTCCGCCACGGGCGTACCGGCGCCCCGCAGGGTGCGGCGGACGCGGTCCGCGAGGGCCGGGGCGCCCGGTGCCGCGTAGCGGACGCGGTAGTAGTGCTCGGGGAAGCCCCAGAAGTCGTACACGAGGGGCACGGTCTCGGTGGCGCCCAGGGCGAGGGGGGCCTCCTCCCAGTGGGCGGAGATCATCAGGATCGCCGTGGGCCGGGGGAGGTCCGCGGCCCAGGCGGCGAGCTGGCCGGGCCATATGGGATCGTCCGCGAGGGGCGGCGCGCCGTGGGAGAGGTAGAGGGCGGGCATGCGCCCGGGTGTCGGTGCCGGCATGACAGCCTCCGAAATGCTTGAACTCTCAACCTTCTAGCGCTACCGACCTTACAACTTTATTATTTAAGCTTCAAGCAATGGCTGGTCGTCGTACCGGAGGGAACCGGCGAGTGAAACAGTGGATGTCATGACGAACCGACCCCCGGAGGTCCCGGACGACGCCGCCGTCGCCGAGCCCCGCTGGCTCACCCCCGCCGAGCAGGAGGCCTGGCGGGCCTACCAGCACGCCTCCACGCTGCTGGAGGACTACCTCGACCGGCAGCTGCAGCGCGACGCGGGCATGCCGCACGTCTACTACGGCCTGCTCGTCAAGCTCTCGGAGTCGCCCCGGCGCCGGATGCGGATGACCGAGCTGGCGCAGAGCGCGAAGATCACCCGGTCCCGGCTCTCGCACGCGATCGCCCGGCTGGAGAAGAGCGGCTGGGTACGGCGCGAGGAGTGCCCGTCGGACAAGCGCGGGCAGCTGGCCGTGCTGACCGACGCCGGCTTCGAGATGCTGCGGCGGTCCGCGCCGGGGCACGTGGAGGCGGTCCGGGGCGCGGTCTTCGACCGGCTGACGCCCGAGCAGGTCGCCAAGTTCGGCGAGGTGTGCGGGATCATCGCCGCCGGGCTCCAGCCGGAGGGCGCGGATCTGCCCTGGCTGCGGTGACCTGAAGCCCGTGGAAAGAAGCTCGTCAAAAGCGTGAAGGGCCCCTGCCGACCGATTCGGCAGGGGCCCTTCGCGTACTGCTACGGCCTCAGTGGGCCATCACCGGGATCGCGTCCTCGGCCGTCTCGCCGTCCGCCGAGGAGGCGGCGGGGCCGCCACCCGGGTTGGCGTTGACGAAGACCAGGGCGACCAGCGCGGACAGCGACAGGATGCCGACCGCCCACCACACGGCGGTGGAGTAACCGTGCACCATCGACTGGAAGGTGAGGAGCTTCGGGTTCGTGGCACCGGCCATGTGGGACTTGAAGTAGTCCGTGGTGGCGCTGGCCGCGATGGTGTTGAGCAGCGCGGTGCCGATGGCGCCGCCGACCTGCTGCGAGGTGTTGACCATCGCCGAGGCGACACCCGCGTCACGCGGCTGCACGCCGTGGGTGGCCAGGCTCATGGCGGGCATGAAGGCCGTGCCCATGCCGAGGCCCATCATCATCAGGCCGGGCAGGATCACCGCCGCGTAGGAGGTGTCCAGGTCGATCTGGGTGAGCAGCACCATGCCGGCCGCCGCGAGCAGGAAGCCGGGGGCCATCAGCCAGCGCGCCGGGACGCGGGTCATCAGGCGGGTGCCGATCTGCGTGGAACCGGTGATCATCATGGCGATCATCGGCAGGAACGACAGACCGGTCTTGACCGGCGAGTAGCCGCGGACGACTTGCAGGTAGTAGGTCAGGAAGAGGAACAGGCCGAACATCGCGATGGCGGCCAGGCCCAGGGAGATGTAGACACCGCCGCGGTTGCGGTCGGTGAGGACGCGCAGCGGCATCAGCGGGGCCTTCACCGAGCGCTCGACGAGCAGGAAGGCGCCCAGCAGCACGGCCGCGGCGACGAACAGGCCGATGGTGATGCCGGCCGACCAGCCGTCGGACTCGGCGCGCGTGAAGCCGTAGACCAGGGAGACCAGGCCGAGGGTGGCCAGGATGACACCGGGGATGTCCAGCTTCGAGGGGTTGCGGCCCTCGGCGGGCTCACGGATCACGGAGATCGCGCCGGCGGCGGCGACGACGGCGAAGGGGATGTTCACGAAGAACGTCCAGCGCCAGTTGAGGTATTCGGTGAACAGGCCGCCGAGGATCAGGCCGACACCACCACCGGCACCGGCGATGGCACCGAAGACGCCGAACGCCTTGGCGCGCTCCTTCGCCTCGGTGAAGAGCACGGCGAGCAGCGACAGGGCCGCCGGGGCGAGCAGCGCGCCGAAGACGCCCTGGAGGGCGCGGGCGCCCAGCAGCATGGCGGTGTTGACGGCGGCGCCGCCGAGCGCGGAGGCGGCCGCGAAGCCGATCAGGCCGGTGACGAACGCCCGCTTGCGGCCCCACAGGTCGGAGATCCGGCCGCCGAAGAGCAGCAGTCCGCCGAAGGCGAGGGCATAGGCGGTGATGACCCACTGCCGGTTGCCGTCCGAGATGCCCAGGTCGGCCTGGGCGGAGGGCAGCGCGATGTTCACGATGGTCGCGTCGAGGACGACCATCAGCTGGGCCAGGGCGATGAATATCAGCGCTTTCCAGCGCCTCGGATCGGCTTCGGTGCGGAGATCTGACATGGGTGGGGCCTACCTAGCGGTGGTGGTGAGGTGTGGTGGTTCGTGGGCTGTCCGGTGCGCGGGCCTGTCCGGCGCGCGGGCCGCGCGGGCTACGGGCGGGGCGCGTCCCCGGCGGACGGGTCCGCCGCCTGGGGGAACCCCTTGCGCAGGTCCGCCAAGGTGGCGGGCGCGCCGGGGAGTTCCGACCGGGCCGGGTTCATCAGGCCGTCCAGGAACAGCTGGAGGTGGCGTTGGACGAACTGGCCGAAGTCGTGGCAGCCGGTGTCGGGCAGCGGTCTGGTGAGCTGGGTGACGGCCACCATCAGGTCGCCGATGCCGATGTCGGCGCGGAGCTGACCGGACGCGCGGGCGGCGGCCATCAGCGCCTCGATGAGGCTCTCCAGCCGGTCGCGGGCCTCGACATGGTCGGGGTGGCTCTTGTCGACACCCTCGGCGAGCAGGGGGCACAGGGCCCCGATCCGCTCGTCCGCCGCGGCGTGGACGAAGCGCCTCAGCGCGTGGAAAGCATCGGGCTCCTCCGCTAGCGCCGCCTCCGCCCGGTCGGCGATACGGGCCATGACGGAGAGGGTGACGTGGTGAATCAGCTCGCGGCGATCCGCGAAGTGCCGGTACAGCGTGGCATTGCCGACCCCGGCGCGTCGAGCGATTTCATCGAGTGAGGAATCGGCCCCGTGCTCGACGAGGGCTTCGCGGGCGGCCGCGACGATCCGCTCGCGGTTGCGCAGGGCGTCGGCGCGCAGGCGGGGCTGCGGGGCTGTGGCCAAGGCCGCGCCCTCCTTCCGTGAGAAGTGCTATGCGGGGAGTCGCTCCCCGTTTGACAGGAACGCTCACTTAAACGGGGAGACCCTCCCCGGATATTTCGGAGCGCCGTATGGCGTGAATCACACCCCCGGATGGCGGGATTCCACTCCCCGTCTGCCGCAGTCCGGGGCGCGCGGGCCCACTCACCGGGCACAGGGTGAGTGATGAGTACGACGAGATGACGACGCTGAGATGAAGACGTGGGATGAAGGCGAGGCGGCGCATGAGACCCCTGGTCATCCTGGTCGCGGCGGCCACGGTGGGCGCCCTCACCGCCCCCCTGCCCGCGCGGGCGGGGGACGCCGACCGCCCTTCGGTCGTTCGCCCGTCCGCGGCAGGCCTCCGGGGCGGGGGCCGGCCGCCCGGCGGCCCGTGCGCGCTGCGCACCGTCACCTCGCACGTCTCGGAGGGGGCCCGCACCCCGCGCGGGTACGCCCGCTCCAGCGGCGTCGTACGGGCCGTCACCTTCCTCATCGACTTCCCGGACGCCCCCGCGAGGATGACCCCGCGCAAGCGGTACGCCGAGTTCTTCCCGGCCGTCGCCGACTACTACCGCGTCAGCTCCTACGGGCGGCTCGACTACCGCTCCACGCCCTGGCCGCGCTGGATCCGCATGTCCCGCCCGTACCGCTCGTACGGCATCACGCGCGGCGCGAGCTTCGACCCGAACCGGGGCGACGGCTACTACGCGATCACCAAGGAGATCGTGGCCGCCGTCGGCGGCCGGGTCGACTTCCGGCGCTACGACCTGATCAACGTGCTGGCCGCGCCCAACGCCGGACCACCCGCCGTCCAGGACGTCCGCTCGGTGACGTTCGCGGGCGCCGCCACGGGGCTGACCTCCCGCAACGGCGCCCCCATCCGGAACGTGTCCTTCATCTGGAGCCGGCAGACCGGTGACAGCCCCTACCGCGTCCTCAACCACGAGAACGCCCACAGCTTCGGTCTCCCCGACCTCTACCGCGGCGACCAGAACCGCACGCCGCGCACCCCCGTGGGCCACTGGGACCCCATGGACGAGGACTGGGGGCCCTCCAACGACTTCCTCGCCTGGCACAAGTGGAAGCTCGGCTGGCTGGCCCCCTCGCAGGTCCACTGCGTGACCCGGCCCGGCCGCCGGCTGCTGACCCTGAGCCCCACCTCGGTGCCGGGCGGCCCCAAGCTCGCCGTGATCCCCCTCTCCGCGACCCGCGCGATCACCCTGGAGGCCCGCGCCCCGGGCCGCCTCGACCACGCCGTCTGCCGCCCCGGCGTCCTCGTCACGACCGTCGCCTCCGACCTCCCCTCGGGTGCCGCCCCCGTGCGCGCCTCCGACGCCACCCCGGGCAGCCGCGGCTGCCTGACCACCGACCCCAACGTCAGCCCGGCCCTGACCGACGCCCCCTACCGCGCCGGCCAGCGCTGCTCGACGGCCGACGTCACCGTCGACGTCCTCGGCCAGGACCGCGCCGGGAACTGGCGCGTCCAGGTCACCCGCCGCCCGCCGGCGGACGACTACGCCTGATGGCCCACTGACCCGCCGCACGCCGATCCGCTAACCTGTCCGTCGAGCGTCCTCGCAGGCCGCGCGGCCCCCAGGGGTGTCCGCGGGCGCCGGCGGACGCGCTCACGCCCCGCCTCCGTAGCTCAGGGGATAGAGCACCGCTCTCCTAAAGCGGGTGTCGGCAGTTCGAATCTGCCCGGGGGCACTTTGCGTCAACGCGCTGACCTGGGGATTCTCCCAGGGAGGCGCGCTCTCTTCGGCCTCGGACTCTTCGTCCGGGGCCGTTCGCGTGAGCGGTGCGTGGCCCGTACGGCCGGGCGCCGCTTCTTCGTATGTATGCCCACATGACGGGTGATATGCCATATTTCCACCCATTCTCGATGAAGGGCATGGCATGAAGTTCGCAGTCATCGGCGGTACCGGACTCATCGGATCGCAGGTCGTCGAGATCCTGAACTCCGCCGGGCACGAGGCCGTACCGCACTCGAAGTCCGGCGGGGTCGACGTCATCAGCGGCCGGGGACTGGGCGAGGCGGTGGCGGGAGCCGACGTCGTCGTCAACCTGACGAACTCCCCGACCTTCGACGAAGCCTCCCCGGCCTTCTTCCGGACCTCGATGGAGAACCTTCTGGCCGAGGCCCGGAAGGGCGGCGTCGGCCACTTCGTCATTCTCTCGATCGTCGGCACGGACCGGGTCCCGGAGCTGGCCTACTACCGGGCCAAGGCGCTCCAGGAGGAGATCCTCGCGGCCGGGCCGATCCCCTACTCGATCGTCCGGGCGACGCAGTTCATGGAGTTCATGGACGCCGTCATGTCCTGGACCGCCGACGCCGGCACCGTCCGGCTGCCCGCCACGCCGGTCCAGCCGATCGCCGCCAAGGACGTGGCCGCCGCGGTCGCGGAAGTCGCCGCGGGCGCCCCGCTGAACGGCATTCGCGACATCGCCGGACCCGAGATCTTCACCCTGGACGAGCTGGGCCGGATCACCCTTGCCCGCAAGGGCGACGACCGCACCGTCGTCACCGACCCCACCGCCGGCATGTTCGCCGTCGTCAAGGGTGACGTCCTCACCGACAAGGACGCTCACCTCGCCCCCACCCGCTACACCGACTGGCTCTCCTGACCGCTTCGCGAGCGCTAGGCGGCCCCGCCGTGATCGGGCGGTGCCGAAGTGGTGGCCGAAAAGTTGGACCACTTTTCGTTATGCCCCCGGTTACCCCAGGTCTCCCATGCATCGGAACGCCAGGAATGGCGGACGGGAACGAGGTGGCGAGGCGTGACTGTGAAGAGTGTGACCGGGGTGACCGGAGTGGTCGAGGCGGCGCGGGCCGGGGACGCGGGTGCGCAGGGCGAACTCGTGGCCGCCTGCCTGCCGCTGGTCTACAACATCGTCGGCAGGGCGCTGAAGGGCCACGCGGACGTCGACGACGTGGTCCAGGAGACGATGATCCGGATGGTGGGCGGTCTCTCCGGGCTGCGTGACGCCTCCCGCTTCCGGTCCTGGCTCGTCGCGATCGCCGTGAACCGGATCCGCGGCCACTGGCGCAGACAGCAGGACGCCCCCGTGGGCGGGCTCCAGGAGGCGTGCCACCTCTCCGACCCCGGCGCCGACTTCGTCGAGCTGACGATCCTCCGGCTCGGGCTGGAGGGACAGCGCCGGCAGGTCGCCGAGGCCACCCGCTGGCTCGACGACGACGAGCGGGCCGCGCTGTCCCTGTGGTGGCTGGAGGCGACGGGCGAGCTGACCCGGGCCGAGGTCGCCGCCGCGCTGGAGCTCACGCCGCAGCACACCGCCGTGCGCATCCAGCGCACCAAGCTCCAGTTGGAGACCGCCCGGGCCGTCGTCCGGGCCCTGGCCACCACCCCCCGCTGTCCGGAACTCGCGGGCATCGTCGGCATCTGGGACGGCACGCCCTCCCCGCTGTGGCGCAAGCGCATCGCCCGGCACACGCGCGGCTGCGCCGAGTGCGGCGGCCACTGGACCGCGCTCATCCCCGCCGAGGGACTGCTCGCGGGCCTCGGACTCGTCCCGGTGAGCGGCGCTCTGATGGATCGTTTCGCCGCGGGCGCGTTGGGCGTTCAGCCCGTCGGCTGCGCCACGGGCGGTGCTTCGTCCGGTGGTGCCGGTGGGGTGGCCCCCGGCACGTCCTCGGGTACGGCCGCGGGCACCGGCCGGGGCCGTACCCGCCGTCCCGGCGTTCGCGCGGTCGTCACCGCCGTCGCGCTGGCCGTCACCGTCGCGATCGGCGTCCTGGGCGGGTACCGCTACCTCGCCCCCGCCCCGGACGGCAGCGGAACGCGCGACGGAAACCAGGGCCGGGGTGCGGAGAACGTGGTGCTTCCGCTCACGTCCCTGCGCACCGAGCTCCCCTCGCCGCCCGTACCCGCGCCCTCCGCGTCCTCCCCGGCGGCCCGTACCGCCACGTCCGCGTCCGCGCCCGCCCACCGGCCCGTGGTGCCGGAGTCCGCCCGTACCCCCTCCGCGCCCACGTCCGCCCACTCCACCGCCCCCGTCCGTACCCCGGCGCCGGCGGTCACGCCCGGTGCCGATCAGCGGGACGAGACCGCACGGGAGGTCGAGCGTCAGGTCAACAAGGAGCGGGCCAAGGCCGGTTGCGGGCCGCTGCGGGCCAGCGCCGAGCTGGTCGTCGTCGCCCGGCGCGGCGCGGGCGAACTGGCGCTGGGCGCCCGCCTCGACGCCACCCGCGAGCAGGAGCGGGAGCGGGCGCAGGACCGGGAGCAGGGGCCGGAGAAGGCGGAGCCCGGGCACCGCTGGAGCCTCGCGGGCATGGCCTCGGCCGGACGGGCCGACGTCGCCGGCGCTCTCACCGTGTGGACGCGCGGCGCGACCCGCCACGACGTCGTCCGCGACTGCTCGCTGACCGAACTCGGCGTCGCCGTCACCTTCACCGCCGGTTCGCCGCACGGGACGCCCGTCGTCGCCGCCCGCTGACGCACCGGCCCGCAGATTCCCCCTGAACTTCCGCGCGCCCGCCGCGCGGTTCCGCCGGGGCCTTCCGTTTCCGCCCCGGCCTCGTCACACCCTCCACGACCGTTGGGATCACCCATGCGCTCCAAGCACGTACGCGACAGACGCGGTACCACCCACCGTCGGAAGAAGAACGGACGACGACCACTGATACTCACGGCGGCCGCGACCGTCGCGGCCGCCGCCGTCGCCGCCGGGGTCCTCACCCTCGGCACCGGTTCCGGAACCGGCTCCGCGCCCGACGTCGAGGCGGGCGCCCCGGCGGACGCCGCGATCGTGCCCGCCGCCGCGCCCCGGCACCAGGAACCGCCCACGCCCCTCACCGCCGCGCCCAAGTCCGACGCGTCGCGCGGCATGGTCTACGACGGCCTCGACCCCGCGCCCAAGGGCGACCCCTGCGCCGGCGTCTACCGCGTCTCCTCCGCGCGCCTGTGCACCCACGGCCCGGACGCGCCGCCCAAGGGCGTCGACATCGCCAAGGACACCCCGCCCGTGGCCCGCGCCACCGCCTCCGGGTCCACGGACCCGGCCGGTGACGGCGGCCGGGGCCCCTCGGCCGCCGAGGCGCTGCGAGGTGCCCAGCCCGTCCTCGACGCCCGCACCGGCGGCGTGGCCGCCCCGGCCGCCCCCGGCGGCGGTACGACCACGCCGCAGGCCCCCTCCGGCTCGCGCGTGGTGTGCGAGGGCGACGGCGCGAGCGGCAACCGCGTCCAGGTGCTGTACGTCCACGCGCCCGGCCGCGACCGCTTCGCCCAGTACGCCGCCTCGTTCAAGCAGTGGGCGTCGGAGACCGACCTCATCTACAACGCCAGCGCCCAGGAGACCGGCGGGGAACGGCACGTCCGCTACGTCACCGAGTCCGACTGCACCGCGTCCGTCCTGAACGTCGAGCTTCCCGCGGGCGCCCTCCAGGAGTTCGGCGCGACGAACGACGCGCTGGCCGCCAAGGGCTTCAACCGCCGCGACCGCAAGTACATGCTCTTCGCGGACACCCAGGTCTACTGCGGCATAGGCACCTTCAACGGTGACGAGCGCCCCGGCCAGGACAACATGAGCAACTTCGGCCCCTCCTACGGCCGTACCGACTCCGGCTGCTGGGGCGGCAGCACCCCCGCCCACGAACTGGGCCACAACCTCGGCGCCGTCAACAACAGCGCCCCCCACACCAGCCGCGCCGGGCACTGCGTCGACGAGTGGGACATCATGTGCTACTCGGACGCCCCCAACTACCCGCAGATGCAGATCCTCTGCCCCGACCGCGCCGGCGACCAGCGCCTGGACTGCCACCACGACGACTACTTCCACACCAACCCCAGCCCGGGCAGCTATCTGGCCACCCACTGGAACATCGCCAACAACCGCTTCCTCATCGCGGGCGCCGGCAAGGGCCCCGGCCCGAACCCCTCGCCCACTCCCACCCCCACCACCGGCCCCACGTCCGGACCGACGCGCCCGTCCACCGGCCCCGACGTCCAGGTGACCCAGATCGGACCGGACTCCGCGCTCGTCGGCTGGAACCCGGTCACCGGGGCCAAGGGCTATGAGCTGCTCCTCGACGGCAAGAAGCTGGCCGACGTCACGGGTACCGCCCTGCGGATCACCCGGCTCGCGCCCGACAGCGCCCACCGGGTCGCCGTCGCCGTGCGCGACGGGCAGGGCAAGGTCTCCGCGCCCGGCCGCGCCGCGTCCTTCCGCACCCTCGCGGCGACCACCGGCACCACCCGGCCCGGCGGCAAGTACGTGCTGGTCAACGGCCTGACCGGGCAGGCCGCCGACCTGTGGGGCAGCTCCTCCGCCGACGGCACCGTCGCCATCGCCTACCAGCGCCACGGCTACGCCAACCAGCAGTGGACGTTCGAGAACGCGGGCGGCGGCGCGGTACGCCTGAAGTCCGTCCAGTCCGGCAAGTGCCTCCAGCCGGGCACCGACGGGCGGGCGGCGGCCGGCCAGTACGTCGCGCAGCGGTCCTGTGACGACACCTCGGCCCAGAAGTGGCGGCTGACCGCGGCGGGCGACGGCTCGTACGTCCTCCAGCCGCAGGGCTCGCAGCTCGTCCTGGGCATCAGCAACCGCTGGTACTACGGCGGCCAGCTGCTGGAACTCCAGCAGCGCAACAGCCAGGGCTACCAGAACTGGACGCTGGCCAAGGCCTCCTGACGCCCCAGTCCTTCTGTGATCGGGCCGGCGGCCACCGGCACCCCCCACGTCACACCCACCGGTGGCCGCCGGCCCTTCCCCCACCACTTTTCTCTTGGAGCGACGATGACCTCCCGGACCTCCCGGACCTCCCGGACCTCCCGGACCCTCCGGCTCGCGGCGACCACGACCGCCACGGTCTGCCTGCTCGCGCTGGGCGCCGCGGGCCCGGCCGCCGCGCACGGCGACACGATCCGCCTCACCGTCCCCGGCCCGCCCTCGGACGGTCACATCCGGGCCCTCGCGACCTGGGAGAACGACGGCGACCCCGTGGACGAGCGGGTCGCCGGCACCCTCACCGCCCGGGATGCCGCCGGGCACGCCCAGGGGCCCTGGGTGCTCGTGCCCGTCCCCGGCGCCAAGGGCGCCTACACCACCCACGAGTCGCTGCCGCCCGGAAACTGGACGGTCACCCTCCACTGCGGTTTCCCCGACCTCGGCCATGGCGAGGCCACGGTCACCGTGCCCGCCGCGGCACCTGCCTCGGCGCCCCGTGCGGCGGCCGCCCCCGCCGCCTCGCCGGAACCGGCCGCGCCGTCTCCGGCCTTCGACGGTGGCGCCCACCTCACCGCCATCGTCCTCACAGCGGTCATCAGCACGATCGCGCTGGTCGGTGGCTGGTTCGTGCTGCGATCCCGCCGTCCGGGGCGGTCTTTCGCCAGGCGGTGATCAATTCACGCGCAAGCCGACTAAAGTCGACACGCAAGCGCAGTCCGCCGGGGGAGGGAACGTAACCGATGAGTCGCCGCTCCAGTGGACTGATGAGCATATGGGCCGAGGCGCAGCGCCAGCAGCAGCGTCAGCAGGAGGCCCGGCAGCGGGCGTTGACGCAGCAGCAGCGCGAGCAGGAGCGGCAGCAGCGCGCGCACGAGCGGGATCTGGCGCGCCAGGACCGTGAGCGGCGCCAGGCGTACCGGCAGGCGCGCGAGGCGGAGGCGCGCCGGCGCACGGAGGAGCTCGACGCGCGGATGACGGCGCTCGAAAGCCTGCTGAGCGCCGGGTGCGGGGCCCCGGGCTTCCGGACGAGCGCGCTGGAGCGGCCCGAGCGGCTGGAGCCGTTCAACCCCGGCCACCTGGGTCAGCCGGTTCCCATGCCCGATCCGAACGCCTACCGCGGCTTCGGCAACCGCGCGCAGTACGAGCACGACTGGCACGCCGCCCAGGCCGCCGAGGCGCAGCGCCAGCAGCAGCTCGCGGCCTACCGGCAGCAGTACGACCAGTGGGCCGCGGCCACGCTCGCCGACATCCGCCGGCACAACGCCGGCATCGGCGAGACGATCACCGCGCTGCGCGAGGGCGACCCGGACGCCGTGGTGGAGTACTTCTCCGCCGCGCTCTACGCCTCCACCGCCTGGCCGGACGAGTTCCCGCACCAGATAGCCGCCGCCTACGACCCGGGCGCCCGGCAGCTCGTCCTCGACTGGGAGCTGCCGGGCTTCGGGATCGTCCCCGAGATCAAGTCGGTGCGGTACATGCCGACGGCGGACGAGGAGAAGGAGACGGCCCGGCCCGTCACCCAGCGCCGGAACGCCTACCGGGACGTGCTGGCGCAGTGCGTGCTGCTGGCGGTGCGCGAGCTGTTCGCGGCCGACGAGTTCGGGATCCTGGAATCCGTCGCCCTCAACGGCTTCGTCGACGACCACGACCCGGCCACCGGGCACCGCGCGCAGATCGTCCTGGCCTCGCTGACGGTGGGCCGGTCCGTCTTCTCGGGCCTGCGGCTGGAGCAGGTCAGCGCGGTCGACTGCCTGGTCGACGGCCTCGGCGGGCAGCTGTCCGCCCGGCCCGACCAGCTCGCCGCCGTCCGCCCCGGACGGGTGCCGGGCGACGTCGGGCGCGGCGTGGTCTCCCACGGCGGCGGTGACGACCCGGACCTCTTCGAGATGGACCCCATCGAGTTCGAGGAGCTCGTCGCCGAGCTGTTCCGGGCGCGCGGCATGCGGGCGGTGATGACCACCCGCTCCAACGACGGCGGCGTGGACGTCGAGGCCCTGGACCCCGACCCGATCAGCGGCGGCCGGATCATCGTGCAGGTCAAGCGGTACCGGAAGACCGTCCCGCCGACCGCCGTGCGCGATCTGTTCGGCACGGTGCAGGGCGCGGGCGCCAACAAGGGCGTCCTGGTGACGACCTCCGGCTTCGGCCCGGGCTCGTACGCCTTCGCCAACGGCAAGCCGCTCACGCTCGTCTCCGGCGAGGAGCTCGTGGACCTGCTGGCCCAGCACGGGCTGCGCGGCCGGCTCGGGGGCGGGTCGCCGCGCCCGGCCCGGGGCGGCGGCCGGGCGGCTTCCTCGGGTGAGGAGCCGGCCGAGGGCCGGCCCGAGACCCACAACGTGCTGGGCATGTCCTGGTCGGGGCAGGTCGCCCTTGACGTGTGCGCGCTGGTCTGTGACGGCGGGCGGGTGCTCAGCGACGATCACTTCGTCTTCTACAACAACCCCCGCACCCCCGACGGCTCCGTCCGGGCGCTGGAGCCCACCCTCGCCGACAAGGCCGCGCTGCGCGTCGCCTTCGAGGAGCTGCCGGCCGCCGCCGACCGGCTGGTGCTGGTCGCGGCCATAGATCCGGAGGTCAACCCGGAGGCCGACCTCTCGCAGTTCACCGACGCCCGCATCCGTCTCGCCGACGCGACGGGAGCCGAGCTGGGGCAGCTGGAGGTCTCGGACGGCCGGCCCGGCGAGACCGCGCTGGTGCTGGGCTCGTTCCGGCGGCGGGCGAACGGCGACTGGGACTTCGTGCTCGGGGGGCAGGGGTACCCGGGCGGGCTGGAGGCGCTGGTGCAGGAGTACGGGATAGAGGTCGCGTGATCGTGGTCCGATCGTCACGGAGGCCGCCTGATCACCCGCTCGATCGCTCGATCACCCGTTCGTGTGGAGTTCCTTGATCCAACGGGTTCTGTCGGCGGGGCCTCGTAGACTTCTGCAATGGCCGACCCCACACAGACCACAGCAGAGCTCGGAAGCCTCGACGGCGAGGCCCTGAGCTGCCTGCGGCGCGTCTTCGGTTACGACGCGTTCCGCGGCGACCAGGAAGAGATCATCGATCACCTGGTCGGCGGCGGCGACGCGCTCGTGCTGATGCCCACGGGCGGCGGCAAGTCGCTCTGCTACCAGATCCCCGCGCTCGTCAGACCAGGGGTCGGCGTGGTGATCTCCCCGCTGATCGCCCTCATGCAGGACCAGGTCGACGCGCTGCGCGCGCTCGGGGTGCGGGCCGGCTTCCTCAACTCCACGCAGGGCCTGGACGAACGCCGCCTGGTGGAGGCCGAGTTCGCCGCGGGCGAGCTGGACCTGCTCTATCTGGCGCCCGAGCGGCTGCGCGTGGAGTCCACGCTGCGGCTGCTCGACCGGGGCAAGATCTCCCTCTTCGCCATCGACGAGGCGCACTGCGTCGCCCAGTGGGGCCACGACTTCCGCCCCGACTACCTGGCCCTGTCACAGCTGCACGAGCGCTGGCCGGACGTGCCGCGCGTCGCCCTGACCGCGACGGCCACGGAGGCGACGCGCGCGGAGATCGCCACCCGGCTCAAGCTCCAGGACGCCCGGCACTTCGTCGCCAGCTTCGACCGGCCCAACATCCAGTACCGCATCGCGCCCAAGAACGACCCGAAGAAGCAGCTCCTGGAGCTGCTGCGCACCGAGCACCCGGGCGACGCGGGCGTCGTCTACTGCCTCTCCCGCAAGGGCGTCGAGGACACCGCCGCGTTCCTCGCGCAGCACGGCGTCGAGGCCCTGCCGTACCACGCGGGCCTCGACGCGCGGACGCGCGCGGCCAACCAGTCGCGGTTCCTGCGCGAGGACGGCATCGTCATGGTCGCCACGATCGCGTTCGGCATGGGCATCGACAAGCCGGACGTGCGCTTCGTCGCCCACCTCGACCTGCCGAAGTCCGTCGAGGGCTACTACCAGGAGACCGGCCGCGCCGGGCGCGACGGCCAGCCGTCCACGGCCTGGCTGGCCTACGGCCTCCAGGACGTCGTCCAGCAGCGCAAGCTGATAGACGGCTCCGAGGGCGACGAGGCGCACCGCCGCCGGCTGGCCGCCCACCTCGACGCGATGCTCGCCCTGTGCGAGACCGTCGAGTGCCGCCGGACGCGGCTGCTCGACTACTTCGGCCAGCCGAGCACCGCGTGCGGCAACTGCGACACGTGCCTGACCCCGCCGGAGACCTGGGACGGCACGATCGCCGCCCAGAAGTTCCTCTCGGCGATCCTCCGGCTGGCCCGGGAGCGGCGGCAGAAGTTCGGCGCGGGCCACATCATCGACATCCTGCTCGGGAAGAAGAGCGCGAAGGTCATCCAGTTCGACCACGACACGCTGTCCGTCTTCGGCATCGGCACGGAGCTCTCCGTCGCCGAATGGCGGGGCGTGGTGCGGCAGTTGCTGGCGCAGGGGCTGCTCGCGGTGGAGGGCGACTACGGCACGCTCGTCCTGACCGACGCCAGCGGCGACGTGCTGGGCTCGCGCCGCACGGTGTCGCTGCGGCGCGAACCGAAGCCGGCGCGGGCGGCGAAGACGGCGAAGCCGGCTTCGGGCAAGCGCGCGCCCGTTGATCTTCCAGCGGAGGCGGCACCCCTCTTCGAGGCGCTGCGCGCTTGGCGCGCGGCGACGGCCCGGGAGCAGGGCGTTCCCGCGTATGTGATCTTCCACGACGCGACGTTGCGGGAGATCGCGACGGCGCGGCCGACGTCGCTGGACGCGCTCTCCGGGGTGAACGGTGTGGGCGAGAGCAAGCTGACGAAGTACGGGGAGGGGATTCTGGGGGTCCTGGGCGAGCACGGCGGGGAGGTTTCGGAGATGCCTGCGCCTGCTCCGGTTCCTGCTCCGGTTCCTGCTCCGGTTCCTGCTCCGGCCCCGGAGCCCGCGCGGGTGCCCGCGCAGGCTGTGGGCGAGGACGAGGTGCCGTGGCCGGACGAGGAGCCGCCGTACTGGGCTGAGGACTAGGAAGTCCCCGGGCGGGGGCGAGGGGGCGCAGCCCCCTCGGAAACCCGGCCGCTCAGCCGTCGCCCGGTTCGATCAGCTCGCACGCGCGAGCCGTCGCCGCCAGGGCGGCCGGGCCGCCCACGTCCCACGCCGTGTCGGCGAGCTTGATGACGTGCGCGTCCCCGTGCGCCGCCGCCAGCGCGAAGGACTCCTCCATCGTCGTGGTGACCCCCGGCGCTGCCGGGAACACCGGCCGCGCCGGCGCGTACGCGGCCGTGAGGACCGCGCTCGCCTCCCACGCCGCCGTCAGGCTGGGCACCCACAAGGCGCGGGGAAGCGCCGGCAGGACGCGGAGGACGGCGTTGGGCGCGGTCGCCGCGTGGACGAGCATGACCGCGTCGCCGTGGGCGTAGCGCGGGTAGCGGGCGACCGTGGCGCGGACGAGCTCCGTCAGCAGGTCGCGCGCGTCGTCCGGGCCGGCGGGCCGCCGCAGGCCGCTGGCGGCGGCGGGCCAGCCCTCGGCGGCGGGAAGCCGCGCGAGGCGGTCGAGGACGCCGCCCTCCTGGACGGCCAGCGACGGTACGGCGTCCAGCGCGCGGTGGGGGCCCGCGCCGCCGGAGGGGGTGACGGTGACGGGCAGCGGCTGGTGGCGGGCGGCCCAGTAGCCCAGGGCGTGGGCGAGTTCGGCCGTGCGGGGCTCGGTCTCGCCGTCCGTGAGGAGGGTGCGGACGGCGTGGCCGACGCGGATCACGGGGTGGGTGGCGCCGGCGATGATGCCGGGGAGCAGCCGTGGCCACCATGCGGTGAGCACGTCCGTCCAGGGGAGTTCGGCCGTCAGCCGGGTGAAGTGGGCGATCCAGGAGCCGAGGTGGCGGGGGTCGCCGAGGGCCTCGCGCCAGTTGTCGTCGGTGATCGTCAGGGCGGCGGACGGCAGTTCGTCCGTCCGGTGCCGGTAGGCGTCCAGCCAGCGGTGCACCGTGCGGGCCTGGCCGTGGCGGGCGAGGGCCTCCACGGCCATGGGGGCGTGGTTGGAGAGCCAGCCCTGGGACAATTCCGGGCCGGTGGAGTGGACGCGCTGCAGTGCTTCGTCGAGTGTGCCGTCCTCAGTAATGGCGGTCATGGCCTCACCGTAGGAGCGGGGGCGGCCCGGGCGGAACGGTCGCCGGACCTACGCCCCATGGCTCACCGGCGTAGGTCGCCGGTACTCCGTCCGTACTCCGCGCGTCCGATGCCGCCTCGTTGACCGCGTTCGGCCTCGTTCAGTGCTCGTGCCAGTAGAAGACGTAGTACGAGGCGAGGCCCATGCACACGCCGAAGATCAGGCCGATCCAGGAGGCCTCCAGCACCGAGACCCGGGTGAGACTGCGCAGGAAACCCATGGAGACTCCGAAGAGCGCCCCGAACGAGGCGGCGCGCACCTCGGTGATCATCTTGCCGCGGTTGCGGATCACCAGATAGCCCAGGCCCGCCGAGACCACGGCCGCGACCAGGCCCAGCATCCAGCCCTGGAGCTCGCCGAAGCCGTTCTCATGGGCGAGGAACACCGCGTAGAGGCCGAGGACGAAGCCGCCGATGACGGGCACCGCCCAGGTGGGGGTGGGGGCCGTGCGCTCGTGGCGGACGTGGCCGGTGCGGGGGACCGGTCCGGGCCCCTCGTGGGCGTGGTGCCGGCCGGGCAGGATCGAGTGCGTCATGGCGGGCTCCTCTCGCTCTGTCCACCAGGGCACACCCGCCCCATCGCCGGGGCAACTCGATCACGCTCGATTACGCCGCCACGGGCCCGGTCGGAGCCGTCAGGAAACCGGCCTTCCGGGCCTTCCCGGGCAACCGGTGACCTATGACCGGCGTCCTTGGGGATGAGGAAGCGGGGTAGGAGCGGAATGGCCGCGATGTGACGGCCGTCTCATGGACGTCGTGGCCGCGGGGGCGCACGAGGGCCGTGGGACGGACCGCCCCACCGGGGCTGACCTGCGCTTCCCCGAGCTCCGTCACCACGCGTACCCGCCGTGCGGCCGGACAGGGTACTGCATGATCCATAAAAAGAAGACGTCTCTGGGGAATTCTGTCCGGATTCCGGCCGTTCTTTACTTCGGACGGGGTGCCCCCGGGGCACCTGGCCCATCCCGCGACACGTCTCATCGCAAGGGAGTACGCATGGCAACCCGTGCCGTCGCCCGTCGTCAGACCACCGCACAGCGGACTGGCGAGGCAAGCAGTGTTCGCGCCACAGGCGGGGAGATCGCCGATCGCGACCTGGTCGGCATGTACCTCGACGAGATCGCGCGTACACCCCTGCTCGACGCCGCCGAGGAAGTCGAGCTGTCGCAGACCATCGAGGCGGGCGTCTACGCCCAGCAGATCCTGGACGGCCTGGAGGCCGGCGGGGACCGGGCGGGCGAGGCGTCGCGCGAGGAGCTGGCGGCGATAGCCGCCGCGGGCGCCCGCGCGAAGGACGTCTTCATCAAGTCCAACCTGCGTCTCGTCGTCGCCGTCGCCCGGCGCTACCCGCGCAGTGGCCTCCCCCTTCTCGACCTGATCCAGGAGGGCAACGCCGGCCTGGTCCGCGCGGTGGAGAAGTTCGACTACACCAAGGGATTCAAGTTCTCCACGTACGCGACGTGGTGGATCCGCCAGGCCATCACCCGGTCGATCGCCGACCAGTCCCGTACGATCCGGCTCCCCGTCCACCTTGTGGAGGAGCTGGGCCGCATCCGCCGGGTGCAGCGCGAGTTCAACCGCGAGAACGGGCGCGACCCGGAGCACGCGGAGATCGCCGAGGAGCTGGGCACCACGCCCGAGCGCGTCGGCGACGTGCTCGACTGGGCCCGTGACCCGGTGAGCCTGAACATGTCCGTGGACGACGAGGGCGAGACCCAGTTCGGCGATCTGCTGGAGGACACCTCCGCCGTCTCGCCGGAACAGTCGGTCATCGCGCTGCTGCGCAGCGAGGAGCTGGAGGATCTCATCGGCCGCCTCGACCAGCGCACCGCGTCGATCATCAAGGCGCGGTACGGCATCGAGGACGGGCGCGAGCGCACGCTGACGGAGGTCGGCAAGCAGCACGGGCTGACGCGTGAGCGCATCCGGCAGATCGAGAAGCACGCGCTTCTGGAGCTGAAGAAAATGGCACACGCCACAGGGTTCGACGCGGCGGCCTAAACGGGTCTAATCTGGTTATAAGCCAGCAGGCCGGGTCCCGGCGCATCTCCCCCCCTTGCGCCGGGGCCCTTTTATGTCCGCCTTCGCCTTCGTGGGGGCGGGGGCGGAGGGCCTTCAGAGCGCCGCCCTGCTGATGCGGGCGCCCAGCTCGCGCAGGTGGTCGACGAGCTCGCGCGGCTCGTGTGCCTCGAACTCGCAGTCCACTATCGCCAGCCGTAGAGCCACCCACTCGACGGAGTCGGACGCGGTGACGTCCAGCCGGCACGTCGTCGCGTCGACGGGCTCCGGCACCCCGAGCCAGTTCGGCAGCCGGGCGGCCACCGACTCGGCCGGGGCGCGGAACGTGACCACGAGCCGGTACGTCGGCTGGAGCCCCGCCATCGACCGCTTCAGGTACTCCGCCGCGTCCGGCACCGGCAGCTCACGCGGGGCGAAACGGGCCCCCGTCGCGAAGGGCTCGCTCACCCGGTCCACCCGGAACGTCCGCCAGTCGCCGCGCTCGACGTCATGCGCGACCAGATACCAGCGGCGGCCCGTGCTGATCAGCCGGTGCGGCTCGACCAGGCGCTTCGTCTCCGTGCCGTCACCCTTGCGATAGGCGAAACGGAGCCGCTCGTGACCGGTGGCGGCGGAGGCGATCACGGTCAGCGTGTGGGGGTCCACGGTCGCGCCGTCGCCACCGGTGAGCGGCACGGTCGCGGCCTGCAGGGCCGAGACCCGGTGCCGCAGCCGGGCCGGCAGCACCTGCTCCAGCTTGGCCAGCGCCCGCACCGACGCCTCCTCGATGCCCTCCACGGCATGGCCCGCGCCCGCGCGCAGCCCCACCGCGATGGCGACCGCCTCCTCGTCGTCCAGGACCAGCGGCGGCAGGGCGGCTCCGGCCGCCAGCCGGTACCCACCCTCGGCCCCCATCGTTGCCTGTACGGGGTAGCCGAGATCGCGGAGCCGCTCGATGTCCCGCCGGATGGTGCGGGAGCTGACACCGAGCCGCTCGGCGAGCTCGCTGCCGGGCCATTCGCGAGGTGTCTGGAGGAGAGAGAGCAGATTCAGCAGCCGTGCCGGGGTGTCCGTCATCTCACCAGGGTGGCAGGCATCTAGGACATGACCTGACCTATACGCCCCCTAGCGTGGTGGGCGCACCGGGTGAGGGAAACGATCCGGCGCGCAGGAAGAGGAAAGGCAAGACCCCTGTGACCAGCACCGCCACCACCGACCCGCCCGCCGCCGGGGCCTCCCCGGACGCGACCGCCCCCGACGCGATCGCAGACCGCCGCCGCTGGCTGGCGCTCGCCGTGGTGATGACCGCCTCCTTCATGGACCTGGTGGACGTCACCATCGTCAACATCGCCATGCCGAGCATCCAGAAGGACATCGGCGCCTCCTTCAGCATCCTCCAGTGGATCACCGAGGGCTACGCCCTCGCCTTCGCCGCCGGACTGATCACCGGTGGCCGCCTCGGCGACATATACGGGCGCCGTCGTGTGTTCCTCCTCGGCATGGGCGGCTTCACCCTCGCCTCGATGCTCTGCGGCGTCGCGGGCGACCCCCACCTCCTCGTCGCCGCGCGCGTCCTCCAGGGCGCCACGGCCGCGCTGATGGTGCCGCAGGTGCTGGCCATCGTCCACGCCACCTTCCCCGCCCACGAGCGCGGCAAGGTCTTCGGCATGTTCGGCGCCGTCGTCGGCCTGGGCGCGGTCTCCGGCCCCATCCTCGGCGCGCTGCTCACCCAGTGGAACCTCTTCGGCCTGGAGTGGCGGCCGATCTTCCTGGTCAACCTGCCCGTGGGCATCGCCGGCCTGATCATGGGCCGTCGCTACATCTCCGAGTCCCGCGCGCCGCAGGCGCTCAAGCTGGACCTGGTGGGCGTCGCCCTCGCCACCGGCGGGCTGCTGATGCTGCTCTACCCGCTGACGCAGGGCCGCGAGCTGGGCTGGCCGCTGTGGGGCTTCCTCTGCATGGCCGGCAGCGCGGTTGTTTTTGTCGCCTTTGTTGCCTACGAGCGCCACAAGTCGCGGAAGGACGGCTCGCCGCTGGTCGAGCTGTCGCTGTTCAAGGTCAAGAGCTTCGCGGCGGGCATCGGCGTCGAGGTCGCCTTCGGCGTCGCCTGCGGTGTCTTCTTCCTGATCTGGACCCTCTACATGCAGATCGGGCTCGGCTGGAGCCCGCTGCGGGCGGGCCTGACCGGCATCCCCTTCTCCATCGCCGTGTCGGTGGCGGCGGGCCTCTCGGTCCAGAAGCTCGTCCCCCGCTTCGGGCGCAAGGTGCTTCAGGCCGGCGCGCTGGCGATGATGGCCGGCGTCCTGCTCTACATCTGGGAGTCCGAGCACTTCGGCACGGGCATCCACCCCTGGCAGATGGCCCTCCCGCTGACCGTCATGGGCCTCGGCATGGGCCTGATCGTCGCCCCGCTCACCGAGACGGTCATCGCCGGGGTGCCGCGTGAGCACTCGGGCTCGGCGTCCGGGCTGATAAACACCACGCAGCAGTTGGGCAACGCGGTGGGTCTCGGGTTGGTGTCGGTCGTCTTCTTCAACGCCCTTGACGAGGGCGAGATGGCGCGGGGTCGCGCGGGCGAGGCGTTCGGCGCGGCGTTCCGGCACGGCATGTGGTGGGTCGCGGCGGTGCTGGGCGTGGTGCTTGCCCTGATGTTCGCGCTGCCGCGCAAGTCTGTGGCTCCTGCGGCCGGGTCGGCGCTGCCCGCGCAGGGTGGCGAGGCGGTCGCGTCGCACAAGGAGCGGGCCGCCGTGTAGGCCGGGGGCGGGGTGGGGTGGACGGGCCCTTACGGGGCTGAGCTCTTCGCGGTGCCTGCCACTTTGGTGACGGTTGCCCCGTATTTTGCTCCAGCGGCGAAGAGCTCTTTACGCCCCTACCAGGGCCCATCCACCCCACCCCGCCCCCTTCCGTTACTACCTCGTGGGTCCCGTTCCGGGTAATCGGGCGGGTGGGTGGGCGAAACCCGCGCCGAAGGCGCGGGAAACCCCGACGGCGGTCAGGCGTCCGTGCCGTACAGGTCGCGGTAGGCGGGGAAGACGCCGCCCGGCCCGTCGACGCCCTCCGCGGCGAGGACGCCCTTGACCACGGCGCGGGTCAGAACGTCCGCCCCGGCCGCCAGGATCTCGTTGACCGCGCCGGCGGCGAAGTCCGCACTGCCGGGCAGATGGTCCTCCACCGGCAGCGGGCGGGCGCCCGTGGCCAGGGCGAAGACCGTGTCCCCGTCGGTCAGCAGATGGACCGGCCGGACCGCGCGGGCCAGGCCGTCGTGGGCGGTGCCCGCGAGCTTCTGGGCCTGGGCGCGGGTCAGGACGGCGTCGGTGGCGACGACGGCGATGGTGGTGTTGAGCGGGGGGCGGACGGAACCCGCCCAGCGCCGGGCCGACTCCTGCCGCGCCACAGCCAGGGCCTCCTGGGCCGCCCGGTGCCGCTCGGGGAGGGATAGGCGACGGGCCGGCCCTCGTACAGCCGCCCGTAGAGCACGCCCGTCGCCGGGTCGGCCACGGAGCCCGCCGCGTTGACAGCGGCGATCGCGGCGACCGTCACCCCGGAGGGGAGGACCACGCTGGCGGTGCCGATGCCGCCCTTGATCCCGCCCGCCACCGCGCCGGTGCCCGCGCCGACCGTGCCCAGGGCGACGGGTGCCCCCGGTGCCGTCCGGGCCGCCGCCTCGGCGGCCTCCCGGCCCAGCGCGGCGTCAGGGCGGGCCCGCCAGTCGCCGCCCCGGCCGAGGTCGAACAGGGCGGCCGCCGGGACCACCGGGACGACCTGCGCGGGATCCGGCCCGACCCGGAAGCCCCGGCCCGCGTCCTCCAGATACGCCATGACACCGGACGCCGCGTCCAGGCCGAAGGCGCTGCCGCCGGTCAGGACGACGGCCTCGACGCGCTGGACGAGATTGCGGGGGTCCAGGGCGTCGGTCTCCCGGGTGCCCGGCCCGCCGCCGCGGACGTCCACGGCGGCGACGGCGCCACCCAGACCGGGCGCGGTGAGGACGACCGTGGTGCCGGTGAGGGCGCCGTCACCCCTGCGGTGGGCGTGACCCACGTGGAGGCCGTGGACATCAGTGAGGCCGTCCTGGGGTCCGGGCGTGGGTGTGAGGCGAGCGTCAGTCATACGGCATCCGTATCACGGACCGTCAGAATATGGAGGAGTCAGCTGTGTTGAGGTGATGGCTCGGGTTCTGGCGGGTTGCGCGTGAAGAGCGTCACCCCTACTGCCACTGTCGCCACCCCGACCAGACCCGCCAGCAGCACCGCTGCCCCGCCCGCGAACGTGCAGGCGAGAACGGCAAGCGCCGACACGGGCAGGACCAGCTGCTGGGCCGTGCCGCGCTTGTAGTGACGGGAGTGGATGAGCCAGACACAGAACATGAACAGGGCGGCGGGAACGGTGACACAGGCCGACGCCGCGAACGTGGAGATGTGCGCCTTGCCCACCGACTCCTCGACCGCCACCTCGATGCCCGCGCCGATGGCCGCCGCCGAGCCGAGGACCAGATAGTGGCCATAGCCCCACAGGAACGCCTGGCGGTTGGACGCCAGGTGGAGGTGGATGGGCACGGCGAAGTAGATCCAGTAGGCCGCGAAGATCAACAGCAGGCCGCCGCTCGCGATCGGCAGCAGTTCCCCCACCGCCTCGTGCTCGTCCAGCGCGGACTGGACGGCGACCGTGGCGGCCGACACCGTCTCACCCAGCACGATGATCGTGAACAGGCCGTAGCGCTCGGCGATGTGGTGCGGATGCCAGGCGGTCTGCTGTCGCCTCTCCGCGATCGCGGGCACGGCCATCTCGGCGATCGCCATCACCAGGAACACCCAGGGCTTGGCCCGGTCCGGCAGCAGGAGCAGCCCCAGCCAGCCGACCTGGCACAGGCAGACGCCGACGGCGTACTTGAGCGCCGTGCGCCGCTCCGCCCCGGCGGAGGAGTGCGCGGCCCGCAGCCACTGCGAGACGAGCGCGAGCCGCATCACGGCGTAGCCGAGCCAGACGGCCGTGTAGTTCGCCTCGTCGAAGGCGCGGGGGATGCCCGCCGCCAGGATCAGCACGCCCGCGATCTGGACGAGCGTGACGACGCGGTACACGACGTCGTCCGTGTCGTAGGCGGAGGAGAACCAGCTGAAGTTGACCCAGGCCCACCACACCGCGAAGAAAAGCATGAGATAGCCAGGAATGCCGTGTCCTGGGTGCCCTTCGGCGAGCGCGTGGACCAGTTGTCTGCCGGCCTGGGCGACCGCGACGACGAAGCACAGGTCGAAGAAGAGCTCGAGGGGTGTCGCGGCCCGGTGCTCCTCGTCCCGCCCGCGCGCGGTCATCCGGCGCAGGACGCCGGAGCGGCGGTCGGGAGGCGGAGGCTCCCCGTTCGGCTCCCCGTTCGGCTCCTCGTCGCTCATGGGGCGATTGTCGCCGGGGTGCGGGCCCGCCGCGCGTCGAACCTCACGTGCCGAGTGTCGGGTGCCGAGTACTGCGTGCCGTGCCGTGCACCCGGCGGTCTCGTCGGCTCGCGGCCTTCCGGCCGGGGGCGCCGCCCGTACCCTGGACGCATGAGCACCGCCCCTGAGCCCGCGCCCCGCCGGGACCCCGCGTCCCCGGCCGCCGCGCTGATCTTCGACGACCCGCTGGACCGGCAGTCCTCCGACGACACCGACCGCGGCTGGGGCGACCGCCCGGCCACCGGCGGCGGCGCCGCCGACCTGGCCCGCTTCCTGGACGAGAAGCCGCCCCACCACATCTAGCGTTGGGCCGGGACGGAGTCCGAGCCTGAGCCCGGGCCTCGGCGCTGTTCGGTCAAGGCGTCGCGGATCTGGGCCAGCAGCTCGATCTCGGTGGGCTCGTCCGGCTTGGTCTCCGCCGGGGTCCTGGCGGCCTGGCGGTCCTGCCAGCGCTTCATGGGCAGCAGCATCAGGAAGTAGACCACCGCCGCCGTGATCAGGAACGTCAGCGTGGCGCTGAGTACCGAGCCCCACTGGATGTAGACGCCCTTGGTGACCTCGCCCGCGGCGCTACGGGTGCAGGGGCCCTTGATGCAGGACGCGTAGCGTTCGAGGTCCTTGGTGCCGAAGGCACCGACGACGGGGTTGATGACGCCCTTCACCACAGAGTTCACGATGTTGGTGAACGCCGCTCCGATGACGACGGCGACCGCGAGGTCGATCACGTTGCCCCGCATCAGGAAGGCCTTGAAACCCCCGAGGACTCCTGTTTTCTTATCGCTCCCGGAGCTCACCGAACAACCTCTCTCTGTACGTACCTATGCCGGAATGGCCGATTCCATAACATACGAGAGAGTCTGGCTGGTCTGTCCAATCCGCAAACCGGCGCCCGGGTGCGTCGGCGTCGCCCGCGCCGCCCCACACGCACCGGCGCGAACATCGGCACCCGGCGCCCCGGCGGGGTCCAGGGCGCGGGGTACGAGCGGGAGACGGAGGCCAAGGAACGGGGAATGGGGGTCGCGGGCACGGCGGGCATGAGGGGTGCTGTGGGTGCTGCGGACATGGGAACACCACCTGGCGACGGGGGAGAGGGAGCGTCGGCTGACGTTCCCTACGATCCCCGTTCCGCGCCGGTCCCGCTGAGGCCTGTGGACTACTCGCCGGTTGTGGACAACTTCGTCACCCGGTAGCCCCCGGTAGCCCCGGGACCCCCGGCCCGCCCGCGTCCCTCTACGGCAGCTCGATCCCCAGGTCCCAGCCGTCGTGCGCCCGCGTGCACAGGCAGTCCCGGTCCGCCGTCTTCGGCAGCGCGCCCACCGCGTCGAACAGCACCTCGCGCAGCCGGTCCACGTTCTCACCGAAGACCCGCAGCACCTCCTCGTGGGAGACGCCCTCACCGGCCTCCGCGCCCGCGTCCAGGTCCGTGACCAGCGCCATCGACGTGTAGCAGAGCCCCAGCTCACGGGCGAGGACCGCCTCCGGGTGGCCGGTCATGCCGACGACCGACCAGCCCAGCGCCGCGTGCCAGCGCGATTCGGCCCGGGTCGAGAAGCGCGGCCCCTCGATCACGACCATCGTCCCGCCGTCCACCGGCTCCCAGCCGCGCCCACGCGCCGCCCCGAGGGCCACCGAGCGCCCGGCCGGGCAGTAGGGGTCGGCGAAGGTCATGTGGACCACGTTGGGCACCGAGCCGTCGGGCAGCGGCTCCCCGTCGAAGAAGGTCTGGGCGCGGGACTTCGTCCGGTCCACGAGCTGGTCCGGCACGAGCAGGGTGCCCGGCCCGTGCTCCGGGACCAGGCCGCCCACCGCGCACGGGCCCAGGACCTGCCGGACGCCCACCGAGCGCAGGGCCCAGAGGTTGGCCCGGTAGTTGATGCGGTGCGGGGGAGTGCGGTGCTCGCGGCCGTGACGGGGCAGGAAGGCCACCTTCCGGCCCGCCAGCTCGCCCAGGAACAGCGAGTCGCTCGGCGCCCCGTAGGGCGTCTCCACCGTGATCTCGGTCACGTCGTCGAGGAAGGAGTAGAACCCCGATCCCCCGATGACCCCTATCGTCGCTGCGCTGTTGGTCTCGGCCATGCGCTCACCCTAGCCGGACCGTCCCCGCACGCCACGGAGCCCGCCACCCCCGAGAACGGGGGCGACGGGCTCCGTGGAGAAGCTGCGTAACCGCGTATGGGCGCGTGTCAGGCGGCCGAGCTGCTGCTGGTCGTGCTCGACGCGCTCGACGAGCTCGTCGTCGTGGAAGACGAAGACGAAGACGACGAGGAAGAGGAAGAAGACGTCGACTTCGACGCCGGGGTGCTGCTGGACGACGCGCCACGGCTGTCGTTCCGGTAGAAGCCCGAGCCCTTGAAGACGATGCCGACCGCCGAGAACACCTTCTTGAGGCGTCCGTCGCACTGCGGGCACACGGTCAGGGCGTCATCGGTGAACTTCTGCACCGCTTCGAGGCCCTCGCCGCACGCGGTGCACTGGTACTGGTAAGTCGGCACTTGTTCCTCCTGGCACTCTCACTCAATGAGTGCTAACGACGCTCAATAGTGCAGTATTCCGGCCCGTCAGTCCACCGAAACGGGCTCACGGTGACCGACCCCACGTGCCGCGACGACCGACTCGCCCTTCGGCGTAAGCGCCTTGCGCAGCCCCAGCAGGACCACCAGCGCCAGCGCGGTGCCGCCCAGCGGCACCAGGAAACCGGTGCTCGCGCCGTGGGCGTCGATCAGCCGGCCGCCCACGGTGGCGCCGGCCGCCTGGCCCAGGCCGACCGCGCCGGTCAGCCAGGTGAAGGCCTCCGTCCGGGCGCTCGCCGGGACGAGCTTCTCGACCAGCGTGTAGCCGGTGATCAGCGAGGGCGCGATGCACAGGCCCACGAGCAGGCCCGCGGCGCCCAGCAGCGGCAGCGCGTGCGCGGCCCACAGCGGGGTGGTGGCCAGGACCAGCAGCGGGTAGGCGGTCAGCAGCCGGCGCTGCGCGCTGGACTTCCAGGCGACGGCGCCGCAGACGATGCCCGCGATCATGTTTCCGGCCGCGAACGTGCCGTACATCAGACCGTTGAGGCCGGGCTCGCCGAGCTCCTTGGTGAAGGCGGTCATCGAGACCTGCATGCCGCCGAAGACCGTGCCGATGCCGAGCATGGTGATGGCCAGCACCCGGACACCCGGCACGGACAGCGCGGAGGTGCCCTCGGCGCTCCCGGCGGCCGCGCGGCCCGTCGGGACGGGCTGCGTGCCCCGCTGGAAGGCGAAGACCAGGCCGCCGATCAGCGTCAGGGCCGCCTCGGCGATCAGGCCGGCCGCCGGGTGGACGCCGGTGCACAGCGCGGTGGCCAGCACCGGGCCGATCACGAACGTGAACTCGTCGGTGACCGACTCGAAGGCCGCGGCCGTCGGCATCAGCGGCGAGCCGTCCAGCTTGGCCGCCCAGCGGGCGCGGACCATCGGGCCGATCTGCGGGGTCGACGCGCCCGCCGGCACGGCCGCCGCGAGCAGCGCCCACAGGGGCGCGTGCGAGAGCGCGAGCGCCGTCAGCAGGGAGATCGCGGCGGCGTGGACGACGACGCCGGGCATGAGCACGGCGGCCTGTCCGAAGCGGTCCGCGAGCTTGCCGCTCAGCGGGGCGAACAGGGCCATGGCCACGCCCGCCGTCGCCGAGACGGTGCCCGCGGTGCCGTAGGAGCCGGTGGTGTCGTTGACCAGCAGCAGGATGCCGATCGTGAGCATCGCGAACGGCTGGCGCGCCAGGAACCCGGGGAGCAGGAACGACAGCGCGCCGCGCGTGCGCAGCAGGCTGCCGTACCCGGCGCGGGCCCCGTCGTTGTCATTGACCGTGGCTGCCACGGTCCGGCCTTTCCGCCGCCTGGTAGCACGCTCCGGACGAACGGGAATACGTCGCACGGAGCGCGCCGAGAGCTGTCCTCTCGCGCAGGACCGTGGTAGATACCGATCCGGCCGCCTCATGCGGCCACGGCCGCCGTGCGGTCGCGCCAGCTCTGCGTCAGGCAGAGTTGGTTCGATGTTGTCGTGTCGCACGCGTGGCGTGTGGGGTCCCGGTGGGACTCCCGGTACGCACGCGAATAGTCGAATATCTTACTTAACCAACCTCTTCTTCACCAGACCCTTCTTTGCTCGCCGCTTTGCCGCCGCACTTTCCGGGGGTGCGGGGGCCTCGCCCAGCCAGCCGGCCAGCTTGCCGCCCTCGCCGACCGCGCGCAGTCGTCGCTCGGTCGCGTCGCGCACCGGGTCGGTGGCCACGACCAGCAGCTCGTCGCCGTGGCGCAGGACGGTCGCGGGGCCCGGCACGAAGCTCGCGCCGTCGCGGACGACCAGGGTGACGGCGGCCCCGGCGGGCAGTCGCAGCTCGCTCACCTCCACGCCATGCATCCGCGAACCGTCGGGGACGGAGACCGACAGCAGATGCCCGCGCAGCCGCTCCAGCGGCGCGGACTCGATGCCCAGGTCCTTGGCCTCCTCGCCGTCGCCCAGCTTCAGGTGCCGCGCCAGCCAGGGCAGGGTCGGGCCCTGCACCAGCGTGTAGACGATCACGAGCACGAAGACGATGTTGAAGATCCGGCGGCTGTCGGGGACCCCGGCGACCATGGGGATGGTCGCCAGGACGATGGGGACCGCGCCGCGCAGCCCGGCCCAGGAGAGCAGCGCCTTCTCCTGCCAGGGCGTCCCGAAGGGTGCCGTACTGAGGAACACGGACAGCGGGCGGGCCACCATCGTGAGCACCAGGCCCACCACCAGCGCGGGCACGATGTCGTCGCCCAGCTCGTGGGGGGTGACCAGCAGGCCCAGCAGCACGAACATGCCGATCTGGGCGATCCAGCCCAGCCCCTCCGCGAAGCCGCGGGTGGCCGGAGAGTGCGGCAGCTTGGCGTTGCCGAGGATCAGGGCGGCGAGATAGACGGCCAGGAAGCCCGATCCGTGGGCGAGCGCGCCGGCCGCGTAGGCGGTGACGGCGATGGCCATGACGGCGATCGGGTAGAGGCCGGAGGCGGGCAGTGCCACGTGCCGCAGGCCGTAGGCGCCTGCCATGCCTATCAGCAGGCCGGCGGCGGCGCCGATGACCAGCTCCAGCGCGATCTTGCCCAGCAGCAGATACCAGTGGTCGACCGGTCCGGCGGCCGAGAAGGCCACGACGAGGATGACGACGGGGGCGTCGTTGAAGCCGGACTCGGCCTCCAGGACACCCGTGAGCCGGCCGGGCAGCGGAACGTTCCGCAGGACGGAGAAGACGGCGGCCGCGTCCGTGGAGGACACCACGGCGCCGATGATCAGTGCCTGGCGCCATTCGACGCCGGCCAGATAGTGCGCGGCGGCGGCCGTCACACCGACGCTCACCGCGACGCCGAAGGTGGAGAGCACGGCCGCGGCCGGCAGCGCCGGCTTGATCTCGTGCCACTTCGTGCCGAGACCGCCCTCGGCGAGGATCACGACCAGCGCGGCGTAGCCGATGACCTGCGTGAGGCCGACGTCGTTGAAGGAGACGCCGATGCCGTCCTGGCCGATGGCGACGCCCATGCCGAGATAGAGGAGCAGGCTGGGCAGCCCGCTGCGCGAGGAGATCCGGACCGCCGCCACCGCCACGAGCAGCACGAGCGAGCAGATCAACAGGAGTTCGTTGAGGTGGTGGACAGTCAGGGGCCGGTCCCTTCACGAGATGTTCCACGGGCGTCGTCATACGGCGTCGGGGTGTTCACGATGCGGCCGAAACGTTCCTCCTGTCCTGGGGGCCGCGAGGGCGGGGGCAATGGGGGATGCGTCCAGAGGAAGTTAATTTCCTCATCTAATATTTTACGGGTTCTTAACGCCTCTTCGGCACGGCCTCGCCTGGCCGGATGCCGTCGGCACGGCACCGCGTCCGGGTCTCCCGCGCCCTGCGCCTATGGTTGCTTCCAGCATTCCCAGGACCATCTGCCCCTCAAAGGACAGCGATGCCCGCCAACAAGAACGGCCCCGGCAAAAAGAAGAAGGGGCGACGCGCCCGCCTGCTCGTGATCACCACCGTGCTGCTGCTCGTGGCGGGCGTCGCCTTCGGCGCGTACTGGAGCGTCAGCACCGTTCGCGCCTCCTTCCCCGAGACCGACGGAACCCTTCAGCTCAAGGGCCTGTCCGGTCAGGTGAAGGTCGTCCGCGACGACCACGGCATTCCCCAGGTCTACGCCGACTCGGCCGAGGACCTCTTCCGCGCCCAGGGCTTCGTCCAGGCGCAGGACCGCTTCTGGGAGATGGACGTCCGCCGTCATCTGACGGCCGGACGACTCTCCGAGATGTTCGGATCCGGCCAGGTGGAGACCGACGCCTTCCTGCGCACCATGGGCTGGCGCAAGGTCGCGCAGCAGGAGTACGACACCAAGCTGTCGGCGACCACCAAGAAGTGGCTCCAGGCCTACTCCGACGGCGTCAACGCCTATCTGAAGGACCACAAGGGCAAGTCGCTGTCCGTCGAGTACGCCGCCCTCGAGTTCCAGAACGATTACAAGCCCGAGCCCTGGACCCCGGTCGACTCCGTCGCCTGGCTCAAGGCGATGGCCTGGGACCTGCGCGGCAATATGAAGGACGAGATCGACCGGTCCCTGGCGTCCTCGCGGCTGACCCCCCAGCAGATCGACGAGCTGTACCCGGCGTACCCGTACGACCGGAACAAGCCGATCGTCGAGGGCGGCGCGGTCGACAGCGCCAAGACCTTCGACCCCAAGGGTGGCGCCGCCACCGGCGGCACCCAGGCCGCCGGCACGCAGAACCCGGCGACCGCCGGGGGCGCGGGCGCGGCGAACGGGCTGCGCGGCAGCCTCGCCTCGCTGTCGAGCTCCCTGGAGAAGATCCCGGCACTGCTCGGCCCCAGCGGCAACGGCATCGGCTCCAACTCGTGGGTCGTCTCCGGCCAGTACACGACGACCGGAAAGCCGCTGCTGGCCAACGACCCGCACCTCGCGCCGCAGATGCCCTCCCTCTGGTACCAGATGGGCCTGCACTGCAACACCACCGGCGCGCAGTGCCCGTTCGACGTGGCCGGCTACACCTTCGCGGGCATGCCCGGCGTGGTCATCGGCCACAACAAGGACATCGCCTGGGGCATGACCAACCTCGGCGCCGACGTCTCCGACCTCTACCTGGAGAAGGTCACCGCCGACAGCTACCTCTACGACGGCAAGCAGAAGCCCTTCGTCACCCGCAAGGAGACCATCAAGGTCGCGGGCGAGAAGAGCCGTGAGATCACCGTCCGCGAGACCAACAACGGCCCGATCGTCTCCGACCGCAACGACGAGCTCGTCAAGGTCGGCGAGAAGGCGCCCGTGCAGGACCCGGCGCCGGACCGCGCCGAGGGCTACGCCGTCGCGCTGCGCTGGACCGCGCTGGACCCGGGCAAGACGATGGACGCCCTGTTCGCGCTGGACCAGGCGGGAGACTGGGCCTCCTTCCGCAAGGCGGCGGCCGACTTCGACGTCCCCTCGCAGAACCTGATCTACGCCGACACCAAGGGCAACATCGGCTACCAGGCCCCGGGCCGCATCCCGGTCCGCGGCAAGGCGGGCGTCGACGCGGCCAAGGGCGGCGAGACGAGCACCACCGGCCGGAACGGCGTCAATGGCGCCAATGGCACCCCCGCGCAGAGCGGCGCCACCGGCGAGCCGAAGACCGACGTCAACGGCGACGGCAAGATCGACGCCAAGGACGGCGCCAAGCCCGACGCGCAGGCCGCCACGCCCGACGGCCGGCTGCCCGCCCCCGGCTGGGACCCGGCCTACCAGTGGACCGACTATGTGCCGCAGTCCGCGCTGCCGTACGACTACAACCCCAAGCGCGGCTACATCGTCACCGCCAACCAGGCCGTCGCCGACAAGAGCTACCCGTACCTCCTGACGCAGGACTGGGGCTACGGCGCCCGCAGCCAGCGGATAAACGACATGATCCAGTCGAAGATCAAGGACGGCGGGAAGATCTCGACGGAGGACATGCAGAAGATGCAGATGGACAACAGCAGCGAGATCGGCAAGCTGCTGACGCCCTACCTGCTCAAGATCGACGTCAAGGGCGCCAACGAGCGCGAGACGAAGTACGTCCGCGAGGCGCAGAAGCTGCTGAAGGACTGGGACTACACCCAGGAGCCCGACTCGGCGGCCGCCGCGTACTTCAACGCGGTGTGGCGCAACACCCTCAAGCTCGCCTTCGGCAACAAGCTCCCCAAGGAGCTGCGGGTCAAGGGCCAGTGCCTGCGAGTGCGCCCGGCCAACGACTCCGGCCCGCAGGAGGACCTGGACGGCAACACCCGCCTCGTCCTCGAGTGCGGCGAGCGCGACCCCGACAACGCGCAGCCCGACGGTGGCGACCGCTGGTTCGAGGTCGTCCGCAACATCCTCGACAAGCCCGACAACGCCTGGTGGAAGACCAACGGCACGCGCGCCAACCCGGGTGCCGCCAACCGTGACCAGCTGCTGGCCAAGGCCATGATCGACGCCCGCTGGGAGCTGACCTCCAAGCTCGGCAAGGACGTCACCCAGTGGAGCTGGGGCCGGCTGCACCAGCTGAACCTGAAGAACCAGACCCTGGGCAAGGAGGGCCCCGGCATCGTCCGGTGGATGCTCAACCGGGGTCCCTGGAACCTCGCGGGCGGCGAGGCGGCGGTCAATGCCGCCGGCTGGAACGCGGCGGGCGGCTACGGCGTCGTCTGGGTGCCGTCCATGCGGATGGTCGTCAACCTCGGCGACCTCGACAAGTCGCGCTGGATCAACCTCACCGGTGCCTCCGGCCACGCCTACAACGCCCACTACTACGACCAGACGGACAAGTGGGCCAAGGGCGAGCTCCTGCCGTGGGCCTTCGGCAAGGACGCCGTCGAGAAGAGCAAGGACGCGGTGCTGACGCTGAAGCCGTGAGCCCTCCCGGCGGGTAGCCAGGTCCGGCGGTGCCGGGCGCCGGGCGCTCCGCCGGAAGTGCGGTCCCGCGGCTGCGGGTGGACTGTGGCTGGTCGCGCCCACGCGGCGGTAGCCGCAATAGCGACACCGTCCCGCGCCCCTGACGGGGCGCTCAGCCGAAGCGGCGGACCCCGGCAGGGGTGATCACCGCGTGCACGGGGTGGTCGTGCGGTTCCTCCGGGACCCGCGCGACCACCTCGTTGTCGTAGAGGAGCACGACCCGCGCCGGATCGGCCCCCGCGCGGTCCAGCCGGGCCAGCACCCGGTCGTACGAGCCGCCGCCCCGCCCCAGCCGCAGCCCGCGCCCGTCCACGGCGAGCCCGGGCAGCAGCACCGCGTCGGCGCCGGTGACGGCCTCCGGGCCGAGCCGCTCCCCGTCCGGCTCCAGCAGGCCCCGGCCCGCCCGGACGAGACCCTCCGGGCCCCGGTAGAGCCCCCAGTCGAGATCGTTGTCCGGCAGCAGGACGGGCAGCAGCACCCGCACCCCGCGGTCACGCAGCGTGTCCAGCAGCGCTCGAGTGCCCGGCTCCCCGCCGATGGACACGTACGCGGCCACCGTCCGCGCGTCCGCCAGCTCCGGCAGCTCCAGGGCGCGCCGGCCCAGCTCCGCCTCGCGCGCGAGGACGTCGTCCCTGGTCAGACTGGCTCTCACCGCCAGGAGGGCGCGCCGCAACGCCGCCTTGTCGGGCTGGGGGACCTCTGCTGACGCGCACATGGTTTCGGCATTCTCCTGTCTGGGGTCATACTCGGCGGAGTCACATCTTCCGCTCAGTCCCAACGGTTAGTGTTCGGCCCATGACTCAATCGCGCCCTCGGATCAGCAAGGCTGTCATCCCTGCCGCCGGGCTCGGAACCCGTTTTCTCCCGGCCACCAAGGCCACCCCCAAGGAGATGCTGCCGGTCGTCGACAAGCCGGCGATCCAGTACGTGGTGGAGGAAGCGGTTCACGCGGGTTTGTCCGACGTCCTCATGATCACAGGCCGTAACAAGCGGCCCCTCGAGGACCACTTCGACCGCAATTACGAGCTCGAGGAGGCCCTGCGGCGCAAGGGCGACGCCTCCCGCCTCGCGAAGGTCCAGGAGTCCAGCGATCTCGCCACCATGCACTACGTGCGCCAGGGCGACCCCCGGGGCCTGGGCCACGCCGTGCTGTGCGCCGCCCCGCACGTGGGCGACGAGCCCTTCGCCGTGCTGCTCGGCGACGACCTGATCGACGCGCGCGACCCGCTGCTCTCGCGCATGGTCGACATCCAGCGCCGGCACGGCGGCAGTGTGATCGCGCTGATGGAGGTCGACCCCGCGCAGATCGGGATGTACGGCTGCGCGGCCGTCAAGCCCACCGACGTCGAGGACGTCGTCGAGGTCACCGGCCTGATCGAGAAGCCCGGCCCCGCCGAGGCGCCCAGCAACTACGCGGTGATCGGCCGCTACGTCCTCGACCCTGCCGTCTTCGACGTGCTGCGCGAGACCGAGCCCGGCCGCGGCGGCGAGATCCAGCTCACCGACGCCCTCCAGGCCCTGGCCGCCGCGCCCGGCCTCGGCGGGCCCGTGCACGGCGTCGTCTTCAAGGGCCGCCGCTACGACACCGGCGACCGAGGTGACTATCTGCGTGCCATTGTCAGACTGGCATGCGAACGCGAGGATCTGGGACCGGACTTCCGGGCCTGGCTCCGGAGTTATGTCACCGAGGAGATGTAGCGACTTGAGCAGTGAGACGGACGGGTCGGCCGCCGGAGGGGACCGCGTCTGGTCCGTGGACGAGCACCTCGACGACATCCTCGGGAAGATCCGCCCGTTGGAGCCGATCGAGCTGCAACTCCTGGACGCGCAGGGCTGTGTGCTGGTGGAGGACGTCGTCGTCCCCGCCGCCCTGCCCCCCTTCGACAACAGTTCCATGGACGGCTACGCCGTCCGGACCGCCGACGTCGCGGGCGCGAGCGAGGAGTTCCCCGCCGTGCTCACCGTCGTCGGCGACATCGCGGCGGGCAGCGCCGAGCTGCCCCCCGTGGGCCCCGGCGAGGCCGTGCGGATCATGACGGGCGCCCCGCTGCCGCCCGGCGCCGAGGCCGTCGTCCCCGTCGAGTGGACCGACGGGGAGAGCGGCGAGGGCCCGGCCGTCACCATGGCCGAGGCCGGCGGGGAGGATGCCTTCGGCGAGGTCCGAGTCCACCGCCCCGTCGCCGCCCGCGCCCACATCCGCGACCGCGGCAGCGACGTCGCCGCCGGGGAGATCGCCGCCCGGGCCGGTACCGTCCTCGGCCCCGCCCAGCTCGGGCTGCTGGCCGCCATCGGCCGCGCCACCGTGACCGTCCGGCCCCGCCCCCGCGTCGTCGTGCTCTCCACCGGCAGCGAGCTCGTGCCGCCCGGCGAGCCCCTGGGCGAGGGCCGCATCCACGACTCCAACAGCTTCATGCTCACCGCCTGCGCCCGGGACGCCGGCGCCCTCGCCTACCGCGTCGGCGCCGTCGACGACGACCCCGTCGTCTTCCGCGCCACCCTGGAGGACCAGCTCGTGCGCGCCGACGCCGTCGTCACCAGCGGCGGCGTCAGCGTCGGCGCCTACGACGTGGTCAAGGAGGCCCTGACCGGGCTGACCGGCGCGGAGGGGAAGGTCTCCTTCCGGCGGCTGGCCATGCAGCCCGGCAAACCCCAGGGCTTCGGCCGCGTCGGCCCCGACCGCGTCCCCCTCTTCGCGCTGCCGGGCAACCCCGTCAGCTCGTACGTCTCCTTCGAACTCTTCGTCCGGCCCGCGCTGCGCGCCCTGATGGGGCTCCCGCCCGCCGACCGCGAGACGGTACGAGCGGTGTGCGCGGACGGGGTGAAGTCCTCCCCGGCGGGGAAGCGGCAGTTCCTGCGCGGCCGGTACACGGACGGCGAGGTCACACCGGTCGGCGGGGCCGGCTCCCACCTGGTCAAGGCCCTCGCCGATGCCAACGCCCTGATCGTCGTCCCCGAGGACACCACGTCCGTGGACCCGGGCGCCGAGGTGGAGGTCGTCCTCCTGGGCTGACGTCCTTCCCGAACGATCCGCGCTCCCGCCGGGTACGGTGGCTGCCCACAGGGACCGGACCGGGAGAACGATGAGCAGCGGCCAGGAGCACCTCACCCATCTCGACGCGACGGGCGCGGCCCGCATGGTCGACGTCTCGGCCAAGGAGGTCACCGCGCGCGCCGCCCGGGCCAGCGGCCGGGTGCTGGTCTCACCGCGCGTCGTGGCACTGCTGCGCGGCGAGGGCCTGCCCAAGGGCGACGCCCTCGCCACCGCCAGGATCGCCGGGATCATGGGCGCCAAGCGGACGCCCGAGCTGATCCCCCTCTGCCACCCGCTCGCCCTCTCCGGCGTCACGGTCGACCTGACGGTCACCGACGAGGCCGTCGAGATCCTCGCCACCGTGCGGACCACGGACCGCACGGGGGTGGAGATGGAGGCGCTCACCGCCGTGACCACGGCCGCTCTGACGGTCGTCGACATGGTGAAGGCCGTCGACAAGGCCGCGGTGATCACGGACATCCGGGTGGAGGAGAAGACGGGCGGGAAGTCCGGCCCGTACGTCCGGCGGGAGGCCGGCGCGTGACCGCTCCCGCGATGCGGCGGTACCGGGCCCTCGTGGTCACCGCCTCCAACCGGGCCTCGGCGGGCGTCTACGAGGACCGGGGCGGGCCCCTCCTCGCGGCCGGGCTGGAAGCCATGGGCTTCGCCGTGGACGGGCCCCGCGTGGTGCCGGACGGCGACCCGGTCGAGGCCGCGCTGCGCGAGGCGGTCGCCGCCGCCTACGACGTGGTGCTGACCACCGGCGGGACCGGGATCTCCCCCACCGACCGCACCCCCGAGGCCACCCGCCGCGTCCTGGACTACGAGGTCCCCGGCATCCCCGAGGCCATCCGGGCCGAGGGCCTGGCCAAGGTGCCCACGGCCGCGCTCTCCCGGGGCCTGGCCGGAGTGGCCGGCCGGACACTGATCGTCAACCTGCCCGGGTCGACGGGCGGCGTACGCGACGGGCTGGCCGTCCTGGAGCGGCTCCTCCGGCACGCGGTGGACCAGCTCCACGGCGGCGACCACCCCGGCGGTGACGGGACCGGCGGCGACCACCACGGCGGCGACCACCCGAGAAACCCCGCGGCCGCCCTATGAACATCTGGCCGGTCGAGCTGGCGGACGGCGATGTCGCCCTGCGCCCCATAAAGCTGCGCGACCAGCGCGCCTGGCGCGAGGTCAACCGGCGCAACCGCGACTGGCTGCGCCCCTGGGAGGCCACCGTGCCCCCGCCGCCCCCCGGCGGGCCCGTCGCCCAGCGCCCCACCTACCGGCAGATGGTCCGCCATCTGAAGGCGGAGGCGCACGCCGGGCGGATGCTGCCGTTCGTGATCGAGTACCGGGGCCAGCTCGTCGGCCAGCTGACCGTGGCCGGGATCACCTGGGGCTCGATGTGCTCGGCCCACATCGGCTACTGGGTGGACGAGGCCGTCGCCGGCCGGGGCGTGATGCCCACGGCAGTGGCCCTGGTGGTCGACCACTGCTTCCGCGCGGTCGGGCTGCACCGCGTGGAGGTGTGCATCCGGCCGGAGAATCTGCCCAGCCGCCGGGTGGTGGAGAAACTGGGATTCCGCGAGGAGGGCCTGCGCCCCCGCTATCTCCACATCGACGGCGCCTGGCGCGACCACCTGGTCTACGCGCTGACCGCCGAGGAGGTCCCCGAGGGGCTCCTCACCCGCTGGCACCGCTCCCGGCCGAGGGGCGGGACGGGCGCGGGGACGGGACTCTCCCCAGAAATAAAATAAACGTTCGAATTGACCGGTCAATTGACGGTATTCGTAGGGTTCCGATCTCAACAATCACAAAAAAAGTTCGAGATATCAGCCGGATCGTGCGACACACCGCGCCAATTGGCGGAATCATCTGCGCACACCCCTCTACCGTGTGAAGGGTGAGCAGCAGCGGCCTGATCTACGCAGTCATCGTCGGGGCCTGGGCCGCCTACTTGGTGCCGATGTGGCTCCGTAGGCAGGACGAGCTCAATGAAGCCCGTCCGACGGAACGCTTCAGCACGGCCATCCGGTTGCTGTCCGGACGGGCGGGCATGGAGCGCCGTTACGCCAAGGACCTGGAGGGGCGTGCCCCCGCCGAGGCGGCGGCCCCCGGGGAAGCCGGGGAGCCGGAGCCCCGGGCGTCCGAACCGGACGCGGCGACCGAAATGGTCGACGTCCGGTCCTTCGGCGCGCCCGCGTCCGGGCGGCCGGACGCCGCGCAGGCGCCCCCGGCGGCACCGTCGGCCCCCTCGTCGTCGCCATCTCCGTCTCCGTCTCCGTCCCCGTCGGCCGCGTCCGCCCAGGCCGGCGCGCTGACGGCGGCCGAGCGGGCCCGGCGCTCCAAGGTGCTGGCCCGGCGTCGCCGGACGACGGTGCTGCTCTTCCTCGCCTTCACCCTGGGCGCGGTCGTCGCGGGCGTCGGCGGTCTCGAGCTCCTGTGGGTGCCGGGCGTCCCGGCCGTGCTGCTGAGCGCGTACATCTGCTACCTGCGGATCCACGAGCGTCGCCGGTTCGCCTTCACCATGGACCAGCGCCGCGCCGAACTGGCCGCCCAGCGCCTCCGCGAGGGTCGTGCGCGCTCCCACCCCGCGCCCCCCGAGGACGGCTCCGCCGACACTGACACCGTTGTCCACCACGCGGCGCCCCCGGCGGCGGGCGGCGCTGCCGCCGCGCGCAGCGCGGGCCGGCGCGCTCTGGTCGAGCAGACCGATCACGCCGAGTGGGTCGACCAGCAGCGCGACCGGGATCCGGGCGAGGGCTGGGAGCCCGTGCCCGTCCCGCTGCCCACGTACGTCTCCGCGCCGGTGGCCCCCCGGGCGACGGGTGCCGGCCCGGCGGACACCTGGAGCTCGGCCCGCTCCAGCCACGCCGAGCCGGCCGACGCCCACGACCGCCGTCCGCCCGCCGAGGACCGCCGCCCGGCCCGTCCCCGCCGCCCCCGGCGCGAGCGCGGGCACACCCCGCTGTTCGACCAGTACGCCGACGACGACCGCCCCCGCGCCGCCAACGAGTGACGCCGGCGGGCCTCCGCCTCGCTGACCAGCGGAGGCGAGGGGAGCGGATTTCCGAACAGCGCGGTGGGGGTGCTAGAGTTTCACTCGTTGCAAGGGCCTGTGGCGCAGTCCGGTAGCGCACCTCGTTCGCATCGAGGGGGTCAGGGGTTCAAATCCCCTCAGGTCCACAACAGAAGGTTCCCGAACCGGAATGGGAGCCAGCGGGAAATCCCGTCCGATCGTCAGATCGGGCGGGATTTTCTGCGTTTCGGGGAGCGGGTCGCGCGGCCCGCGTTCACCGCTGTGGCCTGTGTCACCGCGTCCTGTGTCACTGTCAGGAGGCGGCCCTGCGGTGCTCGCTGGGAGTCAGGCCGCGGACGCGTTTGAAGGCGGCGCTGAAACCGAAGGCGTCCGCGTAGCCGACGCGGCGGGCCACGGCGGCGACCGTCTCGGCGGGGTCGGTCAGCAGGTCGGCGGCCAGGTCCATGCGCCACTGGGTGAGGTACGACAGCGGGGGCTCGCCCATCAGGCCGGTGAAGCGGCCGGCCATGGTCGTCCGGGAGACGCCCGCCTCGGCGGCCAGCGAGGCGAGCGTCCAGGGACGGCCGGGGGACTCGTGCATCGCGCGCAGCACCGGGCCGACGACGGCGTCGCCCCAGGCGCGGTACCAGGTCGGCGGGCAGGCGCCGGGGCTGTCGAACCAGTCGCGCAGGGTGCACACCAGCAGCCAGTCCAGCAGGCGGTCCAGCACGATCCGGCGGCCCGGCCGGCCCCTGGTGAGCTGGGACTCCAGGAAGTCGCTCACCGGCGAGCAGTCGTCGTCGGTCACCACCGCCACCGGCGGCAGGGCGTCCAGCAGCCGCGCGGGCATCGCGCCCTGGAAGCGGTACGCGCCCGCCAGCAGGACCGTACGGCCGGCCCCCTCGGCCGGTTCCCGGTCCGCCTGCCCGGCTTCGCGCAGCGGTCGCGCCCGGGTGGCGGCGGCCGGGTCGTCGGTGAGGACGAACGGCCGCGGGCCGCGCACCATGGCCGCGGCCCCCTCGCCGACGTGGTGCGGACGGTCGTCGCCGTCGAGGACGACCCAGGCCTCGCCGCGCAGCGGGACGCACAGGGTCAGCGGGGCGCCCTCGTCGAACCGCAGTGCCCAGGGCGGGGTGAGGATCGAGCGGCCGACGGCGGTGCCGTCGGCGCGTACGCCGCGCAGGAGGTCGTCGAAGGGGTCGCCCATGGGGTCACGGTATGCGAGCCGTGGGCGCGGGCCGTGTGCGGCCGTGGGCGTCCGTACGATCGCGCATGTGTGACGGACTCACGGCCATGTCGGGGGCGCGCGCGGGACGGTTGACTCTCCGTCATGACGACAACGGGCAAGGACATCCTGGTTCTCGGCGGTACGGGCAAGACGGGACGCCGCGTGGTGCGGCGGCTGCGGGCGGCGGGTGAGCGGGTGCGGGCGGCGTCCCGTTCGGGGGAGGTGCGGTTCGACTGGTCGGATCCGGGCACCTGGGAGCCGGCCCTGGCGGGGGCGTCGGCGGTGTACCTGATGGCGCCCGAGGACCCCGCGCCGGTGGCGGACTTCGTCGGCCGTGCGGTCGCCGCGGGCGTGGGCCGCTTCGTGGCGCTGTCCGGGCGGGGCGTCGAGCACACCGGCCCGGACTTCGGGCGGGGCATGGCGGCCGGTGAGCGCGCGGTGCGTGGTTCCGGCGTGGAGTGGACGGTCATCCGCCCGAACAACTTCCACCAGAACTTCGACGAGGACCTCTGGCACCGGCCGCTGCGGGAAGGGCGCCTGGCGCTGCCGACCGGCGGGGTGCCCGAGCCGTTCGTGGACGCCGAGGACGTCGCCGAGGTCGCGGCGGAGCTGCTGACGCGGGACGGGTACCACGGCCGGGTCTACGAGTTGTCCGGGCCGGAGGCGCTGCCCTGGGAGGCGGCCGTGGCGACGATCGCCCGGGCGGCGGGGCGCCCGATCCGCTTCGTGGAGCTGGCGCCCGAGGAGTACGCGGCGGAGTTGCGCGCCGAGGGGTGGCCGGAGGAGACGGTCGCGGGGCTGGGCGCGATGTTCGCGGCGCAGCGCGCCGGGCACATGGCCGTGCCCACGGACGATGTGCTGCGGGTGCTCGGGCGGGAGCCCCGGGGGCTCGGCGTGTACGCGGCGCGGGTGGCCCCGGCGGGGGTGTGGTCGTAGGGGCGCCCCAAAGGGTTGCTTATCGAGGTCAGTTGAACCGCCGATGATTGAACGGGCGACTTATTAAACCTTGTTGAGAAAAGTGTGACCCAGATCATGTTTCCAGCGGTAGGGAAACGGTTCTTCTGGGTGTGTGGCGCATGGCACGATCTTGCGGATCGCTACTTGCCGGTAATCCCGGCGTGGGTGGCGATCGCAGCCCTTCCTGATGCCGTGTGATGCGGCCCGGCCGCGTATCCCGCCGGGTCGCCCCCACCTCACGCTCCCGAGGACTTGAATTTGCGTAAGTCTGTTAGATACGCCGCCGTTTTAACTTCTCTGACCGCTGTGTCCATATTTTCCACGGGTTGTTCGGCGGGTAGCTCCTCCTCGGCGGCCAAGGGCTCGGACGCCGAGCCGGTCGCCGCGACGTCGAACGCCCTCGCGCCGCAGCTCGCGGTCGCCGCCGCCCCCGCCGGGGCGGGCGCGCCGAGCGCGGTGGCCCGCCCCGGTGGCGGGTCGGACGGCGCCTCCGCGCCCAAGGCGGCCAAGTCGTCGCTGAAGGTCGCCTCGTTCGACCAGCGCAGCGGCCGGGCCGTGATCGCGGGACCGACGGGCAGCGGCGCCGCGAAGAAGCCGAAGGGCATCGCGCCGCAGCCCCACAAGTCGGCTCAGCCGCCGCAGTCGGCTCCGGGTGCCCAGGGTGCCCAGCCGGGCGGGGCCGAGGCGAACGGCGTGGCCGTCGGCGACGTCATCGCCAGCGCCCCCGCGCCCGGTGCGCCTTCCGGCCTGCTGGCCAAGGTGACCAAGGTGCTGGGCACGACCGACAAGGGCACCGAGGTCAACACGGCCCCGGCCACCCTCGACGCGCTGCTCGGCGACTCCGAGGCCAAGGGCGCGGTGCCCGTCGACCCGTCGTCCGTGAAGGTCGTACCGCTCCTGCCGGGCGTGAAGGCCTCCTGGACGAAGCCGGACGGCATCCACGTGGGCCCGCAGGGCGCCAAGGTGCCGCTGGGCAACCTGCGGCTGGACGTCGGCGCGTCCATCCCCACGCCTCCGGGCTCCCCGGTCAAGGCCGAGGCGTCCGCCGCGGGCTACGTCCAGCTCGCCCCCGAGGTGGACTTCTCCTACAACGGCAAGGGCGTCGGCTCCACCGGCGGCCCGGGCACCGCGTCGCTGGCCCTGACCGGCGACTGGTCCTCCGCGTGGGAGCTCAAGGGCCAGGCGGTGGCCACCACCGCCGACAAGCCCATCAAGCTGCCCTTCGCGAAGCTCCACGCCGACCCGGTGATCCAGGTCGGCCCGGTGCCGGTCGTCGTCAACCTCGACCTCACCTGCTACCTCCAGGTCGACGCCGAAGGAAAGATCTCCGTCGACGTCAAGCAGGAGCTGAAGGGCGACTTCAAGGTCGGCGGCGCCTACACCTGGGGCAAGGGCTGGACGCCCGTCAGCAGCTCCCAGATGAACGCCACGCCGGTCACGGCCACCGCCAGCGCGGCGGGCAAGGTCAAGGCGACCCTCGGCGCGGAGGCGTCCGTGGGCCTCTACGGCATGGTCGGCGTCAGCGCCAACCTCGCGCCCTACCTGCGGGCCGAGGCGGAGGGTACCGCCACCGCCTCGTCCAACGGGTCGGCCTCCGCGAGCGGCAAGTGGGCCGCGTACGGCGGTGTCGACCTGACGGGTGCGCTGCAGGCGCAGCTGAAGATCTTCGGTACGCCGCTGTTCGAGCGGCGGATTCCGGTCGACATCCTGCACCGGGAGTGGAAGCTCGCGGGCGGGGAGGGCTCGGTCAGCGTTCCGAAGAAGCGGTAGCGCTCGCGCTCGCGTTCCGGGGACCCCCTGTCGGCTTGGCCGGTGGGGGGTCCCCGCCGTTTCCTGGGGCTCCGCCCCAGACCCCGCGCCTCAAACGCCGGCGAGGCTGGGTGCCCGGTTACAGCCGTGACGCCACCGTTCTCGCGATGCGGACGATGTCGCCCGTCGGGCGGGTGCGGGTTTCCGTCGGGCCGTGGGTCCAGCGGTCCTCCAGGGCGAACCAGTCGACGGGGTGGGGGGCGCGGTCCTCGTCGAGGGCCGTTTCCAGCTCCGTGAAGTACGTCTGCCAGCGCAGCCGGTAGAGGCCGCCGACCAGGCCCGCCCACTCGCGGTTGGCGTAGTCGTGGAGCTTGCCGGCGTCCGCCGCGTGGCGGGGGCCCCAGACCGTCAGGAGGGTGAGGGCGTCGGCCTGGAGGCGGTCGCGTTCGGCGTCGGAGGAGCCCCAGGCGCGGGCGGCGGACAGCCAGCGGCCCAGGAGGTGGCGGTCGTCCGTGGCGACGATCTGCTCCAGCAGGTCCATCCAGTCCAGCCACTGCCGGGTGAGGTCGCCGAAGCGGTCGCGGTCGCCCTCGTCGTAGGCGGCCTTGACGCGTGGCAGCAGCAGCCGGCCGCGGTTGGAGACGCACTGGCGGGCGACGTCCACGAGGTCGGCCCGGTACGCGGAGCTCGCGCGCAGGGGTGGGGCCACCGACAGCAGGGCCGGCAGGGCCGCCTCGAACTCGGCGGCGTCGTAGCGCAGCTGCCGCGGGGACCAGCTCGCGGCGTGGTCGACCGCCAGGTCGGGGCGGGCGCCGAAGAGGCCGTCGGCCTGCTCGCTCCAGCTGTCGGCGCGGCCGGTGCCGTAGGCGGTGCGGCGCAGGGCGTCCCAGGCGCGGGCGGCGCCCGCGTCGGCGGCCCCGTAGCGGGTGACGGCCCACTGCCCGAACCAGGTCCGGAGGTCGACCGGCCCGGACGTCCAGGCCAGGTCGGAGAAGAGGGCGAGGGCGGCCGGGTCGTTGTCGGCGGCCTCCGGCATCACGGCGATGCCGCGCAGGGCGCTGCCCGGCTTGGTGCGCCACCGCTCGTAGAGCGAGACCCATTCGGGGGCGTTGGCGCCCAGCGCGGTGTGGCCGCCGAAGTTCCAGATGGTGCCGAAGGCGTAGGGCGTGCCGCCCCAGTCCTGCTCCCGGTCGGTGATCTTCGGGAAGCGGTCGGGGATGCCGTCGAGGACGAGCATCCTGGAGCGGTCGACGGCGTCGACGATCTCCCGCCGGGGGTTGTGCTGCCAGCCGAGGATGGCCCAGACGGCGTCCGGGTGGGCCGTGCGCAGGGCCTTCTCCACCGCCTTGGCGGCCGCGCCGACGGGGACGTCGCCGGGGGAGCCGCCTTCGTGCAGCAGGTCCATCTTGTACATGGTCGTCGCGCCGAACAGCTCCTGCTGCACCTGGTAGAAGGTGCGGGCGACGGCGGCGAAGTGGGGGGTGCGGGGGTCGAGCCAGTCGGGGCGGTCGAAGCCGCACCAGCCGCCCTGCGGAATGGTCCGGGCGCCCTTGTCGCGCTCGGCGTAGCCGGGCGGGACGGTGCCGAAGTAGCCGGGCAGCACCGGGGTCATGCCCAGCTCGCGCAGCCGGCGCACGATCTTCCGTGCCAGGGCGGTGCGGCGGTCGAGGAGTTCCCGGGTGACGGGCCCGCCGAAGGAGGCCATGTTCTGCATCAGCCACCACGGCTGGTGGGCGGGGCCGGGAACCCACGCGCGGACTTCCGCGTCGCTGTAACCGTGTTCGATGAACGTGCGGTGGTACACGGCGTCGGCGCCGGCGTAGACGAGGACCTCGTTGAAGCCGTGCAGGGCGAGGACGTCGAGCTCGCGCTCCCAGTAGTCCCAGTCGTGGTACGGGCCGGTGTAGCCGTCGTTGGTGTCGTTGAACACGAACCGGTGGGCGACGTTGGCCGTGGCGGCGACCGGTTCGCCGACGGCGGGGAGCCGGGCCGGGAGGAGGGCGGTCTGCTCGCCGCGCCAGGAGACGTGGGCGTTCGCGACGTGCCGGAGGTAGTGGTGGAAGCCGGTCAGCTGGACGGCCGGCGTGGTGCCCTCGACGGTGATCCGGCCCGCCGTGCCGGACACCCGGAAGGCGTCGTGACCGTTCCGGCGGGGCACGGTGCGGAAGGTGACCTGGTCGTGGTGGCGCGGCAGCAGCCGGGCCAGCGCGGAGGCGGCGGCCCCGGCCGGGGCCGCCCCGGCGGAGGGCGACCCCACCGTGCCGAGGGCGGCGGTCCCGGCGAGCGCGCCGAGGATCGTACGACGGGCGATGGGCATGAGTGACCTCCACCGTGGCGCCGCGGCCTGCCGGCCGGCGACCGGCTACGGGCCGGCTCCCGGCCGTCGGCTGACGACTGGCTGGACTGGACCACTTGAGCGCGGAGATCCTATGAGTCCTCGTCGGGAAACGGTCAAGGGCACAGGCGTCGAACCAGCCACGCCGGTTACATTTGGCACGAATGGCCCCGCGGGCCTCGGGCGACCTGCTAAAGGCGGGGGCGCCCGGGGGTGTGGTGGCCGTCCGGTCCGTCCTGCGCGTCCCGCTCGTCCAGTCCGGTCCTGTCCCGACGGCGTGAGGAAGCCTGTGCTGCGAGCTGTGCGACGACGAACCGTGCGGCGACGAACCGCGCGACCGGTCCGCCCGGCGCCCGGTGCCACCGCTCTCACCGCCGGGCTGCTGGGCGTCCTGCTCTGCGGCTGCGCGGAACCCGGCGGTCTCCAGGACGCGGGCCCCGCCCGGCCCTCCACCAGCCCCCTCACCGGCCCGGTCTACGTGGTCGAGGGCCCCGGTAAACCCTCGCTGCGCCGTCCGGCGTCCTTCGAGGCCGGTGAGTCCGTACGGCTCACCGGGCTGCGGTGGCTGTCCTGGGGCGGTCCGGCCGCCGAGGCGACGGGGGAGGCGTCGGGGGGCTGGTGCCTGCCGGCCTGCCGGGCCAGGAGCTACCCGGCGAAGGTCACCTTCGCCGGCCTGGTGCGGAAGGATCGTTCCGCCTACTACGGGCGGGCCGTGGTCGTCGTCGACGGGCTTCCGCCCGGGCAGCACAACGAGCTGCGCGACCTGCGGCTCTTCGTCCCCCCGCAGGCACCGCGCTGAGCGCGCGGAGCCCAGCCCCCAGCCGAGGAGACTGTCAGTCGATGGGTCTGCGTACGAAGATCGGGGTGGCCATCACGGCCACCGCCGCGGTCGTCTCCGTCCTCATCGGCCTCGTCGTGCACCACCGCACCGCGCTCAACCAGCTGGAGACCGCGCGGGAGTCCCTCGACCAGCGGGTCGTGTCCGCCGCCGAGGACCACGCGGCGGGCCTCGACCGCCCCCGTGTGATCCTCAATCCCCACCGGCTGCCCGAGCCGCTGCGGCGCGCCGTCGACCGGGGCCGGCGCGCGACCTATCTGGACCGCTCGGGGCCCGAGCCGACGCTGTGGGCCGCGACGCGCGTGGGCGACGACGTCGTCGTCCTCAAACACCCCTACACCCGGCAGATCCGCAATCTGGAGGAGCTCGACGAGGTCCTGTGGCTGGCGGGCGGCATCGGCACCGCCCTCGCCGGGGTCGTCGGGGTGGCCCTGGCGACGGTCGCGGGGCGCCGGCTCAACGCCTCCGCGCGGACCGCCGAGCGGATCGCCGACGGCGACCTCACCGCCCGGCTGCGGCCCCGGGGCGGCAAGGACGAGCTCGCCCGGCTGATCCACGCCGTCAACACCATGGCCGACGCGCTCGCCGCCCGCCTCCAGGCCGAGCGCGAGGTCACCGCCAACATCGCCCACGAGCTGCGCACGCCCGTCGCGGGCCTGGTGGCCGCGGCGGAGCTGCTGCCGCCGGGCCGGCCCACCGAGCTCGTCCGCGAACGCTCGCACCGGGTGCGCACCCTGATGGAGGACGTCCTGGAGGTCGCCCGCCTCGACGCGGACGCCGAGCACGCCGAGACGGACGTACGGGCGCTGGGCGAGCTCACCCGGCGGGCGGTGCGGGCGGCGGGCTCGGGGGAGAAGGTCGAGGTGCGGGTGGTCCGCGACCGGCTGGTCGAGACCGACGCGCGCCGCGTCGAGCGGATCCTGGCGAACCTCGTCACGAACGCCTTCCGGCACGGCTCGGGGCAGGTCGTCGCCGAGGTCGACGACGGCGTCATACGCATATGCGACCGGGGCCCCGGCTTTCCCGAGCAGCTCCTCTCCCACGGCCCACAGCGCTTCCGCACGGGCTCGCGGGCCGGGCTCGGCCTGGGCCTGACGATCGCGGTCGGCCAGGCGCGGGTGCTGGGCGCCCGGCTCACCTTCACCAACCCGCCGGGCGGGGGAGCGGAGGCGGTGCTCGACCTGAGCGACGCGATACGGGACGTGGACGTGGACGCGGCCTCGTCCGCTCCGCCGGACGACGGCGACTGACGTGCGGGGTGCGGCGGCAGGCTGAAGAGTGGATGCCGTGAACGACAACGTCCTCTTCCTGAACGTCACCGGCCCCGCCAAGGGCCACAAGGCGCTGGACGCCCTGCGCCGCGTCCACTCCGACGGGGAGGTCACCCTGCGCGAGGGCGCCGTGATCGCCCGGGACGCGGAGGGCGCCCTCGACTTCCCCGACGCCGTCGACAACACCGGCACGGCCACCGCCTTCGCCATGGGCGGCCTGCTCGGCGGCCTGCTGGGCATCCTCGGCGGGCCGCTCGGCGTCCTGGTCGGCTTCGGCGCGGGCGGCCTGATCGGCGGCGTCCACGACGCCCGCGCGGCCACGGCGTCGAACGCGGCCCTGGAGATGCTGGCGGCGGAGGTGCCGCCGGGCAGCACGGTCCTGATGGCCGAGGTCCGCGAGGACGACCCGGGGCCGGTCGACCGCGCCCTCGCCCCCTTCGGCGAAGTCCGCCGCTACCCGGCGGAACGCGTCCGCGCGGAGGTGGAAGCCGCCATCGCCGCCGGCCCCGGCGGCTGACCCCGGCCTCGGCCCGTGACCATGAGGGCTCCGCCCTTGGGCCGGGCGGCGGCGCGGGGCCGCGCCGGTCGGGGCTCCGCTCCTGGGCCGCGGCGGCGCTTACGACGGCCCGGCCCGTGCCCACCCGAGGGCTCTGCCCCTGAACCCCGCAGCGGTGCGGGCCCCGGCCTTGGCACGCGCCGGTCGGGGTTCCGCTCCTAGGCTTCGCGGCGGCGCTTGCGGCGGCCTGCCCACCCGGGGCTCCGCCCGCGGACCGCCCGGCGGCGCGGGCGCCGGCGCTGGACCTCGTGCCCGCTCGGGGCGTGAGCCCCGGCGGCTTCGGCTCCGCCGTCGGGCCTGTTGCCCATGGGGAGCGGCCCGGAGGGCCGGGGCCCCGGGGCCGTGCCCAGGCGCCGCCCCGGCGGGCCCGCGCCCCACGCCCTCGAAGCCCTAGCGGCAGCGCAACGGCTTGGTGAAGCAGCGGCTCGTGTCGTACTCGCGGTAGTAGCCGAACTTGCGCCCCGCCGGTACCGGCTCGTAGCCGCTGGAGACGTAGAGGGACATGGCCTCCGGCTGCTTGTCGCCCGTTTCCAGGACCATGCGGGCGCGGCCCGCCTCGCGGGCGTCGGTCTCCAGGAGGGTGAGGATGCGGCGTGCCAGGCCCAGGCCCCGGGCCCGGGGTATGACGAACATCCGCTTCAGCTCGGCGTCCCCGTCCGCGTACCCCACGCCGCCCTCGGAGTCGCGCTCCATCGCGCGCCAGCCACCCGTGGCGACCGGCTCGCCGTCCGTGTCGTACGCGATGAGATACAGGCCACGCGGCGGGGCGAAGTGCGCCGGGTCCAGCGGCGTGTCGTCGCCGCCCCCGTACCGCTCGACGTACTCCAATTGCACCTGGTCATTGAGCTTTACGGCGTCCGGGTGGTCGTAGGCGACCGGCACGATCTCCATGCCGCGATGGTACGTGCGCCCCGGCGGCAGCGGGTTTCGGGAGTCGGTATCGTGCCCGGATGCTCACCGTTACCACCGCAAATGTGAACGGACTGCGCGCCGCCGCCAAGAAGGGCTTCGTCGAGTGGCTCGCGCAGACCGAAGCCGACGTCGTGTGCCTCCAGGAGGTCCGCGCCGAGCCCCACCAGCTCCCGGACGAGGTCCGCGACCCCGAGGGCTGGCACGTCGTCCACGCCCCGGCCGCGGCCAAGGGCCGCGCGGGCGTCTCCCTCTACTCGCGGCGCGAGCCGGACGCGACGCGCGTCGGCTTCGGCTCGGCGGAGTTCGACGGCAGCGGCCGGTACGTGGAGATCGATCTTCCCGGTGTGACCGTGGCCAGCCTCTACCTGCCCTCGGGCGAGGTGGGCACGGAGCGGCAGGACGAGAAGGAACGCTTCATGGCGGAGTTCCTGCCCTACCTCGTGGGCCTCAAGGCCCGCGCGGCGGCGGACGGCCGCGAGGTGCTGGTCTGCGGCGACTGGAACATCGCCCACACCGAGGCCGACCTCAAGAACTGGAAGGCCAACCGCAAGAGCGCCGGCTTCCTCCCCGAGGAGCGCGAGTGGCTCGGCAAGGTCTTCGAGGAGTACGTGGACGTCGTCCGCGCCCTCCACCCCGGGGTGGAGGGCCCGTACTCGTGGTGGTCGTACCGCGGCCGCGCCTTCGACAACGACTCCGGCTGGCGCATCGACTACCAGGTCGCGACGCCGGGCCTGGCCGAGCGGGCGGTGAAGGCGGTCGTCGAGCGGGCCGCGAGCCACGATCTGCGCTGGTCGGACCACGCGCCGGTGACGGCCGTCTACGAGGCGCGGTAGTCCTCCGGGCGGATGGCGGATCGCCTCGTGGCGGAGGGGGCGCGGGCGGGTTCCGCCCGGGGACGGATGGGCCGCGGCGGGCGCTGCTGAACGATGAGTTCGGCAGCAACCGCAGCTTCACCGTCCTCCTCGGGAGAAACGTCATGGCATTCGCATCGCCCGCCCGCCTTTCCGCTCGCTCGCGCAAAGCCGCCGCGCTGGGTGTCGCGTTGGCCGCCACGGTCACCCTCGGCGGCGCCGCCGCCGGGAACGCGGCGGCGGCGTCCGACGCCGCGCCGCAGCGCGCGAGCGTGACCGGGTCGGCGGAGTTCGGGCTCCCGTACTGGCCGGACAAGGACGTCCGCTCCTTCGCCTTCGACGCCCACGCCAAGCCCTACAGCCGGCCGCTGGCCGGCCTGCCCAGCGGGCTGCCGACCGACGCGGAGGGGACGGTGAAGGTCTCCCACTACGTCGCCGCGCTGGGGAAGACGATGACGGCCGAGGGCAAGGTCGACTGCCTCGTCACCGGGCCGGGCGTCGCGTCCCTCACGGCGGTGATGACCAAGGTCAGCCCGGACGGCCCGCAGGACTGGGTGGGCAAGCGCCTCGGCTTCAGCGTCCTGGACGGCGGCAAGGAGAAGGCGGGCCACAAGTCCAAGGACCGGGTCGGCTTCTCCTGGGCGGCGGTGAACGTCCTGCGCGACGGCGACAAGGGCGCGAAGGAGCCGGTCTCCTCCGACGTCGGCACGTGCATGTCCTCCGCCCCCTACGCCCCGGTCACCAAGGGCGGCTACACGGTCCGGCACGCGGAGCTGCCGCGGGTACCGAAGAAGTAGCGGCGGCGAGTGCTGTGCGAGCGGGGGCGGGGGCTGCTATACAGGAGGTCGAAGTGGGTTGGTCGTTCGGGGCCTACTGGATATAGGCCCCGCCGGTCATCCCGCGTCCCTGTTCCCGCTACGGGAGCAGGAGCGCCCGCCACGGGGACTGGCCCCGCGACGGGCGCGTGCAAAGCCGATGATCGTTCGGGGCCTAATGGCCTTAGGCCCCGCCGGTCATCCCCTGCCGATCATGAGCAAGATCAGCGTGGTGACGGTGACAAGCAGTTCCACCCACGGTGTAACTGCTTTCACCCACCGCTTCCCCTGCCCCCAGTCGATCGGCGGCTTCGGCTTGCCATGACGGGCCATATGCGGCGCCTTCCCTCACAAGGGGGCTCGCCGGCTGCGAGGCCCCACGAAGGGACCTCGGACACGTTGCCATTCGGCCCGCGTCCAAGGCCCCTGGCTGGGGCCCCGAACGCGGCGAGCGGACCCAGGGAAAGGTCGCGATTGAGCACTGGGGCTCGGCCTGTCATAGGAAGCAAGAAGGACTTTATCCCCGTCATCCTCAACTGTCGGCCTTTCGCCGGGATTTGAGCGGGGCGCACGCAGCCCCACCCCGGAGCGCGCGACACCGAACGCGCCGCCTCTGCGCCCTCACTCCACCTCGCGCAACCGTCGGTCCATCGCCAGCGCGAACTCCGCGTCCACCACCGTCCGCGCCTGCGGTCGAAGGCGCGTCAACTCGCCCTCGTCCGCGACCCCGTGCTCCCGCGCCAGGCGGGTGAACATCCCCGCCAGCGCGTCCGTGTGGGCGCGGACCTCGCGGGCCGCCGTGAGGACGGCGGAGAGGGGGATGCCCGCGCGGACGAGCGCCGTCGCGGCGTCCAGAAGGCGGCTGCTGATGTGGACGATCTCCTCGCCGTCCACGGCGAGATAGCCGATGTCGAGGGCCGCGGCCAGGTTCTCCGGGGTGGCCTCCCCCGCGAAGTGGTCGGCGAGCTCCTCCGGGGTCAGCCGGACCGTCGTCTCCTCCGACCAGGGCGTGCCCAGGAGTTCGCCCACGTCGCGGCCGCCCTCGAAGGCGGCGATCAGTTCGGCGATGCCGCCGAGCGTGTGCCCCCGGTCCAGCAGCGCGGCCACCGTGCGCAGCCGGGCCAGGTGCCGCTCGTCGTACCAGGCGATGCGGCCCTCGCGGCGCGGCGCCGGGAGGAGGCCGCGTTCGCGGTAGAAGCGCAGGGTGCGCACCGTGATGCCGGCCTCCGCGGCCAGCTCCGCCGTCCGGTACTCGCGCTTGCCGTCGTTCGCCACGCGGGAAGCGTACGCGCGACCGCCGGTAACTTCCTTGCCCCCGGCCCCTATCGCCGCGCCCCGTCCCTGCCCTACGCTCCGACCGTGCCAGTGAGCGCTGGCACGGTCGGGCGGCGGGTGCTTCTGTGGAACCGGGACCGGGAGGCGACGGCATGGTCGAGCACGAAGAGGTCGAAGAGGCTGAAAAGGTCGAGAAGGCCGGACAGCGCGGACGTCACGTGCGCGTGGCGGTGATCGGGTCGGGGTTCGGCGGGCTGGGCGCGGCCGTGCGGCTGCGCCGCGAGGGCGTCACGGACTTCGTCGTCCTGGAGCGCGCCGACTCCGTCGGCGGCACCTGGCGGGACAACACCTATCCCGGCTGCGCCTGCGACGTCCCCTCGCACCTCTACTCCTTCTCCTTCGCCCCCAACCCCGACTGGCCGCGCAGTTTCTCGGGCCAGCCGCACATACGGGCCTATCTGGAGCGGATCACGGACACCTTCGGGCTCCGCCCGCATCTGCGCTTCGGCTCCGAGGTGCTGGCGATGCGCTGGGACGCCGAGCGGCTGCTCTGGGAGATCCGCACCACCAAGGACGACTGGACCGCCGACGTCGTCGTCTCCGCCACCGGCCCGCTCTCCGACCCCCGGATCCCGGACGTCCCCGGGCTGGCGGACTTCCCCGGGCCCGTCTTCCACTCCGCCCGCTGGGACCACGACGCCGAGCTGCGCGGCAAGCGCGTGGCCGTGATCGGCACCGGGGCCTCGGCCGCGCAGATCGTGCCCGCGATCCAGCCCGAGGCCGCCCGGCTCACCCTCTTCCAGCGCACCCCGCCCTGGGTGCTGCCGCGCTTCGACCGCCGGATCACCGCCGCCGAGCGCTGGCTGCACGCGAAGGTCCCGGCCACGGGCCTGCTGCGGCGCGGCTCGCTGTGGGGCGTACGGGAGATGCAGGTCGGCCTGTTCACCAAGTGGCCCGAGCGGCTCGGGCTCATGGAGCGCGTCACCGCCGCCCATCTGCGCAGGGCCGTCAAGGACCCCGCCCTGCGCGCCAAGCTGCTGCCCGACTACCGCATCGGCTGCAAACGCATCCTGCTGTCCGACGACTACTACCCCGCGCTCGCCCGCCCCAACGTCGACGTCGTCGCCTCCGGCCTCGCCGAGGTGCGCGGCTCCACGCTCGTGGCCGCCGACGGCACGGAGACGGAGGCCGACGTCGTCGTCTTCGGCACCGGCTTCCACACCACCGACATGCCGATAGCCGACCGCGTCACCGGCGCCAACGGCACGACGCTCGCGGAGGAGTGGGCGAAGGACGGCATGGCGGCCCTGCGCGGCGCCAGCGCCGCCGGGTTCCCCAACTTCCTCTTCGTCATAGGCCCCAACACCGGCCTGGGCAACAACTCGATGATCCTCATCATCGAGGCGCAGCTGAACTACGTGGCCGACTTCCTGCGCCAGCTCGACACCATCGGCGGCCGGGCCGCCCTGGACGCCCGCCCCTCCGCCGTCCGCGCCTGGAACCGCGGCGTCCAGCGCCGCATGGAGCGCACGGTCTGGAACACCGGCTGCGACAGCTGGTACCTCGACGCACAGGGCCGCAACACCACGGTCTGGCCCGGCACCACGGCGGAGTTCCGCAAGGTCACCCGGCGGGTGGACCTCGCCGAGTACCAGCTGCTGAGAGCGCCCAGGGCACGTGAGGCCGCCGTCGCCGGAGCCGCGCGATGAGGCCCCGGACGAGCCTGACCGGTCAGGTCGCCGTCGTCACCGGCGCCGCGCGCGGCGTGGGGGAGGCGCTGGCCCGGAAGCTGTCCGCGCGTGGCGCGAGCGTGGCGCTGGTGGGGCTGGAGCCGGACGAGCTGCGCCGGGTCGCCCGGACGCTGCGCGGCGACGCCGCCCACTGGCACGCCGACGTCGCCGACCACGAGGCGATGGCGGCCGTGGCGACGGAGGTCAAGGCGCGCTTCGGCAAGGTGGACGTCGTCGTCGCCAACGCCGGTGTCGCCGCCGGCGGCCCGCTGGCCGGCTCCGATCCGGCCGACTGGCGGCGGGTGATCGAGGTCAACCTCATCGGCAGCGCCGTCACCGGCCGCGCCTTCCTGCCCGTCCTCACCGAGAGCCGGGGCTATCTGCTGCAGATCGCCTCCCTCGCCGCGCTCACCCCGGCGCCCATGATGACCGCGTACTGCGCGTCCAAGGCGGGCGTCGAGGCATACGCGCACGGCCTGCGCGCCGAGGTCGCCCACAAGGGCGTACGCGTCGGCGTGGCCTATCTGAGCTGGACCGACACCGACATGGTGCGCGGCGCCGACGAGTTCGAGGTGATGCGGGAGTTGCGGCAGCGGCTGCCGTGGCCCGCCAATCGCACATACCCGCTGGGCCCGGCGGTCGACCGGCTGGTGACGGGCATCGAGCGGCGCTCCGCGCACGTCTACGGGCAGGGCTGGCTGCGCGCGCTGCAGCCGCTGCGCGGCGCGCTCCCGACGCTGGTCGCCCTGGGCGGCCCGCGCGAGATGCGGCGCGCCGAACCCCGGCTGGGCGGGGTGCGGTTCGGGCTGGTCGGCGCGGGCGGGGAGGCGGACGCGAAGGCGCGCACCGAGGCCCCCACCGAGGCGCGCACGGAGCGTCACTGATCGACATGCGGGGGGCGCGGGGCCGTGTGAGGCTGGTCGCGGCCCACTTCCCCGATCACCCCCTAGGAGTGAGTACGCATGGGCATCAAGGACGAGATGCAGGGCAAGGCCCAGCAGGCCAAGGAGAAGGCCAAGCAGGCCAAGCAGCAGGCGCAGCAGAAGGGCCAGCAGACGCAGGACAAGGTCAAGGGCCAGCAGCAGCAACAGCAGGAGCGCCAGCAGCAGAACCGCCAGCAGTCCCTGGACGACATCCAGGACGACATCTGACGGCACCGTAGTGAGGGGCGCGCCCAGCAGCAGGGCGCGCCCCTCACTACGTATTCCTATGTGCGCGGCGGCAGCTTCGGGCGGCGCAGGTCGGGGACGTCGGAGTAGTCGGGCGGGTTCGTCGCGCCGTGCTGCTCCAGCAGGTCCAGCGCCACCCGTACCGCGTCGTCCAGTTGTTTGTGGCGGCCCTCGGCCCAGTCGAGCGGGGTCCGGTCGACCTCGATGTCGGGCTCGACGCCGTGGTTCTCCACCCCCCAGCCGTAGGCGTCGAACCAGGCGGCGTTCATGGGGACCGTGATGGACGTGCCCTCGCCGAGGCGGTGGCGGCCGGTCATGCCGACGACGCCGCCCCAGGTGCGCAGGCCGACGACCGGGCCGATGCCCTGGAGCTTGAACGCGGCGGTGATCATGTCGCCGTCGGAGGAGGTCATCTCGTCGGCGATGGCCACGACCGGTCCGCGCGGCGCGTTGGAGGCGTACGAGACGGGCTGGGCGTCGCGGGTGAGGTCCCAGCCGATGATGGTGCGGGTGAGCTTCTCCACCACCAGCTCGCTGATGTTGCCGCCCGCGTTGCCGCGCACGTCCACGATCAGGGCGGGCCGGGACATCTCCATCCGCACGTCGCGGTTGAACTGGGCCCAGCCGGAGCCGCCCATGTCGGGGATGTGGAGGTAGCCGCACTTGCCGCCGCTGAGCTCGTGGACGACCGCGCGGCGCTTGGTCACCCAGTCCTGGTAGCGCAGCGGCCGTTCGTCGATGAGGGGGACGATCGCGACGCGGCGCGGGTGGCCGTCCGGTTCGGGCGGGCGGAAGGTGAGCTCGACGGTCGTGCCGCCCGCCGCCGCGAGCAGCGGGTACGGGCCGGTGACCGGGTCGACGGGGCGGCCGTCGACGTGGGTGAGCGCCCAGCCCTCGCGGATGCCCGAACCGGCCAGCGGGGAGCGGGCCTTGGAGTCGGAGGAGTCGCCGGGCAGGACGCGGCGCACGGTCCAGGAGCCGTCCTTCTGGTGGGTGAGGTTGGTGCCGAGCAGGCCGATGGCGCGCTGGTAGTGGGGCGGCCCCTCGTTGCGGCGGGCGGGGGTGACATAGGCGTGGGAGGTGCCCAGCTCGCCGAGGACCTCGCGGAGCAGGTCGGCGAACTCGTCGGGGGAGGCGACGCGTTCGAGCAGCGGCCGGTACTGCTCCAGCACGGCGTCCCAGTCGATGCCGCACATGCCCGGTTCCCAGAAGTAGGCGCGGACGATCCGGCCCGCCTCGGCGTAGGCCTGCCGCCACTCGGCGGCGGGGTCGGCCTCGTGGAGGATGCGCCGCATGTCGATGTAGACGGTCGAGTCGGGGTCGGGGGTGTCGGTGGCGGGGACGACGCGCAGGTCGCCGTCGTCGTTGACGACGAGCCGGGTGCCGTCGCCGCTGACCGCGTACCAGTCGAGGGACGAGGTGAGTTCGGTGCGCTTGGCCTTGACCAGGTCGAAGTGCTCCAGCGTGGGCTTGCCGGAGACGTCGGTGGGGCTGGCGAAGGTCTCGCCCAGGGCACCGGAGATGGGCCAGCGCAGCCACACCAGGCCGCCGCCGGCGACGGGGTGGAGCGAGGAGTACTTCGAGGCGGCCACCGGGAACGGCGTCACCCGGCTCTCCAGCCCCTCCACCTCCACGACCAGCGCGCCCTCGTGGTCCCCGGTGTCGTCCAGATCGAGCCCGCCGCCCGCCGGCCGGCCCTCGGTGGACAGCGCGAACGGCGAGGGCGTGGCCGAGGACAGTGGGACGAGGTAGGGGCGGCAGCCGAGCGGGAAGGAGAGGTCGCCGGTGTGGACGTCGTACACCGGGTCGAAGCCGCGCCAGGAGAGGAAGGCGAGGTAGCGGCCGTCGCGGGTGAAGACGGGCTGCTCGTCCTCGAAGCGGCCGTTGGTGACGTCGACGATCAGCCGGTCGGCGAGGCGGGAGATCTTGATCTGCCGCAGGGAGCGCCCGACTCCCGGGTGGGACCAGGTCAGCCAGCCGGAGTCGGGGGAGAAGGCGAGGTCGCGCACGGGCCCGTTGGCGGACTTGATCAGCTCCGTGACCTCGCCCGTCCCCTCGGCCGAGGCGTCCACGAGCAGCAGCCGCCCGTCGTGCGCGGCGACGGCCAGCCGCTCGCCGTCGGGCGAGGACAGCAGCTCCTGCACCCGGCCCAGCCGCCCGGCGGCCAGCCGGCGCGGTTCGGACGGCCCGGAGGCGCGCGGCAACTGGGCGATCTCGATGGCGTCCTCGCCCTCCGCGTCCGTCACATAGGCGATCCGGCCCGTGGAGCCCAGCATCTCCGGCAGCCGCGTCCGTACGCCCGGGGTGTCGGCGATGGCGCGGGCCGGGCCGTCGCGGTGGGTGAGCCAGTACAGGCTGCCGCGCACCCCGACGGCGCTGGCCCGGCCGGTGGTGTCCACGGCCAGCGAGCCGACGTTCTGGGCCGCGTGCACCTGGTACGCGCGCCGCCCGGCGCGCGGCCCGCCCAGGCGCAGGTCCAGCCGGCGCGGGACGGCGCCCGGGGAGAAGTCCTCCACCAGCCACACCTCGCCCGCGCACTGGTAGACGACGCGGGAGCCGTCGGTGGCGGCGTGGCGGGCGTAGAAGTCGGCGTGGTCGGTGTGTCTGCGCAGATCCGAACCGTCGGGGCGACAGGAGTAGAGATTTCCGATGCCTTCGTGGTCGGAGAGGAAGGCGATCCGGCCGTCGACGAACATCACCGAGTCCAGGTGGCCGCCCAGGTCCGGCACCAGCCGGGTGCCGTGGAGCCACAGCCGGCCCGTCGCCCCGCCCCGGTAGCGCTTCCAGGACGCGGGCTCGTGCGGCGGCTTGCCGGCCAGCAGCAGGGTGCGGTGCTCGCCGTCGACCTCGCCCATCGCGATGTCGGACACCGGCCCCCAGGGCAGCCGCAGCCCCGGGCCGCCGGCGGTGGGCAGCCGGTAGGCCCAGGAGAAGTACGAGAACGGCTGGCCGTGCGAGGAGACGGCGAGGATGTCGTGGCCGCCGTTGCGGTCCGAGGGCGCCCAGCCGCAGACCCGGGTGTCGGTGCTGCCCCAGTAGCTCAGCCGGCGGGCGGGCCCGCCCTCGATGTCCACGAGGTGGATCTCCGGATCCAGACTGCGCCAGTTGGTGAAGGCGATCCGGCGCCCGTCGGGGGAGAAGCGGGGGTGTCCGGCCCGGGTGCGGTCCACGGTCAGCCGCCAGGCCCGCCCGGCGGCGGCCCCGGGCGGCCCGAGCGGGGCCAGCCAGAGGTCGTCCTCCGCCACGAAGCAGAGAAGGTCGCCGTGTACGTGCGGGAAGCGGATGTAGGCATCGCTCACGAATCAATGGTTCCGGCCGCGAGATCCCCCGGCAACTCGGTTCGTGACGGAGAACACCATCGAAACGATGTCGTTTCGATGACGGCCGGGCTTACGCTCGTACGGTACGAAACCGTTTCGTACGGCGACGGGGGGAAGGAAGATGCGGCATGTCCACGGAATCACCCAAGCCGGCGGTCCGCCGCACCCGGCTGACCCCCGAACGCGAGGCCGAGCTCTACGAGGCGGTCCTCGCGATCCTGCGCGAGGTCGGCTACGACGCCCTGACCATGGACGCCGTCGCCGCCCGGACCCACTCCAGCAAGGCGACCCTCTACCGCCAGTGGCGGGGCAAGCCCGAGCTGGTCGCCAACGCCCTGCGGCACAACAAGCCGGGCAGCCTGGAGGGCGTCGACACCGGCACGGTGCGCGGTGACCTCCACGCCATGGTGTGCCAGGCCGACGCCGAGCAGATGGAGAAGGACACCGCCCTGCTCCGCGGGCTCGGGCACGCCGTGCACACCAACCCGGAACTCCACCGGGCGTTGCGCGAGGTGCTCGTCGAGCCCGAGATGGGCTGGCTGGACGAGATGCTCCGGCGCGCGGTCCGGCGCGGTGAGCTGGCGGCGGACAACCCCGCCATCCCGTTCGTCGCGCACATGATGATCGGCGGCTTCCTGGCCCGTCCGCTCATCGAGGACCGGGCACCCGACGCCGAGTTCCTCACCCACTACGTCGACGCCGTGATCATCCCCGCTCTCGGCGTATGACCGCCCCCCACTTACACCCCCACTGAGGCCCCACCTGACGTACCGCTCCCGTCGGGCTGGTTCCCACTTCCAGTTCCCTGCACCACCGATCCGACGGGAGCACCACACTCGTGGCCACGTTCCTCTACAGACTCGGAAGGCTGTCCTTCCGACGGCGCTGGTACTTCGCCCTCATATGGGTGCTGCTGCTGGTCCTGGCCGGGGCGGGCGCCGCCACGGCGTCCAAGTCCACCAACAACGACTTCTCCATACCCGGCACGGAGGCCCAGCAGGCCTTCGACCTCCTGGAGAAACGATTCCCCGGTAACACCGAGCAGAACGCCTCCGCCCGCGTCGTCTTCAAGGCCCCGGCGGGCCAGAAGCTCACCGATCCCAAGAACAAGGCGGCCGTCGAGAAGGTCGTCGCCGAGATCAAGCGCGGCCCCCAGGTGGCCATGGCGGTCGACCCGTTCCAGGGCAAGGCCGTCAACAAGGACGAGGCCATCGGGTACGCCTCCGCCGCGTACAAGGTCAAGTCCACGGACCTCACCGAGGACACCCGCACCGAGCTCAAGGACGCCGCCCAGCACGGCCGCGATGCCGGACTGACCGTCGAGGTCGGCGGCAGCGTCCTCCAGCAGATGCCCGAGGGCGGCTCGGAGATCATCGGCATCGCCGTGTCGGCGGTCGTCCTCGTGATCACCTTCGGCTCGCTGGTCGCGGCCGGGCTCCCGCTGCTCACCGCCATCATCGGCGTGGGCATCGGCGTCTCCTCGATCGCCGCCCTGGCGCCCGTGCTGGACCTCTCCGCCAACACCTCGACGCTCGCCATGATGATCGGCCTCGCGGTCGGCATCGACTACGCCCTCTTCATCGTCTCCCGCTATCGCGCGGAGCTCGCCGAGGGCCGCGAGCGCGAGGAGGCGGCGGGCCGCGCCGTCGGCACCGCCGGTTCCGCGGTGGTCTTCGCGGGCCTCACCGTCGTCATCGCGCTGGCCGGCCTCATGGTCGTCAACATCCCGATGCTGACGAAGATGGGCATGGCGGCGGCCGGCACGGTCACCATCGCCGTCCTCATCGCCCTCTCGCTCATCCCCGCGCTCCTGGGCTTCGCGGGCAAGCAGGTGCTGCCCCGCAAGATCCGCAAGAAGGGCCCCGACGCGGCCGCCGGCGACAAGCCGAACATGGGCACCCGCTGGGCCCGCGTCGTGCTGCGCCGCCCGCTGCTGGTGCTCGCGGCCGGTGTGATCGGCCTGGGCGCGATCGCCGTGCCCGCCGCCTCCCTGGAGCTCGGCCTGCCCGACGACGGCGCCGCCTCCAAGAACACCACCCAGCGCAAGGCCTACGACCTGCTGAGCGAGGGCTTCGGCCCCGGCTTCAACGGCCCGCTGCTGAACGTCGTGGACCTGAAGGACGCCAAGGACCCCAAGGCCGCGGCGCAGAAGACCCACGACACCCTGGCGAAGCTCGACGACGTCGCCATGGTGACCCCCGCGCAGTTCAACAAGGCCGGTGACACGGCCACCCTGCTGGTCATCCCCAAGTCCAAGCCCACCAGCAAGCAGACCGAGGACCTGGTCCACGCGATCCGCGGCGAGCGCGGCGCGCTGGCCTCCGACACCGGCGCGAAGGTCCTCGTCACCGGCGGTACGGCGATGAACATCGACGTCTCGCAGAAGCTCAACGACGCGCTGCTGCCCTACCTGGGGCTCGTCGTCGGCCTGGCCTTCCTGCTGCTGATGGTCGTCTTCCGGTCCGTCCTGGTGCCGCTGAAGGCCGCGCTGGGCTTCCTGCTGTCGGTGGTCGCCGCGCTCGGCGCCGTCGTCGCGGTCTTCCAGTGGGGCTGGCTCGGCTCGCTCTTCGGGGTCGAGGAGACCGGCCCGATCATGAGCATGATGCCGATCTTCATGGTGGGTGTCGTCTTCGGCCTGGCCATGGACTACGAGGTCTTCCTCGTGACCCGGATGCGCGAGGCGTTCGTCCACGGCGAGCGTCCCGGCGAGGCCATCGTGACCGGCTTCCGCCATGGCGCGCGGGTCGTCACGGCGGCGGCCATCATCATGATCAGCGTCTTCGCGGGCTTCATCGGCTCGTCCGAGCAGATGATCAAGATGATCGGCTTCGGCCTGGCGATCGCGGTGTTCTTCGACGCGTTCGTGGTCCGGATGGCGATCGTGCCGGCGGTCCTCGCCCTGCTGGGCAAGACGGCCTGGTGGCTGCCGGGGTGGCTGGCGAAGGTGCTGCCGAACGTGGACGTGGAGGGTGAGGCGCTGCAGAAGACGCTCGCGCCTTCCGCCGACGCGGGTTCGCCCGACCCGGACGGGGAGCGGGAGCCGGTCCGCGTCTGACGCGGTCGCGTACCTTTGGCCCGGCGGTGCTTCGGCACCGCCGGGCCGCACCGTTTCCCGGGGCTTCGCCCCAGACCCCCGGTGGGGGGTACGTGGGGTACGCCATGAATTCGGGCGGAATGGGAACCGCCACCCGCTGTGCCTGCGTTTTCCTAAGTCCACGCAGGTGGGCGCGGTCGGGGGACGCGTGTGAAGGAAAGGGCTTCGCGTTGAACCTGATCGATGTGCTGTTGCTGCTGCTCGTCCTCTGCTACGCCGTCTCCGGCTACCGCAGGGGCCTGGTGGCGAGCGTCGTGCTGTTCGCCGGGTTCCTCGGCGGCGCGGTGCTGGGCGTGTGGGCGCTGCCCTACGCGCTGGAGCCCTTCGAGCCCGGTACGTCCCTGGCGGCCGTCGCCGCCGTCCTGGTCGTGCTGATCCCGGCCGTGATCGGCCACGCCGTCGCCGGCCGGTTCGCCTGGCGGCTGCGGTCCCGGCTGACGTGGGCGCCGGTGCGCGGCCTCGACGGCATAGCCGGCGCGGCCGCCGCGTCGCTGGCCGTGCTGCTGGTCGGCTGGGTGGCCGCGAGCGTGCTCGTCTCGGCGAACTCCGCCTCCCTCACCCGGGAGATCAAGGAGTCGAAGCTGCTGGGCGCGGTGCACAGGGCGATGCCCGAGCAGGCGCCCACCTGGTTCAGCCGGACGACGGACGCGCTGGCCGGGGCCGGGTTCCCGCAGGTGTTCAACCCCTTCGAGAGTGAGCCCGCCACCAGCGTCCCGAAGCCCACCGGCGACATGGTGACCGCGGACGCGAGCCGGGCCGCCCGGCGCAGCGTCGTCAAGGTCGAGGGCGTGGCGAACGTCGGCGGCGACGGACGGCGCGGCCAGGAGGGCAGCGGTTTCGTCTTCTCCCACGAGCACGTGATGACCAACGCCCACGTGGTGGCCGGCGTCAGCGACCCGACCGTGAAGGTCGGCGGCGTCGGGCGGGCGTACAGCGCGAAGGTCGTCCTCTTCGACCCGGACACGGACGTCGCCGTCCTGGACGTCCCCGGTCTGGACGCGCCCGTGCTGCCCTTCGACAAGACCGCCAAGCGCGGCGACGCGGCCGTCGTCGCGGGCTTCCCCGAGAACGGCGGGCTCGACCTGCGCGCGGCGATCGTCGCCAACGAGGTCCGGGCCAAGGGCCAGGACATCTACGGCGACGGCATCACCACGCGCGAGGTCTTCTCCGTCCGCTCCACGATCCGCCCCGGCAACTCGGGCGGACCGCTGCTGACCCCCACCGGGAAGGTGTACGGGGTGGTCTTCGCCCGCTCCACGACGGACGCGGAGACGGGCTATGTGCTGACCGCCGACCAGGTCGCCGACGCCGCCCGGCGGGCGGCGCAGGCGACCGCGCCGGTCAGCACCGGCAGCCGGGCCGCGCTCTAAGTGGCCCGGTAGCGCCCGAAGGGGCGCGGGACAGTGCCGGTATGCGGCTACCGCCGCGTGGGCGCGACCAGCCACGACGCACCGGCAGACGACGTACCGGACTTCCGGCGGAGCGCTCAGCGGTCGTCCCGGCTGTCCCGGTCGTGGCGGTCGTCCCGGTCGTCCCGGTCGTTCCGGTCGTTCCGGTCGGGGCGGTCCTGCCGGTCGTGGTCCTTCTGCCGGTCGGGACGGTCCTGGCGGTCCTGCCCGCCGTGGTCCTTCTGGCGGTCGGGCCGGTCGGGCCGGTTCTGGTGGTCCCCCTGGGGCTGCCGGTCAGGGCGGTCCTGACGGTCCTGCCTGTCCCCCTGGGGCTGCTGCGGCTGGTGGTCCGGGCGGTTCGGGCGGTTCGGGCGGCCGGGGCCGTCCGTGGGGGCCTGGGCGGGACAGGCGTCCAGGACCTGCCGCAGCTTGTCCTTCTCGGCCCGGGTGACACTCAGCCCGTAGTAGTCCTTCACCCCGATCCACGCCTGGCTGTAGAGGCACTGCCCGAGCGGGTCCTGCGGCAGCCACTGGTCCGGGGACTTGTCGCCCTTGCGGCGGTTGCCCCACGTGGACACCACGATCAGCTCCGGGGAGGCCGTCAGGTCGTTGGCGAACTCGAGGCGCTTCTCCGCCGGCCACTCGCGCGCCCCCGAGCCCCAGGCGTTGCGCAGCGACACGACGTGGTCGACGTCGACGTGCACCGGGTCGGCCAACGTCCTGTTGTCGTACTCGCTGTGCCACTGGCCGCCGACGACCTGGCACTTGCCCCGGAGCGTGGCCGGCACGACGGAGTAGAGCTTCAGGGCGACCTCGCGCGTCGTGCACTGGTCCAGGCCGTGCCGCACCCAGCAGGTCGCGCCGAAGTAGCGGCGGTCGTAGCCGTCGCCCCGCAGGGCGGCGACGTCCAGATCGGCCAGCATGCGCGTGGCCTCGTCACGGCCGGGCAGGTTCCGGGGCCACCTCGTGGGCACGCGCGCGGGCAGGGCGCGGCCGTGGCGCGCGGCCCCGGCCGAGGAGCCGTGCGGTGCCCGCTCCGGGGGCTTGGCCGGGGCGGAGGGGTTGGGCCGCGCGGGCTTGCCGCCGGGAGGGTCGGACTCGGGGCCGGGCACGGGGGGCCGCGAGTAGATGTCCCCCTCGTCCGGAGACGGGCCCTCGCAGGCGGTCTCGTCGTAGTCGCCGGGCAGCCCGGCCGCCCGCGGCCGCGCGTGGTCCGTGCCGGTCGGTGGCACGGTCCGGGCGGCGGCGCCCGGGACCGCCGCCAGGAGCAGGGCGCCGACGGCGACGGTGGACGCGAGCAACGGCCTCCGGAACCCGCGCACGGATATCTCCTGCGATCGCATGGGACCTCCTTGGGTGGCACCGCGGAGCCGACACGGCCGCGGAGCTGGCATGGCCGTCATGACGAGTGAGCAGATGAACGGGACATATGCCGTGCAAGTGGGCGAATCACTCGACTGGCCCCGGAAGTGAACTGTCCGTTCCGTCGGTGGGGCGCGGGCCCCGGCGAGGGGCGCGCAGGCGCGCCGCACACGCTCTTGCCACTCGTTCGCAGGACGCCCCTATCATCGAGCGGTTCACGGCCGGACCGACGGCCGGACATCACGGCCGCCCCGGGTGGCCGGTGAGACGGAGAGACGGAGAACCGTCATGCACGTACCCGACGGGTTCATCAACGCCCCGGTGTCCCTGGCGACCGGGGCCGTCGCCGCGTCCGCCGTCGCGGTCTGCCTGCGCGGCGCGCGACGCGAGCTGGACGAGCGCGCCGCGCCGCTCGCGGGGCTGGTGGCGGCGTTCATCTTCGCCGTGCAGATGCTGAACTTCCCCGTCGCGGCGGGCACCAGCGGGCATCTGCTGGGCGGAGCGCTCGCGGCGATACTCGTCGGCCCCTACACAGGGGTCCTCTGCGTATCCGTGGTGCTGCTGATGCAGGGCGTGCTGTTCGCCGACGGCGGGCTCACGGCCCTGGGCGTCAACATCACCGACATGGCGGTGGTCACGACGGTCGTCGCCTACGCCCTCTTCCGGCTGCTGGCCAAGGCCCTGCCCCGCCGCCGCTCCTCCGTGACCGCCGCCGCCTTCGTGGCCGCGCTGGTGTCCGTCCCCGCGGCGGCCGGCGCCTTCACCCTGATCTACGCGCTGGGCGGCACCACCGACGTGCCCATCGGCAAGGTCGCCACGGCCATGATCGGCGTCCACGTCCTCATCGGCGTCGGCGAGGCCGTCATCACGGCGCTGACCGTGGGCGCGGTCGTGGCCGTCCGCCCCGACCTGGTCTACGGGGCGCGGGGGCTGGCCAAGCCGCTGGAGATCCGGAACGCGGACGGGACCGTCGTCCCCGTCGAGGTGTCGAAGGCCGCCCCCCGCCCGGTCCGCAAGATCGTCGGTGTGGGTCTCGTGCTGGCCCTGGCGCTCGCCGGGTTCGTCAGCTACTACGCGTCCACCAGCCCGGACGGCCTGGAGAAGGTCGCCCACGACAAGGGCATCGACGCCAGGGCCGAGCAGCACGCGGCCAAGGACTCCCCGCTCGCGGACTACCAGGTCAAGGACGTCGGCGACGCCCGGCTTTCCGGCGGGCTGGCCGGTGTGATCGGCGTCGGGGCGACGCTCGCGGTGGGCACGGGCGTCTTCGTGGTCGCCCGCCGCCGCAGGAGCCGTACGGAATCCGCTGCTCCCGTCTCCGAGACCGTCTGACATGGGTGCCGGACACGCGCACAAGCTCTACCGCCACGCCCGCTCACCGGTCCACGAGCTGCCGCCGCACTGCAAGCTCGCCGCCGTCTTCTGCTTCGTCCTCGTCGTCGTCGCCACGCCCCGCGAGGCGGTGTGGGCGTTCGGGCTGTACGCGCTGCTGCTCGCGGCCGTCGCGGGCGTGGCCCGGGTGCCGTACGGCTTCCTGCTGCGACGGCTGCTGATCGAGGTGCCGTTCGTCGCCTTCGCGCTGCTGATGCCGTTCGTCGTGCCCGGCGAGAAGGTGGATGTGCTCGGGCTGTCGCTCAGCGGGCCCGGGCTGTGGGGCGCCTGGAACATCCTCGCCAAGGGCACCCTGGGCGTCGCCGCCTCCGTGCTCCTCGCCGCGACGACCGAGCTGCGGGCGCTGCTGCTGGGGCTGGAGCGGCTGCGGATGCCGCCGCTGCTCGTCCAGATCGCGTCCTTCATGATCCGCTACGGCGATGTGGTCACGGACGAGATGCGGCGCATGCGCATCGCCCGGGAGTCGCGCGGCTTCACCGCGCGCGGGGTGCGCCACTGGGGGGTGCTGGCCAAGTCCGCCGGGGCGCTGTTCATCCGCTCGTACGAGCGCGGGGAGCGCGTCCACCTGGCGATGGTCAGCCGGGGGTATACGGGCGTGATGCCCGTGATCGACGACGTGACCGCGACCCGTGCGCAGTGGACGCACGCGGCCGCGCTGCCGCTGGCCGCGCTGGCGGTCTGCCTGACGGGATGGACCCTGACATGACCCTTTCCCCCGAGACCCTTTCCCCGGGACCCCTTCCCTCGAGGTCTCCGGACTGGCCTTCGCCTACCCCGACGGCCACCAGGCCCTCTTCGGCGTCGACCTGACCGTCCGGCGCGGGGAGCGGGTGGCCCTCCTCGGCCCCAACGGCGCCGGGAAGACCACCCTCGTCCTCCACCTCAACGGCATCCTCGGCGGCGGCGTGGGCTCGGTGCGGGTCGCCGGGCTGCCGGTGACGAAGCCGAACCTGGCCGAGGTACGGCGCAGGGTCGGCATCGTCTTCCAGGACCCGGACGACCAGCTGTTCATGCCGACCGTCCGCGAGGACGTCGCCTTCGGCCCGGCCGCCGCCGGGCTGCGCGGGGCGGCGCTGGAGGAGCGCGTCCACACCGCCCTGGACCGGGTCGGCATGGCGGAGTTCGCCGACCGGCCCCCGCACCACCTGTCCTTCGGGCAGCGGCGCCGGGTGGCGGTGGCCACGGTCCTGGCCATGGAGCCGGAGATCCTCGTCCTCGACGAGCCCTCCTCCAACCTCGACCCGGCCTCCCGGCGCGAGCTCGCCGACATCCTGCGCTCGCTGGATGTGACCGTGCTCATGGTCACCCACGACCTGCCGTACGCGCTGGAGCTGTGCGAACGCTCGGTGATCCTCAGCGGCGGCGTCATCGCCGCCGACGGGCCCACCGGGGAGCTGCTTTGCGACGAGGACACCATGCGGGCCCACCGCCTGGAGCTGCCGTTCGGCTTCGACCCGCGCTCGGTGGTCATGGGGAGGTGACCCATGGGAGGGTGACCCCCGTCCACGACCACTTCCGGGCACGTTGCACCATGGTGGATGGATTTGTAGTGATCGGCACAGTGGGAGCGGAAGACAGTGGTGGACGTCCAGGGCGCGGTGGCGGACGGCTTCGAGCCGGTCCGGGACGCCTTCGCGGAGAACTTCGCCCGGCGCGGTGAGCGCGGCGCGGCCGTGACGGTCTACCGGGACGGCCGGAAGGTCGCCGACCTGTGGGCCGGCACGCGCGACGCCGACGGTGGGGACGAGCGCGACGCCGGTGGCGGGGACGAGCCCTGGCGGCACGGCACCGCCCAGATCGTCCGCTCCGCCACCAAGGGCGTCGCCGCCGCCGTCCTCCTCCTGCTGCACCAGCGCGGCCAGGTGGACCTGGACGCGCCCGTGGGCACGTACTGGCCCGAGTTCAAGGCGGCCGGCAAGGAGCGGGTCCTCGTCCGCCACCTGCTCGCGCACCGCGCCGGGCTGCCCGCGCTGGACACCCCGCTCACGCCCGCCGAGGCCATCGACGGCGTCAGCGGCCCGCGCGCCCTCGCCGAGCAGGCCCCCGCCTGGGAGCCCGGCACGGACCACGGCTACCACGCCCAGACCTACAGCTGGCTGCTCGGCGAGCTGGTCCCGCGCGTGACCGGGCGGTCCCTGGGCACGTGGGTGGCCGAGGAGATATCCGGGCCGCTGGGCCTGGACCTGTGGATAGGCCTGCCGGACGCCGAGCGGCACCGCGTCGGCCGGATCGCCGACATCGAGGCCCCCGCCGCGCCCGCCGCCGCCGGGCTGCGCGTCCGCCCCAAGGCGTCCGTCACCGACGCCTACCGCGACCCGGACTCGCTGACCCGCCGCGCCTTCGGCGCCATCACCCCCGCCGCCGACGAGAACGACCCGGCCTACCGCGCCGCCGAACTGCCCGCCTCCGGCGGCATCGCCACGGCCGACGCGCTGGCCCGCTTCTACGCCTCGCTGATCGGCCCGGTCGACGGCGGCCGCCGGCTCTTCGCCCCGGCGACGCTGACCCTGGCCCGCACCGAGGAGTCGGCGGGCCCGGACCGCGTCCTCGTCGTCAACACCCGCTTCGGCCTGGGCTACATGCTCCACGGCCCGGCGTCCCCGCTGCTGGCCCCCGGCTCCTTCGGCCACCCCGGCCGCGGCGGCTCCCTGGCCTTCGCCGACCCCGAGTCGGGCGTCGCCTTCGGGTATGTCACCAACGGCATGCAGAAGAACGTCACGGCGGACCCGCGCGCCCAGGCGCTGGTCCGGGCGGTTGCGCGGTCGCTGGCGGGGTAAAGCTGGCCGCATGACCGGAAGGTTCGAGGGCTACGCGGTACTGATCACCGGCGCGGGCCGGGGCATCGGCGAGGCCACGGCGCGCCGCTTCGTCTCGGAGGGCGCGCGCGTGCTCGTCACCGACCTGGACGGCGAGCGCGCGGCGCGGGCCGCGGCGGGCCTCCGGGCGGACGGGCTCACCGCCGACGCGCTCGCCTGCGACATCGGCGACAGGGCGGCCGTCGAGGCAGCGGTGGCCTTCGCCGCCGACCGCTACGGGCGCCTGGACGTGCTGGTCAACAACGCCTACTCGTTCCACCCGGACCCGCCGCTGGTCGAGGACTTCCCGGACGAGGCGTGGGCTCGCGACCTGGACATCACCCTCACCGGTGCCTTCCGGTGCGTGCGGGCGGCGATGCCGTTGCTGTCGGCGGCGGGCGGCCGCGCCTCCGTCATCAGCATCGGCTCGGTCAATGGCGAGCAGGACTTCGGCAACCACGCCTACAGCGCCGCCAAGGCGGGCCTGGCCGGCCTGACCCGGACGCTGGCCGGCCACTGCGCGGCCCGTGGCGTCCGGGTCAACCTCGTGGCGCCGGGCACGATCCGCACGCCCGGCTGGGCGGGCCGGGAGGCCTCGCTGGACCGGGCGGCCGAGCACTACCCGCTGGGGCGGGTGGGGCGGCCGGAGGACATCGCGGCGGCGGTGGCCTTCCTGGCCTCGCCGGACGCGTCGTGGATCACGGGGGTGACGCTGCCGGTGGACGGCGGCATCCTGATCGGGAACGTGGGCCTGCGGCGGGCGCTGCGGCGGTCATCCGAGGACGGTGCGGACGAGGTCGACGATGTCGTCGTCGGAGAGCCCGAGCGCGCGTGACTCGGCGACGAGCTCCCGCGCCCGCGCGGTGAGCCGGGCCCGCCCGGAGGCGGGGCCGCCCGTCACGACGGCCCCGCGCCCTCGGCGCAGCTCGATGAGGCCCTCGTCGCGGAGCTGCTGGTAGCCGCGCAGCACGGTGTGCATGTTGACGCCGAGGGACGCGGCGACCTCCCGCGCGGACGGCAGCCGCTCGCCGGGGCGTACGGAGCCGTCGGCGATGGCGCCCCGCAGCCCGCCGGCGATCTGCTCGCCGAGCGGGACGGGGGAGGACGGATCGACGCGGAACAACATGTCAGGCCCGCCCTCCGATGGAACGCTCCCTGTCGGCCAGGGTATTGAGCAGCGCGGCGGCGGTGGCCGCGTCGTCGACGGTGACGACGAACTCGCTGCCGTTGGTGAGCCGGGCGCTGATCGCGTCGCCGGAACGCAGCACGATACCGCTGACGCCGGGGTGGGCCTTGTAGCCCCAGCCGCCGAGGTCGCGCAGGGCGTCGACGGACCGGTGGCCGGCCTCCTCGATCCGCTCCAGCGGCACGTTCAGGCGCGGCCAGGGCAGTACGGCGGGCGTGACGGTGATGCCGCGCCGGTCGGCGCTGACGCGCACCCGGCAGAGAAGGACCAGCGGCACGCCGAAGGCGGCGCAGATCAGCGCGGCGGGCCAGCCGGCGACGAACCCGATGAGCACCGCGCTGACCAGCGTGATCGCCCCGACACCGACCTGCGCGCGCCCCCCGGCGACGCGGGTCCAGCTCGCGCTCTCGCTCTCGGCGAGGGGCAGCCGCGCGGCGTCGGCGGGGGCGGGCTCGGTGGCGGGGGCGGGGGCCTTGTCCCGGCCGGCGGCCGGCCAGCCGAGCAGGCCATACACGGCGCCGGCGGCGAAGGCCAGGCCTGCCTGCCAGCCGGGCAGCGTGACGTCGGCCGCGTCACCGCCCGCGCCGACGTCGGCGTTGGCGCGGAGGATGCCGACGACGATCCACCCGAGGGCCACGCCCATGCCGCCCCGGCCACGGCGACCCCGCGCTGTTGCCCGGGTGCCGACCGCGTCAGCCAGATCAGGAAGGCGAACACGACGCCGACGGCGAGGAACACGGTGAGGGAGACGGCGAGGAACGCCCCCGGATCGTCGAACCCGTCGGCCTTGTTGCCGGAACCGATGTGCGTGGCCATGGGATTCGGGAGCCGGTCGCGGAGCGAACGGTAGAAGAAGGCGACGGCGGCGCAGGCGAGGGGATAGGGGAGGACGGCGACGAGTAGGCGGCGTGCGGTGGACATGGACATGGACATGGCTTGGCACCTCCAATTGTTTGCATAGTAATAGAACAAGCTGAGCTTGCACCGCCCTGCGTCCGCCGTGGAAGGATGCGGCCTTCGATTGGCTGAAAAGGGGTGGCATGAAACGCGGAATCGTCAGAACGGCCTTCGGGGTGCTGAAGCGCCGGCCGGCACTGCTGTGCTTTCCGGCGATGAACATCGCCGCGCTGGCGGCGGTGGTGACGGCCGCGTGGCTGCTGCCCCTGAGCGGCGTCCGCGACCGGGCGCTGAACGACGAGGCGCCGACGACATCTCAGACGGTCATGGTGTTCGCCCTGCTGGCCCTGCTGTCCTGCGTGGGCACCTACTTCACCGCCGCACTGCTCCACTCCGTGCACGCCCTCCTGGAGGACGCCCGCCCGACGATCCGCGCCTCCCTGGGCGCGATGCTGCGCCGCATGCCGGCGCTCGCCTGCTGGAGCGTGCTCGGCAACAGCATCGGCGTACTGCTGCGGGCCGCCGAGTCGACGGTCGGGGTCTCCTGGCTCTTCGACATGGCCGGGCTGTCCTGGTCGCTCCTGACCTACTTCGCCCTCCCGGTCCTCGTCGCCGAGGGCGCCGGGCTGCTCACGACCCTGCGCCGCTCGCTGGCCCTCGGCCGCCGGGAACTGGGCGCCCAGCTCGCCGGGTTCACGCGGGTACTCCTGACCACCGTTCTCGTGGCCTTCGCGGGCGTGGCGGCGCTGATCCTCGCTGTCGAGACGGACGACGTCGCGGTCATGCTCGCGGTGGCGGGCGGAGTGGTCGTCCTGTGGCTCCTGGTGGGCATCGCCTCGTCCACCCTGTCGGGCATCTACCGCATGACCCTCTACCACCGCGCCTCCGCGACCCCCCTCCCGCCCACCTTCCTCTCCCGCTCCGCGCTACCGGCGGCCCAGGTGGGTTTCCGGCCGTGAGGGGGACGGGCGGAGCCAGCGCAAATCTCAACGGGTGGGTGGCTCCGCTATGGGGTTCCGCTGCCTTACGCGGCTCATGCCTTGGCACGAGCGATCTCGCGGGCCCGTTCCGTGAGCTCCCGCACCGCGCGCGTCCGCTCGTACGGGCGGATCCGGCGCCGCATCGTGGCGAAGTGCTCGTCGCCGCGTGCCGTCGAGAGCTGGACGTAGTCGTCGAGGAAGGCGTGCCACGTGGCGCACGCCGCCTCCAGGTGGCCGAGCTCGAACTGGCGCTGTGCCAGGAGGGCGTTGGAGTGCACGCGGCCCTGTCGTTCCCGGCGGGGCTGGACCTTGAGACAGTCCCGCATGGCGCGGACCGATCCCTCCAGGTCCTTGAACTCGTAGAGCACGTGCGACACGTGGAAGTGGTACGCGCTCGCGTCGTACCCGCCGATGGCCTCCCGCCGGGAGTCCGCCTTCGACAGTGCGGTCTCCGTCTCGCGCAGCCGCGCGAACGCGGTGTGACGGTCGCCCGTCATCGACGCGGCGTGGGCCTGCTGCCCCGCGAGGAAGGCCCGAAGGCGCGGGCCGGCCTTCGGTGAAGCCTCGGCGGCGGCGTCGGCGAGCTCCAGGGCCTTGGCGCCGTGGCCGAGGTTCGACGCCTGGAGGCTCATGCCGCGCAGGGTGCGGCAGTACGTGATGTGGTCCTCCGCCGCGCCGGCGAGCTTGAGGGCCTTCGTGTAGTAGCGCTGCCCGAGGCCGTGCTCGCGCTCGTACATCGCCATCCAGCCGGTCAGATAGACGAGGTCGGACGCGGCCGACAGCATGTCCTTGCGGACGCTCTCCGGGGCCGAGGCCTTCAGGTACGGGGCGACGGTGTTGACCAGGAAGGCGGCCGCCATGGGGCGGGCGTGGCCGCCGCCGAGTTCGTCGAGGATGTCGGCGATCTTCTCGGTCATGGTGCGGACCGTGGCGACCTCGCCCGTGCCGATACGTACGGTGCGGCCGGTGTCGCGGGAATGTTCGAGATCGCCTCCGGCGAGGTCGGGGAAGAGCGGGACCGCGAGCGCGGCCGAGTAGACGCCTGCCGTGAGCACGCCCCGGCGGGACGGGTCCATGTCGGCCCTGCCGACGTCGATCAGCTCTTCCAGGGTGCCCGTGCCGTCGTGCCCGTCCGGGGCGGGCAGCCCGGCCTCGGCGTGTGTGACCGGTCGCTTCAGACGGCGGGCGAGGGCTTCGAGGACGACGGGCCGAACGTCCCGCCGGGGCGTCGTCCCGGACAGCCAGTGCGAGACGGCCGACTGGTCGTAGCGCAGGCTCAGTCCGGCCTCGGCGCCGGTCCGGTTCACCGCCGTCGCGAACTGGCCGCGTGACCACCTTGCCTGGTCGAGCAGGGCGGCCAGGGCTTTGTTCGGGGTGCGTGGGTTGCTCGCCATGCCTCAACTCCTGCCGGCTTTCATGGCTTTCACGTTCACGCCTCGCTTCCACGGTACCGGCGGGGTCCGTCAGCGGTGTTACCTCTGCGTACCGGACGATCTCTGCGAGGGAGCCCTGACCGTGGACACGATCAACAGCGGCTTGAAAACCGAGGACACCGCGACTGCGATGTCGCGGTACGTCGCCGACGCCATCCGCCGCGCGATCGCGCGCCCCGCCGCCCTGCCCCGGCACGAGGACGTACAGGAGACCACCTCGTGCCTGCGCGGGTTCCTCGAGGAACTGCTGCCCGCCGCGGAGGCGCACGCCGGATGTATGCCGCCGACGGCGCCGGACGGGGAAGGGGCGCGGTCGGTGGTCGACGCGGCGCGGCGGGTGCTCGCGGAGGGACCCGGGGACGGGCTGCGGTCGGCTGTGCTGCACATGCGGGACCTCGGCCGGGCATGTCACGAGCTGAGGGTCGCGCTGCCGTGCGCCCAGTGCGCGTACCTCAAAGCCGACCGGCGCGAGGCGGAGAGGCGGGAGGACACCGGCGGAATGCGGGACGCCGCCACCCGCATGGGCGTCCACCAGCGCGAGGCGCACGCGGCGCCCTAGCGGGCTCCGGCAGGGCCGTCCGCGACGCGCCCCCCGCGTCCTCACAGGTCCGTTCCCTACGATGGCGCGGTGACCAGTGACACCGCGACGCATTCCCGGCAGGGCCTGACCACGGACGAGCAGCCGCTTCCCTGGCAGCGCAGACTCCGTCGGTTCGGGTATCCGGGGGGTGTGGTGCGGCCGGATGTGCGGGAGCGGCTCGTGCCCGCGTTTCCCGAGCCCGGGACGCGGGTGTGGGAGGCGATGGGGGCCGGGCCGGGGGCGGCGCGGGTGCTCGCGCGGTCCATGGGGTGGGCCGGGCCGCTGGTCGTGGCGCTGTTCGCGGGGCTGCTGCGGTTCTGGAATCTGGGTTCCCCGAACGCCGTCATATTCGACGAGACGTACTACGCCAAGGACGCCTGGGCCCTGCTGAAGCGGGGCTACGAGGTCGACTGGAACAGCGTCAAGGACGTCAACGACCAGATCGTCGCCGGGCACGCCGCCGTCCCCGACGCCCCCGGGTACGTCGTCCACCCGCCCGTCGGCAAGTGGGTCATCGCCCTCGGCGAGTGGATGTTCGGGCTGAACCCCTTCGGCTGGCGGTTCATGGTCGCCGTGCTCGGCACCCTGTCGGTGCTGATGCTGTGCCGCATCGGGCGGCGGCTGTTCCGGTCGACGTTCCTGGGGTGCCTGGCCGGGGCGCTGCTCGCCGTCGACGGGCTGCACTTCGTCATGAGCCGCACGGCGCTGCTCGACACCGTGCTGATGTTCTTCGTCCTCGCCGCCTTCGGCTGCGTGCTCGTCGACCGCGACAGGGCGCGGGCCCGGCTCGCCGCCGCACTGCCGGAGCGGGAGGACGGCACGCCCCTGCCCGACGCCGGGGTCGGCGACCGGCTGCGGCTGGGGTGGCGGCCCTGGCGGCTGGCCGCCGGGGTGTTCCTCGGGCTGGCCTTCGCCACCAAATGGAACGGCGGCATCTACCTCGCCGCGTTCGGCCTGATGATCGTGCTGTGGGACGTCGGCTCCCGACGCCTCGCCGGCGCCCGGCGGCCCTGGCTGTCCACGCTGCGGCGCGACGTGCCCTGGGCGTTCGCCTCGACCGTGCCGGTCGCGGTCGGCGTGTACGTCGCCTCCTGGACGGGCTGGTTCACCCACAGCGGCACGTACGACAAGACCGCGGGCTGGCAGCACAGCGGCTACAACCGGCACTGGGCCGAGACCGAGGGCGGCCAAAGCCCGGACGGCTTCCTCGCCGGCGTCCTCAACCCGCTGCGCAGCCTGTGGCACTACGAGCGGCAGGTGTGGGACTTCAACACCACCCTCTCCTCGCCGCACACCTACCAGTCCAACCCCTGGAGCTGGCTGGTCCAGTCCCGGCCGGTCTCGTACTTCTACGAGTCCCCCAAGCCCGGCAACGCCGGCTGCCCCATCGACACGGCCGACAAGTGCGCCCGCGAGGTCCTCGCGCTGGGCACCCCGCTGCTGTGGTGGGCGGGCTGCTTCGCGGTCGTCTATCTGCTCTACCGGTGGGCGCTGCGCCGCGACTGGCGGGCGGGCGCGGTGCTGTGCGGGGTCATGGCCGGATATCTCCCCTGGTTCATGTGGCAGGAACGAACGATCTTCGTCTTCTACGCGGTCGTCTTCGTGCCCTTCCTCTGCCTCGCGGTGGCCATGATGGTCGGGGCGATCCTCGGCCCGCCCGGAGCCCCCGAACGGCGCCGCGCGCTGGGCGCCGTCGGCGCGGGCGTGCTCGTCCTGCTCATCGCCTGGAACTTCGTCTACTTCTTCCCGATCTACACCGGCCAGGCCATCCCCATGGACGCCTGGCGCAACCGGATGTGGTTCGACACCTGGATCTGAACGAGGGCCGTTTGACGGCCCGTCGGTTCCAAGCGGCTGTTTCCGGTCGTTTCACACCGTGCGTCACCCTCATCCCGTAGAGTGCCGTCCGAGGTTTTAATCAGGTGATTAAAACCAGGAGGGGGCAGGGGAACATGCGCACTGGAGCGAAGATCGCGATAGGTGTCGCCACCGTGACCGTGGTGGGCGCGGCCGGGCTGGGGGCCTACAACCTCGTCGACGCCGTCACGGGCGACGGCGCGGGCGGCCTGCGGGCCGAAGCCGCACCGGCCCGGACCGGGCCGCCGACATCCGGCGAGACCGAGAAGACCGCGCGCGACTTCCTCGCCGCGTGGGCGGCCGGCGACACCGGCAAGGCCGCCGGCCTCACCGACGACGTCCAGGCGGCGACCACCGCCCTGACCGCCTACCGCGACACCGCGCACGTCGAGAAGGTGACGTTCAAGCAGGGCACGGCCGTCGGCACGAAGGTGCCCTTCTCCGTCAGCGCCGAGGTCGTCCACGGCAAGCAGCACACCACCTGGACCTACGACTCCTCGCTCGACGTCGTCCGCGCCGCCGCCGAGGGCGGCCGGGCCAAGGTCGGCTGGCGGCCGGCCGTCGTCCACCCCGAGCTCACCGCCGGCCGGACGCTGCGCACCGGCGCCACCGAGGAGTCCAAGGTCGTCGCCGTGGACCGGGGCGGCGCCGAGCTGGACCCCAAGGACCACCCGTCGCTGGCGTCCGTCCTGCCCGACCTCCGCAAGAAGTACGGCGAGAAGGCGGGCGGCGAGCCCGCCGTCGCCGTCCGGCTCGAAGGACCCGCGGGCACCGCGCCCAAGAACCTCCACGTCGTCTCCGAGGGCAAGCCCGGCAAGCTGCGCACCACCATCGACGCGGGCGTCCAGCGCGCCGCCGAGGCCGCGGTGAACAAGTACAACGACGCCTCCGTCGTGGCCGTCAAGGCGAGCACCGGCGAGATCCTCGCCGTCGCCAACTCCAAGAAGGGCGGCTTCAACGCCGCCCTGGGCGGTACGACGGCGCCCGGCTCCACGATGAAGATCGTGACGTCCGCGCTGCTGCTGGAACAGGGCAAGGCCGCGCCCGCCAAGTCCCTGCCGTGCCCGAAGAACGCCACCTACGGCATGACCTTCCACAACGTCGAGAACAGCGAGAACCCCCGGGCCACCTTCGCCCAGGACTTCGCCGCCTCCTGCAACACCGCCTTCATCTCCTTCGCCGGGCAGCTCTCCGACAGCGCCCTCGCCGACGAGGCCCGCGACGTCTTCGGGATCGGGCTGGACTGGAAGGCCGGCGTCCCGACGTTCGACGGCCGGGTGCCCACCGACAGCGGCGCCGGTCGGGCCGCGGCCCTCATCGGCCAGGGCCGGGTGCAGATGAGCCCCCTCAACATGGCGTCCATAGCGGCGACCGTCCGCGAGGGATCGTTCCACCAGCCCTACTTCGTCGACCCGTCCCTGGACGGCCGGCAACTCGCCCGCGCCGCCCGCCCGCTGGCCCCCGGCGCCGCCCGCGACCTGCGCTCGATGATGCGGCTCACCGCCGTCTCCGGTACGGGCGCCAGGGCGATGGCCGGCCTCGGCGGCGAGATCGGCGCCAAGACGGGCTCGGCGGAGGTCGACGGACAGACCGCGCCCAACGGCTGGTTCGCCGCGTACCGCGACGACGTGGCGGCGGCCGCCGTCGTCCCGCAGGGCGGCCACGGCGGCGACTCGGCCGGCCCGGTCGTCGCGGCCGTGCTGCGCGCGGGGTGACGTCACACGGTTCGGGTGACGGAAACGACATCGCCCGGCCCGGGCGGCGCCGCTAGCGTCGGGCGTCATGAGCATTCCGTGCCGCATACCCGATCGCCGGGCCGGGGGTGGTGGCACGTGACGCCGCTCGTCGCCGTCGCCGTCCTCGTCGCCGCCGTCACCCACGCCAGTTGGAACGCCATCGCCCACGGCATCAGGGACCAGCTCCTCGCCTTCACCCTCGTGGGCGGCGGCGGGGCGCTCTGCGGGGCGGCGCTGCTGCCGTTCGTACCGACGCCCGCCGCCGGGGCCTGGCCGTACCTGCTCGCCTCGGCCGTCCTCCACACCGTCTACCAGGCCTTGCTCATGCGGTCGTTCACCCTCGGCGACTTCGGTCAGATGTACCCGATCGCCCGGGGTACCGCCCCGCTGGCGGTCACCGGTCTCGCGGCGCTCTTCGCCCACGAGGTCGCGGGCGGCCGCCAGCTCGCCGGTGTCGCCGTCGCCTCGGCCGGGCTGACCGGTCTCGCCCTGTGGGGCATCCGGGGCTCGGGCACCCGGCCCCGGTGGGCGGCGATCGGGGCGGCCGTCGCCACCGGGCTCGCCATCGCCTCGTACACGGTCGTCGACGGCCTGGGCGTACGGGCCGCCGGCTCCTCGCTCGGCTACATCTCCTGGCTGATGATCCTGGAGGGGCTGGTGATCCCCGCCTGGGCGGTGGCCGCCCGGCGCGGCGCCCTCCTCGACCAGATCCGTCCCTTCGCCGCGCGCGGGCTGCTCGGCGGACTGCTGTCCGTCTTCGCCTACGGGCTGGTGCTGTGGGCGCAGACCCGGGCGCCCCTCGCCCCGGTCGCGGCGCTGCGCGAGTCGTCGATCATCGTGGGCGCGGCGATCGGCACAGTTGTGATGAAGGAGCGGTTCGGGGCGCCGAGGATCGCGGCGGCGGGGCTGATGGTCGTCGGCATCGGGCTGATGCTCCACGCGGGCTGACGGACGGTACGACCCCTACGGGCCGTCGTGACGCGCCGCCGCGCGGGTGAGGTGCGGACACCGGAGCAAATGGTTCCGGTATCCCTGGCCCATGCGCATCCGCATCATCCACAACGCCATCGCGGCGGGAGTCCTCACCGGCCTGGCCGCGGCCGCCCCCGTGGCCGCCGCGCCCGCCCCCCGGTCCACGGGCGCCATGACCATCGACCCCACCGCCACCCTCGCCCCCGACGGCACCCTCACCATGACGGGCACCTACCGCTGCAAGGTCGTCGAGCACACCGGCACCGTCTACGTCGCCAGCAACGTCCTGCAGCACGCCCATACCGAGGGCATCGGCGGCAGCAAGGCCGTCTGCGACGGCGCCCGGCACCGGTGGCGCAACTCGGCCCGCCCCAACGCGGCGTCGCTCCGGCCGGGCCCGGCGCGGGCGGACGGCACGCTGCTGCAGATCAGCCGCGACAGGGGCGGGATTCCGCTGCCGCGGTTCCTGGCGGTGCTCCCGGAGCGGGAGATCAAGATCGTGCGGGCCGTCCGGGGCTGAGGCCCGGGCCCCGGCGAGCTGCGAGGATGGGAGCGTGACTGGAACTCTCGTACTCGCAGGAACCCCCATCGGCGACGTCGCCGACGCGCCCCCGCGGCTGGCCGCCGAGCTCGCCGCCGCCGAGGTGATCGCCGCCGAGGACACCCGCCGGCTGCGCCGGCTGACCCAGGCGCTGGGGGTGCGGACCACCGGCCGGGTGGTCTCCTACAACGAGGTCAACGAGTCCGCCCGGACCCCCGATCTGGTCGAGGCCCTTGTGGGCGGGGCACGGGTGCTGCTGGTCACCGACGCGGGGATGCCGTCCGTCTCCGACCCCGGCTACCGGCTCGTCGCGGCCGCCGTGGAGAAGGACGTCAAGGTCACGGCCGTGCCGGGCCCCTCGGCGGTCCTCACCGCGCTGGCGGTCTCGGGCCTGCCCGTGGACCGCTTCTGCTTCGAGGGCTTCCCGCCCCGCAAGACGGGCGAGCGGCTGAGCCGGCTGCGCGAGGTGGCCGGCGAGCGCCGCACGCTCGTCTACTTCGAGGCCCCGCACCGCCTCGACGACACGCTCGCCGCGATGGCCGAGGTCTTCGGCGCGGACCGCCGCGCCGCCGTGTGCCGGGAGCTGACGAAGACCTACGAGGAGGTCAGGCGCGGCCCCTTGGCCGAGCTGGCGGCCTGGGCGGCCGAGGGCGTCCGGGGCGAGATCACGATCGTCGTCGAAGGGGCCCCCGACAGGCCCGAGGAAGTGGACGCCGCCGAGCTCGTCCGGCGTGTACGCGTCCGGGAGGAGGCGGGCGAACGCCGCAAGGAGGCGATCGCGGCCGTGGCGGCGGAGACAGGCCTACCCAAGCGCGATGTGTTCGATGCGGTCGTAGCGGCAAAAAATGCCGCACAGCGGGATTGACAGTAAGGTAAAGGGCTAACCTGAAAAGCAAAGCCCTGGCATGGCAGCCAACGCTTTCGGGCATGGAGCCGCCAAGTTTGTCCCAATTCGTGGGTCAGGCTGCTGCGCCATCGCCGGTATGGGCGTTCCCTGGTGGTGGGACGTCCGGTCCCGGAGAGACTTGTCCAGCGGACAAGAGGAGCTGCCATGAGCGAGACCGCAGGAGCTTCGAACGGAGCCCAGCGCGCGACCCGCACGGCGACGGAGCAGACCGCCGCCGCGTTCGAGCCGGCCCACGAGTCGTACTCCTTCGTATGCATGCGATGCGGGAGCGGCTGGGAGCAGTCGTACGAGATAAGGCACCACGTGGACGCGAAGGGCCTGCCCTTCGTCACCTACTACGCGGACGACCGGCGCGTGCCGTCGCCGCTCACCCGCCCGACCTGCGTCAACTGCGGCGCGCACACGGTGCGCATCATGCGGTCCGGGCAGGTGTCCGTGGTCGCCGACGCCCTGCATCTCCACGAGCGCACGGCCGTCCCGGCGACCCTCCAGGCGGCCGCCGGACCGCTGCACGACGGCGGCGACCACGAGCCCCGCGAGGGTCACCACTGGCATCTCTCCGACCTGCTGCGGCCCTTCCACCGGAAGTGACCCCGGCCGCGCGCGATCTCTAGGATCACGCGATCTCTAGAATCACGGCCATGGCATCGAACAACGGACCGGTCAGCGGCGAGCGGAAGAACGACACCAAGGACGTCCCCCCGCCGCTCCCGGCACCGTTGGCCGTGCCCGTCGCCGACTCCCACACCCACCTCGACATGCAAGGGGGCACGGTCGAGGAGGCGCTGGCCAAGGCCGCTTCCGTCGGGGTCACCACGGTGATCCAGGTGGGCTGCGACCTGGCCGGGTCGCGCTGGGCCGCGGAGACCGCCGCCGCCCACGAGGCCGTCTGGGCCACGGTGGCCCTCCACCCCAACGAGGCGCCCCGCATCGTCCACGGCGACCCCGACGGCTGGTCCCGCCAGGGTGCCCGCGAACCCGGCGGCATGCCCGCCCTGGACGCCGCGCTGGAGGAGATCGACCGGCTCGCCGCCCTGCCCCAGGTACGCGGCGTGGGGGAGACGGGACTGGACTACTTCCGTACCGGACCCGAGGGAATGGCCGCCCAGGAGTACTCCTTCCGGCGCCATATCGAGATCGCCAAGCGGCAGGGCAAGGCCCTGGTCATCCACGACCGCGAGGCCCACGACGACGTGCTGCGCGTCCTCGCCGAGGAGGGCGCTCCCGAGCGGGTGGTCTTCCACTGCTACTCCGGCGACGCCGCCATGGCGAAGGTCTGCGCCGAGGCGGGCTACTACATGTCCTTCGCCGGCAACGTCACCTTCAAGAACGCCCAGCACCTGCGCGACGCCCTGGCCGTCGCCCCCCTCGACCTGATCCTCGTCGAGACCGACGCGCCCTTCCTGACCCCGGCCCCGTATCGCGGACGGCCCAACGCGCCCTACCTCATTCCGGTCACATTGCGCGCGATGGCCGAAGTGAAGGACATCGCCGAGGACGCCCTGGCCACGGCCGTAGCGGCCAATACCGCACGCGTCTTCGGATACTGACACCGATATGCGCGACACCGTGTGACGATACGACTTTGGTGGGTGATGGTGGCTCCGCTACAGTCCCGGGCCTAGCCGGACCTGTGGAGTGTCGTGAGTCATGCACCGGGCAGCCCCCACGCTGCACCCCGCGCCGCGACGGGAACCCCGTCGTACGACCCGTACGCGCCCCGCGAGCCGTACGGGCCGCCGCCCGAGCCGTACGCGCCGCCGCCGTACGAGCCGTACGGGGACCTCGAGCCGCTCGGGGCGTACGAGCCGTACCGGCCGCACGGGGAGCAGGGTGCCCACGGTCCGTCGGGCCCGCCCGAGCGGTACGGCGCGGCGTACGGGGGCCACGGCCACGGCGCCCACGAGGGCTACGACCCCTATGAGCCGTACGAGCCGTACGAGCCCTTCGGGCAGGCGCAGCTGCCCCGGCAGGCGATCGCCCCTCCGGGGGGTTACGGGGGGCCAGGCGCCCCCGGGCCCCACGGCGCCCCCGAGACCTATGGGCCCCACGCCCCCGCCTGGGCCGCCGTGGCCGACAGCCTCCCCGTGACGGGCCCGCCCGTGACCGGGCTCGGCGCCGACGCCGACCCCGGTGGCGCCGTCGTGCCCGCCCCCGGTGGCCGGGCCGCCTCGCGGCGGGCGGCGGCGGCCGCGAACGGCGGACGCAAGCGTTCGGCGCGGAGCGCCGCCCCCCGGCCCGGGGCCGGGGCGGGCGAGCGGTCCGGGAGCCGTGCGGCACCCCGCGAGCGGGGCGCCGAGCCGCTGCGGCGGCTGCTGCCGCAGGCGCTCGTCGTGGCGTTCCTGGCCGGCGGGACGTCGGCCTTCATCGCCGGCGACAAAGCCGTCCAGCTCAGCGTCGACGGCAGGCCCCGCACCCTCCACACCTTCGCCGGCGACGTCGAGGAGCTGCTGGCCGACGAGGGCATGGCCGTCGGCGAGCACGACATCGTCGCCCCCGGCCGCCACCACGACCTGGCCTCCGGCGACCGCGTCATCGTCCGCTACGGACGGCCCGTCTCCCTCACCCTCGACGGGGAGCGCCGCCAGGTGTGGACCACCGCCCGCACCGTCGACGGCGCCCTGCGCCAGCTCGGCGTCCGGGCCGAGGGCGCCTACCTGTCCGCCTCCCGCTCCGCGCCCATCGGCCGCAAGGGCCTGGACCTGGACGTCCGCACCGAGCGCACCGTCACCTTCATGGCCGACGGCCGCGAACGCACCGTCCGCACCAACGCCGCGACCGTCCGCGAGGCCATCGAACAGGCCGGCATCGGCCTGCGCGGCGAGGACACCACCTCCGTCGACCCCGAGAGCTTCCCCCGCGAGGGCCAGACGATCTCCGTCATGCGGATCTCCGCCGACGAGGAGGTCAAGGAGGAGCCCATCGACTTCTCCACCGAGCGCCGCGAGGACCCCTCGCTCTACAAGGGCACCGAGGTCGTCGCCCAGCGCGGCGAGAAGGGCGTCGAGCGCGTCACGTACTCCCTGCGGACCGTCAACGGCGTCAAGCAGAAGCCCAAGAAGATCCGCTCCGAGGTCGTCCGCCGGCCCCGCGTCGAGATCGTCAAGGTAGGCACCAAGGCCCGGCCCACCACCGTGCAGGGCGCGGAGGGGCTCAACTGGAACGGGCTCGCGCAGTGCGAGGCGGGCGGACGGCCCGACGCCGTCGACCCGTCCGGCACCTACGGCGGGCTGTACCAGTTCGACACCCACACCTGGCAGTCCCTCGGCGGCGACGGCCGCCCCCAGGACGCCCCGGCCGAGGAGCAGACCATGCGGGCCAAGAAGCTGTACGTCAGCCGGGGGGCGAGTCCCTGGCCCGTGTGCGGCCGTAAACTTCACGGGTGAGCTCCAGCCCCAGCACAGACGAGTCCGGCGAGTCCGGCGCCCTGCTCGGCCCGGCCGACATCCGCGAACTGGCCGCCGCCCTCGGGGTGCGCCCCACCAAGCAGCGCGGCCAGAACTTCGTGATCGACGCCAATACGGTCCGGCGCATCGTCCGGACCGCCGAGGTGCGGCCCGACGACGTCGTCGTCGAGGTCGGACCGGGGCTCGGGTCGCTGACCCTCGCCCTGCTGGAGGCGGCCGACCGCGTCACGGCGGTCGAGATCGACGACGTGCTGGCCGCCGCGCTGCCCGGGACGATCGCCAAGCGGCTGCCCGAGCGCGCCGACCGCTTCGCGCTCGTCCACAGCGACGCCATGCAGGTGCAGGAGCTGCCCGGCCCGGCGCCCACCGCCCTCGTGGCCAACCTGCCCTACAACGTCGCCGTGCCCGTGCTGCTGCACATGCTGGACCGCTTCCCCAGCATCGAGCGCACCCTCGTCATGGTCCAGGCCGAGGTCGCCGACCGGCTCGCCGCCAAGCCGGGCAACAAGGTCTACGGCGTCCCCTCGGTCAAGGCCAACTGGTACGCCGAGGTCAAGCGGGCCGGCGCCATCGGCCGCAACGTCTTCTGGCCGGCGCCCAACGTCGACTCCGGCCTCGTCTCGCTGGTCCGGCGCACCGAGCCCATCGACACGACGGCCACCAAGGCCGAGGTCTTCGCCGTCGTCGACGCCGCCTTCGCCCAGCGCCGCAAGACGCTGCGCGCCGCGCTGGCGGGCTGGGCGGGCTCGGCCGCCGCGGCCGAGGCCGCGCTGGTCGCCGCCGGGATCTCCCCGCAGGCCCGCGGCGAGGCGCTGACCGTGCACGAGTTCGCCGCCATCGCCGAGAAGAAGGGCGCCGCGCTGTGACCGCGTCCGTCACCGTCCGCGTCCCCGCGAAGGTCAACGTCCAGCTCGCCGTCGGCCCTCTCCGCACCGACGGCTTCCACGACCTGGCCAACGTCTTCCTGGCCGTCGGCCTGTACGACGAGGTCACCGTCCGCCCCGCCGACGAGCTGCGCGTCACCTGCTCCGGCGCGGACGCCGCCCAGGTCCCCCTGGACCGCACCAACCTGGCCGCCCGCGCGGCCCTCGCCCTCGCGGCCCGCCACGGCCGCGAGGCGAACGTCCACATCCACATCGACAAGGACATCCCCGTCGCGGGCGGCATGGCCGGCGGCAGCGCGGACGGCGCGGGCGCCCTCCTCGCCTGCGACGCCCTGTGGGGCACCGGCGCCTCCCGCGAGGAGCTCCTGGAGATCTGCGCGGAGCTCGGCAGCGACGTGCCCTTCAGCCTCGTCGGCGGCGCGGCCCTCGGCCGCGGCCGGGGCGAGCTGCTGACGCCGCTGGAGACGGGCGGCACCTTCTCCTGGGTGTTCGCCGTCGCCGACGGCGGCCTGTCCACGCCCGCCGTCTACGCCGAATGCGACCGGCTGCGCGGCACCACGCCCGTACCCGACCCGGAGCCGTCGGCCGCCCTGCTGGCCGCCCTGCGCACCGGCGACGCGACGGCGCTGGCCGCCGCCGTGAGCAACGACCTCCAGCCGGCCGCCGTCTCCCTGCGCCCGTCGCTCGCCGCGACGCTGGCGGCGGGCGAGGAGGCCGGGGCGCTGGCCGCCATGGTGTCGGGCTCCGGCCCGACGACGGCGTTCCTGACCGCCGGGGAGGCGGAGGCCGAGAAGGTGGCCGACGCGCTGCGGTCCTCCGGGACGTGCCGCGCGGTCCGCGTCACCTCCGGCCCGGTGCCGGGGGCGACGGTGTGCGGGACCGCCCGCTCATCGGCCTGAGCGACGGATCCGTTCCGCCCGGGGACCCAGCCACTTCACGCACGGCTTCTCCACGTACTCGTGGAGAAGAACGGCACCGCCCAGTGAGATCGCCATGACCAGGGTGGCGTGCACGGCCAGCGGAACCGTGACGTGGTGCAGCCTCAGGAAATGGCTCGTGCTGAAAATGACCATTTCGTGCAGGAGATAGAAGGCGAAGGAAACCTCGCCGAGGTACACCACGAACCGGTTCCGGAACGGGGATTCCTCGCCCCGTACGTCCGCGCGCGCGGCCGCCGCGACGGTGAGGGTGAAGGGAACCACCGTGACCGCGACCCAGTGGAATTTTTCCGGCATGAGATGTGCCAGGGCGAGGACGGCTCCCACGGACAGCGCGACACTCGCCACCAGGCCCGGGCCGCGCCAGGCGCCCTTCTTCACGAGCAGGGCGAGTGCGATACCGATGACGAATTCGGCCAGCCGCACGGGCGGGAACATGTACAGCGTGAACTTCTCCTCCCAGCCCGCCGTCCGCAGGAAGAAGCCCGTGGTGAGGGGATGCAGCAGGACGAAGAGGTTCCCGAGGCCGACCACGGCCCACAGGCCCGCGAGCGGCAGCCGGCGCATCGCCGAGATCAGCAGCGGGAAGCAGAGGTAGAAGAAGAACTCGCAGCCGAGCGACCATGAGACGCCGTTGTAGGCGAACCACCGGTCCTCGTCGTTGGGCACCCAGGACTGGGTCAGGGTGAGATTGCTCAGCGCCAGGCCGGTCTCGAGCCTCTTCCCCATCCAGACCAGCATCAGCGCCGCGATGCCGAAGGTCACCAGGTGGCTGGGGTAGATACGGGCGAAACGCCGCCGCCAGAATCCGGGGACCGGGTCGCCGGGCCGTGCCGACCAGGCGAGCACGAAGCCCGAGAGAATGAAGAAGAAGGAGACCGCCGAGGGGCCGGCGAAGGTGGCGTCCTTCAGCGCGCGCAGATGCTTCGCGGTACCGGCGCCGTACTGCTCGTACGAAAAGTGGTAACAGAATATGAGGAGCGCCGCGAACCACCGCAGACCGGTGAGCGATTCCAGCCGTGTCCGCGAGGCCGCCATCCGGGGACGTGGAGCCGAACCGGCCTGAGGAACGGCCTCCGATATAAGGCTCACGCGATGTCTTTCTGGCCGGACGGAAATGCGCGGATACTGGCGCGGACCGGGGGAATCTACCAGCGATCTTGCTCTGCGGCGGACCGGGCCGAGTGCCGTGAACGGCGCCGTCCCGGGCCCGGTCGGGGGCTCCGGCCGACCGTGGGATCCTGGAGGCAGTCCCATCGAACAAGGAGCGGCAGCGGCATGGCAGCCAACCTGGTCAATCTGGAAGCCGTCGACAAGGTGTACGGCACGCGTGCGCTGCTCGACGGCATCTCCCTCGGGGTGAACGAGGGCGACCGGATCGGCGTCGTCGGCCGCAACGGTGACGGCAAGACCACGCTCATCCGCATCCTCGCCAAGCTGGAGGACGCCGACAAGGGCCGCGTCACCCACGCCGGTCACGTGCGCATGGGCGTCCTCACCCAGCACGACTCCCTCGACCCGGCCGCGACCGTGCGGCACGAGGTCCTCGGGGACATGGCCGACCACGAGTGGGCCGGCAACGCCAAGATCCGCGACGTGCTCACCGGCCTGTTCGGCGGCCTCGACCTGCCCGCCTTCCCGCAGGGCCTCGACACCGTCATCGGCCCGCTCTCCGGCGGCGAGCGCCGCCGCATCGCGCTGGCCAAGCTGCTCATCTCCGAGCAGGACCTCATCGTCCTGGACGAGCCCACCAACCACCTCGACGTCGAGGGCATCTCCTGGCTGGCCGGCCACCTCCAGGCCCGCCGCTCGGCACTGGTGTGCGTCACCCACGACCGCTGGTTCCTCGACCAGGTCTGCACCCGCATGTGGGACGTCCAGCGCGGCGCCGTCCACGAGTACGAGGGCGGCTACAGCGACTACGTCTTCGCCCGCGCCGAGCGGGAGCGGATCGCCGCCACCGAGGAGACCAAGCGGCAGAACCTGATGCGCAAGGAGCTCGCCTGGCTGCGCCGCGGCGCCCCCGCCCGCACCAGCAAGCCCCGCTTCCGCATCGAGGCCGCCAACGAGCTCATCGCCGACGTGCCGCCGCCGCGCGACACCTCCGAGCTGATGAAGTTCGCCAGCTCCCGGCTCGGCAGGACCGTCTTCGACCTGGAGGACGTCACCGTCCAGGCCGGCCCCAAGTCGCTCATCGAGCACCTCACCTGGCAGCTGGGCCCCGGCGACCGCGTCGGCCTCGTCGGCGTCAACGGCGCCGGCAAGACCTCGCTGCTGCGCACCCTCGCCGAGGCCGCCCGCACCGAGGGCGAGAAGCAGCCGGCGGCCGGCAAGGTCGTCGTCGGCAAGACCGTGAAGCTCGCCTACCTCTCCCAGGAGGTCGCCGAACTCGACCCGGCCAAGCGCGTCCTGGAGGCCGTCCAGCAGATCCGCGACCGCGTCGACCTCGGCAAGGGCCGGGAGATGACCGCCGGACAGCTCTGCGAGAAGTTCGGCTTCACCAAGGAGAAGCAGTGGACGCCCGTCGGCGACCTCTCCGGCGGTGAGCGCCGCCGCCTGCAGATCCTGCGCCTGCTGATGGACGAGCCCAACGTCCTCTTCCTCGACGAGCCCACCAACGACCTCGACATCGAGACCCTCACCCAGCTCGAGGACCTCCTCGACGGCTGGCCCGGCTCGATGGTCGTCATCAGCCACGACCGGTACTTCGTCGAGCGCACCACGGACCGCGTCTACGCGCTGCTCGGCGACCGGGCGCTGCGGATGCTGCCGCGCGGCCTCGACGAGTACCTGGAGCGCCGCCAGCGCGTCATCGAGGCCGCCGCGCCGGCCGCCCCTGCCGCGCCCGCCGCCGTCAAGGCCAAGCCCGCCGCCGACGCCCGCGCGGCGAAGAAGGAGCTCCAGAAGATCGAGCGCCGCCTGGACCGCATCAGCGAGCAGGAGGCCAAGCTCCACGCGAGGATCGCCGAGCAGGCGACCGACTTCGAGGCCGTGGCCAAGCTCGACGCCGAGCTGCGGGAACTGGCCGACGAGCGCGACGAGCTGGAGATGCGCTGGCTCGAACTCGCCGAGGACGCCTGAGGCCGTAAGGCGCCGTCAGGCGCAACAGTCTCGTCACGGGCCGGTCTCAGGTGGTGGATACATCCGGGATCGGCCCTTGGGGTGTCCGCGCCGGGTGGTACAAAGAACACCCGCTCGCCTGCCGCACACTGGCGGGATTCATGCGGTGCAGGAAGCCCCGGTCGCGCGTAAAGAGGAAAGCTGATGTCACAGCCGCCGCAGCCCCCCAGCCACCGCAGGGACCGCCGGGCGGCGGCTTCGGCGCACCTCAGGACCCCCGGGGCGGCTTCGGCGCCCCGCAGCCGCCGCAGGGCCCGCCCCCGGGCGCCGCCCCGCAGGCCCCGCCGCCCACCATGGTCAGCCCGCCCGTGCCCCCGCCCGCCGGCGCGCCCCAGCAGCCGCCGCAGCCGCCCCAGCCGGGCGCGGCCCCGCAGACCCCGCCCCAGGCCCCGCCGCCCACGATGCTCAGCACGCCCGCGGTCCCGCCGCCGGGCGCCCCGCAGAACCCCCCGCCCGGCGCCCCCGCGGTCCCGCCCGCCCCGGGCGCCGCCCCGCAGGCCCCGCCGCCCGCCGCCCCCGGCGGCTACGGCTACCCGGCCGCGCCCGCCGCTCCCGGCTACGGCTACCCCGGCCCGGCCGGCGCCCCCGGCGGTTACGGCTACCCCGGCGCCCCCGGTGCGCCCGGCGCCCCTGGCGTTCCCGGTCAGCCGCAGCCGCAGTACGGCGGATACGGGCCCACCGCCCAGTTCCCCGCCGGCGCGCCCACCGGCGCCCCGGGCGGCAACGGCCCCAAGAAGCGGATGGCGCTCATCGCCGGCGCGGTGGCCGCCGTACTGGTCGTCGCCGGCGGCGGCATCTGGTTCGCCACCAAGGGCGGCGGCGGTGACGACGACAAGAAGACCGAGGCCGGCTCGAGCGCCGGCACCCAGGGCGGCCAGGCCCAGGGCGGCGGCGGCAAGGCCCCCAAGACCGTCGACGGCAAGCTGCTCTTCACCGTCGACCAGCCCAAGGCCGACGACCTCATCAGCGTCAAGGGCATGTGGGCGACGGACAAGGTCTTCGCCAAGGCCGACATCTACAAGATCGTCGGCTACGGCCTCTCCGGCGGCAAGCAGTGGGAGGTCCCGCTCGACGGCGAGATCTGCTGGCCGTCCCAGCAGACCACGGCCGACGGCAAGACCGCCCTGGTCGTCAAGGACAGCAAGGCCAACAACGCCCAGTGCACCCAGGTCGTCGCCCTCGACCTGAACAACGGGAAGAAGCTCTGGCAGAAGTCCGCCAAGAGCGGCGACCAGGACCTCCGCTTCGGCGAGGTCACCGTCGGCGGCGGCACCGTCGCCGCGGGCGGCACGTCGGGCGGCGCCGCCTGGTCGCTGGACGGCGGCAAGGAGCTGTGGAAGCCCAAGCCGGGCGACGACTGCCGGGACGACGGCTACGGCGGCGGCTCCAAGCTCGTCGCCGTCCGCCGCTGCGGCGACTACGCGCGCCCCCAGATGCAGGTGCAGACCCTCGACCCGGCGTCGGGCGCGCCCAAGTCCGTCTACAAGGCCCCCGCCGGCCTCCAGTGGGTGCACATCGCGTCCACCGACCCGCTGGTCATCGCGGTCGACGCCGGAGGGGACAAGGGCAGCGGCGCCTCCGACTTCCTGGCGATCGACGACAGCGCCACCGAGGGCAAGCTGCGCTCCAAGATCTCCACGGGCAACGGCGGATTCACGCCGAAGTGCCCCTCGACGAACGTCGAGGGCTGCACCAAGCTCGCCGTCACCAAGGACACCCTCTTCCTGCCCTCCGAGGAGCACTCCAGCGGCAACGCCCAGCAGGTCGGCCGCGTCAACGAGATCGTCGGCTTCGACCTGGCCACCGGCCAGTCCCGGGGCAAGGCCGAGGGCCTCCCGGGATCCACGCTGACCCCGCTGGGCGTCGACAAGGACGGCTACCCCATCGGTTACCAGGACCCGACCTACAAGGCCGGCGGCCAGGTGGTCCGGATCGATCCGAAGTCGTTCAAGACCGATGTCCTGCTGAAGAATCCGGCCGCGTCGGCGCAGAGCGAGCGCATGCTCTCGCCGACCATCCAGCCGACCCTCTGGTCCCAGGGCCGCCTCTACTTGGGCGGCAGTTTCGCCAACAAGCCCAGCTCCGTGAGTTTCGGGAAGCAGTATCTGGTGATGATTTTCGGCGGTAGTTGATACTGATCGCTTGACGAGCACTCCAGCCGTATCCCTGCCCGCCGCGTGTGCATGCCTGAACGATCCGTTTCAGTCGCGAAGTACACGTGATTGGCAGGGATTTCGGCATTCCGGGGGACTTCTCACCGGTAAGGGGCGCGGAACGTCGAACAAGCGTGTAGCTTCCCGGGCAAGAGGGTGCCGGGGAGACGTGCGCGAGCGGCAGTGGGCGGCAGCGGGCGACAGGGGGGAAGCTCAATGGGCGTGCGGCTCATGGTCGTCGACGACCATCGTCTGCTGGCCGAGGCCCTCGCCTCGGCACTGAAGTTGCGCGGGCACCGGGTACTGGCCGCGGCCGCGCCCAGCGCCGGCGCGGCCGACCTGGTGATCAGCCGCGCCCCCGAGGTGTGCCTGCTGGGCACGGCGTCCCCGGCCGAGCCGGGCGCCTTCGACCCGGTCGTCCGGATCAAACGGGAGCGCCCCCAGGTCGCCGTCGTCGTGCTCGGCCCCGTGCCGAGCCCCCTGGGCATCGCGGCCGCCTTCGCCGCCGGCGCCTCCGGCTACGTCCGGCACAACGAACGCATCGAAGGCGTCGAGCGGGCCATGATGAAGGCCCGCGCGGGCGAGGCCGCCGTGGAGCCCCAGCTGCTCCAGGGCGCCTTCACCGAGCTCCTCAACCCCGCCACCCAGCCCGACGACGAGGGCGCGCGGCTGCTCCAGCTGCTCACCCCGCGCGAGGTCGAGGTCCTGGTGCGGGTCGCCGAGGGCGAGGACACCCGGCTGATCGCCGCGGGCATGGGGATAGCGCCCAGCACGGCCCGCACCCACGTCCAGCGCGTCCTGATGAAGCTCGGGGTGGGCTCGCGGCTGGAGGCGGCCGCCCTGGCCGCCCGTACGGGCCTGCTGGACCGCGCCACGGGCGGTGCCGCGAGCGCTCCCGCGCCGGTCAGTCCTCCCCGTCCCCCGGTGCCCGGCCGGGGGGTGCCGGGTCAGCAGGGCGGCGGCTGAGCCAGAGGAGGAGACCGCCGAACGCGAGCATGCCGAGACCGGCCCAGAGGTTGACGTTCACCCCCTGGGCCTTGCTCAGGTCCGCGTCGGAGGCGGCGAGCCCGGCGGCGGTGAGCAGCAGCCCGTAGCCGGTGAACAGGCCGCCGATGACCCGCCGTATGTCGAAGGCGCGTTTCATGCTCTGCTCCTACAGCGAGAAGGGGACGTAGCAGAGGGCGGCCAGGAGCACGGCGCCCCAGCCGAGCGGCGCGGGCCTGCGGTACCAGACGGTCCCGTCCTCGACGGGCGCGGCGGCCGTCCCGTACACCAGCCCCGTCAGCGCCCCGGCGGGCCTCGGCTCGGTGACGAGCGAGACCACGAGCATCACGACGGCCGCGACGCCGAACGCCACGATGGACGAGACGAAGTTGGCGCCCTGGTCCGTGGGGATGCCGATGACGCCCCGCCGGTACAGCCAGAAGTAGTTGACCATCGCGGCCGCCGTGCCCGACAGCAGCCCCCAGAAGCCCGCCGCGGCCGTGGCCCGCCGCCAGAACATCCCGATGACGAAGACCGCGAAGAGCGGCACGTTGAAGAACGAGAACAGCGTCTGGAGATAGTTCATGATGTTGGAGAAGGACGAGGCGATGAACGCCGTGCCCATCCCCGCGAACACCCCGAGCGCCGTCACCACGCGGCCGGTCGCCAGGTAGTAGGCGTCGGGGCGGCCCGGCCGTACGTACGCCCGCCAGATGTCGCTGGTGAAGACCGTGTTGAAGGACGACACGTTGGCGGCCATGCCCGCCATGAACGCCGCGAGCAGGCCCGTCACCGCGACGCCCAGCATGCCGTTGGGCAGCAGGTCGCGCATCAGCACGGGGATGGCGTCGTTGTAGCTCAGCCCGCTGCCGGCCCGGCCCAGGGACGGCTCCAGCACCAGGGCGATCAGCCCCGGCATGACCACCACCAGCGGGACCAGCAGCTTCGGGAAGGCCGCGATCAGTGGCGTCCGCCGCGCCGCGCCCAGATCCTTCGCGGACAGCGCCCGCTGCACCTCGGCGAAGTTCGTCGTCCAGTACCCGAAGCTCATCACGAAGCCCAGGCCCAGCACGATGGTCAGCCAGTTGGCTCCCAGCGGATTGGCGTGGCCGATGCCCGTACCGCCCCAGGCGCTCAGGAAGTCCTCGCCCCGCTCGGCGGAGAGCGCGTCCCACAGCCCGCCCGGCCCGCCGACGCGCGCGAGGCCCACGGCCGTCAGCGGCACCAGCGCCGCCAGGATGACGAAGAACTGGAGGACCTCGTTGTAGATCGCGGAGGACAGCCCGCCGAGCGTGATGTACGCCAGGACGAAGAGACCCGCGACGACGATCGCCACGCCCTGCGGCCAGCCCAGCAGCGCCCGCAGCACCAGCGCCAGCGCGTAGAGGTTGACGCCCGCGATCAGCACCGACGACACCGCGAAGATCACCGAGGAGAGCAGATGCGAGGCGGGCCCGAAGCGCCGCAGCAGGAACTCGGGCACCGAGCCGACCCTCGACCCGTAGTAGAACGGCATCATCACCAGGGCCAGGAAGACCATGGCCGGTATCGCCCCGATCCAGTACCAGTGCACGGTGTACACGCCGTACTGGGCGCCGTTGGCGGCCATGCCCAGGATCTCGGTGGCGCCGAGGTTGGCGGCGACGAAGGCGAGCCCGGTGATCCAGGCGGGCAGGGACCGGCCGGAGAGGAAGAAGTCCAGGCTGGTACGGACCGAACGGCGCGCCGCGACGCCGATGCCCAGGACCACGGCGAAGTAGCTCGCGAGGATGACGTAGTCGAGCCAGTTGACGGGGAGCCGCAGACTCTCGGCCGAATAGCGCATGCTTCACCTCTCGGTCGCTCGGGCGCTGTTGACCGTGCTGTCGGGTCATGATTCCTTGTGTTCGGTTATGTGTGAAGGTGTGTGAGGAGACGTCGGATGAAGAAAACGGCGACCCGGCTCGCCGACGGCCGCGAACTGCTCTACTTCGACTCCCGCGACGACGCCGTGCGTGACACCGCCGACCGGCGCCCACTCCAACTCCCGGCTGCGGCAAGCGAGATCCGCCACGACCCGCTCGTCGGCGACGGCGTCGCCATCGCCGCCCAGCGCCAGGACCGCCCCCTCCACCCGGCCGCCGACTCCTGCCCGCTGTGCCCCTCGCGCGACGGCCGGCCCACCGAAATCCCCGACCGCGCCTACGAGGTGGCCGTCTTCGAGAACCGCTTCCCCGCCCTCTCCGGCGACAGCGGCCGCTGCGAGGTCGTCTGCTTCACCGACGACCACGACGCCTCCTTCGCCGACCTGGACGAGGACCGCGCCGCGCTCGTCCTCGCCGCCTGGACCGACCGCACCGCCGAACTCGCCCTGCTCCCCGCCGTCGAACAGGTCTACTGCTTCGAGAACCGCGGCCACGAGATCGGCGTCACCCTCGGCCACCCCCACGGCCAGATCTACGGCTACCCCTTCGTCACCCCGCGCACCGGGCGGATGCTCGACTCCGCCGCCGCCCACCGCGAGCGCACGGGCGGCCGGAACCTCTTCGACGACGTCGTGGCCGACGAGCTCGCCGACGGCCGCCGGATCGTCCTCGACAGCGAGCACTGGCTGGCCTTCGTGCCGTACGCCGCCCGCTGGCCCTACGAGATCCGGCTCCACCCCCGCCGCCGGGTGCCCGACCTGCCGTCCCTCGACGACGCGGCCCGCGCGGAGTTCCCCCGGGTCTACCTGGAGCTCCTGCGCCGCTTCGACCGGATCTTCGGCCCAGGACAGCCACCGACGCCCTATGTCTCCGGCTGGCACCAGGCGCCCTTCCGGCACCCCCACAGGAGTGAATTCGCGCTCCACCTCGAGCTCTTCACCAGCCGCCGGGCCCCCGGAAAGCTCAAGTTCGTCGCGGGTTCGGAGGCGGGCATGAACGTGTTCATCAACGACGTGCGGCCGGAGGCCGCGGCCGGCCGACTACGCGAGGTGGCGAGCGCATGAGCCCCGAAGGCGATGGAACGTACCTGGTCACGGGCGGTGCCGGCTATGTCGGCAGCGTCGTGGCCGCGCATCTGCTGGCCGCCGGCCACCGGGTGACCGTCCTCGACGACCTCTCCACCGGCCACCGCGACGCCGTGCCCGAAGGGGCTCGCTTCGTCGAGGGCCGGGTGCAGGAGGCGTCCCGCGAGCTGGTCGCCGGCCATGACGCCGTGCTCCACTTCGCCGCGTTCTCGCAGGTGGGGGAGTCGGTGACGCACCCCGACCGGTACTGGCGCAACAACGTCGGCGGCACGCTCGAACTGCTCACCGCCATGCGGGACGCGAACGTGCGCACCCTCGTCTTCTCCTCCACCGCCGCCACCTACGGCGAACCCGCCGCCGTCCCGGTCACCGAGGACGCCCCCACCGCCCCCACCAACCCCTACGGCGCCACCAAACTCGCCGTCGACCACATGATCGCCGGGGAGTGCGCGGCCCATGGCCTGGCCGCCGTCTCCCTGCGCTACTTCAACGTGGCGGGGGCGTACGGGCGGCACGGCGAGCGGCACGCGCCCGAGTCCCACCTGATCCCGCTCGTCCTCCAGGTCGCCCTGGGGGAGCGCGAGGCGATCTCCGTCCACGGCGAGGACTACCCGACCCCCGACGGCACGTGCGTCCGCGACTACATCCACGTCGCCGACCTCGCCGACGCCCACCTCCTGGCCCTCGGCGCCGCCAGCCCCGGCGAGCATCTGATCTGCAACCTCGGCAACGGGCGCGGCTTCTCCGTCCGCGAGGTCGTCGAGACCGTCCGCAAGGTCACCGGGCACCCCGTCCCGGAGACCACCGGCCCCCGCCGGCCGGGCGACCCCGCCGTGCTCGTCGCCTCCGCCGAACGGGCGCACCGGCTGCTCGGCTGGCGGCCGCGCCGCCCCGACCTGGTCTCGATCGTCGAGGACGCCTGGGACTTCGCGCGGCACGGCGCCGCTGCCCGGAAACGCCCATGACCGCCGCTGCGACTGCCTTCCGGGGTGTGTATGGCACCGGCTGCGAGGGCGTCTGGGCGGCGCCCGGCCGGGTCAACCTCATCGGCGAGTACACGGACGTCAACGACGGCTTCGTGATGCCGCTCGCCCTGCCCCTGCGCACCGGGGTGGCGGCCCGCGCCCGCGCCGACGGACGGCTGCGGCTCCACTCGGCGGACATACCGGGCGGCGTCGTGACCGTGGCACCGGACGAGCTGCGGCCGGGGGCGGTGCGGGGCTGGGCCGCGTACCCGGCGGGCGTCCTGTGGGCACTGCGCGAGGCGGGGCACGCCGTGGCGGGCGCGGACCTGCACGTGGAGAGCGACGTGCCGGTGGGGGCGGGGCTCTCGTCCTCCGCCGCCCTGGAGGTCGCCACCGCGCTCGCCCTCGACGGGCTGTACGGGCTCGGGCTCGCCCGCCCGGAACTGGCCCGGCTGGCGCGCCGGGCCGAGAACGCCTTCGCCGGCGTCCCCTGCGGGATCATGGACCAGACCGCCGCGGCGTGCTGCGAGGCCGGCCACGTGCTTTTTTTGGACACCCGGGATCTCACCCGGCGCCACCTCCCCTTCGACCTGGCGGCGCACGGCCTGCGCCTGTTGGTCGTCGACACGCGCGTCAAACACGACCTGGGGGAGGGCGAGTACGCACGGCGGCGCGCGGGGTGCGAGGCGGCGGCGCGCGCACTGGGGGTGCGCGCCCTGCGTGATGTCCCGTACGGGGAACTCGACGTGGCGGTACGGGAGTTGCGGGCCGTGCCCGGGGCGGGCGCGCTGGTGCGGCACGTCGTCTCCGAGAACGAGCGCGTACGGGCCGTGGCCGCGCTGCTCGACGCGGGCGACCCCCGCGCCACCGGCCCCCTCCTGACGGCCGGACACGCCTCCCTGCGGGATGACTTCGCCGTCTCCTGCCCCGAGTTGGACCTGGTGGTCGCCACGGCGACCGGCGCGGGCGCGCTGGGCGCACGGATGACGGGCGGCGGCTTCGGCGGCTCGGCCGTCGTCCTCACGGACGAGACGACGGCCGACACGGTCGAACGCGCCGTGACGGCCGCCTTCGCGGCCGCCGGATACGCCACGCCGCGCGTCTTCGCGGTGGAGGCGGGCGAGGGCGCGCGGCGGGTGGGATAAGCCCCGGTCCCGCCCTTTCACGGTTTCCTGGGGCTGTGCCCCAGCCCCCTTGTCCGCGCTGGGCGCGCGGTCCTCAATCGCGGCGCAGTCGCGTCCGGGGTCCGGGGCGGAGCCCCCTGCGCTCGACGGATGTGCCCCGCAACGCCCGCATGACGGACGAACGTTCGGTATTGGTCGCGCGGAGTCGTGCGAGGACCACATCACGTCGTTCCGAGTCGTTCACCGCCTCAATACTGAACATAAAGCTCACGATAAACACCCGGGTCAAGCAGTTTTGCCAATCGGCTTCCGTCGCCCGACCCCGGCCGTACGCTGATGCACAGTGCCGGTGGGGGCCGGCGCTGATCAGGGGGCGAGACAGGCAGGTACGACGCCCGGGGCGGGGTGGTTGTCAGGGCACGGCGGCGGCCGTGCGCGCGTGGCGGCCCCGGGTTCGGGCGCCGTACCCGCACTGCCTCCGCCTACCGGGACATGGGGGTGGTTGTGGCACGTATTCGGGTATTGGTGGTCGACGACCACCGCATCTTCGCCGAGTCGCTCGCCGCCGCCCTCGCGGCGGAGCAGGACGTGGACGTCTCGGCGGCCGGCAGCGGGCCGGCGGCGCTGCGCGCGCTGGAGCGCGCGGCGGGCGAAGGGCGGCGTTTCGACGTGCTGCTGATCGATGCCGACCTCGGCACGGTGGGCCCGGACGTCGCGCACGTACCCGCGCAGTCGCGGGGCCCGGGCCAGGACGGCTCGGGGCAGGGCGAGGGCGCGGTGGACGGCATCTCGCTGGTGGCGAGGGTCCGCTCGGGCCATCCGGGGGTGCGCACGGTCGTCCTGGCCGAGCGCGACGACCCGCGGCGCGCGGCCGCCGCGCTGCAGGCGGGAGCCGGCGGCTGGGTGGCCAAGGACTGCTCGCTCTCACGCCTGCTGTCGGTGATACGAGGCGTGCTGCGGGACGAGACGCACCTCCCGCCCGCCCTGCTGACGGGCGTGCTGCGCGAGCTGACGGCCGCGCGCAAGCACCGCACGGAGAGCGAACGGCTGGTGGAATCGCTGACCCCGCGCGAGCGCGAGGTGCTGCGCTGCATGGTGGCCGGGCTGGGCCGCAAGGCCGTCGCCGAGCGGCTCTACCTCTCCCCGCACACGGTCCGCACCCATATGCAGAACGTGCTCGGCAAGCTCGGGGTGCACTCCACCCTGGCCGCCGTCGCGCTGGCCCGCCGGGCCGGGGTGGGCCCGGTGGACCTAGCCGGGGACGTTGTCGAACGGGGCGGTCAACTGGCGTAGCAAACCCGCCAGTTCCGCGCGCTGGCCGGTCGACAGCTCGCCGAGGATCGCGCGCTCCTGGGCGAGCAGCCCGGCGAGCGCCTGATCCGCGCGGTCCCGCCCCTCGGCGGTGAGCCGGACGAGCACCCCGCGTCGGTCGCTGGGGTCCGGCTCCCGCTGGACCAGGCCCTTCTTCGCGAGCCGGTCGATGCGGTTGGTCATGGTGCCCGAGGTGACCAGGGTCTGCGTCAGCAGCTGCCCGGGGGAGAGCTGATACGGGTCCCCGGCGCGGCGCAGGGCGGTCAGGACGTCGAACTCCCAGGGCTCGAGCTCGTGCTCGGCGAAGGCGATCCTGCGCGCCCGGTCCAGGTGCCGGGCGAGTCTGGAGACGCGACTGAGCACTTCGAGTGGTTCCACGTCGAGATCGGGGCGCTCTCGACGCCACGCCGCGACCAGCCGATCGACCTCGTCCTCCATGGGATCAGTGTAGTAGGTCTGTCGACATGAAGTCTCTTGATGTCAAGATAGGTCCCATGGTGCGCCAAACCCCCGACTGGGACCCCGGCCAGTACCTCCGCCACGCCGGGCACCGGACCCGGCCCTTCCACGAACTGCTCGCCCGAGTACCGGAACCGCCGGGCCGGGGCGGCCGGCCCGCCCGCATCGCCGACCTCGGCTGCGGCGCCGGCAACGTCACGGCGCTGCTCGCCGACCGCTGGCCGGACGCCCACATCACCGGCTACGACAACTCCGCCCCCATGCTCGCCGAGGCCGCCGCCCACTCCGGCCCGACACCCGGCGGCGGCCGTATCGACTTCGCCCACGCCGACCTGACGGACTGGACGCCGCCGCACGGCCACTACGACCTGATCGTCTCCAACGCCGCGCTCCAGTGGGTGCCGGAACACGTACGGGCCTTCCCGGCCTGGCTGGCCGGCCTCGCGCCCGGCGGCACGTTCGCCTTCCAGGTCCCGGGGAACGGCGACGCCCCCAGCCACGCGCTGCTGCGCGAGCTGTGCGCGTCCCCGCGCTGGCGCGACCGCCTGGGCGCGGCGGGCCGCCGCACCCTCGACGTACGCCCGCCCGCCGCGTACCTGGAGGAGCTGACGGCGCTCGGCTGCGAGGTGGACGCGTGGGAGACGACGTACGTCCACGTCCTGACGGGCGAGGACCCCGTCCTCGACTGGGTCCGCGGCACGGGGCTTCGGCCGGTCCTGACCGGCCTCGCCGATGATCCGCCCGCCACGGAGGCGTTCCTCGCCGAGTACGGGGCGCTCCTGCGGGACGCCTACCCGGCGGGCCCGGCGGGAACGCCGTTCCCCTTCCGGCGGATTTTTGTGGTGGCACGGAAGGCCGCGCCGGCCTGAGCAGGGTTCGGCACCGCCGGGCTCCCCGGCGGTGGCTGATCACCGTCGCGGCGGGAGTGAGCCCCGGTCCCGCCCCCTCCCGTTTCCTGGGGGCAAGCCCCCAGACCCCCACCCGGGGGCCGGGGCGCCCCGGGGCGGGGCCACCCGGCCCGGGCGGGTCAGGACTTGCGGTGGCCTACCAGGCGGGGCTTGGGCTCCAGGCCGTCCAGGCCGTGCCAGGCCAGGTTCACGAGGTGCGCCGCCACCTCCGCCTTCCGCGGCTTGCGGACGTCCAGCCACCACTGGCCCGTGAGGGCGACCATGCCCACCAGCGCCTGCGCGTACAGCGGCGCCAGCTTCGGGTCGAAGCCGCGCGCCTTGAACTCCAGGCCCAGGATGTCCTCGACCTGCGTGGCGATATCGCTGATCAGCGACGCGAACGTACCCGTCGACTGCGCCACCGGCGAATCCCGCACCAGGATCCGGAAGCCGTCCGTGGACTTCTCGATGTAGTCCAGAAGGGCGAACGCCGCCTGCTCCAGCAGCTCCCTCGGGTGGCCCGCCGTCAGCGCGCCCGTGACCATGTCGAGGAGCCGCCGCATCTCACGGTCCACGACCACCGCGTACAGCCCCTCCTTGCCGCCGAAGTGCTCGTAGACCACCGGCTTGGAGACCCCGGCCTTCGCCGCGATCTCCTCCACCGACGTCCCCTCGAAGCCCCGCTCGGCGAAGAGCGTGCGACCGATGTCCAGCAGCTGCTCACGGCGCTCCGCACCGGTCATCCGCACACGGCGGGGCCGGCCGCGCCTGCTTCCGGAGGCAGCGGGCAGGTCCTTGTCACTGGTGTTGCTGTCGATCGCCACGCTGTCAATCATGCCGCGTGCGCGGCATCCTCCTTATCCCGTTTCTCCCCGGACGCCCGCCGGGACTCGATCCGGGCGGCGTTCGGCCAGCGCACGTCGTACGCCCAGCCCGCCCGCTCGAACCAGCGGATGATACGGGCGCTGGAGTCCAGCTGCCCCCTCAGCACACCGTGCCGCGCCGACGTCGGATCGGCGTGGTGGAGGTTGTGCCAGGACTCGCCGCACGACAGCACGGCCAGCCACCACACGTTCCCCGAACGGTCCCGCGACTTGAACGGACGCTTGCCGACCGCGTGGCAGATCGAATTGATCGACCACGTCACATGGTGCAGCAGCGCCACCCGCACCAGCGAACCCCAGAAGAACGCCGTCACCGCGCCGTACCACGACCAGGTCACCAGCCCGCCCACCAGCGGGGGCACCAGCAGCGAGACCATCGTCCACAGCACGAACTGCCGCGAGACCGCGCGAACGGCGGGGTCCTTGATCAGATCCGGCGCGTACTTCTGCTGCGGCGTCTGCTCCTGGTCGAACATCCAGCCCACGTGCGCCCACCACAGCCCCTTCAGCAGGGCCGGGACGGTCTCGCCGTAACGCCACGGCGAATGCGGGTCACCCTCCGCGTCGGAGAACTTGTGGTGCTTGCGGTGGTCCGCGACCCAGCGGACCACCGGGCCCTCGACCGCCAGCGAGCCCATGACCGCCAGCGCGATCCGCAGCGGCCGCTTGGCCTTGAAAGCGCCGTGGGTGAAGTACCGGTGGTAGCCGATCGTGATGCCGTGGCAGCCGATGTAGTACATGGCCACGAGCAGGCCCAGGTCCAGCCAGCTCACCCCCCAGCCCCAGGCCAGCGGAACGGCGGCGAGCAGGGCGACGAACGGAACGACGATGAACAGCAGCAGGGTGAACTGCTCGATCGACCGGCGTTGCTCCCCGCCCAGCGTGGCGGAGGGGAGCGAGGTCTCCTGGGCCTTCGGCGCGTCTTCGAGCACGTCGGGGCTTGCAGTCATGGGTTCCCTCATGGGGGTCGGATCTTGGTCACGGTTCCTACGGTTCCGTAACCTACGGCTTCGTAAGTATGGCAGGGCCGGGCGCGTGAGCAAGAGGGCCACGGGCAACCGCGCGTCGGGCGGCGACCTATGCTGTTGCCGTCGGACAGCGCGGTCCGCCACCCCTCCAGAAGTGCCGGAAACTCTGCAAGGAGCAGCACCTGTGAGCAGTGCCGACCAGACCAATGCCGCCCTGCGCGCCGACATCCGCCGTCTCGGTGATCTCCTCGGGGAGACCCTGGTCCGCCAGGAGGGTGAAGAGCTCCTCGACCTCGTCGAACGGGTACGGGCACTGACCCGGACGGACGGCGAGGCCGCCGCCGCGCTCCTGGCCCGCACCGACCCGGAGACCGCCGCCAAGCTCGTCCGCGCCTTCTCCACCTACTTCCACCTGGCCAACGTCACCGAGCAGGTCCACCGCGGCCGCGAACTGCGCGCCCGGCGCGACGCCAAGGGCTCGATCCTCGCCCGCACCGCCGACCAGCTCAAGGAAGCCGACCCCGAGCACCTCCGCCAGACCGTCGAGAACCTCGGCGTGCGCCCCGTCTTCACCGCCCACCCCACCGAAGCCGCCCGCCGCAGCGTCCTCAACAAGCTCCGCCGCATCGCCGAACTCCTCGACACCCCCGCCACCGGCACCGGCGACAAGCGCCGCACCGACCTCCGCCTCGCCGAGAACATCGACCTGCTCTGGCAGACCGACGAACTGCGCGTCGCCCGCCCCGAGCCCACCGACGAGGCCCGCAACGCCATCTACTACCTCGACGAACTCCACGCCGACGCCGTCGGCGACGTCCTCGAGGACCTCGCCGCCGAACTCGACCGCGTCGGCGTCGGCCTCCCCGCCGGCACCCGCCCCCTCACCTTCGGCACCTGGATCGGCGGCGACCGCGACGGCAACCCCAACGTCACCCCCCAGGTCACCTGGGACGTGCTGATACTGCAGCACGAGCACGGCATCACCGACGCCCTCGAACTCGTCGACGCCCTCCGCGGCGCCCTCTCCAACTCCATCCGCAACAGCGGCGCCACCGAGGAACTCCTCACCTCCCTCCAGCGCGACCTCGAAGCGCTCCCCGAGATCAGCCCCCGCTACAAGCGGCTGAACGCCGAGGAGCCCTACCGCCTGAAGGCCACCTGCGTCCGCCAGAAGCTCGTCAACACCCGAGAGCGACTCGCCAAGGGCACCCCCCACCAGGAAGGCCGCGACTACCTCGGCGCCGCCGACCTCCTCACCGACCTCCAGCTCATCCAGGACTCCCTCCGCGTCCACCGCGGCGGCCTCATCGCCGACGGCCGCCTGGAGCGAGCCATCCGCACCCTCGCGGCCTTCGGCCTCCACCTCGCCACCATGGACGTCCGCGAACACGCCGACGCCCACCACCACGCCCTCGGCCAGCTCTTCGACCGCCTCGGCGAGGAATCCTGGCGCTACGCCGACATGCCCCGCGACTACCGCCGCAAGCTCCTCGCCAAGGAACTCCGCTCACGCCGCCCCCTGGCCCCCAGCCCGGCACCGCTCGACGCGGCCGGCGCCAAGACCCTCGGCGTCTTCGGCACCATCCGCGAAGCCCTGGAGAAGTTCGGCCCCGAGGTCGTCGAGTCCTACATCATCTCCATGTGCCAGGGCGCCGACGACGTCTTCGCCGCCGCCGTCCTCGCCCGCGAAGCCGGCCTCGTCGACCTCCACGCCGGCTGGGCGAAGATCGGCATCGTCCCCCTCCTGGAGACCACCGACGAGCTCAAGGAAGCCGACCGCCTCCTCGACGAAATGCTCGCCGACCCCTCCTACCGACGCCTGGTCTCCCTCCGCGGCGACGTCCAGGAAGTCATGCTCGGCTACTCCGACTCCTCCAAGTTCGGCGGCATCACCACCAGCCAGTGGGAGATCCACCGCGCCCAGCGCCGCCTCCGCGACGTCGCCCACCGCTACGGCGTCCGCCTCCGCCTCTTCCACGGCCGCGGCGGCACCGTCGGCCGCGGCGGCGGCCCCACCCACGACGCGATCCTCGCCCAGCCCTGGGGCACCCTCGAAGGCGAGATCAAGGTCACCGAACAGGGCGAGGTCATCTCCGACAAGTACCTCATCCCGGCACTCGCCCGCGAGAACCTCGAGCTGACGGTCGCCGCCACCCTCCAGGCCTCCGCCCTCCACACCGCCCCCCGCCAGTCCGACGAGGCCCTCGCCCGCTGGGACGCGGCCATGGACACCGTCTCCGACGCCGCCCACGCCGCCTACCGGCGCCTCGTGGAGGACAAGGACCTGCCGGCGTACTTCTTCGCCTCCACACCGGTGGACCAGCTCGCCGAACTCCACCTCGGCTCACGGCCCTCCCGCCGCCCCGACTCCGGCGCCGGCCTCGACGGCCTCCGCGCCATCCCCTGGGTCTTCGGCTGGACCCAGTCCCGCCAGATCGTCCCCGGCTGGTTCGGCGTCGGCTCCGGCCTCAAGGCCGCCCGCGAAGCCGGCCTGGACACCGTCCTGGACGAAATGCACACCCACTGGCACTTCTTCCAGAACTTCCTGTCCAACGTCGAGATGACCCTCGCCAAGACCGACCTGCGCATCGCCCAGCACTACGTCGACACCCTCGTCCCCGACGACCTCAAGCACGTCTTCGCCACCATCCGGGCGGAGCACGAGCTGACGGTGCAGGAAGTCCTGCGCATCACGGGCGAGGACGAGCTGCTGGCGGCGAGCCCGGTGCTGCGCCAGACCTTCCACATCCGCGACGCCTACCTGGACCCGATCTCCTACCTCCAGGTGACGCTGCTGGACCGCCAGCGACGCGCCGCCGAAGAGGGCCGGGACGCGGACCCGCTGCTGTCACGAGCCCTGCTCCTGACCGTCAACGGCGTCGCGGCGGGCCTCCGCAACACCGGCTGATCCCACACGGAAACGCCGGACGGGCAGGGATCGCGACGATCCCTGCCCGTCCGGCGCACCCGGTCACGAGTTGTACGTGCTCTGCGCCCGCTCCAGACCGTCCACGATCAGCGTCTCCACCGCGTCCGCCGCACGGTCGACCTCGAAGGCCAGCTCCTTGCGCTCGGTGGACGAGAAGTCCTTCAGCACGAAATCCGCCACCTGCATCCGCCCCGGCGGCCGGCCGATCCCGAACCGCACCCGGCAGTAGTCCGGCCCCATCGCCTTGGTGATGGACTTCAGACCGTTGTGGCCGTTGTCCCCGCCACCGAGCTTCAGCCGCAGCTGCCCGAAATCGATGTCCAGCTCGTCGTGGACCGCCACGATCCGCTCCACCGGCACCTTGTAGAAGTCGCGCAGCGCGGTCGTCGGACCACCCGACAGATTCATGAACGACATCGGCTTGGCGATCACCACCCGGCGGCTCCCCGGCCCCGGCGGGCCGACCCGGCCCTCGACGACCTGCGCCCGCGCCTTGTGCGCCTTGAACTTGCCGCCCATCCGCTCCGCCAGCAGATCCGCGACCATGAACCCCACGTTGTGGCGGTTTCCCGCGTACTCCGGGCCGGGATTGCCGAGGCCCACGATCAGCCAGGGGCTGGAGTCGTCCGTCATGCGCATACCTCCTTCATACGCCAACCGCCGCCCAGCTCCGGCGAGGGAACGGGACGGCGGTCGGAAAGAAAACCCGCGAGGGGCGTGGTTCAGGCCTTGACGACCAGCAGGTCGACGTGCTCCAGGAAGCCCTTCAGCGGGTCGCGCTGAACCTGCTTCGGGACGACGACCTCGTTGCGGCCCTCGATGTCCAGGGAGAGGACGACGCCCGGGTTCTTCAGGGCCATCATCAGGTCGTGACCCGGCAGGGAAACGTGAACCGGCTCGGCACCGTGGCCGTAGACGACGGCGGGAACCTGGTCGGCGCGACGGATACGGCGGGCGGCGCCCTTGCCGAAGTCGGTGCGGACGGCGGCGGTGAGCTTGATCTCAGCCATGGTGCACTCCTCGAGTAACAGCTGTTGTGGACGGTCACCCGGCCCACGACAGGCCTGCTACGAAGAGCGCGTCGATAACGGACCGCCGCACACTGCGAACAGCAGTGCGGCCTCCCTCGCCGAGCAACTCCAGGAGTCTACCCGGCGGGGGAGGCCGCTCAGAAATCGATCACCGCGTCACCGACGCGACTGCATGATCGTTACAGCACTCGGCCCGACTCAGCCCAGCTCGTCGAAGAGGCTCGTGACCGAACCGTCCTCGAAGACCTCGCGCACGGCGCGGGCGATCGTCGGCGCGATCGACAGCACCGTGATCTTGTCGAGCTCCAGCTCGCCCGGGGTGGGCAGCGTGTCCGTGAACACGAACTCGCTCACCTTCGAGTTCTTCAGACGGTCCGCCGCCGGACCCGACAGCACACCGTGCGTCGCGGTCACGATCACGTCCGCGGCACCGTGCGCGAACAGCGCGTCGGCGGCGGCGCAGATCGTGCCACCCGTGTCGATCATGTCGTCGACGAGCACACACACGCGGCCCTTGACGTCACCGACGACCTCGTGAACGGTCACCTGGTTGGCGACGTCCTTGTCACGACGCTTGTGGACGATCGCCAGCGGCGCGCCCAGACGGTCGCACCAGCGGTCGGCGACACGCACACGGCCGGCGTCCGGGGAGACGACCGTCAGCTTGTCGCGGTCCACCTTGGCGCCCACGTAGTCCGCCAGGATCGGCAGCGCGAACAGGTGGTCCACCGGGCCGTCGAAGAAGCCCTGGATCTGGTCGGTGTGGAGGTCGACCGTCAGGAGGCGGTCGGCACCGGCCGTCTTCATCAGGTCCGCGATCAGACGGGCCGAGATCGGCTCACGACCGCGGTGCTTCTTGTCCTGACGGGCATAGCCGTAGAACGGCAGGATCACCGTGATGCTGCGGGCCGACGCGCGCTTCAGCGCGTCGATCATGATCAGCTGTTCCATGACCCACTTGTTGATGGGAGCCGTGTGGCTCTGCATCAGGAAGCAGTCGGCGCCACGCGCCGACTCCTGGAAGCGGACATAGATCTCGCCGTTGGCGAAGTCGAAGGCCTTGGTCGGGACCAGGCCGACGCCCAGCTGGTGCGCGACCTCCTCGGCAAGCTCGGGGTGGGCGCGGCCGGAGAAGAGCATCAGCTTCTTCTCGCCGGTCGTCTTGATCCCGGTCACAGCACAGTCTCCTTGGATGTCGCTTTGTGTGCGCTTATCACGGTACGCCCCGCGCGGCGTGCCGGTGTCACGGTCACTGCTCGTCGCCGGTGTCCGGCAGGCCCGCGGAAGCGGCCTGCGCGGCCGCGCTCCCGGGACGCTTGCGGGCCACCCAGCCCTCGATATTCCGCTGCTGGCCACGGGCGACGGCCAGCGAGCCCGGGGGCACATCCTTGGTGATGACCGAGCCGGCGGCGGTGTACGCGCCGTCCCCGATCGTGACCGGAGCCACAAACATGTTGTCCGATCCGGTCCGGCAGTGCGAGCCGATCGTGGTGTGGTGCTTGGCCACGCCGTCGTAGTTCACAAAGACGCTCGCGGCGCCGATGTTGGTGTACTCGCCGATCGTCGCGTCGCCCACGTACGACAGGTGCGGGACCTTCGTCCCCTCGCCGATCTCGGCGTTCTTCATCTCGACGTAGGCACCGGCCTTGGACTTCCGGCCCAGCCTCGTCCCCGGCCGCAGGTAGGCGTACGGGCCCACGAGCGCGCCCTCGCCGATGACGGCGGAGTCCGCCACGGTGTTGTCCACCCGGGCACCCTCGCCCACCGTCGTGTCCGTCAGCCGCGTGTTCGGGCCGACCTCGGCACCCGAGGCCACATGCGTGGCCCCCAGCAGCTGGGTGCCGGGCTGCACCAGCGAGTCCGGCTCGAACGTCACCGTCACGTCGACCCAGGTGGTCGCCGGGTCCACGACCGTCACACCGCTCATCATCGCGTCGTGCAGCAGCCGCTCGTTGAGCAGCTTGCGGGCCTCCGCGAGCTGGACGCGGTTGTTGATGCCCAGGATCTCCCGGTGATCACCCGCGACGGCCGCACCGACCCGGTGCCCGGCCTCGCGCAGGATCCCCAGGACGTCGGTCAGGTACTCCTCGCCCTGGCTGTTGTCCGTCCGGACCTTGCCGAGCGCGTCGGTCAGCAGCTGGGCGTCGAACGCGAACACCCCGGAGTTGATCTCACGGATGGCGCGCTGCGCGTCGGTGGCGTCCTTGTGCTCGACGATCGCGGTCACGGCACCGGTCGCCTCGTCCCGCACGATGCGGCCGTAGCCGGTCGAGTCCGGCACCTCGGCGGAGAGCACGGTCACGGCGTTGCCGTCGGCGGCGTGGGTGTCCGCCAGGCGCTTCAGGGTCTCACCGGTCAGCAGCGGGGTGTCGCCGCAGACGACGACCACGGTGCCGTCGAGGGCGATACCGCTGTTCGACAGCTCCTCCAGGCCCATGCGCACGGCGTGGCCGGTGCCGTTCTGCTCGTACTGCACGGCGGTACGGACCTCGGGGTCGATCTCGGCGAGGTGCGCGGAGACCTGCTCACGGGCGTGGCCGACGATGACGACGAGGTGCTCGGGGTCGAGCTCACGGGAGGCGGCGACGACGTGCCCGACGAGGGAGCGGCCGCAGATCGCGTGGAGGACCTTGGGGGTCGCGGACTTCATGCGGGTGCCCTCACCCGCTGCGAGGACGACGACGGCTGCCGGGCGGTTGGCGCTCACGGGTGTGCCCTTCGGCTTCGAGGGGGGTGGACATCCGCAGGATACCGGGGCGTAAGAAGGTCGAAACGCGCGCGGGTCCTGACCTGGGAGGTCAGGACCCGGGGATTCGAACTTTAAGCTCCGCCGCCAGGACTTGAACCCGGACCGAAGAGCACCAAAAGCTCCCGTGCTGCCAATTACACTACGGCGGAAAGCAGGCCAAAACGGACGATTCCTAGATCGCCGCCTCGACCCCCACTACTATGCCGTACCACCAGCCTTCGATGCGACGGTACAGATCGGCGCTCTTCAGGACGTCGATGACGAGGCAGCCGTGGTAGTCCTCACCCACGTTCTTTCGGACCGTCTTCGGGTTGTGTTTCTTCAGGGTCGTCTTCTTGAGCGTCGCGGTGTCGACGCCGACCAGATCCGCCCAGAACTTCTCGGACCGTGTGATGTCGGCGTTCTCGTGGATCATCACGCGGTACTGAATCCGCTCCGGCTCCACGCCGAGCAGTGCCAGCCACGCCAGATACACCCGGATCATCCCGGGGTCGCTGTTGATGAAGGTGGCGCGCTCGCTGAGCCGGTGGGGCTTGCTCTTGGCGCCCTCGGACCAGTAGAGCCCGACTCCGACCAGGAACAGCTCGCGGTCCGTCATCCGGCCGATCTCGTACGCGGCCTCCAGCTTCGTCGCGATCCGCTTGATCGCCTGAGCCCGTCTGTGCGGGACCCAGCGCGCCTCCCGCATCTCGTGCATCTGCTGGTGTGTCTTCGGCGGCTTCGGAAGATCCCGCACCCACAGCGACACCGAGCTCTTCGCCACACCCAGCTCGGCGACGATCTCGTCGTACGTCTTCCCGGCCAGCCGTAGCTCGCGGGCGCGGGCCTGCATGTCCGTCTTCGGTGGAACCATGACGCCAGCCTCCGCGCCCGGCCCCACCGGACGCATCGAATCCGCGATCGATTCAACAGTTCGGGCGAAACGTGCAGCTTTCGCCCCCGTTCGGATCCGCTCCGTGCACCCACGTGGCTGCCGCGCGCACGGGAAAACCGATGGCGCCCGCCCGTAGTCTGGGTGGTATGACCGCAACGGGGGCAATCGTGGAAGAGGGCGCGCGGGGCGCGCCCTCCGGGCCGTGGTGGTGGGCTCGGCGGCGGAGCATGGTGCTCGATGTGGCGCTGGCTCTGGTGTCGGCTCTGGAGTGTCTGCTGGAGGGCGTCTCCTTCGCGCACGAGGTGGGGATGCCCGCCGTGCTCGGGGGCTCATAGGCGTGCCCGTGGGGGCCGCTCTGGTGGTGCGGCGGCGCTGGCCGGTCGCCGTGGTGCTGCTCTCCATAGCGACGACTCCGGCCGAGCTGGGTTTCCTGCTCGGCATCGTCGGTCTCTACTCGCTGGCGGCCTCCGAGGTGCCCCGGCGGATCATCGTGGTGCTGTCGGCGGCGTCGCTGCTGGGCACGCTGGTCGTGGCGGTGGCCCGGTTCCATCAGGACATGGCGCAGGACGGTTACCACCCTGGCTGGTGGTCGATGCTCGCGATCTCCGTGCTGCTGGCGCTGGGGCTGACCGCGCCTCCGGTGCTGATGGGGCTGTACGTGGGGGCGAGACGTCGGCTGGTGGAGAGTCTGCGGGAGCGGGCGGACGGTCTGGAGCGGGAGCTGTCGCTGCTGGCCGACCGGGCGGAGGAGCGGGCCGTGTGGGCCCGTAACGAGGAGCGGACCCGGATCGCCCGGGAGATGCACGACGTGGTGGCGCACCGGGTCTCGTTGATGGTGGTGCACGCTGCCGCGTTGCAGGCTGTGGCTCTGAAGGATCCGGAGAAGGCCTCGCGGAACGCGGGGCTGGTGGGTGACATGGGGCGGCAGGCGCTGACGGAGCTGCGGGAGATGCTGGGCGTGCTGCGGACGTCGCAGGACGGTGCGCCGGCTGCCGAGCGGCCGGGGGCGGCGGAGTCGCAGCGGCTGGCGGAGGTGGCGGTGGCCGCGTCGGCGCGGGTGCGGGCGGCGTCGGGTGCGGCGGCGAGCGTGCCGGGCGCCCCCGTGGTGGCCGTGGTGGACGGCGGGCCGACGCTGGAGGGGCTTGAGGACCTGGTGGGTCAGTCCCGGGAGGCGGGGATGGCCGTGGAGCTGTCGGTGGTGGGCGCGGAGCGTTCGTACGCGCCGGGTGTGGAGCGGACCGCTTACCGGGTGGTGCAGGAGGCGCTCACGAACGTCCACAAGCACGCTCCGGGTGCCAAGGCGGTCGTGCGGCTGGCGCACCGGGACGCGGAGGTGGCCCTGCAGGTGGAGAACGGGCCGTCGGACGGTGCGGGTACGGACGCGGGGTTGCCGAGTGGTGGCAATGGCCTGGTGGGCATGCGGGAGCGGGTGACGGCGCTGGGCGGGGTGTTTGTTTCGGGGCCGACGGACGCGGGGGGATTCCGGGTGTCGGCGGTCATTCCGGACGCGGCGGCGGCGTAGCGGGTTCCGGGGGCGGGGGTTTGCCCCGCCCCGGCCGGGGGGGGCCTCTATGTCCTTCGTCAAGGCTGGGTGGGTTATGCGGGGGTGGTTTCGGGGGTGCGTGGTTCGTAGAAGGTGCCGTCGCGGAGCATCGCGAAGAGCACGCTGATGCGGTGCCGGGCGAGGCGGAGGAGGGCTTGCGTATGAGTTTTCCCCCGGGCCCGGCATTTGTCGTAGTAGGTGCGGGAGGCGTGGTCGTGCAGGGCGGCGAACGCGGACAGGAACATGGCCCGTTTGAGCTGCCGGTTGCCGCTTCGGGGTGCGTGTTCGCCGTGGATCGAGGTCCCGGACGACTTGGTGGCCGGGGCGAGGCCGGCGTAGGAGGCGAGGTGGGCGGCGGTGGGGAAGCTGGTGCCGTCGCCGACGGTGACCAGCAGGACGGCTGCGGTCCTGACCGCGACCCCCGGCATCGAGGTCAGGACCGGGGAAAGAGGGTGAGCCTCCAGCAGGGTCTTGATCTGGGTTTCCAGGGCCCGGCGCTGTTCGTGCACGGCCGTGAGCGAGCGGGCCAGGGACGGGATGACCACGTCGAGCGTGCCGGTCCCCGGAACCACGACCGTCTGTTCGTCCAGGGCGTCGAAGATGTCATCGATCAGCCGGGCGGCCATGCGGGGAGCCTTGGGCCGGATCAGTTCCACGAGCCTGCGGCGTCCGGCTTTTCGCAGGGCGGCCGGGGATCCGTAGCGTTCCAGCAGCCACGTCACGGCCTGGTGGTCGAGACGTGGCCCCAGGACGCGTTCGAGGCTGGGGTGGAACTGGGTGAGCAGGCCGCGGATCCGGTTGGAGGTGCGGGTGGCCTCGGCGGCGAGGTCCTGGTCGAAGCCGGCCAGCACGGTCAGCTCGGCGGTGATCTCGTCGGTGAGTTCCAGCGAGCGCAGGGTGTGCGGCATGGTGCGGGCGGCGTCCGCGATGACCGCGGCGTCTTTCGCGTCGGTCTTCGCTTCGCCGGGGTAGAGGTCGGCGATCCGGCGCATGGCCAGTCCGGGCAGGTAGGCGACCTGGCAGCCCGCGTCGCGGGCGACGGTCAGCGGGAGGGCGCCGATGGATGCGGGCTGGTCCACCACGACGAGCACGGTGCCGAACTTGGCGGTCAGTTTGTCGAACACCGCCCGCAGCTTCGTCTCGCTGTTGGGCAGCGGCTTGTCGAAGACCTTCTTGCCGGCCGGGGTGAGTCCGTGGCCGTGGTGAGCGGTCTTGCCGACGTCCAGGCCGAGGAAGACGCCCACGTCTTCGGTGTCGAACATCGCACCCTTCCAGGAACGTTGCCGGTGCTGGCCTCGGCGTCGGTGTCGTACGCGCGCATCCACGTTATGCAGACCTGCCGCCCGCGAGCGGCCTGGCGTTGCACCAGGCCAGGCGGTAGTCGGACCTCTTATCAGCGTCTCCGACGGCACCTCCCGGGCCCGGTGACACCACCCCCCAGGTCATCCGTTCGACAGGGGGGAACAGTCATGCCGGACCCGGAGGCCAGCGGCCCTCTTGCAGGACCACGGAGAACATAACGGGGGCTCCCGCTAGAGCGGTCCGGCCGCCGACAGTCGTGATGGCCTGACGCCGGTCACGAGGGTTCCGATCGCGTGGTCGATGTCGGAACCGAGGTACCAGTCCCCGGTGTGGTCAAGGCTGTAGACGCGGCCGTGGGCGTCGATGGCGAGGAGGGCCTGGCCGTCGAGTTCCTGGCCGAGGGGGCAGACCTCGGTGCCGAGCGCGCGGCCGAGGTCGGCGACGGTGCGGGCGAGGTGGAGGCCGTGCAGGGGGTCGATGTGGAAGGGGGTGGGGGCGATGTGGCGGCCCGGTCCTGCCCCGGTGATGTGCAGTCCGCCGAATTCCGCCCAGGCCTCGACGGCGGCGGGGAAGACGGTGTGCCGGTGTCCGGCGGGGGAGACGTGGGCGCGCAGTGCGTCGGCCCAGTTCTCGGCGGCCTTGATGTCCCAGCGGCCCGGTTGCCAGCCCGATTCGCGGAGGGCGGCGTCGACGGCGACGGGGAAGCGGTCGGTGGCGGTGCGGTCGAATGCGCGCATGGTGGGGGGTCAGTTCCTGCCGTTGGTGGGGGCGGCGGGGTCGACGGCCCGTACGCCGAAGTGGGCCAGGAGTTCGGTGCAGGAGCGGCAGGGCGGGGCGTAGCCGCCGTGGCGGGGGTCGCCGTCCTCGCGGATGTGGCGGGCGGTCACCTTGGCTTGTTTGAGGGCGCGGCGTGCTTCGCCGTGGGTGAGGGGTTTGCGGGCGGCGCGTTTGCTGCGGCCGGCTTCGTGGGCGGTGAGGTAGCGGGTGAGGAGGACGGCTTCGGGGCAGCGGCCGGTGAAGCGTTCGCGGCGTTCGTGGGTGAGGGTGTCGAGGAAGTCCTGGACGAGGGGGTGGAGTCTGGGCGGTTGGTCGGATTTGGCCGCGGTGCAGGTGAGTGTTTCGCCGCGGACGGACAGGGCGGCGGCCACGGCGGGCAGGAAGCCGTCGCGGCGGTGGAGCAGGGCGGGCGGGCGCTCGGCGTCCTCGGTGGAGCTCCAGGTGAGCCGGGGGTCGCCTGGGGCGCTCGTGTCGGTGTGCCGTTCCTGAGTCGTGTGCATGGCGGTTCTTCCCTCCCGTGCAATCCCCCTGTTGCGGGGATCAGCCTGCCAAACGGGGCGGCGGGTGTGGAAGGCAGGTCGGGGTTGTACGGGTCTGGTGTGTCGAACGGTCACCGTGAGGTCACTAGTCGTCGCGTCCCGGTCGTCGGTGCACGGGGTTCGTACGCATTCGCATACGGGTGCGGCTTCGCGGGCGGGGTGCTTCTTGCGGCAGCGCATAGGCTGTCGGGCACGAGTGTTCCCGGCGTTCGCCGCATGGCCGGGGTGTTCAGCAGGCCCGCGGGGCTCTTCGGGGTCCGGTGGGGGAGACAGTTCAGCAGGGGGCTTCCGCCATGACGACAGGTCGGCTCGGGCAGCAGGCCGCGCCACCGAACGCGGCCTATGCCGGGCAGGTCGTGCACTTCCCGGATCCGGTGCGTCGCAGCCGTCACCCCAAGGGCGTGCGCGTCGACGACGACGGTTTGCCGGACTTCTCGCCGTATGCGCGGGCGGCCGCGGAGATCGCCGAGCCGCCGGAGGGTTTCGGCGTCGACGAGCTGCGGCTGACCGACTATGTGTCGGCCAACGCCGCGCAGCATGCCGACGGCCATGAGCTGTGGGCGAGTCTGTCGCCGGTGGTGACGCCGCACGGCTGGACGTGGCACCACGTCGCGGGGACGCGCCGGCTGGAGCTGGTTCCCGTGGAGGTCAAGGCGTTGCTGCGGCATCACGGTGGGCTGGCTTCGGCCGCCGTCGATCAGGAGAAGCGGGGGACGCGTCCGCTGCAGGAGACGCGTCCGGTGCATTTCGCGCTGCCGCAGCGGGATCTGGCGGTGACGGAGGAGCAGGTCCAGGGTGTCGAGGAGGATCTCGGCTACCGGCTGCCCGGTGCGTACCGGGCGTTCCTGAAGGCGGCGGGCGGCTGCGCGCCGGTGGGCGCCGCGCTCGACGCGGAGCTGGGTTTGCTGCTGGACCAGCCGTTCTTCACGGTTCGTGACGAGGCGGCGGTCAACGACCTCGTGTACGTCAACAAGTGTCTGCGTGACCACTTCACCAAGGACTATCTGGGCGTCGCCTTCGTGCAGGGCGGTGTGCTGGCGGTGAAGGTCCGGGGCGAGGCGACCGGTTCGGTGTGGTTCTGCCCGTACGACGACGCGCGCGACCGTGACGGCTGGACGGTGCGGGACAGGGTGGAGCGGTTGCTGCTGCCCTGCGGCGAGGACTTCGACGTGTTCCTGTCGCGGCTGGCGGGTGGTCCGCCGGAGCTGGAGACGGTGGCGAACCTGATGGTGGACGGTGGCTTCGCGCACGCCGTCCCGGTGGAGGGACGATCGGCGCAATGGTGACGTTCGCGCAGGCGCAGGAGCGCGCGGAGCGCTGGGTCAACGGCGATGTGCCGGCCTATCTCCAGCGGGAGGTGCAGGTCCGGGAGTTCGATCTGGGCTTCGTCTGCTGGGCGGAGGACCGTGAGGACGGCCCTCGGGGCGACGGCGGCCGGGTGCGGCTGGTCATCGCGCGGGACAGCGGTGAGACGACGTTGTGGCCCGCGCTGCCGGTGGGCGAGGTGATCCGGCGGTACGAGGAGGAGTACGGGACGGTGGAGGAGCAGCCCGCGGCGGGGTCGGGTGACGCCGCGCCGCGGCGGCTCGACCTGGAGGCGACGTCGTTCCTGCTGAGTCCGCCGCAGTGGCTGCAGGACGCGGCGGACGCGATGGGGATTCCGGACCGGAGGTCGGGGTCGGGGTCGTCGTCGCAGGTGTCGGTGCCCGCGCAGCCGGAGGCTGAGCCGGAGGTCAAGCCCGAGCCTGTGACTGACGCGCCTGAGCCTGTGGCCGCGCCTTCGTCCGTGCCCGGTCCCGGGCTGGTCAAGGCGCCGGCTTCCGCGGAGGACGCTGCGGCGGCGCCGGGTGCGGCCGAGCCGTGGGCGGGGGCGGACGTCCGGCCGGACGACGATGACGACGACCTGTCCGTCGGCCTGCCCGCCACGGTCCTGGCTCCCGCCCTTTCGGGCTCGGACCTCGACGACACCCCGCCGCCGAGCACGCGCCCGGAGGCCAAGACCGAGCTCCTGCCGCAGGGCAGCGCCCTGCCGCGCACGGCGATCGCCCCGGCGATCGACGGCCTGGACGCGCCGGGTGCGCAGGCGCCCGGTGTCCCGGGTGCGCCCGCCGCGCCGGGTGTCCCGGGTCAGCCTGGCGTGCCGGGCGCGCAGGCGTCCGGTGCCCCCGGTCAGCCCGGCGTGCCGCCGGTTCCGGGTGCCGCGCCGGGGATGCCGCCGGTTCCGGGCATGCCGGGTCAGCCCGCCGTGCCGCCGGTTCCGGGTGCCCCGGCGCAGCCGGGGATGCCGTCGGCTTCCGCCGCCGGTCAGCCCGGTGCGCCGCAGGCCCCGGCCCAGTCCGGCCGGCCGGGTGTCCCGCCCGTCCCGGCGCCGGGTGTTCCGGCTGCCCCGGGTCAGGCCCCGGGCGCGCCGGTTCCGGGTGCTCCGGGCGTCCCCGCCCCCGCCGGTGCCCCCGGCCAGCCCGGCATGCCACCGGTCCCTGGTGCCCCCGGCGCCGACCCCGCCGCCACCCCCCAAACCCCCGGCCGCGACGCCCACGCCGCCGCCACGATGCTGGCGAGCCCCGGCGGTCCCGTGCCCCCCGCCCCGCCCGGCGCGCCCGGCGCCCCCGCGCAGCCCGGGACCCCGCAGGGGCCGGGCGGGGTCGCCCACGCGGCGACCATGCTGGCGAGCCCGGGCGGGCCCGGTATGCCGGGAGCCCCTGGTGCTCCCGGCGCCCCCGCCGCGCCGCCGCAGCCGCCCGGCGGTGGTGTGCACGCGGCGGCGACGATGCTCGCCGGCCCCGGCACCCCCGGCCTCCCCGGCACGCCGCCCCAGGCGCCCGGCACGCCGCCCCAGGCGCCCGGCGCGCCGCAGCCGCCGCAGGCCCCCGGCGCCGCCCCCGCCTACGGCTACCCGCAGGCCGCCCCCGCGCCCACCGGGCTGCCCACCGTCGGGCCCGGCTACATGGCCGTGCTCCGTTACCGTGCGCAGGACGGGTCCGAGCAGCAGATCATCCGGCGCAGTGCGCCGGGCACGCCGCATCCGGAGTGGCAGATCCTGCATGAGCTGCGGGCGATGAACGTGCCGCCGCAGCAGGTGCTGGAGCTGCACACGGAGCTGGAGTCCTGTGATCTGCCGGGCGGGTACTGCGCGCGGATGGTCCGGGAGACGTGGCCGCAGGTGCGGATCAGTCACACCGCGCCGTACGGGCGTGACCACGCGACCCGTCAGCAGGGCATGCGTCATCTCGTGGCGCACCAGGGTGAGCTGCATCAGGTGGCGGACGGTCCGGCGCGGCCCGCGCCGAATCCGGTGCCGGCCCCGCATCCGGGCCGGGTCCAGCCGGCGCCGCCGGTCGGGCCGGACGTGATCGGGCGGGAGCTGGCGGAGGCGTTCGGTCCGCAGGGTGTGTTCCGGTTCGACCAGCGGGCCGTGTCGCGGCAGGGCGTGCCGGAGGTCGTCGCGCAGACGCTGGTCTGGGCGGGGCTGCCGGTGGACTTCGGGCCGTTCTTCTGGGCGCAGGCGCAGCCGGGCCGGCCCGTGCCGACGCTGGCGGAGCTCGCCGCCGAGCGTGGGGTGCGACCGGCGGCGGACGCGGGTTCGTACCTGGTGATGGGCGGGGACTACGGCCGTCAGCTGTGTGTGCAGTACGGTACGGCGCACATCGTGGCGGTGCCCCTCGAGGCGGGGCCGGACGGCCAGCCCGTGCCGCCGCAGTTCGTCAACACGAGCCTTCCCCAGTTCGTTCGCTCTTTGGCGCTGCTCGGGAAGATGTGGCGGTGGCGTTACGGGTTGACGCCGGAGCAGGCCGGGCGCTGGACCGTGGACTTTCAGGAGCAGCTGGCCGCGTTGGACCCGGCCGCTCTTGCCACGCCGGAGAACTGGTGGGCCGTGCTGCTGGAGCAGATGTGGGACGGTCTCTTCTAGCGGCCGGTCCAGCGGTCGGTGAGGCGTGCCCGGACGGCGTGGTGCGCCCGGTCCCCGGTTCGGGGCCGGGCGCCGGGCGTCGTGGAGTGCGGAGTGTCGCGTCATGGGCGCTCCGGTTGTCCGGGAATGATGGACGCCGACCTGTCGCATACCGGATTTCCGGATATAAGGGGCTACAAGGATGAGTTCACCGGTGTCTCCTGACGGTTTCGCTGTCGTACGAGGCCGTGGTTACCGGCCCGAGCAGGTCGACCGCGCGGTGGCGGAGTGCGCTCGCCAGCGGGATTCCGCCTGGGAGCGGGCGGCTCGGCTGACGGTCCTGGCGCGTGAGATGGAGGACGAGGTGCGGCGCCTCGCCCAGGTCGTCGCGAAGCTTCCGCCGCAGACGTACGAGACGCTCGGTCCGCGTGCGCAGGGTCTGGTGACGACGGCGGAGCTGGAGGCGGCGGGGCTGCGGGAGCGTTCCGAGGCCGAGGCGCTGGGTCTTCAGGAGGCGGCGGAGTCCCACGCGCGTTCGGTGCGGGATTCGGCGCACGAGTACGCGGTGGCGGTGCGCGCGGAGGCGGAGGAGTGGGCGCGGCAGGCGCAGCTCGCCGCGCAGACGGTCGCGGACGATCTGCGGTCCACGGTGCGTCAGGAGACGACGCAGCGGCGTGAGGAGTCGCTGGCGGCGCTGAAGGAGATGAAGCAGCGCAGCGCTCACATCCTGGCGGAGCAGGAGAAGGAACACGCCGAGCGGTGGGACGCGGCGGGGCGGGAGATCGCCGAGCGGGAGGCGGCGATGGACGCCCGGGTGGCGGCGCTGGAGGAGTACGCGCGGACGGCGCTGGGTGACGCGCGGCGCCGGTACGCGGACACGGAGGAGGCCGCGCGGCACGGCCAGGAGGACGCGGAGGCGCAGGCGGCGGCGGTGATCGCGCAGGCGCGGGTGCGTGAGGAGCGCATCGCGCGGGACACCGAGCGGGTGCTGCGGGAGCACGAGGAGCGGCGTGAGGAGCTCAAGTCGCACATGGCGCACGTCCGGCACAGTCTGGCGGCCCTGACGGGCAAGCCGGTGGCCGAGGACGTGGGTGCGAACGAGTAGTGAGTGGCGGACGGCCCCGCTCCCCGTGAGGGGGGCGGGGCCGTTGTGCGTGTGCTCGCGCTACTGCTTCTTGGCGGGGGTCGCCGAGGGCGTGGCCGGGGTGGTGGCCGGTGCCGGGGTCGGCGTCGCCGTCGCGGTGGCCGTGACGGTCAGCTCCAGGTCGAGGATCGCGCCGTCGGTCGTGGTCAGGTGCAGGATGTACGTTCCGGCGTGCTCGTCCGTGAACAGCATCGGCAGGGTGACGTAGCCGTTCTCGTCCGTCTTGACGAGGGTGACCCGGCGCTGCGGTGTGTCGCCGCCGTCCAGGAAGTACGGGCCGGTGGTGGCGGGGGTCTTCTTGTCGCTCTGCAGGATGGTGGCGGTGACCATCGCGCCGGCGGCGGCCTTGCCCTTGTCCTTGTCGATGGCCTTGAGCGTCACCTGCTCCTTGAAGGAGCTCTTCGGAGCGGCCGTCAGGTCGTCCTTGCCGTCGCGCTCCAGAGCGGTGGCACGCGGGGCGGGTACGGCCTTGACGGTGCCGGCGAAGTCGGTGGTGATCTTCGCGCCGCCCTTGCCGTCGACCGTGGCGCGCACGGTGAAGTCGCCGGCGATCCTGCCCGCGGTGAGCTTCGGGGCGACGGCCTTGCCGTCCTTGTCGACGGTGACGGTGGCGGTGCGGCTCTTGTCCTCGAAGCGGGCTTCGGTCCTCAGGCCGACGATCTCGAACGTGACGCGGGTGCCCGCCGGGGCGGCCTTCCCGTCGGCGGTCAGGGCGCGGACGGCCGGCTGGTCGGCGAAGGTCTCGCCCGCCGTGGCCGTCAGCTGCTCGTCGCCGACGCGGTCGAGGCGGGAGACGGCGGGCGGCTTGGGCGGGGTGGGCTTGTCGCCGCCACCACCGGGCTTGTCCGGGTTGTCGGGCTTGCTCGGGTTATCCGGCTTGGGCTTGGGCTTGTCCGGGGTCGTGGGCGTCGACGGCGTGCCCGGCCGGCTGGGCTTGGTGCCGTTCGTACCGCCGTTGCCACTGCCGCCGTTGTTGCCGTTCGAGGGCAGCGGCGTGGGCTTCGGGCCGCTCCACGGCGGGGTGGACGTCCCGGTGCCGGTGCCGGTGTCGGGTGTGGCGCCGACCTGGCCGCTCTGGTACGTCCGCATCCACGCGAGCACGGCGTTCACGTATTCGCGGGAGTTGTTGTAGCTGAGGATGGCCCGGTCGAGGTCGGCGGGGTCGCGCAGGTCCTTGTTCCCGGCGCAGAGGTAGCGGGCGGTGCCCGCGGCCGCGTCGAAGATGTTGTTGGGGTCGGCCTTGCCGTCGCCGTTGCCGTCGACGCCGTAGCTCTCCCAGGTGGAGGGGATGAACTGGGTCGGCCCCACGGCACGGTCGTACTGGGCGTCGCCGTCCCAGCGGCCGCCGTCGGTGTCCTTGATCTCCGCGAACTGGCCGCCCGTCAGCCGGGGCCCCAGGATCTGTCTCTCCGTCGTGCCGTCCGAGCGCAGCCCGTAGGAGGCGGCGTGCTCGGACTCCACCTTTCCGATGCCGGCGACGAGCTGCCAGGGGATGTGGCAGCCCGGGTAGCGCTCGGCGGCGAGCTTCTCGGCGTTCTTGTAGGCGGCGAGGGCGGTCACCGGGATGCCCGTGCTGCCGTCGGGGGTGTCACCGCGGCCGGCGGGGGAGCCGGGCTTGCCGGAGGCGCCGGGGCGCGGGACGAGGTCGGGGAGGGTGAGGTTGGGGACGCCGTGCGGCTTCCGCTGCGGATTGTCGGGCCCGGGGGACGGGTCGCCGCCGAACGCGCCGCTGGCGGGGCTGGCGCCCACCGCGGCGGTCGTGAGGCTGGCGACGAGCAGAGCAGTGCACAGTCCCTGGCGGGAGACGCTCGCAGCGCGGGTACGAAGTATCTTCACGGAGGCTGCTTCCTCGGGAGACCGGCGGCCGTGTGAAGGGGGTCGCCCGTCTCCCCCCTCGGCCATAGACCCGAACACTAATTCCCAGTGGCCGCAGTTGTCTTGTCCGGGGACTGGCTTCACAGATTCTTCGCCGGGCCTTCCTCCGCAAGTGACCTTCCGGAGTGGACAGTTCCGCCTCGGTGCGTAGCGGATCTCCGGCTTCCGTCAGGGTCGGCCCTGCGAACCCCTAGGGGTATCGCCGTACGTTCTCCTCCCTCCGGTTCGTACCGCAGGAGGAGGAGCGGGGCCCGGCCGGTGCCTAGATTTCTAGGGGCGGCCGCAGTGCCGGGGTGGGGTTGTCCCCACCACCGAGAGGCGTATTGGCACCATCGCCCGCCGCCACCGTCATTCAGCACCCTTGAACCCGTTACACCACCCCGCATCCGGGGCCCTCGCATGAGCTCATAGGAGAACCGCACCGTGACAACCGCTGTATCCATTCCCAAGGCCGGGGACACCGGAGGTCGAGCGGCCGTCGCGGCGAGGGCCCGGCAGGTCGTCAAGGCGTACGGGTCCGGGGAGACCCGGGTCGTCGCCCTCGACCACGTGGACGTGGACATCGCCCGTGGCCAGTTCACGGCCATCATGGGCCCGTCGGGTTCCGGCAAGTCCACGCTGATGCACTGCCTGGCCGGCCTCGACACGGTGTCGTCGGGACAGATATTCATCGACGACTCCGAGATCACGGGCCTGAAGGACAAGCACCTGACGCGGCTGCGCCGGGACCGGATCGGCTTCATCTTCCAGGCGTTCAACCTGCTGCCGACGCTCAACGCCATCGAGAACATCACGCTTCCCATGGACATCGCCGGCCGCAAGCCCGACCAGCAGTGGCTGGACCGGGTCGTGGAGACCGTGGGCCTGTCCGGGCGGCTCAAGCACCGCCCGAACCAGCTCTCCGGTGGTCAGCAGCAGCGCGTCGCCGTGGCCCGCGCCCTCGCCGCCCGGCCGGAGATCATCTTCGGTGACGAGCCCACCGGCAACCTCGACTCCCGCGCCGGCGCCGAGGTCCTCGGCTTCCTCCGCCGCTCCGTGGACGAACTGGGGCAGACCATCGTCATGGTGACGCACGACGCCGTCGCCGCCTCCTACGCGGACCGCGTCCTCTACCTCGCGGACGGCCGCATCGTCGACGAGATGTACTCCCCGACGGCCGAGGCCGTCTTCGAGCGCATGAAGAACTTCGACGCCCGCGGGCGGGTGTCGTGACCGTCCTCAAGACCTCCCTGCGCAACGTTCTCGCGCACAAGGGACGCATGGCGCTCTCCGCCGTCGCCGTCCTGCTGTCGGTGGCGTTCGTGTGCGGCACGCTCGTCTTCACCGACACCATGAACGCCACGTTCGACAAGCTCTTCGCCTCCACCGCCGCCGACGTCAGCGTCTCCCCGAAGAAGGACGACGACGCGCAGGAGACCGGCCGGCCGGAGACCGTCCCCGCGTCCCTGGCGTCCCGCCTCACCGAGGTGACCGGTGTCGCCAAGGTCGAGCCGCACGCCACCAGCCGGCAGATCACCGCGGCCGACGCGAAGAACAAGAGCATCAGCCCCGAGTCCGGCGCCCCCACCGTCGGCACCAACTGGGACGAGAGCCAGAAGAAGTCCGTCGACATCACCAGCGGCCACGAGCCGCACGGCCCCGGCGAGACCGTCCTGGACGCCGACACGGCCGCCAAGCACGGCCTGAAGCCGGGCGACAGGGTCCGCGTGATGGCGGCTCCGGGCGACTTCTCCGTGACGATCGTCGGCATCGCCACGTACAAGACGACCAACCCGGGCGCGGCCGTCCTCTACTTCGACACCCCCACCGCCCAGGCGCGGCTGCTCGGCGGCGACAGCGCCTACAGCGGCTACGGGCTGACCGCCGCCCCCGGCGTCAGCGACGAGCAGCTGAAGCGGAACGTCACCGCCGCCCTCGGCAAGGACGGCGCGGACTACGCGATCCGCACCGCCGCCGAGAGCAAGGCGGAGAACAAGAAGGACATCGGCTCCGTCCTCGACGTCATGAAGTACGCGCTGCTGGGCTTCGCCGGCATCGCCGTCCTCGTGGGCGTCTTCCTCATCGTCAACACCTTCTCCATGCTCGTCGCCCAGCGCACCCGCGAGATCGGCCTGATGCGGGCCATCGGCTCCAGCCGCTCGCAGGTCCTGCGGTCCGTGCTGGTGGAAGCGGTCCTCCTGGGCGTCGTCGGCTCGGTGCTCGGCATCGGCGGCGGCATCGCCCTGGCCGTGGGGCTGATGGAGCTCATGGGCTCCACCGGCATGAACCTCGACACCTCCGAGCTCACCGTCAAGGCCACCACGCCCGTCGTGGGCCTGGTCCTCGGCGTCGTCGTCACCGTGCTGGCCGCCTTCCTGCCCGCCCGGCGGGCCGGGAAGATCTCCCCGATCGCCGCCCTGCGCGACGCGGGCACCCCCGCCGACGGCAAGGCCGGCAAGGTCCGGGCCGTCGTGGGACTCGTCGTCTCGGCCGCCGGCGGCGCCGCGCTGCTGGCCGCCGCGAACGCGGACACGCCCTCGGCCGGTTCGGGCCTGCTGGGGCTGGGCGTCCTGCTCACCCTCGTCGGCCTCGTGGTCGTCGGCCCGCTGCTGGCCGGCTTCGTGGTCCGCGTGCTGAGCGCCGTCGTCCTGCGGGCCTTCGGCCCCGTCGGCCGGCTCGCCGAACGCAACGCCCTGCGCAACCCGCGCCGCACGGGCGCCACCGCCTCCGCCCTGATGATCGGGCTCGCGCTGGTCGCCGCCCTGTCGGTGGTCGGCTCCTCCATGGTCGCCTCGGCCACGGACCAGCTCGACAAGTCCGTCGGCGCGGACTTCATCGTCCAGAGCGACAACGGGCCGCTGACCCCGGCCCAGAGCAAGGCCGTCCGCCGGGCCTCCGGCATCGCCCACTTCACGACCATCACCACGGTCAAGGCCCGGCTCGCCCTCCCCGACGGCACGTCCGTCACCCAAGGTTTGAACGCCTCCGAGCCCACCTACGGTGACGACCTCCGCACGGAGACCGTCCAGGGCACCTTCGCGGACGCCTGGGGCAAGGACGCCATGACCGTCCCCGAGGGCTTCGCCAAGGACCACGGGATCAAGCTCGGCGACCGGCTGACCGTCACGATGACCGGCGCCCGCGAGGCCCGCCTCCAGGTCAAGGCCATCACCTCCGACGACACCAGCATCAACAAGGGCGGCATGTTCATCGGCCTCGACACCGCCCGGCAGTACCTGCCGGCGGACAAGATGCCGCTCGACATGCTCATCCTCGCCAAGGCCACGGACGGCCACGCGAAGGACGCGGCCGCCTCCCTCAAGGCCGCCGTCGCCGACTACCCGCAGGTCAAGGTCCGCGACCAGGCCGACTACAAGAAGCTCATCCAGGACCAGGTCGGCCAGCTCCTCAACATGATCTACGGCCTGCTGGCCCTCGCGATCATCGTCGCCGTCCTGGGCGTCGTGAACACCCTCGCCCTGTCGGTCGTCGAACGCACCCGCGAGATCGGCCTGCTGCGCGCCATCGGCCTCTCCCGCCGCCAGCTGCGCCGCATGATCCGCCTCGAGTCGGTCGTCATCGCCCTCTTCGGCGCCCTGCTCGGCCTGGGCCTGGGCATGGCCTGGGGCACCACCTCCCAGAGCCTCCTGGCCACGCAGGGCCTGGGCGTGCTGGACATCCCCTGGCCGACGATCATCACGGTCTTCCTCGGCTCGGCGGTCGTGGGCCTGCTCTCCGCGCTCATCCCGGCGTTCCGGGCGGGGCGGATGAACGTCCTCAAGGCGATCGCGACGGATTAGCCCGGCTGCCACCCGCAGGGGAACGACGGCCCGGACGCGCCACGGGGGTGCGAGTCCGGGCCGTTCGCCGTTCCGGCGGCGTCCCGGGGGCGGTTCGGCACCGCCGGACGCCTTGGCGGTGGCCGGGCGCCGTCGCGGCGGGACCGGGGCCTCCCCCGCCGCGACGGCGCCCAGCCACCCGCAACGTGCCCGGCGGTGCCGAACCGCCCCCGGGGACGCCCGCCCCGCCCCAAGGGACACCCGGCACCTGTCGGTGCCCCGTCGTAGGCTGGAAGCCCCGGCACAGGCCCCACCCAGCCCGCGTCGGGCTAGTCGCGTTGTCCACCCCCGGGACGGGATGCACTTCATGAGCCTGCACGGTCTGCTCGACGCCGTCGTCAACGATCCGGCGCTCGCCGAGGCGGTGAAGGCCGCGGGCGACGGCAACCGGCCGCACGTCGACCTGGTCGGCCCGCCCGCCGCGCGTCCCTTCACGATCGCCGCGCTCGCCCGGAACGCGGGACGCCCCGTGCTCGCCGTGACCGCCACCGGCCGGGAGGCCGAGGACCTGGCGGCGGCGCTGCGCTCGCTCCTCCCGGCGGACGCCGTCGTCGAGTACCCCGCGTGGGAGACGCTGCCGCACGAGCGGCTGTCCCCGCGCTCGGACACCGTCGGCCGCCGCCTCGCCGTGCTGCGCCGCCTCTCCCACCCGAGCGGGGACGACCCGGCCGCCGGGCCCGTCAGCGTCGTCGTCGCGCCCATCCGCTCCGTGCTGCAGCCGCAGGTCAAGGGCCTGGGCGACCTGGAGCCCGTCAGCCTGCGCAGCGGGCAGGCCGCCGACCTCGAAGTCGTCGTGGACGCCCTCGCCGCCGCCGCGTACGCCCGCGTCGAACTGGTCGAGAAGCGCGGCGAGTTCGCCGTGCGCGGCGGCATCCTCGACGTGTTCCCGCCGACCGAGGAGCACCCCCTCCGCGTCGAGTTCTGGGGCGACGACGTCGAGGAGATCCGCTACTTCAAGGTCGCCGACCAGCGTTCCCTGGAGGTCTCCGAGCACGGCCTGTGGGCCCCGCCCTGCCGCGAGCTGCTGCTGACCGACGACGTCCGCGAGCGGGCCGCCGCCCTCGCCGAGGAACACCCCGAGCTGGGCGAGCTCCTCGGCAAGATCGCCGAGGGGATCGCGGTCGAGGGCATGGAGTCCCTCGCGCCCGTCCTCGTCGACGACATGGAGCTCCTCCTGGACGTGCTGCCGGCCGGCGCGATGGCCGTGGTCTGCGACCCCGAGCGGGTCCGCACCAGGGCCGCCGACCTGGTGGCCACCTCCCAGGAGTTCCTCCAGGCGTCGTGGGCCGCCACGGCCGGCGGCGGCGAGGCCCCCATCGACGTGAACGCCGCGTCCCTGTGGAGCATCGCCGACGTCCGCGACCGGGCCCGCGAGCTCGGCATGATGTGGTGGTCGGTCAGTCCCTTCGCCGCCGGCGAGGACCTGGACGGCGACACCCTCACGCTCGGCATGCACGCCCCCGAGACCTACCGCGGCGACACCGCCCGCGCCCTGGCCGACACCAAGGGCTGGGTCGCCGACGGCTGGCGGACGGTCTTCCTCACCGAGGGCCACGGCCCCGCCTCCCGCACGGCCGAGGTGCTGGCGGGCGAGGGCATCCCGGCCCGCCTCGACGCGGACCTGCCCGAGCTGACGCCCGCCGTCGTCCACGTCTCCTGCGCGAGCCTCGACAGCGGCTTCGTCGACCCCGCCCTGAAGGTCGCGGTGCTCACCGAGGCCGACCTCACCGGCCAGAAGTCCGCCAGCAAGGACCTGGGCCGGATGCCGGTCCGCCGCCGCAAGACCATCGACCCCCTGACCCTCCAGGCCGGCGACTACATCGTCCACGAGCAGCACGGCGTCGGCCGCTACCTGGAGATGGTCCAGCGCACCGTCCAGGGCGCCACCCGCGAGTACCTGCTCGTCGAGTACGCCCCCGCCAAGCGCGGCCAGCCCGGCGACCGCCTCTACATCCCCACCGACCAGCTGGAGCAGGTCACCAAGTACGTGGGCGGCGAGGCCCCCACCCTCCACCGGCTGGGCGGCGCCGACTGGACGAAGACCAAGGCGCGCGCCAAGAAGGCCGTCAAGGAGATCGCCGCCGACCTCATCAAGCTCTACTCGGCCCGGATGGCCGCCCCCGGCCACTCCTTCGCGCCGGACACCCCCTGGCAGCGCGAGCTGGAGGACGCCTTCCCCTACGCGGAGACGCCCGACCAGCTCACCACCATCGCCGAGGTCAAGGAGGACATGGAGAAGTCCGTCCCCATGGACCGCCTGGTCTGCGGCGACGTCGGCTACGGCAAGACCGAGATCGCGGTCCGCGCGGCCTTCAAGGCCGTGCAGGACGGCAAACAGGTGGCCGTGCTCGTGCCCACCACCCTCCTCGTCCAGCAGCACTTCGGCACGTTCTCCGAGCGCTACTCGCAGTTCCCGGTGTCCGTGAAGGCGCTGTCCCGCTTCCAGACGGACACCGAGGCGAAGGCCGTGCTGGAGGGCCTGCGCGAGGGCTCGGTCGACATCGTCATCGGCACCCACCGCCTGTTCTCGTCCGAGACGAAGTTCAAGGACCTGGGCCTGGTCATCGTCGACGAGGAGCAGCGCTTCGGCGTCGAGCACAAGGAGCAGCTGAAGAAGCTGCGCGCCAACGTCGACGTGCTGACGATGTCCGCCACGCCCATCCCGCGCACCCTGGAGATGGCGGTCACGGGCATCCGCGAGATGTCCACGATCACCACTCCGCCGGAGGAGCGGCACCCGGTGCTGACGTTCGTGGGGCCGTACGACCAGAAGCAGATCGGCGCCGCGATCCGGCGCGAGCTGCTCCGCGAGGGCCAGGTCTTCTACATCCACAACCGGGTGGAGTCCATCGACCGGGCCGCCGCGCGGCTGCGCGAGATCGTGCCGGAGGCGCGCATCGCCACGGCGCACGGGCAGATGGGCGAGAGCCAGCTGGAGCAGGTCGTCGTCGACTTCTGGGAGAAGAAGTTCGACGTGCTGGTCTCGACGACGATCGTCGAGTCGGGCATCGACATCTCCAACGCCAACACCCTCATCGTCGAGCGCGGCGACAACTTCGGCCTGTCGCAGCTCCACCAGCTGCGCGGCCGGGTGGGCCGCAGCCGCGAGCGCGGCTACGCCTACTTCCTCTACCCGCCGGAGAAGCCGCTCACGGAGACGGCGCACGAGCGGCTGGCCACCATCGCCCAGCACACGGAGATGGGCGCGGGCATGTACGTCGCCATGAAGGACCTGGAGATCCGCGGCGCGGGCAATCTCCTCGGCGGCGAGCAGTCCGGCCACATCGCGGGCGTCGGCTTCGACCTGTACATCCGGATGGTCGGCGAGGCCGTGGCCGACTACCGGGCCTCGGTCGAGGGCGGCGGGGAGGAGGCGGAGGCGCCGCTCGAGGTGAAGATCGAGCTGCCCGTCGACGCGCACGTCCCGCACGACTACGCGCCGGGCGAGCGGCTGCGCCTCCAGGCGTACCGGGCCATCGCCTCGGCGAACAGCGAGGAGGACATCAAGGCGGTCCGCGAGGAGCTCACCGACCGCTACGGCAAGCTGCCGGAGCCCGTGGAGAACCTGCTGCTGGTCGCCGGACTGCGGATGCTCGCCCGTGCCTGCGGCGTCAGCGACATCACCCTGCAAGGCCCCAACGTCCGCTTCGGCCCGGTGGACCTGCGCGAGTCCCAGGAGCTGCGCCTCAAGCGCCTGTACCCGCGCACGGTGATGAAGCCGGCCGCCCAGCAGATCCTGGTGCCGCGCCCGGCGACCCGGCCCATCGGCGGCAAGCCGCTCGTGGGCCGCGAGCTGCTGGCGTGGACGGGCGAGTTCCTCACGACGATCCTGGGCTGAGGCCCCGTAAGGGGCGCCCCGTCCTGAGCGCCCCGTAAGGGGCGCGGGGCAGCGCCGATATGCGGCTACCGCCGCGTGGGCGCGCCCAGCCACGACGCACCCGCAGGTGACGTACCGGACTCCCGGCGGAGCGCTCCGCCGGGAGTCCGGGGCCGGGGCCGGGCCCCGGCCTACCCGACGTGCCGCAGGACGGCGTAGCCGCTCTCCGTGCCGAGCACGGTGAACGTGGCCCCCGGGTGCCGGGTCCGCGCGTCCTCGACCAGGTCGTTCGCGGTCCTGCCGTCGCCGATGCGCAGCGCGATGTAGTCGGGGACGATGCCCTGGGTGCCGCCTATCCAGAAGACCCGGCAGCGCTGGACGAGCCGGCTTATGGGGGTGATGTCGGCCTCGACGGTGGCGTTGTCGGGGATCCGGTCGAAGAGGCGTTCCGTGGCCTTGACGCTCTCGGGTATCCGGTAGGTGTCCGGCATGGTCAGGGAGTACAGCGGCAGGGACGCGGTGAGCGCGAGGGCCGCGGCGAGGACGGCGGCGGGCAGCTGGTGGGCGTAGCGGCGCAGCCACGGCCGGCCGGTGGCGCGCGCCTTGGCGAGCGCGTCGGTGAGGGCGATGAAGACGATGGGCATCAGGACGGCGCTGTAGTGCCAGTCGGTGCCCCAGAAGTGGTCGTCGTGGGAGACGAACCGCCAGCCGAGGGTGGGCAGGGCGACGAGCAGCACCGGTGAGCGCAGGGCCAGCAGTCCGGTGGTGGGCAGCAGGGTCCACGCCAGGGTGCGGACGGCGGTGTCGAGGGGGATGGTGGGGGCGGGTCCGGCGTCGCCGCTGAGCTTGTTCCAGTAGTCGTAGGAGCCGCTGCTGTTGAAGCCGGGGATGATGACGCCGAGGGCGAGGGCGGTGGCCGCGAGTCCGAAGGTGACCAGTCCGGTGGCCAGGGCCGTGGCCCGGGGGTCGCGGCCCGTGCCGCGCAGCCGGACGATGATCACCACGCCGATGGTCGCGATCGTGACGCCGAGGTCCTCCTTGACCAGGACCAGGGGCGCGGCCCAGAGCACCGCGGCCGTCCACCGCCGGCGGACCAGGGCCTCCAGGGAGAAGGCCAGCAGCGGCATGGCGAAGGCGATCTCGTGGAAGTCGAAGTCGACGGCGCGCTGGACTCCCCAGGACAGTCCGTAGGCGATGCCGATGGCGAGGCCCCGGCCGCGGCCGAGGAGGTGGGCCGCGAGCCGGGTGACGGGCACGGCCGACAGCGCGAACAGCGCGGCCTGGACCACGAGGAGGGTGATGGGCGTGGGGAAGACGCGGTAGAGCGGGGCGATCAGCGCGGTGACGGGGCTGAAGTGGTCGCCGAGGACGTTGGTGCCGGGGCCCTTGAGGTCGGCTATGGGCGCCTGGAAGTGGGCGTAGGCGCGTATCGCCTGCTCGAAGATGCCCAGGTCCCAGGACATGGTGAGCATCCGCAGATGACGGCTGACGGACAGGATGGTGTAGAGGACGAACAGGACGGCGCCCAGCCAGTAGGGGTCCAGTCCCGGTGCGCGCAGCCGGGCGGACATGGGGCGGCGTCCGGCTGGTGCGGCCTCGGCCGGGCTGTGGCCTGCTGCCGACACGTCGGCGGTGGCCGAGTCCATGGGCGGTCCTCTCTCTTCCTGCTCGTCAACGGGGCCTTCGGGCCCCTTGGCCGGCTTCGGCCGGTTTCTTGCGGTCCGTGCGCTCCGCTGGTCTTGAAGTATGCGTCCTCGGCGGCGGGCGTCACGATGCCGTCGCGCGCCGGGATCGTTCGCGCATCCCGGCGGACCGCGAATCGTTGGCCGAATCAGTGGCTTGGGCCACGCGGACTGCCTACCATCGATCAACGCCAGGCCGATGGACCGCACGCCGCGGGGTCCGCCCCGCCCCTGCTCAACGCCCCTGCCCACGTATGCCGCACGATCTTTCGTCGCCGGGAGGCTTCATGATCCGCCGCAGGACAGCGCTCTCCGTCTCCGCCGCCGGGCTGCTCGCCGCCGTGCCCCTGCTCACCGGCTGCGGATCCACTCCGCACCCCGGTGCCGCCGCCGTGGTGGGCAAGGACCGGATCACCGTCGCCCAGCTCCAGAGCCAGGTGGAGGACGTGCGGGAGGCGCAACGGTCCGCGCCGCAGGGGCGCCAGCTGCTGGCGAGCAGCGCCCGGCTCAGCCAGGACACCCTGGTGCGGCTGATCCAGTACCGGGTCATCGAGGCCGCCGGCCGGGACAACGGCGTCGACGTCACCCGGCGGGAGCTCCAGGAGCGCCGGGAGGAGGTCGAGAAGCTGCTCGGCGGCTCGGCGGCGGTCGACAGCCGGTTCCTCGCGGCGGGGATCGCCCCGGACCAGGTCGACCAGGAGCTGTCGGCCGGGCTCGTCCGGGCCAAGCTGGAGAAGAAGCTCGGCCAGGCCCGTACCGTCGACACGCTGATGAAGACGTCCGAGGCGCTGCGCGTCGACGTCAATCCGCGCTACGGCACGTGGGACGCCAGGCGCGGCACGGCCCGGCCCGTCCAGGAGCCCTGGCTGCGCCCCGCCGCTCAGGCCGCCCCCGAACAGCCGGCCTGAGCGCCCGTAAGGGGCGCGGGGAACTGCGCGACCGGCCACGACCGGCCCGCAGACGAAGAATCGGTCCCCCGGCGGAGCCCTTAGGCTCGGCCATGTGACCGACCGCCGTGCGAATGATTCCGCGAACGCCTCCGACGTCCCCGCCGACGCGCCCGGGGGCGACCCCCTCGGCCGTATCGTCCTGCTGACCACCAGCCACCGGGTCGCCCCCGGTCTGCTGTCCTGGCCGGCGTGGCAGACGCTGCGCGCCGCCGACCGGGTGCTGTGCGCCGACGCCGGCCACCCCCAGCTGCCGTATCTGGGGGAGGCCGGCGTCGTGGTCGAGCACGCGGCGCCGGCGGCGCGGGAGCTCGTCGACTACTGCGCGGCGGGCGGGCGCACCGTCGTGGTGCTCACCTCCGCCGAGGGCGAGTCGGCCCTCACCGACGGCCTGGCCCGGCTGGCCGGCTCCGGCCGGGAGTCGATGCCCGCGCTGGAGCTGCTGCCCGGCTCGTACGACCTGCCCGGCGCCCGGCTGCTCGACCTGGTGCAGGTGATGGACCGGATCCGGGTGTCCTGCCCCTGGACGGGGATCCGCACCCACGAGGACCTGGCGAAGTACGGGCTGGAGGAGATGTACGAGCTCCTGGAGGCCATCGAGACCGGTGACCGGGAGGCGCTCCGGGAGGAGCTGGGCGACGTCCTGCTCCAGGTCGTCTTCCACGCCCGGATCGCGCAGGACGACCCGGACGAGCCGTTCTCCGTCGACGACGTCGCCGCCGGGATCGTCGACAAGCTCATCCACCGCCACCCGCACGTATTCGGCGAGGAGTCCGCCGAGACGCCGGAGGAGGTCAAGGCGCACTGGATGCGGACGAAGGCCGACGAGAAGCGCCGGGAGTCGGTGACCGAGGGCGTGCCGCTGGGCCAGCCGGCCCTGGCGCTGGCCGCGAAGCTGGCCTCCCGGGCCCGCCACGAGCGGCTGGCGGTGGCCCTGCCGGAGGGGGAGGGCGTCGGCTACGAGCTGCTGGCCCTGGCCGTGCGGGCGGAGGCGGCGGGTGTCGAGCCGGAGACCGCCCTGCGGGCCGCCGCGCGGACGTACCGTGACGCGATCCGGGCCGCCGAGGAGGCCCGGGGCGGGGCCCCGGAGTAGCGCGGACGGGGCGCTCGCTCACTCGTTCGGCCCAGTGGCGGTCTTGAGGGGGCGACCGGCGGGTACCCGAGTCCCATGCGCACCGTTCCCATGGACTTCGCCGCTCCCCCTCAGCTCGGCGGGATCGCCCCCTTCATCGTGGGGCTCTTCGTCGTCGCCATCCTGATCGGCGCCATCGTCGTCGGCCGGAGGGTCCGCGACCGGGAGCCCCCGCCGCCGAGCCAGCCGCAGCGCCGCCAGGGCGCCTGGCAGACCCCGCAGGAGCACGAACGGGGGCCCACCTCGCCGAACCACGGCCCCGGGCACGCCCACGACGAGGAGGCGGTCGGGTACGTCACGGAGCACCACGAGCCGGACGAGCTCCACCCGGAGGCCGACGGGGAGCGGGTCCTTCCGCATGAGATGAAGAACCCGCCCGCCCATCCCGAGGAGCTCTCCGAGGAGCGGAAGAAATGGGACCCCGGCAGCAGCGGCGCCTTCGGCAGCGGCGGCGGTGGCCACCACTAGGTGACGCCCGGGCGGCTGGGCGGCTGGGCGCCTGGGTGGCGCTCTGGTGGCGCCGGGTAGGTAGCGTCGGGGCGTGCACGAGAATCACACGCCCCCCGCCCCACCCCTCTTCACCTGGGAGTTCGCCTCCGACCCCTACCCGGCGTACGCCTGGCTGCGCGAGCACGCCCCCGTGCACCGCACGGAGCTGCCCAGCGGTGTCGAGGCATGGCTGGTCACCCGCTACGCCGACGCCCGGCAGGCGCTCGCCGACCAGCGGCTGTCGAAGAACCCCGTGCACCACTCCGAGACCGCCCACGGCAAGGGCAAGGTCGGCATCCCCGGCGAGCGCAGCGCCAATCTGATGACGCACCTGCTCAACATCGACCCGCCGGACCACACCCGGCTGCGCCGGCTGGTGTCCAAGGCGTTCACCCCCCGCCGGGTCGCCGAGTTCGCCCCCCGCGTCCAGGAACTCACCGACCAGCTGATCGACGCCATTCTCGATAAACCCTGCGTCGAGAAGGGGGAGGCCGATCTCATCCACGAGTTCGCCTTTCCCCTCCCCATCTACGCCATCTGCGACATGCTCGGCGTCCCGCGCGAGGACCAGGACGACTTCCGGGACTGGGCGGGAATGATGATCCGTCACGGCGGCGGGCCGCGCGGCGGGGTGGCCCGCTCGGTGAAGAAGATGCGGACGTACCTCGCGGAGCTCATCCACCGCAAGCGCGAGGACCTCGGTGAGGACCTCATCTCCGGTCTCATCCGGGCGAGCGACCACGGCGAGCACCTCACCGAGAACGAGGCCGCGGCGATGGCCTTCATCCTCTTGTTCGCCGGTTTTGAAACAACTGTGAACCTGATCGGTAACGGAACCTACGCGCTGCTGCGCCACCCGGAGCAGCGCGCCCGGCTCCAGCGGGCCCTCGCCGAGGGCGACGAGAGCCTCCTCGCCACGGGCGTCGAGGAGCTGCTGCGCTACGACGGCCCGGTGGAGCTCGCCACCTGGCGGTTCGCCACCCAGGACCTGGTCCTGGGCGGGCAGCGCATCGCCGAGGGCGATCCCGTGCTGGTCGTTCTGGCCGCCGCCGACCGGGATCCGGAGCGTTTCGCCGACCCCGACACCCTGGATCTGTCCCGGCGCGACAACCAGCACCTGGGCTACGGACACGGCATCCACTACTGCCTCGGCGCGCCCCTCGCCCGCCTCGAAGGACAGGCCGCGATCGCGACGCTGCTGCGCCGGCTGCCCGATCTGTCCCTCGCCGCCGAACCCGAGGACCTGCGCTGGCGCGGTGGCCTGATCATGCGTGGATTGCGCACTTTGCCCGTGGAGTTCACGCCCAAAAGCCACGCCCTGTGACGCCACGTCAAACGGTGGTTATCGGCACGTGACCTCCGCTACACCGGCTTGTGACTCCCGGAAGCCCTCGCTATGGTCTGCGACCAATCGAACGCCGCCTACGCGAGAGGCCCGCCCATGCTCTCTGGATCCGGTAGACATCGCCGTCCTCGTCAGATACCCGCCATCGTGGTCGCGGCGGGGGTGACGGCCTCCAGCGCGGCCCTGCCGCTGCTGGCGACCGGCTCCGCCGTCGCCGCGGACGCGGGCACCTGGGACAAGGTCGCCCAGTGTGAGAGCGGGGGGATGTGGAGCGCCAACAGCGGCAACGGCTTCCACGGCGGTCTCCAGCTCACCCAGCAGATGTGGGAGCAGAACGGCGGCATCGCGTACGCGCCGCGCCCCGACCTGGCCAGCCGGTCCCAGCAGATAGCCGTGGCCGAGCGGATCCTCAAGGCGGAGGGCGCCGACACCTGGCGCACCTGCGCGGTGAGTTCCGGCCTGGCCGGCGAGGCGGCTCAGGGCGACGACAAGGCGCCTGAGGTGGACCCGGGCGACGGGTCGTCCTCCGCCGCGCCGGAGCCCAGCCGCCCCCGCACGCCCGGGCGCGGCAACCAGCCCGCTCCCGAGCGCACGTCGCCCGCGCCGTCCGAGCCGTCTTCCGGGTCGTCCAAGCCCGCGCCCACTTCGTCCGGTTCGCCCACGCCGGGCTCCTCCGGTACCCCCTCCGCTTCCACGAGCCCGTCCCCGGACGCGGCCGGCGGCAAGCACCGCAAGGACCCGTCGGGACAGCCGACGGGACAGCCGACGACGGGTACGAGCCCCGGCGCGTCGGCCGATCCGACCGCCATCCCCACCGCCCCGGTCGGCAGCCCCTCGAACACCCCGGCGAACACGCCCTCGGACACTCCTGGAACAGGAACCTCGCCGTCCGGTTCACCGCTTCCCGGTGACACCGGGGCGACTCCCGGAACGGGCCGCCACCGTGCCGACCCGTCACCTTCCGGCGATGCTCAGCGGCCCTCCCGGGGCGGCGAGAGCCGGGCGGAGCTGCCGGCCGCGAACGACTACACCGTGCAGCCCGGTGACAACCTGTCAGAGATCGCCGAGCAACACTCGGTCACCGGAGGCTGGCAGACGCTGTATCAGAAGAACGAGAAACTGGTCGGTTCTGATCCGGACCTTATCCGCCCTGGTCAGAGGCTTGACATCCGTAAGTAGCGCTCCGGTTCGAGGCGAATGTCCGTTCCAGTCGAAAGTGAGACATGGGTCTCGTTGACGGAGCGTCGGATGCCTCGAATCCGTTTTGCTCGAATGGCCTCTCACCTGCGGAAACGTCTGGTTTCCGGGGGTAACTCTGGCCGCTGGTGGCTGAAAAGTGGGGTTTGAACCCGTCGGCCGCCTGTGATTACCGTCGTCACCGCTCGCCACCGCGAGCACCACGGCCGCACGCCGAATCCTGCCGGCGGCCGGGGGAGTCGTCGCGCAAGCGCCGTAGGCAGGAGCGGGGGAACCAAGGTAGGTCGCCGGAACGGTCCCAAGGCCACATGGCCGAAGGAGCGGAACGGCTTGGGGTGAAGCCCGGGAACGCGAAAGCGCACCGGGCCGGGCGAACTCACAGCCCGAACCCGACAGCTCACCTCGTAGGCGTCGGTGAGGAAACCGACTCATGTCCAAGGGCAAGCACCGTCGTCCGTCCAAGGCCGTCCGCATCGTCACGCTCGCCGGCGTCACCGGCGCGGCTGTCGCAGCCCCTCTGATGGTCGCGACCTCCGCCAACGCCGCCTCCGTCTCCACGTGGGACAAGGTCGCCGAATGCGAGTCCAGCGGTAACTGGCACATCAACACCGGCAACGGCTACTACGGTGGCCTGCAGTTCTCGAACTCCTCCTGGAAGGCCGCCGGCGGCGGGCAGTACGCCCCGCGCGCCGACCTGGCCACCAAGTCCCAGCAGATCGCCACCGCCGAGCGCCTGCTGGCCATGCAGGGCCCGGGTGCCTGGGGCTGCGCCGGCTACGGCGGCCTGACCAGCGGTGGCGCCAAGGCGAACGTCGACACGGACGACTCCGACGGCGGTTACGTCGCGAAGAAGTCCACGAAGTCCGCCTCCGGTGCCTACGGCAAGGCCCAGTCCCACGCCGACCGCAGCAAGCGCCAGGCCGCGCCGCAGGGCAACCACAGCAGCAAGCCCGTCCAGCAGTCGGACGACTCCGACGACGAGGCCCCGGCGCCGAAGCACACCGCCCCGCAGACCGTCCAGAAGGGCGACGGCGAGTACCAGGTGAAGGCGGGCGACACCCTCGCCACCATCGCCGTGTCCCAGAAGGTCCAGGGCGGCTGGCAGAAGCTGCACGAGCTCAACAAGAAGATCGTGCCCGACGCGGACGTGATCTTCCCGGGCCAGCAGCTCCACCTGCGCTGAGCGAAGGCCGGCCGGGGCCGGTGACGACCCCGGCCGGCCGAGCGACCGCCCCGCCCCGATGCGACTTCCCCCCGAGCCGCATCGGAGCGGGGCTCCGCTCGTTCTGCCGGTCCGCTGTTGAGCGAACACACCGACGATTCGTCCGGGGATCTCGGCGTTTGTGCCAATTTTCGGCCCGGGCGACAGGGCAAGGGCGGGCGCACGCTCCGGGGCCCGTTAGGCTCGTGGTGCAGAACTCCAGACACCCACGAAGGAGACCCTCGTGCCGTCCATCGACGTCGTCGTAGCTCGCGAGATCCTCGACTCGCGAGGCAACCCCACGGTCGAGGTCGAGGTCGGCCTCGACGACGGCTCCACGGGCCGTGCCGCCGTACCGTCCGGCGCCTCCACCGGCGCCTTCGAGGCCATCGAGCTTCGTGACGGCGACCCCAAGCGCTACCTCGGCAAGGGCGTCGAGAAGGCCGTCCTCGCCGTCATCGAGCAGATCGGCCCGGAGCTCGTCGGCTACGACGCCACCGAGCAGCGCCTGATCGACCAGGCCATGTTCGACCTGGACGCCACCGAGAACAAGGGCTCCCTGGGCGCCAACGCCATCCTCGGCGTCTCCCTGGCCGTCGCGCACGCCGCCTCCGAGGCGTCCGACCTGCCGCTCTTCCGCTACCTCGGCGGCCCGAACGCGCACCTGCTGCCCGTTCCGATGATGAACATCCTGAACGGCGGCTCGCACGCCGACTCCAACGTGGACATCCAGGAGTTCATGATCGCGCCGATCGGCGCGGAGTCCTTCTCCGAGGCCCTGCGCTGGGGCGCCGAGGTCTACCACACCCTCAAGAAGGTGCTGAAGGCCAAGGGCCTGTCCACCGGTCTCGGCGACGAGGGCGGCTTCGCCCCGAACCTGGGCTCCAACCGCGAGGCCCTCGACCTCATCCTCGAGGCCATCAAGGAGGCCGGCTACACCCCCGGCCAGGACATCGCGCTCGCGCTCGACGTGGCCGCCTCCGAGTTCTACAAGGACGGCGTCTACACCTTCGAGGGCAAGGACCGCACCGCGGCCGAGATGACCGAGTACTACGCCGAGCTCGTCGCCGCGTACCCGCTGGTCTCCATCGAGGACCCGCTGTTCGAGGACGACTGGGCCGGCTGGAACACCATCACCGAGAAGCTCGGCGACAAGGTCCAGATCGTCGGTGACGACCTGTTCGTCACCAACCCCGAGCGCCTGGCCCGCGGCATCGAGGAGGGCTCCGCCAACGCCCTGCTCGTCAAGGTCAACCAGATCGGTTCGCTGACCGAGACCCTGGACGCCGTCGAGATGGCCCAGCGCAACGGCTTCAAGTGCATGATGTCCCACCGCTCCGGCGAGACCGAGGACGTCACCATCGCCGACCTCGCCGTCGCCGTGAACTGCGGTCAGATCAAGACCGGCGCCCCGGCCCGCTCGGACCGCGTCGCCAAGTACAACCAGCTGCTGCGCATCGAGGAGATCCTCGACGACGCCGCGGTGTACGCCGGCCGCAGCGCCTTCCCGCGCTTCAAGGGCTGAGCCCGAAAGGCACAGCGAGGGCTGAGCCTCAAGGGCTGACCTTCTCGCCAGTCTCCGTACGTCCCCGGCCGCGGTCCCGTACCGTGTCCGGGGACGTACGTTCGTAACGGACTCTCCAGGGGAGGCGACGTGGGCGCGGACCGGTTCTCCACCGCGACCAGGCTCAAGGCGCTGGGCACGGCGCTGGTCCAGGGGCCGACCGCGGCCCGGGCCCGGGTCTACCGCGCCCGCCCGCAGCGCCGCTCCCGGCTCACCGGCCGCGCGGCGCTCCTCGCGCTCGTCGTCTGCTCGCTCGTCGTCGCCCTCGCCTACCCCATGCGCCAGTGGGTCACCCAGCGCTCGGACATCGCCGACCAGCGGCACCGGACGGAGCAGGCGCGCGAGGACGTCAAGCGGCTGCACGAGGAGAAGGCCCGGCTGGAGGACCCGGCGTACGTGGAACAGCTGGCGCGCGAGCACCTCCACTTCGTACGCCCCGGCGAGACCGGCTACACCGTGGTGGACGGCAGCGCCGACGGCGGGCGCCACAAGGACCAGGGCGCCGCCGACCGCCCCTGGTACAGCAACCTCTTCGACGACGTGGACGCCTCCGACGCCCACCGCTGACCCGGCGACCCCGCACACACCTCTTACGCACCCGACATCACGCATCCGACCGATCGAGCACGAGCGAGCACATGGACACGCCTCCTCCGAAGACCGAGCCCACCGAGCCGACGGACGCGGACATCGCCGCGTTCAAGGAGCAGCTGGGCCGCCCGCCGCGCGGACTGCGCTCCATCGCGCACCGCTGCCCCTGCGGCAACCCCGACGTGGTCGAGACGGCGCCGCGCCTGGAGGACGGCACGCCGTTCCCCACCCTCTACTACCTGACCTGCCCCCGGGCCGCGGGCGCGATCGGCACCCTCGAGGGCTCGGGCCTGATGAAGGAGATGCAGGACCGGCTGGCGACGGACCCGGAGCTGGCCGCCGCCTACCGGGCCGCCCATGAGGACTACATCGCGCGCCGCGACGCCATCGAGGTCCTGGAGGGCTTCCCCAGCGCCGGCGGCATGCCGGACCGGGTGAAGTGCCTCCACGTGCTCGTCGGCCACTCGCTGGCGGCCGGCCCGGGCGTGAACCCGTTCGGCGACGAGGCCATCGCGCTGCTGCCGGAGTGGTGGAGCAAGGGCCCGTGCGTGAACCCGTGCTCCGGTGAGGAGGGCTGCGCGTGACCCGCGTCGCCGCCGTCGACTGCGGCACGAACTCCATCCGGCTGCTGGTCGCCGACTGCGACCCGGACACGGGCGAACTCGTGGAGCTCGACCGCCGGATGACGATCGTCCGCCTCGGCCAGGGCGTGGACCGCACGGGCCGCTTCGCGCCGGAGGCGCTGGAGCGCACGTTCGCCGCGTGCCGGGAGTACGCGGAGGTCATCAAGGACCTCAAGGCGGAGCGGGTGCGCTTCGTGGCGACGTCCGCCTCCCGGGACGTCTCCAACCGCGAGGAGTTCGTGCGCGGCGTCGAGGACATCCTGGGCGTGGAGCCCGAGGTGATCAGCGGTGACCAGGAGGCCGAGTTCTCCTTCACCGGCGCCACCAAGGAGCTCGTGGGCCGCGCGGACCTGGCGAAGCCGTTCCTCGTCGTGGACATCGGCGGCGGCTCGACCGAGTTCGTCGTCGGCGAGGAGCACGTCCGGGCCGCGCGCAGCGTGGACGTGGGCTGCGTGCGGATGACGGAACGTCACCTCGTGACGGACGGCGTGGTCTCCGACCCGCCGGCCGCCGACCGGATCGCCGCCATACGGGCCGACGTCGAGGCCGCCCTCGACCTCGCCGGGCAGACCGTCCCGCTCACCGAGGCCCGCACGCTCGTGGGCCTGGCCGGCTCGGTCACCACGGTCGCGGGCATCGCCCTCGACCTGGCCGAGTACGACTCCACCGCCATCCACCACGCGCGCATCCCCCTCGCCCGCGTCCAGGACATCACCGCCCGCCTCCTCGCCTCCACCCACGAGGAGCGCACCGCGATCCCGGTGCTCCACCCCGGCCGCGTCGACGTCATCGCCGCGGGCGCGCTGATCCTCCAGTGCGTGATGGAGCGCGTGGGCGCCGAGGAGGTCGTCGTGAGCGAGCACGACATCCTCGACGGCATCGCGTGGTCCTTGGCCTGACCGCCTACAGGCCGCGGTACACGTCCCGCCGGTCGCCTACCTTGACGACGAGGATGACGAGCTCACCATCGTTGATCTGGTAGGCGACCCGGTAGCTTCCGACCCTGAGCCGGTAGAGCCCGGACGGGCCGGTGAGCTTCTTGACGTCGGCGTCCTCGCGGTACGGGTCGTCACCGAGCGCGGTCAGCGCGGTCAGGATGCGCATGGCGTCGGGCCGGCTGATGGCCCGGAGCCCCCGCTGCGCCGCCGCAGTGAACCGGAACGCGTACTTCACGCCGCGTCGCCGTCCTGCTCGGTGAACAGGTCTGCCAGCAGTTCCGCCATCGTCACTGTGCGGCCGCCCTCGGCCAGGACCGCTTCGGCTTCGCGCGCCAGCATGACGTCGGCCGCTTCCTCCAGTGCCTCGAAGTCCGCGATCGGGACTACCGCTGCCACCGGAGCGCCGTTGCGCGTGATGACAGTCGGAACGCCTTCCTCGGCCCGGTTGATGTGGTCGGCGAGGTGCGCGCGGGCTTCCCGTACGGTCACGGTGTTCTCGGTCATGAGACCAGTGTACGCATCAGCGTGTACACGCGCACGGTGGCGCTTCCTCCGGCACTTTGCGAACGCCCCCGGCCCGTTGTGCGCGGGCCGGGGGCACCTCGTTGCCTCACACCGGCCAGGAGTCGCCCGGCGTGTCGAGCCATGCCTCTTGCCCGTCCGGTGTCACGGTGAGCCCGAAGCGGTCGTGCGTGGGTCTGCCCTGCTTCTGCCACCACCGGAAGGCGGCTTCCACGTCGTCCCACAGCCGGCGCGGGCCCGCCTGCCAGACGCGGGTCTCTTCCCCGTCCCGGAACATCACGCAGGCCCAGGAGCGGTCGCCCAACCCGTAGAACCACACGGGACGAGCGCCGTCACGGGCGTCGGCGACGGCCTGGACGCAGTGCGGCACCCGGAGGCCGAGGGCGAACGGGAGGGCGGTGTACCGGCCGGTGATGAACTCGGACTCGGTAACCGCTGTGGTGGAGGTGTCCGCGCTGTCGAACGTGCCCGCCGGAACGTATTCCGCGTGCGGTCGGCGGGGCGAACGCTGGGCCCGGATCTTCATGAACTCCACGGGGCGGGTGAAGTGGCCGAGCGCGATTCCGTTGTTTGCCCTCAGACGAACCACGGCGTCCGCGTTGCTGTAGTGCGTGCCCCATGGGGCGACGATGATCCCGCCCTTGCGGATCTGCGGCAGCCACGCCCCCGGGGACTCCCGGAGTCCCACGGTGGCGAGGACGCGGTCGTACGGCCCGTGACCCGCGTGGCCGCCGAACCCATCGCCGACGACGACGTCCGGGTACAGCCCGGCCGCGCACAGCCGTTCGCGGGCCCGAATGGAGACGGTGCGGTCGATCTCGATCGTGGTGACGCGTCCGCGCCCGCGTGACCCCACGCAGCGGTGGTACAGGGCCCCGGCGGTCTCACCCGTCCCGGTAGCCACGTCCAGCACGTTCATGCCCTCGTCGGCGTCCAGATCCTGAAAGAGCCCGTAGTTCACGGACGGCGCGGACGACGAGCTCGTCGACAGATGTCCTGGCGCGGTGCCGGAGTGCTCGCCGTCGTCCCACTGGGTGACGATGGGCTGGTCGCTGTCCACGGCCGCGTACCAGCCGTCGGGGTCGGTGGTCCGGTCGACGGCGACGCTCGTACCGGTCTCCATGTCCCACGGCCAGATCAGATCGGGCAGGAAGGCGGCCCGGTCCACGGCGGCGAAGGTCGGCGCCCAGTCCGACGACATCGCTTTCGTCTCGAAGAGGACGCGCCCCAGCTCATGTCGGCTGGGGCGCTCCACCTGCGGGTTGAACGTCACTTGCGGTGGGCCCCGTCTCCCTCGGGGCTACCGCCGTCGGGGGACGGGGGCTCGGCCGGCGGCGTCCACGGCTGCCCGGGGTGTCCGTCCCCCTCGCCTTCGTCCTTGCCGCGCCCGCCGTCGACGGCGGTTACGAACTGAATGTACACTTTGCACCCTTTCGCTTATTCGGATGGGCACGTGCGCCTGCCCGGCCGTCGACGGCCCTCACCGTTGTGAGGCGGCGACCGAACAGGGGTCTGGGGATGGGGTGTGTGGTCCCGGATCGTAGGGGCACGGCCGGGGCCGGGGTGCCGGATCGCCGCTATTGGGTGGTCTGCTGCGGGAGGCGGGTGCCCTGGCAGGCCGGGCACACCACGGGCGCGTAGTGGCGACGGACGGCGGCCGGAAGATCCGGGTCCGGCATGGCAGGCGGAGAGAAGAACGGTCCGCACGCCTCAGCCCATGTGAGGCGCCTTGCCGGTGGCGCGGGAACTGACGGCGCCTCGGCGGTCTTCGAAGGCGGCGGCGTCGGTTTCGCGATGCGCCGGAGCTGGCGAAGGAGGTACGCAAGCCAACTCATGGGTGCATCACCCGCAGGTGGCGACACATGGCCACGGTGAACCGGTGGGCGGCGTCGGGGTGGCCCGCTTCCAGCGCCTTCCTGCGCTCGGCCTTGAGTCTGGCGATGTATTTGCATCGCAGTGGGATGACGACTTCGAGGGAGTCGCCCTTCGCCTCCCACTCGCGACCGCCGTCGAGGCGGCGCAGTTGGTAGCGCGGTCCGACCTTGTCCATGACCTTGCCGATTCGGCCCGTGTCGGAGTCGTTCACCACCTGCCCGATCAGGGCGGTGCGATCCGGCTTCGACGTCACGTCGTCCCCCCGGCGGTGGTACCCGAGGCGGCCGGGTCCGCCGGCTTCGCGGTGTACAGGAATCCGCCGACCTGGCGGACCTCCTGTTCGACGCTTTCGCGTTCGGCGGCCGAGGGGGAGATCATCGAGGGCCAACCCGTGACGATGCCGTCGATCTCGCCTTCGCAGAGGCGGCTGAGCGCTTGTGACAGGCCGCCGCGCTCCCTGGGGGCGGGCTGGGCGTCGTCCTCTTCGATGACGTCCGCGACCTCCCAGCAGAACGCTTCGGCCGCTTCCTCGCACGTGTCGCGGGCCTGCCGGGTGAGGGCATCGTCGCTGCCGGACAGATAGATGAGGCACTTCACCCGCCCGGTCGACGGTGAAAAGCCGGCCGCCGCGTCTGCCAGGGCGCGGCGGCGCTGCTGGTCGCGCTCGGTTCGGCGCACGCCCGGTGGCTCGTGGGAGTCGGGACTCTGATTGTTGAGCATGACGGGCATGGTGCTCTTGGCGAAGCCGCTGGTGAAGCGACGGAGCGTACGACTTGGCGAGATCATCGCCGAGAACTCGCACGCTCCGTATCACCTACGCGATCAAGGGAACGCCGATGACGTTGCTGATGTGTCGCACCTTCGCCGTGGAAACCTTCGCGATCCGCTGACCGATCACGCCGGGGAGGGCTTGGTGGCGGACCCACTCGGGAGCGTCGAGACCAACCTCGATGAGGACGTCCGCGGCTTGGTCGTAGAGTCCTGCGGCGCACTGGGCAAGGGCGATGTCGAGTTTGTACCTGTTCCTCGCTACCTTGGACATCTGGGCGGGGATGTCGCTCATGCCTTTTTGGTTCGCGAGTTTCAACGCCTTCCCGTAGTTCTTGAGGGCGACGTGGATGCCGACCGCTTCTGTCTTCGCGGCGGTGGGACCGAACGCGGTTCCCCAGAGCTTTTCGTCGCTGCCGAGGCGGGCGGCAGCGGCGTGCGCCTGTGAAATGTAGTCGGCGGCGCCGGTCTCGTCCTCGCGGCGTGACGCGGCCACGGCTGCGGAGATCATGAGGCGTCCGTATGCGATGAGTCGGGGGCGGTCGGCCTTCCTGAAGGAAGGTTCGACCGCGAGTGCGGCACGTTCGGCCACTGCCTGCGAGCGTGCCGTCTTGGCGCCGCGCAGGTAGATCCATGACAGCGTGGACTCGAGCAGCGCCGTCATGATCGGGTCGTCCACCTCTTTGGCGTGGTGCTTCGCTGAGGTGAGCGCGCTCAGGGCGAGGTCCCGGAGTCCGAAGCCATTCGAACAGGAAGCGGCGACGCGGTAGGTGCTGGCCAGGATGAGGCCAACTTGCTCCCGTTCGGAACCAGTTGCGGATTCATACCTCACTTGTCCCTCCATGAGGACTTTCGAGGCATAGGTGCTGATATCCGCTGTATTGCTGCTCCAGAAAGCCGACCATGCGAGGTCGCGTGCCCTGGCCAACTCGGCGACGCTGCTCGGGTCGTCAATGCCTTCCCATGCGCCGAGGGCGCTTTCATGTACGGCGTCGGACAGCCGACGCAGCGCGGCGCGGTCCGTTCGGGTCATGCCGCGGCGCGGCGCCTGCTGGCCCAGTATCGTGCCCACGTCGGTGTTAAAGGCGTTGGCGAGTTTCAGAAGCGAACCGACCGAGAGTTCGCCGCGATCCTGCTCGGCCTTCTGCACCAACGCAAGGGATACGCCCGCAGCTTCGGCGAGCCCTTGCTGCGTCAGATCGGAGCCGCGCAGATGCTTGATCCGCGCTCCGGTGGTCATATTGGCCCAGCTGCTCACGTTCACCTCGGGGAGTTAGTAGAGCTCGGCGTCGTTCCGATGGTAGGCCGGTGCGCAGGGGCTGGTCGGGGTGAGCGTCAACAACGCAAAACGGAACGGCTGAGCGCTGCGGCGCTCGCGCCGGAGGCGTCCGCCGAGCGCATCGCAGAGATAAGGAAGACGGCATGACCCACGTTGACGACGCCTCGATACTTCCCGCGCGGTGGTGGAAGGCGAGCGCGTCCGGGGCGGTGTCCGACTGTGTGGAGGTCGGCATCGTGGGCGAGGAAGAGGAAGTGGTCGCGGTGCGGGACAGCAAGCGCCCTACAGGGCCCGCGCTCCTGTTCAACCACCGGCAGATCCGCGGCTTCGTCGAGGCGGTTCGCGTCGGCGGACTCGGGTAGGCCCGGGCCCCCCGGAGCGGCCCTTATGGGACGTACCGGACGCCCCCTGGACAGCCCCTCGGGAAATGTTCGTGAAATCCTTCACATGAAAAAGCGGCCCCGGAACCTCGGAAGGGGGCCTTCGGCCCCTCTTTCGGGCCCTCCGGGGGGTTGGCGGTGGGAAACCAGCCGGTTTCGGCCGTGTTAAAGAGAGCCTTATGCGGGGGCCGGCCGGGCGGTGGTCCAGTCGCCCCGAGCGCCCCAAGGCCAGTTCAGCGGGGGTGCTCAACGCCCGCACGGACGTTGCGGTTCCCTTGCGGAGGTATGGCGTCCATCACGGGGGCGGCGGAGTGTAGCAGACCCCTTTCGAGGCCTTGTGAAGGGGCTCACGAGCACCCCATGGGAGAGTGCTGGATACTCGAATCATGAGCACCACGGAGCGTCCACGGATCCTCGTAGTAGGCGGTGGGTACGTCGGCCTGTACGCGGCGCGCCGCATCCTCAAGAAGATGCGGTATGGCGAGGCGACCGTCACGGTCGTCGACCCGCGCTCGTACATGACGTACCAGCCCTTCCTTCCTGAAGCAGCCGCCGGCAGCATTTCGCCGCGCCACGTCGTGGTGCCGCTGCGCCGCGTCCTGCCCAAGGCGGAGGTTCTCACCGGCCGTGTTACCACGATCGACCAGGACCGCAAGGTGGCCACGATCGCGCCGCTCGTCGGCGAGGCGTACGAGCTGCCCTTCGACTACCTGGTGATCGCGCTCGGCGCTGTCTCGCGCACCTTCCCGATCCCCGGCCTCGCCGAGAACGGCATCGGCATGAAGGGCATCGAGGAGTCCATCGGTCTGCGCAACCACGTTCTCGAGCAGCTCGACAAGGCCGACTCGACGAAGGACGAGGAGATCCGCCGCAAGGCGCTGACCTTCGTCTTCATCGGTGGTGGCTTCGCCGGCGCCGAGACGATCGGCGAGGTCGAGGACATGGCGCGCGACGCCGCCAAGTACTACCCGAACGTGAAGCGCGAGGACATGCGCTTCATCCTCGTCGACGCCGCCGACAAGATCCTCCCCGAGGTCGGCCCCAAGCTCGGCGAGTACGGCAAGAAGCACCTGGAGAGCCGCGGCGTCGAGATCTACCTCTCGACCTCCATGGACTCCTGCGTCGACGGCCACGTCGTGCTGAAGAACGGCCTCGAGGTCGACTCCAACACGATCGTGTGGACCGCGGGCGTCAAGCCCAACCCGGCCCTGGCCCGCTTCGGCCTGCCGCTGGGCCCGCGCGGCCACGTCGACACCTCCGAGACCCTCCAGGTCCAGGGCACCGACTACATCTGGGCCGCGGGCGACAACGCCCAGGTCCCGGACATGGTCGGCCGCAAGGCCGGCAACGAGAACGCCTGGTGCCCGCCCAACGCCCAGCACGCGCTGCGCCAGGCCAAGGTCCTCGGCGACAACGTCCTGTCCGGCATGCGCGGCTTCCCGCAGAAGACGTACTCGCACGCCAACAAGGGCGCGGTGGCCGGTCTCGGCCTCCACAAGGGCGTCGCGATGATCGTCATGGGCAAGACCAAGATCAAGCTCAAGGGCCGTCTCGCCTGGTACATGCACCGTGGCTACCACGGCATGGCCATGCCGACCTGGAACCGTAAGATCCGCATCTTCGCGGACTGGACCCTGGGCATGTTCCTCAAGCGCGAGGTCGTCTCCCTGCGCGCCATGGAGAACCCGCGCGAGGAGTTCTACGAGGCCGCCAAGCCGGCCCCGCAGGCTCCCGCCAAGACCGAGAAGGCCAAGGCCTCCTGACTTCCGGTCACTAACTGAACAGCAGTCGAAGGGCGTCCGCCTATCCGTGGGGTGGACGCCCTTCGGCGTACCCGGAGTACCCGGGAAGAGGGCGAATCCCCCGCGCGGGGAAGGACTAGAGCACGACCTGCCGGTGTTTCAGGTGTCAGGCGAAAACGATCTGCTGACCCTTCATCATGGAGGTGTGCGACATGGCCGAGGCCGCTCGACGGCTCACCGCGCTCGCGGAGCGCGCCCTGGGCGCCCCGCTCCCGCTCCGGGTACGGGCCTGGGACCGCAGCGAGTCGGGCCCGCCCGGCACCCCCGTACTGATCGTCCGGCGCCGGCGCGCCCTGCGCCGGCTGCTGTGGCAGCCCGGTGAGCTCGGCCTGGCCCGCGCCTGGGTCGCCGGGGACCTCGACGTCGAGGGCGATCTCTACGAGGCCCTCGGGCTGCTCGCCGGGTTCTTCTGGGAGCGCGACGAGGACGCCGCCCGCCCCACCGGTCCCACGGCCGTCCTCAAGGCCCTGCGCGACCCGGAGATCCGCGCCGTGGGCCGTGAGCTGCTGAAGCTCACCGGGCCCTGGACACCGCCCGCCCCGCCCGCCGAAGAGGCCCGCAGGGCCGGCGGCCCCCTCCACACACTGCGCCGCGACAAGCAGGCCATCAGCCACCACTACGACGTCGGCAACACCTTCTACGAGCACGTCCTCGGCCCCTCCATGGTCTACTCCTGCGCGTACTGGGAGAGCCCCGAGTCCACACTGGAAGAGGCCCAGCGCGCCAAGCTCGACCTTGTTTGCCGCAAGCTGGCGCTCAAACCCGGAACGCGGCTGCTGGACGTCGGCTGCGGCTGGGGCTCGATGGCTCTGCACGCCGCCCGCGAGTACGGGGCGGACGTCGTCGCCGTCACCCTCTCCGAGGAGCAGGCCGCCTACGCCCGCAAGCGGGCCGCCGAGGCCGGTCTGGCGGACCGGATAGAGGTCCGCGTCCAGGACTATCGCGAGGTCTCCGACGGCCCCTTCGACGCCGTCTCCTCCATCGGCATGGCCGAGCACGTCGGCTCCGCGCGCTACGCCGAGTACGCCGCCGGCCTGTACGCCCTCCTGCGGCCCGGCGGCCGGCTGCTCAACCACCAGATCGCCCGCCGCCCGCTGAAGGACGAGGACGGCTACCGCGTCGACGAGTTCATCGACCGCTACGTCTTCCCCGACGGCGAGCTCGCGCCCGTCGGCCGTACCGTGGCCCAGCTGGAGGAGGCCGGCTTCGAGGTCCGGGACGTCGAGGCGCTGCGCGAGCACTACGCGCTCACCCTGCGGAGCTGGGTGGCCAACCTGGAGGCGCACTGGGACGAGGCCGTGCGGCTGACCTCCCCGGGCCGCGCCCGCGTCTGGCGGCTCTACATGGCCGCCTCCGCGCTGTCCTTCGAGCGCAACCGCATCGGCGTCAACCAGGTGCTGGCGATCCGTACCCCCGAGTCCGGGGATCCGGGGCTTCCGCTGCGCACGCGGAGCTGGAACTGAGACCCGGAGACGGAAAAAGGCCGGGCCCCGCGGCTGATGCCGCGGGGCCCGGCCCGTTCGTACCAAGGGAGTGCTACTCGGCCTTGATGGCCGCCAGCATGTTGAGCTTCGCCGCCCGGCGGGCGGGCCACAGCGCGGCCAGCACGCCGACCAGGGCGGCCAGCAGCAGGAACAGGCCCATCCGTTCCCAGGGGAGCACCAGCTCGTAGGTGCTCACGGCCTTCTTGATGAGGTCGCCCGCGGCCCAGCCGAAGAAGACGCCCAGGCCGATGCCCATCACACCGCCGAAGAGCGAGATGATCAGGGATTCCAGGCGCACCATCCGCTTGATGCCCTTGCGGTCCAGGCCGATGGCGCGGAGCATGCCGATCTCCTGCTGACGCTCGAAGACGGACATCGCCAGGGTGTTGACGACGCCGAGGACGGCGACCACCACGGCCATGGCCAGCAGGCCGTAGAGCATGTTCAGCAGCAGGCCGATGGCCTTGGAGATGCCGTCGGAGATGTCCTGCTTGGTCTGGATCTGGATGGCGGGGTTGTCGCCGAGGGCCTTGGCGAGGGAGTCCTTGACCTTCTCGTCGGCGCCGCCCTTGACCTTGACCATCACCTGGCGGTCGTCGATCTGCTTCTGGTGGGGGGCCAGGGTGGGGGCGTCGATCCAGACGCCGCGCATCAGGTCGTTGCCCTTGTAGACGCCGCCGACCGTCAGCGTGCCCTTCTTGCCGTCCTCGAAGGTGACGTCGAAGGAGGAGCCGAGCTTCCAGTGCTTGGTGCGGGCCGTGGCGTCGTCCACGAGGACCTTGTCACCGGAGAGGGCGGCGAACGAGCCCGACGTGAAGTCGAGGTTCGTCAGCTTGCCCATGTCCTTGCCGTTGACGCCCGTGAGGCTCTGGTGGTCGCCGTTGATCCGGGCCGGGGAGGAGCGCAGCGGGCTGGAGGCGACGACGTCCGGGTGGCCGGCGAGCTTCTTCTCCACATCGGTGGACAGCGGGGTCATGCTGGCCATGGAGACGACGTAGTCGGCCTTCAGGGAGCCCGTGGCCATCTTGTCGATGGCCTGCTGCATGCTGCCGGCGATGACGGTCAGACCGGTGATCAGGGTGAGGCCGATCATCAGCGCGGAGGCGGTGGCGGCGGTGCGGCGCGGGTTGCGGACCGCGTTCTGCCGGGCGAGCTTGCCGGTCATCCCGAAGGGGCGCAGCAGCGGCGCCGCGGCGGCGATCACCGGGCGGGACAGCAGCGGCGTCAGCACGAACACGCCGATGAGGACGAGGCCCGCGCCCAGGCCCATCATGGTCGAGCTGGTGGCGGTCAGGACGATCGCGGCACCGATGGCGCTGATGACGCCGCCGATGGAGTTGCGGACGACCAGGGACTTGGTGGTGGCCACGGCGTGGACGCTGTTCATCGCGGCGACCGGCGGGATCTTCGCGGCGCGGCGGCCGGGCAGCCAGGCGGCGAGCATGGTGACGACGATGCCGACGACCATCGAGACCAGGACCGTGCTGGGGGAGATGACCAGCGGGCCGTCCGGGATGGTGGCGCCCGTGCCGCCGATCAGCGACCGCAGGCCCGCGCCGATGCCGATGCCCGCGACCAGACCGGTCACACCGGCGACCGTGCCCACGACGAACGCCTCGATGAGCACCGAGCGGGTGACCTGGCGGCGGCTCGCGCCGACGGCGCGCAGCAGGGCCAGCTCCTTGGTGCGCTGGGCGACCAGCATGGTGAAGGTGTTGGCGATGATGAAGATGCCGACGAAGAGGGCGATGCCCGCGAAGACCAGCAGGCTGGTCCGCATGCCGTCCATGGACTGGGAGATCATCCGGCTCTGCTCGTCCGCGAGCTGCTTGCCGGTGGTGGCCTCGGCGTCCTTGGGGAGGACCTTCTCGACGGCGGCCTTGAGGGCGGTCTGCGAGGTGCCCGCGGCGGCCTTCAGGTGGATCTCGTCGAAGCCGCCGGGCTTGCCGTAGAGCTTCTGCGCGGTGGCGGTGTCGAACAGGGCGAGGCTGCCGCCGGCGGAGACGTTGCCGTCGTCGGTGGTGAAGACGCCGCTGAGCTTCTGCTGGAGCACGGGGCCGTCGACGGAGACGCGGACGGTGTCGCCGACCTTGTAGCCGGCCCGGTCGGCGGTCTTCGCATCGAGCGCGATCTCACCGGGGCCCTGGGGCGCGCGGCCTGACTTCAGCGGGTAGCGGGGGTCCTTGCCGCCCTGTGCCGCGTAGTAGTTGGCGCCGGACGAGGAGAAGCCCTCGCCTATCAGCTTGCCCTTCTTGTCGGCTATCGCCGCGAAGCCGCTGACGGTGCCGGTGGCGGAGGCGGCGCCGGGGACCTTGGCGGCCTGGTCGAGCAGGCTCTGCGAGAGCCTGGGCACGGCGCCCGGGGTGTTCTCGTCGCCGCTGCCCCTGTGGGGCTGGACGGCGACGTCGACGTTCGTGAAGCCCTTCTCGGAGCTCTTCTGGAAGGCGTCGGAGATGGTCGAGGTGAAGACCAGGGTGCCGGAGACGAAGGCCACGCCGAGCATGACGGCGAGGACGGTCATCAGCAGCCGGGCCTTGTGCGCGAGCACATTGCGCAGCGCGGTGCGGAACATGGGGTTCAGTCCTGAGGTTCGAGTCCGGCGGGGATCAGCTCGTGCGGCCCTTGGCGTCGAACCGCTTCATGCGGTCGAGCACGGCGTCGGCGGTGGGCTCGCGCATCTCGTCGACGATGCGGCCGTCGGCGAGGAAGACGACGCGGTCCGCGTAGGAGGCGGCGACGGGGTCGTGGGTGACCATGACGACCGTCTGTCCGAGCTCGCGCACGGAGTTGCGCAGGAAGCCGAGGACCTCGGCGCCGGAGCGGGAGTCGAGGTTGCCGGTGGGCTCGTCGGCGAACATGATCTCCGGCCGGCCCGCGAGGGCGCGGGCCACGGCGACGCGCTGCTGCTGACCACCGGAGAGCTGGTTCGGGCGGTGCTTGAGGCGCCCGGACAGGCCGACGGTGTCGACGACCATGTTGAGCCACTGCTGGTCGGGCTTGCGGCCGGCGATGTCCATGGGGAGCGTGATGTTCTCCAGGGCGGTGAGCGTCGGCAGCAGGTTGAAGGCCTGGAAGATGAAGCCGATCTTGTCGCGGCGCAGGCGCGTGAGCTTCTTGTCGTTCAGCCCGGTGAGCTCGACGTCGCCGATGCGGGCCGAGCCGCCGGAGACGGTGTCGAGTCCGGCCATGCAGTGCATGAGCGTGGACTTGCCGGAGCCGGAGGGGCCCATGATCGCGGTGAACTCGGCCTGCCGGAAGTCCACGGAGACGGCGTCCAGGGCGACCACCTGGGTCTCGCCCTGGCCGTAGACCTTGGTCAGGTCCGTGGCGCGGGCGGCCACAGCGGTGCTGCTGCGGACGGCGGTCGGGGCGCCGAAGGGCATGGTGGTCACGGTGGGGCCTCTCCTGTCGGGACGGCGGGCTCCGGGACTCGTCGTCCTCGGATTCAGGGCACGTACACCATGGTCCGACGCGCTTCGGCCGCCGGGATCAGCCGTAGCTCCCGTTCCCGGGACAGTCTCCGGAGGTATGCCGGGAGGGCCCTGTCATCCCTGGGTAGGAGACAGACCCTTACCGAGGGCGACGAGATTGCGACAATTCCGGTTCACCGTGAGGGCGGGGTGGTGAACGGCGGAGATCGGCCTCTGGCATGTGCCAAGGGCGTCATCCCAGCACTGACGGGGGCTCAGTTGCCCATAAAATAAGACAACCTCGGGTCGATGTTCCGCTGTTTGGGGGGCGTGCCCCGGCTAGGCTCGTGCTGCTCTCCTTGATGGGGAGGCTCGCGCGCCTCACCGTCGGGCTGCCCGAGAGTCCCCCGCCCGGATGGTGGAATGCAGACACGGCGAGCTTAAACCTCGCTGGCCCTCGGGCCGTGCCGGTTCAAGTCCGGCTCCGGGCACCTCATCACTTCGCGATCACTCGGCGAGTCATCCCGTATTGGTGTGGCCATCGCGTTAAGAGTGCCGCAATTCGTGGTTCTCCCGGAACCGGCCGCCGCCGGTTCGCGTTGTCCGGTACGGGGTCCGGCGAGGAAAAGATCGTCCCGTAGCAGGAGGGCCTTTTCTTTGCTCCCCTATTACCCTTGACGCCAAGGCCGCGCAGGGTGGCCACGGAGGAGTGAGATGAGGAGCAGCAACCCGGTCTTCTCGCGACGGGGGTTCAGCCGCGACAACAGCGGTTACGCGGGCTTCGGCGCGGGAGCGCAGGCCGGGGCCGCGTCCCAGGGGAACCCGTACGCGAGCGGCCAGTACGCCGGGAACCCGTACGCCCAGCCCGGCAACCCCTACGCGACGAACCCGTACGCGCAGGGCGGCCCGGATCTCCAGCAGGGCCAGCAGGCCCCGGCGCGGGCCACCGGCCGGATGACGATCGACGACGTCGTCACCAAGACCGGCATCACGCTGGGCACGGTGATCGTCGCCGCCGGTGCCGCCTGGGCGCTCTCGCTGCCCGTCGGCGTGGGCTTCGGTGCCGCGATCGTCGCCATGGTGCTGGGTCTGATCCAGTCGTTCAAGGCCAAGCCCTCCCCGGCGCTGATCCTGGCCTACGCGGCCTTCGAGGGTCTGTTCCTCGGCGTGATCAGCAAGTACTACAACGGGATCGCCTATGGCGCCCCGATGCAGGCCGTGCTCGGCACGATGGCCGTCTTCGCGGGTGTCCTGATCGTCTACCGCACCCGGATCATCCGGGTCGACCGCCGTTTCACGCGCTTCGTGATCGGCGCCTCGATCGGTTTCCTTCTGCTGATGGTCGCGAACTCCCTGTTCGCGGTGTTCGGCGGCGGTGACGGTCTGGGCTTCCGCAGCGGTGGTCTCGGTATCGCGGTCGGTGTCGTCGGTGTGCTGCTGGGCGCTGCCTACCTGGCGCTCGACTTCAAGCAGATCGAGGACGGTGTGGCCTATGGCGCTCCCCGCGAGGAGTCCTGGCTGGCGGCCTTCGGCCTGACGCTGTCGCTCGTCTGGATCTACACGGAGATCCTCCGGATCATCGCGATCCTGAACAACGACTAAAACAATCGCGTGGATATATCCACGCGGTGTGACAGGGCCCGGGAAGGCGTCGCCTTCCCGGGCCTGTTCCGTTCGCGGGGCGCGTGGCTCAGCCCAGCTTTCGCGCCGCTCGTCGCAGGTCGTACTCGTGGACGATGGCCTTCGCGTGGCCGTAAGCGAGATTGTGCTCGCCGCGCAGCCAGCTGACCTTCTCCTCGAAACGGAACAGGGAGGGGCCTTCTTCGACCGTGCGCAGCCAGTCCGCGACTTCGCGGCCGGTGCACTGGGGGATTCGGGAGAGCAGGTTCCGGTGGGTCTTGTCGGAGAAGACGTGGGACATCGGCGCCTCCGGACGCGTCGAATGATGGTCCTTCATGTCACCGTGCCCGAGTGTTCAAGCGTTGGCAACAGTCGGCGGGCGGCGCATAGTCTCGTGGCGTGGATGATGTGACACCTCTTCTGGCCGCCGTGGACACCTTCGCCGACCGGCTGCGGACCCTGCCGCAGTCCCGGCTCAGCCGGGGGGCGGCGGCGGAAGCGCTGGCCCTGGCCAGGGAGCTCGCCGTGTGGACCCAGCGGATCGAGGAGCCGGACGCCCCGGCGGTACGGGAGATGCCGGACGCGGGGATGTTCGCCGTGGCCGACCAAGTGGCGGTGGCCGGCCATGATTTGGCCGAAGCGCTGCTCGCCTCCGGTGGGGTCACGGAAGGCGTGGCCCGGGCCGTGGGGCTGGTCGAGGAGGCCGCGGGGCGCTGCGGGCTGTGACCTCGCGCGGTGGGGTGGTGCCCCGAAGGGGCGCGGGGAACTGCGCGACCAGCCACGACGCACCCGCAGACGGCTGACCGGACGTCCAGCGGGTCGCTAGAGCGACGCGATGACGCGGTCGGCCAGGACGTAGACCGTGCCCGACGCGCACTCGAAGGTCAGGGCGTAGGCGCCGGAGACCCCGGAGCCGCCCAGCAGGACGGGCGCGTCACCGGCCCGCAGGGCCTCGGCGAGGCGCTCGGCGGTCTCGCGGTGCCCGGGGGTCATGCAGACCGTGGTGCCGTCGGCGAAGACGTAGACGTCGAGGGTGCCCAGCGGGCCGGGGCGGACGTCCGTGAGCGGCACGCCGTCGTCGGCGAGCTCGGTGAGGCGCTCGACGGTGCGCTCGTGGTCGGTGACGGACGGGGCCGCGGGGGTGAAGTCGGGGTGCGAGGGGTGGCGGCGGCGGGCCGCCGCCAGCTCCGGGGAGTCCGCGGCCTCCGACTCGAGGTCGGCCAGCGGGTCCAGCCCGGTGAAGTCCAGCCCGGCGAGATCGGCCTGGCGGGGCAGGAAGAGGGCGTCGTCGAGGCCGGGCAGGACGACGGGCAGCGCGGGCGCGTCGGCGGCCCCGGCCAGGTCACGGGCCTCCTGGGCGGCCCAGAACGCCCGGGCCTCGGCCAGCTCGCGCTCCCGCTCCTCGGCGAGCGCGTCGGCGACGGCCGCGCGTATCTCGGCGAGCTCCGCGACGGGCGCGGTACGGGCGGCGGGCACGGCACCGCGCCCGTCGGCGGCGCCGGCCGTGGCGGCGGCGAGTTCCTCGCGCAGGGCGGTGATCTGCCGGCGCAGACCGCGAGTGCTGTGCAGGGCGGCGGCGCCCGCGGCCGTGGCCGCGGCAGCGCCCATCAGCAGGGCAAGGGACATGGCGCTCACTGACGTACTCCCGGTTGCTTGGATCCCCCGAATTCCTACCTCAGCTTCGCGCATGCCTCCGGAGGCCCACAGTGCAAAACGTCAGTAAACGGACGGGACCAAGGGCCCGGACGTTGTTCCTTCAACCACTCTGACCTGGGGAAACGAATCTCCCCCGGGACGTTGGTCACATCCTGGGGGAGATTGAGTCACGTTTCGGCAAGGTGGCCGATAGGTGCTGCCGGCAGTTGCCGCCTGGCGTTTTAGCGGTGCTTCAGCTGAGCCGCTCGATCACCATGGCCATGCCCTGGCCACCGCCCACGCACATCGTCTCCAGGCCGAACTGCTTGTCGTGGAACTGGAGCGAGTTGATGAGCGTGCCCGTGATGCGGGCGCCCGTCATGCCGAAGGGGTGGCCGACGGCGATGGCGCCGCCGTTGACGTTCAGCTTGTCGATGTCGATGCCCAGGTCGCGGTAGGAGGGGATGACCTGCGCGGCGAAGGCCTCGTTGATCTCGACCAGGTCGATGTCGCCGATGGTCAGCCCCGCCCGTCGCAGGGCCTGCTCGCTGGCCTCGACCGGGCCGTAGCCCATGATCTCGGGGGAGAGCGCGGAGACGCCCGTCGAGACGATCCGGGCCAGCGGGGTGAGGCCCAGCTCGCGCGCCTTGGTGTCGGACATGATCACCAGGGCGGCGGCACCGTCGTTGAGCGGGCAGCAGTTGCCCGCCGTGACCAGGCCGTCGGGGCGGAAGACGGGCTTGAGGCCCGCGACGCCCTCCAGGGTGACGCCCGCGCGCGGGCCGTCGTCCTTGGAGACGACCGTGCCGTCGGGCAGCGTCACGGGGGTGATCTCGCGCTCCCAGAAGCCCTTCTTGATGGCTTCCTCGGCGAGGTTCTGCGAGCGGACGCCGAACTCGTCCATGTCCGCGCGGGTGACGCCCTTGAGACGGGCGAGGTTCTCGGCGGTCTGGCCCATCGCGATGTAGGCGTCCGGGACCAGGCCGTCCTCGCGCGGGTCGTGCCAGCCCTCGCCGCCCTGCTCGGCGCGGGCGGCCGTGCGGGCCTCGGCGTCGGCGAAGAGCGGGTTGTGGGTGCCGGGCATGCCGTCGGAGGAGCCGTTGACGGACCGGGAGACCATCTCGACGCCCGCCGAGATGAAGACGTCGCCCTCGCCGGCCTTGATGGCGTGCAGCGCCATCCGGGAGGTCTGCAGGGACGAGGCGCAGTAGCGGGTGATCGTGGTGGCGGGCAGGTGGTCCATGCCCATCTGCACGGCCACGACGCGGCCGAGGTTGTGGCCCTGCTCGCCGCCGGGCAGACCGCAGCCGAGCATCAGGTCGTCGATCTCGCGCGGGTCGAGCCCGGGGATCTTGGCGAGCGCGGCCTGGATGATCGTGGCGGTGAGGTCGTCGGGCCGCAGGTCCTTCAGGGAGCCCTTGAAGGCGCGACCGATCGGGGAGCGGGCGGTTGAGACGATCACGGCTTCGGGCATCACGGCTCCAGTTGCGCGGGAACGAAGACTCCCCGGAAGTTACCCGCAAGTACGGCCCGGGTCACGGTCTCCGGGCTGTGACGCCGGACTCTTTCCAGTATGGGCGGGCCGTTCCCCGTTCGGGGCGGCCTCCGGGCCCGTCGGCAGCCGCCGCCGCTTGCGGTGCTTGAGCAGCGCCCAGCGGCCCCGGGCCGTGACCTCCGTGCCGCCCTCGGCGGCCGCCTCGGCGGCCGCCCTGGCCAGCGGCAGGATGCCCTCGCGACGGGCCGCGTCCGGCCGTTCCTCGTCCTCGGGCCAGAGGCCCAGCGTCGCGCAGAGCGTGGGCAGCACGGCCATGGCGGCGGTGGCGTAACCCTCGGCCGACGGGTGGTAGTTGTCGGGGCCGAACAGCTCCCGGGGATTGGCCTCGAACTCCGGCCCCAGCAGATCGCCCAGCGAGACCGTCCGGCCGCCCGCCGACAGCACCCCGATCGTCTGCGCCGCCGCGAGCTGCCGGCTCAGCCGCCGGGCCAGCCAGCGCAGCGGCTGGTAGACGGGCTCGATCGTGCCCAGGTCCGGGCAGGTGCCGACCACCACCTCGCAGCCGGCCTCCCGCAGTCTGCGCACGGCCTCCGTGAGCAGCCGGACGGAGCGGGTGGCGGGCACCCGGTGGGTGACGTCGTTCGCCCCGATCATGATCACGCAGACGTCGGGGACCCGCTCCGGGTCACAGAGGATCTGGGTGACCTGCCGCTCCAGGTCGTAGGTCTGCGCCCCGGACAGCGCCACGTTGCGCAGCTCCACGGGCCGCTCGGCGACCGCCGCGAGCCCCGAGGCCAGCAGGGCGCCCGGGGTCTGCCGGGGCCGGTGCACCCCCTGCCCCGCCGCCGTGGAGTCGCCCAGCACGCCCAGCAGCAGCGGCTCCCGCCCCAGCCCGTGGACGAACGCGGAGCCGTAGCGGCCGTCCGCGTGCGGCGGGGCGCCGCCGGCCCCGCCGACGACCCGCCGGGCCAGCGCCACCTCCGTGATCAGCACCCCGAGCATCGCCCCGCCGAGCAGGCCGACCCCGCCGCCTCCGTACGCCGCAGCGGCCGCGATCCGTCGCGCGGCCCTCGCCCTCAGCATGGACACCGGACAGCCTCCTCAGCGCTCCAACAGCGGGTTTACAAACGCTTCACAAAAGCTTCATGAACCCGGCGCGCCCTTGCCAGTGCGCGCTATGAGCAGGTTGCCCCGCGCACTCGCCTCCGCAACGCGCCGTTGGAGCGGTGGAAGGCGCTCTAGGCTGGCGGTATGGGCACGCGACGACCGCTAGTGCCCCCGACCGCGGAGATCACCGTGCAGTATCACGATTCGATGATTGAGCTCGTTGGCAACACCCCGCTCGTCAAGCTCAACCATGTGACCGAAGGCATCAAGGCGACCGTCCTCGCCAAGGTGGAGTACTTCAACCCCGGTGGATCGGTGAAGGACCGCATCGCCGTGCGGATGATCGAGGCCGCCGAGAAGTCCGGTGAGCTCAAGCCGGGTGGCACGATCGTGGAGCCCACCTCGGGCAACACGGGCGTGGGTCTCGCGATCGTGGCGCAGCAGAAGGGCTACAAGTGCATCTTCGTCTGCCCTGACAAGGTTTCCCAGGACAAAATCAACGTACTGCGTGCGTACGGGGCCGAGGTCGTCGTCTGCCCGACCGCCGTCGACCCGGAGCACCCGGACTCGTACTACAACGTCTCCGACCGCCTCGTGCGCGAGACGCCCAACGCCTGGAAGCCCGACCAGTACAGCAACCCCAACAACCCGCTCTCGCACTACTACTCCACCGGTCCGGAGCTCTGGGAGCAGACCGAGGGGAAGATCACCCACTTCGTCGCGGGCGTGGGCACGGGCGGCACGATCAGCGGCACCGGCCGGTACCTGAAGGAGATCAGCGGCGGCAAGGTCGAGATCATCGGCTCCGACCCCGAGGGCTCGGTGTACAGCGGCGGTTCGGGCCGCCCGTACCTGATCGAGGGCGTCGGCGAGGACTTCTGGCCCTCCGCCTACGACGGCACGGTGACGGACCGGATCGTCGCGGTCTCCGACAAGGACGCCTTCCAGATGACGCGCCGCCTCGCCAAGGAGGAGGGCCTGCTGGTCGGCGGCTCCTGCGGCATGGCGGTCGTCAGCGCCCTGGAGATCGCGAAGGAGCTCGGCGAGGACGACGTCGTCGTGGTGCTCCTGCCGGACAGCGGCCGCGGTTACCTGAGCAAGATCTTCAACGACGAGTGGATGGCCGACTACGGCTTCCTGGAGGAGCCCGGCGACGCCGCCCGGGTCGCCGACGTGCTGCGCCGCAAGGACGGCGGCATCCCCTCGCTCGTCCACATGCACCCCGAGGAGACGGTCGGTCAGGCCATCGAGGTGCTCCGCGAGTACGGGGTCTCGCAGATGCCCATCGTCAAGCCCGGCGCCGGCCACCCCGACGTCATGGCCGCCGAGGTCATCGGCTCGGTCGTCGAACGCGACCTGCTGGACGCGCTGTTCGCCCAGCGGGCCTCGCTCTCCGACCCGCTGGAGAAGCACATGAGCGCGCCGCTGCCGCAGGTCGGCTCCGGCGAGGCGGTCGGCGACCTGATGAACGTCCTCGGCACGGCGGACGCGGCCATCGTGCTCGTCGAGGGCAAGCCCAAGGGCGTCGTCAGCCGCCAGGACCTGCTCGCGTTCCTCGCCGAGGGCGGCAACGGCGGTACGAAGTAGTCACACCGCGGCCAACTACCGGCAACTACCGGCCCGTAAAAGGTCCGTATGCGTCACGCGCACGCAGCATGGGCTTAACACGGGCCCGGCATAGTGAGGGGTGACGAGGCGGCAGGAACTCCGGAGCGGCTCCCGGACTCCAGAGCCGTCCGGACGCGGCACCGGATCCCGGCACCCGGGATCCGGCTCCGCGCCCTCCGCGGGGACCGCCGTCGTCCCGACCCCGGCCACCAGCCGGGGTGCGGCGGCCCCCGCGCTCGTCGTTTTCGGGCGCCTACGGCGCCCCATAGGGGCGCGGGGAACTGCGCGACCAGCCCCCACCGGCCCGCAGGCGACCGGACCGCTTACGAACCCCAGCCCTCGGAGGACCGCTCCGGCTCGCGGTCACCCGCCCGCCGCCGCAAAGGCATTCGCGCCGCCTGGGCGACGTTCACCCCCACGATCCCCGCCCACGTCACGAGCAACCCCGGCAGATGCGCGTTGTACGCGGCGATCGCCGACAGCGGGATCGCCAGCACCAGCGACACCGCCGCGAACCCGAACCGCTCCCCGAAGCTCCCGGGCGCTGGCCCGTCACCCGGGACGCGCCCGGCCGCGCCGCGAGCCGCACTCATCTGCCGCTCGGCGAGATGCCGCCGCACCTGACGGTCCGCCGTGGCGTCCATCCGCCGGTCGATGCGCTCGCCGACCTTCTCCAGGAAGGAGTCGATGAGCTCCGCCTCGTACTCGGGTCCGAGCTCCTTGAGCGTGTGCGCGGTAGCGTCCAGTTCGCGGCGCAGCTCGGGATCCCGGAGCGGCGCGGAGTCCTTCTTCAGGTCGGGGACCGGGTCCTCGGCGCGACCGGGTTCCTTCGGGGCATCGGTGTCACGGGCCATCATGGCCACGACGGTACGGTCGGCGAGGGCCCCGCGTCAGTGGGGCCAGCACCCGTATCCGCAGAGGGGATGCCCCCCGGTCCGCCGGGGCCCCGTGGAAGGAGCGATTCCGTGCCCGAACCCCTGCTGTCGTCCCTGGTCGCGCCGGACGCCGCCGACCGTCCGGACGCCCTCACCATCGCGGGACGGTCCCTGTCGCGGGAGGAACTCCTGGGCGCGGCGGGCGCGGTGGCGGCCCGGATCGCCGGGGCCTCGTCCGTGGCCGTACGGGCCGCGGCGGAGCCCGAGACCGTCGTGGCCGTCGTCGGCGGCCTGCTCGCCGGGGTGCCCGTCGTACCGCTGCCGCCGGACGCCGGGCCCGCCGAGCGCGGCCACATCCTGCGGGACTCCGGCGCCGAACTGGTCCTCGGCGAGGACGTCCCCGTGGACATACGGGAACGCGGCACCTGGTCCGCGCCCGAGCCGGCCCCGGAGTCGACCGCCCTCGTGCTCTACACCTCCGGCACCACCGGCGCGCCCAAGGGCGCGCTCATCCCGCGCGGCGCCGTCGCGGCGGGCCTGGACGGGCTCGCCGATGCCTGGAAGTGGACGGCCGAGGACACCCTCGTCCACGGCCTGCCGCTCTTCCACGTCCACGGCCTCGTCCTGGGCGTGCTGGGCGCCCTGCGTACCGGCTGCCGGCTGATCCACACCGGCCGCCCCACGCCGGAGGCGTACGCGGCGGCGGGCGGCAGCCTCTACTTCGGCGTGCCGACGGTCTGGTCGCGGGTGGCGCGCGACCACGCCGCCGCCCGGGCGCTCGCCGGGGCCCGGCTGCTGGTGTCGGGCAGCGCCGCCCTGCCCGCGCCCGTCTTCCGCGACCTGGAGGCGCTCACCGGGCAACGCCCCGTCGAGCGCTACGGCATGACGGAGACGCTGATCACCGTCGCCACCCGCGCGGACGGCGAGCGCGTCCCGGGCGCGGTGGGCGTGCCGCTGCCGGGCGTACGGACCCGGGTCGTGGAGACGGGGGAGGAGGGCGGCATCGGGGAGCTGGAGGTGTCCGGCCCGACGCTCTTCGCCGGCTACCTGGGCCGCCCCGAGGCGACGGCGGCCGCGTACACGGCCGACGGCTGGTTCCGCACGGGCGACATCGCCGCGATCGAGCCGGACGGCACCCACCGCATCGTGGGCCGGGCTTCCACCGATCTGATCAAGTCGGGCGGGTATCGCGTCGGCGCCGGGGAGGTCGAGAACGCCCTCCTGGACCACCCGGCCGTCCGTGAGGCGGCGGTCGTCGGGGTGCCGCACGACGATCTGGGGCAGGAGATCGTCGCCTATGTGGTGGCCGACGGGATCGCCGAGCGCGAGCTGATCGACTTCGTGGCGGGCCACCTCTCCGTCCACAAGCGGCCGCGCCGGATCCGCTTCATGGACGCGTTGCCGCGCAACGCCATGGGCAAGCCGCAGAAGAAGCTGCTGCCTCCGCTGTGAGGCGCGGTCCGGGAGCCGTACCCTGCATAATTCCATGCAGGGTACGGACCGGATGAATGACTGACCGAGGAGGGCTCATGAGCGAGACCGGGGGCGAGCCGGAAGCCACCGCGCGGCTGCAGAAGCTCTTCGAAGGGCACCGGCTGACGCCCACGCAGCGCCGCATCGCCCACTGCATGGTCCGCCGCTCGGCGGACGCGCCGTTCCTCTCCAGCGTCGAACTCGCCGAGCTCGCCGGGGTCAGCCAGCCGTCGGTGACCCGCTTCGCGGTAGCCCTCGGCTTCGACGGCTACCCCGCGCTCCGCCGCCACCTGCGCGACGTCGTCCCCGCCGCCGAGCCGCCCGCCGAGGACTCGTACAACGAGTACCAGCAGGCCGTGCAGGCCGAGATCGACAACCTCCGCCACCTCGCCTCGCTGCTCGCCGACCCCGCCCCCGTCGCCCGGGCCGGCCGGCTGCTGGCCGCGTCGCGCCCGCTGCCCGTCCTCGGCCTGCGGGCCGCGACCGCCCAGGCGGCGGGCTTCGCCTACTTCGCGCGCAAGGTCCACCCCGACGTACGGCTCCTCGACGAGGGCGGCACGCTCCTCGTCGACCGCATCGACGCGGCCGTCCGCGCCGGGGCCAGCGCCCTGCTGTGCTTCGCGCTGCCGCGCCATCCGCGCGAGGTGGTGGACGCGCTGGAGTACGCGCGGGGGGCGGGCCTGACGGTCGTCACCGTCGCGGACTCCACGTTCGCCCCCGTCGCGCGCCACAGCGACGTCCTGCTGCCGGCGGCCGTCGGCACGGGCCTCGCCTTCGACACGGCGTGCGCGCCGATGCTGCTGGGCCGGGTGCTCCTGGAGGCGATGTGCGACGCGCTGCCGGACGCGCAGGCGCGCCTGGAGGAGTTCGACGCGAGGGCCGCTGCGCGGGGCTTGTTCGTGGAGTGAGGGGCCCGGCGGGGCTGAATTCAGCCCGTCCGGCGTTTGAGGACCGGGGGTTCGGGGGCGGAGCCCCTGAAAGAAACGGGAAGGGGCGGGATCGGGGACTCCTCACCGCCCTAACGGGCGTACCGCACCTCCGGGAACCGGGACGACGGCCTGTCCAGCAAGTGGTCGTCCCGCCCCCGCAGGAAGCGGTCGAGGAACGACGCCACGTACGCCCGCGTCACGGCCACGGCCCGCTCCCCCCGCACCGACCCGACGTCCTCCCGGACGGTGTCCTGCCGCACCACACCCGCCCGCGCGAGCTGCGGCAGCAACGCCGCCGCATCCGTGTACGCCCCGTGCTCCGACCCGGTGAGCGTCACGTCACCCCGCCAGCCGCCCCGCGAGTGCTGCCACAGCGCCTTCCACGACGGCTGGCGTCCGTACTCGCCGGAATCCGCCGCGTCCGTGCCCATCAGCAGGAACGGCCGGTCCACCCCGTCCCGTGACACCGAGCTCGTCCCGCCCGGCCCGGGGAATTCCATCGTCCCGTCCATGTTGACGGCGGCGCGGATGCGCCGGTCGTCGTGCATGGCCTGGAGGGCCGTGAAGCCGCCCGCCGAGTGGCCCACCATCCCCACGTGCCGCAGATCCATGGCGGCGGCCAGACCGTGCGGCAGGGACAGCCGGTGTTTGCGGTCACCGAGCCGGTCCAGGACGAAACGGGTGTCGTCGACGCGCGCCTTCATCGCCTTGCGCAGCACCCGCGCCGGGTCCGTGCCGCGCTTCGCGGCGAGGCCGGGGAGCACGGAGCGCGCGAGGCGGCCGCCGGGGAGGGCGACCTCGGAGGAGTCGTAGGTGTGGTCGACCGTGACGACCACGTAGCCGCGCGAGGCCAGGTCCTCGACGAGCGAGGTGTTCCAGGTCCGGGGATCGCCCAGACCCGCCGAGTACAGCACGACCGGCCGTACGCCCGCCCCGCGCGCGACGGGAGCGTCCACGCGCGCGTGCGTCGTCGTGGCCGCCCAGTCCACGGCCCCGGCCGGCACGCGGTAGCCGAGGTGGCCGGAGCCGCCCGGCGAGCCGAAGTGGGCGGCCGCGCGCCGCTCCATGTGGGGCGCGGTGCGCGCGGCGGTCCGCCAGCCCGCGTGGGCCGCCGGGTACCAGAAGCCGACCATGACCTCGCGGTGGCCGCGCCCCGGGTGCCAGGGGTCCTCGCGGGAGGTGTCGACCAGGTGGCGGGTGGTGGTGCCGACGGGGAACGGGCCGGTGGGCTCGGGCAGCCGGACGTGGGCGCGGGCGGTGGTCATGGAAGGGGCCGCGCCGTCGGCCGCCGCGCGGGCGTGCGGGGCGAAGACCCCGAGCAGACCGGTCAGGGCCAGCGCCCCCGCCGCCACCAGCGCCCGTCGCCGCAGGGCCCGCTCGTTCACCGGCATGTCTTGTCTCCTCCCACCGCTTCGTCCACCGCTCCGTCGGTAGGACGACCATAAGGACCGACGATGCGTCGACACGACATACGTGGGGGTCAACTCGCCTGTGATACCCGGGTATGACTCCAGTGGGCTACGGGCGCGCGCGGTTCTCAGCTCGCACTCAGAATCGTCGGCTAGCGTGCGGCCCGCAGTGATGGCGACAAGACCGACGAGGAGGTCCGACGTGGGGCGCGGAGCGTATGCGCTGGCTCGTGTGGCCGTGATCGTGAGGGCGCCGGCGCGCTGGTTGTGGTGGCTCGGGCTGCTGAGCGCGGGCGCCGGTGCCGCGCTGCCGGAGCTGGTGCCGGGGCTCACCGGACGCCGGCTCGGGGTGGCGGTGGGCGGCGTCCTGTTCGTCGCCGCCGGGGCCCTGGCCTTCCTGGCGCGGCGCGGCCGGTACACGGAGCTGGCGGGCGGCGCGGAGCGCGCGGGCCGGGCCGTGTTCCTCCAGGACCGGGCCGTGACGGCGCGGAACTGGCGGCGGGCCCGGAGCTGGTGGCTGGCCGGCGCCTTCGTCGCCGCCACGGCCTCCTCGCTGGCGGTGCCCGTGGCGGCCGGGCTGGCGATGGCGGGCGCCGGTGCCGGGCTGTGGGCGAAGGCCCTGTGGCTGGGCGGCCTGGAGCGCCGGAGCGAATCGCTGCTGTGGGTGCGTACGGAGCGGGCGCAGGGCAGCCCCGTCGCGGCGCCCGTACGCGGCTGGTTCACCACCGGACTCGTCGCCGGGGACGCCCTGCCCGGCGGGGCCCGGCGGCGGGGGCGTCCGGCCCCGGGCGGGGCGGTGGTCAGCGCAGCGCGGTGAGCCCCACCGCGTGGGCGCCGCCGCTCTCGGCGACGAGCTCGTCGAGGGACTGCGGCGGCCGTACGGGCACGAAGCGCACGGAGGGGGCGGTCTCAGCCCCCTCCGTCCGTTGGTGTTCCGCATAGCCGTAAACCCCCGGACGGGGGAGCGTGTTGTACGCGAAGTGGTTCGAGAAGTAGTACGCGCCGGTGTCGAGCAGCGCGACATGGTCCCCGGCCTCCAGCCGGGGCAGCGAGCGCCCGGTCGCGATCAGGTCCCCGGCGAAGCAGCACGGCCCGGCCACGTCCTGACTCTCGGGCGCCCCTTCCTTCGGCCGTCCCCACGCGTCGTACACGGCCACGCGCAGCGGCCACGCCTCCGGCGCGAACACCGTGCGCACGGCCACCTGCGCGCCCGCGTGTGTCACCGCGATCCGGCGGCCGCCCGCCGACTTGGCGTACTCCACCCGGGCCAGCACCATCCCGCTCTTGGCCAGCAGCGACCGCCCGAACTCGGTGACCAGGCCGTAGCGCCCGTCGAACAGGCCGGGGACGGCCTCGGCGAGCAGCCGCGCGTACGTGGCGTGGGTGGGGGTGACGTCGTCGGAGGCGAAGTTGACGGGCAGGCCGCCGCCGATGTCCACGGACCGGACGCGCCGGGCACCGACGTGCTCGTTGACCTCCTCGGCCAGCTCGTACACCGCTCTGATGCCGGCGGCCATCAGTTCCAGGGGGCAGCCCTGCGAGCCGACGTGCGCGTGGATCCGGGTGAGCCACGGCCGCTCGGCGTAGGCGCGTACCAGCCACTCGCGCGCCCCCTCGTCGCGCAGGGGGACCCCGAACTTCGACGTCGGCGTCGCGGTGCTGAGGGCGCTGATGCTGCCGCCGCCGACCTGGGGGTTCACGCGCAGGCCGAGGGGCGGGAGGGACGCGGTATCGGAATCGGGGAGGAGGGCGTCCAACCGGGTCAGCTCCTCCCGGCTGTCAGCGTTGACGGCGACGCCGAGCGCCAGCGCCTCGCGCAGCTCGGCGGGGGTCTTGGCGGGGGAGTCCAGCACGGTCCGCGCGGGCGGCACGCCCGCCGCGCGGGCCAGCGCGAGCTCTCCGGGGCTCGCCACCTCGGCGCCCAGCCCCTCCTCGGCGAGCAGCCGAAGCACGGGCACCAGGGGCGCGGCCTTGACGGCGAAGGCGTGCAGCACGTCGGTACCGGGGGCGCTGACCTGCGCGAACGCCCTGTGGAGCGCGGCGGCGGCCGCTCTGATCCCCGGGACGTCCAGCAGGCCCGCGACGGGCCGGTCCGCCGTGACGATCCCCTGCCGGACGGCCGCCCACACGGCCGCGTCCCGCCGCCGCGCGGTGCTCCCGCTCCCGCTCTCCACATGACCCATACGCCCACTCCACCACCGCGCGGGACCGACGGCCACGGTGCGCCTGCCGCAGAGGTCGCCCGAGGAACCTGTTGACTAGAGGTATTCAGACACTCAAACTGTGCAGTGTTCTATTCAGAACATGATGGAGAGAGCCAGGGAGGCAGCGCCCATGTCAGGACCGCGACCCGTGCGAGCACCGCGAGGCACCGAGCTGAGCACCCGGGGCTGGCAGCAGGAAGCCGCGCTGCGGATGCTCCAGAACAACCTCGACCCCGAGGTCGCCGAGCACCCCGACAAGCTCGTCGTCTACGGCGGCACGGGCAAGGCGGCCCGCGACTGGCGCTCCTTCGACGCGATGGTCCGCACCCTGCAGACGCTCAAGCAGGACGAGACCATGCTCGTCCAGTCCGGCCGCCCCGTCGGCGTGATGCAGACGCACGAGTGGGCGCCGCGCGTCCTCATCGCCAACTCCAACCTCGTCGGCGACTGGGCCAACTGGGAGGAGTTCCGCCGCCTGGAGGCCCTCGGCCTGACCATGTACGGGCAGATGACCGCCGGTTCGTGGATCTACATCGGCACGCAGGGCATCCTCCAGGGCACGTACGAGACGTTCTCCGCCGTCGCCGCCAAGAAGTTCGGCGGCACGCTCGCCGGGACGATCACCCTGACCGCCGGCCTCGGCGGCATGGGCGGCGCCCAGCCGCTCGCCGTCACCATGAACGACGGCGTCGCGATCTGTATCGACTGCGACCCGCGCGCCATCGAGCGCCGCATCGAGCACCGCTACCTGGACGTCAAGGCCGACTCCCTCGACCACGCCCTCCAGCTGGCCGTCGAGGCGCGCGACGCCCGCCGCCCGCTGTCCATCGGCGTCCTCGGCAACGCCGCCGAGCTCGTACCGCAGCTGCTCGCGATGAACGCGCCCATCGACATCGTCACGGACCAGACGAGCGCCCACGACCCGCTCGCCTACCTGCCCGTCGGCGTCTCCTTCGACGAGATGGCCACCTACGCGGCCGAGAAGCCCGCCGACTTCACGACCAGGGCGCGCGAGTCGATGGCCCGTCATGTGGAGGCCATGGTCGGCTTCCAGGACGCGGGCGCCGAGGTCTTCGACTACGGCAACTCCATCCGCGGCGAGGCCCAGCTCGCGGGCTACACCCGCGCCTTCGACTTCCCCGGTTTCGTCCCCGCCTACATCCGCCCCCTCTTCTGCGAGGGCAAGGGCCCCTTCCGCTGGGCGGCGCTGTCGGGCGACCCCAAGGACATCGCGGCCACCGACCGCGCGATCCTCGACCTCTTCCCCGAGAACGAGTCCCTGGCCCGCTGGATCAAGATGGCCGGCGAGCGCGTCCACTTCCAGGGCCTCCCGGCCCGCATCTGCTGGCTCGGCTACGGCGAGCGCGACCGCGCGGGCGAGCGCTTCAACGACATGGTCGCGAGCGGGGAGCTCTCCGCGCCGATCGTCATCGGCCGCGACCACCTCGACTGCGGCTCCGTCGCCTCCCCCTACCGCGAGACGGAGGCCATGCTCGACGGCTCCGACGCGATCGCGGACTGGCCGCTGCTCAACGCCATGGTCAACGTCGCCTCGGGCGCCTCCTGGGTCTCCCTCCATCACGGCGGCGGCGTCGGCATGGGCCGCTCCATCCACGCGGGCCAGGTCACGGTCGCCGACGGCACGGCCCTGGCGGGCGAGAAGATCCGCCGCGTCCTGACCAACGACCCGGGCATGGGCGTCATCCGCCACGTCGACGCGGGCTACGACATCGCGGACTCGGTCGCGGAGGACCGCGGCGTCCGCATCCCGATGCGGGAAGAAGCATGACCGCCGCTGCGGGCAATCGTCCCGCAGGGCGGGACGGGTGGGCGCAGCCCGACCACCGGGCCGCACCCGAAGCGGGTACGCCCGGCGCGGGGAACGCGCCGTCGCCGGGTGCCGACGCCGTGCCCACCCGTTCCGCCCCAGCGGAACGACTGCCCACGACGCCGTCGTTCCACGAGATGTGGCGCGACCTGCTGCCCATCGGCCGCGACGCGGCCTCGGGCGGCTACCGCCGCTACGCCTGGACCGGCGCCGACGCCGACTGCCGCTCGTGGTTCCGCGCACAGGCGGAATCGCGCGGGCTGACCTACGAGACCGATCGCAACGGCAACCAGTGGGCCTGGCTCGGCGACCCCACCGCCGGCGACGCCGTCGTCACCGGCTCCCACCTGGACTCCGTCCCCGACGGCGGCGCCTTCGACGGCCCCCTCGGCGTCGTGTCGTCCTTCGCCGCGCTCGACGAGCTCCGCGCCCGCGGCGCGAAGCCCGGCCGCCCCCTCGCGATCGTCAACTTCGGCGACGAGGAGGGCGCCCGCTTCGGCCTCGCCTGCGTCGGCTCCCGCCTGACCGCCGGACAGCTCACCCGCGACAAGGCCCACGCCCTCCGGGACGGCGACGGCGTCTCCCTGGCCCACGCCATGGAGCGCGCCGGATACGACCCCGAGGCCATCGGCCCCGACCCCGAACGCCTCGCCCGCATCGGCGCCTTCGTCGAACTGCACGTCGAGCAGGGACGGGCCCTCGCCGACACCCCGCACCCCGTGGGCGTGGCGTCGGCGATCTGGCCGCACGGCCGCTGGCGGTTCGACTTCCACGGCGAGGCCAACCACGCCGGCACCACCCGCCTCGACGACCGCCGCGACCCGATGCTGACGTACGCCAACACCGTGCTCGCCGCCCGGAAGAAGGCCCGGCTCGCCGGCGCCCTGGCGACCTTCGGGAAGGTCGCCGTCGAGCCGAACGGCGTGAACGCCATCGCCTCCCTCGTCCGCGGCTGGCTGGACTCCCGCGCCGCCGACGAGGAGACGCTGGCCGCCGTCGTCGCCGAGATCGAGCAGGCGGCCGTCGAGCGCGGCGGCCGCGACGGCGTGGACGTCCGGGTGACCCGGGAATCCTTCACGCCGGTCGTCGAGTTCGCCCACGACCTGCGCGACGAACTCTCCAAGCTCCTGGGCGGCGCGCCCGTGCTGCCCACGGGCGCCGGGCACGACGCCGGTATTTTGTCCGGCGTCATCCCCACGGCCATGCTGTTCGTACGGAACCCCACCGGCGTCTCCCACTCGCCCGCCGAGACGGCGACCGAGGACGACTGCGTGGCCGGAGTGACCGCACTCGCCGACGTACTGGAGGGCCTGGCGTGCAGGTGACCTACTGGGCCGAGCACGCGTGGCTCGGCACCCATGTCGAGCCCGGCGTGGCCATCGAGGTGACGGGCGGCCGGATCACGGCCGTCCGCACGAACGTCCCGGCCCCGCCCCCGGGCGCGACGACCCTGCGCGGCCTGACCCTCCCCGGGCTGGCCAACGCCCACTCCCACGCCTTCCACCGCGCCCTGCGCGGCCGCACCCAGGTGGGCAGCGGCACGTTCTGGACGTGGCGCGACGTGATGTACGGCGTCGCCGACCGGCTCACCCCGGACTCGTACTTCGCCCTCGCCCGCGCCACGTACGCGGAGATGGCCCTCGCCGGCATCACCTGCGTCGGTGAGTTCCACTACCTCCACCACGGCCCCGGCGGCACCCCCTACGCCGACCCCAACGCCATGGGCGAAGCCCTGATCGCGGCCGCCGCCGAAGCCGGCATCCGCATCACCCTCCTCGACACCGCCTACCTCTCCTCCGGCTTCGGGCAGCCTCCCAACCACCACCAGGCGCGCTTCTCCGACGGCACGGCCGACGCCTGGGCAGAGCGCGCCGCCGCCCTCAAGCCCGCCGGCCACGCCCGGATCGGCGCGGCCGTCCACTCGGTGCGCGCCGTGCCCGCCGACCAGCTGACGACCGTCGCCGACTGGGCGAAGGAGCGCGAGGCCCCCCTCCACGTCCACCTGTCCGAGCAGACCGCCGAGAACGACGCCTGCCTCGCCGCGCACGGCCGCACCCCCACGCGGCTGCTCGCCGACCACGGCGTGCTCGGCCCGCGCACCTCCGCCGTGCACGCCACGCACCTCACCGACGAGGACATCGCCCTCCTCGGCGGCGCGGCGTCCACGATCTGTATGTGCCCGACGACCGAACGGGACCTCGCCGACGGCATCGGCCCCGCCGTCGCCCTCCAGCGGGCCGGCAGCCCGCTGTCCCTGGGCAGCGACAGCCACGCCGTCATCGACCTCCTCGAAGAGGCCCGCGCCATGGAGCTCGACGAACGGCTGCGCAGCCGCACGCGAGGCCACTGGACCGCCGCCGCGCTGCTGCGCGCCGCCACCGAGGACGGGCACGCCTCGCTGGGCTGGGCCGACGCGGGCCGCATCGAGCAGGGCGCCCTCGCCGACCTCACGACCGTCGCGCTGGACTCCGTCCGTACCGCGGGGCCGGCTCCGCGCCACGGGGCCGAGACGGCCGTATTCGCCGCGACGGGGGCGGACATCCGCCATACGGTCGTGGGCGGCCGGCACGTCGTACGCGACGGGGTCCACCAGCTCGTACCGGACGTGCCGCGGGAACTGGCCGACTCCATCGCCGCCCTGAGCGGCTGACGCCGAGGACCGGAGCAAGCATGAGCACGGCAATCATCAACATCAGCAGTCTGGTCACCAACGACCCCTCTCTCGGCGAAGGCCCCCTCGGTCTGGTCCAGGACGCGGCAGTCGTCATCGACGGCGACCGCGTCGCGTGGATCGGTGAGTCCAGCAAAGCACCCGCCACTGACAACGCGGTCGACGCCGGTGGCCGGGCGGTCGTCCCCGGCTTCGTGGACTCCCACTCCCACCTGGTGTTCGCGGGCGACCGCACCGCCGAGTTCAACGCGCGGATGTCCGGGCGGAGCTACAGCGCGGGCGGCATCCGCACGACGGTGGCGGCCACCCGCGCCGCGACGGACGAGGCGCTGGAGGCCAATCTCCTGCGCTACCTCACCGAGGCCCTCCGCCAGGGCACGACCACCTTCGAGACGAAGTCCGGCTACGGCCTCACCACCCACGACGAGGCCCGCGCCCTGCGGATCGCCGCCGCCCACACCGACGAGGTGACGTACCTCGGCGCGCACATCGTGGCACCGGAGTTCGCCGACGACCCCGACGGCTACGTCTCCCTCGTCACCGGCGAGATGCTCGACGCGTGCGCCCCGCACGCCCGCTGGGTCGACGTGTTCTGCGAGAAGGGCGCCTTCGACGGCGACCAGGCCCGCGCGATCCTCGAGGCCGGCAAGCGCCACGGCCTGGTGCCGCGCGTCCACGCCAACCAGCTCGGGCACGGCCCCGGCGTCCAGCTGGCCGTCGAGGTCGGCGCCGCGTCCGCCGACCACTGCACCCACCTCACGGACGCGGACGTCGACGCCCTCGCGCAGGGCACCACCGTGGCCACCCTCCTCCCCGGCGCCGAGTTCTCCACCCGCGCCCAGTGGCCCGACGCGCGCCGCCTCCTCGACGCGGGCGTCACGGTGGCCCTGTCCACGGACTGCAACCCCGGCTCGTCCTTCACCAGTTCCATGCCGTTCTGCGTGGCCCTGGCCGTGCGCGACATGGGCATGACCCCCGACGAGGCCGTCTGGTCCGCCACGGCGGGCGGCGCGGCGGCCCTGCGCCGCACGGACATCGGCCGCCTCACGCCGGGCGCCCGCGCCGACCTGGCCCTCCTGGACGCCCCCTCGCACGTCCACCTCGCCTACCGGCCCGGCGTACCGCTCGTCTCGGCGGTCTGGCGGCGCGGGGTGCGCGAGCTCTGAGGGCGAGGTCAGGGAGGGCTCAGGGGCGGATCAGGGCGAGCCCAGGGTCTTCCCGGAAGCCGTGGGCGGGCCCCGCCCGGAAGTATCAAGGCCATGACGAACACGACATGGCGACAGGCGGCCTTCGCGACGGGCCCGCTGTGCATGACGGCCTACGGCCTCATCCGGCTGACGGACCCGGGCCACGGCCCGGGCCCGGCTTGGTCCCTGGGCCACCTGGCCCTGCTGTCGGGCGTCCTGCTGTTCGCACCGGTGATGCTGGGCCTGCGCCGGACGGCGGTGGCGACGGGCCGGGGCCGGGGAAGCCGGACGTTCGCCGACGCCGGCGCGACCCTGGGCCTGCTGGGCGTGGCGGCCGTGACGGCACAGGCGTCCATCGACCTGCTCGTCGGATACGCGTCGGTGGACCGCGACACGATGAACGTGCTCTTCGACCACATACGCGACCTGCCCGGGGTAACCCCGGCCGTCTACACGATCGGCCCGCTGCTCTTCTACGTCGGACTGCTGCTGCTCACGGTCCAGTTGGCGGCCCTGCGCGCGATCGTCTTCTGGCGTCCGCTCGCGATCGTGGCGGGCGTGGCGGTCTCGGCGATCAGCCTGGACCTGATACCCGTGGGCGGCCTCCTCTTCCTCCTGGCCCTGGCCCCGCTCGGCGGCAACGTCCCCACTCAGCCGGTCCTCTCCAGCGTCACCAGCGGAATCTCCCGCCCGATACGCGAGGCCCACTCCCTGCGGTCCGCGAAGGCCGGGTCCACCGCGCCCTGACCGCCGCCACGTCACCGGACTCCAGGAGACCCAAGCCTCCCTGGCTGGCTGCTCGCGGCAGCGGAGGGGGCACCTCGGGCGGGTCAGAACGGCTGCACACGAGTGAGGACAGAGTGAGGCTCGTCGGCGTAGGCGACGACCACGTACTCGGCGACGCCTAGGGAACCATCGGCGCCGAGGGCGACCCGGCGCAGCTCCGGCCATTTGTCCGAGGCCGTGTGACCGGGTGCGTCACCTCTGGTTTCGTTGATTACGACCGTGAGGGCGATGATCGCGCTGAAGAGGGCGGGGCTGACGGCACGAGACAGCAGCAGCTGAGCCACTTCGTCGGACAACAGGCAGGGCCAGCCCTCTGGGCGTTCCTGTTCAGTCAACGGGAAGCCCCCTTGCCTTTCGCAGGGCGAGGGCGTCATCGACGGTGGTGGTCGGCAGTGTTCCCGCCATGGCGGCCTCACGGATGCGATCGGCGTCAGGGTCGGTGTCGAGCATCGCTTCGCACCACCAGCGGCGCAGTACGGACTCGGCCTGTTCCAGGGGAGCTTCGCCGAATTCGCGGAAGAATTCCATGCGCCGTGCACCTTGGAGAGCGTTGGCGATTCCGTCGTACGTGCGGGGCACTCGCTCCGGCTCAGGACGGTGGTGATGCATGGGCTGTGCGGTCATGGCGGTGGCCTCCTGACGCTCGCTTCCTTTGACAAGGTAGTGGGTGAGGGCACTCTCACGTTGCCTTCATGCGGCTTGCCCTGCCATCTGGCGACAGTCTCGGCACCGGCCCGGGTCGGCCGCGCGGAACACGCGCTCGCAGCCGCCGCAGGTCTGGAACGGCAGGGGCGCTGTCGGGCCAGGTGCCGTCGGGCGTTCGGGCAGGGCGGGTGGCAGCCAGTTCCTCAGGCGGTAGCCGAGCAGCCGGGCGGGCCAGGAGATGGCACCTATGGGCAGGCTGCCCGTGAGGGTGAGAGCGATCCGGCCGGGGCCGATCCCACGGTCGAGCCATGTGCGCACGGCGGGGGAGAGCCGCCGGACGTCCGTCTCCGAGAGCCACAGCCGTGGGTCGCGGCGGCGCAGCCCGGCGAGCAGGTCGGCCGCGGGCTGGTCGACGGGCGGTAAGGGGGTCGGCTCCTCGCGCGGGACGGGCTGTTGGGCGACAGGCCGCCGCTTCACCAGGTCGACCTTGGCCGGGGCCGGGGCCGGGGTCGGCTCGGCGCCGGGCCGTTCGTACCAGCGGGTGCGGGTGACGATCCGGCCTGTCGCCGTCCGCTCGGGCTTCCGTTCCAGATAGCCGGCGGTTTCCAGCTCCTTCAAGGCTCTGGCGATGGTGATTTCGCCTTCCTTGAAGCGGCGCGTGAGGTCCTTGATGCCGACGGACGCGCCGTCCGGCAGCGACTGGATGTACACGCCGAGGCCGATCGCCACGGCGGACAAGTCCGGGTGCTGGGCGAGGTGGTTGCCGACGACGGTGAAGTTCGTGTCGTGGCGGTGGCGGATGTGGATCACTCCGGCACGTGGGAGCTCGGTGCGCGCGGATACGGGCGCGCTAAACTGCGCTTCAGTCATTGGGAAGGTGTTGGCTTCCTGGATGATCAGGCCCTCGTGCGGGATGCCAGTCCCGGCGGGGGCCGTCGTCTGTCTGGGGTCGCGGCGAACGTACCGCGCCGCGACCCGCGACTTCCACCGTGTCACCCGATGGGGTGACACGTCGGGTTGGTAGGGGTTGGTTCTCTCCCCAAGTCCTTTAAAGGGATGTCCAGCCCCACCGGTTCACGGCCCACCGCGAACCGGTTGCCTCTCGTCGGCGTGCCTGAAGCGTCCCCGTCCCTCTTACGGGGGATGGTGAACGGCCTGAACTTCGAACTACCTTCAAAGTCATGAGCGCTGAGAACGCCGCCGTGAACTTCTCCGAGCTGGTGAACAAGAACAAGCAGACGCTGGCGCGTCTGAAGGAATCCCCGAGACTGCTGTTGCACCGCCGGGACGGGGAGGACCTGGTCCTGACGACGGCCGCGCGGGCGGAGCAGGATCGCACCGTAGTGTCGGCCGCCACGCGGATGCTCGCCGCCATGGCTCGGCGCGAACCCGGCAGCATGGAACTGCTCCTGGACGTGCTGCCCGACGCGTTTCCCTGGGTCCGGTTCCTTCCCGAGCCGGATGTGCACGCGTTCGCTGTCGAACTGGTCGACACCATGCGTGCCGCGGACTCCATCAACAACAGCGCGGCTGTCGCCCAAATGCTGACTGCATGGGAGCACACCGCCGAAGCGCATTCGGATCCCGACGTTCGGGCGGCGCTGACCATGGACCACGAGGCGGATTATGGTCCTGTGCCCAGCCCCGAGGCGATCGCGTGACCTCGGGCCGTGGAGACAGGGTGGCGCCGCCCGCTCCGGACGGGCAATGGGAGATCCGGTTCGCCGACGCGGCCTCGGCCAAAGGCTGGGAGAGCCTTACGCAGCAGGCGCGCGAGAACACATACCGGGCCTGGCTCGTCATACGTACCGATCCGAGGCCGGCCGCCGAGACGCCACGGCACCACAGGCTGAAGGGCAGCCTGGCGCATGGCACCCACCGCGGGCAGACCTGTGAACAGTGGCAGATCGAGGTGACCGGCGGAGGCCGTATCTGGTACCTCGTGGACTCCGACCGCAACACCTGCTGGGTCACCTACGCGGGCACCGCGCACCCGCGAGCCACCGACCGCTGACCGGAGCGCTTCGCGGTCCCCGGACCGTCCCGGTCAGGACGCCCGGCGCAGCAGCCACGCGTTGGGGGTGAAGGACGGGTTGCCGAAGGCCACGCAGCCGCCGCTGTAGTAGGTCTGCACCTTGATCCAGCCGGTCGGCGGCTGTGCCGTGGCGCAGGCGTTGACCTGGGTGCCGACGGGGAGGCCGTCGAGCTGCTTGATCATCTTGATGTTCGAGCCGCCCATCACGCGGCACGAGGCGCTCGTGCCCCAGTTGACGTCGACCCAGCCGTCCGGCGTCATCGTGTCGGCGCACACCGTGCGGGTCTCGCCCGCCGACGCCTGGGCGGGGCTCGTCGCGAAGGAGGCGGCGAGCGTCGCGCCGAGAAGGGCCAGACCCGCGGTGCGGAGTCGTCTCATGGGGTGTCTCCCAAGCGTGAGGGATCAGTGTTGGCCAGCGCATTCAATGGCCTGAGTGAATCGCTTGAGGAGAATGTTTTCGGCCATGAGAGGTCGTGAAAGTCCTTCTCAAGGTTTCCTCAAGGCAGGGCCTCGGGAAAGCCGCGAAAACCGCTGTGCCGCAGGGGATTCGTCGTCCCATGCGGCACAGCGGTCTTGGCGGTCGCGCGTGGCGGTCGCGTCACTCCTCGGTCAGCAGCCCCCGCCGCAGCCGCACCAGCGTGCGGGACAGCAGCCGGGAGACGTGCATCTGGGAGATGCCCAGCTCCTCGCCGATCTCCGACTGCGTCATGTTCGACACGAACCGCAGGGAGAGGATGTGGCGGTCGCGGTACGGCAGTTCGGCGATGAGGGGCTTGAGCGACGCGATGTACTCGATGCCCTCCAGGCCGTGGTCCTCGTAGCCGATGCGGTCCGAGAGCGAGCCCTCCGGCTCGTCCTCGTCGGCCTGGGCGTCCAGCGAGCTCGCGGTGTACGCGTTGCTCGCGGCCATGCCCTCGACGACCTCGTCCTCCGCCAGGCCCAGCCGCTCGGCCAGTTCGGCGACGGTCGGGGCGCGGTCCAGCTGCTGGGCCAGCTCGTCGCCGGCCTTGGCCAGGTCGAGGCGGAGCTCCTGGAGCCGCCGGGGGACCCGGACGGACCAGCTGGTGTCGCGGAAGAAGCGCTTGATCTCACCGATGATCGTCGGCATCGCGAAGGTGGGGAACTCCACACCCCGCGTCAGCTCGAACCGGTCGATCGCCTTGATCAGACCGATGGTGCCGACCTGGATGATGTCCTCCATCGGTTCGCTGCGGGTGCGGAACCGGGAGGCCGCGAACTTCACCAGGGCGAGATTCAGCTCGACCAGGGTGTTGCGGACGTACGCGTAGTCGTGGGTGCCCTCTTCGAGCGAGGCGAGGCGGGCGAAGAGCGTCTTGGACAGCGCCCGCGCGTCCACCGCGTCCACCTCGTCGTACGGGGGGATCTCCGGTAGGCCGGCGAGGCCGGGGCCGTGGCCTTCGTCGTGGCCGGGGGCGCCGTGGGCGTCGTGCTCGGGCATGGTTGCCGACGAGGCGGTCGCGGGGTCCTCGTACGGGGTGCACAAGGTGGCGGGACGCTGTTCGTCGAGCCGGGGTGACATGGTCTCCTCCATCATTCTCGGCATATGGCTGCCGATGCCGTGACCTTTTGCTGCGGTTTGCGGCGCCTCCAAAGCCGTCCGAGGAATGTGTGTCCCTACTAGCCCTACCGGTCTTCACCACCTCCTGGCAAGTGCGGTTTGTCCAATTCTGTCAGTATTTGGCGGAAGTTCGGCTTCCGGACGTCCGTATGGAAGGCGTAGGGTTTCCGCAGCGGAACGTGAGCACGCCACGAGCGCATGAAGGGGAGCGGGAGCGCATGGATCGCGGGATGGTCGGCAATCCGAGCAGGGGCCGACTGCAAGTGGAGGTCCGGCGTGTGGGCGGGAGCTCGATCGTCTCGCCCGCGGGTGAGCTCGATCACCACACGGCGGAATTGCTGCGCGAGACCCTGGAGAGCTGCGTACGCGAGGGCGACGCCCGCGTCGTCGTCGACTGCTCACGGCTCGACTTCTGTGACTCCACCGGTCTGAACGTGCTTCTCGGCGTCCGGCTCAAGGCCGAGGCCGCCGGCGGCGCCGTCCACCTCGCCGCGATGACGCCAGTCGTCGCCCGGGTGTTCGAGATCACGGGGGCCGGGGCCGTCTTCACCGTGCACGACACGCTCGATTCGGCGCTCGCGGACTGAGCCCGGAGCCTCCGTTGCCCGCGTCACAGGCGCCGTGTGGAATCCGTGGGTGTTCTCACGATTCCGCCGGGCAGGAGACAGCTGAATCCATTGAAGATGTTCATGTTCGTATCGGTGAATCGGTGAGGTGAAGCGCTGATGAGCACCACCCGGGCGTGCCCACCGCCGGACGGTCCCGGCCCGGAGGCGGGGGACGCCGCCTCGGCCGGCTCACCGGCCCCGGCGGAAGCGGCCCGCAGCCTGAGCCTCGTCGGGGTGGGCGGCGCCGTGCCGCTCTCCCGCGACTTCACCCGGCAGGCCCTCTACGACTGGGGCTGGCTCCCCGCCCGCTCCGCCGACCACCGGGCGGCCGCCGAGGACGTCCTGCTGGTCGTCTCCGAGCTGGTCACCAACGCCTGCCTGCACGCCGACGGCCCCGAGGAGCTCTGCGTCAGCCGTTCCGGCAAGACCCTCCGGCTGGAGGTCAGCGACCTCGGCGCCGGCAGCCCCGCCCCCCGGACCCCGCACCGCGCGGGCCGCCCCGGCGGCCACGGCATGTTCATCGTCCAGCGGCTCTGCCTCGACTGGGGCGTCGTCCGGCGCTCCGGGGGCGTCGGCAAGACGGTCTGGGCGGAACTGGCCGGACCGTCGTAGGAGAGCCCTTACGGGCTGTTCCTTGTCTTCCCTCTCCACGGTCCCGGGCGTACCTTCGGCGTCCGATCTGATGTGCCGTCAGCAATTCTCGGCTGCGGCACCGGACGAGAGGGGAACCCCAGGTGTACCGCACACCACGCCACCCCCTGCGCCGCGCCGGCGCGCTCGCCGTCTCGGCGGCCCTGGCCGGCGGCGCGTTCCTGCTGGTCGCGCCGGACGCGCGGGCCGAGGTCGTCGACGTCGACTACCAGTGCAAGACCCCGATCGGGGACCGGAGCGCGGTCTCGCCCATCGACATCAAGGCCACGCCGAGCGGCGACGCCTACAAGCTCACCATGACCTTCCAGAAGGGCGTCTCCTCCAGCCCCATCGAGCTCGGCAAGGGCGCGATGAAGCCAAGTGCCGTGATCAAGGTGGGCGGCGCGGACAGCGGCCAGGTCGAGGTCTCGGGACCCGCCAACGACCAGCCGATACCCCCCAACACCCCCATCAAGATAAGCGACTTGTCGGGGACGTACACCCCGAAGAAGGGCGGCCAGGTCACCTTCACGGCCTCCACCCTCACCATCTCCGCCCTGGGCACCACGACCACCTGCACCCCCACCAACAACCCCAAGCCCTCGCTCACCCTTGAGGTCAAGGCCCCGGGCGGGACGGGAGGGACCACGACCGGCGGTTCGACGACGAGCGGTTCGACGGCCGGATCGACCAGTGGGTCCACGAGTGGTTCGACGGGCGGGTCCACGAGTGGGTCCACCGGCGGGTCGACGGCCGGGTCCACCGGTGGGTCGAGCAGCGGCTCCACGGCCGGTGACACCGGCGGGACCACCGGCTCGACGACCGGCGGCTCCACGACCGGTGGCTCGACCACCAGCGGCACCACCGGCACCACCGGAAGCACCGGCACCACCGGCGGTGGACGGCTGCCGCAGACCGGGCCCTCCGATTCCGCCCTCGCCCTCGCCACCCTCGGCGGCACCGTGTTCCTCACCGGCGTCGCGGGCACCCTCTGGCTCACCCGGAGGCGCCGCAGCGCCGGCTGAACGCCCTCACCCCCACGCCCAGGGAGCCGCCGATGCCGCCGACCACCCAGAGAGCACCCCGTGCCCGGGCCGCCGCGCTGCTCTGCGCCGCCTCGGTGCTCGTCGTGCCCGCGCCCACCGCCCCGGCTCCGGACCCGGCCCCGCAGGGCCCGGCCGGCAGCCCGCCGTCCTGGACGGCGGCGCCCGCCCCCGGCGGCGGGAAGGCGCCGACGGCGGAGGACCGGTCGTCCTTCTACCTCGAAGGCGCTCCCGGCGCGGTCCTGGAGGACAAGCTGACGGTCGTCAACCGCGGCGACCGGCGGCTGGCGGTCGAGCTGAGCGGCAGCACCCCCTGGATCTCCCTCGCCGCCCGGCGCGTGACCGTGCCGCCCCGCACCCGCGCGGACGTCCCCCTCACCGTGACCGTCCCGGCCGGTACGGCACCGGGCGACCGCTCCGCCGTCGTGACCGCCTCGGGGGACGGCCGACGGGTCCCGGTGCCCATGGCCGTACGGGTCGCGGGGACGGCCCTCGCCGCGCTCTCGGTGGAGCACGTCCGGGTCAGTGGCACGGGCCGGGACGCGGTGATCCACTACGCCCTCGTCAACCGGGGCAACATCACCCTCGCCCCCCGGCTGACCATCCGCGCGGAGGGCCTCTTCGGGCAGGTCCTGCGCCGCCAGGCAGCGGGAGCCCCCACCGCCCTGGCTCCCGGCGAGAGCGTACGGCTGGCGGAACGGTGGCCGGAGGCCCCACGCCTGGACCGGGTGAGGGTACGGGTCACCGCCACCATGCCGGACGGCACCGGAGCCGCCGCGTACGGCTCGTACACGCCGCTGCCCTGGCTCCGCCCGGCCTTCGCCGGGGCGGCGGGGCTCGTGGCGGCGCTCGGGGTCGTACGGGGCGTACGACGGCGCCGGTCGGCCCGCTCACGGGCCGACCACCTGGAGGAGGGCTCATGAGCGCCTGGAAGCGCGCCGCAGCGCTCCTCGCCCTGCTCGCGCTCCTCACGGCCTTTCCCGCGCCCCCCGCCCTCGCCGACGGCGACGACCCTCCCCGGACTCCCCGGGCCGCCGTGGACCGCTCCGAGGTCCCCCGGGACGGCCAGGTCACCGTGACCGGCCGGGGCTGGCCGGCCGGCGCGCTGCTCACCCTGCTCGTCTGCGGGCAGAACATGATCGGCGGCACCAACGCCTGCGCCAACGCCGACGGCCGCGCCGTCACCACCGGCGCCGACGGCGCCTTCCGCAAGGACGTGCCCGTCCCCGCGCCGCCCAAGCCCTGCCCGTGTGTCGTCCATGTGGCGACCGTCACCGGCGACTCCGCCACGGCGGACGTCCCGCTGGTCGTCACCGGGCACCCCGTCGCGCCCCTGCCGGAGCGGAGCGGCGGGGAACGGCTCGGGGTGCTGGACGCCCGGCTGGAGGGCTCCAGTGGGCTGCTGACGTGGTTCGGGGCCCCGCCCACCCGCAGGCTCGTCGTCACCGTCGCCAACCTCGGCTCGGCCCCCGCCCGCGACCCCGCCTTCCGGCTCGGCACCTCGCGCGGGGTGCTCGCGCCGGTCTGGGAGGACCGCCCCTGGCACGGCACGGTGGCCCCCGGGCGGAAGGAGCGGGTGACGCTGGACGTGGAGCTGGCGGCGGGCGCGTACGGGGACTACCTCGTCTCGCTCGAGTACGGCGGCAAGGTGCTCGTCGAGCAGCCGTGGGACGTGAGCCGGCCCTGGGGGGTGACGCTCTTCTGGATCCTGCTGGGCGTGGTCGTCCCGCTGGCGGTCTTCCGCGCGGGCATGGCGGTCGTGGACCGCGTCCGGCCCCGTACGCCCGCCACCACGCCTCCCACCGCCGGCGCGGCCCCGCTTCCGTGGTTCACCCCGGACACCGACCCCAGGGGCCCCGGCTGACGGACGGCGAACCGGGTACGCGAAAGCCCCCGGCACGTTCCCGTGCCGGGGGCTTCCAGCGTTCGTCGGCGAATCCGCGTCAGCGCATCCGCGTCAGCGAACCGACATCAGTGGACGTCACCCATCAGGGCGATGATCCGCTTGCGGTACATCCACACCGCGACACCCGCCAGGGTGCAGAGCGCGGCCTGGAACACGATCGTGCCGGTGCCGTTCATGTCCACGCCCGCGATGGAGAGCAGACCCGTGGTGCAGTCACCGGCGGTGACGGCGAGGAACCACACGCCCAGCATCTGGCTCGCGTACTTCTTCGGCGCCATCTTCGTGGTGAGCGACAGACCGACCGGGGAGAGGCACAGCTCACCCATGGTCTGGATCATGTAGATCATCAGCAGCCAGGCCGGGCTGACCTTGGTGCCGTCGCCCGCCATGCCCATCGGGACGGCGAAGACGAAGAACGAGGCGCCGATGAGCACCATCGCCATGGAGAACTTCACCGTGGTGCTGGGCTCGCTGTTACGGCGGGCCAGGAACACCCACAGCCAGGCGAAGACCGGGGCCAGCGCCATGACCCACAGCGGGTTGACCGACTGGAACCAGGTCGACGGGAAGCTGAAGCCGAAGACGTTGTCGGCGGTCTTCTTCTCGGCGAAGGTCGACATCGTCGAACCGGCCTGGTCGAAGATCATCCAGAAGGCGGCGGCGGCGACGAAGAACCAGATGTAGCCGCTGACCTTGGTCTGCTCGGAGTCCGTCAGGTCCTTGTCGCGCTTGATGCGGAACAGGACGGTGATCGGGATGATCAGGCCCAGCAGGGTGATCGGGACCAGGGCCCAGTTGAGGGTGAAGATACCGGCGCCACCCACGATGCCGTAGAAGACGGCCGCGACACCGAGCCAGATCAGGGCCTTGGTGAGGGTCGCCTTGCGCTCCTCGGCCGACAGCGGCGTCGGGACGACGCTGCTCTTCGGGTCGAGGTGGCGGGTGCCCCACAGGAAGATCATCAGGCCGAGCGCCATACCGGCGGCGGCGATGCCGAAGCCCAGGTGCCAGTTGACTTCCTGGCCGACGGTGCCGATGACCAGCGGCGCGAAGAAGGCGCCCAGGTTGATGCCGATGTAGAACAGCGTGAAGCCGCCGTCCCGGCGCGGGTCCGTGGGGCCGTCGTAGAGGTGGCCCACCATCGTGGAGATGTTGGACTTCAGCAGGCCGGAGCCGATCGCCACCAGCGCGAGGCCGGCGAAGAAGGTCGGCTTGCCGGGCACGGCCAGGAGCAGGTGGCCCGCCATGATGGTGCTGGCCGCGATCGTGACCGTCTTACGGGGACCCCATACGCGGTCGCCGAACCAGCCGCCGGGCATGGCGAGCAGGTACACCATGGCCACGTAGATGGAGTAGATCGCCACCGCGCTGGCCTCGGGCATGTGCAGACCGCCGCCCTGGCTGCCGGGCTTGGCGTCGGGGCCGCCGGCGATCAGGTAGACGACGAGCAGGGCCCGCATGCCGTAGTAGGAGAAGCGCTCCCACATCTCGGTCAAGAAGAGCGGGGCCAGGCCGAAGGGGTGGCCGAAGAAGGTCATGCCGCCGGAGGCCGGAGAGGTCTTCTCCCGCTCGGCCGCGTCCTTCGTCAGGCTGGACGCCATGGTCATTCCTAGGGTGCTCGGGACGCGCGGTGGTCCGGAGGACGCGCGCCCGGGTGAGGGGTTGGCCGGCACCGGCTACTGACGCCGTCCCCCCACTCCCCTGGGGTGCGGCTCCTCGAATGGGAGAAGCCGCGGGACGGCCGTATGCCGGGATCCACGCCCCCCGCGCACCTTCGCGCGGCGGACCCGGCCGACAGGTCAAACACTGTGGAACAAGGCTGGAGCACCAGCCCTGCGCACAACAGAGACCTTCGGCTCGTCGGATGTCCCGAAGGTCCCTCGGTAGTGCTACAGATGTCGGGTCACCATACGTCACACCCCGCCCGGGTACGGAAGGTGTTGAGACATGGATCACAGCCGATTCCGGAACCGATCGCTTCCATTCGAAGGTGGTAGCACTTTCGGTGAAGTGTTGCCGTAGGTAGCACTCGGCCCGCCTCTGACGCGCGCCCGCGCGGACTACCATCACCCTCATGACCCGAGTACTGCTCGCCGAGGATGACGCCTCCATCTCGGAGCCGCTCGCGCGCGCCCTGCGCCGCGAAGGGTACGAGGTGGAGGTGCGCGAAGACGGTCCCACCGCCCTGGACGCCGGCCTGCAAGGAGGGGTGGACCTGCTCGTCCTCGACCTCGGGCTGCCCGGCATGGACGGCCTCGAGGTCTGCCGCAGACTGCGCAACGAAGGGCACGGATTCCCCGTGCTGGTCCTCACCGCCCGCGCCGACGAGGTGGACACCGTGGTCGGCCTGGACGCCGGCGCCGACGACTACGTCACCAAGCCCTTCCGGCTCGCCGAGCTCCTCGCGCGGGTCCGGGCGCTGCTGCGCCGCGGCACCGTCGAGGCCCACCAGCAGCCGCCGGCCACCCACGGCGTGCGGATCGACGTCGAGTCGCACCGCGCCTGGATGGGCGACGAGGAACTCCAGCTCACCGCGAAGGAGTTCGACCTGCTGCGGGTCCTGGTGCGCGACGCCGGCCGGGTCGTCACCCGCGACCAGCTGATGCGCGAGGTCTGGGACACCACCTGGTGGTCGTCCACCAAGACCCTGGACATGCACATCTCCTGGCTGCGCAAGAAGCTCGGCGACGACGCCGCCAACCCGCGCTACATCGCCACCGTGCGCGGCGTCGGCTTCCGCTTCGAGAAGAGCTGACCAGAGACCCGTGCGCCGCCGACTGATCAACTCCACGCTCGCCGTCGTACTCGTCGTGATCGCGGTCTTCGGGATCTCGCTGGTCATCGTCGAGACCCGGACGATCGAGAACAGCGCGCAGGAGAGCGTGCAGTCCGAGGTCGTCCGGCTGGTGAGCATCGTCGACAGCCGGCTCGCCGGGCACGAGCGCGTGGAGTCGGGGGTGCTGAGCGATCAGATCACCCCCGACCGGTACGCGCGGGTCGACATCCCCGGGCGGCCGACGATCGAGATCGGCACCCGGCCCGAGGGCGGCGTCATCACCGCGACGCAGAAGGGCGAGCAGGGTGAGACGGTACGGGTCGAGGAGTCCCGCGCCACCGTCAGCCGGGAGATCGGCCGCACCCTGCTGGTGATCCTCGCGGTGGCCCTGCTCGCCGTGATCGCCGCCGTGTTCCTGGCCGTTCGCCAGGCCAACCGGCTCACGGCCCCGCTCACCGACCTCGCCGAGACCGCCGAGCGGCTGGGCTCCGGCGACCCCCGCCCCCGCCACCGCCGCTACGGCGTCCCCGAGCTCGACCGGGTCGCCGACGTCCTCGACGCGAGCGCCGAGCGGATCGCGCGCATGCTCACGGCGGAACGGCGGCTGGCCGCCGACGCCTCGCACCAGCTCCGCACCCCGCTGACCGCGCTGTCGATGCGGCTGGAGGAGATCACGCTCACCGACGACCCGGAGACGGTCAAGGAGGAGGCGATGATCGCCCTCACCCAGGTGGAGCGGCTCACCGACGTCGTCCAGCGGCTGCTGACGAACTCCCGCGACCCGCAGACCGGGTCCGCGGTCACCTTCGACCTCGACGAGGTCATCAAGCAGCAGATCGAGGAATGGCGCCCGGCCGCCCGCGCCACGGGCCGGGCCGTGGTCCGCTCGGGCAAGCAGGGGCTGCGCGCGGTGGGCACGCCGGGCGCGGTCTCCCAGGTGCTGGCGACGCTGATCGAGAACTCCCTGATGCACGGGGACGGCACCGTCGCCCTGCGCACCCGGGTCACCGGCAACCAGGCGGTCGTGGAGGTCTCCGACGAGGGGCCGGGCGTCCCGGTCGACCTGGGCTCCCGGGTGTTCGAGCGGACGGTGAGCGGCCGTAACTCCACGGGGCTGGGCCTGGCCGTCGCCCGCGATCTCGCGGAGGCGGACGGCGGCCGGCTGGAGCTCCTCCAGCAGCAGCCGCCGGTGTTCGCGTTGTTCTTGAGCCGCGAAGCGGATCAAGCGGACTAGAGGCGGGTCACTTCCCGGCCCGGACCCGCTCCTGCGCGGGCACCCCCGCCTCCGTCAGGAACGATTCGGCGGCCTGGACGGCGTCGCGGGCGGGCATCGCGCGGAACACCCACGTGCGGTACGACCAGAAGCGGAAGACCGTGCCGATGCCGAGGCCGACGACGTTCTTGGCGATGTTGTCGGCGAGCGGGCTGGTCCAGCCCATGCCGTAGTGGGAGAGGGCGAGTATCCCGTTCTCGATCACCAGGCCGACGCCGCTGAAGAGCAGGAACAGGGTGAGCTCACGGCTGCGCCGGTTCTTGTCCGTGTCGCGGTAGGTCCAGTAGCGGTTGCCGACGTAGTTCGCGGCGATGGCCACAGCCGTGGCGATGACGCCCGAGCGCACGACGGCCAGACCCAGGCCGTGGACGCAGATGTTGAAGACGATGAAGTTGACCACGAATCCGATGGCGCCCACGGCACCGAATTTCGCGATTTCGCGGGCCAGCCGCTCCAGCCGGGAACGCACTGTGCGCCGTTGAGTCATGTCCTTCATGCTAACGAGCCCGCTGTGGAGCCCGTCCGCAGAGTCGATGAACGAACGGCGAACGCCCGGAATTGCCGCTTTGGTTACACCTCGTCGCCGCCGGAACGAAAGGCTCCCGACTTGGAGGATCATCCAGGGGAGGTCAGGGTGGTTCGTACGTACGGATACTCTGGGGGAGTGACGTTCCCGGTAGTCGGCATGGTCGGTGGCGGTCAGCTCGCCCGTATGACCCACGAGGCGGGCATCCCCCTCGGCATCAGGTTCAAGCTGCTCAGTGACACTCCCCAGGACTCGGCGGCCCAGGTGGTGAGCGATGTCGTCATCGGCGACTACCGCGACCTGGACACCCTTCGTGCGTTCGCACAAGGCTGCGACGTGATCACCTTCGATCACGAGCATGTACCCACCGAGCACCTCCGGGCCCTGGAGGCGGACGGCATCCCCGTCCGCCCGGGGCCCGACGCGTTGGTGCACGCCCAGGACAAGGGCGTGATGCGCGCGAAGCTCGACGCGATCGGAGTGCCCTGCCCACGGCACCGCATCGTGGCGGACCCCGCCGACGTCGAGCGCTTCGCGGCGGAGGGCGACGGCTTCCCCGTCGTCCTCAAGACCGTGCGCGGCGGTTACGACGGCAAGGGTGTCTGGGTGGTCCGCGACGCCAAGGGGGCCGAGGAGCCCTTCCGGGCCGGCGTGCCCGTGCTCGCCGAGGAGAAGGTCGACTTCGTCCGCGAGCTCGCGGCCAACGTGGTCCGCTCCCCGCACGGCCAGGCCGTCTCGTACCCCGTCGTGGAGTCCGTCCAGGTCGACGGCGTCTGCGACACCGTCATCGCCCCCGCGCCCGGCCTGTCCGACGAGCTCTCCGCGCACGCCCAGGAGCTCGCCCTGCGCATCGCCAAGGAACTGGGCGTCGTCGGCCACCTCGCCGTGGAGCTCTTCGAGACCCGCGACGGCCGCGTGCTCGTCAACGAGCTCGCCATGCGCCCCCACAACTCCGGTCACTGGACCCAGGACGGCGCGATCACCTCGCAGTTCGCCAACCACGTCCGGGCCGTGCTGGACCTGCCGCTGGGCGACCCGCGCCCGCGCGCCAAGTGGACCGTGATGGCCAATGTTCTCGGCGGCGACTATCCGGACATGTATTACGCGTACCTGCATTGCATGGCGCGCGACCCGGCACTGAAGATCCATATGTACGGCAAGGACGTGAAGCCCGGCCGCAAGGTCGGACACGTCAACACCTACGGCGACGACCTGGCGGACGTGCGCGAGCGCGCCGCGCACGCCGCCGGATACCTGCGAGGAACGATCACGGAATGAGTTCTCCCGGCTCCCCCCTCATCGGCATCGTCATGGGCTCGGACTCCGACTGGCCCGTCATGGAAGCCGCCGCGAAGGCCCTGGACGAGTTCGAGATCCCCTACGAGGTCGACGTCGTCTCCGCGCACCGGATGCCGCGCGAGATGGTCGAGTACGGGGAGCTGGCCGCCGGCCGCGGCCTCAAGGCGATCATCGCCGGCGCGGGCGGCGCGGCCCACCTGCCCGGGATGCTCGCCTCGGTCACCCCGCTGCCGGTGATCGGCGTGCCCGTGCCGCTGAAGTACCTCGACGGCATGGACTCTCTCCTTTCCATCGTCCAGATGCCCGCCGGCGTCCCCGTCGCCACCGTCTCCGTCGCGGGCGCCCGCAACGCCGGCCTGCTGGCCGTCCGGATGCTCGCCGCCCACGACGAGAAGCTGCTGGAGCGGATGCGCCGCTTCCAGGACGAGCTCAACGACCAGGCCACCGAGAAGGGCAAGCGCCTGCGCGCCAAGGTGGAAGGCGCCTCCGGCTTCGGATTCGGGAAGTGACCTCAGTGGACGAACTGATCCGCGCCCGCGAGCTGCTCGCCGCGCACCCCGTCGTCGACGGGCACAACGACCTCCCCTGGGCCCTGCGCCAGCAGGTCCGCTACGACCTCGACCAGCGCGACATCGCCACCGACCAGAGCGCCGCCGGGCTCCACACCGACCTGCCCCGGATGCGCGCGGGCGGCGTCGGCGCGCAGTTCTGGTCGGTGTACGTGCGCACCGACATGGCCGGCGACGAGGCGGTCAGCGCGACGCTGGAGCAGATCGACGTCGTACGGCAGCTCGTCGACCGCTACCCCGGCGAGCTGCGGCTCGCCCTGACCGCCGACGACATGGAGGCGGCCCGCGCCGAGGGGCGCATCGCCTCGCTGATGGGCGCCGAGGGCGGCCACAGCATCAACTGCTCGCTGGCCACGCTGCGCGCCCTCCACCGCCTGGGCGTCCGCTATATGACGCTCACCCACAACGACAACATCCCGTGGGCGGACTCGGCGACCGACGAGCCGGCGGCGGGCGGGCTGACGCGCTTCGGCGAGGAGGTCGTCCGCGAGATGAACCGCCTCGGCATGCTCGTCGACCTCTCGCACGTCGCGCCCGGCACGATGCGGGACGCGCTGCGGGTCAGCGAGGCGCCGGTGATCTTCTCGCACTCGTCGGCGCGCGCGGTGTGCGACCACCCGCGCAATGTGCCGGACGACGTGCTCGGCGCGCTCGCCGCGAACGGGGGCGTGGCCATGGCCACGTTCGTCCCCAAGTTCATCCTGCCGGAGGCCGTCGCCTGGACCGTGGCCGCCGACGAGAACATGCGCGCCCACGGCTTCCACCACCTCGACACCACCGCCGAGGCCATGGCCGTCCACCGCGCCTTCGAGGCGGAGCGCCCGCGCCCGGTGGCCACGGCCGCGACGGTCGCGGACCACCTCGACCACATGCGCGAGGTCGCGGGCGTCGACCACATCGGCATCGGCGGCGACTTCGACGGCACGGCCTTCACCCCGGCCGACCTGGCCGACGTCTCCGGCTACCCGAACCTGATCGCGGAACTCCTGCGGCGGGGCTGGTCGGAGCCGGACCTGGCGAAGCTGACGTGGCAGAACGCGACGCGGGCGTTGCGGGACGCGGAGGCGGTCGCGCGCGACCTCTCCGCGAAGCGGGGGCCGTCGATCGCGACGATCGACCAGCTGGACGGCTAGCGCCGTCCTCGAACGCCGGACGGGCCGACAAAAGTCGGCCCGTCCGGCGTTTGTCAGGCCTTCGGCCGTCCCAGCGCCCGGAACGTCCAGTCCGCCGAACGCCAGCGCGCGGCGTCCAGCGCGTTGCGGCCGTCGATGACGTGGCGCTCCGCCACCACCGCGCCGACCACCGCCGGGTCGAGCTGCCGGTACTCGCCCCACTCCGTGAGGTGGAGCACCACGTGCGCCCCGCGGCAGGCCTCCAGCGCGGTGTCCGCGTAGGCGAGGGTGGGGAAGAGACGGCGGGCGTTCGCCATGCCCTTGGGGTCGTGGACGGTCACCTGGCCGCCCTGGAGGTGGATCTGGCCGGCGACGTTGAGCGCGGGGGAGTCCCGGACGTCGTCCGAGTCCGGCTTGAACGTGGCGCCCAGCACCGCGACGCGGCGGCCCAGGAAGTCGCCGCCCACGGCCTCCCGCGCCAGCTCGACCATGTGGGAGCGGCGGCGCATGTTGATGGAGTCGACCTCGCGGAGGAAGGTCAGCGCCTGGTCGGCGCCGAGCTCGCCCGCGCGGGCCATGAAGGCGCGGATGTCCTTCGGCAGGCAGCCGCCGCCGAAACCGACGCCCGCGCGCAGGAACTTCTTGCCGATGCGGTCGTCGTGCCCGATGGCCTCGGCCAGCTTCACCACGTCGCCGTCGGCGGCCTCGCAGACCTCGGCCATGGCGTTGATGAAGGAGATCTTCGTGGCGAGGAAGGAGTTGGCGGCGGTCTTGACCAGCTCGGCGGTCGGGTAGTCGGCGACGACGAAGGGCGAGCCCTCGCCGACCGGCGTCGCGTAGACCTCGCGGAGCAGCTTCTCGCCGCGCTCGCCCGCCACGCCGACGACGATGCGGTCGGGGTGGAGGGTGTCCTGGACGGCGAAGCCCTCGCGCAGGAACTCCGGGTTCCAGGCGAGCTCGACGTCCTCGCCCGCCGGGGCCAGCTCGGTGAGGAGCTTCGCGAGGCGGGTCGCGCTGCCGACCGGCACGGTCGACTTGCCGACGACGAGGGCGGGGCGGCGCAGCTGGGGGGCGAGGGAGGCGAAGGCGCTGTCGACGTAGGACATGTCGCAGGCGTACTCGCCGTGCTTCTGCGGGGTGTTCACACAGACGAAGTGGACGTCGCCGAACTCGCCGACCTCCTCCCAGGAGGTCGTGAAGCGCAGCCGTCCGGTCGAGCCCTCGATGCCGGCGACGTGCTTGCGCAGCAGCTCCTCCAGCCCCGGCTCGTACATCGGGACCTCGCCGCGCGCGAGCGTCTCGATCTTCTCGGGGACCACGTCGAGCCCCAGCACCTCGAAGCCCAGCTCGGCCATGGCCGCGGCGTGGGTGGCGCCGAGGTAGCCGGTGCCGATCACGGTGATCCTGAGGGCCATGCGGTGCTCCATTGCTGTGCGGTACTGACGGCCGGCCCGCGTGCGGGCCAGGCGGCCTGATTGCGTTGCCCGAGCATAGTCGGGGGCCGCTCGGGAAGGATCCCGGGGAGATCGCGGGAGATCGCGCGTTGTCGGCAAGCTCACGTGGTACCGGCCCGAAGTGCGCCCCTAGAATCGGGGTTACTAATCAGTAGCTAACTCTCTGGGGAGTACGCCTTGGCGGGAAACAAGGACTTCGACCTGTACCGGCCGGCCGAGGAGCACGACGAGCTCCGCAAGGTCGTGCGCTCGCTCGCCGAGGCGAAGATCGCGCCGTTCGCCGCCGAGGTGGACGAGGAGGGCCGCTTCCCGCAGGAGGCGCTCGACGCCCTCGTCGCCGCCGATCTCCACGCCGTGCACGTGCCGGAGGAGTTCGGCGGCGCGGGCGCGGACGCCCTCGCCACCGTGATCGTGATCGAGGAGGTCGCCCGCGTCTGCGCGTCGTCCTCGCTCATCCCCGCGGTCAACAAGCTGGGTTCGCTCCCGGTGGCCCTCTCCGGCTCGGAGGACCTGAAGAAGCGGTACCTGAGCCCGCTCGCCAAGGGCGAGGGGATGTTCTCGTACTGCCTGAGCGAGCCCGACGCCGGCTCGGACGCGGCCGGCATGAAGACCCGCGCCGTGCGCGACGGCGACTACTGGGTGCTCAACGGCGTCAAGCGCTGGATCACCAACGCCGGCGTCTCCGAGTACTACACGGTCATGGCCGTCACCGACCCCGAGAAGCGTTCGAAGGGCATCAGCGCCTTCGTCGTGGAGAAGGGCGACGAGGGCGTCTCCTTCGGCGCCCCGGAGAAGAAGCTCGGCATCAAGGGCTCGCCGACCCGCGAGGTCTACCTGGACAACGTCCGCATCCCCGCCGACCGCATGATCGGCGCCGAGGGCACCGGCTTCGCCACGGCGATGAAGACCCTGGACCACACCCGCGTCACCATCGCCGCCCAGGCGCTGGGCATCGCCCAGGGCGCCCTCGACTACGCCAAGGGCTACGTCCGCGAGCGCAAGCAGTTCGGCAAGCCGATCGCCGACTTCCAGGGCGTCCAGTTCATGCTGGCCGACATGGCGATGAAGCTGGAGGCCGCCCGTCAGCTGACCTACGCGGCCGCCGCCAGGTCCGAGCGCGTCGACGTCGACCTCACCTTCTTCGGCGCCGCCGCCAAGTGCTACGCCTCCGACGCCGCCATGGAGATCACCACGGACGCCGTCCAGCTCCTCGGCGGCTACGGCTACACCCGTGACTACCCGGTCGAGCGCATGATGCGCGACGCCAAGATCACGCAGATTTATGAGGGCACGAACCAGGTTCAGCGGATCGTCATGGCGAGGAACCTGCCGTAGCGGCGTTTCCGCAGGTCAGCAGCCATCTTGGGTGGTTCGTGAGCCCTGATCGCCTTCCGGTCCGTTCGGGCCCGTTTCGGGCCGATCATGGGCGTCATGCTGGGGAAATCCTGGGACGACGCTGGGGCGAAACCAGCCGCTGACCTGTACAAACGACACAGCCCCCGGCATTGAGCCGGGGGCTGTTCGTCAAGGTGGCGCCGTTGTAGTGCCGAGGGCGTAAGGCTTGCAGTACGACGCCTCACTCGTCCGGGGCGAAGCCCCCGGACCGTCAGGCGGTGCGCCGACTGGCGATGACCTTCCGCGCCAAAGAGCGCGGGCTGGTGAGAAATCCGTAGCCCCACGACATGTGCATCGTGGCCAGCGCCACCGGGATCCTCAGCCGGGCGCCGGCCGGGAGGCCCTTGCCCGCCGGGACGGAGCCGGCCGTGATCGCCGCGAGGTAGCCGGCCGGGACGACCAGGCCCCAGGGGCTGACGGTCGCGCCCACGACGGCGCCCGCCGCGATGGCGCACACGGCGGCCGGGGCCGCCAGATAGCGCAGGTTGATCGAGCCCTGGTGGTAGCGGGCCACCACGTGGCGCCAGCGGCCGTAGTTCTTGTACTGCTTGGCCAGCGCCCGCACGTTCGGGCGGGGGCGGTAGGAGACCTTGAGCTCCGGGGAGAACCAGATCAGCCCGCCCGCCTCACGGATCCGGAAGTTCAGCTCCCAGTCCTGGGCGCGGATGAACTCCTCGTTGTAGCCGCCCTGCCGCTCCAGCACCTCGCGGCGGAAGACGCCCAGGTAGACGGTCTCGGCGGGCCCGGCCTGGCCACCGGTGTGGAAGGCCGCGTTGCCCACGCCGATCCGCGAGGTCATGGCGGCGGCGACGGCCCTCTCCCAGTCGTTCTCGCCCTCGGCGTGCATGATGCCGCCGACGTTCTGCGCGCCGGTCTCGTCCAGGAGCCGCACGGCGGTGGCGATGTAGTCCGGCGAGAGCATGCCGTGCCCGTCGACGCGTACCACGATCGGGTGACGTGATGCCTTGATCGCGGCGTTGAGCGCGGCGGGGGTGCGACCCGTGGGATTCGGCACCGTGTGGACCCGGGAGTCCTCCGCGACGAGCTCCGCGGCGATCTCGTCCGTACGGTCCGTGGACGGGCCGAGGGCGATGACCACCTCCAGCTCACCGGCATACTCCTGCTCCAGGATGTGCCGCACGGAGGTGCGCAGATGCCGCTCTTCATTGAGCACCGGCATGATCACGGAAACGGCTGGCAGCTGCTGATCGGGCATGGTTCCTCGGGGGTACGGGGGTCGGGATCACCACCCGGCGGACGACGGAAACGTCGGCCACGTTACCGCCAATGGGGGACCGGGTTCCGCCCCGCCCGGGTGGCGGAGCGGGCGCGGACGGCGTGGGGCCGCAGACAGATCATCGTATGGGCCTACGTTGTGTCCGCATGGCGAGGGAAGCGTCACACCCGTCCCTGCCCGTCCACGGCTCGCCGCCCGATCCCCGCGGAGGTCCCGCAGTGACCGCACCGGCCCGCTCCCCCGCCCCCCGCCCGGCCAACGCCCGTCACCGCACCCCGCCGCGCCCCCCGCGCTGGGGGATGCGGCTGGCCACGGTCGCCGCGGTGGCGGTGCTGGGCACGAGCGGCATCGGCCATGCGGTGGTCTCCGGGCTCTCCGGCGGGATCGGCCGCGTGGACGCCTTCGAGGGCCTGTCCAACCGGCCGGACGGCGGCCGGGGCATGAACGTCCTGCTCGTCGGCACCGACGGCCGCGACCGGATCACCGAGGACGAGCGCAGGCGCTACCGTCTGGGCGGCACCGCCTGTCACTGCACCGACACGATCCTGCTGGTGCACCTCTCCGCCGACCGCGAGCGGGCCACCGTCGTCGGCCTGCCGCGCGACACCTACACCGAGATCCCCGAGCGCGCGGACGAGTTCGGCCGGGTCCGCCCCGCGCATCCGCAGAAGCTCAACGCCGCCTACGCCGAGGGCGGCCCCGGGCTGACCGTGCGCTCCGTGGAACGGCTGACCGGGCTGCACGTCGATCACTACATGGAGGTCGACTTCACCAGCTTCATGCGGACCGTCGACGCGGTGGGAGGGGTGCGGGTGTGCACCGTACGGCCGCTCAAGGACGCCTACTCCGGGCTCGACCTGCCCGCCGGCACCAGCAACCTCGACGGCGGCCAGGCCCTGCAGTACGTGCGCTCCCGCCATCTCGACGGGGCCGCCGACCTGGGCCGGATGCAGCGGCAGCAGCGGTTCCTCGCCTCGCTGATGCACAAGGCCGCCGACGGCGGGGTGCTGCTGAACCCGGTGAAGTTCCAGGAGGTCGCCTCGTCCGTGGTCGGCTCGGTCCGCGCGGACCGGGGCTTCGGCACCGACGAGCTCGTGGACCTCGGCAGGGCGATGCGGAACCTGACCCCCGCCTCCACCGAGTTCATGTCCGTGCCGATCGCCGTGGCGGACTACCCCGTGCCGAACGTCGGCTCGACCGTGCGCTGGGACGACGCGGCGGCCGGCAAGCTCTTCCAGTCCCTGCGCGAGGACCGGCCCGTGGGCTCCGCCCCCGGCTCCCCGCACCACACCCAGGACGCCAAGCCGCCCGCCGAGGGCAATCAGCCCCCCGCCGCGGCCGTCGACGTCGCCCCCGAGCGGATCCACGTGCAGGTCCTCAACGGCAGCGGCCGCCCGGGCCTGGCCCGGGGCGCCGACCAGGCACTGCGGGCCACCGGCTTCCTCACCACCGGGCTGCCCGCCGACGCGCCACCGCCCGCGATCAAGCACACGACGATCACCTACGACCCGCGCTGGGACCGCTCGGCCCGCTCGCTCGCCACCGCCCTGCCCGGCGCCGAGCTCCGGCCGGCGCCCGGCCAGGGGCCGCTGATGAAGGTGGTCCTCGGCGAGGACTTCACCGACGTCCGGCCCGTCCGGGCCGGGGAGCCCGACCGGCCGGACCGGATCCCGGTGGTCACCGGCGACCAGGCGGTCTGCCCGGAGCAGACCTGAACCCGGCCTCTGCTTCAGTCCTCGATGCCCTCGGCGGCCCGGTTCTGCCGGAGCTCCATGATCGCGCGGCGCCGGGCGAGCCGGTGCGTCCGCCGGATCTGCGCCTCCTGGTAGCGCCGCCGGTCACGCTCGGTCTCGGGGACCACCGGCGGCACCTGCCGCGGCTTGCCGTCGGCGTCGACGGCCGCGAAGACGAGATAGGCGCTGCCGACCTGGACGGCGGGCGTGGACTCGTTCCACCGCTCGGCCAGGACCCGCACGCCGACCTCCATGGAGGACCGGCCCGTCCAGTTCACCTGGGCCTTCACATGAACCAGGTCGCCCACGCGGACCGGCTCCAGGAAGGCCATCTCGTCCATGGAGGCGGTGACCGCGGGCCCGCCGGAGTGCCGCCCGGCGACCGCGCCGGCCACGTCGTCCACCAGCTTCATGATCACACCGCCGTGGACGGTGCCCAGCAGATTGGTGTCGTTGCCGGTCATGATGTGGGAGAGCGTCGTGCGGGAAGCCGATGTCGGCTTCCCGGATATCTCCGGATCCGTGCCGCGGTCCTGATTGGTCATGTCCCCCAGTATGCGGGGACCGCCGGACACCCCGCCGGGCGCCCGGGTGGTGCGGCGGGTGTGCATCAGCTCTGCAACAGGAACGCTCCGGTTTCCCACGCGCCCTGTGGAGCGGCCCGCCGGGCGGGCACACTCGGTTGCATGAATGACTGGCCCGATCGGCGGAACGGCGCGCCCGAGGAGCGGTACGGGCGCGGCAGCACCGGTACCGAGCCCGAGGGCGCCCGCGCGATGCCGCACGTACGGCGTCCCGCGCCTCCCAGGCAGGTTCCGCCCCAGCAGTACCGCCCGCCGCAGGACTACGACGCCCCGGGCCCCTCCGACGGCCGCGGCCCCTCGGACGGCTACAACACCGGACAGGTCTACGGGCACGGCAGCGGCGGCGGTCGCGGCGGCACCGGCCGGGGGAACCCCGGCGGCGGCGCGGGCGGCCCGGGCGCGCGGGCCGGCGCCCCGGACTGGCGCAAGCGGATCAAGATCGGGGCGATCGCGCTGGTCGCCACGGCCCTGGTCGTCTCCGTGGGCACGTACTTCTGGGCCGACGGCAAGATGCGCCGCGAGGTGGATCTCAACAAGGTCGCCGACCGCCCGGCGGCGGGCTCGGGCACGAACTACCTGATCGTCGGCTCCGACAGCCGCGAGGGCCTGTCCGAGGCGGACAAGAAGGACCTCCACACCGGGTCGGCGGACGGCAAGCGCACCGACTCGATGATGATCCTGCACACGGGCGACAACGGCACCACGATGCTGAGCCTGCCGCGCGACTCGTACGTCACGATCCCCGCCTTCACCGGCGCGACGTCCGGCAAGCAGTACGCCCAGTCGACCCACAAGCTCAACCGGGCGTACTCCGACGGCGGCGCCGAGCTGCTGGTCCGGACGATCGAGTACAACACCGGGCTGCGCATCGACCACTACGCGGAGATCGGCTTCGGCGGCTTCCGCAATCTCGTGGACGCGCTGGGCGGCGTGGACATGTGCCTGGACAAGCCGGTCAAGGACCGGGACTCGGGCGCGGACTTCAAGGCGGGCTGCCAGACGCTCGACGGCGCGCAGTCGCTGGCCTTCGTCCGCCAGCGGCACCAGGAGGCCGACCAGGACCTGGGCCGGATGCGCAACCAGCAGAAGTTCCTCAACACGCTCGCCAAGCAGGCCGCCTCGCCCTCGACGGTCCTCAACCCCTTCCGGCTCTACCCGGTGATCGGCTCCGGCCTGGACACCCTGGTCGTCGACAAGGACATGGGGCTGTGGGACCTGGCGTCGATGTTCTGGGCGATGAAGGGCGTCACGGGCGGCGACGGGCAGCAGCTGACCGTGCCCATCGGCAACCCGAACCTGCCCACGCGCAGTGACGGCGAGGCCGTGGCGTGGGACAAGGTCAAGGCCAAGCAGCTCTTCGACCAGCTGAAGAACGACGACAAGGTCACCGCCGTCGCCCCGAAGTGACGACGGCGGTGACGACGGCGGGGGCCGTCAGGCGTCGTCGGGCGAGGGCCCGGTCGCGTTGATGACCGCGAAGATCGCGCCCTGCGGGTCCTGGAGGACGGCCATCCGGCCGGCCACCATGTCGAACGGCGGCGCGAGCACATTGCCGCCGGCCCTGACCAGGGCGTCGACCGTACTGTCGGTGTTGTCGACGGAGAAATACGTCAGCCAGTGGGAGGGCGATCCGGGCGGGGAGTTCTCCAGGCTCTGCATCCCGCCGATCACCCGGCCCTTCGCCTTGAGGGAGAAGTAGCCGGGCGGCTCCTCGAAGGGCTCGGCCGCGAGGCCCAGGGCATCGGCGTAGAAGGCACCGGCCGCTTCGGTGTCGGCGGTGTTGAGCTCGTTCCACACCACCGCGCCCGGCTCGTTGACGACCCCGGAGCCGTGGAACTCCTTGGCCTGCCAGATCCCGAAGACCGCGCCCGTGGAGTCGGCGACGACGGCCATCCGCCCGAGCGTCATCACGTCCATCGGGTCCATCAGCGACGTGCCACCGGCGTCCTTGATCTTCCCCATGGTGGCATCGGCGTCCGCGACGGCCAGGTACGTCGTCCACGCGGGCGGCGGCTTGGAGCCGCCCTCCTGCGCCATCGACGTCATGATCCCCACCACCGGCTTGCCGCGCAGCGTGCAGACCGCGTACCCGCCCGTCTCGGGCGGCCCGGGCTCCCCCTGCCAGCCGAAGAGGTCGCGGTAGAAGTCGAGGGCCTCCCGCTGATCCGGGACCACGAGATCGGCCCAGCAGGGCGTCCCGGGCACGTACGGCTTGGTTACCTCGGGCATGACGCGCGCCTCCCTGGCAGTACGGACACCCCCGCGACCACCTTCACCCGGCGCACGGCGCTCCGCCACCGGAGAAACGGCGAACGGCCCCCGGCGGACCGCGTTCCCCCCTGATCATGGCTGTGAATCTCCAGGACAATCGCACGCCCTCTTGACGGCGTGGCTGGCCAGGCAAGAGGGTCGTGCAACTAGGCGCAACTGGCTCTACAACGGAGGCAGTCATGGCACTACGGTTTATCGGCATCGACCCTGACACCGATCACGACCACTGCCCGGCCGTGTGGATCGACGTCGAGGCGAAACCGGAACCCCATCTGGTTGTGCAGGGCTGGTTGGCCGACGAGGCAACGCAGGCAGAGTGCTCGAAGAACAGCCCCAAGCCCGACACGGAAGCTGTCATCCGCATACCGGCACGGATGGTGTCGCTGATCAGGGAGGCGTGCGATGCCGCAGAGCGAGCAGCAACCGAGCTTCGGTGAGCTGCTGGCCTCCACGGAGCGCACAGCGGTCCATCTGGAGCTGCGCGATGTGTACGGCGACAACCCACGCTTTGCGGCCTGGCGGGACGGTCACCGTACTGATTGGGATGACCGGGCGTCGTGGTGGCACAGCTTCCATGAGCAGATCGCTCAGGCCGTGCGCCGAGGGGTGGCTATCCGCCGCGCTCGTGTGGTGAGCGAGCCCGTATCGGAGTACATCCGGTGGGAGCACTACGCCACGCGCAGCAACGTGGAGGCAGGGGAGGCAGTTCGTTGGTTGCCGAGGCGACGCGCATCCGACCTTCTGCTTCCGCCGAACGACTACTGGGTGTTCGACGACCGGCTGGTGCGCGTTCACCACTTCGCCGGTGACGGCTCTCATGTCGTCGACGAGCTCAGCTCAGACCCCGAACTGGCCAAGCAATTCTCCTCGGCGTTCGAGTCGGTGTGGGAGCGCGGCACTCCGCATGACGAGTACGCGGTCTGAGCCGCCAGCACGCCAGTCATGCCCACTTCGCCGTCGTCCAGCGTCCAGAAGGCCCGTGAGGCAATCGCGAACCGCTTGCGGGAAATGCGCCTCGACGCTGGACTGACGGTGGAGTCACTGGCAGAGCGATGCGGGTGGAACAAGTCGAAGTCCTCACGGATCGAGAACGCGAAGACGCTGCCGTCCGATGCCGATATCCGCGCATGGTGTGCAGCGTGTGAGTCCGAGGACCAAACAGCTGACCTCATAGCCGCCTCCCGCAGCGCCGACTCCATGTATGTGGAGTGGCGACGGCTCCATCGGACTGGCCTGCGCCGGGGTCAAGAAGGCCGTGTACCGCTGTACGAGCGGACACGCCTCTTCCGCATCTACTGCGCGAACATCATCCCTGGCCTTCTCCAAACCGAGTCATACGCCACGGCCTTGCTGTCTGCGATCACCGAATTCCGGGGAACGCCCAATGATGTGATCGATGCCGTGGCAGCACGGCTCGCTCGATCCCGTGTGATTCACCAAGGAAACCACCGATTTGGACTCCTCGTCGAAGAGGAGGCTCTACGGCATCGCCTGGGAAACGCCGCAACGATGAGAGGCCAGCTCGAATACCTGCTGACAGTGATGTCCCTGCCACGAGTGTCCCTCGGCGTCATTCCCTTTACGGCTGATCGCCACATGTGGCCGGTAGAGACGTTCTCGATTTTTGATGAAGATCAAGTGAGTGTCGAGCTGGTATCAGCAGCAATCACAGTCACGGCCCCCAGCGAGATCGCACTTTACGCGAAGGCTTATGCAGAGCTGCAAAAGTTGGCCGTCTACGGACCACAAGCACGAGCCTTGATCCGGGAGGCCGTACGCGCCCTGGGGTGAAGGTCCGCAACGAAGTGCAACTTCGTGGTCGCGATACCTCCCGTCCCCCTAGCGTCTGGTCATGACGACGGACACCGAAGCCGCGCAGCCCGATCTCGGGGGCGAGGAAGGCTGCATGGCCTGCTATCGACTCAGGGAGCAGATGCGGCAGGCCAGGGAAACGCTCGACCACGACAAGGTCTCGAAAGCCGCACGCGAGGCCCGCAGACACCTTGCGGAAGTCCATCTGAAGGCCATCGTCGGTGCTTGAGATGTCGGCCTACAGGTGAGCCAAGAGGCGAGCCGACGAGACGGCCCGGCTCCTGCGAGAGGCGCTCACCCACCTCGGAGTGCGCGAGTCGGACATTTGGAATATCCGGGGAACGGCTACAAGCTCCGGGCATTCTCATGTGGTGGTTGGGACGCTTTCCTTGCACGCCGCCGACACGTTGACTGACGCCCTGATTGCAGGTCAGTTGAGAGAACGCAAGGCGCAACAGATGGCTGGCTGATCAGGTGTCCATTCCATCGCTCAGAAAGGTACGCCCATGAGTGGAACCGATCTGTATGGGCTCGATATCCAAGGCGCCCAGTTCGCCAAGGCGTGCGGCGGAAATACACACCCGGACGGCGAATCGTGCGTCACTCTCGCGCGCATTGGCGAGGACGCCTGGGCCGTGGGCGACAGCAAGCGCCCCAACACCGAACCGCTGAGGTTCACCACGGCTGAACTGAACGCGGCTGGCATCAACCCGAGCCGGTTCGGACTGACGGCCTAACCTCCTGAACCGCGGCTCCCGCCCTCTGACTCCATGAGGGCGGGAGCCGCTTCCACCTGCGCAGAATCGGGACGCTCGTGCATTTCCACGGTTATCTGTGGGTCGGCGACAAAGCGGTGTTCGACAAGGAAAGTGTCCGGCGCCCGCCGTCGCCGGTGGAGCCGACAACAACCAGCCCACCGGATGTGGTGGAGCGGTACCGGGAAGCCGTGGCGGAGTGGCGGGTGACCGAGGTGCCACCTCTGGAAACGGCGTATTGGCTGATGAAGCCTGCCAAGCTCGTACAGGGCACGTGGAAGCGTCCGAAGGAAGCAGCCGAATGGCTGGGTCACTGTCTGACGAGTTACGCACCGCGCTTCGCCGCGCAAGCGGACCAGGATACGACCACGCTTACGCTGAAAGTGACATACGCGGCGGACATGCTGAGCTGGGGCGGGGACGTCTCACTTGGGTACTACCTGGGACGGCCGCAGTTCTTGAGCCTGGCCCTGGTGATGTGTTCGCCGAACCGGGCACTCCGTGACCAACCGTGCCCTGTCGACCTGTGACGGCGGGGCCCCTCGGAAACCGGGGGCACCCCCCAGCGGTAGCCAGGGGAGACAAGGGCGGGGCCGAGGCGAAATCCCCCGGCCCCCCCGCCTAGAACCGGTTCGCCGTGTTCACCTTCATGCACGCCGAGGCGTCCGCGCCATTGAGGGGGTCCGAGCTCTCGGGCGCCTTGTTCTCGCCCGTCGGCTTCCCGGAGGGGGTGGCCGACGGCGACCCGGACGCGTCGGGCGTCGCGCCCGTATCGCCCCCGACCGCCCCCGCCGCCGCGTCCGCCGGGTACGCCGTGCCCGTCCGCCAGTCCCCGCCCACGACCAGCGTGATCTGCCGGACCTCGGGGGAGTGCCGCACCGCCGCGTCCGGCAACCCCAGCGCCTTGGCCACGGCGAGGGCGTCGGCGCGCTGCCCGGCCCTCGGATAGGTGATCGTGGTGTCCACCTGCGCCCGGGGCGTGGAGTCGGCCGTCGCCTTGGCGAAGCCCTGCTTGACGAGGAACGCGGCGATGTCCGAGCCCCGCCCGGTGGCCGGCGGCTCCACCGCCGTGCCGGTGCCGTTGAAGACGGTGATCGCGATGTCGTTCTTGCGGGCGGGCGGGGCGGTGGGTGCCGGGCTCTTGTCGTCCTTCTTCTTGTCCTTGCCGTCCAGGGCGATGTCGTTGCGCACGAGCGCGAAGAGCTTGTCGGCGTCGCCCGGCTTGGGTATGACGTGGGCGTCCGGGTTCTGCGGATCGGTGGTCCACGGCATCGTGGTCATGGTGATCCGGCCGGACGGCACCCGCTTGATGTCGTCGGCGAGGTCGTAGAGCTCCTTCACGGAGCCGAGGTCCTTGTCGACGGTGAGAGCCTTGGTGGCGGCCTCGGCCAGGTCGGTGAGCTGGCCCGGGTCGCTGAGCTTGGTGCCGGACTTCAGCTGCCGGACCATCGCGTTCATGTACATGTGCTGCGCGTGGGTGCGGCCGATGTCGCTGCCGTCCTCGAAGCCGTGCCGGGTGCGCAGCCACTGCAGGGCCTGCTTGCCCTTGATGGTGTGGGAGCCCTTGGTCAGCCGCAGGCCGGACTTGTCGTCGCGCACATTGGCGTCCACGCACACCGGGACGCCGCCGACCGCGTCGGCCATGTTCACCACACCGGAGAAGTCGATCATCATGAAGTGGTCGACGGGGATGCCCGTGAGCTCCTCCCAGGTGGCGACCGTGCAGCCCGGGCCGCCGTTGACCAGGCTGGTGTTGATGATCTGGCGGTCGGTCGACTTGTAGACCTTGCCGGTGTCGGGGTCGGTGCACTTGGGGATCGTCACCCGGGTGTCGCGGGGGACGCTGATCACCGACATGTTGCTGCGGTCCGCCGAGACGTGGACGAGCATCTGGACGTCGGCGAGCGGCGGGCGGTCGGCGTCGTCACGGGCGCCGCCGAGCTCCTGGTTCTCCTTGCTGCCCCGGCTGTCGGAGCCCAGGAGGAGGATGTTCAGCGGGCGCTGGCCGGCCGCGTTGGCGACGCTGCGGTCGAGCTGCTTGTCGCCGAGGTTGAGCTTGTTCTTGCGGATGTTGTCGTTGAGATGCTGGTAGTAGAAGTACCCCACCCCGGAGACCCCGAGGACGGTGACCGCGACGCCGAGCGCGGTCCAGCGGGCTATTCGGCCGATGCGGCGCCGGGGGGCGCCGCCTTTCGCGTCGCCCGCCTCCGTCCCGGTGTCCGTCCCGGTGTCCTTCGCGGCGCCCCCGGAGCCCTCGGCGCCGGCGGTCTTCGGCGTGCTCTGCTCCGGGACGCCCTTCTGCTCCGGCGCGCTCTCCCGGGCGTCGCGGGACTTCTCTCCCCGCACGCCGCTGCTCTGCCGCATCGGGCCCTCCCCTGGATGGTGTCCGGCCCGATGGGCAGGCGTGTCGTACCTAAATGAGTATTACTGCGCTATGAGATGCGAAAGGCCATTGTCGGGGTTCACTTGGCGCAGATGTTCTCATCGTCGGCTTCGACTTTCTGAATCCCCTCCGGCGCCTTCTTCGGCGCAGACACCGGGACGCCCGCGCCCTTGAAGTCCGCGCCGAGGGTGAGCGTCATCTCGGCGGTGGGGGGCGCGTCGGCCGTCGTCTGCTTCAGGGCGTCGACGGGGAGGCCCATGTCCTCCGCGACGCGGCGCGCCTGGTCGGCCTGGTTGGGGGCGAACTCCAGCAGGGTCTTGTCCTTCTTGCCCCCCGCCGCGTTGCCGCCGTTGCTGGAGTGCGACACGGCCTTGCTGTTCTGCATCCAGGCGACGGTCTCCTGGGCGGCGCCGACCCGCCCACTGCCGTTGAGGATCTTCACCCGGACCTTCGCGGGCTCCGCCTTCGGGCCCTGGAGCAGCGCCGCCTGCTTGGCGTCGGCCTGCTCCTGCGCCTTCTTCTCCTTCTCCTTCTCCTCGGTGAGGGAGACGTCCTGGCGGACCATGGCGAACAGCGGCTCGGCCTTGGGCTTGTCCAGGATGACCGTCTTGTGCTGCTTGCCGTCGGCGGGGTTGTCGAGGACGGGGACGGTCGCGAAGGTCACGTTCTTCAGATTGACCTTCCTGAGCTCCTTGGCCAGGCTCGTCAGCTTGCTGATGGAGCCTATGCCGGTGTCGACGGTGAGCGAGTTGGTCGCGGCGTCGCTGAGGTCATAGAGCTTCTTGGGGTTGGTCAGGGTGTCGCCGGACTTCATCTTCCGGAGCATCGAGCTCAGGAACTGCTGCTGGAGCTCGATCCGGCTGAGGTCGCCGCCGAAGCCCACCGAGTGCCGGGTCCGGACGAAGGCCAGGGCCTGCTCGCCCTCGACCGTGTGCCGGCCCTTGGCCATCTTCAGGTGCGAGTCGCGGTCGTTGATGTCCTTGGCCACGCACACCTCGACGCCGCCCACAGCCGAGGAGAGCTCCTTGACGGCGTTGAAGTCGGCCATCATGAAGTGACTGACCTTCAGACCCGTCAGTTGCTCGACGGTCCGCCAGGTGCAGCCCGGGTCGCGGTCCTCCTGGCCCAGGCTCTCGTTGAAGCGCACCCCCTTGGAGCCGGGGATGGTCTTCGTGGAGCCGTTCTTCTGCTTGGTGGGGCAGTCCGGGATGTCCGTGATCATGTCGCGCGGGATGGACAGCGCGGTGGCGTTCGTCCGGTCCTCGGAGACGTGGAAGAGCACGGTGGTGTCGGCGTGGCCGACGCTGCCGTCGTCGCCGTAGCCGGTGTTGCCCTTGCCGGAGCGTTTGTCCGTGCCGATCACCAGGATGTTCAGCGGGCCCTTGTCGAACACGCTGTTGTTGATGCCGACGTCGATCTTGTCGATGTTGTCGTTGAGGTGCTGGTAGAGCAGATAGCCGCCGACCGTGCACACCACCAGCACCAGGCCGATCGTGCCGCCGGTCCACATCAGGACCTTCTTCTTCCGGGCGGCCTTCTTCTTCGGCTTGGGGCGCCGCCGCCCGGCGGCCGCCGTCGCCTTGGCCCCGGCGCCCCGGCGGCCACCGGCCGCCGTGCCGCCCGCGCGCTGGCCGCGCTGGCCCGGCACGGTACGGCCGCCGCCGGGCTTGGGCCGGGCGGGGGCCTGTCTGGGCGAGGTGCGGGGGGCTGGGCCGGACGCCGCGGCGGAAGCTTCACGGGGAGCCGTCGCGGGCTCCCCGGTTTGATCGAGACGCAGCTCGTAGCTGCCCGTCTCGGGGTCGAACACCCATTGGTCGGCGGGGTCGATACCGCCCGCCCGCCCACGGCCTTGCGCGTCCACGGTCGCTTGAATCCTCCGTCGGTGCCACGCGGCGCCTACCCCCCTGAGGCGCTCGGAGCGTCGTCTGTGCAGTGCGCGGTCAACCCGGCGGTGCGCACCGGGTCGCTCACACTATCCGCCCAGTTCAGCGTCAAGCGACGCCCGTGACAAATTGCACTCCCCTACAACTGGGCAATCTGCCCAATCCCTTCGCGGAGAGGGCTGCGGAGAGGGCTGCCGAGAGAACGCGGAGACGAAAACCGGTCGGGTCGTTTGACGGTTTTATCGCGTTTGTGGCGCAGAGTGTCGCTCAGCCGCACATCCCGCGTGCCGCCGTGGTGCCCTGATAGGTCGGCGGGACGCTGGAGAGCGGTGAGGGCGCCGTGGTCGCGGGGGGTGCCTGGGACGCCGGGGACGTCATGGGCGCGGCCGGCGCCGAGGACGGGACGGACCCGGTCCGCGGCGCGACGGGCGCCTGCGAGGGCGGTGCCGGCGGTGCGGCGGGCGGCGCCGCCGTGGCGGGGGGTACGGGCGGCGCCTCGCCGCCCTCGGTCGCGGAACCGTCCGTCCCCTCCGGCCCCGGATCCCGCCCGGACCTGCCCCGCCCGTGCCGGTCGTCGCGCGGTTTGTCGTCCGCCGGGCGCACCTGCGCGTTCACCGACACCGGCCGGTCCAGGCGCAACTGACGGAACAACTGGTCCGCGTCGGGCTGGACGAGCTCGTCGCGCGCGCTGTTGAACGCGTACGGCCGCCGGGGGACCGTCAGGAACTGCACCCGCTCGGTCGGGATGTCCCGCACGGTGCGCACCAGGTCGTAGAGCTTCTTGAGCGAGTCCAGCCCGGCGTCCGTGGTCACCGACTTGGTGGCCGCGTCGAGCACCGGGTAGAGCCGGGTGGGGTTGAGCAGCAACCCTTCGCTGCGCATGTCGCGCACCAGGGCGCCGAGGAACTTCTGCTGACGCCCCATCCGTTCGGTGTCGCTGCCGTCGCCCAGGCTGTAGCGGGCCCGTACATAGCCGAGGGCCTGCTCGCCGTTGAGCGTCTGGTTCCCGGCGGGCAGGTGGAGCTTGGCCTCGCGGTCGTCCATGGGCTTGTCCAGGCAGAGCTCCACGCCGTCCATGGCGTCCACGAGGTTCTTGAAACCGTTGAAGTCCAGGACGATGTGATGGTCGATCCGGATCTGGGTGATGTTCTCGACGGTGCGGATCGTGCAGGCGGTGCCCGCGAGCTCGTAGGCCCAGTTGAACTGCGCGAAGCGCTCGTTGGTGTACGTGCCGTCGCGCTTGCGGCAGCTGGGGATCGTCGCCATCAGGTCGCGGGGGAGACTGACGGCGGTCGCGCTCCTCCTGTTGGCGGCGAGGTGCAGCAGGATCGTGGTGTCCGAGCGCTGGCTGCCGCTGTCCTCGCCGTACTTGGCGTTGCCGGAGCCGCTGCGGGTGTCGGACCCGATGATGAGGATGTTCTGGGCGCCGCGCACCAGCGCGCTGGGGCGCTGCTTCTCCCAGCGGCGCAGCTCCTCGGCGGTCTCGTCGTCGGTGGTGATGTTGCTGTTGAGCTGCTCGTAGAGCACCCAGCCCAGCCCCGCGACGAGGAGCACCAGCGCCGCGGCCACCGCCGCCAGCCGCCGCAGCCAGCGCCGCCGGCGGCCCGGCGGACGGGGCGTCACCGGGCGGCCGTACGGCTCCCCGGTGAAGGGGCCGTCCGGCGGGCCGGACATGCCTGGGCGGTTCACGGCTGCGCTGCGTCCCTCCGCCGCTCGAGTCGGTGGCGTACGCGCCCGGCGGGGCCGGCGTCCGGGCGCGGGCCGGGGCGCCGGTGCCCGTGGGCACGTACCCCGATCATCGCCCGGACGCGACGCTCCGGCAGCGTCTACAGGGCCGTCACGGTGACGCGCTCGCTCGTGAGCCGCTGGTCCAGCGCGTCGGCGGACAGCCGGTCGGCGTTGCGGCACAGCACGACGGAGCCGCCCGCCGCGAGCGGCGCGAGCAGACCCGACGAGAGGCCCTCCCACGTGTCGTACGCCAGCCCGGACAGCAGGCGCGAGCCCGCGCCGAGGCCGAGCCGGGCGGCGTCGGCGGCCGCCCGCTCGACGACCTGCGCGCCCGTCAGCTCCACCCCCGCCACGGCGAGCGCCGGGGCACCGGGGTCCACGGGGGCGTACGGGGCGAAGCGGTCGCCCTGGCTCGGCACCTCGACGGCGTAGTCGGCGAAGCCCGCAGGGGCCTCGGGGAAGCGGCCGCCCAGCGGGCGCAGGGCGAGCGCGACGCGCTCGCCGGAGCAGGCGCGCGCCGCCTCCAGCGTGTCCGGGCCGCTGACGACCAGGTCGGCGGCGGCCGGGTCGCCGCCCACCTCGGCGACCACACCGGCCGAGGAGCAGGCGAGCAGCCAGACGGCCGTCTGCCAGTGGGCGGGCAGCAGGAGCGCGAGCCGGTCGCCGGGCTCGGCGGCGAGCTCGCCCTGGAGCAGATTGGCGGTCTTCGCCACCCAATTGGCGAAGGTGGCCACGGACAGTTCCACGCGCTCGCCGGTGGCGTCGTCGTAGAAGGTCACGAGCGGGCGGGCCGGGTCCGCGGCGAGCGCGGAACGCAGCAGGTCGGCGGGGGTGCGATCGATGGCGTTCATCGGCGCCAGCGTACGCGCCGCACCGGGTGACGGTCAGTCGGACGGAGGCGTCCCCGGGGCCGTCGGGACGCCCGGGGAGCCGACTCGCCGTCAGCGGATCAATGGACAGATTAGTATGCATATGTCCAGGATTTCTGGCATGCGTGGAAATCTCGTCCCCCCGGCCGCCAGCCTCTGCGCCGCCGCCCTGACCCTGTCCTTCCTCGCCGCCCCCGCCGCCGCCACGCCCTCCGTGGCGATCCCGCCGCACCCCGCCCTCCCCCGGGCGGCCGCGCCGCCCAGGGTGCCGGGCGCCACGCACTCGCTGCGGCTCGTGCCGCTCGGCCCCGGCCACCGGGCCGCCCCGGGACACGGCCGGGTGCGCGGGCCCCAGGGGCTGCCCGCCCGGGAGGTCCCGCCGTTCTCGCTGGTCGGCATCGTCTGGGACGACGCCACCACGGAGCTGCGCGGCCGGGCCCAGGTGCGCACCCGCCCCCTCGGCGGCCGGAGCTGGTCCGAGTGGCGGGACGTCCAGACGCACGACGACGACCGCCCCGACCTCGACTCGCCCGAGTCCCGCGCCGGCACCCTGCGCGGCTCCACCGCCCCGCTGTGGGTGGGCGCCTCCGACGCCGTGCAGGTCCGGGTCAACCCCGAACCGGCCGCCGGGGGCCGGCTCGCCGAGGGCACCGCCCTGCCCTCCGGGATGCGCGTCGAGCTCGTCGACCCCGGCCACGACCCCGCGCCCGGCCGCCCCCGCGCCGGCCGGGGCCGCAGCGCCCCGCCCCCCGCGCCGGGCCCCTCCGACGAGGAGGCCGCCAGCTCGGCCGCCAACTTCCCGCTGGCCCCGCTGGGCGCCACCGAGATCCCCGCCGTCGGCAGGCCCGAGTCGGCCAAGGACGTCGAGGCCACCCACGTCGACGGCACGAACGTGGCCGAGGGCCACCCGATCTCCGACGGCCACGGCGCCGCCGACCCGGAGGCCGAACCCACGGACAGGCCCCAGCAGGGCGCCCCCGACAGCGGTGCCGACAACGGCGACGGGTCGGCCGACGTCGACGACTCCGACTCCGACGCCGACTTCGACGCCGGCCGCTACGTCGGCCCCCGCCCGCGCATCGTCACCCGGGCCGGCTGGGGCGCCGACGAGTCGATCCGGGAGAAGGGCTTCGTCTACAACAAGACCGTCCACGCCGCCTTCGTCCACCACACCGCCTCCGGCAACGGCTACGGCTGCGGACAGTCCCCCTCCGTCATCCGGGGTATCTACCGCTACCACGTGGTGAGCAGCGGCTGGCGGGACATCGGCTACAACTTCCTCGTGGACAAATGCGGCACCGTCTACGAGGGCCGGGCAGGCGGTGTGGCGAAACCCGTCAGAGGCGCCCATACTCTCGGTTTCAATACCAACAGCATGGGCATCGCCGTGCTCGGGACCTTCGGGAGGAGCGATCCGTCCAGCGCCGCGCTCACCGCCGTGGCGACCCTCTCCGCGTGGAAGCTCGGCCTGTACGGCGTCAACCCCGCCGGCACCACGACCCTGGTCTCGGGCGGCGGCAACCTCTTCAAGAAGGGCACCTCCGTAAGGCTCAGGGCCATCTCCGGACACCGCGACGGCTTCGCCACCGAATGCCCCGGCGACCAGCTCTACAACCGGCTCGGCACGGCCCGCTCCACGGCCTCCCGCCTCCAGGGACGCTGACCGGGCGCGGCCGGAACCGCACGTTCTGCGTACACTGGCCGCCGATCACGGCCCGGCCCCGGCAGGAAAGCAGAGACGACAAGGTGACAGAAGCGATCCTCCTGGTCGGTGGCAAGGGCACCCGGCTGCGCCCGCTGACGGTGCACACGCCCAAGCCCATGGTCCCCGCGGCGGGCGTCCCGTTCCTCACCCACCAGCTGGCCCGGGCGCGGGCGGCGGGAGTCGAGCACATCGTGCTCGCCACCTCCTACCTGGCCGAGGTCTTCGAGCCATATTTCGGCGACGGTTCCGCGCTGGGTCTCCACCTGGAGTACGTCACCGAGGTCGAGCCCCTGGGCACGGGCGGCGCCATCCGCAACGTCGCCCACCGGCTGCGCTCGGCCCCGGACGAGCCGGTCCTGATCTTCAACGGCGACATCCTCACCGGCCTCGACATCGAGGCGCTGGTGGACACCCACCGGACGACCGGCGCGGACGTCTCGCTCCACCTGACGCGCGTCGCGGACCCCCGGGCCTTCGGCCTGGTCCCCACGGACGGGACCGGCCGCGTCCAGGCGTTCCTGGAGAAGCCGCAGACGCCCGAGGAGATCGTCACCGACCAGATCAACGCGGGCGCGTACGTCTTCAACCGCTCGGTCATCGACGAGATCCCCACCGGCCGCCCGGTCTCCGTGGAGCGCGAGACCTTCCCCGGGCTGCTGGCCGCCGGCGCCCACCTCCAGGGCATGGTCGACTCCACGTACTGGCTCGACCTCGGCACCCCGCAGGCCTTCGTGCGCGGCTCGGCCGACCTGGTCATGGGCCGCGCCCCGTCCCCGGCGGTCCCCGGCCGCTGCGGCGACCGCCTCGTCCTCGACGGTGCCGAGGTGGCCCCTGACGCCAAACTCACCGGCGGCACGGTCGTCGGCGCGGGAGCGCGCGTGGCGCCCGGCGCGCGGGTGGACGGCAGCGCCGTCCTGGACGGCGCGGTGATCGAGGCGGGCGCCGTCGTCCGCGACTCCCTCGTCGGTGCCGGGGCGCGCATCGGGGCGCGTACGGTCCTGGACGGCGCCGTCATCGGCGACCGCGCCGAGATCGGCCCCGACAACGAGCTGCGCGCCGGGGCCCGGATCTGGTGCGGGGCGCGGATCCCCCAGGGGGCGATCCGCTTCTCGTCGGACCAGTAGCCGGACCGCTAGCCGGACTGGTAGGCCGGCCCGGCGACGTACCCTGGCCGAATGGCCACCCGCACGTGGGCCCCGCCCACCGGCGGCCCCTACGACCTCGGACGCACCCTGGGCGTCCTCGCGCGCGGCCCGGGCGACCCGGCCTATCGCGTGGACGCGGCCGGGGCGGTCTGGCGGGCGAGCCGTACCCCGGAAGGGCCCGGCACGCTCCGGCTGACCCATGACGGCCAGGTCCACGCCGAGGCGTGGGGCCCGGGAGCCGACTGGCTCCTGGACCGGCTCCCCACCCTCCTGGGCGCGACCGACGACCCGGCGGGGTTCACGCCCCGCCACCGGCTGGTCCACGAGTCCCACCGCCGCCACCCCGGCCTCCGGCTCGCCCGCACCGGGCTGGTCCTGGAGTCGCTGATCCCCTCGATCCTCGAGCAGAAGGTCACCAGCGACGAGGCGTACCGCGCGTGGCGGCTGCTGCTGACCCGACACGGCGAACCGGCACCCGGCCCGGCCCCCGCCGGCATGCGCGTGATGCCCGACCCGGCGGGCTGGGCCCGCGTCCCGTCCTGGGAGTGGCACCGGGCGCACGTGGACGCCAAGCGCTCGGCGACGATCGTCCGCGCGGCACGGGTGGCGGCTCGCCTGGAGGAGGCGGCCGCCATGGACGACGCCCGCGCGGCGGCCCGCCTCCAGGCCGTCCCCGGCATCGGCCCCTGGACGACGGCGGAGACGCTCCAGCGCGCCAACGGCTCGCCGGACGCGGTCACGACGGGCGACCTTCACCTGCCGAAGATCATCGGCTACGCGCTCACGGGGTTCCGCGGGGCGGACGACGCGGCGATGCTCGACCTTCTGGCCCCGTACGAGGGGCAGCGGCACCGGGCGTGCCGCCTCATCTTGCTGAGCGGCGTGATCCCGCCCAGACGGGGGCCACGCTTCACGGTGCCGGACTTCAGCCGGATCTAACCGGTTTGCGGGCAGGCGTCCCGCAGGGCGGGACGGGTGGGCGCAAACCCGCCCACCGGGCCGCACCCGAACCGGGGTTGCCCACGGGGGGTGCGGGCCGTCGTTCCGGTTGTGCCCACCCGTTCCGCCCTGCGGAACGCCTGCCCACAACCGTGTGGCTAGCGGACCGTCACAAACGGGTCCGCGTCGCGCGCGGGACGCGCGGGCGGCGTCGTCGCCGGCCTGCCGATCGCGACCGCACCCATCGGATCCCAGTCACGCGGCAGCCCAAGAACATCCCGCACCACCTCGCGGCAGAACATCGTCGACGACACCCACGCCGACCCCAGCCGCTCACTCGCCAGCGTGACCAGGAAGTTCTGCACGGCCGCCCCGGCCGCGACCACGAACATCTCCCGCTCGGCGGCCGAGCGCCGGGCGTCCGGGTAGTCGTGGGCGCCGTCCGTCACCAGGCACGGCACCGCCAGGTACGGCGCCTTCCGCAGCAGGTCGCCCCGGCGTACGCGCCGGGCGATCCGGTCCTCGGAGAGCCCGTCGGCGCGCAGGTCCGCGACCCACGCGTCCCGCATGGCGTCCAGCAGCCGCGTCCGCGACTCCTCGGACTCCAGCAGCACGAACCGCCAGGGCGTCGTGTGGTGCGGCGCCGGCGCGGTGACGGCGGCGGCGACGGCCCGCCGGACCGCGCCCGGGTCCACGGGGTCGTCGGTGAACTCCCGGACGGTCCGCCGCAGCGACACCGCCTCCTTCACCGCCTCCGAGGTCCCGAGCCGGAACATGTCGTCGACGGCGGGCCGCACCAGCCAATGAGCATCCTGCTCACCGTCCTCGGTGACCACATGCGGCAGCCCCCGCACCACGGCCACCGGCAGGCCCCCGGCCTTGCCCTTGACCAGGTCGCCGGCGGCGGCGAGCTCGTCGACCGTCGCCACCACCGTCGCGACCAGCGGGTTGCCGTACGCGTCCACGCCGCCGCGCAGGTCGTCGGCGACCCGTACCCCGGCCGCGCCGATCGCGAAGTCCGTGACGCCCTTGCGCCAGGGCCGCCCGGCTGTGTCGGTGACGACGACGCCGACGTCCACGCCGAGCGCCTCGCGCAGGCCCTCGCGGATCCGCCGGGCCGAGGCGTCCGGGTCCTCGGGCAGCAGCAGAACCGTCCCGGCGCGGGTGTTGGACGCGTCCACGCCGGCGGCGGCCATCACGAGCCCCAGCCGGTTCTCCACGACGCGCAGCGTGCCGCGCCGGGCCACGAGCCGCACGGTCTCGGCGTCGATCGCCGCCTCGCGGTCCTCGGCGGCGAGGATCCGGCCCTCGGCCTTGCTGACGATCTTCGAGGTGACGACGAGGACGTCGCCGTCGGCGAGCCCGGGCAGCCCCTCGCCCAGGGCCGCGCCGGCGATCAGCTTCGCGAGGTCGTCGCCGGGGCGCACCTCGGGGATGCCGGGCAGGGCCCAGACGCGGTACTCGGGGGCCGCGCTCACGCCCGTACCTCCTCGGCCAGGGCCAGCGCCGCGCGGGCCATGGCGGCGGTGGCCTCGACGTCGGTCATCATCAGCGGCACGGCCCGGCAGCGGATCCCGGCCTCCTCGACCTCGGCCACGGCCGTCCCGTCGACGGAGTCGACCAGCCAGCCGTCGAGCAGCCCGGAGCCGTAGTGGCGGGCCACGGCGGCGGCGGTGGACTCGACGCCGACGGCGGCGAGCACCTTGTCGGCCATGCCGCGCACGGGCGCGCCGCCGACGATGGGGGAGAGGCCGATCACCGGCGCGGCGGCGTCGGCGACGGCCTCCCGGACGCCGGGGACGCCCAGGATCGTGCCGACGCTCACCACGGGGTTGGACGGCGGGAAGAGGACGACGTCCGCCGCCGCGATCGCCTCGAGCACCCCGGGCGCCGGCTTGGCCTGCTCCGCCCCGACCGGGACGATCGCGTGGGCGTCCACCGAGGCCCGCATCCGCACCCAGTACTCCTGGAAGTGGACGGCCTTGCGGGCGCCGTCGTCGCCGTCGGGGTCGTCGATCAGGACGTGGGTCTCGATCCGGTCGTCGCTCATCGGCAGCAGGCGGACGCCCGGCTTCCACCGGGCGCACAGCGCCTCGGTGACGGCGCTCAGCGGGTAGCCGGCGGCGAGCATCTGGGTGCGGACGATGTGCGTGGCGAAGTCGCGGTCGCCCAGGCCGAACCACTCCGGGCCCACTCCGTAGGCGGCGAGCTCCTCCTTCACGGCGAAGGACTCGCCGGCCCGGCCCCAGCCCTGCTCCTCGTGGATGCCGCCGCCGAGCGTGTACATCACGGTGTCGAGGTCGGGGCAGACCTTGAGCCCGAACAAGTGGATGTCATCGCCGGTGTTGCCGATGACGGTGATGTCCGCGTCGGGGACTGCTGACATGAGGCCACGAAGGAAGCGGGCGCCCCCGATCCCGCCGGCCAGAACCACAATGCGCTGCATGGCCGCAGTCTTTCAGGAGCGTGCCGCCATGTTGAAGGGCGGGCCCGGGCGCCCGCGCCTAGCTCGTCACGACGGCGGACGGCCGTACGGCGGAGGCGCACAGCGGCGGCCGGTGCATCGGCATCTCGGTGAGGCCCGGGTAGTAGACGTGGAGGCTCACGGCGGGTTCGAGGGAGTCGTTGACGACCTCGTGGGCGTACCCGGGCGCGAAGACACGCTGGGCGCCCGCTCCCAGCGCGTGGCGGGTGCCGTGCGCCGAGAGCTCCGCCAGTTCGCCCCGGAGGACGGTGAACACTCCGGACGACGCGCCGTGGTCGTGGAGCCCGCTGCCCTGGCCGGGCACCCAGCTCAGCAGCCAGACCTCGTAGCCGGGGCCGGTGCGCAACCGGTGGTACCAGCGGGTGACGGCGTCGTAGCGCACCAGCGGGGCCCAGGAGGCGGTGTCGGCGGCGATGGCGCGGGCCAGGCCGGCGAATTCGGCGACGGTGGCGGGGTGGGCGGCGGGCGGCGGCATCAGGTGGGGGAGGGCGAGCGGGTCGCCGGCGATCTGGACGTCGCTGTTCATGGGGGTGTGGTTCCTCGGCGCGGGTGCCGGGACGGCGCGGGAGCGCGCGTACGCACGGCAGGAGCGATCAGAGACAGGAAGCGGGAAAGGGCGATCTCAAGCGGTGCCGAAGACAGCGGTACTGAATGCGGCAGTGGAGATCAGCTGGAGCGGGAGGAGCCGGAAACCGGCCTCGGTCGCGTCAACAGCTGGAACAGCGACAGCGCGCCTGCACAGCACAGCGGGACCCGTAGGCACGGGTCAGGCTGAGGTTCCCCGGGGCGGAGGCCAGGGGGAGGGAGGTCGCTGGCATGTCACCAAGGAGACCGGCTCCGGAGCTCCTCTGTCAACCGGGTGTCCGTTTTGGGGGGATCTTTCACCCGTGCGGTTACTGATTGGAGTGAAGGGTTTGCTTGCCGGTGTGTACGGACAGCGGTCGGGCTACCGGGGTCGTCAATATCGGGTGCAACGGGTTCACCGCAGGTCGCGTCCTTCTCTTCGAGGCTGGAAGGCCCCTGTCCCGGACCGGGTCGGAAGTGGCTTTTGTGGCGAGTGGTGGATGTGTCCACCCTTGAGGCGGTTTGGCAACTTTCCGCACGCCCTTGGTTCCGCAGAGTGAATAAGGGGCCCAATAGCAGATCCCGGCTTGACTGCCCCGGATCGGCGCACTTGTAATTTCACTCGTGTCGTTCTGCCGCACCTGACCACCTGACACGCGGCAGCACACGGGGACGCATTGACAGACGAGGGGCGCACATGACCGAGCTGTTCCAGCAACTGCTGGTCGAGGAGGCGGACGAGGAGCTCGGCTGGCAGGAGCGCGCGTTGTGCGCTCAGACCGACCCCGAGTCCTTCTTTCCCGAAAAGGGCGGATCCACACGCGAGGCGAAGAAGGTCTGTCTTGCCTGTGAAGTCCGCTCCGAGTGCCTTGAATACGCGCTGGCCAATGACGAACGCTTTGGCATCTGGGGCGGTTTGTCCGAGCGCGAGCGCCGCCGCCTCAAGAAGGCCGCGGTCTGACAGACCGGCGTCATGACCTGACGGGATGTCTCGTTCAAGGCCGGCCGTGCCACGGCCGGGCGAGGGGACCGCGGAGCCGTCCGCTCCACCCACTCCCGCACCATGCTCCATACCGCACGGTCCGCCTCTCGCGCCCCGCACGCGAGAGGCGGACCGCTGCTTTCACAGCCACTAGGGTGGGGGCCCGTCCGAGACGTACCGGTCGCGGTGGGGCGGGCGCCCTCCCGGGCCCGCGCCCACGAGAGCCGCGCTCACACGTCCATCGCAGTCTCCACTGAACCGGGGCCCGCACCTGCCATGTTCGACCCCACCATCCCCCCGGCGTTCCCGCACCACGTCGTCACCGCCGTCCTCGTCGCCCACGACGGCGCCCGCTGGCTGCCCGACGCCCTCGCCGGGCTGCTCGGCCAGGAACGGCCCGTCCAGCACGCCGTCGCCGCCGACACCGGCAGCGCCGACGACTCCCGCCGGCTCCTCGCGGACGCCCTCGGCGCCGACCGCGTCCTCCACCTGGCCCGGCGCGCCGGCTTCGGCACCGCCGTCGAGGAGGCTGTCCGCACGGCCCCGGTCCTGACCGCCGACGACCTCCCCTACCTCAGACGCTCCAGCGGCTGGGACCCCGCCGGCCGCACCTGGACCGAGGACGCCCCCGGCGCCGACCGCGCCGAACGCCGGCCCGTCCAGTGGCTGTGGCTGCTCCACGACGACTGCGCGCCCGAGCCCGCCGCCCTCCACGAACTGCTGCGCGTCGCCGAGGCCGAACCGGACGCGGCCGTCATCGGCCCCAAACTCCGCAGCTGGTACGACCGCCGCCAGCTCCTCGAGACCGGCGTCTCCATCGCCCGCAGCGGCCGCCGCTGGACCGGCCTCGAACGCCGCGAACAGGACCAGGGACAGCACGACCAGATCCGGTCCGTGCTGTCCGTCTCCACCGCCGGGATGCTCGTCCGCCGCGACGTCTGGCAGGAGCTCGGCGGCTTCGACCCCCGCCTGCCCCTCATGCGCGACGACGTCGACCTGTGCTGGCGCGCCCACGCCGCCGGCCACCGCGTCCTCGTCGCCCCCGACGCCGTCCTGCGCCACGCCGAGGCCGCCTCCCGCGAGCGCCGCCCCGTCGACTGCGCCGGCCGCAAACCCGCCAACCCCCACCGCGTCGACAAGGCCGGCGCCGTCTACACCCTCCTCGCCAACACCCGTGGCGCGCTCCTGCCGTACGTCATGCTCCGGCTCGTCATCGGCACCCTGCTGCGCGTCCTCGGCTACATCGTCGGCAAGGCGCCCGGACAGGCCCTCGACGAACTCGCCGGTTTCGCCGGCGTCCTCCTGCGCCCCGGGCGCGTCCGCGCGGCGCGCAAACGGCGAGGCGAGCCCCGCATCGCCCCCGCGGAACTCCGGCCGCTCTTCCCGCCCCCCGGCGCCACCGTCCGCGCCACCCTCGAACAGCTCGCGAGCGACATCGGCGCCCGCACCGAGGACGCGGCCCCCTCCGCCGGACGCCACGGCGGCGCCGTCGAGTCCGGCCCCGGCGGCGACGACGCCGACTACCTGGAGATCGAGCAGTTCGCCCGGCTCAGACGCCTCGCCCGCAAGCCCGCGCCCGTCCTCTTCACCCTCCTGCTCCTCGTCTCCGCCCTCGCCTGCCGCGACCTGTTCGGCGGCGGCTCCCTCTCCGGCGGAGCCCTCCTGCCCGTCCCCGCCCACCTCTCCGACCTGTGGTCCGCCTACACCGACGGCTGGCACCCGGTCGGCGTGGGCAGCACCGAGAACGCGCCCCCCTACCTCGCCGTCCTCGCGACCCTGGCGACGCTCCTCCTCGGCTCCACCGGCATCACCCTCACCCTCCTGCTGGTCTGCTCCGTCCCGCTGGCCGGGCTCACCGCCTACTTCGCCGCCCGCCCCCTCATCGCCTCGCGCCCGCTGCGCGCCTGGGCGGCCGTCGCCTACGCCTTCCTGCCCGCCACCACCGGCGCCCTCGCCACCGGCCGGCTGGGCACCGCCGTCCTCGCCGTCCTGCTGCCGCTCCTGGCCCGCGCGGCCGTCGCCGCCACCGGGCTCCGCGCGCCGGGCACGGCTCCCGCGTGGCGCGCCTGCTGGGCGTACGCCCTCCTGCTCACCGTCACCACCGCCTTCACGCCCGTGGTGTGGCCGGTGGCGGTGCTCCTGGGCGTCGTGGCGCTCGCGCTGAACTGCGTCCGGGGCGGCGCCGCCCGGGCCGCCGTCCACGGCCCCCGGTTCCTCGCCGCGGCCGCCACCCCCCTCCTCGCGCTCGCCCCCTGGTCGCTGGGGCTCCTCACCCACCCCGGCCGCTTCCTCGCCGAGGCCGGGCTGGCCTACGGCCACGGCACGGCCGGCCCGCTGCGCCTGCTCACCGCCGACCCCGGCGGGCCCGGCACCCCGGGCGCCCTGCTGTTCGCCGGCGTCGTCCTGGCAGCGCTCGCCGCCCTGCTCCGTGCCGACCGCCGCGCGGCGATCCTGACCGCCTGGACCGTCGCGCTCACCGGAATGCTCTGCGCCGCACTGGTCAACCGCTCCGTCTGGGCCGGACCGGGCACCCTCCTCTACGGGCTCGCCCTGATCGCGGCGGCCGCCGTGGGCGCCGAAGGCGCGCGGGAGCGCGTCGCGGCGCGCAGCTTCGGCTGGCGCCAGCCGGTCGCCGTGCTCATCGCGCTGGCAGCCGGGGCCGCCCCCGCCGCGGCCGCCGCCGTCTGGGCGACGCACGGCGCCGCCGGGCCGCTGGAGCGGCGCGACCCGGTGCAGGTGCCCGCGTTCGTGGCCGAGGAGGCGGGCACCCGGGACCAGGCCCGCACCCTCGTCCTCGGCGGGGACACCGGCCGGGTGACGTACACGCTGGTTCGCGGCGCGGGCGCCCGGCTGGGCGACGCCGAACCCCTGGCGGCCGCCGGCCGGCAGCGCGAGCTGGACGCCATGGTGGCCGCGCTCGTCGCAGGCTCCGGCGCCGACCAGGCGGGCCGCCTCGGCGACTACGCCGTCGGCTACGTCCTCGTCCGCGACAGCGCCCCCCGCGACATGGCCCGCGTCCTCGACGCGACCCCCGGCCTGACCCGGCTCGGCAAGGAGGACCACAGCTCCCTCTGGCGCGTCGACAACCAGGTCGCCCGCGTCACCGTCGTCACCGGACCGCGCCGGCCCGACGGCACCCGCGCCACCGCCCCCGTGCCCGTCGCCGCCGGCCCGGTGACGGCCCGCGCCACCGTCCCGGCCGGGACGGGCGACCGGGTCCTGCGGCTGGCCGACAAGGCCGCGCCGGGCTGGCGGGCCACGCTCGACGGCCGGGCGCTCAAGGCCGTCACCGTCGACGGCTGGGCCCAGGGCTTCGCCCTGCCGGCCCGGGGCGGGAAGCTGACCGTCGCCTACGAGACCCCCGTCGCGCGGACCGCCTGGCTCTGGGCCCAGGGGCTCCTCGCCGCCGTCCTGGTCGTGCTCGCCCTGCCGGGCCGTCGCCGCGAGGTCGACGACGACCTGCCCGAGGACGCCGCCGCAGCGCCCGCCCCCGTACCGGCCCAGGCCGGCGCGGGGGAGGGACGCCGCGCCCGCAGGCTGCGCGCGGCGACGGCCACGACGGGCGGCGCCACCCCGCCCGAGGCCCCCGAGCCCGCCCCGGCGCCCGAGCCCGTTTCATACGATCCCTACAACCCGTACGAGCAGCAGCCGGCCGTGGCCGACGCCGACCCGTACGCCGCCGATCCGTACGCCGCCGTCCCGCACCAGCAGCAGTACGCCGAGTGGGACCAGCCCCAGGACCAAGCCCAGAACCAAGCCCAGGACCAGGGCGCCTACGGACAGCAGCAGCCGTACCAGGAGAGCGGCTACGCCACCGGATACGGAACCGGCTACACGGACCCCTACGCGGGCGGCGCGCACGACCCGTACGGTTACGGGCACCGGCCCTACGACACGACGTACGGCGGGGGCGAGGGGCCCCACCGTGACGGGAGCCAGCAGCAGTGAACCGCACCACCCTGTCCCTGTTCGCCACGACGGCCGTGCTCGCCGTCGTCACGGGTGTCGCCGCGCTCAACCCGCCGTCGGGCGACCACGCGGGCGCGCCGCCGCGCGCGGGCCGGATGCCCGTCCAGCGCTCGACGTTGCTCTGCCCGGCGCCCACCTCGTCGGACGTGGCGAGCACGACGTACACCGCTTTCACGCCACCCGGGAAGGGCGGCGCGGCGGCCGGGTCCACGGCGGACCTGCTGCCCGTGGCGGGCCCGGCACGCACGGACGGCAAGAAGGACGAGCCCAAGAAGGACGCTTCGAAGGACTCCGCGAAAGACTCCGCGAAGGATGACAAGAAGAAGGACGGGAAAAAGGCCGAAACCGATCCGGGTAAACCCGTCCTGTCGCTGAAGGAGCCCGGCAAGCCCGTCACGGCCACCACGGAACGTTCCGACGCCCCCGCCCTCCTCGGCTCCGCCGCCGGGCCCCTGGCCCCCGGCTGGACCGCCCAGCAGACGACCACCGTCGCGGCGGGCGGCGGGCGCGGGCTGCACGGCCTGACCTGCGCGCCGCCCGACACGTCCTTCTGGTTCCCGGGCGCCAGCACCGCCAAGGGGCGCCAGGACTACGTCCATGTGTCCAACCCCGACAACTCGGCGGCCGTCGTCGACCTGGAGCTGTACGGCCCCGAGGGTCGGATCAAGGCCCCCTCCGGTGAGGGCGTCACCGTCCCGCCCCGCTCCACCGTCCCCGTGCTGCTGTCGTCGCTCACGGACGCGCCCACCGAGAACCTCACCCTCCACGTGGCCGCCCGGTCCGGCCGGGTGGGGGCGGCGGTGCAGGCGTCCGACGACAAGACCGGCGGCGACTGGCTGGCCCCGTCCGCCGACGCGGCGGCGGGCGCGGTGCTGCCGGGCATCCCGGCCGACGCGACCTCCGTCCGTCTCGTCGCCTTCGCGCCGGGCACGGACGACGCCGACGTCACCGTGCGGCTCGCCGGCCCGAGCGGCTCCATCAGCCCGGCCGGCCACGAGTCGCTGCACGTCAAGAGCGGCATGACCACGGTCGTCGACCTGGGGGACCTCACCAAGGGCGAGGCGGGCTCCCTGCTGCTGACCGGCGCGCGCGGCAGCGGCCCGGTCGTCGCCGCGCTGCGCGTGACGCGCGGCAAGGACGACAAGCAGGAGACCGCCTTCATCCCCGCCACCCCGGCGATCGAGGGCCGCGGCACCGTCGCCGACAACCGCGCCAAGGCGAGCACGCTGTCCCTCGTGGCCCCCGGGAAGGAGGCCCTGGTGAAGGTGACCGCGTCGGCGGGCAGCGAGGGCGGCACCCCCGTCAGCAAGACCTACACGGTCAAGGCCGGGACCACCCTCACCGTCGAACCGCCCCAGCCCGCCGACGGCAAGGGCGTGTTCGCCGTGACCGTGGAGAAGGTCTCGGGCGGTCCCGTCCACGCCTCGCGGATGCTGGCGCTGCCCAAGGACGGCGTCCCGATGTTCACGATCCAGCCGATTCCGGACGACCGGTCCAGCGTGGCCGTCCCCAAGGCCGAACAGGACCTGTCGATGCTGAACGGCTGATCCGGCGGGGCGCTCAGTCCTGCCCGTAGCGCGGGTCGACCGACTCGGGCGCGAGCCCGAGCAGCTCCGCCACCTGCTCCACCACGACCTCGTGGACGAGCAGCGCCCGCTCGTCACGCGATTTGGCGCGGATCTCCACCGGACGGCGGTAGACGACGATCCGGTCCGGGTCCTCGCCCCGCGCGGCGACGTACCGCCCGAGCGGCACGGTCTCGCCGTCCAGGAGCGCCTCCAGCGGATCGTCGCCGGGGCCGGTGCCGGGCTCGGCCGGCACCTCGCGGACCTGGAACTCGACGGCCGCGAGCTGCGGCCAGCGCCGCTCCAGCCGCTCCGCCGAGTCCTGGACCAGGTCGACGAACGCGTCGGCCCTGCTGACCGACAGCGGCACCTGCGGGGGCGCGATGGGGCCGCGCATACCGCGTCCATGGCGGTCGCGGCGGCGTGGCCTGGGCCCGGTGGGACCGGGGGCGTCCCCGGCGGCGGCCGGGCGAGTTACGGGGTTGTCCATCACACCCGAGGGTATCCGCCGACCGGCCGTACGCGCGGGGTAGCCGCCCATCTCCCGGCATGTCGCCCGATGAGCGTTCCGGCCATGTCTGCGATCAATTGCAGCCACCCGCCGGATCGGCGTTCCCATGCCGAATGACACTATGTGTACCCGCTGGTGACAGTTTTCTTTGTCACCGGACGCCTGTCCCCCCGGTCCCGACGGGGTCGACCAGGCCGTTCGACAACGCTGTCCACGGTGCGAACCGGGACGACACGGAGGAGTGAGCCGGGGGTGAGTCGTCGCGGCCCGCTCAAGAGTGCGGTACCGTCCAACCTCGTGAGCCCTGTACGTCGCTGTTCGCGCACCGCGTGCGGCCGCCCGGCCGTCGCGACGCTGACGTACGTCTACGCCGATTCGACCGCCGTCCTCGGCCCGCTCGCCACCTACGCCGAGCCCCACTGCTACGACCTGTGCGCCGAGCACTCCGAGCGGCTGACCGCGCCGCGCGGCTGGGACGTCGTCCGTCTCGCCGTCGACAGCGGCCCGGCCCGCCCCAGCGGTGACGACCTCGAAGCACTCGCCAACGCCGTGCGCGAGGCCGCGCGCCCCCAGGAGCGCACGGCGGGTCCGGGCGCCGCCCCGAGCGTGGTCGCGCCGACGGGCCGGGGAGCCGATCCGATGGAGGTCGCCCGCCGAGGCCACCTCAGGGTCCTGCGCTCGCCCGACTCCTGACGGCCCGTGCGGCCCCCACCCACCACGCGTGGTCGTTGCGGACGGTGACGGCAGGTAGGTTTGTGGTCCCGTACCGGAGTCCAGGAGGGGTTGGCTGTGGCTGATCTGTCGCAGATCGTGAAGGCGTACGACGTGCGCGGCGTGGTCCCCGACCAGTGGGACGAGCCCATGGCCGAGCTCTTCGGCGCCGCCTTCGCCCAGGTGACCGGCGCGAGCGCGATCGTCGTCGGCCACGACATGCGGCCCTCCTCCCCGGGCCTGTCCCGCGCCTTCGCCCGCGGCGCCGCCGCGCTCGGCGTGGACGTCACCGAGATCGGCCTCTGCTCCACCGACGAGCTCTACTTCGCCAGCGGGCAACTGGACCTGCCCGGCGCGATGTTCACCGCCAGCCACAACCCCGCCCAGTACAACGGCATCAAGCTGTGCCGCGCGGGCGCCGCCCCCGTCGGGCAGGACACCGGCCTCGCCGAGATCCGCGCCCTCGTCGAGGGCTGGCTGGAGACCGGCGCCCCCGAGCCCGCCGCCACCGCCGGCACGATCACCTCGCGCGACGTCCTCGCCGACTACGCGGCGCACCTGCGCTCGCTGGTCGACCTCACGGGCATCCGCCCCCTGAAGGTCGCCGTCGACGCGGGCAACGGCATGGGCGGCCACACCGTTCCGACCGTCCTCGCCGGGCTGCCCGTCGACCTCGTCCCGATGTACTTCGAGCTGGACGGCACCTTCCCCAACCACGAGGCCAACCCGCTCGACCCCAAGAACCTCGTCGACCTCCAGGCGAAGGTCCGCGAGACGGGCGCCGACATCGGCCTGGCCTTCGACGGCGACGCCGACCGCTGCTTCGTCGTCGACGAGCGCGGCGAGCCCGTCTCCCCCTCCGCGATCACCGCCCTGGTCGCCGCCCGCGAACTGGCCAAGCACCCCGGCGGCACGATCATCCACAACCTGATCACCTCGTGGTCCGTGCCCGAGGTCGTCGCCGAGCAGGGCGGCAAGGCCGTCCGCACCCGCGTGGGCCACTCCTTCATCAAGCAGGAGATGGCCCGCTCCGGCGCGATCTTCGGCGGCGAGCACTCCGCGCACTACTACTTCCGCGACTTCTGGAACGCCGACACCGGCATGCTGGCCGCGCTCCACGTCCTGGCGGCCCTCGGCGGCCAGGACGGCCCGCTGTCCGGCCTCGTCCGGCAGTACGACCGCTACGCCGCCTCCGGCGAGATCAACAGCACCGTCGCCGACCAGGCCGGCCGCGCCGCCGCCGTCCGGGCCGCCTACGAGGGCGCCGACGGCGCCACGCTGGACGAGCTCGACGGCCTCACCGTCGCCACCGCCGACTGGTGGTTCAACCTCCGCGCCTCCAACACCGAGCCCCTCCTCCGCCTGAACGTCGAGGCCCGGGACGCCGAGACGGTGGCCCGCGTCCGCGACGAGGTTTTGTCGATCGTCCGCGCGTAAACAGCTTTGTGGGCGGGCGTTCCGCAGGGCGGAACGGGCGGGCACAAAGCGCCCACCGGTCCGCACCGACCAAACCACCGCCCACGCGACTACGCTGACCTCACAGCAACAGCGCGGCGCAGCGCCCCGCACCACCCCGAAGGGAAACCCCATGCCGCTCGAAGCCGGTCTCCTGGAGATCCTCGCCTGCCCGGAGTGCCACGCCTCCCTCCGCGAGGAGACCCCCTCCGAGGACACCCACGAGCTGGTGTGCGAGGGCCAGGGCTGCGGCCTGGCCTACCCCGTCCGCGACGGCATCCCCGTCCTCCTCGTGGACGAGGCCCGCCGCCCCGCGTGACGGCCGCGCAGGCGTCCGACGGGCGCAGGCGTCCGACAGCGGGCGGCGACCCCGCAACCCCGTACCCCACGGCGAAACCCACGGCACACGGAGGCTGAACAACGGTGTTCGACGAGTCCCTCCTCGATGACCCCGACGGCCTCTCCCGAGCCGACCTCCACGGCCTGCTCCGGGGCGCCGCCGAATCCGGCGCCCGGGTCCGTACGGCCATGCGCGACGCGGCCGAGGCCGGGGTCGACGCGCTCCAGCCGGACGGCCGCCCGCGCGCCGTCCTGGTCGCCGGCCCGGGGCCCGCGGGCGGCTCCACCGCCGACCTGCTCGCCGCGCTCGCCGGGGACAGCTGCCCCGTCACCCTGATCCGCCCGGCGGGCGTCGCGCCCGCCCCGGGCGCCCTGCGCTGGACCCTCCCCGGCTGGACGGGCCCGCTCGACCTGCTGCTCGTCGCCAGCCCGGACGGAACGGAACCGGGCCTCGCGCTCCTGCTGGAGCAGGCCTACCGGCGCGGCTGCACCGTCGTGACCGTCTCCCCGACCGGCTCCCCGCTCGCCGACGCCACCGCCCAGGTGCGCGGCCTCGCGATCCCGCTGACCGCCACGCCCTACGAGACGACGATGGCCGGCGACGCTCCCCGGGACAGCGACTCCCTGGCCGTCCTGCCCACCGGGCCCGGCACGCTCTGGTCGCTGCTCACCCCGCTCCTCGTGCTGGCCGACCGCATCGGCCTGGCCGAGGCGCCCCACGCCGCCCTGGAGGCGCTCGCCGACCGGCTGGACCACATCGCCGAGCGCTGCGGCCCCGCCATCGCCACGTACGGCAACCCCGCCAAGACGCTGGCGGCCGAGCTGGCCGACACCCTGCCGCTGATCTGGACCGAGGGCGAGCTCGCCGCCGCGGCCGGCCGCCGCTTCGCGACCGTCCTCGCCGCGCTCGCCGGGCGCCCCGCGCTCGCCGCCGAGCTGCCCGAGGCGCTCACCGCGCACGGCACGCTGCTCGCCGGGGACTTCGCCGCGGGCGCCGACCCCGAGGACTTCTTCCGCGACCGGGTCGACGAGCCCGAGGCGCTGCACGCCCGGGTGGTCCTCCTCCGCGAGCGCGGACCGGACGTCACCTCCCCGGCCGGGGCGGCGCGCGAGCTCGCCCTGCACCGCGACACGCCCGTCAGCGAGCTGGAGGCCGACGAGGAGACCGGCCCGCTGGAGACCGCGGCCGACCTCCTCTCCATCACGGACTTCGCCGCCGTCTACCTCGCGCTCGCGGCCAAACCCGTGACTCCGTAGACCCGTAGAACCGCAAGTCAGCAAGTCAGCAAGTCCGCACGAGAGTCCGCAAGCCCGGTCCCGTCCGACAAGTCAGGAACCGTCCCCATGGACCGCCTTCTCAACACCGTGCGCCCCTATGCCTGGGGCTCCACCACCGCGATCCCCGACCTCCTCGGCACCGCGCCCACCGGAGAGCCCCAGGCCGAACTGTGGATGGGCGCCCACCCCGGCGCCCCCTCCCGCGTCGACCGCGGCGCCGGCCCCGTCGCCCTGAACGAGGTGATCGCCGCCGACCCGCGCCGCGAGCTCGGCGACGACACCGTGGCCCGCTTCGGCCCCGGTCTGCCCTTCCTGTTCAAGATCCTCGCCGCCGCCGACCCGCTCTCCCTCCAGGTCCACCCCGACCTGGACCAGGCCAAGGCCGGCCACGCCGACGAGGAGGCACGCGGCGTCCCCGTCGACGCCCCGCACCGCAACTACAAGGACGCCAACCACAAGCCCGAGCTCATCTGCGCCCTCACCCCCTTCGAGGGACTCTGCGGATTCCGCGCCCCCGACGCCACCGCCGAGCTGCTCGCGGCCCTGGACGTCGACGGCCTCAAGCCGTACGTGGACCTGCTGCGTGCCCACCCGGAGAGCGCGGCCCTGCGCGAGGTCCTCACCGCCGTGCTGAGCGCCGAGCGCACCGCCGTCGCCGGGACCGTGACCGAGGCGGCGGCAGCCGCCGGGCGCCTCGCCGCAGAGGACGTCCCCCACCGCGCGGCGTACGCCGCCTACGCCACCCTCGCCCGGCACTACCCGGGCGACCCCGGGGTCCTCGCCGCGATGCTCCTCAACCACGTCCTCCTCCAGCCCGGCGAGGCCCTCTACCTCGGCGCCGGCGTCCCGCACGCCTACCTCTCCGGCCTGGGCGTCGAGATCATGGCCAACTCCGACAATGTGCTCCGCTGCGGCCTCACCCCCAAGCACGTCGACGTCCCCGAGCTGCTGCGCGTGGTCCGCTTCGAGGCCACGCCGCCGGGCGTTCTGCGCCCCGAGGCCGACGTCGACGGCGCGGAGGAGTACGAGACGCCGGTGGAGGAGTTCCGCCTCTCCCGATACGCGCTCGCCCCCGGCTCGGCGCCCCACCGCCTCGACGCTCGCACCCCCCAGATCCTGCTGTGCGCGGCGGGCCGGGCCCTGCTGCGCGGCGAGGACGGGACGGAACTGACCCTCGGGAGCGGCGAGTCCGCCTTCGTACGGGCGGGGGAGCGGGTCGAGCTCGGCGGCGAGGGCACCGCCTTCCGCGCCACAGTGCGTGCCACGTCGGGGCCGTACTCATAAAAGCGCCGTACTGATAAAAGCAATGCAGAGCAGCCGCAGGGCCGGAAGGGAAAACCCGCACATATGAGCGCATCAGGCGGTACCAAGGCCATCGTCGCCGCGCTGGGCGCCAACCTGGCCATCGCGGTGGCCAAGTTCGTGGCGTTCGCCTTCAGTGGCTCGTCGTCGATGCTCGCGGAGGGCGTCCACTCGGTCGCCGACTCCGGCAACCAGGCGCTGCTGCTCCTCGGCGGCAAGAAGGCCCAGAAACAGGCCAGCGAGGAACACCCCTTCGGGTACGGCCGGGAACGCTACATCTACGGCTTCCTCGTCTCGGTCGTGCTCTTCAGCATCGGCGGCGTCTTCGCGCTCTACGAGGGCTACGAGAAGATCAAGGATCCGCACCCGCTGGAGCACTGGTACTGGCCCGTCGGCGTGCTCGTCTTCGCCGTCGTCGCCGAGTCGTTCTCCTTCCGCACCGCCATCAAGGAGTCCAACGCCCTGCGCGGCGAGCAGTCCTGGAGCTCCTTCATCCGCACGGCCAAGGCCCCCGAGCTGCCCGTGGTCCTGCTGGAGGACTTCGGCGCGCTCGTCGGCCTCGTCCTCGCCCTCGGCGGCGTGGGTCTGACGATCGCCACCGGCGACAGCGTGTGGGACGGCATCGGAACGCTGTGCATCGGCACCCTGCTCGTCGCGATCGCGCTGGTGCTGGCGGCCGAGACGAAGTCGCTGCTGCTGGGCGAGGCCGCGGGCCCGGAGCAGGTGGCACGGATCCGCGCGGCGGCGGTGGACGGCGAGTCCGTCACCCGGGTCATCCACATGCGCACCCTCCACCTGGGCCCGGAGGAACTGCTGGTCGCCGCGAAGATCGCGGTACGGGGCGAGGACACGGCGGCCCAGATCGCCCGCGCGATCGACGCCGCGGAATCCCGCATCCGCGAGGCCGTCCCGATCGCCCGAGTGATCTACCTGGAACCGGACATCTACCAGGCCGGCTCGTCCGGCGCCTGAGCACCGGGGGTTCGGGGGCGGAGCCCCTGAAAGAAACGGGAAGGGGAGGGATCGGGGACCCTCAAGGCCCCGGCGGCACCCGGCCCCATGGGCACCCGCCCCCTACCGAACCTCGGCCAACACCCCGAGCACCGCCCCTTCCCCCTCCGCATCGAGCAACCGCTCCCGGAACCCCGGATCCAGCAGCTTCCGTGCCAGCAGCGCGAGAATCCGCAGGTGCTCGTCCCCGGCCAACGCCTCCGGCACGGCGATCATGAAGATCAGCCGGGCCTTCGAGCCGTCCAGCGCCCCCCACTCGATCCCCTCGGCGGACCGGGCGAAGCCGACGACGGGGGCCGTCACCGCGTCCGTCTTCGCATGCGGAATGGCGATCTCCTCGCCCAGCCCGGTGGTGCCCAGCTCCTCGCGGGCGAGCGCGGCCGTGACGAGCGCGTCGACGTCCCGCACCTGCCCGGTGCCGGCCAGCACCTCGGCCAGTTCCCGGATCGCCGCCTCCTTGCGGACGGCCGCGAGGTCCAGCCGCACGGTCCGCGCGGTGAGGTAGCCGGACAGAACATCGGCCGCGCCCGGGGCCGCCACGCCCACACCACCGGTACGAGCGACAGGCACCGCCACAGCGCCGGCACCGCTGCCGCCCTCAGCGGAGCCCGCACGCTCACCCCGCCCCACCGCCATCAACGTCACCGTCGTCAGCGCCGTCGCCACCATCCCCACCCCGATCGCGACGAAGAACATCGCCACCCCGCTCACCGCCCCCAGCACGGCCACGATGGGCCCGCCGTGCGGCACGCTGTCCCCCACCGACGCGAGCCCCGCGATCGCGCCCGCCACCGCGCCGCCCAGCATGTTCGCGGGAATCACCCGCGCGGGCCGGGCCGCGGCGAAGGGAATCGCTCCCTCGGTGATGCCGAAGAAGCCCATGAAGAGGGCGGCCAGCCCGGTCTCCCGCTCCTGCTCGCTGAACATCCCGCGCCGCAACAGCGTCGCCAGCCCCTGCCCGAGCGGCGGCACGGGGATGGCGGCGGCGCACATGCCCATGATCTCCGGGTTCTTGGAGACGAGACCGGCGCCGAAGAGGAAGGCCGTCTTGTTGACCGGCCCGCCCATGTCGAAGGCGATCATGAGCCCCAGGAGCACGCCGAGCAGCGCCGCGCTCGCCCCCGTCAGACCGTCCAGCCAGCCGGTGAGGTGCTCGAAGACCCAGGCGATGGGCCTGCCGAGGACATAGATGAAGAACAGGCCGAGGACCGAGGTGGCCACCACCGGGATCACGATGATCGGCATGATCGGCCGGACGAACCTCGGCACCCGGATCCTCTTGATCCACAGAACCAGGTAGCCGGCCAGGAAGCCCGTCACGATCGCCCCGATGAAGCCCGCGCCGGACTTGGAGTCGTACAGCGCGCCCGTGTTGGCGATCCAGCCGCCGATCATGCCCGGCACCAGCGCGGGCCGGTCGCCGATGGCGTAGGCGATATAACCGGACAGGATCGGCACCATCAGCGTGAAACCGATGACACCGATGTCGTTGACGTGCTTCCAGAACGTGCCGTCCGGGATCACCAGCCCGCCGTCCGGCCGGGGATGCCCGCCCAGCGCCAGCGACACCGCGATCAGCAGCCCGCCGACCACGACGAACGGGATCATGTACGAGACGCCGTTCATCAGCGCCTTGTAAACGGTCCCCCGCCCGGCCCCGAGCCCGGGCCCGAGGACACCCGGCCCGCCCCGGCTCCCCACGCCGCCCCCGTCGGCACCCATCCCACCGCCATCCCCCTCGTGGACCGGAGCCGCCATCACCCGCTCGATCAGCCGCTCGGGGTGGTGGATCCCCTCGGCGACGCCGACGACCAGCAGCCGCTTGCCCACGAACCGGCTGAGGTCGACGTCCTTGTCGGCCGCGACGATGATCCCGTCGGCCCGGCTGACATCGTTGTCGGTCAGCTCGTTCTCGGCGCCGATGGAGCCCTGCGTCTCCACCTTGATGTCGTGGCCCAGCGCTTCCGCCGCCTGCGTCAGCTTCTCCGCCGCCATGTACGTGTGCGCGATTCCGGTCGGACAGGCGGTCACGGCAAGCAGTTTGAGCCGCCGCCCGTGCCTCGTCGCGGGGGCGGACGGATCCGCTGATGGCGTCACGTGGATCTCCTCACAAACTCATCGTGCCCGCATCCTGCAACAACTGACGGCCCGACGGACAGGTCGTCCGGGGCGAGTCCGGAACCCGGCGCTCGGGGCTGGGGCTCGGCAGGGGCCCCGGTGTAGATTCGTGCCAAGAGCCAGACGTCGCTGCTGATGGCAGGTCGGGCGGCCCGCGCGACGGGCCGGCCGAGGGAGAGAGGGCCTCCGACGGACTGGGCTGCGGCCGGGGGAGCAGTGTGCGACCGATCGCGCCGTGGACCGCGCTGAGCCGCGTCCGCGCGACGACCGGACGACGCTGTCCGTCCGCACGCACAGCCGTACCCACTCCCGCTCGCCCCTGTAGGAGGAGCAGCCGTATGACTACCACCACCGGTCAGGACTTCAAGGTCGCGGACCTGTCGCTGGCGGCTTTCGGCCGTAAGGAGATCACCCTCGCCGAGCACGAGATGCCCGGCCTGATGGCGATCCGCAAGGAGTACGCGGAGGCGCAGCCGCTGGCGGGCGCCCGCATCACCGGCTCCCTGCACATGACCGTGCAGACCGCGGTCCTCATCGAGACCCTGGCGGCACTGGGCGCGCAGGTCCGCTGGGCGTCCTGCAACATCTTCTCCACTCAGGACCACGCGGCCGCCGCCATCGCCGTCGGCCCCGAGGGCACCCCGGAGAACCCCCAGGGCATCCCCGTCTTCGCCTGGAAGGGCGAGACGCTCGAGGAGTACTGGTGGTGCACGGAGCAGGCGCTGACCTGGCCGGGCACGCCCACCGGCGGCCCCAACATGATCCTGGACGACGGCGGTGACGCCACCCTCCTCGTCCACAAGGGTGTGGAGTTCGAGAAGGCGGGCGCCGCTCCCGACCCGGCCACGGCCGACAGCGAGGAGTACGCCCAGATCCTCACCCTCCTCAACCGCACCCTCGCGGAGAACCCGCGGAAGTGGACCCAGCTGGCGTCCGAGATCCGCGGCGTCACCGAGGAGACCACGACGGGCGTCCACCGCCTCTACGAGATGCAGCAGGCCGGCACGCTGCTCTTCCCCGCGATCAACGTGAACGACGCGGTGACCAAGTCGAAGTTCGACAACAAGTACGGCTGCCGCCACTCCCTCGTCGACGGCATCAACCGCGCCACCGACGTCCTCATCGGCGGCAAGGTCGCGGTCGTCTGCGGCTACGGCGACGTGGGCAAGGGCTGCGCCGAGTCCCTCCGCGGCCAGGGCGCCCGGGTCGTCATCACCGAGATCGACCCGATCTGCGCCCTCCAGGCCGCCATGGACGGCTTCCAGGTCACCACCCTGGACGAGGTCGTCGAGACCGCCGACATCTTCATCACCACGACGGGCAACAAGGACATCATCATGGCCTCGGACATGGCCAAGATGAAGCACCAGGCCATCGTCGGCAACATCGGCCACTTCGACAACGAGATCGACATGGCCGGCCTCGCCAAGGTCCCCGGCATCGTCAAGGACGAGGTCAAGCCCCAGGTCCACACCTGGACCTTCCCCGACGGCAAGGTCCTCATCGTGCTGTCCGAGGGCCGCCTCCTCAACCTCGGCAACGCGACC